>NZ_CP062062.1:0-4800000 GCF_001758625.2 Janthinobacterium sp. HH102
ATGGATAATTTCTGGCAGGCCTGTTCCGCGCAGTTGGAACTGGAGCTGACACCGCAACAATTCAGTGCGTGGATCAAACCGCTTATCCCTCTCGATTACGAAGAGGGCAAGCTGCGCATTGCTGCGCCCAATCGCTTCAAGCTCGATTGGGTCAAGACCCAGTTCGCCAGCCGCATCACGGCGCTGGCCATACAGTATTTCGAAGCGCCGACGGAAGTGCAGTTCGTGCTCGACCCGCGCCTGGCCCTGCCGAAAAAGCCAGTCACCGCCAGCACCCCGGCCAGCGATCCGAATGGCGGCGCGCCCAGCGCCCGCCCGGCGGAGCCGCAGCCGAGCGTGCCGGAACTGAGCATCGGCGCCGCGCCGCGCCGCGAGCAGAGCCGCATCAACACCGACCTGACCTTCGACAGCTTCGTGACCGGTAAGGCCAACCAGCTGGCGCGCGCCGCCGCCATCCAGGTGGCGAACAATCCGGGCGTGTCGTATAACCCGCTGTTCTTTTACGGCGGCGTCGGCTTGGGTAAAACCCACTTGATCCACGCCATCGGCAATCAGGTGATGGCCGACAATCCGGGCGCGAAGATACGCTACATCCACGCAGAACAGTACGTTCGCGACGTAGTGACCGCTTACCAGCGCAAGGGTTTCGACGATTTCAAGCACTACTATCACTCGCTCGACATGCTGCTGATCGATGATATCCAGTTCTTTGGCGGCAAGAGCCGCACGCAGGAAGAGTTTTTCTATGCGTTCGAGGCACTGATTGCCGCAAAGAAACAGATCATCATCACCTCGGATACGTATCCGAAGGAAATCACGGGCATGGACGACCGCCTGATTTCGCGCTTCGACTCGGGCCTGACGGTGGCCATCGAACCGCCGGAACTGGAAATGCGCGTGGCGATTCTGTTGAAAAAAGCCAAGCAGGAAGGCGTGACCTTCTCCGACGACGTGGCCTTCTTTGTCGCCAAGCACTTGCGCTCGAACGTGCGCGAACTCGAAGGCGCGCTGCGCAAAATTCTGGCGTACTCGCGTTTCCATGGCAAAGACATCACCATCGATATCGTCAAGGAAGCCTTGAAGGACTTGCTGTCGGTGCAGAACCGCCAGATTTCCGTGGAAAACATCCAGAAAACCGTGGCCGACTTCTTCAATATCAAGGTGGCCGACATGTATTCGAAGCGCCGCCCCGCGAATATCGCCCGGCCGCGCCAGATCGCCATGTACCTGGCCAAGGAATTGACACAGAAGAGCCTGCCGGAAATCGGCGAGCTGTTCGGCGGCCGCGACCACACCACGGTGCTGCATGCCGTGCGCAAGATCGCGCTGGACCGCACCAAGAATCCGGAATGCAACCATGAACTGCATGTACTGGAGCAAACATTGAAAGGCTAAGAACGCCTGACCAAACCTACTGCGCGTCGCGATTCGCAGCCTCCGATGCTCACTGTGCTAAAGCACAGCTCCGCGTCTCGGCCACGACTCACTGCCGCTCGCTACGGTTTTGTCAGGCGTTGCAAGCACGACTGGGCAAGACTGGCTCAAAACGTGCTTTACCCTTATTATCTGGGAGGGCGCCGCAGCCGGTCTGTCGGGGCTCCCTATGGCAAGAATTGTTAAATTAATACGTTAAACGTCGTACTGTTCAACCTATACATTGAGGATAAATATGCAATTGGTCAAAACCACCCGAGATACCCTTCTCCGGCCACTGCAGATCGTGAGCGGTATTGTCGAGCGTCGGCACACTATGCCGATTCTGGCCAATATCCTCATCCGCAAAGACGGTGAAAATGTCTCCTTCCTGTCGACCGACACCGAAGTGCAGATCACCACGCACGCGGAAATCGGTTCCGGCGCGGACGTCACCGGTACCACCGTGGCCGCGCGCAAGCTGCTCGACATTTTGCGCGCCCTGCCCGAATCGGGCGACGTCACGATGACCCTGCTCAACAAGCGCCTGACCGTGCAAACGGGCAAGTCGCGCTTCGCGCTGCAAACCCTGGCGGCGGAAGAGTTTCCAACCGTGCAACAGGCGGAGAGCTACAACGCGTCCGTCACCCTGCCCCAAAAAACGCTGAAGCACCTGTTCAACATGGTGCATTTCTCAATGGCGCAGCAAGACATCCGCTATTACCTGAACGGCTTGCTGCTGGTTCTGGATGGCAATAATGTCATCGCCGTGGCCACCGACGGCCACCGCCTGGCGTTTTGCCAGGTCGCCACCGAGCAGACGTTCGCGCGCCAGGAAGTCATTATTCCGCGCAAGACCATCATCGAACTGCAGCGCCTGCTGGAAGAGAACGATGAGCCGGTGCAACTGGACATCGCCGCCAACCAGGTGAAACTGACCTTTGCCGACATCGAGCTGATCTCGAAGCTGGTGGAAGGCAAGTTCCCCGACTACACGCGCGTGATTCCCAAAGGCTACAAAAACGACTTCACCATCGGCCGCGATGAACTGCTGCGCTCGCTGCAACGTGCCGCCATCATGACCAGCGACAAGTTCAAGGGCGTGCGCTGCATCATCACCCCGGGCAGCATGAAGATCAGCTCGACCAATGCGGACCAGGAAGAAGCCGTCGAAGAGCTGGAAATCGACTACGGCGGCGACTCCGTCGATATCGGCTTCAACGTGACGTATCTGCTGGACGTGCTGAACAACCTGAAATGCGAATACGTCAACATCGCGCTGGGCGACTCGAATTCGTCCGCCCTGATCTCCATCCCGGACAATGCCGACTTTAAATATGTCGTCATGCCGATGCGGATCTAAAGACCACAGCAGTGACGTAGGTCGGATGAGCGCAGCGTCATCCGACATGCTGAGCGCCGTCTGTCGGGTTACGCCGTTCCGGCTAACCCGACCTACGGTCATCAGCCAGCAGCCCCGAATCAATCAGCAATCGTTATTTGAGAAAGCAGTCCATGTCCGAGAATCCACAAGACACCCCGATCCAGGCCAAAACGGAAGAATACGGCGCCTCCTCCATCCAGATCCTGGAAGGCCTGGAAGCCGTACGCAAACGCCCGGGCATGTACATTGGCGACACCTCGGACGGCACCGGCTTGCACCATCTGGTATTCGAAGTGCTGGACAACTCCATCGATGAATCGCTGGCCGGCCACTGCACGGAAATCCACGTCACCATCCACAGCGACAATTCGATCTCGATCACCGACAATGGCCGCGGCGTGCCGACCGGCCTGAAAATGGACGACAAGCACGATCCGAAGCGTTCGGCGGCGGAAATCGTCATGACCGAATTGCACGCGGGCGGCAAGTTCGATCAGAACTCGTATAAAGTCTCGGGCGGTTTGCACGGCGTGGGCGTGTCCTGCGTGAATGGCCTGTCGAAATTGCTGAAACTGACCATCCGCCGCGACGGCAAGGTCCATTACATGGAATTCGTGCGCGGCGTGCCGCAGGACCGCCAGATCGTCATGGTCGGCGACGTCGCCACCTCCCCGATCAAGGTCATCGGCGACACCGACAAACGCGGCACCGACGTGCACTTCTGGGCCGACGAAGAGATTTTCACGCACGTGGAATTCCACTACGAAATCCTGGCCAAGCGCATCCGCGAACTGTCCTTCCTGAACAATGGCGTCAACATCAAGTTGTCCGACCAGCGCACGGGCAAGGAAGAAATCTTCGCTTTCGAAGGCGGCACGCGCGGCTTCGTCGAATACATCAACAAGGCCAAATCGGTCTTGCACCCGACGATTTTCCAGGCTACGGGCGAGCGCCTGTCGGACCAGAATACGAACATCTCGGTCGACGTGTCGATGCAGTGGAACGATGCCTACAATGAACAGGTGTTGTGCTTCACGAATAACATCCCGCAACGCGACGGCGGCACCCACCTGACGGGCCTGCGCGCGGCCATGACGCGCGTGATCAACAAATACATCGATGAACACGAGTTCGCCAAGAAGGCGAAAGTGGAAATCAGCGGCGACGACATGCGCGAAGGCCTGACCTGCGTCCTGTCGGTAAAAGTGCCGGAACCGAAATTCTCGTCGCAGACGAAAGACAAGCTGGTATCGAGCGAAGTGCGCGGTCCTGTCGAAGAGATCGTCGCCAAGACCCTGGCCGATTACCTGCAAGAAAAACCGAATGACGCCAAGATCATTTGCGGCAAGATCGTCGAAGCGGCACGTGCCCGTGAAGCGGCCCGCAAGGCCCGCGACCTGACGCGCCGCAAAGGCATCATGGATGGCCTGGGCCTGTCGGCCAAGCTGGCCGACTGCCAGGAAAAAGACCCCGCCCTGTGCGAACTGTACATCGTCGAGGGTGACTCGGCAGGCGGCTCGGCAAAACAGGGACGCGACCGAAAGTTCCAGGCGATCCTGCCGCTGCGCGGTAAAGTCTTGAACGTGGAAAAAGCCCGTTTCGAAAAAATGCTGTCGTCGGAGCAGATCACCACCCTGATCGCCACCCTCGGCACCTCGATCGGACCGGACGAATTCAACGTCGAGAAGCTGCGCTACCACCGCATCATCATCATGACCGATGCGGACGTCGACGGCGCCCACATTCGTACCCTGCTGCTGACCCTGTTCTACCGCCAGATGCCGCAACTGGTCGAGCGCGGCCACATCTACATCGCGCAACCGCCGCTGTACAAGGTGAAAGCAGGCCGCGACGAGCGCTATCTGAAAGATGACGCCGAGGAAGCGAGCTACATGATGACGGTGGCGCTGAACACGGCCGTGCTGGTGCCGCGCACAGGCGCGGAAGGCATTTCCGGCGACACCCTGACGGAACTGGTGCGCAAGTTCAACCTGTCGAACACCATCATGACGCGTCTGACGCGCGTCATCGACCGCGCCGCCCTGACGGCCATCATGACGGGCGTGCAACTGGACCTGTCGACCCTGGACCTGGCGGAAGCTTCCGCCCTGGCCCTGCAGACGGCCATCAACGACAGCGCCGTGAAAGTGCATGTGCGTTCCGACGACTTGTCGGAAAAACACATGCTGCGCATCGAGCGCATGCACCACGGCAACATCAAAGTCAGCGCCATCGACGCCGACTTCGTGCAAGGCCCGGACTACGCCGTGCTGAGCAGCGGCGCCGCCACCTTCGAAGGCCTGATCGGCGAAGGCGCGTTTGTCCGCCGCGGCGAAGGCGAGCGCATGAAGGAAATCGCCGTGGTCGACTTCCACCAAGCCATGCAATGGCTGCGCGACGAAGCCGAACGCACGGTCTCGAAACAGCGCTACAAAGGTCTGGGCGAAATGAACCCGGACCAGCTGTGGGAAACGACGATGGACCCGACCGTGCGCCGCCTGTTGAAAGTGCAAATCGAAGACGCCATTGCGGCGGATCAGATCTTCACGACCCTGATGGGCGACGACGTGGAACCACGCCGCGCCTTCATCGAAAATAATGCATTGCGAGCGGGCAATATCGACGTGTAACTGCGACTTGTAGCAGAACCCATAATCTGAGATTTTGAGACGCAACCATTGAGATTTTTATTCAACGGGGCGTCTCGATAACGCGTGTGGCCCGCACCATAATTGATAAAAAAGCCCTCGAATTTTGATTCGTGGGCTTTTTCGTTTCCAGGTAGCTTCTTGTTGCGTGCGGCCGGAGACTCAGGTCGTGATTTTCGGTGACTGAATATCAAAGGACGAAAAATAATGACATCTAAAAAAGAAGGATTTTTAGTCTACTTTGACGAGGCTCGACTCGAACAAGTACTTGATAAAGGATCTTCTGGTATTCCTACTACGTTTTCAGATGCATTGAGCATTCGCGACTGGAGTGTCGGCAAAGTTTGCGTCGCGTTGCTCGGTTTTTCGGAGTCAACCATTGACTATATTTGTCTAGCTAAACGAGGCAAGACGGTTGTCACTGCAAAACAGCGCGTCGAGTTCACTTCGTTTGTTGGCCTGGAAGGTATCCAAGTCTCAGATATCACCGCCCGGTTGGGTGCAGGAATAAAATCACATTTTATTCGCGCATCTAGTGGTGTGGGGGGCGCGTTTCCGACAGCCACATGGCATTCCTTGATCATTGCGCTTAAAGAACTTCGTCCACATATTGCGGCTGAAATCGACAGAGTTTTATCTCTTCAGCGTCTTTCGGGGGTGCGACTCAGCGGTCCATCTGCTGAGGTCGCGTTGCAGGAGCGAGAGGCTATTGGTATCTCGCTAGATATATTTTCTGGCGGCACCGGACTGCGTGAAGAAGTGCTGAGTCAGTGGGCGCCTGTTGAAACGGATGTCGTCCTGAACGCTGACGGCGAAACTGGTACCTTAAAGCCCGCTGACGAATCGTCATTCTTACTCGGGCTGCCTAGTCGGTATATACAGGAGGAGTCCGCACTTCAACACGATCTTATGAACTGGCAAGGGGCCACAGCGCTGCATCAACTCGGCGGTTCCACCTTTAATCTGGGTGATCGACGACTGGATGTTGTTTACGCGAATCGCAATTCATTGGAAACGACGATGGGGGTAGACCTGATCTACTACAACTCCATTTTTGACATGTTCACTCTCGTTCAATACAAGTTAATGCGAGATGAAAATGGGGAAATGGTGTATCGCCAGGATAGTAATATCCATGCAGAATTGGATCGAATGGACCAATTTTATATATCAACGAAAGTTCAAAGCACTGCATCGCAACACAAACATTTTCGTCTAAATGATGACGGATTTTTTTTCAAATTCGTACCAAATCGTGGGATTCAGGCAGCCACGGGAGAGCTTGTAAAAGGTATGTATTGCTCCCGGGAGTATGTTCGCTTTTTGCTCGGACCAGGTGGGCCAAAGGGGCCACAAAATGGGACACGCATTTCGTTTAAGGGAGCTCCGCGCTACTTAACGAATTCTCAATTTTCGGATCACGTGCATGGCGGATGGCTTGGCAGTAGAAGCGACCAATCAAAGGCCATTTTCGAGATGGTGCAGACTCACCTGAGCACTGGCAGAGCGGTCGTCGTCTCCCGTGAAACACGACGCTAGATCGGTCAGAGAGACGGATTCACAGGGAGACGAGGTCTGGTCCGCCATTACGACACGATCTCAGCCATGCCGATATCCAAACCTCTGCGCAATCTCAGCGACAATGCATCATAGCGCAGCACGTCGCTGGGTTTCAGAGTTTCTGAATAGTATCTTTGTTATTCATTAGCTTGTTTCCTGATTCAAAATGTTGATGTAAGCACCGTAGGCATACACGCGGTTACGTTTTTGGCCGGTCACTTCCTGCACCATACCCAGCGTACCTGCCATGGCATCGAGTGCCTTGCCCACCGTCGCGGCGGTCAAGCCGGTGGTCTTGCTCAGGGCGGCAATATTCAAGATGGGGTGCGCAAACAGCGCATCAAGAATTTGCCTGGCCGACCCCGCCAAGCGCCCCAGTTCCGCCAACCGTGCCTTGTCTTGCGCCAGCAACTGCGTCAGCGCCTGGGCCGTGCTGACGGCCTGATTGGCGGTGGCGGCGATGGCATCGGCAAAGAACAGCAGCCATGCTTCCCAGTTGCCGCTGATGCGTACTTGTTGCAGCAAGCTGTAGTAGGTTTCACGATGCTGTTTGAAAAACACGGAAAGATACAGCAGCGGCTCCTGCAAAATACGGGCGTCAACCAGTATCAGCATGCGGCCGAGGCGGCCATTTCCATCCAGGAAGGGATGGATGGTTTCAAATTGCACATGCGATAGTGCCGCCTTGATGATGGCGGCAGTCGGCTGCGGCACGTCGTTGATGAAGTTTTCCAGTGCCGCCCAGCATTCAGCGAGCTGGTTGGCAGGCGGTGGCACGAACGTTGCCTCGTCGGCGCGATGGCCACCGATCCACACCTGATTGCGGCGAAATTCGCCAGGGCTGCGCTGCACGCCCCTGCCCGACGTCATCAGCACTTTATGCACTTCCGTCAGCAATCGAAAACTGATGGGCTGCCCTTGCCGTATCCGTTCCACCCCCAGCGACATCGCCTTGACATAGCACGAGACCTCTTGCACATCATCGAGCGGTACGCCAGGCTGCCCGTCTATCTCATACAGCATTAGGTCGCTGAGCGACGATTGCGTGCCCTCAATTTGGGAAGACATGACGGCTTCCTTGCGCACATAGCTGTACAGGAACAGCCGTGCATCAGGCAAGAGCGTGCTGATGGCATCGAGTCGCCCCAGCGCGATCAAGGCTTCGTCCAGGCGGCTTTGCAGCTTGCCGTTCAAGTCCAGCGCCGGCACTGGTGGCAGTGGCAAGGGCACAAAGGCCTGGCACGCGACACCGCCGGCAATGGTCGACGTGTAAGTCCCTGTGAGTCCACGTTGCATAGATTCGCTGAAGTTAAAATGAATGGAGGTTTTATTTTAACTTACGGAGAAAAATGAAATAATGAAATCCTTATTTTATGTTGACGCTATCAAGCCGCCTTCGGCAACAGCACTTCCCCAAAGGTTTGCAACACTTGTTCCAACTTGCCGTCCATCATCGCGTTAAGACGCCGACGATGCTGGCGGCGATATCCTGATTGGTCTTGCTACACCAGACGGTTTGCGGCATGGCGTCGGTGTAGCTATGTTGATCGAGCAATAAGCGCACTTCCTTCATACTGTGGCGACACGAAGACACTGGCCGCCGTTTTCCTCGCCCGGATCACCACTGCCCCCAAGAAACCAGTACACTAGTTCCTGAGCGCAACTAATTTTGTACGCGCGTCATGCCGCCTGCCGTTGCCGGGAGGCGCCCCTGCCGCAAGGCGTGTTGTCTCTGGACAAATGCAATGTTCACTTCGCGCAGCCTGTCGCCTGCCTTTTATTACCTGTTCTTTTCAGGAGAACGGGAGCAGCAGCAGCGCTTTTTCAAGGAACTGCATTTCATTTCGATAGCCATCCTGACGTTTGGCCTGGCTTGCTGGCTGGTCACCTTCAGCCTGACCTTGTCGCGCGCGTCGCTCGATCATGCGCAGGCGGCGCTGGGCGTGACGGGCATGCTGGCCGGGCTGCTGCTGACTGTGTATGCGAAGTCCTTGCAGGCCATCATCACCAGCGGCACCATCAGCGTGCTGTTCATCGCTTTCGGCTTTCGCGTGCTGATGCTGGGCACGGAAGACCCCGCTTTCTGGGTATTGCCGCTGGGCGTGATGATCACCCTGACGACGGCGCCCATCTTCAGCGGTATCGCGTATTACCTGGGCGTGTCGCTGTGCGTGTGGGCCATTCTGGGGCTGGGGCAGTTTCCCGTGCATGCGGGCCAGGCCGACCAGCATTGGCCCGTGCTGGCCGTCACCATCAGCGTGATCATCGGTCTGGCGCTGAACATCTATTTTCTCGTCTTGCGCATCCATAACTACCGCGCCCAGCGCGAGCTGGCGACGATGGCCTACAAGGATGGCTTGACCGGACTCAATAACCGGCGCATGTTCACGCAAAGCGCGCGCGCCTTGCAGCGCACGGCGCGCACGCCCGCGTATTTCCTGATGATCGACATCGACGACTTCAAGCAGATCAATGACGTGCATGGCCATGACGTGGGCGACGAAGTGCTGAAAAGGATCGCCGAGGTGATCGCGGGGCTGTCGGGCGAGCACCTGTGCGGCCGCCTGGGCGGCGAGGAATTTGCCGTCATCTACGTGGGTGAAAAGAACGCGGCCTGCGCCTTTGCCGCGCAGCTGGTCGATGCGGTCGAGGCGGCTTTCGTGCCGGAACGCAAGGTGTCCGTCAGCATCGGCATGGCGGAACTGATCAAGGAAGCGGACTTGTCGCACAGCTACCGGCGCGCCGATGAATCCTTGTACCAGGCCAAGAAAAACGGCAAGAACCGCTACGTGTTCAACGCCGCCTGAATACCGCCGTCCGGCGTCGCGTCGAGCAGCGCCAGCAAGGCTTGCGGCGCAATCTTCCATGGATCGCGCTGCTCGGGATCCACCTCGCACCAGCTGTCCTGCGCGCCGATCTTGAGGATGGTCAAGGGAATGTTCTTGCTCTCAAAGAAGGCCAGCATGCGGCGGAGCAGTTGGCTGACCCTGGCATGGTCTTCCAAGTATAAAGAACACGTATAGAAGCAGCCCTTCTCTCCCATGCGTAATTTCCTGGCCGCCCCGACACGCGATTGGAGCACGTACTTGTGCAAGAACTCGGTCACGACCTCATCGTCAACGGGCGTACTGCAGGAAATGGTGATCTTGGCCATGGCAAGCGGGGCAGTGATTCAATAGACTAGCTTAGCAGAAAGCTTTTCATTCCTGAAATGCTAAGATCGCGGCGCGCGCATGTCGGCAAGCCGACCGGCCTGGCGTCTCGACAAGGATAGCCATTGAACACCCCAGGAAAATTCACTCTGCGCATGCTGTCACTGTGCGCCGCCCTGTGCCTGCCGCTTGTCAGCATGGCTCAAGCCGTTTCCGCCGAAGACGCCGCCTTCGTGGCCGCCACCGTGCCTGTCTCCGTGCCATCGCCGCCGCTCAGCCTGAACGAGCATCCACAAATTCGCGCCGGCGTCTTCAAGCTGCTCGGTTATGCGCGCGGCAACTACACGCAGGGCGATACCCTGATCGCGCTCCAGGTACTCGACAGCATGCGTTCGCTGCCAGACATCCAGCGCACCATGCTGCCCGACGGGCGTTCCGTGCTGGCGTCCATCAACCCCGACACACACGGCGCGCAGCGTGCCGCCATGCTGTTCGATCCGCAACGCAAGCTGTTGGCCCTGGGCCTCGTCAACGGTCATTGCCAGGCCGCCATCGGCGATGCCGTGCCCGCCTGCCTGCCGTCCACCCACGCCGTGCTGACGGTGTTTGTACCGCCGGGCGCGGAGGACGAGATGGCCGCGCCGCTGCTCGTGTGGGCGCGGCAACTGCCGCCCATGCTGGCGCAGGCTGCGCCGGAACAGCGGCAAAGTATTGCTGCGGTGGAATACATCACCACTCTTCCCGGCCAGCCCGGCTGGGAGCCGCGCGACGTGCCGCCCGGCTTTCCCCCCAGCTTGCTGCACCTGTTGCTGCCGGACGCGGAATTGAATAGCAGCGCCAGCGGCGGCAAGCTCATTGCACCGGCGGGCCTGGGCGGTTTGCCCATGCGCACGCCTGCGGAAGCGGCCGAGGCCGGTGACGAGCCCCTGCCCGATGCCAGCATCACCCTGCGCAGCTATGCCGATTTCCACTGGGTGCTCAACACCTATGCCAAGCTGGCCAAAGGCGCGCAAGTGCAGGGCCATGACGACAAGGTCGTGTTCACGGGCAGCGATACGAGCGGCCGCTACACGGTGACCTTGCGCGAACCGGGCAAGAAAGACAGCGTGCTCATCACCGTGGCCATCTGGCGGAAAAATTAAGGAAGGCGAACAGGGAAAGCATTGCCATTACGCACAAGAGCATGGCATTTTGGCATTTTGCGGTATGATTTCCGGCCGTGCGGCGCGGCCTCATCCCTGCCTTGCCCACCCTGCCCTTCAAGCCAGCCACGCTTGCGTCGCATCCTGCCCTAAGGAATTCATATGTTCGGTTTTAACTTGCGTGTTGCCAAGATGGTGTGGACGGCGTTCCTCATCGCCTTCCTGCTCTTTCTCACCTACAAGGTCTCGTCGACCCTGATCGTGGTGGTCTTTGCCATCTTCTTCAGCTACCTCGTGTATCCGCTGATCGGACTGCTGGAGCGCCATGGCCCGAAGCGCCTGCCGCGCACGGCCGCCATCGGCATCGTCTTCCTCGTGGTGATCTTGCTGGTGGCGGTGCTGGGGTCCATCTTCGGGTCGCGCATCGAGGAAGAAGCGATCAAGCTCAGCGATCAGCTGCCGACCTTGCTCAAGGGGAATAATTTTGCCGAACGCATCCCATTGCCCGAATTCATGGAGCCCTTGCGCGCGCGCCTGCTGTCCTTCATGCAGACGCAGCTGAGCAGCGGTACGGGACAAGCCATGCCGCTGGCGAAGGAACTGGGCTTGACCGTCATGCATGCGGCCAGCAACCTGATCTATCTGGTGCTGGTGCCCGTGCTGAGCTTTTTGCTGATCAAGGAAGGCCCGGACATGCGCGACGGCTTGCTGTCCCTGCTGAACCGCCCGAACAAGAAACTCTGGGGCGCCATCATCGATGACCTCGACATCCTGCTGTCGCGCTATGTACGCGCCCTGCTGCTGTTGTCGATCGCCACGTTTGTGTCTTACAGCATCGCCTTTTCCCTGATGGGCGTGCCGTACAGCCTGCTGCTGGCCGGCGCGGCCGCCTTGCTGGAATTCATCCCGTTTGCCGGTCCGCTGGCGGCGGCCGTCATCGCCGTGGTCGTGGCCGGTTTCAGCGGCTTCGAGCACGTGTTCTGGCTGATCGGCTTTATCGCCGCCTACCGTTTGTTCCAGGATTACGTGGTCAACCCGTATTTGATGAGCGAAGGCGTGGAAGTGAGCCCGCTGATGGTGATCGTCGGCTTGCTGGCCGGCGACCAGTTGGGTGGCGTGGTCGGCATCTTCCTGTCCGTGCCCGTGATGGCGGCCATCAAGATCGTCTTCGTGCGCGCGCGGGCAGCCTTGCAGGCGCGCCACGATGCACTGGAGAAAGCCGAACAGGCGGCAGAGGAAGCGCGCGCCCAGGCCTTGGCCGAGGCGGCGCTATTGCAGGAACAGGGCAGCAAGGTGGCCCTGTAAGCCCGCTAGATTAAAACTCTTCCCATTCGCCGCTGCTGTCTGCAGCGGGCTTGGCAGCACGTGGCTGGGCCGGAGCGGCTGCCGAGGCAGTACGGCTTGGCGTCAGGCGCAACGCCGGGCGTTTCAAGGCCGTGCTGGCGGCGGCCACGACAGGCTTGCGCAAGGCAGGCTTGGCCGCTGCCGGGCCGCTGTGGTTGGCGTCGAGTTTAAAAATGCTGACCATCTCGGCCAGCGCCGCAGCCTGCTCCTGCATGGATTCCGAAGCGGCTGCCGCTTCTTCCACCAGCGCCGCATTCTGTTGCGTCACGGTATCCATTTCCGCCACAGCTTGATTGATCTGGCCGATGCCCAGTTCCTGCTCGCGGCCGGCGGCGCTGATTTCGCCCATGATGTCCGTCACGCGGCGGATGCTGGACACGATCTCGTCCATCGTCGTGCCCGTCTGGCTGACCAGCGCGCTACCGGCGCCCACGTTTTGTACCGACGCTTCGATCAGCATCTTGATGTCCTTGGCGGCGGAAGCCGAGCGGTGCGCCAGGTTGCGCACTTCCGTGGCGACGACGGCAAAGCCACGGCCTTGCTCGCCGGCGCGGGCCGCTTCCACGGCCGCGTTCAGGGCTAGGATGTTGGTCTGGAAGGCAATGCCGTCGATCACGCCGATGATGTCGGCGATCTTTTTCGACGATTCGCTGATGGTGCCCATGGTGTCGACCACTTGCGCCACCAGTGCGCCGCCTTTCACCGCCACGTCCGAAGCGGAAACGGCCAGCTGGTTGGCCTGGCGCGCATTGTCGGAGTTCTGCTTGACGGTCGAGGTCAGCTCTTCCAGCGACGAGGCCGTTTCTTCCAGGCTCGACGCTTGCTGTTCCGTGCGGCTCGATAAGTCCAGATTGCCCGAGGCGATTTCATTGCTGGCCGTGGCGATGGCACCGCTGCCGTCGCGCACGCCGCGCACGGTGGTCGACAGGCGTTCCTGCATTTTCTGCAAGCCCGTCAGCAAGGCGCCCATCTCGTCGTGGCGCGTGATGACGATGTCGTTGGCCAGGTTGCCGTCGGAAATGGCGCCGAAATGGCGCAGGGCCTGGTCCAGCGGACCAAAGATGGCGCGCAGCAGCAAGAAGCTGGAAATAATCGTCAGCAAGGCGCCCACTATCATGCCGCCGATGGCCATGGTCACCTGGGTGCGGAAGCTGGACTGGCTTTCCGCATACATCTTGGCGGCCGAGCTGGCCTGGTATTGCGTCAAGGTTTCGGCGGCCTGGTCAAGGGTGCGGTACAGCGGCGTCAGCCCTTTCATCATCAAGCCGTCCGCTTGCGCGATGTTGCCTTCACGCAAAGCCTTGCTCATGGTCAGCACGCCATTGTTCATGTAATCGCTGCGCTTCTTGTCCATGTCGTCGGACAGCCGCTTTTCTTCCGCGCTCTGCGGCAAGGCCAGGTACACCTTCCACGACTTGTTGGACGCTTCCAGAAATTGTTCCGCGCGGGCCAGGGTATCCTTGGCATCGGGCGCGTCCGGGTGCACCATCACACGGTCCATCGTGAACCGCGCGCGGCCCAGGGCAATTTGCGATTCGCCGATCGCTTGCGTCGAGGCCAGCTGATTGCTGTAGACCTCGTTGAGGCTGTTGTTGGCCGATTTCAGGCTGATGATGCTCATCACGCCCAGCAAGGCGATCAACACGCCCAGCACACTCATGGTAGCGATCAGACGCATTTTTATTGTTATATTCGACAGCATGCAGTTTTCCTTGGTAAGGGCGCGACCGTGCCACCGCCTGCCGGACGAGATAGCGGCAAACGCCAGATGGGCGGATCACGTGAATTGTTCAGGACAGGTCGATACGGCGTGTGCGGCGGCAGGGGGGAAGGCGGCCCGCGCATATCGTCAGGAGTGCAAGACAGGGCAACGAGGTCGAGGTTTCCTGTACTTTTAATTTCCTGACTGCAAGATACAGGGAAAGATTACCAGTAGCAACATCCGTCTGGAATTTTCACGCTTTGTAACAAGCGGATGATGTTTTTTGCGCAGAACTGGCATTCCGCTGACGTGCGCGGTCGCTTGGGAATGCCATTTATGCTAGCCATCTAGTTAATACATGGTTTCTTCGATGAGCTGGCCATCGTCGCGAAAATATTGAAACCGGCCCGTTTTTCTGCCCATGTTGTAGGCGCCGATCTGCTTCGGCTTTCCGTTCTGGAAATTCTCGATATTGACGCCATGCAGCACGCCCATGTGCCAGTTGCGGTGAAATTGCGGCAGTTCGCCATCGGGATACAACAGGGTTTCCGCACCATCGCGCTTGCCGTCGGCAAACGTGCCTTGGTAGCGCCGCTTGCCGTCCGGATAAAAACTTTCCATCGTGCCATCGAGGACACCGAGGCGGTAATGTTCGACCAGTTCCAGCCGACCATCGGCCGCATACTGCTCCAGCTTGCCATCGGGTTTGCCATTGAGCATGGTCAACACTTGCCAGCCGCCGTCCGGCGTCGATTTCTTCCATGGCCCCTGTTTGATGTCATCGACATAGTTGCCGCCACCGCCAGGTTCCACCCACTGGCCCTGCTTCTTGCCATTCACATAAGTACCCTGCCATTGCACCACGCCACCGGCGCGGCGCTCGCTGGGGCCGTCCAGGCGGTCTTTTACGAAATGGTCGTAACCGGTGTAGCTGTGCATGTCCGCTGCGCGCCATTCGGCCACGCCCGGGCGCACTTCCCAGCGCCCCGTGCGCTGGCCCCGCTGCATCATGCCCGTGGTGGTCTCGTCGCCGCTTGCATATGTCCACGGCCCCTCGGCCTTGTCGTCGACAAAAGCGCCAGACGAGCGAATGGTATTGGGCTCTTCGTAATGCCATACGCCGGTGCGCTTGCCCTGCGCATACAGGCCGCGGGCAAACACGCTGCCCACGCAGCAATTGACGTCGTACTCGATGAATGGCCCGTCCTGGCTGCCGGCAAAGCGTTGCGGCTGCGTTTCCCAGGTGATCCACTTGACGTGGTAGCTGGGCGCACGGCCCCCTTCCCAGCCCTTTCCCAGCAGATACGTGACGGTCAGATAATGGCCATCCTTTTCCTGATACGTCTTTTTATAGGCAAACGCGGGAGCGTCGGCTGGCTTGCCGGGCAGTAATTCGCCATCGATATTGAAATAGCCGGCCAGCTTGCCATGCGCATGCTCGATGGCGTCGAACCCGGCCACGCTCGTGGGCGCGTAGGCGATGCTGTAATCGATCAGTTGCAGGGACGCCAGCGCGGCGCGCACCTGCGCCTCGTCCATGGTTGTTGCGCCGCGCACGATGGCGTCCAGCGCAGGCTGCAAGGCCGGCACCTTGAACATCTTGCCGCCGCTGCGCTCGTAGCGGTAGGCATGCAAGCCGTAGGCTGCGCCACTGTTAGCACTGCGGCTGAGCACGAACGTGGTTTCACCCTCGCTGTCGAGATCCAGCTGGAACACGGCCTCGATGCTGGCCTGGCCGTACTTGTCCAGGTTCATGCGTTTTTCACTGATGCCGTTGCACTGGCAATAGTAGCCGTTGACCTCGCCATTTTCCCGCAGGAAGGCCAGCACCACGCCGCCGTCGCGGCGCTCGACGGCGCTGGCGTAGGCCATGGGCGCACCCTCATAAAAACGCGGCGCGGCCTGGGCCGGCGCCAGGGTACCCCAGGCCAGCGCCATGGCCATCGTGCTCACCCAAAATGTGTACCGCATGTCAACTCCACTGCCGAAAGCCGCCATTATGCATGGCCGTTCAGGCAAGGCCGGACACCCCAGCACGCCGGCCAAACAGCGGCCGCTGCACTGTCTGCGCCAGCAGCACTCCCAGCAGCGAGATGCCGCCGCCGACCAGGTGATAGAGATGCATGCTTTCCTGCAGCCAGACGATGGCCAGCAAGGCCGTCAGCAGGGGCAGCAGGTTGACGTAGATACTGCAGCGGTTCGGCCCCAGCAGTTTCACGCCTTCGATCCACAGGTAGGACAGCACGATGGACGAGCCGATGCCCGCATAGCCGATCAGGGGCAAGGTGGTGGCGTCCAGCTTGGCGCTGCCGGGCGGCAGCAGCAGGAAAAACGGCAGCATGCACACCAGGGCCGCCAGCGCCTGGCAATAAATAGCTTGCCAGGCGGGAATGGACAGACGCCAGCGGCGCAGCAGCACGCCGTACAGGGCAAAGCTCAGGCAGGCCAGCAGCATCAGCGCATCGCCCGCATGCACGCCCTGCTGCAGCAAGGCCAGCACGTCGCCGCGCCCCACCAGGTACAGCAAGCCGCCGAACGACAGCACGCCGCCGGCCGCCATGCCGACCGTCAACCGCTCGCCCAGCAGCAGCACGCTGAGCAGGGCCGTCATCAGGGGCGCCAGCGCCGTGACGATGGCCATATTCGTCGCCGTCGTCGATTCGGCGGCCCGGTAGGACAGGCTCTGGAACAGCGCCATCGACATCAGGCCGCACAGGGCAAGCTGCCACCACTGGCGGCGGATAGCGGCGCGGTTGCGCCACAGGGGACGGGCGATAAACGGCGTCATCACCAGCAAGACCAGCACCAGCCGATAAAACGTGATGGCCGTGGGGGCGATGCTGGACGCGGCCAGCTTCGAGACGACGACGTTGCCGGCCCACAGCAGCATGGCCAGAAAAGGATACAGATAGGCGCGCACAGGCATGCGTAGCTCCAGGAATAGTTGCGGGGAACCATCATGCCTCAGGCGCGCCGCGCCTTCTCGCGCTAAGATGTCCATACCTATCGCAAAACTGACGCTCTTTTTATGGATTGCACCTCCCCCGCCTTTCAGGAATTGCTGCCCGTCACGGCGCGCGCCATGGCGCTGGCCGTCGACTATGCGCATGGCCACGTGATTTCCGTACACCGCCACACGCATGCGCAATTGCTGTACGCCATCGAGGGCGTGATGACCATCGAGGCGCAGGGCGGGCGCTGGGTGGTGCCGCCCACGCGCGGCGTGTGGCTGCAACCCGGCATCGCGCACCAGGTGCGCATGAGCGGCGCCGTGAAAATGCGCACGGTGTTCGTCAACTGCGCCAATTCTCCATTGCTGCCTGGCCACAGTTGCGTGCTCGACATCAGCCCCCTGCTGCGGCAACTGATCGTGGCGGCCGTCGACATCGCGCCCGATTTTACGGAAGGCAGCCGCGACTGGCATCTGCTGCAATTGCTGTTGCACGAACTGGGCAGCCTGCCTGTGCTGCCCCTGTATCTGCCCTTGCCTGCGGACGCGCGCCTGCGCGGCATCTGCGCGCGGCTGATGGAACAGCCGGGCGAACAGCTGACGGTGGCGCACTGGGCGCAGGAACTGGCGATCACCGAGCGCAGCCTGCACCGTTTGTTCCAGAAGCAGACGGGCATGCGCTTCGGCCAGTGGCGCCAGCAGGCGCGGCTGCTGCGGGCGCTGGAGCAATTGGCGCGCGGCGGCAAGGTCATCGACGTGGCCATGGACAATGGCTACACGAGCCAAAGCGCGTTTGCCGCCATGTTCAAAAAGCATTTCGGCACCACGCCCACCGCGTTTTACCAGGCAAAAGTCATCGCCGCATAAAAAAAATGCTGCTATGCATCAATAATCATGGGCGATAAGCGCCGCTCTTGCTATCATCGCAAGCCTTATCGCACCGCGCCCATCCTGGCAGCGGTGTTGACCTCAATCACACCACCATGACACAGAATTTCTTCCAGACTTTTATCCTGCTTTTGCTCGTCACCGATCCATTCGGCAACGTTTCCCTGTTCGTCAACGCCCTGAAACGGGTACCGATCGAGCGGCGCTGGAAAGTCGTGGTGCGTGAATGCCTGATCGCCTTCGGCATCTTGCTGCTGTTTATGTTCTTCGGCCGCCATTTCCTGAACGCCTTGCAATTGTCGGAAGTGGCGCTGCGCATCGGCGGCGGCGTGATTTTGTTCCTGATCGCCATGCGCATGGTGTTTCCGCAGCCAAACGCGGGCAATAGCGACCACGAGATGGGCGGCGAGCCGTTCATCGTGCCGCTGGCCATCCCCGCGCTGGCCGGCCCGTCGGCCCTGGCCACCGTGCTGCTGTTTTCCTCGCATGAAGTCAATGAAGTGATCGCCCACGTGGCGGGCTTGACGGCCGTGGCCGTCGTCTGGCTGGCCGTCTTCCTGTGCGCCGAACGCTTGCAGCGGGCGCTCGGTCCAAGGGTCATGACGGCGTTCGAGCGCCTGATGGGCTTGATCCTGACGGCGATGGCCATTGAAATGTTGCTCGCCGGCATACGCGCGTTTTTGAAGTCCGTTTAATATTGTCATTCATCCACTGAAGGAGTCCAGCATGAGCCGTTGCGCCCACATTTGCCTGATGGCCGATTACAACCAGTGGATGAATGCCAAGGTCTACGCAGCGGCGGCCAGCCTGCCGCCCGGCGAGCTGGAGCGCGAGCGGGGCGCCTTTTTCGGCTCCCTGCTGGCCACTCTGAACCACGTGATGGTGGGCGATACCTTGTGGCTGCAGCGCTACGCGAAACATCCGGCCGGTTTCCCCCTGCTCGATCCCATCCGCGCCATCACGCCGCCCGCGTCGCTCACGCAGCCGCTGTTCGTGGCCGACGATTTTGCCGCCATGCACGCGCACCGGCAATGGCTGGACCAGGTCATCATCGACTGGGCCGCGTCCATCCGCGAAGAAGACCTCGACCATTTGCTCGATTACCGCAACAGCAAGGGGCCGAACCGGCGCGAGTTTTTCAGCCTGCTCATGCATTTCTTTAACCACCAGACGCATCACCGGGGTCAGGCCAGCACCTTGCTGTCGCAAGCGGGCGTGGACATCGGCGACACGGATTTACTGTTTCGCATCCCCAACCATCTTGCCGACTGACGGCGGGCGGTACAGCCACGCTTTCACGGCAATCGCCGCCAGCGCCAGCCCGCCCAGCAACGCGCCGCAGGCCAGCGCCCCCGGCATGCCATAGGACTCGATGGCCATGCCGCCCGCCAGTGCGCCCACCGTCACGCCCAGGTTGATGGCGGCGATATACACGCCGATGGCGAACGCGGGCGCCTCGCGCGCTTCGCTGCTGAGCCATACTTGCGTGACGATCAGCCCGCTCGTATGCGCGGCGCCCCAGAACAGCAGCAACACGGCCAGCGCCGCCCAGCCGATACCCGTGCCCGCATGCCGGTACAACAGCCAGTACGCCAGCCCCAGCAGCACAGGCTGCAGCAAGACCGTGCGCAGCACATGCGTGCCCAGCTGGCGCCCCGCGAACAGATTGCCCGCCACGCCACCGATACCAAACACCACCAGCGCCAGCCCCGTCTGGCGCGCCGACAAGCCCGCTTCCTGTTGCAGATACGCGGCCGCATACGCATACACGGCAAACATGGCGGCAAACACCAGCACGGCGGCGGCGATGGTGAACCACAGCGCAGGTTTGCGCAGCACGGCCAGCTGGCGGCCATACGCCATCGGCGCCTCGCGCGGCGACTCGGGCAAGAACAGGTATAAGCCCAGCGCGGCCAGCGCATTGACGAGGGCGCACGCGAGGAACGATGCCTCATAGCCAACTTGCGCAGCGATCCAGGTGGTCAGCGGGATGCCCAGCACCATGCCCATGCTGGTGCCCGTGAACGCATGCGCGCCGGCCCGCGCCGCATCGCGCGGCGGATACAGGGCGGCGGCGGCCACCATGGCCAGCGAGAAATATACAGGGTGGAACAGGGCCGGCACGATGCGCAGCGCCAGCAGCAGCCCGAAGCGCGGTGCATACGCCGAGGCCACGCTGGCCAGGGCAAACACGAGCAGCGAGACGATCAGCACGCTCTTGCGGCGCCACCGCGTGGCCAGCAGCACGAGGAAGGGGCCGCCCACGGCGATCACCAGCGCGAACAGGCTCACCAGCGAACCGGCCTGCGCCGCCGTCACCCCGTAACGCTGCATGATCATCGGCAAGATGCCGACCACGCCAAACTCGATGCAATACACGCCGAACAGACCCAGCGCGAGGAAGACGATGGGGTGCGGGCGCGTCATGGCATTTCCTTGGCGCCATACACTGCCTGGCACAGTTCCGTGACGAACGGTCCCGCCATGCCCTCCAATGCCGTATTCGTAAACGCCACCACGGACAGTTCCTGCGCCGGGTCGACAAACCACGAGTGGCCATACGTGCCGCCCATGCGCCACGTGCCCGCCGCTTCCGGCGTGGCGGCGGCAAGCGGGTCCGTCAAGACCGTGAACCCCAGGCCGAAGCCGCGTCCCGGCCAGAACGGCAAGTCGAAACCGCCCGTCTGGTTTGCTCCCATCTGGCGCGCCAGCGCTGGCGGCAGCAGCGGCGCGCCGCCCAGCCGCAGGGTTTCCAGCAGGCGCATGAAATCGGGGGCGGAGCCGACCATGCCGGCGCCGCCGGACGGATACGCGTGCGCGTCGAGCGCCCTTGCCGGCGACAAGGTAAATCCGGCCATGCCTTCGAGAAACGGCAGATGGTCTTCCCCCTCGTCCAGCAAACGGCGCGGCCGGGCTTCTTCCGCTGCGCGGTCCGCATACGCGACGGCCAGGCGCGCCCCGTCCGTGGCCATAAAACCCGTGTCGTGCATGGCCAGCGGCCCCGTCACCAGGCGTTCCACGGCCTGTGCCAGCGGCATGCCGGCCGCCTGTTCGATCACGGCGCCCAGCACGTCGGTGGCGATCGAATACGCCCAGCGCGCACCCGGTGCAGACGCGAGCGGCACGGTAGCGAGGCGGCGCAGGTTGTCCTCGAGGGAAATACGGGATGCATCCATGCCGTCGGACACGCCCGCCTGCGCATACGCGCCGCCCGGCGGCTGGAAAAAGCCGTAGTCGAGCCCGGCCGTATGCGTGAGCAAATGGCGCACGGTCATCGCCGCCACGGCGCCGTCCGGCTGGCGCGGCGTGAAATACGGCAACCAATCCGTCACCAGGTCGTCCAGCCCCAGACGGTGCTGTCCCACCAGCACCAGCGCGGCCGTGGAGACGATGGGTTTGCTGACGGACGCCAGGCGGAAGACGGCGTCTTCCACCATGGGCGTGCCCGCCTCGCGGTCCAGGTGGCCGGCGGCGCGGCGATAGATGTCCTGGCCACGCTGGCGCACCAGCACCACGGCGCCCGCCAGGCGCTGCTGTTCCAGCACGGCATCGAGCAAGGGATCGATACGGGCGGACAAGGCCGCAGGAGAGAAGTTGTACATCATGGCGTAGCCTTTCAAATGATCAGGCTGCCAAGGTAAGCCAGGCGCGATCAAAGAAAAACAGGCTATAGTTTCAGTCTGTGCGGACGTTGGCATCCGCAATCAAAAGGAAAACCATGGATAACCTGGCGGGATTCACGGCCTTCGTGCAGGCAGCGGAGCTGCGCAGTTTCGTGGCGGCGGGCCGGGTGCTGGGTATTTCCGCCTCGGCCGTTGGCAAGAGCATCGCGCGGCTGGAAGAGCGGCTCGGCGTGCGCCTGTTTCACCGCAGCACGCGCAGCATCGCGCTGACCAGCGAAGGCACTGTGTTTCTCGAACGCTGCCGGCGCATCTTGGGCGAGATCGAGGCGGCCGAGCTGGAGTTATCGAACAGCAAGCGCGCGCCGCAAGGCCGGCTGCGCGTCAGCCTGCCGCAGGTGGGCAGCCTGCTCAATCCCGTGCTGGCGGCCTTTGCGCGTGCCTATCCGCAGGTGGAACTCGACCTCGATTTCAGCGACCGCCGGGTCGACGTGATCGAGGAAGGCTACGACGCCGTCGTGCGCGCGGGAGAAAGCGCCGACAGCCGTTTGATGAGCCGCCAGCTGGGCCAGTTCCAGCTGCAACTGGTGGCCGCGCCAGCCTATCTGGCGCGCAACGGCACGCCCGCGCTGCCGGCCGACCTGGCCCGCCACACTTGTTTGCTGTACAAGTTTCCCAGCAGCGGCAAGGTCGAGGCGTGGCCCTTGCCCGAGTGGCATGCCCTGCACGCGGCCGGCTTGCCGACTGTGCTCAACTGCAACAATGTCGACACCCTGCTGCACTTTGCCGAAAGCGGCCTGGGCATCGCCGCCCTGCCCGACTTTGCCGCGCGCGCGGCGCTGACGGCAGGCCGCTTGCAGCCGGTGCTGGACGCGCACCGCCGGCACGACGGCGCCTTTCGCATCCTGTGGCCCAGCAGCCGCCACCTGACGCCGAAACTGCGCGCCTTCATCGACTTCCTCGCCACCCACGTGTTTCCGGAAAACTAAGCCCGCATCCGGCGTCGCGCTCGTTGTTTCCACACGACAACTTATTTAATTTGCTACCATTTTTTAAACTTTTCGCGGACTTGATACAAGTTTTTGTATTGCAGTGCGGAATTTTGAGGAACAATTACAGGCTGGCTGCCCTTACGTATAAACCCGTAGCCTTGGCCTGTCGACGTTTTCCCTCACTTCCGCAATACGAAAGCAATCATGTCACTTACACAATTCAAAATCGGCACCCGGCTCGGGATCGGATTTGCTGTCGTTCTCGGTCTGCTGGTGGCCGTCTTGCTCGTCGGCCTGTACTCCATGGGGCAACTGAGCGCACGCACACACGACATCGTGGCCGACAAGAACGTCAAGATGGCGGCCGCCAATACCATGAGCGACAACGTGCGCAACATTACCCTGGCGATCACCAGCATTGTGGTGGCGCCGACGGAAGCGCTGGTGCAGGCGGAACTGGCAAAGATCGGCGAAGCACGCAAGAAATACGGCGCCGCCAAGGAAACCCTGCAGAAGAAAATTTCGACGGACAAGGAAACGGCGCTGATGGCTGAACTGGACGCGGCCCTGAAATCGGGCGCGCCGCTGAACAACAAGGTCATCGAGCTGCGCAATGCGGGCCAGACGGATGAAGCGATCGCCTTTTTGACGCAGCAGGCGGCGCCGAGCCTGAAACGCGTGCTGGGCGCGCTCGACAGCCTGGTCGCGTATGAAGGCGAGCAGGCGGCCCAGGCGGCAACGGACGCCGAAACGCTGAGCAACAGTGCGCGCGCTTCCATGATTACCTTGGGCAGCGTGGCCGTGCTGCTGGGCGCTTTTGTTGCCTGGATCATCACGCGCTCGATCACCCAGCCCATCAATGCGGCCGTCAGTGTGGCCGAAACCGTGGCCTCGGGCGACTTGTCGTCGCACATCGTCGTCGATTCCAGCGATGAAACGGGCCGCCTGCTGGGCGCCCTGAAAGCCATGAACACCAGCTTGCTGGGCGTGGTGGCGCAAGTGCGCAACGGTACGGATGCGATTTCCACAGCGTCGAGCGAAATTGCCGCAGGCAACCTCGACCTGTCGTCCCGCACGGAAGAGCAAGCCAGTTCGCTGGAAGAAACGGCGTCGGCCATGGAGGAACTGACCTCGACCGTGAAACAGAACGCGGACAATGCGCGCCAGGCGAACCAGCTGGCGAAAAGCGCGTCGGAAGTGGCCGTGCGCGGCGGCAGCATCGTCGCGCAAGTGGTCGACACCATGGGCACGATCAATGACTCGTCGAAGAAAATCGTCGACATCATCGGCGTCATCGACGGCATCGCCTTCCAGACCAACATCCTGGCCTTGAACGCGGCCGTGGAAGCGGCGCGCGCGGGTGAACAGGGCCGTGGCTTCGCCGTCGTCGCCACCGAGGTACGCAATCTGGCGCACCGTTCGGCCTCGGCCGCCAAGGAAATCAAGGAACTGATCGCCGCTTCGGTCGCCAACGTGGACACGGGTTCGCGCCTCGTCAATGAAGCGGGCCAGACCATGGGCGACATCGTCGACAGCATCGTGCGCGTCACCGACATCATGGGCGAAATCACCTCCGCCACGCACGAGCAGACCATCGGCATCGAACAGATCAACATGGCCATTGCCCAGATGGATGAAGTGACGCAGCAAAACGCGGCCCTGGTGGAAGAAGCGGCGGCCGCCTCGCAAAGCATGCAGGAACAGGCGGGCGAACTGGCGCACGTGGTGGGCTTCTTTAAAACCGGCAACCATGTTGCCAGCGTCAGCAAGCTGACGCCTGTGCGCGCCACGCCGGCAGCGGCTGCGCCCGCCATCGCGCGCCCCGCAGCCAAGCCCGCCCCTGTGCGCAAGGCCGTCGCGGCCACGCCGGCGCGCCGCAGCAACGCCGCCGCCGAAAGCGAATGGGAAGAGTTTTAAAACACCCGTGTTAATACCAGAGTTTTAACACCCGGCAACATCGCAACGGGGAAAGCCAGGCAGGAAGTTGCTGCCTGGCTTTTTTTCGTCCGCCAATACCACTTTTTTTGCGGCAAAGCCCGCGCAATAGACAAAAGTGCAAAACGTGCACCGCGCATACGCTTTACAATCCTCGCTCGCTTTACAAAATATTGGTCATCATGAATCAGGCAGAACAGCAGCGCCTCCTGGCTATCCTGGAGTATTGGCACAAGATCGAATTCTTTATCCCGTTTGACCTGAATCAAATCACGGACGTTGAAGACCAATCCACCGTGCGTCTCCTCCACCGCGAACAGCTGGCCCAATTGCCGCCGCAGTTCGCCACGCAGTGGCCAGTCCCTTCCGACCGCGAGATCGACGGCTTTTCACTGTTCCTCGGCGTGTTCGACAAGGCCGAAATCAACAAGGCTTGCCCGCCGGCCAACGGCCCGGAAAACATTGCCGAGACAGAAAAAACAGAGCTGCTGGGACGCTCGTGCTTTGCCCGCATTAACCTCAATGCGCTGGGCGAGCCGCAGTTCGACCCGGTCTCCGTGTCGACCTTGCCGTGGGCCCTGGGCCGCGCCCGCACGCCGGACTGGTCGGGCCTGAGCCTGGACGCCTTCAGCGACAGCCAGCTGGTGCTGCAGGACAGCCTGCGCAACTTTGCCGCCGCCCGCGCCCCGCAGCCAGTGACGGACGAGGCAGGCAATGTCTCGGCGCCCCTGTCCGGCATGGAAATCGCGGCCCTGGCCGACCTGCTCATCGACTGGGCCGGCTTCCACCCGTCCGCCGGCCAGCCGCTGGCCGTGCTGGAATTGCGCACGCGCAAGAAACGCGCGGCCGTGACGGAAGGCGACCTGGCTGAGGCCAGCCAGAACCGCAGCCTGGACTTTGGCGACGCGGTGGAGCCGTCGATCGATATCCTCAACAGTTTTTACCTCGATGACCTGGAGCAGATCATCCGCGCCTTGCGTGGCGGCAAGTTGCCGGCCACGGTGGCCGCCTACCTGACGCCGCTGGCGCAGGACGAGCGCATCGACCTGTACAGCCCGGCCGGACGCCAGGCGCTGGCCGCCATGCTCAATCCCGCGAACATGAACCGCGGGCACTGGCTGGAAGACGCCAGCTACGCCATGAGCCTGATGCAGCAGTTCGCCATCCACGGCGCGCGCACGGGCTTGAGCGAACGCGGCATCTTTTCCGTCAACGGCCCGCCCGGCACGGGCAAGACGACGTTATTGCGCGAATTGTTCGCCGACAACATCGTGCGCCGCGCCAGCGTGCTGTCCTGTCTGGACCGCGCCGGCGACGCCTTCATCGGCAAGGTGGCCGTGGCCTTCGAAGGCGTGCGCGACCCGATCACCATCGCCCGCTTGCGCCCGGAATTGACGGGCTTTGAAATGGTCGTCGCCTCGTCGAACAACGCGGCGGTGGAAAATATTTCCGGCGACCTCCCAAAACCGAAACAGCTGGGCAAGGAATGGGCGCGCACGCGCTATTTTGAAAGCGTGGCGCGCCGCGTGGTGGCCGATGGCAATGGCGCCAACCGCGCCCTGGTCGAGACGGAAGCGCCGTGGGGCTTGATGTCCTGCGCGCTGGGCAATAGCGCCAACCGCCGCCGCTTCGTCAGCAATTTTTATGACGACGACTGGGACAAGAGCACGGCGCGCAAGACGCCGAATGCACAGAATATCCGCCAGTGGCTGGCCAGCTACCAAGGCGTGAGCTTCGCCCAGGCCGCGCGCGAGTTCCGCGAAACGGAACACGTGGTGGAAAAGGCCCTGGCCGAGCACGCGCAATATGCGGCCCTGTGGCAAGCCGTGGGCACGTGCTCGGAAGCCGATTTTATCCAGGCCAGCCAGCAAGCGTTGATTGAAGCTGAGCAAGAGATGGATGCAGCGAATGGCGCCCTGTCCGGCGCGCTGGCACAGCAGGACACCCTGCTCGCCAGCAAGAAGGAATTGCTGGAAGAAGAGCGCCTGGTGGCGCTGACGCAACCGGGCTTTTTTGCCCGCCTGTTCCGCACGGCCCCGGCGCGCGCCTACAAGGACGCCGTCGTGGCCAACGCCGAAGCGCAGCGCCAGGCCGCGCGCGACGTGTCCGCCATCAAGCTGCTGCTCAAGGGCGAGCTGGAGCCGCGCTGCGAGCGGGCCCGCAACAGCCTGCACATTGCCCTGCGCACGGCGCAATCGCGCCAGCGCGAATGGGATGACAGCACGGAATTGCTGCGCCGCGCGCGCATGCGTTTCCCCACCATCATCACGCCGGCCAGTGTGGACGAGCTGGACGGCGACGCCTTGCAGATAGGCGGCCTGTGGCATGAACCGGCGCTGGCGCGCCTGCGCTCGCGCCTGTTTGTCAAGGCCCTGGCCCTGCACGAAGCGTGGCTGGCGGAAGTAGCGAAGAAGGGCGGACCCGGCTTTGGCGGCAACTTGCTGGCCGTGTCGAAATTGCTGAAAAACAAGCGCGCGTATGACCAGTCGCACGTCGCCATGGTCTGGCACAGCCTGTTCATGGTGGTGCCTGTCGTGTCGACCACGTTTGCCTCGTTCGCGCGCCAGTTCCAGGGCATGGGCCCGGAATCGCTGGGCTGGCTGTTCATCGATGAAGCGGGCCAGGCCGTGCCGCAAGCGGCGCTGGGCAGCCTGTGGCGCGCCAAGCGCGCCGTCGTCGTGGGCGACCCGCTGCAGATCGAACCCGTGTTCACGGTGCCGGGCCGCCTCGTGCAGACCCTGTCCGCCCTGTCGCCGCATACGCAGGACGGCAGCTACGCGCCGACTTCCGTTTCCGTGCAGACCCTGGCCGACAAGGCCAACCGCTATGGCGCAACGGTCGGCACCGGCAGCGCGCAGCCCCTGTGGATCGGCAGCCCCCTGCGCGTGCACCGCCGCTGCGTCGAACCGATGTTTTCGCTGGCCAACAGCATCGCCTACGAAGACAAGATGGTCTATGGGCTGGCTGAACGCACGCCGCCGGCCGGCGCGCGGGGCCTGACGCGGGGACCGAGCCGCTGGATCGACGCCGTCGGCGCCGTCAGCTACAAGCAGGTGGTGCCGGTGCAGCTCGATTTCGTGCTGGAAGTGTTATTGAAACTATATCGCCGCGACGGCAAGCTGCCGGACATGTATGTGATCACGCCGTTCAAGGCCGTGCGCAACGAATTGCGTTCGCGCATCGTCGACATGGACTGGGACCGCCGCCTCGGCTACGGCAAGGCGCCGACGGCGCGCGAATTGCGCCAGTGGAGCAGTCAGATGGTGGGCACCGTGCACACCTTCCAGGGCAAGGAACAAAGCGTGGTGATGCTAGTGCTCGGCGCCGACGACAGCACGGCCGGCGCCGCGCAATGGGCGGCCAGTACGCCGAACCTGCTCAACGTGGCCCTGACGCGCGCGCAGCATTATGTGTACATCGTCGGCAACCCGCTGCTGTGGGGCCAGTTGCCGCATTTTGCACCAGCGTGTGCACAGTTGCCGCATACGGGCATGCATGAGTTTTTGGTGGAGATGGGCTGATTGGCAGGCGTAGGTCGGATTAGCGCCCCAGTGCGTAATCCGACAACATTGTTGGCCGCTCTTGTCGGATTACGCGCGGCTACGCCCCGCTAATCCGACCTACGTTGCTGCGCCGGGAAGACCAAGGTAAACGTCGTGGCGGCCGCGTCGGACGCCACACTCGCGCTGCCGCCGTATAACTGCACGATGGCCGTGACGCAGGCCATGCCCAGGCCTGCGGAAGCGGCCGAATCGCTATTGTCGGATTACGCGCGGCTACGCCCCGCTAATCCGACCTACGTTGCTGCACCGGAAAACCAAGACGTAGGTCGGATTAGCGCGCAAGCGCGTAATCCGACACCACCACCATCAATATTACGCCGGGAAAACCAAGGTAAATGTCGTGGCGGCAGCGTCGGATGCGACCGTCGCGCTGCCGCCGTGCAACTGCATGATGGCCGTGACGATGGCCAGCCCTAATCCTGTGGAGGCGGCCGAGTCGCTGCGGGCCGGGTCGGCGCGGTAGAAGCGCTCGAACAGGTGGGGCAAATGGCGCGCGGGGATGGCGGGGCCGAGGTTGCTTACGCTCAGTTCCACGCCCTCGTTGGTCGCGTGCGAACGCATTAAAATCGTGCTGCCCGGCGCCGCGTGGCGGATGGCGTTCGACAGCAAATTGCCCAGTGCGCGGCGCAGCAGTTGCGGCTCGGCCGTCACCGTGCCGCTGCCGTGGCAGGCCAGCGCCAGCTCGCGCTCTTCGGCCAGGCCTTCAAAGAAATCGGCCAGGCGCAAGAACTCGTCCTGCACGGGCAAGACTTGCTTGACGAGCACCATTTCATCCTGCTGCGCGCGCGCCAGAAACAGCATGCTGTCGATCATGCGCGACAGCCGTTCCAGCTCTTCCACATTTGACGACACCAGCTGTTCATATTCGTGCGCGCTGCGCGGGCGGGCCAGCATGACCTGGCTTTGTCCCAGCAGATTGGTGACGGGCGTGCGAAATTCATGTGCCAGATCGGCGGAAAACTGCGACAGCCGCGCATAGCCTTCCTGCAGGCGCGCCAGCATGGCGTTCAGGGCCTGGATCAGGGGCAACAGTTCCGTGGGCGCATCGCGCGCCTCGAGCTGCTGCCCTAGCTTGCCCGGCCGCACGAGGGCCGCATGGGCGGCGATATTGCGCAGCGGCCGCAAGCCCCGCAGCAGCATCACGCTGGCCAGAATCGCCGCCACCAGTGCGCTGATTGCCACGGAGACGACGATCTGCCAGCGGTAGGCGGCGAACATGGCCGTGCGGTCGCCGTAGACCCGGGCGACGGCAATATCGGCCATCTGCGCCGGCTCGCCGATGCGGGCGCTGGCCGCCACGACCCGGGCCGGATAGCCGTCGCGGCTGGTCCAACTGACGATGTCGCTGGCCGTCACGGGCGCATCGACGGCCACGGGAACAGCATGCGCGACGTTCTCGCCGTTCGGATTGACATCGATCAAACGCGTGCCATCGGCGCGCACGATGCGCACCAGGGAATTCTCTTGGCCGCTCATGGTGTCGCGGAAATACTGGGGCCGCTCGCGGATGATATCGAGGGTGCCGGCATTGCCGAGTAATTGCTGAATCTGCCGCAGTTTTCCCAGCAATAAGATGTCATCGCGGCGCTCGATTTCCGCCACAAAGGAACGGTACAAATGCATGCCCAGCCCGGCCGACACGAGCGCCACGATCAGCACGAAGACGAGCGTCACGCGCAGGGTCAGCGAGCGCCGCAGTTCTGCCAGCTTCATGCGGCGGCGCCATTGTCAGGTACCGTGGGCGCGCGTAATTCGCAGACATAGCCCATGCCCCGCAAGGTGTGGATCAGCTTGGGTTCGAACGGATCGTCGAGCTTGCTGCGCAGGCGGCGGATGGCCGCGTCGATGACATTGGTGTCGCTCTCGAAATTGATGTCCCACACTTGCGAGGCGATGATGGAACGCGACAGCACTTCGCCCTGGCGCCGCGCCAATAAATGCAGCAAACCGAATTCCTTGGCCGTCAGGGCGATGCGCTGGCCTTGCCGGCTGACCTTGCGTTTCATCACGTCGATTTCCATGTCGCCGATGCGGATGACGTCGTCTTCACGCGGTGGCCCGCGCCGCAGCAGGGTGCGGATGCGCGCCACCAGTTCGGCAAAGGCAAATGGTTTCACCAGGTAATCGTCGGCGCCCAGTTCCAGCCCTTTCACGCGGTCCTGCACTTCGTCGCGCGCCGTGAGGAAAATCACGGGCACGTCCGCGCCGCCCTCTTGCAGGCGCAGCGCACGCAAGACCTGCCAGCCGTCCATGATGGGCAGCATCACGTCGAGCACGATCAGATCGGGTGACTCCGTACTTGCCATGTGCAAGCCATCGCGGCCATTGCGCGCCAGGCTCACCGTGAAGCCGGACTCGGCCAGGCCGCGCAGCAGATAGTCGCCCGTCTTCGGTTCGTCTTCAATGACCAGGATGCGCATGGCAGCTTTCTAAGGGGAATATAAAACCATTCTACGCCGCGCGCCGGGCACCGCGGATGATAAAAATGTCATGCGGCGATCATCTTCTCGTAGGGCAACACTGACCATACTGGCGCCACCTTATCAACGGACAGCCACATGAAAACCCTGTTACTCGGCAGTACCCTGCTGTACCTGCTGGCCAGCCCCGCCCACGCCCAGCTGCGCCAGGTCGATGATCTTTCTCTGGCAATGGCCAACAAGCTGGCGAATGCGGCCATCGCCGCGTGCCAGGCGCAAGGCCGGCATATCGTCGTCAGCGTACTCGACCGTGGCGGCAATGTCGTGACCGTGCAGCGCGCCGATGGCGTCGGGCCGCACAACACGGACGCCAGCCGGCGCAAGGCCTACACGGCCCTGTCGACGAAAAACGATACCCAGGCGCTGGCCGTGGCCGCGCGCGGCAATCCCGACATGGCCAATTTGACGACCGTGCCGGAACTGTTGCTGCTGGGCGGCGGCCTGCCCTTGCGCGCCAAGGGCGAAGTCGTCGGCGCCATCGGCGTCGCCGGTGGCGGTGGCGCCCTGCAAGACCGGGCCTGCGCCCATGCCGCCCTGGCCGCCATTCCTGAACTCGATTCCCCCACCCTGTGAAAGCAACAACGATGACCTATCTGAAAAAAATCACCGCCACCCTGGCCTTCGCCAGCCTGTCCAGCATGGCGCTGGCCGCCAATCCCTTGAGCGTGCACATCCTCGACCTGCAGAGCGGCCAGCCGACGGCCGGCGTGACGGTCACGCTGGAGCAGAAAAAAGGGGATGCCTGGCAACAATTGGGCAGCGCCGTGACGAATGCGCAGGGGCGCATCGCGGCCATGTATCCGGAAAATCAACCCATGCAGGCGGGCGACTACCGCATCGTGTTTAAAACCGGCGAGCACTATACACGGCTGAAACAGGAAACCTTCTTCCCGGAAATCCCCGTGCAATTCCACGTGGAAAAGACCGACCAGCACTATCACATCCCCTTGCTGCTCAGCCCTTTCGGCTTTTCCACCTACCGCGGAAATTAAACCTGGCCGATAGTCTTCGCCGTCTGCCCGAACAGCACGCTTTTCGCGTCGCCGCTGACGGTGGGCTGCACATTGATCTCGGCCGCGCGCGCATACGCGCGCACCGTGGCGGGACGGGCGGCGATGGCCGCGAACCAGCGCGCCAGGTGCGGGAAGTCTTCCAGCTTCTGGCGCTGGCGTGCGTGCGGCACGATCCACGGGTAGATCGCCATGTCGGCGATGGAATACGTGTCGCCGGCCACGAATGCGCGGTCCGCCAGGCGCTTGTTCAGCACGCCGTATAGCCGGTTCGTTTCATTGACGTAGCGCGTGATGGCGTAATCGATCGGTTCGGGCGCATATTGCACGAAATGGTGGTTTTGCCCGGCCATGGGGCCAAGGCCGCCCATTTGCCAGAACAGCCACTGCATGACCTCGGCACGTCCCCGCACGTCGGCCGGCAGGAATTGCCCGCTTTTCTCGGCCAGGTATTGCAAAATCGCTCCCGATTCGAACAGGGATAGCGGTTCACCGCCATCCGCCGGCGCCTGGTCGACGATGGCGGGGATGCGGTTGTTCGGCGCGATGGCGAGAAACTCGGGCTTGAACTGCTCGCCCTTGCCGATATGCACGGGAATGATGTTGTAGGGGATGCCCGCTTCTTCCAGGAACATCGTCACTTTGTGCCCGTTGGGCGTGGTCCAATAATACAGGTCGATCATCGTGGTCTTTCCAGGTAGATAAGTAGGGGCAGGCGCACTTGGCAGAACTATTGTCGCGCCGCAACTGATATGCATGGATATAATGCCACGTAAGCGAAAAACAAGACGGCGCCCCGGCAGGGCAAGCATTCACTAGCGCCGTCACGCAGGCATCCCGACATTCCAGAGTACAAACAAAGAAAGCCGACCATGCGCAAACTCCTGATCGTCACGCTGTCCGTCCTGCTGTCAGGCTGTGTCCAGGACTTCGCCATCTACATGTTCGATGGGCAAGACCATTCCCTGACCGTGCGCCGCCAGCAACGTTATTTTTGGCAAGATACGGTGGAAGTGCAGCTGATGGCCACCAACCTGCCGCAATGCCAGCGCCTGCATACGCTGTCCACCGATGCGCCGGCCGACATCAAGGTCGAGCTGTTCGCGGCCGGCGATGGCCTGTGGAATATCCGCATGGGCAAGCAGCTGTGGCAGGCGGAAACGAATACCTGCAATGAGCTGACGGAAATGGAAAACGACCCGAAAGCCGACCTGGGCCAGCCGGTCGGGCAATTCGTGGTCGTCGATGACAAGCTGGAATTCGAGCCGGCGCCGCAAGCGGCGGCACCGGCCCAATAGGAACACTTAGCGCGCCGCCAAGCTGCGCAGGGGCTTTTTCGCCACGGCGCGCGGTGCGGCCGAGCTTGCCGTCAGGCGCGGCGACGTTCCCGGTTCCTGCGCCGACAGTTTGAAGCGCGCCACCAGTTGCGCCAGCACGGCCGCCTGGTCCTGCATGCTCGACGCCGCTGCCGCCGCTTCTTCCACCAGTGCCGCATTTTGCTGCGTCACGCTGTCCATCTCCGTGATCGCCTGGTTGACGTGGCCGATGCCCGTGCTTTGCTCATGCGAGGCGGCCGTGATGTCGGCCATGATGTCGGTCACGCGCGACACGCTGGCCACCACCTGATCCATGGTCGTGCCCGCCTGTGCGACGAGCGTGCTGCCGGCCGCGATGCTGTCGACGGAAGCGCCGATCAGTTCCTTGATTTCCTTCGCTGCGCCCGCGGAGCGCTGCGCCAGATTGCGCACTTCCGACGCCACGACGGCGAAGCCGCGTCCCTGTTCGCCCGCGCGCGCCGCTTCCACGGCCGCGTTCAAGGCCAGGATATTCGTCTGGAAAGCGATGCCGTCGATGACGCCGATGATGTCGACGATCTTGCGCGACGACGCGTTGATGGTGTCCATGGTACCGATCACTTGCGCCACCACGGCGCCGCCCTGGCGGGCCACGGCGGAAGCGGACTGCGCCAGTTCATTCGCCTGCACGGCATTGCCCGCGTTTTGCGTCACGGTCGAGGTTAATTCCTCCATTGAGGCCGCCGTTTCTTCCAGCGAACTGGCTTGCATTTCCGTGCGCGCCGACAAGTCCATATTGCCGCTGGCAATCTCGCTCGATGCCGTGGCGATAGTCTCGGCACTGTGGCGGATTTCGCTGATCGCGTCGACCAGGTTGGCCTGCATGGTTTTCATCGCGTACAGCACGCTGTGGCGGTCGCTGGCATGCGTGCGCACGACGCCGCTCAAATCGTTATTCGCGATCTTTTCCGCCACGTCGGCCGCATACTCGGGATCGCCGCCCAGCGCATGGCGCAGGCTGCGGTTGATCACGACGACGACGGCGGCCAGCAGGCCGCACACCAGCACCAGCACGCCCAGCGAGGTGAGCAGCGACTGGCGGAAGGCCGCATCGATATCATCCATGTACACGCCCACCACCAGGGTCCAGGCCCACGGCTTGTAGGCCACCACGCGGCTCATCTTCGGTTCGGGCGTCTTCTGGCCCGGGCGGGGGAAGTAATAGTGGACGAAGCCCTTGCCCGCATCGCTCTTGCCGACGGCAACGATGTCGCGGTACAGATAGGTGCCGTTGGCATCTTTAAAATCCGACATGTTCTTGCCGTTGGTTTGCGGCGCGGCGGGATTCATCACCACGACGGCATCGAGATCGATGATGGACAAATAACCGGTCTCGCCGAAACGCATGCTCTTGATGACGGCGGTGGCCTGCTTTTGCGCTTCTTCCTTGGTCAAGGCGCCGCTGGCGGCCAGGTCGCCAAACATCTTGACGGCGCCCAGGCCCAGGTCGGCGGCATTGCTCAGGTCGGCGCTGCGTTCTTCGATGCGGATCTTGCGAATTTCCAGCGCGTTGTAGACAAAAATAACGGTGATGCACAACAGGCTGCAAATCAGGGGAATCCATAACTTCTGCTGGAACGTCAATTTCTTCATGCTGTGTCTCCGACTCTCTATTGTGCGGCGATGGGGCGTGGCCCGCTTCCAGCTGGGCAAGCCCGGAATGCGGCGGCGACGGTGCTCTGGCGACACCGTTCAGACGTCTCCAGCATACGCTCGAACGACCGATATTTACAATGCCGGGAGGCAATGATTTTTGCCCGGTGTTGTTAATGCGTTGCGACAATTGATGAGAATTGATGTTGCATTGCGATATTGCATTGCAGCAAAAAAGGATGCGGATAGGCAGCGGCAAGGCAGCGTGGAGGGCGGGCGTGTGTCAAAATGCACGCCAGATCGATTGAATCACGAAAGCACAGCATGACCAAGAATGAAGCCATGAAACGCATCAACGACCGCCTGGGCAAACCCACGCTGACGGACAAGAACACGCATTTTGCCAGCGTCGCCAGCTATGGCACGGACGAAGGCTGGTGGCTGAAGATCCCCTTCCTGACGTTCAAGCAGGAATTGCACTTCATCCTCAACAACGAAAAGACGAAAAGCTTCCAGCACCTGAAGATCGGCGCCAACCAGATTCTCAGCCCGGGCATGAAGTTCCGCAGCACGGGCGGCGCGGCCGACGCCTTCATGTCGGCCTCGGCGCCGAAACGCCTGATCGACTTGCTCGACGGCGGCAGCAAGTACAACTTTACAAAACACTTCGTCAACGACTACCGCTACTAAAACACCTGACCAAACCTGCTGCGCGGCGCGCTTTGCGGCCTGCGATGCTCACCGGCTCGGCGCCCCCGTACAAAAGTACGGTTGCGCTTCTTGGCCACAAATCACTGTCGCTCGCTACGGTTTTGTCAGGTGCTCTTGGCGTTGTTAGTTTTCCCTTGGAGGCAGCCAGGCCCTGAGCAAATGTTGGGCGATGTCGAGCGCGTCATCGCGGCTGGTGCCAAAGTGTAAAGGGTAGCCCCAGAACTGGCCGAACATGACGGCAAAGGCCTTGCCGGCCAGGCGCTTGGCGGCGCTCGGTTCGACCAGCACCATGCCCTGGATATACGCGCGCAGGGCGGCCTTGTGCCGTTTCATCCACAGCACGGCGCGCTTGCGCTCTTCCTGCGGATGGTCATGCCCATCCTCGTCCAGGCCTTCTTCGCTGAGAATCACAAACGCTTGCTGGCGCGCCAGCAAGTCCTCGAACTGGCTGAACAAGGCATCGTCGGGGCCGCTGGCGGCGTTGTCGCGGCGCATCCAGACGAGGGGGAAATCGGTGATATCGAGTTGCATGGGGGACTCCTTCAAGGGGGTTGCCGTTTCTCCTCACCTTCATCAGAACACGGGCGGCGGCGGTTGCCGTTGAAGCGGGACTGCGGATAGCCATACGATACCGATGACGGCGCCCGACGTCATTGCATACAATAGCCACAATATTATTCAATCCAGCCAAAGTCATCCCATGCCCCATCCCCTCTTGCCCAGCATGCTGACGGCCCATCTGGGTCTGGACGACGATGCCTCCATCCTCGATTTCGACGTCGACGGCGTGCTGCGCCCCTTGCTGGCCGTGGGCCTAGCCAGCGTGCCAGAGGATGCGGAGCAGGCGCCGCACCAGCACCGCAAGGGGCAGCTGCTGTACGCCACGCGGGGCGTGATCCATTGCGAAGTAGAAAGTGGAGTGTGGATCGTGCCGCCCCAGTGCGCCGTGTGGATACCGGGCGGCCTGATGCATTCGGCGCAGGGCGTGGGCGAGGCCGAGTGCTACTGCCTGTTTATCGAGCCGGCCACGGCGCCGGCCTTGCCGGCCATCTGCTGCACCGTGGCCGTCTCGCCCCTGTTGCGCGAACTCATCACCAAGGCGGCCGGTTTTCCCACCCTGATCGCGCTGCAGGGCGCGCAGGAACGTTTGGTGGCCACCCTGCTCGACGAATTGGCGGTCGCGCCCGTGGAAGACTTGCATCTGCCAATGCCGCGCGATGCGCGTTTGCGCCGCCTGGCCGCCCTGCTGCTGGCGCAGCCAGCCGATAAAAGCACCCTGGCCGAGTGGGCCAGCCGCATCGGCATGAGCGAGCGCAGCATGACCCGGCAGTCGCTGGAGGAAATGGGCATGAGCGTGGGCCGCTGGCGCCGGCAACTGCACGTGATCCTGGCCTTGCAACGACTGGCGCAAGGCCACAGCGTGAAAGCGGTGGCGCTGGAACTCGGTTATGAAAATACCAGCGGTTTTGTCACCATGTTCCGCAAGGCTGTGGGCAAGCCGCCGGCCCGCTACCTGGCGGAACGGGAATCCGGGCGCGCATGAAAAAAGGCGGCATATGCCGCCTTCGTCCCGCATCGTCGCCGAAAATCAGACTTCGCGCGCCAGGGCCAGAAATTCCGTGCGCAGCGCCAGGTTCGGCTGCATCTCGCCCAGCATGGCCGAGGTGATGGTTTCTTCGCCCGGCGTGCGGATGCCGCGGCTTTCCATGCACAGGTGACGGCAGCGCACGACCACGCCCACCGATTTCGGTTCCAGCACTTCCATCAGCGCATTGGCGATCTGCATCGTCATGCGTTCCTGCACTTGCAGGCGCTTGGAGAAGCAATCGACGAGGCGCGTCAGTTTCGACAGGCCGACGATCTTGCCGTTGGGCACGTAACCGATGGTGGCCTTGCCGAAGAACGGCGCCAAGTGGTGTTCGCAGTGGCTGTAGACGGGGATGCCGCGCACGACGATCAGCTCGTTGTACTGTTCCGCGCCATCTTCAAAGGCTTTCAGCAAGTCCACCGGGTCCTGGCCATAACCGGACGTCCAGTGCTTCCACGCCTTGGCCACGCGCGCCGGCGTTTCCAGCAAGCCTGGACGCTGCGGATCTTCACCAAGGCTGCTGATCAGCCGGCGCCAGTCGTTTTCGGAGAATTCTTCTTGAGACATGCTAAACCACCCTAAAATTTTCAATTGCCGCCAGTATATAGAAAATGCGGCAGGCTGCCTGAGCAGCCCCAGCTTTACGACTGCGCCGGCGGCCGGTGCGCGCCGACCAGCAGCGCGGAAATCGACACGCTCGAACTCGGTTCCGGCCACGCATCGCCGGGGCCGAACCAGCGCGCCTCGGCGATCTCGTTCTCGTCGAGGCGGATCTCGCCATCGAGATAATCGGCTGTAAACGCGATCATCAGCGAATGGGGAAACGGCCAGGACTGGCTCATGAAGTACTGCAAGTTATGCACGCGCAAGCCCACCTCTTCCATCACTTCGCGGTGCACGGCTTCCTCGATCGATTCGCCCGCTTCCAGGAAACCGGCCAGCGGGCTGAAGCGCTGCGATGGCGAATTTTTATGCATCGCCAGCAACACCTGGTCGCCCTTGCGGATGAGCACCATCATGGCGGGCGAAATGCGCGGGTACGCGAGCATGCCGCAGGCGGCGCACGTAAAGCAGCGTTCGCCGCGCGTGCGCTGCATGGGCGTGGCGCACACGCCGCAATGGCGGTGCGTGCGCGCCCATTCGGCCAACTGCATGGCGCGGCTGGCCAGGCCCAGGAAGTCATCATCGACGGCGTTGAACAGCGAACGCATGCCGTGATACGCCAAGCCGCTATCGGCGGGCAACAACTCCGCATCCGTCCAGACCGTCTGGCAATAGCGGCCCTGCCACCAGCCCACGGGCTGGGCGCGGCTCAGGTCAATATCGAGCACGGCCGCCTCGGCGGCAGTGGGCAGGGTCAGCCTGGGCATACGCAACAGCAGGCGCCCGCGGTGAAAGACGAATGTCAGCGTCTCGGTGGCGGCCGGGGCCGGTTCGGGCGTGTCGATCAGGGGGACGAAGGCAAGGGGCGTGTGCAGCATGTGCTGGGAAGAAATTTGTAAAGGTTGCTCATCATACTCCCGCTGCCAAACGCTTGCGCGCATAGCAGCGCCCGGGCTGCAAAGCAAGCATTCATGAGCCATGCGCATGTTTTTTTTGCGCTAAGTCCAATCCGTTGCGTAAACGATACTGATAACGATTCTCATTTACGAAATAGCGCCCAGTTATTACAATACCGCCTATTCCGTCTCCATCGCCAGCCACTTGCCCGCGTGCCCAAGCACTGCGGCGCAGAGCCAGCCAGGAACCACCACCCTGAACTTATCGAGAGAGCAAGATGGCAATCAAGAGCCGCAAACACGCCCCAACCCGTTTCAACCAGCACATCGGCGCCGCCCTGGCCGTGATGCTGCTGCCCGTCGCCGCCCAGGCGGCCGACCCCGCCGGCCAAAGCGCCCCGGCATCGCAGCAAACCCTGAACGAAATCAAGGTCGTGGGCTCGAAGGAAAATGATTTCAAGGCCGAAAAAGCCTCGTCGCCGAAATACACGGAAGATCTCGTCAACACGGCGCAAACCATCGTCGTGATCAAGAAGGAATTGATCGAACAGCAAGGCGCGCTGACCCTGACGGACGCGCTGCGCAACACGCCTGGCGTCGGTACCTTCTTCCTCGGTGAAAACGGCAACACGAACACGGGCGACGCCGTCTACATGCGCGGCTTCGATGCCTCGGGCAGCATCTATGTCGATGGCGTGCGCGACGTGGGCTCCATCTCGCGCGACGTCTTCAACATCGAACAGATCGACGTATTGAAGGGCCCGGCGGGCACGGACAGCGGCCGCGGTTCGCCCACCGGTTCGATCAACCTGGTCAGCAAGACGGCCACCATGGAAAACAAGTTCAATTCGCTGCTGACGGCCGGCAGCGGCAAGCAGAAACGCGCCACGGCCGACTGGAACCGCATCATCGACGCCGATTCCGGCACGGCTTTCCGCCTGAACCTGATGACGCAGGACAGCGGCAATCCGGCGCGCGACGAAGTCAAGAACAAGCGCTGGGCCTTCGCGCCTACCGTCACCTTCGGCATCGGCAAGCCGACGCGCATCACGGCCAGCTACCTGCACGTGGATCAAAACAACGTGCCCGACGGCTTCGTACCCACCATCGGCCTGCCCGGCTACAGCACGCCGGACAGTATCACGCCGACGAACAAGGTCATCCGCACCTTCCTGAATAGCGCCGCCAAGGTCGATCCAAAGAATTTCTACGGTTCCACCGCGGACCACGACAAGGTCAAGGCCGACATGGGCACCTTGCGCATCGATCACGATTTCTTGCCCAACGTGCAGATTCAGAACACCACGCGCTACGGCAAGACCAAGCAGGATTACCTGTTGACGGCCTTCATGGGCAGCACCGCCAACCTGAAGACGCCGGTGGCCACCGATCCGTCGACCTGGACCCTGGCGCGCTCGCTGCGCACCGTCAAGGATCAGGAAAACACGATTCTGACCAACCAGACCGTGGTCAGCGCGCAATTCGATACGGGCGTGCTCAAGCACTCCGTGGTGGCCGGCGCCGAATTCACCAGCGAAAAGCAGACCAACTACAGCTATGTGCCTGCCAGCCTGGGCACCATGCCGGACGCCAATCTGTACCATCCGAACCCGCGCGACCCCGTCACCGGCTACCAGCCTGTGCGCAGCGGCGCCTACAGCCAAGGCGAAGTCAACACGCAAAGCGCCTATGTCTTCGACACCATCAAGTTCGGCGACAAATGGATCTTCAACGGCGGCGTGCGCTTCGACCATTTCAACACCAGCTATGACTCCGTCACCCTGCAGACGGCCGTCGCCGCAGGCCAGGTGCAAAAACTGCCGGTAGGCACGCCTATTCCTGTTCACATCACCCTGAACGACACCTTCGCCAACGGCAAGATCTCGGCCCTGTACAAGCCGACGCCGGACAGCAGCGTGTATGCGCTGTGGGCCACCTCGAAGGCGCCGCCGGGCACCAACTTCACGCTGAGCACGGGCGCCAGCAGCGCGCAAAATCCGATGTATGATCCGCAGGAAACCACCACCAAGGAAATCGGCACCAAGTGGGATTTCCTGAAACAAAAACTGTCGCTGTCGGCCGCCGTCTACCAGACGGACGTGAAAAATGAAGTAGAGCAAGATCCCGTCGACCTGATCTACTATCAGAATGGCAAGAAACGCGTGCAGGGCGTCGAAATCGGCATGGTGGGCGAGATCATGCCGAACTGGCTGGTCAGCGCCGGCTACACGCGCATGAATACCAAGGTCGAGTCGGGCAAGGTCGTCACGGCAAGCGGCATCAATAACCTCAGCTACACGCCGAAACAGGCGTTCACGGGCTGGACCTCGTACACCCTGCCCTTCGGCCTGAAGATCGGCGGCGGCGCGCGTTACGTGGGTGAAATGCTGCGCGGCACCGATGGCGCCGTCGGTACGCCGGCCCGCGTGGATGCCTACTGGGTCTTCGACGCCATGGCAACCTACACCGTCAACAAGAACCTCGACTTGCAGTTGAACGCCTACAATCTGGCCGACAAGACCTATGTGGCAGCCATCAACAAGTCCGGCTTCCGCTACACGCCAGGCCAGCCCCGTTCGTTCAGCCTGACGGCGAATATCAAGTTCTAACATCTAGAGAACCCGCATCGCGTCACATCAAGCCCCTCTTCGGAGGGGCTTTTTTATTGTCCTGATAATCTTGTCTTTTTGGCGCACCGCCGCCCTGCCGCGACTAGCGTATGAAAAGTCATACAGCGATGCGCTTGCGCGTCCAATATTTCGCGCAAACGTGCAAAGTTGCAACATCTAAGCAACAAAAAAGCTTCCTCAAATCAACAACTTAAGAAGTTAGGTTTCAAATTCCCATTTCAGGCATATCCTTTGCTATGTACAGGTTTTGCTGCAAATAATCGCTGGCACGCAAGGGCTTGTTTTTGAGAAATATTGACTCCAAGCTTGAGTTGCTCGCAATCAATAATCCGCTCACAGCGGCGTTTCACCGGAGGAGTCATAATGAAAAAGAAACGGCCATTAACCCTGTACATCCTGATTGCCATGATCCTCGGCATTGCCGTCGGTTATGGATGCCATTCCGCTTTCCCCGATGCGGACATGAGCAAGCAAATCGCTGGCAATATTTCCATCGTCACCGACGTCTTCCTGCGCCTGATCAAGATGATCATTGCGCTGCTGGTGTTCTCCACCCTGACGGTCGGCATCGCCCACATGGGCGACGGCAAGACAGCCGGCCGCATCGGCCTGAAAGCCATGTGCTGGTTCGTCGTCGCCTCGCTGGTCTCGCTGGCGCTGGGCATGGTGCTGTCGAACCTGATGCAGCTCGGTACCAACCTGGGCTTGCCATTGCCGGACGTACACGCTTCAACGAATCTGAAAACGGCCGCCTTCACCTTGAAAGATTTCTTCACGCACCTGGTGCCGAAATCGCCGATCGAGGCCATGGCCAACAATGAAATCCTGCAAGTGCTGGTGTTCTCGATCTTCTTCGGCGGCGCACTGGCCGGCCTGGGCGAATCGGGCAAGACCCTGACGGCCGTCGTCGATCAGCTGGCGCAAGTCATGCTGCGCATCACCGGCACCATCATGAACCTGGCCCCGCTGGCCGTGTTCGCTGCAATGGCTTCCGTCATCACCACGCACGGCCTGGGCGTGCTGGTCACGTTTGCCAAGTTCATGGGCGGCTTCTACCTGGGCCTGATGTGCCTGTGGGCCCTGCTGATCGGCGCCGGCTTCGTCGTCATCGGCCCGCGCATCTTCAAGCTCGTCGGCCTGATCCGCGAACCATTCCTGCTGGCATTCTCGACGGCCAGCTCGGAAGCGGCCTATCCAAAACTGCTGACGGCACTCGACCAGTTCGGCGTGGACCGCAAGATTTCCAGCTTCGTGTTGCCGATGGGCTACTCCTTCAATCTGGACGGCTCGATGATGTACTGCACCTTCGCCGTGCTGTTCATCGCGCAAGCCTACGGTATCGACCTGTCGATCGGCACGCAGATCACCATGCTGCTGCTGCTGATGCTGACCTCGAAAGGCATGGCCGGCGTGCCGCGCGCCTCGCTGGTGGTGATTGCCGCTACCCTGAACCAGTTCAATATTCCGGAAGCGGGCCTGCTGCTGCTGATGGGCGTCGACCAATTCCTCGACATGGGCCGTTCGGCCACCAACGCGGTCGGCAATGCCGTCGCCACGGCTGTCGTCGCCAAGTGGGAAGGTGGCCTGGCCACCGAGGAAGAAGCAGCCGCGGCCAACGCGGCCAACCAGAACACGGAAAGCCATTGGGGCGAAGCGGATCACGCTAGCAAAGCCTGATAGCGCCATGGCCCGCCACAAGCGGGCTATTTATTTGTTGTCCATGTTGAGTAACAAGCAGTCAGGTAGTGCGATCAGTAGTCATTCCAACTTATTAGAGAGATTTTCATGAAAAAAGTCCTGTTTACCCTGCTGACCCTCGGCGCAGCCTCCACCGGCGCCATGGCCCAATCGAGCGTGACCGTCTACGGCGTGGCTGACGCCGGCCTGGTGTTCGACAAGGATGCGGCCGGAGACCGCCTGAACCGCGTCGCTTCCGGCGTCGCCTCGGGCTCGCGCATCGGCTTCAAAGGCAAGGAAGACCTGGGCGGCGGCCTGGCCGCCACCTTCGTGCTGGAAAGCGGTTTCAATATCGATACCGGTACCTCGGGCCAGGGCGGCCTGCTGTTCGGCCGTCAGGCGTATGTCGGCCTGACCGGCAGCGCCGGCGCCGTCACCCTGGGCCGCCAGTACTCGCCGTACTACCTGGCCCTGCGCGACGTGGCCGATCCGTTTGTCATCGGCCTGGCCGGCACGGCGTCGAACCTGATGGTGACGAATATCCGCGTCGATAACATGGTGCAATACAGCACGCCGACCTGGAGCAAACTGTCGGCCGACCTGGCGTACGGCTTTGGCGAAGTGGCCGGCGACAACGCGAAAAACCGCAGCATGGGCGGCGCCGTGCATTACATCGATGGCCCGCTGAACGTGACCCTGACGCACCACCGCAAGGAAAATGCGCTGGCGACCCAGCAAACGCGCAACACCCTGCTGGCCACGCGCTACGACTTTGGCGTGCTGCAAGGCAACTTCGGCTACGCCGACAACCGTGCCCTCGACAACAGCAAGAGCAACGACATCCTCGTCGGCTTCAGCGCCCCGTTCGGCGCCACCAAGCTGGTCGCTTCGTACATCCGCCACAACGACAAGAGCAACCTGAACCGTGATGCCCAGCAGTGGGCCATCGGCGCGTTCTACGCCCTGTCCAAGCGCACCGACCTGTACACCGGCTATGGCCACATCAGCAACAAGAACGGCGCCACCTTCGTCGTCGGCAACGCCACCGACAATGGCACCGGCAACAGCGGTTTCAACCTCGGTATGCGTCATACCTTCTAATCGCGGCTCACGCTAGCGCAGGCCGCCGGATGCATGTCCGGCGGCTTTTTTTATGTTGAGACACATCAAGATGCGATACTGTGGGTTCTTGCAAGTTGGCAGCTGATTTTATGAATAGCAGTAACAAACCCACCCTTTCCTGGCGCCAGCGCCTGTCGCAACGGTCGGGCCGCGAAACGCTGGCCTGGGGCGTGGTGCTGGCCGCCTGCCTGGCCACCGTCTGGCTCGTGTATTTCTGGACGGAACGCATCGCCATCGGCAAACTGCAGGCAAGCGGCGCGCAGCGCCTCGAAGTGTATGTGAGCAGCCTGGAAAACGCGCTGGAGAAATACGACTTCCTGCCCAAGACCCTGGAACTGAACCGCGACGTGATCCGCCTGCTGCAGCACCCGGAAGACCCGGTGCTGGTCGACACCGTCAACCATTACCTCGAGCAGATGAATGCCCAGGCGAAATCCTCGACCATTTTCATCAGCAACCTCGACGGCAACACGCGGGCGGCCAGCAACTGGCAGGGGCCGGACAGCTTTATTGGCGACAACATCTCGTTCCGCCCCTACGCCCAGGATGCCTTGCGCGGCACGCCGGGCCGCTTTTATGGCGTGGGCACGACGCGGCTGGAGCCCGGTTACTTCTTTGCCCACGGCATCTACCAGAATGGCCACATGCTGGGCCTGGCGACGGTGAAGGTGAACCTGGAAACCCTGGAAAAACGCTGGGTACAGGGCGCAGACAAGGTCATGCTGGCCGACGAGCACGGCGTGATCTTCCTCAGTTCCATGGCGGACTGGAAGTACAAGACCCTGGCGCCGCTGTCGCCCGCCGTCGTCGAAGAACTCAACCGCACGCGCCAGTATTACTCGAAGCAGCTGGAAGCCATTCCCTTCGTTTCCGACCGCCAGCTGGGCAATGGCGCGCGCGTGATCAGCGTGCGCGAACAGGAACATGCCGACACGCCGCCGAAGACCAGCTCGAGCGTCATGACGCAGATCAAGCTCAAGTCGCCGCAAGGCTGGACCTTCATTTACCTGTCCGACCTGGCGCAGGCCAAGGCCAGTGCGCGCGCGGCGGCCGCCTTCTCGTGCGTGCTGCTGGGCTTTTTCATGCTGCTGTTCTTTTACCTGCGCCAGCGCCGCGCGGCCGTGGCGCAAAAACTGCGCGCCCGCGAAGACTTGCAGCATGCCTACGACAACCTGGAAGCCATGGTCGAGGAGCGCACCTCGGAACTCAATGCCATGACGCAAAGCCTGAGCCAGGAAATCGAGGTGCGCAGCAAGGCCGAACAGAAACTCCACATCACGCAGAATGAACTGTTCCAAGCAGGCAAGATGGCCGTACTGGGACAGATGTCGGCCAGCATCACGCATGAACTGAACCAGCCGCTGACGGCGCTGCGCACCATGTCCGACAATGCCGTCATTCTGCTCGAGCGGGGCCGGCTCGACGACGCGCGGCGCAACCTGGCGAAGATCTCGCAAATTGCGGCCAGGATGGGGACCATTACGGGGCAATTGAAGATCTTTGCGCGCAAATCGACGACCAGCCTGACCTCCGTCTCGATTCCCACGGCGATCAGCAACGCCCTGTTCCTCGTCGAACGCCGGCTGCAGGTGGAAAATGTGCGTTTTACTTTGCAACTGCCGCCCGAGGATATCTTCGCCATGTGCGAAAGCAACCGCCTGGAGCAGGTGCTGGTGAACCTGTACGCCAATGCGCTCGACGCCATGAACGGCAGCGAGGTGCGCAGCCTGCGCGTGGCCGTCGAGTGCACGCCCGAGCACGTGCTGATCCACGTGGCCGACACGGGGCCGGGCCTGTCGACGGAAGTGTATGAACACCTGTTCGAACCGTTCTTCACGACCAAACCGCAAGGCCTGGGACTGGGTCTGGGGCTGGCCATTTCCGAACAGATCACGCGCCAGTTCGGCGGCGTGCTGCGCGCCGAAAACGCCCCGGGCGGCGGCGCCGTCTTCACCATCGAACTACAGATTGCAACGCAGGAGGAAAAACATGTTTGACGGCTTGAAGGTCTTGCTGGTCGAAGACGACCCCACCGTACGCGAAGGCAGCGAACAGGCACTGCAGCTGGCCGGGCTGGACGTGCTGGCCTTCCACTCGGCCGAGCTGGCCTATAAACTGCTGACGCCCGATTTCCCCGGCATCGTCGTGAGCGACGTGCGCCTGCCCGGCATGAGCGGCCTGGAATTGCTGCAAGCGGTCAAGACGCTCGACGCCAACCTGCCCGTGATCCTCGTCACGGGCCACGGCGACATCACCATGGCCGTGCACGCCATGCGCACGGGCGCCTACGATTTCATCGAAAAACCGTATTCGTCCGACCAGCTGGTCGACGTCATCATGCGCGCGCTGGAAACCCGGCGCCTGACCCTGGAAGTGCACAGCCTGCGCCGCCAGCTCGAAGACGGCGGCGGCATCGAGGCACGTTTATTGGGCAATTCCGTGGCAATGCGCGACATACGGCGTTTGATACTCGACGTTGCCGACGAACCGGCCGACGTGCTGATCTATGGCGATACGGGCACGGGCAAGGAAATGGTGGCCCGCTGTCTGCACGACTTCAGCCACCGCCGCAAGCACAACTTTGTCGCCGTCAACTGCGGCGCGATTCCCGAAAGCATATTCGAAAGCGAAGTCTTCGGCCACGAACCGGGCGCATTTACGGGCGCGGCCAAGCGGCAGGTAGGCAAGATCGAGCACGCGGACCAGGGCACGTTCTTCCTCGATGAAATCGAAAGCCTGCCCCTGTCCCTGCAAGTGAAATTGCTGCGCGTGCTCCAGGAACGCTATATCGAACGCCTGGGTTCGAACGTGCCCACACCCGTCGACGTGCGCGTCATCGCGGCGGCCAAGCTGGACCTGGAAGACTTGTCGCAGCAACAAAAATTCCGCAGCGACCTGTATTACCGTTTGAATTTGATCGTGCTGCACCTGCCGCCGCTGCGCGAACGGCGCGAAGACATTCCCATCCTGTTCGAGCACTTCGTGCTGGCCGCCGCCGCCCGCTACAACCGCGCCGCGCCCGTCGTCTCGAGCGCCCAGATGCGCAACCTGATGGCCCATTCCTGGCCCGGCAATGTGCGCGAATTGCGCAATATCGCCGACCGCTTCGTGCTCGGCATCGCCGGCGGCGCCTCGAGCCTGCTGGCGAGCGCCCAGCCCAGTCCGTTGTCGCTGGCGGAGCAAGTCAACGGCTTCGAACGCGCCCTGATCGAGCAGGAACTGCGCGCATATGCGGGCAACGTCAGCGAAGTGAGCACGGTGCTCGGATTGCCGAAACAGACCTTGTATCACAAGATGCAGAAGTACAACCTGGTGGCGGAAGAATTCCGCTAGGCGTCTGGAGGGAGGCGAAGCGATTCAAAAAAGCAACAAAATATTGCCTAATGGTATATATTGTTTCTTTTTGATAATTTTTAAAACCAATGAAAAAACCTGCTTTCCTCTTTTCCCTGTTGCTCTGCAGCGCCAGTTTTGCCCAGGATACCGCCACCACCGAAGCACCCGCAGCCGCCGCCGAAGCGGCCAGCGCGCCAGCGGCGCCGGCAACATCGGCCATCAGCCGCCTGCGCCTGTTCGGCCAGAATGGCGCCACGGCCTTCCTGTACCGCGACAGCAGCTGCATCCGCGGCATGTTCAGCGATGGCGTGGAAAAGGCCAGTGGCGGCATGAGTTCCGCCTTCGGTTCCCTGATCGGCAGTGTCAGCAATACCAGCCTGGGCATCCCGGAGACGGAAACGTCGAAAAACCTGTCGCGCAAGGATGGGATTTTCTCGAAAGCCTATTTCCGCGAATACGAAGTTCCAGCCGACAAGCCAAGCAGCCTGCGTATCGGCTTCCAGGACGTTTCGCCATTTTATGTGGTCAACGGCATCAACTATGAAACCGTCTCGCCCAGCTGCAGTGGCGACATCACCTTCACGCCGCGCGCGGGCGAAGATTACGAAGCGGCGTTCTCGTGGGAAGGCAAGCGCTGCAGCATCAGCATCAACCGGGTGATCGCCAAGGACGGCAAGACGGAACTGGTGCCCGTGCCCATCACGCGCGCCCCAAGCTGCTAAGCAACATCAGGCGGCCCGACGAATCCCGTGCGCAAGGGCACGACCCAGTCGGGCCGGCCGTTGGCCAGCGCCAGCCGGGCCGCCTGCTCCCAGTCATATTCCACGGCGTGCCACTGCGCCGTCCAGGCGCCGTCCATCCCCTGTTCGGCGATGGCATAGCGCGCGTGCGGCGTGCCGTTTTCCATCACATGCGGATAACCGTGGTCGTCGTCGTAGGCTTGCAAGCCGACGCTGCCCGGATTGACGATCAGCCGCCCATCGGCCAGGCGCACCTGGCGCGGCATGTGCGTGTGGCCGCACAGGATCAAGGCCGCGTCGGCATCGCCGGCCCGTTCGGCCACCTCCTGCTGCGTGGCGGCGCGGCTGCCTTGCGGCGTGACGCTGTCGAGAAAATACACGAGATCGCTTGTCGGCGTGCCATGCACGAGCAGCACGTCTTTGCGCAAGCGCAAGGTGGCGGGCAGCGCCGCGATCCAGTCCAGTTGCTCCGGCAGTAGTTGCGCGCGCGCAAAAGCGTCGGACACGCCCATGCGGGCCGGGTCGCCGAACAATTGGCGCTCGTGGTTGCCGCGGATGGTGGGCAAGCCGAGCCCCATCAGGCGCGCCGCCGTGGCGCGCGGCTGCAGATGGCCCGAGACGATATCGCCCAGATTGACGGTCACGTCCACGTCACGCCGGGCGATGTCGTCCAGCACGGCCTCCAGCGCATCAAGGTTGCCGTGGATATCGGAAATGGCGGCGATTCTCATGTTCCCTCCTGTGCGCCCCATTCTGCGCGCGTCAGACGATACAGGCAATGGGTGCGCAATGCGTGTCCTGGCGGCAGGGCCGGATGCTCGAAGGTGGCAGCATCGCGGCGCATGCCCAGGCGCGCCATCAGGGTGCTCGAGCGCACGTTGGGCAAGGCCGTGAACGAGACGATCTCCGGCAGTTGCAAACGCTCGAAACCAACCTGCAGGGCGGCGTGCGCCGCTTCCTGCGCGTAACCTTGTCCCCAGTAATCGAACGCCAGACGCCAGCCGATTTCCACGCATGGCGAGCACGGCAATTGCGCGTCGGGGCTATGCAGCCCCGTCATGCCGATGAAGGCATTGTTTTCACGCAAGGTTACCGCCCATAAACCCCAGCCCCGCCCGGCGATCAATCCGCTGCAGCGCCGCGCCATGGCGTCGCTGGCGTCGCGCGACAGGGCGGCCGGGAAATATGCCGTCACGCGGGGATCGGCATTCAGCGCCGCGAATGGCGGCAAGTCGCTGTCGCGCCATTGGCGCAGCAGCAAACGCGGTGTCGCCAGCTCGATGATTGCTTGCATCGTTTTCCTCTCCTCTAACCAGGACTTACATGTGGTAGGACAAATCCGACGGTAATTTGCGCCGTGCGGCTACGTAATTCAAAAGTAACAATTGCTACCATTTCCTCATTGCACTGTTGCCCAAAACGTCGCGACAGTTTTCACTTTATTTTGAGGAGTTACCCCATGTCTGTCATGTCCGTGTCCACCCGCCTGTCCCCACCACGCCCGCACCACCTCGCCTTGCGCGGCGCCATGATGCTGGGCGTGCTGGGCATTGCCACGGCGGCCGCCACTGCACGGGCCGAGCCATCGCCCACGCTGGACCGTGTCAGCATCTCGGTGGGGGCATTTTCCGCCGATCCGCGCATCAATATCGGCGCCGACACGCAATTTGGCCGCATCGACGCGCCCGAATCGAAGCAAAGCCATACGACCATCCCGCGCATCAAGGCGGACTTGCTGATCGGCGACCGCCATGGCCTGGCATTCGACTACTACCGCTACGACAAATCCTACACGCCAAGCCTGACGGGCGAGACCATCATCAATGGCCAGCCCGTCACGGGAACGGCCACGGCAAATGCCGATCTGAAGCTGGACCTGGCCAAGCTGGCCTATAAATGGTGGCTCGGCAGCGGCAACGACACCTTGGGCATCGGTCTGGGCGCCGCCTATTACCATGCCAACCTGAACGGCACGGCCACCGGCGTCGTCAATGGCGAAACGGCCACGGCGCGCGATTCCATCGGCGAGCACGCGTTTGCGCCGCTGCTGGAAGTGGGCTGGCGCCATGCCTTCACGCCGGATTTGCGCATGTATGCGGAAGCGTCGGGCATCAAGAAAAATGGCGGGCGCATCAACGGCCACATCTACGGCGGCAATATCGGCGTGGAGTGGTTCCCGTTCAAGAATATCGGTTTCGTGGCCGACTACGGCATCTCGAAAATCAAGCTGCACCGCGACAGCGAACGCGATGCCGACCTGAACATCCGCCTGACGGGACCGTCGGCATATGTGAAAGTACGCTTCTAAACCGGCTCAGGCCGCCGGTTTCAGCAAAGTCAGCTGGAACTGCGGCAAGTCCGGATCCTCGTACGCCTCGATCCTGGCAAACGGCAGGCGCGCAAATGCCTGCCGCCAGAACGCGCAGGCAGCGGCATCGGCGCGGAACGTCGCCACCAGCCACGTCTGCTCGCTGCCCAGCAGCACGCGGCGCACCACTTCCAGCGCCACGCCCCGGCGCCGGTACTTCTTCAAAATAAAGAAGTCGCTGAACTCCTGCACCGGCAGCTTGCCCGCCACGCCAGGCTCCGTGATGAAAAAGCCCGCCAGCGCACCATCGACCTCGATCCAGACGGCAGTATGCGCGGGCGCATGCACATACTCGGCCAGCCCGGCATCGCACACATCGTAGCGACCGTCGGCCAGCACGTCTTCACCGCTCCAGGCCGTATTTTCGTAGCAGTACAGCTGGAACAGCCGCGCCAGCGCCCCTTCTTCGCCGGGCGCAACGGCGCGTAATATCATGTTCTGTGCGACTGGCATGGTCCCGTCTTTCCGACGCCTGGCGTCGCTGAAAATAGCGAGTGTAGCACCGGGTCACTCATCTCCCTGCTGCATTCCAGCGCTGCATTGCCACGCCAACAGGCCGCGCTATCGGTGACAGCGCGGGCTGTTTTTTCTGCGCGGTCAATACCTCAACGGTACACGAGACCACCATCGATCAGCGGCGCCTGGCCCGTCATGTAATCGGCGTCAGGCCCTGCCAGGAAGGAAACGAGTCCCGCCACGTCATCGGGCGTCTCGGCGCGTCCCAGCGCGATGCCGTCCACAAATTTTTTATACGTTGCACCCAGCTCGGCGCCTGTCACTTCGGCCATGCGCTTGTCGATCTCGACCCACATGTCCGTGCCGACGACGCCAGGACAATACGCGTTGACGGTGATGCCGTCGGCCGCCAGTTCCTTGGCCGCCGCCTGCGTCAGCGCGCGCACGGCAAACTTGGTGGCACAATACACGCCCAGCAGAGCAAAGCCGTCGTGCCCGGCGATGGAGCAGGCATTGATGATCTTGCCCTTCTGCTTGCGCTTCTTGAAGGTCTTGGCGGCCGCCTGGATGCCCCAGAGCGTCCCTTGCACATTGATGCGCATGATGCGGTCGACCTCTTCCGGCGTGACGTCGAGCAGCGGCTGCACTTGCGCGATGCCGGCGTTGTTGACGATGATGTCGAAGCCGCCCAGTTCCTGTTCGGCAAACGCCACCGCCGCGGTCACCTGATCGAGCTGCGACACGTCGGCAATGAAGGTGACGGCGCGGCGCCCCAGCGCGCGCACTTCGGCGGCGGCCGCGTCCAGCTTTTCCTGGTGCAGGTCGACCAGCGCGATATCGGCGCCATCCTTGGCCAGGCGCAAGGCGATGGCCTTGCCGATACCTTGCGCGGCACCTGTGACCAGCGCGACTTTTCCGGAAATACCCATTCTGCGTTCCTTTCAATACAGGGAAGAAGAGCTGCAAAACCGGTCCGGCGCAGCGGCGCCCGCAGCCAGTTCCGCATCGAAGAGACGCTTCAGCCTACCCGAAAATCGTATTTCGCCGCATCTTGAAACGTGCGCGGCCAGAAAAACTACATAGGTCAAGAAAGGTGAAAAAACCGTCCTCGAACTGGCCATACGCGCGCTGCCGTACAGGCGCATGGCAACCGCTGGCGTAACATGGACGGCATCGCCACCGTCTGCTTATTCATCCACGTTCAAAGGAAATGCCATATGCTGCGTCGTCACCTGTCCCTTTGCCCCGGCCTGCTGCTGGCGGCCCTCGTGTTTGCCACGCCCGCCTGGAGCGTCGACCCTGTCCACAAGGAAACAGTGGAATTGACGGCAGGCAAAGCCGCGTACAGCGTGAAAGGCAAGATCAAGGGCTACGCCACGGCCGAATATACGCTGACAGGCAAGGCCGGCCAGACCCTCAGCGTCAAGCTGAAAACCAATCAGGCGTCGAATTACTTCAACATCCGCCAGTCAGGCCAGGAGGAAGCCCTGTTCATCGGCTCGACCAGCGGCAACAGTTTCCAGGCGCAACTGCCAGCCGATGGCGAGTACACGGTGCAGGTGTATTTGATGCGCAACGCGGCGCGCAGGAATGCGGTAGCCAGCTACAGTCTGGAGATGGGCTTGCGCGATTAGGCAAGGGAGTCCGCGCGGTCGATGCGGGCCGCATAACAGCCCCGCTTGGCATTGTGGACGTGGATATAACTGACGTCCGCATTGCCGAATAGTCGTGCAATGACGGCCTCGATGGCGGTGCCTTCCACCACATCGGCATCGAGCATCATGCCGTCGGCGCAATAGGCACGCAGCGACAACAAACGCCGCCGCATCGATTCCGGTACTTGATTGATGGCATCGTACACTTGCGTAGCGCCCTCGCGCACAAAAATGGCGTGGCAAGCCCGGTAAGGCGTCATGGCGGGCTGGCACACATGGCTCAACAACAGCACAGTCTCGCCCAGCGGGGCGTCCTCCAGCGTTATACGGTCAGGAAATCCGGGGTATTGGTCGACCACGTAGCGCCGCATGCCGAGCGCCGCCAGCTCGGCATCGGATAGGAAAAAAAAGGGCAGAAAGGGCTCGGGCGACAGCCCCGTAATGCGAAAATCCATGCTGTTCTCCGGCGTCGTCAAAAACACCATCAGACCAGCATCGGGACAGCGCCGCCATCCGCTTCTTGCTGCGGAATGGAACAATGCGACCCGGGATTGCCTTCTACCACCGGTGCGCATAAAAAAAGCCTGCTTCACGGATGAAGCAGGCTCTTTATCGACAGTGTCTGACGCCAGGCGTCAGAACGACGTGCTTAGAACGGAATGTCGTCATCCATATCCGAGAAGTTCGGTGCTGGCTTCGGTGCCGGGCGTGGCGCCGGTGCCGGAGCTGGACGCGGGGCTGGCGCCTGGCGCGGGGCCGGGGCGTCGTAACCGCCGCCACCGCCACCACCGTAGCTGTCATCGCCACCGCCGGCGTCGCCGCCCATGCCGGAACGGCCGCCCAGCATTTGCATCTGTTCCGCGATGATGTCGGTCGCATACTTCTCGACGCCGTCCTTGTCCGTGTATTTACGGGTTTGCAGACGGCCTTCGACGTAGACGGACGAGCCTTTTTTCAGGTATTGGCCGACGATTTCCGCCAGGCGGCCGAAGAACGAGATACGGTGCCACTCTGTCAATTCTTTTTGTTCGCCCGTGTTGCGGTCCTTCGATTTGTACGAAGTGGCCACGGCGATGTTGGCGATCGCGTCGCCGCTAGGCATGTAGCGGATTTCCGGGTCACGGCCCAGATTGCCGACGATGATGACTTTGTTGACTGATGCCATGAATAACTCCTGATGAACTGCAGCGGGAGCCGGTGTCCCGCGCGTTAGTTTAGTGTACTAAACGAGGATTATAAGCGACCACGCGACGCAAAGCACCCGCTTTCTGGCGGACGCCATCTCCCGTGCGGCAGCACGTTTTTTTCACGGCAGAGGAAAACAAGAAACTTGAATACTGGTATTATATACAGTATTCAAACGTCAGTACGCATCTGCATCAAACTTTGTCAGGGCACGTTCGCCCGGCGGCGCAATCCGCCCATGGACGCCTCAGGCATGCAGAGCAAAACCCGGCTATAGTTACAGGTTGACCCGTTGTGGCTCCTCATCTGCACCCAGGCACAATGCGCCGGCCGCACCACTCACTGAAAGCAAGGCAATCACATGGAACAGATCCGCATTCGCGGCGCTCGCACGCATAACCTCAAGAATATCAATCTCGATTTGCCGCGCAATAAGCTGATCGTGATTACCGGCTTGTCCGGCTCCGGCAAGTCGTCGCTGGCCTTCGATACCCTGTACGCGGAAGGCCAGCGCCGCTATGTCGAATCGCTGTCGGCCTACGCGCGCCAGTTCCTGCAATTGATGGAAAAGCCCGATGTCGACCTGATCGAGGGGCTATCCCCCGCCATCTCCATCGAACAGAAGGCAACGTCGCACAACCCGCGCTCGACGGTGGGCACCGTGACGGAAATACACGATTATCTGCGCCTGCTGTATGCGCGCGTGGGCACGCCGTACTGCCCCGACCACCCGGAAAATGCGCTGGCCGCCCAGTCCGTGTCGCAAATGGTCGACGCCGTGCTGGCCATGCCGGAAGACACCAAGCTGATGATACTGGCGCCCGTCGTCGCCAACCGCAAGGGCGAGCACGTGGATCTGTTCGAGCAGATGCAGGCGCAGGGCTTCGTGCGCTTTCGCGTGCAGAGCGGCACGCATGCGGCCAAGATCTATGAAGTCGATGACCTCCCGAAATTAAAGAAAACGGAAAAACACACGATCGACGTCGTCATCGACCGCGTCAAGGTGAACCAGGAGATCAAGCAGCGCCTGGCGGAAAGTTTCGAAACAGCCCTGCGCCTGGCCGATGGCCGCGCCATTGCCTACGAAATGGATACCGCCCAGGAACATGTTTACTCGAACAAGTTCGCCTGCAATGTGTGTGGCTATTCCCTGCAGGAACTGGAACCGCGTCTGTTCTCGTTCAACAACCCCATGGGCGCCTGCCCCGAATGCGACGGCCTGGGACATATTGAATTCTTTGACCCGAAACGCATCGTCGCGTTCCCGAACCTGTCGCTGGCCTCGGGCGCCGTCAAGGGCTGGGACCGCCGCAACCAGTTTTACTTCCAGATGCTGTCGAACCTGGCCGCGTATTACGAGTTCGACCTGGACATGCCGTTCGAGCAACTGGACTTGAATTCCCAGCAAGCCGTGCTGTACGGTTCCGGCAAGCAAGTGATTCCGTTTACCTATGTCAACGAACGGGGCCGCACCGTCATCAAGGAACACACGTTCGAAGGCGTGGTCAATAATTTGCAGCGCCGCTACCGCGAGACGGATTCGATGGCCGTCAAGGAAGAATTGGCCAAGTTTATCAATGAAAAATGCTGCCCGTCCTGCGATGGGGCGCGCCTGCGCGTGGAAGCGCGCTTCGTCAAGGTCGGCACCGGCAAGCAGCAGCGCGCCATCTATGAAGTGGCGGGAAAACCGCTGCGCGAGACCCTGGAATTCTTTGAAAAGCTGAAACTGACGGGCGCCAAGAAAGAGATCGCCGACCGCGTGGTCAAGGAAATTATTTCGCGCCTGAAATTCCTCAACAACGTGGGCCTCGATTACCTGTCCCTGGACCGCAGCGCCGATACGCTGTCCGGCGGCGAAGCACAACGCATCCGCCTCGCGTCGCAAATCGGCTCCGGTTTGACAGGTGTCATGTATGTGCTCGATGAGCCGTCGATCGGCTTGCACCAGCGCGATAATGACCGCCTGATCGAAACCTTGAAACACTTGCGCGACATCGGCAACAGCGTGCTGGTGGTCGAGCATGACGAAGACGCCATCCGCACGGCCGACTACATCGTCGACATGGGCATCGGCGCGGGCGTGCACGGCGGCGAGATCATCGCCGAAGGCACCCTGCAAGACATCCTGAAAAACAAGAAATCGCTGACGGCGCAGTACCTGAACGGCAAGCTGAAGATCGCCGTGCCCGCCAAGCGCCATGCGAGCAACCCGGAAAAGCAGCTGGTGATTACTGGCGCGACGGGCAACAACCTCAAAAAGGTCTCGCTGAGCTTGCCGGTGGGCTTGATGACGTGCGTGACGGGCGTGTCCGGCTCGGGCAAATCGTCGCTGGTCAACGATACCCTGTATCCGGCCCTGTCGCGCCATCTGTACGGTTCGCAGACGGAACCGGCACCGCACGAATCGATCAGCGGCCTGGAACACTTCGACAAGGTCATTTCCGTCGACCAGGCACCGATCGGCCGCACGCCGCGCTCGAATCCCGCCACGTACACCGGCTTGTTTACGCCGATCCGCGATTTGTTCTCCACCGTGCCGACGGCCAAGGAACGCGGCTACAGCGCGGGCCGCTTCTCGTTCAACGTGAAGGGCGGACGCTGCGAGGCGTGCCAGGGCGATGGCGTGATCAAGGTCGAGATGCACTTCCTGCCCGACGTCTACGTGCCGTGCGACGTGTGCCACGGCAAGCGCTACAACCGCGAAACGCTGGAAGTGCACTACAAGGGCAAGAACATCACGGAAGTGCTGGGCATGACGGTGGAAGAGGCGCATGCATTCTTCAAACCGGTCCCCTTGATTGCGCGCAAGCTGCAAACCCTGCTCGATGTGGGCCTCGGCTACATCAAGCTGGGCCAGAGCGCCACCACCCTGTCGGGCGGCGAAGCGCAGCGCGTGAAATTGTCGCTGGAACTGTCCAAGCGCGACACGGGCCGCACCCTGTACATCCTCGATGAACCGACGACGGGCTTGCACTTCCACGACATCGACTTGCTGCTGAAAGTCATCCACCGCCTGCGCGACCAGGGCAACACGCTCGTCATCATCGAGCACAACCTGGACGTCATCAAGACGGCCGACTGGATCGTCGACCTGGGTCCCGAAGGCGGCGCCGGCGGCGGGCAGATCATCGCCAGCGGCACGCCGGAAGACGTGGCCGTCAATCCTGCCAGCGTGACAGGCAAGTACCTGGGACCGCTGCTCAAGCAGTAACAACAGCAGCGCAATAAAAAACGGCGCGGATTGCTCATGCAATCCGCGCCGTTTTTTATTCCCGAGTCTACGGCAATGCCGGCAGGGTCACGTTTTTGTCCTTGGCGACTTCCGCAACTTTCATTTCCATATAGCTCCAGACCTTTTCCAGCGCATCATAAAAGACAACGGCCTCATCAAGTACACGGGGAGCAAGCAAACACATGCCGCGCGTCTTCTGCGCTGGGTGGTCGCTCATGGTGGCATCCCAGGACTGTACCGTCAGCACTTGAATCTTCCATCGCTCGGTCGCCTTCTTCCGGCCAGCCTCCACAGCCTTCCCGCTCTCATCCGCCCAGATATTCGTAAAGAACGTCACGGAGTCGTCGTCCGACCACACGCCGCGTTGTTTCAAGGCAGCCACCATGCCGTCCAGCTTTTTTTGATGTCCGGCCTGCTGCTGCCTGAGGCGCTCGACATTGTTCTTCATGCCTGCAGCAAATGTGTCGTCATATCGCTTGGCATAGTCCGCACTTTCACAATCCTGGCGGTGGTCGGCATGAGCGCCGCTGCCGAGCAGGCAGGCGGCCACGGTGCTAATAATGATGAGCGTGTTTTTCATTTTTTGGGCAGGCATGACATCAATAATTTCCATAGAACAATTATTATACCGGCAATAAAAAACGGCGCGGATTGCTCATGCAATCCGCGCCGTTTCTCTTTGATAGCACCCCAGTCATTGCCGGCGTGTCATTTATCGCACGCCAGTCTTTGCCGGCGTGTTTCTCCCCCACTACTAAACGTTTACTCAGCCAGCCGCTTTTCCAGCGCAGCCTTGTGATCTGCCAATTCTTGCGGCAGATGATACGCGAGTTTTTCAAACAATTCCGTATGCAATTTCAATTCTTCCACCCACGCGGCCTTGTCGATCGAGGTGATGGTGTCGAATTGTTGTTGCGTGAATGGCAAGCCATCCCAGTTCAGGTCGCCATACTGCGGTGTCGTGCCGAACAGGTTTTCCACGCCGCCCGCCTTGCCTTCGATGCGCTCCAGCATCCATTTCAGCACGCGCATGTTGTCGCCGAAGCCAGGCCAGACGAACTTGCCTGCCTCGTCCGTGCGGAACCAGTTGACGCAGTAGATCTTCGGCAGGGCCGCCGGGTTGACTTTGCCCACCTTGACGCCCATGTCCAGCCAGTGCTGGAAGTAATCGCTCATGTTATAGCCGATAAACGGCAACATGGCAAATGGATCGCGGCGCACGACGCCCATCTGGCCCACGGCCGCAGCCGTCGTTTCCGAGCCCATGGTGGCAGCCATGTACACGCCTTCGACCCAGTTGCGCGCTTCGGTGACGAGCGGTACGGTGGTCGAGCGGCGGCCGCCGAAGATGAAGGCGGAGATCGGCACGCCGGCCGGATCGTCCCAGGCCGCGTCGATCACGGGATTTTGCGTTGCCGCAACCGTGAAGCGTGCGTTCGGGTGCGCGGCCTTGGTGCCGGACGCCGGCGTCCAGTCCTTGCCCTGCCAGTCGATCAGGTGGCTAGGTGCTTCCTTGCTCAAGCCTTCCCACCACACGTCGCCATCGTCCGTCAGCGCCACGTTGGTGAAAATCGTGTTGTCGCGCATGGAGGCCATGCAGTTGTAATTGGTTTTTTCGTTGGTGCCCGGCGCCACGCCGAAGTAGCCCGCTTCCGGGTTGATCGCATATAAGCGGCCATCGGCGCCCGGCTTGATCCAGGCGATATCGTCGCCGATGGTAGTTACTTTCCAGCCGTTAAAACTTGCCGGCGGGATCAGCATGGCGAAGTTGGTCTTGCCGCAAGCCGACGGGAACGCTGCCGCCACATAATGCTTCTTGCCTTCCGGCGATTCCACGCCGAGGATCAGCATGTGTTCGGCCAGCCAGCCCGGGTTGTTGTCCGATGCTTGCGCTTCCTGGTAGCCCATGTTCGAGGCGATGCGCAGGGCGAAACATTTCTTGCCCAGCAAGGCGTTGCCGCCGTAGCCCGAACCGAAGGACCAGATTTCGCGCGTTTCCGGGAAATGTACGATGTACTTGGTGCTGTTGCACGGCCATTTCACGTCTTGCTGGCCGGCCGCCAGCGGCGCGCCCACGCTGTGCACGCAGGGCACGAATTCGCCATCGGTGCCCAGCACGTCGTACACGGCACGGCCCATGCGGGTCATGATCTTCATGTTGACGGCGACATACGGCGAATCGGACAGTTCCACGCCGATATGGGCGATCGGCGAACCCAGCGGGCCCATCGAGAATGGCACGACGTACATGGTGCGGCCGCGCATGCAGCCGTCAAACAGGCCATTCAGGGTGTGGCGCATTTCGCCAGGCTCGGTCCAGTTATTCGTCGGGCCGGCCGCTTCTTTCGTTGCCGAGCAAATATACGTGCGGTCTTCGACGCGGGCCACGTCGCTCGGATCGGAGCAGGCCAGGTAGGAATTCGGGCGCTTGTCGGCATTGAGTTTTTTCATGGTGCCGCTGGCAACCATGTCAGCGCACAGGCGCTCGTACTCTTCCTGCGAACCATCGCACCAGTAGATGCGGTCTGGCTTGGTCAGCGCGGCAATGTCGGCCACCCAGTTGATCAGTTTCTGTTGTTTAATATAAGCTGGGACGTTGAGTGCGGCGACGCCACCCATGACGGGCTGATTCATATTACCTCCAATACCAATAAAAGAAATTCTGGTCGTTCCGGCAAGACAGGCAGCATCGTTGAGAGGTGGCTGCGGCTCACTGCGGGCGGTGTGTTCACGCGGGCAGGGCTCTGGTGTCGTGTCCGCCGCGGCGTTCGCGCCAGCGGCATTTACCTGGATCATGCTCCCGGGCTGCAGGAACAGTTTGCGCTATCACTATAATCACGAAGCTTCAAAAGTGCCGGCGATTGTACACCCGCGTAACGGCTATTCTCGCAAAAATGTAGGAGAATAGCTTGACTAATGTAGTAGGCTATTCAGCATTTCCCGTATCCTGTTATTTCCCTACCAAATCCTTACTAAAATCGGCCATCCACCATGAAAATTGCCATACTCGATGATTACCAGGATGCCGTGCGCGGCCTCGATTGTTTCAAATTGCTCGACGGCCACGAGGTCAAAGTGTTCAGCAATACGGCGCGGGGCCTGGGCCAGCTGGCGATCCGCCTGGCGCCGTTCGACGCGCTGGTGCTGATCCGCGAACGCAGCAGTTTCAACCGTGCCTTGCTGTCGAAACTGCCGAACCTGAAACTGATTTCGCAAACGGGCAAGGTCAGCGGACACATCGATGTGGCGGCCGCCACCGAGCTGGGCATCGCCATCGCGGAAGGCATCGGCTCGCCCACGGCGCCGGCCGAACTGACGTGGGCGCTGATCATGGCGGCGCAGCGCAAGATCGTGCCGTACGCGCAACATTTGCAGGAGGGGCTGTGGCAGACGTCGTCGCTGGAGCCAAAGCACAACACGCTCGGTACGGTATTGAAAGGGCGCACCCTGGCGATCTGGGGCTACGGCAAGATCGGCCAATTGATCGCCGGCTATGGCCGCGCCTTCGGCATGACCATCCTCGTGTGGGGCAGCGAAGCGAGCCGCGCAGCGGCCGTGGCGGCCGGTGATACGGCGGCGGTCTCGCGCGAGGCGTTCTTCGAGCAGGCCGACGTGCTGAGCTTGCATCTGCGCCTGTCCGACAAGACACGCGGCCTGGTCACAAGCGAGGATCTGGCGCGCATGAAGCCGACGTCCCTGTTCGTCAACACCAGCCGCGCCGAACTGGTGGCCGATGGCGCACTGGAAGCGGCGCTGCCACAGGGGCATCCGGGCGCCGCCGCGCTCGACGTGTTTACGGACGAGCCGCTACCGCCAGGCTCGCCGCTACTGCTGCTGCCGAACGTGCTGGCCACGCCACACCTGGGCTACGTCGAGCGTGACAGCTATGAGCTGTATTTCCGCTACGCCTTGCAAAACATCGTCGATTTTACGCAGCATCAATGCACGCGCCTGCTCAATCCCGAAGCATTGCAGCATGCGCGCCAAGCCCCTCAAGAGCGCTGAAAGCCCTTGATCAGGTCGGGCTCGCCCGTGATGCGGATGGCGGGCGCGGACAGCACGTGCCGGCCGCGCCACAGGCCGGTCCAGCCGGGCGGCCAGGCGATGTCAGGTCCACTGTACGGCGCCACGCCGGCGCGCACGGCGACCACCGGCACGGGCGGCATGTCTTGCAAGGGCTCGCCTGGCGCGCGCTGCATGTCCAGGCTGTACATATAATCGGGTAATAAAGCGTCGCAGACGCGGCCGAACCAGTCGCTATGGTCGTCGTCGCGCCCCAGCGCCTGTGCCAGGCCTTGCGGATCGAAACGGGCCAGGGCATCGATCAACTCGCCAGTGGAAGCGCCGGGAGAGTCTCCCCAGCCCATCACGGGATTGACGTTGTAATCGGCGCCCGAGCCATACCAGCCTTCGCGCCAGGGACGCTGCATCCAGTCGCGCGGCCCCGTAAACAAATGCCAGCGCCAGTGCAGCCCGGATGGCTTGGGCCAGGAATACAGATACAGTTTTTGATAGCCGGCCTGGTGCAGTGCGCGCACCATGGCCATCAGGCGCGCATGCGGCATGCGGTCGGGCGGCGCGCGGCGAAAGAGGATCGCTTCGCCATCGGCAAACTGCACGTCGTCGGTCGACAGGTTCAGGTCCAGGGTCCGCGCTTCGCTGCCGAAACGGGCGGCGATCCAGCCCGTCAGCAAATTGACGGACGTGATCACCCCGTAACCGCGGTGGCGGTGAAAAATGACGGTGCCGGGAGCGAGCGCTTTCATACGGAGTCGGGGGTGGCTGGCAAACAAAGAAACCAGTGTACTCACAGATGGCCAAATTTTCCAGATGCGGCGCATGCGCAGGCGGCAAGCACGCCGTCCCATCCGCAGCGTCATTCACGCAAGGGCGGCAATCCACGATATCATGCGCGTCATTCTCCACTGACATCGTGACCACATCATGACATTGCGCATACTCGCCACCGGCGGCACTTTCGACAAGCACTACAACGAATTGAACGGTACCCTGGGCTTTTCCGACAGTCATTTGCCGGCAGCGATTGCCCGCGCGCGCATGACGGCGCCCGTGGCGCTGGAGCAATTGCCACTGCTGGACTCGCTCGATATGCAGGATGCGGACCGCCAGCGCGTGCTCGCCTCGTGCCGCGCGGCACAGGAAAAAGCCATCGTCATCATCCACGGCACCGACACCATGCGCGAAACGGCGCAAGTGCTGGGCGCGGCGAACCTGCACCAAACGGTCATTTTGACGGGCGCCATGATTCCCTACGAAATCGACAACTCCGATGCCCTGTTCAACCTGGGCTTTGCGTGCGGCGTGGCGCAAACCTTGCCAGCCGGCGTCTACGTGGCCATGAATGGCCAGATATTTGCATGGGACAATGTGCAAAAGAACCGCGCCGCCGGGGTGTTCCAGCCCTTGTAAGCGATGGCACAGGACAGGGGGCAACAAGCAGACCAGCAAACGGCCTGACCGACACTCTGTCACAATTCGACCCGCCCGCTTTCAGCGGGCTTTTTTTACATTTTTTTATGCTGCATAAATTCTGCAATACAACATTTTTCATCTAATTATTGCTGGTAAAACATCGAATTGCCAATACAATAATTTTATGTTGCAAAAAAACGCCATTGATCATTTTTAAAAACGCAGATATTTATAAATATAAAATCTATATTTAACATTTAAATCAAATATTCTTCAGTATCTCGAATTTATTGCCAAATCCGACACGGTTGAGGTGCATTTTTTCTTGCTGAGACGACATAATGTTTGCCTCGACAAGTCAAAAGTGCATTTATAACAATATTGCGCTAAGTAGTCTTCCACCTCCCACCGACGTGGTTCCGCCTACCGTACACGAGCACCGCTGGGCATCTACCCGATGACCAGAACGGTGCTCGTGTACTGCTTGTCGTTATTAAAACTACTACGGAGTAATTGTTACAATGGCATTTAAAGAAAAGATTGGCGTACGCAGCGTACGCCTGGCCCTGACCGTCCTGGCAGGCAGCGTTTTGTTCTCCGGCCAATCCATGGCGGACGAAGCAATTCAAAAAGTTGAAATTACCGGTTCGAGCATCAAGCGTATCGCTGTCGAAGGCGCCTTGCCTGTACAGCGCCTGTCGCAAGAAGCGATCGCCAAATCGGGCGCCACTTCGGTTGCCGACCTGATTCAGGCCCTGCCGGCGATGCAAGGCTTCACCATCGGCGCCGTCGCCGCCGGTTCCGACTCGGGCGGCAATACCAGTGCTTCGCTGCACGGTATCGGCGAAACCTACACCCTGGTGCTGTTGAACGGCCGCCGCATCGCGCCACAAGGTTCCGGCACCACGGTCAACCTGAACGCCATTCCGATGAGCGCCGTTGAACGCGTCGAAATCCTGACCGACGGCGCTTCGGCCCTGTACGGCTCGGACGCCATCGCCGGCGTACTGAACTTCATCCTGAAGAAAAATCAGCAAGGCGCCACCCTGGAAGCCACCTACGGCGGTCCGGAAGACAAGGGCGGCAACGCCTGGAACACCAGCGTCACCTACGGTTTCGGCGACCTGGACGAAGACCGTTTCAACGTGCTGTTGTCGTACCGCCATGACGAGCAATCGAAACTGCGCGCCACCGACCGCACGTTCGCCGCTACCTCGTATGTGCCATTCAGCCGCAACGGCAATAACTACATCTGGGACCGCACCAGCACATCGGCTTCGCCAGCAGGCGCCACGGTTGCCTACAAGAGCGGTGCGCCATCGACCGCGTTTTCGCCTTACCTGGCTAAAAATGGCAATTGCCCTGAAGGTTTCGACGTCACCACCGCCAATGCACGCGCTTGCGGCTTCGACACGGGTTCCACCGTGGAAATCGTACCGCAATCGAAACGCGACAGCCTGTTCTCCAAAGCGACGTACAAGCTGAACGACAACCTGAATGCATTCGCCGAACTGGCCTACTCGCGCTACGACCTGACGGCGCGTATCGCCGCCAATCCGATCCCGATCGCAATCGCCAAGGACAGCGCGCTGTACAACACCTATGTGTCGCCCTACCTGACGCCAGCGCAACGTGCCGACGTCAAATCCGTGACGGCCAACTACCGCAGCACCGACTTCGGCCTGCGTGCCAGCAACACCATCACCGAAACCAAACACATGGTCGTCGGTGTGGAAGGCGAACTGGGCGCGTGGAACTTCGAAAGCGGCCTGACCTGGTCGCAAAACTCGATCGACGAGCGCTACACGGGCGGTTACCAGAAGAGCCAGGAATTCAAAAATATCCTGGCCAATCCGGACTTCAATCCTTTTGCTGCGACACAAAAGCCATCCGTGCAAGCACAGGTCGCTGGCGCGCAATTCGTCGGCTCCGTGCGCACCGCATCAACCACCATGCGCGGCATCGACACGCACGGCTCGCGTGAATTGTTCAGCCTGCCAGGCGGCAAGGCCAGCCTCGGTATCGGCGGCGACTACCGCACCTATACGTATGAGCAATCGCCAGGCGCCACCGGCGACGACATCTACAGCTTCAACACCAAGCCAGCCTACGACATGAGCCGCGACACCTACGGCGCCTTCGTCGAGTTGCTGGCACCGCTGACCAAGTCGTTCGAAATGACCGTCGGCGGCCGTTACGATGCCGTCAAAGCGATCGATGACAAGCTGAACAACAAAACTGTCGGCAAAAAAGACAGCGCCAATACCTACAAGGTATCGGCACGCTGGCAGCCGGTACAGACCGTGCTGATCCGCGGTTCCTACGGCACGGGCTTCAAGGCGCCAAGCATGCTGGACATCGCTCAGCCACTGGTCAACGCCGGCTTTACCGCCAAGAAATTTGACTGCCCATACCCAGGTAACGCACTGTGCCGCGCGGAAGCAACGCAATACAACGCGGTATCGCAAGGCAACCCGGATCTGCAATCGGAAAAATCGAAGCAGTTCACCCTGGGCTTCCGTGTCGAGCCTAGCTCGGCATTCTCGTTCGGCGCCGACCTGTGGGATGTGAAATTGCGCAATGCCGTGTCGGAAGTATCCGAAGAGCAAGCATTTGCCGATCCGGTCAAGTATGCATCGAGCTTCGGTGAATACATCGAACCATCGACCGGCATCGCTTACTACGCGTTCAAGAAACTGTCGGTCAACATCGGCAAGAAGGAATACCGTGGTATCGACTGGGATCTGTCCGCCAACCACAAGTTTTCTTTCGGCAAGCTGACCGCCCAATTGAGCGGTACGCACATGTTGCACGCCAACTACACCAAAGCCGGTAGCGACAATGTGTTCACCAGCAACATGAACTTCTTCGGCGACACCAACGAAGTCACGTTCCGCAACCTGATGAAGCTGACGACGACCCTGGACACGGGCCGCCTGAGCAACACGGTCACGGTCAACTACCGTAACGGCTACACCGATGCTCCCGCTACCGTGTACAACCTGGCGACCCAAAAAGAAGAGAAAAACTTCCGCCTGCAAGTACCGTCGTACACGACGTTCGACTGGCAAGCACGTTTCGCCTTTGACAAGCAAACCACGATCCGCGCAGGCATCAAAAACCTGTTCGACCGTGCACCGCCGCTGTCGCTGCGCGCTTCGTCGGGCCACCAGATCGGTTTCGACCCACGCTACGCCGATCCGATGATGCGTTCGTTCTACGTCACCGGCAACTACAAGTTCTAATTTGACGTGTTGAATTAGCTTGTCTGAAAAGCGCCTTGCACTTCACCGTGCAAGGCGCTTTTTTTTATGCACCCACAAATTGCACAGGCGAAAAAAAAGGAGCCGCAGCTCCTTTTTCGTACCAGCATGACGGCTGTTACGCCGTCGCTTCGCCGCCCAAGGCTTCGACCACGTCGGCCATCAGCTTGGAGAGCTCGCCCGTCATCAGCATCACGTCGCCGTCGAAACGCTCTTCGTCGTTCTTCGTGCTCGATTCCGTTTCCTTGATCACGTCGAGCGGCTTGACGCTCTTGATGGCCAAGGACTCCGTTAGCACGAACGAGATCTTGTCGTTCCACGTCATGGCCAGGCGCGTGCACTGCTTGCCGGCCGCGATGTGGCGGCGCACATCGTCCGCTTCCAGGGTGTGGCGCACGTAGCGCACGGTGGCCTTGCTCTCGCCCGTGGCGCGCAATTCCGTATCCATGTCGACCGTGAAGCCGGCCGGCGCGTCGTCCGCCTGCAGCCACTCCGTCATCACCGCCACGGGCGAGCGCTGCACGCGCAGGCTTTCCAGCGGCAGTTTATCGACGGCTTTCAGCAGCAGCTTGATGACTTCATCGGCTTTCGCCGGGCTGGCGGCATCGACCACCAGCCAGCCATTGACGGGGTCGATCCACGTCCAGACGTTGCTGCGGATGCTGAAGGCGCGCGGCAGCAGTTCGTCGGCCACGCGTTCCTTCAATTCCTTCATGGCTTTCTTGCCAGGCGCAAAGCCTTGCGCTTCTTCCATCTCGGCGGCGCGGGCCTTGGCCACCTGGTTGATGACGGTGGCTGGCAGCAGTTTCTTTTCCGTGCCCAGCAAGATCAGCATTTGCTTGTTGACCACGTGGACCAGGCCGCCGTTCGGGCGTGGCGTATCCCAGCCCTGGCGCATCAGATCCATGCTGGTCGCCGGCGTAAATTTGTTCGAGGACAAGGCCTCTTCCAGTTGTTCTGGCGTGTAAGCCCACGGTGCGGGCAGGCGGTAAATCTGAAGATTCTTGAACCACATAATTTTTGTCTTCCGTTTGTTTCAGTAGTGCCAGGGGAACGCCATTCTACACTTTCGACACGGGAATGCCGTCAAAAGCGCGGACTGGCGCGGTGTTGTTGATGCATGGGGAATGCCGCTACAGGGCGGGAAACAGCTCCGCCTGGGCTGGCGCCTGCCGCGTCATGACGGCCGGATCGGACAAGGTCGAGATGCGCACGCCCAGCAGGCGGATTTTCTTGTCAAATGGCACGCGCCGCAAGCAATCGCGGCTGGCGCGCAGGATGGCGGCGGCGTCCGCCGTGGCACTGGGCAGGGTGATGTCGCGCGTGACCGTGCTGAAATCCTCGAAGCGCAGCTTGATGCCCACCGTGCGCCCCGCCAGCGACTGCTTGTCGAGGTCGCCCGCCACGCGCGTGCACAGGCTTTCCAGCTTTTCCGACAGCGTGGCGCGGTCGCGCACCACCTGCAAGTCGCGCTCGAACGTCGTTTCGCGGCTGACGGACTTGGTTTCCCGGCTCGTCTGCACGGGCCGCTCGTCGATGCCCAGCGCCGCCTGGCGCAGCCAGCCCGTGTACAGGTCGCCGAACTGCGTGCGCAGCATGGCCATGTCGGCCCGCGCCAGCTCGCCGATAGTGATGATGCCCAAGGCTTCCAGCTTGGCCGTCGCCTTCGGGCCGATGCCGTTGATCTTTTTCGCCGGCAAGGGCCAGACCCGCGTTTCCACATCCTCGGGCGACAAAATGGTCAGGCCGTCGGGCTTTTCCAGATCGGAACAGATTTTTGCCAGCAATTTGTTCGGCGCCAGGCCGATCGAGCACGACAGGCCCGTCGCCTCGAACACGGCCGCCTTCAGGCGCGCCGCGATGGCCGGCGCCTGCTCGCCATGTTCCGTCAGGTCGACATAGATTTCATCGATGCCCACGTTCTGGATGATGGGGCACAGCTGTGCCACTGCCTGCTTGAAGCGGGCCGAATACTCGCGGTAAGCCTCGAAATCGGCCGGCAGCAGGATGCTGTCGGGCGCCAGTTTCGCCGCCTTCATGATGCCCATGGCGGAAAACACGCCAAACTTGCGCGCCGCATAGGTCGACGTGGTGACGACGCCGCGCCCCACGTAGTCGCGCATGCGCGCGAATTGCCGCGTGCCGTCTTCCTGCAACAGGGGTTGCTGCAAGCGCCCGCCGCCGATGACGACGGCTTCGCCGCGCAATTCCGGATATTTCAACAGTTCCACGGAGGCGAAAAAGGCATCCATGTCCAGATGGGCTATCCAGCGGCGCGGTTCAGGCAATGTAGGGGCAGATGTGGTCAAGGACACCTCGCGGCGGGATACTGTAGTTATATACAGTATCGCTGGAAATGCCCATGGATGCAAGTTGAAACGCACGCGCTCCGCAGTTGCTTTTCTCAATAGCAAGATTACAATCCTGACACGACTATAAAAGGAGTTGCCTTGTCTACAGCACATCAAGCTTTGCGCCGCCTGGCCGTCTGCTCATCCATCCTGCTGTCCACGCTGGCGCCATCCGCGCAGGCCGCCGACGCCACCGCGCCGGTCGCCGCCAAGACGGCCTGGCAGGAAACGCGCCACGGCACCGTGGTTACGGACGACTACCGCTGGCTGCAAAAGAAGACCGATCCTGCCGTGATCGACTACCTGAATGCGGAAAACGCCTATACGGCGGCCGTCACGGCCCCGATCCAGCCGCTGGCCGACAAGCTGACTGCGGAAATCAAGGGACGCATGCAGGAAGTGGACCTGTCCGTGCCTGCGCGCCAGGGCAATTTCTACTATTACACGCGCACGGAAGCGGGCAAGCAATATCCAATTCACTGCCGCCGCCCCGTCGGCGCCAGCGGCGCCTACGATGCGCAGGCGCTTGAAGAAATCTTGCTGGATCAGAATCAATTGGCCGAAGGCCACAAATTTTTTGCCGTGCGCGCGTTTGCCATCAGCCCGAATGAACAGTTGCTGGCCTACACCACCGACACGACGGGTTTCCGCCAGTACGCGCTGCATGTCAAGGATTTGAAGACGGGCAAGTTGCTGGGCGACAGCATGCCGCGCGTCACATCCCTGGCCTGGGCGGCCGACAACGCCACCCTGATGCTGACGCAGGAAGACGCCACCACCAAGCGCGCTGACCGCTTGTTCCGCCTGGCCTTGGGCGGCATGCCGCAGCAGGTCTATCACGAGCCGGTAGAGCAATTCGCCATCGGCGTGAGCCGCACGCGCGACCAGCGCTACTTTGTGCTCACGGCGCGCAGCACGGATACGAGCGAAGTGCTGCTGTTGCCAACGAACAAGCCGCAAGGCAGTTTCCAGAGCGTGCTGAAACGCGAAAAAGGCCACCGCTACGTCGTCGAACACCGCGACGGCCAGCTGTACATCCTGACCAACAAGGATGCGAAGAATTTCCGCGTCGTCAGCGCGCCATTGAGCACCCCGCAGCCGAAACACTGGAAACCCGTCGTGCCGCACAACAAGGATGCCGTGATCCAGTCCATCGACGTCTTCCAGGGCTATCTGGTGGTGATGGAAAAGGCGCGCGCCCTGAACCGCGCGCGCATCCTTGATTTTGCGCAAAAGAACTGGAAAACCGTGCAGTTCGACGACCCCGTCTATCTGGCCACGTCCGTCGGCACACCCGAGTTTTCGGCCACGCAATTTCGCATGTCCTACCAGTCGCCCGTCACGCCGCCCACCATCATCGATGTCGGCATGAAGGATGGCCAGCGCACGGTGCTGAAGCAGCAGGAAATCGTCGGCGGCTTTGACGGCAGCCGCTACACGACGCAGCGTCTGTGGGTGACAGCGCGCGACGGCGTGCAAGTGCCGCTGTGGGTCGTCTACAAGAAGGGCGTCAAGCTCGACGGTTCCGCGCCGCTGCTGCTGTACTCGTACGGCTCGTATGGCATCTCGACGGAAGCCACTTTTTCCATCAGCCGCATCAGCCTGCTGGAACGCGGTGTCATCTATGCGCAAGCGCATATCCGCGGCGGCACCGACATGGGCGAAGCGTGGCATGAAGACGGCATGCTGATGAAGAAGAAAAACACCTTCCATGACTTCATTGACAGCGCCGACTACCTGGTGCGCGAAAAATGGACCAGCCCGAACCGCCTGATCATCCAGGGCGGCAGCGCCGGCGGCTTGCTGATAGGCGCCGTCGTCAACATGCGTCCCGAGCTGTTCCACGCCGTGCACGCGGCCGTACCATTCGTCGACGTGATGAACACCATGATGGACGCCAGCCTGCCCCTGACGACGGGCGAATACCTGGAATGGGGCGACCCGAACCAGAAGGCGGCCTACGACTACATGCTCAGCTACTCGCCCTACGACAACATCGCGCGCAAGAATTATCCCGCCATGCTGGTGACGACGGGCCTGAACGACAGCCAGGTCATGTACTGGGAACCGGCAAAATACGTGGCCAAGCTGCGCGCGTATAAAACGGACGGCAATCCATTGCTGCTGAAAACGAATATGGGCGCCGGCCACGGCGGCGCGTCGGGCCGCTACAACGCGATTGCCGAAAACGCCTTCAACATGGCCTGGATGCTGTCGCAGTGGAACATCACGCAATAATGTGAAAAAAGCGCTTGCAGAAGGATTTTAGCCATCCTATAATAGCGCCTCTTCCAGACGTGGTGACAAACGTCGGGATGGTTTTCTGAGACAAGCAACGGGTGCTTAGCTCAGTTGGTAGAGCGGCGCCCTTACAAGGCGTAGGTCGGGAGTTCGAGCCTCTCAGCACCCACCAAATCAGAAAACTGTCCAGTGCTTCATGGATCAGCAACACAGATCATACGAGCTTGGAGTGGTAGTTCAGTTGGTTAGAATACCGGCCTGTCACGTCGGGGGTCGCGGGTTCGAGTCCCGTCCGCTCCGCCAATAAAAGAAAAGCCCTTTGGTTCTCTGAACCGAAGGGCTTTTCCCATTTCAGCGCCGAAAACACGCCCGGGCTTCCCCGCATGAATATTTTTGCGCTTTTCAGCAAAAAAACCGCTTTTATCGCCAAGAATAGTTGCACAAGCGGCAGAGCGCCCCCTATAATAGTGCCTCTTCCAGACGTGGTGACAAACGTCGGGATAGTTTTCTGGGTATGCGGGTGCTTAGCTCAGTTGGTAGAGCGGCGCCCTTACAAGGCGTAGGTCGGGAGTTCGAGCCTCTCAGCACCCACCACCAATACAGAAAATTATCCAGTGCTTCATGGATCAGCAACACAGATCATACGAGCTTGGAGTGGTAGTTCAGTTGGTTAGAATACCGGCCTGTCACGTCGGGGGTCGCGGGTTCGAGTCCCGTCCGCTCCGCCAATAAAAGAAAAGCCCTTTGGTTCCTGGAACCGAAGGGCTTTTCCCATTCTGGGGTCAGATCCACAACACCGTCAACCCCAACGCTGACTTGTCCGGGGGTCTGACCCCGGCTGTTAGAATCAGCGCTACCCTGACTCCGCCCCTGCCCGCATGCGCTTGCCCCGTAGTACTCCTCCCTATATCGCCCTGCGGCTGCGCCTGGCCCATCATGCTTTGCTGCAATTTGCCGCCAGCCTGACGAGTTCCATGGAAATCTTCTTTTTCCTGGCCGGTCCCGTCCTGCTGGGCTTGCTCAGCGTCATCGCCCTGCCCAGCTTTCTCGCCGCGAGCCAGCCCTGGCCCGCCGCACTGAGTATCATCGTCACGCAGACGGTCCTCACTTGCCTGCCCGCCTGGCTGCTGCGCAAACGGCTGCTGCCGGCAAGTACCGCCGTCTGGCTGCGCCAGCTCCCCTTGCCGCCGCGCCTGCGCTGGCAAGCCGATATCGCCGTCGCCGGCCTGCTGATGCTGCCGCTGGGCCTTGCGTATGCCGTCTCGGCCGGCATCTGGCTGCTGCAGTCGCCGCCGTGGCTGCGCCCCATTGCGGCGCCCGGCATTGCCGCCACCGTCGGTGCCTGGCTGCTGGCCTGGCTGCTGACGACGCTCATCGTGGCGCAACGCCTGCGCGCGCCGCGCCCCGCACAAAGGGCGCGCCCGCCCACGATGACGGCCTATGTGCCGCAACGGCCCCGCTGGCCTACCCTGTTCCTGTGGCGCCAGCTGTTCTGGCTGCCGTTCTGGCGCAATGAGAATGTGATCGGCCTGCAGCAAAGCGTCTTGCTGGCCACGGCGGGCGCCAGCATGCTGGCCTGGCTGCTGCGCGCGCCCCTGCTGCCCGCGCCGCTGCTCGGTTTGCTGGCCAGCGCCAGCCTGGTCATTGTGACGGACCGGGGCGACAAGGCCGTGCGCGAGCAGATCGCCGTGCTGCGCCCAGCGCTGAACGCCTGGCCGCTGGCCAGCGCGCCCTTGCTGCGCCTGGCCTGCGCGGCCAGCCTGCTGCCCGCCTTCGCCGTGCTGCTGGCCGGTGCTGTCTTGCTGTACGCCACCGATCCCGCCGCCTTGCAACAGCGCGTCACCAGCGTGTATGCGCTCACCGCCAGTGTAGCCCTGCTGGCCATCGTCGGCCTGCCCCGCCTGACGGCGCGCGGCAGGGTCGCCCTCGTCGTCCTGTCCATCCTTGCCTTGAGCGCCATCGGAAGCGAATTATGGAATTGAACCTGCCTTCTCCCGTGCTGTATATCGAGCACCTCGATTTTCACTTCCCCACGCACAGCGTGTTCCAGGGGTTCAACCAGCAATTCGGCCCCGGCGTCACCTGGCTGCGCGGCGCGAACGGCGCCGGCAAGACGACCTTGCTGAAGCTGGCGGGCGGCGCCCTGCTGCCCGCGCGCGGCGCCATCCGCCTGAACGATATCGACAGCGGCTTCATGCCGCTGGCCTACCGCGCCCGGGCCTTCTATTGCGGCGGCGATGCGCCCGCCCTGCCCTGGCTGCAAGTGCACGAGTTTCTCGACCTGCACCTGGCCCTGTACCCGGGCAGCGACCAGGCCCTGCTGAACGACGAGCTGAGCGCGTTTTCCCTGCTGCAGACCTTACAGCAAAGCATCAACGCCCTGTCCCTGGGCCAGCATAAAAAACTGCAACTGGCCCTGGCCCTGGCCTTGCCCGTGCGCCTGCTGCTGATCGACGAACCGTTCAACGGCCTCGACGCGGCCGCCATGGCGTACTTGCGCCAGCGACTGGCCGACCCGGCCCGCCTGGCGCGCCAGTGCATCGTGCTGACCAGCCATCTGGCGCCGGACGTGCCGCTGGCGGCGACGGTGGAAATATAGACAGGAAATACAGCTTTTCAGATCGGCAAGAACCGCTTAGGATGCCGTGTTGCAAAAACCGGCGATCCCGGTGCAGCCACGACAACAACACGGCACGGTTATTCACCGCGCCCGGCTTATTCTTGGAGAAATCATGTTGAACATCCACCGCAGCGCCCTGGCCATCCTGTGCGCCGCTATCACCACCTGCACCTCTTCGGCCCTCGCCGCCGGCCCCACGGGCACGGCCGCCGACTATGGCAGCAGCGCCCCGCACGCCGCCGCCCAGCGCAGCATCGAACTGCAGCCCGACACGCGCCACATCAACGTCACGCACGGCGAAACCGTCACCATCGCGCGCGCCGGCCAGCGTTTTACGTGGCACGTGCAAACTTTTAACCATCAAACGACATTCGCCCTGAGCGACATCGCGCCGAAGGACATGGCCGTCGATGGCGTGCAGGTGTATGTCGCCGCCAACCCGCTGTACACAGGCAGCTAAGTTTCCTCTACGCATAAAAAAACCGGAAGGGCCTCGCGGCCGTTCCGGTTTTTTTTCAGCGTGAAGAGTTACGCCGTCAGCGCTTCTTTCGCGGCGGACTCGTCGACCACTTCCTCGTCATCCGAGCGGATCAGGTGGTCAAAGGCGGACAGGGCTGCCTTGGCGCCTTCGCCGGTGGCGATGATGATCTGCTTGTACGGCACCGTGGTGACGTCGCCGGCCGCGAACACGCCGGGGATCGAGGTCTGGCCGCGGGCATCGACTTCGATTTCGCCGTGGCGCGACAGGGCGACCGTGCCTTTGAGCCACTCCGTGTTCGGCACCAGGCCGATTTGCACGAAGACGCCTTCCAGCTCGACCTTGTTCGACGCACCGCTGATACGGTCCGTGTAGCTGAGGCCATTGACGATCTTGCCGTCGCCGTGGATTTCGGTGGTTTGCGCCGAGGTGATCACGGTCACGTTGGGCAGGCTGTGCAGCTTGCGCTGGAGCACCGCATCGGCGCGCAGTTCCGCGCCGAACTCGATCAGGGTCACGTGTTTCACGAGGCCGGCCAGGTCGATCGCCGCTTCCACGCCCGAGTTGCCGCCGCCGATCACGGCCACGCGCTTGCCCTTGAACAAGGGACCATCGCAGTGCGGGCAGTAGGCGACACCGTGGTTGCGGTATTCCTTCTCGCCCGGGACATTGATTTCGCGCCAGCGGGCGCCGGTGGCCAGGATGACGGTCTTGGCTTTCAGCACGGCGCCATTCGCCGTTTCAATCTCGATCAGCTTGCCTGGAGTCAATTTCGCGGCGCGCTGCGTGTTCATGATATCGACGTCGTATTCCTTGACGTGCTGTTCCAGCGCCACGGCGAACTTCGGACCATCGGTTTCCTTGACGGAAATAAAATTCTCGATCGCCAGGGTATCGAGCACCTGGCCGCCGAAACGCTCGGCCAGCACGCCCGTGTTGATGCCCTTGCGGGCCGCGTAGATCGCCGCTGCCGCGCCGGCTGGGCCGCCGCCAACGATCAGCACGTCAAACACGTCTTTCTTGCTCAACGCTGCCGCCTGGCGGGCGCCGGCATTGGTGTCGAGCTTGGCGAGGATTTCCTCGACATTCGTGCGTCCCTGGCCGAAATGCTGGCCATTGAGGAACATCATCGGCACGGCCATGATCTGGCGTTCTTCCACTTCTTGCGGGAACACGCCGCCATCGATGGTGGTGACCTTGATGCGCGGGTTGATCACGGCCATGGCATTCAAGGCCTGCACCACTTCCGGGCAGTTATGGCAGGAGAGCGAAATAAACGTTTCAAACTCGTAATCGCCGTCGAGGTTGCGGATCTGCTCGATCACGGCATCGTCGAACTTGATGGTGTGGCCGCCCACTTGCAGCAGCGCCAGCACCAGCGAGGTAAATTCGTGGCCCAGCGGCACACCGGCGAAACGCACGCCGATGTCGGAGCCGGTACGGTTGATGCTGAACGACGGAACCCGTACGCCAGCGTCAAGGCGCTCGACCAGCGTGATCTTGTCGCTCAACAGGACTATCTCCTGGAGCAATTCCTTCATCTCGCGGGCTTTTGCGCTGTCATCGAGAGAAGCGACCAGCTCAAGCGGATACACCACTTTTTCCAGGTAGGATTTCAGTTGGGTTTTGAGGGTTGCATCTAACATGATTTTTTCTTCCTTTACAAATATTTAGGCGAATGCCGGGCCGGACGCCCGGTCCGGCATCGCGGTAACTACTTGTTTGCTACGTCGTGCATCGAGACTTAGATCTTGCCGACCAGGTCCAGCGATGGGGTCAGCGTTGCGGCGCCTTCCGTCCATTTTGCCGGGCACACTTCGCCTGGGTGGTTCGCCACGTACTGGGCGGCTTTAACTTTGCGCAACAGTTCCGATGCGTCACGGCCGATGCCGTTGTCATGCACTTCCAGCACTTTGATGAAGCCGTCCGGATTGATGACGAAGGTGCCGCGCAGTGCCAGGCCTTCTTCTTCGATCATGACTTCGAAGTTGCGCGACAGGGCGCCGGTCGGGTCGCCGATCAGTGCGTATTGCACTTTCTTGATGGCGTCCGAAGTGTCGTGCCAGGCTTTGTGCGCGAAGTGGGTATCGGTCGAGATGCCGTAGACATCGACGCCCAGCTTCTGGAACTCGGCGTGGTGATCGGCCAGATCTTCCAGTTCGGTTGGGCAAACGAAGGTGAAGTCGGCTGGGTAGAAGACGAATACCGACCACTTGCCTTTCAGCGACGCTTCCGTCAGGTCGACGAATTTGCCATTGTGGTATGCGGTTGCCTTGAATGGTTTAACTTGGGTATTGATCAGCGACATGTCATTTCCTCTCGTGTGGTGAATCAGTAAGACTCTAGTGTAAGGGGTTTTAACCCATATTCAAAATTGATTGTCACAATAGTTTCAATTGGTTTTAGCTATCATGACGCCATGGGAACTCCATGATAGGCAGTTCCCACGGGATTGGATAGCGGTGACAGTGGATACCCCTGCCGCCGCCAGGTGTTTCATTCCTAGTTCTTTAACTCTTCTGGTACCTTGCCGCCGTTTTCCGCCAGCTTGATCATCACCTGGCGGTGCAGCCAGATATTCATGCTGGCCGAATCGTTGGTGTCGCCCGTGAAGTGCAGCTCTTGCGCCAGTTCCTTGCGCGCGGCCAGGCTGCTGTCGAGTTGAAGCAGTTTCATCAGGTCGACGATGGACGTGCGCCAATTGAGTTTTTCCGCGTTCTTGCTGGCCAGGTCGACCAGCACCACTTCCACGTCGACGACCGGCACGGCGGCGGCCGGTGCAGGCGCTGCCGCCGGTGCGGCTGCCGCTGGCGCTTCGGTAGCGGCGGCTGGCGTAGCTGCCGGGGCAGCGTCGGATGAATGGTGGAAGATTTTGTTATAGATATTGCTGAAAATGCCCATGAGGTCACCTCGAGTTGAGTGAATGGAAGAAGGTTTGCCTGCGCACCAGGTCCAGGACCCGTGACAGCAATGCCGGGCGCAGGCGCCAGCCCGTCGAGTATAAGCCCGTTCGGGCCGGGAGCCCCGTCCCGCAGGCTTGCGTGAAATCTGGTGGCGGACGCGCCCGTTTCAAGGATGCAAAGGCCGCCGGGCGTGCAGCAGCGCGTCGAACGCGTCGATGGCCAGCGGCGGCGCAAACAGCTCGCCTTGCGCAAAATCGCAACCGATGTCCAGCAGCAGCGCGCGCTGCTCTTCGGTCTCCACCCCTTCGGCGATGACTTGCAAACCCAGCTTGTGGGCCATGGTGACGATGGCTTCGCACAGCACCAGTTCGCTGGCCCCGGGCGCCAGCTTGCGCACCAGCACGCCGTCGAGCTTCAGGTAATCGATGCCGCACTGCTGCAATTGCGTCAGCGAGGCATGGCCGCTGCCAAAGTCGTCGAGGGCGATCTGCAAGCCCGCCTCGCGCAAGTGCTGCAGGCGTGGCGCCATGCTATTGCCGCTAGGTAAAAGTACATCTTCGCGCATGTCGAGCACGATGGCCGAAGGCGGCACATCGAGCGCCAGCAGTTGGCGCAGCCAGGTGCCGGGCGCCTCGACTTCGCGCTGCAATTCCAGCGACGACTGGTTCAGGCACAGCTGCAGCCCCGGCAAGCCGATGGCCTGGCCCTGGGCACGCCAGCTCCGCAGCTGCGCCGCCGCCGTGCGCAGCACCCAGTCGCCGATCTCCACGATCAAGCCGCTGCTCTCGGCCAGCGCCAGGAAATCGGGCGGGCACACGACGCCCCGCTGCGGATGCTGCCAGCGCAGCAAGGCTTCCACTTTGGCAAGTTTGCCGCTATGCAGCTCGACGATGGGCTGGTAATACAGCTGCATCTGCTGTTCGTGCAGGGCCGCGCGCAAGTCCGCCCCCATGCGCATGCGGTTGACGGCCGCCACCTGCATGGCCGGCGTGAAATAACTGTAGCGGTTGCGCCCCGCGCCTTTCGAGACATACATGGCCTGGTCCGCCTGCTTGAGCAATTCCTCGATCGTGCCCGCGTCGTCCGGATACAGGGTGATGCCGATCGAGGCCGAGACGAAGGCCTGTTCCTGTCCCAGCAGGAACGGCGCCAGCAAGCCGTCGAGGATTTGCCGCGCGATGCGGTCGACTTGCTGCAAATCATCGATATCGGACAGGATCACCGTGAATTCATCGCCGCCCAGGCGCGCCACCGTGTCCGTCTCGCGCACGCCCACGCGGATGCGCCGCGCCGCTTCGATCAGCAAGATATCGCCCTGGTGGTGGCCGAGGGTGTCGTTGACTTCCTTGAAATGGTCGAGGTCGATGAACAGGATGGCCACGCGGCTCGCGTCGCGCCGGGCCTGGGCCAGCGCCAGGCGCAGGCGCTCGTGGAACATGCGGCGGTTCGGCAATTGCGTCAAGGTATCGAAATTGGCTTGCTGCCAGATCAGCGCTTCCGTTTGCCGCTTGTCCGTCACGTCTTCCAGCATGCACAGGTGGTGCGGGCCGCCATGGCGCGCCGTGGCGATGGCCGTCACCGAGGCGTCGACCCACACCACGCCGCCATCGGGACGCACGATGCGCTTGGCGTGGCGAAAACCCTGCATGCGCCGCGCCAGCAGCTGCGCCACGTGCGCCTGCTCGCCCGCCACGTCGTCGGGATGGCTGATTTCCATCCAGCTCGTCTGCTTCATGTGCTCCAGCGTGCGCCCGGCGATGGCCAGATAGCGCGGATTGATATCCAGAAACTGTCCGCTCACGGTATCGATCAGGGCGATGCCCATGGGCGCCTGCTCGAACATGGTGCGAAAGCGCAATTCCCCTTGCCGGATGGTGTCCTCGGTGCGGCGGCGCTCACGCGCCAGATTGCTGAAATGAAAGGCGGCCGACACGGCCAACAGGCTGCCCGCCACGCCCAGCGACAGGTACAGCCAGCCCAGGTCCGCGCCTGGCACGGGGCGATACAAAAAACCCTGGTAGGCGCGGCTGTCCGTGGCATTGCGCGGCAGCACGCCCATGGCGGCATACGTATCGGCGATATGCTGCCAGCGCTGGGGATTCATGTAGCCCGGCTCCACCAGCGTAGGCTGCAGCAGTAAATCCATTTGCTGCGCCTCGTACAGCAGGTGCGCGCGGTCGTGGCGCTGGCTGTATTTGACATGGATCAATTGCGCCATTTCCTCGCGGTGCGCCATCGCGTATTGCCAGCCGCGCAGGCTGGCCGCGCGAAACGCTTTCACGCGCTCGGGATGGCGGCGCAGTTCGTGCTCGCTGGTAAACAGGTTGTCGCCGTAGAAATCGATGCCGGCCGTGCGCGGCGTAAACTGGTAATAGGGAAAGCCCGCCCGGTCCAGATAGTCCGGTTCGTTGGTGGAATACGCGGCAATCGCATCGACTTTGCCCTCGATCAAATCCTCGACCCGGTAGCTGGGCGGCAAGTGGCGCATCTGCTGCGGCGCGACGCCCATTTTCCGCAGGAATAGCGACACTTCATCGGATGCAGACGCCACGTCGGTGGGCGCGCCTATCATCACGGGCGCCCCCGCCAGCTTGCGCACGTCGGGCGCGCCGCCTTGCTGGCGCATCAGCAGCACGCTGGGCGAATGCTGGAACACCACGGCCAGCGCCACCACGGGTTTACCTGCCAGGCGGCTGAGCAACAAGGTGCTGTTGCCCACGCCATATTCGGCCTGGCCCGCCAGCACGGCCGCCTCGGCGCGCGGCGCGCCGCTGCCTTCGAGCAGCGTCACGTCGAGGCCCGCCTCGCGGTAATAGCCTTGCTCGATGGCCGCGTAATAGCCGGCGAACTGGAACTGGTGCGTGAAATTGAGCTGCAGGGAGACGGGTTCCAGCGCCCGGGCTTGTGTGGCCAGGCACAGCAGCAGGAAGAACAGGCCGCGCCAGCCGCGCGCCAGCCTGCCGGCGAGCGGCAAGACAAAGCGGAAAGCATCGGGGGCTTTCATCGGCATGGCGGAACACCACAGGAAGCTGCCGAGCTGGCAGGGGTAAGGCTATTGTAGCCGCCCCTTTTGCCATTGGATAATTATTTCAGTGAGAACAATAGCGTTGATGTTTTTGGCAAACAATGTCGCCATTATTTGCACTAGAACACGACGCCGGCGACCAAAATGATGTTGGCATACGGACTGCACTCGCCAGTACGCACGATGGCGCGCGCGCCCTTGCTCAATTGCTTGAACTCCTCGTGCGTCACCTGGCGCGCATCGGGCAGGGACAAGGCCGCCACCTGGGCCGCCATGGCCGGATTATGCTGCGGCAGTTCGCTGGCGAGCAAATGGTATTCCACCTGCATTTCAGTCAATACCGTATTGACGGTATCGATGAAGCCGGGAATGCCGCGCGTCAGGGCCAGGTCGATCAGGGGCACGCCCGGCTGCGACGGCAAGCCCGCGTCGCCGATGACGAGCATGTCGCCATGGCCGAGCGACGCAATCATTTGCGACAGCGCAATATTGAGCAACGGTGATTTTTTCATGGGCGTGGTGTCGTTAGAACAGCTCGTGCAAGTGGGGGATCGAGGTTTGCGCGCCGGGCTTGGTGACGCTCCAGGCAGCCGCGCGCTGGCCTTGTTGAATCGCTTCCGCCTCGTCCATGCCGGACGCCAGGCCCGCCACAAAACCGCCAATGAAGGTGTCGCCGGCGGCCGTCGTGTCGACCGCTTGCACCGCTTCGGCCGGAAAGGTGTAATCGCCGCCATACAGGGCCGCGTGCACGCCCTTGGAACCCAAGGTGATGATGACGTTGTCGCTGCCCAGCTTTTGCAGCGCGGCCGCCAGCGCTTGGGCATCGGCGCCTTCCGGGCTGACGCCGGCCAGCATGGCCGCTTCGATTTCATTCGGAATCAGGTAGTCGACCAGTTCCAGCACGCCTTGCGGCAAGCTGGCCGCCGGGGCCGGGGCCGGGTTCAGCACCACGGTCTTGCCCAAGGAGCGGGCCAGTTTAATCGCGTGCACGACGGTGTCCATCGGCGTTTCCAGCTGCAGCACGACGATGTCGGCCTGCTCGATCAGCTCTTTGGCCGCGTCGATATGCGCGGGGCTGAGCAGATCGTTGGCGCCGCCGGCGATCACGATGCTGTTCTGGCCGTTGTCGTCGACGAGGATCGAGGCGATGCCGGACGCCACGCCGGGCAAGGTGGTGACGTGGCTGTCGATGATGCCGTCGCCCACGAGGGCCGCGCGCAACGTCGCGCCGAAGGCGTCGTCGCCCACGCAGCCGACCATGGCCACTTGCTGGGCGCCCGCCACCTTGCCGCTCAGGCGCGCGCAGGCCACGGCCTGGTTGGCGCCCTTGCCGCCAGGAATAGTTCTAAACGCGCCGCCCGTCAGGGTTTCGCCGGGGAGGGGCATGCGCGGCACGCGCAAGACCAGGTCCATATTGATGCTGCCGATAACCACGATCATGATGTCATTCCCATCAGTTCAGTTGCAGGAGAAGAAGTAGGTACAGCAGAAGGTACGGTGGCGGCCACGCTGGAGCCGCGCACGTGCAGCTCGGGGGCGATGCTGCGCTGCTGGCGCGGCAAGGCGGGGTCGGCGATGCGCGCCAGCAGACAGGCCGCCGTGATGTGGCCCAGCTCGCGCGTATTTTGCGCCACGCTGCTCAAGGCCGGATGCACGAAGCTGGCCAGGTCGATATCGTCGAAACCGACGACGGCCAGTTCCGCCGGCACGGCAATGCCACGCTCGGCGGCGGCGCGCAGGGCGCCAAAGGCCATCAAATCATTGCAGCAGAACAGGGCGTCGGGGCGCTGGCCTGGCGGCAGCGCCAGCAAGTCCAGCGCGGCCGCATAGCCGCCCGCGCTCGTGAAATCGCTGTGGCGGCACAGGGCGTCGGCCAGGACCACGCCCGCGTCCGCCATGGCGCTGCGCGCGCCGGCGATGCGCTCATTGGAAATGCTCACTTCGCGGGGACCGGCGATGCAGGCAAGGCGCCGGCGCCCCAGCTCCAGCAAATGGCGCGCGGCCAGGGCTCCGCCGGCGCGGTTGTCGACGGCTACCGCATCGATGGCCAAGTCGCTGGGCGCGCGGTCGAGCAGCACGGCCGGCACTTTCATCTTGCGCAGCAATTCGCCATCGCTGTCGGCCAGAGCGGACAAAATCAGGCCGTCGCAGCGCTTGGTCAAGAGCACGTTCAGGTAGTCGCGCTGCTTGGCGGGATCGTCATCGGAATTGCACAAAATCACGCTGTACCCGGCCGCATAGCAGCTGTCCTCGATGCCGCGCGCCACTTCCGAGAAATACGGGTTCGTATTGTTCGGAATGATCAGGCCGATGGTGCCCGTGCTGCGGCTGCGCAAGGAGCGCGCCAGCGCGCTGGGCACGTAATGCAGTGCCTCCGCCGCCGCCAGCACAGCGCGGCGCGCCTCGTCGCTGACGGGGCGGGTATTGTTGAGGACGTGCGAGACGGTGGTAAACGACACCCCCGCCGCCTGCGCCACTTGCTTGATGGTTGCCATGGGCCGGTATTATGAACGCTCGCCGCGGCGGCGGTAAGTGTCGAGCACCACGGCGGCGACGATCACCAGGCCCGTGACGATGCGTTTCACGGGTTCGGACACGCCCACCTGCGCCAGGCCCGCTTCCAGCACGGAAATGATCAACACGCCGATAAACGTGCTGATGACGGAACCGCGCCCGCCCATCAAGCTCGTGCCGCCGATCACGACGGCGGCGATCACTTGCAATTCCATGCCCACGCCGCCGTTCGGGTCGGCCGCTTCCAGGCGCGACACCTGGAACAGCGCGCCCACGCCGGCGAGAAAGCCCATCAAGGCAAACACCAGCACTTTCGACGGTTTTGTGTTGATGCCGGACAAACGCACGGCTTCTTCATTCGTGCCGATGCCGATCCAGTGGCGTCCCAGCACCGTGCGCGTGAGCACCAGGTGGCCAATGACGACGATGGCGATCGAGGCGATGAAGGCGGGCGACAGGCCAAACGCAATCGGCGAGCTGATGCCGTCCACGGCGCTGCCGATGTATTCCGTGCGCGAGTTCGTCACTTGATACGCCATGCCGCGCGCCATTTCCAGCACGCCCAAGGACACGATGAACGAGGGGATGCGCCAGCCGACGGAAATGAGGCCCGTCGTCGCGCCGCACAGGGCGGCGACGAACATGCCCAGCAAAGCCGCGCTCCACACGGGCCAGCCCCAGTGCACGACGGCCAGCGACAGCACGGACGCGGCCAGCGCCATCACGGAACCGACGGACAAATCGATGCCGCCGATGATCAGCACGAACGTCATGCCGACGGCCATCACGACCAGGGTCGGGATGTTGTTCGACAGGGTACTCAAGGTAGCCAAAGTAAAAAAGTTTTCGCTGGCAAACGAGAACAGCACGCACATGGCGAGCAAAGCGCCGATCAGGCCCGCATAGTTTTTCAGGTCGGCCAGGCTGCGCTGCAGATACGAAGGAGAGGAATGGGTGGTCATGGGAATCTTTCCGGCGGATCAGGCCGCAGCTGGAGTGGAGTTGGGGGTCAAATAGCCGGAGAAGGCGGCCGACAGCAGCGCGTCCTGGCTCCAGGCACCGCGCTCGAAGGTGTCGACGATGCTGCCCGCGCTCATGACGGCGATGCGGTCGCAGATCAGCATCAGTTCGCGCAAGTCGCTCGAGACGATGACGAGGCCCTTGCCCTGGCGCGCCTGCTCGGCCAGCACCTGATAAATATCAAACTTGGCGCCGATATCGATGCCGCGCGTGGGCTCGTCGAACAGCATCACGGGGCAGTCGCGGTACAGCCAGCGGGCGATCACGACCTTTTGCTGGTTGCCGCCGGACAGCTCGGCCACCGTTTGCGCGCTGTTGCGCGAACGGATGCCCAGGCGCTGAATATAGTCGTCGGCCACCGTCGCTTCGGCCGCGTCGTTGAGCCAGCCAGCGCCACTGACCGTGTCGAGCGAGGCGAGGGTCGTGTTGACGGCGATCGACTGGCGCAGCAACAAACCTTGTCCCTTGCGGTCTTCCGTGATCATGGCGATGCCGGCCTGCACGGCCGCCTGCGGCGAGTGCAAGGCGGCAGGGACTTCGCTGTCGCCGAGGAACACGTCACCCGCGTCCGCGCGGTCGGCGCCGAAGATCAAACGCAGCAATTCCGTGCGGCCCGAGCCGATGAGGCCGGCGATGCCGAGGATTTCGCCGGCGCGCAAGTCGAACGATGTCGGCTTGACCACCTTGCCGCGCGCCAAGCCCCGCACGCGCAGCAGCGGCGCCCCTAAGGTGCGGCCGCTCAGGTCGACGGCATCGTCGGCCGAGCGGCCCACCATCAGGCTGACCAGGTCGGCGGCGGAGTGGCCGGCGATATCGTCGTCGCACACGAGCTGGCCATCGCGCAGCACGGCGATGCGGTCGGCCACGCGCTTGAGTTCTTCCAGGCGGTGGGAAATGTAGATGATGCACACGCCGTCGGCCTTCAGGCGTTCGATTTGCAGGAACAGCAATTCCACTTCGCGGTGCGTCAGCATGGCCGTCGGCTCATCTAACACCAGCAGGCGGCAGGCGCCGATCAGGTTTCGCGCGATCTCGATCATCTGCTGGTGGCCGATGCCCAGTTCGCCCACGAGGGTCCACGGATCGAGGCCGCCCAGGCCCACTTTCTCCATCTGCTCGCGCGCGTCGCGTTCGAGACGCGTGCGGTCGATGAAGCCGAAGCGCTGCGGCAGGTTTTTCAGGTACAGGTTTTCCGCGATCGACAGGGTGGGAATCAAATTGAGTTCCTGCATCACCATGCGGATGCCCAGCGCCTCGGCCGCGCCGCGCGAGGCGGGCTGGTAGGGCTTGCCGTCAAGCAGCATCGTGCCCGTGGTCGCTTGCTCCAGGCCGCAGATGATCTTCGACAGGGTGCTTTTACCGGCACCGTTCTCTCCCGTCAGCGCCAGTACCTGGCCGGGGGCGAAACGCAAGCCCACGCCGCCCAGCACGGGGCCGACATAGGACTTGCCGATGTTATCCAGGGTCAATAGAGGGATGGCGGCTGATGGCGCCGGGGGGATGTCGGTGGGCATGATAAAACTCCGCGGAAAAAGGCGGCGGGGCCGGCGCCACAGCCTCAGGCTGAGACGCGGGCGCTGGCCCCGGCGGGATCAGACGATCAGGACTTGGCGCCCTTGGCGACCAGTTCGACCTTGGTTTCGATGACGCCACCGAGATCGGCCTGTTTCTTCTTCTGCGCCAGCGCTTTGAGCACGGTGTCGATGCCGAACACGGCTTGCTGCGAACCGAACTGGTCGGCGGTAGCCAGCACGCGGCCATCGGCCAGCATCGGCTTGATGGCGTTGATGTTGTCGTAGCCGACGACGAGCACTTTGCCCGTCTTGCCGGCCGCCTTGATGGCGGACACGGCGCCGATGGCCATGTTGTCGTTACCGCACAGCAAGGCCTTGATATTCGGGTTGGCGTTCAGCATGGCGGCGGCCACCGTATTGGCGGGGGCGATTTCCCACTGGCCCGACTGCACGCTGACGACCTTGGCACCGGCCGCGTTCATGGCGTCCTGGAAGCCCAGGGTGCGCTGCTGCGCGTTATAGGTGGTGGACACGCCCTCGATGATGCCGACGGGGTCGCCCTTCTTGATCTGCTTGGCCAGGAAGTCGCCGACGACCTTGGCGCCCTTGCGGTTGTCCGGGCCGACGAACGGCACGGTGATGCCCTTCTCTTTCAGCGCGCCCTCGTCGAGCTTGTTGTCGATATTGACGACGATGATGCCCGCGTCAATGGCTTTTTTCAGCACCGGCACCAGCGCTTTCGAATCGGCCGGGGCGATCACCAGCGCGTTGACGCGCGAGACGATCATTTGCTCGACCAGCTTGATCTGGCTCGACGTATCCGTTTCATCCTTGATGCCGTTCGACAGCAGGTCGTACTTGGCGGCATTGGCCTTCTGATGCGCCTTGGCGCCATTTTCCATGGTCAGGAAAAATTCATTGGCGAGCGACTTCATCACCAGCGCCACCTTCGGTTTGGCAGGCGTCTGCGCCATGGCCGGCACGGCGGGCAAAGCACATACCAGGACAGCGGCGGCAATCATTTTCAGGCGAATACGGGATGTCATGAGCGTCTCCAGAGTTGTTGGTCAAGCACGTGTACTGCATGCTTTTTAGGAAATTCGTTGCGCGCAAACGTTTGCGCGAAGCGAATAGTGCCTCAATGCCCCATATCAGTGCAAGCAAAACAGTATGTGCGGTGCAGCAAAAAGAGGGCGCTCAGAGGGAAACGGGCAGGCCGATGCGATCGGCCTGCCGAGGGAAATGCGCGGAAGTCAGGCGTTTGTTGCGGGACGGGCGCTGGCCCACTGCACCGCCAGCACGCTGGCCAGTACCAGCAGCAAGCCCAGCATCGACCAGCCCGTCATGGCCTGGCCCAGCAAGGCCCAGCCCAGCACGACGGCCATCAGGGGACTGAGCAGTCCCAGCGAGGAGACGGCCACGGGCGACAGGCGGGCGATGCCGCGAAACCACAAGGCATACGCCAGCAGCGCGCCGGCCAGGCACAGGTAGGCGTAGGCCAGCACTTGTTGCAGCGACAAGGCCGGCAACGGTGCGTCGGCCAGCCAGGCGACGGGCGCCAGCATCAGGCCGCCAAGCAGCAATTGCCAGCCCGTCAGCGCCAGCACGGGCAAGTCCGGCTTCCAGCGCCGAGTCAGGTAAGTGCCGGCCGCCATGCAGGCCGTGCCGCCCAGCGCGGCGGCGATGCCGATCGGTTCCCACACCGTGCGCGGCGACAACAACAAAACGGCCATGCCGGCCACGCCCAGCACGCTGGCAAGCAAGGCCAGGCGGGCCGGACGGCGCCCTTCCACGCCCCAGGCCAGGCCCATCACCAGCAGCGGCTGGATGGCGCCCACCACGGCCGCCAAGCCGCCGGGCAGGCGGTAGGCGGCCACGAACAGCAGCGCCTGGAACACGCCGATATTGAGCGCCGACAGGATCAGCACGCGGCCCCAGTCGCGCCGCGCGGGCAGGCGCCGCATGATCAGCAGCAACAGCAGGCCGGCCGGCAGCACGCGGATCAGGGCCGCCGTGAAGGGCCGGTCCGGCGGCAGCAGTTCGGACGTGACGATATACGTGGAACCCCAGATCAGGGGCGCCAGCGCCGTGAGCAGAATATCGCCCCAGGCGGGGCGGACAGAAAAGGCGGACATGTACTATCTCGACATCAAGATAAAAAGCCAGTGTGGGCGCGAACTATCTTGATGTCAAGATAAATTGACGGAGGCACCGGCGCCTGGCGGGCGTAAAAAAGCCCGGCAGGGCCGGGCTTCGGGAATGAGGCAAGGCGGCACGCTGCCGCCTGCCCGACGCTTAATCGCGCACGCGCTGCAGCACCGCGACCGGCATGCCGCCGACGGTGAGCGTGGCCACGTTGTTGCTGTTGCTCAGGCTGATCTGCATGGCCATGCCGCCCCCCTCTTCCGAGACGATCGTCACGACATTGCCTTCGGTGGCAAACGTGGCCGTGCTTGCGTTGCCGTTCTCGATAATGCTGTCCTTTGTAAATTCCAGGATTTTGCCCGTCGAGCCCTTCCATTTGCCCACCAGCGGGTGGCCGCCAAAGCGGAACAGGCTTTTCAGCTTGTCCAGCATGCCCGCTTCTTGCGCACCCGAGGCATTGCGCATGGCACCCGCCATGGCCATGGCGGCCTGGTGCAGTTGCGCACGGTCGGTGACTTGCCATTGCTTGTCGACCAGCGCCAGCGGCAGTTGCACTTCCAGACCGCCGCCTGGCAAGCGTTGCAGGATCTGCGCGCGGTCCGGCGACTTGACGAGCCATGCCGCTTCATCGCTCAGCGCCAGGGTGGCCGTGGCCATCGCCGTCGGCTGCCCGCCCATCTCGCGCACCTGCTCGTAGCCGCTGACCTTGGCCACTTTCACGCCCTTGGCCACGCACAGCTTGTCGCCGCGCAAGGCGGCCTTGCCCGGCGCGGCCAGCGCATAGACGAATTGCGATTGCGCCAGCCAGCCGCCGCTGCTTTGTTCGACGGGCGCGTTGTACAAGCCGCCACGCACGAGGATATCGAGCCATTGTCGAGTGGAGCTGTCGTACGACGCCACGCGGATTTCTTCCTTCTGGTACGGCAAGTTGGTGAAGCACAGCAGCTTGTCGCGCGCCGCCTCGTCGGCCGCCAGGTGGGCATCGATGGCGCGGCCAAAACTGCTGGCCGACGCCGCTTCCGGCGCCAGCAGCCACGCCAGGGCGCCGCCAGCCACGATGACCGCCGCCAGCGCGCCGCCGGCGATCATGAGGTGCCGCCGCTTCACGCCGGACAGCGCCGGTGTCGCGGCCGGCGCGGGTGCCGGTGATGGGACTGGCGCGGCATTGACGGCCTTGCCGCACTCGTCGCAAAAGCGCGCGTCGGGCGCGTGGGCGGTGCCGCACTGTTTACAGAATTGCGCCATGGTCTGCCTTACTTGAGTTTATGCGCGCATTCGCCGCAGAACACGTCATCGGACGCGACCGGGGCCTTGCAGCTCGGGCAATGCAGGCTGTCAACCGACGCAGCGGCCGGTGCGGCAGGTGCCGCGGCCTGTTCGGCCAGGGCACGCGCGCGTTCACGCGCTTCTTCGGCTTTCTTCTTGACCGTGGCCAGCCCGTCGTTCAGGCTCGCTTCCGAGGCGCTGAAATCGACATTGCGCGTGGCGTTCAGGTAAATGATGCACACACCCTTGGTAAAGATCAGGCCGGGCACCACAGCCGCGGCCGCCATCAGCAAGCCGCCGCCCAGACCGGCTGCGATGATATAGCCGGAACCGCCACTCAGACCCGAAGCCAGGGAATACATATTCATCTGGCCGCCCAGGCCCAGGATGCCAGCCGACATGCCGCTGGTCAGCGACACGCCGGTACCGACCACGCCAAAGATCAGCAGCGCCACAAACGTCGTAATCAGGAACAGCAGCACTTCCAGCAAGATCACCGACACCAGCTTCGTGCGCACGATCAGGTTCAGGCGGGCAATGATCTGGAACACGGTGGCTCCCGACCACGCGGCGGGGCCGGCCAGCGGCAGCATCACGTAAAACAGCGCAAACACCAGCACGCCCAGCACAATGGCCGACAACGGGAAGACCAGCGTGTACAGCACGGGACCGAGCACGGGGATCTTGCAGACGAACAAAATGATGGCGATGGCGATCATGGCCGCCAGCACGATCAGAAATTCCAGGAACACGACCGCGATCAGGCGGTGGCTCGTGTACAGCGAAACGAGCACGGCATCCACCAGGCTCAAGCCAGGCTGGCCCTGGGCATCGCGCATCAGCAGGATGCCGACGGCGTTGGAGCCGTAAAACATCACGAGGAAGGCCATCAGGCCGCCCAGGAAGCCCAGCAGCACGCTGCTCATGCTGCCGGCGAGCATCGTCAGTACACCACCGACGAGCACGGCGCCGATGAAGGTCAGGGCCAGCAGGGCAATCGCGCGGAAATTCTTGATGGCGTCGGTCGCTTCGATCAGCGAACCGAGCGCGGAGGAAAAGGGAAGAGGTTTAGGTGCTTCTGTGGAAATGGTCATGTCTAGCCTGGATGGGGGTAAATCGGGGAACGGAACGGCCGGCATGGCCGCCCCGTGGCAATCAGTGTCAGTAAGCGCGGGCCAGTTGCAGGTCGGACGCAGGCGCCTGGCGCTGGACGATCTGCAGCTTGACGTCCTGGCCGCCGACGCGCTTGCTATTCAGGTACAGGGCCGTGCGTACCGGGTAAATGCCCTGCGGCACGCCTTCAGGCATGGGAATCGAGAAGCCGCCCTTGTAAGCGCCGCTGCCGTTGTTGCTGCTGACCACCTTGCGCACGGTTTTGATCAAGTCGCCATTGGGCTTGTACAGGCTCAATTCCTCTTCCACCAGCGGGTTCGGATCGCGCGTGCCGGCCGCCACTTCGATATACGAATTGGTCTGCGCCTTCTGGCCCGGACGCACGGACGATGGCGTAAAGCCCGTCTCGTACTTCACCAGCGTCGACTGCTCGGGCAGCTTGCCCTTGTTGGCCACCTTGTAGTCGGCCTGTACCTGCTGCGACGTCTTGACTTGCTGGCTTTGATAATTCAGGGCCACGCAGGCGAGCGCGCCCAGGCTGGCGCCCAGTGCCGCGCCGCGCACGGTATTGTTGCCGCCGCCCAGCAAGCCGCCCACGACGGCGCCGATGCCGGCCAGCATGGCCGTATTGCATTCGCCGCTGCCCGCTTCCGTGCCGGCGGTGGTGGTATTGCCCGTGGCGCCAGGACCGCCTGGCGCGGCGCAACCGGCCAGCATCGAAGACACGACCAGCAGCGCTACCATGGGCTTGGCAATTTGTTTCAAGTTTTTCACGTTATTCTCCGGAAGGATCAAAAATAGGGGGAAGGCAAGCCGCGCGGCTTACTCGATCTGGATTTGCGACAGCGCCTTGTCTTGCGCCTCTTTCGCCTTGCGCTTGATGTCGAGCGCATGGCGGTTGCCCGTGTCCATGCGCAACACGGCATTCGCATTGGCAATGGCGCAGTCGTACTTGCGCTGGCTCATGCAATGGCTCGCTTCCGACAGGCTGTCCGTGATCACGCTTTCGAGATCGATAGACAGCCTGCGTTTATCCAGCAGTCGAAGCACACGATCCCGACGCCACCAACCATGCCGGACTGCGTAAGGTTATCAAGAAAACAGCGCCTGACGGCCAGCACATACGCGGATAAAAGCGTAGGGCTGGTGCGGGCACCGGCTCGGGGGCGGGCGCGGCGACAGATGCCGGGGCGGGCGCAGCAGGCGCAACGGCAGGCTCGGCCGCCGTCGCGCCGTCGAGCGCCGGGTCGCTGATGGCCAGCGGCTGCTCGGCGGCAGGCGCAGGTTCCGCCTGGGCGGGAAAGACTGGAACAGCTTCCGGCGCCGGCGCTGCCGGCTTGCTTGAGAGAAAATAGTAAGCGCCCGCACCGCCCAGCAGTACTACTGCGACGGCTGCAGCGATCAGTTTCATGCGGCTGCCCGCCGCTGGGCTGTCACTTGGCGTGTCGGCCACGGGAGTTGGCGCTGGTGCTGGTGCGGGCGCTGGTGCGGGTGCAGGATCGGCACGGCGCTTTTCCAGCACGGGCGGTGGCGGCGGTGGCGGCGGTGGCGCGACCGGCTCCGGGATGAAGACGGGAACGGGTTCCGGAACAGCTTGCGCGACCATTTCTGTCACTGGAGCGGGCTCAGGAACGACCACACTCACTGGTTCGGGAATCGGCGCCGGCACAGGTGCCGCAACAGGTTCTGGCGGCAGCACTGGCGTCACGGCAAAGCTGAACGCGCATTTGGGGCAGAACTTGGCGTCGGGTTTGCAATCATGGCCGCACTGGCCACAGGATTTGCCCGGCACGGCAGCGGCGGCGGTCGTGGCGGCGGCAAACGTCGTGCCGCAGGAAGAACAGAATTTGGCGCCCGGCTTATTCTCGGCTTGGCAGGAAAGGCATTTCAATTGGCATCTCTTTTCATATCAACGCTGGGAGTCGCGTACGCTGGCGCTTGCCAGAAAGGCAGCATTGTTGCCGTACGGCTAAATATCCAACGAGTATATTTTCAAACACCAAGTTGCCACAAGGGAAAATTGCCTTTTGCTCTATTCAATTTTTAAATATTGGTAAAAATCCCGCCGCCACGGCGGTTTGCCGCCCCATCTTGGTGCGCCCATAGCAAAAAACCCGGCAACGCAGTACGCATTGCCGGGTTTTTCAAAGGATGCCCAAGGGCCGAAGACTATCTACTTGCGTCCACCCCGTGCCGGCGCGGCATGGCCGCCCTTGGCTGGCGGCTTGCTGCCACGGCCCATCGGCACGGCGGCCGGCTTGGCCTTCGTCTTGATGGTCGACAGAATCGATGGACGCACTTTCGACTCGGCGGCCGACGCTTTGGGCGCCGCTGCCGTGCCGCCCAGGGCGATGCGGTTCTTGCCCGGCGTGACCTTGAACTTGTCCGGCGTGCCGGCGCCATGCGTCTGGCGGCTGCGTTCGCCTGCGGCCAGGCCGCCCGATTCCGACGACGTCCAGGCGGGGATCAGATGCTTGTCGCCATTGCCGATCAAGTCGCCACGGCCCATATTGACCAGCGCTTCGCGCAAGATCGGCCAGTTGGCCGGGTCCTGGTAGCGCAGGAACGCTTTATGGGTGCGGCGGATCTTGCCGCTGCGCGCCGTTTCCACCACTTCCGAGTCGGCTGTCACCTTGCGCAGCGGATTCTTGCGCGTGTGGTACATCGTCGTGGCCATGGCCATCGGCGTGGGCATGAAGGTCTGCACCTGGTCCAATTTAAAATTGTTTTTCTTCAGCCACAGGGCCAGGTTCAGCATGTCCAGGTCCGTCGTGCCCGGATGGGCGGCGATGAAATACGGGATCAGGTATTGCTTCTTGCCCGCTTCCAGCGAAAAACGGTCGAACATTTCCTTGAATTCGTCGTAGGCGCCGATGCCGGGCTTCATCATCTTCGACAAGGTGCCCTCTTCCGTGTGCTCAGGGGCGATCTTCAACAGGCCGCCCACATGGTGCGTGACCAGTTCCTTCACGTACTCGGGCGAACGCACGGCCAGGTCGTAGCGCAAGCCCGAACTGATCAGCACTTTCTTGATGCCGGGAATGGCGCGCGCCTTGCGATATAGCGAGATGAGCTTGCTATGATCCGTGCCCAGGTTGACGCAGATGGACGGGTACACGCAGGACAGGCGGCGGCACGACACTTCGATCTCTTTTTCCTTGCAGGCGAGGCGATACATATTCGCCGTCGGGCCACCCATATCGGAAATGGTGCCCGTAAAGCCTTTGGTTTTATCGCGGATATGCTCGATTTCGCGCAGGATCGACGGTTCCGAACGGCTCTGGATGATGCGGCCTTCGTGCTCCGTGATCGAGCAGAAGGTGCAGCCGCCGAAGCAGCCACGCATGATGTTGACGGAAAAGCGGATCATTTCCCAGGCGGGAATGTGCGCCTTGCCATAGCTCGGGTGCGGGGCGCGCGCGTAGTTCATGTCGTACACGCCATCCATCTCGTCCATGGCCAGCGGCAGCGGCGGCGGGTTGAGCCACACGTCGCGCTCGCCGTGCGCCTGCACCATGGCGCGCGCATTGCCGGGATTCGATTCCAGGTGGAATACGCGCGACGCGTGCGCATACATGACGGGGTCATCCTTGACGACGTCGTAGGCGGGCAGGCGCACGACGGTCTTGTCGTGCTTTTCCTTGGCCATGGCCAGGCGCTCTTCGCGGCTCATGATGCGGATCGGCTTGATGACTTCGGCCGATTTCGACGCATTTTCCGTGGCGCAGGCGGTCTTGTCTTCCTGCACCATCTCGTACGGGCTGTAATGCGGGTCGATCTTGCCGGGCACGTCGACGCGGGTGGAATTGTGCACGCCCCAGTCGTCGCCGGGCAGCCAGCCGGACGGCACCATGAAGGCCGTGCCGCGCAAGTCGCGGATATCCTTGATGTTTTCGCCGGCGGCCAGGCGGTGGGTCAGGTCGACCAGCGCCCGCTCGGCATTACCGAAAATCAGCAAATCGGCCTTGGAATCGGGCAAGACGGAACGGCGGACCTTGTCCGACCAGTAATCGTAATGAGCGATGCGGCGCAGGGACGCTTCGATGCTGCCGATGACGATGGGCACGTCGGAATACGCTTCGCGCGCGCGCTGGGCGTACACGGTGACGGCGCGGTCCGGGCGTTTATTCGGTTCGGCATTGGCCGTGTAGGCGTCGTCGGAGCGGATCTTGCGGTCGGCCGTGTACTGGTTGACCATGGAATCCATGTTGCCGGCGGTAATGCCGTAGTACAGGCGCGGCTTGCCGAGGATGCGGAAGGCGTCGGCCGACAGCCAGTCGGGCTGGCTGATGATGCCGACGCGATAACCCTGCGCTTCGAGCAGGCGGCCGACCAGGGCCATGCCGAAACTCGGATGGTCGATGTAGGCGTCGCCCGTGACGAGGATGACGTCGCACTGGTCCCAGCCCAGCGCGTCCATCTCGGCACGCGACATCGGCAGGAAAGGCGCCACGGCAGCGCGGGCAGACCGCTTGGGAACGGTCGCAAATAAATTGGTAGGGGAGCTCATAGGGTACTGATTGTACCGGAATTGGCTATTTCCAACCTGACGGCCTGCTTTTTACTGTTGGATTTCAGTACAAAAAACGTTTATTTTTCAATCACTTGGGGAAAGAAGGCCCTTGGGGTCAGACCCTTCGGGGGTCTGACCCCAGCTTTTCCCCGGGTTACATCAGATCCCCATATTGGCAAGAATCTCGCCAAGTTCGCGCAAAGCCGGCTCCAGTTTCGGATGCTTGACGGCAAACTTGGCCGACAATTCCTGGCTGCGCTCGGCCAGTCCATACGTGGTCGACTCTTCTTCCTGCTCCTGCGCGGCGCGCTTTTCCATCAGCAACTTGATGTCGACATCGAGTTTTTGCAGCAAACCATGCAGTTCTTCATCGACGGGACCGCTGCTTGCCAGTGTCGAATGCAGCTGTTGCAGCGATTCCTTGAGTTTGCTATCCATGTTTTTTCCTGTCAGTCAGTAAATTGCGTGTCTAGGAACAATTGTTCCACCTTGCTCCTGGCCCACGGGGTCTTGCGCAAAAACTTCAGGCTCGACTTGATGCTGGGATCGCTGATGAAGCAATTGATATCGATGTGCTTGGCCAGGCCATCCCAGCCGTAGTGGGCATGCAGGCGCGTCACGATACCTTCCAGGGTAATGCCATTCAAATCTTGCTGACTCATATACTCTTTCAACTGCCTTCTTGTTTACATCTTACTCAATTCTACGCCGCCGGCACGGAAAGCTTGCGTGCGCCATGTCAACGCAACGCAAGCTTCTGATGAGGACGTCTTACTTGGCGTTCAAGCCGCGGCGTTCCAGCAGCGGTTCCACGGTGGCGTCGCGGCCGCGGAAGTCGCGGAACAGTTGCAACGCATCGACGCTGCCGCCGCGCGACAGCAATTTGCTGCGGAACCAGTCGCCATTCTTGCGCGTCAGGCCGCCGTTTTCCTTGAACCAGTTGACCGATTCCGCGTCCAGCTTTTCCGACCACAGGTAGGCGTAATACGCGGCCGAGTAGCCGCCCGAGAAGCTGTGCGAGAAATACGTGGTGCGGTAGCGCGGCGGCACGGGCGCGTAGTCGACACCCGCGTCTTTCAACGATGCCGCTTCAAAGGCCAGCACGTCCGTCGGGATCTGGCTTGGCGCCAGCTGGTGCCAGCGCTGGTCCAGCAGCGCCGCCGACAGGTATTCCGTCGTCATGAAGCCCTGGTTGAATTTCTTCGCCGCCGTGACCTTGTCGAGCAATTCCTGCGGCATGGCCGCGCCGCTCTGGTAGTGCTTGGCGTAGTTTTGCAGCACTTCCGGCCAGACGGCCCACATTTCATTGACTTGCGACGGGTACTCGACGAAGTCGCTCGGCACGCTGGTGCCGGCAAAGCGCGGGTATTTCACGTTCGAAAACATGCCGTGCAGCGCATGGCCGAATTCGTGGAACATGGTCGTCACTTCATCAAACGTCAATAAGGTCGGCTGGCCGGCGGGCGGCTTCGGAATATTCAACTGGTTGGCGACGACGGGATGCGTGCCCATCAGTGACGATTGCGACACGTATTCATTCATCCACGCGCCGCCATGCTTGTTGCCGCGCGCATAGAAGTCGGCGATGAACAGGGCCAGCGGCTTGCCGTTGGCATCCAGAACGTCGTAGACGCGCACGTCCGGGTTGTATACCGGCAAGTCCTTCCGTTCCTTGAAGCTGATGCCGTACAACTTATTGGCGGCAAAGAAGACGCCATTGTTCAGCACGCTGTTGAGTTCCAGGTACGGTTTCAGCTCGTTTTCATCGAAATTGAAACGCTGCTTGCGCAGCTTGTCCGTGTAGATGGCCCAGTCGGCCGCTGCCACCTGGAAACCGCCCTTTTCCGCATCGACCACTTGCTGCAGGTCGGCCGCTTCGCGGCGCGCATTCGCGACGGCCGGTTTCGCCAGTTCCGACAGCAGGGTATTGACGGCCGTCGTGGTCTTGGCCGTCTGGTCTTCCAGCGAGTACGCGGCGTAGTTGGCGTAACCGAGCAAGGTCGCCCGTTCGGCGCGCAGTTTGGCCAATTTCAGCACGATGGCGCGGTTGTCGAACTCGCCGCCCTGGCTGCCGCGGTTCAGCGACGCGTCCATCAGGCGCTGACGCGTCTTGCGATCCGTCAATACGGCCAGCGGCGGCTGGCCGCTGGTGTTGACGAGGGCGATGACGAACTTGCCCGTCAAGCCCCGGTCCTTGGCGGCCGCGGCAGCCGTGTCGATATCGCTGTCCGTCATGCCGGCCAGCTCGGCACGGGTGTCGACGACGATGCTCTTGGCATTCGTTTCCTTCAGGACGTTTTGCGCGAAGGCCGTTTCCAGGCCCGCCTGCTCGGCGTTATAGGCTTTCAGTTTTTCCTTGTCCGCATCGGACAGCTTGGCGCCGGCGCGCACGAAATCCGTGTGATAGCGCTCGAGCAGGCGCAGGGATTCGGCATCGAGGCCCAGCTTGTCGCGCTTGGCGTACAGGGTGTCGATGCGGGCAAACAGTTTCGGGTTCAGCGTGATGGCGTCGCCATGCGCGGCCAGTTTCGGCGACACGTCCACTTCCACCGCTTCCAGCACGGCATTGGTATTGGTCGAGGTCATGTTGCTGAAGATGCTCTGCACGCGGTGCAGCAGCTGTCCCGTGCGCTCGAGGGCCACGATGGTGTTTTCAAACGTGGCCGGCTGGCGGTTGTTGGCAATCGCATTGACTTCGGCCAGCTGGCGTTTCATGCCTTCGGCAAACGCCGGCGCGTAGTGACCATCCTTGATCAGGCCGAACTGCGGCATCTGGAACGGCAGCGGGCTCACTTTGAGCAGGGGGTTCTGGGCGCTGATGGCGGCGGCAGGTGCAGCGGCGGCGGCCATGGCGGATGGGGCGGCGTGGGCCAGCATGACGCTGGCGGCGATGACGAGCAGTTGTGGACGGATCATGACATCTTTCAGGAAGCGCGGGAAGAACCGCGATCGCGTCGCGGGCCAGTGGCAGATCATAGCAGCCTGTCACACAGGCGTCATCCAACATGGGCGATCCTGTGGTGCATCCCGCCAAATGCGCGGTTTACCACGGTTTACAGGCAAAATCCCCAAATAAAAATGGCCGCCCATTGCCGGGCGGCCATTGATGTTCAGCACAGACGAGGCCGGTGCTAGGGAGAAATTACTTGCCGTTCAAGCCACGGCGTTCCAGCAGCGGCTCGATCTTCGCATCGCGGCCGCGGAAGTTGCGGTAGATGTCGAGCGCATCGGCGCTGCCGCCGCGCGACAGCAGTTGATTGCGGAACCAGTCACCGTTCTTGCGCGTCAGGCCGCCGTTTTCCTTGAACCACTCGACCGTGTCGGCATCGAGCTTTTCCGACCACAGATACGCGTAGTAACCGGCCGAATAGCCGCCCGCGAACGCGTGCGAGAAATACGTGGTGCGGTAGCGCGGCGGCGCCGGGGCGAAATCGACGCCCGCTTCCGTCAAGGCGGTTTTTTCAAACGCCAGCACGTCGGTGGGGATCTGTGCCGGGGTCAGCTGATGCCAGCGCTGGTCCAGCAGGGCCGAGGCCAGGTATTCCGTGGTTTTATAGCCCTGGTTGAAATTGTCTGCCGCCGTCACCTTGGCCAGCAGTTCGGCCGGAATGGCCGCGCCCGTCTGGTAGTGCTTGGCGTAGTTTTGCAGCACTTCCGGCCACAGCGCCCACATTTCATTGACTTGCGACGGGTATTCGACGAAGTCGCGCGGCACGCTGGTGCCGGCAAAGCGCGGGTATTTCACGTTCGAAAACATGCCGTGCAGCGCATGGCCGAATTCGTGGAACATGGTGTTGACTTCGTCAAACGTCATCAGGGTCGGCTGGCCCGCTTCCGGTTTCGGAATGTTGAGATTATTCGCGATCACCGGCTTGCGGTTCAGTAAGGTCGACTGGCCCACATAGGCATTCGCCCAGGCGCCGCCGCGCTTGTTGCTGCGCGCGTAAGGGTCGAGCGTAAAGATGGCCAGTTGCGTGCCGTCTTCATTGAAGACGTCGTACACCAGCATGTCGGACGTGTAAACGGGCAAGTCGGTGCGCTGCTTGAAAGTGAGGCCGTACAACTTGCCGGCGGCAAAGAACACGCCACGGGTCAGCACGCTGTGCATTTCAAAGTACGGCTTCAACTGATTTTCATCAAAGTTGTAGCGTTCGGCGCGCACCTTGTCGCTGTAGAAGGCCCAGTCGGCGGCGCCTACCTTGAAGCCGCCCTTGCCTGCATCGATGACCTTCTGGATATCGTCCGCTTCGCGGCGCGCGTTGACAACGGCCGGCTTCGCCAACTCGCCCAGCAGGGCGTTCACGGCGGTGGTGTCATGCGCCGTCTGGTCTTCCAGCGAGTAGGCCGCGTAGTTCGGGTAGCCCATCAGCGCGGCACGTTCGGCGCGCAGCTTTGCCAGTGCCAGCACTTCCTCGGTGTTGTCGAACTCGCCGCCACGGCTGCCGCGCGCTTGCGATGCCGCCATGATGCGTTCGCGCACCGCGCGGTTGGTCAGCAGCGACAGCGGCGCCTGGCCCGTCGTGTTGACGAGGGCGATCACGTATTTGCCATCGAGGCCGCGCTTCTTGGCCAGGCCGGCGGCCACTTCGATGGCGGCCGGCGACAGGCCGTCGAGTTCTTCACGCGTATCGACGACGACGGCCGAAGCGTTCAATTCCTTCAGCACGTTCTGTGCGAACTTGGTCGACAGGGCAGCCAGCTGGCCGTTGTAGGCGCGCAGCTTTTCCTTGTCCGCCGCCGACAGCTTGGCGCCGGCGCGGACAAAATCGGTGTGATAGCGTTCCAGCAGGCGTTTCGATTCCGCATCCAGACCCAGCTTGTCGCGCTTGGCGTACAGGGTGTCGATGCGCTGGAAAAGCTTGTCGTTGAGCATGATCGCGTCGCTGTGGGCCGCCATCTTCGGCGCCAGTTCGCGTTCCAGGCCCTGGATCGTGTCATTCGTGTTGGAACCGGACATCACGGAAAACACGGTGCGCACGCGGCCCAGCAGCTGGCCCGAGCGTTCCATGGCCACGATGGTGTTGTCGAACGTGGCCGCTTTCTTGTTATTCGCAATCGCGTTGATTTCCGCCAGGTTGGCGGCCATGCCTGCCGTAAAGGCGGGCGCGTAGTCGGCGTCCTGCACCTTGTCGAACGGCGGATACTGGAATGGCAGGCTGCTCGCTTGCGCAAACGGGTTCGAGGCGGGCAAGGCGGCGGTAGCGGCGGGCACGGTGGTAGCGGCGGTGGCGGCAAAAGCGGCGGCGGCTGGCGCCAGCATCAGGCTGGCGGCGATGACGAGCATTGTAGGACGGGTCATGTCTTCTTTCAAGGAACGCAAGAGAGCCGCGATTGTGTCGCGGGCCAGCCTGAAATAATAACAGCCTGACACACTTGCGTCACCAGCAACTACCGGTGGTAGCGCGCCTGCCAGTAATGAACGGTTTTCATGCGCCCCGCACTACGATGCCGATTTAATAATGCGGCGGACGTTCGTTGACCAGCCCGCCATTCGCCTGCTGCGCCCCGTCGCGCACATGCTCGCCCAGCTTGTGCAGCATCGCTTCCAGCTGGTCGATGCGCTTGCCCTGCTGGTACACCATCTGGTTCAGCGACTCGACCAGATCTTCCTGCTGCGCCAGCTTGATTTCGATATCGACGAAACGTACTTCCATCTGTTCTGCATTGTCCATGGTGCTCTCGGTGATTCCTGACTGAAAGGGGGCATTCTACCGCCGCAGCGGCGTGAGCCAGGACAAACTCCCTCCATTCGCCGCCGGACGGGCCCCGATTTCTGTTTATTCTTCCTGGATGGGCTCAAGCCGCTTGACGAATGAGAACAAACGATTACAATGAACACACCAACGCCACCCGAACCAGTACTGATCGATACGCGCAAGACGACAGAATACCGGCGCTGGGAAGATTCCCTGCACGATGTGGCGGCGGCGGCCATCGATGCGCGCATCAAGCATTTGCAGCATGGTAAAAAGGGCGACTGGCGGTCAGTGGGCGAAGGCGTGTGCGAACTGCGTTTTTTACAGACGGGACCCGGCTGGCGCGTGTACTTTCACGAAACCAACCTGGGCACCCTGATCTTGCTGCTGCTGGGTGGCAACAAATCGAGCCAGCAGCGCGACATCAAACAGGCGCAAGCGATACTCAAGGACTTGAAAGCCCGGCAAGCGGCCCTGAAGAAAGCGGCGGCGGCATCCACAGGAGCACGAAAGAAATGAACCAACATATCGACCATGACACCTTCGACCTCGACGACCTGGAAGCCTTAGGCCTGAGCAAATTTGATCCGACGCAACACCTGACCAGCAAGGCCGCCGTGGCCGCCTACATGAGCGAAATCGTCGCCACCGGCAATGCCGAACTGTTCCAGTCGGCCATGAACGACGTGGTGCGCGCGTACGGCATGGGCAAGGTGGCGGCCCGGGCCGACATCACGCGCGAAGGCGCATATAAAGCCTTGCGCGAAGGCAGCAAGCCGCGCTTTGAAACCATTTTGAAGATGCTCGATGCGCTGGGCATGCAGCTGGCCATCGTGCCCAAAACCACGCCCGACAGCACCGTGGAAGCGTGAACACTGCTTAAGCCTTCGGCGCGGCCAGCAAGGCCTTCATGCGCGCCAATCTTTCCTTGGGCGAAATCACTTCCGCCTCCGTCGGCACGGCATCGCCCACGTCGAGTTGCATTTCCTTGATGAAGCGCGACGGGTCGCAATGGACTTGCTCGCCCGCCCGCTTGCGCTTCTTGCACCAGGTGACGTGCAAGGTGCGCTGCGCGCGCGTGATGCCCACATACATCAGCCGCCGCTCTTCCTGGATGCGCGCGGCGATGGTTTCGGCCGGCGCGTCAGGATCGCCCTTGTGCGGCAAGATCCCCTCTTCCACGCCAACGAGAAATACGTGCGGAAACTCCAGCCCTTTCGACGCGTGCAGGGTGGACATGCGCACGGCATCCTGCTCTTCGTCCTTGCCCTCGAGCATGGTCATCAGGGCCACCATCTGCGTCAGTTCCAGCACGTTCTTTTCTTCGCCGTCGCGGTCCTTGCCGCCCCTGCCCCGTTCCTTGAGCCAGTTGACGAATTCGAGCACGTTCTGCCACTTGCTTTGCGCTTGCCGTTCCTCGAAGGCGTCATATAGATACGATTCGTAGTGGATTTCCTTCATCATGTCGTCCAGCACTTCGGCCGCGTTGTCGCCGCTGCCGGCAGCGCCGGGACGGCTGGCGCGCGACTCGAGGTCGTTGATGAAGTTGCAGAAGTCGCGCAGCGGTCCCAGCTGGCGATCCGTCAGCTTGGCCTCGATGCCGCCCTTGAACACGGCCTGGAACAGCGAGCACTGCCACTGCCCCGAGAACGCGCCCAGCACTTCCAGGGTCGACTGCCCCACGCCACGGCGCGGCGTCGTCACGGCGCGAATGAAGGCCGGGTCGTCATCCTCGTTGGCCAGCAAACGCAGGTAGCTGATGATGTCCTTGATCTCGGCCTTGTCGAAGAAGCTCTGGCCGCCCGAAATCGTGTACGGAATGCGCTCCTTGCGCAGACATTGTTCGATGATGCGCGCCTGGTGGTTGCCCCGGTACAGAATCGCGTAATCGGAAAATTTGTTCTTGCGCTCGAAATGGTCGGCCGAGATCATGATGGCGACCTGCTCCGCCTCCTGCTCGTCCGTCTGCATGCCCAGCACCTTGATCGGCTCGCCCAGGCCGTGTTCGGACCACAGCGACTTTTCAAACAGCTTCGGATTGTTGCCGATGACGGCATTGGCCGCGTTCAGCACGCGCATGGTGGAGCGGTAATTCTGCTCGAGCTTGATCACGCGCAAGTCGGGGAAATCCGTTTCCAGCGTTTTTAAATTTTCCACCGTGGCACCGCGCCACGCATAGATCGCCTGATCATCGTCGCCCACGGCCGTAAACATCGGCTTCTTGCCGATGCCCGTCACCATCAGTTTGACCAGTTCGTACTGGCAGGTATTCGTATCCTGGTATTCATCGACCAGCAGGTAGCGCAAACGGCGCTGCCACTTGTCGCGCACGGGGCCGTTGTTGCGGAACAATTCCACGGGCAGGCGGATCAGGTCGTCGAAATCGACGGCCTGGTAGGCGGAAAGCGTGGCCACATAGCTGCGGTAGATGCGCGCCGCGTTGGCTTCATCTTCATCCTTGGCTTGCGCCAGCGCCATGTCCGGATCGATCAGGCCATTTTTCCAAAGCGACATGGCATTCTGGATGCCGCGGATCACCTGTTTATCGGTGGTAATGGCGAGATCTTGCACGAGGGAAAAACAATCGTCGCTGTCCATGATGGAAAAGCGATCCTTGAGGCCCACGCCATTGGCTTCCTGGCGCAGGATTTTCACGCCCAGCGAGTGAAAGGTCGACACCGTCAACTGCTTGGCCTGGCGCGGCTGTTTCAATAATTTGGCGATGCGTTCCTGCATTTCCAGCGCCGCCTTGTTGGTGAAGGTCAGTGCGGCAATGGTGCGCGGGTCATACCCCCGGTCTTCGATCAGATGGGCGATCTTTTGCGTAATCACGCGCGTCTTGCCCGAACCGGCGCCCGCCAGCACCAGGCAGGGGCCGTCGAGGTAGGTAACCGCTTCGCTTTGGGGCGCATTCAGACCGAACTGTGGTGCTTTGGACATCAGGGTATTTCCGCAGGGAACAGCAGCCCATTGTAACAGCGTCGCGCCCGCCATTTGCACGGCAAGATCTGCATGAAAAACAGGCAATGGCATTGATATATCGCCATATGCCGCCATCTTGGCCGATGCAATGCGTGCGGCGATGCCACGCCTGGAGTACCATTCCGCCTATATCGCCCGTGCGCGCCCACTTACCGAATGGCAGTCCCATGAAATTTGAACACCTGATTGAAATCAATGATCCGTTGAATCCGCTGATCGACACCTTGACCTTGGAACAAGTGTGGCGCGGCCTCGTCTTGCGCGCCGAGTCGCCGAAGCTGTTCGTGCCGCACCTGGACGAGTGCCGGATCAGCGAGCGCTGCGATGCAGGTTTCGCGCGCAGCCTGCGCTATGGCGAACTGGTCATCAACGACAAGGTGGTGCTGGTGCCGCAACTGCAGGTGCGTTACGAAGTGCCGGCGCAACAGGATATCAGCGCCTCTTCATTGGTCATGACCATCGAGATGCCCGACGAAGCGAGCCTGTGGGTGCGCTTCCAGTACGACGACGGCCACGACGCGGCCACCGATGCGGCCAACGCCCTGTACGACGACTTCCGCCGCTCGGCCTACAAGGAGTCCGACATCGACACGGTGCGCATCATGCGCGAGCTGGCGCTCGAGGGACGGCTCGATGCGGGTCTGCTGAATTAAGCTCCCGCGCTAAATTCGTGCGCTGCGGCCCCATAGCTGGTCGGGGCGAAATTGCAGTCCCGCCTGCTCCGCGCTGAGCACTTCGCGGATGGCGTGCAAGTCCACGCGCGTGTCGCGCCGCAGCGGCACGTCCAGGCGCGCGCCGCGGGGGCCGACCAGCGACTGCACGTGGGGCGTGGTGGCGTTCAAGCCCTTGCGCGTGACGACGCCGATTTCCCCATTGAGTAATTTGACGAAAGTGCCGACCGGGTAGATGCCCAGCTCGCGCACCAGCAGGGACGCCAGCGGCGCATCCAGGGTGGCCTTGTCGGCCATCAACATTTCACGCAAGGCCACGTTCGGCAGCAAAGGCTGGCGGTAGCTGCGCTTCGAGACGCGCGCGCAATAGCGGTCGGCCAGCATGATCAGCCGGGCGCCGATGCCGATCGCCTCGCCTTGCGTGCCCAGCGGATAGCCGCTGCCATCGATATTTTCATGGTGCTGCAGCACGGCCTGCAGCCAGACGGCATCCGTGACGCCGGCCGCGCGCAGCAAGTCGACACCGGCTTGCGGATGGGCGCGCAAATAGGCGCGTTCCTGCGCGTCCAGCGGGCCCGCCTTGTGCTGGAAATCCGCATGGCGTTCCAGCATGCCCACATTCATGCTCAGCGCGGCCAGCAGCACGCTGCGCACGACGGCGTCGTCGAGTTTCAGCGCGCGCGCCAGCAGGGCCGTGATGACGGCCGTGTCGACGCTGTGGCGCACGGCAAAGTCGCCCGCGCTCTGGTTGTGCAGGATGCAGGCCAGCGCCACGTCGGCATCCAGAACAACGGCCTCTTCCACCAGTTGCGCCAGCGGCGCCAGGGATAGGTGGCTGCCCGCCTGCCCGGCGGCGATGACCGGCAAGACGAGGGCCAGCCCTGCCGTGACGAGGTTCAGCATGCGCAGGGCCGATGGCGCTTCCGTGGCCGTGCGCGGCACGTCGGCGCTGGTATCGGCGATGACGCCGCGCGCCAGCAGCAATGCGATCTGGTTTTCGCTGCTGATGACATGGCCCAGCCTGGCCAGCAAGCCGCCCGTTTCGCCATGCACGTCCCAGGGCAGGGCCACGCCCAGGGCGAGTTCTCCCGCGTAAATGCGCCGAATTTTCACATCGTCTCCATCATCGCCTGCACCCGCTTGTTTTTACCATCCTGGCATCAGCGGCATGTGCCAATTGAAATGTTTTTTGCTTTTAATCAATATTTCAATGTGGCAGCGATGATCGCGCAATCATGTGCGCTTGTCTACAAAATTGTATAAATATCAAAATTGCATCAGACGCCAGGCGAGCAGTCGGCGCAGTCCGGTGCGTGTTCCGGGTCTTTTTCCAGGTGCAGCGCCAGTTCGCGCAAGGCCGTGCGCACGCCTTCCTCGATGACGGGGTGGTAGAACGGCATGTCGAGCATGGCCGGCACCGTCAGCTGCGCCTGGCAGGCCCAGGCCAGCAAGTGGCCCAGGTGTTCCGCCCGTGGGCCGATCAGCTCGGCGCCAAGAAAGCGCTTGCTGCCGAATTCCGCATACACGCGCAACATGCCCTGGTTTTGCAGCATGACGCGGCTGCGGCCCTGGTTGCCGAACGACACGGCACCGACGGCAAAGCGGCCCGCGTGACTGACGCACAATTGCTGGTAGGTGGCGCCCACAGTGGCGATCTGCGGCTCCGTGAAAGCGATCGCCAGCGGCGTGCGGCGCAAGCCCGGTTTGACGTCGGGAAAGCGCGCCGCGTTGTCACCCGCGATGCGGCCCTCGTCGGCCGCTTCGGGCAGCAGCGGCAAGGCGTTGTCGGCATCGCCCGCGATGAAGATGGCGCTGTTGCCGCACTGCATGGTGTGCGGATCATGCAAGGGGATGCCGTGGCGGTCGAGCTCGATTTGCGCCGTGTCCAGGCCGATCTTGTCCACGTTCGGACGGCGGCCGATGGCGGCCAGCACGTACTCGAACTGCTCGGTTTTTTCCACGCCCGCATCATCGCTACTGGTCAGCGCGATGCCGCCGCCGTCCGGCGTTCTTGCCATGTGCGCGACCTTGGTCATGAAACGGATATCGAGTTCGCGCGCCAGCACGGCATCGGCCTCCCGCAGCACCAGCGGGTCCGTCAGCTGCGCGACCTTATTGCCGCGCGCAAACAAGGTCACGCGCACGCCCAGCCGCGCCAGCGCCTGGCCCAGTTCCAGACCGATGACGCCGCTGCCGACCACGGCGACTGACTTTGGCAAGTCCGTCCATTCGAACACGGCGTCGCTGGTGATGACGCGCTCGCCCGCCGCCTGCCACTCGGGCGGCACGATGGGCGTGGAACCGGTGGCGATCACCACGCTGGCCGCTTCGACAAGCGTATGTTCGTCGACCTGCAGCTTGCCCGGCGCAATGAAGCGCGCGTGGCCGCGCAGTTTTTCTTCCTCGGGGATGGCGTTGACGCCGTCGAGCACGAAGCCGACAAAACGGTCGCGCTCGCTGCGCACCCTGGCCATCACTTGCCGGCCGTCGATGCGCACGGGGCCCGGATGCACGCCAAAAGCGGGCGCGGCGGCCACGGCATGGGCCGCCTCGGCCGCCGCGATCAGGAGCTTGCTGGGCATGCAGCCCACGCGCGCGCACGTCGTGCCGTACGGCCCGCTTTCGATCATCAGCACGCGCTTGCCCTGCATGCGCGCGGCCTTGTGCGCCGTCATGCCGGCCGTGCCGCTGCCGATCACGGCTACATCTACTTGTATCGTCTTCATGCTGCTGTCCATCCCACTGAGGTTGCTCACAGCGTTCGATACTACCCGTTTGCCGAAAATAAGGTTTTACTTTGCTGCAATATGTGTATTAGTATAACTAATCAATTTTAAAATTTATAAGCTGAGCTAATGGGATCACTCGATTATCGCGCGCTGGCCGTGCTGGACGCCGTGGCCAGCCATGGCAGTTTCGACAAGGCCGCCCTGGCCCTGGGCATCACCCAGTCGGCCGTCTCGCAGCGCATCAAGGCGCTGGAAGACGCCAGCGGGCGCTTGCTGATCATCCGTGGCCAGCCAGCCGTGCCGACGGGCCTGGGCCAGCGATTGATCGTGCATCACCGCAACGTCAAGCTGATGGAAGCATCGCTCGACATCGACCTGGGCAACAGCGTCAGCATGCCGGAAATCGCCATCGCCATCGATGCCGACAGCCTGGCCACGTGGTTCCCCGACACCTTGTCCGCCCTGCTGGCGCCACCGCGCTGCCAACTCGACGTGCGCCTGGCCGACAGCGACAGCGCCCTGCAGATGGTGCGCGACGGCTCCGTGTTTGGCTGCGTGGCGGCCGAGTCCGGCACGGCGCTCGACGCGGCGGCGGCCACCAGCGTCACGCCGCTGGGCACCTTGCGCTATGTCTGCGTGGCCACGCCCGTGTTTGCGGGTCACTGGTTCGGCGATGGTTTTATTGCCGAGGCCGTGCAACTGGCGCCGGCCGTCGTGGGCCAGCACGGCTTGCTGGCGCGTTTCCTCGCTGAACAATTGAGCATGCGTGAACCGTTTCCGCACCATACCTTGCCGGTCGAAGCGGCGCGCCGCGCCTGCGTCCAGGATGGCCTGGCCTACGGCCTGATGCCGCAGCGCCTGGCCGCGCAGGCGCTGGCGACGGACCGGCTGGTCGATCTGATGCCGGGCGGCACCCTGGATGTGCCGCTGAGCTGGCACGCGTGGACCCTGGACACGCCGTTTACCAAGCTCTTGTCGGAACAGATCGTCAAATCGGCGCGCGATTACCTGCAGTAATTTAAATATCGAGCGGGTCCACTTCCAGCGACCATTTCACGCGCGTCTTCATGGCGCGCAACTCCGCTAACCATTCCTTCAGGAACGCCTGCAAGGCCGGCCGCGAAGGCGATTCGAGCAGCAGCTGGGCGCGGTCCACGTTGTAGACGCGCGTCATGCTCATGGGAATCGGGTCGTTGATGGTCACCTGCGGGTGTTCCATGCACTCTTTCGCCGCCTGCAGGAATTCGATGGCCGTGGCCAGCTCGGGCGCCTCGGCGCGCAGCAGGGCCTGGAACAGATACGGCGGCAGCGCCGCCTGCGCCCGCTCTTCCAGCAAGGTCGTGGCGAAATGGTCGTAATCGTGGTTGACGACGGCGTCGTACAGCGGATGGCGCGCATAGCGCGTCTGGATCAGCACTTCACTGACGCTGCCGCCTTCCGTCTGCGCGGCCCGTCCGGCGCGGCCCGCCACCTGCATCAGCTGGGCGAACAGGCGTTCGCTGGCCCGGTAATCCTGGGAAAACAGGGCCGTGTCCGGGTTCAGGATGCCGACCAGGGTCAGCTTTTTGAAATCGTGGCCCTTGGCCACCATCTGCGTGCCGATCAGGATATCGACTTCGCCCCGGTGCACGGTGTCGAACGCTTCCTGCGCGCTGCCCTTCTTGCGCGTGGAATCGGCGTCGATGCGCAAAATGCGCGCCTCGGGAAACAATTGCTGCAAGCCCTCTTCCACACGCTGCGTGCCCCGTCCCAGCGGCTGCAGGTCGACGTTGCCGCAAGTGGGGCAATGGCGGGGAATACGCAATTCCAGGCTGCAATGGTGGCAGCGCAAGCGGTGTTCGGGCTTGTGCAGCACCATGAACGAAGTGCAGCGCGTGCAATTGCTGATCCAGCCGCACGATTCGCAGCAGATCACGGGCGAATAGCCGCGCCGGTTCAGGAACAGCAGCGACTGCTCCCCGCGCTCCATGCGCAGTTTTAATGCGGCGACCAGATGCGAGGTCAGGCCGTCTTTCGGCTTGTCGCGCTCCATGTCGAGGATCTTGACGCGCGGCAAGACCGCATTTTTGACGGCCCGCTCGCGCAATTCCAGCTTGCGGTAGCGCCCCGTCTGCGCGTGGTGCCAGCTTTCCAGCGACGGCGTGGCCGAACCGAGCACGATGGGAATCTGCAATTGCCAGGCGCGCCACACGGCCAGGTCGCGCGCGGAATAACGCAAGCCTTCCTGCTGCTTGTAGGAAGGATCGTGCTCTTCGTCGATGACGATCAGTTTGAGTTTCGGCAAGGACGCCAGGATGGCCAAGCGCGTGCCGAGCACGATGCGCGCCTGGCCCTGGTGCGCGGCCAGCCAGTGCAGCATGCGCTCGCCTTCGGACAGGCTGCTATGCAAAGTGGCCAGCATGACGCCGGGAAAGCGCGCGCGGATATTGCCTTCCAGCTGGGGCGTCAGGTTGATTTCCGGCACTAAAATCAGGATTTGTGCATCGTCCTCGCGCGCCAGCACCTGGGCGCACGCCTGCAGATACACTTCCGTCTTGCCGCTGCCCGTCACGCCGTACAGCAGGGTCGGCTTGAAACCCTGCGCGCCGCCGATGGCGTCCGCCGCCTCTTGCTGGGCGGCATTGAGCGCCGGCATGTTCAGCGGCGTGCCGTCATGCGCATCGGCCAGCTTGCCCAGCTTCTTGATGGCGCGGTCGAGCGCCACGGTGGTGAGCACGCGCAAATTCTTCGGTAAACCCGGCAAGGCCACTTCACCGAGCGGGCGCTGGTAGTAATCGGCGGCGAAGGCGGCCAGCGCCAGCCACTGTTCCGACAGCGGCGCCAGCTGGCTGCGCACGGCCAGCACGTCCTTCAATTTCGCGGCGGGCACATCGGTGCTGTCGGACACGCCGACGATCAGCCCCATCACTTCGCGCCGGCCGAATGGCACCAGCGCCAGCTGCCCCACCTGCGGCAGCGGCACGGCAGCGCCCGTATCCGCCGCCGCTGTCCAGCGGTAGTCGAACAAGGCGTTCAAGGGCGTGTCGAGCGCGATTTTCAGGATGCACGACGTCAAAATGCACTGCGACATGGGGGTAGGGCCTATCTCAATAAAAAAGCGCGCCGCAGGGGCGATGGCGCGGCGGGATGTCCGGCATCAAGCCAGCGGGCCATGATACTTGTTTCATCCGTCAAACGCCTAACGACGGACGGGACGGCGTGCTCTCGTGCCTGAAGAAAATTCTGTGGATAACTTTGTGGACAAAGCAAAATTAACTTTCAGAAAAATGTGGACATAAAATTTCGACTGCCGTCAAGAGCGGCACGCAAGAAAAATTAATCATTTAAAATCAATGGCTTAAAAATTGATGCCCGGGCGGTCACAAATCCACAGGGCATTTCCGCCGCTGTGCATAACTGAGCCATTTGTAATGTATTTATACAGAAATCGGCACCATTTTGAGGCGTCCGATCGGCAAAAACGCGGACGGCATGCAGCAAAATTGACAATTGCCGGGCAAGCGTTCGTTTTTACCTGACGGACGGCGAAACATTGTTCAATTATCATGCACTGCAACATGCACTTCAGGTGAAACCTGAACATCGGCGCTAAGTATCGGTTAACAAAATACTTTTCAATTTTATCCACAGAATCTGTTGATAACTTTGTGGACAATGAAGGAATAAGGCAAGCGGACGAAAGAATAACCTTATCAATAGCAACAAAGTCCGCTAGTCAATGAATTTTTTATTCCTTAATAATCAATCACTTGCAAATCACCCCCGGGCATGGCTTTGACACTGCCTCTTATTTCCGCAGCAAAAAAAATTGTGCATAAGTCGGTATGTCTTGCTAAGGCGCAGCAAAGAAAAAGGCAGGCTTCCGTTGGAAAGCCTGCCTTTTCTGCCCCTGCGCCAGGGGAAAATGACGACTTACTGGCCGCTGCGCATGGCGCGGCTCATGCTGTGCACGGCGTCCACCATCGCTGCCACGGATTCCGGCGGCGTGAACTGGGAAATGCCATGACCCAGGTTGAACACGTGGCCCGTACCACCCGATGGCGCGCCGAAGGCGTTGAGCACTTTCGCCACTTCGGCGCGGATCTGCTCGGGGCTGGCGAACAGGATGGCAGGGTCGAGGTTGCCCTGCAAGCCCACTTTATGACCGACCAGCTGGCGCGCGCGCGTCAGGTTGACGGTCCAGTCCAGGCCCACGGCATCGGCGCCGATGTCGGCGATCTGCTCGATCCACTGGCCGCCGCCCTTGGTAAACACGATGGCGGGAATCTTGACGCCATCCTTGTCGCGTTTCAGCTGCGCCACCACTTGCTGCATGTAGGCCAGCGAGAATTCCTGGTAGGCGCCGTCAGCCAGCGCACCGCCCCAGGAATCGAAGATCATCACGGCTTGCGCGCCGGCGTCGATCTGCGCATTCAGGTACTGCGCCACGGACGTGGCGTTGATCGCCAGGATGTGGTGCATCAGGTCAGGGCGGTTGTACAGCATCTTCTTGATGGTATGGAACTCTTTCGAGCCGCCGCCTTCCACCATGTAGCACGCCAGGGTCCACGGGCTGCCGGAAAAACCGATCAGCGGCACGCGGCCATTGAGTTCCGTGCGGATTTGCGTGACGGCCTTGAAGACATAGTCGAGCGACGCCAGGTCCGGCACTTGCAAGGCCTTCACGTCCTGCTCCGTGCGCAGCGGGCGCTCGAACTTCGGGCCTTCGCCATCGGCGAAATACAGGCCCAGGCCCATGGCGTCCGGCACCGTCAGGATGTCCGAAAACAAAATGGCCGCGTCGAGCGGGAAACGCTCCAGGGGCTGCAAGGTCACTTCCGTTGCGTAATCGGGATTCTTCGCCAGGCCCAGGAAGGAGCCGGCCCGCTCGCGCGTGGCGCGGTATTCGGGCAGGTAGCGGCCCGCCTGGCGCATCAGCCAGACAGGAGTGTGCTCGGTCGGCTGGCGCAGCAGGGCGCGCAGGAAAGTGTCATTCTGGAGCGGAGCAAATTGTGGCATGGCAGGCAATCGAGCTTGGAGAAGCGGTATTATCGCATCCAATCGCCGCCATTTCATTGATTCCGGTGCCGCTTTGCAGCATTTGCCACGCACAGCGATGACTTTCGTTGTGCCTGCCCTTCCATTATGATGATGAACGCCGCCGCGCTGCCTGACGCCGCCTGGAGGCCCCTCTACCCACCACGACACGGAGCCCGCATGACCTCGACCGCATCCAGCACCCCTTATGGCATTTGGCCATCGCCGATCAGCGCGGCCATCGTCGCCGCCGGCGCCTCGCCGCTGACGCAGCTGGCCCTCGGGGGAGCGGATGGCGCCGACGTGTTCTGGCTGGCCGGGCGCGCCAGCGAGGCGGGCCGCAACACCCTGCTGCGCCAGCGCGGCGCGCGTGTCGATGAACTCACGCCAGCGCCGTTCAATGTGCGCACCCGCGTGCATGAATACGGCGGCGGCGCGTATGCGGTGGCCGGCAATACCGTGTATTTCTCGCATTTCGCCGACAATTGCCTGTACCGCGTGGCCGGCGACGCCGCGCCCGAAGCGTTCACCACGGGCGGCAATACGCGCCACGCGGACTTCGTCGTCGATGCGGCCCGTGCCCGCCTGATCGCCGTGCGCGAACAGCATCCGGCAGAGGGACATGCGCAGCCGGAAAACTGCCTGGCCGCCGTCGGCTTCGACGGGCACGAAACGGTGCTGGCGCGCGGCCACGATTTTTATGCGGCGCCGCGTTTGTCGCCGGACGGCAGCCAGCTCGCCTGGATCAGCTGGGACCACCCGCGCCTGCCGTGGCAAGGCACGGAGCTGTGGCTGGCCGACGTGCAGGCGGACGGCACGCTGGGCTCTCCCCGCCTGATCGCCGGCGGCGCGCGCGAGTCGATTTGCCAGCCGGAATGGTCGCCGAACGGCTTGCTGCACTTCGTTTCCGACAGCAGCGGCTGGTGGAATTTGTACCGTCTGCACGGCGCCGACATCGAGGCGCTGTGCCCGATGGAAGCGGAATTTGCCACGCCGCACTGGACCTTCGGCGGCAGCATGTACGGTTTTCTTTCTGACGACGAGATCGTCTGCACGTATATCCAGTCCGGCATCAGCTACCTGGCGCAATTGAACGTGACGGCGGCCAAGCTGGAACCGATACCGCACCCGTACCAGGAAATCCGCGAACTGCGCGTGGGGCCCGGCTTCGTCGCGCTGCTCGGCGGCAGTCCCACCATCGCGCTGGAACTGGCGCGCATTGACCTGTCGAACCATGAACTGGAAGTGCTGGCGCAGTCGATCACGGCCTTGCCCGCGCTGGCTTACCTGTCCGTGCCGCGCAGCTTGAGTTTCCCTAGCAGCAATGGCCGCACGGCGTACGCGTTCTTCTATGCGCCCACGAATGGCGACGTGCAGGCGCCGGCAGGCACCTTGCCGCCTGTCATCGTCATCAGTCATGGCGGCCCCACCAGCATGGCCAGCAATACCTTAAAGCTGGCGACGCAATACTGGACCAGCCGCGGCATCGGCGTGCTCGACGTCAACTACGGCGGCAGCAGCGGTTTCGGCCGCGAATACCGCGACGCGCTGCGCGGTCAGTGGGGCATCGTCGACGTGGAAGACTGCATCGCCGGCGCCCGCTACCTGGCCGCCAACGGCCTGGCCGACCCGGAACGCCTGATCATCCGCGGCGGCAGCGCGGGCGGCCTGACGACCCTGTGCGCCTTGACCTTCCACGACGTCTTCAAGGCCGGCGCCAGCTACTATGGCGTATCCGACCTGAAGGGCCTGGACGACGATTCGCACAAATTCGAATCGCGCTACACCGATTACCTGATCGCCCCCCAGCCGCAAGCCGAGGCGCTGTACCGCGAGCGCTCGCCCATCCACCACACGGATAAATTGTCGCGTCCGATGATCTTCTTCCAGGGCCTCGATGACAAGGTGGTGCCGCCGCAGCAATCGCAGCTGATGGTCGACGCCCTGCAGGCGCGCGGCGTGCCCGTCGCCTACGTGCCGCTCGAAGGCGAGGGCCACGGCTTCCGCAAGGCGGAAAACATCGTGCGCACCCTCGACGCGGAACTGTATTTCTATCAGCGCGTATTCGGCCTGCCCGTGACGGCCGGCGAGCCGCCCGTGCACATCGCCAACTTGCCCGCATGAGCGAACAGCATGTAGAGCAACATCTGCTGGACGAGTTCGCCGCACTGGAGCAGCACGAACAGATGATCCTGGCCTTGCTGGCCATCGCGGGCGAACCCGTGGGCAAGCATGCCGTGTATGAACACTTGCAGCGCGCCAATGTCGTCGAGCCGGACGGCACGCCGTTTTCCCTGCTGGTGGTAACCAACATGCTGCAACGGCTGACGCGTCTGGCGCTGGCCAGCGAGGTGGTGGGGCGCGGTTTTGCCTGCGAAGCCAGGCTGCGCTGGCCCGCCATGCGCGCCGCCATCGAGCACCTGGTGTTCCGCGACCTGTGCCAGGCCATCGAGCTGATCAACCCCGTGCGCCGCAACTGGGATGGCTATGTGGAATTGCGCAGTTACCGCCAGGGCGTGGCGCGCCTGCGCATCGCCCTCTTGCGCAATGACGAGGTGCGCCACGTGGCCGCCATCCTGGCTGCCTGCATGGCGTGCTATGAAGCGCAGCAGCTGCATCCGCTGATCGAGATCTTCGGCCGGCCGTTCGAGCCGGAAATGTTGTCTTTCGTCATGCCGCAATTGCAGGACGACATCCTCGCCGTGCTGCTGGGCAACGCCCCGCGCGAACCGGCCACGGCGCACGCCATCCGTACCTACGCGCGCGCGCACCACGCGCGCCAGGCGGCCGCGGGCGACCACATCGGCACCGCCCTGCCGCTGGCCTTGGCCGAGGACGCCCTGCTGTGCGGCGAACTCGACGCGGCCGCGCGCTACCTGGCGGGCCAGCAGGGGCCGCAGGCGCTGTTTGTCGACAGCAGCATCGCCCTGTTGCGCGGCGAACATGCGCACGCCGTGGCGGGCTTTGAAACGGCCCTGAAAGGGTTGCGCAAGGAAACAGGCAAGCGCAAGCTGTGCTTTACGGGCATCGGCGGCCACCTGTACGTGCTGGCCTTGCTGCGCGGCAACGACGCCAAGCTGCTGAAAAGCGCGGAGACCTACCTCGATATCGCGCTGCATGCGCAACCGAACCACGACAGCATCGTCTACCAGCAACTCAATACCTTGCGCCTGGTGCGCGCCGGCGTGCTGCAAGCCGATGCGATCCCCACGCGCAGCTGGGAAACGGGACTGCAGGCGCAGCTGTTCCAGGCCTTGCTGTACTACTGGCTTGCGCTACCGCAATTGAGCGAGCGCAAGGATCAACTGCGCCTGTTGGTGCAGCAAGCGGACGCGGCCGGCTACGACCTGATTGGCGCGCAGGCGGCCGGCTTACTGGGCTTGCTGGGCGAGCCGCAGCAGGAGCGCTATGCCACGGCCAAACGGGCGCAACACGGTCTGACGGACATGGCGCCGTGGTTCGAGCGCCAGGAAGCGTGGCAGCGCCAGCTGAGCGCGCTGATCAACCTGCAGCAGAACGCGCCCGCCGAAGCGCTGGGCGGCGTCTCGCGCCTCGTGTGGCTGGTGGCGTTCGACCCGCGCTTCGGCCTCACGGCCGTGGAAGTGCGCGAGCAGAAACGCGACGCGCGGGGCGGCTGGAGCAAGGGCCGCGCCATGGGCCTCAAGCGCCTGGCCGAAGAGGCGGGCGACATCGATTTCCTCACGCCGCAAGACGCGCGCGCGGCCGGCAGCATCGCGCCGTTCAAACAATATTATTCGTCGGCACCGCGCTATGAAATCGAGCTGGACAAGGCTGCCGTGCTGCTGGTGGGCCACCCGCTTGTCTTCTGGCTCGATCACCCCGACACGCGCGTGGAACTGATCGCCGGCGCGCCCGAACTCCTGATCAAGTCGCACGAGGGACAGCTGTGGCTGGGCATGCAGCCGCCGCTGCCCGACAGCGGCGGCAACGTCGTGGTGCAGCGCGAGACGCCGACACGCCTGCGCGTGGTGCACATCCTCGACGAGCACCGGCGCATCGGCGCCATCGTGGGTCTGGGCTTGTCCGTGCCCCTGCATGCGGAAAAACAGGTGATGCAGGCCATCGGCGCCATCTCGTCCATGGTCACCGTGCAGTCCGACATCGGCGGCGGCGCCGGCGACGCGGAAGTCATCACGGCCGACCACCGCCTGCACGTGCATTTGCTGCCCTACCAGCAGGGGTTGAAGATGCAAATTCTCGTGCGCCCGCTGCTCGACAACGGCGCCTATTACGCACCGGGCAGCGGCGCCGAAAGCGTGTTTGCCGATGTGGCGGGCCGGGCCGTGCAAGCGCGGCGCGACCTGAATGCGGAACGCGAAGCGCAGCGCCAGCTGATCGGAAAATGTCTGGTGCTGGAAGAGGCGGAAGAAGAGCATGGCGAGTGGCTGCTGGGCCAGCCAGCGCTGGGCCTGCAATTGCTGGTCGAGCTGCAATCGCTCGATCCCGCCGGCATGGTGCTGGCGTGGCCCGAAGGCGAAACCATGCGCGTGTCGAAACGCATCGACAGCGGCCAGATGCGCTTGAATATCAAGAGCGAAAAGGACTGGTTTGCCGCCAGCGGCGAAGTGCAGATCGATGAAGACAAGGTGATGGATTTGCGCGCGCTGCTCGATTTGATGCAGAACAATAAAAGCCGCTTCGTGGCCTTGGGCGACAACCAGTTCCTCGCCCTCAGCGATGAATTGCACCGCCGCCTGTCGGAACTGGCCGCGTATGGCGAAGCGCATGCCGATGGCTTGCACATCCACCCGCTGGCCGCGTTTGCGCTGGAAGAGCTGGCCAACGATGCGGGCGGCGTCAAGGCCGACAAGTTGTGGCGCGAACACCTGCTGCGCCTGCGCGCGCTCGACGATTACCAACCGCAGCTGCCCAGCACCCTGCAGGCGGACTTGCGCGACTACCAGCTGGCCGGCTACCAATGGCTGGCGCGCCTGGCGCACTGGGGCGTGGGCGCCTGCCTGGCCGACGACATGGGACTCGGCAAGACCTTGCAGGCGCTGGCGCTGATCCTGGCGCGCGCGCCGAACGGCCCCACCCTCGTCGTCGCCCCCACGTCCGTCTGCATGAACTGGATCAGCGAAGCGCAGCGCTTCGCCCCCACCTTGAACGTCAAACTGTTCGGCAGCGGCGACCGGGCCGACATGCTCTTCACCTTGCAGCCGTTCGATGTGGTGGTGGCCAGCTATGGCTTGCTGCAGCAGGAAGCCGCCATGTTTGCCGGCGTGCGCTGGCATACGATCGTGCTCGACGAAGCGCAGGCGATCAAGAATGGCGCCACCAAGCGTTCGCAAGCCGTGATGGCCTTGCAAGGCGATTTCCGCATGGTGGCCAGCGGCACGCCGCTGGAAAACCACCTGGGCGAACTGTGGAATCTGTTCCGTTTTATTAACCCGGGCTTGCTGGGCACCCTGGACCAGTTCAATTTGCGTTTTGCGGGACCGATCGAAAAGGATCAGGACAAGCGGGCGGCGGCAGGCGCGCGCCTGCGGCTGCGCCGCCTGATCGCGCCGTTCATCCTGCGCCGCACGAAGACGCAAGTGCTGTCGGAATTGCCGTCACGCACGGAAATCGTACTGGAAGTGGAATTGTCCCCGCAGGAAACGGCGCTGTACGAATCCTTGCGCCGCGAAGCGCTGGAAAAGCTGGCCATGGTGGAAGGACCGGCCTCGAAAAAGGCCATCCAGATCCTGGCCGAGATCATGAAACTGCGCCGCGCCTGCTGCAATCCGCAACTGGTGGCGCCGGAACTGGGCCTGGCCAGCAGCAAGCTGGCCGCCTTCGCCGAACTGCTGTCGGGCTTGCTGGAAAACCGCCACAAGGTGCTCGTCTTCAGCCAGTTCGTCGACCATTTGACACTCATCCGCAAGCACCTGGAGCAGCATGGCGTCAGCTATCAGTATCTCGACGGCAGCACGCCCATGCAGGAGCGCAAGCGCCGGGTCGACGCCTTCCAGGCGGGCGATGGCGACGTCTTCCTGATCAGCCTGAAGGCGGGCGGCATGGGCATCAACTTGACGGCGGCCGATTACGTGATCCACATGGACCCGTGGTGGAACCCGGCCGTGGAAGACCAGGCCTCGGACCGCGCCCACCGCATGGGGCAATTGCGCCCCGTTACCATTTACCGGCTGGTGGCGAAACACACGATCGAGGAAGGCATCGTCGAATTGCACCAGCACAAGCGCGACCTGGCCGACAGTCTGCTGGAAGGCAGCGATGCGGCCGCGCGCATGTCGGCCAGTGACATGCTGGGCATGCTGCAGGAAGGGCTGAAGCGATGAGCTTGAAAAAATGCACGGGGAAGCCGCGTTCCATGCGATGATCGTTTTTCCCTGTTTTGATGCCACGCCATGACCGACTATATCGCCACCAGCGCCGGCCAGCGCGCCACCTTTTTGTGCGGCAAATCCTGGACCGCTTATGTCAGCACCTTCATCATCGCCGTGCTGCTGTTCTTTGCCGCCCTGCCGCTGGCCTTCAAGTACAACGCGCGCGCCGCCTTCGTGGTGCTGATCGGCTCGGCGCTGATCGTCGCCTACCGCCTGCTGACCATCCGCAGCTATCAGCTGTACTACGACGAGGCGGGCGTGTGGCTGGCGTCCGGCATCTTGCCGTGGAAAAAGAAACTGACGGGCGTCAAGTGGCGCGACATGGATGAAGCCGTCTATGAAACCAACTTCTGGAGCTGGCTGTTCCAGTCCTACACGGTGCGCGTCAGCCAGCGCTACACGCAGGAAACGGAAATCCACGCCACCGGCATGGCGCGCGGCAAGGATGCCGTGGCGGCCATCAATGCGCGCCACCAGGACCTGCTGCGCGGCAGCGCCATCGTCGTCTAGCGCCGCGCGCTCCCGGCGCAAAAAACTGCGCAGCGGCGGCAATTAATGCTAATCTTTGGGCCGCCCAGGCAAGCAAGGCCAACCTTTCAATAGTTGTTTGTTACTTATATTATCAGTTTATTATTTTCTGATACTGACAGACAGCAAAATATTCAAGAGATAAACTATGCTGATCAAAAATAAAGTTGCGCTCGCCGCATTGATGATGGCTTTTACCCTGACACCAGCCAGCGCCGCCAAGAAACCGCAGAAGCAAGGCAAGGCCGGCACCAGCAGCAGCAAGAAGAGAACCGTCGCCAAGAAGGCAGCCGTCGTCACGGCGGCCACGGCAGCGACGGTCGCGGCCGTCGCCAGCGAGAACAGCAGCGACCGCTCCATGAATAACCTCAGCGGCCAATTCCTCACGGCCCTGTGGCGCCTGGACCCGGAAAGCGCGATTTCGGTTGGCAAGTACGATGGCGCCGCCAACCTGAGCATTCCCGACGCGGCCAGCCGCCAGAAGCAGCTGGCCTTCATCGAAGAATGGCTGGGCAAGTTCGGCAAGCTGAATGCCGGCAAGATGTCGGACAAGCAACGCACCGACCTGGCCTTGCTGACGAATAAATTGCAGTCGGACCGCTGGTATCTGACCACCTTCCGCGAATTCGAATGGAATCCCGCCCAGTACAACGTGGCTGGCTCCATCGATTTCATCCTGAACACGGAATACGCGGCCCAGCCGCAGCGCCTGCGCACCTTGCTCAAGCGTATCGCCAGCGTGCCGCAATACTACGCGGCCGCCCGCGCCAGCATCGTCAACCCCACGCGCGAGCACACGCAGCTGGCCATCGCCCAGAGCGCCGGCGTGCTCAGCGTGCTTGACGACCTGAACAAGACGGCACAGGGTTCCATCCTGACGCCGGCGGAAAAGCAGCTGTACAACGCGCGCATCGCCGCGGCCCGCACGGCCGTGCAAGGCTATGCGGCCTGGCTGACGGAACAGGATGCCGCGCTGGCGCAGAACGGCAATGCGCGCTCCTTCCGCATCGGCAAAGATTTATATGAACAGAAATTCGCCTACGATATCCAGGCCAGCGTGAGCGCCGAGCAGATGTACCAGAAAGCCCTGGCCGCGCGCGAAAAGCTGCTCGAGCACATGGATAGCCTGTCCGACGAGCTGTGGGTGAAAACCATGGGCAGCACGGCCAAGCCGGCGGACCGCACGGCGAAGATCGGCATGGTGATCGACAAGCTGTCCAGCAAGCACGTGGCTCCCGCCGACTTCGTGCCGGAAATCCGCCGCCAGATCCCGGAATTGCAGGAGTGGGTGACCAGCCACAACCTGCTGACGATGGACCCGAAAAAGCCTCTGGTCGTGCGTGAAACACCCGCCTACCAGCGCGGCGTGGCCGGCGCCAGCATCGAGGCGCCCGGCCCCTACCGCCCGCAGGACCGCACCTATTACAACGTGACGCCTCTCGACGGCGAAACGCCGGAACAGGCGGAAAGCAGCTTGCGCGAGTACAACCACTGGATCTTGCAGATCCTGAACATCCACGAAGCCATCCCCGGCCACTACACGCAGCTCGTGTACGCGAACAAGTCGCCGTCGCTGGTCAAATCGATCTTCGGCAATGGCGCCATGATCGAAGGCTGGGCCGTGTATGGCGAGCGCATGATGCTCGAATCGGGCTATGGCAACAACGCGCCGGAAATGTGGCTGATGTATTCGAAGTGGAACTTGCGCAGCGTCACCAACACCATCCTCGACTACAGCGTGCACGTGCTGGGCATGACGGAAGCGCAAGCGCTCGACCTGCTGACGCGCCAGGCGTTCCAGACCAAGCGTGAAGCGACGGAAAAATGGCGCCGCGTGCAGTTGAGCTCGGTGCAACTGACCAGCTATTTCAGCGGCTACAGCGAAATCATGGACTTGCGCGAACAGCGCAAGCAAGCGCTGGGCAACAAGTTCGTGCTGAAGGATTTCCACGAGCAATTCCTCAGCTACGGCAGCGCGCCCGTGAAAGTCATCAAGGAATTGATGAATTAAGCGGCGCTCGCCGTCAGCTTGCAAAGGGCGCCGCGGCGCCCTTTTTGCATGCGTTTGCGCCGCCGCAAGCCACCGGCTACCCTGTCCATTAAGCTGACGGGAAGGCAGGCGCCACCGCACTCCTCACTGGCAATTGCCGATTTTTCTGCTAGGGTGAGTTCAGGAGCGTCCATGCATATGCCCATCCAGTTCGACACCCTCGATTACGCCAAACGCCTCGCCTCGGCAGGGGTGCCCACGCAGCAGGCGGAAGCCCATGCCACGGCCCTGGGCGAGGTACTGGGCTCGGCCGTCGTCGTGCATGGCGAACTGGCGGCGCTGGAGCGCAATCTGCTGGGGGAAATCAAGCTGGTGTAGCAGAACGTCGATACCAAGGTAGGCGCCCTGGAGGTGAAGATCGACGCGCTGGAGCTCAGGCTCGACACCAAAATAGACTCCCTGGAGCAAAAATTCGACGCCCGCCTGGAACGCCTGGACTTGCGCCATGACGCGGACATGAAACACGTCTACTGGATGATGAGCACCTTGATCCTGCTCAACCTGGGCATCCTCAGCAAACTGATGCTGCAGTAAGCGTACACTCACTTTCCTGGCAACAAAAAAGCCGCTGCTCCCGGGGGAGGTCAGCGGCTTTTGTCTGCGCCTGTGGCTGCCGTCTAGGACGCCTCTTCCGGCGCCTGGGTAGCCTTGACGAAGATGGGCGCCACCAGCAGGCCCAGCTCGAACAACAGGCACATCGGGATGGCCAGCGAGAACTGGCTGACCACGTCCGGCGGCGTGACGATGGCGGCAATGACGAAGGCGCCGACGATGATGTAGGGGCGCACTTCCTTGAGTTTCGCGATGGAAACCAGCCCCATGCGCACGAGGATCACCACCACCACGGGCACTTCGAACGTGGCGCCAAAGGCCAGGCACATCGACATGACGAAATCGAGGTAGTTTTCGATATCCGGCGTCACCGCGATCGACGACGGCGAAAAGTCGCTGATGAAGTGAAACACGCGGCCAAACACAAAGAAATAGCAGAAGGCCACGCCGGCCATGAACAGCAGCGACGAGGAGATGACCAGCGGCGCGATCAAACGCTTTTCATGCGTGTACAGGCCGGGGGCGATAAACGCCCACATCTGGTACAGCACCCAGGGCAAGGCGACGATAAAGGCGATCACCAGCGTCACTTTCATCGGCACGAGGAAGGGCGAGATGACGCCGGTGGCGATCATTTTCGAGCCGGCCGGCAGCGAGGCGATCATCGGCGCGGCAATGAAATCGTAGATATGCGAAGGGCCGGGCCAGTAAAACAGCACGGCGCAGACGACGGCGATGCCGATCGACGCCTTGACCAGGCGGTTGCGCAGCTCGACCAGATGCGAGATAAAGGTTTCTTCCACCGGAGATTTGCTACTCATGAGTAAAAGGAGGAGGAACTGGCACGCGGACGGAAACGCGCCACGCGGGCGGCCGCCGACTGCACGTGCTGCTTGCCGCCATGGCGCTGCTTGTACCAGCCGGGAACGGCGGAATTGCGCACCAGCTTCTTGCGGCGAAATTCGCGCGCCTTGCGGGCCAGGTCATCGTTGGTGGCGCGCAGCATGGCCTCATGGGCGTCGTGCTGCCCCTCATACGAACTGGAATCGCCGCGCCACGCGTTTTCCACCTCGGCCAGGTTGCCGGAGATTGAGTTTTCCACGCCATGCATGGATTTCTCCACGCTTTGCTGGACGGAATGGGCCGCCTCCTGCACTTCCTTCTGCAGGTTTTTCAGCTCTTCCAGCTCGATTTCGCGCGTGACTTCGGATTTCACCTGGTTCAGGTAGCGTTGCGCGCGGCCATACAGGGTGCCGGCCATGCGCGCCACTCTCGGCAACTTTTCAGGGCCGATGACTATCAACGCAACCACGCCGATGATGGCGATTTTAGAGAGACCGAGATCGATCATAAGCGGACAAGGCTGTTACCGGACGAGGCAAGCGCCCCGCCACGCTATCAGGACTTGCTTTTCTCTTTCGTTTCGACGTCGATGGTGCTTTTGTCGGCCACTTGCGATGGCGCAGCAGGAGGGGTATTGGCTGCCGGCGCGTCATCGTCGCCCTTGACGCCATCCTTGAAGCCTTTGACGGCCTTGCCGATATCACCGCCGATATTGCCCAGTTTCTTGGTGCCGAAGACCAGCATCACGATAACCAGAACGATCACCCAGTGCCAAATACTCAATGAACCCATCACATTCTCCTTGCGGGACGGTGCCCGAATAGCGTCAACCAATGCCGGTAGTATACACGCGAACCCGGCGCACGGCGAAATCAGTGCTGGCCGCGCCAGGGACGGGGACCGCCGTACACATGCATGTGCAGGTGATACACCTCTTGCCCACCGTTCGGGCCGCTGTTGATCATGGTCTTGAAGCCGCCGGCAGGCGTGCCATCGGCGTCATAGGTGACGGCGCAGCCGAATTCGGCGGCGAGTTTCGGCGCCAGGCGCAGCAGCTTGCCCAGCGTTTCCATATGGCTGTCATCGCAATCGGACAGGGTCGCCACGTGGCGCTTCGGGATCAACAGCAGATGCACGGGGGCGGCCGGGTTGATGTCCTTGAAGGCCAGCAAGTCGTCATCCTCATACACGATGGTCGAAGGAATTTGTTTTGCAGCAATCTTGCAGAAAATACAGTTATCCACGCACGCTCCAGTAGGTCAGTGTTTGTCTGTTTCGCCGGCGTCGCGCAGCTCGTCCTTGCGCGCCGCCTTTTCCTCGAGGCCGGACAGGCCTTCGCGGCGCGCCAGCTCGTCGAGCACCTGCTGCGGCGTCAGGTCGAACTGCGCCAGCATCACCAGCGAGTGAAACCACAGGTCGGCGCATTCGTACAAGACCTTCGACGGGTCGTTGTCGCGGCGCGCATCCTTGGCGGCCATCACCGTTTCCGTCGCTTCCTCGCCGATTTTTTTCAAAATGGCATCATCGCCCTTGGCAAACAGGCGCGCGACATACGAGGTGGCGGGGTCGCCGCCATTGGCCAGCTTGCGCGATTCGATCACGGCGGCCAGGCGCTTCAGGGTTTCACTCATTTGCTCTTGCTTTCCGCGTAAATCGTCTCAGGGTCTTTCAGGACGGGGTCGGTGATCTGCCATTCGCCCGTTTTCTCGTCGCCTTCGAACTTCTGGAAGAAGCACGAATGGCGGCCCGTATGGCAGGCGATGCCGCCGGCTTGCTCGATTTTCAGCAAGACCACGTCTTCGTCGCAATCGAGGCGGATTTCCAGCACCTTTTGCGTGTGGCCCGATTCTTCGCCCTTGTGCCACAGTTTCTTGCGCGAACGGCTCCAGTACACGGCTTCGCCCAGCTCCACCGTGCGCGCCAGCGCGTCGCGGTTCATCCAGGCGAACATCAGCACGTCATTGCTGCCCGCTTCCTGCGCGATCACGGGCACCAGCCCGTGCTCGTCCCATTTGACCTTTTTCAGCCACTTGGCATTGCTTGCTACGATGGTTCCGTTCTGCATGTTCTTCTATCCCGCTGATATTGACTTGCTTGTCTTTACGCCAGGCGCATGGGGATGCCCTGCTGCGCCATGAAGCGCTTGGCTTCCTGCACCGTGTGCTGGCCATAGTGGAAGATGCTGGCGGCCAGCACGGCGTCCGCGCGGCCCACCTTGATGCCGTCGACCAGATCTTGCAAGCCGCCCACGCCGCCCGAGGCGATCACGGGGATGCTGACGGCGTCGGACACGCCGCGCGTCAGGCCCAGGTCGAAGCCCACCTTGGTGCCGTCGCGGTCCATGCTGGTGAGCAAGATTTCACCGGCGCCCAGGCTTTCCATTTTACGCGCCCATTCGAACGCGTCCAGGCCCGTGGCCGTGCGTCCGCCATGGGTAAACACTTCCCACTTGCCGGGCGACACCTGCTTGGCGTCGATGGCGACGACGATGCATTGCGAACCGTGCTTTTGCGATGCCTCAAACACCAGCTGGGGGTTCGTCACGGCCGAGGTGTTGATGCTGACCTTGTCGGCGCCCGCATTGAGCAGCCGGCGCACGTCTTCCACCACGCGCACGCCGCCGCCCACGGTCAGCGGAATGAACACTTGCGACGCCACCGCTTCGATGATGTCGAAGATCAGGCCGCGATTGTCGCTCGAAGCGGTAATGTCGAGGAAAGTGATTTCGTCGGCGCCCTGCTCGTCATAGCGGCGGGCGATTTCCACGGGATCGCCCGCGTCGCGCAATTCCGTGAAGTTGACGCCTTTGACGACGCGGCCATTGGTCACGTCGAGGCAGGGGATGATACGTTTTGCAAGCATGATGGGTTCCAGATTGTCGCCAGGCCAGAACGCGCGCAGGCGCGTCCCGGCCGGGCAGGCTTAAACGGCGGCGTCGGTCAGTTCGTCGGCGCGTTCCTGCGCTTGCGCCAGGTCGATCGTGCCTTCATAGATGGAACGGCCGCAGATCACGCCTTCGATGCCTTCGGCCTGAACCGCGCACAGCGCTTCCACGTCGCCGATGTTGTGCAGGCCGCCCGAGGCGATGACGGGGATCTTGACGGCTTGCGCCAGCTTGACGGTGGCTTCGATATTGATGCCGCCCATCATGCCGTCGCGGCCGATGTCCGTGTAGATGATCGACTCGACGCCGTAGGCTTCGAATTTTTTCGCCAGGTCAATCACTTCGTGGCCCGACATCTTGCTCCAGCCATCGGTTGCCACTTTGCCATCCTTGGCATCGAGGCCGACGATGATGTGGCCCGGGAAGGCGCCGCAGGCGTCGTGCAGGAAGCCGGGGCTTTTCACGGCCGCCGTGCCGATGATGATGTAGGTGATGCCGGCGTCGAGGTAGCGCTCGATGGTGTCGAGGTCACGGATGCCGCCGCCCAGCTGCACGGGGATTTCCTCGATGTCGTTTTCCACGGCGAAATCTTGCACGGCCTTCAGGATAGCTTTCACGGCGCCTTCGTTCTTCGGCTTGCCGGCAAAGGCACCGTTCAGGTCGACCAGGTGCAGCCGGCGCGCGCCTTGCATCAGCCAATGGCGGGCCATCTCGGCCGGGTCTTCGGAAAATACGGTGGCAAGTTCCATATCGCCTTGTTTCAGGCGTACGCAGTGACCGTCTTTCAGGTCGATGGCGGGAATAAGCAGCATGGTCAGTGTGGTTTAAAAGTGAGTGAGAGGCGGAAAAAAAGCCGGAGAGCCAACGTTAAGGTTGCCAGTGAACGAAGTTCTTGTACAGCTGCAAGCCAGCGGCAGCACTTTTTTCAGGGTGAAACTGTGTCGCGAAAATATTATCACGGGCGACGGCGCAGGCGAACGGCGCACCATAGACAGTCTCGCCCACCGTGTGCGCCGCCTCTTGAGGTTGAGCAAAATAGCTGTGCACAAAGTAAAAATACGCATTGTCAGCGATACCATCCCACATGACATGGGACGCCGTTTGCCGCACTTGGTTCCAGCCCATTTGCGGCACCTTGAAGCGCGAGCCGTCTTCCTGCACCTGGCCGTCGAGCTGGAAGCGCACGACTTTGCCTGGCAGCAAGCCCAAGCCGGCCGCGTCGCCCTCTTCGCTGCCGTCGAACAGCATTTGCTCGCCGATGCACACGCCCAGCACGGGCTTGCTGTCGGCGGCGCGCAGCAGCGCCTCCAATACGCCCGATTCGCGCAGGCTGCGCATGCAGTCGGGCATGGCGCCCTGGCCCGGCAAGACGATGCGGTCGGCGCTGTCGATGTCGGCAGCGACACCGGAAATGCGCACGTCGGCGTCTGGCGCCACGGCACGCAAGGCTTGCGCCACCGAGCGCAGATTGCCCATGCCGTAATCCACCACCACAATTTTATTCATGTTTGATCCCGGAATCTACAATATAGCGAGAGCGGCGCTCACAGGCTGCCCTTGGTCGATGGAATGATGCCGGCCGCGCGCTCGTCGAGCTCGGCAGCCATGCGCAGCGCGCGGCCAAAGGCCTTGAACACGGTTTCGCACTGATGGTGGGCATTCGTGCCGCGCAAGTTGTCGATATGCAAGGTCACGCCCGCGTGGTTGACGAAGCCGCGGAAAAATTCCAGGGTCAGGTCGACGTCGAAGCCGGCGATCATGGCGCGCGTAAACGGGATGTGGTATTCGATGCCAGGGCGGCCCGAGAAATCGAGCACCACGCGCGACAGCGCCTCGTCCAGCGGCACGTAGGCGTGGCCATAGCGGCGGATGCCCTTCTTGTCGCCGATGGCCTTGGCCACGGCCATGCCCAGCGTGATGCCCACGTCTTCCACCGTATGGTGGTTGTCGATATGCACGTCGCCCGTCGCTTCGATATCGAGGTCGATCAAGCCATGGCGGGCGATCTGGTCCAGCATGTGGTCGAGGAAGGGCACGCCGGTATTGAGCTTTTGCTGGCCCGTGCCGTCCAGGTTGAGGGCGACGCGAACTTGCGTCTCATTGGTGTTGCGCGTGATTTCTGCGGTGCGGTTCATGGGAGGCTCTGGCGATAGGCTAAACGAGGGATGCCTTGAAGGCATCGTAAAAAAGGGAATTTTCTTCCGGGGTGCTGACGCTGATACGCAGGCAATTGGCCAGCGCAGCATGCATTTTACTCATATTTTTAATTAAAACCCTGCGGGCAAGCAGTTTTGCGCAAACATCGTCGGAATCCGCCACACGAATCAGAAGAAAATTTGCCTTCGAGGGAAATACCGTCACGCCCGGCAGCTCCGCCAGGCGCCGTGCCAGGTCGTCGCGCGCGCTGTTGAGCAGGGCCGCCTGGGCGTTGAGCACGTCGATGTGTTCGAGCGCGAATTCGGCCGCCGCCTGCGTCAGCACATTCACATTGTACGGCGGACGCACTTTCTCGAACTGCGCCAGCAAGGCCGGCGCGGCCGACATGTAGCCGAGGCGGATGCCGGCCAGGCCCAGTTTCGACACGGTGCGCATCACCACCAGGTTTTCATATTCGGGCAGGCGGCCCATGAAGCTGCGCTGCGCGAACGGCTCGTAGGCTTCGTCGACGACGGCGATGCCCGTGTCGCCCAGGGCGGCGAGGAGGCCTTCGATATCGGCAGTGGCAAACAGGTTGCCCGTCGGGTTGTTAGGATACGCGAGGAAGACCAGCGCCGGGCGGTGCGCTTCGATGGCCGCCAGCATGGCCGGCATGTCCAGGCTGAAGTCCGGGTTCAACGGCACGCCGACGAAATCCATGCCGGCAAACTGCGCCGAGCGCGCATACATGACGAAGGCCGGCACGGGCGCCAGCAGCACGGCGCGCTGGCCCGGCGCCTGGCGGGCGCAGGCCATGGCCAGGATGGAAATCAGTTCATCGGAGCCGTTGCCCAGCATGACGTCGTAACCGGCGGGCACGCCCAGTTTGGCGCAGATGGCCGCCTGCAGGCTGGCGTACGACGGCGGATAGCGGTTCAGCGCCACGCCGGCCAGGCGCGCGCCCAGTTCCTCGCGCAGATGCTGCGGCAGCGGATACGGGTTTTCCATCGCATCGAGCTTGATGTAACCGCTGGCATCGGCTACCTGGTAGCTCTTGACGGCCCGCACATCGGCGCGCACGGTGTTGCTGATTAACTGATCGAGGAAAGACATGCTGCAAACACTCCTGATGAAATGAAATGGAGACTAAATGACGACGTCTTCCGGCACGCTGGCGCTGCGCGCCTTGCGGGCCGGCGCTTTTTTCACGGCGGGCGGCTTTTTCACGGCAGCCGTTTTTCTGACCGCTGCCGGCTTTTTCGCCGCCTTGGCGGGCTTGGCCGCAGGCGATGTGGCCGGTTCGGCCAGCTCCTGCGCGAGGGCCGCCAATCGCTGTTCGATGATGGCGCAGTAGTCGGGATTCAATTCAAAACCGACGAAATCGCGCCCGCAGCGCTTGGCCGCCAGGGCCGTGGTGCCGCTGCCCATGAACAGGTCGAGCACCACGCCGCCGGGCGGGCACGACGCCTTGAGCATGCGCTCGATGATTTCGAGCGGCTTTTGGGTCGGGTGGTCGGCCCGTTCCGGGTGTTCCTTGTGCAGGCGCGACACGCTCCACAAGTCTTTCGGGTTGTAGCCCACTTCCAGCCATTTCGCGCCGATGAAGATCGAGCGCGAACGGGCCTTCTTGGTGGCCGCGTCGTAGGCGATGCGCACCGCGTCAAGGTCGAAGTAGTAATCCTTGCGCTTGACGAAGAAGCCGATGGTGTCGTGCACCGATGAAAAGCTGCGCACGCTGCCGCCCATGGATGGCACGCGGCGGTCCCAGATGATTTCATTCATCATCGCCATGCGCTGTTTGAGCATGACGAAGATTTCCGGCGAATAGCGCCAGGTGAGAAAGATATACAGGCTGCCGTTGGCTTTGAGCTTGGGCAGCGCCGCATCGATCCACTGTTCCGTCCAGCGCAGGTAGTCGGCCACCGACTGCTGGTCCGAGGCATTGCCGTAATCCTTGCCCAGGTTGTACGGCGGATCCGTCAGGATCAGGTCCACCGAGCCATCGGGAATGCGCGCCAGCCCCGCCAGCGCGTCTTCGCAATAGACCCGGTTGACCCAGTCCGGCCGCTCCGCCATATTCGTCATGGCTGCGGCTTCAGACGCAGTTCGGCGCTGCGCGCGTGCGCCTGCAAGCCTTCGCCATACGCCAGGGTGGCGGCGACGCGGCCCAGGGTTTGCGCGCCCGCCTCGCTGACGTGAATGATGGACGAACGCTTCTGGAAGTCGTACACGCCCAGCGGCGACGAAAAGCGCGCCGTGCGCGACGTCGGCAGCACGTGATTGGGACCGCAGCAATAGTCGCCCAGCGATTCGGACGAAAAGCGGCCCAGGAACATGGCGCCGGCGTGGCGGATCTGCTCGGCCCACTGCTGCGGGTTGTCCGCCGAGATTTCCAGGTGCTCGGCGGCGATGGCATTGGCGATCTCGCACGCCTCTTGCATGCTGCGCACCTTGATCAACGCGCCGCGGTCGGCCAGCGAAGTGCTGATGGTGGCCTGGCGCGGCATCGTCGGCAGCAGCCTGGCGATGCTCTCTTCCACTTTCGCGATGTAGGCCGCGTCGGGGCACAGCAGGATCGCCTGCGCCAGTTCGTCGTGCTCGGCCTGGGAAAACAGGTCCATCGCGACCCAGTCCGGGTCCGTCGTGCCGTCGCACAGCACGAGGATTTCGGAAGGCCCCGCGATCATGTCGATGCCGACGATGCCGAACACGCGGCGCTTGGCGGCCGCCACATAGGCGTTGCCGGGGCCGACGATTTTGTCGACGGCGGCAATCGTCTGCGTGCCGTAGGCCAGCGCGCCGACGGCTTGCGCACCGCCGATGGTGATCACGCGCGTCACGCCCGCGATCGCGGCGGCGGCCAGCACCATCTGGTTTTTCACGCCATCGGGCGTCGGCACCACCATGATGATTTCGCCCACGCCCGCCACGTGCGCGGGAATGGCGTTCATCAGCACCGACGACGGATACGCGGCCTTGCCGCCCGGGACGTAGATGCCGACCCGGTCCAGCGGCGTGATTTTTTGCCCCAGCACCGTGCCATCGGGCTCGGTGTAAGTAAAACCGCGCAATTCCTCGCGCTGGCGTTCGTGGAAGGCGCGGATGCGCTGGGCGGCGATCTGCAGCGCCTCGCGCTGGGCCGACGGCAGGCCGTTCAGGGCCGCCTGCAGTTCGGCTTGCGAAATATCGAAGGCCGCCATTTCCGCCGCGCCGCCATGCGGGATGCGGTCGAAACGGTTGGTGTATTCCAGGACGGCGGCGTCGCCGCGCGTTTTCACGTCGGCCAGGATTTTTGCGACCGACGTTTCAATCGCTGCATCGGTGCCCGCCTCGAACGCCAGCAAGGTGTCGAGCGATTGTTGGAAACCTTCCTGGCTTGAATCGAGCTTGCGTATCTGTATCGGCATAATCGGCTTTCTGCTACTGAATGTGTCTAGGCTTGCGAGGCGCGTTCAAACGCCTCGATAATCGGCTGCAAGCGCTCGCGCTTGAGCTTTAATGCCGCCTGGTTGACCACCAGGCGCGACGAAATTTCCATGATGTGCTCGACCTCGACGAGGTTGTTCGCCCGCAAAGTGCTGCCCGTGCTGACCAGGTCGACGATGGCGTCGGACAGGCCGACCAACGGCGCCAGCTCCATCGAGCCATACAGCTTGATCAGGTCGACGTGCACGCCCTTGGCGGCGAAATGCTCGCGCGCCGTGTGCACGAACTTGGTGGCCACGCGCAAACGCGCGCCCTGGTGCACGGCCTTTTCATAGTCGAAACCGGCCTGCACCGCCACCGACATGCGGCAGGAAGCGATATTCAGGTCGATCGGCTGGTACAGGCCTTCGCCGCCGTGTTCGAGCAAGACATCCTTGCCCGCCACGCCGAAATCGGCCGCGCCGTACTGCACGTAGGTCGGCACGTCGCTGGCGCGCACGATGATGACGCGCACGTTCGGATCGTTGGTGGCCAAAATCAGCTTGCGCGAAGTCTCCGGGTTTTCCAGCACCTTGATGCCGGCCGCTTCCAGCAGCGGCATGGTGTCTTCAAAAATGCGGCCCTTCGAGAGCGCCAGGATCAGCTGGGAGCTGTCGCCGTTGTTCGATCCGTTCATGCTCGTTCCTTGTTATTTAATACGTACGATGTTCGCGCCGACGGCCGACAATTTGACTTCCATGCGGTCGTAGCCGCGGTCGAGGTGATAGATGCGGTCGACCAGGGTTTCGCCGTCGGCCGCCAGGGCCGCGATCACCAGCGACGCCGAGGCGCGCAGGTCGGTCGCCATCACGGGCGCGCCGCGCAGCTGCTTGACGCCGGCGATGATGGCCGTGTTGCCCTCGATGGTGATGTCGGCGCCCAGGCGGTTCATTTCCTGCACGTGCATGTAGCGGTTCTCGAAAATCGTCTCGGTGACGCGGCTGGCGCCGTTGGCGATCGTGTTGACGGCCATGAACTGCGCCTGCATGTCGGTCGGGAAGCCCGGGTATTCCGTCGTGCGGAAGCTGACGGGGTTCGGACGGGCCGACATCTCGGCGCGGATCCAGTCGGCGCCGAAGGTCATCGTCAGGCCCATGGCGCGCAGCTTGTCGAGCGCCGCGTCGAGAATGTCGGTGCGCACGTTGCGCAGGGTGATGTCGCCGCCGGTGGCCGCCACGGCGCACAGGAAGGTACCCGTTTCGATACGGTCGGCGATCACCGCGTGCGAGGCGCCGTGCAGCGCGTCGACGCCCTGGATCACCAGGCGGCTGGTGCCGATGCCGTCGATCTTCGCGCCCATGGCCACCAGCAGGTGGGCCAGGTCGGTCACTTCCGGTTCGCAGGCGGCGTTTTCCAGGATGGTCTCGCCTTCGGCCAGGGTCGCGGCCATCAGCAGATTTTCGGTGCCGGTGACGGTGATCATGTCGGTGACGATGCGCGCGCCTTTCAGCTTGGCGCACTTGGCGTAGATGTAACCGGCCTCGATGCGGATCTCGGCGCCCAGCGCCTCTAAACCCTTGATGTGCTGGTCGACGGGACGCGAACCGATGGCGCAGCCGCCCGGCAGCGAGACCTTGGCTTCGCCGAAGCGCGCCAGCATGGGGCCCAGCACGAGGATCGAGGCGCGCATGGTTTTCACCAGTTCATACGGCGCTTCCAGGGTGTCGATGGCGCTGCCGTTGAGAACCACGCGGTCGCCGTCCTGCTGCACTTTCAGGCCCGTCTGGCCCAGCAATTTGAGCATGGTGGCCACGTCGTGCAAATGCGGCACGTTGGTCAGGTCCAGGTCGCCCGCGGTCAAGAGACCCGCGCACAGGATGGGCAGGGCGGCGTTTTTCGCGCCGGAGATGGCGATGTCGCCGTTCAGGCGGTTGCCGCCGTTGATGAGGAGCTTGTCCATGTGCTTATCCTTGGAATTCTTCAGGTGTCAGGGTTTTCATCGACAGCGCGTGGATTTCTTCGCGCATGCGGTCGCCCAGCGCCGCGTAGACGATCTGGTGACGCTGGATCAGGCGCTTGCCGGCAAACGCGGGCGAGACGATCACGGCCTGGAAGTGCTGGCCATCGCCCTCCACTTCGAGGTGCGTGCATTCGAGGCCGGCCGACAGGTAGCCGTGGATCAGTTCTGGAGTGGTGGTCACGATAAGTCCTTGATATTGAATAATGTAGTGATGTGATGTGCCGTAATCAATGGCGCAATCTGTAACCGCTTTTCAGCAGGCGGATCGATGCCAGCGCCAGGATCACGAGGAAGCCGGCGACGATGGAAAGACTGAGCCACGGGCTGACGTCGGACACGCCGAAGAAGCCGTAGCGGAAGCCGTCGATCATGTAGAAGAAGGGGTTCAGGTGCGATACCGTCTGCCAGAATGGCGGCAGCGAGTGGATCGAATAGAACACGCCCGACAAAAAGGTGGCCGGCATGATCAAAAAGTTCTGGAAGGCGGCCAGCTGGTCGAATTTCTCGGCCCAGATGCCGGCGATCAGGCCCATGGTGCCCAGCATGGCGGCGCCGAGAAACGCGAAGATGACGATCCACAGCGGCGCGACAAACGACAGGTTGGCGAACCAGCAAGTGATGGCAAACACGCCAAAGCCCACGGCCAGGCCGCGCGCGACGGAAGCGAGTACATACGCCGAGAAGATTTCCCAATGCGACAGGGGCGTGAGCAGCACGAACACCAGGTTGCCCGTGATCTTGGACTGGATCAGCGAGGACGAGGAATTGGCAAACGCGTTTTGCAGCACGCTCATCATCACCAGGCCGGGAATCAAAAAGGCCGTGTAGCTGACGCCGGGGCTCGGCTCCACGCGGCCGTCGAGCACATGGCCGAACACCAGCAGGTACAGCATCGACGTGAGCACGGGTGCGGCCACGGTTTGCGTCGCCACTTTCCAGAAGCGCAGCGTCTCTTTGTAGACGAGGGTGCGAAATCCTGTCGAAATCATACGGTACCTTTATCCATGATCTGCAAGAAGATATCTTCCAGGTCGGCTTGTTGCAATTGCATTTCATCGATCTCGACGCCCGCTTCGCGCAGGCGGGCGAGGATTTTCTCGACTTCGCTGTATTCGTTGACGCGCAGGCTGAACTTGTTCGGCGCCTGCTGTTCTTCCGGGTGCAGCACCAGGTGCTGCAGGTCGGCCGGCAGGCTGCCGTGTTTCAGGTGCACCTGCAGCTGCGAGCCGGCGATGCGGCGGATCAGCGCCGACATAGTGTCGAGCGCCACCACCTTCCCGCTTTTCAGCATGGCGACGCGCTGGCACATGGCTTGCGCCTCTTCCAGGTAGTGAGTGGTCAGCACGACCGTGTGGCCGCCTTCGCGGTTCAGGCGCGAGATGAACTTCCACAGGGTCTGGCGCAGTTCCACGTCGACGCCGGCCGTCGGTTCATCGAGCACGATGACGGGCGGCTTGTGCACCAGCGCCTGGGCCACGAGCACGCGGCGCTTCATGCCGCCGGACAGGGCGCGCATGTTGGTGTCGGCCTTGCTGGTCAGGTCGAGGTTTTCCATGACCTCGTCGATCCACTTGTCGTTGTTCGGCAGGCCGAAGTAGCCGGACTGCAGGCGCAGAGTTTCGCGCACGGTGAAAAACGGGTCGAACACGAGTTCCTGCGGCACCACGCCCAGGTTGCGGCGCGCATTGCGGAAGTCCTTGACCACGTCGTGGCCATGGATCTTGACGGTGCCCGCGTCGGGGCGTATCAGGCCGGCGATGATGGAAATGAGGGTGGTCTTGCCGGCGCCGTTGGGACCGAGCAGGCCGAAAAACTCGCCTTCTTCGATGGCCAGCGACACGCCGCCCAGCGCCTTGAGCGATTTATAGCTCTTTTCTACATTCGTTATTTGAATTGCGGTCATGTGCTTGTTTCAAGTGTAATGCGTCTGGTGTGATGCGCCAGTTGCCGGAGACATCCAGGCCGGCAGGCCGGTGCAGGGCGCCACCTTCAGGCGAGGACGGCGCAACAGTCAATTATAGTTGGAAAATTCGTGGAACACTTGGAGATCAATCCGGCGGCGCTGCTGGCCTGCCGGCTTGAAAGCTACTGCTGATGCGGGGAGTGGGACAGGATCAATGATGATGCAGGTCGGACGGGCTGCGCTCGGCGTGGCCGCCGGCGCTGGCGCAGTCGTCGGCCGTCAAGGTGCTCGAAACGAGCGAGCAGACGCCATACAGCTTGGTGAGGTTTTTCAGGTTGTTCGGCAGGTTTTTCAGCTCCAGCACGCCGCCCGCGTCCTGCGCGGCGCGCTGCCACGTCAGCATGACGGACACGGCGGCCGAATCGACGGCCTTGACATTGCGCAAGTCGAACTTCGTCTGACCCGAGCGGATGGCGTCCAGACCCTGCTCCAATGCCGAAGTGGCATTGTGCACGGTCAGGGAAGTCAGGGACTGCAAGGTGTCGAGAGAGTCGGGCATGGCGTCGGGCTGCGCTGGTCTGGAGCTGGGTCTGGAGCTGGGTCTGGAGCTATATGATAGCCGATTATTTGGCTTTGGCAGCGGGACGGCTGGCCAGGGCCTTGTTTTTTGCCTGCAAGGTCTTGATCAGGCCATCGATGCCGCCCTTGCTGATCTCGCTGGCGAAGCTGCTTTTGTACGTTTCCACCAGCCACGCGCCCAGCACGTTGATGTCATAGATCTTCCAGCCGGACGGGGTTTTCGCCACGCGGTAGTTCAGGGGCACGGGTTCGCCGCGCGCCACGTTGACCTGCGAACGCACTTCCACTTCCGTGTCAGCCGGGTCGGCGCGCAGCGGCTTGAATTCCACGGTTTCGTTCTTGATCTGCGACAGGGCGCCCGAATACGTGTAGATCAGCAGCGTGCGGAATTCCGCCGACAGCTGCTTTTGCTGGTCCGGCGTGGCGTCGCGCCAGAAGCGGCCGGCGGCCAGGGCCGTCATGCGCTGGAAATCCACGTAAGGAAGGATTTTGCTTTCTACCAACTCGGTGACGCGCTTGATATCGCCAGCCTGGATGGCCTTGTCGTTCTTGGCCGTGTCGATCACGTCCTGGCTGATGCGCTTGACCAAGACGTCCGGCGCTTCGACAGCAGGAGCGGCCTGGGCGGCGGTGGCAAAGGCGATGGTCGCCATCGCCAGCAGTTGTTTCATCAATTTCATGGTTCTACCTTTCATGGTGTTGCTATGCACCGGCTGGCGTTGATCGCAGCCGTGGTGTTTCTGTACGGGAGTTTACTCCTGGGGCCTGGCCTCGGAAGCAACGGTATTGCTACCAGATGTTACGAGGTCCGCTGGCGCCACCTCGGCGGCGGCCGTGGCCGCAGGCGCGTCATTGGCAACTTGCGGTTTTGCCTCGTACTCCGGCTCGTAATCGCTGCTGTCGTTTTTTGGCACTTTGCGGTCGCGGCGGTCCGTATCGCCGTCGAAAACCTTGCTTTCACGCGCTTGCAGGAAGCCGTCGCGGATGAATTCATAACGGTCCAGCGCGGCCGCTTCCATCAGGTTGGTCGCGTCGAGCAGCGCGGCGCGCTTGTCGACCACGCGCGTCACCGTGCCGATATTGCGTACATTGACGGGATCCTTGTAGCGCCATGGGTCGCCCGCGATATCGAGCGGCAAGGCCACCGTGTCGCGCACGGTCGATGGGCCCAGCAGCGGCAGCATCACGTACGGACCCGACTGGACGCCGTACCAGCCCAGGGTCTGGCCAAAGTCTTCGTTATGCTTGGGAATGCCGGCCTGCGACGCGATGTCGATCAGGCCGAGGATGCCGAAGGTCGAGTTCATGCTGACGCGCACGACGTCTTGCAAGCCCGCTTCACCCTTGCCTTGCAGCAAGTTGTTCACGGCACTCCACACATCGGCCAGGTTGCCGAAGAAGTTGCCCACGCCCGTTTGCACGAACGACGGCGTCACCGTCTTGTAGGCCGTGGCGACCGGTTTCAGGGCCACCTGGTCAACGGTATCGTTGAACTTGAACATCGCGCGGTTATACCCTTCCAGCGGGTCGCGCGGATTGGTGCCGGTGGCGCAGGCGCTCACGCTGGCGGCGATGGCCATGGCCAGGCCGATACGCGCCAGGCTGCCTTGGGGTTTCTTGGTCGACTCGCTCATTTGCTGTCCTTTCCTTCCGCTGCCTTGCTGTAGATGAACTGATTGATCAGGTCTTCCAGCACTGTGGCCGATTGAGTACGGGCGATCTTGTCGCCCTCTGCCAGGTTCGCCAAATCGCCGCCTGCTTCCAGGCCGATATATTGCTCACCCAGCAAACCGGCCGTCAAAATCTTGGCCGAGCTGTCTTTCGGAAATTTGTAGCCATCTTCGATATCGAGTTTCACCAGCGCCTGATACGTCTTGTCGTCAAAGCGGATCTCCGCCACGCGCCCCACCACCACGCCAGCGCCCTTGACGGGCGCCTGCGGCTTGAGGCCGCCAATATTGTCGAACTTGGCCGTAATGGTATACGTCTTGCTGAAAGACAGCGAGCTCATATTGCCGGCCTTGAGCGCCAAAAACATCAATGCCGCCACACCCAGCAAGACGAACAAGCCGACCCAGACATCCAAAGATTTACGTTGCATAAACAATCCTAAATAATTTTTACTTGCCGCCACCTGCGCAGAACACTGCCCAGGCCGATAATTTTGTCGCCTATCGGCAATTACTTGCTAAACATCAACGCCGTCATCATGAAATCGAGCCACCACACCATCAACGACGAAATGACCACCGTGCGCGTGGTGGCGCCGGACACGTCTTCCGGCGTCGGCTGCGCCTGGTAACCCTGGAACAGCGCAATGAAGGTCACCGCGATGCCGAACACCAGGCTCTTGATGGTGCCGTTGCCCACTTCCTTCCAGACATCCACGCCGCCTTGCATCTGCGACCAGAACGAGCCCTCATCGACGCCGATCAGCACCACGCCGACCAGATAGCTGCCGATGATGCCGACGGCCGTGAAGATGGCGCCCAGGATCGGCATGGCGATCACGCCGGCCCAGAAACGGGGCGCCAGCACGCGCTGGATCGGGTTGACGGCCATCATTTCCATGGCCGACAGTTGCTCGCCCGCCTTCATCAGGCCGATTTCCGCCGTCAGCGAGGTGCCGGCGCGGCCGGCGAACAGCAGCGCCGTGACGACAGGGCCCAGTTCGCGCGTCAGCGACAGCGCCACCAGCAAGCCCAGCGACTGCTCGGCGCCATACGTGGTCAAGGTGTAATAGCCTTGCAAACCCAGCACCATGCCGACAAACAGGCCGGAGACGGCGGTAATCACCAGCGAGCGGTTACCGATAAAAAACAGTTGCTCGATCACCAGGCGCGGACGGCGCCACAGGCCGCCCGACGAGGCGATGATGATAAAGAACGAACGCACGGCAAAGCCGAGGTCTTGTACCGAATTGCGCAACCATGCTCCGATCGACGCGAGGAAACGCGCGATCATCGGCCCGCTCCCGCATGCAGGCCCAGGTCGTCGGCCAGCGACTTGCCCGGGTAATGGAACGGCACGGGGCCATCGGCCTCGGCATTGACGAATTGCTTGACGTACGGATGCGTCGACACGGCCATCTCGGCCGGCGTGCCGTGCGCCACAATTTTGCCCGATGACAGAAAATAGACGTAATCAGCGATGGCGAAACACTCCTTCACATCGTGCGATACCAGGATAGACGTGGAGCCCAGCGCATCGTTCAAATTGCGGATCAAATTGGCCGTCACGCCCATGGAAATCGGGTCCAGGCCGGCGAAGGGCTCGTCGTACATGATCAGTTCAGGGTCGAGCGCGATGGCGCGCGCCAGCGCCACGCGGCGGCCCATGCCGCCAGAAATCTCGGCCGGCTTCAATTGCGCCGCATTGCGCAGTCCCACGGCGTGCAGCTTCATCAGCACCAGGGTGCGGATCAGCTCTTCATTCAAGTCCGTGTGTTCGCGCAGGGGGAACGCCACGTTTTCGAACGCCGTAAGGTCCGTAAACAGCGCGCCGTGCTGGAACAGCATGCCCATCTTGCGGCGCAGCTGATACAGCTCGTCGGTTCCCAGCGTATGCACGATCTGGCCGTCCACATTCACGGAACCGGAACTGGGGCGCAACTGCCCGCCGATCAGGCGCAGTACGGTCGTCTTGCCACTGCCGGAGCCACCCATGACGGCCACAACTTTTCCACGTGGGAAATCCATTTGAAGGCCCGATAAAATCGAACGTTCTCCATAGGCAAAGTGTAAATCACGGATCTCAACAAGATTTGGCACGACGAAGCTCACTATTTTAATGGCGTATTGTAGTGCAGAAACGCCAACCTCTGCTGAGACACCCCTTGGGACAGCCCCGTAAAGGGGAAGAATACAACACTAATGAATCGAAAGTCAGATATTGTAGTGGAAATTTGACCTGTGCATCGCGCCCCCATCCGCCGGCGTTCGTGGCCGTCCACTTGATAACTAAAATAACAAGGGCCACGCCGCAATCCGCGCCGTGGCCCTGTCAAAAAAACGAACAGTTGCTCGTTAATTAGCGTGGCAGCACGGATGCCCCCATCAGGAACTCATCGACGGCGCGCGCGCACTGGCGCCCTTCGCGGATGGCCCACACCACCAGCGACTGGCCACGGCGCATGTCGCCGGCCGCAAACACCTTGGCCACCGAGGTCTGGTAGCAGCCGGCGCCATCCGTTGTCGCCTTGACATTGCCGCGCGCATCCGTATCGACGCCGAACGCTTGCAACACTTGTTGTACTGGTGAAACAAAACCCATGGCCAGGAAGACCAGATCCGCCTTCATCTCGAATTCCGAGTTCGGCACTTCGCTCATCTTGCCGTCTTTCCATTCGACTCTGCAGGCGATCAGCTTTTCCACCTTGCCGCCCTTGCCTTCGAAACGCTTGGTGGCCACGGCCCAGTCGCGCTCGCAGCCTTCCTCGTGCGAGGACGAGGTGCGCAGCTTGGTCGGCCAGTACGGCCAGACCAGCGGCTTGTTTTCCTGTTCCGGCGGCTGCGGCATCAGTTCGAACTGGGCCACCGAGGCGGCGCCATGGCGGTTCGAGGTGCCCACGCAGTCGGAACCCGTATCGCCGCCGCCGATCACCACCACGTGCTTGCCCGTCGCCTTGATCTGGTCCTTGAGCTTGTCGCCCGCGTTGACCTTGTTTTGCAGCGGCAGGAAATCCATGGCGAAGTGCACGCCTTTCAATTCGCGGCCCGGCACGGGCAAGTCGCGCGGCTGCTCGGCGCCGCCGGCCATGATGACGGCGTCAAATTCTTTTTCCAGGTCTTCCGGGAAAATGGTTTCCTTGGCCCAGTTGTTGACGTTGGCAGGGAAATCCTTGCCGACCAGCACGCTGGTGCGGAACACCACGCCTTCGGCTTCCATCTGTTTCACGCGCAGATCGATGTGCGACTTTTCCATCTTGAAGTCGGGGATGCCGTAGCGCAACAAACCACCGACCCGGTCGCTCTTCTCGAACACGGTGACGGCATGGCCGGCGCGCGCCAGCTGCTGCGCCGCCGCCAGGCCGGCAGGACCGGAGCCGACGATGGCCACTTTCTTGCCGGTGCTAAAACTCGCCGGCTGCGGCGTGACCCAGCCGTGCTCCCAGCCCATGTCGATGATTTTATGTTCGATCGACTTGATGCCGACCGGATCTTCATGGATGCCCAGGGTACAGGCCGATTCGCACGGCGCCGGGCAGATGCGGCCCGTAAATTCCGGGAAGTTATTCGTCGAATGCAAGATGTCGAGCGCTTCGCGGTAGGCGCCGCGGTACACCAGGTCATTCCAGTCGGGAATGATGTTATTCACGGGGCAACCCGTGGTACAGAAGGGAATGCCGCAATCCATGCAGCGCGCGCCCTGCACGGTCGCTTGCGCGTCCGACAGGTGCAAGACGAATTCCTTGTAGTTCTTCAGGCGCGCGGCAGGCTCCAGATAGTGTTCGTCCTGGCGCTTGAATTCCATGAAGCCGGTAATTTTACCCACGATGTTTCCTTTGTATTTGGCTGGCGGGGAGCGGCCGGGCCGCTCCCTGGTCGTTCATTTGGCAATGAGCTTGGCTGGCTCAGGCGGCGACGGCTTGCACTTCCATGGCGGCGTCCGCTGCCATCTCGATCAGCGCACGCTTGTATTCGTTCGGGAAGACTTTCACGAACTTGCCGCGCGCCGCAGCCCAGTCGTCGAGCAGGACGCGGGCGCGGGTGCTGCCCGTGTGCTTGAAGTGACGCTCGATCAGGCGCTTGAGGATGACCTCGTCCGCTTCCGGCACGCCGTCGCGGTGCTGCGTATGCCAGGCGTCGCGGTCGACATGCTGTTCCGCTGCCGACACGACCTTGTCCAGGCTGACCATGGCCGTGTTGCACTTGCTGGCAAAGTCGCCCGCCGGGTCATACACATAGGCGATACCGCCCGACATGCCGGCCGCGAAGTTGCGTCCCGTGTTGCCCAAGACCACCACCGTGCCGCCCGTCATGTATTCGCAGCCATGGTCGCCCAGGCCCTCGACCACCGTGGTGGCGCCCGAGTTGCGCACGGCAAAGCGTTCACCGGCCACGCCGTTGAAGAAGGCTTCGCCGGCGATGGCGCCGTACAGCACCGTGTTGCCGATGATGATGTTGTCCACGGCCCAGCCGCGGAACTCGGTATTCGGCCGCACGATGATGCGTCCGCCCGACAAGCCTTTACCGACGTAATCGTTGCCCTCGCCCACCAGGTCGATCGTGATGCCGTGCGCCAGGAAGGCACAGGCCGACTGGCCCGCCGTGCCTTGCAGCTGGATGTGGATGGTGTCGTCCGGCAAGCCGGCGTGGCCGTACTTCTTCGCCACTTCGCCGGACAGCATGGTGCCCACCGTGCGGTTCAAGTTGCGCACGGGCGAGATGAAGGAGACGCGCTCGCCCTTTTCCAGCGCCGCGCGCGCTTGCGCGATCAGCTTGTGGTCGAGCGCCTTTTCCAGCGCATGATCCTGGAATTCCACGTGACGGCAAGCCTGGCCATCCGGGGTTTCCGGCTTGTAGAAAATGGACGAGAAGTCCAGCCCCTGCGCCTTCCAGTGCGAAATCGCCTTCGATTTGTCGAGCAAGTCGACACGGCCGATCAGCTCGTCATACGTGCGGATGCCCAGCTGCGCCATCAATTGACGGGCTTCCTCGGCAACGAAGAAGAAGTAATTGACGACATACTCGGGTTTGCCCGAGAACTTGGCGCGCAGCACGGGATCTTGCGTGGCCACGCCCACCGGGCACGTATTCAAGTGGCATTTGCGCATCATGATGCAGCCTTCGACCACCAGCGGCGCCGTGGCGAAACCGATCTCGTCGGCGCCCAGCAGGGCGGCGATGACCACGTCGCGGCCCGTCTTCATCTGGCCGTCGGCCTGCACGCGGATGCGGCTGCGCAAACCGTTCAAGACCAGCGTTTGTTGCGTTTCAGCCAGACCCAACTCCCACGGCGTGCCCGCATGTTTCACGGACGACAGAGGCGAGGCGCCCGTGCCGCCGTCGTGGCCGGCAACGACCACGTGGTCGGCCTTGGCCTTGGTGACGCCGGCAGCGACCGTGCCGATGCCCACTTCCGACACCAGCTTCACGGAAATCGAGGCGCGCGGATTGGCGTTCTTCAAGTCATGGATCAGCTGCGCCAGATCTTCGATCGAATAGATGTCGTGGTGCGGCGGCGGCGAAATCAGGCCCACGCCCGGCACGGAAAAGCGCAGGCTGGCGATGTATTCGGACACCTTATGGCCCGGCAACTGGCCGCCTTCGCCCGGTTTGGCGCCCTGCGCCATCTTGATCTGGATCTGGTCGGCCGAGTTCAGGTAGGCGGCCGTGACGCCGAAACGTCCCGACGCCACCTGCTTGATGCGCGAGCGCATGGAATCGCCTTCCTGCAGCGGAATGTCGACGACGATCTGCTCGGCGCCCACGACGGACGCCATGGTGTCGCCCTGGCGGATCGGGATGCCCTTCAGTTCCTGCGTGTAGCGGTTCGGATCTTCGCCGCCCTCGCCCGTGTTCGACTTGCCGCCGATGCGGTTCATGGCCACTGCCAGCGTTGCGTGCGCTTCCGTGCTGATCGAACCGAGCGACATGGCGCCCGTGGCGAAACGCTTGACGATTTCCTTGGCCGGTTCCACTTCGTCGAGCGGGATCGCCTTGGTCGGGTCGAGCTTGAATTCGAACAGGCCGCGCAGGGTCAGGTGGCGACGGCTCTGGTCGTTAATGATTTGCGCATACTCCTTATAGCTGGAGAAATTGTTGCTGCGCGTGGAGTGCTGCAATTTCGCAATCGCGTCCGGCGTCCACATGTGGTCTTCGCCGCGCACGCGGAACGCATACTCGCCGCCCGCGTCGAGCTTATCGACCAGCACGGGATCGTTGCCGAAGGCCAGCGCGTGCAGGCGCAGCGCTTCTTCCGCCACTTCAAACACGCCGATGCCTTCCACGTTCGAGGCCGTGCCCTTGAAGTATTTGTCGACCAGCGACTTGTTCAGGCCGATGGCTTCGAAGATTTGCGCGCCGCAGTACGACATGTAGGTCGAAATGCCCATCTTCGACATGACCTTCATCAAGCCTTTGCCGACCGCCTTGGTGTAGTTATAGATGGCTTTGTCGCCCGACAGGTCGCCGGGCAAGCCGTGCGCCATCTCGGCCAGGGTTTCCATGGCCAGATACGGGTGGACGGCTTCCGCGCCATAGCCGGCCAGCAAGGCGAAGTGGTGCGTTTCGCGGGCCGAGCCCGTTTCCACGACGAGACCGGTGGACGCCCGTAAACCCTTGCTCACCAGGTGCTGGTGCACGGTGGACGTGGCCAGCAGCGCGGGAATCGCCACCTGGTCGACGCAAATGGCGCGGTCCGAAACGATCAAAATATTGTGGCCGGATTTCACGGCATCGACGGCTTCCGCGCACAGCGAGGCCAGGCACGCTTCCACGCCTTCCTTGCCCCAGGCCAGCGGGTAGCAAATATCGAGTTCATACGACTTGAACTTGCCGCCCGTGTGGGCGCTGATGTTGCGCAGACGCGCCATGTCGTCAAAGCCCAGCACGGGCTGCGCCACTTCCAGGCGCATCGGCGGGTTGACGTTGTTGGTATCGAGCAAGTTCGGTTTCGGGCCGATGAAGGACACGAGCGACATCACCATCGCTTCGCGGATCGGGTCGATCGGCGGATTCGTCACTTGCGCGAACAATTGCTTGAAGTAGTTATACAGCGGCTTGAGCTTGTTCGACATGACGGCCAGCGGCGAGTCATTGCCCATCGAGCCCGTCGCCTCTTCGCCGGCCAGTGCCATCGGCGCCATGAGGAATTTCAAGTCTTCCTGCGTGTAGCCGAACGCCTGCTGGCGGTCGAGCAGCGATGGCTGGGCTTTTTCGCCCTGGGCGCGGTCTTGCTTGGCTTGTCCTTCGGCCAGCTTGATCTCGTCGAGCTTGATGCGCACCGAGTTGATCCACGCTTTATACGGCTTGGCGTTCGCGTAAGTGTTTTTCAGTTCCTGGTCGTCGATGATGCGGCCCGCTTCCAGATCGATCAGGAACATTTTACCGGGCTGCAAGCGCCATTTCTGGATGATCTTCGACTCGGGAATCGGCAATACGCCCGATTCCGACGCCATCACCACCAGGTCGTCGTCCGTGACGATGTAGCGTGCCGGACGCAAGCCGTTGCGGTCCAGGGTGCCGCCGATGTGGCGGCCGTCCGTGAATGCCATGGCGGCGGGGCCGTCCCACGGTTCCATCATGGCCGCGTGGTATTCATAGAAGGCGCGGCGGTTGTCGTCCATCGTCGTGTGGTTTTCCCACGCTTCCGGAATCATCATCATCATCGCCTGGGCGATCGGATAGCCGGCCATCAGCAGCAGTTCCAGCGCATTGTCGAAGCACGCCGTGTCGGACTGGCCTTCATAGATCAGCGGGAACAGTTTCTGCAGGTCGTCGCCCAGCACGGCCGACTTCATCACGCCTTCGCGCGCGCGCATCCAGTTGAAGTTGCCTTTCACCGTGTTGATCTCGCCGTTATGGGCGATCAGGCGGTACGGGTGGGCCAGCGGCCATTCGGGGAAGGTATTCGTCGAGAAACGCTGGTGCACCAGGGCCAGGGCCGAGATGCAGCGCGCATCCTGCAAGTCCTTGTAGTACACGCCCACCTGGTCGGCCAGCAGCAAGCCTTTGTAGACAATGGTACGGGCCGACATCGACGGCACGAAGAATTCCTTGCCGTGCAACAGCTTCAAGGCCTGGATGGCGTGGCCCGACGATTTGCGGATCACATACAGTTTGCGCTCGAGCGCGTCGGTGACCATGATGTCCGGGCCACGGCCGATGAAGATCTGGCGGATGACCGGTTCCTTGGCGCGCACGGTGGGCGACATCGGCATGTCCGTATCGATGGGCACGTTGCGCCAGCCCAGCACGACCTGGCCCTCGATGCGCACGGCGCGTTCGATTTCCTGTTCGCAGGCGATGCGCGACGCGTGTTCCTTCGGCAGGAAGACCATGCCCACGCCGTATTCGCCAGGCGGCGGCAATTCCACGCCCTGCTTGGCCATTTCTTCGCGGTAGTACTGGTCGGGAATCTGGATCAGGATGCCGGCGCCATCGCCCATCAGCGCATCGGCGCCCACGGCGCCCCGGTGATCGAGGTTTTTCAGAATCAGCAAACCCTGTTCGACGATCGAATGGGTCTTGTTGCCCTTGATATGGGCGACGAAACCGACGCCGCAGGCATCGTGTTCATTGGCTGGGTCGTACAGGCCTTGCGCTTTCATGGGCTTCTCCGCTGCATATGACTATCGAAAAACTAGAGTAGTGCAACGCAACAAAAAACTCAACCAGAACAATTAGGGTCGGAGTCGAATTAAATTCGATTCCGTCGCTCTAAAAATTTAATAGGGACATAGTCGAAGCCATTTCAATAAAACGTCAGAAAGAAACCATTTTTTGTTTTAAATGCGAATACCTTTCAATTGGGGGCGGACTCGGCCACCGTTTTGCGGGGGCGGCCGCGCTTGGCGGGCAGCACTTGCCGCTGCATTTTCTGCTCCAGCGCCTGCTTGAAAGCGTCGGAACCAAGCGGCCAGCCCTTCAAAACAGCCTGTTCCACGGTTTTCACCTCGCTGCTGCCCAGTCCCTGCTCGAACAGGCGCAGATAGGCCGCCTCGCGGTCGAACGGCGTATTGCCCAGCGCCCAGTACAGCGCATGGTCGGTGATGACGGGATCGGGCCGCACACCGGCGTGGTGGGCATAGCTGGACCAGCTGTAATCGAGCGCCTGACCCGCCAACCCCGTTTGCACGGGCACGCATTCCAGGTAACGGCAGCAAGTAAGGAAGAAATTGTCGGGATCGATGACGGAAGTTTTGTAGCGTCCCTGCCACAGCGCCCCTTCACGGCCGTATTTCTGGTTGAAATACGGCACGTAATAGCGCCCCAGCCACTGCATCAGCTGTCCCAGGCCCGTCGCATCGGCTGGTGTCGCCAATAAATGTAGCTGATCTGGCAATAAAACGTAGGCATGGATGGCCACCTTGAACATTTTCGCGCCCGTTTTCAGCCAGGACAGAAATTGGGCATAGTCCGCCGCGTCCTGGAACACGCTCTGGCGGTTGCTGCCGCGCTGGATCACGTAATGGGGCAGTGCGGGAATGATGAGGCGGGGCAAACGGGCCATGGCAAAATCGAAAAGTGAAGGCTAAGGCCTTGATTTTACACACTTGCGAGCGCAGGACGTGACTCTGACCCTGTTTTATTTGAAATGCTGGAAAAAGCGATTGACTCTGTCCCTGAATTGTCCAGCAGGAGACTATGCACCTTCGCAGGCGGCAAGTTGGTAGTCCCAACGACCACCATGATCAAGGCAACTATCAATTTTCCACTCCTTGCGCAGCCAGAGAGCGGCACTGGCCAGTGCAACGATCAACAACAGGCCAGATAGGAATCGCCGTTTCATGCTGGCCGCCTCTGGCAGTCAGGACAGGTTAAAACTGGCCGACAGGCTGTAGCCCTCGCCATACGCGCTGCGCAGCGGCAAGTCCTGGCCCAGGCCCGTCTTGGCTTTCTTGCGCAGGCGGTACACGAGCATGTCGACCCGGCGGCCCGCATCGGGATCTTCGCCGCCCATGCCGGCCACGATGACGTCGCGCGGCACGGGGCGGGTATTGATGGTCAGCAGGTGCAGGAAGTTGAATTCCTTTTCCGTCAGGGCGATGACGGCGCCCATCAATTCAAGTTGGCGAGCGCTTACTTTCAATGTCCACTTGCCCGGCTCGGGGACGGGATCTTGCGGGCCTACGCGGCGGTCGAGCGCCTCGATGTGGGCAGCCAGTTCGGGGAATTTGATCGGCTTGGTCAGATAATGGTCGGCGCCCAGGCGCAAGCCGAGGATGCGGCTGTCGAACGCGACGCGTCCCGTCAGCACCAACACGCCGATCTGCGGATACAGCTGGCGCATGCGGGGGATGACGTTGAAGCCGTCCTCATCGGGCAAGCCCAGGTCCAGCACGACCACCCCGACATTGCCATGGCTCAACGCCGTCCACATCCCGCCAGCGGAGCTGGTGATATGCACTTCGTGTTCGAGCTCAACGAGAAACTCCGCCATGTCTTCGGCGTAGTCCAGATTGTCTTCGACGATCAGTATTTTCGTCATTGCAACGCCATTCTTCCATTAGTGAGCTACCGTGGGCAAACCATGCCATTCACTTCTGCACCATGATGGACGGCACAATAGGTTTACGTCAAGGAATTATCACGGTTGCCTTCAGCGGAAGCAACTTTTTTCTAGTCTAGCCAGGAAGCGGCAGCCAAATGCGGAAAATAGCCCCGCCTTCGGGCAGATTATGCCCCTGCAAACTCCCCCCATGCACGTCCACCACGGCGCGCGCCATGTACAGGCCCAGTCCCGCACCGGCATGCGTCGCATCGGTTCCACGGAAACCTTTCTCGAACAGCTGCGCCAGTTCTTCTTCCCGCAAGCCGGGTCCCGCATCGCGCACGCACAGCGCCACGCCGCCTTCGGGCACCAGCTTGCCCGACACGGTGATGCTGCTGCCCGGCGGGCTGAACTTGACCGCGTTGTCGAGCAGGATTTTCAGGCACAGGGCCATACCGGGCACGTCGCAGCGCAGCCGGGCCGGCAAGTCTTCATCGAGTTCCAGCTGTACGCGGTGACTGGCCGGCACGGTGGCGGCCGCCTGCTGCAACAAGGCCAGCGGCGCGATGCCGTCGGCCGCCCGCTCGCGGCCGATGGCCGCCATGCGTTCGGGCGACAAATAGTCGTCGATCATGGCCAACAAACGGTCGACGGCCGTCTGAATTTTGACATAGCGCTTGCGCGTGGCCTCGTCGGCCTCGTTCGATGTCGAGACGAGGCGCTGGATGGCGCCGTCGATGGTGGCCAGCGGCGTGCGGAATTCATGCGACAGCATCGAGGCGAAACGCTTCTGCTCCTTTTCCCGCTCGGCTTCCTGCGCGTGGGCGGCGCTGACGTCGCGCACCGTGCCGACGATGGTGATGCCCCGTTCCCTCGCCGATGGGGGCACGATGGTCGAGCTGATTTCCAGCGCCAGCAGGCGGCCGTCGGCGTGCGGCAACTCCACTTCGCGCAGCAGGGTCAAACGGCTGGTGTCGCCATCGCGCCAGCGCTGCAGCCGGGCCGGCACGTCCGCCGCCAGGCGTGCCGCGTGTTCACGCAAGGCTGCCTGGTCGTAACCGGTCAGGCGTTGCGCCGCGGGGCTGATGTAGCGTAATTCGAGGGTGGTGGCGTCGAGCAGGAAGGCCGCGTCGCGCCCATGTTCGGCCAGCAGGCGGAACGTCGCTTCGCCGGCGCGCGCGCGCAGCAGGGCGCGGCGCAACTGGACGAAGCGCAGCGCCATGAGGACGGCGCCGGCAAGCAGCAGAAGGAAAATAGGCAGCATGCGTTATACCTGGCAACAAAGAATTGCCAAGTATAAGCGTGCGCTGCCCTTAATCTTCCAGCGGGGCGAAAATCTGCTGCAAGTCTTCCTGCGTGAGGGCCATCTTCTGCGATTCGCCTTCGGCCAGGATCGATTGCGCCAGCTCCGATTTCTTTTGCTGCAGCAGCTGGATTTTTTCTTCCAGGGTGCCCTTCGCAATCAATTTGTAGACGAACACGGGCTTGTCCTGGCCGATACGCCAGGCGCGGTCCGTGGCCTGGTTTTCCGCCGCCGGATTCCACCACGGATCGTAGTGGATGACCGTGTCGGCCGCCGTCAGGTTCAGGCCCACGCCGCCCGCCTTCAGGCTGATCAGGAAGATGGGCACGGCGCCCTGCTGGAAGGCCGCCACTTGCGCGCCCCGGTCCTTCGTCTCGCCCGTCAGCAGCGCGTAGGGGATATCGCGCGATTCGAGCTCTTCCTCGATCAATTCCAGCATGCTGGTAAATTGCGAGAAGACAAGGATCTTGCGTCCTTCGTCGAGCAAGTCTTCCACCATCTGCATCAGGTCGAGCAGCTTGGCCGAACCGGCCGACTGCTTCTTCGCCGGCAGCGATTTCACCAGACGCGGGTCGCAGCAGACCTGGCGCAGTTTCAGCAGCGCTTCGAGGATGACGATCTGGCTGCGCGCCACGCCCTTCTTGTCGATTTCTTCACGGACCTTTTGATCCATCGCAAGACGCACGGTTTCATACAGATCGCGCTGCGGCCCCGTCAATTCCACCTTGCGCACCATTTCCGTTTTCGGCGGCAATTCCTTGGCCACATTGTCCTTCGTGCGGCGCAGCAGGAACGGTTTGATGCGGCGGTTCAGCAGCATGCGGCGCAGCGGATCGTCCTGGCGCTCGATCGGGTGGCGGAACTGCGTATTGAAGGTCTTCTCGTCGCCCAGCAAGCCCGGCAGCAAGAAGTGGAATTGCGACCACAGTTCGCCCAAATGATTTTCCAGCGGCGTGCCGGACAAGCACAGGCGGTGGCGCGCGCGCAGCAGGCCCGCGCTTTGCGCCGCCTTGCTGCGCGTATTCTTGATGTAATGCGATTCGTCGAGGATAACCAGGTGGAAATCGTGCTCGCGCAAGGTTTCCTCGTCGCGCGGCAACAGCGCGTACGTGGTCAGCACCAGGTCGCACTGGTCGATCTGGTCGAATTGCTGGGCGCGGTCCTTGCCTTGCAGCAGCAACACCTTCAGGCTGGGTGCGAACTTGGCCGCCTCGTCCTGCCAGTTGCCCATCAAGCTCGTCGGTGCGATGACGAGGGCCGGATGCGTAAGGCGGCCTGCTTCCTTTTCCACGAGGATATGCGCCAGGGTTTGCACCGTTTTACCTAAGCCCATGTCATCGGCCAGGATGCCCGCCAGGTCGTGGTCGCGCAGGAATTGCATCCACGCCAGGCCGTCGGCCTGGTAATCGCGCAAGGTTGCCTGCAGGCCCGCGGGCGCCGCCACTTTTTGCACGGAACCGAACTGGCTCAGCTTGCGGCCCATGGCGCGCAGCTGTTCGCCGCCCGTCCACTGCATGTCCAGGCCCCGCGCCAGCTCTTCCAGGCGCGCCGCATCGAGTGTCGACATGCGCACGGCACGCTTGATCTTGTCGCTGAAATACAGCTCGCCCAGCGTGTTCAAAATCGGACGCACGCGGCCCCACGGCAGGGCGACGCGCGTGCCGTCCGGCAAGGTTGCCAGCATCTGGTCATCGTCCGCATGTGCTTCGATGACTTTCGGATTGAAATCGTTGGGCGCGTTGCGGATCAGCTGCACCAGCACGGGCAGCAGCGGCACGCGCTCGTGGTTGACGACGATGCCCAGTTCCAGCTCGAACCAGGCGTTGCCGCTGTCCGGATCCTGGTCATCGATTTCCGCGTACCAGTCGCCCACGTCGCTCACGTCGTAGCGGTACTTGGCCGTCTTTTCCACGATCCAGCCCTGCTCCAGCAAGGCGTCGATGCCGGACTCGGCAAAACGCAGCCATTCCGCCTGGGAAGGCAGCAGCAAGGCGCCCTTCAAGCCGCTCAAGGGAGCCGAGCCCGGCTTCTTGAATTGCAGCTCGGCCAGGGTAGCCAGCGCGCGCGCTTCATCGACCGTATTTCTCTGGATAATTTCCGTCACCTCGCCCACTTGCCGCACCACGCGCTGCGACGGGTCGAACGAGACTCTTTCGCCATCGTAGTCGTAGGACAGCACGGCGAAGTCGCTCCAGCGCTGCAGGCTGCCATCGGCCAGCATGGCGCTGTCCAGCAGCAACACCGGTTGCGCCGGCACGTCCTTGCGCAAGCGCTGCGGCAACGGTTGCGGCAGCGGCATCAGATGCTGCAAGCCTTGCGCCAGCAGCAACTGCGACACGCGCACCTTGTCGTTCGCATTCAGGGGCGGCGCCTGCGCCACCAGCGCCTGCAGGTCGGCCAGGGAAATGTCGGAGCCGCCCTGGTTCAGTTCCAGCACGCCGCACGACAGATTGTCGATGTACCACGGCGGATCGGTGGGCAGCATGTAGTCGATCTGGTCGGCGCCATGGTGCTTCGCGCCTTCCGGCGGGTCCACTTGCCAGCCCAGGCGCATGGTCTTGCCTTCGTCGCGCCAGAACAGGCGGGCGGGACGCACGGGACCTTCCTTCAACGGATACACGAGACCATTGCCCACGTCGGCCCAGGAATTGGCCCACAACAATTTATCCTGCTCTGCCAGCATTTTCAGCAGGGCCGCACCCACCTTGCCCTTCGGCTCCGTGGCGCTGCCCGTCTGCGAATTCTGCCCGCTGCGCATGGCCACGAAGAAACGCACGAGGTCTTCGTCGGCCGGCGTCAAGAACGTGGGCGGCGCCGACAGCAGGGAAAAGATTTCGCTGATGGGGGACGCCGCCGCCACATCGCCGTTCGGCCGCAGCCGCGCCTTGTACAGGCACAGGGCCACGTGGCGGCCGCCGCTGGTGGGCGCCAGCACGTAGATCAGGCGGTGCTGGTTGAGTTTGGGATCGGGCTCGGCAATCGTCAGCACGGCCTTCGGATGGGCGGCAGCCTCCACCCGCTGCAGCCAGGTGGCGACGGCATACGGCAAAGGCGCTCCCGGCGCGCTGGCCGGGGCAACTGGGGTTTCACTGGTTTCGTCGCGGGTAAAATCCATGGGGCGCATTTTTGTGTAAAGGTCGTATCCAAATCGGCAACAGGCAATATTATCCGCCATACAGGCGTTGCTGGCTTGATTCACACACGCTCTTTGAGCAGTTTTAATGCGCGATGCCTAAAAAATAAGTATTTAATACGACACTTGGGGTCCGCTGACGGCAAAAAAGGCCCGTCATGGGCCTTTTTTCGCCGCCTGTGGAGGGCTTATCAGGCCGGCACAGTTTCTTCTTCGGCCACGCTGGCGGCCTCGACTACCGGTGCCGTGCTCGTATCGGCCGGCGTAAAGTTGCGCAAAAACAAGAAGAACTGGCCCATCATCTGCGTCCACAGTTGCAGATTGATATTCAGGTACTCCTTGCTGACGCCGCCGGCAACCAGCACATCCATCTCCAGCACAACGAAATCGCCATGCTGGGCCACGCGGGCGAAACGCTTGCTGCGGTGCCATTCGGCCAGCAAACCGGCCGGCAAGTCGCCGCCCTGCACGCGCAGCGGGCAGCTCAGGGTCAGGTCCGCGTACTGGCCAGGCGCGGCTTCATTACCCCACAGCACCTGGAAACCGATGCCATGGCTGGCGCTGTGCAGGCGCACGACGCCGTCATGTTCGATGCTGGTGACGGCGCAGCCGGCCGCCTTGATGGCCTCGGCCGTTTGTTCCGCGTTCAGGGTGGTCAGCAAGCTAGTCGTGTTTTCCATCGTCATTCCATTCATTTCAAAAAGATTATTGGGGGGCCGGCGCGGGCGCGGCCGGCGTTTCTGTCTGACGCGCATCGAAGCGGCCCTGGTACAGCTGGTCGCCGTACTGCTGCGCGATTTGCTCAAGCTTGACCCGGCTTTGCGCGGCGAACGGCTGGCGCGCTTTCATGACGTCCAGCACGTCCAGGCTTTCATACGCCTGCAGGATCTCTTTCCCGGCCGCATACAGCTGGGCATTCTTGCTTTCGCAGCGCGCCAAGGCACTGCGCTGGGCCGTCACTTCGCCGTCCAGGCGCGCCCGCTCCGCTTCGATCTGCTTGCCCGTGGCGGCCAGCCGTTCGCCGGCCTGGCGGTACTGCGCCAAATTCGCGGTTGCCTCCTGTGCGGCGGCGGCGCTGCGCTGCTGCTCGGCGGCCAGTTTTTCCCGCTGCGCGCGTTCCTGCGCCAGCTGCGACTGGCTGCGCGCCAGCTCCTTTTTCACGCCATCGCTGGCAGGCGCCGCGGCGGCGGCGGGCGCCGCCTTGGCGGCCGGCACGCCCTTGGCTTTCAGCGCTTCCAGTTCGCCGCGCGTCTGCTGCAGCTGCGCCGTGACATTGCGCAACTCGGCACGCAAACGCTCTTCCATGCTTTGCCCTTTTTGCGCTTGGGCGGTGCCGGCGGCCAGCAAGCTCAACAGCAATAAAGGCAGGCGCATTTTGTTGGATATCAACATCATGGCTCCTTAAAAACGCGCGTTCAATTCGATTTGCAGGGTGTCGATCGACAGTGCCGAACCGAACACTTCGCGGCTCGACGTCCAGCGGCCGTTCAGCCAGGTATTCTTGTCGAGCGCATACGCGCCGCCGAGGTAGTAGCCGCGCGCATTCGTGCCGCCCAGATGGAAGGTGGAATCGTTGTAGGCGTCAGGCAAGGCGTCCGGTTCGATGCGCTTGTAACCGAGCAGCACGTTCCAGTCGCCGCGCGCCGCCGGGCTGGCCTTGCCCAGGGTCGCCTGCAGCATGTAGGCATTGCCGCCGCTCTTGAAATCAGCTTGCGAGACGCCGCCCGTGCCGCCGAAGTTATTCATGATGCCGCCCTTGGCGCGCGCCCACATTTCATTCTTGTCGTAGGCCATGTTGCGCACATAGTCGCCTTCGATGCGCAAGTCCGTGCCGCCCGCGACCTTGCTATCCCAGCGCGCATTCAGGTTGGCCAGGCGGAATTTCGACGCCAGGCCCACGAATTGCGGCTGCGGCGTATTGGCCGGATCGAGCGGGTTCAGGGCGATATTGCGCAGCAACATCAAGCTATTGCCCTTTTGCATGCTCGATGGACGCGACCAGTCCGTGCTGCAGCCATCGGCGCCTGCGTACAAGGCACACGGCTGCGAATACTCGCCGCTGATGTTGCGGAAGTTGTAGTAGGCCAGCGCACCGCGCAATTGATGGTCGCTATTGATCTTCCACGACGCGCCCACTTGCGCACCGAGCAGCCATTTGTTTTCGCTCGACATTTTTGCCTGGCTGCGGCTAGGCGCATTGTCGGACGAATACTCGAGCGGAATCAGGCCCAGGGTGCCGAACACGGTGACGTCCTTGCTCTCGCCGACCGGCTGCTGCACCTTGGCGGCGATGCCGTCGAAATTGAGTTCGCTGGAAAACAGTTCGTCGCCGGACACGAATGGATTGTCGAAGCGGCCCGCCGTCAGTTTCAGCCACGAAGCGGGCTGGTAGGACAGCCAGGCCTGGTCCAGCCAGATGTTCTTCTTGCCCAGACCGCCACCGAGGGTTTGCGTGGTCGATACCGGGCTGTCGTCATTGCCGCTGGCCAGGCGGATGCCCGCTTGCGTGGTATCAGAAATGTCGGCCAGGATACCGAGGCGGGCACGGGCGCGCAGCAAGTGCTTGCGGTCTTCGCGCGTGTTGAGCAACGCCGGCAGGGCCAGGTTGGTGTTCGAATTGACGTCGTAGCCGCTGCCGCTGTTGAGCGAGCGCCAGTCGATCTCGATATTGCTGTTGGCCATGTCGTAGTAGCGCGATTCGTAGCGTGCGCGCACGTCGCCTTCCAGGCGGATGCGCTTGGTCCAGGCCGGCGTTTCATTCGGCGCCGCCCAGCCGCCCGCTTTTGCTTCGGCCATGACCTGGCCCTTGATCTCGTCGCGGATCTGCTCGCGCACGGTTTGCGAAATATACGGCACGCGCACGTCGCCAGGCTGCACCTGCGCCAGGGCGGCCGGTGCGGCGGCCGGACGGGCTTGCGCCGCGGCCAGCGCTTCGCTCTGCGCCTGCGCCAGCAAGGCTTCGCCGGCATCCTTGTTCAGGGCGCCGCTCTGGATCAGGCCGCGGATCAGCTTGACCATGGTGCTGTCGGCCGGGACGGCCTGCGCCTGTACCGCGCCTGCCGCCACGCTCAGGGCGAAAGCGGCCAGCGCCAGCGGAAGGCGGCGCGCACGCTGTGGGGAAGAAAATATGAGGTTCATCGCTTCTTTCGGTAAAAATTAATATGAATTAAGGACGCTATGGCCTGCGGCCTTTAATGGATACCCGGGCCGGGAAACGCAGGGATGCCGGCGGCCGCTCATCGGCGCGGAAGTCGCGCACCATGGCCAGCACCTGCTCATCCGTCTGCGCATTGCCCGTGCCTTGCACCAGCTGCACTTTCGTCGCCCTGCCTTCCGTATCGAGCCACAGGTCGACGCGGATGTCGGCGAACGCCAGCTGGCGCGTGCGCGGGTCGCGGGCGAACGCCAGCTGCAGCGCGTTGGCGACGTAGCGGCCATACGATCCCGCGCCGAGTCCGCCGCCACCGCCGCTACCGCTCATGCCGCCGCCGCGCCCGGCCTGGATGCCGAACGCGTCGCTGCCGGCCTGCGCCGCGCCGTCGATGGTGACGGGGTCGCCCTTGTCCGGCGACGGGCTTTCCGGCGCGTCATCCATGGGCTTGTCGGCAGGCGTCGGTTCCGGCTCGGACACTTCCGGCACCACCTTGTCCGGTGTCGGTTCCGGCAATTTTTCCGGTTCCGGCGGCGGCGGTGGCGGCGGTGGCAGCATCAGCATCGGCGGCGCCGCCACTTCGCGCTTGGTGGCCGCCGTATCGGACAGCAAATACCAGACCAGCGCGGCCAGCGCAGCGGCCAGCAGCGCGCCGCCGGCCACGCCGCCCCAGCGGCGCCACCACTGCGCCGCGCCCGACGATTCCGAGCCGGCCGTCTTCATCATGTCGTCACGCTTCACCTTGCGCTCCTCATGCCGGCTTGCCGGTCACCAGGCCCACCTGGTTCAGGTCGATGCGGCGCAGCAGGTCCAGCACTTCGACCACCTTCGCGTATTGCACGGCGGCGTCGCCGCGCACGATCACGGGGAAGTCGGGCGTCAGCGCCTTTTCCGTGCGCAAGCGCTCTTCCAGCTCGGGCAGGGTGACGGGATAGGCGTCGAGGAAGACCTGGCCCGCGTTGTCGATGGTGATGGCCTTGGTCTTCGGTTTTTCCAGCGCCATGGCCGAACTGGCCTTGGGCAGGTCGACCTTGATGCCGGGGATGCTGGCGTTGCTGGTCAAAATGAAGATCACCAGCACCACCAGCAGCACGTCGACGAAGGGCGTGATGTTGATGCCGCCGCTACGCTTGCGGGGGGTAAACTTGGCGGAGGTGGCCATGGTTATGCGCCCCTCACGCCTGATGCAGCGCGGGACGCATCTGGCGTCCGTCGCCCTGCTCTTCCGCCAGACGCGTGGCGAATTCATCGACGAAGACGGCCATGTCGGCAACGATGGCGTCCGAACGCGAGGACAGCCAGTTGTAGCCGAACAGGGCGGGAATCGCCACGCCCAGGCCGGCAGCCGTACACAGCAGCGCTGCCGCCATGCCTGGCGCCACCGAGTTGATGTCCACGGCGCCCGCCATGGCCGCCACGACGAACACCAGCATGATGCCGATCACGGTGCCGAACAGGCCGACATACGGCGCGCCTTCGATGGTGGTCGAGAGCCAGATCATGCGTTTCGACATGCGTTCGCTTTCGCGCACCATCACGCCATCCATGGCGGCGCGGATGGCGCCGATGGTCGCGTTCGAGACGGCGTTCAAGTCGTAGCCGCGGTCGTGGCGGCGGCGCATCTCGTCGATGGCCACGTCATACAGACGCCACAGCGAGGAATCCGTTTTCACGGAAGCGCTCAGCTTGCCGTTGCGCGCCAGGTGATCGAGCGGCGCGCCGGCCGCTTCGTGGAACGACTGCATGAACTGGGCATTGGCGCGCGAGATGGCGCCATAGCTGCGGCCCTTGCCGATCATGATGATCCACGACAAGACCATCATCAGGCCCAGCACGCCGACGACGATCCACGCGTCGAGCGGCATGGCGGCGATGATGAAGCCGAAATGGCTTTTGCCGGCCTGCTGTTCATCGGCGCCAAACACGGCCAGGCGCGATTCGGAACCTTGCGAGACGGCGTCGGCCAGCAGCAGGGCGTCGGGACGGGCCGTGCGCGACAGGCGCAGCTCGTCGATGGCGCCCGTGAAGTTGGCCAGTGCGGCGCCGGCGGCGACCGGCGGCGCGTCGGTACCCACCGAGGCGGCCGTGCTGAATGCCGGCAGGGCGGTGGCCAGCGAGACGGCCGGACGGCCGCCCACGTACAGGGCCACATTGTTCTTGTCGGCCTTGACGGCCAGGTGCGACCATTGCGCGGCCTGGATAGGCTGGCCCGGCTTGCTGCGCTGGCCATTGACCTGCACGAAAGGCACGCCCTGGTCCACGCCGATCAGCAATTCATTGGCGCCGTCGCGGCGCGCATACAGCACTTGCTGGGCGCCCAGGCTGTCCGGACGCACCCAGGCGGAAAAGGTGAACGGCGCGCCGGCGGCCAGCGCCAGCGATGGCGAGGCGGGCAGCATCAATGGCGTGGTGCCCAGGCGGGCGCCGGCGCCGATGACGGAACCGTCGAGCGCCGGCACGGCCGTCTGGGCATGGTTGCCGTAGGCGGTGCTGTCGCGCGAGGGCACGCCCGGTTCGCTGAAGTGATATACGAGGCTGTAGTCGGGGTCAAACGTACGCTGGCCGTTGCCGGAGGCGGGCGCCTTCGGATTGCCGTAGTACATCCACAGCTGCTGCGGCGTACCGGCCGTCAGGGCCGGCACGTCGACCCAGATCAGGGCGATGCCCAAGAGCGGATTGAATTGCTCGATCTGGTGGTTCAGCACCGTTTTATCGTCGCCCGCCACGAAGCGCAGGTCGGCGCCGTTGTCGCTGACGCCTTCGAAGTTGAAGTTACCCGAATGCAAGCGCAGCAGCACGGGGATGCGGCCGGGATCGCCGCCCACCGCGCCCGCCTTCGGGCCGGCGTCGACGGTGACGGGTTTGCGGTAAGCCCAGTCGGGCTGCCACCAGGCATGCGCCAGGCCGGGAACGAGCGTGCCCAGGATCGTGAGCAGAAAAAGAAAACGTTGCATGACAGTGATTCTCCGAAGAAAAGTCTAAAAAAGTGCAGTGCTGTTGAGCTGGCCCGTCAGTAGCTGGCCGACAGGTTCAAATTGATGCGGCGCACGTGTTTGTGCGTGCGCGGGCCATCGCGCAGCGGATACGAAAAATCGATGCGGCCATTCAGGTAGCGCAGGAACTGGAAGCTGCTGTCCACGCCCACGGAGGCCAGGCCGAACAGGTCTTTCTGCTCGATCATCGGATCGCGCAGGCGCAGGCGCGCGCCATCGGCAAAAGCGAACAGGCGCCAGTTTTCCAGGCGGCTGAAATACGTCAGCTGAGGCGTACGCCATTCGACCGTGCCGGACACGCCGTAGTCGCCCGTCGCTTCGGCCGACAGGTAGCCGCGCACGGAATTGGCGCCGCCGGCGGCCATCTGCTCGCCCGACACGAGCGCCGCATCGGCCAGCTGGCCCGCCAGCTTGCCGTACAGCTGCGCGCCGCTGCCCAGGGTATAGGTGGCGTTGGCGTCGCCCTTCAGGACGAGGAAGCTGGGCGAGGCCTTGTAGCGCTTGTTGTCGTAGGCGGCGCTGTCGCTGCCGTAGCCGAACGAAGCGCGCGTGCCGGCCACCAGCGACAGGCCGAGGCCATACGTCGCCGCCTCCGTCTGCGCAAAGCCGTTATACGATACGCTCAGGGGCACGTACTTGAGCGGAATATTGCTGCCCGTGCCATTGAGCTTGAGCGCTTCCTGGTTATCCTTGAAATCGATGCCGGCAGAAAAACTGTGCCACCAGATGCCGCTGTTGGGCACCGTGTAGTTGACTTTCATGCCCAGCGCATGGCCCTTGCCCAGCACGCTGGTACCGCCCGTGCTGGCCACATTGCTGTTCGACTGGTAGCCGGTCGCTTCCACGCTCCAGCCCTGCGTGCCGATCGGCGCCACGTACGAGGCGGACCACACCTTGGTCTGGTTCAGGTCGCCCGGCGTGCCGAAAAAGCTGATGGTGGCGCTATGCCCGAGCTGCCACAGATTGTCGTGGCCGACCGACATGCTGGTACGCAATTTCTTCGTATCGGCGCTGTAATCGTTGTTCAAGCCCACGCTGGCGCGCCACGGGCTGCTGTCGTCCACTTTCAGGTCCACGTCCATGGTGCCGGGCAGGCTACCCTGCTTGACCAGCGGCATCACCTGGCGCTTGGGACCACGGTTCAGGGCCGTCAGTTCCACTTGCGCCTGCGTAAAGTCGGGCACCGTGCCTTCCGTCAGGGCCGGCACTTGCTGGCGCACGTCGAGCGGCGAGTTGTATTGCGCGCCGACCACGCGCAAGCGTCCCACCTTCGTTTCGCTCACCTGCAGCACCACCACGCCCTGCTCCACCTGCTGCTCCGGCAAGTCCACGTAGACGGACTGGTAGCCCCGGGATTGATATGCAGCAACGAGGGCGTCGCGCGCCCCTTCCACGTCCTTCAAAGTGCGGCCCGGCCCCAGGAAGGGCGTGACCGCCTCTTCGATGGCGCGGGCGTCGAGCACGGTATTGCCGCGCACCAGGTATTCCTCGATCGTCACTTGCCGTTCCGGCGCGGCCACGGGGGCCGCCGCCGGCACCGCATCCTGCGCGCGCGCCATGCCGGGCAACGCCAGCATGGCCAGGCACAGCATCGTCAAGGCGGTTGCAGGCGCCGCTGGCGGCACGCCCCTGCCCTTGGTTGTCATTTCACGCATCTTCCATTCACCTTAAAATCAAACGGTTGCCCTGTATTGCGGCGCTGGGCCGGCGTTTTTTTGTTGCTGATGTTCATCTACTGATGCCTAGACAGCCGCCGCGCGCGACGACTGCCGAATGTCATCAAATGTTCATAAAACTCACGGTTGCAGTCCGCGCCGCTCGTTCGGCGTGAGCGCCTGCAGCTGCGGCGCCGTCAACGGTCCCGCGCCCAGCACCTGCACCACGCCGGCCGGCTGGTAGCTGGACGCGTGCGGCTCGCCGCCCTGCTGCTTGCCGGTGCCGCCCTCATCCGCCTGCTCGTTGCCAAAACCCAACACTTTCACGGTGAACAACGATGGCTGCGCCTGGCGCGTGGCGGCCCGTTCGCGCTGCAGCACGTCCTGCGCCGCCGTCACGGCCTGTGTCGCGGCCGCGCTGGCATTGCTCAGTGCTCCCACGTTCACCGAGGCGACGGTTGGCACGCCCGTGGACTTGCCCTGCACCTGGATGTTTTCCGCATTCACCACCTGCAGGGCGGCCAGATTGACGTTGCCCGAGACGCGGATGCCCGCCTCGCCCGCATCGATGCTGCCCAGCGGGGCGATCAGGTCGATGTCGCCGGGCGGCACCTCCGGGATCGGATTGAGCGTGGCGATGCCGGCGCCCGTCGTCGGCGTGCTCGGCGACAGGCTGACGAGGCCGATGCTGTCGTACGCGCGGCGCTGCGGCGTGTAGACGACGGTGGACTTGGTGCCGCGGCCCGCGTTGATGTCGCCCGTGGCCGACCAGGCCAGGATGTTGCCGCCAAAGGTAGTAAAGATGCGGCTCTGGCCCAGCAGGATGCTGTCTTTCGCATACATCTGGATGTCGCCCTGTCCCTGCGTCAGCACGCCCGAGCCTTCGCCCGGCGCATAGCCGCCGTCGACGCCGATCAGCGCGCGGCCGCCCGGCACCGTGATGCCGATGTCGCCGCCGAAATCCGTGTGGATGCCGGCATCGTTGACGGTCACGTAAGGCACGTTGTAGTCGGGACGGCCCGCCTCGGCCCATTCCTGCGGGCTCAGGTAGCGCACGCCCGCGACGGGACGCTTGGTGAACACGCCGCCATATCCGCTGACGGTGTACAGCGCGCTGCTGAACATCGTCAGATCGCCCTGGTACTCGATCTTCTTGCCCGCCTTGTCCTGCGCCGGGAAGAGGGTGGCGATGGCTTCGCGGCCGCGCAGATAGCTGCCGCGGCGCGCGCCGTCCGCATCGTTGTACTCGCGTCCGGCCGCCTTCAGCTCGGCAAAGTAGACATTGCTCAGGTACACCTGCTGCTGTTCCTTCGGCAAGGCGGCAAAGAAGCTGCGCGCATCGGTGGCCGGGTCGTAGCGGATGCCCAGGCCGCTGTCGCCGCCAAAACGCGTCGTCAGCCAGTTCACCAGGTGCAGCTGGCTGACCTGCGCGTATTCGCGCGCCAGGTCGCGCCGCACGCCGCCCGTCTGCTGGCCGGCTTTCTCCAGCTCGGCCTGCTTCGTGCCGAGGAAGGCGGCAGCGCCCGCCTCGTCGCCGCTGTAGGCAAACTGGCCGCGCAGCCAGTCGGCCAGGGTCAGCTTGCCGCCGTAGACATACACGGCGCTGCCGGCCTGGTCGGCCAGCGGCTTGCTTGGATCGGCCAGCTTGGCCGGGTCCAGGTAGCGCGCCGCGAAGGCCGCATAGTCGGGACCGTTGCGGCCCACGCCGGCGGCCACGCTGATGCCGGCGCCATCGCCGCGCTTGTCCTGGCCGACATTGACGATGGAGCCGAGGCTGCGCAATTCCGCCTTGTCGGCCATGTACAGGTCGCGCCCGGCGCTCACATTGAGCTGGCCCGGCCCCGCCACATAGAAGGTGCTGTAGCGGATATCGCGCCCGGCGCTGACGACGGAAACGTCATCGGCATGGCGGTGCACGAACAGATTGCCGCGCGCCGACGAGCTGCCGAAGACGACCGGCTTTTCCGGCAGCTCGGGACTGTTGGCAAAGGGCTGGCCGGTCCATCCCGCCGCGCCGTCCGGCACGCTCTCGACCGTTCCCAGCGGCGTGCCGGAGTTGACGATGTCGCGTCCGGCGCGCACGGCCACGGCGCCGCCGCCCTCGTACCACAGGCCCAGCGGGCCCGTTTCGCCCTTCAGCTTCGCCCGGTACACGATGCCGCCCGTGCGCAGGCCGACGATGTCGCCGCTGTTGGCATAGAAGTGCGCAGGCATCTGGCCTGCCGGCACATAGTCGGAAACCGTCGGCGGCGTCATGCTGAACAGCGGATACACTTGCTGATTGGCATCGCTGGCGCCATTCGACGTCGTACCAAACCATTTCAATGGCCCCGGCGCCAGCGCATCGGCGCTGACGTTATGCAGCGGCAGCAGGCCGAACCAGACCTTGTCCAGTGCGCCGACGAAGCCCGGATTGAATGGATTCGGCAGCAGGCGCGGGTCGGCGCCCGATGGCGTGATCGGATAACCGGCCGCATGGATGGAGTCGGCGGCCAGCATTTCCAGCTGGCCCGCGCCCGTCCTGACAAATTGCGGCGCCACTGGCGACGGCGCCAGGATCACGCCGTTTTGCGGCATGTCCACCTTGCCGCCATCACCCAGCCTGCCCAGGCTGGCATTGCCGTAGTACAAGCTGCCGCTGGCGGCCACGGCGCGCAGCACGGACGGCATGACGAAGCGCCCGTCCGTCGGCGCGTGGTTGTCGCCGGCCATCGCATTGATCCAGGACGAGGTGGGCGTCAGGTTGCCGCCCGCGCTGAACAGGTCGATGGCCGTGGCCGGCGTCCACAGCGAGAACCAGCTCCAGCCTTCGCCCGTGCGCTCCACGCCCTGGTAGCTGAACGGCGAACCATAGCCCAGTTGCTTCACGCGGCCCGCATCGGCCACGCCGCCCAGCACCACGTCGCCGCGCGCATCGATGCGCACGCCGCTGTCGCCCGGCACCAGGATGGGCCCGCCGCTGGCGATCGCCGTGCCCGCCGTGTAGGTTTCGTACGGCCGCGATTCCGTCGGATCGGCGCGGTCGAAGCGCAATTCGATGCCGCCCACGGCGCCCGCCTCCAGGCGCAGCGCGCCGCGCAGGTTGGTGAAGGTGCTGTTGAGCGTGGGGTACTGGCGCTCGAAGCGCGTATCGGCATTCGCGAAGTCGCCGTTGCGGTCGAAGCTGCGCACCTCGGCCACGGGGTTCAGCCCGCCGCCGATGCGGATATCGAGGTCGCCGCCGCCCGTCAGCAGCAGCTTGCCGTCCGGCGTCACCCTGCCCGTGCTGCCCACGGCCACGTTCAGGCCCTGGCTGCGCGGCGCGAACTCGCCGCCCGGATCGGCGCGCGAGGCCAGCATGCCGGCGTCGCCGCCCGCCTGCAGCAGCAGATTGCCGCCGCCCAGGGTGCCGATGCCCGTAAAGCCCGACAGCCCCGGCAAGCCCGAGAACAGGTCGACGCCTTCGGGACGCGCGACATAGGTGCCGAAATTGATCCACCATGCCGTCGGCACGCCGCCCCCCGTGCTGCCGCTGCCCTGGCGCCACAGCCAGGTGCCGATGTCGCTGGTGTCCTGCTGCGCGCGCAGCCAGCCGATGGCATCCTCGCGGCGTTGCGTGGAGGTGCCCAGCGTATCGCCCTTGACGTCGCCCTGGGCGCGCAGCAGCAGATTGCCGCCGTGCTCGGGATACCAGGCGCGGTACAGGCTCTGGCTGCCGCCATCGACAAACGGCGTAAAGTCCGTGCCCAGCGCACCGAGCAGCTGGCCCTTGGCGTTCAGGCCGCGCGGCAGGTTGAACAGATCCTTGCCGCCGACCAGCGGCGAGGCCGACTGCGTGCCCGCCGTGTAGACGCCATACAGCGAACGCATGTCGAAGTCGCCCGCGGCGAGCAAATCGAGGTCGCCCGTGCCCGTGCGCAGCACGCTGAACAGGGGCTGGCGCGCCGGCTCCACGCTGGTCACCTCAACGGGGGGCGTGCCCTCCTCCACCTTGATCACCAAGTGCGCAAAGTACTCCAGCATGATTTCCTCGTTGCCAAAGTCTTCGATATTGACGGCGCCCGGTGGGTAGCCCTCGGCGATGGCCGCTTCGCTGTAGATATATTTGGCCGGCGAACCCGTGCCCGGCACGATGGAAGTCACCGCGTCCAGGCCGTAATGCGTATCGGCCAGCATCAGATGGGCGTCCTTCGCATGCGGTTTCAACGCGCGCGTGTCGGCCGCCGCCGTATCGGCGCCGCCCACCAGGCGCAGCGACCACGCTTGCGAACCCTGGGCCAGCATGGGCGCCAGCGCCAGGTTGCGGCCCTGGCTTCCGCTGCCATCCGCGCTGCGCAGCGACACCATGGTGACGTCGCCCGGCAGCCTGACCACGGTGCCGGCAGGCAGCACGCTGCCCTTGTCCAGCGCCAGCGCCGAGGCCAGCACCACGCCATTGACGGCATTCGTGCCATCGGCCACGTCCCACGGCCGGCCTTCCGGGAAAGGCAGGGCCACGTTCGCCGGCCACACCATGGCCGCCACCCGGGCCGCGCCAGGCAGGCGCAGGCCGGCATCGAGCTGCATGCCGCTCGATAAGGTCAGCGCCTTCGGCAAGACGGTGCCGGCCGCGTACAGCACGCTGCCGTCGGCATTGCGCACGGCGCCGCCCAGCACGCTGCCTGCAGGCAAGTTCAGCTCCGCCGTCAAGGTGGCGCGCGCCGCCAGCAAGGTACCGCTGCGCAACTCCATGGCTTTCATCGGCACGGCGAAATTGACGCTCGTGCCCGATTTGAAATAGGTGTTTTCGGCCAGGGTCACCAGGCCCGCTTGTGGCACGACGACCTCGCCGCCCCACGGCAGCCGGCCTTTCACCAGTTGCCAGCCCTTGTCATCGATCGTGACGGGCAGGACGCTGGTATCGAAACCATCGGTGATGCTGCCAAAGACGCTGAGCTTGCCGCCGGCGCGCAGCACCAGCGCACCGGCCTCGCCCGAGCCGTACACGCCGCTCAGGCGCGCCAGCGGATTGACGCCGTCATAGCGGTGGCCGGACAGGTCGATGTCGCCATCGATATGCAGGTCGCCGCCCGGCGTGGCGCTGACGATCTCGACGCCGGGGCGCAAATGGAAAGCGTTGGCATCGCCGCGCAAGCCGCGCAGCTTGTTGTTCATCAAGTTGCCGTTCGCCAGCGCATTGGCCATGAAGGCCTGGCTGTCCCCGTGTTTCTCGTTCAGGTAAGCCTGGTTGATGCTCTGGTAGCTGCGGCCGTCCGCATCCTTGCCCGTGCCCGCTGGCGCATCCTTGTATTGCCAGAAGGCATTGACGTTGATCGTGCGCGCGCCGGCGATGTTCAGCGCGCCAGCCGCGTCGATGTCGATGTCGCCGCCCGTGGCGCCGCCGAGGCGGCGCGCGTTCAGGTCGATGCTGCCGTAGTTGCCGCCCTTGTCTCCGCTGCGCAGGTCGAAACGTGCGCCGTTTTCCAGGGTCAGGCGGCCGCCAGGCGCGGCCAGTTCGATCACGGCGCGGTTCGGTGCCTCGATCACCTGGCCATAGCTGTCCGTGCGCAGCACCGTGCCGTGCGCATCGAGCACGGCGCCCGATTGGATGGTGACGCCGTCGCGGCCGGCCAGGCGGATGCTGCCCACCTGTTCGCCGCTGGCGTCGATGCGGCCATTCACCGTCAGGCTGCCGCCATCGACGGAGACGCTCACTTCGCGCGCCTTGAGCTCGTCGCCGATGGCCAGATTGCCCTGTTTGAGCTGGAAGCCGCGGCTGCCGAATACCTTGCCCGTGTTCAGGCGCTGGTTCAAGCCGGCGAAATCGCCGACATGCTGGGCGCGCAGTTCCAGGCCGCCCGCCGCGTAGGCCACCTGAGTGCCGCCCGCGTCATAGCTGCCGCTGGCGCCGCCCAGCAGGCTGCCGCGCAAGTCGGCCGTGCCGGCCGCCTCGCCCGTGGCGATTACACTGAGCTTGCCGGCGCGGTTGTTCACGGCCGACACGTCGATCACGGAAGCGGCCGCCTGACGCACATCGCCCTCGCGGCTGTCGAGGATCACGTCGCCGCCCCAGCTGTACTTGCTGGTGTCGTAGAAATCGATCTTGCGGCCCGCCAGGTCCAGCTTGGCCTTGTCACCCAGCAATACATCGCGCTCGGCCGACAGGGTCAATTTTCCGCTCGGCAAGACCACCGACGTATCCACGCTGACACTGTTACCGCTGAGGGCCACTTCTGCGCCCAGGGCACCGGCCAGCGCCGCATTCGTCGGCGTGGCGGCGGCGGCACCGGCCGGTGCGCTCACCTTGACGGCGCCGCCCGCCGTGATGCGGTTGACGGAGCCGGCCGCGCCCGTCAACAGCGGCGTGTTGATCAGCAAATCGCCGCCGCTGTAGCGGTAGCCATTGGTGGCCGTATCCCACGCGCTCTGCGACTGGTAGACGGACAGGCTGCCCTTGTTGTTGGCCGTCAGCTGTTCGCTGGCATTGAGCGCCACCTGGCCAAAGCCCAGCACCAGACGGTCCAGCTTGTGGATGGTGTCGGGACGGCTGTCCGGCGTGAAGCCGAATTCGATGCGCCTGGCGTCGACCTGCAGGCGGCCGCTGCCCGTGCCGGGGCCATTGGCGACGACGGCGCCGGGCGCATTCGTCGCGCCCTGCCACACGAGGGTGTCCGTATGGATGCGCGCCAGCGCGTCCGTGCCGCCATAGCCGTAGATGGCAGGCGTGTTGAGCACCAGGCGCGACAGCGACGACTTGCCCGTGGCCGCATCGATGGTCGACAGCTGCGACGAATCATAGAAATTGAAGGAATTGCGCGCCGTCAAACCCAGGTTTTCCAGCGCCGGTGCGCCCGTGCTGGTGTCGCCGCGCAGCAGGCGGTCGAGCACGCCCTGGTTCAGCGCCAGGCCGTCCGGCAAGGCGCCGCGCGCGCTGGCGTCGGCCAGCGACGCCTCGCTGCCGACATTGATCGACCCCATCGCCAGCACCAGGTTGCGCGTGCCGTAGCGCACGTTGTCGCGCAGGGTAAACGCGCGCTCCGTCACGGCGGCGATGGTGCCCTCGGAATACAGCGAGGTGCTGCCGCCGCAGGCGCCGCCCGTTTTCGCGCAGGCGCCGATATCGATGATGCCGGGACCATACGATTCGGACGACGGCGCCGCGGCCGGCAGCATGTCCAGCCAGCCGTTCGAGACGGCCAGCACGCTGCCCATGGGCTCGTACACATAGCCGTCGCGGGAATCCCAGGCGGCCTTGCCGCGGCCCAGCGTATTGATGCCGGAGCCCTGCTCCAGGATGATGCCGTCGTCTTTTCTCGCCGTCACCAGAAACACTTCGGCCGCCTTCAGCACGGCGCCGTCGCGCAGCACGATGCCGCCCGCCGATTCCTTGATGGCGGCGATATTGGCGCGCTGGTTGCTGCCCGTGCCAAAGTCGCTGTAGGTCACGCGCGGCAAGCCGCCGATGCCCACGCGCTGGGCGCCGAAGGCATTGATCTGCGACGCATGCACGGAGACGCCATTGAAATCGGCCAGCGGCGCCGTGCCGTCGGCCAGCACCTCGTAGCGCGTCGACGCATGATTGCCCGTGCCCAGCAGCAGGGAGCCGCCGAAGCCGCCCTCGGCCGGCGCATACAGGGCGCTGCCATCCATCATCAACGGCGTATGGTTGTCCTTGACGCTGTGCACGGACGGGGCGATCAGCTGCACGCGCACGCCCTTGGCATCGCGCTCCAGCGCGGCGCGCGGCACGCCGTCGCGCGTGGCCTGCGCCACGGCGAAGGCGGCATAGCCCGTCTCGTTGTATTGGGAATAGGTGCGCAGCACGTCGGCCGGCGTGAGGATGGCCTGGCGCGCCACCACGTCGCGGATCGCCGTGCCGGCCACGCCCGTCTGCGCCGCCGTCGCATACGAGCCATTGCGCATGGCCACCGTGCCGCCCGCCTCGACGGCGCCGGCCAGGCCATTCAATTCCACGCGGAACGCACCAGGCAGCAGGGCGAAATTCGACGGCAGCAGGGTGTAGGTGCCGGCTGCCAGGCCGGGCACGCCCGCGCCGATAGTGATCTGACGTCCCACGGCGGGCTTGCCCGCGCCTTGCTCGGCCGTCAAAGGCGCCACGTCCGGCTGCACGCCGGGAAGGATGGCGTACACGGGGTTGGTGTTCAGGCCGGGCAAGGTGAAACCGCCGTTCGGCTTCATCTGTACCAGCGGATTGAGGCGCGCATCGGTGGAACCGCCGCGTCCGGCCAGGAAGGCCGCGCCCGTCAAGGTGCCGCCGCCCGACATGTCGAGCACGGCGCCTTGTTGCACGTCGATGGCGGCGCCCGTCAAGGCGATCTCCGGGCCGTTGCCCACGCCCTTGAACACGACATCGTTGCCGTCATACAGGTAGCTCAAGCCATCGAGCGTGCCGCCGTAGGGCATCGTCAAGCCTTTCGCGCTGACCGAGGTCAGGCTGCCAGGCAACAGATTGACGCGGCCCGTATTGGCTTCAAAGCCTTCGGCGCCCAGGTTGATCTGGCCCAGCGGCGCGCGCAGCACGCCATGCTGGTTGATGGTGGGCGCAACCAGGCTCAGGGTGCCGAACACGGAGAACGGCTGGTTCGGCATGGCGCCGTCGCCGCTGCGCCCGATATTGAGCGTGCGCAGGGGATCGAGCGTGACGCGGATATTGCCGTATTCGTCGATGCCGCTCTTCTGGCCCACCGTGACCATGCCGCTGTCGCCCGTGGCCGGGTAGATCTGCGCGGCCACCAGGGTGGCATTGCCGGGCTGGTACAGGGCGGCGCTGTTCGACAGGCGCATGTCGCCGCGGCTGCTCAGGGTCAGCTGCTCGAAGGCGTCGCGTTCGACCACCAGGTCGGCGCCGCTGCTCTGCGCGATGGTGCCGCGCGTGCCCATGTTGACCTCGCCCGCGATGTCGAGCATGCCCGCATCGATCTGCAGCAGGGAATCCTCGGCCACCAGCGGCACGCCCAGCATGCCGCGTCCCTTGCCCAGGTTCTTCGAGCCTTTCACGGCATTGGGCACGATGTAGTCATCCTTCTGCGCACGCGCGGCCGTCCCCAGGCGCACGTACGGCGCCGCCAGATGCACCTGGCTGGCGAGGCTGCCCGCCTTGTCCTCGCCATCGGGCAAAGGCTGCTGCGCCAGCCCCAGCGAACTGGCGCTCAGGCGCAGGCTCTGGCCCAGCGACAGATTGACGTCGCCGTCAAAGCTGAGCATGCCGTTCACGTGCAGGGCCAGGTTGTCGAAGCCGCCCGCCTGCACGCGGTCGGCGCCCAGGCGCGCGCTGCCGTAGCGCAGCGCCGCATCCTGCTGGCCGGCGCGCAAGTCGTCGGGCAAGGCGCTCTCGCCCTGCACCTGCGCCAGCTGCATTTCGCGCGGCACGCGCACCGCGTTGTCCACGTTGTCGCCTTGCAAGGTGTAGCGGTTGACCTTGCCATAATTGGGCGTGTCCAGCGCCAGCGCCAGGGTGCCGCCGGCCGCCCCGGCGCCACCGGCCGCCGCGCGCAGGGTGCCGTCGGCGAAGATGCCGTTATACGAACTGAGCGAGATCAAACCGCCGTTGCCGGCCACGTTGACGGTGCCCTGCTGCGGCAAGTCCAGCGTGGCGTGCGCGCCGCTGGCGTCGAGCAGCGCGCCCGGACGCACGACGACAAAGGCATCGGCCGCGTCGACGCTGGCCGCATCGGCCTTGTAGCGGGCGCCGATTTCGATACTGCCGCCCTGGTCGGCACGGCCATAGCGCCCGCCGCGCATGTCGGTGGCGACCGTGGCGCGGCCGGCCACGTCGAGCACGGCCTTGTCACCGATCCAGATCGAGGTGGCATGTCCCTTGCCGTTCGGTACGTCCACCTCATTGCCCGTTCCAAACGTGCCCGGCAGGACGGCGATCTTGCCGCCCCAGGCTTCGAGCTTGCCGTCGATGGTGATCTGATCATTGCCCGTCAGGCTGATCTGGCGGCCCGGATCGACCTTGATGGCGGCGCCTTCCTGCACCGCCAGGGCGCCCTTCACATAGGAGCTGCCGGCCGTCAGCGACAGGTCGGCGCCGGTACGCTGCGTCAAGCGGGCCTTGCGCGCATCCTCCTGGTACAGCGGCGGCGTCCACACTTCCAGCGCGGCGCCCGGGTCGGTGCCGCCTGCCACCGTGTGGCCGGTGGCGGGATTAAAGCGCAGCACGGGCATGGTGACGTCGATGTGCGCGTCCTTGACCACCACCACGCCATCGCGGCCCGTGACGGCATAATCGGCAAAGCCGCTCTGGAACAGGCTGGCGTCCAGCGCCAGCAGCGGCTTGACGGTCACGTCGCGCCCCAGCACCGTGCCGGCCGGCAGCAGCATGCCGCGCGGCGCGCGCAGGTCGTCGGTGGCGATGCTGCCGGCCGCATACTGCGTCGTCACCGGCGGGATCGGCAAGCCGTTCGGAAAGACCGCCGCCGAGACCACGAAACCGACCGGCAGGTTGTTGACGGCTGTCAGCACGCTGCCGGCGCGAACGATGGAACCCTGGTAGACAGACGTGCCGCCGGCGGTGACGACATAGGCGCCTGACGGCACCAGCAGGTCGGCTCCCAGCACCAGCGGTTTCTGCACCGACACGTCCGCCGTCACGGGTTTGCTCAAAACCTGGCCCGGCTTGATCAGGCTGGTGCTGAGCGCAAGATCGAAGGGGATCTTCTCGCCCTGGGCGATCAGGAATTCATCGGCCAGGCGCAGGCCTGGCGCAGCGCCGGTCCCCGCCGCCAGCACGTCGCCGCCCTGCAGCTTGCCGCCGATGCTGACGGCCGCGCCGCTGTCGATCACCAGGCGTCCGCCGCCCTTCACGCCATGGCCGCGCAATTCGCCGTCGAGCTTGAGCATGGCGCCCGTCGGCGCTTTCTCCGTCGGCAGGTCGACGGCCAGGGTGATGTCGCCGCCCCGCCCGCCCTGCAGGCTGCCATTGCCCATCAGGGCGGCGCCGGACGAGACGTCGATGACGCTGCCGCCCGTCAGGTCGATGCCGCCGGAGCTCTTCAGGGTAACCTTGCCGCCATTCACATACGGCAAACCGGCGACCGCGCCCGGGTCGAGTTCCAGGTTGCTCCACAGGCCGCGCGCATCGAGGCGCACGCCTGGCGCCACGCGCACACCGGCCGTTCCCGTGGGACGGTTGTCCGGCACCAGCTTGCCTTCAGCCCATACGTCGCCCGCCCCCGCCAGGTAGCGCGAGACGATGTCGCCGGCGGCGATGCTGCCGCCGCGCGCGCTGACATTCGCCTTGATGGCCACGTCGGTGGCGTGCAGGGCGATGTCGCCGCCATCGGCCACGCGCACGTCGGCATTGACGTCGAGCTTGTCGTAGGCGTAGATATTCAGGGCACCCAGCTCCAGCCCGTTGAGCCAGTCGGCATCGAGCTGCAAGGTCTTGCTGCGCGCGGCCGGCAAGGCTTCGCCCAGCAGCTGGCCATCGGCGATGCCCGCCACCTTGCCGATTTGCACCTTTTCCAGCACGGCTTGCGGGCTGTCGCGCAGCTGGCCCGCCTTCGGATCGAAGACGGGCGTCATTTTGCCGACGATCAATTGACCGGCACGCGCCGCCGCCGTCTGCGCCTGCTTGTAGCTGTCCATGCCGTCATCGCGCTTGCGCTGCTGGCGCTCGCCCTGGAAGACGGAGGTGTCGATATCGCCTTCGAGCACGGCGGCGCCCGTGGACACGATCAGGCGGCCCGCGTCGCGGCCCACCGTATAGCCGTTTTCCAGGCGTTCGCGCGGGCCGATCAGGGCATTCGCGTACGTTTCCGTCGTGTTCGCGCCCCAGCGCGCATGCGTGCTTTCATAGCCGCGGTACAGGCCCGTGTACAAATTGTCGCCGGGCGCCGTGCTCAGCTTGTACATCGCGCCATCGGCGCCCTTCAGCCACGTCTGCTTGACCATGCCCGTCTGCACGTCGAGCGAGCCGCCGGCGATGTTGATGCGCGAACCGGCCTGCGTCACCACTTCGCCGCCGCCAAAGCCGACGGTGCCGCCCTGGGCCGCCCATTCGCCGATGCCGTGGCCGCTGGTGTTCAGGTAGCCGCTCACTTCCAGCAAGCCGCCGGCCGTGTACCAGCGGTCCGTGGCGTAGCCGTTGGTGCCGGCCGGCACCAGCACCAGGTCGCGGCGGTCAACCCACACGTCGCTGTTGTTCAGGTATTTCGCGTCGCGGCTGCCCGGTGCGTCACGCTGTTCGTTGCCTTGCACGTTGATCAGCACATTGTTGCTGCTCATGTCGACCTTCACGCCGACGGCGCCCGAGACGTCGATGGCGGCGTCGCGCGCCACGTGGCTGCGGCGGGCCGCGTCGACCAGCACCTGGCCGCCTGTGGCCAGGGTCAGCGAGTCGCCTTCGAACTCGACATTGCCAGCGGAGACGATGCGCACCAGCGACTGGTCGCGCCGGTCCTGCGGCGTGTCCGTGCCCTTGCCCGTGTCCTTCAGCAAGGTATCGCGCTGCACGTCGAGCGCCGTGGCGCCGTTGTCGTCGATGACAATGGCGCTGACGCTGCCGCGCGCCAGGGTGACGCCGGCATTCTCGCCCGCCGCCGCCAGGTGGATGCTGCCGCGTCCGTTGACGCTGGTGCTCGACAGCAGCACGCCATCCTGGCGCAGCGTGTTGCCGCTCAGCGTGATGTCGCCGCCGGCCGCCTGGATCAGCCCATTGTTGACGACGCTGCCCGCCTTGCTGTCCGCCACGCGCAGCATCTCGACTTCATTGCCGCGCGTGCTCGAGTACTGGTTCTTGTCCGTGCCCTGGCCCGGGCGCACGATGATGGCGTCGCCGGCGGCCAGGGTGGTCTGGCCATTCGGCGTGGTGATGGCACCCGCGTTGTCGACGCTGCGGCCGGCCAGCAGCACGTAGCCGCCGCCTTCCGTCACCGTCTGCGGCTTGCGCGTGTCGATGCGCGCGCCGGCGGCGACGACGACGTCCGCCTCGGCCTTGCCATGCGTGGAGGTATTCTGGCCCAGCAGCAAGTCATTCGCGAAGGTCGGTACGGCGCCCGTGCCCTGCGCCTTGCCGTACAGGCCGCTCTTGAACTGGCTGTCGCTCATGCCCATGGCGGCCGCCGCCAGGTTGCGCGTATCGACCTGGCTGCTGCCCGTAAACACAATGCCGTTGCGGTTGACGATCATCACCGTGCCGTCGGCCTTGATCTGGCCCTGGATCTGGCTGGGGCGCGCCAGCGGATCATTGACCCGGTTCAATACGGACCAGTTCGATTTCTGGTCGAATTGCAAGCTGGTGTTCTTGCCGACGTTAAAACTTTCCCAGTTCAGTATCGCCTTGTCGTCCGTCTGCACGACCTTCACGACGGTCTTGCCGTCGGCCTGGGTCTGCACGGGTCCCTGGGCATTGAGCCAGCCGGCCGTCAGGCTGTTCGTGTCGACCTGCAAGCCGCCCTTGACCAGGCCATCGGGCGCGCCGCCCGCCGCCAGCGCCGCCTGGCGCGCGGCCGCCTGCACCGCCTGCTCGGCGGCGATGCCGCGCGCGGCCAGCAACAGGTTATTCAGCGATTGCTGCAGCTTGCCTTCGGCCTTTTGCTGCTGCAGCAGGGGATTGTTCAGCGAGGTAGCCGGCTGGCCATTCGGCAGGCGCCCCGTGGTGGCGGCCGTGCCCTGCTGCGCACCCTTGCCCGCGAACCAGGCGCCGCTGAACGGCTGCTGCGCCTGCGCGCCGCCCGCCTGCAGCAGCATGGCGATGGCCAACGCCAGCGGTTTCAGACGCACCGGGAGACCGGTCCGGTTGCCCGCCATGGCGGAGGAGGATGCGTGTTTCGTGACCGACTTGCTTCGCTGCATGGCGACATTCCCTTTTCATGTTCCGTTGCTGACCGATATCGCGAGGCGGCGCGCACCACGCACGGGGCGGGCGGCAGGCACTGATTCGCGGCTTCCAGCAGCATTGACAGGGAACAAGGTCCGGGACTGCAAAAGGTCATCAAAATGTCATAATTGGCGCTCCGCCTTGGCGCGCCAAGGCGGGGTTCAGCCGAACAGCACGATGCCGCCTGGCAGCCGCGTCACGCGCGCGCCATACGCATCCTGGATCAGGGCGATCACGTCATCGAGGCGGTCGAGCGAAAAGCTCGCTTGCACGCGCGTCTGTTTCAAGGCGTCGCCATTGAGGATCAGCTTGCCGGGACGGTAGCGGTTCACCTCGTCCACCACCTCGGCCAGGGTGCTTTGTTTAAAAACCAGCAGCCGGTGGCGCCACGCGCTGACGTCGCTCTTGGCCACCGCGCGGGCAATGCCGAAATGCTCGGGCCGGTAGCGCAGCTGCTGGCCCGCCGCCAGTTCCGCATCGTGGCCGGCCTGCGCCACGCGCAAGCGGCCCGCCAGGCACGTCACGCACACTTCCTGGCCGAACAGGCGGATATTGAAGCGCGCGCTGCCGGCCGACACGCTGCCGTCGCCCGCCTGCACGCGCACCCGCGCCGCGCCGCGCAGGCCGGCCTGGAATTCCGCCTCGCCCGCCAGCAGCACCAGCGATGCGGCGCCGTCCTGCACGGGCGCCGCGTCGAGGCGCGTCTGCGTATTCATCTGCACCAGCACGCCGCCATCGAGCGCCACTTCGCGCTGCTCGCCCGTGCCCGTGGCGTAGTCGGCGGCCAGGCCCGCCACGGCCGGCCACAGGTCCGTCGGCGGGCGCAGCGCCAGCAAGCCCAGCGAGGCCGCCACGCCGGCGCCCAGCCAGGCGCGCCGCGCCGTATTCACTGGCGCCTGTGCCCGCTTGACGGCGCGCGCGGCCGGCGCCATGGCGCCCCACACGGCGCGCGCCTCGGCAAACGCGTTGGCATGCCTGCGGCTGCGCGCGCACCAGTGGCGAAACACTTGCGCATCGCGTTCGCTGACCTGGCCCGAGGCCAGGCGCACGACCCATGCCTGCGCTTCCTTCTGGATGACACTCATGTCGTCTTCCGCTTGTTCAATCATGATGTTTAGACGTTTTTCCCGCGCCGGGACCGAAGCGCTGGATGAAATCGCGTCCCATGCGCTCGCAGCAGTGTTCGAGGCCGGCGCGCAATTCCTTCTCCACCGTGCGGGCGGAAATGCCGAAGCGCTCGGCGATGTCGCGGTGCGGCAACTGATCGACGCGGGCGGCGATGACGATGGCGCGCCGGCGTTTCGGCAACTCCTGCAAGGCCCGTTCCAGTTCTTCCAGTTCGGCGCGCGCGCTGAAGGTGCGGGCCGGGTCGGCCAGCTCGTCGGCCATCTCGTACAAGTCGTCGATATCGGGAAGGCTGAGCAGGCGCGCATTGTCACGGCGTTGATCTTCCGCAATGTTGATGGCGATGCGCATCAGATACGCGGACGGGTAGCTGATCGCTTCGGGCGCGGTCATCTTTTCCACTCTTAAATATGTTTCATGCAGCGCGTCGTTGGCCAGGTCTTCCGAGCCCAGGCGGCGCTGCAGGTGGCGGCGAAACTGTCCATAGCGTTCCAGGAACAGCTTGCGCAAGGTGGCTTTCAGCAAGTCCGACATGCTCAAGTCGCTCCGGCCGGCAGGTAGGGCGCGCAATCGGCAGCTGGGTCGGGCCGCGGCGTCAACAGGATCGTCAGCGGCTGCGGCAAGCCCGCCGGTGGCGCGCCGTCCATCAACAGGCTGCGCAGGCGCTGCACTACGGCGTTGTCGCGCTGTTCCACACCGCTCGCTTCCAGCACGTGCACGGCGCGCACCTTGCCCCGCTCGTCGAGCCACAGCTGGAAGGCCAGGCGGTAGCGGCCGAAAGCGTCCGGATGCAAACGGCACAGAGCGCGCGTGAGCGAACGCTGCAGGATGACCGCATAGCCCTGCAGCGGTGGCGCGGCAGGAGCGGCCTGGGCCGGCAAGGGCGCCGGCGCTGCCGGGGCGTCGGCCAGCGCCAGCAAGGTAAACGCATTGCTGCCGCTGAAGCGCGCGCCCAGTTGCGTGCCGGCCAGCAGGCGCTGCAGCGCTTCGGCCGGCGTGTAGTCGCCGCGCACGGGCGCTGCCACTCTGCCGGCCGCCAGCTGGCTGCTGACGAGCACGGAATACCCGGTCACTTCGCCAAACGCCACCAGGGCCGCGTCGAGCGGCTGGGCGGGCAAGTCGAAGCGCAGGGTAGAGTGCGCGCTGGCATCAGCGCCATCCGCACCGGCAGCGGGCCGCGCGAATGTCATCAATGTCATCAATGTCATCAGCAAGCAGGCGGACAGGGCATTGCCCCTTGCGGCGCGGCGGTGGCTTAGTGTCATTTTCCAGGGGACGCAACGAAAAATCCTGCTCATGAAGTGTCTTGACTGCAATGTTGTCTGCAGAATGGCAGGATGGTAGCTTCATAAAATGACAACTGCATGACATGGCGCCAGCCCGCGTCCCGCTCTGTGTCATCGCCGCGACACATGACCTTGCTATGCTGGACGCTTATTTACCGCTCCGGGAGCCGCCATGGCACGCCTGTTATCACTGTTGCTGTTGATCTGCGCCGCCCTGCCCGCGCAGGCGGACGAGCACACCGTCGTCGTGACGGCCGCCGCGCCGCCAAAGGGCTGCGTGGAAGTGGAAGCGAACGGCCAGCGCGCGCCATCGATATCTTGCTTGAATGAAAAATTATTGCCGAATAGTAACACCATGAACCGGCCGCCGCCCGCCCTGTCCGGCGCCGAAGCGATCATGCAGCGGCCATCGAACCAGCTGGGGCTGTACAACCGCGCCGCCCTCGAACACCGCATGGGCAATGCCTTTGGCAAGTCCGTCACGCCGCAGAGGCCGCCGGCTCCCGCGCCCGCCAGCCCGCTGCTGCCGGCCCGTTGAAGCGCTTGTCAACGCACAGTCCATTTGCGCTGTCAAGATTGCGCAATCGCGCCGATTGCGTATCATTCCAGGCTTGATCGCTCTGGAAACAACCATGCTGCCCACTATCGAACAACGCCTTGCCCTTGAACTTGCCGCCAAACCGGTGCAGGTTGCCGCCGCCATCGAACTGCTCGACGAAGGCGCCACCGTGCCCTTCATCGCCCGTTACCGCAAGGAAGCGACCGGCGGCCTCGACGATATCCAGCTGCGCCTGCTCGAAGAGCGCCTGCGCTACCTGCGCGAGCTGGAAGAGCGGCGCGCCGCCATCGTGGCCTCGATCACGGAACAGAACAAGATGACGCCCGAGCTGCTCGACGCCGTCATGCACGCGGAAGACAAGACACGCCTGGAAGACCTGTATTTGCCATACAAGCAGAAGCGCCGCACGAAGGCGCAGATCGCCATCGAAGCGGGCCTGATGCCGCTGGCCGACGGCTTGCTGGAAAACCCGGAACTGACGCCGGAAATGGAAGCGGGCAAGTTCCTGCGCGACGCGTTTACTAGTGCCGACGGCAACAACCCGGGCGTGGCCGACACCAAAGCGGCCCTCGACGGCGCGCGCCAGATTCTGATGGAGCGCTTCGCCGAAGACGCGACCCTGCTGCAAACCTTGCGCGAATACGTGCAGGAACACGGCATCGTCGAGTCGAAAGTGGTGGAAGGCAAGCAGGACGAAGGCGAAAAATTCGCCGATTATTTCGATTACTCGGAAACCATTTCCACCGTGCCATCGCACCGCGCGCTGGCGCTGCTGCGCGGCCGCCGCGAAGGCATCCTCGACGTCACCCTGCGCCTGGACACAGAAGCGGAAAAACCGAAATGGGATGCGCCGCACAATCCGTGCGAAGGCCGCATCGCCGCCCGCTTCGGCATCAAGCAGCAAGGCCGCCCGGCCGACAAATGGCTGGCAGACACGGCGCGCTGGACCTGGCGCGTGAAAAGCTTCATGCACCTGGAAACTGAACTGATGGGCGCGCTGCGCGAACGCTCGGAACTTGACGCGATCAACGTCTTCGCCACCAATCTGAAAGCGCTGCTGCTGGCCGCGCCGGCCGGCCAGCGCGCCACCATGGGCCTCGATCCTGGCCTGCGCACGGGCGTCAAGGTCGCCGTGGTCGATGCCACCGGTAAAGTGGTCGACACGGCCGTGATCTACCCGCACCAGCCGAAGAACGACTGGGATGGCTCCTTGCACACGCTGGGTCGTCTTGCCGCCAAGCACAATGTGTCCTTGATTTCCATCGGCAACGGCACCGCCTCGCGCGAAACGGACAAGTTGGCGCAGGATTTGATCAAGCAGCATCCGGAAGCGAAGATGACGAAGATCGTCGTCTCGGAAGCGGGCGCGTCGGTGTATTCGGCGTCCGAATTCGCCTCGAAGGAATTGCCGGACATGGATGTGTCGCTGCGCGGCGCCGTCTCGATCGCGCGCCGCCTGCAAGACCCGCTGGCCGAGCTGGTCAAGATTGACCCGAAATCGATCGGCGTGGGCCAGTACCAGCATGACGTGAGTCAAAGCCAGCTGGCTCGCTCGCTCGATGCCGTGGTGGAAGATTGCGTGAATGCCGTGGGCGTGGACGTCAACACGGCGTCCGCTCCCCTGCTGGCGCGCGTGTCCGGCCTGTCGGCCAGCGTGGCGCAAAGCATCGTCACCTACCGCGACATGAAGGGCGCGTTCACCTCGCGCGCGGCCTTGAAGGCCGTGCCGCGTCTGGGCGACAAGACCTACGAACAGGCGGCGGGCTTCCTGCGCGTGATGGGCGGAGAGAACCCGCTGGACGCCTCGGCCGTCCACCCGGAATCGTACCCGCTGGTGGAAAAGATTTTGGCCGACATCAAGAAGGATATCAAGGCCGTCATCGGTGAGACCGCCTTGCTGAAAACCCTCAGCCCGGCAAAATACGCGGATGAAACCTTCGGCGTGCCGACCATTAGCGATATTCTGAAGGAACTGGAAAAGCCGGGCCGCGACCCGCGTCCGGAATTTACCACCGCCACCTTCAAGGAAGGCGTGGAAGAAATCCGCGACTTGCGCCCGGACATGATTCTCGAAGGCGTGGTCACCAACGTGGCCGCCTTTGGCGCCTTTGTCGATATCGGCGTGCACCAGGATGGCCTCGTGCACATCTCGGCCCTGTCGAACACGTTTGTGAAAGACCCGCACACGGTGGTGAAAGCAGGCCAGGTCGTGCGCGTGAAAGTGCTGGAAGTCGACGAGAAGCGCAAGCGCATCGCGCTGACCATGCGCCTGACGGACAGCGCGCCGCAAGCGGGCAGCAAGCCCGAGCAGCGTGGCGACCGCAACGACCGCCGCAGCATGGCGCAGCACCAGTCGCAGTCGCGCAACGCGCCCGAGCCGGCCGGCAGCATGGCCGCCGCCTTCGCCAAGCTGCGCGGCTAAGCCCATGGCCGCCGGGCGTGACCTCGTCATCCTGGCGGTGGACGCCGCCAGCCCGGATGCCCAGCTGCTGCTCGACGCATTGTCGGACGCGCTGCTGCGCATCAATGGCGACAGCGGCCGTTCCTCCTTCGATGTCGAAGCGGCAACGCCGCGCGGCGGCTTTTACCTGGCCCGCGATGCGGCTGGAGCACTGCTCGGTTGCGCCGCCCTGCGCCCGCTGGGCGGGCCGGACAGTTCCATAGGCGAACTCAAGCGCATGTATGCGCATCCCGGCAGCACAGGCGTGGGCGCGGCCCTGCTGGCCCACGTGGAGGCGCAGGCGCGCCGGCATGGCTATCAGGCCCTGCACCTGTCCACCCGCGTGGCAAATGCCCGCGCGGTAGCGTTTTATGCCAGGCACGGCTATGTGCCGGTCCTTGCCTGGGGCAAATACGTGGGCGCGGCACAATCGACCTGTCTGGGCAAGACCTTATAAGCGTCAACGTGGCTGACTTGCCCGATTTATGACTTGAGCGCATACCCGTGCCGTCGTTTTCTTATAAAATGACGGCATCTATTTATTTACCCATCAGAGGCAGCTATGAGCGACGTACAAACCTGGATCAAAGAAACCGTGACGAACACGCCAGTCGTGCTGTTCATGAAGGGCACGGCCCAGTTCCCGCAGTGCGGCTTTTCCGGCCGCGCCATCCAGATCCTGAAAGCGTGCGGCGTGGAAAACATTGCCACCGTCAACGTGCTGGACGACCCGGAAGTTCGCCAGGGCATCAAGGATTACTCGAACTGGCCGACCATTCCGCAGCTGTATGTCAAAGGCGAGTTCATCGGTGGTTCCGATATCATGAATGAAATGTTTGAATCGGGCGAACTGAAGTCCCTGCTGGATGCCTGATAGCCAAACGCAGCGGCCGCGCCGTATCGTCGTGGCCATCACGGGCGCCACGGGCGCCGTGTATGGCTTGCGGCTGCTGCAATTGCTCGGCGCCATCCCCGGCGTCGAGACGCATCTGGTCCTGTCCGATGCCGCTGTTTTGACCCTGCACCAGGAAACGGGCGTGGGGCGCAAGGACGTCGAAGCGCAGGCGCACGTCGTGCACAAGCTGCGCGACATCGGCGCGTCGATCGCCAGCGGCTCGTTTCAATCGGATGGCATGGTCGTCGCGCCGTGCTCGATGAAGACCCTGGCGGCCGTCGCGCACGGCTTGTCGGATAATCTGATCACGCGGGCCGCCGATGTGGTGCTCAAGGAGCGCCGGCGCCTGATCCTGATGGTGCGCGAAACGCCGTTCAACCTGGCGCACCTGCGCAATATGACGGCCGTGACCGAAATGGGCGGCATCATCTTCCCGCCCTTACCGAGCTTTTATCACCACCCGCAGAGCATTGCGGAGATGGTCGACCAGACGGTGGCGAGGGTCATCGACCTGCTCGGCATCGAGCACGACCTGGCACCGCGGTGGAATGGTCTTAAAGCGTCAGAAACCTGACATCACCAACGCAATCAAAGCGGGGAAACCCCTGCCAAGTCACGATGCCTGACAAAAGCGTAGCGAGCGTCAGTGATTTGTGGCCGAGAAGCGCAACCGTGCTGAAGCACGGTGAGCATCGCCGGCCGCAAAGCGCGACGCGCAGTAGCTTTGGTCAGGCATCCCTCACCTCTTGTCGAACTGATGAGCACTGGCCTGCTTCAAATCCCTGGCTTCTTCAACCATCCTGCGGTGGGCGATCCGTTTGCGCATCACTTCCGCATGTTGCGCGGCAGTCATGGGGGGCACGGTCATCAAGTCCTTCAGCTGCGCGGTATTGCTGTAGTTACTTTTCATAAGACGGCTCAAATGCTCGGCTCCGTAGTGGATGAACTGGCTGCTTCTGATGTGATTATGCGCTGGTATTGGCCGCTGCGCCGCTGCGTACGGGATTATTGTCAAATAATTCCGCTGCAGCGCAACATGCGAGGTCTTATTGTGCGGCAAAATCATGTCTCCAGTATGACCTTGCGCAAATAAAAGGACAGGGGGAGCGCCGCCAGCGTAAGGCGGACGGCGCCGGCCGGGGAGGGCCTGAATGCTTACTTTTGGTAGTTGACTCTCACCAGCATGCGAATAAATTCTCGCGCGATTTGACGATGATGTTCATCCAATCTTTGCAAATCGGCAATTAATTTCACATCGGCGGACTCAAAGCGCGATAAAGCGCTGCCCGCTTCACCATTCGGCGTGGCGCTTTCCGGGCCGCCAAAACGCAACCATTCCGCGGGAACGCCCAACCATTGGGCAATCATGCGCAATTTTTCTTGCGTGGGAATTGCTTCACCTACTAACCATTTCCTAGCTGCATGCACAGTAATCGGGCGTCCATCGAAACGGATGTTGAATTCCCGGGCCAGTCTGGTCGGGCTGTCTGGAGAGTAATGGGCGTTTTTGAGAGCCAACTGAAGTCGCTGGCTGAAGCTTTCGCGTTCGTTAGAAGAATTCATAGGTGTACTATTTCATGTTGTAACATGAAAGTCAGTTTCTTGAATGACCATACAGATTGTTACATTTGAAAAGAGTATCAATTAACAATTAACACTCCGGCCGGGCTTTTCAGGTCAAAAAGTGGGCCGAATTTTCTCTTGCGATTCTGCGTGGCTTCGGGTCAAATTCGCGGCTAGCCTTGATTTTCGCACTGCAGCACGATTCAAAGCCTCGGTTTGGCATTACAACGTACGGTATCGGATAATGCCCTCCTCTGCCGATACATGCAATGCCCATGTCATACAATTTCTTGTAGACAAAGTTTTCAGAAGGGCCATTTTGTTTCCAATATGGAAACGACATGAACGACGTGTTCATAGTGAAACGTTGTTTTTTGATCGTGCCTACTGGAAAGAATCTGCACCTAAAAAATTTTACTGCCATCGCAGCGAAAAGAATGTCGCCGTTATGCCAGGAAAGCTCTTTTTGGTGTCATCTTGGCCACCAACTCTCGATCTTAAGCGCGTTTGTGCAAGAAGAATCAATTTATTTTCAGTAATTGTTGTCTGATTCGCCAAATTCTCCCTTTACGCCTTCTTTTTTCTTTGTTGCAGCACGGGCAGGGCACGCTACAATAGTATTGACGTTGACGTAAACGGCACTTTGCCACCACCTGTCTCGCCGCATCCCATCTGACGACCGACCACCCATGCAACCGACACCGCCCGCACCCATGACGACCTATACCATTACCGAACTGGCGCGGGAATTCGACATCACGGCGCGCGCCATCCGTTTCTATGAAGACCAGGGCTTGCTCAGCCCGAAACGCGAAGGCGCCGGCGGCCGCAGCCGCGTCTACACACCGCGCGACCGCACCCGCCTGAAACTGACCCTGCGCGGCAAGCGCCTGGGCCTGGCCTTGTCGGAGATCAAGAGCCTGGTCGACATGTACGAGTCGCCGAAGGACACGCGCGCGCAGATGGACCGCTTCCTGGGCGTGCTGGCGCAGCACCGGCAGACCCTGGAGCAGCAGCGCATCGATATCGAAATGGCGCTGGCGGAAATCAGCGCGCATGAAGACGCGTGCGCGCGCATGCTGGCGGACTTGAACCTTGATAAGGCGCAAACAAGCTAGCAAGGCAAGCGGCGCACACCTGCCGCGCGCGCCACTTTACGTTTACGTAAACGTCACAACTGAGTATCATAGCTTCACTGACCCGGCACCCATGACCGCCACACTTATAACGACGACGAGGACGACATGCTCCATCTCCCAGGCTTGACCTTTGACCACGGCGACGACATCGCCTCCCTGCGCGAAGCGATCCAACAATTTGCCGCCGCCGAAATCGCGCCGCGCGCGGCCGAGATCGACCGCACCGACCAGTTCCCCATGGACCTGTGGCGCAAGATGGGCGACATGGGCTTGCTCGGCATCACCGTCAGCGAAGAATACGGCGGCGCCGGCATGGGCTATCTGGCGCACATCATCGCCATGGAAGAGATCTCGCGCGCCTCGGCCTCCGTCGGCCTGTCCTACGGCGCCCACTCGAACCTGTGCGTGAACCAGATCAAGCGCAACGGCACGGCCGAGCAAAAAGCCAAATACCTGCCGAAACTGATCACGGGCGAGCACATCGGCGCCCTGGCCATGTCGGAGCCGAACGCAGGCTCGGACGTCGTCAGCATGAAGCTGCGCGCCGACTTCAAGGGCGACCGCTGGGTCTTGAACGGCACCAAGATGTGGATCACCAACGGCCCCGATGCGGACGTGCTGGTGGTGTACGCGAAGAACGACCTGGAAGCGGGTCCGCGCGGCATGACGGCTTTCCTGATCGAAAAGAATTTCAAGGGCTTTTCCATCGCGCAAAAGCTCGACAAGCTGGGCATGCGCGGCTCGCACACGGGCGAACTGGTATTCCAGGATTGCGAAGTACCGGCCGAAAACGTGCTCGGCGGCCTGGGCAAGGGCGTCAACGTGCTGATGTCGGGCCTCGATTTCGAGCGCACCGTGCTGTCCGGCGGCCCGCTGGGCATCATGCAGGCCTGCATGGACCTGGTCGTGCCCTACGTGCATGACCGCAAGCAATTCGGCCAGGCCATCGGCGAATTCCAGTTGATGCAAGGTAAGCTGGCCGATATGTATTCGACCATGATGGCGTGCAAGGCCTATGTCTACGCCGTGGGCCAGGCTTGCGACCGCGCCACCACGCCGGAAGCCGTGCGCCAGTTGCGCAAGGATGCGGCCGGCGCCATTCTGTATAGTGCGGAGAAGGCGACCTGGATGGCGGGCGAAGCGATCCAGGCGCTGGGCGGCAACGGCTACATCAACGAGTATCCAGCCGGCCGCCTGTGGCGCGATGCCAAGCTGTACGAAATCGGCGCCGGGACCAGCGAAATCCGCCGCATGCTGATAGGCCGCGAACTGTTTGCGGAAACCAAGTAAGCACGGGCGCGCGGCGATCGACTGGGTGAGGAGCCATTCATGCGAGCACAGCTATGACGCACATTGCCTTCCCCAAATTGCTCTCTTCCCAGATTGCATTCGATATCGCGCGCACCATCCGCGACGGCTTTGACAAGCATTACCGTCTGTTCCGCGCAACGAGCCAGCAAGCCAAGCGGTATTTCGAGCAAGGCGCCTGGAGCGCGGCGCAGACGGCGGCCCGCGAACGCATCGACTTCTATGACAAGCGCGTGCAGGAATGCGTGCAGATGCTTGAAGATGAGTACGAAGAGTCGGAGTTGAGCGACGAAGTGTGGCGTGAACTCAAGCTGCACTACATCGGCATGCTGACGGAACACAAGCAGCCGGAACTGGCGGAAACCTTCTTCAATTCCGTCTGCTGCAACATCCTGCACCGCACGTATTTCAATAACGACTATATTTTCGTGCGCCCCGTCGTTTCCACGGAATACATCGAAACGCAAGACCCCGCACCCACCTACCGCGTGTATTACCCGGGCCAGGACGGCTTGCGCCACACCTTGCAGCGCATGGTGAACAACTTCCAGCTGGACTGCGCATTTGCCAACCTGGAGCGCGATGTAGCCCAGGTGGAAGCGCGCCTGCAGCAGCTGTTCGGCAGCGACCGGCTGGAGCCGAACCACCAGCTCCAGGTCCTGACCAGTTTGTTCTACCGCAACAAGGGCGCCTACCTGGTCGGCAAGGCCATCAACGGCAACCGCGAATACCCGTTCGTCGTGCCCATCCTGCACAACCGCCACGGCAAGCTGGTGCTCGACACGGTGCTGTTCGAGCAGCAGCAGATCGCCGTGCTGTTTTCGTTTACGCGCGCGTATTTCCTGGTGGATATGGAAGTACCGTCCGCCTACGTACAATTTCTCCGAAGTTTGCTCCCGCGCAAGCCTCGCAGTGAGATTTATACGATACTGGGCTTGCAAAAACAGGGCAAGACCTTGTTTTACCGCGACTACCTGCAGCATTTGAAACACTCGTCGGACCACTTCGAGAGCGCGCCCGGCATCCGCGGCCTGGTGATGCTGGTGTTTGCCCTGCCGTCGTTTCCGTATGTCTTCAAGGTGATCAAGGATTTCTTTCCTCCTCCCAAGGAAACCACGCGCGCGCAAGTCCAGCAAAAGTATTTGCTGGTGAAGCACCACGACCGCGTGGGCCGCATGGCCGACACGCTCGAGTATTCCAATGTGGCTTTTCCCCGCGCCCGCTTTGCCGCGGAACTGCTGGCCGAACTGAAACAGTTCGCCCCCTCGCTGATCGAGGAAGACCACGAGCAGATCATCATCCGCCACCTGTACATCGAGCGGCGCATGGTGCCGCTGAACATGTGGCTGAGCAATGCCGAGAAGGAAGGCCGCGATGACCTGGTCGAACACGCCATCGTCGAGTATGGCAACGCCATCAAGGAACTGGTGGCGGCGAATATTTTTCCTGGCGACATGCTGTATAAAAATTTTGGCGTGACCCGTCATCAGCGTGTCGTTTTTTACGATTACGATGAAATCGAGTACATCACCGATTGCCAGTTCCGCGTCATCCCGCAAGCCCGCACGGAGGAGGAAGAAATGTCGGCCGAACCGTGGTATCCCATCGGCAAGCACGATGTGTTTCCCGAACAATTCGGCACCTTCCTGCTGGGCAATCCACGCATCCGTAAATATTTCATACAGCACCATGCCGACCTGCTGACGGCCGCCTACTGGCAGGCGCGCAAGCAGCGCATCGAAGACGGCCATATCGAGGACGTCTTCCCATATCCGCAGCACCTGCGTTTTTGTATGCAGTCACCTTCCCACCCATCAACCGGAGATCCAACATGAATGATCCAGTCGTAATCGTCGGTGCCGCGCGCACCCCCATGGGCGCCTTCCAGGGCGACTTTGCCAACGTCACCGCCAGCGACCTGGGCGCCGTGGCCATCCGCGCCGCCGTCGAGCGGGCCGGCGTGGCGCCGGATGCCGTCGAGCACGTGTTTTTCGGCAATTGCCTGATGGCTGGCCAGGGCCAGGCGCCCGCGCGCCAGGCCTTGCGCAAGGCAGGCTTGCCCGATTCCACGGGCGCCGTGACCCTGTCGAAAATGTGCGGCTCGGCCATGCAGACGACCATGTTCGCGCACGACACCTTGCTCGCCGGCAGCGCCGACGTGGTGGTGGCGGGCGGCATGGAATCGATGACCAACGCCCCCTACCTGGTGCCGAAGGCGCGCGGCGGCTACCGCATCGGTCACGGCATGATCTATGACCACATGATGATGGACGGCCTGGAAGACGCCTACAGCCGCGACGAAAAGGGCAATGCCCGCTCGATGGGCACGTTTGCCGAAGAGTGCGCCAGCCAGTACCAGTTCACGCGCGAAGCGCAGGATGCGTTTGCCATCGAATCCGTGAAACGCGCGCAGGCCGCTACCAAGGATGGCAGTTTCGAATGGGAAATCGTGCCAGTCACCGTTTCCGGCCGCGGCGGCGACACCGTCGTCAGCATCGATGAAGGCCCGCAAAAAGCCCGCCTGGAAAAAATCCCGACCCTGAAGGCGGCATTCAAGAAGGATGGCACCATCACGGCCGCCTCGTCCTCGTCGATCAACGATGGCGCGGCAGCGCTCGTGCTGATGCGCGAATCGACGGCGAAAAAACTGGGCTGCACCGTCATCGCAAAAATCCACGGCCACGCCACGCATGCGCAGGCGCCGAACGAATTCACGACGGCCCCCATCGGCGCCGTCAAGAAACTCTACGCCAAGACGGGCTGGAGCAGCAGCAATGTGGACTTGTTCGAGATCAATGAAGCGTTCGCCGCCGTGCCGATGGCCGCCATGCACGACCTCGACATTCCGCACAGCAAGATCAACATCCACGGCGGCGCGTGCGCGCTGGGCCACCCGATCGGCGCCTCGGGCGCGCGCATCATCGTCACCCTGCTGGGCGCCCTGAAGAAAACCGGCGGCAAGCGCGGCGTGGCGGCCCTGTGCATCGGCGGCGGCGAAGCGACGGCGATGGCGATCGAACTGGTATAAGCTGTTCCTGAGCACGGGCGCGCACTGCGGTTCACGGTGCGCGCCTTTCATTTTATTTTCAGGGAGAAAACATATGCCTACCGCATTGATCATCGGCGCCTCGCGCGGCATCGGCCACGAAATCGTCCGTCAATACCGCCACGACGGCTGGCGAGTGATCGCCACGGCGCGCACGCCGGACGCCTGCGAGGCCCTCAAGCAACTGGGCGCGGAAGCGCACCAGCTCGACGTGACGGATGTGGAAGGCTGTGCCGGCCTGGGCTGGAAGCTCGACGATGAAAAACTCGACGTGGCCATCCTCAACGCGGGCGTGTATGGCCCCCGCCACGACGGGTTTCCTGCGCAAGCCGATTTTGACCTCGTCATGCACACGAACGTGCTGGCGGCCATGCGCCTGCTGCCGATATTGGCGCCGCTGGTGGCTAACGCCAAGGGCAAGCTGGCCGTGCTGTCCTCGCACATGGGCTCCCTGAGCGAGCGCGGCAACCCCAGCGGTTCGCTGTACCGCGCCAGCAAGGCCGCCTTGAATTCCGTGCTGATCGACACGTCCCTCGTGCATGGCCCGCAAGGCGTCAGCTGCGTCGCTTTCCACCCGGGCTGGGTACGCACGGACATGGGCGGCGCCGGCGCCGATATTTCTCCCGAGGAAAGCGCAGCCGGCATCCGCGCCACCCTGGCCAGCCTGCCGGCCACGGACAAGGCCGTGTTCCGCAACTACGACGGCAAACCCATCGCCTGGTAATTCCCTGAATCCACCATAAAAACAAACGAGACGACGTCCCATGATACTCAATGAAGAACAAACGATGATCCAGGAAGCGCTGCGCAGTTTTTCGCGCGAGCGCCTGGCGCCCAATGCGGCTCGCTGGGACAAAGAACATCATTTCCCGAAAGAAGAATTGCAGGAACTGGCCGCGCTGGGCGCCTTTGGCGTGGCCGTGCCGGAAGCGCTCGGTGGCGCCGGCCTCGACTACGTGTCCTTGGCCCTGGTGCTGGAAGAAATCGCCGCCGGCGATGGCGGCACGTCGACCATCATTTCCGTGAATAATTGCCCCGTGTGCAGCATCGCCATGATGTATGCCAATGATGCGCAAAAGGAACAGTGGCTGCGTCCGCTGGCGCAAGGCACGATGCTGGGGGCGTTTTGCCTGACGGAACCACACACGGGCAGCGACGCCTCCGCCCTGCGCACCACGGCCACCCGCGATGGCAATGCATATGTAATCAACGGCACGAAGCAGTTCATTACCAGCGGCAAGTATGCGGACGTGGCCATCGTCATGGCCGTCACCGACAAGGCGGCCGGCAAGCGCGGCATCAGCGCCTTCTGGGTGCCGACGAACACGCCAGGCTACATCGTGGCGGGACTGGAACAGAAGATGGGCCAGCATTCGTCGGACACGGCGCAAATCCTGTTCGAGAATTGCCGCATCCCCGCGGAAAATCTGATAGGCGAAGAGGGCCAAGGCTACAAGATCGCCCTGTCCGGCCTGGAAGGCGGACGCATCGGCATCGCCTCGCAAGCCGTGGGCATGGCGCGCGCCGCGTATGAAGCAGCGCTGAGCTATGCGCGCGAACGGGAAAGCTTCGGCAAACCCATCTATGAACACCAGGCCGTGCAATTCCGCCTGGCCGACATGGCCACGCAGATCGAAGCGGCGCGCCAGCTGATCCGCCACGCGGCGGCCATGAAGGATGCGGGCTTGCCCTGCCTGAAGGAAGCGGCGATGGCCAAGCTGTTCGCGTCGGAAATGGCGGAAAAAGTGTGCTCGGACGCCATCCAGGTGCACGGCGGCTACGGTTATGTGTCCGATTTCCCCGTCGAGCGCATCTACCGCGACGTGCGCGTGTGCCAGATTTACGAGGGCACCAGCGATATTCAGAAGATTTTGATTGCGCGGGCGTTGTAAACCCCAGGCAAAAGCTGGGGTCAGACCCCCATATGCGTTGGCGCGGAGCTTTGCGTTAGCGTTGTTGTGGGTCTGACCCCATACGCCAACGATGGACGAAAAAAAGCCCGCTAAAACGCGGGCTTGTTCCAATGTATTACCAATGCTTTAATCGTGTCATGGACGCCAGTGCTATCTGCAAAGTGCCTCCTGATTTTCGGACTCCCATGCTATCTGCATGGTGACTCCAAGGTGTAAATCGACCATCGTATCCGGAATTACAAAATCCATTTCTTCGCACTGTCACGCCATCGACATTACACCTGTCGGTCGCCGCGCTGAAACTGGATGGCGAGATAATTTGTTGCCAAATCTCAATCACTGAACGGAGTATAGCACAGCTTTTTGTGCAATGCAACAATGAATTGAAGCCATACGTTAAATCAAGTCCTTAGCGCCAGCGGCTTGTCTTCTTCGCCGCCACGGGCCACTCTTTCGTACTCGGAAATCACTTGCGCGCCCAGCAGCAGCAGGGTGGCGCCGATTTCCAGACTGAACATGACGACGATGGCCGTCGTCATCGAGCCGTACACGACATTGACCTGCGACAAGGTCGAAAAATACCAGACCAGCACGTGGCGGGCAATTTCCCACAGCAGGGCCGCCGTCACGCCGCCGATCAGCGCATGCGTGATCGACAATCTTCCCACCGGCATGACCAGGTAAATCGAGCTTAGCACGAGGATTTCGCCACCCAGCCCCAGCAGATACAGCAGCACGCCGGACACCCCTTCCAGGCCCCAGTCATGACGCAAAAAGCGCACGCTTTCCTCGCCCATCACCTGCAGGCTGCCCGCCACCAGCGTGATGAGCAAGATGCCCACGCCCAGGCACAGGATGTAGCAATACGGCAGCACGGCGGAAATGAGGAAATGGCGGCGGCGGATGGCGACGCGGTGGACAAAGATCACGCTCATGGCGTTTTCCAGCACGGTAAACGCCAGCGAGCTGAAAAAGAGCATGGTCAGCAGCAAGAGCCAGCCGATCACGCCCCGGTTGTCGAGAAAATGCGCGATCTCGCCCACGATGGCCTTCGATTGCCCCGGCACCAGCCATTCCAGGTAGTGGCCGATTGTTTGCAGCAATTCATCCTGCGCGATCACGTGCGACAGGGCCACCACCACCAGCATCAGCAGGGGCACGATGGACAGCAGCGAGTAATACGCGACGGCACCCGCCAGCAGCAAGCCCTGGTTGGCGCGGAAACCCTTGAGCACCTGCAGCGCGAAGGCCAGCGGGTGGCTGAGGATGTAGGTACTGGCGTGGCGGTTGATCATGTCGGATGCGGTGAGGAAGACGGCGCGGCCTCGTGCCACGCCTTATCACACTAGCATACTGACAATCGCCCCGCTGCACCGTACGCTAGCAGACGGCCGGCTCCAGCAAGGTCAAGGTTTGCCGGTCCGCATCCAGGGTGGCCAATATGCCCATCGGTAGCGTGAACTGATGACGGATGTGGCCAAACGAGTAGCCGCTGACGGCCGGCACGCGCAAGGGCAACAAATGCTGGTCCAGGGTGGCATCGAGGGTCAGCGCCGTATCGCCCTCGGCCGCCTCGCAATGCTCGAAGATGCCCAGCATCAAGGCCGCCGCGTGCTTGAAACCGATGGACAGGTCCAGCTGGCACAGCATGCGGTCGATGCAGTACGGCACTTCATTGATTTCTTCGAGGAACAAGATATGCTCGCGGAAATCGGCCGCATACGGCGTGCCGGCCAGCGCGCTGACCATGCACAGGTTGCCGCCCGTCAAGCGTCCCGTCGCCTGGCCGCCGTGCACGGTGCGGATGGCGAAGTTCGGCTGCGTCTGCGCGCGGCGGTGGTTGTCCAGCGCCATCGGTATCGTATAGCTGTCTTGCGGCGTCATCAGCACATTGCGCAGCTGCGTCACCGTGTAGTCGGAAAACGTGGACGACGCCACGGGTCCGTGGAAAGTCACCAGGCCCGTCTGACTGGCGATGGCCAGGTGCAGGGCCGTGATGTCGGAATAGCCGATCAGCACTTTCGGATTGCGCTGGATCAAGGCGTAGTCGAGCAGCGCCAGCAGCGAAATGCAGCCGGAGCCGCCACGGATGGCCCAGATCGCCTTGACCTCGGGATCGGCGAACGCCGCGTGCAGATCGTCGAGGCGCTGCTGCACCGTGCCCGCATAGTTGCCGTGCACGGCGCGGATGTTGGCGCCCAGGCTGACGCGTAAGCCCAGCGATTCGATATTGCGCTGGGCCTTGGCGATGGCTTCTTCATCCGTAAAACCGCCCGGCGCGATAATGGCCACCAGGTCGCCGTCGCGCAGGCGCGCCGGTTTGATCAATGCGTGGTGCTGTTGCATGCGTTTGTCCTTCCCTTGCGCGGCCGCCGCCCATGCCGGTGTGCCTGCCGCCCCCACGGTGGCGGCCAGCAAGCCGCCGAAGCGGCGCCGGCTGAGATTGGTCTGACTGGACATGCGGCCCTTTCCTGGAATAAAAACGGCGACGCCAGGCGCCGCCGCACGAGGTTAGCATGCCGACGGGATCGCCGCCGGCCTGACCGCCTTACATGAACTTGTACTTCAGCTGGAACGACAGCGAGCGGCCGCGCGGGTCGGCTACGCGCGGGTCCCAGCCGGCGCCCACCACTTCATCCACGTTGTGCGCGGTGAATGGGGGATCGCGGTCGAACAAGTTCTGGATACCCACGGTGATGGTGGTATTTTTGAAGCCCGTGTACGTGCCCGACAGGTTATACGTGGTGTAGCTGGAGACGTCCGGCTTGAAGCCCGGCGGCGGCGACCCCTTGCCGCCATTCGGCAGCTGGTCCTTGTAGCCCGACGAAAAACTCTGCACCAGCAAGCCGCTCCAGTCGCCGCGCGACACGCCAAAGCTGGCGTTATGTTTCCAGCGCAAGTACAGATCGCGCGTATAGAACTTGCCGACCAGCTCCTGGTATTCCTGGCCCTGGTATTCCGCAAACTTGAAGCTGTCCATATACGTGCCATCCAGGGTCGCCGTCCATTTCGCGTCCCGGATCTTGCCTTCGCCGCGCAAGCCCACGTCGAGGCCGCGCACGCGGCTGCCTGCCGCATTGATCCAGCCCGCCTGAACGTATTCGATGGTGCCGTCCGGATTGCGGTGGATGTACTGGTTCAGCGCCTGGTAGTTGGCCAGCACGATTTGCGGCGTGCGGTTCAGGATGCGGTCCTTGGTATTGATGGCCCAGTAGTCGAACGAGGCCGAATATCCCTTGAATGGCTCGATGACAAAACCGACGCTGCCCTGCTTCGACGTTTCCGGCTTCAAATTCGTGTTGCCGCCCGTCCTGTAGTCAAGGCGGTCGATGGCGCAATACTCGGGCACGCCCGGATGCTTGGCGCAGCCTTCCTGGTCGACCACGCCGTTCGGCAATTCCTGGCTCAGCGAACCGGAATACAGCTGCTGGAAGCTCGGTGCGAGGAAACCCTTGCTGGCCGAACCGCGGAACAGCAGGAAATCGGCCGGCTGATAGCGGAAAGCCACTTTCGGATTCGTCGTCGCGCCCACCAGACTGTAATCGTCGCGGCGGATGGCCAGCTGCATTTCCAGGTCTTTCGTGACCGGTACCAGCAGCTCCGCATACACAGCCTTGACGGTACGGCTGGCATCTTTGAGTGCGGCATTGCCTGGCGACAGCAAAATCTGCGTGGCGTCGACGTCTTGCGCGAAACTGTAACCTTCGCGGCGCAAGTCAAAGCCGGCCGCCATGGCCAGGGCGCCGGCCGGCAACTGGAACAGCTCGCCCGAAACGGAACCGTCGATCTGCGTCAGGGTCGTCTTGCCGTGCTGGAAGTCGCCACGGAACTTGGTCGATTCGATCAATTGCTTGGCCGCTTCCGTCTGGCTCTGGCCGGCGCCTACCCACGGATTGATGATGCCTGTGGCCAGGGCTGCGTACAGTTTGTCCGTGTAGGAATAGCCATCCGTCAGCTTGGTCTTGGTGCTGCTTTCGGCGCGCGAAATGCCGGCCTTGTAATCCCACTTGCCGAAGTTGCCTTCAAAGCCCACCAGCACGCGGGCATTGTCGGTGGTATTTTCCTGCGTGCGGTTGCCTACGTCATTGGCACGCCATTTGTAGGAAATCGGCTTGCTCTTGTCGAAGGACGGGATGTAGGCCGACAGATCCTGGTAGTAAGCACCGCCGACCGGATACAGATTCTTGTTGGCGACGGTCGCCTGCACCTGCATCGGCGTCAGGATGGCCGTGGCCTTGGTGCGCGAACCGAGCACTTCGACAAACATGCGGTGGTCGGGTGCCAGCTGGAAGGTGCCGCGCGACAGCAGATTGGCCCGTTCGACGGGGAATTGCAGCACATAGTCGGCGCCATAGTCGTAGGCGCACGAATACCTGGTGCGCAGCGGCGAGGTCACGTCTTTCCACAGTTCCGTCTGATATTGCGACATGCCGGCGATGGTGTCGCACTTGCCCTGGAAGCTCAACGGATTGGCTTGCAGGTATTTATTCGCATCGCCGGGCAGCTGGAACGAGGCGCCCAGCGCCGTGCCGGCACCCCCCATCTGGTTGGCGAACGGCGTGCCCGTGGTGTCGGGCGACAGGCCGCGTTCCGGCTGGAAACCGTTGACGAAGGAGCGGTCGCGGCCATTGAGCTGTTGCGCTTTATCAACTGTCAGGCTGGCCATGATGTTGTAGCGGTCCGACTCCAGCGAGCCCGTGCCTGCCAGCAAGGAGGCGCGGCGCGTGGCGCCGCCGCCTGCCTGCGTGTCGTTGGTGGAGACGGACGCTTCCACGCCGCTGTAATTGGTTTTCAGAATGAAATTGATCACGCCGCCGATGGCATCCGTGCCGTAGATGGCCGAGGCGCCATCCTTGAGAATTTCCACACGAGAAATTGCGCCCAGCGGGATCGAGTTCAGGTCGACCGACTTGCCGCTGGCGCCGTGCGTGGCGATGCGGCGGCCGTTCAACAGCACCAGGGTGCTCGACGGTCCCAGGCCGCGCAGCGAGGCGAACGAAGCGCCGCCGCTGACCCTGTCCGCATCGGCGCCAAACACGTTATTGCCCGACGTCATGTTATCGGCGCCCGTGCCGTTGGCTGACAGGGTGCGCACCAGTTGCTCGGTCGTCGTGATGCCCTGTTTTTCGATCTGGTCAAAGCTGATGACTTGCACCGGCAGCGCGCCTTCCTTGGCCACGCGCTTGATGCTGCTGCCCGTCACTTCGACCCGTTGCATCGCTGGCGCCGACGCTTCCTGTGCCATCACCGGCCCCACCACCCCCATCAATGCCACCAACTGCGCTAGTTTCTTCAATTTCACTGGTCTCTCCTTGTTGGGCAATCGAAACTTGAGTTCTCAAGTCCAGGCTGTTTTGTAAGGTCGCGGCGTCTGTCTCGCGGTACATTTTTTTATGACGCCAGCGCTTTACTTTATTTGTTTTCATTTTCAGAGTAGCGCGATGCGTCCGGGCCCAGCCAATGAAAAATGCTTTCCTAACCATAACTTTTTGGAATGAATGCCCTTTTCAGCGACGTGGTCACTTGCCTGCGGGGCTGCCCTTGGTTTTATCCACGTCCAGATAGCGCCAGGACGTGAATTCCACGGGGTGGCGCCTGTAGTTTTTTAGCCACGGTTGCTGCAGGTCGGCAGAGATGGGATGCGTCAGCAGCACCCACGGTGTGTAAGCGTGGATCAGCTGAAACAGGTCGAAGTACAGACTGCGTCGGCGCGGCGTATCGGATAGCAGGCGCGCCTCCTCATAGCGTTTATTGTAATCGGGCAAGTTGAAGCGGGCATAGTTGGCGCGGCCAACGTTGCCGCCATACAACAATTGCATAAAGTTATCGCCATCGGGGAAGTCGGCGATCCAATTGGTCTCGAACATCTGCACCTTGCCCAGGCGCGACGCCTTGATGATTTCCGTCTTCTTGTCGCTTTTAAACTCCACGCGCAGGCCGATGGCGTTCAGGTTGCGCCGCCACAATTCATCGCGCAACCGGCCCACCGTGCTCGGCTCCGTGTGCATGGTCAGGATCAGGGGCGTGCCGTCGGGCTGCGTGCGGAAACCGTCGGCGCCCGCCTTGTAGCCGAAGCGCTCCAGCAGGGCGCGCGCCAGCGCCGGATCGTAGCCGACGGGGCTGCGGTAATCCTTGTCGTAACCGAGCACGTTGGGCGGCAGCGGCGACTGCGCCGGCAAGGCCAGGCCTTTCTTTAATAACGCGATGTCTTCGCGGCTGTTGTAGCTGAGGGCGATGGCGCGCCGCAGGGCCAGCTTGTCCTTGCTCATGCCGCCCAGCACGGGATCGTCCATATTCATCCACATGTAATACGTCTGCAGCACGGGAAAGCGCGTCAGCTGCAAGCCCTTGGCGGCCAACGCCGGTTTCAGCGCGCCGTTTTCCAGCACCATGTCCGTCATCGATTCCGGCACTTGTTCCAGGTAATCGAATTCGCCTTTCAGAAAGCCCAGCATGCGCGATTGATATTCCTCGACGATCCGCACCTCGATGCGTTCGACCAGCGGTAATTGCCTGCCTTCCAGCGCCGTGGCGATGGCGCGCGCGTCGGCCGGCAAGGCGGCCAGCGCCTTGGTTTCCGTATGGAACACGGTGGGGCGGAAAGTCGGGTTGGCTTGGAGCACGATCTTGTCGCTGCGCTTCCATTCCTTCACCAGGAACGGTCCCGTGCCCACGGGATGGTTGCCGATCTGCCCTGCCGCCGGGTACGCTTCAGCCACTTCGCGCGCCACCACGGCGGTCGCCGGCATGGCCAGGTAAAACAGGAAGTTCGGGTCGATGGCGTTGAGGCGGATGCGCAAGGTGTATTTGTCCGGCGCCTGCAAGCCGGCGATCGGCGTGTCGTAGCTGAATTTGGCTTTCAGGGCCGCGTCGCCGACTAGCTTGTCTTCCAGCAAGAACAGCCACGGCGACTTCAGGCTGGGGTCATACAGCCGCGTCAGGCTGTACACATAATCCTGCGCCGTCACTTCGCGCGGCTGGCCCTTGAAAGCGGGATCGGGGGTGAAGAAAATACCCGGCTGCAAGTGAAAGGTATACATGCGGCCGCCGTCTTCCACGGTCGGCAAGCCGCGCGCCGTATTGCCCTGCAGCTGTACCGGGCGCGCCAGGTAGTCGTAGCGCAGCAAGGGGTCAAAAATGTTTTCCATCAAATTCAGGCTGGCCAGGTCGGATGCCACGGCCGGGTCCAGGCCCGTCTCGCTGGTGCTCAAAAACAAGTGCAGGGTCTTGTTCGCGCGGGCATCGGTGGCGGCCTCGGCGGGCGCGGTAAACAGCGTCAACAGGGCCAGGCCGGCGGCGCAGGCGGTTTTGCGTAAAAACATCATCAGTGATCCAGTGCAGACAAGGGTAAGGAACAGCGGTAAGCGACAGGCATCCCCCACACTACGCGGGCAAGCTACGGGGCGCCAATGAAAACAGGCTGCCAGCTTATAACTTTTTGGCATGCGATTGCTGCATTCTTTCATCAACTCGTATCGGGCTGCCTCTATACTTTGCTTGCAGCACCTTTTCACCTCCCCGAAATACAGAACTGATCGCATATGGCACTTAATTACATCTGGTCCGGCTTTTTCCTCGTTGGCTTCCTGGCCGCAGTGCTGCAGTGGCTGTTTCTCGGCGATACCGATATCTTCAAGCGCATCATCGACGGCACGTTCGAAACGGCGCGCATGGGCGTGATGGATATCGCCCTGCCGCTGGCGGGCGTGATGACCTTGTGGCTCGGCATCATGAACATCGGTGAAAAGGCGGGCATCGTCGGCTGGCTGGCAAAAGTCATCGCGCCGTTCTTTTCGCGCATCTTCCCGGAAATTCCGAAAGACCATCCGGCCACGGGCCACATGGTGATGAATTTCTCGGCCAACCTGCTGGGCCTGGACAATGCGGCCACGCCGTTCGGCTTGAAGGCCATGGAAAGCCTGCAAACCTTGAACCCGAACAAGGAAGAGGCGACGAATGCGCAAATCATGTTTCTGGTGCTGCACACCTCGGGCCTGACCCTGATTCCGCTGGCCATCATGGCGCAGCGCTCGATTCTCGGCGCGGCCGATCCATCCGATATCTTTATCCCCTGCATGATCGCCACCTATGTCGCCACCATGGTCGGCATCATCACGGTCTCCATCAAGCAGCGCATCAACTTGCTGAACCGCGTCGTGCTGGGCTGGATGGGCGGCATGACGAGCGCCATCGTCGCCATGATCTGGTATTTCACGCAATACCTGACGAAGCAGGAAATCGAGCTGGTCTCGAAAGTGGTCAGCAACCTGGTGTTGATCAGCGTCATCGCCATTTTCATCATCGGCGCCCTGCGCAAGAAGGTGAACGTGTATGACGCCTTCATCGAAGGGGCGAAAGGCGGCATCCAGACCTCGATCACCGTGATTCCCTATCTGGTCGGCATGCTGGTGGCCATCAGCGTGATCCGCAATGCGGGCGTGTTCAATTTCCTGATGAGCGGCATGAACTGGTTCTTCGCCAACCTGGGCATCAATACGGACTTCGTGCCCGCCCTGCCGACGGCCATGATGAAGCCGCTCAGCGGTTCCGGCTCGAAAGCCATGATGATCGACGCCATGAATACCTACGGCGTCGACTCCTTCGTCGGCCGCCTGGCCTGCGTCTTCCAGGGCTCGGCCGACACCACCTTCTATATCGTGGCCCTGTACTTCGGCTCGGTGGGCATCCGCAAGACGCGCTATGCCATTACGGCCGGCCTGATCGCCGATCTGGCTGGCGTGGTCACGGCCGTGTTCGTCGCCTACGTCTTTTTCCATTAAGGAGCGCCATGTTTCGTCCCATCCTCATCGCCGCCTTGCTGGCTGGCATCGGCTTGTCGAATGCACAGGCGCAATTGCCCGAATCCGTCAGCCTGCTGCTGCGCAGCGCGAATATCCCCGAAGACGCCATGGGCGCCATCGTCTTGCGCGGCAACACCACCGTGCTGTCGCATGGGGCCGAGCGCAGCATGCAGCCCGCGTCCACCATGAAGCTGGTGACGACCGCCGTGGGCCTGGAGCAATTAGGCCCCATCTTCCGCGGCCGCACGGAGCTACGCACCAGCGCCGACGTCATCAATGGCGTGCTGAAGGGCGACCTGATCCTGCGCGGCGGCGCCGACACGGATTTCAACGCGGACGTGCTGGCGCACATGCTGCAAACCCTGCGCAACCAGGGCATCGTGAAAATCAAGGGCGACCTGATCCTAGACCGCCAGCTGTTCCAGCCGGCCCGGCCCGACATCGGCGCGCCGCCGTTCGACGAGTCGGCCGAGTTCCGCTACAACGTCATCCCCGATGCCTTGTTATTGAACACCAATTTGCTCGATATCAATATGAACTCGACGGACCGGCAATTGAGCATCCTGATGCAGCCGGCGCTCGAGAACGTCAGCATCACGAGCGACATGAAACTGGTCAAGGGCAGTTGCGCGCGATGGGAAGACGGCTGGCGTCCGCCAGAATACCGGCGCGATGCCAACGGCAAACTGCAAGTGATACTGCACGGTACTTTCCCGCAAAATTGCAGCAAGGCCACCAGCATCAATGTGCTTGATCGCAACGATTATGCGGACCGCTTGTTCCGTGCCACCTGGAAACGCCTGGGCGGCACGATCACGGGCACGGTGCGCGAAGCGCCGTTGACGGGCTTGCCGCCGACGGCCGAACCGGTCGGCACGCGCATGCTGGCCGACCACGTGGCGCGCGCCCTGCCGGAAGTTTTGCGCGATATCAACAAGACCTCCGACAACACCTTGGCCCGCACCCTGTTCCTCAGCCTGGGCAGTTTGCAAAGCGATGGCTGGCTGGGCAGCCGCCCCGTCGCCATGGCGGCACCGGAAGACACGGCCAGCCGGGCGCGGCAAGTGATCCAGGAATGGTTTCAGCGGCACCATATCGACACCCAGGGCATGCTGGTCGACAACGGTTCCGGCTTGTCGCGCACGGGACGCATTGCGCCAGCGCAAATGGCCGGCGTGCTGCAGGCGATGCAGCAAAGCCCGTGGGCGCCCGAGTTCCAATCCAGCCTGCCCATCGTGGCGCTGGACGGCACCATGCGCAAGCGCCTGCTGAACAGCCCGGCCGCCGCGCGGGCCCGCATCAAGACGGGAACATTAAAGAATGTGGTGGCCATCGCCGGCTACGTACCTGATGCGAATAATCAACAGTGCGTAGTGGTCGCCATGATCAATAGCGACTTGGTGGGCAACGGCAATGGCCGCGCCGCCGTCGATGCGCTGATCGAGTGGGTGGCCAGGAGCGGCGTCGTCCCGGTGGTGACCGGCCAATAGACTAGTCCCGTGCCGTGCGTGGTGCACTGGCAAACGCCAGGCGCAGCACATACGCGGCGACGGCGCCGATCAGCAAGACGGTCACCAGCGACGCTTCCACGCCGAAGGCGCCGCCCGTCAGCATGGCATTGCCCACCAGTTCCCCACGCAGCAGGCCGTCCGTGGCCGCATGGCCCGATACCGTCGACGAAAACACCTGGCTGACACAATAATTCCAGCCGACATGCGTGCCGATGCACACCCACAGGCGGCGCGTCCGCATGTACAGTGCGGCCTGCAGCACGCCATAGGTGACAATCGCGGCGATGGCCAGCAGCGAAAAACCAGCATTGGGCAAATGGGCCAGGGCGAACACCAGCGATGAAATCACGATGGCGGCCTTGCTGCCCAGCGCACGTGCCGTCACGCCGAACAGGATGCCGCGAAACATCATCTCCTCGGCCATGCCGACCAGCACGAGTTCCGCCAGCGGCAGCAGCAACATGAAGCTCGGGGCGTTGACGCCGCTAAACTGATATACGCCCAGCGCTGCCAGCACGACAAAGGTGAGAAAGACCAGTCCGGCGCCGAGCAGCAATCCGCGTCCCAGTTCACGCGCCATGCCCGGCATTGCCAATTCGGCCGGCTGGCGCTTCTCGATGCACCGCACATAGAAACGGTAGCCGCACCACACCAGCAGCGCCGCCAGCAACTGCGGCCACAGGATGCGGTAGGGCTTTTCCACCAGTTGGGAAGCGGTGCCCATTACCAGCGGTATCCCGGCAAAGGTAAGGACCATGCCCAGCACAATCTGCACCAGGGGATAGGCCATCAGGCGGGCCAGAGGGGATTTTTTTGTTGCCATGCTCAGGGTATTGTCCATCGTCGCTTTCCTCAGACAGTTTTCAGGGCGTTGTTTTTAGCTGCTTGCTTGTATCGCGGATGCGCTCGCCAAATGAGCGCTGTTCCAGCATCGTGATGGCTTGCGCCAGGCATGTGGATAAAGGAAATGCCAATTCCGCATCCAGGCTATCGGCAGCACACTTGGTCGCCTGCCAGCACCTCTGCAGATGGGGCAGCAAGGCCTCGCCCTGGCTGCTCAGGCGTACCACACGCTGGCGGCCATCCTCGCCACCGGCTGCCACCAGCAGCAAGCCTTCCTTTTTCATCAATGCCACCGTTTGCGTGACGGCCGGCTGCGTGATGCCCGCCAGCTCGGCCAACTGGCCGATGGTCGCGCTCTGCTGTTGCGCCAGCACCCGCATCACGGGCGTGTAGCGCGGCCGGTAATCGAGACCCGCGTCCGCGTAGGCTTGCTGGACGGCGCCGTCCAGCAGTTCGATCAGGTGGCGTAGTTGTGTTCCGAGTCCTTGTTTCATGTAGCGATAGTAACAGCATTTACATAAGCACTTATATAAATACTGAAAGCTGTTGCATTTTATGCACAAAGTAGCAGGGGGGTAGCTGAAAAGAGAAGGAGTGGCGAGGAATCGTCAGACGAAAAAAAACCCCACCGGAATCCGGCGGGGTTTTTCTCTTACTGCGTATAACAAGCCTGACGATAACCTACTTTCACACTGGTTGCAGCACTATCATCGGCGCAAAGTTGTTTCACGGTCCTGTTCGGGATGGGAAGGGGTGGGACCAACTTGCTATGGTCATCAGGCATAACTTGTACCGGCGTTTGTCTCCTGTTGGACGACAAAGCCATGAATCTGGAAGAAGCAAAGATCGGGGTAATGAATGGTATCAACACACACGCAACGTTGTACCGTCTTATCCTCTGCACCTGCTAAGGTTATAGGGACAAGCCGTACGGGCAATTAGTACTGGTTAGCTTAATGCATTACTGCACTTCCACACCCAGCCTATCAACGTCCTGGTCTCGAACGACCCTTCAAAGAGCTCAAGGCTCTGGGAAATCTCATCTCAAGGCAAGTTTCCCGCTTAGATGCTTTCAGCGGTTATCTCTTCCGAACTTAGCTACCCGGCAATGCCACTGGCGTGACAACCGGTACACCAGAGGTTCGTCCACTCCGGTCCTCTCGTACTAGGAGCAGCCCCCTTCAAATTTCCAACGCCCACGGCAGATAGGGACCAAACTGTCTCACGACGTTTTAAACCCAGCTCACGTACCACTTTAAATGGCGAACAGCCATACCCTTGGGACCGGCTACAGCCCCAGGATGTGATGAGCCGACATCGAGGTGCCAAACTCCCCCGTCGATATGAACTCTTGGGAGGAATCAGCCTGTTATCCCCAGAGTACCTTTTATCCGTTGAGCGATGGCCCTTCCATACAGAACCACCGGATCACTATGTCCTACTTTCGTACCTGCTCGACTTGTCAGTCTCGCAGTTAAGCACGCTTATGCCATTGCACTATCAACACGATGTCCGACCGTATCTAGCGTACCTTCGAACTCCTCCGTTACACTTTAGGAGGAGACCGCCCCAGTCAAACTGCCTACCATGCACTGTCCCCGATCCGGATAACGGACCAAGGTTAGAACCTCAAACAAACCAGGGTGGTATTTCAAGGTTGGCTCCACGAGAACTAGCGTCCCCGCTTCAAAGCCTCCCACCTATCCTACACAGATTGGTTCAAAGTCCAATGCAAAGCTACAGTAAAGGTTCATGGGGTCTTTCCGTCTAGCCGCGGGTAGATTGCATCATCACAAACATTTCAACTTCGCTGAGTCTCGGGAGGAGACAGTGTGGCCATCGTTACGCCATTCGTGCAGGTCGGAACTTACCCGACAAGGAATTTCGCTACCTTAGGACCGTTATAGTTACGGCCGCCGTTTACTGGGACTTCAATCAAGAGCTTGCACCCCATCATTTAATCTTCCAGCACCGGGCAGGCGTCACACCCTATACGTCCACTTTCGTGTTTGCAGAGTGCTGTGTTTTTATTAAACAGTCGCAGCCACCAGTTTATTGCAACCCTTTCACCCTCATGGAGTAAACCAATCAAGCTACCGGGGCGTACCTTTTCCCGAAGTTACGGTACCAATTTGCCGAGTTCCTTCTCCCGAGTTCTCTCAAGCGCCTTAGAATACTCATCTCGCCCACCTGTGTCGGTTTGCGGTACGGTCTCGTATGACTGAAGCTTAGAGGCTTTTCTTGGAACCACTTCCGATTGCTTCATGAACAAGTTCACTCGTCCCATCCCCTTGAATTCCGCGCCCGGATTTGCCTAAGCGCCTTCTATGAGACAGAAACTGACTATTCCAACAGTCAGACAACCTTCCGCGATCCGTCCCCCCATCGCATCATACGACGGTGCAGGAATATTAACCTGCTTCCCATCAGCTACGCATCTCTGCCTCGCCTTAGGGGCCGACTCACCCTGCTCCGATGAACGTTGAACAGGAAACCTTGGGCTTACGGCGTGGAGGCTTTTCACCCCCATTATCGCTACTCATGTCAGCATTCGCACTTCTGATACCTCCAGCATCCTTTACAAGACACCTTCGCAGGCTTACAGAACGCTCTCCTACCATATATATCTGTGATAAATCACAGAACAATATCCGCAGCTTCGGTGACTGGCTTAGCCCCGTTACATCTTCCGCGCAGGACGACTCGATCAGTGAGCTATTACGCTTTCTTTAAATGATGGCTGCTTCTAAGCCAACATCCTGACTGTTTTAGCCTTCCCACTTCGTTTTCCACTTAGCCAATCTTTGGGACCTTAGCTGGCGGTCTGGGTTGTTTCCCTCTTGACGCCGGACGTTAGCACCCGACGTCTGTCTCCCAAGCTCGCACTCATCGGTATTCGGAGTTTGCAATGGTTTGGTAAGTCGCAATGACCCCCTAGCCATAACAGTGCTCTACCCCCGATGGTGATACTTGAGGCACTACCTAAATAGTTTTCGGAGAGAACCAGCTATTTCCAAGTTTGTTTAGCCTTTCACCCCTACCCACAGCTCATCCCCTAATTTTTCAACATTAGTGGGTTCGGACCTCCAGGGCGTGTTACCGCACCTTCATCCTGGCCATGAGTAGATCACTTGGTTTCGGGTCTACACCCAGCGACTGATCGCCCTATTCGGACTCGATTTCTCTACGGCTTCCCTATTCGGTTAACCTTGCCACTGAATGTAAGTCGCTGACCCATTATACAAAAGGTACGCAGTCACGGAACAAGTCCGCTCCTACTGTTTGTATGCACACGGTTTCAGGATCTATTTCACTCCCCTTCCGGGGTTCTTTTCGCCTTTCCCTCACGGTACTGGTTCACTATCGGTCGATTACGAGTATTTAGCCTTGGAGGATGGTCCCCCCATATTCAGACAGGATGTCACGTGTCCCGCCCTACTTGTCGTACGCTTAGTACCACCGGTCCGATTTCACATACGGGGCTATCACCCGCTATGGCTCCTATTTCCAGAGGATTCTGTTATCGGTCCGACTATCACGTACAGGCTCTTCCCATTTCGCTCGCCGCTACTTTGGGAATCTCGGTTGATTTCTTTTCCTGCAGCTACTTAGATGTTTCAGTTCGCCGCGTTCGCCTTGCATACCTATGTATTCAGTATGCAATACCCTAAAAGGGTGGGTTGCCCCATTCGGAAATCTGCGGATCAAAGTGTGTTTGCTCACTCCCCGCAGCTTATCGCAAGCTACTACGTCCTTCATCGCCTGTAATCGCCAAGGCATCCACCATGTGCACTTATTCGCTTGTCCCTATAACGTTAGCCTCTGATCACCGAGGTGATCAAAGAGCGCTACAGGGATAAGAAAGTACAACGTTGTTGCTTGTTTGTTGATACATACAATCATTACCCATCAAGTCGCTTCATGCATTGCTGCACGCATAGACTTGATCAATAAATAATCTTTACTTCTTCCAGATTGTTAAAGAACGAAACAGCTTTGATCGCTAAAAGATCAAACCTAAATTTAATCACCACTGTGATTAACTTACGTTTGCACTTTCGGGTAAAACGTGGTGGAGGATGACGGGATCGAACCGACGACCCCCTGCTTGCAAAGCAGGTGCTCTCCCAGCTGAGCTAATCCCCCTATGGGTCTTGCGTGGCTTTGACTTCTAAAAATCATCTGGCTTTGCCAGTGGTTTTTAGCTATCAACCAAACGAAAGTAGGTTTGTACTTTCGTTTGACGCTTTTACTGGTAGGGCTGGTTGGACTCGAACCAACGACCCCCGCGTTATCAACACGGTGCTCTAACCAGCTGAGCTACAGCCCCAAATGCTGTTCTTTATATTAACAGCCGATAAGTGTGAACATTTGATGCGTGAATCATTTACATGATTCGTGCAAACTCTAGAAAGGAGGTGATCCAGCCGCACCTTCCGATACGGCTACCTTGTTACGACTTCACCCCAGTCACGAATCCTACCGTGGTAAGCGCCCTCCTTGCGGTTAAGCTACCTACTTCTGGTAAAACCCGCTCCCATGGTGTGACGGGCGGTGTGTACAAGACCCGGGAACGTATTCACCGCGACATGCTGATCCGCGATTACTAGCGATTCCAACTTCATGCAGTCGAGTTGCAGACTACAATCCGGACTACGATACACTTTCTGCGATTAGCTCCCCCTCGCGGGTTGGCGGCGCTCTGTATGTACCATTGTATGACGTGTGAAGCCCTACCCATAAGGGCCATGAGGACTTGACGTCATCCCCACCTTCCTCCGGTTTGTCACCGGCAGTCTCATTAGAGTGCCCTTTCGTAGCAACTAATGACAAGGGTTGCGCTCGTTGCGGGACTTAACCCAACATCTCACGACACGAGCTGACGACAGCCATGCAGCACCTGTGTACTGGTTCTCTTTCGAGCACTCCCCGATCTCTCGGGGATTCCAGCCATGTCAAGGGTAGGTAAGGTTTTTCGCGTTGCATCGAATTAATCCACATCATCCACCGCTTGTGCGGGTCCCCGTCAATTCCTTTGAGTTTTAATCTTGCGACCGTACTCCCCAGGCGGTCTACTTCACGCGTTAGCTGCGTTACCAAGTCAATTAAGACCCGACAACTAGTAGACATCGTTTAGGGCGTGGACTACCAGGGTATCTAATCCTGTTTGCTCCCCACGCTTTCGTGCATGAGCGTCAATCTTGACCCAGGGGGCTGCCTTCGCCATCGGTGTTCCTCCACATATCTACGCATTTCACTGCTACACGTGGAATTCTACCCCCCTCTGCCAGATTCTAGCCTTGCAGTCTCCAATGCAATTCCCAGGTTGAGCCCGGGGATTTCACATCAGACTTACAAAACCGCCTGCGCACGCTTTACGCCCAGTAATTCCGATTAACGCTTGCACCCTACGTATTACCGCGGCTGCTGGCACGTAGTTAGCCGGTGCTTATTCTTCAGGTACCGTCATTAGCAAGAGATATTAGCTCTCACCGTTTCTTCCCTGACAAAAGAGCTTTACAACCCGAAGGCCTTCTTCACTCACGCGGCATTGCTGGATCAGGCTTTCGCCCATTGTCCAAAATTCCCCACTGCTGCCTCCCGTAGGAGTCTGGACCGTGTCTCAGTTCCAGTGTGGCTGGTCGTCCTCTCAGACCAGCTACTGATCGATGCCTTGGTAGGCTTTTACCCTACCAACTAGCTAATCAGATATCGGCCGCTCCACGAGCATGAGGTCTTGCGATCCCCCACTTTCATCCGTAGATCGTATGCGGTATTAGCGTAACTTTCGCTACGTTATCCCCCACTCCAGGGTACGTTCCGATATATTACTCACCCGTTCGCCACTCGCCACCAGAGCAAGCTCCGTGCTGCCGTTCGACTTGCATGTGTAAGGCATGCCGCCAGCGTTCAATCTGAGCCAGGATCAAACTCTTCAGTTTAATCTCTGTTACTTTGCCGTTTTACCGGCACCGTCATTGCTGACGGGTCGCTCACTTCAAAAACAACTGACAGGCCACTTCTTGCGAAGCGTCCTATTTCATTTATTTCTTCGTGAACATTTGATATTTTAAGTTATACGCCAATCCGAAGATTGACGCTGCACTGACATCAAATGCCCACACTTATCGACTGTTAATTGTTAAAGAACTGTATTCGGTTACTGCTTTCGCGCTATCGACAAAGCGTTGTGTTTGTCAGCTGCGAAGAAGGAAGAGTATGAAGCATTTCGCTAAATCCGTCAACCTTCTTTTTACTACCCTCACCGTTTCCAGTGATCCCGTTGTTTCGTAAACTGCAGCGTCTCATTGGGGAGGCGAACTATAGCAAAGCTATGCGAAGGCAGCAAGGTTTATTCTAAGAAAGTGTGAACTATCATTATTCAATGCTATATCAACATCAAATCGACCAGATAATTACATTCGGAATACCCGGCTAGCTGTTTCTACAGGTGCATTAAGCGGCATATTCATTGCATCTGCATTGGGTGGCGCCGGCCAGGCAACTGCACCAAGGCTGGTCGTAGGGTCGAATTGATCGGCTGGCATTGTTGTCGGATTACGCTACGCTAATCCGACCTACTGAACTTTACATGAGCGTAGATACTGTTATCCCCGTCAAGCGGCGTGCAAGGCCGGATCAAATATTTTTCCCGACCTGAGCACGCCGAATGCCACGTGCACCAGCTTGCGCATCATGGCGCCAATGATCAGCTTGGGCGCTTTGCCGGCGTCACGCAGGCGCTGACCGAAGCGCTTGCCCCAAGGCGTCTTATGCACTGCCACCATGGCCGGCATGTACAGTGCCTTGCGCAGGAAACTGTGGCCGACCTTCGACATGCGTGGCTTGCCACGCACGCTGGAACCCGACTCGTGCTGGCGCGGATCGAGGCCCGCAAACGCCACCGCCTGCTTGGCGCTGTCGAAGCGCTCAGGATTGGCGTAGTAGGACAGCAGCACGGGAATCGTGCGCTCGCCCAGGCCAGGGATGCTATCGAGCAATTCGCGCTTGCCGCGTAAATCCGGGTCGTCATCGATATGACGGCGGATCGCCAGGATCAGCGCCTTGATCTCGGCATCGAGCCAGGCAATATGATCCTCGATACCCTGGCGTACCGCCGCGCGCGCCACTTCAAGCCGGTTGCTTTCCTGCTGGCGCATCGCTTGCAAGGCATCCAGGCGCAGCACCAGCGCGCGCAGCGATTGCTCGGCCGGCGATGGCGCCTGCCAGGGCTCTGGCTGGCGTTCATGGGCGAAGTCGGCGATCAGCTGTGCGTCGACCTTGTCGGTCTTGGTGCGTACCAGGCGCGAAGCGCTGAAGGCCTTGATCTGGGCCGGATTGATGACACTGACCACCATGCCAAGTCCAGCGAGATATTCGGCAACCCCTTCCCAATACGTGCCCGTCGCTTCCATGCACACCCTGGGGCTGCCGGCAGCATGCTTCAGCAGCCATGCGTGGAGCGCGGTGAATCCTTGACGGTTGTTCTCGACAACCTTGTTACGATGCTTGCCGTTGGGCAGGCGCAGCGCGCAGTCGAGCTTGGCCTTGGCAACGTCGATTCCTAAATTAAACATGCTGTGGTCCTCTTGCGATCTACCTTGCAAATGCGGGCTAACCGGCATGCCGGTGCCAAAGATACTGTCCGATCTTGACATGGAGGATGGGTAACTGGTGCGAGATCTACGGAGCTGGCTCGGGGCCTAAGGGCGGATACGGCATCCAGTTACCCGGTCTTGATATGCCTACCAAGATTTTGACAGCGGTCGATACCGTTCGCAATACCACGAACGGCATGAGGGGAATAATACAAGGTCGGATCAGGCCGCAGGCCGTCATCCGACAACACTACGCTTATCCAGCCCACCCGACTTGGTCGATGTCGGTCGGCGCAGGCCGGCGTAGGTCGGCTTAGCGCAGCGTAAGCCGACAACCACCCGCGGCGCCCCGCAAAACCACCAGACGAAAAAAAACCCCACCGGAGTCCGGCGGGGTTTTACTCTTACTGCGAATAACAAGCCTGACGATAACCTACTTTCACACTGGTTGCAGCACTATCATCGGCGCAAAGTTGTTTCACGGTCCTGTTCGGGATGGGAAGGGGTGGGACCAACTTGCTATGGTCATCAGGCATAACTTGTACCGGCATTTGTCTCCTGTTGGACGACAAAGCCATGAATCTGGAAGAAGCAAAGATCGGGGTAATGAATTGGTGTATCAACACACACGCAACGTTGTACCGTCTTATCCTCTGTACCTGCTAAGGTTATAGGGACAAGCCGTACGGGCAATTAGTACTGGTTAGCTTAATGCATTACTGCACTTCCACACCCAGCCTATCAACGTCCTGGTCTCGAACGACCCTTCAAAGAGCTCAAGGCTCTGGGAAATCTCATCTCAAGGCAAGTTTCCCGCTTAGATGCTTTCAGCGGTTATCTCTTCCGAACTTAGCTACCCGGCAATGCCACTGGCGTGACAACCGGTACACCAGAGGTTCGTCCACTCCGGTCCTCTCGTACTAGGAGCAGCCCCCTTCAAATTTCCAACGCCCACGGCAGATAGGGACCAAACTGTCTCACGACGTTTTAAACCCAGCTCACGTACCACTTTAAATGGCGAACAGCCATACCCTTGGGACCGGCTACAGCCCCAGGATGTGATGAGCCGACATCGAGGTGCCAAACTCCCCCGTCGATATGAACTCTTGGGAGGAATCAGCCTGTTATCCCCAGAGTACCTTTTATCCGTTGAGCGATGGCCCTTCCATACAGAACCACCGGATCACTATGTCCTACTTTCGTACCTGCTCGACTTGTCAGTCTCGCAGTTAAGCACGCTTATGCCATTGCACTATCAACACGATGTCCGACCGTATCTAGCGTACCTTCGAACTCCTCCGTTACACTTTAGGAGGAGACCGCCCCAGTCAAACTGCCTACCATGCACTGTCCCCGATCCGGATAACGGACCAAGGTTAGAACCTCAAACAAACCAGGGTGGTATTTCAAGGTTGGCTCCACGAGAACTAGCGTCCCCGCTTCAAAGCCTCCCACCTATCCTACACAGATTGGTTCAAAGTCCAATGCAAAGCTACAGTAAAGGTTCATGGGGTCTTTCCGTCTAGCCGCGGGTAGATTGCATCATCACAAACATTTCAACTTCGCTGAGTCTCGGGAGGAGACAGTGTGGCCATCGTTACGCCATTCGTGCAGGTCGGAACTTACCCGACAAGGAATTTCGCTACCTTAGGACCGTTATAGTTACGGCCGCCGTTTACTGGGACTTCAATCAAGAGCTTGCACCCCATCATTTAATCTTCCAGCACCGGGCAGGCGTCACACCCTATACGTCCACTTTCGTGTTTGCAGAGTGCTGTGTTTTTATTAAACAGTCGCAGCCACCAGTTTATTGCAACCCTTTCACCCTCATGGAGTAAACCAATCAAGCTACCGGGGCGTACCTTTTCCCGAAGTTACGGTACCAATTTGCCGAGTTCCTTCTCCCGAGTTCTCTCAAGCGCCTTAGAATACTCATCTCGCCCACCTGTGTCGGTTTGCGGTACGGTCTCGTATGACTGAAGCTTAGAGGCTTTTCTTGGAACCACTTCCGATTGCTTCATGAACAAGTTCACTCGTCCCATCCCCTTGAATTCCGCGCCCGGATTTGCCTAAGCGCCTTCTATGAGACAGAAACTGACTATTCCAACAGTCAGACAACCTTCCGCGATCCGTCCCCCCATCGCATCATACGACGGTGCAGGAATATTAACCTGCTTCCCATCAGCTACGCATCTCTGCCTCGCCTTAGGGGCCGACTCACCCTGCTCCGATGAACGTTGAACAGGAAACCTTGGGCTTACGGCGTGGAGGCTTTTCACCCCCATTATCGCTACTCATGTCAGCATTCGCACTTCTGATACCTCCAGCATCCTTTACAAGACACCTTCGCAGGCTTACAGAACGCTCTCCTACCATATGCTTACGCATATCCGCAGCTTCGGTGACTGGCTTAGCCCCGTTACATCTTCCGCGCAGGACGACTCGATCAGTGAGCTATTACGCTTTCTTTAAATGATGGCTGCTTCTAAGCCAACATCCTGACTGTTTTAGCCTTCCCACTTCGTTTTCCACTTAGCCAATCTTTGGGACCTTAGCTGGCGGTCTGGGTTGTTTCCCTCTTGACGCCGGACGTTAGCACCCGACGTCTGTCTCCCAAGCTCGCACTCATCGGTATTCGGAGTTTGCAATGGTTTGGTAAGTCGCAATGACCCCCTAGCCATAACAGTGCTCTACCCCCGATGGTGATACTTGAGGCACTACCTAAATAGTTTTCGGAGAGAACCAGCTATTTCCAAGTTTGTTTAGCCTTTCACCCCTACCCACAGCTCATCCCCTAATTTTTCAACATTAGTGGGTTCGGACCTCCAGGGCGTGTTACCGCACCTTCATCCTGGCCATGAGTAGATCACTTGGTTTCGGGTCTACACCCAGCGACTGATCGCCCTATTCGGACTCGATTTCTCTACGGCTTCCCTATTCGGTTAACCTTGCCACTGAATGTAAGTCGCTGACCCATTATACAAAAGGTACGCAGTCACGGAACAAGTCCGCTCCTACTGTTTGTATGCACACGGTTTCAGGATCTATTTCACTCCCCTTCCGGGGTTCTTTTCGCCTTTCCCTCACGGTACTGGTTCACTATCGGTCGATTACGAGTATTTAGCCTTGGAGGATGGTCCCCCCATATTCAGACAGGATGTCACGTGTCCCGCCCTACTTGTCGTACGCTTAGTACCACCGGTCCGATTTCACATACGGGGCTATCACCCGCTATGGCTCCTATTTCCAGAGGATTCTGTTATCGGTCCGACTATCACGTACAGGCTCTTCCCATTTCGCTCGCCGCTACTTTGGGAATCTCGGTTGATTTCTTTTCCTGCAGCTACTTAGATGTTTCAGTTCGCCGCGTTCGCCTTGCATACCTATGTATTCAGTATGCAATACCCTAAAAGGGTGGGTTGCCCCATTCGGAAATCTGCGGATCAAAGTGTGTTTGCTCACTCCCCGCAGCTTATCGCAAGCTACTACGTCCTTCATCGCCTGTAATCGCCAAGGCATCCACCATGTGCACTTATTCGCTTGTCCCTATAACGTTAGCCTCTGAAGACCGAAGTCCTCAAAGAGCGCTACAGGGATAAGAAAGTACAACGTTGTTGCTTGTTTGTTGATACATACAATCATCACCCATCGATCTGCGTTTTACGGCAAACCGATCAATAAATAATCTTTACTTCTTCCAGATTGTTAAAGAACGAAACAGCTTTGATCGCTAAAAGATCAAACCTAAACCTGACTGGCTTACGTTTGCACTTTCAAAGTACTTGGTGGAGGATGACGGGATCGAACCGACGACCCCCTGCTTGCAAAGCAGGTGCTCTCCCAGCTGAGCTAATCCCCCAGGATATTTCTACGACTCGGGTCTTACTGGTAGGGCTGGTTGGACTCGAACCAACGACCCCCGCGTTATCAACACGGTGCTCTAACCAGCTGAGCTACAGCCCCAACGCGGAACTACTACGACTACTGTTTCTTCTTAATTAAACAGCCGATAAGTGTGAACATTTGATGCGTGAACCAGTTACCTGATTCGTGCAAACTCTAGAAAGGAGGTGATCCAGCCGCACCTTCCGATACGGCTACCTTGTTACGACTTCACCCCAGTCACGAATCCTACCGTGGTAAGCGCCCTCCTTACGGTTAAGCTACCTACTTCTGGTAAAACCCGCTCCCATGGTGTGACGGGCGGTGTGTACAAGACCCGGGAACGTATTCACCGCGACATGCTGATCCGCGATTACTAGCGATTCCAACTTCATGCAGTCGAGTTGCAGACTACAATCCGGACTACGATACACTTTCTGCGATTAGCTCCCCCTCGCGGGTTGGCGGCGCTCTGTATGTACCATTGTATGACGTGTGAAGCCCTACCCATAAGGGCCATGAGGACTTGACGTCATCCCCACCTTCCTCCGGTTTGTCACCGGCAGTCTCATTAGAGTGCCCTTTCGTAGCAACTAATGACAAGGGTTGCGCTCGTTGCGGGACTTAACCCAACATCTCACGACACGAGCTGACGACAGCCATGCAGCACCTGTGTACTGGTTCTCTTTCGAGCACTCCCCGATCTCTCGGGGATTCCAGCCATGTCAAGGGTAGGTAAGGTTTTTCGCGTTGCATCGAATTAATCCACATCATCCACCGCTTGTGCGGGTCCCCGTCAATTCCTTTGAGTTTTAATCTTGCGACCGTACTCCCCAGGCGGTCTACTTCACGCGTTAGCTGCGTTACCAAGTCAATTAAGACCCGACAACTAGTAGACATCGTTTAGGGCGTGGACTACCAGGGTATCTAATCCTGTTTGCTCCCCACGCTTTCGTGCATGAGCGTCAATCTTGACCCAGGGGGCTGCCTTCGCCATCGGTGTTCCTCCACATATCTACGCATTTCACTGCTACACGTGGAATTCTACCCCCCTCTGCCAGATTCTAGCCTTGCAGTCTCCAATGCAATTCCCAGGTTGAGCCCGGGGATTTCACATCAGACTTACAAAACCGCCTGCGCACGCTTTACGCCCAGTAATTCCGATTAACGCTTGCACCCTACGTATTACCGCGGCTGCTGGCACGTAGTTAGCCGGTGCTTATTCTTCAGGTACCGTCATTAGCAAGAGATATTAGCTCTCACCGTTTCTTCCCTGACAAAAGAGCTTTACAACCCGAAGGCCTTCTTCACTCACGCGGCATTGCTGGATCAGGCTTTCGCCCATTGTCCAAAATTCCCCACTGCTGCCTCCCGTAGGAGTCTGGACCGTGTCTCAGTTCCAGTGTGGCTGGTCGTCCTCTCAGACCAGCTACTGATCGATGCCTTGGTAGGCTTTTACCCTACCAACTAGCTAATCAGATATCGGCCGCTCCACGAGCATGAGGTCTTGCGATCCCCCACTTTCATCCGTAGATCGTATGCGGTATTAGCGTAACTTTCGCTACGTTATCCCCCACTCCAGGGTACGTTCCGATATATTACTCACCCGTTCGCCACTCGCCACCAGAGCAAGCTCCGTGCTGCCGTTCGACTTGCATGTGTAAGGCATGCCGCCAGCGTTCAATCTGAGCCAGGATCAAACTCTTCAGTTTAATCTCTGTTTAATGTCATTTCTGACAGGTCGGACAGTATCACTACCATCCAAATCTTTGGCATTGCCAAAGATTTGCTCACTCAAAAAACTGACAGGCCACTACTTTCGTAGCGCCTATTTCATTATTTCTTGTGAACATTTGATATTTTAAGTTAGACGCCAATCCGAAGATTGACGCTGCACTTGCATCAAATGCCCACATTTATCGACTGTTAATTGTTAAAGAACTGTATTCGGTGCTACTTTCGCGCTATCGACAAAGCGTTGTGTTTGTCAGCTGCGAAGAAGGAAGAGTATGAAGCATTTCACTACATCCGTCAACTCCTTCTTTTCCTGCTCATCGCCGTTTCCGGTGATCCTCAAGTGCCGCATTTGACTGCGTCTCATTGGGGAGGCGAACTATAGCAAAGCGCCCCAGCGGAAGCAAGGCTTTTCCGGGGCTTTTGCGGCCAACTGCTACAATTTCGCCCCCTCCGCGCCAAACGGCGCTTGTCTATATATAGAACCATAGAAGATTCACCATGAAACAACAAGCTCAAGGATCAGGCCTGACCCTGAAACGAGCTGGCTTTACCACTGGCTTCGGCGTGCTCGCCGCCACCCTCGGTTCCGCAGTCGGTCTCGGCAATATCTGGAAGTTCCCCTATCTAACAGGCGCCAATGGCGGCGCCGGCTTCCTGCTCATCTATCTGCTCGCCACCTTATTAGTAGGACTGCCCGTGATGATCGCGGAAATCACCCTCGGGCGCCGCGCCAAGGTCAACCCGATTTCCACCATGGAACAGCTGGCACCGAAGGGCAAGCCCTGGTGGCTGGTCGGCTTTATCGGCATGGTCGCCGCCTTCCTGATCGTCGCGTTTTATTCGGAAGTGGTGGGCTGGGTGTTTGCGTACATCGCCAAGGCCATCGACGGCTCCATCTTGAGCAGCGACAAGCTGGTGACGGAAGCGGCCTTCGCCTCGCTGATCAGCAATCCTTTGCAATCGCTGTTCTGGCAATGGGGCGTGCTGCTGTTTATCGGCGGCATATTGATGCTGGGCGTGACCAAGGGCATCGAGGCGATCGCCAAGAAGCTGATGCCGCTGCTGTTCCTGCTGCTGCTGTTGCTGTGCGCGGTCAGCCTGTCGCTCGATAAGGCGGGCGAAGGCTTGGCTTTCCTGTTCCGCCCTGATTTTTCCAAGCTGACGGCTTCCGTCGTGCTGACAGCCATGGGCCTGGCCTTCTTTAAATTGTCCGTCGGCATGGGCACGATGATGACCTACGGCAGCTATTTCCGCGATGACCAGAATATCCCCGTCACCACTTTGCGCGTGATGGCGGCCGACCTCGGCGTATCGATGCTGGCCGGTATCGCCATCTTCCCCGCCGTGTTCACGTTTGGCTTCGCCCCCAGCGCGGGACCGTCGCTGGTGTTCATCACGATTCCGGCCGTGTTTTCGCAAATTCCCATGGGACAAGTGCTGATGGTGGTGTTCTTCATCCTGGCCGCCGTGGCTGCCACAGGGGCGATGCTGTCGCTGATGGAAGTGCCCGTGGTGATTTTCCATGAACGCTTCGGCTGGACGCGCACCAAGTCCACCATCGTGACCATGCTTCTGCTGGCCGTGCTCGGTTCCGTGTGCGCGCTGAGTAACAGCACCCTGGCGGACTTCAAGCTATTCAATTTGAATATGTTTGATTTGTTCGACTTCGTCTCGTCGAATATCTTCCTGCCTGTGGGCGGCATCGCGATTGCCTTGTTTACAGGCTGGGCCTGGGGCAAGCAGCATTTCATCGAGGCGATCAGCAATCATGGCCAGTTGCAAAATCAAACTCTGGCGCACGTGCTGCTGTTCCTGCTGCGCTTTGTCTCGCCCGTGCTGATCCTGATCGTGATGCTGAAGGGATTAAAGGTCTTCTAATCAGAGTACCCGGGTGTAGGTCTGGCGCACCAGCACCCGGTCGCCGCAATCGAAATGCCACCATTCGCTGTTGATGCCGAAGAAACCCGCCTGGAACATGGCGTCACGCAACAAACGGCGATGTTCTACTTGCTCCTCGGTAATTTCTCCCTTTTCCAGCAACACCAGTTCCAACGCAGGGTGTGAGCGCTCACTCAGGTCATCAAAGCCCGTACCCATGTCCAATTCCCGGCCGTCCGGGCCGACGATCGTGATGTCGAGTGCCATGCCGAACGAGTGGATGGAGCCGCGCGACGGCTCGGCGATGTAGCCCAGCAACTCCGTTCCCTGCAGCGCATCCCACAATTGCTGCTGCACCCGCTGCGGGCGCAGGGCGTCGAGCACCAATAAATGATGATCAGGGCGATGCACGGCCAGCCAAGCCACGGCTTTTTCCAGCGCGGCGGCGGCGTCGCGATGCAGCCAGGCGCAATCGATGGGGCTGTATAAGTCGCGGCCAACGAAATTGTCGGGCGTGGCATAGCGCAAGTCGACGGCGATGCCGGCGATGCTGCTCAGATGGCGAAATTGCGGATCGCTGCCGACCGCTTCCAATTGCAAACTTGCAACAGACATCAGACTCCTCTTTCCAGGCAGTTGCGCGCCGCCACGCCAATGCTGTCGGCCAGGCGCCGCGCGCCATGCGACAGCGGCGAGTGGCTCGCCGTCAATAAATATAGTTGGATCGGTATCGTGGGCGCCCAAGGGCGGCGCTGCAGCCGCTCGGGCGAGCCGGACGCGGCCGTAAACGGGTCGACCACGGCCATGCCGGCGCCCGCTTCCACCAGGGAACGGGCGATTTGATAGGTCTGCACCACGGTACTGAAGACGGGGTGGATATCCTGCGCCTCGCAGGCGGCCACCACCAGTTCGCCCAGCGGATCGTTGTCCGCATGGCCGATCAGCTCGCCGTTCAGACCATGCGCCGTCAATGGCGTGCCGCAATCGGCCGCATGCCAGGTGCCGGACGGGGCGATGACTGTCATGACACCCTGCGCGATCGGCTCGGCCACGATGCCCGGATGGCGCGGGTCTTGCAGCGATACGGCCAGGTCCGCTTCACCGAGGCGCAAGGTATTGACGATCTCGCCCGTGTGGTGGGTAGCCAGTTGGCAACGCGTGTGAGGAAAGTCGCGCCGCCACTCCGTCATGGCAAAGGGCAAGACGCTGATGGCGAGCGTCGGCGTCGAGACCAGGCGGATGGTTTCCACCGCATGGCCCTTCAGGCTGGCCGCCAGGCGGCGAATGCCCAATAAATCGCGGTTGAGCTTTTCCGTCTCGACAAACAAACGGTGCGCCTCGGGCTTCGGGTACAGCTTGCCCCGCACGCGTTCGAACAGCGGCATGCCCAGTTGCAACTCGCAATGCTGCAAGACCTTGGTCACAGCCGGCTGCGAGATATGCAGCACCTGGGCGGCGCCGCTGATGGTGCCAACTTGCATGATGGCGTGAAACACTTCGATATGACGCAGCCGCATGAGCTATTCCTTTACCTTGCCGTGGCCGCCTGGGCCGTAATGTTCAGCATATAAGAAAAAGTCATGGGCTGGAACGGCCATGCTACTTTGTTGCAACAGCTGTGGCCGGTGTCGTCAGCACTTCCAGCAGGGCGGCCGTTTCACCATCGGGCATGCCGTCAAAGCGCGTATTGCGGTATTTCATCTGGAAGGCGATCAGCACATTGCGCGTCGCTTCGTCGAACATACCCGTCTGCGGCGTCGCATAGCCGTGCTGGGCCAGTTTTTTCTGGAACCAGACGGCGTCCGGCACTTGCTGCTCAAAAATGAGGCGTTGCGCGGCCACACGGTTGGCATCGGGCCAGACGATCAGGCCCGCATCGGCCAGCTGGCGCCATGGAAACAGCGGACCCGGGTCCTGCTTGCGCTGCGGGGCGATTTCGTTGTGGCCCAGGATATTTTCCGGCGCGATGTTGTAGCGGGCCTGGATATCTTTCAACAGCGGAATGAGTTCATCGATCTGTGCCTGCGGGAATGGATACCAGAGGCGGCCTTCCGGCGTGTCCTTGTAGCCAGGGTTGACGATCTCGATGCCGATCGAGCTGACATTTAACTGTGTATAAGTCTTCCAGTTACTCACACCCGCGTGATTGGCCTGGCGCGATTCGTCGACCAGCACGTAAAACTTCGGCTTATCCGTGTCCGTCAGCAAATAATGGCTGCTGACTACTTGTTCCGTCAGGATCTTGATCGAACGGGGCAGGTCGCTGACCGTGTAATGGATGACGATGAATTTCACGCGCGGGCTCTGGCTGCGCGCCGTCAAGCTATGGTCGAGGTGCGGCGCGGGCGTGGTACACGCGGAAAGCAGTGCCACCAGCAGGGCGAGGGCGATTTTTTTCATGAAAGATCCGTGTTCGGGTTAATAAAATGTTCAGTTCTTGCCAGTACGCTGGCTCGCCGCCCTGGCCGCCAGCTTGGCCGCAGCCTCATGCGAACGGGCAACTTTTTGCTCCATCATCAACGATACAGGCAAAGCGGCGCACATGGCAGCCGCGATGGCCGGGTGCAATTGCGCCGCGCGCCCGGCCAGCACCACGGGACGGGGACCGTAGCGCGCCGTCAGCGCCAGCGCCAATCGCGCCAGTTCCTGTCCCGCGCGCTGCAAGATGTCCAGCGCCAGCGGGTCGGCATCCGCACTGGCGGCCACGGCCAGCGCCAGCCGGCCGATGGCGCCCCGGTCCTGGCCATACATGAAGGCGCGCGACAGCGACCAGTCGCTGCCGCCCAGTTGCGCAAACACGGCTTCGGCCATGGGCGAGCTGTGCCAGCTGCCGGGCGCCTCGTCTTCGCGGCGCCAGATGTGGCGCAAGGCTTCGCGCGCGATCCAGTAGCCGCCGCCGCCATCGTCGAGCAGCACGCCGCGCCCGCCCGCGCGGTGAAACACGCCATCGGCATCGATCCAGGCGGCAATCGAACCCGTGCCAGCGTAGACCAGATAACCTTCGCCTGGTTCAAAACTGTCGCGATAGGCGATGTCGATATCGTTGCCGATGCTGACGTCGCCGGCGTTCAGCGCCAGCAACGCGGACAACATTTTCGCCAGCACCACATCATCGCCGCCAAAACCCGTCAAGCCCGCCACCACGGCGCGCGGTTGGCCGACGGCCAGCACTTGCTTGCACAATATTGCAAACGTGGCATGCACGGCGGCGCGGCCCGCATCGCTGCTCATTTGCAAGGCAGACAAGCCTTCCACGGCGCCGTCGGCCACGATGGTGCCGTCGGCGGTGGCCAAGGCCCAGCGCGTCTGCGTGCCGCCCGCGTCGATGCCCAGCCCGAGCACGGCAGTATCAGTATTGGTTGCAGGGAAGGAAATCATGGCATGAGTGTAAAGCCAAGCGAAGCTTGCAGGCATGAAAGCTTGCGCATGTTTCATGCCTGCAGGTTATGGACTAGCGGTGAACGTTCAACAATTACTTGGCGGGGGCCGTAAACGGTGCCCGCACGGTGACGCGAGGGCTTTCATTGCCGAGGCGGTCCACGGCGCTGACCACCACTGCATTGACTTTACCGATGCCATCATCAACCAGGGTCAGTTCAGCCTGCACGCCAGTGACCACGGTGAAGCGCCAGTCTTCGCCATAGCGGGCCCAGACGGCGTATTGCGCCACGGGTTTGCCGCCGCCCGACGTCAACTTGACGTTCAGGCTGGTGGAATCGCGGCGCAAAGCCAGCACCGGCGTGCCCGGCGCTTCCTTGCCCAGCCATGGCGTGGCGGGGATCAGGGCCGGGCTTTGATACACGCTCGCCTTGAGTTGCTCGCTGACACCCTTGCGGTTCTGCATCAGGGGCACCATGCTGAAATGCACTTGTCCATTCGCGCCGGGGCGCGTGCGCGTCACTTCGATCTGCTTGATGATCTCTTGCGGCGTGAAGGATTTGGCGGAATTGTCGATGCGACTCGTGTACAAGCCCGGCCACACGTGGCGGCCATACGGATTTTGCGCCAGCCAGTAATCGAGCAGCACGCCAAACGCTTGCGGCGCCTGCGCCACGGGCCAGTACAGCTGCGGCGACAGATAATCGAGCCAGCCCTTGGCCAGCCACAGTTCCGCATCCGCATACAATTTATCGTACTGGCTGAAGCCGACGATACCGGCAGGGCGGCGGTCGGGACGGCCTATGCCGAACGGGCTGATGCCGAAGCGCACCCAGCTCTTTTCGCGGTGGATGCCGGTATATAAAGCTTCGATCAGCTGGTTGACGTTCTGGCGGCGCCACGATGCGCGGTCGAGATCGCCGCCGGCCAGCAGATATTGCTGCCAGGAAGGCTCATCGGGGAAGGGCAGTTCGCGCTTGGCGCCGCCATTGCCCGCGTCCAGCGCGGCCGTCTCGGCTCCCGCACCGGCGCCAGGCGCGTCGATCGGGTATGGATAAAAGTAATCGTCGATGTGCACGCCATCGATATCGTAGCGGCGCACCACGTCGAGCACCACGTCCGTCGTGTGCTTCGAAGCGGCCGCATCGCCCGGGTCCATCCACAGGTAGCGGCCGTATTGCTTGACGGACGCGGGGTTGGTGGACGCGAAACTGTCGCGCGCCAGCGGCGACTTGGCCGTCGCGTGACGGGCCCGGTACGGGTTGAACCAGGCGTGCAATTCCAGGCCGCGTGCATGCGCCTGCGCCACCCAGAAGGCCAGCGGGTCATACATGGGCAATGGCGGCTGGCCTTGCTTGCCCGTCAGGTATTCCGACCACGGTTCCAGCTGCGACGGGTAAATCGTGTCGGCGCTGGGGCGCACCTGCAGCACAATCGCGTTCAGATTCAAGGACTTGGCGCGGTCGAGGATGGCGATCGCTTCGGCTTGCTGCTTGGCGACAGGCAAATTGCTGCGGCTGGGCCAGTCGATATTGGCCACCGTCGAGACCCAGGCGGCGCGAAACTCGCGCGGCGCCGGCGGCGGCACTTCGCCCGTGATGTGCTGCACGGGTGGCACGGCCGGCAAACCCGCTTCGCCTGGCGTCACTGCGGACGGCATTCTGGTGCTGGTACAGCTGCTGAGCAATGTGGCGGTGGCCAAGGCGGCCAGCACGCCGGCCGTGGCGCCCAGGCGTTTTTTGAAAGTAGACAACAAAACAATTCCTTGCAGTGGTAAAGCGCAGGTCTATCGGTGCGGGCATTTTACTGTGCGCCCGCCATCCTTGCGGGCGCACGGTTCAAAAGAATCAGACTTCGGCCTTCTTGCCGAATTCGGGATCGATCTTGACCAGCGCGGCCATGATGAAAGCGGGAATCGTGGCGATGCAGACCCAGATGAAGAAGTGCTGGTAGCCGAGCATTTGCTGGATCCAGCCGCTGGCCATGCCCGGCAACATCATGCCCAGGGCCATGAAGCCCGTGCAAATGGCGTAATGGGCCGTTTTATGCGCGCCATCGGAGACCATGATCATGTACAACATGTACGAGGCGAAACCGAAGCCATAACCGAATTGCTCCAACGCAATGCCCCCCGCGATCACATAAATGTTGCTGGGCAAGGCGCTGGCCAGGTAGACGAAGACCAGGTCGGGCAAGTGGACGGACAGCACCATGATCCACAAACAGCGTTTCAAACCGAAGCGGGAAATGATGAAGCCGCCCAGCAAGCCGCCCAGGGTCAGGGCGATCACGCCGATGGTGCCGTAGACGAGGCCCACCTGTTCCGTCGTGAGGCCCAGGCCGCCCTTGGCGACGGGGTCGAGCAGGAAGGGCGCGGCCAATTTGAGCAGTTGCGCTTCGCCGAGGCGGAACAGCAGCAAAAAGCCGAGGATGACGACAATATCCTTCTTCCGGAAAAACGCGGCAAAGGTGGCGATGAACTCTTGCAGCGGAGAAATGCCGGCGTCCTGGATGCTGGGGCGGTCGTCCTTGGGTTTCGGCAAGATAAAATAGTGGTACAGGAAGAGGGCGATGAACAGGCCCGCCAGAATCGCGAACACGACGGACCAGGCCAGCTGCACATTGCCCGTCGCATGCGTCAGATAGCCGGCCAGATACACGAGGCCGCCCTGGCCGGCGATCATCGCCAGGCGGTAAAACGTGCTGCGCACGCCGACGAAGGCCGCCTGCTGGTGCTCTTCCAGGCCCAGCATATAAAAGCCGTCGGCGGCGATATCATGCGTGGCGGAACTGAAGGCCATCAGCCAGAAGATGGCCAAACTGATCTGGAAAAAGTGGGGCAAGGACGTCGTCAGGGCCACCAGCGCCAGCGCGGCGCCGATCACCAGCTGCAGGCCGACGATCCAGAAACGCTTGGTGCGGTACATATCGATGAAGGGCGACCACAGGGGCTTGATGACCCAGGGCAAGTACAGCCAGCTCGTGTACAGCGCGATATCCGTATTGGAAAAGCCGTAATTCTTGTACATGATCACGGACAAGGTCATGACCACTACGTAGGGGATGCCCTGGCCGAAATACAGGGAAGGGATCCACAGCCACGGATTATTTTTACGCGCCGGGGCGGGTTGTTTCACTAGCTCCATACATCCTTCTTGGTCTCCCAGACAGAAGAATGCCGCGCCATCGGATCACGCCGCCAGTGCCGCCCGCACACTGCCGCCCGCGCCGGCCAACAATGCCTGTGCCTGGTTTGTGTTGATTTTTTTGATCAAGGCAACAATCGCCACCTTGACGTGATAGTGGCATTGCTCCAGCACGGTCCTGGCCTGCACCTCGCTGGCGCCGGTGGCATGCATGGTCAGACGCACGGCCCGCCAGATCAGCTTGGCGTTGGTCGGCTTCAAGTCTACCATCAAGTTTCCGTAAGTTTTGTGCAAACCGACCATCAGGGCGCTGGAAATCGTGTTCAGGGTGATTTTCTGCGCCGTACCCGCTTTCAAACGCGTGCTGCCGGAAATGACTTCCGTGCCTGTGTCGAGCACGATGCCGCATTGCGCCTCGTGCGCCACGGGGGCGTCCACATTGTTGGCAATGCCGATCGTCAAGGCGCCCGCCTTGCGCGCGGCCAGCAGGGCGCCCAGCACGTACGGCGTGGCGCCGGAGGCGGCCAGCAGGATCACGACATCATTTTCTTGCGGCAACAGGGCCAGCACATCGCGTTCGCCTTGCTGTACATCATCTTCCGCCCCCTCCACGGCCGTGAACATGGCGCCCGCGCCGCCGGCCAGAATGGCGACGGCCCGCTCGGGCGGCCAGGAAAACGTGGGCGTCAATTCAACGCTGTCGAGCACGCCCAGACGTCCCGACGTACCGGCGCCCACGTACAGCAAGCGTCCGCCGGCCGCGATGCGGGGCAGGGCGGCCGCGATGGCGGCCCCGATTTGCGGCGAGGCCAGCCGCACGGCTTCGACGGCCCAGAACTGGTCGTCGACCAGCGCCGCCACCAGTTGCTCCACCGGATACAGGTCCAGATCCGGATGCCGCCGGCTCGGGGTTTCAGTTTTCAACATGATTTCAGAACATGGTTGAAGGTGAAACCAGTTTAATACCAACGAGCAAGATCAGCCATGAAAGGATGGCGGGCGGGCATAACGGGAGTTTATGGGTGCACGCGGATCGTGGCGGCCGCCTTATTACGGCGCGCGGCGCATCTCGGCCACGAAGTCGTAATGGTCGCTGCGGCAATACGAATGCGTTAGTTCCACCGCCTCGCCCGTTTCCAAGTAGGCGATGCGCGTGATGAACAGCACGGCCTGGCCATCGGGGATGCCCAGTTGCTCGGCCAGCACGTCCGTCGCATTCATGGCGCGGATGTGCTGCAAGGCGCGCACGGGGGCCTTCTTGATGCTGCTCAAGTATTCATACAGCGAGTCGCCCACGGCGGCCGGGTCCGGCACGACGCTGAAGGGCAGCACGCTCACTTCATACGCCATCACCACGTCGTCAGCCAGGCGCAGGCGCTCGAGGCGCGCCACTTTCGTGTTCTGCGCCAGGCCCAGGCTCAGCTGCTCGTCGCTGCTGGCGATGACGACTTCGCGCTTGAGCCAGCGCGAGCCGGGACGGTAACCGCGCTGCTGCAGCTGCTCGGAAAAGCTCGACAAATTCGACAGCGGCTGCTCGATGCGCGGGGCAATATAGTTGCCCGAACCACGGCGGCGCACGACGAGACCTTGCTCGACGAGCTGGTCGATGGCCTTGCGGGCAGTCACGCGCGATACGTCGAGCAGTTCGGACAGGGTACGTTCGGATGGCAGGGCCTGGTCTACCTGGTAGCGGCCGTTGCGTACGTCATCGCTCAGCTTGCGGGCGATCTGCATATATAAAGGCGAATTGTCATTTAAATCGACCTTGAGTTCTACGCTGGTCTGGCTCATACAGTTCTCCTTGTCCTCCTAGTGTAATAGCGATGGCGCTTGCGCGTAGCCCGTCCACCCATGAATAAATGGAAAATGACCATAAATAACGGTTATACATTTAAAAAAACAATGTTTTACCGTACGTATAGCTTTGCATTATAGATAAATAAGCAATTTTCATTAGCCTGGGAAACGATCCCGCCCTATGCTGGCGATGCCTCCACCACATCGCGACACAGGGAAACATGCACAATAAAATGACGGGTTTGCTGGGCTTGCTGCTGCTGGGCACGACCTGGAGCGCGCTGGCCGCGCCACCCGGCAGCGGCAAGGACCAGCAGCCTGCGCTCGATGCAGCCCTGTCCGCCATCGTCGGGGATGCTGCCCACCCGCTGGCCAGCCTGTCCGTGCTGGCCATCCGTAATGGTAAGGTGTCGTATCAGCAACAATTTGGCTACCGGCACATCGGCGCCACGCCGGCTGACAGCTTGCCCGTGACGCCGGACACCCTGTTCCGCATCGCTTCCGTATCGAAGATGATGACGACCCTGGGCCTGATGCGCTTGCTCGAGCAGGGCAAGCTGAGCCTGGACCAGGACGTGGGCATTTATTTAGGCTTTTCCCTGCGCAACCCGCATTTCCCCCAGCGGCCCGTGACCTTGCGCAGCCTGCTCAGTCACACTTCCTCGCTGCGCGACGCGGGCGGCTACTCGTGGGGACCGGAACGCAGCCTGCGTGACGTGTTTACGGCCGGCGGCGACGTGATGTGGGATTCCAGCGCGGCACCCGGCCGCTACTTTACGTATTCCAACCTGAACTGGGGGGTGATCGGCACCGTGATGGAGCAAGTCACGGGCGAGCGCTTCGACTTGCTGATGCGGCGCCTGCTGCTCGATCCCCTGCAGTTGCGCGGCGGCTACCATCCGGCGGCATTCTCTCAGGCAGAGCTGGCGGACACGGCCACCCTGTACCGCAAGCGCACGCTGGAGACGGAAGAGTGGCGGCCGCACGGCCCCTGGATCGCGCAAGCCGACGATTTTGACCAGCATCCACCGACCGGCCTGGCCAACTATGTGATCGGCAGCAACGCCACCGTCTTTAGTCCCACGGGCGGCTTGCGCATCTCCGCCGCGGGACTGGGCAAGATCATGCGGATGCTGCTCGACGGTGGCCGCTATCAGGGAAAGCAACTATTGCAGCCGGCCAGCATCGCGCTGATGTTTGGCCGCCAATGGCAGCTGGCGCCGGACGGATGCAATGGCAACAGCGAACGGGGCTTGTACCGTGTCTGGGGCCTGGGTAATCAGCAATTCGATGCCGATATCGAGCAGGGCAACGGCCTGGTCGAAGGCGCCAGCTTCACGGCCGTGGGCCACCTGGGCGACGCGTATGGCCTGGTCTCCGCCTTCGTGCTCGATTTCAAGCACAAGAATGGCATGGTGATGCTGGTGGGCGGTACGGGCAGCGATCCCGAACGTTATCCGGGCACGTATTCCGCCATGGGGCGCAGCGAGGAATTGATACTCACCGCGCTATACCGTGGTGCGATTGACAACAACTAGCCCTTGCATTGAAATGGTGCATTCCTGAAAGTTATGGCTGCACCATGATGTTTCATTGGCTCCCGTGATGGCCAGCCTCTAAGCTCTCATCGAATGCTCCCGCACCATGGGAGCGCAACGCAGCGAGGCAACATGCAGCAACACGTCATCATCATCGGCGGCGGCGTCGTCGGTCTGACATCGGCCTGGTGGCTGGCCGAGGCCGGCTACAAGGTCACGGTACTGGAACGCAATGAACAGGTGGCGATCGCCGCCAGCTACCGCAATGGCGGCCAGCTCAGCTATCGCTATGTGGCACCGCTGGCGGACGCGGGCGTGCCCTTGAAAGCCCTGCAATGGCTGCTGCAGAAAGATGGTCCGCTGCGCTTCCGTCCCGAGGCGGACTGGCGCCAATGGCGCTGGCTGGCCAGTTTCTTGCGCAATTGCAATGCAGCCAGCAATGCCCGCACGACGGCCAAGCTGCTGCAGCTGGGAGAGTTAAGCCGCGCCGGCATGGCGCAGCTGGAACTGACGGTGCCGCCCGAGGCGTATGCCTGGCGCGATGCGGGCAAACTCATCGTCTACCGCTCGCCCGCCATCTTCCAGCGGGCCGTGGCGCGGCCCGAATCGGAAGAGGCGCGCATCGTCTTGTCGCCGCTTGAAGCCGTACAGCGCGAACCGGCGCTGGCCGCCTTGCAAGGCGCGCTGGCGGGCGGCATCTTTACCGAGGGCGAGGCGGTGGCCGATTGCCACGCCTTTTGCCTGGCGCTGGAAGCGCGATTGCTGCAGCATCCGAACTGTTCGCTCATATTGAAAGGCGAGGCGCGCCGTCTCCTCACGCACAAGGGCAGGATCACGGGCGTCGACACCAGCCTGGGCCTGTTGCAGGCAGATCACTATGTGCTGGCGGCCGGCATCCAGAGCCGTGACCTGGCCGCCACGGCCGGCATCTACCTGCCCCTGTATCCGCTGAAAGGCTACAGCCTGACGGCGCCCATCCGCGCGCAGCACCGGGCGCCCGAGATCAGCATCACGGATTTCGAGCGCAAGGTGCTGTATGCGCGCATAGGCGGCGACCTGCGCGTGGCCGCCATGGTCGACATGGTGGGCGCCGACAACAGCATCGACTGGAACCGCATCGCCGGCCTGACGCGGCTGGCGCGCGAAGCGATGCCGCACGGCGCCGACTATGACCAGGCCACGGCCTGGGCCGGCCTGCGCCCCGCCACGCCGAACAGCGCGCCGCTGGTGGGCGCCAGCAAAGTGGGCAATCTGTGGCTCAACGTGGGCCATGGCCCGCTGGGCTTTACCTTTGCCGCCGGCACGGCGCGCATCCTGGCCGACCTCATGGCCGGCAAGGCGCCGCCGTTCGCGCTGGACTTCCTCAGCCCGAAACAATAGCCGGCCAGGGCGGCGCGCACGCGCCGCTGCCGATATGGCGGATAATTGCGGAACTTTTATGTTCCTGTCTGCCAGCGCATGTCCACACCTTCGAAATTGTCCGCCTGCCCCTGCGGCGGCGCCTCCTACGCCAGCTGCTGCGGCCCGTATATCGCGGGCGACGCCTTGCCGCCCACGGCCAAAGTCCTGATGCGTTCGCGCTACACGGCGTTTACCTTGCGCGATGAAGCGTATCTGCGCGCCACCTGGCATGCCAGCACCCGTCCCGCCGACGCTTTATTTGCCGAAGAAGAAAAAGTCCACTGGCTGGGACTTGAGGTAAAATCTGCTTTACGTTTACGTCAACGTAAAGCAGAATCAGCAGATCAAGCCGAAGAGATACACCGCGACACCGTCGAATTCGTGGCCCGCTACAAGGTCAACGGCCGCGCGCACCGCCTGCATGAGGTGAGCCGCTTCGTGCGCGAGGCGAGCGAGGGCGGTGGTGCCCTGCGCTGGTTTTATCTCGACGGCAGTTTTCCCGAATAGCGCGACCCGAGAGACCGGGCGATAATAAAAAGGAACCGCAATGCCGCACATCGAAAGCAAACTCAATCCGCGCAGTGAAGATTTCAAGGCCAATGCCGCGGCCATGCAAGCCATCGTCGACGATCTGCGCGACAAGGTGGAAAAGATCGCGGCCGGCGGCGGCGAAGCGGCGGCCGCCAAGCACCTGGCGCGGGGAAAACTGCTGCCGCGCGACCGCGTGCAGATGCTGCTCGATCCCGGCACGCCCTTCCTCGAGTTTTCCCAGATGGCGGCCTACGCCATGTACCAGGACGCCAAGGGCGTCGATGCGGCCCCTAGCGCCGGCATCATCACCGGTATCGGCCGCGTCTCGGGCCAGGAATGCGTCATCGTCTGCAACGACGCCACCGTCAAGGGCGGCACCTACTACCCGATGACGGTGAAAAAGCATTTGCGCGCCCAGGAAATCGCCGACCAGAATAATCTGCCCTGCATCTACCTGGTCGACTCGGGCGGCGCCAACCTGCCGAACCAGGACGACGTCTTCCCCGACCGCGACCATTTCGGCCGCATCTTCTATAACCAGGCGAATTTGTCGGCCAAGGGCATCCCGCAAATCGCCGTCGTGATGGGCTCTTGCACGGCGGGCGGCGCCTACGTGCCGGCCATGAGCGACGAGTCGATCATCGTCAAGGAGCAGGGCACAATTTTCCTCGGTGGCCCGCCGCTGGTGAAGGCTGCCACGGGCGAAGTGGTGACGGCCGAAGACCTGGGCGGCGGCGACGTGCATACGCGCCTGTCCGGCGTGGTCGACCACCTGGCGCAGAACGATTTGCACGCGCTGTCGCTGGCGCGCACCATCGTCTCGAACCTGAATCGTACAAAACCGCAGCAGATGGCGCTGCGCGAGTCCGTCGAACCCAAATACCCGACGCAGGAACTGTATGGCGTGATCCCCGTCGATACGCGCAAGCCGTTCGACGTGCGCGAAGTGATCGCGCGCATCGTCGACGGCAGCGATTTCGACGAATTCAAGGCCCGCTACGGCACCACCCTGATCTGCGGCTTCGCCCACATCTATGGCGTCAAAGTCGGCATCATCGCCAATAACGGCATCCTGTTCTCCGAATCGGCCCTGAAAGGCACGCATTTCATCGAATTGTGCTGCCAGCGCAAGATCCCCCTGGTGTTTTTGCAAAATATCACGGGCTTCATGGTGGGCCGCAAATACGAAAACGAGGGCATCGCCCGCAATGGCGCCAAGATGGTCACCGCCGTGGCGACGGCGGCCGTGCCGAAATTCACGGTCATCATCGGCGGCAGCTTCGGCGCCGGCAATTACGGCATGTGCGGCCGCGCGTTTTCGCCCCGTTTCATGTGGATGTGGCCGAATGCGCGCATTTCCGTCATGGGCGGCGACCAGGCGGCCTCCGTGCTGGCGACCGTCAAGCGCGACGGCATCGAAGGCAAGGGCGGCGAGTGGAGCGCGGACGAGGAAGCGGCCTTCAAGCAGCCGATCAAGGACCAATACGAACACCAGGGCCACCCGTACTACGCCACCGCGCGCCTGTGGGACGACGGCGTGATCGACCCGGCCGACACCCGCATGGTGCTGGGCCTGGGCCTGTCGGCCGCCCTGAACGCGGAAATCCCGGACACGAAGTTCGGCGTATTCCGCATGTAAGCGGCATTCAGGGAGAAGAGCATGGAATTTGAAACCTTAAAGCTGGTCATCGAAGGCAATGTCGCCACCGTGACCCTGAACCGCCCGGACGTGCGCAACGCCTTCAACGAGACGACGATTGCCGAACTGGCGCGCGCCTTCGAGGGGCTGGGGCGCAGCGACATGGTGCGCGCCATCGTGCTGGCCGCGAATGGCGCGGCCTTTTGCGCCGGCGCGGACTTGAACTGGATGAAGAAGATGGCAGGCTACACGCATGCCGAAAACCAGGCCGACGCGCTGCAGCTGGCGCAGATGCTGCGCACGATTTACCTGTGTCCGAAACCCGTGGTGGCGAAGATCCAGGGCGACTGCTATGCGGGCGGCATGGGCCTCGTCGCCGCATGCGATATCATTCTGGTTGCGGAAGACGTGCATTTCTGCCTGAGCGAAGTGCGGCTGGGACTGATCCCGGCCACTATTTCACCGTATGTCATCAAGGCCATGGGCGAAAACGCGGCACGCCGCTATTTCCTGACGGCGGAGCGATTCTCCGCCCAGGAAGCGCTGCGCATCGGCTTTGCCCACGAGGTAGTCGAGGCAAGCGCGCTGGACGCGAAAACCGCCGAGGTACTGAAAGCCCTGACGGGCAACAGCCCGCACGCCGTGGCGCAAGCGAAAACGCTGGTGCGCGAGATCGTTGGCCAACCCGTCGATGACGCGCTGCTGGCGGACACCGCCGAGCGCATCGCGCAGATCCGCGCCTCGGAGCAGGGACGCGAAGGCGTGCAATCGTTCCTCGACAAGCGCAAGCCGGGTTGGCTCATGGGCTAGTTAATAGTCCAAAGCTCATGGACTAAGAAAATCATTGGAGCAGTTTTGAAAGCAGAAAAACAATCGGGCTGGGTCGAACGCAGTCTGCGCAGCGTGTGGCATCCGTGCACGCAAATGCAGCATCACGAGACGGTTCCCCTCATCCCCGTCAGCCATGGCCGCGGCGCCTGGCTGTATGACCACGAGGGCCGACGCTACCTGGACGCCATCAGCTCCTGGTGGGTGAACCTGTTCGGCCATGCCAACCCGCGCATCAATGCGGAACTCAAGGATCAACTGGACCGCCTGGAACACGCGATGCTGGCCGGTTTTACGCATCAACCGGTGATCGAGCTGTCGGAAAAGCTCTCCGCGCTCACCAATGGCGTGCTCGGTCACAGTTTTTATGCGTCCGATGGCGCCTCGGCCGTGGAAATCGCCCTGAAAATGAGTTTTCACGCCTGGCGCAACAGCGGCAAGGGTGAAAAGCAGGAATTCGTCTGTTTGAAGGGCAGCTACCACGGCGAAACCATCGGCGCCCTGGCCGTTACGGACGTGGCACTGTTCAAGGATGCCTACGGCCCCCTGCTGCGTGCCTCGCAGACGGTGATGTCGCCCGACTTCCGCCAGGCGGCAGACAACGAATCGGCGCAGGACGTGGCGCGCCGCGCCGCGGCCGACGTGGAACGGCTGTTCCAGGAAAAGTCCGAAAGAATCGCCGCCATCATCATCGAGCCGCTGGTGCAGTGCGCCACCGGCATGGCCATGCACGACCCGCTGTACCTGTCGCTCGTGCGCGCCCTGTGCGACCGCTATCAAGTCCATTTGATCCTCGACGAAATCGCCGTCGGCTGCGGCCGCACGGGCACCTTCTTTGCTTGCGAACAGGCCGGCATCTGGCCCGACTTCGTCTGCCTGTCCAAGGGCATCAGCGGCGGCTATTTGCCGCTGTCCCTCGTGATGACGCGCGAAGATATTTATCAAGCGTTCTACAGCACCGACGTGCGCCGCGGCTTTTTGCATTCGCACTCGTACACGGGCAATCCGCTGGCGTGCCGCGCGGCGCTGGCGACCCTGTCGATCTTCGAGGAAGACGATGTGCTGGCCACCAACCGCGAACGTGCCGGAAAAATCACGCGCGCCCTGGCGCCGCTGGCGCAGCACGAGCGCGTAAAACACTTCCGCCAGCAGGGCATGATCTGGGCGTTTGACGCCGTCGATGCGGCGCCCGATTTTTCGCGCCGCTTCTTCAGCACGGCGCTGGAACACGAACTGCTGATGCGCCCCATCGGCTCCACCGTCTACCTGATGCCGCCGTACATCCTCGACGACACAGAAATCGCGGGCCTGGGCCAGCAGACGCTGGCCGTCTTCAACAAAGTGATCGGAGCCTGAGATGGAACTGATCGCGCAATTGCAACAGCAGCTGCAAGGGCTGGAAGAGCGCAGCCTGATCCGCCGCCGCCGCACCGTCGACACGCCGTGCGCGCCGCGCCTGACGGTCGATGGGCGCGACATGCTGGCCTTCTGCAGCAATGACTACCTGGGCCTGGCGTCGCATCCGCGCATCGTCGATGCGCTGAAAGAGGGCGCCGACCTGTATGGCGCCGGCAGCGGCGCGTCGCACCTGATCAGTGGCCACAGCCGCGCCCACGCGCAACTGGAAGAACGCCTGGCCGCGTTTGTCGGCGCCAACCTGGAACAGGCGCGCGCACTGTATTTCTGCACCGGCTACATGGCCAACCTGGCTGTGATCACCGCCCTGGCGGCGGGCGATCCGGACGCGGAGATTTTCTCGGAAGCGCTGAACCACGCTTCGCTGATCGACGGCACGCGTTTGTCCCGCGTCAAGACGCGCGTGTATCCGCATGCGGATCTCGACGCCTTGGCGGCCCTGCTGGCGGAAAGCAAAGCCAAAACGAAAATCGTCGTCACCGACAGCGTCTTCAGCATGGATGGCGACCTGGCGCCGCTGCCCGCGCTGCTGGCCCTGTGCGAGCAGTATGGCGCCTGGCTGGTGGTCGACGATGCGCACGGCTTCGGCGCGCTGGGAGCCAATGGCCGCGGCGCGCTCGAACACTTCGGCCTGCATTCGCCCTACCTCGTGTATGTGGGAACGTTAGGGAAATCGGCTGGCGTGGGCGGCGCCTTCGTTTGCGCGCATGAAGCCGTGATCGAAACGCTGATCCAGAAGGCGCGCCCCTACATCTTCACCACGGCAGCCGCGCCCGCGCTGGCGCATGCGCTGCTGGCCAGCCTGGACATCATCGCCGGTGAAGAAGGAAAACAACGCCGGATGCACCTGGCCGCGCTGGTGGCGCAATGGAACGAGGGCTTGCAGCTGCAGCGCTGGCAAGCCTTGCCGTCGCTCTCCGCCATCCAGCCCGTCATCATCGGCGACAATGCGGACATGCTGGCCGTCGCCGCGAATCTGTACCAGCAAGGCCTGTGGGTCGGCGCCATCCGCCCGCCCACCGTCCCTGCCGGCACGGCGCGCCTGCGCGTAACCCTGTCGGCCGGCCATACGGCGCAGGAAGTGGCGCAATTGATCAACGCAGTCAACACCCTGGAAAGGACTCGCCATGAGCCTTGATGACCCTATCGTGGCGGACGTGCTGGCGGACCTGGCGCCGGCCGTGCAGCCGGCACCGGCCACTATCGGCCTGCCCTCGCGCTTTGCCTGTTTCGTCACCGGCACCGACACGGAAATCGGCAAGACCTTGACGTCGTCGGCCCTGCTGCACGCGCTGGTGGCGCGCGGCGTGCGCGCCTGCGGCATGAAGCCCGTGGCCGCCGGCGCCGAGATGCGCGACGGCGAACTGCATAATGAAGACGCCGACAGCCTGATCGCCGCCGGCAACGTCACCATGCTGCGCAGCCTGACGACGCCCTACATGCTGAAGGAACCGGCCGCGCCGCACATCGCCGCCGCGCTCGAAGGCGTGAGCATCGAGTCCGTACCGATCCTGGCCGCCTACCTGGAAATCGCCGCCGCGTCGGACGCCGTCGTGGTCGAAGGCGTGGGCGGTTTCCGCGTGCCGCTGTCGCCCGGTTTCGATTCGGCCGACCTGGCGCAGCAGCTCGATTTGCCCGTGATCCTCGTGGTCGGCATGCGTCTGGGCTGCATCAGCCAGGCCTTGCTGACGGTGGAAGCCATCGAGGCGCGTGGCCTGACGGTGATCGGCTGGGTCGCCAACACCTTGGAAGTGGAAATGCGCTTCCTCGACGAAAATATCGATGCGCTGATCGAGCGCATCCCGGCGCCGCTGCTGGGCAGGGTGCCGCGCCTGGCGCAACCCACTGCGGAAGCGGCGGCCGCGTATCTCGATTTCACCGGCTTGCCCAACTGGCCGGCGCAGCATCCCAACACTTAAACGCATTCAAAAATAGAAACGAAGGAATCACATGTCTCACGTCCAAGAAGCAGCAAAAACCGTCGAACTGCACCGCCCAGCGGCGCGCATCACCGTGCCGGAAGCGGCCACCTGGCCCGTCGCCGACGTGCTGGCCCTGTTCGACCTGCCATTCAATGACTTGATGTTCAAGGCCCAGCAAACCCACCGCGTCAACTTCCCCGACGGCGACGTGGAACTGGCGACCCTGTTGTCGATCAAGACCGGCGGCTGCGAGGAAGACTGCGGCTACTGCCCGCAGGCGGCCCGCTACGACACGGGCGTGGAAGCGAAGAAAATCCTCGACATCGACACGGTGCTCGACGCGGCCCGCCAGGCGAAAGCCAATGGCGCCACGCGCTTCTGCATGGGCGCCGCCTGGCGCGGCCCGAAGGATCGCGACATGGACAAAGTCGAAGAGATGGTCAGCAAAGTGAAAGCGCTGGGCCTGGAAACCTGCGCCACCCTGGGCATGCTGGAAGAAGGACAAGCGGACCGCCTGAAAAACGCGGGCCTGGACTTCTACAACCATAACCTCGATACGGCGCCCGAGTTCTACGACAACGTCATCTCGACGCGCGAATACCAGGACCGCCTCGATACCTTGGGCCGCGTGCGCGAAGCGGGCTTGAAAGTATGCTGCGGCGGGATCGTCGGCATGGGCGAGACGCGCTTGCAGCGCGCGGGCCTGATCGCTCAGCTGGCCAATCTGAATCCGTACCCGGAATCGGTGCCCGTCAACCACCTGGTGCAGGTGGAAGGCACGCCTTTGTTCGGCCTGGAAGCGCTGGACCCGTTCGAATTCGTGCGCACGATCGCCGTGGCCCGCATCACCATGCCGAAAGCGCGCGTGCGTCTGTCGGCCGGCCGCCGCCAGATGGGCGAAGCCGTACAGGCGATGTGCTTCCTGGCTGGCGCCAATTCCATCTTCTACGGCGACAAGCTGCTCACCACCGACAACCCGGAAGCGGAAGACGACCGCGTCTTGTTGAACAAACTGGGCTTGCAGACACGCGGCGCCATGCTCGAATCGGTACAGAAAGAGAAGTGCGGCTGCTGATCCAGCCCTGTCGGGTTACGCCGTGCCGACTAACCCGACCTACGAATACCGCCTCACCAATGCGTAGGTCGGCTTAGCGCAAAGCGCGTAAGCCGACACGCCAGCACACAACGTCCATGACAAGAGACAGCTGCCCCTTTTTGAGAGAATAGAGAGAGAGAGACCATGTTCACTAAAATCCTGATCGCCAACCGCGGCGAAATCGCTTGCCGTGTCGCCGCTACCGCGCGCCGCATGGGCATCCAGACCGTCGCCGTGTATTCGGAAGCGGACGCCAACGCCAAGCACGTCGCCGTCTGCGACGAAGCGGTGCTGATCGGCCCCGCGCCGGCCAAGGAAAGCTATCTGTGCGGCGACAAGATCATCGCCGTGGCGCTGGCCACTGGCGCCCAAGCGATCCACCCCGGCTACGGCTTTTTGTCCGAAAACGCCGACTTCGCCGACGCCTGCCACGCGGCGGGCCTGGTCTTCATCGGCCCGCCGGCATCCGCCATGCGCGCCATGGGCTCGAAATCAGCCGCCAAGTCGCTGATGGAAAAAGCGAACGTGCCGCTGGTGCCCGGCTACCACGGCGAGAATCAGGATGCGGAATTTTTGCACGGCCAGGCCGACAAGATCGGCTATCCCGTGCTGCTGAAGGCTTCGGCCGGCGGCGGCGGCAAGGGCATGCGCGTCATTGAAAACAGCGCCGACTTCAAGGCGGCGCTGGCCTCGTGCAAGCGCGAAGCGATCAGCTCTTTCGGCGACGACAAGGTGCTGGCCGAGAAATACCTGTCGCGTCCGCGGCATATCGAAATCCAGGTGTTTGCCGACACGCTCGGCAACTGCATCTACCTGTTCGAGCGCGATTGCTCGGTGCAGCGCCGTCACCAGAAGGTGCTGGAAGAAGCGCCGGCGCCGGGCATGCCGGCGGACCGCCGCGCCGCCATGGGCGAAGCGGCCGTCGCCGCCGCCAAGGCCGTCGGCTACGTGGGCGCGGGCACGGTGGAATTCATCGCCAACCAGGATGGCTCGTTCTACTTCATGGAGATGAACACGCGCCTGCAGGTGGAACATCCGGTAACGGAAATGATCACCGGCACCGACCTGGTGGAATGGCAATTGCGCGTCGCCTTTGGCGAGCCGCTGCCGAAAAAACAGAATGAATTGACGATCCACGGCCACGCCATCGAGGCGCGCATCTATGCGGAAAACCCGGAAAAGGGTTTCTTGCCATCGATCGGCACCCTGCGCCACATGCAGTCGCCGCAAGCCGTGACGTTCGAACTGGGTGGCACGTTGGTGCCGGCCGCCGTGCGCATCGATTCGGGCGTGCGCGAAGGCGACGCCATCTCGCCGTTCTACGACCCGATGATCGCCAAGCTGATCGTCTGGGGCGCGGACCGCCGCGAAGCGCTGGCGCGCATGGCGCAGGCGCTGGCCGACTACCAGATCGTGGGCCTGGCCAGCAATATCGCCTTCCTGAAACGCCTGGTCGAAGGCCAGGCATTCAGCTCGGCCGATCTCGATACGGGCCTCATCGAGCGCAATCAAGCGTCGCTGTTCCCCGCCCTGCAGGCGGCGCCCGACACGGCCCTGGCGCTGGCGTCCGTCGCCCTGCTGCTGGAAGAAAAAACGGCCGCCGAAGCGCAGTCGGCCAACCGCGCCGACCCGTGGGGCAATGCCCTGGGCTGGCGCTTGAACAGCACCCTGGGGCGCAGCCTGTCGTTCGCCGATGAATTCGCGCTGGCCGGCGACAGCAAGGCCTATGCCGCGCGCATCGCCTACAAGACCGATGGCTGGCTGTTCAACGGCCAGCCTCTCACCTTGACGGCGCGCACAGGCAACGAGCTGCACATCAAGCTGGGCGAGCGTGCCGTGCATGGCACGGTGCTGCGCGACGGCGAGCAGTTCCACGTATTCACCAGCGGCTTGCACTATACGCTGCACTACAGCGACCCGATGGCCCATGCGGGTGAAACGGAAGCGGAGGGCGGCCGCCTGACGGCGCCGATGCCGGGCAAGGTCGTCGCTGTGCTGGTCAACAAAGGCCAGGATGTTAAAAAGGGCGAACCGCTGGTCATCATGGAAGCGATGAAGATGGAGCACACGATCGCCGCGCCGCACGACGGCCTGGTGGAAGACGTGCTGTATGCGGTCGGCGACCAGGTGGCCGATGGCGCGCCGCTGCTGGCCTTCAAGGCTGCCGCATAGAGGCTGGCACGATGCGCATCCTTTTACAACGTTCGGATGGCAAGGAAGCGGCGTGGATCGCCGATTTTAAAGACTTGCTGCCCGAAGCTGAAATCCACTTCTGGCGCGAAGGCGAGGCGGTCGCGCCCTGCGACTACGCCGTCGTGTGGCAGCCGCCGGCCGCCATGCTGCCCGAGCTGGCCAACGTCAAAGCCATCTTCAATACGGGCGCCGGCGTCGACGCGCTGTTGAAATTCGGCGAGGCGCTGCCCGCGCACGTGCCGCTGGTGCGCCTCGACGACGCGGGCATGGGCGTGCAGATGGCCGAGTATGTGAGCCACGCCGTGCTGCGCCACTTCCGCCGTTTCGACGACTACGAGGCGCAGGGCCGCGCCGGCATCTGGCAGCCGCTGCCCGCCTTCGACAAGATGGATTTCCCCGTCGGCGTGCTGGGCATGGGCGTGCTGGGCATGCGCGTGCTGCAAGCGCTGGCGCAATTCGAATTTCCCTTGCGTGGCTGGAGCCGCAGCCAGAAGCACGTCGATGGCGTCGCATGCTTTACGGGCGAGGAAGGGCTCGATGCCTTCTTGCGCGGCACGCGCGTGCTCGTGTGCATGCTGCCGCTCACGCCGGACACGCACAACCTGCTCGACCGCGCGCGCCTGTCGATGCTGCTGCCAGGCGCCTACATCATCAACGTGGCGCGCGGCGCGCATCTGGCCGAACCGGATCTGCTGACCCTGATCCGCTCCGGGCATATCGCCGGGGCGACCCTCGACGTGTTCCGCAACGAGCCGCTGCCGCAGCAGCACCCGTTCTGGCAAGAACCGCGCATCACCATCACGCCGCATATTTCGGCCGCTACCCTGCGCCGCGAAAGCGTGGCGCAGATCGCCGCCAAGATGCGCCGCCTGCACGCCGGAGACGTGGTCGCCGGCATCGTCAACCGTTTGCAAGGATATTGAGATGAACCCTACTACCAGTTTGCCCAAGCAGGTCAAGATCGTCGAAGTGGGGCCGCGCGACGGCCTGCAAAACGAGAAGGAAACCATCAGTGCCGCCGTCAAAATCGAGCTGGTCGACCGCCTGACCCTGGCCGGCTTTGCCAATATCGAGGCGGCGTCCTTCGTCTCGCCGAAATGGGTGCCGCAGATGGCCACCAGCGCGGAAGTGATGGAGAGAATCGCGCGCCGCTCCGGCACGATTTATTCGGCGCTGACGCCGAACATGCAGGGTTTCGAGGCCGCGCTGGCGGCAAAGGCCGATGAAGTGGTGATCTTCGGCTCGGCCTCCGAGGCGTTCTCGCAAAAGAACATCAATTGCTCGATCGCCGAATCGATCGCCCGCTTCGAAGGCGTGGCGAAGGCAGCCAAGGAACACGGCCTGCGCCTGCGCGGCAGCATCAGCTGCGCCTTCGGCTGCCCCTACCAGGGAGACGTGCCGCTCGACGCCGTGGCCGACGTGGTGGGCCGCATGCGCGACCTTGGTTGCGACGAGATCGACATCGCCGACACCATCGGCGTGGCCACGCCGAGAAAGACGCAGGCGGTGATGCAGCGCGCCATCGCGGCTTTCCACGTGGGCGGCCTGTCCGGCCACTTCCACGACACCTACGGCCAGGCGCTGGCGAACATCTACGCCAGCCTGGAAACGGGCATTACGATCTATCACTCGTCCGTCTCGGGCCTGGGCGGCTGCCCGTACGCCAAGGGCGCCACCGGCAACGTGGCAACAGAAGACGTGCTGTACATGATGCAGGGACTGGGCATCGCCACCGGCATCGACCTGGACCTGGTGGTCGATGCGGGCCAGTTCATTGCGCAGCAGCTGGGGCGCAAGGGCTCCAGCCGCGCCGGCAATGCACTGGCGGCGAAACGCCTCGCGGCGTAGGTCGGGTTAGCGCGTAGCGCTTAACCCGACAACAATGTTGGCCATGATCCTGGTGTTGTCGGATTACGCGCTTGCGCGCTAATCCGACCTACGTCGACCTACCCGAACCGTACAGACGAAAAAAAACCCAAGAGCCGAAACTCTTGGGTTTTTTTCTACAAATTTGGTCGGAGTACAAGGATTCGAACCTTGGACCCCCTGGTCCCAAACCAGGTGCGCTACCGGGCTGCGCCACACTCCGAAGACCAAGATAATACAGGCCGTATCGACTTCGGTCAAGGGTCAGGTGAAACTCTGTGTAAATTATTTACGCGCGGCACTGGGACTCATGTATTTTTCAAAACGATTGAAGTATGCGACACTGGGTTTGCAAGTTTTCCCGATCAGACATGAAGGCGACGACGGCAATGGAGTTCAGGATAGAAAGAAGCAGCGGCGGCGGCCAGCCCATGCCAAATCGCCGCGGCATCGCGCTGGGCGTCGGCGTGTCCTTGCTGCTGCATGGCGCCTTGATCTATCTGTGGCGCCACGTCCAGCCGCCTGTGCCGCCGGACACGGCCCCGCGCGTGGAATCGATCGCCGTGTGGATACGTCCACTGGCCGCCAAGCCGCCCCCGCCGCCTGTCGAGGTCGTCAAGCCGAAGCGCGAACCCAAGCCCATCAGCAAGCAGAAACGCGCCGCTGTCCGGGAAACGCCGGCGGCAGCCACCGCGCCGGCATCCAGCCCGCAAGCCATCACGGTGGTGCCGGCCTCACCAGCCACGCCGACGGCCAGTCCCGACACCTTCAGGCAAGAAACTGCGGAAACGCCGAAATTCGACATGGAAGCGGCCAGGAAGACGGCGCGCAAGATGGCGGGCGAGCGCGATCCGTCCAAGGTGGGCACGGCCGTGGGGCAAATCCCCGACAAGCCCCTGCAAACGGAAAGCCAGCTGGCGCGCGACATCGCGCAAGGCAAGCGCGGCGATTGCCGCACCGCCTATTCCGGCGCAGGCTTGCTGGCGCCCGTGCTGATGTTGCTGGACAAGAAGGATAGCGGCTGCAAGTGGTGATGGCCTGCTTGACTATACCCATATTGGGTACTAACATACCCAATATGGGTACTTTCGCAGACACATTGTTTTCCAAGACACAGCAGCGCGTGCTGGCTTTGCTCTTTGGCCAGGCACAACGGTCTTTCTATGCGAATGAAATCATCGCCTTCGCGGCCATCGGCTCGGGCGCCGTGCAACGCGAACTGGCCAAGCTGGTGAAATCGGCCCTGGTGACCGTCAAGAAAGTGGGCAACCAGAAGCATTACCAGGCGAATCACGATGCGCCGATCTTCGACGAGCTGCGCAGCATTGTGCTGAAAACCTTTGGCGTCGCCGATGTGCTTCGCGTGGCCCTGCAACCGTATTGGCAAGAAATCGACCTGGCCTTTGTGTACGGTTCGATGGCCAAGGGCACGGAACAGGCGCACAGCGACATCGACCTGATGGTCATCGGCAGCATGGCATCGAATGCCCAGTTGCTGGCAGCGCTGCAGCCTGCGCAACAGCAGCTGGGCCGCAGCATCAACCCGACCTTGTATACGCGGGAAGAATGGCGGCAAAGAATAGACGACGGCAAGTCGTTCGCCGTGCGCATCCTCGAACAGCCCAAGATTTTTGTCAAAGGGGCCAACGATGACCTCACCGAACTCACAGGCGCTGGCGAACCTGGCGCGCATCGGCCAGCTCAAGGCTGAGCCAGCGGACGCACGCGAACGCGCAGGCTTGCTGCGCTCGGCCACCGTGCGCCTGCGCGATGCCAGGCAGCAGATACTGTCGCTGGAAAGCCGCTTCGACCTCGCGTATAACGCGGCACACGCGGCGGCCCTGTCTGCGCTGCGTCAACATGGTTATCGCAGCGACAACCGCTATCTCGTCTTTCAAAGCCTGGAACACACGCTGGGTTTCACGCCGCAGCAATGGCTGCTATTCAATCAGGCGCACCGGAAGCGCAACCTGGCGGAATACGAGGGCGATCTCGATGTCACACAGGGTTTTGTCGACGAGTTGATCGAGCACGTGGAACAATTGCTTGCGGCGGCAAGTGCACTCAATGTCCAGCCGCCAAGCTAATCGCCTTATTCCTGCCCCTTCAACTGCAACGCCCGCTCATACAGGGCGTTTTTCTTGCGCCCCGTGATTTGCGCCGTCAGATTCGCCGCCTGCTTGACGCTGCATTCGGCCAGCAGGATGTTGAGGATGCGTTCCGCTTCCACGTCTTCCGCATCCTGCGCTTGCGTGGCGCCTTCCAGCAGGACGACGAACTCTCCCTTTTCGCGGTGCGCGTCGGCACGGATCCAGCTTTCCGCTTCCGACAGGGGGCAGCGGTGGATTTCCTCGAACAGTTTCGTCAGCTCGCGCGCGAATACCACCTGGCGCGTCGGTTCGAACGCTTCCACCAGGGCCGTGGCGCAATCGAGGATGCGGTGCGGCGCTTCATAGAACACCATGGTCGCCGTCACGCCGCGCAGGCTGTGCAAGATGTTTTCGCGCTGCTTGGCCTTGGCAGGCAGGAAGCCGACAAAGTAAAACTGGTCATTCAACAGGCCGCTGGCGGAAATGGCCGTGATCGCCGCCGACGGGCCGGGCAGGGGCAGCACGCGCAAACCGGCCGCGCGCACGGCGTCGACGATGCGCGCGCCGGGGTCGGACACGGCGGGCGTGCCCGCGTCGGAAACGAGGGCGATGCGCTCGCCCGCGTGCAGGCGCGCGATCAGGGTCTGCGCCACTTCGCGCTCGTTATGTTGATGCGCCGCAATCAATGGCTTGTTCAAGCCGAAGCGCGTCAGCAGGTGCGCCGTGTTGCGCGTATCTTCACAGGCGACGGCGTCGGCAAGGCTCAGCAAGTGCAGCGCGCGCAGGCTGATATCGGTCACATTACCGATGGGCGTGGCCACTATATACAATGTTGCGATAGGATAGACCTGGTGCGCCGCCTCTGTCATGATGGGCAGGCTGGCGATGGAACTGATTTCTTGTACGGTCATTTTGGAGGTTGAATGCTTGCTAATAGTGTGAAGTTACTGCTTGTTTGTGCCGCGACCGGCATGCTGAGCGCTTGCAGCACGCCTTGCGACGCGCCCGGGCAATTGTGCGCGCCTATTGAATCTAACACAAGGGCGCTGCCGCCACCGAAGCCGCTGCCGCCTCCCGTGCCGCCCAAGCCGCCCGCGCCCGAACCGGTGACGTTTGCCGTGGCCGTGCCCGATATTACCGCGTACGACGGCAGCGGCGCGCCGCTGGCGCCCACCGCCACCAAGCCGGCAACGGGCACGCCGCAGGACATGCCGGCCGCCACGGCACCGGCGCCATCCGACGGCAATCTGCACCATATCGGCCTGCTGCTGCCGCTGCGCTCGGCGTCCCTGGGTCCGGCTGCCGAACTGCTGCGCGCCGGCTTCATGGCCGCGTATGAGCGCGACCGCAGCGGCTTCGAAGTAACGGTGATCGACACGGGCGACGGCAGCAGCGACGTGCTGAACAAGTTTGCGCAAGCGCAAGAGGAACAGGACGTCGTCGTCGGACCGTTGTCGCGCTCGGCCGTGACGGCCGTGGCGAACAGCGATCTGGTACGCAAGCCGACGATCGCCCTGAACCACCCGGACAACCGCGGCGAAGCGCGTCTGCCGGCCAAGCTGCTGGTGATGGGCTTGTCGATCGAGGCGGAAGCGCGCCAGGTCGCCGCCTGGGCCGCCAGCGAACAGCCGGGCGCCAGCGCGCTGATCCTGTCGGCCGGTTCGCCTTCGCAGCGCCGCATCAGCGCCGCCTTCAAGCAGGAATGGCTGCGCCAGGGCGGCAAGGTCGATGTGATGGACTTGACGGCCACGAATGGCTACCTGAGCGATGCGGAACTGGTGCAGCTGCGCGCGCGCCTGGCCGCGACGCCGCCGGGCCTGCTGTTTGCCGCGCTCGACGCCGACCAGGCGCGCCAGCTGCGCGTGGCCATCGGCAACGACCTGCCCCTGTATGGCACCTCGTCACTGAACCCCGGCGCCGGGCGCGGCGCCAGCGGCCCCGAGCTCGATGGCGCGCGCCTGCTGGACCTGCCTTGGCAAGTGCAGCGCGACCATCCGCAAGTGATGGTGTATCCGCAACCGCCGCAACCGGCCGACGCCCGCCTGACGGCCGACATGGAACGCCTGTACGCGCTGGGCATCGACGCCTTCCGCGTGGCGCGCGAAGTGGCGCTGCGGCCAAACGCGCCATTCACGCTCGACGGCGTGACGGGCCGCCTGGCCGTGCGCTTTGAGAATGATCAAAGCGTGTTCGAACGCACGGAACAGGCCGCCACCTACCAGCAGGGCGTGCTGGGCACCTGGCCACCGGCTCCGCCTGCCGCGCCGCCGGTACAATAAGGACACCGCCATGCCGCCCTTCTGGAACAAACGGGAACGGGGACGGCAGGGGGAAGACGATGCGCTCGCGTATCTGTTGCTGCAAGGCTTGGTGCTGCTGGAACGCAATTATCTTTGCAAGGGCGGCGAACTGGACCTGATCATGCGCGATGGGCCGTCCGTCGTCTTCGTCGAAGTGCGGCTGCGCAGCAGTGCCAGCTTCGGCGGCGCCCTGGCCAGCATCACGCCCGCCAAGCAGCGGCGCATGGTGGTGGCCGCGCAAACCTGGCTGCTGGGACAAAAAACCGTGCCGCCATGCCGCTTCGACGCACTGGCCATCGATGGCGGGCGCATCAGCTGGCTGAAGAACATCCTCGATATGTAAGCATTTTTAACAGTGCTTGTCCGCCATGCCGCGCGCCTGCACTATAATCGGCAGACTATGAATAATCAACGCATCCTCTCGCACTTCCACGAAAGTGCCGAACTCAAGATCCAGGCAGCCACCGTACTGGCGCAACCCATTGCGCAGGCGATCGACCTGATGTTTTATGCATTGTCCAACGGCAACAAGATCCTCGCCTGCGGCAACGGCGGTTCCGCCGCCGATTGCCAGCATTTCGCGGCCGAGCTGGTCGGGCGCTTCGAACGCGAGCGCTTTCCGCTGCCGGCCCTGGCGCTGACGACGGATACGTCGATCCTGACGGCCGTGGCCAACGACTACAGCTACCGCGAGATCTTCTCGAAGCAGGTGCAGGCCTTCGGCCAGGCCGGCGACATCCTGCTGGCCATCTCCACGTCGGGCAATTCGGCCAACGTGATGGCCGCCGTGGAAGCGGCGCTCGAGCGCGAAATGCGCGTCGTGGCGCTGACGGGCAAGGACGGCGGCGCCATCGGCAAGATGCTGACGGACGCCGACGTGCATATCTGCGTGCCGGCCGAGCGCACGGCGCGCATCCAGGAAGTCCACCTGACCACCATACATTGCATCTGCGACGGCATCGACGTCGCGCTATTCGGAGGAGACGTGAATGACTAAATTCGGTACTGGCCCAGGCTGGAAACGCGTACAACGCCCGCTGGCCACCGCACTGCTGTGCGGCGCCATGCTCACTTCGCTCACCGGCTGCATCGAATTGATGGTCGGCGGCGCGGTGATGGGCGGCGTTGCCGCGGCGGACCGCCGCACCCTGGGCGCCCAGACCGAAGACAAGTCGATCGCCGTCAAGGGCGAGGCGCGCATCCCGTCCATCGTCGGCGATGCGGGCCACGTGAATGTCACCAGCTTCAACCGCCGCGTCCTGCTGACGGGCGAAGTGCGCGACGAGGCGATGAAAAATGCCGTCGAGCGCGAAGTGCGCAATATCGAAGGCGTGGAATCGGTGGCCAATGAGTTGATCATCGCCGGACCGGCCAGCTATACCTCGCGCTCGAACGACGCGCTGATCACCACCAAGGTCAAGGCCAGCCTGGTCGACATGAAAACCATCTCGGCCGCCTCGTTCAAGGTCGTCACGGAAAACGGCACCGTCTTCCTGATGGGCCGCGTGACCCAGCGCGAAGGCACGGTCGCGGCCGACGTGGCGCGCGGCGTGGGCGGCGTGCAGAAAGTGGTCAAGCTGTTCGACTACATTTCGGAAGCGGAACTGAAGCAATTGCAGCCCGATCCGCCGCAGCAGCGCACGACCAGCACGGTCAGCGATACGGTCCAGCAATAAACGCCTCCGCCGTTTGACCTACGGCGCCAGACTGGCGATGCGTCTATAATGGCCGCATCGTTGCTCTACATTAGTGAAACTTTGCCATGTCCACTTCGCCCTCCGCAAGCAAGTCCTGGATCAAGCCAGCCCTCATCGCCGTGTTCGTGGCGGGCGTGGCGGCGGCCGGCTATCTGTCGCTGAACGACAAGCAACGCGCGCCGGACGTGACTTTCCACGGCATCCATGGCGAGAAGATCACCTCGGCCAGCCTGCGCGGCAAGGTGGTGATGGTCAATTTCTGGGCCACTTCGTGCACCACCTGCGTGGCGGAAATGCCGGACATGGTCGACACCTACAACAAGTACAAGGGGCAGGGCCTGGAATTCGTGGCCGTGGCCATGAAATACGATCCGGCCAACTACGTGCTGAATTTCGCCGAAACGCGCCAGCTGCCGTTCAAGGTGGCGCTCGACGTGACGGGCGAAGCGGCCAAGGCCTACGGCGACGTGGCCCTCACGCCCACCACCTTCGTGCTCGACAAACAGGGCAAGATCCTCAAGCGCTACGTGGGCAAGCCGGAATTTGCCGAACTGCACAAATTGCTCGAAACGGCCATCGCGGGATAACACGGCACAAAACCCTGTTGCCAAGCGTTGTCAATCTGTTATAACCTTCCCAGGCGTGATCCCATTCACCTTGTGAAGGCCAGCCGTGTCCCCAGCCGCTCAATCGCTCGACCCGCAGCAACTGAAAGCCTGGCTGCTTGCCACCGGGAACAAGGACGCCACGGCGTTCCGCCAGCTATATAACTCCACATCATCGAAACTGTTTGGCTTCGCGCTGCGTATATTGCATAAGCAAGAGCTCGCTGAAGAAGCCTTGCAAGAGGGTTTTGTCGCCATCTGGAACAACGCCGCCGCTTACCAGAGCCATCTGGCCGCGCCGATGACCTGGATGGCCACCATCGTGCGCAACAAGGCGTTCGATGTGCTGCGGCGCAGCGACGATACCGTGGAAATCGATGCCGAACAGTTTGATAGCGAAGTCATGAATGCACTCCGGGACCCCCAGGCCACGCCGATCGAATCACTGCAGATGAGCGGTGACGCCAAGGCGCTGGCGTTTTGCATGTCGGCCCTGGAAGGGCTGCACCGGCAGGTGGTCGCCCTGGCGTTTTATCACGACCTGTCGCACAGCGAAGTGGCGCAGCAGATGTCGCTGCCGATCGGCACCGTGAAGACGTGGATACGCCGCAGCCTGGAACGGCTGCGCACGTGCCTGGCGAAACGGGAGGCATCATGAATATCCGCGGCAATGACACCCTGCGCCAGAAACTGGCGTCCGAATACGTGCTGGGCACCCTGAAAGGGGGCGCGCGGCGGCGTTTCGAAGGCTGGCTGCACAACGACGCCGATTTGCGCAATATCACGGCCGAATGGCGCCAGCGCCTGGAACCGATGGCCGAATTCGCCACGCCCGTGGCGCCGCCCAAGCGCGTGTGGCAGCAGATCGAGCAGCGCCTGCACCTGAAGCCGCAGGGCGGCTGGGCGTTGTGGCGCGATGCGCTGTCGTTCTGGCGTGGCCTGGGCATGGCGTCGAGCGCCATCGCCGCCTTGCTAGTGATCGTCTTGGCCACGCGCGTGATGGACGCGCCGCAGATCAGCTATGTCGCCAGCCTGACGGACGAGAAGGCGCAAACGGCATTGCTGCTGACGGCCGACAGCCGCCACGGCGCGCTCGAGGTGCGCATGGTGGGCAATGCGCCCGTGCCTGCCGACCGCGACCTGGAACTGTGGGCCGTACCGAAAAGCGGCAACCCGCGCTCCCTGGGCTTGCTGGCGGACAAGGGCAATGTGAAACTGGCCCTGTCGCAGGGCGCCATCGGCAACGACGTGGCCTTGCTGGCCGTCACCCTGGAGCCGAAGGGCGGTTCGCCGAATCCGGACGGACCGACGGGACCGATCTTGTATAAAGGTAACTGGGTCAGGCTATAAGGAAATGTCGGGTTACGCAGCGCTGCTGCTAACCCGACCTACCGGCTTATTTCGGATATAAAATCATCTGCGTGCAGCGGAACAGGGCGATGGTCTTGCCCGTTTCCTTGCTCTTCACCACGGCATCCCACACCTGCGTGTTGCGACCCTTGTGCTCGACCTTGGCCGTGCAGGTGAGCGTGCCTTCGCGGGCCGTGCCCAGGTGGTTCGATTTCAATTCGATGGTGGTGAAGTTGATCGCGCCCTCGGGCAGGTTGACGATGCAGCCATAGCCGGACGCCGTGTCGGCCAGGGTCACCACGCTGCCCGCGTGCAGGTAGCCGTTCGGCGCCAGCAGGTGGGGCAGCACGGGCAATTCCGCCGTCAGCTGGCCGTCGCCCACGGCCGTGATGACGATACCCAGGTGGCCGGGCAGGCGGCCCGTGCCGCGTTCATTCAACATTGCTACGGTGATGTCGGGATTGCTCATGCTGGTCCTTGTGCGGGTGGGTCCGGACAGCGGATCTGCCGGAAAATACTATGATGATAGCAACTTTCCCGGCAACGGTTTGAGCGCAGCTATTTTTTGCCGCGCCGCCGTTTCCACCACACCAGGGTCCCCGTCAGCAGGAACAGCAATGGCATCAGGCCGAACACGGTAATGAAGGCGCGCCCGGCCGCGCCGAAGGCCTGCCCCGAATGCAGGGGGAATTGCCAGCCCAGGAAAACGTCCCCGGCCGGCGCCCGCAAGGGATCGCGTATGCGCAGGGGCAAGCCGCTGCGCGCGTCCAGGGTGATGCGCGTGGCGCCGTCGCCCTCGGCGATTTCGCCGGGCTGGCGCACGCGCACGTCATACGGCTGGTCTTTTTTCGCTGGCAGCACGATGCGCGACACGCGTGCCTGCGGATACAGCTGCTGCGCGGCGGCCATCGCCTGGCCTGCATCGAGCACGGCGCCGTCCTGCTGCACATTCTTGAGTTTTGCCGTGTCCGGCACCGTCGACACGAGCTCCACCAGGGGCACGATCAATTGCGGCAAATTGAAATAGATGCCGGAAAAGGCGAGCACGGCCAGCACGGGCGCGGCAAAGAAGCCGGCCGCCTTGTGCATCGTATAGTGAAAGCGCGGCCAGGAGCCGCCATGCGACACGGTCAGGGCGCGCCGGATCGCCGTCCACTGCAGGCGCGGCCACCACAGGTAGATGCCGCTCAGGGCCATCAGCAGCAGGGCCACGCCGGAAATGCCCGTGATGGTCTTGCCCACGTCGCCGGACAGTAAATAGCGGTGCAAATGAAACATGCCCGACATGAACAAGGGGCGCGAGAGGCCGAAGCGCCCCCAGTCGCGCTCGCCTTTGACTTGCAGGGTGTACGGGTCGACCATCACCTGGCGCACGATGGCCTGGCTGAACGGGGACGGTTTGCTAGTCTGGCGGTACGAGGCCACGTACACGTCGCGCGCGTCGGCGGGCGGATTGAGCTGGCTCGGCTTGCCGTAGGCGGGGTCGGCCGTAAGCTGGTCCACCACCGCCTGCAGCGTACGCGGCGTCACCTGGAACACCTGGCCAGGTGCGGGCGTGCTCGCCTGTAACAAGTTGGGATTCAGATACGCGTCGAGCTCTGGCATCCAGGCGATGGCGGAGCCCGTCAAGCCCAGCAGGACGAACAGGGCGCCGAACCACAGCCCCGCATACAGGTGCAGTTTGCTGAGCAACCACTTGATCGAGCGTTGTGACATGGAAACTTTGGGAAATTTGGGCTGCGAAACGATAGCATGAAAGCCCTGCGGGGAAAATCACGCGCAGCAAGAAAGGAAGGAATAGAACAACACGCTCATGACAACGGCAGATTCGGATAAAAACGAGCGTTTCGGCACCATCAGCGAGCGCATCGGCATCGCGCGGTTATGTTGCGCGGCATACACTTTCCCCTATACTTATCGAAAGGAAAACTATGACCGCCTCCCGCTTCCTCGCCGCCACCTTGGGCCTCGCCCTTCACCTGGGCGCCCACGCTGCCGATTTCACGGTGACCAGCACCGACATCGCCCCCGGCCAGCGCCTGGCGAGCGCGCAAGTATTCCAGGGCTTCGGCTGCACGGGCGGCAACCTGTCGCCGCAATTGTCATGGAGCAACGCACCGGCCGGCACCAAAAGCTACGCCGTCACCCTGTACGACCCGGACGCGCCCACGGGCAGCGGCTGGTGGCACTGGAGCGTATTCAATGTGCCGACCAGCACCACGTCCTTGCCTGCGGGAACGACAACCGCCACCTTGCCGGCCGGCGCCGTACAAGGGCGCAACGATTACGGCGACAGCGCCTACGGCGGCGCCTGCCCGCCACCGGGCGACCAGGCCCACCGCTACCAGATCACGGTGTGGGCGCTGAAAACGGACAAGCTGCCGCTGGACCAGCACGCCAGCGGCGCCATGCTGGGCTACATGCTCAATGCCAACGCGCTGGGCAAGGCACAACTGACGGGACTGTATGGCAGATGACATGGAAGCGGTGGCCCTGAGCGAGCTGCGCATCGCCCACGGCACCATCGAGGCGCGCCGCGCGCAAACCCTGCGCCGCGTGCCCGTCTTCCAGAGCGCCCTGTGCCGCGTGCGGCAGGGAACCAAGCTGCTGGAATGGGGGGCGCGCCAGGCGCGCGCCGGCACGCACGACGTGGTGCTGATGCCGGCGGGACAGGAACTGGGCGTAGCCAACCTGCCTGGCGCGCAAGGCTACCGCGCGGAAGTGCTGAGTTTTTCGCCGGCCCTGATCGCCCGTTTCCGCGCGCGCCATGGCGGCCTCGTCGATACCCAGCTGCGCCAGGCGGCCACGGCCAGCCTGTGCGTGCCGCTCGATGCCCACGCGGCGGTGGCCTGGGACCAGCTGACGGCCAGCCTGGCGGGCAGCACACCGCCCGCGCTGCTGGCGCACCAGGCGGAAGGCTTGCTGCTGGCCCTGGCACTGGGCGGCCATTGCGGCCCGCTGTTGCTGGACCGCCGCGATCCGCTGGCCGCGCGCGTGCAGCAAGTGCTGCTGCTGGACCCGGGCGCCGACTGGAGCGTGACCAAGGTTGCCAGCCATCTGCACCTGGGCGCCTCGACCCTGCGCCGCCAGCTGGCCCTGGAACAGCGTCACTTCCGCGCCATCCTGGAAGACGTGCGCCTGGGACTGGCCTTGCAGGAATTGCAATCTGGCATCTTACCCATCGGCGACATCGCCGCCGCCTGCGGCTACGCCTCGCCCTCGCGCTTCGCGGCCCGTTTCCGCCAGCATTACGGCCTGTCGCCGCGCGACCTGCGCGCCACCTTGTAAGCCCGCTCTGGCGCAAATCAAGCAACAAGCGCTGACAGCGGGACGATTTTCTTGCTACTATGCGCCCATGTCTTCCCGCCAGCCATCCCGCAAGCCTTACCCGGCGTCCGCCCTCGCGCGCACGCCGTGGCAGCTGTGCGTGGCGCTGTTCAGTGCGCTGGCCCTCGTGTTCCTGCTGTCGACGGCCGCCTCGCACCTGCACAAGACGACGCTCGACGCGGAAGAGTGCGCGCTGTGCGCCACGGTCATCGACAAGGTGGCCGACATCGCCGTGCCGCCGGCCATCGCCGAGCCGCCCGCCCAGTTACTGCCGTACCGCCTGCTGGCCCTCGCGCCCGCTACCCTGGCGCCCGTCGCCGTCCTCGTCCTGCCGCCCGTGCGCGGCCCGCCTGCCGCCTCACTGTAGTTCCCACGCTGTTTTTATCCTTTTCAGGCTGCCCCTTGCCGCACTTTGATGCGCGCCGGGCCGCCTGGCGTTGACTATTTTCGAGGTTTACCATGCAACACACTCCACGTCTGAGCGCGCTGTCGCTCGCCCTTGCCAGCCTGTTTACCGTTTCCGCCCATGCCGCCGAGCCTGCCGAAGCCAGTACCGATGCCGCCCCACCGGAAATGCAAAAGGTCGAAGTCACCTCCGCCCATCTGAAAAGCGCGCGCATCGAACTGTCGCCGAAAGTCGGCACCACCATCTACAGCATCGACAGCCACATGGTCGACATGCTGGGCCAGGGCGACAACACGCCGTTCAATGAAGTGCTGCTGCGCCTGCCGGGCGTGTCGCAGGATTCAAAGGGCTCCGGCGCCCTGCACGTGCGCGACGACCATGCCAACGTACAATACCGCATCAACGGCGTGCAGTTGCCCGAAAGCATCAGCGGCTTCGGCCAGTCGATCGACACGCGCTTGATCGACAAGACGGATTTCATGACGGGCGCCTTGCCGGCCCAGTTCGGCCTGCGCACGGCCGGCATCGTCGATATTGAAACGAAGGAAGGCGGCTTGAGCCCTGGCGGGCGCATCGGCATCATGGTGGGCAGCCACGACCACGTGGAGCCGAGTGCCGAATTTTTCGGCAGCGTGGGCAAGTTCAATTACTACCTGTCCGGCAGCTATCTGGGCAATGCCCTGGGCGTGGAAAACCCGCAAGCCACGCGCAGCGCCCTGCACGACAAGACGCGCCAGAATAAAACCTTCGGCAGCCTGTCGTATTTCCTCGATGACAACACGCGCCTGGGCGCCATGTTCGGCACCTACAACGGCCGCTTCCAGATCCCGAACAACCCGGACCAGGCGCCGGGCTTCTCGCTGGCCGGCCACAGCGATGCGCAGGTGGGCACGTCCAGCATCCCTTCATCGCAGCTCAATGAAAACCAGCGCGAAGTGAACCGCTTCCTCGTGCTGTCGCTGCAAAAAAGCCTGGGCGACGTCAATTACCAGGTGTCGGCCTTCCACCAGTATTCGGAACTGCACTTCACGCCCGACGCCATCGGCGACTTGATCTACAACGGCGTGGCCTCGGACTCGCGCCGCGCGAACAGCGCTTCCGGTGCCCAGTTCGACATCAGCTACAAGTTGCACCAGGACCACACCGTGCGCGCGGGCCTGGCCTACACGCGCCAGAAAACGACGAGCGACAACACGGTGGCCGTCTTCCCCGCCATGGACGGCGCGCAAACTTCCACCACGCCGATCAGCATTCTGGACAACAGCGGCAAGACGGGCACCCTGGCCAGTGTCTACCTGCAGGATGAGTGGCATATCAGCAAACCGCTGACCCTGAACTACGGCGCCCGCTTCGACAAGGTCTCGGCCTACACGAGCGAACAGCAATGGAGCCCGCGCGTCAACCTGGCCTACCAGGTCGCGCCGGGCACGGCCCTGCACGCCGGCTATTCGCGCTACTTCACGCCGCCGCCGCAGGAACTGGCGGCGCAAGCCAGTATCGACCTGTACGCGAACACGACGAATGCGCCGGCAATCGGCCAGTCCGACAACGTCAAGGCCGAGCGCACGCATTACTACGATATCGGCATCAGCCACCAGGTGAATGCAAAACTGACCGTGACGGCCGATGTGTACTATAAAAAGATCAACAACCTGCTGGACGAAGGCCAGTTCGGCCAGGCATTGATCCTGACGCCGTTCAACTATGCGGACGGCTACGCCAAGGGCCTGGAGCTGTCCGCCATCTACAGCGAGAAAAACTGGGGCCTGTTCCTCAACGCCAGCACGCAAAAGGCGCAGGGCCGCAACATCAATTCGGGGCAAGCCCTGTTTGGCGCCGATGAGTTGAACTACATCAGCCAGCACTATGTCTACCTCGATCATGACCAGAAATACACGCTGTCGGGTGGCGGCCACTATCACTTCGGCGATTCGCAAGTGAGCGCTGACTTCCTCTACGGCAGCGGCCTGCGCATGACGCCGGACGGCGGCGCACCGAATTCCGGCCATTTGCCGAGTTACTTCACCGTCAACACGGCGCTCACGCACACGTGGAAGAACACGCCGGTGGGCAAGGTGGAAGGACGGCTGGCCCTGATCAACCTGTTCGACAAGTCGTACCTGCTGCGCGACGGTTCCGGCGTGGGCGTGGGAGCGCCGCAGTATGGCGCCCGCCGCAGCATCTACGCCGGCCTGTCCACCAGTTTTTAACCGTTACCACCGTTACGCGCGAAGACAGCGGCAGGGAGCAACGCCTGCCGCTGTCGGTTGCCGTTAAGAAACGATCTCGTGGCGTCTATCGGGATGCTGTTTTAATGGGGAATATCGGCGATTGGTAGCAGCATGGTCAGCGGATCATCGGGGAGGGGCGTAAAACCATACTGTTGATAAAATTGCGTACCTTGCGGCTCTTTGGCATCGACAAACAGGGCAAAACCGCCCACCTCCGCTGCGACCGATTGCACACGCTTCATGGCCGCTACCAGCAGCAATCGGCCAAAGCCGCGACGCTGATGCCGCTGCGCGACAGCAAGCCGCGCCAAGGTAAAGCCGGGTACGTTGCTGGGCAACTTCTTCATCATGGCGATGGGAATAGCCTCCTTGGGGGTCATGGTACGAATCGCCAGTGAAAAATAGCCAATAATTTCCGTAGGATCAGTTTCATCGACCAGCACGAACGTTCGCGAAGCGCCATGCCGCTGATGCTGCCTTGCTATTGTCTGCAACCACGTATCCAATACCGGTGTGCCGCAATGAAACCTTGTTACATCATGTATTGCTTTCAGTGCTGTCACGAAGTACGCCATTCTCTACTTTCTGTGCATAATTTTCAAAAGCCTTCGTCAAAGCCGCATTCGGCCCCTGCGGGTTTTCCAGCAAATCGATCATCATGGCGGCGTCACGACGGGAATAGCGGATCAGGTATTCGCGATCGATGATCATTTCCGCCTTTTCCAATGCAGCTTGCACGAGGAATTGATTCAAGGTAGCGCCGGTCAGCTCAGCCGCTTCTTGAAGTTTCTCGGCAATTGAGCCGGAAACCCTGGCCGTAATACGGCCGCGTTCTTCAGTCACACTCATTATTTAGCTCGTGTCGTCGGGTTTGTTCGGGTGTCGTCGGGTATCCCAATGAGCATAGCACATGATGGGGACAAAGCAACCCTTATTGGAGACAAAATGTCACCATTACTCATTGCCCCATTTGATTTCGGCATGATGATGCGCCTGCAGATACGCATTTGCCTGGCTGAACGGCTTGCTGCCAAAGAAACCTTTGCTGGCCGACAAGGGAGATGGATGGGGCGCTGCCAGCACCAGGTGCTTGCCGGGGTCGATCAAAGTGCGCTTGGCTTGCGCATAGCCGCCCCACAGGATGAACACAAGGTGTTCGCGCTCGGCGGACAGGTGGCCGATGGCGCTGTCCGTCAGCTTTTCCCACCCCTTGGCTGCATGCGAACCGGCCGCCCCGGCGCGCACCGTCAGCACGCTGTTGAGCAGGAACACGCCTTGCTCGGCCCAGTCGGACAAATCCGTGCGCGTGCGCGCCACGCCCATGTCGCTGTGTAATTCCTTGAAGATATTCTGCAGGCTCGGCTGCGGCGGCGTGCCTTCGGGAATCGAAAAGCACAGCCCCATGGCGGCACCGGGCGTGTGATACGGGTCTTGCCCCAGGATCACCACCTTGACTTGCCCGAACGGCGTCAGGTCGAAGGCGCGAAAAATGAGTTTACCGGGAGGACAACACGGCCCCGCCGCATATTCGGCCTTGACGAAGGCGGCCAGGCGCTCCCAGTAGGGCTGGGCAAACTCCCCCTCCAGCCGCGCCTTCCACGATGCGTCGATGCGTACGTCCATGGCTCCCCCGTCAATCATGTTTTTAAAACATCATTGATCAGTATAGCCGCGTCACGTCCGGTACCGCGTTACGGTACGGCTGGGCAATGCCTATTTGTCGTCATAGTGATAACGGCAGGCCGCCACGTAGATGCAGCCCGCGTCGGGCAGATACACGAGCCGGTGCTGGCGGTCGATGCGGCGCGACCAGAAACCCGTCAGGTCGCCTTTCAGCGGTTCCGGCTTGCCCGTGCCCTTGAACGGATCGGCCAGGCATGCATCGAGCAAGTCGTTGATTTTTTGCAGGATTTTCAAGTCGTTCTCTTGCCAGAACAGATAATCCTCCCAGGCATGATCGGTCCAGGCCAGCACGGCGGCGCGCGCCTGCTGCTTGTTTTCAGTCTTCCGGTTTTTCATGCCGCGCCAATGCCCGTGGCTGCGCCTTGCCCGCCTTGATCTGCGCCACGGACGCCATCAGCCGGCTGGCATTCTTTGCCGTGCCCAGCAAATACAGGGTTTCCTCGATGCTGTTGTAGTCCGACAAGGACAGCATCACCACATGTTCGCCATTCACGCGCGTGATCACCGTAGGCGTATGGTCGTTGCAGACGTCGTCCATCACGCTTTTCAGGCCCGCGCGCGCCTCGCTAAAAGTCAGGATATTCATGCGGTGCCACCACTCCATGGAAAGTACATGCCAATAATTGTACAGGATATTGTACATCACCTCAATCAGGCAAAAAAAAAGCCGCCACGCTATCGCGGGCGGCTTTGATGTGGCGCAAGCTGCTTAGAAATTCAGCGCCGATTCCACGCCGGCGCTGTGCGCCTGTTCATCCGCGTGGTACGAGCTGCGCACCATGGCGCCCACGGCGGCGTGGGTGAAGCCCATTTTATAGGCTTCCTCTTCGAACATTTTAAACACGTCCGGGTGCACGTAACGGCGCACGGGCAGGTGGCTGTTCGATGGCGCCAGGTACTGGCCGATGGTCAGCATGTCGATGTCGTGCTCGCGCATGTCGCGCATGACTTGCAGGATTTCCTCGTCCGTCTCGCCCAGGCCCACCATGATGCCGGACTTGGTTTTGACGTCCGGGTACATGGCCTTGAAATCCTTCAGCAGTTTCAGCGAGTGCATGTAGTCGGAGCCGGGACGTGCTTCCTTGTACAGGCGCGGTGCCGTTTCCAGGTTGTGGTTCATGACGTCAGGCAAACCATCCTTGAACAGATCCAGGGCTTTTTCCAGGCGGCCACGGAAGTCGGGCACCAGCACTTCGATGCGGGTGTTCGGCGACAGGGCGCGCGTTTGCTGGATGCACTCGACGAAATGGCCGGCGCCGCCGTCGCGCAAGTCATCGCGGTCGACGGAGGTGATGACGACGTAGTTCAGGCGCAGCTTGGCGATGGTTTTCGACAGGTTGGCCGGCTCTTCCTTGTCCAGCGGGTCCGGACGGCCATGGCCGACGTCGCAGAACGGGCAGCGGCGCGTGCACTTGTCGCCCATGATCATGAAGGTGGCCGTGCCCTTGCCGAAGCACTCGCCGATGTTCGGGCAGCTGGCTTCCTCGCACACGGTCACGAGCTTGTTTTCGCGCAACACATCCTTGATTTCATAGAAACGGGTCGAAGCCGAAGCGGCCTTGACGCGGATCCAGTCCGGCTTTTTCAGGCGCTCGATCTGCTCGATCGGGACGATCTTGATCGGGATGCGCGAAGTCTTGCTGGCGCCTTTTTGCTTTTCGCTCGGGTTGTAGGCGGGAGCGGCGGGGGCGGTGCTGGAAATGGTCTCAGAAGTCATGGCTGCAAGCCCTTGACGGGCATGTTGGTTTGTTTGCTCAGGCATCCGCTGCCTGAGGCGCGCCTGCGGCGCTGTTTACTTCGCTTACATCGAGTAATACGGTCAATTCCTGGGCCAGGGCCCGCTGCACCTCGGCCAGCGGCGCCACGACGCCCATGCTGCGCATGTCCACCGTCTTCAGGCCGGAATAGCCGCAAGGGTTAATCCAGGAAAACGGCGCCAGGTCCATCGCCACGTTGAGCGATACGCCATGGTAGGTGCAACCGTTGCCGCGCACTTTCAAGCCCAGCGCGGCGATCTTCGCACCCTTGTCTGGTCCGCCAGCAATATAGATGCCAGGCGCGCCATCGATGCGCTCGCCAGCGAGATTATACGCCGCCAGCACGTTGATGATGGCTTGCTCGATTTTATGCACGAACTGGCGCGCATACAGCTTGCCGCCCGGCTTGTTGCGGCGCAAGTCCATCAGCAGGTAAATCACCACCTGGCCGGGGCCGTGGAACGTCACTTCGCCGCCCCGGTCCGTCTGCACCACGGGCACACTCTCGGCGCCGGCCAGCAGATGGCCGCGGTCGGCCGCCAGGCCCAAAGTAAATACGGGCGGATGTTCGACGATCCACAGTTCGTCGCGCGTGTCCGTCGTGCGCGCATCGGTAAAGGCGCGCATGGCGGCAAAGGTCGGCTCGTAATCGACGCGGCCCAGCTCGCGGATCAGCGCCGTTTCGGTGCGGGTGGTGGTCATGACAGATTCTGTAATCAGCTGCCGGCGCCCTGCGGACGCTGCGGCGAAGCCGTGATTATAAGCCAGGCCGCCGTTTCATTCAGCCAAGGGCGCCTCGTCGTTGCCAGAAGGCAGCAGCAAGCTGCCCAATTTTTGTGCAGCGTAGCGCACCTGGGCCAGGCTCAAGGCCGTGTAACCGAGCAGCACGGCCGGCGCCAGCCTGGCGCTGTGGCAAAAATCGCCGAGCGGCTGCAGCGCCAGACCCTCCTGCGCCGCGCGCGCGCAAAAGGCCCGTTCATCGCCATCGGGCGGCAGCCACAGCACGCAATGAAAGCCCGCCTGCTGGCCGGAAATCGTGTAACGCCCGGGGGCCGTCTGCTCGAGGCAGGCCAGCAGCAGGTCGCGCCGCTCCTTGTAGGCCAGCCTGGCCTGGCGCAGATGGCGCACGAAGGCGCCTTCTTCCATCCAGGCGGCCAGCGCCAGCTGTTCCGTCACGCCCACGGACCTGCCCGTCAATTGCACGATGCGCAGCAGCTGCGGGCGCAAGGCGGGCGGCAGCACCATGAAGCCCACGCGCAGGCCGGCAAACAGGGTCTTGTTGAAACTGCCGCAATAAATCACGCGCTGGTACTGGTCCAGTGCCTTCAGGGCCGCCAGCGGCGCGCTGTGGTAATTGAATTCGCTGTCGTAATCGTCTTCCACCACCCAGGCGCCGCTGTCGTTCGCCCATTCCAGCAAGGCCAGGCGGCGCGTGACGGACATGGTCACGCCCAGCGGCGACTGGTGCGCCGGCGTCACGTACGCGAGGCAGGCGTCCGTGTGCGCGGCCAGGGCGGCGCAATCGATGCCCTCGGCGTCGACGGCAATATCCACGGGCACGGCGCCGGCCAGGGCAAACAGGGCGCGCGCGGCCGGGTACCCCGGTTCTTCCAGGCACACCTTGTCGCCATCGCGCACGATGCCGCGCGCCAGCAAGTCGATCGCGTGGCGGATGCCGGTCGTGACAACGATATCTTGCGGGTCGCAGCGGATGCCGCGGTACTTGGCGAGGAAGTCGGCGATCTGCTGGCGCAGCTGGGGCAAGCCGGCCGGATCGGCGCTGCACAGCTGCTCCGGCGTGGCGGCCGCCAGCGCCCGCGTGGCGCACTTGGACCAGGCAGCCATGGGAAACAGGCTGGCGTCGGCACGCCGCGCCACGAAGGGCAAGCCGTCGCGCACACCCGTGTCCGGGGCGGGCGCGGGCACGCTGGCCGGCGCGGCCGGGGCGGTATCTGCAAATCCTGCCATCAAAAAGCGCTCCGGCACCACGGCGCACACGCGCGTGCCGGAACCGGGCACGCGCGTCACATACGCTTCCGCGTGCAGGCGGTCGAACACGGTTTCGATGGTGCCGCGCGACAACTCCCACCGTTCGGCCAGGGTGCGGCTCGATGGCAGCCGGCTGCCCGCCGGCAGCATCTTCGTCAGGATGGCCGAGCGCAGCGCTTCATACGCGCCATCCTGCTTGTTGACGCCTGCCTTGTCGAGCCAGCTGGTGGGACGAGGCAAGTCCAGGGCGTGCGGTGATTTTCCTCGCGGCATGATGATCGTCCAAGTGGTCCAATAAGTTTTCTGATGAGTGGCACTTCGCATTACACCACAACCATCCTACTCTCACCGTTCCGGTGCGCCAGCGGGGCGCACGTTTGCAAGGATCGTATAAAACAATGCAGAAACACATCGCTTTATGGGCCTGGGGCGGCATCGTGCTGCTGCTGGTCTGCCTGTCGCGCATCAGCATCGACATCTATCTCCCTTCGCTGCCGGCCATGGCCGATGCCCTGCATGCCAGCGATGCCCAGTTACAACTGACCCTGAGCCTGTTCATGGCCGGCTCGGCCGCCTCGATGCTCGCCTGCGGGCCGCTGGCCGACCGCTACGGACGCCGGCCCGTGCTGCTGGCCGGCACGGGCATTTTTGTGCTCGCCAGCATCGTCTGCACCGTGACCTCCGATGTGCACGTGCTGATCGCCGCGCGCGTGCTGCAGGCGTTCGGCGGCTGCAGCGGCACCATCATCGGCCGGGTCATGGTGCGCGACCGCTTCGATCCCGCCACGCAGGCGCGCATGCTGGGCAGAATATCGATGGCGATGGGCTTGTCACCGATCCTGGCGCCGCTGGCCGGCAGCGTGCTCGACGCGGCGTTCGGCTGGCGCGCCGTGTTTGGCGTGCTGTGCCTGCTGGGTGCGCTGTCGCTGTGGCTGATCGCCGCCTGGGTGCCGGAAACCAAGCCGGCCAGCGTCGTACCACAGGGCAATACCCTGGCGCTGTACTACCGCCTGCTGGGCGACAGATATTTCCTGCGCTATGCGCTGGCCATCGGCTGCGTGTATTGCACGTATTTCCCCTTCATTGCGGAATCGTCCGTGCTGTTGCAAAGGGGCATGCACCTGTCGCCCGGCGCGTATGCGCTGGTGTTCGGGCTGACGGTGAGCGGCTATATCGCGGGGTCGAGCCTGTTCCGGGCGCTGGGACCGCGCCTGGGCGCCGATCACATGCTGGGCGTGGCGGTGCTGCTGAATGTGGCGGGGGCGGCCAGCCTGTTGCTGGCGGGCACGTTGGCGCCGCAGCACGTGGCGTCGCTGGTGGCGCCCATGCTGCTGGTGATGGTGTCGGTGGGCATGGCGATTCCCGCCTGCCAGCTGGCCGTGCTGCAGCCGTATGGCGCCCAGGCGGGCAGCGCCTCGGGCCTGTTCTTCTTCGTGCAGATGGCGATCACGGCCGCCTGCGGCGCCGTCATCGCCGCCATCACGGACGGCAGCGAAAAACCGCTGCTGTGGGTGACGGCGGCGGCCAGCGGCGCCTTTGCCCTCGTGTGGCTGCTGACTAAGCCAGTTGCGGCAACGGCACGTTCGCCAGCCACTGCCGCACGGCAGGACGCTGCCACTGGGCCAGCGCATACGCGCGCAGCGCAGGCGGCACGGGCTGGCCGCTCTTGATCAAACGCAACAACATCAGGGCCAGGTCCGTGTCGGCGATGCTCCAGGCGCCGAACAGATGCTCGCCCTGCACCAGTTCGCCCGCGATCTGCAGCAGCTTGGCGCCAGCGGCCTGTGCCGCCGGCGACAGCGGCGCATGGTCCGCGCGGGGCGGGTGGAACACGACGGTGGAATCGCGCTCGTTGCGCAGCGCCAGCAGATCGCTGCGCAGCCAGGCCTGCACCTGCCGCGCCCGTGCCCGCTGGCGCAGATCACGCGGCAGCACGGAAGGATAGTCGGGCGCGGCAAAGACGTCGTCGAGATAATCGGCGATGGCGTTCGATTCCGTCAGGATAAAGCCGTCGTGGTCGATGGCGGGCACGCGCTGCGTCAGGCTCAGGGCGCTGAACGGCGGCTGACGCGCCGCGCCGGCGTCCAGGTCGACGTCCTGGACGGTGAAGGGAAGCCGCTTTTCGCTCAGGGCGACATAGGTGGACAGGGCGTACGGACTGATGCGGTTGCGGTCGACATACAAAATGAGGGACATGGCGGGCCTTCCTGTGGATAAGTGAACAGGATTCATCATAAAGCGCCGTGTTAAGCTAACAAAACGAGTTATATTCGACGTTCTAGTTACTTTTATTCACATTAAACGCCATGTCCAGATTGCCGAATTTTTCAGCACTGCGCGCCTTCGAGGCGGCTGCCCGCCACGGCAATTTTTCGCGCGCGGCCGAGGAGTTGCACCTGACGCACGGCGCCATCAGCCACCAGGTGCGCAAGCTGGAAGAAGAGCTGGGCTTGCCGCTATTCCTGCGCAATGGCCGCCATGTGACGGTCACGCCACAGGGGCGGCAATTCGCGCTGGTGCTGGGCAAGGCTTTTACAGAGATCGCCACGGCGGCGCAAGCCCTGCGGCCTGCGCCTGCCAATACGCGGCTGACGATCACCGCGATTCCCTCGTTTGCGGCGCGCTGGCTGGCGCCGCGCCTCGGACATTTCATCGAACGCCATCCCGGCATCGAAGTGGTGCTGCAAACGAGCGGCGCCTTGCAGGACCTGGAAGGCGAAGGCATCGACGTGGGCATCCGCTTCGGCCGCGGCCATTATCCCGGCCTGCTGGTGCAGCCGCTGATGGGCGACGTGTATTACCCGGTCTGCAGCCCCCGTTACCGGGGCGGCAACTTGCCGGCCACGCCGGAGGCGCTGGCGCAGGTGACCTTGCTGCGCTCGCTCGAGCCTTGGCGGCCGTGGCTTGCGGCGGCTGGCTTGCCGCTGGCTGAACCCGTGGGCGGCGTACTGTACGAGGATTTGTCGATGCTGATCCGTTCGGCCATCGATGGCGATGGCGTGGCGCTGGTGCGCCATGTGGTGGCGTTGCAGGAAGTGGCCGCGGGACGGCTGGTGCGCCTGTTCGATATGGCGGTGCCCTGCGCCGACGCGTATTACTTGGTCAGCCCGCCCGCTGCGGCGCAGCGCGGGCCCGTGCACGCCTTCCGTGCCTGGCTGGACGAAGAAATCGCCGCCTTCCAGGCACGCGAAGCGCCCACCTTGCTTACATGACGATCTTGACCATCGGGTGGCCCGACAGCGCCATGTACAGGGCGTCGAGCTGCTCGCGGCTGATGGCGCGCACGGTCACGGTCAGGCCCGTGTAATTGCCCTTGCCCGATGGACGCTCTTCCATGCGGCCCACATGGAAGGTCGGATCGTGGCTGATGACCAGCTCGAGCATGGTCGGCGCGAAATCGACATGCGTCGGACCCATGATCTTGATGGGAAAATCGCTCGGGTATTCGATCAGCGATTCGCTGGGAGGAATCGTCACTTCGGTCGGTGGGGTGGTTTGCATGGGAAATCCAATCAGTGCCGGTCAGAACAGGCAGCGCTTATCGCGCGGCGGCTGCATAAAGGCGTATTGTAGCCAACTTTGGCAGCGCCTGCGCCGGCCGCCATGGCCCCAGGGGCGCGGAAAAAAAAAGCCAGCTGGGTAAGCTGGCGAAAACTATTTCGTTTGGACAAAATAGCCGGAAAAGTCGATGCTGTCACTTGGAGGATAAGCAGTGGCCGTACTGTAGCCAAACCACGGCGGCTTTACCTCCGGTATGTGACGAACTGCGCATTTCGCGGCTTGAACGTCGATACGGCGCGACAGACGGCACGGCCGTCAGCGCTCCGCTTCCTGCATCCGGCCATTGCGGCCGGGACCGCCGCGCTCGTTGTTGCGCTCAATGTTGCGCTCATTGTTGCGTTCACGGGGCGGATTGGGACGCTCGGCGCTGCGCGCTTCCTGGGGCGGACGGGCGGCAGGGGCCGGCATCGGCGGCGCAGGGCGCGGCTGTGCCACCGGCGGCGGCGCGGGCAAAGATGGCGGCGGCGCCGTCTGCAGCACCTCGCGGCGGGGGCCACGCTCGGCGCGGGGCCAGTCGGCGCGGGGCCGCTCCTCGCCACGCCAGCCGGGACGGGCCACATGGTCATGCACCGGTGGCAAGACCGGCATCGCCGGCATCACGGGCTGCGCCGGCATGGGGGGCTGCTGCGGCTGGGCCGGCACGGGCGGGCGGTTCGGCTGCATGGGATGCGGCGCCAGGTGCGTCTGGCCGTCGTCCGTCTGCAGGCGGCCAGGGCGGCTACCCCAGTCGCGCCGGGGCTCCCGGTCGCCGCGCGGCGCCTCAACGGGACGCTGCCAGTTGTCGGCCGGTGCAGGCGCGGTGCTCAACGGCAAGCTTTGCATGACGGGCGGCGGCATGGTGGTGCGGTTGCGGCGCGGCACGTCGACCGTGCGCGAGGCGCCAAAACGCTCGCCGGGCAGCATGGTCATGCCTTCGCGCCGTTCGCGTTCGCCCGCCACGAAACGGCGCCCCTCGGCCACGCGGTTGATGCGGCGTTCATAGTCCGCGCTGGCGCGGTAGCCGGGCACGTAGCGGTCGTGCGGCGACAGGGGGAACCAGCCGATACCGGGTCCCGGCCGCTGGCCGTGCTGCTGCCCATGGTTGCCGCCGACCCAGCCCACCAGGGCCGGCGCCCACGGCACGCGGCCGCGCTCGCGGCCGGGCGCCCAGCCCCAGCGGTGGCCCAGCAGCACCCAGCGGCCGTAGTGCGAGGGCGCATAGCCCCACGGCGCATTGTCGACCCAGGTCCAGCCCCACGGCGCGATCCACGTCCAGCGCCCGTCGCTGTACGGTGCCCAGCCGGCCGGCACGCTGCTCGGCAGCCACAGGGGCCCGTATTGTGCGTCTTCCTGCCAGGCGCCGTAGCGGTCCAGCTCTTCATAGCCGGTGGTATCGTCCGTGACATAGCGCAAGGCCGGCGCGGCGGCGGGCAAGGCTTCGGGCCAGTGGTCGAACGCCACGCGCTGCACCGCGCCCGTGCGCAATTCTTCGTCCGTCAACTCGGCGCGCTTGCCGGCACGCAAGGTCACGCTGCCCGTCGCGCCATCCACGTCGGCCGCGCCGTCGAGCACGCTGACGACGCTGGTGCCGGGCTGGCGTCCCGCCTCGATGCGCACCCAGCCCGGCTGGGTCAGGATCACACGGGCCTGGGCCGTGGTCAGCTCGAAGCCGCGCAGCGCGTCCGGGTTGCGCACGCGCACGCTGACCGTGCCATAGCTGAGGTGCAATTTGAAACTGTCGTCATCGAGTTCGCTCACTTCCAGCTCGGAATCGCCATCGAGGCGCACGGCGGCCGCGCCCACACGAAATTCCGCCAGCGCACCGCGCAGGGTGCTCAAGCGGTTATCCGTCGTGACAGGCCAGTTCAAGAGGGCGTTTTGCGCGTCGCCATCGCCGGCGCGCACCAGCACTTGCCCTTCGACGGTGGAAATGCGGCCCACGCGGGCGGGCGGGTCCTGCGCCAGGACGAAGGCGCACGCCGACGACAGCAGCACGGCGCACACGGTGCGCAGGAAGGGGAAAGACAGGGTCGGACGCATGGCAGCGCTCCAGGCAGGACTTACAGGGATGATTGCCACCGATTACATCCGCATTCGACGGACCTCGCAAGCGGGCTTACAAATGTTTGCATATTGACTTCGTTCAGGATGCAGCCTGGCTGCCCCGCTTGACGAAGAACAGGGCCGCGCCGACGGCCATCAGCAAGCCGCCAAAGAAGCGGTTCTGCTTTTTCACGGCGCGCGCATCGCGGAAAAAGCGCTGCATCGACGAGGCAAGGAAGGCGTAGCTGTGCATGACGATCTGATCGATCGTACACATGGTGACGGCCAGGATCAGCAGCTGCGGCAGCAGCGGCGCTGCCGGGCTGATAAATTGCGGCAACACCGCCACCATGAAAATGATGCCCTTCGGATTCGTCACGTTGGTCAGAAAGCCCGTCAGCACGCGCCGGCCCATGGAAGGCACCACGGCGTCGGCATGCAGGTCGCCCGTGACGGCCACCTTGGCGCGCCATTGCGACAGGCCCAAATAGATCAGGTACAGGGCGCCCACCGTCTTGACGATATTGAACGCCACCTCCGAGGCCAGCAGCAGGGAACCGACGCCGGCGCCGGCGATGCCCAGCACCACCAGCAGCCCCAGCTGCAAGCCCAGAATCGTGGCGCTGGCCTTTTTCACCCCGTACGACAGGCCGTGCGACATCGACAGCACGGCGCCCGAGCCGGGCGAGACGGCGATGATGGAAGCGGCGATGACAAAGGTGATCCAGGTGGCGAAATGCATGCGGTGTCCAAAAAATGGTGACGATGAGCAATTTTAACCCGGTCGGTGCGGCCTTGCCGGCCCGCCCTGAGGTAAGATCGCAGTCACACACTTCCTTGCCGTACAACCAAGAATAACATCATGAAAAACAACACTTTCCTCGCTCCACGACTCCCTGCCACCACCATGGGAGCGCGCTGAGATGGCCGGCTCCAGTCTGCTGGCCCTGCTCGACGACATCGCCAGCATCCTCGATGACGTTTCCCTGATGACCAAGGTGGCCGCCAAGAAGACGGCCGGCGTGCTCGGCGACGACCTGGCCCTGAACGCGCAGCAAGTGGCCGGCGTGCGCGCCGAGCGCGAACTGCCCGTCGTCTGGGCCGTCGCCGTCGGTTCGCTGAAGAACAAGGCCATCCTCGTGCCCGCCGCGCTGGCCATCAGCGCGTTTGCGCCGTGGGCCATCACGCCATTGCTGATGGTGGGCGGCGCCTACCTGTGCTTCGAAGGTTTCGAAAAGATTGCCCACAAGTATTTGCATCCGGACGACAGCCACAAGGCCGAGCTGGCGCAGGCGCTGCGCGACCCGCAGGTCGACCTCGTCGCCCTGGAAAAGGACAAGATCAAGGGCGCCATCCGCACCGATTTTATTTTATCGGCGGAAATCATCGTCATCGCGCTGGGCACCGTGGCCGCGGCCACCTTTGCCGAGCAGGTGGCCGTCGTCGTCGGCATTGCCATCATCATGACGGTGGGCGTGTACGGCCTGGTGGCCGGCATCGTCAAGCTCGATGACGCGGGCTTTTATTTGTCCGCGCGCAAGGGTGCGGGCGCGCTGATGGATGGCGTGCGCGGCTTTGGCCGCATGCTGGTATCGGCGGCGCCGAAACTGATGAAATTCCTGTCCGTCGTGGGCACGCTGGCCATGTTCATGGTCGGCGGCGGCATCCTGACGCACGGCTGGCCGTGGGCCAGCGCGATGCTGCACCATGCGGAAGAAGCGGTGGGCAGCGTGGCCGGCATCGGCCCCGTGCTGGCCGCCGTCACGCCCAGCCTGATCAACGCGGTGGCCGGCCTGATCGCCGGCGGCCTGGTGCTGGCAGGCGTCACCGCCGTGTCCGCTTTGTTGCGCATGATCAAGCCAAGCAAATAAACTTTCTGGTCTGATGAGGCGGCAGGCGCATCCGTGCCTGCCGCCCCGGCCATGCCGGCGGCGCCCGCTGCCCATGGAGACCTTATGCAGACTTCCCCCGCCCCACGCCCCAGCAGCGCCTTTATCGGCGCGTCCTGGGCGGCATTGCTGATCGGCATCGTCACTTACCTGTCCGGCCTGTGGAACGCCAGCATGCCCCTCAACGAGAAGGGCTATTACTTCACGATTCTCGTGTACGGCCTGTTCGCCGCCATCTCGCTGCAGAAATCCGTGCGCGACCGCGCCGAAGGCATCGCCGTGACGGGGATTTACTTTGGCCTGTGCTGGATTTCCGTGCTGCTGGCCTTGCTGCTGCTGACGGTGGGCCTGTGGAACGCCACCCTGCAAAACAGCGAAAAAGGGTTCTATGCCATGGCGTTTTTACTCAGCCTGTTCGCCGCCGTGGCCGTGCAAAAGAACGTGCGCGACGTGGCGCGCGCCGCGCCGCTCGCACCGCAGGACGTGCCGGGAACTTAAACGCCACCGCCCCGTCTATCTCCGTATCCATGTCGGGAGGGGATGATGGGCGACCAGCAGAAACGTTTGCAGATGGCACTGGAGGCGGCGCACATGGCCATCTGGGATTCGCGCATCGTCGATGGCCAGGTCATCGACGGCACGGTCAGCTGGTCGGCCAAGGGCGCTGCCTTGCTGGGCCTGGAAGAACGCGCGCTGACGCAGCCATTTCGCGCCTTTCTCGACTGCGTGCACGCCAGCGACCGCGACAAGGTCATGACCGTGCTGCAGGACGGCGTGCGCCGGCGCGAAGGCTACGCCCTGCAATACCGCGTCGTCTGGCCCGACGGCAGCGAACATTGGCTGGCGGCCAAGGCGCAAATTTTCATGGATGCCGACGGGCATCCCGAACGCACCCTGGGCATCATCTGGGATATCACCGAGCACATGGAGCGCGAACTTCTGATCGCAGAAAGCAAGGAACTGGCCGAAGTGACGCTCAGCTCCATCGGCGATGGCGTCATCACCACCGATCCTCAGGGCAAGACGCGCTACCTGAACCGGGTGGCCGAGCAATTGACGGGCTGGAGCAACGAGCTGGCGCAGGGCCTGGACATCTGGGAAACCCTCAAGCTCGTCGATGAACACACGGGGGCGCCGCTCGAACACGTGGCCATCAAGTGCTTGCGCCAGCGCCAGGCCATCGGCATTTCCACGCATGCGCAGCTGGTCACGCGCGAAGGGCGGCATATCGCCGTGGAAGACTCGGCCGCGCCCATCTGGTCGCGCGACGGCGAGATCCTCGGTGCCGTCGTCGTGTTTCGCGACGTCAGCCACGAACGCAAGCTGAGCCAGCAGCTGTCGTGGCAAGCCACGCACGACGCCCTGACGGGCCTGATCAACCGGCGCGAATTCGAACATCTGGTGGCCGGCGCCCTGCACACGGCCAAGCAGGACGGCCACACACATGCGCTGCTGTACCTGGATCTGGACCAGTTCAAGGTCATCAACGACACCTGCGGCCACGGCGCCGGCGACGTGCTGCTGCAGCTGCTGGCCAAGATGCTGCAGGGGCGCATGCGCGACAGCGACATCCTGGCGCGCCTCGGCGGCGACGAACTGGGCGTGCTGCTGCCCCACTGCCCGCTCGATCACGCGCGGCAGATCGGCGAACAGCTGCGCCAGTCCATCCGCGATTTCCGCTTCGCCTGGGATAACCGCAGCTTCGAGCTGGGCGTGAGCATCGGCATCGTGGAAATCAACCAGGACAGCAAGTCCATGAGCGAGCTGCTGAGCGCTGCCGACCAGGCGTGCTACCTGGCCAAGGAGCAGGGCCGCAACCGCATCCATGTCTACCAGGAATCGGACGTCATGCTGGCGCAGCGGCACGGCGAAATGCTGTGGATTTCGCGTCTGAACGAAGCGTTCGCACACGATTATTTCCGCCTGTACGCCATGCCCATCGTGCACCTGCACGACCGCGAGGAACACCACGACGAAGTGCTGATCCGTATCCGCAACAGCAAGGGCGACCTGATACTGCCCGGCGCCTTCATTCCCGCCGCCGAACGCTACGACATGATGCTGCCCATCGACCGCTGGGTCATCCGCGCCGTCTGCGCGCATATCGAAAGCGTGCGCGACAGCCTGCCGCCGCTCGAGGCGCTGGCCGAAAGCCGGCGCCGCGCACCGGCCCTGTATTCCGTCAACCTGTCGGGCATGTCGCTGGCCGACACGGGCTTGCACGACTACATTACCGAGCAGTTCGTGCAATTCGCGATTGCGCCCGAACAGATCTGCTTTGAGATCACGGAAACGGCCGTCATCGCCAACCTGCCCAAGGCGCAAGTGTTCATGCGCCAGCTCAAGGCCATGGGCTGCCGCTTCTCGCTCGACGACTTCGGCAGCGGCTTTTCCTCGTTCGGCTACCTGAAGGCCCTGCCCGTCGACTATCTGAAGATCGACGGCGTCTTCGTGCGCGACATCGCCACCAACGCCATCAACCGCGCCATGGTCAAGGCCATCAATGAAGTGGGCCACGTGATGGGCCTGCAAACGGTGGCCGAATACGTGGAAGACGAAGCCACCCTGGCCGTCATCCGCGAGCTGGGCATCGACTATGCGCAAGGCTACGCCGTGGGCGGCCTGCGGCCGCTGACGGCGGGAGTGGATTAGCGGCCAGCTTCAGAGCTCGCAGGCCGGCGCCGCCGCCACGCACTGCGCATCGGGAAACGAGCGCACGCGGTAGCGCACCGGGTAGCAATCGATTTGCTCCATCAGGCCGCCGCCGATGGCTTGCGCCTCGTCCCACGCCAGCAGCTTGCTGCCGCTGCGCTCGCCATGCTCGTCGCGCACCTCGAGCGCCACGACATCGGTGCGCGGCAGCAAGGTATGCACGTCACGGGCCCAGCTGCTCACGGAAAAGACGCGCTCGCCCGGCTGCCGTTCGATCAGCAGGCAGCTGGCGACGAAAACATCTTCGCCCGTGCTCGTGTTGAGTTGCTCCCACTCTTCCTTCTGCTGGTTGTAGAGATCGGCGCGCACGATCGTCTGGAAACGCCGCAGCGCCGTGGCGACGGCCGCATCGGCCGGTTCGCAGGCGACGATTTTCCCGTCCCGCACGCCATACAGGGCGGTCGAGACCTGCCGCCCCTCGTCGCGCGCCAGTTGGTCGGCCAGGGCCACCATGGCCAGCTGTCCCGCCGCATGGTGCGACGACGCCAGCAGGAAGCGGCCGCGCGTGGGCACCATCACCAGCGGTTCGCCGCCTTCGCAGGCGCGGTACAGCAAGTCCGGCAGCAGCAGACGCGAAGAATCATAGGCGTCGTTCCAGTCGCCCAGCAGCAAGCCGTTGCCCAACGCGACGAAACTGTGCGCCGTGCGGTCACGCAAATTGTCCATGGCCGCCGCCAGCGCCTGTTCGAACGTCACGCCCCACTGCGCCAGCGTAGCCTGGCCGATGGTGGCCATATTCACTTCCGTATCGTAGGCCAGCATGACGACCGCATCCTCGCTGAAGTCCTGGCAGGCAGTGGCAAATGCCGGACGCTGCGGCTCGGTCTGCGCCAGCAGGCGCAGATGGTCGCCCTGCCGGCGGCTGCGCAGTACGGGCATCAGGCTGGCGCGGGCGTCGGCAAAGCTGGATGGCACGCCGGGAGCCGAGTAGATGCTCAGGTAGTGCTGCACGACGTGTGCACGCTGCTTGCGCGGCGCGGCGCAATAGTCGCGGTAGGCATTGTCCAGATTGAAAACATGCCCGTCGTCGCTGCCCGACACGATGCGAAACTGTTCCCGTTCATAGCGGCTGTCGGATGCCAGGCCATCCTGGCCGATCTGCCGCAGGACGATCTGCGCAAAGGCATCGCGCGAGGGAGGGCTGCGGAAAAAATCGAATAAACCCATGCGTCTCCTGAAAAGGACCGCTGCTCTGGAAAATAGTGCAGCTTAGCAAAAGAAATAGCCAATTTGGCACTATAAACGAAAAGCTGCCGGGACGAAATGGGACTGGCTTGAGAGCTGCGGCAAATTACCCGAGCCAATCTGGAGGATTTTGATCTACATCAATAAATTTGCGCAGGCGACTCCTTACACTGATCTCCATTCTTGCAATCGTGCAAGTCTTACTTACCAATTGCTCATTTAACCGACCAGGAAGCCGCGACCATGCGACAAAATTTGCCAGTGACTAACCGTGAAGTCCTCGTCCAGGACGACCAGGCCATCGTGTCGAAAACGGATATGAACGGCAATATCGTCTACGTGAATCCGTACTTCAGCCAGGTCAGCGGCTTCAGCGAGGCAGAGCTGCTCGGTTCGCCCCAGAACATCGTGCGCCACCCGGACATGCCGGCCGAAGCGTTCGCCGACCTGTGGGCGTCGATCCAGGCCGGCACACCTTGGACGGGCCTGGTCAAGAACCGCTGCAAGAACGGCGATTTTTACTGGGTGCGCGCCAACGTCACGCCCATCCGCGAAGCGGGCAAGACCATCGGCTACATGTCGGTGCGCGTGAAGGCCGACAAGGACCAGGTCAAGGCGGCCGAGGAAGCCTACGCGGCCATCCGCAACAAGGAAGGCGGCAACATCGTCATCAAGCATGGCCAGATCGTGCGCCCGGGCCTGGCGCACCTGCTGCACAACCTGACGCACATGTCGCTCAACCTGCGCATCTGGGCCGCCACCTCCATCGTCAACTGCCTGCAGCTGCTGGTGTGCATCATCAGCCTGTTCGCCAGCGGCGGCAAGATCACCAATTACGCCATCTTCGGCGCTACCCTGTTCGGTTTCCTGATCAACGTCTTCCTCTGGTACACCTTGCGCATGTCCGTGCTCAAGCCGCTGGGCAAGGCCCTGAACGGCGCGCGGGCCATTGCCGCCGGCGACCTGTCGGGCAGTTTTGAAACGGACAGCACGGATGAAATGGGCCAGCTGCTGCGCGCCCTGCAACAGATGAACAGCAACCTGATCGCCACCATCCGCGACGTGCGCATCAACGTGGAAACCATGGCCGTGGCCACCAAGCAAATCGCCGTCGGCAATATGGACCTGTCGGGCCGTACGGAATCGCAGGCGGCCAGCCTGGAAGAGACGGCGTCGAGCATCGAGGAATTCTCGTCGACGGTGAAACAGAACGCGGACAACTCGGTGCAGGCGAATGAACTGGCCGTGGCCGCCTCGAAAGTGGCGGTGCAGGGCGGCGAGATCGTTTCCGAGGTCATCACCACCATGGACGACATCAACACCTCGTCGAAAAAGATCGTCGACATCATCGGCCTGATCGAAGGCATCGCCTTCCAGACCAACATCCTGGCCCTGAACGCGGCCGTGGAAGCGGCGCGCGCCGGCGAGCAGGGCAGGGGCTTTGCCGTGGTGGCGGGCGAAGTGCGCAACCTGGCGCAGCGCTCGTCCGTGGCGGCCAAGGACATCAAGCAGCTGATCGAAATTTCCGTCGGCAAGGTGGGCGCCGGCATGCTGCAGGTGAACCGCGCGGGCGCCACCATGGAGCAGGTGGTCAGCTCCGTCAAGCAGGTGACGGCCATCATGCAGGAAATTTCCATCGCCTCGCGCGAGCAGAGCATCGGCGTCGACCAGGTCAACCAGGCCATCGCCCACATGGATCAGGTGACGCAGCAGAACGCGGCCCTGGTGGAAGAAGCCGCCGCGGCCGCCACGCGCCTGGCGGAAGAAGCAGCCAGCCTGTCGCAAGCCGTGAGCCTGTTCAATTTCGGCAAGATGCCGCCACCGCGCCGCGTCGCCATGCCCGGCGGCAAGGGCGGCGCCGCGAACGCCGGCAAACCCGCCATGAAACGCCTGGCCGCCTAAACCTTTCAAGACATCAAAACACATCATGCCTACACTCCTCAGCAGTGCTTCCGCCGACCTGGACGCCGTCGTCGAATTCGACCCGGTCATCATCGGCAAGATGAGCCAGTCCGGCCCCCGCTACACGTCGTATCCGACCGCCGACCGTTTCAGTGCCGACTTTGGCTACGGCAATTTCCTCGAAGCGCTGGCCGCCCTGCGCATGCGCGGCGGCCGCCGTCCGCTGTCGCTGTACGTGCACGTGCCGTTCTGCGACACCCTGTGCTACTACTGCGCCTGCAACAAGATCATCACGAAAGACCGCAGCAAGGCCGCCACCTACCTCAGCTACCTGAAACAGGAAATCGCCATGCAGGGCAAGCTGTTTGCCGGCATGAACCAGATCGAGCAATTGCACTTCGGCGGCGGCACGCCCACCTACCTGAGCGAAAAGCAGATGGACGAACTGATGGCGCACCTGCGCCAGCATTTCGAGTTCGCGTCCGATGAAGACGGCGAATATTCGATCGAAATCGACCCGCGCACCGTGTCGCGCGAGCGCGTGTTTTCCCTGCGCGCGCAAGGCTTTAATCGCATCAGCCTGGGCGTACAGGATTTCGACGCGGACGTGCAAAAAGCCGTCAACCGCATCCAGCCGGAAGCGGAAACGGTGGCCATCATGCAGGCGGCGCGCGACGCCGGTTTCCGCTCGATCAGCATCGACCTGATCTACGGCCTGCCCAAGCAAAACCTGGACACGATGACGGAAACCTTGCGCAAGGTGATCAACGCCAGCCCCGACCGCATCGCCCTGTACCACTACGCGCACATGCCGCACCTGTTCAAGCCGCAGCGCCGCATCCTCGACGCCGACATGCCCGACAGCGCCACCAAGCTGGCCATGCTGGGCCTGTGCATCGCGCGCCTGACCGCCGCCGGCTATGTCTACATCGGCATGGACCATTTCGCCAAGCCGACGGACGACCTGGCCGTGGCGCAGCGCCAGGGCCGCTTGCACCGCAATTTCCAGGGCTATTCCACGCGCGCGGAAGCGGACCTGATCGCCTGCGGCGTGTCGGCCATCAGTTCCGTCGGCGCCGTCTACAGCCAGAATGAAAAGACGCTCGACGCGTACTATGAAAAGCTCGACGAAGGCGTGCTGCCGATCGCGCGCGGCATCAAGCTCGATACGGACGATTTATTACGCCGTATCATCATCCAGATGCTGATGTGCAATTTCGAATTGTCGATCGCCACCATCGAGCAGGCGCACCCCGTCAAGTTCCGCAGCTACTTCGCCACGGAACTGGAAAAGCTGCGCGAACTGGCGCGTGACGGCTTGCTCGTCATCGAGGAAGACTGGCTGACGGTGACGCCGAAAGGGCGCTTGCTGATCCGTAATATCTGCATGGTTTTCGACCGCTACCTGACCATGGCGCGCGCCAACGCGGCGCCGGACGCGGTGCAGCCGCTGCGCTACTCGAAAACGGTGTAACACCGCCCGATGAACGCCCTCAGCCTCGTGCCCATGTTCCTGGTCGGCCTGGCCGGCAGCGTGCACTGCATCGGCATGTGCGGCGGCATCGTGGGCGCCCTGTCGATCAGCGGCGGTGCCGCTCCCGCGCCAGCGCGCCCCGTGATCGCCATCGCCGTGGCGCGCCCGGCATTGCAGACAACCGTGCAGGCCAATGTGCTGCGCGTGCTGGCCTACAACGGCGGGCGCATAGGCAGCTACATGCTGGCCGGCGCCCTGGCAGGCAGCCTGGCCGGCGCCGGCATGCTGCACATGGCGTCACTGCAAGTGGCCGGCTACTGGCTGGCCAACCTGATGCTGGTGGCGTTGGGCCTGTACCTGATGGATGCCTGGCGCGGCCTGGCCCGCCTGGAAGCGGCGGGCAACGTCGTCTGGCGCCGCGTGCGCCCCCTGCTGAAACCGCTGATGCCCATGGATACCCCTCTAAAAGCGCTGGCCGTGGGCGGCCTGTGGGGCTGGGTGCCGTGCGGCATGGTCTACAGCGCGCTGCTGACGGCCATGATGCAAGGCTCGGCCCTGAGCGGTGCGGCCACGATGGCCGCCTTCGGCCTGGGCACCCTGCCCACGTTGCTGGGCATGGGCTTGCTGGGCACGCGCCTGCGCGCACAGATGCAGCGCCGCCCCGTGCGCATCGCCAGCGGCTTGCTGGTGCTGGGCTTTGGCTTGCTGGGCCTGCTGCGCGCCGCGAATGGCGTCTCGCTGGGCTGGCTCGACGCCCTGTGCGTCACGGGCCATCCATGAAAAGACGCATGAAAACAAACTTATGAATGCAGTTTTACAACCCTCCGCCTGCTTCCATTGCGGCTTGCCCGTGCCCAGCGGCTCGAGCTGGCACGTCACCATCGACGACGTGCCGCGCGCCATGTGCTGCCCCGGCTGCGAAGCGGTGGCGCAAACCATCGTCGACATCGGCCAGAGCGCGTATTATCGCGACCGCGACGAATACGCCGTCAACGCGGCTGACGCCACCATGGTGCCGCCCGAACTGCGTTTGTACAGCAATGACGACGCGCAATTCGCGCGCGACGCCAGCAGCTGCGAAGCGACCCTGTCCGTCGAAGGCATCCGCTGCGCCGCCTGCGTCTGGCTGATCGAACGCCAGCTGACGCGCTTGCCCGGCGTGCAGGCGGCCAGCCTGAACGTCGCCACGGAGCGCCTGTACGTGCGCTGGAGCCGCGCGCAGTGCGAGCCGGGCGATATCCTGCAAGCCGTGCGGCAAGTCGGCTACACGGCCTATCCGTATGACGCCGTGCGCCATGGCGAACGCCTGCAAAAAGCCAGCAAGACGCTGGGCCGCCAGCTGTTCGTGGCCGGCCTGTCGATGATGCAGGTGATGATGTACGTGGCACCCGCCTACCTCGCGGCCGAAGACGGCACACTGGACGACAATATGGCCAGCCTGATGCGCTGGGCCAGCCTGCTCTTGACCTTGCCGGCCATCTGCTATTCGGCCATGCCGTTTTTCCAGGGCGCCTGGGCCAGCCTGCGCGCGCGCACCCTGGGCATGGACGTGCCCGTGGCGCTGGGCATCCTGGCAGCGTTCTTCGGCAGCGTGGTGGCGACGTTTACGGGCCGCGGCGAGGTGTATTACGACTCGGCCACGATGTTCATTTTTCTGCTGCTGTGCAGCCGCTATTTCGAGCTGCAGGCGCGCCGCAAGGCTGCCTCGGCCCTCGAGCGCTTGCAGCATGCCTTGCCCGCGTCCGCCTCGCTGATGGCGGGCTTTCCCGACAACCGCGCCACCACCCTGGTGCCGGCCGGCAGCCTGGCCGTCGGTGACGTCATCCTGGTCAAGCCGGGCGAGGCGATCGCCGCCGACAGCGTCATCATCGAAGGCACGAGCGCGCTCGATTTATCGCTGCTGACGGGCGAGAGCGCGGCGCAGCGCCGCAAACTGGGCGAGCGGGTGCCGGGCGGCGCAATCAATGCCAGCGCGGCACTGATCTTGCGCGTACTGAAACCGGCGCGCGAAAGCACCTTGTCCGACCTGTTGAAGCTGATCGAGCGGGCCGGCAGCGGCAAGCCGCAGATCGCGCAGTGGGCCGACAAGGTCGCCGCCTGGTTCGTGCTGGGCCTGCTGCTGTTTGCCATCGCCGTGTTCGCCTTCTGGAGCTGGCACGACCCGTCGCAGGCGTGGCCCGTGGCCATCGCCGTGCTGGTCGTGTCGTGCCCGTGCGCGCTGTCTCTCGCCACGCCGACGGCGCTGGCGGCCGCCACCGACAGCCTGCTGCGGCGCGGCGTGCTGATCGTCCAGCCGCACGTGCTGGAAACCCTGCACCGCGCCACCCACATCGTCTTCGACAAGACGGGGACATTGACCCTGGGCCGGCCCGTGCTGAAACAGATCGAGGGCCTGGACGGCATGACGGAAGACGACTGTCTGCAGGTGGCCGCCGCGCTGGAGGCGGGCAGCGCCCATCCGCTGGCACAGGCGATCCTGGCAGCAGCGGGAGAAACACCGCGCACGCATGCGGAAAACCTGCAGGAAGTGCAGGGCCAGGGCCTCGAAGGCATCGTCGACGGCGTGCGCTACCGCCTGGGCAATGCGGCCTTTGTCGCCGCCATCGCGGGTCCGCCGCTGGGTGACACGGCCGTCGGCATGCAGGGCATGACGCCGCTGTACCTGGGCACGCAGGGCCGGTGGCTGACGCGTTTCCTGCTCAGCGACGCGCTGCGCCCGGAAGCGCGCGACGTGGTCGCGTATTTCCACCGGCACGGCAAGCAAGTCGTGCTGCTGAGCGGTGACCAGGAAGCGCTGACGCAAAGCGTGGCGGCGGAGCTGGGCATCGCCACGGCGTGCGGCGAATGCCTGCCCGATGAAAAGCTCGATTTCGTGCAGCAATTGCAGGCGACGGGCGCCGTGGTGGCGATGGTGGGCGACGGCATCAACGACGCCGCCGTGCTGAGCGGTGCCGACGTGTCCTTCGCCATGGGCTCCGGCGCCGCGCTGGCGCAAGCGCATGCGGACACGGTGCTGCTGTCGAGCCAATTGGTGTCCGTGCTCGACACGGCCAAGACGGCCGCGCGCAGCATGCGCATCATCCGCGAGAACCTGGGCTGGGCCACGCTGTACAATCTGACGGCCATCCCGGCCGCCGCGCTGGGCTTTTTAAACCCCTGGCTGTCCGGCGTCGGCATGGCTGCCAGCTCGGCGGTCGTCATCGCCAACGCCCTGCGCCTGCGGAAAGCCTGAACATGGAAGCACTGTATCTCCTCATCCCCCTGAGCGTCGTGGTCGTCTTCATCGCCCTGTGGGTGTATTTCACGGCCTCGGACAGCGGCCAGTTCGACGACCTCGTCGGACCGGGCCTGCGCGTGCTGCAGGACGACGATACGACGGTCAAGCCGGCGCCCGCCGAACCGCATCCCTGACCTCACCGCCCGGCCGGCGTCCCGCACGCCATGGCCGGCGCGTCTGCTCCACATGCCCTTTTTGCAGGGATCTTGTACGGCTTTTTTGATCGAAATATCACTTTATTTCGATGCCAGTTCGCTACGCTTATTTCATCCGGGGAATTTTGATCCACATCAAAGTTTTTTCGCGGTCAAACACTTACTCTCTGGCCACCATCATAAATAGTAATTCCAGGGAGAGTCTTTGTGGATCAATCGCTGAACTATAACTACAAGATCGTGAAGCAATTCGCGGTCGCTACTGTGGTATGGGGCATCATCGGCATGCTGGTTGGCGTTATCATCGCCGCTCAGCTGGCCTGGCCTGCCCTGAACCTCGACATACCATGGCTGACATACGGACGCTTGCGTCCGCTGCACACGAATGCGGTGATTTTCGCCTTCGGCATCTGCGGCCTGTTCGCCACCTCGTACTACGTCGTGCAACGCACCTGCCAGGTGCGCCTGTTTTCCGACAAACTGGCCGCCTTTACCTTCTGGGGCTGGCAAGCGGTAATCCTGTGCGCGGTCGTCAGCCTGCCCATGGGCCTGACCCGCGGCAAGGAATACGCCGAGCTGGAATGGCCTATCGCCATCCTCATCGCCGTCGTCTGGATCGCCTACGCCATCGTCTTCTTCGGCACCCTGATCAAGCGCAAGGTCAAGCACATCTACGTGGCCAACTGGTTCTTCGGCGCCTACATCCTGGCCGTGACGATTTTGCACGTGGTCAATGGCGCCGTCATGCCAGCCTCGTTCACCAAGTCGTATTCCGCGTATGCGGGCGTGCAGGACGCCATGATCCAGTGGTGGTACGGCCATAACGCGGTGGGCTTCATCCTGACCGCCGGCTACCTGGGCATGGTCTACTACTTCATCCCGAAACAGGCCGAGCGCCCCGTGTACTCGTACCGTTTGTCGATCGTCCACTTCTGGGCGCTGATCTTCACCTACATGTGGGCGGGCCCGCATCACCTGCACTACACGGCATTGCCTGACTGGACGCAATCGATCGGCATGGTCTTCTCGCTGGTCCTGCTGGCGCCAAGCTGGGGCGGCATGATCAACGGCATCATGACCCTGTCGGGCGCCTGGCACAAGCTGCGCACCGATCCGATCCTGAAATTCATGATCGTCTCGCTGTCGTTCTACGGCATCGCCACCTTCGAAGGTCCGATGATGTCGATCAAGACCATCAACTCGCTGTCGCACTACACCGACTGGACCGTTGCCCACGTGCATGCGGGCGCCCTGGGCTGGGTGGGCTTCATCACCATGGGTTCGATCTACTACCTGCTGCCGCGCCTGGCGGGCCGCACGCAGATGCACAGCACGCGCCTGGTCGACGTGCACTTCTGGGTGGCCACCATCGGCATCGTGCTGTACATCGCCGCAATGTGGATCGCCGGCGTGATGCAGGGCCTGATGTGGCGCGCGGTCAATCCGGACGGCACCCTGACCTACACCTTTGTCGAGAGCGTGAAAGCAACGTATCCGTACTACGTGGTGCGCGTGGCCGGCGGCCTGCTGTACCTGTCGGGTATGTGCATCATGGGCTACAACACCTGGATGACTCTGCGCGGCAGCAAACTCCCCGTCGCCCGCATTCCGGAACTGAACGCGGCGCACGCCTGATAGGAGCGAAAGCAAATGAAATTTTCACATGCATGGATTGAGAAAAACCCCTGGCTGCTGATCGCCCTGGTCACGGTGGTGATCAGCATCGGCGGCGCCGTCGAGATCGTCCCCCTGTTCTTCCAGAAGAGCACGACGGAGCCCGTCGCCGGCCTGAAGCCGTATTCGCCGCTGCGCCTGGCGGGCCGCGACATCTACGTGCGCGAAGGCTGCTACAACTGCCATTCGCAGATGGTGCGTCCGCTGCGCGCGGAAACGGAACGCTATGGCCACTATTCGGTCGCCGGCGAGTTCGTCTACGACCGTCCGTTCCAGTGGGGTTCCAAGCGCACGGGGCCGGACCTGGCCCGCGTGGGCGCCCGCTACAGCGACGAATGGCACCGCACGCACTTGAACAACCCGCGCGACGTGGTGCCCGAGTCGAACATGCCGGCCTACCCATGGCTGGCGAAGACCAAGCTGGTGCCTGACGACATCATGCCGAAGATGCGCGCCCTGAAACGCCTGGGCCAGCCGTACAGCGACGAAGAGATCGCCGCCGGCCCCGCGCAGCTGCAGGACAAGACGGAAGAAGACGCCCTGGTCGCCTATCTGCAAGGCCTCGGTACATTAATCAAAACAAGGAATTAGCATGGCAATCGAAAACCTGTTTGACAGCGCCAGCAGCGTCATGACGGTGGTTTCCTTTATGACATTCGTGGGCATCCTGTGGTGGACGTTCAGCCGCAGCAATGGCGACTTCGACGCGGCGGCACGCCTGCCGTTCGCCGACGAGGCGCTCGACTATCCGGCCGATGCCGCGCCGGCACAAGGGGAGCGCAACCATGGCTGACTTTACCAATGGCTTCTGGAATATCTACATTGTCGTGCTGTCCCTGCTGGGCATCATCGGCTGCGGCGTGCTGCTGTACTCGCAGTCGAAAGTGAAAGTGGCCGCCGGCGCCCCCGCCGACGGCACCACGGGCCACGTGTGGGACGAGGACTTGAAGGAACTCAATACGCCGATGCCGCGCTGGTGGATGTGGCTGTTCTACATCACCATCGTCTTCGCGCTGGCCTACCTGTTCCTGTACCCGGGCCTGGGCACCTACGCCGGCAGCCTGGGCTGGAAATCGACGGGCCAGTACGAGGAAGAGCTGAAGAAGGCGGAAGCCGATTACGGCCCCCTGTTCAACAAGTACCTGAGCCAGGACTTGAAGACGGTGGCCGCCGATCCGCAGGCGCAAGCCATCGGCCAGCGTCTGTTCCTGACCTACTGCGCGCAGTGCCACGGTTCGGATGCCCGCGGCAACAAGGGCTTCCCCAACCTGACGGACAAGGACTGGCTGTATGGCGGTGATCCCGACATCATCAAGACCACCATCATGCATGGCCGCAATGGGCAGATGCCGCCGATGGGCGCCGCGCTCGGCTCCGAAAAAGATGTCGAGAACGTGGCCCATTACGTGCTGAGTCTGTCCGGTTCCACGTCGGACCCCGTCAAGTCCGTGCTGGGCAAGGCCAAGTTCGGCGCCTGCATGGCCTGTCACGGTGCCGATGCGAAGGGCAACCAGATGCTCGGCGCGCCTAACCTGACGGACAAGATCTGGCTGTACGGCGGCAGCGCCGATACCATCATGGAAACCGTGCGCAAGGGTCGCAACAACACCATGCCGGCCTTCAGCGACTTCCTCGGCGAATCCAAGGTACACGTGCTGTCGGCGTATGTCTGGAGCCTGTCGAATCCCCAGACGCCCGTGAAATGATGTAATGGAACCTCAAGTCATCAAGATGTATGCGGCCCGCGAGCAAATCTACCCTCGCGAGGCCAAAGGACGCTACGCTACCTGGCGATGGGTATGCGTATGGCTTACCCAGCTCGCGTTCTACGGCTTGCCGTGGTTGACCTGGAATGGCAGGCAAGCCCTGCTGTTCGATTTGACCACGCGCAAGTTCTACATTTTCGGCGTCGTGCTGTGGCCCCAGGATTTCATCTATCTGGCGGCCCTGCTGATCATCTGTGCGTATTTGTTATTCCTCGTCACGGCCATTGCCGGGCGGGTGTGGTGCGGGTTTTCTTGCCCGCAAACGGTATACACGGAAATCTTCCTGTGGGTCGAACGCCGCATCGAGGGCACGCGCAGCGCGCGCATGGCCCTCGACAAGCAGGGCCCCTCCGTGCGCAAGGCGTTCAAGAAGACGGCCAAGCACCTGGTATGGGGCGCCATCGCCCTGTGGACGGGCTTTACCTTTGTCGGCTACTTCACGCCGATCAAGGAACTGGCGCGCGAAGTGACCACCCTCAATTTCGGTCCCTGGGAATGGTTCTGGGTCTTGTTCTACAGCCTGGCAACCTACGGCAACGCGGGCTGGCTGCGCGAGCAGGTGTGCAAATACATGTGCCCCTACGCGCGCTTCCAGAGCGCCATGTTCGACCAGGACACGCTGATCATCACCTACGATGCCAAGCGCGGCGAACCACGCGGCGCCATGAGCAAGAAGGCCGGCAACAACGACAAGCTGGGCGACTGCATCGATTGCACCCTGTGCGTGCAGGTGTGTCCGACCGGTATCGATATCCGCAACGGCCTGCAATATGAATGCATCGGCTGCGCCGCCTGCGTCGATGCCTGCAATACGGTGATGGACAAGGTCGAGCGGCCGCGTGGCCTGATACGCTACAGCACCGACCATGCGATGGAAAACAACTTCAATTCGAAGCAGATCCGCCAGCGCGCCATGCGCCCGCGCGTGCTGATCTACACGTCCATCCTGGCCCTGATTATCATCGCCGTGTGTACGTCGCTGGCCCTGCGCACGCCCCTGAAAATGGACGTGATCCGCGACCGCGGTTCGATGGGACGCGAGGTGGAAGACGGCATGATCGAAAACGTCTATCGTCTGCAGATCATGAACACCTCGGAGCAAAGCCAGCATTTCAAAATCAGCGCTTCCGGCTTGCCGGGCCTGACCTTGCTGACGCGCGACGAAGTGACCTTGCAGCCGACGGAAACGCTGGGCTGGCCGATCCGCCTGCGCGTGCCGCACGGCGTCGGCGAGAAGGGCTCGAACAAGATTGCGATCGAATTGCACTCGCTGGACGACCCGTCGCTGCATGTGCGCGAAAGCGCGGTATTCATCGTGCCGCGCTAATGCAGGAAGGCCGGTCCCCGCATGGGGGCTGGCCGTATACCAGAAACACAGGAGAAATACCATGTCCGACAGTCTGAAACTGCAACCTCCCGTTGCCCCGTGGTACAAACACCGCTGGCCATGGCTGCTGATGATCGGTCCCGGCCTGTCCGTGGTCGTCGGCAGCTTCATGGGCTATATCGCGTTTACGCAGCCCGACGCGCTGGTGGTGGGCGACTATTACAAGCAGGGCAAGGCGATCAACCAGGATTTGAAGCGCGACACGATCGCCAGCGACCTGGCCATGGATACGACCCTGTCGTATGACGTCGCTGCAGCGCGCCTCAGCGGCTCCGTGCACAGCTTCGGCAAGGCGTACCAGGGGCCTTTGCAGCTGCACCTGGCGCATGCGACCCTGCCGGAAAAGGATATCAAGCTGCTGGTGCAGCCCGATGCGGCCGGCAATTTTTCCGTGGCGCTGCCGATGCTCGAGCGCAGCCGCTGGCAAGTGCTGGTGGAAAACGACAAACGCGAGTGGCGCCTGTCCGGCATCTGGACCTGGCCCGTGCAACGCAGCATCGCGCTGCATGCGGATGAAGAGTTATAACGTACAGCGCCGGGAAAAAACCGTAGCGAGCGGCAGTGATTTGTGGCTGAGAAGCACAGCTGTGCTATAGCACAGCGAGCATCGCAGGCCGCAAAGCACGACGCGCAGTAGGTTTTGACGGTGCTGTTACTTGCAGACGTCGGTGCCGGCTGTAATGGCTTTCAGCTTGGCCGGCTGCAAGATCTCGATCTCGCGGTTGGAGACGCGCAGCCAGCCTTCCTTCTTGAATTTCGACAATAAACGGCTGACGCTTTCGATGGTCAGGCCCAGGTAGTTGCCGATTTCCTCGCGCGACATGCGCAACTGAAATTTGCTGGCCGAATAGCCGCGCGCTTCATAGCGCGACGCCAGGTTGACGATAAAGGCGGCAAAACGCTGCGTCGCCTGCATGTTGCCCAGCAACAGCATGACACTTTGCTCGCGCGTGATTTCCTGGCTCATCATGCGGTGGAAATGGCGCAGCAGGGTCGGCATATTGCCCAGCAATTGTTCCAGGCTGGAAAACGGGATTTCACACACTTCGCTGTCTTCCAGCGCCACCGCATTACAGTGGTGGCGGTCGGCGCTGATGGCGTCCATGCCCAGCAGTTCGCCCGCCATCTGGAAACCCGTCACCTGCTCTTCGCCGCCCGGATTGATCTGGTAGGTCTTGAAGTGGCCCAGACGGATCGCATACAGGTTCTGGAACGAGTCGCCGATGCGGAACAGCGAAGCGCCGCGCACGATCTTGCGGCGGCGGCCAATGATCTGGTCCAGTCTGTCCATGTCGCCCACGTCGAGGCCCATCGGCAGACACAATTGATGCATGCTGCAGGTCGAGCATCGCGCACGCAACGCTTCCACGGTCACTGTGGGCGAGGTTGGAGTGAGTAGCGCTTCAGTCATGTCGGTACCTTTTAGAAAATGCAACAACAAGTTTACTGCATACAGGGTTGCCGTGTGCCAATTTCACCGCAATTTCGCTGAATAAACGACGTTCCGACTTTAATTATATGGCAACATCGTCAAAAGCCCATGCGGAGAGGGCAATTTGCGTGGCGGCGCTTGCCAAGCTGGGGTATTGATAGGAAAATTCCTGACAGCATTATCTGCCGCCTGTGCCGCCCGGTACTGAAAAGGAAATCATGAAGCCTCTCGGCATCAAAGCAAAAGTCGCGCTGGCCACCAGCCTGACCTCGATCGCCATGATCGCGCTGGTCACCATGATCCAGGTGCAGCACATGCGCGACGATTTCACCAAGGTACTGTTGAGCCAGCAGTCGTCCCTGATCAGCCGCACCGCCGCCGAGCTCGACGACAAGCTGGGCATGCTGCTGCAGATCGTCACCCTGACGGCCCGGCAGCAGCCGCCAGAACTGATCACCCAGCCCGCCCAATTGCGCGAATACTATTCGCGCCGCTCGATGCTGGTGCTGTTCGACGACGTGCTGGTGCTCGACGCGCACGGCGCCGTCGTGGCCGACATGCCGGAAGTGGCGGGGCGCGCCGGCATCAACGTCGCCGAGCGCGAGTATTTCCAGACCGTGCTGCGCACGCGCCAGCCCATGATCACCGAGCCGATGCTGGGCAAATCGAGCGGCATGCCCATCGTGCAGATGGTCGCGCCCGTGCTGGGCGCCGATGGCCAGGTGGCCGGCGTGGTGATCGGCGTGCTGCGCCTGTACAAGGATAACCTGCTGGGGAGGTTGCGCTCGGAAAAGATCGGCAAGAGCGGCTATTACTTCGTCCTCACGCGCGGCGCCGTGCCGCGCTATGTGCTGCATCCCGACACCAGCCGTTTGCTGCAGCCGCGCCTGCCGAACGCCAACCTGACGACCACCCGGCTGCTGAAGGACGATGGCGAAGGCACCATGGTCAGCACCAACAGCCGCGGCATCACGGCCGTCAACAGCTTCAAGCGCCTGAAATCCGTAAATTGGCTGCTGGCCGCCTCGCTGCCCCTCGACGACGCCTTCGAACCGTTCGACGGCGTGCTGTACCGGCTGGTGCTGTGGAGCATCCTCGCCTCGCTGCTGGCCGCAGCCGTGCTGGGCTGGGTCACCGTGCGCCTGCTCTCGCCGCTGGTGCGCCTGCGCGACACCCTGCAGGCGCTGCGCACCAGCGGCAGCCGTTTCACTCCCGTGCCCGTGCAGCAGCGCGACGAGATCGGCGAGCTGACGGAAGCGTTCAACGGCCTGATGAGCGAGCGCGACCGCTTGCAGCAGGAGCTCGAATCGCGCGCGGCGGAGCTGGAACAGGAACGCGACCGGGCCGAGGCGGCCAACCGCGCGAAGAGCGATTTCGTGGCCAACATGAGCCATGAAATCCGCACGCCCCTCAATGCCGTGCTGGGCATGGTGTATTTGCTGGGCAATACCAAGCTCGATACGGAACAGCGCAAGTATCTGACCATGGTGCGCGTGGCCGGCCAGTCGCTGCTGGGCATCCTCAACGACGTGCTCGATTATTCGAAGATCGAGGCACGCCGCATGGAATTGTCGCCCGTCGAATTCGACCTCGACGAGGTCATGAACACGCTGGCCACGACGATGACGATGAATGCGGGCGAAAAGGAGCTGGAACTGGCGATTGCCGTCGAGCCCGACGTGCCGCGCCGCCTCATGGGCGACGCCCAGCGCCTGCAGCAGATTCTCGTCAACCTGGCCGGCAACGCCATCAAGTTTACCGAGAGCGGCGAAGTGGTGGTGGCCGTCAGCCTGGCCGAGAAAGACAAGGGCCGCGCCTGGCTGCGCTTCGAAGTGCGCGACACGGGCATCGGCATGACGGAGTTGCAGCAACAGCAGCTGTTTGCCGCGTTTTCGCAAGGCGACCAGAGCATCACGCGGCGCTTCGGCGGCACGGGCCTGGGCCTGGCCATCAGCAAACAGCTGATCCACATGATGGGCGGCGACATCGCCGTTGCCAGCAGCGAAGGCAAAGGCAGCCGCTTCTGGTTCAGCGTGCCGTTCGAGATGCTGGCGCAGCCGGCCGAAACGCGGCGCACGCCCACCCTGGGCCAGCTGCGCCTGCTGGTGGCCGACGACAACCGCACCACGCGCGAACTGATCGTCAAGCTGATCGAGGCGTGGGGCTGGCTGGCCGACGAAGTGGACTCCGGCTTTGCCGCTATCGAACTGTACCGCGAGCGCCTGGCGCAGCAGCAGCCGTACGACGTGGTGCTGGCCGACTGGCACATGCCCGTGATGGACGGCCTGGCCACGGCCAAGGCCATCCGCCAGGCAGCCAGCGGCCAGCGCCAGCCCATCGTGGTCATGGTCAACGCCTTCGCCCGCAACCACCTCGAGGAAATCTCCAGCGCGGCCGAGGCCGACGTCGTGCTGATGAAGCCGATCACGGGCTCGAGCCTGTTCGACGCCCTGCACCAGGCGCTGATTACCAAGCACGACGGCGGCGAGCAGCGCATGCTGCAACAGCCGCTGGGCACGGAACTGGCCGGCGTGCATTTCCTGCTGGTGGAAGACAACCATTTGAACCAGGCCGTGGCGCGCGGCATCCTCGAACACATGGGCGCCACCCTGGACGTGGTGGGCGACGGGTTGCAAGCGGTGGAACGGCTGCGCACGGAAGCGTTGCGCTACGACATCGTGCTGATGGACATGCAGATGCCCGTCATGGACGGCTTCAGCGCCACCCACATCATCCGCACGGAACTGCGCTTGAGCCTGCCCGTGATCGCCATGACGGCCGGCGTGCTGGCGTCCGAGCGCGAGCGCTGCATGACGGCCGGCATCAGCGATTTCATCGCCAAGCCCGTGGTGGTGGAAGAGATGATGGAAGTGATCCTGCGCCACCTGCCCAAGCGCCCGCCAGTGCAGACGGCGGGGCCGGCGCCCGTCGCCGATGAGGAAGTGTTTTCCATGGCGCCGCTGATGCGCGTGATGGGGCGCGACGCGAAGGGGCGCGGCGTGCTGCGGCGCATGGTGGAAGACGCGCTGAACAAGGGCATGACGCCCGTGCGCGATGCCGAAACAGCCTTGCAGGCGGGCCGCCACAGCGACGTGGCGCGCATCCTGCACAGCGTGCGCGGCTCCGTCGGCACCCTGGGCACGAAACGCCTGATCCGCACCGCGTTCGCCACCGAGGAAGCCATCGATGCGGGCCGCCTCGACGAGGTGCCGGCGCTGCTGGCGCAGACGGCGCAGGAACTGGAGCAGGCGCTGGCGGCGGCGGCCGATTGGTTGTCCAGGCTGAAGGATTAAGCCTGCAACGTAAAACTGGGGTCAGGCCCCGGAACCTTGTCGGATTACGCGCTTGCGCGCTAATCCGACCTACCCCATTTACGCCGGCACGCCCAGGATCACGCTGGACGCCTTGAAAATCGCCGTCACACTGCTGCCGATCTCGATGCCCAGCTCGGTGCTGCTCTGGTTGGTGATGATGGCGGCGATCGTGCCGCCGCGTGGCAAGTCCAGCACCACTTCCGTGTTGACGGCGCCCGTCTGCACGCGCGTCACCAGCCCGGCCAGCTGGTTGCGTGCGGAAAAGCGCGCGCCTGCGCTGTCGGCCACGAGGATGATCGACGATGCCTTGATCAGCGCAAACGCTTCCGCGCCCGGCACCAGGCCCAGGCTTGCGCTGCTGCCTTGCGTGACGATGGCCACGATGTGCTGGCCACCCGGCAATTCCAGCGTGACTTCGTCGTTGACGGCGCCCTGTTTCAGTTCGGCCACCTTGCCCAGGAATTGGTTGCGTGCCGTGGTTTTCATGGCCATTCTCCGTATGAGTAAAAGATCGTCGGCGATGCCTTCGGCCTGGCTGCCCAGCTGGCGCAGGTAGCGCGCATGCTCGCGCTCGATGATGCGGAAATTGTCGACCAGCTGGCGTCCCCGTTGCGTCAGCCGCGTGCCGCCGCCGCCCTTGCCGCCCGTCAGGCGTTCGACCAGCGGCTCGCCCGCCAGGTTGTTCATCGCGTCGATCGCGTCCCAGGCCGCCTTGTAGCTCATCTTCACCAGCTTGGCCGCCTGCGTGATGGAGCCGCACTCGGCGATGGCGCCCAGCAATTCCACCCGCCCGGCGCCACCCAGGTGCTCGCCTCCCACCGTCATCCATACCGAGCCTTGCAGGCCGATTTCCGCTGCCGCTGATTTATCCAATGCGTTCACCCAATGCCATGTGTTCTTCCCTGTTATCGATCTGTCCGTCGCGCAAGTACAGCACATGCTCGCCCAGGATGCGCGCATCTTCCGGATCATGGGTGATCAGGATCATGGGCACGTCCAGGCGCTGCTGCCACTGGCTCAGTTCCAGGCGCATTTTGACACGCAGGGCCGGATCGAGGGCGGCGAACGGCTCGTCGAGCAGCAACGCGGCCGGTTCCGCCACGAGCGCCCTCGCCAGCGCCACCCGTTGGCGCTGGCCTCCGGACAACTCGTCGGGAAACTGGTGCGCCAGTTCCTGCAAGTGGAATGCATCCAGCCAATGCTCGACCGTCTGCAATTTTTCGCGCGCACGCGGATTGAACCAGCCCCGCGCCAGGCCGAAGCCCACGTTCTGGCGCACCGTCAGGTGCGGGAACAGCGCGTAATCCTGGAACAGGTAGGCGACATTGCGCTGCTGCGGCGGCAAGTTGATGCCGGCGGCCGAGTCGAACAGGGTGCGCCCGTTCAGGCGGATATGGCCCGCGTCCGGTGTAAACAGTCCGGCAATGGCTTTGAGGGTCATGCTCTTGCCGGCGCCGGACGGGCCATACATGGCGATGCGCTGGCTGCCTGAGGTGCATTGCACGTGCAGGTCGAAACGGCGTTTGCCGGAGCGCAAGGTAGCGCGAATGTCGAGGTCGAGTTGCATGGGCGTCATCATAGGCCTCATTTGTGTGCGACGCGCCCGGGCGCCAGGCGGCCAGCCGACAGCAGCACCACGATGCAGACTAGCGAGATAATCACGACCAGCGTATTGGCCACCTCATCCTGGCCCGCCTGCACGGCTTCATACACGGCCACCGACAGGGTCTGCGTCTTGCCGGGAATGCTGCCGGCCACCATCAGCGTGGCGCCGAATTCACCGAGCGCGCGCACAAAGCCCAGCAGCACGCCGGCCAGGATGCCGCGCCAGGCCAGCGGCAAGGTGACGCGGAAGAAAATCGCCAGCTCCGAAATGCCCAGCACGCGGGCCGCCTGCTCGAGCTGCCCGTCGACCGCCTCGAAGGCGGCGCGCGCGGGCTTGAAGACGAGGGGAAAGGCGACCACCGTGGAAGCGATCACGGCGCCCTGCCACGTAAAGATCAGGTTGATGCCGAAGTTGTCCTGCAGCCAGATGCCCAGGGTGCCGCGCCGGCCCAGCAGCACCAGCAGGTAATAGCCGAGCACGGTGGGCGGCATCACCATCGGCAGGGTCAGCAGGGCGTCGAGCAGCTCGCGCCCCGGAAAACGCGTGCGCGCCAGCAGATAGCCCGTACCGATGCCGAGCAGCAAATTGAGCGCCGTGGCCCAGGCCGCAACTTTGAGCGACAGGGCCAGCGCGGTCCAGGCGATATCCATGTACAGTCTTTTTACTTTATGGCTTTTTAAACCCGTACTTGGCCAGGATGGCTTGCGCAGGTGCCGTCTGCAGGTAGCTGACGAAGCGCTTCGCTTCGGCGGCATTGCCGCTGCCCTTGATGGTGGCGATCGGGTACAGCACGGGCGCGTCGAGCGGCACGTCCAGCACCACGTTCACCTTGTCTTTCATGATGGCCGCGTCGGTGGCGTAGACAAAGCCCGCATCGACTTCGCCGCGCGCCACATAGTCGAGCGACTGGCGCACGTTTTGCGTGCCGATGGCTTTCGGCTGCACGGCTTCCCACAGCTTCGCCTTCTTCAGCGCGCCTTCCGAATAGCGGCCGACGGGCACGCTGGCCGGGTTGGCGATGGCCACGCGGGTCACGCCCTTGTGCGTCAGGTCGGCCAAAGCTTTGATGCCCAGCTTGCTATCGTGCGGCACGATCAGCACCAGGCTGTTGCCGACGAAGTCCATGCGGTCGGCCGGCAATACCAGGCCCTGCTTTTGCGCCGCATCCATGGTTTCCTGGTCGGCAGAGGCAAACACGTCGACGGGCGCGCCCTTGACGATCTGTTGCAGCAGCACGCCCGAGGCGGCAAAGTTCAGGGACACCTTGCTGCCCGGATACTGCGCCTCGTAGCTTTGCGCCGCATCCTTGAACGCGTTCGTCAGGCTGGCCGCGGCCGACACGACCACTTCGCCGGCAAGGGCGGAGGTAGCGGCAGTGGCGAGCAGGGTGACGCCAAGCAGGCGGGCGAGGGAGGTGAGGCGCAAGGTGAGGCACATGAGCGTATCCTGAATGAGAAAAGAACCAGGTCCGTAATATACACCGATATATAGCGTTCTGCCATTGCACAGATCAAGCCGGTACCAGGCCGATTCCCTGATATACTGTATATAAACACAGTATATCGAGGTGCACCATGGAATTGACGGACAAGCTGGAAATCCTGGCCGACGCGGCCAAGTACGATGCGTCCTGCGCCAGCAGCGGTGCGCCGAAGCGCGATTCCATCGGCAAGGACGGTTTTGGCGCCACCTCGGGCATGGGGATTTGCCACAGCTACACGCCGGACGGGCGCTGCGTCTCGCTGCTGAAGATACTGTTGACCAATTACTGCCTGTACGATTGCCAGTACTGCGTCAACCGCCGTACCTCGAACGTGCCGCGCGCGCGCTTTACGGTGGCCGAAGTGGTGAAACTGACCAGCGACTTTTACCTGCGCAACTACATCGACGGCCTGTTCCTCAGTTCCGGCATCATCCAGTCGGCCGACTACACGATGGAGCAACTGGTGCAGGTGGCGCGCGAGTTGCGCGAGGTGCACCAGTTCCGCGGCTACATCCACCTGAAAACCATCCCCGACGCCGATCCGGCCCTGATCGCGCTGGCGGGCCGCTATGCCGACCGGCTCAGCGTCAATATCGAATTGCCGACCCAGGACAGCGTGCAGAAACTGGCGCCGGAAAAGAGCGTGCACACAATCAAGCTGGCCATGGGCGCCATCCGCCGCAAGCTCGATGAAAAGGCCGAAGAACCGCGCTCGCCGCGCTTCGCGCCGGCCGGGCAAAGCACGCAGATGATCGTTGGCGCCGACGCCAGCGACGACCAGCAGATCCTCGCCACGGCCGAGACCCTGTACGGCAGCTATAAACTCAAGCGCGTGTACTACTCGGCCTTCAGCCCCATCCCCGACAGCCCGAAAAGCGTGCCGCTGGCGCCGCCGCCGATGCTGCGCGAACACCGGCTGTACCAGGCCGATTTCTTGCTGCGCAGCTATGGTTTCCAGGCCAGCGAACTGCTGCCCGCCAGCGGCGGCAACCTGGCGCTCGACATCGATCCGAAACTGGCGTGGGCGCTGGCGCACCGCGAACATTTTCCGCTGGACTTGAACCGCGCGGCGCAGCACATGATCGCGCGCGTGCCCGGCATCGGCCTGCGTAACGCGCAGCGCATCGTCGACCTGCGCCGTTTGCGGCAAGTGCGCTATGCCGACCTGTCGCGCCTGCGCTGCAGCATGAAAAAGATTGTCCCGTTCATCATCACGGCCGATTACTTTCCCGCACGCGACACCACCGCCTCGGAACAATTGCGCCGCGCCATGGCGGACGCACCGCAGCAATTGAACTTATGGCCGGAGCTGCAGGCAGCATGAGTACGTTCGTGCGGCTGGCGCAATCGTTCGACGCGTGGCGCGCGGCGGCGCGCGAACTGATCGCGCGCGGCGTGCCGCCTGCCGACGTGGCCTGGCAATCGCAGCCCGGCGACGGCGACCTGTTTTCCTCCACGCCAGAGGCCACGGATACCGGCGCGCCACCGCTGCGCCTGCCCCGCCAGCTGGTGGAACTGCTGGAGAGCGCCGCCTGTTTCAACGTGCATGACCGCTGGGCCTTCCTGTATCAGGTGCTGTGGCGCTGGCAGCAGGGCCAGCACGACGTGGTGTCCCCGGCCGACGCGGACGGCGCGCGCCTGCACGCCATGGTCAAGGCCGTGCACCGCGAGGAGCACGACATGCATGCCTACGTGCGCTTCCGCGAGCGGGCCGAAAGTGACGGCGCGCCCCGTTTTGTCGCCTGGTTCGAGCCCACGCACGAGGTGCTGCCGCAGGTGGCGCGCCACTTCGCGCGCCGCATGGGAAAGGCCAGCTGGATGATCGCCACGCCCGGCGCCAGCATGCTGTGGGATGGCGCCACCTTGCACGCGGGACCGGCCCTGCTGCGCGGCGCGGCCGACATCGACGATGCGGGCGAAGCGCTATGGCTGACGTACTACCGCAGCATCTTCAACCCCGCGCGCGTGAATGCGGACTTGCTGCACAGCCATATTCCCTCGCGTTTCTGGAAAAATTTACCCGAAGGCGCCATCGTGCCCGCCATGCTGAGCGGCGCGGCCAACGGCGAGCGGCGCACGGGCCAGACGGCCAGCGTGGGACAGCGGCAGGGCGCCGCCATGATCCCGATCAGCGCAGAGCGGGCCCAACCGGTGCGCGGGGCTGCCACAACACTGGACCAGTGCCGCCGCTGCGAACTGTGGCAGCATGCCACGCAAGCCGTGCCCGGCACAGGCCCGCACACCGCCCGCATCATGCTCGTCGGTGAACAGCCGGGCGACCAGGAAGACCTGGCCGGACTGCCGTTCGTCGGCCCGGCCGGTGCGCTGCTGGACAAAGCCATGCGGGAAGCTGGCATCGCGCGCGACAGCATCTATCTGACCAATGCCGTCAAGCATTTCAAGTGGGAACCGCGCGGCAAGCGCCGCCTGCACAAGACCCCGGCCCAGCGCGAGATCCTCGCCTGCCATGGCTGGCTGGAAGAAGAGATCGAACGTGGCAAACCACAGGTGATCGTGGCGCTGGGCAGCACGGCATTGAAATCCGTGCTGCAGGATGGCGCGGCCAGCATGACGCCGCTGATCGGCACGCCCATCGAACACGACGGGCGCTGGGTGGTGACCGTGTATCACCCGTCATATGTGCTGCGCGCACGGGACGAAGAGAGCCGGCGCCAGGCCTACGCGGTGATTGTCGATGGCTTGCGGCAGGCGCTGCGGCTACTGCAGGAGCCGCATCACGGCGTCGCCGCCGGCACTTCCTGCGCCTCATCGCGCCGCGCATAGCGCTGCGCAATCACGGCGCAGATCATCAATTGAATCTGGTGGAACAGCATCAGCGGCAAAATCACCATGCCCAGCGAGTGCGTGGCAAACAGTACCTTGGCCATCGGTACGCCGCTGGCCAGGCTTTTCTTCGAGCCACAGAAAACGATGGCGATTTCATCTTCCTTGCTAAAGCCCAGGCGGCGGCTGATGAACGTCATCAGGCCCAGGACCAGGGCCAGCAGCACGATGCTGAACAGGCCCAGGGCGACCAGGGTTTCCACCGAGATCGTGTGCCACAGGCCTTCGCTGACGGCTTCGCTGAAGGCCGTGTAGACCACCAGCAAAATGGAACCCTGGTCGACGAATTTCAGCATAGCCTTGTGGCGGTCGACCCAGCGGCCGATCCAGCGGCGCAGGAACTGGCCGGCCAGGAAGGGCAGCAGCAATTGCATAACAATCGATAAAACGGCGTCGACCGACGACTTGCTTTCCGCGCCCTTGGCCACCAGCAAACCCACGAGGATGGGCGCAAGAAAAATGCCGATGAAATTCGAGGCCGAGGCGCTGCAGATGGCGGCCGGCACGTTGCCGCGCGCCATGGCCGTCAGCGCGATCGACGATTGCACGGTCGATGGCAGCGCGCACAGGAACAGGATGCCCACGTACAGCTCGGGCGTGAGGAAGGTCAGCGCCAGCGGCCGCAGGGCCAGGCCCAGCAGGGGGAACAAAATGAACGTGCTGGCCAGCACCAGCAAATGCAGGCGCCAGTGCATGATGCCGGCCACCACGGCTTCGCGCGACAGCTTGGCGCCATGCAGGAAGAACAGGGCGCCGATGGCAACAGTGGTGATATTGCCGAAGACCACGGCCGTCTGGCCCGTGCAGGGCAGGAAGCTGGCCAGCGCCACGGTGACGAGCAGGGCGATGGTGAAGTTGTCGGGTTTCAGATTGCGCAGCAGGGCGGCGGAAGAAAAAGAAGACATGCGGTAGCCTGGTAGCGGCCCAGCCTTGCAACACTGCGCCATGGATGACAAAAAGCGCCGGAATCGGCGCCAGTGCTGGCTATTCTAACCCTATCGCCGGACTACCTGCCTGGAAGCAAGCGTGGCTTGTGGACACAATGGCACAAAAAAAATGCCCTGTCCGCAGACAGGGCAACCCGGAGTAAAGTACAGCGCGAGGGATTAACCGGCGGCTTTGACTTTCAGCTCGTTCTTGATTTCTTTCACGCCGCTCACGGAAGCGACGATCTGCACGACGCGGTCACCCGCTTCGGCGCTCGGTACATCGCCCGACAGGACGACCACACCTTGCTGGGTTGCTACCTTGACTGGCAGGGCAGCGGCTTGCGCATCGGCGCTCAGGGCGGCCTTGGCCGAGGAAGTGATGGTTTCATCAGGGACGGCAGCGGCGGCGTTGGCGGCCACGACAGTGTTAGCAGGAGCTTGTGCTTTTGGGGCGGAGTCAGCTGCATGCGAAGCGGTGATCGAGGCGCCCGACAGTACGATAGCGGCAACCAGGGTATTGAACAGTTTCGATGTTTGCATGGTAGTTCCTCTCAATGAAGTTAAAAGCTTCTTACTTGGATAAAGCAACACTTTGAAGCGTCACATCTACCCATACAGCAAGCACCGTGCCAGCTTTTAATTTCCCTTCAAAATCAAGTACTTATATTCAAAGCCGATTTTTCCAGCCCATTTCCGCCGGATCCGGCCCGAAAAAGGGGGCTTTTTGTCGCCTGCCAGCGACAGCTTGTGGCAACAATATCAATGTTTCAGGTTAAGCCGCTGATTTTTAACGCTTTATTTTTGTCGCTAATCAGCGACAGGGTCGCCGTCGGCCCGGAACAAGGCCGGCGTCAGCTCATATTTCTGCAATAAACGGTAGAACTCCGTGCGGTTGCGGTCAGCCAGGCGGGCCGCGTCGGCCACGTTGCCGTCCGTCAGGCGCAGCAACTGGATCAGGTAGTCGCGCTCGAAGCGCTGCTTGGCTTCGTTATAGCTGAGCGCTTCGAGCGACGGCACGCGCAAGGCCCGCTGCACCAGCGACAAGGGCACCAGCGGCGCCGTGGCCAGCGCGCACACTTGCTCGACGACATTGACCAGTTGGCGTACGTTGCCCGGCCATGGCGCGGCCACCAGCGCCGTGAGGGCGTCGGGCGCGAAGCCGTTCAACGGTTTTTGATACTTGGCCGCCAGTTTCTGCAGGAAATGGTTTGCCAGCAAGGCGATGTCTTCGCGGCGCTCGGCCAGCGGCGGCAAGGTCAAGGTCACGACGTTGAGGCGGTAATACAGGTCTTCGCGGAATTGCCCTTCCGCCATGGCCACATCGAGGTCGCGGTGCGTGGCGGACAGCAAGCGCACGTCGACGGGCCGCGTCTGGTCGGCGCCCACGGGCCGCACGGCCCGCTCCTGCAGCACGCGCAGCAATTTGACTTGCAGCGGCAGCGGCATGTCGCCGATCTCGTCCAGAAACAGGGTGCCGCCATCGGCCGCCTGAAATAAACCTTCGCGGTTGCCGACGGCGCCCGTAAACGAGCCTTTCACGTGGCCGAACAGTTCCGATTCCAGCAGCTGCTCGGGGATGGCGCCGCAATTGACGGCGATGAACGGCGCCTTGGCGCGGCGGCTGGCGTTGTGCAGCGCGCGCGCCAGCAATTCCTTGCCCGTGCCGCTGGGGCCGCGGATCAGGATGCTGGCGTCGGACCCCGCTACCAGCTTGGCTTCGGCCAGCAGCTCGGCCATCTGCGCACTGCGGCTGATCAGTTCGGCACGCCAGCCTTCGTCGCCGGACGCCGGCGCCGGCATGACGGTGGACAAGTTGATGGCGTACGCCACCTTTTCCATCAAGAGCTTGCCGTCGAACGGCTTCGTCAGATACGCAAACGCGCCGCGCGCCGTCGCGTCGACGGCGTCGGGAATGGTGCCGTGCGCCGTGAGCAGAATGACGGGCAGGGCCGCGTGCTGGCGGCGGATTTCATCGAACAAAGCCAGGCCGTCGCGGCCCGGCAATTGCACGTCGGTAATGACCAGGGCCGGCAATTCCACGGCCAGGCGCGCCAGCGCCGCTTCCGCGCTGCCCACGGCCGTCACGCGATAGTTGCCCGCCTTCAAGCGGATGGTCAGCAGGCGCAGCAGGTCGGGGTCGTCGTCGACCAATAAGATGTGGGCGTGCTCGCTCATTTCGCCGCTCCTGCGGCAGGGCGCACGGACAGGCTGCGCTCGATGTTTTTCAGTGCCTCGAGTTTTTCATTGAGCAAGTCGATGCGGCGCTGCGCGTCGCGCAACTGCGTGTTGAGCTTGTCGATGCTCTCTTCCTGGCGGCGCAGTTCCGCGTACTGGCTGCCGAGCAATTGCGCCAGCGGCGCCAGCAGCTGCGCGTCCTTGCCCGTGGCCGTGGCCAGCGGTTCCAGCAAGGCTTGCGCGCGGGCCAGGTCGCCGGGGCCGCGCACGGTCGCCTGCAGCATGGCGCGGCGTAGCGTGTTGTGCGGCGCATGATCGGCTTTCGTTAGGTCCAGCTGCGCTTTCGCCAGTTCCGACGGCGTCATCAGGCGCAAGGCACTCTGATACGCGAGCAGTTCGGCCAGCTGGGGGTCGGCCACGACCACCACGCGCGGCGGCGTCTGTACCAGCACGGGCGTCTGGGTGGGGGGCTTGGCGGCGCAAGCGCCCAACAGCAGCGCACAGGCGGCCATGCCGGCCAGGGAAGTTCTCGTCATCATAAGGGCAGTTCTATCCGAAAATGCGCGCCAGCCTGGCGCGGTAAAAGAGTGACGCTGCCATCGTGGGCGGCGATATATTCGCGCACGATGGACAGGCCGATGCCATTGCCGTTGCGCGCGCCGGCCGCCTGGCGCACTCCCTGGTAAAACGGTTCAAAAATGCGCGCGGCATCCTCGGGCGCCACGCCGGCCCCCTCGTCGACGCAATCGATGCGCACGCGGCCTCCTTCGCAAGACAGGGTGAAACGCACGGTGCCGCCCTCCGGGCTGAAACGCACGGCATTCGACAGCAAATTCGCCAGGGCGGTGGCCAGCTTGTCGCGGTCGGCCTGCACGATCAGGGATTCGCCCTGCACCTCGACCGTCAAACGGCGCGCCAGCCATTGCAGGCGCTGCGCGGCCACCACATCTTGCAGCAAGACCAGCAAGTCGACCTTGCTGTGCGCCAGATGCTGGGCGTCAAAAGCGGCGGTATTGTAGCGCAGCAAGTCTTCGATCTGGGTTTGCAGCGAGGCCGTGTTTTGCTGCAAGATGCCGGCGATTTCGCGCTGGCTGTCGCTGAGCTTGCCGGCCACCTCGTCTTCCAGCAAGGCCACGCCTTCGCGCAGGGCCGCCAGCGGCGTCTTCAGCTCATGCGAGATATGGCGCAGAAAACGTTCCTTGTCGGCATCGAGGTCCGCCAGGCGCTGGCGCAGCCAGTCCAGCTGCTGGCCCAGGCGGCGCGTGTCGGCCGGGCCGCCGACGACGATGGGCTGGTCGTAGCGCTTCTCGCCCAGGCGCTCGATGGCCGTCTCGATGCGGCGCAGCGGACGCGAGAGTAAAAAACCGAAGCAGGTGGCCAGCACGGCCGCCAGCAGCACGGCGCCGCCCACCAGCAGGCCCAGCAGGCGGCGCTGGCGCTCCAGCTCGGCCAGCAGCGCGTCATTGCGGCTGCCGATTTCCGTCTTGCTTTCGCGCGCCAGGCTGTCATTGATCTGCGTCATGCGGGCAAACGCGCGGTACACGACGGCGTGGCCATCGCGCTTGCGGCGTTTTCCAGCTTGCAAGACTTCCCACGCCGATTGCGCCTGCACCGTCCATTCGTCGGCCAGCTGGGGAGCGAATTCGGGCGTGGCGCGGTTCAGCACTTGCAGCGCCGCCGTCGCTTCCTCGCGCGCCGCCGCGTAACGCTCGCGGAACACGGGGTCGTCCAGCACGAGGAACTGGCGCGCGCTGCGCTCCATGGCCAGGGTGCGCTCGGACAGGCGCTGCGACTGTTCCGTCAGGGCGATCGCCTGCGCCGCCGTCTCACGCCCCAGCCGGGCCAGGTGCTCCAGGGTCAGCAGGGCTTGCACGGAGGTGGCCGTCAAGATACCCGTCGTCAAAATGAAGGCGGCAAATAACAGTTGGCGAAAGGAAAGTCGGGACAAGGTAGGCGCCTTCGGTTCAGTCTGGAGTGCAAAAGGCGCATGGTACGCTAAGCCCCCATCCTGGGGCGCCACCTGTCCAAAAATAGCTTATTTTGCAACATTGTTGCTTTTCCGGCCGACAAGCGAGGCCCGGCGGCGGCGCACGAATACTCCTAGTACAATAGGGAAAACTTCACGCAGGCATCAAAGTGACACCCCGCCCTGGCGGCCAGTCCTGGCATTCCGCCACTTTGCCCCCACATGTGATGCAGCCCCACCGACACTCCGAATCACCTACCGAAGAGATCCCATACCGCATGAGCACATTTGAAAAAGTCAGCAGCAACTTCATTCCAGTCTTGCAGGCAACCATCGAGCAATATGTCGAGCCAGCAACGGGCATGCGCCATATCCACATGCATACCGAGCAGGCTGAGATGGTGTTCCTGGTGGCCTTTCCCACTGTGCCGGAAGTGAGCGACGGACGCGCCCACATCCTCGAACACCTGGCCTTGTGCGGTTCGTCGCGCTACCCGGTGCGCGACCCGTTTTTCTCGATGCTGCGCCGCTCGACGGCCACCTTCATGAATGCGATGACCTATCCGGACCGCACCGTGTACCCGTTCGCCAGCACCGACCGCAAGGATTTCTTCAACCTGCTCGACGTCTATCTCGATGCGGCCTTCTTCCCGAACCTCGATTACCTGAACTTCCGCCAGGAAGGCTGGCGCCATGCGTTCGAAGGCGACAAGCTCGTGTACCAGGGCATCGTCTTCAATGAAATGAAGGGCGCCTTCAACAGCCCCATGCGCGCGCTCGACAGCGGCATCGCCAGCGCCTTGCTCAAGGGCACGACGTATGAAGTGGAATCGGGCGGCGATCCGCTCGACATCCCCGAGCTGACGCATGCCATGCTGAAAGAATTCCACGCCAGTCACTACCATCCTTCGCAAGCCGTGATCATGACCGCCGGCAATATCGAAGCGTCGGCCGTGCAGGAGCAGGTCGCCGAGCGCGTGCTATCCAAGCTCAGCGGCTTTAGCCCGCGCCGCCTGCCGCAGCTGGCGCCCGCGTGGACGGCGCCGCAGGAAAACATCGTCAAGATTCCTTCACAGGAAGCGCGCGACGATGAATTCGGCCTGCAATTTGCCTGGCTGATGGGCGAATCGAGCGACCCCATCGCCTACTACCACGCGCATTTGCTGTCGCATGGCTTGCTCGGCGAATCGTCGGCGCCCGTCATGCGCGCCATGGAATCGGCCGGCTATGGCCGCCCATCGGACATGAATGGCCGCGACGCGGGCATCCGCCAGATGGTGTTCCACATCGGCATGGAAGGTTTAACCAAAGAACAGATCGCCGATGCGCACCAGCGCATCTGGGCCGCGCTGGAAGAAACGGCGGAAGAGGGCATTCCCGCCGCCGTGCTGCACGCGGCCTTGCGCGACATCAAATACAGCCAGCGCGAAATCAGCAGCGGCCGCATGCCTTACGGCCTGGGCCGTTTGCTGCACGCCTTGCCGCTGGCCATGTACGACGGCAACGTGATGGACGCCTTCGACAATGCGGCCATCCTGGAAACCCTGGAGCAGCAGATCGACGACCCGGCATTCTTCAAGCAGCTGGTGCGCGAGCTGATCGCCAACCCGACCCGTCTGACGACGCACGTGGTGCCCGACAGCGCCTATTTTACCGACCGCGCCGCGCAGGAAGACGCCAAACTGGCGGCCCTGCAGGCAAAGCTGACGGATGCCGAGCGCGAACACATCGTGGCCGAGTCCGCAGCGCTGGAAGCGCATCAGCAGCTGCCGTCAAATTCGGAAGTGCTGCCGCGCATCCGCCCTGGCGACGTCAGCGCCGCGCCGCGCCCGGCCCTGCCGATTCCACCGGCCGTCGATGGCGCCGTGGCGTTCAGCATTGCCTCGAACGGCATCAGCTATGCCAACGTGCTGTACGACGTGTCGGGCCTGCCGGAAGCGTCGTGGCCATGGCTGCGCCTGTACACGGACCTGGCGCCGGAACTGGGCGTGGGCGACATGTCGTTCGATGACGCCAGCGCCTGGCGCCAGAGCATGGTGCCGTCGTTCCACATCGGCCTGGAAGCCATTCCCCGCCCGCAGCAAGCGATGCGCGTGGAATTGTCGTTCTCGGCCAGCGGCTTGCGCGAAGAACACGCGGCCATCGCCGCCGTGCTGTCGGCCTGGATCGCCAAGCCACGCTTCGATGAAGAAGAGCGCCTGGCGTTCCTGATCGAAAGCCTGGTGCAAGACAAACTCTCCAGCCTGGCCGAATCGGGCAACCGCTACGCCATGCTTGCCTCGGCAGCGCCGCTGTCGCCGACGCGCCGCTTCGACGACATCGTCGGCGGCCCGGCAGCATTGCCGTTTTACCGCCGTTTGCAGCAGCTGAGCAAAACGTCGGCAGGCTTGCAGGAAATCGCACGCGAACTCGACACCCTGCATGCGCACATCATCGCCCAGCCGCCGACCGTGCTGTGCGCGGGCCTGGAGCAGGATGGCATCACGCTGGCACGTCTGCTCGAGTTGCCGGCCGCCAGCACGGAGGCGGCCGCGCCAGCCGTTGCCGCCGCTCCGGCTACCTTGCCACTGGCCAACACGGCCCTGTATGCGACGAGCCAGATCAACCATTGCTTCGTTTCCTGGGCCGTGCCCGGCGTGCATAATCCCGATGCTGCGGCCCTGGCCGTGGCCGCCGAGCTGATGACCAACCAGGTGCTGCATACGGCCCTGCGCGAAAAAGGCGGCGCGTATGGCGGCAGCGCCAGCTACGCGGCCGGCGCCGGCACGTTCACGCTGAGCTCCTACCGCGATCCGCGCCTGGCCGGCACGTTCGCCGACTTCGGCACGACGCTCGACCAGATCCTCGACGGCGATTTCTCGCAAGAGCAGGTGGAAGAAGCCATCATCTGCGTCATCAAGGGCCTCGACAAGCCGCACTCGCCGTACGCGGAAGCGCTGACGGCCTGGAACATGCAGCAGCGGGGCACGACGGAAGCCGTGCGCCAGCAGTTCCGTACCGGCGTGCTCAATTGCACCCTGGCGCAGATCAAGGACGTCACGCACACCTGGCTGAAAAACGGCCAGCAAAGCCGCGCCGCGTTTGCGGGCAATACGACGCAAGACCTGGCCGGCCTGGACGTGGTCGATCTGCTGGCGCTGGCTTCCTAAGCTGGCCGGAGACGTCGGATTACGCGCGGCTTTGCCGCGCTAATCCGACCTACCCGATCTGCCTGAGCCGTAGCGTAGGTCGGATTAGCGGCGGCACGCCGCGTAATCCGACACCACCACCGATCAGCCAGGTACGGCGCCTGCTTCCATGTACATCAATTCCCACTGATGCCCATCGGGATCCTGGAAACTGTGGCCATACATGAAGCCGAAATCGATCGGCTCCTTGTAGATGCTGCCGCCCGCCTGGACGGCTTTCGCCACCAGCGCATCGACTTCGCCCCGGCTCTCGGCCGACAAACACACGAGCACTTCCGTCGCTACCTTGGTATCGCACAGCTGCTTGGGCGTGAATTGCTTGAACTTGTCGTGCGTCAACAGCATCACGAAGATATCGTCGGCAACGATCATGCACGTCGCTGTTTCATCCGTGAAATGGGCATTGAAACTGAAGCCCAGCGCCGTGAAAAACGCCACGGAGCGTTCCAGCGACTGGACGGGAAGATTGACAAAGATTTTGCGGGCCATCATGTCTCCTTGTGGGTCGTAGTTATGGATGCTGCCCGCCGATTCTACACCGGCTTTTTACGCGCCCGCGCGTCCCACGGTCTTCGGCGCGTAGCCGAAATAGCGGCTGAAGGCGGCACTGAAATTGGCCGGGTGGCGGTAGCCCGTTTGCCAGCCCGCCTGCGCCACCTGGCAACCATTTTCCAGCAGTAACTTTGCCCGCTGCATGCGCAGCGCCAGCAGGGTGCGCTGGGGGCTGTCGCCATAGCGGTAGCGCCATCCCTGCTTGAGCTTGAACAAACTCAAGCCCGCTTGCGCGCACAGGTAATCGAGCGTGAGTGCCTGCGCCATCTGCTCCTGCATCAGCGCGTAGACGCGTTCCAATTTGACGATGTCGGCCTCGGACCAGCGCGGCACGGATGCGGGCGCGGGCCGCAGTCCCCGCAGCTGTTCCGCCAGGATACTCAGCACGCCGATATGCACGGCCAGCGGGTCCGTCGCGCGCAGCAGCGAGCGGGCGTGCAGGGTAGCGGCCGCAGTGGTGGCCGCATGCGCCAGCTGGCGCGCGCCGCCGTGGGGCAGCAGGGACGCCAACCCCTCCGGCCAGTAGCGCGCCAGCGCCTCTTCATCGATCAGCACGCGCAATTGCGCCGCCCGTTGATGCGCCTCGAAACGGCGCTCGCCGCTGACGTGCCGGAACACCGTCATCGTTGTATGGCCACCCTGGAAACGCAATTGTTCGCCATCGCGCGTGGCGTAGGCGGACGCGCCTTCCAGGCCGATGGTGATCACCATGCCGCCCCCGTCGTCATGCTGCGATGGCTCGACGAGCGCAAGCCGTGGCCGGTAGTCGGAATGCACGAGCAGCAAGCCCTGGTCGACCTGGCGCTGGTCGGCGCGGCACTCTTTCAACCCCGGGTCCAGCTGGCGCCGCGTCCAGCCTGCCGCTTCCCTGTCCTGTCCCCTCATCGCTCCTCCCTGTCCTTGCGCGCCGTCGCGCATACGAAATACGCCGTGCCGCATATAAATGCAAATGATAATTATTCTCATTGTTGCATAAAATGACGCTGATGCCCACCTCGCCGAAAGGAAGATCATGTCATTCGATACGCAACACGCCTTGCAACCATACTGGGACCTGGCCGTCGCGCCCGTCCAGGCCGATGGACTGGCCGCCGCCCTGGAACTGGGTATTTTCGAGGTGCTGGCCACGCCGCACACGCCGGCGCAACTGGCGGACGTCCTGTCGCTGCATGCGCCGCACACGGCCCTGCTGCTGGAATTGCTTTGGAGCATGCAGGTGCTGGAGCGCGACGGCGCCGATACTGAGGCACTACGCTACCGCTGCACGGCCACCACCTTGCAGTATTTCTGCCGCGACTCTGTTGCCTTTTGCGGCGACGCCTGGCTGTACCGGCTGCACGCGCTGCGCCATTTCGCCACACAGCTCAACACCCTGGTGCGCGACGGCGGAAAAGTAACGCCCTACAGCACGGCGAGCGGGGTCAACTGGGCCACCGCCGCGCAGCAGCAAATCGGCCAGGAGCAGCGCGCCGTCACCATGCGCGCCGCCCTGTGCGTGATGCAGCGCGTCGCCCCGTTTGCGGACGGCAACACGCCGCTGCGCCTGCTCGACGCGGGCGGCGGTCCCGGCTGGGTGGCCATTGCGCTGGCGCAAGCCCATGCGGGCGTGCACGGCTGCGTTTTCGACTGGCCGGAAACGGTGGCCGTGGCGGCCGCGAACATCGCCCATGCGCAACTATCCGACCGCCTGGAGACCCTGGGCGGCGACCTGGACAGCGACGATATCGGCGGCGGCTACGACCTCATCTGGTGCTCGTCCGTGCTGCATTTCGTGCCAGACATGGCGGCTGCCTTGCGCAAGATGCAGGCAGCCTTGAAGCCAGGTGGCGTGCTCGTCTGCATACAGGCGGAAATCGCGGCGGCGCCGGGCGACGCGGCGCGCGTGCTGCCGTATTACTTGCCAATGCGCATGCTGGGCCGCACGGTGACACGGCACGGTGAATTGGCGCAGCTGCTGCGCGACACGGGCTGGCGGCAAGTGGAGCAATACGGCGCCAGCGATTTTCCCATGGCCCCCGTGCAGGTGCTGATTGCTCGTGCCTAACAATTACCATTTAGCAATTATCTTTTTTATAGCAAAAAAGGACGCAAATGCGCTAAGCTGTGCCGGCATTGATCGATGTCATCCGCAGCACTGTGCTGCCTTCACAAGGAACCCATCATGAGTCAAGCTATTGCAGGGAAAGTCGTCCTCATCACCGGTGCCAGCAGCGGCCTGGGAGAAGCCACCGCGCGCCATCTGGCCGCGTTGGGCGCCTGCGTCGTGCTCGGTGCGCGCCGCATGGATTTGCTCAATACCATCGCCGAGGAAATCACGGCCGCCGGCGGCCAGGCCGCCATTGCCCAGACCGACGTCACTCAGGCGGGCGACCTGAAGCGCCTGGTCGACACGGCCCTGGCCGTGTTCGGCAAGGTCGATGTGATGATCAACAATGCGGGGCTGATGGCCATCGCGCCGATGAGCGCCTTGCAAGTCGACGAGTGGAACAACATGATCGATATCAACATCAAAGGCGTGTTGAACGGCATCGCCGCCGTCCTGCCATACTTCCAGGCGCAAAACAGCGGCCACTTCATCAATATCTCGTCGGTGGCGGGACAAAAAGTCTTCAGCCCGGGCGGCACCGTCTACAGCGGCACCAAGTTTGCCGTCAGCGCCATTTCAGAAGGCTTGCGCCACGAGCTGGCGGCCAGCGGCGGCACCATCCGCACCACCGTCATTGCGCCGGGCGCCGTGGACACGGAGTTGAGCCAGGGCAGCAGCCACGCCGAGAGCGCCAAGGCCGTCAAGGAGTTCTACCAGATCGCCATTCCCGCCGATGCCGTGGCGCGCGCCATCGCGTATGCGATCGAGCAGCCGGCCGACGTGGCTATCAATGAGATCGTGCTGCGCCCGACGGCGCAGGCGTTTTAAGCGGCATCCTGTTGCAGCGATTCGATGATCAAGCCGGCCAGGCGCTCGACGGGCGGCCTGGACACGCTTGAGGCGCGCAGCAATTCCAGCGACAGCGGAGGCAGGGCGGGCAAGCCCGCTTCCACGTGATCGAGCGCGCGCACGGTCGAGGGCAAGCCCAGGCCCGTGCGCACCGTCACGCCCAGCCCGGCCGCCGCCGCCGCCCACAGTCCCGCCAGGCTGGGACTGGTAAACGCCGTGCGCCAGGCGATGCCGGCCCCATCGAGCGCCTGCGTGGCGCAGCGCTGGAACAGGCATTCGCGGTCGAACGTAATGAGCGGCAAAGGCTCGCCCGACTCGGGGCGCCAGGCCAGGCTGGACGAGGCGATCCAGCGCATGGACGGTTCGGCAATATGCTGGCGCTGCTGCTGCGGATATTCGGCCACGTCGGCGATACAGGCGCCGCCCCACAGCAGGGCCAGGTCCAGCTGGCCCATGGCCAGCCCTTCCATCAGGGCCGTGTTGCGCGCCACGTGCGCCTCGATGCGCACTTTCGGATGCGCGCGGGCAAAACGCCCCAGCACGTCAGGCAGCAAGGCTTCGCCAAAATCTTCCTGCAAGCCCAGCCGGATCCACCCTTCCAGTTCCGCCCCGCGCAAGGCGACGGCCGCCTCGTCGTTGAGTTCCAGCAGGCGGCGCGCATAGCCGAGCAGCACGTCGCCGGCCGGCGTCAGCGCCAGGCCCCTGCCATCCTTGCGGAACAGGGGCATGCCCGCCTGCTCCTCGAGTTTTTTCAGCTGCGCGCTGACGGCCGAGGTGGAACGGCCCACCTTGTCGGCCGCGCGGGCAAAGCTGCCCAGCTCGATGCCAGCCACATAGCTGCGCAGAAAGGCGATGTCGAAATTAAGCAGGCTCATGGCGTGGCGGTGATCGTCCGGTTTTATGGGATGGTGTGGCACAAATTATCTGATATTCAGAATGATCGTAGCGCGCCACACTGTCAGGGTCAACCACTTTTCTCTCCCTGCCATGAACACCAGTTGCCAAGCCATTCCCGTTCCTGTCCCCGTCACCGCGCCCGTGCTGGGCGACGCCCACCGCTGGAAAGTGCTCGCCGTCGGCGTGGCGGCCAATGCCAGCTTTTCCGCCGCCGCCAACGGCATGCCCACCACGGCCATCTGGCTGCGCAGCGGCTATCACCTGAGCAATACAGAACTGGGGGTGGCGCTGGGCGCCATGGGCCTGGGCGTGGCCCTGACCGAATTGCCATGGGGCATCGCCACCGACCGCTGGGGCGACCGTCCCGTGCTGCTGACCGGCTTGCTGGGCACCATGCTGGCGCTGCTGGCCTTGCTGCTGTGGATTACGCCCGCTGGCGGGTCCGTGCCGCCGTTATGGGCGCTAGCGGCGGGGCTGGCGCTGGTCGGCGTGCTGGGAGGCAGCGTGAACGGCGCCAGCGGCCGCGCCGTGATGCGCTGGTTCGGCCCCGGCGAACGGGGTTTTGCCATGAGCATCCGCCAGACGGCCGTGCCGCTGGGCGGCGGCCTCGGCGCCCTCATCCTGCCCAGCCTGGCATCGCGCTACGGCTTCATGCCCGTGTTTGGCGCCCTGGCCCTCGTATGCGGCCTGTCGGCGTTTTTTACGTGGCGCTGGATGCATGAGCCCGATTTCTCTGCCGAGGCCGCCAAGGGGCCGCACAATGCGTCCAAAAGCCTGTCCGGGATCAAGCCACTGCCACCGTTACGCAATCGAAAGGTCTGGCGCATGGTGGCCGCCATCGGCTTGCTGTGCGTGCCCCAGTTTGCCGTGCTCAGCTACGCCACCGTCTTCCTGCACGACCATGGCGGCCTGGGCCTGGCGGCCATCACGGCCGTGATGGTGGCCCTGCAGGCGGGCGCCATGGTGATGCGCATCTGGAGCGGACGCCATACGGACCGCCACGCGAACCGGCCCGCCTACCTGCGCGGCTCGGCCCTGGTGGCGCTGGCTGCATTCATTTTGCTGGGATGCATCGCCTGGCTGGAGGCGCCGGGCTGGCTGCTGATGGCCGCCGTGGTGCTCGCCGGCATCGCCGTGTCCGCCTGGCATGGCGTGGCCTACACGGAGCTGGCCACGGAAGCGGGCGGCGCCAACGCGGGCACGGCCCTGGGCATGGCGAACACGGCCGTCTACGTGGGGCTGTTCCTCACGCCGATGGCCATCCCGCACCTGCTGGCGGCCAGCAACTGGCCCGTCGTATGGTGGCTGGCGGGACTGGTGGCGCTACTGACCTGGCCGCTGTTTCCGAAGCCTTAAGAAAGCGGCGAAATCCGGTAAACGCAGCGCATCGCGTTCGCCAGCACGTGCTGCTCGCGCACGATGCTGGCGCTTGGCCCCACCACTTCCTGGAACAGCTGCAGTTCGGAGCGGCAAAAGCCCTGGCAGGTGCGCGCCGCGGCGCAGATGGGGCAGTGGTCTTCGATCAGCAGCCAGTCGTCGCCGTCCGCTTCCACGCGCGCCATATACCCCTCTTCATCGCGCACGGCGGCCAATTGCTGCAGCCGCGTGGGCAAGTCCGGCGCCGAACACGCCAAGGCGTACGCGCTGCGGCTTTCCTCTTCGCGCTGCGTGATCAGTTTATCCAGCCCCGCCTCGCCGAACAGCTGGCGCACGGAACCGATCAGCTTGATCGTCAGTTGCGCATGCGTGTCGGGAAAGCGCGCATTGCCCGCTTCCGTCAAGACCCAGTTCTGGCGCGGCCGTCCCGCGCCCGCCTGCGCTTCCTGGCGTCCTTCGATCAGGCCCGCCGCCACCAGCTTTTGCACTTGCTGGCGCGCCGCCTCGCCCGTCATGTCCAGGGTCTTGGCCAGGGTCGCCGTGGAGACGGGTCCCTTGGTCTTGATGAAATACAGGATGCGCTCCGTCGTTTGCGGCGCTTCGCTATTATCCAAACGTTTACTTGTGTAATTCATTTCGCTCAACTATCATGGGGCCAGTTAACCAACTAATTGCTTGCATAATAGGCCGGTAGCTCCCCGCTGTCGAGGAGTTTCCACGCCTGCATGCCGGCAAGGTACTCTTTTGACAGGATTTCCCCATGCAACTGTCTCACTCCATCTGGCTGTTTCACGCCATCCTCGCTACCGGCCTGGCCTCCTGGCTCACCCTGGCCGCCATCAACAACCTGCACGCCTTCCACGGCTCCGTCTGGGCCATCGGCAACACCATGCGCATGGACCCGCTGCGCCAGGACCCGACCATCCAGACGCCGCTGCTGCGCCGCGCGCTCACCTCGTTGACCTTGCACCGGCTCTCGCTGGGCGTGGTGCTGGCGCTGCAACTGCTGGCCGCCATCGCCGCCTGGACGGGCGTGGCGCTGTTGTTCGGCGGCGGCCTGGCTGCTGGCTTGCCCTGGCTGAACCTGGCCTTGTGCGCGATGGCCACCTTTTTGCTGCTGATGCACCTGGGCGGCCTGTGGTTCGGGTACTGGATCGCGCAGGAAGGCTTGCAGACGACGCACCTGGTGCTGCTGCTGTGGACCCTGGCGCTGTTTTTCACCTTCAACGCGCAGCAGACCTGATCAGCCTCTGCTGCGCCTCTTCTTTTTCCCTTTTACTGCTGTAAAGGACTTCATCATGAATACGAAAATCGTCGGCGCCTCCGCGCTGGCCATCGCCCTGGCCGTCGCCGGTGCCGCGCTGTACCCCCGTGCCGACTCGCATGCGGCCGATGCCGCCGCTTACCCGGCCACCAAGGTGGCGCTGGTGCCCGTCGTGCTGGGCACGCAAGAGCGCTTTTTTGCGGGCGTGGGCGAACTGGAAGCGGCGCGGCAAGTACAAGTGGCGGCCGAAACGGGCGGCCGGATCACGCACATCCGCTTCGAATCGGGCCAGAGCGTGGCGGCCGGCGCCGTGCTGGTACAGCTCAATGACGCCCAAGAACAGGCAATGCTGCTGCGCCAGCGTGCACAGCTGAAAAACGCGGAAAGCAGCCATGCGCGCACGCTGCAGATGGTCAAGGAAAAGGCGGCCACGCAGGAGCAGCTCGACACTGCCCTGGCCGCGCGCGACGCGGCCCTGGGCGACGTGCGCCAGACGGAAGCGCTGATCGCGCAAAAGACCATCCGCGCCCCGTTCGCGGGGCAGCTGGGCATCCGCAAGGTGCACGCGGGCCAGTACCTGAATGCGGCCGACACGGTGGCCAGCCTGATCGACACGAAGTCGCTGCTGGTGAACTTCGCCCTCGATGAACAGAGCAGCGCCAAGCTGGCGCCGGGCCAGGCCGTGCAAGTGCTGGTGGACGCGTATCCGGGCGACGTCTTTACGGCGAAGATCAACGCCATCGACCCGCTGATCGCCCGCTCGCGCATGGTGCAGGTACAGGCGGCGCTCTCCAATCCGCGCGGCGCCTTAAAAGCCGGCATGTACGCGAATGTGCGCGTGGCGCGCGAGGCGGGCCAGCAGCTGACGGTGCCGGAAACGGCCGTGACCTACAGCGCCTACGGCGACACGGTCTTTGTCGCGCAGCAGGAGGGCAAACAGCCGCTCACCGTCAAGCGCGTGGGCGTCAAACTGGGCGAGCGGGCAGGGGGCCGTGTCGCCATTATCGACGGCTTGCGCGAAGGGCAGCGCGTGGTCGCTTCGGGCCAGCTGAAACTGGCCGACGGCATGGCCGTGCAAGCCGTGGCCAATACCCTGGACGAGGCCAAGCGCGCCGCGCCCAAGGCCGGTTCCTAAGGAGCGCACACGATGAAATTTACCGATTTATTCGTGCGCCGCCCCGTGCTGGCGCTGGTGATCAGCACCCTGATTTTGATGCTGGGCGTGATCGCCATCCTGCAACTGCCGATACGCCAGTATCCGATGCTCGAATCATCGACCATCACGGTGAAAACCACGTATCCGGGCGCCTCGGCGGAACTGATGCAGGGTTTTGTCACGCAGCCGATCGCGCAAGCCGTGTCGTCCGTGGAAGGCATCGATTACCTGACCTCGTCGTCGGTGCAGGGCAGCAGCACCGTCACCGTGCGCATGGAACTGAACCGCGATTCCACGCAGGCGTTGACGGAAGTGATGGCCAAGGTCAACCAGGTGCGCTACAAGCTGCCCGAAGGTGCTTTTGACCCCGTCATCGAGCGCTCGGCCGGCGATTCCTCGGCCGTGGCCTACGTGGGCTTTGCCAGCGAGAGCGTCTCGGCGCCCGCGCTGACGGACTACCTGGCGCGCGTGGTGCAGCCGATGTTCGCCACCATCGACGGCGTGGCCAAGGTCGACGTGTATGGCGGCCAGCAGCTGGCCATGCGTTTGTGGATCGACCCGGCAAAATTAGCGGCGCGCGGCTTGACGGCGGCCGACGTGGCCGACGCCGTGCGGCGCAATAACTACCAGGCGGCACCGGGCAAGGTGAAGGGACAATTCGTCGTCTCCAACATCAGCGTCAACACGGATCTGACCAGCGTGGCCGAGTTCCGCGACATGGTCATCCGCAAGGGCGGCGATGACAGCGCGTCGCTCGTGCGCCTGAAGGACGTGGGCACGGTGGAACTGGGCGCGGCCGCCACGGAAACGAGCGGCATCATGGATGGCGTGCCGGCCGTGTACCTGGGCCTGTCGCCCACGCCGGGCGGCAACCCGCTGGTGATCGTCGACGGCATCAAGAAGCTGCTGCCCGAGATCCAGAAAACCCTGCCGCCCGGCGTGAAAGTGGAGCTGGCGTTCGAGACGGCGCGCTTCATCCAGTCATCCATCGACGAGGTGGCGCACACCCTGCTCGAAGCGCTGCTGATCGTCGTCATCGTCATCTACCTGTGCATGGGTTCCTTGCGCTCCGTGCTGATTCCCGTCGTGACGATTCCGCTGTCGATGCTGGGCGCGGCGGCGCTGATGCTGGCCTTCGGCTTCAGCATCAATCTGCTCACCCTGCTGGCGATGGTGCTGGCCGTGGGCCTGGTGGTCGACGACGCCATCGTCGTGGTGGAAAACGTGCACCGGCATATCGAGGAAGGCAAGACGCCCGTGGCCGCCGCGCTGGTCGGTGCGCGCGAAGTGGCCGGCCCCGTGATCGCCATGACGATCACGCTGGCGGCCGTGTATGCGCCCATCGGCATGATGGGGGGCCTCACGGGCGCGCTGTTCAAGGAATTCGCGCTGACCCTGGCCGGCGCCGTGGTGGTGTCGGGCGTGGTGGCATTGACCCTGTCTCCCGTGATGAGCTCCTTGCTGCTGCAGCCGAAACAATCGGAAGGGCGCATGGCGCGCGCCGCCGAGCATTTCTTCGAAGGTTTGACCAGCCGCTATGCGCGCCTGCTGGACCGTTCGCTGCACCACCGCTGGCTCAGTGCCGGTTTCGCCGCGCTGGTGATGGTGAGTCTGCCGTTTTTGTACCTGCTGCCGCAGCGAGAACTGGCGCCGGCGGAAGACCAGGCCAGCGTGCTGACGGCGATCAAGGCGCCGCAGCATGCCAACCTCGATTACGTCGAACGCTTTTCGTACAAGCTCGATGCCATCTACAAGCATATCCCCGAAACGCACTCGCGCTGGATCATCAACGGCGGCGAAGGTCCGGCATCGAGCATCGGCGGCATCAACCTGACTCCGTGGGCCGAACGCGCGCGCAACGCGGCCGTCATCCAGGCCGAATTGCAGCACGCCGTGGGCGACGTGGAAGGCACCAGCATCTTCGCCTTCCAGCTGGCGCCCTTGCCGGGATCGAGCGGCGGCTTGCCCGTGCAGATGGTCTTGCGCAGCGCGCAGGATTACGCCACCCTGTTCCGCACCATGGAAGACGTCAAGCAGCGCGCGCGCGATAGCGGCCTGTTTGCCGTCGTCGACAGCGATCTCGATTACAACAACCCCGTGGTGAAAGTGCGCGTGGACCGCTCGAAAGCGAACAGCCTGGGCATCCGCATGCAGGACATCGGCGAATCGCTGGCCGTGCTGGTGGGCGAAAATTATCTGAACCGCTTCGGCATGGATGGCCGCGCGTATGACGTCATCGCGCAAAGCCCGCGCGAACAGCGACTCACGGCGCAAGCCCTGACGCAGCAGTACGTGCGCGCCGACGACGGCAGCCTGCTGCCCCTGTCCGCCGTCGTCTCGGTGAGCGAACAGATCGAGCCGAACATGCTGACGCAGTTCAACCAGCAAAACGCGGCCACCTTCCAGGGCGTGCCGGCGCCCGGCGTGACCCTGGGCGACGCCGTCGCCTTCCTCGACGGCGTGGCGAAGACTTTGCCACCCGGCTTCAGCTACGACTGGCAGTCCGATGCGCGCCAGTTCGCCACGGAAGGCAATGCCCTGCTGCTGGCCTTCCTGGCGGCCGTCGTCGTCATCTACCTGGTGCTGGCGGCCCAGTACGAAAGCCTGACGGACCCGCTGATCATCCTGATCACGGTACCGCTGTCGATTTGCGGCGCCCTGATTCCGCTGGCGCTCGGCTATGCCACCGTCAACATCTACACGCAGATCGGCCTGGTGACCCTGATCGGCTTGATCAGCAAGCACGGCATCCTGATGGTGGAATTTGCCAACGAATTGCAGGTGCATGAACAGCTCGACCGCATCACGGCCATCCGCAAGGCGGCGCAGATCCGCCTGCGCCCGATCTTGATGACGACGGCCGCCATGGTGGTGGGCCTCGTGCCGCTGCTGTTCGCTTCCGGCGCGGGCGCCAACAGCCGCTTCGGCCTCGGTGTCGTGATCGTCTCGGGCATGTTGATCGGCACCTTCTTCACCCTGTTCGTGCTGCCCACCGTGTACACCTTTCTGGCCCGCCGCCACACGGCCGACCATGCCACGCCGCGCGCCCGCGACCTGTCGCAGGCGCTGAAGGAATCCGTATGAAAAATTACCGCTATCTTATTGCCCTTTTCCCCGTGCTGGCCGGCTGCGCCGTCAGCCCCGCCTACGTCACGCCGGGCACGCCCGCCATCACCCTGGCCAGCCCGCAGCAAGCGCAATTCGCAGCTGGCACGGGCGCCGTCAGCGAGGCCGCTTGGTGGACGTTTTTCGATGATGCACGGCTGTCGCAGCTGATCGCCAGCGCGCTCGAACACAACCTCGATATCGCCCAGGCGCAGGCCAACCTGCTGGCCGCGCGCGCCGTCTTCGACGAACGTCGGCTCGACGAACTGCCCACTGTCACGGGCCAGGCCGGCTGGCAGCGCACGGTGCAGCAAAACACGCCCGACAGCCGCACCGCCAGCGCCAGCACGCGCGTGGGATTCGACGCGCAATGGGAGATCGACCTGTTCGGCCGCCTGGCGCACATGAGCCGTTCGGCGCAGGCGCGCGCCGATGCGGCGCAGGCGGACTTGCGGCAAGTGCGGCTGACGATCGCCGCCGAGGTGGCGCGCAATTATTACGAAGCGCTGGGCTACCAGCAAAACCTGGCGCTGACGCAGGCGCAGGTGCAAAGCTGGCGCGACACGGTGGCATTGATCGACGCGCGCATCCGTGCCGGCAGCGGCTTGCCGGAAGAACGCCACAACGCACTGGCCAACCTGGCGCGCAGCGAGGCGGCATTGCCACCGTTGCAGGCGGGCCTGCGCCAGGCGCAGTACCGGCTCGATGTGCTGAGCGGCCAAGCGCCGGGCGCCATCGCCCTGGCGACCACACCGCGCCAGCAGGCGCCGCTGGCGGGCCAGCTGCCGCTCGGCGACGTGAATCAGTTGATCAAGCAGCGTCCCGACGTGGTGCGCGCCGAGCGCCTGCTGGCCGCGTCCAGCGAAGACGTGGGTGCCGCCACGGCCGACCTGTATCCGCGCCTGAGCCTCGGCGGCTTTCTGGGCTTCTTTGCCCTGCGCGGCAGCGGCGTATTCGATGGCGGCGCGCGCGCTTTCGAGGTGGCACCCTCCGTCAGCTATCCGGCCTTCCGCCTGGGCAGCGTCAGAGCGCGCTTGCGCGGCACGCAGGCCGAGGCGCAGGGCGCCCTGGCGCGCTATGCACAGACGCTGTTAGTCGCGCAGGAAGACGTGGAAAACGCCGTCACGCAGCTGGCGGAAAACCAGACGCGATTGGCCTCCCTGCTGGAATCGGCGCGCCACGGCAACGCGGCCCTCGGCATCGCCAGCACGCGCTATGCGGGCGGCGGTGGCAGCTATCAGGCGGTGCTGGAAAACCAGCGCGCCTTGTACGATATCCGGCGCGAAGCGCTGCTGGTGGAGACGGCGTCCTACATCGATGCGATTGCCCTGTACAAGGCGCTGGGATGGGGGCAAACTATGTAGCATTTTTCGATCAGGAGGAAATGCGATGTTCACGCAAGGCAGCTGGCTCAATCCACCGGAAAACTGGTCCGCCGACGCCGCGCAGCTGCGCGTGACGACGGATGCGAACACGGATTTCTGGCGCAAGACCTCGTATGGTTTTATCCGCGACAGCGGCCACTTTTTCGGTACGGAAATCGATGGCGATTTCACGGCGCAGCTGCACGTGGCGGCACAGTATTCCGCACTGTACGACCAGGCCGGCATGATGGTGCGCATCGACGAGCAACACTGGATCAAATGCGGCGTCGAATTTTCCGACGGCCAGCTGCTGTTGAGCACCGTGCTGACGGTGGATAAATCGGATTGGGCCGTCAGCATCGCGCCCGCCATGCCGGACGGTTTCTGGCTGCGCGTGACGGTGGAAAAGGGCGTCATCCGGGTGCAGTATTCGACCGATGGCAAGCTGTGGCCGCTGCTGCGCCTGGCGCCGTTTCCCGAGGCTGGCCACTACCGCGTGGGGCCCATGTGCTGCACGCCGGAACGCGGTGGCCTGGAAGTGGTTTTTTCGCAGTTTTCCACCGGTCCCGCGCTGCAAAAAGCGTTGCATGATTTAAGCTGATTTTCCAGCATAAAATCACGGCTGTTTATTCGTGCTGGTTGAGCGAGCGGTGCACGTCTTTCGACTCGTTGCGCCCCGGCCTGTCATCTGCCAGCTTGCCCGCTTCGCTGTGCGGCTGCTGGGCCACGCCCTTGACGTGGTCGCGGTGTTCCGGCTGTCCCAGGCCAGGCAGGTTTTCCTGCTCCACGGCATCGGGCGGGCTCTGTGGCGTAATCACATTGTTCGCCCAGTGGCCGCTGGCGACATTGCCGCTGGCGGGCTTGCCGCCGCCCTGGTTGGCATAGGCGTCGCCATCCGCTTGCGCGGCAGCGGTCTTGTCCATGCCGCTATTGCGGGCCTGGTCTGCGGGCTTCGAGGGGGTATCGTTCATCGCTCTTCTCCTGCCAATAGTCGATAAAATCCCATCTTGAACCGATAATTCCTACTGCGCATCCAGCGCACGGCTAGTCTTCCTGTAGGAAAATGCCGTGCGCGGTGCTGCTTTACGCGGCCGCCGGCGCCACCCATGTCTCGTGCAAATGGCGCCACAGCAGGGTGCCGCTGGCCGTTTTTTCATACACGACGGTGGACCAGCGCTCGGTGTTTTCCGCGCCGGGCAGCGACTGGAATTCGCGGTAGGACACGGTGGCGCCGGCCGCACTTTCCTGTATCAGAACGAGATCCGAAATGCGCATCTGCAAGCCAGGACGGCTGGCGCCTGCGGCGCGGAAAAACGCCGCCAGGCCCGCGCCATCGAGCTGCTTGCCACCGGGCGCCACCATCGTGAAATCAGGCGAAAAACGCGCGAGCAAATCAGCGCAATGTTCGGGTGCCGTGGCTGCGCCGGAAAGCCATGCGCGGATCAGCACATGCGTGGATAAAACGTCGTCAAAATAAAGATTTTTAGCATTCATTTTTTGCTTGCTCCATGGTGATGTAAAAGGTCGAGAACGGCGCGGTTGTCGATGCGCAGGCACAGCGCCAAAGGCAGCACGCACACGCTGGCGGCCAAGGCAAAGCACCAGTGAAACACCTGCGCCGCGCGCGCATGCAGGGCAGGGTCGTCCAGCGATGCGATACCGTGCGCGGCCAGCAAGCCATTGAGCAGTACGCTCAGCAGCGCCACGCCCAGGCAAAAGCCCAGCTGGCGGTTGATATTCCACACGGCGCTGGCCTGGCTCAGCTGCGCGTCCGGTGTGCGCAAAAACGCCGTGCTTTGCGCCGTGCTGCTGCACAAGCCGCCGCCAAAACCCATCACGGCATACGCGCCGGCCAGCCAGAATAATTGATCTGCGGAGTCCACCCGCAGCAGCATCAGCATGCCCGCCGCCTGCAGCAGGGCGCCCGCGATGAACAGCGGCTGCGGCCCCACGCGGCGGTAGCTTTTACCGGTGAGCGAAATGGCCGCAAACGAGGCCAGCGCCCACGGCAGCATCAAGGCGCCCGCCGTCGATGCCGGCATGCCCAGCACGCCCTGCAGATACAGCATGGCCAACAGGCTCACGCCCATGAAGACGCCCGGCACCAGCAGGTACATCAGCATGGCAATGCGCAGCAGCGGCTCGGCGGCCAGGCGCAGGTTGAGCAGCGGCGTCGACTTGCGCAGCGCGCCGCGCACGTAGGCCCACGCGCAGGCGGCGCCCAGCGCCAGCACGCCGGCGCCGGTCAGCAACTCGCCCGGCGTACCGAGCATGGTCAAGCCCAGCAGCAGCAGCAAAATCGCCGTGCTGCCCGCCAGCAGGCCGCCCACGTCGAGACGGGGCACGGCCGCGCGCGGCGGATCGGGACGCAGCCAGCAGGCGGCCAGCAGCAGCGCCAGCGCCGCGAACGGCACGTTCAGGTAGAAAATCGCCCGCCACGACAGGCTGTCGACGATCACGCCGCCCAGTGCGGGCGACAGCGCGGGCGCCAGCAAGCCCACCAGCATGATGACGGAGGACAGGCCGGGGCGCTCCGCAGGTTGATATAGCTGGTAGGTCATGCTTTGCCCCAGCGGAATGAGCAGGCCGCCACCGAGGCCCTGCACGCAGCGCCAGGCGATCAGCGCCTCGATCGAGGGGGCCAGACCGGCGCCGATGCTCGCGCATAAAAAAGTTAGCAACGATGCCATGAACACGGTTTTGCTGCCATAACAGGCAGCCAGCCAGGCGCTGGCCGGGATGACGATGGTCAGGCCGAGGATGTAGGCGGTGCTGATCCAGGCCAGCTGCGCCACCGAGGCGTGTAGGGCATGGCCGATGTCGGGGTAGGCGACGCTGGTGATGAACATGTTGATCAGGTCGACGAAAAACCCCAGCAGATAGATGGCCGCCACTTTTTTGCGATAGTCCATGGTGCTCCAAATGGCAAACGGCCAGCTTAAACGCCCATCGTCATTTGCGTAACAGGCCAGCGCCGATTACACTGTCAAACCCATTTTGACAAAGCCCCGCAACCCGCATCTCTTCTTATTTATGATCAGTCTTGACCGCCTGGGTATTTTCATTGCCATCGTCGACGCCGGCTCCCTGACGGCTGCCGCCGCCGTGCTGGGCCAGAGCAAGGCCGTCGTCAGTTTTAATTTGAAACAGCTGGAGGCGGAGCTGGGCGTGTCGCTGCTCACGCGCAGCACGCGCAGCCTGGCGCTGACGGACGTGGGGCGGCGCTTTTACGAGGATTGCCAGCGCGTGCTGAGCGAAGCGCATGGCGCCATCGAGACGGCGCGCCAGGGCCAGCAAGGCTTGCGCGGCACCCTGCGCCTGACCACCACCGTTGAATACGGCAGCCGCACGGTGATCCCCGCGCTGATCGCCTTTGCCGCCGCCCACCCGCAGCTGCAGATCCAGCATTCGTCGTCGTCGTCGCACGAAGATCTGATCTCGGGCCGCTATGACCTGGCCATCCGCATGGGTTCCCTCAACGATTCGAGTTACCGCGCCGCGCTGATCGAGCCGTACGCGATCTGGCCCGTCGCCTCGCCCGCCTACCTGGCCAGCCGGCCCGGCACGAAGATCGCCACCTTGGACGACTTGCAGCGCGCGCGCTGGCTGGCGCACAGCCGCCTGGCCTCGCCGCTGCGCTGGGACGTGCAGACACCCGACGGCCCCGCCGCCTTCGCCGTGCAGGATGACGCCGCCATCCATTCCGACTCCGCCTCGGCGCTGCTGGGCTTTGCCCTGGGCGGCTGCGGCGTGGCCCTGCTGCCGCAGTGGCTGGTGGAGGGGGAGGTGCGCGCGGGACGCCTGCGCCGCCTGCTGCCCGACGTCGTCTTCCCGGAACAGGGCGTGTATGCCGTGTATCCGAACACCCAGCATATTGCGGAAAAGGTGCGCGCCTTTATCGACTTTTTGCGCGCGTTCGTGGGCGCGCCCGACTGAGATTTCAATTCGTCAATATTTGATGAGGTCAACGATTTCCAAGGGGCAAACGGGCGCCCCTTTCGGTGTGCACGGCCTACACTGAAGGGACGTTGTTCATCGAATGGAGACCATCATGGCACATACATTGGCAGCAGTTTTCGCCGTGCGCGACATGGCCGAGCGCGCCCGGCACGACCTGATCACGGCGGGATTTCCCAGCGCCAACATCCGCCTGCACGATGCGGGCAGCGACGAATTTTCCGCCACGGAAAATATCCGCCGCGACGACAGCGACAGCCTGCTCGACAACATCAAGCATTTCTTCACGGACCTGTTCGGCAGCCACGCCGACCGCCACATCTATGCGGAAGCCGTGCGGCGCGGGCATATCGTGCTGACCCTGGAAGGAGCGAGCGACGCCGATATCCAGCGCGCCACCGACCTCGTCGAGCGCTACGCGCCGCTCGACATCGATGCACACGCCGAGCACTGGCGCGCCGGCGGCTGGCAAGGCGCGCCGCAAGACGACAGCGCGAGGCGCCAGGGCGCCAGCATGCAGTCCGGCGCGCCATCGCAGCAGGGCACGTCCGCCGGCAATATGAACGAGGCGCCAGGGTCGCAGCAGTTTGCCAGCGACATGGCGTCGCCGCCGCCGTCGTCCGGCGCGGGCGCCAACGTGCGCCGCTATCCCGGCGCCGATAACCTGCCCGGCACCAGCTACGACGACGAGCAGTACTACCGCAGCCACTGGAGCGCCACCTATGTCGCCACCGGCGCGCGCTTCGAGGACTACGATCCCGCCTACCGCTATGGCCATTCCATGGCCAACAGCGACAGCTACCGGGGCCGCCCATGGGACGAGGTGGAAGCGGACCTGCGTTCCACGTGGGAGCACACGTATCCCCAGTCGGCGTGGGACAACTTCAAGGCGGCCATCAAGCATGGCTGGGAACGCGTGACGTCCTGACGCGCTGAGGGGTTTGCGCCCCTCAGCGCCCCTCGTGCGTGAGCTTGAGGAAGTGGTTCAGGATGTGGAAGTGGTCTTCGAAGAATTGCTCTTCCATGGCCGGCAGCGACGCCACGGGCACCCACTGCGCCAGCGCCGCATCGTCGGCCGCCGTCACGGCCGGCAACTGGCGCGTCTTCAGGTCGAAATAATGCGCGTGCGTGATGGTGCGCCCGCGCTGGCTGCGGTCCGGGTGGTCGAACACGGCCACGCCCACCAGCGCCTCGACGAGGGTGGGCGCCAGCACGCCCAGCTGGGTTTCTTCCGCCAGCTCGCGCAGCGCTCCCTGCAACAGCCGTTCGCGCGGCTCCAGGAAGCCGCCCGGCAAGGCCCACAGGCCCTTGCCCGGATAGCCGCCACGGCGCACGAGCAGCACGTGGCCGCCCGTCTGCACCAGCGCGTCGACGGTCGTGAAGATGGGCGCATACGGCGCCACTTTCCAGCGCGCCTTGTAGGCCTCGATGGCGCGGTATTCCTGCACCAGCGGCGCGTACCACGGCAACAAGGTCCACGCTTTCAGATACTGGCCGATGGCCGGCGGCAGCAGCTGCGCCACGGCGCTCAGCGACACGTCGACGTCTTCCGCCTCGAACAGCACGTTGCGGATCGCCGTCGCGCCTATCGGTGCGCCAGGGTCGATCTCCAGATTGAGCAGCTGCCAGTGGGGGAAGTGGTGCAGGTAATAGCTGGTGGCGTCCTTGAAGCAGGCCACCAGGGCGATGCGCTGCGCCGTGGCCACGGCGCCCGCCACGGCGCGCCGCACGGCATCGGCCCACAGGCCATCGTCGTAGTAATCGCGCACGGCCACGTAATGCACGCGCGCGCGCTGATCCTCGGGCAAGGTGGCGGCGATCATGGCGGCCCGCTCCTGCCACGTAAACGGATTCTTCGGACTGCGCGCATGGAAGGCGGAACCGAGCACCACCACCACTTGCGCGGCCGTCGTCAGCGCCTTCTGCAGCAGGCCGGCATGGCCGTTATGAAAAGGCTGGAAACGGCCGATCAGGATGGCCGCGTCGGCGGAATAGGCGAGGGTCATGCGTCGTCTCCGGTGGGGTAGTGGGCCGCGATCGGCAATTGACGGCCGCTGCCAAAGGCGCGCGAACGCACGCGGATGATGGGCGCCGCCTGGCGCCGTTTGTACTCGTTGCGGGCGACCATGCCGAGGATGCGCGTCACGAGCGCGCGCCCCTCGTCCGTCTCGCGCAGCTGGTTGACCAGGGTCAGCGCCTGCGCGCTTTCTTGCGCCGGCAGGCGACGCCCTTCGATATGCCATTTGAGGATTTCATCGAGCACGGGATACGGCGGCAAGCTGTCGGTGTCGCGCTGGCCCGGCGCCAGTTCCGCCGACGGGGGTTTCTCCAGCACGGCGGCAGGAATCAGTTCGCGTCCGGCGCTGGCATTGATGTGGCGTGACAGGGCGAAGACCTCCGTTTTATACAGGTCGCCGATCAAGCCCAGTCCCCCATTCGTGTCGCCGTACAGGGTGCAGTAGCCGACCGAGATTTCGCTCTTGTTGCCGGTGGTGAGCAGCAGGGCGCCGAACGCGTTCGAGTATTCCATCAATATCGTGCCGCGCACCCTGGCCTGCAGGTTTTCCAGCGGCAGTCCTTGCAGCTTGCCGTCGAAGGCGGCCGCGTAGCCGGTTTCGTATTGCGCCACGATGTCGCGGATGGCATGCGTGTACAGGGCGATGCCGAGGTTGGCGCACAGGGCGACGGAATCGGTGACGGAGCCGGCGCTGGAAAAGACGGATGGCATGGTGATCGCCACCACGTTATCGGCACCGAGCGCCTCGACGGCCAGGGCCAGGGTCAGCGCCGAATCGATGCCGCCCGAGCAGCCGACGACGACTTGCGTAAAGCGGCAGCGGTGCGCATAGTCGCGCAGGCCCAGCACGATCTGGCGGCGCGCAAATTCGACGGCGGGGATGCCGTCCGGGTCCGGCACGGGAAACGCTGCGCCGTCCTTCTGCGCGAAACGCCCATCGGCAAAACGCAGCAATTGAAAATCCTCGACGAAGCGGGCCGCCTCGAATTGCACGCCGACGCCCGGCGAGATGGCGAACGAGGCGCCGTCGAACACGAGCTGGTCCTGGCCGCCCACCTGGTTGACGAACAGCAGGGGCAGGTTGACGCGCTGGCAGGCGGCGCCAAACACAGCGTGGCGCTGCGCGCGCTTGCCGATGTCGGACGGGCTGGCATTGATGCTGACGATGAGATCGGGCCGCGCCGCATGCAGGGCCTCGAACGGGTTGACAGCGTAGGCGCGGCCGTCGTCGTTCCAGCCATCCTCGCAAATCATGAAACCGACCTTGCAGTCGGCGATATCGAGGGTACAGGCGCCGGGCGGGCCCGGCTCGAAATGGCGGCCCTCGTCGAAGATGCCGTAGGTCGGCAGCAGCTGCTTGTAGTATTCGGCCACGATATGCCCGTCGCGGATGGCCAGCAAGGCGTTGTAGAGGGGCTTGCCGACGCCGGGGTTGGGCCGCGCCGTGCCGATGACGGTGACCAGCGCCGGCCAGCGCGTGGACGCTTGCAGCAGCTTGTTCAGCGCCTGCTGCAGGCCGCGCAGGAAGGCGGCATCTTCGAACAGGTCGCCCGGGTAGTACGCGCACAGCGACAGTTCGGGGCACACGAGCAAGTCGGCGCCATCGCTGCTGGCGCGGGCCATGCGCGCGGTGATGGCGGCGACATTGGCGTCGAAGTCGCCCACGGTGGGATTCATCTGGGCAAGGGCGATGGTCAGCATGGTGATCCTTCAATTGGTTCCGCTTGAAACCACTATCCTGCCTGAAAAGTTTTCTGAGCGTACTGATGCAATCGTGCAAGCCTGCCGGTCGCTGCGCTACAAGGTCTTGCGCCAGGCCCGCAAGCGCGTGCACGCGTTCGCATACGGCGACGCCGTATTGAACTGGATCATGCGCCCCATCGTGTAATGCGTGTACCAGGGCTGGCCATACAATTGCGCGTCGTCGTGCGCGTCGACCAGCGCCAGCAGCTGGTTTTTCGCCTGTTCCAGGCGCTGCAGCAAGTCGTCCATGCCCAGTTCAGCATAGTCGGCATAAAAGCGCTGCGCCAGTTTTCCCAGAGCGTTCCACGTGAAACCTTCGGCGGGAAAGGCGATATCCTCGATGCGTTTGCCGTCGCGCAGCTGGGCATGCCAGTGCAAGACCAGCTCGTTCCAGCCCACCAGATAGGCAAGCAGATCGCACACGCTCATGCGCGTGCCTTTCACTTGCCCCTCCAGCACGGGATCGCGTGCCAAGGCCGGCGGCACGCGTGCCAGCTCCTGCATCAGCTTGGCGTACGTGCTGTTGATGGCGTCGACCAGTTCCTGCTTGCTGTTCGGAATCGCCATCATGCAGCCTTCACAACAGGCAAGCCGGCCGCCTGCCAGTCGTCGTAGCCGCTGCCCAAACGGCGCGCCTGCAAGCCGTGCTGGCGCAGGGCCGCCACGGCTTGCACGGACAGCACGCAGTACGGGCCGCGGCAGTAGGCGGCGATCTCCGCGTTCGCGGGCAATTCGCCCAGGCGGCGCTGCAAGTCGTCAAACGGAATATTGATCGCGCCGGGCAAGTGGCCGGCGGCAAATTCCTGCGCGGGCCGCACGTCGAGCACAGTGATGCTGGCTTCCTGCATGCGTTCCCGCAGTTCGTCGCCCGTGATCGCTTCCACATGGTCGCCCCGGCCCAGCGCCTGCAGCTCGCTGCGCTGGTGCTGCGCATACACGTCCAGCGCAGCGAGCAACTGCATGACAGGACCGTTACCGAGCCGGTACAACACGCGCTTGCCGTCGCGTCGCGCCTGCACGAAACCGGCGCGCCGCAACTGTTGCAAATGCTGCGAGGTATTCGCCACGGACAAGCCCGTCAACTCCACCAGTTGCTCCACCGCATACTCGCCGTGCGCGATCTGCTCGAGCAGGCGCAAGCGCGGCGCGCTGCCTAAAATATGGGCAAACCCGGCAGAACCGGTAAGCAATTCAATATCGGCATTTTTCATTGACACGATGCTAGCACCCTTATAACATTCAAGCAATCAATTGAATGTTATAAGGGAGACACGATGCAAATACTCTGGCTCGATGCCCTGGCGATCGGCGTGGGCGCGACGGCAGTGATGGATGTGTGGGCGGTGGCATTAAAGCGCTTCTGGTGCATACCCTCACTGAACTTGGCGATGGTGGGACGCTGGCTCGGCCATCTTCCGCGCGGTACCTTCACCCACGTCAACATCGCCCAGGCGGCGCCCGTACGCGATGAAGCCATCCTGGGCTGGACGGCCCATTACGCCATCGGCGTGCTGTTTGCGGCCGTGCTGCTGGCGCTGGTGGGACGGGAGTGGGTGCAAGGGCCGACGTTCGCGCCGGCCTTGCTGGCGGGCCTGGTGAGCGTGGCCGCGCCGTTTTGCATCTTGCAGCCGGGCATGGGCGCCGGCCTGGCCGCCAGCAAGACGCCGCATCCGGCGGCCGCCCGCCTGCGCAGCCTGATGGCGCACACGGCGTTCGGCATCGGCCTGTACCTGGCGGCCCTGCTGTGGTCGACCGTGCGCTGACTTGTCCGGCTAGCTCGTCAGCGGCGGCACGGGCGCCGGTGCCGGTGCGGCGGCCACCGCTGACATGGCCGGCGCCTCGGGCTGCGCCGGCAAGGTGCTCAGCACCATCGTGCTGGGCTTGGCGATCGCGATGTGCGCATCGTCCAGGCGCTTGAGCAGTTCGAACAGCAGCGCGCTGCGGATGCCCGATGTCAGGCGCGGCGACGAGGCAAAGCCGGTGGCGTTGAACAACAACAGGCCATTGTCGATGCCATCGAGCTGTACGCTGGGCGCCGGCGTATCGAGCACGTCGGGATTGTCGACAAAGACGGACAGGATCAGCGCGCGCGCCTCCTGCGCATCTGTGCCCAGCGGCAGCGGCAGCTTGACTTGCACCAGGCCCAGCGGATTGGCCAGCGTGACATTGCGCACCGTCTTGGTAATGAATTCCGAGTTCGGCACGATCACTGTCGAACGGTCGCTCAGCTGAATTTCCGTGGCGCGCACATTGATGCGGCGGATATCGCCCTCCACGCCGCCGAGCGAGACCCAGTCGCCCACTTTCACAGGGCGCTCGGCCAGCAGGATCAAGCCGGAAACGAAGTTCTGCACCACCGCCTGCAAGCCGAAACCGATACCCACCGACAAGGCCGACGCCACCCATGCGATGCGTTCCAGGCCGATGCCGGCCGCCGACAGGGCCAGCGCCACGGCCAGCACGCCGCCGATGTAGCCGAACAGGGTGATGAACGACACTTGCATGCCGGTATCGAGATTGGTGGTCGGCAAATAACTGTTTTGCAGCCAGCGCTTGAACAGGCCCAGCGCGATAAAGCCGACGACCAGCACCAGCAGCGCCTGGATCATGGCGGCCGGGCGGATCGCCACCTCGCCGATGGCCAGGCCATCCTGCAGCTTGCCCACGCGCTGGAACAGCTCGCCCGGACCTTCGCCAAACGGCGCCAGCAGCAGCATCAGGGCCAGCAGCACGACGATCGCGCGGCCGATGCCCGACAGCAGCACGGCCGCCTGGTCGCGCGCCTTGGGCGTGGCCAGCACAGGATGGGCGGCGTCCGGCGGGGGCGGGGTCGAGGCCAGCAGCATGCAGATATCGTCGACCAGTACCGTCAGCAGATAGGTGCTGCACAGCACCACGATGACCCAGGCGATTTGCTTGGCAATAAAACTGCCGAACGCCACATAGCCGACCAGCAAGCTGATGACGCTCGATGCCAGCGCCAGCCACAGCAGCACCGTGACGCAGCGCAGCCACAGCGGCGTGACCAGGGTGGCGGGATCGGCCTCGCGCAACTGTCGCCAGCAGCGCTCGGCGCGCATCAGGCCGTAGGCGATGGTCGTGCTCATCACCAGGGCGACGATGCAGTTGACGGCCACGGCCGTCGACAAACCCGCATTGATGACGATGGTGACCCGTTCCGTGGCCCACACGAGCACGACGATGAAGGAAAACATCGATGGAAAATTGCGCATGCGGTGCGCCAGCGCATCGGGCAGGGGCAGCAAGCGCCACGATACACGGCGCGGCGACAGCAGCGCGTGGCCGAGCCCTGCCGTAAAGCCGGCAAAACAGATGATGCCGATCAAGCTGCTGAGGAAAGTCGAGGTTTTTTCGGACAGACCGCCATCCCAGCGCAGCCCCATGGCCAGCAATTCGGCCACCAGGCCCGGCGTGGCCGCCGCCAGCACCAGCACGGCCAGCGCATGCAGCGAACGGCGCAAACGGCCATGCGGCACGCGCGTGGCCGTGATCACCAGCAGATAGCGCGAAGCCCAGACGCTGGCGCCGAACACGGCCACGATGCCGGCCAGCAAGCCGCCCCAGGCCGACCACGGCGTGGCGCTTGCCGCGTTCGTCAATTCCCCCTCCAGCGCCCGCAGGCGCTGCAGATTCTGCGGCAATTCCGCATGCAGTTGCTTCCAGAACGAGCCAGCCAGTATCGACGCCGTGCGTTCACCCAGGCGCGCCTGCAACTGCGCGCGGCGCACCGTCGACACTTGCTCCGACGCCTGCGTCGCTTCCACGGCCAGCAAGCGCGCCAATTTCACCTGCGCATCGAGCGCGCTGCTGGTGCGGTCCAGCTGGCTGCGCTGGGCCGCCACGTCGGGGGCGTCTTTCGTGCCTGCCGCCGGCTTGCCCAGCTCGGCCAGCCGCGCCTGCACGCTCGACAGCGTGGGCACGAGCGCATCGGCCACCTTGTCGGCCTCGGCGCTGGCCGCCAGCGCATCGGCGCGCATCTGCGACAGGGTCGCGTCATCGAGCTCCGCCTCGCCATCGAGCGCCTTCTGGATGGTTGTAATCTGCTTGCGCAAGCCGTCGAGGCGCTGGTCGGCCGTGGCGGCGTCATCGACGGGTTGCGCCCAGGCGGGCGGCGGGGCCAGCGAGCAGGCCAGCAACAACGCCAGCAGGAAGGGAAAGAAACGGAGACGGAAAGAAGTCATGCGGACCTAAGGCTGAAAATGGGAAAAATTGCCGAATCGGCGGCGACGCCGGTCATGGCCTGCCGCCCGGCGGGTGCATGCCAATATAGCTGAAAACGCGCGCAAGCCGCAGAACAGGCGGAACCGGCGTGTATCCAAGGGGGCGACTAGGCATATTGCCCTATGGAAATATCACATAAAAAGGTCTAGGATCGTCCTCCGCTTGGCGGCGCGGCCCCCAATCCGCAGCCGCCGACCTTTTGACCATTCCCTCCGTATTGAGACCGCCATGAAGTTTTTATCCAACCTGACCATCGGCACCCGCCTCGCCGTGGGCTTTGGCGCCATCGGCGCCATGCTGATCATCATCTCTTGCCTGGGCATTGCCATGCTGGGCAAGATCAACCAAGGCACCGGCCACATCGTGCATGACAGCATGCCCAAGATTGCGCTCGCCAACAGCGTGTCGGCCAACATCAACGACATCGCCATTGCCCTGCGCAACATGATGCTCAGCGCCGATCCGGCCGACCAGCGCAAGCAGACCGAGGCCATCCTGGCCGCGCGCCAGGCGGCGGCCGGCAATCTCGGCAAGCTCGCGAACATGCTCGATTCGGACCGTGAACGCGCGCTGATGGCCAAGATGAACGACGCCAACACGCGCTACGCGCAGGGGCAGGAAGCGCTGCTGGCGCTGATCAAAAGCGGTACGCCGGACGACAGCAGCGCCTACCTGTACGGCCAGCTGCGTCCCGTCTTGCTTGTCTACAAGCAGTTGATTGCCGAACAAATCAGCTTGCAAAACACCCTGGCCACCACGGCGGGCGACAACGCCAACACCACCTATGCCAATACGCGCACCTTGCTGATCGGCATGTCGCTGGCGGCGCTGGCCATCGCGGCGGCCTTGGCGTATGGCATCACGCGCTCGATCACCGGCCCCGTCGCCACGGCGCTGCAGGTGGCCAACACGGTGGCCGCGGGTGATTTGCGCAGCCATATCACCGTGCAGTCGAGCGATGAAATGGGGCAACTGTTGCAAGCGCTCAAGCGCATGAACGACAACCTGGCGCACACGGTGGGCACGGTGCGCGCCGGCACGGAAACGATCGCGTCGGCCTCGTCCGAAGTGGCGGCGGGCAGCCTGGACCTGTCTGCGCGCACGGAGCAGCAAGCCAGTTCGCTGGAAGAGACAGCCTCATCCATGGAAGAGCTGACCTCGACCGTCAAGCAGAATGCCGACAATGCGCGCCAGGCGCATGTGCTGGCGGACACGGCCTCCGGCGTGGCGCAGCGCGGCGGCGCCGTCATCGCGCAAGTGGTGGCGACCATGCGGCAAATCGACGCCTCGTCAAACAAGATTGCCGACATCATCGGCGTCATTGACGGCATCGCCTTCCAGACCAACATTCTGGCCTTGAACGCGGCCGTGGAAGCGGCGCGCGCGGGAGAGCAGGGCCGCGGCTTTGCCGTGGTGGCCACGGAAGTGCGCAGCCTGGCGCACCGCTCGGCGGCGGCCGCCAAGGAAATCAAGACCCTGATCGACGACTCGACCCAGACCGTGGCGGCCGGCAGCGAACTCGTGCACCAGGCCGGCAACACCATGAACGACCTGGTCGACAGCGTGCGCCGCGTCACCGACATCATGGAAGAGATCACGTCCGCCAGCGCGGAACAGACGGCCGGCATCGAGCAAATCAACCAGGCCATCAGCGAGATGGACAACGTCACCCAGCAAAACGCGGCCCTGGTGGAAGAGTCGGCGGCAGCGGCGGCGGCCATGCAGGATCAGGCGGCGACCCTGGCACAGGTGGTGAGCGTATTTAAACTTGACGCCGGCAAGGCGCAGACCAAAGCGGCAGTCACCACGCCAACCGCACCGCGCCAGCAAGCCGTCGCCCTGCGCGTGCCGGCGACAAGGAAAGCTGCGCCGGGAACAGCGGCGTCATCCGACTGGGAAGAGTTCTAAGACAGCAACGCCACAGGTGCCTCTCGGCACCTGTGGCGTCATGCAGCATAGGATGCTTCTTGTTACGCGACCTGATCCATGTCAATAAACGATCAAGTTTGACACGGCGCGGCTAGGCCGAGATTTCTCTGCGGATGATCTCCGCGCCCGCGCTGAGCGCATTGAGTTTGCCTCTTGCCACGCGACGAGACAAGGGTGCCATGCCGCAGTTGGTGCTGGGGTAGAGCTTGTCGGCATCGACAAAGCGCAGCGCCTTGCGCAGGGTGTTGGCCACTTCCTCCGGCGTTTCAATGGTATTGCTGGCCACGTCGATGGCGCCGACCATCACTTTTTTGCCGCGTATGAGTTCAATCAGGTCGATGGGCACACGCGAGTTGTGGCATTCGAGCGAGATGATGTCGATATTCGATTGCTGCAGCTTGGGGAACGATTCCTCATATTGACGCCATTCGGAGCCCAGCGTATTTTTCCAGTCCGTATTGGCCTTGATGCCGTAGCCATAGCAAATATGCACGGCCGTTTCGCATTTGAGTCCTTCGATCGCCCGCTCCAGGGTGGCGATGCCCCAATCGTTCACTTCATCGAAGAACACATTGAAGGCGGGTTCGTCAAACTGGATGATGTCGACGCCGGCCGCCTCCAGTTCCCGCGCTTCCTGATTGAGGATCTTGGCGAATTCCCAGGCCAGTTTTTCGCGGCTTTTATAGTGGCTGTCATACAGCGTATCGATCATCGTCATCGGACCTGGCAGCGCCCATTTGATCGGCTGGCTGGTTTGCTGACGTAAAAACCTGGCGTCGTCCACAAACACCGGCTTGGTGCGGCTCACGGCGCCCACGACGGTCGGCACGCTCGCATCGTAGCGGTCACGGATTCGGACGGTCTCGCGTTTGTCAAAATCGACGCCGCTCAGATGCTCGATAAACGTGGTGACGAAATGCTGGCGGGTCTGCTCGCCATCGCTGACGATATCGATGCCTGCCTGCTGCTGTTCCTGCAGCGACAAACGCAGCGCATCCTGTTTGCCCTCGATTAACTCCTCGTCCTGTAATTTCCAGGGCGACCAGAGTTTTTCAGGCTGCGCCAGCCAGGAAGGTTTGGGCAAGCTGCCGGCGGTTGATGTAGGCAATAATTTTTTCATGATGGTGATTTCGTGTAGTTGGATTAATCAGCGAGCGTGGCGGCAGCCCATTGTTCAAGAACATGCTTGTATGGCTTGATGAAGTGCTCTTCCGTATATTTGCCCTGCTTGACAGCCAGCTGGCTGCGCTCTTCCCGGTCATAGACAATTTGCGTCAACGAATAATCCTGATTCTTCAGGCTGGGCTGATAGCATTTCCCCGCCGCGGCATTGGCGTTGTAAATTTCGGGCCGGTAAATCTTTTGAAAGGTTTCCATCGTGCTGATGGTGGCGATCAGCTCCAGATTGCTGTAGTCGGCCAGCAGGTCGCCGATAAAATAAAACGCCAGCGGCGCGGCACTGTTTGGCGGCATGAAATAGCGCACCTGCATGCCCATTTTCTCGAAATAGGCATCCGTCGAGGAGAACTCATTTTGCTGATACTCGACGCCCAGGATGGGGTGCTGGTTTTCCGTGCGTTGATAGGTCTTGCTGCTCGAAGCGCTGAGGCAGATGACCGGCGGCTTGCTGAAGCGCTCTTGATAAGCATCGGATCTGACAAAGTGCTTGAACAGCTTGCCATGAAAATCGCCGAAATCATCGGGTGCGCTGAATGCGGATTGATTGTTGTTGTGCTCTGGCAGCAGCACGCTGAAGTCGTAATCGCGCACGTAAGAGGAGAAATTATTCCCCGCAATGCCATCGATGCGTTGGCCGGTTTTTTTATCCAGGATATTCGGCTTCAATATCTCGATCAGCGGGATATTGCCGCCTTTGACATCGATATTCAACTCGACGGAAATGATTTCGAGTTCGACAGAGTAGCGGTCCGCGTTCGGATTGTCCCAATGCGCCAGGCTGTTGAAGCGGCTGTCGATCATTTTCAGGGTGTTGCGCAAGTTCTCCTGGCGGCTCTTTCCCCTGGCCAGATTGGCAAAGTTGGTCGTCAGGCGCGTAGTGTCCGATGGGTGATAGTTTTCATCGAAAACAATGCTCTTGATGCTGAATACAAAGTCGTTGCTCATGGTGTTCTGCTGTCCTGAATTCTGCGAAAAGGTGAATGTGTTAATTGCTTGGTGCCCGCGGTGATGCGTCTCAGGCTACGGCCAGCTCGTCAGCCGTGGCCGAGCTCGCATGGCGCGTCAATGCGATCAAGGGCAAGGCCCGTTGCACCGCCAGTGCGGCCCGCTGGAGCAGCGCCTCGTCCTGCAGACGGTAGTCGAGGAAATCCTTGTCGGTCGCATAGACGCCCAGCGGCAAGGTGCGTGCCTGGAAAAAACTGAACAGCGGCCGCAACTGGTGGTCGATCATCAGGGCATGGCGCTCGCTGCCGCCGGTGGCCGCCAGCAAAACGGGCTTGTCGATCAAGGCATCCTGATGAATGAAGTCGAAGAAGTGCTTGAACAGTCCCGTGTAGGCGCCGCGATAGACCGGGGTTGCCACCACCACGATGTCCGCTTGCTCGACCGCCGCAAGTTCCCGCTCCACCGTCTCGGGCAGCTGCGAGCGCCAGACGGCGCCGGCCAGCTGCGGTGCCAGCTGACCCAGTTCGACCAGCCGTTGTTCGCACAGCACTTCGTCGGCGATCAGGTCCATCAGGTGCTCGGCCAGGGCTGCCGCCTTGGAAGGGCGTTGCAGCCCGCCGGAAACGGCGACTATACGCAATGGACGTGTCATGGTTGCTTTCATAGGGATGGATGCGCGAAGGCGAAGAACGCCGGCAACAGAGAAGTGGATGATAGCGGGGGAAATCGATGAAGTATAATGGTCATATTTCATACATCCATGAATATGGCTCATTCCAATGCTTGAACGCATCCACCTCAGCATCGTCCAGCAGGTCGAAAAACAAGGCTCGTTGACGGCCGCCGCAGGCGTGCTGCACCTGACCCAGTCGGCCCTGAGCCACAGCATGAAGAAGCTGGAACAGCAACTGGGCACCGACGTCTGGCTGCGCGAAGGGAGAAATTTGCGCCTGACGCAGGCCGGCCAGTATCTGCTGGCGGTGGCGAACCGGGTACTGCCGCAACTGGACCTGGCCGAAGAGCGCCTGGGCCAGTTCGCGCAGGGCGAGCGCGGCGCGCTGCGCATCGGCATGGAATGCCACCCTTGCTACCAATGGCTGCTCAAAGTGGTGTCGCCGTATCTGACCGCCTGGCCCGACGTGGATGTGGACGTCAAGCAGAAGTTCCAGTTCGGCGGCATCGGCGCGCTATTCGGCTACGAGATCGACCTGCTGGTCACGCCCGACCCGCTGTACAAGCCGGGGCTGGCCTTCGAACCCGTGTTCGACTACGAGCAGGTGCTCGTCGTGGCCAAGAGCCATGCACTCGCTTCAGCGGCGTATGTGCAGCCCCGGCAACTGACGCAGGAAGTGCTCATCAGCTACCCCGTCGACATCGAGCGCCTGGATATTTACAATCAATTCCTCTTGCCGGCCGGTGTCACGCCCAAGCGCCACAAAGCCATCGAAACGACCGACATCATGCTGCAGATGGTGGCCAGCGGCCGCGGCGTGGCCGCCCTGCCGCGCTGGCTGGTCGAGGAATACGCGGCCAAGATGGACGTGGTGCCCGTGCGCCTGGGCGCGCGCGGCATCGCCAAGCAGATCTTCCTGGGCGCACGCGAGACGGACACCGCCATCGACTACGTGCGCGCCTTCATCGCACTGGCGCGCCAGCCGGCTATCGTCATGGCGCAAGGAAGGGAAGCTAAAACCCTGGATTCATCCCAATAAGCCCAGACGACGCTATCTCCGCTCGGAAACTACTGAACCCACCTATGCGGAGCGCCAATCGGCTGGTGCCATTCCGTCTTCCGGCTGTCAGACTGGCTGAAGACAGAGGCGGCTTTAAACTCGAAATATAGTGAGGAGAAAATATGTGGAGGAATTCGGCGGCAGTGGTAACAATAATAGCGCTCTTGTTGTGCTCCCCATGTTCGCAAGCATGGGGGGCGAATGTTTGTATAGGAAAATACCGTGATGGAAGCCATCCGAGTCCTGAAGAACTCGCGAAATTGCTTGATGAACATACACAGTGGCTGGAAATTTACACAAAGCTTGAAGAAAACGCCTTGCAGATCGAAATTAATAATCGAGACGATACAAAAAAGGCGAATCTCTGTAATGCGAATCTTGTAAATGCACAACTGAAGTACGCTCGGCTCAACGGTGCGAGTTTGCGAGGAGCAAATCTAAGTGGCGCGGACCTGGGTGGTGCACAGCTGGTGGGCGCAGATCTGTCTGGCGTGGTCGCGCGCGGTACATCTATGTCGAATGCCGCGCTGGTTGACGCCAACTTCAGCGGTGCTGACTTAACTGACGCCGACTTGTCCTACGCTATCATCGCCGGGGCGAATATGGATAAAGCCAATGTTGCCAGGACCCGCTTTGCCCTCTATGACATAAAGCTCGCTGGCCACGCGGATAACCTCCCCGATAAAGAAGCCTTTTCTCGGGTTCGTAACATGGCTGAGATCCGGCTCGATCCTTCGTTAAGCACAACGTCACAGTTTGTACTGTTGCGTGAAGAATTTAAGAAAACTGGTAAGCGCGATCAGGAGCGCGCGCTCACTGCGGCGCTTAAGCGTATGGAGGCGCGACACGCGTCGAGGCTGGAAAGGTGGTTCTACTTTGTAGCGTTTGATTTGACGACGGAATTTGGCGCCTCACCGGGTCGGGCGCTTAAGATTCTTTCGTACTTAATGATAGCGTTCGCTTTTCCGTACCTGTTCGCCTTGTCGAGGACCAACGGTGCCGGGATTTGGATTGTCTGGCCAAAAGAACGCCTGGAACAAGGCGTTGGTAACAACACTCCTGCCCGACTTCACAAGACTGGAATCTGTGCCATTCTAACCGCCTTCTACTTTAGCCTACTCTCGGCCGCTAGTATAGGCTGGAAAGATCTCAGCTTCGGGAATTGGATATCGAGGATTCAACCCACCGAATCTGCTTTACGCGCTACCGGCTGGGTAAGAAGTATTTCTGGAATCCAATCAGTAATTAGCGTATATCTGCTCGCCCTTTGGGCGTTAACATACTTCGCGAGACCATTCGAATGACCGCTGTAAAACCTTTCGTTATTTTCCAGGTATACACGTAGGAGCAGATTCAATTTCAAAGTGTAGATGGGTCGGCTATCTCAAGTTTTGCGTAAAGGTGTTTTGCTAAGCCGTTTCTCCAAAATTCGATACTCCCTTGAATTGCTTTAACATTCTTACCGTCTGCGCTGAGAGCTTGCAAGGCAGCAAACATATTATCGGTCACTTCCCGAGGCGACATGCCTATTGCTACACATCCTTGAATTGTTTTACCTTGTAGCCCGCTCCCGCCGGATTGTGTCCACTGCTCAGGCCATTCACTGTGATGCTTAAAGTAGTTTGCCCCAAGATCAACTATGCACGGATGGCTAAGCCCACTTCCCATATGTTTCGATGCTTGAAAAGAAAGAATTTGTCCTTTACCGTTTGGCAACTCGCAAGTTTGTGGAGCCAGTTCTCGAATCTTGTTAAGAATTGATACGGTTTGTGTAATCATTGCCTGGCCCAACACGAAGTTCGCGCCGATGAGCAGCCCGATTTCTTCGTGAATAATCTCATTGGGAACGTCCCAATACTTTCTGGATGCCCCATATGAGCCCATCCGATTTAATAAATCTTCGTCTGTGTTTTCAACCAAAGCCTGTAGTGATCGGGACACACTCTGAATTGGAAAATATGAAAAACGATCGTTTAATTTATCTAAAAGATAGGCAAGTGATGTCGGCATATACGATTTCAACTTAGGATGGACTGGCTCGCTACCACGCCTTGCCAGTTGATGAGAAGGAAAGGCGCGTGCATCTTACGCTGGGCTTACCGTACTTGCATGGCCGGAAATGTTGCGATAACTACGGTATGCGACAGTTGCAAGCTTTCATGCTTCCTGCGGATCATTGCTTGGAGGTACGCGAGCCGTAAGTGCCCTTCGATGAGTTGGTAGGGGGCGCGCATCTTCTCGTGCTCTCGAGGATGCACATGCGAGCCCGCATTCACTGCAACTATTATCGGAGCGGGCATGGTTCCTGAAGCCAGCATATACCGACCAAGCCAGGTGTTCAGGCGGTGCTTGCCATCGAATAGATCGTCGCCCCAGCCCCTCAATGTCTTAGGCCAGTCGCTGACGTGTCCGATACTCAAGATTTCCTCGTTGGACATAGATACAACCGCATATTCCCAAGACAGGGGCTCCATAGGAAGCCATGCCTGAAAGTCATTCCAATGCCGGTATATCCACGTCTCTATGACGGCCTCTGGTACGTGCGCGAAGTGCACAGGCCAGCGGCGCATATAGTCGGCGAACGGCTCTTGGTCGAAAGTGCCGTGCCGGTGTGGTGCGGGTATTCCAACTAACCCAGGGCTTGAATTTTTCATAACTTAAGATGGTTAGATCGCGCCAACTACTTAACTCACAGGATCGACTGCAAAACCAAACGCCTACAAGATTATCGCGAGTGCAGTAGTCAAGTAGTTTCGGACACAACAATAGGGGCGTTTTGTGCCATTTTCCGCTCGTAGGCGGCGAGCGGCAGATTGTCCAGTACTGAATTCAATCGCTTGCAGTTGTATAAGCCGACGATGTAATCGGTGATGTCGGCCTTGGCCTCGGCATGGTTGACATATTGGCGCTACCAGACGCGCGCCGTCTTGAGGTTCAAGAAGAAGCGTTCGGCGATGGCGCTCCCTACCATAATAGACTGAGTGTCACAGCAATTGCCTTTACGGCTCATACTGCAAACAAAGCCGTGCTCGTCCAGCAGTTCCTGATACAGCGCACTGGCGTACTGGCTGCTGCGGTCGGAATGGACGACTAGGCCCAGGCACGGCTGGCGCGGATGGCCATGTAAGGCGTTGCAGACCAGTTCGGCAGGCATACTCGGCGCCATGGGCCACGCCACGACCTTGTGCGCGAACAGGTCGAGCACGATGGCCAGATACACCCAGCCGGCGCCTGTGCGGATGTACGTGATGTCGGTCACATACGTCATATTCGGCGCCGGCGGATCGAACTGCCGATTGAGCACATTGGGGGCGATTGGTAGGTCGTGCTCGCTGTCGGTGGTATGGATGAATTTGCACCTCCAGACGGGCTTAAGGCCGCTTTGCGCATCAAACTGCAAACCTTGTGGCGTCCGATCTTGATTCCCTGGTTGGCCATCGCCGTGACCAAAGGACGGCTTCCATAGCTTTGATGGCTGGCCGCAAATGCGGCCTTCAGGTGAACGCTTTTTTTACACAGAATCAGTTTGGCAGAACGACGCCGCGCCTCGTAATAGGCGGAACGGCTGACGGACAGGGCGCGGCACCGAGCTCCCGACCAACTTTATTAGCTCTAGTGTCGACGAATAATAAAGTCTGACACAATGGTCCTTTAAAAATCAATGACTTATCCTTTTAGCTTCGTACCGACGAGCGAAATAAAGTTTGACACAAAGGACGACTTTCACGCTAGTGCCTAGATTCTTGCAATAATAAAGTTTGACACAAAGGCGTCGAAGCTTGCTCTGCTATGCACCATATTAGCTGCACAGCTAATATGGTGTAACTCCCAACTTTAGTTGACATCCTAAGATTAGCTGTACAGCAAACTGACCCTGAGCTGCCGGCATTGGACTTGGCTTGGCTCGTCACGGACGAGGCCAAGAATGGATTCCAGTTCAGCAAGCTTCTCGGTCACGCCGATGACCTTAGAATGTGGCCCACCATCGTTTCAGCATGGATCAATGCCGACGGGCAGCGATCTTCGGGCATACCTCATTCCTAGTGCGGCCCAAAAGAAATTCTTGCTATGATAGCTATATCAGTTGCTACCGGTCATACTTCAGACCAACTTACGATCAAATCGGAGTCCTAACTTGCTAACAACGATTCTCACATCAGTTCTCGGAGTGATCATTATCGCCGGGGGGACGTGGATTATAAAATCCCGCTGGCTATATGTCATCGCACCCAAGTTCCACATGATTTCCCCTACGAACAACGGGCAAGTTGTCTCATTGTCAATTTGCAATGCTGGACTCCTGGCGGAAGAAGATGTCGTACTGACGATGAGACCCTCCTGCTCCTTTGACCTTGTAGCGACGTCAAAAAGCACCGTAACGCTTCAGGGACAAAAAATCTCTTTACCCAAGTTAGCCAAGAGGGAAATAGTCACAGTGCTCATTCTCGTACGGGGTAATCAATTTGTGCCAGAGGACATCGAGAGTGTCGAATCAAAGGCTACCGAGGGTAAGGTTGTCGAAACGAAAGAGAAGGCTATTGCAGCGTGGCAGCACTTTATCGCATTACCAATTTTATTAATATTTGTAGCGGGGCCATTTCTATTGGGTAATTTCTTTGGGGGCGAACTTAAGCTATCAATATTTGGTTACGTGAAAAATCAGTATGAGATACTTGAACCAAGCAAACAGTTAGCCGGATTCAAAATTTCCACTAACGAAAAATACGCTCATGGCAAGTTAGAAGGTGCTTTAAATGATTCCCGGATAGCGATTGCGGTTAAAGAAGTAGTTCGACGGGGCGATATTCTTACGTTTTCGATAAACATAAAGAATAGTTCTGGCGCTCCGTTAAAAATTGATGGATCGATTTCCGGAACTGCGGGAAAAGGCAGCGTCGATTTTTACGAATCACGAGTTGAAGACTTCGCGTTAGCAGACGGGGAAAATAAATTGGTAAAAATGCGTGTGTTTCTTCCAGAATCTAACAGCGTAAAAATGGCAGAAGGCACATTCAATTTCAAAGGCTTGGGTATGGGGAGTATTGCCATAGAGCAAGTTTTTAACTTCGATTAGAAGATTAAGGGTAATCCCCCATTTTTAGAGCGTGCTAAAAGTAGAGGTTAAACGGCCAGAGAAAGTGCTATGATGTTAACGAAATTCGGCCATTATTTATGACTCATCCTCTCTAGTTTTCCACATGCCACCAGCAAATGCCTCGGAGTCCTTGATACGAATGGGTTGGTGCACGATGTATTTCCGCCCATCAAGGTCCCAGTATCTTATAGTAATACGCAAGGTTGAACCATAATGCCAAAAAGTTTCTTCATCCCCACGGGTGTAACCGAAGGAATTTGTCATGCTTTTCCCATTAGCGAGAAGTGGAATCTCCCCCTTTTCTGAAAAGCAGCGTAGAACATGCGCGTAAGTGGTACTTGAGCCTTTGAATTTCTCAACCCACGGAGCCATGCACTTTTCAGCACCGTCAGTTGAAACGAAAAGGCGCACGCTCACGGCTGGCCGGTTTCCGGTGTTTGTAACCACTAGGTTGTAGGCAATTGATTCATTGCCGCCAGCATATGTTTCAACTGTAGCTGAAATTATGGGGCGGTTAGATTGAAGCCAGTTTCTGCGAGAGATCCAGAGTGAACATAACGAAACTATTAATGCTGATGCTGACATCAGCGTTTTCCAATCGTCGGGACTGAGCTGAGGCATATCGCTTTACCAGTTAACATTCGAAAATACTGCTTCTATGGGAAGTACAGTCCATCGAGCGCACTAACTCATTTTGTCGCATCATCTTCCTTTCGAAAGTACGGACGTGAATCGATAAGATGATCAGGGAATAGCACGCCAAAGCGGCCATCGTCATCATTTTTTGCAATATCCCGTTTCTTTATGACAAAATTCATTGCATCGCGGACTTTTGGTTTCAGGCAATTCAGTACATATTCAACAAACTCCTCAACTGTTTTAGTCTCAGTATGAAGCTGGTTAAGACCGACTGATTTTATGCTAACTGCAATTGTTCGCTCCCAAAGAGAACGATATTCTTTGAAGACTGGAATCTTACCCAAGAAGAAAACCTCATTAAATTTCTGCTTTTCCGGTACAACGTTGCCATGCAAAAGGTCATTTCGCTCGTTGATTAGGCGGTGAAAATTTTTACAAGGCTGAGCGCTATAATCGACCGCCTTTTCAAATCCGACGCAGTTGATATGCAGAGCTCGAACTCTTACATCGATCTGCTGGCGGAAAATACTTTCAAGCAGACGAGCATCCGATTTAATGTCGGAGCGAGCTTGCACAAAAATAAGTAAATTAATGAAGGCCTCTGCCCATACAGGCAACATCGATCGAATACCAAAGCAGAGGCCAAATGCTCGGCTATGGAATTCGCTTACCGAATTCCATGACTCCGCCTGAGCTATTGCCGTGGAAGGCGTATTGAAATCCTCCGAAAATGGCGAATTCAAATCCAGAGTGGACAGTTCCTTGTGTAGACTATTAATGGCGTGAGTCAATCTCCAGTAAGGATTGACGAACTCTGTCCAGCGTTCAAGCTTGCCACGAATCCGCGCCATCGCCGGGCCGTAATTCTGTAAATCAGTTTTAATAAGTTTAATTAGATCAAACTTCTCCGAATCCCCAAAAGATAGCTCGCCAATAACAAAGACATCAGTTCGAAAATTTGTGCCCCAGAATCCGATCAGAACTTCGCCGTATTTGAATGTCCAATCCCAGTGCACAAGATTATCGGAATGGTCGTTTCGAAGAAAATTCTGAATTCCATTTGGGGGGCCAAATCTACCCCAGAAGTAACAAAACAGCTCAATCGGCTTCAATTCATTTCGTATCTCTAGAAAAGATCTAGATATACCAGTATCATTACAAGCATGGATGTACGCAATAATCTCTTCAGTTGAGGGATACGCGAGCGCAGCAAGGAAATCTTGTGGAAGGGACATGATGCGTTCTTGATAGCGTTGAAAATTCAGGGATCGGAACAGCAACTGTGGATACTTTTTCGGATCCAACTAGTGTACGGAGAATAGCATCTTGCTGCAATTCAATCTGCTTGGTTTGTTAAAATATGCCCAGAAAGCATTATAGTCCTGCGGATAATTTTGGTCAGTATTTAGGGCAAGAATGGAACGAAGTCAGTGAATCTTGCATCTTTTGGTGTTGGCCCGTCATGGTAGTGACGACAGTGATCAAGAGTCGCGTCGCGTTCTTTACCTAGAAGCGCCACCATTGCATCTCAGTCTGCGTAGTCATGAAGGCCTGCAAGATGAATGACGCGCAGTCCAATTTGTAGATTGCGTCACCCTTGCAGGCGCTGTGCGAGGTCAACCGTTTCCTTGTCGCTCACCATCGAGTCTAGTTTTTGCCGAAGAATTGCAATCATCTGGCCTGCGAGGCCAGCATGGGCGACTAGTTGTATTGCGCGGCTCTTTAGATACGCCTTCGCCGTAGGCAAGTCGACCATTGATGATTTTTGGATGCATTTAATATTAAGTTGACGATGAGTAAATTTGATCGCAGACTGTGTCTCTTATTCCTCATGAAGACAAGAAATGGCTACTGGATCGAAGTTGAACAGCGCAGCGTTGAAAGCATTTGACAAAATCTACGATACTGAGCATGAGGACAATGCTGCTCATGTACGGGGGGAATTTCTGCTAGCATTTCCACTGAAAAATCTCGCTCATATTTCCTTAGATGAGTACGTCATTGGCCTCCAGAGTCCGACCTTTTGTACTTTTGTCGAAGCGAAGACGCGCCCTTGGGCGAACATTCAGGGAGCAACTTCTGAGAAATTTGGAATTTACTTTGGCAAAACAAAACATGACCCGAAAAAGACATATCGGTTCACAAGGAAATTTGGCAATGATCGTGACGAAGCGTTTAATTTGATAAAAACGACGTTGTTGAACTTGATCCGCCTCGGCAAAGCTAAAACTCTGGATTTTGTATCGATCGATGCCAACATATTCTCACAAATGTTCAAGGCAAAGATTCTAAGTCTTTACTTCCCTAATCGTTTTCTAAATGTATGTAGTGCAGAACACCTCAAGATGCTCGCCGAGCATTTCGGTTTTGCCCAAGGCCTGCCTGTTAGCGAATATCAGCACATGTTATTGCAAGTGAAAGAGTCTAATCTCATTACTAAGGCCTGGAGCAACCCTAAATTTATGGCCTTCCTGTACCACGCTTATGTCCACGTCCAGTCACAGGCTACTAACGCGATAAAAAAGCCAAGGAAGAAGGCTCACGGCAAGGTGAATTTTGAAGACTTGCAGGCTCAAAGGGATCTCATCGGAAAAGCCGCCGAGATATTTGCACTCGATTGGGAAAAGGCGAGATTGGAAGGTGCAGGCATCGGCCACTTGACTTCCAAGATCGAGGACCGCCGCGACCGGCCTGGATATGGATATGATTTCCTTTCGTATTCTTCACCCAAGCAGAAGCGATTTGTCGAGGTCAAGTCCGTGGGAAAACTTTCTGGTGGACGCGGTTACCGCTTTTTCCTTTCAGAGAACGAATACAATGTCTCGATATCCTCTGACCATTGTGATGACTATTTTTTTTACATGGTTTTCTTTGACGGCAAAGGTGAGCCCTCCAGTTTGCGCGCAATTCGCGCTGACGAATTGTATAAAGTTGGTGAGAAGATTCCTGCCGCCTACACTGTCCAGTTTGAGTTGGAGCGGTAGTGGGGAAACTGAGTCACCGAGTACGCGGTCCGGAAATGAACCTACACATGGACTTTCATTCGCAGAAACAAAAATGCCAACCTACGAGGGTTTGCTCGCGAAAAAATGTGGATTGCGGGCTCGCCCTTGTTGGACAAGTACGACTAGTGAAGCAAATCTGTTCTGCCCTTCGCGTGGCGCCCTCGTACATAGCCCGGCGGCTAATTCGCCCAACCGCCTGAGCTGATGGCAGCGCTATTCAGGCTTTCCACCAACCTGCCGACGCGATCCTGGTCGATACCGTGCATGCCGAGATAATTACGCTGCCGACCTATGGCGACCGTCGGGCAGGCGCGTTGGCGAATCGCATGCGTGCCTTGATGGGCCTGCCAGCGATCAACCACAAGCGCTTCTATCGTGCGATGAAAACGAACAGTTTTCTGCTAGCGGTTTGAAAGATCTTTCACAGTGTGTTTATAGACGAGATGGCCTAACGCAGTTCGCCATTGGTCTGGGTAGCTGTCAAGCGAATTTGCAGCGCTTCTTAAAACGACGTCCGAGGAGCCAGCAACATTATTATTAACCAACGCAGTCCCAAGTTGGACACAAGCTGTCCGGTGTCGCACGCCCTTTGACGCAAGCACTCGGGCTGCAGCGTTCGGTGCGCCAAAACGCAAGTGTTCGGGAAAACTCACGAAGCCCTCAGCCATCTCGATGCCGTCAGATTCAAGACGCTTAGCTAACAGGCTTAGTCCCTGTTCGACCAGCGTTTGAAGGGAAAAGGTAATGCCCCGCATGTGAATTGCAAGCACATCGTCAACCGTCAGTCCTACTTGGACTGCGATCTCTCGGAACCGGATTCCGCCCATCCACAACCGTACGATTTCAAAAAAGATTCCCTTAACCGTTTCGACGTCGACCCCGTCGTCGAGCCGAAAACACGATCTCAAATCCGTTTTAAGTTCTGTATGTGACCAAGCCCATTGAAGAATGTCATTCCTCACCTCATGTGATAAGGGATCTACTTCTTTATCCCAATCTGACCGCATAGGAAGGAGTCCCTGCTCGACAGAGTCGATCAACCGAATTTTAGCTCCGGTCGTGCGAGCCCAGGCAGTTTTGCCGACAGCACGATAAACAATTAGGCGGTTGGCCCTCAACGCAAAAATAGCACGGAGGTTGGCTTCGTCATCGATGTAGGTCAGCGTGTGCAGCGTCTTGTCGATGCGGCCGAACTCGGGCCAGATGAGACCAGAAGGCCCTCCAGGCGCGTTTGCTGGTTCAGGCTGATCCCCACTCCCCAGCGAGCGCCACAAGCGCTCTTCGACGCGGCTGCGCAGGCGCGCAACGTACCGTTCGAGCGTCGTGCAGCCTGGCAGCAGTACCTAGTGCGTCACGAACCACGTCGTGGCGCGCTCGAACAGCACGCTCGGCCGGTCGGTGCCGGTCCAGCAAAGCGCGTACAGCCACCGGGTAAGGCGAAAGGCGATCAAGGGTTCCGTGAATTCGACGTAGCCATAGCGCGCGCGAATTTCTATCGCGTGCTGCTAGCGTTGTCGGCCGGTGCTGTAGGCGCTTGCTTTGTCCAGCACCTCGATGCGCAGCTGCATGGCCAGCGTCCGCAACACGGGCTGGGGCACGGCCAGAGGATCTTCCAAAAACGCGCCCAGGTAGCGCACTGTGCCCAGCTGGATGGCGAAGACAAGCCGATTGTGTGCGCCGCGCTTCTCAGCGATTAGCGCATGGTCGGTGTCGTCCAGATGAAAGTACCCGGCGAGGTCATGGGGTGATGGAGAACCGGCGTAGCGGCCATAGTTCTCGCGCTGCGCGTTGGAAAGAAAGCTGACTGGCATCTTTTCCCTGTATGGCGGCAAACAGAGCATTATGATTTGCCTTGGTGCATGGCCGAAATGCGCTTGACCTGGCCTTAACTGCACCCGGACAGCTCGTCGCTCTTCTGGATCGTATTTTCGTTTTCGCAAGGCGACTGTGCCCTTGTCAGGAGTCGGCTGAACTGGATTGGCTGAGCCTCTCCCGAACCCGCATGATGGACTGGCGAGTGGTGCCATAGTCACGCGCCACCTTGGCAACGGACTCACCTGTCGCGAGGCGTTGCATTGCTTCGGCCTGCTGTACCTTGGTCAGCGCTGGCGGGCGACCCAGCGTCTTGCCTTCCGCCCGTGCGCGTGCAATACCCGCTTGGGTTCGCTCGATCAGCAAATCGCGCTCAAACTCAGCTACCGCATTCAACACGCTCATGCTCATCTTTCCGGCAGCGCTAGTCAGATCGACCCCGCCGAGCGCCAGGCAGTGCACACGAATAGCATCGGCCGCCAGCTGCTCTACTGTGGCACGCACATCCATGGCATTGCGGCCAAGTCGGTCCAGCTTGGTTACGATGAGTACATCGTCGGGTTCCAGACGGTCGAGCAACCTAGCAAACTGCGGCCGTTCAGTGGCCGCGACGCTGCCACTGATGCTTTCGCACACGATACGGCGTTTGTCGACCGCGAAGCCGGCCGCCTCGATTTCAAGAATTTGGTTGTCTGTGTTCTGATCGGCGGTGCTGACGCGAGCGTAGATGAAGGTGCGAGACATGTTAGGCAGCCAAAACGTACGAAATGGATGTACTTATTATAAGTCATGTCCGAAACATTGAAATGCTATTTTATGTACATCCTAAAATCACACTGTCCGCAACTGATCGTTTTCGTACATCACAGCTAAAACAACATATAGTTTTCCTACCGTTATCATATAAATATCTTTGTTGATTTCTGAGCGCTAAAGGCGTGTAATTACGTATCGGACTGCGTTCGTACTTTTTCCAGTTTGGGGTGAAATAGCCCCTTGATTCACCAGACACAGCCTATGCGTTATTCTTACGGATAGGAATAGGACTGTGCATATGACTAGGAACAAGCAAACAATCGAGGTTGTGACGGTGAGCCAGGAGCGCCGCAGGCGCTGGTCTGCCGAGGAAAAAGCGGCGCTGGTGCGCGAGACTTACGAGCCAGGCATGAACGTGTCGCTGGTCGCTCGCAAGCACGGCGTCGGTGCAAGCCAGTTGTTCAACTGGCGTAAGCTCGAACGGGAAGGCGCGCTAACGGCGGTCACTGCTGGCGAATCGGTGGTACCGGCGAGCGAACTGGCCGCTGCACGCGCGCAGATAGCCCAGTTGCAGCGCATGCTCGGCAAGAAGACGATGGAGGCGGAAATCCTGAAGGAGGCCGTCGAGTTCGCTCGCGAAAAAAAGTGGATTGCGCGCTCGCCCTTGTCGGGCAAGGACGACCAGTGAAGCCGGTCTGCTCTGCCCTTGGCGTAGCGCGCTCACACGTAGCCCAGCTGCTGGTTCGTCCCGCGGACTGGATCGACGGGCGTACCACTCAGACGTTCCACCAACCTACCGACGCCATCCTGGTCGACGCCGTGCGCGCCGAGATTACAGCGCTGCCGACCTATGGCTACCGCCGGGCTGGCGCTCTGGTCAACCGCACGCGCGCCTTGATGGGCTTGCCAGCAATCAATCACAAGCGGTTTTATCGCGTGATGAAGGCGAACAGTCTGCTGCTACCCAAGGCGCCGAAACGCCCAGTGAGCAGCCGCGTGCACAATGGCGCGGTGGCGGTGGACGAACCCAATCAGCGCTGGTGCTCGGACGGCTTCGAGATCGCCTGCGACAACGGCGAAGTGGTGACCGGTGTGTTCATGAAGGATTGCTGTGACCGAGAAATCATTGCCTGGCGTGCGTGGGCCGAACGTGGCCTGCCTGGCGAGCCCGTGCGCGACATGCTGGTGGAAGCGGTCGAGACAAGATTCGGCCAGGCCAGCGTCGGCTCGACCAGGCTGGAATTCTTGAGCGACAACGGCGGCGCCTATCGAGCCCATGAAACGCACGCGCTGGTGCGCGCACTTGGGATTGAACCGGTGCATACACCGGTATGCAGCCCGCAGTCGAACGGCATGGCCGAGAGCTTCGTGAACACGTTTAAACGGGACTACGTGAACTTGATGGACCGCAGCAGCGCAGAAATCGTTCTGGCTCAACTGCCAGACGCCTTTATGCACTTCAACGAGGTCCATCCGCATTCGTCGCTGAAATGGAAATCGCCTCGCATGTTCAGGAGGGAGCTGGCGCGCCGGGCTCAGGAAAGCGGCGCTAACTAAACGATTGGCTGTGTCTGGTTATATGGGGGCAAGATCAGGGGCCTCCAATGAAATTTTCTAATAAGAATCTCTTTCTTGGTTTTTTCCTTGCCTGCGCGATATGCCCAGCTGGAGCGAGTCCGTTAAATGATCGCCTTCTATTTTGGGAAAAAGAGGCATTGATGTGTCCAGCAGAACCAGGACGCAACGCCTTTCCTACCAAACAAACCGGAGACCCGGCCCAACCATGTGACGACGGCGATATGACATTGTTCAATGGCCTTCTTTGCGCCGCTGGCGACCCACGAGGATGCCAAGGCGTGGCCGAGGCACAGAATCCGGCTACCGGCGAATGGGCGCGTTCACCGCGCATCCGCATACTCGGCCGTAACGATCGCGGCGACGCCTTTTTCTCTCCAGACATGGCGCTCGGCTTGCAGTTATATTTCGTCAAGACTGGTGACGTCGCAGCGGCCCGCAAATGGCTTACTTGGATGCACGAACACGTCGCGTGTTCTGTCGAACTGTTCAACAAATGCCTGGTACGCGCCCTGCCGCGCTTTTGTACCAATGACGAGAAGGACAAAGGCTGCACTATGCGACCAGGTGACGCCGCCCAGCTGTCCGCCACCGTGTCCTACCTCCAGCAGAAATACGGCATGCAGGACCTACCTGACGGTCGCCTGCGTGGATACCTCGGCACGTTCTCAGGCTACGGCCAGGCCATTGTCGACATTGATGCGCATGTCAATGACGCGGGCTTCCCCATGCACTTGGTCGGGGTATCGGTAATGCTTATGCGCATGATGGGCCAGACCGATCCGCGCATTGCTACGGCTGCCGCAACGCTGGCTAGGAGAGAGCCGCGCAATGCCTTTTTCCGCTACCTCAGCGAAGGAAAGACGCCGGCCGTGATCGGCCTGACCACAGAGAAATGCCCGGCGCTGGACCGCCAGCCGACACCGCCCTTGATCCAATGGCAGTGGGAGCGCGCAGAAGCTGACCGGGCCTGGGAACATTCTAGCTATTGGGACTGCATATTTATGGCACACCTTTTGCGCTAGCGCAACCTAAGCTTATTAAATATATATTGTCTCTGTTTTTCGTAGCATAGTGGTGCCTGCTAGCCGGCCGGCCGTCGGTATTTAGGAGAATGGGTATGAGAATCGATAACGACGTCTTTAACAAATCTGCAATAGCAAAACTATGTATTGGTATGGTGCTGGGAGGCATACTAACAGTCGCGTCAGCACAGACTATTAACTTTGATGAAGAAGTTAAGGCGGGTGGTGTGCGATGCGTGGCTCAAGGTCAGGATGAAAAGATTTACAAAAGTTTTTATGCTGGCGATGGGCGCTATTTTGTCAATGCAAGCTTGACGACTGAAGTTAAAGACGGAATGGGAAACTGTAATTTTATAACCGACTCACCTGAGCCGGCAGTGCAAACGGAGAAGTTCCAAGGTACCGACCAGCCGGTTAAGTATACTGTCCGCGCCTATGCAGACTGTGGAAACTTTTTCTTACCTGTCTCTGACATGAGGCAGGTTTGCAAATTTAGGGCAAGTTCTGTCAGAGGCCAAAAATAGATCGAAAGTCGGGTTCTAAAAGAACGACGCCAGCGGTTTCCTGTCACTGGCCGGACATTTGTACGGAACCGCAATACTTGTGAAATCGGTGCAATATTCCATTGGCTATTTTCGCATAGTGAAATATGTCTTTCCGAAAATAATCGATTTATGGAGCATGATGAGAATAGATATCTTTACTTTTCCTTAAATTTTTGTTGTTGCATAGCCATGCAATAGTTGGGTATATGCAGAATATTAATTCAACCTACAAAGGACGAACCATGCAACATACTGATCTCTCGCCTGAAGAAAGCAACCAAAAAACAATTGAAGCCGTATCGGCAGCTCGGCCGAAATTATTTGGGAAATTTAACGTAGATGGCGATAAAAGCTGGTCTAGTCCTTATATATCGGTTAGGCAATTAATATTTCGCCCTGGCAGTAGATTGATTTTTGACGAAGCTGTCACGCGCGCTAATCGAAATATTTTTATATTCGCCGAAGAAATAATTTCTGAGGATCAGGAGAATCCGGGGACAATCACCTGGGTAGATGTCGCTCCATCCATACCGCCGGCGGCAGGGTCAGGGGTAGCTGGTGCTAACCAAGGTGGCGCCGAAAATGTGGGTGGTGGAATGGGTGGAACCGGTCCCGAAGGGCTTCGAGGCGAGCTTGGAGCTACAGCGCCATCATTGACTATCGTAGTCAAGAACATCGTAGGTGGGTTAAAGCTTGGTCTGCGGGGCGAGGACGGTGGCTCAGGGGCGTGGGCGGAACAGGCGGGGCGGGAGGTCAGGGGGGGCGTGGGACAAATGCGAGTCAAAGTATGTTTGACTGCAAGAGTGGTGCTGGAAATGGGGCTCAAGGTGGAGCTGGTGGGGCCGGGGAAGCGGCGGACAAGGCGGCTGGGGCGGGAATGGGGGAACATTCACCCTCATAACTGAAGGCGACAACGTGGCTGTGATTACGCGGCTATTGGCCGTCGACCTCACCCCAGGTATCGGAGGCGGCGGCGGTGCAGGTGGTTTAGGGGGGCCAGGCGGACCAGGCGGGCCAGGCGGGGCGGATGCTCGACCGTACTGCCAAGGTGCCGGCAACGATGGACCTGCCGGGCCGGCAGGTGGGCAGGGTGGCGCAGGTGCTAGTGGTCAGTCAGGAGTGCCGGGGCAATACTATGTTGGGGGCCTTAGCGTCGCCGATATTGAGGGTGCATTGAAATAACACTCGCTCAGCTAACGTGAACGGAGTCGAAGGATTCCGTTTTTATTCGGACAAAGGGTCGCAGTAGGAGCGCCAGTTTCCTAGCGCCTAACATGTAAAGGGTTCTACTGGCTCATAATGTAACAGAAATTCGGCTGGAATTTGCTCTTTAGCAAATATCGCTCGCAGTTGCTCCGAGAAGGCCGGGTCGTTCCGGCCGTACGACGCCAACCGGAGTATTCAGCATAGTCGATGATGGTGAAGGCCGCTACCGACAAAAGTAAGTCAGAATCCGTGTGCGCAGTCGCCTTCTGAGCCAGAAAAATGGTGCAGTCGCCTGCTGAAAATGACATACCCTATACGCCAGAGCGAAAGATTAAAATTTATAAAAATACATTTTTTTATTAGTCTACAGTTGCATCAACATCTGAACAACTTCCAAAGGATTCAATATGAACACACATGAACAGGAAAATCTCCGTTTTGCTGAGCTTGTCACTAAGGCTTTGGTAGCTCAAGAGGAAAAGGCGCTGCGTGTCCTTGATGAGGCAGAAGTGACTGAATTAAAGGAACTTGCAGCAAAGCTTAATGGCAAGTATGACTTTGAAGACAAGGAAGGCTCGCTTTTGGGTTGTATGTGGGTTTGCAACAATAACTGGAGTTGCGATCCTTCTAATCCGCCACCCAACTGCGGCAGATGCCGTAAGGTTTGCTTTTAAACTCGGACGTAGAGACGACAGCCGGACCGGTCATTTTTATCAAGTTGTCCGCGTGGAGCGAACTCGCCCGCGCGCGATCAGTAGCCTTAGTGCCAGCGAGAATGGTCGACAACAGTCCCGTTTCGATCGTTGCCCCGCCCGTTTTTACGCTGGTACGCTACAACCATACAAAGAACCAAGGCGTTAGCCATCGCTATGGGTGTACCCAAAAAGTCTGAAACCCACGCTACAATTCGACCACCCAACTTGGGGAATATCTACATCCTTCTTAAAAAGGACGCATTAAATGATTATCCAACCAATCAACGAAGCCAAAACCGCCGCTCATGGCGATTACCGCATAATCCGGCGCAATGGCGCAGTCGTCGCCTTCGAGCCTGCCAAGATCGCAAGAGCGATGAAACGGTATATGACAGTGGCCGAGTCTAACATGGTTGAGCGAAGCCTCGACTCCGCTGTTGCCGCGTCTGTTCTGCTTGATGACGGTTCTGACACAGCTGGTGCGTCACCAGAAGCAGGTGGCGAGTCTGGAGGAGACGATGATGACGGCGACGGCGATGGCGACGGGCCCCGACGATCTCGCTACGCTTCTCCTACCCCAAAAGTTCGCAATACCCCGGCTGCTCCTCGCCTTCCACGAAGTATACCCACTAAAGCCACGCCTATAAGCACCCCACACCGGGATGCACTGGTCGCGCTCGTCCTCTTAACCACCATAGTGCTGTTGACTGGCGTTGTTCTCGCAATGCTGGGCTTTCCCAAGATCTCGGCCAGTGTCATAGCAAGCTTAACCGGCTTGCCATGGCTGGCAGCAAAGTTCATACGGCCTAAGTAATATTTCTGGCCCTGGGCAATGCTGCCTGGGGCCCGGCGTGCTCATGAATGGGTATGCCCTATCCCACCCAGGATTGTTGTTTTACTGTTCGATTTTTTTTCGCGCCTTGACGAGCCGCGTCTATTAGTCAAGAATCTTTGTGCATTTTGGTTTTTTTTAACACTTTTCTAAATAAGGTAGTAATTATGTCTATAACTCAATCGCCTGTTAGCCTTCGCGGCGGGCTTGATGAACTGCTTGCTGCTGTAGCAGACCTGGGGAAGGCGTGTTCACAGATCGGTGACGCGCCCGACGAACAGCGTATACAACCGCCATTGGTTCCTTTTGATTCAACGGGTTTAATCGCCCACATGAATGCGATTCGCGACCAAATCCGTGAAACAGCGCGTCGTTGGAAACTGCGCCTGGCACCGACCCGTGTGCATGGTGGCATGAAGAAAAAATCGCATACAGCAAACCGCAGCCAGGGCCGCTCAGGTAGCACGGGCAAGTCGTCGGCAAAGAAAAGCGCTAGCGCATCGGGTGACAGCGGCGGCGGCGGCGGCGGCGACGGTGACGGTGACGGGCCCAAGCGCAACAAGAAGAAAACCGTTCGTCCAAAGTCCGCAACACCCCCCCCGAAATACCCGCCCAGCCCCACAACTGGCGCGCACCAAGTGTCTCCCCCGCAATCTCCATCTGCGCCCGCATCAAATCGTGGTCAAGAAACTGCCTTAAAAGGCCTCGCTGTGTATTTATTTTTTATGATCGTTCTCGTCCTGTTGGGCGAAATCGAACTCGCGCGCAGTTTCGTTGACTCGAAGTGGATACCGCTCGTGCTCGTGTCCTTGACGAAGTTGCCTAAAAAATAGGTAGGCAACTGCTGCATCTCAAACGGTTTGCTTTGAAACTGATTGAGGTGCAGCTCCGGCAAAGTTCTATGCGTTCATGCTCATGGTTACACCATCCCTCGCTTTCAGCGGCGCAGAACAGGTAGGGCATAGGCAAAACGTCCGGTTATGACTCAGAACTCTGACACATTTGATACCGCGTACTTGACGCCCGATTGAGGTGTACTTCAGTTGGAAAGTGGTCAGCCGGAGGCTGGAAGCCCCACGATTGGGCTTAACCGTGTTTCCGTTCCACTGCGCCTCATTCCCCAATACCGACGGCGTGCGCGAAATTCTTGGCGTGGCCACGGGTCTTTCCGAAGGAGAACCGCTCTAGACGGACTTCTTGCGCGGCCGGACCCGGCGCGGTCTGCGTGGCGTCGCTGAAGCCGCGATACATGCAGCTTAAAGGATTGCAATCCTTGAGCGAAAATCAGTCTGCACGGCTCTCTGCCGTGATCAACTGACCAGGGCCCATCCCCTTGAGAATCACATCTCATACACCACGTTTAGGGACACCATTACACAAATCTGAAATTATGCCCTGATGGGTCTAGGGCACTGGCAGGGCCAGAAGTACGCCTGCAGTGCCTGGGCTGACCTTATTCTTTGATTGACATGAGGAAGGAAACACACCGCTTGAAGGCCGCTGCCAGGGCCAAAAGCCACGCCAGGCGGCCTTTGTCAGACTTTATTATTTTTTGTCAGACTTTATTATTTATTGTCAGACTTTATTGTTTGTCCACAGGTCCGGGGCGGCCCCCGCCCGGCTTACTCCACCGTCACCGACTTCGCCAGATTCCTTGGCTTGTCCACATCCGTGCCCCGCGCCAATGCCGTGTGATACGCGAGCAATTGCAGCGCGACCACGTGCAGGATCGGCGACAGATCGCCGTAGTGCTCGGGCAGGCGGATCACGTGCAAGCCTTCGCCGGAGCTGATGCGCGAGTCGACGTCGGCAAAGACGTACAACTGGCCGCCGCGGGCGCGCACTTCCTGCATGTTCGATTTGAGCTTTTCAATCAGGGCATCGTTCGGCGCGATGGTGACGACGGGCATTTCATTCGTCACCAGGGCCAGCGGCCCGTGTTTCAGTTCGCCGGCCGGATACGCTTCGGCGTGGATGTACGAGATTTCCTTCAGTTTCAAGGCGCCTTCCAGGGCGATCGGGTAGTGCATGCCGCGGCCCAGGAAGAGGGCGTTTTCCTTGCGCGCGAATTCCTCGGACCAGGCGATGATCTGCGGCTCCAGCGCCAGCACGGAAGCGATGGCGACGGGCAGGTGGCGCATGGCTTTCAGGTGCGCCGCTTCCTGCTCTTCGGACAGGTGACCGTTGACTTGCGCCAGGCACAGCGTCAGCAGGAACAGGCCGGCCAGCTGCGTCGTAAACGCCTTGGTCGACGCCACGCCCACTTCCACGCCGGCGCGCGTGATGTAGGCCAAGGCGCATTCGCGCACCATGGCGCTGGTGGCCACGTTGCAGATGGTCAGGGTGTGCTGCATGCCGAGGCTGCGCGCATGTTTCAGGGCGGCCAGGGTGTCGGCCGTTTCGCCGCTTTGCGAAATGGTGACGACCAGGGTGTTCGGATGCGGCACGCTGTCGCGGTAGCGGTATTCGCTGGCCACTTCCACGCTGACGGGCACCTTGGCGATCGACTCGATCCAGTACTTGGCCGTCATGCCCGCATACGAGCTGGTGCCGCAGGCGAGGATCAGCACGCGGTCGATCTGCTTGAAGATTTTATACGCGTCGTCGCCGAACAGTTCCGGCATGATGCCCGTCACGCCTTCCAGGGTGTCGCCGATGGCGCGCGGCTGTTCGAAGATTTCCTTCTGCATGTAGTGGCGGTACGGGCCCAGCTCGGCCGCGCCCGTGTGCGCATGCACGGTTTTCACTTCGCGCTCGACGGGCTTGCCATCGACGTCGACGATCCAGCAGCGCGACAGTTGCAGGTCGACCACGTCGCCTTCTTCCAGGTAGATGATCTGGTCGGTCGTGCCGGCCAGCGCCATGGCGTCCGACGCGACGAAGTTTTCACCGTTGCCCAGGCCGACGATCAGGGGCGAGCCCTGGCGCGCGGCGACCACGCGGTGCGGCTCGTCGCGGCAGAACACGGCGATCGCGTACGCGCCGTCGAGGCGTTTCACGGCCTGCTGCACGGTCTCGAACAGGTCGCCGTTATACATGTGCTCGACCAGGTGGGCGATCACTTCCGTGTCCGTCTGGCTCTGGAAGACGTAACCGAGGGCCGTCAGTTCGGCGCGCAGTTCGTCGTGGTTTTCGATGATGCCGTTATGCACCAGTGCCACGCGGGCGTTCTCTTCCGTCGGGGAAAAGTGCGGGTGGGCATTGAACGAGACCGGGGCGCCATGCGTGGCCCAGCGCGTGTGGGCGATGCCCGTAAAACCGCTCAAGCCTTCTTCCGCGATCTGCTTTTCCAGCTCGGCCACGCGCGCGGTGGAACGCGAACGCTGCAACCGGCCATCCGCATGCAGGGCGATGCCGCAGGAATCGTAGCCGCGGTATTCCAGGCGCTTCAAGCCTTCGAGCAGGATGGGAGTGATATTACGTTGCGCTACCGCGCCGACGATGCCGCACATGGAAACCTCTGTCTAAAATTTAATCAATGCACGCATGCTAATGCAGAGTGCGTGAAATATGCTTTCTAAATCCATATATTTTTGACCGAATATTTCATGACTATTTCACGGTGAAATATTATTTCATTTATAATCGATATATTTTCTAATTCATCAAAATCATGAGCGAGCACAATATTACCCTCGATGAAATCGATCGTCGCATCCTGAATGCCTTGCAAATTGATGCGTCGCAAACCAACAGCGAGCTGGCGCAAGCCGTGCACGTCTCGGCGCCCACGTGTTTGCGGCGGGTCAAGCATTTACGGGAAAGCGGCGTCATCGAGCGGCAAGTGGCCATCGTCGCGCCGCAGCTGGTGGGCGCGCGCCTGACGGCCATCGTGGAAATCACGCTCGACGTGCAGGCAGCGGAACGCATGGCCGAATTCGAGCAACTCGTGGCGGACGAGCCCGCCGTGCTGCAATGCTACCGCGTCTCGCCCGGGCCCGACTTCGTGCTGATGGTGCAGGTGGCCGACATGCCCGCCTACCACGCGCTGGCGCACCGCCTGTTTGCCGCGCACGCGAATGTGCGCAACGTAAAAAGCTATTTTTCCACGTTTCGCAGCAAGTTCGAGACGCGCATCGCGGTATAAATCCGGCTGGAAGAGAAGTTATCCCCGCTTATCCCAGCCTTTCCGCCCGCTTATGCACAAGTTTATCCACAGTATGAACATCACGGCTTTCCACGGCCGCCGCCATCCAGCCGCGCATGAGGCCTTTCAATAAATAGACATCAGTTCCCGGATAAAACTTATCCCGGCTTATCCAGCGTTTGCCCACGCTTTAATCACAGGCTTTTGCACAGCTTTACCCACAGCAAGGCTTTACAAATTTGTCTTAAATATTCTTGCAATACAATGACTTATAAGTTATTCATGACTTATTATCCAATTACGCACAAGCTTATCCACAATCCAGACAGGCAAAAATCTGAGGCTACTTTCATAGCCTGCGAGGCTAGCTTGCCTCCTCAGGAACGGTTTAATAACTTAGCGGAAATTTAGTCGACGCAGCAGCAACGAACCCATGGCCAGGTAAATCATATTTTCCGAAACATCAAGGCGCTGCTCGTAGTCGCGCACCAAGCGCCGGTAACGCATCAGCCATGCAAACGTTCGCTCGACCACCCAGCGCCTGGGTTGAACAGCGAAACCTTGCTGCCCTTGCAGGCGCCGCACGACTTCCACCGTGAAGTCAAGAAACGCAGCCTTGTCCATCAACTGTTTGCGGTCATATGCCGCATCCCCAAACAGATGCTTCACCCATGGCCAGCGTTTAATCAGGCCGTCGAGCACCATCTGAGCACCAGTGGAGTCGGCAATATCGGCTGGGGTCAGGTTCATCGCCAGTAAGCGACCGTCCGTGTCGACCGCGATATGGCGTTTGCGCCCGCTGAGTTTCTTGTGGGCGTCATAGCCTCTTGTTCGTGCCCCTGGCGCTTTCACGCTCTGGCTATCGACAACACCGGCACTCGGCAGCACCTCCCGTTCATTGCACATACGATCGAGCATCAGCGCCAAGTCATGAATGGTACGAAACAGCATGCGCCGCATCAGCCGCCGAAACCAGTAATAAACCGTCTGATACGGCGGGAAATCATTTGGCAGCATGCGCCACTCGCATCCGGACCGTACCATGTAACGCAGCGCATTGATCACCGTGCGCAAATCCGTTTTGCGAGGTCTTCCCGTCTTCGCTTGCCTTGGCAGCAGCGGTGCGATCAGACGCCACTCTTCATCTTTCACATCTGTGGGATAGCCACGTTTAAGTGCCGTCCTCACCTGCTGATGCCGGCTTCGATTCTCTTGCGTCCACATCGTCAATCACTCCAAAACATCAAAGATGCTTTGACCTGAAAGTTGCTATAAAGTTTTTAAACCGTTACTCAGGCGCCAAACTTCGCCAGATAACTTATCCCGTCTTTTCCACAGGTTTTTCACCATTTATACGCAGCTTATACCGGGCTTATCCATCACTTGTCCGCCTGCTTGTTCACATGTTTATCCACACACCAAAATACAGCAGAAATACTTGATGGAAATAAAGCTGCGACTTATCCCGGGTTACCAGCCAGCTTTCCACAGGATTATCCACAGGCGCAAAAAAACGCCGCCAGCCCGGACAGGCTGGCGGCGTCATGCCGGGTGAGGGCGATATCGCTTACTTGGGGATTTTCACGGGACGCGTCCAGCCGTCGATGGTCACCTGCCGCGCGCGCGACACCGTCAGCTTGCCGGCCGGGGCATCCTTCGACAAGGTCGTGCCGGCGCCCAGGGTGGCGCCCTTGCCGACGGTGACGGGCGCGATCAGCTGGCTGTCGCTGCCAATGAAGGCGTCGTCTTCAATCACCGTGCGGAACTTGTTCACGCCATCGTAGTTGCAGGTGATCGTGCCGGCGCCGATGTTGACCTTCGAGCCGATGGTGGCGTCGCCGATGTAGGCCAGGTGGTTGGCCTTGCTGTGCGCGGCGACCTGGCTGTTTTTCACTTCGACGAAGTTGCCGATGTGCACGTCTTCCGCCAGAACCGTGCCCGGGCGCAGGCGCGCGTAAGGGCCGATGATGGAAGCGGCGCCGACGACGGCATTCTCGAGATGACAGAAGGGCTTGATGTGCGCGCCGGCGGCCACGGTGGCATTGATGATGACGTTGTTGGCGCCCACGCGCACTCCGTCGCCCAGTTCCACGCGGCCTTCGAACACGCAGCCGACGTCGATGGTGACGTCGCGGCCGCAAATGAGTTCGCCGCGCACATCGATGCGGGCCGGGTCCAGCAAGGTCACGCCGCGCTCGAGCAAGGCTTGCGCGATATTGTTCTGGTGGATGCGTTCCAGCTGGGCCAGTTGCACCTTGCTGTTGACGCCCGCCACTTCCCACACGGCCGCCGGGTGGGCCGAGGTGACGGCCACGCCGTCGGCGACGGCCTGGGCAACGATATCGGTCAGGTAGTATTCCCCTTGAGCATTGTCATTCGACAAGGCCGACAGCCATTGCTTCAGCTGCACGGTGGGCGCGACCATGATGCCGCTGTTGATCTCGCGGATGGCGCGCTCGTCTGGCGTGGCATCCTTTTCCTCGACAATGCGCACGATGGCGCCGTGCTCGCGCACGATGCGGCCCAGGCCGAAGGGATCGTCCTGTTCCACGGTCAAAATAGCCAGCTTGTCCTTGCCGGCCGCCTGCACCAGTTGCTGCAGGGAAGCGGCGCTGGTCAGCGGCACGTCGCCGTACAGGATCAGGGTCGGCACGCTGTCATCCAGCAACGCCACCGCTTGCTGCACGGCATGACCGGTGCCCAGCTGCTGCGTTTGTTCCGCCGCGTCGATCGCCAGATCCTGCTTGGTCTTGTAGCCGTCCAGCAACTTCAGCACCGCTGCGCCCCCATGCCCGTAAATCACGCATAATCGGGACGGCGCCAGGACGCGCGCCGTGTCGATGACGTGCGACAACAGCGGCTTGCCCGCCAACGGGTGCAATACCTTGGGCAGTGCCGACTGCATGCGTTTGCCCATACCGGCAGCGAGAATGACAACGTTCATAGACCGTAATTTTATAAGTTAAGAATATGAAAAAGTTTAACACGCAGACCCCGTCTTCCACGCCCTTCCAGCGGTTTACTTATGCCGTGCTGGCCATCATGCTTGTCGTCATGGCCGGCTGCAGCGGCTTGCGCCTGGCCTACAACAACGGCGATACCGTGCTGTACTGGTGGCTGAACGCGTATGTCGACCTGGACCGCGACCAGAAGGGCTGGGTGCGCGAAGACATCGACAAGCTGTTCGACTGGCACCGCAAGACGCAATTGAAGGATTACGTGGAAATCTTGCGCACGGGCCAGAAACAGCTGCAAGGCAATATCACGCAGGCAGACCTGATGGCCGACTACAGCGAGATCAAGCAACGCACCCAGGCGCTGCTGCTGAAAGCCACGCCCGAGCTGGCCGACCTGGCCCGCTCGCTCAAGCCCGAGCAGATCACGCAGATGGAAAAGAAGTTCAAGTCGAACAATGAGGATTACCGCAAGAAATACCTGAGCGGCGACCAGGAGAAGCGTCAGAAACTGCGTTACAAGAAAGCCATGGAGCAATTCGAACTGTGGTTCGGCAGCTTCAGCAGCGAGCAGGAAGCCATCATCCGCAAGGCGTCCGACGCCCGTCCGCTGAACAATGAGATCTGGCTCGACGAACGCATGCGGCGCCAGCAGAATGTGTTGACCCTGGTCAAGAAAGTCCACCAAGAAAAACTCGGCAAGGAAGCGGCCGCAGCCTTGATCACGACCCTGATCAAGGACAGTTTCGAGCGCCTGGAACACTCGGAGCGCAAGGCCTTTTTTGACGCCTACGAAAGCAGCACGGCGCAGATGGTCATGACGGTGATCAAGATCGCCACACCAGCGCAAAAAGCCCATGCCGTCAAGCGCATGCAGGGCTGGATCGACGATTTCAATTCCCTGGCCACGCAAGCCAAATAGGCAGCCAGCGCCAGCAGGGGGGGATGGGGCCATATGCTATAGTGGCCGCCATCGAATTGAAGAAATCCCCATGCAAAAAAAAATTAAAAAACCCGCCAAAGTCCCCGTCCACCACGCGCCGCCACCGAACCAGGTGCGCATCATCGGCGGCCAGTGGAAGCGCTCCGTGCTGCCTGTTTTGCAGGCACTGGGCTTGCGCCCGACGCCGGACCGCGTGCGCGAAACCGTATTCAACTGGATCAACCACTTGCGCGACGGCGACTGGGCCAACGCCCAGGTGCTGGACCTGTTTGCCGGCAGCGGCGCACTGGGCTTCGAGGCGGCCAGCCGCGGCGCGGCGTCCGTCACCATGGTCGATACGCATACGCCCGTGATCCGCCAGCTGGAAGAAAACAAGACGAAATTGCGCGCCGACAATGTGCAATTGCTGCGCGGCGACGCCCTGCTGACGGCGCAAGGCCTGGCAGCGCGCGGCCAGCGTTACGACCTGATCTTCCTCGATCCGCCTTACCAGCAGGATTTCCTGGCGAAAGTGTTGCCGCTGTGCGCCAACCTGCTCAGGGAAGGCGGCATCGTGTACGCGGAATCGGGCTTGCCGCTGGTCTTCGATGAAGCCAGCGCACTGGAAAAGCCCGAGTGGATGGCGCCGTGGGAAGTCATCCGCGCCGACAAGGCGGGCACCGTTTATTATCATTTGCTAACTTACAACAAAGTGCCGGCAACTGCCTGAATCTGCCTATAAATGAGGCAAAAAAGCTCCCTGGCCCGAGGCGCAGCACCAAGGTGGTCACCAATTTCAGGCATAATGCGCGTCTATATTGGTGCATCATCAGGGAGCCGCAATGGTTGTAGCCGTTTATCCAGGAACATTCGATCCGCTCACGCGCGGTCATGAAGATTTGGTGCGCCGCGCATCGGGTCTGTTTGACAAGCTGATCGTCGGTGTGGCCGACAGCAAGAACAAGCAGCCGTTTTTCTCGCTCGACGAACGCCTGGAAATCGCCAACGAAGTGCTCGGTCACTATCCGAATGTGCAAGTGGAAAGCTTTTCCGGCCTGCTCAAGGATTTCGTGCGCAAGCATGAAGCGCGGGTCATCGTGCGCGGCTTGCGCGCCGTCTCCGACTTCGAATACGAATTCCAGATGGCGGGCATGAACCGCTACCTGCTGCCCGATGTCGAAACCATGTTCCTGACGCCATCCGACCAGTACCAGTTCATTTCGGGCACCATCGTGCGCGAAATCGCGGCGCTGGGCGGCGACGTCTCCAAGTTTGTCTTCCCCTCGGTGAACCGCTGGCTGCAAAACAAGATTGCCGCCAACGCTGCCTCATCGCAATAAGTAAGAGTGAAATCATGGCATTACTGATCACCGACGAATGCATCAATTGCGACATTTGCGAGCCCGAGTGCCCGAATGACGCGATCTACATGGGCGCGGAAATCTACGAAATCGATCCCAACAAGTGCACCGAATGCGTGGGCCACTTTGACGAGCCGCAATGCCAGCAAGTGTGCCCCGTCAGCTGCATCCCCTTCAATCCCGCCTGGCGCGAAAGCCCGGAGCAATTGATGGCCAAGTACGAACGCCTGCAGGCGGAACTGCCTGCCGCCAAACCCTAAGCATTTCTTCCTCGCCACTTCTGCGTGGCGCCAGCTTCTGCCAACTGTTCTACACTGTGTGCATGTGCGGACTTATCCACAGCACATGTTTCTCTACGGAGGCAGAAGATGCAAATACGCACATCCCGTTTGGGCCGCTCCCTGGCCGCCGCCTGCCTGTGCGCGGGCTTGTGCGCCGCCCTGGAGCAACCTGCGCTGGCCGTCGAAGTGGGCGGCGTCAGGCTGGACGACACGGTGCAGCTGGCCAGCCGCGAGTTGAAACTCAACGGCGCCGGCGTGCGCTACAAGGTCATCTTCAAGGTCTACACGATTGCGCTGTACCTGCCGGAAAAGAAAACCCAGCTGACCGACATCCTGGCACTGCCCGGGCCGCGCCGCCTGGAAATCGTCATGCTGCGCGACATCACGTCCGACGAGCTGGGACAAGCGTTCATGCAGGGCTTGAAGCGCAGTTCCGACCAGGCCGACCGTACGCGCCTGCTGAGCCAGACGATGCAGTTCGGCGCCATGTTCGAAACGGTGCCCGGGCTGAAAAAGGGCGATATCCTCACCGTGGACTGGCTGCCGGAAGAGGGGACCTTGTGCAAGCTGAACGGCAAACAGGTGGGCGACATGGTGCCGGACCTGGCTTTTTACAATGCGCTGCTGAAAATCTGGATCGGCGCCCATCCGGCCGACACGGTGTTACGCGCGCATTTGCTGGGCGACGTGGCGTAATCGGCTGGCGGCGGGCGTAAAAAAAGCCGGCGCAGGCCGGCTTATCATTTGCAACAGTTGATCGCTCAGGCGCGCGTCGACAGGGCGCGCAATTCGGCGGCGTTGCTTGGCGACACGCCATCCATCTTGCCCAAGGTACGCTGCAAGGCTTGCGCTTCGCGCATCTGCTGGCGCGCCAAACGCTCTTCGCGGCTCAGCTTGGGACGCACCACCAGCACCATGGCGCGGGCAATGCCCACCAGCAATGGCTTGAACAGCAGGGCGAAGGCGCCCACGGCAACGATCACCAGCACGAGTTGCAGGGCGTTCAGCAGGGAAATCTCCAGCACGGGTGCGGATACTGCGTACAGGGCGGAGGCGAAGGTAGACATACTGTTCCAGTGCATTATAGAATTTGCCAGTACTATAGTGCAGTGCAACATATAAATCTAATTCCATTTCTTGATACCAATTATATGAATCGTGAATGGAAAACTGTAATATTTTTTAACGAGTGAAAATATTCGTGCCCGGCGCGGTTTACACTCCTAAGTAATCAATTTTAAGTAATCAATTCAACTTTTATCTTGGGCTTTCCATGAGTTTTCTGACGCTGGATCTGAACTTGCTGCGTGTTTTCGACGCCGTCATGACGGAACAAAACCTGACGCGCGCAGCGGGCCACCTGGCGATGACGCAGCCGGCGGTATCGAACGCCATCAAACGCCTGCGCGAGAGCCTCGGTGACGAATTGCTGATCCGCACGGCATATGGCGTGAAACCCACGCCCCGCGCCGAAGCGCTGTGGCCGTCCGTGCGCTCGGCCCTGGCCAGCCTGGAAGCGGCCGTCACGCCGGAAACCTTCGACGTGTCGAAAACGCACGCCACCTTCCGCATGGCCATGGCCGACGCGACGGCCGCGTTCTGGCTGCCTTCATTGATGCGCTCGATCGAACGGGAAGCGCCGGGCGTCAACGTGCGCATGATGCCGCTGACGACGCGCGAACCGCGCCCGATGCTGCTGCGCGGCGATATCGACCTGGCCGTGGGCTTCTTTCCCGGCGTGGCGGCGCAATTGTCGAGCGAGACGGGTTCGCCCATCCGCCACGAGCGCCTGTATTCCGGCAAGTATGTATGCGTGATGCGGCGCGGCCATCCGCTGGCCGACAAGGAATTGACCCTGGATAACTATTGCGCGGCCAACCATTTATTGGTGAGCTTTTCCGGCCGCGCGCATGGCTTGATCGACGAAGCGCTGTCGCAGATCCACCGCGAACGGCGCATTTTGTTGACGGTCAACCAGTTCTTCACGGCCGGGCGCGTCGTCGCCAATTCCGACCTGATCACGGTCTTGCCGCGCCATCTGATCGCCTCGACGGGCATGACGGAGTCCCTGCTGTACAAGGATTTGCCGTTGACCCTGCCGGCCGTCCACCTGGACATGCTGTGGCACGAACGCGACGCCCGCAGCCCCGCCCACAAATGGCTGCGCAACCACCTGGAAAGCATGAACACGCCCACCCTGCGCACGGCCACGGCGGCCGGCGGCGGCGTGGCACCGAAGCCGCACGTCGAATAACACCTGTACGTAACAAAAAAACGCCTGATGTCTCAGGCGTTTTTTTTATGCGTGATTGCTGGACCGATAACCGATTCTGAAACCGCCCCAGTGCTTGCCCTCGACGTGAATCGGCACGGATAAATCGTGCATGACTTCGCCCGTGTCGCGTTTATAGGTCTGCAACAGGAAGGGCTTGGTGTTGCTGCCGCAGCGCTTGCCCGTACGGTCGCTGAAGATGCGCTTGGTGCGGTTATTCACGATATCGGTCGCGTAGTCGCCCGTCAGCGGCTGGGAAAACTTCTTGTTATGCGTTGGAAAATAGCCATTGTTGTCGACGGCGCCCGCATACGCGAGATGGGGTAACGCGGCCAGCACGCCTTCCTGCAGGTCGGGCAGCACCTTGTCCGTAAAGGCATCGAACTTCGTGTTGTGCTTGGGCGGATTGGTGTTCGGGATGGGGCGGTAGTGGCGGTCGAACAGGGCTTCGCGCGTGATGCGCCCCGAGGCGATCGCCTGCTCGAACAGTTTGCCCACTTCGCGCGCGGCGCGCTGGGCCGCCTCGCGGATCTCGTCGTGCGGTGTGGCCACGCTCGATTCGCCCAGCGCGCCGGCGATCACTTCGGCCCGCTCGGCCAGAGCCATGGCCGACTGCGTGGCGCGCGGCAATTCGGCATTCGTCGACAACATGCTGTCGCGGATTTGCAGGATGGCGTCGGCGATCAGCTGCGTCGTGTCGACGTGCTCGCGCGAGGCGCGGGCGATTTGCCCGATCTCGTCTTCCGACTCGCCCGACGATTCCTCGATATGGCTGAGCGAGGCATGCACGCTTTCCACATTGCGCGCCGCTTCCGTGACACCGGTCGCCAGCGAACTCATGCCGCGTGCGGCTTTTTCCGCCTGTTCATTGATTTCGCGCACCATCACGCTGATTTCATCGGAGGCTTCCTTGGTGCGCTGCGCCAATTGCCGCACTTCGCCGGCCACCACGGCAAAACCGCGCCCGTGTTCGCCGGCGCGCGCCGCTTCGATGGCGGCATTCAGCGCCAGCAAGTTGGTGCGCGCGGAAATATCGGAAATGGCTTCCGTAAAGCCGGTGATGCGTTTGGATTTTTCCTGCAAGCTCAGCATGTTGCTGGAGGCGCCTTGCGCTTCCTCGCGTGCATGATTGATGCGGCGCAAGCCCTGGTCCACTTCGGCGCGCGCCGCCACGCTTTCCACACGCACACCGGCGGCCACTTTGGCGGCCCGTTCCGCATTGGCGGCGATCTTTTCCGTCATCGCGGCATTTTGCACGGAGCTGTCGGCAATGTCGCTGGCCGTGCGCACGTCGAGTTCCACCTTCTGTTTGACGGAATCGACAAAATACGAAGTTTCCGCTGCGCCGATCATGATGGCGTCGATGGCGTTGCCCACCGTATCGGCGAACTCGTGCAAGCCCGGCTCGCCGCGCGCACGGCTGGCCGCCGCCAGCAGCGCGGCGCCGATGGCGGCGGCCACGCAAGCGATCAGATACGGATGCTCGCCGCCCGAGAGCAGCAACAGATAGGCCAGGCAACAGGCGATGGCCATGGCCAGGATCGTGAATACAAAGAAACGCACCAGCTGATGCTGCAACTGCTTCATTTGTCCCCCGCTGCGCGAACCCGTCACGTCCCGTTGAAGGGACGTGCTGTAACCGTATGCGGGTGGGCACGATTGCCCGCCTTGCACCCTGAACGTCACGTCTATGCGGCGTTTCAGGCGGCTACCGGATAGCAGAATTGTGGTTCTACCCTACAACATTTGTTCCGATAGCTCAATCAGAAAAGTGGGGCGGCTACACCGAGGTCACTTAATTGGCAATTTGGTGGTGTTTTTGACCTCTTCCATGACGGCATAAGTGTGGGTTTCCCGCACACCTTTTTGCAGCAAGGTCTTGCCCAGGAATTCGCGGTAGGCGGCCATGTCCTTGACGCGCGCCTTGACCAGGTAATCGAAGCCGCCGGCCACCATATGACATTCCAGTACCTCTGGAATGATTTGTACGCTATGCTTGAAGGCGTCGAACACTTCCGGTGTCGTGCGATCGAGCACCACTTCGATGAACACCAGCAACGACACGTCGAGCAACTGCGGGTTCAACTGGGCCGTATAGCCCATGATGTAACCGGATTCGTGCAACTTGCGCACGCGCTCCAGGCAGGCGGCCGGCGACAGGTTCACGCGCGCGGCCAGCTCCACATTGCTGATGCGTCCATCGCTCTGCAATTCCATCAAGATTTTCTTACTGATCTTGTCCAGCATTCCTATCACCCCCAAATTAATATTATTTGGTTAAATTGTCGCATCAAAAACTATCTATTGCTAGTCCCCTGTATTACCAGAATTAATCCATAAGAATCCCCTTTACAATCGAATCATCTTAACGTCCGACTTTCTGTATTTTTTTGCACCAAAAAAGAGCAAGAATTACGTCAGTTTTCGTCCCCTTTTTCCTTGTAAAGAGCACTTATGCACCCTGCAGGCCCCTCGGCTTTTATCCCGATTCCTTTTGCTGCGTTCCAGGCAGAAATCCTGCCCGAAGCGACACCACAACGCGCCGCCATCACTGCCGCCTATAGGCGCGATGAGGTTTCCGCCGTGCAGTGGCTGTTGCAACAAGTGCGCCCCAGCAGTACCGAAACGATCACCGAAGGACAAGCGCTGGCGCATCGCCTGGTCTCGAACGTGCGCCAAAAACGCACACGCGCGTCCGGTGTCGATGCACTGATGCACGAGTTCTCGCTATCGTCGGAAGAGGGTGTTGCATTGATGTGTCTGGCTGAAGCGCTGTTGCGTATACCCGACAGTCAAACGGCCGACCGTTTGATCGCCGACAAAATCAGCAAGGGCGACTGGAAGAAGCACCTGGGCGAATCGCCGTCGCTGTTCGTCAATGCCGCCACCTGGGGCTTGCTGATTACGGGCAAACTGGTCAGTACCAGCAGCGAATCGGGCCTCGGTTCGGCCATGACCAAGCTCATCGCCAAAGGCGGCGAACCGCTGATCCGCAAGGGCGTCGACCTGGCCATGCGCATGCTGGGCAACCAGTTCGTCACGGGGCAAACCATCGAGGAAGCGTTGAAGAACAGCCGCGAGAATGAAACGCGCGGCTACCGTTACTCGTACGACATGCTGGGCGAGGCGGCCCTGACGCAAGCCGACGCGGCCAACTACTACGCTTCGTACGAAACGGCGATCCACGCGATCGGCAAGGCGTCGAACGGACGTGGCATCCGCAACGGCCCCGGCATTTCCGTGAAACTGTCGGCCCTGCATGCGCGCTACAGCCGCGCCCAGCGCGCCCGCGTCATGGAAGAATTGCTGCCGAAGGTCAAAGCGTTGCTGTTGCTGGCCAAACAGCACAACATCGGCTTCAATATCGATGCGGAAGAAACGGACCGCCTGGAACTGTCGCTGGACCTGATGGAAGCACTGGCGTTCGATGCGGACCTGGCCGGCTTCGACGGCATCGGCTACGTGGTGCAGGCGTATCAAAAGCGCTGCCCGTTCGCCATCGATTTCCTGATCGACCTGGCGCACCGCAGCGGCCGCAAGTTCATGGTGCGCCTGGTGAAAGGCGCGTACTGGGATGCGGAAGTCAAGCGCGCACAAGTCGACGGCCAGGAGGGCTATCCCGTCTACACGCGCAAGGTCTACACGGATGTCTCTTACCTCGTGTGTGCGCAAAAACTGCTGGCTGCCAGCAGCCTGATCTACCCGCAGTTTGCCACGCACAACGCGCAAACCCTGTCGACCATTTATACCTGGGCAAAACGCGACGGTATTACCGACTATGAATTCCAGTGCCTGCACGGCATGGGCGAAACCCTGTACGACCAGGTCGTCGGCCCCGACAACCTGGACAAGCCGTGCCGCATCTACGCCCCCGTCGGCTCGCATGAAACCCTGCTGGCCTACCTGGTGCGCCGCCTGCTGGAAAACGGCGCCAACTCATCGTTCGTCAACCAGATCGTCGACGAAAGCGTGGCCATCGATAGTCTGATCCGCGATCCGCTGGAACAGGCACGCCTGCAGGGCGGCTTGCCGCACCCGTCGATTCCGCTGCCGCTGGACATGTTTGGCAGCGAGCGCAGGAACTCGGCCGGCCTGGACCTGTCGAATGAAGACACCTTGCGCACCCTGGCCACCGGCCTGGCGCAGCAGCAGACATGGCAGGCGGCGCCGCTGATCGATGGCGCCGTCAGCCTGAATACGCCGATGCAAGTCATCCACAATCCGGCCCAGCACGACGATGTCGTGGGCAAGGTCATGGAAGCCGGTCCGGCGGACGTGGAAACGGCGCTGGCCAGCGCCAGCGCGTATGCCATGGATTGGCAAACGACGGAACCGTCGGTCCGCGCGCAAGCGTTGCTGCGCGCCGCCGACCTGTTCGAGGAACACCATATCGAGCTGATGGCCCTGGCCGTGCGCGAAGCGGGCAAGTCGCTGCCGAACGCGATCGCGGAAATCCGCGAAGCCGTCGACTTCCTGCGCTACTACGCGGCGCAGGTGGAACATGCGCCGAACACCCTGGCGCTCGGTCCCGTCACCTGCATCAGCCCGTGGAACTTCCCGCTGGCCATCTTTACGGGCCAACTGGCCGCCGCTCTGGCAGCCGGCAACGTAGTGCTGGCCAAGCCGGCCGAGCAAACGCCGCTGATCGCCCACCGCGCCGTGCAATTGCTGCATGCGGCCGGCGTGCCGCGCGGTGCGCTGCAATTCTTGCCCGGCAGTGGAGAAGTGGTCGGTGCCGGCCTGTGCAATGACGCGCGCGTGAAAGGCGTGATTTTCACGGGCTCGACGGAAGTGGCGCAATTGATCAACCGCAACCTGGCCGCGCGCGCCGTGGCCGAAGGCATCGACATTCCCCTGATCGCCGAAACGGGCGGCCAGAACGCGCTGATCGTCGATTCGTCCGCCTTGCCGGAACAGGTGGTGCAGGACGTGATGTCGTCCGCTTTTGACAGCGCCGGCCAGCGCTGCTCGGCCTTGCGCGTGCTGTTCCTGCAAACGGAAATCGCCGACAAGACCATCCATATGCTGAAAGGTGCGATGCAGGAATTGCGCGTTGGCAATCCTGACCGCCTGGCGACCGATATCGGTCCCGTCATCGATGCGGAAGCGCAAGGTAACTTGCTGGCCCACATCAACAAGATGAAAACCATGGCCATCGACCATTATTCGCTCGATTTGCCGACCGTCAAAGGCACGTTCGTCGCCCCGACCGTGCTGGAAATTAAGTCGCTGGCGCAATTGACGCAGGAAGTCTTCGGCCCCGTGCTGCACGTGATCCGCTACAAGCGGGCCGAACTGCCGCAACTGGTGCAATCGATCAACGACAGCGGTTATGGCTTGACCCTGGGCATTCATACGCGCATCGACGAAACCATCGCTTTCATCACCCAGCGCGCGCACGTGGGCAATATTTATGTCAACCGTAACATCGTTGGCGCCGTCGTCGGCGTGCAACCGTTCGGCGGCGAAGGCAAATCGGGCACGGGACCGAAAGCCGGTGGCCCCCTGTATCTGAAACGCCTGCAGCGCAATGCGCCGGCCGGCGCGCAGCACCAGCGCCAGGCGCCGCCCGCGCTCGACGCGCTGACCGTCTGGGCGAAGATGCATGGCCACGACCAGGTGCAGCAACTGGCGCAGGAATACGCACGCACCACCTTGCTGGGCAGCACCACCGTCTTGCCAGGCCCGACGGGCGAGCGCAATACCCTGAGCTTTGCCGCACGGGGCACGATTCTGTGCGCGGCAGCCACGTCCGGCACCTTGATGAACCAGCTGGCGGCCGTGCTGGCCACCGGTAACCAGGCCCTCGTGCTGGCGCAAGCGCCGGAGCTGATCCCCGGCGACTTGCCGGCGGCGCTGAAGGACCGCATCCAGATCGTCAGCAGCCTCGAGTCCGTCAAGCAGGATTTCCAGATCGCCATGATCGAGCCTAGTCTCGATGGCCAGCTCAAACCGCTGCTGGCGGCACGGGAAGGGGCCCTGGTGGCCACCATCGCCACCACGCAGGACGGTGCCATCCCCCTGTGGCGCCTGGTCGCTGAGCGGGCGCTGTGCGTGAATACGACGGCGGCCGGTGGTAATGCCAGTTTAATGATGTTAAGTGTCTAAATTTTAAGCAGGTAGTTAACAAGGAAGGGCAGAACCGGTGGTTCTGCCCTTTTTTTATACACGCTAGCTGAAACATCAGCCAGCCAGGCGCTGGCATAGCTGCTGAATCACTGCAAACGCATACGGCGAAGCGACGGATTGCACGAAACGCATGAAGTCGACGGCCGCCTCTTCGTTGGCATTGTCGGAAATGGTGCGCATGACCGTAAACGGCACACCGAGTTCAAAACACACTTGCGCCACGGCGGCGCCTTCCATTTCGACGGCCAGCAAGTCAGGGATATCCGCTTTCAGCTGGTTGATATGCGCGGCGCTGCCGATGAACTGGTCGCCGCTGGCGATCAGGCCGCGGTGCACCTGCGCGTGCTGCAAGCCGAATTCCACGATATCGGCCGCCTTGAGCACGCTGGAAACATCGTCGCGCAGGAAATCTTCCGCGGCGGCGGCCAGTTGCGTGCTCAGTTCCAGGTCCGTGGCGAAGCGCTGCAAGCCCGTCAGCGGCACTTCGAAGCGGGGAAACAAAGGTCGGACGTCCATATCATGCTGCAGCAGCGATTCGGCCACCACGATGTCGCCCACTTTCACGTGTTTATCCCCACTGCCGGCCACGCCGGTGAAGACGATGTGGGTAACTCCGTACTTTTCCACAAGGATAGAAGCTGTCATGGCAGCGGCAACCTTGCCCAGACGCGACAGGACGCACACAGCGTCGATATTCCACAGGTTCCCCAGGGTGTAGTCACGCATGCCGTGCGAACGCCTCTGAGGGCCTTGCATGGCTTCTACCAGCCCCTGCTGTTCTTCGTGCAAGGCACTGATGATGCCTAAACGCATTTTTTTGTGTGAATTCATGCTGTTTTTACAGGTTTTTTGAATTGCAAAACGGTTTACAGGGTGAAAACAGCCTTTTCGGTGACTTTTCCACCGTGCGCGTTTGTCTCTGTGTTTTAAATAAAGATGTATACATAAAAATAGTAGTGATAGTAAACGGCCATTTTTTTGTGGATAAGTCGGTATACCATCGAAAAATCATCGACTTAGCGCACAAAAAAGTAGGCGCACAAGCATTGTATCCAGCGAGGACTTGTTTGGGATAAAAATTGGCTTGTGGACAAAGATCGACTTTTCCCACATCTCATCCTGTGGATATGCAGGCACTTATCCACACCGCTACGCAAAAATCGCATTTTTTCTTGCTGCAGTGACATGTTTGACGGGATTTGTGTGGACTGATTCCTGTCTGGCAATCGAAGCTGAGCGATCACGAACGCGCTTCTTTCACGAACATCGGCATCCAGGTGATTCCTGGCAGACGGTTTGGCAGTGGGTAGCACTGTTGCCGTTGGCTTTTTTTTAACGTTTTTTGCATGCTTTTTGGAAATATCCCCGGACTTCCGTTTTTTTGTCGGTTTACAATAGATCTATATATAAAAATAGTAGTAATAGTAAACGCGTTTTTTTCTGTGGATAAGTCACTTTTTTTCAACAGGATCAACCGTTTACGCGCAAAATAAAGCGTGCATAATCGCTGTATCACGCGAGGAGCAAAATTGTATAAAATGCGGGCCTGCGCATAACTTCGTGTTTACTCACAAGTCATCCTGTGGATATCAAGTGACTTATCCACAATCGTCTCAAATACCCCCTCTTTTCGACATCGCACCGTCTCTCGGCCGAATACCTGGCCAGGACGGTTGACGATTCCATTTTGCAAAACGGTTTGGCAGTGCAGTGCGCGTGATGCCGGCCGTGCCGGTTTTCGTCGCTCAGTTGTTGGCGCGATTTTTTTTGTCAGTCAAAGCAGCTCGCCGTTTTTTTTGAAGACAGGCTTGTGAACCTTCCCGAAGGAAAAGGCAGACAAAGCGCGCGTTGTCAGGTTTATCTTAACAAGATCGTATACAAGAATAGTAATAGTAGTTAACGGCGACATCTTCTGTGGATAAGTCCTGATTTATCCTTGTAAACAATCGCTTGGCGTACGGATAAACGCTGAGTAAGGGTTGTATCTGCCGGGGATGGTTTTGGGATAAAAAAAGGCGTCCAAAAAAATTTTCGTTTACTCACATATCGTACCTGTGGATATCCATACGGTTATCCACAGCTTGGCGACCTTGTTTTTGAGCTTATCGTGACGCTCGCCCATATCGCTGGCCACGATTAATGTCGCCCTGGCCCGGGACTGGTGGTAATCTCAAGACGGCTCAGCAGCCATGCATGCATGAAGAAAGACAGACTCTGGTAAAGGGACGCGGTGGGGAGACACGCCGCGCGACAGCTTGATGGCATACCGAAAGGAGCTTCATTGGAATCGGCAGGCGAATACGACTACATCATCGTGGGCGGCGGCACGGCAGGTTGCGTGCTGGCCAACCGGCTCACGCGCGACAAGGATGCCAACGTTTTGCTCGTGGAAGCGGGCGGCAAGGACGATTACGTGTGGATCCACATCCCCGTCGGCTATCTGCATTGCATCGGCAACCCCCGCACGGACTGGTTGTATACCACGCAGGCGGACGCGGGCCTGGGCGGGCGCAGCCTGATCTATCCGCGCGGCAAAGTGCTCGGGGGCAGCTCTTCCATCAACGGCATGATCTACATGCGTGGCCAGGCCGGCGATTACGATCACTGGGCCGACCTGACGGACGACGCTTCGTGGCGCTGGGACAAAGTCTTGCCGCTATTTAAACAAAGCGAGGATTATTACGGCGGCGCCTCGGAAAACCATGGCGTCGGTGGCGAGTGGCGCGTGGAAAAACAGCGCCTGTCGTGGGATATTTTGAATGCGTTCCGCGACGCGGCGCAGCAGGTGGGCATCCCGAAAACCAGCGATTTCAATGGCGGCGACAATAGCGGCAGCGCGTATTTCGACGTCAATCAGCGCCGCGGCATTCGCTGGAATACCTCGAAAGCGTTCTTGAAACCGGCCGCGCGCCGGCCGAACCTGACGATCATGACGGGCTGCCACGTGGAACGTCTGCTGCTGGAAACGACGGAAACGGGGCCGCGCTGCACGGGCATCGTGTTTACGGGCGGCGGCACGCAGTGGCAGGCGACGGCCAAACGGGAAACCTTGCTGACGGCGGGTGCCATCGGTTCGCCCCAATTGCTGCAATTGTCCGGCATCGGCCCGGCCGCCTTGCTGCGCGAACACGGCATCACGCCCGTGCTGGACTCGGCTGGCGTGGGCGGCAATTTGCAAGACCATTTGCAGCTGCGTATGGTGTACAAGGTGCAGGGCGTCAAGACCTTGAACGTGATGGCCAGCAATATCGTCGGAAAAATGCAGATCGGCTTGCAATATGCGCTGTTCCAGAGCGGGCCCATGTCGATGGCGCCGTCGCAGCTGGGGGCGTTCGCCAAGTCCGACCCGCAGCAAGCCACGCCGAATCTGCAATACCACGTGCAGCCGCTGTCGCTCGACAAATTCGGCGAACCCTTGCATGCGTTTCCCGCGTTTACGGCCAGCGTCTGTAATTTGCGTCCCACCTCGCGCGGCCATGTGCACATCGCCAGCGCCGACAGCTATGCGGCGCCGAAGATCGTGCCCAATTACCTGAGTACCGAGCAGGACCGCGCCGTGGCGGCCGACGCCTTGCGCCTGACGCGCGCCATCGCCGCCGCGCCGGCCCTGAAAAAATTCGCTCCCGAAGAATACAAGCCGGGCGTGCAATTCCAGAGCCAGGAAGAGCTGGCGCAGGCGGCCAGCCAGATCGGCACCACCATCTTCCACCCGGTGGGCACCTGCCGCATGGGTCTGGCCAGCGAGGCCTCTAGCGTGGTCGACAGCTCCTTGCGCGTGATCGGCGTGGCCGGCTTGCGTGTCGTCGATGCCTCGATCATGCCGTACATTACTTCTGGTAACACGAACTCGCCCACCGTGATGATCGCGGAAAAAGCGGCGCAAATGATACACGCGGCCTGGAAATAGCGGGGCAAGCGTGCGAGTTTGCGCCATTCGGGCTGGCGAAAAATCCCCGTAGTTATACTGTATTGTGCGTTAAATTTAAGTTGTGTATTATAAAAATGACTAAGTAGTACAAAAAGTACAACTAGGAGACACGATGTCAAACGTAATCTTGGAAACAAGAAATTTGACCAAGGAATTCAAGGGTTTCACCGCTGTGAGCGAGGTGAACCTGAAGGTAGAGCGGGGCCATATCCACGCCTTGATCGGTCCTAACGGCGCCGGCAAGACCACGTGTTTCAACTTGCTCACCAAATTCCTGGTCCCCACATCCGGGCAGATCCTGTTCAATGGGAAAGATATCACGGCCGCCAAACCGGCCCAGATCGCGCGCATGGGCGTGATCCGTTCCTTCCAGATTTCCGCCGTCTTCCCGCATCTGTCCGTGCTGCAGAATGTGCGCATCGGCTTGCAGCGCCAGCTCGGTACCTCGTTCCATTTCTGGCAAAGCGAACGTGCCTTGAACCAGCTCAACGACCGCGCCATGGCCTTGCTGGCCGAAGTCGACCTGACGGAGTTTGCCGACACCATCACGGTCGACATGCCCTATGGACGCAAGCGGGCGCTGGAAATTGCCACCACCCTGGCGATGGAGCCGGAAATGATGCTGCTCGATGAACCGACGCAAGGCATGGGCCACGAAGACGTGCACCGCGTCACCGAGCTGATCAAAAAAGTGTCGGCCGGCCGCACGATTTTGATGGTGGAACACAATATGAGCGTGGTCTCTGGCATCTGTGACAAGATTTCCGTCCTGCAGCGCGGCGCCATGCTGGCCGAGGGCAGTTACGCGGAAGTGTCGCGCAATCCGCAAGTGATGGAAGCCTACATGGGCACCACCCACGCCGAACTGGAAGGGGCGCATTGATGGCGACACAAGTGAATGGTGGCGCACCCGCGCTGGAAATTACGCAACTGCACACCTGGTATGGCGAATCGCACATCCTGCACGACGTCAACCTGAAAGTGGAGCAGGGCGAAGTGGTGACTTTGCTGGGCCGCAACGGCGCCGGCCGCACGACCACCTTGCGCGCCATCATGGGGCTGACGGGCGCGCGCACGGGCTCCATCAAAGTCAATGGCAGCGAAGCGATAGGTTTGGCCACGCACAAAATCGCCCACCTGGGTATCGGTTACTGTCCTGAAGAGCGCGGCATTTTCTCGTCGCTGTCGACCGAGGAAAACCTGCTGCTGCCGCCGACCCTGGCCAGCGGCGAGAAGGGCATGTCGGTGGAGGAAATCTACGCCATGTTCCCGAATTTGCAGGAGCGCCGCCACAGCCAGGGCACGCGATTGTCGGGCGGGGAGCAGCAGATGCTGGCCGTGGCGCGCATCCTGCGCACGGGCGCCCGTTTGCTGCTGCTCGATGAAATTTCCGAAGGCCTGGCACCCGTCATCGTGCAGGGCCTGGCGCGCATGATTACCACCCTGAAGGCAAAGGGCTACACCATCGTCATGGTGGAACAGAATTTCCGGTTTGCCGCGCCGCTGGCGGACCGGTTTTATGTGATGGAGCACGGTCAGATCGTCGAGACTTTTGCTGCATCCGAACTGGAAGCCAAGATGCCGGTATTGACCGAGCTGCTTGGCGTGTAATGCCCATGTAGTTCCGTATCGTCGTCGAGCAATCGTTTAAATAGCAAACAATAATCCCAACGGAGACACTATGAAACGTAACGCTATCGCCATTGCCACCGCCACTCTTTGCGCCCTGGGCTTTTCCGCCGCCGCGCACGCCCAGGTATCGGGCGATACCATCAAGATCGGTTTTATTTCCGACATGTCAGGCGTGTATTCCGACGTCGACGGCCTCGGTGGCGCGGAAGCCATCAAGATGGCGATCGCCGATGCCGGCGTGGTACTGGCCGGCAAAAAGGTGGAATTCATTTCCGCCGACCATCAAAACAAGGCCGACATCGCCGCCTCGAAGGCACGCGAATGGTTCGACCAGCAGGGCGTCGACATGCTGATCGGCGGCACCAATTCCGGCGCCAGCCTGGCCATGGCCAAGGTCGCGGCTGAAAAGAAAAAAATCTTCATTGCCATCGGTGCCGGCTCCTCGCGCCTGACGAATGAAGAGTGCACGCCGTACACCGTGCATTACGCCTACGACACAGTGGCGCTGGCGCGCGGCACGGGCGGCACCATCGTCAAGCAGGGCGGCAAGAACTGGTATTTCATGACGGCCGACTATGCGTTTGGCCATTCGCTGGAAAAAGACACGGCCGAGGTCGTCAAGGCGGCCGGCGGCAAGGTGCTGGGCAGCGTCAAGCATCCGCTGGGCGCCTCGGATTTCTCGTCCTTCCTGCTGCAGGCGCAAGCGGCCAAACCGCAGATCCTCGGTCTGGCCAATGCGGGTGGCGACGCCATCAACAGCATCAAGGCGGCCAACGAGTTCGGCCTGACGAAATCGATGAAACTGGCCGGCTTGCTGATCTTCATCAACGACATCCATTCGCTGGGCCTGAACCTCACGCAGGGCATGTACCTGACCGATGGCTGGTACTGGGACTTGAATCCTGAAACGCGCGCCTGGTCGAAACGCTATTTCGCCAAGATGAAGAAGGAGCCGTCGATGCTGCAGGCGGCCGACTATTCGGCCGCGGCGAACTACCTGAAAGCCGTCAAGGCCGTCGGCACGGATGATACGGACAAGGTCATGGCGTATCTGAAAAAGACCAAGATCAACGACATGTTCACCCAGAATGGCGAAGTACGTCCCGATGGCCGCATGGTGCACGATATGTATTTGATGGAAGTCAAAAAGCCATCCGAGTCGAAATACCCATGGGATTACTACAAGGTGGTCGCCACCGTGCCCGGTGCGCAAGCATATGTGACCAAGGCTGAATCGAAGTGTTCGTTGTGGAAGTAACGCAGTAGCAACCTCCACGGACTGCCCGCCGCCGCGCGGGCGCTCCGTCCTGCATGCGCTTCGCTCGCAGGGTTCGCCTTGCGCCGCCGCACCCGTTTGCGGTGGCGCGTTTCCCTTGATACCACACCGCTACCCGGCGGTGCTTTTTATACTGTGATGCCATGGAAATTTTCGGCGTTCCATTACAAGCGATGATGAGCCAGCTGCTGCTGGGTCTCGTCAACGGCTCGTTCTATGCCATGTTGTCCCTCGGTCTGGCCGTTATCTTCGGCTTGCTCAACGTTATTAATTTCTCGCACGGCGCCATGTACATGATGGGCGCCTTCCTGGCCTGGATGGGCCTCAGCTATTTCGACATCAATTACTGGGCCATGCTGGTCATCGCCCCGATCCTCGTCGGCCTGCTCGGCATCCTGATCGAAAAAACCATGCTGCGCTGGCTGTACAAACTCGACCACCTGTATGGCTTGCTGCTGACGTTCGGCATCACCCTGATCATGGAGGGCGTGTTTCGCTCGTTCTATGGCGTCTCGGGTCAGCCGTATGCCGTGCCCGAGGCGCTGGCCGGCGCGACGGACCTCGGCTTCATGATCTTGCCGAACTACCGCGCCTGGGTGGTGATCGCCTCGCTCTCCGTCTGCCTGGCCACCTGGTTCGTCATCGAGAAAACCAAGCTCGGCGCCTACCTGCGGGCCGGCACGGAAAACCCGAAACTGGTGGAGGCGTTCGGCATCAACGTGCCGCTGATGGTGACCTTGACCTTCGGCTTCGGCGTGGCGCTGGCCGGTTTCGCCGGCGTGCTGGCGGCGCCGATCATCCAGGTTTCGCCGCTGATGGGCTCGAACCTGATCATCGTCGTGTTTGCCGTGGTGGTGATCGGCGGCATGGGTTCCATCATGGGTTCCATCCTGACGGGCCTGGGCCTGGGCGTGATCGAGGGCCTGACCCGCGTGTTCTACCCGGAAGGCTCGGCCACCGTGGTGTTCGTGGTGATGGTCATCGTGCTGCTGCTGCGTCCCGCCGGCCTGTTCGGCAAAGAAAAGTAATCCTCATCAGTCATGTATTGGAGCTACCACGATGAATAAGAATGTAGGCTACGCCATTGCCCTGCTGCTGGCGTTGGCGGCCCCGTTTTACGGCTACCCCGTCTTCCTGATGAAGTTGCTGTGCTTTGCCCTGTTTGCCTGCGCTTTCAACTTGTTGATCGGCTACACGGGTTTGCTGTCGTTCGGCCACGCGGCATTTTTTGGCGGCGCCGGCTATGTCACCGGTTATGCGCTGCGCACCTGGGGCTGGCCGACGGAACTGGGCTTGCTGGCGGGCGTCGCCACGGGCGCCTTGCTGGGCCTGGTGATCGGCGGCCTGGCGATCCGCCGCCAGGGCATCTACTTTACGATGATCACCCTGGCGCTGGCGCAGATGGTGTACTTCCTGGCCTTGCGCCTGCCGTTCACGGGCGGCGAGGACGGCTTGCAGGGTGTTCCACGTGGAACCTTGCTGGGTACGATAGACCTGGCCAACGACACGGTGCTGTACTACGTCGTGCTGGCCATTTTTGTCGCCGGCTTCGCCCTGATCGTGCGCACCATCCATTCGCCGTTCGGACAGGTGCTCAAGGCGATCAAGGAAAACGAACCACGCGCCATCTCGCTCGGCTACGACGTCAACAAGTACAAGCTGATGGCCATCGTGCTGTCGGCGTCGCTGGCCGCCCTGGCCGGCGCCACCAAGACCCTGGTGCTGGGCTTTGAGACCTTGACCGATGTGTACTGGGGCATGTCGGGCCTGGTCGTGCTGATGACCTTGGTGGGCGGCATGGGCACCTTGTCCGGCCCCATCCTCGGCGCCGTGCTGATCATCGCGCTGGAAAACAAGCTGGGCGATGTCGGCACCTACCTGGCCACGCACACGGGCATCGAGTGGTTCGGTACCCTGGGCGAATCGGTGGGCATGGTCACGGGCGTGATCTTCGTCATCTGCGTGCTGCTGTTCCGGCGCGGCATCGTCGGCGAAGCCATCGCGCGCTTCGGCGGCAGGGCGGCCAAAGCCGCTGTCTGATTTTCAAGCAACGCCGGACGATTCGTCCGGCGTTTTTCATTGTGCGTCCACTGTTACTTCAACGGAGAGAACCACCATGCAAATGACGATCACGCGCGCGGGCACTGTTGGCACGAGCCTGTGCACCCTGCTGGCGTTGGCAGCCTGCGGCAGCAACCATGCGCCGGAAGAGCTGAACCAGATGCCCGGCTACCTGGGCACCATCACGCGCGCCGACTACGACGGCAAGACGAACGATCTGCTGACGGCCGGGCTGGGCAAGACTGGGCTGGCGGGCGCCACGCCCGCGTATGCGAATGCGGAACAGCCGACGCCGCTCGAGCTGCGCCGCAATGCGATCTATGCCAATTACCGCGCCGTGCTCGACATCGCCGCCAACAGCGGCTACGGCACCCTGTACGGGCCGAACGTGGATGCAGCCGGCAACGTGGGTAGCGGCGAGGGCCTGGTCGCGGGCAGCGAATACATCGCCTATGCCGATGATGGCACGGGCAAGAAAAACGTCACCCTGATGGTGCAGGTGCCGGCCAGCTTCGACCCGGACCGCGCCTGCATCGTCACGGGCACGTCCAGCGGCTCGCGCGGCATTTACGGCGCCATCGGCAGCTCGGGCGAATGGGGCCTGAAAAAAGGTTGCGCCGTGGCGTATGCGGACAAGGGTTCCGGCACGGGCCTGTATGTGTTCGAGGACGACAGCGTCAACCTGCAGAACGGCGTGCGCGCGGGCAGGGTCGCCGCCGGCAAGAACGCGCTCTTCGCGCCCGACTTGAGCGACGCGGACCGGCTGGCCTGGTCTGGCGCCTATCCGAACCGCATCGCCTTCAAGCATGCGCACTCGCAGCAAAACCCGGAGAAGGACTGGGGCAAGGTCACCTTGCAGGCGGTCGAGATGGCGTTTTACGTCTTGAATGAACGCTACGGCGTGCTGGCCCGCGACGGCAGTTCGCGCATCGTGCGCCTGACGCCAAAGAACACCATCACGATCGCCTCGAGCATTTCCAACGGCGCTGGCTCGGCCTTGCTGGCGGCGGAACAGGATACGAAAGGCTTGATCAGCGGCGTGGCGGCCAGCGAACCGCAAATCCAGCCGGCGGCATCTAACGCTTACAGCGTGCGCCAGGGCGGGGCGGTGGTGGCCAATCCGGGCCGCGCGCTGTTCGACTACGCCACCTATGCGGCCCTGTATCAGCCGTGCATCGCTTCCGTGCCCGGCAATGCGGGACGCTGCACGGCGCTGGTGGCCAAGGGCTTATTGAACGGCGCCGACCTGGCGGCGCAGCAGGCGGACGCGAAGCAGCGCTTGCGCGCGTATGGCTGGTTGGTCGATTCCGATCCGCTGCAGGCTTCGCACGCGGGCACGAACATCCTCGTAGCCGTCACGTATGCGTATGCCTACGGGAAATTTTCCGTGACCGATAAAGTGTGCGGTTTCACGTTTGCGCAGACGGATGGCAGCGGCAATCCGATCGCGTTCACGTCGGCGCAAAAGGCAGCCAGCTTTGCCGCGCAAAACGGCATCCTCGGCAATGTCGTGTACGACAACAGCGTGGGCGGCGCCAAAGTCTACACGGCCGGCGTGTCGCCATCGACCAGCCTGGCGGACCAGTCGCTCGACGGCTTCCTGTGCCTGCGCAGCCTGGCGACGGGGCGCGACGCCGTCAGCGGCGCCAACTTGCAGGGCACCCTGGGCGGGCAGAGCGTGCGCGTGCGGGCCGGCATGGCCGAAGTCGCGGCCAGCGGAAAGTTGCAGGGCAAGCCGGCCATCATCGTGCATGGCCGCAGCGACACCTTGATTCCCGTCAATCACGCCTCGCGCGCCTATCTTGGCCTGAACGCCGCCGTGGAAGGGGCCGCCAGCCGGCTACGCTATATCGAGGTGACCAATGCCAACCATTTCGATTCCTTCAGCAGCGCCTTGCCGACCCTGATCGTACCGCTGCACGTCTACCTGAACCGGGCGCTGGACGCCATGTATGCGCACTTGAACGCCAAGCAAGCCTTGCCGCCATCGCAGGTAGTGCGCACGGTGACGCGTGCCGATGCGTCGACCCTGATCACGAATGTCAACGTGCCAGCGATCGCCACGGCGCCGGCGCCCGCCAATGCCGTCAGCGTGACGGGCACGCAGGTGGATATTCCGAACTAGGCTGTATCGCTTGTGAAACCTGCGGCCACGTTTCACGTGGCCGTTTTTATTCCCAGGCCGACTCGGCGATCTGGCCCAGTCCCTGGAAGACGGGCTTGGAAAACCAGTAGCCCTGCATCAGTGAAATGCCGCAGCTGGCCAGGAAGTCGCGCTCGGCGCGTGTCTCGATGCCTTCGGCCAGCACGCGGATACCGAGCTCACGGCACAGGCTGGCGATGGCGCGCACGATGGCCTGGCGCGGCGCCTGCGTATCGATGCCGCGCACCAGGTCCATGTCGATCTTGATGATGTCGGGCTGATATTCGGCCAGCAGGTTCAAGCCCGCATAGCCGGCGCCGAAATCATCGATGGCCGTCTGGAAACCGAAGCGCCGGTAGGCGCGGAAGATCTCGACCAGGTGGGGACGGTCTTGCACCCGTTCGCCTTCCGTCACTTCAAAGATGATCTTGTCGGTAGGGAAGCGGTGCAGCCTGGCCGCTTCCAGGGTGCTGCGGATGCACACTTCCGGGCGGTAGACGGCGTTGGGCAAAAAATTGATCGACAGGAAGCCCTGCATGCCGAGGCGCGCTGCACCGGCCACGGCCTTGACGCGGCACGCCTGATCGAAGCGGTAGCGGTTGGCGTCGTTGACTTGCGCCAGCACGCTGGCCGCGCTTTCGCCGTTCGGGCCACGCACCAGCGCCTCGTGCGCATAGATGCTGCGCGTGGCCAGGTCGACGATGGGCTGATAGGCATACTCGAAGGCAAACGGCAGCGGCGCGCTGTCATGGCAGCCGGCACAGGCACCGTAGGGAAAGTGGGTGCTGTCGGGATGAATGGGGATGTCGGGAGGCGTCATGGCGTCAGTGTAGCTGGGCGGGTTGGCAGATTCCGTCTGCTGGTTCACAGTGCGGCCGCATAGATGGCGCGCGCATCGGCGCGCATGAGGGGACGGGGATTGTTGCCCAGCAAGCGCGTTTGCAGCATGGCTTCATCGGCCAGGCGGTCCAGGTCGCCGGACGTGATGCCCACTTCGCGCAAGGTGCGCGCGATACCGGTAGCTACGGCAATGTCCTGCATGGCGTCGATCAGGGCCTCGGCCCGCGCTTCCTCGCTGCCCGTGATGCCGGGTTCCAATACGGTCGCCAGTTGCGCATACAGGGGCGCCGCATGGGATAGATTAAAACGCAGCACGTGCGGCAACACCAGCGCGTTCGACAGGCCATGCGGCACGTGGAACAGGCCGCCGATGGGATAGGCGAGCGCATGTACGGCAGCCACGGGTGCGTTGGCAAACGCCTGGCCGGCCAGCATGGCGCCCAGCAGCATGGCTTGCCGCGCCGGCAAGTTGCTGCCATCGCGGCAGGCTGCGAGCAAGTTGCTGGAGAGCAGCGACAGTGCCTGGGTAGCCAGCATGTCGGACAAGGGATTTTTCAGCAGGCGGCTGGTGTACGCTTCGATCGCATGCACCATGGCATCGATGCCGGTGGCGGCCGTCACTGCGGGCGGCAAGCCCAGGGTCAGGCTGGCGTCGAGGATGGCCAGGTCCGCATACAGTTGCGGCGCGACGACGCCCATCTTGCTGGTGGCGCCCGTGGTGACGATGGCGATGTGCGTGACTTCCGAGCCCGTGCCGGCCGTCGTCGGCAATTGCACCAGCGGCAGGCGCTGACCGTGCACGTTGCCGATGCCGTACAGCTGGGTCAGTTCCTGGTGGCCGGGCGCCAGCACGGCGATCAGCTTGGCCACGTCCAGCGAGCTGCCGCCTCCAAGGCCGATAATCAGTTCCACGTGAAACATCTGGGCCTGGGCCACGCCAGCCAGCACGACGGCTTCGGGCGGATCGGCTTGCACGTCGGAAAAGACATGCATCTCGATGCCGGCCGCTTGCAAGCTGCGCAACGGTGCATCGGCCAGACCCGTGCGTAAAAAGCCCGCGTCGGTGACGACCAGGGCGCGGCGCACGGCGGGGAAGTGGTGGGCGATATGGGCGCCCAGTTGGGCCGCGGCGCCCGGTTCAACGATCAGATGCGGCACGGTACGGAACTGGAAGGCGGACATGCATGCTCCTGACAGTAAAGACAGAAGTCCAGCATACTCCGCTTTCCTGTCACGTGCCTGTTTCACGTGGAACCAAAAGCGGCGCTTACTCCCACTCGAGCGCGCCGCGCTTCCATTCATAGGCCAGGCCAATGGCCAGCACGCCGAGAAAGCCCATGACGGCCCAGAAGCCGGGCAAGCCCAGTTCGTTGACGTTGGCCGCCCACGGCATCAGGAAGATCACCTCGATATCGAACAGGATGAACAGGATGAACAGGATGGCTACCAGGTAGAAGCGGATGTCGAACTTCATGCGCGCATCGCCGAACGCCTCGAAGCCGCATTCGTACGGTGACAGTTTTTGCGCATCGGGCTTGTGCGGCCCCAGTACGCGTCCCAGCAGCATGGGCACGATGCCGACCAGGATGCCGATCAGAATGAACAGCAGGACGGGAAAATAGTGTTCGAGGAGCATGGGGATTCCTCTCAGTGGCTCGATGACAGTTTCATCAGCACGATGCCGCACACGATGAGGACGGCGGCGAACACGCGCATGGTATTGACTTGCTCGCCCAGAAAGACGATGCCGACGATAAAGGCGCCGACGGCACCGATGCCCGTCCAGATGGTGTAAGCCGTGCCCAGGGGCAGGGTGCGCATGGCCAGCGACAGCAAGCCGAAGCTGGCGATCATCATGACGACGGTGACAACGGAGGGAGTGAGTCTGGTGAAACCCTCGGAGAGTTTCATCGAGTATGCCCACACGACTTCAAGCATGCCGGCAATTATTAACAGTATCCAGGCCATGGCGGCTCCTATACAGAGCGGGCCGTCCCGGTGTGTTCCCATGATGGGGGAGGCCGTCCTCCTGGATGATCGTCGCGCTGGCCACTGGCGTGAGCACGGGGCAAACGATGCGGCAATTGTAGCAAACATTGCCGGACCCCGCAGCGCGGCGCGGGCCTGTCCTGGCGCCTGGGCGTGTTCCACGTGAAACAAAAATCGCTGTCGACTTGCCCTCGCTGAGTAAAAATTAAGCAAAAAATGGCCCGTGGAAGGTTGCGTTCGCAAAAAGACTCTATAATCGGAGCTCTCTTCCCGCATTTTTACTTGCACTGTTACCTATTTATCATGTTATTTCCTACAGAATTCGACGTCATCGTTGTCGGTGGTGGTCACGCCGGTACCGAGGCGGCCCTCGCTTCCGCCCGCATGGGGCAGAAGACGCTATTGCTCACGCATAATATTGAGACACTGGGCCAGATGTCGTGCAACCCCTCCATCGGCGGCATCGGCAAGGGCCACCTGGTCAAGGAGGTCGATGCCATGGGCGGCGCGATGGCGATTGCCACCGACGAATCCGGCATCCAGTTTCGTATCCTGAATTCCTCGAAAGGCCCGGCAGTTCGCGCCACGCGCGCCCAGGCCGACCGTATTTTGTACAAGGCCGCCATCCGCACGCGCCTGGAAAACCAGAGCAACCTGTGGCTGTTCCAGCAAGCGGTCGATGACCTGATCGTCGAAGGCGACCGGGTCGTCGGCGCCGTCACGCAGATCGGCTTGAAGTTTCTCGCGCGCGCCGTCGTGCTGACGGCCGGTACTTTCCTCGACGGCAAGATCCACGTGGGCTTGAATAATTATTCGGCTGGCCGCGCCGGCGACCCGCCCGCCATCTCGCTGTCGGCCCGTCTGAAAGAGCTGAAACTGCCGCAGGGCCGTTTGAAAACGGGCACGCCGCCGCGCATCGATGGCCGCACGATTGACTTTTCCGTGATGCAAGAACAGCCGGGCGACCTCGATCCCGTGCCCGTGTTTTCGGTGATGGGCAACACGGCCATGCATCCGCGCCAGGTGCCGTGCTGGGTCACGCACACGAATAGCCAGACGCACGACATCATCCGCGCCGGCCTGGACCGCAGCCCCATGTACACGGGCGTCATCGAAGGCGTGGGCCCGCGTTACTGCCCCTCGATCGAAGACAAGATCCACCGTTTCTCGGGCAAGGAATCGCACCAGATCTTCCTCGAGCCGGAAGGTTTGACGACGCACGAGTTCTATCCGAACGGTATCTCCACCAGCCTGCCGTTCGATGTGCAGATCGCCCTGGTACAGTCGATGAAGGGCATGGAAAACGCCCATATCCTGCGCCCCGGCTATGCCATCGAATACGATTATTTCGACCCGCGCGGCTTGAAGGCGTCGCTGGAAACGAAGGCCGTCGCGGGCCTGTTCTTCGCCGGCCAGATCAACGGCACCACGGGCTACGAGGAAGCGGCCGCGCAAGGCATGCTGGCGGGCCTGAATGCGGCCTTGCTGACGCAGGACAAGGAAGCCTGGGTACCGGGCCGCTCCGAGGCCTATCTGGGCGTGCTGGTCGACGATCTGATCACCCAGGGCGTGCAGGAGCCGTACCGCATGTTCACCAGCCGCGCCGAGTACCGTTTGAGCCTGCGCGAAGACAATGCCGACATGCGCCTGACGGAAATCGGCCGCGCGCTGGGCTGCGTGGGCGACGTGCAATGGCAAGCCTTCGAGACTAAGCGCGAAGCGGTGGCGCGCGAGCTCGAGCGCCTGCGTTCCACGTGGGTCAATCCGCGCATTCTGGCGGCCGCCGAATCGGAACGCATCGTGGGCCAGGCGCTCGAGCGCGAATACTCGCTGGCGGACCTGCTGCGCCGCCCGAACGTGGCCTACGACACCCTGATGAGCATGACGGGCATGGAAGGCCAGGCCCTGGCCGGGCCCGGCGTGGAAGACCCCGCCGTGCGCGAACAGGTGGAAATCCAGCTCAAATATGCGGGCTACATCGAGCGCCAGAGCAAGGAAATCGAGCGCCACGAACACTATGAAAACCTGGCCTTGCCCGAGGGTTTTAACTACCTGGATATCGGTGCGCTGTCGGTCGAAGTGCGGCAAAAACTCGACAAGCAGCGCCCGGAAACCCTGGGCCAGGCATCGCGCATTTCCGGCGTGACGCCGGCGGCGATTTCGCTGCTGCTGGTCCACCTGAAAAAGCGCGGCTTTGGCGCAGGGCAAGCCGAAATACAGACCACCACTTTAAAGGACGAGGTTGTTGAATGAAGCAGTTTGACCGGGCCGCATTGGCCCAGATTTTGAATGAAGGCATCGCCGCGCTGGGGCTGGACCTGAGCGCGGATCAGACGGAAAAACTGCTCGATTACCTGGCCTTGCTGGCCAAATGGAACAGCGTGTACAACCTGACGTCGGTGCGCGATCCCCTGCAGATGCTGACCTTGCACGTGCTCGATTCGCTGGCCGCCGTGCCGGCGTTCGCGGATGCAAAGCATGTGCTCGACGTGGGCGCCGGCGGCGGCTTGCCGGGCATGGTCCTGGCCATCGCACGGCCCGACGTAAAGGTGTCGATGATCGACACGGTGCATAAAAAGACGGCATTCTTGACGCAAGTGAAGGCGGAACTGGGCCTGGCCAACGTCACCGTGTACACGAAGCGGGTGGAACAGCTGGAAGTGGCGCAGAAATTCGACGTGATCACCTCGCGCGCCTTTGCCGACCTGTCCGACTTCGTCAACTGGTCGCACCACGTGCTGGCCGAGGGCGGACAATTCATCGCCTTGAAAGGGGTGGCACCGCCAGACGAGAGAGAGCGACTGCCGGCAGACTGGAAAGTGACGGAATTACGGGCGATCCAGGTGCCAGGGCTAAATGCAGAGCGTCATCTGGTCTTTATAGCAAGAATTTAAAGGCCTTGTAATTAACGGTATAAATCATATAAACAGTTTATACGGTATAAATAATATAAACCGTATAAACGATTTATATCGTATAAATAAAATAAACAGTATAAATCGTTTCGGTCGGATGCCGGGGCGCACGATGAAGTTTGCATCTCTTTACAACTAGAAGATACATGGCCAAAATTTTTTGTGTAGCAAATCAAAAGGGTGGTGTTGGTAAAACCACAACAAGCGTCAACCTCTCCGCCGGTCTGGCCAAATTGAACCAGCGCGTGCTGCTGGTCGACCTCGACCCGCAGGGCAATGCGACCATGGGCGCCGGCATCAACAAGGCCGGCCTGAAGGCGTCGACCTATGAAGTCATGCTGGGCGAATCCGATGTCAAGACGGCACGCCAGCGTTCGGAAGCGGGGCGCTTCGATGTCTTGCCGTCGAACCGCGAACTGGCCGGCGCCGAAGTGGAGATGGTCGAACTCGACAACCGCGAACGCCGCCTGAAGGATGCGCTGGCCGAAGTCGACAGTGAATATGACTTCATCCTGGTGGATTGCCCGCCGGCATTGTCGATGCTGACCCTGAATGGCCTGTGCGCCGCGCATGGCGTGATCATCCCGATGCAGTGCGAGTACTACGCGCTGGAAGGCTTGTCCGACCTGGTCAACACCATCAAGAAGGTGCATGCGAACCTGAACCCGGATTTGAAGATCATCGGCTTGCTGCGCGTGATGTTCGATCCGCGCATGACATTATCGCAACAAGTGTCGGCGCAGCTGGAACAGCACTTCGGCGACAAGGTCTTCAATACCATCATCCCGCGCAACGTGCGCCTGGCCGAAGCGCCGTCGTACGGCTTGCCCGGCGTGACCTTCGACCCCAGCTCGAAAGGTGCCCAGGCGTATATCGCCTTCGGCGCCGAGATGGTCGAGCGCATCAAACATATGTAAACAAGAGGCGGGCGCCTGCACGGTTTGATGTAAGCGCTTACTCTGAAAACACGATTAGGACAGCATGGCTACGAAAAAATTAAAAGGACTGGGTCGCGGACTCGACGCCCTGTTGGGCGGCGGCGGCGATTTTGCCAGTCCGGACACGACACAACCGTCGAACTTGCCCGTATCACAAATGCAAGCCGGCAAGTACCAGCCGCGCACGCGCATGGACGAGGGGGCCTTGAATGAACTGGCCGCTTCGATCAAGGCGCAAGGGCTGATGCAGCCGATCCTGGTGCGCCCGATCGGGCAGGACAGCCTGAGCGGACTTGTCAAATATGAAATTATCGCAGGCGAGCGCCGTTTCCGCGCCTCGCAGCTGGCCGGCCTGACGGAAGTGCCGGTGCTGGTGCGCGACGTGGACGACCTGGCCGCCGCCGCGATGGCGCTGATCGAGAACATCCAGCGCGAAGACCTCAATCCTTTGGAAGAGGCGCAGGGCATCCACCGCCTGATCGCCGACTTCAGTTTTACGCATGAGCAAGCGGCCACTGCGCTGGGACGCTCGCGCAGCGCCGTGTCGAACCTGTTGCGTTTGATGAACCTGGCCAGTCCCGTGCAAACCATGCTGATGGCCGGCGATATCGACATGGGCCATGCGCGCGCGCTGCTGGCCGTCGATGCGGCCAGCCAGATCACCCTGGCGAACCAGGTCGTGGCCAAGCGCCTGTCGGTGCGCGAAACGGAAAAGCTCGTCACCCGCACGCTCGAGGAAGCGGCCAACCCGGTTGAGCCGCGGCAAAAGGAAAAGTCCGGCGACATCGCGCGCCTGGAAGAAGAGCTGTCCGATGCGCTGGCCACGCCCGTGGTGTTCAAGATGGGCAACAAAGGCCGTGGCCAATTGGTCATCGATTTTGCCGATCTTGACGTGCTCGATGGCTTGTTGACACGTTTGCGTGGTTAAATAGCAAGCTGCAAAGACAGGGGCCATGCGGGTGTGGCCGATCCGGCCATGCTTTCCGGATGCACCACGTGATTCCTTGATAACACGGCTGGAAGCGGCCAGACAAGCGACTTTGCCATATAGTGGTGCAAATGGCGGCGAATAGTCGGTAAAGCGTCAGTTTCACGCAGCAATTGCCCTGCTGCGGTGCACCAACGTTTGACTCTATAGATCAAAGCCAACTATAATCCCGTGTCTTTGCGTGTGTAGATTTTTCTGGGAACTTGGCAATTGAGTGATTCACAACAAAGTATTGCCAAGCCAGTCTACAAAGTAGTTGCATTGCAGCTAGCAATCGCTATCAGTTTTGCCACGGTTACCCTGTTTTTTGGTGGCAGTGTCAGAGGCTGGTCCGCCGCATACGGCGGCGCTATCGCAGTCATCGGTAGCCTGGTGTATGCCCTGTTGGTGGTTCGCGGTTCTAGCGACGCCAACAAGGCATTCCGGGCGCATTTGCGCGCAGAAGTGGTGAAAATATTTATCACAGCGGTGCTGTTTATATTGGCACTGGTGTTGTTTCAGTCGGCCGCCTGGTTATGGCTGATCTTGGGTTTCGCGGTGGCAACCTTAGCATACTGGTTTTCATTGCTCGCTGTTTAATCATTGGTTTTGGGGCCTGTTGAGCTCTGAAACGACAAATCTAAATTCATTATGACCACAGAACACGCTATTGAAGCGGGCCATGCTGCCCCGGCCAACGCCACAGAATACATCAGTCACCATCTGGCCCACCTGAGAAGTGCCGACGGCATGATCAATCTGGATACGTTCTGGATTTCGGCCATTCTGGGCTTTGTTTTCCTGGCTGTTTTCTATATGGCGTCGCGCCGCGCGACGGCTGGTGTCCCTGGCAAGTTGCAAAACTTCGTCGAAATGGTCATGGAAATCGTCAATGACACTATTAATGGGGCCTTCCACGCGAAAAGCAAGGTCATCGCGCCGCTGGCCATCACTATTTTTGTGTGGGTCTGGTTGTTGAACGCGATGGACTTCCTGCCGGTTGACCTGTTGCCGAAGATCCTGAGCTGGTTTGGCGTGCATAAACTGCGCGCCGTGCCGACCGCCGACGTCAACCACACATTCGCCATGTCGCTGTCGGTCGTGCTGTGCGTGATCGCCTTCTCGATCAAGGCCAAGGGCCTGGGCGGCTGGATCAAGGAACTGTTCACGGCACCGTTCCATGCGAGCGGCCTGATCGGCACGATCGCCCTGGCACCTGTCAATTTCTTGCTGCAAATGGTTGAGCTGGTTGCAAAACTGATCTCCCTGTCGCTGCGACTGTTCGGCAATATGTATGCCGGCGAACTGATTTTCATCTTGATCGCGTTGTTGCCTTGGTGGGCACAGTGGGCGTTGGGTGGTCCATGGGCAATTTTCCATATCTTGATTGTAACTTTGCAAGCTTTTGTGTTTATGGCGTTGACGGTTGTGTATCTGAGCCTCGCGGTTGAGAAACATTAATCATTAACTTTATATTTTGTTTTTTTAGTATCTTTCGTTTTTAAATTTAGGAGAATTTTATGCAAGCTCTGATCGCACAAGTACAAAGCATGACCGTTCTGGCAGCAGCAATCATCATCGGCCTGGCCGCAATCGGCACCGCTCTGGGCTTCGCTATCTTGGGTGGCAAATTCCTGGAAGCTTCGGCACGTCAACCAGAACTGATGCCACAACTGCAAACCAAACTGTTCGTTATCGCTGGTCTGCTGGATGCTATCTCGATGATCGGCGTTGGTGTTGCTCTGCTGTACACGTTCGCTAACCCGTTCCTGTCCGCTCTGACGGCTGTTGCTCAGTAATTCGCTCCAACCCTAGGAGAAACTTTTAGTTAGGAGCAAAGGTATGGACATCAATATGTCGCTCATCGGCCAGATGATCACCTTCGCGGTGTTGGTCTGGTTCTCGATGAAGTTCGTATTTCCAGCGCTGAACAACGCGCTGGATGAGCGTGCCAAACGAATCGCGGATGGATTGGCTGCGGCCGATCAAGGTCAGGCTTCGATGGCAGTCGCTGAAAAGCGTGCGCAAGAGGCATTGAACAGTGCACGTGAAGAAGCGTCGCAACGCGTTGCGGACGCTGAAAAGCGCGCGCAGCTGGTTGCTGAAGAGATCAAGCAAAATGCACAAGCTGAAGCTGCGCGTATCATTGCGCAAGCCCAGTCGGACGCCGAACAGCAACTGTCGAAAGCACGCGAACAATTGCGCGCTCAGGTGGCTGACCTGGCTGTCAAGGGTGCCGAGCAGATCCTGAAGCGTGAAGTCAACGCTACGGCTCACGCCGAAATGTTGCAGCGTCTTGCTGTCGAGCTGTAATCATGGCAGAACTCGCAACCGTCGCCCGTCCCTACGCGGAAGCTTTGTTCCGCGTAGCCCAAGCTGGTAAGGAGTCAAGCAACCTCGCGGCGTGGTCCGAGCTGGTGTCCGAACTGGCACAGATCGGTAGCCACCCCGAGGTACAGGCGTACGCGCGCAATCCGAAGGTTTCGGAAAGCGACGTCGCCGCCACCATCCTGTCGTTGTTGAAATCGCCGCTCAATGAGGAAGTGAAAAACTTCGTCACGATGTTGATCGAAAATGGCCGCATCAGCCTGCTGCCGGAAATCGGCGCGCAATTCCATGTCTTGAAAAATGGCCTGGAAGGTGCGGCTGACGCCGAGATCACGAGCGCTTTCGATCTGAGCGAAGGCCAAACGGCCGAGCTGGTCGCAACGCTGGAAAAGAAATTCAGTCGTAAGCTCAACCCTGCCGTCACAGTGGATCCATCGCTGCTCGGCGGCGTGCGCGTGGTTGTTGGCGACCAAGTGCTCGATACCTCGGTGCGCGCCAAGCTGCAGCAACTGCACGCTGCACTGGTGTCGTAAGACACGCGCTTCGGCAGGCCAGCTTAGACAGACCCTTACCCCTCGCGCAAGCTGAGAGAAACACTTTTAGGAGTTAGTATGCAACTCAACCCATCTGAAATCAGCGAGTTGATCAAGAGCCGGATCCAAGGTCTTGACGGCGGCGCTGAAGTGCGTAATCAAGGCACGGTTATTTCCGTCGCCGACGGTATCTGCCGCATCCACGGTTTGTCGGACGTGATGCAAGGCGAGATGCTGGAATTCCCAGGCAACACGTTTGGCCTGGCAATGAATCTGGAACGCGACTCCGTCGGTTCCGTGATTCTGGGTGCCTACGAGCACATCTCCGAAGGCGACACGGTGAAATGCACCGGCCGCATTCTGGAAGTGCCAGTCGGTCCTGAGCTGCTCGGCCGCGTTGTCAACGCGCTGGGCCAGCCGATCGACGGCAAAGGCGCCATCGAGACCAAACTGACGGCCGCGATTGAAAAAATCGCCCCGGGCGTGATCGCCCGTGAATCCGTTTCGCAACCAATGCAAACCGGCCTGAAGTCGATCGATGCGATGGTTCCAGTTGGCCGCGGCCAGCGCGAACTGATCATCGGCGACCGTCAAACCGGCAAGTCGGCCGTGGCGATTGATGCGATCATCAATCAAAAAGGCCAGGGCATGAAATGTATCTACGTCGCGATTGGCCAAAAAGCCTCGTCGATCAAGAACATCGTGCGCTCGCTGGAACAGCACGGCGCGATGGAGTACACCATCGTTGTCGCCGCTTCCGCTTCGGAATCGGCCGCCATGCAATACATCTCGCCGTACTCCGGTTGCGCCATGGGCGAATACTTCCGTGACCGCGGTGAAGATGCACTGATCGTCTACGATGATCTGTCCAAACAAGCTGTTGCATACCGTCAAATCTCGCTGCTGCTGCGCCGTCCACCAGGTCGCGAAGCGTACCCAGGCGACGTGTTCTACCTGCACAGCCGCCTGCTGGAACGCGCAGCACGCGTGAACGCCGACTACGTCGAGAAGTTCACCGACGGCGCCGTCAAAGGCAAGACCGGTTCCCTGACGGCACTGCCGATCATTGAAACGCAAGCTGGCGACGTGTCCGCATTCGTGCCAACCAACGTCATTTCGATTACCGACGGTCAGATCTTCCTGGAAACCTCGTTGTTCAACGCCGGTATCCGTCCTGCGATTAACGCCGGTATTTCCGTATCGCGCGTCGGTGGCGCCGCCCAGACCAAGGTCATCAAAAACCTGTCCGGCGGTATCCGTACCGACTTGGCGCAGTACCGTGAACTGGCCGCGTTTGCGCAGTTCGCTTCGGACCTGGATGAATCGACCCGCAAGCAGCTGGACCGTGGTGCCCGCGTAACGGAATTGCTCAAGCAAGCCCAATACTCGCCACTGTCGATCTCGCTGATGGCCGTATCGCTGTTCTCGGTGAACAAAGGCTTCATGGACGACGTGCCAGTCAAGCAAGTGCTGTCGTTCGAAGCTGGTGTCCACGCTTACATGAAGACCAAGCAAGCTGCTCTGCTGGCCAAGATCGAAGAAACCAAGCAACTCGACAAAGACAGCGAAGCAACTCTGTCGGCGGCCATTGCTGATTTCAAGAAATCCGGCGCATATTAAGCGGCCAGGCGGCGCCCGCCTCGAGTGAGGCGCCGCCCTACGCGCAGAAGGAGTAAGGACTCATGGCATCAAGCAAAGAGATACGAGGCAAGATCAAGAGCGTAGAGAATACGAAGAAGATCACCAAGGCGATGGAAATGGTCGCCGCGTCCAAAATGCGCAAGGCGCAAGACCGGATGCGGGCCGCTCGTCCCTACAGTGACAAGATTCGGAATATCGCCGCCAATCTGGCGAACGCCAATCCGGAATACACGCACCCGTTCCTGGCAGTTGCCCAGGGTACGCAAGCGAAGGCAGTGGGTTTCATCGTTGTCACGACCGACAAAGGTCTGTGCGGCGGCATGAACACCAACATCCTGCGCCAGGTGACGTCGAAGTCGCGCGAGCTGGAAGCAGCTGGCAACCGGATTGAAGCAGTTGCCATCGGTAACAAGGGTTTGGGTTTTTTGAATCGCATCGGCGTCAAGATCGTCGCCTCTGCCATTCAAACCGGTGATACGCCGCACCTGGATAAATTGATCGGACCTGTCAAGGTCATGCTCGAAGAATTCCAGGCTGGCAAGCTCGACGCAGTGTACCTGTGCTACACCAAATTCATCAACACGATGAAGCAGGAACCAGTGGTCGAACAGTTGCTGCCGTTGACGGCTGACAAAATGGTCGCCGACAAGAGCGCACACTCGTGGGATTACATCTACGAGCCGGATGCACAAAGCATCATCGACGAATTGCTGGAGCGCTATGTAGAAGCGCTGGTGTACCAGGCAGTCGCGGAGAATCTGGCGTCCGAGCAATCGGCACGGATGGTCGCGATGAAAGCTGCAAGCGACAACGCGGGTAGTGTGATCGGCGAATTGAAGCTGATCTACAACAAGACCCGCCAAGCTGCGATTACCAAAGAACTCTCCGAAATCGTCGCCGGTGCGGCTGCGGTTTAAACGAATTTAACTATATTGAAGGAACGAACATGGCTGATGGCAAAATCGTTCAGTGTATCGGCGCTGTGGTGGACGTTGAGTTTCCCCGCAACGCGATGCCTAAGGTATTTGATGCCTTGAAGATGGCAGGCTCGGAACTGACCCTGGAAGTACAACAGCAGTTGGGCGACGGCATTGTCCGTACCATTGCACTCGGCTCGTCCGATGGCCTGCGTCGCGGCATGATGATCCAGAACACCGGCAAACCTATCATGGTGCCAGTCGGTAAAGCAACCCTGGGTCGCATCATGGACGTGCTGGGCAACCCGATCGACGAATGCGGCCCCGTGTCGCACGAGCAGATCGCGTCGATCCACCGCACCGCTCCTGCATACGACGAACTGTCGCCATCGCAAGAACTGCTGGAAACCGGCATCAAGGTGATCGACCTGGTGTGCCCGTTTGCAAAAGGCGGTAAAGTCGGTCTGTTCGGCGGCGCTGGCGTAGGCAAGACCGTGAACATGATGGAACTGATTAACAACATCGCCAAAGCGCACAGCGGCGTGTCCGTGTTCGCCGGCGTCGGTGAGCGTACCCGTGAAGGTAACGACTTCTACCACGAGATGGCTGACGCGAAAGTGGTCGATCTGGAAAACCCAGAGAACTCCAAGGTCGCGATGGTCTACGGTCAGATGAATGAACCGCCAGGTAACCGTCTGCGCGTCGCGCTGACCGGCCTGACGATCGCTGAATCGTTCCGTGATGAAGGCAAAGACGTTCTGTTCTTCGTCGACAACATCTACCGCTTTACGCTGGCTGGTACCGAAGTATCGGCACTGCTGGGCCGTATGCCGTCGGCTGTGGGTTACCAACCGACCCTGGCGGAAGAAATGGGCCGTCTGCAAGAGCGTATTACGTCGACCAAGACCGGTTCGATCACCTCGATCCAGGCCGTCTACGTTCCAGCCGATGATTACACCGATCCGTCGCCTGCTACCACGTTTGCTCACTTGGATTCGACCGTTGCGCTGTCGCGTGACATCGCTTCCCTGGGTATCTACCCAGCCGTGGACCCACTGGATTCGACCTCGCGTCAGCTCGATCCGTTGATCGTTGGTCAAGAGCACTATGACACCGCGCGTGCCGTGCAAACGACCCTGCAACGCTACAAGGAATTGCGCGACATTATCGCGATTCTGGGTATGGACGAGCTGGCACCGGAAGACAAACTGCTGGTTGCCCGTGCACGTAAGATGCAGCGTTTCCTGTCGCAGCCTTTCCACGTCGCTGAAGTCTTTACCGGCGCGCCTGGTAAATACGTTTCGCTCAAAGACACGATCAAGGGCTTCAAAATGATCGCTTCGGGCGAACTCGATCACCTGCCGGAACAAGCGTTCTACATGGTCGGCACGATCGAAGAAGCAATCGAAAAAGCCAAGAAACTTAACTAAGTTAAGTCTGGGCCTAACCCCGCCCGTTAGACGGCGGGGTTCTTCAACCCGATAGGACACACATGGCACACACAATTCACGTTGACGTGGTTTCCGCTGAAGAACTGATTTTTTCAGGCGAAGCAGAATTCGTCGCGTTGCCGGGTGAACAGGGCGAGCTGGGTATCTACCCACGCCACACGCCTTTGATTACCCGCATCCGTCCGGGCGCGGTCCGCATCAAGGTAGTCGGCCAGGCTGAAGAAGAGTTCGTCTTCGTTGCCGGCGGCCTGCTGGAAGTGCAACCGGATACCGTGACCGTCCTGGCCGATACCGCGATCCGCGGTCACGACCTCGACGAAGCGAAAGCGCTGGAAGCGAAGAAGTTGGCGGAAGAAAATATCCACAACAAGGATTCGGGCATCGACTACGCGCAAGCGCAAGCCGAGCTGGCCAGCGCGATTGCGCAGCTGGCAGCGATCCAGAAGCTGCGCAAGCATTAATTTGCTCGCACGCAGTAATACAAAAAGGCAGCCTGCGGGCTGCCTTTTTTATGCTTCAGCCGCTTGGCTTATTCGCAGCTTGGCTGCCAGGCGCTATCGCGCAACTGGGCAGCCAGGCTGGCATTGCCCTCATTGACCAGCTTCAGGCTAGCCTGCCTGCCCGCCGCTGACTGGTCCGCGCCCGCCGGTGTCTTTACCGCATATTGAAACTGCAGCAGGCCACCACAGGCGGCAGCGCCATGAAAGCTCTTGCTGACGTTCGATTCATACACGGGGTTGGCCGCATCCGGTTCATATACCGACCGCATCAGCACGTGGCCGTTCTCGACAGTGACGGAGGAAATGGGTTCCGGCTTGGTGGCTGCCAGCGACTTGAGCAGGGCGGCCGAGAAGTCCAAGGGATCGGTCTTGGAATTGCCTTCGTAGAGTATGGTAATCAGGCTGCTCCATTTTTCCACCGCTTCGCCATTCGTCGTATATTCATACAAGGCCCGTTTGCTGTTGCGACCCTGCGGCGCGGTAAACGCCAGCGTGTAGACTTTGTCGGCATGGTGAATCTCTTGCGGCACGATCAGCTTCTGCGCGAACAGCGAGCTGCTGGCGAACAGGCAAGCTGACAATGTACTCAGTAGTAAAACGGTTTTTCCCTTGAACACAGTGCATCCTCATGTCATGGTTGGCGGACCGCGCGCATTGCGTGCGGGGCATCTCTGTTGGTAGTGCATTTGACTATACCTTGCATATTTCTCAATTGCAACTTTGATATATTCCAGCATCCTGGCTGTGGCTCGGCTGTTCACGCCATTCCATCCTTGTCACGTTGCCTGAAGGCCTTCATCGTCACCTTCCACTTGGCGCGCGCTGCGCTGCGCTCGAGCGGCGTCTCCTCGCTGCGGCGCGCGTCGCGCAGCAGCTTGTGATAGTTGCGCAGGCGGTCCCCGTCGACGGCGCCACGCACGGCGCAACCGGGTTCGCTGGCATGCTGGCAATCGCGGAACTGGCAGGTGGACGCCACTGCCGCGATGTCGTCGAACGTGGCCGCCAGGGTCTGCGCATCGGCATCGGCGCGCCAGCTGCGCAAGCCCGGCGTGTCGATGATGCAGGCGCCATCCGCACACAGGTGCAGCGAGCGGGCCGTCGTCGTATGCCGGCCGCGGCCGTCGCCGTGGCGCACGCCGTTGGTCGCTTGATCCGCCGCGCACAAGGTATTGGTCAGGCTGGACTTTCCCGCGCCCGATGAGCCGAGCAGTACCAGGGTCTGGCCGGCACCCAGCCAGGGTTCCAGGATGGCCACGTCATACGCGTGGCGCGTATCGATGGCGAACAGCGGCACGTGGGGCGGCAGGCGCTGCCTGAGCTGGGCCAGTTTTCCCGGCACGTCGTCGGCCACGTCGGCCTTGCTCAGTACCACCACGGGGCTGACCTGGGCCGCCAGCACGATGGTCAGGTAACGCTCCAGGCGGCGCGGATTAAAATCCTCATCGAGTCCCATCACCAGCAGGGCCGTGTCGACATTGCTGGCCAGCACCTGGCGCCGGCCGTCATTGCCGCGCCGCGCGATCTGCGTGACTGGGGATAAGTGCGCCGTTATCCACAGCGTGCCGTGAAGATCGGGTTCGGCGGCGATCCAGTCGCCGACAGCAAGGATGGTGTCGTGTTCGAGCAGCGCGTGCAGCAGGCGTGGCAGGATCTGCGCCGGCTGTTCCAGGCTGCCGTCGTGCACGCCGATGCTGTCGCGGTGCACGGCGCTCACGCGCATCAGCTGCGCGGTGGTGGAAGATACGTTGAGTTGGGTGGCCGCGCCGGCGATAGCCTGCTGCAGCCCGATAAGGCGTAGTTGCGCAAAATCGAATGCGATCATGGTAGCGTGATTCCAAATTCTGTCGTCCGCATGCGGACGTATAGCCTGCGCGTGCAGGCACCGCCAGTCGCGATGACTGGCACGAAAGAAAGGGACGTCGGCTACGCGATCACGCGTATGGGGAATGGCGAGCTAAAAAGGCTTAGCAGGGGAAAACAGTGATCAGGCAGCCGACAGCACGGCAGTATCCGAATGGCGCATGTTGTCTACTCCTGTTGTGTGATGGAAAACGCCAGTGTGCCAGCGGCATGCGCCGCCGTCAATGGATGGTGTGGCTCAGCTGCACATGCCGTATGCCTGGCGCTCGGGGAAATAACGGTACGTAAACGTGCGTACCGGATAGCGCTTGCCGCCGACGAGCATGTCGGGCATGGATAGATCAAAGCGCTGCGGCAGCTGGCGCGGCAGTTGCAGGCGCAAGCGCCACTGGGTTTCCTTGCTGTTGCCGACGGCGGCAAACATGATGGGCAACTGCTCGATGACGTCGACGATCTCCGCCTTCTGGTTCATGCCGCGCTGGTAAATGGTGAGTATCTTGGCTTCCGCGAAAGGCGGCTTTTTCGGTTCTTCCAGCAGGAAGGACAGGCGCGTAAAACTGGCTTGGGTGCCGACGGGCAAGGTAAAAATCAGCGCCAGCTCCGTGCCGCCTTCCTTCAGGGTGACAGGCGGCGTGGCGTAGATGCTGATACCGCGCGGCAGTTCGAAACGCGAGCCATCCGTCCACGTCTTGCACTCGGGCGTGGTGGCCTGGTACAGGCTGGGCGCCGTGTAGTCATCGCAGGCGGAAACCAGCAGCAGCAGGGGCAGGGCAAGGAGGGCGGAACGGCGCATGGGAGTCACGGTTGGGGGATCAGCCGACAGTGTAAGCGATCCCCGCGCGATCCACCAGCGACGCCAGGTCTATCCGGGCGGGGCGCGCCGCACGGACTGCAGCTGGCAATGCGCCGGTTGCAGCGCAGCCTGGATGATGTCCAGCGCCAGCTGCGGCCGGGCCGCGCCGCACATGAAGATGTCGACGGCGGCAAAGCCCACTTCGGGCCAGGTATGGAGCGAGATGTGCGACTCGGCCAGCAGCAGCACGCCCGTGACGCCCTGGCCCGGGCCAAAGCTGTGGAAATGGCCGTGCAGTACTTGCGCACCGGCCGCGATGGCCGCCTCGCGCAGCAGGCGCTCGAGCGCGGCGCAGTCGCGCAGGCGTTCCGGTGCGATGCCCGACAGGTCGGCCAGCAGATGGATGCCCAGGGGGAGATGCGGTGCGGACGCCATGCTTATTTGTGGCTGCCGCCGCTGGAGCCGCCGCCATAGCTGCCGCCGCCGCCGCCCGTGCGCGAACTCCAGCTGCTGCCGCCGCTGCTGCCGCTGCCGGCCACCTTGAACATGCGCACCCAGTTGGCGGCCGTGACGGAAAACGTCACCATCAGGGCGTAGATCACGTATTTACTCATGGGGATTCTTTGCATTCTTGTCGAGAAAAGCGGCGGGCAGGAACAGCGCCAGGCAGCCCAGCAAACTCCACATCAAGGTGCTGGAGAACGACACGAACATGGGGATCGCATTCAAGACCAGCACGATGACGATGAAGACCTTGGCGATGCCGCGGTGACTGAGCTGGATATTCGTCGTTTTGATGGCGCCATGGAAGGCGGCGCCGAACCAGGCGGCCATCTGGTCGTAGGCGACGGGCACGGAGCGCGACCAGGTCATTTCCTCGCCCGTGAGTTCCGCCGCCAGCTTGGTCTGTCCCTGCTCGAATTCATAGACGCGCGTGCTGTCGCCGACGGCCACCTTCCAGTTGAAGGCGCCGGCCGCATACACGACCTGCGAGCCGTAGTCATACAGTTTGCGGTAGGTGGCGCCATCGAGCGTGCAGCTGGCGGCGTCCAGCGAGGCCCAGCTGGGCCAGTTCGGCAGCACGTTCGAGCGCGACCAGCCCTCGTCCGTCTCCACCAGCCAGAAGAAGCCGGCGCGCGCGTTGTACAACAGGTATTCGTTCCACTCGCTGCCCTCGTCGTCGGCGCGGCGCATCATGCCGATCACCGTGAAATCCACATTGCTGATCTTCGCGCTGGCGCCCAGTTCCAGCGTGATGTCGGCGTTCTCGTGCACCTGCTTGCCGATGGCCAGCACCTGCGCTTCCGGGCCGCTGGCATCGAGCTGCGCATGGCAGGCGGGACACACGAGCTGCGCCGCGGCGCCAGGGACGTACTGGATGCCGCTGCCGCAGGAGGGGCAGTCGAGCGCATCGAGCTTGCCGCGGTACTTGCCGGCGCTTTTGGCGATGGCCTCGTCGTCGCGCAGCAGCTGGCATTGCAAACTGTCCAGGGTGACGGCGACGCCCTGGTAGACGACCGGTTGCGGGCCATCCGTGTAGTCGAGCGTGACGAAGCTCGCGTAGTTGCGGAAGTCCGCCACCTGGATGCGCCAGCCGGCGCCCACCTTGAAGGGCAGCTCGCCCTGGCCGGCGATGCATTCGGCGCTGCGGATCTCGGCGGCCGTGTACGGTTCGCCGCAGATCGTGTAGCGCCTGCCCGGCGCCAGCTCGCCAAAGGCGGGCAGGGCATCCTGCGTGCCGCGCTCGCGCGTCAGCGTGTACAGGCCGGACGAGTCGCCCAGCCACGCCGTGCTGGCGTCGTCGAACAGCAGATACCACTCGTTCCACGTGCCGGCGCTGTAGCGCTGCTGGATGCGCCCGACGACGGTGAAGTGCACGCCGTCGTGTACGCCGGCCGTGCCGATCTGGATCGGCGAATAGTCTTCCAGGACGGCCGACATCTTGCCCACGTCCCTGACGGAATCGGCGTCCTTGAGGATGGTGCTGTGGCAGTACTCGCACACGGCGAGCACGGAAGCGTGCGAGCGGAAATGCACTTCCGCGCCGCAGCTGGGACAGGAAACAGTTTGCATGCAGTCGTATTTCGCCCTAATCAGCCGATCAGTTTTTTCAGCAGTTCAGCCTTGGCGCCATCGTAGTCGGCCGGCGAGATGAGCCCCTTGTCCAGTAAACCCTTGAGTTTTTCCAGGCGCGCCTCGATCGGTTCCTCGGCAGGTGGAGCCGCCGGAGCGGGTGCCGGGGCGGGCTGCTGCAGCGCACCGCCCATGCTTTGCGCCATCACCTGGCCGATCGACAGTCCGGCGCCGAGACCGGCGCCGATGCCGGCCATGCCGCCTTCGTTCTGCGCCGCCAGCGGGATCGCGTTGGCCACCTGGAATTTGGTGTAGCCGCTCATCTTGTCAGCGCCCAGGCCGCCCTTCATGCCGGCGGAAATACGTTCGTCGAGCGCCGCCTGCAATTCCTCGGGCAGGCTGATGCTGGCCACGTTGAATTCATCGAGGCCCACGCCGTAGCGGGCAAACGCCTGCGCCAGGCCATCCTTGACCTCTTGCGCCATCAGCGCCTGGTTGGCCGCCATGTCGAGGAAGGGGACATTCGCGCCGCCCAGCGAGCTGGCCATGCTCGACATCAGAATGCCGCGCAACTGATCTTCCACCTCGTCGCGCGTATAGACTTCGCGCGTGCCGCTGATCTCGGTGAAGAAGGTGCGGGCGTCGGCGATGCGGTACGAATACATGCCGAAGGCGCGCACGCGGATCATGTCGAAATCCTTGTCGCGGATGGTGATCGGCTGCGGCGTGCCCCACTTGCGGCCGGTCTGCACGCGCGTGCTGAAGTAATACACGTCCGACTTGAACGGCGAATCGAACAGCTTGTCCCAGTTTTTCAGGTTGGTCAGCAGCGGCAAGGTCTGCGTCGTCAGCTTGTGCGTGCCGGGACCGAAGACGTCGGCGATCTTGCCTTCATTGACGAAGACGGCGACCTGCGATTCGCGCACATTCAGGATGGCGCCGTTCTGGATCTCGAAATCCTGCATGGGGAAGCGCCAGGCCAGCACGCCTTCCGTCTCTTCGTTCCACTGCAGTACGTCGATAAACTGCTTCTTGATAAAGCTGCCGAGGCTCATGATGGATGTCCTTGAATAAGATAAAGCGGTGTCAGGAAATGCAGGCGGCGTTGATGGCGCCGATCGACAGCGAAATGGCGCCCAGCAGGCCGCCGAAGGCGCTGTTGTTCGATTCGATCTGATCCTTCGACATGCGCAGCAGGCGCGTGGTGACCACATAGGCGAGCAATTGCACCACCATGGCACCGAAGGCCCAGGCGAAGAATTGCTGGTAGTTGGCCGTGTGCATCAGGGACGAGGCGATGGTGGCGGAAAAGCCCAGCAGCGCGCCGCCCAGCGACAGGGCCGCCGCCTGGTTGCCCTGTCGGATCAGCAGCACTTCGTTATACGGCGTGACGCGCGTGTAGATGATAAAAAAGGCAATCAGCAGCGCGGCGGCCAGTATAAGATGGATCAGATAGTTTAGGATGGCGGGCACGGCTTTCCTCGCAATGAGTATTTGATAACGTCAACGCATATTAGAACAAAAAAAAGTCCAATGAACAAAAAGATTCTGATTTTGTCCGTCTTCGTGGTCGCCTCCTGCGGCCTCGCGTATGAACTGATCGCCGGCGCCATGTCCAGCTACCTGCTCGGCGATTCCATCCTGCAGTTTTCCACCATCATCGGCTGCTACCTGTTTGCCATGGGGGTGGGCGCCCACTTTTCCAAGTATGTGCGGGACGACGACGTGCTCTCGCGCTTCGTCGACATCGAGCTGGCCGTGGGCCTGATCGGCGGCTTGTCGGCCGCCATCCTGTTCATGACGTTCTCGTGGATGGCCGCGCCATTTCGCACCTTATTGTATGTGATGGTGTTCCTGATCGGCGCACTGGTCGGCATGGAAGTGCCGCTGGTGATGCGCGCCCTGAACTCGCGCCAGACGGAGTTTTCCGAGCTGGTCAGCCGCGTGCTCACCTTCGATTACCTGGGGGCGCTGGCCGTCTCCCTGCTGTTTCCGCTGGTGCTGTCGCCCTACCTGGGCCTGGTGCGCACGGGCTTTTTGTTCGGCATGCTCAACGTGGGCGTGGGCCTGTGGACGATTTACGTGTTCCGCGCGGAGCTGAAGAACCTCACGGGGCGCTTCCTGCGCGCCTGCGCCGTGATGCTGGTGCTGGTCGCCGGCTTTGCCATGTCCGACCGCATGGTGGCCTGGGGCGAGCACGGCCTGTTCGGCGACCAGATCGTGTATTCCACCACGACGCCTTACCAGCGCCTGGTGATCACGCGCTGGAAGGACGATACGCGGCTCTACATCAACGGCAATCTGCAGTTTTCCTCGCGCGACGAGTACCGCTACCACGAGGCGCTGGTGCACCCCGTGCTCGAAGCGCTGCCGTGGGCGCGCCGCGTGCTGGTGCTGGGCGGCGGCGATGGCCTGGCGCTGCGCGAAATCCTCCGTTATCCACAGATCGAACACGTCACCGTGGTCGACCTCGATCCTGCCATGACGGCCGCGTTTACCACGCGCCCGGAACTGGCAAAGTTAAATAACAACGCGTTCTCGGACAAGCGCGTCACCGTCGTCAATGCCGATGCCGCCGTCTGGCTGCGCAACAACGGCGACATGTTCGACGCGGCCATCGTCGATTTCCCCGATCCGTCCAGCTTCGCGCTCGGCAAACTGTATTCGGTGCCGTTCTACGACCTGGTGAAAAAGCACCTGGCGGCCAAGGGCTTGATGGTGGTGCAATCGACGTCGCCGTTCTTTGCCCCGCACGCCTACTGGACCATCAATTCGACCCTGCGCGAAGTGGGCATGCGCACCTGGCCCTACCACGCCTACGTGCCCTCGTTCGGTGAATGGGGTTTTATCCTTGCCTCGCCCCAGCTCGACTACGCACCGCCGACGCAATACCGCCTGCCGATGCGCTACCTGAATGCGGACACCACGCGCGAGATGTTCATCTTCCCGCCCGACATGCAGCCGCTGCCCATGGCGCCGAACCGCTTGAATACCCAGTCGCTCGTGCATGAATTCGAGCAGGACTGGAACCGGGTGATCCGCTGATGCAGCGCCGCTCCTTCATGCTGTGGGCCGCCGGCGGCACCGCGGCGGCGGCGGCCGGCATCGGCAGCATCGCCGCGTATCTGCGCTGGCAGGAAATCACGCCCAAGGTGCTGTATCCGGGCCGCAGCGAGGGGCATTATTTGCGCAAGCTGCTGCGCGAGGGCACGGCGCTGCCGCCGCCTGCACGCACCTTGACGACCGACGTGGCCATCCTCGGCTCCGGCATCGCGGGCCTGACGGCCGCCTGGCGTTTGAACAAGCTGGGGCACAGGGATTTTCTCATGATCGATGGCCCGCAGCCGTATGGCAACGCGGCCGGCGGCCACTTCGGCGACCTGGCCTATCCGACCGGTGGCCATTACCTGCCGTTGCCGTCGCCCGAATCGACCCATGTGCGAGAGATCCTGTTCGACCTGGGGATTATCCAGCGCGATCCGCAGGCGGAAAAGCCATATTACGACGAGCGCTACATCCTGCACGCTCCGGAAGAGCGATTGCTGTTCAACGGCCACTGGCAGGACGGCTTCATTCCCACCGAAGGCGTGCCGCCTGCGGAACTGGCGCAGCATGAACGCTTCTTTGCCGAGGTGCGGCGTTTGCGCCAGGCGCATGGCAACGATGGCAAGCGCGTCTTCGTCTTTCCTACCGTGGCGTCGTCGCAAGATCCGGCCTGGCAGGCGCTCGACACCATCACCTTGAAGCAGTGGATGGAGCGCGAAGGCTATACCTCGCCCACCCTGCACTGGTATCTGAATTACTGCTGCCGCGACGATTACGGCACGCGCTACGACCAGGTCTCGGCCTGGGCCGGCCTGCATTACTACTGCAGCCGCTGGGGCCAGGCCGCCAATGCGGGCAATGGCGCCTGGCTGACCTGGCCGGGCGGCATGCAACCGGTCGCCACGGCCATGGAACAGGCGTCCAAGGTCCGGCGCCACGCGGGCACGGTGGTTTCCCTCACGACGACGGCCAACGGCGTGGAAGCGCTGTGCCTGGAACTGGTCGACGGCCAGCCGCGCACCTACCTGGTCAAGGCGCGCAAGGCCATCTGCGCCATGCCGCTGTACGTGGCGGCGCGCGTGGTGAAGAACATCGCCGACTATGGCTTCGACGCGAAACGCGATACGCCCGCGTATGCGCCGTGGCTGGTGGCGAATTTTTTACTGAAACGCTTTCCCGACGAACTGCCGCATGCGCCCCTGTGCTGGGACAACGTGGTGTACCAGGAACCGGGCCTCGGCTACGTCGTCTCGACCCACCAGGACATCCGCGTGCGCCCGCCCGAGAAAACCGTCTTCAGCGCCTACGTGGCCCTGTCCGACCGCACGCCGCAGCAAGCGCGCAAATGGTTAGATGTGGCCAGCCCCGAAGAACTGCTGGCGCTGGCCAGCGTCGATTTAAAGACGGCGTATGGGCGCGATTTTGCCAGCAGCGTAGAGCGCGTCGACATCACCGTGCGCGGTCACGCCATGGCGGCGCCCTTGCCGGGCTTTCGCAGCAACGCGGGCTTGAAGGCCTTGCGCGAACACGACGGCGCCATCCTGTTCGCGCATGCGGATTTGTCGGGCTTTTCCGTGTTCGAGGAGGCGGCATGGTGGGGGGATAGGGCGGCGCGGCTGGCGGCTGTCTGACGCGATGCAAAAGTCGCCTTAGATGATTTCTGTCAACCTCTTCATTTTTTTCCAAAACATAATAAATAGCTGTACTGCTTGTGCGGACAGCTTTCTTTTTGTGTTAACAATGGAGCGAAAATGAAGCAGACAAAGCATCGGTTTGAGGACGGCAGGATGGAAAAAATACGCCGTAGTGTCACGTCTATTTTCTTTCCGCTAGCAAAGTGGCGCTACTTTGTGCTGTTTCAATCCAAGGCCCAGGCAACTTCCTGGATCGTTACCCTGCTGATATGCATGGTAGCCATCACTTATCTTTTTTCTCTGGATCGTGAATCGAAGGCGCCACTTGAGGTGGTATTGCTGGGGGCGGGGATAGGATCGTTGTTCTCGCTGATAGCCGTCCTTCCGGCCGCATTCAAGGTACGGGATAATGGACTTGGCATGCTTGGGGAAATAGAAGTGCGTCTGTTAAAAATGCATTATGTCGAGGAAGCGCGCCATACTGGCATCGTTATCTATCGGCAGAATTTGCCGCGCTTGCTGCGCTGGGATGAGGGCAATATCGAGATCAGGAACGAGGAAGGTGTTTTCGTGGTCAGTGGTGGGTATCTTTCGTTGCGAAAGCTTCGTGGTGGCTTGCTGAAATCATATTGATGATGTGAATGGAATAAAAAAGGCCGGCGCGAACGCCGGCCAGAGCCCCCTAAGGCTCGAACCTGTGCTTCCTTGTTCTTCTCATTTATTTTTATTAATCACGTCGATGAACACGGCCGCCAGCAGTACCAGGCCCTTGATCACCTGCTGGTAGTCGATGCCGATGCCCATGATGGACATGCCGTTGTTCATCACGCCCATGATGAAGGCGCCGATGACGGCTCCCATCACTTTGCCCACGCCGCCCGAGGCCGAGGCGCCGCCGATGAAGCAGGCGGCGATCACGTCCAGCTCGAAACCTGTGCCCGCCTTCGGTGTGGCCGTGTTCAGGCGCGCCGCGAAGATCAGGCCGGCCAGCGCGGCCAGCATGCCCATGTTGACGAAGGTGTAGAAGCTGACCCGTTCCGTCTTGATGCCGGACAGGCGCGCCGCCTTTTCGTTGCCGCCCACAGCGTACACGCGGCGGCCCAGCACGGTGCGGTTGGTGATGAAGGTGTAGGCGACGATGAGCAGCGACATCACGGCCAGCACGTTGGGAAAGCCGCGGTACGACGCCAGCAGGTAGCTGAAATACACCATCACGGCTGCAAAGATGGCGTTTTTCAGCAGGAAGAAGGCGCGTGGCTCGTTTTCCATGCCGTGTTTCAGTTGCTTGGCGCGGCTGCGCAGCGAGGTGACGATCAGCGCAGCGGCGGCGATCACGCCCAGCAGCAGCGACAGGCCGCGCAGGTTGTCGCCGCCGAACGGGTCGGGCAGGAAGCCGGAGCTGAGCATCTGGAAGCCTTCCGGGAAGGGACCGACCGACTGGCCAGCCAGCAACGCCAGGGTCAGGCCCTTGAACACCAGCATGCCGGCCAGCGTGACGATGAAGGACGGGATTTTAAAGAAGGCGACGAAATAGCCTTGCGCGCCGCCGATGACGGCACCGGCCAGCAGGCAGAGGATGCTGGCGGCGACAAAATGCATGTGGTAGTTGACGATCAGGACGGCGGCCAGCGCGCCGACGAAGCCGACCACCGAGCCGACGGATAAATCGATATGGCCGGCCACGATGACCATCAGCATGCCCAGCGCCATGATGACGATGTAGCTGTTTTGCAGCACCAGGTTCGTCAGGTTCAGCGGCTGCATCAGGGTGCCGTCCGTCATGTACTGGAAAAAGCCCATGATGACGATCAGCGAGAGCAGCATGCCGTAGTCGCGCATATTGTTTTTCAGGAAGCCGGCATAGCTTTTCGCTTGCGGCGCGGCCGCTGGCGCTGCTGCCGCCGGCGCGCCTGCTGTCAATTTATTGTCCATTGTTTTCTCCGTGTGTAACGATCGCGCGCATGATGCGTTCCTGCGATGCTTCTGCCGCGCTCAGTTCTGCCGCGAAGCGGCCTTCGTTCATGACATAGATCCGGTCGCACATGCCCAGCAATTCCGGCATTTCCGAGGAAATCATGATGATGCATTTGCCTTCGGCGGCCAGCTCGCTGATGATGCTGTAGATCTCGTACTTGGCACCCACGTCGATGCCGCGGCTCGGTTCATCGAGGATCAGCACGTCGGGGCGCGAAAACAGCCATTTCGCCAGCACCACTTTCTGCTGGTTGCCGCCGGACAGGTTGACCACCTTCTGCGCCACGCTCGAGCAACGGGTCTTGAGCTTGCGGCGGAACTCCTCGGCCACGCCGAATTCACGCTGCTCGTCGATCACCATGTGCCGCGAAATCGCGTCCAGGTTGGCCAGGCTGGTGTTCTTCTGGATGTCTTCCTCGAGGATCAGGCCCAGGCCCTTGCGGTCTTCCGTGACATAGGCGAGGCCGTGCGCGATCGCCTTGCCGATGGTGCTGACGTCGATCTCCTGGCCATTCTTGAGCACCGTGCCGCTGATGCGCTGGCCGTAGGCGCGGCCGAACAGGCTCATCGCCAGTTCCGTGCGCCCGGAGCCCATCAGGCCGGCGATGCCGATGATCTCGCCCTTTTTCGCGTGCATATTGATGCCCTTGATGACGGGGCGGTCGGCATGCTCGGGATGGAAGACGCGCCAGTCGCGCACTTCGAAAATGGTCTCGCCGATGGTGGGCGTGCGCGGCGGATAGCGGTCGGCCATTTCGCGCCCGACCATCTTTTCGATGATGCGGTCTTCGCTGACGGGCTCCGTGCGGCAGTCGAAACTGTCGACCGTGTTCCCGTCGCGCAGCACCGTGATGGCATCGGCGACCCGTGAAATTTCATTGAGCTTGTGCGAAATCAGGATCGAGGCGATGCCCTGGGCTTTCAGGCCCAGCAGCAGGTCGAGCAGGGCCGCGCTGTCGCTCTCGTTCAGGCTGGCCGTCGGCTCGTCGAGGATCAGCAGCTTGACGTCCTTGCACAGCGCCTTGGCGATCTCGATCAGCTGCTGCTTGCCCACGCCCAGATTGGTGATCAGGGTGTCCGGGGACTCCTTCAGGCCGACTTTCTGCAGCAGTTCGCGCGTCTTCGCTTGCGCGTATTCCCAGTCGATGACGCCCATGCGGGACGGTTCGTTGCCGAGGAAGATATTCTCGGCGATCGACAGCTGGGGCACCAGCGCCAGTTCCTGGTGGATGATGATGATGCCGATTTCTTCGCTGTCCTTGATGCCGCGGAAGTGCCGCGTCTGGCCCAGGTAATCGATGTCGCCCGTATAGCTGCCATGGCCGTAGACGCCGCTCAGCACTTTCATCAGGGTCGATTTGCCGGCGCCGTTTTCGCCGACGATGGCGTGGATCTCGCCGCTGCGTACCCGTAGGTTGACATTGTCGAGCGCAACGACGCCCGGGAATGTTTTGCGTATCCCGCGCATTTCCAGGATAGTGTTCGTCATATAACCTCTCTGGCACGGCCGCGCTGGTGGGCAGCGGTCGTGCGGCAGTCTTGTTCTTGATCGTGCGTGAAGCGAAAGGCCCGGCAGTGCCGGGCCTTCAGTACCATGGATGCTTATTTCACTTGCGCTTCCGTGTAGTAGCCGCTGCCGGTGACGAGCACCTGCTTCCAGTTCGCCTTGTCGACGGTGACCGGTTTCAACAGGTAGGACGGCACGACCTTCACGCCGTTGTTATAGGTCTTGGTATCGTTGACGGCCGGCGTCTTGCCGCTCATCATCGCGTCGACCATATTGGCCGTGACCTTGGCCAGTTCGCGCGTGTCCTTGAACACGGTCGATGCCTGTTCGCCGCGGATGATCGATTTCACCGACGGAATTTCCGCATCCTGGCCCGTCACGACGGGGAACGGCTGTTTCGGCGTGCCGTAGCCGACGCCCTTGAGCGAGGACAGGATGCCGATGCTCAAGCCGTCATACGGCGACAGCACCGCGTCGACTCTCGCATTGCCGTAATAGGCGCTGAGCAGGTTGTCCATGCGGGCCTGCGCCACGGCGCCGTCCCAGCGCAGGGTGGCGACCTTTTCCATGCCCATCTGCTTCGAGCGCACCACCAGCTTGCCGCTGTCGATGTACGGTTTCAGGACCGACAGAGCGCCGTTGTAGAAGAAGTGCGCATTGTTGTCGTCGGCCGAGCCGCCGAACAGTTCGATATTGAACGGACCCTTGCCTTCCTTGAGTTTCAGCGCCGATTCGATATAGCCCGCTTGCAGCACGCCGACCTGGAAGTTGTCGAAGGTGGCGTAGTAATCGATGTTTTTCGTGCCGCGGATCAGACGGTCATACGAAATGACCTTGATGCCCTTGTCGGCCGCCTTTTGCAGCACGTTCGACAAGGTGGTGCCGTCGATGGCGGCGATCACCAGCACCTTGGCGCCCTTGGTGATCATGTTTTCCACCTGCGCCAGCTGGTTCGGGATATCGTCGTCGGCAAACTGCAGGTCCGTCTTGTAGCCGCGCTCCTTGAATACCTTGACCATGTTGTCGCCGTCGGCGATCCAGCGCATGGACGACTTGGTCGGCATCGAGATGCCGATCGCGCCCTTGTCTGCGGCGCTTGCCACGGGCATTACCGCCATGCCGGAGATGGCCAGCGCCAGGCTCGCGGTCAGCATTTTCATTGTTGTTTTCATTTCAGGTCTCCACCGTCTTTGATAGTTGAATGTGCCAGGGCCGTCGTCCAGCGGGCGGGCTCCGTGCGAATGGCCGATTGCGGGCCACGGCTGATACTAGTTTGTCCATCCATCCCTCACCAATCACTTTTTTCGCATAGCCGATATCCAAAACGATATCGATAGGCCAATTGATGCGATGCGCCATTGCATGCTTTCCCGCCTGCGGAAAGGACGGGAACGGGGGCCGGGCGGCGGCTTTTTTTGGTGCGCTGCAATACCAATAATCATCATTCAATTTGGTGATTTTCGTAATTGCGGCGACACAGGGCGGCGCGCAGAATCGGTCCGAACTTGAAGACCAGCCATCCCGTCACGACCTTTTGAAAGCTTGCCATGCAGCCGATTTCCCCCGCCTCCCTGTTGCCCGCCGACCTGGCGCAGGCTCTCCTCATCGGCCGCATCTGGCGTGACGGCCCCTGCGTCGTCGCCGTGCGCGGCGGCGAGGTGGTCGACATCACGCAAACGGTAGCGACGGTGGCCGAGCTGTTCGAACGCAGCGATGCGCTCGATATCGCCCGCCATGCGCCCGGCATCGCGCTCGGCCCCGTGCAGGCGCTGCTGGAGCAGGCGCTGGCCGCGCCGGCCGGCGAGCCGCTGCTACTGGCGCCGTGCGACCTGCAGGCCGTCAAGGCCTGCGGCGTGACCTTCGCCGTCAGCCTGCTCGAACGGGTGATCGAGGAACAGGCGGGCGGCGACGCGGCGCGCGCGGCAAGCTTGCGCGCCGCGCTGCAAACGACACTGGGCGGCGACTTGTCCGCATTAAAACCCGGCTCGGAGGCGGCGCAGCGCTTGAAACAGCAGCTGCAGCAGCGCGGCGCCTGGTCGCAATACATGGAAGTGGGCATCGGCCCCGATGCGGAAGTGTTTACCAAGGCGCAGCCGATGTCGTCGGTCGGCTGCGGCGCGCAGGTGGGCTTGCTGCCATCGTCCGCCTGGAACAACCCGGAGCCCGAGATCGTCCTGGCCGTCAACAGCCGTGGCGAGGTGCTGGGGGCGACCTTGGGCAACGACGTCAACCTGCGCGACATCGAAGGGCGCAGCGCCCTCTTGCTGGGCAAGGCCAAGGATAACAACGGCTCCTGCGCCATCGGCCCCTTCATCCGCCTGTTCGACGAGCACTTCACGCTCGACACCGTGCGCGAGGCGGAAGTTTCGCTGCTGATCGAAGGCGCGGACGACGGCTTTGTGCTCGAAGGCGCCAGCTTCATGCGCGAAATCAGCCGCGACCCGCTTGACCTGGTGCGCCAGACGGCGGGCCAGTACCACCAGTATCCGGACGGTTTCATGCTGTTCCTCGGGACCATGTTCTCGCCCGTAAAGGACCGCGGCGCGCAGGGCGGCGGCTTTACGCACCACCTGGGCGACCGCGTGACGATTGCCAGCGCCGCGCTGGGTGCGCTGGTCAACGAAGTGCAGCGCTGCGATGCGATTGCCCCCTGGACGTTCGGCGTGCGCGCGCTGTACCAGAACCTGGCGCAACGCGGCTTGCTTTGATCCGATTATTTTAAAAAGAGAGACACCATGCAGCATGCAACTTACCCCAGCCTGGCCGGCAAGCGCGTCGTCATCACGGGCGGCGGCACCGGCATCGGCGTGGCCATCGTCGAGGCGTTCGCGCGCCAGGGCGCCCACGTCACCTTTCTCGACATCGCCCGCGAGGCGTCGCTGGCGCTGCAGGAAAAGCTGGCGCACCTGGCGCAGCCGCCCGTTTTCCGCTATTGCGACCTGACGGACCTGGGCGCCCTGGCCGCCACCTTCGCCGAGATCGCACACAGCGCGGGCGCCACGGATATCCTCGTCAACAACGCGGCCAATGACGACCGCCACCAGCTGCAGGACGTCACGCCCGCCTACTGGGACGAGCGCATGGCCGTCAACCTGCGCCACCAGTATTTCTGCGCCCAGGCAGTGGCGCCGGCCATGCGCGCCAAGGGCAGCGGCGTGATCCTCAACCTGGGCTCGATTTCCTGGCACCTGGCGCAAGCGAACCTGTCGATCTACATGACGGCGAAAGCCGGCATCGAAGGGCTGACGCGCGGCCTGGCGCGCGACCTGGGTGCCGACGGCATCCGCGTCAACTGCATCATTCCCGGCGCCGTGCGCACGCCGCGCCAGGAGCGGCTGTGGCATACGCCGGAAGCGGAAGCCGTGATCCTGCAGGGACAATGCCTGCAGCTGCGCGTGGAGCCGGAAGACGTGGCGGCGCTGGCGCTGTTCCTGGCGTCCGACAACGCGGCCAAGTGCGCGGGACGCGAATACTATGTCGACGCAGGCTGGTACGGCGCATGAGCACCTCAGGCAACCGCCAGGCGCGGCGCTTCCGCTCGCAGGACTGGTTCGATAATCCCGACCACATCGACATGACGGCGCTGTACCTCGAGCGCTTCATGAACTACGGTATCACGGCCGAGGAACTGCGCTCGGGCCGGCCCATCATCGGCATCGCGCAAAGCGGCAGCGATATCAGCCCCTGCAACCGCATCCATCTGGAGCTGGCCCAGCGCGTGCGCGACGGCATCCGCGACGCGGGCGGCATCCCGATGGAATTCCCGCTGCACCCGATCTTCGAGAACTGCCGCCGTCCCACGGCCGCGTTGGACCGCAACCTCGCGTATCTGGGCCTGGTGGAGGTCCTGCATGGCTATCCGATCGACGCCGTGGTGCTGACGACGGGCTGCGACAAGACCACGCCGGCGCAATTGATGGCCGCCGCCACGGTGGACATTCCCGCCATCGTGCTGTCGGGCGGCCCCATGCTCGACGGCTGGATGGACGGCGAACTGGTCGGCTCCGGCGCGGCCATCTGGAAGGGCCGCCGCCAGCTGTCCGCCGGCTTGATCGACAACGACAAATTCCTGCAGATCGCCGCCGCCTCGGCGCCGTCGGCCGGCCACTGCAACACCATGGGCACGGCATCGACGATGAATGCGCTGGCCGAAGCGCTGGGCATGTCGCTGACGGGCTGCTCGGCCATCCCCGCGCCGTACCGCGAACGGGGCCAGATCGCCTATGCAACGGGGTGCCGCATCGTCGGCATGGCGCATGACGACGTGCGCCCGTCGAGCATCCTCACGCGCGAGGCATTTTTGGATGCCATCATCGTCAACGCGGCCATCGGCGGCTCCACCAACGCCCAGCCGCACCTGATGGCCATGGCGCGCCATGCGGGCGTGGCATTGCATTCGAGCGACTGGATGGAACATGGCTACGATGTGCCGCTGCTGTTGAACATGCAGCCGGCCGGGAAGTATCTGGGCGAGCGTTTCCACCGCGCCGGCGGCGTGCCGGCCGTGATGTGGGAGCTGCAGCAGGCGGGCCTGCTGCACGCGGACCGCTTGACGGTCACGGGCCAGAGCATGGCGGCCAACTTGCAGGGCCGCGAAAGCGCGGACCGCGAGATGATCCGCCCGTTTGCCGCGCCGCTGAAGGAAAAGGCCGGTTTCATGGCCTTGCAGGGCAACCTGTTCGACTTCGCCATCATGAAAACCAGCGTGATCTCGCCCGCCTTCCGCGAGCGCTATCTGTCGCGCCCTGGCAGCGAGGGCGTGTTCGAGGCGCGCGCCATCGTCTTTGACGGTTCTGCTGACTATCACGCGCGCATCAACGACCCGGCGCTCAATATCGACGACAGCTGCATGCTGGTCATGCGCGGCGCCGGCCCTGTCGGCTGGCCCGGTTCGGCCGAGGTGGTCAACATGCAGCCGCCCGACGCCTTGCTGAAGGCGGGCATTCTGAACCTGCCGACCCTGGGCGATGGGCGCCAGTCGGGCACCTCGGACAGCCCCTCGATCCTGAACGCGTCGCCGGAAAGCGCCGTCGGCGGCGGCCTGGCGCTGCTGCGCACGGGCGACATCATCCGCGTGGACCTGAACGGGGGCCAGTGCGACATGCTGGTCGATGCGGCTGAACTGGCGCGCCGCGCCCAGGAACTGCCGCCGCCCGTCAACGGCAGCGCCACGCCGTGGCAGGAAATCTACCGCGCCAGCGTGGGCCAGCTGGAAACGGGCGCCTGCATGGAGCTGGCCCTGAAATACCGCGCCGTGGGCCAGACCCTGCCGCGCCACAACCATTAGCAGGCAGGTCGCGGTAGGTCGGGTAGCGCTCCGCGCGTAACCCGACACCACCACAGACATAAAATTTTTCAGCAGTACCCGCAGTTAAAAAATGTAGCTAAAAAATCCACAAGGAGACACACAATGAACAAGATCATCAGTGCAGCCATCATGACCGCCATGCTGGCATTGAGCAGCAGCGCCGCCCTGGCCGATGCGAAAAACCCGAAGATCGGCTTTTCCATCGACGACTTGCGCGTGGAACGCTGGACGCGCGACCGCGATTTCTTCATCGCCGCCGCCGAAAAGCAGGGCGCCAAGGTCTTCGTGCAGTCGGCCGACGCCAGCGAGCAGCGCCAGATTTCGCAGATCGAAAACCTGATCTCGCGCGGCGTGGACGTGCTGGTGATCGTGCCGTTCAACGCCACTGTGCTCAACAACACCGTCAAGGAAGCGAAAAAGGCCGGCATCAAGGTGTTGTCGTATGACCGCCTGATCCTGAACGCCGATATCGATGCGTATATCTCGTTCGACAACGAGAAAGTGGGCGAGATGCAGGCCGAAGGCGTGACCAAGCTGCAGCCGAAGGGCAATTACTATTTGCTGGGCGGTTCGCCGACCGACAACAACGCCAAGATGCTGCGCGAAGGCCAGATGAAGGTGCTCAAACCGTTCATCGACAAGGGCGATATCAAGATCGTCGGCCAGCAGTGGGTGAAGGACTGGAGCGCCACCGAAGCGTTGTCCATCGTGGAAAACGCGCTGACGGCCAACGGCAACAAGATCGACGCCATCGTCGCCTCGAACGACGGCACGGCCGGCGGCGCCATCCAGGCCCTGGCCGCGCAAAAACTGGCCGGCAAGGTGCCGGTCTCGGGCCAGGACGCCGATCTGGCGGCGGTCAAACGCGTCATCGCCGGCACGCAATCGATGACCGTCTACAAACCCCTGAAAACCATCGCCGCCGAAGCGGCCAAGCTGGCCGTGCAACTGGCGCGCAATGAAAAGCCCGCCTACAACTCCAGCTATGACAACGGCCTGAAAAAAGTCAGCACGGTGCTGCTCAAACCCACGCCCTTGACCAAGGCGAACGTGAACATTCTCGTCGACGACGGTTTCTATACCAAGGCGCAGCTGGGTAATTGATTACCCGCTTGCTGTCGGCTTACGCGCTGCGCGCTAAGCCGACCTACGATTGCCCGCATCGGCCGTTATCCGACAATCGCCGGCTCCGGAAACGCCGGTGGTGGTGTCGGCCGTCCGCATCGACCGTAGGTCGGATTAGCGGCGCCATGGGCGCCGCGTAATCCGACATTTCCCCCGTATCCGCAACGAGAGTGAGCATGTCCGACTATCTGCTTGAAATGAAAGGCATCGTCAAACAGTTTGGCGGTGTCCGCGCGCTTGACGGCATCGACCTGCAGGTGCGGGCCGGCGAGTGCATCGGCTTGTGCGGCGAGAATGGCGCCGGCAAGTCGACCCTGATGAAGGTGCTGTCCGGTGTGTACCCGCACGGCACCTGGGATGGCGAGATCCTGTGGGATGGCCAGCCCCTGCGCGCGCAATCGATCCGCGACACGGAAGACGCGGGCATCATCATCATCCACCAGGAACTGATGCTGGTGCCGCAGCTGTCCGTGGCCGAGAATATCTTCATGGGCCGCGAGCTCACTCTGCCCGGCGGGCGCATGCATTACGCGGCCATGTACAAGCGCGCCGACGAGCTGCTGCGCGAACTGAAAATTCCCGAACTGAACGTAGCGCACCCCGTGATGAATTACGGCGGCGGCCACCAGCAGCTGGTGGAAATCGCCAAGGCGCTCAACAAGAATGCGCGCCTGCTGATCCTCGACGAGCCGTCGTCGTCGCTGACGGCGTCGGAAATCGCCGTGCTGCTCGATATCCTGCGCGCGCTGAAGGCCAAGGGCGTCACCTGCATCTATATTTCGCACAAGCTCGATGAGGTGGCGGCCATCTGCGACACCATCGTCGTCATCCGCGACGGCAAGCATATCGCCACCACGCCGATGGCGCAGATGAACGTCGAGCGCATCATCGCGCAAATGGTGGGCCGCGAAATGAGCCAGCTGTATCCGCAGCGTGCGCAGCCGGCACCTATCGGCGAAGTGCTGTTCGAGGCGCGCCACGTAAGCTGCATCGACGCCGACAACCCGCAGCGCAAGCGCGTCGACGATGTGTCGTTCACCCTGCGAAAGGGCGAGATCCTCGGCATCGCCGGCCTGGTGGGGGCGGGGCGCACGGAGCTCGTCTCTGCCCTGTTCGGCGCCTACCAGGGGCCGTGCCAGGCCGAAGTGTGGCTCGATGGCCGCCGCATCGACACTTCGTCGCCGCAAAAGGCGATTGCCATGGGCCTGGCCATGGTGCCGGAAGACCGCAAGCATCACGGCATCGTGCCCGACCTCGACGTGGGGCAGAACATCACCCTGGCCGTGCTGGAGCAATTCGCGCGTGCCACGCGCATCGATGGCGAGGCGGAATTGACGGCCGTGCGCGGCGAGATCGCGCAGCTGGAACTGAAGGCGGCCAGCCCGTCGCTGCCCATTACGAGCCTGTCGGGCGGCAATCAGCAAAAGGCCGTGCTGGCCAAGATGCTGCTGACGCGCCCGCGCGTGCTGATCCTTGACGAACCCACGCGCGGCGTCGACGTGGGCGCCAAATATGAAATCTACAAATTGATGCTGGCGCTGGCCGACCGTGGCGTGGCCATCATCATGGTCTCGTCGGAACTGGCCGAAGTGCTGGGCGTATCCGACCGCGTGCTGGTGATGGGCGAAGGCCGCCTGCGCGGCGACTTTATCAACGATGGCCTGAGCCAGGAAACCGTGCTGGCGGCCGCGCTGGACCAGCGCCCGGCACCCGCCGCCAACACCGCAAACAAGGAACCCGCAGCATGAAACCGCACAGTATCAAACAGCTGTTCACCCAATACAAGATGCTGGCCCTGCTGATCGCCGTGGCGCTGATCTGGGCCTTCTTTTCGTGGAAAACGGAGGGCAGCTTCCTCACGCCGCGCAACCTGTCGAATCTGCTGCGCCAGATGTCCGTCACCGGCATCCTCGCCTGCGGCATGGTGCTGGTGATTATCGCCGGCGAGATCGACCTGTCGATCGGCTCCCTGCTGGGGCTACTGGGAGGCATCGCCGCCGTGCTGGACGTCACGCAGCACTGGCCGCTGGCGCTGAACCTGATGGCGGTGCTGGGCTGCGGCCTGGTGATCGGCCTGCTCAATGGCTACCTGACGGCGTACCGGGGCATCCCGTCCTTCATCGTGGGACTGGGCGGCATGCTCGCGTATCGCGGCATCCTGCTGGGCATCACGGGCGGCATCACGATCGCGCCCGTCTCCGAGCCGATGGTCTACCTGGGACAGGGCTACCTGCCCGCGGTGCCCGGCATCGTGCTGGGCATCGGCCTGTTCCTGCTGGCCGCCTTCCTGACGTGGCGCGCGCGCGCCAGCCGCGCCCAGCATGGCTTGCCGCAGACGGCGCCCTGGGCCGACGGCCTGCGCCTGGCCGTCATCGGCGCCGTGCTGTATGCCTTCGTGCGGACCCTGAACGGCTATGAAGGCATCCCGCTGCCCGTGCTGCTGTTGCTGGCGCTGCTGGGACTGTTCAGCTACATCACCAGCCAGACCGTGTTCGGCCGCCGCATCTACGCCGTGGGCAGCAATATGGAAGCGACGCGCCTGTCCGGCATCAATGTGAAAGCCGTCAAGCTGTGGATCTTCGGCATCATGGGCCTGATGTGCGCGCTCGCCGGCCTGATCAACACGGGCCGCCTGGCGGCCGGTTCGCCGTCGGCCGGCACCTTCAGCGAACTCGACGCCATTGCCGCCTGCTTCATCGGCGGCACCTCGATGCGCGGCGGCTCGGGCACCGTGTACGGCGCCCTGATCGGCGCGCTGGTCATGGCCAGCCTCGATAACGGCATGTCCATGCTGGACGTGGACACCTACTGGCAGATGATCGTGAAAGGCAGTATCCTCACTTTGGCCGTGTGGGTCGATGTCAGCACGCGAGCGGGGCGTAGATAGCCGTGAAACGATCTGGCACGGGAGGAGACACCATGAAGATGCCGACCGCGCACCGGATCGCGCTGCTGTTTAACGGGAATAAGATCTACGACCGCGACATCATCGCGGGCATCGCCGCCTACCTGAACACCACGCGCGTGTCGTGGGACCTGTTCCTGGAAGAGGATTTTCGCTGCCGCCTGCCCGGCATCGAGCGCTGGCAGGGAGACGGCATCATCGCCGATTTCGACGATCCCGCCGTCTGCGCGGCGCTGGCGCACAGCCGCCTGCCCGTGGTGGCCGTGGGCGGCTCGTATGCGCGCGAGGACGATTACCCGGCCGGCATCCCGTACGTGGCGACCGACAATTTCAAGATCGTCAAGCTGGCCTATGAACACCTGGTGGAAGCGGGACTGAGCCGCTTTGCCTGTTTCAGCCTGCCTGAGGCCGATGTCAACCGCTGGGCTCAGGAACGCGAAACGGCATTTTGCGCCCTGATGGAGCGCGACCACATGCGCGCCGACGTGTACCGGGGCGTGGCCACCAGCGCGCCGTCGTGGGACGAGGCGGTGGAGCAGCAGATCGCCTGGCTCAACAGTCTGGAAAAGCCCGTCGGCATCATCGCCGTGAGCGACGCGCGCGCGCGCCAGCTGCTGCAAGCGTGCATGCATGCGGGGATCGCCGTGCCGGAGCAAGTGGCCCTGATCGGCATCGACAACGACCCGCTGGCGCGCATGCTCACGCGCATTCCCTTGAGCTCCGTGATCCAGGGCACCGAGGAAATGGGCCGCACGGCCGCGCATTTGCTGCACCAGATGCTCAACGGCGCGCGCCTGTCCGGCACGCGCATCCTCGTGCCGCCGGCGGGCCTGAACGTGCTCGCGTCCACGCGCCACCAGCCCTTCCAGCATCCGCAGGTGATGCAGGCGCGCCACTTCATCCGCCAGTACGCCTGCCAGGGCATCAAGACGGAGCAGGTGGCCGATTACGTGGGCGTGTCGCGCTCCTCGCTCGAAGCGCACTTCCGCCACGAGCTGGGGCGCAGCGTGCACGACGAGATCCTGCATTTCAAGCTCGATGCGGCCAAGACCCTGCTGGCGCGCGGGCCGGGACAGGTGGCCGAGGTGGCCGTGCGTTGCGGCTTTACCACGGTGCAGTACATGCACGCCGTCTTCAAGCGCGAACTCGGCTGCACGCCGCGCGAATTCCAGCAGCGCAGCCGGCCGCCGCCAGCGCCCGGGCAGGCGCCATGATGCATCTGCTGCGCAATGCGCGCGGCATGCGCGTGGCCATCGACGCGCACGATGCCAGCGTGCGGGCCTGGTGGGCGCCCGACCGTTATGGCCGCCTGGCCGACGTGCTGGGCGCGGCACCCTCTGCGGCGCACGCGTCCACGGGCTGGCGGTGCGACCCGCCGGACGACGGCCGCTTGCTGCTGCGCCTGGCGCAGGACGGCCTGTCGGTGCGACTGGCCTACCGGCTTGACGACGATGGCAGCTTGCACCTCGACTGCGCCGCCACGGCCGATGCGGTTTCCCGTTTTGCGCTTGCCGCGCCCCGCTTCAATCTGCAGGGCGGCCGCGCTGCAGTGGGAGACCATGTGCTGCGTCTGGCAGCGGACCGCTACTGGCCTGGCGGCCACTCTTGCAGCGCTCCGCTCGACGTGGCGGGCAGCGCGTTTGACTTCCGCCAGCCGGCACCGCTTGCTTCACGCCTGGCCTGGCCTGCGCTGGCGCAATCGGCGGGATTCCGGCATGACTTTTACTGGACGGGCAGCGGCCAGCTGCGCGAGGCGGCGCGGGTTGCCGACCCCGCTTCCGGCCGCGTCCTGCGTTTTTCCAGCACCCAGGACAGCTGTCATCTGTATTCCGATGCGCGCTGTTTTTCCCTGCTGGCGCAGGGCGTGCAATTGCAGCCGGGACAGGTGAGGCGGTTCCAGCTCGCCTACCGTTTGGGCGTGCAGGATATCGATGCGTTTGACATATCCGAACCGGTATCAATGATGTCAAATAAGTGATTGGTCAGATATGCGGGGCAGTTCTACCATGGGGTAGTTTTTCCCTCATTTATTTTTGCCCTTACCGACGCTGCGAACCTGCCCATGAACATACTCACCATCGATGCCGGCACCACCAATACGCGTACCTTGCTGTGGCGCGGCGGCGCCGTCGTCGCCCAGGCGCAGCTGGAAACGGGCGTGCGCAATACCGCCATCGATGGCCATAACGGCGCGCTGAAACAGGCGCTGCGCGACACCATCGCCAGCGTGCTGGCCAGCGCCGGCATCGCGCCGTCGGCCGTGGACCTGGCGCTCGCTTCGGGCATGATCAGTTCGCCCATGGGTGTGCAGGAAGTGCCGCATCTGCCGGCGCCTGCCGGCCTGGCCCAGCTGGCGCAAGGCATGCAGGCGGTGGACTTGCCCGACGTGCTGGCGCAGCCCCTGTGGTTGATTCCCGGCGTGCGCAACCAGCATGGCGCCGTCGGCCTGCATAACGTCGAAGCGATGGACATGATGCGCGGCGAAGAGACGGAAGTCGTCGCGCTGCTCGAGCGCCTGCAGTTGCGCGGCGCGGCGACCCTGATCATGCCCGGCTCGCATACCAAATTGATCAGCGTGGACGAGCAGCGCCGCATCCTCGGCTGCAGCACCACCATCGCCGGGGAATTGCTGCAGGCGATCACGCAGCACACCTTGATCAAGCAATCGGTCGATGGCGGTTTTGCCCAGACCCTGGTGCCGAAAATGCTGCTGGCCGGCGCGGCCGCGGCGCAAAAAACGGGGCTGGCGCGCGCCTGCTTCAGCGTGCGCACCCTGGGCCAGTTCAGCGCCATCGAATGCAATGAGCGGGCCAATTTCCTGATGGGTGCCGTCCTCAGCGGCGACCTGCTGGCGCTGCGCAACAGCACCGCCATCCAGATGCGGCCCGATACGCCGCTCGTCATTACGGGCAAGCCCATGCTGCGCCAGGCGCTCGGCTTGCTGATCGAAGAACACGGATTTTTTTATGGCAAGCGCATCATCGTCGACGACCAGCAGCAAGACTATCTGGCCGGTCACGGTGCGCTGCTGATCGCCGCCGCGCGCGGCTTGATTTCCCCGCAGGAGACAGTATGAGCAGCAACAAGAACAAGCGTCCCTTGCGTTCGCAAGCGTGGTTTGGCGGCGACGACAAGGACAGTTTCATTCACCGCAGCTGGATGAAGAACCAGGGCTATCCCGGCGACGCTTTCGATGGCCGTCCCGTCATCGGCATCTGCAATACCTGGTCCGAACTGACGCCCTGCAATGGCCATTTCCGCGACCTGGCCGAGATGGTCAAGCGCGGCGTGCTCGAAGCGGGCGGCTTTCCCGTCGAATTTCCCGTCATGTCGCTGGGCGAGACGAATCTGCGCCCGACGGCCATGCTGTTCCGTAACCTGGCCAGCATGGATGTGGAAGAATCGATCCGCGCCAACCCCATCGACGGCGTGGTGCTGCTGACGGGCTGCGACAAGACCACTCCCGCGCTGCTGATGGGCGCGGCCAGCGTGGACTTGCCCACCATCGTGCTGTCTGGCGGCCCCATGCTGAACGGGAATTACCGGGGCAAGCCGATCGGCTCGGGCACGGACGTGTGGAAGTTTTCCGAAGACGTGCGCGCCGGGCGCATGACCTCAAACGAATTCAAGCAGGCCGAATCGTGCATGTCGCGCTCCGCCGGCCACTGCATGACCATGGGCACGGCATCGACCATGGCCAGCATGGTCGAAGCGCTGGGCGTGACCCTGCCCGGCAACGCGGCCATTCCCGCCGTCGATGCGCGCCGCAAGCTGCAGGCGCAGCTGACGGGCCGGCGCATCGTCGACATGGTGCATGAAGACCTGAAACTGTCGCAGATCCTCACGCGCGAAGCGTTTGAAAACGCCATCATGGTCAACGGCGCCATCGGCGGCTCGACCAATGCCGTGATCCACCTGCTGGCCATTGCCGGGCGCATCGGCGTGGACATGCGCCTGGGCGACTGGGACCGCCTGGGCCGCGACATTCCCTGTTTGCTCAACCTGATGCCGTCGGGCCAGTACCTGATGGAAGATTTTTATTATGCGGGCGGCCTGCCCGTGATCATCCGCGACTTGCTGGGCAAATTGCATGGCGGGGCGCTCACCGTCACGGGGGCGACCATGGCCGTCAACGTGGCCGAGGCGGAAAATTTCAATCCCGAAGTGATCACGCCGCTGGCGCAGCCATTCAAGGACGAAGGCGGCATCGCCGTCCTGCAGGGCAACCTGGCCCCGCGCGGGGCCGTCATCAAGCCCTCGGCCGCGTCGCCCGAGCTGATGCAGCACCGTGGCCGCGCCGTCGTCTTCAACAGCATCGAGCATTACAAAAAGCGCGTCGACGATCCCGCGCTCGATATCGATGCCAGCTGCGTGATGGTGCTGCAAAATTGCGGCCCGCAGGGCTACCCTGGCATGGCCGAGGTGGGCAATATGGGATTGCCGAAAAAACTGCTGGAGCAGGGCGTGCGCGACATGGTGCGCATCTCGGACGCGCGCATGAGCGGCACGGCCTACGGCACGGTGGTGCTGCACGTGGCGCCGGAAGCGGCCGTGGGCGGGCCGCTGGCGCTGGTGCGCGACGGCGACATGATCGAACTGGACGTGGCGGGACGGCGCTTGCACCTGGACGTCGACGAGGCCGAGCTGGCGCGCCGGCGCGCAGAATGGCGCGCCCCCGAGCCGGCCATGAAGGGCGGCTACCAGTCCATGTACATCAAGCACGTGACGCAGGCCGACGAAGGCGCGGATCTGGACTTCCTCGTCGGCTGCCGTGGTTCGGCAGTACCACGCGAATCTCACTGAAAGAAGGAATAGACATGGGGACACAGGCCCAATTACTGGTCGATGCGCAGAATTTCCTGGGCGAGGGTGTGCGCTGGTGCGAACGCAGCGGCCGCGTTTTCTGGACGAATATCGAAGGCTGCCAGCTGCATGCGCTGGTGCTGGCCACGGGGGAGCGCCAGCGCTGGGACATGCCCGAGCGCCTGGCCTGTTTCGCGCTGACGGACCGCGACGACATCCTGTTGCTGGGACTGGCCTCGCGCCTGGCGTGGTTTGACGCGTGCAGCGGGGCCGTCACGCCCTTGCATACGGTGGAGGGCGACCTGCCCATGACGCGCCTGAACGATGGCCGCTGCGACCGCCAGGGACGCTTTGTCTTCGGCACGCTCGATGAGCGCCCGTGCCGCGATGCGATCGCCAGCTTCTACCGCCTCAACCTGGACTTGAGCCTGGAACGGCTGCCGCTGCCGCAGATCGCCATCTCGAACAGCATCTGCTTCAGCGTCGATGGCACGGCCATGTATTTTTGCGATTCGATGAAGAAGGCGATCTACCGCTGGGATGATTACCTGGGCGGCGACGCCAGCCGGGTACGTGTGTTTGCCGTGCTCGATCCGGGGCCGGGCGCCGCCGACGGCGCCACCATCGATGCGGATGACCACTTGTGGAGCGCGCAGTGGGGCGCGGGCAGGGTCTTGCGCTTCGCGCCGGACGGCAGCGTCGAACGGGCGATAGCCTTGCCCGTCTCGCAGCCCAGCTGCGTCAGCCTGGGCGGCCCGCATTACGATGAATTGTTCGTCACGACGGCGCAGGAAAGCTTGACCCCGGTCCAGCTGGCGGGCGAACCGCTGGCCGGCGGATTGTTTCATGCGCGCCAGGTGGGCGTGCGCGGTTTGCCGGAAGTGCGCTTTGGCGCCCTGCCGGCCTGACAGGAGAGAGCCGATGCAAAAGCACATGGTTTTCAATGGCATCCTCGGGCGGGGCATGGTCGGCATCGTGCGCGCCAATTCGGCGCAGGCGGCCGTGCAGATCGCCGAGGCGTGCATCGCCGGCGGCATCACGGCGCTGGAAGTGGCGTTCACCACGCCCGATACCCTGGGCGTGCTGCGCACCTTGCGCGAACGCCATGGTCCTGACGTGCTGTTGGGCGCGGGCACGGTGCTCGATACGGAGACGGCGCGCGCCGCCATCCTGGCCGGCGCGCAGTTCATCATCTCGCCCGGCGTGAACGTGGAGACGATTACGCTGTGCCAGCGCTACCAGGTGCTGTCCATGCCGGGGGCGATGACGCCGACGGAGATCGTCACGGCCCTGCAGGCGGGCGCCGACATCGTCAAGGTCTTCCCCGCCGAGATGTTCGGCCCCGCCTATATCAAGGCCCTGCGCGCCCCGTTGCCGCAAGCGCCGCTGATGCCGACGGGCGGCGTGACGGTGGAGAACCTGCCGGAATGGTTTGCCAGCGGCGCCGTGGCCGTGGGCATCGGCAGCAGCCTCAGTGGCCCGGGCGCCACGGGAGATTACGCGGCCGTGACGGCGCGCGCGCAAGCTTTCGTGGCGCAGATGGCGGCCGTGCGTATGGCTAAGAGCCTATCCCAGTAGATGAATACATCCCCTGCTGACGCCCCTCAGGAGCGGGGACTGCGTTGATCGTCGTCGCGTGGCTCGCCACGCGTCCTCCTCACGCCTTGTCCGCGCTCCTGATGCGTTGCCAGCAGAAGACGCTCCCTACCGGGATAGGCTCTAAGTCTTCTGGCTAGCTCCCGGCGGGACGGGAATCTGCTACGCTAGGCGGGCAATGTCGCACGCCTGACTATAGAAACCATGTCCAACATCGCCCGCATCCTGCAAGACAGCCGCATCATCGCCATCGTCGGCATGTCCGACAAGCCCGAACGCGCCAGCCACGAAGTGGCCGACTACCTGCTGCGGCATGGCTATCGCGTATTGCCCGTCAATCCGGCCCTGGCCGGGCGCGACGTGCTGGGCCAGCGCGCTTACGCCACCTTGACGCAGGCTGCGGCTGCCGTCGCGCCGGCGCGCATCGACATCGTCGACTGCTTCCGCAAGCCGGCAGATATCCTGCCCATCGCCGAGGAAGCCATCGCCGTCAAGGCGGGCTGCCTGTGGCTGCAGCTCGACGTCATCAATGAGGAGGCGGCGCAGCTGGCGCGGGCGGCGGGCCTGGACGTGGTGATGGACCATTGCACAAAAATCGAGCACCGCAAGCTGGCGGTGGCGGCATGAAGGCGCGCACGCAATTCCGGGCCGGCAAAGGTTTTGATCTGAACGAGGAATTCGCCGGCAAGCGCCTGCTGGGCGCGGCCACCAAGGCGGCCAACAAGAAGCTGACCCCAGCCCAGTGCAAGGCCCTGGACCGCGAGGAAACCGTGGCGTTGACGGCGCAGATCGCCGAGTGCCAGAGCATGCTGTACGCGCAGCACAAGAAGAAGGTGCTGCTGGTCCTGCAGGGCATGGACACCTCGGGCAAGGATGGCACGGTGAAGGCCATCTTCAGCAATATCAACCCGATGGGCATCCGCGCCGTGGCGTTCAAGGGCCCCACCGATATCGAACTGGCGCACGACTACCTGTGGCGCGTGCACCAGCACGTGCCCGTCAAGGGCGAGATCGCCATCTTCAACCGCAGCCATTACGAGGATGTGCTGATCACGCGCGTGCAGGACATGATCGACAAGGCCGAATGCCAGCGCCGCTACGCGCAGATCCGCGATTTCGAGCGCATGCTGAGCGAGACGGGCACCGTCATCCTGAAAGTCTTCCTGCATATTTCGAAGGACGAGCAGCGGGGACGGCTGCAGGAGCGGCTCGACGATCCCGACCGCCAGTGGAAGTTCGATCCCAACGATATCGCCCAGCGCAAGAAGTGGGATGGCTACCAGCGCGCCTATGAAACGGCGATCCGCGAGACCGATGCCGATCACGCGCCGTGGTACGTGGTGCCATCGAATTCCAAGACGCAGCGCAACCTGGTGGTGGCCTCGCTGCTGCTGGAAACGCTGCAGGCCATGAAGCTCGAATACCCGGCGCCGGACCCGAAACTGTCGTCTTTCAAGGTCGAGTAGTTCCGCCCATCGCCTGCGGAATCGGCCGCGCTGTGGCATAGTATCCCTCGTCGATAATTCAAACCAGACCGGAGATCCATATGCTGCAGTTGAAAGATCCTACCTTGTTGCGTCACCAGGCTTACGTGAATGGAGCCTGGGCGGATGCCGATGGTGGCCAGACGATTAATGTGAGCAATCCCGCCACCGGCGAGCATATCGGCACGGTGCCCCTGATGGGCGCAGCCGAGACGCGCCGCGCCATCGAGGCGGCCAATGCCGCCTGGCCCGCCTGGCGCAAGAAGACGGCCAAGGAGCGCGCGGCCGTGCTGCGCCGCTGGCATGACCTGATCCTGGAAAACGCCGACGACCTGGCGCTGATCATGACCACCGAGCAGGGCAAGCCCTTGCCGGAAGCGAAGGGCGAAGTGCAGTTCGGCGCCTCGTTCATCGAGTGGTTTGCCGAAGAAGGCAAGCGCGTTGCAGGCGATACCCTGCAATCGCCGTGGCCGGACCGCCGCCTGGTCATCACCAAGGAGCCGATCGGCGTGTGCGCCGCCATCACGCCGTGGAATTTCCCCGCCGCCATGATCACCCGCAAGGTCGGCCCGGCCCTGGCCGCCGGCTGCCCGATGGTCTTGAAACCGGCCGAGGCAACGCCGTTTTCCGCGCTGGCGCTGGCCGTGCTGGCCGAGCGCGCGGGCGTGCCTGCGGGCGTGTTCAGCATCGTCACGGGCGCGCCGAAAGACATCGGCGGCGAAATGACGTCGAACCCCATCGTGCGCAAGCTGACGTTTACGGGTTCCACGCAAGTGGGCCGTTTGCTGGCGGAACAGTGCGCGCCGACGATCAAGAAACTGTCGCTGGAACTGGGCGGCAATGCGCCGTTCATCGTCTTCGACGACGCCGACCTGGATGCGGCAGTGGAAGGCGCCATCGCCTCGAAATACCGCAACGCGGGCCAGACCTGCGTGTGCGCCAACCGCCTGTACGTGCAGGACAGCGTGTATGACGCGTTTGCCGACAAGCTGGTGGCCGCCGTGGCCAAGCTGAAGGTGGGCAATGGCATCGAGGCGGGCGTCACGCAAGGCCCGCTGATCGACGCCAAGGCCGTCGCCAAGGTGGAAGAGCACGTGGCCGACGCGCTGGGCAAGGGCGGCCGCCTGCTGGCCGGCGGCAAGCGCCATGCGCTGGGCAACGGCTTCTTCGAGCCGACCATCATCGCCGACGTGACGAATGACATGCGCGTGGCCACCGAGGAAACCTTCGGCCCGCTGGCGCCCCTGTTCCGCTTCAAGACGGACGATGAAGTCATCGCCCTGGCCAACAACACGGAATTCGGCCTGGCCGCCTACTTCTATTCGCGCGACATCGGCCGCATCTGGCGCGTGGCAGAAGGCCTGGAAACGGGCATGGTGGGCGTGAACACGGGGCTGATCTCGAACGAGATCGCCCCCTTCGGCGGCGTCAAGCAATCGGGCCTGGGCCGTGAAGGGTCGACCTACGGTATCGAAGATTATCTCGTCATCAAGTACATCTGCATGGGCGGCATCTAAGACCGCCTAGCGTGAGCCGCGGCGCGCGGCGAGGCGGTCCAGCATGCCCTTGACCGCTTCCATCTGCGTGCCGCTCTTGCGGTAGAAATCCGGGTCGATCGGGTTGATGCTGGTGTAGCCCCAGAAATCCCAGCAGCCTTTTGGGTTGTACGGATAGACGGGGCTCGGTTCGGCCTGCGGATACAGCACGATGATCTTGTTGGCGTCCGCCACCTGGTTGTAGCCGGTGCTGGTATAGAAACGGTCGCCGATCGCCTGCGTCGTTTGCAGGCAGCCGTGGAACACCACGTGCACGCGGCAGCTCTCGCTGTCGCACGCTTTCGGGATGTAGGCATAGCCCGTATTGTTCATGCTCGAATACGCGTTCTGGATGAAGCTGCGCTGGTTGAAGGCGATCAGCTTGCCCGTCAGGGTGGTCGACGACGGTTGCAGGTCCGGGTACAGGTGCTGCAGGATGTCGCGCGCCTGGACGTAGTCGCAGTCGTTGATGAACGGCGACTCCGTCACGGCGCACGGCTTGTCCTGATTGCTGTCGGTCAAAATGGCGTGGCCCGCGCCTAGCGTGTCGACGAAGCGGATCTGCGCCGCCGGCGTGCCTGCCAGTTGATAGAATTTCCCCACCTGTTCCACCACCGGCCGCGTCACGGTCTGGTCTTTCGTTCCGCTGAACAGATACACGCGCTGGCGTTTCAGGTTGGCCGTGTCATCGATGAGACGTTCGCGCGCAAAATCGTTCGCCGCGCGCAGCAATTCGCTGGCGACGGGCGGCGCCACTTGCGCGCTGCCCGGATTCATGCAAGTGGTCAGGGCATTCGTCAGGTAGGGAATATACGGGAAGCGGCCCGGCTGGCCCGAGCAGAAATACGGGCCGCCCGCGATGATGCCGGCGCCGGCGACGGTGGCCGAGTAGGCGACGGCAAACTGCGCCGCCATGAAGCCGCCCGAGGACAGGCCGGACACTGTGGTCTGGCTCAGATCGGCCTGGTAGCCGGGCAGGGCGGGGGCGTCCTTTGTTGCGGCGGGTTTGACGGCTTTGGCCGTCGTGGCGGCGTGCGTGCTGGCTGGCGCCAGGATGAGCAGGCTGGCGGCGAGCAGGGCGGTGGGTAATGCGGTCAGGTGCGGGTAGGGCATGGCAACTCCACAAGGCAGGGACAGGAAGGCCGAGCATAGGTAAAAAAACTGTGCGCTGGGCAAGTACTGCACCGTCGTTGATGTCGCTCAAGCTATCGCTGTTGTTGTCCGTCTTGTACGCGCGCGCGGCGTTTGACATAGAATGGTTTTTTTTCGTTCAACCATGGTGCCCCTCATGTCCAAGACCCTTGCCCAGCTGTTTGCGCTCACCACCCTTGCCGCCGGCGCCAGCCTGGCCATGCCGGCCCATGCCGCCGAAACCGCGCCAGCTGCCATAGCTCCGGCCGCCTGCCCCGCCATCCTCAAGCAGACCTTCAACCGCCTGCAGGATGAAGCGCCGCAAAACCTGTGCCAGTACGCAGGCAAGGTCGTGCTGGTGGTCAATACGGCCAGTTATTGCGGTTTTACCAATCAATATGAAGGGCTTGAGGCGCTGTACGCCAAGTACGGCAGCAAGGGCCTGGTGGTGCTGGGTTTCCCGTCGAACGATTTCGGCAAGCAGGAGCCGGGCAACAGCAAGGAAATCGCCGATTTCTGCTACAACACCTATGGCGTGAAGTTCCCCATGTTTTCGAAGTCCGTCGTCTCCGGCCCCAATCCGAACCCGCTGTATGTGGACCTGATCAAGCAGACGGGCAAGACCCCGGCCTGGAATTTCCACAAATACCTGATCGACCGCCACGGTAAAGTGGTGGAAAGCTTCCCCAGCAAGGTGACGCCGGACGACAAGAAACTCGTTGGCGCGGTGGAAAAAGCGCTGGCGATGTAAATTGCAGATACACAAGCAGGCTTGAACGCCTGCTTTTTTTTTAATGCCGTGCTTGTCGTCTTGCCATCATTATCCTAAGCTGGTTGTTCGCGTTTGTCACAACAAAGGAGATCATCATGGCATATGTCGATGGATTTGTGGTGCCCGTACCGAAAGCCAAGCTCGATGCTTATCTGGCCATGTCGCGCAGTTGCGGCGCCGTCTGGCGCGAATATGGCGCGCTGGAATTTCGCGAGTGCGTGGGTGACGATGTCAAGCCGGGCAAGCTGACTTCGTTCCCGCAGGCGGTGGACTTGCAGGATGGCGAAGTGGTGGTGTTTTCATGGATTGTGTATGAGTCGCGCGCCAAGCGCGATGAAATCAACGACAAGGTCATGAAAGACCCGCGCCTGGCCGAGATGATGGACCCGGCCAAGCTGCCGTTCGATGGCAAGCGGATGATCTACGGCGGCTATGAAATGCGTGTCGATCTTTAAATAAGAGCAGCCGGCATCGCCCCGCGCAGCGCATTGCACACGACGATCGCCTCGGCCCGCGCCAGCATGGCCCGCGTGATGATGGTTTCCTGCGCGTTCCAGGCGGGATCGGCCAGCATGGCTGCGCGTTGCACGCCGGGCAGCAGGCCGCAGGACAGGGGCGGCGTGTGCCAGCGGCCATCGAGCCGGACGAAGACATTGCTGCGCCCGCCCTCCGTCAGCTCGCCCCGCTCGTTAAAGAACAGCATGTCGAAGCCCCCTTGCGCCTCGGCCGCGCGCCACGCTGCGTCATAGCGCGCGCGCACGCTGCTCTTGTGGCGCAGGAACAGGTCGTCGGCATTCGTGGCCTCGGGCGCCAGCATGATGTTGACCGTCTCCGGCAAGGGCGACAGGGCGCCGCTTTGCGTCGTAAACTGGCCGTCCTGGCGCAGCGCCAGGCGCAGGCGGAAGGGCGCATTGTCGGGGCGCGCGGCGCAGGCCGTCTGCAGCGCGGCGCGGGCCGCGTCCGCATCCCAGGCAAAACCGAAGTAGGCGCAGGAGGCGGCCAGGCGCGCCAGGTGGCGCTCCTGCTGGCGGCAGCCGCCGGCGCGGCTCGCGTGCAGGGTCTCGAACAGTTCGAAGTCATTGGTCAGCCCCGTCAGGAAGCGGGCCTTGAGCTGGCATTCCGCAAATTCCTCGTGCGGGTCGCTGTCGAGGACGATGCCGGCGCCCACGCCCATCTCGCCGCGCCGCAGGCCGTCAGGGCCCGCCGGCTGCAGGGCCAGGGTGCGTATCGGCACGGACATGCAGAAGTCGCCCACGGCGTGGGCACTACCGGCGCTTGGCGGATCGAACCAGCCGATGGCGCCCGTGTAGATGCCGCGCGGCGCCGGTTCCAGTTCGGCGATGATCTCCATGGTGCGGCGTTTCGGCGCGCCCGTGATCGAGCCGCACGGATACAAGGCCTGGAAGATGTCGGCCAGGCTGGCGTCGCCGCGCAAACGCGCCTGCACGGTGGACGTCATCTGCAGCACGCTGCTGTAGCGCGTCACCTGGAACAGGGCGGGCACCTTGACGGAGCCCGTGGCGGCGATGCGGCCGATGTCGTTGCGCAGCAGGTCGACGATCATCAGGTTTTCCGCGCGGTTTTTCGGATCATTGGTCAGGACGGCCGCGCGGCGCGCGTTTTCGTCCGTTTGTTCAGGCGGGGCCGCCGGCGCCGTGCCTTTCATCGGACGCGCCGTCAGTTCGCCCTGCGCATGGCGCACGAACAGCTCCGGCGACAGCGACAGCAGGGCGCCGCCATCGGGCAGCATCACCAGCGCGCCATACGGCACGGGCTGGCGGGCGCGCAGCCGCGCATACAGGGCCAGAGGCGAGCCGAAGGCGTCGAAGCGCAGCCGATACGTATAGTTGACCTGATAGGTGTCGCCGGCCACGATGTAGTCGTGGATGCGCCCCAGCGCGCGCGTGAATTCGGCCTGATCCACGTTGGCGCGGATGCCGGCGATGCCGGCCGGCGTTTGCGCCGCTGGCGTACGAGCGGCCAGCCACTGCAGCACCTCGTCCTGCGACAGCGGCGTGCAATGTTCGAAGACGAGCACCTGCGCCAGCGGCGGCGCGCCGGGATCCGCCGCGCGCGGCGGCATGGCCAGCAAGTGCGCGCCCAGCTCGTAGCTGCACACGCTGACGGCATACTGGCCGCGTTCCAAGGCCGCTTGCAGCCCTTCGAGCAGGGCCGGCCACTGTTCCCCCTCGCTGCACCGCAAGACCGCCGTCAGGCCCGTGTACAGGCGCGATGCGGCGCCGGGCGTGCTGGCGTCGTCGAGCAGGGCGAAACAGTCGGTATGCATGGGGACAGCCGCGGCGGTGACTTACCCCAGCAGCATGGCGATTTGCAGCGCCGCTTCCTGGGAGGGATTGATCTTGAAGCCGCTCTTGGCGTAGCGGTGCCAGCGTCCAATGACGAAGCTGACGATCAGGGTGGCGCGCGCCGCCACTTCGTTTTCCTTGCCATGGCCTTCGGCGGCGGCCACGCGCAAGGCCTGCTTGAGCGCCAGCTCCACGCGGTCGTAGAACTGGTTCATGCGCACTTGCAGGCGCTCGTCCTCATTGACCAGCGCATCGCCGATCAGTACGCGCGTCATGCCCGGATTGCTGATGGCGAAATTGAGCAGCATGCCGATGATGTCGCGCGTCTGCGTCATCCCGTCGCTGTGCTTTTCCGCGATCTGGTTGATCAGGCCGAAGACGCTTGACTCGATGAATTCGATCAGCCCTTCGAACATTTGCGCCTTGCTGGCGAAATGGCGGTACAGGGCCGCTTCCGAGACGGCCAGTCTGGCCGCCAGTGCGGCGGTGGTGATCTTTTCGCCTTTCGGCTGCTCCAGCATTGCGGCGAGGGCCTGAAGAATTTGTAGCCTGCGTTGGCCCGGCGGTGTGCTTGCCATATTTTCTCTTGTCGTTAAAAAAAATGCTGCCTTGATGGGGAAGTCCGTCACCGCCGCTAGCGGTGCAGCTTCCGGCGTCAGCCGGAAGTCCAGGAGTCCCCTTCAACGCAGACGGTGAAGGCGGCGTGCCAAATGCCGGACAGATTTTACTTTGACATCGACGTAAGCGGGGCGATTTAACGCCTTGGGCAACTTCGCCACGCCGATCGGGTCGGCCATTTTCAGGTATTGCGTGACCCAGGCCGTGCGCAGGCCCAGTCTTTTTGCGCCCTTCAGGTTGGCGAGGGTGTCTTCCACCAGGATGCAGCGGCCAGGGCGGATCTGGTGCTTGCGCATCAGTTTGCGCAGCATCAGCGTCGATGGCTTGGGCCGCAGCTGGCGGTGCACCTGCATCGCCTCGATGGCGACGTGGTGTGAAAAGTGCTGGCGCAGTCCCAGGTGGCGCATCACGTCGCTCGAATAGCGCAGCGGCGCGTTGGTGAGTAAAATTTTACGGCCAGGCAGGCGTTTGAGTAAAGCCCCCAGTCCCCGCTCGGCGCGTATCATGGCGCGCAAATCGTCGAAGGCGTGCGTCTCGTGCAAAAAATGCGCGGCCTGCACCTGATGGTGCTTGACCATGCCCAGCAAGGTGGCGCCATAGCGGCGCCAGTAGGCCGCGCGCGCCGCATTGACGATGGCGTCGTCGGCCGGCGTCACGCCGTCGCCCAGCACCCGGGCAATATACGTGTTCATATTGGCCGTGATGGTGGGGAAGATGGCGTGCGAGGCATTGTGCAGCGTGTTGTCGAGGTCAAACAGCCAGACCGGCGACGAGCGGTTAAGATGGGACACAGGCACGAGAGTCTTTGCTAGCGAGAGAAGATGAAAAATTCAACAATCAGGAAAACCATGCGACGCCAGATTATAGTGATGTTTTGCGGATTATTCTTGCTGCCGTTGCAGGCGGCCTTCGCCGAAGCGCCGCCCGTGGCGCAAAACCGCGGCGCGCTGTTCAAGGTGCAGGATGCGGCCCACACCCTGTATCTGTTCGGCACCATCCATGTCGGCGCGCCCGATTTTTACCCGCTCGAGCCGACAGTAACGCAGGCGCTGCACCGGGCCGGGGCGCTGGCGCTGGAGATCGACCCCGGCGCCGATCCGCGCAAGGCTGTGAGCGCCGTGCTGAAATACGGCATGGAGGCGCCGGGCAGCAAAGTGCCGGCCGACTGCCGCCAGACCCTGGCTCCGCGCCTGGCGCCGCTGTTGCAAAAATACGGCATTCCGGCCGAATCGGTGGCGCCGATGAAGCCATGGATGCTCGCCAGCGTGCTGGCCATCGGCGAATTTTCCACCCTCGGTTACCGCTCCGACCTGGCCGTCGACAATTATCTGTCGCAGCAGGCCAAGGCCCGCAAGATCCCCGTGGTGGAACTCGAATCGATGGAAGGCCAGATGGCGCTGTTTGGCGCCATGTCGCCGTTTGAGCAGTGCCGCTTCCTGGAAGACGGCGTGGCATCGATCGAGGATCAGGAACAAAGCCAGGAAGCGCGCGAGATCGCCGACGCCTGGCGCAACGCCGACGCGGCCGCCTTCGACAAGCTGGCGGCAAAGGCGGCGACGGACCCCTCGTTCGCCGCGCAGTTCGTGCAAAAGGTGTTGCTGGACGGCCGCAACCCGGCCCTGGCCGACGGCATCGCCAAACTCCTGGCGCGTGAAAAGCACAGCCTGGCCGCCATCGGCGTGCTGCACCTGGTCGGAGCGAAAAGCGTGCCGGATTTACTGCGTCAGAAGGGCTTGAAGGTCGAGCGGGTGTATTGAAACACGGAGGAGATGCGGGCGACGGATAGCAGAGCAGATGGAAAAATGTTCAGGGCAAGGCGGACTGACGAAGACAGTACGAATGTACGGCGAGGAAGGACAACGCCGCCATGGGCATTTTTACAGCTGCGGGGGAAAGGATACTGGTGCCCTTGACGTGGATCGAACACGTGGCCTCTCCCTTACCAAGGGAGTGCTCTACCACTGAGCTACAAGGGCATAAAAAATCGGCGCTGGGTGAATTGCGCCGAATTATTTTTAGTGCGAACGGATCATAGTACCAAAAGCCTGCTCGGTCAACACTTCCAGCAATAATGAGTGTTCGATGCGGCCGTCGATGATGTGCACCGTGTTCACGCCGGACTTGGCGGCGTCGAGCGCGGACGAGATCTTCGGCAGCATGCCGCCCGAGATCGTGCCATCGGCGAACATCTCATCGATTTCACGCGCGGACAGGTCGGTCACCAGGTTGCCCTGCTTGTCCTGGACGCCGGCGATGTTGGTCATCATGATCAGCTTTTCCGCTTTCAGGATTTCCGCGATCTTGCCCGCCACCACATCGGCGTTGATGTTGTAGGCCTGGCCGTCCTGGCCGAAACCGATCGGCGAGATGATGGGAATGAAGGCGTCGTCCTGCAGCGCCTTGACGACGGCCGGGTTGATCGCGTCGATCTCGCCCACAAAGCCGATGTCGAGGAATTCGCCCGGATGTTCGCGGTCCGGCATCTGCATCTTGCGCGCGCGGATCAAGCCGCCATCCTTGCCCGTCAGGCCGACAGCCTGGCCGCCGTAATGGTTGATCAGCATGACGATATCCTGCTGCACTTCGCCGCCCAGCACCCACTCCACCACTTCCATGGTTTCTTCATCGGTGATGCGCATGCCTTGCACGAAGGTGCCCTGCTTGCCGATTTTTTTCAGCGCGTTGTCGATCTGCGGTCCGCCGCCGTGCACCACGACCGGGTTCATGCCGACCAGCTTGAGCAGGATGACGTCGCGCGCGAAGCCGTGCTTCAGGCGTTCGTCCGTCATGGCATTGCCACCGTATTTGATGACGATGGTCTTGCCGTGGAAATTGCGGATGTAAGGGAGGGCCTCGGCCAGAATCTGCGCCTTGATTTGCGGCGACACCGCCGTCAAGTCGTCATTCATGTCCAGGTTCAAGTTAGCTAGTTGATTCATGGCGAGTCCGGAAAATAGATTTGTGCGATTTTACAGGGAAGAAGAAAATCCTGGAGGCATTATAGGGCGATCTTGTTGTATTTTCCCTGATGATCCTATAGTCTGGCCCGATATGTTCCCCAGCCAGCCCTTTTACTGCCCGTTACATCTGCGTCGCGTCCCGGCGCAGCGTGACACACACTTGCCAATTCAAACACAGCCATGAGCCAGTGCAGCCTGTGCGGCGCCACCTTCCAATGCGGCCAGACCGACCCGCAGGCCAGCGGACCGTGCTGGTGCACGGCCCTGCCGCCCACCGTTCCCGTGCCCGGCAGCGCCGCCGTGGGCTGCTGGTGCCCCGCCTGCCTGCAAGCCCATATCGCCACCCTGGCACCTCCTGTCAAGCCTAACGTCGGCTAAATAAGTGCTTCAGCATGCAATTGCTTTGCAATAAACCTTGCATTTCGTAGGGGAATACGTTCAGACTTCGATTTTCAAGAATTTCTTATAGGAAAGTTATGCGCTTCAGGGATATCAGTATCGGCGTGCGCATCAATGCCGGTTATGCCATGTTGATCGTGCTGATGCTGGTCGTCATCGTCCTTTCCGGCAGCCGCATCTACGCCATCCGCGCCGAGACCGACGATATCCTGCAGCGCGACTGGGTCGCCGCCAAGGCCACCAGCAAGATCCACGGGCTGGCGCGCGAGGCGGCCACGCGCATCGGCAATCTGCCGAACCAGCACGAGCGGGCGCTGCGCCAGGCGAACCAGGCGCGCCTGGAAGCGATCAAGCAAGGCATCGATGAGCAGGTGCGCATTCTCGACGGTCTCGATGCGCGGCCCGAGGAACGGCGCCTGCTGGAACAGATGCACCTGGCGCGCGCCGAGTACTACGGCTCGCTCAAGACGATGTTCGAACTGGTCGAGCGCGGCGAGGATGCCCGCGCCGAGCAGGCCATGCAGACGCAGACCTTGCCGATGCTGGAAAAAGTGCTGCTGTACGTGGGCCAGCTCGACGATTTGCAGCAACAGCTGATCCGCGACAGCGCGGCCAGGATACGCAACGACATCGACACCTCGCTGCTGCTGATGGGCGGCATCGGCCTGGCGGCCCTGCTGACGGGCCTGGCCTTTGCCTGGTCGGCGCGCTCGATCACGCGTCCGCTGGGCGAGGCGGTGGCGATCGCCACGCGCGTGGCCAATGGCGACTTCAGTTCCGTCATCGAGGTGACGTCGCGCGACGAGACGGGCGAATTGCTGCAGGCGCTCAAGAACATGAGCACCAGCCTGGCCGTCGAGCAGGACCTGCGTCACGCCGTCGAAGTGGCCGAGGATGCGACCAAGATGAAGTCGGACTTCCTGGCCAATATGTCGCACGAGATCCGCACGCCGATGAACGGCATCATCGGCATGACCCATCTGGCGCTGCAGACGGAGCTCACGTCGACCCAGCGCAACTACCTGGAGAAGGTGGAATCGGCTTCGAAGAACCTGCTGGCCATCATCGACGACATCCTCGATTTCTCGAAGATCGAGGCGGGCAAGATGGCCTTTGAAAAAGTCGATTTCTTCCTCGAGGACGTGCTGGCGCAGATCGCCGACCTGTCCGTGATGCGCGCGCAGGACAAGGGGCTTGAACTGCTGTTCGACATCGCCCCCGACGTGCCGAACGCCTTGCAGGGCGACCCGCTGCGCCTGGGCCAGGTGCTGATCAACCTGACCAACAACGCGATCAAGTTTACGGACAAAGGCGAGATCGTCGTCACCATCCGCCTGCAGCAGCTGGAAGAGCATGCAGCCGTGCTGCGCGTCGACGTGCGCGATACGGGCATCGGCCTGACGCCGCCCCAGCGCAGCAAATTGTTCCAGGCCTTTACCCAGGCCGACACCTCCACCACGCGCCACCATGGCGGCACCGGCCTGGGACTGACCATCAGCAAACGCCTGGTGGAAATGATGGAAGGCGAGATTGACCTGGTCAGCGAAGCGGGCGTGGGCAGCACCTTTTTCTTCACGGCCCGCTTCGGCCTGGCCGCCGTGCCGCGCGATAATCTGCCGCAGTTGCAACATCAACAGCAGTTCCAGGGCCTGCGCGTGCTGGTGGTCGATGACAACCCCAGCGCGCGTGAAATCTTCGTCAGCATGCTGGCGGCGCTGGGCTTTGAGGCGCGTGCCGTGTCTGGCGGCGTGCTGGCCATCGGCGCCGTGGCGCAGGCGCGCGCCGAGGGGCGTCCGTACGGACTGGTGCTGATGGACTGGAAAATGCCGGGCATGAACGGCCTCGATACCCTGGCCGGCATCCGTGCCGATGCCGTCGGCATCGATGCGACGCCGGCCTGCATCATGGTCACGGCTTTCCATCGCGAAGCGCTGCTGGAGGCGGCGCGTCAGCGCGATTTGCCGCTCGACGGGATATTGAACAAGCCGGTCAGCGCCTCGACCCTGCTCGACCAGATATCGTTCGTGTTTGGCGGTGTGACGGGACAGAGCCGCAAGACGCAGCGCCAGAGCAGCTACCGCGACGACGAGCGCGCCCTGCGCGGCGCCTGGCTGCTGCTGGTCGAGGATAATGAAGTGAACCAGGAAGTGGCGCAGCATATTCTCAACGACGCCGGCATCCGCGTCGACATCGCGGGCAATGGCGCCATCGCGCTGGCGAAGATCGAGGAAAACGCCTATGACGGCGTACTGATGGATTGCCAGATGCCGGTGATGGATGGCTACCAGGCGACGCGCAAGCTGCGCCAGGACCCCCGTTATTCGAATTTGCCCGTGATCGCCATGACGGCCAATGCCATGGTCGGCGACAAGGAAAAATGCCTGGACGCCGGCATGAACGATTTCATCGCCAAGCCGATCGACGTGGCGCAGCTGTTCGGCACCCTGGCGCGCTGGATCGCGCCGGCCGCGCCGCAGGCAATGACGTCGGTAGCGGCGCAGCCGGAAGCGGAGCTGCCCGTGATCGCCGGCCTGAAAATGACGGAAGCCATGCGCCGCGTGGGCGGCAATGCCGCTTTGATGCGAAAATTGCTGGACCGTTTTGTGGAAACCCAGTTCGACGCCATGCAGCGCATCGTTGCCGCCATCGAGAACAACCAGCTCGAGACGGCGATCCGCGAAGCGCATACCCTGAAGGGCCTGGCCGGCAATATCGGCGCCGGCGGCCTGGCCGACAGCGCCGCGCGGGTCGAGCACTTGCTCAGCCTGGGTTCGCACGACGGTTTGCCGCAGGCACTGGCCGCCTGCACCCTGGCGCTCGACGAGCTGGTGCCGAAGATCGTGCTGGCCATGCAGTCGCGCGGCAATGCTGCCGAAGCGGGCGGCGCGGCGGTGGCGCACGTGGCGCCGGTGGACCGGGCATACCTGGAAGCGGGCTTGCGCGAATTGTCGCAGCTGCTGCAGCAGGACGATGCGCAGGCCGTCAAGCACCTCGACGGCATCGGTCCCGTGCTGGTCGCGGCGGGGCAGGCGGAACATGCGCGCCAGTTGAAGCGCATGCTGGGACAATACGATTTCGAAGGTGCGCTGGCGCAGCTGGGCGAAGTGGCCGATGCGCTGGAGCTGACACTGTGAGAAGGATAACTATGCAGAACGAAGGACGGGCATGAGAGCGCCGGCAAGCAAGCCAACCATCCTGGTAGTCGACGACACGCCAGACAATATCGATCTGCTGCGCGCGGTGCTGGAAGACGATTACCGCACCAAGATCGCCGTCAATGGCGAGCGCGCCCTGAAGATCGCCGCCGGCAGCGACCAGCCCGACCTGATCCTGCTCGACATCATGATGCCGGGCATGAGCGGCTACGATGTATGCCGCGCGCTGAAGGCCGATGCCGCCACGGCAGGCATCCCCGTGATTTTCGTGACCGCCATGAGCGAAGTGGCCGACGAGCAGCTGGGCCTGGCCCTGGGCGCCGTCGATTACATCACCAAGCCGATTTCGGCACCCATCGTGCTGGCGCGCATCAAGACGCAGCTGGCGATGAAGCAGATGCAGGATTTCCTGCGCGACCAGAACCAGTACCTGGAAACGGAAGTGGAGCGCCGCGTGCAGGAAGTGGCGGCGCTGCAGGACGTCACCATCCACGCCATGGCCTCGCTGGCCGAGACGCGCGACAGCGAGACGGGCAACCATATCCGCCGCACCTCGCACTACCTGAAGGCGCTGGCCGAGAAGGTGCGCAACTTGCCGCGTTTCCGCGATTTTTTGACGGACAAGAATATCGAACTGCTGTTCAAGACGGCGCCGCTGCACGACATCGGCAAGGTGGGCATCCCCGACCATATCCTGCTCAAGCCGGGACGTTTCGAGCCGCATGAAATGGCGATCATGAAGACGCACACCACCTTGGGACGCGACGCCATCCTGGCGGCCGAGCACGAACTGGGCATCGAAGTCGATTTCCTCAAGTATGCGAAAGAGATCGCCTACAGCCACCATGAAAAATGGGACGGCAGCGGCTACCCGCAAGGCTTGGCGGGCGAAGCCATCCCGATTTCGGCGCGCCTGATGGCGCTGGCCGACGTGTATGACGCCCTGATCAGCCGGCGCATCTACAAGCAGGGCATGGACCACGCGCAGGCCGTGCAGATCATCGTCGAGGGACGCGGTTCGCACTTCGACGCCGAGATCGTCGACGCCTTCCTGCAGATCCAGGACCAGTTCATCGCCATCTCCAACCGTTATGCCGACGGCGTATGCGAGATCGCCGACAAGCAGCGGCAGATCGCGCCCTACACCGAAAACATCAGCTGACGGTCTTGAAGAAGCGCAGCATTTCCCGGCTGGCGTCCGGCCCTTTGCCGTCCGTATAACTGCCGTTATCGCTGCCGCCGGACCACGCGTGGCCGGCGCCGTGGATGACCCAGTGTTCGCCCAGCGGCGAGCCGTCGGCCTGGCTGTGCGTGGTGCGCGTGTAGCGGTGGCCGTTCGGCACGCTGCCGTCGACGGATGCGGCCTTGGCCGCCTTGCCGCCCGCCTGGCTGCGCACGCCCTGCGCGATCAGTTCATCGCCATTGCGCGGGTTGACGGTGGTGTCGCGGTCGCCGTGAAAAACGATGATGGGCACGCCGCCGGCCGGCGCCTTGCGCTGGGCATTGGGCATGGCGCCGCCCTTCATGGCTGCCAGCGCCGACGGCAAGTCCTGCGCCGAGGCGAAGGGCAGGCCGGAATGCACGCCGACGGCGGCAAACAGGTCGGGGTACAGGGTACCGACGATGACGGCCATGGCGCCACCCGCCGACAGGCCGGCGACGAACACTTCACGCTCGTTGACCGGGTATTCGTCGATGACTTGCTGGGCGATGCCGGCGATCAGCGACGGTTCGCCCTGGTCGCGCTGCTGGTCGATGGCGTTGAACCAGTTCCAGCAGCGCGAACTGTTGGCACCCTGCGTCTGCGCCGGGTAGACGACAAAACACTCCTTTTCTTCGGCCAGCGCATTCATCTGCGTGCCGGCGGCGAAATCGTCGGGATTTTGCGTACAGCCGTGCAGCATGACGATCAGCGGCATGGCCTGGCCGTGGTAGCTGCTGGGGATATACAGCTTGTACGAACGCGTGCCCGCATGGTTGCGGTACACGCCATCGATGAACTGCGCGCCGGCGGGGATTTCCACCGGCGTGGCGGCCGGCGCGTTGAAGCCGGGCGGGTGGAAATTCGGCAGCTCGAAGCTGGGCATGTCGAAGCTGTGCTGGCCCAAGCCGGCCGGCACGCCCAGGCGCGCCATGAAATCCTGCGCGAACTCCTGCGCCGCCTGCGCGGGCGTGGGCGGCACCGATGCCGCTTCCGGCGCGGCGTCAGCGTGCGGCTGCCCGGCCCGGGCCTGCGCTGGTGCAGGTGGCGGCGCAGGTGGCGGATTGATATCACGCATCGGCTGCGGTGGCGGCGCTTGCGTGGCGGCCGCTTGCGGCGTCAGTCCGGCCGCAGACAGCGCCTGCTGGATCGCTTCGGTGGCGGCGGCGGGGCCGCTGCCCATCAGATTACGGGTCGCTGTGCGCATCTGCGCCAACATGTTGAGAGGTAGTTTCATGACCATCCTTAACGGTGCCGCGCATCGGCCGGGTCATCGCCGCGAACCAATACGCTAGTGAATTCGCCCTGCGAGCGCCGTCTTGACGACGGTGCTGGCGTGCAGGGCACCTAATACGAAAATCGACTCGATGGTGGCCAGTGCCAGTTCCACCGAAACGTCGCTGGCGATGCTGGCCAGTCCCAGCACCTGTATCTGCAGGCGCTGGCCGGCTGCCTGGATCGCTTCCAGGTCGGCGCGCGAGTAATGCTGCATGCCCAATACCAGGCTTTTACGGGCCACGGTTTGTTTCACCACGTCGGCGTGGATACCCAGCTGGTTGCGTATGGCCGTACGGATCAGATCCGTGCGGTTGGAATAAAATCCCTCCTGGACCAGCAGATCGATCTGCCCCAGGTCAATCAAGCCGAGGTTGATCGTGATTTTCTCGGATTCCCCAATTTTGGGCTTGCTGTCTTGCTTGGCCATATCTCTCCATAAACTCCACGTGGCATCCATTTGCCATCTGTATGGATGGTAGTATAGTTCTGAAATGACTCAAGTCAAGCAGGATCTGGGCTGATCGTGTTGTAGGACGGGCACCCGCAGAGTGAGAATGTGTGCAAAATATATTTCCGGAACAGCGGTTGTTGAGCATTGTTTCTCTGGAAAATATATTCACGGAAACATTGCAGGGCGATGCCATCGCCTCGCCGGCGCCGTTTCGCGGCATAATGAAAGTCTTCACGTTTACCGATGCCGCTCCATGATGGTCGCTCCCCCACCTCCGCCAGCCGTTCCGCTTTCTTTGCCGTCGCCGGTGCCGTCGCCCTGCGTCAGCCTGTGCAAGATGAACCGCAACAGCGGCTTGTGCGAAGGCTGCCTGCGTACGCTCGACGAAATCATCGCCTGGAGCAAGGCCGACGACGACTTCAAGCGCGCCGTGTGGGCCGAATTGCCGGGCCGCGAATCTTTGCTCGATTTCGAGCCCGACTACTGAGGAAGCCATGCCGCGATCGCCAGCGCTGTTCCCCGATGCCATGCAGGTGTTCGAACGCGGCTGGCTGTCGTCGAACAACATCCTGTTCCAGGGGAAGGATGACACGGCCCTGATCGACAGCGGCTATGTCACGCATGCGCCGCAAACCCTGGCCCTGCTGCGCCACAGCCTGGCCGGCCGGCCGCTGGACCGCCTGTTCAACACCCACCTGCACTCCGACCATTGCGGCGGCAACGCGCTGCTGCAAGCCGAATACGGCTGCCATACGGCCATTCCCGTGGCGGAAGCGGACAAGGTGCGCGCATGGGATGTCGATGCCCTCAGCTTCCAGGCCACGGGCCAGCAATGCCCGCGCTTCCGCTTTGACGCCACCGTCTCGCCCGGCGACACCTTGATTTTGGCCGGTATGGCCTGGCAGGCGCTGGGCGCGCCGGGCCACGACCCGCACTCGCTGATTTTTTACTGCGCCGGCGAGGGCATCCTGATTTCCGCCGACGCCCTGTGGGAAAACGGCTTTGGCGTGATCTTTCCCGAACTCGATGGCGGCTCCGGCTTTCCTGAAGCGCGCGCCACCTTGGACCTGATCGCCAGCCTGGACGTGCGCGTCGTCATTCCCGGGCATGGCCGGCCATTCACGGAGGCCGCCGGCGCCCTGCAGCGTGCGTATTCGCGCCTCGATTACCTGGCGTCCGACCCCGTGCGCAATGCGCAGAATGCGGTGAAAGTGCTGCTGAAATTTTTGCTGCTCGAGCGCCAGCGCATCGCCTTGGTCGAGATACCGGCCCTGCTGCGCGGCATGCCCGTCTTCGAAGAGGCCAACCGGCGCTTCCTGCGCCAGGAGGCGGCCGCGCTGGCCGAGTGGGCCGTGTCGCAACTATGCAGGGCAGCAGCGGCGCAGGTCGAGGGTGAGTACTTGCTCAACGAGGGTTGAACCGGCCTTGCGATAAATTCAGCACGATCGTACTTTTTCTGCACTATAATCAACGTTCAGTGTGTCTTTCACGTCCGATCAACTTTCCAGCGAGTCCGCCATGGCATTGCCTGTTGCGTTGCAAAACCTCTCCTTACCCGTTATCGCCTCGCCGATGTTCATCGCCAGCGGCCCGGCCCTCGTCGCGGCGCAGTGCAAGGCCGGCATCGTCGGTTCCTTCCCGGCCCTGAACGCGCGTCCCGCCGAATTGCTCGACACGTGGCTGACCGACCTGCAGGCCGAGCTGGCCGCCTTCCAGGCCGCCCATCCCGATAAAAAAGTCGGGCCGATCGCCGTCAACCAGATCGTGCACCAGTCGAACGACCGTCTCGCGCATGACGTGGAAGTGTGCGTGAAACACCAGGTCCCCATCATCATTTCCTCGCTGCGCGCGCCGCCCAAGGAAATGCTCGACGCCATCCACAGCTATGGCGGCATCGTGCTGCATGACGTGATTTCGATCCGCCACGCGAAAAAGGCGCTGGAAGCGGGCGTCGATGGCTTGATCCTGGTCGCCAGCGGAGCCGGCGGCCACGCGGGCACCCTGTCGCCGTTCGCGCTGGTGGGCGAAGTGCGCAAATTCTTCGACGGCCCGCTGGCGCTGTCGGGCTCCATCGCCACGGGCGACGCCGTGCTGGCCGCGCAAGCGATGGGCGCCGACTTTGCCTACATCGGCTCGCGCTGGCTGGCGACCAAGGAATCGAACGTCAGCGACGGCTACCGCGAGGCCATTGTGGAGTCTGCCGCGGCCGACATCGTCTACACGAACCTGTTTACGGGCGTGCACGGCAATTACCTGAAAAAATCGATCGAAGCGGCCGGACTCGATCCGGAAGCCTTGCCCGAAGCGGACAAGAGCGCGATGAATTTCGGCTCCGGCAGCGCCAAGGCCTGGCGCGACATCTGGGGCGCGGGCCAGGGCGTGGGCTTGATGGATGACGTGCCGAGCGTGGCAGAGATGGTGGCGCGCCTGAAGGCCGAATACGATGCGGCGCGCGCGCGGTTGAAGCTGTAATCGTTGTTGCGATGGTGGTGGTGGTGTCGGATTACGCGGCGTACCGCCGCTAATCCGACCTACTCGAACCTGGTAGCGTAGGTCGGATTAGCGCGCAGCGCGTAATCCGACAGCACCACAATCACTCCTGCTTCAAATCCTCAGGCTTGATGGCCCACAAACCCGGCAGGTTACGCCAGTAGCCGTACGCATCCATGCCGAAGCCGACGACGAAGCGGTTCGGGATCACCAGGCCGACGATGTCGGCTTGTACGGGCTTTTTCTTGCCGATGGCCTTGTCGGCGAACACGGCCAGGATGACTTCGGAGGCGCCCATGTCCAGCAAGCGCTGCTTGACGTGCGCCAGGGTTTCGCCTTCGTCGAGAATATCGTCGAGCACGATGACGGTGCGGCCCGCCACGTTCGAGCGGGGGATGACTTTCCACACCACTTCGCCACCCTTGTCGTCGTCGCCGTAGCGGCTGACGTGGATGTAGTCGAATTCGAGCGGGAAGCTCAGTTGCGGCAGCAGGCTGCCCGTAAACACGACGGCGCCGCCCATCACGCCCAGCACCAGCGGGAACTCTTTCGAATCCTCGGCGTTGAAGCGCGTGTTGAGCACATCGGCCATGCGCGTGATCGACGCCTGCACGGTATCTTGGTCGAACAGCAGTTCCGCGTTCTTGATCAGGTCACGGGCACGGTTGTGATGAAATTCTTGCATGGACTCTTGCATGGCGATGAAAGGGGCTGATGGTCAATGCCGGTATTATCCCGCAAATCGGCCTTATTTGTAATCGCGCATGTCGTCGATGATTTTCCCGTCCTGGGCCAGACTGCCCACCGCCACCAGCACCACGTCGCCGCGCAGCTTGGTCAGTTCACGGATCGAACCGATGATGGCTTCCACGCCGCTGGCGTCATGCGGATCGTCGACTTCGCAATGCAAGGCCATCTCGTCGTTGGCCATGCGCCCCGACACCACCAGCCGCGCCTTCCTGATTTGCGGGTGGCGGCGCGCGATCTCATGCACCTGCGACGGATGCACGAACATGGCGCGCACCTTGGTGGTTTGATCGGCGCGTCCCATCCAGCCCTTGATGCGCGTATTCGTGCGTCCGCACGGCGACTGCGGCGCGCCCGTCAGCACGGCCGACAGATCGCCGGTGGCAAAGCGGATCAGCGGGTAGTCGGCATTGAAGACGGTGACGACGACTTCGCCCACTTCGCCCGGCGCGACGGGAATGCCGCTGCCCGGATGGACGATCTCGAGCAGCACGTTCTCGTCGACGACCATGCCTGGATTGAGCTTGCCATGGCTGGCCGTTTCATAGGCGATGCTGCCGATATCGGCAGAGGCATAGGTCTGGAACACGTGCGGCACGCCGTTCTCGGCAAACCAGCTGCGCAAGGATTCGGGCAAGGCTTCCGCGCCCATCAGGGCCTTGGTGACGCTGCTGATGTCGGCGCCCATTTCGCGCGCCTTCTCGATGATCAGTTTCAGGAACGACGGCGTGCCGATATACGTGTCCGGCTTCAGGTCGGCCATCGCCTGTACCTGCATTTCCGTCTGGCCGATGCCGGCCGGGATGACGGTGCAGCCGATGCGCGCGGCGCCCCCTTCGACCATGAAGGCGGCCGGCGTGAAGTGATACGAAAAGCAGTTCTGCAGCAAGCCGCCGGCGCGCACGCCGGCCGCATACATGGGCCGCGCAAAGCGCCACCAGTCGGGGCCGCGGCCTTCCGGATCGAAGATGGGACCGGGCGAGACGAACACGCGCGACAGGGCGTTTTTCGGTGTCGTGTTCAAGCCGCCGAACGGCAGCTGCGCGTGCTGCAATTGCTTGAGGTCGGACTTGCGCGTCACGGGCAGCTGCGCCAGCGCGGCGCGGCTGGTGATGCCGGCCGCATCGACGCCGTCGAGGATGCGGGCCCAGCCCGGCGCCTGTTGCGCGCGCGCGATCAGCTGCGGCAGGCCGGCCATCAATTCGCGTTCGCGCGCTTCGGGGGCGCGTGCTTCCAGACTGTCGAGCGTATCGGTCATGTCAGTCATTCTCCAATTGTCATTGCATGTTGATTCGCACGCCTGGCCATCAGGACCGCCGGGCGCGTTGCAGCCAAGGTTTTTGATGGATCACGCCAGCCAGCGCTTGCGGCGGCGGTAGAACTTCATGTCGCGGAAGCTCTTGCGCCCGGCGCTGGACACGCCCAGGTAAAACTCTTTGACGTCTTCGTTGCTGGCCAGTTCCTGCGCTTGCCCTTCCATCACGACGCGGCCGTTTTCCAGGATGTAGCCGAAGTCGGCGTAGCGCAGCGCCACGTTGGTGTTCTGTTCTGCCAGCAGGAAAGACACGTTTTCCTTGTGGTTCAAATCCTTGACGATGCCGAAGATCTCTTCGACGATCTGCGGCGCGATGCCCATCGAGGGTTCGTCCAATAAGATCATCGAGGGCTTGGCCATCAGCGCGCGGCCGATGGCGCACATCTGCTGTTCGCCGCCCGAGGTATAGCCGGCCTGGCTGCTGCGCCGCGTTTTCAGGCGCGGGAAATAGTGATAGACCTTGTCCAGCGCGTCTTTCAGCTCGCCGCGCGACAGGCTGCGCGTGTAGGCGCCCGTCAGCAGGTTTTCCTCGATGGTGAGGTGGCCGAAACAGTGGCGGCCCTCCATCACTTGCGACAGGCCCCGCTTGACCAGCTCATTCGGCGTCAACTGATCCACGCGCTCGCCCTTGAACTGGACTTCGCCCTTGGTGACGTCGCCGCGTTCGCCGCGCAGCAGGGTCGAGATGGTTTTCAGGGTGGTCGACTTGCCGGCGCCGTTGGCGCCCAGCAGCGCCACGATCTTGCCTTGCGGGACTTGCAGCGACACGCCCTTCAGGACCAGGATCACGTGGTCGTAGATGACTTCGATATTGTTGACCGACAGGTAGGGCGGCGGCGCGGTGTCTGGTGTTTGCGTGGCAGTGGGTGTCATGGCTGCTTCGTTTTCATATGTGTTGGCGATGCTGTCGGATTACGCTACGCTAATCCGACCTACGTGAATGCGGCGTTGGTCGGCGTAGGTCGGGTTAGCGCGTAGCGCGTAACCCGACGCCACGTCGAGAGCCGCTTACTTCATGCACGCCGGCGTGATCTTTTTCTCTTCGGCGTACTTGCCCGACGATTCCTCGACCAGCTTGCGTACCAGGGCCTTGTCGCCGACGATCCATTTCGGCGTGATGGCGGTCCACTTCTTGCCGTCCCACTGCTGCACCTTCACGGCGCCCGAGCCTTCATGGTCGTCGCAGCTGGTTTTCACGGTGGGGAACATGCCCAGTGCACCCACGGCCTTCTGGCGCGCATCGTCGACGTTCAGGTTTTCCAGGCCCCAGCGCATCTGCTCGCCCGTGATCGGCTTGCCCTTGCCGAATTTTTCCTGCGCCGTGCGGATCGCTTCGACCCACAGGATGCCGGCCGTCACGCCGCGCATGTGGTAGACGGAGCCGATGCGCGACTGGTCGGACAGGTTGCCCTTGCCGGTGGCGTAGAGTTTTTTGCGGATGTCGTCGAGCACGGGGTAGTTGCCCGGCGTATTGAACGTCATCGCCGTGTAGCCCTTGGCCGCGTCGCCCGATGGAATCGTGTCTTCCTCGGAGCCGGCCCACCAGACGCCCAGCATTTTGTCGCGCGGGAAGCCGTTGCGCTGCGCCGTTTTGATGGCAACGGAGTTCATCACGCCCCAGCCCCACAGGATCACGTGGTCCGGCTTGGCCTGGCGGATTTGCAGCCATTGCGATTGCTGTTCGCTGCCGGGCGGCGCGACGGGAATCTTGATCAGTTCGAAGCCGTACTGTTTCGACAGCGCTTCCAGCACGGGCAGCGGTTCCTTGCCGAAGGCCGAATCGTGGTACAGGTGGACGATTTTTTTCCCTTTCAGCTTGTCCATGCCGCCATCCTTGTCGCCCAAATACTTGATCATGGCGGCGGCCTGGCTCCAGTAGCTGGAGATCAGCGGATACACATACGGGAAGACCTTGCCGTTGGCGGCGTCCGAGCGGCCGTAGCCGATCATCGTCATGGGGATCTTGTCCTGCGCCACGCGGTCGAGGATGCCGTAGGCGACGCCCGTGGACAGGGTTTCGACCAGGGTGGCGCCGCCCTGCTTGGTTTTCAGGCGTTCATAGCATTCGACGCCGCGCGACGGGTTGTATTCGGTTTCGCATTCTTCCCAGCTGATTTTCACGCCATTGACGCCGCCGGCCTGGTTGACCAGGTTGAAGTAATCGATGATGCCGCCGTAGAAACCGGAGCCGCCGGCCGCGTACGGTCCCACGCGGTACGAGGGCAGGGCGATGTACTGTTCCTTGTCCTGCGCCTGCGCGCTGCCGGCCATGGTGAGTGCGGCACTGGCGATGGCGGCGGCCAGCATGAGCGATTTGATGTGTTTCATTGTGTGTCTCCTCTTGTTTTATTTGGTATTCAAGTGAACCGACATCGACTGCAAAAACTTAATGGGGGAAGGGCCAGAGTCTCAATTTTTCCTTGGCGATCTGCCACAGCCTGGCCAGGCCGTGCGGCTCGACGATCAGGAAGAAGATGATCAGCGCGCCGAACACCATCAGTTCCAGGTTCGAGGCCACGCTGGTCGGCAACGCCAGGCCATGCGCGATGGTGTTCAGGAAGACGGGCAGCAGCACGATGAAGGCCGCGCCCAGGAAGGAGCCGAGGATAGAACCGACGCCGCCGATGATGATCATGAACAGGATGCGGAAGGACAGGTCCAGGTTGTACGCTTCCGGCTCCACCGTGCCCAGGTAGGCGTACGCATACAGGGCGCCGGCCACGCCGCAGTAGAACGAGCTGACGGCAAACGCCAGCAGCTTGGTGCGCATCAGGCGGAAACCGATCACTTCGGCCGCCATGTCCATGTCGCGCACGGCCATCCACGAGCGGCCCACGTTCGAGCGGATCATGTTCTTGGCCAGCAGCGCCATGCCGGCGACAATCGCCAGCACCAGCAGGTATTTGCTTTGCGGCGTGTCGAACTGGTAGCCGAGGATGCTCATCTTTTGCACCGTGATCACGCCCGAGGAGCTGTAGTTGGTCAGATACGGGATCTTGGTCAGGCACCAGACAACAAAAAACTGCGTCGCCAGGGTGGAGGCGGCCAGGTAAAAGCCGCGGATGCGCAGGGAGGGCAGGCCGAAGGCGATGCCCACCATGGCCGCGCACAGGCCGCCCAGGATGAACGACACCAGCAGCGGCAAGCCGGGCAGGCGCGCCATGAAGTTATACGAGGCAAACGCGCCGACGGCCATGAAGGCGGCCGTGCCCAGCGACAGCTGGCCTGCGTAACCGGTCAGGATGTTCAGGCCCAATGCCGCCAGGGCGAAGATCAGGAACGGGATCAGGATCGCCGACAGCATGTAGGGCGAGGCGAAATACGGCAGGAGGAAGACGGCGACGAGCAGCGTGGCCGTCAGCGCCAGGCGGTCTTGCCGGATCGGGAAAATCTGGTTGTCAGCCTGGTAGCTGGTCTTGAATTGTCCTGCTTCACGGTAAATCATGGCGTGTCCTTTGCGGGCTGTTTTGGCTGTTGTCGGGTTACGCGCCATGCGCTAACCCGACCTACGATGCTGTTTCGGTGGTGTTATATGCGACGGATGATCTTCTCGCCGAACAGGCCTTCCGGGCGCACGAGCAGGAACAGCAGGGCCAGCACATACGGGAACCAGCCTTCGATGCCGCCGCCCACCATGGGGCCCAGGTAGACTTCGGCCAGCTTTTCCGACGCGCCGATGATCAGGCCGCCGACGATGGCACCGGGCACCGACGTAAAGCCGCCGAGGATCAGCACCGGCAGCGCTTTCAAGGCGATGAAGGTGAGGGCGAACTGCACCCCGTTGCGCGCGCCCCACAGCAAGCCGGCCACCATCGCCACCAGGCCCGCCACGCCCCACACCACGGCCCAGATGCGCTGCAGCGGAATACCCACGGCCAGCGCCGCCTGGTGGTCGTCGGCAACGGCGCGCAGGGCGCGGCCCACCTTGGTTTTCGAGAACAGCAGGGCCAGGCAAATCACCAGCAGCGCGCAGATGCCGGCCGCCACCACGTCGAACTGCGAAACGATGATGTTGAAATGGTCCATCAGGAAGGGCATCGGCACGTCTTCGATGGGCAGGTCCAGCTTGTGCACCTGCGAGCCCCACATCAGCTGTGCCAGGCCTTCGATGAAAAAGGTCAGGCCGATGGTGGCCATGAAGAGCGTGATTTCCGGCTGGTTGACGAGCGGCCGCAAGACCACCCTTTCAATCGCCATGCCCAGCACAATCATGGTGAGCATCGTCAGCGGGATGGCCAGCCACAAGGACAGGCCGAACTTGTCCATGATGCCGACGCAGGTGAGGGCGGCGAAGAACACCATCGCGCCCTGCGCGAAGTTGAACACGCCCGAGGCCTTGTAGATCAGAACGAAGCCGATCGCCACCAGCGCGTACATGACGCCCGACAGCAGGCCGCCGATCAGCACTTCAAAGAAAAAATTGATATTCATTGCCATTCCTTGTCTAGTGCGCCACGCCGAGATAGGCATTGATCACGTCCTGATTGCTGCGCACCTCGTCGGGCGTGCCGTCGCCGATCTTCTTGCCGTAATCGAGCACCACCACGCGGTCGGAGATATCCATCACCACGCCCATGTCGTGCTCGATCAGCACGATGGTCGTGCCCAGCTGGTCGTTGACGTCGAGGATGAAGCGGCACATGTCCTGCTTTTCTTCCACGTTCATGCCGGCCATCGGTTCATCGAGCAGCAAAATCTCCGGTTCGGCCACCAGCGCGCGGCCCAGTTCCACGCGCTTTTGCAAGCCGTAGGGCAGGCGCCCCACGGGCGTCTTGCGGATGGCCTGGATTTCCAGGAAGTCGATGATCTCCTCGGCCTTCTTGCGGTGCTCGATTTCCTCGCGCCGCGCCGGTCCCCAGTACAGGGCCTGCAGCAGGAAATTCGACTTCATTTTGAGGTTGCGCCCCGTCATGATGTTGTCCAGCACCGTCATGCCCTTGAACAGGGCGATGTTCTGGAAGGTGCGCGCGATGCCGGACTTGGCGGCCGCGTAGCAATCCATGCCGCGCCGGTGTTCGCCCCGGTAAATGATCTCGCCCTGCTGCGGGCGGTACACGCCATTGATCACGTTGAGCATCGAGCTTTTGCCCGCGCCGTTCGGGCCGATGATGGCGCGGATTTCATGCTGTTTCACGTCGAACGAAATGTCGGTCAGCGCTTTCACGCCGCCGAACGACAGCGAGATGTTCTTCAGGTCGAGGATCACGGGACCCGTCTTGCGGGCCGTGCCGAAATGGGCGTCGGGTTCGTTCATTTGCATCGTGCTGTGCTCCATCATGCGGCCAGGCCCTGGGGCCGGTACGTTTTGCTGTCCCAGATCTGCAGGTTGGCGCTGGTCGAGCCAAGGCGGCCATCCTCGAATTTCACCTGGGTCTCGATGTATTGCGTTGCCTTGCCCTCGTACAGGGCGGAGATCAGCACCGCGTATTTTTCGGCGATGAATTTGCGGCGCACCTTGCGCGTGCGGGTCAGTTCGTCGTCATCCGGGTCGAGTTCCTTGTGCAGCACGAGGAAGCGGTGCACCTGCGTGCGGTCCATCAGGGGGTCGGCCGCCAGTTCCGCGTTGACCTGCTCGATGCAGTCGCGGATCAGGCCATAGGTTTCTGCGCGCGCCGCCAGGTCCGTGTAGCCGGAGTAGGCGATGCCGCGCCGCTCGGACCAGTTGCCCACCGCTTCGATGTCGATGTTGATGAAGGCGCACACCTGGTCGCGCGCATGGCCGAAGGCCACCACTTCCTTGATGAAAGGGAAGAATTTGAGCTTGTTTTCGATGTAGTTGGGGGCGAACATGGCGCCGCAATTCATCTTGCCCACGTCGGCCGCGCGGTCGATGATTTTCAAATGGCCTTCGCTGTCGAACACACCCGCGTCGCCCGTGTGGAAGTAGCCGTCGTTGTCGATTACTTCGGCGGTGGCGTCGGGACGCTTGAAGTAGCCGCTCATGGTGGCGGGCGACTTGACCAGCACTTCGCCATTGGCCGCCAGCTTGACTTCCACGCCTGGCGCCGGCAAGCCCACGCTGTCGAACTTGATATTGCCGTCCGGTTGCAAACACACATAGGCGCAGGTTTCGGTGGAGCCGTACAGCTGCTTGAGGTTGACGCCGATCGAGCGGTAGAAGCGGAACAGGTCGGGGCCGATGGCGGCGCCGGCCGTGTAGGCGACGCGCACGCGCGACAGTCCCAGCACGTTTTTCAGGGGGCCGTAGACGAGCAGCTCGCCCAGCTTGTAGCTGAGACGGTCCGTCAGCGAGACTGGTTTACCGTCCAAGATCTGCGCGCCGCAGCGCTTGGCCACGTCCATGAAATGGCTGAACATGCGGCGCTTGATGCTGCTCGCGTCTTCCATGCGTATCATCACGCTGGTGAGCATGTTCTCGAACACGCGCGGCGGCGCAAAGTAGCAGGTGGGGCCGATTTCGCGCATGTCGATCATCACCGTGTCGCCCGATTCGGGGCAGTTGACGGTAAAGCCGGCCACCATGGCCTGCGCCAGCGAGAACAGGCAGTCGCCCACCCACGCCATGGGCAGGTAGGACAGGATGTCTTCATTGTCGGTGAGCTGGTCGAAGGCGACGCCGCCTTCGCCGGCTGCCAGCAGCGCCGTATGGCTCTGGCACACGCCCTTCGGCTTGCCCGTGGTACCCGAGGTGTAGAGGATCACGGCCGAGTCGCTGCCCTGGCCCGCTGCCACGGCGGCGTCGAAAAAGCCCGGGTGTTCGCGGTCGTAGGCGCGGCCGAGCACCTGCAGGGCGGCAAAGGACGTCAGCTCCGGCTGGCGGTAATGGCGCATGCCCCGTTCATCGTCATAGGCGATGTGGGCGACGTGCGGATACAGGGCCTTGAGTTCGAGCAGCTTGTCGACCTGTTCCTGGTCTTCGACGATGGCGTAGCGGATTTCCGCATCCTGCAGCACATAGGCCATGTCGGCGGCCGGCGCGTCCTGGTACAGCGGCACGGGCACGCCGCCCAGGCTTTGCGCGGCCAGCATGGCCCAGTACAGGCGGGGACGGTTGTCGCCGATGATGGCCAGGTTCATGCCGCGCTGGAAGCCGATGGCGGCCAGGCCGCAGGCCAGCGCGCGCACCTCCTCGTTGACCTCGGCCCAGGTCCAGGTCTGCCAGATGCCCAGGTGTTTTTCGCGAAAGGCGGGCTTGTCGGATCGTACTGTCCCGTGTTGCAATAAGCGCCGCGGAAAAGTCGGCATTGTTGCTGTGGTATGCGTTTGCACCAGTGTCTCCCTGTTGCTTGTCTCAGGCTCCACCTCGTTGGATGGCGCTCTGTGTTTTTTATGTGTAAGGCGTTTGTGCAATGATAGTAGCTTGCGTTAGTTTGCCGAGTTGTCTTTTCGGGGACATTTATCCACTTTTCGATGGTGCATCGCACAATGACCAACCCTGATATCAGCCTCAAGGATGCCGTTCGCGCGGCCAACTGGGCGCAGCTGCTCGACCCCGTGCAAATGGCCCGGGTCGAGGCGGATGTGTTCGAGACTTTCGTGCCGAAAGGCGGTTTTGTCTGCCGCAAGGGCGAACCGGTGGACAACTGGATCGGCGTTATCAGCGGCATGGTCAAGATGAATAATTTTTCCGCTTCCGGCAAGGCCATGACCTTCATCGGCGTGCCGCCCGGCAGCTGGTTCGGCGAAGGCTCGCTGCTGAAGAACGAGATCCGCAAATACGACACCATGGCCCTGCGCGACACGCGCGTGGCGCGGCTGCCCGGCGCCACCTTCCACTGGCTGCTGGAAACGAGCTTGCCATTCACGCGCTTTCTGCTGATGCAGCTCAACGAGCGCCTGGGCCAGTTCATCGGCATGGTGGAAAACGAGCGCCTGCTGGACCTGAACACGCGCGTGGCGCGCTGCCTGGCGTCGATGTTCAACTCGCATTTATACCCGGGCGTGGAAACCCTGGTGCAGCTGTCGCAGGAAGAAATCGGCCTGTTGTCAGGCTCCTCGCGCCAGCGCGCCAACCAGGCCTTGCAGGTACTGGAAAAAAAGGGTTTATTGCGTCTCGATTACGGCGGTATCCGCGTGCTGGACCTGGAAGGCTTGCGCCGCTACGAGGCCGATGATGGCGAGTGATTCCATTCGCGCCGCGGCGCTGCGCGCGCGCCTCGATGGCGGCTTTGTCGAGCATGCGCGTTTCACGGGGCCACCGGTCGATTTCAGCGACTGGATCCCCGAAGAACTGGGCGCCGTCTGGGGTGCGCTGCACCGCGCGGCGGGCTTCGGCCATGACGATTATGCTCGGCGCGAACTGGCGCTGGCGCTATTGGCGCAAGCGAGCAGCATGAACCTGGCACCGGCGCTGGCAGGCGAGATGTTCCTCGACGCGCTGGACGCGGCCCGCGTGCACGACTGGGACTACGCAATCGGCTGCCTGGCTTGCCTGCGCGGCGCGCCACCGGAAGGCAGCGCGCAGCTGGCGCTGCGCATCCTCGATGAACCGAAGCACTGGGGCGAACAGCATTTTGCCGCCTGGCTGCTGGCGCAGCTGGCAGGCGGCGACGCCCTAACCCGGTTCGGGCAGATGATGGATGAGCGTCATGCGCGCTACCCGATGCCCTTGACCTTGCAGGAACTCACCGTGCTGCCGCAGCTGGCGAAAACGTCGCTGCTGGCGCTGGCCGGCTCGCGCTACAGCGGCCACTGGAACCGCGACAGCATCGGCGAGGCCGATCCCGCCGACGTGCTGGCCGACGATGCGGTGTATGTCGATTTTGCGCGCACGATACTGGAGCAGGCGGCGCGCCATATCGCCGCCATCCATGACGGCAGCGTGCCGTATGCTGCCGATGCCGCCTTTGCCACGGCAGATTCTCCGGTGCTGGCGCGCGCCGCGCGGGTGGCGTCCTATCGCGACGATGCCTGGTTCAGGCCCGTGATCACCGTCCTGCTGCCGTTGGCATGCGTGGCGCCCGGCGCGGCCAAGAGCGCGCCGTCGCAGTCGTTGGCGATGGCGCTGGGCCATGCGGTGGAAACCATTCCCACGCCCGAAAGCCTGCAAGCCCTGCGCGCGGCGCTGGCCCAGGTGCGCCATGCGGGCATCCGCAAGAAACTGGAACGCAATCTGAAACCGGCCGAACGGGCGCTGGCCGAACGGCCCGATATCGCCTGGAGGATCGGCATGCCGGGTCCCATGGGCAAGCGGCGTCAGACCATGCTGGCGCGCCGCCTGGAAGCGGGCTACGCCAGCGAGGTGTGGTTTGGCCTGGACCAATGGCGTGGCCTGCGCGACGATGCCGATATCGACGCGGTGGCGCGCGCGCTGGTCTGGCGCACGGGCGATGGGCTGGCCTTCATGCTCGACGGGAAGGGCGCCATCGATGCGCAGGGGCAGCCGGTGGATGTGCCGGAGCAAGGCGAGATCGGCCTGTGGCACCCCTTGCATGGCAGCGGGGAAGAGCGCGCCGCCTGGCAAGCGCTGCTCGCGCGGCGGCGCCTGCGCCAGCCGCTGCGCCAGGTTTATCGCGAAATATATGCACCGCCCGGCGACGGCGGCGTCCCATTTTCCGGCTACCAGCTGTCGCTGCCCACCTTGCTGGGACTGGCGCGCCGCGAAGGCTGGCGCCTGGACCACGATGAAGGCCTGTCGCGCCAGTTCGGTGCCTGGCGCGTGTCGCTGCGCATCGAGGGACGCGTGTATCCGGGGGCGGGCGGTGCCTGCACGTCAAACGGGCTGGCGCCCGCGCAGATGATGCCGATGGCGCCGGTGGCGTATTCGGAAGCGTGCCGCGCGGTGGACCTGCTGGTCAGCGCCAGCGCCTTGGCGCTGGTGGAGGAAGAGCAAAGCGTGGAGCGCGAACAGCGCCTGTTTTACCTGGCCAACCTGGCACCGGGGCCGATGGCGGGCATGCGGCGCGCCGTGCTGGAACAGGTATTCGCGGACCAGATCGAGGAGGGCCGGATGACGCTCGAAGCGCGCCACCTGATGGTGGGCCGGCATGCGATCCACCTGACCACCGGCAGGGTCACGAAGGATGGCGCCGAGGCGGTGATCGAGGCGGTAGCGCAGGGGAACAAGCTGGGCGCCGTGCCGTGGCTGCCCTACGACGAGGCGCTGCTGGAAAAAATCGCCGCCGCCGCCGGGGCGCTGCTGGCGTTGCAGCGAGTGCAGCCCGGCTGCTAATCGCGGTATCATAGACGCTTCCCAGCACCGCTCCATTTTCGCTCCCATGCAGACACCAGACCAATCCACTCCCGCCTCCCGTTTGTCGCAGCTGCGCGGCGCCATGCGCGCGCAGCACATCGATGCCCTGATCGTGCCGTCGGCCGACCCGCATTTGTCCGAGTACCTGCCGGCCCGCTGGCAGGGCCGCGAGTGGCTGTCGGGTTTTACGGGTTCCGTCGGCACCTTGGTCGTGACGCAGGATTTCGCCGGCGTGTGGACCGATGGCCGCTACTGGGAGCAGGCGGAAGACGAACTGGCCGGCAGCGGCATCGTCCTGAAGAAAATCCCGTCCGGCGCCAGCGTGCTGTATATCGACTGGCTGGGCGAGACCATGCGGCCGGGGCAGACGGTGGCCGTCGACGGCGCCGTGCTGGGCCTGGCCAATGCGCGCCTGCTGCAGCAGGCGCTGGGCGCGCAAGTGACTCTGCGCACGGATACCGATGTGCTGCAAGCCGTGTGGCCGCAGCGCCCGGCCATGCCCGCCGCGCCGGTGTACGAGCATGCGGCCGCGTATCCAACGCTGTCGCGCATGGAAAAACTGGCAGCCCTGCGTGCCGGCATGGCGGCGCACGGCGCCAGCCACCACGTCATTTCCACCCTCGACGATATCGCGTATTTGTTCAACCTGCGCGGCGCCGACGTCAACTACAACCCCGTCTTCCTCGCCCATGCGCTGGTGGGCCCCGAGCGCGCCACCCTGTTCGTCGCCGACGGCAAGCTGCCCGCCGCCCTGCGCGCCACGCTGGAGAGCGAAGGCGTGGACGTGGCCGCGTATGACCGCGCGGCCGCCGCGCTGGCCGCCCTGCCGGCCGGCGCCACCCTGCTGCTCGATCCGCGCCGCATCACGTTCGGCACGCGCCAGGCCGTGGCCGACGGCGTGCGCGTGGTCGAGTCGATCAACCCGACCACCCTGGCCAAGTCGCGCAAGACGGACGCTGAAGCGGCGCACGTGCGCGCCGCCATGGAGCAGGACGGCGCCGCCCTGTGCGAATTTTTCAGCTGGTTGGACGCCACCCTGGCCGACCCGCAACGCGCGCCGTTGACGGAAATCGGTGTCGACGAACACCTGACGGCCGCCCGCGCCCGCCGCGCCGGTTTTGTCAGCCCCAGTTTCGGCACCATCGCCGGCTTCAATGCGCATGGCGCCATCATGCATTACCACGCCCATGCGGGCAGCGAGGCCACCATCGAAGGCGACGGCCTGCTGCTGATCGACTCGGGCGGCCAGTATTGGGGCGGTACCACGGACATCACGCGCGTGGTCCCCGTCGGCACGATCACGGCAGAACACCGGCGCGATTTCACCCTCGTCTTGCGCAGCATGATCGCCCTGTCGCGCGCGCAGTTTCCGCGCGGCGTGAAGTCGCCCATGCTCGACTCGATTGCCCGCGCGCCCCTGTGGGCCGAAGGCATCGACTTTGGCCACGGCACGGGCCATGGCGTGGGTTTCTTCCTGAACGTGCACGAAGGGCCGCAATCGATTTCCCAGTCCGCCATGCCGGAGCCGCAGACGGCGATGGAACCGGGCATGATCACCTCCATCGAGCCGGGGATCTACCGTCCCGGCCAGTGGGGCATCCGCATCGAGAACCTGGTGCTCAACATTCCCGCAGGGACGACGCCCTTCGGCGAATTCCTGCGCTTCGAGACATTGACCCTGTGCCCGATCGATACGCGCTGCGTGGAACGCTCGCTGTTGCGCGACGACGAGGCGGCCTGGCTCAACGACTATCACGCCACCGTGCGCGCGCGCCTGGCGCCGCACCTGGCGGCGCCGGCCGATGCGCCTGCGCTGGCGTGGCTGGAACAGCGCACGGGAGCCATCTGATGCGCTCGACCCGCGCCACGTCCGCCATCGAGCGGCTCAAGGAACGCACCGGCAACCGCCTCTACACGATGGCGCGCACGGGCGATGAACTGTTCTTCCTCACGGAAGGCCCCGGCTTGCCGCCCCTGTGCCCGCCGCTGGAACTCGACGCCTTTGTCGCCTTCGTCAATGGCCTGGGACCGCAAAAGGCGCGCCGCGTCAGCAAGCTCGACGTGGCGTTTGAAAAGCAGCTGACCAAAAAACCCCAGGATTAAATGCCGACCATCGACTTCCTGCGCGCCTACTGGTCGCCGGCCGAGCTGGCGACGAATGGCGTGATCCTGCTGAACCTGCTGGGCGCGCTGCTGCTGGGCTTGCTGGTGGGGTATGAGCGTTCGTATCACGGGCGCGCGGCCGGCATGCGCACCTACAGCCTCGTGTGCATGGCCTCGGCCGCGCTGACCGTGCTGGGCGGCTATCCCGAGTTCTGGTACGGCGGCCATGGCGCCGTCGTCGGCAGCGATCCCACGCGCGTCATCCAGGGCATCGTCACGGGCGTGGGTTTTCTGGGCGCCGGCGTCATCATGCGCGAGGGCTTCAATATCAGCGGCCTGACGACGGCCGCCTCGATCTGGGCTTCGTCCGTGATCGGCATCATGGTCGGCATCGGCTTTTATCTATCGGCCATGGGCCTGGCCTTTTTGTGCGCGATGGCGATGATTTTTCTGTCAAAATTGGAGAACTGGCTGCCGTCGCGCCATGCGGTGGCCATCACCATGCGCTTCAAGCAAGGCTTCATTCCGCGCGAGGATGCGCTGCGGCGCATGGCCGCCAAGCGCGGCTACGACATCGCCGGCGGCTCGCTGACCATCGGCAGCACGGACGGCATGCAGGAATGGCGCTTTGTCGCCATCGCGCATGGCAAGAACACGGGCGCCAGCCTGTCGGCCATGTCGGCCGAACTGGCCGCCTTCGACGGCATCGCCGGCTTCCAGCTGTCGCATGCACGCAACTGAAAAGGATGGACATGGACCCCCAGGCTCAAAAAGTACTCGATTTCTGGTTCCTGCCGCCGGATCACCCCGGCCACGGCCAGGCGCGCATGGAATGGTTCCGCAAGGATGACGGTTTCGATGTGCTGATACGCGCGCGTTTCGGCGCGCTGATCGATGCCGCCATAGCCGGCGGCTTGGGTGAATGGGATGCGACGCCGCACGGCGCGCTGGCGCGCCTCATCGTGCTCGATCAGTTCACGCGCAATGTGTACCGCGGCACGCCGCGCGCCTTTGCCGGCGACGCCTGGGCGCTGGCGCTGGCCGTCGCCATGACGCAGCAGGGGCTGGACCAGCAACTGCCGCCGATGCTGCGCGCCTTCGTGTATTTACCGTTCGAACACGCGGAAGACCTGGCCATGCAGGCGCGCGCCGTCGAGCTGTTCCAGCGCTTGTCGCAGGCGCAGCCCGGTTTTGACAGCATGCTCGACTACGCCGAGCGCCACCAGGAAGTGATCGCCCGCTTCGGCCGCTTCCCGCACCGCAACGCCATCCTCGGTCGCCCCTCGACCCTGGAAGAAGTGGAATTTTTGCGCCAGCCGGGATCGAGCTTTTAGACAATCATCATGAACGTGACATTGAATATCATCGGCGCCGGCCACGTGGGCAAGGTGCTGGGCCGTCTGTTCGCCGGCGTGGACGGGATCGCGGTGCAGGATGTGCTGACGCGCTCGATGGCGTCGGCGCAGACGGCCGTGGACTTTATCGGCGCCGGCACCCCCGTCGACAGCTATACGGCCTTGCGCCACGCCGACGTCACCATGCTGGCCGTGTCGGACGACCAGATCGGCCCGGCCTGCGCGGCGCTGGTGGCCGAGGGGCGCCAGGCGGGCGCCATCGTGTTTCACTGCAGCGGCGCGCTGGCCTCGAACGTGCTGCTGGCGGCCACGCAGGCCGGTGCCTTTGTCGCCAGCGCCCACCCGATCCGCAGCTTTGCTGACCCGCAGCAGGTGGCCGCCACCTTCGACGGCACGTTTTGCGGCGTCGAAGGCGACCCGCTGGCGCTGGTTTTCCTCACGCCGGCCTTGATCGCCATTGGCGCGCGCCCCGTGCCCATCGATCCGGCCGCCAAGACCCTGTATCACGCCGCTGCCGTCTTCGCCAGCAATTACCTGGTGACGGTGCTCGACGCGGCCTTGCGCGCCTACCAGGCGGCCGGCATTCCCGAACCGGTGGCGCGCGAACTGGCGCAGCCGCTGGTGACGGAAGCGGTGGCGAACGTGTTTCGCCTGGGGGCCGCGCCCGCGCTGTCCGGCCCCATCGCGCGCGGCGATTCGGCCACCGTGCAACGCCAGCAGCTGGCTGTGCAAAGCTGGGATGCGGCCACGGGCGAGTTGTACCGGGCGCTGGTGGCGCCCACGCAGGACCTGGCCCGGCGCAAGTCTGCGCTTTAAGCGGTGTGCAGGCGGTTGCGGCCCTGCTCCTTGGCCTGGTACAAGGCGCTGTCGGCGCGCGAAAAGAAGGCCGATTCGCTTTCCTCCGGCCGGTACTCGGTCACGCCCAGGCTGATCGTCACGGGGACGCGCGGTTCGGGCAGGCCGAAATCGTGCCGCTCGATGGCCGCGCGCAGGTTTTCCGCCACTTCCGCCGCTTTGGCCAGGCAGCAGTCATTCAGCAGCACCAGGTATTCCTCGCCGCCCCAGCGCGTGATGACGTCGCTTTCGCGCACGGTGGCGCGCGCCACGTCCGCCACGCCACGGATGACCTTGTCGCCCCACAGGTGGCCGTGGGTATCGTTGACGCGCTTGAAGAAATCGATGTCGAAGAGGATGGCCGACATCGGCTGCTCATTGCGTTTGGACAATAACATCGCGCGCTGGAACAGCAATTCCAGCGACTGGCGGTTCAATAGCCCGGTCAGCGCATCCGTCGAGGCGATGCGCTCGATGCGGCGCTGGTAGCGGTTCACCGTCAGCAGGGTCAGCAGCAGTACCAGCAGGGTGACGCCAAAGCTGATGGCCAGGTTGAAGATGAACACGCGCTGCAGCGACTGGACTTCGTCGCTGACGTTTTGCTCGACCACCAGGTACCAGCCCAGTTCGGGAATGAAACGCGAGTTGACGAGGATTTGCGCGCGGCCCAGCTGGTACGACAGATGCGTCGGCTCGCTGCGGTGGTTGATGATCTGCTCGGCAATGGCGTTCACGCCGGGCAGGCTGCGGATGTTGCCGTGCCCGTTGCGCACGCTCTTGCCTGCCAGCACCAGGGAGCCGGCGGCATCGACAAAATAGATGTTGCGGTGGAAGCGCGCCTGGTAGCGGTCGATGATGTGGCTCATGGTGGCCAGGGTCAGGCCGATGCCGGTGGCGCCGATGAACTGGCCATCGTAGTCGACCACGCGGTGGTTGATGAAGATGGTCATGCTGTCGCGGTTGGCCATGTCCACGTCGACATTCGTTTCATAGTCGGTCTTGTCCATGGCGCGCACGCGGTAGTACCAGATGTCGCGCGTCGCCTGCGGACTGACGGATTTCAAGGTGCCTTCCGCGTAATAATATTTGCTGCTCTTGTCCGAGACGAGAAAGCTGGTGATGGCGCCGTACTTTTTCTTGACTTCGGCCAGGTAGCGCACGATCTGTTCCGGCTTGTTTTCGCCGGCCAGTATCCAGTCGCGCACGAAGGTGTCGTGCGCCATCAGCGAGGAGATGAAGACGGGGCGCAGCATGTCCTTCTGGATTTCCGAGTAAATATTGTCGCCCGTCAGCGGCAGGGTCTGGTCTGCGATGCCGTGCTCGATGGCCTGGCGCGAAGCCAGGTAGCTGGCCAGGCTGGTGGCCATGAAGCCCGCCCCCAGGATCAGGGTCAGGAGGATGAGCAGGCGGTATTTGATCGACAGAAGACGCATGGAGACGAGGTAGTGGCAGGCGGGAAGGCCATGGTGAGGCAAGCTAAAAGTATGCAGCAGGGCGGATATTGGCGCAATGATAACTGGTTTTATTGACAATTTATGCTGGCGAACGCGACAAGATAACCACGACTTACCAAATAAAAGTGCCGATTTGTCGACAAAGATGCAAATTAGCAATAAGATTTGATGAGGGGAATCATTGCGCATCGCCCCCTGTCTTGCCGCCCGTTTCAGGCGCGGGACATTCCGCGCAGGGAGTGTTGCATGTTATTTTTAAAGAGTACGTCCGTTAGCAAGGCCCCCGGCATCTACGAGGTCGACATCGCCGCCAAGCCGCCAGGCAAGACCTTCGGCATTTTTCTTGCCACCGATCCCGACCATCCGCCGCTGGCCTTGCTGGAGCAATTGAAGGCGCTCGGTTTCGAGAACACCTATAGTTCGCCCTACCTGCACAAGGATTCGGGCAAGGTGCTGGACCTGCATTTCCAGAAGGATGGCACGGATATCTTCAAGGGCTGGAAAACCGAGGAGTGCACGCACAACCTGGCGGCCATCACTGCCCTGTTCGAAGAGCACGGCATTACCATCGCGCCACGTGTCATGTCGATGGCCGAAGCCTACGCGTAATTTATCTCAACCGCTTCAACCCGCCTCCACGCCGATGTGATACAGCGCCCACGGGCAGCTGGCGAAGCGCTCGGCCAGGGGCAGGGCCGCCACGGCCGCGATGCGGTCCGCGTCGTGGATCGCCCATAGCGGCCCCAGGCCGCCCAGCGCCATCGGCTGCCCATCGAGGTGGGTGGCGACAATAAAACGCTGTGCGCGCGCCTGCGCCATGGTCAGCGCCGCCGCATAGCCATCCACGGCGCGCAGCAGCAGGCGGACCTCGCCTTCCTCGGGGGCGCCCGCCGCCTTCAAGACATCGACCAGCAGCGGACCGCGCAGCGCATGCGCCTTGCCGTCGTATTCCAGGGTGGGGCGAATCGTGTGTGCCGGCAAGTTCGTCAGCGCCGCAAAGTCGAATGCCCGCGCCCGCTCAAAACTGATTTTCTGCTTGTGCATCATCTGGTCGCGCACGGCGTCGAACGGGCCCCGATTCGGCTTGTCGACGCTGCCCGTGACGGTCAGCAGGGCAGGGCCCCGCAGGCCGGCGGGCGCCGCCCGGCCGATGGCCGGCAGGGTGGCCGCCGCCATGGCGGCGGCGAGAAACTGGCGTTTGTGCATGCACTGCTCCTTCGGACTGGAAATCGCTAATGTTCTTAAGTCTAGCTTAAGTTCGTTCAACGGTGCGCATTTTACGGTTATTGTCAGTTTGCAATCTCCGCTTACATCTTGTCACAGTTCTTACGCAATGGAGAAAGACGTAGCTTTTTTCGGCTGTTATTGTGTACTCATCGCACTTCGCTGAACTGCGAATCCAGGCACCATTCACTAATTAAGAGAGAGAACATGATGAAGAAGAAAATCCTGTTTGCAATGATCGCTTCCGTTACTGCACTGACCGGCATGAGCGCCGCGCACGCCGAAGGCGCCTATGTGGGCGCCGGTGTCACGGGCAACCGCTACAACTTCGATATTCCTGGCGCCACCAGCGCCGATAATCACAGCGGCTACAAGGCCGGCGCCAAGATCTTCGCCGGTTACGATTTCGATAAAACCTGGGCGGTCGAGGGCGGCTACGCCGATTTCGGCAGCAAGGATTACAGCTATGTCACCGGCGCCGGCAACGGTTCCGTGAAAAGCGATTCGCACGGTTACTACCTGGCCGGCAAGGCCACCATGCCCGTGAGCGACAAAGTCGGCGTGTTCGGCAAGCTCGGCGTGGCCAAGGTCAAGAACAGCTTGAGCGGCACGGGCCTGTCGACCGGCATCAGCGGCAATGACAAGACGGGCGTGTACGCTTCCGTCGGTGCCCAGTACGCGATCAACGAGAAAGTCTCGCTGACGGCGGAAGTGGAACACTTCGGCAAGAGCGCCGACCAGGGCCGCAAGGCGACAGGCTTGGCTTTAGGCGCACGCTACAATTTCTAATCGCTTAGAAATGTGCTGAAAAAAAAGGCAGTTACCGCGAGGTAACTGCCTTTTTGCATTGTCAGAGGTAAATTACGTCGTCAATGGCTTGTAGCGGATACGCTTCGGTTTCGCGCCTTCTTCGCCCAGGCGTTTCTTCTTGTCGGCTTCGTATTCCTGATAGTTGCCGTCAAAGAAGGTGACCTGCGAATTGCCTTCGAACGCCAGGATGTGCGTGGCGATACGGTCGAGGAACCAGCGATCATGGGAAATGACCATGACGCTGCCGGCAAATTCCAGCAGGGCGTCTTCCAGTGCGCGCAAGGTTTCCACGTCCAGATCGTTCGACGGTTCATCGAGCAGCAGGACGTTGCCGCCCATCAGCAGGGTTTTCGCCAGGTGCAGACGGCCACGTTCACCGCCGGACAGGTTGCCCACTTGCTTTTGCTGGTCCGAGCCCTTGAAGTTGAAGCGGCCCAGGTAGGCGCGCGACGGCATTTCGAAGCGGCCGACCGTCAGCATGTCGGCGCCGCCGGAGACGTCTTCGAACACGGATTTGTTGTCAGCGAGACTATCGCGGTTCTGGTCGACGATGGACACGCGCGCCGTCTGGCCGATGGCCACTTCGCCGCTGTCAGGCGTTTCCTTGCCGGTGATCATCTTGAACAGGGTCGATTTACCGGCGCCGTTGGGGCCGATGATGCCGACGATGGCGCCTGGCGGCACGGTAAAGCTCAGGTTATCGATCAGCAAGCGGTCGCCGAACGCTTTCGACACGTTCTTGAACTCGATGACTTCATTGCCCAGGCGCTCTGCCACGGGAATGAAGATCTCCTGCGTTTCGTTGCGCTTCTGGTATTCGTGCTCGGACAGCTCGTTGAAGCGGGCCAGACGGGCTTTCGACTTGGCCTGGCGCGCTTTCGGGTTCTGGCGCGACCATTCCAATTCCTTCTGCAGCGCTTTCTGGCGCGCCGATTCCGTCGCTTCTTCCTGCTTCAGGCGGGCTTGCTTCTGGTCCAGCCAGGTCGAGTAGTTGCCCTTCCATGGAATGCCGTGGCCGCGGTCCAGCTCCAGGATCCACTCGGCCGCGTTGTCGAGGAAGTAGCGGTCATGGGTGATGGCCACCACGGTGCCGGGGAAGCGCAGCAGGAATTGTTCCAGCCAGTCGACCGATTCCGCATCCAGATGGTTGGTCGGCTCGTCGAGCAGCAGCATGTCCGGTTTCGACAGCAGCAGCTTGCACAGCGCCACGCGGCGCTTTTCACCGCCGGACAGCACGCCGATGGTGGCGTCCCACGGCGGCAGGCGCAGCGCGTCGGCGGCCATTTCCAGCTGCAGATTCAGATTGCCGCCGTCGGAGGTCGAGATGATCGCTTCCAGGCGTGCCTGTTCCGTGGCCAGGGCGTCGAAATCGGCGTCTTCCTCGGCATATGCGGCGTACACGGCTTCCAGCTTGGCTTGCGCTTCAAACACTTCGCCCAGGCCCGACTCGACTTCCTGGCGCACGGTTTTTGCCGGGTCCAGCTGCGGTTCCTGGGGCAGGTAGCCGATGTTCAGGCCCGGCATCGGCACGGCTTCGCCCTGGATGTCGGTGTCGATGCCTGCCATGATTTTCAGCAGGGTCGATTTGCCGGAGCCGTTCAGGCCCAGCACGCCGATCTTCGCGCCTGGGAAGAAGGAGAGGGAAATATCTTTCAGAATCTGGCGCTTGGGCGGGACGATTTTGCCCACGCGATTCATGGTGTAGACGTAATTTGCCATTAGAAATCTCGGGTGATATACAAAGACGGACAGGATACGGTAAACGCCCGCTTCCGGCCAGCGCTGTGCGCTGCCGGGACGGACCGATCAGGCGGCCAGGCGCGCGCGGCGGCTGCTCCACAGGCCTTCGGCCGCATACAGGCCCAGCGCCGTCCAGATGACGAGGAAGCCCAGCATGCGTTCGGGCGTGAACGATTCGTGGAAGACCCATACGCCGATCAGCAGCTGGCCCGTGGGGGCGATGTATTGCAATAGCCCCAGCACGGCCAGCGGCAGGCGGCGCGCGCCGGCGGCGAACAGCAGCAGGGGAATGGCCGTGATGGGGCCGGACGCCAGCAGCAGCGCGCGCGTGGCGGTGGAATCCGTATTGACGAAGCCGCTCTGGCCATGCCAGGCCAGCCACAGCATGTAGGCCAGCGCCAGGGGAAATAAAATCAGGGTTTCGAACGACAAGCCTTCCAGCGCGCCCAGCGCGGCCGTCTTGCGCAGCAAGCCATAGCCGCCGAAGGTGGCGGCCAGCAGCAGGGCGATCCATGGTACTTGCCCCGCCTGCCAAGTGAGCCAGGCCACGCCGCAGGCGGCCAGGCCGATGGCCAGCCACTGCAGGCGGCGCAGGCGTTCGTGCAGCAGCAAAAAGCCCAGCATGACATTGATCAGGGGCGTAATAAAGTAGCCGAGGCTGGCGTCGACCACGTGGCCGTTGTTGACGGCCCAGATATAGATGAACCAGTTGGCGGACAGCAAAAACGCGCTGGCGACGAAGCTGGCCACCACCTGCGGCTGGCCTTTCAGGGCGCCCAGCCAGCTCCACTGGCGGCGCACGGTCAGTACGATGCCTAGAAACAACAGCGACCAGACCATGCGGTGCGCCAGGATTTCCTGTGGTGCAATCTCGCCGATGGCGTGGAAATACAGGGGAAACAGGCCCCAGCACAGGAAGGCGAGGGAGGCGTAGAGCATGCCTGGATTCATGATGGGCTTCGCTGGAGAGTAGACAGTCTGTCATTATGGCTGAAAACATCGGGGGCTGCCCGGCGCCGCTGGCGAAGCGTAGAATGGCAACAAATCAATGGCCGCAAGCCCGCGCAGCAAGGCGGAGCGGCACAAAACCACGACTTTGGGGCAGCCCGTAACCATGCAAAAATACTCTTGCTATTTGCTAATACCTATCATATTGTGCGATGCAACAAAACAAAAACGGGTGCAATCTTGACGTCGGAACATAAAAAAAGCGGCCTGGCCGGCTTGACGCTGGCGGCCGTCGGGATCGTTTACGGCGATATCGGCACCAGCCCGCTGTACACCCTGAAGACCGTCTTCGACCCGGCCCACGGCCTGGCGCTCTCGCCCGAGAATTTGCTGGGCATCGTTTCGCTGATTTTCTGGGGCCTGACGCTGATCGTCTCGCTCAAGTACGTGACCCTGGTGCTGCGCGCCGACAACCGCGGCGAGGGCGGCATCATGGCCCTGATGGCGCTGGTGCTGTCGTCCGTCAGCCGCCTGTCGCGCTGGCATTTTCCGCTGATGGTGATCGGCGTCTTTGGCGCCACCCTGTTCTATGGCGACAGCGTGATCACGCCGGCCATTTCCGTGCTGTCGGCGATCGAAGGCCTGGAAGTGGCCACGCCCGCCTTCAGTCCCTACGTGGTGCCGCTGACCATCGCCGTGCTGGTGGGCCTGTATTCCGTGCAGTCGCACGGCACGGCCGGCATCGGCCGCTATTTTGCCCCCGTCATGGTGCTGTGGTTTGCCGCGCTGGCGGGCATGGGCGTGGTCAACATCATCAAGTCGCCCGCCGTCCTGGCCGCACTCAATCCCCTGCACGCGGCGACCTTCCTGATGAATAACGGCTTCGTTGCCTTCGTCGCCCTGGGCGCCGTGGTGCTGGCGCTGACGGGGGCCGAGGCGCTGTACGCCGACATGGGCCACTTCGGCAAGAAACCGATCCGCCTGGCCTGGTTCCTGATCGCCTTCCCCGCGCTGGCGCTGAACTACCTGGGCCAGGGTGGCTTGCTGCTGGCCCATCCCGAAGCCGTCTCGAATCCGTTTTACCAGCAGCTGGGCGCGTGGAGCGTGTATCCGCTGGTGATTTTGTCGACCATGGCTACCGTGATCGCCTCGCAGGCCACCATTTCCGGCACCTTCTCGATGACCAAGCAAGCGATCGCGCTGGGTTTCCTGCCGCGCATGCGCGTGCGCCACACGTCGGAAAGCGAAATCGGGCAGATCTACATCCCCGCCGTGAACTGGCTGCAGCTGGCCGTCGTGCTGCTGGCCGTCGTCGGCTTCGGCTCCTCGGAAAACCTGGCCGCCGCCTACGGCATTGCGGTCACGGCCACGATGCTGTCGACCACCATCCTGACCTTTTTCGTCATCCGTTACCGCTGGAAGATGAACCTGGCCCTGTGCTGGGCCGCCACGGGCTTTTTCCTGATCATCGACATCAACCTGGTGTCGGCGACCGCCTTGAAACTGTTCCACGGCGGCTGGTTCCCGCTGCTGCTGGGTTCGATCTTGTTCATCGTCATGCTGACCTGGAAACGGGGCCGCCAGCTGGTGTTCCAGAACCTGGAAAAGCATGCGATTCCGCTCAACGATTTCCTTTCGTCGCTGTTCATCGCGCCGCCGCTGCGCGTCCCCGGCACGGCCATCTTCCTGCGTGGCGAAACGGATGGCGTGCCGCATGCGCTGCTGCATAACTTGCTGCATAACAAGGTTCTGCACGAGCGCGTGATTTTCCTCACCGTCTTCATGCATGAAGAGCCGTGGGTGGCGCCATCGGAGCGCGTGCGCGTGGTGGAGCTGGGCCACCAGTGCTACCAGGTCAACGTGCATTACGGCTTCAAGGATGAACCGGACATTCCGGCTGCGCTGGCGCAGTGCGCGCAGCAGGGACTCGATTTCGAGATGATGGAAACGTCGTTCTTCATTGCGCGCCAGACCATCATTTCGACGCCGGGCGCCGGCATGATGCCGTGGCGCGAGCACCTGTTCGTCACCATGTCGCGCAATGCGCGCACGGCGGCCGACTACTATCAGATCCCGAGCAACCGGGTAATCGAACTGGGCACGCAGGTGGAAATCTAGACGCGACAGTGCGGCGGAATGGTTGTTGTGACAATGTTGTATTGTTGCGCAATCTTCCGCCGTGCTTACGTCTGCTTACAAATTGGCTGCGCGACTCCTGTTAAACTGCTGCTCGCACTGGTCCGCACCGTACGGGCTGAGCCACACACCAATATTTAAAGGGAAACCATGAAATCGGTATTTCAAATGATCGCCACCCTCGCTTGCGCCGTGGCCCTGACCGCTTGCGGTGCCGCTGCCAACACCGAGAAACCGGTCGTGCTCGATCCGAATACGCAAGTGAAAGAACTGACCATTACCGATACGGTGACCGGCACCGGTACGGCGGCGGCAGCGGGCGACACCTTGCTGGTGACTTACACGGGCTGGCTGTATGACGCAAGCAAGCCGGGCAACAAGGGCGTGCAGTTCGATGCGAGCCCGGCAGGCAGCGGTTTTACTTTCCCTCTGGGTGTCGGCCGGGTCATCCTGGGCTGGGACCGCGGCCTGGTCGGCATGCAGGTCGGCGGCACGCGCACCCTGGCCATTCCGTATGACCTCGGTTATGGCAAGGCGGGCAGCGCGCCGAAGATTCCTGGCTACGCCGGCTTGCTGTTCGAGATCAAGCTGGTGAGCGTGACGAAAAAGTAAGCACGCGCAGCGCACATGAAAAGGGCGATTCCACGGAATCGCCCTTTTTGCTTTGGCGGCCCGGTTTAAGCGGGCGCCAGCTCCTGGAAGTAATACGTGGCGTCGCCCAGCTTGGCCGGCGCGTCATATTGCAGCACTTGCGTGCGGCGCAGCGCCACGGGGGCGCTGAAGGCGGGGCCGTCGTAGACGAAGGTGTGGAATTCGCCGTTTTCGCCGCAGGCATCGACGCCGGGCGGCAGGTCGGCCAAAAAGGCGGCGTCGAACTCGCGCCCGCAAAATTCGCGTGGCAGATGCTGGCCATTGATGCACACGACGATGGCCTTGAAGCCGGCGGCGAGAAATTCGTCGACCAGCGCGCGCCGCGCTTCGCCCCACAGCGGCAGCTGCGCCGTCAGGCCGGCGACCGCGCAGACTTTTTCTTCCCAGTCGCGGTGCGGCTGCAGGTCGATGTCGCCAAAGATGGCGTGCTCGATGCCCTCGGCCTTGGCCGCGCGCAGCGTGGCGACGAACTGTTCTTCATAGCTGGCCCAGCTGGCGTGATAGCGCTGCAGGCGCGCGCCCAGGCTGGCCGCCTGCGCTTCGAGCAACTCGGGCGGCACGCCGTGCGAGCGCGACTTGCGGCCATCTTCATCCATAGCCGTGATCAACAGCGGCACGTCCATGCCGGCGTTGCGCGCGCGCCACAGGGCCAGGCAGGAATCCTTGCCGCCGCTCCAGGAAATGAGGGCCGTCGTCATGCCGCTGGCTCCGCGCGCAGCATGTCGACGTGCTGGATGCCGTCTTCGTCATACGGTGCGCTGACGGTGACAAAGCCGAACGACTGGTAGAAGCGCTCCAGGTAGTGCTGCGCGCCGATGCGAATGGCGTGGCCCGGATGCTGGCGCTCGGCCCGCGCGATGCCCTCAAGCAACAACTGCTTGCCGGTGCCGCTGCTGCGCGCCTCGGGCGCCGTCAGCACGCGGCCCAGCGACATTTCCACATACTTGGCGCCCGGCGCCAGCACGCGCAGGTAGGCGGCCAGCCGGCGCTGGCCATCGGCCGTTTGCCAGCCCAGCAAGTGCATCGCCTGCTGGTCATGGCCGTCCAGGTCCGGATAAATGCACTGCTGTTCGATGACGAACACGCGCTGGCGCAAGGCCAGCACCTGGTACAAATCGTGGGGGCCGAGTTCGTCGAACGTGTTCCATTGCCAGCTGATCATGGTTCATCCTTGATTGAGAGTGGCCGTGATTTTACCGGCTTCACGCCCCCGGCGTGGGATAGCGCTGCGCATACCACTGCTTCAGGTGCTCGATGCAGCGCGTCACGCGGGGCGCCACCAGCTGGCGCGACGGGTAGATGGCGAACAGCGCCAGGCTGGGCCGCTCGATGTCCGGAAACAGCTCGACCAGGGCGCCGCTGGCCAGTTCCTCGCGGCAGACAAAGGTGGGCAGGATGCCGATGCCCAGGCCGCGCAGGATCAGGCTGCGCATGAACAGCGTGTTGTTGGTGCGCATCCAGTTCGGCACTTCGATATCGCTGTGCGGCCCCGCATGGCGCAGTGGCCAGCGGCTGCCGAACAGGGCGTGGCTGTAGATGAAGCAGCGCTGGCGCGTCAGGTCCGTGGGTTCGGCCAAGGGGCCGTGGCGTTCCAGGTAGGCGGGCGCGCAGCAGATGTGCAGGCGGTAGTCGTGGATGTGGCGCGCCACATAGCTCGAATCGGTGAGCGCGGTGGTGACGCGAAAGCCCAGGTCGTAATTGGCGGCCGCCAGGTCGACATATTCATCCTTCAGGTCGACGTCCAGGCGCAGCGCGGGCCAGTCGGCCATGAAATCGGCCAGGCCCTCGGCCAGCTCGCCCACGCCCAATGTCAGCGGCGCGTTGATGCGCAGGCGGCCCGTCACGTGCGCCGTGGAATGGGCCACCATGTCCTCCGCCTGCGCCAGCTCATCGAGCAGCTTGCGGCAGTGCTCGAGGTAGGCGGCGCCCGTTTCCGTCAGGGCCAGCTGGCGCGTGGTGCGCGTCATCAGGCGCCCGCCCAGTTCCTGCTCCAGCTGGCCGATGCGCCGGCTCACGTACGAGGCCGACAAGTCCAGTTCGTCGGCCGCGCGGCGAAAGCTGCCCAGCTCGGCCACGCGGCGAAACAGCTGCATCGCCTGCAATTTATCCATCCCCGCTCCATTCAGTCGTATTCCGCATCAGTGCTGTGCATTATTCATCATTTTTTCATATTTTGATTCGGAATATGCTGGTGTCCTCTCTACAGAAAGGCCACACCATGAAAAAATTACTCATCAGCAGCCTGTTGCTCGCCGCCTTTTCCACCGCCCAGGCGGCCGACGTCCTCGTCGTGCTGTCGGATGCGAATCACCTCGACTTGCGCGACGGTAAGGTCTTCCAAACGGGCTTTTATCTGAATGAACTGATGCAGCCTGTGAAAAAGCTGCTCGACGCGGGCCACACGGTGACGTTCGCCACGCCGCAGGGCCAGGCGCCGACCCTGGACGCCAGCTCCGATACGGACGTGTATTTTGGCGGCGACGCGGCGGTCCATGCGGCGCACAAGGCCTTGCTCGAGCAGCTGGCGCTGACGGTGCCGGGCCGCTCGCCCGTGATCAGCCTGAAACGGGTGGAGCAGATCGGCTATGGCCACTATGCGGCCGTGCTGGTGCCGGGCGGCCACGCGCCCATGCAGGACTTATTGAAGGACGCCAGCCTGGGCGCCTTGCTGCGCCAGTTCCACGCGGACGGCAAGCCGACGGCGCTGCTGTGCCATGGTCCCATCGCACTGCTGTCGGCCCTGCCGCAGGCGGCGCAGTTTACGGCCGCGCTGGAAGCGGGCCGGACGCCGCCCACGCCGGCTGACTGGATCTACAAGGGCTACCGCATGACGGTGATCAGCAATGAGGAAGAGCTGGCGGCGCAGGGCGCGCTGAAGGGCGGATTGATGAAGTTCTATCCGCAGTCGGGCTTGCAGGCGGCCGGCGCGCAATATGTGCAGAACCAGGCGCCGTGGACCAGCAATGTAGTGGTCGACCGCGAACTGATCACGGGACAGAATCCCGCCTCGGCGCCGGCCCTGGCAGACAAGCTGCTGCAGGCGCTGCGCTAAAAAAAAGCCCCGGCGGCGCCAAGGCGCGGCCGGGGAGTTACAGTGCGTGCAGCGTGGATTACACGATCGTCAGCGTGACGTCGATGTTGCCGCGCGTGGCGTTCGAGTAGGGGCACACGATGTGGGCGGCGGCGACCAGCGCTTCGGCGGCGGCGCGGTCCATGCCCGGCAGCGAGATTTTCAGTTCCACTTCGATGCCGAAGCCCGTCTCGATGGCGCCGATGCCGACGTTGCCTTCGATCGACAGGTCCGCCGGCACGGCGATCTTGTCGCGGCCGCCGACGAATTTCATGGCGCCGATGAAGCAGGCCGAGTAGCCGGCGGCGAACAGTTGTTCCGGATTGGTGCCGACGGCGCCATTGCCGCCCAGTTCTTTTGGCGTCGTCAGCTTGATGTCCAGCACATTGTCGGATGACACGGCACGGCCTTCGCGGCCTCCGGTGGCGGTGGCTTGCGCGCGGTACAGGACTTGTTTGATCGACATGATGGTTTCCTTTAGGTAGATAAATAGGTTACTACTAAATAGTGTGCTACTTGTTTCGCGGGCCGTGGCCCCAGGATGCCCGTCTGAAGAAGTAAATCCGGCGTCCATGTGTGCAATATATATCGCGCGCTATTTAATTGCAAGCGATTTTATTCATGAAGTCACGACACCTGACCAAATCGTTGCGAGCGGAAGGGAGAGGTGGTCGAGACACGGAACCGTACTTTGAGTACGGTGAGCATCGCAGGCCACCTGTACCGACGCGCAGCAGGTTTGGTCAGGTGTCTTGAACCTTTATTTTGATGCCTTTGTCGCCACTACCGGGCTTCCATCGCATAATGGCCACCGCTGCCGGGGCCGATGATTATGCTGGCCTCACTTCAATACCCAAGGAAAAATCATGACCAGCCTTTTCTTTATCCTGCGCCTCACCCTGGCCGCGATGCTCACGTACATCATCGCCACGGCGATCCTGGTCGAGAACTTTCTGCGCTATCTCTTTGGGAATACGGAAGGCTTCTTTGTCATCATCGGCGCCTTGCTGGCCTGCACCGTCGTCACGAATGCGTTTTCGCACGTGCGCCGTGTGCGCCTGATCGCCGGCGCCGTCAATGCCGCCACCCTGTCGAGCCGCCAGCGGCGCCAGATCGAGATTCCGTTCGAGGCGGGCGAAGCGTTCGACATGGTCGATGCGGCCATCCGCGAACTGCCGGGCAGCGAAGTGGTGGAAAGCGCGCGCGACAGCCTGCAGGTGCAGGCGCGCGTGCGCCGCGCGGCGCCGTACACGCATACGGGCTTGCCCCGCATGCGCGTGCTGGGTTTCCTCGAGCCGCGGCCGAATCAGATCCTCGCCACCGTCACGCCGAATGGCGAGGCGGGCAGCGTGACCCTGATCTGCGAGCCGGCGCGCAATGCGTGGACCGACTGGTTCCTCGTCGACCATGGCAGCAACCTGGAAAACGCGGAGGCGGTGACGCGGGCCATCACGCGCCGGGTGGCGCAGCGCCGCCGCGGCGAGCAGGCCGAGGCGCGCCAGACGGTGACGGAAAAGGAACTGACGGTAGCCAAACTGAGCCTGCTGCATGCGCAGGTCGAGCCGCACTTCCTGTACAACACGCTGGCCAGCGCGCAGCTCCTCACGCGCAGCGACCCCGTGCGCGCCGATGCGATGCTGGGCAACCTGATCCTGTACCTGCGCCACTCGCTGCCGCGCACGGAGCAAGCCATGTCGACCCTGGGCACGGAGCTGGAACGGGCGCGCGCCTACCTCGACATCCTGAAAATCCGCATGGGCGAGCGCCTGAACCTGCAGATTGAGGTACCGCAATACCTGCGCCAGGTGGAGCTGCCGCCGATGATGCTGCAAACGCTGGTGGAAAACGCCATCAAGCATGGCCTGGAGCCGAAAAGCGGCGGCGGCACCATCTGGATCATGGCGCGCAGCGGCAATGGCACGGTGATCGTCACGGTGGCCGACGACGGCAAGGGCTTCAGCGACGACGGCGCTGGCACGGGCATCGGCTTGCGCAATGTGCGCGAGCGCCTGCGCCTGACCTACGGCAATGCCGCCGCGTTTGCCATCGTCGCCAACTTCCCCGACGGCGTGACGGCCACCATCACGGTGCCGGACAGCACGGCGCAAGGAGTGTCGTATGCATCCGCCTGAAATGACTTGCGTCATCGCTGAAGACGAAACCCTGCTGCGCGATGCGCTCGTGGCCCTGCTGGCCGAAGAGTGGCCGGCACTGCGCATCGTCGCCGCCTGCGACGACGGCGGCACGGCGCTCGAGGCCATCGCCACGCACAAGCCCGACGTCGCCTTTCTCGATATCCGCATGCCGGGCCTGACGGGGCTGGAAGTGGCGGCCGGCGCGCTCGCAGCGAGTCCCGGCACGCAGGTGGTGTTCGTCACGGCCTACGACCAGTACGCCATCGATGCCTTCGACAAGGGCGCCGTCGATTATCTATTGAAACCGATCGGACGCGAGCGCCTGCAGGCGACCCTGCAGCGCGTGCGGGCGCGGGCCGGCAAGGCCCGGGCGGACGACGGCGCGCTGGCCGGCCTGCTGCAGCAATTGAGCAGCGCCTTGCCGGCGGCAGCCAAGTCGCCGCCGCTGGTGTGGCTGACGGCCAGCAGCGGCAAGGATACGCGTCTGATCATGGTGGAAGACATCGCCTATTTTCAATCCGACACCAAGTACACGGCCGTCATGACGGCCGACGGCGAGGCGCTGCTGCGCAAGCCGATCCGCGAACTGCTCGACGTGCTCGATTCGGCCATTTTCAAACAGATCCACCGCTCCACCATCGTCAACATGAAGATGGTGGCGTCGGTGACGCGCGACGAGGTGGGACGCGGCGCCCTGCGCCTGAAGACGCGGCCGGAAACCCTGGCCGTGAGCCAGCCGTTCATGAGTTTGTTTCGGAATATGTAGGTCGGCTTAGCCCGCGAGGGCGTAAGCCGACATCACCACCGGCCTACTCCGCCGTCTCAAAACCTTCCAGCACGTTCACCACATTGATGCCGATTTCCTTGACCGCATAACCGCCTTCGAGGATGAAGGCGGTGGGCAGGTTCAGATGCGCGAGGCGTTCGCCCACGCGCAGGTAGTCGCCGCTTTGCAGCGAGAAATGCGACAGCGGGTCGCCCACGAAGGTGTCGACACCGAGCGAGACCACCAGCGCGTCGGGCGCATACATATTGATGCGCAGGCAAGCCGTTTCCAGCGCGGCGAACCAGCTGGCCGTGGACGTGCCGGCCGGCAGCGGCAGATTGACGTTGTAGCCGAGCCCCGCGCCGCTGCCCGTTTCGTCGGCGTGACCGAGGTAAAACGGATATTCGCTGCGCGGGTCGGCGTGGATGGAGGCGAACAGCACGTCGTCGCGTCCGTAAAAAATGCTCTGCGTGCCGTTGCCGTGGTGGTAATCGATGTCGAGGATGGCGACCTTGCGCGCGCCGTCGTCGAGCAGGTGCTGCGCGGCCAGGGCCGCGTTGTTCAGAAAACAGTAGCCGCCAAAGAAATCGCTGCCCGCATGGTGGCCCGGCGGGCGCGTGAGGGCGAATGTGGCCCGTTCGCCCAGGCGCAATGCGTGCGCCGCATTGACGGCGCAGTCGGCGCCCGTCTTGGCCGCCGTCCAGGTGCCGGCCGTCAGCGGCGTGCCATTGTCCATCGAATACAGGCCCAGCTTGGCCGTGAAGTCGTCCGGTTCGATATCGCTGCGCAAGGTGCGCACGGGCCACACGGACGGCAAGGCATCCTTGCCCCCGTTGTCGGGGTCGAGCGCCAGCCAGTCGTGCCAGGCATGGCGCAGGAAATGCAGGTAGCGGGGCGTGTGGATGCGCTCCAAGGAGGTCAGCGGCACGCCGTGCGGCGTGACGATGCGGCCCAGGTTGCGCCGCCCCAGCTCGGCCACCACCATGTCGGCCCGCTCCGGTGTCTCGAAGCAGGGCACCATGGTGCCGCGAAACATCTCGAAGCGGCCCCGGTGCTGGCCGTGCAATTCATTGTAGAAGGTCAGCATCGGGCGCCAGGCAAAAAGTCAGGCAGGATCAGGTGTGCGAACACAGGGTGCTGGCGCGGTAGGCGGCGACGAAATCGTCGAAGCTGCCGGCCGGCGCCGCTTCCATGGCACGCTGCTCGGCCAGCGAGCTGGCGGCCATCTCGTCGAAATACGCGCTTTGCCCGGGGGTGGGCGGCTGCGCGCGGAACCAGGCAGCGTGGCGTTCGCTCTGGCGCAGGCCGAAGGCGGCAAACGAGCCGCCGTTGGCGCGCAGTTCGGCCAAGACCTTGGCCGATGGCGTCGTGTCCGGGTCGGCCAGTTTACGGGCTTGCGCGGCCAGGCTGTTCGCGTGCTGCGTGCCGCCCTGGCGCGCGTCGAGCAGGGCCGCCACGGGCGCGATACGGGTCAGCAATTCCTCGCCCCAGGCTTGCAGGGTGATGTCTTCGCCATCGCGGCGCAGGCTCAGGCCCGGCTTGCGGCCTTTCTTGACGGTGCGGGCGAAATTGTTCGTGTAGCAAGCACTTTGCTCGGCAGAAATCGGCGCGCTGTCGTCGAGCGCGCAGAACAGCAAAAACGCGTCGAGGAAGCGGCCCGTTTCCAGGCTGATGCCCACCGGTTCGAACGGGTCGACATCCATGCAGCGCACTTCGATGTATTGCACGCCGCGCAGGCACAGGGCTTGGATGGGGCGCTCGCCCGTGCGGATCACGCGCTTCGGGCGGATGGTCGAATAGTATTCATTTTCGATCTGCAGCACGTTGGTGGACAACTGTATCCACTCGCCATCCTTTTTCGTGCCCAACGCCGCGTACGGCGGATACGGGTCGTTGACGGCGTGCGTGAGCGCGTTGACGTAATCATCGAGGCTGTTTTCGTGCGGGCGCAGGCCGGACTGGGCGTCGTTCTGGTAGCCGAGGTCGCTCATGCGCAGGCTGGTCGCGTACGGCAGGAACAGGGTATCGTCGGACAAGGTGTCGAGCTTGTGCGCGCGGCCGCGCAGGAAACCGGCGGACAGGGCCGGCGAGGCGCCGAACAGGTACATCAACAGCCAGCTGTAGCGGCGGAAATTGCGGATCGTCGCCAGGTAGCTTTCCGACTGCACGTCTTTTGGCGTCGCGGCTGCGTGCGTGGGGCTGGCGCTGGTGTCCGGATGGCTGGCCAGCACTTGCCACAGCTGCTCGTCGAGCGAATAGTTGTAATGGATGCCGGCGATGCATTGCATGGCCTTGCCGTAGCGCAATGCCAGGCCGCGCCGGTAGACGTGCTTGAGCATGCCCATATTCGACGTGCCGTAGTTGGCGATCTCGATGTCCGCTTCGGCCGGCAGCTGGCACGGCATCGACTGGCTCCACAGCAACTCGTCGCCGAGGCGGCTGTAGGCGTGGCGGTGCACGGTATCGAGCTTGTCGAGCGTGACGGCGATGTCGGCTTCGGCCGGGGTGATGAATTCGAGCAGCGCTTCGGCGTAGTCGGTGGTGATTTCAGGGTGCGTCAGCGCCGAGCCCAAGGCGGCGGGGTGGGGCGTGGAAGCCAGATGGCCGGCGTGGTCGACGCGCAGGGTTTCGCGCTCGATGCCGCGCAAGCCGCCCAGCAGCGCGCGGTTGGCATCTTCAGTCAGCAATGCCAGGCGGCGAGTCAACAGGTTGGGCAATTTGAGCTTCCTTTCTTGTGCAGCATATAAATAATTTGTGCTGAGATTAACCGAATTTTGGCAAATGCGTCGGCGCCGGCCCAAAAAACGCCGCGTCGCCAGCGTCCGCCCCGGGCAACGGGGACGGCGCTTCGGTCAGGAATTCGCTTGATATTTTAACAAACTGCGGGGGGATCTGGCGCGCCGCCGGGTCAAGCTTTGCGCAGGTGGCAACGGTCAGCCCAGGCGGGCGCCGCTGACCCGTTCGATGCCGGCCAGGTCGCGCCAGCTTTGCACCTTGTTATAGCCGGCAGCGGCCAGCAGCTCGCGCACCTGGGCAGCCTGGTCGTAGCCGTGTTCCATCAGCAGCCAGGCGCCCGACGCCAGGTGGCGCGCGGCGCCGGCAACGATGGTGCGCAGGGCCGACAGGCCGTCCGCATGGTCGGTCAGCGCGCCCGCCGGCTCGAAGCGCAAATCGCCTTCGGCCAGGTGGCGGTCGCCGCTGGCGATGTAGGGGGGATTGGAGACGATCAGGTCGAACTTTTCCGTGCCCAGCGCTTCGAACCAGTCGCTGGCCATGAAGGTGATGTTGACGCCGTTGGCGCTGGCGTTGCGGCGCGCCACGGCCAGCGCCGTGCTGCTCACGTCCAGGGCCGTGACGACGGCGTCGGGCCGCGTGTGCGCCAGCGCGACGGCGATGGCGCCGCTGCCCGTGCCCATGTCGAGCACCCGTCCGCCTGGCGGCAGGCGCTCGAGCGCCAGTTCCACCAGCACTTCCGTATCGGGGCGGGGGATCAGCACGGCGTCGTTCACTTCGAACGGCAAGCCGAAAAATTCGCGCTGACCGACGATGTAGGCGATCGGCTCGCCCTGCAGCCGGCGCGCCAGCAAGCCAGATAACCGCTCGGTTTCATCAGGAGTAAGGACTCGCTGCGATTGCGTGATCAAGCTGACGCGCGACAGGCCCAGCGCGTGACCGAGCAGGATGCGGTTGTCGAGCGGATCGAGCAGCGGACGGATTTGCAGGGCGCCGACAGTGCTGCCGGCAGGGATCAGTGTTTCTGGCATAAATGAATGGTTATTGTTTGCGGCGCAGCAATGTCCACAACATGGTGATGGCGAAGATGGCGAACCAGATGAATGCCCATTGCGGAATCGACAGGCCGAAAAACGGCTCGCCGGCGTTTTCGCAAGCGCCATACGATTCGAACATGAAGGGCATGAGTTCGGCCGTGAAGACCTTGTTCAGCGCCGTTTCCACCGGATCGATGCCGCACGAGAAGCCGGGATTGGCCAGCACGTACAGATGCTTGGCGCCCACGCCCATGCCGCCCAGGGCCGCCAGCAAGCCGATGCCGGCGCCGATTTTCGGGCGGTTGGCGGCGGCGCCCGCCAGGCAGGCGATGCCGATGGCGAGGAACAGGTAGCGCTGGATCACGCACAGCGGGCACGGCGCCATGTTCATGGCATGCTGCAAATACATGGCCACGCCCAGCATCAGGAAACACAGGGCGGCGGTCAACAGGAGGACGGTGCGTGAATTTTTCATGGGCGACACGGTGAGGTGGATGGAATCGAGCTGGTCATTTTCGCACAAGGGCCGATTTTTATTGCTTAGCCGCTACTTAAAGCTGTCGGCTTACGCGCTGCGCGCCAAGCCGACCTACAAATTGCGGCGTAGGTCGGCGTAGGTCGGCTTAGCGCAGCGTAAGCCGACACAACGGAGCCAGCGTTTAGTCGCCTAAAGCAGCCAGCAGTTCCGCCTGGTGCTCCGCCGCCAGCGCATTCGTCAGCTCCGTCAAATCCCCATCCATGATGAAGTCAAGCTTGTACAAGGTCAGATTGATGCGGTGATCCGTCAGGCGGCCTTGCGGGAAATTATAGGTGCGGATGCGCTCGCTGCGGTCGCCCGAGCCGATCAGGCTCTTGCGCGTGGCCGCTTCCTTCGACTGCTGCTCGCGCAATTGCACGTCCTTGATGCGCGCGGCCAGCACTTTCATCGCCTGCGCCTTGTTCTTGTGCTGGCTGCGGTCATCCTGGCACTCGACGACGATGCCGGTCGGTAAGTGGGTGATGCGCACGGCCGAATCCGTCTTGTTGATGTGCTGTCCGCCCGCGCCCGAGGCGCGGTAGGTGTCGATGCGCAGGTCGGCCGGGTTGATGTTGACGTCCTCCACTTCATCGGCTTCCGGCATCACGGCCACCGTGCAGGCTGAGGTATGGATGCGGCCCTGCGTTTCCGTGGCCGGCACGCGCTGCACGCGGTGGCCGCCCGACTCGAATTTCAGCTTCGAATACGCGCCATTGCCGACCACGCGCACGATCACCTCGCGGTAGCCGCCCAGGTCGGAATCGGACGACGATACCAGCTCCACCTGCCAGCGGTTGCGCTCGGCAAAGCGCGTGTACATGCGCAGCAGGTCGCCGGCGAACAGGGCCGATTCATCGCCGCCCGTGCCGGCGCGAATTTCCAGGAAGATATTGCGCTCGTCGTTGACGTCCTTCGGCAGCAGCATGGTCTGCAGTTCGCGCTCGAGCTGCGCCATGGTGGCCTTGGCCGCCTCGATCTCTTCCTGGGCGAATTCCTTCATGTCCGGGTCCGCCAGCATTTCTTGCGCCGTGGCGATGTCGTTGCCCGCTTCCTGGTAGGAGCGGTACAGGGCCACCAGCGGGCCCAGCTCGGCGTGCTCGCGCGTCATCTTGCGGTAGCTGTCCATGTTCGACGTGGCGTCCGGGTGCATCAGCAGTTCGTCGAGTTCGACCAGGCGGTTCGCCAGTTGATCGAGTTTGCCCAGCATGGATGGTTTCATAGCGATTCGCGGTAAAAAGAGTGTAGGAATGATGCAAGCCCGGCAGGCGGGCAGGGGTAGCCGCGCGCGGGCGGCCAGCGGGGCTGCGCTAACGGCGGGGGCGGAACAGTTTCGGCAGCAGGGTGACCAGCTGCTTGCGCTCGTCGCCTTGCGCATGGTGCAGCGCCTGCTGCGGGCCGTGCAGGAACTTGGCCGTCAAGCCTTTCGACAGCGCTTCGAGCACGGCGTCGATGTCGGCGCCCTTGGCCAGCATCTTGCGCGCCCGTTCCACTTCCAGCAGGCGCAAGGTTTCGCTGTTTTCATGCAGATGCTGGATGACGGGCACCATGGCACGGTCGTCGACCCAGCTCATGAAGGATTGCACGCGCGTCTCGATGATGGCCTCGGCTTGCGCCACGGCCGCCTGCCGGCTTTCCAGGCCCGTCTGCACGACCTTGCCCAGGTCGTCGACCGTGTACAGGAAGACGTCGTTCAAACGGCCCACTTCCGCCTCGATGTCGCGCGGCACGGCCAGGTCGACCATGAACATGGGCTTGTGGCGGCGCGCCTTGATGGCGCGCTCGACCAGGCCCAGGCCCAGCAGCGGCAAGGACGACGCCGTGCACGAGATGACGATGTCGAACTGGTGCAGCTGCTCCGGCAGGTCGGCCAGGCGGATCGCCGTGCCGTTGAAGCGGTGCGCGAGTTCCTCGCCCCGTTCCATGGTGCGGTTGGCAATGGTGATGCTTTTCGGGTTTTGCGCGGCAAAGTGCGTGGCGCACAATTCGATCATTTCGCCGGCGCCGATGAACAGCACGTTCTGCTCGGCGATCTTGTCGAAGATGCGCTGCGACAGGCGCACGGCGGCCGCCGCCATGGATACGCTGTGGGCGCCGATCTCGGTGCTGCTGCGCACTTCCTTGGCCACCGAAAAGCTGCGCTGGAACAACTGGTGCAGATAGGTGCCCAGGCCGCCCGCCTCGTCGGCCGTGCGGATGGCGTCCTTGATCTGCCCCAGGATTTGCGTTTCGCCCAGCACCATCGAATCGAGCCCGGAGGCGACGCGGAAGGTGTGGCGCACGGCATCGTGCTGCGGCAGCATATACAAGTGGGGGCGCAGCTCGCTGTAGTTGAGCTGGTGGTAGTCGGCCAGGAAATGCGCACCCGCGTCGAGCGGGTTCGGCACATGGCTGGCCGCATACAGCTCGGTGCGGTTGCAGGTCGACAGGATGGCCGCTTCGTCGTTGTCGCGCAAGTCGATGCGCTGGAACCAGGTGCGCGCCGCCATCACCGCCTGGCCCAAGTGCTCAGGCGCAAACGCCAGCTGTTCGCGGAGCGACACTGGGGCGGTGGTATGGTTGAGGCCGACGGCGAGCAGTTGCATTTCAGGGCTGTTGGATGACTTATGGCGACATTATAACGCTTTGTGCCCGCGCTTTGAGCAGGTCAGCCGTTTGCCGCCGTTCAGCCGCCCAGTTTTTCCAGGCGATAACCGTAGCTGTAGACGGGCACGAGCCTGTAGCCGTGTTCCGGTTTCAGCTGCAGCTTGTTGCGCACGCGCGAGACGTGGGTATCCATGGTGCGCGAGGGCAGGGCCGTGTCGCGCTGCCACACGGCTTCGTGGATGTAGGCGCGCGACAGGGGACGGCCCAGGTTGCGGAAAAACAGCAGCGCCAGGGCGAATTCCTTGTGCGTCACATCCAGCACTTCGCCATCGCGCAACAGGCGGCCGGGACGGGTTTCAAACGTGTAATGACCAAATTGCAAGTACTCGGCGCCATTCTGGGCCGGGTACGCCACGCGCAGCAGCGCCTGGGTGCGCAAGGTCAGTTCGCTGCGCCGCAGGGGCTTGATCATGTAGTCGTCGGCACCTGCCGTCATGCCCGCAACCACGTCGTCTTCGCCGGAACTGTTGGTCATAAACAACACGGGCGCCTTCGGCGCCAGTTTTTCCCGGGCACGGCGCAAGACTTCCGCACCGTCCAGATCGCTCACATGCCAGTCGAGGATGAGCATGTCGCAACTGTCCTTGCGCAGCTGCCCCAGCATTTCCTTGCCACTCTGAAACTCGTGGCAAGCGTGGCCGGCGGCGGTGAGCACCTGGCAGATCAGTTCTGCCTGGCTATGGTCGCTATCGAGTACGGCAATTCGCATAATTGGCTGGAGTGTGTAGCAACAAACAGACGGCCTGCTCTGCTTATCGTAATGTTAAGGAATGCTCAAGTGAAATATAACAGAGATTGCAACTGTGTCCAGTGAAATCGGAGGGCAGATCCTTTACGTTACACTTGTTCATCTACCCCTACTAGCGGAGAAGCGGCCATGCCAGACAAGAGCACTACCGATTGGACACTGATACCGGCCAGTCGTGCCGAAATCGAGCAAGTGCGCGAGCGTTGCCGGCGCCTGGTGCAGCGGCGCGCCATGATGTCGGCGGGCGCTTCGGCCATTCCCATTCCCGGCATCGACCTGATGTCCGACGTGGGTCTGTTTTCCATGTTGATCAACGATATCAACCACGAATTCGGCCTGACGCCCGAGCAGATCGAGCGCCTGAACCCGCAGTTCAAGATGATGGCCTACCGCGCGGCGGTGGGCATGGGGGGCATGCTGGTAGGAAAGCTGGTGTCGCGCGAACTGATCCTCCACCTGCTCAAGCGCAGTGGCGTCAAGATTGCCACCAAGCAGGTGGCGCGCTTCGTGCCGTTCGCCGGTCAGGCGGTGGCGGCAGCCATCGGCTACGCCGTGTTCCGCCAGATCGGCAACCAGCACGTGAACGCCTGCGCCGCGGTGGCGCAGGAATTGCTCATGGTCAGGCCGGAGTAAACCTTACGCGTCCGGCAGCACCACGTTGACGTCGAGCACTTCCAGGTTGCCCTGGCGGTCCAGCGAGATCTTGATGTCGTCGGCATTCACCTTCGTGTACTTGGAAATGACAGCGATCAATTCCTTGTGCAGGGCGGGCAGGAAGTCCGGACCATCGCGTCCGCTGCGTTCGCGGGCGATGATGATCTGCAGGCGTTCCTTGGCCGCGGTGGCCGTCTTCGGCTTGGGGGGGAAGAGGAAAGAAAGCAAGGCCATATCACTTCGCCCCAAAAATGCGCTGGAGTAATCCAGGCTTTTCATAGTTGGTAAAGCGCAACTCGACCTCTTCGCCGAGGAAACGCGAGACCACGTCTTCATAGGCTTGCGCCACGTCCGTGCCCGTGAAATGGATGGCCGGATTGCCCTGGTTCGAGGCGGCCAGCACTTGCTCCGACTCGGGAATGATGCCCACCAGCGGGATGCGCAGGATTTCCTGCACGTCCTGGTAGGACAGCATTTCATCCGATTCCACGCGTTTCGGCGAGTAGCGGGTGATCAGCAAATGTTCCTTGACCGGCTCGCCGCCCGTCTGCGCACGGCGCGACTTGGCTTGCAGGATGCCGAGGATGCGGTCCGAATCGCGCACCGACGACACTTCCGGGTTGGTGACGATGATGGCTTCGTCGGCGAACGTCAGCGCCATCAGCGCGCCATGCTCGATGCCGGCCGGCGAATCGCAGATGATGAACTCGAAACCCATGTTGATCAGGTCGTTCAACACGCGTTCCACGCCTTCTTCCGACAAGGCATCCTTGTCGCGCGTCTGCGAGGCGGGCAGGATGAACAGGTTGTCGCAGTGCTTGTCCTTGATCAGGGCCTGGTTCAGGGTTGCTTCTTTATTGATCACATTGATCAAGTCATACACGACGCGGCGCTCGCAACCCATGATCAGGTCGAGGTTACGCAGGCCCACGTCGAAATCGAGCACGGCTGTCTTGTGGCCGCGCATGGCCAGGCCAGTGGAAAAACTGGCGCTAGAGGTCGTCTTGCCGACACCGCCCTTGCCGGACGTCACAACAATAATTCTTGCCACAAATAATCCTTTTCAGATATCTCTTGAATTGTGCAGCTTAAGAGCGGTTCACGGGAGTGACCGGATTGACAGAGTGTATATCGATTCTGTCTCCAGCCAAACGAATTTGCGCGGGTCCGCGCGCCATTTCCGGGGGGAAACCATCCTCGAACGTGCGGTATACGCCCGCGATCGAGACCAGTTCCGGTTCCATGGCCAGCGCGAAGATGCGCGCCTGGGGATTGCCCGAGGCGCCGGCCAGCGCGCGGCCGTACAGCGAGGAATACACATGGATGCTGCCGTCGGCGATGATTTCGGCGCCATTGTTGACGACGGCGGTGATGATCAGGTCGCAGCCGCGCGCATAGATGCGCTGGCCGGCCCGCACGGGCGTGTCGATCACCATCACCTGGGCGTCGGCGCCCGACTGGGCCGCCGCCGTGGGTGTATCCTTGGGACCATCCTTGGGCGGCGCATCGTCGCGCGTCTTGCCGCTGTCGAGGCTCAAGCCTTGCGCCAGGATGGCGTCATGCATGTCGGCCGGCGCATTGCGCACGGCCACGGCATTCAAACGGTATTTTTTCAGCAGGGCCACGAGGGCGGCCCAGTCGATGGGCACGCTGTCGGGCGGCAAGGCCGCCACGTCCAGCACGGCCAGGTCGTCCTCGAAAAAGTCCGCCACGCCTCCCGTCATGTCGCGCAAGGCGGCATCGAGTGCCTGCGTATCGGCGCTATGCAGAATGGCGGAGACAGCAACGACGGTGGAAATCTTGATTTCGATAGGCTTCTGCGACGGGCTTTTGGACATAAACATTTATCAAAGTGAAACTGCGGCAGGCCAGATGTTCCGTACGGCAACAATGGGAGCAGTAAATTTCTTGCATTCTACTGCAAAAAAATCGGCGTCAGGGGCCTGGCGCATGCTATTCCGCAGGGCAATACCTACTTCATGTCAAAAAAAACGGGCGGCGCCCCGGAAAACCGGTGCGCCGCCCCGAAAGCCGCCGCCCATGCGCCCTCAGGCGCCATGTCCGATTACGCTGCGCGCATCTGCCGTGCCGCCTCCACCATATGACGCAACGCTGTTTCCGTTTCCAGCGAGCCACGCGTCTTCAAGCCGCTGGCTTTTTGCCGTAATGTCACCATGTCGACGGCGGTGGGGATGCGCGGCGAGTGGATGCCGTACACGCCGGGGCCGATTTCGTTCGAGTACTGGAACTGGACTGAGCCCGTCAGCGGTTCCACGTCCGAGCGGCTCGTCTCTATCGTGATGACGTCGGCATCCATGGCGGCGATCTGCGGCAGGATGTCGTTGAACTCGGCATAGCACATGTGGGTATGGATCTGCGTCGTGTCGCTGACGACGGACGCGGCGATGCGGAAGGCGCGCGTGGCCCAGTCCAGATAGGCGTCCCACTGGCCGCGGCGCAGCGGCAAGCCTTCGCGGATGGCCGGCTCGTCGATCTGGATGATGCCGATGCCGGCCGTTTCCAGGTCCTGCACTTCGTCGCGGATGGCCAGGGCCAGCTGCAGCGCCGTGGCGGCGCGCGGCTGGTCGTCGCGCACGAACGACCATTGCAAGAGCGTCACCGGGCCCGTCAGCGTGCCCTTCATCGGTTTGCTCGTCAGGCTTTGCGCATGGGCCGTCCATGCGACCGTCATGGGGGCCGGACGCTGCACGTCGCCGTAGATGATGGGCGGCTTGACGCAGCGCGAGCCGCACGATTGCACCCAGCCGTGACGGGTCAACACGAAGCCGTCCAGCTGCTCGCCGAAGTAGTCGACCATGTCATTGCGTTCCGCTTCGCCATGCACGAGCACGTCCAGGCCCAGCGCTTCCTGGCGGCCCACGGCGTGGGCGATTTCGGCGCGGATGGCCGGCGTCTGCGGGAAGGCGCCAATGGTCGTCGTCGGGAAGTCGGGCAGGCGTAGGCGTGCATGCTGCGCGGCCTGGCGCAACGGGAAGCCGGAATCGCGGCGGTCGATGGTGGGCGACAGCGTCTGCAGGCGCTGCGCGACTGCCGCACGGTGGACGCGGGGGCTGGCGCGGCGGCTGGCGATGGCCCGGCGGGACCTCGCCAGCGCGGTATCGTCGGGATGGCCTTCCAGTGCGTCTTTCAGCAGCGCAAGTTCCGTGAGTTTTTCCGTGGCAAACGCCAGCCAGCTCTTGATGTCGCCATCGAGGTCCGTCTCCGCTTCCAGGCTGAACGGCACGTGCAGCAGTGAGCACGACGGCGCCAGCCACAGGTGCCCCTTGCGCTTGGCGGCCAGCGGCTGCAGCACGGCCAGGGCAGCGTCGAGGTCGGTACGCCAGATATTGCGGCCATCGACTATACCGATCGACAAGACTTTATGCGCGGGCAGCCAGTCCGTGACACTGACCAATTCATGCGGCGCGCGGATGCCGTCCACGTGCAGGCCGGCCACGGGCAGGCGGCATGTCAGGCTGAGGTTTTCTTCCAGCGGCGAGAAATACGTGGCCAGCAGGATGTTCACCCCCACCTGGTTCAGCTGCCAGTAGGCACTCTCGAAGGCGCTGCGCCAGGCATGGGGCAAGTCTAGGCCCAGGATCGGTTCCTCGAGCTGCACCCACGCCACGCCCTGCTGTTTCAATCGGTCGAGCAGGCCGCCGTAGACGGGCAGCAATTGTTCCAGCAGCGCCAGGCGCTCGAAGCCCGGTGTCTTTTCCTTGCCCAGCCACAGGAAGGTGAGGGGGCCGATCAGGGCCGCCTTGACCTGGTGGCCGAGCGCCTGTGCCTCGGCCACTTCCGCCAGCAGGCGCTCGCACGCCAGCGAAAATTGGGTGTGCGGCGACAATTCGGGCACCAGGTAATGGTAATTGGTGTCAAACCACTTGCTCACTTCCAGCGCATGGCCGTGGCGGCAGCCGGCATGCTCCGCTTGGCTGGTACCGCCGCGCGCCATCGTGAAATAGCGCGACAGCGGCGATTGTTCCGCGCCGAAATCAAAACGCGCCGGCTCGCAGCCCAGCAGCTGGATATGCCTGGCCACTTGGTCGTAGAAGGCGAAGTCGCCCACGGTGACGTAGGCCAGGCCCGCGTCCCTTTGCACGGCCCAGTGGCGCGCGCGCAATTGCTGGCCCGTCGCTTCCAGCGCCGCCTCGGACAGCTCGCCGCGCCAGTGGCTTTCCAGCGCCAGTGTCAGCTCACGCGCGGCGCCGATGCGGGGAAAGCCAAGGATGTGGGTACGAATGGGCATGATGTCATCGAGATTTAATGTGAATGCGCTAGAGTGTGCGGCAACTTGGTCTATAATCAAAACGAAACATTTTGCCGAATAACATGAAAATCATTCACGTACAGACGTCATTTCCCCGATGCTAGAAATTCGCCACCTGCGCACCCTGAGTGCCCTGCGTTCCTCCGGCAGCCTGGTGCGCGCCGCGCAGCTGCTCAACCTGACCCAGTCGGCCCTGTCGCACCAGATCCGGTTGCTGGAAGAGCGCTACAAGGCGCCCCTGTTCGAGCGCAAGTCGATGCCGATCGCCTTCACGGCCACGGGCAGCCGGCTGCTGGAGCTGGCCGACAAGCTGTTGCCCGAGATCGAACTGGCCGAGCGCGACGTGGCGCGTTTGTCGCAGGGCGACAAGGGGCAGCTGCGCGTGGCGCTCGAATGCCATACCTGTTTCGACTGGCTCATGCCCGTGATGGATGCGTTCCGCCAGCGCTGGCCGGAAGTGGAGATCGACCTGGTGTCGGGTTTTCATAGCGAGCCGGCCGACTTGCTGCGTTCGGGCGAGGCGGACCTCGTGATCGGCTCGCCGTACGGCCCCGATTTCACCGTGTTTCCCCTGTTCCGCTTTGAAATGCTGGTGGTGATGGCGCAGAAGCACCGGTTGCAGGCGCAGCGCCGCCTTGCGGCGAGCGACTTTACGGGCGAGACTTTGATTACCTATCCCGTGCCGGAAGAGCGCATCGACCTGATCCGTGAAGTGCTGAAGCCGGCCGGCATCCAGTTTGAACGCCGCACGGCCGAATTGACGGTGGCCGTGCTGCAACTGGTGGCGAGCCGGCGCGGCATCGCCGCCTTGCCGAACTGGGCAATCAAGAATTACGTCGATTACGATTATGTGGTGGCGCGCCCGGTGGGCGAGCATGGCTTGTGGAGCGATTTGTACGTGTCCGTGCCGGAGCCGTTGCAGGACAAGGCCTATGTGCGCGATTTCGTCAGCGTGATACGCGAGCAGTGCGCGGCTACGCTCGATGGTATCAAGTTGTTGTCTTGATCAACGTTGAGGTGGAAACAAACCAACAGCAAAGCTTGATAAATATCAAGGTTCAGCAATGAACCACCGCTTACAGTTGAGCACTGTGCGGCGCAACATGGCGCTGCCTACTCTTTGGGGAGGAACGACATGTTTTCATTTTCCGAACAATGGGCATTGGCTGGCAAGGCCGTGGTGGAAGCGCAATTGATCAGCGCGCAAGCGTATGCCCAGGCCGCCGTCGACAGCGGCGCCAACGTGCTGGAGTTACAGCTCGATGCGGCCCGCGCGGCACTGGCTGCCGCTACGGTGGCGGGCAATCAGCTGCTGTCCGTGAAGGATACGCAAGCGCTGCTGCAACTGTCGCGCACCCAGTCGCAACTGGCCATCGAACGCATCGGTGCATATGGCCGCCAGGCAAAGGATGTTGCTCAAGAAACCCAGGAGAAATTTGAGACTGTGACAAAGGGTGAGTTTGCTGCATCGCGTCAAAAATTTGGCGAGCTGTTGCAGGTGGTAAAGCAAACACCCGTACCCCTGATTATTCCCTTCAATAATTTTCTAAAAACCACTTTCGGCGGTGCCGATGAAGGGTATGATAAAAATAAAAACACGCGTCCTGCTCGCCAGGCCTAAGCGTTTTGCGGCCCGGCAGCGGCTATCCGCCGCGCCAGGTTGCCCGCCGCCACCGCAAGCAGGCTGTCATCGCCGCCGCCAGCGGTGCGGCGCTGGAACTGCGGCGCATGCCGCGCTAGAATGAAACGCAGCTTGCTGTGTCTTCCCGGATTCACTGGATTCCAATTGGATTCTATTAGCACCTTGACCTTGGCCCTCGTGGCCAGCATATCGGAGAAATAAATGGATGATGTCGTAATCGTGGCCGCCGGCCGTACCGCAGTCGGCAAATTCGGTGGCAGTCTGGCCAAGATTCCTGCGTCCGAACTGGGCGCGCATGTAATCAAGGGCTTGCTGGCACAAACCGGCATCGACCCGAACCTGATCGGCGAAGCGATCCTGGGCCAGGTGCTGACGGCCGCCGTCGGCCAGAACGCCGCGCGCCAGGCCGTCATCAAGGCTGGCTTGCCCAGTTCCATCCCGGCATTCACCATCAACAAGGTCTGCGGCAGCGGCCTGAAGGCCACGCACCTGGCGGCGCAAGCGATCAAGTGCGGCGACGCCAACATCATCATCGCCGGCGGCCAGGAAAACATGAGCGCCTCGCCGCACGCGATGAACGGTTCGCGCGACGGTTTCCGCATGGGCGACTTCAAGATGATCGACACCATGATCGTCGATGGCCTGTGGGACGTGTACAACCAGTACCACATGGGCATCACGGCGGAAAACGTCGCCAAGAAATACGAAGTGACGCGCGCCGAGCAGGATGAATTCGCGCTGCAGTCGCAGCTGAAGGCGGAAGCGGCGCAAAAGGCGGGCAAGTTCAAGGATGAAATCCTGCCGCTGGAAATCGCCAACAAAAAAGGCACGGTCGTCTTCGACAGCGACGAATACATCAAGCCCGGCTCGACCCTGGAATCGCTGGCCGGCCTGCGCCCTGCGTTCGCCAAGGACGGCACCGTCACGGCCGGCAATGCCTCGGGCCTGAACGACGGCGCCGCCGCCGTGATCATGATGTCCGCTTCGCAAGCGAAGGAACTGGGCTTGAAGCCGCTGGCGCGCATCAAGGCTTATGCCTCGTCGGGCCTGGACCCGGCCGTCATGGGCATGGGCCCCGTCTCTGCCTCGCGTCTGTGCCTGAAAAAAGCCGGCTGGACGCATGAAGAGCTGGACCTGATGGAAATCAACGAAGCGTTTGCCGCGCAAGCGATTGCCGTGAACAAGGAAATGGGCTGGGATACCAGCAAGATCAACGTGAACGGCGGCGCGATCGCCATCGGCCACCCGATCGGCGCCTCGGGCGCGCGCATCCTGGTCACCCTGATCCACGAAATGATACGCCGCGACGCCAAGAAAGGCCTGGCAGCGCTGTGCATCGGTGGCGGCATGGGTGTCGCTTTAGCGATCGAGCGCGATTAAGTAGCTGGCACCGAATCCCGCCGTCGCGCGCAGTGCGTGACGGCGGGGTTCGCGGCGGTACGCCGCTGTAATTCTCGGCGGAACTGGGTTGCTTTCACTAAATAATTAACTTTTTGGCAATAGAACGACACTGAGGGGATGAAAATGGCAAGAGTTGCATTGGTAACTGGTGGCATGGGTGGTCTGGGCGAAGCGGTGTGTTTTAAGCTGGCGGCGCTCGGCTATCGCGTGGTGACCACATATTCCCCAGGCAATCCGAAGGTCGAGGAATGGCTGGCGACGACCAAGGACATGGGCTACGACTTCAAGGCATATCCGTGCGACGTGGCCGACTACGATTCGGCCGCTGCCTGCGTGGCGGCAGTGGAAGCGGAAATCGGTCCTGTCGATGTGCTGGTGAATAACGCCGGCATCACGCGCGACATGACGTTCAAGAAGATGGACAAGACGAACTGGGATGCCGTGATGAGCACCAACCTCGATTCCGTCTTCAACATGACCAAGCCCGTCTGCGACGGCATGGTGGAACGCGGCTGGGGCCGCATCATCAATATCTCGTCCGTGAACGGCCAGAAGGGCGCTTTCGGCCAGACCAACTATGCGGCCGCGAAAGCGGGCATGCATGGCTTCACCAAGTCGCTGGCGCTGGAAGTGGCGCGCAAGAACGTCACCGTCAACACCATTTCGCCAGGCTACATCGGCACCAAGATGGTCATGGCGATTCCGCAGGAAGTGCTCGACAGCAAAATCATCCCGCAAATTCCGATGGCGCGCCTGGGCAAGCCGGAAGAAGTGGCCGGCCTGGTCGCCTACCTGGCTTCCGATGAAGCGGCGTTCGTCACGGGCGCGAATATTTCGATCAACGGCGGCCAGCACATGTCGTAATCGTTGTTGAAGTAAAACAGAAAAGACAGCTGCGGCTGTCTTTTTTTATGCTTGCCAGCAAAACAAGGAGATCGCCGGATTTGCCTTAGAATCAGTATTTCTCCACTGCATCATCTCCATGACCCTTGTTCCCGCCTTGCGCCGCGCCAGCGTGGCCGCCATCCTTTTCCTGGGCGCCAGCGCGGCCCAGGCCAGCGTCGCCTTCCACGTCACGGTGACTACCGAGCGCGCGCACAAGCCGGGGTTGAAAACCAGCCTGCCCGCGCGCGAGACGCAGGACAGCGATGTCGTGCTGGGACCGCATTACCTGAGCGTACGCGATGGCCGCATTCTGTCCGTCTTCGACTTTGCCACGCGCCGCCGCCACGTCATCGATACGGCGGCGTCCACCTACGACACGTATTCGCTGTTCGACGTGGTGGGCTTCCGCCATATCGAGATCGCGCACCGCCAAGTCGTGGCTGGCGCGCTCCAGGCGGGTGGCCAGCAGGGCCACGTCACGCCGCCCGTGTACGAGGAGCAATCGCTGTCCGTGCCGGCGGCAAGGCGGCGCGGCGCTCTGCAGCCGCAAGTGCTCGACGGCGCCGTGCTGTGGTCGCTTGACGGGCAGCCCCTGCTGCGCCTGGGGATCGCGGGCAGTCCCGTCAGCGGCGACGACGCGACGACGTTTGCCCAGTACCTGCGCTACACCTGGGGCGGTCATCCGCTGGTGCTGAAGATGCTGGCCGACGGCAAGCGCATGCCCGCCGACTTCACCTTGCATTACCAGGAGGTGGGCGGCGCGGTGACGCGGCAGTTCCGCATCAGCGCCGTGACGGCGGGCGCACCGGCCACCTATACCTTGTCCGCCTACCGGCCCCGTCCGCTGGCGGCCGATGCGCCCCCGCTCGAGCGCGTGCTGGCGCAGGCGGCGCTGTTACCGCCGCCGGGACCCCAGGCGCCTCAGGCACACCCTGCGCTGCGGGCCGAAGCGGAAAAGCTGTTTGCCGCAGACCAGCCTTTCGAGGCTTTCTTGACCATGCTGGAAGACCATTTTTCCACAGGCGAACTGGTGGAAAAGCTCACGCCCCGGCAGCAGCAGGCCATGCAGGAATGCCAGCCCATCCACGATTTGACGCGGGGATTGCTTGCCAAGGACCATGAAGGCATCGCAGCCGCGCTGGCCACCGTGCAAGAGTTAAGGACGCAAACGGGGATGGCGCAGCCCGTGCTGGCCTTGTTCGAGGGGAATTTGCGCGCCAAGCTGGGGCAATGGCCGCAAGCGACGGCCTTGTATCTGCAAGTGCTGCAGGCAAAACCGCAGATGGCGGCCGTGTACCAGGACCTGGGCGACGCCTTGCTGGCGCAGTTCGATGCGCCGAATGCATGGCGCAGCTGGGATGCGGGCCGGGCGATGGCGCCGGCCCTGCGGCAATTTCGCAAGGTCAACGACCTCGAGCGCAGCCTGCTGAACGATTACCCCGCCTTCTTTGCCGGCGGGGCGCCGCTGCCGCCGACAGTTCAGCCCAGCACCAGCCGCCCGGCCAGCAAGACGAAGACGGTGGGCAGTACGAACTTGCCGTAAGGCGAAGGTTTGCCGCGCAGGCGGCGCGCCAGGCGCGCGGCCAGCACGGCGTACATGGCATCGAACAGTAATCCCACCAGCACCAGGATGGCGCCCAGGCGCAGGTATTGCAGGCCCACGCTGTCGCTGCCCATGACGAATTGCGGCAGGAACATGCTGCAAAACAGCAGTGCCTTCGGATTGAGCAGATTCGTCAGGAAGCCGCGCACGAAGCTGGCATGGGCGCTGTGCGCCGTGGCGGGCGCCTGCGCCTCGGGCGTGGCGGTTTTCGACAGGGCCGATTGCAGCAGGCGCAGCGCCAGGTACAGCAGATACGCGGCGCCCGCCCATTTGACCCACTGCAAGGCTTGCGGATGCGTGACCATCAGCGCCGCCAGGCCCGCGCCCGACAGCGCCACGTGCACGGCGCGCGCGCCGGCGATACCCAGTGCCGTCACCAGCGCCGTGGCCACGCCGCGCGCGGCGCCCGTCGCCAGCACCAGCGCCATGTCGGGGCCCGGCAATAAAAAGGCGCCGGCCAGTGCCAGCAGGTACATCAGGAAGGTAGAATCGGACATGGCTCAGTCGAAAAGAAAAGCGGGAGCATGCGCACGCTGCAGCCTGCTCGCCGGGCCCCATTATGTTCTTGACGCGATGAAATGTGCTTGCTTTTCCTGCCCTGCATGCCCTAGTATTCGGGTAGATTCCACTCGTATCAAAACAAAAATTAGATGAAAATTCCAGAAGTTAGCCTCGACGCCACCGATTTGCAGATACTCAGGCTGTTGCAGGATGAAGGACGGCTGTCGAATGCGCGCCTGGCCGAGCGCTTGAAGCTGAGCGAAACCCCCGTCTGGCGCCGTCTGCGCCGCCTGGAAGAGGAAGGGTTTATTACCGGCTACCAGGCTTTGCTCAACCGCAAGAAGCTGGGCATCGGCCTGGTGGCGTTCGTACGCGTCGTGTTTGCCAACCATGGCGGCGAGCAGCCGTCGCAGTTCGAGCAAGCCATCGCGACGATTCCCGAAATTCTGTCGTGCCACAATGTGGCGGGCGAAGCCGATTATTTCCTGCAAGTGGTGGCGCGCGACCTGGAAGCGTATGGCGAATTCGTCTCGACCGTGCTGCGCCGGCTGCCTGGCGTGGCGGAAATCCAGTCCAGCCTGTCGATGCGCGAAATCAAGTCGTCGAACCGCCTGCCCTTGCTGCTGGCCTGAGCCGGCGGCGGCGCACTATAATTGGAACAGTTGCCAGGCCTCATGCCTGGCGCCCTGACCGCCATTCCAAGGACCGCTCGCCATGCCCGATTCATTGTCACCCCTGTTTCCCGCCCTGACGCCGAACCGGCACGGCATGCTGGCGGTCGATGACATCCATACCATTTATTGGGAAGAGTGCGGCAACCCCGACGGCATTCCCGTGCTGTTCCTGCATGGCGGCCCGGGCGCGGGCCTGTCGCCGCAGCACCGCCGCTTTTTTGACCCGCAGCGCTACCGCGTGATCCTGTTCGACCAGCGCGGCGCCGGCAAGTCCACGCCGCTGGGCGAATGGCGCAACAACACGACGCAGCTGCTGATCGAGGACATCGAACGCCTGCGCGCCCAGTTCGGCATCGCCCAATGGCTGGTGTTTGGCGGCTCCTGGGGTTCGACCCTGGCGCTGGCATATGGCCAGGCGCATCCGGCGGCCTGTCTCGGTTTCGTGCTGCGCGGTATTTTCCTGTGCACGCAGGCGGAAATCGACTGGTTCATCGAAGGCGTGCGCTGGTTTTATCCGGAACTGTACGAGGAATTCGCCGCCCCGATTCCGCTCGAGGAGCGGGGCGACTTGCTGGCGGCTTACGTGCAACGCATCCTCAGCAGCGACCCGGCCGTGTACTGGCCGGCCGCGCGCGCCTGGAGCCGCTTCGAAGGCCGCCGCGTGTATCTGATGCCGCAGCCGGAAGACGCGCCGAACGATGCGCTGGATCTGGGCGTGGGCCGGCTCGAATCGCATTACATGGCCAATCTCGGTTTCTTCGAAGAAGACCAGCTGATCCGCAACATGGGACGCATCGCGCATTTGCCGGCCGTCATCGTGCAGGGACGCTACGACGCCATCTGCCCGCCGCTGTCGGCCTACCGCCTGCAGCAAGCCTGGCCTGGTTCCCAGTTGGAAATGATTCCCGACGCGGGCCATGGCGCGCTCGAGCACGGCATCGCTTCGGCGCTGGTGCGCGCCACCGAGCGCTTTGTGCCGGGGCGCGGCTTCGCATGACCTTGCAACACGCCGGTTGGCAAAGCGGCCAGCCGGCGTGCGCCACCTGCTACACTATGGCCTGTGCTGGCGCCAGGGTCGGGCGCCGGTGTGAACCCACGACTTTTTATCCATGAACATACAGATCGGCGACATCGGCCATATCATCCAGCTGGCGATTGCGCCGGTTTTCCTGTTGACCGGTATCGGCACCATGCTGGTGGTACTGACCAACCGCCTGGGCCGCATCATCGACCGCACGCGCGTGCTGGAAGACCGGCTCGACATCGGCTACAACGATTTCTATATGGATGAGCTAGATACCCTGTATCGGCGTACCCATCTGATTAATTATTCGATTTCGCTGAGCACGGCGTGCGGTTTCTTCGTCTGCGTCATCATCGCCATGCTGTTTTTGGGCGATATTCTGAACCTGACCCTGGACAAATACATCGCGGCCTTCTTTGTGCTGGCCGTGATTTGCCTGATCGGCTGTTTTATTTATTTACTGCGCGAAATTTACCTGGCTGCCAGGGCCCAGCGCATCCGGCGCCATATCCGCCCGCCCCGCTAGGCGGCGCGCCGGTTTACCCTACTATTGAAGAACGAGTCCAGCATGCACGATTACAAACGTCCCCCCACCCTGCACCGCTACGGCCAGCGCAGCGAACTCGAGCTGGCGCTGAGCCTGGGCCAGTTCCGCTTGATGCCAGCGGGCAATTGTTTGACCCTGAGTTTTTCGCAAGTGTGGGACAAGCAACTGTTCGACCTGTTCACCCCGGCCGACGCTTGTTTGATCATCCACAATACGGAAGAATTCGGCGAACGCCTGCACCGCGCCGTGCAGCGCACCTTGCCCAGCTGGGCCGGCATCGATGGCCTGGTCGAATACGGCCAGCGCGCGGCCCTGGGCGCCGCCTTCACCAAGACGCGCGCCGAAGCGCCCGAACAGGAATGGCTGTTCGCCTGGCGCTCGATGCAGCCGCAAGCGAGCCTCAACCCCGTCACCGTAAAACTGGGCAGCCTGGAAAACTTCGCGGAAATCCGCGACCGCGATACCTATCTGGCTTGATTTAACCTGCCTTTTCCGCGTACTGGCTGTCGATGCGGGTGAGTACGGCCGCCATCATGCGTTCGATATCGCCACGTATCATGGTCGTGCCCAGCATGCCGGGCACATAGAAGCCCGGCATCAGCCGGCTGGAAAAGACGATGCGCGTGCCGCCCGTCTCGGGCACGGGATACAGATTCCAGCGCGATTCGTAATGCCGCATGTCGCCCGAGATCAGGGCGATGTCGATGGCCGTCAACGGCGTTTCCGTGGCCCGCACCACCAGGTGGATGGGGTGGTTCATGAACAGGAAGCGCGCCATGCCCTGCTGCTCGATGATGACTTCATTGCCGTTGCGCGACAGCACGCGGCAGGAACTGAGGTCGGGCACGAATTCGCTCATGCGCTCGTAAGTGGTCAGGGTCTTCCACACGGAGGCCGGAGGCGCCTGCACGCTGCCGCTGGCATCGACTTCATACATGCGCTGCCCGTCAACCTCGATGCGCTTGACCTCGACCTTCAGCTTGTCCAGGCGTATCGCCTGTGCCAGCGCGGTAGCGGGGACGGCGCACAGCATCAACAGGCAGAGGAATAGTCGCTTCATGCCACCTAGCCTACGGGAAAGTACCGCCCGGCACAAGCTGTACGCACCGCCGTCGGGCGCGCCGGGCGATTTAGAACTCCCGGTCTAGAGAAAGTCGCTGCGGCGAGCGGCAATGCTTGCTACCGTACGGCCTGCAACCACCTTACCGGACCGATCACCATGACTGCCTACCCCCATCTGCTGGCCCCGCTCGACCTGGGTTTTACCACCTTGCGCAACCGCGTCATCATGGGGTCCATGCACACGGGCCTGGAAGACCGTTTTTATCATTATGGCAAGCTCGCCGCGTTTTACCGCGAACGGGCACGCGGCGGCGTGGGCCTGATCGTTACGGGCGGCATCTCGCCGAACCGGCAAGGCTGGCTGCTGCCGTTCGGCGGCACCTTGAATTTCCTTGGCGACGTGCCCAACCACCGCAAGGTCACGCGCGCCGTGCACGAGGAGGGCGGCAAGATCGTCATGCAGATCCTGCACGCGGGCCGCTATGGTTATCAACCGTTCGTCGTCTCGGCATCGGCCAAGAAATCGCCGATCTCGCCGTTCCGCCCCCGTCCCCTCACGGAACGGGGCATCGAGCGCACCATCTGCGACTACGTGCGCTGCGCGCGCCTGGCGCAAAAGGCGGGCTACGACGGCATCGAAGTGATGGGCAGCGAGGGCTATTTATTGAACCAGTTCCTGTGCGCGCGCACGAATCTGCGCCAGGACCGCTGGGGCGGCACGATCGAGAACCGCATGCGCCTGCCCGTGGAGATCGTGCGCCGCATCCGGGCCGCCGTCGGCCCCAACTTCATCATCATGTACCGCCATTCCCTGCTCGACCTGGTCGAGGGCGGCAATACCTGGGACGACGTGGTGACGGTCGCCAAGGCGCTGGAACAGGCGGGCGTGACCATTCTCAATACAGGCTTCGGCTGGCATGAGGCAAGAGTCCCCACCATCGTCACCTCCGTGCCACGCGCTGCATTTGCTTCCGTGGCGGGCCGGCTGCGCCGCGAGGTCACGATTCCCGTGGTGGCGTCGAACCGCATCAACATGCCGCACGAGGCCAATGCCATCCTGGAGCGGGGCGACTGCGACCTGGTGTCGATGGCGCGCCCTTTCCTGGCCGACCCTGATTTTGTCGCCAAGGCGGCCGCGGGCCGCGCGGACGAGATCAACACCTGCATCGGCTGCAACCAGGCCTGCCTCGACCACACCTTCGCCAACAAGCGCGCCAGTTGCCTGGTCAACCCGCGCGCCTGCCATGAAACGGAACTCGTGTACGCGAAAAAGGCCGTGCCGCGCCGCGTGGCCGTCGTCGGCGCCGGACCGGCCGGCTTGTCCGCCGCCTGCGTGGCGGCCGAATGCGGGCACGAGGTGACCCTGTTCGACAGCAGCGACAGCGTCGGTGGCCAGTTCAAGGTGGCCATGCAGATACCGGGCAAGGAAGAATTTACGGAAACCATCCGCTATTTTGCCCGCCGCATCGCCTTGTCGACTATCAAGCTGCGCCTGGGCCAGCGCGTCACGCGCGAGCAATTGCTGGCCGGCGGCTATGACGACGTCATCATCGCCACCGGCATCAAGGTGCGCCTGCCGGCCATTCCCGGCATCGACCATCCGACAGTGCTGTCGTATCTGGATGTGCTGCAAGCCAAGAAGCCCGTGGGCGCACGCGTGGCCATCATCGGCGCGGGCGGCATCGGTTTCGACGTGGGAGAGTATCTGCTGCACGACCCGGCGCACCCGCTGCCGCAGCCCGTATCGACCTGGGCGGGCGAGTGGGGCGTGGACTTGAATGCGGCGACGGGCGGCGGCCTGGTGCCGCCCACAGCGCCCCATCCCGTGCGGCAGATCTTCCTGTTGCAGCGCAAGACGTCGAAAGTGGGCGCGGGGCTGGGCAAGACCTCGGGCTGGGTGCACCGCGCGGCGCTGGCGCGCAACGGCGTGGCCATGCTGGCCGGCGTGACTTACGACAAGATCGACGACCAGGGCTTGCACATCACCGTGGGCGGCGAGCAGCGCCTGCTGGCGGTGGACAACGTCATCATCTGCGCGGGCCAGGACAGTTTGACGGAACTCATGCCGGAAACGGACAAGGATGGCAAGCCGCTGCTCGCGGGCGGCCCCCGTTTTCATAAAATCGGCGGCGCCGCGCTGGCGGCGGAACTCGACGCCAAGCGGGCGATACGGGAAGGGGCGGAGCTGGCGGCACTTTTGTAACCCTGAAAAAAAACCGGGGTCGGACCCTCAGGGTCCGACCCCGGCATTTGCATGGGTCACAGATTCGGCATCAAAGAGCCTTAATGGCCATGCCCCTTGCTGGCCGTCTCAAAACTCTGCAGCACGTGCTCGGCCATGCCATTGGCCAGTTCGTGCTCGCCGATGAATACCTTGCCCGCGTTTTCCGCGCGCAGCAATTCCGCCTCTTCCTCGCTGTGCGTGCGCACCACCGTCAGGATGTGCGGGTTCAGCGCGCGCGCCGTCTCGATCATGGCGCGCACGTGGAAGGTGTCCGGCGTGGCGATGACGAGCATGGTGGCGTGCGTGATGTGCGCCTGGATCAGCACGGCCGGTTCGCCCGCATTGCCGGCCACGGCCGGGATGCCCTGCTTGCGCAGCTGGTCGACGATTTCGCGGTTTTCCTCTGCCACGACAAAGTGGATGCCCCGCTCCATCAGAGCGGCGGCGATGCGCCGGCCCACGCGGCCATAGCCGACCAGCACGATCTGGCCCGACAGTTTTTCCTGCGGCACCGTCATCGGCAGCTCGGCCAGCGGGTCCGTGGTGCGTTCGAACTTGCGCGCGAAATCGCTGTTGCCGATCACGCGCAGCAGCGGCTTGGCCATGCTGAAGACGAGCGGGTTGAGGGCGATCGACAGGATGGCGCCGGCCAGGATCAGGCTTTGCCCTTCCTGCGGCATCAGGCCCAGGGACAGGCCCAGGGCGGCCAGGATGAACGAGAATTCGCCGATCTGCGCCAGGCTGGCCGAGACGATGATGGCCGTTTTCGGCGGATAGCGCAGCGCCATCACGAGCAAGAAGGCGGCGATCGACTTGCCGAAGATAATGATGGCGCACACGGCCAGCACTTGCAGGGGCTTGTCGATGAGGATGGTCGGCTCGAACAGCATGCCGACGGACACGAAGAACAGCACGGCGAACGCGTCGCGCAAGGGCAAGGACTCTTCCGCAGCGCGGTGACTGAGTTCGGACTCGCGCAGCACCATGCCGGCGAAGAAGGCGCCCAGCGCGAACGACACGCCGAACAGCTTGGTCGAGGCGTAGGCAATGCCGACGGCGGCGGCGATCACGCACAGGGTAAACAGTTCGCGCGAACCGGTGCGCGCCACTTGCCACAGTATCCACGGGAACAGCTTGCGGCCCACGACCAGCATGAAGATGATGAAGCCGGCCACTTGACCCAGGGTCACGGCCAGGGTTTGCCACAGGCTGACGGCTTCGGCATCGGGCGCGGCCTTGCCGCCGAGCACACTGGCGAACGCCGGCAGCAGCACGAGGACCAAGACGGTGACCAGATCTTCCACCACCAGCCAGCCGACGGCGATGCGGCCATTGAGCGAATCGAGGATGCCCCGTTCTTCCAGCGCGCGCAGCAGCACCACGGTACTGGCCACGGACAGGGCCAGGCCAAAGATCAGCCCGCCACCGAGGGTCCAGCCCCACCAGTGGGCCAGGCCCATGCCCATCGCCGTGGCGACGCCGATCTGCAGGATGGCGCCAGGCAGCGCGATCTTGCGCACGTCCCACAAATCTTCGATGGAAAAGTGCAGGCCGACACCGAACATCATCAGCATCACCCCGATTTCCGCCAATTGTCCCGCTATTTCCGCATCCGCCACAAAACCGGGCGTGGCCGGTCCGATGATGATGCCGGCGGCCAGATAGCCGACCAGTGCCGGCAGTTTCAGGCGCGCGGCGATGAAGCCGAAGATGAGGCCGAACCCGAGGGCGGCGGCGATGGTGGTGATCAGGCTGATGTCATGGGGCATGCGTGTGGGGTTCCTTATGGGGACGTGCGGGTAGAAAAAGATGTTGCTCAGCGACCAAGTATAAACGCATCAAAGCCCTTGCCGGAATGTTCCTGCGGCTTTATCGCAAAAAACCTGTGCTATATCTTCGTCCAGGTGGCCGCGAACGCATGCCTATCCGTCACGAACATCGCCTAATTCAGGAATCAGGCGATGTTACACCCATGGGCTCAGAGCTTGCGCACGACCACGCAGCCGATGGAATAGCCGGCGCCGAACGAGCAGATGACGCCGGTGCTGCCTGCCGCCATGTCATCCTGATATTTATGGAAGGCGATGATGGAACCGGCCGACGAGGTATTCGCGTAGGTGTCGAGGATCACGGGCGCTTCATTTGCTTCCGCGTCGCGGCCCAGGATCAGGCGGGCGATCAGCAGGTTCATGTTCAGGTTAGCCTGGTGCAGCCAGTAGCGGGAAACTTGCGCCACTTCCACGCCGGCCTTGGCCAGGGTCGCCTTGATCATCTCGGCCGCCATCGGGCACACTTCCTTGAAGACCTTGCGCCCTTGCTGGCGGAACAATTTGTCGGCCTTGCCCACGCCGGACTCGTCAAAACGGTTGAGGAAGCCGAAATTGTTGCGGATGGCGTTAGAGAAGCGCGTTTTCAGTTCCGTGCCGATGATCTCGAACTGGTGCTGCGAGACGGCCGTGTCCTTCGCTTCGACGATGATGGCGGTGCAGGCGTCGCCGAAAATGAAATGGCTGTCGCGGTCGCGCCAGTTCAGGTGGCCGCTGGTGATCTCGGGATTGACGACCAGCACGGCGCGCGCCTGGCCGCTTTGCACGGCGGCCACGGCTTGCTGGATGCCGAAGGTGGCGGACGAACACGCCACGTTCATGTCAAAACCATAACCGTCGATGCCGAGCGCATCCTGCACTTCCACGGCCATGGCCGGGTAGGCGCGCTGCATGTTGCTGCACGCTACCAGCACCATGTCGATGTCGGCCGGCGTGCGGCCGGCGCGCGCCAGGGCGTCTTTGGCGGCGGCGACGGCCATTTCCGCCTGCAAGGACAGTTCGTCATCGCCCCGTTCCGCAATGCGCGAGACCATGCGGGCCGGGTCGAGGATGCCTTCCTTTTCCATCACGAAGCGCGACTTGATGCCGGAGGCCTTTTCGATGAAGGCCACGCTCGACAGCTCCAGCGCCGTCACCTCGCCCGCAGCGATCGCGCCGGCGTTGTCGGCATTGAACTTTTCCGCGTAGGCATTGAAGCAGGTGACCAGCTCTTCGTTGGAGATCGAAAAGGGCGGCGTATACAGTCCGGTACCGCTGATGACGACTTGTTTCATGGTTAAACTTTCAAATTTGGCAATCGGCGCGGCGCCGATAAGTGAAGCAAATTTTACACAAACGGGCTCGACTGTAGAGAGTTTCGTGTTGCGGGGGAGGGGGAAGTGTGGCGGAAGATTGATTTTTGTCGCGTGGACGGGTGCTGGGGGTATTGCGTGTGATGGGGTCAGACCCGGCGGGTCTGACCTCAAACTGCCTACTTTTTCTGTTCTTTCTTGACGTCGGCCTGCACCACCACCGGTTCGGCCTTGGCCAGCTGCACCGGCAAGCCCTTCAGGTGGTTCAGCGCCTGGTGCAACTGAAAATCGTCCTTGCTGCCAAATTCTAGCGGCTTGCGGGTCTTTTCCAGGGCGATGATGCGCAATTGCTCTTCCATCTCGTCGTTGACGGGCGCGGCCTTGGCACTTTCTTGGTCGCGGTCGTTGCTCAGGTGCTTGGTCAGGTCCGCTTCGCGGATGCGCAAGCCGTTCAAGCCGTCGCCGTCCGCATTCTCGTCGACCAGCAGGTCGGGCACGATGCCCTTGGCCTGGATCGAGCGGCCGTTCGGCGTGTAGTAGCGGGCCGTCGTCAGCTTGACGGCCGTGTCGGCCGTCAGCTGGCGGATGGTTTGCACGGAACCCTTGCCGAAGGTTTGCGTGCCGATGATGGTGGCGCGCTTGTAATCCTGCAGGGCACCGGCGACGATTTCCGAGGCCGAGGCCGACCCCGTGTTGACGAGCACCACCAGCGGTACTTTCTTGATGGCGGCCGGCAATTTCGCCAGCGCGTCGCCTTCCGAGCGGAAGGTATAGTATTCGGCGCGGCCGTAGAACACCTGTTTCGAGTCCTGCAACTGGCCGTTGGTCGAGACGATGGCCGCGTCCTTCGGCAGGAAGGCGGCCGAGACGCCGATGGCGCCCTGCAGCACGCCGCCCGGATCGTTGCGCAGGTCCAGCACCATGCCCTTGATGTTCGGGTCCTGCTTGTATAGCGCCGTGATCTGCGCGGCCATGTCGTCGACGGTCGGTTCCTGGAATTGCGACACGCGCAGCCAGGCGTAGCCGGGCTCGACCATCTTCGCCTTCACGCTTTTCTGATGGATTTCCTCGCGCGTGATGGTGAAGGCCAGCGGCTGCGGTTCATCCTTGCGCGCAATGGTCAGCGACACCTTGGTGCCCGGTTCGCCGCGCATGCGCTTGACGTTGTCGTCCAGGCTGACGCCCTTCACGGGCTGGCCATCGAGGCGGGTGATCAAATCGCCGGCCTTGATGCCGGCGCGGTAGGCGGGCGAATCCTCGATGGGCGAGACGATCCTGATGTAGCCGTCTTCGCTCAGGCCGATTTCGATGCCCAGGCCGACGAACTTGCCTTCCGAGCCTTCGCGCAGTTCGGCGTAGGCTTTCTTGTCCAGGTAGGCGGAATGGGGGTCGAGCGAGGCGACCATGCCGGCAATGGCGTCTTCCAGCAGTTTCTTGTCTTCCACGGGCTCGACGTAGTCGGACTTGATCAGGCCAAACACGTCGGCCAGCTGGCGCAGCTCTTCCAGCGGCAGGGGCGGCTCGACGGTTTTTTGCGCCATGGCGGAAAATTGCAGCGACACGGCGACGCCGGCCACCACGCCCAGGCCGATCAAGCCGGTATTTTTGAGTTTGCCCATCATTGCACCTTTGCAGCTAGCGTGTCTTGCACAAGCGCCAGTCCCCTTGGAGCGGCGCTTTGTTGAAAGTATAGACCTGAATCTCTGCCGGCGTGGGCCGGCCGCGGAAAAAGCATGCCTTGGCCCAGTCTACGCGCGAAAACGGGGCTGTCAGCTTGCCATATGTTGCGGTTTTGTATGCGATGTATAGGGGGTCTTGAGGGGAGTAAGCATTTGTAAGAGTCGAAAAAAAGCGTGTGCGGCGGCCCTATAGTGGACTCGCATTCTCGACCCGAAGTGGTTTTGCCTGCGTCCGCGGACGCAGGCTTTTTTTTGTCGGCGGGTTCAAGCTCATTTAGACTGGCGCTTCTTCCTTGGCAGCGGATAAAAAATGTTAACTGATTTGCAGGCACGTGCCGCGCTCACAGCGCTGATTGAAAAGTATCTGCGGGGGCGGGATCCTGATGCCGGCCTGCTGATCGACATCGTTCAGGATCCGTCACGGCAAGTGCCGATTCGGGGTGTGCTCGAAGATATCGGACAGTTCAACGGCACGCAGTTCACGCAACAGGAGCGGGCGCTGATCGACGACTTGCTGTATCTGTATGGATAAACGTGTGAATATACCTTGAGCCTGGCCGAACTGAGCGGCGATTCCCGGGCAGTTCCCGGGGCAAGGATGGTCAAATGGCATGGCCGCGTGCTACATTCCTGCAGCGCCTGGCGCGGCAGGCTATCCGCCCGCAGCTATCTGCCCGGTCTTTTTGACATGCCCCATAAGGACAATTCGTGAATCGCTATCTCTTAAGCAGTCTGACCCTGACCCTGTTGGCTGCGTTTGCCCATGCCGCCGAACCCGTATCCGCCGTGGCCGCGCCGACCGTAGCCCCGAGCACCGCGCCTGCCGCCGCCGGCGTCGTTTCCGGCATCGACGTGCAGTACATCGACCCCGCCGTGCGCGTGCAGGATGACTTCTTCACCCATTTGAACGGCAAGTGGCTGGCCACGACCGAGATTCCTGCCGACAAATCGAGCTGGGGTTCGTTCGCCAAGCTGCGCGACGACACGACGCCGCAGTTGCGCGGCATCATCGAGTCCACGCAACAGGACAAGAACAAGAAGGCCGGTTCCGAAGCGCAGAAGATTGCCGACCTGTACGCCAGCTACATGGATGAAGCCAAGCTCGAAGCGCTGGGCACGAAGCCGCTGGCCGGCGAACTGAACCGCATCCGCTCGCTGCGCGACAAGAAGGGCGTGCCCGCCCTGATCGCCCACCTGAGCCAGACGGGCGTGTCGACCCCGTACGCCGTCTACGTGGGCCAGGATGCGCGTGCCTCGACCAAATATGCGGCTTACGTGAGCCAGAGCGGCCTGGGCATGCCCGACCGCGACTATTACCTGGAAGCCAAGCAGGCGGGCGTGAAGGAAAAATACCAGGCGCACGTGGAAAAAATGCTGGCCATGGCGGGCGACAAGAACGCCGCCGCCCGTGCCAAGGCCGTCGTTGCCCTGGAAACGGCGCTGGCCGAAGTGCAATGGACCAAGGTCGAGAACCGCGACCCCGTCAAACGCTACAACAAGACCGACATCAATAAACTGAACGACCTGACCCCGGGCTACGACCTGAAGTCGGGCCTGGCCGCCCTGGGCATCGCCAACAAGGTCGATTACGTCATCGTCAACCAGCCGAGCTACCTGGCCGGCTACGACAAGGTGCTGGCCGCCACCGACCTGGATACCCTGAAAGCGTACTTCGAATGGCAGTTGCTGCGCAGCTATGCCAGCTACCTGTCGAAAAACTTCGTCGACGAGAGCTTTGCCTTCTACGGCACGGTACTGAGCGGCGTGACGGAAAACCAGCCGCGCTGGAAGCGTGGCGTGGGCGCCGTCGAAGGCGTGCTGGGTGAAGCCGTCGGTAAGCTGTATGTCGCGCAATATTTCCCTGCGGAGCGCAAGGCGCACATGCAGGAACTGGTGAAAAACGTGCTGGCCGCCTACAAGGACAGCATCGACACCCTGGACTGGATGAGCCCGGAGACCAAGAAAGAAGCGCAAGCCAAGCTGGCCAAGTTCACGCCGAAGATCGCGTATCCGAACAAATGGCGCGATTACACGAAGCTGCAAATCGTCCAGGGCGACCTGGTGGGCAACATGATGCGCGCCGCCAACTTCGGTTCCGCGCGCCAGGTGGCCAAGCTCGGCAAACCGATCGACCGCGAAGAGTGGGGCATGACGCCGCAAACGGTGAACGCCTATTACAGCTCGACGATGAATGAAATCGTCTTCCCGGCCTCCATCCTGCAGCCGCCGTTTTTTGATGCCAACGCGGACGACGCCGTCAACTATGGCGCCATCGGCGCCGTCATCGGCCATGAAATCAGCCACGGCTTCGACGACAAGGGCAGCCAGTCCGATGGCGACGGCAACCTGCGCGACTGGTGGACCCCGGCCGACCGCAAGAACTTCGCCACCAAGGCCGACGCGCTGACCAAGCAGTACGATGGCTACAGCCCATTGCCGGGCTACCACGTCAACGGTGCGCTGACCCTGGGCGAAAACATCGCCGACAACTCGGGCGTGGCGATTGCCTATAAAGCGTACAAGATTTCGCTGGGCGGCAAGCCGGCGCCCGTGCTGGACGGCTTGACGGGCGACCAGCGCTTCTACATGGGCTTTGGCCAGGTGTGGCGCAGCAAGATGCGCGAAGCGCAGCAGATCGTGCAGATCAAGACCGACCCCCATTCGCCGGGCCAGTACCGCGCGAATGGCACCATGGTCAACCAGCCTGGCTTCTATGAAGCGTTTGGCGTGAAACCGGGCGACAAGATGTATGTCGCCCCGGAAAACCGCGTGATCATCTGGTAAGTGTCATCCGACATACCGATGGCGCTCACCATGTTGTCGGCTTACGCCCTCCGGGCTAAGCCGACCTACGTCATGTAAACGTTATCTTGTCACAACAGAAAGGACCACTTGCGTGGTCTTTTTTGTATTCTTGCCAAAGTTTTTTCTGTCGTTTCGGCCGGTATGCTACAGTCAAAAACCGGGCCAGAAGCCTTGGGCCTTCTGACCCTTATATTTCACACAATACAATATAGAGGACAACCGTGAATCGTTATTTGTTAAGTGCATTGACCTTGAGTTTGCTGGCCGGCGTGTCCGGCATGGCTGGCGCCGCTGATTCTGCCAAGAAAGCCGCTGCCGCTCCCGCCACGGCCGCCGCATCGGCCGCGCTGACGTCCGGCATCGCCATCGAATACGTCGACCCTGCCGTGCGCGCGCAGGACGATTTGTTCCAGCACCTGAACGGCAAATGGCTGGCGGAAACCGTGATTCCTGCTGACAAGTCGAGCTGGGGCAGCTTTGCCAAGCTGGCCGACGATACGCAAACGCAGCTGCGCGGCATCGTCGAAGGCGCTGCCGCCGACAAGGCCCGCGCGGCCGGCTCGAACGCCCAGAAGATCGGCGATTTCTATAACAGCTTCATGGACGAAGCCAAGCTGGAAAGCCTGGGCCTGACGCCCTTGAACGCGGAACTGGCGAAGATCGCCGCGCTGCAGGACAAGGCGGAGTTGCCTGCCGTGATCGCCCACTTCAGCAAGCTGGGCGTGACCTCGCCGTACGATTTCGGCATCCACCAGGATGCCAAGGATTCCACCAAATACGTGGCCGACATCGTGCAAAGCGGCCTGGGCCTGCCTGACCGCGATTACTATCTGGAAGAGGGCAAGGCCGACACGCGCGCCAAATACCTGGCCCACGTGGAAAAAATGCTCAGTTTGGCCGGCGACGCGAACGCTGCCGCGAATGCGAAAGCCATCCTCGCGCTGGAAACGGAGCTGGCCAAGGCGCAATGGAGCAATGTGCAGAACCGTGATCCCGTCAAGACCTACAACAAGGTGGAACTGGCGAAACTGGCCAGCGTGGCGCCAGGCTACGACTGGACCCGCTACCTGAAGGATACGGGCATCGCCGGCAAGGTCAATTATGTGATCGTCAGCCAGCCCAGCTACCTGAAGGGTTTCGCCGAGATCGCCAACAAGACGCCGCTGGAAACGTGGAAAGCATACTTCCAATGGCACTTGCTGCACGCCAACGCCGGCTACCTGCCGAAAGCCTACGTCGATGAAAACTTCGCGTTCTATGGCACCACCCTGACGGGCGTGACGGAAATGCGTCCGCGCTGGAAACGCGGCGTGGGCGCCGTCGAAGGCGCGCTGGGCGAAGCCGTGGGCCAGCTGTACGTCGAGCAGTATTTCCCGGCCGAGCGCAAGGTGCGCATGGAAGCGCTGGTGAAAAACCTGATGACGGCCTACAAGCAAAGCATCGACAAGCTCGACTGGATGAGCCCTGTCACCAAGAAACAGGCGCAAATCAAGCTGGCCAAGTTCACCACCAAGATCGGCTACCCGAACAAATGGCGCGATTACTCGGGCCTGACGGTGGCGCCCGATGATTTGATCGGCAACATCCAGCGTTCGCACCTGCTCAATTACAACCGCGAATTGAACAAGCTGGGCCAGCCTATCGACCGCGACGAGTGGGGCATGACGCCGCAGACCGTGAACGCCTATTACAACCCGGAACTGAACGAAATCGTCTTCCCGGCCGCCATTTTGCAGGCACCGTTCTTTGACGCCAAGGCGGACGACGCCGTCAACTACGGCGCCATCGGCGGCGTGATCGGCCATGAAATCAGCCACGGCTTCGACGACCAGGGCGCCCAGTACGACGGCGACGGCAATCTGCGCGACTGGTGGACCAAGGCCGACCATAAAAACTTCGCCAAGAAGACCAAGCAGCTGGTGGCGCAGTACAACAGCTTCAGTCCGGTGAAAGGCCACTTCGTCAACGGCGAGCTGACCCTGGGCGAGAACATCGCCGACAATTCCGGCGTGGCAATTGCCTACAAAGCGTATAAATTGTCGCTGAACGGCAAGCAAGCCCCCGTCATCGATGGTTTCACGGGCGAACAGCGCTTCTACGCGGGCTTTGCCCAGGTATGGCGCATGAAGATGCGTGAAGCGCAGCAACTGGTCTTGCTGAAAACGGATCCGCACTCGCCAGGCCAGTTCCGCGCCAACGGCACCATGCGCAACCAGCCAGGTTTCTATCAAGCCTTCGACGTGAAACCGGGCGACAAGATGTATCTGCCGCCGAAAGACCGCGTCATCATGTGGTAAGACGCTAAGTAATCCTCGGGAAATTAGTGTGAATTTATGACGAATAGAACCGGATGCTATGCAAGGCGCTCGCTGCGACGCAGCGCGAGCACTGCTAGCAGCGAGCAAGCCTCGTCGGCCACCTTGCAGAGCGCCGGTTATAGAAGTCAGAAATCACAATAATTTATTGGGGGTTACTTAGTTCAAGGCATAAGTTGCCAGCCGCCCCGCGCAAGCCGGGCGGCTTTTTTACGGCCGGATGTAACGCAACGGCGGGTAAAAAAAAACCGCCCTTGCGGGCGGTTCCTCGATACGGGTGCTGCGCTGCTTACTTGGCAGGCTCGGCGGCTGGTGCGCTGGCGCCGTCAGCGGCTGCGGCCGGTGCCGGCACTTCCGGTTCCTTGAACTTGCCGCCCGACGCGTTGGCGATATAGACCACGGCGCGCGCCACTTCCACATCGTCGAGGTCGGGATTGCCGCCCTTGGCCGGCATCGCGCGCAAGCCTTCGATCGCGTGTTTCAGGACCGTATCGTAGCCCTGGGCCAGGCGTGCCGACCAGCTGCCCGCATCGCCAAATTTCGGTGCACCGGCCACGCCGGCGCCATGGCAAGCCACGCAGGTGGCCGTGTAGACGGCTTCACCGCTTTGCAGCACTTTCGGGCCGCTGGCATCCTTGAAGGTAAAGCCTTCATTGGCCACCGGGCTCAAGCGGGCATCGATGGCTTCCGGCGACTGGCTGTCCGTCCCGGCGCCCGTCAGTTTTTGCGCCGTGACGAACTGCACCAGCAGGATGATGCCGATGACGGTGACGAGGAAGAAGCCCGCTACGGCGGCAAGCAATTGTTTAGGCGTTTTGATCGCTGATTGTTGTTCGTTATGTGCGTCGCTCATGATGTCCTTAGTCCAGATTTGAAACTGATGGCCGTGTAAGGTAGCATTTTTACATGCTTGTATGTAAACCTTTATGAAACCCACAATTATAGGCACAAAAATTGAGCAGTGACATGCAATTGCCGACGATACGACAGTTTCCGTAGACGTAGGTAAAGAAAAACGGTATCCTTCGCATCACTTCAGAAATTCCCCCTACGCGGCTGTAGCTCAGTGGATAGAGTATTGGCCTCCGAAGCCAAGGGTCGTGGGTTCGATCCCCGCCAGCCGCACCAGTTTTTCCCCACAAAAATCAACTACTTAGCTGCTGCATTGGTTTGCAATGTAATGCGTTATTTCGCATATTTTGGCACACTCACTGTGCCAAAATTGTGCCAATCAATTTTGCCAAAGTGTATGCTTTGGCACACGCTCAATCTGTTCACTTCATTGATAGCTGCGTAATGCTGAACATGCACTTCGTTTTCATCCGAAAACTTCTGACGTTGGAAGTTTTAGGGGGGGGCGGGGCGTTCGATGAAGCCCCCCATATCTTATGGCGCCGCTTTGTAGTTAAGCGGAAAGCGGTTGATCCAAGTCTTCAGTTCGCCTACCGTAATTGTGACCTCGTCGTTTGGAGCTAGTCGCTCAAAGAATTCGGCCCAAAAAATAGGTGCGAGTGCGGCCGCATCATCGCCTGCGAGGAGTGCGGAAAAATGTAAAATCCTGTCGGCAATACTAATTTCCCACTCTTTCGACTGCCGGTTTTCGATGCTTAGATTCCCAATGTCTGGGCAAAGAATGCCAGATTGATCACGCCATACTCTTGCTGTTTCTCCTTCTAAAGCACGTACTGTTCCGTAGCTGAGGTCCAAGTACTCTTTTGGTCGAACTTGCCCTCTTTCACTGCTTGCGTTGCCGGTAACGAACCAATACGCGAACTCTGGCCACACTCGGCAAAGCTCGTCGATCATTTCTGCTGTCACTCCTTTTGTTTTCCCTCGATCCAAGTCACGCCATTTACTGGCGCTAATACCTGTTAAAGCTGAAAACCATCCATAGTCGTTGTAGAAATACGTCAAGAATTCTCTAACTCTGTCTGTAGTCGTTGTTGGGCTCATCAATGCCTCTTGACACTCTGCTGTGCAATACGTTAAATTGGGCGCCATTGGATAGCTTTGGATAATATCCCAAAATATCCAAAAGGGGCGGAATAGCTCCTATCTTACTTTAGGTCGGGAAAACGGAGAACTGAATTGAGCAATGCAGAGATAAGTGAAGTGTTGACGGTTGAGCAACTCGCGAGATTCATCCATAAGACACCCGCGAGTATTCGTAGTGATGCCTCACGCAATCCAATTGCATTGCCTCCAATTTGCCGTTTACCAGGATCTAAGCGACTCCTTTTCCTGCTCGAAGATGTAAGGCAATGGATGTCGGCCTGCGTCGACCGTTCTAACGCTCTTTCCGTTCAAACATTTCAGGCAGTAGATCCGTCGGTTGCTCGGAAACGTGGCCGCCCACGCAAGGTGGAAAAAAAATGACCAACAATGCGATCGTCGATTTGCGTCGTGACTTTGATGAGACTCGAAAGCACTTTTACCGGCTCGCTGACATAGCCGCCATTCAGGCAACCGGCTCTGAGGTTGCGCTACACGCACGGTTGAACGCACTCGAATTCACCAGGCTGATGACGTCCCATTCTTTAAATGAAATTGGCGGCTTGCTTTCCGCTTGGTAACAGACCTACTACTTATGAAGAAAACTTCTCATTTTCGTTCTGACAGCGCCGCTGCATATGCCGTTGCCACCGGTCGATCAGATTCGGTTCGTTCCGTTAAATCGCAGGTGTATGGCGTTGGCAAATCTGCGGCCACCTGCGCCGACCGTACCGCCAGCGCAACCGCACTGCCGGAACGGATCGGCGCAGAGGCCGAAAAGGCCCGGTTAGTGCCGCAAATAGCGCAGGTAAGCGCAGCTGGATGCCCCCCCATTAATAACATGGGGGAAAACCTGGAAAGCGACGAGTCGGAAGCCTGGTCGAGCATCTGTGATGAGGACTTGGGCGAAGTCGAGTTGGTGATGACCGATAGCGGGAAAATTAAGTCAGTGATGGTTCGTCGCCCCTCCGCCGCTCAAACCTGCGTGATCGATTGGATCAATTTTTCGGTATTGGAAGATACCTGGTTCAAGACTGCACGTGAGCAATTGATTACTGATGACCAGATCATTATTGAGGCCAGCCGACAGCTTGAGAAAATTTTCGGCTTTGGCATAACGTCCAACCGCGGTAAGGGCATGAACTTTTACCGTGACTCATGGGTGCTTGGAGACGATATGGGCTTCGTGTGCTTCGGTAGCCAGCGCTCGACAATGCTCATCACGTTGACCGGTCAAGGTTGCTTGAACGCCGTGTCCGGTTGGGAAAAACGCCTGTACGACTTCCTCACGAAAACGGCGATCCGGCCGACTATTTCCCGCATCGACCTGGCGCATGATGATCTCGCCGGCGCGTACCTGTCCGTTGATTGGGCGTATCAGCAGTGGTGGGATTCCGGCTTTAGCTTTAAAAAAGGTGGACGCCCTCCTGAGATTCAGAAGGTTGGGAATTGGGATCGTCCGAGTGGCAAGGGCCGCACGTTAACTATCGGCCAGCGAAGCTCAAGTAAATACTGCCGCTTCTATGAAAAAGGTAGGAAAGAGGGTGACAAGTCCTCTCTATGGTGCCGTTGCGAGATTGAGTTTAAGAACACGAACACGATTATTCGCCCCGAGGTGTTGCTTGATCCAAGCTCGTTTTTTGTCGGTGCATATCCTTGCCTAGCAATGTTTGCCACTGTCGAAACGCCTGCTCGTATGGAAGTTAAGGCACGCGCTCAGCACATCACGGTGGATGATTCTATCGCTGTGACGAAGCGCCAGTACGGCAAATATATCCGTGTCTTTCGGGCATTGTTCGGAGACAAGGAAACGCTCGATCTGATCACCAATGAAGACGAAAACGCTTTTCCAAAGCGACTGAAACCATTCCTCAGTTTTGCAGATACCGGACCAGCTCCCGTTCACGTCGAGCCGCCGCCGTATGTTCCATCATTTTTTCATTTTATTAACACCGTCCCATCTTTCGGCCTCAATGGGGAACACGGTTTTGCGTAGGCCATGAAAAACGTAAAGGTATCCAATGAAATTTAGCTCAACCATCAAAGTGACAGGTATGAAGTTCTCCAAAGGCAAGATGGACAACGGCACAGAATTCGACAGCACCAAGGTGTATGTCGAGACCGAGCTCGACACTAGCAAAGACACCGCGATGGGAACCGCGTGCGCCGAATACGGGCTGGGCAAGGCTGACGAGTACCAGAAGTACAAGCATCTTGCGGATGCGCTTCCGTTCATGGCCATCGCTGACATGGAAATTGTCACGAACGGCAAAACGCAAAAGACGGTGATCCATTCCTTGAAGCCTATTGAGCCTGTGAAGGCTGCCGTTTCCGGTGGCAAAAATGTCGCCGCATAAGGGCGAGGTCAAGCTCATTGTCCAAGATAAGGAATCTGCCCTCTTCCTTATGCCTGTGGAAGGTGATGTTGGGTTTACGCCCTGGGCACATGAGGCTGGCCGTTTTGATGCGTATGCGGAAGCATATGACACGGCTGTAATTAACTGCCATGAAGGCTTCTTCATCGTTTCTGTCCTGCAGTAAGTTTTTACGACTCGATTGGATCTATGGAAGAGGGAGTTTTTTGATGGCCTTATCTACTGTTGTCGTGTGTGCGGATTTGTCTACTAACGCAGCAGCTGTTGCAGGTGCGCCGTGTGGTGAGGCTCAAGGCTTGATCACGGTTCAAACTTTGCTTGTTTCACCGTCCGAGTCTCCATATGACGCGGTGCAGGCGTCCGGTTTTTTCTTCTTCGGTTTTGGTGTCGTTGTATTCGGTTACTTGCTCGGCTTTGTTGTTGGGGCTGTGCGCAAACCCATTCGTCAGGGTGGTTCCTGACGGACGTATCCGGGGCGTTTCCCTGGTCTTTTGTTGGAGTGTCTTATGAAGGTTTTGTCAATCCGTTCCAAAGTAGTTCTGCTGGCCGTCCTCGCCCTGCCGATGCTGGCTCAAGCTGCCGGCGCAACTTCAGTTGCCGATCTATGGGCCTCGATCAGTTTCCTCGACGTCACCGCTGCCATCTTCGGCATCGGTGCGCTAGTAATCGGCGTTGACCTGGCCCAGCTCGGTTACCTGAAGGTGCGTCGTTTGGTCAAGGGCGCGCACTGATCGTCACCTCTCGCGGAATCGTGTGAGCATGGGTTGGACTTAGGTTCAACCCTTTTTTTCCTTCTCTGGTGGATGATATGGATGCTTCTTGGTGGTACTTGGCGTTTTTCTTCCTCGGTGTTTTTTCCGGCCATGCATGCGTGCAGGGCTTGAAGGGGTGAACATGCGAGCGTTCTTCAAGCTATTCTTTGTGCGCTGGCTGCTAACCGCGCTTGTCGCACCTGGTCTGTGTTTTGCCCAGGTGCAACCTTCGTCCATGCAATCAGCTGTTTCTGCCTTGGTCGTGTCGAAAGCTGGTCAGCGTGGCTTTGCCGCGAACGACCCTCGCATCGGGATGACCATGCAGGGTATTGGCTCTACTGTTGCCGGCTCCGCTGCTGCTGCTGCCGTCGTCACCGCTGCTGGCGTCACCGCCCCGGCCTGGATCACTGCTGCTGCTGTCGTCGGCCTTGGCGTCCTGTTCTCTGCTGGCATCAGCCTCGCGGTCGACAAGGTTAAGGCGTGGTGGTTCAACAGTGATGGTTCGTTGCAAGTCCAGGTAACTGATTCTGGTCCAGCCCTAATTGATTATTCCTACCCGGTGATGCCGGTCAACAATGTCGACGCAGCGGCGTGCACTGTTTCTATGATTTACAACTGGTGTGACTCTGAAGGCTCGAGTTATTCAGGTTGCCTTTTACCTGGAGCGCAGAACCCCTCGAACTTCTGTCGTCCTGGCTGGGCTCTTGATGGCAAGACCTCCACCACGTTCTCTGACGCGATGAAGCGCGCCGGGTACACGTATCGGACCAAGTCTGCTCCTGGCTCCGTGGAGATAAAGACCGCGTCCGACGCTGTCGCGGCGCTCACCTCTGAACAGAAGGCCGCGCCCCTCAATCCCGCGGTTCTTGCTGCGGTTGCTGATCGAGCTTGGAAGGCCGCGTCTCAGCAACCGGGTTATGCCGGTGTGCCGTATAGCAGTGGTGCCCCGATCACGGAGGCGGATGCCGCCACGTATCAGGCCGCTAATCCTACGACATATCCGACTGTAGGGGACGCCGTTTCTCCGGTAACTGTTCCTGTAGGTCAGCCTGCGTCGACTCCCTGGACTCCCGTTATTCCAGGCGGGGTTACGCAGCCCGGTTCCGGCGCTAACCCTAGCGACGGCACTGCGCCGGAATCCAAGCCAATCGATTGGGGTGTGTTCACGCCGCCAGTTCTGGAAGCTACCCCTTCTATTGAGAGCATTTTAGACCCGTTGTTCAACCTTTTCCCGTCTTGGTCGTCGTTTTCGTTTCCTTCGCATCAGTCAGTGTGTCCAACCCCTTCGTTTTCGTTACCTCAAGGCGTCCTGAACGGTCACACACTGCATTTCACGCAAATGTGTGACTTCCTCGAAGCTAATAACGTCAGAGTAGCCATGCAAGCGGCGTTCGCCGTCGCGTGGGCCATTCTTATCATCTTTATCATAATGGGGGCTTGATATGGGCGCTTTGCTGTCAACGGTCGTTGCGTTCTTGGTCCGAACTGTCCTGGTCAAGTTTTTGCTCTTTACGGTTATGTATCTGGTTGTCGCTGGTGTCTGTGGCTACCTGGTGTCGAAGCTACCCGGTCCCGCAGACCTGAACTTGGCGCTTGCGGCCTGGACTCCGGCTATGTGGTACTTCGCGGACCTCACGCTTTGGACGCAGTTTTTTCCTGGAGTGATTTCGGCCTATATTCTCCGGTTCGCTATTCGTCGTATTCCATTTTTTGGGTAGGTCATGATCGTTGATATTCTCATTCCGGCTTTTGTTCCAGATGCCTATCGCTTAGCCGCTAAATTAGATGTTGCTGATAAGGCCGAGTTCGTGAGTGGTTTTGTGCGCCTACTCGATTGCGTGTTCGGGCTTGGCGTTCTGTCTGTGGTCTTCGTCGTATTGGCTTTTACGTACGCTCGTGGTTGGTATCGGTCTGTTCAAGTGGCCCGCAAGAAGGAGGGCTGACCTGTGGCGATTAACTGCTATAGCGGGTTGATGGGAACCGGTAAATCCTACGAGGTCGTTTCCTCCGTGGTAGTCCCTGCAATCGTTGCCGGTCGTCGGGTCGTTTCGAACATCGCAGGTTTGAATAACGACGCGATTCGCGACTACTGCGCGGCCAAGTATCGCCTCGAGTTTGATCAGCTCGGGTGCGTTGTCGATGTCACCGATGAACAGGTCGGCTCTCTTGATTTTTTCCCCGATAAGGCTGCTTCGGAGGGTGGCGATGTTACCTCGATCGTGCGCCCTGGTGATCTAGTCGCGATCGACGAGGCCTACAAGATCTGGGGTAAGGACGAGAAGATTCATCGTCAGCATTTGGTGTTCTTCCGCGAGCATCGGCACTACATTCACCCAGATACAGGCGTGTCCTGTGACCTAGTCATCATGACGCAGGACATAGGCGATTTGCATCGGGCCATCAAGGCTGTGGTGGGCAATAATTTCAAGACCCACAAGGCCAAGGGGATCGGTCTGGACAACGTCTACACCATCACCATGTGGGAAGGCTGGAAGCAGCACGCCAAGCACATCGTCAAGGACTGGACCAAGACCTACGACTCCGAGATTTTCCCGCTGTACAAGAGCTATGCTGGGACTAGACAGGGCAAGGAGTTGAATTCGGATTCTCGCATGAACATTTTTGCTGACGGCCGCATGCGCATCAAGATCATCGCCTTCGTCCTTATCGGCCTGTTCATTTTATGGCGTCTTGGCTCTTGGTGGTGGGGCAAAGTGCATCCCGAAGCAGAAAAGCCGGTCGCGGCTGCCGCGTCCGTTGCCTCATTGCCTGCCGCACCTGGTGCGCCTGGCGCCGTCAAGCCGACCGCGCCGTCGACTAATTATTCGACCGAATTTCGCATTGCTGGAAGTATTGCTTCCGGTGGTTCTTCGTATGTCGTGCTGGTCGGCCCAGCCGGCGTCCGGCTTGAGCCTGATGCTGGCTTCGCTGGCATTGGCTTCGCCCAATCTGGCGCTGTCGATGGTCACGTCGTTACCCGTTTTTCCGGTGCTCCTGCCGGTTCCGCTGCTGAGGGTAAAAAGTGAGAAAGCTATTATCTCTGCTCGTTTTTCTGATCGTCTTGAGCGGTCGTGTTGCCGCCGCTCCGCTTCCTGGCGCATCCTTCGATTTCGACTCGATCCCGCTGGCCGACCTTGTGCGCGTCGTATATGTCCAGGCGTTCCCGGCCGTTCCTTACACGGTCGATCCTGCCGTGCTTCAGGATCGCCGACCGGTGTCGTTCCGCTGGCATACCGGCGACGGAGAATTCCGCGCTGTTTTCGCGTCCTTCCTGCGCGGCCTTGGTTACGAGTATGTCACGCGCGGCCGTCTCGATGTCGTGCGTCCTTTGCCGGCCGAGGTCAAGGCCTCTGCGGTTGAAGACCCGTCGCAAGAGGTGTTCATCTATCGGCCGCGGTTCCGCGACGGCTCGCAACTCATCGAAATGGTGTCGTCGTTGTTCAGCGGTCGGTTTACCAGTCAGCGCAGCATGAACATTGATGCGCCGTCTTCGCCTCCGGTGGGAAATACCCGCGCCGCGCCGTCGTCTGTTTCTGGAGCCGCGCCCTCGGGTTCGTTGCTTGACCTGGCTAACCGCAAGTCTGACGAGGTGATCTTTGCCGGTTCTCCGCGCGAGGTAGTGGCTCTCCGCAAGCTGTTTGCTCAGCTCGACGTGGACCCCGGTCAGGTTGTCGTGACGGGAGCGCTTTATGAGGTCAATACCGGTTCGCAGCAGTCTTCTGCGTTGCAGCTTGCCGCGTCTGTTTTGGGCGAGCGCTTCCGGTTCTCGCTTGGTGCGGCCCAGGAGGGCGGGAACTATGTCAGCCTCCGCGCGGGTTCGGTCTCGACCATCATGCAGGCGTTGGATACCGATTCGCGCTTCAAAGTGCTTTCCTCTCCATCGTTGCGCGTTTCGTCCGGCGAGACTGCGTCTTTAACTGTGGGGCAGGACGTGCCTGTGCTCGGCGCCGTGACTTATCCTACCGCCGGCGGCGCTCCTGTCCAGTCTGTTGACTATCGTTCCTCAGGCGTTTTATTCTCCATCTCTCCTATAGTTCGCGATGCTTCGATTGCCGTACGCGTCGATCAGCAGGTTTCTTCGTTTGTCGTCACAACTACAGGCGTAAACAACTCACCAACGTTAACAAAACGTCAGGTTTCTACGAGTGTTAACTTGGCTGAAGAAGAGGTGGTCGTGATCGGTGGGCTACGTGAAGACAAAGACAGTTCAACGGCCTCTCGTCCCCCATTTTGGACGTCGCTCTTCGGATCAAAATCTCGTGACACGACTCACTCTGAAATTCTGTTATTCCTTCAATTACGTCGGATCTAACATATGATAGATATTCCATACTCGTTTCATGCAAACAACAAGTGACTCTGATATGCGTCTTTACGAAATTGGTAAGGTAGTCCGTGCTCGCCGACTTACCCTTGGATTGACGCAGCAAGGCTTGGCGAGGTTCGCTGGGCTACCACATCACACGCTGTTGAGGCTGGAGGACGGCACAATTGATGATCTAAGTTTCGTGTGTTTGGTCAATTTATTGGCAATAGTCGGCCTTCGTTTTCCTATGCCGTCGATGGGAGCGAGGAACAAAAAGCACGGCTTGTGGATGGCAGCAAAAAACGCCAGTGTCAGCTACAGAGGCGAACTGGCAAGCTATCAACTGCAAAAGACATTGGCAACTGGATGGGTGGCTGCTGGACATGAATCCTACATTCTCCATTTTTTGGAGGAGGCGCCGCTGTCGATGATGGTGATGGCTGTCGAGGAAACCGCTACCTTGTGCGCAATCTCGCCAAGTCAAATTTGGACAAATATCGCCAGACTTGCTGCTCAGCTTGGAAGTGAACGCAAGAGTATCCTGGCTGAAGCGGTTCAATTTTAGCTTCCAGCCTGTTCCAAGACGCCAGAGTAAGCAGGGAAGGTATTGCTTGCCAGCCTTGGTGCTGGCATACCGAAAAAAGGGCGATTTGAGGCCCGCGAGGGCTGGAGCGAAGCGGAACCCTTTTTGCCTCACGGTGGCATGTAGGAGCGTTTTGGCCGGTCGTCCCGGCCAGCGACGATGCCGGCCGCCTCTGCCTTGACGGTACCGCAATCCTCATAATTATTTTCGCTGATAGCGAAAATTATTTGACAAATAGAGAATCGTCGAGTATTCTCTGTCTTAGTGGTAACGGAGATCAAATCTTGCTGTTTTGAGAGCTTCGGCTCTGTGGAGGCTTGCCTCTAACACTTCCATAACCTCGAACCGCGGTCTTTCAACACGAACGACTACGACACGGGACTGGGGGGAAAGTCTGCTTCTGGCGAGAGCCAGAAGCAGTTGATAGGTGCAGGGGGAAAAGCGCGGTTCACTCCGTATTGGATATTCATGTTTGCGAGCGAGAGATGTATAGCAATTCCGCTATATGTCGCGACCATGAAAGGTAACACTATGTCCAGTAAAAGAACCACTGAGGCGCGCCCGTCTCAAAAGAAGAATAAATTGCTTGTGTTGTTGAACACTTGTCTCAAAGTTGTGAGAGTTGTTGTACTGCTGTTGCACGCAGTCCAAAAACTTTACGAGGTAGGTAGCAAGCTTTTTAAATTCTTCGAGTAAAGACTTACCCCGCAATTATTAATTCATTCGCATTTACCAGGAGGACATTATGCTAGGCGAAGCACTTCGCTTAATCCGCGTATATAATGATCTTTCTCAAACTCAACTATGTTCGCAAATTGGTGTATCAAATTCGTATTTGTCGGAAATAGAGTCTGGGAAGAAAAGCGCTACATTGGATCTTTTAAAAAAATATAGTGATAGATTTGATATACCTATATCGTCATTGATATTCTTTTCTGAGAATCTAGAATCTCCTAAGATTACAGATAAAATTCGTGTTGGAACTGCACGTAAAATTGTTGCACTATTGCAATGGGTTGAGCAAAAAAATGACAAATCCACCGCTAAGATTAGTCACTAAAACCCCAAAGAAGTTCTATCCAATAAACCAATCTGCACTTTATAAGATTGGGTCAAAAAAAAGACTGGCAAAAATACTTGCTACATCTTTAGAAAGAATTCTATTGCTTTCAACCGCTACGGATAATTATAAGATTTTCTGTTTGCCAGAAGAAGTATGCGAGTTCACAAAGAAAACAAAAAAATCACGATGGGTTCAGGAGCCAAAGAGGCCGCTGCGGAGTATTCATGAGCGGATTCAAAAGCTGTTGAAATCTATAATTTATCCTGATTATAGTCACGCCGCAGTTAAGGGACGTTCATATAGGACAAATGCTGAAACACATAAGGATGCAACGCGTGTAGCAACATTTGATCTTAGAAAATTTTATCCTTCAACCTCTAGTTCACGTGTTCGCGATTTTTGGGCGGAGCAAATGTTATGTGCTCCTGATGTCGCAGATTTATTAGCCAAATTGACTTGTCATGAAGGTTGTCTGCCAACAGGTAGTCCTTTAAGTCCATTGCTTTCGCTATATGCTAATCGGCCCATGTTTGATGATTTAAATGAGTTGGCAAACTCTCATAATTTGAAATTTACCTGCTACATTGATGATTTAACGTTTTCAGGACCCATTATTCCTATCGGGTTACCTAGATTAGTGTCTAATATTGTTCATCGTTCAGGACATACATTATCTGTTGAAAAAACAAAGATTTTCCGTAGTGACCAGCGTAAACATGTTACTGGCGTAGTCGTGTATGGAAATTCTTTGCATGTGCCTTACAGCCGATTTTTTAAAGCGAGAGCAATTCAGAACGCTTTTGATTTGGAGAAAAATTCAATTGCTAAGCTGGCTCTCGCTAGAAAACTTTCTGGCTTGCTTGGTGAGGCTGCTTATTTAGATACTCGCTATGCAGATTTGGCAAAAAAATCTTATGTGGAATTAAAAAGGATAAATGAAGAAATAATGCGAGATAAGTTACCTTTTTGATTTTTAAAGTATCAATTTAGTTTTTTTGCTAGATCTTCTGCGCGTAAATGTGTATAGCGCTTAAGCATGTCCAGTGTTTTGTGTCCGGTTATAGCGGCTACTTCCATCACATTTAAACCCTTTTCAAATAATCTACTGGTGGCTTCGTGGCGTAGGTCATGAAAGCGAACTCCGGAGATATTAGCCCTATGAGGTTCGCAAGCTCGTTCAAATGCTTGACTCATAGACTCAGCTTTTAGGGTGAACACTCTTCCTTCCTTCTTTGCTCCGAAGTCCTTAAGCGCCTTGAGGGCCGCTTTCGACAAGGGAACCGTGCGAGGTATATCCGTCTTTGTTTTGGGTAGATGTGCCGTTTGTTTTTCTAAGTCAACTTCCTCCCAAGTCATTGTAGCTAGCTCGCTCCTGCGCATGCCTGTTTCGACAGCTAATGTCACGATCGTTCGCAACTCATCCGAACCTGTGATTTTTAGAATTTTGGTAATTTCCTCTTCCGTCACTCTACGATCACGTCCTCGGGGCTTAACCGGTTTGCGTACCTGGGCGGTTGGTAATCCACCAGGCAGGGCAATACCCCAATCCATGCTGGCGGTCTTAAGAACACGGTTGAGTAGGTTGATTTCGTGAATCACTGACTGTGGTCCGACGACCATCAAGCGTTGGTCACGAAACCTTGCAACTTGAGTTGAGTTCAGGCTGGCCAGGCGGTAATCTCCAAATGCTTCCACCAATGTTTTAATGCGAGATTTATCCGACTGTTCGCTGCGCTTGGTCGGCAGTACTTCGGTGGCAAATCGTTGCAGCACATCTTTGACGAGTGTCGCTTCGGCTTCGGTGCGAGATACGAACACGCCGCGTTCCATTTCGGACTCGATGATGGTTGCCCAGCGCCTGGCGTCAGCTTCCTTGGTGAAGGTTTTGGTCTGGGTCGGGTAGCCGCGCTTGCGAATTTGTACGTGGTACTGGCCTTCGCCTTTTTTACGGATGGTGGGCATAGTGTTTGTTGGCAGCATTGAAATGAGGCAACAGTGTGCCAAAATTGTGCCAATAAAGGTGAAATATCTCGCTAAGGCCCATAGATGCTAGTTCTAATTTGGGCCTCCGAAGCCAAGGGTCGTGGGTTCGATCCCCGCCAGCCGCACCAAGTTTCCTTCAGCAGATCAACGAGTTAATTGAGAGTTTGCAGACCGCGTTCATGCAAACCGACAGCGATTGTAGCTCGTCACTATGCTCAGATTGTTCACTCTAGCGAGAGCGATTGCCTTGTGCTACCTCTCCCTCAGCCGATACCCCCTGTCAAGGGTAAAGACCATCAATACCCCTGCTGCTTAGTGTATTGCAAAGCGACCCTACGGGCGGGAGGTCGCGATAGCTTGTACTGACGAAAAACGCACTCTGCTGTCAAAGCTCCAACAACAACGACAGAAATCTACCTTAAGCCCCTTTTTTTGAAGCCCTCCATTCAGGAGACCACCGGGGGTCTTTTGATAAAGCTGCTAAAAGCAAGAACGAGTCAGCCGATCCATGTGGATCAGCTCTGGCTCACACGAGCAGAGTTTGTCTCGCGGAGGCCCATCTGTGGAAAATAGAGCTATACACCAAATGAGCCCCATAGCAGAACGAGGCCACCAATGACTGCGACTAGCCCCAATAAGAGTCGCTGAACGCGTCGTAGACCGTCGGGACCGAAGCTGTAAAACCCTATAATCCCTCGTTGAATTGAGCGACTTGCGAACGCACTCACAAGAATAAGCACGAAACTTGCCAAAAATCCTACGACGGCTAAAACAGTCAATATTGTAAGAGAAACCAAATCTGGCGGGCCGAAGCCAACGCCAGACAAACCAAAAATGGGAATATTGAAACCTTTGAAACCTGCGGACAAGTTTTTTGCTAGGTCAACAAGCCATCTGACCACTAGAAACCCGCAGTATCCGATCGGTAACGCCGCCGCAGGAAAACTTGAAGAAACAATGAGTTTTCGAGTTGACTGAGTTACGTTTCCAACCACCAAACCACTGGCAACTTGTGTAACGAGCCAGACAAGAATTGCGCGGTCGAGACTGAAGAAAAGTGCCTTGGGGAGGAGTATTCCTGCGATGAGCGCGATGAGGCATGCCGTTGCAACAGCCTCAAGTTGTCCACTCAATGCAGATTCGTCACTGTTCATTGCTTCGTCCCAGTAGGATAACTTAGTTACGCCTTGAGCTTAGTCCTGTTCGCGTTTTCATGCTGCACGCCAGCGCCGCATGTTTTTGTGCAAAAGCTGATGCAAATGTCCGCGACGCCCCTGCCGTTGTCGCTTCACACCCTCCAAAGCCCCTCCACCACCGATATCAAAATTGATATCAAAACAGTGGAAAAATTGATTGGAGAGATTATCGCCCAGCCCCTAAGATAAACGCCGAGCATGCGAACGACATGCAAGCAGCACAAAAAATATCAATACAATATCTGGAGATTCATGATGCGCAACGCCACCGGCCCGCTCGCGGCCACTTTCCCTCGTCCATTCATGTTGAAGGCAGCCGTCGCGGCATTGGCCGGTATCGGCTTGCTGAGCACGGTTTCGGTCTGGGCGCAGGATGCGGTGGCGGCCGATGCCAGTGCCGAGCCTGCCGCGGAAGTGGCTGTCGTGACCGTCAGCGGCGTGCGGCGCTCGGCGCAAAACTCGCAGCAGATCAAGATGCGCTCGGACCAGGTCATCGATTCCATCGTCGCCGACGACATCGGCAAATTTCCTGACAATAACGTGGCCGAGACCCTGGCGCGCATTTCCGGCATCCAGATCCGCCGCGATTCGGGCGAGGCGAGCGCCGTCATGATCCGTGGCTTGCGCGATGTCACGACCTTGCTCAACGGCCGCGAACTGTTCACCACGACGGGCCGCTACGTCAACCTGGCCGACATTCCTGCCACCATGCTGCAGCGCGTCGACGTGTACAAGTCGCAAGGCGCGGACCAGGTCGAAGGCGGCGTGGCCGGCATCATCGACGTGCGCACGAATCGCCCGTTCGACTTCAAGGATTTCACGGCCAGCGTCAACACGCGCGCCGTCTACAGCGACAAATCGAAAGCCACGGACCCGAACATCAGCGGCATGGTGGCGAACCGCTGGAAGACGGGCATCGGCGAAGTGGGTGCGCTGCTGGGTCTGTCGCAGCAGCAGCATCGTTACCATGAGGAACGCGCGTTCAGTACCGCGCCCGTGGATAAGAGTTTCCTGTCGCCGGGCTTGACGGGGCCGGACCAGGTGGGTTTGTTGCCGATCAAGGGCGACCGCCGCCGCACGACCGCCAATGCCGTGCTGCAATGGCGTCCGAACGCCGACGTCGAACTGTATGCCGAAGGCATGGCCACGCGCTTCCTTCTCGACGCCGAGTCCGACTACTTTGTCGGCTTGCCGTGGTGGGGCACGCCCGTGTCGGCGACCAAGATTCCTGGCAGCAACCAGCTGCAAACCCTGACCTCGACCAACGTCAACACCATCATGTCGACGCAGGCGAACAAGAACCAGACGAAGACGCATCAGTTTGCCGTGGGCGGCTTGTGGGATATCAACCCGGAATGGCGTTTCACGTCGGAAGTGGCCAGCACCAAAAGCACTTATGCCTGGCGCAATCCGATTCTCGACGCCATCACCGTCGTGCCGAACGCCACCGTCAATACCAACCAGAACGGCACCCTGCACGTCGACTACACGGGCATCGATCTGCAAGACCCGTCGAACTACTATCTGAAGGGCTTTTTCGACCGCTACGGCAAGGACCAGGGCAGCTCGAACGATGTGCGCGCCGACCTGGCGTACACGCCGAGCGCCGGCGGCATCTTCAAGGAAATCAGCGTCGGCGTGCGCGGCGTCAAGCGCGAAGCCGAATCGATCAAGAGTTTCGAGGGCAATGCGGAAGCACCGGACGTGTCCGGCGCCGCGTTTCCGTTCAGCCGCCAGAGCGTGACCTCGATTCCGGGCCTCAATTGCCTGTCGGAACCGATGTCCGGCGGCGGCCCCGATTATGGCTTGAAGCAATGGTACACGCCGTGCGCCAGCTTCCTGCTCAATAACACGGGTACGATCCGCCAGGCCGTCACGGGCAGCAGCGCGGCGCGCGCCATGGACCCGGGCTCATTCTTCAAGGATACGGAAAAGACGTATTCGATCTATACCAAGGCGAAGGTCGCCTTCAAGCTGGGTGCCTACCCCGTCGATGGCACCGTGGGCGTGCGCGTCGTGCGCACGGAGCAAAGCCTGCAAGGCAACAGTTCGCAGGATGGCGTCTACACGCCCGTCATCAGCGACACGGCCAGCACCGACGTGCTGCCGAGCGTGGCCCTGAAAATCAAGCTGCGCTCCGACTTGGTCGGCCGCTTCGCTGCCGGCCGCACCATCAGCCGCCCCGGCTTTGCACAGCTGAACCCGGGCGTGGCCCTCGTCAACTCGACGGAAACGGTGAAGGCGACGGGGGCGGGCGGCAATCCGAACTTGAAACCGGTGACGGGCGACAATGTCGATGCGGCCTTGGAATGGTATTTCGCGCCGGCCGGTTCCGTCACGGCCACCGTGTTCCACCACAAGTTCGACGGCTATATCCAGCAACGCATTGCCAGCGAAACCATCGGCGGCAAGGCCTACGACGTGGACCGCCCGTACAACACGGCCGCCGGCAAGCTGCAAGGCCTGGAAATCGGCTACCAGCAGTTTTATGACGGCTTGCCCAGTATCCTGAGCGGCCTGGGCTTGCAAGCGAACGGCACCTACATGAGCGGCACCACCGACGACGAGACGGGCAGCCATGCCATCACGGGCGTGTCGCGCTATGCCTACAACCTGGTGCTGCTGTACGAAAAGGATGCCTGGTCGGGCCGCCTGGCCTACAACTGGCGCTCGAAATTCATCGACAGCTACAACCAGGGCGGCCCCGGCCTGGACTTGAAAGTGGCGGCCACGGCTCAGCTCGACGGTTCGCTGTCATACAAGATCAACGAGCAGTTCACCGTGACCCTCGATGGGAATAACTTGCTCGACACCAAGTTCAAGGATTACTGGAACGAGCCGGGCGTGTATGCGCGCGATACGCGGCGCTATGACCGGACCGTTGGCGTATCACTGCGCTGGAAAATGTAAGTTGATCACATCGTAAAAAATCAAGGGCGTTGCCATGGTTTCGGCCGGCAACGCCCCTGTCAGTTGGGCAGTCACGCACGATTCATCATCAAAAGAATGGACGGAAAGCATGGAGACGCAAAAATTATCCACCGTTGAAAAGGTCGGCTTCGGCGCCGGCGACATGGCGCTCAATGTCGTCATCTCGTCGATGATGCTGATCATCACCTTTTTCTATACCGATATCTATGGCTTGAAAACCACGGATCTTGCCCTGCTGTTCGTGGCCGTGAAAGTCATCGGCGCCATCGCCGACCTGGTCATGGGCCAGATCACCGACCGCTACAGCTTTGCCTCGGGCCGCTACCGCCCGTATCTGCTGTGGCTGGCCGTGCCGTACGGCGTCAGCGTCTTCTTCGTCTTCAGCACGCCCGAGTGGCAGTATGACGCCAAGCTGATCTGGGCATATTCGACGTATATTTTGATGACCATCATGACGGCTGGCGTGGGCATTCCCTACATTTCCCTGATCAGCGGCCTGACCAGCGACCCCCAGGACCGCCTGTCGGCCAACGGCTACCGCCTGTTCTTCGCCAAGATCGGCGCCTTCATGGTGACCATCGTCGTGCCTATCCTGTCGCAGCGCTGGGGCGGCGGCAACCCGGCCGTCGGCTATCAGGCGGCCATGGCCGTGATGGCCGTCATGGGCGTGGCCCTGTTCCTGTTCTGCTATTTCTCCACCACCGAGCGCGTCGTGCACGTGGTGGAAAAGCAATCGTTGCTGGAACAGTTGAAAGTGCTGCTGCAGAACGACCAGTGGCTGGTGCTGTGCGGCGTGTGCGTCACGGGCACCATCGGCTACGTGGTGCGCGGCTCCGTTGCCATCTATTACGCGAAATACTATCTGGGCGGCAGCACGGAAACGGTGGCCGCCTTCCTCACGACGGGCGTGGTGGCCGCCATCCTGGCCATGATCGCCTCGACCTGGATCACCAAGTTCTACTGCAAGGTCAAGCTGTTCCGCTACACGCAGATCGGCGTCGCGCTGATCAGCCTGGCGATCTATTTCTTTGTGAAACCGAGCGACACCGTGCTGGCCTTCGCCCTGTATTTCCTGCTCTCCTTTGTCGTGGATTTGCATGCGCCCGTGTTCTGGTCGGCCATCGCGGAAACCATTGATTACGGTCAAGTCAAGACGGGCAAGCGCGTCTCCGGCTTCGCGTTTGGCGGCATTTCCGTCTGCCAGAAGGCAGGCATGGCGGTGGCGGGCGGCCTGGTGGGCGTGCTGCTCGCGTATTTCGACTACCAGCCCAACCATGAGCAAACGCAATTCGCCCTGAACGGCATCGCCCTGATGCTGTCGATCATCCCCGGCTTCTTCCACCTGTTGATGGGCTTGCTGATGTTCAAGTACCGCATCAGCGATACGTACTACAGCGGCGTGAAGTCGGAAATGCACAAGCGCGGTTTTGTCTCTGCGTAAGAACAATTGAATGGAGTAAGCAACATGGCAGACGTATTGACCCCGCTGATCGAACAGCGCGCCGACCCGCATATCTACCGCCACAGCGACGGCTATTATTACTTCACGGCCTCCGTACCCCAGTACGACCGCATCGAACTGCGCCGCGCCGACAGCATCGCCGGCCTGGCCGACGCGCAAACGATCGACGTGTGGCACAAGCCGGACATGGGACCGTACAGCGAACTGGTGTGGGCACCTGAGCTGCACTTCAACCAGGGCGCCTGGTATGTGTATTTTGCCGCCGCGCCGAGCCGCGAAATCAAACATAAACTGTTCCAGCACCGCATGTATGCGATCCGTAACACGAACGCCAACCCGCTGGAAGGCGAGTGGGAATTCATGGGACAGATCGACACGGGCATCGACACCTTCTGCCTGGACGCCACCACGTTCGAACACGACGGCGTGCTGTACTACCTGTGGGCGCAGAAGGATGTCGCGATCGAGGGCAACTCGAACCTGTACATCGCACCGATGGCCACGCCGTGGCAGTTGGCCGGCCCGCCCGTCATGCTGAGCAAGCCGGAATTCGACTGGGAAATCCGTGGCTTCTGGGTCAACGAGGGACCATCCGTGCTGAAACGCAATGGCAAGATATTCATCAGCTACTCGGCCAGCGCCACCGATGAAAACTATGCGATGGGTCTGCTGTGGGCTGACGAGTCCGCCGACTTGCTCGACCCGTTTTCCTGGACCAAGTCGCCTGATCCCGTGTTTGCCACCTGCTACGAGCACGGCATCTATGGCCCCGGCCACAACAGCTTTACCACGGCCGCCGATGGCGATGGCGTGTTGCTGGTGTACCATGCCCGCACGTACACGGAAATCGTCGGCGACCCGTTGTGGAACCCGGATCGCCACACCTTTGTCAAGCCGCTGCGCTGGGATGCGCAAGGCATGCCCGTGTTTGGCCGCTCATCGACCCTGTAACGTTCCGGACCCGACGCCATGACCCCAGTTGATTCTGTTTCAGTGACGCAGGCGCCGTTCGGCATCCTGCCCGATGGCCAACAAGTGACGGCCTTTACCCTGACGAACCGCCAGGGCATGCAGGTGAAAGTGCTCGACTTTGGCGCCATCATCAGCGAAATCCACGTGCCTGACCGCGACGGCACGTTTGCCGACGTGGTGCTCGGTTTCGATCGCCTCGAACCGTATTTGCACAACAGCGCTTTCCTGGGCGCCGTCATCGGCCGTTACGGCAACCGCATCGCGGCGGGCCGTTTCAGTCTCGACGGCAAGGATTACCAGCTGGCCGTGAATAACCCGCCCAATCATTTGCATGGCGGCAACCAGGGCTTTCACCAGGTCATGTGGCAGGCCGCGCCGTTCGCGAACGATGACGCGGTGGGCATCACGTTCACGCGCAGCAGCCCGGACGGCGAAGATGGCTACCCGGGCAAGCTCGACGTCACCTTGACCTATGCACTGGACAACGACAATGCGCTGAGCCTGCGCTACCACGCCGTCACGGACCAGGCCACGCCCATCAACTTGACTAACCACAGCTATTTCAATCTGGCGGGGCAGGGCACTATCCTCGGCCATGTGCTGTCCGTCAACGCGGACCGCTACCTGCCCGTCGACGCGGGGTCGATTCCCACGGGCGAATTGGCGGACGTGGCCGGCACGCCGTTCGACTTGCGCCAGCCTACCGTCATCGGCGACAGCATCGACCTGCCGCATGAGCAGCTGCGCATCGGCCGCGGCTTTGACCATAACTTTGTGCTGAATCAAAAGCCGGGGCAGTTGCTGAACCTGGCCGCCATGGTGCGCGAGCCGCAATCGGGCCGGGTGATGCAGGTGTACACGCAGGAACCGGGCATTCAGTTTTATTCCGGCAATTTCCTCGACAGCAACCAGTACGGCAAGCTGCGCGCCATCAGCTACCGCAGCGCGCTGTGCCTGGAAACCCAGCATTTCCCGGATGCGCCGAACCAGGCGCATTTCCCGAACACTATCTTGCGCCCGGGCGAGGAATACCGGACGGAAACCGTGTACCGCTTTTCCGCCGAGTAAGCGCCCCAGCCAAAATCGCCCACGCCCTGCCGCCACGTGCCCGCAGGGCGTTTTCATTGGCGCATGCTGATATCGTTTTCGATATCGGAACGCATTAAAAATTGATTGGAAAGGCATGGCAGGATTCTTTAGTATTCCAACATCGCTGCCCGGGCCGACGACATTAGATCCGGCATGGCACAACCAGGAGAATGGCATGTCTGAGACAAAAAAGAAGGTAGCCCTGCGCTCGGCCGAGTGGTTCGGCTCGCAGGACAAGAACGGCTTCATGTACCGCAGCTGGATGAAAAACCAGGGCATACCTGACCACGAATTTCACGGCAAGCCCATCATCGGCATTTGCAATACCTGGTCCGAACTGACGCCCTGCAACGCGCATTTCCGCCAGCTGGCCGAACACGTCAAGCGCGGCATCCTGGAAGCGGGCGGTTTCCCCGTGGAATTCCCCGTCTTCTCGAACGGCGAATCGAATCTGCGCCCGACAGCCATGCTGACGCGCAACCTGGCCTCGATGGACGTGGAAGAATCGATCCGCGGCAACCCGATGGACGCCGTCGTGCTGCTGGTCGGCTGCGACAAGACGACGCCGGCATTGCTGATGGGCGCGGCCAGCGTCGACATTCCCACCATCGTCGTCAGCGGCGGCCCCATGCTGAACGGCAAACTCAATGGCAAGGACATCGGTTCCGGCACGGCCGTGTGGCAGTTGCACGAGCAGATGAAGGCGGGATCGATCACCTTGCACCAGTTCATGTCGGCCGAATCGGGCATGTCGCGCTCGGCCGGTACCTGCAACACCATGGGCACGGCCTCGACGATGGCCAGCATGGCCGAAGCGCTGGGCACGTCCTTGCCGCACAACGCGGCCATCCCAGCCGTCGATTCGCGCCGCTACGTGCTGGCGCACATGTCGGGCATCCGCATCGTTGAAATGGTGCACGAAGACCTGCGCCTGTCGAAAGTGCTGACGCGCGAGGCGTTTGAAAACGCCATCAAGGTCAACGCGGCCATCGGCGGCTCGACCAATGCCGTGATCCACCTGAAAGCCATTGCCGGACGCATCGGCGTGCCTTTGGAACTGGAAGACTGGACGAAAACGGGCCGCGGCACGCCGACCATCGTCGACTTGCTGCCGTCGGGCCGTTTCCTGATGGAAGAGTTTTACTACGCGGGCGGCTTGCCGGCCGTGATACGCCGCCTGGGCGAGGGCGATTTGCTGCCGCACAAGAATGCGCTGACCGTCAACGGCAAGTCGATCTGGGACAACTGCGTCGAAGCGCCGATCTACAACGACGAAGTGGTGCGCACCCTGGACAACCCGTTGCTGGCCGATGGCGGCATCTGCGTGCTGCGCGGCAACCTGGCGCCACGCGGCGCCGTGCTGAAACCATCGGCCGCCTCGCCGCATTTGATGCAGCACCGGGGCAAGGCCGTCGTGTTCGAGGATTTCGAGCACTATAAATCGCGCATCCTCGATCCGGATCTCGACGTCGATGCGAACTCCGTGCTGGTGATGAAAAATTGCGGCCCGAAAGGTTATCCGGGCATGGCGGAAGTGGGCAATATGGGCTTGCCGCCGAAACTGCTGGCGCAAGGCATCACCGACATGGTGCGCATTTCGGATGCGCGCATGAGCGGCACGGCCTACGGCACTGTCGTCTTGCACGTGGCGCCGGAAGCGATGGCCGGCGGCCCGCTGGGCATCGTGCGCGACGGCGACATGATCGCCCTCGACTGCCACAACGGCAGCCTGAACATCGACATCAGCGACGCGGAAATCGCTGAGCGCCTGGCGGCCCGCGAACTGGGCAGCGCGCCCGGCCCGAAGAGCGGCTACCAGCAGCTGTACATCGAACACGTGTTGCAGGCCGACGAAGGCTGCGATTTCGACTTCCTGGTCGGCAATCGCGGTTCCGCCGTGCCGCGCCACTCACATTAAGCGGAGACCATTATGCTGTTGCTGCAATTTACGAATGAACACGGCGGCCGCCTCGTCGGCCTGCTGCAAGACGACGTCATCCGCGTCATCGAAGGCTACAACACGACCTATGCGCTGGCGCAAGACGCCATCCGCAAGAAGGTCAACCTGGCGGAACTCGTGAACGCCAGCGTCGGCAACGCCACGCATGCGTATGCGGACGTGGCCGCCAGCGGCCGCCTGCTGGCGCCGCTCGACCATGCGGACGAGGCGCACTGCTACGTGACGGGCACGGGCCTGACCCATTTGGGCAGCGCCGGCGCGCGCGACGCCATGCACAAGAAGATCGGCGGCGACGCCGAATCCTTGAGCGACTCGATGAAAATGTTTCGCCTGGGCGTGGAAGGCGGCAAGCCCGTCGACGGCACGGCCGGCGCCCAGCCCGAGTGGTTTTACAAGGGCGACGGCTCCATCGTGCGCACCAGCGGCCAGCCGCTGCGCATGCCGGACTTTGCCCTCGATGGCGGCGAAGAGCCTGAAATTGCCGGCCTGTACGTGATCGGCGATGACGGCCAGCCCTACCGGGTCGGCTACGCCATCGGCAATGAATTCTCGGATCACGTGACGGAACGCCAGAATTATCTGTACCTGGCCCACTCGAAGCTGCGCGTCTGCAGCGTGGGCCCGGCCCTGCTGGTGGGCGAATTGCCCGCGCATATCGCCGGCACCTCGCGCGTGCTCGATACGGCCGGCAATGTGCGCTGGGAAAAAGCGTTCGTCAGCGGCGAAGACAATATGTCGCACACGATCGCCAACCTCGAGCACCATCACTTCAAGTATCCGCTGTTCAAGCGCCCTGGCGACGTGCACGTGCACTTCTTCGGCACGGCCACCCTGAGCTTTGCCGATGGCGTGAGCGTGGCGCCGGGCGAAACCTTTGAAATCGAAGCGCCGGCCTTTGGCCCTGCCTTGCGCAACCGCCTCGACGTCTTCCCAACCGAATTTGCGAAAGTGAGCACATTATGAGTTTCAATATCACCGGTGATGCATTGATCGGCGGCGTCGCCGTCAAGGGCAATGGCGGCTCCTTCGAAGCGTGGGACCCGGCCGCGCGCGCACACATCGCGCCCGCCTTCCACATGGTTGACGTAGCGCAAATCGACGAAGCCTGCCGTCTGGCGCAAGCCGCGTTCGACCCGTTCCGCGCCACCAGCGATGCGCAGCGCGCCGACTTCCTCGACACCATCGCCGCGCAAATCGGCGAACTGGGCGATGACTTGATCGTGCGCGCCATGACGGAAAGCGGCTTGCCGCGCGCGCGCCTGGAAGGCGAACGCGGCCGCACCGTCGGTCAATTAAAACTGTTCGCCGGCTTGCTGCGCGAAGGCTCGTGGACCGATGCGCGTATCGACAGCCCGCTGCCGGACCGCGTGCCGCCGCGTCCTGACTTGCGCTTGCGCATGATCGGCCTGGGTCCCGTCGCCGTGTTTGCGGCCAGTAACTTCCCGCTGGCCTTCTCCGTGGCCGGCGGCGATACGGCCTCGGCCCTGGCTGCCGGTTGCCCTGTCGTCCTGAAAGCCCATTCGGCCCATCCGGGCACATCCGAGCTGGTGGCGCGCGCGATTGTGAAAGCGATTGCCATCTGCAAGCTGCCGGCAGGCGTGTTCGCCTTGCTGACGGGCACGGGCAACGGTATCGGCCAGGCGCTGGTCGCCCATCCGGCCATCCAGGCCGTGGGCTTTACGGGTTCGCGTTCGGGCGGTATCGCCCTGATGAAGGTGGCGGCGGAACGTCCGCAGCCGATCCCCGTGTATGCGGAAATGAGCAGCATCAACCCCGTGTTCGTGCTGCCGCAAGCCTTGGCTGCCCGTGGCGCGGCGATCGCCAGCGGTTTTGCCGCCTCGCTGACGATGGGCGTGGGCCAGTTCTGCACCAATCCCGGCCTCGTGCTGGGCCTGGAAGGTCCGGACTTTACGGCGTTTGCCGCCGCCGCCGCCGAAGCGCTGGCGCCGGCCCCTGCCGCCACCATGCTGACGGCTGGCATCGCCAGCAGCTATGCCAAGGGCGTGGCCGCGCTGGCGCAGCACGCGGACGTGACGCCGCTGGTGCAAAACACGGGCGACGAAGGCAAGGGCGCCGCCGCCCTGTTCGTGACCTCGGGCGAGGCCTTCCTGGCCAGGCACGATCTGCGCGACGAAGTGTTCGGTCCCGCCTCCCTGCTGGTGGCGTGCCGCGACATGGAGCAAATGCTGGCGATCACGGAAAGCCTGGAAGGCCAGCTGACGGCCACCTTGCAGATGGATGCGGGCGATCTGGAAGACGCGCGCCGTTTGCTGCCCGTGCTGGAGCGCCGCGTGGGCCGCATCCTGTCCAACGGTTTCCCGACGGGCGTGGAAGTGTCGACGGCCATGGTGCACGGCGGCCCGTTCCCGGCCACGTCGGACGGCCGCAGCACCTCCGTGGGCACGGCGGCCATCAACCGCTTCCTGCGCCCCGTGTCCTACCAGAACCTGCCGCAGGACTTGCTGCCGGAGTCGCTGCGCGATGATAATCCGCTCAGTATCTGGCGCCGCAAGGACGGCGTGTTGGGCAAGGAATAACAACACGGCGAGCCGCATATCGAATGCGGTACGCTGTGGTGCACGTGTACATAAAAATAAACAGGTGGAGACAAGATGAAGCAATTGGCGAAATATGGCAGCTTGCAGGGCAAGCGCGTGTTCATCACGGGCGGCGGCAGCGGCATCGGCGAATCCCTGGTGGCGGAGTTTGCCGCCCAGGGCGCGCTGGTGGCGTTTGTCGACATCGCCGTGGAAGCGAGCGAGGCCCTGTGCCGCCGCCTGGCTGAAGCGGGCATGACGGCGCCCCTGTTCCGCTATTGCGACATCACGGATATTCCATCCTTGCAAGTCGTCATGGCGGAACTGGCGCAGAAGCTGGGCGACTTCGATATTCTCGTCAACAACGCGGCCAACGACCAGCGCCACCAGGCGCAGGACGTCACCCTGGAATACTGGAACGAGCGCATTGCGATCAATCAACGTCCCATGTTCTTCACCTGCCAGGCCGTCTTCGAGGGCATGAAGCGCAAGGGCGGCGGCTCCATCATCAACGTCAGCTCGATTTCCTGGCACATGAAGTCGGGCGGCTACCCTGTGTATGCCACCACCAAGGCGGCCGTCGTGGGCCTCACGCGGGGCCTGGCGCGCGATTACGGCGCTCACAATATCCGCGTCAACACGGTCACGCCCGGCTGGGTCATGACGCAGCGCCAGATCGAGCTGTGGGTCGACGACGCGGCGGAAGTGGAAATCAAGAAAAGCCAGTGCCTGCCCAATAAACTGATGCCGCAGGACATCGCCGCCATGGTGCTGTTCCTTGCGTCGGACGACGGCGCGATGTGCTCCTCCCAGGAATTCATCGTCGATGCCGGCTGGGTCTGACAAAACGTCCAGGGCGTTGTTGCCTTGCCTAGCCGTACTGTCGTACTGTCTTCGGCAAGGCGCCTAGCCCTGGACGTTTTGTCGGCCGCGGGCCTTCCCGCCTTACCCCATTCGTGTATGCCTCCCACTCCGTAGCCGGAGAGGCATCGCCACATCCAATGCCGGCTTGATCCCGGCCCTTGCTTTTCACTAAAAAACAGGAGACAGCATGAAATTCATCCATACCAGCATCGTAGCCCTCAGCCTGGCCATGGCCGTCGGCAGCGCTTTTGCCGCGCCCGTCAGCGTCACCATCGACGTGGCCAGGCCTGGTCCCGTGATCAACAAGAACGTGTATGGCCAGTTCGCCGAACACCTGGGCACCGGCATCTACGAAGGCATGTGGGTGGGGCCGGAGTCCAGCATTCCGAACACCAAGGGCTGGCGCAATGACGTGCTGGGTGCGCTGAAACAGTTGCACGTGCCGCTGGTGCGCTGGCCGGGCGGCTGCTTTGCCGATGAATACCACTGGAAGGATGGCATCGGCGCGCGCGCCCAGCGCCCGACCAAGGTCAACACCAACTGGGGCGGCGTGGAAGAGTCGAACGCCGTCGGCACGCATGAATTCTTCGACCTGGCCGAGTTGCTGGGCGCGCAGACCTATATCAACGGCAACCTCGGTTCCGGCACGCCGCAGGAAATGTCCGAATGGCTCGAATACATGACCTCGGACAGCAAATCGACCCTGGCCGAGTTGCGCCGCAAGAATGGCCGCGCCCAGCCGTACAAGGTCGATTACTTTGGCATCGGCAATGAAGCGTGGGGTTGCGGCGGCAACATGCGCCCGCAGTACTACGCCGACCTGTACAAGCACTATCACACCTTCATGAAGACGCCGGAAAGCGCGCGCCCGAAATTCATCGCCAGCGGCGGCAATGACGACGACACCAGCTGGTCCAGCACCCTGAGCCGCGAGATCAAGCCGAACATGATGGATGCCATCAGTTTCCACTACTACACGGTGCCGACCGGTGTGTGGGAAAAGAAGGGCGCCGCCACGGGCTTTGGCGAAAACGAGTGGATTTCCACCCTGAGCCGCACCCTGCGCATCGATAGCTTGATCAAGAACAATCTCGCCGCCATCGACAAGAACGACCCGTCGAAAAAGACGGGCCTGTACGTCGATGAATGGGGCACCTGGTACGACGTGGAGCCGGGCACCAACACGGGTTTCCTGTTCCAGCAAAACAGCTTGCGCGATGCGCTGGTCGCCGCCTTGAACTTCAATATCTTCCATGCCCACGCGGACAGGGTGCGCATGACGAATATCGCGCAAATGGTCAACGTGCTGCAGGCCATGATCATCACGGACAAGGATAAATATTTCCTTACGCCTACGTATCACGCGTTTGAAATGTACGTGCCGTTCCAGGACGCCACCTCGCTGCCGGTCGCTATTCAAGGCAACGGCAAGTACAGCCTGGGCAAGGTCAGCATTCCTGAAGTGAGCGCCTCGGCCGCGCGCGCCAGGGATGGCAAGGTGTATCTGTCGCTGGTCAACACGAATCCGCACAAGGCCGTCGACGTGAGCGTGGCGCTGGCCGGCAAGCCGGCGGCCAAGGTCACGGGCCGCGTGCTGACCGCAGGCAAGATGGATGCCGTCAACAGCTTTGCGCAGCCGCAAGCCGTGCAGCCGGTGGCGTTCAATGCCCAGGCGCAAGGCGGCAAGCTGACCGTGTCGGTGCCCGCCAAGGCGGTGGTGGTGGTGGCGGTCGAATAAACCTGCCGATTTTGAGGTATCCAGCCGGCCCGCATGACGGGCCGGCTGGCCATGTGGAGAACACGATGCAATTTTCGACAATGATGGCCTTGGCGGCCATGCTTGCGTTCAGCCCCGTCCAGGCGGCCCAGGTCAGCGTGCACGACCCCGTGATGGCCAAGGAAGGCGACACGTATTATTTGTACAGCACGGGTCCCGGCATCACCTTCTACAGCTCGAAGAATATGCGCGACTGGCAGCCGGAAGGGCGCGTCTTCGCGGGCCAGCCGACCTGGGCCAAGACGGCCGCACCGTCGTTTGACGACCATATCTGGGCGCCCGACGTGCAGTTCCATGACGGCAAATATTACCTGTACTACTCGGTGTCCGGCTTCGGCAAGAACACGTCCGGCATCGGCGTAACCGTCAACACCACCCTGAATCCCCGCTCGCCCGATTACCGCTGGGTCGACCAGGGCATGCTGCTGCAATCGGTGCCCGAGCGCGACGAGTGGAACGCCATCGATTCGAACATCGTCACCGATGCCAAGGGCACGCCGTGGATGGCCTTCGGCTCGTTCTGGAACGGCATCAAGCTGGTGAAACTCAACGCGGACTGGAAAACCATTGCGGAACCGCAAGAGTGGCATTCGCTGGCGCGCCGCGCGCCGCTGCCGCCACGGGCAGGCGAATTCAAGCCCGCGCCCGAGGAAATCGAGGCGCCGTTCATCTTCCAGCGCGGCAACGATTACTTCCTCTTCGTCTCCTGGGGTTTGTGCTGCCAGAAGGAAAAAAGCACGTATCACCTGGCCGTGGGCCGTGCCAAGAGCGTGACGGGGCCGTATCTGGACAAGGATGGCCGCGACATGGCGCAGGGCGGCGGCACGGTGGTATTGAAAGGCGACAAGGACTGGCAGGGACTGGGCCACAACAGCGCCTACACGTTTGACGGCAAGGATTACCTGGTGCTGCACGCGTACGAAACGGCGGACAACTATTTGCAGAAGCTCAAGATATTGCCCATGACGTGGGACAAGGAGGGCTGGCCGCAGGTGGACCCGCGCGACTTGAACCGCTACCAGAGCCGCGAATTGCCGGTCGCCAAACGGTAAGCGGAGCAGGGGATGGGCGGCAGGTGATATGCAAATCGGTATCGCAAGCGAAAAAGAATTGATTGGATGGCTATGTTGCTTTCTCCTACCATGGGTTCATAAAAAACCGCCCATCCGGCATCCGGCTGTGATGGTATTCCAAAAAAAACTGGAGACAAGAATGAAATTGACACGCCGCACACTCCTCGCCAGCGCCATGCTGCTGGCCGCTTCCGCCACCACCTTCGCTACCTCGTCCGCGTTTGCCGCCAAGCCCCTCGTCATGGGATTTTCGCAGGTGGGCGCCGAGAGCGAATGGCGCACCGCCAATACCGTCTCCATCAAGGAGGCGGCCAAGAAGGATGGCGTCACCCTGAAATTTGCCGATGCGCAGCAAAAACAGGAAAACCAGGTCAAGGCCCTGCGCTCGTTCATCGCGCAAAAGGTCGACGTGATCGCCTTCTCCCCGGTCGTGGAATCGGGCTGGGATACCGTCTTGCGCGAAGCCAAGGCCGCCAAGATTCCCGTCATCCTGACGGACCGCGCCGTCAACGTGGCCGACAAATCGCTGTACGTGACCTTCATCGGTTCCGACTTCGTGGAAGAGGGCCGCCGCGCCGGTCAATGGCTGCTCGAGCACGCCAAGAAAACCCCGGACGCGCAACTGAACATTGTCGAACTGCAAGGCACGGTCGGTTCCGCGCCGGCCATCGACCGCAAGGAAGGCTTCCAGGAAGTCATCGGCAAGAATCCCAAGCTGAAGATCATCCGTTCGCAAACGGGCGACTTTACGCGCGCCAAGGGCAAGGAAGTGATGGAAGCGTTCCTGAAGGCCGAAGGCAAGAAGATCAACGTGCTCTACGCGCACAATGACGACATGGCCATCGGCGCCATCCAGGCCATCGAAGAAGCGGGCATGAAGCCGGGCAAGGACATCATCATCATCTCGATCGATGGCGTCAAAGGCGCGTTCGAGGCCATGATCGCCGGCAAGCTGAACGTCACCGTCGAATGCAGCCCGCTGCTGGGCCCGCAACTGATGTCCATCGCCCGCGATGTGGTGGCCGGTAAACCCGTGCCGGCGCGCATCACAACGGTGGAAGGCGTGTTCCCTGCCGAGGTGGCCGCCAAGGAATTCCCGAACCGTAAGTACTAAGCTTGCCGCATGATGAAGACGCAAGCGCATCACTCTGCCGCGCCAGCTCCCTTGCTGGAGTTGCGCGGCATCAGCAAGTCCTTTCCCGGCGTCAAAGCCCTCAGCGACGTTGCCCTGCGCCTGTATCCGGGTGAAGTGCACACTTTGATGGGGCAAAACGGCGCCGGAAAGTCGACCCTGATCAAGGTGCTGACGGGCGTCTACACGCCCGACAGCGGCCAGATTTTACTCGACGGCAAGCACATCGCCCCCGCGTCCACCTCGGATGCGCAGGCGCTCGGCATCAGCACCGTGTACCAGGAAGTCAATCTGTGTCCGAACCTGTCGGTGGCGGAAAACATCTTTATCGGCCGCTATCCGCGCCGCTTTGGGGCTATCGATTGGCGTTCCATGCAGCAACAGGCGCGTGCCTTGCTGCAGCAATTGCAGATCGATATCGATGTCACGGCGCAACTGTCCAGCTTTCCCTTGGCCATCCAGCAAATGGTGGCCATTTCGCGCGCGCTGAATATTTCGGCCCGCGTGCTGATCCTCGACGAACCCACGTCCAGCCTGGACGAGGCGGAAGTCCATCTGCTGTTTTCCGTGCTGCGCCGTCTGCGCGAGCAGGGCATGGCGATCCTGTTCGTGACCCACTTTCTCGACCAGACCTACGCTATTTCCGACCGCATCACGGTCATGCGCAATGGCGAGCGCGAAGGAGAGTATGCGTGCAGCGAACTGTCGCGCCTGGCGCTGGTGAACAAGATGATCGGCGTGGCGGCCGATACGCAGGCGCAAGAACTGGATCTGGCGCAAGAAGCGGGCGCCGCCAGCTTCGGCCCGACTGTGCTGGAAGCAACAGGACTGGGCCGCAAGGGCGCCTTGCTGCCCATGGATTTCCACATCCGCCAGGGTGAATTGCTGGGCCTGGCCGGCTTGCTCGGTTCTGGCCGTACGGAACTGGCGCGCTTGCTGTTCGGCGCCGACAAGGCCGACTCGGGCACGATCACCATGCAGGGCCAGCCGCGCCACTTCAATGTGCCGCGCGACGCGATTGCCCGCGATATCGGTTTCTGCTCGGAAGACCGCAAGCACGAGGGCGCGATTTTGTCGCTGTCCGTGCGCGAAAACATCATCCTGGCCTTGCAAGCCCGTACGGGCTTGCTGCGCGCCATCCCGTTCAAACGCCAGCAGGCGCTGGCCGACGAATATGTGAAGGCGCTCGGCATCAAGACGGCCAGCATCGAGACGCCGATCGGCAGCCTGTCGGGCGGCAATCAGCAAAAAGCCTTGCTGGCGCGCTGGCTGGTGACCTCGCCCGCCATGCTGATTCTCGACGAACCGACGCGCGGCATTGACGTGCGCGCCAAGCAGGAAATCATGAGCTATGTCAGCAAGCTGTGCCGCAAGGGCATGGCGATTCTGTTCATCTCGTCCGAACTGCCCGAAGTGCTGCGCTGCAGCGACCGTATTGTGGTCATGCGCGACCGCAAGGCGTGCGGCGACTATGCGCGCGGCGAACTCGATGACAGTTCCGTGCTGCAAGTGATTGCCGGAGAGACAGCATGAGCATGACCACATCGTCGCCCGCCGCCCCTGCGGCCCGGGCGGCTGCCACCACGGATTCTTCCATTGTGCATACCGTTTTACACCACCCCCTGAGCCGGCCCCTGGCCGCGCTGTGCTTGCTGCTGCTGGTCGATTTCTTTGCCATCCCCCGCTTTTTCCATCTGGAAATCCGCGATGGTCACCTGTACGGCAGCGTGATCGACATCGTCAACCGCGCAGCGCCGCTGATGCTGGCGGCTCTGGGCATGACCCTCGTCATCGCCACGCGCGGCATCGACATTTCCGTGGGCGCCGTCGTGGCCCTGTCCGGCACCGTGGCCGCCATGCTGATCGGCGGCACCATGGTGATGGACAACGGCGTGCCGACCTACGTGAGCAATATCCCCATGGGCTGGGCCCTGGCGGCGGCCCTGGGCGCGGCCCTGCTGTGCGGCGCCTGGAATGGCGTGCTGGTGGCGGGCCTGGGCTTGCAGCCCATCGTCGCGACCCTGATCCTGATGGTGGCCGGGCGTGGCCTGGCGCAATTGCTGACGGATGGCCAGATCGTCACCGTCTACTATCAACCGTTCTTTTTCATCGGCAGCGGCTACCTGTTCGGCTTGCCCTTTTCCCTGTTCCTCGTCGCGGCCGTGTTTATCATCACCGCCGTGCTGATGCGGAAAACCGCTTTGGGCCTGTTCATCCAGGCCGTCGGCATCAACCCCGTCGCCGCGCGTCTGGCCGGCATCCGGACGGCGACATTGATTTTCTTTGTCTACGTGTTTTGCGCCGCCTGCGCGGGCTTGTCGGGCTTGATGATCAGCTCGAACATCAAGAGCGCCGACGCGAATAATGCGGGCCTGATGCTGGAACTCGACGCCATCCTGGCCGTCACCCTGGGCGGCACCTCGCTGGCGGGCGGCAAGTTCAGCTTGATCGGCAGCATGATAGGCGCGCTCATCATCCAGACCCTGACGTACACCATTTATTCGCTTGGCGTGCCGCCCGAAGTGAACATGGTCGTCAAGTCGGTCGTCGTGTTCCTCGTCTGCCTGTCGCAATCGTCGGAATTCAAGCAATTGCTGCATCGGAGAAAAGCATGAAGGGCTTGCTGCACACCCCGTATTTCACCTCGCTCGTCACGGTCCTGCTGCTGGTGGTGATGCTGGGCCTGGGCGGCGCCGCCTATCCGGGCTTGCTGTCGACGCAAGTGATCTTTAACCTGTTGATCGATAACGCCTTTTTGCTGGTGATCGCCGTCGGCATGACCTTCGTCATCGTTTCCGGCGGCATCGACCTGTCCGTCGGTTCCGTGCTGGCCCTGTCGACCATGATCGCTGCCTGGCTGCTGAACGTGGCGCACTGGCCGCCGCTCCTGGTAATCGTCACCGTGCTGGCGCTGGGCACCGTGTTTGGCGCCGGCATGGGTGCGCTGATCCATTACTTCAAATTGCAGCCCTTCATCGTCACCCTGGCCGGCATGTTTCTGGCGCGCGGTTTGTGCTACTTGATCAGCATCAATTCCATCACCATAGCCGATCCGCTGTTCGTCGCCATGTCGCAGACGCAATTGGGCTTCCTCGGCGGTTTTGTGTCGCCCGGCGTCGTCATCGCCGTGCTGACGTTACTGCTGGCCATCTGGCTGGCGCACGCCACGCCGTTCGGCCGCGCCGTGTATGCGATCGGCGGCAACGAGCAGTCGGCTCTGATGATGGGCTTGCCCGTGGGCCGCACCAAGGTGCTGATCTACGCCTTCAGCGGCTTTTGCGCTTCGCTCGGCGGCGTGCTGTTTTCGTTCTACATGCTGTCCGGCTATGGCTTGCATGCGCAAGGCACGGAACTGGACGCGATTGCCGCCGTCGTCATCGGCGGCACCCTGCTCAGCGGCGGCTACGGCTACGTGGCGGGCGCGCTGTCCGGCGTGCTGGTGCTGGGCACCATCCAGACCCTGATCGCCTTCGACGGCACGCTCAGTTCGTGGTGGACCAAGATCGTCATCGGCGGCCTGCTGTTCGTCTTTTGCGTCGTGCAAAGACTGATGGCCATGGGCCAGAAAAATACCAAGGGGAGTTAATCTGATGTTCAAGCAACACACACGTGCCACCATCGGCATGGCGCTGGCGCTCGCCTGCGCGGCATGCGGCGCGCAGGCGGCCAACCCCATCGTGAAAAACATCTACACGGGCGACCCGGCCGCGCTGGTCGACAATGGCAGGGTGTATCTGTACGTCGGCCACGATGAGGCGAGCGCCACTGACACGGATTACCGCATGCATGAATGGCGCGTGTATTCCTCGTGCGACATGGCCAACTGGACGGACCACGGCTCGCCCGTGCGCTTTTCCACTTTTGCCTGGGCCGGCAAGGATGCCTGGGCCGGCGACATCGTCAAGCGCGACGGAAAATATTATTTCTACTCCACCGTCGACCACAAGACCATTCCCGGCAAGGCCATCGGCGTGGCCGTGTCCGACAGCCCGACGGGACCGTTCGTCGACGCGCGCGGCAGCGCCCTGATCACGAATGACATGACGAAGCAGACGGCGATCCCGTGGGACGACATCGACCCGGCCGTCTTCATCGATACGGATGGCCAGGCCTATCTTTACTGGGGCAACACGGTCTTGAAGTACGCCAAGCTGAAAGCCAACATGACGGAGCTGGACGGCCCGATTCTGACCTTCGGCATGGATGCGTTCACGGAAGCGGCGTATGTGCACAAGCATGCAGGCACGTATTACCTGTCGTACTCGCGCAACTTCCCCGAGGAAACAGCGTATTCGACGGGCCCGACGCCCACGGGGCCGTGGCATTTCCGCGGCACCATCATGGACAAGAATGCCGTCGTGAAAACCATCCACCAGGCCATCATCGAGTTCAACGGCAAGTCCTACATTTTCTATCACAACGACAAGTTGCCCGGCGGTGGAGAATACCGGCGTTCCGTGGCTGTGGAAGAGCTGAAATACAAGCCGGACGGCACGATCGAATTCATCCAGCAAACGGCTGGCCCGGCCGCCAACCCGAGCGCCGCCTGCAAGGCATCGTGACCGCTCGTTGACCACGCACAAAAAGGAGACACACCGATATCAATAAGATCGATCTCAGTGAGAAACTGATATCGATCATGATATGATTTATTCATGGATACCCTTAACCCCAACTGGTTCTTGCGAGCCCGCCTGAAGACGCGGCAATTGCTGCTGCTGATCGCCCTTGACGAGCAGCGCAACATCCACCGTGCGGCGGAAGAATTGCACATGACGCAGCCGGCCGCGTCCAAGCAAATCAAGGACCTGGAAGAGATGCTGGACGTGCGCCTGTTCGACCGCTTGCCGCGCGGCATGGAGCCGACCATCTACGGCGAAACGATGATACGCCACGCGCGCATGGCTCTGACGAGTCTATCCTTGGCGCATGACGACATCGTCGCCCTGAAATCAGGCCTGACGGGCCAGGTGGAAGTGGGCGTCATCATGACGCCGGCCATGGCCTTGCTGCCGCGCGCGATTGCCCGCATCAAGCAGCAGGCGCCGCTGATGCGCATCGGCGTGCATTTGGAACACAGCAACACCCTGATGGACATGCTGCAGCACGGTACCCTGGATTTCATGATCGGGCGCATCCTGGAAAAGGAAAGCAGCGCCGGCCTCATCTATGAAGAATTGACGGAAGAGCCGGCCAGCGCCGTGGCGCGCAATGGCCACCCGCTGCTGTCGCGCAAGAATCTGCAATTGAAGGACCTGGCGGCCCAGCCGTGGATATTGCCGCCGCAAGGCAGCATCCTGCGCCACCGTTTCGACATGATGTTCCGCCGCGCCAGCCTGGAGCCGCCCGTCGACGTGGTCGACACCACGGCCTTGCTGCTGATCACGTCATTGCTGCAGCAGACGGACTCGCTGCACGTGATGCCGACGGAAGTCGCCCATTACTATGAGTCGCTGAACGTGCTGAGCATTCTGCCCATCGAACTGCCGTGCAAGATGGATGCCTTCGGCATCATCCGCCAGCAGGATCATTTGCTGTCTCCGGGGGCGGATATGCTGTTGAAAGCGGTACGGGCGACGGCCGCCGACATGTATTGACCCGAGGCGGTGGTTGTGTCGGATTACGCGTTCCGCTAATCCGACCTACGCATGGTCCGGTGACTGGTAGGTCGGATTAGCCCGCAGGGCGTAATCCGACAATTGCCCGTTACGCCTAATCCGGCACCTCAAAGAAAAACAGCTGCACCAATCGTCCATTTTCCGGCGTGTCGCCAAACACATTGCTGATCGAGTGAAAGTAGTGGCCCTTGTAGACGATCAACCGGTTGTGGCGCATCGGCACTTCCAGCAGGGCTTGCCAACTGTCGCGCTGTTCCTGTAAGTCGTTGAATTTCTGTACTTTACTGTTCGGCAGCCAGCGTTTCTGGAAATCCTTGAAGCTGGCGTAGCCGCCCGCCTTGACGTCCGCCTCGGGCAGTCGCCGGTACCAGCCGCTGGGCTGGTGGCGCCAGAACGTGGTGCCGCCCTGGCACTGTTCGGGCGGGTTCAGATACAGCACGCCCGCATAGAAATTGAAATTGTTGCCCGTCTCGTTGTCCACGTGGATATCCGTGCGCGCCATCGCGTCCGCATAGCTGAGGCGATACGAGCCATTGTCGGGCGAGATGAAACGGATGGGGCGGCCCAGCGCCGTGGCGATGCGCTCCATGATGGCTTGGCTGGGCTGGCCCGCCGTCTGGCTGCCCGGATAATTCTGTCCCGCATAGCGCTGCTGCTCGAACGGTAAATTGAGCGCCTGGGCGCGCCAGGCGGCCGGATCGGGCAGGAAATCGTCGAGGATGTGCAGGTCGGTTTCACGGAAAAAATCGTGTATGTCATCTGCGACATTGAGCGGCGTCAATGTTTCTGCCTGTTCCGCTTGCGGACTGGCAAAGCCAATGCAGCACGTTTGCGCCAGCGCCGGATGCAGCGCCAGGGCTTGCGCATAGCGGGCCAAGGCCAGTTCCTGCTGTCCCGTGCGGTAATACAGCTCGGCCAGGCCTTGCAGGGTTTGCCAGCGCTGGGGGCGCAGGGCGTGGGCCCGTTCCAGTTCCGCGATGGTCTCCATCAGCCGCTGTTTCCCCATCAGCAATTCGGCATGGCTGATGGCGAAATCGTGTTCGTGCGGCGCCAGCCGCGCCGCCATGGCGTAGCTGGCCAGCGCCGCCTCGCTGTCCGTGCCGCGCAGCACGTTGCCGAGGTTGTAGTGGAACAGAGGGTTCTCCGGCTGCTGCCTGAGCGACAGTTTCAACAGGCCCAGGCCGAAGGCACCCTGGCCCAGTTCCAGCATCGCCAGGCCCTGGAAATGCTGCGCTTCGGCCAGGGCCGGGTCTTGTTGATACGCGGCCTGGTAGGCGTTGATCGCTTCGATCAGCTTGCCTTGCTGCTGCAGTTGCCGGCCCTTGGCCAGCTGTTGTTCCGCCAGTGTCTGTTCGCCCATGTCGCTATCCCGATGCAATGTGGCGAACAGTGTAACCGAGCTCGTTCTACAGCGCCTGGCTGACAGGAATTTCCTGTCCGTTCAGCTTGATCGCCACCTTGACGATCTGCGCCTTGACCTGGTTGCTGGCCATGTCCGCTTCCTGGGCGTAGGCATACACGATGATGGCGAAGTCCTTGTAGCCGCTGCGGGCCGCCTCGATCTTGCGCGCCGCCTCCTGGTCCACCTTCAGCAGCGCGTAGCCGTCGCCGTTGGTAAATGCCAGCTTGTAGTCGCCGTTGTCGTACATGTAGTAATACGTGCCCGCGTCGGCGAACTTGGCGGGGAAGGCGGCCTTGTCCATGGCGTACGGCGACAGCGCGCCCTGGCCGTTGATCTGATAGCGCAGGTAGCGTTTCGTTTTCGCTTCATTGACCTTGGCGTCGATCTGCGGTTTCAGCGCGTCGAGCACTTCCTGCTTGCGGAAGGCGTCGTTGCTGCCCGCATATTCGCGCGAGATGCGCTGCGCCACGGCCGCGTAGTCGGGCGGCACGCCGGACAGGGCGATGTAGCTGTACATCAGCTGGTTGCCGCTGGTGATGTCGATATAGCTGGCGTTTGGCGTGGCCGGGTCCGCTTGCGGCAGGCTGGCGGCCGCCGCTTTTACCTGGGCTTTGGCAGCCATGTCGGCGACATTCGCGGCGACGGGGGCGGAGGCGGCCGGTGTGGCGGTGTCGGTCTTGCCGCAGGCGGACAGGATCACGGCGATGGCGAGCAGGGCGGGCAGGGTACGGTTCATGATATTTCCTTTAGTGAATGTGTGAGGTGACTTAGCCGATGGTTTTACGTTTGTATTCGCCGACGCCATAAGCGGCCAGGACAATGCTGGCCGCCAGCACCAGGTAAAAGCCGATGCCGAACGAGAGTCCCTGCCACACTTGGCCCAGCATTTCGCTGGCCATCTGCTCGGCCATGCGGGCCGCGCGGCTGCCCATGATGCCGCCCATGGCGTTGCCCGCGTCGCTGACGGCGCTCTTGATCTTGATGAACAGCAAGCTGCTGTGGAGGACGATGAACAGCAGCGGCGCGCACTTGCCCAGCGCCGCTTTCGGGTGGTTGCTGGCCATGGTGGCGCAGCAGGCGGTAATGGCCAGCAGGAAGAAGAATTGGGCCGAGGTAAAACCGCTGCCGCCATCGCGGGCAAAACTTTCCAGGCTGTCGGCGGACAGGCCCAGCAGCTGCCAATAGGTGCGCGAGACGGAGGTGAACAAACGGATGCCGATGGTGTTGAAGATGAAGGCGCCGGCGATCAGCACGCCAAGAGCCCCCAGCACCTTGACGCCGAGCGCCGAGACGGCCCGGCCCCACAGTTGCTGCCCCTTGTCGCGCGCCAGCTTGGCGGCGCCGGCCATGTCTTCCTGCGCCAGCTGCTGGGCGGGAATGGCCGTGACGGTGGCGAGGCCGCCGGCGTCGTCGAAGCGCACGTCGACGACGGCGTTGATGGCGGGCGCCACGTCCGAGCGCCAGTGGGTGGCCACGTCGAAGGCATGCTGGATGCCGGCCACGCTGACGGAACCTTGTCCGCTTGCTTGGTAGGCGAGGATGCGGCCCCGTTGGCCGGTGGTAATGGTTGCTGCCGGGCTGGATGTGTGCATAAGATTTCCCTGGTCACTGTCATGCTGTATTGCATGTACCCACGGATAACGGGGGCAGTTCAGGGAAATCCAAAATTATTTGCAATTATTTTTTCGGTGGCTGTAATACGTCCTTGGCGGCGCCCTGATAATCCTTCATCAAGCCCATGAAAGCGTCCTGCAAATGGCGGGCCGCATCCTGCGGCGGCGCGCCCGTGCGCCGCGCCAGGTCGAATTTGTACGCATGGGCGGGGCTGTAGCCGGCTTGCGAGGCGGCGTCCAGCAGCACGCCCGCCCGTTTCAATGACGCCGGATCGCCCTTGACCATCAGCAATTCGGCCAGGTAGGTCTGGGCGATAGGAAAATCCTTGGCGGCCGCCTTTTCCAGCCATTGCATGCCCGCCTTCGGCTGTTTGATGCCCGCGTCGCCGCCGCCGATGCCATAGCCCAGGGCCGTCAGCGCCACCAAGTCTCCGCCGCGCGCGCGCTTTTCCAGCTGCTGGCGGGGAAACGGCCGTGCCGCGATCTGCATGCGGATTTCATAGTTGATGTCTTGCAGCACATTGCCTGGCCACACCTTGGCCCCCGGTGCGGCCGGCTTTTCCACCGCTGGGGCAGGCGCCGGGACCGGTGCGCGCATGCCGCCCTGTCCTTGCGCGCCGGCCAGCACGCTGGCTGGAGGCTGGCTGACGCCTTTGCCGCTGCCCATGTTCAGCACCAGGCGCGCCGACGTTTCGCCAAATGACACGCGCGGTTTTTGCACGTCGTGCGTCATGGTGGCGACCCTGGCCGCCACTTGCGAGAACACGTCGCTCATCGGCAGACCCGGGGCGTCGAGCGCGTCGAGCAGGGCGCTGGTATACGGGCTGTTGCGCGAATCGGGCGACCAGAAATCGCGCGCCAGGGCGCCGGGACCGGCAGAATAGGCGATCACCACGCCGCGTGGCGCTTGCGTGTCGGCAAAGCCGTGGCTGGCCGCATTGCCGCCGCCAGGGACCATCACGGCGCCGCCGCGCGTATATTCCTGGCGGCAAGCGTCGAGGATCAGCACAGCGCCGCGCGCGCCCGTGCGCTGCAGGTCGCCCGCCAGGCTGGAGACGGACACGCCCTGCGCGGCGATGGCCGCCGCACTGAGCGCATTCATGTTGGCGCCCAGCGGCAACACATAATTGGTTTCGCCCGCCTGTGCGCCGTGGCCCGCGTAAAACACGAGGGCGATATCGGCGCCGCGCGCCTGCGTGGAAAACTCGGCCGACGCCTTTTGCAGCTGTTGCGCATTGATGTCCGTGCGCAACAGCACTTCAAAGCCCAGGCGGCGCAGGCGCTCGGCCATGGCGCGCGCATCGTTCACGGGATTCAGCAACGGCTGCGGATAGGCCGCGTTGCCGATCACCAGGGCGATGCGCTTGCCGGGAGCCGCAGGCGCGGTGGCGTGCGCGACGTTGCTGAGCAGTAAAAAGAACAGGCTGAAAAACAGGGGAATCAGGCGTTGCATCGGGGTCTCGGGGATTGTCGTGAAAGTAACAAAAGTTAGCGATTTTTACTGTGATATGAGAAAATTGCCTAAATGCATTTTACCTTACTGACAAGTTTCTCTTGTCTGGCCAGCGCACGGTGGGTATCGCCGCCGGCCAGTGGCGCGTGCCGCCCAACACACGATCGGACCGGCTTTGCAATCGGAACAATTTGAACGGATTCATGACTTCTGGACGCGCCGCCAGCGGCTGACACAAGGCGAACTGGGCGAGTTTTACCAGCGCGTCATTGCCGCGCTGACGCCGTGCCGCCCGCGCGAGGCGGCCTCGCTCGGCGATTCGCTGGTTGACTTGCGCCACCAGTTTTTCATTGAAAAAGTCCTGCACGGCGACAGCGACGCCGCGCCCCACCACGTCGGCGCCTTGTACCTGTACTTCAAGCGCTTCATCATCGACCAGCTGCGCAAGCAGCGCGATGACGACGACGCCGATGCGCAGGAGGGCTGCGACTTGCAGGCACCCGACGCCTATGCCGAACCGCTGCGCGACTACCAGCTCACGCCGCAGCAAGTGCGCGAAGCGGCCGACGTGTTTATCGCCACCTTGCCCCGCGATTTGATCTTGCTGTTGCGCCATTGCGGCTGCGGCGGCATGCCCGTCAAGGAACTGGCAGAACAGATCGCTTCCGCGCATTATCACGGCGGAAAATTAGGTCTCGTGCACCGGCAGAAGGGCGAGCCCGCCAGCGCGGGACGGCAGATCGTCGAGCCTGCCCACCGCGCCACCTTGCTGGGCAGCTGGGTCTTGACCCTGCTCAAGCTGCGCGTGGGCGATGCGCTGACCGCGCGCGACCTGCAGGCGGCGCAAATAGTTTTGGATATTCTGTGCGTGGCCGCGTTATCCCTGCACATGGACCCTGTGTCCACCCACCCGAACCCTGATGAAAGGCCACCGGCATGACTGCATTGACGCCCTCGCTGGCCATCGTTGCCGCGCGCCTGCTATCGCCGCCGACTTCCGCCGAGCTGCTGGACGCGGACGTGGCGGGCACTAGCCCCGACTGGCGCGGCATTGCCGTGCCGGAACACTTGATGGAACGCTTTGCGCGCCGCAGCGACGCGGCGCCCTTGGCCGGGCGGCCCATCGCGGGCGGACAGATCCACCTGCTGGCGCGTTGTCCCGGCTTTGGCGCCGTGCTGCTCGACGCCTGGGACAGCACACGCCAGCGCTGGCGCGGCTGGCTCGTCACGCCGGACACGTCCTATGCCGATGCCTGCGGCCTCGTGGTCGAGGAGCGCGACGCGCCCGCCGACCCGCGCTCAGGCCTGGTGCTGTGCGACATGCCCGTGACTGTGGCCGTGACGGACCTGGGTGCCTGCCTGGGCGTGTTCAGCCAGGAGCGCCTGCAGGCCGCGCGCTGGCTGGAAACGCATGGCCGCGCCAATGGGGCCACGGCGGCGCCGGGCGTCATCGCCCGCGTGGCCTTGCCCGGCGACGATTACGCCTTGACGGGCACGCCCCTGTCGAGCGAGCTGGGCAAGGATGGCCGCGCGGCCTACCGGCAATTGCTGCGCCAGGGGCTGCAGCAGCTGCAGATCGCCCCGGCCGATGCCGCCGCGCCACAGGCGGCGCCAATCAAGGCAGCCAATGCGAACCGCTGGCTGAAAATTGTCACGGCCGTGGCCGCCAGCGTGATGGTGGTGCAATCGGCGTGGCTGTTCCTGCCGAAAGATCAGGCTGTCGTCGGCAATGCGGAATTCCGCAGCGGCAGTGGCAGCGGCGTCGAGACGGGCGTGCGCACGCGCGTGCTGTTCCGCGCCGAGGCGACGGAGGCGGAGATCCGCACCTGGCTGCAGCGCGAGCAGCTGGAAATCGTCGCCGGACCGGACACCCTGGGCGCCTTCACCGTGCTGTCGCGCAACCGCCAGAAAGTCTTGCCGCCGCCAGGCCCGGGCAATCCGCTGGCCGTCATCAATCCCTGAATCCTGAAATAAGAGAAAGTTATCGAGCATGACAACGTATAAGAGTTTTGCATCCGCGCACTGGCGCAAACTGGCCATGGGTGTGGCCGCCGGCGTCTTGCTGACGGGTTGCGCCATGACGCCGAACGGCCGTGGCGGCGTGATGATGGGCCTCGATACGGCCGAGCTGTTCGGCACGCCGCTGTCCACCTTCCGCCTGCGCGACGGCACGGAAGGCACCTTGCGCAAGGATCCGCAAGGCAAGTATTCGATCAAGCTGTCGCAGGCGTTTCGCGTCGTGCCGCTGGCCAACGCGATCACGGCCCGCGTGGCGCGCGTGGAAAACGTGGGCGAGCGCACGGTGGTGATCGTGGAAACGCAGGAGCGCGGCTGCGCCTACCGCTATGAAGTGCTGGCTTTCCAGGGCACGGACGTGCTGCAGTGGACGGTGGGCAATTGCAAGGACCGCCCCCGCGTGGAACTGGCGGCGGACGCGAAATCGCTGAATATCGACTTTCCCAACTACAACCGCCTGTCGCGCATGATCTACACGGACAACCGCCTGCTCAACGCCAGCGTGGCCGTGCCGCCCGGCGTCGATACCCGCGCCCAGCCGTTTGCCGACGACGGCTTGCGCGGTACCGGCCCCGTCATCGCCGTCACGCCCGGCAGCGACAGCGGCCGCGTGATTCCCGCGCCGCCGGCCCCGGCATCGGCCCCGGCCGCCGCGCCGAAAGCGGGCAGCCGCGCCAGCGCCAAGCCGCGCCGCCAGGAAACTCCGGCCAGGGCGGCGGCACCCGCCATCAGCGTGCCCGCCCCTCGCGGTGCCGCGCCGGCGGCCGCGCCGATGATCTTCCAGGCTGAAGAGATCAAGCCCGTCGTCATTGATCTGAGGAAATAAGATGGCCGCGAGTCTGCGCAGTCTGCAAATCCGGCAGACCTTGATCCTGATCGTCCTGACGATCATTTATTTGTGCTGCGAGCTGGGCTTCAATGCCCGTTTGCTCGACGTGGTGGGCGGCGACGTCAAGCCGCACGACGTGGAGGGCGTGGAATTCTATGGCCGCAGCCTGTCGGGCATCGCCGCCGCGCTGGTGGTGCTGCAACTGATGTGGCGCCGCCGGCTGAAGAACAATGGCAGCGGCCCCAGCTGGAAAAAGATCATCTTCTGCTGCATCGCCACGGCCGCGGTCGTGTTCGGCATCCTGAAGACGACGGTCACGGTGCTGGTGGAAACGCGCGATGCGCAATTTCGCCGCCTGGCCTTCAACACCACCCTGATGCAGCGCTCGCTGGTGGGCGGCAGCCTGCAATTGCAGGGCCTGGTCGACGATGCCACCCTGTTTGCCAAGCCGGAAGGCAAGGCTTTCCTCGCCCTGTTTCCGTTTCTGGCCGTGTCAGTGGGCCACCTCGACGAGCGCATGGAGCCGGCCAAGGAACAGTTGATCAATTTTAACGTCCGCAAGATCGCCGGCGGCGCGGCCGGCTACTACGACAAGTACCAGCAGGCGATCGGCGAAGTGCATGACAAGTGGAAATTGTATTCGGGTATCATTCCCGACGACGATGCGGGCTTGCGCCAGCAGCAGGAATCGGCGTGGAACGATTACCGGCAAAGCCTGTCGCGCCACGGCTGGCAGCCGCATTCCGTGCCGGCGCGGCGCAAGGCGGCCGTGGTCAACAATGTGCGCAAGAAGGTGCCCGTCTCGGCCAACTGGCACCCGGCCGACCAGCTATCGTTCCGCCTGGCCGTCAAGCGCCGCTATGCGTCGGAAGCGGCCGGCAAGGGCTTGACTATCAAGGGCGACCGCATTCCGCCCGGCCTGTCCTTCCCCGCCTTCGTCGCGCGCCCCGGCATCCAGGCCGTGCTGCGCGACGGGCCGGACGGCGGCGACGGCAGCGAAGCGAGCAAGGGCTTGCGGCTGCCCAAGGGCGCCGTGGTGCAGGACGCGTATGCGAGTCCCGCCGAGTTCAGCCGTCTGTTCGACCAGTTCGCCGCGCGCCAGACGGCGGAAAAGCTGGTCGAGTACCGTGCCAGCCGCAGCGACTTCGAAGTGCATGGCAAGTATTATGCGGAGGGCAAGGAAGCGGCGCGCGCGGCCATCGTGCCGCCCGTGGCCCTGTTCTTTTCGCTCCTGGGCGCCATCGGCCACTTTTCGAAACTGCTGTACCTGATCGCCACCGTGGGCTTGCTGGTGCTGGCGGCGCGCCGGGGCGAGCAGGCGGGCGCCGATGGCCAGCTGAGCCGGCGTTCCGCGTGGATCGCCACGGGCGTGCTGGCCGGCGCCTTCCTGGGAACCTGGGGCATTTTCAGCCTGTCGGACAACAATGTCACGAAGAGCGAGCTGTTCCGCCAGATGCTGGACTGGAACCGCCAGGCCGACGGCGACAGCACGCGCTGGCAAATCGCCGGCAAGGGCTTGCTGGCCAATATCACGCACGTGGTGGCGGTGGGGCAGGGCTACAGCTACCCCGTCAACGAAGCGATCCGCATCAATATTTTGCAGGGACTCGAATATGGTTATCACCCGGAAAAGAAATAAGGCGGCCGCCCTGGCCTTGCTGCTGTGCATGGCCAGCACGGCCGTCCAGGCCGACTGCCTGGGCATGAAGGTGCACGCCCACCGTGGCGCCGGCAATGCGCCGGAAAACTCGCTGAGCGCGCTGCGCAATACGTATTTCGGCACCTGGGACGGCGTCGAGACGGATTTGCAGCTGCTCGGTGACGGCAGCTGGGTGGTGCACCATGACCTGCTCACCGGCCGGGTCGTCGACACGGGATCGCCCCGCACCGTGAAACAATTGACGGCCGACGACTGGCGCGCGGCCAGCATGAAGAACCGTGGCGTGGCCACGCCGGAAACGCCGCCGTTCGTCAGCGATGTGGCCGACCTGGCCACCGCGTTCCCGGCCAAGACCCTGAATGCGGAAATCAAGGATGTCGTGCCGTCGTGCGCGCCCATCAATACGCTGGTGGCGCAGTTGCGCGCCAACATCAAGCATGGCAACTGGTTTTTGACCTCGGGCGTGCCGAACAACCTCGCTTGCGCGCGCCGCGCCGATCCGCACGGTTACCTCGGTCTGCTCGTGTTTGATGCGCGCAATGCGCAGGCGGCCGGAGCCAACCGGGTCAGCCGCTATATCGCGAAAAATGCCCGTCCGCCCAAGCTGGACAAGCCCTGGCTGCAGCGCGTGCAGCAGCAGATCGGCATGCCGACGGGCGTGCACGTGGACGCGCGCAGCCTCGACGCCAATCCGAATTTGCTGGCCGATGCGGCCAGCCTGAACATGCCCGTCTTCGTGTATGCCGTCGACGGCGACTCGGCCCTGGCCGCGTCCCTGCTGCGCGCCCAGCAGCGCAGCCACCGCTGGCCCAGCGGCGTCATCCTTGACGGCAATCCGGAAACGTTTTGCGCGATGATGAAGTAATCGCTTTGATTGACCGGGAGACCCTGCCATGACCCTGACACAGACCGCACAGACCGACCCTGCCGCCGCTCTTGCCCGCAGCGCCATCGGCGCCATGTTCTTTTCCCTGTTTGGCGGCCTGTGGGTGGCCGCCTGGTGCGTACAGACGTATGGCGCGCATCCCTTAAGGTTGCTGCCCATTGCCGCCGTCACCGTCCTGCTGTTCATGCTGGCGTGGCGTCAGTTCAGCCGCTACCGGGCCGCGCATGCGGCGGCGGAACAATCGCCGGAAGCGAAGCGCGCGGGCCGGCTGTTCAATATCGTGAACGCAGGGCAATGGATCGCCATCTTTATCGTCGGCAATGTCTTGAAAAACTTGGGCTTGCAGGCGTGGTTCATCCCCGCCGTCATTCTGATCGTGGGCCTGCATTTCTTTCCGCTGGCCTGGCTGTTCAAGGCGCGCCGCCACGTGGCCATCGGCATGGCCCTGTGCGTGTGGGCCATCGGCTATCCGTTCACCGTGCGCCATGGCCCCATCCATCCTATCGGCTGCCTCGGTGCCGGCCTGATCCTGTGAGTGGCGGCCCTGTCCGCCGTGCGCGCCGGTTTTGCCGTGCAGCAGAACACCTTCCAAGCCCAGAAGTAGCTGCGTCAGACGGCCCGCACAGGGCCGTTTTTATCCCCGTTCGGTCTCCGTTTTTTCTCTTTTCCTGCCTGTTTTTTGCGCATTGCAGCATCGATAATGTTTGCATCGCGCGCCCGGCTGGCCTATAAATGTAATCGATTACATTTATATGAAAAGCCCCATGCCGCCAGCCGTCCCGTCTTACTTGCCGACAGAAACCGTCTCCATCAGCGCCGTCGCCGCGCATGCGGGCGTGTCGGTGGCCACCGTCTCGCGCGTGATGAACGAGCAGGCAGGCGTGCGGGCGCCCACGCGCGACAAGGTGCTCGCGTCCGTGGCCGCGCTCGGCTACCGCATGAACCACCTGGCGCGCAGCCTGCGCACGGCCGAGAGCCGCATGCTGCTGACCATGGTGCCCGACGTGGGCAACCCTTTCTATGCGCAAATCGTGCGCGGCATCGACACGGTGGCGCGCGAACACGGCTACTTCGTCTTGCTGTGCGACACGGGCGCCGACGCGGGCCGCGAGCGCTCGTATTTTGACTTGCTGCGCATGCACCGCGCCGACGGCGCCATCTGCCTGGACCCGGACACGGTGCAGCATGCGCTGTCGCATGAATCCGTCAGCCTGCCGTGGGTGGCGTGCTGCGAATTCGACCCCGCCGTGGCCGTGCCCTATGTCGGCATCGACAACCACCGGGCCGCCTCCGACGCCGTCGCGCATCTGCTGTCGCGCGGCCATACGCGCATCGGCCTGATCAACTCCGATGAACGCTATCTGTACGCGCGGCAACGTCAGCAAGGCTATCTGGACACGCTGGCCGCCGCCAGCCTGCCCGTGCAGCCGCAATGGGTGCACACGGTGCAAAGCCTCGACTATGAAGCTGGCACGGCCGCCACGTTGCGCATGATGGCGGGGTCCGATGCGCCGACGGCCATCTTTGCCGTCTCCGACACCCTGGCCATTGGCGTGCTGAGCGCGCTGCGCCAGCTGAAAAAACGCGTGCCCGAAGACGTGGCCGTCATCGGCTTCGATGATATCGCCATCGCCGCGCAGATCGACCCGGGTTTGACCACCATCGCGCAGCCGATGCGCGAACTGGGCGAGACGGCGGCGCGCCTGCTGCTGCAGCGCTTGGCGGACCCGGCAGCCAGCGTGCCGGGCGTGTTGCTGGAACATAACTTGGTCTTGCGAGGGAGTGCATAGTGAGCGTTGCCGTCGGTTTCGAGGGGGTGTGCAAGGATTTCGGCCCCGTGCGCGTCTTGCATGGCGTCAGTTTTACCCTGGCGCCGGGACGCGTGTATGGCTTGCTGGGTGAAAATGGCGCCGGCAAGTCGACCCTGATGAAAATCCTCGCCGGCTACGAGAGCGTGAGCGAAGGCCAGCTGCTGATCGATGGCCAGCCCCGGCGCTTCGCCAGTTCGCGCGCGGCGGAGAGCGCCGGCATCGTGCTGATCCACCAGGAATTCAACCTGGCCGAGCACCTGACGGTGGCGCAAAACATGTTTTTAGGCCACGAAAAGACGCGCGGCTGGCTGCTGGACGAGGCGGCCATGCGCGAAGAAGCGTCGCGCTATCTGAAACAGGTGGGGCTGGACGTCTCGCCCGACATCAAAATACGCGACCTGATCGTCGCCGAGAAACAGCTGGTGGAAATCGCCAAGGCCCTGTCGCGCCGCGCCCGCTTTTTGATCATGGACGAACCGACGGCCACCCTGACGTCGTCGGAAACCCAGCGCCTGTTCGCCGTGATGGCCCAACTGAAGGCGGACGGCGTCACCATCCTCTATATTTCCCACAAGCTCGACGAAGTGGAGCGCAATACGGACGAGGTCATCGTCATGCGCGACGGGCGTTTCGTCACGCGCGAGCCGACGGCCAGCCTCACGCGCCAGCAGATGGCGAACCTGATGGTGGGGCGCGAATTGTCCGACATGTTCCCCGCGAAAGTGCCGCTGGCGCCGGATGCCCCGATCCTGCTGAAGGTCGATGGCTTGAGCGTGCCCGGCTGGGCGAAAGCGCTGTCGTTCGAGGTGCGCGGGGGCGAAGTGCTGGGCTTTGCGGGCCTGGTGGGCGCGGGGCGCACGGAATCGTTCGAGGCGCTGCTGGGCTTGCGTCCGCGCAGCGCGGGCACGATCCATCTCAATGGCCAGCCCGTGGATATCCGCACGCCCAGGCAAGCGATGCAGCACGGCATGACCTATCTGAGCGAAGACCGCAAGGGAAAAGGACTGCACGTGAACCTGGGCTTGCGCGAAAACCTCACCATGATGACGATGGAGCGCTATGCGCGGCCGTGGCTCGATGTGAAGGGCGAGAAACAGGCGCTGGCCAGGGCCGTCGAGGATTTCAATATCCGCACGGGCGACCTGGACAGCCGCGCGCGCATGCTGTCCGGCGGCAACCAGCAAAAGCTGGCGCTGGCGAAATACCTGCATTCGGACCCCCGCGTCGTCGTGCTCGATGAACCGAGCCGTGGCGTGGACGTGGGCGCCAAGCGCGATATTTACTTTCTGATCCACCGCCTGGCCGCCGAAGGGCGTGCCGTGATCGTGATTTCATCGGAACTGATCGAATTGATCGGCCTGTGCCACCGGGTCGCCGTGATGCGCGCCGGCACCTTGCAAGCCACCCTGTCTGCTGACCACCTGACCGAAGAGGAGTTGATTGCCCATGCAACCGGCACGCACTGACACCACCGTATCTCCAATCTCCCGATTCGGCGCGCGCATCAAGGGCTTCGGCCCCGTGCTGGGATTGTTATCTCTGTGCATCGCGGGCACCTTGCTCAATGGCGACTTCGCCACCATGGACAACCTGATGAACGTGCTCACGCGCACGGCCTTTATCGGCATCATCGCCGTCGGCATGACCTTCGTCATCATCTCGGGCGGCATCGATCTGTCGGTCGGCTCCATGGCGGCGCTGATCGCTGGCTGCATGATTTATTTCATGAATGCGCTGGCGCAAGGCGCGGGCGGCGACCTGGCACCGATCACCATGCTGGTGCTGGGCATCGCCATGGCCTTGATCCTCGGTGCCGGCTTCGGCCTGATGCACGGTTTATTAATCAGCAAGGGCAATATCGAACCGTTCATCGTCACCCTGGGCACCTTGGGCATCTTCCGCGCCGTCTTGACGTATTTGGCCGACGGCGGCGCGCTGACCCTGGACGCCACGCTGTCCGAGCTGTACAGCCCCGTCTATTACACGAGCGTGCTTGGCGCGCCGATCCCGATCTGGATTTTCCTGTTCGTCGCCGCCGCCGGCGCCATCATCCTCAACCGCACGACGTTCGGCCGCCACGTGCAGGCGATTGGTTCCAACGAGCAAGTGGCGCGTTATGCGGCCATCAACGTCGACAAGGTGAAAATCGCCACCTACATGCTGCTGGGCGTCTGCGTGGGCATCGCCACGGTGCTGTACGTGCCGCGCCTGGGCTCGGCCACGCCGACGACGGGCTTGCTGTGGGAACTCGAAGCGATCGCCGCCGTCGTCGTGGGCGGCACGGCCCTGAAAGGGGGAGAAGGGCGCATCATCGGCACCGTGATCGGCGCCATCCTGCTCTCCGTGATCAGCAATATCCTGAATTTGACCAGCATCATCAGTGTCTACCTGAATGCCGCAGTGCAAGGCGTGGTGATCATCGCCGTCGCCTTCCTGCAGCGAGGCCGCAAATAAAACAAGAGCGGCGTTCTGAAAGGGCGGCCAACGGGCGCCCACAACCTTGGAGGAGAGCAGCATGAAGAGCTTTATACGGGTAGCAGGAATGGCAGTGCTGGTGATGCAGGCGTGGGCGCTGCCGATGGGGCCGGCGCAAGCCGCTGACAAGCTCGTCGTCGGCGTGGCCATCCCCACGGCCACGCACAGTTTTACCTCGGGCATCGTGTGGTGGGCCAACCAGGCCAAGGCGGAGCTGGAAAAAGCGCATCCGGGGCTGAAAATCATCGTCAAGACGGCCGCCACGGCGCCCGAACAGGCGAACCAGCTGCAGGATATGTTGACGGTGAACAAGATCAACACCCTGGTGATCTTCCCCATCGAATCGGCCTCGCTGACGCAGCCCGTGGCGCAGGTGAAGAACAAGGGCGTGTACGTGACGGTGGTGGACCGCGGCTTGACGAACACGCAGTCGCAGGATGCGTACATTGCGGGCGACAACACGGCCTTCGGCAAGCTGCCGGCCGAATACCTGGCGAAAAGCCTGAATGGCAAGGGCAATATCGTCGTGCTGCGCGGCATGCCGACCACCCTCGACAACGAGCGCTTTGACGCGTTTTCCGCAGTCATGAAGGGCCATCCCGAGATCAAGGTCCTGGATGCCAAGTATGGCAACTGGAACCGCGACGATGCCTTCAAGGTCATGCAGGATTATCTGACCCGTTTCAAACAGATCGACGCCGTCTGGGCCGCCGATGACGACATGGCCATCGGCGTGCAGAAAGCCATCGCGCAAGCCAAGCGCACGGACATCAAGCAGGTGTTCGGCGGTGCCGGCGCGAAGGGCGCGGTGAAAAAGATCATGGACGGTTCCGACCCGCTGATCGTGGCCGACGTGTCCTACTCGCCGAAGTTCATGTACGACGCCATCAAGCTGACGACGGAAGCGCGCCTGAAAGGTGATAAATTGCCGGCCAATACGATCATCCCGTCGGTGCTGATCACGCGCGAGAACGCCAAGCAGTTTTACTTTCCGAACTCGCCTTTTTAAAATCTGGGGTCAGACCCCCTCGCTCGCAATGACCTTTGCGTTAGCGGCATTGAGGGTCTGACCCCGGCTTTCTCCAACAGGACATTGACATGAAAACCATCCAGGGCCCGGCCATCTTCCTGGCCCAGTTTCTCGGCGACGAGCCGCCGTTCGACTCGCTCGAGCACCTGGCGCAATGGGCGGCCGGCCTGGGCTACAAGGGCTTGCAGCTGCCGACGGCGCCGCGTTTGTTCGACCTGGAGCAGGCGGCCGCCAGCCAGCAGTACTGCGACGACGTGGTCGCCTTGCTGGCGCGCCATGGCTTGCAGGTGACGGAATTGTCGACGCATTTGCAGGGCCAGCTGATCGCCGTGCATCCGGCCTACGACGCGCTGTTCGACGGCTTTGCGCCAGAACAGGTCCGCGGTGATCCTGCCGCGCGCACGGCCTGGGCCACGCAGCAGCTGCTGTGGGCGGCCACCGCCTCGCGGCGCCTGGGTTTGCAGGCGCACGTGACGTTTTCCGGCGCGCTGGCCTGGCCGTATCTGTATCCGTGGCCGCAGCGCCCGGCCGGACTGGTGGAAACGGCATTCGCGGAACTGGCCAGGCGCTGGCTGCCCATCCTCGACGCGTTCGATGCGGCCGGCGTGGACCTTTGCTATGAATTGCATCCGGGCGAGGACTTGCACGACGGCGTGACGTTCGAGCGTTTCCTGGCCGCCGTCCATGATCACCCGCGCGCATCGATTTTGTACGACCCCAGCCATTTCGTGCTGCAGCAGCTCGATTACCTGGCGTTCATCGACATTTATCATGCGCGCATCAAGGCCTTCCACGTCAAGGACGCGGAGTTCCGGCCCAACGGGCGCCAGGGCGTGTATGGCGGCTATGGCGACTGGCAAGACCGGGCCGGGCGCTTCCGCTCGCTCGGTGACGGGCAGATCGACTTCAAGGCCATCTTTTCCAAGATGGCGCAGTATGACTTTCCGGGCTGGGCCGTGCTGGAATGGGAATGCTGTTTGAAACACCCGGAGGACGGGGCGGCCGAAGGGGCGCGTTTCATCCGTGACCACATCATCCACGTGGCCGAACATGCGTTCGACGATTTCGCGGGCAGCGCCGTAGACCAGGGCCAGATCAACCATTTGTTGGGATTGAAATAGGGAGACGACATGCAGCGACGCTTACGGCTGGGCATGGTAGGGGGCGGGCAGGGCGCATTCATCGGCGCCGTGCACCGCATCGCGGCGCGCATCGACGACCAGTACGAACTGGTGGCGGGCGCCCTGTCGTCCGACCCGCAGCGCGCGCGCGACAGCGGCGCGGCGCTGCACCTGGCGCCCGACCGTTGCTACAGCGATTACCGCGCCATGGCGCAGGCGGAAAGCGCGCGCCCGGACGGCATCGAAGCGGTGGCCATCGTCACGCCGAATCACCTGCATGCGCCCGTCGCCACGGCGTTCCTGGAAGCGGGCATCCACGTGATCTGCGACAAGCCGCTGGGCATCTCTCTGGCTGAGGGGCAGGCGCTGGCCGCGCTGGCCAAGCAGAAAAACTTGCTGTTTGCGCTCACGCACACCTACAGCGGCTACCCGCTCTTGCGCCATGCGAAAGCCATGGTCGAGGCGGGTGACATCGGCGAATTGCGCCTCGTGCAAGTCGAATATTCACAGGACTGGCTGGCCGACGCCATCGCGGCGGGCGGCATGAACGAGGGCAACTGGCACAACGACCCGCTGAAAGCAGGCCCGGGCGGCACCCTGCTCGACGTGGGCTTGCACGCGTATCACCTGGCGCAGTTCGTCAGCGGCCTGACGCCGCATGCCGTGCTGGCGGAATTGTCGACTTTTGTTCCGCACCGCACCCTGGACGACCACGTGCAGGTGATGCTGCGCTATGCGAATGGTGCCAAGGGCACCCTGTGGGCGAGCCAGGTGGCGACCGGTTGCGAAAACACGGTGCGATTGCGCCTGTTCGGCAGCAAGGCGCAGCTGGACTTTGACCAGGAACAACCTAATGAGCTGTGGTTCACGCCGCAGGGCGGCAACCGCCAGCTGCTGCGCCCGGGGCGGGTCGACAGCGCCGCCGCGCGCCACGCCACGCGCGTGCCGGCCGGCCACCCGGAAGGGTATCTGGAAGCGTTCGCCCAGTTGTACCTGGATGCGGCCCTGGCCATTCGCGCCCTGCAGGCGGGGACGCCGATACCGGAAGCGGCGCGCTGGCTGCCGACGGTGGCCGATGGCGTGGCGGGCCTGGCCTTTGCGGAGGCCGTGCTGCGCAGCCATGCGGGAGGGGGGCGCTGGACGACCCTGGCAAGCTGACTGTTACACTGGGCGCATGAGCGCGCTCCCCTTTACCACCACCACGTTTACCGTCACCATCGTCTCGCAAGGCTGGCAATTCCCGGCCGAGGCGGGCACCACCGTGCTGGCCGCCGCCGAGCTGGCCGGCATCCGCCTGCTCAGTTCCTGCCGCAACGGCACGTGCCGCACGTGCATTTGTCACATGCCCGAAGGAAAGATCCGCTACACGGTGGACTGGCCCGGCATCAGCCCCGATGAACGGCTCGACGGCTACATCCTGCCCTGCGTGGCCGTGGCCGAAAGCGATATCACCATCCAGGCGCGCGCCGTGCGCAAGTAAAGCGTTGTTGTGAGTATCTGTTAGATTTTAACAATGTTTCTCATGCTATAACATTCAGTCCAGGTTTCCAGCACACCTCCATTGGGGAGGAAATGAAACCTCAACATGGACATTGCATGCGCACATTATTCCCTTCGTTGTGGCAGGCCGCCGCATTGGCGTTGGCCATCATGACTACCTTGTCCGCCTGTGGCGGCGGTTCCGGCAGCGCCGTTGGCGTGCCGCCTGGCTTGCAGGAAAAACCCGGCATGACGCTGGCGGAGGTGAGCGGCAGCTGCACGGCCCAGCCTGGTGCCACCTGCGATGATATTCGCGTGACAGTGCGCCTGGCCGATGGCGTGAGCGATGCGCGTCCCCAGCCGCAGGAAAAACCCGCCAGCGGCACGGCGCTCGTGCTGCAGGCGGCCGACCGCCAGAAGCAGGCCGATGGCAGCTGGCGGCTGACGTTCAAAACGGTGCCTGGCCTGCTTCCCGGCGAGTACACGGGCAAGATCGAGCTGTCCTTGCCCGCCACGGTAGGCCTGTACAAGACGGAAAGCATGGATTACAAGGTCATTGTCGCGCCGCTCGCCGGCAGCATGGGCGCCTTGCAAGCCCTGCCCGGCGTGGACGACTGGGAAGGCGTGAATGGCAATGCCGCGCATACGGGCCTGGTGCCGGCCACCTTCGACAGCCGCCGCTTCACGCGCCGCTGGACCTGGCTAGGCGCGAGCTCCCCGCGCGCGGTCGTCGGCAGTCCCGTGGTGACGGCCAACGGCCTCGTGTATGTCAGCCAGCAGTCCGCCGCGCCGGCGGAAGGCAGCAGCAAATATGTGACCACGTCGACGGTGACGGCGCTCAGCGAGAGCGACAGCCAGGCGCGCTGGACGCAGTCGCTCACGTCGGACGGTTACCTGGGCGCGCCGGCCGTGTCGGGCGGCAAGCTGGCCATGGCGGGCAGCGATACCGTGTATGTCTTTGACGCGCTTGCTGGTGGCGCGCCGCTCGGCGTGCGTCCGCCGAATACGAATGGCGCACTGCTGGGTGTTTCCCTGGCGACGGCGCCCACCTTTTTGGACGGCAATGTCTACCTGGGCGGGAATAACGACGTGAGTGCCATCGGTGCGGCGACGGGCCAGACACGCTGGTCTGCCAGTCTGGGCTTGTCCAAGCTGGGTAATGTTGATGAGTGGACACCCGCCGTTAATGCGAGCACGGTGTACAGCCATGCGGCAGGGGCATTGACGGCGTTCAATATCGCCGATGGCACAACGCGCTTCAGCGTGGCGGTGCCGGGCCAGGTGCTGGGCGGCTTGAACAAGAGCAGCCTGCGCCAGGCGCCCGTGCTGGCCGAGGCGGGCAGCGTGCTGGTGCTCAATCAGCGACCGCTGGCCGGCGAGGCGGCGGATAACAGCTTGAGCCTGGTTGACGTGGATAGCCGCGCCGTGCGCTGGACGGTGCAGGGGCAGTTCAGCACGCAGCCAGTGGTGGCGCGGGGCGTCGTGTACGTGGGCAACCAGGCCGGTCAGGCGCTCGAAGCACGCCAGCTCGCCGACGGTGCGCTCCTATGGCGCTGGCCCCTGGATACGGCCCTTGATGGGTATTTTGGCGGCGATCTGATCGTCACCGGCAATCTGCTGTTTGTTGGCGGGCGCAACAATACCTATGCGATCGACCTGGCCAGCCGCAAGACCGTCTGGACCTACCGCATGGGCGGCAGCCTGGCGCTGTCGCGGCATGGCGTGCTGTACATCCGCCAAGGCACGGATTTACCTGGCAGCAGCATGGTGTTGACCGCCATCAACCTGCAATAGCGGCTTGCCGCGCCGTAGTCAGGGCTTGCCCGGGTTCTTCAAACGCTGCAGCAGCGCTTCCACGCCGTCGCTGACGGGCAAGCCGTGGCGGCGCAGCAACTGCACGTGCAATACGAGGTTTTCCAGAACCAGCTTGGCCGCCACGGCCAGCAGGGCCAGGTTGCGGTCTTCCGGGCTGAAACTTTCCATGGCGTCGGCCATCTCGCACAGGTGGTTGGCGATCAGTCCGCGCAATTCCTGCTCGTTGAAGGGCAGGTCGGCAAAATCGATGGGATCGGCCACTTCCACTTCCTGCATCAGCACCGCTAGTTCTTCCGGGGTAATCGTCATGCCTGGCCTCCTTGTGTGCTTGCCGCTATTTTAGCGGTATCGCCGTTGCATCGTCGGCGAATCGGACTAGAATGAGTCCAGGCCGATGACGTCGAAGGCAGCATGGCGCACTTGCATTTTACCCAACAACTGGCACGCTTCCTGAACGTCCCCTCGGTGGACGTGTCCGCGCCACGCCTGCGTGCCGCCTTGGACAGCGTCTTTGCCCAGCAGCCGCGCCTGCGCGGCTACGTGCTCGACGAACAGGGCGCGTTGCGTCCCAATGTGGTGATCTTCATCGACGGCGTGCGCTGCCGCGAGCGCAGCGTGCTGGACGACGCCTTGCGGCCCGACAGCCAAGTTTATATCTTGCAGGCACTTTCCGGAGGTTAATCATGGGACCAGGCAGGGCGCAACGCGCGTATCTCGGCACCCGCAAGGGGCTGTTCCGGTTCGATGTCGATGCGGCCGGCGCCTGGCAGCTGGCGCTGGTGCAATTTGCCGGCGACCCCGTCTCCATGCTGCTGCACGATGGCCGCGACGGCACCGTGTACGCGGCCCTGAACCTGGGCCACTTCGGCGCCAAGCTGCACCGCCTCGACGCGGGCGCCGGCGCGTGGCAGGAAGTCGCCGTGCCCGCCTATCCCGCCAAGCCCGAGGGCAGCAGCGATAGCGTGGACTGGACGGTGCGGCAGATCTGGTCGCTGGCGGCCGGCGGCGCGGACCAGCCCGGCGTGCTGTGGGCGGGCACCCTGCCTGGCGGCCTGTTCCGCTCAAGCGACCGCGGCGACAGCTGGCAACTGGTGGAAGCGTTGTGGGACGTGCCGCAGCGGGCGCAGTGGTTTGGCGGCGGCTACGACGTGCCCGGCATCCACAGCATCTGCGTCGACCCGCGCGACAGCAATACCGTGCTGGTCGGCGTGTCCTGCGGCGGTGTGTGGCAAACGGCTGATGGCGGCGCCAGCTGGGCCTTGAGCGCGACGGGCATGCGCGCCGACTACATGCCGCCCGAACTCGATGAAAACGAGGCCGTGCAAGACCCGCACCGCATCGTGCGCAGCGCCGGCACGCCGGACGCGTTGTGGTGCCAGCACCATAACGGTATCTGGCGCTCGCTTGACGCGGGCTGGCACTGGCAGGAAGTGACGACGGCGCCGCTGTCGCATTTCGGCTTTGCCGTGGCCGTGCATCCGCGCGATGGCGACACGGCCTGGTTCGTGCCGGCGCAGGCGGACGTGCTGCGCATACCCATCGATGGCGCGCTGGCCGTGACGCGCACGCGCGACGGCGGGAAAACGTTTGAAGTGTTGCGCGCGGGATTGCCGCAGCAGCATTGCTACGACCTCATCTACCGCCACGGGCTGGCGCTGGCCGACGACGGGCGCAGTTTATTGATGGCGTCGACGACGGGCGGCGCCTGGTATTCGGGCGACGAGGGCGAACATTGGCAGACGCTGTCTGCCCACTTGCCGCCCGTTTATGCCGTCTGTTTTGCCACGCCGTAATAGCACAGGAAGATATCGACGGCCAGTGCCGTCACTTCGCGCTGGCGTGCCGGGCTCAGCAGCGGTTCACCGAGGGTGATCTGTGGCCAGAAGGCAAAGGTCTTCAATGGAGCCATCAGCAGGTGTCCCACTTCCAGCGTCTCGCCCGCCTTGATGCGTCCGTCTTGCTGCGCCGCGCGGATCCAGATATTCAGGCCCGTTTCCTTTTCATTCAGGCGCGCCACCATCGCTTGCGCGCGCTCGGGCGAGTGGATCGTTTCGCCAAAGATCACGCGCGCCAGGTCGATGAAGGCCGGATCGCACAGCAAGGCCATCTTCTGCTCGACCAGGGCCAGCACTTGCGGGCGCAGCGGCTGGTCGGCCACATAGGGCACGGCAGGCTGGGCCATGCTGCTTTCCCACATGCGCTGCAGGATTTCCGCGAACAGCTCGTCCTTGCTGGGGAAATGGTTGTACACGGTGCGCTTGGATACGGCGGCCGTGGCGGCGATCTTGTCCATGCTGGTCGCATCGAAACCGTGCTCGCGGAACTCGGCGATGGCTGCATCGACGATGGCGACGCGCTTGCGGTCGGTGAGGCGTTGCGGTGCGGCCATGGCTGAAAATCTCCTTTGAAAACAATATTTTACACCTCCTGGTTTACTTTGCCAGAAATAGGAACTACACTGTGTAGTGTAATTTAATCCTTGTATTTTATTGACTGGGCTGCATATGTACCGCATCTTATTCTTGGGAGTTCTGATCATCATGAGTTCTTGCACCTTGCGCGCCGCGCCCGTCGCGCCGACCGAATCACCGCAACGCCTCGAAGGCAAGTTCCGCAATCCCGTGCAAATGCACAAGCTGGGCACGGCGGCAACGCTCAAGCTGATGTGGACATTTCTCTTTGATAAGCCCGACAGCACGGTACCGGCTGCGGCTGTGCCCGTGCAAGCGCTGACCCGGGCGCAACTGCTGGCCGCGCCGGACAATAGCCTGTTTCGCCTCGGCCATTCGACCCTGCTGCTGAAACTGAATAACGAATTCTTCCTTACCGACCCCGTGTTTTCCGAGCGCGCCTCACCGGTGCAGTGGGCGGGACCCAAACGTTTCCACCAGCCGCCCATCAGCATCGCCGACTTGCCGCCGATCAAGGCCATCATCCTGTCGCATAACCATTACGACCACCTCGACCATGCCGCCGTGCTGCAACTGGCCGCCAAGACCGAACACTTCGTCGCGCCGCTGGGCGTGGGCGACACCTTGGTCGAATGGGGCGTGCCGAAGGACAAGGTGCAGCAGTTCGACTGGTGGCAGGGGACGACGATTGGGGGCGTGAAACTCGTCGCCACGCCATCGCAGCATTTCTCGGGGCGGGGCTTGTTTGACAGCAATCAAACCCTGTGGGCGTCGTGGGTCATCGACGCGCCCGAGGTGCGCGTGTTTTTTGGCGGCGACTCCGGCTATTTCGACGGTTTCAAGCAGATCGGCGACAAGTACGGTCCGTTCGACGTGACCATGATCGAGACGGGCGCCTACGACAAGCTGTGGCCGGACGTGCACATGCAGCCGGAGGAAACCCTGCAAGCGCACCTGGATTTGCGCGGCAAGTGGCTCATGCCCGTGCACAACGGCACCTTCGATCTGGGTCTGCACGCCTGGCACGAACCGTTCGACCGCATCACGGGACTGGCGGCCAGGCAGGGCGTCAACCTGGCCACGCCGCAGATGGGCGAGGCGGTCGACCTGGCGCAGCCGAAGAAGGGGGAAAAGTGGTGGCTGGCGATGCTGGAAGAGGAGATGGCGAAGTAAGCTGGCTCAAGCCGTCACGTCGATCAGACGTCCCAGGGTCTGGCCATAGCCGTTCAGCTGGGGCGTGCTTTTCGGTGCGGCGGGGGCTGCTTGTTGCGGCACGGCTACCTTGATCGCCTGGTCCAGCTGCGGCGCCTTGATGGCGGCCGGGGCATCGGCCTGCGCTTGCTGGCTGCTGCGCTGGGTCTGGCTCAGCGATTCCTGCTCCCGCGCCAGCAACTGGCGGCTTTGCGCCAGCTGTTCGCTGTCGCGCTGTACCTGGTTCTGGCCTTGTTCGACCCGGCGCTGCGCCGTGGCCAGCGAGGCTTGCAGATTGTTGACGGACGTTAGCGATACCACATTGTTCACCTTTGAAAGTATGCCCAGGCGTGTACACAAGAGGAAGAATGCAGGCCAGGGGCTGCGGCATGTCTGCAGGCAATCTTTACCTTAGTCAAGAGTAGGATAAATTCTCGCACAGTTCCAGTGAATTATGTTTTCTTGATAATCTTATCGTGCGCGCTTTGCCGTGCCGAAGCGGCATGCCGCACGTGGAGCGATAGAGAGTAAAGTAAGTACACGCTATCGATAACGGTATTTGTTTGTGTGCCATTCATCATGCCATGCTGCTGACGCGGCAAACACGCTTGTTTTTCAAAAGACAATTTTTAAAAATCCAATAAGTTGTTGTTTTTCTACCATGTTGGCGCACGGTCATGTGCCGCCTGTTTGGCGCTCTGGGCTATAATGGACGGTCAGAGTTGGTTTCTTTTGCCATACAGACAGGTAGTTAACATGAATCTCAAGAGCCTCGCAATTGCCCTCGGCATGTCGAAAACGACAGTCAGCAGGGCGTTGAACGGCTATCCGGAAGTCAATTCCCGCACCCGTGAAATCGTCCTGGCCGCCGCCAAGAAAGTTGGCTACCGGCCCAACCCCCTGGCGCGCAGCCTGGCCGTCGGCCGCACGAATGTGCTCGGCATGATCTATCCGCTGCTGCCCAGCGACCTGGGCGACAGCGTCTTCCTTTCCGTCGTGAATGGCATGTCGGACGCCGTCGAAGCGTCGAAGATGAGCTTGATCATCGCCCCCGTGTCGCCGCAGAACGAACAGCCGTCATATGAAAACATGGTGCGCGGGCGCCAGGTCGATGGCCTCGTGGTGGGCCGCACCAAGGTGGTCGACGAACGCATCGCGTATTTGACGAAAGTCGGCTTTCCGTTTGTCGCGAACGGCCGCACGCGCATCGACGCGCCCTACGCGTATTTTGATTACGACAACGATACGGGCATCGACCTGGCCGTGTCTTTCCTGGCGGCGCATGGCCACCAGCGCATCGCCCTGCTGAGCGCGCCGCTGGACTTGCACTTTGCTTACGAGCGCAAGGAAAGCTTTATCCGCTGCATGGCACAAGCGGGCCTGCCGGTCGATCCCACCTATCTGCTCGACAATACTTTTGATCGCCGCAGCGGTTACCAGGCCATGCAGCAATTGCTGGCTTGCTCGCCCCGTCCCACGGCCGTCATCGTCGACAACCACCTGTCCGGCGTGGGCGTGGTGCGCGCGCTGATGGATGCGGGCATCGAGATCGGCAAGGAGATCTCCGTCATCGTCTGGGGCAATGTGGAAGATACTTTGATCGGCATCAACGTCACCACCATCGACCAGCCCGACCTGCGCCGCGCTGGCGCCAAGATGGTCGAGATGCTGCAATCCTTGCTGGCCGGCACGCCGCCGGAACGGCTGCAGGAAATCTGGCAACCGGTACTGTTGCCGGGGGCGACCGTGGGGCGCTGTCCGGAATAAAAAAACGCAGAGCCGAGGCTCTGCGTTGTCTTTTATGCCGCGTGCTTGCTTCCATCCGCCAGCACGGCCAGCAACCTCGCCTTGTCCTTGCGGTAAGTATCGACGGCCGCTTCCTTGACGTGGCCGAAGCCGCGGATTTTTTCGGGCAGGGATGCCAGCTCCACGCAAGTGGACAGGTTGTCCGCCGTCAGGTTCACCAGCAGTCCGGCCAGCAGTTCGCGGTATTCGACGATCAGCGCGCGTTCCATCTTGCGCTCGGCCGTATAACCGAAGACGTCGAAGGTGCCGCCGCGCAAGCCTTTTGCTTTGGCCAGCAGCTGGAAGGCGCGCCACATCCAGGAACCGAACTCCGCTTTCACCAGATGCCCCTTCGCATCTTTCTTGGCAAACAGCGGCGGCGCCAGGTTGAATTTCACGGAGAAATTACCCTCGAACTGCTGCTGCAACTGCTCGACGAAACGGCCATCGGTGTACAGGCGCGCCACTTCATACTCGTCCTTGTAGGCCAGCAACTTGAAATAGCTCCTGGCGACGGCCGTCGACAGCTTCTGGCCCAGCCCGAGGGTGTTTTCGCGGTCGCGCACCTGCTTCACCAGGGTGGCATAACCATCCGCATACGCGGCGTTTTGATACGCGGTGAGGAATTCCACGCGCTTTTTGATGACGCTATCGAGGCTTTGCGGCATTTGCACGATGATCGCTTGCGCCGGCGTGGCGATTTGCGTGACACGGCGCACGTCGACGGCGGCGCGGCGGCCCCACAAAAAGCTTTTCTTGTTCGATTCGATGCCCACGCCATTGAGTTCGATGGCGCGCAGCAGGGCCGCCTCCGTCAACGGAATGCGGCCCTTTTGCCAGGCGTAGCCGAGCATGAACAGGTTGGCGGCGATCGAGTCGCCCATCAGCGCGGTGGCCAATTTCGTCGCGTCGATGAAGTCGGCCGCGTCCGCGCCGCCCACGGATTCCTCGATCAGCTGGCGCACTTCCGCCGCTGGATATTGCCAGTCCGCATTTTGCGCAAACGTGCCCGGCGGTTGCTCGTGCAGGTTGACGACGGCCAGGCTGCGGCCAGGACGCATTTTCGACACGGCATCCTGCGCGCCGGCCGTCAGCATGTCGCAGCCCAGGATCAGGTCCGCTTCGCCCGTGGCGATGCGCTGCGCGCGGATGTGCGCCGGGGACTTGGCGATCTTCACGTGCGAGGTGACGGATCCGTTCTTTTGCGACATGCCCGTCATGTCCAGCACGGACGCGCCCTTGCCTTCCAGGTGGGCCGCCATGCCCATCAGCGCGCCCACGGTGATGACGCCCGTGCCGCCGATGCCGTTGATGAGGATGTTGTACGGCGCGTCGCAATCGGGTAATACAGGTTCCGGCAGCGGACCGAAGTTGTCCGTCTCGCCCGCTTTACTGGCACCCGTCTTGGTTTTCTTCAGGCTGCCGCCTTCGACGGTGACGAAGCTGGGGCAGAAACCCTTGGCGCACGAGTAATCCTTGTTGCACGAGGATTGGTCGATGGTGCGCTTGCGGCCAAATTCCGTTTCCTTCGGCAAGATCGACACGCAGTTCGACTGCACGCCGCAGTCACCGCAGCCTTCGCAGACGGCGTCGTTGATGACCATGCGCTTGGGCAAATCGGGATACTCTCCTTTTTTACGGCGACGGCGTTTCTCGGCCGCGCAGGTCTGGTCGTAGATCAGCACGGACACGCCGGGTACTTCGCGCAATTCGCGCTGCACGGCATCCATATCCTTGCGGTCGTGCAAGGTCAGGTGGGCGGGCAGGTTGCTGCGGTCGCTGTAGCGTGACAGATCTTCCGTGACCAGTGCGATGCGGGCGATGCCTTCGGCGGCCACCTGCTGCGCCATCATGGGTACGGTGATCAGGCCGTCCACGGGCTGGCCGCCCGTCATGGCGACGGCGTCGTTGTACAGAATCTTGTAGGTGATGTTGACCTTGGCCGCCTGCGCGGCGCGGATGGCCAGGTAGCCCGAATGAAAGTAGGTGCCGTCGCCGAGGTTCTGGAACACATGCGGCAATTCCGAGAACGCGGCCTGGCCGATCCACGGCGCGCCTTCGCCGCCCATGTGCGTGGTCAGCTTGTTCATTTCCGGATAGATCGAGGTCGCCATCACGTGGCAGCCGATGCCGGCCAGCGCCAGGCTGCCTTCCGGCACCTTGGTCGAGGTATTGTGCGGGCAGCCGGAGCAGTAAAACGCGGGGCGGAACGGCGTATTCACGGCCTTTTTCAGGACCGCGTCCTTGGCGTCGAGGAAACTGAGTCTCGCCTTGATCAGGTCGCAGGTGACAGGATCGGAAATCAGGCGCGCGATGCGGCTGGCGATGACTCTTGCCACTTGCGAGACGGAAAAATCCGCCTTCGAGGTCAGCAGCCATTCGCCGCGCGGCGCCACCCATTCGCCTTTTTCGTCGAACTTGCCGATGACTCTAGGGCGCACGTCGTCGCGCCAGTTGTACAGCTGTTCCTTGAGCTGGTATTCGACGATCTGCCGCTTCTCTTCGACCACGAGAATTTCATCGAGACCTTGCGCAAATTCGCGCACGCTGTCCGGTTCCAGCGGCCACGGCATGGCCACCTTGAACAGGCGCATGCCCACGTCGGCCGCCATCTGCTCGTCGATGCCCAGCTCTTCCAGCGCTTCGAGCACGTCCAGATACGATTTGCCGGAGGCGATGATGCCCAGCTTGGCGTTCGGACTGTCGATGGTCGTATGGTTGAGCTTGTTTTCGCGCGCGTAGGCCAGGGCCGCATAGATCTTGTAGTCCTGCATCAGCGCTTCCTGGTTGCGCGCCTGCTGGCCCAGCGGGATGCTCGACAGGCGCGCATTCAGGCCGCCTTCGGGCATGACGAAGTCCTGCGGAATCTTGACTTCCACGCGGAACGGGTCGGCGTCGATGGAGGCCGACGATTCGACCGTGTCGGCCAGGGCCTTGAAGGCCACCGTGCAGCCTGAAAAGCGCGACATGGCCCAGCCGTGGATGCCCAGGTCCAGGTATTCCTGCACATTGCATGGATACAGGACGGGGATCATCGAGGCGGAGAACAGATGGTCGGACTGGTGCGGCAGGGTCGATGAGTATGCGCCATGGTCGTCGCCGGCCACCAGCAGCACGCCGCCCAGTTTGGATGTGCCCGCATGGTTCATGTGCTTGAAGACATCGCCGCAGCGGTCCACGCCCGGACCCTTGCCGTACCACATGGCGAACACGCCGTCGTACTTGGCCGGGCCGATCAGGTCGACCTGCTGCGAACCCCAGACGGCCGTGGCCGCCAAGTCTTCGTTGACGCCGGGCACGAACTGCACGTGGTGCGCTTCCAGCTGCTTTTTCGCTTTCCACAGGTTTTCGTCGAGGCCGCCCAGGGGTGAGCCGCGGTAGCCGGAAATGAAACCGGCCGTGTTCAGGCCGGCAGCCTGGTCGCGCAAGCGCTGCATCATGGGCAGGCGCACGAGGGCCTGGATGCCGGACAGAAAGATGGCGCCGGATGTGGCCGTGTATTTGTCGTCGAGGCTGACGGTGGTCAAACGAGATGTGTCGGGGGGCGTAGATGGCGCGGCACCGGCGTTTCTAGCGAACGCTGCGGAGCCGTTTTCCGTGGTCACGGACATGGCTGTCTCCAAAAGGGTGTTTCAGATATCGGCTGTACCAGGGACGCGCCCGGTAAGGCGCGCGCTGTGCAGACGGGATGGCCGCGTGTGGGCGGCACATAACTAGTTTAAATTTAAAATAGTTAATGTGGTCAGTGTAGAACGACCGTGAGGAAGGGGCAAATACGCTTTGACGATGGGGGTATAAGAAAAAATGATGGCCTGCCTCGCGCCGCAAGACAGGCCATGTCTGCCGTGCCCGCTTAGGGCTGCGTCCATTGCAGCTTGCGCGCGCGCAAGGGATAGGCGACGGGCGTCAACTCGGGCAGCAGGGCATTGAGCGAGTCTTGCGTCAGTTCCAGGGCTTTTTGGGGGCTAAGCTCATTGACGCTGAGACTACTCATGAAACCTGTATCAACGCTCAGGTATACGGGAGGACCATTTTCCTTGATATTGACGGTCGTGTGCTTTTTGTAGAAGGCGAGCTCGTATGTGCCCGGTGCCAGCTCCAGCGCCACATGTGTCCTGGAATCATGATAGTAGAGGTTTTTTTTCGCGCTGCCCTGCAGATGGCTGGTCTCGATAGTGTAGAAGGTGCTGCCATCTTCGAATTTCTCGCTATCTACCGTTTCTTGCGGCATGCGGTTAAAGAGGATCAGATTGGCTTTTCTGTTGAGTACCGTGCCCGCTTGCCCAGGCGCATTTGACGGCTCCAGGGCGGTCGTGCGGCGCATGCCTTGTTCCTCTGCTTCGTGCTGGGCTTTGTGCCCCATGATCCCATTCAGCGCAATAGAGACGTTAAGTGGCCCCATGGATCTGGCCTCTTTTGCATCGTAGTGAAGGTCCTTCATGGTGGCACGCGTCGTTTCTATGGAATGCCAGATGGTTTTACCCGCCACTCGGTCATATACCACCGCTTCAATGAGCATGATGAGGGAGGAATGGCAGCCATAGCTATTACATTTTCCTAGCGTGGTATCGGCATATTTCCAGTCGATCAACGCCACGTAGCGCCGCCCCGTCGTGCTGGCAGGCAGTCCCTGCACGGTGTCGAGGATGGATGGTCGCTTGAACGCGGGTGGCATGGGGACGAAGGCGAATTCTTCTTTCGGATCCTTGGCAGCGTCGACATAGGCACGGCAAGCCCAGCTTTTGAACAGGGACGTGTTGTCCGACGAGACGATGGTACCCCAGGTACTTTCATGGGTCTTGGGCGTACAACTTTCCGGCGCAATAAATACCACCACCTCGATTTCTTTTCTTTCGATGGGCTGCGCAACATCGCTGAGCAGCACCTCGCGCAAGGGAAATTCGGATTGAGGGCGCGCGGCTTGAGCGCCCTGCATCAGTAGCAGCAGGACGGCGCTTGCCGCCAGACGGCGCAAGGAAGTGGTAAGCAAGAACATGATGACGATGGTGAAATGAATAAGACCATCATTTTATTTCTTTTGAGAAATTATTGTTGGAAAAATAATTCACGCTACAGCACGTGCGCCCCCACCCAGCGTCCGCTGCCGCACAGTTCGGCGGCCACTTGCAGCACGAGGTTTTTCACGGCGTTGCCTGCATTGGTGAGGGGAATGTTTTTCGAGGCGCACAGGGCCACCGTGCGCGACAGCACGGGGCTGTGGATGGCGTAGCTGCGCATGGCGCCGCTGTCCAGTTCGGCCAGCAGGGGCGCGGCCGGCAGGATGGTGGCGCCCATGCCGGCCAGGATGGCCGATTTCAGGATGGCGATCGAGTTGATCTCAATCACGTTCGCCGTCTCCAGTGCCAGTTCGCGGGCGCGGCTGTCGATGCGGGGGCGCACGCCATGCTGCAGGCCCGGCAGGATCAGGGTGGCGCTCAATGCCTGCGCGAATGACAGCGCCGTGCCCGGGGGCGCGAACGGCGAATCGCTGCGGCAGATAAAACGCATTTCTTCCTCCACCAGGGGGCAGCAGGAAAACGGCGTCAGCTGACCATCGTCGAACAGCACGGCCAGATTGATGCGGCCCGATTTGAGCTGTGCATTGAGGTTGCCCGTGATTTCTTCCGTCAGTTGCAGGGTGATCTCGGGATAGCGTTCGCGCGCGGCCAGCAGCAGGGGCAGGGCCAGGGCGCCGGAGATACTGTGCGGCAAGCCCAGGGTGACATTGCCGGACGGCCGCGTGGCGCTTTGCGTAACGGCCGAGCGGGCGTCCGCCACCTGTTTCAGGATCGCCTGCGCATGTTCGTAAAACACCTTGCCCGCATCCGTGCTGAGCACGCCCTGGGCCGAGCGGTGCAGCAGCTGCACGCCCAGTTCCTCTTCCAGCTGGCGCAGCTGCTGCGTCAGGGCCGGCTGCGCTACGTGCAGGATCAGGGCCGCGCGCGACAGCGAGCCGTGGTCGACGATGGCGACAAAGTAGCGTAATTGGCGCAGTTCCATGGGTCCCAATAGCGGTGCGGTGAGCGGAAAAAACAGGGTGTTGCGCCGCAGCGCCGAACGCGGCCAGCAGAATAACAATTTTGTTATACTCATTCTAGCGCCTTCGGTGCTCCAGCCGCGTATTTGTGGGATGACAGCATGCTCAAGAAAGTTGATTCGTCTCAATTAAAAGTGGGCATGTACATTCATGACCTCAGTTGTGACTGGATGACGCATCCGTTCGTGCGCAACCGTTTTCTGTTGCGCAGCGACGATGAAATCCGCAAGATCGTGCAGGCCGGCATCCACGACGTGGTGATCGACAGCGGCAAGGGCCTCGACGTGCAGGATGCGCCCACCGTAGCGCAGGCGCGCGCCGAGACCGAGCGCGAACTGGTGCAGATCGCCGCGGCGCCGCAGGTGGTCACGCGCGTGTCGCTGGGCATGGAACTGGCGCGCGCCGCGCAGGTGCGGCGCCAGGCCGCGAGCCTGGTACGTACGGTGATGGCCGACGTGCGCCTGGGCAAGGCGGTCGAGCTCGACCGCGTGCAGCACACGGTGCAAGATATTACCGAATCGATCCTGCGCAATCCCGGCGCCCTCGTCGGCTTGTTGCGCATCAAGACCAAGGATGACTACACCTTTTTGCATTCCGTCAGCGTGTGCGCGCTGCTGGTGGCGTTTTGCCGCTCGCGCGGCATCGATGCGGCCACCACGCACCAGGCGGGCCTCGGTGGCTTGCTGCACGACACGGGCAAGGCGCTGGTGCCCGATAGCGTGCTGAACAAGCCCGGTCCCCTCACGTCCGAGGAATTTGCCCTGATCAAGCGCCATCCGCGCGATGGCTACGAGATCCTGCTGCAGTCGCCCGACTTGGGCGCCATTCCGCTCGACATCGCCTTGCATCACCACGAGCGGCGCGACGGCAGCGGCTATCCGGACCAGCTGGCCGGCGACGCCATCAGCGAGCTGGCGCAGATGGCCGCCATCGTCGACGTGTACGACGCGCTGACGTCGGACCGCAGCTATCACAAGGGCATTCCCGCCGCCGAAGCCCTGCGCAAGATTTATGAATGGAGCAAATTCCATTTCAACCCCGTGTTTGCGCAGGATTTCATGCGCTGCGTGGGCATCTATCCGGTGGGCACCATGGTGATGCTGGAATCGGGCCGCCTGGCCGTCGTCGTCGAGGCGCACGAAAGCAATCTGCTGGCGCCGAAAGTGAATGTGTTTTTCAGTACGAAGAGCAAGACCTACATCAAGCCCGAGACGGTGGACCTGTCGCGCGGCTTCGGTTTTGGCGGCGCCGACAAGATCGTCGGCCATGAGTCGGCGGCCAAGTGGCAGGTCGATCCCATGCGTTTTATCTCGCTGGCGGATGCATGAACGGTGTGTGTTCTTTGAAAAAGAGCGCCTGAAAAACGTTCAGGGCAAGGCGCTGGCGCGAAGACAGTACGACGAGTACGGCGAGCGCCGGCAACGCCGCGATGGACGTTTTGTCAGGTGATCAGAAAAATTCCGCCGTATCGTTCGAGGCGATGGTGGTAAGCAAGCCCTTGGCGACCAGCTCATCGTAATGGCAAGCCAGGTTGCGGCCATGGCTCTTGGCGTAATACAAGGCCTGGTCGGCGCGGCCGAGGATGATGACGGGCGCCTCGTAGGCGTTGATGCTGACGAAGCCCACGCTGACGGTGACTTTGCCCACTTGCGGGAAGTCGTGCGCCTCGACATTGGTGCGGAAGCGGTCGATGATTTTCTGCGCATTTTCCAGGGTGATCGAGCGCAGCAGCACGACGAATTCCTCGCCGCCGAAGCGGAAGATGCGGTCTTGCGAGCGGAACGACGATTGCAGCTGGTTGGCGATCAGGATCAGCACTTCATCGCCATACAGGTGGCCAAACTTATCGTTGACCAGTTTGAAATGATCGACGTCAATCACGGCCAGCCATTGCCGTTCCGTGTCCGTATGGTGGCGCCGTTCTTCATCGACGGGACGCGGCTTGTCCGCTTCCGGTTCGCCGCGGCTGTGCAGGATTTTCGCCAGCTGGTCGTCGAAGGTCTTGCGGTTCAACAGGCCGGTGAGCGAATCGCGTTCGCTGTAGTCGAGCAGGTTCTGGAAATTGCGGTACACGCTGACGATGCCGCCGATCACCTGGATGGTGGCGCCCGTGTAGGGCGTGGGGTTGGTGATTTCCAGGCAGGTGGTGACCTGGTCGCCGATCCAGATGGGCAGCCACAGCAGGTGGCGGCCGTCGGCGCACAGGGTGTCGGCGCTCGCTTCATGGCGCTTGATGCAGGCGGCCAGGGCCGGGTAGTCGGACAGCGGTTCGCCTGGCAGGGTAGGGTCGGTATGCTCTTCCATGCGGGCCACGCTGCCCGCCACGATGATGGCCCGCGACCGCACGAATACCTGGCCACGCACGGTGGTCAGGGCCAGCACACGGGTCTGCGACGCGGCAGCGAGTTCCTGCACTGCCGAGATCACGGAAATGTCGAGCATCGTGTGGTCGCGGTGCCCGGTCATGTCCACCATGTGTTTCAGTAGGGAATCCATTGTCGTTCTCTGGAAAGTAGTCACACAAGTGTCGTCATACCAGCATTGCATCAAGCAAGAGCATGTTCGCGTCCGTCTACAAGAAGCCAAGATTTATTTGGTGGCATGACGCTCTGTACCGCCGGGCGAGAGGCCTTTCCAAAGAAGAGCTAAGCAGGATAATGTCTTTTTGCCTAATAGGCAATTAACGTATGCAATATTTCATGTAAATACATGAGATTCATGCACTACATTGCAAAAAACTTGCCCTGACGAAGGCTTTCAATCCGCATCGCAACATTTGTTTGCGCCAGCCGCCATGTCGACAAGGTTTGATAATTTCCATATGGAAACTTGTGGCGCGTCAATTTGCCAAAACGTGGACGCTTTATAGTCAATGCAATGGCGCAGAAATTTACGGCAGGAAACATATTAGCAGGAAAGGGCAATGTTTCACACCCGATTGCGCCAGGGACTTGTGATTCACTTTTGGGAGCTTGTCATGCATACCTTCCTGTCGGCAGTACAGCAGTTTGTCAAGGATGAGGATGGCATTACGGCAATCGAATACGGCCTGATTGCGGCCTTGATGGCCACCGCCATCACGGCCGGATTCTTGCTGATCAAGACCAACTTGCTGGCCGTCCTCACCGACATCTCGTCGAACCTGGTGTTGACGCCCTAAGCGGGTGCCCGCTGCTGGCCGGCCGGCAGCGGGTTTTTTTCGGGAGGTGTGCCATGCCTGCAACTGCCTTGTGCGACCTGCTGTTGCTGTGCTTCGTGACGGGGGCCGCCGTCAGTGATCTGATCCAACGCAAGATTCCGAATTGGCTGGTGCTGGCCGGCATGCTCGCCGCGCTGGCGCTGCATTTGTGGTTGTGGCCGCACCGCGTGCCGCAGCTGGTGCTGGGCGGCATGGCGACGGGCTTCTTTCTGTTCCTGCCTCTGTATGTGCTGCGCGGCATGGCCGCCGGCGACGTCAAGCTGATTGCCATGGTGGGCACCTTTGCCGGTCCCTGGCCCGTGCTGCAGATCTGTTTCGCCACGTTTGTCCTGGGCGGCCTGATGGCCGTGCTGATGATCACGTACCAGGGCAAGTGGCGCGCCTGCCTCGGCAATCTGCGCCAGCTGCTGTGGCCGATGATCGCGCGCATGGCCGGCATTCCCCTGGCGCCGACCGCACTGGGCAGCCATGCCAGCGTGGGCAACATGCCGTACGGACTGGCCATTGCCCTGGGCTGCCTGGTGGTGCAAGGGCAGCATTATTTCTGATTGGCATTCATTGCTCTGAATCAATGGGCGCCAGTGCCCGCTCGCTAGAATGAATTCTGTTCAAAGCAGTCTTAACCGGCTAGGAGACGCAGCATGACCGAGGTCGACTATTCCATGAGCACCGACAGCGTTCCGCGCCCCGCCGACGCGAACCTGATGCCGCCCTTGCCGCCGCAGCCGAAGAGCTTGCGTGAAACGGGGCTGGAACGGCCGCTGGTCGTCGAACTGATTGCCAAGCTGATGTTTGTGGGCGGCAAGACGCATCTGTCCGCGCTGACGACGCGCTTGCGCCTGTCGATCAATATCTTGCGCGAAGTGCTCGATTTCATGGTGATGGAGCAGATGGCCGAAGTGGCCTGGCGCGGCGAGTCCGACATCGACGTGCAGTACCAGCTGACGGGCTCCGGCAAGCAGCGCGCCAGCGCTTTTCTTGAACGCTGCGCGTATATCGGCGCCGCTCCCGTCACCCTGGAAGCGTACCGCGCCATGGTGGCGCGCCAGTCGTGGCTGGCGCAGGAACAGCGTGTCGGCAGCGATGACCTGGCCGCCGTGCTCGGCGGCGCCCATGCGGGGCCGGGCATGCTCGACGTGGTGGGCGCGGCCCTGCATTCGGGGCGCTCGCTGCTGCTGTACGGTCCGCCCGGCAGCGGCAAGTCGACCCTGGCGCTGCAGCTGGGGCAATTGCTGCACGGGCTGGTCGCCGTGCCCTACGCCATCGTCGTCGGCCACGACATCATCCAGTTGTACGATCCGGCCCAGCACCTGCCGCCCGCGCCGCAGCACGTCAGCCATGCGCGCCAGGCGCTGGAGCGGCGCAGCACGGATATCCGCTGGGTGCTGTGCCAGCGTCCCGTGATCCACGTGGGCGCCGAGCTCGACGCCGGCACGCTGGAGCTGCGCCTTGACGCCAGCGGCGGCTGCTACCAGGCGCCGCCCCATGTGCGGGCCAACAACGGCATGCTGATCATCGACGACCTGGGCCGCCAGCGCCTGGGCGCGCAAGAACTGCTGACGCGGCTGATGCAGCCGCTGGCACGGGGCAGCGATCAGCTGGGCCTGCCCGGCGGCGTGCAGATCAGCGTGCCCTTCGATAACGCCCTCGTGCTGGCCACGAACGTGCCGCCGGGCGAGCTGTTCGATCCTGCCTTGCTGCGCCGCATCGGCTACAAGGTGCAGGTGGGGCCGCTGGCCGAGAACGCCTATCGCGCCCTGTTCCGCCAGCAATGCCGCCTGGCCGGCATGACCATCGACGAGCTGGCCCTGAACCATCTGCTGCAGCTGCATGGCGCGCAGGGACGGCCCCTGCTGGCCAGCTATCCGCAGGAATTGCTGGCGCGCATAGGCGACTTCGCCGGCTTTGCCGGCAGCGAGGCGCGCCTGACGGTGGGCGCCCTGGAGCAGGCCTGGAGCAGCCTGTTTGCCAGTTGCGACATGCCGGCCGCCAGCCTGTGCGAGCGCATCGCATGAAAAACCGGCGCGCCCTGCTGATGATGGGCCTGGCCGTGGTGCTGGGTCTGCTGGCCGTGCTGCTGGCCTCGCACTGGCTGCTGCGCCAGACGCCGGCCGGCAAGGGCAAGATCGTCGTCGCCGCCAGCGATGTCAACCTGGGCCAGCGCCTGACGCCAGAGATGCTGCGCCTGGCCGAATGGCCGGCGGAAAGCTTGCCGCAAGGCGCGTTGCAAGACCCGGCGAAACTGGCGGGACGGGTGCTGAAAACCAGCGTGCTGCGCGGCGAGCCGCTGAGCGAAGCCAAGCTGGCGCCCGTGGGGACGTTGGGCGGCCTGTCGGCCCTGATCACGGAAGGGCGGCGCGCCATCACCGTGCGCGTCAACGACGTGATCGGCGTGGCCGGCTTCGCCTTGCCGGGCAATTATGTCGACATCATCGTCAGTACCCAGCAGGATGCCGGCGACCGCGCGTTTCCGCAAAGCCGCAACATTTCCAAGATCGTGCTCGAACGCATCCTCGTGCTGGCCGTGGCGCAGGAAGTGGGACGCGACGAGACCAAGCCGCGCGTGGTCAATGCCGTGACCTTGGAAGTGACGCCGGAACAGGCGGAAAACCTGGATCTGGCGCGCAGCGTGGGCAGCCTGTCGCTGGTGCTGCGCAACCAGGTCGACCCGCAGCCGGGCGTGACGGCGGGTGCCACCAAGCTGACCCTGCTGGGCGGACCGCATGAAGCCGAGCCTGCTCCCGCCGCCGCGCCCGTGCCGGCCGTGGCGCCGCGTCCCGTGCGCGTGGCCAAGGCGCCGCTGGAGCCCAAGCGCCAGTGCAGCGGCGTCATCGATGGGACGCGCCAGTCGCGCGAATGTTTTTAGCCTTGTTGCCTTGATCAACCATGGACACGCTCATGAACCGCGCCCTGCTGACACTGTGCTGCCTGCTGTTGCCGCTTGCCGGCGCGGCAGCCGATCCTGGCCCCCGCTGCGGCGGCGAAGCGGCGACGCCCGGCAACTTGCAGCTGCAGGTGGGCAAGTCGAGCATGTTGCACCTGCCCGAGGCGGTGCTGGCCCGCAGCGTCGGCAATCCGGCCATGCTGCAAGCCATGCTGGTCGCACCCGACACCTTGTATGTAGTCGGTGTCGACGTGGGCAGCACGAATATGATCATCCAGGGCAGGAGCGGCGTGTGCAGCGTGGTGAACGTCAGTGTCAGCATGGACCCGTCCGGCCTGCAAACGACCCTGGCGGCCCTGATGCCGGAAGAAAAAGCCATCCGCGTGACGGCCGTGGCCGATACCCTGGTGCTGTCGGGCACGGTGCAGGATGCGGGCGCCGTGCTGCGCGCCGTCGAGCTGGCGCATGCGTATGTGCGCCGCGCCACCGCACCGCTGGCGCTGCCCAAGCCAGCCGATGGCGCCGCCTTGCCGCTCGCGGCCGCTGCACCCGGCGGCGCGGGCAGCGCGAACAGCCGCGTCATCAATATGCTCGACGTCAGCGCGCCGCAGCAGGTGATGCTGGCCGTGCAGATCGCCGAAGTGTCGAAGTCGCTGCTGGAACGGCTGGAAGTGGGCGCCACCCTGCGCTTCGCCTCCGGCAGCTGGGCCACCACCTTGCTGTCGAATTTCTTGAGCGGCACGGCCAATGGCTTGCTCGACGTGCGCAAGTCGAATGGCCAGCAGCTGACCATCGAGGCGCAGAAACAGGATGGCCTGGTACGCATCCTGGCCGAGCCGACGGTGATGGCGATCAGCGGACAGGAGGGCAGTTTTCTGGCCGGCGGCAAGATCTTCATTCCCGTCGGCCAGGACAACAACAAGATCACGCTGGAAGAGCGCGAGTATGGCGTCGGCCTGCGATTTACCCCCACCGTGCTGTCGGGCGGGCGCATCAATTTGAAGGTGGCGCCGGAAGTGTCGGAACTGTCGCGCGAAGGGGTGGGCATTTCCGCCGCCGGCGTCAGCGGACGTTCTATTTTGCCCGTCATCACCACGCGGCGCGCCTCGACCACGGTGCAGCTGTATGACGGCCAGAGCTATGCCATCGGCGGCTTGATCAAGAACAACCAGGTGAGCAACATCGCGGGCGTGCCGTGGCTGAGCGAACTGCCCATCCTCGGCGCGCTGTTTCGCAGCACGGACTTCCAGCATGACCGCACGGAATTGTTGTTCGTCATTACCGCGCACCTGGTGAAACCCTTGCCGGCCGATGTCGTGCTGCCGACGGCGCAGCTGGCGCCGCCTTCGCGCACGGACTTGATGTTGCGCGGCAAGATGGAAGCCACCGTGCCGCCAGCGCCGCCGTCCGTGCCGCCGCCGCGCGCGGCCAACGGCTTCGAGTTGAAATGAGACGGGGAGACACGCCATGCCGAATTCGCTCCTGATATGGCTGCGGCGCCTGGCCGCGCTGACCCTGGCGCTGCAGCTGGCAGCCTGCGCGCACAGCAGTAGCAGCACGCCGCAGCTGGACCCGCGCTTCGGCGACGCCGTGCGTCTGGCCATGGCGCAGCAGGTGCGCGATCCGGCCAGCGCGGACAATCGCCAGCCTGCCGACGGGCTTGACGGCCCCAGCGCGCACGCCGTCATGCAGCGCTACCGCGCCTCGTTCGCCGAACCGAACGGCCAGACGCCGCAGCCGGTGCAGTTCATGCTGGGAGGCGCCAATGGCAAATAGACGCCGGCGCGAGCGCGGGGCGATGCTGATCGCCTTTTCCATCCTGCTTATCCTGGTGCTGGGCTTTATCGGCCTGGCGCTCGACGTGGGACAGGTCATCGGCCGCAAGACGGAATTGCAGAACCTGGCCGACAACGCGGCGCTGGCGGCGGCCGCCGAACTGGTGGGCACGCCCGAAGGCTTGCTCGCTGCCGTGGACAAGGCCAAGCAGAGTGCGGCCGACAAGAGCGCGTGGCGGCGCCGCATGCAGGGCGCGATCCTGTCGGACGCCAGCATCCGCTTCGCCAGCGCGCCCGGCGCGCCCGCCAGCGAATGGCATGCGGCGGGCGCCGTGCCCGACGCCGCCACGGCGCTGTTCGTGCGCGTCGATACGCAGGCCAATGCACCGTCGCTGGGGCGGGTGGCGACGGCGTTCCTGGGCGCCTTGTCGCCGGCGCTGCGCACCCTGGACACGGGGGGGCGCGCCGTGGCAGGACGTACCAGCCTGAACCTGACGCCGCTGGCCGTGTGCGCGCTGTCGGCCAGCGCGGCCAGCCCGCGCACGAATGCGGCGCTGCTGCCGGCCGTCGAGCTGCTGGAATATGGTTTTCGCCGCGGCGTGGCGTATAACCTGTTGAAACTCAATCCGCACGGTCCGGCGGCCGAACACTTCGTGCTCAATCCCCTGGGCCAGCCGGGCGTGGTGGGCTCGTCGCTGCAGGTCGGCGAGTCCAGCGTGCTGCCGTTTGTGTGCAACGGCACGGTGCTGTACCCGCGCATCGGCAGCGCGCAAGTGCATGTGCACCGGCCGTTTCCCGCCGCCTTGTGGCCGGCCTTCAACGCGCGCTTCAACCTGCATGCGGGCAGCGGCTGTCATCCCGTCACGGCGCCGCCCGACACGAATATCCGCGCCTATCCGAATACGGCCACGAACTGGTGGATGACGAACTCGCCCGACGCGCCGAGCGCCCTGAGCACCGGCAATCCGCTGCTGTCCGTGGCCGATCCGGAATCGAACGCGACGCCGCCTGCCGTTGGCAGTTACGGCCCGCTGTGGTCGTTTGGCAAGGCGGTCAAGTACAGCAGTGTGAAGCCGGCCGGCGGCTACGTGCCGTTCGCCACCAGCGACTGGGCCAGGCTGTATCCGGCTAGCCCTGCCGCGCCGGCCGCCAAGCCCGGCTACCCTGCCACGCCGCCATACCAGACGCTGGCTTACCAGACGGCGCCGACCGGCAATACGGGCGTGGCGCAGCGGCGCCTGCTGCATATTGCCCTGCTGGCCTGCCCGGTGCCGGCCGGCAGCGACGTGCTGGCGCAGGTGCGCGGCATCGGCCGCTTCTTCATGACGGCGCCGGCCAGCAACGGCGTGTTGAGCGCCGAATTTGACGGCCTCGTGGCCGAGGGCGCGCTGGCGGGCCCTGCGGAGTTGCTGCAATGAGGCCGCCCTGCCGCGCGCGACGCCGCCAGGAGGGTGTCGCCGCCATCGAGCTGGCGCTGATCCTGCTGTTTTTCATGGCGCTGCTGCCTTTCGTGCTGCTGTTCGGCCGCGCGTTGCTGGTGTACACGGCCCTGCAAAAAAGTACGCACGATGCGGCGCGCTACCTGGCCACCATGCCGCTGTCGCAGATGGCCAGGGGCGACACGGCGAACCAGGGTGCCGTGTTTGCCCGGCAGATGGTGGTCGATGCCATGGCGGAAAGCTGGCCGGCCATGCAGCCATACCTGATCAGCGTGGAATGCGTGTATGCCGACGACTCCTACAGCTGCGGCACTTATGCGGCGGCGCCGCTGCAGGTGCGCATCAAGTTGTCCGTCGACATGCCTGTGGATTTCCTGCCCGAACTGACCCGCAAGTGGCTGCCGCAGCTGGCGCCGATCCCGCTGCGCGCCAATGCGACAGTACGCTATGTTAATTAACCTGCGCCCCCGCCGGCAGCGCCAGGGCGGCGTCTTCGCCGTCGAGTTCGCCATGCTGGCGCTGCTGTTTTTTCTCTTCCTGTTCGCCATGCTGGAAGTGGCGCGCGCCGTGTATCTATGGAATATGGTGCACGAGATTACCCGGCGTGCCGCGCGCGGCGCCGCCGTTACCGATTTCAGCAATGCAAGTGCGCTGCAGGCCGTGCGCGCGCAAGCGGTGCTGCGCGCCGCGCCTGGCGTGCTGCCGCTGGGCGGCGGCATCAGCGACGCGTATGTGCGCATCGATTACCTGTCGCAGTCCAGCGGCGGCGCCGCGCTGGCGGCATTGCCGGTGACGGTGATGCCCGGTTGTCCGCAGCGTAACCGCATCAATTGCCTGGACGATCCGCATGGCGCCAGCTGCATCCGTTTCGTGCGCGCGCGCCTGTGCGTGCCCGGCGATGGCGGACGCTGCGAGAGCGTGCCGTACCGGCCCATCCTGCCGCTGCTGGCAGTGATGTTTCCTTCCGGCGCAGGCGCCGTGCGCTTGCCCAACGGCGCCACCATGGCCGTGGCCGAGTCGCTGGGTTATCCGGACAATCCCGGTTTTTGTCCTTGAGCGCCACTTGGCGGCGCAGCCGACTGTGTAGACCTGAAAGAAGCGAGGAAGTGCGATGAAAGCCCTGATGATTAGCCGCGACGCCAGCTTGCACGATGAAATTGCCGCGCAGGGGGCGGCCCGCATGCCCGTGCTGCGGCTGCTGGAACGGCGCAGCGGCCTGCGCGACGCCGTCGAGCGCATGCTGCCGGAAGCACCGGAACTGGTGATCGTCGACGCCAGCGGTATCGATGCCGATGAAGCCGACCTGCTCGAGCGCCTGGCGCGCCAGTATCCGCTGGCCGTGCTGATGCTGCTCACGCGCGGACAGCAGCAGGATGTGCTGATCCGCGCCATGCGCGCCGGCATGCGCGAAGTGCTGCAGCTGCCGCTGGTGCACAAGGCCTTCCACGAGGCGATGGATCGGGTCGATATCCAGGCCGGCGTGACGCAGATGCGCGACGGTAAAGTCCTCGCCTTCATCTCGTGCAAGGGCGGCAGCGGCGCCACTTTTCTATCGACGAATTTTTCCTACGCGCTGGCCAGCCTGGCCGGCTGCAAGGTGCTGCTGATCGACCTGCATGGCCAGTTCGGCGACGCCACCCTGTATGTCTCGGACCAGAAGCCGGCGATGACACTGTCCGACATCTGTGCCCAGATCGCGCGCATGGACGGCGCCTTCCTCGCCTCGTGCCTGGTGCACGTGACGCCGAACTTCGGCGTGCTGGCGGCGGCCGACGACCCCGCGCACAAGGTCGACATGCAGCCCGAGCACATGGACCGCATCCTGGCCGTGGCGCGCCAGCACTACGACTACATCGTGCTCGACGTGGGACGCCAGATCGATGCGCTGTCGTTGCGCGCGCTCGACAACGCCGACGCCATCTATCCGGTGCTGCAGCTGGCCTTGCCCGACATCCGCGACGGGCGGCGCCTGCTCGACATTTTTCGTTCGCTCGGCTATCCGGGCGAGCGCCTGCGCCTGATCGTCAACCGTTATGAGAAGGGCGGGCGCCTGCGCCTGGCGGACCTGGAGCAGGCGCTGGGCGCGGAAGTGGTGCACACGGTGCCCAACGATTACATCGCCGCCACCGATTCCGTCAACCAGGGCATCCCGCTGCTGCAGCTGTCGCGCACCAGCGCCGTGGCGCGCAGCCTGGCCGAGCTGGTGGAGCTGGTGACAGCGCGCCGCGTGACGGAAAGCCGCGGCCTGTTCGACCGCCTGTTCAGCCGCAGCGAGGTTTAGGACAGAAACATATGTCAAGGCTCCCGCCGGGGGCCATCATGGGAGCCGAGATGACTTTACGCGAACGCCTGGCGGCAAATGAAACGGTGCGCCCCGCCAGCAATGGACAAGGCGCGCTGGCGCTGCACGCCTACCAGGAACTGAAAAAAACCATGCACCAGACGATACTCGACCGTATCGACCTGGAACGCCTGAAACGCCTGACTGCCGAGCAGTTCAAGCATGAGCTGGCGCTGCTGGTGCAGCGCGTGATCGAGGAAGAGCGCATCGTCCTCAATCAGCACGAGCGGCATAGCCTGGTGCTCGACATCCAGCACGAGATGCTGGGCTTTGGTCCGCTCGAACCCCTGCTGGCCGATGCCAGCGTGTCCGACATCCTCGTCAATACCTGCGACAAGGTGTATGTGGAGCGGGGCGGGCGGCTGCAGCTGACGGACGTGACCTTCCACGACAATGCGCACCTGATGAAGATCATCGAAAAGATCGTCTCGCGCGTGGGACGGCGCGTCGATGAATCGAGCCCGATGGTCGACGCGCGCCTGCCGGACGGCTCGCGCGTGAATGCCATCATTCCGCCGCTGGCCGTCGATGGCCCGATCCTGTCCATCCGGCGCTTTGCCGTGCAGCCTTTGAGCATCGCCAACCTGCTCGACTACAAAAGTCTGACGCCGCCCATGGTGCAGGTGTTGCAGGCGCTGGGCCAGGCGAAGATCAATATCCTGATCTCGGGCGGCACGGGCAGCGGCAAGACGACCCTGCTCAACGTGCTGTCCGGCTTCATTCCCGGCAGCGAGCGCATCGTCACCATCGAGGATGCGGCCGAACTGGCGCTGCGCCAGCCGCACGTGGTACGGCTGGAAACGCGCCCGCCGAATATCGAAGGCAAGGGGGAAGTAAGCCAGCGCGCGCTGGTGCGCAATGCGCTGCGCATGCGGCCCGACCGCATCATCCTGGGCGAGGTGCGCGGCGCCGAGGCGCTCGACATGCTGCAGGCGATGAACACGGGCCATGAAGGGTCGCTGGCGACCATCCACTCGAACACGGCGCGCGACGCGCTGGCGCGGCTGGAAAACATGGTCGGCATGGCCAACGTGAACCTGACGCCGCGCGCCACGCGCCAGCAGATCTGTTCGGCCGTGACGGTGGTGATGCAAGTGTCGCGCCTGACGGATGGCGCGCGCAAGCTGGTCAGCCTGCAGGAAGTGACGGGGATGGAAGGCGACATCATCGCCATGCATGAAATCTTCCGCTTCGAGCAGACGGGCGTCGATGCCGACGGCAAGGTGCAGGGCCACTTTTGCGCCACGGGCGTGCGGCCCCGCTTTACGGAGCGCTTGCGCATGTTCGGCGCGCCGGTGCCGGACACGGTGTTCGACCCGGACCGAATTTATGAGTAAGGGGGAGGGATCATGGACCTGGTGTTCTACGGCTTTGCCGTGCTGCTGTTCGCCGCCTGCATTCTGATGGTGGAAGGGGCCTGGCTGTGGTGGTCGGGCACGCATGGCAGCGCGGCGCGGCGCATCAACCGGCGCCTGCGGCTGATGGCGGCGCGCGGCGAGGCGGGCGGCGAGCGCGTCTCCATCCTCAAGCAGCGCCGCTATGCGCGTTCGCCCGGCCTGGAGCGGCTGCTGCGGCGCATGCCGCAGGCGGCGCGGCTGGATCATTTGCTGCTGCAATCGGGCTTGTCCTGGTCGGTGGCGCAATTCCTGGGCGGCAGCGGCGCCTTGCTGCTGGCGGCCTTGCTGCTGTTGGCGGCCTGGTCCATGCCCTTGCCCGGCGCCTTGCTGCTGCTGTCCTGTGCCGTGAGCGCACCGTGTTTGTTCGTGCTGCGCGCGCGCGCGGCGCGGCTGAAAAAGATCGAGGCGCAACTGCCGGAAGCGGCCGATTTCCTGGCCCGCGCGCTGCGCGCCGGGCACTCGTTTTCGAACGTGCTGCAGATGGTGGGAGACGAACTCAATGAGCCGATCAGCGGCGAATTCAAGACGGCGCACGAAGAGATCAATTACGGCGTGCCGATGAACGAGGCGCTGCAAAACCTGGCTGCGCGCATCCCGCTGACGGACTTGCGCTACCTCGTCATCGCCGTGCTGGTGCAGCGCGAATCGGGCGGCAACCTGGCCGAGGTGCTGGTCAGCATCGCCCGCATCATCCGCGCCCGCTTGAAGTTGCTGGGACAGGTGCGCGTGCTGTCGGCCGAGGGGCGCATGTCGGCCTGGGTGCTGGGCCTGATGCCGGTGGTGATGATCGGCGTCATGGCCCTGGTCAACCCGCAATACATCCGCCTGCTGTGGACCGATCCCAGCGGCATCAAACTGCTGTGGTACGCGGCTGGCATGGTGGCGCTGGGCGTCGTCTGGATGCGTAACGTCATCCGTATCAGGATATAAAACCGGAGGTGGCATGAGCGGTGCACAACTGCTGTTCTTGTTGATCGTCTTTGCCGTGGTGGTGGCGCTGGCCCTGCTGGCGTGGCTGATCTTCTTTCCCGGCACCTTGCGCCAGCGTCTGTTCGGCGCCACGGCGTCGGCCGCCAGCGAGGCGGTGGCCGATACTGGCTGGGTCGAGCGGGTGGTGCGCGTGGCGCAGCCGTTCAGCAAGCTGTCGCTGCCGGAAGAGGGCTGGGAGCGCTCGCCGCTGCGCACGCGTTTCATGAACGCGGGCTGGCGCCAGGCGAGCGCGCCGGCCCTGTACTTTGCGGCGAAAAGCGTGCTGGCCCTGCTGTTTCCCACCGCGCTGGGCCTGTATGCGGCCAGCGCCATGGCGGCGCAGCTGCGCAGCGTGCTGCTGTTGCTGCTGTGCGTCAGCGCCACCATCGGCTATTACCTGCCCAACCTGGTGCTGGCCAGTACGGCCAAGCGGCGCCAGCGCGACATTTTCGAAAACATCCCCGATGCGCTCGACTTGCTGACCGTGTGCGTGGAAGCGGGCCTGAGCCTGGAGCGCGCGCTGGTAAAGGTGTCGGGCGAGATCCACATCAAAAGCGTGGTACTGGCGCAGGAATTGCAACTGGTGCTGATGGAAATGCGCGCCGGTTTTTCCAAGGAAAAGGCGCTGCGCAACCTGGCCTTGCGCAGCGGCGTGGAAGACGTCGATACCCTGGTCGCCATGCTGATCCAGTCGGAACGCTTCGGCACCAGCATGGGCGATTCGCTGCGCGTGCATTCGGAAAATCTGCGCGGCAAGCGCAGCCTGCTGGCCGAGGAGGCGGCGGCGAAGATCGCGTTAAAGCTGCTGTTCCCGCTGATTTTTTGCGTCTTTCCCACCCTGATGCTGGTGCTGATGGGGCCGGCCGTGATCGAAGTCTATCGCGTGCTCGTGCCGGCCATGGCCAGCCGCTGAAAGGAGTCTCACCATGCGCTTGACGATATCCCGCCTGGCCGCCGCCTGCGCCTGTCTGGGCCTGGCCGCCTGTACCACGCAGCTGGCCCATGCACCGGCGCCGCAGTGGCCTGACGCCGATGCCGCCTATGCGGCGGGGCGCCAGCATGTCGAGCGGGGCGACCTGCCCGCGGCGCAAGCGGCTTATGAGCAAGCCCTGCGCCATGCGCCGCGCCACGTGAACGCGCGCAACGGACTGGCCGTGCTGCACGCGCAGCGGGGCGAGCATGACGCGGCGATCGCCCATTGGCTGGCCTTGACGCAGGAGGCGGGTACACGGCAGCCGCAGCAGGCCTATCTGTTCAGCAATCTCGGCCACGCCTATTATTTAAGCGGCCGCGACGCGCAAGCCTTGCCCGTGCTGGAACAGGCGTGTCTGCTCGATCCGCTCAATGCGCTGGCCTGGCAGCACCTGGCGCAGGTACTGGAACGGCTGGGACAGCACGAGCGCGCCGCCGTCATGCGGCGCCAGGCGGCCAGCTTGCAGGAACACGATGTGCGGCGCGATCTGGCCTTGTTGCGCGGCGAGGCGCCGCCGCAGGGCGTGCCCGCGCCGGTGCCCGATGCGCCCGCCATGGCGCGCGTGGAGATCACGCAGAGCGATGGCATGGCCCGCCTGAGACGCGTGCCGGCGGCGGTGCGCAGCCTGACCGTTAGCCCATTGGTGCCGGCTGCGCCTGTGGCTGGCACGCCGCGTCCGCGCCTGGAAATTGTCAACGGCAACGGCGTGCCGGGCCTGGCCGCCGCACTGGCGCGCAGTCTGGCAGGAGCGCCCGTGCAGGTGGTGCGCCTGGCCAATGAAGCCAGCTTCCAGGTGGCGCGCACGCGCGTCGAGTACCGGCCCGCGCAGGAACAGGCGGCGCGCCAGCTGGCCCGCCAGTTGGGTACGCAGGTACAGACCCAGGTGCAGACCCAGGCCGCCGATTGCCCCGCCAGCGAGCTGCGTCTGGTACTGGGGCGCGACTTGAGCGACCCCGCCATGCTGCACCGCTATTATCTGCAGCAATTGCAGCTGGCGCGCCAGGCGCTGGCACGGCTCGGTTAACACGCATCGGCTGGCATAAAAAAACGCGGCGCCTTTTGCGGGCGCCGCGTGCTTTTGAGCGTGCCAGTGCTTATTTAGCCTGGCGGCGGCGCGTAAAGGCGAGGGCGGCCAATCCCGTCCCCAGCAGGAACAGGGTGCCTGGCTCCGGCACTTGCAAGGGATCGATGACGACGATGTCGGTGCGCGTGGACTTGGAAAAATTCAAGGTGTAGCTGCCGGCGGGCAGGGCGAAATTCGAGGTCAGGGAAAACATCGCGAAGCCATTCGTGAAGGCGCGCCCGGTGGCCGGGTCGTTGGTGCCGGCCGTCATGTTCAGGCTGAACGGGTCCAGGCTGCCGACCGTATGGTTGCCGTTGATGTCGCTGCCATTGCTGGCGTCGCCATCAGGCGCGAACTGGAAGATCACGCCGTCGGCATTCGCATGCGACAGGCAGCCGACGGGACTGGCGGCATTGCACGAGATATTGAAGATATCCATGATCGACACGTTCGACTTGTCGCCCATGGTCGTCACGCTGGTGCGCAGGTCGCGCCGGCCCATGAAGCTGAAGGTGATGAAGCCGGCGCTCGACAGGGTCAGGTTGACGGAGCCGGTCAGCGTGTCGCCGGCCGTCGACGTGGCGGCGCCCACCGTGTTGCGCTGTGCTTCCGAGACGGCGCTCACGGTGGAGCCGGCGGCCGTGAGCATATTGCCGAAGGCGTGCGCATCGCCGCGGGCGAACTCCAGGGTGGAGTTGGGGCTGGGGCCGTAGTGGTTTTGCGGCAAGCCGCTGCAGCCGCCGCCCGAACATACTTGCAGCACGTCGGCGTTGGCGGCCGGACCCGTATTGACAGCGCGCGGATTGACGGCCACGCCGCCTTCGAAAAAGGCGCTGTCGCTGGCATTGCGGTTGGCGCCAGCCAGCGACAGCGCGCCGGCGCTGGTGGTGATACGGAAATTGTTCAACTCGTTGACGGCCAGGCCGTACGCACCTGCCTGCGCCTGACCGCTGGCCAGCAGACTTGCCGCCGCCAGTGCGCCCAGCCAACCCAGGGTCTTGTTTCGTGTGTGATCGACGTTCATCGCAGCCTCTTATCGTAGTCAGTCTCGGGAAATCCGGGGGAGAAAGAATCCAGAATGTCCAGAATGACTTGTCTGAATTCATCTCGTAGACAGTGATAAGCAGCTTGTATGCCACACAAAAAAAGCACATGGAATCAAGTGCTTGCGTAAAGCAGACTGAGCCGGTGGAAGCAAAGTGTAAGAAAGGCCGACGCCGCTTTCAGGTGCCTCGGTGATAACCCAGGTGGCCGCCCGAATTGCGCGCGCAGCCGCAGCCGATGCGCGCCACTTCCTCGCCCTCCGTCAATTTCCAGTTGGTAATCGTCGTGTGCTGCCAGTCGATGTCGCTTTTCTTGACAGGCTTCACCGTCAACGTGCGGGCGGCCGCATCCGTGTACTCCATCAGCTCTTCGTCGTCGGCGATGTCGAAATGGCGGTGGATCAGGGAAATGCCGAAGCGGTCGAGCGCGCCATAGCGCTGCAGCACGTCGCGCAGTTCGCGAAAACACGCCAGGTCGTCGGGCAGCAGCGGATGGACGGCGGAAATATCGGCGACGGGCTGCCATTGCATGGCGTGGATGTTCAGGCTGTGCATGATGTTCTCCTGTGCCCCTTGTCGCTAGCCCAGGCTGCCGGAGGGGCACCGGCACGCCTGGCGAAATGCTCATCGTGGCCGCAACGCCGTTGCGGCGCTTGCGCCAGATCAAAGGTGCGGCACATCATGGCTTGCCCGGTAAAATAGGCCATGGCAAACAAAACCCCCACCTTCCCCGGCGCACGCACGGGCCGCGGCCAGGTCCTGGCCGTGCTGCTGTCGAACCGCGACCAGTCCGGCGCCGAACCGCTGCAAGGCCGCGTCTCGCTGGCCGCCATCGTCATGGCGCTGAAACGCAAATACCACTGGCCGATTGAAACGCACAGCTTCCCCGCGAACATGCAGGACGGCCGCGCCAGCTGGGCGACCGTCTACAGCTTGCCGGAAAAGGTGATCGAGGCCGCGCTGGAGGCCGGCGGCCGGGAGTGGCTGGAGAGCCGGGGAACGGTCGGGCGGCGGTGAGCGCGCGGCCTGCCTTACTCGATCGCTTTATTCGAGCCGGAAGCCGACCTTCAGCGTGACCTGGAAATGCGCCACCTTGCCATCGACGATATGGCCGCGCGATTCCGTCACTTCATACCAGTCCATATGCCTGACCGTCAGCGCCGCCTTGGCAATGGCATCGCGTATCGCCTGATCGCTGCTCTCGGTCGACGTGCCGACCAGTTCGATCAGCTTGTAAATGTGTGCGGACATGATATTTCCCCAGGTAGGCAAGCCAGACATCGGGAGCCTGCATTGCGCAGGCACGTGCTCATCTTGCGCCTAAATGTGCTGATAGTCATTGCGCGGTGCAGCAATCCATCACAGGAGTAATTCGCAGAAGGGAGAAAAGAAAAAAAGGGCTACCAGCCGAAGCGGGTAACCCTTTGATTTCCTACTGAATTCTGGTGCCGACTGCCGGTTTCGAACTGGCCACCTGATGATTACAAATCATCGCAAGTCGGTATTCAGGATTGTTGATGATCGTTGATATTTTTAATTATATCTTTAAAAATCAAATGCTTACGTGATTTCGATTTTTATTTCATGCAGATGACTGTTGATCGTTATGCTACCATTTGGGTTACATGGCGGTTACATGGCGCTTACACAGCACGTCTTCTTGAGGTAATAGTGAAAAAAATAAAGTTCGCGGCGGGTAGGGTAGAGGAGTTCGCCTGTGAGGTGGGAAAAAGTCAGTCATTCCTTTGGGATACCGCTTCACCAGGCCTCGGTTTGCGGGTAACGTCGAAGGGTGCAAAGTCCTATATTTTTCAGGGTAAGCTGGACGGCGCCACCATCCGGCTGACGATCGGTGATCCTCGTACATGGGACATTGCCAAGGCCCAGGCCGAAGCACGGCGCCTCAAGGTACTGCTCGATAACGGGCAGGATCCAAGAAAGGTACGGGAAGATGCACTCGCTGCAGAGCGAGACGCGCGCGCAATGCAAGAAGCTGCCGTTGTGGCGGAACAGGAAAAGCAGCTGCGGGAGTCCGTCACCCTAGGCCGCGTCTGGCCTGAGTACATTGCCGACCGCATTGCGACGCGAGAAGCAGGCTGGTCAGAACATCATATTGCCGCGCATCGAAAGATCATTCAGGATGGTGGCCAGCCTCGGAAACGCAGTCCGGCATTGACGAAAGCCGGTCCGCTCTGGTCCTTGTCCTCGCTCCGCCTCATCGATCTGACAAACGAGCGCGTGGAAGCCTGGGCGCGAGAGGAAGCAAAGACCCGTCCATCCAGCGCGCGCCTGGCATGGCGACTGCTCAAGGCCTTCATGAACTGGTGCGCTTCGCACAAAACGTATTCGAGCATGGTCACTAGCAATCCGACAAAGAGCGCGCGAGTGCGCGAGAGCCTGGGTAAAGAGAAGCGGCGCCATGACGTTCTTCAACGCGAGATGCTGCAGTCATGGTTCAGCGCAGTGCGCAAGATCGGAAACCCGGTCATTGCCGCCTATCTGCAAGTTCTGCTGCTCACCGGCGCCAGGCGCGAGGAGCTCGCGGCACTGAAGTGGACAGACGTAAATTTTCAGTGGGGCAGTATCAAACTGTCCGACAAGGTCGAAGACTTTCGAATGGTCCCGCTGACTCCTTTCGTTGCTCAGCTCTTGGCTAACCTGCCGCGCAGGAATACCTTTGTTTTCTCCAGTCCCGCTTCCGCGTCGGGACATATCGCAGAGCCGCGAATCGCGCATAACGAGGCCGTCGCCGTGGCGAATTTGCCGCAGCTTACCTTACATGGCCTGCGACGTTCATTTGCCACATTAAGTGAGTGGATCGAGATGCCGAACGGCATCGCCGCGCAGATTCAAGGGCACGCGCCGCAAGGGGTGCGCGAGCAAAATTACATTCGCCGGCCGCTGGACTTGCTTCGTGTCTGGCACGCGAAAATTGAAACTTGGATTCTTGAGCAGGCGGGTGTGGAGTTAGTATCTTTGCCAGCAATATTGCGCGTTGTGGGCGCTTAGCTGGAAAGTGGTTGGCGTTTGGAGCGGTATGCATGCGCATCTAAACCTTCCCCAGTGGACGCGTGAGTTGACAGCGCATCCTTTATAACTTTTTTTGAAATTGCTGTACGGACTTTTCCGAGGACAAAAGCGAACATGCAGTCGACTAGAAAAAGACGCTAATGGTTTCTCACTCTGCATACAACCACTCTCAACTTCATTCAGCGTTGTTCAATGGCCCAAGCCGCAGTGCTCCTATCTGGGCAATATCATCATCTAAGCCGTCCAAAGCTACCAGCCGTGATACCGAGCGCGACGTTCTGGTGCTCATGATGGGCATCCACATGGGTGTTCGTGTCAGCGAAATGACGCAAGTTGAGGTGGGTAACTTCATGTTTTCCTCCGGTCGACTGCGGCAAGAGGTAAGTCTTCGAGCTATTTTGGCAAAGGGCTGTCGTCGACGCTGGGCGTACCTGATAAATTGCGATCTTACGACCGCATAGACGACTATTTGGCACTGCGCATCAAGTGCCGGTGGAACATGGACGGCGATCCACTGTGGCATCGACGCCTGCACTCAGTTTCGCGGTCTATGAGGCTCTCAAAACACACGTGATTAACTGTATGGGGGGGCTGGGATCAAAGGCTGCACTAGCAATTCTGGCGGACGCATTATGCCATCCAGCTTGCTTGATCAGGGGCACCGCATCGAGACGCTTCAGCACATACTGGGGCATGCCAAATTAGTTCACGTTGACCCGTGTTTGCAGGTGTCGAAAGAAAGGCTTCGTCAGGATTTTGCCAATGTATTATGATAATGAAACATTGCATATTTTTTATTTTGAATTTGAATGTTTAGCTTTGGCGTCAAAATATTGGGTGGGGCGAAGAAAAATCCCGCACCGCCTGGCGCAACCGAGCGGCAGTCAGCCGCGAACTTTGAAAGGCCGCCATGTAGCGGATTAGATATGTCCAATATGAAGCACCTAAAAAAAGAGAATCCTAACCTGGAGACTGGCCGCCTAGTTGTCAGGCACTACGTGTTCATAGTTGCCGCGTTCAGCCTACTTACAGCGGCCTGGGCTTGGAGCCTGAAACCTATGGCAGGTGTTGCTGCGTTCTGTACGTTTAGTGGAATGTTGCTTCCTGCCTGGCAGCTTTCCTCAAAATCTCATGTTCAGTCAGGGCGGTGGGGCAGCTTGAGCCGCGAAGCTAAAGAGAATCTGCGATACGCATTTGCAGGTGTGTTGCTTACAGCCGTTGGATATGGCGTCGGCCTAGCCGCGATGTTCGCTTAACCGCCAAGGAGAATACGTGGGCGATATAGGCTTTGCCGAACTACTGCGTGAGCGTGGCATCGACTGCGAAAAACAGAGGGTTGTGATCATGCGCCACGCCTCGAGCAAGTTTCCCGACCTGTTCAAATATGTGGGCACGAAGGCACTGACGCTCTACCAGTCGGTCCAGGACTTCAAGCTCTCGCCAGGCAATATCGTGGTGGGCTTCTTTGGCCACACGCCGGCCAAAGCCGTGTTTCTTGGTGTGTGGATCGTCAAGGAAGTGCTTGACGTGTCCGACGCCTTGGCTCTTGGCCTTCTGGCCGAAAGCTTCGAGGGGACTATCGGCCTGAGTCCGCACTACCACGAACTTGAAGAGTTGCCTGGGTTTGAAGACCTACGCCTCAAAGCGGAGATTCCTTTTTTTGTGGAGGTGCGTTGGAAAAGGGACATGGGTAAGGAGAAGATCCATTATCCCGTCACGATGCGGAGCGCGTGCCTAACCCCATTCATCAACCTGGCCAACGTGTCGTTGATGATGTCAGAGTTAAGAGCCGCCGTAGCCTATATGGAATGGAAGGAGGCGCTGTGCATTCCAGGCATCTATCTAATCACCGATGAACTCTCAGGCCAACAATATGTGGGCTCAGCTTCGGGAGGAGTGGGCATACTACAACGATGGGGTGATTACATCGCGACGGGGCATGGGGGTAACAAGCTACTCGAAGCGCGTTTGGAAAAATGTCCCGATGCAGTCAATCATTTTCGCTTTACGCTTCTCGAAAGGCTGAAATCAACCGCTATGGCATCGGTCCGAGAGAAATACTGGAAGAGGGCACTGGGGAGTCGTGCCTTTGGATTGAACGCTAACTGAATGGGAGAATGAATGAATATCGATGATGCGAACAAACACGCGATAGTCTGCATAGCTTTACTTGATGCAGGAAAATTGGCCGAGGCTTTGCACTACTGTGCAGCCCAACGTGTTGACCCGCCGCAATGCTCCCTTACGGCTGAGTCTCCTAACGCTCATAAGATGCGTATTTTAGCGATGAACCATCTTGTTAATGACGCTTGGTGGCGCAAGCGCCTCACGGTTGTCGCTAGACGTGACGAAGAAATGGAGCGCATGGAAATCCAGCGGCAGGGATAGAAAAGTACCTATGATTCATATCCAATCCGCATCGCTCGTGATACCTATCGTGGTCGCGATCCACGCAATGGTCAAAAGGCGTTGAGCCACAAGCGGAATGTCGCCGAAGTGGAGGGCAAGATCCACTGCATGCTGCGAGGGCAAACTTATCCAATCAGGGTCTATTGCTTGGCCACTATTGCGTGCGATACCGGCAATGCTGGTGTGGCACCCATGTCATTAGCAAGCTGCTCAAGTCCACTAATAGGGGCGAAATCAGCGTATGGCTTGTACACCCACTAAAAAATCTTGGAAGCTGAAGGTGCATTCACGGCCTACAATGGCGGCAAGTCCGTTGATGCATGGCTGGTGACTCCTGCCTGCAAGAAGGTCAAGATCAGCTTTCGGAAGAAGCTTTCTAGCCGTGAAGACGAGTTTCCAAACAAGGATCAGTTGGGTGAGCTCACTGAAGTTGAATTCGAAGCTGCCTAAGTCCTAACTTTAATCTTAGGAAAAGCACCTTCGGGGCCTTTCCGTTGACAGCCTCAATCCGCCGACAAAGACATACCAATGAACATTGCTCAAGTAGAAGAAAAAGTAAGAACCCTAATTTGTGATATTGATCAGGCTGAATTCCTTTTCAACCTGCTTGATTGCTACGGTAAGCCGAAGGCATCCATCACTCGCTTGAAAATCGTTGGCAAGGGTAGCTACAACCTTGCCAAGAATGCAGATGAAGTGCTGTGGAAGAAGCAGGTTTATTTCAAGGCCACCGATAGCGACAAGCTCTTGTCCGTCATCGACGAGATGAAGCATGCAGACGTGGTTGCAAAGCACCAGCCACGCTTCATCATTGCGATCAATCATTCTCAGCTTCTAGCCATTGATACCAAGACAGCAGACACCTTAGATGTCTCTTTGGCCGAACTGAACAATAAATTTGACTTCTTCCTTCCGTGGGCAGGACTGGAGAAGGCTCAAGCACAAAGCGAGAATCCCGCAGATGTCAAAGCCGCCGAAAAAATGGCTAAGCTGTTTGACCTTCTCAGAGATAACAACGCCGCTAAAACCACTCAGGAAATCCACGCCCAAAACGTTTTCCTGTCCAGGATCTTGTTCTGCTACTTCGCAGAAGATACAGGGATCTTTGAGCCCCAAAAGCTGTTCACAAATCACATAGCTTCTCACACGGCTGTTGATGGTAATGACCTTGACGACTATCTAAGCAAGATTTTTGATGTAATGAACCAGGAACACCGCAAAGGTCTTCCTGACTACATCACAGATTTCCCCTATGTGAATGGTGGCTTGTTTGCTGAAAAGCTGCCTGTGCCGAAATTCAATCGGAAGTCACGTGCCATGCTCATCGAGTGTGGTGCTGATCTGAACTGGTCCGAAATTAATCCCGACATTTTCGGTTCAATGATTCAGGCCGTGGTTGACCCCGGCCAGCGGGGCAACATGGGCATGCACTACACGTCGGTGCCCAACATCATGAAGGTCATTGAACCGCTCTTCCTCAACGAATTGAAGGAAGATTTTGAAAAGCAAACAGACAGCAAATCAAAGCTGGAACAGTTGCTTCTCAGGCTTGAACACCTGAAGATATTTGATCCTGCTTGCGGATCAGGAAACTTCCTGATCATTGCCTACAAAGAGCTTCGTCAGCTTGAAATGGCGATTTTCAAGCGGCTTCAAGAGCTTTCCAAAGACGGCCTGATTCCGCTTTCAAGAATCAAGCTTTCCCAGTTCTATGGCATTGAGCTTGATGACTTCGCCCATGAGGTAGCCATTCTATCTCTGTGGCTTGCCGAACATCAGATGAACCAAAAGTTCAAGGCATCTTTTGGCAACTGCGCCCCGGCACTTCCTTTGAAGAGTAGCGGCAATGTGATTGCAAACAATGCAGTTCAAGTAGATTGGGATGATTTCATATCTGCAACGGCAGAAAATGAAATCTACTTACTTGGCAATCCGCCTTATCTTGGCGCACGCAATCAGGAACCCGATCAAAAGTCCGATCTCGCACTAGTTTTTGAAGACGATGAGGAATTTAAGGATTCGGACTATGTTTGCTGCTGGTTCATTAAAGCAGCAAAGTTCATATCTGGAAAATCTGCGAAATATGCATTTGTAGCGACAAACTCGATATGCCAAGGCGAACAAGTGGCCTATTTATGGCCCAGAGTTTTTTCACATAACCTTGAAATTGACTTCGCCTACACATCATTTAAGTGGACGAATTTCGCCAAAAATAACGCTGGTGTAACTTGCGTTATTGTAGGTGTGCGAAATAGGGAAGAGAAGGCAAAACTTCTTTTCGGCCAAGACAGCTACAAGGCCGTCAAGAACATAAATCCTTACCTCATTGAAGGAAAAGATGTCTACGTAAGAAGAACCTCCCATGTATTGTCAGATTTTCCTTCAATGGTCATCGGGTGCATGGCCCGCGATGGTGGAAACCTTATTCTCAAGCCCGAAGAACGCAATTCCATAGTCAAAGATTATCCGAAGTCAAAACCTCTTTTCAGAAAACTTTACGGTACGCAGGAATTTATTGACGGTAATCCGCGTCAATGTCTCTGGATTGAAGATGAACAACTAGATCTCGCACGGTCAATCCCTCCGATCAAAGCAAGGATTGATGCTTGCTACGATTTTAGAATGCGGTCAAAAGCAAAAACGACAAATGGCTACGCTAAGATTGCTCATAAGTTCGCTCAGCGGGTTGCAGGTAAAGGTGGAAGCATCATAGTCCCCAAGACTTCGTCAGAACGAAGGGAATATGTTCCTGTCGGCTATATGGATAAAGATTCGGTTATTACTGACGCAGCTTTTGTCGTCTTTAAGCATGACCCTATTCTCTTCGGCATCATTTCTTCAAAGCTACACGGTTTATGGGTGAGAACTGTGGGCGGTCAGTTAGAAACTCGGCTCAGATATTCTGCTGAAATTTGCTACAACACATTTCCGTTTCCGGACGTTAGCGATAAAAAAAAGAAAATCGTTGGCGAGAAATCAATGGCGATCGTTGCCATCCGAGAAGGCTACCCAGAGTTAAGCATTGAAGACTTGTATGACCCAGGCTCCATGCCCGCTGACTTACTACAGGCGCATCAAGAATTAGATACGGTTGTGGAGCAATGCTACCAATTGAAGCCATTCTACAGCGACACAGAGCGCATGGAAACTCTGTTCAAGCTTTACGAAAAAATGACTGGAACCCAGAATGCCTAATATTGTTGAAGTAACATATGCCCAGACTGGAAAGAGCACCAGCATCAATAAATATGGCATGCGTGAGATGCAGGAACGTGCCTTTGAGGCTCGAAATGCTCAATACCTGCTACTGAAAGCACCGCCAGCTTCAGGTAAGTCACGTGCGCTCATGTTTATTGCCCTAGACAAGCTCATCAACCAAGGTCTATCCAAGGCCATCATTGCCGTTCCTGAAAAGTCCATTGGCGGTTCCTTCGACAGCGTAGAACTGAGCAAGTTTGGCTTCTTCGCTGACTGGACCGTTGAGCCGAAGAACAACCTTTGCACGCCTGGTGGTGACAAGAGCAAGGTTCAAGCGTTCGTCAACTTCTTGAAGAACGATGCCAAGATCCTGATCTGCACACATGCCACTTTGCGGTTTGCTTTTGAGGCTGTTGAAGAGTCTGAATTTGACAATGTGCTTCTTGCCATTGACGAATTCCACCATGTCTCTGCGGATGGTGAAAACCGTCTTGGCGAACTGCTCAGGACCGTGATGGCCAAGTCTGATGTCCACATAGCAGCCATGACCGGCTCCTACTTCCGCGGCGACAGTGTGCCGGTGCTCCTTCCTGAAGACGAAGCCCAGTTCACCAAGGTCAGCTACAACTACTATGAGCAGCTAAACGGCTACACCTTCCTCAAGTCCCTTGGTATAGGCTACCACTTCTATCAAGGCAAATACCTCAGTGCAATTGACGAGGTGTTAGATACCGATCAGAAAACCATTCTGCACATACCAAGCGTGCAGTCAGGCGAGTCCACCAAAGAAAAGTATGACGAGGTGGATCGCATACTTGACATCATTGGCACTGTCAGCCACCGTGACCCCGAAACTGGTGTTATCCATGTGGTTCGGCACGGCGATGGAAAAGAACTGAAGGTGGCCGATCTGGTCCATGACGAACCCAATGCACGCGAACGCACTGTTGAATACCTTCGCCACATTGACAAGCCAGAGGACATGGATCTCATCATTGCCCTTGGCATGGCGAAGGAAGGCTTTGACTGGAAATTCTGTGAGCACGCTTTGACCGTTGGCTATCGTGGATCGCTAACTGAAGTCATTCAAATCATTGGCCGCTGCACCCGTGATAGTGACAACAAGAGCCATGCTCAGTTCACCAATCTGATCGCCCAGCCTGATGCGGAAGACGATTTGGTGAAGCTGTCCGTCAACAACATGCTGAAGGCCATTACCTGCTCCCTGCTGATGGAACAGGTGCTTGCCCCCAACTTCAAGTTCAAAACGAAGCAGAACGACGACGACAAGAGCACCGACATCGAGATCAAAGTTCGTGGCCTAAAAGAACCCTCTTCCAAGCGAGTCAAGGATATCATTGAGTCCGACTTGAACGACCTGAAGGCTGCAATCCTTTCTGACGACAAGATCGTGAAGGCACTACCTGGCAACGTTGATCCAGAGGTAATTAACAAGGTGATGATTCCGAAAATCATCAAAATTAAATATCCTGAACTAAGCGATGAAGAAGTCGAAGAAGTCCGTCAGCATGTCGTGGTTGATTCCGTCATCAAGAATGGTGAGATCAAGCAGGAAGGTGATAAACGCTTTGTTCGCATGGCTGACAAATTCATCAATATCGATGACTTGCACATTGACCTGATTGACCGGGTGAACCCCTTTCAGAAAGCGTTTGAGATTCTGTCCAAGTCGCTCACCACTAAAGTCTTCAAGGTCATTCAAGACACTATTGAAGCTACTCGTGTGCAGATGAGTGATGAGGAAGCCATTCTGCTTTGGCCCAAGATAAAAGCATTCTTCACGGCACAAGGCAGAGAGCCTAACGTCAACTCCTTGGACCCTCTTGAACGTCGCATGGCTGATGCCCTGATCTACCTCAAGGCCCAACGCAGACAGCAAAGGATATAGGCTGTGGAGAAGGATTCACTTCTAAAAATTCTGCAAGACGATGACTTGGGCTTACTCAACATTAAGCCCAAGCGTGCTGCTTTCACTGTGGATGAACGACTACTTCAATCGTTCGAGCAGATCAATGATTTCATCCGTCAGCATGGTGAGGAACCCGAGTCCAACCCGGCCGACATTCTTGAGTTCCAGCTTTTCAACAGACTTAAAGGTCTGCGATCGAGCAAGGAAAAATGTGAAGCCTTGCAGGATGTCGATGAGTTCCACTTGCTCAACTATGTGGAGCCAGCCAAACCCATCACCTCAGTGGCCGACATCTTCAATGACGATTCCTTTGGTCTACTGGACGACGAAGCCGCCAGCATTTTTGACCTCAAGCACGTCCCGAAGTCTCCTATGGACATGCCTGAGAAGATCGCCCAGCGCAAACGCTGCAAGGACTTTGAGCAGTTTGAGCACCTGTTCAAGCAGTGTCATGTGGAACTGACCGCTGGCATTCGTGAGGCACGCCAATTCACTGGGGAGCAGCAGATCCAGCCTGGCCACTTCTTCGTGCTGCATGGGGTCATGGTCTATGTTTCTGAAGTCGGTGAGAAGGAAGTGAAGAATGGCAAGGTCAATGCACGACTTCGCTGCATTTTTGAGAACGGCACAGAGTCCAACATGCTGCTTCGTTCTCTGGCTACCGAACTATACAAGGATGCGACTGGCCGTCGCATCTTGGATCACCATGAGAAGGCATTAGAGGCACTGGAACAGATTCAGGCAGGTGACGAGAAGTCGGGCTATCTCTACGTGCTTCAGTCACTTAGCCAGGACCCAGAAATCGCAGACTCGAAGAACCTCTACAAGATTGGTTACTCCACTGTTCCAGTGCAAGAGCGGATCAAGAATGCCGCTGAAGAGCCAACCTACCTGATGGCCAAGGTGAAGGTAATTGCAGTATTTGAGTGCTACAACCTTAATCCGCAGAAGTTTGAACTGCTGCTTCATACCTTCTTTGGCCGAGCATGCCTCAACGTGGATATCTTTGACCAGCAGGGTCAGCGGTTCTCACCCCGCGAATGGTTCATTGCCCCACTGCACATCATTGAAGCAGCAGCCAACATGTTGATCAATGGGGACATAGTGAACTACCGATACGACCCTGACGTCCAGAGCATAAAAGAAAGGCAATAAGGCCTTTATGGCAATCCTTATTCCAAGCTTGGAGGCAGCCAAAATTGCCAAACAAAAACCAACCGAAGGTGAAGTCTTTCTGTTGGAGTTCTTGGAGACTACCACTACCCTTGACGACGATGTTGAAGTCTATTTTCAGCCCTGCTTCAATGGGGATCGTCCAGACATAGTGCTGATGTCACCCAATCTTGGAGTCATCATCATAGAAGTCAAAGATTGGAATCTCAGCCTCTATGGCATTGATACCAACAATAAGTGGTCAGTTCGGGCTATCTACCAACGGGTGAAATCTCCGTTCCAGCAAGTCTATGCTTACAAGAAGAATTTCTTTGAGATTCACGTTAATGGACTTTTAGAAAAGAGCCTGAAGAGTCCTACCTTCTTCAAGGCAATCTGAATCGCCACGACAATTGTAGACACTCCTGAGCCATAATATCGGACCCAAGGAGAACTTATGAGTGGCAAGCGGTACACAGAAGAATTCAAGATAGCAGCAGTCAAGCAGGTATCCCACCGTGGGCACCCAGCGAGCGAAGTAGCAGAGCGGCTCGGGGTAAGCATCCACAGCCTGTATGCCTGGACGAAGCGCTATGGCGTGCCTGAGGCAGAGCGCAAGGCTGTCGATGCCCAGTCTGACGAGATGCGGCGCTTGAAGGCTGAACTCAAACGCGTCACGGAGGAGCGTGACATATTGAAAAAAGCCGCGGTGTACTTTGCCAAGACGTCCGGGTAAGGTACACCTTAATTGCAGAGTTACAGGGCCAGTTCCCGGTGCGCCGGCTGTGCAAGGTGCTCGAAGTGCATCCCAGCGGCTTCTATGCCTGGCGCCTCAATCCTGAAAGCCGCCGCGCTAAAGAAGACAAGCGTCTGCTCGTGCCAATCAAGGAGTCATGGTTGGAAAGCGGCAGCGTGTACGGCTACCGCAAAGTGAGCGATGACTTGCGCGAGCTCGGTGAGCAATGCGGCATCAATCGCGTTCACCGCCTCATGAGGTCGGCCGGTATTCGTTCGCAAACCGGTTATGCCAAGCGCAAATACAAACGCGGCGGCGCGCCTTCGCTGGTGGCCCCTAATCATCTACAGCGCCAGTTCAACGTCGAAGAACCGAATCGAGTCTGGGTAACGGATATCACGTATATCCGTACCTACGAAGGTTGGCTCTATCTGGCCGTGGTGCTGGACCTGTTTTCGCGGCAGGTAGTTGGTTGGTCGATGAGTTCGCGCATCGATCGAGAGGTGGCGATGAACGCGCTCCTGATGGCTGTCTGGCGCCGGCAGCCCAAGAATACGGTGATGGTGCATTCCGATCAGGGCAGCCAGTTCAGCAGCTACGACTGGCGCGACTTCTTGGACGAGCACAACCTGCATCAGAGCATGAGCCGACGCGGGAATTGTCATGACAACGCCGTCGCCGAAAGCTTCTTTCAGCTCTTGAAACGGGAACGAATTAGACGAAAGACATACGGCACCAGGGATGAAGCAAAGCAGGATGTCTTCGATTACATCGAGATGTTTTACAATCCAAAGCGTCGGCACAGCTTCAGCAATGACTTGTCGCCGGTCGAATATGAAAAGCAGTATTTCCAGCGGCTTGCGAGTGTCTAGAAAACTCGTGGCGATTCAATCAAGACCTATGTGTACTTCCACCACGGCTCAAAAAAAGATATAGAAAATCTCTACAGCCCACACCTTGATCGGCTTCATGACGAGTCACGAAGAAATGTAGAGGACTACAAGACCAAGAAAATAGATTTCGATGTCTACGAAAAAAAACGTGAATGGATTGAGCGGGGCAAGCACCGGTTTGAGCGAGATGTATCCTTTTTCCTTCACAGGGACAATCTCGCTAAAATCACTTTTCCCATCAAGGAGAAGGAACGCATTTTTGACGAATCCGTTTACAATGAATTCAAGAGGCTACTTAATCCTCCTTACCATTATGCATCGGAAGGAAAACCGCCAAGCTACTCCGATAAGCAAGGCAGACTAATACTGAGTGCAGTGAAGGCACGTAGCAAGATTTGTGGCCTTGCAGGATCGGGAAAAACGGTCGTTCTCGCTGGCAGAGCCGTCAATGCTCACAAGCGTCATGGCGGCAGAGTCTTAATATTGACCTTCAATATTACGCTGGGTAGCTATATCCATGACAAGATCAGTGCGGTTCGAGAGGACTTCCCTTGGTCAGCTTTTGACATTAGCAACTACCACAGGTTTATCACTATTGCACTGAACAATTCGGGGATTGAAATTGAAATTCCAGAGCCCCTTCAGTATGACGGCAATGATCCTATCACTGCACGCCGAATCGCTGGGGAGCGTGATCGCTATCTGGAATCAACCTACTATAGTAATCTAGCCCTATTTGACGGCGAAGAAGTCAAAACCATGTATGACACAATCTTGATTGATGAAATTCAGGATTACAAGCCAGAGTGGATCAAGATTATCCGTTCATACTTCCTTGAAGAAGAGGGAGAAATGCTTCTTTTCGGTGATGAGAAGCAAAACATCTATAAGCGTGCATTGGACGGAGAACGTCGATCAAAGGTCGTGGAAGGATTTGGCTCATGGGTTAAGCTGACAAAAAGCTTCCGCTATACGAACGACTCACCCATTATCCCCCTAGTAGACTCATTTCAGAAAGCCTTTCTTCTCCAAGATTATGAAATTGATTCGGATGAGTCATTTCAGCTAAGTCTAACCAACGTAGGAATTCAAGCTTATAACACGTTTGACAGAAGAAATTTGACCCCGCTTGCCGGGCAAATTATCGAGATAGCCAAAGAGAACAAGCTTCACCCCAATGATATTTCTATCATTTCCTCTCAAGAAATTGTCTTGCGGGAACTCGATCATGTTCTGCGAACTTCAGAAACGCATAGGGAGCGGACTCTATGCGCATTCCCTTCTCTTGAAGTGACACAGCACCCAAAATACTCCAAGAATTATCAGGAGATCAGTGCCGCGAAGAAGAAAGGATTCAATCTCAATAGCGGCGTGATGAAGCTAAGTTCCACTCATAGCTTCAAGGGATTTGAGTCTCCGCTTATCTTTTTGCTGGTGAACAATAGGGATAGTCCAGAAATGGTGTTTACAGGGCTCACTCGTGCGAAGGAGAACTTGGTGGTATTTCTGGAAGAAAACAGCCCTTACTTTGATTTCTTCAGAAAACACCTTAACAAGCTTGAATTCAGCCAAGTAAAAAGTGCTGCTTCAGGTCCTGCTTTAGAACCAACACCGATTGGGTATTGAAAATATGGATGAGAAAAAAATTGCAGAGCTTCGAAAATTTATCAGCACTATTACAGATCCCAAGATCAGTGCCTTCATTGATTTGAAGAAGCTCTACCAATCTGGTATCTACAACCTCGCGGTTCAGATGGCTACGGAACATGCTGCCAAACACCATGACTTCAGCTATCTAGAAAAAATCCTGGCTCTGCTTGACGACAGCACTCACGCCAGCGGTTTCATTACCTCTCTTCGTCCGAGTCTCAACTTCGTTGTTACGGATACGAAGCCAAGAAAGTTCAAGAAGGCCACCCCAGAACAAGTGGCCAAGGCAGCGACACAAGCTCAGAACAAACCTGTTGTAACCAAAGCAGTTGCAACAAAGCCTGTCAAGAAGGTAGTGAAGGACAAGGTCAGCCATGACCTCATGGACTCACGGCTCATGCTGGCTGGTAGCTATGGCATGGGCAGAAGAAGGTAAAGTCCTGCTGATCATGATTCTTGGCAAATGAGAACTCGGTAAGTCGTGTTGGAAGTCTTGTAAGCTTCTTCCCATAACCGTCTACCTTTAAAAGAACGCATACTCCAAATTAATTTCGGTCACTTTTTTGATAGAAATTATTTTTGGGGCATGTGTAACGATGGGTAATCGCGAAGGTCGCCCGAACTATCCGGCCGATTTCAGCGGTACCGTGTCAGCATGGCATGCACACTTGGCATCTCGGTGTCACGCTGGCTTGTCAGCACATCATCAACGCTAATATGTTGTTCAGATGGTGCCGCAAGCTGCGCGCCGGCTAGTTGGAGTCTACCAGCCGGCACTGCTGCCGGTGATGATGAAGAGTGCAGCGAGGCCGTTACCAACAGGGTATATGGCTAGCCACTGGCATGATTGAGGTCGTCACTGGCGATGTCATTGTGCGTGTCCATGTCGAGCTCGACGCCAAGTTGGTCCAACTTTTCCTGCACAGCCTGCGTCCATGATCGGCCTACTGGCGGATACCTTTGGCAAGGCCATATTGTGAGATCTAGCCGTAAGTACTTCATATTAGGTCTGAAGCCATCTCGCAATGGGGGAGGACGAACTGGATGTCTCTTTCTGAGCCAGTTCACCTGGTGCTGGCACAGGCTTTGCCGTTTCGCGAACTTGGGTTGCGCTCACAGCCGCGACCAGGCGGGGCGCTCCGGAAGTGCTTGTAGTAGCCAACGTCGTTTCCTCCCGCCCACTTCGGGACCTCAGCCATGTCGAGATGGCATGGATCTGCTGCTCGACGTCACCTGCTGGATGACCTATCTCCGCGATGTATCGCTCCAAAGCCAGGCGCACGAGCTTGCCTCGTTCGCGCACTGGCGTCATCGCCAGCAGCGTGTGGACGTCCGGAGCCTCCTGAAAAGTCAGGCTGATGCGAACCGTGATCTCGGTACCGATTTTCGGCGGCTTATCCATTTGTGTCGACATGGCAGATCCCTGGATCAGGACTGCAGCAATGACAACAGGCCGAGGCGGCAGAAGCCTTCCGCGACCATCATCCGCGGTTCGTCGCTGGTGACAGCATTGGGATATCGTTGTTTAAGTCCATCAAGAAGCATTTCAGCACCTCCACCACCAATGATGATGCCGTCCAATACGGCCGCTTTTTGGCCAAATACGCGGTTGGCTTCATCCATGACGACGGCTTCGAAGCCTGCTTTCGCCTGATTGAGTAAGCGAGAGACGTCGACGCGCTGCCCGAAGTGTTTGATGCTTCCGCTGCGTACTGCCGCATCGACCACGTCCAGTGATGTTGGCAGCTTGGCCTGCGCCAGTGCGCTGGACATGCCGTCGTAGACCAGATGCATGCCTGCGCACGATATGGCCGCGTACTCCATCATGGAGCCGCGATCGCACAGCGCGAAGTCGGTTGTGTAGTGGCCGATTTCGATGACGCCCCAGGCCTCGCTGTCGAGATCTCGCTGCGGGTGGAGACAACCGTTATTCTGGATCGAGAGCCACTGCAGCGGTGCATCCGCCTGGCTCTGCACCATCACCCTGAGCGTCTGGCCGGGCAGTAGGCGTGGGGTCAGCAAAGCCACGATGCGGTCGCGCAGCGTGTCGCGCTGCGACCCGACGAACTTGGCCGGTAAGCCCATCACCAGATGCACCCTTGCGGAGGGATTGCCGAACGCCTGCATAGCCTTGCGCCATGCTCCCAGCACCAGTGCATCGTGCTGGGGACTCTCGATCCAATCTGCATTTTGTCCCGTGTACACTTCCGAGCGGCCTTGCCGCAACGCGGTATCGCCGAAGAAGTACCTGCGCCCATCCACCTCGACAGTCTCGAGCTCAGCTTTTTGTCGCGTCTGCTCGTTCGTCAGCGTGATCGCGGGGATCACGACAGTGGGAATCTGAAACGAATGACGCTCGTCTGGCGATGCCAGCGAGGCTGCGCGTATTTTGAACATTGAGTGGCCGCCATCGATTGCGATTGAGATGTTTTCCATTTAGAACTCCAAGTGTCGGTGAAAGATTTAATGTAAAGCGCAAGCCGGCGTGCGCAAGTCAGGTTTCCCCCGTGACCAGACGATGCAACCGGAACCAGGAAGCAGTCCGTGTCGAATATCGAGGTTCGAAAATGCGCCGTCATTAGCTATCACCAGGTGCGGAAATCCAGACAAGCGGCCCTGCAAACAATGTTTCTTGACATGCTAGCCACGCTTGGATAAAGTACCCAGCGTCGGCCTTCGGCATTTTTATAAATTAATTTTCAAGTTGTTCTGTCCACAGAGAGAGAACAGCTTTCCGCAACGCCAGGCTTTTGGCATCGTTCGCTTTCATCCGATCGCGAGCACTCATCACCATCAAAAAATCAGCTCTTATCTGGTCTAGTCTTGTCTGCAAGGCACTACAGGCAGGTACAGAGTGATCCCCAAAACGTGTCGTCATCGGCTTTTCAGCGCAATGGCAGGGAAAACTCGATCACAGATCGTCGTTCCTGCTTGAGTCGTTAGGGCGGACGGCCACGCTATAGCTATATCTCCATTCGCTCTTCGCTCCGAAGAGCACCAGCCTCCAATACTTCAACTGCAAACATCGTGATCGGGCTAGTCACCCCTCAGGCCGCATGTGCGTCAAGCACGGCGCTTAAGAACGTCACGCCAGCTCTCACTGGTCTTTCCATAACTGGAGGCGCGCACCCTCAAAGCCCGGACCTGTTCCGGGAGTGCGTAGCGAGAAACTGCTCAATGTTCAGTTCTCTTCCCAGGAAGAGACACCGAGTACCGCAAGGGCTCGGCGCATCGGTGGTTGGCAGTAAGGCCCGCTGATGCGAAACCGGTTTATTTAAGACGGGAGCCTTACCCCCGCCCCGCTGCGCTTCCGCATCTGGTGATAAGAGGTATCGATGGTTCTTGTGGAGGAAATATGTGGCAGCAAAAAGTGAACGACATCATGAAATTGGCAGGCACATGCCGGGTCAATGGCAAGGTGGCGTCCGAACGCACCCAGACACTGACGAAAGACGTTTTATATGCATCAATTCGTCGGTTGCATGAACTCGGCTACAAGATTCAGGATCCGAAGAACCTCGGCGAACGGCACATTGAAGTGCTCGTCAAGCACTGGTGGTATTGCCAGCGAAAGAAAGCCAAAACCGTCCAGAACGACCTGTCCCGATTACGCGTTTTCTGCGCCATGCTCGGCAAGCCAGGCATGGTCGGCGCCGTCCAGAAATATCTGCCGGATGTAGATCCTGAATTGTTGAAAGTGCGTTCGGCCGCACGAACCACGAAGTCCTGGTCCGGACATGGCATTGATTTGGTCGAGACGTTCCGCAAGGTTGACGAGCGCGACCCGTGCCTCGGTCTGATGTTACGCCTCGAGTTGGGCTTTGGACTGCGGCGCGAAGAGGTCTTGAAATGCAATCCACACGTTCAGGATTACGGCCATTACCTTCAGGTTTTTCCGGGGATGGGTAAAGGCGGTCGTTGGCGAAATATTCCCATCGTTTCAAACGCGCAGCGCGATTTGCTCGACTACGTCAAAGCACGCGTGTCGAAAAATAAAGCGCTTGGGTGGGAGTATTCCCGGTCGGGCCAGATAGCCAGTCTGGAGCAGAACATCCGCCGCTACGAGAACTTGATGACGTCGTTCGGCTTCACCAAAGCCGATGCCGGCATAACAGGACATGGTTTGCGCGCGCAATTTGCCGAGAACCATGCGTTGCTGCTCGGGATGATCCCAGCCACGATGGGTGGAGACGCAGGACAGCTGGATGGCGCCGATAGCGGCGTCGTGAAGGCGAAGGTGGCGCAAGCATTGGGACACAACCGGCAGTCCGTGACAAGCGCGTACATCGGTTCCTTCGACTCGTCCTCAGCACTTTTTCCGGACAGCGATCAAGGGATCGTGACGATTCAGAAAGCACTTCGGATTCTTGACGCTGTTGCACTGCCCGAAGTTCCCGCCGCGCGGCTGGAGGACTGTCGGTTTATTCAGGAAATGATGGCTCGCATTGGCCTGCTCTTGACTGCAGACCAGGCACATATGTTGTTTGCGAAGCATGCCCGGCGTCACGGGGTGGAATGGATGTCTCCAGGGCTGGAGACTCCTCTGGCGCTACGCATCAGCGCTGAAGCGATGTTGAACGATTTTTTGTTGTGTTAATAGGAGAAGTAGAGTGAATGCCAATCGAGATATGGTAGTGAATAAAGCGGCGCTGAACTTGTTGATCAGCGCGTGTCCTGTACAGCTTGGGATGCCAGCAAAGCTCACACGAGAGCTTGTGCATGGCAAATATTCTATTTTCACTGCCAAGCAGGTATGCAGTTTATCCAAAGATGGATGGGGACTCAGCATGCTTGACGAGTACCTTGATAAGCAGGGGTATGTTTTTCCTTGGGGGACGCTGAGCGAGGAGTCGAACCCGAGTGATCCCGATGATGACAAGAGTCCCCCGATGTTGCGTTTTGAGTTCATGCCAACGGAACTCTTGTTGGCGTTCCCGCAAAGCGCGCAACTGGAAGACCTTTTCATGTGGCTGTACTACAACCATCCGTACTATGATGCCAAGTTTCCCTGTGATGAGGGAAATGAGCACTGGTCAGTCATTTCGTTTTACAGTGAAGATGGCTGTGGAGAAGCCCTCAGGTCCTGGCTTGCCAAGGTGTTCATTCCACTCATCTGGCATGATCTGCTGGGCGAGGCAACACGGATTGTTCAAGAGAAGATCAAGGCAGCTGTCGCACACTCCCCGGATGGCTCGTTTCATGACCTCCTTGTCGAACACGATCGGTGCCAGTTGTACATTGATCCGGTTGAGCTGCAGTTCGAGGCGTGTGCGCTTTTAAAGGAGGGCTAATGGAATAGCTGGCCAGAAGATGCTGCTGATTTTCCTCATGTTTTACCGAGGTTAAAATACTGGCCGTTTTTCGCGTTAGTGCCCGGTGCGCGGCCGCGCCGTCTGCGAGGTATCCGGTCAGGCTGGCGGCATCCGTTGAAGGGCGGCTGCGGCATCAAGCAGGCCGCCCAGAATTTTGTCGGCCACCTTTTCCGAAAACCCCACAGGCAGTTCGCTGCGGACCTTGTCTACAATTGCGGGTGTGCGGGCAATGAAATCGAGCAGGAGCGGTTCGGCGTCCGCGCCATAGCCGACCGCTTTTGCAGTGCTGTTGAAGTGTCGCCGCTGTATGCCATGCGCGAGGTAGTGCCGGTTGCTTCCGAGTAGCGCCATCGCCATCTTGAGCTTGCGTTCGGCCCACTGGTTGGGTCCAGGGCCGATCACAGGATAGCCGGACATCACATCATAGATGGGCGTCAGCTTGAACCGGCCGGCACCGGCCAGGAGCTGGATACTGAAGTTCTTGGCGTGGCCATCGGGTGCGCGCAGCATCCAGAATAGAAGTTGAGAGGCCATCAGCGTGTGCATGTCGGCAGCGCTCTGCTGCGATTGCTGCAGCAGGGTAAACATCTGTTTTAACCCCGGCCCACCGTCATTTTCGTATTTCAGCAGCGGTGATGTTCCCGTTGCCTGGCAAAAATCCTCCTGAACCAGCCGGAATAGCTGCTTGCCATCGCTTGATCGCACGCGGTCAAAACGCTCGACGACGAGCACCCGTTGTGCGCCGAACGTCGCAATCTCGGCATTTGCCGTCGGCAGCCCGTACTCCTTGAACAGCCGCAGGCATAGCCACTCGTTATCGACCGACGTGCTGAAGTCGGCTCTTTTTCCGCCTACCATCCCGATCGGAAGCTTGAAGATGTGCGTTGTGGGCGTAGCGCCACGCGGCTTCATCCATTTCCCATCCCACCACAAGAAGGCGTCTTTCTCTTGCGCGCCAGCCAGCGAAATGCGGAAATCATCGTCGGCATCATCTGTGGCGCCGTGCCGCTCTGAGCTAACCACTTCGAGCAGGTGCCGTTCGATGTCTTCCTCGTCAAGGGCGATGCCATCGACCTGGGCCAGTCCTTCCGGTTTGCCGCCTTCGGGCAGCAGCTGCAAGGCGCCGACGCAGTCCCGGCCGATAGCCGCGAGAAGGTCAAACGGTTCGAGAGAGCCTGTCTTGAACCGGGTCGCAACGCGTTTGCGAATGATGTCACTGTCCGGCAGCAAGCCCTCAAAGTAGTTTGCAACACTGGCACCCTTGAGCGGTTCATTGCGCAGATTGAACGGCAGCGACAGCGAGATTGGGCGCCCCAGCCTTGAGCTTTGCCAGGACACATCGTACTGGAGCTCGGAGTCGCCGTTGGCCTTGACCGTCCAGCGTCCTACATAGTCGCCATTTGCCCAAAGATGGAGCGTCTGGCTGTGTGAGCGGCGGCCCATGGCTACCACTCGGCCGAATTGCTTGCGGCGGACGTATCGCGCTCGCCCAACTGCAGCTCCAGCTCGAGTGCGGAGCACCAGCTGAGTAACTGCTTGACGCTGATTTCGTCAGGATGGCTCTCCAGGTAGGAGATGCGATTCTGGCTCAAGCCGACACGCGTGCCTACAGTCGCCTGAGTGATCTTGTGCCGTTTGCGGGTCGATGCGAGCAACTGGCCGAGCTGCGACGCCGTGAGGAGACGGTGGGTGGTGGGCGAGAAGGACATGTGTGGTATCCGTTATTCAGATATATCAATATTATCTGAAATGCAGATAAAGTCAAGATATCTGGATAACGGATGTATAAGAAATAGCTGAGGGACAGATAAAGCGGGGAAGAGATAACGCACAGTTGGCCGGAAGATGCTGCAGATTCTCCTCGTGTTTCACCGAGGCATGTGAGGTACCAAGGCCGACTATCACGTGACGGTCGGCCTTGGCTGTTCAATCAGTCGTAGAAAATGTATTCAGTCTGATCCGGTTGGAGTTTCAGCAGAAGCCTGGTGTACCTTGCCTGAAGAATCGAGGCGCTGATCGACACCACAAAGAATAGTGCAGTAATCGCAAGAATGTCCACCCAGGAGTCGTTGAAGAATATCGCGATCAGCATGATGACCGAGAGGAAGCCGAAAACCCGACACACAATTGTGAGGAGCATTTTCACTAACGGATAGAAATAAAGTAACAAGTAGAAAGCGCTACTTCTCATTGATCACCTTCCTTCTCGTCCTTTGTTTTTGATCGTCTGAAACGAGAAATCACGGCTGTGGCCAGGCGGCGAATCAGGCGTGTCATTATGGTGAACGGTTCGAAAAAAAGGCGGATGTCGTCGATCGCTACTTTTTTAATATGCTCAATAAGTTTGTTCATTTTTTTGTCTTCATGATGTTCAGGGTGAAACCACTATGTCCGGCCTTCGCCAACCTCGTTCATGGCTTGGCGTGCTCATCCTAGGCGAGTTGTGAGCGAACGGATCCTTCAGACAAATGGATTACTACGGACTGAGGAAATTGCGCTTCGAATGCCTACCACGACACCCTCAGACTGGATTGCCTTTGCCACCTCCTGGACGTAGGCTCGATATTCCAGGCTCAACAAGGTGAGAGTGTGGTGGCGTGAGTGGAAGCAAAACATAATCTTCTCGAGCGAAGCTTTGGGCCTGAAATGCTGGTGAACCCAACGATTGATGTTCCACCACAGGACCCTGCCGTCGCCTTTGCCATTGAGGTAGGCCTTAACGGATCGGCGATCTTCTTTCGCCCAGTCGGTAGTAAAAATGGTCTGGTTAGTGACTTTATCGGTACTCATCAAATAACTCCCTTTGTGGGGTTGGTTGAGCGGCATATGTGACCGCGACAAGAGTTATCGTAAGTCCCGTTCGTTCCTGCGCAAGTCGAGATCTAAGAGCAGTTCTCGTTCAAACACTGCAATATCGTCCTCGTCAATGGGAAGGTCGTCACAGGTGTGTTCATGAAGTAGTGCTATGACCTCAAGATCATTGCATAGCGTTTTGGCGTCGCGTAGCCTGATGGACGAACCGGTGTGACACAGCATCGTGAAAGCAAGCGGATGCGGTTCGATCAGGCGAACATTGGCTCAGTTAACTTGAATCTATCGAGGGAAAAATAGCAGCGCTTTACCGGTCCAGTGAATGTATGTACTGGCTTGCTACATGCCCATAGGTAACCCGCATTCGAAGGGGATGGAGGGAATCTTCGTGGATAAGTTCAAACGCGCCTAAGTAGGCCTAATGGAACTGTGCATTGTCCAGGCCGATCCTCGATCAATTACCATATGCTTTCACGAATTTCAATGATATCGATACGTACTCGACTTTAAAATTAAAATCACCTACATATTCAAGAAGGATCTGGAGCATTGTGTTCAGAAAAACAGTGTTAGCTCGATCATTCGTTGTTTGAAATTATGCGAAGCAAGAGCATGAAGATTCGTAATAAGTAAGGTCCATCCCTTAATTTTTTTTAATCTTCGTTCATCACCACATAGTTTCGATCTTCAACGTGCGATCGGCGCAACATGTAGCGAGAAGGCGAGTATTTTTTATAGGTGTAGGTGCTCTAAAGTAAGATAGAATATGCCAAAAACTGATATTTAAGACATAAAATATGATAAAAGCGATACAGGAGATTTTAAGAAAAACACCAAAATTGATGGCTAAAAATTTGGCCGAAAAATTGAAGTCGGATAAAACTGCCATAAATAAAATTCTTTACGCCAATAATAAATTATTCATTGTTAATTCAAAATTTCAATGGTCTTTAGTAGATGATAAAGAGTTAGTTATTGAGTTTCAAGAATGTTTATGGATGTCTGCTGAAATTTTTGAGGAATCTATTTCTGGATTGGAAATATTGGACGGAAATAATTCCGATATAAAATTTGTTCTTTCAAAAGATTGTAAGATATTATTGGAGGCACTAGCAAGGTTGTTGGCTCTTTGTAATCAACTTAACTCATTAGGGAAAAAAGTTATTATAGACTTCAATAATTGTAAAAAAACCGTTAGTTATTTTAATCGCATTGGTTTTTTTGATAAGTTAGATAAGGAAATTAATATTCAACCTTATCGACCGAAAAGTTCAAAAGCGGAGGCTTATGCGGGAAATAATAATAATGTCGTAGAACTAAGATCTATTGATCCGATTAACCCTGATAGAACAATTCCTGAGAGTCTCAAGAATAGTTTTGAATCATGTGCTGGACCAAACTACTCTCAAGCTGCATTCACCATCTTGTCTGAATTGTTCGGGAATGTGCAGGAGCATTCGAATTTACAAGTGTCAGGTTTTGCCGGATTGCAAAATTACTCTGGAAAATTTCCGCACATTCAAACAGTAATTTCTGACAGTGGTCTCGGCATCGTCGGTACCTTAATGCCTGTACTTGGTAAGAAATATCCTAAATTATTAGAGAAAATAAATTCTTCTAAGATTGATGCTAGAGTTGCATTGTTGCAAGAAGTATTCTCGCTTGGTGGTTTTAGTAAATCTGATGACGACGGCCGGGGACTAGGTTTGAAGGTTTCTGCCGGAATTGCCAATAAATTCAAAGCAAAAATATCAGTGCGACAAGAAACTTTTGAGCTAAAAATAAATTATGTTGATGGGGAAATTAAATTTTCTCATTCTCTAAATTTATCCAGAATTCTTGGCACTCACATCTGTTTTGATTTTTTGCTTGACTCTTCTCTAAAATCTCGTTAAATTAATAAGATGAACCAGAATCCTAAGATGATAGAACTCCGTGAGTTCACCGCTGATGCTCACCCTTTTGGAAACATTGAGGGTAAAGAAGTTTTTCGCAAGTTGGTAGAGTTGGTTGAAGCTGAGTATCGCTATGAAATCTTCGGTGTGTCTTTGAGTGGGATCGAAGCTACAGATGCTTCATTCCCAAGAGAGAGCGTGATCGCTGTTGCTAAACAATTTAGACAGCAGAAGGGGTTTTTCCTAACTGATCTGACTAACCGTGACCTGATCGACAACTGGAACTACGCTGCTCAGGCGAAGGAACAGCCATTGGTTATCTGGAAAGATGATCAATTTGAAATCATTGGTGCGGAGCTAAACGCGGCTGCCCGCCAGCTTTTGGAGTATGTTCTTATCCAACGATCTGTTCTGGCCTCACAAACCGCTTCCGACCTTGGGCTCTCAGTTCAAAATGCCAGCACTAGGCTGAAAAATTTGGTTAGCCAAGGTTATATCTTGCGGGTAGAGGACGTTGCCGACACTGGCGGCATAGAGTTCAAATATCAAGCAATCAGATAATCTCATTAAACAGCTTGCTTTAATCAGAATTCTCAGGGTAAGATGTAGCTAACTCATCGGGCAATAGTGTACCTGATGTTAAACAGCTTCATTGAAGCAGAAAGATTTTATGTCTACTCACCCTTCCCAAAATGGTCGCTACGAGATTTCTGTATGCGGTTTGGATCTGATGCTGCGTCCAGTGCTCATTTATGATGAGACGCCTACCGGCATGCAAATTGCCGAAGTCGCCGGCTTTGCTCCCACCCCGCAGATCACCGTCCTGCAATGGCTGGCGCATGGCCTGGAGGACATCCGTCCAACTGAGACAGTGAGCATCCGCGGCGAGATGAATCGCTTCATAGTTGCAGAGAGCGATGGCTCGTGGCGCATGATCATCGACGGTATTCGCTACGACTGGCCTGCATCCCGCATTCCGGTTTCTGTCGTCCGCACTCTGGCCGCTGTCCCGGCTAACAAGGGTATCTTCTTGGTCGACCCTGATCGCGGCGAAGTGCTCCTGAGCGAAGGTACGGAGCTGGACTTGTCCCCGCGAGGTTCCGAAAATCTGGTTACACGTTTGCCGACCTGGAAGTTGAACGTCCAAGGTGTGACGTTGACCATCGACACCCCTGTGATTAAGGTGCGCAAAGCTCTGGAATTAGCCGGCGTGAGCACCGATCAGGGCTGGCACATCTACCTTATTGTAGAAGGCCACAATAAACGCGAAATGGGCCTCGACGATGACATCGACCTGACCACACCGGGTATCGAAAAATTGCGTCTGACCCCCAAAGACGTTGACAACGGTGAGGCGGCGTCTTCGGTCGTTCGCCAGTTTCGACTGCTGCCAGCAGACGAAACCTATCTCGATAGCGCCTACCCTGGTTGGCAAGCAATCGTTGAAAACGCGCGCCAATGGCTCCTGTTACCAGAGTACAAAATGCCCGCCGGCTACACGCAAAATGTCGTCAGCTTAGCGATCGAAGTTCCGCCCACTTACCCGATGGCGCAGATCGACATGTTCTACTTGTTCCCGGCAGGTCTGTTGTCGACGGGCGTTCCGATTCCGGCAACGGAAGCTAGCGAGATGATCCAGGGTAAACAGCACCAGCGCTGGTCTCGCCACCGTAGTGGCCGTTCTGTGTGGCGTCCTGGCGTTGACAACGTAATGACGCACATCGCACTGGTCGAGTCCGCGTTGATGAAAGAGGTTCAGTAATGATGCCGGCATCGACATTGGTGCTCACGAAGGAGCAGCACGAGCAACTTCATCATCATCTCTTTCCTGGTGATGGGCTTGAAGCCGCAGCAGTCTTGCTTTGCGCTCGGGGGGCTGGGCCAAGGCTCCGCCTACTCGTGCGGGACATTATGCTTGTGTCATACGGCGACTGTGTTCGCGAGGCTGACTTTTTGCGCTGGCCAGGCATGGCGATAGAAAACGCCATCGACGCTGCCGCGCCGGATGATCTTAGCTTGATCCTTTTGCACTCGCACCCCGGCGGCTATTTTGAGTTCTCGCTGCAGGACGATCGCAGTGATCAGCTGACCATTCCGTGCATTTTTCAGGCCTTCGGATCGCTTCATGGTACCGCCATTATGCTGCCTGGCGGTGAGATGCTCGCTAGGGCTTACCGTTCGGACATGAAGCCACAAAAGCTTGAACTTGTAACGATGGCTGCAGATGATATCAATCTGTGGTGGTCGGACGGTGCCTTTTTCAAGCGCCCCATGGCGTTTGGTGCCGAGTCGCGCGGCGAGATGAATCGTCTGACCGCAGCGATCATCGGTGCGTCTGGTACTGGGTCCATTTGTACGGAACAGGTTGCACGCTTAGGATTTGGCCGGATAGTTACGGTCGACTACGACAAGGTCGAAACAAAGAACTTGAACCGAATCCTGAACGCACGTACAGCAGACGTGGGCGAATATAAGGTCGAGGTACTCGCAAGGGCTGTTGCTAGTCATCGCGGCGGCAGTGTTTCGGTGCCGGTTCCAACGACCATCCTGGATCGCGAAGCAGTGCAACAGGTAAGTCAGGCAGACGTGATTTTTTGCTGTGTCGACTCTAAAGAAGGACGGCAGATCGTGGATCTGATTGGCTCGGCCTTTCTGATCCCGATTTTCGATGTCGGCGTATGTATTCCAACGCGTCGCGCTGGCAAAGACTTAGCTATCTTAGACGTATGCGCCAGGGTCGATTATGTACGTCCAGGTGGCCCGACACTCGCGGACAGAGGTGTTTATACCCAGGCAGGTCTGCGTGCCGAATACCTGAAGCGTACCGCGCCCGAGAAGTATCGCCAGGAAATATTGGACGGCTACATCAAGGGATCCGCGGAAGAAGCGCCGTCGGTCATCTCGTTAAATATGCGAGCTGCATCGGACCTTATGTTGGAATTCATTGCTCGAGTTTATCCTTTCAGACACGATTCCAACGGTAAGTATGCGCGCCGCCAACTTAGTTTTGCTGCGGGGGAGGAGGAGTACATCACGGAGGCTGCGTTTGATGTTGGCGATAATCCGTTGCTGGCGCGAGGTGCGCAGGAGCCGCTTATCGGATTGCCATTCTTGTCGTGCACCGAACCGCTAGTAGCGTAATGAAGGCACATGAAATGTTAAAAGTATTGTGGCAACGACTGAAGGCTGCATACGAGGACCGATGGCTCGTTAGAAGTCTGGAGGTCGCCGAGGGCGATTTTTTGCCCACTAAAATGCCAAAACGAAATCTGGTGCTTGTCCGAGACGGAAAAGAAGAGTGGAGCGTTGGTTTTACTTGTCCATGTGGTTGTCAGCGAACCATCGAGTTACTGCTGATCCCGGATGCAAATCCCCATTGGAAAATTACGGTCGACCATAAAAGACGGCCTACGTTAACACCATCGGTGTGGCTTCAAGGAGGGTGCCGGTCGCATTTTTGGGTTCGTAAAGGCAAGATCATCTGGTGCGATTAGTCAGTCTCTCAGCGGTGTATTCTTCTGCTTGGAATGGTATCGACACTTTGGCTTGATTTAATAATATTGAAACGTACGTTTTAGCATAGGTTGACGGTCACGCTCAGATCGACCGCATTGCGGTGATCAAGTAATTTCGGGCACAACTATATTCGTTGAGCAGGTTGCGGATTGGCGCGAGGTCTGCCAACAGGCCAACGCGGCGCCCGGGGAGCTGAGCCGGGAATTTCGTGAGCAAAGCAAGAGCGACTGCAAAGAGATCAGTCAGTTGAAGAAGGATTTGCAGCGTACTGCCAAGCTGAACGGCATTGATCCCGAAGCTTGGTTGCGTCAAGTGCTGACGCACATCGCCGATCATCTCGTCAACCGGGTTGATGAATTTTTTCCTTGGAACTGCAACTTACCAGCAACTCTCTAAGATGACGCCGCTTCCCAGCGGTGTGAGGCCATCATCGATCGAATTGCCACAGCACTCAAGACGGCGCTGAGCGGACGCTTACTGTGTTCCCAAAAAGGCGCCAATGCGGCGAACCCGCGCTACAATTGCACCGCCTGACATGGGGTACTTTCTACATCCTCTCAAAAAGGACGATTTATATGATTATCCAATCTATCAACGAAGCCAAAATCGCCGCCCGTGGCGATTACCGCATAATCAGGCGTAATGGCGCAGTAGTTGCCTTCGACCCTGCCAAGATCGCAAGAGCAATGAATAAAGCGTATATGGCAGTGGCAGAGTCTTATAAGGTGGAGCGAAGCCCCGCCTTCGTTGTTGCCGCGTCTGTTCCGCTTGATGAGGGTTCTGACACATCTGGCGCGTCACCAGGAGCAGGAGGCGAGTCTGGCGGGGATGGAGATGATGACGGCGACGGCGACGGCGACGGGCCCCGACGTTCTCGCTACGCTTCTCCTCGCCCCAAAGTTCGCAATACCCCGGCTGTACAACGCCTTCCAAGCAGTAAACCCACACAAGTCACGTCTATAAGCACCCCACACCGGGATGCACTGATCGCGCTCGTCTTCTTAACCAGCGTAGTGAATCGCCACGAGTTTTCTAGACACTCGCAAGCCGCTGGAAATACTGCTTTTCATATTCGACCGGCGACAAGTCATTGCTGAAGCTGTGCCGACGCTTTGGATTGTAAAACATCTCGATGTAATCGAAGACATCCTGCTTTGCTTCATCCCTGGTGCCGTATGTCTTTCGTCTAATTCGTTCCCGTTTCAAGAGCTGAAAGAAGCTTTCGGCGACGGCGTTGTCATGACAATTCCCGCGTCGGCTCATGCTCTGATGCAGGTTGTGCTCGTCCAAGAAGTCGCGCCAGTCGTAGCTGCTGAACTGGCTGCCCTGATCGGAATGCACCATCACCGTATTCTTGGGCTGCCGGCGCCAGACAGCCATCAGGAGCGCGTTCATCGCCACCTCTCGATCGATGCGCGAACTCATCGACCAACCAACTACCTGCCGCGAAAACAGGTCCAGCACCACGGCCAGATAGAGCCAACCTTCGTAGGTACGGATATACGTGATATCCGTTACCCAGACTCGATTCGGTTCTTCGACGTTGAACTGGCGCTGTAGATGATTAGGGGCCACCAGCGAAGGCGCGCCGCCGCGTTTGTATTTGCGCTTGGCATAACCGGTTTGCGAACGAATACCGGCCGACCTCATGAGGCGGTGAACGCGATTGATGCCGCATTGCTCACCGAGCTCGCGCAAGTCATCGCTCACTTTGCGGTAGCCGTACACGCTGCCGCTTTCCAACCATGACTCCTTGATTGGCACGAGCAGACGCTTGTCTTCTTTAGCGCGGCGGCTTTCAGGATTGAGGCGCCAGGCATAGAAGCCGCTGGGATGCACTTCGAGCACCTTGCACAGCCGGCGCACCGGGAACTGGCCCTGTAACTCTGCAATTAAGGTGTACCTTACCCGGACGTCTTGGCAAAGTACACCGCGGCTTTTTTCAATATGTCACGCTCCTCCGTGACGCGTTTGAGTTCAGCCTTCAAGCGCCGCATCTCGTCAGACTGGGCATCGACAGCCTTGCGCTCTGCCTCAGGCACGCCATAGCGCTTCGTCCAGGCATACAGGCTGTGGATGCTTACCCCGAGCCGCTCTGCTACTTCGCTCGCTGGGTGCCCACGGTGGGATACCTGCTTGACTGCTGCTATCTTGAATTCTTCTGTGTACCGCTTGCCACTCATAAGTTCTCCTTGGGTCCGATATTATGGCTCAGGAGTGTCTACAATTGTCGTGGCGATTCAGTAGTGCTGTTGACGAGTGTTGCTCTCGCAATGCTGGATTTTCCTAAGCTCTCGGCCAGTGTCATAGCAAGCCTAACCGGATTGCCATCGCTGGCAGCAAAGTTCATACGACCTAAGTAATTATTTCTGACTATTTCTGGTCCCGGGCAATGCTGCCTGGGGTCCGGCGTGCCTTGGAGGGCTATTGCCTAACCCAACTCATCGTCCTAAATTCATCCAGGTCATCTTCAAAATCTGTCGCACCAATTTCAATCAACCGCGCCGTCAATGGTGAGAAGGCGGCGTCTTCTGCTCGACCTTCTTTGTATATTTGTGACAGCCTTGATAGGGTTCATGATCAGTACGTACTGCACATCAATAGCTGCGGCGACGGCGCCGTCGAGATTGATAACTCGGCGGCCGAGCGTGCTTTGCGTGGCCATTGGTCGTCGCAACTATCTGTTTGCCGGCACCGACAGCGGCGGCGAGCGGCCGCTGCGATCTAATCGCTGACCTGGGCAAGATCAGTCCGACCGTTATCCTCCCATCACATTAATCATCATCGCGTATCCGTTTAGATACATGACAGCCTTGTAATTGAAGTGGCAGGTCTACCGATGCGAAATTTTCCATGAATCAATATTTCTTGACACATTAAAATTTTTGATGGTATTGTTCATAGCATAGGCCGCTATGCGGCATTGCTTGTCAGCAGTTTAGGCTGCACTCCCAAAAATCTTCTGGCACTTGGTATGGCTCCGACTCTCTATGAGTTGTCCTTCCATTTGTTGGCTCTGTCTCCACACGGCTTCACAAGCCTATTCAAATCTTTGTTTGGGGTACACGCGTTCTTTTTGCCGTGCGTATCCTCCTTCCTCTGCGTCGACAGTTTTTTCGTCTGACGCTACGCCGCTATACCTTCCCTAACTTCTTGCCTCTGTCTGAAGCATGCCGTGTACTGCTCCACGGCTTGTTTCGCCTGTGCATGTACAAAGGTTTACCCGAGTACGACCGGGTTGAAGGGTGCGTCCCCTTCTAGTCGTACAGAGCTTCCGTCAAATCTTAGTTATGTCTGTATTACTAGAGAAGGAAAGCATGTCCTATACCCCAGCCCAAATAGCCGATCTTGCCGTTACGCTTACGCAAGAAAACTTGGACCAGATCAAAGCTAAGTCAGCAAAATATAGATTACCTTGGAAAGACGGCTGCCAAGAATTCAGTCTCATCACCCTGGAAAAATGTAATGAGTTTGACCCAGCGAAGGGTACGCTATGTCAGTTCATTTTCGGGCATTGGAAAAAGCGAATGCGGCGACAATTTGGCGCTCATACGTTCGCAGTCTCCTACGACAGTGACGATATTATCGGCGCCCAAGCACGCACATTGATTGAAAAAAGGACTGTACCGGCTGCCGACGATAGCGAAGAAAAAACGTTCGCGTGGGACGAGACGACCTTGGCCAAGATGCTGGCGGTGGCACGCTATTTAAGTGGCAAATCTACCACTGACCTCGCGCAGATTTTAGGAGTTACAACACGTCGCGTACGTCAGATGCTGCAGCAAATACGCGAAACGGGAACCATCCCGAAACGACTTCAATTTTGCCTCGAGTTGGATTGCTGTAGCTGATCAAAAGCGCCTATTCTCGTCATCACAAAAGTTTTTCGCCGGTTCAGGGCAGTCTAGTGACCGACCGGAGAATGAGCCAACCCGAATGGATGGGGCGGCGTTTGCAGTCCCACCTCCGAATATGGAAAACGGTTTTTGCGCCAGCAATAAGCTATTTTTTGTAGGTAGTGTGAAGCAGAGGGGCGGAAGAGAGTTGTGCCCGACTCTGAAAGCCGAGTGGGGTGGGGGCGAGCGGGGAGAAGCATTTGCGTATTGACTGCGCGTCATGGGCGGCGTCGATACAGAACAGTATTCTTGGGCTGGGGCAGTGCCCCGGCGTTGTCGGACATGTGCCGGACAATGTGGCGCTGACCATTGAAGGTTCGCCTGTTGTACGGCGCTTAAATTTCGAGGCGATGGATGGATCAGCAACAACCGCAAGCAGTACAACACCATATGGAAGGTTCTCAATCCTGTCTGGGCTTCATGCCGCTTGACCTGGAGCGGCGGACGCATGTCGATACCGCATGTGCTGCTTACCACTTGGGGAGAAAACCGCAGACATTGCGGGTATGGGCGTCCACTGAAAATGGGCCTCTGCGGCCGGTTCGTGTGAACGGCCGCCTGGCCTGGCCGGTAGAGGGTATCCGGCGCGTTCTTGGTGCTTGAGAGAAGGGTGTCGCACCTGTGCATGCGACTTATTCGATAAGAGCCCTTTTGGGCTCTTTGGTCACCTGTGCATGGTGTGACAGGCCGCTGGTTAGTCCGGCTTGATTGATCAAGCCGGGTTACACAGGGGTTACATGGCGACCAGAAAGCAAAAAGCCCAATCCTGAGGATTGGGCTAAGTGCTTGAATTTATTGGTGCCGACTGCCGGTTTCGAACTGGCCACCTGATGATTACAAATCAACTGCTCTACCAAATGAGCTAAGTCGGCAAAAACTGCGCGTTGCGAATTATACGCTATTTAATGCGTGTCAGGGTTGGGCGGCCGCCTTTTTTTGGTGGCTCGTCGTCGCCGGGCGTGGCGTTGTCGCGTTGTTCGGGGGAGCTGGCCGGCACGGACGACAGGGTCGGGCCGCTGGCGGCGGGGGCGAGCACGGGCGGCGGCACGTCGGCGGAAGCGGGGCTGTCCGTCGGTTGCGCGTCGGGGTCATCGTTGCCCAGCACGGGCTCGAAGGCCATGCCCTGTCCGTTTTCGTTGGCGTAGATGGCCATCACGTTGTCGACCGGCACGTAGATTTCGCGCGAGACGCCGCCGAAGCGGGCGTGGAAGCGGATGGCGTCGTTGTCCATCTTCAGGCCGCTGGTGGCGCCGAAGCTGATGTTGAGCACGATTTCGCCCTTTTTCACGTATTCCATCGGTACTGTGGTGCGCGAATCGACTTTGACCGCGAGATAAGGCGTGTAGCCGCTGTCGGTGCACCATTCGTAGATGGCGCGCAGCATATAAGGTTTGGTTGAGATTTCAGACATGATAGGCACTGTGAGGCGGGAGCGCCCCCGTCAGCATGAGGCGGGCGCACCGGTAGTTCAAAAGACTGGGACAGCGCAAAAAACAACTTTAACACGTGGCCCAAGATGCCCCAGAAAGCGTCGCGAGCAAGCCCGATATCGGCTTGAGTAACGCAGCCGTACTTCAGTACGGCGGGTAACGCCGAGTCGAGAGCGGGCTGCGCAGCAGCTTTATGGGGATATCTTTTAGCGGCGCATGACTTTTTCGGATGGCGTCAGCGCTTCGATGTAGGCAGGACGCGAGAAGATGCGTTCGGCGTATTTCATCAGCGGTGCAGCCGTCTTCGACAGTTCGATGCCGTAGTGGTCCAGGCGCCACAGCAGCGGCGCGACAGCCACGTCGAGCATCGAGAATTCGTCGCCCAGCATGTACTTGTTTTTCAGGAACAGCGGCGCCAGGGTCGTCAGGCGGTCGCGGATTTCCGCGCGTGCCTTGTCGTGGGCCTTGTCGTTGCTCTTGGCGCGTTCGCTTTCCAGCACGTGCACGTGCACGAACAGTTCTTTTTCGAAATTGAACAGCATCAGGCGCGCGCGGGCACGCATCAGCGGATCGGCCGGCATCAGCTGCGGATGCGGGAAGCGCTCATCGATGTACTCGTTGATGATGTTCGATTCATACAGGATCAGTTCGCGCTCGACCAGGATGGGCACCTGGCCATACGGATTCATGGTCGAAATGTCTTCCGGTTTGTTGAACAGGTCGACGTCGCGCACTTCGAAGTCCATGCCTTTTTCAAACAGGACCAGGCGGCAGCGTTGCGAAAATGGGCAGGTTGTACCCGAATAGAGAACCATCATTTTTTATAGTTCCTTAGAAACAAAGGGGGTGAAGCCGTGAACGGCTCACCCCAGGTCGCTTGTCCACTCATGCGGACAACGCAGAAACAGGCATAAACCGGCCTATGGCCGGCGCCTCACTTATTTGACTTCCTTCCAGAACGACGCGTTAAGGCGCCATGCCAGCAGAGCAAAGACCGACAGGAACAGCAGTACCCAAACGCCCAGGCGCTTGCGTGTCTGCTGTGCCGGTTCGGCCATCCACTCCATGTAGCCGACCAGGTCGGCTACCGCATTGTCGTACTCGATCTTGTTCAACGTACCTGGCTTGACCTGCTCGAAGCCGGTAAATTTGTGGATCTTCTTGCCAGCTTCGTGCGGATCGTTCTCTTCCACGAACTTGGCAGTCTGGACACCTTGCAATTCCCATAATACATGCGGCATGGCAACATTCGGCACGACCATATTGTTCCAGCCGGTCGGACGAGTGTCGTCTTTATAGAACGTACGCAGGTAAGTATACAGGTAGTCGCCGCCTGTGCCAGCGGAAGATGATTTCGCGCGCGAAATTACCGACAAATCCGGCGGTACGACACCAAAGAAGGCCTTGGCGTCCTGCGGCGCCAGGCTGGTCGTCATCAAGTCGCCGACTTTATCGCCGGAGAACAACAGATTCTGCTTGATCTGGTCTTCCGTCAAGCCCAGGTCGCGCAGGCGGTTGTAGCGCATCGACACGGCGGCGTGGCAATTCAAGCAATAATTGACGAACAATTTGGCGCCATGTTGCAGCGCTGCCATGTTGGTCTGGCGGTCAGGCGCCTTGTCCAGCGGAAAGCCGCCTTCGCTGGCGAGAGCCATGGCGGGCACGAGTGCCAGGATGGCGAGCAGTTTTTTTGCAATCTTCATATGATGTATGTCCTTTGAGCGTGGCGTGAGAGCGGCTTAGTGCGGGTGAAACGTCACACGCGACGGCACGGTCTTGAACTTGCCCATGGCACTCCACCATGGCATCAGCAGGAAGAAGCTGAAGTAAATCAGGGTGCACACTTGCGACACGATGGTTCTGAAGTCCGTTGGCGGCTGGGTACCGAGGTAGCCGAGGATCAGGAACGACAGGCCGAAGATGGCGTACACATATTTGTGCCAGTTCGGACGGTAGCGGATCGATTTCACGGGCGAATGGTCGAGCCATGGCAGGAACGCCAGGATCACGACGGAACCGCCGAAGAACACCACGCCCCAGAATTTCGCATCGAGCACCTGCGGCAGCATGCCGATGATGGCGACGATGGCGATGCCGGCGATGATGGACTTGACCGTCGTCGACAGGCGCGACTTGAGCCAGATGAACACCACGTAGGCGGCCACGGCACCCATCAGCACGTACATGAAGTCGGCCGTGGTGGCGCGCAGCACCGAGTAGAACGGCGTGAAGTACCAGGTTGGCGCGATGTGCAGCGGGGTTTTCAGCGAGTCGCCCGGCAGGAAGTTGTTGTATTCCAGGAAGTAACCGCCCATTTCCGGCGCGAAGAAGACGACGGCGCTGAAAATGACGAGGAAGATCGAGACGCCGAACAGGTCGTGCACGGTGTAGTAAGGATGCGAAGGGATCGAATCGACGGGGTGGCCATCGGCGCCCAGGTTTTCCTTCACTTCGATGCCGTCCGGATTGCTCGAGCCGACTTCATGCAGGGCGATCAAGTGCGCTGCAACCAAGCCCAGCAGTACCAGCGGGATGGCGATCACGTGGAAGGCGAAGAAGCGGTTCAGGGTGGCGTCGGACACCACGTAGTCGCCGCGGATCCACAACGACAGGTCAGGGCCGATGAACGGGATGGCGCCGAACAGGTTGACGATCACTTGTGCGCCCCAGTACGACATCTGGCCCCATGGCAGCAGGTAGCCGAAGAACGCTTCGGCCATCAGGCACAGGAAGATGGCGAAACCGAACAGCCAGATCAGTTCACGTGGCTTGCGGTACGAACCGTACAGCAGGCCGCGCGTCATGTGCAGGTAGACGATGATGAAGAAGGCCGAGGCGCCCGTCGAGTGCATGTAGCGCACCAGCCAGCCCCACGGCACTTCGCGCATGATGTACTCGACGGAATTGAAGGCCAGGGCCGCATCCGGTTTGTAGTGCATGGTCAGGAAGATGCCGGTGACGATCTGCAAGACCAGCACCAGCATGGCCAGCGAGCCGAAGATGTACCAGAAATTGAAGTTTTTCGGGGCGTAGTACTTGCCCCATTGGTCATTCCACAGCTTGGTCAGGGGAAAGCGGTCATCGACCCAGCCCAGCGCTTTTTCGGCGGCGGGAGCGTCTGCCGGAAATTTCGTTTCTTTGAAAGCAGCCATGATCAAGCCTCGCCTTTCTCGTCTTTACCTATCAGCAATTTGGTGTCGCTCAGGTACATATGGCGCGGCACTTGCAGGTTGTCCGGCGCCGGCTTGTTCTTGAACACGCGGCCTGCCATGTCGAATGTGGAGCCGTGGCAAGGGCACAGGAAGCCGCCTTCCCAGTCATCGGGCAGCGACGGTTGCGGGCCGGGGGCAAATTTCGAGGAAGGGGAGCAGCCCAGATGGGTGCAGATGCCGACGGCGACGAGAATTTCAGGCTTGATCGAACGCGCCTCGTTCATGCAGTATTCCGGCGTGAATTCGGCGGGATTGCGCTGGGAATTGGCATCGGCGACTTTGCCGTCGGTCTTTTTCAGCGACGCGATCATTTCCGGCGTGCGCTTCAGGATCCAGACCGGCTTGCCGCGCCATTCGACGGTGCGCATTTCGCCGGGTTGCAAGGTGGTGATGTCTACTTCGACCGGCGCGCCAGCCGCTTTCGCGCGCTCCGACGGCTGGAAGGTGCTTACCAAGGCTCCCGCGGTTGCCAATCCAACTACACTGCCCGCCGCGCACGTGGCGACGAGCAAGCCGCGACGGCCTGAATCGACCTGCTTTTCGTTACTCATGCAAACCCCAATCAGTCAAAATGCGAATCTTTATTATGAGTGGCAGCCGCGAAAAACCCGTCGCCGAAGCTCTATCCCACTGATTGCCGCAACCCGCATCTTTGTACGGTAAAGTGGCAACATCCCTGCGGAACTTCGGACTATGGCGCAGCCCGTGCCAGTTTCTTGTTGATTATCCGGAAGTGAAAAAGCCACTTCTGGCAACCGCAAATTATAAGTGAAGCAAACAACGAATCAAACAAAAACGTTGCTTGTACCATAATTTATATACTTTTGCAGGAGGTGGCTAGTTCTTTCGAACTAGATGCGCGCGGCTGTGCACGAATTGGTCCTGCCGGCAACCACAAGTTGGTATCCCCAGGAATCAATAGTATGATCGGCATGTTTTTATATCTATCCGAAGGAGAAATTCATGGCAATGATGAAGGAATTTAAAGAATTTGCAATGAAAGGCAACGTCGTCGATCTGGCGGTCGGTGTCATTATCGGCGGCGCCTTCGGCAAGATTGTCGATTCCTTGGTGCAAGACGTGATCATGCCGCCTATCGGCCGTATTTTCGGCGGCCTCGATTTCGCCAATTACTATCTGCCCCTGAATGGCCAGGCGACGACGATGACCCTGGTGGAAGCGAAAAAAGCGGGCGCCGTGCTGGCCTACGGTAACTTCCTGACCATTTTGCTCAACTTCATCATTCTTGCCTTTATCATCTTCCAGATGGTGCGCCTGATGAACAAGGCCCGCCGCAGCGAACCGGTCGCGCCGGCCCCGGCACCGGCCACGCCGGAAGACATCGTGCTGCTGCGTGAAATCCGCGACTCCCTGCAGCAGAACGCACGCAACAGCAACAATCTGGCAAAATAAGCCGTTCCGGCACCGGCCGGCTGACCTGGGCAGAGAACTGTATGCGACGATTCTGGTTATTGTTTGCGCAAACCGTGACGATCGCGTTGGCGCTGTACTTTGTGTACGGCGCGCTGCGCCCGGCCAGCCGGGTACAGCAGCTGGGCTCTCCCGCCAAGCCGGTGCCCGTGGTGGAAACGGCGTCGAGCAGCCTGGCGCCCGGTTCCTACCGCGACGCGGCGGCGCGCGCCATGCCCGCCGTCGTCAACATCCTCACCCTGCAAGTGCCCAAGCGCGGCGCCCATCCGCTGGCGCGCGATCCCTTCTTTAAACGTTTCTTCGGCGACCGCGACCCGGACGGCGAGGATGACGAGGACTTGAAAAACAGCCTCGGCTCGGGCGTCATCGTCAGCCATGAGGGCTATGTGCTGACCAACAACCACGTGGTCGAAGGCGCCGACGAAATCGAAGTGGTGCTCACGGATGGCCGCAAGGCGCCCGCCAAGGTGGTGGGCCTGGACCCGGAAACGGACCTGGCCGTGATCAAGATCAACCTCGACAAGCTGCCCGTCATCGTGCTGGGCCAGTCGGAACTGGCGCGCGTGGGCGACGTGGTGCTGGCCATCGGCAACCCGTTCGGCGTGGGCCAGACGGTGACCATGGGCATCATCTCCGCCCTGGGCCGCAACAACCTGCACATCAACAGCTTTGAAAACTTCATCCAGACGGATGCGGCGATTAACTTCGGCAACTCGGGCGGGGCCCTGGTCGATACGCGCGGCAACTTGATCGGCATCAATACGGCGATTTACTCGCAAAGCGGCGGCTCCGTCGGCATCGGCTTCGCCATTCCCGTCTCGACGGCCAAGACGGTGATGGAAGCCATCATCAAGGATGGTCACGTGGTGCGCGGCTGGATCGGCGTGGAAACGCAGGACATCACGCCCGAGCTGGCGCAAAGCTTCAACCTGCAGCGCACCAGCGGCGCCATCATCGCCGGCGTGGTGCGCAACGGCCCGGCCGACAAGGCGGGCATCGTGCCCGGCGATATCCTGCTGACGGTGCAAGGCAAGCCCGTCGGCGACACGACGGAAATGCTCAACCTGATCGCCCAACTGCCGCCCGGCGAAAAAGCTAAAATGACGGTGCTGCGCAAGAATCGCGAAGCGGCACTCGACGTGATGGTGGGCAAGCGCCCCATCCCGAAAGAGCTTTCCAAATAGTTGCTGATCGGAATTTGACACATGCATGTGCGTGATTTGACCCAATTTTTACGTGAACTGAGCGACAACAACAACCGTCCCTGGTTTGTCATGAACAAGCCCCGCTACGACATCCTGCGCGAGGAATTCCTTGCGCTGGTGACGTCGCTGATCGGCGAGCTGGGCAAGTTCGATCCGGCCGTGAAATACTGCAATCCGAAGAAGGCCTTGTTCCGCATCAACCGCGACGTACGTTTCGCGCACGACAAGAGTCCCTATAAAACGCGTTTTTCGGCCGCCATCGCGCCGAACGACATGCGCCGTCCCAGCAAGGCGGGCGGTCCCACGTATTATCTGCAGATCGATGGCCAGGGCAACCTGCTGTTCGGCGCCGGCGAATACATGCCGCCGCCGGGCCGCCTGAAGGCGCTGCGCGAACACATGGTCAACGACGCGCCAGGTTTTTCCAAAGTGCTGAAAAATAAGCGCTTGAAGGCCCGTTTCGGCACCATCCAGAACGAGGGCAAGCTGCAGCGCCCGCCCAAGGGCTTCGAGGCGGACGCCGAACATATCGAATTCATCAAGCTGAAAAGCTTTTTTGTCTGGACTGAAGTGCCGCTGCCCGTGAACGCACCCGAGAAACTGCTGCCGACCCTGGCGGAAGGCTTGAAGGATGCGTGGCCGCTGGTCGAGTGGATGCGCGGCGCGAAAGAGCCGGAGGAAGTCACCGAGTAATTGCCGAAGGAGCACATGATGGCACTGGAGCACGCAAGTTCAGGACAGGTGATCGAGGTGCTGCGCCGGGATGGCGACGACCTGTCGCAGTTTTCCGCCATCGCGCTGGCCAGGACGGATGAACTGGAATTGATCCGCATGTGCATGCCCAAGGGCAAGACCATGCCCGAGCATCATGTGCTCGGTGAAATCACCTTGCTGTGCCTGCAAGGGCAGGTGGCGGTGACGGCGCATGGCGGCGAGCACCTGCTGGGGCCGGGGCAGATGCTGTACCTGCTCGGCGGCCAGGCGCACGCGCTGGAAGCGCGCGAAGACAGTCTGTTGTTGCTCACCATACTCATGCACAAGGCGGGCCGCTAGGCGCCGCCCGGTTGATTCTCAGGCCGCCTCGGCGCGCGGATCGCGCGACAGCAGCTGCTGCACCATCACGTGCGGCAAATCGCCATCGAACAGCACGCCGGCCACGGCATTCGTGATCGGCATGTCGACGCCCATGCGGCGCGCCAGTTCGCGCACGGCCTTGGCGCACGGCACGCCTTCGGCCACGTGACCGAGTTCGGCCACGATGGTATCGAGGGCTTTGCCTTGCGCCAGGCCCAGGCCGACCCGGCGGTTGCGCGACAGGTCGCCCGTGCAGGTGAGAATCAAGTCGCCCATGCCCGTCAAGCCCATGAACGTTTCCGCCTGACCACCCAGGGCCGTGCCCAGGCGCGTGATTTCCGCCAGCCCACGCGTGATCAGCGCGGCGCGCGCATTCAAACCCAGGCCCAGGCCGTCGGCCACGCCCGTGGCAATCGCCAGCACGTTCTTGACGGCGCCGCCCACTTCCACGCCTACCACGTCTTCGCTCGCATACACGCGGATGGTGCCGCCATGCAAGGCCGAGACGACGGCGCCGCGCAAGGTGGCGCTGTGCGAGGCGATGGTCAGCGCGCACGGCAGGCCGCGCGCCACTTCCTGCGCGAACGAGGGGCCGGACAGGGCGCCGCCGGCGACCGTGTCGCCCAGCACTTCTTGCACGATCTGGTGCGGCAGCAAGCCCGTGCCGCCTTCAAACCCCTTGCATAGCCACACCAGGCTGCCGATGGCCTTGTCTTTCAGCTGATGCAGCATGGGCCGCAAGCCCGCCACGGGGCAGGCGGCGATCAGGAGGCCATGTTCGCCGCCGGCATGCGCGACGGCGGCGTCGAAATCGGCGCTGATGCGCAGTTGCGGCGGCAAAGGGAAGCCCGGTAAATAGCTGTTTTCACCGCTGGCGGCCATGGCGCCCATGGCCTCGCCGTTGCGGCCCCACAGCAGCACGTCGTGGCGACCGGCCAGGGCCATGGCCACGGCCGTGCCCCAGGCGCCGGCGCCGAGGATGGTGATCTTGCGGGGCAGGGCCTTGGCGGCGGGAGATGTATCTGGAGAAACTTGCATGCAACCTCAGTGGGGCGGAAGAAACGGGTACGGCGCCCGGGCCGGTCGCCCGGTGCGCAGGGCGGGGCTTACAGGCCCCACACTTCGCTGGTCTTGACGTAGCCGCTCTGGCCATCCTTGTGGCGCACCTTGACCCAGCCGGAGCTCGGTTGCTCGCTCATTTCCAGCAGCACACCCTTGTCGACGAGGATGATGGCGGAGGCGGTGTCGTCGGGGCTGGCGCGCACCTTGAGGTTCGCGGCGCGCGCCACGACGTTGCGCTTGGCGGACAAGCCCTTGGCTTCCGTCCAGGCCATTTCGCCGCTGGCGTCGCGCACCTTGACCCAGTCGCCGTAGCTGAGCACGACTTCCAGCGGCATGCCGCGCGGCGCCACGTACAGCTTGCCGCCCTTTGAGGACGGCGCGTCATACAGGATGACGGGGGTCGCGCCCACCGTCTTGAAATCGACGGCGTGGCTGGCGGCGGTCGCCAGCAACAGTACGGCGCCGGCCATCCAGCGGAACTTGCTCAAGAGCGCACTTTTCAACATGATATTTTGAACCTTAACGAAACACGGCGGCCAGGCCGCCGTGTCAGGCCAGCCTTGACGGCCGGCGGGGTCTTGCAAGAGCTTAGTGCGTTTCGCTGGCTGCTGGTGCTGCTGCAGCGGCGTCAGCAATAGCTTGCAGACGTTGTTGGTAGAACACTTCGAAGTTGATCTCGGCCAGGTGCACTGGCGGGAAGCCGGCACGGGTGATCACGTCGGCGATGTTGGCGCGCAGGTAAGGGTAGATGATGTTCGGGCAGCCGATTCCCAGCAGCGGATCGAGTTGATCGGCAGGAATATTACGTGCTTCGAAGATACCGGCTTGCTTGCCTTCGACCAGGAAAGCGACCTTATCGCCGACTTTGGCGGTGACGGTGATGGTCACGGTGGCTTCGAAGATGCCGTCGGCCAGAGGTGCAGCGCCCACGTCCAGAGCTACTTCGATCGCTGGCGCTTCTTGTTCCAGGAAAATAGCTGGGGAATTTGGTTGTTCCAGCGACATGTCTTTCAGGTAGACGCGTTGGATTTGGAAGACTGGTTGCAGGTTTTCGTCAGACATGGAACGCTTTCGTTGTAAAGGACAAGAACGGCACACCGTTCAAATATGGTGCTTGCGGTATTCAAACCGCGCCGGATAGGCGCGGCCAGATCAGGTGCGAGGGCAATTGTATCAAAACAATACGTGAATCGCCACGACAATTGTAGACACTCCTGAGCCATAATATCGGACCCAAGGAGAACTTATGAGTGGCAAGCGGTACACAGAAGAATTCAAGATAGCAGCAGTCAAGCAGGTATCCCACCGTGGGCACCCAGCGAGCGAAGTAGCAGAGCGGCTCGGGGTAAGCATCCACAGCCTGTATGCCTGGACGAAGCGCTATGGCGTGCCTGAGGCAGAGCGCAAGGCTGTCGATGCCCAGTCTGACGAGATGCGGCGCTTGAAGGCTGAACTCAAACGCGTCACGGAGGAGCGTGACATATTGAAAAAAGCCGCGGTGTACTTTGCCAAGACGTCCGGGTAAGGTACACCTTAATTGCAGAGTTACAGGGCCAGTTCCCGGTGCGCCGGCTGTGCAAGGTGCTCGAAGTGCATCCCAGCGGCTTCTATGCCTGGCGCCTCAATCCTGAAAGCCGCCGCGCTAAAGAAGACAAGCGTCTGCTCGTGCCAATCAAGGAGTCATGGTTGGAAAGCGGCAGCGTGTACGGCTACCGCAAAGTGAGCGATGACTTGCGCGAGCTCGGTGAGCAATGCGGCATCAATCGCGTTCACCGCCTCATGAGGTCGGCCGGTATTCGTTCGCAAACCGGTTATGCCAAGCGCAAATACAAACGCGGCGGCGCGCCTTCGCTGGTGGCCCCTAATCATCTACAGCGCCAGTTCAACGTCGAAGAACCGAATCGAGTCTGGGTAACGGATATCACGTATATCCGTACCTACGAAGGTTGGCTCTATCTGGCCGTGGTGCTGGACCTGTTTTCGCGGCAGGTAGTTGGTTGGTCGATGAGTTCGCGCATCGATCGAGAGGTGGCGATGAACGCGCTCCTGATGGCTGTCTGGCGCCGGCAGCCCAAGAATACGGTGATGGTGCATTCCGATCAGGGCAGCCAGTTCAGCAGCTACGACTGGCGCGACTTCTTGGACGAGCACAACCTGCATCAGAGCATGAGCCGACGCGGGAATTGTCATGACAACGCCGTCGCCGAAAGCTTCTTTCAGCTCTTGAAACGGGAACGAATTAGACGAAAGACATACGGCACCAGGGATGAAGCAAAGCAGGATGTCTTCGATTACATCGAGATGTTTTACAATCCAAAGCGTCGGCACAGCTTCAGCAATGACTTGTCGCCGGTCGAATATGAAAAGCAGTATTTCCAGCGGCTTGCGAGTGTCTAGAAAACTCGTGGCGATTCAACGACAAAAAACCAAGCAATTTCTCGAACCCGCTTTATATCAGGCTGCCGTGCCATTTAACAAGGGGTCGAGCTTGCCAGCTTGATCAAGCGCATACAAATCGTCGAATCCGCCCACGTGGGTGTCGCCCACATAGATTTGCGGCACCGTGCGGCGGCCCGTGCGTTCCATCATCTTGATGCGTTCTTCCGGGTCGAGGTCGACGCGGATCTTTTGCACGGCGACGCCCTTGGCTTCCAACAGGCGCTCGGCGCGCACGCAATACGGGCACACGGCGGTGCTATACACAATTACGGGGACGGTCATGATGATTCCTTCTAATTAAATGCCGGCTTACTTCGCCAGCGACAGGGTTTTCAATGGCAAACCCTGCTTTTTCCATTCGTCGAGGCCGCCTTCCAGGCTTGTTGCCTCAGCGAAACCGGCTTTGCCCAGCAGGCCGACGGCGGTTGCCGAACGCGAACCTTTCTGGCAAACCACTACAATGGGGCGCGTTTTGAATTTTTCCAGCTCGCCCATGCGTTTTGCCAGTTCCGGCAGCGGAATATTTTTTGCGTCAGGCAAGTGGCCTGTGGCGAATTCTTCCGCGCTGCGCACGTCGACGATGATGGTCTTGCCACGGTTGATCAGTTGCGTGACTTCCAGCACGGTCGCGCGCTTGCCGCGCATCGACAGCAGTGGCCAGAGGAGGGCGCCGCCGGAAATAATGACGATGGCAAACAGAAAAATGTGGTCGATAATGAATTTCACGTAGGGTCCAATGGTTTAAGTCAATCCGCGCATTATAAAATAGAAGCTGGACGAGGTCTTTTTACGTTTTGCTTTTTTGATTTGAACCCCTTGAGAAGATAGAACTATGTACAAAATCGTTTTCATGCGTCACGGCGAGTCCACCTGGAACCTCGATAACCGCTTCACCGGCTGGACCGACGTCGATCTGACGGAAAAGGGCGTCAACGAAGCCAAGGCCGCCGGCCAGATCCTCAAGCAGGAAGGTTTTACGTTCGACGTGGCCTACACTTCCGTCCTGAAGCGCGCCATCCGCACCCTGTGGCTGGCGCTCGACGAGATGGACATGATGTATTTGCCGATCAAGAACGACTGGCGCTTGAACGAGCGTCACTACGGCGCCCTGCAAGGCCTGGACAAGGGCGAGACAGCCGCCAAGTATGGCGACGAGCAAGTACTGGTGTGGCGCCGCAGCTACGACACGCCGCCGCCGCCGCTGGAAGCGAACGACGACCGTGCCTCGTACAACGATCCGCGCTATGCCGGCTTGCCGAAAGCGTCGATTCCGCTGACCGAATGCCTGAAAGACACCGTGGCGCGCGTGATGCCGGCCTGGGATGAAGAAATCGCCCCGGCCATCCGCGCCGGCAAGAAAATCATCATTTCGGCCCACGGCAACAGCCTGCGCGCGCTGATCAAGATGCTCGATGGCATCAGCGACAGCGACATCGTCGGCCTGAACATCCCGAACGGCCAGCCGCTCGTGTATGAACTGGATGCCGACCTGAAACCGATCCGTCATTACTACCTGGGCGACCCGGCAGCGATTGCGGCAGCGCAAGCTGCCGTGGCGAACCAAGGGAAGGCCAAGTAACTTGTTGTCTTTCTTCCGCGGCACAGCGATCGCCCCCTCTGCTGAACGACCCCTGCCGGCGTGGCGCGCCGGCGCCATGCTGTGCGCAGCGCTGCTCTTCTCGAGCGGTGCCGCACAGGGTGCCAAGCCCACCGAACGCAGCAAGCAGAAAGCGGCCGCGGAAGCACAACGTGCTGGATTGCAACAAAAGCTGACGGCGCTCAAGCGCGACATCAGCCGCACGGAAAGCGCCAAGGATGACGCGGCCGATACCCTGGCCGAGTCGGAAGAGGCCATTTCCAACGCCAACCGCGCCTTGCGCGACCTGGCGCAGGAACAAAGCGAGACGGGCGTGAAGCTGACGGCGCTGGGGCAGGAGCACCAGCAGCTGACGGCCACCGTCGAGAAACAAAAGACGCAGCTGTCAAAGTTGCTGCGTGAACAATATGTCGCCGGCAACGAAGACCGCATCAAGCTGCTCTTGTCGGGCGATAACCCGAACCGCATCAACCGCGACTTGCAATTGATGGCGTATGTGTCGCAGGCGCAGGCGCGTCTGCTCGATGCCTTGCGCGCCAACTTGCTGGCCGTGGAGAAAAACCAGGCGGACGTGCAAAACGCCAAGGACGAGCTGGAAGAAATCGCGCAGGAAGAGCGCGACCAGAAGGCTTTGCTGGTGCAGGAGAAGGCGCGCCGCGCCGCCTTGCTGACGAGCTTGTCGCAGCGCCTGGTGGCGCAGCGCAAGGAAGTGGGCAATGTCGAGCGCGACGAACAGCGCATGGGCAACCTGGTCGACAAGCTGGCGAAATTGATCGAAGAGCAAGCCGCGGCCGCCGCGGCCGAAAAGAAACGCCAGCAATTGCTGGCCGAGCAGCGCGCCGCCGCCAAGGCCGCCGCTGATGCCAGGATCGCGGCGGAAAAGCGCGAACGCCTGCTGGCCGCGCGCGCCAAGGCCGCCCAAGCGCAGGCCGAACGCGAACGCATTGCGAAAGAGCAACAAAACAAATCGGGCAAGATCAAGCCGCAGACGCCGCCAGCGCCGCCCGTGAAGCTGGAACCGATCGACGACGACGAGCCGCCGCAAGTGGCCAAGGTGGCGCCGAAACCCGAACCGAAGCCGGAACCGGAGCCGGAACGCCCAAGCCTGGGCCCGGCCGCGCCGGCGGGTGCCTTTGCCAGCATGAAAGGGCAGCTGCGCGCGCCCGTGGCGGGCAAGATCGCCGCCCGCTTCGGCAGCAAGCGCGGTGACGGCCCCAGCTGGAAGGGCGTGTTCATCCGCACGGGCGAAGGCAGCGAAATCCACGCCATCGCCGGCGGCCGCGTCGTGTTTTCCGACTGGCTGCGCGGTTTCGGCAATTTGATCATCGTCGACCATGGCGGCCAGTACATGAGTATTTATGGCAATAACCAATCCTTGCTGAAACGCGTGGGCGATGCCGTCAAGGGCGGCGACGCCATTGCCAGCGCGGGCAACAGCGGCGGCAACGAGGAATCAGGGCTATACTTTGAACTGCGTCATCAGGGCCGCGCCTTCGACCCCGCCACCTGGGTGAAGTTTTAAGTTCCCACCATTGCTGCGGCAGCAAAATTGTAGATTGCGAAGAATACATGGGTATCAAAGTCAAAAGTATCGGCCTGATCGGTCTGGGCGTACTGGCCGGCATCGGCATGTCGCTGCAGTTCCCGGCCGTGGCGCAGAAAATCACGAATGCCCCGCTGCCGCTCGACGAGCTGCGCCAGCTGTCCGACGTCTTCGGCCTGATCAAGACCGATTACGTCGAGAAGGTGGAAGACAAGAAACTCTTGACGGAAGCCATTTCCGGCATGGTGTCCTCGCTGGACCCGCATTCCGTCTATCTCGATAAGAATGCCTTCAAGGAAATGCGCGAAAGCGTGCAGGGCAAGTTTGTCGGCATCGGCATCGAAGTGAGCATGGAAGACGGCTACGTGAAAGTCGTCTCGCCCATCGAAGACAGCCCCGCCGCCAAGGCCGGCATCCAGGCGGGCGATTTCATCACCCGCCTCGACAATCTGCCGCTGAAGGGCATGCAGCTGGAAGAAGTCATCAAGAAGATGCGCGGCCAGCCGGGCAGCAAGCTGGTGCTGACCATGTCGCGCAAGGGCGAAAGCAAGCCGCTGGTCTTCCCCATCGTGCGCGAGGAAATCCGCGTGCAGAGCGTGAAGGCCAAGATGGTCGCGCCCGGCTATGCCTGGCTGCGCATCGCCCAGTTCCAGGAACCGACCGTCGATGACATGGTCAAAAAGATCAACGCGCTGTATGCGCAAGACCCCAAGCTCAAGGGCCTGGTGCTGGACTTGCGCAACGATCCCGGCGGCGTCGTGCCGGGGGCGATCGGCGTGGCGACGGCATTTCTTCCGGGGAATTCCGTGATCGTGTCCACCAAGGGCCAGTTGCCGGAATCGAAACAGGTGTTTTATGGCCGCCGTGAATTCTATGCGCCGCCGGGCGCCAAGGCCGACCCGCTGGCCAAGCTGCCGGCCGCGCTGAAAACCGTGCCGCTGGTGGTGCTGGTCAATGCCGGCTCCGCGTCCGCCTCGGAAATCGTCGCCGGCGCCTTGCAGGATTACCAGCGCGCCACCGTCATCGGCACGCAGACATTCGGCAAGGGTTCCGTGCAAACCTTGCGCCAGATCACGGCCGACACGGCCGTCAAGCTGACGACGGCCCGCTACTACACGCCGAAAGGCCGGGCCATCCAGGCGCGCGGCATCGTGCCCGACCTGCTGGTCGATGAAACGGCCGAGGGCGACGGCTGGAACAGCCTGCGCGTGCGCGAAGCGGACCTGGAAAAACACTTGAGCAGCGACGACGGCAAGCCGGAAGCGGCCAAGCCGACCATGGAAGGCATGCAGGATCAGCTGGAAGAAGAGCAGCGCCTGATCGCCACGGCGAAAAAGCGCAAGCCGCTCGAATACGGCGCCAAGGACGATTTCCAGCTGCAACAAGCCTTGAACCACTTCCAGGGCTTGCCGGTGCAACTGGCCAAGGTGGACCCGAAGGTGGAGAAGATCGGCGCCAAGCCGGAAATCGCTTCCGACATCAAGGCCGATGACAAGAAGATTCCCGTGCGCAAACCGTAGTCGCCGCCATGAACGACGCCCAATTGCTGCGCTATTCGCGCCACATCCTGTTAGACGAGATCGGCATCGAAGGCCAGCAAGCCTTGCTCGATGCGCATGTGCTGGTGATCGGCGCGGGCGGGCTCGGTTCGCCCGCGGCCATGTACCTGGCCGCCAGCGGCGTCGGCAAGCTGACCCTGGTCGATGACGATACGGTCGACCTGACCAATCTGCAGCGCCAGATCGCCCACACGACACAGCGCGTGGGCCAGCCGAAAGTGCTGTCGGCGCGCGAAACCTTGACCGGCATCAACCCCGAGATAGCCATCATCGCCTTGCAGGAGCGCCTCGACGGCGCGCGCCTGGCCGAACTGGTCTGCTCCAGCACGGTGGTGCTCGACTGCACCGACAACTTCGCCACGCGCCACGCCGTCAACCGCGCCTGCGTGGCGGCTGGGGTGCCGCTGGTATCGGGCGCCGTGATCCGTTTCGACGGGCAAGTGAGCGTGTTCGACCCGCGCACGGGCACGCAACCCTGTTATTCCTGCCTGTTTCCGCAGGAGCAGCAGTTCACGGACGAGGCGTGCTCGACCATGGGCGTGTTCGCGCCGCTGGTGGGCGTGGTGGGCGCCATGCAGGCGGCCGAGGCCTTGAAACTGATCATGGGCGTGGGTGCATCCTTGGCCGGGCGCCTGCTGCTGCTCGACGGCTTGCACATGGAATGGAGCAGCATGCGCGTCGCGCGCGATCCCGGCTGCGCCGTTTGCGGTGAAGTGGTCTTGCCCGCCTGACGGCCGCCGCACAAATTTTTCCCCATATGACAGGCTTTGTCATATTTCCGCTTTATACTCTGCTCTCATTACTCACCTTCTTCTCTCTTTCATATGCAAAACGCAGCAAACCATCCGATACGCCAGCGCCGCGCGCGCGGCTTCACTTTGATCGAAATCATGGTCGTGGTGGTGATCATGGGCATCCTTGCCTCGCTGGTGGTGCCCAAGCTGATCGCCCGCACGGGCGAGTCGAAAGTGGCGGCGGCGAAAGTCGACATCGCCACCGTGATGCAAGCCTTGAAACTGTATCGCCTGGATAACCAGCGCTACCCGACCACCGAGCAGGGCTTGCAGGCGCTGATCGAAAAACCGACCACGGGACCGGCCGCGAATGGCTGGAAAGCGGGCGGCTATCTGGAAAAGATGCCGAAAGATCCATGGGGCAATCCTTACCAGTACCTGTCGCCGGGCGTGAAGGGCGAAGTTGACCTGATCTCGCTGGGCGCCGACGGCCAGCCTGGCGGTAGCGGGGACGATGCCGATATCGGTTCCTGGGAACTGTAAGTTTTCCATTGCATGCCTGCCATGACCACCGGTCGCGCACTGCCCCGGCCACGCGCCAGCGGCCTCACGCTGATCGAGCTGCTGGTGGTGATGGTCATCATCGGCGTCACCCTGGGCCTGGTGTCGCTGAATGCGATGCCGAACGGCCAGCAGGCGCTGCAAAAGGAAGCCGAGCGCATCGCCCTGCTGCTGCAGCTGGCGCGCGATGAAGCCATCGTGCGCAGCCGGCAGGTGGCGTTCGAGGCGGACGAGAATCAATACCGTTTCCTGGTCCTCAATGAAAAGCTGTGGCAACCCGTGACGCAGGACGATTTGCTGCGCGAGCGCGCGTTTGCGAATACCCCCATGCTGCTCAGCGTGCAGCCGTCGAGCAGCGTGGCCCAGCCGCTGCGCATCATCTTCGGCCGTGAACCGGTCGACAAGCCTTTCGTGCTGACCCTGGCCAGCGGCGAGCGCAGCGTGGCCATCCGCGCCGACGGTATCGGCCACTTCACGGTCGAGCAATGATGCGGCGCGCGTTTCGCCGCCAGCGCGGCTTCACCTTGCTGGAAGTACTGGTCGCCCTCGTCATCGTCGGCACGGCCCTGGGCGCCTCGCTGCGCGCCGTCGGCAGCCTGACGCAGAACAGCGACGGCTTGCGCAGCGCCATGATGGCCACCTGGTCGGCGGAAAACCACCTGGTGCGCTTGCGCCTGGCGAAGACATTCCCGCAGACGGGCAAGCGCACGGTCGACTGCCCGCAGGGCGACTTAAAACTCATCTGCGAGGAAGAAGTGGTGGCCACGCCGAATCCCCGCATCCGCCAGGTGCGCGTGAACGTATATGACGTGCAATACCCGGCCCGGCGCATCGTGCGCCTGGTCTTGCTTTCCTTTAACGACTGATGGCGCGCCGCCCCGTCCCTGCTGGTGGTTTCACGCTGATCGAGCTGCTCGTGGCGATCGGCATCCTGGCCATGGTCGCCGTGCTGGGCTGGCGCGGCCTGGACAGCATCATGCGTTCGCGCGAAGTGCTGACCAGCCAGCTCGAGCAGGCGCGCGGCATGCAGCTGGCGTTTGCCCAGATGCAGAGCGATTGCGACCACCTGGCCGGCGCCGGCCAGAACAACAATCTGCTGAATGGCCGCACCAACCTGACAGCCGAGACCGACCGCCTGACCCTGGTGCGCCTGGCCGCGTCGGAGCAGGAGCCGCAGCAGTTGCAAGTGGTCACTTACCGCCTGCGCGGCGGCGTGCTGACGCGGCGCGAGTCGAACGGCACGCGCGACCTGGCCGTGCTCGACACCCTGTGGCAGGCGGCGCGCGACGATACCGATACCTCCAGCGCCGACGTGACCCTGATGCGCGGCGTCGACAGCATGGTCATGCGCGGCTGGAACAACGGCGCCTGGAACGTACTGACGGCGGGCGCCACCATCTCCACGCAAGTGCCGGGCCTGGAAGTGACCTTGCAGATGCCGGGCCAGGATGCGGGCCTGTCCAAAGTCTTTTTATTGGGACCGGGATGAAGCCGTTTATTCGCCCCGTGCGCCAGCGCGGCGTGGCCGTCATCACGGCTCTGCTGCTGACGGCGCTGGCCATTACCGTCGTCGCCAGCCTGTTCTGGCAGCAGCAGGTGCAGGTGCGCTCGATGGAAAACCAGCGCCTGCGCCTGCAGACGCAGTGGGCCATGCGCGGCATGGTCGACTTCGCCCGCTTCTGGCTGCGCCAGGACAATCCCATGCTGACGGCCCTTGACGGCGTGTGGGCCACGCCCATCGAGGAAGCGCGGCTCGACGATTACGTGGACCGCGAAAAGGTCGACACGGAAAAATTCGACGCCACCGTCTCGGGCCGCGCGCTCGATGCGCAGGCGCGTTTCAATATCACCAACCTGGCCACCGCGACGGGCATCGTCAGCCAGCCCAACGTGCAGGCGTACCAGCGCTTGCTGGCTAACTTGCAGCTCGATAGTTCCCTGGCGCAGGCGACGGCAGATGCCGTGCTGCGCGCGCGGCCGAAACCACGCACCGCCGACAGCGGCGCCGACGGCAAGACGCCCGCCGCCAAGCCGGCCACGGGCGGCGGCAGCGAACCGGTGGCGTTCACGCAGGTCGAGGATTTGCTGGCCGTGCCCGGCTATACGCCGCAGGCCATCGAGAAGCTGCGCGACTTCGTCATCGTCCTGCCGGAGCTCACGCCCGTGAACGTGAATACGGCGCCGGCCGAGGTGCTGGCGGCCGTGACGATGATGTCCTTGTCCGAGGCCAGTGCCCTGACCTTGAGCAATCCGCGTAAAAAGTTTGTCGATAAGTTAAATTTCCAGAATAATATTAATGCTGCACTGATTGAGGGTGTCGAGCTTGACGTGAAGAGCCGCTACTTCCTTACCGTCATCCGCGTGCGGCTGGACCGTGCCGCCCTCGATGCCGTGGCGCTCGTCAATCGAAAAACGGATCCGCAACGCACCACCAGCCTGGTCTGGCTGCGGGAAAATTAACAGCTGAAAGCGAGTCACTTTGACAATATTGTACATCCGTCACCCGGCCAAGGCGTCCACCGACAGCGCGCCCGCCTGCTCCTTCGTGCTGGCCGGCGACGGCGGCGCCTTGCTGCAGCAGGGCAGCGCGCCGCTGGGCAGCCTGGGCCAGCTGATCGCCGGCGCGAAGCAGGTGGTGCTGCTGCTGGCGGCGGCCGACGTGACCCTGCTGCGCCTGAAAACCCCGCCGCTGGCCGGCGCCCGTTTGCGCGCGGCCTTGCCGGGACTGGTGGAAGAACACATCCTCGGCGACGCCCAGGATTGCCTGCTGGCCGCCGGCGCGCCCGACGCGTCCGGCATGCGCACGGTGGCCGTGGCGCAGCGCGCCTGGGCCGAGGTACTCGTGAAAGCCTTGCTGGCGCAGGGCGCGCGCAAGGTGGCGCTGCTGCCTTCGCAGCTGTGCCTGCCCTTGCAGCCGGGCAGCGTGACGGCATCCTTGCACGCGGCCGGCGACGGCCTGGAACTGGCCTTGCGCCAGGCGCCGCAAGAGGGCCTGGGCCTGGTCTTGCCGGCCCAGCCGCAGCAGGCGCTGCTGACGACGCGCGCGTTTGCCGGCGACGTGCCCCTGACGGTCTATGTGGCGCAGGCCGAGTTGGCGCAGTATCAACAGCTGGCCGCCGGCATGGATGGCGTGACGGTGGAATCCGACCACTGGGCGCACTGGATCGCCGGCGCCAGGGGCGCGGGACTGGACCTGGCGCCTGCGCTGGGCACGGCGACGGGATCGGCCACCGAGTGGCGGCGCTGGCGCTGGCCGCTGCGCTTGGCGCTGCTGGCCGTGGTCGTCAACCTGGCCGGCATGAATATCGAATGGATGCGCTTGAAGCGCGAGGCCGCCACCGTGCGCACCTCGATGCAGCAAACCTTCAAGGCCGCGTATCCGAACGAAGCGCCCGTGTATGGACTGGAAGCGGAGCAGATGCGGCGCAATATCGCCGCCGCCCGCCTGCAAAGCGGGCAGGCAAGCATGGATGACTTCACCAGCATGAGCGCGGCCCTGGGCGAGGCGCTGGGCGGCCTGGCCGGACGCGGCGTGGTGGCCTCGCTGGAATACCGCGAGCGCAGCCTGATCGTCAAGCTGAAGCCGGACATGGTCGACGCCAGCGCCCAGGCGCAGGTGCGCGACGGCCTGGCCGCGCGCAAGCTGGCCTTGAATGAAACGGCGCCTGGCGTGTGGAAAATCACGCCGGTCACGGGAGCAAAAGCATGAGTGCAGCAGTGAACAAGGCGCGCGCCGCGTGGATGGGGCGGCAGCAGGCCGTGCAGGCCTTCTGGGCCGAGCGCACGCAGCAGGAGCGCAAGCTCTTGAGCATCGGCGGCGTGGTGGCGGGGCTGGCCCTCGTCTACGCCGTGTTTTTCGAGCCGGCCTGGACGGGCCGCATCGCCTTGCAAAAGAGCTTGCCCGAGCTGCGCCAGAACGCGGCCCAGCTGCAGGCGCTGGCGCGTGAAGCGGGCGAGCTGGCGCGCCAGGCGCCCGTGCAGGTGGCACCCATGAGCCGCGAAAGCCTCGACGCCTCGCTCAAGGCGCGCGGTCTGGCGCCGCAATCGCTGTCGCTGACGGGAGAGTACGCGCGCGTGCAGTTGAACGGCGTGCCGTTCGCCAGCGTCATGCTGTGGCTGGACGGCTTGCGCCGCGAAGGCCGCATCGCCGTGCAGGAAGCGAAGATCACGGCGCAGACGGTGCAGGACAAGGCGGTGGCGGGCCTGGTCGACGCCAGCCTGACCCTGCACCAGAGCCCGGGCGCGGCACGATGATGCGCCTGCTTGGCTGGCTGCTGGCCATCATCGTCAGCGTCTGCGTCACCCTGCTGGTGTTTTTCCCGGCCAGCTGGGTCGCGGGCATCGTGGAAAAGCAGACGGGCGGACGTTTGACCTTGGGCGACGCGCAAGGTACCCTGTGGCGCGGCTCGGCCTTTATCGGCGGGGCGGCCAGTGCGAACGGCGCCGTGACGCCCCTGCTGCCGGGGCGTTTCAGCTGGCGCATTTCTCCCTCGGTGCTGTGGGGATCGGCGGACGTGGAATTGCAGAATCCGCAGGCGCTGTCGCAGCCGGTGAACCTGCGCGGCTCGTGGTCGCACTGGCAAGTCAGCCCGGCGGCCCTGCTGCTGCCGGCCGACGGCCTCGGCGGTCTCGGAGCACCGTTAAATACCGTGGCGCCGACGGGCAGCATGCGCCTGTCGTGGAGCACCTTGCAGCTGGCCCTTGAGCAGCGGCAGTTTTCCGCCGTCGGCCGCACCACCCTGCAGATGACGGACATGGCCTCGCGCCTGTCGTCCTTGCGTCCGCTGGGCAGCTACGAGCTCGATTTCGATTGGCAGGGGCAGCAGGCGACGTTGACCTTGCGCTCCATCAAGGGACCGCTGCTGCTTGACGGCAGCGGCAGCCTGCAACAGGGGCGCATGCAGTTTTCCGGCCAGGCCCAGGCCGCAGCAGGATATGAAGAGACCTTGGCGAGTTTGTTGAATTTGCTGGGACAGCGCCGTAGCAATAGCGAAAAAAACATCATCGCCTTAGAGTTCAGACAATGAAAAAACCATCCGTGAGCCCAATTACCTCCTCCTTCTCGCTGCGCCGCCTGTCGGCCGCCGCCTTGCTGTGCTGTTCCGTGGCCGGCATGCCAGCGCCCGTCTGGGCCGCGCCCGGCGATGAGGCGGCGCTCAATTTCGTCGGTGCCGACATCGAATCGGTGATCAAGGCGGTGGGCCATTACACCAACATCAATTTCGTTATCGACCCGCGCGTCAAGGGCACGATCACCCTGGTGTCGGAAAAATCGATCAGCAAGTCGCAGGCCTTCGGGCTGCTGGCTTCCGCGCTGCGCCTGCAAGGCTACGCGGTGGTCTCCGGCGACGGCTATGCGAAGGTGGTGCCCGAAGCGGACGCCAAGCTGCAATCGGTGCCGACCCAGGTGGGCAACGGCAGCAGCCAGGTGAAGGGCGACCAGATCGCCACCCAGGTGTTTTACCTGAACTACGAATCGTCGGCCAACCTGCTGGCCGTGCTGCGCCCCCTGATTTCGCCGAACAACACGATCAACGCCAACCCGGGCAACAACTCGCTGGTGATCACCGATTACGCCGATAACCTCAAGCGCCTGGCGAAGATCATCGCCGCGCTCGACGTGCCCGCCTCGACGGACCTGGACGTGATCCCCGTGCGCTATGCCATCGCATCCGACCTGGCCTCGATGGTGAACAAACTGATGGAAGGCGGAAATGCGGGCGCCGCCGCAGGAGCAGACGCGGGCAAGGTCTCCGTGCTGGCCGACCCGCGCACCAATTCGCTGGTGCTGCGCGCGCCGTCGGCGGCGCGCGCCAACCTGGCCAAGTCGCTGATCTCGAAGCTGGACCAGCCCACCACGCAGCTGGGCAACGTGCACGTGGTGTACCTGAAAAATGCGGACGCCACCAAGCTGGCGCAGACCCTGCGCTCGGTGGTGACGTCGGACGGCACGGCCGCCACGGCGCAGCAGGGCGTCGGCAACCAGAATACGAACAACCAGATCAGCCAGAACAACAGCGGCATGAACAGCACTGGCCTGGGCGGCAATACGCAAAGCGGCACCACGGGCGGCGCATCGCTGAGCAACGGGCCGCAGCAGCTGTCGTCGGGCGGGGCGGCCGGTTTCATCCAGGCCGACGCATCGACGAATACCCTGATCCTGACCTGCAACGAAGCCGTCTACCGCAACCTGCGCGCCGTGATCGACCAGCTCGACGTGCGCCGCGCCCAGGTCTACATCGAGGCGCTGATCGTCGAAGTGACGTCGGCCAAGGCGTCCGAATTCGGCGTGCAGTGGCTGGGGCTTTCCGGCGACAGCACCAGCAACTACCGCGTGGGCGCGCTGCAGTCGTTCGCTTCGGGCACCACCAACAACATCGGCGCCATCGCCACGGGCGGCGGCAAGGTCTTGCCGACGGGCGGCCTGACCCTGGGCATCTTCAAGCAGATCAACGGCGCGCTGGGCCTGGGCGCCGTGGCGCATGCGCTGGAATCGGACGGCAACGCCAACATCCTGTCGACGCCGAACCTGATCACCCTGGACAATGAGCTGGCGACCATCAAGGTGGGCCAGAACGTGCCTATCCTGACGGGCCAGTACACGAGCACGGCCGGCACCAACACGAATCCGTTCCAGACCATCGACCGCAAGGAAGTGGGCCTGACCCTGAAGGTGCGTCCGCAGATTTCCGAAGGCGGCACGATCAAGCTGGGCATCTATCACGAGACGTCGAGCGTGGACAAATCCACGGCGTCGGCCGTCAGCGGCATCACCATCAACAACCGCGTGATCGAAAACAATGTGCTGGCCGACGATGGCCAGATCATCGTGCTCGGCGGCCTGATCGAGGACAGCACGGGCGACAATGCCGAGAAGGTGCGCGGCCTGGGTGACATTCCCGTGCTGGGCAACCTGTTCAAGTACCAGACGCGCGAGCGCAAGAAAACCAATCTGATGATCTTCCTGCGCCCCGTCATCGTGCGCAACAAGGAGCAGAGCGGCAGCCTGGCGGCCGACCGCTACGATTACATGCGCTCGGCCGAGACGGCCGCCGTGCCGGCCACGGGCAACCTGATGCTGAAAGACCTCGGTACGCCCGTGCTGCCGGCCCTGCAGGATGGCCAGCCCGTGGGCGGCAACATGGTGACGCGCCCCGTGCCGCCGGCACCGACGCCGCCGCCAGGCGCGCCGGCCAATGCCGCTACGCCGCCGCAGCCGCTGCTGCAGCAGTATCAGCAACAGCAGCAGAAGTGATGGGGCAGTCATGAGCAATCTGCTTCCCTACGCCTACGCGCGCGATTTCGGCTTGCTGGCGCGGCCCGGCGCGCAGGACGGCGCCCCCGTCGAGGTACTGGTGGCCGCATCGACGGCGCCGGCGGCCATTGCCGAAGTGTCGCGCCGTTTCGGCCAGATTCAATTGACGGTGCTGCCGCGCGGCGAGCTCGATGCGGCCATTGCCGGCGCCTACGCGGGCGGCGGCGGCGATGCGTCGCAGATGGCCGATGAATTCGACGCCGACCTCGATCTCACCAAGCTGCTGCAGGACGTGCCGGCCATCGAGGACTTGCTCGAATCGTCCGACGACGCGCCCGTCATCCGCATGATCAACGCGCTGCTGACGCAGGCGCTGCGCGAAGGCGCGTCCGACATCCATATCGAGCCGTTCGAGCAGACCTCCGTCGTGCGATTCCGCATCGACGGCAGCCTGCGCGACGTGGTGCGTCCCCGCAAAGCCATCCACGGCTCGCTGATCTCGCGTATCAAGATTATGGCGCAGCTCGACATCGCGGAAAAACGCCTGCCGCAGGACGGCCGCATCACCCTGCGCGTGGGCGGCAAGCCCGTCGACGTGCGCGTCTCGACCCTGCCCACGGGGCATGGCGAACGGGCCGTATTGCGCTTGCTGGACAAGGAAGCGGGCCGCCTCGACCTGCAGCACCTAGGCATGAGCGCGCCCATGCTGGCGCAGTTCGATGGCCTGATCACGCAGCCGCACGGCATCGTGCTCGTCACCGGTCCCACCGGCTCGGGCAAGACCACCACCCTGTATGCGGCGCTGTCGATGCTCAACGCCACGACGACGAACATCCTGACGGTGGAAGACCCGATCGAGTACGACCTGGCCGGCGTGGGCCAGACGCAAGTCAATCCGCGCATCGACATGACCTTTGCCAAGGCGCTGCGGGCGATTTTGCGGCAAGATCCCGATGTGATCATGATCGGCGAGATCCGCGACCTGGAAACGGCGCAGATCGCCGTGCAGGCGTCGCTGACGGGCCACCTGGTGCTGGCGACCCTGCACACGAACGACGCGTCGGCGGCCGTCACGCGCTTGCTCGACATGGGCATCGAACCGTTCCTGCTGTCGTCGTCTTTGCTGGGCGTGCTGGCGCAGCGGCTGGTGCGCAAACTGTGCGGCGCGTGCAAGACCTTCGATGGCCAGTACTGGCAGGCGGTCGGCTGCGAACATTGCGGCCAGACGGGCTACCAGGGCCGCGTGGGCGTGTATGAATTGCTGCGCACGACGGAGCAGATCCGCGCGCAGATCCACAACCGCGCGTCGGAAGCGGAAGTGCGCGCCGTCGCCCTGCAGGACGGCATGACGAGCATGCGCGAGGACGGCGAACGCTGGCTGCGCGACGGCACCACCACGCAGGCCGAATTGCTGCGCGTGACCAAAGACTAGGCCCGCCACCATGCCCGCATTCCGCTATGAAGCCGTCAACGCCCAGGGCGCCACCCGCAAGGGCGTGCTCAATGCCGACAGTCCCCGTTCCGCGCGCGCCGAGCTGCGCGTGCAAGGCCTGGTGCCGCTGGCTGTCGAACCGATCGCCGCGCAGGTCGACGCCGCCGGCGTGACCAGGCGGCGCGGCTTCGGCGAGCGCCTGTCCAGCACCGAGCTGGCCCTGTTTACGCGCCAGCTAGCCAGTTTGCTCGAAGCGGGCCTGCCGCTGGAGCAGGCGTTTTCCGCGCTGCTGGAACAGGCCGAGCGGCCGTATCTGCGCGACCTGATCGCCTCGATCCGCTCCGAAGTGATCGGCGGCGCCGCGTTCTCCGACGTGCTGGCGCGCCATCCGCGCGATTTCGCCGAGATTTACCGGGCGCTGGTGGCGTCGGGCGAGCAGATCGGCCATTTGTCGCGCGTGCTCTCGCGCCTGGCCGACTATATCGAACGGCGCAATGCGCTGGTGCAGAAGGTCAAGCTGGCGTTTACCTATCCGGCCATCGTCACGGTGGTGGCGTTTTCCATCGTCATTTTCCTGCTCACCTACGTGGTGCCGCAGATCGTCTCCGTGTTCGCCAATACCAAGCAAAAGCTGCCCATGCTCACCGTGATCATGCTGGCGCTGTCGGACTTCGTGCGCAACTACGGCATCATCGTGGCGATCGCCCTTGCCGGCGCCTGGTTCGCCTGGCGCCGCGCGCTGCAGCAGCCGGCATTGAAACGGCGCTGGCATACCTGGCTGCTGACGGCGCCTTTGTACGGCAAGTTCGAACGCAGCCTGAATACGGCGCGCTTTGCCAGCACCCTGGCCATTACCACGGGGTCCGGCGTGCCTATCCTGCGCGCGCTCGACACCAGCCGCGATACCTTGACCAACGTGGCGATGCAGGAACTGGTGAGCGATGCCAGCGGCGCCGTGCGCGAAGGCGTGAGCCTGGCGCGCGCGCTGTCGGCGCAAAAGCATTTTCCGCCCATGTTGATCCACATGATACGCGCGGGCGAAATCACGGGCGAGCTGCCGGCCATGCTGGAACGCGCGGCCAGCGCGCAGGAGCAGGACCTGGAACGCCGCACGCTCACCATTGCCGGCCTGCTGGAGCCGGCCCTGATCCTGGCCATGGGCGTGGTGGTGCTGCTGATCGTGCTGGCCGTGCTGATGCCGATTATCGAAATCAATCAGCTCGTCAGATAAGAAAACCAAGGAAGCCATGAAGCGTTTGCCTCAATTTACAAGTTTGCTCGCCGTCGTGGCGCTGTCCGTGTCGCTGGCCTACTGGGCCATGCAGCTGTTCAAGGCGCCGCAGCGCCCCATCAATCCACCGGCCGTACCGGTGGTGCAGGATGCCAGCGTGGAGGCGGGCGCCTCGCTGTTCGGCGGCCAGGTCAGCGTGGCCACGGCCAGCAATTACCAGCTCAAGGGCGTGGTCGCCGCCGGCAATGGCCGCGGCAGCGTGGCCATCATCTCGACCGATGGCAAGCCGTCCGTCGCCTTGCCGGAAGGCGCCGAGGTGGTGCCCGGCGTGACGGTGCTGGAAGTGCATGCGCGCCACGTGCTGCTGCGCGATGGCGGCGTAAGCAAACGCATCGACCTGGTGGCCGACGACAAGGCGCTGGCCTTGCCGGGGCCAGTGTCCGCCACCCCCGCGCCGACACCGGCCCCCGCGCCGGCAACGAACCTGGTGCCGCCGCCGCTGCCGATGGAACAGCAGCGTCCGGCGACCGTGATGCCGGCGCCGCCGCAGGTGACGACCAGTACGCCGCCGCCGTCGAATTAACGCCAATTAACGCTGTTCTTATCGTATTTTGCCGATGGCGCCATGCCGCCGTCGCGACAGGAGTCTTCATGTTCTCGATCCGTGCCGTCCTGGCGGGCTGCGTGGCGGCGCTGTGCGTCTTGCCGCAAGCCGGCGCCGCCGCTGACGTTCCCGCCGCCGCTTCCTCCGCTCCCGCACTGGCCGTTTCTGCGCCGGCACCGGCGCGTCCGCGCATCGCCCTCGTGCTGTCGGGCGGCGGCGCGCGCGGTCTCGCGCATATCGGCGTATTGAAAGTGCTGCAGGAGCTGCACGTGCCGATCGACATGGTGGTGGGCACCAGCATGGGCGGCGTGGTGGGCGGGGCGTATGCGGCCGGCGCTTCCGTGGCGGACCTGGAAAAGATGGCGCGCGAGACCAACTGGGCGCGCGTGGTGGCCGACCGGCCGCCGCGCGACGAACTGGCGTTCCGCCGCCGCGAGGAAGATTTATTGCTGCCGTCGCGCATCGAATTTGGCACCAGCCGCAACGGCATTTCCACGCCGCCTGCGGCGGCCAGCAATGCGGCCCTGGAAATGGCCTTGAACCGGCTGCTGCCGGCCGGCATGCGCGACCGTCCCGCCAGCCAGCTGCCGCTGCCTTTCCGCTCGGTGGCGTCGGACCTGGTCAATGGCGAGCTGGTGGAGCTGGTCGATACGCCCCTGTTCCTGTCGATGCGCGCCTCGCTGGCCGTGCCGGGCGTGTTTGCTCCCGTGCGCGTGAACAACCGCCTGGTGGTCGACGGAGGCCTGGTGCGCAACCTGCCCGTCGACATGGCGCGCGCCATGGGCGCCGACATCATCATCGCCGTCAACGTGGGCACGCCGCTGGCGCCGGAAAAAGAGCTGGGCAGCGCCATCGGCGTGGCGCAGCAGATGCTGCAGATACTCACGGAGCAGAACGTGCAGCGCTCGCTCAAGGAGCTGCAGCCGCAGGACATCCTGGTGGCGCCCGACCTGACGGGCGTCAGTTTCCTCGACTTTGAAAACTATGCGCGCGCCATGCGCGCCGGCGAACAGGCGGCGCAGGCACTGGCCGCCCGCCTGGCGCCGCTGGCGCTGTCGCCGGAACAGTATGCGGCGCGCGAGCAGCTGCGCCTGGCGGCGCCGGCCCTGCTGGACGTGGCCTTGCCGCTCACGCGCCTGGCCGTGGAAAGCGAAGGCGATATCAATCCGCGCATCCTGCAGGCGCAATCGGGCCTGGTGGAAGGGCAGGCCGTCAGCCAGGAAGATGTGCTCAAGGCGGCGGCCAGGTTGTATGGCCGCGGCGACGTGGCGCGCGTGGAGACGGAAGTGGTCGACGCGGGCGAGCAGCGCGCCGTCACCATCAAGGCGGTCGAGGCGCCGTGGGCCAGCAGCCGCTTGCGCGTGGGTCTGGAAATGGCCAGCGATTTCAGGGACAGCAATACCTTTGCCCTGAAGCTGCTGCATGTGCGCTCGAACTTGAACAGTTGGGGCGGCGAATTGCGCAGCATGGTGCAGATCGGCACCGCGCGCAATTTCGGGGTGCAGTACTGGCAGCCGCTGGGCGCCGGCAACCCGTGGTATATCGCGCCATCGTTCCAGTACACCTCCCAGGCGGTCGACCTGTTCGACAAGGGACGGCGCAATGCGCGCGTCGCTTACAGCGGCCAGGGCGCCAGCCTGGTGCTGGGGCGCCAGTTCGGTTTCTGGGGCGATCTGCAGTTCGGCGTCACGCGCAGCGAAGTCAAGGCGGACGTCAGCATCCCCGCCGACCCGAGCTATCCCAAGGAGCGGGCGCTGGGCACCAACCAGTTCGTCCAGTTCCGCGTCGATACGCTCGATTCGCCCGGTTTCCCCACGCGCGGCGTGCTGTTCGACGCCACCTGGACGCGCTCCGCGACCACCGGTACGGGCGAGTCGGGCCTGGGGCGCTCCGCCATCACGGGCCTGAAGGCGTTTGGCAGCGGCAACTGGGCCGGCCATGTGTATGGCGAATGGGCGCGCGCGCAACGGGGCGAGGCGCCGCTCAGCCTGGGCGGCTTCCTGCGCCTGTCCGGCACGCAGTTCGAGTCGGTGACGGGGCGCAGCGTGGCCCTGGCGCGCTTCGTGATGGCGCGCCGCATCGGTTCCCTGCCCAGCACCCTGGGTGGCGCCGTGCGGGCCGGCTTTTCGCTGGAAATGGGCGGCGGCTTCGATCAGAGCGAGCGCTGGAAAGCCACCAAGTTCACGCAGGCCAGCAGCGCCTTCATCTCGGTCGATACGCGCTTCGGTCCCGTGTATGTGGCCTCGGGCGCATCGAAGGGCGGCGAGAGCACGCTTTACCTGTTCCTGGGACCGGTCTGGTAAGGCGCCGCCGGGGCGGCGGACGCCGAGCTGCGGCGCAGGGCCGTGAAGGCGGCAAATTCCCATGAGCGAAAGCCCAGCAGCAGGGTAAAGCCGTCGCGTTCCTGCGGCGGCAGGCGGCGGTCGTTCTGGTGCAGGCGCGCCAGTTCCTCGGCCAGCTGGCGGATCTTCTGTACCAGCTCCTGTGCGCTCGACAGCGACAGGCGCGCCGGGATGCACATCAGGGTTTCACCGGCGCCGTCAAAATGCCCGCTGAAATAATCGGCCACCACATATTCGCGGAAGTACTGTTGCACCGGGCCGTCGGCCAGCCAGTGGAAAGCGTTCGAGACGCGCAGGCTGTAACGGTTCAGCGGCTTGAGTTCGATCAAGCCCAACCGGTCCAGTTCGGCCAGGCAACCGATGCATTCGGCCTGCGTCAGCGCATACGTTTCCACCACCTGCTCCAGGCTCCAGTGGCCGAGGCAGCAGATCGCCACCAGCAGCAGACGCGGATGCGCCACCAGCGACTTTTCCTGCACCAGGGTGAGCGTGTCGGCATGCGGCGTGATGTCGGCCGCGCCGCGCAGCACGTCTTCCATGGCGATGCCCGATGCCTTGCAGATCAGGGCCAGGCGCGACAGCGACATGTCGTGCTGGCCAAACATGCGCTTGACGCTCGACTCGCTCATGCCGATGCGTTCGGCCAATACCTTGTACGTGATGCCGGCGGCACGCAGTTGGGTGCGCAGCACGCGCAAAACCAGTTCAGGTGAACTCACGGAATATCCTTTTTGGTAAGTTTGGTAGCGGATGGCGGTACCGAATGTAGCCCTTAATGGAACTTTGCACAAGGTGATAGTACTTTTCGGCAAAAGCGATGACACTCCCGCTTGTGGCTCGCGCAGCGCGCTACAACCAGGCAATCCATCCACTTGTAGAGGTTATCCATGTTCCCATCTTTCCGTTTCCCCGCAGCGCTGCTGGCGCTGGCCGCCATCGCTCCCTTGCACGCCGCCGCCGCCGAACCGGCGCCGGGTCCCTTCTATGCGGGCGCCAGCTACGGCTTTCGCGCCAGCACAGGCCTCGATTGCATCGCCGGACAAAGCGATTGCGACAAAAGCAGCAAGCGCAATGGCAAGGCCTACCTGGGTTACAGTTTCGACGCGTTGCCGTTTCAGGGCGGCGTGGCCCTGCCTTCGGTTGAGCTGGTGGGGTACATGGGCGGCGAGGTCAAGTCCGGCTTCGATACGGACGCCGGCAAGCGCGCTGGCCGCGGCAAGTTCACGGGCCTCGGCATCCAGGGCGTGCTCGGCTACCAGTTCGACGCCTTTACCCTGAGCGGACGCGCCGGCGCGGCGTACACGCAGGGCAAGGTCGATTATCTGGGCGGCGGTTCGGACAAGAAGGACAAGATCGGCCTGACTTACGGCATCGGCGCGGCGTATGCGCTGAACCAGAACTGGTCGCTGCACCTCGACTGGGACCGCGTGCCGGTCAAATACAGCAGCAAGCAAACGACCAAGGTCGACATGTTTTCGCTGGGCGCGTCCTACCGTTTCTAAGGGGATGATGCTGCGGCAGAGAGTGGCCTGATGGCGGACGCCCTATGAAAAGGGTGTCCGCGGGCGGCCTATTTGTCCGTTTCGACTTTCAGCAGCAATTTCGCCAGCAGGCGTTTTTCCTGCTGGCGCTGGCCGGACACGGTCTTTACGTGCGCCCCGGCCGTGCGCTGCAGGGCGGCCGTGGCGACGGGGTTGCGCGGTTTTTGCGAGGGTTCGACGCGGAACTGCATTTTCTGCCGCGTCGCCAATGCCTTGTTTGCCATCGGTCCCTCCTTGATTACAGCACGTAGCGCGACAGGTCCTCGTTGACCGACAGCGCTTCCAGGCGTTCGTTGACGTAGGCCGCATCGATCACCAGCAGGTTTTCCGTGCTGCTGCTGCCTTCGCTGGCCGTAAACGACACTTCTTCCAGCAGTTTTTCCATCACCGTGTGCAGCCGGCGCGCGCCGATGTTTTCAGTGCGCTCGTTGACCGAATAGGCGATTTCCGCCAGGCGCGTGATGCCTTCCGGCGCGAATTGCAGTTTCAGGTTTTCCGTCGCCAGCAAGGCTTCGTACTGCATCGTCAGGCAGGCGTCGGTGCTCGTCAGAATGCGCTCGAAGTCCGCAATCGACAGCGATTCCAGCTCCACGCGGATGGGGAAGCGCCCCTGCAGCTCGGGAATCAGGTCCGACGGCTTCGACAAATGAAAGGCGCCCGAGGCGATGAACAGGATGTGGTCCGTGCGGATCATGCCATATTTCGTGTTGACGGTCGTGCCCTCGACCAGCGGCAGCAGGTCGCGCTGCACGCCGGCGCGCGAGACGTCGGCGCCGCCCGATTCCGAACGCGAGGCGATCTTGTCGATTTCGTCCAAAAACACGATGCCGTTCTGTTCGACGTTCTGGATGGCCTTCTGTTTCAGCTCATCTTCGTTGAGCAGCTTGGCCGCTTCTTCCTCGACCAGCAGTTTCAAGGCTTCCTTGATCTTGACCTTGCGCGCCTTCTTGCGCTGCCCGCCCACGCCCGAGAACATGGACTTGATCTGCTCCGTCATTTCCTCCATGCCCGGCGGCGCCATGATTTCCATCTGCGGCCCCGCCTCGGCCAGCTCGATCTCGATTTCCTTGTCATCGAGCTCGCCCTGGCGCAGGCGCTTGCGGAAGGTCTGGCGCGTGCTGTCGCCGCTGCCCGTGTCCACGGCCGCCGCTGTATTCGGCGTGAAGCCGAAGTCGCGCGCCGGCGGCACGAGAATGTCGATCACGCGGTCTTCGGCCGCATCTTCGGCGCGGGCGCGCACTTTCTTCATTTCCAGCGCGCGCGTCTGCTTGATGCCGATGTCGATCAGGTCGCGGATGATGGTGTCGACGTCGCGGCCCACATAACCGACTTCCGTAAATTTGGTCGCTTCGATCTTGATGAAGGGCGCCTCGGCCAGCTTGGCCAGGCGGCGCGCGATTTCCGTCTTGCCGACGCCCGTGGGGCCGATCATGAGGATGTTCTTGGGCGTGATTTCATGGCGCAGAGGCTCGGCCACCTGCTGGCGGCGCCAGCGGTTGCGCAGGGCGATGGCGACGGCGCGCTTGGCCTTGGCCTGGCCCACCACGTGCTTGTCGAGTTCGGTGACGATTTCCGACGGGGTCATGTTCATGATCATAGTTGGCTTTCTATTCTTTGCTCGCGGACGCTTAGTCGAGCGTCTCGATGATGTGCGACATATTCGTATAAATGCACAGCTCGGCGGCGATGGTCAGCGATTTCTTGACCACCTCGGCCGGCGACAAATCCGTGTTTTCCTGCAGCGCCTTGGCGGCGGACTGGGCATAGGTGCCGCCCGAGCCGATGGCGCCGATGCCGTCTTCCGGTTCCAGCACGTCGCCATTGCCCGTGATGACCAGGGTCGACTCACTGTCGGCCACCAGCAGCATCGCTTCCAGGCGGCGCAGCACGCGGTCGGTGCGCCAGTCCTTGGCCAGTTCGACGGAGGCGCGCAGCAGATTGCCCTGGTGTTTTTCCAGCTTGCCTTCAAATCGGTCGAGCAGGGTAAAAGCGTCGGCGGTGCCGCCGGCAAAGCCGACCAGGACCTTGCCCTGATACAACTTACGCACTTTGCGGGCCGTGCCCTTCATGACGATGTTGCCGAGCGTTACCTGGCCGTCGCCACCCAGGGCGACTTGCTTGCCGCGCCGGACGCAGAGGATGGTGGTGCCGTGAAATTGTTCCATAGTGACCTCAAAAGATTCGTGCCGATGCGTGCAAGGCCATGCGATTGCGCGCCCATGGTTCAAACGTGGGGATGGAAAAGGCAATTGCAAGCGTCACTTGTCACTGCCGCGCCTGCTTCAGTGTAGGCCGGCGCGGGACGAAAAAAAAGCACGCAACCGGAGTCGTGTGCTTTTTTATCGCCAGCGCGGGGCCGCTTGGGCGGTCGCGCAAGGGGAGGGGTGATCAGTCGCCGTACAGTTTTTGCTTCAGTTCGCGCCGTTGCTGGGCTTCCAGCGACAGGGTGGCGGTCGGACGGGCGATCAGGCGCGGGATGCCGATAGGCTCGCCCGTTTCTTCGCACCAGCCATAGTCGCCGGCGTCGATGCTGGCGATCGATTGCTGTACTTTCTTCAGCAATTTGCGTTCGCGGTCGCGCGTGCGCAGTTCCAGCGCATGCTCTTCCTCGATGGTGGCGCGGTCGGCAGGGTCCGGTACGAGCACGGTTTCACGCAAGTGTTCCGTGGTTTCGCCGGCGTTTTTCAGCAGGTCTTTTTCGAGCTGCTGCAGGCGCGCCTTGAAGAATGCCAGTTGTGCCGGATTCATGTAGTCATCTTCGCTCATGGCGCGAATTTGGTCTTCGCTGATGAGAGGGATGTCTTGGTTGGCGGCCGGGGTCGATTTATTAGTTTTGGTCATAACTTCGCTTACCTTCGATACGACAGAGTTTTCAAATTGATCAGTTGATGCGGCGATACCGAGCAACTGTACAGGTTCCGCTTGGCATTGCTGTCCCGCTGTACTGCGTGCGACCTTGGCTTGCCGGCGAAAGCCAGGACTACCGGCCGGCCATGGTGCCATGTTGATAACTTTTTACCGCTCTATGCCTGTCGCGCTCTGTGCGCGACAACGGGCGTGTTGGGTGGATCGCTTGCATGCCTGGCATGCGGCCAGCGGCAGTTTGCCAGCATTTCATGACAGGCTAACGACATGGGCCGTTTTCGTCGCTGATTTTGGCACGCTTTGCCTTATATTGCCATCCCGATTTGTTGACTAGCCGATCAGGGACGGCTACTTGTTGGTTTATGCCAGCAAGATCGGTGTCGGGCAGCGGGAAAGCGTGCTTAACTTTCCCTTTTGTTTCTGCTTTGCAAAGGATACTTTGCAAAACCCGGCTAGTTTATACCAAACATTGTTCGAGTCCGCGAATAAAAATGTCTTTTGGTAGATTTTTGCCAATAAAGACCATTTTGCTGCCACGTACTTCGTGTTCGCCCCATTTGGCGCCCAGGTCGCTGCCCATCAGCTGGTGCACGCCCTGGAAGACCACCTTGCGTTCGGCGCCCTGCATCAGCAGCACGCCCTTGTAGCGCAGCATGCGCGGTCCATACACTTGCACCAGGCCGCCGAGGAACTCGTCGAGCTTGGCGCTGTCGAACGGTTGCGTGCTCTTGAAAACAAAGGCGGCGATGTCGTCGCTGTGCTGCGCATGGTGGTGGTCGGCATGGCCGCAATCGGTGGCGCAGGCATCGCTGTGCTCATGCGCGTGCTCATGGCCGTGTGCATTGCCGTGTTCATGTGCGTGCTCGTGGTCGTGCGCATGGTCGTGATCGTGGACGTGCGCCGTCTCTGTCTCCAGGAAATCCGGGTCCAGTTCCAGCTTTTCATTCAGGTTGAAACCGCGAATGTCGAGTACTTCGGCCAGCGGCGCGCGGCCGAAATCGACCCTGGCGATGGGGGCGCGGGGATTGATGCGTTTCAAACGGCGCGTCAGGGCGGCCACGTCGTCTTCACTGACGAGGTCGGTTTTCGACAGCAGCAGCTTGTCGGCAAAGCCCACTTGCCGCTGGGCTTCCTCGTATTCATCGAGTTGCTTCATCGCATGACGTGCATCGACCACCGTGATGATGGCGTCGAGCATGTAGTGGCTGCCCACTTCTTCGTCGACAAAGAAGGTCTGCGCCACGGGGCCGGGATTGGCCAGGCCCGTCGTTTCGATGACGACGCGGTCGAACGCCAGCAGGCCGGCGTCGCGCTTGCGCGCCAGTTCCGTCAAGCCCACGATGAGGTCGCCGCGCACGGTGCAGCAGATGCAGCCGTTGTTCATCTCGATGATGTGCTCGTTGCTATCCTGCACCAGGATGTCATTGTCGATGTTTTCCTGGCCAAACTCGTTTTCGATCACGGCGATGCGCATGCCATGGTCTTCCTGCAGTATGCGGTTGAGCAAGGTGGTTTTGCCGGCACCGAGGAAACCGGTGAGGATGGTGGTTGGAATCAGTGCCATGAGAGATGCCTATGCTGTAATCGATGGTGCCGCCGCGCAAGCGGAAGAATGCGGACGATTATGCCGGAATTTTGCAAAAGCTTGCAAATGCGCGCCGATCCGCTTGATATGGATCAGGCTGGCCAACGAGCGCGGCCTACTTGACCTTGGCGCGCGGGTGCGCCTGGTCGTATACGTGCGCCAGGTGCTGGAAATCGAGGGCCGTGTAGACCTGGGTCGAGGTGATGCTGGAATGGCCCAGCATTTCCTGCACGGCGCGCAAGTCGCCCGACGATTGCAGCACGTGCGAGGCAAACGAGTGGCGCAGCACATGCGGGTGCACGTTGGCGGGAATGTCGGTCGCCAGCGCGTGCGCCTTCAGGCGCAGCTGCAGTACACGCGGCGAGATGCGCGTGCCGCGCGTGCTGAGAAACAAGGCAGCGCTGCCATCGGCCGCTGGCGGGCGCACGGCCAGCCAGGCCGTCAGCGCCACGAGGGCCGCCTTGCCGACGGGCACCTTGCGCATCTTGTTGCCCTTGCCTGTGACGATGACTTCGAAGCTGGCCATGTCGAGCCAGCCCAGCGAGGCCTCCCGGCCGTTCTCGGCCTTGCAGTAATGGGTGTCCAGGCTGGTCAGTTCGGACACGCGCAAGCCGCTTGAATACAGCAGCTCGAACATGGCGCGGTTGCACAGTTGCTCCGGCTCGGCAGCGCCTTGCTGGTGTTGCGCGGGCGCCACGAGGCGCACGGCGTCGTCCACCGACAGGGCTTTGGGCAAGGTTTTGGCCCGCTTGGGGGCGCGGATGCCGTCGACGGGATTGGCGTCGAGCGCTGTTTCACCGCTGAGCCAGTTGAAAAAACCGCGCCACGATGACAGCTTGCGGGCGATCGAGCGCGGGTCCAGGCCGCCGGCATGCAGCCTGGCCGTGTAGCGGCGCACTTCGTTGTGCGCCAGTGCCGTCCACGGCGTATTGCCGCTCAGTTCCAGCAAGGCGCGCAAGTCGCGCCCGTAAGCGTCCAGCGTATGCGGCGACAGCTTGCGCTGCGTGGCCAGCTGCGCCAGGTAGGCATCGAGCCACTCGGCCTTGCCGCGCGCCGCATGCATGGCTGATTCAGGCCGGCGAGCCGGCGCGCAGCGCGGCCAGGGCGGCGCCGGCTGTGGCGCCGATGTGCACGAGGAAATCGGTGCCCATGCTCGAGGTAAACCGTTCGCTGTCCGGCGAGCCCAGCACCAGCAAACCGAAGGTGCCCGTGGTGTTCGGGGCGCGCAGGGCGATCATGACGGTCGATTCGATCTTGTCAGCCTGTAACCAGTGCACGGCTTCGAAATCGCGGTTGCTGCCGCAGTACGGCGTTTGCAGGCTGTTGGCGAACATGCGCACGTCGGCCGTCACATCTTCCGTGAACCAGCCGTCGGCGTGTTCCGGCAGTACTTGCCACAGGCGCAGGCTGACGTAGGGCACGTCGAAATTGCTTTGCAAGGCGTCGACCAGCACGCGCGGCATGTCCGCATCGTTGCGCACTTGCAGCATGGCCTGGTTCCAGCCGTGGAACTTGCTGGCGATATCGCCATTTTCCTCGGCCAGGCGGCTCAGCTTGGACATGCGCAGCTCGAGCGCCTTGTACTTGTCGCGCATCACTTCCATCTGCCGCTCCTGCAGCGAGATGGTGCGTCCCGTCAGCGGGCTGCTCAGCTTGACCTCGCCGAGCAGCGCGGTATGCTCTTCGAAGAACGTCGGATGCTCGCTCAGGTACTGGGCGACGGTGCTGGAATCGAGTGTGGCGGTCATTGATAGTGTCAGAAGAGAGAAGGATGAACACTTGATTCTAACCGAGAGTGCGCCGCAATATGGAGCAAAAGCGCGCGCCCATGAAAAAAGCGGCATGGTTGCCCATGCCGCCTTGCTCCGTCTGGCGAGTCACGTCACCCGTCGCGGGAGACGCGCGATGCCATTAGAAGTTGTGATGTACGCCGATGCCGACGTAGTTGACGCTTTTCGCAACGTTGTAGTTGATACTGTCAGCAACAGCGGCTTTTTTGTTCGAGATATCTGCATAGACGTAGGTGCGCTTCGACAGATTGTAGTCATAGCCCAGCGATGCTTGCTTGGTTTTGACGACGCCATCGGGCGTTTTCTGGCCATAGCCGGCGCGGATCTTGCCTGGGCCTACGTCGTAGTTGGCGCCCAGTACCCACGATTTGGTGCCGGTATTGATGATTTTGAAGTCATCATCTTTCTGGTGCTGGATCGACAGCATGACTTTCAGCTCAGGAATAGGATTGACCGAGGCGGCAACCGACCACAGCTTGGCTTGCAAGCCATTGCGCTCGTAGGCAGCCATGGCAGCAAATCCAGTCGAGGTGTACGTTGCGGAGATCGAGTACGGGGTCGACGTCGGCGCCACGTTGGCTGCCACGGCACGGTTGCCCGAAGCAAATGTTACCGAGTTGCCCGGCGCGCGCGCTGGCACTGCGCTGTTGTTATTAGCTTCCTTGGCAGCAACGGTGGCGTTGAGCTGGAAGCCATTGAACACTGGCGTGTTGTAGAACACGGCGTTCGAGAAGCGGTTACGCGAGTTGCCTGGTGCGCTCAGCGGATCGCTGGTGTAGCCGGCGACGGTCAGGTCGGTCTGAAAACCGGCTGGCGTAGGCATGCCCGACCATGGTTCGAACGAGGTGCTCACTTCCTGGTATGCGGTCAGGCCACGGCCCAGGCGTACGGTACCGAAGTCGCCTTGCAGGCCGACGCGGCTTTGACCCTGGAACAGCGGACGCGAATTGGCGCCCGACGTGTTTTCTACGGTGCCCGTGTCGGATTCATAGCGAATTTCCAGTTGGAAAATAGCTTTCAAGCCATTGCCCAGATCTTCCGTACCCTTGAAGCCCAGTTTGTTGTTGTCGCGCTTCGTGACAGCGGTGGTCGAACCAGTCGCTTTGCCCAGGCCTGCATCGATCGTGCCGTAGATTTGGACGGACGACTGCGCTTGTGCGGTTGCGGCAAAGGCGCCGAAGAGTGCGAGGGCAACGAGTGATTTTTTCATGTCTTCTTCCCTATTTAAAAGTGAGTTCCGTCCGAGATCCGAGCAGATTGAAATGCGCTGATTGTCGCGTTTCGATGAATGAACCTTAATTCGTCGGCGCGCAAGACGCGCGGGATTGGTCAAATATGCGTGAAAAGATTGGTGAAAAGCGGCATAACTGCATGCCCCTGTTGTATTTTTGTAACGCGCGATTTCTGCCAGTCCTGCGCCGATGGACAAGGTTCTCCCATCGCCACCGTAGCGGCGCCTTGCAATCTTGGCATGTCCAGGCCGAGGGATTGTTGCGTTGAATCAAGTTCTTGCGGTCGCTTTGGCGGATTTACGACACAAGGACGTTACACTAAGGGACGGCCTGCACTGATGGGCCTGGAGACGACTCACTATTATTAGAATCATTGACTCAATATCGAGAATCGATGGCAAATCGCGAAACATTAGGATTGATCAAGGGGGCACGTGCTGGCGACGTGGCTTGCCAACTGGCGTTGGGACGGGTGTATCTGTTTGGACACGGTGTGCCGCAAAGCTTGCCGACGGCCTTGCACTGGCTGGCGCGGGCGGCCCAGGAGGATAGCGAGGAAGCGTGCCGGCTGATTGGCACCCACGTGCCTTTTGAAGTCGCGCAACCGGCAGCCAAGGCGCTGATTCCGTATTACGCGCAAGCGTTCGATGCGGGCCTGGTGCAGGCGGGCCTGGTACTGGCGCAACTGGTGCTGGGCAACGCCGCCAGTCACTGTGAAGCCTTGCGCGCCAAGGCGCGCGTGGCGCTGGACGCTGCCGTACGCGCCGGCTTGCCCGATGCGCAATGGTTGTTGTCGCTACAAGAAAAATCATCGGCAACACCGGGGCCGGCCACCAGCGTGGCTGGCGAGCAGGCCTTCGATGGCGACGCGCCGCTGCACGCCTGGCTGGAGCAGGCTTGGCGCCAGGGCAACCATGCGGGTTTTCTGTCGCAAGGCTTGCCGCTGGCGCGCGAGCTGTTGCAGCGCCAGGCCGTCGCCGGGGCGCGCACGATCGCCCTCGACGCTCAGCAGGTGCTGTTGCTGTCGCGTTGCGCCCAGGCATTGGCGCCAGGCGGCGATGCCGAGGGCTGGCAGTGCTGCGAGCTGGCCGCGCATGGCGGCGACCGCACGGCGCAGCTGGAGCTGGGACTCGGCTATGCGCGCATGGATGCGCACGGCCAGCGCCTGGCCACGCGCAACGGCGCCGCCAATTTCAAGCGTGCCGTGCGCTGGCTGACGCAGGCGGGCGAGCAGGGACTGGCCGAAGCCTGGTTCGTGCTGTCGCGCATCTATACGAAACCGGAATTTTCCCAGCGCAATGTCGTCGAAGCGCATTTCTGCCTGGAGCGCGCGGCCGACCTGGGGCATGGGCCGGCGCAGCTCGAGTGCGGCATGCATGCCTGGCGTAACCGCCGCGATGGCGTCAACAACGATGTGCGCGCCGCGTATTGGCTGCTGCAGGCGCAGGCGCAAGGCAGCCGTGAAGCGGAGGCGGCGCTGGCGAAAATCGCGCCTCGAGGCGAGCCCGGCGACTGGGGCCAGTGCGCCGCCATGCACGCCGACGGGCATGGGCGCCAGCTGGGCCAGAACCACCCCCTGCTGGCGGCGCGCCTGGAACTGGCGCGCTGCTTTCATCTGTCGCGTGCCGAGGCCTTGCTGCTCGATATCCACGCGGCCGACCAGGGCCATTGTCTGTTGATCGATATCAGCGCCACGCATGGCCGCGGCAAGCGGCGCCTCGTGCTGATCCGCACGGCGCAGGAGCGCCAGCTGCTCGATCAGGTAGTGCGCCTGTTCGAGCGCGTCGATTGCGGCGTGGCGGGGCCGGAAGGCAATTACCGGCAGCGCCTGTATCGCCTGAAGTGCTATCTGGCGGAACTCGATGTGGTACAGGAACAGCAGTTCCTGGCAGCCTGACTTTTACTTCTGACCTTCACCCGTCTACAGCTCGATCGTGCCCTCGAACACGGTCACTGCCGGGCCCGTCATCAGGACGGGCTGGCCGGGGCCTTGCCAGGCGATCGACAGTTCGCCGCCGCGCGCGCTGATGCGCACGGGGGAATCGAGCAGGCCGCGACGGATGCCGGCCACGGCAGCGGCGCAGGCGCCCGTGCCGCACGCGAGGGTTTCTCCCGCGCCCCGTTCAAACACGCGCAGTTTCACGTGCTGGCGGTCGACGATCTGCATGTAGCCGGCGTTGACCCGGCGGGGAAAGCGCGGGTGGTGCTCGATCAGCGGGCCCGTCACTTCCAGGTCTTGCGCATCGACATCGTCGACCACTTGCACGGCATGCGGATTGCCCATCGAGACGACGGATACCAGCACAGAAGCTGCGTGGCCCGGCAAGGCCAGGTCCAGCGGCCATAAGGTGTCGTTGCCTTGCGCTACACCGGCGAGGCCGGCCGCATCGAACGGTACCTGCTGTGGCTCGAGCACGGGCGCGCCCATGTCGACCGTGATGCTGCCGTCGAGTTCCAGGCGCGGCGCGATGACGCCGGCCATGGTTTCCACGCGGATGCTGCTCTTGTTCGACAAGCCTTTTTCGCTGACGAACTTGACGAAGGCGCGCGCGCCATTGCCGCACTGTTCCACTTCGCCGCCATCGTTGTTATAGATGCGGTAGCGGAAATCGCAGCCGGGCAGGCGCGGCTTTTCCACCACGAGGATCTGGTCGGCGCCGATGCCGAAACGGCGGTCGGCCAGGCGCTGCCATTGGGCCGGCGTGAAGTCGATATCCTGATTGATGGCGTCGATGACGATGAAGTCATTGCCCGCGCCGTGCATCTTGGTAAAGTGGAGTTTCATGTTCTGCCGTATCACTTGTGCTGGTTATAGAACGAGGCTTCGCCTTCCGGACGCGTCTTGAAGCGTTTGTGCGTCCAGAAATACTCGGCCGGCGCTTCGCGCACGCGCTCTTCGATGAATTCGTTCATGCGGCGCGTGGCGGCCGTGATGTCGTCGCCCGGATAATCGTCCCAGGCCGGGTAATAGGTCACTTGCCAGCCCTGGTAATTGGGTAAAAAAGTGGCGATGACGGGAATCACCTGCGCCTTGGCGGCCAGCGCCAGGCGCGCCGTGGCCGTCAGGGTGGCGGCTGGCACGCCGAAGAAGGGCACGAATTCTGCATCCTTTTCGCCGAAGTCCATGTCCGGCAGCATGAAATACGGCAAGCCGTCGCGCAGCGCGCGCAAAATCGTCTTGATGCCGTCCTGGCGCGTAAACAGCTTGGGCGGCTTGAAGCGCGAACGGCCGTTGCGCAAGGCCTGGTCGAAGGCGGCGTTTTTTTGCTGCACGTACATCGACGAGGCGGAAATTTCCATGGCCGTGGCGGCGCCGGCCACGTCGAGGCAGACGAAGTGCGGGCACAGCAAGATGGTGGGCTTGGCAGCGATCTGCTGGCCCGGGAAGGCGGGTACCTTTTTGATCAGGCGGTTCAATCGCGCTTCCGATGACCACCACAGGATGCTGCGTTCCCACACGCTGCGCGAATAGGCCTGGAAATGCTGGCGCGCCAGCGCCACGCGCTGGGCTTCCGTCAGTTCCGGCATGCACAGGCGCAGATTCGTCAGGGCGATCCTGCGCCGCGTGGGCATGGCGATGAACAGCACGCTGCCGACGGCCACGCCGAAGCGGCCGAGGATGGGCAGAGGCAGCCAGTGCAGCAGCCACATGAAGGCGATCAGCAGTCTCATGCCTGCTCCCCGGCGGCAGCGGTCGTGGCAGGCGTGGGCGGCGGCGCGCCGCGCGGCACTTTATAGCGGTTGTAGCTCCACAGGTATTGCGCCGGGCTGCGCGCGATCAATTGCTCCATGGCCGCATTGATGGTGCGCGCCTGTTCGGCCGAGCTGCTGTCGAGCGACTCGGTAAACGGCACGAAATGCACGACATAGCCGCGTCCGCCCGGCAGGCGTTCCGCGTAGGTGATGATGACTTCGGCGCCGCCCATCTGCGCCAGCTTGGCGGGCAGGGTCATGGTGTAGGCGGGGCGGCCGAAGAAATCGGCCCATACGCCTTCGCCTTCCTGCGGCACCTGGTCGGGCAGCAGGCCGATCGGTTGTCCCTTTTTCAGGCATTTGGCGAAGATGCGCACGCCCGACATGTTCGCCGGCGCCAGCATCAGGTTTTCGCGCGCGCGCGCCCCTTCGATCAGCGGTTTCAGGGCGGCGCGCTTGGGCGGGCGGTACATCACGGTGAGCGGCGTGCGCAGCGCGATCTGCTGGGCGACGATTTCAAAGCAGCCCAGGTGTGGTGTCAGGAAGACAATGCCGCGGCCATGCTGCAGCGCTTTTTCCACCAGTTCCCAGTTTTCCACCGTCGCATGGCGCGCCACGCGCTCGGCGGGGGCGCACCAGATGAAGGGCAGTTCCAGCACGCTCTTGCCCGCTTCGGCCACGGCCGTGTGCAAGTGTTGCGAAAACCCCGCACCTTGCATGTTCTCGCGCATGCGGCGGCGGTAGGACGGGGAAATGGCGTAAATCACCCAGCCTAGCACAGCGCCAAGGCCATGCAGGACGGGCAGGGGAAAGATGGACAAGAAGCGGAAAATTGGGACTAACATGTATAAGCTGTTTCCAGGAATGGCGTGTTGCTGTGCCAAAATTTTTTAAGAAGCGTAAAATACCACGTATGCAGTAACCGCTGAGTTAATAGACAACTTGCGAAGCGGAATATAAATATCGCTAAAGCGTCGCAGGCAAAATCCTCTTTACTGCGACAGAACATTCACATAGTAATCAGGAGCTTGCAATGTCAAACGACTATCTCTTCACTTCCGAATCCGTTTCGGAAGGCCATCCCGACAAGGTTGCCGATCAAATTTCCGACGCCATCCTTGACGCCATCCTGGCCCAGGATCCGAGCGCCCGCGTGGCCGCCGAAACCCTGTGCAATACGGGTCTGGTGGTACTGGCTGGCGAGATTACCACGCACGCCAATGTTGATTATATTCAAGTTGCGCGCGAAACCATCAAACGCATCGGCTACGACAACACGGAATACGGTATCGACTACAAGGGTTGCGCCGTGCTGGTGGCCTACGACAAGCAGTCGCCGGACATCGCGCAAGGCGTCGATGAAGGTGCGGGCATTGACCTGGATCAAGGTGCCGGCGATCAGGGCCTGATGTTCGGCTACGCCTGCGATGAAACGGCCGAGCTGATGCCTGCCGCCATCCACTACGCGCACCGCCTGGTCGAGCGCCAGTCGCAACTGCGCAAGGATGGCCGTCTGCCATGGCTGCGTCCGGATGCGAAATCGCAAGTGACCCTGCGCTACGTCGATGGCCGCCCCGTCGGCGTGCACACGGTGGTGCTGTCGACCCAGCATGCGCCGGAAATCTCGCACAAGCAGATCGAAGAAGCCGTCATCGAAGAAATCATCAAGCCCATCCTGCCGCGCGAATGGCTGACGGAGACCAAATTCCTCGTCAACCCGACGGGCCGTTTCGTCATCGGCGGTCCGCAAGGCGATTGCGGCTTGACCGGGCGCAAGATCATCGTCGACACCTACGGTGGCGCGGCCCCGCACGGCGGCGGCGCGTTCTCGGGCAAGGACCCATCGAAAGTCGACCGTTCGGCAGCGTATGCGGCCCGCTATGTGGCGAAAAACATCGTCGCGGCCGGCCTGGCGCGCCAATGCCAGGTGCAGGTCAGCTACGCCATCGGCGTGGCCAAGCCGATCAACATCACCGTCTACACGGAAGGCACGGGCGTGATTCCCGACGCGGAAATCGCCAAGCTGGTGCTGGCGCACTTTGATTTGCGTCCAAAAGGCATCGTGCAAATGCTCGACCTGCTGCGCCCGATCTACCAGAAGAGCGCCGCCTACGGCCACTTCGGCCGCGAAGAGCCGGAATTCACGTGGGAGCGCACGGACAAGGTCGCCCTGCTGCGCGACGCTGCCGGCCTGAAGTAATCTAGCCCGCTTGCAAAAGAAGCGCCCCGGCCAGCTGGCCGCGGGCGCTTTTTTCATATGTTGTTAGTTGGCAATGCATGGCGAACAAGCTGGCGCGCCGGCATTGACGATGTTAAAATCCACCGTCCGAGGAGCGTTGCGACGAAGAAATTCGCCAGGCTCGGAATATCCTGCAACCGCGCTCACGTACCTTTTTCAACAACTGAAAGGAGGGCGTGATGAACGCCGTACTCAAATCGCAACACGACTACACCATCGCCGATATCACCTTGGCCGCATGGGGCGACAAAGAAATCAAGATTGCTGAAACGGAAATGCCTGGCCTGATGGCCATCCGCGAAGAATTCGCGGCAGCGCAGCCTCTGAAAGGCGCGCGCATCACCGGTTCCATCCACATGACCATCCAGACCGCCGTGCTGATCCAGACCCTGGAAGCACTGGGCGCGCAAGTGCGTTGGGCATCGTGCAACATTTACTCCACGCAAGATCACGCTGCCGCCGCCATCGCTGCCGCCGGCACGCCGGTGTTCGCCGTCAAGGGCGAGTCGCTGGACGACTACTGGGAATACACGCACCGCATCTTCGAATGGCCGGATGCGGACGGCAAGGCTGTCTACTCGAACATGATCCTCGACGATGGCGGCGATGCTACCCTGCTGCTGCACCTGGGCGTGCGCGCGGAAACCGACCTGTCGGTGCTGGCCAACCCCGGTTCGGACGAAGAAATCTGCCTGTTCAACTCGATCAAGAAGCACTTGCTGGCCGATCCGACCTGGTACTCGAAGCGCCTGCCGGAAATCCTCGGCGTGACGGAAGAAACGACGACCGGCGTGCACCGTTTGTACCAGATGCACAAGGAAGGCAAGCTGGCTTTCCCTGCGATCAACGTCAACGATTCCGTCACGAAATCGAAATTCGACAACCTGTACGGCTGCCGCGAGTCCCTGGTCGACGGCATCAAGCGCGCCACCGACGTGATGATCGCCGGTAAAGTGGCCGTCATCGCCGGTTACGGTGACGTGGGCAAGGGTTCGGCGCAAGCCATGCGCGCCCTGTCGGCGCAAGTATGGGTGACGGAAGTCGACCCGATCTGCGCACTGCAGGCGGCGATGGAAGGCTACCGCGTGGTCACGATGGATTACGCGTGCGAACACGGCGACATCTTCGTCACCTGCACCGGCAACTATCACATCCTGACGCACGATCACCTGACGCGCATGAAAGACCAGGCCATCGTCTGCAACATTGGTCACTTCGACAATGAAATCGACGTCGCTTCGTTGAAACAATACGAGTGGGAAAACATCAAGCCGCAAGTCGACCACATCATCTTCCCGTCGGGCCGCCGCATCATCCTGCTGGCCGAAGGCCGCCTGGTCAATCTCGGTTGCGGCACGGGCCACCCGTCGTACGTGATGAGCTCGTCGTTTGCCAACCAGACGATCGCGCAGATCGAGCTGTACGCGAACACGGCCAACTACCCGGTCGGCGTGTACACCCTGCCAAAACACCTCGATGAAAAAGTCGCCCGTTTGCAACTCAAAAAGTTGAATGCGCAGCTGACGGAACTGACGCAAGAGCAAGCCGACTACATTGGCGTGCGTCAAGAAGGCCCCTACAAGCCTGAGCACTACCGTTACTAATCGGTAGTCCGGGGCTGTAACCCACCCTCTGAAGGCCGGCGCATGCCGCCGGCCTGACCCTACTTTTGACAGGCTAGAGAAATGCGCTTGCTACTGATTTGGTTTATCAATGCGGCAGCCCTGTTTGCCGTCCCCTACCTGATGCACTCGGTGACGATGAGCAGCGGCTGGACCGCGCTGCTGGCCGCTGCCGTGCTGGGGCTGGTCAATGCGCTGATCCGTCCCTTGCTGATCCTGCTGACCCTGCCCGTGACGTTCCTGTCGCTGGGCCTGTTCATTTTGATCATCAACGGCTTCCTGTTCTGGCTGGTGGCGCAGGTGATCGATGGTTTCCATGTCGCCAGTTTCTGGTCTGCCGTGGGCGGCGCCATTCTGTACAGCATCATTTCCTGGGCCTTGTCGACCTTACTTTTGAGTAATGACGATGGAAAAGCATAATTTCAGTATTGAGTTTTTCCCGCCGAAAACCCTGGAAGGGGCGGAAAAGCTGCGCGCCACGCGTGTCAAGTTGTCTGAATTGCATCCGAAGTATTTCTCGGTGACGTTCGGCGCGGGCGGCACCACGCAGCAGGGCACGCTGGACACCGTGCGCGAGATCCTGGCGGCCGGCGAACAGGCCGCGCCGCACCTGTCTTGCGTGGGCGGTTCACGTGCATCGATCCGCGCCGTGCTGGCCGACTTCAAGGCCGCCGGCGTGAAGCGTATCGTGGCCTTGCGAGGCGACTTGCCGAGCGGCTACGGCGCCTCGGGTGAGTTCCGCTACGCCAACGAGCTGGTGGAATTCATCCGCGCCGAGACGGGCGACCATTTTCATATCGAGGTGGCCGCCTATCCGGAAGTGCATCCGCAAGCCCGTTCGCCGCAGGACGACCTGAACGCGTTCGCGCGCAAGGTGCAGGCCGGCGCCAATGCCGCCATCACCCAGTACTTCTACAATGCCGACGCGTATTTCCAGTTTGTCGAGCAGACGCAGAAGATGGGCATCAACGTGCCTATCGTGGCCGGTATCATGCCGATCACGAACTACACGCAGCTGATGCGCTTTTCGGACATGTGCGGCGCTGAAATTCCACGCTGGGTGCGTCTGAAACTGGCCAGCTTCGGCGACGACAGCGCGTCCATCAAGGCTTTTGGCCTGGACGTGGTGACGGGCCTGTGCGAGCGTTTGCTGGAAGGCGGCGCGCCAGGCTTGCATTTCTATAGCATGAACCAGGCGGCGCCCACGACGGCCTTGTGGCAGCGCCTGGTGAAATAAACCGTTCTGATGCGTTAGAGCAGATCGCCCTCGGTCACGATGTGATCGAGGGCGATGTCGTATTCGCCGTTGGGAAAATTTGCCGCCAGGCAGGCATAGGCGACGCCGAGGGTGCGCGGACGGGGCGTGGCCGCCAGGGTGCGGTCGTAATAGCCGCCGCCATAGCCGAGGCGAAAGCGTTCCTGGTTAAAACCCAGGCAGGGCACGAGCAGGGCGGCCGGCGCCGGGCGCAGGCGCAATTGCGCGGGCACGGCCACGCCCATGCCATCCTTGACCATGGGCTCGCCCGGCGTCCAGTCGGAAAATGCCAGCGGCGCATGTTTTTCCAGCACCACCGGCAAGCTTAATTGCACGCCGCGCGCGGCCAGCTGCGCATATGCCTCGTGCAAGTCCGGCTCGCCGTGCAGGGGCCAGTACACGCCCAGTTCCTTGACGTTTTCTTGCGCGCACCAGTCGAGCAGGCGCTGCGCGATGGCCGCATCCCACCTTGCTCGCGTGGTCTCGGGCAGGGCGCGCCTGGCCGCCAGCAAGGCTTTGCGCAAGCCGGCTTTTTCCTGTGGCGCAATGGGTGGCCGTGTAGCCGGATCGCATGTTATTCTAGGGTCGCTATTCATATCACCATCAAGTTAAGATTGAGAGTCGTACATTGATTTCCCCACTGAAATGGATTGCCGGCACGATGCTGTGTGTTGCATCGGCCTTGTCTCCCCTGGCCGCCCTGGCCCAGGTATCCACCACCGTCCCCCCAGCCGCCCCCGACACGCGCAGCGAGGATGATGCCTTCCTGCTGCTGCGCGACGCCGCGCGCAAGGATGACGTCGAAAAAGCCGACTTTTATGCGGGGCGCCTGACGAATTACCAGATTCCATCGTATGTTGACTATTATCGGCTGAAACCGCGCATCAAACTGCTGACCGAGGCGCAATTTCGCGATTACCTGAACCGCTACAAGGGCAGCGCCATCGCCGACCGTTTCCGCAACGACTGGCTGCTGGAGCTCGGTCGCAAGCGCGACTGGGTCGTGTTCGATGAACAATATCCGCAATTCGCCCTCGACGACGACACCCAGCTCAAGTGCTACGCGCTGATGTCGCGCGCCGCCAAGGGGCAGAACGTGGCGTCCGAGGCGCGCAAGCTGCTCGTCGCGCCGCCTGGCTATGGCGAAGCGTGCGGCAGCCTGATCGCAGCACTGGCGCAAAATGGCCAGTTCGACGCGAACGACCTGTGGGCGCAGATCCGCCTGGCGGGCCAGACGAATGCCACGGGCCCGGCGCGCCGCATCGCGCTGCTGCTGGGCGCGTCCGACGCGAAGATGGCGCAAGCGATCGATTTGCCCGCGCTGGTGCTGGCCAAGGGGCCGGGCGCCAGCCGTGCCGACCACGAGATGTACCTGGTGGCCGTGGGCCGCATGGCGAAAAGCACATTAAAACTGGGCGTGGTGGCCCTGCAAAAGGCCAGTGCGCAGCTGACGCCGCAGGAACAGGCCATCGGCTGGGCCAGCCTGGCCCTGCAGGCGTCGTATTCGCTGGCGCCGGAAGCATTCGAATATTGGCAAAAAACCAATGGCGCACCGTTGACCCAGGAGCAGATGCAATGGAAGGCGCGTATCGCCTTGCGTGAAGGCAACTGGCCCCAGGTGAAGGCGGCGATCCAGGCCATGCCGGCCTCGCTGCGCACGGACCCGACATGGGTGTACTGGCTGGCGCGCGCGCAGCAGGCGGAAACGCCGGGCCGCCCGAATGCGCAGGCCGATGCCCTGTACCGCACGATCAGCGATCAATCGAATTTCTACGGCTTGCTGGCCAATGAAGAGCTGGGCAACCACCTGGTCTTGCCGCCGCCGGGCCAGCCCGTCACGCCGGCGGAAATCGCCGCCATGGCCGCCAATCCGGGACTGCAGCGCGCCTTGAAATTCTTCAATATGCGCTTGCGCTTCGAGGGCACGCGCGAGTGGAACTGGGAATTGCGTTCGATGACGGACCGGCAACATCTGGCCGCCGCGGAGTTTGCGCGCCAGAACAATGTGCTCGACCGCATGGTCAATACTTCCGACCGCACGCGCCTGGAAGTGGACTATACGCAGCGCTATCCGACGCCGCACGACGACGTCATGCATCCGGCCACGCAAACCCTGGGCCTGGACAAGGCCTGGGTGTACGGCTTGATCCGCCAGGAATCGCGCTTCATCATGGATGCGCAGTCGCACGTGGGCGCGTCCGGTTTGATGCAGGTCATGCCGTCGACGGCACGGTATGTCGCCAAGAAGATCGGCCTGACCGATTTCGTCACGGAAACCTTGAGCGATGTGCGCACCAACGTCTTGCTGGGCACGAACTACCTGAACATGGTGCTCGGTGGCCTGGACGGTTCGCAAGTGCTGGCCAGCGCCGCCTACAACGCGGGGCCGGGGCGCTTGCGCATCTGGCGCGCCACCATGACGCGTCCGCTGGAAGGCGCCATCTTTGCCGAGATCATTCCCTACACGGAAACGCGCGGCTACGTGAAGAACGTGATGGCCAACGCCACGTACTACGCGGCCCTGTTCGAAAAAAGCCCGCAATCGCTGAAAGCGCGCCTGGGCACCGTGGGGCCGAAAAACAGCGCCGTCGCGGCCGATTTGCCATCATCCAACTAAAGCTAGCCGACCATGCAAACGACCATCCTTGACCCCAGCCTGACGCAAACCCTGGCCGCTGCCCGCGAGCCGGGCCTGACCCTCATCATCGGCAACAAGAATTACTCGTCGTGGTCGATGCGCCCGTGGGTGGCCATGACGGCCTTCGGTATTCCGTTCCATGAAGTGCGCGTGCTCCTCGACCAGAGCGACACGGCCACCAAAATTGCCGAATATTCGGCCTGTGGCCGGGTGCCCGTGCTGCTGGCGGGCGAGATCACGATCTGGGACAGCCTGGCCATCTGCGAATACCTGGCCGAGCAGTTTCCAGATAAACACCTGTGGCCGCAAGACGTGGCCGCGCGCGCCATGGCGCGTTGTGTCTGTGCGGAAATGCATTCGGGCTTTACCGGCTTGCGCACGGACATGTCGATGAATATCAAGGCGAAGTTGCCGGGACGGGGCCGCACGGCCGCCGCGCAGGCCGACATCGGCCGCATCAGCGAAATCTGGGAAGAGTGCCTGTCGCGCTTTGGCCACCACCAGTTCCTGTTTGGCGAGTTTTCCATCGCCGATGCATATTTCGCCCCCGTCGTCATGCGTTTCCGCACGTATGGCGTGTCGCTGGCGCCGGCCCTGAACGCCTACTGCGAGCGCGTGCAGGCGCACCCTGCCGTGGCCCGCTGGATCGCGGAAGCGCTGGCGGAAACGGAAACGGCGCCCAAGCACGACGCGGAACTCCCCGATTAAAGAAAAGTGACCATGAAGATTTACACGGTCGGTGGCGCGGTGCGCGACCAACTGCTGGGCTTGCCCGTGAAAGACCACGACCACGTTGTCGTTGGCGCCACGCCGGAAGACATGCTGCGCCAGGGTTTCCGGCCCGTCGGCAAGGATTTTCCCGTCTTCCTGCACCCGAAGACGCAGGAAGAATACGCGCTGGCCCGCACGGAACGCAAGACGGCCCCCGGCTACCGGGGTTTCGTCTTCCACACGGCGCCCGACGTCACCTTGGAAGACGATCTGGTGCGGCGCGATCTCACCATCAACGCCATCGCGCAAGCCGAGGACGGGACGTTGACCGACCCGTTCGGCGGCGTCGCGGATATCGGGAACAAGATCTTCCGCCACGTCTCCGACGCGTTCGGCGAAGACCCCGTGCGCATCCTGCGTCTGGCCCGCTTTGCTGCCCGTTTTCATACTTTCACTGTCGCGCCGGCCACCATGGCGCTGATGCGCCAGATGGTGGCTGATGGCGAAGTCGATGCCCTGGTGGCCGAGCGCGTGTGGCAGGAAGTGGCCAAGGGACTGATGGAAAGCCATCCTGCGCGCATGCTGACGGTGCTGCACGAGTGCGGCGCCCTGGCGCGCATCATGGGCGAAATTACCATCAGCGAGCGCTTGCTGCAGGTCGTCGACCACGCGGCCGCGCAAGGTCATGACTTGCCCGTGCGCTTTGCCGCCTTGATGCTGCATTTGAGCAAGGATGCCATCGAGCAGCTGAGCGAGCGCCTGCGCGTGCCCAACGAGTGCCGCGAACTGGCCGTCATGGCGGCGCGCGAGCTGGACAATATCAACGGCGCGCTGGACTTGGGCGCCGAGGCCATCGTCAGTCTGTGCGAACGCTGCGACGGCTTGCGCAAGCCGCAGCGCTTCGTGCAACTGCTGCAGGCCGTGGCCTGCGACGGACTGGTCACCGGCGACTTTCCCCAGGCGGCGCGGCTGCAGGGCGGGCTGGACGCGGCGCGCGGCGTGAATGCGGGTGCGCTGGCGCAAGGCTGTACGGAGCCGAAACGCATTCCCGAAATCATCCATGTGGCGCGGGTGGCGGCCGTGGCGGCCTTCCTGGCCCAGACTTGAACGGCGGGAATAGGCTACAATACGGCAGATGCTGCACTGCACAATAACGGCCTGACGTGCCGCAGCACCGCTTCCAGGAGTCGACGTGACCTTACCCAAGCTGTTTCAAAACCCGTTTCGCCGCTGGCTCAGCCGTAGCGGCGGCGGGCGTCCGACCGTGCTCGTCAAGCAATTGCACGAGCGCGACCGGCGCCGCATGATGAAGCATTTTTTGTCGCTCGAGAAAAGCGACCGCCTGCTGCGCTTCGGCAGCGCCTTGCCCGATGAACTCGTCGCGCAGTACGTGCAAAAGATGGATTTCTCGCGCGACATGATCTACGGCGTCTACAACAGCCTGTTCAAACTGGTGGGCGTGGGCCATCTGGCGTTTGCGCCGAAGGACCAGTCGCCGGCGAAAAGCGTGGTGACGGACAAGGAGCAGGTGGCGGAATTTGGCGTGTCCGTGTCGAAATCGATGCGCGGCATGGGCGTGGGGTCGAAACTGTTCGAGCGGGCGGCGATTCATTGCCGCAACAACGATGTCGATACCCTGTACATGCATTGTTTGTCGTCCAACAAGACGATGATGCATATCGCCAAGAAGGCGGGCATGGAAATCCAGCGCGACTATGGCGAAGCTGATGCTTATTTGAAACTGTTGCCGCCGAACCCGACGAGCATGCTGCAGGAAGCCGTGCAGGAGCAGTTCGCCATGTTCGATTACACGTTCAAGGCAAATGCGCGCGCCGCCAGCAAACTGTTCGAACGCTTGCCGGGGCGCAAGAAGCAGCCCGGGCCGCCATCACAATAAGGGCAGGGCCGTCGTATCCTTGATGCGCTGCAAGGCAAAGCTCGATTTCACGTCCAGCACGGCCGGGTGGCGCAGCAAGGTAGCCATCATGAAGCGCGAAAAGTGCTCCATATCTTCCACGTGCACGCGCAACAGATAATCCATTTCGCCCGTCATCGCATAGCAAGCCACCACTTCCGGCCAATGCGCCACGGCCACGGCGAAGTCGGCGCGCGGCGAGGTATTCGTCACCAGATTCGGCGCCAGCACGCGGGCCGTGCTGTGGGCCGTGGCGTCGCTGTGCTTTTCCAGCCGCACGTTCACGTAGGCCAGCAAGCCCAGGCCGATCTTTTCCGGGTCCAGCAGGGCCACGTACTGGCGGATCACGCCCGCTTCTTCCAGTCGTTTGACGCGGCGCAAGCATGGCGACGGCGACAGGCTGACCTGCTCGGCCACGTCCTGATTCGACAGGCGGCCATCGGCCTGCAGGACGGCGAGGATCTTGCGATCCGTTTTATCCAGCGTAATTTTGCTCATGCTTCCTCCGGTGGTTCGTATTTCACGCAATATTATTGCGCAAATCATGATTGTTCGGGAGATCTTTGGCATTTAATGCCCGTGACCCACGCCTATACTGTGCGCTACTTCTTGGAGGAGACATCATGCAATTTCAGCCTTGGGATAACCCGATGGGTACCGATGGTTTCGAGTTCGTCGAGTATGCAGCACCAGACCCAAAAGCATTGGGCAAGCTGTTCGAGAACATGGGATTCACGGCCATCGCGCGCCACCGCCACAAGGATGTCACCCTGTACCGTCAGGGCGACATCAATTTCATCATCAATGCCGAACAAGATTCGTTCGCGCAGCGTTTTGCCCGCCATCACGGCCCGTCCGTGTGCGCCATCGCCATCCGTGTCGACGACGCGGCCTTCGTGTATCGCCGCGCGCTGGAACTGGGCGCCTGGGGTTTCGATAACAAAACGGGTCCGATGGAGCTGAATATCCCCGCCATCAAGGGCGTGGGCGATTCGCTGCTGTACTTCGTCGACCGCTGGCGCGGCAAGGGCGCCGACAAGCCGGACGCGGCCGCACCGGGCGGCATCGGCGACATCAGTATCTATGACGTCGATTTCGTCGCCATTCCCGGCGCCGTCGCCAATCCCGTCGGCCATGGCCTGACCTATATCGACCACCTGACGCACAATGTGCACCGCGGCCGCATGAAGGAATGGGCGAGCTTCTATGAAAACCTGTTCAACTTCCGCGAAGTGCGCTATTTCGACATCGAAGGCAAGCTGACGGGCCTCAAATCGAAGGCCATGACCTCGCCGTGCGGCAAGATCCGCATCCCGATCAACGAATCGTCGGACGACAAGTCGCAGATCGCCGAATACCTGGACCAGTACCATGGCGAAGGCATCCAGCACATCGCCCTGGGCACGGACAATATCTATGCCTCCGTGCAAGGCATGCGCGATACGGGTATCGATTTCCAGGACACGATTGAAACGTACTATGAGCTGGTCAACCGCCGCCTGCCGAACCACGGCGAGCAGCTGGAAGAACTGCGCCGCCTGCGCATCCTGATCGATGGCCACAGCACGGAAAACGAACGCGAACTGCTGCTGCAGATCTTCACGCAGACGGTGATCGGCCCGATCTTCTTCGAGATCATCCAGCGCAAGGGCGACCAGGGCTTCGGCGAAGGCAACTTCCGCGCGCTGTTCGAGTCGATCGAGCTGGACCAGATCAAGCGCGGCGTGCTGAAAGATACGAGCGCGGCCTAAGCTGGGGGCTGCTGTTTGTCGGCTTACGCCGTTCCGGCTAAGCCGACCTACAGGGTTGATCCTGGCTGTATGTCGGATGAGCGGGGCCGCCGAGGCGCAGCGTCATCCGACATTGCCAGCAAGCGGCCAATATCTGTAGGTCGGATGAGCGCAGCGTCATCCGACATTGCCGACATTGCCAGAAAAAGAAGCAGCAAAAAGGCAAGAACACGGGAGTGCAGCGCAGCAAAGAACTGCGCGCCTTCCTGTGGTAGTCTACGACAAACAAGTCATTTTTCCGCACCGGCATTGCTCATAAAGCGCGGCCGGTACGTGTGAGTTCAACCGACCTGCACGCGTAGCACAGAGAATAATGGAGACAAGTAATGAATGCACCAATCAAGGGCTCGAGTCTTGAGCCGGGCGCGCACGCGTCCGAAATTTCCCTGAACGACAAATACACGCTCGAGCGTGGCCGCGCCTTCATGACGGGCACGCAAGCGCTGATCCGCCTGCCCATGCTGCAGCGCGAGCGCGACCTCAAGGCTGGCCTGAATACGGCCGGCTACATCACCGGCTACCGCGGTTCGCCTGTGACGTCCGTCGACATGACGGCGATCAAGGCAAAAAAGTACCTCGATGAACACCACGTCAAGTTCCACCCGGGCCTGAACGAAGACCTGGCCGCCACGGCCGTCTGGGGCACGCAGCAGACGAATCTGTTCGAAGACGCGAAATACGACGGCGTGTTCGGCATGTGGTACGGCAAGGGCCCCGGCGTCGACCGCTGCGGCGACGTCTTCAAGCACGCGAATAACGCCGGCTCCGCCAAGCATGGCGGCGTGCTGGTGCTGGCCGGCGACGACCACGCGGCCAAATCCTCGTCCACGGCGCACCAGTCCGACCATATCCTGAACGCTTGCGGCATCCCCGTGCTGTACCCGTCGTCGGTGCAGGAATACATCGACTACGGCTTGCATGCGTGGGCCATGAGCCGCTACACGGGCCTGTGGGTCTCGATGAAATGCGTGACCGACATCATCGAGTCGGGCGCCGCCGTCGATTTCGACCCGGACCGCGTGCAGATCACCCTGCCGACGGACTTCGAGATGCCGGCCGGCGGCCTGAACATCCGCTGGCCCGACACGGTGCTGGAACAAGAAGTTCGCATGAACAGCTACAAATGGTATGCGGCGCTGGCGTATGCGCGTGCCAACAAGCTCAACAAGATCATCTGGGACAGCCCGAAGGCGCGCATCGGCATCATCACGGCCGGCAAATCCTACCTGGACACGCGCCAGGCGCTGGCGGATCTCGGCATCGACGAGCAGACGGCGTCCGACATCGGCATCCGCCTGTACAAGATCGGCATGACCTGGCCGCTGGAAGCGGACGGCGTGCATGAATTCGCCAAGGGCCTCGACGAAATCCTCGTGGTGGAAGAAAAGCGGCAAATCCTCGAATACGCGCTGAAGGAAGAGCTGTACAACCTCAAAGACGGCGAGCGTCCGCGCGTGGTCGGCAAGTTCGACGACACGGGCGAGTGGAGCAACCAGAAGGGCACGGGACACGGCGACTGGCTGCTGCCGGCCACGTATGAACTGAACCCGGCCATGATCGCCCGCGCGATCGCCAGCCGCATTTCGCGCTACTACGCGGGCCACCCCGTCGAGCAGCGCGTGAAGGAACGCATCGCCTACCTGGAAGCGAAGGAAAACGTCCTCAAGGCCATCAGCGTGAAACCCGATCCGCAAAAGGACCGCACGCCGTTCTTCTGCTCCGGCTGCCCGCACAATACCTCGACCAAGGTGCCGGAAGGCTCGCGCGCGCTGGCCGGCATCGGCTGCCATTACATGGTGCTGTGGATGGACCGCGAAACGTCGACCTTTACCCACATGGGCGCCGAAGGCGTCACCTGGGTGGGGCAGGCGCCGTTCACGAATGAAAAGCACGTGTTTACCAACCTCGGCGACGGCACGTATTTCCACTCGGGCATCCTGGCCATCCGCGCGGCCGTCTCGGCTAAGGTCAACATCACCTACAAGATTCTGTTCAACGATGCGGTGGCGATGACGGGCGGCCAGGAATTCGACGGCCCCCTGTCGCCGGCCATCATTTCGCGCCAGATCGCCGCCGAAGGCGTGGGTCCCATCATCGTCGTCACGGACGAACCGGAAAAATATCCGGACGATTACGCCTGGGCCGAAGGCGTCACCGTGCGCCACCGTTCGGAACTGATGGACGTGCAGCGCGAACTGCGCGACATGCCCGGCGTGTCGGCCATGATCTACGACCAGACCTGCGCCTCGGAAAAACGCCGCCGCCGGAAACGCAATGAATACCCGGACCCGGCCAAGCGCGCCGTCATCAACGAAGCCGTCTGCGAAGGCTGCGGCGACTGCTCCGTGCAGTCGAACTGCCTGTCGGTGGAACCGCTGGAAACGGAACTGGGGCGCAAGCGCCAGATCAACCAGTCGTCGTGCAACAAGGATTTCTCGTGCACGACGGGTTTCTGCCCCAGTTTCGTGACGGTGGAAGGCGGCGGCCTGAAAAAGCCGAAAAAGGCGGCTGCCGCCGACAAGGATGCGCCAGCCGTGCCGGCCTTGCCGACACCAGCCATTCCATCGACGGCCGAGCCGTTCGGTATTCTGGTGACCGGCATCGGCGGCACGGGTGTCGTCACCGTCGGCCAGATCCTGGCCATGGCGGCCCACGTGGAAGGCAAGGGCTGTTCCGTGCTGGACATGAGCGGCCTGGCGCAAAAGGGCGGTCCCGTGATGTCGCACGTGCGTCTGGCGGACCGCCAGGAAGATATCCACTCGACGCGCGTCGGCACGGGTGCGGCCGACCTGGTGATCGGCTGCGATTTGATCGTCACGGCCAGCCGCGACGCCCTGTCGCGCATGGGAGAGGGGCGCAGCTGGGCCATGATCAACTCGACCAGCTCGTCGACGGCCGCTTTCGTGAAGAATCCGGACTGGCAATTCCCCGGCGCTTCGGCGCGCATGGAAATCGAAAAGGCCTGCGGCAGCGACCACGTCGACTTCATCGACGCGGGCCAGATCGCCACGGCGCTGATGGGCGACTCGATTGCGACGAATATGTTCATGCTCGGTTACGCCTGGCAAAAGGGCAAGGTGCCCTTGAGCGAAGCGGCCATCATGAAGGCCATCGACTTGAACAACGTCTCGGTGGCATTCAACAAGGCGGCCTTCAACTGGGGCCGCGCCGGCGCCCACGATGCGGCCAGCCTGGTGCGCATGACCACGCCAGCGAAGGTGGTGGAATTCAAGCGCATCGACACGCTCGACGACATCATTGAAAAGCGCGTGGCCCTGCTGACGGCTTACCAGGACCGCGCGTATGCGCAGCAGTATCTGGACTTCATCAAACAGGTGCGCGCCGCCGAAAGCGCACTGAACGGCCCGCACTTGCGCCTGACGGAAGCCGTGGCCCGTTACTTCTACAAGCTGATGGCCTACAAGGACGAGTACGAAGTGGCGCGTCTGTACACGGACGGCGCCTTCCAGGCGAAGATCGCGTCCATGTTCGAAGGCGACATCAAGCTCAAGTTCCACCTGGCGCCGCCGATCATGGCGAAAACGGATGCCCAGGGTCATCTGATCAAGAAGGAATATGGCCCGTGGATGCTGAAGGCTTTCGGCGTGCTGGCCAAGTTCAAGGGCTTGCGCGGCACGGCCTTCGACGTGTTCGGCCATACGGCCGAGCGCAAGATGGAGCGTGCGCTGATCGCGGAATACCGCGCGACGGTGGGCGGCTTGCTGCCGAAGCTGACGACGGCCAAGCTGGCGCAAGCCGTGGCGATCGCCAGCATTCCGGAAGACATCCGCGGCTATGGCCACGTGAAGGAGCGTCATTTGAAGGCGGCGAAAGAGAAAGAAGCGAGTCTCTTGATCGCCTTCAATGCGCCGACGCCGCTGCCGCCCGTCGTGGCAGCACCCGTGGCGGCCACCGTGGCGTGATGGGGTGAGTTCCTCGCTGTAGCAATGGCGCCTGCGGGCGCCATTTTTTTTGTATCAAAGAAAGCAACGCTTGCTGGCGAAACGCATTATAATTTTTCGATAATTTCTTTATGGAAAGTTTCTCATGCATTTCCTGCGACTTGGCTCCCTCGCTGTTTCCCTCGTATGTGTGTTGAGTGCCTGCGGCGGAGGCGGCAGCAGCGACAGCGCGCCCGTCGTCCCGCCCGTGACTCCGACAGGGCCGACGGCGCTGGTTGCCTCCTCCACGGTGGCGAACCGTTGCGAGGCGCCGCGCAGCGGCAGCAGCATCGACAAGCCGGGCAGCTTGCTCGATGAGCAGACGTGGGTGCGCAGCTGGATCGATGAAACGTATCTGTGGTACCGCGAAGTGCCGACCACCTACCTGCCGCAAAGCTTTTCCACGGCCAAGGCGTATTTCGATATGCTCAAAACAACGGCCATGACGGCGTCCGGCAAGCCGAAGGACCAGTTCCATTTCACGTATACGACGGCCGAATGGGAAGCCTCGCTCAACGGCGTGGAGCTCGGTTACGGCATGTTGCTGGCGCTGACGCGCACCACGCCGCCGCGCAAGGCCGTGATCTCGATCGTCGAGCCAGGCTCGCCGGCCGACCTGGCGGGCTTGCGCCGCGGCGATGAGCTGCAAACCGTCGATGGCACCGATTTCGTCAATGCCCCCGACGCTGCCAGCGTGAAGATCATTAACGCCGGCCTGTTCCCTGCAGCGCAAGGCACGCACACGCTGGCGTTCAGCCGCAATGGCTCGCCCCTCTCGGCGAACCTGCAGGCGGTGGAAGTGAGCACGAGCGCCGTGCAAAACGAGCGCATCATCGACACGCCCACGGGCAAGGTGGGCTACCTGACCTTCAACACCCACAACAACGTGGCCGAACGCCAGCTGGTCGAGACCATGCGCCGCTTCCAGGCGGCCGGCATCAGCGACCTGGTGCTTGACGTGCGCTACAACGGCGGCGGCTATCTCGATGTCGCCAGCGAGATTGCCTACATGATTGCCGGTCCGCAAGTCACCACCGGCAAGACCTTCGAGCAGGTGCTGGCCAATGACAAGACGCGGCCGGAAGCGCCCGTGCCATTCCACACGCAAAGCCAGGGCTTTGCCGGGCCGAATCCCTTGCCCAAGGGCACGCCTTTGCCTTCGCTGGGCCTCAAGCGCGTGACCTTGCTGACGACGGGCAATACCTGTTCGGCCAGCGAAGCCATCATCAACGGCTTGCGCGGCGTCGACGTGCAGGTCAACCTGATCGGCGGCACGACGTGCGGCAAGCCCTATGGTTTCTATCCCACGCCGAATTGCGGCACCACGTATTTCGCCGTGCAGTTCCAGGGTGTCAACGCCAAGGGCTTTGGCGACTTTGCCGATGGCATGGCGCCAACGTGCGACGTGACGGACGATTACCAGCACGCGCTGGGCGATCCTGCCGAAGCCATGCTGGCGGCGGCGTTGCGCTACCGCGGCAGCGGCAGCTGTACCCCGGCCACGGGCGCGCTCAGGCTGCCGGGTTCGATGGCGAGTCCGGCCGAAACGGCCGCGCGGCTGCTGCGCCCGGCCTACAAGGAAATTGCTGTATTGAAATGATAAAACCCCATGTTGCCCCCCTTCCTGGATGAGGGTGGGGCATCTTTCTTCTCATAAATATTTCTATATAACAATTATGATATATAGAAAGACGAATCCATTCGTTCTGTAATTGCTGGCATCTTGATATCTTTCGCCTTCTCCCTAACCTTGAGAAGCGCAAAGATGCCTATACAATTCAAGTTACCACCGCTCACCGTAGCCGTACTGGCCATCCTTGGCGGTTCCGCATGGCAGGCGCACGCGCAGACGCAAGCGCCCGCAGCGGATCAGCAGCCGGCGGCCACCCCGCCAGCCGTCGTGGTCACCGGTTCGCGGATTCCCCGCGCCAGCCTGGAGGGACCATCGTCCGTCACCATCCTGACGGGCGATGAAATCACCAAGCAAGGGTACAAGAACGTCTTCGATGCGCTGACCAACCAGGTACAGAACAGCGGCTTTACGCAAGGCGAGGACTTCGGCAACACGTTTACGCCGTCGGCCAATACCATCAGCCTGCGCGGCCTCGGTCCGAACCACACCCTGATCCTGCTCAATGGCCGCCGCCTGGCCGACTTCCCCGTCGCCTACGAAGGCACGGTCAACTTCACCAACCTGGCGAATATCCCGTCGAGCATTGTCGACCGCATCGAGATCCTCAACGGCGGCGCCTCGGCCATCTATGGTTCCGACGCGATCGCCGGCGTGGTCAACGTCATCCTGAAAAAGCAGACGGAAGGTTTCGATATCAACGTCAAGGCGGGCGGCACCACGCGCGGCGGCGCCGGCAACCAGCGCGTGCAGTTGACGGGCGGCGGCAATTTCGACAAGCTGCATACCTTGTTCAGTGTGGAGCTGAGCCAGCGCGATCCGCTGTCGAGCCTGCAGCGCGACTTCATGGCCACCCGCTCGGGCACGCCGACGAATATCGCGTCGCGTCGCGTGGTAAAGGCGGGGACTTCCGGCACCTATGTGGACCTGGGCGACACCTGCACGCAGTTCGGCGACCTGTTCGGCGGCAGCACCGTCAAGTATCAGGCGAAGAACGGCAGCTATTGCGCCAGCCCGAAAGTGGGCCCCACTTACTGGACCACGCAAACCAAGAACCGCAGCCAGAACGTGTTCGGCAGCGCCAACTATGAGCTGTCGCCGGAAACGACCTTGTTCGCCGACTTCCTGATCGGCAAGAACTCGACCGAGAACAACACGCGCGGCCCGACGTGGACGTCGTCGTCGACGGGCAGCAGCTATTTCCGCAACCAGAATACCGATCGCTACGAAGCGTGGACGCGTTACATCTCGCCCGAGGAAATGGGCGGCGTGGAGCGCTACAACCGCAAGTGGGAGGACCTGGCCACAGCCATCTCGCTGGGTGCCAAGGGCCGCGTGCCGGGCACCAGCAGCTGGCAATACGAAGCCAATTACAATGCCTCGGTGTACAAGAGCGAAAGCCACACGCCGCGCGCGCTGGCCAATATCGACAGCTTCTTCCTGGGTCCGAAACTGGGCACCGATGCCGCCGGCGTGCCGGTCTACGCGCCGGATCCGGCACGCCTGTCGCGCCGCGTGACGGCGGCCGAGTTCGACAGCATCACGGGCAATTCCGACAGCGACGACAAGGCCTGGACGAATACCCTGAGTCTGGCTACCAACGGCGACCTGTTCCAGCTTCCCGCTGGCGTGGCGAAGATCGCCACCATCGCCGAAGTGGGCAAGCAGGGCTTCAGCAACGTGCCCGACGCGCGCCTGAACGAAGGTTACTTCAACGTCGCCACCAAGTCCGACATCACGGCCGGCACGCGCACCCGCTATGCGCTGGGGGCGGAAGTGAACCTGCCGCTGCATGAAAAGCTGACCGGCACCCTGGCCGGCCGCTACGACCGCTACAGCTTTGCCGGCCGCCATGACGGCAAGTTCACCTATAACGGCGGCCTGGAACTGCGTCCCGCGCCGGAGCTGCTGTTCCGCGCCAACTACGCCACCAGCTTCCGCGCGCCGGACATGAACTACATCTACAAGGCGCGCGGCACCGGTTACTACTCGAGCACCACCGACTATTACCGCTGCGGCGTCGCCGGGCAGGCCATCGATGATTGCGACTACGCGAACAAATCGCCGGGCGCCGACTATGTGCAGAACGGCAGCAAGGATCTGCAGTCGGAGAAGGGCAAGTCGTTCGGCGTGGGCGCCGTCTGGTCGCCGACATCCAATTTCGACGTCTCGGTCGACTACTGGAATATCAAGATCGACGACCTGGTAACCAATCTGAGCTCCGACAAGATACTCCGCGATGAAGCCGATTGCCGCCTGGGCAAGACCGACATCAACTCGCCGACCTGCGTCGATACCCTGAACCGCGTCGAGCGCTTTGCCGCCAATGCGCTGAACCGCGCCGGCGAGATCAAGACCATCACCGTCAATCCGATCAACGCGGCCAAGCAGAGCAGCAGCGGCATCGACATCAGCGTCAAGTATTTGCTGCGCACGACGGACTATGGCCGCTTTGCCTTCAAGGCCAACTACGCCAAGGTGCTGAGCAATAAATCGCAGCAATTCGTCGGCGACGAAGAGATCGACGAGCTCAAATCGCTGAACAATTCGGACTGGCGCGATAAGCTCAACCTGAGCGTGAACTGGAGCGCTGGCGACTGGTCGAACACCTTGCTGGTCAGCCGCTACAGCAAGATCCCGAACGCCGCCGGCAAGGCCTATCTGACGCCGACGGCGCTGGCCAACATCAGCACCGTGTACCGCATCAACGACCGCGCCACCTTGTCGCTGATCGTCAACAACGTATTCGACAAGATCAAGCGCGACGACAGCGGCGGCTGGCCGTACTACCCGGTGGGCAGCTACAGCCCGCAGGGACGCCAGGGATGGGTCGAATTCAATTACCACTTCGGTAGCTGAAACCCGGGGTCAGACCCCCGCGAACGTTGGCGCAAGTCTCTGAGTCAGCGGCATTGAGGGTCTGACCCCAGCCTTTGCGGTGTTGGAGGTAAATAGAAAAGCCGGGAGCGCATATTGCTATCCTGGCTTTTATTTTTTTCGCTTATTTAGCCATATAATCCCCCGCTTCCCATCTGCCCGCTGGAGCCTCCCCCATGCTACGCCTCGCCCTGCTGTCCGCCGCCATATTGTCCGTCTTTGCCTCTCCCGCCCAAGCCGGCGCACCGTTGACCACGGTGGCCGAACGCTCGGGCTTTGTCAGCACCGGCCGCTATGCGGAAGTGGAAGCCCTGTGCCGCCAGTTCCAGGCGCGCTATCCGAAGCAGGTGCGCTGCGTGGAATTTGGCCGCACGCCGGAAAACCGCCCGATGCTGGCACTGGCCGTCTCCAACACGGGCGCGCTGACGCCGGCCGAGGCGGCGCGCCGCAAGCTGCCCGTGCTGCTGGTGCAGGGCGGCATCCATGCGGGCGAAATCGATGGCAAGGATGCCGGTTTCCTGGCCTTGCGCGAAGTCTTGGAGGGCAAGGCGGCGCCCGGCGCGCTGGATAGACAAGTGCTGCTGTTCGTGCCCGTCTTCAATGTCGACGGCCATGAGCGCTTCGGCCGGTGGAACCGTCCGAATCAGCGCGGCCCCGTGGAAATGGGCTGGCGCAGTACGGCGCAAAACTACAATCTGAACCGCGAATACATGAAGGCCGATACGCCCGAGATGCAGCACATGCTGGCGCTGGTGAACGCCTGGGATCCGCTGGCCTATGTCGACTTGCACGTCACCGATGGCGCGCAGTTCGAACCCGATATCTCGATCCAGGTCGAACCCGTGCATGCGGGCGACGCGGCCCTGCGCGTGGCCGGCACGGCCTTGCGAGATCAGGTCCTGGCCGACCTGGCCAGGCAGGGCTCGGACCCGAAACCGTTCTATATTTCGTTTGCCGAGAACGACAATCCGCAATCGGGCTTTGTCGATTCGGCGCCGAATCCGCGCTTCTCGCATGGCTATTTCCAGCTGCGCAACCGCTTCGGCATGCTGGTGGAAACCCATTCGTGGAAGGACTATCCGACCCGCGTGCGCATCACGCGCAACACCATCGTCTCGCTGCTGTCGCAAGTGGCGCAGCATGGCGCGCAGTGGCGGCAAACGGCGCTCGAGGCGGACGCGCGCGCCGCGCAGCTGGCCGGCGCCACCTTGCCGCTCACGTATAAAACGACGGACAAGAGCCGCATGATCGCGTTTCGCGGCTACGCCTACACGCGCACGCCATCCGAGGTGTCGGGCGCGCTGATGACGCGCTATGATGAAACCACGCCGCAGATCTGGAACGTGCCCCTGCGCGACGAGATCGTGCCCGACCTGCAGCAGGCTGCGCCCAAGGCCGGCTACCTCGTGCCTGCGGCGCAGGCGCAGATGGTGGCGGCCAAGCTGCGCCAGCATGGCGTGTCGTACCAAGTGCTGGCCACCGCGCCCGGCACGCTGCCCGTCGAAACCTTCCGCGCCACGCAGGTGAAATTCGGCGCGCAGTCGTTCGAGGGGCGCCAGACGGCGGCCGTGCAGGGCGAGTGGCAGAAAGAGGAGCGTCCGGTCGGTGCAGGTGCTCTGTACGTGCCCGTCAACCAGGCCAAGGCGCGGCTGGTCGTGGCCCTGCTCGAGCCGCGCGCGCCCGATTCCCTGCTGGTCTGGGGCAGTTTCAATACGGCCTTCGAGCGCAAGGAATACATGGAAGAATACGTGGCCGAAGATGTGGCCCGTGCGCAGCTGGCGGCCGATCCGGCGCTGGCGGCGCAGTTCCACGAAAAGCTGGCCAGCGACCCCGCGTTTGCAAAAAGCCCGGCCGCGCGCCTGGAATTCTTCGCCCGCCGCCACGCCTCGTGGGATGAGCGGCTGAATCTGTACCCGGTGCTGCGCACGGATGTCGCGCCGGCGCTGAAGTAAGGGAAGCCGCGCGCCTTGCTAATTTGCAATGTGCGCGGCGCGGAAAATGGTATTGTGCCTGTTTTCCCGATCAGGGCTTCCAGTGGAGCACCAGCGCATGCCGCAGCAAACACCGAAAAAAATTCTTATCCTGAGCGTCTCGGCCGGCGCCGGCCATATGCGCGCAGCGCAAGCCATCGAGGCATACGCGGCGCGCGATGACGGCGCCGGCCCTGCGGCGCTGGCCAGCCATCTCGACATGATGGATTTCGTCACGCCCGCATTCCGCAAGCTGTACACGGATTTTTATATCAAGCTGGTCAACAAGGCGCCCGCGCTGTGGGGCTATCTGTACCATGCCACCCACGACGCGCCGCGCGACAGCTCGATGCAGCGATTGCGCCGCGCCGTCGAGCGCCTCAACACGCGCGCGCTGATGGCGCAGATCGCCGCCTTCCAGCCCGATGCCATCATCTGCACGCATTTCCTGCCGGCCGAACTGCTGTCGCGCGCGCTGCGCCAGCACCAGCTGTCCTGCCCCGTGTGGGTACAGGTCACCGATTTCGACTTGCACCGCATGTGGGTACACGAACAGATGCAGGGCTATTTCGCCGCCACCGACGAAGTGGCGTTCCGCATGCGCCATGAAGGCATCCCCGCCGAGCGCATCCATGTGACGGGCATCCCCATCATGCCCGCGTTCGCGCAGCTGCCCGACCGCGTGCAGTGCGCACAGGCGTTTGGCCTCGACCCGCGGCGCACGACGATTCTGCTGATGGGCGGCGGGGCGGGACTGGGCGGCCTTGAAACGGTCGCCGCGCGCCTGCTGGCCTTGCCGGGCGACTTCCAGCTGATCGTGCTGGCAGGGAAAAACGCGGCCGCACTGGCGGCGCTGCAAGCACTGGCCGGCCGCTATCCGGGCCGCCTGCTGGCGCAAGGCTTCACCAGCGAGGTCGAGCGCCTGATGGCGTGCGCCGATCTGGTGATCACCAAGCCGGGCGGGCTGACCACCTCGGAATGCCTGGCCCTGGGCTTGCCCATGATCGTCAACTCGCCGATTCCCGGGCAGGAAGAGCGCAATGCCGACTATCTGCTGGAGCAGGGCGTGGCCCTGAAGGCATTCGATGCCGTCACCCTCGAATACCGCGTGCGCCTGTTGCTCGATCATCCGGAGCAGCTGCAAGCGATGCGCACGAAAGCGCTGGCCCTGGGCCGTCCGCGCGCCGCCCTGGATGTACTGGCGCAGGTGCTGGCTTGACAGGGGGCGTAGTAAAACCCTGGCAGATCGCCCTGACGCTGGCCTGGGTGGCCCTGCTGGGACTATTCTTCGCCCAGGTGGAAATCCAGATCGAGGGGCCGGCCGGGTGGGCCGCGAACCTGCCCACCTGGCGCATCGAAAGCCATTGGCTGCTCGATATCTTCTGGGGCGGGCGGCCGATGACGGGCTACCATGCCTGGGTGTTTCCCTTCATTGCCCTGTTCTTCCATTTTCCCATGCTCTTCCTGGCGCAATGGTCGCCGCGCCTCGAGTGCCGCGCCATCGGCTGCATCATGCTGTTCTGGATCATCGAGGATTATCTGTGGTTCGTGCTCAATCCCGCCTATGGCGTGGCGCACTTCAATCCGGCCCACATCGCCTGGCACAAGCACTGGCTGTGGTGGGCGCCGACCGATTACTGGGTATCGCTGCTGCTGGCTGGCGTGCTGCTGTGGTTTTCATACAAGAGGAAGTCATGACCTTATCGCCCTTGCCGCATCTTTTGCTGCTATTCCTGGCCCTGGCGGCCGGTTCCGCCGGCGCGCAAGCGCCCGGGGCGCCCGAGCGCAATGCCGAGTGGGCGACGCCGCTGCCGCACGTGTCGAACCTGCACCAGGTCACCCCCGTCCTGTATCGCAGCGCAAAGCTCGACAGCGCCGACGTGGCCCAGCTGCAGACGCTGGGCGTGAAGACGGTGATCAGCCTGCGCTCCTTCCACTCCGACACGCAGGTGCTCGATGGCAGCGGCATCCGTGCCGTCCGCATTCCCATCAATACCTGGGCCATCCGCGACAAGCATGTGATCGAGACCATGCGCAGCATCCGCGCCGCCGAACAGCAGGGACCCGTGCTGCTGCACTGCCTGCACGGCGCCGACCGCACGGGCCTGATGGCCGCCATGTACCGCATGCTGTACCAGGGCTGGCCGCGCGCGAAGGCGATCGACGAGTTGAAAAATGGCGGTTACGGCTATCACGCCGTGTGGAAGAATATCGAAAGCTACCTCAAGCGCGTCGACGTGGCGGCGCTGCGCGCGCAGATCGAACAGGAAAAACCATGAAGACCCTGCTGTTCGCACTGGCCGCCTGTTCCGCCTGTTATCCGCCGGCCGCCCTGGCGGCCACGCCTGCGCTCGATGTGCGCGATGTCAGCAAAGCCGGCATGCCCGGCAAGACCTTTGCCGCCACGACCAGCATGCCGGCCAGCGTGGCCACCGTCTGCGCGGCCATCCAGGATTTCGCCGGCTATCCGCAGTTCATGCCGAACGTGGACAAGATCAAGGTGACGGCCGCCGGCGGCGGCGTGTCGCTGGTCGACGTCACGCTCAAGCTGCCAATGGGAAAAATCAAGCAATACCGCCTGAGAATGACGCCCAAGGTGCTTGACGCCAGCTGCAGCCTGGCCTGGAAGCTGGTGCCGATGGAGGGACTGAAGGTGGAGGACACCATCGCCGACACCAGCGGCTACTGGCAGCTGTCGCCGGATCCGTTTGACGCGGGCGCTGCCGCCGTCAGGTACCAGGTGTACACGGATCCGGGCCCCGTGCCGATGGGCCTGGGCTGGATCGTCGACAGCATGAGCCGCGACAGCATCCCGAAAATGTTCGACGCGCTGCGGGCGCGGGTGGCTGCGCGCAAATAGCCGGCGTGGCGGAGCAGCCACTTCACGCGGGCGCGCCACTTCAGGCATGATGTCGTTTCATCCACACATCCGCCCGGAATCCGCATGGAACACCACAGCTTTCTCATCAACATACTGTTTTACCTGGTCGCCGCCATCATCATGGTGCCGCTGGCCAAGCGTCTGGGCATGGGCGCCGTGCTCGGTTATCTGGTGGCCGGCGTCGTCATCGGACCGTGGGGCCTGGGCCTGATCAAGAATGTCGAGGTGATTCTCAGCTTTTCCGAGTTCGGTGTGGTGCTGCTGCTGTTTTTGATCGGACTGGAGCTCGAGCCCAGGCGATTGTGGCTGCTGCGCCGGCCCATCTTCGGCTGGGGCGGGGCGCAGGTGGGCGTCGTCAGCGCGGGACTGTGCGCCGTGGCCATGGCGTTCGGCGTGGACTGGCGCACGGCGCTGGTCGGTGCGCTGGGGCTGTCGCTGTCGTCGACGGCCATCGTGCTGGCCACCCTGGGCGAACGCAAGCTGATGAGTACGCCAGCCGGTTCCGCCGGCTTTTCCATCTTGCTGTTCCAGGATATCGCCGCCATTCCCATGATCGCGCTGGTGCCGCTCTTGGGCGGCCTGGTCACGCATAGCGGCGAACCGGGCTGGCTGCGCGTGGCCAAGCTGGCCGCCGTGCTGGCCGCCCTGGTGATCGGCGGGCGCTTCCTGGTGAACCCCATCCTGCGCTTCATCGCCAAGACGGACTTGCGCGAAATCTTCACGGCCTTTGCCCTGCTGCTGGTGATCGCCATTTGCGTGCTGATGGAATCGGTGGGCTTGTCGATGGCGCTGGGCACCTTCATGGCGGGCGTGCTGCTGGCCGATTCCGAATACCGGCATGAACTCATTTCCGACCTGGAACCGTTCAAGGGTTTGCTGCTGGGCCTGTTCTTCATCGCCGTGGGCATGTCCGTCGATTTCGGCGTGCTGCGCGCCCAGCCGCTGCTGATCCTGGCCTTGGTGGCGGGGCTGCTGGTGGTCAAGATCGGCTTGCTGTATGTGTTGTCGAAGTTTTTCGACATTCCCCGCGGCCAGCAGCTGTTTTTTGCGCTGCTGCTGTCGCAGGGGGGCGAATTCGCTTTCGTCGTGTTTGCCGCCGCCGAGGCCGCGCATGTGTTTGCGCCGCAGACGGCCGCGCTGCTGGTCGTGGTGGTGACCCTGTCGATGGTGGCCACGCCCCTGCTGCTGCTGGCGCACGACAAATTCGTCGCGCCGCGTCTGCAGGGCGAGAAGAAGCGCCGTCCCGACGACCATATCGAGGCGCAGGACAACCCCATCGTCATCGCCGGCTTCGGCCGCTTCGGCCAGATCATCGGCCGCCTGCTGGCGGCCAACAAGATCGGCGTGACGGTGCTCGACCACGACCCGGACCAGATCGAACTGCTGCGCAAGTTCGGCTTCAAGGTGTTTTATGGCGACGCCACGCGCGTGGACCTGCTGGTGGCGGCCGGCATCGAGAAGGCGAAGGCGCTGGTGATCGCCATCGACAATGTGGACGACAGCCTGGCCCTGGTCGACGCCGTGCGCCTGCGCCTGCCCGAGCTGACGATCCTGGCGCGCGCGCGCAACGTCACGCATTACTATGAATTGATGAAGCGGGGCGTGACCCTGATCGAGCGCGAGACGTTTGCCGCGGCCCTGTTGCTGGGCGAGCAGACCTTGCAGCAGGTGGGCTTCAGCGCCGAGCGGGCGCAGCGCGCGGCCGGCATCTTCGGCCGGCATAACCTGAAAACTTTGCTGGAAGTGGCGCCGCACTTCCAGGACCAGCAAAAAGTCATGTCCCTCACGCGCCAGGCGCGCGAGGAGCTGGAAGACATGTTCGAGAGCGATGCGGCCGCGTTTGCGGCGGCGGAAGCGGAGAACGGTAGGTCGGATTAGCGGGAACCGCGTAATCCGACATCGTGTTGGCGATGTCGGCTTACGCGCTTTGCGCTAAGCCGACCTACGCCTCCTGGCAAGCGGCTTATTTTCCCCGTTTGCTCTCAATCGCCTCGATCTGGTCCATGATGCCGTTCATGCGCGCCGCCAGCGCCTGGTACGGTTTCGGCGAGGCCAGGTCGACGCCGGCCGCCTTCACCAGATCGTAGGGGTAGGCCGAGCCGCCCGCACTGAGCATCTTCAGGTAGGCGGCCAGCGCGCCCGGTTCCTTGTCGAGGATGCGCTGTGCGAAATCCTGCGCCGCCGCGATCGAGGTGGCGTACTGGAACACATAGAAGCCGTGATAGAAATGCGGCACATACGCCCATTCCAGCGCGTAGGCGGGGTCGATGGTCATGACGCCCTGCGCTTCGCCGTGGTAGCGCTTGAGGATATCGGCATAGATGGCCGTGATTTCTTCGCCCGTCAGCGACGCTCCCTTGTCCACCTTGCCGTGGATGGCCGCCTCGAATTCGGCGAACATGGATTGGCGGAAGAAGGTGCCGCGCAGGTTTTCCAGCGCCGCGCCCAGGTACAGCAGGCGCTCGTCGTCATCCTTGGCCTGCTTCAGGCGCGCGTCGAGCAGCAGCGCCTCGTTCGTGGTCGAGGCGATTTCCGCGACGAAGATGCTGTACGGCGCATAGATCGACGGCTGCGCCTTGTTGGCCAGCACCGAGTGCATGGCGTGGCCCCATTCGTGCGTCAGGGTGCTGACGGCTTCGTAATTGTCCGTGTAATTGAGCAGCACGAACGGATGCACGTCATACGCGTCGCCATTCATGTAGGCGCCCGCCACCTTGCGCGGACGCGGATACACATCCATCCAGCGCGCGTCCACGGCGGCAGTGAGCGCCTTGACGTAGTCGGGGCCCAGCGGCGCGGCGGAAGCGAGCATCATCTGCTTGCCTTCGGCCAGAGGGAAGGTGCGCTCGCTTTTCAGCAGCGGCGCATACACGTCGTAGTACGCCAGGTCCTTGATGCCCAGCATGCGCGCGCGCAGCTTGAAGTAGCGGTGCAGGGTGGGCAGGTTGGCGTTGGTTTGCGCGATCAGGGTCTGGTAGACGGCCGGCGGCAAGTTGTCGGCATCGAGCGCGGCGCTTTGCGAATCGGCGTAACGGCGCACCTTGGCATACGCGGCATCCGTTTTCAGCTGGCCGTACAGGGTTTCGCCGAACGTGCGTTCGTACTCTTTCCACTTGCCGAAGAAGGCGTCGAACACCCGCTTGCGGTCGGCGCGGTTGTCATCGCCCCGGTATTTCGTGTACGCCGCTTGGTCGAGGCGCACTTGCTTGCCGTCCGACAGTGTGACGGTCGGCCACGGGATTTCCGCGTTGGCCAGGGTGCGGTAGACGCTGGCGGCCGAGCTTGTTGCCAGGCCGAACTGCGCCACCAGCTGTTCGCCGGCCGCGTCGAGCGTGTGCGGCGCGCTGCGCAGCATGTTACTCAATTGAAAGCGGTACAGCTGCAAGCCCTTGTCTTTCGCCAGCATGGCATCGATGCGCTTGCTGCCCAGGGCGAGGATTTCCGGCTGTAAAAAGGTCACCGCCTGGGTGAACTCGTTGCCCAGCAGGGCGGCGCGCTGGTTCAGCTGGTTGCCCTTGCTGTCGCCCGTATCCTGGTCGTAATACTGCGCCGCATAGGTATACAGCGTGTTGACGCGCTTGCGCGCATCGGCGTACAGGTCCAGGCAGCTTTTCAGGCGGGCCGGCGAGCCTCCCAGCTGCCCCTTGCAGCCGCCCAGTTGCTGCAGCTGGGCCGACAGTTTTTTCGCGTCGGCGTCGAATGCGGCGTCGTTTTGATACAGCGCCGTCAAATCCCAGCGGTCGGCCTGCCTGTCGGTCTGAGCGGGGGCTGGCGCAGGAGCGGCAGAGGCGGTGGCGAGGCTGAGGGCCAGCAGGGAGAACAGCAGGGGGCGCTTGAGTGCGGATGGCGTCATGGTTCATTCCAGTGAGGTTGTCGGAAGAATGCGTGCTGACCGCCGGGCAGGGACGTGCGCGTGACACACCGCGTACCGGCAGAGTTACCTACGGTACAGCAAATGAGGGGAGGGGGAAAGAGGCGGGGCGCCGCCACCTGGGCGGTGGCGGCGAAACAACACGGGCTGAGAACAGCCGATTACAGCGCTTGCAGCGGAATCGTGCCGAACGTGGTCGGCGTCGAGCACGGCTCTTCGTCGAAGGCGATGTCGCCCATGGGGTTGGCCACGCCGTCCGCCTTCAAGTCCTTGAAGCCGAACAGCTTCGGATCCATCAGGTGCGATGGCGCCACGTTCGACAGGGCCGAGAAGATGCTTTCCACGCGGCCCGGGAATTTCTTGTCCCATTCGCGCATCAAACCCTTGATCTGCTTGCGCTGCAGGTTTTCCTGCGAACCGCACAAATCGCATGGAATGATGGGGAAGCCCTTGACTTCCGCATAGCGCTGCGTGTCTTCTTCCTTCACATACGCCATCGGGCGGATGACGATGTGCTTGCCGTCGTCCGATTGCAGCTTGGCCGGCATGCCTTTCAGTTTGCCGCCGAAGAACATATTCAGGAAGAACGTTTCCAAAATATCATCGCGGTGGTGGCCCAGGGCGATCTTGTTGGCGCCCAGCTCGTCGGCCACGCGGTACAGGATGCCGCGGCGCAGGCGCGAGCACAGCGAGCAAGTCGTCTTGCCTTCCGGGATCAGGCGCTTGACGATGCTGTAGGTATCCTGGTTTTCGATATGGAAGGCCACGCCCAGTTCCGTCAGGTAGGCGGGCAGGATCTCCGGCGGGAAATTCGGCTGCTTCTGATCCAGGTTGACGGCGACGATATCGAAGTGGATCGGCGCGCGTTCGCGCAAGGTCATCAAAATGTCCAGCAGCGCGTAGCTATCCTTGCCGCCCGACAGGCACACCATTACCTTGTCGCCGTCTTCGATCATATTGAAGTCGCCGATGGCCTGGCCGACCAGGCGGCACAGGCGCTTGTGCAGCTTGTTGTTTTCCAGGGCGATCTTTTCCGCCTTCTTGCGCGCCAGTTTCTGCGCTTCCACATTGGCCGGGAATTCCACGGCCGTCGTCGTCGTTTCCAGCACGGCGGTGTTGCTCATGTTGTTCATGCTTCATCCTTGATCTTGAATACTTCCACGCCCACGCCTTCGCAGTCGGGATACACGTCCGGTTTCATGCTCGACACGCGCGCGGCGCGCACGCGCGGGTGCGCCAGCATGGCGGCGAGCACGTCGTCGACCAGGCTTTCCTGCAGCTGCACGTGGCCTTGCGCCATGCGCCTGGCGATGGTTTCGCGCATGAAGTCGTAATCAACCACCTCTTCCAGCTGGTCATCCTTGGGCGTCGACAGGGCCAGGGGAATGTACAGGTCGACGTTGATGAGGACGCGCTGCTCGCCCTTTTTTTCGAAGTCGTAGACGCCGATGTTGATGAGGACTTCGTAATTGCGCAGGAACAGCCGGCGGCAATCAAGCAGGCGAGGGTGGGACAGGGCGGACGACATAGTTTTACCTTTTCGGGAATGCTGAATGCGGGTTGTTTGGCAGGGCTGCTGATTATTTGGTCAAAAACATGACGTCGCGCGGCAAGCCGATCAAATGCTGGCCGCCATCGACCAGCAGGGTCGTGCCCGTCAGCGCGCGCGCGCCGGCCACGTAACAGACGCTGTCGGCCACATCTTCGGGCGTGCTGGAGCGTCCCAGCGGCGTGTTTTCATGCGCCTTGGCAAAGTTCGCTGCCGTCTGCTCGCCGGAGACCATGGTGATGCCGGGGGCAATACCCACCACGCGCACTTTCGGCGCCAGCGCCTGGGCCAGCATGGTGGTCGCCGACAGCAGCGCCGCCTTGGACAGGGTGTACGACAAAAAATCAGGATTGAGATTGTACAGTTTTTGGTCCAGCAAGTTGATGACCACGGCTTGCCCGCCTGCCGGGGTGGCATGGTACAGCGCTTGCGCCAGCAGGATGGGGGCGGCCAGGTTGGCGTGCATGTGGGCGTCCAGGGCGGCGAAGGAAAAATCGCCCGCATTGTCGTATTCAAACAACGATGCGTTGTTGACTACGCAAGTGACGGGTCCCAGCGCCGCCTGTGCCTGCGGCAGCAGCTGGCGCACGGCGTCTTCCTGCGCCAGGTCGCAAGGGAATGCTTGCGCGCGGCGGCCCAGCGCCGTGATGTCCGCCACCAGGCTGAGCGCTTCATCGCGCGAGTCGCGGTAGTGGACGGCGATATCCCAGCCGTCGCGCGCCAGGCCCAGCGCGATGGCGCGGCCGATGCGGCGCGCGGCGCCCGTGACGAGGGCGACGCGGGGAATGCTGTCGAAGGGCGTTGTCGTTGCTTCTGTCATGTCTTTGCTATGGTTGAGATATTCGGTGGACGCCACACTGGCGGCATGCGCCGCCGATTCGCTACAATGCTGGAATGTCTCTTCCCGCACCCGATAGCGACGCGCTGGCCGCGTCCCATGCCTTGCAGCACCAGATTGCCGCCGAAATCGCGCGCAATGACGGCGCCATTCCCTTTGTCCGCTTCATGGAGCTGGCGCTGTACGCGCCTGACCTCGGCTATTACAGCGGCGGCGCCGCCAAGCTGGGCAAAGATGGCGATTTTACAACCGCGCCGGAGATTTCGCCCCTGTTCGGCGCCACGCTGGCCCATGTGGCAGCCGCTATTATGGCGCAAACGGCCCCGCGCATCCTCGAATTCGGCGCCGGCACGGGCAAGCTGGCTTTCGATATCCTGACGGAAGCGGCGAATGCCGGCATCGCTATCGAACAGTATGCGATCGTCGAATTGTCCGGCGAATTGCGCGCGCGCCAGGAGCTGGCGCTGGCCGCCTTTCCGCAAGTGGTGTGGCTCGACGGCTTCCCCGACAGTTTCGAAGGCGCCGTGTTCGGCAATGAAGTGCTCGACGCCATGCCCGTCAACCTGATCAGCAAGACGCCCGCCGGCTGGTGCGAACTCGACGTCAGCATTGCCGACGGCCAGTTCGTGTTTGTCGAACGCCCTGCCGGCGCCGACGTGGCCGCGCAGATCGCCGCCCAGGTGCCGGACGCCGATGACTTGCCGGTCGGCTATGTCACAGAAATTCATGGCGTGGCCTGCGGCTTCATGCGCTCGCTGGCGCGCATGCTGACCAATGGCAAGGGCGGCGCGGCCGTGCTGTTCGATTACGGTTTTCCTGCGCACGAGTATTATCTGGACTTGCGCGCCACGGGCACCCTGATGTGCCATTACCGCCACCATGCCCATGCGGAACCGTTTTATCTGCCCGGTTTGCAGGACATCACGGCTCACGTGGATTTTACGGCCATGGCGGTGGCGGCGCAGGATGCGGGCCTCGACGTGCTCGCATACATGAACCAGGCGTCCTTCCTGCTGGGCTCCGGTATCGGCGACTTGCTGCTGCGCACCGACCCCGAGCAGGTCAAGACCTACCTGCCGCAGGCCAGCGCCGTGCAAAAGCTGGTATCGCCGGCCGAGATGGGCGAATTGTTCAAGGTGCTGGCGGTGGGGCACCAGGTGGCGTTGCCGGAAGCGCTGTTGTCCAGTGACCGCAGTCACCGTCTGTAAGCGCGGTCAATATCAAGGCAGGGCCGTACCGCCCTGTAATTTCCTGTCCGCCGGTGGTTATTATCTTGTCATATCGTATATGATGACCGACACAGCACGGTTCCATCCTGCAAGAACCCGTCGCCGCGCACCGATTTCAAGATAGAACGATGGGAAAGATACATACACACTATGACAACCTGAAAGTGGCGCGCCTGGCGCCGCAGGAAGTCATACGTGCCGCGTATAAAGCCCTCAGCCAGAAATACCACCCCGACAAGAATCCCGGCGACGAAAAGGCCGCCCGCATCATGGCCATCCTCAACAGCGCCTATGGCACCTTGTCCGATCCGCAACGCCGCAAGGAACACGACGAGTGGATCGCCGCCGAGGAGTGGGAAATCGAATGGCTGGAAAGCACCCACCACGAAGAAGGCAAGAGCCGCGATGGCCGCGCGAAAGGCCATGCCCAATCGCATGAGCACACCTGGGCGCAGGATGTGCCGCCGCCGAAGGGCAAGCCGCGGAGTGGGGCGCTGCCCATCTGGCGCAACTGGCGCTGGTGGCTGAGTTTGCTTGTCTGCCTGCTGCTGGGCTGGCTGGGCGCCTTGCTGATGCTCGATACCTCGCCGCCCGTGCCTGCCGCGCTGGCGTCGGCTTGGAGCGGGCTGGCCCGCGATGGCGCCAGGGTGCACCCGGACACGGCAACGGCGGAGAGCGCAGCCACCCCGCCGGCAAAAAACGAGGCGGTGGCTATCGATAGCTGGGCCGTGGGCAAGCCGTATGCGGCCGAGCCCGCGCAAGCGAAGGCGCCCGAGATCCGCGTGCTGGCCGTGGCGCAGCTGAGCCTGAAAGCCAGCCGGCCCGCCTGCGATGGCGCCAGCCAGGCCGAGTCGGCGGGGCTGGTGGCGCCGAATGGCGAGCCTTGGCCGGCGCGGTCCGGCTATGTCGATGGCTTCCCGATCGGCAACAAGGGCGATGAACTGAGTTTGACCATCGATAACAGCAGCAACACGGCGCCCGTCTTCGTCAAGCTGTATGACCAGGAGCGGCGCTCGAATGTGCGCTACCTGTACATCCTGGCCAATGACAAGCTGACCGTGGAGCAGCTCAGCGCGGGCAAATACGAAGTGCGCTACCAGGCCGTCGGGCCAGGCCAGGACAATTGCGGCGGCACTACGCGCAGCGGCGCCTCGATACCGGCGCCGGCGCCTGCCGCGGGAGAGGGTGGTACGCAGAATCCTGTTGTAAGCAGCATCTAATCTGATTATGCTTGATATGCGTCAACGCAGCGTCCACATCGAACTTATCCCTTAGGAGTATTCATGACCGACCTCAAAGCCGATGCAGATGATAACTGGCTGCTCGACGAAGATGAGCCGGTGGCCAGTCCAGCCGGGTTGGCCGCGCCCGACCAGCGCCTGTGGCGTGTGCTGATCGTCGATGACGACGTCGATGTGCATGCGGTCACGCGGCTGGCGCTGCGCAATGTCAGCTTCAAGGGCCGCGAACTGGAACTGTTTTCCGCCTACAGCGGCCGCGAGGGGTACGAGATCCTGCGCGACACGCCCGATATCGCGCTGGTGCTGCTCGACGTGGTGATGGAAACGGATGATGCCGGCCTGATCCTCGCCAAGCGCATCCGCGCCGACCTGAACAACTCCATCGTGCGCGTCGTGCTGCGCACGGGCCAGCCGGGCCAGGCGCCCGAGCAGCGCGTCATCATCGAATACGACATCAACGATTACAAGGCCAAGACGGAGCTGACGACGCAAAAGCTGTTTACCACCGTTATCTCGGCCTTGCGCGCCTACGAGAGCCTGATGATGCTCGAGCGCAGCCGCATCGGCCTGGGCAAGATCCTCGCCGGCGCCACCAATCTGTACCAGATCCATTCGCTGCGCGAATTCGCTTCCGGCGTGCTCAACCAGGTTAGCGCCATCCTCGACGTGGGTGCCGACGGCGTGCTGTGCCTGATGCAGGGCGGCGCCGGGCGGCCCGAGGTGGTCGCTGCCACGGGCACCTACGCCGTGCTGGCCGAGGCGGAAGCCATGCCGGCCGACCACGCGCTCACGCCCACCATCGACAAGGCGTTCGCGGAAAAACGCAGCCAGTTCGAGCATCCGGCCAATGTGCTGTTCATCCACACGGAAGGCAACCGCGAGCTGGCCATTTCCGTCACGCCGCCGTGGCCGCTGGCGCAGATCCAGCGCGACTTGCTGGAAGTGTTTTGCCAGCGCATCGCCGCCGCCTTCGACAATCTGTACATGTTCGGCCAGCTGCGCAAGGCGCAGGAAGCGACCGTCGTGGCGCTGGCCGACCTGGCCGAGTTCCGCGACAGCGACACGGGCGGCCACGTGCGGCGCGTGCAGCAGCTGTCCGACGCCATCGCTCTGCGCATCCAGCAGCGCGGGGTGTATGCCGACGAGCTCACGCCGCAGCTGCTCGACATGATCGGCCTGGCCAGCATCCTGCACGACGTGGGCAAGGTGGCCACGCCGGACGCCGTGCTGCTCAAGCCGGGCCGGCATACGGACGAGGAGCGGGTGCAGATGCAGCTGCACGCCAGCGTCGGGCGCACCATCCTCGAGCGGGCCGCCAACATGGTCGACGGCGTCAGCTACCTCACGTATGGCGCGCAGATCGCGGGCGGCCACCATGAACATTTCGACGGCGCCGGCTATCCGAACGGCCTGAAGGGACGCGACATTCCCTTGGCCGCGCGCATCGTTGCCGTGGTCGACGTCTTCGATGCCTTGCTGCATGAGCGGCCGTACAAGGAGCCGTGGCCGTATCCGCAGGTGCGCGAATACATCGAACAGCGCAGCGGCAGCCAGTTCGATCCGGAAGTGGTGGCGGCGCTGCTGGATCTGATCGACAACGAGCCGCAACTGTGGCATCCGGAGCGCGCCACCGCTTGAGCAGCAACTTCGTTGGCGCTTTTCGGCACGGCCCCATTCCCTTGCGCGCGGCGCCGTCATATACTCGGCAGCCTCATGCTGGCCGGCGCCACGCACCGGTGTGGCGCGCCGCGGAGTTTTCGGACATCACGACATGAAAGAACTCAAGGGCCTTAGCGCACTGATCATCGAGCCGCATCCGGGCATGCGCGCCAGCCTGCACAATATGCTCAACCTGTGCGGCCTGGCGAAGATCGACGACGCGGCCAGCTCGGGCCAGGCGATCCGCATGCTGGGCAGCAAATCGTATGATCTGATCCTGTGCGAATACGACCTCGGCGGCGGGCAGGATGGCCAGCAGATGCTGGAAGACTTGCGCCACCATAAATTGATGCACGCGTCGACCATGTTCTTCATGGTCACGGGCGAAGGCAGCTTTGCCAAGGTGGTCAGCGCCGTCGAGCTGTTGCCCACCGATTACATCCTCAAGCCATTTACCGCTGACAACATGCTCGAGCGCATAGCCCGCGCGCTCGACAAGCGCAATGCCTTCGTGCCCGTGTACGAACTGATCGACGTGGGCAATGAGCGCGCGGCGATCGCCGCCTGCACCGAAGGCGCCAGCCTGTACCCCCGTTACGCCACGGATTTCCTGCGCCTGCGCGCGGAGCTGCATTTGCTGCTGGGCGAGGCGGCCGATGCCGGTCCGATCTACACAGCCTTATACGAAAGCAAGTCCATCGGCTGGGCGCGCCTGGGGCAGGCCAAGACGCAGTTCCTGCTGGGCGAGTACGAAGCGGCGCAGGGCACCCTGGAAGGGCTGCTGGAAAACAACAAGCGTTTTCTCGACGCCTATGACTGGCTGGCGCGCACGCATATGGCGCAAGGCAAGCCGGAACTGGCGCAGGCGGCCTTGAGCGAAGCGGTGGCCCTGTCGCCGCATGCCGTGCGCCGCTTGCGCCGCCTGGGCGAGGCGGCCCTGGCGGCCGACGATATCGACATGGCGGAAAAATCCCTGAAACTGGTGGTCAGCAAGGCCAAATATTCGGAATTCCGCGATCCGGAAGACCATGTGCGTCTGGTGCAGACCCTGGTGCGCAAGGGAGATCCCTTGCAGGCGGGCGCCGTGATCCGCGACCTCGACAAATCGATGGGCGGGCAAAAGAATGCGGAACTGTGCAGCGCCCTGTGCAGCGCCATGCTGCATGCGCATACGGGCAACGAGGAGCGCCTGCAGCAATCGCTCGACGCGGCCCTGGCCGCCAACCGGCACAGCGTGGGCAGCTCGAATACGCTGAAAACGGAGCTGGCGCGCCACTGCCTGGCGCACGGCCGCGAAGACGGCGCGGCCGAGGTGATGCGCGAAGTCATGCGCAATGCGCCCGACAGCGCGGCCATGACGCGCGCCATGGCCGTGTTCGAACAGGCGGGGCGCGAGGAACTGGCCAAGGCATTGGCGCGGCAAAGCCGCCAGGAAGTGGCCGACATGGTGGCGGCCGGGGCAGCCCGTGCGGGCGAGGGCGATTTCCGCGGCGCCGTCGATCTGATGGGCGAGGCCGTCACGCGCCTGCCCGACAATCCGCAGGTGGTCTTCAATGCGGCCGTGGCCGTGCTGAAATGCCTGGAGCACGAGGGCTGGGATGAGCGCATGGGGCAGCAGGCGCTGACTTTTATCGCCGGCGTGCGCCGCCTGGACCCGCGCAATCCCAAATTGCCCGTGCTGTCGGGCCTGCATCAGCAGTTGTTGCGTAAATACAAGCCCTTGGGCAATGCCTGGATGCATCCGCCTGACGCAAGGTAAGCGGGGAAATGCGGGGCAAATGACGAAAAAATGCGGCTTGCCGCCAGGGGCGATAAAAAAAATACGAAAAAAGCTGACTTTTTCGCGCCAACCCTTGCACTTTCTCAAATCGGGAGCTTATAATCACGCCCCGAAGCAGCCAACTTCTTCTTTATACGCAAATGCAGCAGTCAGGCATCAGTAAATAAGGTTGACAGTTGTGAGTAGATGCTTCATACTCTGCGGTTCCCGCGGAGGGGTGGCCGAGTGGTTAAAGGCGACAGACTGTAAATCTGTTCTCTATGAGTACGCTGGTTCGAATCCAGCCCCCTCCACCAAGTTTTTGCAAGGAAAACTGGGTAGTAGCAAAAAGCAAGTGAAGATAAAGTGAACGATACCTCGCGGGTGTAGCTCAATGGTAGAGCAGAAGCCTTCCAAGCTTACGACGAGGGTTCGATTCCCTTCACCCGCTCCAGTTTCCGTTCAGATGCTTGATGCATCGCATGCAACAAATTACAGCCCTTGTAGCTCAGTGGTAGAGCACTCCCTTGGTAAGGGAGAGGCCACGTGTTCGATCCACGTCAAGGGCACCAGAATTCGCAGCAGGCAGCACAGAAGCAATTCAAACCAGACCGTCGGGCGTGTGCCTGAGCAATCTAATCAAATCATTAGGAGTTCAAAATGGCAAAAGGTAAATTCGAACGGACCAAGCCGCACGTCAACGTCGGCACCATCGGCCACGTCGACCACGGTAAAACCACGCTGACCGCTGCAATCGCAACGGTTCTGTCGAAGAAATTCGGCGGCGAAGCTAAAGCATACGACCAGATCGATGCAGCACCAGAAGAAAAAGCGCGCGGTATCACGATTAACACCGCCCACGTCGAGTACGAAACGGAAACGCGTCACTACGCGCACGTTGACTGCCCAGGCCACGCCGATTACATCAAAAACATGATTACCGGTGCAGCCCAGATGGACGGCGCGATCCTGGTGTGCTCCGCAGCTGACGGCCCAATGCCACAGACCCGCGAACACATCCTGCTGGCCCGCCAAGTTGGCGTTCCATACATCATCGTGTTCCTGAACAAGTGCGACCTGGTCGACGACGCAGAGCTGCTGGAACTGGTTGAAATGGAAGTGCGCGAGCTGTTGTCGAAGTACGAATTCCCAGGCGACGACCTGCCAATCATCAAAGGTTCGGCACGTATGGCGCTGGAAGGCAAAGAAGGCGAAATGGGCGTGGACGCAGTGCTGCGTCTGGCCGATGCGCTGGATGCTTACATCCCAACGCCAGAGCGCGCTGTTGACGGTGCGTTCCTGATGCCAGTGGAAGACGTGTTCTCGATCTCGGGTCGCGGTACCGTTGTGACCGGTCGTATCGAGCGCGGCATTGTCAAAGTCGGCGAAGAGATCGAAATCGTCGGTATCACCGATACCGTCAAAACGACTTGCACCGGCGTGGAAATGTTCCGCAAGCTGCTGGACCAAGGTCAAGCTGGCGACAACGTTGGTCTGCTGCTGCGCGGCACCAAGCGTGAAGACGTGCAACGTGGTCAAGTGCTGGCCAAGCCAGGCTCGATCAAGCCGCATGCGCACTTCACCGGCGAGATCTATGTTCTGTCGAAAGACGAAGGCGGCCGTCATACGCCATTCTTCAACAACTATCGTCCACAGTTCTACTTCCGCACGACGGACGTAACCGGTTCGATCGAGTTGCCAGCAGACAAAGAAATGGTCATGCCAGGCGATAACGTGTCGATCACCGTCAAGCTGATCAACCCGATCGCGATGGAAGAAGGTCTGCGCTTCGCTATCCGCGAAGGCGGCCGTACCGTCGGCGCCGGCGTGGTTGCAAAAATCATCGCATAAGGAAATGTTATGCTTCCACCCGGGGCGTCCTGGGTGGTAGAATAGCACTCCTCGAAAGTTTTACGTAGGGACGTAGCTCAATTGGCAGAGCGTCGGTCTCCAAAACCGAAGGTTGGGGGTTCGATGCCCTCCGTCCCTGCCACCGTCAAGGTGCAGGGCACCGAAAGTAGAAAAATGTCAAATCAATCCGTGCAAACCGTTAGCACGTCGAGTGACAAGATAAAAGTCGCGCTGGCAATAGTAGCTGCGATTGCAGGAGTAGTCGGGTTTTATTACCTGGCAGGCCAACCAGCTCTGGTGCGTGCAAGCGCGCTTGTGGCTGGTTTGGTTATTGCTGTTGCGCTCTTGTATGTCTCGACGACCGGCCGTGAATTTCTCAATTTCGCCAAAGAAGCTGTGCGCGAAACCAAGAAAGTCGTTTGGCCTACCCGCAAAGAAGCCACGCAGATTACCGCGATCGTGTTTGCCTTTGTGTTGGTCATGGCGATTTTCCTGTGGGGCACGGATAAATTGCTCGAGTTTTTGTTGTATGACGTAATTCTGGGTTGGAAAAAATAATGAGCGAAAATGTGCATGATGAAGCGGCGGAAGAGTCCGTTCCGGGCGACGCTCCGGCAGCGGATACTGGTGCAGCGCTGAGCGTGCCAGTGAGCAGCAAGCGCTGGTATGTCGTGCATGCTTATTCCGGCATGGAAAAAAGCGTCATGCGCGCACTGACCGAGCGCATCGAGCGCGCGGGCATGCAAGACCAGTTCGGCCAGATCCTGGTGCCGATCGAAGAAGTTGTCGAAGTCAAGAATGGCGTGAAGTCCGTCACCGAACGTCGTTTCTATCCTGGCTATGTGCTGGTTGAAATGGAAATGACGGACGAGAGCTGGCACTTGGTCAAGAACACCAGCAAGGTTACCGGTTTCATTGGTGGCAAGTCGAACAAGCCGACGCCGATCTCCGCGCGCGAAATCGACGGCATCATGAAGCAGATGCAGGAAGGCGTTGAAAAGCCCCGTCCGAAAACCTTGTACGAGGTGGGCGAGCAGGTACGCATCAAGGATGGTCCGTTCACCGATTTCAACGGCAATGTCGAAGAAGTCAATTACGAGAAATCCAAAGTGCGCGTCTCTGTCACCATCTTCGGCCGCGCTACCCCGGTAGAGCTCGAATTCGGCCAGGTCGAAAAAGTTTAAGGCGGTTCACAAAACCGTAGCGAGCGGATGTGGGTTGTGGCTGAGAAGCGGAGCTGTGCAAATGCACAGTGAGCATCGGAAGCCGCAAATCGCGCCGCGCAGTAGGTTTGAAAGCGCCACCAGGAGCGTTGCGGTAGTAACAGCAAAATCCGGTCAGAGGAGCCCCGCCAGGGTAGGATCGGCGGGGCGCTACTACTCAATCCAAGATAGGAGCCATCATGGCAAAGAAAATCATTGGTTTTATCAAGCTGCAAGTGCCAGCTGGTAAAGCAAACCCATCCCCACCAATCGGTCCAGCTCTGGGTCAACGCGGTCTGAACATCATGGAATTCTGCAAAGCGTTCAACGCGCAGACCCAAGGTATGGAACCAGGCATGCCGATCCCAGTCGTGATCACCGCGTTCGCTGACAAGTCCTTCACGTTCGTGATGAAGACGCCTCCAGCAACCTACCTGATCAAAAAAGCTGCTGCGATCACCAAAGGTTCGCCGAAGCCACATACCGACAAAGTCGGTACGCTGACCCGCGCACAAGCTGAAGAAATCGCTAAATTGAAAACCCCTGATCTGACCGCTGCCGACATGGATGCTGCTGTACGCACCATCGCTGGTTCCGCTCGTTCGATTGGTATCACGGTGGAAGGTGTTGTATAATGGCTAAGTTATCCAAACGTATCAAGGCTTTGAAAGCCAAAGTCGACCGTACCAAAGTGTACGCTTTCGACAACGCTGTCGCTCTGATCAAAGAGTGCGCAACGGCCAAGTTCAATGAATCGATCGACGTATCGGTACAACTGGGTGTTGATCCTAAGAAATCCGACCAAGTGGTGCGCGGCTCCGTCGTGCTGCCAGCTGGTACCGGCAAAACCGTACGCGTGGCAGTCTTCGCGTCGGGCGAAAAAGCGGAAGCTGCCAAAGCAGCTGGCGCCGACATCGTTGGTATGGAAGACCTGGCTGAGCAGATCAAAGCCGGCGACATGCCTTTCGACATCGTCATCGCTTCGCCAGATACCATGCGTATCGTTGGTACCCTGGGTCAGATCCTGGGCCCACGCGGCATGATGCCTAACCCGAAAGTCGGCACTGTTACTCCTGACGTCGCTACCGCCGTGAAAAACGCGAAAGCCGGTCAAGTTCAGTACCGTACCGACAAATCCGGTATCATCCACGCTACCATCGGCCGTAAATCGTTCGCTGACGCAGATCTGAAGTCGAATCTGGTCGCACTGATCGACGCACTGAACAAAGCCAAGCCAGCATCGAGCAAAGGCGTGTACCTGCGCAAAGTTTCGCTGTCGTCGACCATGGGCGCTGGCGTCCGTGTTGACCAGGCTAGCCTGGCAGCTTAAGTAACAGAATCAAGTCCTGTAGCGCCTTCGGGCGCTGCGGGCGCATCTTTGGGCTGTCTGCCTGGTGTTCACATCAGGCAGGCAGACAATCAAAGACCGTTGGGCCGACTGCGATTGCACATGCAGAAGGTTAATAGGCTTGCCGGCAACGGCAAGTGCCCAACGCAGATGGTGTACCCGAACAAGTTTTGTAGTCCTCATGCTGCGTGAATCCATCCGCTCAGTTTAGTACTTCTTGACTTCGGACGCCGTGTTCGAACCGATGCAAGGCGCTCAACCACTCGGTTGTGATCGCTGAACATCATTTAAGGAGGTTGACCGTGAGTCTCAATCTGAATGACAAAAAGGCCGTCGTCGCCGAAGTTTCCGCACAAGTAGCAAATGCGCAAACGATCGTCGTGGCCGAATATCGTGGCATCCAGGTTGGTCACTTGACGCAACTGCGTGCTAAAGCGCGTGCCCAAGGCGTGTACCTGCGTGTGTTGAAAAACACTCTGGCTCGTCGCTCCGTTGAAGGTACCGCATTCGCCAGCCTGGCAGATGCCATGACCGGCCCGTTGATCTACTCGATCTCGGCCGATGCCGTTGCAGCAGCTAAAGTCATCGCTGACTTCGCTAAAACCAACGACAAACTGGTCATCAAAGCAGGTAACTACGCAGGCAAGCCGCTGGATACAGCTGCTGTCACCGCGTTGGCGAGCATTCCTAGCCGTGAAGTCCTCATTTCGCAGTTGTTGGGCGTTATGCTGGCTCCGGTTTCGGGCTTTGCACGTGGTCTGGCTGCCCTGGCAGCGAAAAAAGGCGAAGGCGCCGAAGCTCCTGCAGAAGCAGCAGCAGAAGAAGCCCCAGCAGCCGCTTAATTGCGCGCGCTTTTTTCTCTCAGTACCAATCTGATGTAACTAACGTAATAAATTTAGGAGTTTCAAAATGGCAATTAGCAAAGACGATATCCTGGAAGCAGTTAGCGCCATGTCCGTAATGGACCTGAACGACCTGGTTAAAGCATTCGAAGAAAAATTCGGCGTGTCCGCAGCAGCAATGGCTTCGGCCGGTCCTGCAGCAGGCCCAGCAGCAGCTGCTGAAGAGCAAACCGAGTTCAACGTTGTTCTGGACACCTTCGGCGCAAACAAAGTTGGCGTCATTAAAGCAGTTCGCGAAATCACCGGCCTGGGCTTGAAAGAAGCTAAAGACCTGGTCGATGGCGCACCAAAAACTGTGAAAGAAGCAGTGTCGAAAGCTGACGCTGAAGCTGCAGTGAAGAAACTGGTTGAAGCCGGCGCAACCGCTTCGATGAAGTAATATCTGTACCGGCGGCAGTTAGCGCCCGAGTCAAAGTCTGAGGTTTCCCCTCGCAAGGGGGGAAATCCGACTTTGGCTCCTTTGTCGTCTGCATCGTATTTGTCATGTAGTTGTAGCAGCAGTTTTTATTCGATTCAAGCCGGAAAGCAGAGCCTTGAGGTTTCGTCTGTGTCACACGCAGCGGTGCAAACGAACACTTGCAAAACCTGAATTTTCTATCCTTTCTGTCACTCACGGAGTGTCCATGCACTACTCATTTACTGAGAAGAAACGCATTCGCAAATCATTCGCGAAGCGCGCCAACGTTCACCACGTTCCGTTCCTGCTGGCGACCCAGCTCGAGTCTTATCATAGCTTCTTGCAAGAGGACATAGCACCGTCCGGCCGCAAGAATGATGGCCTGCAGTCGGCTTTCACCTCGATTTTCCCTATCGTGTCGCACAATGGTTTTGCGCGACTCGAATTCTTGTCGTACGTTCTGGGCGATCCTGCCTTTGACGTCAAAGAATGTCAACAACGTGGCCTGACGTTCGCGTCGCCGCTGCGCGCGAAAGTGCGCCTGGTGATCCTGGACAAGGAATCGCCGACCAAGCCCGTCGTCAAAGAGATGAAGGAACAGGAAGTCTACATGGGCGAATTGCCGCTCATGACGACCACCGGTTCGTTCGTGATCAACGGCACGGAGCGGGTGATCGTTTCCCAGCTGCACCGTTCGCCTGGCGTGTTCTTCGAGCACGACCGCGGCAAGACTCACTCGTCCGGTAAGCTGCTGTTCTCCGCGCGTATCATTCCTTACCGCGGTTCGTGGCTGGACTTCGAGTTCGACCCGAAAGACATCCTGTTCTTCCGCGTCGACCGCCGCCGCAAGATGCCAGTGACGATTCTGCTTAAAGCCATCGGCATGTCGCACGAGCAAATCCTGGCGAACTTCTTCGTCTTCGACAATTTCAACCTGCGCTCCGAAGGCGCGGAAATGGAATTCGTCTCCGAGCGTCTGCGCGGCGAAGTGGCGCGTTTCGACATCGTCGACAAGTCGGGCAAGACCCTGGTGCTGAAAGACAAGCGTATCAACGCGAAACACGTGCGTGATATCGAAGCTGCCGGCATCAAGCACATTTCCGTACCGGAAGACTACCTGCTGGGCCGCGTATTGGCGAAGAATATCGTCGATGGCGACACCGGTGAAGTCGTCGCTTCCGCGAACGATGAGCTGACGGAAGACCTGTTGGGCCGCCTGCGCGACGCCAACATTTCCGAAATCCAGACCTTGTACACGAACGACCTGGACCAGGGCGCCTACATCTCGCAAACCCTGCGTATCGACGACACCGCCGACCAGATGGCTGCGAAAGTGGCGATCTACCGCATGATGCGTCCAGGCGAACCGCCAACGGAAGATTCCGTTGAAGCGCTGTTCAATGGCCTGTTCTACAACTCGGACCGCTACGACCTGTCGGCCGTGGGCCGCATGAAGTTCAACCGTCGCATTGGCCGCGATGAACTGACCGGCGCCATGACGCTGTCGAACGAAGACGTGCTGGCCGTGATCAAGATCTTGGTGGAACTGCGCAATGGCCGCGGCGAAGTCGACGATATCGATCACTTGGGTAACCGTCGCGTACGTTGCGTGGGCGAACTGGCCGAGAATCAATTCCGCGCCGGCCTGGTGCGTGTTGAGCGCGCCGTCAAGGAACGCCTCGGCCAAGCCGAAGCGGACAACCTGATGCCGCACGACCTGATCAACTCGAAGCCGATTTCGGCTGCGATTCGCGAGTTCTTCGGTTCGTCCCAGCTGTCGCAGTTTATGGACCAAACCAATCCTCTGTCGGAAATTACCCACAAGCGCCGCGTATCGGCTCTGGGACCCGGCGGTCTGACACGCGAACGCGCCGGCTTTGAAGTGCGCGACGTGCATCCGACCCACTACGGCCGCGTCTGCCCGATCGAGACACCGGAAGGTCCGAACATTGGTCTGATCAACTCGCTGGCTCTGTACGCCCGCCTGAATGAATACGGCTTCCTGGAAACCCCGTACCGCAAGGTCGAAGGCTCCAAGATTACCGATCAGATCGACTACCTGTCCGCCATCGAAGAAGGCCGCTACATCATCGCTCAGGCGAATGCGACCATCAACGACGCCGGCATGTTGTCCGATGAACTGGTCTCGGCCCGTGAAGCCGGCGAAACCATCCTGGTCTCCCCGGAGCGCATCCAGTACATGGACGTGGCGCCAGGCCAGATCGTTTCCGTCGCTGCCTCGCTGATTCCGTTCCTCGAACACGATGATGCAAACCGTGCATTGATGGGCGCCAACATGCAACGCCAGGCCGTGCCTTGCTTGCGTCCGGAAAAAGCGCTGGTCGGTACCGGTATCGAACGCACCGTTGCGGTCGACTCGGGCACCACCGTGCAAGCGCTGCGTGGCGGTATCGTCGATTACATCGATGCGGGCCGTGTCGTGATTCGCGTCAATGATGACGAAGCGCAAGCTGGTGAAGTGGGCGTCGACATCTACAACCTGATCAAGTACACCCGTTCGAACCAGAACACCAACATCAACCAGCGTCCTATCGTGCAAGTGGGCGACCGTGTTGCCAAGCGCGACGTGATCGCCGACGGCGCATCGACCGACCTGGGTGAATTGGCGCTGGGCCAGAACATGACCGTGGCCTTCATGCCATGGAATGGTCTGAACTTCGAAGATTCGATCCTGATCTCGGAAAACGTCGTCAAGGACGACCGCTACACCTCGATTCACATCGAAGAGTTGTCGGTGGTGGCCCGTGACACGAAACTGGGCGCGGAAGAAATTACGCGCGACATCTCGAACCTGGCTGAAAATCAGCTGGCACGTCTGGATGAGTCCGGTATCGTCTACATCGGTGCAGAAGTCCAAGCGGGCGACACCCTGGTTGGTAAAGTGACGCCAAAAGGCGAAACCCAGCTGACCCCGGAAGAGAAGCTGCTGCGCGCGATTTTCGGCGAAAAAGCCTCGGACGTGAAAGATACGTCGCTGCGCGTGCCTTCGGGCATGATCGGTACCGTGATCGACGTGCAAGTCTTCACCCGTGAAGGCATTGTGCGCGACAAGCGTGCCCAGCAAATTATCGATGACGAACTGAAACGCTTCCGTCTGGACTTGAACGACCAGATGCGTATCGTTGAAGGCGATGCCTTCCAGCGTCTGGAAAAAATGCTGATCGGCAAAGTTGTCAACGGCGGCCCGAAAAAGCTGGCCAAAGGCGCCAAGATCACCAAGGAATACCTGGCCGATCTGGACAAATACCACTGGTTCGACATCCGCCCTGCGGACGACGATGCCGCGGTAGCGCTGGAAGCGATCAAGGAGTCGATCAACGAGAAGCGTCACCAGTTCGATCTGGCCTTCGAAGAGAAGCGCAAGAAACTGACGCAAGGCGATGAGCTGCAACCAGGCGTGCAAAAAATGGTCAAGGTCTACCTGGCCGTGAAACGCCGCCTGCAGTCGGGCGACAAGATGGCAGGTCGCCACGGTAACAAGGGTGTGGTTTCCCGTATTGTTCCTGTGGAAGACATGCCATACATGGCCGACGGCACGCCAGCCGACGTTGTGCTGAACCCGCTGGGCGTTCCTTCGCGGATGAACGTTGGTCAGATTCTCGAGACGCACTTGGGCTGGGCTGCCAAGGGTCTGGGTATCCGCATCGGCGAAATGCTGAAGGCGCAAACCAAGGTCGAGCAAGTGCGCAAGTACCTGACGACGATCTACAACGACAACGGCCGTGCGGAAGACCTGAACGACTTCGACGATGAAGAGATCATGAAGCTGGCGGAAAACCTGAAAAAAGGTGTTCCATTCGCCACGCCAGTGTTCGACGGCGCCAATGAAGAAGAGATCCGCCGCATGCTGGACCTGGCGTATCCGGACGACATCGCCAAGAACCTGGGCATGACCGCTTCGAAAAACCAGGTGACCATGTATGACGGTCGCACCGGTGAAGCGTTCGAGCGCAAGGTCACTGTCGGCGTCATGCACATGCTGAAACTGCATCACTTGGTCGATGACAAGATGCATGCGCGTTCGACCGGTCCTTACTCGCTGGTGACGCAACAGCCGCTGGGCGGTAAAGCCCAGTTCGGTGGTCAGCGTTTCGGTGAGATGGAAGTCTGGGCACTGGAAGCGTATGGCGCGTCGTATGTCTTGCAAGAGATGTTGACGGTCAAGTCCGATGACGTGAATGGCCGTACCAAAGTGTACGAGAACCTCGTCAAGGGCGACCACGTGATCGACGCCGGCATGCCGGAATCGTTCAACGTGCTGGTCAAGGAAATCCGTTCGCTGGGTATCGATATCGACCTCGAACGCAACTAAACGACAGCACCCTGTCATTTGGTTTGGGAAACACAAAGCCCGGCTGGGAAACCACGCCGGGCAATGTAGTCTCAGGAATATAGAAATTTAATCACCTCTGGAGTGATACATGAAAGCACTGCTCGATCTATTCAAGCAAGTACAGACCAACGAGACCTTCGATGCAATCAAGATCGGTCTCGCTTCGCCTGAGAAAATCCGTTCGTGGTCCTACGGCGAAGTCAAGAAGCCGGAAACCATCAACTACCGTACCTTCAAGCCTGAGCGCGACGGCCTGTTCTGCGCCAAGATCTTTGGCCCGATCAAGGATTACGAATGCCTGTGCGGCAAGTACAAGCGCCTGAAACACCGCGGTGTGATCTGCGAAAAGTGCGGCGTCGAAGTCACCTTGGCCAAAGTGCGCCGCGAGCGCATGGGCCACATCGAGCTGGCCTCGCCGACCGCGCACATCTGGTTCCTGAAGTCGCTGCCGTCGCGTCTGGGCATGGTCCTGGACATGACCCTGCGGGACATCGAACGCGTGCTGTACTTTGAAGCATACGTCGTGACCGATCCAGGCATGACTCCGCTGAAAAAGTGCCAGATCATGTCGGAAGACGACTACGCCGCCAAGTACGAAGAGTACGGCGACGACTTCACCGCCTTCATGGGCGCCGAAGGTATCCGTGAACTGCTGCGCTCGATCGACATCCACCGCGATGCCGAAACCCTGCGCGTGGAACTGAAGGAATCGAAATCCGAAGCCAAGATCAAGAAATACGCGAAGCGCCTGAAAGTGCTGGAAGCGTTCCAACGTTCGGGCATCAAGCCTGACTGGATGATCATGGAAGTGCTGCCAGTGCTGCCGCCGGAATTGCGTCCGCTGGTACCGCTGGACGGTGGCCGTTTCGCGACTTCGGATCTGAACGATCTGTATCGCCGCGTCATCAACCGTAACAACCGCCTGAAACGCCTGATGGAGCTGCGCGCTCCAGAGATCATCACGCGTAACGAAAAGCGCATGCTGCAAGAAGCGGTCGATTCGCTGCTGGACAACGGCCGTCGCGGCAAAGCGATGACCGGCGCCAACAAGCGTCCGCTGAAGTCCTTGGCCGAGATGATCAAGGGCAAGGGCGGCCGTTTCCGTCAAAACTTGCTGGGCAAACGCGTCGATTACTCCGGTCGTTCGGTCATCGTCGTGGGCCCGCAATTGAAACTGCATCAGTGCGGCTTGCCGAAACTGATGGCGCTGGAACTGTTCAAGCCATTCATTTTCAATAAACTGGAACTGATGGGTCTGGCGACCACGATCAAGGCAGCGAAAAAGCTGGTCGAGATCCAGGAACCGGTCGTATGGGACATCCTGGAAGACGTGATCCGCGAACATCCGATCATGTTGAACCGCGCACCAACCTTGCACCGTCTGGGTATCCAGGCGTTCGAGCCAGTCCTGATTGAAGGCAAGGCCATCCAGCTGCACCCGCTCGTCTGCGCCGCATTCAACGCCGACTTTGACGGTGACCAAATGGCGGTCCACGTTCCTCTGTCGATCGAAGCGCAGATGGAAGCACGCACCCTGATGCTGGCATCGAACAACATCCTGTTCCCATCGAACGGCGAACCGTCGATCGTTCCTTCCCAGGATATCGTGCTGGGTCTGTACTACGCGACCCGCGAAGCGATCAATGCGAAGAACGAAGGGATGATGTTCCCTGACGTGTCGGAAGTGATCCGCGCCTACGACAACAAGGAAGTCGAACTGACGACCCGCGTCACCGTGCGTATTACCGAATACCCGAAAAACGCCGAAACGGGCGAATTCGAGAAAACGGTTACCCGCTACGAAACGACGATCGGCCGTGCGATCCTGTCGGAAATTCTGCCGAAAGGCCTGCCGTTCTCCGTCTTGAACCGCGCGCTGAAAAAGAAAGAAATTTCCAAGCTGATCAACACGTCGTTCCGCAAGTGCGGCCTGCGCGCCACCGTGGTGTTCGCAGACAAACTGATGCAATCGGGTTTCCGCCTGGCGACACGCGCCGGTATCTCGATCTGCGTCGACGACATGCTGGTACCGCCTCAAAAAGTCACTTTGATCGCGACGGCCGAATCGGAAGTCAAGCAGATCGAACAGCAATACGCCTCGGGTCTCGTGACCGCCGGCGAGCGTTACAACAAGGTCGTCGATATCTGGGGCAAAACCTCGGATGAAGTCGGCAAGGCCATGATGGACCAGCTCAAAGTCGAAGACGTGATCCGCCGCGACGGCACCAAGTCGACGCAAGAATCGTTCAACGCCATTTACATGATGGCCGACTCCGGCGCGCGCGGTTCCGCAGCCCAGATTCGCCAGTTGGCCGGTATGCGTGGTCTGATGGCCAAACCGGATGGCTCGATTATCGAAACGCCGATTACCGCGAACTTCCGCGAAGGTCTGAACGTTTTGCAGTACTTCATTTCGACCCACGGTGCGCGTAAAGGTCTGGCCGATACGGCGCTGAAAACGGCGAACTCCGGTTACCTGACGCGTCGTCTGGTGGACGTGACGCAAGACTTGGTGGTGATCGAGGACGATTGCGGCACCATGAACGGTGCCGTCATGAAGGCACTGGTCGAAGGTGGTGAAGTCATCGAACCGTTGCGTGACCGTATCCTCGGCCGCGTGGTGGTGCATGACGTCGTCAATCCTGAAACCCAGGAAACGCTGTACGAAGCCGGCACCCTGATGGACGAAGACATGGTCGAAGAGATCGAGCGTCTGTCCATCGATGAAGTCAAGGTCCGCACGCCACTGACTTGCGACACGCGCTTCGGCCTGTGCGCCAAGTGCTATGGCCGCGACCTGGGCCGCGGCATGCTGGTCAACGCCGGCGAAGCCGTCGGTGTGGTGGCAGCGCAGTCGATTGGTGAACCTGGTACCCAGCTGACCATGCGTACGTTCCACATTGGTGGTGCGGCATCGCGTGCGGCAGTGGCATCGTCGGTGGAAGCCAAGTCGAACGGTACCATCCGCTTCACGGCAACCATGCGTTACGTGACGAACGGCAAGGGCGCGCAAATCGTCATTTCCCGTTCCGGTGAAGTGCTGATTACCGACGACCACGGCCGTGAGCGTGAGCGTCATAAAGTACCGTACGGTGCGACCCTGATCGTCAAGGACGGCATGGTCATCAAGGCCGGTACGGCCCTGGCAACGTGGGATCCGCTGACCCGTCCGATCATTACCGAATACGCCGGTCAAGTGCGTTTCGAGAACGTCGAAGAAGGCGTCACCGTCGCCCGTCAGGTCGACGAAGTGACCGGTCTGTCCACCCTGGTGGCGATCGATGCGAAACGTCGCGGTTCGCTGACCAAGACCCTGCGTCCGCAAGTCAAGCTGATCAACGACGCGAACGAAGAAGTCAAGATCGCCGGCACCGAACACTCGGTGGCGATCGGCTTCCAGGTCGGCGCGCTGATCATGGTCAAGGACGGTCAACAGGTATCGGTGGGTGAGGTGCTGGCACGTATTCCTACCGAATCGCAAAAAACGCGCGATATTACCGGTGGTCTGCCACGCGTTGCGGAACTGTTCGAAGCGCGCTCGCCGAAAGATGCCGGTATGCTGGCGGAAGTCACGGGTACGGTTGCGTTCGGTAAAGAAACCAAGGGCAAGCAGCGTCTGGAAATCACGGACATGGACGGCAACAAGCATGAGTTCTTGATCACCAAGGACAAACAAGTGCTGGTGCATGACGGCCAAGTCGTGAACAAGGGCGAGATGATCGTGGACGGCCCGGCCGATCCGCAAGACATCCTGCGTCTGCTGGGTATCGAAGCGCTGGCACGTTACATCGTTGACGAAGTGCAGGACGTGTACCGTCTGCAAGGCGTGAAGATCAATGACAAGCACATCGAAGTGATCGTGCGTCAGATGCTGCGCCGCGTACAGATCGTCAATGCCGGCGACACCAACTACATCGTTGGCGAGCAGGTAGAGCGTTCGGAACTGCTGGACGAGAACGATCGCATGGCCGTTGAGAACAAGATTCCAGCGACCTACGAAAACGTCTTGTTGGGTATTACCAAGGCATCGCTGTCGACCGATTCGTTCATCTCGGCCGCATCGTTCCAGGAAACCACCCGCGTGCTGACCGAAGCGGCGATCATGGGCAAGCGCGATGGTCTGCGCGGTCTGAAAGAGAACGTCATCGTCGGCCGTCTGATTCCTGGCGGTACGGGCCTGGCCTTCCACCGCGCACGCAAAGAGAAAGAAGCGTGGGAAGTGGAAGAGCGTCAAGCACTGCTGCTGGCCGAGAAAGCCTCGATGGCTGGCGAAGCTGCCGAAGCGCTGCAGGATATTGAGACCCAGCAACACCACGGCGACGAAGCGTAATCTGCGCTGCTAGCTGACAAGAACGGCATCTTCGGGTGCCGTTTTTTTATGCCCGTTGCGCGGCCTTCCACGATGCACGCAAAGAGAAAGAAGCGTGGGAAGTGGAAGAGCGTCAAGCGCTGCTGCTGGCCGATAAAACCACGCTGGCCGGTGCAGCCACCGAAGATCTGCTAGAAAATCGAGACCCAGCAACACCACGGCGACGAAGCGTAATCTGCGCTGCTAGCTGACAAGAACGGCACCTTCGGGTGCCGTTTTTTTATGCCCGTTGCGCGGCCTTCCACGATGCACGCAAAGAGAAAGAAGCGTGGGAAGTGGAAGAGCGTCAAGCGCTGCTGCTGGCCGATAAAACCACGCTGGCCGGTGCAGCCACCGAAGATCTGCTAGAAAATCGAGACCCAGCAACACCACGGCGACGAAGCGTAATCTGCGCTGCTAGCTGACAAGAACGGCACCTTCGGGTGCCGTTTTTTTATGCCCGTTGCGCGGCCTTCCACGATGCACGCAAAGAGAAAGAAGCGTGGGAAGTGGAAGAGCGTCAAGCGCTGCTGCTGGCCGATAAAACCACGCTGGCCGGTGCCGCCACCGAAGATCTGCTAGAAAATCGAGACCCAGTAACACCACGGCGACGAAGCGTAATCTGCGTTGCTAGCTGACCGCTGCTAGCTGACAAGAACGGCACCTTCGGGTGCCGTTTTTTATGCCTGTCCGCATTGCCATGCGCGAAAAGATAGCGTGGCAGGCGGTAAATGATGGCAGCCCATTCCATTTGTCTATTCGATTGGCATGCATATCGCCACGGCAGCACATCATTTATATCGCTCACTGAGGAACACGATTTTCGGTTGTCGCTTGTTCGCACCCATTCATTTGTATTTCGCAGCCTATATAAATGGCAAGCGTAAAATGGAAGGTCAACGCACGCATTAAAAGTCATGCTCTTTATTACCGGCCAAGATGACGAACAAGATTCTTATGCAGGCATGCATTCTGATACGCTGATAGCTTAATGCGGCCGAGCTAAATTACGTCGAGCATGTTTGAATTGATGGACTAAAACCGTGTAACGCGGTTGACGCCAGACTCGTGCAGGTGCGAGGCAGGATGGTAGACGTGGCGCCGACGAATTTGAAGTGAGCGCTTACAAGAATGGCTGCTTGCCGTTGACGGCTCTTGGCTACTGCTGTTGCGTCATCCCGCTTTGCTGCCCATGGGCTCGCCCAACTGCTGGTGATGACGCATCACGGCGTTGTTGTGGCGTCACGCCCCGTTGCCTGCGCCACGCCAGTTTTCAGTTCATTCATGCTAAGATTTGGCGCATGATTGCCCAAGCCCTGTTTACTCCCGCCCAGCAAAAACTGCTGGGTTTGCTCTTTGTCCGCGTGAATGAAGGCTTTCACTTGAACGAGATCATGCGCTTGACGGGCATGGGGAGCGCGTCGGCACAGCGGGAGCTGCGCCGTCTGCATGAGTCCGGCCTGATCATATCGGAGCGGATCGGCAACGTGCGGCGCTTCTGGCCTAACAAGGAAAGTCTCGTGTATCCGGAGTTGAGCGGACTGGTGCAAAAAACCTTCGGCATCGTCGGTGTGCTCAGCATGACCCTGGCGCCCTTGCGTGCCCAGCTGCACCTGGCATTTGTGTCGGGCGCCGCGGCGAAGGGGCAGGACCTGCCCGGCAGCGCCATCGATTTGCTGCTGGTGGGCGAAGAAGCCAATTATGGCGATCTGTTGACGGGATTGGCCCCGGCCGAGCGAACCTTACGGCGTAAAATCAATCCCAACCTATATACGCTGGCGGATTATCGCCGGCGGCTGCGTGAAGGCCAGCCATTTCTGCTGCAGGTATTACAGCAGCCGAAGTTGTTTGTCATCGGCGATGAATCGCTATTGCAGGCGCTGGCATTACCGGATTCTTCATTACAAGCGAATGACATGCCATCTGTATTCTAAAGGCCGGGCCTGGCATTCAATTTCAGGTACATGAAATTGTTGGCCAGAATAATATCTGAGGCGGATTGATCGTATGATGAATAAACTACAGGCTTTCGGTTTAATTGTTTCCCAAGCGGTGCGCGGAGAATTAACGTTTCCCACGAGCGTTAATTCAGCACTGCAATTGCAATTGGCCCTGGCTGAACCGGACTGCCATATCGACCATGCGATCAAGCTGGTACTGGCCGAGCCCTTGCTGGCGGCGCGCACGGTCGCGCTGGCCAATTCGGCCGTGTACAGCCGCGGCGATGCGGCGCCCGTGACCAGCGTGCGCGCCGCCGTCATGCGCATGGGCTACCGCAATCTGTACGCGCTGGTGGCGGCCATGGTGGTGCGCCAGTTCGGCAGCAAGATCATCGACCCCGTGCTGCGCCAGAAGGCGACCCAGCTGTGGGAGCACACTGCCCACGTGGCGGCGCTGGCGCACGTGCTGGCCCGCCGCGTGACGAACGTCGATGCCGATACGGCGCTGTTCGCCGGCATCGTGCATGAGGTGGGCGGTTTTTACCTGTTGTCGCGTGCCGATGAATTTCCCGGCCTGCTCGACGACGATGCCGATCACTGGATGGAGTCCGCCGAAGAAATTATTTCCCGCGAAGTCATGAAGAAGCTGCTGATTCCGCGGGCCGTGAGCGAAGCCATCGAAGGCTTGCGCGATGGCTTGCTGTCCATTCCGCCCGACTCCCTGCTCGACACCTTGTTGTTGGCCAAGCAACTGTCGCCCGTGCCCTCGCCCTTGCAGGTGACGTACGTGGAAATGCTCACGCCCTCCGATTCCGTCATCGATTTCATTATCGACAACGAGACCCTGCAAAGCATCCTGGCCGAATCGGACGAGGAAGTACGCTCGATGAGTGCCGCGCTGCTCGTCTGAGGTCAGCGCATTGCTTGTCTGACCCGCCCACGCCGTCTGCCAGCATGCCTGCCGGGACCGGTCAGGGGCCGGGATGCAATACGACCTTGATGCATTGCTCCTGCTTCTTCTGGAAGATCTCGTAGCCGTGCGGTGCTTCGTCCAGGCTCAAGTGATGGGAAATGATGGCACCGGGATCGAGCTCGCCCCGTTGTATCCGTTCCAGCAGCGGCTGCATGTAGCGCTGCACGTGGGTTTGCCCCGTCTTGATGGTCAATGAACGGTTCATGATGGAGCCAAACGGGATCTTGTCGCTGAAGCCGCCATACGCGCCCGGCACCGAGACGACGCCGCCGTTGCGGCACGCCATCAGTGCTTCGCGCAGGGCTGTGGGGCGGTCCGATTCCAGTTTCATCGTCTGCTTGAGGCGGTCGTAGATATAGCTGACGCCGGAACCGTGCGCTTCCATGCCGACGGCATCGATGCAGGCATCGGGTCCCCGTCCTCCCGTCATTTCCCGCAGGGCGTCGGGCACGTCCACCGCATCGAAATGCAGGGTTTCGGCGCCGGACAGTTCGCGTGCCATGCGCAGGCGTTCCGGGTAATGGTCGATGGCGATGACGCGCTCGGCGCCGAGCAGGAAGGCGCTCTGGATGGCGAACTGCCCCACGGGGCCGCAACCCCACACGGCCACCACTTGGCCCGGCGTGATGGCGCAGGCTTCGGCCGCCATGTAGCCGGTCGGCAGTATGTCCGAGAGGAACAGTACCTGTTCATCCTTGAGCTCGTCCGGCACCTGGATGGGGCCGACGTCGGCAAACGGCACGCGCACGTATTCCGCCTGGCCGCCCGCGTAACCGCCCGTCAGGTGGGAATAGCCAAAGATGCCCGCCCCCGAGTGGCCCCACATCTTTTCCGCCATGTAGGCGTTGGGATTGGAGTTCTCGCACACCGAGTACAGCTGTTGTTCGCAAAAGAAGCAGCGTCCGCAGGCGATGGGAAACGGCACGACCACCCGTTCTCCCACCTTGAGTTTGCGCACCGCGGAGCCCACCTCCACCACCTCGCCCATGAATTCATGGCCGAGGATGTCGCCTTGTTCCATGGTGGGCACGACGCCATTGTAGAGGTGCAAATCGGAACCGCAGATGGCCGTGGAACTGACCTTGATGATGGCGTCTCCGGGATTGAGGATGACGGGATCGGGTACTTGTTCGATCCGCACGTCGCGCTTGCCGTGCCAGCAATTGGCTTTCATGACACACCTCCGTTTGCTTGCGGTCGAGGGGCAGCGACCGTGCCGCCAGCCTTGTGCAGCAAGCGCGTCTTGAAGCTGCGCTTGCCCGACGGCTGGCCCTCTGTGGTGCTGACCTCGCCCGTTTCCATCCACTGCTTGAAGCGGCGCAAGGTGGTTTCGATCTGGTAGGCGGGCGCCTGGCTGAACAGGCCCGCCACGGCCGCGCCCACCTTGCCGGCCGGCGGCTGCATGTGCAGTTGCATGGTGACCACGGTGCCGCGCCCGCCGGGAGCGGGCGACAGTTCCAGCGCTCCCGTTTCGGCATGGTTCTGTGCCGCGCGCCAGCGCAAGCCCTGACCCGGACGCTCTTGCGTCAGTTCGCCTATCCACTCGCCCTCGACGCTGTGCCAGCGCGAGCGGCGCGCATCGATCACCTGCACCGACTGCAGGCCCGGCATGAAGCGGGGCAGGTTTTCCAGGTCGCGCCAGGCGCGGTAGCAATCGTCGGCGGAACGGTTGACGATGACGCTCTTTTGCAGCGCCAATCCCTCTTCGCCGGGCGCGGGTAATTCGCTCAGCTTGCGCGGCGCCAGTTGGGCGCTGGCGATGTAGTCGATGGCCGTCACGCCTGCCACCACGGCCGCCGTCGCCGCCAGGCGCGTGCGCGCATGGCGCCGGCTGGCCATGGCCACGCCCAGCAGCGACAGGTCCATGGCGTCGCCGGCGATGCGCGACCAGCGCCAGGCCGGAGCGGTTTCGCCGCGCAGCAAGGCCACGCCGCACGCCATTTCGCGCAGGCCGATGGCGCGTATCCAGAAAGACGAGACGCCGCGCAAGCCGCTGGCGCGCGCCAGGCCGCGCGGCGCCACCAGCTGGGCCAGTCCCAGGCCGATGCTGAGCCAGCCAAGCGCCGTGATCATGGCAGGCTTGCCGCGTGCGGTATCGTCGGGAATGTGCCGCTGCGGCCGGCCATCGGCCTGGCCGCGCGCACTGGTGTAGTGAAGAATGGCGTCATGCCCGTGATAGGGCATCTCCGCTGATGTTTGCCATGCGGGCGGGCCAGCCGTGGCGGCGTCGTTCCTGTCTTCGCTTTGCATGCTGCCTCCCTTCTGTGTATGGGAATTAGGCAGCATTGTCTGGTACGCGTTCCGGCGGGCGTGCGCGACATACGCTGGATCTGTGCCAGATCAAATATCGGCACGAAAAAAAACGGCAGCCCCAACTGGCGCTGCCGTTCTCGCAAGAGTGGGCTAGCTTACTTTTGCTGCGCGATCCACCGGTCGACCTTGGCTTCGAGCAGTTTCAGGGGCAGGGTGCCGTCGCCGAGCACCACTTCGTGGAACTTCGGCAGGCTGAACTTGTCACCCAACGCCTGCTGGGCACGCTGGCGCAGTTCGACGATTTTCAGCGAACCGATCTTGTAGCCCAGCGCCTGGCCAGGCCAGGCCATGTAGCGTTCCGTTTCGCTCCTCGCCACCGCGTCATAGCCGAGGGTGTCGCGCATGTACTTGATCGTCTGCTCGCGCGTCCAGTCCTTGGTGTGCAAGCCCGTGTCGACCACCAGGCGCACGGCGCGCAGCATCTCGTCGTTCAAATGGCCGAAGTACTGGGCAGGATCGTCGAACAGGCCCATTTCCTTGCCCAGGGTTTCCGCATACAGGGCCCAGCCTTCCGTGAAGGCATTGTTGCCGCCGAAGCGGCGGAAGTTCGGCAAGTCCATCTCTTGCACCAGCGCCAGGTGGAAATGGTGGCCCGGTTTGCCTTCGTGCAGGAACAGGGTGGTCATGCCCGTGTCGCCATACAGTTTCGGATCCGTGACGACGGACCAGAACACGCCCGGGCGCGAACCGTCGGCGGCCGGGGCCGTGTAGTGATCGGCGGCCGTATCGCGGCTCAGTTCAGGTTCCAGGCGCAAGTCCAGCGGTGCCTTAGGCACCAGGGTGAACAGGGCGGGCAATTTGCTGTCCAGCAGCACGTTCAGCTTGCGGTAGACGTCGAGCACTTCCTGCTCCGTCTTGAACGGGCGGTATTTCGCCTGTTCCGATACCCACACGGGCAAGCCGGCGGCCGGGCCGTTGTAGCCCATCTTCGGACCGACGATCGCGTATTGTTCCTGGATGCGCGCCACTTCCTTCAAGCCGATGGCGTGGATCTGCTCCGGTTTCAAATCCGTCGTGGTGCTGCTGGCCACGCGCGCCTGGTACCAGGCCGCGCCATCGGGCAGGGCGCTCCAGCCGCTGCTCGTGCGGCCGGCCGGCAGGTAATCGCGTTCCATGAAGGTGGCCAGGCGCTGCAGCGCAGGCATCAGCTTGGCCTTGATGATGACGGTGTAGGTTTGCGTCAGGCGTTCCCTGTCGGCGGCGGAAAAGCTGGCCGGCAAGTTCTTGATGGGCGTGTAATACACGCTGTCCTGCGGCGTGGCGCTGACGAGCTTCTTGAATTGCGGCAGGGCCGATTCCGTCAGCGCCTTCGGCAGCACGATGCCCTTTTGCATGCCGACTTTCATGTTGGCGATGGCCTGGTCTATCCAGCCCGGCAACTGGCCGATACGGCTCAGGTAAGCGTCATACTCCTTGACCGTGGTCAAAGGTTGCGATGCCTCGCCGCCCGCATAATTGGCCAGGGTGACGGGCATGCTGTCCATCTGGTTCAAAGGCAGCAGATATTCGGGGAAGCGCTCGAAGCTCAGTGCCGTGGCCAGTTCATAGTCGAGGATATCGTAGTTGATCTGGTCCTGGTGCGACAGCTGCGCGCGGGCAATACCGCGCAGGGTCTTCTGGTACTGGCGGTACAGGGCGAACTGCTTTGCGCGCGCGGCGGGCACGATGGCTGAACCAAGCTGGTCGTCAAAACGGTTGTCGCCGCTCTCGGTGGCATTGATCGGCTCGAAACGGGCCAACGCATCGTAGTACTGGTCGGCCAGCACTTGCAGCTGCTGCTTGGCTTTTGGCGCGCTGACGGCCGGCGCGACGGCCGCTTTGGCCGCGGGCTGGGCCGCTTGCGCCATGGGCGCGTAGGCGAACAACAGGGAGATGGCCAGGGTGCCGAGGGTGCCGGCGGCAAAACGATGCTTCATGCGCGAGATCCTTTGTAAGGAGGGAATGAACGGAGGCGTAGCGAGGTCGGGGGTGGCCGTTCAAGAAGGAACAGCCGGGGCGTAAGCATACGCCATTGCCCAGTGCGTTTGGATAAATTGTGCGGAAAGGAATGTTGCTATTTTGCCGTAGGCGGCAGGGCCGCTTTCATGGCTGGCCAGTGGCTGCTGGTCAAGGGACGGCAGGCAGGGCAGGGCATGGCGGCGATCAGGCTTTCGATCTGCTGCGCGCGCGCCGCCGTTTGCGGGTGCGAGGAAATCCAGTCCGGCACCTTGGCCTGGTCCTTGCCATCGAGCCTCTGGAAAAAACGCAGCATGCCGTCGGGACGGATCTGCGCGCGCTGCAAGGCCAGCAAACCGAGCCGGTCCGCTTCTTCCTCCATGTCGCGGCTGAAATACAGGGTGCCGGCCTGGTGTGCCAGCATGGCGGCCACGGCGCTGATGTCGCCGATGGTCAGGCCCACCAGGGCGCCCCAGCCCAGGCTGCTGATCATCTGCCGCAACGAATGGCGCTGTTCCACGTGCTGCACTTCATGCGCGAGCACGCCGGCCAGTTCGCCCGGGTCCCCCGCCTGGCGCAGCAAGCCCGTATGCACGACGATGATGCCGCCGGGCATGGCAAACGCGTTGACCGTGTCATCCTGCTTGACCAGCCAGCGGTACTGGTAGCGCGAACCGGCCGTCAGCGTGCGGCCGATGTCCTGCACCGTCTGCTGCGCCACGCCGTTCTCGACGATGCCGCCCTGCGCGCGCACTTGCGCCAGGGCCAGTTCGCCCAGCTGCTTTTCCGTCGACAGGGGAATCCATCCCGCCAGCGCGCCGACGGCATGGCCGCCTTGCCACCACAGCAGGGCTGCAGCGACGACGGCCGCGCCCGTCAAGCCGGCCAGCCAGCCCGACACTTGCCGCCGGTTGCGCTGGCGCTCGCTCCACAGGTGCTGCAGTTGCGGCTGCAGCGCGGCCGGCGCTTCTTTTAACACGATGGCGATGTCGTCCGCTGTCAGCGGCTTGAGCGAGGCTTGCCGTCCTTGTTCGTCGAGCCAGTTCAGGAACAGTTCCGGTCCGTCGACACCGCCCACGCTGACGACCAGCTGCGCCACGTCGACATCATGGCCGGGCGCATCGATGGTCAGTTGCGTGCCGAAAAAATGCGCACTAACGGGCGTGCCCGCCGGGCCGCCGTCGGGGCCGCTCAGCAGTGCCCGGAATGGCGTCATGCGGCGGCCTCGGCAAAGCGGCTTTCGTACAGGGCGGCCATCAGGTCGGACTGGCTGATGATGCCGGCCAGGCGTTCTTCCTCGTCGAGGATGGGGATATGGTGGTAGCCAGCGTCGGCCATCAGGGGCACGAGGTCGATGATGGGCGTGCCGAGGCGGGCCGTGTGCGGCGACGGCGTCATCAGCTGTCCCACCGCTTCCGGCTTGTCGCTGTGGGACAGGCCGCTGCGCTGCAGCAAGCCGCGCAGGCGCTGGCGCATGCCCTGGTAATCGTCGAGGCCGCCATGGCGCAGGAAATCCGTCTGCGTGATGATGCCGATGACGCGGCGCGCCCGGTTGACAACGGGCAGGGCGCCTATATCGTGCTCGCGCATGGTGCGCCATGCAACATCGAGCGGCGTGCCGAATTCCACGCTGAGCACATCCTTCGACATGATATCGGCGCAGGTGACGACGCCGAAGCGGCGCTGGTAGGCGCGCATTTCCGTTTGCAGGAAGATTGCCTGCAAATCGTCGCGGCTGATGTCGAGCACTTCACTGTGCTGGCGCAAGACGGCATCGAGGTCATCCGGTGAAAACCCCAGGCGGTTGCTGGGCACGTCATCCTTTGTATCGTGCGGATGCGGCGTGACCAGTTGCTGGACGTGCGGGTAGCGGCGTCCCGTCAGGTTGTTGTACAGCACGGCGCACGCGACCAGCACGGCGGAATTGAACAGCACCGTGATGAAGACGAATTCAAAGCCGGCCGCATGCACGCTGGCGCCGCCGACGACGGTGGTGAGCGCGACGGCCCCGCCCGGCGGATGCAAACAGCGCAGGGCAAACATGGCGCCGATGGCCAGGCAGGCGGCCAGCGCCGCCACGCCCACGCTGGATCCCAGCCATTTGACGCAGGCCATGCCGACCAGGCCGGAGACGACGTTGCCGCCCACCACGGACCACGGTTGCGCCAGCGGGCTGGCCGGCAGGCAGAACAGCAGCACCGCCGAGGCGCCCATGGGCGCGATCAGGTAGACGCTGGCGCTGTCCGGGGCCAGCAGGAAATGGCAGATCAGGCCCGTCAGCAGCAAGCCGCAGATGGCGCCCGCGCAAGCGCGCAATTGTTCGCGGCGGCTGCCGTTGTTCGGTTGCGGCAGCCAGCGTGCCAGGAAAGAAGTCGTCATGGGGAGGGCGCGTTCGGGCCGCGTTGCTCAGTGTGAGCCCGATATTATCCCATGCGTTCCATTTCGCTGCCTGCGGGTACTAATCGTCGGCGCAGACGGCCTGCAAGCCGTGCCGTGCCAGCAGTTTCCTGGCGGCCGCGATGGCGGACGGCGCCGGCTCGCTGCTGGCGCAGGCATAGATGTCATTGAGGATCGTCGCCGCATCTTTGCCCGTGACGGCGGCCATCAGCTCGGTCAGGTTGCGGTCGGAAAAGTGTTCATACAGCAGGGCCAGCACGGCGAAATATGCCGTATCGGGCATGCCGCCGGGATAGGCGTCGCGCAACATGCGCGCGGCGCCGGACAGCGTTGGGGGTAATGTATCTGGCATGCTCAAGCGGCTTCTCCTGGGTGGTGCTCTGATACGTGCTTATATGTTTTCCGCATAAGCACAGTGCAATTAAATGGTGGATATTTCTTACAAGCAGGCATATTCTAGATAATCACGCCCGCTGGCAGCTGTTCAGCTGGCTTCACGATTTCTCTCAGGAGCCCCGCATGCGCCTTTCCCGTTTCGTCGCCCCATTCTTTGCCAGCCTGCTGCTTGCCGGTACCGCCATTGCCGCCGCCCCCACACCGGCCAACCCGGTCGCCACGCCGCATCTGCCGTACAACGCGGCGGCCGACGCCAAGGCCGACGTGACCCGCGCGCTGGCCGAAGCCAAGGCGGCGCACGTGCCTGTCTTGCTGATCTTTGGCGCCAACTGGTGCGAAGATTGCCGCGCGCTCGACAAGGCCTTGAAGGAAGGCAAGAACGCCGAGCTGATGCAACAGCAGTTCAAGGTCGTCAAGGTCGACGTGGGTAACTTCGACCATAACCTGGACGTGGCGCAAGCCTATGGCAATCCGCTCAAGAAAGGCATCCCCGCCGCCGTGCTGGTCTCGAGCGACAACAACCAGGTGCTGTACGCCACCAAGGGCGGCGAACTGGCGAATGCCCGCCGCATGAGCGAGAGCGGCATCTATGATTTCTTTAAACAAGCCGCCAGCGTGAAAGCGCCGGCGATTTAAGCGTTTTTCAAACTTCCTTAAAACTCTTCCCACGCATCGCTGGCCGGCGCTTTCGGGCGCGCTGGCGTGGGCAGCATGGGCTTGTGCGCTGGCTGCCGAGGCTGCTGCTGCTGCTGCTGCTGCTGCGCTGCATGCCCCGTTTCTTCCAGCTTGAAAACGCTGACCACCTGCGCCAGGCGTCCCGCCTGGTCCTGCAGGGATTGGGCCGCCGCCGCCGCTTCTTCCACCAGCGCTGCATTTTGCTGGGTCGCATCATCCATCTGCGTGACCGTGGCATTGACTTGCGCGATGCCCTGGCTTTGTTCCTGGCTGGCCGACGCGATCTCTCCCATCAGGTCGGCCACCCTCTGGACGGAGACGACGATGTCCTGCATGGTGGTGCCGGCCGAGTCGACCAGCTTGCTGCCCGCTTCCACCTTGCTGCCCGAGTCGACGATCAAGTCCTTGATTTCCCGGGCTGCTGCCGCTGAGCGTTGCGCCAGGTTGCGCACTTCGGTTGCCACCACGGCAAAGCCGCGGCCCTGTTCGCCCGCGCGGGCCGCCTCGACGGCAGCGTTCAGGGCGAGGATATTGGTTTGAAAGGCAATGCCGTCGATCACGCCGATAATATCCGCGATCTTGCGCGAACTTTCCGTAATCGCGCCCATCGTCTGCACGACTTGGCCGACCACTTCGCCGCCCTTGACGGCGTGGCCCGAGGCCGACACCACCAGCTGATTCGCCTGGCGCGCGTTGTCCGCATTCTGTTTCACCGTCGACGTCAGCTCTTCCATGGCCGCCGCTGTTTCTTCCAGGCTCGATGCCTGGGCTTCCGTGCGGGCAGACAGGTCCAGGTTGCCCGACGCGATCTGGCTCGATGCACTGGCAATGGCCCCGGTACTGTCGCGAACTTCGCGTATCGTCACGTTCAGCGACGCGACGAAGCGGTTGAAGGCAGCGGCCAGCGCGCCGACCTCGTCTTCCGATTCCACGGGCATGCGGCGGCTCAAGTCGCCATTCCCGCTGGCGATTTCACTGAGCATGTCCGCTGCCCGCGCGACGGGCGCGGCGATGGCGCGGCTGATGACATAAATGATGCACAGGGCGATACCGCCACCGACCAGGCCGGCAATCAGGGCGGCGATCAGGGCCGAGCGCGTGACATTGCCCAGCACTTCCGCTTCCGGCACTTCGGCCACCACATATAGATTGAGTTCCGGCACGAAGGACGCTGCGACGAACTGGCGTCCCGCAGGCGCGTCGTAGACGGCGTACGCGTATTTGTTGCCGGTCAGCAGGCTCTTGCTCAGGCTATCGCTAAATCCGGGTAAATCCTTGAGCAGGTGCTTGCCGTCGGACAGGGCCGTGTCGCGGTGCACCAGCAGCACGCCATTGGCGCGCGCCAGGTAGACATGGCCCGTCTGGCCGATCTTGTAGCTGCGGATGGTGTCGGCCAGCGCATTGATGGACAAGCCCAGGCCGGCCGCGATCTGCTTTCCGCCCGCCGTCTGGCCGCGCGCATTCAGATAGAGCATCAGGTCGCTGGAATTGTCCGCCTTGTCGATATCGAGCGTGTAGGCCTTGTCGCCGGCCAGCAAGCCATAAAACCACTGGTCGGCGGCCTGGTTCTTGTCCAGGGTGCGCAGCAAGCCTTCCGTGGTGAAGTATTTGCCCGTGCTGGCGGAAGCCCAGTTGATCGAGGCGGCCTTGTTCTTGTCCTTGACCACGGTAGCGTAGCGCTGGAAGGTGGCGATGCCGCTGTCGGGCAAGCCGGCGTCTTCCCAGTCTTGCAGATAGACATCGTTGGCCATGGTTTGCACCACCGACAGGGGTTGGCTGATCTGGCGCAGCACGTCGTTGCGGATCTCGCCCACCTGGGCCGGCAATTCCTGGCTGACGACGCGCTCGCGCACGTAATCGCTGCTCATGCGCACGCTGAGGAAAGACGAGATCGCCATGAAGAGCAGCAGGCACAAGCCCATGCTGAACAGGAGTTTTTTCTGGATGGAGAGGCGGCGGAGCAGAGACATGGAAGACCTTGGAGGATGGCCTGCACAATAGACAGAAAGCGGGCAGGCGAGCGGACAGTATACCGGCCGCGCTGCGCGTCCCGCCGCACGAATGCTGCTTTTTGTTTACTTATGTTGCGTTGCGGCAACGTACTTTCCCCATCTGCCCCGCATGGCCGGAAAACGCCTCAGGCAGGCAAGCCGTGGGCGATCAATTCCAGCGGCAATTCCGTGCTGCACTTAATTTGCTCCATGGAAAAGGCGGACGACACGCCCGTCAGTTGCGCGGCCTTGATGAGTTTTTTATAAAACGTGTCGTAGCCCTTGATGTCGGTGGTGACGACTTTCAGCAGGTAGTCGATGTCGCCGCTCATGCGGTGAAATTCCTGTACCTCGGGCAAGACGATGACGGCGGCGGCGAAGCGGCGCAGCCATTTTTCATCGTGCTGTCCCGTGCGCACGCTGACGAAGACGGTCACGGGCAAACCCACTTTTTGCCGGTTGACGATGGCCACGCGGCTCTCGATATAGCCGTCTTCCTCGAGGCGCTTGACCCGCTTCCAGCACGGCGTGCTGGACAGGCCGATCTTTTCGCTGAGGGCGGCGATCGACAAGGTGCCGTCCTGCTGCAGGGCGGCGAGGATGGCGCAGTCGAATTTGTCGAGCGAGGCATTTGGTGAATTCATTTTAATATTCCGGTTTTTATAGCATGAACATGCTGCATAGTAGCGTAGTTGCAGTGTCTTTTGGCATATCTTCACGGGGACCGGCCGGTAGACTATCGAGATAGCCCAGCCGCCTGCGCTGCGCCTTTTTAACTGCGCCCTTTTTATAGAATATTCGGACTGCCATCATGAAAGACATCTACCTCGACAGCAATGCCACCACTTGCGTGCTGCCCGCCGCCGTTGCCGCCGCCCGGCAAGCGATGGAGCAGGGCTATGGCAACCCCAGCAGCACACATGCGACGGGTTTGCAGGCCAAGGCCATGATGGATGGCGTGCGCCAGCGTGCCAGCGGCTTGCTGGGCGTGGGCGACGGCCGATTGATGTTCAACAGCGGCGCCACCGAGGGCATCCAGACGGCCGTGCTGTCGGCCCTGTGCGCGCTGCGCGAACGGCGCGACGCGGGCAAGCGCATCGGCAGCCTGCTGCTGTATGGCGCGACCGAGCACAAGGCCGTGCCGGAGAGCCTGGCGCACTGGAACCGTTTACTGGGCCTGAACCTGGAAGTGCGCAAGCTGCCCGTCGATGCGCAGGGGCGCCACGACCTGCAGGTGCTCGATGCGCTGATCGGCGAGGCGGCCATGCTGTGCACGATGGCGGCGAATAATGAAACCGGCGTCGTCAGCGATTTGTCCGCCATCGCCCAGCTGCTGCAGGAACGCGGTGCCGACGCCTACTGGATGGTCGATTGCGTGCAGGCGCTGGGCAAGCTGAAACTGAACCTGGCCGCCACGCGCATCGACTACGCGCCGTTTTCCGGCCACAAGCTGTATGCGCCCAAGGGCATCGGCATGCTGTATGTGCGCGCTGGCGCGCCATTTACGCCCTTGATGATGGGCGGCGGCCAGGAAGCGGGCCTGCGTTCTGGCACGGAAAACATGGCCGGTATCGCCGCGCTGGGCGCCGTGCTCGCCGCGCTGGACGATGGCAAGACCTTCCGCAGCCACGCCGACCTGGCCGCGTTCCGCGAGCAGCTGGTGGCCAGCCTGGAACACGCTTTCCCTGGCATCGTGTTCAATATGCCGTTCGATCTGTCCTTGCCGACGACGCTCAATTTTTCCGTGCCGGGCCTGTCCTCGAAAGAGCTGCTGGACCTGTTCGACGCGGCGCGCGTGCGCGTCAGCTCGGGCAGCGCCTGTTCCGCCGCCAAGGCGCTGCCCAGTTATGTGCTGGAAGCGATGCACGTGCCGCAATGGCGCGCCAGTTCCGCCATCCGGCTGTCGTTCGGTCCCCTGATCGATGCGGCGACGGTCGCTTCCGCCTGCGCGCGCATCGAGCGCTGCGGCGAAGCGCTGCGCAGCAGCTGTCTGCTGCCGTCGGCGCTGGCGCCATCGCCGCAGGACGGCATAATCCAGCTGAGCGTCGACGGCCAGTGCACCTGGCTGCTCAGCGACGCCGCCAGCGCCAGTTGCGTCGTCATCGATCCCGCCGCCGCGCTCGTGCCGCGTCTGGCCGCTTTCATCCGCTGCCAGCACCTGGCCTTGCGCGCCATCGTGCATACGACGGCGCCAGCGGACCATGGCGCCGCGCGTCTGGCGCTGCTGCAGGAACTCGCTATCGAGCAGGTGGGCCGCGTCGATATCGATGGCGAGCTGGCGCTGGGCCGGCAGCGGCTGCGCCGCATCGAGTGCGGCGAAACCCATGTGTACCTGCTGGAACAGCGCTTCGCCTTCATCGGCTCCCTGGCGCCCGAGGCGCTGACCCCTTTGCTGGACGCGGCGCTGCTGACGCAAGACACCGTGCTGTGCGCGTCCGGCGACGACGGCAGCATCTGCGGCACCGTGCGCACGGTGCAGAACGGTAGCGTGCCGGCCGCCGAACTGCAGCTCGACGCGGCCGCCTTGCCCGCCTTCCTGCGCCAGCATCCCGACGCCATCCTGATCGACGTGCGCGAAGCGTATGAACACGCGGCGTGCGCCGGCACCGTGTTCGAGGGCTGCGAAGTGCGCAGCGTACCGCTGAGCCGCTTGGCGGGGCAGGTGGCGGCCTGGCTGCAGCAGCCGCAGCGCCCGCTGGTGTTTTTCTGCCGCAGCGGCAACCGCAGCGCACGGGCCGCCGCCTGCCTGCGCCGCCTCGGTCACGGCGCGGCATGGCAACTCAACGGCGGCATGGCGATGGCGGAGGCGACGCGCCATCCGCTGGCGATTGCGGCCTGAACTGCTTGAACTTTCTTTCATGAAATATTGCACCGTGCCATCATCGGCACGGTGCGCGTCGCGCCTTTTTCCCGTTCATTTCCCACCGGCATTTTTCTGCCATTCAACACGCTGATTTCTTTGCTGAAACGTCCCTAAAACACGGAGTATGTACGCTAGCGCACGGTCTTGCCTGCGTCGCCCTCCTACGATGAAGTTCAGAAAATCTCCCTATACCCTGAGATTCGTCGCAACGCTCCGGCGCTTCGCTTTCCGTCTTCGCCAGTGTCCGATCGTGTTCTTCCAGACTGGGCCCGCATGACGGTGGCCGCTGGCTGCCTGCGCGCACCTAGCGAGGCTAAAGTTGAAAGAGTACACAGCAGTTGTCACGCAGCAGATCAAGGAACAGGTTTCCAAAGTCAAAGAAATCTTCCGCGACCATTCCCTTGCACCGGACACCTTCGACGCCGCGCGCGACGATGCCTTGCCCCTGCGTTCCGAGTTATTCAGCGCCATGCAGATGGCGGCCCACGGCAAGCATGTGGCCGCCGGCCATGCGGTGGGCAGGCATCATGGCCGCGACCGCCTGTTGGCGCGCCTGGCCGACAATGCGGCCCTCATCACGGCCACCGTCAATGAGCTGACGGCGACTGTCAAAAGCGGGCGCCAGGTCACGCCCGCCTCGGAGTGGCTGCTCGATAATTTTTACCTGATCGAAGAGCAGATCCGCACCACGCGGCGCCACTTGCCGAAGAATTACAGCAAGGAGTTGCCACGGCTGAGTTCCGGCGTGGATGCGGGCTGCCCGCGCGTGTATAAAATCGCGCTGGAAATCATCTCGCACGGCGATGGCAGGGTCGACCTGGAAAACCTCTGCCACTTCGTCGAGGCTTACCAGGACGTGGCTACCTTGACCCTGGGCGAACTGTGGGCCGTGCCCATCATGCTGCGCCTGGCGCTGATCGAAAACCTGCGCCGCGTTGCCGCGCGCGTGGCCGACGACCGCATGCAGCGCGACCTGGCCAACACCTGGGCCGACCAGATGACGGAGATCGCCGAGCGCAATCCCAGCGGCTTGATCCTGCTCGTGGCGGACATGGCCCGTTCGAATCCGCCGATGACCAGCGCCTTCGTGGCCGAATTGTCGCGCCGCCTGCAGGGACAGAGTTCCTCGCTGACCCTGGCGCTGTCGTGGCTGACGCACAAGCTGGCCGAGTCGGGCCTCACCATCGAGCAGCAGATCCAGTCCGAGATCGGGCAGCAGGCGGCCGACCAGGTATCGATCGCCAACAGCATCGGCAGCCTGCGTTTTCTCGGCACCATGGATTGGCAGGAGTTCGTCGAGACCATGAGCGTGGTCGAGCAAACCCTGCGCCTGGACCCGGCCGGCACATATGGCTTGATGGATTTCGCCACGCGCGACAGCTACCGCCACGCCATCGAACGCATCGCCAAGCGCAGCGCGCGCAGCGAAGTGGAAGTGGCCGAGATGGCGGTGCAGCTGGCGCACACGCACGGCAATGGCAATGACGCGCGCCGCGGCCACATCGGCTTTTACCTGGTCGGGCGCGGCGTGCTGGTACTGGAAAAGCAGGCTGGCGCCAGGCTGCCGTTCATCGAGGCGCTGCAGCATACGGCGCGCGCCGCGCCGCTGGCCAGCTATCTGGGCGCCATTGCGTTCCTGACCCTGGCGACGAGCGCCCTGCTGCTCGAGCGCGCCGTGCGCCATGGCGTGCAGGGCTGGCCCCTGGCGGCGCTGGGCGCGCTGGCGCTGCTGGGCAGCAGCCAGCTGGCCGTGGCCGTGGTGAACTGGCTGGCAACCCTGATGACGTCGCCGCATCCGCTGCCGCGCATGGATTACCGGTCCGGCATTCCGTCCGATGCGCGCGGCATCGTCGTGGTGCCGACCTTGATCTACAGCGCGGAAAACGTGGCGGCCCTGTGCGAGGCGCTGGAAGTGCGTTATCTCGCCAACCGCGACCCGAACCTGCGTTTCTGCCTGCTGACGGATTTTGTCGACGCGCAGGCGCAAACCCTGCCCGGCGACGAAGCCCTGCTGAACCAGGCGCAGGAGACCATCCGTGGCCTGAACGAGAAATACCGCGTGGAGGGGGCCGAGTTCAAGGACAACGGCGACCCGGCCGACCCGGAAGAGCTGGGCCATGCGGGGCCGTTCCTGCTGCTGCATCGTCCGCGCCTGTGGAATTCGCAGCAAAACGCGTGGATGGGGCAAGAGCGCAAGCGCGGCAAATTGTCCGACCTGCACGCGTTTTTGCGCGGCGGCGCGCGCGACAAATTCTCGCTGGTGGAAGGCGAGTTGCGCGGCCTGCGCACGATCAAATACGTGATCACGCTCGACACCGATACGCAGCTGCCGCGCGACGCGGCGCGCGAATTCATCGCCACCATGATGCACCCGCTGAACCGTCCCGTGCTCGACGCGGCCGGCACGCGCGTGGTGGCCGGCTACGGCATCCTGCAGCCGCGCGTGGCCGTGGCCCTGCCCAGCGCGAATGCCTCGCGCTACGAGCTGTTGTGCGGCGGCGAACCGGGCATCGACCCGTACACGCGCACCGTCTCCGACCTGTACCAGGACGTGTTTTATGAAGGCTCGTTCATCGGCAAGGGCATCTACGATCTCGACATGTTCGAGCGCGTGCTGGGCCAGCGCCTGCCCGACAATAAAATCCTCAGCCACGATTTGCTGGAAGGCTGTTATTTGCGCGCCGGCCTGCTCAGCGACTCGCAGCTGTATGAAGAATATCCGGCCCGCTACGACGCCGACGTCAGCCGCCGCCAGCGCTGGATCCGCGGCGACTGGCAGCTGATCGGCTGGCTGCTGGGGCGGGTGCCGGGCCGCGCCGGCAAGCGCGAACGCAATCCTTTGTCGATGCTGTCGCGCTGGAAGCTGTTCGACAACCTGCGCCGCAGCGTCGTGGCGCCGGCCACCACCGTGTCCCTGTTGCTGGTGTGGGGCTTCCTGCCGCACGTGGCCTTCTGGAGCGCGGCCGTGCTGGCCATCATCTTCCTGCCGCCCGTGTTTTCGGCCCTGTACGATCTGCTGCGCAAACCGCGCGACACCCTGTGGCGCCAGCATCTGGCCGCCTTCGAGCGGCGCTGCGGCGTGCAGTTTTCGCACGCCATGCTGACCCTCGTCTTCCTGCCGTACGAAGCGTGGATCAGCCTGGACGCCATCGTGCGCACCCTGTGGCGCCTCGGCGTGTCGCACAAGCATTTGCTCGACTGGCGCGCCTCGAACCTGCACAGCTCTTCCGGCAGTCAAGCCGACAGCTGGCGCGCCATGTGGTGCTCGCCCGCGCTGGCACTGGCCACCTTCGGCGCCTTGCTCTACTGGCGCCCGGCCGCCTTGCCGGCCGCCGCCGTGGTACTGCTGTTGTGGCTGGCCGCGCCCGCCATCGCCTGGTGGATCAGCCGCCCCATCGAGCGGGCCGTGGCGCGCCTGTCGGCCGAGCAGGGACGTTTCCTGCATGGCGTGGCGCGCAAGACCTGGGCGTATTTCGATACCTTCGTCGGGCCGGACGACCACTGGCTGCCGCCCGATAACATGCAGGAACACCCGAACCTCGTGGTAGCGCACCGCACCTCGCCGACGAATATCGGCCTGGCGCTGCTGGCCAACCTGACGGCCTACGATTTCGGCTATGTGACCCTGGGTCAGTTGATCGAGCGCAGCCGCGCCACCCTGCACAGCATGGGCGAGCTGGAACGCTTCCAGGGCCATTTCTATAACTGGTACGACACGCAAACGCTCAAGGCGCTGCAGCCGATGTACATCTCGACGGTCGACAGCGGCAACCTGGCCGGCCATCTGCTGACCTTGCAGCCGGGACTGGTGGAACTGTACGACGCTCCCATCATCGGCGCGCAAGTGGTGCAGGGCATCCGCACGACGGCGCAGGTGCTGCAGGAATTCATCGCCGCCGAAGGCGAGGGCAAGGCCATGCGCGAGAGCATGAGCCTGTTGCAGGCGTCCGCCGCGCCCGCCACCCTGGCCGAATGGCATGCTTATCTCGCCGCCGCGAATGGCGCGGCCGATGCGCTGCTGTCGCTGACCTTGCACAGCGAGGATGGCGAGCTGTCCATGTGGACTGGCGCGCTGGCGCGCCAGTGCCGCGCGGCGCTGGCCGAATTGCTGCAACTGGCGCCGTGGGCGGCGCAGGCGGGTGTCGATCCTGCTTGGCTGCGCATGCCGACCCTGCGCGAACTGGCCAACCTGGAGGTGTCCGAAGGCACGCCATCCGAGCTGGCCGCCCTGCTGGCGCAAGGCCGCGAACAGGCCGGCCGCCATATGCGCGACATCGCCTACGCGGCGGGCCAGGCGCGCGACTTCGCGCAGATCGAATACGGCTTCCTGTACAACCCGTCGACCAAGCTGCTGGCCATCGGCTACAACGTCAGCGAACGGCGCCTGGACCCCAGCTACTACGATTTATTGGCTTCCGAAGTGCGTCTGGCCAGCTTCATCGCCATCGCCCAGGGCCAGCTGCCGCAGGAGCACTGGTTCGCCCTGGGCCGCCAGCTGTGCATGGTGGCCGGCCAGCCCGTGCTGCTGTCGTGGAGCGGTTCGATGTTCGAGTACCTGATGCCGCTGCTCGTGATGCCGAACTACCCGAATACCCTGCTCGACCAGACCTACCATTCCGTCATTGAGGCGCAGATCGATTACGGGCGCCAGCGCGACGTGCCGTGGGGTATTTCCGAATCCGGCTACAACACGGTCGACGCCAGCCTGAATTACCAGTACCGCGCCTTTGGCGTGCCCGGCCTGGGCCTGAAGCGTGGCCTGGCCGACGACCTGGTGGTGGCGCCGTACGCCAGCATGATGGGCCTGATGGTGCAGCCGGAAGCGTCGTGCCAGAACCTGCAGCGCATGCAGGCGGCCGGCTACATGGGTCGCTACGGCTTTTTTGAAGCGATCGATTTCACCACCGCGCGCCTGCCGCGCGGGCAGGGCAGCGCCGTCATCCGCTCCTTCATGGTGCACCACCAGGGCATGGGCTTTCTGGCCCTCAGCTACCTGCTGCACGACCGGCCGATGCAGCGCCGTTTCGAGTCCGATCCGCTGCTGCAATCGGCCTTGCTGGTGCTGCAGGAACGCACGCCGCAGGCCGGCGCGTTTTACTCGAACACGGCCGAACTGGCAGTGCTGCGCAGCGGCGCGCCCGAGCAGGCCATGCCGATGCGCATCCTCACGCAGGCCAACAGCGCCGTGCCCGAAACGCAGCTGCTGTCAAACGGCCGCTACCACGTCATGGTGAGCAATGCGGGCGGCAGCTACAGCCGCTGGAAAGACCTGTCCGTGACGCGCTGGCGCGAAGACAGCACGCGCGACAACTGGGGCAATTTCTGCTACCTGCGCGACCTCGACGACGGTGAAGTCTGGTCCACCATGTACCAACCGACCCTGGCCGAACCGAAGAAATACGAAGTGATTTTTTCGGAAGGGCGGGCCGAGTTCCGCCGTGCCGACCATGGCCTCGACCTGTACACGGAAATCGTCGTCTCGCCCGAGGACGACATCGAAATCCGCCGCACGCGGATCAGCAATAATTCGAACCGCCAGCGGCGCATCGAGATCACCAGTTTTGCCGAAGTGGTGATGGCGCCGGCGGCGGCCGATGCAGCCCATCCCGCATTCAGCAAGCTGTTCGTGCAGACGGAAATCCTCGCGCATGAAAAGGCGATTTTATGCACGCGCCGGCCCCGCTCGAAAGACGAGCAGATGCCGTGGCTGCTGCATGTGATGACGGTGCACGATATCGAGCGCTACGAAGTGTCGTTCGAGACGGACCGTGCGCGCTTCATCGGCCGCGGCAACACGGCGCAGCTGCCGCAGGCGCTGCAGGACGACGGGCCGCTCAGTGGCGGCCACGGCTCCGTGCTCGACCCCATCGTGGCCATCCGCTACGTCATCACGCTCGAACCCGACCAGGCCGTCACCGTCGACAGCGTCACCGGCATGGTGGAGCAGCGCGAGGCGGCGCTGCACCTGATCGACAAATACCAGGACCGCCATCTGGCCGACCGCGTCTTCGAACTGGCCTGGACGCACAGCCAGGTGGTGCTGCGCCAGTTGAACGCCAGCGAAGCGGACGCGCAGCTGTATGCGCGCCTGGCCAACGCCGTGATCTACCCGAATGCGGCCTTGCGCGCCGAAGCGAGCATCCTGATCAAGAACCAGCGCGGCCAGTCCGGCCTGTGGGCGTATGCGATTTCCGGCGACCTGCCCATCGTGCTGCTGCAGATACGCGACGCGGCCAATATCGAACTGGCGCGCCAGATGGTGCAGGCGCATGCCTATTGGCGCCTGAAAGGATTGATCGTCGACCTGGTGATCTGGTACGAAGAGCAGTCGGGCTACCGCCAGCTGCTGCACGACCAGATCATGGGCTTGATCGCCTCGGGCATCGATGCGCAGGCGATCGACCGCCCGGGCGGCATCTTTGTGCGCCTGGCCGAGCAGATCGCCAACGAAGACCGCATCTTGCTGCAATCGGTGGCGCGCGCCATCATCAGCGATTTGCGCGGCACCCTGGCCGAGCAGGTCAAGCGTCCGCCGAGCCCCGTGCTGCGCATGCCGCCGCTGCTGCAGGACCCGGCGCGCGAGCATGGCGGCGTGCCGCACCGGGCGCCGCAGCGCGAGCTGATCCTGGAAAATGGCCTCGGCGGTTTCACGCCCGTTGGGCGCGAATACGTGATCACCACGGCAGAAGGCAAGCAGACGCCGGCGCCGTGGTCGAACGTGCTGGCCAATGCGCAGTTCGGCACGGTGGTGTCCGAAGCAGGCCAGGCGTACACGTGGAGCGAGAACGCGCATGAATTCCGCCTCACGCCATGGCAGAACGACCCCGTGTCGGACCTGTCGGGCGAAGCGTTTTATGTGCGCGACGAGCAGACCGGCCAGTTCTGGTCGCCCTCGTCCCTGCCCGCGCGCGGCAGCGGCGACTACGTGACGCGTCACGGTTTCGGCTACAGCATTTTTGAGCACAGCGAGGGCGGTATCGCCACCGAGTTGTGCACCTATGTGGCGCTTGATGCGGCCGTCAAATACTCGGTGATCAAGGTGCGCAACGACAGCGGCGTGCCGCGCCGTCTGTCCGTCACCGGCTACGTGGAATGGGTGATGGCCGACCTGCGCGCCAAGTCCGGCATGCATGTGGCCACCGAAGTCGATACGATCAGCGGCGCGCTGTTTGCGCGCAATAACTACAACACGGAGTTTTCCGGCCGCGTCGGCTTTTTCAATACGGACGCCAGCATCCGCTCCATCACCTGCGACCGTAATGAATTCATCGGCCGCAACGGCAGCTTGGCGCAGCCGGCGGCGCTGCGCCGCGTGCGCCTGTCCGGCAAGGCGGGCACGGGGCTGGACCAGTGTGCCGCCATCCAGGTGCCGTTCGAACTGCAGCCGGGACAGGAGCGCGAAATCGTCTTCCTGCTCGGCGTGGGCGGGCGCCGCAATGCCGACGCCAGCACCATGGTGCAGCGCCATGCGGGCAAGGAAGCGGCCCGCATGGCGCTCGACGCGGTACGCGCGCACTGGGAGACCACTCTGGGCGCGGTGCGCATCGAAACGCCCGAGCCGTCGCTCGACGTGATTGCCAATGGCTGGCTGATGTACCAGACCATCGCCTGCCGTTTGTGGGCGCGCAGCGGCTATTACCAGTCGGGCGGCGCCTACGGTTTCCGCGACCAGCTGCAGGACGCGATGGCGATGATCCACACGGCGCCGCAATTGCTGCGCAAGCACTTGCTGCTGTGTGCGGCGCACCAGTTTGTCGAAGGCGATGTGCAGCATTGGTGGCATCCGCCGTCGGACCGGGGCGTGCGCACGCACTGCTCCGACGATTACCTGTGGTTGCCGCTGGCCGCCTGCCGCTATGTGATCGCCACGGGCGACGTCAACGTGCTGTCGGAAGTGGCGCCCTTCATCGAGGGGCGGGCCGTCAAGCCGGAAGAGGATTCCTACTATGACTTGCCCATGCGTTCGGGCGAGTCGGCCGACCTGTACGAGCACTGCGTGCGCGCCATCCGCCACGGCTTGCGCATGGGCGTGCACGGCTTGCCGCTGATCGGTTCCTGCGACTGGAACGACGGCATGGACAAGGTGGGCGAACACGGCAAGGGCGAGAGCGTCTGGCTGGCCTTCTTCCTGTACGAAGTGCTGCAGCGTTTCGCCGAGGTGGCCATGCTGCGCGGCGACGCCGCGTTCGCCCAGTTCTGCCGCGACGAAGCCGTGAAACTGGCGGCCAACGTCGAGGAACATGCTTGGGATGGCGAGTGGTACCGGCGCGCGTATTTCGACGACGGCACGCCATTGGGTTCGCACACGAACGAGGAATGCCAGATCGATTCGATTTCGCAAAGCTGGGGCGTGCTGTCGGGCGCCGCCAACAAGGAGCGGGTCGCCGGCGCCATGCGCCAGGTTGATGCGCGCCTCGTGCGCCGGGATTCCGGCGTGATCCAGCTGCTCGATCCGCCGTTCGACAAGGCCGACCTCAATCCCGGCTACATCCGCGGCTATGTGCCGGGCGTGCGCGAGAACGGCGGCCAGTACACGCATGCTGCCATCTGGACGGCGATGGCGTTTGCCCGCATGGGCGACGGCGAAAAGGCGTGGGAATTGCTGCGCATGATCAATCCCGTGCGCCATGGCGTCGACGCGCAGGCGGTGGCGCGCTACAAGGTGGAACCGTACGTGGTGACGGCCGACGTGTATGCCGTGGCGCCGCACGTAGGGCGCGGCGGCTGGAGCTGGTACACGGGATCGTCGGGCTGGCTGTACCGCCTGATCGTCGAATCCCTGCTCGGCTTGACGCGCGAAGCGAACGTGCTGCGTCTGGCGCCGTCCATGCCGGCCGAATGGGACAGCTTCAAGCTGCATTACCGTTTCGGCGCCAGCAGCTATGCCATCACGGTGGAGCAGGCGCAGGGGCGGCCCGAGGGGTTGTCGCTCGATGGCGTGGCACAGGGCGGCAACAGCATCGCCCTGCGCGACGAGGGCCGCGAGTATGCGGTGCTACTGCTGCTCTAGTTTTGCCACTTCTCGTGTTCGGGACGGCGCCGGCCAGCCAGCAGGATCAGGCCGGCGCCAAATAGCAGCAAATCGCGCGTGCGCACTTCGGGTGCGGATGGCGTCGCCGTCTGGTGGTGACGCAAGGGTGCCGCCATGGCGGCGGCAGGCTGGCTGGCGCAAGCGGCCAGGCACAGCGCCGCCACGTTTCTATTCAACTGCATACATTCCTCAAGAAAGCGCGCTGACCGTTCCCGATCGGCGCGCCGGTATTCATGCCGACGATATTGTAATTATGAGCATGAATATTGTAAATTGGAAATTATACAGGGTTGTCTCAAAATCCCAGGGCGGCGCCCGCGCCCAGCAGGGTGGCCACGCCCAGCACGGCAAAGACCAGGGCCGCGATACCATGCACGAGGCGCAGCGGGACGCGGTTGGCGATCCTGTCGCCCAGGTAGACGGCCGGCACGTTGGCCAGCATCATGCCGAAGGTGGTGCCCAGCACGACGGAAACGATATCGTGGTAGCGCGCCGCCAGCGCCACCGTCGCCACCTGCGTCTTGTCTCCCATTTCCGCCATGAAGAAGGCGATCAGGGTGGTCAGGAAGACGCCGTATTTGGCCAGCTTGGTCTCGTCTTCATCGAGCTTGTCGGGGATCAGGGTCCAGGCGGCCATGGCCAAAAAGGAGACGCCCAGCACCCAGCGCAGCACGTCCGGGCCCAGCATGCTGGTGATCCAGGCGCCGACGGCGGCGGCGAACGCGTGGTTGGCGACGGTGGCGACGAAAATGGCCAGCACGATGGGCAAAGGCTTGCGGAATTTGGCGGCCAGCAGAAAGGCCAGCAGTTGGGTTTTGTCGCCGATTTCAGCGAGACCGACGATGCCGGTGGAGATGAGGAATGCTTCCATGAGATTGCAAGAGGTACGCGGGCCGGACGAATTAACCAATGATCCACGGGCGACTCCGGCCCATGCGGCCGCCCTGGATCAATGGTCTCGTCAAGTTTTGCAACCACCTGCACCATGGCCTGCGGGCCAATCATGTTGATACAGGTTCCCGCGGCAGGACCGCAGGACGACTACTCCCCAATGTTCGAGGCGCATCATACGCCTATGCGTGTTTCTGCGCCAGTGCCGCCGGCCCCGGGCGCCGTGCTGCGTGTGGGACTTCCACAACAATGATCGATTGCAAACAGACTCGACTTAGAATGCAGTTCTGTCCACGACTCCCAGATGGAATGCGCCATGCCGGTTCTTGTCCGCTTGCTTGCCCTGTGTTTGACCTTGTTTGCTCCCTTGCCTGGCCTGTGCGCCGCCGCGCCCTTCGACGACAAGTTCCGCCAGCTCGAAGAACTGCTGCCCACGCCGAACAGCTACCGCACGGCGTCCGGCGCGCCCGGTCACGCCTACTGGCAGCAGCGCGCCGATTACGTGATCCGCGCCACGCTGGATGAAGCGCGCCGCGCCATCACGGCCAGCGAACAGATCACCTATCACAACCGTTCGCCCGACAGCCTCGCGTATCTGTGGCTGCAGCTGGACCAGAACGGTTTGCGCCAGGATGCCGACCAGCGCCGCGTATTGAGCGCACCGTCGCGCCAGGCCTGGCTGAGCGGTAACGAAGACGAAGCGCTGAAATTCGAGGACTTGCGCGCCATCCATGCGGGGCGCGAATTTGACGGCGGCTTCAAGCTGACCGCCGTGAAAGCGGCCAGCGGCAAGCCGCTGCCGTATGTGGTCAACCAGACCATGCTGCGCATCGATCTGCCGGTGGCGCTGGCGCCCGGCCAGAGCGTCACGTTCAACATCGACTGGTCGTACCGGATCAATGACCAGAAGGTGCTCGTCGAGCGCTCCGGCTACGAGTATTTTGAAGACGACAAGAACACGATTTTCCAGATCGCGCAGTGGTTTCCCCGCATGGCCGCGTATTACGACGCCGTCGGCTGGCAGCACAAGCAGTTTCTCGGCTCCGGGGAATTCACGCTCGAGTTTGGCGACTACGAGCTGTACCTGACCGTGCCGGCCGACCATGTGGTGGCCGCCACGGGCGAGCTGCAAAACCCTGGCGCCGTATTGAGCGCGGCGCAGCGCGAGCGCCTGGCGCGGGCGAAAAACAGCGCTACGCCGCTGCTGGTGATCACGCCCGCCGAGGCGCTGGCGGCGGAAAAGGGCAAGCCGGCGGGCATGAAAACCTGGCACTTCAAGGCGGCCAACGTGCGCGACGTGGCGTGGGCCTCGAGCCGCAAGTTCATCTGGGATGCGCAGGGGCTCGACAGCGGCGGCAAGCGCGTGATGGCCATGTCCTACTATCCGAACGAGGGCAATCCGCTGTGGCAGCAGTACAGCACGCGCGCCGTCGTGCATGCGATCGAGCAGTACAACAAATACAGTTTCGACTATCCGTATCCGAACGCGATTTCCGTCAATGGCGCCGTGGGCGGCATGGAGTATCCGATGATTGCGTTCAATGGCGGGCGCCCCGTGAAGGACAAGAAGACGGGGGAACTCACGTATTCGAAGACGGCCAAATATGACCTGATCGGCGTGATCATCCATGAAGTGGGGCACAATTATTTCCCCATGATCGTCAATTCGGACGAGCGCCAGTGGACGTGGATGGACGAGGGCCTCAACTCCTTCCTGCAGTACCTGGCCGAGCAGGCGTGGGAAGAGCATTTCCCCTCCTGGAATGGCGAGCCGCGCAAGATCGTCGACTACATGCGCAGCCAGAACCAGGTGCCCATCATGACCAATTCCGAGTCCTTGCTGCAGTTCACGGCGAACGCCTACGACAAGCCGGCCACGGCGCTCAACATCCTGCGCGAAACCATCCTCGGGCGCGAGCTGTTCGACTTCGCCTTCAAGCAGTACGCCTTGCGCTGGAAGTTCAAGCGCCCGACGCCGGCCGACTTTTTCCGCACCATGGAAGACGCTTCCGGCACGGACCTGGACTGGTTCTGGCGCGGCTGGTTCTATACCACCGATGCGGTCGACATCAGCATCGACGGCATCAGCGAATACGGCGTGAGCTCGAAGAATCCGGAAGTCGAGAAAGCGTGGAAGAAGGCGCAGAAGGACGCGCAGCCCATCTCGATCTCGGACCAGCGCAACAAGGCGCTGCCGAAGAAGGTGGATGCCGATCCCGCGTTGAAGGATTTCTATAACCGGCACGATGAATTCACGGTCACCAACAAGGACCGCAACAGCTATGCGGAAGAGCAGGAAACGCTGGAGCCGTGGGAGAAAAAGCTGCTGGAACAGCGCAACATGGGCAAGCATCTGTACCTGGTCGACTTTTCGAATCTCGGCGGCCTGGTGATGCCGCTGATCCTGGAAATCGAACTGAAAAGCGGCAAGAAAATCATCGAGCGGGTACCGGCCGAAGTGTGGCGCTACGCGCCGCACAAGATCAGCAAGGTGATCATCACGGACGAGCCGATGGTGGGCCTGGTGCAGGACCCGTACTGGGAGACGGCCGACATCGACACGAGCAACAATAGCTGGCCGCGAAAAATCACGCCGTCGCGCCTGGAGCTGTTCAAGCAGGACCGCGACAAGCATAACCTGATGAAGGATTTGAATACACCGCTAAAGGCGCCCGAGGCCAAGCCGCAAGCCAGGGCAGAAGCAAAATAGGAAAACAGCGCCGGCCGGTCCGGCGCTTTTTTCTGCCGGCCCGCGCCGGAAGTGCTATTCTGCGCGACGCCCCGGCGCACACGGACCGGGGCTTTCGCAAATCATTCAAAAGACGACCATGCAAACTTTGACCTTCCTGCGCGCGCTGGGCTGTGCGCTATTTTGCCAGCTAACGCTGGCTGCGCACGCCGATCCCCTCAGCTATGCGCGCTACGACCAGGTGCGCACGCGCGACCTGCAGCTGGACCTGAAAGCCGACTTCAAGCAAAAGACGCTCTCCGGCTATGCCGAGCTGTCCTTGAACTGGATCGATCCGGCGGCGCGCACGCTGGTGCTCGATACGCGCGATCTGTCGATCGCCAAGGTGCAGGTACAGGACAAGCGCGGCGCCTGGCAGATGGCGCCGTACCAGCTGGACAAGGCCGACCCGGAAAAGGGCCAGGCGCTGCGCATCACGACCAGGGGCCAGCCGGGCAAGGTGCGCGTCTACTATCACACGGCGCCGAACGCCATCGCGCTGCAGTGGCTCACGCCGCAGCAGACGATGTCGGGCAAGCTGCCGTTCATGTTCAGCCAGTCGCAAAGCATCAACGCCCGCTCGTGGGTGCCGTCGCAGGATACGCCGGCCGTGCGCTTTACGTATAGCGCGCGCATCGAGGCACCAAGCGGCATGCGCGTCGTGATGAGCGCCGAGAACGACGAAAAGGCGACCGGCAAGGGCGGCTGGAAATTCAGGATGCCGCAGCCGATTCCCTCGTACCTGCTGGCCATCGCCATCGGCGAACTGGAAGTGCGTAAACTCGGTCCCCGTTCCGCCGTGTATGCGGAACCGCCGCGCATCAAGGCGGCCGAGTACGAGCTGGCCGATACGGAAAAGATGATCCAGGCAGCCGAGGCGCTGTACGGCCCGTATGGCTGGGGGCGCTACGACATGATCGTGCTGCCGCCATCGTTCCCCTACGGCGGCATGGAAAACCCGCGCCTGACCTTCCTCACGCCGACCATGATCGCGGGCGACCGCAGCCTGGTCGACCTGATCGCGCATGAACTGGCCCACTCATGGTCGGGCAACCTGGTCACCAACGCCTCGTGGAAGCACATGTGGCTCAACGAAGGCTTCACCACCTACGTCACGACGCGCATCGTCGAGCAGCTGTATGGCAGCGACGTGGCGCAGATGGGCGTGCAGGTCGACCAGGAAGAACTGGCCGCGTCGATCAAGGAGTTGCCGGCGGCGAAAACGGCGCTGATCACGCGCGACGCCGATGCCAACCCGGCGGAAACGTACACGGACGACGGCATCATCTACCCGAAAGGCGCCTGGTTCCTGGCCACCATGGAGCGCCGCGCCGGCCGCGCCGTGTTCGACCCCTTCCTGCGCGGCTGGTTCGACCAGCATGCGTTCCAGAGCGTGACGACGGAGCAGTTCATCGCCTACTTGCGCAAGAACCTGCTGGCACAGCATCCGGACGTGATGCCGGAAGCGGAACTCGAGGAATGGCTGTATGGCACGGGCGTGCCGGCCAGCGCGCAGCGCGTCGTCTCGCCGCGCCTGGCGCTGCTCGACCAGCACCGCGACGCCTGGCTCAAGGGTGAGCTGTCCACCAGGGATCTGGGCATGGACAAGTGGATCGCCATCGAATCGATGCACTTCCTGAACGACATCAACAACAAGGCCAGCGCGGCGCAATTGCGAGAGCTGGACCAGGTCTACGGCGTGGGCAAGAGCGGCAACAATGAAGTGGCCTACCGCTTCTACCTGGCCTCCGTGAACGCCGGCTACGACGTGCGTCAGCCCTTGCAGGCATTCCTGCTGAGCGTGGGCCGCCAGAAGTTCGTCGTGCCCCTGTACAGCGCCTTGATGAAGACGCCGCAAGGCCATGCCTGGGCCAAGGACGTGTATGCGCAGGCGCGCGAACGCTACCACCCGGTGACGCAGGAAAGCGTCGATAAATTGATGGCCGCGCAAGCGCATTGAACCTTTCTTTGGACAACCTGACCATGCATACCATGAACCGCCTCGCCGCCGCCATCGTGCTGGCGTTTTCCGGCATCGCCGTGCCGGCGCTGGCATTTGACGCAGCCCCCGTCGTTGCCGCTGCGCCCGCGCCGGCCTTTGATCTTGAGCGCGACGTCTCCACCGCCCTGAAAGTGTTCGACGTGCCCGGCATGGCGATCGCCATCGTCAAGGATGGCAAAGTCGTCACCGCCAGGGGTTTTGGCGTGCGCAAGCTGGGCGAACCGGCCGCCGTCGATGCGCAGACCGTGTTCGAGGTGGCATCGAACTCGAAGGGTTTTACGGCAGCCGCGCTGGCCATGCTGGTCGACGAGGGCAAGCTGGCCTGGGACGATCCCGTCACCAAGCATCTGCCCGGCTTCCAGATGCACGATTCCTACGTGACGGGCGCCATGACCATCCGCGATTTACTGACGCACCGCAGCGGCCTGGGGCTGGGCGCCGGCGACTTGCTGTGGTGGCCCACCACCACGTTCAGCACCGACGAGATTATCGAGAAGCTGCGCTACATCCGTCCCGCCACGAGTTTTCGCAACAGCTATGCCTACGATAACCTGCTGTACATCGTGGCCGGCAAGATCATCGCCGACAAGGCCGGAAAAAGCTGGGGCGAGGCCATGCATGAGCGCATCCTGGCACCGCTGGGCATGACGGGCACCACCACCAGCCTGTCCGAGAATGCGGGCAATCCCGACGTCGCCAGCGCGCACAGCAAGATCGACGGCAAGATCGCCGCCGTCAAGTCGATGCCCGTGCCGAACGCCGTGGGTGCCGTCGGCATCAACACGAATGCGGAAGACATCGCCAAGTGGATGATGGTGCTGCTCGATGGCGGCAAGATCGCCGGCGTGCAGGACAAGGACGGCAAGGAAGCGCGCCTGTTCAGCGAAAAGCAGGGCCGCGAAATGTGGACGGCGCAAACGCCGATCAAGATCCCCGAGCCGAAACCGGCATTGGCCGCGACGAAACCGAACTTCAGCGCGTATGGCCTGGGCTTCCAGCTGCGCGACTACAAGGGCATGAAGGTCGCCATGCACGGCGGCGCGCTGCAGGGATTCTATTCGCGCGTGGTGATGGTGCCGGAAGCGAAATTGGGCGTGGCCATCCTCACCAATGCGGAAAATGGCGGTTCGATGACGGCGCTGCAATGGCGCATCCTCGACCATTACCTGCAGGCGGCGCCGTCGGACTGGCTGGCGCTGGTGGCCAAGGTGGAGCAGGACCAGCATGCGGAAGAAGTGAAAAAGCAGGGCAAGGCGTCGAGCGCGCGCGCGGCGAAATCGCAGCCATCGCTGCCGCTGGCGGCGTATGACGGCGAGTATGAAGACGCCTGGTACGGCAAGGTCGTGATCAAGCCGGAAGGGAAAAAACATATCCTCAGTTTTACGCGCACGCCGGACCTGACGGGCGAGCTGGAACACTGGCAGCACGACACCTTCATCGTGCGCTGGAAAGAGCGCAATTTCAACGCCGACGCCTACGTGACGTTCTCGCTCAATCCCGATGGCAGCATCGACCGGGTAAAGATGGCGCCCGTGTCGGCCGAGACGGATTTCAGCTACGACTTCCAGGACCTGAGCCTGGTGCCGGTGAAGCCGAAGGAAGCGAAGAAATAAAGGGTCGCTACCGAAACCGCAGCCTGGGCTGCGGTTTTTTTTCGCCCGTTGCCATGCAAATGCGCGGCGCAAGGGCGGCGGGCCGGTTTTTATTCCATGAAAGGGCATGAAATGAAAACGTTATCTTGTTTTCTTGTTTGAGTATTTAGTAACTTTCTTTGGTGCTACTATTTTTATGCGCTATACGTCTATCGATAGATGGAAGTTGGCGGCTGGCGTTCTGCCCTGGTTTTTTATAACGATGAACTTTTTTTGCTAACGGGATAAAAATGATCAATTTCAAGAAAGCCGTATTTATCTTCTGTGCCGCTGTCGGTTTCGCCGGTGCCGTCAGTTCGAGTGCATATGCCTTGCCGTCGCGTGAAACGTGTGAGGAAGCCCGCGATTCCTGTCTCGCCGATGGCAATGAAAACGACTGCGCGCTGGTGCGTCGCCTGTGCGGCGTGTACGGCATTCACGTCTGAGCGTGCTGCTGCCTGCGTGCACGCGCTGTTGTGATCTTCCAGTTCACTAGTTTCTAGATCGGCTCAACTCTTTGGGAGTGAAATAAAAATGATCGATGTGAAAAAGGCGATATTTGTCTTCTGCGCCGCCGTTGGTTTGGCCGGTGCCGTGAGCACCGCGTATGCGCAGCCGACACGCCGGGAGTGCATGCAGGCCCTGATTGACTGCACCGAAAATGGCACGGCGAGCCAGTGCATGCTTGTCTCGCGCTCTTGCGGCGTGTACGGCATTTACCTTTAAGGCGCGCTGCGCGCACAAGTCAATGGGGCGCGCCGTATCGGCCCGCCGCCATTGGCTTTTCTAGTGACTCAGGGTTTGACGAACTTCAAGGTCATGCGGTCGCTCTCGCCGATGGCCGTGTACCTGGCCCGGTCCACATCCTTGTTGGCGTAGGTGGGCGGCAGCGCCCAGACGCCGCCTTGATGGTCCGCCGTGTCTTTCGGATTGGCGTTGATGTCCGACTTGGCCGCCAGCTTGAAGCCCGCGTTCTCGGCCAGCTTGATCACATACGCTTCGTGCATGTAGCCGCTGCTGGCCGTGGCGTCCTGCGTCTTGTGCGCCGGCAGGCGATGTTCGACGACGCCGAAGACGCCGCCCGGTTTCAGGCTGTCATACACTTCCTTGAACATGGTCTGCATGCCCGCTTCGCCGATCGGTATCCAGTTGTGGATATTGCGGAAGGTGAGCACCATATCGGCCGTGCCCTTGGGCGCGATGCGGTAGGTGGTGGGCGGTGCGAAGGCGCCGATTTCCACCTTGCCGAAGGCGGCCGGGTTGGCGTCGAGTTTTTGCTGGAAGCGCGCCGCGCCGCGGCGTGCTCCTTCGCTGGCCGATTGCGGGTCGTTGCCGGCCGCGATCAGCTTGCCGTTGTCGCGCAGGTAGGGCGCCAGGATCTCCGTGTACCAGCCGCCGCCGGGCGCCAGTTCCACCACCGTCATGGTCGGCTTGATGCCGAAGAACGTCAGTGTTTCATACGGGTGGCGGGCGCTGTCGCGCAGCGCATTGGCCGGCGTGCGCGCGTTGCCGGCGATGGCCGCCTTCAGGGCCGCGTCGCCCGCATCGGCGGCCAGTGCCGCGCCGCTGCCGCCACAGGCCAGCATGACCGTCAGGGCCGCAGCCAGGGATACTCGCTTCATCATCATATGCTCCATGCGTGATTGTGTCGGTTTGTAACTTGGTGGCGATCGCCATCAACGCCGATCATCGGTCAAGCACGCCGGCCGGTCAAGCGGATTCCGTCCCCCAGGCGGCGGCATACGGGGGCAACTCGCAGGTGTTGAGCGCATCGGCGATGGCCGTGCCACGGCCGTGCGTAAAGGGCAGTTCGCCCGTCCAGACGGCATGCGCCATGTCGTCCGCGTCGTCGAGCGGGCCGCCCTGGCGCTGCTTGACGGCATATTCGTCGAGCGCAATGCGCAGCACGGTGGTGGCCGCGTATTCCTTGGCGCTGCCGCCGCGTACGTGCGCCAGGCGTCCCGGCACCAGCTTTTCCATCAGCGCGTCCATGGCCGCATGCTGCCGGCCGATATCGCTTACTTTTTCAAACTGCCCGTACACCATCGCCGAACGGTAGTTCATCGTGTGATTGAAGGCGGAGCGCGCCAGCACCAGGCCGTCGAGATGGGTGATGGTCACGCAGACGTCGCTCTCTTGCAAACGCTTGAGCATGCGGCTGCCGTTCGAGCCATGGATGTACAGGTGGCCATCGATGCGCCAGCAGGCGGTCGGGATGCAATGGCTGCCCTTGTCGTCGTGGAAGGCGATATGGCACAGGTAGGCGGCATCGACGATGGCGTACAGGGCGGCTTGCTCGTAGCTGGCCAGTTCGGCGACGCGGCGCACGCGGGTACGGGGGCTGGGAGGCAGGGCGGTAGCGTTCATGGCGGGAATCCGGTTGGTTGAAGAAGCAGGCCGCACTATAATCGGCATCTGGCCCTGAAAAAAGATCCAGAACTGCCAAATAATATAGAGCCACGATGAAAGGACGCATGGATTTCGCTTTGCTGCTGGGCGCGTTCGAGCGCACGCACCGCGAGCGGGGCTGGCCGCGCCAGCGCCTGCTGCATGAATGCCTGCGCGCGGCCATCCGCGGCGGCCAGCTGGCGCCGGGCACGCGCCTGGCCGCCACGCGCGTGCTGGCGGCCGAACTGGGAGTGGCGCGCAATACCGTGCTGTATGCCTACGAGCAGCTGGCCAGCGAAGGGTTTGTCTTGCCGGACCGGCGCGGCACCGTCGTCGCCGGCGGCGCCGGCATGCCGGTGACGTCGCCAGTGAGCGGCGGCCAGGATGGCTTGTCGCGCCGCGCCCGGCATTTGCGCGGCGTGTCAGGACAGGATGCCAGCGCGGCGTTGGTGTTTCCCGCCGACGCCATGGGCGCGTTCGCGCCTGGCGTGCCGGCGCTCGACGCATTTCCGCTGGCGCAGTGGCGGCGCATGCTGGACCGCGCGTGGCGCGCGCTGACGCCGCGCCAGCTCAATTACGGCGACCCTTCCGGCGAGCCCCAGCTGCGCATGGCCATCGCCGACCATTTGCGCGCCGCGCGCGGCGTCGTCTGCGATGCGGGCCAGGTGTTCATCACGGACGGCACGCAGAGCAGTCTCGATGTCTGCCTGCGCGCGTTTGCCGACCAGGGCGACACCTTGTGGATCGAGCATCCCGGCTATGGCGGCGCGCTGGCGGCGGGCCGTGGCGCCGGCTTGCAGGTGACCGGCGTCGCCGTCGACATCGATGGCATCGCGCCGACGGACGCCGACTGGCGCGATACGCCGCCGCGTCTGATCTACACGACGCCGTCGCACCAGTATCCGACGGGCAGCGTGCTCAGTCCCGCGCGCCGCATGGCGCTGCTCGAACGCGCGCGCGCGGCCGGAGCGCTGATCATCGAAGACGATTACGACAGCGAGTTTCGCCATGGCGGACCGCCCCTGGCGGCCATGCAGGGACTGGTGGCCGACGCGCCCGTCGTGTATCTGGGCACTTTCAGCAAGACCATGTTCCCCGCCTTGCGCATCGCCTTTATCGTCGTGCCGGCCGCGCTGGCCGGCGCCTTCGCGCAGATGCAGGCGCAGGGCGCCGCGCGGGGCCGCGTCGCCGAGCAGCTGGCGCTGGCCGAGTTCCTGCGCAGTGGCCTGTTTGCGCGCCACGTGCGCCGCATGCGTCGCCTGTATCGCCAGCGCCGCGACGCCTTGAGCGAGGCCTTGCGGCGCCATGCGTGCGCGGGCGCGGCCATCCATGGCGGCACGGCCGGCATGCACCTGGCGCTGCGTTTTCACGATAGCGCATGGGATGACCTGGCGCTGAGCCGCCGCGCCGCACAGGACGGCATCGTGGCGCTGGCGCTGTCCGCGCATGGCACGGGAGACGGGGCGGCCTGGAGCGGTTTCCTGCTCGGTTATGCGCAGGTGCCGGCCGAGAACATGGATGGCCTGGCGCGCCGCTTGGGCGCGCTGCTGCCGGCGTGATGCGGCGCTACCGCCTTACTGCTGATCCTGCATCCACTGCTTCAAGCCGTTGACCCAGTTCTTGGCGGGCAGGTTGAACTGTTTCTTGATGGTGGCGGCGCGTTCATATAGCTCGCTGAAGTCGAGCGATGGCGATTTTTTGAAGGCCAGCACGACGATGTTTTCATCTTCCATTTCCGGCACCCAGACGACGGCGTCGAAGACCAGTTCCATCGCCTGCAAGTTCTTGTCGTAGTTGGGGAAGTCGCCGAAGACATTCGTGCACATGATGCCGTCGTCCGTCAGGCAGTCAAAGCAGGCCTGGTAGAACTCGGGCGTGTCGAGCACGGGGCCGCGAGCGTCTTCGTCGTACAGGTCCACTTGCAGCGCGTCGACCGTGCCGTGGTTGGCCGGGTCGAGCACGAAGTCGAGCGCATTCATTTCGCGCACGTCGAGGCGAGCATCGTTCGGCGGCAGCGCGAACTGGGCGCCGCAGATGGCGATCACGTTCGGATTGAGTTCGATGGCCGTGACCGTGGCGTCGGGAAAGCGGCGGTAGCTGAACTTGGTCAGCGCGGCGCTGCCCAGACCCAGCTGCACGATGCGTTTGGGCTGCGTCTTGAACAGCATCCACATCATCATCATCTGCACGTACTCGAGCTCGATGGCGTCAGGTTTGTCCAGGCGCATGGCGCCCTGCACCCACTTGGTGCCCAGGTGCAGGTAGCGGATGCCGCGGTGTTCGGTGGTGGTGGCGGGCGGGTGGCCCGGGTGGCTGAAAGCGGTGTTGCTGGTGGAGATAAAGTCGGTCGTCATGGCGCCAGTTTAGCAGCCGCCAAAGAAAAAGACGCCGTGGCGTCTTTTGGTTAGAGCGCTCAAGATTGCTTGCGGCGTCGCGCCAGGAAGCCGAGTATGCCCAGGCCGGCCAGCAGCATGCCATAGGTTTCCGGTTCGGGAACGGGCGCCAGGTTCAGATTGAAGACGCCGCCATAGCTGCCGCCCTTGGTATTGCCGATGACGGTGAGGACCAGCGGGCCGTTGAACAGGAGGCTTGTAGGCGCCAGGACTTCGCCCTGGGCATAGCCAAAGGGGGTGGGGCTGCCAAACCCCGTCAGGCCGATGCCATTCAGGTTGGCGCTGCTGAAGCTGATGGAAGAGCTGTCCGAACCCGTGACGGACAGGTTGGCCAGGAAGGCTTGCGCGGTTGAACCGAAGGTCGCGTTGGGCGTGAACGTGAACGTATCGGTGAAGTCGCCGAGCGGGCTGGGAACGGCGCTGAAGCCGCTGGTCCACAGATTGCCCGTGGTATTGACGAGGTTGACTGTGTAGGCGGTGGCGCTGGCGCTGCCAATGGAAGCAGCGCTCAGGACTGCCGCTGCGATGAGTGATTTTAATTTCATATTGATCCCCGCGAAAAAACGATTAATGTTTCAAAAAAACCGTACCGCGTTGATAAATTATCGCCGAGACTAGTCATTGTCAATTAGTTATTTTGATATCATTATGCAAACTCAAATAGCTTATTTCTAACACACGGGCATGGCGCCCGTGTGGTTGCAATATTTGACATGATAATTATCAATATTGCACTGAAAAATAATTGCGGGTGATGTGATTTAAAGATCGTTACACAAGGAACTAATTTCTGTCGAGTAAGGGAAGAATCAAGGTCACCGCCAGGCCGCCGTCCTCGCGGTTGGCCAGGGTGATGCGCCCGCCATGGGCTTCGGCGATTTCGCGCGCCAGGGCCAGGCCCAGTCCCGTGCCGCTGCGCTTGGTGGAATAAAACGGCACCAGCGCGTTTTCCAGCACGGCGCCGCTCATGCCCGGCCCGCGGTCGCTCACTTCGATGCGCAGCTGCCCTTGCGCCTGGCTGACGTGCAGGCCGATATGCTGGAGCTTGGAGCCGGACTCCAGCGCATTCTTGAGCAGGTTCAGCAGCGCCTGCTGCATTTGCGCCGCATCGAACACGGCAGCCTGCGCGGGAGGCGGACCGTCCAGCGTGAAGGCCGCTTGCGAGGCCAGGCTGTCGAGAAAGGGTTGCCATTCGCATGGCGCCAGGCGCGGCGCGGGCAGCTTGGCAAAACGCGCATAGCCGAGGATGAAGGTTTCCAGGTGGCGCGTGCGCTCTTCGATGGTGGCGAGGATTTGCGGCAGGCGTTCCGTCTGGCCGCGGCGCACCAGCTCGGCGCCGGAATGGGCCAGCGAGGCCAGCGGCGCCAGCGAGTTGTTGAGCTCATGGCTGATGACGCGGATGACCTTTTTCCAGGTTTGCACTTCCTGGCGCCGTAGCTCCAGCGTCAGCTGGCGCAGCAGCAGCAGTTCGTGCTTGCGCCCGTTCAGGCTGAAACTGCGCCGCGCCAGGTGGTACACCTCTTCCTGTTCCCCTTCGCCGCTGGTAAACAAGCCGTCGTTGCGGCGCGCCAGCGCTTCGGCCAGGGCCGGCGCCGCCTGCCGCACTATGTCGGCCAGATGATGCCCTTCGAGCCGGCGCCCGTGGTGCAGCAGCTGGCGCGCGGCCAGGTTGGCGTAGACGATGGCGCTGCCCTCGGCCACCAGCAGCATGGCCACCGGCGTGTTTTGCACCATGGTGTCGAGCAGCAGTTCGCGCTGCACCAGGTCCAGGCGCTGCTTGCGCAGCACGTCGCCCAGCGCATTGTGGGCCGCCACCAGGTCGGCCAGTTCATCGTTCTGCGGCCAGCGCAGGCTGAAGCCGAAGTCGCCGTCCTGGTAGCTGGCGACCGTGCCGCTCAAGGCGCGAAACAGCGACAGCATCGCCTGCAGCTGCGCGCGGATGGTAATGACGGCCACCGGCAGCACGCACAGCAGGGTACCGGCCAGCACCAGCAGCGGCTGGCCTGGCAAAAAATGCGCGAGCAGCAGGGCGATGACGATGCCCAGCACCAGCAATGTGACGATCAGCGCCGTCCAGCGCGTGAGCAGGGAAAGACGCATGGGGCGGTCTGCCATCAGCCGCGCGCGATGCCCAGGCGCTCCATGCGCCGGTACAGGGCCTGGCGCGACAGTCCCAGTTCCTGCGCCGCCTGCGCCACCACGCCGTGCGCGCGCGCGAGCGCCGCGGTGACGCTGTCGCGGTCCGGTTCCGCCGCGCCGGCATCCTGCGGCGCGCGCGGCGATGTGGCACCGGCCAGCGGCAAGCCCGTTTCCATCGCGCCGATCACCGGGCCGGCCGTCAGCAGGCTGGCGCGCTGCATGACGTTTTTCAGTTCGCGCACATTGCCCGGCCAGCCGTGGGCCAGCAAACTAGCCTGCGCCTGCGCATCCAGCGTTTTTTCGCCGCCCAGAAAATGCCGCGCCAGTACCAGGATGTCCAGCGGGCGCTGGGCCAGCGGCGGCAGGCGCAGTTCGATCACGTTCAGGCGGTAGAACAGGTCTTCGCGAAACGTGCCGGCCTTGATCATCGCCGGCAGGTCGGCATTGCTGGCGCTGATGACACGCACTTTCACTTGCCGCTCGCGGTTCGAGCCGAGGCGTTCGAAGCGCCCCGTTTCGAGCACGCGCAGCAGTTTCATTTGTCCGGCCAGCGGCAGGTTGCCGATCTCGTCGAGGAACAAGGTGCCGCCGTCGGCCGCGTCGAACTTGCCGTCGCGCGCCCGTGTGATGCCGGTATAGGCGCCGGCCTCGGCGCCGAACAGTTCCGCCTCGATCAGCTCCACGGGAACGGCGCCGCAATTGAGCACGACGAAGGGGCCGCCGGCGACCTGGGAATTGGCTTGCACGATGGCGGCGATGCGTTCCTTGCCGCTGCCGTTCGGCCCCGAAATGAGCACGGGCACGTCGGCGCGCGCCACCTGGCACGCCAAGTGCACCACTCTTTCGGTGGCCGGGTCTTGCCATACCATGCCGCGCAAGTCGAAGTCGTGTTCCAGGGCGTGGCGCTGGCGCTGTTCGGACAGCACGCGCTGGCGCAGCGCGCGGTTGGCCTGTCCCAGTTCCAGCAGGTTCTGCACGCTGGCGATCAGGCGCCGGTCATCCCAGGGCTTGGCCAGGTAGTCGGCCGCGCCGGACTTGATCAGGTCGACGGCCGCGTCGAGCTGGGTCCATGCCGTCAGCAGGATCACGGGCAGGTCGGGGTAGCGCGCGCGGATGGCGTGGAACAGCGCGCTGCCTTCCTCGCCCGACGTGGTGTCGGCCGTGAAGTTCATGTCCTGCACCACCAGGTCGATGGCGTGGCGCTCGAGCAGGCGCAAGCCTTCCTCGGGCGAGGCGGCGCGCACGGCGTCGATCTCGTGCAGGGAAAACAGCACGTCGAGCGCGATGGCCACGGCGGCATTGTCGTCAATAATCAGTACGGTAGGCATGCGCGCAGCATATCACTCAGGTGCCGGCTCAGGTACTGCGGGTGGCAGTGGCCGGCGAAATGCTGGCCGCGCGCCATGCCGGGCCGTACACGGCGCCCAGGCCCAGCAGCCAGAACACGAGCGCGCCGGCCAGCAGGTAGCCGGGCGGCAGGCGCGCCATTTCCAGCTGGCTTACCAGCAGCTGGTTCAAGCCCAGGGCCAGCAGCACGCCGCACGCCACGCCGGCGCTGGTGATCATGAAATTCTCGGTCAGGAAGTAGCGCAGGATGTCGACGCGGCGGGCGCCCAGTGCGCGCCGCACGCCGATCTGCTTCCTGCGCTGCGTCACCCACAGGCTGGCGATGCCGACGATGCCGCTGGCCGTCACCAGCAGCAGCAGGGTCGATACGGCGATCAGCATCCAGGACAGGCCCTGGTCGGCCCGGTAGCGTGACGTGCGGTGCTTTTCCAAGGTGTCCGTGCGTACCAGCAGGCGCTCGCTGGTGGCGTTGCGGATGGCTTGCTCGGCCTCCTTCATCAGGCGGTCGCGCTGTCCAGGCTCGGCCCGCACGGCGTACAGCAGCGAGTCGCGCGAACCCGTCAGGCGCGCCGGCAGGATCAGCGAATGCTCGCCATGCGCGCTGACCTGGCCGACCTGTGTCTGCAACCGCTCCACCACGCCGATCACGCGCATTTCGTCGTCATCGTCGCCGGTGCCGTTGAACAGGGTCTTACCGACAAAGCTGCTTTCGCCAGGCCAGATCTTTTGCGCTGCGGCGAGCGTCACGATGACCACCTTGGGAAAGGTCTCATCGACTTTTTCATCGATTTCCAGCACCTCGTCGGGATGGAAATCACGGCCTTCCACCAGCTTGAGTCCGTATGTCTTGACCAGCGAGTCAGGCGTGAAATACATCGACGTGGTGGCGCTGGCCGTGGGCTGTCCACGCTTGATGGAGACATTGGTGCTGCTGCCGGAACGCGACAGCACGGCCTGCGAGGTCTGCGCCACGGAGAGCACGCCGGGCAGGCTGCGCAGCAAGGCAGCCTGGCGTTTCTGGTCGGCCAGCTGGCGCTGGTGGCTGCCTTTGTCCATGCTTTGGATGTTGACATAAAAGATGTCGTTTTCAGCGGCCACGCCGGTGGGGCGGGCGGCGATCGCCTGGCGCAGGTTAACGATATGCAGGGCGTTGGCCAGGATGGCCAGGCTGATGGCGACCTGCACGGCGACGAGTACGGCACCGGTTTTGCTGCGCATCAGTGCCGACAGGATGGGACGGATTTCCATGTTGAACCTCATTGCGGTACGGTGAATGTCATTGGGATTTGAGCTGTATCGCCGGCGTCACCTGGCAGGCGCGCCAGGTGGGCAGCAACCCCGCCAGCAGGGCGGCCAGCACGGAGACGGCAAACGTCAGCAGCAGCATCGGGATATCCATGTGCGCCACGGTGCCCAGTTCATTCGATTGCGAACGCACGACGGCCAGCGCTGCATACGCCAGCAGCAGGCCCAGCACGCCGCCGGCCAGGCCGATGACGCCCGTCTCGATCAGGAACTGGCGAAAGATGTCGCGCCGCGTGGCGCCCAGCGCACGGCGGATCCCCACTTCACTGGCGCGCACGGAAAACTTCGCCAGCAGCAGGCCGATGGTATTGACCAGGCATAGCAGCAGGAAGCCGAAGGCCAGCCAGGCCGCCAGCTTGTTGTCGTTGTCGACCACGTTCAGGAACACCATCCATTCCTTGACGTTGTACAGCGCGTTGGGCGCGTGGCGCGGCATGCGGCCCAGCTTGCGCTGCTCGGCAGCATAGCTGTCGAGATATGCCTGCAGCTCGCCACGCTGGCCCGCGTTTTCCATCTCGAACCAGAACTGCAGCCAGGTACAGTCCGACGCCAGGGTGCCCTGGAAGCCGGGGCCGCGTTCGACGCCGCTGCAGGCCATGCCGCCGTCATGCCGCGTTTCATGGCGGATGGCGCTGGCAAACGGAATGAAGAATTCATCTTCCGTGCCAAAGGCGCCCTTGCTGCCGATGATGCGGTGTATGCGCGGCACGGGATTCCAGTGATCGAGCACGCCGCTGACCAGATAGGACTGTCCCAGTACCGTCACGCGCCGGCCCACGGGATTGACCGTACCCAGCAGTCTTTCCGCCAGCGAGCGGCTCAGCACGATGATGTCGGCGCCGCTGGCGTCATCGGTTTCGCTCCATGGCTGGCCATACAGGAAGGGGACTTCGAACATGGCGAAGAAATCGCGCGTGGGCGCCAGGCCCTGGGCCTGGAAGGCGCCGATATCCGTGCGTGCTGGCTCGACCGGGCCGGCCACGCCGTACATGACGGTGCGGCGCACGCCCATGTTGCTGGCCATGAAATTCTTCGCGTCGGTGTAAGCCAGCTGCGACTGGCCGAAGCTGGGCTTGGCGCCCGGCACATAACTTTTCAAGGGGACGACGTCGATCATCGGCACGAACAGGCGGTCGCTCTTGTGCGGCAGCGGGTCGCCCGACATGGCATGCAGGATGGTGACGGTCGACACGCTGGCGGCCACGCCGACGGCCAGGGTCAGCACCATCAGCGCGGTCAGGGCGCGGTTGCGGCGCAGGCTGCGCAGGCCCAGCGTGAAATAGTAGCGGAACATGGTCTCTCCTTACGCGGTCGCGGCGTGCTGCGGCCTGGCCGACAGCGAGGCGCCGTGCTGCACCAGGTCCGACACCTGGCCGTCGATGATGTGCACGTTGCGCTGGCTGCGCAGCGCCAGTTCCGGATCGTGCGTGACCATCAGGATGGTGGTGCCTTGCGCGTTGATGTCTTCCAGCAGCTCCATCACGCCGCGCGCCATCTGCGTGTCCAGGTTGCCCGTCGGTTCATCGGCCAGCAGCAGCTTGGGCGACCCGGCCAGCGCGCGCGCGATCGCCACGCGCTGCTGCTGGCCGCCCGACAGTTCGGCTGGATAGTGTTTCATGCGCGACGCCAGGCCCACCTTGGCCAGCGCGTCCTCGATGCGCTCCTTGCGCTCGGCGCGGTTGAAGCCCCGATAGCGCAGCGGCACGTCGACATTGTCGAACAGCGACAGGTCGGGAATCAGATTAAAACCCTGGAAGATGAAGCCCAGCTTTTCATTGCGCAGGCGCGAACGGGCATTGTCGTCCATGCCCCTGACGTTGACGCCGTCAAGGATGTATTCGCCGTCGGTGAATTCCTCGAGCAGGCCGGCGATGTTCAGAAAGCTCGTCTTGCCCGAGCCGGACGGCCCTGTGACGGTGACGAATTCACCTTGTTGTACGTGGATGTCGAAGCCGCGCAGGGCGTGGGTTTCGATCATGTGGGTGCGGTAGACTTTGCTCAGGTTGTGCATGCGCAGCATGGCGGGGCCTCTTGTGGGGTGAGATGAGTGAGATTCAGTTGAGCGAGACGCGGGCCGCGTTCTCGAAGTTTTCCGTGCCGGCGACGACCACCTTGTCGCCCAGCTTCAAGCCGTCGAGGATTTCCACGACCGCTACGCTGGTTGCGCCCAGTTTGATCGGCGTGCGCATCGCCACGCCATCGCGCACGACGTAGGCGAAACGGCCGCCTTCGGCTTCGACGAAGGAGCCGCGCGCCAGCATCAGTACACCCGGTTTTTCATCGATCAGCAGGCGCGCCGCCACGCGCTGGTTCTGGCGCAGGCCGGCCGGCTGCGCGCCGTCGAAACGCACGCGTGCCAGCACCTGGTTTTTCACTACTTCAGGCGACAGCGCCGACAGCTTGCCGGTCGCCCGGATGGTGCCCGTTTCGATCTCGGCGCGCATGCCCAGACCCATGTCGGCCACATAGGTTTCCGGCACTTCAAGCTCGACTTCCAGCTGCGACAGGTCGACCAGCGTCATCAGGGCGGTATTGGCTTGCACCACGCTGCGGTTGGCCACCGACAGGGTGCCGATGAAGCCGTTGACGGGCGCGCGCACGGTCAGCTCGTCGACCCTGCGCTGGGCGTTGTCGCGGACGAGGCGCTGGCGTTCCAGTTCGTTGACCTTGGTCTTGAGCGCCAGGGTCACGTCTTCGCTTTCCAGGCCCGCCGCCTGCGACGCGTGCTTGCTGCGGATATCGGCGGAATTCAAGGCATCCTTCGCCTTCTGGTAATCGATCTTGGCGATGATGCCCACCTGCGCCACGCTCTCATAGCGCTCCAGGGTGCGCTGCGCGGACAGGCGCTCGATCTCGGCCGTGTCGGCTTCACGGCGCGCCAGCAGTTTCTGCTTCTTGGCCAGGATCTGCTGGCGCGCCACTTCCGCCTCCAGTTGCTGCACGCTCGACTGCTCGCGCTTGAGGGCGTCGGACAGATCAGGCGACTCCAGCACGGCCAGGATGTCGCCCTTTTTCACCGTGTCGCCCGCCTTCGCTTTCAGCGTGACGGTGGCCACCGTGGTCGAATACAGGGTGGGGCTGATCGAGGCGACCACGCGGCCCGTGACGGCCGCGTCGCGGATCAGGGTGCCGCGCGTGACGTCGGCGATGCGCAGGCGGCTGGCGTTGACGGAATGCTCGCTGTTGCGCCAGCCGGCAACGACCGCGACGGCGGCGCCGATGACGATGACGGCGCCGGCCAGCAGCAGGGCGCGTTGCCTGCGGCGCTGGCCCGGCGGGGCGGACAGTACGGCGTCTTGAGAGGAGGTATCGCGGATCATGGTCATGTCTCGTGAAGGATGACTTTTCCAATGCACGATCCATGCCAATGATTAAGTCGTTGATTTGAATGGGAAAAAATTCGGGCGTCCGGCTGTCCGTTGTGTCCGTGCCGTCCGGCATGTCCGCGTGCGCAGGCGGCACTTGATAAATTGGCAATCGCCTGCATCTGCTGTGGCATTCCCTTCATCGACTCCTCCGCAGGCGCCATGCATCCGTTCCTCCAGCAACTTTTCCCTGCCAGCGCCTTCGCGCCGGCGCTCGATTATCCTTTCGCGCGCAGCGACGTGGCGATGCTGCAGCGGCTGACGGGCGAGGCGCCATCGCTCGATGGCCAGACCTGGGACGAGCTGCTGCTTGACCAGTATGCGGCGCAGCTGGCGCGCGAGACCGGCATCTTCGGCCAGCAGGAGCTGCACCGGCGTCTGAGCGGCGGCCAGGCCGATCCGGCCTCTGTCGCGCGCGTCCGGCGATTGCTGGACGACCCGGCACAAGTGGCCAGCCTGGAGCGCGCCTGCCTGCCCTTGCGCCAGGCCGATACAGAGGTGAGCGAGACCCTGTTCGGCGCGGCGCTGGCACCGGCGCCATGGTGGAGCGCCTGGCTATGGCTGGTGCCGCTGGCCCTGTTGCTGGCCATCGCCGCCGCCTGGCTGGTGGGCTGGCCGGCGCTGTTTGGCGTGCTGGCCGCCTGTGTCGCGCTGATGGCCGTACAGGTGCGTTTTTACGAAAGCGCCAAGCAATGGGAGCGCACGCTCGATACCTTGCGCCTCCTGCTGAAAACCCGTGCCGCGCTGGCGCGGCTTGATGGACCGGCAGCCTTGCCATGGGCCGCCGGCGGCGCGCAGGCGGCCAGGCTGACGCGCGCCATCGAGCGCTCGCTGCTGCACTACGTGCCCTTCATCGATACGGTACTGGTCGAATATGGCGACTGGCTCCTGCTGAAAAACATCAAGCGCTATTTCCGCACGCGCCAGTTGGTGGCGCAGCAGCTGCCCTTTCTGCGCGACAGCTTCACCCAGGTGGCGCAGCTGGAAGCGGACCTGGCGCTGGCGCGGCACCTGCGCGCGCCTCCCGTGTTTTGCTGGGCGGGCACCGCGCCGCCGCGCTCCCTGGCTTTGCAGGGCATGCGGCATCCACTGCTGGCGAACGCCGCGCCGCTGTCGTTCGGCGTGCAGGGCAAGGGGGGCTTCATCTCCGGACAGAACGGTATCGGCAAGAGCACCTTGCTGCGTTGCATAGGCTTGAACCTGGTCTGCGCGCGGGCCTTTGGCTTTTGCCATGCGCACAGCGCCGATGTGCCGCGCCTGGCCGTGTATGCGAGCATGCAGAACGAGGACTCGCTCGATGGCGGCGAAAGTCTGTACATCGCCGAATTGCGCCGCGCGCGCGAATTGCTGGCGTTGGCCGAGGAGGGGGCGCCGGCGCTGTTCCTGATCGACGAGATTTTTCGCGGCACGAACCACCTCGAATCCGTGGCGGCGGCTGCCGCCGTGCTGCATACGCTGGCCGCGCGCCACCTGGTGATCGTCTCGTCGCACAACCTGGTGCTGGGCCCCTTGCTGGAAGACTGCCTGGCGCCGTGGTGCGTGCGCCGCGACGATGCGGGCGCGCTGCTGCTGGCGCCCGGCGTGCTGCAGGCCACGAACGGCATCGCCCTGCTGGCGCAGCGGGGCTTTGACAGCGCCATCGAAGACAAGGAGGAACGCGTCTTCGACTGGCTCAGCATGCACATGGCACAACCGGCCGATTGCGGCGGCGTGCTGGAACGGGCGTGATGGCCGCCCTTACTTGTCCTGCTTTTCCGGCGTGCTCTTGTCGATCACTTCGCGGCAATCGCCGCGGATGATGGCGTTGTCGTAGTTGGTCCAGCCGTAGCTGTCGACGTAGCGCTTGTGCTGCTTGAAGCGGGGGCTGGCGATGCTCCATTCGGGCTGTTCGCCGGCAAAGCGGATGTCGCCCAGGTCGAGCAGGGTGTGGAACATGTTTTCCGTCGACAGGCGCGCCTTCTGATGGCGCCGCAGCTGCGTCACCTTGTCCGGATAATGCTGCTGGAATTGCGGCGAATACCAGACGAAGGCGGGCACGTGGAATTCGAACTGCGTGTTGTGCCCATGGAAGGCCAGGCGGCAGGTGCCGTCGTACAGGGTCTGGCCGTGATCGGCCACGTAGACGAGCGAGCTGCGCAGGGCGGTGCGCTGGCCGTCATCCTTCAGCATGCCGATCACGTTCGACAGGAACCAGTCCGTGTACAGGATGGAGCTGTCGTAGCTGTTGTTCAGCTGCGGCTTGATGGCCGTGTCCGTGTAGACGGGCTTGTCGACGCCGAACAGCGACGGCTGCCACTTGTCGAACGATTTCGGATAGCGCTGGCTGTAGTTCCAGTGGCTGCCCAGAGTGTGCAGCACGATGAGTTTTTTCGGCGCCGGGTCGGCCAGCGCATTTTTGAACGGGTCGAACAGGATCTGGTCGAAATTCGAACTGTTGGTAAAGCCGCCCAGGTTCAGGAATTGCACCACGTCCGCTTCCTTTGCGAATACGGAGACGGGCGTGTCGAATTGGCCGAACGAGATCTGGTTTGATAGCCAGTAGGTCTTGAAGCCCGCTTCCTTGTAGGCGGTGAGGAAGGATTTTTCCGAGAAGCCATCCTTGAGGCTTTGCGTGGCCGGCTTGCGCGAGATGATGACGGGCACGGACAGGCGCGTGGCGGAAACGGCCGTGATGACGTCGGCCAGCGGCACCAGGTTATTTTCCTGTTTCAGCAGGGGATTGGTGTCGCGCTCGTAGCCGTTCAGGCTCCAGCGGTCGTAGCGCGACGATTCGCCGATCACCATGACCACCACTTCCGGATGGGGATCGGGCTGTTGCTGGTGCGCGCCGAAACGGAAGCTGCTGCTTTTCTGTCCCAGCTCGGCCAGGTACCGACGTTCCTTGTAGAAATCGAAGCCGCGCGCGGCCAGGCCGAAGGGCCAGGAATTGCTGACGGTGTCGAAGGCGTAGGGCAGGCGCGCCCAGTGGGGCAGGCTGGGCCAGCCCAGGCCCGTCTCGTCGGCGCCGGCGATGCTGGCGTTCTCGGGCTTGCTGCTCTCTTCGTCTTCCTCGGCCGTCTCGTCGTCGGCCGAACTGGCGTCGCCGAAGCCGGAGGCGCCCGCCTTGCCGCTGGCCGCCGGATGGCTGGCCTTGGCGGACGCGGGGGCGCTGTGCAGCACCTTGGCCTCGAAACCGAATTCGTAGCCATACCACCAGAAGCCGCCCAGCAGGATCAGCAGCACGAAGGCGGCCGGGCGCGTCTTGCCGCGCCAGTCCAGGTCGCGCGTGCGCGTGGCCGCATACCAACTCAGGGCGCACCAGGCGATCACGCCCAGCATGACGGCGCCCATCAGCCATACTTTTTGCCCGAGAAATTCCATCGCTTCCTTGGGACTGGTTTCGAAGATGATCCCCAGGTGGTGCGTGGAAATGCCCTGGCCATAGAAGATGAACAGGTAGATTTCCGTCGGCAGGGCCAGGAAGGCGGGCACCAGCAGCCAGTGGAAGTAGGCGGGGCGCTGGAACACGCTCCAGACGGCCAGCCACGCCAGCAGCTCGAAGGTGAGCATCTGCCACGGATGCTCGAGCGCGCGCCCCAGCAGCGTGGGGATGAAGGGCACGGCCGTCAGCAAGGCATACGTCAGGAGCAGGAACAGATTGGCGGGGCGAAGCAAGGAGCGCATAAAGGAGGGCGGGAGGGCAGCGAAAAATGTCCGCTATTATCAATCCTTTTGTTGTCTTGCGGTCATACAAGAATGTGCGTGCCAGATGCTTGGTCGCAGGGAAAGAGTGCCAAATCATCAAGCGTTTGCGCGTGGCGGCGTCCGTACGTCGCTGCCGAAAATTAGTCAAAATGCCACAAATACCCCCGTTCTTTGCCTTTTTTTATAGCAAAAAGCGGTAAACTGATTGACCCCCTGTAACACAAGGTCTAAACTAGCGAGTTCTCGATTTTATTCTGCTCATCGTTTACGCATTACTTGGCATTTCATGGCCGCTCCTTATCGAGTGGCTGCGGGCGCCTCCGGTGCGCAGTAGATGAAAGCGGGACGAGGTTTTAGTCGCCGGGCATCTTGCCCGGGTTATTAATCGTAGTTTTTTGTTGGATTTATAACGATGCCAACCATCAATCAATTGATTCGCAATCCACGCGTCGCTTTGACCGTGAAGAGCAAATCGCCGGCGCTGGAAAACAGCCCGCAAAAACGTGGCGTCTGCACACGTGTTTACACCACGACTCCAAAGAAGCCTAACTCGGCTCTGCGTAAAGTCGCTAAAGTTCGCCTGACCAATGGTTTCGAAGTCATTTCGTACATTGGCGGTGAAGGCCATAACCTGCAAGAGCATAGTGTTGTGCTGTTGCGCGGCGGCCGCGTCAAGGATTTGCCGGGTGTGCGTTACCACATGGTTCGCGGTGCCCTCGATACCCAAGGCGTCAAAGACCGTAAGCAATCGCGTTCGAAGTACGGTACCAAGCGCGCTAAAGCTGGCAAGAAGTAATAAGTTGTACGCAGCAAACCCAAGTTTCGCTCAGTGGCAACTAGCTAAGTGAATGTAGTCGACCGCATCTGGTCGAGTAAGTGGAAGACTATGATGGTCGTCCGCGAGTGTGCGAAGAACGCGCGCTCAACTGAAGATTGAAAGGAATTGATATGCCACGTCGTCGTGAAGTACCCAAGCGCGAAATTTTGCCAGATCCAAAATTCGGCAACACTGATGTCGCTAAATTTGTAAACGTGCTGATGCTGTCCGGTAAGAAATCGGTTGCAGAAAACATCATCTACGGTGCTTTCGAGCACATCGCAGCAAAATCGGGCAAAGATCCGCTCGAAGTTTTTGCTACCGCAATCAACAACGCCAAGCCGCTGGTTGAGGTGAAATCCCGTCGCGTCGGTGGTGCAAACTACCAGGTGCCGGTCGAGGTTCGCCCAGTCCGTCGTATGGCTCTGTCCATGCGTTGGTTGCGTGAAGCTGCTAACAAGCGCAGCGAAAAATCGATGCCACAACGCCTCGGCGGTGAGCTGATGGAAGCGGCTGAAAGCCGCGGCGGCGCGATGAAAAAACGCGACGAAGTCCATCGTATGGCTGAAGCGAACAAAGCGTTCTCGCATTTCCGCTTCTAATATAAAGCCAGCTACCGCAAGGCGGCTGTCAAGCATCTGTTGTTCGAGGCCGGGCTCATTTTTGCAAAAAAATGCTGCTCGGTTTTGTCCATTCATTTAGGATTAATTATGGCCCGCAAGACCCCCATTGAGCGCTACCGCAATATCGGTATTTCCGCTCACATCGATGCAGGTAAGACGACCACGACCGAGCGCGTCCTGTTCTACACAGGCGTGAACCACAAGCTGGGCGAAGTCCATGATGGCGCTGCCACCACCGACTGGATGGCACAGGAGCAAGAGCGCGGTATCACGATTACCTCGGCTGCTGTTACGTGCTTCTGGAAAGGCATGGCAAACAACTTCCCAGCGCACCACATCAACATCATCGACACCCCAGGCCACGTTGACTTCACCATTGAAGTGGAACGTTCGATGCGCGTGTTGGATGGCGCCTGCATGGTTTACTGTGCAGTCGGCGGCGTGCAGCCACAATCGGAAACGGTATGGCGTCAGGCTAACAAGTACAAAGTGCCACGTCTGGCCTTCGTGAACAAGATGGACCGTACCGGCGCCAACTTCTTCAAGGTCTACGATCAGATGCGTTCGCGTCTGAAAGCGAACCCAGTACCTATTCAGATGCCTATCGGCGCTGAAGACGTCTTCACCGGTGTGATCGATCTGGTCAAGATGAAAGCGGTTATCTGGGACGACGCGTCGCAAGGCATGAAGTTTGAATACGGCGACATTCCTGCACACCTGGCCGCTGATGCTGCCAAGTGGCGCGAGAACATGGTTGAAGCCGCTGCTGAAGCGTCCGAAGACCTGATGAACAAGTACCTGGAAGAAGGCGACCTGTCGGAAGCCGAGATCAAGGCTGCTCTGCGTCAGCGTACCATCGCCAGCGAAATCGTTCCAATGTTGTGCGGTACCGCCTTTAAAAACAAGGGCGTGCAAGCCATGTTGGACGCGGTCATCGAGTACCTGCCATCGCCAATCGACATTCCGCCTGTCCCAGGTCTGGATGACGACGAGCAGCCAGTCGAGCGCGCAGCTGACGACAATGAGAAATTCTCGGCATTGGCGTTCAAGATCGCAACCGATCCGTTCGTCGGTCAGTTGTGCTTCATCCGTTGCTACTCGGGTACCCTGAATTCGGGCGACTCGGTGTTGAACTCCGTGAAGCAGAAGAAAGAGCGTATCGGCCGTATCGTGCAGATGCAAGCGAACGAACGCGAAGAAATCAAGGAAATGCGCGCTGGCGACATCGCCGCCGTTGTGGGTCTGAAAGACACCACCACGGGCGATACGCTTTGCGACGAAAAAGCCAGCGTGGTTCTGGAGCGCATGGTCTTCCCTGAGCCGGTGATTTCGCAGGCAGTCGAGCCAAAAACCAAGGCCGACCAGGAAAAAATGGGCCTGGCGCTGAACCGCCTGGCTGCAGAAGATCCATCGTTCCGCGTGCGTACCGATGAAGAATCGGGCCAGACCATCATCGCCGGTATGGGCGAGTTGCACCTGGACATCATCGTTGACCGCATGAAGCGCGAATTCAACGTTGAAGCGACCGTCGGCAAGCCACAAGTGGCTTACCGCGAAACGATCCGTAAAGTGTGCGAAGAGTCGGAAGGCAAATTCGTCAAGCAATCGGGTGGTCGTGGTCAATACGGTCACGTGGTTCTGAAGATCGAACCGCAAGAACCGGGCAAGGGCTTCGAATTCGTTGACGCGATCAAGGGCGGTACCGTTCCTCGCGAATACATCCCTGCAGTTGAAAAAGGTGTGCGCGACACGCTGACTTCGGGCGTGATGGCTGGCTACCCAGTCGTTGACGTGAAAGTCACGCTGTTCTTCGGTTCGTACCATGATGTTGACTCGAACGAAAATGCATTCCGCATGGCCGCTTCGATGGCATTCAAAGATGGCTGCCGCAAAGCATCGCCAGTCATCCTGGAGCCGATGATGGCCGTGGAAGTGGAAACGCCGGAAGACTACGCCGGTACCGTGATGGGCGATCTGTCGTCGCGTCGCGGCATGGTGCAAGGTATGGATGAAATTGCTGGCGGTGGCGGCAAGATCATCAAGGCCGAAGTACCTCTGTCGGAAATGTTCGGTTACGCTACATCGTTGCGTTCGTCGACCCAAGGTCGTGCGACTTACACGATGGAATTCAAGCACTATGCTGAAGCACCTAAGCATGTGACTGAAGCAATCGTAAGCTCGAAAGCTAAGTAATAGAAGTTCCGGGCCGGCTTTCACGAGAATGCCGGTCCCTACATTTAAATCATTGTTCTAAGGAAGAATAAAATGGCAAAAGGTAAATTCGAACGGACCAAGCCGCACGTCAACGTCGGCACCATCGGCCACGTCGACCACGGTAAAACCACGCTGACCGCTGCAATCGCAACGGTTCTGTCGAAGAAATTCGGCGGCGAAGCTAAAGCATACGACCAGATCGATGCAGCACCAGAAGAAAAAGCGCGCGGTATCACGATTAACACCGCCCACGTCGAGTACGAAACGGAAACGCGTCACTACGCGCACGTTGACTGCCCAGGCCACGCCGATTACATCAAAAACATGATTACCGGTGCAGCCCAGATGGACGGCGCGATCCTGGTGTGCTCCGCAGCTGACGGCCCAATGCCACAGACCCGCGAACACATCCTGCTGGCCCGCCAAGTTGGCGTTCCATACATCATCGTGTTCCTGAACAAGTGCGACCTGGTCGACGACGCAGAGCTGCTGGAACTGGTTGAAATGGAAGTGCGCGAGCTGTTGTCGAAGTACGAATTCCCAGGCGACGACCTGCCTATCATCAAAGGTTCGGCACGTATGGCGCTGGAAGGCAAAGAAGGCGAAATGGGTGTGGACGCAGTGCTGCGTCTGGCCGATGCGCTGGATGCTTACATCCCAACGCCAGAGCGCGCTGTTGACGGTGCGTTCCTGATGCCAGTGGAAGACGTGTTCTCGATCTCGGGTCGCGGTACCGTTGTGACCGGTCGTATCGAGCGCGGCATTGTTAAAGTCGGCGAAGAGATCGAAATCGTCGGTATCACCGATACCGTCAAAACGACTTGCACCGGCGTGGAAATGTTCCGCAAGCTGCTGGACCAAGGTCAAGCTGGCGACAACGTTGGTCTGCTGCTGCGCGGCACCAAGCGTGAAGACGTGCAACGTGGTCAAGTGCTGGCCAAGCCAGGCTCGATCAAGCCGCACGCGCACTTCACCGGCGAGATCTATGTTCTGTCGAAAGACGAAGGCGGCCGTCATACGCCATTCTTCAACAACTATCGTCCACAGTTCTACTTCCGCACGACGGACGTAACCGGTTCGATCGAGTTGCCAGCAGACAAAGAAATGGTCATGCCAGGCGATAACGTGTCGATCACCGTCAAGCTGATCAACCCGATCGCGATGGAAGAAGGCCTGCGCTTCGCTATCCGTGAAGGCGGCCGTACCGTCGGCGCTGGTGTTGTTGCAAAAATCATCGCTTAATTATTGAGCGAATATAAAAGAAGACGCGTCGTCGCCCGGCGCCCTTCTTTTTATTCAACTGCCGGGGTTGGCAAGCATTTTGGTGCTATCATGTCGACCCTGACGGTTGTTGCGTCAGAAATTCCCGTATGACCTCATTGCCGTGCAAACCGCGCGGTTCGTTCTTTTAAGGAAATATCATGTCGGCACCAAACCAAAAAATCCGTATCCGCCTGAAGGCTTTCGATTACAAGCTGATCGACCAGTCCGCTCTGGAAATCGTTGAGACCGCGAAGCGCACCGGCGCTGTCGTCAAAGGCCCAGTACCACTGCCTACCCGTATTCAGCGTTTCGATGTGCTGCGTTCCCCGCACGTCAACAAAACTTCGCGCGATCAGTTCGAGATCCGTACGCACCAACGCCTGATGGACATCGTTGACCCAACGGACAAAACCGTTGACGCGCTGATGAAGCTGGACCTGCCAGCTGGTGTTGATGTCGAAATCAAACTGCAATAATCGTTTTTAAGAAGGCCGGCGGGGTATCCCGCCGCCTGAGATGGGGCCGGGCCTGCTCACGATCGTGAGTGCGCCCGGCCCCATTGCTTTTGTGCCGTGCAAAACCACTTTACAGTGCCGCGCCCGCCCGATAAAGTTGCCGCATGCTCAACGCCCTCGATACCCACCTGCTCAATGCAACTCCCCGTCAGCGCCTGCGCGGCTGGCCGCGCTTCCTGACCGAATTTTTGTATTTCGGCATCAAGGAAGCGAGGTCATGCCTGTTTGTGGGACTGTTTTTTGCTGCCGTGTTCCTGGTGCCGCGCGCCGGCCTGTTCGGCCTGCCGCGCTATGACGTGCTGCTGCTGGTAGCGCTGGCGATCCAGGGCGCGATGGTCTGGAGCGGGCTGGAAACGTGGGATGAATTGAAAGCCATCTGCCTGTTTCATGCGGTCGGCTTCGCGCTGGAGGTGTTCAAGGTGTCGGGGACGATACAGTCGTGGAGCTATCCCGACTTTGCCTACACCAAGGTGTTTGGCGTTCCCCTGTTTTCCGGCTTCATGTATGCGGCCGTGGGCAGCTACATCATCCAGACCTGGCGCCTGCTCGACATGCGGATCCGCCACCATCCGCCGTACTGGATGGCGGTGCTGATCGCGCTGCTGATCTACGCTAACTTCTTTACCCACCACTACATCGGCGACTATCGCTGGTACCTGGCCGCCTGTGCGCTGGGCTTGTATGCGCGCACCACCGTGGTGTTCCGCCCGCTCGACCGCGACCGCAGCATGCCCCTGCTGCTCGGTTTCGTGCTGGTCGGCTTCTTCATCTGGCTGGCCGAAAACATCAGCACCTTCTGGGGCGTGTGGCGCTATCCGAACCAGCTTGGCGCGTGGTCGGTGGTGCACGTCAGCAAATGGAGCTCATGGTCGCTGCTGGTGGTGATGACGTTCACCATCGTGGCCCACCTCAAGCACATCAAGGCCAGCATCCACGTGGCCCAGCCTTAGGCGCAGGCAGTCGCTTATTACAGGCTGGCCGCCACCGCCTCGAAGCGCGCCCCCAGCGCTGCTTGCGGGCCGCCTTGCAGCTGTTTGGCGTACTGGCGCAGCACTTCTGCCGAATACGTGCGCGAGCCGGGCGACAGCTTCGGCAGCAGCGGCAGCACGCGTTCCAGATAGCCCGTGCCTTCCTGCCATTTGCCTTGCGCGGCCAGGGCCGACGCCAGTTCCACCATGCGGCGGCCGACGCGCGCATCGCTGCGCGGCTGCGCCGTCTCCTCCGTGTCCAGGGCTTGCCGGTACAGTTGCTCCGCTTCGGCATTCTTGCCCTGCAAGCGCTTGATGCGGCCCAGGTTGGACTGGCGCTGCGAGACGATGTCCGCGCCGGCCCCGGCCTGCTCGGCGCTGCGCAGCGCCTGTACGCAAGCCAGTTCCGCTTCGCCAAACTGGCCCTTGCGTTCGGCCGCGTTACAGGCATCTTGTTGTGCGTTGGAGGTGGCGAGTGTCGCTGGCGCCGTGCAGGCGGCCAGCAGGCTGACAGCGCATAGCAGGCTGATGGTATGGGTCTTCATAGTCTCCTCGGACGGGTGTCAAACACGGTGTATCGGCGGAGTCATGCCGTAATAAATATACTCCAAGTTTTTTGGGGCGGGTGGCTTTTCGCCGGCCGCGCGATTGACGCAGCTTGCATGCTTCAGTGATACTCCGGGATTGTCCACTAATGCGTGCCGCCGCCATGTCCAAGACTGTCCTGATCGTGGAAGATGAACAGGCGATTGCCGACAGCATCGCCTATGCCCTGCGCACGGACGGCTTTACGCCGCGCCATGTGATGTTGGGCGAACACGCCCTGGCCGCGCTGCGCCCCATGTCCGGCGAAGACGCTCAGACGCCTGTTCTCGTGGTGCTCGACGTGGGCTTGCCTGACATGAGCGGGCTGGAAGTATGCCGCCGGCTGCGCCAGTTTTCCGAGGTGCCGGTGATCTTCCTGACGGCCCGCAGCGACGAGATCGACCGTATCGTCGGCCTGGAAATCGGCGCCGACGATTACGTCACCAAACCGTTTTCGCCGCGCGAGCTGGTGGCGCGCATCCGCGTCATCCTGCGCCGCGCAGGCGTCGCCCAGGCGCCGCGCGAGGCGGGCATGACGATAGCTGCGCCTGCCGTCGCGACCGCGCCGGCGCGCTTCGAGTTGCGCGCGCTCGAGGCGCGGGTACTGTTTCACGGCCAGCCGCTGGACCTGACCCGCTATGAATACCTGTTGCTGAAAACCCTGCTCGAGCATCCGGGCCACGTGCTGTCGCGCGCGCAGCTGATGGAGCGCGTGTGGAGCGGGGCGCCCGACACGCTCGAGCGCACGGTCGATGCGCATGTCAAATCGCTGCGCGCCAAGCTGCGCGCCGTCGATGCGCAGGCCGACCCCATCCACACCCACCGTGGCCTCGGCTACAGCCTGGCCGGCGCATGAAGATCGGCCTGCGCATTCTGCTCGGCTACTTCCTGATCGTCGGACTGGCCGCGTGGTTCCTGCTGAATGTCTTCATGGAGCAGGTCAAGCCGGGCGTGCGCTCGACCCTGGAAGACACCCTGGTCGACACCTCGCAGCTGCTGGCCAGCCTGGTGGCGCCCGACGTGAAGGCGGGCACGCTGGCGCAGTCGCCCGTGGCCGCGCGCATGCAGGATTACGCGCGCCATGGCGTGGACGTCAATATCAATGGCGTGCGCAAGCGCACGCTCGATTACCGCATCACCATCACGGACCGGCACGGCATCGTGCTGTTCGACTCCAGCGGGCGCGACGTGGGGCGCGACTATTCGCGCTGGAATGACGTGTATCTGACCTTGCAGGGCAAGTATGGCGCGCGCAGCACGCGCAGCCGGCCCGACGACGAGATGTCGACCGTGATGCACGTGGCCGCGCCGATTCGCGACGGCAATGAGGTGATCGGCGTGCTGACGGTGGCCAAGCCGAACGCCAGCGTACAAGCGTTTGTCGAGCGCAGCCAGCGCAAGATCCTGCAGCGCGGCGCCGTGCTGTTGCTGCTGTCGCTGCTGATCGGCCTGGCGTTCGCCTGGTGGCTGCACCATGCGCTGGGCAAGCTGATGACCTATATCGGCGATGTGGAAGCGGGGCGCAAGGTGGCGCTGCCGGCGCTGGGTACGAACGAGATCGGTACCCTGGGAAGGGCGCTGGAGGCGATGCGCACGCGTCTGGAAGGCAAGGAATACGTGGAGCAGCTGATGCATACGCTGACGCATGAATTGAAAAGCCCGATCGCCGCCATCCAGGCCTCGGCCGAGCTGCTGCAGGAAGACATGCCGCCGGCCGAGCGGCGCCAGTTCCTTGCCAGTATCCTCGAGCAGAACGCGCGCCAGCGGCAATTGATCGACAAGCTGCTGGCCCTCGTGCGTGTGGAGAAGCAGCAGCGCCTCGACCACCCCGAGCGCATCGCGCTGGGGCCCCTGCTCGCGCAAGTGGCGCAGGATGCGGCCGCCACGCTGGCGGCGCGCGGCGTGCGCCTGCAGCTTCAGGCGGACGAGGCGAGTGTGGCCGGGGACGCACTGCTGCTGCGCCAGGCGTTGGGCAATCTGCTCGATAACGCGGCCGGCTTTGCGCCGCCGGGCAGCTGCATCGATGTGACGGCGCATCGCCAGGGCGCGCACGTGGAAATCGCCGTGCGCGACCGCGGCGCAGGCATCCCCGCGTATGCGCTGGAGCGCGTCTTCGAGCGTTTTTACTCCCTGCCGCGCCCGAGCGCCGGCAAGAGCACGGGCCTGGGCCTGCCCTTCGTGCGCGAGGTCGCTTCCTTGCATGGCGGCACGGTCGAGGTGCTCAATCATGCGGACGGTGGCGCCTGCGCGCGCCTGTGCCTGCCGCTGGCTTAGCACACTCTTAGCGCACTTTATTTGCCCGCTTCACACGGACTGCATCGTCAGCGCATACAGTTTTTTTACACTGGCCGCCTTACTTCAAGGATGCGCCATGCAAAAAACTCTGTTAGTCAAAGCGTTGATCGTGTTCGGCCTGATGCTGATAATCGGCCTGCCTTTGCTGATGATTCAGGAAACGATCAAGGAGCGGATGGAATTCCGCCAGGAAGCCGTCAACAGCATCGCCGCCGATTCGGTGCGCGAACAAACCATCATCGGCCCCATCCTGGTGATTCCCTACACGGAGCAGTATGAAGAGCGCGTGGAGGTGGCCAAGGGCGATGACAAGGAAGCGAAATCGGCGGTGCGCTCGGAGTTGTTGCGCCGCACGGTGCAGCGCCGTCTGCTTGTCTACCCGAACAATTTACTGCTCAACGGTAACATCGACACGGACCGCCGCTACCGCGGCATCCACCAGGTGCTGGTCTACAGCGGCCAGCACGCGTTCAAGGGCGACTTCACGGTGCCTGCCGGCAGCCAGCTGCCGCGCAAGTCGCCGGATTCGCGCGTGACCCTGGGTGCGCCGTTCGTGGCCCTGTCCATCGAGGACGTGCGCGGTATCCGTAATATTCCGAAAATCGACTGGGGCGGCCAGAAGATCGAGTTCGAGCAGGGCACCGACCTGTTTGCCTTCCGCAGCGGCCTGCATGCGCCGCTGGGCGCCATGCCTTTGACGGCACCGCAGCAGGTGCACTTCAGTTTTGATCTGGGCCTCGACGGCATCGAACGCCAGCACTTCGTGCCAGTGGCGAAAAACAGTCAGATCAGCATCAAGTCGAACTGGCCGCATCCGCAGTTTGGCGGGCGCTTCCTGCCGTCGCCGAAATTCCGCCAAATCAACGCCGATGGCTTTCAGGTCGAGTGGAGCATCTCCTCGCTGGCCACCAATGCGCAAACGCAGCTGAGCACGATCGAGGGCGAGTTCAAGGTGCCCGACAGTGCGCCGCTGGGCCAGATCGATCGCTTCAGCGTGGGCTTCATCGAGCCGGTGAACGTGTATTCGCAATCGGACCGGGCCACCAAATATGGCTTGCTGTTCGTGGCACTGACCTTTGCCGCCTTCTTCATCTTTGAAATCCTGAAAAGCCTGCCGATCCACCCCGTGCAATATCTGCTGGTGGGCCTGTCGCTGGTGATCTTTTTCCTGCTGCTGGTGGGCCTGGCGGAACACATCGCCTTCCTGACCGCCTATCTGATCGCCAGCGCCGCCTGTATCGTGCTGACCAGCTTTTATCTGGTGCACGTGCTGCACAACGCCTGGCGCGGGATCGGCTTCGGCGTGGGGCTGACCATGCTGTATGGCGCCCTGTATGGCTTGCTGAGCTCGGAAAACAATGCGCTGGTGATGGGCAGCATCCTGCTGTTTGCCGTGCTGGCCGCCATCATGGTGGCGACGCGCAAGGTGGACTGGTATCAGATTGGCAAAGGAGCGCCCCAAGAGTAAGACTTACCTTGGCGCCATGCGCCACCTTGCAGCCAGCCCGGACAGTGATATGCCCGGGCTGGTTTTTGCATTTTGCGCGGGGAAAGAACTGCAGCATTAATTGGTAGTTGGTTGGTATTGTTTACGGTATGCTATTGGCATTGCTTTTTAGGTAATGGCGGGCGCCGTGGCGTCTGCCCGGGGCGGTGCGAGGATGGCGTGGCGTCCTGGTTGTTTGTCCATCCGATAAAACGGAGATGCAATATGATCAAGAAGACGATGGTTTTTCTGTTTGCGTTGGGCCTGAGCGCCTCGTACGCGTTTGCCGCTGGCGACGTCACGCAGTGCTATAGCGAGTGCGGGCAAAAAGTGGCGAATTGCCGGGCGCACCTCGGCGGCAGCCCGATCTGCGAGGACCTGTACGAACATTGCCTGATCAACTGCCAGCAATAAGCTTTTCCGGGTGCCACGCCCAGGATGAGTGGAGCAGGGCGCGCATGCCATGGCGCGCCCTGTGTCTTTCTGCCATCGCCCGCAAGGGCGCATGCCGCCGTGCTTTGCGCCTGTTAAATTGCCTTGCGGCAGCGTTTTTCAGGGGCGCCGACAACTCCCGCAGGGGCGTCGCGCAACACTTTGACATACCTCGTGTTAACTTGTTGCGTCAAGGGTTTTTGTGCTATATACTAGCCGGCTTCGGTATGGATTCGTCTTTTTTGAGTCCTACGTTACTTTGTAGTTAAACAAGCCCCGCCCAATCGCAGGTGGGAATGGAGAAAAAATGAGCCTAGGCCTTCTCGGTCGCAAGGTTGGTATGATGCGCATTTTCACGGATGAAGGGGATTCGATCCCGGTCACCGTGTTGGACGTATCGAACAACCGTGTTGCGCAAATCAAAACCCCTGAAACAGATGGCTACTCCGCTGTTCAGGTCGCATTCGGTCAACGTCGCGCTTCCCGCGTGACCAAAGCTGTTGCTGGTCATCACGCTAAAGCTGGCGTTGAAGCCGGTACTCTGTTGAAAGAGTTCCGTGTCGACGCTGCCAAAGCCGCTGAACTGAAAGCTGGCGATGTTGTCGCTGCTTCCCTGTTCGAAGTCGGTCAAAAGATCGACGTGCAAGGCGTTACCATCGGTAAAGGCTATGCAGGCGTTATCAAACGTTACCACTTCGCTTCTGGCCGTGCAACGCACGGTAACTCGCGTTCGCACAACGTTCCAGGTTCCATCGGTATGGCACAAGATCCAGGTCGCGTTTTCCCTGGTAAGCGCATGACCGGTCATCTGGGTGACGTTAACCGTACGATCCAGAACCTCGTGATCGCCCGTATCGATGCCGACCGTCAGCTGCTGCTGGTCAAAGGCGCGATTCCAGGTGCGAAAAATGGCCAGGTAGTTGTCTCGCCAGCCATCAAAACCAAAGCCAAGAAGGGAGCTTAAACGATGGAACTCAAGCTTCTGAATGCGCAAGGTCAAGCCGCCTCGAACGTTGCTGCAGCCGATACGATTTTCGGCCGTGACTACAATGAAGCGCTGATCCACCAAGTCGTCATCGCTTATCAAGCGAATGCACGTAGTGGTAACCGCAAGCAAAAAGACCGTGAAGAAGTTCACCACACGACGAAAAAGCCATGGCGCCAAAAAGGTACCGGCCGCGCTCGTGCTGGTATGTCGTCGTCGCCACTGTGGCGCGGCGGTGGTCGGATTTTCCCGAACTCGCCTGACGAAAACTTCACCCACAAAGTGAACAAAAAGATGTATCGCGCAGGTATCTGCTCGATCCTGTCGCAGCTGGCTCGCGAAGAGCGCCTGATCGTCATCGACGATCTGACGATCGACGCGCCAAAAACCAAGCTGCTGTCGCAAAAATTGAACGGCCTGGGCTTTGATTCGGTTCTGATCATCACCGACGTTCTGAACGAAAACCTGGAACTGGCATCGCGCAACCTGCCTAACGTACTCGTCGTTGAGCCACGTCACGCAGACCCGATGTCCCTGGTGTTCTACAAGAAGATCCTGGTCACCAAAGCTGCATTGGCCAAGATTGAGGAGATGCTGGCATGAGCGCGATTTTGAAACATAGCGAAGAACGCTTGATGAAGGTGCTGTTGGCGCCCGTGATTTCCGAAAAGGCCACCATGGTCGCGGAAAAGAACGAGCAAATTGTATTCCGCGTACTGCCGGATGCAACCAAGCCTGAAATCAAGGCAGCGGTCGAACTGCTGTTCAAGGTTGAAGTTCTGTCCGTGCAAACTGCAAACCGCGAAGGTAAGCAAAAGCGCACCGGCAAGTTCAACGGTCGTCGTAACCATACCAAGCGTGCTTTCGTGTGCCTGAAGCCTGGCCAGGAAATCAACTTCTCCGAGGAGGCTGCATAATGGCACTCGTTAAGATGAAACCAACCTCGCCAGGCCGTCGCGGCATGGTGAAGGTGGTGAATGCCGACCTGTACAAAGGTCGTCCGTTCGCTGCCCTGGTTGAAAAGAAATCCAAGACCGCTGGTCGTAACAACAACGGTCACATCACCACCCGTCATATCGGTGGTGGTCATAAGCAACACTACCGCTTGATCGACTTCAAGCGCACCAAAGATGGTATTCCAGCGAAAGTGGAACGTATCGAATACGATCCAAACCGCACCGCGAATATCGCTCTGTTGTGCTACGCCGACGGCGAACGTCACTACATCATCGCAACCAAAGGCATGGCCGTTGGCGACAGCGTGATGAACGGTTCGGAAGCACCGATCAAATCGGGTAACTGCTTGCCAATCCGTAACATCCCAGTCGGTACCGTGATGCATTGCGTCGAAATGCTGCCAGGTAAAGGTGCCCAAATGGCACGTACCGCCGGCGCTGGCGTTGTGCTGATGGCACGTGAAGGTACCTACGCTCAAGTGCGTCTGCGCTCGGGTGAAGTACGTCGCGTGCACATCGAGTGCCGTGCAACGGTTGGTGAAGTCGGCAATGCCGAGCATAGCCTGCGTAAAATCGGTAAAGCTGGTGCGATGCGCTGGCGCGGTGTTCGTCCTACCGTTCGCGGTGTGGTCATGAACCCGGTCGATCACCCGCACGGTGGTGGTGAAGGTAAAACAGCAGCTGGTCGTCATCCAGTTTCGCCATGGGGCCAACAGACCAAGGGTAAGAAGACACGCAGCAACAAGCGTACTACTTCCATGATCGTCTCGCGCCGCGGCAAGAAATAAGGGGTAGCACATGACACGTTCATTGAAAAAAGGGCCGTTCTGTGACGCCCACCTGGTGAAAAAAGTTGAAGCCGCACAAGCAGCCAAAGACAAAAAGCCAATCAAAACCTGGTCGCGTCGTTCGACAATCATGCCTGACTTCATCGGCCTGACGATCGCGGTGCATAACGGCAAGCTGCACGTGCCGGTTTATGTTTCCGAAAACATGGTTGGTCACAAGCTCGGCGAATTCGCACTGACCCGTACGTTCAAGGGCCATGCAGCTGACAAAAAGGCTAAGAAATAATGGAAACTAAAGCTATCCTCAAAGGTGTGCGCCTGTCGGACCAAAAGGGCCGCCTGGTTGCTGACCTGATCCGTGGCAAGAAAGTTGACGCTGCACTCAACATCTTGCAATTCAGCCCGAAAAAAGGTGCTGCGATCATCAAACGCGTTCTGGAATCCGCTATTGCGAATGCCGAGCACAATGATGGCGCGGACATCGACGAATTGTTCGTGAAAACGATCTACGTCGAAAAGGGCCCGGTCCTGAAGCGCTTCACCGCGCGTGCAAAAGGCCGTGGCGACCGTATTTCGAAACAATCCTGTCACGTTTACGTGACTGTCGGTAACTAAGGAGCCACGATGGGTCAGAAAATTCATCCAACCGGTTTCCGTCTGGCGGTCACCCGTAACTGGGCTTCGCGCTGGTATGCAGGCAACGGTAATTTCGCTGCCATGCTGAACGAAGACTTGAAAGCACGTGCTTACCTGAAAAAGAAACTGAAGAACGCTTCCGTTGGCCGCATCGTTATCGAGCGCCCAGCCAAGAACGCGCGCTTCACGATCTACAGCTCGCGTCCAGGCGTGGTCATTGGTAAAAAAGGCGAAGACATCGAAGTACTGAAGTCCGCGCTGACCAAGATCATGGGCGTGCCTGTTCACGTGAACATCGAAGAAATTCGCAAGCCAGAAATCGACTCGCAACTGATCGCCGATTCGATCGCTCAGCAGCTGGAAAAACGGATCATGTTCCGCCGCGCCATGAAGCGTGCAATGCAAAATGCAATGCGCCTGGGTGCTCTCGGTATCAAGATCATGTCGTCCGGCCGTCTGAACGGTATCGAAATCGCGCGTAAAGAGTGGTACCGCGAAGGCCGCGTGCCTCTGCATACCCTGCGCGCCGATATCGACTACGGTACCAGCGAAGCGTCGACCACCTACGGCATCATCGGTGTCAAGGTGTGGGTATACAAAGGTGACCGCGCGCCTAACGGCGATGCACCAGTCATCGATACCCCAGCTGACGAGAAGAAAAGCCGCGGCCCACGCCGTGACGATGGCAAGCCAGCTGGCCGTCCACGTCCAGCCGGTGCCGGTGCGAAACCATCCACAGCACCAGGTGCACGTGTGCGTACCGCCGCTAAACCGGCCGCCGCAGCAGCACCAGCTGAGAAAGCAGGAGAATAATCATGCTGCAACCAGCACGCAGAAAGTATCGTAAAGAGCAGAAAGGCCGTAATACCGGTATTTCGCACAGCCGCGGCACCGCCGTGTCGTTTGGCGAATTCGGTTTGAAGGCAGTTGCGCGCGGTCGTATCACTGCGCGTCAAATTGAAGCGGCGCGTCGTGCAATGACGCGTCACATCAAGCGCGGTGGCCGTATCTGGATCCGTATTTTCCCGGACAAACCGATTTCGAACAAACCGGCTGAAGTCCGTATGGGTAACGGTAAAGGTAATCCTGAGTACTACGTCGCTGAAATTCAGCCAGGCAAAGTACTGTACGAAATGGATGGCGTTGATGAAGCGCTGGCACGGGAAGCATTCCGTCTTGCCGCCGCTAAACTGCCACTGGCGACGACGTTTGTCATCCGCCAAGTCGGCCAATAATTGGAGTTGTATATGAAAGCATCTGAACTCCGCGGCAAGGACCAGCCAGCTCTGCAAAAAGAGCTGAATGACCTGTTGAAGGCACAGTTCGGCCTGCGCATGCAAATCGCTACGCAGCAGCTGAGCAACACTTCGCAGCTCAAGAAGGTACGCCGCGATATCGCGCGTGTGAAGACGGTAATGAATCTGAAGGAAGCCAAATGAACGAACCAGTGAAACAGTCGCTCAAGCGCACGCTGATCGGTAAAGTGGTTTCGGACAAGATGGACAAGACCGTTACCGTTCTGATCGAGCGCCACGTAAAACATCCTTTGTATGGCAAGATCATCATGCGCTCGAACAAGTATCACGCGCATGACGAGACCAACCAAGTCAAGGCCGGTGACACGGTCGAGATCCAGGAAGGTCGCCCGATCTCCAAAACGAAGGCATGGACGGTGACACGTGTGGTTCAAGCCGCACCAACCGTTTAAATAAAAACCACCGTTTCGGCGGTGGCTTTTAATTAGTACTTGCAGGCCCGCAAATTGTATGTAATACTTGCGGGCTTCGTTCATGTAACGCCGCAAAGTGTCTGGCCACAGACAGTAGCATTCGCGGTCAGTTGATGTATGAAGGTCATGCACCCAAACAGTGAAGCCCAGCAGGGCGGCTCTGGCGGGACCAAGACTGACCGTGGGTCTACATTGTGTGGATTCTTCGGCTTAAGTTGGGAAAGAGAATACTATGATTCAAACTGAAAGCCGGCTCGAAGTGGCTGACAATACCGGTGCCAAAGAAGTAATGTGCATCAAGGTATTGGGCGGCTCCAAGCGCCGTTATGCTGGCATTGGCGATGTGATCAAGGTAACCGTTAAGGTTGCTGCGCCACGTGGCCGTGTCAAAAAAGGTGAAATTTATAACGCCGTGGTTGTGCGCACCGCTAAAGGTGTTCGCCGCCAAGACGGTTCCCTGGTGAAGTTCGACGGCAACGCCGCCGTTCTGTTGAACGCCAAGCTGGAACCGATCGGTACCCGTATTTTTGGACCTGTCACGCGCGAACTGCGCACTGAGAAGTTCATGAAAATCGTGTCCCTGGCACCGGAAGTCCTGTAAGGAGTCGTAATGGATAAGATTCGTAAAAACGACGAAGTCATCGTTCTGACCGGGAAAGACAAGGGCAAACGTGGTGTGGTACAGCAGCGTATCGATGCTGAACATATCGTGGTTGACGGCATTAACATCGCTAAAAAAGCGACTAAGCCAAACCCGATGACTGGCGTAACTGGTGGTATCGTCGATAAGACCATGCCAATTCACGTGTCCAACGTTGCATTGTTTAATGCAGCGACTGGCAAGGCAGATCGCGTGGGTTTCAAAGAAGTGGACGGCAAGAAAGTTCGCATCTTTAAATCCTCCGGCGAAGTAGTGAAGGCTTAAGAAATCATGGCACGTCTCCAAGAATTCTATAAAGAAAAAGTCGTTGCCGACCTGACCAGCAAGTTTGGTTACAAGTCGGTAATGGAAGTTCCACGCCTGACCAAGATCACCCTGAACATGGGTGTTGGTGAGGCTATCGCGGATAAAAAAGTTCTCGAGCACGCAGTTGCTGACTTGACCAAGATCGCCGGCCAGAAGCCAGTGACCACCAAGTCCCGCAAAGCGATCGCAGGCTTCAAAATCCGTGAAGGTTACCCGATCGGTACGATGGTCACCCTGCGCGGCGCTCGCATGTACGAGTTCCTGGATCGCTTCATTACCGTGGCTCTGCCGCGCGTACGCGATTTCCGTGGTGTGAACGGCCGTGCATTTGATGGTCGTGGCAACTACAACATCGGTGTCAAGGAACAGATCATTTTCCCTGAAATCGAATACGACAAGATTGACGCGTTGCGCGGTATGAATATCAGCATCACGACAACCGCTAAGACCGATGACGAAGCCAAAGCTTTGCTCGCCGCCTTTAAATTCCCTTTCAGGAACTGATCATGGCCAAACTGTCACTGATTAATCGTGAGATCAAGCGTGCTGACCTGGTGGCGAAATTCGCCCCTAAGCGCGAAGCTCTCAAGGCCATCGTCGATGACCAATCGAAATCGGAAGAAGAGCGCTACGAAGCTCGCCTGAAATTGCAGGCGCTGCCACGTAACTCGAACCCGACGCGTCAACGTAACCGTTGCGCCATCACTGGTCGTCCGCGCGGCACATTCCGTAAATTCGGTCTGGGTCGTATCAAGCTCCGTGAATTCGCCATGCGTGGTGAAATTCCGGGTATGACAAAAGCAAGCTGGTAATAGGAGAATATGCAATGAGTATGAGCGATCCTATCGCCGATATGCTGACCCGCATTCGCAATGCACAAGGCGTGCAAAAGACGACCGTGGCCATGCCATCGTCGAAAGTCAAAATTGCGATTGCCAGCGTCCTGAAGGACGAGGGTTACATTGAAGATTTCGCTGTTGCCGAAGCTGGTGGCAAAGCGGAACTGAAAATCGGTTTGAAGTATTATGTTGGCCGTCCCGTCATTGAGCGCTTGGAGCGCGTGTCCCGTCCGGGTCTGCGCGTCTACAAGGGTAAAGACGAGATCCCTGTTGTGATGAATGGCTTGGGTGTGGCGATCGTGTCGACTCCGCAAGGCGTCATGACTGACCGCAAAGCACGCGCTACCGGTGTCGGCGGCGAAGTTATTTGCTACGTGGCTTAAGGAGTTACACATGTCTCGAGTAGCTAAAATGCCTATCGTAGTGCCAGCTGGCGCCGAAGTCGCCATCTCCGCACAAGCGATCACCGTAAAAGGCCCGCTGGGCGTACTTTCCCAGGCCCTCACCGGCCAGGTCAAAGTGGAAAACAATGCAGGAACCCTGAGTTTCGACGTGGCGAACGACAGCCGCGAAGCCAATGCCATGTCCGGCACGCTGCGCGCACTGGTCAACAACATGGTTGTTGGCGTCACCAAGGGTTTCGAGAAAAAGCTGAACCTGGTAGGCGTGGGTTACAAGGCGCAAGCTCAAGGCGACAAGTTGAATCTGTCCCTGGGTTTCTCGCACCCTGTAGTGCATGACATGCCAGCCGGCGTTACCTGCGCAACACCAACCCCGACCGAGATCCTGATTAAAGGTATCGACCGTCAACAGGTTGGCCAGGTAGCCGCTGAAGTTCGTGCTTACCGCTCCCCTGAGCCTTACAAGGGCAAGGGCGTTCGCTATGCGGACGAAGTGGTTAAGCTTAAAGAAACCAAGAAGAAGTAATTAGGGGCTGACGATGGATAAGAAAGAATCACGGCTTCGCCGCGGACGCCAAACCCGCATCAAGATTGCGGAATTGAAAGTAAATCGCTTGTCGGTGCATCGCACCAACCTGCACATTTACGCCAACCTGATCAGCCCGGACGCTAAAGTCCTGGTTTCGGCCTCGACGGCTGAAGCGGAAGTTCGCGCTGAACTGGCAGGCCAATCCGGCAAAGGCGGCAATGCCGCTGCTGCAGCCTTGATCGGCAAGCGCGTCGCTGAAAAAGCGTTGAAAGCAGGGATTACCGAAGTTGCGTTTGACCGCTCCGGTTTCCGTTACCACGGCCGTGTGAAAGCGTTGGCAGAAGCCGCACGCGAAGCCGGTCTGAAGTTCTAAGGATCAATCATGGCAAAAATGCAAGCAAAAATGCAAAGCGACAAGCCGGATGATGGCATGCGCGAAAAAATGATCGCGATCAACCGCGTGACCAAAGTGGTCAAGGGTGGTCGTATCATGGGTTTCGCCGCGCTGACCGTAGTTGGTGATGGCGATGGCCGCGTCGGCATGGGCAAGGGCAAATCGAAAGAAGTGCCAGTTGGCGTGCAGAAGGCAATGGAAGAAGCCCGTCGCAACCTGATCAAAGTACCGCTCAAAAACGGCACCTTGCATCACACGGTTGTTGGTCGTCACGGCGCCTCCAAGGTCCTGATGAACCCAGCTAAGCCTGGTACTGGCGTTATCGCTGGTGGCGCAATGCGCGCTATCTTCGAAGTGATGGGCGTGACGGACGTGGTGGCGAAATCCACCGGTTCGAACAACCCATACAACCTGGTACGCGCTACGCTGGACGGCCTGTCGAAAATGAGCACTGCTTCCGATATCGCTGCCAAACGCGGCAAGTCGGTCGAAGACATTCTGGCTTAAGGTGGACAAAATGACAAACACAGTCAAAGTGCAATTGGTCAAGGGCTTGATCGGTACGCGCGAATCGCATCGCGCTACCGTGCGCGGTCTGGGTCTGCGTCGTGTAAATTCGGTTTCCGAATTGCAAGACACCCCATCCGTACGCGGCATGATCAATAAAGTATCGTATCTCGTTAAAGTTGTCGGGTAAGCCTTCGGGCTTACACGAACGGAGCAAATCATGGAATTGAATACTATTGCACCAGCCGAAGGCGCTAAGCACTACAAGCGTCGCGTCGGTCGCGGTATCGGCTCCGGCCTGGGTAAAACCTCGGGTCGTGGTCACAAAGGTCAGAAATCGCGTTCGGGCGGCTTTCATAAAGTCGGTTTCGAAGGCGGTCAGATGCCTCTGCAACGCCGTCTGCCTAAGCGCGGTTTCAAATCGATGCACGCAACCTTCAAAGCTGAAGTGCGCCTGTCCGATCTGAACAACCTGGCTGTTGGCGATGTCGACATTCTGGTCTTGAAGCAAGCTGGCGTTCTGGGCGTGTTGGCCCGTGACGTGCGCGTGATCTTGTCCGGCGAAATCACCAAAGCGGTGAATTTGAAGGGCTTGAAAGTGTCCGCTGGCGCGAAAGCAGCCATCGAAGCAGCCGGCGGCTCGGTAGCCTGAGTTGACCGCTAACAGCTTGATCGGAGCGAAAATTGGCGACTAATCCACAACTTGCTAAAAGTGCAGCGGCCGGTTTCCCTTGGGGACGGCTCTGGTTTTTGCTTGGCGCATTGGTGGTTTATCGTATCGGTGCTCACGTCCCGGTTCCCGGGATTGACCCGACACAATTAGCCTCGCTGTTCAAGGAGCACGAAGGCGGCGTCCTGGGCATGTTCAACATGTTCTCGGGCGGTGCCTTGTCTCGTTTTACAGTGTTTGCGCTGGGTATCATGCCTTATATCTCGGCCTCGATCATCATGCAATTGCTGTCGATCGTGTCACCGCAGATGGAAGCGTTGAAAAAAGAAGGCGAAGCAGGTCGTCGCAAGATCACCCAGTACACCCGGTATTTCACGGTTGCCCTGGCACTGTTCCAAGCGTTAGGCATTGCAGTCGCACTGGAGTCGCAAGCTGGTCTGGTGTTGGAACCTGGTCTTGCATTCCGCTTCGTGACGGTCGTCACTTTGTTGACCGGAACAATGTTTTTGATGTGGTTGGGTGAGCAAATTACCGAGCGTGGCTTGGGGAATGGCATCTCGATCATCATTTTTGCCGGGATTGCAGCAGGTCTGCCGTCGGCGTTGGGTGGCTTGTTCACTCAGGTGTCGAATGGTTCGATCGGCAGCTTCAGCGCGATTTTCATCGTGATTCTGGTAGCACTGGTAACGTACTTCGTTGTATTCGTCGAACGTGGTCAGCGCAAAATATTGGTCAATTACGCGAAGCGCCAGGTAGGCAACAAGATTTATGGCGGTCAAACCAGCCATTTGCCGTTGAAGCTGAACATGGCCGGCGTGATCCCGCCGATCTTTGCTTCTTCGATCATCTTGTTCCCGGCCACTATCGTGGACTGGTTTTCAAAGGGCGCCGACAACGCTAACCCTGCGGTGCGGTTCTTGAAAGATTTGGCAGCATCGATGGGGCCTGGTGAGCCTATCCATGCGCTGTTGTACGCAGTGGCGATCGTGTTTTTCTGTTTCTTCTATACAGCGCTGGTATTTAACAGCAAGGAAACAGCGGATAACTTGAAGAAAAGCGGTGCGTTCATTCCCGGGATCCGTCCAGGCGAGCAGACAGCCCGTTACATCGACAAGATCCTGACACGCTTGACACTTGCCGGCGCAGTCTACATCACCCTGGTGTGTTTATTGCCGGAATTTATGCAAGCCCAGTGGAAAGTACCATTCTATTTCGGCGGTACTTCTTTATTGATTATTGTAGTTGTCACCATGGATTTCATGGCGCAAGTACAGAACTACGTGATGTCGCAGCAATATGATTCGCTGCTGCGCAAAGCAAATTTCAAGGGCGGAATTCCGACGCGTTAAGCGCGGTAAACATACCGAATGGCAAAAGACGACGTCATACAGATGCAGGGCGAGATTCTTGAGAATCTCCCAAATGCAACATTTCGAGTGAAGCTGGAGAACGGACACGTGGTGCTCGGGCATATTTCAGGTAAAATGCGGATGAACTATATTCGCATTCTCCCTGGAGACAAGGTGACGGTGGAGTTAACGCCGTACGACCTGAGCCGAGCCCGCATTGTGTTCCGTACCAAGTAACACACTGAATCAAACCAAAGAAGCGAAAGAAAGAGCCCCAAAATGAAAGTTCTCGCATCAGTCAAGCGGATCTGCCGCAACTGCAAGATCATCAAGCGCAAAGGCGTAGTCCGCGTAATCTGCGTGGAACCACGTCACAAGCAGCGTCAAGGTTAATCGAGGAATAACAAATGGCACGTATTGCAGGGGTTAATATCCCAAATCATCAGCATACCGTTATCGGCCTGACGGCCATCTACGGTGTGGGCCGTCCACGCGCAGAGAAAATCTGTGCATCGACCGGTGTAGCAACCAACAAAAAGATCAAAGATCTGGATGACAGCGAACTGGAAAAACTGCGCGATGAAGTAGGTAAATTCATCGTCGAAGGCGATCTGCGTCGTGAACTGTCCATGAACATCAAGCGTTTGATGGATCTGGGTTGCTACCGCGGCATGCGTCATCGTAAGGGTCTGCCTTGCCGTGGCCAGCGTACGCGTACGAACGCACGTACCCGCAAGGGACCGCGTAAAGCCGCTCAATCGCTGAAAAAATAATCCGCTAGGGAATAATTATGGCTAAGTCGCAAAATAACGCCGCATCAGCACGCGTGCGTAAAAAAGTTAAAAAGAACGTCGCTGAAGGCATCGCACATGTCCACGCATCGTTCAATAACACCATCATTACCATCACCGATCGTCAAGGCAATGCCTTGTCGTGGGCTACCTCCGGCGGTGCAGGCTTCAAGGGTTCGCGTAAATCGACCCCGTTCGCAGCGCAGGTCGCCGCGGAAGCCGCTGGTAAAGTGGCTGTTGAGTGTGGCGTCAAGAACCTGGAAGTACGTATCAAGGGCCCAGGTCCTGGTCGTGAATCCGCCGTTCGCGCGCTGAACAACCTGGGCATCAAGATCACCGAGATCCAGGACGTGACGCCGGTACCGCACAACGGTTGCCGTCCACCGAAACGTCGTCGTATCTAAGATAGTGTTGCAGAGGGCGCTTCGGCGCCAGCTGCTTTGCTGTCTGTTGTAACTCAGTACAGTTGTGTGAAAACGCTGGAGCAGGGAGCCGGAAACGGTTATACTGCCCGGCTGTTCTTGCCTGTCAAATTCTGTTTGACGGGTTTTTCGTTTTCAGCCACCGTCTGATTGAAACCAAATCAGACTAGCGCCTAACCGCATCAGTGTGTTTGATCATGCATGTGGCTGGGGCGTTATCATTTAAAAAAAGGAAGTATCGTGGCACGTTATATCGGACCTAAAGCAAAACTTTCCCGCCGTGAAGGTACAGACCTGTTCCTGAAGAGCGCCCGTCGCTCGCTGGACAGCAAGTGCAAACTGGACGTCAAGCCAGGCCAGCACGGTGTCAAATCCGGCGCCCGCACCTCGGACTACGGTAACCAACTGCGCGAAAAGCAAAAAGTCAAGCGCATGTACGGCGTGCTGGAACGTCAATTCCGCCGCTACTTCGCTGAAGCAGACCGTCGTAAAGGCAACACCGGCGAAACGCTGTTGAAGTTGCTGGAAACGCGTCTGGACAACGTTTGCTACCGCATGGGCTTTGGCTCGACCCGCGCTGAAGCGCGTCAATTGGTCAGCCACAAAGCGTTCACCGTGAACGGTATCGTTGTGAACATCGCTTCGTACGCAGTCAAAGTTGGCGACATCGTTGCTGTTCGTGAAAAATCGAAAAAGCAAGTGCGTATCGTTGAAGCACTGTCGCTGGCTGAACAAGTTGGTATGCCTAGCTGGGTTTCGGTTGATGCCAAGAAAATGGAAGGTACCTTCAAGTCCCTGCCAGAGCGTAACGAAATCGCTAACGACGTCAACGAATCGCTGATCGTCGAGCTGTACTCGCGTTAATAGTAGTCAGTAGCAAGATCTCCGCCCACTTTGCTTTTGTAAAGTGGGCGTTTCACTAATGCCATCAGCCTTATCGGTGTAATGAGCCGAGGGTATTGAAAAGGACATTTCATGCAAAACAGTTTGTTGAAGCCACGTATTATCGATGTTGAAGCTCTCGGTGCAGGTCACGCCAAGGTCGTGATGGAACCGTTCGAGCGCGGCTATGGCCACACATTGGGTAACGCGTTGCGCCGCGTTCTGCTGTCGTCGATGGTGGGCTACGCGCCGACCGAAGTGACGATCGCTGGCGTCGTCCACGAATATTCCTCCCTCGATGGCGTGCAAGAAGACGTCGTCGATCTGTTGCTGAACTTGAAGGGTGTGGTTTTCAAAGTCCACAACCGCGATTCGGTAACTCTGACCCTGAAAAAAGAAGGCGAAGGCGCGATCCTGGCCTCCGACATCGACCTGCCGCATGACGTCGAACTGATCAACCCTGACCACGTGATCGCCCACCTGACCGCTGGTGGCAAGCTGGACATGCAGATCAAGGTTGAAAAAGGCCGCGGCTACGTTCCTGGTAACGTGCGTCGCCTGTCGGAAGACACGAACAAGACCATCGGCCGCATCATTCTCGATGCATCGTTCTCGCCAGTGCGCCGCGTATCGTACTTCGTTGAATCGGCCCGCGTTGAACAGCGTACCGACCTGGACAAGCTGATCATCAACATCGAAACCAACGGCGTGATCTCGCCGGAAGAAGCGATCCGCCAGTCGGCCCGCGTCCTGGTGGACCAGTTGAATGTGTTCGCTGCCCTGGAAGGCACGGAAGCTGCCGCCGAAGCGCCATCGCGCGCTCCGCTGGTCGATCCTATCCTGTTGCGTCCAGTCGACGATCTGGAGTTGACCGTGCGTTCGGCGAACTGCCTGAAAGCGGAAAACATCTACTACATCGGCGACCTGATCCAACGTTCGGAAAACGAACTGCTGAAAACGCCAAATCTGGGCCGCAAGTCCCTGAACGAAATCAAGGAAGTGCTGGCATCGCGCGGCTTGACCTTGGGCATGAAGCTGGAAAACTGGCCGCCTGCCGGCCTGGAAAAGTAATTCGTAGTTGTAGCAAACTGCCTGGGACAGGTGTCCCAGGCTTTTATTTTGTAGTACCAAACCGGCCCGCGATGAAGCTTCTGCCTCATTGATCGAAGAGCTGGAATTTAAACACTCACCGAAAGGATTTATCATGCGTCACGGTCACGGCCTCCGTAAACTGAATCGTACCTCGTCCCACCGTCTGGCAATGCTGCGCAACATGACAGTATCGCTGCTGCGTCACGAAGCGATCAAAACCACCCTGCCAAAAGCAAAAGAACTGCGCCGCGTTGTCGAGCCAATTCTGACCCTGGGCAAAACCGACTCCCTGGCAAACAAGCGTCTGGCCTTCAACCGCCTGCGCGACCGTGAAATGGTCGTCAAACTGTTCGCTGAACTGGGCCCACGTTTCGCCAACCGTAACGGTGGTTATGTGCGTATCCTGAAAATGGGTTTCCGCGTCGGCGATAACGCTCCTATGGCGTTCGTTGAACTGATGGATCGTCCAGATACGACCGAAGCAGTTGAAGTTGCTGGCGAGTAATCCCAGTAATTGCATCTGAGAAAGCCAGGCCTAGCCTGGCTTTTTTGTTTTCTGCTGCAGCTATCCTTTCAGCGGTGTACTATTCTTCTTTCGCGCCGGCTCGGCACAAGCGCTGCCTGCTCCGCGCGTCCTCCGTCGAATGGTCGAAAAGGTAGTTCATGTCCCGTTTCCCCTCCAGCGCCTCCGCGCGCGCCGCTCCATTACATCAATTGCTGATCTGGCTTGCCGCCTGTTTGCTGCTGGCCATGGCCGTCTTCGGCGCCAGTCATGCCCGCGCCGACGATGAGTTCCTCGATCCGGAACTGGCGTTCAAGTTTTCCGCCCGCATGCAGGATCCGTCCACCATCGCCGTCACCTACGTGATCGCCGACGGCTACTATATGTACCACGAGCGCTTCAAGTTCGAGGCCGTGGGCGCCAAGCTGGGCACGCCCGTGTATCCGGCTGGCAAGGTCAAGTTTGACGACACCTTCCAGAAGAATGTGGAAACCTTCCGCAAGACCCTGACCATCACCATTCCCGTTGCGGCGGCCGGGGCGTTCACCCTGAAGGCGACGGGCCAGGGCTGCTCCGACAAGGGCCTGTGCTATGCGCCGCAGGATGCGACAGCCCAGCTGGTGGGCGGGGGCGGCGGCCAGAGCGTGGCGCCCGGCGCGGGCCTGCCGTCGAAATTCGCTCTGCCGGCCGCGCCGGCAGTCGACACGGCGGCCGTCAACGGTCCGCAGGCGCAGGCGTCGCCCGGTGTGTCCGTGCTGAGCATTCCCCAGGCCGATATCACCAGCACGTCCGAGCCGGTAGCGGCGGCGCCCGTGGCGGCAAGCGCCGCACCCGCGCAAAGCGAGATGGGCAAGATCGAGGCGGCCCTGAAGGGCGGCAAGCTCCTCGTCATCGTGCCCCTGTTCATGCTGCTGGGCCTGGGGCTGGCGTTTACGCCGTGCGTGCTGCCGATGGTGCCGATTTTGTCGTCGATCATCATCGGCGATGGCGCCAAGGTCAGCCGCTCACGCGGCTTGCTGCTGTCGCTGACCTACGCGCTGGGCATGGCCATCGTCTACACGGCGCTGGGCGTGGCGGCTGGCCTGGCGGGTGAAGGCCTGGCGGCGCAACTGCAAAACCCGTGGGTGCTGGGCTTCTTTGCCTTGCTGATGGCGGGCCTGGCCTTGTCGATGTTCGGTTTTTATGAGCTGCAAGTGCCGGCTTTCCTGCAAGGCAAGCTGACGAGCGTATCGAACCAGCAATCGTCGGGCCGCCTGGCGGGCGTGTTCGTCATGGGCGCCATTTCCGCGCTGATCGTGGGACCCTGCGTGGCCGCGCCGCTGGCCGGCGCCTTGCTGTACATCAGCCAGACGCGCGACGTCGTCATCGGCGGCAGCGCCCTGTTTGCCATGGCCGTGGGCATGAGCGTGCCGCTGCTGCTGGTGGGCGTGTCGGCCGGCACCTTGCTGCCGCGCGCCGGCGCGTGGATGGATGCCGTCAAACGCTTCTTTGGCGTGCTGCAGCTGGGCGTGGCCTGGTGGCTGGTCTCGCCCGTGCTGCCGGGCGCCGTGCAGATGCTGGGCTGGACGGTCTTGTTGGTCGGCTACGGCATGTATCTGCTGGTGGGCAAGAGCGGCGCGCAACACGCCTGGGTGGCCAAGGCCTTCGGCCTCGTGTTTGCCGTGCTGGGCGCGATGCAGCTGGTAGGCGTGGCCAGCGGTGGCCGCGATCCGCTGGCGCCGCTGGCACACCTCGGCGGTGGCCAGGTGCACGCGCAACCGTTTACGCGGGTAAAGACCGTGGCGCAGCTCGATGCGGCGCTGGCGCAGCTGGGTGGCAAGCCGGCCTTGCTGGACTTTTATGCGGACTGGTGCGTGTCGTGCATCGAGATGGAAAAACTGACGTTCGTCGACCCCGCCGTGCGCGCGAAGATGGGGCAAGCCGTGCTGCTGCAGGTGGACGTGACGGCCAATGACGCGGACGACAAGGCCATGCTGAAACGTTTTCAGCTGTTCGGCCCGCCGGGCATCATCATGTTCAACCCGCAGGGGCAGGAAATCGCCCAGTCGCGCGTGATCGGCTTCCAGAACGCTGCCACCTTCCTGACTTCGTTGCGCAAGCTCGAGCAGTAGGAGGGGCAGGTCGGGTAGCTCGGGTTAGCCCGTCAGGGCGTAACCCGACGCCACCGCATACGTCAACCATGTTGTCGGATGACGCGGCGTTGCCGCTAATCCGACCTACGATTTACCCTGCTTTCGGATGCTGCTGCATGCCATGGTGGCCACCGCGATGGCCGCCGTGCCGGCCGGCCGGCACGCTGTCATCAAACACTTTCTTTTGCTCCGGCGTCAGCACGGCATAAAAGGTTTTCAACGAGGCCAGGCGGCTTTCCTGGTCTGCGATGCGTTCCTTCGACATGGCGATCCATTGTTCCATGCGTTCCGGCGCCGACAGCTTGGCCATCGCTTCGTGCCTGGCTTTCCAGTCGCCCATCGGCTTTTTCGGCGCATTGGCGGCCGTGAAGGTGGCCCAGGCCGGTTCCTGCGCGGCCGTCAGCTTCAGCTTGTCATGCAGGCGGGCCTGGTACTTGGCCATGCGTTCGGCCGGATTGCCGCCGCGGTGCTGGCCGCGCTGGCCATCATGTTGCATCTTGGTGCTGGCGGCAGGCGCGCTGGCGGCCGCTTCCTGGGCGTGGACGGTCAGCGATGCCGCACCCATGCCGAGTACGCTCATGGCGATGATCAAATTCTTGCGCAAGGTTGTCATTGAGGCGTTCATCTGGATTCCTTTGTAAAAGTGAGGGATGTACATGTTGCTGCACATGAATCCATGTTGGACGCGCCATGTTTCCCCGAAGTGTCCGCTGCCAGACAGTTTGTATCTATATGTTTCTTCGGGTCTTCTATATACAAGACGATACAAATGCGTTGTGCAAGGGCGGGGGAAGTGGGGATAATTCGTACCATGGAACCCACTTCTACAATTCTCATCGTCGACGACGACCGCGATATCCGCAGCTTGCTGGCGGACTACCTGGAAACGAACGCCTACCGCACCCTGGGCGCGGCGGATGGCACGGCCATGTGGAAAATCCTCGATGAAACGCGGCCCGATTTGATCGTGCTCGACTTGAACCTGCCCGGCGACGACGGCCTGACCCTGTGCCGCAAGCTGCGCGCGCAATCGACGGTGCCGGTGATCATGTTGACGGCGCGCAATGAGCCGCTGGACCGTATCCTGGGCCTGGAGATGGGCGCCGACGATTACTTGCCGAAACCGTTCGAGCCGCGCGAATTGCTGGCGCGCATACGCAGTGTCTTGCGCCGCAGCCATGCCATGCCGTCGAACGTCCCGTCGGACAAGGCGCAGCAAATCCGCTTTTCCGGCTGGACCCTCGACTTGACGGCGCGCCACCTGCTCAATCCCAGCGGCCTGGTGATCATGCTGTCGGGCGCGGAATTTCGCTTGCTGCGCGTGTTCCTCGAGCACCCGAACCGCGTGCTCAACCGCGACCAGTTGCTGAACCTGACGCAGGGCCGCGACGCGGACCCGTTCGACCGCTCGATCGATATCCAGATCAGCCGCCTGCGGCAAAAGCTCGGTGAAGATGCCCGCTTGCCGCAAATCATCAAGACCGTGCGCAACGGCGGCTACGTGCTGGCCGGCCAGGTCAATGTGGAGCCGCACGCGTGAAGGCCTTTCTGGGATCGATGACGGGCCGTGTCTTCATGTTTTTGCTGATCGGCATCGTCGCTTCGGCCGCGCTGACGCAGTGGCTGGCCGTGGGCGAACGCCAGCGCGCCATCGAGCAATACCGCGACTACCACGCCGTCGAGCGGGCCGAGCAGCTGGTGATGGCGGCCGACGTGGTGCCGCTGGCCTCGCGCGCCGCCTATCTGAAGGTGGCCAACAAGGGCAGCGTACGCCTGGAATTGCGTCCCGACGTCGAGCATGTGCCGGGCAAGCCGACGGAATTTTCCTCCGCCCTGCAAGCAAAATTGGGCGAAGGCTTCAAGGTCAGCGCGCTGGCCGAACGCCCGGAAGCCTGCGTCAAGCCGCGCCAGTCGCCGGGCATGTTTTCCGCCAAGCCATGGGGTGGTACCTGCGAAAACCTCGACGTGCGCATGCAGGATGGCCACGTGTTGCGCCTGATGGTCTTGCCGCCGCGCCAGCAGCCGCCGTTCAATGAACATAACGACTGGATGACCCTGCTGCCTTTCCTGATCAGCATCGCCATCCTCGCCTACCTGGTCACGCGCATGACCATGCGCCCGCTCAAGCAACTGGCGCAGGCGGCGAAAGACCTCGGTAACGACATCAACCATCCGCCGCTGACCCTGTCGGGCGCCAGCGAGATCCGCCAGGCCAGCGCCGCCTTCAATGCCATGCAGGCGCGTATCCGTCAGCATATTTCCCAGCGTACACAGATGCTCGCTGCCATCACGCACGACTTGCAGACGCCGCTGACTCGCTTGCGCCTGCGCCTGGAAAAAGTGGCCGATACGGAATTGTATGACCGCCTGGTGGGCGACCTGTCGGCCATGCAGAGCATGGTCAAGGAAGGACTGGACCTGGCTCGTTCGATGGATAGTACGGAAGCGATGCAGGCGCTCGATCTCGATTCGCTGTTGGATAGCGTCTGCTCCGACGCGGCCGATGCGGGCCAGAATGTGACCCTGGGCGGGCAGGCCGGCATGGCCTTGATGGCGCGCCCGATCGCCATGCGGCGCTGCCTGGTGAACCTGATCGACAATGCCGTCAAATATGGCCAGTACGCGCAGGTGACCGTCGAGCGCATCGCCGGCGCGGCACGCATCCGCATCCGCGATGGCGGGCCGGGGATTGCGCCAGATCAGCTGGCCAAGGTGTTCGAACCGTTTTATCGCATCGAGACCTCGCGTTCGCGCGAATCGGGCGGTACGGGCCTGGGCCTGACCATCGCGCGCAATATCGCCGAGCAGCACGGCGCCACGGTTTTGCTGGCCAATCACGTCGACGGTGGACTGGAAGTCACCCTCATCGTGCCAGAGTATTACGCAGGAAAGTGAGCATTTCCGTGCGACAATATTGTGCTTTAGGCTCCCTGGCACCTACATTCAACCTGCAGCCCCGCGCTGCGACAGCATGACAGAACAATGAAAAAGACTAGTCTGGCAATCCTCGTGGGTGCGGCCCTGTGTATCGGTGGCGGCATCTGGTATTTCAATCATCAGCCGGGCAAAACGGCCGCTGGGCAGGATGGCAAAGGGGGCAAGGGCGGGCAGGCGCCGACGACGGTGAGCGTGGTCGCGCCGGTGCGCCAGGATGTGCCGATGCTGCTGCAAGCCAATGGCAGCGTGACGCCGATCAGCAGCGTCGACTTGCATCCGCAGACGACCAGCACGATTACCAAGGTGCACATCCGCGAAGGCCAGTTCGTCAAGCAGGGCGAGCTGATGTTTACGCTGGACGCGCGCAGCGAGCATGCGAACGTCGACAAGGCGCAGGCGCAGGTCTTGCGCGACCGCGCTTCGGTAGCCGATCTCGAACGCCAGCTCAAGCGCAACCAGGATTTGTTGAGCAAGAATTTCATCGCCCAGGGCGCCGTGGACACGCTGCAAAGCCAGCTCGACGCGGCACGCGCCTTGCTGGCCGCCGACCAGGCCGCCTTGCGCGCCGCCCAGGTCGACTCCAGCTACACCGTCCTGCGCGCGCCGCAGGCGGGCCGGGTGGGCGCTATCAATGTCTACGCGGGCAGCCTGGTGCAGCCGGCCACGTCGCTCACCAGCATCACCCAGCTCGACCCGATCGACGTGGTCTTCACCTTGCCGGAAAGCAGCCTGTCGGGCTTGCTGGCGGCGCAAAAGGCGGGCGAGGTACCCGTCACGGCCCTGTTGTCGGACGCGGGCGGCAAGCAGCTCGATGGCAAACTGAACTTTATCGACAATGCCGTCGACCCCGCCACGGGCGTCATCAAGGTCAAGGCGCGCTTCAACAATGGCGGCACCGACCTGTGGCCTGGCCAGTACGTGAATACGCAGCTGACCGTGCGCACGCTCAAGGATGCGCTGGTGATCCCGCAAAACGCCATCATCACGAGTACCGCCGGCACCTTCGTGTACTCGATGGAGGCGGACAACACGGCCAAGATGCGCAAGATTACCCGCGTGTATGCATTCGGACCGAGCGCCGTCGTCACCGGCCTGGCGGGCGATGAAAAAGTCATCGTCGACGGCAAGCAGAACTTGCGCCCGGGTAGCAAGGTGCGCCTGGCGGAAAAACACAAGGCTGCCGACGGCGCCGCCGCAGCGCAGGGCAAGCCAGCATGAACCTGTCCGAACTGAGCATCCGCCGCCCCGTCATGGTGGTGTTGCTGTCCCTCTCCATCATCCTGGCCGGCGTGCTGGCCTACCTGCAAATTCCCGTGGCGGCCTTGCCGAGCTACAACACGCCCGTCATCAACGTCAGCGCCGACCTGGCCGGCGCCAGCCCGGAAACCATGGCCTCGTCGGTGGCCTTGCCGCTGGAAAAGCAGTTTTCCACCATTTCAGGCCTGAGCCTGATCACGTCCACGAGTACCCTGGGCAATACGTCGCTGACCCTGGAGTTTGACGCCAGCATCAATGTCAACGAGGCGGCCGTCGACGTGCAGGCGGCCCTGCTGCGCGCGCAGCGCCAGTTGCCGACGGAAATGACGGACTTGCCGTCTTACCGCAAGGTCAATCCGGCCGATGCGCCGGTGCTGTTCATCCAGATGACGTCGCCCTCGCTGAACTTGTCGGACCTCAACGATTATGCGGAAAACCTGATCGCGCCCAGCCTGTCGACCCTGCCCGGCGTCGCCCAGGTCATCGTCAATGGCCAGAAACGCTTCGCCGTGCGCGTGCGCGCCCGTGCCGACCTGATGAATGCGCGCAACCTGACGATGGACGAGCTGGCTGTTGCCTTGCGCACCTCGAACACGAATTCCCCGCTGGGCATCCTTGACGGTCCGAGCCAGACCCTGACTATCCAGGGTAATCCGCAAATGATGAAAGCGGCTGATTTTGCCGAACTGATCATCGCCAGCCGCAACGGCCAGCCCGTGCGCCTGAAAGACGTGGCCGAGGTGGAAGACAGCTTTCAATCGATCAAGTCCGTCGGCAGTTTCAACGGCGAGCGCTCGATCAGCCTGATGGTGCAGCGCCAGCCGGACGCCAATACCGTGCAAGTGGTCGATGGCGTGCGCCGTCTGCTGCCGGGCTTCAAGGAGCAATTGCCGCAGTCGATACAAATCAGCCTGGTCAACGACCGTTCGCTGTCGATCCGCGAAGCCATCCACGACGTCAATCTGACCCTGGCGCTGACGGTGGTGCTGGTGGTGCTGGTGATCTTTTTGTTCCTGCACCGCGCGGCCGCGACCTTCATTCCGGCCGTCACCATGCCGATCTCGCTGCTCGGTGCGCTGGCCCTGCTGTACTGGCTCGGCTACAGCCTCGACAACGTGTCCCTGCTGGGCATTACCCTGGCCGTGGGTCTCGTCGTCGACGATGCCATCGTGGTGCTGGAAAACATCGTGCGCCATATCGAGATGGGCAAGAAACCGATACGCGCGGCCCTGGAAGGGGCGAAAGAGATGGGCTTTACCATCATCTCGATTTCCGTCTCGCTGGTGGCCGTGTTCATCCCCATTTTCTTCATGCCGGGCGTGATCGGTTTGCTGTTCCACGAGTTCGCCGTCGTCGTTTCGCTGGCCGTGCTGGTGTCCGCCGTCGTGTCGCTGACCCTGGTGCCGATGCTGGCCAGCCGCTTCCTGCCGGCCGACTCGCGCGAGCACAATGACAGCGACCCCAGTCATGGCGAGAAAACCTTTATCGGCCGCCATTTCGAAGCCGGTTTCACGAAATTGCGCAACGGCTATGTGCATCTGCTCGACAAGGCTCTGGCGCACCGCAATGTGGTGCTGTTCGTTGCCATGTGCACCTTTGCGCTGACGGTACTGCTGTACGCGACCATTCCCAAAGGTTTCTTCCCCGAAGAAGACTTGGGCCAGATCCAGGTGAATACGGAAGCGTCGGAAGATATTTCGTCCGCGGCATTGCAGGACTTGCAAGCCCGCGTGGCGGCCGTGCTCAAGGCGGACCCAAGCGTGCAGGACGTGACGTCGTTCGTCGGCGGCGGCAACACGGGCCGCATGTTCATGGTCTTGAAACCGCGCAGCGAGCGCCCGAAAATGCCCGTGGTGCTGGAAAACCTGCGCCGCGCGGCGGGCACCGTGCCCGGCATGGCCGTGTATTTCCGGCCCGTGCAAAACTTGCAGCTGGGCGGGCGCCAGAGCAAGAGCCGCTACCAGTACACCTTGCAAAGCGTCAGTCCCGACGCCCTGAATGACTGGGCGGAAAAGTTCATTGCAGGCATGCGCACCGATCCCGCCTTCCGCGACGTCACCAGCGATTCGCAGATCAAGGGCTTGCAGGCATCGCTCCGGATCGACCGCGACAAGGCCAACCTGCTGGGCGTGCAGATGTCCGATATCCGCACGGCACTGTACAGCGCCTTTGGCGAGCGGCAAGTGTCGACCATCTATTCGTCGGCGGCCAGCTATTACGTGATCCTGGAAGCGGCCACGGCGGACCGCCAGTATGACGATGCGCTCACGCGCGTGTCCGTGCGCAGCAAGTCGGGCGAACTGGTGAAATTGTCGAGCATTGCCTACGTGGAACGCACGATCGGCCCCACCTCCGTCAACCACCAGGGGCAGCTGCAAGCCGTCACCATCGCCTTCAACCTGGCGCCGGACGTGCCGCTGGGGATCGCCACGGGCAAGATCGACGCAATGGCCAAGGACATGAGCTTGCCGGCCTCCATCATCACGCGCTACGGCGGCGACGCGGCCGTGTTCCAGAGCTCGCAATCGAGTCAGATCATCCTCATCATTGCCGCGCTGGGCGTGATCTATGTGCTGCTCGGCGTGCTGTATGAAAGCTATATCCACCCGCTCACCATCCTGGCCGGCTTGCCGTCGGCGGCCGTGGGCGCGCTGTTGACCTTGCGCCTGTTTGGCATGGACCTGACCATGATCGCCATCATCGGCATTTTGATGCTGATCGGTATCGTCAAGAAAAACGCCATCATGATGATCGACTTCGCCCTGCATGCGCAGCGCAACGAGGGGCTGGCGCCGGCAGAGGCCATCCGCCAGGCCTGCATCCTGCGTTTTCGTCCCATCATGATGACGACGGCGGCGGCCCTGATGGGCGCCTTGCCGATCGCTCTGGGCCTGGGCGCCGGCGCCGAGCTGCGCCAGCCGCTGGGGCTGGCCGTGGTCGGCGGATTGCTGTTTTCACAAGTGATTACCCTGTTCATCACCCCCGTCATCTATTTATTCCTGGACAAGTACAGCGGCACGGGGCCGATGACGGACGAGCAACTGGTGGCGCTCGACAACAAGGCTTGAGCGCATGCGTGACTGATGACCCGTGACCGGCGTCCCATTTCTGCGTGAATGGGGCGCCGGTTTTGTATGGGCAGTGATACATACGGTAACAACCGTCAAGGGATGGCTCGGGTACTCTGGTCAGCGCTGCAAGGAATGTCGCTATCCTGTACGCTGCGGGTTGGAAAGGCCGAGGAAGTGTTCCCAAAAGCAAGGGACTCTGGCACTATGGCTGCCCTGTAATGTTATTTCTTCGCTACACAGAAAGCACGATTCATTTTGCATGACACGACCCATTTGTTGGCTGCCGATTCCGATGTTTGCCCCACCTGCGGGCAAGTGATCCAGCCACCTCCGGCCTACGGGTCCAAGACCAGCACCACGCGCAAGGTTGCGCTCGGCGTGTCCGTCTTGCTGCACGTGCTGCTGGCGGCCTATGTCCTGTTGCGCAGTGACAAGATCGAAAAGATTCCGCCGCCGAAGAAGGAAAGCGCGATGGTCTACATCGCGCCGCTGAAGGACAAGCCGCAACCGAAGCCGCAGCCGAAACCTACGCCCAAGCCGAAGGACACGAAAGTGGCCAAGGTGAAACCGCCGCCGGCGCCGAGCAAGCGCGTGGTCACAAAAGACGTGCCGCGCGATAAACCGAAACTGGAAACCTACACGCCGCCGCTGGTGTCGAAAGTGCCGTTGCCGCCGCCGCCCGCTGAAGACATGAGTTCGATGATCGAGCAGCGCCGCAAGCAGCGCGAGGCGCAGAACCCCGCGCCGCCGGCCGAGGAAAGCGAAAACGACCGCGCCATGCGCGTGGCCAAGGCGAATATCGCCGGCGCGCAGGGACGCAATTCCGGCAGCGACCGCGAGGATTCGGGCGGCGTGTTTTCCATCGTCAACCAGACCTCGTTCAGCGCCGAAGTCAAGTTCAAGGGCTGGAACGGCAACTTCAAGCGCAACTGGCTGAAGCAGGAAAAAGTGGAACTGGGCAATGAGCCTGATATCGAAACGGCCATCATCAAGAAGATGATCCAGCTGATCCGTGCCGAAAAGCCCGGCGATTTCGTCTGGGAATCGCGGCGCCTGGGGCGTAACGTCAACCTCAGCGCGCGTGTGGAAGATACGGCCGAGCTGAGCGCCTTCCTGCGCCAGGAATTCTTTTCCGAGAAGCGCCCGGGGCCGGGACGGCGCTAGGCGCCCGGCGCCCGCGCAAGAAAAAAGGCTGCACCGTGTGAACGGGCAGCCTTTTTTTACGCAGCGTTGATGTCGATCAAGCCGGCTTGTCCGACTCCGGCTCGACGTCGTCTTCCATGTCGATCAGGTCGACCATCTGGGCCGCGCCATCTTCGCTGATGCCGGCCAGTTCCATGATCTTGTCGTTGGCTTCGTCGATGCCGACTCTTTTCAGGGCCGAGAACAGTTGCACGGTGAACGGGAAGCCGACGCCGTCTTCATCCACGTAGCTGTCGAGCTTGGCTTTCGCCTGGCGCAAGGCATTGACCGATTCATTGCGGTTCAGTTTATCGACTTTCGTCAGGATGCAGTGAATCGGTTTGCCCGTCGGGGCGAACCATTCCAGCATCTGGATGTCCAGGTCGGTGAACGGGCGGCGCGAATCCATGATCAGGATCAAACCGGCCAATTGTTCGCGGCGCTGCACGTAGTCGCCCAGCAGGCGCTGCCAGTGCAATTTCGCCGAGCCCGATACTTCCGCGTAGCCGTAGCCCGGCAAGTCGACCAGCAGGCATTCGATCTCTTCGACGATGGTGGCATCCTTGCGGTGCTGCGCCACGTGGGCGCCGCCGATGGAGAAGTAGTTGATGTGCTGGGTACGGCCAGGTGTCTTGGAGGCGAACGCCAAGCCTTTCTGATTACACAAGATGTTGATGGCGGTCGATTTACCGGCATTGGAGCGGCCGGCAAAGGCGATTTCCGGCACCGTGGTATCGGGCAGGTCACGCAATTGGTTGACGGTCGTAAAGAAGCGGGCTTGCCAGAGTTTTGACATGGGAGTAGTAAAGCAACAAAAGGGAGCGATAAGGGAGCGATAACGCCAAGAAGCTATTGTACAATAAGGGGTTGTTTATTGTTGCCGGCGTAGCAGCGATGCGGCTTGCGGCCCTGAAAATAAAGCAAAAATCCACAGGGCGCGGCAATGTCCACCACTAATTTCTCACTGTCTCAGGGTGCCTGAATGAATCGTGCGTTTTCACCGTTGTTCAAATCCATGCTGCTCGCTTTGCTGGCTGTATCGGCAACTGCCTCCGCGGTCGAAGCACCAAAACCGGCCGTCAAGGCCGACGCTGCCAAGGGCGCTACCCTGTACGCCGATGGCGATGCGGCGCGTGGCTTGCCTGCCTGCGTCTCCTGCCATGGCGCGGCCGGCAATTCGACCATCACGGTCAATCCGAAGCTGGCCGGCCAGCACGAAAGCTATATCTACAAGCAACTGGTCGACTTCACCACGCCGGAACGCAACCAGCCCGTCATGACGACGTACGCGAAGATGCTCAGCGACGCCGACAAGAAGAATATCGCCGCCTACCTGGGCGCGCAGCTGTCCAAGCCGGGTGCCGCGAAAAACAAGGATACTATCGACCTGGGCAAGAAAATCTACCGTGGTGGCATTGCTTCCAAGCAAGTTGCCGCCTGCGCCAGCTGTCATGGTGCGACGGGCAATGGCATTCCCGTCCAGTATCCGCGCATCGCCGGCCAGCACCAGGATTACACGGTGGCCCAGCTGACGATGTTCCGCAGCACCAAGGCCGATGCCCGCAAGAACAGCGCGCAAATGCACACCATCGCCGCCCGCATGTCGGATGACGAAATCGCCGCCGTGGCCGACTATATCGCCGGCCTGAAGTAAGTTTTCATAGTGGCAAGAGATTGCCAGGCGCAGCAGCGCGCGTGAACAAGGGCGGCCGTTTCCACAGGCTGCCCTTTTTCATGGCAGGGGCCAAACAGGAGTATGCTGCCGCCTTGCGCGGAGAAACACTCTGCTCCATGCCTACATTTCCTTGAAGATTGCATATCCCGTATGAGTATCCACGTATGAGCACTGGCACGACCGGAATCGAGTTAAAGACCCAACGCCGCAGCCTGGCTGAATTCGTCGAGCTGGTCTCGTCGATGCGCTTTGCCATCAGCTTGCTGACCTTGATCGCCGTCGCCTCCATCATCGGCACCGTGCTCAAGCAAAACGAGCCCATGCCCAATTATGTCAACCAGTTTGGTCCGTTCTGGTTTGCCGTCTTCGACAAGCTGAGCCTGTATTCCGTGTATTCGGCCTGGTGGTTCCTCGTCATCATGGGTTTTCTGGTCGCCTCGACCTCGCTGTGCATCGTGCGCAATGCGCCGAAGATGCTCAAGGACATGCGCAGCTGGCGCGAAACCGTGCGCGAGCAATCGCTGCGCAATTTCCACCACAAGCTGGAATGGCAGGCGCCGCTGCCGCGCGCCGTGCTGGCGCAGCAGATGGTGATGCGCCTGAAAGACGCCGGCTACGGGGCCAAGGTGGTCGAGAAGGACAACGCCACCCTGGTGGCGGCCAAGCGGGGCGCGGCGAATAAATGGGGCTATATCTTTGCCCATGGCGCCATCGTCATCATTTGCGTGGGCGGCTTGCTCGATTCGGAAATGCCGATACGCGTACAGCAATGGTTCTTTGGCAAGACGCCGTTTTCCGGCAGCGGCGTGATCGCCGACATTCCCGCCCAGCACCGCTTGAGCCTGTCGAACCCTACTTTCCGCGGCAATACCATGATTCCGGAAGGCTCGTCGAGCAACACGGCCATTATTCCGCAGGCCGATGGCGTGCTGATTCAGGATCTGCCCATCACCATCCTGCTGAAGAAATTCCACATCGATTTCTACAGCACGGGCATGCCCAAGCTGTTCGCCAGCGATGTCGTCATCACCGACCATGCAACGGGAGAAAGTTTTCCTGCAACCATCAAGGTCAACCAGCCGCTGCTGTACAAAGGCCTGGCCCTGTACCAGTCCAGCTTTGAGGATGGCGGCAGCAAGCTCAAGTTGACGGGTTTTCCCATGACGGGCAAGACGACGAAACGCTTCGATATCGGCGGCGAAGTGGGCGGCAGCACGCCGCTCGAGCGCAGCGACGGCAATTCCTACACGGTGGAATGGTCGGGTTTCCGTCCGTTTAACGTGGAAAACCTCAGCGCGGGCCAGGACGTGCGCGCCGTCAACAAGGCGGAAAGTTTCAATGATAAATTTGCCGTCGGCCTCGATAAGCGCCTCGGGTCGGCCGCGAAGAACGCCAACAACAAGGATCTCAAGAACGTGGGGCCGTCGGTGCAATACAAATTGCGCGACAAGACGGGACAGGCGCGCGAGTACCAGAACTATATGCAGCCGGTCACGGTCGATGGCACGACGGTGTTTCTGGCCGGCATGCGCGTCAACCCCAGCGACCCGTTCAGCTATCTGCGCATTCCCGCCGACGACAATGTCAGCGTGAATGAGTGGATGCGTTTGCGTGCCGCGCTGCAAGATCCAGCGCTGCGTCAGCAGGCCGCCGCCCGCTATGCGGCGCGCGCCATGCCGCAGGCGAACGCGGAAGCCTTGCGCGGCCAGTTGCAGGAATCGGCGGCGAAAAGCCTGGGCATCTTTGCCGGCAACGGGCAAGAGGGCGGTTTCCTCGCCATTTCTCGTTTCCTGGAGAAAATTCCTGCCGCCGAGCAAGAAAAAGCGGCCGATATCTTCATGAAAATCCTCAATGGCAGCCTGTGGGACTTGTGGCAGGCGGCACGCGCCCAGGATGGCTTGAAAGCCGTCGAGGCCGATGACAAGCACGGCCGCTTCCTGCAGCTGGCCACGAATGCGCTGTCCGACAGCTTCTTCTATGGCGCGCCCGTGTACCTGCAGCTTGACGACTTTACGGAAATCAAGGCCTCCGTGCTGCAGGTGACGCGTTCGCCGGGCAAGAGCGTGGTCTACCTCGGTTGCCTGTTCCTCGTGATCGGCGTATTTTCCATGTTTTATATCCGCGAGCGCCGCCTGTGGGTGTGGATCAAGGATGGCGAGGGCGGCAGCGAGGCCCTGATGGCCATGAGCACGCAACGCAAGACGCTGGATTTTGAAAAAGAATTTGAGAACTTGAAGGCAAAGCTGCCGCAATCGGCGTAAGCTGCGCTGAGTTGGATTGGCTGAGTTTCGGGACGCTTGCGCGTCGCCGGGAATGGAGAAAATGATGGAATTGGCAAACAAGCAAATATATACGCAGGAAGCAGGATTTTTCAAGCGCCTGAGCCTGATCGATTGGCTGTACGGCGCCGGCTTGCTGGCGGCCTCACTGTTCGGCCTGATGCGCTTTGGCGCCTTCATGGATATCTATGAAAAGGCCATCCTGCTGGCCGCGGCACCCACGTTCGCGTGGCTGGGCTGGTACTGGAAGCCCGTGCGCTGGCTGATCCCGCTGGCGGCCGTGCTGTCGCTGTTCGCCATCGAACTGTATAGCGGCCACCTGGAGATGGCGAACCAGAAATTTTTCCTGAAATACATCTTGTCGAGCCAATCGGCCATCCTGTGGATGGGCACCCTGTTCGTGCTGTCGACCCTGTTCTACTGGATCGGCCTGGTGGCGCGTTCGGAATTCGGTTCGTCCGTCGGCTCCCTGCTGTGCTGGGCCGGCGTGGTGCTGGGCCTGACGGGCATGCTGGTGCGCTGGTACGAGTCTTACCTGATCGGCGCCGACGTGGGCCACATTCCCGTGTCGAACCTGTATGAAGTGTTCATCCTGTTTTCCCTGATCACGGCCATGTTCTACCTGTATTACGAGCAGCATTATGCGACGCGCCAGCTGGGCGCCTTCGTCATGCTGGTCATTTCGGCGGCCGTCGTGTTCCTGATGTGGTACACGGTCACGCGCGACGCGGCGGAAATCCAGCCGCTGGTGCCGGCCTTGCAAAGCTGGTGGATGAAGATCCACGTACCGGCCAACTTCATCGGCTACGGCACGTTTGCCCTGTCGGCCATGGTGGCGGCGGCCTACCTGCTCAAGTCGAGCGGCTACCTGGTCGACCGCCTGCCGTCGCTGGAAGTGCTCGACGACGTCATGTACAAGGCCATTTCCGTCGGCTTCGCTTTCTTCACGGTAGCGACCATCCTGGGCGCCCTGTGGGCGGCCGAAGCGTGGGGCGGCTACTGGTCGTGGGACCCGAAGGAAACGTGGGCGCTGATTGTCTGGCTCAACTATGCAGCCTGGCTGCACATGCGATTGATGACGGGCTTGCGCGGCCGCGTCGCCTCGTGGTGGGCGCTGGTGGGCTTGCTGGTGACGACGTTTGCCTTCCTGGGCGTCAACATGTTCCTTTCTGGATTACATTCTTACGGCAAGCTTTAATGACAGAAGCGTCATGAACGGCCCGGAAAAACTGGTGTAAGGTATATCCAATCACCTTTTTCCGGAGCCGCCATGTTGATCAAGCGCAGTCCCAACGGCATTGAGTTGCCGTATTCTTCCGAAATCACGCCGCGCGCCGTGTTTGAATCGCGCCGCAGCTTCATCAAGCAAGTGGCGCTGGGCTCGATGTCCAGCGCGGCCTTGCTGGAAATGGCCAGCCGCGAAGCCTTCGCGCAAGGCACGAATCCCAAACTGGCAGCCAAACTCAATCCCGCCTATTCGGCGCTGGACAAGCAGACGGCCTATAAAGACGCCACCAGCTACAACAATTTCTACGAATTCGGCACAGACAAGAGCGACCCTGCGCAAAACGCGGGCACCCTGCGCACGCGGCCGTGGACGGTCAGCATCGAAGGCGAAGTGAAAAAGCCGATGACGCTGGACCTCGATGCGTTGCTCAAGCTGGCGCCGCTGGAAGAGCGCGTCTACCGGCTGCGCTGCGTGGAAGGCTGGTCGATGGTGATCCCGTGGGTCGGTTATTCCTTTTCGGAAATCATCAAGAAGGTCGAGCCGACGGGCAATGCCAAGTACGTGGAATTCATCACCCTGGCCGACAAGAAGCAGATGCCGGGCGTGGGCAGCCGCGTACTGCAGTGGCCCTATACGGAAGGCTTGCGCATCGACGAAGCGAACCATCCGCTGGCGCTGCTGACTCTGGGCATGTACGGCGAAACCTTGCCGAACCAGAACGGCGCGCCCGTGCGCATGGTCTTGCCGTGGAAATATGGCTTTAAATCGGCCAAATCCATCGTCAAGATCCGTTTCGTCAAGGAACAGCCGCGCACGTCCTGGAATCTGTCGGCGCCGTCCGAATACGGTTTTTATTCGAACGTGAACCCGAACGTCGATCATCCGCGCTGGTCGCAGGCGTCCGAACGGCGCATCGGCGAAGACGGTTTTCTTGCGCGCAAGCGCAAGACCCTGATGTTCAACGGCTACAACGATGTCGCTTCCTTGTACGCGGGCATGGATCTGAAGAAGTTCTTTTAAGGAAAGACCATGGCCCTCAATCCCTCGATCAGGCAGTTGTCGCTGCTGAAAAGCCTGATCTTTTTGCTGGCGCTGCTGCCGTTCGTGCGCATGGTCTGGCTGACATACACGGGGCAACTGGTGGAGCCGCTGGAATTCATCACGCGCGGCACGGGCGACTGGACCCTGTATTTCCTGTGCATCAGCCTGGCGGTGACGCCCTTGCGGCGCCTCACCCAATGGAATTGGCTGATCAAGCTGCGGCGCATGCTGGGCCTGTTTGCGTTTTTCTACGCGGCGCTGCACTTCACCACGTTTTTATGGTTCGATCACTTTTTCGATCTGCAGGAAATGTGGAAGGATGTGCTCAAGCGGCCGTTCATCACGGTGGGCTTTATTGCCTTTGTCTTGCTGATTCCGCTGGCCGTGACGAGCACGAACGGCATGGTCAAGCGGCTGGGCGGCAAGCGCTGGCAGTGGCTGCACCGGTTGATCTATGTCATCGCGCCGCTAGGCATCCTGCACTTCTGGTGGATGAAGGCGGGCAAGCATAATTTCGCGCAACCGATCCTGTTCGGCAGTATCGTCGCGCTACTGCTGTTAATCCGAGTATATTTTGCCTGGAGCAAGCGTGTCAAAAATGCCAGGGCGGCGCATGCCGCCACCCCGGTGCGCTCCGTTTAGGTCGCCGGCACGATGACGGGCGGTGGCGGCACGGGGGCCGGTTCGACGGGACCTTTGGCTGGCGCGCCCTTGGCCGCTGGCGGCTTGGGCAGATACAGGGGACCGGGCTGGCCGCAGCCGGCCAGGACGCTAGAAACCACAATGGCGATGCCGATATAAAACGCTGAGGATGACTTCACGATTAGAATCACGGTTTGATTAAGATCTTTGGAGTGTAGCATGAGCGAATCGGAATTCCTGGCCCTGGCCGAAGCCACCCTGACCCAGATCGAGGCGGCGCTGGACCGGCTGAACGATGAAGACGTGCTCGACGTCGAATGTAGCCGCAGCGGCAACGTGCTGGAAATCGAATTCATCGATAACGGCACGAAAATCATCGTCAACAGCCAGGCCCCCATGCGCGAAATGTGGGTGGCCGCCCGTTCCGGCGGTTTTCATTACAAGCGCGTGGGCGACGAGTGGATCAATACGCGCGACGGCTCGGAACTGTTTGCGGCCTTGTCCGGCATGGCCAGCGAGCAGGCGGGCGCACCGGTGGTATTGAAGTAATTGTTTTAGCCGCGCGCAATAAAAAGGGCAGCCTGCATGGGCTGCCCTTTTTGCTTGCGTAATCCGACAACATTTGGCGCCGGCGTGGTGTCGGGTGACGGCCTGCGGCCTAACCCGACCTACTCCATGCGCTGCCGTCAGAACAACTCGTTCTTCACGGCTTCTTTCGCCTTTTCTTCTTCCGGCGTGCCGCGCGCCGCGCCTTCCAGGCTGCCGACGCCCGTGCCCGGTGGATTTTCCGCATAGTAGTACTCGTCGCCCACGCGGATCAAGCCTTCCGGCACGGCGCGTTCCTCGACGGGAATGCTCTTCAATGCCTTCGCCATGTAGCTGATCCAGATCGGCAAGGCCAGGCCGCCGCCCGTTTCCCGGTTGCCCAGGTTGCGCGGCTGGTCGTAGCCGATCCAGGCGATGCCCACCAGCTTGGCCTGGTAGCCGGCGAACCACGCGTCGATGGAATCGTTGGTGGTACCCGTCTTGCCGGCCAGGTCAGGGCGCTTCAGGGCCATGGCTTTATTTGCCGTACCGAAGCGCACGACGTCGTTGAGCATGCTGTTCATCATGAAGGCATTGCGCTCGTCGATGACGCGGTTGGCTTCCTCGCCCGCCAGGTCCGGCTTGGCTTGCGACAGGACATTGCCGTCGCTATCGGTCACCTTGGCGATCAGGTACGGGTTGATCTTGTAGCCGCCGTTGGCGAACACGGCGTAGGCGCCGGCCATCTGCAGGGGCGTCACGTTGCCGGCGCCCAGGGCCAGGGTCAGGTAGGGCGGGTTCTTGTCCGCGTCAAAGCCGAAGCGCGTCGCGTATTCCTGGCCGTACTTGGCGCCGATCTTGTGCAGGATGCGGATGGAAATCATGTTCTTCGATTTCATCAAGCCCTTGCGCATGGTCATCGGGCCATCGTATTTGCTGTCGTAGTTCTTCGGTTCCCACGCCTGGCCGCCCGTCTGGCCCGCGTCGAACGAGATCGGCGCATCGTTGATGATGGTGGCCGGCGACAGGCCCCGTTCCAGCGAGGCGGAATAGATGAAGGGCTTGAACGCGGAACCGGGCTGGCGCCACGCCTGCGTGACGTGGTTGAACTTGTTGCGGTTGTAATCGAAGCCGCCCACCATGGCGCGGATGGCGCCGTCCGTGGTGCTGGCCGAGATGAATGCCGATTGCACTTCCGGCATCTGCGTCAGGACCCAGGCGTTGTTTTCCTGCATGACACGGATCACGGCGCCGCGCTTGATGCGGCGGTTCGGCGCCGCTTTTTCCGACAGCCAGGCCGCGCCGAAGGTCAGGCCGGGGCCGGTAATGGTGATTTCCTCGCCGGCCGAGGTGACAGCCTGCAACGATTTGGGCGAAGCTTGCAGCACCATGGCGGCGATGATGTCGTCGCTGTCCGGGTGGTCGGCCAGCTCCGTCTCGATCGCGTCATCGGCTTCGGCCTTGGTCTTCGGAATCTCGATATACGCTTCCGGGCCGCGGTAGCCGTGGCGTTTTTCGTAATCCATCACGCCCTTGCGCAAGGCGATGTAGGCGGCGTCCTGGTCGGCCTTGGTGATGGTGGTGTAGACGTTCAGGCCGCGCGTATACGTGTCTTCCTTGAATTGCTCGTAGACCAGCTGGCGCGCCATTTCCGACACGTATTCCGCGTGCACGCCGAAGGCGCTGCTGTCGGTTTTCACTTTCAGCTCTTCATTTTTCGCTTCTTCGTACTGCGCCGGCGTGATGTAGCCCAGCTGCGCCATGCGCTGCAGAATGTATTGCTGGCGCATGCGCGCGCGTTTCGGATTGACGACGGGATTGTAGGCGGACGGCGCTTTCGGCAAGCCGGCCAGCATGGCCGCTTCGGCCACGGTCAGATCCTGGATATTCTTGCCGAAATAGATTTGCGCGGCCGAGGCGAAGCCGTAGGCACGCTGTCCCAGATAAATCTGGTTCATATACACTTCGAGGATCTGGTCCTTGCTGAGGTTTTTCTCGATCTTCCATGCCAGCAAGACTTCATATGCCTTGCGTTTCAAGGTCTGTTCGCTGGACAGGAAGAAATTGCGTGCCACCTGCTGCGTGATGGTCGAGGCGCCTTGCTTGGCGCCGCCCGTCAGGTTGTGCAGGGCAGCGCGGGTGATGCCCAGGTAATCGACGCCGCCATGCTCATAGAAGCGGTCATCTTCGATGGCCAGCACGGCTTTCTTCATGACATCGGGAATATCCTTGATGTGCACCATGTTGCGCCGTTCCTCGCCGAACTCGCCGATCAGCACACTGTCGGACGTGAACACGCGCAGCGGCATCTTGGGCTTGTAATCGGTCAAGGTATCGAGCGCCGGCAGGTTCGGATAGGCCATGGCCAGGCCGAAGACCACCAGCAACACGCCGACGATGCCCAGGCCCAGCAGCGATGCCAGGGCCATCAGCAGGAAACGTTTGGGTTTGCTGCCCTTGGTGGGCGGCTTCGAGCCAGCGGGGCCAGCGGATTTTGAAGATGTCATGCGTCGTATGTCTTTCGGTTAATTATGCCGGCCAATTATAAGCGAGCTTGCCGGGGTGGCAGCGCGCCGTGGCGCTTGCCGGGGGAGTGTTGAAACTTGCCGATACTCTATATAAGCGTGTATTGGCCCGCTGGCAACCAGGATTTGGTAACAATTATCCTGCGCCAGATCACGGCCCCGCCAGATAGGCGCCGCGCGCCGCAGACACCAGCGTGAAATCCGTTTACAAGCCAGCGCTGCCGGGACTAGGCTTGCGGATGGCAGAACCTCCTTCCACGCTGACGTTTCTCTATGAAAAACATGTCCATCAGCAGTCTTCTTGGCACCGGCTTGCTGGGCGTCGACATCGCGGACGACGCCGTGCGCGTGGTCGAGTTGATACGCCGGCGGGGAACACTGGCGTGCCGGCATTGCGGCCGCGCCGCGCTGGCGGCAGGAGTAATGCGTGAGGGCATGATCGAAGATCTGCAGGGCCTGGCTGCCGCCGTGCGCCTGGCATGCCGCGACAGTGGCAGCGGCTGCACGCGCGTGGCGCTGGCCATGCCGGCCACGGCCCTGATCACGCATGCGATCCGCCTGCCTGCCGGATTGCCGGAGGAACAACTGGAAATCCTCGTGGAACTGGAAGCGGGACAATACATGCCGTTTGCGCTGGAAGACGCCAACCTGGATTTTTTCATTCTCGGCCCTGCGCCGCCGCTTGCCGGCCAGACCGGCAGCGAGATCGACGTGCTGCTGGTGGCGGCGCGGCGCGCCAGTGTGCAGCGCCGTCTCGATGCGGCCAAGGCGGCCGGCTTGACGCCCGTCATTATGGATAGCGAGGCGCTTGCCTTGCAGGCGGCGCTCGCGCAGGGCGGCTGGCAAGCCTTGCCCGGCGGCGGCCTGAACTATCAACTGGCCTGGGGCCTGGCCATGCACCGGTACGCCCGATGAAGGCCGTGGCGGAAGTGCCATGCATCAATCTTTTGCCGTATCGCCAGGCGGCACGCCGCAGGCGTATTCAGCGGCTGCTGTGGCAACTGGCCGGCGGGGCGCTGTTGGGATTGCTGACGGCCTTGGCGGCGGGTGCCTGGCTGCAGCACCAGCTCGACGTGCAGTTGCACCGCCAGGAGGACTGGCGCCATGCCATGCAGCAAGTCAATACGGTCCTTGTCACAGGCAAGCGCGTGCAGGGCGAGACGGCGGCCCTGCTGCTGCGCCAACAGGCCATTGCTAGTCTGCAAGAGCAGCGCAATGCCTGGGTACGCATGCTGGCGGCCCTGGCCCAGGCGATGCCGGCTGGCGTCGCCCTGCACAGTGTGCGCCAGGAAACGGCGATGGTGCGCCTGCAAGGGCAGGCCGTTTCGCAGGAAAAGGTCGCGGCACTATTATTGGCGCTGGCGCAGGCCGCGCCCTGGTCCCGGCCGGAAGTGCTTGAAGTGCGCGGCGCGGCCGATGGCGCCGTGGAATGGACGATACGGCTGGCTTTGGCACCCGCTGGACAATCTTGAAGCCTATCCCAGTAGGGAGCGTCTTTCGCAGGCAGCACATCAGGAGCGCGGACAAGGCGCGAGGAGGACGCGTGGCGAGCCACGCGACGACTCCCCGCTTCTGAGGGGCGCTTGCAAGAGATGTATTCATCTACTGGGATAGGCTCTTAGTCGTGGAGGTTGATCATGCTGAGCTTGAAGACCGCGTCACTGTGGCCGCTGCCGGCGCGCCTCGCTTGCGCTGCGCTGGCCGGCATGCTGGTGACTGCCCTGCTGCACGTCACGTGGCTCGATGGACTGATGGCTGCCGTGCGATTGGCGCACAGTGAGGAAGCCCGCTTGCGCGCCGATTATCTGGCGGCGCAGGCCAGGGCAAAGCAGTTGCCGCGGTGGCGTGCAGAGCAGCGTCAGGCCGGCGCCGAGCTGGCCCTGCTGGAACAGCAACTGCCCGACCAGCAGGCGATGGCGGCGCTGTTGACGGACATTAATGCCGCCGGCCAGTCGCGCGGGCTGCAATTTTCACTGTTCAAGCCGGGCGCGGCGCGGCCGCAAGCGCCGTATGTCGCCTTGCCGATCACGATACAGTTGCGTGGCGGCTACCACGCCATGGGCGCGCTGCTGGCAGACCTGGCGCGCCTGCCGCGCATCGTCACGGTGCATGCGCTGGCCTTGACCCTTGGCAAGGATCGCTTGCTGACCCTGGATGCCGTGTTGCAGGCGTATCGTTTGCCCGAAGCGGGGGAGCTGGCGGCGCAAGCGGCATTGCCTTCAAAGGGCAGTGCGCCGGCATGGCGCCCGCTTGCCGCTGTCGCGCCGCATCCCTACGAGGCGGCGGCCCTGGCCGATCCATTTAATGCCTTGCCGCCCGCGCCCGGACAGCGTGGGGGCGTGGCGGGGCCGGACCCGCGCCGCGTGCGCGAGCCGCTGGAAAGCGTGGCCTTGCCTGCCATCACCATGGTCGGCAGCGTGCAACAGGACGGGCGCCTGAACGCGCTGCTGCTGGCGGGCCAGCGCGTGTACCGTGTGGCCGTGGGCCAGTATCTGGGGCAAGACCACGGTGTGGTGACGGGCATCAGTGAACAGGCCGTGCAGTACCGTGAATTGCTGCGCGAGGCGGATGGCCCCTGGCGCGAGCGGCGCGGCAGCCTGGCCTTGCAGGTGGCAGGGGCGAAGGCCAGCCTGCCCGAGGCGGCGCCATGAGGCCGCTCCGCATGCTCGTGGCCGCCATGCTGTGTCTGCATGCCGGTGTCCTTGCCCAGGAGGCGGTGGTGCAGGTGACGGCGCCGCGTCTGTATGCGGGCGATAAAATCTCCGTCGATTTCCAGAACGTGGGCGTGCGCGCGGCCTTGCACATCCTGGCCGATGCGTCCGGGCAAAACATCATCGCCAGCGATAGCGTGGCGGGCAATGTAACCCTGCGCCTGCGCGACTTGCCGTGGGACCAGGCGCTCGACGTGCTGCTGCAGGCCAAGGGCCTGGACATGCGGCGCAATGGCAACGTGCTGTGGATTGCGCCGCGTGAGGAAATCCTCGCGCGCGAAAAACTGGAGCTCGAAACGCGCGCGCAGATCGCGGAACTTGAACCCTTGCAATCAAACATCTTCCAGCTCAATTACCAGAAAGCCGAAGCGTTCCGTACCGTGTTCGGCCTGGACGCGGGGGAAGGGCGCAGCCGGCTGCTGTCGCGCCGTGGCAGCGTGCTGATCGAGCCGCGCACGAATCAGCTGTTTGTCACCGACGTGCCGGCGCGCCTGGAGCAGATCCGTCAGCTGATCGCCAAGACGGATATTCCAACCCGACAAGTCATGATCGAGGCGCGCATCGTCGAGGCGAACGACAGTTTCAGCCGCAACCTGGGCGCGCGCCTCGGTTTTACGGACCAGCGGCTGGCGGCGGGCCAGGTGCCCGGTTTTTCGCTGGGCGGCAGCGGACGCCGCGCGGCCATCGGCGGCACGTATCAGGGCGTGGGCGAGGCGACGGGGCAAACGGTGGCGGGCAGCGGCGCCTTCGTGCCGAACACGCAATTCGTCAACTTGCCGGCCGCCAGCATCAATGGCTTGCAGCCGGCCAGCTTCGCCCTGAGCCTGTTTTCGGCGGCCGCCAACCGCTTTCTGAACCTGGAGTTGTCCGCGCTGGAAGCGGACGGCAGGGGCAAGATCATTTCCAGCCCCCGCGTGGTGACGGCCGACAAGGTGCTGGCGCTGATCGAGCAGGGCATCGAACTGCCGTACCAGGTGGCCACCAGCAGCGGCGCCACGTCGATCACGTTTCGCAAGGCGAACCTGCGTCTGGAAGTGACGCCGCAAATCACGCCCGACGGCAACGTGGTGCTGGAAGTGGACGTCAACAAGGACAGTGTGGGCCAGGAAACCCGCTCCGGTTTCGCCATCGACACCAAGCACGTGCGCACGCAAGTGATGGTGGAAGATGGCGGAACCGTGGTGCTGGGCGGTATTTATCAGCAATCGGAGCGGGGCACGGACAGCAAGGTGCCGCTGCTGGGCGACATCCCCGTGTTTGGTGTTTTTTTCCGCAGCACGGGCCGCAGTCAAGAAAAAACGGAACTGATGGTGTTTATTACGCCGAAAATAGTGGCAGATCGGCCAGCAACACGTTAATGTCACATCTTTACGTTTAAGTAACAATGCAAACGAAAGCGGACTGATGGCGACTATGCGGAATTTTTCTTTTGGCAATACTTCTTGGAGTAGGGTATCGAATTGGCTGGTCATGCTGGCGCTGGGCTCCCTGCTGGCCGCCTGCGGCGGCGGCGGCGGTGATCCGACCCTCGATGGCGGCAGCAGCGGCGGCACGACGGGCGGCGTGGCCGCGACGGTCATGGTGAGCCTGTTGAACGCCGCTGGCCAGCCTAGCAATGCATTGAGCAGCACGACGCCGCTGACGGCCAAGGCGCTCGTCAACGATAAAAATGGCGTTCCTATCAGCAATGCCGTGGTCACGTTTTCGGCCGACCCCGCGCTGGTAACGTTGTCATCGACCAACGGCACGGCGCTGACCGACGCCAAGGGCTATGCCAGTATCACCGTCTCGGCCTTGAATGCGACGGTCACCGGTGCCGGCAAGCTGACGGCCACTGTCGCGGCAGGCACCGCTATGGTCACCGGCGACGCCAGTTATGAAATCAAGACGGCCCAGGCATCGGGCGCCAAAATGACACTGGCGCTGCTCAATGGCGGCAGCGCCAGTAACGCGCTGTCGAGCGCCATGCCGCTGACGGCCAAGGCGTTGGTGACCGATTTGAACGGAAAACCGATCAGCGACGTGTTGGTGGCATTCTCGACTGACAATACCATGGCAGTGATGTCACCATCGGTAGGGACGGCACTGACCGATGCGACAGGTACGGCCAGCGTAACGCTGCGTCCTTTCAGTCTGTCGGCCAGCGGCGCCGCCACGTTGCGGGCGACCACGACGGCCAATGGTGCCGTTGCCAGCAGCCAGATCAATTATGTGCTGGGAGCCACCGACCTGAGTGCCGAGAACATGCGGTTTTCGCCCGCCAGCATCCCGGCCTATGGCACCACCAACGTCACGGTTGATGTCATGGCTGGCAACAGCCTGTACACCGGATCAGGCCAGACGGTAAATTTCAGTTCGACTTGCGTGCAGGCCGGCAAGGCTAGCGTGACCAGCGGCGTGCCGGTAGTCAATGGCAAGGCCACAGCTGTTTTCCGCGACCTGGGTTGCAATGACTACGATATGGTCAATGCCACAGTGGCGGGCAGCGCTTCCATGTATCACGCGACGCTGCCGATCGGCCGCGTCGCGCCGGCATCGGTACAATTTTCCAGCGTCAGTCCGGTAGGAAAATCGATCGTGATTCAGGGGCAGGGCGGCATAGCGCGCACGGAAATGGCTACGCTCACTTTCCGCGTATTCGATACTTTCAACAAACCTCTGGTCGGCCAGGAAGTGACGTTTTCGTTGTTGAACGGCCCTGGCATGACGCTCAATAAAGTGAAAGACACCACGGATGCCAATGGTGACGTCATCACCACCGTGAATTCCGGCACCACCCCGACCACCTTCCGTGTTAAGGCCAGCCTGGCCTCTGGCATTTCCACCTTGTCCGATTCCATCCTAGTAACGACGGGTTTGCCTGTGCAAACGGCGTTTTCGCTCAGCTCCGTCAAGTCTAGCGTGGAAGGCTGGTCGTATGACAGCCCCTTAGGCACCCCTGCCACGACCGTCACTATCTTGCTGGCAGACCAAGCGGGCAACCCTGTTCCTGACGGCACGCCGGTGGTATTTCAGAGCAATTTGGGCGCCATCGGCTCGTCCAGCATGGGCGGCTGCACTACCATGAATGGTGGCTGCTCGGTCGACTTCCGCAGCCAGAACCCGCGTGTGGCGACCAATCCACCTGTCACGCCCTGCAATGATGTCAGCAATGGCGGCACGGCCGACAGCCTGTGGCCCGGTCTTGCTACCGTCTGCGCCAGCACTTCGGACGGGAACAAGACGTTGTTCGCGAAGATCGCCATCTTCCTGAGCGGCAGCCGTCCCGAGAATGTCATGCTGTTCGATCAGTCGGCCCAGGTAAGCCTGGATCGCAGCACCTATGATCTTGGAAGCGTTTCAGCCGCTGCAGTGCGTCAATTCAGCTTGAGATTCAGCGATTTGCATCAAAACCCCATGCCCTCTGGGACCACGGTCGCGATTACGAATATGATCAATGGCGTTGGATCCATTACTCCGGACAGCATACAAAATATCTATCCGCACAACACGCTTGGCGTGGATGACCGTACCGGAGGCAACATTCAAGGTAACCAGGGAGGCCGGCATGCCGTTACAATTAACAGTCTGACGCCGACAAATTGTGTAGCGAATGTGGTCAGCACGTTTAATGTAACAGTGACGACGCCGCTGGGTAACGCCACCAGTTACCCGTTTAGACTGACATTCTCCTGTCCTTGACGTAAGGGGAAACGGGCGCCGTAGAGGCGGCGCCTGCTTATTTTCTGATTGATATAAAAAGTGTCCGAAATTTCCAACAGTAATATCTTTCTTGTCGGCCTCATGGGCGCAGGCAAAACCACGATCGGGCGCATCCTGGCCCGCAAGCTGGGCTTGCGCTTTGTCGATTCCGACCACGAAATCGAGGCACGCACGGGAGCGACCATCCCGTGGATCTTCGAGATCGAGGGCGAGGCCAGCTTTCGCCGGCGCGAGGCCGAGGTCATCCGCGACCTGAGCGCCCAGGAAGGGATCGTCATGGCCACGGGCGGCGGGGCGATCCTCAACGCCGACAGCCGCGCCTACCTGAAGGAGCGGGGCACGGTCGTCTACCTGCGCGCCAGCGTCAGCAACATCCTCGCGCGCACCAGCCACGACAAGAACCGTCCCCTGCTGCAGACGGCCGACCCGCGCCGCAAGCTGGAAGAATTGACGGCGCAACGCGAGCCCCATTACATGGAAGTGGCCGACATTGTCATCGACACGGGCCGTCCTAACGTACAATCGATGGTTCAGACCATCCTGATGCAGCTGGCCAGCCTCGAGTGCGAGGCCTCGCCCAACTGCGTCATTCATGCAGAGCCTTCGATGAACGAGCAATCCAAAATGTTGTTGAGCGTAGACCTCGACGAACGCAGTTATCCGATCGCCATCGGTCCCGGCCTGCTGGCCGACGCCGATGCGCTGCTGCGCCATATCAGCGGCCACAAGGTGGCCATCGTCACCAATACCACCGTCGCGCCGCTGTACCTGGGCCGCCTACAGGCGGCGCTGGCCAGCGATGGCCGCGAAGTGATCTGCATCGTCCTGCCGGACGGCGAAGAATATAAAAACTGGGCCAGCCTGATGCAGATCTTCGATGCGCTGCTGGCCAATAAATGCGACCGCAAGACCACCTTGGTGGCGCTGGGCGGCGGCGTGATCGGCGACCTGACCGGCTACGCGGCGGCCAGCTACATGCGCGGCATCGGCTTCGTGCAGGTGCCGACCACCCTGCTGGCGCAGGTCGATTCTTCCGTCGGCGGCAAGACGGGCATCAACCACCCGCTGGGCAAGAACATGATCGGCGCCTTCTACCAGCCGCGCGCCGTGATCGCCGACACCTCAACACTGGAAACCCTGCCGGCGCGCGAGCTGTCGGCGGGCCTGGCCGAAGTGATCAAGCATGGCGCCATCATCGATGCCGCGTTTTTCGACTGGATCGAAGCGAACATGGACAAGCTGATGGCGCGCGACAAGGGTGCGCTCGCCTATGCGATCGCCCGCTCGTGCGAAATCAAGGCCGACGTCGTGCGTCAGGACGAGCGCGAAGGCGGCTTGCGCGCCATCCTGAACTTCGGACACACCTTCGGCCATGCCATCGAGGCGGGCCTGGGCTACGGCCACTGGCTGCACGGCGAAGCCGTCGGCTGCGGCATGGTGATGGCGGCCGACCTGTCGTGCCGCATGGGCTATATCGACCAGGCGGCCGTCGAGCGCGTGCGCAAGCTCGTCGCCGCCGCCGGCCTGCCGGTGAAAGCGCCGGACCTCGGTGTCGACCGCTGGCTGGAATTGATGGAAGTGGACAAGAAGAACGAGGGCGGCGCCATCAAGTTCATCCTGTTGAAACCATTGGGCAGCCCATGCATCACGTCCGCGCCGCACGAACTGGTGCTGGCCACCCTGGCCGCCGGAGTGCAATAGCCATGACGCCGGAAGACGTCCTCGCCCAAGGATGGCTAGCCCCCTATGCCGCCCATTCGGCACAGGGGCAGGGACGTCGCTTTGCCGAGGCGGCGCACGCCTCGCGCAGCCAGTTCCAGCGCGACCGCGACCGCATCATCCATTCCTCGGCTTTCCGCCGCCTCGAATACAAGACCCAGGTTTTCCTCAATCACGAGGGAGACCTGTTTCGCACGCGCCTCACGCACAGCCTGGAAGTGGCGCAGGTGGGCCGCTCCATCGCGCGCAACCTGCGCCTGAACGAAGACCTGGTCGAAGCCATCGCGCTCGCGCATGACCTGGGCCACACGCCGTTCGGCCACGTGGGCCAGGACGTGCTCAACGAGTGCATGCAGGCGCACGGCGGCTTCGAGCACAACCTGCAAAGCCTGCGCGTGGTCGACACGCTGGAAGAGCACTACGGCGCCTTCGATGGCTTGAACCTGATGTTCGAGACGCGCGAAGGCATATTAAAACATTGCTCGCTCGCGCATGCGCGCGAACTCGGTCCCGTGGCGCAGCGCTTCATCGACCGCACGCAACCGACCCTGGAAGCGCAGCTGACCAACCTGGCCGATGAAATCGCCTACAACAGCCACGATATCGACGATGGCCTGCGTTCGGGCCTGATCACCATCGCCCAGCTGGAAGACGTGGAATTCTTCGGCCGCCTGTGGCGCGACGTGCAGCAGGCGTTTCCCGGCCTGTCGGGCCGGCGCGCCATCTACGAAACCCTGCGCCGCCTGATCACGGCCCTGGCCGACGATCTGATCGTCACGTCGACGGCCCTGATTGCGGACGCCGCTCCCCGCGACGTCAGCGAAGTGCGCGCCAGTCCGCCGCTGATCCGTTTCTCGGACGCCATGCGCAAGGATGCGACGGACCTGAAACGCTTCCTGCGCGCGAACCTGTACCGTCACTACCAGGTCAACCGCATGCGCGTGAAGGCCAGCCGCATCGTGCGCGAACTGTACGACAGCTTCATGGCCGAACCGGCCCTGCTGCCGCCCGATTATCAGGTCAGCGGCGATGATGTGACAAAGCAGGCGCGCAAGATCGCGGACTATATCGCCGGCATGACGGACCGCTACGCGATCCGCGAGCACCGCCGTCTGTATTCGCTCGACGAGCTGTAACGGTCACTGCGTGGACTGACATGCCCGCGCGACGCTGCATGTCGGGTTACGCCGTGCCGGCTAACCCGACCTACCTATGCAAGCGGTCATGGGGAATCTGACGTAGGTCGGATTAGCGCAGCGTAATCCGACATGTCTGCGCGATACCACGACACTTCATGCCAACAATGTTGTCGGATTACGCGCTGGCGCGCCTCGGCGGCCCCGCTAATCTGACCTACTCCGCATTGTCGATCCTGTCAATTGGCATGATCATCTAGGTCCCCGCACGATCACCCCAATATCCGTACGGCAACTTCTTTTCTATCATGGCAGCAAGTCAACAAGGGCTTGCCGCCCATCGTCAAGGAGAGTGTCATGATCGAATCGCGCCGCAGTTTCTTGCGCGCCTTGCCCGCCGTTACCATCGGGGCGGCCATCGCGCCGCTGCCCGGCAAGGCCGCCACCAGGGGCGAAGGCGGCCAGCGCTGGGCGATGGTGGTCGATGTGCAGAAGTGCATCGGCTGCCAGGCATGCACGGTCTCCTGCATCATGGAAAACGCCGTGCCGGAAAACAGCTTTCGCACCGTCGTCTCGACCTATGAAGTCAAGGAAGAGAACCGCTGCGGCACTTACATGCTGCCGCGCCTGTGCAATCACTGCGCCAATCCTCCCTGCATCCCCGTCTGTCCCGTGGGCGCCACCTTCCAGCGCAAGGATGGCGTCGTCGTCGTCGATGGCGACCGTTGCGTGGGCTGCGCCTACTGCGTGCAGGCCTGCCCCTACGATGCGCGCTTCATCAACCACGAGACGGGCAAGGCCGACAAGTGCACGTTCTGCGCGCACAGGGTCGATGAAGGCCTGCTGCCGGCCTGCGTGGAAACCTGCGTGGGCGGCGCGCGCATCTTCGGCGACCTCAATGATCCGGACAGCATGGTGCATCAGCTGCTCAGCGAGAACAAGGTGAAGGTGCTGAAGCCTGAACAGGGTACCCAGCCCCACGTGTTTTACCTGGGACTGGACACGCGCTTCGCCGGCCACGTCGAGGGCGAAGCGACACTTTGGCAACCGAGCAAACACGGGAAATAAACCATGGACAGCCACATCACCGAAATTGTCAACGTCACGCGCGAAGCGGCATGGCTGCCGTGGGCGGTGCAGTATTTTTTCCTCATCGGCCTCAGTTACGGCAGCTTCATGCTGACCCTGCCGTACTTCGTCTTCGGCCGCAAGGCGTATGAACGCCTGGGGCGCATCGCGCTGCTCGCGTCCCTCGTCTGCGGCATGACGGCGCCCGTGGCGCTGCTGGCCGACTTGCACGGGCCGGGCCGCTTCTACCATTTCTACATTTACTTCCAGCCGCAGTCGTGGATGTCGTGGGGTTCGTTCTTCATTCCCCTGTATCTGGGCTGTCTGATGCTGTACGCGTGGCTGGCGCTGCGCGGGGACTTCGCCGCGCGGGGGCAGGGTCGGGACCGCCTGGCCTTTGCCTATCGGCTGCTGGGACGTGGCGGCGCCGCATCGCGCAAGGCCATCATCACCGCCGCCGCCTTCACCCTGCTCGCCGCCTTCGTGGTGGGGCTGTACACGGGCATGGAAGTAATGGTGGTGCGCGCCCGTCCACTGTGGTTCACGCCGTTCCTGCCGGCGCAATTTGCCGCCACGGCCTTTGTCGGGGCGGTGGGCCTGGCGCTGCTGTTCAACCGTTTCCTGCCGGGCCGCGACATGGCGCTGGAAGTGTCCCTGAACCGCGCGCTGGCGCTGTCGCTGGCGCTGGTGCTGGCGCTGGGCGGCGGCTGGCTGTTCGTCAGCCTGTCCGGCGTAAGCGCCAGCCACAGCATGGCCTTTACCCAGGTGGCGGGCATGCCGCAATGGCAGTTCACGGCAGTCTGGGCCGTGCTGTCGTCAATCGTGCCGATGGCCCTGGCCATCTGGCGTCCCGCCACGAGTGGCCTCGTCAACGGCCTGATCGCGCTGCACAGCGCCTGGATGATGCGCTGGACGATTTTCATCGGCGGGCAGAACATCCCGAAGACGGGCGCGGGCCTGTACGACTACCACCTGCCGATGGGGAACGACGGCTTGATGGGGATTATCGGCACGGCCGGCCTGTGGATCGCGCTGCTGTTGCTGATGCTGGAATTTTTGCCATGGGCCGGACGCGTCGTCGCTGCACGCAGCCGTCCCGCCATGGCCACGCACTGAGGAGTCAACAATGAACGATCAAATACACAACGACGACCGCAATGACGTCCCTGAAGACGAAAAAGAAAAACGCCGCAAGCTGCTGCGCTATGGCGCCATCGGCGGCGGGCTGGCCGCCTTTGCCGCCAGCTTTTCCACCACGGCCGGCCGCATGGTCGACCACGCGCTGGGCAAGGACAAACCCGTACAGCGCTTGCACGGCAATTCGCTGGCGCCCGAGTTTTCCGTCGACACGGCCACGGGCAAACTGACGGTCAATCCCGACCAGCAGGTCAGCTACACCATGTGCATGGGCTGCACCACGTTTTGCGGCGTGCGCGTGCGCCTGGATAAAAAAAGCGGCAAGGTGCTGCGCGTGGCGGGCAATCCGTACAGCCCCCTGTCGGCCGATCCGGCGCTGCCGTACCAGACCCCGATACGCGACAGCTTCATTTCCCTGTCGCGTTTCGAGGAAAAGGGCTTGAAGGGACGTTCCACCGCTTGCGGCCGCGGCAACGGCGTGCTGGAACAGATGGAGTCGCCTTTCCGCGTGCTGGCGCCCATGAAGCGCGTGGGACCGCGCGGCGGCGGCCAGTGGGAGCCGATCGCCTTCGACCAGTTGGTCAAGGAAGTGACGGAAGGCGGCGACCTGTTTGGCGAAGGCCACGTGCAGGGCTTGCGCGCCTTGCGCGAGCTGGAAAAACCGATCGATCCGGCGCAGCCGGAACTGGGTCCGCAAGTCAATCAGGTGGGCCTGATGTGCAGCACCGACGATGGCCGTCTGGCGTTCGGCACGCGTTTTTTCAAGCAGTCGTACGGCAGTCTGAACCTGGTCAACCACGGCTCGTATTGCGGCGGCGCCTACCGCAGCGGCTCGGGCGCCATGTTCGGCGACATGAAGAAAATGCCGCATGCGAAAGTGGACCTGGAAAACACGGAGTTCTGCATCTTCGTCGGCACGGCGCCCGGCAATGCGGGCAACCCGTTCAAGCGCCAGGGCACCTTGATCGCGAAAGCCCGTTCGGGCAAGCGCGATTTCAGCTACGTCGTCGTCGACCCCGTGCTGACGAATGCGGACAGCCTGGCCGCGGGCGACCGCAGCCGCTGGGTGCCGATCAAGCCGGGCACGGATGGCGCGCTGGCCATGGCCATGATCCGCTGGATCATCGAGCACGAACGCTATGACCGCAACTTCCTCGTGCAGCCGAACCTGAAGGTGGCGGAAGCGGCAGGCGAAGCCGCCTGGTGCAACGCCACGCATCTGATCATCAGCGAGAAGGGCCATCCGCGCGACGGCCGCTATCTGCGCGCGTCGGACATCGGCGCGGTGGAACTGGCGGAAGAGGAGCGCTACAAGGATGGTGACGCGTTCTGCGTGATCGACGCGGCCACGCAAGCGATCGTGCCGCACAATGCCGCCAAGGGCGAAGCGCGCCTGTTCTTCGACGGCCCGCTGGACGTGACCGGCGCGCCGCTGCACCTGAAGACGGCCATGACGATGCTCAACGAAGAAGCGCAGCGCCACAGCATGGAGGACTATTCCAGCGCCTGCGGCATCCCGCTTGACATCATCGAAGGCCTGGCGCGGGAACTGACCAGCCACGGCAAGCGCGCCGCCGTCAATGCGCACGGCGGCATGATGTCGGGCGCAGGTTTCTATAACGCGTATGCGCTGGTCATGCTCAATACCCTGATCGGCAATTTGAACCGCAAGGGCGGCACCCTGATCAACGGCGGCAGCTTCAAGGATGCGGGCCCCGGCCCGCGCTACAACCTCGAAAGTTTCGACGGCGAGATCAAGGCGACGGGCATGCCGATCGGGCGCAATGTGCCGTATGAAAAAACCTCGGAATTCAAGCTGAAGAAGGAAGCGGGCAAGGCGTATCCGGCCAGGGCGCCGTGGTATCCGAACGCGCCCGCGCTGGCCACCGAATGGCTCACCAGCGCCATGAACGGCTATCCGTACACCTTGAAGGCGCTGATCCTGTGGAGCTGCAATCCCGTCTACGGCATCACGGGCTTGCGCGCGCAGATCGGCAAGGAGCTGGCCGATCCGAAGAAGATTCCCCTGATCGTCGCCATCGACCCCTTCATCAATGAAAGCTCGGCGTTTGCCGACTATCTGCTGCCCGATACCTTGCTGTATGAAAGCTGGGGCTGGGCCGGCGCCTGGGGCGGCATGCCCGTCAAAATGAGCACGGCGCGCTGGCCCGTGGTCGAGCCGCGCGTGCAAAAGACGCCGGACGGCCAGAGCATCTGCATGGAATCGTTCTTCATCGCGCTGGCCAAAACGATGGCCTTGCCCGGCTTCGGCCCGGAAGCCCTGCAAGACATGGAGGGCCAGCGCTTCCCATTGCAGCGCGCGGAAGACTGGTATCTGCGCGGCGGCGCCAACATCGCCTGGCAGGGCAAGACGGCCGTGCCGGAGGCGAGCGACGACGACATCGAACTGGCCGGCGTGGCGCGCATCCGCCCCGAACTGGAGCGCACCCTGAAGCCGGAAGAGTGGCGCAAGGTGGCCTTCATGCTGGCGCGGGGAGGGCGCTACCAGAGCTATGGCGAGATGTTCGGCCTGCGTCTGCCGCCGCCGGCGAATGCCAAGGCACTGGCAGCGCCCGTGCCGGTGCTTGATGAGACGCCGTATCCGCAGGACTGGTCCACGCACCGCTACCTGAAACCGATGATGCTGTACAACGAGGGTCTGGGCGTGAGCAAGAACAGCTTGAGCGGCAAGCGTTTTCCCGGCACGCCCGCCTGGAGGGTGGCGGCGTTCGCCGACGGCACGCCCGTGCGCAAAACCTACCCGGCCAGCGAATGGCCGTTCGAGTTGATCAGCTTTAAATCGGCGCTGCAGAACTCCTACAGCATCGGTGCGCGGCGCTTGCGCGGCATCCATCCGGACAACCCGGTCGCCGTGCATCCCGACGATGCGGCGCGCCTGAAGCTGGAAAATGGCGACCAGATTTATCTGGAGACGCCGGGCGGCAAGGCCAGGGCCACGGTGATGCTGCGCCACGGCGTGCAGCGCGGCGTGATCGCCGTCGAACACGGTTTCGGCCACAAGGAGCACGGCGCGCGCGCCCACCGCATCGGCAAGCTGCGCCAGCCCGACGAACCGGCCATCGGCGCGGGCATCAACCTGAACGACCTGGGGCTGACGGATCCGAGCCGCGGCGACAAGAACGTGTTTGTCGATCCCGTCTCGGGCACGTCGGTGCGGCAGGGGCTTCCTGCCCGCATCGTGCGGGCCTAGATTTGCCCACCCGCCATCAGCAGCCGGGCCACCTCGGCTGCTGAATGCAGGCCCAGTTTTTCCATCGCGTTATGGCGGTGCACCTGCACCGTCTTGTCGCTGATACCGAGCTCGCGGGCGATGACTTTCGAGGCCTTGCCTTCGGCCATCAGCAGCGCCACTTCGCGCTCGCGCGCGGTGAGCCTGGCCAGCGCCGTTTGCGCCGTATTCGCGCTGGCGGCGCTGCGGCTTTCTTCCACGCTGCGGGCCACGGCACGCGAGACGGCGTCCAGCAATACCTGGTCCTTGCACGGCTTTTCCAGAAAATCGCAGGCGCCCGCTTTCATCGTCTGCACGGCCATGGCCAGGTCGCCGTGGCCGCTGAGGAAAATCACGGGCAGCGATATGGCGTGTCCGGTCCTGTTATTCAACTCCTGCTGCAGTTCCAGTCCGCTCATCAGCGGCATGCGCACGTCGAGCAGCAGGCAGCCCGGCACATGGCCCTCGTAGCGCTGCAGGAAGTCGCGCGCCGATTCGAACGTCTGCACTTGCCAGCCGGCCGAATCGAACAGATAGGCCAGCGAGCGGCGCATGGCGGCGTCGTCGTCGACGACAAAGATGATCGCATCGCTTTCGTTCATGGTGTTTCCTTATCTACTTCCATATGCGTATCTTCGGGCAGGCGGAACCAGACCGTCAAGCCTGGCGCATCGGCGTTGGCATGGGCCGACAGGCTGCCGCCGAACGACTCGATGATGCTTTTGCTGAGGGACATGCCCAGTCCCAGGCCTTCGGCCTTGGTGGTAAAGAAGGGCTCGAACAGGCGCGCCATCTGCGCCGCATCGAGGCCGCAGCCGGCGTCGCGCACGGCCACCGTGCAGGCGCCGTTTTCGCGGTGCAGCAGCACGCCGATCGGGTGCTGCGGATGGTCGTTTTCCACCTGCGCGTCGAGCGCATTTTTCAATAAATTGAGCAGCACCTGCTGCACTTGCTGCGGGTCGGCCAGCACGCGCGGTGCAGCGCTGACCGCCTCGTGACGCCAGCTGATATTGGCTTGCGGATGGGCCGCGCGGAACAGCGATACCGCCTGCTCCACGGCGTCGGCCAGCGCGAAGGCCGTGCTGTGCGCGGGACGCTTTTGCGCCATCGCGCGGATGTGCCGGATGATGGCGCCCGCGCGCTCGCTTTGCGTGGCGATTTCCTGCGCGCCGTCGAGCAAGGGCGCCGCGTCGAGCCGTCCCGCCGTGATGCGGCGCGCCATGCCGCGCGCGAAATTGCCGATGGCCGCCAGCGGCTGGTTCAATTCGTGCGCGATGGCGCTGGCCATTTCGCCCAGGATGGCCAGGCGCGCCGTGTGGTCGAGCGTGGCCTGGCGCTGGCGCGCCTGTTCTTCCAGCGCGCGCTGCTGGTGCTGCGCCGCGCGCAATTGCTCCGTGCGCCGGCTGACCAGGTATTCCACGCGCACCGTGTGCACTGCCCACGCCACCAGCAAGGCCAGCACCAGCAGCATCCAGCCCCAGTAGCGGCGCAGGGCCGTCTCGAACGTCAGCTTGTTCAGGTAGGCGTAGGGGCCGATGCGCAGTTCGCGGAACAGTTCGTCGACGATCTGGTAATCGCTGGGCACCGTCCAGCTGTAGCCCTCGCCGGTGCGCGGCATGGCCAGCAGGGCCTGCGCCACTTTTTTTGCCAACGGGGGCGGCGTCTGGCGCAGGACCACGAAGGGCCAGTCCGGATACAGCCGCGACGAGCTGGCGCAGCGAAAACCGGGAATCGGACGCGTGGTGATGACGCGCAGTTCCTCGGCCCGCACTTCGCCGCGCGCCACCATCTGTTCCAGCAAACAGGTGCGCACGATGCCGGCGTCCATGCTGCCAGCACGCACGGCCTCGACGATCTGCTGCGAAGGAAAGCCGCTGTAGCGCAGGCTGGCAAAATCGTGCGCGGGATCGATGCCCGCTTCCTGCAGTTCGCGCGCGGCGATCTGGTAGCCGCCAAACGCGTCGGGCGCCACCGCCATCACGTTCTTGCCTGCCAGGTCGGCCAGGTCGTGCAGCGGCGACGCGCTGCGCACGACGATGGCCGAGCCGATGGCCTGGCGCGGCGAGTCCGTCCACGGCGACTCCAGCGTGGCGATGCGGCTGGCGCCGTCGCTGTGTTCGAGCGCCACGTAGTGGCCGCTGCTGGTGATGGCAAAGGCGATGGCCTGCGACTGCACGGCGCGCGTCAGGCCCGCCTGGTCGTAGTCGGCCAATGTAAAACGGATGCCGGGGATGCTCGCTTGCAGGTGGCGCGTCACGTACGACCAGTCCTGCTGCACGGCGTCGCCGCCCTTGTAGGCGAGCACGCCTATTCTCACCTCTGGTACCTCCGGCAGCGCGTCAGCCGCTTGCGCGCCGTGCAGGCACAGCGCCGCCAGCGCCAGTGCTACAAGCCTGCGCACTAGAACATGCTGCGCTGCGCCGCGCGCGCATCGCCGAACAGGTCCAGCAGCAGTTTCTTGATCGGTGCGGGCAGCGGCGCGTCGGCGATCTTCGCGCCGTCGTACCAGACGTGCGTGGACTCTCCGGCCAGCGCCAAACGGCGCGCCAGGGTGATGTGGCAGGGGACGATGTGCAGCTTGTAGTGGGTAAACCCGTGCACGATGGGCAGCAGCCGTTCCTGGGTCTCGATTTCGCCGAACGGCGCCACGGCGCGCGCCAGGGCCTGCTGGCTTATCTCGCGCGGTGCGACTTCATCGGCCAGCACGTGGCCATCGAGTTCCGGCAGCGACAGCAAGCCGCCCCAGATGCCCGAGCCGGGGCGCTGCTCCAGCAGCACCTGGCCGTCGTCGATGATGACGAGCATGACGGCATGTTTTTCCGGACTGGTTTTCTTCGGCTTGCGTACAGGTAAGTCTTTGACCCGATGGGTGGCGTAGGCCACGCAGCGCGGCTGCAGCGGACAGCGGCCGCAATCGGGGCTGCTGCGCGTGCACAGGGTGGCGCCGAAGTCCATCAGGCCCTGCGTGTAGGCTTCGATACCTGTTTCAGGCAGCAGCGCCTCGGCGCGGCGCCACATGGCTTCCTCGACCCGTTTTTCGCCGGGATAGGCGTCGATGCCGAAAGTGCGCGCGAATACGCGCTTGACGTTGCCGTCCATGATGGCCGCGCGCGTGCCGCTGGAAAACGCGGAAATGGCGGCCGCCGTCGAGCGGCCGATGCCGGGCAGGTCGGCCAGTAGCAGCGGGTCGCTGGGGAACACGCCGTCATATTCGGCCACCACGCGCTGCGCGCACTTGTGCAGGTTGCGTGCCCGCGTGTAGTAACCGAGGCCGCTCCACTGCGCCATCACGTCTTCCACCGGGGCTGCGGCCAAATCGCGCAGGGTGGGGAAGCGTTCGAGGAAGCGCGCGTAGTAGCCGAGCACGGCGGTGACCTGTGTTTGCTGCAGCATGATTTCGGACAGCCAGATCAGGTAGGCGTCGCGCGTGTTTTGCCACGGCAGCGCGTGGCGGCCATGCTGCTTTTGCCAGGCGATGACGGTGGCGGAAAAAGTCGGGTCGACGTAATCTTCCAAAGGTGCCGCGCCCGTGGCGGGCGAGAGCGGATGCAGCAGACGTTTCATGCAGGATTCCAGGGTTGTATTCAGTGCGTAGGGTTCATGCGGCGCTGGCCGCGCGCAAGGCCGCCAGCAATTGCGCCAGCTGCGCCTTGTCGCGTTCGAGCGCCGCCAGGCTCGCTTCGAAGCCGGCGATTTTCTGTTCCAGGCTGCCCGTGGCGTCATGGATGCGCTGGATCGAGGCAAAGCGCAGTTTCAGCTGTTCCTTGTACTCGACGATCTGCGCTTCGAGCGGCGCCATGATGACTTTCAGCCAGGCGCTGGCGTCGTCGTTGGCGTTGGTGAAACTGCGGCGCACGCGCGAGGCGATGGTGTCGAAGAATTTTTCCATCAGCACGACGCGGCTGGTGGTCAGCAGGGTCGCCGTGCCGAACTGTTTATGGTAGACGGCTTCGATATCGGCGATCTCCTGGCGGTAGCGGGCCAGCGAAAACGGCATCGGCAAGGCCAGCGCCAGGCCATGTTCGGAGGCGAATTTGCGGTACATCACGTTCATCATTTCCGTGATCTCGGCCGTCTTGCCTTCCGAGCGGTCGAGGTTCTGGCCGATACGCTCGAAATACTGGCGCACGGCTTCGCGCAGGCCCGTGAAAAAGCGGCTGCGCTGCATGGCGGCGCGCACGCCGTCGATATCGTCGCGCACGATGTCCATGCCCAGGCTCGTGTACAGCTCCGTCGACAGCCGGGTAAACACGGCGCGCGTCGCTTGCAGCTTGAACAGGCTGCTGTCGAATTCCTTCTTCTCGATGTCGATGCGCCGCATCATGTGGGCGATCACGCTCTGGTTCTTGCCGCGCAGGCTGTGCAGTTCATGCAGCTGCTCGGCGATGCCGCGCGCGCGGGCCGCCGCCTGCACCTGCTGCGCCGCTTCGATGGCGTCCAGGTCGAACGCCAGCTGGCGCCGGATGATGTCCTTGCGCGCGGGAATCAGCTCCTCGAACAGGGCCGTCTCCAGCGCCTGCAGGCGGCTTTTTTCCAGCAGCGCCGCATCGTGGTTGATCTTGCCCACCAGGGCCTTTTGCGCCGAGACGGGGAACACCTGGCCCGCGTCCAGCGTCAACAGGTGCGCCACGCTGGCCTGCTGGCGTTCGATGGCCTGCGCCACCTCGGCATCGCCGCGCAATTCATCCCACATGCTGTCGATCTTGTTGAGCACCACCAGGCGTCCCGCGCCGGCGCCGATATGGTTGCGCCACACTTCGATGTCGCTGCGCGTGACGCCCGTGTCGGCCGCCAGGATGAACAGCACTGCGTGCGCATTCGGGATCAGGTTCAGGGTCAGTTCCGGTTCCGTGCCGATGGCGTTCAGGCCGGGCGTGTCGAGGATGACCAGGCCCTGTTTCAGCAGCGGATGGGGAAAGTTGATGATGGCGTGGCGCCACATGGAAATTTCCACCTGGCCGTCCTCGTCGAGCATGGCGGGAGCGTCCGCATCGCCGGCGTCATACAGGCCGTAGCGCGCCGCTTCTTCCACGTTGACTTTTTTCGTCAGGCTGACCTGGCGGATGGCTTCCTGCATGTCGTCGCCCGCTTCGATATTCAGGGGCAGGACGGTCCAGGCGGCGGGCAGTTCGCGGTAGTCGCTGGTCGACAGGTTCTGCGCGCGCGTCTCGATGGGCAGCAGGCGGATCGATGGCGGCCAGGCCGCGTCGTACAGCAGCTCGGTGGGGCACATGGTGGTGCGGCCCGCGCCCGAGGGCAGGATGCGCTGGCCATAGCCGGCAAAGAAGATGGCGTTGATCAGCTCGGATTTGCCGCGCGAGAATTCCGCCACGAAGGCGACGGATAAACGGTCATCGAGCAGGCGGGAGCCACAGCGCGCCAGGCGCAGCGCGGAGGCGCCGTCGACCAGGCCCGCCGCGCTGGCGGCTTGCCGGTATGCCTGCAAGGCGGCCTGCACGTCCTGTCGCCATGCGCTGTATTGTTCCAGGTCTCTGACCATCTGGCTCCCTCTGTGAGTGTGCTTACTTTTGACAATTCACGCAGTAAAACGTGGAACGCTGTCCCTGCACGATTTGCCGGATCGGCGCGCCGCAGACGCGGCAGGGCTTGCCCGCGCGGTTGTACGTGAAATACGTCTGCTGGAAGTAGCCGGACTGGCCGTTTACGCCGATGAAGTCGCGCAGGGTGCTGCCGCCCTGCACGATGGCTTCGGCCAGCACGTCGCGGATCGCCTGCGCCAGTTTCTCGTAGCGGGCCAGGCCGATGCGCCGGGCCGGCGTTTTCGGGTTGATCCCCGCGCGGAACAGGCTTTCGGAACAATAGATATTGCCCACGCCGACGACGATGTCGCCCGCCATCAGCACCTGCTTGATGTTAGTGCCCTTGTTGCGCGTTTTCTCGAACAGCAGCTGGCCCGTGAAGCCGCCTTCGAGCGGCTCCGTGCCCAGCCCGCGCAGCAGCGCGTGGCCGTCCAGCGGGCCATCGGCCTCGTCGTGCCACAGCACGGCGCCGAAGCGGCGCGGGTCCGTCATGCGCAGCACCTGGCTGCCGCCGTCCGCGTCCTCCACGACGAGGTCGAAATGGTCGTGCTTTTGCGCCTGCGTCCCCGTCGGCAGCACGCGCAAATGGCCGGACATGCCCAGGTGGATGATCAGGGTGCCGTGGCGGAAGTGGATCAGCAGGTATTTGCCGCGCCGCCCCGTCAGGCCGATGGTTTGCCCCGACAATTGTTCGCCCAGGGCAGGAGGGAAGGGCCAGCGCAGGCCGTCGCGGCGCAGCACGACGGAGCGCACGGCGCGCCCTTCGAGGTGGGGCGCGACACCGCGCCGTGTGACTTCGACTTCTGGCAATTCTGGCATAGGGCTCGAATGGTTGAAAACCGGGTAAAAAACAGGCGGCTTGCCGGCTGAGGGCTGGCTCTGGCAGGCTACGCCGCCACGACGCATATATTTCGTTACATACGTGAAGTACGCGATAGCCGCGTTGGGCGTAGAATCAAACTTTGCCGTTTAGCCAGGATCAGCCTTTGAAAAACGCTTTCGCCATTGTAACCTTGTCCGCCCTGATGGCCACGCATGCCATGGCACAGACGCCTGTCGCCCCCGCCGATGCCGCGGCCAGCCCCTCTGCGTCTGCGCCCGCCGCGCCGCAGGAGCCGGACGCCACCTCCAAGGAGGGGCCCGCCGGCGATGAGCTGCCGAAGGTCGAATTGAGCAGCGACTTGCTGTACAAGCTGACCAAGGCCGAGATGGAATTCAAGAGCGGCCAGTGGCAGGGGCCGTACGTGACGATGATGGTGGCGGCGCAGCAGACGCGCGATCCGCGCCTGGCGCGCCGCGCTTCCGAAATGGCGCTGGCCGCCAAGCAGGGCAGCGAGGCGCTGGCGGCCATCCGCCTGTGGCGCGAGCTGGCGCCCGACTCGGACGAGGCGACGCAGTTCTTCCTCGGCTTTGTCGTGTTGACGGACAAGATCGAAGAAGCGGAACCGATTTTCGCCGAACGCCTGGCCAATGCGCCGCAAGGCGCACGGGGCGTGGCCCTGTTCCAGATGCAGCAGATTTTGTCGCGCTCGAATGACAAGCTGTATGCCTATTCGATGGTGACGCGCCTGGTTCAGCCTTACCTGGACATGTTCGAAGCACACCTGGTGCTGGCGCAGGGCGCCCTGTCGATCGGCGAGCGTGACCGTGCCATCGGCGAAGCGAACAAGGCGCTGGCGATCAAGCCAAACTCCGAGCTGGCCGTGCTGACCCTGGCGCAAGTGACGGGCGAACCCGAGGCGGCGGGCAAGGTGCTGGCCGCTTTCCTGCAAAAGAATCCGGATGCCGTCGAAGTGCGCGGCGCATACGCGCGCCTGCTGGTCGAACAGAAGCAGCTGGAACCGGCGCGCGACCAGTTCCTGCTGCTGTTGAAAAGCGCTCCCGATAACGTGGGCGCCCTGTATGCGCTCGGCATCGTGGCGCTGCAGCTGGAAGACACCAAGGGCGCGGAGCAGTACTTCAAGCGCTTCCTGGCCGTGCTCGAAAAATCTCCCGGCGACACGCGCGATCCGTTCAAGGCCCTGATGATACTGTCGCAGATCGCCGAGACGCGCGGCGACACGGCGGGCGCCATCGCCTGGCTGGACAAGGTCGACAACAGCGCATCAAGCGGCTATGTCGAGGCGCGCTTGCGCCGCGCCCAGCTGATCGCCCGCGGCGGCAATCTCGATGCGGCGCGCAAGGCGCTGACGGAAATCGAAACGGACGATCCGGCAAGCCAGGCGCAGGTGCTGCTGGTCGACGCGCAATTCCTGCGCGACGCCGGCTATGTGCAAAGCGCCTACACGGTGCTGGAAAACGCCTTGCTGCGCTTCCCCGACAATCCGGAGCTGCTGTACGACTACGCCTTGCTGGCCGAGCGCATGGACAAATTCGAGCGGATGGAGGCGAGCCTGCGCCGCGTGATGGCGCTGGCGCCCGACAACCAGCACGCGTACAACGCGCTCGGTTATTCGCTGGCCGAACGGGGCCTGCGCCTCGAGGAAGCCCATGCGCTGATCGAAAAAGCCTTGCAGATGGCGCCGGGCGACCCGTTCATCATGGACAGCATGGGCTGGGTGCAATTCCGCATGGGCAACCTGGCCGCCGCGGAAAACGCGCTGCGCCGCGCCTATGCCGTGCGCAGCGATCCGGAAATCGCCGTCCACCTGGGCGAAGTGCTGTGGCAAAAGGGCGACAAGGCCGAAGCGCAAAAACTGTGGCGCGAGGCACAAGGCAAGGACCCGAAAAACGAGGCGCTGAAAAGCACCTTGGCGCGCCTGAATGTCAGTTTGTGATTGAATCGATTATCTCAACTATAAAAAACCAGCGCCATGGCGCTGGTTTTTCCTTGTACCCATGTTAAAAAAACTGCTTCCCCTCACACTCGTCTGCCTGTCACTCTCGGCCTGCTCGACCCTGAGTTCCCCATTCTCGTCAGGCGCCGCGCCATCCGCCAACACCGTCGCGCCCTACCGCGAACAGGTGGAGCTGACGGGCCGCCTGAACGTCGTGTACCAGAAAGATGACAAGCCCGAATCGGCCACCGTCAATTTCAACTGGCAGCAGACGGCGCAGCGCACGGACGTGACCCTGTATTCGCCCGTCGGCAGCACGCTGGCGACGATTGCCGTCACGCCGCGCGAGGCCGTGCTGACGCAAAGCGGCAAGGCGCCGCGCAGCGCGCCCGATGTCGACACCCTGAGCGCGCAGATGCTGGGCTGGTCCTTGCCCGTGTCGGGCTTGCGCGACTGGCTGCAAGGCTATGCCGTGGGCGCCGATGGCAAGCGCTTTGTCGCGTCGCCCGCCAACGACAGCGTGACGACGAAAGACGGCTGGCGCTTGCGCTATGTGTCGTGGCAAGAAGTAGGGCAAAATGCGGCCGACAAGACACCGGGCGCCTTGCCCCAACCGCGGCGTATCGATGCCGAACGCAATGCCAGCGCGCAGGCCGATGCCGTGTCGCTGCGCATCGTCCTCGATCCCGCCCCATCCGCACCAGCACCATGACATTGACGACCCTGAATAACTGCCCGGCTCCCGCCAAGCTGAACCTTTTTTTGCACGTCAACGGCCGCCGCGCCGATGGCTACCATCTGCTGCAGACGGTGTTCCAGTTGCTCGACCATGGCGACACCCTGCACTTCGCGCTGCGCGACGACACGGCGATTGTCCGCGTGACGGAGCTGGCCGGCGTGCCGCAAGAGCAGGACCTGATCATCCGCGCCGCGACATTGCTGCAGGCGGAAGTATTGCGCCGCACGGGCGCCTTGCCGCGCGGCGTCGATATCGCCATCGACAAGGTGCTGCCCATGGGCGGCGGCTTGGGTGGCGGCTCGTCCGACGCGGCCACGGCGCTGATGGCGCTCAATCGCCTGTGGCAGGCCGGTTTGACGCGCGAGGATTTGATGGCGCTGGGTTTGCCGCTGGGCGCCGATATTCCGTTTTTCATCTTTGGCGAAAACGCCTTTGCCGAAGGCGTGGGCGAAGCCTTGCAGCCCGTCGCCACGCCCGCATGCTGGTATGTGGTGATCGAGCCGGGCGTGCAAGTGCCGACCGCCGCAATTTTTTGCGCGGAAGGCTTGACGAGAAATACCGAACCCGTCACAATAGCGGACTTTTCCAGGTACCTCGCAGAAGGAAACGATGCGGGCGGGTTTGGAAAGAATGATTTACAGCAAGTAGCATGCAGTCTTTTCAAGCCGGTAGCAGATGCGGTAGAATGGCTGGGTGCTTACGGTGAGGCCAGGATGACTGGCTCCGGTGCTTGTGTATTTAGTGCGTTTGGCAGTCAGGAAGAAGCGGATGCGGTGCTCAGCAATGTGCCACCAGTCTGGGTCGCCTGGAAGGCAAAAGCGCTGAATCGCCACCCGATGCTCACCATGTTGTAGAGAGCAAAAAAAGATTTTGCTTAGCGTCAAATAGTCGGTATAATACTGGCCAACATGACGGCAAGCAGTCAGTAACGTAGGGGAATCGCCAAGCTGGTTAAGGCACTGGATTTTGATTCCAGCATGCGAAGGTTCGAATCCTTCTTCCCCTGCCACCATTTCACCGTAGTCTGTCGATGCGAAGTTGGCGTCCAGTACGGGAAAAAGCAGATGTGCCGCCACGCGGCATATTCTAAACAATGACTGACCGGGCCTATGCCCGGTTAGTGCTTTTCAAGACTTCTTTATCACCTCTTGGGACTCCCATGGCTTACGAAAACCTGATGGTTTTTACCGGCAACGCGAATCCAGCGTTGGCAGAGGGGGTCGCAAAAAACCTCGGCATTCCTCTCGGTAAAGCAAACGTTTCGAAATTCTCCGACGGCGAAGTAATGGTCGAGATTAACGAAAACGTACGCGGCAAGGATGTTTTTGTTTTGCAATCCACCTGTGCTCCAACCAACGACAGCCTGATGGAAATCATGCTGATGGTTGATGCCTTGAAACGTGCTTCCGCTGGCCGCATCACCGCCGCGATTCCTTACTTCGGCTACGCCCGTCAAGACCGCCGTCCACGCTCCGCGCGTGTGGCGATTTCGGCCAAGGTGGTGGCGAACATGCTGGAAGAAGCCGGTGTCGAGCGCGTCCTGATCATGGACTTGCACGCTGACCAGATTCAAGGTTTCTTCGATATCCCAGTCGACAATATTTACGCTTCGCCAATTTTGCTGGGCGACCTGCAAAAGAAAAACTACCAGGATCTGCTGGTGGTGTCGCCGGACGTCGGCGGTGTGGTCCGTGCGCGCGCCCTGGCAAAACGCCTGGGCTGCGACCTGGCCATCATCGACAAGCGTCGTCCAAAAGCGAACGTGTCCGAAGTGATGAACATCATCGGTGAAGTCGAAGGCCGCAACTGCGTGATCATGGATGACATGGTCGACACGGCAGGCACCCTGACCAAGGCTGCCGAAGTGCTCAAAGAGCGCGGCGCGAAAAAAGTCGTGGCGTATTGCACGCACGCGGTGCTGTCGGGCCCGGCGATCGACCGTATTTCGGCCTCGCCGCTCGATGAGCTGGTCGTGACCGACACGATCCCCCTGTCCGAAGCGGCCCTGGCCTGCGGCAAGATCCGTCAATTGACGTGCGCGCCGCTGCTGGCCGAGACGTTCAAACGCATCATCAAGGGTGACTCCGTCATCTCGCTGTTCATCGATTAATTCGGCAAGAGCAGCAACAGACGTAATGCCTGCGGCGCGACCGGCTTTTGCCTGTTGCGCCGCAGTGTTTTAGTTTTCGGGGTGTTTTGCACCCATTTTCGAGGATTCCTGGTCGCGGGAGTCCTCATAACACAAGGCGCAAGCCTTGTTCTTCTTGGAGTTTCACATGAAAGTTATCGCATTTAAACGCGAATTGCAAGGTTCCGGAGCGAGCCGCCGCCTGCGCATTTCCGGCCAAACCCCTGGTATCGTCTACGGTGGCGCTGAAGCCCCGGTGCTGATCTCGCTGGATCACAACGCTCTGTACCACGCGTTGAAAAAAGAAGTGTTCCACTCGTCGATCCTGGATCTGGAAATCGACGGCGTTTCCCAGCAAGTTCTGTTGCGCGACTTCCAAGTCCACGCATACAAACAACTGGTTCTGCACGCTGACTTCCAGCGCGTTGACGCTAAGCAAGCTATCCACGTAAAAGTGGCGCTGCACTTCGTAAACGCTGACGTTTCCCCAGCAGTCAAACTGCACGGCGCGACCATCAGCCACGTAGCCAACGAAATCGAAGTTTCGTGCCTGCCAGGCCAACTGCCAGAATTCATCAACGTTGACCTGTCGAACATCGACGTCGGTCACTCGCTGCACGTTGGCGACCTGGTCCTGCCAGCTGGCGTGACCGCTGTCACCCACGGCGCCAACCTGACCATCGCTACCGCTTCGGTACCGGCTGGCCACGTTGCTGCTGAAGCCGAAGCCGCTGCTGCTGAAGCCGACAAGAAGTAATTTTGCCGCCGCAGCAATGCGGTAGTGGCAAGGAAAAACCCGCCAGGTTCGCCGCGCGGGTTTTTTTCTGCCTGTTTTCACCGATAATGCTTTCTTTTACATTGCAGACACAGCCATGCCCATACGCCTGATCGTCGGCCTCGGCAACCCGGGACCCGAATACGAACAAACCCGCCACAATGCCGGCTTCTGGCTGGTGGACAATCTTGCCAACAGCCTGCCCGGCACGCGCCTGCAGCGCGATTCGCGCTACAACGCCATGCTGGCGAAAACGTCGATTGGCGGCAACGAAGTCTGGCTGCTCGAACCGCTGACCTTCATGAACCGCTCGGGCCAGTCCGTGGGCGCGCTGGCGCGCTTTTTCAAGATTGCCGCCGATGAAGTGCTCGTCGTGCACGACGAACTCGATTTGATGCCCGGCATTGCGCGCCTGAAAAAGGGCGGCTCGGCCGGCGGCCACAATGGCTTGAAAGACATCACGGCCGCGCTGGGCACGCAGGATTACTGGCGCTTGCGCCTGGGCATCGGCCACCCGCGCACCCTGAGCCTGCAGCAGCAGGTGGCCGACTTCGTGCTGCACCGCCCGCGCCGCGAAGACCAGGAGCTGATCGAGCAGGCGATCGACAAATCCCTGCAGGTCATGCCGCAGATCGTCGAGGGCAAGTTCGAGGCGGCGACGATGAAGCTGCACACCGCGTAATTATTTTCCCGCCTTGCCGAAGCCGGCCATGATGGTTTTCGCCATCTGCTGCTGGCTGGCCTGGGCGCTGCTGCCGTCGCCCGCGTTGGCGGCGATCAGCAGGCCGTCGCCGCTGCCGGGCGCCAGCGCGATCAGCGCGTGCCAGTAGCCGTTCGAGCCCAGGTGGGTGAGTACACGCTGCGGCGCCTGGGGCGGGAAGTGCATCACGCCCCAGCCCAAGGCCGCATGCGTGTCGCCCTGCGCCGTGTGCAGCAAGACATACGTTTCCTGTTTCAGCAGCCTACCCTTGCCCTGTTCGCCATGCAGTTGATCGAGCGCAAACTTTGCCCAGTCTTGCATGCTCAGGTGAATTTCCCCATCGGGCGCCATCATCAGCGGATTGCTGGCCATCAAGCCGGCGATCGGCTTGTTTTCCTTGTGGCCCAGATTCTGTCCGCGCACCGTGAAACCGAAGGCGGCCCGCATGCCCAGAGGGCCGAACACTTCCGCCTGCATCAATTCCTCGTACGTTTTGCCCGTGACACGCTCGGCGATGGCGGCGGCGATCATGGCGCCGCTGTTCGAGTAATGCGATTCGCCGCGCGGCGCGGCCACGGGCGCGTCGGCCAGCGCGCGCTGCGCGTACTCCTGGCGCAGCAGCGGCAAGGGGCGCGTGTCCGCGTAGGTGGAATCGATCCACGCTTCATCGGGATTGGGCGGCAGGCCGGCGCGGTGCGACAGCAGATCCATCAGATTGACGTCGCGGTATTCGGCGCGCATGCCGGCACTCAGCGCGGGCAGCATGGTTGACAGCGGCGCATCCCACGACAGCACGCCCCGTTCCACCAGCCGCGCGATCAGGGTCACCGTCATGGCCTTGCCGTTGGAGCCGATATTCCACACGTCATCGGCGCGCACGGCATCGTTGCCGTCATTGGCCCGTACGCCAGCCTGCGCCTGTGCCTCGATCTTGCCGTCGCGAATGACAAGCATCGCCATGGCCGGTACGCTCTTGTCGGCCAGCGCCTGCTGCAGCATGGCGTTCAAGTCATGGGCGCGGGCGGCGCCGCTCAGCAGCAAGGTGGTGCTGCAAACGAGTGCGGCAAGCAGGGTTTTCATGGAGTCTCCAGTCGATAGGGTGAGGTGAACATGTTAAAATGGTCGCAAAACATGATTTAATTATTGTTTTACGATAATTTATTCTAACCACACTTGACACTTTCGTATACTTTTAAAGATGAAAAAAAATCCAACGGGACCGGCGGCGCTGAGCCGGCGCGTGCGCTACGGCGTTTCGGGATTCTTTGTGCTGTACCTGCTGCTGACGGTGCTGGGCTGGCTGGCGCCTGCGCCGGCCGCGCAAGGCAGCCTGGGCGGCGCAGGCATGTATGAACTGTTGCTGCAATTGCAGAGCCAGCCATTCGCGCGCCTGGCAGCCATGCCCCTGTGGCAGCGGGGGCTGGGTCTGGCGCTGGCCTTGCCGGCTTTGTGCGTGCTGGCCGATGCCGTGCGCCAGCTGGCCCTGGTCTTGCGCCAGTTCGAGCAGGGCGTGTTTTTTACGCCGCAGGTGGCGCGCCACTTTCGCCGCTTCGCCGGCGGCTTGCTGCTGGGAACGGTGCTGACTTTGCTGGAACCCACCGTGCGCGGAATGCTGTTTGGCTTGCTGGAAGAGGGAACGCGCCAGTTGCGCCTGGTTATCGACATCACGGGCGGCGACCTGTGGACCTTGCTGCTGTGCTCGATTTTCTTTGCGCTGGCGCAAATCCTGCATGAAGGCCAGCGCCTGGCCGATGAAAACAGCGGGTTCATCTGATGGGCATCGTCGTGCGCCTCGATCTGGTACTGGCCAGGAAAAAAGTGAAATCCAAGGAACTGGCTGCCTTTATCGGAATCACGGAGCAGAACCTGTCCCTTTTAAAATCGGGCAAGGTGCGCGGCGTGCGTTTCGATACCTTGTCGAAAATTTGCGAGATGCTCGAATGCCAGCCCGGCGACATCCTGGAATTCGATGCGTCGCAGGCGGATGACGGGGATGGCGACAGTTAAGGTCGCCAGGGCGGTTTTTTTGAAGAGTAGGGTGCATAGAGGTACAATTGACCCTTAGAGCATGAATACAGCAAGATTATCCAGAAAACGCCCGCAACGGCCGTTTTGCACCAGCCGCTTGCCGGCAATATTGATTATTTAAAGGTTTTCCATGAGTCTCCAATGCGGTATCGTCGGCTTGCCGAACGTCGGCAAGTCCACCCTGTTCAATGCACTGACGAAAGCCGGCATCCCGGCTGAAAACTATCCGTTCTGCACCATCGAGCCGAACGTCGGCGTCGTCGAAGTGCCGGATCCGCGCATGGATGCGCTGGCCGCCATCGTCAAGCCGGAACGCATGGTCAACGCCATCGTGGAATTCGTCGACATCGCCGGCCTCGTGGCCGGTGCATCGAAGGGCGAGGGCCTGGGCAACCAGTTCCTGTCGCACATCCGCGAAACGGACGCCATCGTCAACGTCGTGCGCTGCTTCGAAGACGACAACGTCATCCACGTGGCCGGCAAGATCAACCCGCTCGACGATATCGAAGTCATCCAGACCGAACTGGCGCTGGCCGACATGGGTACCGTGGAAAAAGCTATCCACCGCGAAAACAAGAAAGCCCGCTCGGGCGACAAGGATGCGGCCAAGCTGCTGGCCATCATGGAACGCATGATGCCGTACCTGAACGACGCGAAACCCGTGCGCGCCATGGGCCTGGACGCCGACGAAATGGAACTGATCAAGCCTTTGTGCCTGATCACGGCCAAGCCGGCCATGTTCGTCGCCAACGTGTCCGACACGGGCTTTACCAACAATCCGCTGCTGGACCAGCTGACGGCGTATGCGCAATCGCAGAACGCCCCCATCGTCGCCATCTGCGCGGCGCTGGAAGCGGAAATCGCCGACCTGGACGACGCCGACAAGGGCGCCTTCCTGGCCGATATGGGCATGGAAGAGCCGGGCCTGGACCGCCTGATCCGCGGCGCGTACAAGCTGCTGGGCCTGCAAACCTACTTCACGGCAGGCGTGAAGGAGGTGCGCGCCTGGACCATCCATGTGGGCGACACGGCACCGCAAGCGGCCGGCGTGATCCACACCGACTTCGAACGCGGCTTCATCCGCGCGCAAACCATCGCCTATGACGACTTCATCGCCTACAAGGGCGAAGCGGGCGCCAAGGAAGCGGGCAAGATGCGCGCCGAAGGCAAGGAATACGTGGTCAAGGATGGCGACGTGCTGAACTTCCTGTTCAACGTCTAAATCCCGGCAGGTCCCGTACGGGGCGAGCATGAACCCTGCAAGTCATTGATTTGCAGGGTTTTTTATTGCCCGTTTGTTTGACTTCATCGCCTTGCCATGCCGCGGATTCCTGCCCGGCCGGTTGCGCTTGTCTTGCCTTTTCCTATACAATGAGAATAATTCTCATTTATATTGATGTGCCTGCCGTCTTGCTGGCCATCGACCACAGGAAGGGTATCGTGAGCACCGCCGAGTTAGCGCTACAGCAGCAAGTCAGCAGTCTGTACACCAACCACCACCGCTGGCTGCGTGGCTTGTTGCGCCGCAAGCTGGGCAATGCCTTCGACGCGGCCGACCTGGCGCACGATGTGTACCTGCACCTGATGAAGACGGGCAGGGTGCCGCCGGCCGGGGAGTCGCGCCGCCATCTGACGCAGATCGCCAACGGCATGGTCATCGACCTGTACCGCCGCCGCCAGATCGAGACGGCCTACCTGGAAGTGCTGGCCCTGGTGCCCGAGGCGCTGGCCCCGTCCGAGGAAGAGCGCGCGCTGGTGATCGAGGCGCTGACGGAAATCGATGCGGTGCTGCACGGCTTGCCCGCCAAGGCGCGCAAGGCCATGCTGCTGTGCAAACTCGATGGCCTGAGCTACCGCGACATCGCCGCCGAATTGCAGGTGTCCGTCTCGTCCGTCGAAAAATACATCGCCGCCGGTTTGCTGGCCTGCTACCAGGCCTTGCATGCGCGGGACGCCTGAACCATGGATGTGGTGATCGCGCCCGCCATCGTGCAGCAGGCGGCCCAGTGGATGGCGCGCCTGTGGTCCGATGACGCCAGTGACGAAGACCGGGTTGCCTGTGCCCGCTGGTGCGACGCGCATCCGCACCACGCCATCGCCTGGCAGCGTTTGCAAGCGTTCGAGGGCAAGCTGCACAGCTTGCCGCGCGATGCGGCCCGGCACGCGCTGCGGGAGCCGGCACCGGCCGCCTACCTGAGCCGCCGCCGTGCCCTGAAGCTGCTGGCCGTGCTGCTGCCCGTGGGCGGCATGGCGTACCTGCTGCGCGGCACGGAGGCCTGGCAAGTGGCCACGGCAGGCCACGGCACGGCCACCGGCGAGATCCGCGAGATTATCTTGCCTGACGGCACGCGCGTCATGCTGGCCTCGGCTTCCGCCATCGACGTGCGCTTCGACGCGAGCGAGCGCTTGCTGGTCTTGCGCGCGGGCGAAATCCTCGTCACCACGGCCCATGATCCGGCGCAGAGGCCATTCCGCGTGCAGGGCCGCCACGGCACGGTACGGGCGCTGGGCACGCGTTTTACTTTGCGGCAAGACGAATACACGTCGCGCGTCGCCGTCTTCGAAGGCGCCGTCGAGATACGCCTCGCGCATGCGCCCGGCAACGCCGTGGGCGTCGCCACGGGCTACAGTGCCATCTTCTCGGCCGACATCGTGCAATCGGCCGCCCCCGTGCCGGCCAGCGCGGCAGCCTGGAGCAAGGGCGTGCTGGTGGCCGACAACATGCGCCTCGATGCCCTGATCGCGGAACTGGCCCGTTACCGCCCCGGCCTGCTGCGCTGCGACCCGGCCGTGGCCAGCTTGAGTGTCAACGGCGTGTTTCCCCTGCGCGACACGGACCGCGCACTGCACAACCTGGCGCTGGCCTTGCCCGTGCAAATCGTGGCGCGCACGCGCTACTGGGTGACCGTCCAGGCCGCTGCCTGACAATTGCGCGGACCCGATTGAGGGTTTTGCATTCTCGTTCGGGATATAGGGTGAGAGCCACCCTTATCCATTGAACTTATGCACGCGTTTTCCCGTTTTTCCCATGAGTAGCCCAAGCAGCCAGGCCGGCCCGATCAGCCGGATACTGCAGCCCATCCGCGGGCGCCTGATCGCCGCCGCCGTGCTGGCCGGCACGGGTTCCATGCTGACCCTGGTGCCGCTGGCCGGCATCGCGCACATCGCCAGCATCGCCCTGGCCCCTGCTGCCACGCAGCTTGGCATCTGGCCCACCATTCTCGTCAGCGTCGCCTGCCTGTTTGCCGGCATGGCCCTGATCACGCTGGGCGAGCTGGCCGCGCATCTGGCCGACAACCGCCTCACCCATCAACTGCGCCTGCAAGCCATGCAGCGCCTGGGGCAGGTGCCGCTGGGCTGGTTTACCAGCCGTGCCTCGGGCGAGGTCAAGCAGGCGATGCAGGACGACATCAACACCCTGCACAGCCTCACCGCCCATTTTTATACGACGACGGGGCGCGCCGTGGGCGCCATCGCCATCTCCGTCCTTTATCTGTTCGCCATGGACTGGCGCCTGGCCCTCGTCGCCATCCTGCCGTTTCCCGGCTTTTTTCTCTTCTTCGGCCGCGCCATGAAGGCCAGCGCAGGCAATATGGAGCATTTCGTCGCCGGCATGGGGCGCATCAACAATGCCGTGGTGGAGTTCGTCAATGGCATTCCCGTGGTCAAGGCCTTCGGCGCCACGGGACGCGCGCATGGCAGTTACCGCGCGGCCGTCGATGCGTTTGCCGAGGCGTTTGCCGCGTTCACGCGCCCGCTGGTCGGTTCGATGGCCAATGCCAATGCGCTGATCGCGCCCGTCGCCGTGCTGGGCGTGGTGCTGATCGCCGGCACCGTGTTTGTGGCGCTGGGAGCGATGGCGCCCGTGGATATCCTGCCGTTCGCCCTGGTGGCGCCCGGCATTTCCGCGCCGGTGCTGCTGTTGCACTATCTGACGCATGACCTCAACAACGCCACGGGCGCGGCCCAGCGCGTGCAAGCCTTGCTCGATACGCCGGTGCTGGCGCAGCCGGCGCCGGAGCAGCAGCAGTTGCCCAACGGTACCGAGATCCGCATGGAGCGTGTGGGCTATGCCTATGACGGACACAACAAGGTGCTGTCGGACATCACGCTGACCATGCAGCCCGGCACGGTGACGGCCATCGTCGGCGCCTCCGGTTCCGGCAAGTCGACCCTGGCGCCCCTGCTGCTGCGCTTTTTCGACCCGACCGAAGGGCGCATCACCCTCGGCGGCGTCGACCTGCGGCACATCGCCACGCCCGAGCTGTACCGGCGCATCGGCTTCGTGCTGCAGGAAGTGCGGCTGATCCACGCCAGCGTGCGCGAGAACATCGGGCTGGGCCGGCCATCGGCCAGCTTGCATGCGATCGAAGACGCGGCGCGCCTGGCGAATATCCACGAGCGCATCCTGGCCTTGCCGCGCGGCTACGATTCCGTCATTGGCGAGGATGCGCAACTGTCCGGCGGCGAGTTGCAGCGCGTGAGCATCGCTCGCGCCGTGCTGCTCGACCCGTCCGTGCTGGTGCTCGATGAAGCGACGGCCGCGGCCGATGCGGAAAACGAAGTGGCGATCCAGGACGCGCTGTCGCGCTTTGCCCGTGGCCGCACCCTGCTGGTGATCGCGCACCGGCTCGACACCATCATGCATGCCGACAACATCGTCGTCGTCGAGAACGGCGCCATCGTCGAGCAGGGCAGCCATGCCGGCTTGCTCGCCCACGATGGCCGCTATGCGCAACTGTGGGCGCTGGGCGGCTATCAGAATTCCCCGGAAGAAACGGTGCTGCCATGCTGAAGACATTCATTCAACTGCTGGGCGACGATGCGCGCGTGTTTCGCCGCTACTGTGCCATGGCGCTCGCGTATGGCGTACTCAGCGGCTTGACGATCACGGCGCTGGTGCTGGCCCTGGGCCGCCTGCTGGGCGGCGACGCCGGCGGCGCGGCCCTGTGGCTGCTAGTGCTGCTGGCCGGGCTGCTTGCTTGCTGGGCCTGGCGGCGCCAGGTGGAAAAAGCCGGCGTGCGCGTGGGCGTGACGGTGCTGCAAGGGGCGCGCCAGCGCTTGGGCGACCACGTGGCGCGCCTGCCCGTCGGCTGGTTCACGCCGGAGAACACGGCAAAACTGGGCCATGTCATCACGCAGGGCATGATGAACGTGGCGCAGCTGCCCGCCCACGTATTGACGCCCGTGATCTGCGGCGCCGTCACGCCCGTGGTATTGCTGGCCGCGCTGTTTGCGCTGCACTGGCAGCTGGGCGTGACGGCGCTGCTGGCGCTGCCCCTCCTGGCGGGTACCTTGCGGCTCACGGTGCACCTGGGCCAGCGCGCCGACGACGCTTATCACCACCATTTCGCCCGGACCAGCCAGCGCCTGGTCGAGTTTGCGCAAGCGCAATCCGTCTTGCGCGCCTTCCATGGTGACGGCGATGGTGCTGCTGACGGCGGCACGCGTTTCCTGCAGCAAGCGATCGACGGGCAGCGCCACGCGGGCACGCGGCTGATCTATCTGTCGGCCTTGTCGTCCGTGCTCAACGCCTGGTCCGTGCAAGCCATCTTCGCCGCCTTGCTGGCCGCCGTCGCGCTGTGGCTCGATAGCGTGCTGGGCGGTGCAGCCGCTGCGCCGGACGCCATCGCCGTCATCGTGGCCTTGCTGCTGGTGGTGCGCTTCGTCGACCCGCTGCAGGAAGTGGCCAGCTACGGCGAAGTGCTGCGCGGCGCGCGCGGCCCGCTCGATGCGGCGCGCGATATTTTCGCCGTGCAGCCGCTGCCGGAAGCACGCGGGCCGCAGGCGCCGCGCGATGGCGCGGTCGAGCTGCGCAATGTGCACTTCCGCTATGCACAGGACCAGCCCGACGTATTGACGGATATCAATCTGCACATTGCGCCGGGCAGCATGACGGCGCTGATTGGCGCTTCCGGTTCTGGCAAGACGACATTAGTACGCCTGATGGCGCGCTTCTTTGACGCCAGCCAGGGTAGCGTGCTGGTGGGCGGCGTCGATGTGCGGCACATGTCCAGCGAGCAATTGGCTGGGCAGATCAGCCAGATCTTCCAGGACAGCTATCTGTTCCAGGGCAGCATCGCCGACAATATCCGTATTGGCAAGCCTGGCGCCACCGATGCCGAGGTGCTGGACGCGGCGCGCCAGGCGGGCGCAGCCGAAATCATCGCCCGCCTGCCGGAGGGGCTGGCTACGCCAGTGGGAGAGGGCGGCGCGCGCCTGTCCGGCGGCGAACGCCAGCGCATCGCGATCGCCCGCGCGCTGGTCAAGGATGCGCCGATTCTGCTCGTCGACGAGGCGACGGCCGCGCTGGACGCGGAAAACCAGGCCGCCATCGCCGAGGCGCTGGCGCGGCTGCGCGGCAAGCGCACGGTGATCGTCATCGCGCACCAGCTGTCGACGGTGGCCATGGCCGACCAGATCGTCGTGCTCGACGGTGGCACGATCCGCGAGCAGGGCGCGCCGGGCGCCTTGCGGGCACAGAACGGCCTGTATGCGCACTTCCTGGCCCAGCGCCGGGCGGCCAAGGGCTGGCGCATCGCCTCCGCCGCACAGCAGCCATGAACGGGATGACGATTTGATACAGGCGCGTCTGTTTTTCGTCTTCCTGCTGCTGTGTGCGGCTTCGCTGCTGGTCGGCGCCAGGCACATCGCCTGGATCGAACTGCTGTCGTCTTCCTGCGCGCTGTCTGACGACGCCTGGCTGACCCTGACGGCCAGCCGCCTGCCCCGCCTGACGGCGCTGGTGCTGACGGGCGTGGGCCTGTCCGTCTGCGGCGTCATCCTGCAGCACATCGTGCGCAACAAGTTCGTCGAGCCGGCCACTTCGGGCGGCCTCGACGCGGCCAAGCTGGGCATCCTAGTCGCGCTGACCGTGGCGCCGGCCGCAGGCACGGCGGGCAAGATGGCGTTCGCGCTGGCCTTCTGCTTTGCCGCCAGTCTCGTGTATGTGACCCTGATCCGCCGCATCCGCTTCAAGAACACGATCCTGGTTCCCGTGATCGGTCTCGTGTATGGCGGCGTGCTCAGCGCCGTGGCCGAGTTCTATGCCTACCGCCACAACATCCTGCAAAGCATGCAGGGCTGGCTGCTCGGCGATTTCTCGAAAATCGTGCAGGGCAACTATGAAATCATTTATCTGGTCCTGCCCATCGTTGCCCTCGCGTATCTGTACGCGCAGCGCTTTACGGTGCTGGGCATGGGCGAGGGGCTCGCTACCAGCCTGGGCCTGAACTATGCGGGCACGGTGGCACTGGGCCTGATGCTGGTGGCCGTCACGGTGGCGGCCACGGTGATCACGGTGGGAGCGATCCCGTTTGTCGGGCTGGCCATCCCCAACCTGGTGGCCTTGCGCCATGGCGACAACCTGGGCCGCACCTTGCCCATCGTCGCCCTGTACGGCGCCTCGCTGCTGCTGGCCTGCGACATCGCCGGGCGCCTGCTGATCTACCCTTTCGAAGTGCCGATCGGCCTGACGGCGGGCGGCGTGGGCGGGGTGCTGTTCCTCATGCTGATCATCCGGGGACGCAGATGAGGCGCATCGTCAAGCAGCGCACGCTCTGGCTGGCCGTGTTCGTCCTGGCGCTGGTTTTCCTCTTCCTCGGCGCCAATTTCGATGTCGATTACATCATCCCGAAGCGCCTGGCACGCCTGGCCGCTATCGTCATCGGCGGCGTATGCGTGGCCGTGTCTTCGATTGTTTTCCAGACCATTGCCGGCAACCGCATCCTGACGCCGGCCGTCATGGGTTACGAAGCCGTGTATTTGCTGTTGCAGTCGCTGCTGATCCTCGCGATGGGCATGCACAGCGTGCTGCTGCTGGGGCAGAACGGCAATTTCATGCTGTCCATTGCGCTGATGCTCGCCTACTCGTGGGCCATCCATTACTGGCTGTTTCGTGATGGCAAGAACGACGTATATTTTTTGCTGCTGCTGGGCTTTGTGCTGACGATGGTGATCGGCACGTTCACCCAATTCATCCAGCTGCGCATCAGCCCGGGCGAATTTGCCATCTTGCAAGGATTCAGTCAGGCATCGTTCAACAAGGCGCAGCCCGCACAACTGCTGTATTCGGCCCTGCTGGCGGGCGCCGCCTGCGTGGCCGTGGCGAAGACCCTGCCGGCGCTCGACGTGCTGGCGCTGGGCCGCGAGCAGGCCATCTCGCTCGGCATCGATTACCGGCGCATGGTGCAGCTGCAGCTGGCGCTGATCGCCGTGCTGGTGGCCGTGTCGACGAGCTTGCTGGGGCCCACGGCCTTCATGGGCATCTTTGTTGCGAACACGACTTACGCCCTGGCCCGCACGGCGCGCCACCGCCTAACCTTGCCTTTGGGCTGCGGCATCGCCATTGCCATCTTCCTCGCCGCCCAGCTGCTGGTCGAGCATGTTTTCAATTACCGGACCACGGTCGGCATCCTCGTCAACCTGGTGTGTGGCGCGTATTTCCTCGCGCTCATGGTCCGCACCCGAGGCACCGCATGATCCACGTCAACCACATTGAAAAAAGTTACGGCGCCAGGCGCGTGCTGGCCAAGGTCAGCGCACAGTTTCCCAAAGGGAAAGTGACGTCCTTGATCGGCCCCAACGGCGCAGGCAAGACGACCTTGCTGATGCTCATCGCGCGCCTGCAGGAGGCGAACAAGGGCGAGATTACGATAGGCGGGCGCGATATCGCGTCAATCAAGATCCAGGACTATGCGCGCCAGGTGGCCACCCTGCGCCAGGCTCCCGATTTCCATCTGCGCCTGACGGTGGAAGAGCTGGTTGCCTTCGGCCGCTTCCCCTACAGCCGCGGCGCGCTGACGGCGCGGGACCGGCAGGCGATAAGCGACGCCATCGCTTTTTTGTCGCTGGAAAAATTGCGCCTGGCATATGTCGACGAGCTGAGCGGCGGCCAGCGCCAGATGGCCTTCCTCGCCATGACGATAGCCCAGCAGACGGACATATTGCTGCTCGACGAGCCGCTCAACAACCTCGACATGAAGCACGCCGTGCAGATCATGCGCGCGCTGCGCCGCCTGTGCGACGAGCAGGGACGTACCGTGGTCCTGGTGATCCACGATATCAATTTCGCCGCCAATTATTCGGACCACATCGTCGCCATGCAGGACGGCGCCGTGCGCTTTGCCGGTCCCGCGCACGAGGTCGTCACCGAGGAGCGCTTGCGCGCGCTGTACGACATCGATTTCCACATCGTGCGCAATGAACGCGGCTGCCTCTGCAATTACTTTACCCCCACAGGAGCTTGAAATGATCTGGAACAAATCCCGCTGTGCGCTGGCCGTGCTGCTTGCCGCCGCGGCCGTCTTGCAAGGCTGTACCGACAAGCCGTCCACGCCTGCGCCAGCGCCCGCCGCCTCCGCGCCACCGCAGGCGTTCGCGCCCATCACCATCGTGCATAAACTGGGCACGACGGTGATCGACAAGCGTCCGCAGAGCGTGGCCGTGCTCGACATGAACGAGGTCGATTTCCTCGACCAGCTGGGCGTGCCCGTGGCCGGCATGGTGAAGGATTACGTGCCGCATTTCCTCTCACGCTACAAGGATGACCAGGGCATCCGCGACCTGGGCGCCATCGTGCAGCCCAATCTTGAGCATATCCACGCGCTCCAGCCCGACCTCGTGCTGATGACGTCGATCCAGGCCAATCACTACAAGGAACTGAGCCAGATCGCGCCCACCTTGCATTTCGACGTCGATTACCAGAACAGCGAGAGCAAGCACATCGACGTGGTCAAGCAGCATTTGCTGATACTGGGGCGTATCTTCGGCAAGGAAGACATCGCCAGCCTGAAAGCGCAGGAGCTCGACGCCAAGGTGGCGGCCGCGCGCAAGGTGACGCAGGCGCGTCCCGAGAGGGCGCTCATCGTGCTGCACAACAACGGCGCCTTCAGCGCGTTCGGCGTGCGCTCGCGCTACGGTTTTGTTTTCGACGCGCTGGGCGTGAAAACCGCCAGTTCGGCCATCGAGGCGGGCTTGCATGGACAACCGATTACCAGCGAATTCATCCAGCAAGCCAATCCCGACATCATTTATGTTGTGGACCGCACGGCCGTGATGGAACACCGTCCCGTCATGACGGCCGAGCAGATGGCCAATCCGCTGTTGCGCCAGACCAATGCCTGGAAGAACGGCCGTGTCGTCTTCGTCGATGCCGACGCCTGGTACATCACGGCGGCCAGCGTGACGTCGTTGAAACGGGTGATCGACGACGTGCTCAGCGCTTATGAATGAGAGCAATTATTTTTTGTAATGATTCGTATTTGCGTTGAGGGTTTTGTCTTTTCGTCCGGGAAATAGGGTGAGAACAAGCAATCACCCATCTGAAAAGGACTTAATTATGGCAACACGCATGGCAGCACGCCACCTTCCCGCCTTGAACCTGAGCCGTATCGCCACCGCCGTGCAACTGGCGCTCATCACGGGCTTGAGCCTGGGAGCGCTGGGCGTGGCGGCCCCTTCAGCGTATGCGCAGGAGGCGCAAGCCCGGCAAGCGTTCAGCGTGCCGGCGGGAACCCTCGGCCTGGCGCTCAATACGTTCGCGGCGGCGGCGGGGATCGAATTGACGGTGGATGGGGGCCTGCTGCAGGGCAAACACAGCGCCGGCCTGGCCGGCAGTTACAGCGTGCCCGAGGGTTTTTACGAATTGCTGCGCGGCCACGGCCTGCACGCCGTGCGCGAAGGCAATGGCAGCTACACGGTGCGCCGCGAAGCGGTCCATAGCGCCGCCGCCGAGGCGGCCGCAACCATGCCGGCCGTGACGGTGTGGGGCAAAGGCAACACCGTGACGGATGCCTATGCCGGCGGGCAAGTGGCATCCGGCGGCCGCGTGGGTTTCCTGGGCGATAAGGATTTCATGGAAACCCCGTTCAACACCATCAGCTATACGGACAAATTCATCGAAGACCGGCAGGCGCGCGACATCACCGATGTGATTGCCGCCAACGACCCTACCGTCTTCAGCAGCGGCATGACGGGCATCATCGGCGAGAATTATTCGATCCGGGGCTTCAGTTCGAATATCGGAGATGTCGCGTTTGGCGGGCTGTACGGTATATCGCCGTACTACCGCACCTCGCCTGAAATGTTCGAGCGCATCGAAGTGCTGAAGGGGCCATCGGCCTTGCTCAACGGCATGCCGCCTGGCGGCTCGGTGGGCGGCAGCATCAATCTCGTGCCCAAGCGCGCGGGCGACACGCCGCTGGCGCGGGTGACGGCGTCGTACATGTCGGACTCGCAATGGGGAGGACATATTGATCTGGGGCAGCGTTTTGGCGAGAATAAACAGTTCGGCATCCGCGTCAACGGCGTCTACCGCGATGGCGACGGTGCCATTGACCACCAGCAAAAGAAGACCCGGCTCATTTCCGTGGGCCTCGACTGGCGTGGCAACGGCGCGCGCCTGTCCGCAGACCTGTATAGCAGCGAGGACCGCGCCGATGGCTTGAACCGGGGCGTCAACCTGGCCGCCGGCTTGCCCGTGCCGCGTCCGCCGAAACCGGAGACCCTGCTCAATCCCAGCTGGGCTTTTTACGACACCAAGGACAAGGGCGCCATGCTACGCGGCGAGCTGGACGTGAACGAACAGGTGATGGCCTACGCCGCCGTGGGCGCCAGCCAGGCCGACTACCGGTCGACGGGCGCCTATCTGATCCAGGTGTTCAACACGGCTGGCGACTATCGCACCAATCTTGCGGACCTGGGTTTTGATGTGGAGAAACAGTCGGCGGAAGCGGGCTTGCGCGGCAAGCTGCGCACGGGCGATATCGGCCATCAATGGGCCGTCAACGCCACGTATTACCACCACACGGACAAGCAGTACGGACGCCGCAATACCTTGGCGAAAGATTGGATCACGAATATCTATCGCCCCGTCTGGGGGCCGGCGACGCGTTTCGAGGCGCCGCAAATTTCCAAGGCGGAACTGCGTCTGGCTAGCTTCGGCCTGGTCGATACGCTTTCCTTTGCGCAAGACAAGGTGCAACTGACGGCGGGCTTGCGCCGCCAGGAAGTGCTCAGCGATAACTTCAACATCAAGACGGGCGCGCGTACCTCGCGTTACGACAAAGGCGCCACCACGCCAGCCGTCGCCCTGCTGGTCAAGGCGAGCAACACGGTTTCTCTGTACGGCAATTACATCGAAGGCTTGAGCCAGGGCGCCACGGCGCCGTTGACGGCGGCCAATTCGGGCGAAGTCTTTGCGCCATACAAGTCGAAGCAGGCGGAGCTTGGCTTCAAGGCCGACCTGGGCGAGTTCGCGCATACGGTTAGCGTATATGAAATCAAGCGTCCCAGCAGCTACGTCGATCCGGTCAGCAATGTCTTTTCCTTCGGCGGCGAGCAGCGCAACCGTGGCATCGATTGGGGCTTCTTCGGTTCGCCCCTGCGCGACGTACGCCTGATGGGCGGCGTCGCGTATGTCGATCCGGTCTTGAGGAAGACCGTGGGCGGCGCCAACCAGGGCAAGCAGGCAACGGGCGTGCCCAAGCTGCAGGCAAAGCTGGGCGTCGAGTGGGATACGCCCGCCATCCCCGGCGTGACCCTGACGGCGAACGCGACGGCGGCATCGAAGCAATACATCAATAGCGACAACTCGCTGTCCGTGCCGGGTCGTACCGTGTTTGACCTGGGTGCCCGCTATGCCACCGCCGCGGCCGGCTGGCCCCTGACCGTGCGCGCCAGCGTGACGAACGTCGGCAACAAAGCGTACTGGGCGCTGCCGCAATGGACCAGCCTGGGCCTGGGCGCGCCGCGCACCTTCATGCTGTCGGCCACGACGGAGTTTTAAGCCGTCTTGCCGCTAGTCGTCCGGACCGCGTGCCGGACGGCTGGAACGCTGCCACGTCCACATCAGGCCGATGCCGGCCGAGGTGCCGCTGTTCTGGCGCAGCAGGGGGCTGCTGCGGTTGGCGGCGCCCGTGTAGTTGTCGTAGCGTAAAAAGGCAAAGGCGCGCCAGTCCCGCTGCAGCCGGTACGAACCGCCCAGGCCCAGGCGCGTGAGCATCAGCCCGCTTTTGGCCGCATACGCGGGGCGCCCATCGGTGGCAAACGCGGGGCTGACGCCATACAGGTAATCGTTGATGGCGGCATTGCCCAGCACGGCGCCGACGCTGGCATCGACATGCCATGCCTGCTGCTCGCCTTGCAGCGCGTACACGAGGCGCGGTTCGAACGTGGCGCCCTGGCGGTGCAGGCCGCCGCGCGCTTCGATGACGGCGCGCAAGGGCAGTTCCAGGCCAAGGCGGCTGTGCTGCGTCGGCTCGGCCAGCTTGATTTTCAGGCGCGGGCCAAATTCCACCAAGGTGCCCAGGTCGGGCATGCCGCGCCGGGCCGGCACGTCGCTGGAGCGGGCCGGCAAGGACAGGGCAAAACCGATATCGAAGTCGAGGCGATCCGTATCAAGCAGGCGCGCGCCCACGCCGGAACGGTCGGCGCGCAATACTTTCCCGCGATAAATCAGATAGGGCAGGGCCAGGCTGCGCGTCGAGCGTTCGCTGGCGCCCGGATAGGCGGGCGTGACGGCTGTGCCGCCAAACACGCCCGCTTCCCATAAAGGCAGCGGTTGTTCAACGGCGCGCACCGGCGCCATGGCGGCGAGGAGGGTGGATGCTGCCAGCAAGGTGCGCGCGACGCTCATGGGGGAACTGCGCAAGGTTTGCCGGCCTGTAGCGATGCCAGCGCCTTGTCGCTGAGGGCGCTCGATGTACGGGCCTGCTTTGCCAGCGCGATAGCCTGGCGGAAATGAAATGCGGCCGCATCGTAGCGGCAGGCGGCGCTGGCGGCGCGTCCCGCTTCGTGGTGCAGCCGCGCCTGCCAAGCTGCATCGCCATGGCCCAGTTCGGCATTCTCGGCCGCGGCCGCGTAGCTGCGCATGGCTTGCGCCCAGTCGCCGTGGCCAGCGGCTTCACGTCCCCACTGCTCCTGCTGCGCCGCCGCGCGCAGTTCGACCTGCGTGGAGCAGGCGCCCAGCGCCATCAGGACGAACGGCAGGACGAGGCAAGAGCGGAAGGACGGGAGTGTGGACATGGCGCCACTGTAGCGCATGGGAAGGCGCGCACGTTTGCGCAGAACGCGTCAATCGGGACTTTTTTGCCGCACTGATGACATATAATTTGCACACGACTTTGTTATCTTTGACACATCACCGAACAGGAGCACCATGTTTTCACGCAAATTCCATTCTTGTGCACAGCTGATGCTGGCCACCTTGCTGATGGGCTTTGTTGCCGCGTCCCCCGCACGCGCGCAGCAGGCGGCCGTCAAATTGCCGAATGTGGTGATCCTGGCTACGGGCGGCACCATCGCCGGCAGCGGCGCCGACAGCACCACCACCGTCGGCTACACCTCGGCCACCGTGGGCGTCGAGCGCCTGATCGCGGCCGTGCCGGAATTGAAGAAAGTGGCGAATGTGAAAGGCGAGCAAGTGTTCCAGATCGCCAGCGAAAGCATGGGCAACAGCCACTGGCTGGCCCTGGCCAAGCGCATCAACGTGCTGCTGGCCTCGAACGATGTCGATGGCGTGGTCGTCACGCACGGCACCGACACCATCGAGGAAACGGCGTATTTCCTGAACCTGACCGTGAAAAGCCACAAGCCGGTCGTGGTGGTGGGCGCCATGCGTCCCTCGACCGCCATCTCGGCTGACGGCCCCATCAATCTGTACAACGCCGTGTTGCTGGCCGGCAGCAAGGAAGCCGTGGGCAAGGGCGTGCTGGTGGCCTTGAACGACCAGATCAACGCGGCGCGTGAAGTGACCAAGACGAACACGTCCACCACCGACACTTTCAAGTCGCCGGAACTGGGCATGCTCGGCTACATCCAGGGCAGCAAGCCTTTCTTCTATCGCCAGTCGACGCGCAAGCACACCCTGGAATCGGAATTTGACATCAGCAAGCTCGACGCTTTGCCCCAAGTGGACATCGTCTACGGCTATGCCAACATGAACCGTGTCGGCATGGACGCCTTCATTGCCGCCGGCGCCAAGGGCATCATCCACGCGGGCGTGGGCGATGGCAGCGTGGCCGCGCAAATGAAGCCGGCCCTGGTGGAAGCGCGCCAGAAGGGCGTGCTGATCGTGCGTTCGAGCCGCGTCGGCCAGGGCATCGTGGCGCGCAATGGCGAAGCCAACGACGATGAACTCGACAGTGTCGTATCTGACACCCTGAACCCGCAAAAAGCCCGCATCCTGCTGATGCTGGCCTTGACCAAAACCAACAGCACGCAAGAAATCCAGCGTATTTTCTACACGTATTGATCATGACCGCGCCAGATTCAGCCTCATTGGCTGAATCTGGCTGATTTACGCTTGCCCGCTTTGCTGCCATACTTCGCTTCTGAATAATTTCCTGGCAGAAGCAGCAACACTGTTCCTTCTCCCCCTGTCCATGGCTATCCTGTCCGACATCATCCTGTATCCGATCAAATCGTGCGCCGGCATCCATTTGCGCGAGGCGGTCCTGACGCGCTCAGGGCTGATGAGCGAGCACGTGTTCGACCGCGAATGGATGGTGGTGGACCCGCAGGGCCGCTTTCTGACCCAGCGCGAGCATCCGCGCATGGCGCTGATCGTGCCATCCATCAAGGCCAGCACGCTGGAATTGCGCGCGCCGGGCATGCTGCGCCTGGAAATCGAACTGGGCTTGCCGCATCCGCAACTGGCACCGGTGCTGGAAGTGCAGGTGTGGGACGACAGCGTGCGCGCCTACGATTGCGACGAGGTGACGGCGACATGGTTTTCCCAGGCCATCGGCGTGCCGTGCCGCCTCGTGCGCTTTCACCCGGACGTGGTGCGCGCCACGAGCACCAAATGGACGGATGGCGTTGCCGCCTCGACCATGTTTGCCGACGGCTACCCGGTGCTGATCGCGGGTGCCGCCTCGCTGGCCGATGTCAACGACAAGCTGCGCGCCGCCGGCCGTGAACCGCTGCCGATGAACCGCTTCCGGCCCAACCTCGTCATCGGCGATATCGGCGCCTTCGAGGAAGACTACGCCGCGTTCCTGCAATTGGGCGCGACGACCTTGAAACCCGTCAAGCCGTGTTCGCGCTGCCCGATCCCGTCGGTGGACCAGGCCACGGGCGTGCCCGGCCCGGATCCGCTCGACGTCATGCATGGCTATCGCGCCAAGCCCGAACTCGACGGCGCCATCTGCTTCGGCATGAACGCCATCGTCACCGAAGGCGGCGATGAGCGTATCGTGGTGGGGCAGGACATCGGTTTCGAACTGGCATTTTAAGCATGGCGCCCGTACACAAGGGTTTAAGGTTTCTATGAATCAAGCAATACCGCCGGACCCGCGCATTGCCAGCCTCGAAGCCGAAAACCAGGCCTTGCGCGCGCGCATGGCTTTCCTGCTGGAACAGGTCGAGCGCAACCACGACATCATGTGCCGGCACCAGGCGTTCGACCTGGAAATCGTCAGCGCGTCCACGTTTCCCGAGTTGATCGGCACCATTTTCCGCACCTTGCCCGTGATTTCCGACCTCGACGGCGTCACCTTGAGCCTGCTCGACGAGGATGACGATATCGTGCTGGTGATGGAAAAGCTGGGCGTCGATTTCAGCGCCTTCCCGCAGTTGCTGTTCGTGCATGCCGTGGCGGAGCTGGGGTTTACGTCGCCGGTGCCGGCGGCCGAGGGCGAAGCGGCCTTGCCGCCATCGCCGTTGCTCGGTGCCTTCGACGCGGCCGTGCATGGCCCGCGTTTTCCGCAGATCGCATCTCTGCGCAGCGTGGCGCTGGTGCCCTTGTTGCGCAACAAGCGCCTGATCGGCAGCCTGAACCTGGCCAGCAGCGACGTGACGCGCTTTACGCCCGCGCTGGGTACGGATTTCATCAAGCACATGGCGTCCATCATCGCCATTTGCCTGGAAAACGTGATCAGCAATGAAATGCTCAAATACATCGGCTTGACCGATTCCCTGACGGGCGTCTACAACCGCCGCTATATCGACCGCCGCCTGCTGGAAGAAATCGCCCGCGCGCGGCGTCAGAATTATTGCATCTCATGCATGTATATCGATATCGACCATTTCAAGCTGTTCAATGACAAGCATGGCCACCAGGGCGGCGATGAAGTGCTGCGCGAAGTGGCCACGCGCATCCGCACGGAATTGCGCCGCTCCGATGCGCTGGGCCGCTTCGGCGGCGAAGAATTCGTCGTGCTGCTGATCGACGCCGACCTCGACAGCGCCACGTTTGTTGCCGAACGCATCCGCGCCAGCATCGCCGGCACCATGTTCGACTTGCCGGGCAGCGCGCAAGCGTGGGTCAGCGTGTCGATCGGCGTGGCCAGCCTTGAAGCGGACGCGGCGCTGCTCCCGATCGAAACGGTGGCGCAGCAACTGGTGGCGCACGCCGACCAGGCCCTGTACCAGGCCAAGGCCGATGGCCGCAACAAGGTCGTCAGCTGGCAGCCGCAGAGCAGCTGAGCAAGATCGGCTGATTATTTCAATAGCAAGGTTTCGGCCTTGGCCACGGCGTCGGCCGTGCCGCGCAGCACCACCACGTCGCCGCTGGCCAGCTGCGTTTCGGGGCTGACATCGAGGCTGCCGCGGCCGCGGCGGATGGCCGTCACAAACGCGCCGCAGCCGGCCACGTCGATCGCACTCAAGGGCAAGTCCACGCAGTGCGCGCCTTCGCTGACGGTGACCGTATGCAGGCGCTCCAGTTCGGCATCGTCGCCCGCGTCGCTGGAACCGTGGAAATAGCCGCGCAGGGAGGCATAGCGCTCCTCGCGCGCCGCCTGTACCCGGTGCACCACGCGGCGCAGGGGCACGCCCATCATGATGAGCGCGTGCGAAGCGAGCATCAGGCTGCCTTCCATCAATTCCGGCACGACTTCGGCCGCACCCGCGCTTTTCAGCTGGTCGAGGTCGGTATCGTCGTGGCTGCGCACGATGACGGGCAAGGTCGGCGCCATTTCTTTGAGTAAATGCAATAACTTCAGTGCCGATGGGGTATTCGCATACGTGATCACCACGGCGCTGGCCCGGTAGATGCCGGCCGCCACCAGGCTTTCGCGCCGGCCCGCGTCGCCATACGAGACGTGGGCGCCGGCCAGCTGCGCTTCCTGCACCCGTTCCGGGTCCAGGTCCAGCGCGTGGTATTCGATCTTTTCCTCCGCCAGCAGGGTGGCCAGGCTTTGCCCGCTGCGCCCGAAACCGGCGATCAGCACGTGTTTCTGCGAAGCCATCGTGCGCGTGGCGATCTTCGTCAGCGCCAGCGATTGCATCATCCAGTCGTTGGCGGCCAGTTTCATGACGATGGCGTCCGACTTGGCGATGAGGAAGGGCGCCACCAGCATCGACAGCACCATCGAGGCCAGCACCACCTGCACGACGAACGGGTCCATCAACTTGATGCCGCCAGCCAGATTCAGCAGCACGAAGCCGAACTCGCCCGCCTGCGCCAGCGCCAGGCCCGTGCGCAATGACACGCCTGTCGATGAGCCGAACAGCCGGGCCAGGCCCGCGATCAGGGTGAATTTCAGCAGCACGGGGCCGCACAGCAAGAGTAGGACGAGCCACCAGTTATCGAGCACCACGCGGATATTGAGCAGCATGCCGACGGTGATGAAGAACAGGCCCAGCAGCACGTCGCGGAACGGTTTGATATCCTCTTCCACCTGGTGCTTGAATTCCGTTTCGGAAATGAGCATGCCGGCCACAAACGCCCCCAGGGCCAGCGACAGCCCGGCGCGCTCCGTGATCCAGGCCGCGCCCAGGGTGATCAGCAGCAGATTGAGCATGAACAATTCCTGCGAGCGGCGCTTGGCGACGATGGTCAGCCAGCCGCGCACCATCTTCTGGCCGAGGAACAGCAGCAAGATCAGCACGACCAGGGCCTTGCCGCCGGCCCAGGCCAGGGTTTCGGCCAGGTTGTCCGAATCGCGCGTGAGGGCGGGAATCAGGATCAGCAGGGGCACGACGGCCAGGTCCTGGAACAGCAGGATGCCGATGATCTTGCGGCCGTGCTCGCTTTCGAGTTCCAGCCGCTCCGTGAGCATTTTCGAGACGATGGCCGTCGACGACATGGCCAGCGCGCCGCCCAGGGCGAACGCGGCTTGCCAGCTCAGGTGGATGTAGGCGGACAGGTAGCGCCCGACGAACCAGCCGAAGACGACGGTGGCGATGATGGTGGTGACCACCTGCGCCATGCCAAGGCCGAAAACGATGCGCCGCATGGCGAGGAACTTGGGCAAAGAAAACTCGAGCCCGATGGAAAACATCAGGAAGACGACGCCGAACTCGGCCAGGGTATGGCTGGCTTCGTTTTCCGCCGCCAGGCCCAGCGCATGGGGGCCGATAACGATGCCAACGGCCAGATAGCCGAGCATGGGCGGCAAATGCAACATTCTGAAAGCGACCACGCCCAGCACGGCGCTGCCGAGTAACATCAGGGTCAGTTCAAGCGAGGAAAACATGGGTTGCCCGGTACGGTCAATGGAAATCGTTGTTTGTTGTGACTGGCAAGTTTTTTGCTTTCCTAATTCGTTTATACTTTGGGCATGAGTGTAACCCATGAAAAAACAATGCTGAAAGCTTTTGATCGAATTGACATGCAAGCGACGACCGAGCGCGCCGTCGCGCTGGCCCGCACCACCTTGCAGATCGAGTCCGACGCCATCAATGCGCTGCACGCGCGCCTGGCAACGGACGACAGCGTGGGCCGCGCCGTGGCGCTGCTGCTGCAGTGCAAGGGGCGTGTCGTCGTCTCGGGCATCGGCAAGTCCGGCCATATCGCGCGCAAGATTGCCGCCACCCTCGCTTCCACCGGCACGCCGGCCCTGTTCGTGCATCCGGCCGAAGCGGCCCATGGCGACCTGGGCATGGTCACCTCGGACGATGCTTTTATTGCCATCTCGTACTCGGGCGAGTCGTCCGAACTGATGGCCATCATGCCCGTCGTCAAGCGCATGGGCGGCATACTGATTTCCATGACGGGCAAGCCGAACTCGAGCCTGGCCCAGCTGGCCGATGTGCACCTGGATATTTCTGTTGAAAAAGAGGCCTGTCCGCTGAATCTGGCGCCGACGGCCAGCACCACCGTCACCCTGGCTCTGGGCGATGCGATCGCCGTGGCCTTGCTCGACTTGCGCGGCTTCAAGGAAGAGGATTTCGCCCGCTCGCACCCGGGCGGCGCCCTGGGCCGTCGCCTGCTTACGCACGTGCATGACGTCATGCGCAGCGGCGAACGGGTGCCGAAAGTACCCGTGGACGCCTCGCTGCTGCAGGCGCTGGAAGAAATGACGAAGAAGGGCATGGGCATGACGGCCGTCGTCGATGCGGACAACCGCCCCGTGGGCGTGTTTACGGATGGCGACTTGCGCCGCATGTTCGAGCGCGTGCAGGATTTCACGCAAGTGGCGATCCGCGACGTCATGCATGCGCAGCCGCGCAGCATCGCGCCCGAACGCCTGGCTGTCGATGCCGTGGCCGTGATGGAACAGTTCCGCATCAACCAGATGCTGGTCGTCGATGCCGACGGCAAGCTGGTGGGCGCCCTGCATATCCATGATCTGACGCAAGCGAAGGTGATCTGATGGAGAGCGTAGCGGACAACCTGGCGCGCGCGGCCAAGGTCAAACTGATGATCTTTGACGTCGACGGCGTGCTCACCGACGGCAGCCTGCATTTCGGCCCCGATGGCGAAATGATGAAAACGTTTAATGTGTATGATGGCCTGGGCATCAAGCTGCTGCAGGAATCCGGTGTGCAGACGGCCATCATCAGCGCGCGCCGCTCGGCCATCACGGCACGCCGCGCGCAAGACCTGGGCATTACCCATGTGCACCAGGGTGGTCACGACAAGCTGACGCCGTTTCGCGAACTGCTGGCGCTGACGGGCTTGACGGAAGAGCAATGCGGCTACATCGGCGACGACGTCATCGATGCGCCCATCCTGCGTCGCGTGGGCTTTGCCGTCAGCGTGCCGGGCGGGCGTCCGGAAGCGCAGGGCCTGGCGCACCATGTGACGCAGGCCGGCGGCGGCCGCGGCGCGGTGCGCGAAATCTGCGAATTCCTGCTGCGCGCCCAGGACAACTATGCGCGCGTCATGGCGCCGTTCCTGGAGTGAGGTGCGCCTTGCCGCCAGTGACCTATGAAAGAGTGAAACCCTATGCGTAAGCCAGGAGGCGCCCATCGCTGGCGCATGATTTTTACCCTGCTGGGCGCGGTCGTCGTCGCGCTGGCCAGCTTTTGGCTGCTTGAAGTGATGAACAAGAATGGCCAGGACATCAAGGCCAGCAAGAATTTGGGTGAGCCCGACTATTTCATCACCAATTTCAGCCTGGTGCGCATGGACTTGACGGGTAAGCCCAGCTATATCGTGTCGGGCAACAAGCTCACGCATTATCCGGCCGACGATTCGTCCGATATCGACCAGCCCTTCGTGCGCAAGCTCACGCCGGGCATGCCGCCGTTGAACATGAATGCGGAACTGGCGCATATCGACCAGGACAATACCCGGCTGCAACTGCACCGCAAGGTCGTGATCGACCGCGTGGCCAGTCCGAAGGCGCAGAACCTGACGGTCAGGACGGAAGCGCTGACGGTGTTTCCGGACGAAGAAAGAATGGAAACGGACGTGCCTGTCGATATCCTGACGGGCGCCTCGCGCATCAATGGTATCGGCATGAAGGCCAATAACGCCACCGGCGTGGTGGAAGTGCAGAATGCCTTGCGCATGGTCCTCCCGCCGAAACCGCGCCCGGCCGCGGCGGCAAAATGACAGAATGAAACAAGGAAACCATACTATGAAGAACATCTTGCTGTTGAGCGTATTTTCTCTGGCCCTCATGGGCGTGGCGCATGCCGAGAAGGCCGATTCCGAGAAGGAAGCCGTCATCACGGCGCGTAGCGGCCACGTCGATGACGTCAAGCAGATTCGTACCCTGACGGGCGACGTCGTGCTGGTCAAGGGCACGCTGACCATGAAGGCGGGCCGGGCCCTGATCACGGAAGACCCGCAAGGCTACCAGTTCATCACTTTCTGGGCCGATCCCGGCAAGCTGGCCACCTTCCGCCAGAAGCGCGATGGCGCCGGCGACCTGTGGGTCGAAGGCGAAGCGGAGCGCGTGGAATACGACAACAAGACGGAAGTGGTGAAACTGTTTTCCAAGGCCAAGCTGACGCGCCTGGAGGGCACGAAAGTGACGGATGTGGCCAATGGCGCCTTCATCTCGTACGACAGCCGCAAGGAAGTATTCAAGATGGAAAATTCCGACAGCGGCACCAGCACCTCCGATGGCGGCAGCGTGCGCATGGTGATCCAGCCGAAGACCAAGGCGCCCGCGGCGGAGAAAGCGCCGGCCACACCTGTGCCAGGAACGAAATAATGGACAATACCCGTTGCGGCAGCACCCTGATCGTTCGCGGACTGCAGAAAACCTATGGCAAGCGGCAAGTCGTGCATGATGTCTCGCTGCAAGTCGAATGCGGCGAAGTGGTGGGGCTGCTGGGCCCGAACGGCGCCGGCAAGACCACCTCGTTCTACATGATCGTCGGCCTGGTGCCGTCGGATGGCGGCAGCATCGACATCAGCGGCGTGGACATTTCCAGCCTGCCGATCCACCGCCGCGCACAGATGGGCCTGTCGTATCTGCCGCAGGAGGCGTCCGTGTTCCGCAAGCTGACGGTGGAAGACAATATCCGCGCCGTGCTGGAAATCCAGACCGTCGAAGGCCGTCCTTTGAAGAAGGCCGAGATCGAGGAACGCCTGGATAAACTGCTGGCCGACTTGCAGATTGAAAAGTTGCGCGAGAACCAGGCGCTGTCCCTGTCGGGCGGCGAGCGCCGCCGCGTGGAAATCGCCCGCGCCCTGGCCACCGATCCCCGTTTCGTGCTGCTCGACGAACCGTTCGCCGGCGTCGACCCGATCGCCGTGATCGAGATCCAGCGCATCGTGCGCTTCTTGAAGGAGCGCAATATCGGCGTGCTGATCACCGATCATAATGTGCGCGAGACGCTGGGTATCTGCGACCGTGCCTACATCATCAACCAGGGCTCGGTACTGGCGTCGGGACGCCCCGACGACATCATCGCGAACGAGTCGGTACGCCGGGTCTATCTGGGCGAACACTTCCGCATGTAAGCCAATGAAACAATCATTGCAGCTGCGCACTTCGCAGCACCTGGCACTGACGCCGCAGTTGCAGCAATCGATACGCCTGTTGCAATTGTCTACTCTGGAATTGCATCAGGAACTCGAGCAACTGCTGACGGACAATCCCTTGCTCGAGCGCCTCGACGATCCGCTCGACCGTTCGCTGCGCCTGCTGTCCGACGGGGCTTTGAGCTCCACGGCCGCGCCGGCCGAAGCGCCGCCCCAGCCGCCAGGCCAGGAGGCGCCCGCGGCGCCGGCCGAAGCGGAAACCTTTGACGGCGAGGCGGGCGAGGGCCCGGCCGCCGCGGATGGCGGCGACAGCGACTGGAGCGAAGCGAGCCGGGGCAAGGCGCCCGACGACGAAGATTCCCGCCCGCAACTGGAGGCCCATCACTGCACCCTGCGCGAACACCTGATGGAGCAGATGCGCGTGACGGTGCTCGAATTGCGCGACCGCGCGCTGGTCGAGCTGATCATCGACGCGCTCGACGACAATGGCTACCTGGAAGAGTCGCTCGACGACATCCTGGCGCGTCTGCCGGAAGAGCTGGAAATCGATGCCGACGAGATGCGCACGGCCTTGTCGCTGCTGCAAAGTTTCGATCCGCCCGGCGTGGGCGCGCGCAATGCGTCCGAATGCCTGGCGCTGCAAATCAAGCGCTTGCCGCACATTGCCATGGTGACGCGGCGCATGGCCCTCGTCATCGTGGAAAAGCACCTGGCCTGGTTTGCCCAGCGCGATTTCAACAAGCTGAAAAAAGCCCTCGATTGCGACGATGAAGACTTGCGTGAAGCGCAGACGGTAATTCGCCAGTGCAACCCGCATCCGGGCGCCGTGTTCGCTGCGGACGTGTCCGATTACGTGGTGCCCGACGTCGTCGTCAAGCGCGCGCGCAATGGCTGGCAAGTGACCCTGAACAACGACGTCATGCCGCGCCTGCGCGTCAATGCCATGTACGCCAACTTGCTCAAGCAGGGCAAGGGCGAGGGCGCCATGGGTGCACAGTTGCAGGAAGCCAAGTGGCTGATCAAGAATATGCGCCAGCGCTTCGACACGATTCTGCGCGTGGCGCAGGCGATAGTAGAAAGACAAAAGAACTTTTTCTCGCATGGGGCCGTTGCCATGCGCCCCCTTGTGCTCCGTGAAATAGCTGATACACTGGGTTTACACGAGAGTACTATCTCGCGGGTAACAACTCAAAAGTACATGCTGACCCCGCACGGCATGTTCGAGTTGAAATATTTCTTTGGTAGCCACGTCGCCACCGAAGCGGGGGGCGAAGCGTCATCGACGGCGATACGGGCATTGATCGTGCAACTGACAGGAGCAGAAGACCCTAAAAATCCTTTATCCGACAGTAAGATTGCGGACATGCTGGGGGAACAAGGCATGGTGATTGCGCGACGTACTGTTGCCAAATACCGGGAAGCATTAAAAATTCCGCCAGTGAGCCTGCGTAAGTGTTTGTAAGTTTTTTTCGGTTCCTCTGCGGGCCGGATACGATGGACCGCACGAACCCGATCATCTTTAGGAGTGTGTATGAATCTCACCATCAGCGGACATCATCTCGAAGTGACACCAGCCATCCGTGAATACGTACAAACGAAGCTGGAGCGCGTGAAACGTCATTTCGATCAAGTTATCGATATCGCCGTGATTCTGACCGTGGATAACCTCAAAGAGAAAGAAAAACGTCAAAAGGCCGAAGTCAACCTGCGTCTGAGTGGCAAAACTGTCTATGTGGAAAGCCTGGCGCACGACCTGTATGCCGCGATCGATACCCTGATCGACAAGCTCGATAGGCAAGTGATGAAATACAAAACCAAAGTGCAAGGGCACGGTAAAGAGGCGATCAAGCATCTGCCAGACAGTTCGGAAGAAGAATTCGCCCCCGCCTAAGCGGCCCGCGACTTTCAACCGGCTGTGATCAACTAAGGGCGCACATTGCGCCCTTTTTTGCGTCCAGCGAAACGCAATGTTCGCCGCGCAGGCGCTAGAATGTTTGCACTTTCACTTCTTTCCTGCCTGCCATGAGCGACCTCGTCCAGATTTCCATCCGCCACCGCACGGGCCACATCGTGCTCGACCGTCCGAAAGCCTTGAATTCCCTGTCGCTGGAGATGGTGCGCGCCCTGAGCGCGGCCTTGCTGGCCTGGCGCGACGATCCGCAGGTGGACGCCGTGGTGATCCGCTCCAGCAGCGAAAAAGCCCTGTGCGCGGGTGGCGACATCCGTTTCTTTTACGACGCGGGCCTGGCCACGCCGCAGGGCGGCAGCGCCTTGCTGGAAGATTTCTTTACGGAAGAATATGCTTTAAATCATCTGATTCACTTCTACCCGAAACCGTATATCGCCGTCATGGATGGGGTGGTGATGGGCGGCGGCATGGGCGTGGCGCAAGCGGGGCCCGGCAACCGCCTGCGCATCGTCACGGGCCGCACGCGCATGGCTATGCCGGAAGTCAATATCGGCCTGTTCCCCGACGTGGGCGGCAGTTACTTTTTATCCCGTCTGGCGGGTCAGCTGGGCCTGTACCTGGGCTTGACGGGTTTGACGATCAACGCGGCCGACGCCCTGTACACGGGCCTGGCCGACGTGTATCTGCCCGAGGCGCAGATGGGGGCGCTGCTGGCCCTGTTCGAGTCCACGCCGGGCGAAGGCTTGCCGGTCGCCATCAAGGCGCTGGCGGCGCCTTTCCAGGCCGAGGCGGGCGCTTCCCCCCTGGCCACGGCGCGCGCGGCGCTGGACCGCCACTTCAGCGCGGGTTCGGTGGCCGCCATCATGGCCTCGCTGGCGCAGGATGACGGCGCGTTCGCGGCGAAGGCGCTGGCGGCCATGCGCCTGCGCTCGCCCTTGATGATGTCGGTGACCCTGGAGTTGCTGCAGCGGGGCGCCCACCTGGGCGTGGCCGATTGCCTGCGCATGGAGCGCACGGTGGTGCGCCACAATTTCGAACATGGCGAAGTGCTCGAGGGCGTGCGCGCGCTGGTGGTCGACAAGGACAATACCCCACGCTGGCAGCCTGCCAGCCTGGACGAGGTCGACGCGGCCATGGTGGCGCGCTTCTTTGCGCCCGTCTGGCCGGCGCAAGCCCATCCGCTGCGCCACCTCGACTGATTAAGAACGCTCGCGGTGGCGCAGCACGACTCTTTCTTTGGGGCCGAAATACTGCGCCAGCCGTTCCGCCATGTACACGGAGCGGTGCTGGCCGCCCGTGCAGCCCAGCGCCACCGTCAGGTAGCTGCGGTTGTCGGACTTGAACGACGGCAGCCATTTTTCGATGAAGGCGCGGATGTCGGCCAGCAGCTCCAGCGCGCTCGGTTGCGCGTCGAGGAAGGCGATCACGGGCGCGTCGCGGCCGTCGAGCGGGCGCAGGGCCAGGTCGTAATAGGGATTGGGCAAGGCCCGCACGTCGAAGACGAAATCGGCATCGAGCGGCACGCCCAGCTTGAAGGCGAACGATTCGAAGAACAGGGTCAGCGGCGCGCGCTCTGAGGCGACGATATCCTTGATCCATGCGCGCAATTTGTTGGCGCTCAGTTCCGAGGTATCGATCACATGGCCCAGCTGTTCGATGGCCGACAGGCGTTCGCGTTCTTCCGAGATGCACTCGATCAGGGTGCGGCGGCTGGCCGGATTCTGGTTCGGACGCAACTCGTGCGACAGCGGATGGCTGCGCCGCGTTTCCGAGAAGCGCGCCACCAGCGAATGTGTGGTGGCTGTCAGGAACATGACCTTGACGTCGTGCCCCTGGTCGCGCAGCAGCGCGACATTGTGCGGCAAGCTGACGAGCGATTCGGCGCTGCGCGCATCGACGGCGACGGCCAGTTGCGGCGTGCCTTCGTCGAGCAAGGTTTGCACCAGGCTCGGCAGCAAGGCCGGCGGCAGGTTGTCGACGCAATAGTAGCCGGTATCTTCCAGCACATTGAGCGCGACGGATTTACCGGAGCCGGATATTCCGGTGATAAGGACGATATGCATAGCCCGATCATACAATAAAGACCGGCACCGCGCTCCCGAGGCAATTATCTTTACAAATTATTGCAATTTGGGCTGTGATATTTCTTTGCTGCACGCGCCAACAATGCTGTCGGATTACGCGGGGCCTTGCCCCACCTCGGCGGCCCCGCTAATCCGACCTACGTTGCTAATCGCCGCTCATGGCGAGGCGTTGCCGTTCCATGAACTCCTGCAAGGTATCGATGCCGCGCAGTTGCAGAATCGTGTTGCGCACGGCCGCTTCCAGCAGCACGGCGATGTTGCGGCCGGCGGCGACGGGGATGACGACCTTGCGCACCGGCAAGCCCAGCACGTCTTCCGTAGGGAACAGGAAAGGCAGGCGCTCGACTTCCTCTTCCAGCGCGTTGCGGCGCACCAGGTGGACGATCAGTTTCAGGCGCATCTTGCGGCGCACGGCCGTTTCGCCAAAGATGGCCTTGATGTCGAGTAAACCCAGGCCCCGCACTTCCAGCAGGTTTTGCAGCAGGGGCGGGCAGCGGCCTTCGATCATGTTCGGCGCGATGCGCGAGAATTCGACGGCGTCGTCGGCCACCAGGCCGTGGCTGCGCGAAATCAGCTCCAGCCCCAGCTCGCTCTTGCCCAGGCCCGAATCACCCGTGATCAGCACGCCCACACCCAGCACGTCCATGAACACGCCATGCATGATGATGCGCTGCGCCAGTTTTTTCGACAGGTAGACGCGCAGGAAGTCGATCACTTGCGCGGCCGGCAGCGGGGTGGAGAACAGGGGGATGTTTTGCTCGTCGCAGATGGCGAGGATGTCGGGCGGCGTTTCCAGCCCTTGCGCGATGATCAGCGCGGGCGGACCGCCGGCGATCAGTTCGCCGATCACGTGGGTGCGCGTGTTGACCTTCAGGCGCTGGTAGTAATTGATTTCCTGGTGGCCAAAGACCTGGATGCGGCCCGGATGGATCAGGTTCAAGTGGCCCACCTGGTCGGCGGCCGACGAGACGTCGCCCGAGATCAGGCGCTCGCCGCCGGGGAAGCCGGCGAACCAGCCCAGTTGCAGACTTTCACGATTATCGTCGTACAGGCGTTGTATCGTCAGCGGCGTTTGCAACATGGCAGTCTTCTTCAGGAGTGGAGGAATACCTGAAGTTTAACCCGCCGCTTGCAGACTGGGTTGCCAATTGACGATGCGCGAATGCACGGATTTCGGTTCCGGATCCGTGGCCAATGCCGTGCGGAAGGCGTCATCGGAAAACATTTCGGCGATTTCCGACAGGATTTCCAGATGTTGCTGGGTGACATGATCGGGAATCAGCAGGAAAAACAGCAGATTGACGGGCTTGCCATCGGGCGACTCGAACGGAATCGGTTCGGCCAGGCGCACGAAGGCGCCCAGCGGCGATTTCAAGGTCTTGCTGCCCTTGACTCTGCCATGCGGCACGGCCACGCCATGACCCAGACCGGTCGAGCCCAGACGTTCGCGGGCAAACAGATTGTCCGAGACGGTAGAGCGGGCGATGCCGTAATTGTTTTCGAAGATCAGGCCGGCTTGCTCGAAAGCGCGCTTCTTGCTGGAAACTTCCAGATCCAGCAGGACGTTTTCGAGGGATAATATTTTGCTAAGATTAGTCATGACACTCAATGAAATGGTGCAATGCGCAGAGGGCTTGCGAGCCGAATTATAGGCCTGTTTTCGCGGCCTGTAACGCCAATTCTCAACAGTATACGTCCGCTGCGGGCGCAGTGGGCGCTACAGCCAATGTGACCATCATTTTAGCAAAAAAATAACATCGGCGTGTATCGGCTATTTCTTGATTAAAAACACGCGGCGCGCCGGTTTTTCCGCCGCCGAATGCCGATTTTCCGATTTTTCAGCGTCTTTGACATGCTCTGCGGCACTACTGCAACGTTGTTTTAAAACACAGCCAACATTCCTGTTGGCATGGTTTTGGGGTGTTGCGCGGTGTTGCCTAGCGTTACTGGCGCGCGTTGCGCAGATTGCCCGGCATCGCTCCCGTGCTGAAGTTGCTGCGCCAGGGATTGATGTCGAGGCCGCCGCGGCGCGTATAGCGCGCATACACGGACAGTTTTTGCGGTTTGCATTGACGCAAAATATCAACAAAGATGCGCTCCACGCATTGCTCGTGGAATTCATTGTGTTCGCGGAAACCGATCAGGTAGCGCAACAGGCTTTCCTGGTCGATCTGCGGCCCCGCATACGCGATCTGCACGCTGCCCCAGTCGGGCTGGCCCGTCACCAGGCAATTCGATTTGAGCAGGTGCGAGACGAGTTTTTCTTCCACGGGCGCCTCATCGAGCGCCGCCTTCAACAGCAGCGGCGAGGGCGTGTATTGCGTGATTTCCAGGTCCAGACGGTCGAGCAGCACGCCGTCGAACTCGCCCATTTTGAGCTTGCCGAAATCTTCCTGCAAAGTCAGTTCCACTTGCACGGGCGCGCCGAAACCATTCGACAAATCCTGCTTGAGCAATGCCAGCAGCGCTTGCGGGCTGTCCAGCTTGGTCTGGTTGAACGAGTTCAGGTAGAGCTTGAACGATTTCGATTCGATGATGTTGGGCGAATCGGCCGGCGCGCTGACCTTGGCAATGGCCACCTGCGGCTTGCCGCGCTGGTTCAGCCACGACAGTTCGTAGGCGTTCCAGATATCGAGGCCGAAAAACGGTAATGTACCGTGCAGTTCCAGCTCGTCGCGCTTGCCCTGGCGCGGAATCGGAAACAGCAATTCCGGCGCGTAATCGGTGCGGTAGGCGGAGCTTTTGCCCAGCGGGGATTGTTCGGCGAGGTCGTTGGTGGTGGTCATGGTGGCGTGGCTACAAATTCTGTGAAGGGTGAATGGTAGCTTATTTCAACCCAACGGCAAGGACCGGGGTCAGACCCGACGGGGGAATGCGCCCGGTGGGATGCATTCCGATCGCGAAGCGACTGACCTGTTATTGCCCGAGGAACAGCTTATACACGGGATTGCTACTCTCATCCCAATAACGGTAACCGAGGGTATCGAGGAAGCGGGCGAATTCTCCCATTTCATCGGGCGGTACTTGCAGGCCGATCAGGATGCGGCCCACGTCGCCGCCCTGGCTGCGGTAATGGCACAGGGAAATATTCCAGTTCGGCGCCATGCTGTCGAGGAAGCGCATCAGCGCGCCCGGGCGTTCGGGGAATTCGAAGCGGTACAGCAGCTCGTCCTGCGCCAGCCGGCTCTTGCCGCCCACCAGGTGGCGGATGTGCGACTTGGCCAGCTCGTCGTGCGTCAGGTCGAGGGTCTTGAATTCGTGTTCCTCGAAGGTCTTCGCCAGCACGCTGGATTCATGCCTGTCGGCAATTTGAATGCCGACGAACACGTGCGCGGCTTTTTCATCGCTGATGCGGTAGTTAAATTCCGTCACGTTGCGCGCGCCAATGAGCGAACAGAAGCGCTTGAAGCTGCCCCGCTGTTCGCGCATGGTAACGGCGAACACGGCTTCGCGGAATTCGCCCAACTCGGCCCGTTCCGCCACAAAACGCAGCCGGTCGAAATTCATGTTCGCGCCGCTGGCGATGGTGACCAGGGTTTCATTGTTGACGGGGTGCTTGGTCAGGCTGGCCCGTTCCACATAGGCCTTGGCGCCGGCGATGGCCAAGGCGCCGGACGGCTCCAGAATGCTGCGCGTATCCGTAAACACATCCTTGATGGCGGCGCAGATGGCGTCCGTGTCGACGGTGATGATTTCATCGACATACGCCTGCACCAGGCGGAAGGTTTCCTCGCCGGCCAGGCGCACGGCCGTGCCGTCGGCGAACAGGCCCACGTCGTTCAGGGTCACGCGCTCGCCCGCCTTCAGCGAGCGGGCCATGGCGTTCGAGTCGACGCTTTGCACGCCGATGATCTTGATGTCGGGGCGAATCTGTTTTACGTAGGCAGCAATGCCGGCGATCAGGCCGCCGCCGCCGATGGGGGCGAAGATGGCGTGGATGGGGCCGGCGTGCTGGCGCAGGATTTCCATGCCGATCGTGCCCTGGCCGGCGATCACGTCCGGGTCGTCGAACGGGTGCACGAAGGTCAGCTTCTGTTCCTTTTCCAGGGTCAGCGCATGGTTGTAGGCATCCGTGTACGACTCGCCGTGCAGCACCACTTCCACGTTCACGCCGCCGCGTCCCTTGACCGCCTCGACCTTCACCAGCGGCGTGGTGGTCGGCATGACGATGACGGCACGGCAACCCATGCGGGCGGCCGACAGGGCCACGCCCTGGGCATGGTTGCCGGCCGAGGCGCAGATCACGCCGCGCTTGCGTTCCGCTTCGCTGAGCTTGGACATCTTGTTGTAGGCGCCGCGAATCTTGAAGCTGAACACGCTTTGCATGTCTTCGCGCTTGAAGTAAATCTGGTTGTTCAGGCGCTGCGACAGGGCTGGGGCCAGTTCCAGCGGCGTTTCGGTGGCGACGTCATAGACGCGGGCGGTCAGGATTTTCTTGAGGTAGTCGATGTTCATAGTCTGCAAGCAAGTGATTCTGGGCCAGAAAGGGTCTGGAGCGTGTCTGTCGATAGCGGCGGCGCGGCGGCGGATAGCCTGGCGACAATAATGCTCTGTGGAACTGCGGGCGGGTCTGCCTTTGCCAGCCGGCGCGATGTGTGCGGCGCCCAGGCTGCTCTTCATTATAATGGAGAGCCTTACCGCATCGCGAAGTGTTCCATGATCGAATCCGCAATCGCCTGGCTGCTGCAGCTGATCGCAGCACCGGAAGTCGGGCTGACATCGGTCTTTCTGATCAGCTTTATTTCCGCTACCCTCTTGCCGCTCGGCTCGGAGCCGGCCGTGTTTGCCGTCATCAAGGCCAATCCCGCGCTGTTCTGGGCCGCCATCGGCGTCGCCACCCTGGGCAATACCCTGGGCGGCATCGTCGACTACTGGATGGGCTACCGGGCCAAGCAGGCGTTCGCGAAGGAGCGCGATACGCGCTGGTTCCGCTGGCTGGCCCGCTATGGCGCCAAGACCATGCTGCTGGCCTGGCTGCCCCTCGTGGGCGATCCCCTGTGTACCCTGGCGGGCTGGCTCAAGTTGCCGTTCTGGCCCAGCGTGGCCTATATGGCCATCGGCAAGTGCGCACGCTACCTGACCATGACAGGCTTGCTGCTCTACGTCCCCGATGGTGTTTGGCACCGGATCGGCCAGATGCTGGCTTGAATGGGACGGCCTGCAACGCCAGTTTGCCCCATTTCGTGCAGTTCGATAGTTCGCAGCAGGGTCTGATTTTTGGTATTTTTTCGTTGAAAAATCGCGGAATCTGGTTTTTTATTCGGCAATGGAGGGCTTTTCCATATTTGCTATGGTGGCGGATGCGGTGCTTAAACCTTAGGCTGCCTAAGGCTGTTCCCGCATGGTGCGGCGCAATAAGATAAAATGGGTCTTTAGGGTCCAGTCCACATCGTCACCACACTCCATGAACGCTCCCGCACAAATCCAAGCTTTACTGGCAGAAACGCCGAATGGTCCCGCAGCAAGCCGCCTGCGCGAAATCCCGTATAACTACACGTCGTTTTCCGATCGCGAGATCGTCATACGCCTGTTGGGGGAGGACTCCTGGCGCCTGCTCGACGAGCTGCGCGGCGCCCGCCAGACGGGCCGTTCGGCCCGCATGCTGTACGAGGTGCTGGGCGATATCTGGGTCGTGCGCCGCAACCCCTATCTGCAGGATGACTTGCTCGACAATCCGAAGCGCCGCCAGGGCTTGATCGATGCCTTGCATCACCGCCTGGCCGAAGTCGACAAGCGCCGCCTGTCCATCGATGCGGCCGGCGGCGACGTGGCCGCCAGCGGCGAGACGCCGGAAGTGGCGCAGGCGCGCAGCCATAACGTCGAACTGCTGCTCAAGGCCGCCAGCAAGGCCGTGGCCGACTTCGGCGACGAATTCCGCAAGACCTACGATTTGCGCAAGCGCACGGTCAAGGTGCTGGGCCGCTACACGGAAAAGCACAATGTGCGCTTCGACGGCATGACGCGCGTGTCGCACGTGACGGATGCCACCGACTGGCGCGTGGAATACCCGTTCGTCGTGCTCACGCCCGACACGGAGGAGGAAATGGCCGGCCTGGTCAAGGGCTGTATCGAGCTGGGGCTGACCATCATCCCGCGCGGCGGCGGCACCGGCTACACGGGCGGCGCGATTCCATTGACGCCGATGTCGGCCGTCATCAACACGGAAAAACTGATCACCCTGGGCGCCGTGGAAATGACGGTCTTGCCTGGCTTGACGCACGAATACGCGACGATCAATTCGGGCGCCGGCGTGATCACGAACAAGGTCTCGGAAGCGGCGGAGAAGGCCGGTTTCGTGTTTGCCGTTGACCCCACCTCGGCCCACGCCTCTTGCATCGGCGGCAACGTCGCCATGAATGCGGGCGGCAAGAAAGCCGTGCTGTGGGGCACGGCGCTGGACAACCTGGCCTCGTGGCGCATGGTCGACCCGAACGGCGACTGGCTCGACGTCACGCGCCTCGACCATAACCTGGGCAAGATCCACGATATCGCACTGGCACGCTTCCAGCTGGAATGGCGTCACCCGAGCACGCGCGACGCGACGAAACCGAACGCGCCGTTCAAGACGGAAATCCTGGAAATTCCTGGCCGTAAATTCCGCAAGGAAGGCCTGGGCAAGGACGTGACGGACAAATTCCTCGCCGGCTTGCCGGGCATTCAGAAAGAAGGCTGCGACGGCCTGATCACGTCGGCGCGCTGGATTCTGCACAAGATGCCGAAGTTCGCCCGTACTGTCTGCCTGGAATTCTTCGGCCAGGCGCGCGACGCGATTCCGTCGATCGTGGAAATCAAGGATTACCTGGACGGCTTGCCGGCCAAGGGCGAGCAATACACGAGCATCCGCCTGGCGGGCCTCGAGCACCTGGACGAGCGCTACCTGCGCGCCGTCGGCTACGCCACCAAGTCGAAGCGGGGCGTGCTGCCGAAGATGGCCCTGTTTGGCGACATCGTCGGCGACGATGAAAACGCCGTCGCGCAAGCGGCGTCGGAAGTGGTGCGCATCGCCAACACCCGCGTGGGTGAAGGCTTTGTGGCCGTCAGCCCCGAAGCGCGCAAGAAATTCTGGCTGGATCGCGCCCGCACGGCGGCGATCGCCAAGCACACGAACGCCTTTAAAATCAATGAAGACGTCGTCATTCCCCTGAATCGCATGGGCGAATACACGGATGGCATCGAACGCATCAATATCGAGCTGTCGATCAAGAACAAGCTGCAACTGGCCGACGCCCTCAGCGAATTCTTTGCCAAGGGTAACTTGCCAATCGGCAAGAGCGACGATGCATCGGATGACCGCGTCGACGACGCTGAAATGCTGGGCGACCGCGCCGAGCAAGCGCAGCAGTTGCTGGCGCAAGTGACGGCGCGCTGGACCTATCTGCTGGCCCAGCTCGACCGTCCGCTGGTCGACGTGAAGGGCGAACTGGCCGAACTGGGCATGGAGCGCTTGCTGCCCGTGTTCGATGCGCGCCTGCAAACGCAGCCGAACGCCACCCTGTTCGACGTGGTACAGGACCGCACCGTGCGCATCACGTGGAAGCAGGAAATCCGCGCCCAGCTGCGCCAAATCTTCAACGGCGCCGCTTTCAAACTGATCCTCGACGAGGCCACGGCCATACACGCGCGCATCTTGCGTTCGCGCGTCTTCGTCGCGCTGCACATGCATGCGGGCGACGGCAACGTGCACACGAACTTGCCCGTCAACTCGGACAATTACGAAATGCTGCAGGACGCCCATGAAGCTGTGGGCCGCATCATGATCCTGGCCCGCTCGCTCAATGGCGTCATTTCCGGCGAGCACGGTATCGGCATCACCAAGCTGGAATTTTTGACGGAAGAAGAGATCGGCGACTTCCGCAGCTACAAGCAGCGCATCGATCCCGAAGGCCGTTTCAACAAGGGCAAGCTGCTGAACCTGCCGGGCATGGGCGCCGACTTGCGCAATGCCTACACGCCATCGTTCGGCCTGATGGGACACGAATCGCTGATCATGCAGCAAAGCGATATCGGCGCTATCGCCGACAGCGTCAAGGACTGCTTGCGTTGCGGCAAGTGCAAACCCGTGTGCTCGACCCACGTGCCGCGCGCCAACTTGCTGTACTCGCCGCGCGACAAGATTTTGGCGACCTCGTCCCTGATCGAAGCCTTCCTGTACGAAGAGCAGACGCGCCGCGGTATTTCCATCAAGCATTGGGAAGAGTTCGAGGACGTGGCCGACCACTGCACGGTCTGCCATAAATGCGTCACGCCTTGCCCCGTGAACATCGACTTCGGCGATGTGTCGATGAACATGCGCAATTTGCTGCGCAAGATGGACAAGAAGAGCTTTAATCCGGGCACCAAGGCGACGATGATGTTCCTCAACGCCACCGATCCCGTGACCATCAACGCCACGCGCAAGGTCATGATCGGCTGGGGTTACAAGGCGCAGCGCCTGGGCCACGATCTGTTGAAGAAATTTGCGAAAAAGCAAACCAAGGCGCCGCCGCCATCGACGGGCAAGCCGCCCGTCAAGGCGCAGGTGATCCACTTCATCAACAAGAAGATGCCGGGCAACCTGCCGAAGAAATCGGCGCGCGCGCTGCTCGACATCGAAGACGACAAGGTCATCCCGATCATCCGCAATCCGAAGACGACGACGGCCGATACGGAAGCCGTGTTCTACTTCCCCGGCTGCGGTTCGGAACGTTTGTTCTCGCAAGTGGGCCTGGCCACGCAAGCGATGCTGTGGGAAGTGGGCGTGCAGACGGTCTTGCCGCCGGGCTACCTGTGCTGCGGTTATCCGCAGCGGGGCGCGGGCGAGTTCGACAAGGCAGAGAAGATGATGACGGACAACCGCGTCCTGTTCCACCGCATGGCCAACACGCTCAACTACCTGGACATCAAGACGGTGCTCGTGTCGTGCGGCACCTGCTACGACCAGCTGGCCACGTATCAGTTTGAAAAGATTTTCCCCGGCTGCCGCATCATGGATATCCATGAGTATTTGCTGGAGAAAAACGTCAAGCTGGAAGGCGTGAACGGCACGCGCTATATGTACCATGAGCCATGCCACAATCCGATGAAGCTGCAGGAATCGGGCAAGACGATCAACTCCCTGATCAGCACGGTGGATAACGTGAAGATCGAGAAGAATGACCGTTGCTGCGGCGAATCGGGTTCCTTGGCCGTCACGCGCCCTGACATTTCCACGCAAGTGCGTTTCCGCAAGGAAGAAGAGATGGTCAAGGGTGCCGACAAGCTGCGCGGCGATGGGTTCACCGGCGACGTCAAAATCCTCACCAGCTGCCCGTCGTGCCTGCAAGGCTTGTCGCGCTACAATGACGATTCGGGTACGACGGCCGATTACATCGTCGTCGAGATCGCCAAACATTTGCTGGGAGAGAACTGGATGCCGGATTACGTGAAACGCGCCAATGACGGCGGCATCGAACGGGTGCTCGTGTAATGTCCACGCCTTGCGATCTGTGTCAGTTGCTCGATGGTTTTGCCAAGAAGCAGGGCTGTGAGGCCTTGCTGTGGCGCAGCGAGCGCCTGTCCGTGGTGGCCGTCGACGACCCAAGCTACCCCGGCTTTTGCCGCGTGATCTGGAACAAGCACGTGAAGGAAATGACGGATTTGACGCCAGGCGAGCGCAATTATGTGATGGAAGTCGTGTGGCAAGTCGAGCTGGCCGTGCGCGAAGTGATGGCGCCGGAAAAGGTCAACGTGGCCAGTTTCGGCAACATGACGCCGCACGTGCACTGGCACGTGATCCCGCGTTACCGCGACGATGCGCATTTCCCGAACCCGAGCTGGGCGGTGGTGCAGCGCGAGACGGCGCCCGAAGTACTGGCCGCGCGCCGCGCCCTGTTGCCAGCCTTGCGCGAGGCCATCATTCAACGTTTATCCGCATAAAGTATCGTCATGACTGAAAAAACAGCAACACCCCAACCGACCGGCTTGACCGTGCACAACCAGTCGCGCGTGCTCGACGTGGCTTTCGACGACGGCAGCACATTTGCGCTGCCGTTCGAATACCTGCGCGTGTACTCGCCCTCGGCCGAAGTGCAGGGCCATGGCAAGGGCCAGGAAACCTTGCAATTAGGTAAGCGCCTGGTCGGCATCACGGGCATCGAGCCCGTCGGCAACTACGCCGTGCAGCCTACCTTCAGCGACGGCCACAATTCCGGCCTGTACACCTGGGCTTATCTGTACAAGCTGGGCGCGGAAAAGGACAAACTGTGGCAAGCCTACCTTGACCAGCTGGCGGCAGCCGGCTACCCGGGCGACAGCGGCCGCGATGCCAAGGCCGACATGACCGTCAAGCAATCTTCCGGCGGCCACGTGCATGGACCCAGCTGCGGCCATAAGCATTAATTAAAAATAATGCGGTAATCTTGTCGGATTGCCGCCGCCCCATTCGTCGTATGAATGCCCGCGCTTGCGGGCATTTTTCTTTGGAGAAGAGACTATGGAATACATGATCCTGATCTACGCCGATGAATCCCGTTATGCATCCATGCCGGAAGGGCAGATGGCCAGCCTGATGGCCGACTTTGCCAGCTACACGCAGGCGCTGGAAGCGGCCGGCGTGCTGCGCGGCGGGGCCGAGCTGGCGCCGGTGGGCAGCGCCACCAGCGTGCGCGTGCGCAATGGCAAGCCTGTCATCACGGATGGGCCGTTCGCGGAAACCAAGGAGCAGCTGGGCGGCTACTATCTGCTCGACTGCGCCCACCTGGACGAGGCGCTGGCCTGGGCCGGGCGTTGTCCGGCGGCATCCCTGGGCACCATCGAAGTGCGGCCTGTCACGGCATAGCCATGGCCGGCGACGCCATTGTGGCCGTCGAGCACGTCTTTCGCCTGGAAAAGGGCAGGGTGCTGGCCGGCCTGATGCGGCGCTTCGGCGACCTGGGCCTGGCGGAAGATGTGCTGCAGGAAGCGTGCCGCAAGGCGCTGGAACTGTGGCCGCGCACAGGCATCCCCGGCAATCCCGCCGCCTGGCTCAGTGCCGTGGCGCGTAACGCGGCTCTCGACCACGTACGCCGGGCGGGCAAGAGCGTCAGCGATGCCGAGGCCGTGCTGTCGTGCCTGCCTGCGGTCGAGACTGTTGACGCGCAGCCTATCGAAGACGACCGCCTGCGCCTGCTGTTCATCTGCTGCCATCCCGCGCTGGCGCCCGAGGCGCAGGTGGCGCTGGCCCTGCGCACCCTGTGTGGCCTGTCCACGGGCGAGATCGCACGCGCCTTCGGCGTGGCGGAAGCGGCCCTGTCGCAGCGCTTGTTGCGCGCCAAACGCAAGATCGCCGAAGCCCGTATCCCTTTCGAGTTGCCGCCGGAGCAAGAGCTGCAGCCGCGGCTGGCGCAAGTACTGCACGTGATTTACCTGGTGTTCAGCGAAGGCTATTGCGCCAGCGGCGGCGACACGTTGCTGCGCGCAGACCTGTGCGCGGAAGCGCTGCGCCTGGGGCGGCTGCTTGACAGCCTGCAGCCCGGCCAGCCGGAAGTGCAGGGCCTATTGGCCCTGATGCTGCTGCAGGCGTCGCGCGGCCCGGCCCGCCTCTCGCCAGTCGGTGAACTGCTTACCCTGGAAGAGCAGGACCGGCGCCTGTGGGATGACGCCCTGATTGCCGAGGGATTGGCCGTGCTGGCGCTGGCCTTGCCGGCGCGCGCGCCAGGGCCGTATCAGCTGCAGGCCGCCATTGCCGCCTTGCACGCGCAAGCGCCCACGGCCAGCGGGACGGACTGGCGCCAGATCAGCGCCCTGTATGGCGCCTTGCTGCGGCACAAGCCGGAACCCATGATTTTGCTCAATGCCGTGATCGCCTGCGCCATGGCGCACGGCGCCGCACACGGGCTGGCCTGGCTGGCGCGGCTCGAAGCCGTTCCCAGCCTTGTCAACTCGCATTATCTGCACGCGGCCCGGGCCGACTTGCTGCGCCGCCAGGGCGACCGGCCGGGGGCGCTGGCCGCGTATGCGCGGGCGGCCATGCTGGCTTCGAATGCAGTGGAAAGGCAATACCTTCTCCGGCGTCACGGGGAAATGCGCCTGCCGCTTGTATAATGCATGCAAGTTCAAACAGACTGCCTACCATGACCAATACGACCCATTTCGGATACAAAACAGTTGCAGAAGACGACAAAGTGCGTGAAGTCGCCAAGGTGTTCCATTCCGTCGCTGCCAAATACGACGTGATGAACGACTTGATGTCGGGCGGGCTGCACCGTCTGTGGAAGACGTTTACCATCGCCAACGCGGGCGTGCGCCCCGGTTTCAAGGTGCTCGACATCGCCGGCGGCACGGGCGACCTGTCGAAGGCGTTCGCCAAGCAGGCGGGCCCTACGGGCGAAGTCTGGCTGACCGATATCAATGAATCGATGTTGCGCGTGGGCCGCGACCGCCTCTTGAATCGCGGCTTGCTCACCCCCACCTTGTTGTGTGACGCGGAAAAACTGCCATTCCCCGATAATTATTTCGACCGCGTCAGCGTGGCCTTCGGCCTGCGCAACATGACGCACAAGGACGTGGCGCTGGCGGAAATGCGCCGCGTGCTGAAACCGGGCGGCAAGCTGCTGGTGCTGGAATTTTCCAAGGTGGCAGCGCCGCTGCAAAAGCCGTACGACCTGTATTCGTTCTCGGTCTTGCCGTGGTTCGGCCAGAAAATCGCCGGCGACGCGGAAAGCTATCGCTATCTGGCCGAATCGATCCGCATGCACCCGGACCAGGAAACCTTGAAGACCATGATGGAAACGGCGGGCCTGGAACGCGTGCAGTACTACAATTTGACGGCAGGCATTGCCGCTTTGCACACCGGTATCAAGATGTAATGCATCAACGTTGGTGATTTAGGAGATGGAATGAAATTGAAGAAATTTATGGTCGGCATGATGCTGGCCGCGACCACGGTATCCATGCTGGGCGAGGCGCTGGCCCGTCCCATGGGCGGTGGCCGTTCGTTTGGCCGCCAGTCGCAAAACGTGGGCCGCCAGGCGCCTGCACCTGCGCCCACCCCGGCGCCGGCTGCCGCGCCGCGCCAGGCACAACCGGCTCCTGCCCCCGCACCGGCGCCTGCCGCCAAGGCGCCGAGCCGCTGGAAAGGCTTGCTGGGCGGCGCCTTGCTGGGCCTGGGTCTGGGCGCCTTGCTGTCGCATTTTGGCCTGGGCGGCGCCCTGGCCAGCATGATCAGCACCCTGCTGATGGTGGCTTTGCTGGCCGGCGTGGCCTTCTTCATCTACCGCATGGTGCGCGGCAAACGCGACACTAACGCCGGCAATGCGCCGTTCGCCGGTTTCGGCAACCAGCCGGCACCGGCCGGCAACGTGCCCGATATCGGTTCGCGCATCCCGCCGCTGCAGCCCGTTTCGTCCGGCGTTGGCCTGGACAAGCCGGCACCGGTTGCCGCGCCATGGGGCGTACCAGGCGACTTCGACAAGGATGCCTTCCTGCGCCACGCGAAAAGCAATTTCATTCGCCTGCAAGCGGCCTGGGACAAGGCCGACGTCAACGATATCCGCGAATTCACGTCGCCGGAAGTGTATGCGGAACTGCGCATGCAAATCCAGGAACGTGGCGCGCAGCCGGACTTTACGGATGTCGTCACCATCGATGCCGAACTGCTCGGTATCGAGACGAGCGTCAACGATTACCTGGCCAGCGTGAAATTTACGGGCCTGATCCGTTCGGCGCCGGGCGCGGCAGCGGAACCGTTTGCGGAAGTGTGGAATATGTCGAAACCCGTCAGCGGCAACAGCGGCTGGGTCCTGGCAGGCATCCAGCAATTGAATTAATTGTAAAAACTTGCTGAATAATGGCTTAAGTCCATGCGGAATGCATGATGCTTGACAGATATTTCCTGCTGAACTGGTAAGATCGAAACCGCCCGCGTTGTTGTACGGGCGGTTTTTCATTTTTAGGGGCGCGTTTGGCGCGCAGGCACACGATGGCACCACTTTCCGATCTCTCCCTGATGACGCCCGTCATCGCGACTATCAACCATTTGCTGGCGCAGGAGCCGTGGGCGCGCCAGCAGCTGGCGGTGCACGCCGGCAAGCTTGCCTGCATCGACACGGGCGCCGTGGCCTTGCGCCTGCGCGTCGACAGCGCCGGCATGCTGGAAACGGCACCGGCGGACGTAGTTGCCAATGTGACCATCCGCGTGAAATTGTCCGATGTGCCGCTGATCCTGCAAAACCGCGAGCGGACGTTTTCCTACGTCAAGATCGAAGGCGATGCCGAGTTTGCCAATGCGATTTCGCAATTGAGCAAGGGTTTGCGCTGGGAAGCCGAGCACGACCTGGAAAAGGTCGTCGGTCCCATGCTGGCCACGCGCCTTGTTTCCGGTGCGAAAGATGCCGCCGCCTTTGTGCGCACGGGCCAGCAAAAGCTGGCGGAAAACGTGGCCGAATATTTTCTCGACGAACAGCCGATGCTGATCCGTCCTTCTACCCTGCAAGAGTATTCCGCTGGCGTGACGCGCGTGCGCGATGACGTCGAACGCCTGGCTAAGCGCCTTGCCCGGCTGGAAAAGGCGGCCGCCGCCGTCCAGCCGCAGTCCTCCTCACCGGATTTGTCTACATGATATTGAAATTCCTGCGCCTGTTTAAAATCATCCGTGTTTCCATCAAGTACGGTCTGGATGAGATAGCGATTTCTGGTCTGCAAGTTCCCCGCACCGCCAAATTGATCGACACCCTGATTTTCTGGCGCGACCTGTCGTCGCCGCGGGGCTTGCGCCTGCGCCTGGCGCTGGAAGAGCTGGGCCCGATTTTCGTCAAATTCGGCCAGGTGCTGTCGACCCGGCGCGATTTGATGCCGCCCGACATCGCCGAAGAACTGGCGCGCCTGCAAGACCGGGTGCCGCCGTTCGATTCCGACCTGGCCATCGCGCAAATCACCAAGTCGCTCGGTGCGCACCCGGATCAACTGTTTGCCCGCTTCGAGCGCGAGCCGGTGGCGTCCGCATCTATTGCCCAGGTGCACTTTGCCACTTTGAAAGACGGCCGCGAAGTGGCCGTGAAGGTCTTGCGTCCAGGCATGAAAAAGCTGATCGACGAAGATGTGGCCCTGATGCACATCGCCGCCGACTGGACCAGTCGCCTGTGGGCCGACAGCAAGCGCCTGAAGCCGAAAGAGGTGGTGGGCGAGTTCGACAAATACCTGCACGACGAGCTGGACCTGATGCGCGAGGCGGCCAACGCCAGCCAGCTGCGCCGCAACTTCGCCAACTCGGACTTGCTGCTGGTGCCCGAAATGCACTGGGATTATTGTTCCAGCAGCGTCATCGTCATGGAGCGCATGTACGGCATCCCCGTGTCGCAGACCGAGCGCCTGGTGGCGGCCGGCGTGGACTTGCGCAAACTGTCCAGCGATGGCGTGGAGATTTTCTTCACGCAAGTGTTCCGCGACGGCTTTTTCCATGCTGACATGCACCCAGGCAATATTCTCGTGTCGATCGCGCCCGACTCGTTCGGCCGCTACATCGCGCTCGACTTCGGCATCGTGGGTACCTTGAATGACTACGACAAGGATTATCTGTCGCAAAACTTCCTCGCCTTCTTCCGCCGCGACTACAAGCGCGTGGCCGAGGCGCACATCGAATCGGGCTGGGCGCCGAAGGACACGCGCGTCGACGAGCTGGAAGCGGCCGTGCGCGCCTGCTGCGAGCCGATCTTCGACCGCCCGCTGAAGGATATTTCTTTTGGGCAAGTATTGCTGCGGCTGTTCCAGACCTCGCGCCGCTTCAACGTGGAAGTGCAGCCGCAACTGGTGCTGCTGCAAAAGACCCTGCTCAATATCGAAGGCCTGGGCCGCCAGCTCGATCCGGAACTGGACCTGTGGCAAACGGCCAAGCCCTACCTGGAAAAATGGATGAGTAACCAGGTGGGGCCGCAAGGCTTCATGGAGCGCCTGCGCGCCGAGGCGCCCCGTTACGCGCACATCTTCCCGCAACTGCCGCGCTTGCTGCACCAGGCCTTGACCGTGCATGGCGAACCGCGTGAAAACGACGTGGAACTGATGAAAACCTTGCTGGCGGAGCAACGCCAGACGAACCGCTTGCTGAGTTTTATCGTGTACTTTGTCGGCGCCTTCGCCCTCGGCGCGCTGGGCTTGCAAGTGTTCATGCGCTGGCATCAACTGCCGTTTTAACTCGCTGAGGACGTAAGTGATGGCTGACTTCCACAACCGCGACCCGCTCTCGCCTGCCTTCTGGGACGAGCGTTTCGAAAAGCAATTCACTCCCTGGGACCAGGGCGGCGTGCCGTCCCGCCTGCGCAGCTTCGTGGCCGGCAGTCCGGTGCCGCTGCGCTGCCTGATACCCGGCTGCGGCTCCGCGTATGAACTGGTCTTCATGCTCGATCACGGCTGGGATGCCACGGCCATCGACTTTGCGCCGGCTGCCGTGGCCGCCGCGCGTGCCCAGCTGGGCGAGCGGGCAGGGCAGGTGGTGGAAGCGGATTTCTTTGCCTGGCAGCCCGAGGCACCGCTGGACCTGATCTATGAACGGGCGTTTTTGTGCGCCATGCCGCGCGCCATGTGGCCGCAAGTGGCGGCCCGCTGGGCGCAGCTGCTGGCGCCGGGCGCCATGCTGGCCGGTTACTTTTTCTTTGACGACAACGCCAAGGGGCCGCCGTTCGGCATTTCGCGGGAGAAACTGCAGGAATTGCTGGTGCCGCATTTCGACTGCCTGGCCGATGAGGCCGTCGACGATTCCATCGCCGTCTTCGCCGGCAAGGAGCGCTGGATGAGCTGGCGCCGCCGGGCGGACTGAAGCGGGCGGGGCATTTTCCGCTGGCGACAAAGGAAAAGCTTTATAATTCAGGGTTTTTGAAGTTTTTTCTCGGAGTAGAGATGCCGATTTACGCTTACCGTTGTGACGAGTGTGGTTTTGCCAAGGATGTCTTGCAAAAGATCTCCGATCCAGTACTGACGGTGTGCCTGTCGTGCGGCAAGCCCAGTTTCAAGAAACAATTGACGGCCGCCGGTTTCCAATTGAAGGGCACTGGCTGGTACGCGACCGATTTCCGCGGCGGTACGGCGCCCACCACGGCCATTCCGACGGGCCCGGCCGATAACGCCAAGCCTGCCCCGGCCGCCGAGAGCGCGCCTGCCGCTGCGCCTGCGCCCGCTCCTGCTGCCACCGCGCCGAAAGCGGACTGAAAAGCGCGCCGCGCCGATACGATCCATTACCGAGAAACTGATGCGTAAATACTTTATTACCGGATTACTGATTTTGGTGCCCCTGGCCATTACGGCCTGGGTGCTGAATCTGGTCATCAGCACGATGGACCAGTCGCTGTTGCTGGTGCCCGGCAGTACGCAGCCCAGCGTCTGGTTCGGCCACAAGATTCCCGCGCTGAGCACCATTCCCGGCCTGGGCACGGTATTGACGGTACTGATCGTGTTCTTCACGGGCTTGCTGACGAATAACCTGGTCGGCAATTACGTGGTGAAACTGTGGGAAAAATTGCTGCAACGCATACCCATCGTCAATTCCCTGTATTCGAGCGTCAAGCAAGTGTCCGATACCCTGTTTTCCCCGTCGGGCAATGCCTTCCGCAAGGCCGTGCTGGTGCCGTATCCGCACCAGAACTCCTGGACCATCGCTTTCCTGACGGGCGTGCCGGGCGGCGATGCGGCAAACCACCTGGTGGGCGACTTTGTCAGCGTGTACGTGCCGACGACGCCGAATCCGACCTCAGGCTTTTTCCTGATGATGAAGCGCAGTGATGTCGTCGAACTCGACATGAGCGTCGATGCGGCGCTCAAATATATCGTCTCGATGGGCGTGGTGGCGCCTGCGGAAGTTGTTGCTGTACCGGCCCCGGCAGCCAAAGAATAAAGGCAGGCGTCCCATGCGGGACGTGGCCGGATTGAACACTCACTAACCTGAACTGAGAATTTTATGTCTATGCGTACTGAATACTGCGGCCTCGTTACCGAAGCCATGCTGGGACAAACCGTCAGCCTGTGCGGCTGGGTACATCGCCGCCGCGACCACGGCAGCCTGATTTTCATCGACTTGCGCGACCGCGAAGGCCTGGTGCAAATCGTCTGCAACCCGGAACAAGCGGAGATGTTCAAGGTCGCCGAAGCCGTGCGCAACGAATTCTGCCTGCGCGTGACGGGCGTCGTGACCAACCGTATCGAAGGCACGATCAACAACAACTTGAAATCGGGCAAGATCGAAGTGGTCTGCTCGGAGCTGGAAGTGCTGAACCCGTCCGTGCCCGTGCCGTTCCAGCTCGATGACGACAACCTGTCGGAAACGACGCGTCTGACGCACCGCGTGCTGGACCTGCGCCGCCCGCAAATGCAAAACAACCTGCGCCTGCGCTACAAGGTGACGATGGAAGTGCGCAAGTACCTCGACGCGCTGGGCTTCATCGACATCGAAACGCCGATGCTGACCAAGTCCACGCCAGAAGGCGCGCGCGATTACCTGGTGCCGTCGCGCGTGAACGCCGGCAGCTTCTTCGCCTTGCCGCAATCGCCACAGTTGTTCAAGCAACTGTTGATGGTCGCCAACTTCGACCGTTACTACCAGATCACCAAGTGCTTCCGCGACGAAGACTTGCGCGCCGACCGCCAGCCTGAATTCACGCAGATCGATTGCGAAACCTCGTTCCTGACGGAACAGGAAATCCGCGACCTGTTCGAAGACATGATCCGCGTCGTCTTCAAGAACACCCTGAACATCGACCTGCCGAACCCGTTCCCGGTGATGGATTTCGCCGAAGCGATGGGCCTGTACGGTTCCGACAAGCCGGACATGCGCGTCAAGCTGGCCTTCACGGACTTGACCGAAGTCATGAAGTCGGTCGAGTTCAAGGTCTTCAACGGCGCCGCCAACATGAAAGGCGGCCGCGTGGTGGCCCTGCGCGTACCGCAAGGCGGCAGCATGCCCCGTTCGGAAATCGACGCCTACACGCAATTCGTCGCCATCTACGGCGCCAAGGGCCTCGCTTACATCAAGGTCAACGAGAAAGCCAAGGGTCCTGAAGGCTTGCAGTCGCCGATCGTCAAGTTCCTGCCTGCCGACGTGCTGGCCACGATCCTCGAGCAGACGGGCGCGCAAGACGGCGACCTGATCTTCTTCGGCGCCGACAAGGCCAAGGTAGTCAACGACGCCATCGGCGCGCTGCGCGTGAAAATCGGTCACAGCGAGTTCGGCAAGAAAGCCGGCCTGTTCGAAGACGTGTGGAAGCCATTGTGGGTGGTCGACTTCCCGATGTTCGAGCACGACGAAGAAGCGGACCGCTGGACGGCGACCCACCATCCCTTCACGGCGCCGAAAGACGGCCATGAAGACATGCTGGAAAGCGATCCGGGCGCCTGCATCGCCAAGGCCTACGACATGGTCTTGAACGGCTGGGAACTGGGCGGCGGTTCGATCCGTATCCACCGCGAAGAAGTGCAGTCGAAAGTGTTCCGCGCATTGAAGATCGATGCGGAAGAAGCGCAGCTGAAGTTCGGCTTCCTGCTCGACGCCCTGCAATACGGCGCGCCACCGCATGGCGGCCTGGCATTCGGCCTGGACCGTATCGTGACCATGATGACGGGTTCCGAATCGATCCGCGACGTGATCGCCTTCCCGAAAACCCAGCGCGCGCAAGACTTGCTGACCCATGCGCCGTCGGAAGTGGACGAAAAGCAATTGCGTGAACTGCACATCCGTTTGCGCAGCGCCGAGCCTAAAGTAGTGTAATGAAGCATGCGGCTGCCCCGGCGGCCGCTGTTTGATCCACTATGCAAAAAAAGGCGCTGTCGTGGCGCCTTTTTCATTGTTGATATGACTCATAAAATTCCTGTTTCCGTGCTGGTCGTCATTCATACGGCTGACCTTGACGTCTTGCTCATCGAACGCGCGGGCCAGCCCGGCTTCTGGCAATCGGTGACGGGTTCCGTCGATGCCGTCGACGAACCGCTGCTGCAGACGGCCGCACGCGAACTGTGCGAGGAGACCGGCATCGTTGCCGATGGATGCGATATCGTGCTGCGCGACTGGAACTTGTCGAATGTGTACGAGATCTATCCGATCTGGCGCCACCGCTATGCGCCCGGCGTGACGCGCAACACGGAACACGTGTTCAGCGTGCAAGTGCCGCGCGACATCGCCATCACCCTGAGCCCCCGCGAACACCTGCAATACGCGTGGCTGCCTTATCTGGCGGCGGCCGACCGCTGTTTCTCGTCGTCCAACGCGGAAGCGATTCTGCAATTGCCGGCCATGACGGGCCTGGCGCGCCATCGTTGATCTCATTCGAAAGCTATCCATGTTGAACTGGTTTAATCTCTCCTTGCAACAAAAACTGGCCGGCACATTCTGCCTGGCGCTGTGCCTGGTCGTGATTGTGGCGGCCAGCCTGTACACGCCGCCCGAACGCACGCCGCCCGTCGGCTTGCCGCTGATGGTGGTGGGACTGCTGTTGCATCCCGGTATGTTTAGCAAGGGCAAGCGCACGGTGGCCTGGCGCGGCGCACCGTTGCTGGTCAAGGTGGTGTGGTCCGCCGGCATCGCGGCGGCCGGCGTCAGTGTCGCCAGCGGCCTGGCGCGCATGTTTGCCTGAGCCAGGCGAGGCCGAAGGCGAGCCAATCGAGGAATTAGGTGCGCACGCGCACCTACGCTGGCGCCGCGCGGGGCCCGTCTGGGAGTAGAATCCATGCATGAAAATCCGCGTAGCAACTTATAATATCCACAAGGGCGTCTCTTCCGTGCGGGGCTTGCCCAGAGTCCACGCATTGAAGCAGGCGATCGCCCTGTTCCATGCCGATGTCGTCTTCCTGCAAGAGGTGCAAGGCAAGCACGACCGCAATGCGGCCCGCTTTGGCGCCGAGAAAAATGGCCACAAGCATTGGCCGGAAGCGTCGCAGCATGAATTCTTTGCCGGCGCCGAGCACCATTCCGCCTACGGCATGAATGCCGTGTACGACCATGGCCACCATGGCAACGCCTTGCTCAGCAAATTTCCCATCGCCTCGCAAACCAACCATGACGTGTCCGACCATGCCTACGAGCAGCGCGGCATCCTGCATTGCGTGCTCAAGACGCCGCAGGCCGACGTGCATTGCTACGTGGTCCACCTGGGCCTGTTCGAATCGGGGCGGGGACGGCAGACGCAGGCGCTGATCGATGCCGTGATGGAATCGGCGCCCAACGGCGAACCCGTCATCATCGCGGGCGACTTCAACGACTGGCGCAACACGCTCAGCGACAAGCTGCGCAATGCGCTGGGCGTGGTGGAAGTGTTTGACCAGCGTGCATCGAACTCGGCCCTGGGTGACCTCGTGCGCACCCTGGCGCGGCGCCAGACGAAAACACCCGTCCCCGTACCGGCACGCACCTTTCCCGCCGCCTTGCCGTGGTTCCGCCTGGACCGCATCTATGTGCGCGGTTTCCACGTGGAAGGTGCACAAGTGATGCATGGCACCCTGTGGGCAAAATTGTCGGACCACGCGCCGATAGTTGCTGCTTTGAAACTCGCGTAGACTGCCGGCATGCGCACAGTCAATTTCATCGCCCACAACGACATCAAGCTGCTGTATTGCGGCACCGATTACTTTCCCGCGCTCATAGCGGCCATTGACGGCGCACGCTCGGAAGTCTATTTCGAAACCTATATCTTTGCCGATGACGCCACGGGCACCCTGGTGCTCGACGCCCTGAAACGGGCGGCCGCGCGCGGCGTGCTGGTGTGCATGATCACGGACTGGTTCGGCACGGGCAACCGCCGCGTCAAGGCCATGCATGCGCAGCTGGAAGCGGCCGGCGTGCACCACCGCATCTTCAATCCCTGGTTCCGGCGCGGCATCACGCGAACGCACCGCAAGATCTGCGTCGCCGATGGCGAGATCGCCCTGGTGGGCGGCATCAATATCAACGACGACATGTTTTGCGACTACGATCACAGCATCAGCCTGGAAGCGCCGCGCTGGGATTTCGCCGTGCAGGTGAAGGGTCCGCTGGTGGACGCTATCCATGAAGAGGTGCAGGCGCAGTGGGCGCGTCTGGGCAAGATGAACCTGGTGCGGCGTATCAAGCTGTACCGCAAGATGCGCGTCGTCAGCAAGGAGCTGGCGAAAAACCCCGTCGTGGCCGGTTTTGTCGTGCGCGACAACCTGCGCAACCGCCGCACCATCCAGCGCGCCTACCTGCAGGCGCTGGGCCAGGCGAGGAAAAGCGTGATGCTGGCCAACCCGTATTTCGCGCCCGGTCACAAGCTGCGCCACGCCCTGGCCCAGGCGGCCCAGCGGGGCGTCGACGTGGTACTGCTGATCGGCGTGGGCGAATTCCGCATGCAAGATGCTGTGGCGCACTCGTTTTACCCGAAACTGCTAGCTGCCGGCGTGAAAATCGTCGAATACCGCAAGACGCAGCTGCACGCCAAGGTCGCCGTCGTCGACGACGACTGGGCGACGGTGGGTTCGAGCAATATTGACGCGCTGAGCCTGTTTTTGAACCAGGAAGCGAACGTGGTGATCAAGGACGTGGCCTTCGCGCAAAGCCTGCGCCAGCATATCGAGCAAGGCGTGGCCGACGGCATCGTGATTCACCAGGATGATTTCAAGCACATCGGCCGTTTCCGGCGCATCGGTTACGAAGCCGCCTTCCTCGTGTACCGGCTGGTGATGCGCATTTTTTCAGTAGGCAAGTACGCATGAACGAGATGACAACGGTCAGGCTGGACAAATGGCTGTGGGCGGCGCGCTTCTTCAAGACGCGCTCGCTGGCCAGCGAAGCCGTCGACACGGGCAAGGTCAAAGTGGGCGGCGAGCGCGTGAAACCGGCGCGCAGCCTGCGCGTGGGCGACGAGCTGGCCATCGACAATGGTGCGGAGACGTGGGAAGTGACCGTGCTGGGCCTGTCCGACAAGCGCGGCGCGGCACCCGTGGCGCGCCTGCTGTATGAAGAAACGCCGGCCAGCATCGCCCGCCGCGAGCAGCTGGCCGAGGAGCGCAAGCTGTTCCGCGAACCGGGCACCACCATCAAGGGGCGGCCGACCAAGCGCGACCGCCGGCAATTGAGCAAGGCTGGCGGCCTCGACTGAGGCGCGATTGTTGCTGCAAGGCAAGGGCGCACGGCGCTTTTGCCGTCTGAAACCGATACAAACACGCAGTCAGAAAATGCTGCGCTGCACCAATAGAACGCCGGCTCTAAAGTTCCCGTTTGACTTTTACGTGGTAGTGGATAATAGTACGAGCGTTCGGATTTTTTCGAAGCGTGCTTTTTTTTACCCTCGCTTCAGTCCGCCAAATCGGCAACATCACTTTTAGAACGGACATCTTGAATACTTCAGTCAAATTCATGCGCAAGGGCGAGCTGACCCGTGCAGCCATCCTCGACGTGGCGCTGGACCTGTCCAGCCGCGACGGCCTGGAAGGCCTGACGATTGGGCTGCTTGCGGACAAAATGAACATGAGCAAGTCGGGCGTATTTGCCCACTTCGGCTCGCGCGAGGACTTGCAGATGGAAGTGCTGAAGCTTTATCACTATCGTTTCGAGCAAGAAGTCTTTTTCCCCAGCATGAAAGAACCACGCGGCATCCAGCGCCTGCAATCGATGTTTGCGCGCTGGGTCAAGCGGGTCAGCGTGGAAATCGCTTCCGGCTGCATCTATATCAGTGGCGCCGTCGAGTATGACGACCGTCCCGGTCCCATCCGCGAGGCCCTGGTGGCCATGGTGCGGGCCTGGCAGGGCGCGCTGCTGCGCTGTGTCGAGCAATCGATCGCCACGGGCGACCTGAAAGCGGATACGGACGCCCAGCAGCTGGTGTACGAGATGTATGGCCTGATCCTGGCCCTGCATCACGACGCGCGCTTCCTGCGCGTGCCGGGCAGCATCGAACGGGCGCAAGCGGGCTTTATCCGCCTGCTGGCGTCGTACCAGAATTCCGTCACAAGCAAATAAGCCGTCAGGCAGTATCCGCAACAACGCACACGCACTTACAAGTACAACACTTTAGCTAATCGCCTTCAGGAGAAAATTATGGGTCAATACGTCGCGCCAATCCGGGATATGCAATTCGTCCTGCATGAATTCCTGCAAGTGGAAGAAGAACTGAAGCAAATGCCGTCGTACGCCGACGTCGACGCCGACATCATCAACCAGGTGCTGGAAGAGGGCGGCAAATTCACCTCCGAAGTACTGTTCCCGCTGAACCATTCCGGCGACCGCGAGGGCTGCCACCACGACCCCGTCACGAAAAGCGTGACCACGCCTAAAGGTTTTAAAGAAGCCTACAAGCAGTACGTCGAAGGCGGCTGGGCGGCACTGGCTTGCGATCCGGAATACGGCGGCCAGGGCTTGCCTGTCGTGCTGAACAATTCGTTCTATGAAATGCTGAACTCGTCGAACCAGGCCTGGTCCATGTACCCGGGCCTGTCGCACGGCGCCTACGAGTGCCTGAAGGAACACGGCACCGACCACCAGAAGGAAGTCTACCTGCCGAAGCTGGTGTCGGGCGAATGGACGGGCACCATGTGCCTGACCGAACCGCATTGCGGCACCGACCTGGGCCTGCTGCGCTCGAAAGCGCTGCCTGAGGCGGACGGTTCCTGGACCATCACCGGCAACAAGATCTTCATCTCGGCCGGCGAGCACGACATGGCGGAAAACATCCTGCACCTGGTGCTGGCCCGCGTGCCGGATGCGCCGGAAGGCTCGAAAGGCATCTCGCTGTTCCTGGTGCCGAAATTCCTGCCGAACGCGGATGGCACGGTCGGCGAACGCAACCCGATCACCTGCGGCGCCATCGAAGAAAAAATGGGCATCCACGGCAATTCGACCTGCCAGATGAACCTGGACGGCGCGAAAGGCTGGATCATCGGCCAGCCGAACAAGGGTCTCAACGCCATGTTCGTCTTCATGAACGCGGCCCGTCTGGGCGTGGGCATGCAGTCGCTGGGCCTGACGGAAATCGCCTACCAGAACGCGCTGATCTACGCCAAGGACCGCACGCAAATGCGTTCGCTGTCCGGCATCAAGAACCCGGAACTGCCGGCCGACCGCATCATCGTGCATCCTGACGTGCGCCGCATGCTGCTGACGGGTAAAGCCTACGCGGAAGGCGCGCGCGCTTTCACCTCGTACGTGGCGCTGCAGATCGACCGCGAACTGCACCACCCGGACGCCGACGTGCGCAAGGAAGCGGCCGACGAAGTGGCGCTGCTGACCCCTGTTATCAAGGCCTTCATTACCGACAACGCCTGGATCGCCACCTCGGACGCGATGCAAGTGTTCGGCGGCCACGGCTACATCTCGGAATGGGGCATGGAACAGTATGTGCGCGACGCGCGCATCAACATGATCTACGAAGGCACGAACACGATCCAGTCGCTGGACCTGTTGGGCCGCAAGATCCTCGGCGACAACGGCGCCAAGCTGCGCAAGTTCGGCGAAAAGATCAAGGCTTTCGTCGAAGACAACGGCACCGATGAAGCGATGAGCGAATTCGTCACGCCACTGGGCGACCTGGGCGACAAAGTCACCAAGCTGACCATGGAAATCGGCATGAAGGCCTTCCAGAACCCTGACGAAGTGGGCGCGGCATGCGTGCCTTACCTGCGCGTCGTCGGCCACATGATCTACAGCTACCTGTTCGCGCAGATGGCCAAGATCGCCCTCGAAAAAGAATCCAGCGGCGACAAGTTCTACACCGCCAAACTGGCTACCGCACGTTTCTACTTCGCCCGCTTGCAGCCTGAGACGGCAACCCTGATCCGTCAGGCGCGTTCCGGTTCGGCCAACCTGATGGCACTCGACGCAGACCTGTTCTAAGACTTGAGGAAAATATGACCAATTTCATCGTTAAAAAAGTAGCCGTCCTCGGCGCCGGCGTGATGGGCGCGCAGATCGCCGCCCATTGCATCAACGCGAAAGTGCCGGTCGTGCTGTTCGACCTGCCGGCCAAGGAAGGTCCAAAGAATGGCATCGTGCTGCGCGCCATCGAGAACCTGAAAAAGCTGTCGCCTGCCCCGCTGGGCAACAAGGATGACGCCGCGCTGATCCAGGTGGCCAACTACGAAGACAACCTGGACCTGCTGGCCGGTTGCGACCTGATCATCGAAGCCATCGCCGAGCGCATGGACTGGAAACACGACCTGTACCAGAAGGTGGCCCCGCACATCGGCCCGAACGCGATCTTCGCCTCGAACACCTCGGGCCTGTCGATCACCAAGCTGGCCGAAGGCTTCGACGCCGACCTGAAATCGCGCTACTGCGGCGTGCACTTCTTCAATCCGCCGCGCTATATGCACCTGGTCGAGATCATCCCGACCGCGTTCACCAAGCCTGAAATCGCCGACCAGCTGGAAGGCTTTTTGACCACCACCCTGGGCAAGGGCGTGGTCCGCGCCAAGGATACGCCGAACTTCATCGCCAACCGCGTGGGCGTGTTCGGCATCCTGGCCATCGTGCATGAAGCGGAAAAATTCGGCCTGTCCGTGGACGTCGTCGATGACCTGACCGGTTCCAAACTGGGCCGCGCCAAGTCGGGCACCTTCCGCACGGCGGACGTGGTCGGCCTGGACACCATGGGCCATGTGATCAAGACCATGCAGGACTACCTGCCGAACGATCCGTTCGCCGCCGTCTACAAGACGCCGGCCGTGCTGGCGCAGCTGGTGGAAAAGGGCGCGCTGGGCCAGAAGAGCGGCGCGGGCTTCTACAAGAAGGTCGGCAAGGAAATCCAACGCCTCGACTTCGCCACCGGTGAATACGTGGCCGGCGGCGCCAAGGCCGCCGACATCATCGCCCGCATCCTGAAGGAAAAGGATCCGGTCAAGAAGATGAAGGCGCTGCGCGAATCGACGAATCCGCAAGGCCAGTTCCTGTGGGCGATCTTCCGCGACGCCTTCCACTACATCGCCATCCATCTGGACACCGTGGCCGACAACGCGCGCGACATCGACTTCGCCATGCGCTGGGGCTTCGGCTGGAACGTGGGCCCGTTTGAAACGTGGCAGGCATCGAACTGGCTGCAAGTGGCCAACTGGGTCAAGGAAGACATCGACGCCGGCCACGCGCTGTGCAACGCGCCTTTGCCTGCCTGGGTCTTCGAAGGCCCGGTCGCTGAAAAAGGCGGCGTGCACACGCCGGAAGGTTCGTACTCCGCCGTGTCGAACAGCTTCGTGCCACGCTCTAACCTGTCCGTCTACGACCGCCAGCAGTTCCGCGCGCCAGTCCTGGGCAGCGGCGCCGTCGACGGCAAGACCGCCGGCACCACCGTCTTCGAAGACGAATCCGTGCGCGTCTGGCATACGGGCGACGACGTCCTGATCATCTCGTTCAAGACGAAGATGCACGTGATCGGCGAAGGCGTCATCAATGGCCTGAAACTGGCCCTGGCCGAAGCGGAAAAGAACTTCAAGGGCCTGGTGATCTGGCACGCGGACGCAGCCGAAGGCGGCGCCTTCTCGGCCGGCGCCGACCTGCAATCGGCCCTGCCGGCCTTCATGCAAGGCGGCGTGAAAGCCGTCGATCCGATCATCGCCGAACTGCAGAACACCTTCATGTCGCTGAAGTACGCGAACGTGCCGGTGATCGCCGCGGTCGCTGGCCTGGCACTGGGCGGCGGTTGCGAACTGGCGCTGCATGCATCGAAGCGCGTGGCCTCGATCGAGTCGTATATCGGCCTGGTGGAAGTGGGCGTGGGCCTGATTCCTGCCGGCGGCGGCTTGAAGGAAGCGGCGCAGCGCGCCTACAAGGAAGCCAAGGGTAACGACATCCTGCAATTCCTGAAAACGGGCTTTACCAATGCGGCCACCGCCAACGTGTCGAAATCGGCGCTGGAAGCGAAGAAGATGGGCTACCTGAAGGAAGACGACGTAATCGTGTTCAACGCCTACGAGCTGCTGCACGTGGCCAAGGTCGAAGCGCGCGCCATGTTCGACGCGGGCTTCCGTCCGGCGCTTCCTTCGCTGATCCAGGTCACGGGCCGTTACGGCTGGGGCACCATCAAGGCGCAGCTGGTCAACATGCGCGACGGCGGCTTCATTTCGGCGCACGATTTCAAGCTGGGCGAGATGATCGCCGAGATCGTATCGGGCGGCGACGTGGACCAGGGCAGTTTCGTCAGCGAACAGTGGCTGCTGGATATGGAACGCAAGGCATTCCTGGAGCTGTTGAACCATCCGAAAACCCAGGAACGGATCATGGGCATGATGCAGACCGGTAAGCCGGTACGCAACTAAGCACAACGTCGATGACGATCCTGTCCCTCGTATTTAAAGTACTGCTGCGCGTGAGGCCAAGCATGGTGTATGACCGTATCAAACAACAGATGATGGACACCTTGCCCTTCGTGCGGCTGCTGGGGATCAGCATCGACGAGATCGGCGCCGGCACCTCGAAGGTGTCGCTGCCGGACGATCCCAAACTACATAATCACCTGGGCACGCAGCATGCGGGCGCCTTGTTTACCCTGGCCGAAACGGCTTCCGGCGCGGCCATGGCTGGCGGCTTCGCCGAGCTGATACTGGGCTTGCGCCCGGTGGCCAAGGAGTCGCGCATTCAGTACCAGAAGGTGGCCCGGGGCGCGACGCGCGCCGAAGGCCGCGTGCCGGGCGACCTGGCCGCACTGAAGGCGCAGCTGGCGCAGGACGGCAAGGTGGCGTTTCCCGTGGCAGTCGATATTTTCGATACCGAAGGCACGCTGGCGGCACAGGTGACGGTGGACTGGTATCTGTCGCAGAAGCGCTAAGCGGCAACCTGACTACCCCGGACATTCGACAGAACACGAACCTCGTTCAACATCTTTGAAAGAACAAAATGAGCAAACAACTTCAAGACGCCTACATCGTCTCTGCAACCCGTACCCCGATCGGCAAGGCGCCGCGCGGCATGTTCAGAAACACCCGCCCGGACGACCTGCTGGTGCGCGTGCTGCAATCGGCCCTGGCGCAAGCGCCTGGCCTGGACCCTGCATTGATCACCGACGCCATCATCGGCTGCTCGTTCCCGGAAGCGGAGCAGGGCTTCAATATCGCGCGTAATTCGGTGCTGCTGGCCGGCTTGCCGAAAACCGTCGGTGGCGTCACCGTCAACCGCTACTGCGCCTCGGGCATCACGGCCATCGCCATGGCGGCCGACCGCATCCGCGTGGGCGAAGCCGACGTGATGATCGCCGGCGGCATCGAATCGATGTCGATGGTGCCGATGATGGGCCACCATCCATCGATGAACCTGGACATGTTCAGCGACGAGAACATCGGCATGGCCTACGGCATGGGCCTGACGGCCGAGAAAGTGGCGCAGCAATGGAAAGTGTCGCGCGAACAGCAGGACGCGTTCTCCGTCGAATCGCACCGCCGCGCCATCGCCGCGCAGCAAGCCGGTTTCTTCAAGGCGGAAACGACGCCCGTGGAAATCATCACGCGCACGCCGAACCTGGCTACGGGCCAGGTGGACGTATCGCGCCGCACCGTCGACACTGACGAAGGCGCACGCGCCGATTCGTCGATGGAGTCGCTGGCAAAACTGAAACCAGTGTTCGCCGCCAAGGGCACCGTCACGGCCGCCAACAGCTCGCAGATGTCCGACGGCGCCGGCGCGCTGCTGATCGTCAGCGAGAAGATTTTGCGGGAGCATAACCTGACCCCGCTGGCGAAATTCTCCTCGTTCGCCGTGCGCGGCGTGCCGCCGGAAATCATGGGCATCGGTCCGAAATTTGCCATTCCAGCAGCGTGCGCCGCCGCCGGCATCACGCAAGACCAGCTGGACTGGATCGAGCTGAACGAAGCGTTTGCCGCACAGGCATTGGCCGTCATCGGTGACCTGGGCCTGGATCCATCGAAGGTGAACCCGATGGGCGGCGCGATCGCCCTGGGCCACCCTCTGGGCGCCACCGGTGCCATCCGCGCCGCGACCGTGATTCACGCGCTGCAGCGCACCAAGCAGAAGTACGGCATGGTGACGATGTGCGTGGGCGCAGGCATGGGCGCCGCCGGAATTTTTGAACGCGTCTAAGTTCGACGGGCTAAAGCAATAAAACAGGGCGCTGCGGGATTACCCCGGCGCCCTTTATCTTTTTGGAGACGACATGGATATTTTGTGCAGCAAGAGCGAGGGCATTCTGACCCTGGAATTCAACCGCCTGGAACGCAAGAATGCGATCACGGGCGCCATGTACCAGACCCTGGCCGACGCGCTGGTGGCGGCAGAGACGGACGACGCCGTACGCGCCATCCTGATCTGCGGCAAGCGCGAGATTTTCACGGCCGGCAACGACCTCGATGACTTCATGAAGACGGCGCGTCCGAAGGATGGCTCGCTCGACCATGACCGTCCCGTGTTCCAGTTCATGCGCGCCCTGTACGGCAGCAGCAAGCCCGTGGTGGCGGCCGTGTCCGGCCCGGCCATCGGCATCGGCACGACCTTGCTGATGCACTGCGATCTCGTCTACGCGGCAGACAACGCCAGCTTCTCGATGCCGTTCACGCAGCTGGGCCTGTGCCCGGAATTCGGCTCCAGCCTGCTGCTCACCCAATTGGCCGGCTACCCGCGCGCAGCGGAAAAATTGATGCTGGGCGAATCGTTCCCGGCCAGCGAAGCGCTGGAAATGGGCCTGGTGTCGAAGGTCGTGCCCCTGTATGACTTGATGACCTTCGCGCAAGGCCAGGCGGCCAAGCTGGTGGCCCTGCCGGCGGCCTCGATCCGCGCCACCAAGCGCCTGATGAAGCAAAGCCGCATGGAACCGATGAAGGCGGCCATCGCCGAGGAAAACAAACTGTTCAGCGCCATGCTGGGCGGCGCCGAGGCGAAGGAAGCGTTTACGGCCTTCTTTGAAAAGAGGAAGCCGGATTTCAAGAAGTTCGCCTAAGGCAGGGTCTGACATCGCGTCGGACCTTCACCATCTGATGCGGAAATGACGATCGACGATGAGAATGCGGTGGCCGGTCAGCGCGAAAACGACCACGTTTACAGCCGCTACCGCAACTCATTGAATATAAAAGAAGTTTCTCAGCTGCGCCCCTGCAACGGGGGCTGGTCTTGACGTCGCGGCGAGCCTGATTGAAAACAGGGTCCAATAACGATTGCTTGGTGCGGCTACGGCTGCCGACAAGCAAACCTGACATTTTTATCTTTTATGATACTTTCCTGATGAATTTCATGTTTTATGCTAATGCATGGATTGCGATAGTTTCCATTCTCAAATGATGTGAAAGTTCATCGTCATGTATTTTCACGGCCATGACGACCAGTTGACGCGTATTGTCCGGGTATTGCTGCTGCAGGTAAAACAGGAGGAGCATTCATGATTCGATTGGTGTTGCTGTTATTGGGCGTTGAATATCTACGCAAGCGCTGGCGCAGTATCCTGCTGATCGGATTGATATGGCTGCTCGCAGGCCTGGTCATCTTTATTGACGCGCTCGACAATGCGATGTACTTCCCGATCAATTTTTTTGCTTACCTGTTCCTGGTCGAAGGTCTGGCAACGCTGGCTGTGGCATGGACTGGCGTCGGCGGACAGCGCATCTTGCGCTACGTGAAAGGCTGCGCCGTGGTGCTGGCGGCGATGCTGATCTTCGCCGGTCACCACCATGGCAATTTCCTGTTATCGATGATTTTTGGAACGCTTTTTCTCGCCGACGGACTGATACAGTGCGTCTCTGCCTACATGGTCCGCTATCGGCGCTGGCGCGTGGCGTTTTCCTGGGGCCTGGCCGAGATTGCGCTGGCAATCTTCTTTTATCAGCCATATCCGACGCATTATGTTGGAACACTACCGTATTGCCTGGGCCTGTTTCTGATGTTTGGCGGCGCCAATTTGATGGGGCTGGCAACCCGTGTTCGTCGCATGAGCGGTAATCCGGCCCTGTCGGAATCGGCGCATTCCGCAGTCCAGCCGGATGAACACCTTGCTTCTGCATATACCCAAGTGGAGTGGGACGGTCCTCCAGCGGAGCATGAACAGGCGCTGACGGTGCATGTCTGGACGCCTGCCGGTTCAGCCAGGTCGCCGACCCAACATTATCCGATTGTCGATCGCTATATCGCCGCAGTCGATGTCAACGGCGTGATCTCTACCGGGCATGCGGCATTGGAATCGCCTGAAGGTATTTATATCAGCCTCTATCCGCGCACAGAGATCGACCGTTCGCCGGACGATTTCGGGCGCCTGCTGCGCGCCACCCGGGAGAATGACGTGCCGGGCGTATTCCAGCCGGATTATGCGACAGAATTCAAGGCATGGTGCCCGTCCACCGTTCAGGTCCGTATCCGGAATTACGACCCGCGCCAGCTGCAGGCTTTCTGGCGACAGTATCGCTGCGACGAGACTTACAATCTCACGCATCGTAATTGTTCCAGTACTGTTGCCCGGGCATTGGAGGCGGCGATCGACGGCGCCGTTGGCCGCCTGTATGGGGATCGCGCAGGCTGGAGAGTGTTTTTCCGCATCCTGGCGACGCCGGAGTTGTGGGTAGCCGCCCAGATCCGCAAGCGTGCCGTGACGATGGCGTGGACGCCCGGGTTGACGCTCGATTATTCCAGGGCGCTCAGCATGCTGGCCGATCCGCGTCCATTCGCCTGGTGGAAATTGGCGAGGGCCGCCTTCAACAGGATGGCGCAATTGCGCCGCGAATGGCGTGCCCAGGACCATGGCGCCATCGATCTGCGCGAGAATCCTGGTGAAGACGCCATGCGTGACAAGCGCGCGTAGTTCGCCGTCGCTGAATTGAAATAGACGGATCTAGACGACTGGTCTAATTGTGCTACAATGCCCCGCATGAAAGCTGAATACACCGACGTGCGCCAGCACATTATCGACCAGGGCAAGGCCATCATCACGCGCAAGGGTTTTGCCGGCGTGGGGCTGAACGAGATTTTATCGGCCGCCGATGTGCCCAAGGGTTCGTTCTACCATTACTTCAAGTCCAAGGAATTGTTTGGTGTAGCGATGCTGGAAGACTACGTAACGCGCTACCTGGACGAAATGGAGCGCGTGCTGGGCCAGCCCGGCCGGAACGCGGCGCAGTCGCTGATGGCGTATTGGGCCAGCTGGACCAGCGACAGCCTCGATGGCAGCGGCTGCGACTGCCGTTGCCTGGTGGTCAAGCTCAGCAGCGAAGTGGCGGACATGTCGGAACCGATGCGCGTGGCGCTGCTTGGCGGCACCGACCGCATCATCGCCAGGCTGGCCCTGGCCATCGCGCGGGGCAGGGTGGACGATACGCTGCCATCGGTGGCCGACCCGGCGCAGATGGCCGCCACCTTGTACCAGCTGTGGCTGGGCGCGGCCATGTTGACCAAGCTGCGGCGCGACGCCAGCGCCTTGCAAACGGCCTGGCGGGCGACCCTGGCCATGCTGCAGCTGCCGCCGGATCAATAAGGGCGCCAGGTACGCGGATGACAGACGTCCGCGTTTTTTGAACCGCATTCTAGACGACCAGTCTAATAATAAAGGAGCAGCATGAAGAATTTTGAATTCCACAACCCGACCCGTATCGTCTTCGGTCTTGATACCGTCGCCAAATTGTCCACCCTGGTGCCGCACGATGCGCGCGTGCTGATCTTGTACGGCGGCGCCAGCGCGGAAAAGACGGGCACCCTGGCCGAAGTGCGCACTGCTCTTGCGCTGGGCCAGCGCACGGTGCAGGAGTTTAGCGGCATCGAACCCAATCCCAGCTATGAAACCCTGATGCGCGCCGTGGCACAGGTGCGCAGCGAGAAGCTGGACTTCCTGCTGGCCGTCGGCGGCGGCTCCGTGATCGACGGCACCAAGTTCGTCGCCGCGGCCGCCCTGTATGACGGCGAGCCGTGGGAAATCGCCGAGCGCGGCGGCGCCAACGTGCAGCGCGCCCTGCCGTTCGGCACGGTGCTGACCTTGCCGGCCACCGGGTCGGAAATGAACAGCGGCGGCGTGGTGACGAAAAAAGCCACGCATGCCAAGCTGAGTTTTCGCAACCCGCTGCTGTACCCGCAGTTTTCCGTGCTCGACCCCGGCAAAACGTTTACCTTGCCGGCCACGCAGGTAGCCAATGGCCTGGTCGACGCCTTCGTCCACACCACGGAACAGTATCTGACCTATCCGGTGCAGGCGAAGGTGCAGGACCGCTTTGCCGAAGGCTTGCTGCAGACCCTGGTTGAGATCGCGCCGCAGGCGGTCGCCTCACCCGACGATTACGCCACGCGCGCCAACCTGATGTGGACGGCCACCCTGGCCCTGAATGGCCTGATCGGCGCCGGCGTGCCGCAGGACTGGGCCACCCACATGATCGGCCACGAACTGACGGCCCTGTACGACATCGACCATGCGCGCACCCTGGCCCTGGTGCTGCCCGCACTGCTGGACGTGCAGCGCGAGCAGAAACGCGGCAAATTGCTGCAATATGGCGAACGTGTCTGGAACATCACGCAGGGCAGCGACGACGAGCGCATCGCCGCCGCCATCGCCCGCACCCGCGCCTTCTTTGAAGGGCTGGGCATTCCGACCCGTTTGTCGGCCTATCAGCTGGGCCAGGAAGCGGTGGAAGCGGTTTTGACGCAACTGGAAGCACATGGCATGACCTCCCTCGGCGAACACCGCGATATCGACCTCGCGCGTAGCCGCCGTATCCTCGAAGCAGCACTGTAACCCTGACATAAAAGGAAACAACATGAACATCCTGATGGTACTGACCTCGCACGATCAACTGGGCGACACGGGCAAGAAAACCGGCTTCTGGCTGGAAGAATTCGCCGCGCCCTACTATGCCTTGCAGGAAGCGGGCGCGCAGCTGACGGTGGTTTCGCCCAACGGCGGCCAGCCGCCGCTGGACCCGAAAAGCGACGAGCCCGATTCGCAAACGGACGCCACGCGCCGCTTCAAGCAGGACGCCGCTGCGCAAGCCGTGCTGGCCAACACGGGCAAGCTGGCCGAGGTGAAGGCGGCCGACTTTGACGCCGTGTTCTACCCGGGCGGCCATGGCCCGCTGTGGGACCTGGCTGAAGACCCGCACTCGATCGCGCTGATCGAGCAGATGATCGCCGCCGGCAAGCCCGTCGCCGCCGTCTGCCACGCGCCTGGCGTGCTGCGCCACGTGAAGGCGGCCGACGGGTCGCCGCTGGTGCGCGGCAAGCAGGTGACGGGCTTTACGAATACCGAGGAAGACGCCGTCGGCTTGACGGCCATCGTGCCTTTCCTCGTCGAGGACATGCTCAAGCAAAACGGCGGCGTTTACTCGAAGCTGGGCGACTGGCAGCCGTACGCCGTCACCGATGGCTTGCTGGTCACGGGCCAGAACCCGGCCTCGTCGGAAGTGGCCGCCCAGGCGCTGCTCAAGCTGCTGGCTTGATGCCCCGCTAGTACGGCCGGCCGCCGGGCGTCATCCACCGCTGCGTCCGGCGGCCATGCCCGCCAGGATCAGGCCGACGGACGCATGCCAGGCCGTCTCGCTGGCGGGCCTGCCCGCCAGTGCATAGCCATGCAGGAAATCGACGAGCGCGTCGCGCCCGCGCAGCCGGGTTTTTTTATCCAGATCGAGGGCCTCCACGGCCAGCTCGAACAGCGCCGTAAAGCGCTCAGCCACATCGGCTTGCGTCACGAGTCCGCGTGCCATCAGGCGCACGAAATACGGTGTGGCGCTGACCAGTTCCAGGTACAGCGCGCACAGCGCGAGCAGGCGGCGCTGCGGCCCCTGGCGTTGCGTAAACGGCGGCTGGCGCGGATCGAGCGCGGCAAAACGCTGCGCCATCAGGGCCAGTAATAACTCCTCTTTTCCCGCATAGTAGTGATACAGGGCCATGGCATCGACGCCCAGCCGCTGCGCCAGCGCGCGCATGGAAAACGCTTCGCCTTGCTCTTCCAGCAGGGTCAAGGCCGCTTGCAGGATGGCGGTGCTGTCCAGCGCGGGCGCCACGCGGCGCGGACGTCCGGCACGGCGCACGGGAGATTCCAGGTCTTGAAGTTTTGGGGTTTTCATGGGCATAATTCTACACCGTAGAATTAATTGAAGGAACATCCATGAAAAAGCCTGTTGTCAGCGTATTTCTCGGCATCAGCATCGACGGCTGCATCGCCGGAGAAAACGGCGACCTGTCCTGGCTGGCCGAGCTGGCGCCCGACTCGCCCGACGCCACCGGCTACACTGCCTTGATGGAGCAGGTCGATACCTTGCTGATCGGCCGCACCACGTATGACGCCGTGCTGGGATTCGAGCCGTGGCCGTATGCGGGCAAGCGCGTGGTGGTATTGAGCCACCGCGACTTCGCGCCGCGCCATGGCGAGCAGCGCCGCGAGGGCAGCGTGCGTGAAGTACTGGAGGGGCTGGCCGAAGACGGCTGCCGCCACGTGTATCTCGATGGCGGCGCCGTCATCCGCGCCGGCTTGCGCGAGGGCGTCGTCGACAGCCTGACCTTGTCCGTGCTGCCCGTGGTGCTGGGCAAGGGCGTGCGCCTGTTCGAGGATTGCTTGCCGCGCAGCGACTGGCGCCTGGACCACACGCGCCAGCTGCCCAGCGGCGTGGTGCAGCTGCGCTATCTGAAAAATTAAACCGTGCCGGCGAGATCGACGATAAAGCCGGAATCGTAGCGATCGTTTTCCGGCGTGCCGTCGGGCCGCTTGTAGCCGCAGGGATTGCAGACGACGCGGCAGCCTTGCACGCGGTAGTCGAGCGAGGCGTGCATGTGGCCATGCACCCACAGGTCGGCCTGGGTTACCAGCTCGTCCAGTTGCGAGGCGAAAGCGGGCGAGCCCAGGTTTGTCGCGTATTGCTCTTCCACCGACAGCATCGACGGTGCCATGTGCGTGATGACGACCGTCTTGCCCTCGAATGGTTGCGCCAGCTGCTGCTCGAGCCACGAGCGGTGCTGCGCGTGCAGCTGCGCCGTGTCGCTGGCGCACAGCAGGCGCGGCGTGTCGCCGCCCGTGCTGATGCGCTTGTAGTCGGGCATGTAGCTTTGCGCCGCGCTCAAGGCTTCATCCCGGCGCTCGGCGCCGAACAGCAGAAAATCCGTCCACAGCGTGACGCCGAGGAAGCGCACGCCATCGAGCGTCACGGCGTCGCCGTCGAGCAGGCGGATGTTGGCGCCCTGCGCATTGGCGCTGGTGCAGGCGTCGCGCACGGCGTCCTGCATGCGTTCGAGCTGGTGGCCATACCCCTCGTGATTGCCATGCACGTACAGCACGGGCAGGGCGCCGAAGGTGCGCGCGGCCCAGGCGATGGCGTTGCTGCCCGTGTCGATGTCGCCGGCCAGGATCACCACGTCGGGGCGGCTGGCGGCAAGGTCGATGGCGGGCGTGTCTTCACCCCAGACTTCCAGGTGCAGGTCGGACAGAATCAGCAAACGCATGGCAATAGGGCGGCAGGGCGCACGAAAGTGTATGGACCTCTATCGTAGCGCAAGTCCGGACGATGGCTTGCTTGACCGCGCGAGGGTAGCGACGTTACTCTTTGGCATCGATTACCGCACACTCATTACTGGAGCCGCATGCCGCCTTTCTTCCTTCCCAAGTCCCTGCTCAGCATCGCGCTGGCCGCCCTGGCGCTGCCATTTGCCGCGCATGCCGCCACGCCCGCCGTCGATCCCTTGACGCAGCCGATCGCCTCGCCGTATGCGGCGCAGTGGAACCGCCCGCAGCAGCCGGCACGCATCCACGGCGACACGTATTACGTGGGCGTGGGCGGCTTGAGCGTGGTGCTGATCGATACGCGCGACGGCTTGATCCTGATCGATGGCGCGTTGCCGCAGTCGGTGGCCGCCATCAAGGAACATATCCTCGAGCTGGGCTTTCGCCTGGAAGACATCAAGTTCATCCTGAATACGGAAGCGCATTTCGACCATTCGGGCGGCATCGCCGCCCTGGCCCGCGACAGCGGCGCGCAGGTGGTCGCCAGCCCGCTCGGTGCACAGGCGCTGCGCGCGGGCTCGGTGCTCGCCATGGATCCGCAGGCGGGCGAAATCGACCCCATGCCGGCCGTGGAAAACGTGCGCGAAATCGCCGATGGCGAAACCCTGCAACTGGGCGAGGTGACCGTCACGGCGCGCTACACGCCTGGCCATACGCCGGGCAGCACCAGCTGGACCTGGGTCTCGTGCGAGGATGCCGAGCGTCAGGAATGCCTGAACGTGGTGTTCGGCGCCAGCCTCACGCCGGTGGCGGCCGACGATTTTCACTACCTGGGCGATGACCGCCATGGGGACCTGACGCCGGCCTTCCGCCGCGTCATGCAGGACTTTGCCAAACTGCCGTGCGACATTTTGATCTCGGCCCACCCGGACCACTCGGGCGGCGACCTGAAACTGACGCAATTGCTCGAAGGCGTCACGCCGAATCCTTTCATCGATGCGCAGGCGTGCCGCAATTACGCGGCCAAAAATGAAGTCAAGCTCGATGCCCGCATCGCGAAGGAAAAAGCGGCCGCGACAAAATAACAACGTTGGCGTCTTCGCCATGAAAAGCGGTTGACGCACTGCAGCATAAGGTGCAGAATCATCGTCCGCAGTTCAGCGCAGTTCAGATTAACCAGACAAAAGAAAGGAAACCCATGTTCGAGCAGGCTGGCAGCAAGTTGTACTACCACTAGCCCCGTGCATGACGCTCGGGGCCATCGGCACATTGCCGATCCCGAGCCGGTGTCCTGCAAAACCCCGGTGAGGAAACTCGCCGGGGTTTTTTTCTTTTCGACGACCCCGGCATAACGACAATACCAAGGAAGACGTTATGCCCATCCATCAGACACTGCGCGGCGCCCATGTGCCCGTGCATATCTTTACCGACGATATCGACGCGCAGGCGCTGCGCCAGCTGCACAATATTGCCAGCCTGCCCATCGTCCATCCGCATGTGGCGGCCATGCCCGACGTGCATGCCGGCATCGGCGCCACCGTCGGCAGCGTGATTCCCACGCGCGCTGCCATCATCCCGGCCGCCGTTGGCGTCGACATCGGCTGCGGCATGAACGCCGTGCGCACGACCCTGACGGCCAGCGACCTGCCCGATAACCTGGCGCGCCTGCGCAGCGCCATCGAAGCGGAAGTGCCCGTCGGCTTCGAACAACATGCATGGAGCCGCGTGCAAGGCTCGCGCCAGGCGCGCGCCGTGCGGCCGCTCGGCGACCGCCTGGCGCACATCGTCGAGCGTCACCGGGGCATCGCCAAGATGCTGCGCCAGTTCGAGCGCACGTGGATTTGCCAGGCCGGCACCCTGGGGGGCGGCAATCACTTCATTGAAATCTGCCTCGACGAGGAGCAGCGGGTGTGGATCATGCTGCATTCGGGTTCGCGCGGCATCGGCAACGTGATCGGCCGTTACTTTATCTCCGCCGCGCAGAAGGACATGCGGCGCCACCAGCTGCAGCTGCCGGACGCGGACCTGGCGTACCTGAGCGAGGGCTCCACGGTATTTGACGACTATGTGGAAGCGGTGGATTGGGCGCAGGATTACGCGCTGCTCAACCGCAGCGAAATGATGCGCCGCGTGCTCGACGTGCTGGCGAAGTTTGCTCCGCCGTTTCGGCTCGACGGGGAAGCCATCAACTGCCACCACAACTACATCGCGCGCGAAACGCATGGCAATGAGGATTTATATGTGACGCGCAAGGGCGCCATTTCGGCGCGGCAGGGCGAGCTGGGCATCATCCCCGGCAGCATGGGCGCGCGCAGCTTCATCGTGCGCGGCAAGGGCAAGCCGGAATCGTTCTGTTCCTGCTCGCACGGGGCGGGGCGCAGCATGAGCCGCAGCGAAGCGAAGCGCCGCTTCAACCGCTTCGACCTCGCCGAGCAGACGGCCGGCATCGAGTGCCGCAAGGATGGCGGCGTGATCGACGAGATCCCCGCCGCTTATAAAAATATCGACGCCGTCATGGTGCATCAGAGCGACCTGGTGGAAGTGGTGCATACCTTGCGCCAGGTCGTCTGCATCAAGGGTTGAAAGGAGTGGCCATGAAGATCAAAGTGAAAATCCCGCCCAAGCCGCGCAACCCGCTGGTGGCGGCCGCCAAACTGCGCGGCGGCGCCGGCGCGCATCAGTCGGAAGCGTCGCCGCGCGCGGCGCGCCGGGCCGGCAAGCACCGGCTGCAGCAACTGCTGGCGGGACGCCTGAAGCCCGAGGAGTAGCGCGCTGGATTAACGCAACGGCAGTTCGACGATGAAGTTCGGGTTGAACTGGGGATTTTGCGGCGTGCCGCTGCGCGTCTTGTAGCCGCAGGGGTTGGCCACGACGCGGCACGGGCCGATGCGGTAGTCGCGCGAGACGTGAATATGGCCATGCACCCACAGGTCCGCCTGCGCGGCCAGATCGTCCAGGCGCGAGGCATAGGCAGGCGAGCAGCCCTCGCTGCCATACGCATCATCGACCGAGCGCAGCGACGGCGCCATGTGGCTGATGACCACCGTGCGGCCGTCGAAGGGCTGCGCCAGTTCGCGCGCCAGCCAGGCTTTTTGCTGCGCGTGGAACATCGCCGTGTCGGCCGCGCGCAGCTTGCGAAAGCCCATGCTGGCCAGGCGGATGCGCTTGTAGTCGTTCATGACGGCTTCCGCGTCGCGCATGGCCGCTTGCCGCGTGTCGTCGCCCAGCAGGCGGAAATCCGTCCACAGGGTGGCGCCCAGGAAGCGCACCTTGCTGCCTGCCGGGTCGGTGAAGACGTGGGTATCGGCGTCGAGAAAATGCACGTTCGGCGTGGCGGTGCAGGCCGCGCGCAGCTCCTGGCGCACCTTGTCGAGGTGGTGGCCATAGCCTTCGTGGTTGCCATGCACGTACAGCACGGGCAGGCCCGCAAACGCGGTGGCGGCCCAGGCGACGGCGCGGGCACCCGTATCGATGTCGCCGGCCAGGATCACGGCGTCGGGACGGCTGAGCGCAAGGTCGCCCTGCGGCGCTTCGTCGCGCCATAGCTCATGGTGCAGGTCCGACAGAATCAATAAACGCATGCGGTATCCAGGCGATTCGGAAGTACACCATCGTACCCGAAAACCGTCACTCTTCCTCCAGCGCGGCGAAGCTGTGCGCCAGGTAGTCGATCAGCGCGCGCACGGCCGGCAGCAGGCCGCGCCGCGACGGGAAGACGGCGTGGATGATTTCGCGCTGCGGCCGCCATTGTCCCATCAGCGGCAGCAGGCTGCCGTTGGCCACCTGTTCGGTGATCATCATGGTCGGCAGCTGCACCAGGCCCACGCCGGCCACGGCCGCGTCGCGCAGGGTCAGCATGTCGCCCGTGACGAAGCGCGGCACGTGGCGCAGCTGGGCGCGCGCGCCATCGGGGCCATATAAATCCCACTGGTAGTGCTGCTGCGGCATGCCCAGGGCCAGGCTGGGCCAGTCCGCCAGGTCGGCTGGCGCCTTCGGCAGCGGCGCGCCGGCGAACAGCAGGGGGCTGCCCACCATGCATTGGCTGCGTTCGGCCAGCACGCGCAGCACCAGGTCGCTGTCGGGCAGCGGCGGCGGGCGCACGCGGATGGCCACGTCGATGCCCTCGGCCACCAGGTCGACGCGGCGGTTGCTCGCTTCGAGCAGCAGGGTCACCTGCGGATGGTCGCGCATGAAACCGGCCAGCATGGGAGCGACCAGGGAATGCAGCAGGGCGATGGGGCAGGACAGGCGCACCGTGCCGCGCGGCGCGGCCCGCGTCAGTTCGATCGCTTCCTGCGCCGCCTCCGCTTCCACCAGCATCGCCTTGCAATGCTCGTAAAACGTCTGCCCCACATCGGTGACGGAAAAATGCCGCGTCGTGCGCTGCAGCAGGCGCGCGCCCAGGCGCTCTTCGAGCAGTGCGATGCGCCGGCTCAATTTGGACTTCGGTATGCCCAGCGCGCGCCCGGCCGGGGCGAAGCCGCCATGGTCGACCACCTGCACAAAGTAATACAAATCGTTCAAATCCTGCATGCCGCCTCCTTGATCGTTCTATTTTTGGAACGCTGATGGCGAATTTTACCGTCTACCGGCTTCATCGTTGCAAGCGTATTCTGTTTCCATCGTAATGCAAACCAACAGGAGATCGAGATGAACACAGTCACAGGTATTTACAGCGCACCGCGCCAGCACTGGGTCGGCGACGGTTTTCCCGTGCGCTCGATGTTTTCGTATAACGGCCATGGCAAGCAGCTGAGCCCCTTCCTGCTGCTCGACTACGCCGGCCCCGCCGAATTCGCGCCCGGCACGCGTCCGCCCGGCGTCGGCTCGCACCCGCACCGCGGTTTCGAGACGGTGACCATCGTCTACAAGGGCGAAGTGGCGCACCGCGATTCGACGGGCCAGGGCGGCGTGATCGGCCCCGGCGACGTGCAGTGGATGACGGCCGGCGCCGGCATCCTGCATGAAGAGTTTCACTCGCCTGCCTTCACGCAGTCGGGCGGCACGCTGGAAATGGTGCAGCTGTGGGTGAACCTGCCGGCGAAAAACAAGATGACGGCGCCCGGCTACCAGGCCATCACCAGCGACACGATTCCCACGGTGGCGCTGCCCGACGGCGCCGGTTCCGTGCGTGTGATCGCCGGCGACTTCGACGGCCGGCATGGCCCTGCCCGCACGTTCTCGCCGATGCAGGTGTGGGATGTGCGCCTGGCCCAGGGCACGCTGACGGAGCTGCCGGTGCACGCCGGCTGGAGCACGGCGCTGATCGTTTTGCATGGCACGGTGCTGGTCAATGGCGAGAGCGTGGTGCGCGAAGCGCAGATGGCGCTGTTCGGGCGCGACGGCGACAGCATCACCGTCGAGGCGAACAGCGACGCCGTGGTGCTGCTGCTGAGCGGCGAGCCGATCGACGAGCCCATCGTCGGCCATGGCCCCTTCGTCATGAACAGCGAAGCGGAAATCGCGCAGGCGTTCGAGGATTTCAACAGCGGCCGCTTCGCCCGCATCGCGACGTAGTTTGTGTCATTAATTTGTGCAGTACCCATGCCGCATCCCGCGGCATGGTTTTTCAGGAGACCACCATGAGCACCCCCGCCAACTTCCAAGGTTTGCCACCGATGATCGATCCCGACGATGCCGTCATGCTGCTGATCGACCACCAGAGCGGCTTGTTCCAGCTGGTGCGCGACATCGAGCAGCACGTGCTGCGCGGCCACGTCACGGCGCTGGCCAAGCTGTCGCGCCTGGCCAATATGCCGACCTTTACCACCGCTTCCGTGCCCGACGGCCCGAACGGCCCCTTGATCCCGGAGATCCACCATTTCAACCCGGACGCCGTCTACATCCCGCGCACGGGCCAGATCAACGCCTGGGACAATCCTGCCTGGGTCGAGGCCATCGAAAAGACGGGCCGCAAGACCCTGCTGATCGCCGGCACGCTCACCAGCGTATGCATGGCCTTCCCCACCATCAGCGCGCTGGCGGCCGGCTACAAGGTGTTTGCCATCATCGATGCCTCGGGCAACTGGTCGAAGATGGCCACCGACATCACCATGGCGCGCGTCACGCAAGCGGGCGCCGTGCCGATCGACACGTATGCCGTGCTGGCTGAAGTGATGAGCACCTGGAACCGCGCCGATGCGATGGATTTCGCCGCCATCATGACGGACCACATCGTGCCGCCGTACCGCGCCCTGATCGAAAGCTACGACAAGGCGCAGGGCGTGCAAAAGAATGGCCGTGAAACCAAACTGGAAATCCTCGAGGCGGCCAGCAAGGGCTGATCGCCTTACGGCGCGTCGTAGCGGGCGCGTATCGCCGCCAGCACGCCGCGCTGCTCCAGGCGCGTGATGGCGGCGTTCAGGCGCGCCAGATCGGCCGTGCTGGTGCTGCGCGCATTGAGCATCAGGTGCACGGGCGCGCGCAGGGCGAGGAAGGGCAGGGCGGTCAAGGCGACGCCCTGCAGGCGCGCTTCGTGGCGCACGGCCAGCACGTCGCCCAGCAACAGGTCGGCGCGACCCGCGTCGAGCATGAGGATGCCTTGCCGGAAGCTGCCGAAGGTATTCAGGCGGCCGTCTTTTTCCAGCGCCGGACGGGCCGCGGCGTACTGCGCGCCATACCAGCCCACCTTGGGCGCGAGCAGGGTGGCCTTGCCGCGCGCCAGCTGGCCGAAGCTGCCGACATGGCGCTGCGCGGCGGGCGTGCCGGCCTTGCCGAAGACGCCGACGGCTTCATCGCGGTACGAGATGGAGAAGCGGGCGTAGGACTGGCGTTCCGGCGTTTCGGACGCGGCCAGCATCAGGTCCAGTCCGCCTGTCTGGAACAGCAGCTGGCGCCGCGCCGTGGGCAGTTCCGGCAAGGTGACCAGGGTGCAGTGCGCTTCCTTGAAGATGGCCTGCAGCAATTCCAGGTCCAGACCCGTATAGCTGCCTTGGGCGTCGCGATACAGGTACGGCGGCCATTGCTCGAGCGCCATTGTCATGCGGCAGGCCTGGGCAGGCAGGGCCGATACGCCGAGCACTGCCGCAAACAGGAGATGGCGCATGCGCATACGGGTGCTTCCATAGAGTTTCAACTTGATATTCAATTTGCCAGAATGGCTAGGGAAGTCAAGCATGGCATCCACTTTTCCCTGTACGGAGGACTTAAAGGGACCCGACACAAGGGCTCTGCGCAAGATGCATCGGCCGGTGACAGCATTTTCTCTTTTAAAATATCTATTTGATAATATTAAAAAACAGTGGTTTAATTGTTTAGTTGCTAATTTTGGCAACTGCCACTTTGAGGAATCTATGGCACATCAATTGTCCGCTCTGGCTGCCGTTCTGGCTTTTTTCCTCTCATCCAGTGCATTTGCTGGTACCACGATAGGAACGCAAGGTTTTACGATTAAGGATACTTGGGGCGAGGGCCTCAGGTTGATCTCCGATAGCAACAATGTCGCCAAGTTCGACCTGACAAATATCGCCGGACTCAACTATTCGTTAACGGATACGAATCCTTGGTCGGCTGGCAATGGGACACTCGATTTTTTCGATGTCAGCGCGCGCGATGGCTATCGCGTGATCAGCGTTGAGTATAGCGGCGTGATCAGCGGCGAATTGATACCGGCACCTGATTACCCCGACAGTTGGCCTTATTCGTATTGGGGGGGCACCGCGACAAACAATTCGCAGGCATATTTTGGTACCTACGCCGAAGACACCGACCTGGCCAATAATTCGCAAAAAGTATTAACTTTCACAGATCTTAATGGCACTGTGCCGTTTTCCCTGAACAATAGTACGCAGCAGCTGCCGCAAACGTTTAAGATTTGGCTTGAGGTCTATGCTTGGGTTTCGGGGACGCCAGGTGGCGGACAATGGTTTCCGGGAGAGGGAGATGACGGCTACTATTCCTGGATGACACCATCGACTGCCAAGCTGGGCATTCTCAATCCCGTTCTGACGCTCACCTATGCCCCGCTCTCGGCCGTACCGGAACCGTCCACGTACGCGATGTTGCTGGCCGGCCTGGCTTTATGTGGCATCGTGCGTCGTCGTCGGGCAGGCTGATACTGCATCGCGTGATGCAGGGGAGCAAATCGGCTATAGTGGCGCGGTGCCACCACTGCCCCGCAAAGGAAATCCGCTTGACTCCCCCGCTCGAGATCGCCGCCAATGTGCTGATGACTGCCTCCATCATCCTGGCTGGACGCAATAATATCCATTCCTGGTGGATCGGCATGGTCGGCTGCGTGCTGTTCGCCGTGCTGTTTTTCCAGGTCAACCTGTACGCCGACGTGATGCTGCAGCTGTTTTTCATCGTCACCTGCGTCATCGGCTGGCTGCAATGGCGGCGCGGCGCCGGCGGCAAGCCCTTGCCGATCACGCGCACGGGCCGGCGCAGCCTGGCCTGGGTGGTGCCGGCCGGCATCGCCTCCGTGGCGATCTACGGCATGCTGCTGCACCGCTTCACGAATGCCTACGCGCCCTTCATCGATTCGGCCGTGCTGGTGTTCAGCATCATCGCGCAATTTTTGCTGATGAGCCGGCGCATCGAAACCTGGGCCTTCTGGCTGCTGGTCAACACCGTTGCCGTACCGCTCTACTACAGCCGCGGCCTGCACCTGACGGCCGTGCTGTACGCGGCCTACTGGGTCAATGCCGTCATTTCCTGGTACTGGTGGAGCGTGCAGGCGCGCCGCGCGGCGGCCGCGCCGCAGGCGATGGCCGACGCCTGATATTGCCAAAGACCAAGTCCTTAGATTCAAATCGTATATACAATCAATTTTTAATTCGTTCACGCCATAAAGACGCCGGGATATAGTGGCCTTTCCCCGCTTACCGGTGTCTTTTATGTTGCGCATTAGTCCTTCTCCCTGTTTTTATGCCGTCCGGCACCAGCTGACCATGCAATGCATGGCGCAGTGGATGCCGGTGCGTGCCCGGCCACGCATCCCCTAAGTCATTCCCATCCGTTTCGTTGTCGTTTGCCCGCTGGCCTACCCGGTCCGCGTGCCCCTGCTCGGCCTTTTTATCGGAAAAAGGCTGCAATCCCAATAAGAGGAAACCATGTTCAAACCACTCGCCATCAGTCTTGCCATCGCCGCCGCCTTTCCCGCCGTCTCCACCATCGCCCATGCCGAGGACGACATGCTGCGCGTCAACGTGACCGGATCGAATATCCGCGTCAGCGAAAAAGAAGGTGCCAGCGCCGTGCAGGTCATCACGGCCAAGGAATTGAAAGCCAGCGGCAAGACCAGCGTGTCGGATGTGCTGCGGACCATCTCCGCCAACAGCGGCAACAGCTACAACGAACAATATACGGGCAGTTTCTCGGCCGGCACCTCGGGCCTGTCGCTGCGCGGCATCGGCCAGAAAAATACCTTGATCCTGGTCAATGGCAAGCGCGTGGCCAGTTATGCGACGGCGCAAAACCTGCAGGAAACCTTTGTCGACCTGAACAGCCTGCCGATGGCGGCCGTGCAGCGCATCGAGGTGCTCAAGGATGGCGCCTCGTCCGTCTACGGTTCCGATGCCGTGGCCGGCGTGGTCAATATCATCCTGTACAAGGAGTTCACAGGCACGGACATCACGGCGCAGTGGGGCGGCTCGACCGAAGGCACGGGCCAGCATGAAAAGAGCGCGGCGCTGCAGACGGGTTTCGGCAAGCTCGAGGAAGATGGCTACAGCCTGGTCTTCTCGGTCGATGCGCAGCAGCGCGACAAGCTGCAGCAAAGCGATGTGGCGTGGATGCGTGATGCGGACTTCCGCAACCAGCAGCGGGGCAGCCTGGGCTGGGCCATCACCAACTATGCGGGCACGGACCCGACGAAGACCTTGGGCGGCGTGCGCGGACCATTGCAGCTGGTTAATTATGGCGACATCACGCCCGGCAAGACGGGACAAGTGCTGGCGTATAACCCGTCGCCATATAAAACCCTGATTCCCGGCATCCAGCGCGTGCACACGGCCGCGCGTGCCACTTTCAAACTGAATGCGGATACGGAAGCGTATGTCGACCTGCTGCACAGTTACTCGCGCGCCGACCAGACCTTCAGCGCGCCATTGACGGTGAACAACGCCACGCGCGTGTGGAACAACGCTACCCAGGCGCTCGACACGATTCCCGTCGTGCTGCCCGTGGGCCATCCGAACAATCCGGGCGCCACGCCCCTGCCGTTCACGGCCACCCTGTTCGACCTGGGGCCGCGCCTGAAACAGGACAAGGTCACGTTCTACCGCGCGCTGGCGGGCGTCAAGGGCACCTTGGCGGGCTGGGACTGGGATGCGGCCGTAGGCCACTCGAGCAGCAAGCTGGAAGAAACCGTGCAGAACTTCGTCAACCGCTACGCATTCCAGCAGGTGCTGGCCGACGGCAGCTATAACTTCTTTGATCAGGCGCAAAACAGCGAAGCGGTGCGCAACCGCCTGCGCCTGTCGACCCTGCGCCCGGCCGAGTCGACCCTCGACACCGTCGATTTCTCGGCCGCGAAAGACCTGTGGCAGTTGCCGGCCGGTCCGCTGGGCTTTGCCGCCGGCGCGCAGTGGCGCCGCGAAAAGATGGATTCGCAAACCTCGACGGCGGTATTGTCCGGCACCGAGCTGCGCCCGGCCATCAACATCATCAACGGCTCGCGCAGCGTGTCGGCCCTGTTTGCCGAATTGAACGTCCCGGTGGTGAAAGACCTGTCCGTCAACCTGGCGGGCCGCGCCGACCATTACAGCGATTTCGGCAATGCGTTTTCGCCGAAGGCCAGCGCCCGTTACCAGGCGGCGCCGTGGCTGCTGGTGCGCGGCACCGTGTCGCGCGGCTTCCGCGCGCCGTCGCTGCCGGAAATCACGCAAAGCACGGCCGTCAGCTATGTCAGCGTGCTCGATCCGAAGGACCCCGTCACGCCCACGCAGACGCGCGGCGTGACGGCCATCACCATCGCCAATACGGCGCTGCGTCCGGAGCGCTCCAATAACCTGAACCTGGGCGTGGTGGTCTCGCCCACCAGCAGTTCGAGCATCGGCCTCGATTACTACCGCATCAAGCAGGATGGCGTGATCGGCACGGAAAGCGCCACCACCACGCTCGCCAACGAAGCATCGGCGCCGCAAAAGATCACGCGCGACGCCGATGGCCGCATCACGACCCTGTACCGCCAGTACCGCAACCAGGGCCAGCGCGAAGTGTCGGGCATCGACCTGGACCTGCGCCAGCGCTTCGTCGACAAGGACTGGGGCAAGCTGACCCTGGCCGGCCAGCTGAGCCGCGTGCTGCGCTTTGCCGAACCGCTGTCGGACGGCGCGCCGCTCACCGATGGCGCCGGCACCAATTATTTCGGCTCCATCCCGAAATGGCGCGGCGTCACCTCGGCCACCTGGGAGCAGGGCAAATGGTCGTCCACGCTGACCTGGAATTACGTGGGCAGCTATGCGCAAAATACGCATCTCGATGAATCGGTGGCCGCCTTCAGCACGTTCGACGTGACCACCAGCTGGCAAGTCACGCCGGCGGCGAACGTCACCTTCATCGTGCAAAACCTGGCCAACAAGCGCGCGCCGTGGGATTACTCGGCCTCGGGCTTCGACTATACGCAAGCCGATCCGCGCGGGCGTTTCGCGTCGCTCAAGCTGAACTATAAGTTCTAGGGGTGCGGGGGGCATGCGTGCCCCTCAGTGCCCGTTCGACACCTGCCGCTGCCCCGCCTGCTCCTGCAGGCGCTGGCGGTAGGCGCTGGGTGTGACGCCCATGCGTTCGCGGAAGGCCGTGGCGAAGTTGCCCGCGTTGTGAAAGCCGATCAGGAGGGCGACATCCTGCACGTCGATTTCCGTCTGCTGCAGCAGTTCCACGCCGCGCGCGATGCGCGCTTCGCGGATGAAGGCGAAGACTGTCATGCCCGTCTGCTCGCGGAACATCAGGGTCAGTTTTTCGCGGTAGGTGCCCACGCTGCGGGCGATTTCGGACAGGTTGGGCAGGCTGCCCAGGTTGTCGAGGATGAGTTGTTTGACGGCATTGACGAACACGAGGTCCGGATGTTGCTGCCGGTCGCCGACCGGGGTCGCCGCGGGTAATGTGCTGTTGCTTTTACGCATCAATCCCAGGTGGATATGGATGCGCGCGGCCAGTTCTTCCGGCAGGAACGGCTTTGCAATGTAATCGACGCCGCCCACCTGCAAGCCCATGACGCGCTCCTTGGCGGCGTCGGCGCCGCTGAGAAAGATCACGGGAATCTGTTCCGTGTCGGGATTGGCCTTGAGCAAACGGCACGCCGTGTAGCCATCCATCTCGGGCATGCGCACGTCGAGCAGGATCAGGTCGGGATGCGTGGCCAATGCCAGCTGGTAGCCCTGATAGCCATTGAAGGCAATGCTGAAGCGGTAGGGCTGCTCGCTGAGCAGCTCCATCAGCATGCGCTGCTCGAACGCGGAATCGTCCACGATCAAGATGTTTTTTCTGATGGTTTCGCTGGTCAATGGCATGGCATGGATGACTTAACCAAATAGCAAGTTGTGGCTTATTATGCCTCGCTTTTTCTTTTTTTTCTGCTTTTCTCGTATTTCAAAAGATGTTTCTCCGCGAGAAGAAGCGCGGATTTCCTATATCGCCAATAATTCACTCATGCATTGATTTTAAGCAATGTCGATTGCCAAAAAATCTGTTTTGACAATGCTGCAAACAATGCCGGAGTCCCTCGCTTTCTGACTCTCGGCGCAAGTATGTTGTCGTCCTGGTTTGCGTGCCCCAGAAAACGCCGGCAATACCGTGACTATCCTCGAGCCCTTCATGCCGATGGGCGCATTAATGATGTTCCGTCATCAGGAGGTATCATGTTGCGAGTTATTTCACCCCGCTTGACCGCTGCCGCCAGTGTCGTCCTTGCTGCGACGGCCCTCCTGCCTGGCTACGCCGATGCCGCAGTGTATCTGAACGGCAGCAATACCACGACCTTTGACGTGACCCTGAAAATCATCGCCAACTGCACCATTGCGGCTGCCAATCTCGACTTTGGCCAAAGTCAGGGCGTACTGGCTACTGCCGTGAACGTCAATACGACCGTGAATGTCACCTGCACCAATACCACGCCGTACAACGTGGGCTTGACGGCGGGTACGGGCACGGGCTCAAGCGGCACCACGCGCTATCTGAGCGGCACGGGCGGCAACCTGGGGACGGTGCAATTCAACCTGTTCCAGACGGCCGGCAGCACCTTGTGGGGCGATACGCAGGGCACGAATACCGTCGGCGGCACCGGCAACGGCGCGTCGCAGCCGCTCACGGTGTACGGCAACATTCCGCCGCAGGCGACGCCGGCCCCTGATACCTACAAGTCGACCATCACGGCCACCGTGTACTTTTAAGCCAGGCGCTGCGTGAACGCCGGTTCGATGTCGCTGCTGAAAAGCGTACTGGCGCTGCTGGCCTGCTGCGCCGCCGGCGCGAACGGCGCCAATTTGCAGATTTCGCCGGTGACGCTCAATTTGCGCGCCGCTCAGAATGCCGCGGGTATCAACTTGCAAAATCTCGGCGACCAAGCCATCTACGGGCAGGTGCGGGTGTTCGCCTGGGACCAGCGCGATGGCGAAGAAGTGCTGGCGCCGACGCAGGAGCTGGTGGCCAGTCCGCCGATCGTCGAAATCGCCGCCAACAGCCGGCAGACCATCCGCCTCGTGCGTGCCCAGGCTGGCCCTGTCGCGCAGGAAAAGACGTATCGCGTGCTCATCGATGAAATCAGCCGCGAGGATGATGCGGGTCGCAGCGGCGTCGATATCCGCCTGCGCTATTCGGTGCCCGTTTTCGTGCTGCCGGCCGCTGCGCCGGGCAAGGAAGTGCTCGACTGGCAAGTCTTCCGCGAGCGGGGCGAGTGGATGTTGCGTATCAAGAACAGCGGCAATGTCCATGCGCAGATCGGGGCGATGACGTTGACGAACCAGGCGGGCAAGGAGTTTGCCGTCAGCAAGGGGCTGTTTGGTTATGTCCTGGCCGAACGCATGCGCGTATGGCGCCTGCCCGTCGCCAGGGAGGCCGAACTGGATGGGCCGTTGAGTATTGCGGTCAATGTGAATGCGAAGGCGCTCATTGCCAAGAATTCGACACCTTGAACATGGCCGCCATGGCGGGCGCGACCGGCGTGAACCATGAAACGCGCGCTGGCAGCGTTGTTGTTGCTGGTCATGGCGCCGCTGGCCGGAGCCGATGGCGCGGCGGCCGTGACGGGCGCCGATCCGGGGCCGGCCAGCTTGCCCACCGATCCGGCGGCGCCGAATGAACTGTATCTGGAGGTAAGTGTGAATGCTGTTTCAACCGGGCTGATCTTGCGTTTTACCCAGGTGGGCAAAACCTTGCGCAGCAGTGTGGCGAACTTGCAGCAGCTGGGGCTGGACCCGGCGCGCCTGGTCGCGCCCGGTCAGACCGAGGTGGCGCTCGATGCGGTTCCGGGACTCAGCTATGAATATGATGCGGCGCGCCAGAGCGTGTCGCTGCAGGTGACGGACGACTTGCGCGCGCCGTACCGCATCGATGCGCGCCTGGCGGCGCAGACGCCGCCGTCGCGCGTCACGCCCGGCGCCGTGCTCGATTACGAAGCCTATGCGGAACTGGGCCGGACACGGCGCGCGGCCATCTTCAACGACTTGCGCTATTTCAATGACAGCGGCGTGTTCAGCCATACCGGCACCGTGAACGTGGGGGGAGACCAGCGCAAGTACATGCGCTTTGACACCTTCTGGAGCCATGCCGACCCCGAGACCCTGCAAACGTGGCAAGTGGGCGACCTGATCTCCTCATCGCTCAGCTGGAGCCGCGCCGTGCGCGTGGGCGGCGTGCAGTGGCGCAAGAACTTCCAGCTGCGCCCGGACCTGCTGACCTTTCCCGTCGCCTCCGTCGATGGCACGGCGCTCGTGCCTTCGTCGCTGAGCCTGTATGTGAATGGCGTGCAGCAATATGCTGCCAGCGTGCCCAGCGGTCCGTTTGTGCTGAACCAGGTGGCCGGCATCAATGGCGCGGGACAAGCCACCCTCATCACGCGCGATGCCCTGGGGCGCAGCGTGACGACCGTGCTGCCCCTGTATGTCGATACGCGCATGCTGGCCAGCGGCTTGAGCGATTATTCGGTCGAGGCGGGCGCCGTGCGGCGCGACTATGGCCGCCGCCTGTTCGGCTACGAGCGGCAACTGCTTGCCAGCGCTTCCGGCCGCCATGGCGTCAGCGACAGCTTCACCATCGAAGGCCATGCGGAACTGGCTGCCGGCCTGTACCAGGCGGGGGCGGGCGCGCTGGTGCGGCTGGGCCAGGCGGGCGTGCTCAGCGGCTCGCTGTCGGCCAGCGCCGGCCGCAGCCGTGGTGCGCAGCTGGGCGCCGGGTACCAATATGTGGGGCCAAGCTTCAGCGTCGATGCGTACAGCGTGCGCGCCAGCGCCGGGTTTGGCGACCTCGCTTCGCGTGATGGCAGCCCCGTGGTGCGCGCGGCGGACCGCGTCACCGTGAGCCTGCCTTTGCCGGCGGGAAGCAGTATCAGCAGCAGTTATATCGGCTACCGCACGCCTGGCGCACCGTCATCGAAGCTGGCCACCTTGGGCTATTCGGCGACCCTGTTTCACGGCCTGTTCCTGAACGCCAGCCTGTTCCAGGATTTGCGGCAACGCGAGAAGCGGGGCTTTTATGTCGGCTTGAGCATGGCCTTCGACAACAATCTGGCCATCAGCACGAGCGGCAGCCGGCAAAACGGCGAGAGCGGCCGCAGCGTCAGCGCGCAGCGGGCGGCGGACTTTGGCGGCGGTGTCGGCTGGAACTTGCAGGCTGGCACGGTGGGCCGCAATGCCTATCGGCAAGCGCAAGTGGAATACCTGGGCAATAACGGCCGCGTGAATGCGCGCACGCAAAGCGGCGGCATGGGCAATGCCTCCTCGCTGGGCGCGGCCGGCGCGCTGGTGCTGATGGATGGGCATGTCGAGGCGGCGCGCCAGGTGGGCAGCGGTTTTGCGCTGGTGTCCACTGGCGGTGTGGGCAATATTCCCGTGCTGCATGAAAACCGCCAGATCGGCGTGACCGACAGGGGCGGCTATCTGCTGGTACCGAATTTGAATCCTTATGGCAATAACCAGATCAGCATCGCCACGGATGAGCTCGACGTTGACGCGCGCGTGCCCGTGACCAATATGAATGTCGTGCCGCAACAGCTGGCGGGCGTGCTGGCCGCCTTTCCCGTCGAACGCTACAGCGCCGCCACCGTCATCGTGCAAGGCGCCGACGGCAAGCCGCTGGCCACGGGCTTGCCCGTGCTGCATGTGCAAAGCGGCAAGCAGACGGTCATGGGATTTGACGGCATGGTGTTCGTTGACGATCTGCTCGAGCAGAATCAGCTGCAAGTCGGCGAGGGCGACAGCGCGTGCACGGTAGGTTTTGCCTATGTGCGTCCTGCCGCGGGCGGCTTGCCCGTGATCGGGCCGCTGCGCTGCGCTGCCGCCGGCGCCGGGGGAGGCCGCTGATGCGCCGCCTGCTGCCATGTCTGACCCTGCTGCTGGGATGCGCCTGGGGCGGCGCGGCGCAGGCGGCCGATACCTGCACGGTGAGCATGACGAATATCGATTTCGGCGCCGTCAGCCCGATTTCCGGCAGCGATTACGTGGCGCAGGCAACGGGCACCTTCAGCTGCCTGTTTTCGTCGCTGAACCTGGGGCAGTTGCTCACGCCCAACGCACAAGTGTGCATCTCGCTGGGGCTGGGCACGAATTCCACCTCGGCCCTGCCGCGCAAGCTGGGCAATGGCAGCAACCGCATGGAGTACAACGTGTACGTGGACAATTCGTATGCCACGGCGAAGATCTGGGGCGGCGCCGGCGTGGCGGGCGCGCCGTCGACCTTCGGCATCATTTTGTCGGCCGGCTTGCTGGCCCCGCCCGGCACGTATTCCACCACCTTTACCGTGTATGCCAGGATACCCGCTGGCACGGCCCTGGCCGCCGTGCCCACGGCCGCCAACGCCAATACGGTGTACACGTCGAGCTTTGCCGGCCAGGGCACCTACACCTACACCACGTATGGCCTCGTCAACCTGTTTGGCTGCACGGCCAGCAGCGGCAGCTTCGGTTTCGCGGTCAATGCCACGGCCGTCAACGACTGCACCATCGCGGCCAGTCCGATGGCGTTCGCGAACGCTTCCATCCTGACGGGCAACTTGCGCAGCACCAGTACCTTGTCCGTGCGCTGCGTGAACAACAATGCCTACCAGATTGCCCTGAACGGCGGCAGCGTGGCGGCCAACGTGGCGAACCGGCAAATGAAAAACATTGTAACGACGGACAAGGTCAGCTACCTGCTGTCGTCGACGCTCGATGGCCCGCTCTGGGGCGATGGCACGTCAGGCACCAGCATGGTGACAGGCACGGGCACGGGCGCCAGCGTGCCGCTGACGATTTACGGCCGCGTGCTGGCGCAGGTGTCGCCGCGCCCCGGCGACTACAAGGACACGGTGACGGCAACGATCTATTTTTAGAACGTGACGGTGATGAGGCCGGTGTCCGATGGCGTCGCCTGCTGTTGCAGCAGATAGGGCGTGTTGTACTGGCAGCGCACCTGGGTGCTACCGCGCTGCGAGACGACGGTGCACGCTTCGTGGACGACGAAGGTGGCCTGGAACGATGCGGAGGAAACGGTGGCGGCGGCGGTGGTCTGGCAGAGGGAGAGGGCGAGCAACATTGGCAGGGAGGCAAATTTCAAAGAAGTCATCGTAAGCGTATCAGGTGAAAAACGGACGGGAAACAACATTCTCTGACGCCGTTTCGCACACCGGGACGGGAGAAGCTGGACTAAGCATGATTGTACTGGAGCAAGAAAAGTGTGATTTTTCGCGTATTTTCAAGCCCTCCACGGGGCGGGAGACGGCTTGCAAAGCGATAGTAAGTAAGTTTCCGTGTGGCAACCGTAGGATTTTTTTTTAATTGTTGTGTTGGATCAACGTGAGGAGACGGTCATGAAACATACCAACTTTAATAATTTGCCTTGCCCCATTGCGCGCAGCCTGGGCAAGGTCGGCGAATGGTGGAGCATCCTCATCCTGCGTGAAGCGTTTTATGGCAAGACGCGCTTTGACGAATTTGAAAAAAGCCTCAAGATCGCGCCCACCATCCTGACGCGCCGCCTGGCCGACCTGGTGGAAGGGGGCTTGATGACGCGCCGCCTGTATTGCGCCAAGCCGCCCCGCTACGACTATGTGCTGACCAAGTCCGGGCGCGCCTTCAAGCCCGTCTTGCTGGCGTTTATCGCCTGGGGCAATGAAAACTTCGCGCCCGAAGGCGCCAGTCTCGTCATCGCCAGCCGCGACACGGGCCTGGCCGCCGATCCGGTGCTGGTCGACGCCACGACGGGCTTGCCCATCAATGATGAGTATTACGCGTTCGCGCCAGGGCCTGCCGCCAGCGACAGCATGCGCAACATCATCCTCGATGCGGAAAAAAGCAGCGGCATCGCGCCCAAGCCGAAGGCGCCAGCAGCCAATCGCGGCTGGGTGGCGGAAGGGCATCTGGTCTGAGGCCGGGTGGCGGGCGCGCGCCAAGTTTGTCGCAAAGCAAGACGGACTGCACGGCATGGCGTTACTGTCGCACCATGCAACTCAAGTGCGGCGCAGACCCGGCTGTGCGGGCATGGCGCTATCCGTGATCCGATGTCCGTTGAAGGAGTACTGCGATGACCACATTGCCGCAACACCTACGCCGCGCCGCCACTGTGCTGGCGCTGGCCGCCCTGCTGGGCGCCTGTTCCCATGGCCCGCATCACCCGGGCGGCCATGACGTCACCCTGACGGGCGCGCAGGAAGTGCCGGCCAATACCAGCACGGCCACCGGCAGCAGCAATATCCGCGTCGCGCACGACCGCAGCGTCAGCGGGGGCGTGCGCTACACGGGCATGGCGGCCACCGTCGCGCATATCCATGAAGCGCCGGCGGGCGTCAACGGCCCCGTCATCGTGCCGCTGGTGAAAACCGCCGAAGGCATGTTTGCCGTGCCGCCGAACACCATGCTGACGCCGCCCCAGTATGCGAGCTACCAGGCCGGCAACCTGTATGTGAACGTGCACAGCGCGGCCTACCCGGCCGGCGAGATCCGCGCCCAGCTCAAGCCATAGCCTGCCACCGGCGTTTTCTCCGAAACCTCCTTGGGCCGCGCGAGCGGCCTTTTTTTGCGCCAGCCGGCCGGCCAGTGCGGCGCGCTACAATGGCGTTTCATGCTGACCATCCTTGCCATCACCTTTCCCTTCTTCGCCCTGGTGCTGTGCGGCTATCTGGCCGTGCGGCGCACGCTGCTGCCGCTGGCCGCCATCGGCGGCTTGAACAGTTTTGTCCTGTACTTCGCGCTGCCGTGCATGCTGTACCGCTTCGGCGCCGCCACGCCCGTCGCGCAACTGCTCGACGCCAGCGTGTTCTGCGTCTATCTGCTGTGCGCCCTGATCATGGTGGGTGTCACCACGGCCATGACCCTGAGCCACCGCATCGACTGGAACAATGCTGCCTTCGGCGCGCTGGTGGCGGCCTTCCCGAACACGGGCTTCATGGGCGTGCCCTTGCTATTGACCTTGCTCGGACCCCGTTCCTCGGGCCCCGTCATCGTCACCATTGTCGTCGACATGCTCATTACCAGCTCGCTGTGCATCGCCCTGTCGCGCATCGGCAGCGGCGGCGCGCACGGCAGCCGCGCCGCCGTCGTCAACGCCTTGAAGGGCATGGCGGGCAACCCGATGCCGTGGGCGATCGTGCTCGGTGCCCTGTCGTCGTGGCTGGAACTGGCCTTGCCCAAGCCTTTGACGCAGACGGTGGGCCTGCTGGCCGATGCCGCCTCTCCCGTTGCCCTGTTTACCATCGGCGCCGTGCTGGCCCGTTCGCAGATGAGCACGAGCGACCCGGCGCCGCTGGGAGAATATGTGCCCGTGGCGCTGAAAAAACTGCTGCTGCATCCTCTGCTGGTGTGGGGCATCGGCAACGCGGCCATCGCGCTCGGTGCGCCGCTCGATCCGTTCGCGCTGACCTGCATGGTGCTGGTGGCCTGCCTGCCCAGCGCCAGCAACGTCGCGCTGCTGTCGGAGCGCTTCGGCGCGAACACGGCGCGCATCGCCCGCATCATTTTAGTGTCGACGGCGCTGTCGTTTTTGACGTTTTCGGCGGCCGTCAGCTGGCTGGCGTGAGGGGGGCAGTCAACGTCCCGGGGCGCGCCGCGCGCCTTGCGCATTATCGGGAGCACAGCGACGACGCGCATCGCCCGCATCATCCTCGTGTCGACGGCGCTGTCGTTTTTGACGTTTTCGGCGGCCGTCAGCTGGCTGGCGTGACGTTGGCGGCGATCAGCGCGCCCAGCGCCTGCGCCGGGCCGGGGTGATGATCGAGCGCCAGGCCGTGCGCCATGCTGGCCTGGTCCTGCATGCTGCGGTTCTGTCCCAGCTTCCATTTTCCTTCCAGGCGCGTGAGGGGAATCTCGATGCCGACGATGGCTTTCAATAGCTTGTCGATATAGCCGGCCGGCGCGTCGCCCACCTTCCACGGCGCGGCTTGATCCGCCTCGTGGCGCGCCGTCAGCCGCTCCACCAATCCCAGCAGCCATGCCGCGTCATCGATGGCGCGCAGGGGGCCGTGCGCGTGCACCACCGCATAGTTGAAGGTGGGGACTTCCTTGCCGCTGCGCTGCTTTTCCGCATACCAGGCGGGCGTGATGTAAGCGTGCGGCCCCTGGAAGATCACCATGCATTCATCGTTGCCACCGGCGCCGCGCCACAGCGGGTTGGCGCGCGCCACGTGGGCGCGCAGGATGCCGAACGGCGCCTCGGGCGTGGGCGCGGCGATCTCGAACGGCAGATGGTCGGCGCACAGACCATCGGCGCCGTGGCGCACCAGCGCGCCCAGCGGATGCGCGTCGATCAGGCCATGCAGCACGTCGAGGCGTTCTTCGCGAAAGCTGGCGGGCGTGTACATCTAGGCGACTCCTTCCACGATGACGTCGGCCGTCAGCGAATTGGCGATGTAGCAGCGCTCGTGCGCAGCGTGGTGCAGGGCGGCCAGCGCCTCGGGCGAGGGCGGCGTTCCCGTAAAGGCGATGCGCGGGCGCAGCACGATGCGCGTCATGGCCAGGCGGCCCGCGGCATTTTTTCCCAGCTCGCCGACGGCATCGTCGCGGTAGTCGTCGATGACGTAGCCGCGCTGCGCTGCCAGCGACAGGAAGAACAGCATGTGACAGCTCGACGTGGCGGCCACCAGCGCTTCTTCCGGGTCGATGTTTTCCGCCACCGACATCGGCAGCGGCACGGACAGGGGCGACGACGAGGCGGGGACCGTCAGGCCGCCGTCGAACTGCCATTCATGGCCGCGGCTGTAGCGCTGGCCGGCGAAATCCTGGCCGTCGCGCTGCCAGGCCACGGTGGCAAAAAACTGATGCATGGTTGCTCCGCAAAAGTAGAGGAATACGCCATCTTAGCGCCAGTCTTGGCTATTTAAAACAGCCAATAAGTGCTATCTTTAAAATACCAATTCGAGAGCCACACTATGCCAGCTTCCCACCTGAACCAGCTTATCGCCGCCTTGCCGCTGCAGCGCGGCGCCAGCGAACCGCTGTTCCGCCAGCTGTATGCGGCCATCAAGGCGGCCGTCCTCGACGGGCGCATGAGCCCCGGCATGCAGCTGCCGCCCACGCGCGATTTTTGCCGCCTGCTGGCCGTGTCGCGCCAGACGGTGCTCAATGCGTATGCGCTGCTGACGGCCGAAGGCTACCTCGATGGCGCCGTCGGGCGCGGCACCTTTGTCAGCCGCGAGGTGCCGCTGCCTGTGCCGCCGGCAGCTGCGCCCGGCCTGCTGCGGCCCCTGTCGGCGCGCGGGCAGGGCGTGGTGACGGCCATGCGCCAGGTGGCGTTCCACCGGGGGCCGCTGCGCGCTTTCCGCGTCGGCATGCCGCGCATCGACCATTTTCCATTTGACGTGTGGAACCGCCTGGAAGCGCGGCGCTGGCGCCGGCCCGACCACCAGTTCGGCTACGGCGACCCGGCCGGCTACCTGCCGCTGCGCGAACTGCTGTGCGTGTACCTGAAGGCGTCGCGCGGCGTCCAGTGCACGCCGCAGCAGATCGTCATCACGTCCGGCTCGCAGCAGGCGCTATTTTTGCTGTCGACCATCCTGCTGGCGCCCGGCGACGCCGCCTGGATGGAGTCGCCCGGCTACCGGGGTGCCAGCGGCCCGCTGCGCGCTGCCGGCGCGCGCGTGTTTCCCGTCCCCGTCGATGCGCAGGGGCTGGACGTGGCCTACGGCGTGGCGCACTGCCCGCAGGCGAAGCTGGCCTACGTGACGCCGTCGCACCAGATGCCGCTGGGCGTGAGCATGAGTTTGCCCCGCCGCCTGGCCCTGCTGGCCTGGGCCGCGCACAATAAAGCCTGGCTGGTGGAAGACGATTACGACAGCGAATACCGCTACTCGGGCGCGCCGCTGGCGTCGCTGCAAAGCCTGGACCGGGCCGGCTGCGTGGTCTACGTGGGCACCCTGTCGAAAGTGCTGTTTCCCGGCCTGCGCCTCGGTTACATGGTGGCGCCGCCCGCGCTGGCCGAAGCGCTGGTGCAGGCCAAGGCCGTGATGGACCGGCACACGGCCATCGTGCCGCAGATGGCGCTGGCGGACTTCATCGCCGAGGGCCACTTTGGCCGGCATATCCGCCGCACGCGCGACAGCAATGCCGAACGGCGCGATCTGCTGGTGCGCGGTCTGGCGCACGAACTGGGCGACCAGCTCGCGTGCGGCCCGGCCGACAGCGGCCTGGAACTGTGCGCGTATTTTCGCGGCGATCACGATGAGGAAGCGGTGTCGCGCGCGGGCCTGGCGCGGGGCATCGAACTGCGCCCGCTGGGACACTATGCCGACCCGGCGGCGGGGCCCGAATGCGCCACGCCGCCCGGGCTGCTGCTGGGCTTTGCGGCGATTCCCCCGGCCGAGATGGCGCACGGCTTGCAGGAGCTGGGGCGCATCCTGCGCGGCCGATAAACTATACTGGCGGTTGCCCGCACATGAAGAACCCGACCATGACCACCATCCGCTGCTCCTGGGCCAATCCGGCCAATCCCCGCTACCTTGCGTATCACGACACGGAATGGGGCGTGCCTTGCCACGACGAGCGCCGGCTGTTCGAGATGCTGAACCTGGAAGGCGCGCAGGCTGGCCTGAGCTGGGAAACGATCCTCAACAAGCGCGACACCTACCGCGCCGCTTTTGATAACTGGGATGCGGAAAAGATCGCCGCGTATGGCCCGGACAAGGTGGCGCAGCTGCTGGCGGACCCTGGCATCGTGCGCAACCGCCTGAAGGTGGCGGCCGCCATCACGAATGCCCAAGCCTATTTGCGCCTGCGCGCGGAAGGACAGACCCTGGACAGCTTTTTGTGGGCGTATGTCGACGGCCAGCCCATCGTCAACAGCTGGCAACCGGGCGAGTTTCCCGCCAAGACGGCCCTGTCCGACAAACTGTCGAAAGACTTGCTCAAGCGTGGCTTCAAGTTCGTCGGCTCGACCATCATCTACGCCTATATGCAGGGCATCGGCATGGTCAACGACCACGCGCCCGCCTGCTTTTGCCGCGCGGGGCGCTGATGCGCCGCGCCCTGGTCCTGCTCGACACGGATTTTGACGCTGCCCGCCTGCGCGCCGCCTGCGCCGCGCATGGCGGTCGCCGCCTGCATTACATCGCGCTGGCGCCGCGTCCCGTCGATGCGCATCACTTGCCCGACGAGTGGCGCGCACAGTGGCCGCCCTGCGTGCCTGGCCTGCACCGCATGGTGTCGCACGATGGCCTCGTCACGCTCGATGTGCTGATCGGCGAGCCCGATGCCTGTCTGGCGCAATTGTCGGCGCGTGTCGATGAAGTGCACCTGGCCTGGGTGCCGGCGGCCACGCCGGTGCTGGCGCGCCTGATGGCCGATGGCGCGCACCTGCAAGCCGTGCACCTGGACGAGGCGCAGCGCACGGCGCTGCAAAAGCATGGCTTTGTTTTTGACGAGAGCCGTTTGCGCGCCGTGTTTTATGCGCGGCGCGACGAGTACGCGGCCGTTGCCGCGCCCGAGCGGTGCGCCGTCGTCATCGGCGCGGGCGTGGCCGGCGCGGCCGCCTGCGAACGGCTGGCCGCGCGCGGCTGGAAGGTGACCTTGATTGAACGCCACGCGCAGCCTGCGAGCGAAGCGTCGGGCAACCTGGCCGGCATCTTCATGCCGCTGATGTCGAAGGACGACAATATCGCCACGCGCCTGGTGCGCGCCGCCTACCTGTACTCGCTGAAGCGCTGGAAAGACCTGGGCGGTATCGGCGCCGCCATCGAGGGTGCGCAAAGCGGCGTGCTGCACCTGGCGCGCGACGGGGCGCATGCGCAGGTGCAGCGGCAGATCGCCGCCAGCGGCCTGTATCCGCGTGAATTCGCCCGCTGGCTGGAAGCGCCTGAGGCAACCGCCATGCTGGGCGCGCCGGCGCCCGATGGCGCCTGGTGGTTCGAGCAGGGCGGCTGGGCGCGCCCGTCTTCCGTCTGCGCGGCCATGCTGGACGCCTGCGGCGCCTTGCTCACGCGGCGCTTTTCCAGCAGCGCCCTGCGCCTGGAACGTGGCGACGGCGAATGGCTGGTGCGCGATGCGGACGGTGCCCTGATCGCGGCGGCACCCACCGTCATCCTGGCGGCGGGCACGGGCGCCGTGGATTTCGAACAGGCGGCCGGCTTGCCGCTGGACGCCGTGCGCGGCCAGGTCACGCACCTGGCCGAAGGCAGCTTGCCGTCGCTGCCGTTCGTCGTCTGCCGCGAAGCCTACGTGACGCCGGCGTACCAGGGCGTCGTGTGCGTGGGCGCCAGCTACGATGCGGACGCGGACCCCGGCTTGCGCCCATCGAACCAGGAAGACAATATCGCGAAGATCGCCGACATCCTGGACGTGGCCCCGTTCGAGGCGCCGCTGGCCGGGCGCACGGGCTTTCGCTGCATGGCAGCGGACCGCCTGCCGCTGGCGGGCGCCTTGCCCGACCCCGGCATACCGGGCCGCTGCGAGCGCCTGCGCGACGTGCCGCGCTGGCCCGGCCTGTTCGGCTTGCTCGGTTATGCCTCGCGCGGCCTGATCTGGGCACCGCTGGCGGCCGAGCTGCTGGCTTGCCAGCTGGAGGGGGAGCCGTTGCCGCTGGAGAGTCAATTGGCCGCCGCTCTGGATCCTGCCCGTTTCTTGCTGCGCGAGCGCCGCCGCGCTGGTTGAGCGTTGGCGCAGGGCAGGCGAGGGCTGAGGTCAGACCCCCAACACAGCTGACGCAAAGGCTGGCGCCAACGCGCGTGAGGGTCTGACCCCAAATGCGGACGCTCCGCGCGTAGTCCCCATATCTGTTTTTCAGCTTTCCAAACTCTTTTTAATTTGTTTTCCGAACAACATAAGTTCGCTACAGTGGACTCGTGCTGGTTTTTGACGACGGAATAAAGAGGTGGACAGATGGCTGCTGCAGAACTGATTTTCGATCCCCGCGCCGCGCACGGCGAGGCGGCGTTTGATGAAGTACTCCATCTCGCGCGCAGCCAGGCGCAGGCGCAGGGTTTGCCGTATGCGGGCATCGTCAGCGCGCAGGATGCGTGGCAACTGGTGCAGGCCGGCAAAGCCGTGCTGGTCGACGTGCGCACCAACGAAGAACGCACTTTTGTCGGCTACGTGCCCGCCTCGCTGCACGTGGCGTGGGCCACCGGCACGGCCATGAACCGCAATCCCCGTTTTACCCGCGAGCTCGAAGCGAAGGTGGGCGGCAAGGATGCCGTCGTGGTGCTGCTGTGCCGCAGCGGCAAGCGCTCGGCCGCGGCGGCCGAAGCGGCGGCCAAGGCGGGTTTTACGCACGTCTTCAATATCGCGCAAGGCTTCGAGGGCGACCTCGACGCACAGCAGCAGCGTGGCCACAGCGGCGGCTGGCGCTGGCATGCGCTGCCGTGGCTGCAAGATTAACCCGCTTCCCGGGACCACCATGAACCAGCGAGCCATTCCCCCCGTCTCCCTTGCCGCGCAGCCGCAATGGGAGCTGCATCAGATCGTCGATGAATTGCGCGCCGTGCGCGCGCAGTGGCGCGAAGGGCTGGCCAGCAGCCAGGAATGCGGCGCGCGCGAATTCCCGTCGCGCCAGCATTTGCACGACATCATCAAAGCCCTGTGCGCGGCCCTGTTCCCCATGCGTCTGGGGCCCCTCGACCTGCAGCAGGAGAGCGAGGATTTCTTTGTCGGCCACACGCTCGACACGACGCTCACGGGCTTGCACGAACAGGTGCGGCGCGAACTCAGTTACCACGCGCGCCAGCACGGCTTGCAGCAGACGGTGTCCATCGAACAGCAGGCGCTGGCCATCGTGCAGCGCTTCGCCCGCGCGCTGCCGCGCATCCGCGCCCGGCTCGACACGGACGTGGCGGCCGCCTTCCATGGCGACCCGGCCGCGCACAGCGTCGACGAAGTGCTGCTGTGCTATCCGGGCATCCTGGCCATCATCCATTACCGCCTGGCGCACACCTTGTATGCGCTCGGCGCGCCGCTGGTGGCGCGCATCATCGCCGAAGTGGCCCATTCGCAGACGGGCATCGACATCCACCCGGGCGCCATCATCGGCAGCAGCTTTTTCATCGACCATGGCACGGGCGTGGTGATCGGCGAGACGGCCATCATCGGCGAGCGCGTGCGCATTTATCAAGCCGTCACCCTGGGCGCCAAGCGCTTTCCAGCCGGCTTTGATGGCGTGTTGAAAAAGGGGCTGGCGCGCCATCCCATCGTGCAGGACGACGTGGTCATTTATGCGGGCGCGACGATCCTGGGACGGGTGACCATCGGCCAGGGCTCGGTCATCGGCGGCAATGTCTGGCTGACCCGCAGCGTGGCGCCCGGCAGCCATGTCACGCAAGCGCACAACCAGCAGGAGGCCCCGGAGTCGCCGGCGCCATCCCACCCCGCCTTTGCCCACCACCCATGAGGACAGCATGTTGATCAAACAGTTTGGACTGGCCGTGCGCCAGTTGCGCGAAGGGCGTGGCTGGTCGCAGGAGCGCCTGGCCGAAGCGGCCGACTTGAACCGCTCGTTCATCGGCGAAATCGAACGGGGCGCCGCCACGCCATCGCTGCTGACGGTGGAAAAACTGGCCATCGCGCTGGGCATCGGCCTGGCGGGATTGATGGCGCGCTGCGAACCGGAACTGGTGGATTAAATCGAGTGGATCAAGCGTCACGATGATGGCGATAGCATGTTGAGAGAAGAGGGGAGACGTCCGATACTTTATTTGTTTTTCAGATAAGCATATTCACTTTTCTCATCAGGAGTAGTCATGACAGTAGCAACAGAGAGCCAGTTTGCGCTGGGCGACAACGCCGCGCGCCAGCTGGCCAATGCAAGCAAGAGCGTCCCCCAGTTATCCACGATCACGCCGCGCTGGCTCGTGCACCTGCTGCAATGGCTGCCCGTGGAAGCGGGTATCTACCGCCTCAACCGCGTGAAAAATCCGAAGGACGTGCGTGTGGCCTGCTCGCAGCGCGACGAATCGGAACTGCCGCAAACCTTCGTCGACTACGACGACCAGCCGCGCGAGTATTTTCTCAATGCCGTCAGCACGGTGCTCGACGTGCACACACGCGTGTCGGACCTGTACAGCAGCCCGCACGACCAGATCAAGGAGCAGCTGCGCCTGACCATCGAGACGATCAAGGAGCGCCAGGAAAGCGAATTGATCAACAATCCCGACTACGGCCTGCTGGCCAGCGTGCATGACGACCAGCGCATCTTTACGCTGACGGGCGCGCCCACGCCGGACGACCTCGACGAACTGCTGACGAAAGTGTGGAAGGAGCCGGGCTTTTTCCTGGCGCACCCGCTGGCCATTGCCGCCTTTGGCCGCGAATGTACGCGCCGTGGCGTGCCGCCGCCCACCGTCAGCCTGTTCGGCTCCCAGTTTTTGACGTGGCGCGGCGTGCCGCTGGTGCCGTCCGATAAGCTGCCCATCGAAGACGGCAAGACGAAGATCATTTTGCTGCGCGCGGGCGAGCAGCGGCAAGGCGTGATCGGCCTGTTCCAGCCTGGCCTGGCGGGCGAGCAAAGCCCGGGCCTGTCCGTGCGCTTCATGGGCATCAACCGCCACGCGATTTCGTCCTATTTGATTTCGCTGTATTGCTCGCTGGCTGTGCTGACCGACGATGCGCTGGCCGTACTGGAAGACGTGGAGATCGGTAAATACCATGACTACCCAGACACCTACAAGTGATGGCGCGGCGGGCTTGCCTGCCGTCCCGTTTCTGCCTGACGAAGCGACCCTGAACCGCCTTGCCGGCGAGTTTTTCGCGCGCTTGCCTGGCCTCGCGCCTGCGCTTGACAAGTCGCCCAGCCTTGGCGGTTCCGGCAGCGTGCTCGATGCGGCGCCCCGCTATGTGAACCGTCCGCCGCCCCAGCCCGGCCCGTCGTTTGCCGCCATCGCGCCTGGTGTGGCGACGGCGCAAGTGCCGCCCGTGACGGTGCCGCTGGAAGCACCGATCGCGCCGGCGCCGGCATCGGTACCCACGCCGCGCGCGTCCAGCCTCGGTGTGCCGTCGCCCTACTATTTTGTCGGCGGCGCGCATGGCTATCCCGCCTCGAACCATAATCTCGACGGGCTGGCGGGCCAGGGACTGGGACAGGCCGCGCCCGACGCGTTTGCCACGCCGCAGCGGACGCCCGCGCGCCAGCTGCCCATATCGCCATCTGACAGCCAGCCCGCGTTCTATTTCCAGACCGAGCTGCCTGCGCGGCCGCAAGGGCATGGCCAAACCCCCGCGCCATTCGACGTGCACGCCGTGCGGCGCGACTTTCCCGTACTGGCCGAACGGGTCAACGGCAAGCCGCTGGCCTGGTTCGACAATGCGGCCACTACGCACAAGCCGCAGTCGGTGATCGACCGCGTGTCGTATTTCTATGCGCACGAGAATTCGAACATCCACCGCGCGGCGCACGCGCTGGCGGCGCGCGCCAGTGATGCCTATGAAGCGGCGCGCGCCAAGGTGGCGAGTTTTCTGGGCGCCGCCTCGGCCAATGAAATCATCTTCGTGCGCGGCGCCACGGAAGGCATCAATCTGATCGCCAACACGTTCGGGCGCAAGTACATCGGCAGCGGCGACGAGATCATCGTCTCGCAGCTCGAGCACCACGCCAACATCGTGCCGTGGCAGCAGCTGGCGGCGGAAAAGGGCGCTACTCTGCGCGTGATTCCCGTCGACGACAGCGGCCAGATCCTCCTCGATGAATTCCGCAAGCTGCTCAACGGGCGCACCAAGCTGGTATCGGTGACGCAGGTGTCGAATGCGCTGGGGACGGTCACGCCGGTAGCGCAGATCATCGCGCTCGCGCATGCGGCCGGCGTGCGCGTGCTGGTCGACGGGGCGCAAGCCGTGTCGCATTTGCGCGTGGACGTGCAGGCGCTGGGCGCCGATTTCTATGTGTTTTCGGGGCATAAAGTGTTCGGCCCGACGGGCATCGGCGCCGTGTATGGCAAGGCGGACTTGCTCGAGCAGTTGCCGCCATGGCAGGGCGGCGGCAACATGATCGCCGACGTCACGTTCGAGCGCACCGTCTACCAGGGCGTGCCGAACCGTTTCGAGGCGGGCACGGGCAATATCGCCGATGCCGTCGGTCTGGGCGCGGCCATCGATTACGTGCAGCGCATCGGCCTGGAAAACATCGCCGCCTACGAGCACGCGCTGCTGGAATACGCGACGCACCAGCTGCAAGCGATTCCCGGCGTGCGCCTGATCGGCACGGCGCTGGACAAGGCCAGCGTGGCGTCGTTCGTGCTGGCCGGCTACGAGCCGGCGGAAGTGGGGCGCGCCCTGAACGACGAGGGTATCGCCGTGCGCTCGGGCCACCACTGCGCCCAGCCGATTTTGCGCCGCTTCGGCGTGGAAGCGACCGTGCGGCCCTCGTTCGCCTTCTACAACACGTATGAGGAAATCGACCGCATGATCGTCGTGGTCAAACGCCTGGCGGGCGCGCGCCGCTGATCTTGCCCGCTTGTCAAGCTGATGCCGCCCCTGCGCAAGCGGGGCGGCATTGTTGCGTCAAATCACGGACTTTGCGCGCGGCTGGCTGGCGCCCGCAGGCTGGCGGTATAATTTATCCTTGGCAATATTCAAGCTGCGGCCCAAGGAGATATCCGGTGGAAGATCAACACAGCTCGCCCGAGCTATTCCTGTTCCTGGCGTCGACCGTGCACGACATGAAAAATTCGATCAGCGTCGTCAGCGGCACTTTGGAGTCGCTGCTGGCGGCCGAGCAGGCCAAGCCGACGCCCCAGGCCGACCCCGCCTATCTGCAGATGGCGCAGATGCTGTACCAGACCAAGCGCCTCAACGATAACCTGATCCAGCTGCTGGCCCTGTACAAGGAAGTGGGCAAGCCCGGCTACCCCTTCGACGTACAGCCGCAATTGGTGAGCCAGGTCATCGACCAGGTGGTGGACCAGGAAAAGATCCTGCTGGCCTCGAAAGGCATCCATCTGCAGACGGCTTGCCCGCCCGAGCTGATCTGGACCCTCGATGAAGACCTGGTCATCGGCGTGCTCGCGCATGCCATCAACAACGCCATCCGCTACACGAAGGATACGATACGCCTGTCGGTGCGGGAGCACGACGATATGCTCGAGCTGCGCGTGGAAGACAATGGCGACGGCTATACCCAGGCGCTGCTCGACGCGGGCAGCGCGGCCATGGATGGCATGACCGCCGGCGTGAATTTTTCCACCAACAGCACGGGCCTGGGCCTGTATTTTTCCAGCGAAGTGGCAAAGATGCACAAGCACCGGGGCAGCAGCGGCAGCATCGCCCTGGAAAATGGCGGCGCCCTGGGCGGCGGCTGTTTCATCCTGCGCCTGCCCTGAACGAGGATGCCATGACGACAGACAGCCACGCCACCGCCGCCGAAGCGGGCAGCACCGACTGGGCCGACAAACATTATCTGCTGGTCGACGACTTCATCGGCATCCGCATCCTGCTGCGCGAATCGCTGCGCAACCTGGGCGCGCGCCATATCGACCAGGCGGCCAGCGGCGGCGAAGCCATGAAGCTGCTGGCCAAGACGCGCTACGACGTGGTGCTGTGCGATTACAACCTGGGCGAAGGCAAGAATGGCCAGCAAGTGCTGGAAGAGACGCGCGTGCGCAACCTGACGGCGCCGTCGAGCGTCTGGCTGATGGTGTCGGCCGAGAAAAGCGTGGAATCCGTGATGGGCGCGGCCGAGCACCAGCCCGACGCCTACCTGATCAAACCGATCACGGAAGGCGTGCTGCTGACGCGCTTGAACCGCGTGTGGCACAAGAAGCAGGTGTTCCGTGAAATCGACCAGGCCTGCATGGAAAAGGATTATCTGCGCGCGGCCAAGTTGTGCGATGCGCAGATCGAAGTCAACAAGCTGCACGAGCTGGAATTGCTGCGCATGAAGGCGTCGTTGCTGCTGAAAAGCGGCGAGCCGGAAAAGGCCCGCGCCGTGTACGAAAAAGTGCTGGCCGAGCGCGATTACAGCTGGGCCAAGGCAGGCCTGGGCAAGATCCGCATGAATAACGGCGAGCACGAGGCGGCGCGCCAGATCTTCCAGGGCGTGATCGTCGAGAACAAGTACTACATCGACGCCTACGACCAGATGGCCGTCGCCTACCAGCTGATGGGCCAGCACGAGGAAGCGTGCGGCGTGCTGGAAAAGGCGGCGCGCCTGTCGCCCAATTCCGTGCCGCGCCAGCGCAACCTGGGCCTCGCCGCGCTAAAGATCGGCAATGTCAGCATGGCGGAAAAGGCTTTTCGCAAGTGTATTTCCATCGGCGAGTTTTCCGTCATGAAGACGCCGGACGCCTATCTGGGACTGGCGCGCGTGTGCGGCCTGAAGAAGGATGCCAAGGAGGCGCTGCAATGGCTGCTGCTGGCGCAGCGCGAATTCTCGCCCGAGCAGATCGGCTTGCGCGCGAAGATCACGGAAGGCATGGTGCACCACGAAACGGGCGATTACCGGCGCGCGCGCAAGTGCGGCGACGAACTCGAAGCCATGCTGGCCGAGGACCCGGCACGGCCCGAGAAAAGCATCTGCATGGAGCTGGCGACCCTGCTGTTCGCCGTCGGCGTCAAGGATGCGCCGGCCGGCCTGCTGTGCTACGTGGTGAAGAACAACCACGACAACCAGGTGGTGCAGGACGAGGTGCAAAAGATCTTCGACAAGGCGAAGATGGGCGACGAAGGCACGAGCCTGATCATCGCCTCGCGCAAGGAAGCGTCGGACTTGATGAACAAGGGCGTGCTGCTGTGGAAGACGGACAAGCTCAACGAAGCGGTGGCCTGGATGCGCGCGGCGCGCGAAAAACTGCCGAACAACTTGCGCATCCTGTTCAATTCCGCGCAAATCATCGTATCGTTCCTGGAGCAGCGCGGCTACCAGGCGGACTTGGCGGCCGAGGCGATGGAAGTGTTGTTGTATGTAGACAAAATTGCACCGGGCCAGCAGCGCTTTGCGCAATTGATGGAGCAACTGGTGCAGCTGACGCCCCCGCCCGGGCCGGAAGAGGCTGTCGAGGTGGCGGAAAAAGCGCCGCCGGCGCCGGAAAAAGGGGGAAAAGCCGTGCGGGAGCGTGCCGGATGATAAACTAGGGGCCAGCGTGGGTTCGCCTGCGCTTGAGTTGCTCTACAACAATAAGGAAGAAACTATGCGTGATGTGGTCAATGAAGTATACAAAAAAATGAAAGTCGGCGCCGTTGCCTGGGTACGCCCGGTGGCCGCCAAGGGAGACACGCTGGAAACATTCCAGTCTTCGTACGAGCACGCCAAGGCGCTGGCCGACGAAGGCCTGATCACGATCGGTGACGTAAAACGCCAGGCCGACAATCAGATCGAGGCGATCCGCATTCATCGTATCGCCTGATCACATCGCCTCTCCGCGACGTCAGGATTTGCCTGGCGCCTTGGACTTGGGTGCCGCGCGCTTTGCCGGCGCCTTGCGCAGCGGGGCTTTGGCCTTGGCTGCCATGCCTGCTTCTGCCGGCTTGGCGGACTTGCCGGCCGTGGCTCCACCGCCAAAACTGGCCGCTGCCGCGCTGGCCGCATCGGGCGACATCGCTGTCGACACGGCCTGCTTGAACTGATCTTGTAACAAATTCCACCAGGCACTTGGATTGGCCAGCTGGGCTGCCGCCTGGCTGCCGGCATCGTTGGGCGCCGCCGCAGCCGGTTCGGGCGCGGGCGCGGGTGCAGGCGCCGGTTTCGGTTCAGGCGCTGGCGCTGCGGGTGCCGCTTGCTGGAAAAACGCGGAAGCGTAGGGCACCGATTCAAACACGGTTTTCTCGCTGGCACCGGGCTGGGTGATGGCCGCGGCCAGGGACGCGCCCATCGATTTCAGGGTGGCGATGGTGCCGCGCTGTACTTCCAATGCCTGGATACTGCCGCGCAGCATGCTGGTATTGAGGTTCAGCCAGGCTTCGACGGCTTTCAAGTCATTGATTTTCTTGTCCAGCTCTTCCACCGACATGGTGGGCGCCGTGATGCCGGGCACGCCCATGCCGGGCACGCTCATGCTGCCCCACAGGTTTTTGACGAAGTCGAGGGTGTCGGTCACAACTGCTGCGCCCGGCATTTGGGGCATTTGCGGGTTTGCCATGCGAAATCTCCTGGTAGGTGGATGTGCCTAGCGTAGCAGATATCAGCTTGCAACTGACGCAAAGCCGCCAACATTTTCTTACATAAAACAGCAGGAGTTGAGCACAGGCAAGAAGCAGGAAGTGGGGGGAAGGCGTTACACTACGGCCTATGATGCCTGACTCCTTCTTTTCGCCACCACGCCGCCGCACCGTCATTTTTGTCGCGGTCATCGGCGCACTGCATTACGTGGCGCTGGAATGGCTCACCTCGCATGCCAGCATGGTGCCGCTGGGGCAGGATCATGCGCAGGTGGTGAGCATGGCATTGATCGCCGAGCCGCCCAAACCCGTGCCGGTGGCGCCGCCTCCGCCGCCGACGCTGCGGCCCTTGCCCGAGCCCCGCTTGCCGCCGCCACCGCCGCCGACGGAGCTGCCGTCGAGCGAGTCGGCCCAGTTGACGGCGCCTGCCAGCGACGCGCCGGAAGGGCCGGTGACGCCCGCGGCACCGGCGGCCAGCGCGCCAGCCATCACGGCGCCCGCGCCCGCCGTGGCGGAAGCTGCCGCGCCGGCTCCCGCGCCGCCGCCACCGCCCGTCGAGCAGGCGCGGCGCTACAAGACGAATGCGCCCGCTTCGGCCCAGTTCGACCTGCACGTGGACCGGCGCGATGCGGACGGCACCAAGTGGCAGGGCGTGGCCGGCATGGCGTGGGAAAACCGGGGCGACACGTACCAGCTGAAACTGGAAGTGGGCCTGAGCATGCTGATTACGCGCATCAACCTGCTGGTGCTGACCAGCGAGGGCATGATCGACGGCAGCGGCATCGTGCCTGTCACGGCCACGGAAAAACGCAAGGGCCGCGCGCAAACGGCCACGCATTTCAACCGCGACGCCAAGACCATCACGTTTTCAGCCACGACGGCGACGGTGCCATGGCAGGAGGGGGCGCAGGACAAGGCGACCGTGCCGTTCCAGCTGGCCGCCATCGGCCGTGCCGACGTCAACCAGCTGGCGGGCAATATCGACATCCTTGTCGGCGAGGAAAAGGAAGCGACCGTGTTCCGCTTCCAGCTGGTGGGCGAGGAAGAGCTGGACACCAAGATGGGCCGCCTGGTGACCTGGCATTTGCGCCGGCCGCCGAAGCCGGGCACGTATTCGTCGCAGCTCGATATCTGGCTGGCGCCGTCCATGCAATGGTATCCGGTACAAATACGCAATACCGAAGCGAACGGGGCGCTCACCACGCAAACCGTGACCCAAATTCGCGTCAATGACGCTACAGGAAAATAAATGACTACTTTAATAACTTTGAAACGCGTTCTGATCGCCAGCCTGCTGGCCGCCACCCTGAGTCCCGCCATGGCGGCGAACGAGCCCGTGGACCATCCTGTCGTCAAGCGCCCGTACAAGCTGGCGCCGTCGGCTGACCTCGTCTATTCGATCAAGGCCAGGCAGCGCGGCATCGGGCTGTCCGGCGAATCGCTCAGCAACTGGCGCGTGGGCGATGGCAAGTACTCGCTGCTGGCCGAAACCAAGGCGGCCCTGTTCGGCAAGATCCTCGAACAGCGCAGCGAAGGCGCGGTCGACGATTACGGCCTGGCGCCCGTTCAATTCGTGGAAAAGCGCTTCCGCAAGGATGCCGTCACGACCACCTTCAAGCGCGACAGCAAGACCATCGTCTTTGGCGAAGGCGATGAAACCTATCCGCTGAAAGGCGGCGAACAGGACCGCAATAGCGCCGTCTGGCAACTGGCCAGCGTGGCGCGCGCCGCGCCCGAGAAATTCGTCCCCGGCTCGGAATGGGCCTTCTTCGTCGCCGGCGCGCACGATGCCGAGCCGTGGACCTTCAAGGTGGTCAAGGAAGAGACGGTCGCCACGGGCATGGGGGAGGTCGCCGCCATCCACCTGGTCAAGGCGCCGCCGCCGGACAAGAAGGGCCAGCAAGTGGACCTGTGGCTGGCGCCGTCGCTGGAATGGTATCCCGTGAAGGTGACATTCGCCGACGCGGACGGCGGCGATTACGTCGAGCAAACCTTGCAGAAGATCGTCAAGAAGTAAGCGCTTGCTATCATAGCAGATATTGATTTTCTCTATTTTTCACCCCTAACGGCAAATGCTGGGGTCAGACCCGCCGGGTCTGACCCCGGATTTTCGCTGTTGGTTTTTTTGCTGATGCAACACTCGGCTTGTCGACAGCGCCATCGCCCCTCTTCCACAAGTCGAATTGCATGTCAGAACTGATATACTGACGCCCCCGCCCCGCAGCGCTGCGTTAGCCCGCCGCGCCGCCCGCTGAACACTCATCCGGAAAAGAATGATTGATATAATGGCAAGTGCAGCCGTGGCTACGGATGCAAATCAGACAGAGCAAGAGCATCACGATTCCTTGCAGGCGCATTTCCAGCCCAATATTTCGGCCGATGAAATCGAGCAGGTATTTCACTTGAAGCGGGCGCAGCCCTTGCTGCAAGTGTTTACGGCCCTGTTTCACGGCGGTTTCGATGGCGTGCTGGTGCGTCTGCTGGTGTTGCGCGAGCTGGCGTCCGATGCCGCCACGTCCGCCTATACGCGCGCCGATATCAACACCAAGCTTGCTTATCTGTTGCCGGAAAGCCTGGAAACGGTCTTGCTGCGCCTGCGTTCGAACCAGCTGCTGGCCTGGGATGCGCAGCAGGGCGTGTACCGCGTCACACCGATGGCGCGCAATGTGCTGTCGGCCATCGACAGCTTGCTGGGCCTGGGCCAGACGGAAGACGAAGCGGAAATGGGCTTCCTGCTGTCGCAGGTGGCGGGCGCGCAAGCCGTGGGCGGCGTATCGGTCGAACAACTCCAGCATTTGCTGGGCCGCCTGGTGGACTTGACGGAAGAGTTTTCCGACGCCATCGCTTCCGGCTCCGAATTCCGGCTGCGCACGGCGCAGGCGAAGTGGAACATGGCTTGCGACTGGGTGGAAAAGGGTTCCGAGATTCTCGTGGCCATCACCTCCGATGAAAACGCGGACAGCGCCACGCACAAGGCGGCGCAGGCGATCGGCCGGGCGCAAAGCAAGTTGCTCAACATGCAAGGCATGTTTTCGCGCGCCCTGAACCAGATCGAGCGCCAGCGCGTGCACCTGGGCCAGTCGGGCCTGTCGACCACCGACATCAAGCGCTGGCTCTTGCTGCACGACGACCTGGCCAGCCTGGCCGAAGGCGCCATCGACCAGCCCGTCGTCCCCCTGTTCTCCACGCCGGCCGAAATGATCGACGTGGCGGAAACGGAACTGCTGTCCGAACGGGCGGCAGGCGTCATCAACACGGGCCTGCCCAGCGGAGAGGACGCGCCCACCACCATCAGCGACGGTCCCGCCATGCAGCTTGAACTCGATGATTTGCTCGAACGCCTGTCGAACTTTGCCAGCCTGGGCAATTTCCCCAGTATCGGCGAAGAAGGACCGAAATCGGTTCCCGTGCAGGATTCGCTGCTGCCGGCCAGCTTTGCCGTGGCGTCCTACCGCGCCTCGATGCTGCCGCTGCTGGGCGACGTGTCCGAAGCGAGCTTGCAAGGCTCGACGGCCGAACTGGCCCGTTTGCCGATCACCTTTACACCGACCGACGAGATGGTCCAACTGACCGACCCCCATGTGGCGGCCATGTCGATCGCCTCGCTTTCACTGAATGTTTCACTTGATTTAGATAGCGGCACCGCCGATGAATGACGATTCCCAAATCCTGATTGCGCGCCTGCTCACGCATCAAACCCTGCGCCGCGACGACAAGCTCGTCAAGCGCGTGCTGTCCGACGAGCTGTTCCGCGCCGAGATCGATGCGCGCCTGCTGGCCTGCGGCTTGAAGCTGCTCGACAACGTGTATGCCGACCATGTGACCCTGGCCCTGACGCGCACCATCGAGCCGAAGATCTTCGGCGCGCGCGACGTGTGGCAAAACAATAATTTCGGTCTGGCGCGCGATGGCGTGGCCTTGCTGGTGGTGCTGTGGGCGCAGATCATCCTGCCCAAGCGCGAACGCCAGGAAACGCACCAGCACGCGGACGACGACCAAAATGACATGTTCGGCACGGAAAAACCGCTGCCGCGCGCGGAAGACGCGTCGATCGGCATTTCCTACAAGGCGCTGCTGTCCGACTTCGGCGACAAGCTGGGCAAGAAGACGCGCATGGACATGAACCTGGGCACCCTGGCCAAGCTGGGCTTCATCGAGCGGCGCGGGGATGTCATCCTGGAAGGCCCGCTGCTGGACCTGATGATGGATACGGACGTCTTGAAAGAACGCATCATCAACGGCGCCCTGGCCGACGTGTTCAAGCGCGCGCCGGCGCGCCTGGTGGCCGTCGACCTGGACGCTGACTTGTCCGCCGACCTGTCCGCCGACATCGGCGACCTGCCTGACGCGGGCGACGAGCCCGCGTCCGACCTTCCTCACTGAAAGCGCCCATGTTTCATATCAAATCACTTGAACTGGTGCACTGGGATTACTGGCAGCGCATCAAGAATATTCCGCTCGACGCGAAGATCATCACCATCGCGGGGCAGAACGGCTCGGGCAAGACGACCTTGCTCGACGCCTTGCGCACCCTGTTTGGCCTCGATTGCTCGATGGGGCGCACGTATAAACACTATGCGCGCCATTCGGGCCAGCAGACGGCCTGGCTGCGCGCCGTGGTCGACAACAAGAACGTGGGCAAGCAGCTGTCGAACCGCCCGTTCCGCAGTTCCGGCTTCTTCAGCGATGATGAAGTAACGCTGTTTTGCCAGATCCAGAAGAATGGCGGCGACTGGAAGCGCCAGTATCTGATGCGTCCGGGCAATGTGCAGATCGAGGACATCACGGACGCCAACGACTGGCTCGGCGTGGAAAACTACCGCAAGCGCCTGGCCAATGCGGGCCTGTCGCCCGCCATGTCGAAAGTGCTGGCGCTGGAGCAGGGCGAGACGGACAAATTGTGCGAATACGCGCCGCGCCAGCTGCTCGACCTGGTGTTCCAGGTGTTCGGCGACAAGGAAGTGCTCGATGCCTACGACGAAGCCAAGCGCCACCAGCGCGACACGGAAGTGGAGCTGAAACGTTTCGAGACGGAACTCGAGGCGTCGAAGACCAACCTGGAAGGCTTGCGCCTGCGCGTGGCCAATTACCACCAGTGGGAAGGTTTACATAAGGAACGCCGCAACCTGCTGGAAGAAGTGCTGCCCAGCCTGCAATACCACGAGGCGCGCGAAAAGGCGGCCATCGCCAGCCGGCAATTGCGCGATGCGCGCAAACCGATGGCGCAGGCGGACCAGCAACTGACGGATAAACGCAATGCGCTGGCCGCGCAGGCGAAAGCCCTGTCCGACGCGCAGATGAATGAAACCCTGCTGGAGCAGGAATCGATCGGCTTGCAGAGCCGTTTGTCCTTGATCAATGCCAAGCTGAAACCGCTGGACAGCCTGCTGGAACAGAAGGACCGCCTGCACAAGCTGGCGGCCGACTCGGGCAGCGACATCGCCGAAGTGGCGGCCCAGCTGGAACAGAAGGAAGCGCAATTGCTGCAGCAGCGCCAGCAGCGCGACGCCTTGTCGGCCCGCATCGCGGGCGAGCAGGCGACGATTGCCGCACTGCAAGGCAAGACGGCCATGCCGGAGCCGGACAATGTACGCGGCATGCGCCGCGCGCTGCGCGACGCGGGGATATCGCACGCGATGCTGTCGGACATCGTCGAAGTGACGGACAGCCGCTGGCAGGGCGCCGTCGAAGGCGTACTGGGCGGTTACGCCTCGGTGGTGCTGCTCGACAAGGCCAAGGATGCTGCCGCTGCCTACCGCCTGGCCGAGAAGGAGCGCTACCGCCACTTCATCGTGCCGGACCTGGTCACGGCGCCCGTCGCCAAAGACGAGAGCTTGCTGGCGGTGGTGAAATTTTCCGCACCTGTGCCCAGCTGGCTGATCGAGCAGCTGTCGCGCATTGCACGCGTCGACTCCGTCGAAGCCGGCTTCAAGCTGGGCAACCACGAAGAGTGGATCACGCCCGAGGCGTATCACCGTGAACGCCGCGGCGGACGCTCGCTGTTCGTGGAAGCGTCGCGCTACCGCTTCGGCCAGGCTGGCCGCAGCGGCCGCCTGGAAGCGCTGCTGCGCTCCTTGCCGGGCCTGGAAGGGCAGGAAGACACGCTCACCCTGGCGATCTCGAAACTGGCGGCCGAAGTGGGCGCCTTGAAAGCGCGCATCGCCGGCGTCGACGCGGCCAAGGAACTCAGTGCGCGCCAGGAAGAATTTGCCGAAGCGCTGCGCAATTCGAAGCCGCTCAAGGAAGAGCGCCTGGAAGTGGGCGGCCGCCTGGGCGAGTTGCAAAATCTCACCAAGAACGCTACCGTGGCGCGCACGCGTGCCGATACCGTGTGGCAAAACGCACGCCTGGCCCTGTCCGAAGCGGAAGCGGGTTCGCGCCTCGGCTACAAGAAACAAATTGAACAGCGCGCCGAGCATGCGCGCGCCTTGCTGGCCTTGCGCCATGCGTGGCGCCATTTGCCGAAAAGCTGGCGCAGGCCCGCACGCCGCGCCGCGCTCGTGGCCGAGCACCAGAATGCGCACCAGGTCGACTTGCGCGTGGCCAGCCTGCAAAACAGCCTGGCGCGCGACGACTGGGAACTCGACGCCACCGTCATCGACCAGCACCACCGCCTGTCGGAGCAGCTGCACGGCCGCCAGTCGGAAACGGACGAGCGCCGCTACCAGAACAACCGCGCCATCGAAGCGACGGGCAATGCCCGCGGCGCCTACATGGAACGCTTGCGCTACACCATCAAGACGTACAGCAAGAACATCAAGGAACTGGGCGAACTGGCCGGCATCGAAGTGCATGCCGACCCCGTGCGCCTGGAAAACGACGATGTGCAGCTGTCGCAGGCGGGCTTGCACGTGCGCTTCAAATTCGATGGCAAGGGCGTGATCGGCATGAACGATGGCGAAGCGTCGGGCGGCCAGCAGGTCATGAAGTCGCTGGTGCTCCTGATCGGCTTGCTGAAATCGGAAGACGGTTCCGGCGGCTTCGTCTTCATCGACGAACCGTTTGCCCATTTGGATATCCGCAATATTCAATTGGTCGGCGAATTCCTGAAAAATACGGAAGCGCAATACCTGATGACGACGCCGTTGACGCACAACACGGATGTCTATGATCCCTCGGAGCTGACCTTGATCACCAGTAAGAAAAAGAAGGATACCCAATGGGCGCAACCGATTTTCGTGCTGCAGCGCCGGATCGAACCCGCACCGGGCAAGGCGGCGTGATGACCGTGCGCAAGCTTGTTCTGGCCGCAGCCCTGGCGCTGGCGTGTTCGGCGCCAGCCATGGCCAACGACGGCATCGGCTCCGTCAGCGCGGGCGGCATCCTGTTCGGCAAGACGGATGCCGTGGCCATGAAAAAGGAAGTGCTCAGCGTGAGCACGGACTTGATCAAGGTCGAGTATGAATTCCTCAATGAATCGGCCAAGGATGTGGAAGAAACGATCTTCTTCCCCTTGCCGGAATACTCTTCCGGCTACCATGGCTCGCCCACGTATTACGGCCAGCCGCAGCAGTTTACCGTCGACGTGGACGGCAAGCGCAAGGAGTATAAAACCACGTTTGTCGCCAAGCTCGGCAGCTCCGACGTGACGGCCCGCCTGCGCCAGCTGGGCTTGTCCGACGCGCAGATCGCGTATTTCCCTTCGCACACGCCGTTCGACAAGAAAGTGGCGCCGCTGACGGCCGCGCAGAGCAAGATCATGATCAAGGAGGGTCTGCTGGCCCAGCTGTACGACGAGGAGTGGGTGCCGGCCTGGACCGTGAAAGTCATCTACCTGTGGCAGCAGAAATTCCCCGCCGGCAAAGTCGTGCGCGTGCGCCATCAATATGCGCCGTTTGTCGCAGCCGGCCCCGGCGCTTCCTACCTGGGCGATGGCAATACCTTTGAAAAGAAATACTGCGGCGACAAGGCCTTCTACAAGACATGGAACCGGCTGGCGGCCCAGCAGGGCGAAAGCGGCTTCGTCAATGCCGTCTGGGTGTCGTACATTTTGACGACGGGTAACACCTGGAAGAATGGCATCGAAGACTTCACCATGAATTTGATCAAGGGCAAGCCGGACGAGCTGGTCAGCCTGTGCTTCCCCGGCACGTTCACCAAAATCAATCCCACCACTTTGCAAGTCAAGTTGCGCAACTTCCGTCCGAAGCAGGATCTGGACGTGTACTTCGGCAATGTCGAAGGCACGGTGAGCAACGACGGCGTGGCGCCGCAGATCCGGCCATAGGAATGAGCACGCAGGAAGCGCTGGCCGCGCGCCTGCGCGCCATCGTCCGTGCCACGCCATGGTGCATGCAGATGCTTCAGGCCGTGGCGCAGCTGGGCTTGCCCCACTGCTGCATCGGCGCCGGCGCCGTGCGCAAGCTCGTGTGGGACGCCTTGCACGGTTTCACCCAACCGTCGGCATTGAACGACGTCGACGTGGCGTATTTCGACGCGCACGATGTGCTTGCGGAAAGCGAGGTGCGGCTGCGCCAGCGCCTGGAAACTGTACTGCCCGGCGTGCCATGGGAAGTGTGCAACCAGGCCCGCGTGCACCTGTGGTTTGAAGACGAGTTCGGCTACGCCGTGCCGCCCTTGCTGTCGCTCGACGACGCCATCGCTTCCTGGCCCGAGTTCGCCACGGCTGTCGGCATCTATCTGCAGCCTGACGGCGAGATCGGCATCGTCGCGCCGCATGGCCTCGATGATTTGTTCAATATGGTGATCCGGCGCAACCCGGCGCGCATCAGCGAAGACGGCTATGCGCAGCGCCTGGCCAGCAAGGACTACGCGGCGCGCTGGCCGCGCGTCACCATCATCGCCTGATTGGATGCAGTATGGATATAGATTGCCTATAATTGCCAGTTATCCAATAGTGTTCTTCTGATCCCATGTCCCTGTCGATTTCCCCGCCGCTGCGCCGCATCGGCCGCTTGTTCTGCCTTTCCTCCGCCCTCGTGGCGCCCGCCGCCTGGGCCGACAGCTATACCGATTTCCAGCAAGCCAGCGGTCAGCTGGAAGCGCTGATGGCCAAGGCGACGCCGCAGGCCGGTCTGCCGCGCCTGGGCGACCCTGGCGTGGCGCAGCTGTTTGCGCAGATCGCCGACGGTCCGCGCCTGTTCCAGGCGCCCGTCGCCGCGCTGCAGGACGTGAACGAAAGCGTGGCCGTGTGCGAAAAGGCCATGCGGCTGGGCAAAACATACTATGCGTTTGGCCTGGAACGGCCGTTGCCGCTGTCCGGCGCCGAGCTGCAGCAGGCGCGCAAGGAGCAAGTGACGCAGAACCTGGCCAATTATGGCGATGAAATGAGCAGCTTGTTTGCTTTCAGCATGCATTGCCATGGCCATTTGATCGGGCTGATGGAGCAGGAATTCAGCGCCCAGCCGGCCGATGCGGTGAGCGGGCCCGAGCGTCTGCGCGCGCGGGCGTTCAGCAAGAACACGGCCGTTGTTTACACGAGCGTGGTGCAGTTCGTGCAAGTGCCGTTCTGGAACGTGGCGCAAAAGCAGCGGATGCTGGAAGCGGCGGCCCAGCACGCCACGGCGAATGCCAATCTGATGGCGCCGCCCTTGCGCGAGCGTTTGCTGGCCAGCCTGGCCGATGTGGACAAGGACCTCGATCTCGCCCTGGCGCCGGCGCTGGCGACGATACGCGCGGCACTGACCGTGACGACGTGTACTGGCCTGTGCCAGTACTACTGATTTATTCTGAAGCTTGCAAGGGCTTGTTGCGCTGGCGCCAGCGCACTAGGCCCCACGCATACACGGCGTAGTAGCCGATGACGAGGCCGTAGGCGGCCATGGTCAGCGGGCTCTGGCCGAAGGGCGGCGGCGGCACGGGCACGTCCAGGCGCGTGTTCAGGTAGATTTCCATGCCGCGGTACAGCAAGCGGGCGATGAACAGCATCGTGATGGCCAGGCCCAGATAGCGGTGCTGGGTAAAAAAGAAATCCTTGCCGACTTGCTCGAAACGCGTCAGCTTCAGGCCCAGCACACCGAGCCAGCCGCCGGCCAGCGCGGCCGCGCCCAGGCTCGACAGGGGCAGCAGCTCGAATTTCGTCGTCGTTGCCAGGAACAGCAGCAGCGCGGGAAACGCGACCGCCACGCTCCAGTGCCGCCACAGCTGCGACTTCTGGCGCGCCACCAGTTTCTTCAGGCGCGAATAAATGCGCCAGACCAGCAGCGGGACCAGGAACAGCAGGGCGAGGGTAGTGGTTTCCATGTAGGCAATCGGGTGCGGGTAAAACAGCGATTGTAAGCCAGATGGGGATGGGCGGCGATGCTTGTCAAACGGTAAAAGTTGCTGGTTGACATTTACTTGGCCTGAACGCACTATGCCCTGTCACAAAGCGCCGCCATGAGCGGCGCGGTGCGCTCGCTTGTTGTCACCACCTTCATACACTGGAGTTCCATGTCTACACGTTTGCCTTTGCTGCCCATCACTGTCGGCTTGATGGCCTCGTCTTCCCTGGCCATGGCGCAAGATGGCGCTTATCAAGCCCCGCCCGCGCCCCTGCAAGCCATCGTCGATGCGCCGCGCGCGCCGACCCTGAGCCTGAGCCCGAAACGCAACCTGGCCGCCGTGCTGCCCACGCCATCCCTGCCCGGCATCGGCGAAGTGGCGCAGCCGGAACTGAAGCTGGCGGGCTTGCGCATCAATCCGCGCACGTATTCGGCCAGCCGCTTCAGTTTCCACACGGGGCTGGGCTTGCTCGACATCGATACGCAGAAGGAAATCAAGGTCAGCGGCTTGCCGGCGGCGCCCCGCATCGCCGACCTGGCCTGGTCGCCCGACCAGCGCTACCTGGCGTTTACGCACATCGCCTTTGCCGATCCCGCCAGGGGCGTGAAGGAGTCGGGCGTGGAACTGTGGCTGCTCGACGTGCAGACGAAAGCGGCGCGCAAGCTGTCCAGCACCCCCCTGTCGGCCGTGTATGGCCGCGGCTTTTCCTGGATGCCAGACAGCAAGACCTTGCTGGTGCAGCTGAAACCGGCCAAGCTCGGCGCGGCGCCCGTGGCCAGCGGCATCCCGACGGGCCCGTCCATCCAGGACAGCGTGCCGGGCGGCGGCGTCAAGCAATTGCGCACCTATCCCGACTTGCTGAAAAACGAACAGGATGCGCAGCTGTTCGAACACTACATCACGGTGCAGCTGGCCTTGCTGGACGTGGCGGGCAAGCAGCGCCTGGTCGGCCAGCCGGGCCAGTTCTCGCGCGTCTCGGCCTCGCCCGATGGCAAGCACCTGCTGACGACCAGCATCGTGCGTCCGTATTCCTACATCGTGCCGGCGCATGATTTTGGCCACAAGATCGACGTGCGCGACCTGAATGGCAAGGTGGAGCACGCAGTGGCGGCCCTGCCGCTGGAGGAAGGGCTGCCGCCAGGCAATGATGCCGTGTCCGCCGGCGTGCGCTCCGTCAGCTGGCGCGTCGATGCGCCCGCCACCCTGGTATGGGCCGAAGCGCAGGACGGCGGCGATCCGGCCAGGGCGGCCGAAATCCGCGACATCGTCTACACGCAGGCTGCGCCGTTTAGCAACAAACCGGCCGTGCTGGCCAGGCTCGGTTCGCGCTACGCGGGCGTGGCCTGGGGCCGCGGCGACCTGGCCCTGCTCAGCGAAGCGTGGTACAAGACGCGCGCCGTCAAGCAGTGGAAGATTGCGCCAGATCAACCGTCCACGCCGGCCGACCTCGTGTACGCGGGATCCTTCGAAGACCGCTACAACGATCCGGGCCAGCCCGTCATGCGCGCGGACGCGGCCGGCTTGCCGCGTTTGCTCATCGCCGCTGACGGTTCCATCCTGCTCGACGGCCAGGGCGCATCGAAGGAGGGCGACCGGCCGTTCATCGACCGCCTGAACCTGGCGACGAAGCAGAAGGAGCGCCTGTTCCAGAGCGCCGCCCCCTACTATGAAAACGTGGTGGCCGTGCTGGACGAGGACGGCAGCCGTTTGCTGTCGACGCGCGAATCGCCGACCGAGCAGCCGAATTACTATGTGCGCAACCTGAAACAGCAGGGCGCCGCGCAGTTGACGGCCCTCACGCATTTCCCCCATCCGCTGCCGCAGCTGAAGGACGTGCAGAAAGAGCTGATTCGCTACAAGCGCGCCGACGGCGTGGACCTGACGGCGACACTGATGTTGCCGCCGAACTACGACGTGAAACGCGACGGCCCGCTGCCGACCCTGATGTGGGCGTATCCGCAGGAATTCAAGACGGCCAGCGCCGCCAGCCAGACCAAGGGCTCGCCCTACAAATTCAATGCCGTCAGCTACTGGGGCCCGGCCGCCTTCCTGTCCATGGGCTACGCCGTGCTCGACAATCCATCGTTCCCCATCGTCGGCAATGGCGAGCAGGAGCCGAACGACACGTATCTGCCGCAGCTGGTGGCCGATGCCGAGGCGGCCGTCGACGAGGTGGTGCGCCGTGGCGTGTCCGACCGCAACCGCATCGCCATCGGCGGCCACTCGTATGGCGCCTTTATGACGGGCAACCTGCTGGCGCACACGCGGCTGTTCCGCGCCGGCATCGCCCGCAGCGGCGCCTACAACCGCACCCTGACGCCGTTCGGCTTCCAGGCCGAAGAGCGCTCGTTCTGGCAGGCGCCGGCCGTCTACCAGGCCATGTCGCCGTTTAATTATGCGGACAAGATCAAGGATGCGCTGCTGATGATCCATGGCGAGCAGGACAACAACTCGGGCACCTTCCCCATCCAGAGCGAGCGCATGTTCCAGGCCGTCAAGGGACTGGGCGGCACGGCGCGCCTGGTGATGCTGCCGAACGAGAGCCACGGCTACCGCGCGCGCGAATCGATCATGCAGATGCTGTATGAAAGCAACAACTGGCTGGAGAAATATGTGAAGAACGCGGCGCCGCCGGCCGCCGACGTCAAGCCGGCCGGCAAATAAGGGCGGCGGCGCGCAACTCGTGGTATGGTCTTCCTTTGTCTGCAGGGAGGCCAGCCATGACCGTCATCCATGCCCACCGCGCGCCCGACCCGGCGCCCGTCGATGAACCCATGCCGGCGCCGGAGCCGCAAGAAGCGCCCGGGCGCCACCCGGGGCCCGTGCACCCGGTGCCGCAGGACGATCCCGTGCCGCACCCGCATCCCAGTTAATCTCGTCAAGAAAGGCTGTTTTAGATGGCAATTGTCAAGGAAGTCTACACACGCAAAGTCAGCGGAGAATCGTTCGACTATGAACTCGATTACACCCAGGGCGCGGACGTGGCCTGGATTGCGCGCGTGTACCACGACGGCGTGCTGAAAGGCTCGCCGCACGGCGCGCTGACGGCCAATGTGCTGTCCGGCCCCGCGCTGGAGCAATATCTGCGCGCCTACGTCGAAGGCATGATCGAGCGGGGACTCGACGTGGCCGAGTAAGTGAGTGCCGGGGTCAGACCCGCCGGGTCTGACCCCAGTATTTTCTTGGGTTGGCAGTAGAAACAGCAAAGGGCGCCGAGGCGCCCTTTGTTGTTTCGGTGGTGTCGGATTACGCGGCTGTGCCGCTAATCCGACCTTGTATTATTCCCCTCATGCCGTTCGTGGTATTGCGAACGGTATCGACCGCTGTCAAAATCTTGGTAGGCATATCAAGACCGGGTAACTGGATGCCGTATCCGCCCTTAGGCCCCGAGCCAGCTCCGTAGATCTCGCACCAGTTACCCATCCTCCATGTCAAGATCGGACAGTATCTTTGGCACCGGCATGCCGGTTAGCCCGCATTTGCAAGGTAGATCGCAAGAGGATCACAGCATGTTTAATTTAGGAATCGACGTTGCCAAGGCCAAGCTCGACTGCGCGCTGCGCCTGCCCAACGGCAAGCATCGTAACAAGGTTGTCGAGAACAACCGTCAAGGATTCACCGCGCTCCACGCATGGCTGCTGAAGCATGCTGCCGGCAGCCCCAGGGTGTGCATGGAAGCGACGGGCACGTATTGGGAAGGGGTTGCCGAATATCTCGCTGGACTTGGCATGGTGGTCAGTGTCATCAATCCAGCCCAGATCAAGGCCTTCAGCGCTTCACGCCTGGTGCGCACCAAGACCGACAAGGTCGACGCACAGCTGATCGCCGACTTCGCCCATGAACGCCAGCCAGAGCCCTGGCAGGCGCCATCGCCGGCCGAGCAATCGCTGCGCGCGCTGGTGCTGCGCCTCGATGCCTTGCAAGCGATGCGCCAGCAGGAAAGCAACCGGCTTGAAGTGGCGCGCGCGGCGGTACGCCAGGGTATCGAGGATCATATTGCCTGGCTCGACGCCGAGATCAAGGCGCTGATCCTGGCGATCCGCCGTCATATCGATGACGACCCGGATTTACGCGGCAAGCGCGAATTGCTCGATAGCATCCCTGGCCTGGGCGAGCGCACGATTCCCGTGCTGCTGTCCTACTACGCCAATCCTGAGCGCTTCGACAGCGCCAAGCAGGCGGTGGCGTTTGCGGGCCTCGATCCGCGCCAGCACGAGTCAGGTTCCAGCGTGCGTGGCAAGCCACGCATGTCGAAGGTCGGCCACAGTTTCCTGCGCAAGGCACTGTACATGCCGGCCATGGTGGCAGTGCATAAGACGCCTTGGGGCAAGCGCTTCGGTCAGCGTCTGCGTGACGCCGGCAAAGCGCCCAAGCTGATCATCGGCGCCATGATGCGCAAGCTGGTGCACGTGGCATTCGGCGTGCTCAGGTCGGGAAAAATATTTGATCCGGCCTTGCACGCCGCTTGACGGGGATAACAGTATCTACGTGGATGCACATGGGCCGTAGGTCGGATTAGCGGGGCCACGCCCCGCGTAATCCGACAACATTGTTGGCCGCCATTCTAGTCAAACGCCCACGTATACAACACGTCCAGCGCATTGTTCGTGCCCGTCTGGAACTGCAAAGTGATGCGGCGGTTCAGTTTGTAGCGCAGCTTGACCAGGCTCGTCGCCGTGCTCGTGCCTTGCTCGAACGTCAGGTAGGCGCGCGACGACAGGCGCTTGCCGACGGTGACGACCGTGCTTTCCAGCCCTTGCGCCTGCGACAGGCCCACTTCGTCGAGGCCCAGCGAATTGGCCAGCTTGCCCTGCAAGCCGCCGCCGGAGCCGCCGAAGAGGGCGCCTGCGGCCGTCGTCAAGAGCGCCATTTCATCGCCGGCCGCCGTTTCCGCGCCGTGGCCGAGAATCAGCCATGCCAGCTTGTCGCTGTCCGACACGCTCGGCGTGGACACCAGCTTGGCCGTCGGCGCCTGCGCCGTGCCGCGCACTTCCACGCCCGCTTCCACGTTCGTTTCCGACAGCGCTTCGCCTTCGGGACGCTTGCGCACGGCCAGGATATTCAGTGACGGGTTGTCGTAGGCGCCCGTGAAGGCGATCAGGCCCCGCTCGATCGACAGCTTCTGTCCATACGCGGCGTACTGGCCGTTCGTGACCTTGATGCTGCCCGTCACGCGCGGCGCGGCGCGGTTGATGACTCTGGCGCGCACATTGCCGGCCAGGTCGGCATCGAGCCCCATGCCGCGCAGGTGGAAAGCGTTGCCCAGGTCAAATTCCAGGTCGATATTCAGCGGCAGCGACGGCGCTTCCTTGCTGCCCTTGACTTCCTTGCCCAGCACCACGACGTCGCTGCTTTGCGTGGGGGTATCCTGCGGCGCCAGCTCGATCAGCGCGCGGTTGGCCTTGAACTTGCCCTCGAAGCTGAAGCGCTTGTCATTGCGCACCAGGGTGCTGTTGCCCGACAGGACCAGGGTGCGGTCCGGGCGCGACAGCGCCTGCAGGCGGTCGGCCATCAGCTTCAGTTCCAGGCTCGCTTCGCCATTGGCAAAGCGTACCCAGCCATCGGCCTGCACCTTGCCGTCGCCGCCGTCAAAGCTCAAACGCTGCAATTGCAATTGATCGCCGGCCAGCTTGGCTTGCAGCACGCCATTGCGCAATTTCAAGCCCTGGTCGGCCCAGTTCACCAGCAGCTTGCTGCCGTTGATGTCGCCATTCAATTGCGGCGCGCCGATGGTGCCGCTGCCGGACAGGGCCACCTTCAAGGCGCCGCCCAGTTCCAGGCCCGGCTGCCCCGTCAGCGGCGCCAGCCACGCCAGTGAATCGATGCTGGTGGTGCCCGTCAGGGAGAGGGCGCTGTCGTTGCTGATGCGTCCGTTCAGCATTTGCACGGTGGCATTGATATCGCTCTGGCCCGCGCGTGCGCCATCGAGTTTCACGGCCAGGCGCAGCTGCTGGTTGGCCACATCGATGCGGGCATCGAAGGTGCGCAAGCCCAGCGCCAGCGGCTGTTCCACGCCCACCGTCACGTCGCCTTTTTCGCGGTAGATGTGCAGCATGCCGGCCAGCGAGGGATCTTTCTGTTTCGCCGTCGGCACCTGCATGTCGAGCGACCATTGCGCGCCCAGGGTCAGGTCGCTGCGCGCATTGGCTTGCAGCGACGGGATCACTTGCGCCAGATAGGTCAGGGCCACGCCAGCCGCCTGGCCGGAACTGGTCCAGCGGGGGCCGTTCTTGACGAGGTTTTGCATGGTGATGCTGCCTGCCGGCAATTTGATGACGGTGTTGCCCACGCTGATCTGCTCGGGCTGGCCCAGGCCCGCCACGCCGCTGCCGGCCGGTCCCGCCACTTTCACGGGCACGGGCGCTTGCAGCACGAGCGCATAGCGGCCCTTGTTTTGCAGGCTGTCGATCGTGCCCGTCCAGGCGGCGCCGCTCTGGCTGCCGCGGATTTGCACGGTGGCGTCGAAATCGTCATTGCGCGCCGTCAAACTGACCGTATGGCTGCCGCGCGTGCCCGTCGTGCCCAGGCGGGCGCTGGCCAGCTTGAAGGTGGGCGTGCTGTAGCCCGTGATCTCCAGGCTGCTGACCATGGGGTCGAGCGCGCCCTGGCCGGCGCCCACGCTGGCGCTGCCTTTCACGGCTTTCAATTGCTGGTCGCCAAAGAAGGTCAGATCCTTGCCATCGAGCGTCAGCTGCGCGGCGGGCGCGTCCATCTTGCCCGAGACGGAACCGGCCGCATGCAGCACGCCGGCAAACTTGGGGCCCAGGGTCGACAGTTGCGGCGCATCGAGTTTCCACGTCAGCTGGTCGGAGGCGCCGCCCAGCGCGCCCTTGGCCAGCAGGCTGTTCGGCCCCAGGCGCAATTCCGTATCCACGCTGTCGATGCGTTTCGCATTGGCCGACAGCTTGGCGTAGCCGGCCAGCGGGGCGTTTTGCAGGGTCGATTCGCGCAGGGCCAGGTTGAGGGCCACTTGCCAGTCGCTCGTCAGGCGGCCGTTGCCGTTGAAATCCGCATTCACGTTGCCGTTGGGCAGCGATGCGCCAAACGCGGCCGGGTTGATCTTTTGCAAGGAACCCGTCATTTTCAGTTCCGCCTGCTGCTTCGGACCCGTCAAGCCCACTTCGCCACTGGCGTGGATGGCGCTGTCGGGTGCGGGGCGCTTGCCGCTGGTGAGGCCCAGTCCTTTCGCGTCGGCCACAAAGCTCGTGCGCGGCTGCTGCAGCGTGCCCTGCACCACGCCGCTGGCCAGCACCGTGCCCAGCAAGTCGCCCTGCAGGGCAGAAAGCTGCCGTGCATCGACATTCCAGTTGAGCTTTTCGCCGGCGCCGCCAAAGTTGCCCTTGGCAGTCACGTTGTTTTTGCCCAGTGCCAATTGCACGTCGATGCCGCTGAAGTGGGCCGCATCGGCCGTCAGCTTGCCCTTGCCGGACAGGGGCTGGTCGAGCAGCTTGCTGGGGCGCACGGTGAAGTCCGCGTTCGCCAGCCACTTGGGGGCCACGTGGCCATGGGCGCGCACGTCGAGGTTCAGGTCGGCCACGGGGAAGGCGCCGAAGTCGGCGGGATTGAGGCGGCTGGTGCTGGCCACGGCCTTGAACGGTTGCTCATCCTTGAGGCTGATCTGGCCCGTCGCGTTGACGCTGCTTTTGCCTGCCTGCAAGGTGGCCTTGCGCAGTTGCACGAGCGAATCGGCCAGGGTGGCTTCCATGTCCAGGCGCAGCTTGGCTTCGCCGAGCTTGGCGCGCAGGGTTTGCGTCTTGCCGTCGCTGTCGAGCACGATGTCGCCGACGATCTTGGTGCTGTTGATGCTGCTGTAAATGTGCTGCAAGTCGATCTTGTCCGTGTGCAAGGTCAGTTGCGCATTGCCGATGGGGCCATCGACGGCGTCGCGGTTGAGTTTGCCGCCGCCCGTGAATTTGCCCGCGTTGCCGAAATCGATGATGGCCGATTCCAAGGTCGTGGCCGTCAGGGTGCCGCCCAGGCGCGCTTCGAACTGGCGCAGCGGCAGCTTTTGCTGGTCGATGGGGCCCGGCGTGGCGTGGTTGAGGATGGCCAGCTTGCCCGATACGGTTTGCTTCGTCGGCCGGGTGTCGATGGCGGCGTCGAGTTCCAGGCTCAGGTCCGCCTGCGGCAAGGTGGCGTCGAACTTGCCCGGATTGATGTTGCGGCCTTTGATGCTGGCCGAGCGCAGGATGATGACGGGGTCGAACGGCGCCAGCGCCAGCTGGGCATCGGCCGTGGCCGCGCCCGCGCTGCCCTTGGCCGTGACGTTCAGCACATTCAGGTCGCCGCCCAGCTGCAGCGCCAGGGCGGCCGGTTTTTCGCCGGCGGCAGGGTTGAGCTGCGTCAAGCCCGCTTTGCCGCTGAGCTTGAACGGCTGCGTGGCGGCAATCGTCGCGCTGGCCGTGGCCTGGCCGAACGGCGTGACGGCCGAGGCATCTTCCAGCTGCCATTGCGACTTGTCGCCCGACAAGGTGAAATGGATTTTTTCAAATACCGTGTTGCCGCCCGCGCTGACGAGGGTCACCTTGTCCAGGCGCGCGTCGGCAATGCCGATTTTAAAAGGCGCGGCCAGGCTGGCGGGCATGGTCGACGGTTCCTCGGACGGCGCCGTGCTTTCCACGGACAGGCTGGCCACGTGCAGTTCGCTGATGGCGATGCCTTCCGAGAAGAACTGGAACGGCGACCAGTTGATGTCGATGTTGTCGGCCGTGATGTGCTGCGTCTTGCTGCGGTAGCTGACGTGGCCCAGGTGCATGCGGTTGTACAGCGAGCCGGACACGCCCGACACTGCGATGTCGCCGCCGCTGGCGCTGGCCACTTTTTGCACCAGCATCTGCAAGGTCGATTCGCGGCCCAGGAACCAGAAGCCGGCGCCCAGCAGCACGGCCAGGCTGGCGACGGCGATCAGCACATAGCGCACCCAGCGGCGCGGTTTTTTCGCCGGCGGTGGCGGCGCGGCGCCGTTGGGGGACTCGGTAGAAATATCGGACATCAGAAAGTGAATCCCAGAGAAAAGTGCAAACGGTAGGCGTGGACGGCGTGGCCATACGCCACGTCGACATTGATGGGGCCGACGGGGCTCTTGTAGCGCCCGCCCAGGCCATAGCCCGATTTCGGCGTCATGGCCGCTTTGACCGTGTCGGCCGCGTTGCCGGCGTCATAGAAGGCGGCAATGGCCCATTTCGGCTTGAACCAGTACTGGTATTCGGCGCTGCCGGTGAGCATGTAGCGCCCGCCGATGGTGGCGTCGCCTTCCTTCACGCCCAGTTCCTGGTAGCCGTAGCCGCGCACCGACTGGTCGCCGCCCGCGCGGAACAGGTAGACGGCCGGCACGCCGCGTTTTTCCTTCGAGCCCAGCGCGCCCATTTCGCCGCGCACGATCAGCTCGCCCTTTTCGCCGAGCGGACGGTAATACACGGCCTTGCCGGCCACGCGCACGAAGCGCTCGTCCGTCAGCAGGGGCAGCAGGGCGCCGCCCACCTGGGCGTTGATGACGTAGCCCTTGGTGGGGAACAGCAGGCTGTCGAGGCTGCGCTTGGTGATGGCATAGGTCAGCGGCAAGCTCTTGCTGCGCGTCTGTTCCAGGCCCACCACGGTCTTGTCTTCGCTGAGGAACTCGAACGTCAGGCTGCGTTCGAGGTTGGTGCCGCCCCAGTTGCGCTTGGCCGAGATGGTGGTGACGGCCGTGATTTCATTGGAAATATCGCTGCGTTCGAACGAGGCGCCGGCGCTGTCGTTGTAGCCGCGCTCGGTCGTCGGAAAGTAAAAATTGGCGTGCGCCGCCTGTTTTTTCGTTTCCATGGTGATCGCGCTCTTGAAGCGCGTGCCCCACACGTTGAGGTTGTCATAGTTGAGCTGGGCACGGTTCCCCGTATTCGTACTGAAACCGAGACCGGCGCTGACGTTCTGCTGCTTGTTTTCCGTCACGCGCACCACCAGCGGCAGCTGCGGCGCGGGGCCGCGGTTGGCGGGCCTGGCTTCTGGTGCGGCGCCGGCGGCCTCGGCTTGCTGGCTTTCCTGGCCCGCCTCGATCTGTTCGCCCAGGATGCTGCTCATGTCGGCACTGACTTCCACGCTGGCAAAGTAGCCCGTGTCCTGCAGGCGCGCCTGGAACGATTGCAGCGCCGATTCGCTGTAATAGTCGCCCGGGCGTATCTTGTCGAGGTTGCGGATGATGCTGGCATCGTAGCGTTTCAAGCCTTCGATGCGCAGCTCGCCGAAGCGCAGCTCGGGGCCGCTGTCGAGCACCACCAGCAGCGAGACCTTGTGCGTTTCCGGGTCGACCACGGCTTGCGTATCGACCAGCTGGGCGCGCGGGTAGCGCGTCTGCACCACTTCGCGCAGTAGCGCGCGCTTGGCCGCTTCCCATTCCGCCTGGCGGAACACGCTGCCCGTCTTCAGGGCCCAGCTGCGTTTCAGGGCTTCCGTATCGTAGGGTTCGGAAGCGGCCAGCGGCGGCGTGGGATCGAAGCCGCGCAATTCCAGCTCGACCTTGTCGATGGTCACCGGCTGGCCCGGATCGACGTCGACGATGACGACGGGCTTGGCGCCCGTCGTGTCGACGCGCACCGTGACGACGGGCGTGTAGTAGCCGGCCGTGGCGATGAGGTTCCGCGCTTGCTCGGGCGTATCGCGCACGAGGCGCTGCAATTGCTCGCGGTCCATGCGCGGGTTGCCGCGGAAGCGTTCCAGGTCCAGGTTTTTTTCCAGCAACTCATCGAGGTCGCCGGGCGCGTTGACCTTGACCTCATACTGCAGCGGGGCGGGCGCCGTTTCCGTGGCGGGGCTGTCCGCAACGGCATCTTGCGTGCGTTCCTGCGTACCCTCCTGCGCGCCGGCATGGGCGATGGGAAACAGCGAGATGACACTGCCGGCGGCCGCCAGTGTCAGTTGACCCATTGCTTTTGTCACTACTTGTGCCAAAATTCGTGGTCGTATCGCCTTGCCGGCAGCCGTATGCCGTATGGGTCGTGCAGAAAACATGGTGCTCCAGATGAGTAAATGCTGACTGCATGTTACCGGAATAGGTAAACTGATGGCGGACGAATAAGTATTTTTTGCGCTGGGAATCATGTTTCTCCGCGCACAATTGGAACAGAATCAAACTGAAAAGAAAGAAATTATGCTAGCAACGGACTCCGCACTGGTGCTCTTTAGCGGTGGACAAGATTCCACCACCTGCCTGGCCTGGGCTCTCAAGCACTATAGCCGAGTGGAAACCATCGGTTTTGACTATGGACAGCGCCATGCGATCGAACTGACCGTGCGTCCCGGCGTGCTCGAGCAGATGCGCCGGCAGTCGCCCGAGTGGGACAGCCGCCTGGGCCAGGATCACATGATCGACCTGTCATTGATTTCCGCCATTTCCGATACGGCCATGACGCAGAACGTCGAGATCGTCATGCAGGAAAACGGCTTGCCGAACACCTTCGTGCCCGGCCGTAACTTGCTGTTCATGACGGTGGCCGCCACCGTGGCCTACCGCCGCGGCTTGACGGTGCTGGTGGGTGGCATGTGCGAGACGGATTTTTCCGGCTACCCGGATTGCCGCGACGACACAATGAAAGCGCTGCAAGTGGCCCTGAACCTGGGCATGAATACGCGATTGAAGCTGGAAACGCCGCTGATGTGGCTGGACAAGGCGCAAAGCTGGGACCTGGCGGAAGACCTGGGCGGCCAGCCGCTGGTCGACCTGATCCGCAGCGGCACGCACACCTGCTACCTGGGCGAGCGGGGCGAATTGCACGACTGGGGCTACGGCTGCGGCACTTGCCCGGCCTGCTCCCTGCGCGCGAACGGCTACCAGCAATACGCGGCGAGGAAGGCGGCGAAACCGGCCCTGAAATAATCAGTTTGCGCCGTTTCTTCAAGCGGCGCGGCAGGGGGACAAGCCATGCTGTGGTTTTTGCCACAGGAGCGCCTTGCCATGACATCCCTCTTTGCCGCGCTGTACGGCCCCGTCTTCTGGGCCGGCTTCATCGGCGCCGCCGCTTGCCTGATCGCGGTGTGCCACTATTCCCTCTGGGTCTTGCCGCCCTTGCTGCTGCTGGCCCTGCTCACGTCCTTTCTTGCCGAACGCTACCTGCCGTATGACGGCGCGTGGAACCATGCGCACGGCGACGGCTGGCGCGATGTCGTGCATGCGCTCGTCAACGAGGCGCTGTACCTGCTGGGCCTGGCTGCCTTTCCCTTGCTGGCAGGACACCTGGCGCTGGGCGCATTCTGGCCAGTCCAGCTGCCGTTCGGGGCGCAACTGCTGCTGGCCATCCTTATCGCCGACTGCGGCATTACCCTGGTGCATTACCTGAGTCATCATTATTACTTTCTGTGGAAACTGCATGCCGTGCACCACAGCGTGCAGCGCCTGTATGGTTTCAATGGCTGGATGAAACACCCGCTGCATCTGCTGCTGGAAGCGGCGGGCGGCATGCTGCCCTTGCTGCTGCTGGGCATACCGGAGCGTGTCATGGCCGTGCTGGCGTTTGCCGTGGCGATCCAGCTGTTGCTGCAGCACGCGAATGTCGACATGCGCATGGGGCCGCTGCGCCACGTGTTTGCCTGGGCGCCGCTGCACCGTTTTCATCACATGAAGTACGGCACGGCCGGCGACGTGAATTTCGGCCTGTTTTTTACGTGCTGGGACCGCCTGCTGGGCACCTGTTTCGACGCCCCGGGCTACCGCATGCGGAGCGAGGACCTGGGCATCGGCAGCCGGCCCGATTACCCCGTCGCATATGGGGCGCAATTGATCGAGCCGTTCCGCGCGGAAGAGGGCGTGCGCGCGCCCGAGCTGCCGGCCGGCTTGCGCAACGGGTCGTAGCCGGCAGGTCAATCGAGCAGCTTGACGTCGAGCTGGCGCAAGCTGCGGTCGGCGCGCACGCCGAACAGGCTGCGCATGGTGCGCGAAAAATGCGCGGCATCGGCAAAGCCGGCGCCGTGGGCCGCGTCCGTCAGAGTGCTGCCGAGCAAGATGAAACGGATGGCCAGGCGCAAGCGGCGCCACAGCACCAGCCGCCGCACGGGCAAGCCCAGCTGGGCGTTGAACAGGCGTTCCAGCTGGCTCAGCGACAAATGCGCGGCCCCGGCCACGGCCGCCGCGCTGACCTTGCCCGACAACAATATGTCGACCTGCTCCAGCGCGCGCCGCAAGCGGGGATCGGGCAAGGGCTCGCGCGGCTGGGCCTGCAATGCGGCGGCGACATGCTCCAGCGTGGGCGCGCCAGCATGGGCGGCGGCCGCCAGCAAGGCTCCACCGCCCAGGCGCTGCGGTTCCGCATAGATGGTCAGCATGGGCGCCGGTGCGCCGACGATGGCGTGCGGGCGCAGGCTTTCGACCAGCAAGTGCCGCGCCGTGTGGACGATGCCGTCGAGCTCGGCCGTGAAGGGCGCGCCCGTGCTCAGCATCAGCTGGTGCGCATAATGGGCGTGACTGTCCGTGGCGCCCGCTGCGCCATGCAAGATGGCAAAATCCGGCGCCAGCCACAGTGTTCCCTGCCAGCTATCGTGCTGCAAACGCGGCTCCCTGATGATGGATGACGGGGCGATCATAGCAGCCGGCGGGAATGGTTTTCATGGCATTGAATTTTCCTGGAGTACACATCATTGCATCGATGAAATATGTGGTCTTTTTAATACAATATTCGGCATTGCAAGGGCGCCCGCTGTAACGTACTATCATTCTCATCGACTACCGATGGTAATCGTGCAGCCCGCTGCCAGCCATGTTGCCGGCAGTGTCGCGGTTTGATGTCGTCCTGCCTGTCAGCCTGCCATGTCTACACGCGCGTCTTCGTCGTGGTTTGCCCGGCCAGTGTCGCACTGGGTGGGGCCGCGCGCCTTGGCCACGCTGGTGCTGGCGCTGTGCCTGGGATTGACGTATGGCGCCTGGCGCAATGCCCACGACGCCAGCGAACAGCAGGTGCAGGCCGATTTCGATTTCCGCGTGCGCGAACTGGTGAACAACATCGCCGGCCGCATGCGGACCTATATCCAGGTGCTGCACGGGGTGCAGGGACTGTATGCCAGTTCGCAGGAAGTCACGCGCCGCGAATTCCATGCCTATCTGGCGGTGCAGCAGGTCGACCGAAACTTTCCCGGCATTCACGGCATCGGCTACCTGCCGCTGGTGCCCGGCGCCGCCCTGGCGCGGCACGAGGCCAGCGTACGCGCGGAAGGCTATCCCGGCTATGCCGTGCGTCCACAGGGCCAGCGGGTCTGGCATGCGCCCATCACGTATCTGGAACCTTTAAGCGACAGCAACCTGCTGGCATTCGGCTATGACATCTGGTCCGAATCCGTGCGTCGCACCGCGCTCGAGCAGGCGCGCGACACGGGCCAGGCCGCCATGACAGGCAAGATACACCTGGTGCAGGATGGCGGCAGCGACCAGGCGCATGGTTTCCTGGTTGTGCTGCCCGTGTATGACAACGGCTTGCCGCATGCCAGCGTGGAGCAGCGGCGCGCCGCCTTGCGCGCCTGGGTGTTTGCGCCGTTCCGCATGGGCGACCTGATGGCGGGCGTGGGCGGCGAGGCGGCGCGCCAGCTGGACCTGGAAATCTATGACGGCGCGCAGCTGGCCGAGGCGGCCCTGATGTACGACAGCCTGCCGGGCGGCTTGTCCTCTGCCGCCTCGGACAGCCTGTTATCGCGGCAAGTCATCACCATCGCCGGGCGGCCGTGGACCTTGCGCGTGCGCGCCATGCCGGGCTTCGATGGCGAGCTGCTGGCGCGGCCGCGCCTGGTGGCCTGGACCGGTTTGCTGGCCAGCATCGTGCTGGCGCTGGCGGCCTGGCTGCTGGCGGCGGGCCGCGCCCGCGCCCAGGCGGCGCTGGCGCGCTCGAGCGAGCTGACCGGCCAGCTCGAGCAGGGGCAGGCGAGCGTGCTGGCGATGGCCGAGGCGGCGCAACGGAGCCAGGCCATGCTGCGCAGCATCCTCGATTCGACCATCGACGGCATTCTGGTCGACAACATCAATGGCCGCATCTTTACCTCGAACCGGCGTTTCCGCGATCTGTGGCAAGTGCCCGACGCGCTCGACTGGCAAGCCGATGGCGCGGCGCTGGTGCGCCATGTGGAAAGCCAGCTGGAGCAGGCTGCACCTTTCCTGGGAGCACGCGCCCATGCGCCGCACGGCCATCGCGAGCGGCGCGACGTGCTGCACCTGCGCGATGGACGGGTGGTCGAACAATATGTGCGCAGCATGCAGCTGGGCAATGAGCAGGCGCGCCTGTGGACCTTCCGCGATATCAGCGAGCGCAGCCAGATGGAGCGGCGCGAGCATACGCGGCGGCAAGTGCTGGAAATGCTGGCCACGGGCGCGCCGCTGGAACGGGTGCTGGAAAGCGTGGTGCTCAGCGTGCAAGCCGACCATCCCGCCATGCTGTGCAGCATCTTGCTGCTCGATGAAAGCCGCCACCGCCTGGTGCTGGGCGCGGCGCCGAGCTTGCCCGCGTTTTTCAACCTGTCCAGCCATGGACACGACCTCGACACCCTGCAGGGCGTGCATGGCATCGCCGCGCAGGCCGTGCGCGACGGCCAGCGCGTGATCGTGGGCGACCTGCATGCCAATGTGCAGGAAACGATGGAACTGGCGTACCGGGCCCAGCTGCAATCATGCTGGGCCGAGCCCGTGCGTGGCGGCTCGGGCAAGCTGCTCGGGGTGCTGATGGCGTATCACCGCCAGCCGACCTTGCCGGGCGCGGCGCATCTGGCGCGGCTCAGCGAGGCGGCGCACCTGGCCGGCATGGCCATCGAGCAGGCGCAGGTGGCGCTGGCCCTGCGCGCCGGCGAAGCGCGTTTCCGCAGCCTGTACGACCACGCGCCCGTGGCCCTGTGGGAGCAGGACTGGTCGGCCGTGCGCGCTGCGCTCGACGCGCTCGAGCAGGCGGGCGTGCGCGACCTGGGCGCCCACTTCCAGGCCAATCCGGACGCGCTGCGGAAGCTGGCGGGCCTGGTGCGCATCATCGATGCGAACGGTGCCGCGCTGGCGCAGGTGCGCGCCAACGAGGACGACCAGCGCCGCGGCGCGCTGAGCCTGGCACAGAATTTCGATGACAGCGCCTTGCCCCGTTTCGGCGATGCGTTGCTGGCGCTGGCTGGCGGCGCCCACCTGTACGAGTGCGAAAGCAGCTTCGTGCGTCTCGACGGCGCGGCGCGGCAAAATGAATTGAGCCTGCTGGTGATGCCCGGGCATGCGGACAGCCTCGATTTCGTCATGGTGTCTTCGCTCGATATCACCGAGCGCAAGCGCATGAACGCGGAACTGTTGCAGCTGGCCACCACGGATTTCCTGACCGGCTTGCCGAACCGCCGTCACTTCATGGCATCGCTGGAAAACGAGCATGCCCGCTTGCAGCGCGAGCTGGCCAGCTGCGCCAGCGTGCTGATGCTCGACATCGATCACTTCAAGCGCGTCAACGACGAGCATGGCCACGCCGTGGGCGATGCCGTGCTGCGTCACCTGGGCGCGCTGATGTGCCAGGCGCTGCGCAAGGTCGACGTACCGGGCCGCGTGGGCGGCGAGGAATTCGCCATCTTGCTGCCGGGGACGGATCTGAGCGCCGCCGCCGTGTTTGCCGAACGGCTGCGCCGGCGCGTGGCGGAAAGTTCGCTGACCATCGATGGCGGCATTGTGCTCACCATCACGGTGAGCATCGGCATGGCCGCCATGGTCGGTACCGATGCCGATTGCGACGCCGTGCTGGCGCGCGCCGACGAGGCGCTGTACCGGGCCAAGCGGGGCGGGCGCAACCGCATCGAACAGAATGACGGCGGCGGCGACGGCGTGCTCAGCAAGTTCATGGCGCAGTGATTACAGGCTGTGCTGACGCGTCTGTGCCTGCTTGCGGTTGCGGCTGACGATCAGCCAGACGATGGCGACGGGAATCAAGAGCGGCAGCAGCACGGGCGTGCTCAAGGCCAGCGCCAGCGCCACGCACAGGGCCACGACGGCGATCAGCACCACGCCCACGCCGGCCAGTACCACGCCCGTGACGACGGCGCCGCATACCAGCGCAATGGCGGCGATCAGCAAGCCGCCGCCGGCAAACACCAGGCCGAACAGCCACTCCAGCGGTCCGTCGATCTCGTCGCCGTTGAGCTGCATGTGCATGTCCGTGGCGCCGATTTTGTCGAGGAACAGGCAGGCGAGCATGACGATGAGGACGAAGGTGAGCAATTTTTTCATGGTAAGCCTCGGTGTGTGGGTGATCGGGTATTGCATGGTCACACTGTAGGCGCGCGCCCCGCTTGCCGCCAGCGGCGTGCGACAGGCCGTCATTTTCACGGTATGGAAGGCGCTGGCGCCCAGAAAACACTGATCTGGAACAAGATTTCTTTTCTTGTAATGTGCGCAAGCCGTCCTATACTGAACACCTCAGTCTCGCAAGGAGGGCAACATGCTTTTGTTTGCAGATACCGGGGATCAATCGCTATCCCTTTTTCACCATCGAACCACGCGCCAGCGTAGCGCCACGCAGTCCTGCGCCGAGCCCGTCGGCGCGCCATCGGCGATCCCGCCGATCATCATCAATCCTTTTAATTATCATGCGCCGCTGCCGGCCATCGACCCGCGCTGGGTACCGCCCGGCCCGCCGCTGACCTGGCCCAACCGGCCTGCCATGTCCATGTGCTGACAGTTGCCCGGGAAGGTGCCGGAAGGAAGTGTTGAAGGTTCACCGTTGCCGCCGGCAAGGCGGCACGGGCGGGCGTTTTCGACTATCATGCTAGCCCCGACCTTCCATCACGAGCACCGCCATGAGTACCGATTTTCCCGACTTTTCCGACGAATCCGCCGAGCAGGACAATGACGCCCCGATCCAGGAGCCGCGCCTGTGGGTAGGCAATGGCTGGACGGCGCGCGTGATCAAGAACGAGGAAGATGAAGGCTGGGCCGTGGCCATGATCAAGGATGGCGAACCGGAGCCGGCCCTCGTGGGCCCGTGGACCATGGGCCGCGACAAGAAAAACCCGAAGCCGCTCGACGTCAACGCCTTCAACACCCTGGTCAAGACGGCGTCCGAGGTGCTGCGCCGCCACGAGCAGCAGCTGCATGCGCAACTGCACAAGAACCTGTTCGTCGCCACCGACGAGGGGCAGATCAAGGTGATGTTCGACATCGTGCCCGACGAAGACCACCCGTACGCGGAACTGAGCGCCTACGACGCCGACGGCGAACAGATCGCCAAGGTGCGCACCTCGGCCGCGTTCAAGTTCAACGCCACGTCCGCCGCGAACTGGATCGAAGGCGGCTACCGCCGGCCCTAAGCTGCATATTGTTGGCGCTGGTGCTGGTGTCGGATGACGCTCCTTCGGAGCTAATCCGACCTGCGTCCGCGGAACCGACGCATGGCCAGGTAGGTCGGATCAGGTTTGCAAGGCCGTCATCCGACGTTACCGCCAGCGTCAATAATGTGTCGGATGACGCTCCTTCGGAGCTAATCCGACCTGCGTCCGCGGAACCGACGCATGGCCAGGTAGGTCGGATCAGGCCTGAAAGGCCGTCATCCGACGTTACCGCCAGCGTCAATAATGTGTCGGATGACGCTCCTTCGGAGCTAATCTGACCTACGTCCGCGGAATCGACGCATGGCCAGGTGGGTCGGATCAGGCCTGCAAGGCCGTCATCCGACGTCACCAGCAGCGTCAACAATGTGTCGGATGACGCGCTTGCGACCTCGGCGGCCCCCGCTAATCCGACCTGCCTCTTACGGCATACACCAGCCGGTACAACAGCGGCAGCACCAGCAGCGTCAATGCCGTCGACGATAAAATGCCGCCGATCACCACGGTGGCCAGCGGACGCTGCACTTCGGCGCCCGTGCCCGTGGCAATGGCCATCGGCACGAAACCGAGCGACGCCACCAACGCCGTCATCAAGACGGGCCGCAAACGCGTGATGGCCCCCTCGCGTATCGCATCCTGCAAGGGCATGCCCTGTTCGCGCAGCTGGCGGATGTAGGCGATCATCACCAGGCCGTTCAGCACGGCCACGCCGGACAGGGCGATGAAGCCGACTGCGGCCGAAATCGACATGGGAATGTCGCGCAGCCACAGGGCGACGATGCCGCCCGTCAAGGCGAACGGGATGCCGCTGAAGACCAATAGTCCATCCTTCACGTTGCCGAACATGGCGAACAGCAACACAAACACGAGGGCCAAGGCTACGGGCACGACCAGTTCCAGGCGTTTCGTGGCCGATTGCAGCTGCTCGAACTGGCCGCCCCAGCTGGTCCAGTAGCCTGCCGGAATGGCCACCTGCGATTGCAGCTGCTGCGTGGCGTCCGCAACAAACGAGCCGATATCGCGCCCGCGCACGTTGGCGCTGATGACGATGCGGCGCTTGCCGTCTTCGCGGCTGATCTGGTTCGGCCCCGGCGCCACTTGCAGGCTGGCCACTTCACCGAGCGGGATGAAGCGGGCACGGCCTTCCGCCGCCGCGCCCAGGGGCAGGGCGATGGGCAGGCGTTTGAGTTGCTCCAGGTCGCTGCGCAGGCTGTCGGGCAGGCGCACGACGATGTCGAAGCGGCGGTCGCCCTGGAACAGGGTACCCGCCTCTTGCCCGCCGATGGCCGTGGCGATCGCCGCTTGCACGTCGGCAATATTGAGGCCATAGCGGGCCGTCTGCTCGCGGTCGATCTGCACCGTCAGCATGGGCAGCCCCGTCGTCTGCTCGACTTTTACCTCTGTTGCGCCGGGAATCTTGCCCAGCACGCCGGCGATCTTCGCCGCCGTGCTGTCGAGGACAAGCATGTCGTCGCCGAACAGTTTCACGGCCACGTCGCTGCGCACGCCGGAAATCAGTTCATTGAAGCGTAGCTGGATCGGTTGTGAAAACTCATAGTTATTGCCCGGCAAGCTCGTGGCCGTCGCTTCGATTTCAGCCAGCAATTGCTCGCGCGACTTCTTCGGTTCTGGCCATGCGTCGCGGGGTTTCAGCATGATGTAGCCATCGGAAATATTCGGCGGCATGGGGTCGGAGGCGATCTCGGCCGTTCCCGTGCGGGCGAACACGCGCGCGATTTCCTTGTGGTTTGCCATCAGCTTGCTTTCCAGCTGCTGCTGCATGGCCAGCGATTGCGTCAAGCTGGTGCCGGGGATGCGCAGGGCCTGGATGGCGATGTCGCCCTCGTTCAGGCTGGGCACGAATTCGCTGCCCATGCGCGTGGCCAGCAAGCCGGACAGCACGACGGCTACCGCCGCGCCCGTCAACACGACGGGCGTGTTGCGCATCACCTGGTCCAGCAGCGGCGCATACCAGCGCTTGGCGGCGCGCATGATGGCGTTTTCCTTCTCCGCCACCTTGTCGCCGATAAACAGCGCGACGGCGGCGGGAATGAAGGTGATCGACAGCAGCATGGCGCCGAGCAGGGCGATGACCACCGTCAGGGCCATCGGCGTAAACATGCGGCCCTCCACGCCCGTCAGCGCGAAGATGGGCAGGTACACGACCATGATGATCAGCTGACCATACAGCAAGGGGCGGCGCGCTTCTTGCGATGCCGCAAACACTTCATGAAAACGCTCCTGCAAGGTCAGCGGCCGTCCCAGTTTCTGCTGCGCATGGGCCAGGCGGCGCACGCAGTTTTCCACGATCACCACGGCGCCATCGATGATGATGCCGAAATCGAGCGCCCCCAGACTCATCAGGTTGGCGCTCACATGGTATTGCACCATGCCCGTAAACGTGAACAGCATGGCCAGCGGAATCACCATGGCCGTGATGACGGCCGCACGGATATTGCCGAGGAACAAAAACAGGATGGCGATCACCAGCACGGCGCCTTCGAGCAGGTTTTTCTTCACCGTATTGATGGCCTTGTCGACCAGCACCGTGCGGTCATACACGGTGACGGCGTGCACGCCTTTCGGCAGGCTGCGGTTGATCTCGATCATCTTTTTATCGACGGCTTGCGACACGGCGCGGCTGTTCTGCCCGATCAGCATGAAGACGGTGCCGAGCACCACTTCGCGGCCGTTTTCCGTGGCCGCGCCCGTGCGCAGCTCGCGCCCCAGCACCACGTCGGCCACGTCGCGGATGCGGATGGCCACGCCCTGCACATTGGCGACGACGATGTTGCCGATGTCATCCTTGGACGCCACCTGGCCCGGCGCGCGTATCAGCAACTGCTCGCCCTGCCGTTCGATGTAGCCGGCGCCCACGTTGCTGTTGTTGCGCTCGAGCGCCGTCACCACGTCTTGCAGGCTGATGCCGTAGGCGGCCAGTTTTTCCGGATACGGCGCCACCTGGTATTGCTTGGCGTAGCCGCCGATGGCGTTGATTTCCGTGACACCCGTGACATTGCGCAACTGCGGCTTGATGATCCAGTCCTGGATTTCGCGCAAGTCCGTCGGCGTGTAGGGCGTGCCGTCCGGCTTTTTCGCGCCGCTTTCCGTTTCCACCGTCCACAAATAGATTTCACCGAGGCCCGTGGAGACGGGCCCCATCTTCGGCGTGATGCCGGCCGGTAAGCTTTCCTTCGCTTCCTGCAAGCGCTCGTTGATCATCTGGCGGGCAAAATAGATGTCCGTGCCATCCTTGAAGATCACGGTCACCTGCGACAGGCCATAGCGCGACAGCGAGCGCGTCTGTTCCAGGTTCGGCAAGCCGGCCATGGCCGTCTCGATGGGGAACGTCACGCGCTGTTCGGTTTCCAGCGGCGAATAGCCGGCGGACTGGGTATTGATTTGCACCTGCACGTTGGTGATGTCGGGCACGGCGTCGATGGGCAGCTTTTGATAGCTGTAGATGCCCAGGCCGGCCATCGCGGCCACGGCCAGCATCACCAGCCAGCGCTGGTCGATGGCGAAGCGGATCAAGCGTTCAAACATGATGGTTTCCTTAGCTTTGACGTGATCAATGTTCGTGGCCGGCAGAATCTTTGCCCAGCTCGGACTTCAGGACAAAACTGCCTTGCGCCGCGTACGGCGTGCCGGCGGCCAGGCCCTGCTTGATGTGCGTCAGATTGCCATCGCTGCGGCCCAGCACCACGGGCGTGGCCTGGTAGCCGTCCTTGATCTGCACGAAGACGACGGGCTTGTCTTCCACCGTCTGGATGGCCGTGCTCTGCACGGTGACGGGCGCGTCCGCTTCACCGGACACCACTTCCACCGTGACGAACAGGCCCGGGCGCCAGGCCATGTCCGGGTTCTGCAAGCTGATGCGTGCCTTGGCCGTGCGCGTCTGCTCGCCCAGCAGTGCGCCCACGTAGGTGATCGTGCCTTGCGCGCTGGCATCGAAAGCGCTGGCTTTCACCTCCGCCTTGCCTCCCATGCGCACGGTGGCCAGGTCTTTCGCCGGCACGGCGATTTCCGCCCACACGGTCGACAGGTCGGAAATAACGAAGATGTTCGCGTCTTCCTTGACGGCTTCGCCCAGGGTGATGTGTTTTTCCAGCACCATGCCGTCGAACGGCGCGCGGATCTCGTAGCGGTTCAGCGGCCCTTTGCTGGCCCCGGTCCCGGCGCCGCTGGCGCCCAGCGCGCTGAGTTTTTGCTGCGCATTCTGCACGGCGATTTCCGCCTCGCGCCACGCCTGCTGCGCCTGCAGGTAATCCTGTTCGGCCGAAATTTTCTCGCGCCACAGTTTTTCTTCGCGCTCGTATGTAGAGCGGGCCAGGGAGAGCCGCCGCTGCGCCGACAGCAGCGCGCTGCGCTGTTCCGACAGTTCCGTGCTGGCGATGACGGCCAGCACTTGCCCCTTTTTCACCAGCTGGCCCAGGTCCGCCTGCACGGCTTCCACCACGCCGGCCAGACGGGGCACGACGTGGGCCGTGCGGTCTTCATTGAAACGGATTTCGCCGGGCAGGGCGACCGTCGTCTTGATGCGGCCGGGCGCGGCCGTGGCGATGACGACGCCGGCTGCCTTGCTTTGCGCCGCCGTCAATTCCAGCCTGCCTTCCACCTCTTCGTGGCCGTGTTCGTCTTTCTTTTCAGCGTGGGCTTCCGCCTTGGCGGCGGCGGGCGGCGCGGTCCTGGAATTGCCCGTGCCCAGGATGAGGATGGCCAGCACGATGCCGGCGGCCGCGATGGAGGCGATGGCGATCGCCTGCTTTTTGTTCAGTGTGATGTTCATGGAAGGTATTCCTTACAGGGGAGCTGGTGTGCCCAGCAGGCGCTCGATCTCGGCGGCGGCGTGCTGCGCTTCCGTCAGCGCGCGCAGGTATTGGTTTTTGGCTTGCAGCAAGGTGCGCTGGGCATCGAGCACGTCGAGGAAGGCGAACTTGCCGAACTCAAAGCCCTTGCTGGCCGCGTCGTAGGCGCTTTGCGCGCCGGGCAAGATATCCAGGCGCAAGCTTTCCACGTCGAGCCGGGCCGTGGCCAGGCGTTCGCTGGCGGCGGCCACGTCCGTCTGCACGGCGATGCGGGCGGCGGCCAGCTCGTCGCTGGCCTTGTCGCTGCGGCGCAAGGCGTCGAGCTTGTTGCCGGCATTGCGGTCGAACAACGGCAGCGGCAAGGCCAGGCCGATGATGGCCTGGTTGCGGCCCAGTTCTTCCGAGCGCTTCATGCCGATGCTGAGCGTGACGTCGGGCGTGGCGCGACGCTGTTCCACGTCCAGCATGGCTTGCCGTTGCGCCAGTGCGCTGCGCGCCTGGCGCACGGCCGGCGCCTGCTCCAGCCGTGCCGCCAGTTCGCTGCGTGGCGGCAGCTCGGGCAAGGTTTCCAGCCGGCCCTCGGCTACGCTAAAGCGGGGCGCGGCATTGCCCCACAGGGCGGCCAGGCGCTTGCGGGCGCTGGTCAGCGTGCTGCGGGCCAGGTTCAGTTCCAGCCGCACGCTCGCTTCGGCAACCCTGGCGCGGGTTTCCTCGACAGGGGAGGCCTTGCCGGCCGTCACCCGGCGCGCCGTGATGTCGCTGGCGCGCGCGGCCAGGGCTTGCGCGCTGTCGGCCAGGCGCAAGCCTTCCTGCGCCGCCAGCACGTCGACAAAGGCGGTGGTCACTAGCGCGCGCGTGTCGGCTTGCTGCAGTGACAGGCCGGCCTGCGCCAGTTCCTGGCCCTGCTGCGCGACGGCGGCGCGCGCACCCCGCTTGCCGCCCAGTTCTATGAGCTGGTTCAGTTGCACGGTGGTGCTGCGCGCGCCGCGCCGCGTGTCTTCCAGCACGGTTTGCAGTTCCGGGTTGGGCAGGGCGCGCGCCTGCTGCAGGGCGCCGCCCTGGGCCGCCAGTTCATGGCGGGCGGCCGACAGGGTGGCGTTGCCGTCTTCGGCCAGCAGCAGCGCGGCGGGCAGGGTCAGGGGACCGGCGGGTTCCGCAGGTGTTTGCGCGTGCGCAAAGTTGCCGGCCAGTAGGCCAGCGGAAAGTAACAAGATGATTTGGTACATCGAATTCTCCAGGGAATGGAAAAAGAATTCGACGGGACGCGCAGGCTGGCGCCTGCTTTAGTCAGGCCCGCATATTGCGATCAGTGAAAGAAACGTCCCGTCGGCCTAGATGGCCGACGACCAGTCAGGGCGCTTGGGAGCGTCCGGGATGTGGGAAGCGTAAAAGAAGGGGGACGTGTCCGCGTTGACGGACGCCATGTCGCCGACGGGCAGGCTGGAGCCGGCCGGCAGCCATGCGTGGCCGATGCCATGGCAGACATTGCAATCGCTGTGCGGCTGGCCTTTTTTCTGCTGCTCAGCTTTATCGCCGGCGGGTTTTTTGTCCGCATCGGCCTTGTGCTGGTGGCTGTGGTGGCCCAGGTGCTGCGCCGCCTTGCCTTCCTCGTGCAGGCAATACGCGCTCGCCGCGGCCCAGGACATCTGGAGCGGAAGCACGAACAGCAGCAAAATGAGGAAGAATCGTCGCATGGTGACGCCTATTGTACAGAAAGTAGCGCTTAGCGTGGCTGGGCGCGCCACGCCTTCAGCTGCGCGGCGATGGCCTTGCCCTGGAATAGCTGCGGCTCGGAATGCTCTTCCGCCTCCATGCCGCCTTCGAGGAAATCGGCCGCCTCGCGCGCCTGCACCAGCACCTTGGCCTTGTCGAAGGCCTCGGCAAAGCCGGCGCTCTTGGGCAAGGCTTCCTTGAAATACGCTTCGCTGAAGTAAGTAAAATCGTTCTGGTCGTCGCAGCCGAACGAGGTGCGGTCGCTGCGCGCGGCCGTGATGATGAGGGTGTTGTCATCTCTCAAAGGCGCAATGAAGCCGCCCGCGTAGCAGGCCGAGATCACGATGACTTTCCAGCGGATGCCGCTGTGCTTGAGCATGCCCGCCAGCTCTTGCGCGGGCAGGCTGTGCAAGTCCATGCCGTTTTGCGCCAGCGCCAGTTCGTGCTCGGGCGAGCCGTGGCTGGTGAGGAATAAAAACAGGATGTCGTTGGCCTTGTCCATCTTCGCGCCCAGGGCGTCGAGGCTGGCGGCGATGCTGGTGCGCGTGGCCATCGGCTGCTGCGCCACCGTGTTGCGGCTATTGACGAGCATCAAGGAGCGGCCCACGGTGCCGTAATCGCGGTCGAACTGGCGCTGCACGAAGGCTGTTTCGCGGTGAAACACTTCCTGCGCGCCATCGCCGGCCACGCCCAGCAGGTACAGATTGATCTTTTTCGCCGCATCGCGCGGCGCGATCCGGGCCAGGGCGCCGTCGAGCAGGCTGCGCTGGTTGTACAGGGCCAGCTCGATATTGTCGCGCGTGAGCTTGTCTGCGGCCGGGTCGTCCAGCTGGCCTTCCGTCCAGTTGCCGCTGTCTTCGCGCCGGCCGTCCGCCTGCGCCACGGCATAGCGCAGCACGCCCTTGCCGTCGAACTGGCCATTCTTGAAGCCGCCCCGGTATTCGTCGCCGTCGGCCGTGCGCAGCACGCCTTCGCCCTCGAATTTCCAGTCTTTCAGCTCGCCTTCATAATGGATGCCGTCGCTGGTGGTGACCTTCGCCTTGCCCTGCACCTGGCCCTGGACGAATTCGCCTTCGAAGACGGTGCCGTCCGTGTCGGTCAGCTTGCCGGCGCCGTGCGGGCGCCAGTGCTTGAAATGGCCCTCGAAGGTGGCGCCGTCGGCGCCCTGGAAGCGGCCTTGCCCCTCGAAGCTGCCGTTGACGAAGCTGCCCGCATAGATTTCGCCCTTGGGCGAGGTGTAGCGGCCGATGCCGTCGAAGGCGCCCTGGCGGAAGGCGCCCGTGTATTCGACGCCGGACGCCTGGCGCAGCTTGCCCTGGCCGGAAAACACGCCGCGCGCGAAGCCCCCTTCGTAAAACGCGCCGCTCGCGTATTCGAGCCGGCCCTGGCCGTGCATCTTGCCCGCGACGAGGGGACCGAAATAGCGTCCGCCATCGGCCGTTTCCGCCGCCGGCGCCTTGGCTGGCGCGGCGCACAATGGCGGCATGCCCAGCGCGGCAAAGGCCAGCAGGCCGGCGAGGGTGTAGGGGCGAAGCGAGGCGCGTAGCGTGGCAGTCATGAGGACGGTCTGGTCTGTAGGAAGGGGCCTAGTCTGCCACTGTATCGGCCAGGTGGCAAATGCGCGCGTGGCGAGTGTTGCTATCGCTCAAGGCAAGATTCTGCGTTTTATGCCGTGCCAAGGCTGGGCTGAACTGATAATATTGATTTTCAGAACATATACTTGCACAAGGTACATAGTCACCCATGGAAAGCCGTCTCAGCCGCCTGGAAGCCGTTCAAACCGTGTTGCTGGAAATCGGGCAGCGCTCGAGCACCTGCAGCGATATCAGCGAATTCCTGCAGGCGGTGCATGCGGCGCTGGGGCGCATCATGTATGCGGCGAACTTTTACGTGGCGCTCAGCGACCGCGACGACGGCCTCGTGCGCTTCCCGTATTTTGTCGACGAATTCGACGCCGCGCCCGATCCGGACGAGGGTGTGCGCCTGGCCAGCGCCGCGCAGTCGCCCACGGCATGGGTCATCGTCAACCGCAAGCAGCTGGTGATGACGGCCGACGACGACGCCATGCGCGCCATCGGCGGCGGCGCCTGGGGCGGCGGCACGGCGGCCGAGCACTGGATAGGCTGCCCGCTGCTGGACCAGCAGCACCAGGTGCTCGGCGCCATCGTCATCCAGAGCTACGACGCCCAGCACCGCTTCAGCCTGGAAGACCAGGCCCTGTTCGCGCTGATCGCCACGCACGTGTCGAGCGCCCTGCAAGGCATGCAAAGCATGGACCGGCTGGAAAAGGCGGTGCAGGAGCGCACGGCCCTGCTGGCGCACGAGGTGGCCGAGCGCCGGCGCGCGGAAAATCTGCAGCACGCGCTGTATGAAATTGCCAACCTGTCGGCGCAGGCGGCCGACGCGACGACCCTGTATGCGCGCCTGCACGCCATCATCAGCGAACTGGTGACGGCAAAGAATTTCCTCATCGCCCTGTACCACCCGGACAACAAGGACATCACGATCCCGTATTTCGTCGACGAGAAAGATGCGCAGGCGCCCGTAAAACGCTTTCATTACGGCATCGGCATGAGTTCCTATGTGCTGGCGCGCCGGCAGGCGTGCCTGCTGGATGCGGACAGCTATGCGGCGCTGGTGGCCAGCGGCGAGATGGACGAGCCGCTGGGCAATGTGGGCATCGCCAGCTGGATGGGCGCGCCCATGCTGCTGGGCGAGAGAAAGTATGGCGTGATCATCGTGCAAAGCTACGACGAATCCGTCGTGTATGGGCAGGCGGAACTGGACGTGCTGGCCTTCATGGCCAGCCATGTGGCCGTGGCGATGGCCCGCATCCAGGCCGACAGCGCCATGCGCCAGGCCAAGGAAGCGCTGGAAGAGCAGAATGCGGCCCTGAACAGCGCCTTGAGCGCCTTGCAGGAAGCGCAGTCGGAACTGGTGCGCCAGGAAAAGCTGGCATCCCTGGGACGCCTGGTGGCGGGCGTGGCGCATGAAATCAATACGCCGCTGGGCATCTGCGTGACGGCCACCAGCCACCTGGTGCAGGAATTGAAGCTCACGCGCGAAGACCTGGACGGCGGCCAGCTCGATGAAGACGGCTTGCGGCAATTTTTCGACATCATCGACCAGACCCTGCGCATCATGACGACCAACACGCAGCGCGCCGCGGCGCTGGTGCGCAGCTTCAAGCAGGTGGCCGTGGACCAGTCCTCGGATGAGCTGCGCAGCTTTAACTTGCGCAAATACCTCGATGAAATCCTGCTGTCCTTGCAACCCAAGCTCAAGGGCAAGCCGGTCAAGGTGGAGATCGATTGCGCGCCCGAGGTGCAACTGCGCAGCTATCCGGGCGCCGTCTCGCAGATCGTCACGAACATGGTGGTCAATTCACTGGTGCACGGCTTTGCGGAAGGCGAGCCGGGCAGGATCAAGATCAGTGCCAGGACGGCCGGCGACATGCTGGAACTCGACTACAGCGACGACGGCATGGGCATGGACAGCGCCACCCTGGGCCAGTTGTTCGACCCCTTCTTCACGACCAAGCGGGGCTCGGGCGGCAGCGGCCTCGGTGCGCACATCCTGTACAACCTGGTGACGGGGCCGCTGGGCGGGACGGTGAAGGTGGTCAGTGCGCCGGGGATGGGGTTGCATTACAAGATACGCTTTCCGCTGGAGCCACGTAGGTCGGATTAGCGGCAAGGCCGCGTAATCCGACGCCGGCGGCTAGGCTAAAAACGGCGGGCCGGAGACGCGGGCCTGAGAAAATGCCGATGGCGGCGTTGCGGCTACTTGCCGTACATGCGTACTGTCTGCGTCGCCGCGCCTTGCCCTCGACATTTTTTAGGCTCGCTTGGCCCGGAATACCTGTGTTGGGGGCTTGGGCCGACGCGTGGTTTGTTGGTGTGCGTATCGGGTAATCCGACAACACCGTTGGCGTGGCCGGTGGTGGTGTCGGATTACGGCCTGCGGCCTAATCCGACCTACGTCAGCTTTTTATCGGGGAAGCGTTAGTTCAAGGCATGCCACGTAGGTCGGATTAGCGGCAAGGCCGCGTAATCCGACACCACCGCCAGCTTTTAATCAGGGAAACGTTGATTCAGCGCCAGGGCCTCGTCCAGGTTCGCAATCAGCAACTCCACATACTGCGGGTCCAAATGGCTGCCGCTCACTTCGCGCAGGTAGCTGACCACGCGTTCCAATGGCCAGGCATCCTTGTAGCAGCGCTTGTGCATGAGGGCGTCGAAGACGTCGGCGACGGCGGCGATGCGCGCGTATTTGTGGATGTTTTCGCCCACCAGGCCTTGCGGGTAGCCGCTGCCGTCGAATTTTTCATGGTGCTGGTGGGCGATCACGGCGGCCGCCTTCAAGAGCGGGCGCTGCGAGCCGTCGAGGATGGACATGCCCACCGTCGGATGCTGCTTCATGATTTCCCACTCGGCCGCGTCGAGCTTGCCAGGTTTCAGCAGCACGGCATCGGGCGTGGAAATCTTGCCGATGTCGTGCATGGGCGCCGCGTGGCGCAGCACCATGGTTTCCTCTTCCGACATGCCGGAGGCCTGCGCCAGCAGCTGGCACACTTCGGCCATGCGGCGCACGTGGTTGCCGCCTTCGTGCGAGCGCGATTCGACCACGTCGCCCAGGCGCAGGATCAGCTCGGCCTGGGTGTCGGTGATTTCCTGCGTCAGCAGGATGTTGTCGAAAGCGATCGCCACGCCGGAACAAAATACTTCCAGCAATTGCGCGTCGAGGTCGGAAATCTCTTCCACGCCCTTGAGCACCAGCAGGGAGGCCTTGCCGCTGCTGTTGGGGAAATAGCCGACATAGGTGTCGCCATGCAGGCGCGAAATTTTATTGCTCTTGGCGTCGTCCAGCTGCGACAGCAGGGACGGGCTGAGGATGCCGCCATCGGCTTCATGGTCGCCGATCTGCGCGAGGATTTCATAGTCCTGCTCGCCCGTGATGGCGCTGGCGCCGCGCAGGCGCAGCAGCATGCTCGTTTCCAGGCGCAGCAGGGCGACGACTTGCTGCAGCAGGCCGCTGGCGAAGTCGCGCAGGTTGCGCTGTTTGAAAATGTGCGCCGAGCCGGCGATGACGCGCTCGAGGCCTTCGCGGTAGTGCAGCTGGGCCTGGCGCGCCTCTTCCACCTTCATGATGTCGCGGTAGGCGCGCAGGGCGGCAAAGGTGGTGGTAAACAGCTTGGTGCGGTCGAGCTCGGTTTTTTCCTTGTAGTCGTTGATGTCGTAGTTGACGATCACCCGTTCTTCCGGCGCCTGTCCCGGCTGCCCCGTGCGCAGCACGATGCGCGTAAACTGGTTGCCCAGGTCTTCGCGCATCCAGCGCGCCACCTCCAGGCCGCTGTCTTCGCGTTCCATCACCACGTCGAGGAAGACGAGCGCGATGCCTTCTTCGCGCGCCAGCACCTGCTTGGCCTCGGCGCCGCTGTACGCATGCACAAAGCTCAGGGCGCGGCCCTCGAGACGGAAACGGCTCAGCGTGAGTTCGGTGATGTCGTGGATGTCGGGTTCATCATCGACGAGCAGGACTTTCCAGGGAGGTAACTTGGGCGATGCAGATGACAAAAATGACATAAGGGCGAGTTCCGCTAAAAGGCATAACTGACGCAATGCTGAGACGCCCGCGCCAGGAATTCCTGTGCGCCATGACCGGCGTTGCGCGTTTTTCGGGCGCATTCTGTCGATTGTAGACCGACCGCTAAGTATTAACAATAAGCAAGAACAATTGACTAAAATCATGCAACACACGTGCTAAAAAAGCACTTTAAATCCATGCTGTCTACACTATCTATACTTTATCGCTTAGGCAACTATATTTTCAAGACAATACTTTGTTTTAATTAATATTGCTAATGAATCTGCAAAAAAATACGGCGTCTTTCCTTCTTGGCGAAAAACCGGAAAAGTAACAAGGTATGAATTACGCGCCAGAAGGGACTGGAGCGCGCTATATTGGACAGGCATAAGAAGTGGCTCCATGCCACTCACATTTCCTGAAAGGGTACATCATGCAAAAGCAAACGACGCGCGCCCTGATCGCCGGCCTGGCCTTGCTGGCCAGCAGCGCGGCCTGGGCAGGAACTGAAGTGCGGTTCAGCAAACCGGATCAATACACGGACGTTCCGTTCAACCCGCAGGACCGTGACGAGGTATTGAAGGAACTGAGCCGGCATTTCGAGAAACTGGGCGCCTCGCTGCCGCCCGGGCAAACCTTGAAAATCGACGTCACGGACGTGGACCTGGCGGGACGTGAAAATCCATCGCTGCGTGCCGGCCAGGATATCCGCGTCATGAACGGCCGGGTCGACTGGCCGCGCATGCGCCTGCACTATGTGCTGGAACAGGATGGCAAGGTCATCAGCAGCGGCGATGCTGCCCTGTCCGACATGTCGTACCTGACCCGTCTCAATCCTTACTTCAGCAATGAAAAGTTGCGCTATGAAAAGTTGATGATCGATGACTGGTATGCCGATACCTTTGGCATCAAGGTAAAGCGCCACGCGCGCAAGTAAGCGGCCCGGTCAGCCGCGTGGCGCCACGCGAAACGTATTGCGCTACGGAAATGTTCACTTCAGGCTATAGTCAGGCAGGGTAGGCAGAGGCCGGCATGGAGCTGCCGCCGGGCCGTGAACTTTCTGGAGGGAAGGCATATGCGTATTTCCACGATGGCGAAAACATGGATAGCCGCCTTGGCGCTGGCTGCGGGCAGCAGTGCCTGGGCGGGCGTCCAGGTGACGTTCGAAAAACCCGACGACTATTCTGACGTGCCGTTCAGCTCGCGCGACAGGGAGCAGGTGCTGGCGGGCCTGGCGGATCACTTCAGCTGGTTGGGCAAGAGCTTGCCCCCCGGTCAGGACCTCAGGATCGAAATCACCGATGTCGACCTGGCGGGACGCGAAGACCCGGCCCGCCGCGGCGCCTTCGATGTGCGCGTGATGACGGGCCGTGCTGACTGGCCGCGCCTGCGCTTGCGCTATACGCTCGAGCAGCATGGCAAAGTCATTGCCAGCGGCAACGCTTATCTGTCGGATATGTCCTATTTGCAACATATCAACCGTTATTCCAGCAACGATGCCTTGCGCTATGAAAAGCGCATGATCGACGAGTGGTTCAAGAATACCTTCGGCGTCAAGCCCCAGGGCCGCAGCAGTCCCGTCCTGACCTTGCAGCCGCGCGCCGTTCAGCGCAGGTAATCAACGCAAATAAGCGTCTTCGATGTGCGCCAGCTGGCCGTTCTGCCGCATGGCAAGCAGGGCGGCATTCATTTTCTCGATGAAATCGGTCTTGTAGGAAGGCGTGTTGCGCGCGCTGTAGGCGATGTAGGTGGCTTCGGACGACAGTTCCAGCACTTCGCGCAAGTGAAAACCGTAGCCGGCCAGTTCGCCTTGCAGCCGGCGCGCCGTATGGCGTGCCGCGCCGCGGTCGCTGGCGTAGCAATCGATGCGCCGCAGGGCCAGTTTCTTCAGATTCGCCTCATTGCCCTTGGCCGCATCCAGGCGCAGCAGCCCCTGGCGGGCGGGCGCCATTAACTTTTCTGACAGTAAAAATCCTGTGTTGACGCCGATGGTCAGGCCCGCAAAGTCGGCCGGGAAGTGCGTGCGCGGCGTGCGCATGACGGCGTCATGGCAAAACAGCACCACCGATTCGCGGTGCAGCATGGCCGAGTACGGCTGCACGTATGGCCGTTCCGTCTTGCGTCCGGGCGGGAACAAGCCGAAAACCTTGCCTTTTTCCAGCGCATCGAGCCCCCGTTTCCAGGGGCGCGGCTGCAGTTCCAGCCGGTACCCGGGCATCCGGCTGGCCGCCTGGCGCAGGATATCGATGTACATGCCCTTGAAAGCGCCGTTTTCCACATAGCTGTACGGCGCATAGTCATCGTCGCCGTACAGGATCACGGTTTGCGGCGCGGCCAGGGCGGGCGGCAACATGCCCAACAGGGCCAGGGCCAGGCAGAGTCTTGCCGTGATTGCTGATTGCATGCCGCTCCAGATTTAATGTCTTCCTGATAAGCATACAGCATGGCGGCATGACGGCCCGTTTAATCGATCCTTCAATCGATCCAGTTCACCAGTGGAAACTTGCTTGCGAACTCTTCCGCCATGGGCACGACCTGGCTGCGCTTGTAGTTGAAGAAGACAAAGCCGGACTTGGCCATCGCGATCAGGGTGTTGTCGCGCGGACGCGTGATGCGGAAGGTGATGTCGCCGCCATACTTGTTGAAATCCATGACGCCCACTTCGAACAGCAGCTGGTCGCGCGCATGGGCTTCGGCGCGGTAGGTGGTGGCCAGGTCGGTGACGATGATGCCGGTGCCGTCCGCTTCGATGTCGCGCACGCCATATTCGAACAGGAAGCGGGCGCGCGCCTCGGAAATCATGGAAATCATGGAATCGTTGCCGAGATGGTTGCCGGCGTTGATGTCCGTCGTGCGTACCGTCAGTTGCGAGGAATAGCAGTACTGGTCTTCGGGGAATTCAAGTTTCAAACGGGCCATGGTGTTCTCTTGGGCTGGTGCGCAGGGCGCGGCGAAAAAATCCAATTCTAGCCGGTTCGCCGTGCCCCGTCGAAAAACACCGCCTCAGGCGTGCGCTGCCATGACTGCTTGCGCACGCTGACTGGCCTATGCTTATTTACGGACAATCCGGTACACCTTGCCCGTGCCGCTCAGCATGTACAGCTCGTTTTGCGCATCCTGGCCAAACGACAGGATGTTGCCCACGTTCGTGATGCCCCAGTCCGTCACAGCGGAGGCGGCGCCATTGCTGTAGCTGAAACTTTTCAGCCAGCCGCCGCAGTAGTCGGAATACAGGTATTGTCCCGCCAGTTCCGGCAAGGCCGTGCCCCGGTACACATAGCCGCCCGTGATGGAGCAGTTGCCCGCACTGCCGGTGTCGTATTCGATAACGGGCAATACCAGACCCGCCTGATTGCAACTGGCGCTGTTGTAACAGTGCGCGCCTTCCATGATGTTCCAGCCATAGTTGTTGCCCGCCTGGCCCACGGGACGCACATCGACTTCCTCCCAGTTGGCCTGGCCCACGTCGGCGATGTACAGCAGCTGGGCCGGCACGTCGAAGGCGTAGCGCCACGGATTGCGCAAGCCGTAGGCCCAGATTTCTCCGCGCCCGCCCGCCGTGCCGGTAAATGGGTTGCCGGGCGGAATGGCGTAAGGCTGGCCTACCGTGCTGGCGTTGACATCCAGGCGCAGCAGCTTGCCCAGCAGCACATTCGTGTTTTGCGCATTGCGGGGCGGGTCGCCGCCACCGCCGCCGTCGCCCGTGCCCGCATACAGATAGCCTTCCGGCCCAAAACTGAGCAAGCCGCCATAGTGGTTGCTGAACGTGGGGTGGGCAATCGTGAGGATGGTCAGCGCGGACAGGGGATCGGCCACGTTGGCGTTGCCGGCCGACACTTGCCTGCGCTCGATGACGATATCGCCGGCCAGGTTGGTGTAGTAGATGAAAAAATAGCCATTGCTGGCGTACTGCGGATGGAAGGCCATCGACAGCAAGCCCCGTTCGCCGCTGGTGGTGGTGAGCGTGCTGATGTCGAGGAAGGGCGTGGCCAGCAGGTTGCCGTTCTGCACCACGCGGATGCGGCCGGGACGCTCCACGATGAAAAGGCGGCTGTCGCCGGGCGGCGCCGTGAGGAAGAGGGGGGAGCTCAAGCCGCTGGCCACTTCCTGCAGGCGCAGGGCCAGCGGCGCGGCCGCCGCATACAGGACGCTGGCGCTGGCCGTGGTGCCCGCATTGACTTGCACCTGTTGCGTGACGGGCGTGGGCGCCAGGCTTCCCGTGCCTTGCGCCACGCTGGTGGCATTGATGGTGTAGGCGCCGGGCGCCAGGCTGGTGAGCGTGGTGGTGGCCGTCAATGTCTTGCTGTACGACGCAGGCCCCGTGACCGTGACGGCGCCCGCCACGCCGGCCGGCAAGCCGCCGATGGTGACGGTCAGATCGCCCGTGGTCGCGCCGGGCACAGGGTGGTGATGGCCGCCGCCACAGGCGGCCAGCAGGGCCAGGCAGCATGCCAGCAGCAGGGCCAGCCAGGGGCGGGCAGAGCGGTGAAGGAAAGGGCGCATGTCAGTCTCCTGCGGGAACGCGGCAATGGCTGCTCGATCGGTGCTGGGCTTGTGCCAAGAATGCGCGTCTGTAGGGCGGGAAGATTGAGCTGGCACAAACGTGCGGCGCCATCGGACAAATGCGCCGCGTTTTCAGACAAGCGCGGGGTCCCTTGCGCCGCCCCGCTCACCGGCGTCCGATAATGGCGCATCTGAAACCGAGCAGGAAGACACCCCATGAAAACCAAAGCCGCGATTGCCTGGAAGGCGGGTGCCCCGCTGACCATCGAAGAAGTCGACCTGGCCGGCCCGCGCGCCGGCGAAGTACTGGTCGAGCTGAAAGCCACGGGCATTTGCCATACCGATTACTACACCTTGTCCGGCGCCGATCCGGAAGGCATCTTCCCTGCCATTCTCGGCCATGAAGGCGCCGGCGTCGTCGTCGACGTGGGCCCGGGCGTGACGACCCTGAAAAAGGACGACCACGTCATTCCCCTGTACACGCCGGAATGCCGCCAGTGCAAATTCTGCCTGTCGCAAAAGACGAATCTGTGCCAGGCCATCCGTTCGACCCAGGGCCGCGGCCTGATGCCGGACGCCACCAGCCGCTTTTCGCTGAATGGCCAGCCGCTGTTCCATTACATGGGCACGTCCACCTTTTCCAATTACATCGTCGTGCCGGAAATCGCTCTCGCAAAAATCCGCGAAGACGCGCCGTTCGACAAGGTCTGCTACATCGGCTGCGGCGTGACGACGGGCGTGGGCGCCGTGCTGTTCTCGGCCAAGGTCGAGGCGGGCGCTAACGTGGCCGTGTTCGGCCTGGGCGGCATCGGCCTGAACGTGATCCAGGCGGCGAAGATGGTCGGCGCCGATAAAATCATCGGCGTGGACATCAACCCGGCGCGCCAGGCCATCGCGCGCAAGTTCGGCATGACGCATTTCATCAACCCGAACGAAGTGGACAACGTGGTCGACGCCATCGTGCAACTGACGGACGGCGGCGCCGATTATTCGTTCGAATGCGTGGGCAACACGACCCTGATGCGCCAGGCGCTCGAGTGCACGCACAAGGGCTGGGGCAAATCGTTCATCATCGGCGTGGCGGCGGCCGGGCAGGAAATTTCCACGCGTCCGTTCCAGCTGGTGACGGGGCGCGAATGGCGCGGTTCCGCCTTCGGCGGCGCACGCGGCCGCACGGACGTGCCGAAGATCGTCGACTGGTATATGGAAGGCAAGCTCAACATTGACGACCTGATCACGCACCGCTTGCCGCTCGAACGCATCAACGAAGGCTTCGACCTGATGAAGAGCGGCGAATCGATCCGTTCCGTCGTGTTGTACTAATCGTATCGGATGTCCTCATTGCGCAACACTTGACGGACGGGGTTGGGCGGCAGGCTGTACTTCGCTGCCTGCCCCTGCTAGTGTGAAGACATCATGTCTTGCTTTGGGAGCCGTCCATGTTTGCCACTGCCTATCTCGCGACCTTGCGCCGCATGCTGCCCGTCTTCCTCGGCGCGGCCCTGTCTTCCCTGCTGGCCTTGTGGTGGAGCAATGTCGCCATCCTCGCCACGCCCGCCATCTGGCTGGCGCTGCTGGCCACCTATCTGCTGTGTGCGCTGATGTTCACGCCGCTGGCCCGGCAAAGCCGCCAAGTGGCCACGCGCCACGTGCGTCACGGCAAGCCGCGCTGACCTTCGTTGCGCCTAGCGCGCCGTGCTGGAAAAGCGCTCGCGGTAGTCGCGCGGCGTGATGGCGAGTTTCTTTTGAAACAGGCGCCGCAGCCTGTCCTCGCTGTGCAGACCCGCCTGCACGGCCACCTGTTTTAAGGAAGACACATTGTCTTCCAGTAAGCGGCGCGCCACTTCGAAGCGCGCCGTGTCGATGAATTCCGTGGGACTGGTGCCCGTTTCGCGCTGGAAGACGCGCGTAAAATTGCGCTCGCTCATGGCCAGCCTGGCTGCCAGCAGCGGCACCGTGAGCTCGTCGGCAAGATGCTCCATGATCCAGCCCTGCAACTGGCGGATGGTGGGATGCGTCGTCATCTGGCTCGACAGGTGGACGGAAAACTGCGACTGGCCGCCGGGCCGCTTCAGATACACGACCAGGTCGCGCGCCACTTCGAGCGCGATATCGCGGCTGAAATCGTCTTCCACCAGGGCCAGCGCCAGGTCGATGCCGGCCGTCACGCCGGCCGACGTCCAGAATTTCCCTTCCCGCACGAAAATCGCATCGGCATTGACCTGTATCTGGGGGTAGCGCTGGCGCAGGCTGTCCACGGCGCTCCAGTGCGTGGCGGCGCTCTTGCCGTCGAGTACACCGGCCTCGGCCAGGAAGAAGCAGCCCGTGCACAGCGCCGCCAGCGTATCGATGCGGGGCGCCGCCTCGGCCACCCAGGCGGCCAGGGCGGGAATGTCCTGCAAGACTTGCTCAACGTGGTGGCAGCCGACGATGACGGCCAGGTCGGGCAAGCGGTGCGCATCGAGCGCCTTGCTCGCGTGCAGCGACATCAGGGTGTCGGACTCGACGGGGCCGATGGCCGTCGAGGCGATGCGCACGTCGTAGCCACCGGGCAGATTGCGCAGGCGCAAATGCGTGTTGGCGTAGTCAAACACTTTCATGGCGCCGATGGCTTCGAGCGCCTTGAAGCCGGGATAGACGATGATGTCGACGGTGCGCAGGGGAAATTCTTTGGGGCTTTGCTTGATCATGCGATATGCGTGAAGGAGATAAATACTGCCATAATGCAATAACAGCGATGGCGTAGATTAGCATGGAATAATCCGCGCGCCCGCTGGCCCCCCACCCACCGGATTCCTCGATATCGTGCGCTTACTTCACTTTTTTGCCGCCCTGACATTGCTGCTGGGCTCCTCGCTTGCCCACGCGGCCACGCTCAACTTCAATGGCGGCACCGTCAGCGGCTGCAGCCTGAGCACGGACGGCTTGCAATACACGTGCGCCTCGCTGGCGCTGGGCTCCACCGACGTCATCGTCATCGGCAGCGCGTATGGCGTGACGGTCAACAGTTCCCTGGCGATGAGCTACAACCAGGGCTTGACGATGAGCGGCAATGCCGCGCTGACGGTCAAGGGCAATCTCGACATCAAGGACATCAATCCGTCGAACCTGAAAGTGACGGGGGGCAGCTTGAGCGCCGAGGGCGGCACTTTCCTCATGGGCGCGCAGGAACAGACCATTACGGCGAATATTTCCGCCACCACCATCAAGATGGGCTCGAACAACGTCAAGGTGACGGGCAAGATCAGCGCCAAGGGCCCGGTGGAAATCGCTTCGGGTTCCGTCATCAACGGTCCCATCAGCGGCACCGTCGTCAATATCCTGGCCTCCAGTACCCGCATCCAGGGCGATATCACGGCGACCACCTCGCTGACCATCGGTTCCGGCAGCCAGGTGACGGGCAATCTGAAATCGCCGACGATCGACTTGAAGGCATCGGGCCTGCTCGTCACGGGCGACGTGGACGCCAGCAATTCCTTGTCGATCGCTTCCGGCAATGGCATCAAGGGCAATGTGGACGCCGGCGAGGTGACGCTCGACTCGTCCAACGCCTTTATCACGGGCAACGCCAAGGTCGACCACATCACCCTGGGCTGGCAGGGCCGCGTGCAGCAGACGATCACCTGCAAGGCGTACACGCCGTCGAACCCGTGCAGTTGCGTGACGAACAACAGCGGCTGGGCTTTCAATGAGCCGATGGGGCCGAAGTGCGGCCCGGGTACCCAGGCCGGGCCGGATCACTTCCAGATCACGCATCCGCCTTCGGCGCTCAGTTGTGCGCCCGCGCCCGTGACCGTGACGGCCTGCGCCGACGCGGCCTGCAGCACCGTCTACACGGGCGCGGCCCAGGTCACGCTGACGCCGGGCGGCGCCGTGGCACAACTCAACGCGACCCTACCGGCGACAGGCACGGCCGCGTCCAGCGTGGCGCAGACCACGCCGGCCAGCAACGTTCCCTTGGGCCTGAGCAGCACGCCGGCGACGACGGGGGCGCTGGTCTGCAAGAGCAGCGTCGACGGCAGCGTGACCAATTGTCAGATGGCATTTGTCAGCAGCGCGCTGCAGGTGAGCGGCCTCCCCCGTTATTCTGAGGCCGAGGGGCCCATCGCCATTAGCGCGCTGCAGGTGTCGCCGTCGAACCCGCGCGCCTGCGTGCCCTTGTTTGCCAACCAGAACAAGACCTTGCAGTTGCGCTGCAACTACGCCAATCCCGGCACGGGCACCTTGCCCGCGCGCATACAGGACAAGGATGGCACGTATAAACCCCTGGCCGCCAACGCGGGCAGCGCCTGCAGCGCGACCGGTGCGCCCGTGCAACTGGCCTTCGATGCCGACGGCCTGGCCACGCCGAACATGCTGTACGCCGATGCGGGTGCGCTGGGCCTGACGGCCACGTATGCCCCGACCAGCGGCAGCGACAGCGGCCTGACCATGACGGGCAGCGGCAACGTCATCGTGGGACCCCGGCGTTTCGTGTTCAGCGCCATCGCCACGCCGCAGCGGGCGGGCCTGGCAGTGCTGCCCGTGGCGCCGGCCACCCGCATCAGCGTATCGGCCGTGAACGTGGCCGACGCCGTGACGGCCAATTTTGGCAGGGAAACGACGGCGCAGACGGTGCTGCTGAGCAGTAGTCTCGTCGCGCCCACCTTTTCCGGCGCCGCCAACCCCGCAGTCGCGGGCAGCCTGGCTTTTAACAACGGCATCGGCACCGCCAGCAACCTGAGCTGGGCGGAAGCGGGCACCGTCCAATTTACGGCGACGATGGCCACCTACCTCGGGGCCCCGCCGCCCGCCGTCAACGGCGTCATCCCGCCGTTCACCACGGGCGCCAGCAACAGCGTGCAATTCATCCCGCACCACTTCGTCACGGAGGTGCCTGGCACTGAGCCCATGCCTTGCAAGGCGCCATTGTCCTGCGCGGCGGGCAGTTTCATCTATGCGCAGCAGCCGTTCAAGCTGCGCGTCACGGCGCAGAATGCCGCGAACGGGACGACGCTCAACTTCGACGGGCGCGACACGGCCTTGACGACCCAGGTGGCCTTGCGCGCCTACGATGCCGCCACGGGCCTGACGGCCTTTCCGCCGGCGGCGCCGTCGGGCAGCCGGCTGAGCGACGGGACTGCCGCGCAAACGACCGTGACGGGCATCGCGCCGGCCAGCTTCACGGCGGGCGTGGCCAGCAGCCAGATCGCCTACCGCTTTCCCGGCGCATTTGCGGTACCGGCCGGTACGGTCGCGCTGGCGCCGCCGACCGACGTGCTGTTCCGTGCCACCACTACCTATGCCGGCGGCACCGCCGTGACGTCGGCGCCGTCCGATGCCGGCACGGAAGCGAAGCTGACCATACTTACGGGCCGCATCATGGTGCCCCATAGCTACGGTTCCGAGCGCCTGCCGATACGCCTGCCCGTACAGGTGCAATACTGGAATAGCGGCTGGCTGGGCAATGTGTCCGATAGCGTCACGCAGTTCGGGAGTGCCGGGGTCACGCTAGCCAACTGCGGCAAGGGATTTACCTCAGGCGCTGGCGCGTGCAATGGCGTTCTGAAAGTGCAGGGCGGCACCTATGCATTCAAGCAAGGCGCCTTGCCTCCACCCAATGGGCAACTGGTCTTGCTGGCACCCGGCGTGGCGGGTAGCGTCGACGTGTCTGTCAGCGGCTTGCATTACCTGCCCAGCACCTTGGGGCACGTCGTCTTTGGCATCCTCAGATCGGGTCCCGTGATTTACCTGCGCGAGATGTATTGAGCCTGGACCAAGGGCGGGCGCAGACACGGCGAAAAACCAGTAACATGCCTGCTTGTGGCATCCTCCCCAACCTCAGACTGGAGTTTCTATGAGCACAACTTCGCAGTGGATCGATATCGCCGGCCCGGACGGCAGCTTCCAGGCTTACCTGGCCGTGCCGCACGTGGGCAAGGGCCCCGCCATCATCCTGTTGCAGGAAATTTTCGGCGTCAACGAGCACATCCGTGCCGTGGCCGACCAGTACGCGGCCGATGGCTATGTGGTGCTGGTGCCGGACCTGTTCTGGCGCGCCGGCGCGCACATTGAACTCGGCTATGACGCGGACGGCTGGAAGCGTGCCGTCGAACTGATGCAGGCCACCGACAATCCGCACGCCGACGCCGATATCGCCGCCACCGTCGCCGTCCTGCGCGCGCGTCCGGAAGCGACGGGCAAGCTGGCTTCGGTCGGCTACTGCTTCGGCGGCCGCCTGTCGTACCAGGCGGCCGCGGCCGGTCTGGTCGACGCCGCCATCGCCTATTACGGCGGCGGCATCCAGAACAAGCTGGACCTGGCCGACAAGATCCAGGTGCCGCTGCTCATGCATTTCGGCGGCCAGGACAGCCATATTCCGCCGGAAGCCGTGCAAAAGATCGCCGAACGCTTCGAAGACCGGCAAGACGTGGAAATCCATATCTACCCGGGCGCCGAGCACGGTTTCAACTGCACCCACCGCGACAGCTACCAGCAGCGCGCGGCGGCCCACGCGCATGGCAATTCGCTGATTTTCTTGGCGGAAAATCTGTAAGGCAGCCATCCCAGGCTGGCCAGTGACCATGGTTTGCTCAGCAGCAAAGCCGCATGGGCGCTAAAATAGCGGCTGTGCCGGGCAACTCCGGCCGGCCGGGCGCGGCGCCCGGCAAACCTGGATGAGGAACCGAATTAAAGATGGCCCAAGTAATTGTTTCTGTAACATTGGCGGCAAGCGCCGAAAGAGTGTGGGATTTTATCGGCGGCTTCCAGTCGCTGGCTGAATGGTCGAGCTCCATCAAGACCAGTTTGTCCGAGCATGGCGGCCGCGTGCGCCGCCTGAAAACCACGGACGGCGCCATCATCGCCGAACGCCTGCAAAGCTACAGCGAAGCGGACAAGAGCTACAGCTACACCATCGTCTCGGGCCCGATCCCCGTCAAGAACTACCGTTCCACATTGCGCGTCACGGGCGAACCGGGCGCCGCTTCCTGTGTGGCCGAATGGTCGAGCGAGTTCGATGCGGCCGAAGGCGTGGAAGAGGTCATGGTGGGCGCGTTCCAGCATTTGTACGAGACGGCATTCGTCGACCTGAAACGCATCATGGCGATTTGAATCAAGGAGCGTAGGTCGGATTAGCGGCTACGCCGCGTAATCCGACACCACCAACTCTGCTGACAATGTTGTCGGATTACGCGCGGTGATGCCCCGCTAATCCGACCTACGCTTGACGTCAGCGTTTCACTTTTCCAAACGCCTCGCCTTTGTTCCACACCGGCAAATTCTTGTCGTTCGCCACCTCGTAGCCCAGGTTCAAGGTGAACTGCGCCTGCTGCACCATGCCCGACAAGTCCCACGACGGGTGATACTCATCGGTGACCTGGTGGTAATCCTTTTTAAACGCGACCAGACGCTCGCTCGACGCTGTCGGCTCCTTGACGAAGTCGAACGAGCCGTCGCCGGAAAACACGGCCGAGCCCACGTTGAAGGCGGGCACGCCGGCCTTGGCGAAGGCAAAATGGTCGGCCCGGTAAAAGGCGCCGGACAGGTCGGGGATGGTCGGCGCCAAACGCAAGCCCATGCGCTTGGCGACCTTGGCGGCGCTTGCGTACAGGCTGCTGCGCTCGGCGCCGGCCACGCCGATGTCGTGCGTCTTGCCGACGAAATTCATGCTGTCGAGGTTCAGGTCGGCTGCCGTCTTGGCCAGCGGCCACAGGGGCGCGCGCGTGTAAGCCGTGCTGCCCAACATGCCCGTTTCCTCGCCGGCCGGCCACAGGAAGATCTGCGTGCGCCGCGCCGGCTGTTTCACGGCCACTTGCGCCATGGCCAGCAGGGCCGCCGCGCCCGAGGCATTGTCGATGGCGCCGTTGTAGATATGGTCGCTCTGTCCTGCGCGGGCGCTGCCTTCGTCATCCTTGCCCAGATGGTCCCAGTGGGCCGAGTAAATGACGGCTTCGTCCTTGAGCTTCGGGTCCGTGCCCGGCACGATGCCGGCCACGTTGAATTGCTCGATGCTGCGCACCTGGCTATTCAGTGCCACCCTGACCGTCGCGTTCAGGGCCACGGGCCGGAATTCGCGCGTTTCCGCCTGGGCGCGCAGGGCGTCCAGGTCCTGTCCGCCCGCCTGGAACAGGGCGCGCGCCATGTCTTCCTGCAGCCAGCCTTCCATCGCATTGCCCGCGCCGGCCAGGTTGAAGCGTTCATGGCCGAAACCGTTGGCGGGCACGGACCACGGGTAGGAAGCGGACTCGGTCGTATGGATCAGCAAGACGCCGGCGGCGCCCTGGCGCAGCGCTTCCTCGTACTTGTAGACCCAGCGGCCGTAATACGTGAGGGACTTGCCGGCAAAACGGTTCGGTTCGGCGGCGGTCGGCTGCGGGTCGTTGACCATCATGATGACCAGTTTCCCTTTTAAATCAACGCCCTTGAAATCGTCCCAGTTTTCTTCCGGGGCGCGGATGCCGTAGCCGGCAAACACGACGGGCGCGTCGAACGCCACTGTCTGCTGGCCATTCGCCGCGCCAAAGACGATGTCCTTGCCGAAGGCGGGAGACAAGGTCTTGCCGCCCGCGCTGAACGTCACCGTACTCGATGGCAAGGCCTTGCTGCCGACGATGGTCAGCGCCTGGCGGTAGCTGCCATCTTTCAATGGCTGCAAGCCGGCCACGGCCGCCTGCGTTTCCAGGTAGCGCACGGCCAGGTCGCCGCCGCGCTGGCCCGTGCCGCGTCCTTCGAGCAAATCGTCGGCCAGGAAGGACAGATGGGCGCGCAAGGGCGCTTCGGCAACGAGCGGTTGGGCGAGGGCAGCCGTGCTGAACAGGCTGGCGGCGAGGACGACGGGAAAGCGCATGACAACTCCAAAAGTGAATACGGGAAAGCAAAGCAGCGGCAATCTTACTCTACCGCAATGCTCTGGCGTAGCGCGCGGCGTGCGCAAGCCGATTGCGGCCACAATGGCCGCTGGCCCACCGACAAGGAGCGTTCCATGACTACCCCTGACTTGCATTCAACCAATACTCTGCGTACCGCCGACGGCACTTTGATTTATTACAAGGACTGGGGCAGCGGTCCGCCCGTCGTCTTCAGCCACGGCTGGCCATTGTCGTCCGACGCCTGGGAAGACCAGATGTTTTATCTTGCCGCGCGCGGCTACCGCGTCATCGCGCACGACCGGCGCGGCCATGGCCGCTCCAGCCAGCCCTTCGACGGCAACGACATGGATACCTATGCCGACGACCTGGCCGCCCTGATAGCCGCGCTCGACCTGACGGGCGCCACCCTCGTCGGTCACTCGACGGGCGGCGGCGAAGTGGCGCGCTACATCGGCCGCCATGGCACCGAGCGCCTGGCCGGCGCCGTGCTGGTGGGGGCCGTGCCGCCGCTGATGCTGCAAACGGCCGACAACCCGCTGGGCTTGCCGCTGTCCGCGTTTGACGCCATCCGCGCGGGCGTGCAGGCCGACCGCAGCCAATTCTTCCGCGACTTGAGCGAGGCCTTTTATGGCTATAACCGGCCCGGCGCGACGCCGTCGCAGGGCGTGCGCGAGCACTTCTGGCTGCAAGGCATGCAGGCGGGCATGCCCGCGTCCTATTTGTGCATCAAGCAATTTTCCGAGACGGATTTCACCAGCGACCTGGCCAAATTCGACGTGCCGACCCTGGTGATCCATGGCGACGACGACCAGATCGTGCCGATCGCCGCCTCGGCGCGGCGCACGGCTGAGCTCATCATCGGCAGCAAATTGCTTGTGTATGCGGGCGCGCCGCACGGCCTGGCGACGACGCACAAGGACCGCCTGAACGAGGACTTGCTGGAGTTCTTGCGCCACTCGGTCGATGCGGCAAGCAATATCGAGGCGCATCTGTAAAACAGCCGAATCTATTGCAAAACACATAATATTGCTTGGTTTTTGCACCAATTGCGTGCGGATCGCCGATTTTTCTGCGTTTTAGGATGCAAAAAATGGCGTTCTGCCGCCTCGTTCCACCCGGTAAGGTCCAGTAAAGAGTAAACTAGCAGATACACTCTTTCGCATTGGGCGATTCGAGCGAACTTGTGAGTGATTTCATGTCTGATACACCAATTTCCTTATTTTCCGACCTTAACCTGAGCGAGCCGCTGATTCGCGCGCTCAAGGATGTCGGTTACGAAACACCGTCGCCTATCCAGGCGGCCACGATTCCATTATTGCTCGCCAACCGCGACGTGCTGGGCCAGGCGCAAACGGGCACGGGTAAAACCGCCGCCTTCGCCTTGCCTATCCTGTCGCGCATCGATCTGAAACAAAGCTCACCCCAAGCCCTGGTCCTGGCACCGACGCGCGAACTGGCCATCCAGGTCGCCGAAGCGTTCCAGGTGTACGCCGCCCACATTCCCGGCTTCCACGTGCTGCCGATCTACGGCGGCCAAAGCTACGGCCCGCAGCTGTCGGCCCTGCGCCGCGGCGTGCACGTCATCGTCGGCACGCCTGGCCGCGTCATCGATCACCTGGACAAGGGTTCGCTCGACCTGTCCAAGCTGAAAACCCTGGTGCTGGATGAAGCCGATGAAATGCTGCGCATGGGCTTTATCGACGACGTCGAACGTATCTTGAAAGAAACGCCAGACGGCCATCAAACGGCCCTGTTCTCGGCCACCATGCCTTCCGTCATCAAGCGCATCGCCACCACCTACCTGGTGAACCCGGCCGAAGTGACGGTCGCCGCCAAGACGGGCACGGCCGACAACATCCGCCAGCGCTACTGGCTCGTGTCGGGCATGCACAAGCTCGACGCGCTGACGCGCATCCTGGAAGCGGAAGCGTTTGACGGCATGATCATCTTCGCCCGCACCAAGCTGGGCACGGAAGAGCTGGCCAGCAAGCTGCAAGCGCGCGGCTTCTCGGCCGCCGCCATCAATGGCGACATCCAGCAAGCCCAGCGCGAGCGCACGATCCAGCAGTTGAAAGACGGCAAGATCGACATCCTCGTGGCAACCGACGTGGCCGCCCGCGGCCTGGACGTCGAGCGCATCAGCCACGTCGTCAACTACGATGTGCCGCACGATCCGGAAAGCTATACCCACCGCATCGGCCGCACGGGCCGCGCCGGCCGCAGCGGCGAAGCGATCCTGTTCATCACCCCGCGTGAAAAGAACTTGTTGAAAGCCATCGAACGCTCGACCCGCCAGCCGATCGGCATGCTGGAATTGCCGACGATCCAGGCCGTGAACGACGTGCGCATCGCCAAGTTCAAGGAACAGATCAGTGAAACCCTGGCCTTGGGCGAACTGGAGCAGTTCCAGTCGCTGATCGAGGACTTCGAGCGCGAACAGAACATTCCCGCCATTGAAATCGCCGCCGCCCTGGCGAAGATGGCGCGTGGCAATACGCCGCTGCTGCTGGACAAGAACAAGGCGCGCGAGCAAGCCACGTGGCAAGACGACCGTCCTGTGCGCCAGGACCGTTTTGAGCGCAACGACCGTCCGGAACGGGGCGACCGCTTCGACCGTAACGAGCGCAGCGAACGCCCGGCCTTCCCGAAAAAGGAACGCATCCAGCGCCCAGCCGACGCCGGCATGCAGACCTTCCGTATTGAAGTCGGTCATCAGCATGGCGTGAAACCGGGCAATATCGTGGGCGCCATCGCCAACGAAGCGGGCATCGATTCGAAAAACATCGGCCGCATCGAAATCTATGACGACTACAGCGTCCTGGACTTGCCAGACAGCATGCCGAAAGAATTGCTGGACCAGCTGAAGACCGTGTGGGTCGCGGGCCAGCAGCTGCGCATCAGCCGCGATGGCGACGCGCCGGACCTGGCGCCGCCAGCCGCGCCGCGCAAGCCGTTCGCCGCCAAATCCGCGCCAGCGTTCAAGGATGCGCCAGCGGACGCGGGCGATGCAGCACCTGCGCCGCGCGCGCCGAAGAAGGAACGTCCACGTCCAGGCGTGACGGCTTACCGCATCGAAGTGGGCCGCGAGCACGCCGTGACGCCAAGCAACATCGTGGGTGCCATCGCCAACGAAGCGAACCTGGAAGCCAAGCATATCGGCCGCATCGATATCTTTGACAACTACAGCGTGCTGGACCTGCCGGAAGGCATGCCGCCGGAAATCCTCGACCACCTGAAATCGGTCGTCGTGTCGGGCCAGAAACTGCGCATCAGCCTCGATGACGGCACGACGGAGCGCAAGCCTGCGCCGCCGCGTCCGAAATCGCCACCGCGTAAATCATTCAAGTAAGCTGTCCCTGCACAGGCGCCTCCCCGGCGCCTGTGTCGCGGATTGGAGACAGTTCCCCCACTGGCGCGTTCGCGCCAGTTTTTATTTTCCCTCAAGAAATGTTCGTGGTTGCGGCGTTATGGTTGGCGGCAGGCCCCGTCATGGGCCGGCGCATATTGCGGCGCTTGCGCGTTTTTTTATCGGCGCAAACACCATATTTATTGGCTGCCGCATCGATACATAATTTTTTATTAATTATTGTGTCTGCTTCCAATTTGAATTTTACATTCAATAAAATCAATCTAGTTGAATCAAAGTAAATTCTAAAACATAAATGAATTGGTTTTTATTAAATTTTTTGACCAGTGTCACTGCCGCCGGGGCGATATATCATGGGTGCTTGATGTGGTATATTGTTTTTATGATTTTGTTATGCTAGTTGATAAAAATAGAGGAGCGACGATGCGGGTCAATACGCCTATCACGCAAAATGAATACGTATTAAATGAAGGCATGACGATTGTTTCCACCACGGATTTACAGGGAAACATCAATTACGCCAATCAGTATTTCATTGAGGTCAGCGGTTTTTCAGAAATGGAACTGCTGGGTGCGCCACAGAATATCCTGCGTCATCCCGATATGCCGGCTGAAGCGTTTGCCGACCTGTGGGACACCATCAAGACGGGCATGCCGTGGACCGGCATGGTCAAGAACCGTTGCAAGAATGGTGACTTTTACTGGGTCTTCGCCAATATCACACCCGTCATCGAAAACGGCCGCCCGATCGGCTATATGTCCGTGCGCACCAAGCCCACGCGCGAGCAGATCAACGAAGCGGCAGCCCTGTATAAAAGTTTTAAAGACGGCAATAGCGCGAACCTGGCGATCCGCAATGGCCGCGTCGTGCGCCAGGGATGGGCCGCCAAGCTGGCCGAGTGGCGCAAGCTGAGCCTGTCGCAAGACATCGCCCTGCATTGCATCATCTTGGGCGTGGTGCTGGCCATCCTCGGCTGCGCCGTGTGGAATATCGACGGCGACACGAGCACGGCCACGCGCAGCTGGCTCAGCGGCGCCGCCGCTGCCGCCGTCGCGCTGATGCTGTATTTCTGGGCCCATCTGCACAATTCCATCGTCGCGCCGCTGGGCGACGCCATTACGGTGGCGCGCAAGATGGCCGGGGGTGACTTGACGGGCGTGATCGACAAGGTGCGCGACGACGACATGGGTCAATTGATGGCGGCCTTGCGCCAGACCAATATCAACTTGCACAGCATCATCGGCGACGTGCGCGCCAACTTCGAGGATATCCGCATCACCACGGCGGAAATCGCCACGGGCAATATGGACTTGTCCAGCCGCACGGAATCGCAGGCGTCCAGCCTGGAGCAGACGGCGGCCAGCATGGAAGAGCTGACATCGACCGTGCAAAACAGCGCCGACCACGTGGCCACGGCCAACGACCTGGCGGTGCAGGCATCGACTATCGCGGCCAGGGGCGGCACCATCGTCAGCGAAGTGGTCACCACGATGGACGAGATCAGCTCGTCGTCGCGCAAGATTCTCGACATCATCGGCTTGATCGACGGCATCGCCTTCCAGACGAACATCCTCGCCTTGAACGCGGCCGTGGAAGCGGCGCGCGCAGGCGAGCACGGCCGCGGCTTCGCCGTCGTGGCGGGCGAAGTACGCAGCCTGGCGCAGCGTTCTGCCACGGCGGCGAAAGAGGTGAAAAACCTGATCGACCATTCGATCGCCACCGTGAATGCGGGCAGCGTGCTGACCAGCAATGCGGGCGCCACCATGACGGAAGTGATCGCCTCGGTGGCCCGCGTGACGGAAGTGATGGACGAGATTTCCTCGACCACGCGCGAGCAGAACCAGGGTATCGGCCAAGTCAACCAGGCCGTGATCCACATGGATGGCATCACGCAGCAGAATGCGGCCCTCGTGGAGCAGGCGGCCGCGGCCGCCACCAGCCTGGCGCAGCGCACCGAGAGCGTGGCCCAGTCGATCGGCATCTTCAAATTGAAGGCCTCGCCCAAGCGCAAGGCTGCCGGCGTGGGGCGCAGCGCGGGCGCGGGCGTGGCGTCGCGGGCCTTGCTGAAGGCAAGATAATTACCCCAACGGCGAAAGGCTGGGGTCAGTCACTGCGTGACCGGAATGCTTCCCATTGGGAGCATTCCCCCCGGGTTTTGTCTGTGGGGTTACTCTTACTTCTTCACCCGGTACACGTCCCCGCTGCGCACCTTCTTCACCACCCCATCCCCGCCAAACAAAATGACATATTCTCCCTGCGCGCCAGAGGCCGTCGGGTAGCTGTACATCCATACTTCATTGCCGCTGTCGAAACGGATGGCCGTGCTGTCGCCCAGCGCGGCGCGCACCTGTTCGCGTGTGCTGCTGCCCGGTTGCACCGTCTGTTCCAGGGTGGCGTACGGGACGTTCTTGCTTGCTTGCAAGGCGCGCGTGCCGGAGCAGGCGGCTAGCAGCGTCAGCAAGGCGATCATCAGCCACTTCATGGCGCCACCTCGTCCATATAGTCAAATTCCAGCAGAGTATCGTCGGGCCAGCTGGCATCCCACAGGGGCGCGTAATACGTGTGGTCAAGCAAGACCTGGCAATCGCAATAGGGCAGCGAGGCGGGCGTTTGCTCGCCGCCCGCATACAGCATGGTGAACGGCAGGGCCAGGCGCCGCTCCCCATGCACGAGGGTCACGCCGAACAGGGGCCGGTCCGTGAAGAACAGATAATTGCCGTCCGGCTGCGAGCAGACCTTGTCGGTGCTGTAGAGCATGCTGGACAGCCAGGCGATGATTTGCGGGTCGTTCGAGATCAGGCCCGAATCCATGCCGGCGCGGCATTCCAGGCGCAGGTCGCCCAGGCGCCGCGTGCCGGGCGGCAAGCCGGGCGTGATGACCTGCGCGCGCCAGCTCATGGTGGTCGCCTTGCGGTTGGCGATCAGCACGGCATCCTCGCGCGCGGCCTGTGCATTGCGCACGGGGGCAAAGCTGTTGTCCTCGGCCAGCGGCAAGGGGATGCTGACGGTGTCGCCGGCGATGCGCAGCTGCACGCCCGTCATGTCCACGCCGGGCTGGCGCGGCAGCAGACGAAAGCGCAGCACGGCCTGCGGCGCCAGCGCATGGTCGCGCTCGAAGCGGTCGACGCCCTGCAGCATCTTGCGATACGATTTGTCGACGGGGTCGCGCGTGGCGTCCACCTTGACTTGCGGCACGGGCGCGGTTTGCGCCAGCGCAACAGTGCCATGGAACAGCATTGCCAGCAGGGGCAGCAGAAGAGGGCGGTAAGTAGGCATGGCTTGATGCTACGCCTTTTTGCGCGGCAGTCACGCACGGGTGGGCCTATCAGTACTCGCTATATTTGCGCGCGTCGCCGCGCACCTGCTGCGCCGGGTATTTCTGCGCGTTCAGTGCCATCTTTTCCAGCACGGCCGCATGCAGGTCGACGCCGCTCTTGTCGGCCAGGCGCACCAGATACATCAGCACGTCGGCCAGCTCGTGGCGGATGCCCGTGCGCTTGGCCTCGTCCAGCTCGGCATCCGCGCCCGTGGGCAGCCACTGGTAGTGCTCGGCCAGTTCCGCCACTTCCACGGACAGGGCCATGGCCAGGTTTTTCGGTGTGTGGAACTGGTCCCAGTCGCGCTCGTCGGCAAAGGCGCGCAGGCGCGCGCGGATGTCGAGCAGGCTGTCGGATGGGGCGCTCATGCGGCCGCCTGCAGCGGTTTTTCCATGAAGACACTGAACGGATCGTCGCGATAGCCGCCGTACGGCCCGCGCCGCTGGTAGCCGTGGCGCGCGTACAGGGCGATGGCCTCGGGCTGGTGGATGCCCGTCTCCAGGGTCAGCAGGCGGCAGCCGCGCGCCAGCGCCTGCTCTTCCAGCAGGGCCAGCAGGCGCTTGGCCAGGCCCAGGCCGCGGCTGTCCGGGTGCACATACATGCGCTTGACCTCGCCGAAAGCGGGCGTGACGACGATGGCGCCGCAGGCGCGCGCCGCACCTGCCGCATCGCGGGCGACGGCAAACAGCAGGGTTTCCGGCGGCAGGGACGCCAGGTCCAGCGAGTAGACGCATTCGGCCGGATACAGCGTTTGTTGATAGGCATCCAGCTCGGCGATCAGGGTTTGCACGTCCGCTTGCTGCGGCGATTCCAGGTGAATTTGCATGGGGAAAGCACGTTGACTGAGATTCCCCCATGGTATCACTGCGGCCGCGCCAGGCGCATCGTCAGGCCGATGGGCGACATCACAAACCCCATCAGTTCCTGCGCCTCGCCGCCATCGGGCGTGTCGACGCCGGCGATGTCGAAGCTGCCCAGCAGCATGGCCATGGCAATCTTGATTTCCAGCAAGGCCAGATAGCGGCCCGGGCACGTGCGCAAGCCGGCGCCGAAGGGCATCGAAGCGCGCTTGTTGTTGGCCTCGCCGCTGTCCGCCAGCCAGCGCTCGGGCTGGAAGGCCAGCGGGTCGGGAAAGTGCGCATCCGATACGGTGTCGTTGCGCATCACGCACCAGACGAGGGTGCCGGCCGGCACAGCGATGTCGCCGATGACCGTGTCGCGCAGCGCCTCGACGGGCAGGAAGGGCGCCACGGGCTTCAAGCGCATGGCTTCGCTGGCGCAGGCGCCCAGGTAGTCGAGGCTATCCATCTGCTCGATCGTGAACTGGGCCACGTCGGGCGCCAGGCGCCGCACTTCCTCGCGCGCCTTCGCCAGAGTCTGCGGATTGCATTGCAGCAAATAAATCATCCAGGACACCGTGTTGGCCGTCGTATCCTCGCCCGCCAGCAGCATGGTCAGCACATTGCCGGCCACGTTGCGGTCCGTCACGCCGCTGTCTTCCAGATCGGCGGCGGCGATCATGGCTTCGAGCAGGTTGGGCGGATGCGCGCGGCGCGCCGGGTCGTGCGCCATGCGCGCGCGCGCCTGCTGCACCAGATCCGCCACGGCGGCGGACAGGGCCGCCACGTCGCGGTCCAGCCGGCGGTCGATGGGCAGCTTGACATAGCGCCAGTACGGGAACATGGACAGGCTGCGCCGCGCCACGGCGGGCAGGATATCGTCCATGTGGCGCTGGATCACGTCTTCGCCCGATTCGAGCGTATTGACTTCCGTGCCGAAGGCCAGGCCGGCGATGATGTCGACCGTGTAGCGTTTCAGGTCGCCATCGAGGTCGATCGCCTGGCCTTGCGTGGCGGCAATATACCAGCGCCGCTGCAGGCGCTGCGCCACCGTCACCAGCGCGGGGAAGTAGGCCTTGATGGCGCCCGGCGCCATGCCGGCCATGACCATGCGGCGCTGGTTGCGCCATTCCGTGCCCTCGGCCAGGAACAGGCCGGGCACGCCGCCCATTTCGTCGGAGACCACCGAACTGCTCAGGGGGCGGCGAAAACCGTCGGGCCGGTCGCGCAGCACGGCGCCGACGGCCTCGCTGTCGGCCACCACCAGTACCAGGGTGCGGCCGAACCAGGCGCGCATGAAGGGGCCGTAGCGCTGTACCCATTGTTCCACGTCGCGGTGGATGCGCGTGAGTTTGAGCTGCAGGCTGTTGCCGACGATGGGCAAGGCGAAGGGCCCCGGCAGGCGGCGGATCTGGCGCAGGGGCGTGGCGACGGCGGGGGCGGCGTGGTCGAGTGGCGGCATGAACATCTCCTGTCGATACGGTAAAAGTACGAGGATTGCTTGCAATAATGGCCACACTCTACGCGATTGCGGCCCGTTTGTATTGAACGAATACGACATCGTGCGCGGCCAGAAATTGCCGGTACAATCGTCGCCATGCCAGCCGCCCCTACGCCCCTGACCCGTTTGATCGCCCCGCGCGCCGCGCTCGCTTCCTGCGTGCGCGCCATCCTCGTGCGCGACACCACGGGCTGCGCGCCCTTGCCGCCGGCGCAGCGCCTGAACCGCTTTCCCGCCGCGCCCATGTGCAGCATCGTCTGGACCGTCGCCGGCCACGTGGAAGCGGCCGCGCCGGGCCTGTCGCTGGCGGACGTGCGCATGCCGCCCGCGCTGTTCGGCGGCCCCCGTTCGTATCCGCTGGTCAGCTACAACCCCGGCCCCGTGCATTCGTTTATCGTGATGTTTTATCCGGCCGCCCTGTATGCGTTGACGGGCATATCGATGGATGCCTTGCTGGACCAGTTCCGCCCCCTCGGCGCGCTGTTCGATGCCGACTGGCTGGCCTTGTCCGACGCCGTGCTGGCCGCGCCGGACGATGCCGCCCGCGTCAGGCTGGTGGAGGATTTTCTGGCGCCGCGCTGGCTGCTGGCGCGCAAGAACGGCGACCAACCGGCCGGCGCCATCCAGGACTGGGTGCGCCGGCTGGGCGTGCAGGCCGCATCGACGGGCCTGGCCAGCAGCGCGCGCAACATCGAGCGGCGCATCAAGGCCTGGGCCGGCCAGCCCATGCGCACCTTGCGCCGTATGCGCCGCGCGGAACAGCTGTTCCTCGACGAGCGCGGCGCCATCCTGCAGGGCACGGCGTCATGGTCCGACGTCGCCGCCAGCGGCGGCTACGCCGACCAGGCGCATTTCTGCCGCGAGACGCGCGAAATCACGGGCTTGAGTCCCACGGAACTGGCGCGCGCCATGAAAGAAGATGAAAGCTACTGGATCTACCGGATATGGGCGTAGGTCGGATGAGCTCGTAGAGCGTAATCCGACCACATCGTTGGCGCGGCCGGTGGTGGTGTCGGATTACGCGAGGCGTTGTCCCGCTAATCCGACCTACCGGCCGCTGTACATTTTGCCCTTGATCAGGCAGCTTCATGGCGCCTCGTGCCGGCCGTCATCATGGGAAAGCTGGCGTAGGTCGGATTAGCTCGTAGAGCGTAATCCGACCACATCGTTGGCGCGGCCGGTGGTGGTGTCGGATTACGCGGCGTCCCGCCGCTCATCCGACCTTGTATTATTCCCCTCATGCCGTTCGTGGTATTGCGAACGGTATCGACCGCTGTCAAAATCTTGGTAGGCATATCAAGACCGGGTAACTGGATGCCGTATCCGCCCTTAGGCCCCGAGCCAGCTCCGTAGATCTCGCACCAGTTACCCATCCTCCATGTCAAGATCGGACAGTATCTTTGGCACCGGCATGCCGGTTAGCCCGCATTTGCAAGGTAGATCGCAAGAGGACCACAGCATGTTTAATTTAGGAATCGACGTTGCCAAGGCCAAGCTCGACTGCGCGCTGCGCCTGCCCAACGGCAAGCATCGTAACAAGGTTGTCGAGAACAACCGTCAAGGATTCACCGCGCTCCACGCATGGCTGCTGAAGCATGCTGCCGGCAGCCCCAGGGTGTGCATGGAAGCGACGGGCACGTATTGGGAAGGGGTTGCCGAATATCTCGCTGGACTTGGCATGGTGGTCAGTGTCATCAATCCAGCCCAGATCAAGGCCTTCAGCGCTTCACGCCTGGTGCGCACCAAGACCGACAAGGTCGACGCACAGCTGATCGCCGACTTCGCCCATGAACGCCAGCCAGAGCCCTGGCAGGCGCCATCGCCGGCCGAGCAATCGCTGCGCGCGCTGGTGCTGCGCCTCGATGCCTTGCAAGCGATGCGCCAGCAGGAAAGCAACCGGCTTGAAGTGGCGCGCGCGGCGGTACGCCAGGGTATCGAGGATCATATTGCCTGGCTCGACGCCGAGATCAAGGCGCTGATCCTGGCGATCCGCCGTCATATCGATGACGACCCGGATTTACGCGGCAAGCGCGAATTGCTCGATAGCATCCCTGGCCTGGGCGAGCGCACGATTCCCGTGCTGCTGTCCTACTACGCCAATCCTGAGCGCTTCGACAGCGCCAAGCAGGCGGTGGCGTTTGCGGGCCTCGATCCGCGCCAGCACGAGTCAGGTTCCAGCGTGCGTGGCAAGCCACGCATGTCGAAGGTCGGCCACAGTTTCCTGCGCAAGGCACTGTACATGCCGGCCATGGTGGCAGTGCATAAGACGCCTTGGGGCAAGCGCTTCGGTCAGCGTCTGCGTGACGCCGGCAAAGCGCCCAAGCTGATCATCGGCGCCATGATGCGCAAGCTGGTGCACGTGGCATTCGGCGTGCTCAGGTCGGGAAAAATATTTGATCCGGCCTTGCACGCCGCTTGACGGGGATAACAGTATCTACCGTTCCTTGTACACCTTGCCCTTGGATAAGGTTACTTCATGGTGCCCCGCGCCGGGGGCCATCATGGGGAAGCAGTTTTCCGCGCCGTGCACGCGCACGTCGAGGAAGTACGGGCCTTCGGACGCCAGGCAGGCCGCCAGTGCCCCGTCGAGCTCCTCGCGCCGGCTGACCGTGTGCGCCTGCCAGCCGAACGCGCGCGCCAGGGCGACGAAGTCGGGCAGCGCTTCCGTGTAGCTGTGGCTGTAGCGCCCGCCGTGTATCAGTTCCTGCCACTGGCGCACCATGCCCATGTAGCCATTGTTCGACAGCACCACTTTCACGGGCAGGCGGTGCTGCACGGCCGTGGCCAATTCCTGGATATTCATCAGGATCGAGGCGTCGCCGCTGACGCACACGACGCACTTGTCCGGATGGGCGATCTGCGCGCCGATGGCGGCCGGTAAACCATAACCCATGGTGCCGGCGCCGCCCGAGGTCAGCCAGCCGCGCGGCTGCTCGAAGCGCAGATGCTGGGCCGCCCACATCTGGTGCTGGCCCACGTCGGTAGAGACGATGGCGTCGCCGCCATCCATGCTGTCCAGCGCCGCCTGCAGCCGCCGCATCAGCGCCTGCGGCGCGATGACGTCGGGCGTGTCGTCGAACGCCAGCGAGTCCTGCGTGCGCCAGCCGTCGATGCGCTGCCACCACGGCTGGCGGTCCGCCAGCAATCGCCCGCGCAGCTGCGTCAGCAGGGCATTCAGCACGGGCGCGCAGTCGCCGCGCAGGGCCACGTCGGCGCGCACCACCTTGTGGATCGACGCCGGGTCGATATCGACGTGGATGACCTTTGCGCCGGGACAAAAGGCGTCCAGCCTGCCCGTCACCCGGTCGTCGAAGCGGGCACCCACGCAGACGATCAGGTCCGCATGGTGCATCGCCAGGTTCGCTTCCAGGGTGCCGTGCATGCCCAGCATGCCCAGGAAGGCCGGGTGCGAGGCGGGAAAGGCGCCCAGGCCCAATAAGGTCAGGGTGCACGGCGCGGCCGCCAGCTTCACCAGCTGGCCGAAGGCGGCGCAGGCGGCGGGGCCGGAATTGACGAGGCCCCCGCCGCCATAGAACACGGGCTGGCGCGCGGCGGCGATCAGGCTGGCGGCCCGTTCAAGATCGGAGGCTGCCGACGGCGGCATCGGGGCCGGCGTGGCAGGGGCCAGCACCGTCGTTTCCCGCACCGGTGCCAGCTGCAGATCCTTGGGAAAGTCGACCAGCACGGGGCCGGGCCGGCCTTGCGTGGCTTGCGCGTACGCCTCGCGCACGACGGCCGCCGTTTCCTCTGCCGCGCGGATTTGCCGGTTCCACTTTGTGACGGGGCGCGAAATACCCAGCGCGTCGCATTCCTGGAAGGCATTCGTGCCGATGCTGGTGGTAGCCACCTGGCCGCTGATGCAGATGACGGGTATCGAATCGCACAGGGCGTCGAGCAAGCCCGTGGTGGTATTGCTCATGCCGGGGCCGGACGTGACGAAGACGACGCCGGGCCGGCCCGTGCTGCGCGCATAGCCCTCGGCCGCGTGCACGGCCGCCTGTTCGTGGCGCACGAGAATATGGCGCAGGCGGGGCTGCGCGTGCAGCGCGTCGTACAGGGGCAGCACGGCGCCGCCCGGATAGCCGAAGACGGTATCGACGCCCAGCGCCAGCAGGGTGTCGATCAGGGTGCTGGCGCCGTTGTGGGATGCGTGAGCAAGGAGGGGAGCGGGATCGGGTTTCATGGCCTTATTTTCTGCCTGATGCGGCAGAAAAGGCTGCTGGTTTTCTCGTATAGAATGCAGTATTCAGCAAAATTTGCTGTGAAATAAGGAATTAACAGAATGAAGCTCGACAAATTCGACCTCGCCATCCTGACGGCCCTGCAGCAGGACGCCCGCATCAGTCTGCACGACCTGAGCGCCAAGGTGGGCCTGACCTCGTCGCCATGCTGGGCGCGCATCAAGCGCATGGAAGACGATGGCGTCATCGAGGGTTATACGGTGAACGTCAACGCGGCCAAGGTGGGACTGGCCGATACCGTCATCGTGCAAGTGACCCTGGACGACCATTCCGACCAGGCCCTGTTCGAATTCGGCCACGCGCTGGCCATGATCCCGGAAGTGCTGGAAGCGTTTCTTGTGTCCGGCGACTACGATTACTACCTGCGCATCGCGGTGAGCGACACGCGCGACTACGAACGCCTGCTGCGCGAGCGCCTGTATAAAATTCCCGGTATCCGCCACAGCAAATCGAGTTTTGTCTTGCGCCAGCTCAAACAGAGCTACCTGCCCTTGCAGCGCTAGCTCCCCGCACGGCGGGAGTTTTTCCCTAGCCCATCCCCCGTGGCTGTCCGATACTGGGCAGTAATAAAAAACACGATAAATCGGGGACCTGCATGAGACTGACCTTATTCGCGGCCGCCGCCATGGCGCTGTGCCAGGCGCAAGCCGCCGAGCTTGCCCATCCTGCCAACCTGGAGCCGGCGTACGATTTGCCCACCGTCATTATCACGGGCAGCATGCCGCTGCCCACCGTGGAGCGGCCGCGCGATGCCTTTGCCGCGCCCGTGCAGACGGCCAGCGCGCAGCAGATCGCCGGCAGCGGCGCGCTCGACATTTCCGCCTTCCTGCGCCGCAACCTGGGCAGCGTCTATGTGAACGAGGTGCAGAACAACCCCTTCCAGCCCGACGTCAGCTACCGCGGCTACACGGCCTCGCCCCTGCTGGGCACGCCGCAAGGACTTTCCGTGTACCTCGACGGCATGCGGCTGAACCAGCCGTTTGGCGATGTCGTCAGCTGGGATTTGATCCCGCGCATGGCCATCGCCTCGCTGACCCTGATGCCGGGCTCGAACCCCCTGTTCGGCCTGAACACCCTGGGCGGCGCGCTGGCCCTGCAGACCAAGGATGGCAAGACCAGTCCCGGCACGGCCGTCGAGGCGCGCCTGGGTTCGCACCAGCGGCGCGCCGTCGAATTCGAGCATGGCGGCAGCCATGCCAGCGGCTGGCACTGGTACGTGACGGGCAACCGCTTCAAGGAAGACGGCTGGCGCGACGATTCCCCGTCCGACGTGCGCCAGATCTTCGGCAAGCTGGGCTGGAGTGATGCGCGCACGGACATCGCCGTCACCGTGGCCCACGCGGACAATGCGCTGACGGGCAATGGCTTGCAGGAACAGCGTCTGCTGGCGCGCGATTACCGCAGCGTCTACACCAAGCCCGATTTGACGGAAAACAAGTCGACCTTGCTGAATGTGACGGGCAAGCACCAGGCCGGCGCCGGCTTGCTCTTGTCCGGCAATGTGTACTACCGCAAGATCGACACGCACACGTTCAATGGCGACCTGAACGACGAGTCGCTCGACCAGTCCGTCTACCAGCCCGGTGCGGCCGAACGGGCGGCCCTGGCGGCGGCCGGCTACACGGGTTTTCCCGCCAGCGGGGCGAACGCGTCCAATACGCCGTTTCCGAAATGGCGCTGCATCGGCAACGTCTTGCTCAACGATGAACCGGCCGAAAAATGCAACGGCATGCTCAACCGCAGCCATACGCAGCAGGAAAACTATGGCTTCTCGGGCCAGTTCACGGCGCTGGCCGACGTGGCGGGCGCGCGCCACGCCGTCACGGCCGGCGCCGCCTACGATACGAGCCACGCCACCTTCCGCCAGACCAGCCAGTTCGGCTATCTGAACCCCGACCGCAGCATCACGCCCGTCGACTTCTTTGCCGACGGTACGGAAATCGACGACGACGGCACGCCCGTCGACAACCGCGTCGACTTGAGCGGGCGCATGCGCACGTGGAGCGTGTATGCGAGCGATAGCATTGCGCTGAATCAAGCATTGACCCTGACCATCTCCGGCCGCTACAACCGCAGCACCGTGCGCAACCGCGACGCCATCACGCCCGGCGGCGGCAGCGGTTCGCTCGATGGCGACCACCGTTTCAGCCGCTTCAATCCCGCCATCGGCCTCGCTTATGCGCCGGAGAAGGGCGTGGGCGCCTATCTCGGCTACAACGAAGGCAGCCGCACGCCGACGGCCATCGAACTCGGCTGCGCCGACCCGGACAACCCGTGCCGCCTGCCCAACGCCATGGCGGGCGACCCACCCTTGAAACAGGTCGTCACCAAGACATGGGAAGCGGGCCTGCGCGGCAAGCTCGCCGACGTGGCCCGCTGGAGCGCGGGCGTGTTCCGCGCGGAAAACCACGACGATATCCTGTTCGTGGCCGACAATCAGGCCGGTTTCGGCTACTTCAAGAATTTCGGCAAGACGCGCCACCAGGGCGTGGAACTGGCGGCGGGTGGCAAGGCCGGTGCGCTGGACTTCGGCGTTAACTACACGTGGCTGCAGGCGACGTATCAAAGCCGGGAGCTCGTCAACGGCAGCGCCAACAGCAGCAGCGATGCGCAGGCGCCCGGCCTGGAAGGCAATATCGTCATCACGCCCGGCAACCGCATTCCGCTGACACCGAGCCATATCTTCAAGGCGCACGTGGACTATCAGGGCGGACGCGACTGGACGGTGGGCCTGGCCATGACGGCCGTGTCGAGTTCCTACGCGCGCGGCAATGAAAACAACCGGCACCAGGCGGGCGGCCCGTCATACCTGGGTTCCGGCAAGAGCGGCGGCTACGCCGTGGTCGAGCTGAACGGCAAGATCCAGCTGACGCCACGGCTGAGTGTGTTTGCGCAGATAAACAACCTGTTCAACCGCCAGTACGCGACGGCGGCGCAACTGGGCGCCACGGGCTTCGACGCCAACGGCAATTTTGCCGCCCGCCCGCTGCCCGCCGTGAACGGCGACTATCCGATGGTCAACGCGACGTTCTATGCGGCCGGCGCACCGCGCAGCGTGAATGCGGGTCTGCGCTACGCGTTTTAAGGGAGGATATGCTCGATGACCCCGTTGCGCAGCGCAAGATGGACGAGGGCGGCGGGACCGGGCACGTCGAGTTTTTCCTTGATGCAGGTCTGGTGGTTGGCCACCGTCTTGCTGCTCAGGTGCAGCAGGCGGGCGCAGTCGGCGGCGCTGCGGCCTTCGGCCAGCAGGCGGAAGATTTCGAATTCGCGCTGGCTCAGGCTGCTCAAACGGTCCGCTTCCATGCGGGCCGTACCGTGCAGCACGCCCGGTGCGCTGTGCGGGTCGAGGTAGCGGCGGCCCGCGTGGGCGGCGCGCACGGCGTCGACCAGGTGTTCCGGGTCGGCTTGCTTGCTGACGAAGCCGCAGGCGCCGCCGTCCAACGCGCGCGCGATCAGTTGCGGCGTGTCGTGCATGGTAAACACGAGCACGCGCGCGCCTGCGTCGCGCGCGAGCAGCTTGCGCAACAATTCCAGGCCGCCGATGCCGGGCATGGACAAATCCGTCACGCAGACGTCGGGCGCGTGCTCCAGGTGCAGGGCATATGCCGTCTCGCCATTGCCCGCCTCGGCCACGACGGCGATATCGCCGCCCTGTTCCAGCAGCCGGCGGTAGCCCGTGCGCACCACCGGGTGGTCATCGACCAGCATCACGCGGATCGGGGGCATGGCCGCGTTCATGCCGCACCGGCCGCCAGCGGCATCGCCACTTCGATGCGCAAGCCCTTGCCCAGCGCGCTGATCCAGCGGATATGGCCGCGCAGGCCGGCCACGCGCTCGCGCATGCCCAGCATGCCGAAGCCATCTGCTGGCGTTTTATCCGGACAAAAACCCTGGCCATTGTCTTCGATGGTCAGGTGCAGCACGCCGTGCGCATCGGCGCGCAATTCCACCGTGGCACGGTCGGCGCCCGCGTGGCGCGCCACGTTCGTCAAGCCTTCCTGCACCAGGCGGTAGACGGCGGTGGCGGTGCAGTCGTCGAGGCTGGCGGGGACGGCGTGCGGCGCGAAATGGCAGGCGATGCCGTGCTGCTGGGCCCAGCTGTCGCACAGCGCCTGCAGGGCCGGCGCCAATCCCAGGCTGTCGAGCACGGGCGGACGCAGCCGGCGCAGCATCGTGCGCACCATCGCATGCAGCGCTTCCGACGAGCGGGCGATGCTGGCGGCGCAGGCCTGCACGTTCGCCTGATCGCCGTCGCGCGCGCGCAGGATGTAGCTGGCGGCGGCGCGGATGGCCGTGCAGTCCTGTCCCACTTCATCGTGCAGCTCGCGCGCCAGCGCGCAGCGCTCCTCTTCCTGCGCGCGCAGCAGGCGCTGCGTGAGGGCGCGGTTCTGCGCCAGCAGCAGCGCCACCTGGCGTCCGCGCCGCACGGCAAAGCCGGCCAGCGCCAGCGCCAGCAGCAACAGGCTCAGGGCCAGTTCATCGAGTTGCCAGTGTTCCTGGCGCCAGAGCGCGTGCGTCAGCCGTTCGGCCAGGTCCAGCCTGGCGGCCAGCAGGAAAAAAGCCAGTGCCAGCGCGCAGCACACGAGGATGCGCCGGGCCGGCCGCGTGCCTGCGCGGCCGCTGCCGGCCAGTTGGTAGTGTTCCATGATGCTGCTCCCTGAGCACGGTCGATCTCTTTGTTGTGCAAGCTTCATGCCATCGGCGCAGGGGCCTCTGGGGGCGCGTCATGCGGGGCAGGGGAGGGGATGACTGTTCCAGGATGGAACAGGTGTGCCGCGATGTGACGGTGGGCGCTTGCGCTGGCCGCAGGCACGGTTTTCGAGCTTATCTGAAGTCGCGCCGGCACGCTGGCGCGCACGCCTGCAGTGCGATGCATTGTTGTTCCAATGTAACGTTGAGCTTACTCAAACTTTCATAGATAAAACAAAACAAAGTTTCGCAGGCTTAGATAAAAAATAAATAAATGATATTAAAAATATGATATTTGTTTTATGCGATTTGCTATATTTGTTGACACTTTTGTGAAAAAGCTGAAAGCGGGCACCAGACCTGCCGACCTATCTATCCACAACAAACAAGGGAATAGAATGAATCGTCCATCACATGCGCGGGTATCACCCGCCACCGTCTATCCGCCCGCTACCCGCGGCCGCACCACCGTCCTGGCCGCGCTGGCCGCCGTGTCCGTGCTGGTCTCGGTGCCGGCCATGGCCGATGTCCTGACCTTCGATAATTTGCGTCCCGACGTGTATGAAAGCGGCCAGACGCTCAATACGTCGAGCTACAATCTGCGTTTCCTGGCCGACCCGACCACGGCTGCCGGCGGCGGCGTCAGCGGCGTGGGCGCCATCCTCGATGGCCGCGCGGGTTCGTCGTGCGATATCGCCGCCTGCCCGCAGGGTGCCACCGGCAACTACCTGGCCATCCTCAACGATGGCGGCGTGAATTTCGCGCGTGCCGACCGCCAGGCGTTCAGCCTGGCCGGATTCGACTATTCCTTCATCGCGCCCGTCTCCGGCTTGCCCAACATGCAGTGGGGCGAACTGCAGCTGAGCGGCACCCTCAGCAACGGCCAGGTGGTCAGCACCTCGCTGGCGTTTCCCGGCCAGGGCAGCGATGGCAATTACCATTTCCAGGGCGCTTCCCTGCTGGGCGGTTTCAGCAACTATGCGTTCACGGGCCTGACCTTCAACGCCTGCATTTTCAATGACACTGGCGTGTGCAGCAATTCCATCGATTTCCCCGCCTTTAACCAGGGCCAGTTTGCGCTCGATAATATCAACGTCAGCGCCGTGCCGGAACCGTCGACCTACCTGCTGCTGCTGGCCGGCCTGGGCGCCATCGGCATGCTGTCGCGCCGCCGCAGCGGCAAGGTCGCCGCGTTCACCGTGCAAGGAGCGTGAGATGAAATTACGTCCCGTTTCACTCGCCATCCTCCTGCTGGCCGCCAGCCTGGCGCAAACGGCGCAGGCGCAGGAACGCCGTTCCTACATCGTGCAGCTGGTCGACAAGCCGGCCGCCACCTATACGGGCCAGGTTGACGGCCTGGCCGCCACCAAGCCGGCCCCGGGCGCGCGCATCAATGTGGGCGCCGCCGACGTGCAGGCCTATTTGAGCTACCTCGACAGCAAGCAGGCCGCCGTGGCCGGCACCGTCAGCGCGGCTGAAATCACGCACCAGTACAGCGTCGTCTTCAACGGTTTTTCCGCCTTGCTGACGGACGATGAAGTGCGGGCCCTGAAGAAAAACAGCGGCGTGGCCAGCATCAGCGCCGACTCCATCCTGCAGCTCGACACCACCTACACGCCCAGCTTCCTGGGCCTGGACAAGCCGGGCGGCCTCTGGGAGCAGCTGGGCGGCAAGGCGCACGCGGGCGAAGACATCGTCATCGGCATCGTCGACAGCGGCATCTGGCCCGAGAACACGGCCTTTGCCGACCGCCTTGACGAGAACGGCGTGCCCAGCCACAGCGGCAGCAATGTCGTGTACGGCGCGCCGCCGGCCAGCTGGCAGGGCACGTGCCAGACGGGCGAGGGATTCTCCGCCGAGAATTGCAACAACAAGCTGATCGGCGCGCGCTACTACCGCGCTTCCACGGCGGCGCTGCACTGGACGGAGTTCCTGTCGCCGCGCGATTCCGTCGCCGGCCTGACGGGCCACGGCGGCCATGGCACGCACACGGCCTCCACGGCCGGCGGCAACAATGGCGCCATCGCCACCTCGAACGGTGTGTCGCTGGGCAAGGCCTCGGGCATGGCGCCGCGCGCCCGTATCGCCGCCTATAAAGTCTGCTGGACGGCCGCGTCGACTGGCCGCAACGGCTGCGCCACGGCCGACAGCGTGGCCGCCATCGACCAGGCGGTCAAGGATGGCGTCAACGTCATTAACTTCTCCATCGGCCCGAACGCGGGCGGCGGCGCCTTCGACGAACCGACGGAAGTCGCCTTCCTTGGCGCGGCGGCGGCCGGCGTCTTCGTCGCCACCTCCGGCGGCAATTCCGGTCCATCCACGCCGGCGCCCGACGTGCCGGCGCCCGTCTCGCACATCAGCCCCTGGCTGGCAACGGTCGCCAATTCCACCCACAACCGCCTGTACGCGGGCAACGTCATCCTCAGCAACGGCAGCAAGCTGGAAGGCGCGTCGAGCAACGCGAAGACGCCGGCGCTGCCGCTGATCCGCTCGCGCGACGCGGGCCTGGCCGGCGTGCCGCCGACGGACGTCAATCTGCTGCGCTGCTTCGGCGCGGCCGATGCCGCCCCGGCTTATCTGGACCCGGCGAAAGTGGCTGGCAAGATACTCGTGTGCGACCGCGGCGGCAACGTGCTGGTCAACAAGAGCGCGAATGCCAAGACGGCGGGCGCGGCGGGCGTGGTCATCGCCAACGTGGCCGGCGGCGCCAATACCATCATCAATCAGGCGCACGTGCTGTCGACGGTACACCTGGCGCAGGCGCAGGGCGACGCGCTCAAGGCGTTCATGGCGGCCAATCCGGACGGCACGGCGGCATTGGGCGAAATCCACACCATCGCCGACACCACGGTGCAGGCGCCGATCGTCAGCGACCGCTCCTCGCGCGGGCCGAACGTGGCCAACGCGAACATCCTGAAACCCGATCTCTCGGCGCCCGGCACCAACATCCTGGCCGGCGTGACGGCCGACCTGACGCCGGCGCAGCGCGATGCCGTGGCCGCCGGTGGTGTGGCGCCAGCAGCGGAGTGGGATTTCTATTCCGGCACCTCGATGGCCAGTCCGCACGTGGCCGGCGTGGCGGCGCTGCTCAAGCAGCAGCATCCGAGCTGGTCGCCCGCGGCCATCAAGTCGGCGCTGATGACGACGGCGTTCAGCACGTATCCCGATGGCTTGAACGGTTCAGTGTCGTGGGATGCCACGGCGAAGAACTCGGGCCAGTTGCCGTGGGGCCAGGGCGCCGGCCACATCGCGCCGAACGGCGCCGCCGATCCCGGCCTCGTGTACGACGTGTCGGAAATCGACTATGCGCGTTTCCTGTGCGGCCTGAACCTGAAGGTCTACAGTCCCGCCACCTGCCAGGCCGTCGGCACCATTCCCGCCTACAACCTGAACCTGGCGTCGCTGACGGCGGCCAACGTACTGGGCACGCAAGTGCTGACGCGCACGGTGACCAACGTGGGTGCCAGCAGCGCTGTCTACAACGTCTCGGCCAGCCTGCCCGGCTACACGGTGGCGGTGACGCCAACGAGCCTGAGCCTGGCGCCGGGCGCCAAGGCGCAGTACCAAGTCAAGCTGACGCGCACCACGGCGCCGGCCAATACCTGGACCTACGGCGCCCTGAGCTGGACGGATGGCACGCACACGGTGCGCAGCCCGCTGACGGCGCGCGGCACCTCGCTGGCCGCCATTCCACTGGTCAGCAGCGAAGCGGCCACGGGCAGCAAGGTGCTGACCCTGGGCACGGGCTTCTCGGGGGCGCTGGTCGGCGTCAAGTCGGGTCTCGTCGAAGCCGTGCGCCAGACGCGCACGATCGGCCAGGCGACGACGGGCGCTGCCGCATCGGCTGCCTGCAAGGCGGGCGGCGCCACGGGTGTGAACGTGCACAACGTGGTGATCCCGGCCGGCACCCTGGCGGCGCGCTTTGCCACCTACGACGCGGAAACGACGGGCGGCGCGAATACCGACATGGACATGGAGGTCTACAACGCCGCCAATGTACTGGTCGGCAGCAGCGGCAATGAAAGTTCCAATGAACAGGTGGAACTGCGCCTGCCGGCCGCCGGCACGTACAAGGTGTGCGTGATCGGCTTTGCGCCGCAAAACGGCCACGCCGACTACACCCTGTCGTCGTGGGTGCTGGCGCCGGGCTTGAACAACGGCAACTTCAAGGCGCTGATGCCGGGCACGGCCTACACGGGCGGCACGGCGACGGTCTCCCTGAGCTGGTCCAACCTGGCCGAAGGCAAGCGTCACCTGGGCGCCGTCGGCTACCAGGTCGCTGGCGTGGTGCAGGGCGTCACGGTGGTCGAGGTCAATACCAACGATCCCGTGCCGCTGTTCCAGAACGCGCGCGCCGCCAGGCCGGTGCTGGCTGAATAAACCGTTCTTTTCGTGAACGCAAGGCGTGCCTCCTGGCACGCCTTTTTTTTATGCACCCCCCCGTTCGGGAGGAATAGCACTTGCATGGCGGTAACGCCCCCGGTATCTTGTCGGATAGCCATGGCTTTGTGTCCTGGCATTCTTGGGGAGTCGCGCGTGACCAGTTTCCGCACCAATACCGACCGCCTGCTGGAAGTGCGCCTGCAGGATGAAAAAGTGCTGGCGATTGCCGGCGCGATGGTCGCCTATACGGGCAGCATCAAATTTGAAAAATCCCTGCTGGGCGGCGAGGGCCTCTTCGGCGCGCTCAAGCGCAAGGTGACGAACGAAGGCATGCAGGTGATGCAGGCCGCCGGCACGGGTACCGTGTTTTTCGCGCAGAACGCGGCCGAAATCACCGTCATGGCGCTGGCCGGCGAAAAGCTGACCATCGAAAGCAGCAGCCTGCTGGCCTACGACACGAGCCTGAAGACGGGCACCAGCTTTGCGGGCCTGCGCGGCGCCAGTTCCGGCCAGGGCCTGTTTTCCACCACCGTCGAAGGCCACGGCAACCTGGCCGTCATTTCGCGCGGCAACCTGATCATGCTGGAAGTGACGCCGGCGCACCCGCTGCGCGTGGACCCGGACGCCTTCGTCGGCTTCAAGGGCGATATCCGCCAGGAATTCGTTTTTGATGTCAACTGGCGCACCATGATCGGCCAGAGCTCGGGCGAATCGTACCAGCACAAATTCACAGGCCAGGGCGTGGTGTTCATCCAGCCCGCCGAACGTTAAGTCAGCGAGGACCCGCGATGCCTGTCTATCAGCAAATCAATGAAAAGATGCTCGAGGTTAAACTCGGCAATGAGGAAGTGTTCGCCCGCAAGGGCGCCATGGTGTCCTACCAGGGCGACGTGGCGTTCAGCCGCTCCTTTCTGGCCGGCCAGGGCGTGCAAAGCCTGGCCATGCGCGCCGTCACGAACGAGGGCTATGCCCTGATGTCGGCGCGCGGCACGGGCAGCGTTTTTTACGCGCAGGGCGGCCTGTTCGTCACCATCGTCCCCGTGCGCGGCGAAACGTTCTATGTGGAAAGCGACTCCCTGCTGGCCTTCGATGCGCGCCTGACGGCCGGCACCATGTTCCTCGGCAACCAGGGCGGCGTGCAGGGCGTGGTGCGCGGTATGGCCTCGGGCCAGGGCTTGTTTACCACTACCTTGCAAGGCACGGGCGAAGTGGCGATTTTGTCCGACGGCAATGCCATCGGCTTGCCCGTCACGCCGGACGTGCCCGTCTTCGTCGACCCGCAAGCGTATATCGGCCACACGGGCCAGCTGAGCTCGACCATCGTCACGGACCTGAACTGGAAAACCTTTGTCGGCCAGGCGTCCGGCGAATCGTACCAGGTGAAGTTTACGGGCCAGGGCACGGTCTACATCCAAGCGAGCGAAAGGTAAGCCATGACGATTTACAACCCCGATACCTTGCCGAAGAACGATAACCTGAACCGTTTTTCCTATGTCATCGACGTCAAGGAACAGATCTTCATTCGCAAGGGCAAGATGATCGCCTTCTATGGCGAGCTGCGCTTCGAAGCCATGGGCAGCAGCGTGCTCGACCTGATCGTGCGCAATGCCTTCAATGCACCGAAATACGTGCACCACTTTGTCGTGGCGCAAGGGCAAGGTCAGTTGATCCTGGGCGACAACGGCAACGACCTGGCGTGCTACGACCTGGACAACGCCAACATGACCATCCGCGCGAAAAACCTGCTGGGGTTTACCAAGGACGTGATTTGCCAGGAATCGACCTTGCCCGGCTATCTGACCATGATAGGCACCGGTAAAGTGATCGCCTCGTCGAACGGCCCCGTGCACTTCCTGGAATTGCCGTGCCGCGTGGACGAGCAGGCCGTGCTGGGCTGGGCCGATTGCCCCAGCCCCTCGTATCACTACGATTACGCCCACGTGCAGGGCTGGGCCTCGGCCGCCGGCGCGCTCACGGGTTTTACCCTGTCGGGCGAGGAAAAGCAGATCGACTTCACGGGTGCCGGCACGGTGCTGGTGCAGTCGTCCGAGCTGGACGTGACGGGCAGCTCGGCCCTGATGCAGCTGCTGGCGCAATTGCCGCTGCTGGGCAAGGAAGACCTCGGTACCTTGAGTCTTTCCGTGCAGCAGCAACTAAAACAGGAGCGTTAAGCTACTTGACGGTCGCCCAGCCGGGCGGCCGCTTTTCAAGGAAGGCGCTCACGCCTTCCTCCGCATCCTCTTCCATCATATTGCGCGCCATCACGTCGCCCGCGTACGCATACGCCTCGTCCAGCGGCAGCTGGCGCTGCCGGTAGAACATCTGCTTGCCGTAGCGGATGGCCGTCGGGCTTTTCGCCATGATCTGCTGCGCCAGGCGCGCCACGGCCTCGTCGAGCGCCGCGTCGGCTACCGTTTCATTGATCAGGCCCCAGTCGGCGGCCGTGTCGGCGTCGATGAAGCGGCCCGTCACCAGCATGTCGAAAGCCCGCTTGGGCGACACATTGCGCGACAGGGCGACGGACGGCGTGGCGCAAAACAGGCCCACGTTGATGCCGGACACGGCAAAGCGGGCGGACGCGCCCGCCACGGCCAGGTCGCAGCTGGCGACCAGCTGGCAGCCGGCCGCCGTGGCGATGCCATGCACGCGGGCGATCACGGGCACGGGCAAGGTTTGAATGGCTTGCATCACGCGCGAGCATTGCGCGAACAGGGTTTGATAGTAATCAAGCTGGCGCGTGGCCTGCATCTGGCGCAAATCGTGGCCCGCGCAAAACGCCTTGCCTTCGGCGGCCAGCACCACGCAGCGTACGTGCGGCTGCTGCGCGATGGCATCAAACGCTTCCTGCAGCGCGGCCAGCATGGCTTCCGACAAGGCATTGAATTGCAGGGGACGGTTCAGGCGCAGGGTGACGAGCCCACCCTCGTCCTCGCGCAGCACCAGCGGCGCATCGTTATCTTGTAAAGCGGTCATGCGGTCTCCAGTGGCCTGATGGCCTTGTTTTTATGGAAAAGCTTACTTGGCGGCATTCACGCTGCCGATGCCGGCGATCGACTTGTGCACGATCTTCGGCTTGCCGTAATACGTCAGTTCGCCCATGCCGCGCACCACGGCGTTCAGCTCGCCCGAGGAATACACTTTGACGGAGCCGATGCCCTCGAAATTGACGTCGACGTTTTTCGCCAGCAAGGCTTTCGTATCGACTTCGCCCACGCCCTGCGCCTTCAGGCGCAGCCAGTCGACCTGGCCATCGGCGGCCAGGCGGCCCGCGCCCTTGTAGCTGATGTCGACTCTTGGACCATTGAGCTTGGTCAAGATCTTCTCGCCCGCGCCTTCCGCGATCAGCTTGCGCAAGGTGGGCATGGTGATGATGATGCGCGGGTCGCCCTCGGTCTTCTTGATATCTTTATCCTTCATGGAAATTTTCAGCTCGCCATCGACCACTTCCGTGATGACGCCGCTGAGGAATTTCTGGTCGCCGCGCAGCAGCAGGCTTTGCTCCTTGCCCGATTCCACTTCCATGCTGATGGGGCCGCGAATATCGATGGCGTTGAAGGCGGCGACCGTGCGGGTTTGCTCGTCGGCATGCGCGACGGTAGCGAGGCAAGCGAAGGATAGGAGTGGCAACAGGAACAGAGGACGCATGGCGGTTTCCTTGAGTAGTTGATCAGTGTATTCTATGTTGCAACATCTCCAACGGGGAGAAATTTGCGATGAACGGCGCAAATCGCGGCGCGGATGACACGCCGCCATCGCCCAGCCGCGCGCCCGCAAAGGCGCCGTTGGTCTATGCTATGGCGTACCGCGTCCTGGAGAGCAGATGAAAAATTATCACAAAGAAGATTATCCCGTCGCCGATATCCGCCGCTTCCTCGAGCCTGGCCCGGTGGTGCTCGTCAGTTCAACGTGGCAGGGCGAAAGCGACGTCATGACCATGGCCTGGCATATGCTGATGGAATTTACGCCATCCTTGCTCGGCTGTTTTATTTCCGACGCGAACCACAGCTATGAAATGATTAAGCGCAGCATGGAGTGCGTGATCAACCTGCCCACGGCCGACATGGTCGATCAGGTGGTCGCTATCGGCAATTGCAGCGGCGAAGACACGGACAAGTTCACGGCCTTCGGCCTGACGCCGCAGCCGGCCGAGCTGGTGGGCGCGCCGCTGATCGCCGAGTGCTATGCCAACTTCGAATGCAAGCTGGCCCAGGTGGCGGGCAACCCGAAGGGCGGCTTCTTCATCTTCGAGTGCGTGAAAGCCCACGTGGCCACCTCGCCCAAGCTGCCCGAAACCCTGCACTACCGGGGCAACGGCGAGTTCATGGTGTCGGGCCGGACCATCAGCCGCAAGAGCCTGATGAAGCCCGAGATGTTGTAGGTCGGATTAGCGCGGCAACGCCGCGCGTAATCCGACGATATTGTTGATGCTTGCGGTGGTGTCGGCTTACGCGCTTCGCGCTAAGCCGACCTACGCTTAAATGACCCCTTGCGCCAGCATCGCATCGGCCACTTTGACGAAGCCGGCGATGTTCGCGCCATCGACGTAGCTGACCGTGCCGTCGGCGCGCGTGCCGTATTGCTTGCACGCCGCATGGATGCCTTGCATGATCTGCAGCAAACGTGCGTCGACTTCTTCGCGCGGCCAGGAAATGCGGGCCGCGTTCTGGCTCATTTCCAGGCCGGAAGTGGCCACGCCGCCCGCATTGCTGGCCTTGCCCGGCGCGTACAGCACGCCGGCCGCCTCGAAGGCCTTGGCTGCCTCGATAGTGGTAGGCATGTTGGCCCCTTCGGCCACGCATTGCACGCCATTGGCGATGAGCAGGCGCGCATCGTCGATGTTCAGTTCATTTTGCGTGGCGCAGGGCAGGGCGATGTCGACCGGCACATGCCATGGCGACACGCCCGCTTCGAAGCGCACGCCTGTGCGTTCTGCGTAGTCGCTGACGCGGCCATACAAATGGTTCTTGACCTCCATCAGGATGGCCAGCTTTTCCGGCGTAAAACCGTCTTCGTCGATGACGGTGCCGCTCGAATCGGAGACGGTGATGACTTTCGCGCCCATGGCCATGGCTTTTTCCACCGCGTACTGCGCCACGTTGCCCGAGCCGGAAACGGACACGCGCATGCCTTCGAACGAGCGGCCCTGCGTCTTCAGCATTTCTTGCGCAAAATACACGGTGCCGTAGCCCGTCGCTTCCGGACGCATCAGCGAGCCGCCGAAGCTGGCGCCCTTGCCCGTAAACACGCAGTCGGCGCGGTTGCTGAGCTTTTTCATCATGCCGGCCATATAGCCCACTTCGCGCCCGCCCACGCCGATGTCGCCGGCCGGCACGTCCGTATCCGAACCCACGTGACGGAACAGTTCGCTGACAAACGCCTGGCAGAAGCGCATCACTTCGCCCGGGCTCTTGCCCTTCGGATCGAAATCGGCGCCGCCCTTGCCGCCGCCCATCGGTAACGTGGTCAGCGCATTCTTGAACGTCTGTTCGAAGGCAAGGAATTTCAGCACGGACAGGGTGACGGAAGGGTGGAAGCGGATGCCGCCCTTGTACGGCCCGATGGCCATGCTGTGCTGGATGCGGTAGCCGCGATTGACTTGCACCTGCCCATGGTCATCGACCCACGACACGCGGAACATCACCACGCGCTCCGGCTCGATCAAGCGTTCCAGCAAGCCTTGTTCCGCGTATTTCGGGTGCTGTTCCAGGAACGGCCACAAGCTCTCCATGACTTCGGTGACGGCTTGCAGAAACTCGGGCTGACCTGGATTGCGTGCGGCGACATGCTGGACATACTCGTGAGCAGATGCGTATTTCATCAGAATTCCATGGAGGTAATCGGTTATTTGGGCAACTATCATCGCAGATTTCGCACAAAAATGGTGCGGAAATTTGGTTTTGAGGGGTTTCTGCTACATTATGGGGAGTTTTCAGGACACTGCGGCCGATGCGAGCAGTAAACGACAACGCCAGCCCGAAGGCTGGCGTTGTCGTGGCAAGTTTGGCTGCTCAAGCCGGGTGGGCATCACCCCGCCATGCTGCGCAGGATCAAGCCCGTGATGTAGGCGCCATAGGTGCCCAGCGCATAGCCGAGCACGGCCAGCAGGACGCCCACGGGCGCCAGGGCCGGGTGGAAGGCGCTGGCGATGACGGGGGCCGAGGCGGCGCCGCCGATGTTCGCCTGCGATCCGACAGCCATGAAGAACAGCGGCGCGCGGATCAGCTTGGCGACGAGCAGCATCAGGCCGCCATGCACGGCGATCCAGATCAGGCCCAACAGGAACAGGAAAGGCTTGTCGAACAGGGCTTTCAAGTCCATGTGCATGCCGATGGTGGCCACCAGCACGTACAGCATGGACGAGCCGATGGTCGAGGCGCCCGCGCCTTCCAGGCTGCGCGCCCGGGTAAAACTCAGCAGCAGGCCGAAGGTGGTGGCGAGCACGACGATCCAGAAGAAGTTCGACGTCAGGCTGTAATCCTGCAGGCGCCATTCTGCCGGCAGGGTGGTGATCCAGCTGATGATGGGGCCGGCCAGGAAATGCGACAGGCCCGTCACACCCAGGCCCACGCCGAGGATGATCATGATGTCGGTCAGATTGGCGACGCGCGCATGCTGGTCCCGGTAGCTTTCGATGCTGTCCTTGAGCGCGTTGATGGCGGACAGATCCGCGCCCGTCCAGCGGTCGAAGGCGCCCGCACGGCCGGCCAGGAACAGCAGCACGGCCGTCCAGACGTTGGCCACCAGCACATCGACGGCGACGAACTGGCCAAACAGGGTGGCGTCCACTTCAAATACTTCCTTCATGGCCGCCTGGTTGGCGCCGCCGCCTATCCACGAGCCGGCGACAGTCGTCATGCCGCGCCACGTGTCGCCCGCCACCGTTTCCGGGTGGATCAGCCGCAGGGCCTCGAACGAGACGAGCGCGCCCAGCATGACGCCCAGCGTTCCCGTGAGGAACATGATGATGGCCTTGGGACCGAGGCGGATAATGCCGCCGAAATCGATGGCCACGCACAGCAGCACCAGCGCGCTGGGCAGCAGGTAGTCGCGCGCCACGGCGTACAGGCCGGAGGCGTTGCCGTCGATGATGCCGAAGGTGTTGAGCAGCGCCGGGATCAGATAGCACATCAGCAAGGAAGGGATATACGTGTAAAACTTTTTCCAGAAGCCGTCCGCGCGCGAGGCGGTCCAGAAGACGGCCCCCAGGGTGATGGCGAGCAGGCCGAGGACGACGGCGTCATTGGTGATCAGGGCAGAGGTGGCAGGTGGCATCGGGGATTCCGGTGAACGTGTCAGGGACGCACCGGATGCCGATAACGGCCCCGGGCGCAGGGTGGCCGTATCGTATAGCAATGTTGAAGCTTAAACAAATTGTTTAAGCGGTGGTCTGCAGATTTTTTCTTGTCAAATCAAACACTTGTAAACTGCTCGCCACCGCGCGCGCCAGACTGGCGGTTACAAATAGCGCGCCAGCAAGGCCTTGTTCAGCGCTCCGTCGAGTTCGATGCGCACGAAGTGGCCGCTGCCGGGCGCCACCTGGATTTCGCTGCCGTCGTCGGCCAGCATGCGGGTAATGGTGAAGTCGTGGTTGCCGCCCGGATGCAGGGCTTCGATGCGGTCGCCCACGGCAAAGCGGTTTTTCACGTCCACCCTGGCCCAGCCATCCGTCACGTCCAGCACGTCGCCCACATATTGGCTGCGGTCCGCCTCGGAAGCGCCGCGCATATAGTTCTGGTGCGTTTGCGTATGGTGGCGCTGGTAAAAACCGTCCGTGTAGCCGCGGTTGGCCAGGCCTTGCAGCTGGCCCAGCAGGCTGATGTCGAAGGGGCGGCCCGCCACAGCGTCGTCGATGGCCTGGCGGTAGACTTGCGCCGTGCGCGCCGCGTAGTACAGCGACTTGGTGCGGCCTTCGACCTTCAGCGAATCGACGCCGATCTTGACCAGACGTTCGATATGCTCGACGGCGCGCAAGTCCTTCGAATTCATGATGTAGGTGCCGTGCTCATCTTCGAGTATCGGCATCAGCTGGCCCGGCCGCTGCGCTTCTTCGATGAAGTAGGGCTGGTCGGCCAGCGGGTGGCGCGGCTGCTGGTGCAGGGCGGAAAAGGCATTGTTGTCCGCCTCGGCCAGCGCCTGGTGAAATTCCAGCGGCACCACCTGCATGCCGCCCAGGTCGCCGCTGGCGTCTTCGGCGGCATTTTTCACCTTGTAATCCCAGCGGCAGGAATTCGTGCATGTGCCCTGGTTCGGGTCGCGGTGGTTGAAATAGCCGGACAGCAGGCAGCGGCCCGAATAGGCGATGCACAGGGCGCCGTGCACGAACACCTCGAGTTCCATTTCCGGGCAGCGCTGGCGGATTTCCTCGATCTCGTCGAGCGACAGTTCGCGCGACAGGATCACGCGGGTCAGTCCCATGCGGTGCCAGAACTTCACGTCGGCCCAGTTGACGGCATTTGCCTGCACCGATAAGTGCACGGGAATCTCCGGCCACTTGTCGCGCACCATCATGATCAGGCCGGGATCGGCCATGATCAGGGCGTCGGGGCGCATGGCGATCACCGGTTCCATGTCGCGCAAATACGTCTTCAGCTTGGCGTTGTGGGCGAAGATATTGCTGGCGACAAAGAACTGCTTGCCCCGCGCATGCGCGCCATCAATGCCCTCCTGCAAGGCTTGCAAGGTCGAAAAATCGTTATTGCGCACGCGTAAGCTGTAGCGCGGCTGGCCCGCGTAGACGGCGTCGGCGCCATAGTCGAAGGCGGCATGCATCTTGGCCAGGGAGCCGGCAGGCAGGAGGAGTTCGGGAGCGTGGCGCATGGGCGAGGGGCAAAGCCGGCGATTGTAGGCGGGCTGGCGCCAGATTGCCTTGCCTTGGGTCAAGGGATTGACATCCGATGCCCGGCAACGTCAGACGTAAGGCGTGCCCGCCAACGCTGCCTTCAGGCCGACATGCCCCTGGTCCACCAAGGACAGAAAGCAGGTCTTGGCCAGCTGCGCGTCGCCATGCCGCGCGAAGGCGCGGTGCGCTTCGATCAGGGCCGTGCTCCAGGTGGCCAGCAGCAGGCTGGCCGCCAGCCGGGCCTGGGGATCGTGCGCGTCGCGCCCCGTGCTGTCGGTCAGCGCCGTTGCCACCACTTGCGCCAACTCGTCGCGGATCGCCCGCGCCCGCGCTTTCAGGGTCTCGCTGGCCTCGATGGTGGCGATAAAACCCTGGCCGGCGGCGGAAAACGTGACGTAGGGACTGTCTTCCCGTACCAGCCGGTGCGCCAGCAGGCGCAGCGTTTCGATGGGAGGCACCATGGGATCGCGCTGGCGCAAGGCGGCGCGCAGCAGCTCGCGTCCCTCTTCCTCGCGGTCGAAGAACATGTCTTCCTTGCGGGGGAAGTGGTTGAACACCGTCATGCGTCCCACGCTGGCAGCCGCCGCGATCTCGTCCACCGTCACCTGCTCGAAGCCGCGCACGAAAAACAAGCGCGTGGCGGCATTCGAGATGGCTTGCCGGGTGGCAAGGCGTTTGCGGGAGCGGAGGTCGGAAGGAATCGTCATGTTGCCCCGATCATACACGAAGTGTACTGAGTACAGATAAGGCTTGATGGTGTAGCCAGGCTGGGCGTACTATTTATATACTGAGTACATATTTAGATTGAGTATATGAAAATAGTCGTTCCGGCGACAGCGCTGCCTGTCATCTTTGCCACGGTCGTGCTCGACGCCGTCGGCATCGGCCTGGTCTTCCCCATCTTGCCCGCGCTGCTGCGCGACGTCACGCATGCCGATAACGTGGCGGCGTATATCGGCATCATGACGGCCCTGTATGCGTTGATGCAGTTCATCTTTGCGCCCGTGCTGGGCGCGCTGAGCGACCGCCTGGGGCGGCGCCCCGTGCTGCTGCTTTCGCTGGCGGGCGCGGCCGTCAATTACCTGTTCCTCGCGTTTGCGCCCAGCCTGTGGATGCTGCTGCTGGGGCGCGCCATTGCGGGCTTGACGAGCGCCAATGTGTCCGTGGCCACGGCCTACATCACCGATATTTCTCCCGAGGAAACGCGGGCGCGCCGTTTCGGCTTGCTCAACGCCATGTTCGGCGCCGGCTTCATCATTGGCCCCGTGCTCGGCGGCGCGCTGGGCGATTACGGGCTGCGCTTGCCGTTCATGACGGCGGCCATCTTGAATGCCGGCAACCTGCTGCTGGCGTTGCTGACGTTGCCAGAATCACGTCGGCCCACGGGCGAAAAAATCGACCTGCTGGCATTGAATCCATTGCGCCCGCTGCGCTGGGTGTTATCGCAGAAAAGCTTGCTGCCGATCACCGCCATCTTCTTTACCTTCAGCGCGGCGGGCGAGGTGTATGGCGTGTGCTGGGCGCTGTGGGGCCACGATGCGTTCGAATGGAACGGGCTGTGGATCGGCCTGTCGCTGGGCGCGTTTGGCGTGTGCCAGGCGCTGGCCCAGGCTTTTCTGCCCGGCCCGGCCGTGAAGCTGCTGGGCGAACGCGCCACCATCCTGGGGGGCGTGGCCTGCGCCTGCGTCGCGCTGGTCGTCATGGCCTTCGCCACCCGCAGCTGGATGATCTTCGCCATCATGCCCGTGTTTGCCCTGGGCGGCATCGGCGCGCCGGCCCTGCAGTCGTTGGCCACGCGGCAAGTTGCCGAGGACAGGCAAGGCCAGTTTCAGGGCGTGCTGGCCTCGTCCGTGAGCCTGGCATCCGTGCTGTGCCCGCTGGTATTTTCCAGCATTTATTTTGGCGTCAGGGCGTACTGGCCCGGCGCCGTCTGGTTGTCGGTGATCGTCGTGTATGCGGCACTGGTGCCGCTCGTGCTGGGCTTGTCGTTGGCCTCGACCACGCCGGCGTCATCGCGGGGATAGGCGTCCGGCGTTTCGTGCGCTGCGGCGGGCGCAAAATCGTCGACCTGGATCAAACCATCGACCAGGCGTGCATATTCCAGCAAGCTATTGTGCTCCTGGCAATTGACGTTGCCTGTGGCCTTGGCCGCTGCCAGCCACGGCTGCATGGCGGACAGGCTTTGCGGCAGGTGCCGCAGGGCCGCGCCTTCGGGCGTGTCCTTCAGGCGTTTTTCGATGTGCAAAACCTCGGGCAGCAGGGCCAGCGCCCGCTCGGCGCAGGCGACGGGATCGTTGCCCTCGCTGGCGACATGGCCGTCGGCCAGCAGGCGTTCGCGGTCCGCGCCCGGTGTTTGCAGGGCCAGCGCCACTTCGCTGCCCAGCTCGTCGGACGGCGGGCGGTGGGGCAGGCCGAACGGGAACAGCAAGGTGCGCAGCAGCACGGCCAGCACGCGCGCGGGGAAATTGTCGAGCACGCCCGTCAAGCCCTGCTGCGCCTTGACCAGCGCATCCTGCAGCGACCAGTGCACGTAGGGCAGGTCGGCCTCGGGCCGGCCATCGTCCTCGTAGCGCTTCAGCACTGAAGAAGCCAGGTACAGTTGCGCCAGCACGTCGCCCAATCTGGCGGACAGCCGCTCGCGGCGCTTGAGTTCGCCACCAAGCACGAACATCGACATATCCGTCATGACGGCAAACGCCGTCGACAGCCGCGTCAGGGCGCGGTAGTAGGGCGCCAGTGCCGGGGCGCCGGCGTCGGGCACGGGCGCCAGGCGCGCGCCGCCCAGTCCGTACCACAAGCCCCTGGCCACGTTGCCCAGCACAAAGCCCACATGGCCGAAGAAGGCCGCGTCGAAATCGCGCAAGGCCTTGCGGCCGTCGCTTTCGTTGACGGCGGCCATTTCCCTCAGTACATACGGATGCGCGCGGATGGCGCCCTGGCCGAAGATGATCAGGCTGCGCGTGAGGATGTTGGCCCCTTCGACGGTGATCGCGATGGGGATTTGCTGGTAGGCGCTGGCGAGGAAATTGTTCGGACCCACGCAGATGCCCTTGCCGCCGAGAATGTCCATGCCGTCGTTGACGAGCGCGCGGCCCCGTTCCGTCACATGGTATTTGACGATGGCGGAAATGACGGCCGGCTTCTCGCCCAGGTCGACGGCGTGCGCGGCCAGAGTGCGGGCCGCATCCATCAGGTACAGGTTGGCGCCCATGCGGGCCAGCGCTTCCTGCACCCCTTCGAACTTGCCGATGGGCATGTTGAACTGGCGCCGCACGGCCGCATACGCACCGGTGCCGCGCACGGCCATCTTGCCCATGCCCACGCTGGACGAGGGCAGCGAGATGGCGCGTCCGGCCGCCAGGCATTCCATCAGCATGCGCCATCCTTTGCCCACTTGCGCCTGGCCGCCGATGACCCAGTCGATGGGAATGAAGACATCGTTGCCGGACGTGGGGCCGTTCTGGAAGGCGGCGTTCAAGGGATGGTGGCGCCGGCCGATCACCACGCCGTCGTGGCGGGCGGGAATCAGGGCGCAGGTGATGCCGGGCGCGTCGTTGTCGGACAGCAAGTGGTCGGGATCGCTGGTCTGGAATGCCAGCCCCAGCAAGGTCGCCACGGGCGCCAGGGTGATGTAGCGCTTGTTCCAGGTGAGGCGGAAACCCAGGGTAGCTCTCCCCTCATGCCTGCCCATGCACACGACGCCCAGGTCGGGGATGGCGGCCGCGTCGGAGCCCGCATACGGGCTGGTCAGGGCAAAGCAGGGAATCTCGGTGCCGGCAGCCAATCGCGGCAAGTAATGGTTTTTCTGTTCCTCAGTGCCGTAGTGCAACAGCAACTCGGCCGGTCCCAGCGAATTGGGCACCATCACGGTCACGACCAGCGCCGAGCAGCGGCTCGACAGTTTCATCACCACTTGCGAATGCATGTAGGCGGAGAACTGTTTGCCGCCGTATTGCTTGGGAATGATCATGCCGAGGAAACCCTGGCTTTTCATGTAGGCCCAGGCTTGCGGTGGCAAATCCTGCGCCTGTTGGGTTTCCCAGTCGTCGACCAGTTCGCACAAGCGCTCGACGTCATGGTCAAGAAAATGGCGCTCTTCGGCGCTGAGCGTGGCGCGGCCATAGCCCAGCAATTTTTTCCAGTCGGGCCGGCCGGAAAATAGCTCGGCATCCCACCACGTGGTGCCCGCTTCGAGCGCGTCGCGTTCCGTGTCGGACATGGTCGGCAGGATGCGCTTGAACAGCGCCAGCAAGTGTGGAGTAATCAGGGCGCGGCGCACGGGGCCCAGCGCGAACAGTAGAACCAGGCCCAGCAGGGCCACCAGCAATATGAGCGTCAGCATGCGATATCTCCCTGTGTAATAGGAACAGGGTAGGCCGATGCGGCCGACGTTACTGTGCGGTACAGCGCATACGCAGCAACGCCAACCGCAAGGGTTGGCGTTGTAGCTGAACAAAGTTGTCGCCGATAGCCGGCGCTAACGGTATTAGCGTTGCGGAACGACAATCACCGTATCGCCCGTCTTGCCCTTGGCACCGTCGTCGCCCTTGGCGCCATCGTTGCCTTGCGCACCGGTAGCGCCCTTGGCGCCATCGTATCCGGCGGCACCGCTGTCGCCGGTCTGGCCCGTGGCGCCGGTGGCACCGGTCGCGCCGGCAGGGGCTTCAGCGCCCTTGGCGCCCGTGGCGCCGGCAGGACCAGGCGCGCCGGCAGGGCCGGGAACGACTTGGACGACGGTCGGTGCGGGTGGCGCTTCGCGCTGGCAAGCGGTCAGGGCGAGGGTAGAGGCGAGCGCGAGCAATATCAGGGTAGGTTTCATGATGCATCCTTTGGCAGTGAGCCGTAATGTACGGAACGGCTCGACGGCGTCGGGCGCGAGTTTCGCATGGCGGTGTGGCGGGAGAGCTGACCAGCCGACCCATCAGCCGTGTCGCGCAGGGCGCTGGCGGCGGGAGGGAAAGTGATGGTCTGCCTGCAGCATGGGCTCTTGGGCGGCTGCAGTCCGTTCGTTTGCGTACATAGCGGCGGGGTGGGGTGGAGGTTTTGTGCAAGGCAAACAAAAAAGCCAACCCGGAGGTTGGCTGAGGATGTTCAGAGCGGGCTGGCAGCTCCCTGATTGACCGTCTGGTGCTGCCTGGCGCGCTTATTTAACGGTGAAACTTTTGTCGTAGCCACCATTCGTACTTGTATATCCTAATGTGTCACGGAACGCTGTCCAGCCAACCGTCCAGGAGCCGGCTTTGGCGCCTGCGGGTATCGTCACCGTTGAACTGAAAGTAGCATGCTTCGCGTCGCCGGATGCCAGCCCCCATTTGCTGTCGATGCGGGTGCCGCCGATATCGGCGCTGTTGTACCAATAGGGATTGGGCAGGGCGTTGAGATTGATCCCGGTGGCATCTGTCACGGTGACGGCGGTCGTCACCAGTTGACTTGTCTGCGAGACGTCAACGATGGCGGGGGTGACAGTGATGGCAGAAACGGCGGGCCCTGACGTGTCGCTGAGCCCATTGCTTTGCACGGTGAAACCCTGGCTATAGCCGCCATTTGTACTCGTATATCCTAATGTGTCACGGAACGCTGTCCAGCCAACCGTCCAGGAGCCGGCTTTGGCGCCTGCGGGTATCGTCACCGTTGAACTGAACGTAGCATGCTTCGCGTCGCCGGATGCCAGCACCCATTTGCTGTCGATGCGGGTGCCGCCGATATCGGCGCTGTTGTACCAATAGGGATTGGGCAGGGCGTTGAGATTGATCCCGGTGGCATCTGTCACGGTGACGGTGGTCGTCACCAGTTGACTTGTCTGGGAGACATCAACGGTGGTGGGATTGACGGTGATGGCTGACACGGTGGGACCCGATGTGTCGCTGAGTTCATTACTTTGCACGGTGAAACCCTGGCTGTAGCCGCCATTTGTACTCGTATAGTCTAATACGTCACGGAAGGCGAGCGAGCCGACCAGCCATTCGCCTGCTTTGGCGCCTGCGGGGATCGTCACCGTCGAACTGAAGGTGGCATGCTTCGCGTCGCCGGACGCCAGTTTCCATTGGCTGTTGATGCGGGTGCCGCCGATGTCGGCGACGTTGTACCAATGGGGGGCGGGCAGGGCGTTGAGATTGACGCCGGTGGCATCTGTCACGCTGACGGTGGCCGTCACCTGTTGACTTGTCTGCGAGACGTCAATGATGGCGGGGGTGACAGTGATGGCCGACACGTTGGGGCCGGAGTTGTCGACGGCGCTGGCGGTGACAGTAACAGTTGCGTCCGCACTGCTCGCCTTGCCATCGTTGACGATGAGTTTAGCTACATACAAACCGGTGGTATCGGCGGTAAAGGTGCTCTTGGCCGAGCTGGCGGAAGACAAGGAGGCCTTGCTGTTCGCCGGTTTTGTCGTCAGCTCCCAGGCAAAAGTCAAGACATCGCCATTGGCGTCCGAACTGGCGCTGCCATCGAGTTCCACCACGCTGCCGGACAAAACATTTTGCGCGTAGCCTGCGTTCGCCACCGGCGCCGCATTGGCTACACTGGCCGTAATACTGACCGCTGCCGCGTTGCTGCTGACCTTGCCGTCGTTGACGATGACGCTGGCAACATAGGTGCCGGCCACATCCGCCGTAAAAGTGGGTCTGACGGAGGTCGGCGACGACAAGCTTGCCGTACTGCCTGCCGGTCTGGATTGCAGGGTCCATGCATAGCTGAGCGTACGGCCGGCATCGGCCGAACTGGCGCTGCCATCGAGCGTGACGACAGTCCCCGTCACCACGCTTTGTAGCGGTCCCGCCTGGGCGACAGGGGGGACGGCAGCAATATCGGCGATGATTTGCTTGATGGCGTCTGTATTGGTGATCTTGGCCAGCGCGGTGACGACCTGGGTGAGCCGGGCGGCGTTGATTTTTACTCTGAGCGCATCCAGAAGCCTGTCCTGCGCATCGCCGCCGGCCGGGTTGCCCTGTGTCGCGGCTTTCAATGGCGTGGCAAGGAAATCAACGAGGGGGCTCGTGTCGACGACACCGTTGAGTACCGTCCCCACATCAGCCTGCGCTGCCTTCACTGCAGTGGGAGTGACCTTGTTGTTGGCAATCGTGGCGTCAAACGCGGCAAAGAAGACCGTCGGTTCGCTCCCCAGTACCCGCGCCGTCAGCATTTCGGTTAGTGGCGTTATGTTGGCAGTGGCGGCGCTGCCGTTTCCCAGCACGAGCGTGTGTAATTTTGAGCCATCCGCCGGATCGGTGATCTGGAGCAGGCACGGTAGGTTGCCGCCGGCTACGGCAAGGCTGTAGCTGCCGTCAGCCAGCGTCGTGGCGTTGCCGGTGCCTGTCTGGCATTTGGCAGTAATAGTGGCGCCAGCAATGGCCTTCCCCGTTGCGGCAGTGCCGTTGACTGTTAGACTTGTTGGGGTGACAGGAACAGGTGACGAGCCACCACCGCCACCGCATGCAACGAGCATGCACGAACTAAGTACAGTTGCCAGTATCTTCATTGAATCTATCCATTTCTAATTTTTAAGTGATGCCTGTGCTTGCGTCGTACTGAAATGGCCTGGTGTGGCCAGAGTCAGGCTGCTGATGTAAATTATATATCTTTTGAGCAATATTGCTTGTTTCAAATCCAGCCGATGAATTTGACGAAGGCGTGCCCCGCCAGAGCGTTGGGCAAGCTATCGCTGTGCGTAACGCTGCGTGACTGGCGATGAGGCTGTAGCGAGAGCGAGCAACGCTGAAAAAAAAGCCAAGCCGAAGGCTGGCTTTTTGCTATGTAGTGCTGAATGGGTGCCAAGTACCGAATAAGCCTGCACTCTGATTTGAGGCGGTCGTCCTCCGCGGCGACGGAAGGCGTGGCGTGAATGAGCTTTAAGTCGACACGTTTGTATGGCGGAGCAAATAAACGCGAGCAAGGAGAAGAGCCGTCCGAAGTATGCTGGCCTACCGGACACCATGGATGGACCGGGGCAAAGACTTTTGAGCCGGTGTCCAGTCCTAAAATAGGTTGACAGTATTTATTGCTGCACAAACGCCCGATGCACCGCATCGGGCGTTTTGTACTTCAAGGCCGTATGTGGTCGTTCCTGGTTGTATATCCGCACCGATTGCGCCACCATTTTGCTCGCCTGTTTCAGGTCTGCAGGTCGATTCAGCAAGAACTCGCCTTTCAGAATGCCGTTGATACGTTCGGCCAGCGCATTCTGATAGCAGTCGTAGCCGTCGGTCATGGAGCAAGTCAGTCCATGACGACGATGAATTTCTTGATAGTAAGTCGAGCAGTACTGGATGCCCCTGTCTGAATGATGGATCAGCGGCGTCTTGCGCTGTCGTGCTCGCAGGGCCATCTTCAAGGCCTCGCTGACCTCTTCGGTTTGCAGGCTTGCGTGCACGTGATAGCCCACGATCTTGCGCGAATACGCATCCGTTACCAAGCTCAGATAGACGAATTTTCCGGCGGTCGGGAGATACGTGATATCGGCTACCCACACCTGCTCCGGCCGCGTGGCGAGCACTTGTCCCGGCCCCTCCCTGAGTAAATTGGGATGGCGCCGGAAGCGGTGATGGCTATTCGTGGTCTTATGATAGGCCCGCTGTGGTTGCACCAGCAGCCGCTCCTGGCGCAAGATATCAAAGAGTCCATCGCGTCCCAATTTGATTTTTGCACCGGAAAAGGCTGCACCGAGCATGCTGTGCAGCTTGCGCGTGCCGATGCGTGGCTGGCGCAGGCGTATCGGCTGCACCAGCTTGACGACAGTTTGCGCCCTGTCCAGGCAATGTCGCTCGCGCTGACGGCGCTGGTAATACGCTTGGCGGCTGATGCCGACACAGCGGCAGGCCCGTTCGACGCTTAATCCTTCGACTTGCTTGCGCGCGATGACCTGCCCAAAGGCTTTTTTACCGGCACCCCGTATTCGTCACGCAGGACGTCGAGAACCGCCTCGAACAGCGCGGATTTCTGTTTTTCTTCCTTGAGCTGACGCTCCAGCTCCTTGATGCGCTGCTCTGGCGTCAGTGGCCTGGCTGGTGTGTCTGTCATGGTCGCTCTCCGTTCGCTTCGGCCCCTGGGATGCGTCCAATCCTGCAGGCCGTGTTTGCGACACCATACCAAAACTGTCGACCGACCCTGTATTCCGTAGCGCGTTTGCGCCTGCTTGTACGTCATCTCGCCTTTTTCAACCTGCTCGACAACGCTCAATTTAAAAGCCAGGCTGTAATCTCGCTGACTGCGTCGAAACCCTTGTTCCATCGGACACTCCTTCTCTGTAACGAAAAAGTGTCAACTTATTCCAGGACGGGTCACGGTAAACAAAAAAGCCAACCCGGAGGTTGGCTTTTTGCTATGTTCTGCTGAATTCTTGGTGGCCCGGGGCGGAATCGAACCACCGACACAAGGATTTTCAATCCTCTGCTCTACCGACTGAGCTACCAGGCCAAGGCGGCGAATTATAGCAGAAAGACTTTCCACATGACCAGAGCTAGCTGTGTTCAAATGCAACAGATGGCCAAAACATGGTGTTTTGGCATCCTTGTATGAGCTGAAGGGATGTGGCGATGCGGCGACGTATTGGAGTGCAGGGCCTGGCGGCTGCGGGCTTGTTCAGTTTGTTTTGCGGTACGGCGCGGGCCGACGGGCTGGCCGATCTGAATGCGGCGCTGGCGCGCTTGCAGGGCCAGCTGCCCATCAAGGCGCAAGTGGAATCGAAAACCTGGCGCCGCGAGGGCGAGGGCAAGGCGGCGGAAGAGGATAGCGGCCAGGCCACGGTGGCTGTCGAGGGCGGACCGGCGGGCTTGCAAGTGCTCTACGGCAAGGATTTGCTGGCGAAAGTGGAGGCCGAGCAGCGCGCCAGGGTGAAGGACCCGAAGGTCAAGACGCCGATCGGCTTTGCGCTGGGGGAGATGAAGGCGGCGGAGTTGCGTTCCATGGTGTCGGCGGCCGATTCCCTGTCGCGCGAGATCGAGGAAGCCGTGTTCAGCGGGGAAAAGATCGATAGCTACAAGGGCAAGCCCGCGCGCCTGCTCAGCTTTACCTTGTCGCTCGACAAGGTGCCGGAGAAAGACCGCAAGTATGTGAAGAAGTTCGACGGCGGCATCGAGGTATGGATCGCCGCCGACGGCACGCCGCTGGCCAGCCATTTCCACTTTGACGTGAGCGGGCGCGCCTTTGTCGTCGTCAGCTTTACGCAAAAGACGGACGAGACGCGCCAGTATGGCGTCAGCGGCGACCATCTATTGTTGCTGCGCAAGGAAAGCAAGAATGCCACCTCGGGTGCGGGCGAGAAGGTGGAAAGCAAGATCGTCAAGACCTTGCAGCTGCAGTCCTGACGTGTTGCAGCATCACGCAAGCCGCTGATCCAGCGGCTTTTTTTACATCGCCGAGTTACCGCCCATGGCCCTCTTTTGCAGCACGCAGCGTCCCGCCTCGCAGGTGGCGCCCGGGTCCGTGACGATGGAGCAGGTCGACATCATGCCGTCCGCCTGCTGCTGCTTGCGGCTGGCCTCGGCTTGCGCCTGGGCCAAGGCCTTGAGTTTTTTGCCGTCATTGTCCTTGCTGGACCAGGCCAGGTAGCGCTCGGGGCCGCCGCAGGCTTTGGCGCCGATGGCGATGGTTTGGCATTGCTGCGTGGAATCGCAGGCGGCGGCGCCCACTTCCGCCTGGATTTGCGCCAGCAAGCCGGCATTGCCGGGCGCGGGCGGCGCATCTTGTGCGGGGGCGCTGCGGCAGGCACTGGTGGCCAGCAGCAGGATGGCGGCGCACGCGGCGCGCAGGGCGGAGTAGGTAGGTGTATGCATGCCTTCATCATGTGCCACGCTTGCCCAAATGGCAAGCGCGATTCGCGCGCTGGACGATCCTTGACGCCGGTCATTTTCATTATCAAGCCGTCAAAGTTAATATAAATCAACATCCAATCAGCGATGGTCGGGTGGCGACCGGGCCGCCGCGCTGCATTCCCGCGCCGGTGTGCACCGCCGATTCGGGAATGCTTCCAGGAGTTAGACTATGCGCCGTACCCTCTCCCCCTTTGTCTTCATCGCCAGCCTCGCTTTCAGCGGCACGCTGCACGCCGCCAGCAAGGAGCCGATCCAGCCCATCACGGCCGCCAAGGTGGCCAATCCGGCCATGGTCGAACTGGGCAAGAAACTGTTTTTCGATCCGCGGCTGTCGCGTTCCGGATTTATTTCCTGTAATAGCTGCCATAACCTGAGCATGGGCGGCACGGATAACATCAAGACGTCGATCGGCCACAACTGGCAGCGCGGACCCATCAACTCACCAACGGTGCTCAATTCCAGCATGAACGTGGCGCAATTCTGGGATGGCCGCGCCAAGGATTTGCAGGAGCAGGCGGGCGGCCCCATCGCCAATCCGGGCGAGATGGCTTTTACGCACGAGCTGGCCATCGACGTGCTGGCCTCGATTCCCGCCTACCGCGCGGAATTCCGGCAAGTATTTGGCCAGGATAAATTGACCATCGAGCAAGTCACGCGCGCCATCGCCGCCTTCGAGGAAGTGCTGGTGACGCCCGGTTCGCGCTTCGACCAATGGCTGATGGGCAAGAAAAGCGCGCTGACGAAAGACGAACTGGCCGGCTACCAGCTGTTCAAATCCAGCGGCTGCATCGCCTGCCATAACGGCCCCGCCGTCGGCGGCAATACTTTCCAGAAGATGGGTGTGGTGGAACCGTACAAGACGGCGATGACGGCGCAAGGGCGCTCGGCCGTGACGGGCAAGGATGCCGACCGCTTTAACTTCAAGGTGCCGACCCTGCGCAACGTGGAATTGACGTATCCCTACTTCCACGATGGCGAAGCGGCCACCCTGACGCAGGCCGTCGATGTGATGGGCCGTTTACAGCTGGGCCGCACGTTTGCGCCCGATGAAAACGCGCAACTCGTCGCTTTCCTGAAAACACTCACGGGCAAGCAGCCGCACCTCGTGCTGCCGATCCTGCCGCCATCGAGCGACATAACGCCGCGGCCGGTGCCGTTTGACTGAGTGCTTGTGGTGGGTGTGGTGTCGGATTACGCCCTTGCGGGCTAATCCGACCTTGTATTATTCCCCTCATGCCGTTCGTGGTATTGCGAACGGTATCGACCGCTGTCAAAATCTTGGTAGGCATATCAAGACCGGGTAACTGGATGCCGTATCCGCCCTTAGGCCCCGAGCCAGCTCCGTAGATCTCGCACCAGTTACCCATCCTCCATGTCAAGATCGGACAGTATCTTTGGCACCGGCATGCCGGTTAGCCCGCATTTGCAAGGTAGATCGCAAGAGGACCACAGCATGTTTAATTTAGGAATCGACGTTGCCAAGGCCAAGCTCGACTGCGCGCTGCGCCTGCCCAACGGCAAGCATCGTAACAAGGTTGTCGAGAACAACCACCAAGGATTCACCGCGCTCCACGCATGGCTGCTGAAGCATGCTGCCGGCAGCCCCAGGGTGTGCATGGAAGCGACGGGCACGTATTGGGAAGGGGTTGCCGAATATCTCGCTGGACTTGGCATGGTGGTCAGTGTCATCAATCCGGCCCAGATCAAGGCCTTCAGCGCTTCGCGCCTGGTGCGCACCAAGACCGACAAGGTCGACGCACAGCTGATCGCCGACTTCGCCCATGAACGCCAGCCAGAGCCCTGGCAGGCGCCATCGCCGGCCGAGCAATCGCTGCGCGCGCTGGTGCTGCGCCTGGATGCCTTGCAAGCGATGCGCCAGCAGGAAAGCAACCGGCTTGAAGTGGCGCGCGCGGCGGTACGCCAGGGTATCGAGGATCATATTGCCTGGCTCGACGCCGAGATCAAAGCGCTGATCCTGGCGATCCGCCGTCATATCGATGACGACCCGGATTTACGCGGCAAGCGCGAATTGCTCGATAGCATCCCTGGCCTGGGCGAGCGCACGATTCCCGTGCTGCTGTCCTACTACGCCAATCCTGAGCGCTTCGACAGCGCCAAGCAGGCGGTGGCGTTTGCGGGCCTCGATCCGCGCCAGCACGAGTCGGGTTCCAGCGTGCGTGGCAAGCCACGCATGTCGAAGGTCGGCCACAGTTTCCTGCGCAAGGCACTGTACATGCCGGCCATGGTGGCAGTGCATAAGACGCCTTGGGGCAAGCGCTTCGGTCAGCGCCTGCGTGACGCCGGCAAAGCGCCCAAGCTGATCATTGGCGCCATGATGCGCAAGCTGGTGCACGTGGCATTCGGCGTGCTCAGGTCGGGAAAAATATTTGATCCGGCCTTGCACGCCGCTTGACGGGGATAACAGTATCTACACCTGAGCGAGTAGGTCGGATTAGCGGCGCAGCCGCGTAATCCGACATTTTTTGTTGATATCGCTTATTTCAACGTACGATTGAACAGCTGATAGATGCGGCGGTACTCGTCATACCACGCTTCCGGCTGCACGAAGCCGTGGCGCTCCATCGGGTAGCTGGCCATTTCCCAGTTGTCCTTTTTGAGCTCGATCAAGCGCTGCGACAGGCGCACGGAATCCTGGTAAAACACGTTGTCGTCGATCATGCCGTGGGCGATCAGGAGGTTGCCCGTCAGCTTGTCGGCATATTCGATCGGCGACGAGATTTGATACGCGAGCGGATCGACGTCCGGCGTGTTCAGGATGTTGGCCGTGTACTCGTGGTTGTACGTGGTCCAGTCCGTCACGGGACGCAGGGCGGCGCCAGACTTGAAGATTTCCGGCGCGCGCATCAGGGCCATCAGGCTCATGAAGCCGCCATAACTGCCGCCATAGATGCCCACGTTCTTGATATCGCCCTGGTGCCGGGCTGCCAGCCAGTTGGCGCCATCGATGAAATCTTCCAGTTCCGGGTGGCCCATCTGGCGGTAGATGGCCGTGCGCCAGGCGCTGCCGTAACCGAGCGAGGCGCGGTAGTCGACGTCGAGCACGATGTAACCCTGCTCCACCAGCAGGTTGTGGAACATCTGTTCGCGGAAGTACACGGGGTAGCGCTCGGTCACGTTCTGCAGGTAGCCGGCACCGTGCGCGAACAGGACGATCGGGTAGCGCTTGCCCGCTTCCAGCTGTGCCGGGCGATACAGCTTGGCCCAGATGGGCGCCGCGCCATGCGTGGATGGCACTTGCACCAGTTCCGGCATGACCCAGTTGCGGGCCTTGAAGGCGTCGCTGCGCGTATCGGTCAGGATATTCGCCTTGCCGCCTGCGACGGAAATGGTCGCCAGCTGGGCCGGCATATAGCTGGTCGAATAGCGCAGCAGCAGCTTGCCGCCATCGGGCGACAGGCCGAAGTTTTCCACGCCTTTCAAACTGGTGACTTCGCGCGCGCCGCCATCCCTGGCCGTGCTGGCGCACACTTCATACGTGCCTGGCGCTTGCGGGTTGCACATAAAATAGGCGGTCTTGCCGTCGCGGCTCCATTCGACGGCGCTCACTTCCCATTGCCCGCTGGTCAAGGCGCGCGCGGGTGCGGCGCCCGTTTTCGTGTACAGGTGGGCGTAGCCGCTTTCCTCGGACAGATACCACAGGGTGGCGTTGTCGGGCAGCCAGCCGAATTGCTCGGCGCGGCGGTTGACCCAGGCCGTGTCGCTGATGCGGTGCGCGGGCACGAGGGTGCCGTTGGCCAGGTCGACGGTGGCGAGCCAGCCGTCCTTGTTGTCGATGGCGCGCACGCGCACGGCCGCTTTGGAACCGTCATCGGTCCAGGCGATGCCATCGCGCTGGGCGTCGACGCGCACGGCACGGTTGCCTTTCAGCGGCGGCAGCTTCTGTTCGGCGCGCAGGGAGGCCAGCGGATCGGTGGCGATGCCGGGCAGGCTGTCGAACGGTATCTCGCGCACCTGGCCCGTGCGCAGGTCGGCCAGTTTCAGGCTTTGCGCGATCGGCATGTTGCGGCCCACGCGCGTGCGCTCGTCGTCCGCTTCCGGATAGCCCGTTTCCGTGACGTAGCGTGCCAGTTTGCCCAGCTTGCCCTTTTCGGCGGCCTTGTCTTGCGTGACGAACAGCAGCCAGCGGCCGTCCGGCGACAGGGCACTGCCGGAAATGGTCACTTTGTCGCCCAGGTAGATCGGTTCCGGCGCACGCGTGGCGTCCAGGCGGCGCTCTTCGTGACGGCGCTCGCGGCTCGCATCGCGGTCGTCCTTCTGGCGCGCCAGGTTGACGATCAGGCGCAGCTGCAGCTCGCGCAGGGCGTCCGCCTCCGGCTTGGCGTCCGGGTCCTTGGCCGCGCGCAGCAGGGCGACGGGGGCGCTCAGGCGGTCAGTGCGGCTCCAGCTGAACCAGTCGGTTCCGCTCCGGTACTGCACGGCGCTGCCGTCGGCGGAATACTGCGGGTCGCTGATGGCAGTGACGCCCCGCGTGATCTGGATCAAGGCGCCGTTTTTCAGGTCGCGCTCGAACAAGTCGCCGTTGCGCAGCAGGATGGCGCGCGTGCCGGCCCGGTTGACGATCATCTGCTGCCCATCGAGGTTCGCCAGCTGCGCATCGTCGACCCTCTTGCCGCTATTGAGTTTCGCATGCGCGCCCGATACGTGAAACGTGTCGCGCAGGGGCGAGCCGAGGCGTTTTTGTTTGTAGTAAAGCTGGCCATTCCAGCCCCACCATGCCGCTTCGACGGGTGTGCCGATCCAGTCGGGATCGGCCATGGCCTGGTCCAGCGTGATCGGCGTGGGCGCGGCGGGGGAGGGGGCCGCATGGGCGGCGGGCAGCAGAGATAGCAGCAGGAGCGGCAGCAGGGGAAGAACCAGACGCATCGGAGATCGCTTTAATCAAGGGGGATGGTGAAGGTACAGGCTATGAGGCCGGTATTCTAGCGGAGGAGTTTCGTGCAGGAAATGTCGGAAAGCTAAGCTTGATGCCGGGCCAGCCAGCCGGGAAAGTCGTCAAGCGGCATCGGCCGCGCATACAGGAAGCCTTGCAAGCCGTCGCAATCGTGGGCGACGAGGAAGTCGGCCTGCTCCTGCGTTTCCACGCCTTCGGCCACGACGCGCAAGCCCAGGTGGCGCGCCATGGCCAGGATCGCCTGCACGATGGCCGTGTCGCGCGCATCGCGCGGCGTGTCGTCGATGAAGCGCTTGTCGATTTTCAGTTCGTACAGCGGCATCGAGGTCAGGTAGGAAAGGCTGGAATAGCCGGTGCCGAAATCGTCGATGGAAAAGCGGATGCCCAGGTCCGCCAGTTCGCGCATGCGCGCCAGCGAGGCGTCGCGCTGGTCGATCAGCAAGCCTTCCGTCAATTCCAGGATCAGGGCGCCGGCCAGCGTGCCGTGTTCGGCCAGCGCCGCCTGCACGCGGGCGGCGAAATCGGGCTGGCGAAACTGCGCCGGACTGACGTTGACGGACAGGGGGATGGGCTGACCAGCTTGCGCCAGCACCCTGGCGGCGCGGCACGCTTCGCGCAGGGCCCAGTGCCCGAGCTTGACGATCAGCCCAGATTCCTCGGCAATCGGAATGAAGATATCCGGCGCGATATGGCTGCCGTCCGCCTGCGACCAGCGCATCAGCAATTCGGCGCCCGAAACCCGGCCGTGGCGGTCGACCTGCGGCTGCACGTGCATGCACAATTGCCCCAGGTCGAGGGCGCGCGCCAGCGCCCGTTCCAGGGTCAGGCGGCGCTCCACGCCCGCCTGCATGGCCGCTTCAAAGAAGGCGATGCCGTTGCGTCCTTCCGCCTTGGCGCGGTACATGGCGATGTCCGCTTCGCGCAGCAGGTCGTGCGCCTGCTGGCCCGCTTTCGGCAGCAGGGTCACGCCGATGCTGGCGCTGCAATGATAGGACTGCGCGCCGATCTCGAAGTCGCGCGCGATGGCGGCGCGGATTTTCTCGGCCACCTGTGCCGCCGCGCGGGCGGCGCTGTCCAGGTCATCGGCCAGGTGCGCCAGCAGCACGACGAATTCGTCGCCGCCGATGCGCGCCACCGTGTCGGCCTTGCGCATCAGCTGCGCCAGCCGTTCGCCCGCCAGGCGCAGCAGCGCGTCGCCTGTGGCGTGGCCGCGCGCGTCGTTGATGTGCTTGAAGTGATCGAGGTCGATGAACATCAGTGCGCTGATGGTCTGGTTGCGCGGCGCGGCGGCCAGCAGGTGGCCGATGCGGTCCATCAGCAGGCGCCGGTTGGGCAAGCCCGTCAGCACGTCGTAGAAGGCCAGGCGGTGGATGTCCGCTTCCGATTTCTTGCGCTCGTCGATTTCCCGCTCGACGGCCACCCAGTGCGTCTGCCTGCCTTCCGCATCCGTGAAGGGCACCAGTTCCGCTTCGACCCAGTACGCCTTGCCCGCCTTGTTGTAGTTCAGCAATTCCGCCCTGGCCGGCTGGGCACGGGCCATGGCGGCGGCGATGCGCGCCAGTTCGTCCGCATCGGTGGCGGGGCCTTGCTGGAACAGCAGGCTGCGGCCCAGCACCTCGGCGCGCGCATAGCCGCTGCTGCGTTCGAAGGCGTCATTGACGAAGATGATGCGCGTGGCCGATACCGTCCCGGCGCCGGGGTCGGGCGGGCCGTCCAGCACTTCGGCGATCATCACCATGTCGTTCAGACGGGCCAGCGCCGTGGCCGTCAGGCGCAGCTCGGCGTTCAGCTGCGACAAGGCCTGGCTGCTGTCTTCCAGGTGGCGCAGCAGAAAGGCGCAGGACAGGGTCAGCACGGCGGCGATAAACAGGAAGTTCAGGGCCACGATCAGCGCGCGCAGCACGGGAGAGTCGGGCGTGCCCGGCAGGCGCAGGGCGACGTCGGGATGCAGGCCGAGGAAAAAGATGGTCAGCGTGGTCAGGACCAGGGTCGACAAGGCTGGCCGCATGCCCAGCAGCAGTGCCGCCAGCACGGGCATGAGCATCATGTAAATCTGGCTGACGGGACCGATTTTCAGCAGCAGGCCTACGCCCACCAGATAGGCGACGATGAGGAATTGCCACACGCGCCAGCGGTAGGGCATGGCGCGACTATGCCAGATGAGACCGATCCAGCCGATGGCCAGCAAGTCGAGGACGACGATGGACCAGATCGCCTCGCTCGCGGCCAGCAGCGCGCTGGGAATGGCCGTGACGATGCCAAGCAGCAGCACCACCTGCAACAGGCGGGTAAAGACCAGGCCGCGCCAGTGCGCGAGATCGCTCGATATCGCCACGCTGCCATCCTTCCCCTGGGGTAAGCTGCCGCCGCGCCGTGCATTACTGCTGAGTAAATATTACGCGCTATCAATCCTCTTGTCATCTTGATCATTGGTCATGATTGCCGGCGTTCAGCGTTGCCGCCTCATTCATTGCTCCATTGGTAGGGCATGATCACCTTGCTGGCGACGGGCTTTCCGTCCAGCGTTTCGGGCTGGAAGACGCACTTGGCCAGCGCATCGCGGGCCGCCTCGTCGAGGGCGGGATAGCCACTGGAGCGGATGACTGCCGCTTCGCTGACCTTGCCGTCTGCCTGCACCGTGAAGTGCAAGGTCACCCGGCCCTGGGCACCGCGCCGTTTCTCGCCCGCGGGCCAGGCTGGCGGCGCGCAGCCGGCCGGCATGCTGGCCGGCACGCGCACGGCCGGTGCCGAAATGGGAGCCGACGTGACCGTGTGACAGCCGACCAGGAGGGTGGCGAGGCAGGCGGAGGCCAGCAGGCTGCTGGCAGAGAAAGGGGACAGGCGATAGGGCAAGGGGGAACTCCAAATGGTGGGAGCAAAAAAAAGCCAGCCTGTCGGCTGGCGCTGTGGGGTGAAGCGCACACGGGCGCTTCGAAGCGGCGCCTATTTCTTCGGTGCGCTCAGACATTCTTTCATGAAAGCCTTGCGCGCGTCGCCCTTCATGTCCTTGGCGTCGACATTGCACGCCTTCATCTTGTTTTGCTGCGTCATGGCCGGCGCCGGCTTGGCGCTCAGGCATTCCTTCATGAAGGTTTTGCGCTCATCGCCTTTCTTGCCGGCGGCATCCGCATTGCAGGTGGTCATTTTCGACTGTTGCGCCGTCTTGGCGACGGGTGCCGCTTCCGGTGCGGCGGCAAAGGCGGTGCTGGCAAACGCGGCGGCGATGCAGAGGGCGATTAATTGTTTCATGGCAAATCCTTTAGACGCAAACGATGGAAGGGGGCATGCAACCGGCTGGAAACTGCCGATATGCAGAACGTAACTAACTATATGACATTTATCAACAAAATTTCCACTCGAGTGTGTCTTTTTGTTACTGCCCGGCGCTACGCCCCCGCCGGCTGGCCCGGGCAGCCATGTTGCGGCGGCAGCGGCCCCGTTTTTTGCTATGCTAGCGTCTTTCCACCGGCCGATGCCGCTGCCTTGGCCGGCGCACCCTCAATACGGAGTAGTTATGGTCTCGTTGCAAGAGCAGTTTTTAAAGGCCGGCCTGGTCGACAAGAAGAAGGTCAAATTGGCCAACCAGGACAAGAGCAAGCAGAAAAAGGACGAGCGCAAGAGCGGCACGCAAAGCGTCGACGAGGTGCGCCTGGCCGCGCTTGAGACCCAGCGCAAGAACGCGGAACGCGCGCGCGAACTGAACGCCCAGCGCGATGCGGCCGCCAACCAGAAAGCCATCGTGGCGCAGATCGCGCAAATGGTGCAAAAGAACCGCCAGAGCAAGGGTAACAACGGCGACGTGCCGTATAACTTCACGTTCAACAACAAGATCGAGCGCATCTACGTGACGGCCGCCGTGCAAGCCCACCTGGTGGCGGGCCGTTTGGTGATCGTCTGCCTGGGCGGCGCCGTGGAGCTGGTGCCGCGCATCATCGCCGACAAGATCGCCGAACGCGACCCCGCCATCGTCGTGCGCGTGAAGCAGGCCAGCACGCAAGTGGACGAGGATGATCCGTACGCGGCGTTCCAGATTCCCGATGATTTGATGTGGTAAGAGGGTGATTGCCCGGTGCCGACGGTGCCGGACTGGCGTAACTGCGGGCCGGAAACGGCCCATTTTTATGTGGACTACAAACAAAAACGCCACCCGAAGGTGGCGTTTTTGAACGTGAAACGAATTCTTGGTGGCCCGGGGCGGAATCGAACCACCGACACAAGGATTTTCAATCCTCTGCTCTACCGACTGAGCTACCAGGCCAAGGTGGCGAATTATAGCAGACCAAAACGGGAATGCAAGAGCCAGCTGCGACTTTTCCTGCATTTCCAGGATTTACACTCCGTTACTTGCGCAGGGGTCAAATATGATTTGATATAAACGGTATTTTTCTCAACAAAGGATGGGCGCATAGTGTGGCCATCGTTACTGACTTGAGAGGATTACCGCATGCACGCCACTACCCAACACACCGCCATCCCTGAAATCGGTCTGGGCACCTTCCGCCTGCAGGGGCAGGTCGTCATCGATTCCGTCACCACGGGCCTCGACGTCGGCTACCGCCATATCGACACGGCGCAAATCTACGGCAATGAAGCCGACGTGGGTCAGGCGATCGCGGCCAGCGCCGTCCCGCGCGACGAGTTGTTCGTCACCACCAAGATCTGGATCGACAATCTGCAGCGCGACAAGCTGATTCCCAGTTTAAAAGACAGCCTGCACAAGCTGCAGCTGGAGCAGCTGGATTTGACGCTGATCCACTGGCCGTCGCCGCAGGACGCGATTCCCGTGGCCGAGTACATGGCGGCGCTGGCGCAGGCCAAGGCGCAAGGGCTGACCAAGGCCATCGGCGTATCGAATTTCACGAATGCGCAGCTGCGGCAAGCCATCGATACGGTGGGCGCGGCGGAAATCGCCACGCAGCAGGTCGAGATCCACCCCTTCCTGCAAAACCGCAAGGTCATCGAGTTCGCTCGCAGCCAGGGCATCCACATCACGGCCTACATGCCGCTCGCGTACGGTAAGGTGGTCGTCGATCCGGTCATCATGGCGATTGCAGCCAGACACGGCGTGACGCCGGCGCAAGTAGCCCTGAGCTGGTCGCTGCAGCAGGGCTTTGCCGTGATTCCGTCGTCGACCAGGCGCGCCAACCTGGAAGCGAACCTGCATTTCCAGCGCATCACCCTGTCGCCGGACGAGATGGCGCAGATGGCCACCCTGGAACGGGGCGAGCGTCTGGCCAACCCGGACGGCCTGGCGCCGCAGTGGGATTGAGATGGGCGCCATGACGAAGCTGGGGCAGGGCGGTTTCAGTATCGGCCTGGAACTGCCGCTCGATAATGACTGGTCGTCCATGGGGCGCCAGGCGCATGCGGCCTGCGGCCGCGTGCCGGGCGAGCCGGACATGCAACAGCATGCGGCGCTGGCAAAGCTGGCCGACCGCCTGGGTTTCCGGGCCCTGTGGCTGCGCGACGTGCCCCTGTACGATCCGTCGTTCGGCGATGCGGCCCAGGTCTTCGAGGTATTTACCTATCTGGGCTACCTGGCCGGCATCACCGAGAACATCTTGCTGGGCACGGCCGCCGTGGTGCTGCCGCTGCGCGAACCGGTGCTGACTTTAAAAGCGGCGGCCAGCGTCGACCAGTTGAGCGGCGGGCGTTTGCTGCTGGGCGTGGCCAGCGGCGACCGGCCCGTCGAGTATCCCGTCTTCGGCCGCGACTTCGATCAGCGCGGCGCCGCCTTCCGCGAGCAGGTGGCCATGCTGCGCGACTGGGGAGATATGCGCCTGCCGCCCGGCATCCGCCTGCTGCCCAAGCCGGCCGCGCCGTTGCCGCTGCTGGTGGCCGGGCTGGCGCAGCAGTCACCCGCGTGGATCGGCGCGCAGATGGACGGCTGGCTCGCCTATCCGGGCACGCCGGAAGACCATGCGCGGCGTTCCGCCCAATGGCGCGCCGTGGCCGGGGACGACAAGCCGTATGTCAGCTTCATCCACCTTGACCTGGACGACGATCCGGCCTTGCCGCTGCAGCGTTTCCGCTTCGGCGGTCGCACGGGGTGCGATGGACTGATCGCCGAGCTGCACGCCATGCGCGCGGCCGGCGTGCGGCATATCGGCCTGCAACTGCGGCAGAACCGCCGCCCGCTGGGCGAGACGATGCAGGAGATCGGGGAATACGTGCTGCCCGTGTTTCATGGCGCCGCTTGACCTGGGGCATGCGTTCTGTACTTCCTGACTAGCTGAAACGGGGGCGGCAAACGCTATAATGACCGCATGAACAGTCCCACTCCCCCCACCATGCGGCGCTTCATGCACAGCCACAGCGACGTTTGCATCGTCGGCAACGGCGCCATCGCGAAAACCACGGCGCTGGCGTTTGCCCAGGCAGGACAAAGCGTCACGCTGTTATCCCCGGCGAACCCTCCGGCACCTGCCGCCAAGCCGGTCGAAGCCAGCTGGGATGTGCGCGTGTATGCGCTCAATCATACGGCGCACCAGCTGCTGTCGTCGCTGAAGGTATGGGGCGCGCTGGAGGGCGACAGGGTGGCGCCCGTCGACGCCATGCTGGTCAACGGCGACGGCGCGCAGGCGGGAGGACTCGGTTTCGACGCCTACGGCGCCCATGTGGGCGCTCTGGCGTGGATCATCGAAGACCGCAACCTGGGCCAGGCGCTGGACGCCGCCCTGAAATTCGCGCCGAACGTCAGCGTGCTGCAGGGCCGCGCCAGCCGCCTGGAATGGACAAACGACTCGGCCATCGTGCACCTCGACGGCGGCGACACCATCACTTGCGCGCTGGTCGTGGGCGCTGACGGCGCCCAGTCGTGGGTGCGCGGCCAGTGCGACATCGGCCTCGATTACCGCTCCTACGGCCAGCGCGGCGTGGTCAGCAACTTCGCCTGCGAAAAACCGCACCATGGCGCGGCCCACCAGTGGTTTACGGGCAGCGAAGGCATCGTCGCGCTGCTGCCGCTGCCGGGCGACCGCGTTTCGCTGGTCTGGTCGGCGCCCGATGCGCTGGCCGATACCTTGATGGCCGAATCGGCCGACGCCCTGGCTGCGCGCCTGGCCGCGTATTGCCACGACAAACTGGGTAAACTCACGCCGCTGCAGCCGGAACTGGTGCGCGCGTTCCCGCTGACCCTGATGCGCCCGCACGCCATGGTGGCGCCGCGCGTGGCCCTGGTGGGCGACGCCGCCCACGTGGTGCACCCGATGGCCGGCCACGGCATGAACCTGGGCTTTGCCGACGTGGCGCAGCTGGTCAAGACGATCGGCGAACGCGAAGCGCACCGCGGCATTGGCGACGAGCGCGTGCTGGCCCGCTATGCCCGCGCGCGCAAGGAAGACGTGCTGCTGATGCAGCTGGCCACCGATGGCCTGGCGCGTTTGTTCGGTGCCGATCTGGAGCCGTTGCGCGTGGTTCGCAATTTGGGATTAAACTTGCTGGATAAATTACCTGCGCTGAAGCGAAAAATGATCTCGCACGCATTGGGACATCCGTAAATATCAGCGTATCTTAAGATATCGCCGGATAATGGCAGCAGTGAAAATTCAAGGTCGCCGCAGCTGGTCTGCGGCGATCGTTTTGTCGAAAAGATAACGACGCCGGGCCAGAGGCCAGTCCCGCCGGGCGTTTCAAGTGGAGAAGTGATAGTGATCAAAATGAGCAGAATCGCATTGGTACTGGCCTCGGGCCTGATGATGTCGTGCGCCGGCGCGGAAACGCCGACGGAAGCGAGCATCAAAAAGCTGATCGAGCCGCGCCTGGGCGAAGGCGCCAAGGTGGACTCGGTCAAGGAAACCCCGTATGGCGGCCTGTACGAAGTGCGCACGGGCGGCGACATCCTGTACACGGACAAATCCGCGCAATACCTGTTCGTCGGCCACGTCTTCGACGCCAAGACGTCGCAGGACCTGACCAAGGTGCGCCTGGACGAAGTCAACCGCATCAAGTTCTCGGACTTGCCGCTCGATTCGGCCATGAAAACCGTCAAGGGCAATGGCAAGCGCGTGATCGCCGTGTTCGAAGATCCGAACTGCGGCTACTGCAAGCGCTTCCGCCAGAACGCGCTGAAGGAAATCGACAACGTCACCGTCTACACCTTCATGTACAACATCCTGTCGCCGGACTCCATCGTCAAGTCGCGCAATGTCTGGTGCGCGCCGGACCGCAACAAGGCCTGGGATGACTGGATGTTGAACGGCAAGGCGCCAGCCACGGTCGCCGCCACTTGCGCCAACCCGCACGAAAAAATCCTGGCCCTGGGCCAGCAATTGCGCGTCTCGGGCACGCCAGCCATCTTCTTTGCCGACGGCAGCCGCATTCCGGGCGCGGTCGATGCGAAGACGCTGGAACAGAAATTCTCGACCATTAAGTAATCCGGGCTGTCGCCAGGAAGGCTGGACGGCGCGCCCTCGCAAGGCGCGCTTTTTTTTGCGTTTTTTTCCGCTGTCGTATCATCAAGTGTAGTTCGTAGACGCCATAACAATCCAAAAAAGGGGAAGCAGCAGATGATTACCTTGAATATCAACGGACGCGACACGCAAGTCGACGCCGATCCTTCCACGCCCATCTTGTGGGCGCTGCGCGATAACCTGAACATGACGGGCACCAAGTTCGGTTGCGGCGCGGCCCTGTGCGGCGCCTGCACGGTGCACCTCGACGGCCAGCCGATCCGCTCGTGCATCACGCCCATTTCATCTGTGGGCGCGCAAAAGATCACCACCATCGAAGCGATGGAAAACGACCAGGTGGGCAAGGCCGTGCAGGCGGCATGGGTGCGCCACGACGTGCCGCAATGCGGCTACTGTCAAAGCGGCCAGGTGATGAGCGCGACGGCGCTGCTGCGCACGAACAAGGCGCCCAGCGATGCCGACATCGACGGCGCCATGAGCGGCAATATCTGCCGCTGCGGCACCTATCAACGGATCCGCGCAGCCATCAAGGACGCGGCCAAGACCCTGGCCTGAGGAGAGCGACATGCGTATCGAATGGTTGAATCAGGAAGCATTGCAGCATGGCGCAGTGACCTTGGGCACGGCGCTGGCATCGGCGCCGGTGGCCGATGGCGTCTCGCGGCGTGGATTCATGAAGGCCGGCGCGGCGGCGGGCGGCGGCTTGATGCTGGGATTTTTCCTGCCCGGCGCGGGCAAGCTGGCGCAGGCGGCCGATGCCGCCCCCGCCAAGCCCGTGTATGCGCCGAACGCCTTCTTGCACATCGCCCCAGATAACACGGTGACGGTGCAGGTGAACCGGCTGGAATTCGGCCAGGGCGTGCAAACGAGCTTGCCCATGCTGATCGCCGAGGAACTCGACGCCGACTGGAGCCTGGTGCATGGCGCACTGGCGCCGGCTGGCGAGCAGTACAAGGATGCCGCCTATGGCATGCAGATGACGGGCGGCTCGGGCAGCATCGCCCATTCGTTTACGCAGTACCGCGAAATCGGCGCCAAGGCGCGCGCCATGCTGGTGGGCGCCGCCGCCGCGCAGTGGAAAGTCAATCCCGACCAGGTACGGGCCGCCAAGGGCGTGCTGTATGGCCCCGGCGGACAAAAGGCGACGTATGGCGAGTTTGCCGACGCGGCCATGCGCCAGCCCTTGCCCGCCACCGTCAAGCTGAAGGACCCGCGCGAATTTTCCATCATCGGCAAACCCGTGAAACGCCTGGACGCGGCCGCCAAGTCCACGGGAAAACAGCAGTTCGGAATCGACTTCAAGCCGCCCGGCGCGAAGGTGGCCATGGTGGCGCGCCCGCCCGTGTTTGGCGCGAAGGTGGCGAAATTCGACGCCAGCAAGGCGAAAGCCATCAAGGGCGTGCTGGAGGTGCTGGAAGTGAAAACCGACCGTGGCGGCAGCGGCGTGGCCGTCATCGCCGACGGTTACTGGCCCGCCAAGCAGGGGCGCGATGCGCTGGTGATCGAGTGGGACAGCAGCGCCGTGGAAAAGGTCAGCAGCGACCAGCAACTGGCCGCCTTCAAGGCGCTGGCCAGGACGCCGGGCACGGTGGCGCGCGCATTCGATGTCTCGGCATTGGCCAAGGCGCCGAAGAAGATCGAAGCCGTCTACGAATTCCCCTACCTGGCGCACGCGCCGATGGAGCCGCTCAATTGCGTGGTCGACCTGCAGGCCGACAAATGCACGATGTGGGTCGGTTCGCAATTCCAGACGGGCGACCAGGCGGCGATTGCCGCTACTTCCGGCCTGAAACCCGAGCAGGTGACCCTGCACACGATGATGGCGGGCGGCGGCTTCGGCCGGCGCGCCGTGCCCTCGTCCGACTACGTGGTCGAAGCCGTCAACGTCGCCAAGGCGTACCGGGCTGCGGGCAAGAGCGGTCCATTAAAGCTGATGTGGAGCCGCGAGGATGACATCAAGGGCGGCTACTACCGGCCGTCGCATGTGCACCGCGCGCAGATCGGCCTCGACGCCAAGGGCAAGATACTCGCCTGGGACCACACCATCGTGGGCCAGTCCATCATGGCCGGCACGCCGTTCGAAGCGTTCATGGTGAAAAATGGCGTCGACGGCACCATGGTCGAAGGCATGGGCGAGCCGTACACCTTGCCGATGAAGCTGTCCGTGCATACGGCCAAGGCAAACGTGCCCGTGCTGTGGTGGCGCTCCGTCGGCTCGACGCATACGGCCTTCGTCATGGAGACACTGATCGACGAAGCGGCGCACGTGGCGAAGATGGATCCCGTCGCCTACCGCAAGCAGCTGATCGACGCCAAGCACACGCGCCACATCGCCGCGCTGGACCTGGCCGTGGCCAAGTCCGGTTATGGCAAGAAGAAGCTGCCGAAAGGGCAGGCCTGGGGCGTGGCCATGCACGAGTCGTTCAACTCTGTCGTCGCCTACGTGGTGACGGCCTCCGTGGTGGAGGGGGCGCCCAAGCTGCACCAGGTATGGGCGGGCGTGCATTGCAACCTGGCCGTCAACCCCTTGACGATCGAGGCGCAAGTGCAGGGCGCCGCGCTGATGGCGCTGGGCATGACCATCCCCGGCGCGGCCATCACGCTCAAGGATGGCGTGGTGGAGCAGCAGAACTTCGGCGACTACCCCGTGCCGCGCATGCCCGACATGCCTGTGATCGAGGTGCACCTGGTGCCGTCGGGCGATGCGCCGACGGGCATGGGCGAACCGGGCGTGCCGCCGCTGGCGCCCGCGTTTGCCAACGCGCTGTTCGCCCTGACGGGCAAGCGCCTGCGCAAGCTGCCGTTCGACCTGGCGGCCGCATGACGGCAGCGGCTTTTTGAGTACGGTCGGCATCTTGCTGGCAGCCGGAAGGGGACGCAGGTTCGACCCTTCCGGCGTACAGAACAAATTATTGCAGCCGCTGGCCGAAGGCCCGCATGCGGGCTTGCCCGTGGTAGTGGCAGCGGCCAGGAACATGCTGGCGGCCCTGCCGCGCGTGCTGGCCGTGGTGCGCGCCGACGATACGCAGGTGGCGCGCGTGCTCGGCGCGCTCGGCTGCGAGGTACGCGTCTGCCATGACGCCGACACGGGCATGGCCGCGTCGCTGACCTGCGCCATCGATTACGTGCGCGGCGCGCCGGGCTGGCTGATCGCCCTGGGCGACATGCCTTTCGTGGAAGCGGCTACAATCGCCGCCTTGTCGCAAGCCGTCGGCGATGGTGCGCACATCGCCGTGCCCGTGTTCCAGGGACGGCGCGGCAATCCTGTCGCATTCGGCGCTTTTCACTTGCCGCTGCTGCTGGCGCTCGATGGCGACCAGGGCGCGCGCAGCATCGTCAACAGCCATGCCGTATGCGAAGTGACAGTGGACGACGTCGGCATCTTGCGCGATATTGATACCCCTGACGATTTGTCGCCGGTGCCTGGCGCGCCCGGGCGATTGTAGAACATCCATGCCAGACACGAGGAAAACATGAAGAAAGCACCGATTCAAAAAATCACCGCCAAGGCGGGAGCCAAGGCAAGCGGCAAAGCCACAAGCAAAGCCGCGGCGAAAACCGCAGTGAAAATCGCAGTGAAAACCACGCCGGCCGCCGGCATTATCTACAGCATCGCCGCCGCTGATCTGGCTGGCCACATGTTCAAGGTGACGTTGACCGTCAAGTCGCCGGCCGCCATCGGCCAGGTATTTGCCTTGCCGGCCTGGATCCCGGGCAGCTACATGATCCGCGAATTTTCGCGCAACATCGTCAGCATCCGCGCCGAGTCCGAGGGCAAGGCCGTGGCGCTGACCAAACTGGACAAGCATTCGTGGCAAGCCGCCCCGTGCAAGGGCCCATTGACGGTCGAATACGACGTCTACGCCTGGGACCTGTCCGTGCGCGCCGCCCACCTGGACCAGAATCACGGCTTCTTCAACGGCACCAGCGTGTTTTTGCGCGTGCTGGGCCAGGAATCCGACGCCCATGAAGTGCATATCGTGCAGCCCAAGGATGCGGCCTGCAAGACCTGGCGAGTCGCCACCACCCTGCCGGAACTGAAGGCCAAGCGCTACGGCTTCGGCAGCTACCAGGCGGCCAACTACGATGAGCTGATCGACCATCCGGTGGAAATGGGCGACTTCGCGCTGGCCACCTTCACCGCATATGGCGTGCCGCACGATATCGTCGTCACGGGCAAGGTGCCGAACCTGGACTTGCCGCGTTTGTGCCGCGACCTGAAAGCCATCTGCGAAACGCAGATCGCCTTCTTCGAGCCGAAGACAAAAAAAGCGCCGATGGACCGCTATGTGTTCATGGCCATGGCCGTCGGCGATGGTTACGGCGGCCTCGAACACCGCGCCTCGACGGCGCTGATCTGCGCGCGCGCCGACCTGCCGACGACGGCCTCCAACAGCACGGAGATCGGCGACGGCTACCTGAAATTCCTGGGCCTGTGCAGCCACGAGTACTTCCACACCTGGAACGTCAAGCGCATCAAGCCGGCCGCCTTCGCGCCGTACAACCTGCAGGCGGAAAGCTATTCGCCGCTGCTGTGGCTGTTCGAGGGTTTCACCAGCTATTACGACGACCTGATGCTGGTGCGCGCGGGCCTGATCGACGAGGCGGCCTATTTCAAACTGCTTGGAAAAACCGTCAACAGCGTCTTGCGCGGCAGCGGCCGCACCAAGCAAAGCGTGGCCGACTCGAGCTTCGACGCCTGGGGCAAGTACTACCGCCAGGATGAAAACGCGCCGAACGCCATCGTCAGCTACTACACCAAGGGTTCGCTGATCGCGCTGGCTTTCGATTTGACTTTGCGCAGCAAGACGAATGGCGCAAAATCGCTGGACGACGTGATGCAGGCGCTGTGGCAGCGCTACGGCCGCGATTTCTACAAGGGGAAAGCGCGCGGCGTGACGCCGGCCGAAGTCGAAGCCCTGTTCGACGAGGTCTCCGGCACGCGCATGAAACCGTTCTTCGAGCGCTACATCCGCGGCACGGACGACGTGCCGCTGGCGCGCCTGCTGGCGCCGTTCGGCGTGAAATACAGCGACGCGCGCAAGGCGGAAAAAGCCAGCCTGGACGTCAACCTGGGCCGCGACGGCAACGACGCCAGATTGGCGCAGGTGCACCAGGGCGGCGCCGCCCACGTGGCTGGCCTGTCGGCGGGCGACGTGCTGGTGGCCGTCGATGGCTTGCGCGTGACGGGCAACCCGGCGAACCTGGACACCTTGCTGGGCCGTTACGCCGTCGGCGCCAAGGTGGCCATTCACGCCTTCCGCCGCGACGAGCTGATGACATTCACCGCCGTGCTGCAGGGCGACCGCGTGCCGGGTGTCAGCTTGACCCTGCTGCCGGCCCCAAAGAAAGCCACGGGGCCGAAGCGTCCTAGCGCGGCATGATGCTGTTTATCGTGCAGTAAGACAGAAACCGGCCGTCACTGGCCGGTTTTCTATTTCAGGCAGCAATGTCTCAATGTAACGCCTCCCCTGAAATTGGCGTATTGCCATCATATTTACTGCAAATGAACTAATTTTTCTTTAACTAAACTAAAATTGCCGAACTGATTCTTTTCGACCGCGCCCAACGTGCAAACCCTCGATCCTCGAACGATTATGCTGATGACGACCCTGATGTGCGGGGCGATGAGCATCGTCATGTTCTCGGTGTATCGCAGTTTCCGGCGCGAGGTGCATGGCCTCGGACATTGGGCGGCCGGTTTGCTGCTGCTGGTGTGCGCGTCCCTGCTGTTCGGCACCCGCGAAGTGCTGCCGCCGGCATTGTCCATAATCGCGGCCAATGCGGCGCTGGTGGCCGGCATCGGCCTGTCGATGCTGGGCACGGAGAAGTTCTTTGGCCTGGCGCCCAGCCGCCGTGCCTATCTGCTGATACTTGTCCTGGCCATCGCCGGCAATTGCTGGTGGCTGCTGGCGCACCCCGACTTCTCGGCGCGCGTGGCGGTATTCTCCCTGCTGGTCTTCCTGTTTTATGCGCGCCAGGTGCAACTGGTATGGCGCCATGGCGAGCGCCATTTCTCGAGTTTTTTCTTTGGCGCGCTGATGCTGATGCAAGCGGTCGTGGTGCTGGTGCGCGGCGTGTCGGCCTTGCTGCATGGCGGCGCCAGCGTGAACCTGACGGTGGCAGGCACGCCGGCCGGCATCTATCTGGCGGTTGCCAATTTCATGGCGCTGCTGCTGACGGTAGGCTTCATGACGGTGGCGACCCGGCGCCTGCAGCAGATACTGGAGCGCCGCTCGACCCATGATCCGCTGACGCAGGTGCTGAACCGGCGCGGCTTTGGCGACGCCTATGCGCGCGAAATCGGCAATCTGCGGCGCCGCCGTTTGCCGCTGACACTGCTCAGCATCGACCTCGATTACTTCAAATTGATCAATGACCGCCACGGTCACGCGGTGGGCGACCAGGTGCTGGCGCATGTGGCCGCCGTTATCAAAGGCGCCCTGCGCGAATCGGATTGCGTGGCGCGTTTCGGCGGCGAGGAGTTCGTCGTGCTGATGCCGGATATGCCGGTGCATAACGCGCTGGGCGTGGCCGAACGCATCCGCGCCTTGCTGCGCGAGCCCAGTCATGCGGGGCTGCCACCGTGTACGGTCAGCATCGGCGTCGCTTGCCAGGCATCGGTGGTGGAAGGGCTGGAACAGTTGCTGTCGCGCGCCGATGCGGCCCTGTACCTGGCCAAGGAGCGGGGACGCGACCGCATCGAACTCGATGCTTGTGCGTTTACTGAGGACCGGACAATGTCCGCAGCTGGAAGCGGTACTGGTCGTTGAAGAGGAAAGTTTCGGAAAAATCGAAGGTGCGGGCGTGGCGGCGCATCAGGTGTGCGGCCGGCGGAAAGAGGACCTGCACGCGCCGCACGGCGGCCAGCGCGGCGGCCGATGCTTCGCTGTCGCGCGAACGGTGCACGTGCACGCTTTTCAGTTCGCCATCGGGACCCACGCTCAGGTCGAGCACGACGATGGCCGGCAGCATGGGCGGCAGGCGCCCGCTGAACGTGTATTCTGCGTTGGCCGCCATGATCTGCTGCGCCACCAGCGACTTGTAGACGTCGATGCTGGCGGCAAGCTGTATCGCGGCCGGCGTGCGAGGGGGCGTGGGCGTGGGCGCGGTTGGCGGGGGCGCAGTCTGGCAAGCCGACAGCAGGGCAGCAGTGGCAAGGACGGTGATCGCGTGTCTCATGGCTGCCAGCCTACCATGGTTTAACTGAACAGGCGTTCCAGCTCCACGCCGGGGTCCGGTGCGCGCATGAACGCTTCGCCCACGAGGAAGCTGTGGATGTGCGCATCGCGCATGCGTTGCACGTCGGCCGTGCTGTGGATGCCCGATTCAGTGATGATCAATTTGTCCTGCGGGATGCGCGGCAAGAGATTGATGGTCGTGTCGAGCGACGTCTCGAACGTGCGCAGGTTGCGGTTGTTGATGCCGATCAGCGCACTCTTGAGTTTCAATGCCGCCGTCAGTTCTTCGCCGTCGTGGCTTTCGATCAGCACGCCCATGCCCAGTTCGTGGGCGCACGCTTCCATCTCGGCCATCAGGCCATGGTCGAGCGCCGCGACGATCAGGAGGATGCAGTCGGCGCCCATGGCGCGCGCTTCATAGATCTGGTACATGTCGACCATGAAATCCTTGCGCAGCACGGGAATGGCGCAGGCGGCGCGCGCCTGCTGCAGATAATCCACGGATCCCTGGAAGAACTGTTCGTCCGTCAGCACGGACAGGCAGGCCGCGCCATGCGCCGCATAGCTGGCGGCGATGTCTGCCGGACGGAAGTCGGCGCGGATCACGCCTTTCGACGGTGACGCCTTTTTGACTTCGGCGATGATGCCGGGCTTGCCGGCGGCGATGTGCTGGCGCAGGCTCGCTTCAAAGCCGCGCAGGCCGGCACGCAGGGCGCTGTCGCTTTCCACGTCGCCGCGCAGGCTGGCCAGGCTGCGGCGGGCTTTGGCCTTGGCCACTTCATCGGCTTTCACGGCCAGGATTTTATCGAGTATGTCGGACATGATGGTCGCTATTCTATCAAGGAGGGCGGAGAGCTTACGCTTGCGGCGGGGTACCCAGCTGCTGCGTCACGCGCACGAATTGGTCGAGTTTCGCCAGCGCGGCGCCCGAACTGACGGCGGTGCGCGCACGCGCCAGGCCGTCTTCGATCGAGCTGGCCACGCCGGCCGCGTACAACGCCGTGCCCGCATTCAGAGCCACGATGTCGGCGGCGGCACCAGGCTCGCCGCGCAGCGCTTCCATCATCTTCGCTTTCGATTCGATGGAATCGGCCACCTTCAGATTGCGGCTGGCGATCATCGACATGCCGAAGTCTTCGGGATGGATTTCATATTCGCGGATCTCGCCGTTGATCAATTCGCCCACCATGGTGGCCGCGCCCAGCGACACTTCATCCATATTGTCGCGGCCATACACGACGATCGCATGCTGTGCGCCCAGGCGCTGCAGCACACGCACCTGGATGCCGACCAGGTCGGCGTGGAACACGCCCATCAGGATGTTCGGCGCGCCGGCGGGATTGGTCAGCGGACCGAGGATATTGAAGATCGTGCGCACGCCCAGCTCTTTGCGCACGGGCGCCGCATGCTTCATGGCCGCGTGGTGGTTCGGCGCATACATGAAGCCGATGCCCGTTTGCGCGATCGACTGGGCGATCTGCTCGGGCTGCAGGTTGATGTTGACGCCCAAGGAATCGAGTACGTCGGCGCTGCCGGACGAGGACGACACGCTGCGCCCGCCATGCTTGGCCACGCGCGCGCCGGCCGCCGCCGCCACGAACATCGAGGCGGTGGAAATATTGAACGTGTGCGCGCCGTCGCCGCCCGTGCCGACGATGTCGAGCAGGTTGGTGGTGTCGGCCATGGGCACCTTGGTGGAAAACTCGCGCATCACTTGCGCGGCGGCGGCGATTTCGCCGATGGTTTCCTTTTTCACGCGCAAGCCCATGGTGAGGGCCGCGATCATGGTGGGCGACATTTCGCCGGACATGATCTGGCGGAACAGGTACAGCATTTCGTCGTGAAAGATTTCGCGGTGTTCGATGCAGCGCAGCAGAGCTTCTTGTGGGGTGATCGGCATGATGCTTCCTTCTTCAATGATGGCGCAGGAGGACACTGATGGCACGCCGGGGCGTGCGCATGGAATCAGCGCTCGAGGAAATTCTTCAGCAGGGCGTGGCCGTGCTCCGAGAGGATCGATTCAGGGTGGAATTGCACGCCCTCGATATCGTATTCCCGGTGGCGCACGCCCATGATTTCGCCGTCGTCCGTCCACGCCGTCACTTCCAGACAGGAAGGCAGCGAGGCGCGTTCGATCGCCAAAGAGTGGTAGCGGATCACTGTGAAGGGGCTGGGAATGTCCTTGAAGACGCCCACGCCCGTATGCGCGATGAGGGAAGTTTTGCCATGCATGACCTGCTTGGCGCGGATGACCTTGCCGCCAAACGCATCGCCGATGGCCTGGTGGCCCAGGCATACGCCCAGTATCGGCTTCTTGCCGGCGAAGTGTTTCAGTACTTCCACCGAAATGCCCGCCTGTGCCGGCGCTTTCGGGCCGGGCGAGATGCAGATGCGGTCCGGGTTCAGCGCCTCGATCTGTGCGATCGTGATTTCATCGTTGCGGTAGACCCGCACGTCTTCGCCCAGTTCACCGAAATACTGCACGATGTTGTAGGTGAAGGAGTCGTAGTTGTCGATCATTAGCAGCATCTTAAAACCCTCCATCCAGGCCATCTTGCACTTGTTCGGCGGCACGCAGTACGGCGCGCGCCTTGTTTTCAGTTTCCTGCCATTCCATTTCGGGGATGGAGTCGGCCACGATGCCGGCCGCGGCCTGCACATACAGCATGCCGTCCTTGACCACGCCCGTGCGGATGGCGATCGCCACGTCCATTTCGCCGCCAAACGACAGGTAGCCGCAGGCGCCGCCATAGATGCCGCGCTTGGTGATTTCCAGTTCGTCGATCACTTCCATGGCGCGCACTTTCGGCGCGCCCGTCAGGGTGCCGGCGGGGAAGGTCGCGCGCAGCACGTCCAGGTTCGACAGGCCCTCCTTGAGGGTGCCTTCCACGTTCGAGACGATGTGCTGCACATGCGAATACTTTTCGATGACCATGCGGTCGGTGACTTGCACGCTGCCCGTTTCCGCGATGCGGCCGATGTCGTTGCGCGCCAGGTCGATCAGCATCACGTGCTCGGCGATCTCTTTCGGATCGGCCAGCAGCTCGGCCGACAGCTCGGCGTCACGCTCGGGCGTGGCGCCGCGCGGACGCGTGCCGGCGATCGGGCGCAAGGTGACTTTCTTGCCGCCATCGGCCGTCGTTTCGTTGCGCACCAAAATCTCGGGCGAGGCGCCGATGATCTGCATGTCGCCGAAATTATAGAAGTACATATACGGCGATGGATTGAGCGAACGCAAGGCGCGGTACAGGGTCAGCGGCGAATCGACATATGGCTTGCGGATGCGCTGGCCGATCTGCACCTGCATCAGGTCGCCCGCCATCACATATTCATGCGCCTTGGCGACCGCCTTCAGGTAGTCTTCCTTGGAAAAATCGCGGATGGTTTCCGTGCGCACGGAAGCGCTGGTGACGGGCGCATCGACACCGCGGCGCAGCATCATGCGCAAGTCCTTCAGGCGCTGCTGTGCTTTCGAAAACGATTCGGGCTGCGTCGTGTCGGCGTAGACGATCAGGTAGAGTTTACCGGACAGGTTGTCGATGACGGCCAGTTCTTCCGTCACCATCAGCTGGATGTCGGGCAGCTTCAAGTCATCTTTCGGCGCGCCGCCGGCCAGCTTTTTCTCGATGTGGCGCACGGTGTCGTAGCCGAAGTAGCCGGCCAGGCCGCCGCAGAAGCGCGGCATGCCGGGGCGCAGGGCGACCTTGAAGCGCGACTGGAATTGTTCGATGAAGTCGAGCGGATTGCCTTCGTGTTCTTCGATCACGCTGCCGTTCTTGACGATTTCGGTGCGTCTGCCGTAGCTGCGCAACACGGTCGTGGCGGGCAAGCCGATGAAGGAGTAGCGGCCGAAGCGTTCGCCGCCGACGACGGATTCGAGCAGGAAGGTGTTCTTGCCGCCGTGTTGGGCCTGTGCCAGTTTCAGGTACAGGGTGAGCGGGGTTTCCAGGTCGGCGAACGCTTCCGCGATCAGGGGGATGCGGTTGTAGCCTTGCTGGCCCAGCGATTTGAATTCGAGTTCGGTCATGTTTCTCTCCATGCCGTCAGGGTATGAGTGTGCATAGTGCACAAACCCTGCGGTGGGTTATCAAAAAACTTGCCGGTACATGGAACTTGCGCAAGAGGCGCAAAGGACGCGTATGCAGCCGGCAGCAATCGTAACGGCTCGGCCCTTAGGCCTGCCAGGATTGCCAGCGTCGCCAAAGCCAGGCCTCAATCGAGCCGGTTTGGGTGACATTGTGTTTTTTGATGAGAAACGTGTTCACGATATGGTGTTGGGTTTGGTCAGTATGCCGCTTAGTTTTGCATGCCAATAAAACGTGCTGCTTCGAGCAGTGTCTTTACTATACCATCGGAATCGGTATCGTGTATAGAGTGTCCGTGATTGTAGCCATACGGTACCGTCAATACGGGGCAAGCCGCAGCCCTGGCCGCTTGCGCGTCATTCGAGGAGTCGCCGATGGCCACCACTTTGGCGGGCGCCAGGTCGAAGTCCACGCACACTTGCAGCAGCGGCAGCGGATCCGGTTTCTTCCTTGGCAGCGAATCGCCGCCGTAGACGATCTCGAAATACTGGTCGAGGTTTTTCAGTTTCAGCAGGGGCAGGGCAAAGGCGATCGGCTTGTTGGTGACGCAGGCCAGGCGCAGGCCCGCCGCCTTCATGGCCGCCAGCCCCGCTTCCACGTCCGGATACAGGGTGCTGAACTGGCCGTTGATGGCCAGGTAGTGGCGCTGGTAACCGTCCATCGCCTGCTCGAAATGCTGTTCCACGCCGGCCGCGTCGAAGTCGAGCGCCAGCACGGTGCGGATCAGGTTTTCCGAGCCCTTGCCCACCATCCGCTTGATGGCCTCGGCGCTGATTGGGGGCAAATCCAGTTCGGCGCGCATGCCGTTGATGGCGACATGAAAATCGGGCACGGTGTCGAGCATCGTGCCATCGAGGTCGATGATGGCGGCGCGCACGCCGGCCAGTACGTGGTCTTTCACCGTGCCCGCTTGCATCAGGCGCCCTTGACGGATGCCAGCTCGGCGCGCATGGCGTCGATGACGGCCTTGTAGTCGGGCTTGCCGAAGATGGCCGAGCCGGCGACGAAGGTGTCGGCGCCTGCTGCTGCTGCTGCGGCGATGTTGTCGATCTTGATGCCGCCATCGACTTCCAGCATGATGTCACGGCCCGATTCGTCGATCATGCGGCGCGCTTCGGCGATCTTCTTCAGCGCCTGCGGAATGAAGGACTGGCCGCCGAAGCCCGGGTTGACCGACATGATCAGGATGATGTCGATCTTGTCCATCACGTGTTCCAGGTAGTGCAGCGGCGTGCCCGGGTTGAAGACCAGGCCCGATTTGCAGCCATTGTCGCGGATCAGCTGCAAGGAACGGTCGACGTGATCCGACGCTTCCGGGTGAAAGGTGATGATGTTCGCGCCAGCCTTGGCGAAATCCGGGATAATGCGATCGACAGGCTTGACCATCAGATGCACGTCGATGGGCACTTGCACGTGCGGGCGGATTGCTTCGCACACCAGCGGGCCGATGGTCAGGTTCGGCACATAATGGTTATCCATCACGTCGAAGTGGATGATGTCGGCGCCGGCGGTAACGACGTTGCGCACTTCCTCGCCGAGGCGGGCAAAGTCGGCGGACAGGATGCTGGGAGCGATACGGAATGTTGTCATGGTGGCTAAAGGCTGAGAGTAGAAAATGCGAAGATGCGCTATTTTACGCTTGACGCCGGTACCATGCTTCATTGAAGGACCGTGAAACACAGAATACGCATCGCGTGATGGTCAATGCGTCGCGCGCGACACACAATACGACTAATACGACTGGCAATGTCTGAATAGGAATGACGATGGCGACTTATGAATTTACGGTAACGGTCAAGACGCAATATCTGCCCGAACAATCGGCACCGGACCAGGGGCGGCACGTGTTCAGTTACACGATCCGCGTCGTCAATACGGGCACGGCTGGCGCGCAACTGATTTCGCGCCACTGGCTTATTACGGATGCGAACAACAAGGTGGAAGAGGTGCGCGGTCTGGGCGCCGTCGGCCACCAGCCGCTGCTGCAGCCGGGCGAGCAGTTCGAATACACGAGCGGCACCATGCTGGGCACGCCGCAAGGCTCGATGCGCGGCGAATACTTTTGCGTGGCAGAAGACGGCCATCAGTTCGAAGCTTTGATTCCCGAGTTCGTGCTGTCGGTGCCGCGCACCCTGCATTGACGCAACGCCGGGGGGCTTGGCCCCTTATTTCAGTTTTTCGGTGCTGTCCTGTTCTTCGCTGAGTTGCTGGCGTGCCGGTGGCGCGGGTTTTTTACCCGAATACATGGTCCACCAGACTATAAATGCCAGCAAGAAGAACGCCACCAGCGCCTCTATCATCAAGATCCACATACGCACCCCTATGTTATTTACCCGCAGCTTAGTATTTACCCGCCGTCTGTTGACACGCGGTAGTCTACCCGTTTCCATCGGCGCCGTCGCGCTCGCGCTGTCCGCCTGTACCACGCCATCGGCGCCACCGGCCGCCGCCGGCGGCAAGGCGCCGCCCATCGCGCCGACCGTCGTCAGGCCCGTGCCCGCCAAGCCGGCCGACGCCAAGGATGCCGCGGATGTGGCAGCGCCCACCTTTGTGCCCGCCAAGTTCGCCGCCTTGCCTGGCTGGGCCCGCGACGACATGCGCGCCGCCTGGCCAGCCTTCATGGCTTCGTGCGGCGTGCTGGTCAAGCGTCCGGACTGGAAGGAATCGTGCACGATCGCGCGCCAGGTGAATGCCGACAGCGACAAGGCCATCCGTCTGTTCTTCGAGACCTTCTTTGTGCCCAATCAAGTCATTACGGCCGATGGTGCCAGCACGGGCCTCGTCACCGGCTACTACGAGCCGCTGCTGCACGGCGCGCGCAAGCGCGGCGGTCCATACCAGACGCCGCTGTACAAGGTGCCTGACGACCTGGTCTCGGTCGACTTGGCCGGCGTGTATCCGGAACTGAAGAACATGCGCCTGCGGGGCAAGCTGGTCGGCAAGAAGGTGATCCCGTACGCGACCCGTGCCGACATCGAGCGCGCCACGTCCGTCACGGGCAAGGAATTGCTGTGGGTGGATGACGAAGTCGAGGCGTTCTTCCTGCAAGTGCAGGGTTCCGGGCGCGTGCAGCTGACCGATACGCAGGAAACCGTGCGCGTGGCATATGCGGATCAAAACGGCCACCCCTACAAGTCGATTGGCCGCTACCTGGTCGACAAGGGCGAGCTGACCCTGAGCCAGGCGTCCGCGCAAGGCATCAAGGCGTGGATCGCCGGCCACCCGACGCGCAAGGATGAATTGTTCAACGCTAACCCCAGCTATGTCTTCTTCAAGGAAGAGCGTTTGCCCGATCCGAAAGTGGGGCCGAAGGGCGCGCTGGGCGTGCCGTTGACGCCGCAGCGCTCGGTGGCCGTCGATTCGCGCTTCCTGCCGCTGGGCGCGCCCGTGTTTTTGTCCACCACGCAAGCCAATAGCGAGATTCCCATGCAGCGCCTGGTGATGGCGCAGGATACGGGCGGCGCCATTCGCGGGCCGATCCGTGTCGATTACTTCTTTGGTTTTGGCGCGGAAGCGGCCGAGAATGCGGGCCGCATGAAGCAGAGCGGCGCCGTGTGGGTGTTGTTGCCGAAGCAGGCGCCGGCGCGCTGAGTTTCTCGCGGCGCCGGGCAGTTCGTGGTGTGACTTAGCGCAAGACCATCACTGGCAAGTGAGTATGCGCCAGCACTTTTTGCGTTTCGCTGCCCACGAACAGCTTGTTCAAGCCCTTGCGGCCATGCGAGGCCATCAGGATGATGTCGCAATGATAGGTTTGCGCCGCATTGACGATTTCGTCGTGCGGGCTCGGTGACACTGCCACCACGCCTTCGAAAGGCACGCCGGCGGCGCGCGCCGCTTCGCCGATCTTGTCGATGGCGCGTTGCGAAGCTTCCTGCATCTGCTGTTCATACAGGCTGGCGTCGAGCACGATGCCGCCGTCGGCCATCGGCGAGAACGGGAAAGGCTGCACCACGCTGATGGCGACCAGCTTGGCCTTGTTCAATTGGGCGAAGGCGAGGGCGGTCTCGGCGGCTTTGTCGGACAACGGCGAGCCGTCGGTGGGAAATAAGATGGTGTTAAACATGGCGTGCTCCTCAAGTGATGTAAGACAGCTTATGGATTTACATCAATTAAAACCTTGATGTAAATCAAACCTCACATGCTTTGGCATGAATAGTGTCGCCAAGGCAATCTTTCATCAGTGTATGCCCGTTCCTCGCTTCAGGTGCGCACGCCACGCAGCGGTGTGCCCCACACCATGGCGACCGTCAACGCAATGCTGCCTGCCGCGATGCAGGCCAGGCCATTGCGCACGCCAAAATGTTCCGCTACCCAGCCGGCGGCCAGCGCGCCCAGCGGCGCCGTCGCCACCGTCAGGAAGCGCATGGTCGATGTCATGCGGCCCAGCATGGGATCGGGCGTGACTTTCTGGCGCAAGCCCAGGTAGGGAATAAAGAACAGCATCACGCCGCAATCGAAAAAGAACATCAATATGGCATAGGCGACGGCGCTGGCCGCCGCGCTGCCGAACAGCGCGGCGGGAATCGTTGGCGTCAGGGCAAAGCAGAGCGAGGTCGAAGCCAGGCCGATCAGGATGGTGCGGCCAGCGCCGTAGCGCTTCGTCAGCGGCTTGACGATGAAGGCGCTGAGCAAGACGCCGGCGCCGCCGAGCATCTGCGTCATGCCCAGCACGCCAGGGCTCATGCCCAGGTCGCGTGTGGCGAACAGCACCGTCAAGGCCATGCTGGCGTAAAACAGGAAGTGCCAGATGCCGGCGCCCCAGGCAAGCGCGCGCAGCAGCGGCTCGCGCCAGACGAACAGCAAGCCGTCGGCGATGTCGCGCAAGGCGTGCTTGTCAGAGGGGGCCGGCCGTGGGTCGCGCACGCTCATGGCGCGCAGATTGAAGACGGAAACCAGATAGCCGCAAGCCGTGCACAGGATGGCGACGGGCGCCGACAGCATTTGCACCAGCACGCCGGCCAGGCCGGGGCCGATCAGGCGCGAAGCCGATTCGGTGGCGGCAAATTTCGACTGCGCATCGATCAAGCCATCGCGGCCCACGAGGAAAGTCAGAAACACCTGTTCGGCGCCGCCGCCGACGACGAAGCCCGTGCCGATGATGAATCCCACTATATATAACCATGGCATCGACAGCACGCCGCACCAGTAGGCCACGGCCACGCTGGCCAGGGCCAGGCCGGACATGCTTTCGCTGAACAGCATGATCGGGTGCTTGCTGCGCCGGTCCAGCAGCACGCCGACAGGCAAACCGAACAGGGCGAACGGCAGCGCCTGTAGCGCGACCAGTACACCCATCTGTTCCGGCGTCGCATGCAGCAGCAGTACCGCGCAAAGGGGCAGGGCCAGTGAAGTGATCTGGGCGCCGAAGCAATTGAGGCCGTTGCTGAACCACAGGCGGCGGAAATTGACGCTGGCGTCGCTGCCGTCGCCGCGCAGATAGCGGGTGCAGTACTGGAAGAAGGAGGAGAAAATACGCTGCTCGATAAAGGTGATCGGACTCACAATAATAGCAGCGCACCTGCCGCGCCGCTGCCGTTAGCCGCTACAATCGTTGCACCGTTCATCGAGAGGAGACACTATGCAATACGAAGACCTGATCATCGACATCCAGGACAAAGTGGCGGTCATCCGCCTGAACCGTCCCAAGGCCTTGAATGCCTTGAACGACAACATGATGAATGAGCTGGGCCACGCCTTGCTGAAATTCGACGCGGACGAGAATATCGGCTGCATCGTGCTCACGGGTAGCGAAAAAGCCTTTGCCGCCGGCGCTGACATCGCCGCCATGGCTGATTACACGTATCCCGACACCTTTACCCAGGGTTACATCAGCCGCAACTGGGAGCATATCTTGCGCGTGCGCAAACCGGTGGTGGGCGCGGTGGCCGGCTATGCGCTCGGTGGCGGCTGCGAACTGGCCATGATGTGCGATTTCCTGATTGCCGCCGACAGCGCCAAATTCGGCCAGCCGGAAATCAAGGTTGGCGTCACGCCGGGCGCGGGCGGTACGCAGCGCCTGCCGCGCGCCATCGGCAAGGCCAAGGCCATGGATCTGCTGCTGACGGCACGCACCATCGATGCCGCCGAGGCGGAACGCATCGGCCTGGTGTCGCGCGTGGTGCCGACCGATAAATTGCTGGAAGAAACCCTGGCTGCTGCCAAGACCATCGCCGCCATGCCGACCTCGGTGGCCATGATGATCAAGGATTGCGTCAACCGCGCCTTTGAAACGACCTTGACCGATGGCGTCGCCTACGAGCGCCGCTTGTTCCAGGCCGCCTTCGGTACGCCTGCACAAAAAGAAGGCATGCACGCTTTCCTGGAAAAGCGCTTGCCAAACTTCGACGGTCTTTGATATGATTCGCCTCCCCGATGAGACGCACTAGTTTGCGGCACAAAAGGGGCGGCCTTCCGGGGCTGGGTAGTAAAAAAGAAGGTTGACGAATTAGCCGAAACGCTTCATACTCTTCCTTCTTCGCAGCTGACAAACACAACGCTTTGTCAATAGCGCGAAAGCAGTAATCGAATACAGTTCTTTAAAAATTAACAGTCGATAAGTGTGGGCATTTGATGTCAGTGCAGCAGTGATCTTCGGATCGCTGTAAAACTTAAAATATCAAATGTTCACAAGAAATAATGAAATAGGATACTTCTTCGGAAGTAGCCTGTCAGTTTTTTGAGTGAGCGACCCGTCAGCAATGACGGTGCCAATAAAATGGCAAAGTAACAGAGATTAAACTGAAGAGTTTGATCCTGGCTCAGATTGAACGCTGGCGGCATGCCTTACACATGCAAGTCGAACGGCAGCACGGAGCTTGCTCTGGTGGCGAGTGGCGAACGGGTGAGTAATATATCGGAACGTACCCTGGAGTGGGGGATAACGTAGCGAAAGTTACGCTAATACCGCATACGATCTACGGATGAAAGTGGGGGATCGCAAGACCTCATGCTCGTGGAGCGGCCGATATCTGATTAGCTAGTTGGTAGGGTAAAAGCCTACCAAGGCATCGATCAGTAGCTGGTCTGAGAGGACGACCAGCCACACTGGAACTGAGACACGGTCCAGACTCCTACGGGAGGCAGCAGTGGGGAATTTTGGACAATGGGCGAAAGCCTGATCCAGCAATGCCGCGTGAGTGAAGAAGGCCTTCGGGTTGTAAAGCTCTTTTGTCAGGGAAGAAACGGTGAGAGCTAATATCTCTTGCTAATGACGGTACCTGAAGAATAAGCACCGGCTAACTACGTGCCAGCAGCCGCGGTAATACGTAGGGTGCAAGCGTTAATCGGAATTACTGGGCGTAAAGCGTGCGCAGGCGGTTTTGTAAGTCTGATGTGAAATCCCCGGGCTCAACCTGGGAATTGCATTGGAGACTGCAAGGCTAGAATCTGGCAGAGGGGGGTAGAATTCCACGTGTAGCAGTGAAATGCGTAGATATGTGGAGGAACACCGATGGCGAAGGCAGCCCCCTGGGTCAAGATTGACGCTCATGCACGAAAGCGTGGGGAGCAAACAGGATTAGATACCCTGGTAGTCCACGCCCTAAACGATGTCTACTAGTTGTCGGGTCTTAATTGACTTGGTAACGCAGCTAACGCGTGAAGTAGACCGCCTGGGGAGTACGGTCGCAAGATTAAAACTCAAAGGAATTGACGGGGACCCGCACAAGCGGTGGATGATGTGGATTAATTCGATGCAACGCGAAAAACCTTACCTACCCTTGACATGGCTGGAATCCCCGAGAGATCGGGGAGTGCTCGAAAGAGAACCAGTACACAGGTGCTGCATGGCTGTCGTCAGCTCGTGTCGTGAGATGTTGGGTTAAGTCCCGCAACGAGCGCAACCCTTGTCATTAGTTGCTACGAAAGGGCACTCTAATGAGACTGCCGGTGACAAACCGGAGGAAGGTGGGGATGACGTCAAGTCCTCATGGCCCTTATGGGTAGGGCTTCACACGTCATACAATGGTACATACAGAGCGCCGCCAACCCGCGAGGGGGAGCTAATCGCAGAAAGTGTATCGTAGTCCGGATTGTAGTCTGCAACTCGACTGCATGAAGTTGGAATCGCTAGTAATCGCGGATCAGCATGTCGCGGTGAATACGTTCCCGGGTCTTGTACACACCGCCCGTCACACCATGGGAGCGGGTTTTACCAGAAGTAGGTAGCTTAACCGCAAGGAGGGCGCTTACCACGGTAGGATTCGTGACTGGGGTGAAGTCGTAACAAGGTAGCCGTATCGGAAGGTGCGGCTGGATCACCTCCTTTCTAGAGTTTGCACGAACCAGTTAAATGGTTCACGCATCAAATGTTCACACTTATCGGCTGTTAATAAAGAAGAACAGCATTTGGGGCTGTAGCTCAGCTGGTTAGAGCACCGTGTTGATAACGCGGGGGTCGTTGGTTCGAGCCCAACCAGCCCTACCAGTTTCTGTAGTCTGGAAATACCCTAGGGGGATTAGCTCAGCTGGGAGAGCACCTGCTTTGCAAGCAGGGGGTCGTCGGTTCGATCCCGTCATCCTCCACCAAGTACTTTGAAAGTGCAAACGTAAGCCAGTCATCAAGACTTGGGTTTAGGTTTGATCTTTTAGCGATCAAAGCTGTTTCGTTCTTTAACAATCTGGAAGAAGTAAAGATTATTTATTGATCAAGTCTATGCGTGCAGCAATGCATGAGGCGACTTGATGGGTAATGATTGTATGTATCAACAAACAAGCAACAACGTTGTACTTTCTTATCCCTGTAGCGCTCTTTGATCACCTCGGTGATCAGAGGCTAACGTTATAGGGACAAGCGAATAAGTGCACATGGTGGATGCCTTGGCGATTACAGGCGATGAAGGACGTAGTAGCTTGCGATAAGCTGCGGGGAGTGAGCAAACACACTTTGATCCGCAGATTTCCGAATGGGGCAACCCACCCTTTTAGGGTATTGCATACTGAATACATAGGTATGCAAGGCGAACGCGGCGAACTGAAACATCTAAGTAGCTGCAGGAAAAGAAATCAACCGAGATTCCCAAAGTAGCGGCGAGCGAAATGGGAAGAGCCTGTACGTGATAGTCGGACCGATAACAGAATCCTCTGGAAATAGGAGCCATAGCGGGTGATAGCCCCGTATGTGAAATCGGACCGGTGGTACTAAGCGTACGACAAGTAGGGCGGGACACGTGACATCCTGTCTGAATATGGGGGGACCATCCTCCAAGGCTAAATACTCGTAATCGACCGATAGTGAACCAGTACCGTGAGGGAAAGGCGAAAAGAACCCCGGAAGGGGAGTGAAATAGATCCTGAAACCGTGTGCATACAAACAGTAGGAGCGGACTTGTTCCGTGACTGCGTACCTTTTGTATAATGGGTCAGCGACTTACATTCAGTGGCAAGGTTAACCGAATAGGGAAGCCGTAGAGAAATCGAGTCCGAATAGGGCGATCAGTCGCTGGGTGTAGACCCGAAACCAAGTGATCTACTCATGGCCAGGATGAAGGTGCGGTAACACGCCCTGGAGGTCCGAACCCACTAATGTTGAAAAATTAGGGGATGAGCTGTGGGTAGGGGTGAAAGGCTAAACAAACTTGGAAATAGCTGGTTCTCTCCGAAAACTATTTAGGTAGTGCCTCAAGTATCACCATCGGGGGTAGAGCACTGTTATGGCTAGGGGGTCATTGCGACTTACCAAACCATTGCAAACTCCGAATACCGATGAGTGCGAGCTTGGGAGACAGACGTCGGGTGCTAACGTCCGGCGTCAAGAGGGAAACAACCCAGACCGCCAGCTAAGGTCCCAAAGATTGGCTAAGTGGAAAACGAAGTGGGAAGGCTAAAACAGTCAGGATGTTGGCTTAGAAGCAGCCATCATTTAAAGAAAGCGTAATAGCTCACTGATCGAGTCGTCCTGCGCGGAAGATGTAACGGGGCTAAGCCAGTCACCGAAGCTGCGGATATTGTTCTGTGATTTATCACAGATATATATGGTAGGAGAGCGTTCTGTAAGCCTGCGAAGGTGTCTTGTAAAGGATGCTGGAGGTATCAGAAGTGCGAATGCTGACATGAGTAGCGATAATGGGGGTGAAAAGCCTCCACGCCGTAAGCCCAAGGTTTCCTGTTCAACGTTCATCGGAGCAGGGTGAGTCGGCCCCTAAGGCGAGGCAGAGATGCGTAGCTGATGGGAAGCAGGTTAATATTCCTGCACCGTCGTATGATGCGATGGGGGGACGGATCGCGGAAGGTTGTCTGACTGTTGGAATAGTCAGTTTCTGTCTCATAGAAGGCGCTTAGGCAAATCCGGGCGCAGGATTCAAGGGGATGGGACGAGTGAATTTATTCACGAAGCAATCGGAAGTGGTTCCAAGAAAAGCCTCTAAGCTTCAGTCATACGAGACCGTACCGCAAACCGACACAGGTGGGCGAGATGAGTATTCTAAGGCGCTTGAGAGAACTCGGGAGAAGGAACTCGGCAAATTGGTACCGTAACTTCGGGAAAAGGTACGCCCCGGTAGCTTGATTGGTTTACTCCATGAGGGTGAAAGGGTTGCAATAAACTGGTGGCTGCGACTGTTTAATAAAAACACAGCACTCTGCAAACACGAAAGTGGACGTATAGGGTGTGACGCCTGCCCGGTGCTGGAAGATTAAATGATGGGGTGCAAGCTCTTGATTGAAGTCCCAGTAAACGGCGGCCGTAACTATAACGGTCCTAAGGTAGCGAAATTCCTTGTCGGGTAAGTTCCGACCTGCACGAATGGCGTAACGATGGCCACACTGTCTCCTCCCGAGACTCAGCGAAGTTGAAATGTTTGTGATGATGCAATCTACCCGCGGCTAGACGGAAAGACCCCATGAACCTTTACTGTAGCTTTGCATTGGACTTTGAACCAATCTGTGTAGGATAGGTGGGAGGCTTTGAAGCGGGGACGCTAGTTCTCGTGGAGCCAACCTTGAAATACCACCCTGGTTTGTTTGAGGTTCTAACCTTGGTCCGTTATCCGGATCGGGGACAGTGCATGGTAGGCAGTTTGACTGGGGCGGTCTCCTCCTAAAGTGTAACGGAGGAGTTCGAAGGTACGCTAGATACGGTCGGACATCGTGTTGATAGTGCAATGGCATAAGCGTGCTTAACTGCGAGACTGACAAGTCGAGCAGGTACGAAAGTAGGACATAGTGATCCGGTGGTTCTGTATGGAAGGGCCATCGCTCAACGGATAAAAGGTACTCTGGGGATAACAGGCTGATTCCTCCCAAGAGTTCATATCGACGGGGGAGTTTGGCACCTCGATGTCGGCTCATCACATCCTGGGGCTGTAGCCGGTCCCAAGGGTATGGCTGTTCGCCATTTAAAGTGGTACGTGAGCTGGGTTTAAAACGTCGTGAGACAGTTTGGTCCCTATCTGCCGTGGGCGTTGGAAATTTGAAGGGGGCTGCTCCTAGTACGAGAGGACCGGAGTGGACGAACCTCTGGTGTACCGGTTGTCACGCCAGTGGCATTGCCGGGTAGCTAAGTTCGGAAGAGATAACCGCTGAAAGCATCTAAGCGGGAAACTTGCCTTGAGATGAGATTTCCCAGAGCCTTGAGCTCTTTGAAGGGTCGTTCGAGACCAGGACGTTGATAGGCTGGGTGTGGAAGTGCAGTAATGCATTAAGCTAACCAGTACTAATTGCCCGTACGGCTTGTCCCTATAACCTTAGCAGGTACAGAGGATAAGACGGTACAACGTTGCGTGTGTGTTGATACACCAATTCATTACCCCCAATCTTTGCTTCTTCCAGATTCATGGCCTTGTCGTCCTACAGGAGACAAATGCCGGTACAAGTTATGCCTGATGACCATAGCAAGTTGGTCCCACCCCTTCCCATCCCGAACAGGACCGTGAAACAACTTTGCGCCGATGATAGTGCTGCAACCAGTGTGAAAGTAGGTTATCGTCAGGCTTGTTATTTGAAGCAACAGCCTTTGGCTGTGGTTTCTTGAGAAAAACCCGATCAGCAATGGTCGGGTTTTTTTTCGTCTGGCGGTTTTGCGGGGCGCCGCGGGTGCTGTCGGCTTACGCTGCGCTAAGCCGACCTACGCCGGCCTACGCCGACCGACATCGGCCCACATCGGCCAACATCAACCAAGCCGGGTAGGTCGGATTAGCGCGCAGCGCGTAATCCGACAACACTGTTGGCGTCCGAGGGGAGACTTATGCGCTTGCGCGCCAAGCTGACCTACGGTATAATTCGCCTCCTCAGATCAGATGGTTTGCTGCCCCGTTGGGAGCAGGCTGTTGAAAAAGTTATGCCTGATGACCATAGCAAGTTGGTCCCACCCCTTCCCATCCCGAACAGGACCGTGAAACAACTTTGCGCCGATGATAGTGCTGCAACCAGTGTGAAAGTAGGTTATCGTCAGGCTTGTTATATGAAAAAACCCCGCATCAGCGGGGTTTTTTTTCGTCTGCAGCATTCATCGAATCAGATGCCCCAGGTGATGCTTTCATTTTCCGCCTTGGCCGAGCGCAGCATCTCCATCAAGGGATAGGCGCGCTGCGAGAAATGCACTTTTTGCGCGCGCGCATGGGCGCCCGTTTCACCATCTTCCAGCGTTTCCGGCGTATGCGCATCGTGTTCGACGTCATTTTCCGGATGTAGTTTGCTTTCCGCGACTTCTTTTTCCAGCAGGGCCAGGGCATCGCCCGCTTCGGCTGGCGTGATGACGCCGCGTGTGGGGTTCTTGTGCAGGATGTCGAGGATGCGCTGGGCATGTTCCTGGTACATCAGCACTTCAGGGGAGGATTTGGATTTGAATGAGATCAACATAAGCGCTTTCTGAAACTTGTTGTTAGTGTCGAAACAATATCACGACTTGAAATGTCGCACAGGCCGTCCGATTGCCCGGATTGCACATTTGCAAGCCGGATAGGGCCATCTGTTGGACAACGCACGCATTTACAAGAGCTTGCTTGCGGTGAAAATACCCGTTTAAGCGATCGTTAAGTCTCAATCCAGTTTCACCGAGTCCATGAAAGTGTCGATGGTGTCACGCGACAGCTTGCTTTCTTCACCGAGGATGATGATCTGGAAAATCCGTTTATCCTGCGCCACAAAACGGCCGACCAGCAAGACCGGCTTGCCTTGCTGCGTGCCTTTGGCCTCGATGCTGAGCGAACTGCGCTGGTGTGTTCCGGCCGCCGTGCTGCTGGCCGTCGATGCCGATTTTTCGCTGCGCACGGTGCCGTTGATATTTTTTAACAAGGCAGTCTGCATGGCGGGCAGGGCCGCTTGCGCCTGTTCTGCGCTGTCGAGCAAGGCGCTGCCGATGGCGAAGGTATTGCCATCGACCTCGCTTGCCGTCATGGTCAGGCTGATTTTCCTGCCATCAAGATCGATCTCGCGCGTCAGCACAGCCGGTTTGCCTGGAAACAAGGCCGTGAACTGGGCGTCGGGGCTGCGGTAGTCGCGCCAGTCGAACTTCGGACTGCAGGCCGACAAGATGCCGGCGGCCGCGAGCGTAGCCAGAAAGAGGGCAAGTGATGGTTTTTTCATCAGCAGATGGTAGCAGCGCCGCCAGTCGCGCGCAATCGTGTACGTGCGGCGCTTACGGGCCGCCTTATATTTCACGCAGCACGCGCCGGTACTGGATCGCTTCGGCGACGTGCGGCTGCGTGATGCCGGGGCTAGCCTCCAGGTCCGCGATGCTGCGCGCCACGCGCAGTACGCGGTGATAGGTACGCGCCGACCAGTGCAATCGCGCCATGGCGCCGTGCAGCAGCTGTTCGCCATGCGTTTCCAGGCGACAATGCTGTTCGATTTCCGTGCTGCTCAGGCGCTGATTCGCCTTTCCCTGGCGTGCCAGCTGCAGGGCAAAGGCTGCCGCTACCCGCGTGGCGATGGCTCGCGTGCTTTCTCCGGCACCGGCGTGCCGGCCCAGCGCCGTCGGCGCCATGGCGGCTACTTCAATCTGCAGGTCGATACGGTCGAGCAGCGGGCCGGACAGGCGGCTGTGATAACGGAGCACGGCGTCCGGCGTGCAGCGGCAACGTCCCGAAGCGTGGCCCAGATAGCCGCACGGGCAGGGATTCATGGCGGCGATCAGCTGGAAGCGGGCGGGAAACTCGGCCTGACGGGCCGCACGTGAAATGTTGATCACGCCCGATTCCATGGGCTGGCGCAGCACATCGAGCACCCGGCGCTGGAATTCGGCGATTTCATCGAGAAACAGCACGCCGCAGTGCGCGAGCGAGATTTCTCCGGGGCGCGGCACGTTGCCGCCGCCCACCAGGGCCACGCCGGACGCCGTCTGGTGCGGGGCGCGGTAGGGGCGGCGTTTCCAGTGTTCCACCTTGAAGTGGCCGCCCAGCGAATGCACGGCGGCCGATTCCAGCGCCTCTTCGTCGCTCATGGGCGGCAGCACGCCGGGAAAACGGCTGGCCAGCATGGTCTTGCCCGCGCCCGGCGGCCCGACCATCAGGATGCTCAGTTAGAATACACCTATGAACACATCACAACCCAAAGCATACAGTTACATCCGATTCAGTAGCGCTGCACAATCAAGTGGTGATTCGCTGCGCCGACAGACTATGGACGCCCAAGCTTATGCAGCAGAGCACAAACTAACGCTCGACACGACACTAAGCATTCGTGATCTTGGTGTGTCAGCATTCAAGGGAAAGAACTTTGTAGAGGGTGCGTTAGGTCAGTTCATTATCGCCGTGGATGAAGGTATAGTCGAAAAAGGCTCCTTCCTTTTGGTGGAACACTTAGACCGCCTCTCCAGGCTACCTGTCATGGATGCACTTCATATTTTTCAAGAGATCATCCGGAGAGACATTTGTATCGTTACTCTGCGAGATCGGATTGCATATAGCAAAGAAAACCTTAACGACAATTGGACAACGTTAATAATTGCATTGGCTACAATGTCCGGTGCAAATGAAGCGAGTGCAATTAAGTCTGATAGGGTTGGGAAGGCTTGGAAGAATAAGAAAGAAAAAGCAAGGGAAAATCTAACTCCGATTGGTGACAATGCACCATTATGGCTTAAGTACATATCAATGCCAATGCCAGCATACATAATAAACCAAGCACATGTTGATATAGTACGTAGGATTTTTGACCTTACTATTAAAGGTTACGGTAAGACTCTTATTATCAAGGCGCTAAATTCTGAATTAATACCTTCATTCAATGATAAGAGTTGGGGAACATCGTCAATTCAAAAGATACTATCAAATCGTGCCGTACTTGGTGAATATCAGCCTTTCACTGGACACGGCAAAGACCGCAAACCAGTAGGTGATCCGATAAAGGGTTATTATCCTGCCATCATAACTGAAGACATGTTCTACCAAGCACAGCAAGCCACGGCATCACGCAACATTGCTGGCGCCACAAAGCAAACAGAACGGTTCAATGTTTGGCAAGGGGTATCACGTTGCTTACAGTGCCTCTCAGCCCTTCATCTTGTCAACAAAGGTAAGCCGCCAAAGGGAAATACCTATCTACACTGTGCGAACGCACGCAAGGGGCTATGCACGGCTAAGGCGATACGGTTAGACCGATCAGAACTCGTATTCAAGCAGATACTCGCCAAGGTAGACAGCCTATCGTTGATACAGGACAGCAGCGCCACCATAAGCAAGCAGATAACAGCGATTGAAGGCCGGTTATCAATAGAGAGCGGGAAACAAGCAGAATACAAGGCCGCGTTAAAGGCTCGCTATTCGGCAACGCTTGATGACTTGGTATATGAATGCGAACAAGTTATTAGTACACTCAGCCAAGAGAAAGAAGCCTTGTTGATAGACTTGGCCTCGGAGGCTATAACCAATAAAGACGATTTCTTTGCTAAGTTAGACGAAGGCGGTATTCTAACCAGCTATGAGGGCCGCTATCGTGCGAACGCCTTATTAAAGCGTCTAAAGATTAATGTTGCCATTGAACGCAATAGTAGTACGACTGATTACATTCTATCTAAGGGAGATAAGAAGGTATTAGGTATTATCCACCATCCAAGCGGCAAGATTGATTCTCTGGCATTCACAGCCGATCAGCTAGACAAGGTGAAAGCACAAGACTTTGACGGCTCAATTCAATCTTCAATTGATATGCTCATCACAGAAATTACTACGGAATTAGTAATTAATAGAGAGCGCTGTGACGGTGCCGCACTTGATGAGAGGATAGGGGAAATGCTCAAACGTATTGATGTTGGCATAGCCGTTGATAGTGAAGAATTTCAACGTATCAGAGACATAATAAACAGCAGTCAAGTACAGGCAATCAATAAACTTGTAGCTTCCGTGGATGAGTTGGAGCATCGGATAGATAATGATAGATCATAGATATTTTCATATTTTCAATACCCCCCCACTGCCCTGAAACACTATACACTTAAAAGTGCACCTCTGTTTGAGCAAAAATGAGCTTAAATAGGTCGTTTAAGTGGCCTGCAAGGCGTTTTCGGCGAAAGTTAATGGGGTAGTGACGGTGGCAGCGGCGCGTCGATTGTAGGCCCGCAAATGCGAGCAAAGGACGGGATAGTTAGTTGATTACATTGAGTTAATTAAATAACATCAATACATATCACTCAGTAGATTGCGTTAATTTAATGGCAACTATTGTTTAATCTTGTTACACTTCGTTACAAATATTTTCAATAAGTTATCAAAAAATCTATTGTATTTTCCGGCTTTGATGATACAATGCAGTTAGAAAAGAAAAGCAGCAGCGCCATAATTGGTACGGTATCTTATTATAACGCACTTTTCATGTATTACAAAATAATTTCAGCATCGACAGATAGGCGGCAGTAGCTCAAGCGGGCGAAGGTCGAAGTCCTGGACGATGCCAACTGCCCGGAGAGAGAACAACAAGCGCTCGAGTATTCGCAGTTGGCCCCACATGCGCGGTTCGGGGCGGCAGGTCAGGCATGGGCGCAATCAAGTAACAATACCCATGTTTCATTACACCAATCACATCGACTACTCAGACGCCGCATTCCCGAATGCCTGCAATAGACACCTTCAAAGGGTGTTGTAGCGCCGCCAGAAATCTAACTCACCGTGAAAAAAGTAATGACGCCAAGCGCGTGACAATAAGAAAACCTCTTATCAAAAACATAGATTCATCAGTCTATGCCAAGGGGTCACGCCAGAGTTACGTCCAAAATTCCTAATAAGCAAAAAAAATACGTAAGGTGCAATGACTATGAACACCAGCAGGGTAGAGAGTGCGAGAGACAGATTGATAGAGGGATATGTTATTGGTGGAGTGGACAGAATGCTTTCACCTGGAGAAATATCTTCGTATCTTAATCATAGAATCAAGACAGGCACAGGCAGATTGTTTGATGAAATAATGATAATAGGTTTGCTTGATCTATACGGGTTCAGCGAATATGCAACATGGCAAGCAGCCAGCAGTACAAACAGCATTAATTGAAACACCAAACAAAGGAGAGAAGACCAATGAATTATCCACCACGAAGGACAACATATCATGAACGACGCATATCAAGAAAAAATAGCACGTAGCAAACAACCAAAGAAATTCAAGGTTGTCCAAAACATTCTTCATTATTTCCTGCTGGGTATCCGCAAAGGTTACGACACGCAGACCCTATGCAACAGGCTCAATGAATACGGCATCAAACCTCTTGTCGCCGATAGCTGGACATATCACAGTACCCAAATGCAAATTATGTTCATGGCTCGGCTGGATAGCAGCAGTTCGTTAGGACGTGCATTCGGATACATGTTGCATATAGGTGCGGCAACGGAAGCTGATATGGCCCTACTGCAAGATAGGGTTCAAAAAAGACAATAGTCGATTTGTGACTATCTATCAATCGTCGCTCATTCGCCTTCTCAGGACGCTCTCTTGGTCTTGGGGTATGGTGCGTCTAATGACATTGTCATTCGCGCTACGCGCCACGTATCCACGAGCTTCCATACAGGAAGTCATTAGATTAGCTTGTCTCAATGACCTATCGATCTCTTGACCAACAAGAGTTCGCATTGCTGGGTCTGAAATTTGTGTGTTTTTCAACACATCGTATTTGCATTCACGTTGATCCCTATCAAACTCTGCCTGAGTTCCATCAGGCTTGTCCCAAATAGTAGGCTTGACAGCACAACCAACAAGAGCAAAAACGATTAATAGAGCGACGCGCTTGCGCATGTACTTTTTCCTTGCTAAAAATGCAGTTAGTGAGATGGATATTCAAAAATACAATTCAAATTTGACAATTTTCAGTATACGTGCTGCATACATACTTGTCTACGAGGAATTATTGTTTTTTGCCACGTATGCGACTCGTTGTTTTCCAGCCTATTCAAGCGCCAGCGATAGCTAACAGTCAAATAGGGTACTACTGCATACAACAGTCAATATAGACCAGTTATTTTGACTTCCTACCCCACAAATTCCTTGGTATTGATAGGTCATATAGGGTATACTCTATTTGACTTAACAAGCAAGCAAAGAGAGATACCATGACCGCCCAACGCATCGCCCGAATCTATCAGAGAGTCAGCAGCGAAAGCCAAGACCTTACACGTCAGCAGAAATTGATTGATGAAGCGGTAGCGGCTGGATTCTACGTCGCCGCCGTGTACAGTGAGAAGGCCAGTGGCACGACAGAGAGCCGCCCCGAACTGCAACGCATGATTGCGGATCTGCAACCGGGTGAGACTATCATTGCTGAACACCTCGACAGGATCAGCCGCTTGCCAATGGACAAGGCAGAAGCATTGATGGCAACGATCAAGGCCAAAGGCGCTAAGGTGAGTGTCCCCGGCTTGATCGACCTGCCGAAAGCTGGCGAAGGTGTAGCAGATATCGTAATGAACGCTATGCAAGAAATGCTGTTGAAAATCGCCCTCTATCAGTGCCGCCAAGACTGGGAAACGCGCCGCCAGCGTCAAGCCGAAGGCATCGTAGTGGCAAAGGCCAAGGGCGTCTACAAGGGCCGCAAACCCGACACAGTAGCCAATGCAAAGATTGTAGAGCTACGCGCCATTGGTTACACGATAGCCAAGATCGCAAGCACGTTGAACGTAAGCGAATCGCAAGTGAAATTGATCTTGAAGAAAGTAGCTTAACTTGAACAGCAATAGGGGAGAGGTTGCCCAACTACTTACACCGCAGGACTAGAACGGAAATGGGAAATGACAGTTTCCCAGTTCCCAAACCTTAAGCGTAGATATGCACGAACAAATACCGTCTTGACTCTGTTCATAGCTAACCTTTCATAACTGAAAACCAATGCGGGTCATTGGCCCCTTGGCACACTGCGCACCTGCCATTATGCGTTTGTGTACTTTGGTACAGCTAAAGAGAAACCTCTCCCCTATTGCTACTCAATTTGAGCTTAACGGGCCGATGTAGTGCGGTTCCCATGCGATTTTCACGCCGATCATGTTATATCAAAAGTAACTATTGTGGGAAATATATATTTTTGGTGTATTCGTCCACAGCAATAGGACGTTATGGCCGCCTGCGGCCGCCACTTCCAGCGCCCGCCGCGCCTGCTGCTGCCCTTGCACATCGGCAAAGTCGGGATACGGAAAGACGTGCGCTGCCAGCATGGGCTGATGGCGTTGCAGGGAGGTCTGGCTGCCGTGCGCGGCAAAATGCGCGCAGACTTCGAGCAGGCTGTGGGCGGGATAGATGCAGGCATCGCTGACGAGCGCCGCCTCGTCCGCATTCGCCTGCGGCAGGATGAAGGCGCGTGGCGCACCCGCCGGGCTGCGCTGCATGGCAAAGGTCATGGCCAGGGCGCCGCGGATGGGCCTCAACTGGCCAGAGAGCGACAGTTCGCCCGCGAATTCGTAGTGATGTAATTGGTCGCCCGGCAACTGGCCCGAGGCGGCCAGGATACCCAAGGCAATAGGCAGGTCGAACATTTCGGCGTGTTGTTAACTATTAATACGAAGAAAAGCTTTATAAATCAACGTAGTTTCGTAGTTAACGTTTTCGGTTGTCAATTCGCGCCAGATAGGAGCTACTCAGGCTTGTGAGATTTCGCGTATTTTTCAGATACGCAAGATGTTACCCTCTACGCTCACCGGCCAAGTTCGGCCAGATAATTTCAAAAATTGAGGATTCCGCTGCGTGAAAATTAGAAGAATAACTATTAAGAACTTTCGCGGCATTAAGGAGCTTGAATGGAGTTTGCCACCGACCGATATTTTTTGCTTGATTGGTAAGGGAGACTCTTCCAAGTCAACGATCTTGGAGGCCATTCGCTACGCCTTCTACCCTCAATGGAATCCCACTTTCACTGACGCAGATTTCCACCAGTGCAAGCCTGAGGATACCATCGCCATTGAAGTATCCTTTGGTGACTTGATCGCCGATTTCTGCTCGTTGCAGAAATATGGCAATCATCAACGCGGCTGGGATAAGGCAACCCAGACACTCGTTGACGAAGAGGCGGATCACCTAGAGGCGGTACTGACGGTTCGCCTGACTGTTGGCAAGGACTTAGAACCCAAGTGGGTCATATTCACTGATCGCTGCCCTGAAGGCGTGCCGTTTAAACAAACAGATCGCAACAAGGTCAGCGTGGGGCTGATCGGCGCTTACAGTGAGAGGCAGCTATCGTGGGCAACAGGTACGGCTCTGGCGAAACTGACCGAAGCCCAAAGCCTAAACGATCTCCTAGCTACAGCTTCCAGGACCGCCCGCACGTCGTTGGACGTCGATCGCCTCGTGACTCTTAAGAATTTTGACGCTGCTGCCGAGAAGTCGCAAAAGATAGCCAAGCTCCTTGGCGTGCCGGTCAACACCTCGTACCAAGCCCACCTAGATTTAAATTCTATCAACCTGAAGGTAGGGGGCTTGGCCCTACATGACGGCGACATACCGCTGCGTCAATTAGGTTTGGGTTCGCGGCGCATGCTCTTGTGCGGGATTCAACAAGTAGGTTTGGACGATGGCCACATCACCTTGTTTGATGAGGTTGAGTTTGGCTTGGAGCCGCACAGAATTTCTCGCCTCATCAAGCATGTGCGGGAAGACAAGCGCGGGCAATATTTCTTGACGACGCATTCTCCTGTTGTGCTGCGTGAGCTTACCATCAGTGAACTCTATGTTGTCCACAGCAAGGCTGGGGTCGTCAAAATTATTCCTGCCTCAAGCGACAGCCTGAAAGAGCACGAAGTCCAAGGAAAAATTCGTTCAAGCGCGGAAGCATTTCTGGCTAAGAAGGTAGTGGTCTGTGAAGGCGCCACCGAGATTGGATTTCTAAGGGGTTTTGATGACTACCATTTAGCGAAAGGTGATGATCCCATTTCCTATCATGGTGTGGCCCTGCTCAATGCAGCGGGCGGTAGCAAAGTTAAGGCAATGGCTAAAGCTTTTCACTCGCTCTGCTATCAAGCATGCGTGTTTGCCGACGCCGATGCAGACGATCAGTTCTCCCCTGCTGATAAGGCTGAACTGGAAAAACTTGGTGTGCCCGTGTACGTATGGGACGATAAGCTGTCGTTGGAGCAACGGATCTTCCAAGATTTGCCATGGGCCAGCGTGCTTGCCAGTGTAAAGCTTGCTCAAGAATTGGGTTATGTAGTCCACAACCAGATTCATTCAAAGTTTCAAGAGGACTTGGACAAGGACATGGGGCTTTGGAAAGACACTGTAAAACTGCGAGCGGCCATTGGCTTAGCTGCGAAGAAGGGGGAGTGGTTCAAAGATATTACCCGAGGCGACAAGTGGTTCTCCACAATAACTCCAGCGTTTGCAGATCCTGATTTTTCAAAAAAGGACACGGCTTTGAAGCTTGAATTGCTGTGGAAATGGATGACTAATGTCTGACGACCTGGCAATCACGTTAGGTAATTGCATGGTCAAAGGATATGTGATTGCCCCAGCTGGTTACGGCAAGACCCATCTGATTGCCATGGCTGTTAAGGCTGCCAGTAAGCGGCAACTGGTCTTGACGCACACGTTCGCTGGTGTGAATTCAATCAAGGCCAAAATGGCCGCTCTTAAAGTGCCAGCTGCCCTATATCAAATAGACACAATCGCGAGTTGGTCGTTGAAACTTTGCTTGGCTTATCCCAAGGGTTCAGGTTGGAACATTGACGCACCATCAAGCAAGCAGTGGGACAAGCTCTATGAATCCTGCACCGGCCTGCTCACAAATGCGTTTATACGGCACATTATTTTGTGCAGCTATGCTGGCGTCTACGTGGACGAATATCAAGACTGCTCCGACCTTCAACATACACTTGTGTGTAGGTTAGCCGACATCCTGCCTTGTCGTGTCCTCGGTGATCCCATGCAGGCTATTTTTGACTTTGACAATGGCCAGAAGCCGGTCGACTGGGATGTTAGTATTTATCCTTACTTTGAGTGTCTTGGAAAGCTGGAGACACCATGGCGATGGGAAAATGCTGGAGCGCATTTGCTTGGCGCCTGGTTAAAAAAGTCCCGTGAGAGGCTGGAAAATGGTCTGAAGCTTGACTTGGTCAACGATGTGCCATTTAGCGTAAAGCGTATCTACGCTGACCCCGACTTCCTACCTCAAAAACAGCACACCTCACTCATGAAGTTGTTTGCTAGCGATGGCTCAGTTATCGCTCTTCATGGGGGCGACCAACGGTTCAAAGAAAAGACGCATGCACTAGCTCGAATGTTGAGCGGGAAGTTCTCGTCTATTGAAGAGGTTGAAGGCAGGGCACTTCATTCCATCATAAAAAAGCTTGAGAGTTCCAAGAATTCCAAGGTGGCCTTTCTTCATGCGTTGGATTTTGCTAAGAAGTGTTTCACAGGAGTAAATAATGCTCTTACAGCAGGCACAAAAAAGGGCGAAGTAGCCAATCAGATAAAAACGACGAAGTATCCAGTTATGTTGAAGGCTGCTAATCTTTATCTGGGTGACCCAAAAACGAAGAATCTGATAGCCTTCTTCCTAGAGTTGATGAAGAATCCAGAAACTTCACCTTATAGAAGGGACTTGTTCTACCGTTTCCTGCATGTTTTGAAAATGCACATCGATGGTGAAGGCGACACACTTATTGAATCAGCAAATCTCTATCAGCGTGATATGAGGCACTCCGGCAGGCCAATCCGTCACACGAAGCTCATTGGTACAACGTTGTTAGTGAAAGGTTTAGAGTATGACCATGTAATTATTTTGGACGCCGATAGTCTTGATGCAAAAGACTTATATGTTGCCATGACCCGTGGTGCAAAATCTTTGACTATCATTTATACAGGCAATCCACTTCCTGCCTAAGAGCGCCTAACAATATCTACTACTTGCTCGAATGGCAACAAGGCCGTGCGGAACTTGCCAACGACGACAACCGGCTGCCAGACGCCGCAGTTCAAGATTATATGGAGCATACTTACTTCAATCGGATGAATTTTCCTGGCGCTTGCTGTCGTGGCGCTTGCCCTTGATGCAATCGACATGCGAAAGGTATTAGCTTCGCTATTTTACGAGCCCATGCAACGGTGGGCACAAGCTACGTTATTTCGCTTGTGCCAATATTAAGTGCTTAGAGTGACAATTCCCCTACATTGAGAAAATTGTGCAGCGAGCAGTTCTCCAATACTTCCGTATAACGAAGTGCATGTATTGACCAAGCGCACGTTTTCACTGTATCCTCTGAAATGGGTCTACGGATAGATTTTTTGTCGCGCTTCGCGGCAATGGGAAGTAATGTAAGGGGAGATTGCCCTCGTCATCGTAGCAATATCCGTGTATCGCTCGCTCTGCCAAGGAGTATCCGTAGTACCCTTCCAAACAATATATCTTTTTGAAAATATGAGCCGACTTGCAAGTCTAAAAAGTGCAACCTCACTGCATGACTTGGGGCATATACTAGGTTATACAGCCAAAGGCCTTGCTTACATATTGCATGGCGTCCCGGATACAGCCAAGTACTCAGAATTCACTATTAAGAAACGCTCAGGTGGTTCACGGGTAATCAGCGCGCCTATTCCAGAATTAAAGCGGTTGCAACAACATCTTGCGAGCCTTTTAAATGATTGTATGGTTGAATCGGATGCGAATAGAGGCGTTGTAAATACGCTTTCTCACGGATTTCGACCAAAACATTCAATTATGACGAATGCAGCAATGCATCGAAAACATCGTTATGTATTCAACCTCGATCTAAAAGATTTTTTTGATACGATTAATTTCGGGCGTGTTTGGAAATTTTTTGAAAAAAATAGAGAGTTTGGATTAAATACGGCTATGGCCAGAACGATAGCGCAGATTGCGTGTCATAAAGGTACATTACCCCAAGGCAGCCCAAGTTCCCCCGTAATCTCAAACCTAATTGCTCACATTTTGGACATTGCAATGGTTCAACTTGCAGCAAAGGCAAAATGTCACTATTCACGATATGCAGATGATTTGACGTTTTCCACAAACGAGAGCGAATTTCCAGGGCTTATAGCAACTAGGATTGGGACGACGACTGAATGGGCGATAGCGCCAAAAGTCGTACGCGAAATTGTGCGATGCGGATTTCAGGTTAATCCTTTGAAAACCCGCATGCAATACAAGACCCGTCGTCAGGACGTGACTGGAATCGTTGTAAACACTAAAGTTAATATACGGTCAGAATACTCTCGTGATGTTCGCGCCAAAGTGTCGTCATTAATCACGAAAGACACTTTTTCCATAAATAAGACTTTTCGTAACGATACTGGGGCATGGACAACCGAAACTAAGGACGGTACAGACGCTCAGCTAAGGGGAATGTTAAGTTTTATTGATTCGGTTCGCCTATTTGAACGACGACGAAATGAACAGATTCCTCCGGAAACTCATATTCCTAGGATTGAACTTAAAGAAATGGACGGCAATTTACGTGTTTACCGTGCATTTCTCCTATTTACACAATTTTATAGGCCCGTTCGGCCTTTAATAATATGTGAAGGGAAAACCGATAACGTATATGTACGATGTGCACTGCACTCGCTCGCGGCCGCGCATCCAATGCTTGCTAAAACTACCGGAAAAATTTCAGAATGTTTGATAGATTTTTTTAGTTATTCAAAAACTTCAGATAGGGTTTTACATCTCGCGGGTGGAACAGGCGATCTGGGAAATTTTATCGCTAACTATGCAAATGAATTTTCGCGATTTAAAAAAATTGATTCACGTAACCCTGTCATAATTCTAATTGATAATGATTCAGGGTCGAGTAAAATATTTTCCGTAATTAAAAAGGTAACCGAAAGCACCGTTAATGTCGACGGTAGTCTAAAATTTTACCCAATTAAAGACAATTTATATGTAGTGCCCATCCCTAAAATCGGTGGAAAAGAAACAACCATTGAGCATTTTTTTACTAAAAAAATACTTGGCACGAAATTAAATGGAAAAGTCTTTAGTGGAACTGATAAATTCGATCCAGCAACGCAATATGGAAAACATCTATTTGCTGAATATGTTATAAAAAAAAATAAAGACGATATTAATTTTTCAAAATTTAGCATTATTTTAAAAAACATTGAAGCTGCGCTCAAATTTCATTATGGAATGCCTTAGTGCAATGCTATCTCAAGGTGTCGGTTCCCAAACTTTTACCTGAGCATTGCCCCGATTCATGGATCCAAATTCTCAGCTTTTCGTCTCCGTAGAGTTCTTAACCGCGCATTTGACTTGGTAACTTTCGCTTTGGGGGGAGCAGAAGGTTTCTGAAAAATGCGTAACATCCGCCCACATTTCCCTTGTTTCACTGGAATAAATTTAAGTTGTTAGTGAGCGGCCAGAACTACGGCGCGATAGGTGCAAATAATGACATTGGGCACGTTGCTGTACCAGAAGAGGGCAGAATTGGCGTTTACGTTCTCCCTAAAGAACTGTTGCCGAGACGTCATTGGTTGCCAACCTTTGCTCTGCACGAGTAGGCGCACGCGACCTGATTGTCCAGAAAAGGTGACCTGAAAGTGTCTGCCTCACTGATCTGAATGATCACGTTTGCCAAAATTTGCAGTTCTCACGACGTTGCTGTTTTCATGACTTGCCCGGAGAGATGAGTTCTCCATAAGTAACATTTCGTTGATGCTCGCCAGTTTTGCAAGCTGGGAGCGGATTTCATCTAGTTCACACCGTAGCTCGGAGTTTTTACCCTTTTGCACTAGCAATTCGGACTGTTTACCATCCCGTTTCTGGCGACTAGAAGCACCTTGCTTAACGCGAATTAGCTCAGCTATTGAGGGATAGTGATTGTGGATCAGGGCTGCAGATACTCCTACCTCTCGCGCAACGGACGAGACAGTTAGGCTCTTCGCGTTGGAGTGGGAGCGACCTCGTTCAATGCGGTGGACTGCCAGGCGCAACTCCTTTTCGCGCACCCCAGCCGTCTTACGTGACGCCATGATCAACTTCCGTATCATGGCCGAGGTGTCTCAGAACTTTAATACATCGGTTCAAGTCATGCGACACTCTGGCCTTGCCCCCAGGTCCGATCTCATCTAGGTCTTGTAGCTCGCGTAGTTGGTCGTGTAAGCCTTGATATATGTGTCGATGCGCTAAGCCAATGACAGCATTGTCACAGCCATCCCCGCATCTTGTACGCTCAAGATCGTTGCCGATACAGAGGTTGTCTGCGGCGGTACACCAAGCATGGCCGTTACTTCGGATCGGTGTGCTTTGCGCAATGGAGCGAATCATCGCAGATCTAGATTTGAATATCGTAATAGGTTCACTGCGGTTACGCCAATCCACTAGGCTCTGTCCGTATCCGCCGGCAAGTGGCTGTCGTTCGTCAAGCCAAGATGAAACGGTCGCAAACTTGATGTCGTCGAGTTCGTCCTGAAATAGCCCCTTGATTCACCAGACACAGCCTATGCGTTATTCTTACGGATAGGAATAGGACTGTGCATATGACTAGGAACAAGCAAACAATCGAGGTTGTGACGGTGAGCCAGGAGCGCCGCAGGCGCTGGTCTGCCGAGGAAAAAGCGGCGCTGGTGCGCGAGACTTACGAGCCAGGCATGAACGTGTCGCTGGTCGCTCGCAAGCACGGCGTCGGTGCAAGCCAGTTGTTCAACTGGCGTAAGCTCGAACGGGAAGGCGCGCTAACGGCGGTCACTGCTGGCGAATCGGTGGTACCGGCGAGCGAACTGGCCGCTGCACGCGCGCAGATAGCCCAGTTGCAGCGCATGCTCGGCAAGAAGACGATGGAGGCGGAAATCCTGAAGGAGGCCGTCGAGTTCGCTCGCGAAAAAAAGTGGATTGCGCGCTCGCCCTTGTCGGGCAAGGACGACCAGTGAAGCCGGTCTGCTCTGCCCTTGGCGTAGCGCGCTCACACGTAGCCCAGCTGCTGGTTCGTCCCGCGGACTGGATCGACGGGCGTACCACTCAGACGTTCCACCAACCTACCGACGCCATCCTGGTCGACGCCGTGCGCGCCGAGATTACAGCGCTGCCGACCTATGGCTACCGCCGGGCTGGCGCTCTGGTCAACCGCACGCGCGCCTTGATGGGCTTGCCAGCAATCAATCACAAGCGGTTTTATCGCGTGATGAAGGCGAACAGTCTGCTGCTACCCAAGGCGCCGAAACGCCCAGTGAGCAGCCGCGTGCACAATGGCGCGGTGGCGGTGGACGAACCCAATCAGCGCTGGTGCTCGGACGGCTTCGAGATCGCCTGCGACAACGGCGAAGTGGTGACCGGTGTGTTCATGAAGGATTGCTGTGACCGAGAAATCATTGCCTGGCGTGCGTGGGCCGAACGTGGCCTGCCTGGCGAGCCCGTGCGCGACATGCTGGTGGAAGCGGTCGAGACAAGATTCGGCCAGGCCAGCGTCGGCTCGACCAGGCTGGAATTCTTGAGCGACAACGGCGGCGCCTATCGAGCCCATGAAACGCACGCGCTGGTGCGCGCACTTGGGATTGAACCGGTGCATACACCGGTATGCAGCCCGCAGTCGAACGGCATGGCCGAGAGCTTCGTGAACACGTTTAAACGGGACTACGTGAACTTGATGGACCGCAGCAGCGCAGAAATCGTTCTGGCTCAACTGCCAGACGCCTTTATGCACTTCAACGAGGTCCATCCGCATTCGTCGCTGAAATGGAAATCGCCTCGCATGTTCAGGAGGGAGCTGGCGCGCCGGGCTCAGGAAAGCGGCGCTAACTAAACGATTGGCTGTGTCTGGTTATATGGGGGCAAGATCAGTCCTGGATCTCCAAGTACAGCGTCATTTCTTGCGATTCATTGAGGGCATATCTCAGGGTCATATCAAGTGACCAGTGTTTGAAATGTTCACGTAGATAGCGCAGATCTCCGAATTGACTCCTAGCTACATAGTTCGCGAACTTCCGCCGAAACTGATGAGTTGCAAGTGGCCAAGCTAAGCCACAGGATTCAGTAAATTCCTTCAGGTCTTGGTTCATAGAAGCTACTATTATGGTACGAACAAGATTTCCGTTGCGCATATCGAGACCGACAAATATCGATCCGACATGATCCATGGCCTCGGCTCTTCGAATGTCGGTTGGATCTTCGTCTTTGTGACGCTGAATCTCTTGATTTAGCTGGTCTTGATATGGCTCAGACCACCTCTCAAGTAATGATATTGCCTGGACCACAGCATAAGGCACCATCCACTCTGTTTTTCCCTCATAGGTTTTCGATGACTTAGTACGAAGCCACCAGTAGCGCTCACCATCGGCCTCGGTGCTGTAATAGCAGCCTTTCTTCGCATTTGCCAATTCGTGGAATCGACATCCGCTAAGGCTAGCCGCAACGATGTAACATGCCGTCCGGATTAGCCTGAGTTGTTTCTTGAACTCTCGATAGCCAAGGAACCCTGCTTCTCGCAGATACTTGGTTTTGAGGGTTGTAACATAACTGGAAGTAACTTCTGTTTTTAAATCGAATCTCTCTAAATTGTCTCGTAGATCGAGAAGACGTGGGCCATCTTGTACAATCTCGAACGCATGCTGGAAGATTTTAGTGAACACGTCATCCGGGATCAATGGGGTTAAACCTGCTCCCGAGTTGTTACCACCGCCGGCCAAGACGTCGGCACTTGAATCAATCCAAGGGTGCTGACTCATAGCATCCTGAGTGTAATGGCTTAATTCAAAGACCTTCTCCACTGCAGCGAAGCGTTTGTATAGCGTTGTCGTGGCAACTGTGCGGTTCGAAGGATCGATAGCCCGAGTCCTTCCACCGAGGGAGCAAAGTTTAGTACGCGCGAACTGTACATATGCGGAACAGGTCATCGGAGATATGTCGCGTAACTTCGAAATTCCTAAGCTGTGAACAAAATTCAGAAAGTAGCTGATGTCTGTGAAAGTGGCCGAGGCCGTGGCTGCTTGGGGGCGGCGGGCATTGCGCACGCCTCGTCTTAAATAGCGATAAATTATCGCCTTAGTGGCGTCCCGCAGCGGTGAGGGTACGGCTGAGAAGTCAATCTTGCAGACTGACTTGCTCGTGCTGGCAGGGCTTCCAGTTAGCCACCATACGTCATCTTCATAGATGCTAATTATCTTAGGGAATCCGTCGATCCGACGCATAGATATAATGAGTTTTTCCCGCTCATCAGGTGATGTTGTTAAAACATCATCTGGTTGAGATTGAAACTCATTTGGCGCCTCTGTAGCTTGACTGGCATTCGTCATGGCGAAACCTCCGTAAAGGCATCAAGTTCGGCTAGCAGCGATTCATTGCGCCAGAATGGGTGAGGATTTAGGCGTGCACGTCCACGTTCGCGGTCAACGATTTCACGCGTAAAGGCCCCACGAGCGATGCCTGCGTCCGCAATGTCGCGGTCTATGAGTCGTACAATGTGAGAAAGTTGCCGCCGCCAACGTTGGGCATTCATCTTGGTGCGCTCAGCAAGGATCCGCCAGTAGAAACTGAAAACACGGTAGAGATCGTCGGCAGTGACAACATAGTTACGACAGCGAATGCAGTTCAAGAAGCTCATGCAGACCTCAGCATTCTTTTTCGGTGCATACTCACCTGTGTGTATATCAGAGCATTGGCCAACAGGTGTTCTTTCAGTTGCACCTAGAGTGGCAGTGAGCAGCTCATGAGTGAGGGCGATTCCAAGAAATCGCCAATTTTTAGTAGCGTTTTCGCTAGGGCGAAGATAGCTTACGTCTGTTACGCGGACAGTGTCTCCTGCTGCAGCGGCAGTGCCCGCCACATCGCCATCAAGAATCTCGTAAATGCGATTCACGAAGGTCTTCCTTAGCCGACTGACGTTGATTTGCAGTGGCTTTCCGTCAGTGTTCTTCAATTCATAACGGTTGACGAGCTTGCGAGTGGCGTTACCCAAAATTTTTACACCTACTGCCGAAACATCACCAACCTTGCCTTTGCCATGTCCGGTGGTTTGCATTCGGAAGAGGAAGACCCGGCCTTTGAATTCCTTAGGCGCAAGGTCTTGAAGTGTTTTTGCATGTTCGATCAGAATTCGAACCAAGTGTGCGACAGTAGGTCGCAATGTGGGAACAGAGTCGAGATTAGGAGAAGGTTCTTCGTCTCTGATTGCAACCTTGCTCGGAAGGTAGCCACGGCGCTTGAACAGAACGAGAAATGAAGTATTTGCCTTGGGATGGGGGACCAGACAGTCCAGTCCCATTTCTAGTAGAGGCGTGGTGTTTCTTCCTGTGTGTAATGCTATGACAAGCAACGCGAAGACTAAGAGATCGGCTGTCACTTTTACGTCTGATCGAAACAGGGGGGCCACTGCATCACGTAGTGCTGCCGAGAATGCTTTGCGCTCCGCTGTAGTCAGAGGTTTGGCCCCTCTGTTTTTCCGATGCTTTCCGGGAAAAGGGTTGGGGGGGAAGGTGGCATTGTCACCTCCGCGTACCTCTTCAATCAGACCTCTGTCGCATAGTGCCTTGAGGACGGCCTTGGCTCCATTGTAACGGCAAGCCTTTGTTGTGAGCTCAAGGTCTTCGCCGTCAAATGAACCTAAGTACCCATCGATTGTATCTCGGTTGATCTCCCTCAGTGTCAGTTCTCGTCTCAGCGCCGTACTGCGTAGCAGCAAGTAGCCCAATAGGTATTTGGCGCCTTGATGGCAATATGCGGCAACAGTCGTTTGGGTCAATTCGGCATCCTGTTTGGCCATGAACCGCTCAATCTGACGCTGATACGCATAAGTGATCTGGTCAATTCCGCATCCATACCATGGGCTGAAGTCAAAAGGCCCCATAGGAGTGCCTTTTTGGAACTTAATCACAGTGTTTGATGGAGGAATTTCTGGTGTACCAATGACCGCGCTTGGCTCCTGGAGCGCGCGCTCAATCATTGGAATTGAAAGATCTGTCTGAACAAAGACCTTGCGCTTGGGCATTGCTCAATCCTCTTTCCAAAAACTCAGTTCTTCGTCGTAGGCAAGAGCTGCATCAGTAGCAATCTGGTCGAGTAAATGAAAATATTCCATTGTTGTGTTAAGTGACGAGTGGCCCAGTTGTCGTTGGAGGAAAACCAGTGGCTGAATGCCCTTTCCACTGGAGGATCGCAGTTGTAAAGCGTGGAGGGTATGAGTCGCGTAAGTATGGCGGAGGATGTGAGGGTAAGCAGAAATGCCAATGCTTTTACCCAGATTGCGGACGATGGCCTCAATACCTTTCCCGCAGTCCGTGAAAGGTTGGCCATCCTTATTCAGAAATAAATTGGAGTGCTGGTCGGATGTCAATGATGAGCGTTCGCCACGATAAAGGGACTTGTACCGATAGAGTCCACGCATCACCTCGCGGTCAATATAGATTACTCGTGGTTTAGATCCTTTTGTTCGCATGCCACTGCCATCGGTCGGATCAAGAGTCACGCTGACATTGTTTCCGACGGCCTTGGACTTCCTAGGGTCGAAGACATACGCAGCGGGGAAGGTCGCAAGCTCTGCTCGGCGCATACCTGTAAGCAGGCCGGTGCGAATGATTGCCGCATGATGGACGTTGGTCGCTGCCCTTAACAGCAGGCGCGCTTGTTCCAAGGACAAAAACTTGATCAAAGAACGATGTCGGCGTGGCACTGCGGAAATACCTAAAGCAGTATTGTTGCTGGATGCCAAATGTGCGAAGAAGCCAGGCGGTCGATTAACGTGATGACGCCGCTCATATTGATAGGGCAACGTGTCGAGCCAACCTTGTCGCAGTGCGTATTTGTAAAACTCACAGATGTACGTTATGCGCAGGATAACGGTGTTACGGGCTAGTGATGCTGTTCCAAAGCAATAATCTCTATAAGCAGCCAATAGGTTCTTGGTCTCGCCACGGTTTACATCCTTCCACGATAGTCCGTGGGCCTCGAGGAAACCAAAATAGTCGTAAAGCGACCTACTGATGGGCTCCCAGGAGCCCTTTGACTCTATCTGGGCACGAAGTAGATAAAAGCGCAGGAATTCGTTGACTTCCGAGCAACTACTCATGTCGCTGTTCAAAAGAATTGGGAAGCCCTTCCTCGACCGTCCGGCAATCACATACTCGCTAGTGGCGCTTAACAGAATCATGTCACAAACCTTCCTTTGGGCAAGCGTGCTGCTTGTTCACAAGGAGGTAGTAGCAATCCAGCCTCTGCCATCGTTTGACGAATTGAGGCTGTCCTCCCCCCTGACTCCAACTGACCGTATGCATCAATAAGCTATGAGGCTGATTCTGCTTATCTTAATACCTAACACTATATTAGCACCATAACGAAGCGCCCCGATTCCTTGGGCAAGTCCGCCGGCGCCAGGTTGGCCGTGATGCGCCGCGCCGGCATCTCAAAGCCGCAGTTTTGCAGCGCGGCACGGACGCGGTCGCGCGATTCCTTCACTTCCGTATCCGGCAGGCCGACTATCGTAAATGAAGGCAAACCGTTGGCAAGGTGGACTTCGACACTTACCTCGGGCGCTTCCATGCCGGCCAGGGCGCGGCTTTTCAGGACGGCCAGACTCATCAAACTCCCCTGTGGCGCGGGCGCGGGCAGTCTCAGTCTAGCGCGTGAAACGCCGTCAGGCTTGAGCTATGCCAGCAAGGCCGTCAATAACGTGGTCTGGCTGGCGTCACCTTACAACCTTACACCTTGGCCTTGGGCTCGTTCAGACGCGTTTCCAGTTCGATCAGGCGCAATTCCAGTGCGTCGAGCTTGGCGCGGGTCTTGGCCAGCACTTGCGCCTGAATATCTAATTCCTCGCGCGTGACGAGATCGAGGCGGGCGAAGCCCTGGGTCATCATCGATTTCACGTTTTTCTCGATATCCTTGGCCGGCGAGTTCTCGATGGCCTGGTGGATCTTGCCTTGCAAGTCGTTAAAGAAGGTATTCATGTCCATGTTCAGTCCTTTTATGGTGCGGCATGTGCATCGCACCATTGCGGTGCACAGCGGTGTTAATCTGGTGCGAAAATAGGCAAATCCACAACGCTTCAGCAGCGTATTTCCGCATGCCCAGCGGCTTGCAGGGTATGTATGGCCGGAAACGCACCTGTCAAGGTGGCAAGAGAGCTGGCACGTATTCTGCTAAAGAAGGTATGAACGCTTTGTGATCTCCAGCCAAGATTTTAAACCTCAACCGCTTTAAAAGTTCAATAAAAGGGAATCGCCATGAAGAATCTGTCCAAGAACATGACTTTAGCTGCAGCGTTGACGCTGGCCATGACCGCCTTGTGCGGCAACGCCATGGCCCAGGATGCAGTGGCGGCGCCTGCTGCGGCCGAAGCCGTACCTGATAACGTGGTGAGCTACAACGTGGCGCTGACCAGCGACTACCGCTACCGTGGCGTGTCGCAAAGCCGTCTCGACCCTGCCGTCAGCGGTGGCGCCGACTATACCCACAATCCGACGGGTTTGTACGTGGGGACCTGGCTGTCGAGCATCAAATGGATCAAGGACGGCGGCGGCGATACCAACCTGGAATGGGATATCTACGGCGGCAAACGTGGCGAGATCAGCAAGGATTTCACCTACGATGTGGGCGGCCTGTACTACTTCTATCCCTCGAATGGGCTGAGCACCAACGCGAACACCTTCGAACTGTACGGTCAGCTCGGCTATGGCCCGGCCTACATCAAGTACTCGCATTCGACCAGTAATCTGTTCGGCGTGCCTGACAGCAAGAACAGCGGCTACCTCGATGTGGGTGCCAACGTCGATGTGCACGATGGCTACATGCTGAACCTGCATGCCGGACGCCAGAAGGTCGCGCACAACGATTCCCTCAGCTATAACGATTACAAGATCGGCGTGACCAAGGATTTCGGCGTGGTAACCGTGGCTCTGGCCGCCGTCAAGGCCAACATCACGTCGCTGGCACCGAATGGCAAGAATCTGGCGAAATCCGGTCTCGTGCTGACCGTATCCAAAACCTTTTAAGCGAGACTGCCATGAAAATGATTACTGCAATCATTAAACCGTTCAAACTGGACGAAGTACGCGAAGCCTTGTCGGCTATCAATGTGCAAGGCATTACCGTCACCGAGGTCAAAGGTTTCGGCCGCCAGAAAGGCCATACGGAACTCTACCGTGGCGCCGAGTATGTCGTTGATTTTTTGCCAAAAACCAAGATTGAAGCAGCCGTCGATGACGCCATTGTCGACCAGGCCATCGAAGCGATCGAAGGCGCCGCGCGTACCGGTAAAATCGGCGACGGCAAGATTTTCGTCTACAACCTGGAACAAGTCATCCGCATCCGTACCGGTGAAACCGGCAACGAAGCGCTCTAAGGGGAATATTGATGCGTAAAAATATAACAAAATTGCTCGCTGGGATAGCCTGTCTGTGTGCGTTTGGCGTCGCCACGCCGAGCTTTGCCGATGCCCCTGCCAAGACGGAGGCGGCCACGACCACGGCCGTTGCCGCCCCCGCCGTCACGCCCGTGCCTGACGCCGCGCCCGCTGCCGCCGCCCCGGCCCCGGCCCCGGCCGCTGCCGCACCGGCTGCCGCCCCTGTCGCCAACAAGGGCGATACCAGTTTCATGATGATTTCCACCTTGCTGGTGATTTTGATGACCATCCCCGGCCTGGCCCTGTTCTACGGCGGCCTGGTGCGCTCGAAGAACATGCTGTCGGTGCTGATGCAAGTGTTCATGGTGTTCGCGCTGGTCATCGTGCTGTGGTGTATCTACGGCTACTCGATCGCCTTTACGGAAAAAACCGCCTTCTTCGGTGGCTTCGACCGCCTGTTCCTGAACGGTATCTGGGATCCGGCCAAGGGCACGTTTGCCGCCGCCGCCACCTTCAGCAAGGGCGTCGTCATTCCCGAGTTCGTCTTCGTCGCCTTCCAGGGCACGTTTGCCGCCATCACCTGCGCACTGATCGTCGGCGCCTTCGCCGAGCGCGCCAAGTTTGCCGCCGTGCTGGCCTTTGTCGTGCTGTGGTTCACGTTCGCCTACCTGCCGGCCGCCCACATGGTGTGGTTCTGGACCGGTCCTGACCTGATCACCAATGCCGCCACCTCGGCCAGCGAAGCCCTGAAAGCGGGCTGGATCTGGCAAAAAGGCGCGCTGGACTTCGCCGGCGGCACCGTGGTGCACATCAATGCCGCCGTCGCCGGCCTGGTGGGTGCGATCATGATCGGCAAGCGCGTCGGCTACGGCCGCGAATCGATGGCGCCGCACTCGCTGACGATGACCATGATCGGCGCTTCGCTGCTGTGGGTGGGCTGGTTCGGTTTCAATGCCGGTTCCTCGCTGGAAGCGGGCGACGTAGCGGCCCTGGCCTTCGTCAACACCTTGCTGGCCACGGCCGCCGCCACCCTGTCGTGGGTATTTGGCGAGTGGATCAGCAAAGGCAAGCCATCCATGCTCGGTGGCGCGTCCGGCGCCGTGGCCGGTCTGGTGGCGATCACCCCGGCGGCCGGCTTTGTCGGCCCGATGGGCGGCCTGGTCATCGGCCTGCTGGCCGGTATCGTCTGCCTGTGGGGCGTGAATGGCCTGAAACGCCTGATCGGCGCCGACGATTCGCTCGACGTGTTCGGCGTGCATGGCGTGGGCGGTATCCTCGGTGCCTTGCTGACGGGCGTGTTTGCTGCACCACAATTGGGCGGCCAGGGCATCTTCGACTATGTCACCAACAAGATGTCGGCCGATCCGTATTCGATCGGTCATCAGGTGTGGGTGCAGGCGCAAGCGGTCGGCACCACCATCCTGTGGTCGGCCGTCGTCTCCGTCGTCGCCTATAAACTGGTCGACATCGTCATCGGCTTGCGCGTACCGGAAGAAGAAGAGCGCGAAGGCCTCGACATCACCAGCCATGGCGAGCAAGCGTATCATGGTTAAATAACAAGGATCTGACATGCCAGCGCCCCGGCGCGGCATGTCCGGCCAGAAAGGCGCCTCATTGAGGTGCCTTTTTTTCGTTGTGGGAATGGAAAAGGTCTTTAAAACAAGGGTTTTGCCCCGATTTGGGGTACTTACACGGTAATATAGTCGGCAGTTCTGTGTGCTTTTTTGAATACTGCACATAATTTAAGGATGTAACTATGGTTCCCCATCTCGTCACGGCCCTGACCGGACCGCTGCTCGACCTCGAAAAAAAGATTCTGGCCGCGACGCCGGCCATTGAGCGCTGGTTTCGCATGGAGTGGCAAGAACACACGCCGCCCTTCTATTGCTCGGTAGACTTGCGTAACGCCGGCTACAAACTGGCGCCCGTCGATACCAATCTGTTCCCTGGTGGTTTCCATAACCTGGCCACGGAAATGCTGCCCCTGTCCGTGCAGGCCGCCATGGCTGCCATCGACAAGTATTGCCCGGACGCCCGCAACCTGCTGATCGTGCCGGAATTGCACAACACCACGCCGCAATACCTGCAGAACGTGGCGCGCCTGATGCAGATCTTCCGCCAGACGGGACTGCACGTGCGCTTCGGTTCGTGGTCGCCCGAGATCACCCAGCCGACACCCTTGGCGTTGCCGGATGGCAACATGCTCGTCATCGAGCCCCTCGTGCGCCTGAACAACGGCCGCCGCCTGGGCTTGAAGGATTTCGACCCGTGCACGATTCTGCTGAATAACGACTTGTCGGACGGCATCCCTGATATCTTGCAAAATATTCATGAACAAAGCTTGCTGCCGCCCTTGCACGCGGGCTGGGCTTTGCGCCGCAAGAGCAACCACTACACGGCCTACGATGAAGTGGTGAAAAAATTCGGCAAGATGATCGATGTCGACCCGTGGATGCTCAATCCCTTCCACGCCAAGTGCAGCGACGTCAATTTCCAGGAAGGCGAGGGCGAAGATGCGCTGGCCGCCAGCGTCGACGTGCTGCTGGCCAAGATCCGCAAGAAATACAAGGAATACGGCATCAAGGAAAAGCCCTTCGTCATCGTCAAGCCCGATGCGGGCACGTATGGCACGGGCATCATGACGGTGCGCGACGCCAGCGAAGTGCGCGACCTGTCGCGCAAGCAGCGCGACAAGATGTCCATCGTCAAGGATGGCAAGGTCGTCACCGACGTCATCATCCAGGAAGGCGTGCCCACGTTTGAAAGCATCAAGGATGCCGTGGCCGAACCCGTCGTCTACATGATCGACCGCTATGTGGTGGGCGGCTTCTACCGCGTGCACGCGGAAAAGGGTGTCGACCAGAACCTGAACGCCCCAGGCTCGCAGTACGTGCCGCTGGCGTTTGCCCAGCAGCATGCCGTGCCGGACTTGAAGGCCAAGCCGGGCACGGCCGCGCCGAACCGCTTCTATGTGTATGGCGTGGTGGCGCGCCTGGCCTTGCTGGCGGCGTCGCTGGAAATGGAGCGCACGGACCCGAATCCCGAGGTGTATTGATCGCTCCCCGCAGCTTGCCGGGCGCGGTGACTACCGCACCTGGCGATCTCGGCTAGAATCAAGCATTCCTTATCAGGCTCCCCGATTGGACGCACCATGAAAATTGCATTCCTTGCCGACCCGCTGGCAGGCTTCAAGACTTACAAAGATTCCACCTTCGCCATGATGCGCGAGGCGGCCAAACGCGGTCATGCCGTGTACGCGTTCGAACAGAAGGACATGGCGCTGGAAGAGGGCATCGTCACGGCACGGGTAAACCACATCGCGCTGACGGGCGACGAACACGATTGGTACAAGGTCGTCTCGACCGAGGAAGTGCGCCTGTCGGCCCTGGACGCCATCATCGAGCGCAAGGACCCGCCGTTCGACATGGAATACGTGTACGGCACGTATTTGCTGGAACTGGCGGAAAAGCAGGGCGCGCACGTCTTCAACAAGCCGTCCGCCATCCGCGACAACAATGAAAAGCTGGCGATTGCCCAGTTTTCCGAATTCACGTCGCCGACCCTGGTGACGTCGGATGAAGCGCGCCTGCGCGCCTTCCACGCCAAACACCAGGACGTCATCTTCAAGCCGCTCGACGGCATGGGCGGCACGGGCATCTTCCGCGTCAAGGCCGATGGCCTGAACCTGGGCGCCATCATCGAGACCTTGAGCGAGAACGGCGCGCAGACCATCATGGCGCAGCGTTTCATCGCCGACATTGTCAAGGGCGACAAGCGCATCCTCGTCATCGGCGGCAAGCCGGTGCCGTTTTCGCTGGCGCGCATCCCGCAGGCGGGCGAAGTGCGGGGCAACCTGGCGGCCGGCGGCACGGGCGTGGCGCAGCCATTGACGGCGCGCGACCTGGAAATCGCAGAAAAGCTGGGCCCGATCCTGGCCGCGCGTGGCCTGATGCTGGTAGGATTGGACGTGATCGGCGACTATCTGACGGAAGTCAATGTCACCAGCCCGACCTGCTTCCAGGAAATCATGCAGCAGACGGGCTTTGACGTGGCGGCCATGTTTGTCGACGCCGTCGAGCATGGCGTTGCGCAAGCGCAGCAGCGCTAGAGGGTATTGACTATGGTAGGGATTTTGCTCATGACACATGCACCGCTGGGACAGGCTTTCATCGCTGCCTGCGCGCATGTGTTTCGCGGTCCAACGGAGCGGTTTGAAGCCATCGACGTCGTCGCCGACCAGGACCTGGCGGAAGTGCAAAAGCTGGCGTCGGACGCCATCTGCCGCCTCGACGACGGTTCCGGCGTGCTGGTGATTACCGACGTGAAGGGCGGCACGCCGTCGAACTGCTGCAACAAGCTGGCCGATGCGGGCAGGGTGGAAGTCATCGCCGGCATCAGCCTGCCGATGCTGCTGCGCGCCATCACGTATCGCCGCGACACGCTCGACGTGGTGGTGGAGATGGCGCTGGCCGGCGCGCAAAGCGGCGCCGTGCGCGTCGATAACCGCATTCGCGTGGGCGAGTAAGGAAGTACATGGCCGCCGCCCTGAAGGCGGCGGGTTTTATAGGCCAAGATTGTCATCAGCGTAGTGCATTCAGGGATAGAGACCATACAAAAATGATTCAAAAAGAACTCGAAATCATCAACAAGCTGGGACTGCACGCACGCGCCTCCGCCAAATTTACCCAGCTCGCCGCCAAGTTCAAGAGCGACGTCTGGCTGACCCGCAACGCGCGCCGCATCAACGCCAAGTCCATCATGGGCGTGATGATGCTGGCCGCCGGCAAGGGCGCGAAAGTGACCCTGGAAGCCGAGGGCGATGATGAGCAGGCATGTGTCGATGCGCTCACCGCCCTGATTAATGACAGGTTTGGCGAAGGCGAGTAATGCCCGCCGAACGCAGCCGCAGCCGCATTCCGACAGGTCAACCCATGGCATCTTTCACGCTCCACGGCATCCCGGTTTCCCGCGGCATCGCCATCGGCCGCGCACATCTGCTGGCGCCGGCCGCCCTTGACGTCAAACATTACCTGGTCGCCCAGGAACAGATCGAAGCCGAAGTCCAGCGCCTGCAAAGCGCCATCGCCACCGTCCACAAGGAACTGCAGACCCTGTGGAACGAGCTGCCCAAGGATGCGCCCACGGAGCTGGGCGCGTTCATCGACGTGCATGCGCTGATCCTCTCCGACCCGATGATTTCCGAAGCGCCGCTCGACATCATCCGCAAGCGCCATTACAACGCCGAATGGGCGCTGTTGACGCAGATCGATGAGTTGTCGGCGCAGTTCGATGAAATCGAAGACCCGTACCTGCGCGAACGCAAGGCCGACATCCAGCAGGTGGCCGAGCGCGTATTGAAAGTCTTGCTGGGCACGGAGCAGCTGCTGCCCAAGGCCGCGGCCGAAGACGAATTGATGGCGCAGATGATCGTCGTCGCGCACGACATTTCTCCGGCCGACATGCTGCAGTTCCGCGACCGCTCCTTCATCGGTTTCATCACCGACGTGGGCGGGCAGAACTCGCACACGGCCATCGTCGCGCGCAGCCTCGATATCCCGGCCGCCGTCGGGATGTCGCAGGCGTCGATGCTGATCGACCAGGATGACTGGCTGATCATCGACGGCGACGCCGGCGTCGTCATCGCCAACCCCAGCGCGCTGGTGCTGGAACAGTACCGCGAGCGCCAGGTGGCCATGCAGCGCGCGCGCAAGAAGCTGGGCAAGCTGAAAAAGACGCCGGCCGTCACCAAATGCGGCACGCCCGTCACCCTGCTGGCGAATATCGAGTTGCCCGAGGATTGCGCGTTTGCGCTGGAGTCGGGGGCCAGCGGCGTGGGTCTGTTCCGCTCCGAATTCCTGTTCATGGGCCGCGCCCACAAGATTCCCACCGAGGACGAGCAGTTCGAGGCTTACCGCAACACGGTGCAGTCGATGAAGGGAAAAGTCGTCACCATCCGCACGCTCGACATCGGCGCCGACAAGCCGCTCGACCAGTCCGACCATACGGCCTTGAATCCCGCCCTGGGCCTGCGCGCCATCCGCTACTGCCTGGCCGAGCCGCAATTGTTCCTGACGCAGCTGCGCGCCATCCTGCGCGCCTCCGCCTTCGGCAAGGTGCGCATCCTGATCCCCATGCTCGCGCATGCGTTCGAGATCGACCAGTCGCTGGCCATGATCGCGCAGGCGAAGGCCAGCCTGCGCGAGGAGGGCGTCAAGTTCGACGACGAGGTCGAAGTGGGCGCCATGATCGAGATTCCGGCCGCCGCGCTGGCCCTGCCCATGTTCGTCAAGCGCATGGATTTCCTGTCGATCGGCACGAACGATCTGATCCAGTACACCCTGGCCATCGACCGGGTCGATTACGAAGTGGCGCATTTGTACAATCCGCTGCACCCGGCCGTGCTGCAGCTGATCTCGATGACGATCGCGGCCGGCCACAAGGCGGGCATCGACGTGGCCGTGTGCGGCGAGATGGCGGGCGACGTGAAGCTCACGCGCTTGCTGCTGGGCATGGGCTTGCGCGAGTTTTCCATGCATCCGGCGCAGCTGTTGGCGGTCAAGCAAGAGATCCTCAACAGCGACCTGGGCCTGATTGCGCCACAAATGCGCAAAATTATGCGTTCGATGGAACCAAATGTGATCGCGGAAGCCGTCCAGCAACTGCAGCTCATGTAAACTGTCACCTTAAGCATCAGGACACATCGCGCGCGGCAAGAGGTGTCTTGATGTTAAAGTTGCAGCACCTATCATCGCGGTGCTGCATCGACCATGGCCCGTGGGGCCGCCCCCCTTTTATAAACCGACACACATGTCATCCATTGGAATCGTTTCGCCGCAAACCATGTATTTTGCGCAACCCCTGCAGCTGCAAAGCGGCGCATCGCTGCGGGACTATATGTTGATGTATGAAACCTACGGCACCCTGAACGCCGACAAATCGAACGCGGTGCTGGTCTGCCACGCCCTGAACGCCTCGCACCACGTGGCCGGCGTCTATGCGGACGAGCCGAAAAGCACGGGCTGGTGGGACAATATGGTCGGCCCCGGCAAGCCGCTCGACACGGACAAGTTCTTCGTCATCGGCGTCAACAACCTCGGCTCCTGCTTCGGCTCGACGGGCCCCATGCACACCAATCCCGCCACCGGCAAGCCGTATGGCGCCAGCTTCCCCGTCGTGACGGTGGAAGACTGGGTCAGCGCGCAGGCGCGCCTGGCCGATGAACTGGGCATCACCCAGTTCGCCGCCGTGATGGGCGGATCGCTGGGCGGCATGCAGGCGCTGGCGTGGAGCATCATGTTCCCCGAGCGGCTGCGCCACTGCGTGGTGATCGCCTCGACGGCCAAGCTGTCGGCGCAAAACATCGCCTTCAATGACGTGGCGCGCCAGGCCATCCTGTCCGACCCCGATTACCATGGCGGCGACTTCTATGCGCACGGCGTGGTGCCGAAGAACGGCTTGCGCGTGGCGCGCATGGTGGGCCACATCACGTATCTGTCGAATGACGACATGGCCGAGAAATTCGGCCGCAAGCTGCGCGACGCGGCGCAGACGGGCGACTACAAATTCGGCTTCGGCATCGACTTCGAGATCGAATCGTATCTGCGCTACCAGGGAGACAAGTTCTCCGAGTACTTCGACGCGAACACGTATTTATTGATCACCAAGGCGCTCGACTATTTCGATCCGGCGCGCGCGCATGGCGGCGACCTGGCCAAAGCCCTGTCGGGTACCAAGGCCAGGTTCTTCCTCGCCTCGTTTTCCACCGACTGGCGCTTCTCGCCAGAACGCAGCCGCGAGATCGTCGAAGCGCTGGTGTGCAACCGCCGCCAGGTCACGTATGCCGAAATCGACGCGCCGCACGGCCACGACGCCTTCCTGCTGGAAGATGCGCGCTACATGAACATGGTGCGCGCCTATTATGGCCAGGTTTGGAACGACATCGGGGCGGGCTTGCCCGCTCCTGCACCGCACACCGCCGTCCGCCAGGGCGCCAAGGAGACCGCATGACTTTTGACGAATTGAGCGCGCTGCGCCCCGACCTGGCCTTCATCGCCCATTGGGTGCCGAACAACGCGCATGTGCTGGACGTGGGCTGCGGCGAAGGCGTGATGCTGCAGTATCTGCAAAGCGACAAGGAGTGCAGCGGCTATGGCATCGAGATCGCCGACGACAAGGTGCTGGCCAGCACCCTGCGCGGCGTGAACGTGATCCAGCAGGACATGGAAAAGGGCCTGGCCATCTTTGGCGACAACAGTTTCGATACGGTGCTGTGCCTGTCGTCCTTGCAGATGATGAAGCAGGTCGAGCCGCTGCTGCGCGACATCGTGCGCGTGGGCGCCGAGGCTATCGTCTCGTTCCCCAACTTCGCCTACTGGCCGCACCGCGTGGCCTTGCTGAAAGGCCGCATGCCCGTGTCGAAGTCGCTGCCCTACCAGTGGTACGACACGCCCAACGTGCGCTGCGCCACCATCAACGACTTCCGCGAGCTGGCCGAGGAATGCGGCCTGGAAGTGATCGAATGCGTGGCCCTGGCCGAAGGCAAGATGGTTTCCGTGCTGCCGAACCTGCGTGGCGACCTGGCCGTCTTCCGCCTGCGTAAAAAAGCGGTGCATTGATGAGCACAAGCCCGGCGCCCGGCTGGCGTTCCTATGCCAATGGCCGCATGCTGGCCGTGCTGGTGCTGGGCTTCAGTTCCGGCCTGCCCCTGTTCATCCTGCTGTACCTGCTGCAGGCATGGCTGGCCAAGTCGGGCTTGAACGTCAAGGCGCTGGGGCTGTTCGCCCTGGTGCAGTTCCCGTACATCTGGAAATTCCTGTGGGCGCCCCTGATGGACCGCTACCGCATCCTGGGACTGGGACGCCGGCGCGGCTGGATGGCGCTCACGCAAGTGGCGCTGTTCTTTTCCATCGGCGCCATGGGCATGCTCGATCCGCTCACGCAGATCGGCCTGATCGCGGCCGCCGCCGGCGGCGTGGCCTTTCTGTCGGCCAGCCAGGACATCGTCATCGACGCCTACCGGCGTGAAATCCTTGCCGACAACGAGCAGGGCCTGGGCGCGGCCGTCATCGTCAACGCGTATAAAGTGGCGGGCATGGTGCCGGGCGCGCTGTCGCTGATCCTGGCCGACCGCATGCCATGGCAGCCCGTGTTCTGGATCACGGCCGCCTTCATGCTGCCGGGCCTCGTGTGCACCCTGCTGATCAGGGAGCCGACCGTGTACGGCTCGCCGCCAAAGACCATGCGCGAAGCGATCATCCTGCCGTTCCAGGAATTCATCGCGCGCGATGGTTGGCGTAACGCAATGTGGATACTCGCCTTCGTATTACTCTACAAAATCGGCGACAGCATGGCCACGGCGCTGGCGACGAAGTTCTATCTGGATCTGGGTTTTTCCATGACGCAGATCGGCCTGGCCGCCAACACCACGGGTTTCTGGGCCAGCCTGGCCGGTGGCGTGGTGGGCGGCGTGTGGATGCTCAAGCTGGGCATCAACCGGGGCCTGTGGGTGTTTGGCGCGCTGCAGGCGATCGCGATTCTGGGTTTCGCCTGGCTGGCGCAGGTGGGACCGAATACCATGCTGCTCAGCGCCGTGATCGGTTTTGAAGCTTTCGCCAGCCTGGGCCTGGGCGCGGCTGCCTTTGTCGCATTCCTGTCGCGCACCACGGACCCGCGCTATACGGCCACGCAATATGCCTTGTTTTCCAGCCTGAGCGCCGTGCCGCGCACCCTGATCAATGCCTCGGTGGGCTTTCTGGTCGCCGAGCTGGGCTGGTTCTCGTTTTTCATCGTGTGCTTCTTCCTGGCCTTTCCGGCCATGATGATGCTGCCTAAAATTGCTCCATGGAGGTCTGCCAATGGCACCAATATCCCTTAAACGTTACGCTATCCTGGCCAGCCTGTGCGCGGCCACCGCGCTGGCGCCCCTGTCCGCCCACGCCCAGCAGGCGACGGTCCAGGACGGCATCAAGGTGCGTCCCCTGTCGACGTCGCGCATCTTTGCCGGCGGTGCCGATTTCAATGCACAGTCGAAGCAGCAATATGCGCAGCTGGTCAACGAGGCGAAGGAAAAAAATGCGCTGGTGCCCGACAGCGACCCGCAAGTGAAACGCCTGCGCGCCATCGCCCAGCGCATCATCCCGTTCGCCACGCGCTGGAACGAGGCGGCGGCCGACTGGAACTGGCAGGTCAACCTGCTCAATTCCGACCAGGTCAATGCGTTTTGCATGCCGGGCGGGCAGATTGCTTTTTACAGTGGCATCATCACCAAGCTCAATCTGACCGACGACGAAGTGGCCATCGTCATGGGCCATGAAATCTCGCACGCCTTGCGCGAACACTCGCAGGCGCAGGCAGGCAAGGGCAACCTGGCCGCCGTCGGCGCCAAGCTGGCCGGCGCCGGACTGTCGGCCTGGCTCGGCGTCGATCCGAGCATCACCAGCACCGCCACGAATATGGCGGCGCAGGGCGTGATGCTGAAGTTTTCGCGCGACGATGAACGCGAAGCGGACCTGATCGGCATGGACCTGGCCGCGCGCGCCGGTTTCGACCCGCGCGCCGGTGTCATCCTGTGGCAGAAAATGGCGGCAGTGAGCAAGGGCGCGCCGCCGGAATTCCTCTCGACGCACCCGTCGGGCAAGGACCGTATCTCGCAGATGAACAGCCACATGGCGCAAGTGCTGCCCCTGTACGCGCGCAGCAAGGGCGTCAGCGTGGACGCCTTGCCGACATACCGCAGCAACGCCATCGCGCAGCGCTAGGATGACCAAGCGTCACGCCGCCGCACCTTTGCCCATGCGCGACGGCGTGGCGGCCAGCTACCTGTGGCTGCCGGAAGGGCAGTGGCCGGACATGCTGTCCTTTCTGGTCGAGCGCTATCCGCAGATCAGCGCCGCGCAATGGCGGGACCGCATGGCGCGCGGTGAAGTGGTCGATGGCGACGGCGCCGTGCTGGCGCCCGGCAGCGCATACAGGCGCGGCATGCGCATTTTTTACTACCGCGAGCTGGAGCGGGAAACGCCGATTCCCTTCCAGGAAGAGATCCTGTTCCAGGACGAGCATCTGATCGTGGTCGACAAGCCGCATTTCCTGCCCATGACGCCGGGCGGGCGCTTCGTGCAGGAGACCCTGCTGACGCGCCTGAAGAAACGGCTCGATAGCGCCGACCTCACGCCGATCCACCGCCTCGACCGCGAGACGGCCGGCGTGGTGATTTTTTCGCGCCAGATCGCCAGCCGGGGCGCGTATCAAACGCTGTTCCAGCGCCGCGAGGTGCGCAAGACGTACGAGGCGCTGGCGCCCGTGCTGGCGGGACGCGATTTCCCATTCACCTACCACAGCCGCATGGTCGAGGGCGCGCAGTTTTTCCTCATGCGCGAGGAAGCGGGCGAGCCGAATTCGGAAACCGTCATCGATGTGATCGAAGAGCGCGGCGGCGTGAATCTGTACCGGCTGCAGCCGCATACGGGCCGCAAGCACCAGCTGCGCGTGCATCTGGCCTCGCTGGGCATCCCCATCGTCAACGATGCGTTTTACCCGGTGGCCCTGCCGTGCAGGGAAGACGACATGTCGCAGCCCTTGCAGCTGCTGGCGCGCGCCATCGATTTCACGGACCCGCTGTCGGGCGAGCCGCGCCATTTCGAAAGCCGGCGCGTGCTTGCGTGACATGCTTAATCCGCCACCATCACTGACGTGCCAACAATGCTGTCGGATTACGGTCCTGCGGTCCTAATCCGACCTACGGCAGATTCAGCGTAGGGCGGCTTGGCGCGCAGCGCGTAAGCCGACACCACCACGGACGTATCAGATCAGCCCTTGACCGTGTAATCGATGATCAACGGTGCGTGATCGGAAAACCGCTCGTCCTTGTAGACGCTGACCGTATGCGCCTGGGCTGCGATGCCGGGCGTGGCGACGTGGTAATCGATGCGCCAGCCCACGTTCTTCGCGTAGGCTTGTCCGCGGTTGCTCCACCACGTGTACTGGTCTTCGCGCTTGTCCAGGCCGCGGTGCACGTCGACAAAGCCCACTTCGTCGAAGACGCGCGTCAGCCACGCGCGCTCTTCCGGCAGGAAGCCGGAATTCTTTTTGTTGCCCTTCCAGTTCTTCAGGTCGATTTCGTGGTGGGCGATGTTCCAGTCGCCGCAGATGACCACTTCGCGGCCCAGCGCCTTCAATTCCAGCAGGTGCGGCAGGAACAGTTCCATGAAGCGGAACTTGGCTTCCTGGCGTTCCGGCCCGGACGAGCCGGAGGGGCAGTACACGGAAATGACGGACAGGTTGCCGAAATCGCAGCGCACGTAGCGGCCTTCGGCATCGAATTCGGGGCTGCCGAAACCGATATGCACGGCGTCCGGTTCCACCTTGCTGTATACGCCCGTGCCGGAGTACCCCTTTTTCTCGGCATAGTGGAAATGGCCATGGTAGCCATGCGGGTTGAGGAATTCCGGCGTCATGTCGGGCAGCTGCGCCTTCAATTCCTGTACGCAGATGAAATCGGCCGTCTGCGTGCCCATCCAGTTGAAAAAGCCTTTTTTGGCGGCGGAACGGATGCCGTTCAGGTTGGCGGAGATAATTTTTGGCATAGAGTGAGAATGAAAAGGGCGCTGGACGGGGCCGGCGGGCGCGGCATGGCGATTGTCTCGCCGCTGCGCGCGGATTAAAATACAGGCACTTTTAAAAAATGAGGCTAATGTGAATAATTTACGCCAGCAGTTTATCGCGTTTTCAGTATCCAAGGGAGTCTTGCGGTTTGGCGAGTTCACCACCAAGGCCGGGCGATCATCGCCGTACTTCTTCAATGCGGGCCTGTTCCATGACGGCGCCACCCTGGCCGAGCTGGCGCAGTTCTACGCGCAGACCCTGCTCGACTCGGGCGTGGAATTCGACATGCTGTTCGGCCCCGCCTACAAGGGCATCACCCTGGCGTCGGCCACCGCCGTGGCGCTGGCCGGCAAGGGCCGCAACACCTCGTTCGCCTTCAACCGCAAGGAAGCCAAGGACCACGGCGAAGGCGGCACCATCGTCGGCGCCAAGCTGCATGGCAAAGTTGTCATCATTGACGATGTGATCTCGGCCGGCACCTCGGTGCGCGAATCGGTGGACATGATACGCGCCGCCGGCGCCGAACCATGCGCCGTGCTGATCGCCCTGGACCGCATGGAGCGTTCCGGCCCGGACGGCCAGCTGTCGCCAAGTTCGGCGGTGCAGGAAGTGTCGAAACAGTATGGCATCCCCGTCATCTCGATCGGCAACCTGGACGACTTGTTCGGCTACCTGAACGGCGCGGGCGCCGATCCGGAACTGCTCCAATACAAGGATGCCGTTTCCGCGTACCGCACGCGCTACGGTATTTAAGTCGTCTTTTCCAGCAGCGCCCGCAGCCGCGGGTCGCTGCAGGCGGCGCCAGCTTGCGGATGGCATTGCAGCAGCCGCTGCAGCAGCGCGCCGCCGATGCCGCGCCGGCGGAACGGCGGTTTCACGAACAGCATGTTCACCGTCACTTCATCGGCGTCTCTGCTGATATCGAGCATGGCCACCTGCTGGCCGTCGATCCACGCGCACAGCGCGCTGTCCCCTTGCCAGTCTATCCGCATCACGCCAGCCATGGTTTGACCGCCGCATGCAGGCCCAGGGCGAACAGGCCGATAAAAAAGCAGCGCTTGAATACCTGCTGCGCGATGCGCCCGCGCAGCCATTGACCGGCCAGCATGCCGGCCAGCGCCGGCAGCAGCGCATACGCGGATGCGCCGGCCGCGCCGAGGCTGAAGTCGCCGTGCAGGGCCAGGCTGGCCGCCAGCGCCACGGTCGATGCCGTAAAGGCCAGGCCCAGCGCCTGCACCAGCGCATCGCGCGCCAGCCCCAGTCCCTGCAGATACGGCACGGCGGGGATCACGAACACGCCCGTGGCGGCCGTCACCAGTCCCGTCGCCGCGCCGGCCAATGGCCCCAGCCACGCTTCGTGCCGCGCCGGCACGCGCAGCTGCAGCGAAAACAGGCCCGCCAACGCATACAGCATCAGCGCCACGCCCAGCGCGACGACGGCCCAGGCGCCGCTGTCGGCCGGCAGCAGGGCGCCGCCCGCCACGGTAGCGGCCATGACGGCCGCCAGCATGGGCCACAGGCGCCTCAGCAGGCCGCGCAGGCCGGGGCCGGCCGCCAGTTGCCAGATATTCGTCACCATCGACGGCACGATCAAGAGGGCCGCCGCCTGCACGGGCGGCATGACGAGGCTGAGCGTGCCCATGGCCACCGTCGGCAAGCCCAATCCGACTACGCCCTTGACGAAGCCAGCGACGAGGAAGCTGGCGCCGACGGCCAGCAGAAATGACGTCTCCATTTTTTCTGTTCCACAGTGAATTGCGTGGATTCTGCGCGTGCTGGGCGGTTTCGCCAAGGTGGATTATTTTGAGTCAGCCTCAGTAAAATACGAAGGCTGGTAAGATGGTGAAAAGGGGAGCCGTCATGCGCTTTGATCTGGTCGATTTGCAGCTGTTCGTCAACGTGGTGGAAGCGGGCAGCCTGACGGCCGGCGCCGCGCGCAGCCATCTCGCATTGGCCTCCAGCAGCGCGCGCGTGCGCGGCATGGAAGAGATGCTGGGCATGCCCTTGCTGCTGCGCGGACGGCGCGGCGTGGAGCCGACGCCCGTGGGCCAGACCTTGCTGCATCACGCGCGCCTCGTCTTGCTGCAAATGGAGAAAATGCGTGGCGAGCTTGGCGAGTTTGCGCGCGGCTTGAAAGGGCAGTTGCGCCTGCTGTGCAATACGGCCGCGCTCAGCGAATTTTTGCCCGAGGCGCTAGGCGCTTTTCTCGACCGCCATCCGAACCTGACCATCGACCTGGAAGAGCGCCTCAGTTACGATATCGTCAAGGCCGTCTCGGAAGGGCTGGCCGACATGGGCATCGTGTCCGACTCGGTCGACATGCGCGGCTTGCAGACGTTTTTGTTTCGCCCCGACCGGCTGGTGGTGATCGCCGCGGCCGACGGCGTGCATCACCGCGCCCTGGGCCAGGATGGCGTCGTCGCGTTCTCCACGCTGCTGGATCACGATTTCATCGGCCTGGCCGACGACAGTGCGATGCAGCAGTACCTGGGCATGCATGCGGCGCGCCTGGGCCGCCCCTTGAAGGTGCGCGTGCGCCTGCGCAGCTTCGATGCCGTGTGCCGCATGGTGGCCAGCGGCGTGGGCATCAGCGTGGTGCCGCTGGCGGCGGCCAGCCGCTGCCAGCAAACGATGGCGCTGCGCTGCCTGGAATTATCCGATCCCTGGTCGGTACGCAATCTGACGATCTGCGTGCGCCAGTTCAGTGAATTACCCCTGTATGCGCGCCAGTTGATCGATCATCTGAAGGCGTGACAGGGCATGACAGGAGCAGCGATGCGTTTTTCAGAAGACAAGATGGCCAGCCTGCTGTGCAGCGACCGGGTCGAGCGGCCCATCCACATCTGGCAGCCGGAGCATCCCCGCGCCGTGATCCTGGCCATCCACGGCGGCATGGCGCATGCGGGCGACTACGTCACGCCGGCGCTATACTTCCGCCAGCACGGCATCGCCACCGTCAGTTTCGACATGGTGGGCCACGACGGCAAGCGCAAGGTGGACATCCCCTCGTTCGACGCCTTCCTTGACGACGAAGAGCTGTTCCTCGCCTGGGTCAAGCAGGCGTATCCGGGCGTGCCGATCTTCGTCATGGGCCACTCCATGGGCGGCCTGATCGCCACCCACCTGGGGCTGCGCCGCTTTGCGGGCGATCCGGCCATCAAGGGCTTCATTATTTCATCGCCGTATTACGTGAATGCGATTCCCGTGCCGAAGGTGCTGCAGATGCTGTCGGGCTGGCTGGCGCGGCGCTTCCCCACGATGAAGGTGCCGCTGGGTAACCTGACCATGCTGCTCACGCATGACCAAACCATCACCGCGCGCCATTTCCAGGACGAGCGCGACGGCATACGCGCCAGTGCGGCGTCGGTGCGTTTCGCCCATGCGCTGACGTCGGCGCAAAAGGAACTGGCGGGTGGCTTGTCGGACTGGCGCTTCCCCCTGTTCGCCGCAGTGGCGGGCGACGACAAGCTGGCCGACAGCCGCGCCACGGAAAGCCTGCTGCGCAGCGTGCCCGATGGCTTGCTCGACTATCATTTTTATCCGGCCAATTATCACGAGAATTTCAATGAAGTGAACCGCGAAGCGATCTTTGCCGCCATCCTGGCCTGGATGGAAAAACTGCTGGCACCCGTGCAGGCTTGACGGCCGGGTATCGTTATAATCGGTTTGACTGCATTTACCGCCGGCGCATGCCGGCCCGGTCCCCGCGGCACAGGGGAATACTCAAGGAACGAACGATGCGCTTGCTGATTGCCCTGTTACTCCCATGGCTGACCTTTTTCACGATCGGCCGTCCGATCGCCGGCATCATTTGCCTGATCCTGCAAATCACCTTGATCGGCTGGCTGCCGGCCACGATCTGGGCCGTGTATGCGCTGAGCCAGTACAAGACGGACCAGAAGATCGCCGACGCCATGCGCCGGCGCTAACCTTCTAAGACTGGCCTAAGCTGCGCTTCCTATCTTGATTCAACCGACATGAGGAGAGTGAGATGGCATTAAACAGACGCGGTACCCTGGGCCTGGCGGCGGCGATGCTGGCCGCCGGGCTGTTGCTGGGAAGTGCGGCGCAGGCGCAAACCGACGGCGCACTGCCGCCCGTGCAGAAGAACGGGGCGGTGGAGTACCTGAGTGGCGGCATCGGCCTCGATGAGTCGACGGCCATCAAGAGCGCCAGCCGGCATTGGCCTTTGAGCCTGGTGTTTTCCGTGCAGGCAGCGGGCAAGGCGGAATTTGCTTCCGACGTGAAGCTGGAAATACGCGATGCCAAGGGCGCTTCGGTGCTCGATACGACGGCCAGCGGACCGTTCCTGCTGGCGAAACTGCCGCCAGGCAGCTACAGCCTGCGCGCCACCCTGGCCGGCAAGACGCTGGAGCGCAAGGTGCAGATCAAGGCGGGCAGTTCCGCGCGCGTGGAGCTGGTCTGGCCGGCGGGAACGAACCAGGGCCGGCCTTGATGTCTGGCGACGGCAAGGCGCCCGAACGGGACTTGCCGGCGCGGGGTTTGTCGGCGCATATCCTGCCCACGTCGGCGACGATGGTCGGCGTGTGCATGACGGTGCTGTCGATCGGGCATCTGGCGCCGCGCGGCGACATGCGCGTGGTCATCGACAAGCTGCTCGCCGTCGATGCCATCGTCTTTCTCGTCAGCGCAGTGCTCTCGTTCATGTCGCTGCGCCCCGGCCAGTCGCGCTTGCGCTACGAATCGTGGGGCGAGCTGCTGTTCATCTGCGGCCTGGCGCTGCTGGCGCTGGGCGCCGTGGTGCTGGCCTTCGTCATCAACTGACCTCGATCAGCTGACATCGAATCAGCTGACCGCGAGTACGCGCTCTTCGGCAGCGGTTTGCAAGGCCAGTTCGATCAGGCGTATCGTCGCTGCCGCATCCTCGGCCGCCACCGGCGCCGGTGCGCCGTGGCGGATGGCGTCGGCCATGCCCTGGTAAAAGTCCTGGTAGCGGCCCGCCTGCATTTCGAGGTGTTCGCAATGGCCGTCCGGCTGCGTGCCCAGGTGCAGCGCGCCGCGCACGGGGTCCACGCCCCAGCCGGGCTGGCCCGGCCTGCCGCCCGCCTTCAGCGCATCTTCCTGCGGATCGAGGCCGAATTTCACGAAACTGCCCTTGTCGCCATGCACGGCGAAGCGCGCCGTCGGCGCCTTCACCAGGCAGCCCGCTTGCAGCACCACGCGCAGCCGGTCGTAATACAAAACGATGTGCATGTAGTCGACGGCTTGCGCGCCATCGCGCTGCAGGACGATATCGGCGTACAGTTTTTCCGGCTTGCCGAACAGCTGCGTGGCCTGGTCCAGCATGTGCGGACCCAGGTCGTACAGCAAGCCGCCGCCCGGCGCGCCGGATTCGCGCCAGCGCTGGCGGATCTCGGGGCGGAAACGGTCGAAGTGCGATTCGACGCTGGCGATGCGCCCCAGCGTGCCTTGCGCCAGCAGCGCTTTCAAGGTCAGGAAGTCGCCATCCCAGCGCCGGTTGTGATACACGCTGAGCACCAGCTGGCGCTCTTTCGCCAGCGCGATCAGGCTCTGCGCCTCGGTGCTGGAAATGGTGAAGGGCTTGTCGACCACCACGTGTTTGCCCGCTTGCAGGGCCGCTTGCGCCAGGCTGAAGTGCGCCTCGTTGGGGGCGGCGATGACGACCAGCTCGATGGACGGATCGGCAAACAGCTGCGCGGGTTCCGCATACACGGTCGCGTGCGGCCAATCCTTGTGCACGAGCTCGGGCTTGCTGGAGGCGACGGCCGCCAGTTCCAGGGCATCGATGGCGGACAGGACGGGAGCGTGGAAGGTGGAGCCGGCAAAGCCGTAGCCGACCAGGCCGGTTTTGATCTTGTTCATGGCGGATTCACAGGTGCGTGGAAGAATCCATGATCATACCCGCAAGCGGGCGGCGGCACCGCTGCAGCAATGCTGCCACGATGCCGCCGCTCCTGCCTTAGTGCAGGCTCCAGACGTATTGCACCTTGACGCTGGCGCTGACCGGCTTGCCGCCAGCGAGGGCCGGCTTGAACGTGCACTTGGCAATGCCAGTGCGCGCCGCCTCGTCGAGGGCAGGATGGCCGCTGCTCTTGACCACGCTTGACCCTTGGACCTTGCCGGTGGCGTCGACATCAAAGGACAGGTTGACCGTGCCCGTTTCCTTCGCCTGCAGCGATGCGGGCGGGTAGACCGGTTTGCCGCACACGCCAAAGTCGATGACGGGGCGGCGCTCCAGCACGGGTGCGCTGTCGGCGGCGACGGCCTGGCCGTAGATGCCGAGGCAGGCGCCGGCCAATGCCAGCAGCGGCACGGCCGCCTTCCAGTTCAGGGCTTGTGGTGCGGGGCGCAGCAATCGTTTGATACGTGACATAAGATCTCCTCCGTTGGCCGCCTGGGCCAGGTGGTGGGTTGAGAACTGGAGACGTTCCAGTTCCGAGAGTGCAAGAGCCAGACGCCGCGGTTCGCCCAGTTGTCTTGCTGCGAAATCATCTGCAATATGTTCGCGTTCGAGGCGCACGCCGCGTGAAATCCACCAGACGGCAGGGTGGAAGAACAGCAGCGCCTCGATGGCGTTTTGCAGCAGGTTGACCAGATAATCGTGGCGCCGGATGTGCGCCAGTTCATGCGCCAGCAGCGCATCGAGCAGGTGGGGCGGCATGCCGGTGAGCAGTGCCGCGGGCACCAGCACCATGGGGCGCCAGATGCCGGCCGTGAGCGGACTGGCGATGTTGTCGAGCACGCGCAGCCGCACGGGCCGCGCCACGCCGGCATCGTGCGCCATGCGCGACAGCCTTGTCTGCAGTTGTCCATGCGTGGTGCCCGTGTTCCTGGCGCTGCGCTCTATCCACAGCATGCCCAGCGCCATGCGCACGGCCAGCACGGCGGCGCACAGAGCCCACACGCCGACGACGGCGCGCAGCAGCAGGTCCAGGTCGGGCAGGCTGTCGGGCGCCAGCAGCGCGGCGGGCAGCAAGGCGCTGGAGTACAGCGCGCCCGTGGCATCGGCCCCGGCCAGGCGCAGATACAAGCCCGCCGCCGGCCACGCCAGGCAGGCCAGCAGGGCGCCGCAACCGACGGCGTAGCGCGCCTCGGGACGCGCATTGCGCAGGGCCGCCCACGCCAGCGCCGTGGCGCAGCCGATCAGCAGCCCTTGCCACAGGAAGTGCAGCAGGGTCCAGCCCAGCGCCGGCACGAAGCCGCTCATGACTGATCGTCCTTGAGCATTTTTTCGATTTCCTCGCGTTCGGCGCGCGACACGCCCGTGCGCAGCGCCGCCAGCACCAGCGCCTTGGCCGAACCGGCAAAGGCCTTCTGCATCAATTCCTTCAGCAGATTCGTCTGCAGGCTGTCCTGCGCCTGCGCTGGCGCATACACGTGCGAGCGCTGGCTTTCGTCGCGGATCAGCAAGCCCTTGCCGTGCATGATCTGCATCAGGCGCAGCACGGTGCCATAGGTGATGGCCGGCTTGGCCAGCGCCATCGCCTCGTGCACCTGCTTGGCCGTGGCCGCACCCAGCGGCCACAGCGCCTGCAGCAGATCGAGCTCGGCTGCCGTCGGTTTCGGGATGTCGTGCGTCTTGGTCATGCGGTCTTCCTCTTGCCTGAAATTCAATATGGCTAGATTAAACCTTGTAGACAAAAATGTATACTTTAATTTTCAGTGGCGTATAAACGCCTGTCAGACGTGACATAAAACGTAGACAAGCTTGTTTATAAGGAGATCCGACAGGCAAAAAAAAAGACGCCGCAGCGTCTTTTTTTTGGGGCGAGTGAAAATTATCCCGCCAGCTTGGCCTTCAGCAGTTCCGTCAGCTGGGCCGGGTTGGCCTTGCCCTTGGACGCTTTCATGGCCTGGCCGATCAGCGCATTGATCGCCGCTTCCTTGCCGGCGCGGTACTGCTCCACCGATTTGGCATTGGCCGCCAGTACTTCATCGACGATGGCTTCCAGGGCTCCCGAATCCGAGATCTGCTTCAAGCCCTTGGCGTCGATGATGGCGTCGACCAGATGCTCGTCGTTTGACTTCGCTTCCCACATGCCGGCGAAGACTTCCTTTGCCGCCTTGTTCGAGATCGTGCCGTCGGCGATGCGCTTGAGCATGGCGGCCAGCTGGGCGGCGGAGACGGGCGCGTCGTCCAGGTCCACGCCTTCGCGGTTCAGGGTCGACGAGACGTCGCCCATCAGCCAGTTGGCGGCGGCCTTGGCGTTTTCCTTGCCGGCCTTCTCGACCACGGCGACGAAGTAGGTGGCCATGGCTTTCGATTGCGTCAGCACCAGCGCATCGTAGTCCGGCAGTGCGTATTCGCTGATGAAGCGGGCGCGCATGGCGGCCGGCAGTTCCGGCATCGAGGCCTTGACCGTGTCGATCCACGCTTGCGAGATGACCAGCGGCGGCAGGTCAGGGTCCGGGAAGTAGCGGTAATCCTGGGCGTCTTCCTTGCTGCGCATTTCGCGTGTTTCCTTGCGGTCCGGATCGTACAAACGCGTCGCTTGCACGACCTTGCCGCCGTCTTCGATCAGTTCGATCTGGCGGCGCACTTCGACGTGCACGGCTTCCTCGATGAAGCGGAAGGAGTTCAGGTTCTTGATCTCGCAGCGGGTGCCGAATTCCTTCTGGCCGACGGGACGCACGGAAACGTTGACGTCGCAGCGGAACGAGCCTTCCTGCATGTTGCCGTCGCAAACGCCCAGCCACATGACCAGCGAGTGCAGGGCCTTGGCGTAGGCCACGGCTTCGGCGGCGCTGCGGATTTCCGGTTCCGAGACGATTTCCAGCAGCGGCGTGCCGGCGCGGTTCAAGTCGATGCCGCTCATGCCCGCGTAGTCTTCATGCAAGGACTTCCCGGCGTCTTCTTCCAGGTGGGCGCGCGTCAGGTTCACCGTCTTGGTGACGAATTCGCCGTCCTTTTCGTAGCCGAAGGTCAGGGCGCCGCCGATGACGACAGGGTCTTCGAACTGGCTGATCTGGTAGCCCTTGGGCGAATCGGGATAAAAATAGTTTTTGCGGGCGAAGACCGAGTGCGGCGCGACGGTCGCGCCCACGGCCAGGCCGAAGCGGATCGCGCGGTCGACGGCCTGCTTGTTCATCACCGGCAGCACGCCGGGCAGCGCCAGATCGACGGGGCTGGCCTGCGTGTTGGCTTCGGCGCCGTACTTGATCGGCGAACCGCTGAAAATTTTGGATTCGGTCGTGAGCTGCACGTGGTTCTCAAGACCGATGACGACTTCCCATTGCATAGTGTTCTCGCTTATTTTTTGGTGGCGCCGCCTGGGCGGCGCGAATTTTTTCTTAATTTTCTTAAATGCCGTCAGGGCTGCGCGTATGCCAGTCCGTCACTTGCTGGAACTGGTGGGCCACGTTCAGCAGTTTGGCTTCGCCAAAATAATTGCCGATGATTTGCAGGCCGACGGGGCGCTTGCCGTTTTTCTCGCCTGCGCCGAAGCCGCAGGGTATCGACATGCCGGGCAGGCCGGCCAGGCTGGTCGACAGGGTGTAGATGTCGGCCAGGTAGTTCGCCACCGGGTCGTCCGTCTTGTCGCCCAGGTCCCAGGCGACGGTCGGCGCGACGGGGCCCATGATGACGTCGCAGACGGCGTCCGGGCCATTCAGCACGGCGTCGAAATCCTGCGCGATCAGGCGGCGGATCTTTTGCGCCTTCAGATAGTAGGCGTCGTAGTAGCCATGGCACAGCACGTAGGTGCCGACCATGATGCGGCGCTGCACTTCCGGGCCAAAGCCCTGGGCGCGCGACTTCTTGTACATGTCCTGCAAGTCCTTGTACTCGGCCGCGCGGTGGCCGTAGCGCACGCCGTCGTAGCGCGACAGGTTCGACGATGCTTCGGCCGGGGCGATCATGTAATAGGCGGGAATCGACAGGGCCGTGTTGGGCAGCGAGATGTCGACCAGGGTGGCGCCCAGCTTTTCATACTGCGCCAGCGCGCCGCGCACGGCCGCTTCCACGTCCTTGGCCAGGCCCTCGCCGAAGTACTCGCGCGGCACGCCGATGCGCAAGCCCGTCAACGGCTGGCCCAGTTCACGTGAAAAATCTTCCGCCACGCCGCCCTGTTCCGGGGACAGACTGGTCGAGTCGCGTTCGTCGAAGCCGGCCATGGCGGTGAGCAGCAGGGCGCAGTCTTCGGCCGAGCGGGCCATCGGGCCGCCCTGGTCCAGCGACGAGGCAAAGGCGATCATGCCGAAGCGCGAGACGCGGCCATAGGTCGGCTTGATGCCGGTGATGCCGCAGAAGGCGGCCGGCTGGCGGATCGAGCCGCCCGTATCGGTGCCGGTAGCCGCTGGCGTGAGGCCGGCCGCGACGGCGGCGGCCGAGCCGCCGGACGAGCCGCCCGGCACGGCTGTTTTATCCCACGGGTTCTGCACGGCGCCGAAGGCCGAGTTCTCGTTGCCGGAACCCATGGCGAATTCATCGCAGTTGACCTTGCCCAAAGTGACCATGCCGGCCGCCTGGAATTTTTCCACCACGGTGGCGTCAAACGGGCTGGCGTAGTTGGCCAGCATTTTCGAGCCGGCCGTCGTGCGCCAGCCTTTCGTGACGAACAAGTCCTTGTGCGCGATCGGCACGCCCGTCAATGGCGTGGCCGTGCCGGCGGCGATGCGCGCGTCGGCGTCGGCAGCTTGCGCCAGGGTCAGCGCACGGTCGACGTGCAGGAAGGCGTTCGAGTTGTCCGCTTCGATGCGGTCGAGGAAATGCGTCGCCAGTGCAACGGCGGAAATTTCCTTGTTCTGCAAAAGCGTGGACAGCTGTTTGATGGATTTTGTATGCATGGCGTTTCTATTGTGATATTCGGCAAGAAGGCGGGAACGGCGCAACGGCGTGTTTATTCGATAACCTTGGGCACCAGGTACAGGCCATCCTGTACCTTCGGCGCCACGGCCTGGTAGGCGTCGCGGCGATTCTGTTCCGTGGCGACGTCCTCGCGCAGGCGCAGGGCGATATTGTCCATGTGGGCGGCCAGCGGGTGGCTCAGGGGCGCCACACCATCGGTATTGACGGCTTGCATTTGTTCCGCCAGTGCGAAAATCTTGTTCAATTGGGCCAAAGACGTGACGGCCTGGTCGTCGGCCATTTCAAGTTGGGCCAGGTGGGCGATGCGTTTTACGTCGGAGAGTGTCAGGGACATGGCGAATGGCGCGGAGTGCCGCGCATTAGTATTAAGTTGGCGTTTTGATAAAACGCGGGTATTTACTGCTATTTTGCTCACAAAAATCGAGGAATGCCGCGTAACTCGCGGCTGCAAGAGTCGCACTTTTCCATGGTTTTTGAGCAAATCGCATTCAAATTATAAGGTAGAATGGCGGGTTAATGCGTTGCCGGCGCTGATGGACCGCTGCCGCAGCATAGAAAAGATTGCGCAAGCGCCAAGCGAAACCCGAAAAAATCGCCTCCACGGATTTTCAGGGTGCCTGAAAGCGCCCGCTTTGAAACTCCCCATAAACAGCTTTTGCGCAGCTCGATGCGCTACAGGACACTCATGTTTGGTTTTTTACGCAGGTATATCTCCACCGATCTGGCCATTGACTTGGGCACGGCCAACACCCTTATTTATGTACGCGGCCTCGGTATCGTCCTGGACGAGCCATCCGTCGTCGCCATCCGCCAGGAAGGCGGTCCGAATGGCAAAAAGACCATTCAGGCAGTCGGCAAGGAAGCCAAGCAGATGCTGGGCAAAGTGCCGGGCAATATCGAAGCGATTCGTCCGATGAAAGATGGCGTGATCGCCGACTTCACCGTGACCGAACAAATGCTCAAGCAATTCATCCGCATGGTGCATGACTCGAAATTCTTCCGTCCATCGCCGCGCATCATCATTTGCGTGCCGTGCGGTTCGACCCAGGTCGAACGCCGCGCGATCCGCGAATCGGCTCTGGGCGCCGGCGCCTCGCAGGTGTACCTGATCGAGGAACCGATGGCAGCGGCCATCGGCGCGGGCTTGCCCGTGTCGGAAGCGACCGGCTCGATGGTGGTCGACATCGGCGGTGGCACGACGGAAGTGGGCATCATCTCGCTCGGCGGCATGGTCTACAAGGGTTCCGTGCGCGTGGGCGGCGACAAGTTCGATGAAGCCATCGTCAACTACATCCGCCGCAACTACGGCATGCTGATCGGCGAACAGACGGCCGAAGCCATCAAGAAGGCCATCGGTTCGGCTTTCCCTGGTTCGGAAGTGAAGGAAATGGAAGTCAAGGGCCGCAACCTGTCCGAAGGCATTCCGCGTTCGTTCACCATTTCCAGCAACGAGATCCTCGAAGCGCTGACCGACCCGCTGAACAACATCGTCTCGGCCGTGAAAAACGCGCTGGAACAGACGCCGCCGGAACTGGGTGCCGACATCGCCGAAAAAGGCATGATGCTGACGGGCGGCGGCGCGCTGCTGCGCGACCTGGACCGCCTGCTGATGGAGGAAACCGGCCTGCCGGTGCTGGTGGCCGAGGACCCGCTCACCTGCGTGGTGCGCGGTTCCGGGATGGCACTGGAACGTATGGACAAGCTCGGCTCGATCTTCTCCTACGAATAATCTGACAGAAGGGCCGGAAACCATTCCGGCCTTTTTTTGGTTTTGGCACCGGCGTCTGACCGGGGCCTGCACGTTGGCGCACTGCGCCTGGCCTGATTATTGGAAGTCATGGAATACAGTCCTCCGCCACTTTTCAAACAAGGCGCCTCCGCCCGCGTCAAGATGATGGTGTTCGCCGGCATTTCTATCGCCCTGCTGCTGGTCGATTCGCGCATGCACGCGCTGACGGCCGTGCGTCAGGCGGTCGGCACCGTGCTGTATCCGGTGCAGATGGCGGCCCTGGTGCCGCGCGACGTGGCGCTTGGCGTCGGCAATTACTTTTCTTCGCTGTCGGCCCTGGAAAAACAGGTGCGCGACCTGAAGCACGAACAGATCGCCTCGGCGCAGATCCTGCAGCAGGCGCAGCTTAATATCGTTGAAAACAACCACCTGCGCAAGCTGATGGAAGCGCGCGAGCGCGTGCCCGTCAAGACCATGATGGCCGAAGTGCTGTACGACACGCGCGATTCGGCCTCGCGCAAGATCGTGCTCGATCGCGGCATTCAGAACGGCGTGGAACTGGGCCGCCCCGTGATCGACAACCTGGGCGTGGTGGGGCAGGTCACGCGCGTGTTCCCGTTCACCTCCGAAGTAACGCTCTTGACCGATGAAGAGCAGGCCATTCCCGTGCAGCTGCTGCGCAACGGCGTGCGCAGCGTGGCCATCGGCCGCGGCAAGTCGGGCACCATGGAGCTGCGCTTCACGGCCCCCAGCGCCGACATCCAGATCGGCGACATCGTCATCACCTCGGGCCTCGACGGCCTGTACCCGGCCGGCCTGGCCGTGGCGCGCGTGACCCTGGTCGAGCGCAATGCGCATGGCCCGTTCGGCCGCGTCGTGTGCCAGCCGCTGGCCGGCATCGAACGCAACACCCAGCTGCTCATCCTGATGACGTCGCCCGATATTCCGCCGCGCCCGCCCGCCGAAGATGTCAAGACGGGCCGCAAGATCGCCGGCAAGATGGCGCCGATCAAGGACCCGGCCAAGGAGCCTGCCGCCGCCGCGACAGCCCCCGCCGCGAAGCCGCCCGCCAGCGCCGCGCCGAAACCGGCGGCGCCGGCAGGACCTGCCGCAACGCCTGTAACAACGCCAGCACCTGCCGCCGTGCCACCGAAGGAAGCGACACGATGAACCGCCCGCATTACATCCTGCTGCCGGTCAGCCCCCTGTTCATCGGTTTTTCCCTGCTGTGCGCTTTTTTGCTGAATCTGCTGCCATGGGGCCAGTTCGTCGGCGTGCCCGATTTCGTCGCGCTGGTGCTGGTCTTCTGGGGCATCCACCAGCCGCGCAAGGTCGGCATCGGCGTCGCGTTCTTCATGGGCCTGATGATGGACGTGCACGATTCGACCCTGTTGGGCGAGAATGCCTTGGCGTATACCTTGCTGTCGTATTTCGCCATCATGATGCACAGGCGCGTGCTGTGGTTCCCCATCCTGACGCAGGCGCTGCACGTGCTGCCGCTGCTGCTGCTGACGCAGGCGCTGCAATTGCTGACGCGGCTGATTGTCTCGGGCCGTTTCCCCGGCTGGCTCAATTTCATCGAGAGCTTCGTCGCCGTCGCCCTCTGGCCTTTCGTGACGTGGATCCTGCTGGCGCCGCAGCGCCGCGCCGTGGACCGCGACCATAACCGGCCGATCTGACGGGCGCCTGCCATGACCGAACTGAAAAATACCGAGCGCGAACTGCATTTTTTCCGCATGCGCCTGACCATCCTGGGCGCGCTCGTCTTCGTCTGCTTTTCGCTGCTGCTGGCGCGCTTCATCTGGCTGCAGGTGATCAAGCACGAAGACTACGCGACCAAGGCTGAAGACAACCGCATCGCCGTGGTGCCCATCGTGCCCACGCGCGGCCTGATCCTCGACCGCAACGGCGTGGTCTTGGCGCGCAATTACTCGGCCTACACGCTGGAAATCACGCCGTCGAAATTGAGCGCCAGCCTCGATTCGGTGATCGACGAGCTGTCGACCCTGGTGCAGATCGATATCAAGGACCGCCGTCGCTTCAAGAAGCTGCTGGAAGAATCGAAGAACTTCGTCAGCGTGCCGCTGCGCACGCGCCTGACGGACGAGGAAGTGGCGCGCTTCACGGCGCAGCGTTTCCGCTTCCCCGGCGTGGAAGTGCAGGCGCGCCTGTTCCGCCAGTACCCGATGGGCGAAATCGCCTCGCACGTGGTGGGCTTCATCGGCCGCATCAACCGCAATGAAGCCAAGGCGCTGGAAGAGGGCGAGGACGCGGCCAACTACAACGGCACCGACCATATCGGCAAGGAAGGCCTGGAAAAAAGCTACGAAAAGCAGCTGCATGGCACCACCGGCTACGAAGAAGTGGAAGTGTCGGCCGGCGGGCGCGCCATGCGCACCCTGTCGCGCACGGCGGCCACCCCCGGCAACAACCTGATTCTGTCGATCGACATCGAACTGCAGAAGGTGGTCGAGGAAGCGTTCGGCGAATGGCGCGGCGCTGCCGTGGCCATCGACCCGGCCACGGGCGACATCCTGGCCTACGTCTCCAAGCCAGGCTACGACCCGAACCTGTTCGTCGACGGCATCGACCAGCAAAGCTGGAACGAACTCAATACCTCGCTGGACCGGCCGATGGTCAACCGGCCCCTGTCGGGCACCTACGCGCCCGGTTCGACCTTCAAGCCCTTCATGGCGCTGGCCGCGCTGGAACTGGGCAAGCGCACGCCGAGCCAGTCGATTTCCGATCCCGGCTTCTTCATCCTCGGCGGCCATACCTTCCGCGACGACAAGGTGGGCGGCCATGGCACGGTGGACATGCACAAGTCCATCGTCGTCTCGTGCAACACCTATTACTATCAGCTGGGCCGTGACATGGGCATCGACGCCATCCACGACTTCATGAAGCCGTTCGGTTTCGGCCAGCTGACCGGCATCGACCTGAATAATGAAAAGACGGGCGTGCTGCCGTCGACGGAATGGAAGCGCAACCGCTTCAAGACGCCGCAGCAGAAAAAATGGGTGGGCGGCGACACGATTTCGGTGAGTAACGGCTCCGGCTACAACTCCTACACGCCGCTGCAGATCGCCCACGCGACGGCCAACCTGGCCAATAACGGCGTGGTGATGAAGCCGCATCTGGTGAAGATCATCGAAGACGCGAGCACGCGTGCGCGCACCCTGACGGTACCGAAGGAAAGCTACCGCATCGCGCTCAAGCAGGAAAACATCGACATCATCAAGCGCGCCATGGTGGGCGTGACCAGCGAGCAGGGCGGCACGGCCGCGCGCATCTTCACCGGCGTGCAGTACACGGTGGGCGGCAAGACGGGCACGGCGCAGGTGGTCGGCATCAAGAAAAACGAAAAGTACAATGCCAAGCTGCTGGCCGAGCGCCTGCGCGACAACGCCCTGTTTACGGCCTTCGCGCCGGCCGACAAGCCGCGCATCGCGATAGCCATCGTGGTGGAAAACGCGGGCTTCGGCGCCGGCGTGGCCGCGCCGATCGCGCGCAAGGCGCTCGACTACTACCTGCTGGGCAAGCGTCCGAGCGACAAGGAAAAGGACACCACCAAGGTGCCCAAGGAAGATGTCGACGAAGTGCGCACCCTGGAAGAAATCACCGACGAGCAGGCCGCCCCGGCGCCGCCTGCCAGGCAATAAGGAAGCACATGCCCATTAACGAGAGGCGCTCGCTGTGGCGGCGCGCCAAACCCTACCTGGCGGTGTTCGATCCGCCGCTGATGATCATCATCCTGATGCTGCTGTGCACCAGCCTGCTGACCCTGTATTCGGCCAGCATCGGCATCCCCGGCAAGATCGAGGACCATCTGCGCAACATCATGCTGTGCTTTTTCGTCATGTGGGTGGCGGCCAACGTCACGCCGCAGATGATGATGCGCATCGCCGTGCCGGCGTACACGGTATCGGTGATCTTGCTGGTGGCCGTGGCGCTGTTCGGCACCATCAAGCTCGGTGCGCGGCGCTGGCTGCATATCGGCGTGATCGACATCCAGCCGTCCGAATTCCTGAAGATCGCCACGCCGCTGATGCTGGCCTGGTTCTTCCAGCATAATGCGGGCGCCCTGCGCTGGAAATCGTTCCTGATGGCGGCCGTGCTGCTGCTGGTGCCCGTCTACCTGATCGCGCGCCAGCCCGACCTGGGCACGGCGCTGCTGGTGGTGGCGGCCGGCTTTACCGTCATTTTCCTGGCCGGCCTGTCGTGGAAGGTGCTGGCCGGCTTGCTGATCACCTTTGTTTCCTGCCTGCCGATCGCCTGGTCGCACCTGCATGATTACCAGCGCGACCGCGTGATGATGCTGATCGACCCGACCAAGGACCCGCTGGGCAAGGGCTTCCATATCATCCAGTCCATCATCGCCATCGGGTCCGGCGGCATGACGGGCAAGGGCTGGACGCACGGCACGCAGGCTCACCTGGAATTCGTTCCGGAGCGCACCACCGACTTCATCTTCGCCGTGTATTCGGAGGAGTTCGGCCTGGTCGGTAATCTGATTCTGATGCTGATGTATTTACTGCTGGTGGGACGGGGCATGATGATCGCCGCCAACGCCCCCAGTTTTTTCACTCGCCTGCTGGCAGGAGCGATAACTATGATTTTCTTTACGTATGCGTTTGTCAACATGGGCATGGTCAGCGGCATCGTGCCGGTGGTCGGCGTTCCCCTTCCATTCCTCAGCTATGGCGGCACCGCGCTGCTGACCCTGGGCGTGGCCACCGGCATCCTGATGAGCATTCAGCGCCACCGCAAGCTGGTGCAGACCTGATGCGGGCGCCTATCGATACCTTCGCCATGCGCGGGCTGAGCCTTGCCGCCTTGCTGACCCTGGCCGCCTGCGGCACCGCGCCGCACAAGCCCGCGTCGAACAACGTGCCGCTGCCGTCGGGCGGCAAGGTCAAGGTGCCCGTGCGCCAGGATCCCACCTTGCCGGTCTTGCCGGCGGCCGGCTCCGGGCGCGGCGGCTACTACAAGGATGACGGTCCGGGCGACAATCCGCCCGCCAACCTGCGCGACGTGCCCGATGCGGAAGTGCGCAACGAGCCGTATTCGACGCGCTCGAACCGCCCGTATGTCGTCTTCGGCAAGACGTACACGCCGATCACCGACAACGAGCCATTCAAGCAGAAGGGCACGGGCACCTGGTATGGCAAGAAATTCCATGGCCAGCGCACCTCGTCGGGCGAAATCTACGATATGTACAAGATGACGGCGGCCCATCCGACCTTGCCGATTCCATCGTATGCGCGCGTGACGAGCATCGACAGCGGCGAGCAGGTGATCGTGCGCATCAACGACCGCGGCCCGTTCCACGCCACGCGCGTGATCGACGTGTCCTACACGGCGGCGCTGAAACTGGGCTTTCTCGGCAAGGGCAGCCACCAGGTGGTCGTCGAACGCCTGCTGCCGGCCGATATCGATGCCATCCTGGCGGCCCGCGCGGCGCCCAAGCCGGTGCCGTCGGTGGTGGCCATCTCCATCGATACGCCGGCCGACAGCGAACCGGAAATGCGCGCCGTGGTGCAGCCTGAAATCACCGCGCTGTCAGCGGTCGATGCCACCGTGGCCGCGCCCGCGCCAGCGGCGCTGGCCACCGGCTTCTACCTGCAGCTGGGCGCCTATTCGCGTGCGGACAATGCGGAAGCGGGCCGCGCGCAACTGGCGCCGTATGCGCAAACGCTGGGCAATCTTGATGTGGTGCCGGCCGGCCCGTTGTTCCGCCTGTACGGCGGACCGTTCACGAGCCGCACCGATGCGGCGCGCGCGGCGGCCAGCCTGCCGGCGTCGGCGGGTGTCAAACCGATCGTCATTGAGAGATGAGCGTAGGTCGGATTAGCGTGCAAGCGCGTAATCCGACACCATGGTTGGCGTCGCTGGCGTTGTCGGATTACGCGCAAGCGCTAATCCGACCTACCTGGCTGAAGCACAGTGAGCATCGCAGGTTGTCTATGCCGGACGCGCAGTAGGTTTGGTCCGGCGCTTATTTACAGGAGCGCAGTTCCTGCTCGTCGAACTGTTTCGTGATCTCGGCCAGCCGCGCGCGCGTGGCGGCGTCGAGGTCGCGGAACTGGTAGGCGAATTGCTTGCTGGCGCTGTAGCGCGGCGCGACGCGGGCGCTGTGCACGCCCTGTTTGTTGAGCGATGCCAGCTGGCTTTGCGCGCTCGTTTCCGACTTGAATACGCCCAGTGAAATGCCCCAGCGCAGTGGGCTGTTTTCGTTCATGATGAAGTAATTCGTCACGCCCAGCTGCTTCAATTCGCCGGCCTTGCGGTCGGCGCCTTCCTTGCTGCCCTGCGGCGGGATGTACACCATGTAGCTGGAAATGTCCTGGCCGGCGACGTTGCGGCGCGACTGGCGGTCGCCCAGGCTCAGCGCGGCCACTTGCGCTTCGAAGCGGCGGCCATCGGCCAGCGGGAAATTGCCCACCTCCGTGCACGCATACGATGGCGGCGGCGCCGGCGTTTCTGCGGCGACCGGCGCAGGCGCTGTGGCCACGGCCGGTGCGGTCGCCTGCTCCTGCGTCAGCAAGGTGAGCTTGCCCGCCTGCAGCTGGTTTTTCAGGCGCGCCGGCTCGCGCGTCTCGCTGCGAAAACTGCCCAGATAACCCTGGCCGATGGCCAGCACCAGCAGGTTGACGCCGGCCAGCAGCCAGAAGACGAATTTCAGCATACGTGGTTTCCTTGTGTTCCTGCGGCCCCGGCGCGCGCGGCCGCCTGCAGGCCGATCATAACGATATTGTCGACCAGGTGCAGCGGCACCGCCAGCGCCAGGGCCGGTGCGATGCGCAGTGCGGCGCCGCCCGACAACAGGCAGGCGCTGGCGCCGTGCATGCGCACGGCCCGTTCGATGGCGCCCGCCTGCGCCGCCAGGCAGCCGGAGAGGATGGCGTCGTCCGTGTTGTCGGCAAAGCCGGCGGGCAGCATGGCATCGCTGCCGATGTGTGGCAGCTGCGCCGTATTGCGCGCCAGCGAACTGGCCATCAGTCCCAGTCCCGGCAAGATCATCCCGCCGAGGAAAACGCCGTCGGCCGTGATGGCGTCGATGGTGGTGGCGGTGCCGCAATTGGCGACGATGACGGCCTGGCCAGGCGCCAGCGCCTGCGCGCCGATGGCGGCGGCAAAGCGGTCGCAGCCCAGTTGCGACGGTGCGCGGTAGCCGTTCGTCAGTCCGGCCAGCTGCGGCAGCGAGACAAAGTCACGTGGCACGACCGGCAGCATGGCGCGCAGGCGCGTGCCGATGACGGCGCCGGCCACGTTCGACAGCAGCGCTTCGCTGATGGCAAGAGTCGCCCAGTGCGCGGCCAGGGTGTCGATCTGCGCATGCGCGACGGCGCCGCTGGCCAGCCAGCCGCCGGGGGCGCTGTCGGCGGCCACGAGCGCCCATTTGATGCGCGTATTGCCGGCGTCGATCAGCAGCAGCATGCGCTTACTCCCCGGCCAGGCGCAAGGACACGTCGCCCGACATGACTTCCTGCAGGCCGCCGTCGGTGCGCAGCAGCAAACGGCCCAGCTGATCGACGCCGGCCGCCACGCCTTGCTGCAGCAGCTGGCCGTTGTCGAGGATTTTCACGTGCTGGCCCTGCCACGCGTGCAGCAGGTTCCAGCGTTCCGCAAACGGCGCAAAGCCGGTGTCGTCGAATTCGGCCAGCACGCCGGCCAGGCGGCTGAGCAGCGCCGCCACCAGGGTGTTGCGCTCCATCTGCGCCAGCCAGGGCACGGCCGATACGCTGCGCCCGATCTGCCGTTCCAGCGCATCGGGCATCAAGAGATTGATGCCGCAGCCGATGACGGCCCACACGCCGCCGCTATCGTCGCCCTGTGCCTGCTGCGTCTCGACGAGGATGCCGGCCAGTTTGTGGCCATCCTTGAGCAGGTCGTTCGGCCACTTCAGTTGCACCGGCACGCCCAGCGCCGTCATGCTTTCGGCCAGCGCCACGCCGACGGCCAGCGGCAGGCCGACCAGCTGGTGCAGCGGCCCCTTGAAGCGCCAGGCCAGCGAGAACATCAGGCTGGCGTCCGCCTGCGACACCCACGGCCGTCCGGCGCGCCCGCGTCCGGCCGTCTGCTGGCCGGCGATGCGCAGGGTCGGGCCGGCCAGGCTGGCGCAGCGCGCCAGCAGGTCGGCGTTGGTCGATCCCGTTTCATCGACCACTTCGATGGCAACGTGCGAGGCGCCGGTGGCGCAATGGGCGGCGATGGCCGCGCTGTTCAAGTCTGAGTGCTTCGTCATGTTGGTCAGTTCAGTTGCGCGCCTTGTGCGGCGCATTCGCGAAGGCCCGGTCGTAGACGGCATTGGGCAGCGCGCGCAGCAGCTTGGCGACGACGCCCATCTGCCACGGGATCACGCGGTAGCTGTCGCCGTCGGCGATGGCGCGCGCGGCGCGCACGGCGAATTTTTCGGCCGGCATCAGGAAGGGCATGCGGTAGGCGTTGTGGCGCGTCATCGGCGTGTCGATGTAGCCGGGCGTGATGGTGACGACCTTGATGCCCGCCGGTTTCAATTCCAGGCGCAGCGATTCGCAGTAGCTGATGACGGCCGCCTTCGAGGCGCTGTAGGCTTCGGCGCCGGGCAGGCCGCGGATGCCGGCCACGCTGCCGATGCCCACCAGGCGTCCGCTGCCCTGGTTTTTCATGGCGGCGATGAAGGGCGCGAAGGTGGCGACGGTGGCCGTGACGTTGATGGCGATGAGGCGCGCGAAGGCGTCGAGGTCTTCCGCGTGTTCGCTCAGGGTGCCGTAGGACACGCCGGCGCTGGCGATGACGACGTCGATGCCGCCGGCGTGGGCGATGAAGTCCTGTGCTGCGCCTTTCAGGGCGGCGTGGTCGCACACGTCGACGGCGTAGGCGCGGTGGCGTTCAGGGTGGGGCAGGGAAGCGATCAGTTGCTGCAGCGCGTCGCCGCGGCGGGCCAGCAAGCCCAGTTGGGCGCCATGGCGCGCGTACTGCAGCGCCAGGGCGGCACCCAGTCCGCTCGACGCGCCCGTGATGAAAACGCGATGCATCAGGCGATGCCCGGGCGCGCCAGGGAAGTGGCCATGCTTATTTCTTTTCCGCTTTGGCTTTCGCGACCAGCACGTCCATCACGGTGAGCGCCTGGGCGTTCAGCTGCTCTTCGTTCTTGGCCGACTTGCTGCCCTGATCGGCTTGCGAAGGCGAGGTGATGTAGCGGCCGTCGATGGCGATCATGGGCCAGAACGTCACGTTATAGCCCTGCATCATGGCGTCCGCGCGGCGCACGCGGGCCGAGACGCCCATCGAACGGTAGGTGTCGATGAATTTCTGGCGGTCCACGCCCTGCTTGGCGACGAAGTCGAAGACGGCGTCGTCGGTGTTAAGGCGGTTGCGTTCCACGTGCATGGCGTGGAAGACGCCGGTGTGCAGCTTGTCGACCAGGCCCATGGCTTGCAGGGTGAAGAACAGGCGCTGCTGCGGCGCCACGCTCTCGTCGCGCGACACGTGCACGCGCTTGAAGACGATGTTGTCGCCCTGTTTCTTGACCCACGCCGCCAGTTGCGGCTCGAGCACGTTGCAATGCGGGCAGTAATAGGCGAAGAATTCCGTCACTTCGATTTTCTTGCCCGATTCCGTCGCCTGCTGCGCGGGCAGGGTTTCGTACTCGACGCCGTTCTTCGGCTCGGCAGGCGAGGCGGACGCGCCCAGGGCGATGGTGCAGAGGGCGGCGGCGAACAGGATTTTCTTCAGAAAACGCATGCTGGTTCCTTATTTTTGGTTGCGGACGACGGCGACATCGATGCCGTTTTCAGACAGTTTGGTGCGCGCGCGGTTCATCGCTTCGAGCTGGTTGAACGGCCCGATGCGCACCCGGTGCAGCACGCCGGCGTCGGTGCTGCGGTCGCTGATGGCCGCTTCGAAACCGAGCAGCGCCAGTTTGCCGCGCGTGCTTTCGGCGTCCGACATGTCATGGAAGGCGCCGGCCTGCAGATAATAAATCCATTTGTCGCTGGCTGCATCGGCCTTGGCTTCCTTCACGTCTGCCTTGGCTTGCGGTGCTGGCGCCGCTGGTGCGGCCGCCGGCGTTTTCGGCGCCGGCTTGTCCTTCAAGGTACCGATCAATTCCTGCAGCGCGTCCGGCGGCGGCGCCTTCGGCTGCTGCGCGGGTGCGGGCGCCGGCGCCGGTGCGGCAGGCTGCGTTGGCGTGACGATCTCGCGTGGCTCCTTGGAGAAGTCGCGCGCCGCTTCCTTGGCCGCTTCCTTGTTGCCGTACATCGGCTTGTTCGGGTCGGCGATCTGGCCGGCCGTCGGTTCGGCCGACTTGCCGGCCTTGCCCGATTTGTCGGTGAAGGGCGAGGCGCCCTTGGTGATCACCAGGGCGACCACCACGGCGATGCCCAGGCCGATGACCAGGCCGATGATGATGCCGACCAGGGTATTGCCCTGCTGGCGCCGGGTCGAAGAGAAGCGGGAAGCATGATTCATTGACGGTTTGACCTTCGCGATTACATTTTGTTTGGCGCGGACACGCCGATCAGTGCCAGGCCGTTGCGCAGCACCTGGCGCGCGGCGACGACGAGGGCCAGGCGGGCCATCTTGACGGCGTCGTCCTCGACCAGCACTTTTTCGGCAAAGTAGAAGCTGTGCAGGTTGGCGGCCAGCTCGCGCAGGTAGAAGGCGACCTGGTGCGGTCCCAGTTCCGCTTGCGCGCGCGCCAGCATTTCCGGGTAGGCGGCCAGGGTTGCCAGCAGGGTCGCTTCGGTCGGTGCCGTCAGGGCGGACAGGTCGACCCCGGCGATAGTGCTTTCATCGCCGCCCCAGTTTTCCAGGATGCGGCAGATGCGCGCATGCGCGTACTGCACGTAATACACGGGGTTTTCATCGGTGGTTTTCAGCGCCACGTCGACGTCGAAGACGAATTCCGTGTCGGCCTTGCGCGAGATCAGGAAGAAGCGCACGGCGTCGCGGCCCTTGGCGATGTCGCCGCCGCCCGACCATTCGATCAGGTCGCGCACGGTCACGTAGGAGCCGGCGCGCTTCGAGATCTTGACTTCTTCGCCGTCCTTCATGACGGTGACCATCTTGTGCAGCACGTAGTCGGGGTAGCCTTGCGGGATGCCCATGTCGACGGCCTGCAGGCCGGCGCGCACGCGCGCGATGGTGCCGTGGTGGTCGCTGCCCTGGATATTGATGGCCTGCACGAAACCGCGCTGCCATTTCACCAGGTGATACGCGACGTCGGGCACGAAATACGTGTAGGTGCCGTCCGTCTTGCGCATGACTCTGTCCTTGTCATCGCCGAAGTCGGTCGTGCGCAGCCACAGCGCGCCATCCTGCTCGTAGGTGTGGCCCGCCTTGATCAAGGTTTCCACGGCGCTATTGACCTTGCCGTCCGCGTACAGCGACGATTCCAGGTAGTAATTGTCGAACTTCACGCCAAACGCCTGCAAGTCGATGTCCTGCTCGTTGCGCAGGTAGGTGACGGCGAACGGGCGGATCGAATCGATGTCTTCCACATTGCCGTTGGCCGTCGCTGGCAAGCCGTCGCTGGCCGCAACCGTCTTGCCGGCCTTGAAGTCGTTGGCGATATCGGCGATGTAGTCGCCGTTGTAGGCGGACTCGGGCCATTCGGCGTCGCCGGGCTTGAAGCCGCGCGCGCGCGCCTGCACGGAATTGGCCAGGGTCTGGATCTGCACGCCCGCGTCGTTGTAATAGAACTCGCGCGTCACCTGGTAGCCTTGCGCGTCGAACAGCGAGGACAGGGCGTCGCCCAGGGCCGCCTGGCGGCCGTGGCCCACGTGCAGCGGACCGGTCGGGTTGGCCGAGACGAATTCCAGGATGACTTGCTTGCCGGCGCCTGCCGTGCTGCGGCCATAGCGATCGCTTTCGCCCAGGATGGTCTTGATGACGGCCTGCTTGGCGGCGGCGGAGACGCGCACGTTGATGAAGCCGGGACCGGCGATTTCCACTGCCTCGACCAGGCCCTTGCCGGCCGGGTTGGCCAGCACGGCCGTCACGATGGTTTGCGCCAGTTCGCGCGGGTTCTGTTTCAGCTGCTTGGCCAGTTGCATGGCGATATTGCAGGCGACGTCGCCATGCGATGCATCGCGTGGTCGCTCGAGCACCACGGTAGGCTCAAGCGAAGTGCCGGCCAGGACGGGAGCGAGGGCGGCCTGGAACAGGGCGATGATTTCTTGTTTCTGTTGGGCGAGCATGAGCAGGATGGCGGTGGAACCGCGTTAAGAATGAATAGAATGAATCGAAAAGCAAAACGGACGGCCATGACATCGCCGCCCAGACTGCGTTAATTATACTGGTTTGCTGCCGGGAACAATACGCTAGCCGGCAGTGTCCCCGTGCTGGCGCGTTTCACGATATTATCAGGACAGCATGCCCATGTTGGTGCGCGAAAACATCAGCATGGCGCATTCTGCTTGTATATATGCAGTTTTTTGCCGCAATTTACATGTATCGCTGCAATCGCTTGGGCCAGAGGACGCCACAAACGCTACAATCGACCCTTTATTGATGACGCGCGGCCGCGACTTTGCCTCCATGCAGCCCGCCGCGCGCAGCCACACCGGATAACTATGAACAAGCGCCCCACGCTGAAATTGAAAACCAAGCCGGCGCCAGGCCAGGCGCCTGCCGCACCGAAATTGCGTCCCAGCTACCATCCCGACCTGAAACCGGTCTTGCAGCCAGGCTTCCAACCCGATTTGCGCGCCGACTCGCTGGCGTTTTGCCTGCTGGGCGCGGCCAATGCCGTGGCGCAAGTGCGCACGGGCACGGCCCTGCCGCAGGCGCTGGCCAAGGTGTTTGCGCAATCGAACGCCAGCCCGCAGGCGCGCGGCGCCATCCAGGATATTTCCTACCGCACCATGCGTCAGCTGGGCCGCAGCGAAACGCTGGTCGGCCTGATGACGTCGAAGGCGCCCGAGCCGCCGATGCTCGCAGCCCTGCTGTGCTGCGCGCTGTCCTTGATGTCGGCCGAGCCGGGCGAGCAGCCGTACGAAGAATTCACGGTGGTCGACCAGGCTGTCACGGTGGCCACCTCGCACCCTGACCTGGCGCATGCCAAGGGCATGGTCAACGCCGTCTTGCGCCGCTTCTTGCGCGAGCGCAAGTCCTTGCTGGATGCGGCCTTGCAGCAACCTTTGGCGCAATGGAATTATCCGCAGTGGTGGATCGATTCGCTGCGCCTGGCTTACCCGCGCGACTGGCAAGCCATTTTGACGGCCGGCAATGCCGTGCCGCCATTGACCTTGCGCGTGAACCGCCGCAAGAGCACGGTCGAAGCCTACCTGGCCGTGTTGCAGGAAGCGGGTATCGCCGCGCGCCAGGTGGGACCGTTCGCCGTGCGACTGGACAAGCCGATCGGCGTGGCGCTGATCCCCGGCTTCGAGCAAGGTGTCGTCTCCGTGCAGGATGCTGGCGCGCAACTGGCCGCGCCGCTGCTGGATTTGCAGGACGGCATGCGCGTGCTCGATGCCTGTGCGGCGCCGGGCGGCAAGACGTGCCATATCCTGGAACTGGCCGACGTGCACGTGACGGCCATCGATGCGGACGCCAAGCGCCTGCCGCGCATCGCGGAAAACCTCGAACGCCTGGGCCTGGACGCGACCTTGAAGGCGCAGGACGCGCAATCGAGCGCATGGTGGGACGGCCAGCAGTACGACCGCATCCTGGCCGACGTGCCGTGCACGGCCTCGGGCATCGTGCGCCGCCATCCCGATATCCGCTGGTTGCGCCGCAAGGGCGACGCGTTCCAACTTGCAACACTTTCATCCAAAATTCTGGACAACCTGTGGCAGATGCTGCGCCCCGATGGTAAATTGCTGTTCGTGACATGTTCGTTGTGGCCGCAAGAGTCCGAGGCACAGGCGGCGGCATTTGCGGTGCGCAATAATGCGACCCGATTGACAGCGCCTGGCCAGCTGTTGCCGACTGGCAGCGCGGAGCAGGACCACGACGGTTTGTTCTATGCGCTATTCCAAAAAAATGCGGCTTGAGCGATTCGTCGAACCTTTTCTCACGGACACTACCGGCACACTTGTGACAACACGACTCTTCCGACTCCTGGCCCTGCTGCTGATGCTGGCATGTACCATGCCACGCGCGCATGCCGCCGATATGGTCGAGATCACCCGTGCCTACATCGAGGCCAGCGAAGAGGGCTACAAGCTGGCCGCCACGTATTCCTTCGAGCTCAATCATGACCTCGACGATGCCGTGCAGCATGGCGTGCCGCTGTATTTCACGACGGAAATCGAACTGACCCGGCCCCGCTGGTATTGGTTCGATGAAAAAGCCATCGTGGCGCGCCAGACCAGCAAGCTGTCGTACAACGTGCTCACGCGCCAGTACCATGTGTCGGGCGGCGGCTTGCAGCAAAGCTTTCCCACGCTCGACGATGCGCTGTTCCTGATCCGCCGTCCCAGCCGCTGGCTGGTGGCGCGGCGCGGCGAGCTGAAAGTGGGGCAGACGTATAACGTCACCTTGCGCATGGGCATGGACCGCGACTACCTGCCCAAGCCGATACAGGTCAATGCCTTCAATAACAGCGACTGGCGCCTGGCTTCGAATAAAAAAACCTTCTTGTATACGGCGGAGTAGTGAGTCAAGCATTGCGCTATCTGCTGGTGGTGGGCGGCGGCATAGTCAGTATCCTGCTGTTCCTGCTGGCATCGGCTTCCGATAATTCCGGCTTTTTCGACCGTTACTACACCTGGCTGCTGGGCCTGAACGCGGCCGTGGCCGTGTCCCTGCTGGCGCTGGTGGGTATTTCCCTGGGGCGTCTGTACGCGCGCTACAAGAGCGGCAAGTTCGGCTCCAAGCTGATGACGCGCCTGGTAATGCTGTTCGCCGCCGTCGGCATCCTGCCGGGCCTGGTGATTTTCCTTGTCTCTGTGCAATTTGTCTCCCACTCGATCGAATCCTGGTTCAACGTCAAGATCGAAGCGGCGCTGGAATCGGGGATTGAGCTGGGCCGTGCCGGCCTCGATGCGGCCCTGGTCGAGCTCGATCACCGGGGCCACAAGGCCGTCGAAGAAATGGGCGCCGACCCGGTGGCCGGCCCGGCCGTGCTGACCAGCCTCCTGCGCGAAGAGGGCATGCAAAATGCCATGCTCGTCAGCGGCGACGGCGTGCTGCTGGCCAGCGCCGGGCCGCACAGCGCGGCCGACTTGCCGACGCCGGCCATGCTGGTGCAGGCAGCCTTGCCGGCCGGCTATGCCTCCGCCGAAGGGGGACTGGAATTGCACGACGACGGCACGGAGTCGGGCGGCGGCGGTTTCCGCTCGGGCTTGCCGGCGTCGCTGGAAACGGCGGCCAGCCTGCGCCTGCGCGTGCTGGTGGCCGTGCCGGGACCGTCCGTCTCGCCCCGCTACCTGCAACTGCTGCAATCGGTGCCGCCCAAGCTGGCGACGAATGGCGAGGTGCTGCGCGCCGCCTACAGCGAGTACAAGGAACGTTTCGTCGCGCGCGTGGGACTGCGCAAGATGTACATGGAAATCCTCACCTTGACCTTGCTGCTGGCTATCTTTGGCGCCATCGGCAGTGCTTTCCTGATCGCGGGCAACCTGGCCCAGCCCCTGCTGCTGCTGGCAGAGGGCACGCGCGCCGTGGCCGAGGGCGACCTGTCGCCGCGCCCCATCGTCGCCACCAAGGATGAACTGGGTACCTTGACGCAATCGTTCAACATCATGACGCGCCAGCTGCTCGATGCGCGCACGGCCGTGGAAAGCAACCGCGCCGCGCTGCAAAACGCCAAGGCCCACCTGGAATCGGTACTGGCGAATATGTCGGCCGGCGTGATGGTGCTCGATGGCGACTTCAAGCTGGTGACCTGCAATGAATCGGTCGAGCGCATCCTCCAGCATTCCGGGATGAGCATGGTGGGCCAGCCGCTGGCGCAGATTGCTGGAATGGAAGAATTTGGCGGCGCCATCATCAGCGCCTTCACGGCGCAAAGCGCGCAATCGGCGTCGGGCCGCAACCAGCAGCGCCTGCATTGGCAGCGGCAGATCGAGATTCCGCGCCGTCTGGGCAGCAGTGCCGACGAGCATGACATCACCTTGCTGGCGCGCGGCTCGCGCTTGCCGCTGGAGTCGGGCAGCGGCTACATCGTCGTGTTCGATGATATTTCCGACGTCATTTCCGCGCAGCGCTCGATCGCCTGGGGCGAGGTGGCGCGCCGCCTGGCGCATGAAATCAAGAATCCGCTCACGCCGATCCAGCTGTCGGCCGAGCGCCTGCAGATGAAGCTCGAAGGCAAGCTGGAGCAGCCCGATGCAGACCTGCTCAGCCGCGCCACCACCACCATCGTCAAGCAGGTCGATGCGATGAAGCGCATGGTCGACGACTTCCGCGACTATGCGCGCACGCCGCCGGCCGTGCTCGTGCCCCTGCGCCTGAACGAGCTGATCGAAGAGATCCTGAACCTGTATCTGCGCGGCGACGATGGCGACATCATCCACCCGCTGCTGGCGCCGAATCTGCCGATGGTGATGGGCGATCCGACCCAGTTGCGCCAGGTGATCCATAACCTGCTGCAGAACGCGCAGGACGCCATGGCCGACCTGCCGCCGGATTCGCCGCATCCGCGGATTGACGTAAGGACGGAAGCAATTCATTATCGCAGTGCGGACGGCGGCGTGAATATCGCCGTGCGGCTGGCCATCACGGACAATGGTCCCGGTTTTGCGCCAAAAATCCTGGCGCGCGCCTTCGAGCCGTATGTGACCTCGAAGGCCCGCGGCACGGGATTGGGCCTGGCGATGGTCAAGAAAATTATCGATGAACACGGCGGACGCATCGATATCGAGAACCGGGTCGACGGCAATGGCGCTTCGGTGGTCATTTTGCTGTTAAAGTTAGCTCCCGACACTCCTGCCCAGGAATTCCTGGCGTGAGGGTCTGGTTTAGTATTTAAAACACTAATAAAATCATAGTTGTCCGCCGTGTACATCTTGTGCGCGACGGCCGGCGAAATGAGGAAGGCAAGACACGAATGGCAAACATACTCGTAGTGGATGATGAAATGGGTATCCGTGAGTTGCTCTCGGAAATTCTGGGCGACGAAGGACATGCTATCCAGCTGGCCGAAAATGCGCAGCAGGCGCGCGAAGCGCGTGCCGCCGGTGCGCCGGATCTGGTATTGCTGGATATCTGGATGCCCGACACCGATGGCGTCACCTTGCTCAAGGAGTGGCAGCGCGATGGCTTGCTGACCATGCCGGTGATCATGATGTCGGGTCACGCCACCATCGATACGGCGGTCGAGGCGACGCGCATCGGCGCCATGAATTTCCTGGAAAAACCGATTGCCTTGCAAAAACTGCTGAAAGCGGTCCAGCAAGGCTTGACGCGGGCACAGGAAACCGTGCGCGCGCCGAGCGTGGCGCCGCGTCCTGCGGCACCCGTGGTGACCGAGGAAAGCAGCCATCCCGTGCCCAGCTTTGGCGGCAGCGCGCCGCAACAGCTGATGGTGCGCCCAGGCATCGCCGTACCGGCGGTGGCCGAAGGCCATGGCTACAACCTGTCGTTCGACTTGCCGCTGCGCGAGGCGCGCGATGCGTTCGAGCGCATGTATTTCGAACACCACCTGGGCCGCGAAGGCGGCAGCATGACCCGCGTGGCGGAAAAAACGGGCCTCGAACGCACCCATTTGTACCGCAAACTGAAACAGCTGGGCGTCGAACCGGGCAAGCTGGCCAAGAAAGGCCTGTGACGTCAGCCGTACGGCGTCCGACGCCGCTGACCCTGGTCAGCGGTGCTTGCGCGGCCGGGCGCGAGGCGGCTATCGCGCAAGCCTTGCAGCCTGGCCAGCCGGCCGCCGTGATCCTCGAGGGTCTCGCTGACGGCAACGCCATCCTGGCCGACCTGGCCGAACAAATTTCTCCTTCTCCATCGTTTCCACTGCAACTGTTGCGTATTGCGCCCGGCTGCCTGTGCTGCAGCGGCAATCTCGTATTGCGTGTAACATTAAATCGTCTGCTGCGCCATCCACCAGCGCGCCTGTTCATCAGCCTGGCCGACGCCTCGCATATCGAACAGCTGCGCACCTGGCTGACGGCCAGTCCCTACGATGTCCTGCTGGCGCTGGAACCGGACCTGCTTGTTTCCTGAACGCGGCTTTCTGACGGTATTACCGCAGTCGCAGTTTGCATCTCGTTACAACTCTGTAGCCCGCAGGGTGGCCCGGCCGCTTGAAATGGCGGCGTGGGGACCCCACCTCTGTCCTGAAACCGCAAGAGTTTCTCTTGCTTGAGCGAAGGATGCAAAATGAACCTGATCTATAACAGCGAACAATACAGCGTCGTGGAATTCGGCGTCGATGGCGACCTGGAAGCCCTGCGCTTCGGCGGCTATGAAATCGTCGACAAGGGCGGCAAACGCGAGACTTTCATCGCGGGAGTCCTCGCGCAAAACTTCCGCCGCGACGTCACGGAATTGATCGCCAGCGAACCGAGCATGGAAGAGATCGATGAATTTTTGGGCAGCTATGATTCCCTCATGAGCCAGCCGGTCCTGTTGCACTGATTCTGGCTGTCTGATGGCCATCGCCACCATACCAATCCGCAAGGCGGCGTGGTATGGTGGGCATGTTATCCCGCTGCAAACAGACCATGTGCCAACTTCTCGGAATGAATTGCAATGTCCCCACGGATATTGTCTTTAGTTTTACCGGCTTCGCCATGCGCGGCGGCCATACCGATACCCACCATGACGGCTGGGGCATCGCCTTTTTCGAGGGCGCCGGCGTGCGCCATTTCGTCGATCACCAAGCGGCCATCGCCTCGCCCGTGGCCGAACTGATCAAGCGCTACCCCATCAAGTCGCGCAATGTCATCGCGCACATCCGCAAGGCCACGCAAGGCCAGGTGGCGCTGGAAAACTGCCACCCGTTCGTGCGCGAACTGTGGGGCCGCTACTGGGTCTTTGCCCACAATGGCGATTTGAAGGAGTTCAACCCCGTGCTGACGGGCAGCTACCGCCCCGTCGGCTGCACGGACAGCGAACTGGCTTTCTGCTACCTGCTGCAGGAATTGCACGCGCGCTTCGGCGACGCCCCGCCGGCCTTGCCGCAACTGCATGCCGCGCTGGCGGAGCTGTTGCCCGGCATTGCTGCCCACGGCACGTTCAACATGATGCTGTCGAGCGGCGAGGCGCTGTTTGCCCATTGCTCGACCAGTTTGCACTATCTGGTGCGACAACATCCGTTTCCAACTGCTAAACTCTCCGATGAAGACCTGAGCGTGGACTTTTCCCAGGTGACGACGCCCCAGGACAGAGTGGCCGTGATCGTTACCCAGCCGCTGACGACGAATGAACAATGGACGGCGTTTGCGCCCGGCGAATTGAAATTATTTGTCGATGGGATGGTGCAAGACACGCCAGTGGCCTGATTTTTGACGACAATAGCCTTGATTACTGCCAAAATACCCACAGCGCGGGCGAAATTCAGCTAAAGTATTGTCAATAGTGAACCTTGATGCGGGCGCCGCGCGGCCGGTGTCACTCGACGTGATTGATGAAGAGTTAATGATCGATATTTCCAGCAACGACATCACCCCGAAACCCTTGCGCGTGCGCGAGTTCTATCTGGGGCGACAACCTATCCTCGACCGCAACCAGGCCCTGTTCGGCTATGAGTTGCTATTCCGCAACGCTCCGGTCGGTCCCGCCAACATTACCAGCGACCTGTCCGCCACGGCCTCCGTGATCGCCCACGCTTCCCAGCTGGGCATGGAAAAAGTCATCGGCGACGCGCTCGGTTTCGTCAACGTCGACGCCGACGTGATCATGAGCGACATCTTCGTTTTCCTGCCGCGCGAAAAAGTCGTGCTGGAAATCGTCGAATCGATGCCCGTCACGCCGGAAGTGCGCGCGCGCATCAGCGAACTGGTGGGCCACGGCTTTACTTTCGCGCTGGAAAACGTCGTCTCCGATACGGCGCAAGTGCAGGAACTGTTGCCGTTGGTGCAATACGTCAAGATGGACATGAGCACGGTCGACCCGAAAGTGCTGGCAGCGCTGGCGCCCCGTTTCAAGCAGGAAAACAAGAAACTGGTGGCGGAGAAGGTCGAGACGCGCGAAGAATTCAAGTCGGGCCTGGACCTGGGCTTTGATTATTTCCAGGGTTATTATTTTGCCAAGCCCGCCATCATGACGGGCAAGAAGCTGTCGCCGTCGCAACTGGCCGTCATGGAACTGATGACACTGGTGACCTCCGATGCCGACAACATGGACATCGAGCGCGCCATCAAGCGCGACGTGTCGCTGGCCCTGAACCTGTTGCGTTTGGTCAATACGCCGGCCGTGGGTGCGCGCCAGCGCATCGATTCGCTGAGCCAGGCCGTGACCGTGCTGGGCCGCCGCCAGCTGCAGCGCTGGCTGCAAATCATGCTGTACGCAGAGCCAAGCAAGCGTGGCCATAGTATGACGCCGCTGCTGATGCTGGCGACCACGCGCGGCCGTTTACTCGAATTGCTCGCGCATAAACTGCGCCCGAACCATGCCCATTCGGCCGATATCGCCTTTACGGTCGGCATCATGTCGCTGATGGATACCCTGTTCGGCGTGCCGATGTCGGAAATCCTCAGCCAGATCGAAGTGATCGACGAAGTGGCCGAAGCGCTGCTGTCGCGCGAAGGCTTCTACGGCGACCTGCTGCGCCTGGCCGAATGCATCGAACGCATCGAAGACATGGAAGGCGAGATCGTGCCGACCTTGCGCGACCTGGCCATGTCGCCGGACGACCTGGTGGAACTGGAAATGGCGGCCTATGAATGGAGCGATAACGTAGTGCGTTATGCGCTGTAAGTTGGATTAGGTGGGGCCGCCGAGGCCCAAAGGGCCGTAATCCGACACAACATTGTTGGCACTGACCGGTGTTGTCGGATTACGCGCAAGCGCTAATCCGACCTACCCGCTGTAACGTCCCGGATTTCCACTTTTAAAAAACCCTGCACGGCATGCCGTGGCAGGGTTTTTTTACGCCGGTAGCTGCGCTACGCGGCAGCGCCGGGCCAGTGCTTGTGCAGTTCGGGGTCGGTGCGCAGCTCCCACAGGGCCAGCACGGCGACGGCGATACCGACGATCAGCTCGTTCCACATGACGACGCGCTGATCTGCCAGCCGCAGCACCCACGGCGAGGCGGCGACCCAGACGCCCACCAGCAGGTTGACGACGACGGCCCAGAAATAGGTCTTGTACAGATCGAAGGCGGCCAGCACGGCGATGACCAGGCCCGAGACAAAGGCGTTGATCATCTGCGGCGAGCCTTCGGGATAGGAAAAGGCCCAGGGCGAGACGAGCAGCCACAGGCCCAGCAACAGGATCACTTGGTCCTGCCAGCGTTTCAGTTTGAAGTTGGTTGCCATATTACCTCCTTGCCGGTTGGGGAACGGGCCGGAGCGGGCATGCAGCATGCCGGCCGGCATACTGCGTTAGTGCGCTGCGGCGCGCGAAAAGTTCCGCGCGCCGCAGCGCAAGGCGATGGTGCTTACGACAAGTTGGGCGCCAGCCAGCGTTCCACGTCCTCGATCTTGGCGCCACGGCGCTTGGCCATGTCTTCCACCTGGTCCATGCCGATCTTGCCGACGACGAAGTATTTCGACTCCGGATGGGCGAAATAGAAGCCGGAGACGGCCGCGCCTGGGAACATGGCATACGATTCCGTCAGCTGCATGCCGATTTCCTCGGCCTGCATGACCTCGAACATCTCTTTCTTGACCGTGTGCTCGGGGCAGGCAGGGTAGCCGGGCGCCGGGCGGATGCCCACGTATTTCTCGGCGATCATGTCGTCGTTGCCCAAGTGTTCATCGGGCACGTAGCCCCACAAATCCTTGCGCACGCGTTCGTGCAGGTACTCGGCAAACGCTTCGGCCAGGCGGTCCGCCAGGGATTTGAGCATGATGGACGAGTAATCGTCGTGTGCATCCTCGAAGCGCTTCTCGTATTTCTCGATGCCCAGGCCGGACGTGACGGCAAACATGCCGATGTAATCCTTCACGCCCGACGCCTTCGGCGCAATGAAGTCGGCCAGGCACTGGTTCGGACGCTGCACGCCGTCGACCACGGGTTTGACGCCTTGCTGGCGCATGCCGTAATACGTGAACGCCACGCTACTGCGTGTATCGTCCGTGTACACCTCGATATCGTCGTCATTGACGCTATTGGCCGGCAGCAAGGACACGACGCCGTTGGCCGTCAGCCAGCGTCCGTCGATGAGTTTTTTCAGCAAGGCCTGGCCTTCTGCGTACACCTTGGTGGCCGCGTCGCCCACCACTTCATCCGTCAAGATGGCGGGGAAGGGACCGGCCAGGTCCCAGGTCTGGAAGAATGGGCCCCAGTCGATATAGTTGGCCAGGGTGGCCAGGTCGACATTTTTAAACACGCGGCGGCCGATGAACTTCGGCTTCACGGGCTTGCAGGCGCCGTCGAACGGCACGACCATCTTGTTGGCGCGCGCCTGCGACAGGGGCAGGATGGGCAGGGCCTTCTTGTTGGCGTGCTGCTCGCGGATGCGCGCATAGTCGAGTTCGATGTCTTCCACGTATTTGTCGCGCTGTTCCGGCGTCAGCAGCGATTGCGCCACGGACACGGAACGCGAAGCGTCCGGCACGTAGATCACGGGGCCTTCGTAGTTGTGCGCGATTTTCACGGCCGTGTGGGCGCGGCTGGTGGTGGCGCCGCCGATCAGCAGGGGAATCTTGAGCATGCGGAAATGTTCGTCGCGCTGCATTTCCTTGGCGACATACGCCATTTCTTCCAGCGACGGCGTGATCAGGCCCGACAGGCCGATGATGTCGGCGTTTTCCACCTTGGCGCGGGCCAGGATTTCCGAGCACGGCACCATCACGCCCATGTTCACCACTTCGAAGTTGTTGCATTGCAAGACTACCGTGACGATATTCTTGCCGATGTCATGCACGTCGCCTTTCACGGTCGCCATGATGATCTTGCCCTTCGGCTTGGCGACGATGCCCGTGCGTTTTTCTTCCAGCAGCTTTTCTTCCTCGATAAATGGAATCAGATGGGCCACGGCCTGCTTCATCACGCGCGCCGATTTCACCACTTGCGGCAGGAACATCTTGCCTTGGCCAAACAGGTCGCCGACCACGTCCATGCCGGCCATCAGCGGTCCCTCGATCACGTGGATGGGGCGCCCGCCATTGTGCAGCAGTTCCTGGCGCGCCTCTTCCGTGTCTTCCACGATGAATTGCGTGATGCCATGCACGAGCGCGTGCGACAGGCGTTCCTGTACCGTTCCCTCGCGCCAGGCCAGGGTTTGCGCTTCGGCCTTGCCGTCCGCCTTCAGGGTACCGGCAAATTCGATCATGCGCTCGGTCGAGTCTTCGCGGCGGTTCAGCACCACGTCTTCCACGCGCTCGCGCAATTCCGGGTCCAGGTTGTCGTACACGCCCACCATGCCGGCGTTGACGATGCCCATGGTCATGCCGGCCTTGATGGCGTGGTACAGGAAGACGGTATGGATGGCTTCGCGGGCGGGATCGTTGCCGCGGAAACTGAACGACACGTTCGACACGCCGCCCGAGATCTTCGCGTACGGCAGGTTTTCCTTGATCCAGCGCGTAGCGTTGATGAAATCGACGGCGTAGTTGTTGTGCTCTTCGATGCCGGTGGCGACGGCAAAGATGTTCGGGTCGAAAATGATGTCTTCCGGCGGGAAGTCCAGCGCATCGATCAGCAAATGATAGGCGCGCGAACAAATCTCGATCTTGCGCTCGAAGGTGTCGGCTTGCCCTTTTTCATCGAAAGCCATGACGATGACGGCGGCGCCGTAGCGGCGGCACAGTTTCGCCTGGCGCAGGAATTCCTCTTCGCCTTCCTTCATGGAAATCGAGTTGACGATGGCCTTGCCCTGCACGCATTTGAGGCCCGCTTCGATGACCGACCATTTCGACGAGTCGACCATGATGGGCACGCGCGAAATATCGGGTTCCGAGGCGATCAGGTTCAGGAAACGCGTCATGGCGGCCAGCGAGTCGAGCATCGCCTCATCCATATTGATGTCGATCACTTGCGCGCCGTTTTCCACTTGCTGGCGCGCCACGGACAAGGCTTCGTCGTATTGCTCGTTGAGAATCATGCGCGCGAACGCCTTGGAACCCGTGACGTTGGTGCGCTCGCCCACGTTGACGAACAGCGATTCATCGTTGACGACGAACGGTTCCAGGCCCGCCAGGCGCAAGTCGTGCGACGGGGCCGGCACGGTGCGCGGTGTATTTTTCGACAGCAACTCGCCGATGGCGGCGATGTGTTCGGGCGTGGTGCCGCAGCAGCCGCCCGCCATGTTCAAAAAACCCGCGTCGGCAAATTCGCGCAGCAGGGCGGATGTGTCGGCCGGCAACTCGTCGAAGGCCGTGTCGCTCATGGGATTGGGCAAGCCCGCGTTCGGGTAGATGCAAACAAACGTGTCGGCGATCTTGGCCAGTTCTTCCGCATACGGGCGCATCAGGGCTGCACCCAGCGCGCAGTTCAGGCCGATGGTCAGCGGTTTCGCGTGGCGCACGGAATTCCAGAAGGCGGGCACGGTCTGGCCCGACAGGATGCGGCCCGAGGCGTCCGTGACGGTGCCCGAAATCATCAAGGGCAGGCGCACGACGGTCGGATTCTGTTCGTAGAACAGGTCGATGGCGAACAGGGCCGCCTTGCAGTTCAAGGTATCGAAAATGGTTTCCACCAGCAGCACGTCGGCGCCCCCTTCCACCAGGCCCTGCGTCTGCTGCAGGTAGGCGGCCACCAGCTGGTCGAAACTGACGTTGCGCGCGGCCGGGTCGTTGACGTCGGGTGAGATCGATGCCGTCTTTGGCGTCGGTCCCAGGGCGCCCGCGACGAAGCGCGGCTTGTCCGGGGTGGAATATTTATCGCAGGCGGCACGCGCCAGTTTCGCCGCCTGGACGTTCATTTCATAGGCCAGGTGGGCCATGTGGTAATCGTCTTGCGCGATCGTCGTGGCGCCGAAGGTATTCGTTTCGATCAGGTCGGCGCCCGCCGCCAGGTAGCGCTCGTGGATTTCCTGGATGATGTGCGGCTGCGTGAGGGTCAGCAGCTCATTGTTGCCCTTGACGAACAGTTCGCGCGCGCCGCTGTCGGCCGGCGCGGCGAAATCGATGAAGCGGCCGGCGGGACCGCCACGGTACGCTTCTTCGTCGAGCTTGTACTGCTGGATGATCGTGCCCATGGCGCCGTCGAGGATCATGATCCGCTGCGCCAGGATGGCGCGCAAGGTGGCTTCGGTCGGGGACATGGCGGGGATCACGGTATCGTTCATTTCATGCTTTCAATAGGCAAACGGGCGGCGGCGCGGCGACAAGATAGTACGAGGCGGTTGCGGGCCAGCAGGATCAGCTGACGGAGTGTGCCCGCCGGGTAGGGCAGGCAGAAGGTGGCAATCGCCTGAATCACCGGGTCTAAAATTATACGGCATCAGGCTGCTTTGGTTTTAAGCAAAAGCGGCCGTTCGCCTCGCGGCAGGCTTGCTTGCAACAGATCGGCTTGCGCCGCGCCTGATTCTGAAATGACATTCCTGAAAATCTTACTCAAAGTGTTAATTCTTCCGCCAAAATTGCCAGGAAGATATGTCCTCCAGGCTGTGGAAAAATTCCCACATTCTTGGCGCCATAGCAGCCTGTTTTTAATGGATTGTATGGCAATAGCTGCAAAGGAAAATAATTTTGATTCAAGGCCATGTAGGTGGGGGCGAATAATTCTTAGATAAATATTTCCAGACGAATACTTTATTATTATCAAAACCAATTGAATCAAAAGCATTAATAGTTGTCTTTGGGAATCGAATTAACCGATAATATGGGTTCTTCGAAATCACATTCTCACCAAAAGTCACCAATATGTCACATTTCTCTCGTGTCCTCCCCGGCATCGCGCTGCACCAACATGGTTGCCATCCATGAAAAACCATCTGCTTGTTGCATTGTTTCTTGTGCTGGGCCTGTCCGCTTGCGGCGGTGGCGGCGGTGGTGACACGGCGGTGGCGACCACGTCGGGCAATCCTGCCGTGGTTCCTGCCGTAACGGCCGTCTCGGCGGCGAATGTCGCCGTGGGCGGCAGGCTGGTGGTGACGGGCACGAATCTGAGCCGCGTGACGGCTTTCCAGGTAGGCGGCGTGAACGTTGCCGCCAGTGCCAGCAGCGACACCAGCGTGACCCTGGCCATGCCGGGCACCCCTGTGACGGGCGCCTTGAGCCTCGTCAGCGCCAGCGGCACGGCGACCACCAGTTATAACGTCAATGTGTACTTGCCGCTGAGCGTGAGCAGCATCGCGCCCGCGACGGGCGGCGTCGGTTCCAGCGTGACGATCGCGGGCGGCGGCATGGGCGCCGTGACGGCGGTGCAGTTCGGCAGTGGCGCGGCGGCAACGCCGCAAAGCCAGACAGCCGGCAGCGTGACGGTAGTGGTGCCTGCGGGCGCAGCGACAGGCGCGCTGACGGTGCGCGGTCCGTACAACGATGTGATCAGCAGCGACACGTACACGGTCCTGGCCAGCGTGGCAGTGACGTCGATCACGTCGGTCGTCAACGGCGCGACCTTGTCGGTGACGCTGCAGGGCAGCAATCTGGACCAGGTCAGCTCGGCAACGGTGGGCAGTACGCCAGCCGTCATCGTCAGCGCCAGTAGCAGCCAGCTGCTGCTGTCTGCGCCAGCGTCGGCAACGGGCAACGTGATGCTGTCGGCCGCTTCGCGCATCGCCGTGAATGCGGGCACGGTGTCGGCCTTTACCTTGGGCAGCATTGATTTCGCGCAGGTACTGAACTTGAATTCCAGCGATGCCGCCTTGCGCTTGACGCGCGGCAAGCCGGCCGCCGTGCGCGTCTCCGTGCTGGCCACGCAAACAGGCCAGACCAGCCCGGCCGTGATCTTGAATGCGACGGCCGCCAATGGCGGCAACCTGGGCAGCATCACCATGAGCGGCCCATCGGTCTTGCCGACGGTGAAAAGCGATTACAGTTTCAACGGCAATTTCAGCGCCGTCCTGCCTGCTGGCTGGATCTTGCCCGGCGTGCGCGTGCGCGTGACGGCAGTGGGCAATGACGGCGTGCAAGTGAGCCAGGAAGCGGCGCCCGTGGTGGGCAGCGCAGCGAAAATTCACATGGTGCTGGTACCGCTGAGCACCGATGATGGTGTGGCGCAATTGCCGGACGCCGAGGTGATCCGTGCTGCACTGACGCGCGTGTATCCGTATGCGGCGGAAAATATCAGCATCACCACGCGCACGGCGCTGAGCATGCCAGGCAGCAGCACGGCCGACAGCTGGTGGAGCGATGCCTTGGACAAGCTGGACAACAAGCGTGCACTGGAAGATAGTGGCGCCTATTATTATGGTTTCGTGCCGAGAATGTCTTCCACGCGCACCGCCGGCCTGGCCTACATCAACCCGACGGGCAGCAGCAATGCCTTCACGGCGGCCATCGGCCTCGATGCCAGGTTCAACAGCATTGCCTCCGTCGATCCCTTTGGTAATAACTGGCCTGAATGGCTGACCACGCTTGTGCATGAGCTTGGCCATAACCACTCGCTGCAGCACGTCGCCTGCGGCGGTCCAGCCAGTGCGGCCACCGACTACCCGTATCCGAATGGCGAACTGGGCCCGCAACCGCTGTACAACAGCGACTATGCGGGCAGCATTGGCCAGTTGAGCAAGGCCGTGTATGGCGCTACGCCGATGAAGGACGTGATGAGCTATTGCAGCGGTGCCTGGTTCTCCGACTACAGCTATGTGCGGGTACAGCAATTCCTGGAAAGACGCAGCACGCAGGTGACGGGCAGCAATGTGCTGGCCGCCAGCATGTCCGTGGCCGAGAACGGCTATCTGACCATTTCCGGCCGCATCACGCCGGCCGGTGTGGGGCTGCGTCCCGCCGTTGCCTCGTCTGCGCGCATCGGCCCCGCTGCCGGCGGCAGCGGCCATGCATATACCCTGCGCGTGCTGACGGCGTCGGGACAGACTATCGACTTGCCTTTTGATGGCGTTTCCGTGGCTGATCATGGCGGCAACGCCATGAGTCATTTCCGCGTCAGCTTCGCCAACCCGGGCGACATCAGCGACGTGCAAGTGCTGCAAAATGGCAAGGCTCTAGCCAAGCTGGAGCGCTCTGCGCGCCGCAGCAGGGCCGCCGCCAACGATGCCACGTTCGATGCGACACAAAGTGGCGGCAAGCTGGCGCTGGTCTGGAATGCCGATGCGGAACCCTACGCCGCCGTGCTGCACGTGGCCGCCGATGGCCGCAAGACGGTGGTCGCCAGTGACTTGACGGGTGGCAAAGCCAGCGTCGACGTCAGCGCCTTGCCGGCCGGCGGCCGTTTCGAGGTCAGCCTGTCGTCGTCCGTGGGCGCACGCCTGATGAGGGTGCAGCGCCGCTAAGCCAGCGGGCTCGATGCAACGAGGGCTTGCCGCGGCAAGCCCTTTTTTTGTGTGTGGAATATGCACAGATCCTGTACCTGGCGAGGGCTGCCGTTTTACCTCCCGCCTGCCTAGAATGGGACTTCATCCACTTGCGGAGCATCCCATGCCCATTCTGAACCTGCGTTTGTCCACCACGCCCGATGCGCGCCAGTCGGCCGCCATCGCCGCCACCTTGAGCGCCTTGACGGCACAGTTGCTGCGCAAGGCGCCCGAACTGACGTCGGTGGCGATCAGCCATCTTGACGCGGCGCACTGGTTTGTCGGCGGGCCATCCCTGCAGGTGCAGGGCAAGGCCAGCTTTTTCCTCGATATCCTGATCAGCGATGAAACGAATACGGCGGCGGAAAAGGCCGCGTATATCGCCGCCGTGTTCGCCGCCATGCATGAGCATCTCGGCGCCTTGCATGACGTCAGCTACATCCACGTGCACGACGCGCGCCAGGCGGCCTGGGGCTACGGCGGCTTGACGCAGCAGTTCCGCGCCGTGCGCAAGGCGCTGCAGCCGGCCTGATCAATCCCAGCGGTGATTTTGATAGTGTTGCACGGCAAAATCGACGAAGACCCTGACCTTCGGCGACAGCTGGCGGCTGTGCGGATACAGCGCGTACAAGGTGCGTGGGCGCAAGGTGTAGCCGGGCAAGACTTCCACCAGCTGGCCGCTGCGCAGCGCCTCGCGCACGATGAAGTCGGCCGCGCCGGCAATGCCCATGCCGCCCACGGCAGCCTCGCGCAGGGCTACGCTGGTATTGGCTTGCAGGCTGCCGCGCACGGCCACCTTGTGCACGGCACCGCCCGCATCCGTGAACGACCACTCGGCCGGCTTCTCGCCGGAGCTGTACATCAGGCAATCGTGCTGTGCCAGGTCTTGCGGCGTGGCCGGATGGCCATGGCGGGCCAGGTAGGCGGGCGAGGCGACGGCCAAGGTGCGGCTGCTGCCCAGCTGGCGCGCCACCAGGGTGGAGTCGGGCAAGCCGCGCGCCAGGCGCAGCGCCACGTCGAAGCCATCGTCGATCAGGTCGACGATGCGGTCATTGCAGACGAGATCGATGTGGAGGTGCGGGTAGTGGCGCGTAAAGTCGGGCAGCCAGGCGGCCAGTTCCAGGGTGCCGAAGGCCATCGGCGCATTGATGCGCAGGCTGCCGGACGGCTGCGCCTGGTGCATGGCGACGGCGCGGTCGGCCGCATTGAGGGCGTCGAGGATGTCGCGGCTGGCCAGATAGTATTCCTGGCCGGCGGCCGTCAGGGCGAAGCGGCGCGTGGTGCGGTTGAGCAATTGGGCGCCCAGCTGGCTTTCCAGCTGGCGGATCTGGCGCGACACGATGGAGTGGGAAATGCCGAGCGCGGCGCCGGCGGCCGTGAAACTGCCCAGTTCCACGACGCGGCGCAAGGCGCGCAGGGCGGTCAGCTGGTCCATGGGCGCTTGCCGCCGGTATCGATGGCTTAATTAAACGAAACGCTTGCCTTCGAGGGGGAAGCCCTTGATGAACTCGGCTGCGGGCAGGCGCTTGCCGCCCGGTTTTTGCAGTTCCGTCAGGCGCAGCGAGCCATTGCCGCAGGCCACGACGATGCCGTGCTGGGCGTCGGCCGCCAGCACCTGGCCCGGCGCTTCCTTGCTGTCCGCGTCGAGTACCTCGGCGGCCCATATCTTGATGGTGACGCCATCGACCTGGCCGCAGGCGCCGGGAAACGGATTGAAGGCGCGGATTTTCAGGCCCAGTTCCAGCGCCGGCAAGCTGAAATCGAGCGCCGCTTCTTCCTTGGCGATCTTTGCCGCATAGGTGACGCCCGCTTCCGGCTGCGGCACCGCTTCCAGCGGCTGCTGCTGCATCTTGCGCAGGGTCTCGACGATCATCTTGCCGCCCAGTTTGGCCAATTTGTCGTGCAGGGTGGCGGTGGAGTCGCCCGCCTCGATGGGCGTGCGCTCGATGGCCAGCATGGGACCCGTATCGAGGCCTTCTTCCATCTGCATGATGGTCACGCCCGTTTCATCGTCGCCTGCCTCGATGGCGCGGTGGATCGGCGCGGCGCCGCGCCAGCGCGGCAGCAATGAACCGTGGATATTGATGCAGGGTTTGATGTCGAGCGTGCTGCGCGGCAAGATCAAGCCGTAGGCCGCCACCACCATCACATCGTAATCGGTGGCCAGCAGGCGCTCGTGGGCCGCTTTTGCCTCGGCGGCGCGCTGCGGGTCCTTGCTGTCCATGCGCAAGGACAGCGGTTGCAGCACCTCGATGCCGTGCTGCTGCGCGTACTGCTTGACGGCCGAGGCGTGCAGCTGCATGCCGCGTCCGGCAGGACGGTCGGGCTGGGTCAGCACCAGCGGAATCTCGAATCCCGCTTCGTGCAAGTCTTTCAGGGCCGTGGCGGCGAATTCAGGCGTGCCTGCGAAGATCACTTTCATAGCGTTCCTTGACGTGAGGTGCGCAGGCCCGGGCCGGAGGCGCCAGGCTGGCGTGGTGTTACGACTATTGTTGCTTAGTCTATCAGCAGCGGCTTAGAAACGACGGTTCTGTGCGCGCAAGCTCGCTTCGCGCTCGAGACCGCGGATTTCCTTGATCATCTTGGTCTTGATGCGGTTGCGCTTGAGCGGCGACAGGTATTCGACGAATACCTTGCCCAGCAAGTGATCCATCTCATGCTGGATGCAGACGGCCAGCAAGCCATCGGCTTCCAGCTCGTACTGCTTGCCGTGGCGGTCCAGGGCGCGCACCTTGATGCGGGCCGGACGCTCGACGCCGTCATACACGCCGGGCACGGACAGACAGCCTTCGTCGTAGACCTGCTTTTCTTCGCTGGCCCAGGTGATTTCCGGGTTGATGAATACTTGCAGCTGGTTTTTTTCTTCGGTGGTGTCGATCACCATCATCTGGATATGCTCGTCCACTTGCGACGCGGCCAGGCCGACGCCCGGGGCGTCGTACATGGTTTCGGCCATGTCGTCGATCAGGGTTTGCAGGCGTGCGTCAAATTCGGTGACGGGCTTGGCGATCGTGTGCAGGCGAGGATCGGGGTAACGCAGGATATTTAATATGGACATACGGATTCGACTGGTTAAGGTGGGCGCCGGTGCGCCGGATTATTCATGCCTGGGCCATGCGAACGATGGCAGGGCTATTTTATTTTTGAGTACGCTACGGTTGGGCGCGTGTGGCGCAACGGCGCGGCAGATGCGTTTGCCAGTGCGCTATTCGTTTGCTGCAAAGGGAAATTTTATCACAGACGCCCATGGCCCTGTGGACGGCGGGCCGTTTTGCGGCGTCATTGCACGCATCCTTGCGCGCGTCGGTATCGCGTGCGCGCCATGGCGCTAGCATGGGATGCCACAGTACATAACGAGGTTGTCATGCATGCACTTGCAACGATGGCGGACACGGCCACGGAACTGGCGGGCTGGCTGCGCCTCCAGCATCTGCCCGGTGTGGGGCCGGTGGCGGCGCGCGCCTTGCTGGCCCGCTTCGGCTTGCCGCCGCAAATCTTTGCCACGCCGTTCGACATCCTGCGCGAGGTGGTGCCGGCCAGCGTGGCGCGCGCCATCGTGCAGCCGCCCAAGCCGGTGGCCAACAGCCAGCTGGCGCTGACCCTGCAATGGCTGCAGCGGCCCGGCAATACCGTGCTGACCCTGGCCGATGCCGCGTATCCGCCCCTGCTGCTGGAAATCGCCGATCCGCCGCTGTTGTTATATGTGCGGGGACGGGCGGAACTGCTGTCGCGTCCGGGCGTGGCCATCATCGGCAGCCGCAATGCCAGCGCGCAAGGCATGCAGAACGCGGCCGCCTTTGCGCAAGCGCTGAGCGCGGCAGGCTTGACCATCATTTCAGGGCTGGCGCTCGGCATCGACACGCACGCGCACGAGGGCGGCTTGCGCGGCGCGGGCGCCACCGTCGCCGTGATCGGCACGGGCGCCGATTTGGTGTATCCACGCCGCAACGTTGATCTGGCGCAAAGAATTGCCGAACAGGGCTGCATCGTCAGCGAGTACGCGCTAGGGCTGCCTGCAATGCCGGGGAATTTTCCGCGCCGCAACCGCCTGATCAGCGGCCTGGCGCGCGGCGTGCTGGTGATCGAGGCGGCGGCCCAGTCGGGTTCCCTGATCACGGCGCGCCTGGCGGGCGAGCAGGGGCGCGACGTGTATGCCTTGCCCGGCTCCATCCATGCGACTTTGGCCAAGGGTTGCCATGCACTCATCAAGCAGGGTGCCAAGCTGGTCGAATCGGCCGATGACGTGCTGCAAGAGCTGCAGTGGCTGGGCGGCGTCCCCGGAGTGCCGGCCGCGGTGGAGGACGAACCGCCGCTGCTGGCCGCGCTGGGCCACGATCCCCACGACGCCGATACCCTGGCCGCGCGCAGCGGCCTGGCCATGGGCGCGCTGATGGGGCAATTGCTGGCGCTGGAGCTGGCGGGCCTGGTGGAACGCTTGCCGGGAGGACTGTTTCAACGCTGCAAATGACAGCTTGTCACTTGTGTGGCGGCCTTGCCGCACGGGCGCGCTTTGTCTGCGCGCACCCTTGTGTCTTAGCGAGCTTAGCTGCTAGAGTAGAGCCATGTTCGATATCCTGGTGTACCTCTACGAGACTTACTATCGCCCCGATGCCTGCCCCGAGCCGGCAGTCCTGGCGCGCAAACTGTCGGCCGTCGGTTTCGACGACGTGGAGATTTCCGAAGCGCTCGTGTGGCTGACGGACTTGAACGCCATGGCCGGCGCCGAACAAACCCTGACGGCCAGTTCCACGGGCACGCGCTTCTACGTGCAGCAGGAAAGCGACGTGCTGGGCACGGCCGCCATCGGCTTCATCCAGTTCCTGGAAAGCGCCAAGGTGCTGTCGCCGCTGCAGCGCGAAATCGTCATCGAACGGGCGCTGGCGCTCGACGAGGCGCCCGTGTCGCTGGGCAAGCTGAAAGTCATCGTGCTGATGCTGTTGTGGAGCCAGGGCAAGGAACCGGACGCCTTGATGTTCGACGATTTATTCGTCGACGACGAAGACCTGCCTCCCCGCCTGCTACACTAATATAATACAGCGCTTGCTGGCTGCTCCTCCAGCCGTCGGCCTGACACCCCGGCGCCGCTGCCGCGCCATCCCCTTTAAGATGCACAGCACCGGCGCGCACGCCAGTCCATTGTGTTTGCGCCTGCGCATTCTTGCTTGCAGATAACTTGCCGAATTCTTCAATAGGCGCTTATCATTGGCCGCTTGACAAGACCACAAGTCACAAGGCCTTGCGCAGACAAAAGCGTCGGCGCCTGGCAATGCACTGTATGATGCGCATGCTGAAACTATCCTAGAGCATTTTTCGAGACCAAAAAATATGACAAAAACCCTCATCATCGCCGAGAAGCCTTCTGTCGCGAACGATATCGCGAAGACGCTTGGCGGCTTCACCAAGCACGATGAGTACTTTGAATCGGATGAATACGTCCTGTCGTCGGCGGTCGGCCACTTGCTGGAGATCGCCGTACCGGAAGAATTCGACGTGAAGCGCGGCAAATGGAGTTTCGCGCACTTGCCGATGATTCCACCGTATTTCGCGCTCAATCCCATCCCGAAGACGGAAGCGCGCCTCAAAGTATTAAACAAGCTGATCAAACGTAAAGACGTTTCCACCCTCATCAACGCATGCGATGCGGGGCGCGAAGGCGAGCTGATTTTCCGTCTGATCGCGCAAAACGCCAAGGCCAAGCAACCGGTCAAGCGCCTGTGGCTGCAGTCGATGACGCCGGGTGCCATCCGCGACGGTTTTGCGCACCTGCGCAGCGACGAAGAAATGCTGCCGCTGGCCGACGCGGCCCGCTGCCGTTCGGAAGCCGATTGGTTGATCGGCATCAATGGCACGCGCGCCATGACAGCGTTTAATTCGAAAGAAGGCGGTTTTTACCTGACCACCGTGGGCCGCGTGCAAACGCCGACCCTGTCCATCGTCGTCGAACGCGAAGACAAGATCAAGAAATTCGTGCCGCGCGACTTCTGGGAAGTGCGCGCCGAATTCGTCTGCGCGGCCGGCATCTATGAAGGCCGCTGGCTCGACACGAAGTTCAAGAAGGACGAGAACGACCCCGAGAAGCGCGCAGAGCGCCTGTGGAGCAAGACGGCTGCCGACTCGATCGCCACCGCCTGCCGCGGCCGCCAAGGCATCGTCACGGAAGAATCGAAACCGACCACCTCGATGGCGCCGGGCCTGTTCGACCTGACCAGTCTGCAGCGCGAAGCGAACTCGCGTTTCGGCTTCTCCGCCAAGAATACCCTGGGCCTGGCACAGGCGCTGTATGAAAAGCACAAGGTCTTGACGTATCCGCGTACCGATTCGCGTCACCTGCCGGAAGACTACATGCCGACCGTGCTGCAGGCGCTGGAAACGGTCAAGGAAAACAGCAACTACCACCAGTTCGCCAAGCAGATCATCGACAAGGGCTGGGTCAAGCCGAACAAGCGCATCTTCGACAACACGAAAATCTCGGATCACTTCGCGATCATCCCGACGACGATCGCGCCAAAGAATTTGTCCGAGCCGGAACAGAAGTTGTACGACCTGGTCACGCGCCGCTTCATGGCCGTGTTCTTCCCGCCTGCGGAATTCCAGGTCACCACGCGCTATACGGAAGTGTCCGGCCATCAGTTCAAGACTGAAGGCAAGGTCATGACCAATCCGGGCTGGCTGGCCATCTACGGCAAGGAAGCGTCGACGGACGCCGACAAGGAAAGCAATGGCAACGGCAACCTGGTGCCCGTCGCCAAGGGCGAGAAAGTGCAGACGGAAAGCGTCAGCGCCAACGGCCTGGTGACGAAACCGCCCGCGCGCTTCACGGAAGCGACCTTGCTGTCGGCCATGGAAGGCGCCGGCAAGCTGATCGACGACGACGAGCTGCGCGACGCGATGGCCGGCAAGGGTCTTGGCACCCCGGCGACGCGCGCGGCCACCATCGAGGGCTTGCTGACGGAACGCTACCTGATCCGCGAAGGTCGCGAACTGATCCCGACGGCCAAGGCATCGCAGCTGATGACTTTGCTCAAAGGCCTGGGCGTCAATGAATTGACGGCGCCTGAGCTGACGGGCGAGTGGGAATACAAGCTGTCGCAGATGGAAAAAGGCAAGATTTCGCGTGAAGAATTCATGCGCGAAATCGCGCAGATGACGCAAATCATCGTCAAACGCGCCAAGGAATACGACAACGACACGATTCCCGGCGACTACGCGACCCTGGAAACGCCATGCCCGAATTGCGGCGGCGTGGTGAAGGAAAACTACCGCCGTTTCGCCTGCACCAAGTGCGAATTCTCGATGAGCAAGACGCCGGGTTCGCGCCAGTTTGAAATCGCCGAAGTGGAGCAATTGCTGAAGGACCGCACCATCGGCCCGCTGCAAGGCTTCCGCTCGAAGATGGGCCGTCCGTTCGCCGCCATCCTGCGCATCGTGCGTGATGAAGAGATCAAGAATTTCAAGCTGGAATTCGATTTCGGCCAGAACGACGAGAGCGAAGATGGCGAAGGCGTCGATTTCACGGGCCAGACGCCCGTGGGACCGTGCCCCAAGTGCAATGCCGGCGTGTACGAAATGGGCCTGGCCTATGTGTGCGAACACAGCGTAGCCAAGCCGAAGACGTGCGATTTCCGCAGCGGTCGCATCATCTTGCAGCAGGAAATCTTGCCGGAACAAATGGCAAAACTGCTCAACGATGGCAAGACGGACTTGCTGCCGGGCTTCGTATCGCAGCGCACGCGCCGTCCGTTCAAGGCTTTCCTCGTGCGCGGCAAGGATGGCAAGGTGAGCTTCGAGTTTGAAGAGCGCAAGGCCAAGCCGGGTGCGAAGACAAAGGCTGCCGAGGTCGAAGGCGAAGAAGGCGCGGCGCCAGCGAAGAAAACGGCCGTCAAGAAAGCGGCAGCCGTCAAAAAGGCACCGGCCAAGAAGGCCACGGCCGTGAAAAAGCCGGCCGCCAAGAAGGCGCCGGCGAAGAAGGCGGCAACGGCCGAGTAATCGGACGCCATCCAGACAAAAGCCAGGGATTTCCCTGGCTTTTTTTATGTCCCGAGGCTGGCTTAGTCCAGGTAGTCGGAGTACTCGCGCTGCGCGTAATTCTGCAGATTCGCCCACGGCTGCGCCTTGCTGACGGTCGGCTGCAGCTTGACGTCGACCCGGCGATAGAAGGTATTCGCGCGGTCGCCGCTTTCGATGATCAGGGGAATCTGCTTTTGTTCATCCCACAGGATGCGCTGGAACACGCCGTTCTTTTCCACTTCGCGCCAGCGCGCACCCGTCACGTTCGATGCCTGTTTCGACAGGGGCATGGCGGCCACCAGTTTCGGGTCCAGCAGATAAAAACTGTTTTCCCAGGAACCGTCGAAATTGACGTTTTCGTACTCGGCCTTGGGAATCGAGACGACGATCTTGTCGTGCGCATCGATGTATTCCACGCGCACGGTGTTCTTTTCCAGCATCACGTGGCGCGGAATCAGCACGGGATTGAAATGCTTGTGTTCATGCTGCGTGGCCGCAGTCGACGTTTTCAGGGTCACCTTGGTGTTGTCGCCATGCTTGTGGCCCGCATGCGCGTCCGTCGACGGCGCCAGCACGCGCTCGACCCACACGTGGCCGGGGCGGCGCAGCATCTTTTCTTCGTAGCGGCTTTCGCGCGTCACGCCTTCCGGCGTCAGGACGCGGCTGTAATAGGTGATGCCCAGGTCCAGGTCGGCAGGAGCAGCAGCGGTGGGGGCGGCTTGGGCGCTGGCGGCAAAGCCGGCGGCGAGGAGGACGGCGATCAGGGACGATTTCATGGTGGTGCCTTTACGTGCAGAGGGGCGGAGGGCATACGCCATCCGCCCCGGTGGGGTTACCGTGTTGATGTGGATCAGAAGCCGAAGGCCGCCTTCAGCAAATCAAACACCTTGGTGTTGTCCAGGGTGCCCTTGAAGGTCTTCGCGCCGGCGCCCGTGGCCAGCAGCTTGACGTCGCCGCCGCCATGGGTTTCGCTGGCCAGGCGCACGCCTGTTTCTTGCAGATAGTTGTCTTTCAGCGCCGTGGCGCTGTCGACGTTGCTGCGCAAGTCAGGGCGGTTCGGGCCATTGCCGAATACCAAAGTGGTGTAGGTGTTGCCATCGGCATCCTTGCTTGGCTGGTTATCCTTGTAGCCGCGGTTGATGTCGAGGATATTGTTGCCGCGCTTGCCGTAGCCGTTGAAGGCCAGCGTGTGGTCATGGTCGGCCGTGACGACGATCAGGGTATTGGCCAGGGTCGGGTCGGTTTCCTTGATCTTGGCGATGGCCGCCTTGATGGCGTCGTCGAAGGCGATGGTGTCCGTCAGCGCGCGCTTGGCATTGATGCCGTGCAAGGCGTGGTCGATGCGGCCGCCTTCGACCATCAGGAAGTAGCCTTTCGTGTTTTTCGACAGCAAGTCGATGGCTTTCAGCGTCATTTCCGACAGGCTAGGCTGGGTCGCGCCTTCGCCCAGCGGCGGCGTGGCCGTGCGGTCCAGTTCATATTCGAGGTGGCTGCGGGTGCTGTACAGGCCGATGAATTTCTTGCCGCTCGGCGCGGCCGCCATTTCCGCTTTCGTCGCGGCCACGGTGTAGCCCTTGGCGGCAAATTCCGTCAGCAGGTTGCGGCCATCGGCGCGGCCGTACTTGTTGCTCGTCGACCAAGGCGTGAAGTGGTTGCGGCCGCCACCCATCAGCACGTCGACGCCATCGCCGAGGGCTGCGTTGTAGCCGGCGCCGCCTGGCGCCGTTTGCGCGGCGATCGCGTATTGCGCATTGCGGTTGCAGATGTGCGAGAACGTCGTCGCCGGCGTGGCGTGCGTCAGTTCCGTGGTGGTGATGGCGCCCACGGCCTTGCCCTTGGCTTTCGCCAGTTCCAGGATGGTCGGCACGGTCTTGCCGCCGGCCGGGCAATTGTCCACGCCCAAGTTGCCGTTGGCATCGCGGCCGGGTTCCTTGGCGATCGTGTCCTGCGCCATCGAGATGACTTCATTGTTCATCTTGACGCCGGTCATGTAGGCGGCCATCGATGGCGCGCTGTCCGTCGTTTGCGCATCGTTCGAGAACGTCTTGATGCGCGCCGTGCGTTCCAGCGTATCCATGGTCAGGCTGCCGTCTTCGCCGTATTTGTAGATGCGCGACGCCGTCACGACGGACGGGCCCATGCCGTCGCCGAGGAAGAAGATGACGTTCTTCGCGTCGGCGGCGTAGGCGCTGGCGACGCTGGCGGCCACGAGCGTGGTCAGCAAGGAGAGTTTCAGGGCGGGTTTCAATGCGAGTTTCATGTGCTTGTCCAATTCTTGTCTCTTGGGGATTACAGACCGCCGGCGGTCTTGACCAGGCCGAATACTTTGGTGTTGTCGATGGTGCCCAGGAAGGTTTCCGAACCCTTGCCGATGGCGCCCAGGAAGACGTCGGTGCCGCCGTGGGTCTCGTTGCCTGCCGTGGTGCGGATCACCGCTTCCTGGTGGTAGGTATTGGCGCTGGTGACGGTTTCATCGAGGCTGGCCATGGCGGCGCGGCTCGATTGCGTGCGGTTTTCGCCATTGCCGAAGCCGATGATCGAATACGGTGCGCCGTCCAGGTCTTTCTCGACCGCGCCGGTGACGTAGTTCTTCACCACGCCCAGCACGCCAGGGTTGCCGGCAGCCGTCTTGCCCGTGCGCTTGGCGTAGCCGTTCAGCACCAGGGTATGGTCATGGTCGGCCGTGACGACGATCAGGGTATTGGCCAGGGTCGGATCGGTGAGCTTGGCTTTTTCGATGGCGGCCTTGATGGCGTTGTCGAACGCGACCGTGTCTTGCAGCGCTTTCTTGGCCGTCGTTTCGTGCAGCGCATGGTCGATGCGGCCGCCTTCGACCATCAGGAAGTAACCCTTCTTGTTCTTGGCCAGCACGTCCATGGCTTTGGTGGTCATTTCCGCCAAGCTAGGCTCCTTGGCCGCATCGCGGTCCAGGTCGTAGCTCATGTGGCTGGAAGTGAACACGCCGAACAGGCGGTCCGTTTTGGCCGGATCGACGGCCTTGAAGTCGGTGGCGTTGTTGGCGACCGTGTAGCTCTTCGCTTTCAGTTCGGCCACCAGGTCGCGGTCGTCGGAACGCTTGCCGCCGCTCTTGAATGGCGTAAAGAATTGCGCTCCGCCACCGAGGACCACTTCCAGGCCGGTGGTGCCCAGTGCGCTGTTGTAGCCCGTGCCGCCCGGCACCAGGGCCGCGGCGATATCGTTTTCCAGGTCGCGGTGGCAGATGTGCGCGTAGGTCGCGGCCGGCGTGGCGTGCGTCACGCGCGCCGTGCTGACGACGCCGGCGGCAAAGCCCTTGGCCTTGGCCAGTTCCAGCAAGGTGGTGGCGGGCGTGCCGTTGCCGGTGCCGCATTTGTTGACCAGCTTGTTGCCGTTCGCATCCGTGCCCGGATCGATGGCGACCGTGTTGGCCGACATCGAGATGACTTCATTGTTCATCTTGACGCCGGTCATGTAGGCGGCCATCGATGGCGCGCTGTCGGTCACTTGCGCGTCGTTCGAGAACGTCTTGACGAAGGCCGTTTCCGGCAGGGTGTCCATGGTCAGCGAACCGTCTTCGCCCACCGAATAGATGCGCGCGGCCGTCATGGTGGTCAGGCCCATGCCATCGCCGAGGAAGAAAATGACGTTTTTCGGCGGCGCTTCAGCCACTACCTCTTCTTTTTTTGCATCGCTGCCGCAGGCGGCCAGCATCAGGGTGATGGCGACGCTGCAGCCAGCGACGGAAATTTTTCTGCGTGTCATGTGGTTCATCCGGCTAGGTTTGAAAGAGCTAGCAAGATAGCAATCCAATGTGACACCCTCATGACGCTGTGACATGTTTTGTGACGGCGCCACACCGCCGCAGCGGCGTGGCTTTCGAGTACGTCTACGCCGGAAAAATACGCCGTACCGTGCCCGACATCGGTAGATTGCATCGAAATAAGCAACAAACTATTGCGTTTTAACGGGTTTTTCTACCGAATCAAGCAACGTAAGATGCCGTCATCCCAATCATTTTGTGAAGGCAGATCATGTTCTCCAAATCCATCAGCAGCGTTCTTGTTTCCACCCTGTTTGCCGCCGGCGCCGCCTCGGCCGCCGCCAGCGCCCCCTTGACCCTGGAAGTCTTCAACCCGGGCGAAGCGGCGATTTTCCCCGTCGCTTCCGTGCTGGTGGCGGGCAAGCATGACGCCGTGCTGATCGATGCGCAGTTTTCGCGCGCCGAAGCGCAAAAGCTGGTGGAGAAGATCCGCGCCAGCGGCAAGAAACTGACGACCGTGTACATCAGCCACAGCGACCCCGATTTTTACTTTGGCCTCGATGTGATCAAGGCAGCTTTCCCGAAGGCAAAGATCGTCGCCACGCCGGAAACCGTGGCCGAGATCCGCCGCAAGGCTGACGCCAAGGTCGCCTACTGGGGGCCTATCCTGAAAGACAATGCGCCGCACGCCATCGTCATTCCCGAAGCCTTGAAAGGCAAGCGCATCAGCCTGGAAGGCCAGTCGCTCGATATCGCCGGCCCGACGCCAGCGCGCACCTATGTGTGGATTCCATCGATCAAGGCCGTCGTCGGCGGCGTGGTGCTGTTTGGTAACTTGCACGTCTGGACGGCCGATACGCAAAGCCTGGAATCGCGCCAGGACTGGCTCAAGACCCTCGACGGCATCGCGGCGCTGCAGCCCGTCACCGTCGTGCCCGGCCACTTCAAGGTCGGTTCGCCCCTGACGCCCGACAGCATCGGTTTTACGCGCGACTACCTGGTGACGTTCGAAGCGGAAACGGCCAAGGCCGCCAATTCGGCCGCCCTGATCGCCGCCATGAAACAGCACTACCCGCAACTCGGCCTGGATGGCGCGCTGGAAACGAGCGCCAAGGTGGCCAAGGGTGAAATGAAATGGTAAGCGGCAAGGCCGGCATGCCCACATTGCACTACATTTTCGACCCCCTGTGCGGCTGGTGCTACGGCGCGGCGCCGCTGGTCGAGGCGGCGCGCGCCGTGCCCGGCCTGACGGTGGCCTTCCACGGCGGCGGCATGATGACGGGCAGCAATCGCCGCCAGATCACGCCCGCCTGGCGCGGCTATGTGCTGCCGCACGACCGGCGCATCGAGCAATTGTCGGGCCAGCCTTTCGGCGACGCCTATATCAATGACTTGCTGAACGATACGACGGCCATGATGGATTCCGAACCGCCGATCACGGCCATCCTGGCGGCTGAATCGCTGGCCGGCAAGGGCCTGGACATGCTGCAGCGCGTGCAGCGCGCCCATTACATGGACGGCTTGCGCATCGCCGACGTGCCCGTGCTGGTGTCCTTGGCGCAAGAGCTGGGCATGGACGGGGCCGCATTCGGGGCGGAATATGCCCGGCAGGCGGGCGCTGCCACGCAACAGCACATCGACGCCAGCCGGGCCTTGCTGGCGCAGGTGGGCGGGCAGGGCTTTCCCACGTTCGTGCTCGACGATGGCAGCGGCAAGCTGTCCGTGATCGATATCGGCGGCTTCCTGGGCCAGCCTGCGAAGTTGCAGGCGGAACTGGGCGGCGTGTGCGACGCTCACGGCTGTGCATTGTAAATAGCTATCGGTTCGATAAAATCAATTAGCTTTTCCTTTGTTGTTGACCTCGTTACACTAGGTTTCATCAGTCAACAACGAAGGAAAAGCAGTCATGAGTCAACAGCCGCCATTCAGTACCGCCTCGGGCATCCCCGTCGCCGACAACCAGAATTCCATCAGCGCCGGCCCCCGCGGCCCGCTGCTGCTGCAAGACTTTCACCTGATCGAAAAACTCCAGCATTTCAACCGCGAGCGTATCCCCGAGCGCGTCGTGCACGCCAAAGGCTCGGGCGCTTACGGCACCTTTACCGTCACGCACGACATTTCGCGCTATACCAAGGCCAAGCTGTTCAGTGAAGTGGGCAAGCAGACGGCCACCTTCGCCCGTTTCTCCACCGTCGGCGGCGAACGCGGCAGTGCGGATACGGAACGCGACCCGCGCGGCTTCGCCGTGCGTTTTTATACGGAAGAGGGTAACTGGGACCTGGTCGGCAACAACACGCCGATGTTCTTCATCAAGGACCCGATCAAGTTCCCCGATTTCGTCCACACGCAAAAGCGCGATCCGCAAAGCAACCTGAAATCGGCCGAGATGATGTTCGACTTCTGGAGCCATGCGCCGGAAAGCCTGCACCAGGTCACCATGCTGTTCTCGGACCGCGGCACGCCGGACGGCTACCGCCACATGGACGGCTTCGGCAGCCACACGTATAGCCTGATCAATGCGGACGGCCAGCGCGTGTACGTGAAGTGGCATTTCAAGACGCGCCAGGGCATCAGGAATTTGCCTGCGGCGGAGGCGGGCCGCCTGGCCGGTGCCGATCCCGACTACGCCCAGCGCGACCTGTTCGGCGCCATCGAGCGCGGCGATTTCCCCCAGTGGGAAGTCAAGCTGCAGGTGGCGACGCAGGAGCAGCTCGATGCCTGGGAGCAGCGCACGGGCTGGAACCCGTTCGACCTGACGAAGGTGTGGCCGCATGGGGACTTCCCGCTGTTGCCCGTCGGTATTTTCGAGCTGAACCGCAACCCGGACAATTACCACGCGGAAGTCGAGCAGGCAGCCTTTTCGCCGGCCAACGCCGTGCCCGGCATGGGATACTCGCCGGACAAGATGCTGCAAGGCCGCTTGTTCGCCTACCACGACGCCCAGCTGTACCGCGTCGGCACGAACCACCAGCATTTGCCCGTGAATGCGGCGCGCTGCCCCTTCCATAACCAGCAGCGCGACGGCGGCATGGCGATCCACAATGGCAGTTCTGCGCAGAATTACGCGAACGTGGCGGCGGCAGGCACGCAGCCGCAAGGGCTGGGCCATGGCGAACCGGCGCTGGCGCTGGCTGGCGGCGCGGCCCGCTACGATGGACGCGGCGTGGAAGATGATTACACGCAGGCCGGCAATCTGTTCCGCTTGATGTCGGCCCAGGCCAGGCAAAACCTGTTCGACAACCTGGCCGGCCCCCTGAGTCAGGTGCGGCCGGAAACCTTGCAGCGTCAGCTCGCTCACTTCGACCAGGCCGACCCGGCCTACGGCGCCGGCGTGCGGGCCGCCTTGCAGGCACGCGGCGTGGCACTGTAATTGTGTGTGGCAGGCGGAATAAGCTGGTTCCGCCTGTTTGATGCAGCACAAATGAGAGCTTATTAGAGCTTGATGCTAAATATTGCCGTATGGACATATTTGATGTCCATGCGTAGACTTGTCGGTCTGATGATCGCGCCGCCTTCCTGGCGGCGTCCTGACTAGAAAGTCTTGCAATATGAATATGGCGAAGCTGTGCGTACATGGGGACGACCCCACGCTCAAATCCATCCTCGAAGTCTTGCCTACCGATCCGGAGCGGCAATGGCGCAAGGGCGAGGCGAAGGGCGCGAATCGCGTGCATCTCGATTCCGGCTTCGATGTGCTGATCGCACAGGCGCCCAAATCGCAAGTGTTGCCCTCGCGCATACGCAGCTACCTGGCCGAATGCCGTTCGCGCGGCGTGACGTTCACCATGCCGCGCATCGTGGCCGAGCTGCAACTGGAGCTGAATGGCGACGACACGGTCGATGCGCCGCTCGACTTGAGCCTGGCCGACATGCAGCACCTGACGGAAATGGGCATCAGCCTGAGCCTGGTGACGCGCTGCGCCGCAGCCTGATTCCCGTGTGACACGCAAAAAAATGGCCGCCCATCAACGGGCGGCCATTTTTCGTCATGGTTCGTCGAGCTCGACGGTGACCATATTGTCATCGGGCTTGCGGTCAATCAGCTTGTTGTCGGGATCGATGCCCGCCTTGCCGGGCCGGCTGCCGACGATGACGGTGTAGCTCGCTTCACGGGCCGTCATGCGCAGGCGTTCGCGCAGCAGCGGATGGCCAGTCGCGTCGTCGACGCCGATCTCGATCCAGTCATGCAGCGGCGCGTCGTGTTCCTCGCCCTGTTCGCCGGCCGTCAATTTGCTTGCCTGCACCTTCATGGTGACGGCGTACTTGCCATCGCTGCGTTTCGTGGCCGTGGCCGACAGGGCGCGGTTGTCGAACAGCACGATTTTCTCGAACAGGTCGTCGATCAGGTAAGCCTGCTCGGGCGGCGTGACCTGGCGCAAGCCCTGGACCAGTGCCGTCACGCTCGCATACGGCGGGCCTTTCTGGCCGTAGGTTTTGAGCAGCTCGCGCAGCACGCCGTTGACCTTGTCCTCGCCGATGATGTCTTGCAGCAAGTACATGGCCAGGCTGCCCTTGTGATAGTGGATGTAGGCCTGGTTTTCATTCTCGGCCAGCGGCAATTCCTTCTTGCGCTCTCCGCTGCGCCCCATCAGGTATTGATTCAGGTCATAGCGCAGGAAACGGCGCATCTTGGCCGGTCCCACGGTCTTCTTCATCACCATCAGGGCCGAATATTCGGCCAGGGTTTCGCTGAGCACGGTGGCGCCCCGCGTATTGCCGCCCACCAGTTGATGCGCCCACCACTGGTGCGCCACTTCATGCGCCGTGATGTAGAACGGATAGTCGATGTCCTTCGGGTTCTTGTCGTCCACCTTGGCAATAAAACCCAGGCCTTCCGAGTACGGTATCGTGTTCGGGAACGATTGCGCAAACGTGGCGTAGCGGGGGAATTCGACGATGCGCAGGATCTTGTGCTGGTAGGGGCCGAAGTTCTTCGTGTAGTACTCGAGCGCTTCCTTGCTGCCGCGCACGAAACGTTCGAGGTTGTATTCATGGCCAGGATGGTAATACACGTCGATGGCCACGTCTTGCCAGCGCTCGTGCTTGACGGCGTAGCGGGCCGACTGGAACGCATAGAAATTCAGGATCGGCTGGTCCATCGTGTAATGGAAGTAATGGCGGCCCTTGGCGATCCAGTCGTTGTCCAGCATGCCCGGCGCGATGGCCGTCTGGCCGTCGACGGTGCTGACGGTGGCGTCAAAGTTGATGCGGTCGGCGTCGTTGCTGACGTAATTGTCGGCCAATCCCTTCGCATCATCGCGCGGCAAGGCCCGTTCGCGCGCGGGCAAGCCGTGTTTCTTGCGGTCGCGCGGGTCCGTCAATTCCAGCTGCGGCTGGTAACCGATGTGCGGCAGCACGGCATTCGTGAAGAAAGTGCCGTTGGCCACCACGGGCGTATCCTGGCCCAGGCCGAAGACGCCGCGCGGCGCGTAGCGGATGTCGAAATCGAGGCCCAGGGTGGCGCCCGGCGCCAGCGGCGCGGCCAGGCGGTAGCTGTAAAAGCCCAGCTTGCCGTCATCGAGGCCGGGATGCACGCGCGTATCGAAACGCAGGCGCATGGTGGCCGTCGGGTCTTGTTGCACAAAAATGTGGCTGATCGGCAAGCTGGTCTTGTTTTGCAGCAGATAGCGGCCCGTGACGGCCAGAGTGCGCTGCGCCGGGTAGATGGCCACGTCGAGTTTCACGTCGGTGATTCTCGGCTGCGGCGTGGCGGCAAACTTGCGGTACTGGCGCTCGATGCTGGCGCGGTCCGCATCGCGGGAAAATTCGGACTGGTAATCGTTGGCCACGTGGAAAACGTAAAACAGCACGCCGCCGGCGCCGACGAAGATCAGGGCGCCGCCGGCAAAGCTGGCCAGCACGCCATGCGTGAGGCCGTGGCGCGCCAGGCGCAGGCGGATGCGCCAGCTGTCCTGCGCGCCGCGGGGCCAGAACAGCAGCGACAGCACCGTCAGCATGACGGCCGCGCCGCTCCAGTACAGCAAGTACCAGCGCTCGCGCAACACAAAGTGGCCGGCGCCGTTCATGGCCGAATATACGACCTCCGGCGTGCTGCCGTACAGCAGCAGCGGGTCGCCGAGGCCCAGCGAGGAAAAGCTGATGCTGGCGATGTGGTACAGAATCATGGCGAAATACGCCAGGTATTTCTGATTGATCAGCACTTGCACGAAGATGGCCAGCACGGCGACCAGCGCATAGTAGGGCAGGTGCGACAGGAACAGCGATTCCACGTACAGGCCGGGGTCGAGGCGGTAATAGCCCTTGAAGACCTGGATCGACATGCCGCACAGCATGATGACCAGGCTTAGCAAGGCTTGCAGGCCGACCAGCGCACACAGTTTCGACAGCAGGGGCAGCCAGTTCGGCACGGGCAGGGCGTCGAGCATCAGATGCGTGCCCGCTTCCCGTTCGCGCCACACCAGCTCGCCCGCGTAGAAGGTGGTAATGATCAGCATGAACAGGGCGAACGAGGCGCTGACCATGTCCAGCACCTTTTCCGTCACGGGATAGGTATTCGTGCCGTAGATGGAGCCCATGTCCAGCGCGCCCGCATACATGGTCAGCACGCCGGCCAGCACGATGACGACGAAATAGATGTTCTTGATGGTCTCGCGCAGGTTCAGCCAGCTCATCTTGAGGAGCAGGACGGCCAGGTTGCGCTGCGCGAAGTCCGGCGTTTCCTGCGTGGACAGCGAAGCGTTCGACAGGCGCTGCGGCGCCTCGCCCTCGCTGCGGCGCCGGGCGGCGCCCGCGTCCGTCGTCGCGTGGAACTGGAAGCGCCAGTAGCCGAGCAGCAAGGCCACGAGGGCGAAGCCGGACCAGATGGCGCGGTTCAGCAGGTACACGCCTTCCAGCGTTACCAGGCGCGTGTTGCGTTCCGCGTTCGGCCAGTATTCCGTCAGGCGTATCAGCGCCGTGGTGCCGAAAGGATCGATCAGGGCGGCCAGGGTCTTGTAGTCGAGGTCGCGCGCCAGCGACGGCGCCACCAGGTAGCCTATCAGCATGACTACCGAGCTGATGTACACGGGCAGCATGCGCCGCGTCAGGGCCGCGATGACGAAGAAGATGGCGCCGAAGATGAACAGGTTGGGCAGCAGGGTAAAGACGTAGGGCATCAGGTAGGCCAGCGCCCGTTGCGGCCCCAGCCGTTCGGGATCGATGCCGGGCAGCCAGGCGCCCAGCCAGGCACCGATCACGATGCTGGAAAACACCACCGCCAGCACCAGGTAGGCGCCGAGGAAGCGGCCGAAGACGTACTGGTATTTTTTGATCGGTGCGCTGAAAAAGAAATGCTGCATGCCGTACTCGAAATCCTGCTGCACCGAGCGGCCCGTCATGGCGGCCACCACCACGGCGCCGAAGCAGCCCAGCAGGCTGCACGTGAACGCCAGCGAACGGGGGGCGTTGATCAGGAACTTGCCGCCGAAACTGATGCTCGCTTCCTTGAAGACGCCGCCGGCGGCGGCCATCCACAGCATGGCCAGCGCCAGGAACATGGCGAAATACACCCAGGTCGACAGCAGCTTGAGCCGCTGTCGCGCTTCAAAGCGGGCGATGGCAAACATGGCCGCCCCCTCAGTCGCATTGCGGGGCGACGCGGTGGCGCCCGGCAATGGTGGCGAAATACAGGTCTTCCAGGTCGCCGATGGCTTCCTCGAAGCCGTCGCCCGGGTCGTCGTCGCTGTAGACGTGGATCAGGGTGCGGCCCGACAGCAAGCGCGTGGAAATGACGGCGTGGCGCTGCTGGAAGCTGGCCAGTTCTTTCTTTTCGACGAAGCGCGCCCAGATCTTGCAGCTGACTTCATCGATCAGTTCCTGGGTCTTGCCGCACAGCAGCAAATGGCCCTTGTTGATGATGGCCATGTTGGCGCACAGGTCGGCCACGTCGGACACGATGTGGGTCGACAGGATCACCGTCTTGTCTTCGCCGATGTCGGACAGCAGATTGTGGAAGCGGACTCTCTCCTGCGGGTCGAGGCCGGCCGTCGGCTCGTCGACGATGATCAGTTTCGGGTCGCCCAGCAGGGCTTGCGCGATGCCGAAGCGCTGGCGCATGCCGCCGGAAAAGCCGCCCAGGCGCTGGTGGCGCACGTCGAACAGATTGGTTTGCTGCAATAGCCCATCGACGACTTCGCGCCGGCGCGCCCGCTGCGACAAGCCTTTTAACATGGCGAAGTGGTCGAGCAGCTCGTAGGCCGTCACTTTCGGGTACAGGCCGAAGTCTTGCGGCAGGTAGCCCAGCATGCGGCGGATTTCGTCCTTGTCGTCGAGTACGTCGTAGTCGCCGAAGAAGATGGAGCCGGAATCGCATTCCTGCAGGGTGGCCAGGGTGCGCATCAGGGTCGACTTGCCGGCGCCGTTCGGGCCCAGCAAGCCGAACATCCCGGGCGGTATCGTCAGCGAAACGTTGTCCAGCGCCACCACGCCATTGGCGTAGGTCTTCGACAATTTGCGGATCTGCAATTCCATACAACTCCTAACTCATGCGTTGCTGCCCGATGCGACAGGGCTACTCTATGCTGGCATTGTATTGAATTTAGGACGCACTGGGCAGTTGCATGCGATACACGGCATTTTCGCGTGCCCAGAGTGCAGTTGGCGAGGGCGGATGGCGGGCCGGTCCTGGTCTTGTCGGCCGCGCCACGAGAGTGTCAGTTACGGAACAAAACCGATTCCCGGTTAAACCACCAGCGGCACAGCATCAGCAGCGCGCCGGCGATCACCGTCGTCGAGGCCAGGATCACGCCGAACATGCGGTAATCCATGGTGCCTTTCACCAGTTCCTTCATGGCCAGCGACACGTTCGTCAGCGGCACCATGGCCCACATCCAGTTCAGCTCGACGCCGGGCAGCATGGCCGTCACCGTGGGCAGGATGACAAACAGCATCAGCGGCGTGATCATGCCGGCCGCCTCCTTGTAGCTCTTCGCGTAGATCGAGATCGACAGCAGCAGCGAGGCGAAGATGGCGGCCGTCGGCACCAGCATCAGGGTCACCATGGCCAGGTCGGGCAAGCCGATACTGTGCACGAGGATGGCCATGTGGCCTTCCAGCGAGCTGCCGAAGATGGCCAGCAGGACGCCCATGCTGCCCACCATCAGCACGGCGGAGGTCATGCCCACCGTAAACAGCACGAGGAACTTGGCCAGCACGATGGCGCTGCGCGGCACGGGCGCCAGCAGCAGGGTTTCCAGCGTGCCCCGTTCCTTTTCGCCGGCGCCCAGGTCGATGGCCGGATACATGGCTGCCGTCAGGCACACCATCAGCAGCAGATACGGCACCATGCCGCCGATGATGGCGCCCATCTGTTCGCGCTCGTTGGCCGTCGATTGCTTGTCGAGCACGATGGGATTGAGCGCATAGGCCAGCTGGGCAGGGCTCAGGTTCAGGGCGGACAAGGCCCCTTCGCGCAGGCTGGCGTTGTAGGCGTCGACGATTTCGCGCACGCGCTGGTGCGTCACGTCCACCGAGCTGGCGCTGTTGTAGTGCAGGGTCACCTTGGCTTGCGCCTGCTGCTTCAGCGCTTGTTCAAAATGCGGCGGGATGACGACGGCAAACTTGATGGTATCGTCGCCGATGGCGCGGCGGATGTCCGCCTCGCTGGCCAGCGGCACTTCGCGCAGGTTGTGCTGCTGCGCAAACCGCGCGCTCAGGCCCGGCGAATGGTCCTTGCCGAACAGCGCGTAGCGCAGTTCCGCCGTCTTGGCGTTCTTGAACATATTACTTGAAACATAAGCGAAGCCGCCAAAGATCAGCGGCATGGCAAAGATGGGGATGAGGATGGTGAAGATCAGCGTCTTGCGGTCGCGCGTCAGTTCCAGCAACTCTTTCAGGTAAATGGTCCACATGGTTCAGGCTCCCTGGTTGATGACGCTGACAAAGGCGTCGTACAGATCGGTACTGCCGCCCAGGTGGCGCAGTTCGTCGACCGTGCCATGGAAGGCGGTGGTGCCGCGGTTGATGATGCAGACGCGGTCGCACAGCTTTTCCACCTCGTGCAGGTGGTGCGTGGAAAAGATCAGCGGCACGCGCAGCGCCTTGTAGCTGGCGATGAAGTCGAGCAGGATCTTGGCCGACATCACGTCCAGGCCCGTGGTCGGCTCGTCGAGGATAACCACTTGCGGCTCGTGCACGACGGTGCGGGCGATCGCGCACTTCTGTTTCATGCCCGTCGACAATTGATCGGCCCGCTTGCCGCCGTATTCCTCCATGTGCAGCAGGGAAAACAGTTCGTCGCAGCGGCGTTTCAGCTTGTCGGCCGGCATGCCATGCAGGCGGCCAAAGTATTCCACGTTCTCGCGCGCCGTCAGCCGGCCGTACAAACCCGTCGAGCCGGACAAAAAACCGATGCTCTGGCGCGCCACCAGCGGCTGGCGCAGCACGTCGACGCCATTGACGAGGGCGCTGCCCGCATCGGCCTGCAAGGCCGTCGACAGCAGGCGCAGGGTGGTCGTCTTGCCGGCACCATTCGGACCCAGCAAGCCCAGCACCTCGCCCGGGGCACAGCTGAAACTGACGTCGCGCACGGCGTGGAACCAGCCCTCATGTTCGCGCGGATCGCTCACGTGCACGCCCTTGCCCTTGTGGGGCGGCATGCGGAAACGTTTTGCCAGGTGCTTGACCTCTATCATGTGTTTCATCCATTCAACGGTGAACAACGAGAGTAGCATGCAAAAAATGTAACTTGCAAGGTGGAAATATCGTTTGGTCTATTGAAAAAAACAGCATCTTCATGCAAGCTGGCCCGGTGGCGCCGGCGGACGGCGCGGGAGAGCGCAATGCAAACGATCGATCAGGCGATGCAGGACAAGGTATTGGCCGTGGCGCGCGCCGGCATGACCAGTGCCGAAGCCATCGGTTTCTTCCGCGTCAGCCTGGGACTGTACTATCTGGCCGGCCTGATGACGGAGGAAACCCTCGATTTCAAGCAGATCGACGCGAAGTACAACCGTTTTATTTACCACTCGCTAGGTGGCGGGCACAGCATCGCCAGCGTGCTGCAATTCATGAGCGGCGAGAAAGTCTTGCGCGTGCTGCAATCGGAGCGTTTTCGCGCCGCGTTTGCCCAGCACTGCCCGGACATTCCCGTCGACAGCATTTCTTTTCTGATTTCACTGAACCTGGGCGTGGCGAAAAGCCTGTCCGGGCTCGATGCCGTCGGCCCCGTGGTGGACTGGATCGAGCAGGAAAAAGCGCGCACAGGTCAATAAAGCCCCGTTCGGCCCGCGCGCGGCGTGGGGACGGCTGGCCCTGATCGTCCTATAATTCATGTTTTCCCTTACATGAATAGCCCACGATGACCGCGAACCGCCATTTTGACCCCCTGGATCGTTTGATTGTTGGCGCCGACAAGGCCTTGCGCGTCATCGCGGGCGTGGCTTCGGCCTCGCGCCCCACGCCGGCCGCGCATGCGCCCGATGCGGAGCTGAGCCCGGCCGAGCAGCGTCACAGCGCCGGCTTGATGCGCGTCAACCATGTGGGCGAAGTGTGCGCGCAAGCCTTGTACAACTCGCAGGCGCGCTATGCGCACAGCCCGGCCATCCGCGCCCAGTTCGACGAGGCGGGACGCGAAGAGGAAGACCACCTGGCCTGGACGGCGCAGCGCCTGACGGAGCTGGGCTCGCGTCTGAGCCTGCTCAATCCCCTGTGGTATGCGGGTTCGTTTGCGCTGGGCACCATCGCCGCGCGCATGGGCGACGGCCGCAGCCTGGGTTTTGTGGTGGAAACGGAACGCCAGGTGGAAGCGCACCTGGCCAGCCACCTGCAGGAATTGCCGCCGCAGGACGCCAAGTCGCGCGCCATCGTCAAGCAGATGGCCATCGACGAGGTGGAACACGGCGCCGCCGCCCAGCGATTGGGCGCCATCGACACCCCGGCGCCCGTGAAGGCGTTGATGGGCCTGATGGGGAAGGTCATGACCAAGACGGCGTATTACTTGTAGGTCGGATTAGCGCGGCAATGCCGCGCGTAATCCGACACATTGTTGGCGTTACGGGTGTCGTCGGATTACGCGCTCACGCGCTAATCCGACCTACTCCTCGATGATTTCGAAGGAATGCGTAATTTCCGCAGTCGGCGTAGGTCGGATTAGGCCGCAGGCCGTAATCCGACAACATTGTTGGCGCCGGCGGTGTCGTCGGATTACGCGCTCACGCGCTAATCCGACCTACTCCTCGATGATTTCAAAGGAATGCGTAATTTCCGCAGTTTTCGCCAGCATGATCGACGCCGAGCAATATTTGTCATGCGACAATGAAACGGCCCGTTCCACGGCCGTCGGTTTCAGGGCCTTGCCCCGCACGGTGAAGTGGAAGTGGATCTTGGTAAAGACTTTCGGATCGGTGTCGGCGCGCTCGGCCTTCAGGGTCACTTCGCAGCCACTGACGGCTTCGCGGCCCCGTTTCAGGATCAGCACCACGTCATAGGCGGTGCAGCCGCCCGTGCCCAGCAAGACCATTTCCATGGGGCGCGGCGCCAGGTTGTGGCCGCCGCCATCGGGCGCGCCATCCATGGTCACCAGGTGGCCGGAACCGGTTTCTGCCCGAAAACTCATGCCCGACGGGCCATTCCAGCTGACTTTGCATTCCATCGTACTCTCCGAAAATTGTAAGCGTTTTGTATTGTAATAGAGGAATGCTCATCCATGTGCCGGCCGCCAGCCCGCAGCCGGTCTGCATCGTGGCTTGACGCGGCAGGGCAAAGCCGCTTATACTTGTCGGCTTTCCGTTCGCTCAGGAAAAGTAAATAAGGCAGAGTCCGCACAGCAACATCGGCGGAACCACCATTTGAGCGTGTAATCTATTAGGAAGTCAACATGAAAACATTTTCCGCTAAAGGACATGAAGTCCAGCGCGATTGGTTCGTGGTTGACGCGACGGACAAAGTCCTCGGACGTGTTGCCAGCGAAGTGGCACTCCGACTGCGCGGCAAACACAAACCAGAATTTACTCCTCACGTCGATACCGGCGACTTTATCGTCGTCATCAACGCAGGCAAACTGCGTGTGACCGGTACCAAAGCTACTGAGAAAATTTACTACCGTCACTCTGGCTATCCAGGCGGCATCTACGAAACCAACTTCCAGAAAATGCAACAGCGTTTTCCAGGTCGCGCGCTTGAGAAAGCGGTCAAGGGCATGCTGCCTAAAGGCCCACTCGGCTACGCAATGATCAAGAAGCTGAAAGTGTACGCGGAAGGTTCCCATCCGCACGCTGCTCAGCAACCTAAAGCACTTGTTCTCTAAGGAACTGACATGATCGGTAATTACAATTATGGAACCGGCCGTCGCAAAAGTGCAGTGGCTCGGGTTTTTATCAAAGTTGGCACAGGCTTGATCGTTGTTAACGGCAAACCAGCAAACGAATACTTTTCGCGCGAAACGGGTCTGATGGTCATCCGTCAACCACTGGAACTGACCGGCAATGTCGAGCGTTTCGACATCAAAGTCAACGTCCATGGCGGCGGTGAGTCGGGCCAGGCTGGTGCAGTTCGTCACGGCATCACCCGCGCTCTGATCGACTACGATGCAGCGTTGAAACCGGAACTGGCGAAAGCCGGCTTCGTGACCCGCGATGCACGTGAAGTCGAGCGTAAAAAAGTTGGTCTGCGCAAAGCACGTCGCGCAAAGCAATTCTCGAAGCGTTAATTTCTACGCTACAGCACCTTCCGGGGTGCTGGTCGAAAAGCCGCTGGACTTCGGTTCCGCGGCTTTTTTGCATTTCAGCGGGATGCGCCGTTGCGCTGTAAAATACGCGGAAATCCCGCTGGGGTAGCGTTTCCCTTCATCTTTATGCAATCTATACACAAGGAAAGAACATGATCAAAGTTGGCATCGTCGGCGGCACTGGATACACGGGCGTGGAATTGCTGCGCTTGCTCGCTACCCATCCAGATGTCGAATTGACGGCGATTACCTCGCGCAAGGAAGATGGCTTGCCCGTTGCCGACATGTATCCTTCCCTGCGTGGCCACGTCAAGCTGGCGTTTTCCTCGCCGGACAAGGCGAACCTGGAACAGTGCGACGTGGTCTTCTTCGCGACCCCGCATGGTGTTGCGATGGCGCAAGCGCCAGCCCTGCTGGCCGCCGGCGTGAAAGTCATCGACCTGGCCGCTGACTTCCGCCTGAAAGACCAGGCCAAGTTCGAGCAGTGGTACAAGATTCCCCACACGGCCCCTGAACTGATAGCCGAGGCCGTGTATGGCTTGCCGGAACTGAACCGCGAAGACATCAAGCAGGCCAGGCTGATCGCCAACCCCGGTTGCTACCCGACCACCATGCAGCTGGGCTTTTACCCGCTGCTCAAGGCGGGCCTCGTCAATGCGGGCGGTTTGATCGCCGACTGCAAGTCGGGCGTGTCCGGCGCCGGCCGCAAGGCGGAAATCGGCATCCTGTTCTCGGAAAGCAGCGACAGCTTCAAGGCCTATGGCGTGGCTGGCCACCGCCACCTGCCGGAAACGACGGCGCAGCTGCAGCGTTTCACGGATGAGAAAGTGGCGCTGACCTTCACGCCGCACCTGGTGCCGATGATCCGCGGCATGCATTCGACCCTGTACGCGCAGCTGAACAAGGATGTCAGCAATGAAGAATTGCAAGCCTTGTTCGAAACGCAATACAAGGACGAGCCTTTCGTCGACGTGATGCCATTCGGCTCGCACCCGGAAACCCGTTCCACGCGCGGCTCGAACATGCTGCGCCTGGCCTTGCACCGTCCCGAGGGCGGCAATACCGTCATCGTGCTGGTGGTGCAGGATAACCTGGTCAAGGGCGCTTCTGGCCAGGCCGTGCAGTGCATGAACTTGATGTTTGGCTTGAAAGAAACGGCCGGTTTGCAACATATCGCCTTGCTGCCGTAAAAATAGGCAGCAGTGCTTGCGCGGGTCCGGCGCCTTTTTGCCGGACCTGTGCTAAATTGGACTGCCACGTATACCGACAGGATGACGTTCATGTTCGAGCGCAACGCGAAAAACCCCATCGACACCCTGATTGGCGCTTCCACGCGGATCGAGGGCGACTTGCTGTTTTGCGGCGGCTTGCGCATCGATGGCCATGTGCGCGGCAATGTCACGGGCGAGGCGGGCGAGTCCACGCACATAGTGCTGGGCGAGGCAGGGCGCATCGATGGCGAGGTGCGCTGCTCGAGCCTGGTTGTCAGTGGCGAGATCAATGGCCCTGTGTATGTGTCCGAAATGCTTGAAATCCAGCCAAAAGCCCGCATTGTAGGAGAGGTCTATTACAAGGTGCTGGAAATGCACAGCGGCGCATTGGTGCAGGGCAAGCTCAGCCGCCACGACAGCGCCGACCCCGTGCTGCACCTGGCCGTATCGGAAATGTGAGCAGGAACAACACCGGCTAGCCGCCTCTGCGGACGCCGCAGCGCGAGTTGTGCCAACAGTCTATAATGAGGCTATGTTTTCTGAGGAGTCTGAAATGAATGCAGTCGCTGAAATGCAAGATGTGATCCCTTCGCCTATCATCTTTACCGATAGCGCCGCCGAAAAAGTCGCGCAGCTGATCGAGGAAGAAGGCAATCCCGACCTGAAATTGCGCGTCTTCGTGCAGGGCGGCGGCTGTTCCGGCTTCCAGTACGGTTTCACCTTCGACGAAATCGTCAACGAAGATGACACCACCATGGTCAAGAACGGCGTTCAGCTGTTGATCGACTCCATGAGCTACCAGTACCTGGTCGGTGCGGAAATCGACTACAAGGATGACCTGGAAGGCGCGCAGTTCGTGATTAAAAACCCGACCGCGACGTCGACCTGCGGTTGCGGTTCGTCGTTCTCGGTATAAGCTGGCACACCTGAGAAAACGTCCATGGCGGCGTTGCATTGTCTCGCCGTACTCTTCGTACTGTCTTTGGCAATGCGCCTTGCCCTGAACGTTTTTTAGGCGCGCCGGTTTACAGGCGCAATATAAAAATAGCGGATCATCGATCCGCTATTTGTGTTTCTGCGCCCGCTTAGCGCGGGTAGAGCGCGCCCAGCACCCGCAAGCCCTGAGCACCCGTCACGGCCGGCAAATTGCCCGGCTTGCGCTGTGTAAAGCGCCAGGCCAGCCAGGCAAACGCCAGTGCCTCGACCTGGCTGGGCGCCACGCCCAAGGCCTCCGTCGACTCCACCGCCATGCCCGGCAATTCCCGGGCCAGCGCTGCCATCAGCGCGGCGTTCTGCGCGCCGCCGCCGCACACATACACGGTTTCCGCGTGCGCTCCGTCGCGCGCGATGGCCTGCGCCAGGCTGACGGCCGTCAGCTGCGTCAAGGTCGCCTGCACGTCGGCGGCTTGGGCGCCACGGTGATTCGCCAGCTTGCCTTGCAGCCAGTCGGCGTGGAACAGGTCGCGGCCCGTGCTTTTCGGCGCCGGCAAGTCAAAATAGGGATCGTCGAGCAAATCCGCCAGCAGGGCGGGGATGACTTGGCCCGTGGCGGCCCAGGCGCCGTTGGCATCATACGGCTGGCCCAGGTGCCGCAAGGCCCAGCCATCCATCAGCGCATTGCCGGGACCCGTGTCGTAGCCCGTCACTGTGCCGTCCGCGTGCAGCACGCTGATATTGCTGATGCCGCCGATATTGGCCAGCACGCGCGTGTGGCCGGGCAAGTTGAAAATGGCCTGGTGAAAAGCGGGCACCAGCGGCGCGCCCTGGCCGCCGGCCGCCACGTCGCGGCTGCGCAAGTCGGCGATGACGTCGATGCCCGTCAGTTCCGCCAGCAGGGCCGGGTTGTTCAACTGGCGCGTAAAGCCCAGCTCGGGGCGGTGGCGGATGGTCTGGCCATGCGCGCCGATGGCGGCGATGGCGTCCGGGCCGATGCCCGCGTCGCTCAACAGCAGGGCGACGCATTCGCCGTAATGGCGCACGAGCTGATTGGCCGCCAGCGCTTCGCGTTCGATTTCATTTTGGCCGGCACTTTGCAAGGCCATCAGGTCGGCGCGCAGGCTGGCGGGAAAGGCAATGTAGGCGTCGCCCAGGCTGCGCGTGCCGCCATCGTCGGAAAAGTCGACCAGCGCGCCATCGACGCCATCGAGGCTGGTGCCAGACATCAGACCGATATACAGCATGGGGGTTGTCCTTGAATGCATAAGTGATGGGGTGCATTGTGCCGCATTTGTGCCGTGTGCACGCGGGAAAAAACAAAGGCACCGGCCATCTGCATGGGCGGTGCCTTTATGGGTTGCCCGAAGGCAGTGTTGGAATGTCGTTTAACGCGACGCCAGTGCCGTGTCGTTCGGACGCAGCAGGGTGAAGCGGTGCATCATGTCGGCGGAGACCATGCGGAAGCGGCTCAGCTCGGCGGCCGTCAATGGCGCCTGGGCTTGTACGTTCAGCTTGCTTGGATCTTGTGCCACGCCGCCGACACGGAATTCATAGTGCAAATGGGCGCCCGTGGACCAGCCGGTGGTGCCGACGTAGCCGATCACATCGCCCTGGCTGACTTTTTGACCTTTTTTCAGGCCCGAAGCGAAGCGGCTCATGTGGGCGTAGGCGGTGCTGTAGTTGGCCCAGTGTTTCAGAACAACAACATTACCGTAGCCGTTCTGGCTGCCGACGGAATCGACGACGCCGTCACCGGAAGCGCGGATAGGCGTGCCCGTTGCCGCGGCGAAATCGATGCCCTTGTGCGCTTTCCAGTTGCCGGAAATCGGGTGCACGCGCATGGAGAAGCCGGACGAGATGCGGGAAAATTCGAGGGGAGATTTCAGGAAGGCTTTTTTGAGGGACTTGCCGTCGAAACTGTAGTAACCGCCGCCTTGCTTGCTGGCTGGGTCTTCGAACCAAACGGACTGGTAAGTCGTGCCGCGGTTGGTGAATTCACCGGCCAGGATGCGGCCCGCTCGGACAAATTCGCCATCTTGCCAGAATGTTTCGTAAACAACATTAAACGAGTCGCCGCGTTTCAGGTCGGAACGGAAGTCGATATTGGTCGAGAACATTTCCACGATTTGCGCGGAAATCGAGTCTGGCAGGCGGGTGCCGTCCAGGCTGGAGTCGGTAGCGGCGAACAGGGTGGAGGTAATCTTGCGCGCGTGCATTTCAACGCGGCGTTCCAGCTGGGCTGCCACTTCCGTGGCCACGAACTTGTCGCCCTTGCGGGTGATCAGGATGTTCTTGACCGATTTGTCGGTGCCGTCGACGAGGGTGGCGCGCATCCAGTTGAGGTCGCCGTTTTCGGACGTTTGCGCTTGCACGCGCTTGCCCGATTTGAGCAACATCACGCCGCGCGCGATCTTGTCGGTTTTAATGAAATTGGCGGCCGCCGGATCATCCACGCCGAGACGGGTCAGCAGGGTGGCGAGGGTATCGCCAGCGCGGACTTTTTCTTCGTGGGTGAAATTCTGGTCTACCTGTTCCATCGCGGAAATCTGCGAGGCGAGATCAGGCATTTCCAGGTTCTGGGCGATGGACGTGACCGGCAAGTCCGATGCGTCGGGCGCCATGGGCGACACAGCGACCGCGCCGAAGGCGGCCACGGCGAGCAGCACTGCGGACGCGCCAATAATGCGCGCCTTGCGTGTCGTCGTCAGCTGTGTGTACAAGCGTGAGCCTGTGATTTTATGTATAGGGTTCATGCAATCAGTTAAAATTTGCCCTTGAACGATTCGTGAACTAGTGCTCTTTGTTATTGTTATTTTAGTTCGCTCATACGGCAAGATTGATGGGATCGAGCATTATAACAAACTCCGCAAACCTACTACCATTTTGAGATCTACAGTCAAATTTTATGGAAATCAACACCACCGCATCGCCTACAAAGGCTAACGCCGCTCAGACCGCGCTTCCACTGTCGGACAGAGTACAAGAAGCCCTCGCGATTACCAAGCGTGGCGTCGACGAACTCTTGATCGAAAGCGAATTTGCGCAAAAATTAGCGCGCTCCGAGAAAACCGGTGTTCCACTGCGCATCAAACTGGGCCTGGACCCGACTGCACCCGACTTGCATCTGGGCCACACTGTCGTGCTGAACAAGATGCGCCAGCTGCAAAACCTGGGCCATCAAGTCATTTTCCTGATCGGCGACTTTACTTCCATGATCGGCGACCCTTCGGGCCGCAACGTCACGCGTCCGCCGCTGACGAAGGAACAGATCGAGATTAACGCGATGACGTATTTCGCGCAAGCATCTTTAGTGTTGGACGCCAGCAAGACTGAAATCCGTTATAACTCCGAATGGTGCGATCCGCTGGGCGCGCGCGGCATCATCCAGCTCGCTTCCCACTACACGGTGGCGCGCATGATCGAGCGCGACGACTTCACCAAGCGCTTCCAAGGCGGCATTCCTATTTCCGTCCATGAATTCCTGTACCCGCTGATGCAGGGTTACGACTCGGTGGCCCTGAAATCGGACCTGGAACTGGGCGGCACGGACCAGAAGTTCAACCTGCTGGTGGGCCGCGAACTGCAAAAGCAGTATGGACAGGAGCAGCAGTGTATTTTGACCATGCCGCTGCTGGAAGGTTTGGACGGCGTGGAAAAAATGTCCAAGTCGAAGAATAACTACATCGGCATCACGGAACCGGGCAACACCATGTTCGCCAAGCTGATGAGCATTTCCGACGTCATGATGTGGCGCTACTACGAGTTGCTGTCGTGGCGCTCGATCGCCGAACTGGCCCAGCTGAAGCGCGAAGTCGAGGAAGGCCGCAATCCGCGCGATGCCAAGGTTGCGCTGGCGCAAGAAATCGTCGCCCGCTTCCACTCGCAGCAGGCGGCCGAAGATGCGCTGGTCGACTTCGTCAACCGCTCGAAGGGCGGCATTCCCGACGATATCCCGGAAGTGACCCTGGCCGGCGCCCCGCTGGGCATCCCGCAATTGCTGAAACAGGCGGGCCTGTGCCCGTCGACGTCGGAAGCCATGCGCATGATCGAGCAGGGCGGCGTGCGCATCGACGGCACCGTCATCAGCGACAAGGGCCTGCAAGTGGCGGCTGGCGAATTCGTGTTGCAAGTTGGCAAGCGCAAATTTGCGCGCGTCACTTTGACGGCATGATCGCGCTGCTGCAGCGCGTCACGCAGGCGAAAGTCGACGTTGCCGGCGCCACCATCGGCGCCATCGACGCCGGCCTGATGGTGCTCGTGTGCGCCGAGCGAGGCGATACGGAGAAGGAAGCCGATGCCCTGCTGGCCAAGCTGCTCGGCTACCGCGTGTTTGCCGACGAAGCGGGCAAGATGAACCGCAGCGTGACGGACGTGGCCGGCGGCTTGCTGCTGGTGCCGCAGTTCACGCTGGCGGCCGACACCAAGTCCGGCACGCGCCCGTCGTTTACGCCGGCCGCCGCGCCGCAGGACGGCTTGCGCCTGTTCACGCATTTCGTGGACCAGGCGCGCGGCCGCCATGCGACCGTGCAAACGGGGCAGTTCGGCGCCGACATGCAGGTGTCGCTCACCAATGACGGCCCTGTCACATTCTGGCTGCAGGTGAACGCTAAATAAGCGTCAAACAATAACTATAAAGAGGAGCAAGCGATGAAATTATGGAGCGAGACGTTTCGTGATGGCGGCCTGATGCCGGCCGACTATGCTTTTGCCGAGATCGATCCGGCCAGCCGCGTGCGCCTCGCCGGCAACCGCAATCCCCATCTGGCCTGGGACGAGGTGCCCAACGGCACCGAGTCGCTGGCCCTGTTCTGCATCGATTCCGATGCGCCGCAAGACGCCCGCCTGGCCAACCGCGACGACCAGTCCCTGCCGCTGACGGCGCTGCGCGGCGACTTTTATCACTGGAGTTTGCTCGACTTGTCGCCCGCCATGCGTGCTATTGCCGCCGGCGAATTTTCCAGCGGCATCACGCCGCGCGGCAAGGCTGCAGGTACTGGACTGCGCCAGGGCATCAACGACTACACGGGCTGGTTTGCCGGCGACGCCGCCATGGCCGGCGATTATTACGGCTATGATGGCCCGTGCCCGCCGTGGAATGACGAGCGCATCCACCACTATATTTTCCGCCTGTATGCGCTCGACGTGCCGCGCCTGGAGCTGCCCGAGCGTTTTACGGGGCAGCAAGCCCATGCCGCGCTCTACGGCCACATCCTCGACGAAGTCCAGCTCGTCGTCGCCTACTCGCTCAACCCCGAGTTGGCACTTACCCTGAAGAAATAACGCATGAGCACCACGATTTTATTGATACGCCATGGCGAAACGGCCTGGAATGCGGGCCGCCGCCTGCAGGGCCATATCGACATCGCCCTGAACGAGGCGGGCCTGGCGCAAGCGGCCGCGCTGGGGCAGGCGCTGGCCGACGAAGCACTGGCCGCCATCATCGCCAGCGATCTGCAGCGCGCGCAGCAGACGGCGCAAGCCGTTGCTCAGTTGAAAGATTTACCCGTGCAGACCGACCCCTTGCTGCGCGAGCGCTGCTATGGCGCTTTCGAAGGCTTGCTGTATGCGGACATCGCCGCGCGCTATCCGCACGAGTATGCGCAATGGCAATCGCGCCAGATCGACGCCGTGATGCCGTCGGGCGAGCGCGACGCGGAGAGCTTCCGCCAGTTTTACGCACGCGCGAATGGCGCCATCGCCCGCTGGGCCGAACGCTATGACGGCCAGACGATCGCCATCGTGGCGCACGGCGGCGTGCTCGAGTGCGCTTACCGCGAGGCGGTCGGCATGACGCTCGACAGTCCGCGCGACTTCCAGGTCAAGAATGCCAGCGTCAACCGCTTCTCGTATGCGGACGGCAAGCTGCATTTAGTGCACTGGGGAAATATCGAGCACCTGAGCGCGCCCGCGATGGACGAGCTGGGGTAAGAGTGCCCTAAGCGGCGCCATCCTCACTCTGACGCACTGATCCAAAAAAATAGTGCTTATTAAATAGGCAGGGAATCGGTTAAAATAGCAGGTTCCTCCGTCCATTCCAGGTTCTTCAGTGCAAATCGGCCCTCACATTCTGCGCAACAATGTTTTCGTCGCTCCCATGGCGGGCGTGACGGATCGGCCTTTCCGCCAGTTGTGCAAGCAGCTGGGTGCCGGCTATGCCGTGTCGGAGATGGCGGCGTCGAATCCGCGCCTGTGGGCAACGGAAAAAAGCGCGCGCCGCACGGATCACGACGGCGAAATGGAGCCGAAAGCCGTGCAGATCGCCGGCGCCGATCCGCAAGACCTGGCCGACTGCGCCAAGTTCAACGTGGACAGGGGCGCGCAGATCATCGACATCAACATGGGTTGCCCCGTCAAAAAGGTGTGCAACAGCTGGTGCGGTTCGGCCCTGCTGCAAGATGAAAGCCTGGTCGAAAAGATCCTGCACGCCGTCGTCAACGCCGTCGACGTGCCCGTCACCCTGAAGTTTCGCACGGGTTGGAACCGTTCCAACAAGAATGCCCTGACCATCGCCCGCATCGCCGAGCAAGCGGGCATCCAGATGCTGACCCTGCACGGCCGTACGCGTGCCGATGGCTACAAGGGCGATGCCGAATATGAAACGATTGCCGCCGTGAAAGCATCGGTGGGCATTCCCGTGGTGGCCAACGGCGACATTACCAGTCCGGAAAAGGCCCGTTTTGTGCTCGATCAAACGGGCGCCGATGCCGTCATGATCGGCCGCGCGGCGCAGGGCCGGCCGTGGATTTGCCGCGAGATCGACCATTTCCTGCGCACCGGCACCTTGTTGCCGGCGCCGTATGTGGATGAAGTGCGGACCTTGATGGACGAGCATTTGCGCGCCCATTATGCGTTTTATGGCGAGTTTCTCGGCGTGCGCACGGCGCGCAAGCACATCGGCTGGTACGTCAAGGATCTGGAAGGCGGCGAAGCGTTCCGCCAGGAAATGAACTTGCTGGAGTCGACGGATGCGCAGTTGCTGGCCGTCGATCAATTTTTTGAGTCGCAATGGAAATTTGGCGAACGGTTACAATACCGCCTCGCCGAATCCAGTGAAAGTGGCCTGATCGATGCGATCAAACCTGCGGCCACGGCAGCATGAGCAGATAGCAACAAGCAGGGTAAATCAGTTAGCAGCAGTACAAGGGCGAACGCCTATACAGAGCGTCATGCAATATTAATTACAACACCGAGGCAAGAGGGCAGCACGCGGACCGCATGAGCGGCGCGGCGCCGGATGGCCAGGTGTTCAGCCGGTTGAAGCATAAAAATGAGCAAAGAAAGCATTCAGGAAGTCGTACAGAAAAGTCTAGAAGATTACTTCAATGACCTGGGCGAACAGCAAGCATCGAATATCTACGACATGGTCGTGCTGACCGTGGAAAAGCCCATCCTGGAAGTCGTGATGACACGCGCCGATGGCAACCAGTCGCACGCCGCGCAGATGCTGGGCATCAACCGCAATACCCTGCGCAAGAAATTGCAGGAGCACGGTTTGCTGTAATGCCGGCATGCAAGTGACGCCAAGATTTGAATCCGCCGCAGCGGGCCCGGCCTGATAGCTGATTGCTGCGCCATTCGCCAAGAACACTTAACCACCTAGCCACAGCCATGATCAAACAAGCTCTCCTCTCCGTTTCCGACAAGACCGGCGTTCTCGACTTCGCCCGCGCCCTGTCCGCCCTCGGCGTCAACCTCCTGTCCACCGGCGGCACCGCCAAATTGCTGGCAGACAACGGTGTTCCTGTCACGGAAGTTGCCGATTACACGGGTTTCCCGGAGATGCTCGATGGCCGTGTGAAGACCCTGCACCCGAAAGTGCACGGCGGTATCCTGGCGCGCCGCGATTTCCCTGAGCACATGTCGAAACTGGTCGAGCACGACATGCCGACCATCGACATGGTGGTGGTCAACCTGTACCCGTTCCAGGGCACGGTCGCCAAGGCCGATTGCACGCTGGAAGACGCGATCGAAAACATCGATATCGGCGGCCCGACCATGCTGCGTTCGGCGGCCAAGAACCACAAGGATGTGGTCGTCATCTGCGACCCGACCGACTACGACGCGGTGCTGGCGGAAATGCGCTCGGCCGATGGCCAGGCCGGCGACGTCAGCTATGACACCAAGTTCATGCTGGCGAAAAAAGTCTTTGCGCACACGGCGCAATACGACGGCGCCATCACCAACTACCTGACCAGCCTGGGCCCGACGAAGGTGCACGCCGAGCGCGGCGCTTACCCGCAAATCCTGAACGTTGCATTTGAGAAAGTGCAAGACATGCGCTACGGCGAAAACCCGCACCAGAGCGCCGCCTTCTACCGCGACCTCGTCACCACCGATGGCGCGCTGGCCAACTACCGTCAGCTGCAGGGCAAGGAATTGTCGTACAACAACATCGCCGATGCCGATGCGGCCTGGGAATGCGTGAAGAGCATGGGCGGCTTCGAGCAAAGCGCCGCCTGCGTCATCGTCAAGCATGCGAACCCGTGCGGCGTGGCTCTGGGCAAGAACGCGGCGGAAGCGTACGCGCGCGCCCTGCAGACGGACCCGACCTCCGCATTCGGCGGCATCATCGCGTTTAATACCGAACTCGACGGCGCCACCGCCGGCGAAATCGCCAAGCTGTTCGTGGAAGTGCTGATCGCCCCGTCGTTCTCCGCCGAAGCGAAACAGATTCTGTCGAGCAAGCAAAACGTGCGCATGCTGGAAATCCCGCTGGGCAGCGGCGTGCACGCCATGGACTTCAAGCGCGTCGGTGGCGGCTTGCTGGTGCAATCGCCGGACGCGAAAAACGTCGGCATCGGCGACTTGCGCGTGGTCAGCAAGCTGCAGCCGACGCCGCAGCAACTGGCCGACCTGATGTTCGCCTGGAAAGTGGCGAAATTCGTCAAGTCGAACGCCATCGTTTTCTGCGGCAATAACATGACCCTGGGCGTGGGCGCAGGCCAGATGAGCCGTATCGACTCGGCCCGCATCGCTTCCATCAAGGCGCAAAACGCGGGCCTGTCGCTGACCGGTTCCGTGGTGGCGTCGGACGCCTTCTTCCCGTTCCGCGATGGCCTCGACGTTGTCGTCGACGCGGGCGCGACCTGCGTGATCCACCCGGGCGGCTCCATGCGCGACCAGGAAGTGATCGATGCGGCGGACGAGCGCGGCGTCGTCATGTTGTATACCGGAACGCGTCACTTCCGTCATTGATAGTGAAGAGAGTAGGTCGGATTAGCGGGGCCGAAGGCCGCGCGTAATCCGACAAGCGCAGTTGGCGACGCATGTCGGATTACGCGTACCGCTAATCCGACCTACAGCTCTCGATAAGGTACTCAGCGGCAGGCACTGGTTATTCACCGGTGCCTGCCGTATTCATTATAGAATCTGGCGATGATTATTCTTGGCATCGATCCTGGCCTGCGCACGACCGGCTTTGGGGTCATTGAAAAACACGGCAACAAGCTGCGCTATATCGCGTCGGGTACCGTCAAGACGGGTTCCGAAGGGGAATTGCCGCCGCGCCTGAAGATCATCTTGCGGGGCGTGAGCGAAATCGTCGGCACCTACCAGCCCGATTGCGCGGCCATCGAAAAAGTGTTTGTCAACGTCAACCCCCAATCGACCTTGCTGCTGGGCCAGGCGCGCGGCGCGGCCATTTGCGCGCTGGTCCACGCCGACCTGTCGGTGGCCGAATACACGGCCCTGCAAGTGAAACAGGCCGTCACGGGCCACGGCAAGGCGGCCAAGGAGCAGGTGCAGGAGATGGTATCCCGCCTGTTGTCCTTGCCTGGTTTACCCGGTACGGATGCGGCCGATGCGCTGGGCGTGGCCATTTGCCACGCCAACAGCATCGATGCGCTGGCCATGCTCGGCGCGCTGGCGCCGCAATTGCAGGGCTTGCGCATGAAGCGCGGCCGCCTCGTTGGATAAAGCATCAATCTGAAATTTAACATTAGGAACACGCGATGATAGGCCGTCTCTCCGGTATTTTGCTTGAAAAAAATCCGCCACAATTGCTGGTCGATTGCCAGGGCGTCGGCTATGAAGTCGATGTGCCGATGAGCACCTTTTACAACCTGCCCCACGTGGGCGAAAAAGTCGTGCTGTTCACGCACCAGGCCATCCGCGAAGATGCGCACCTGCTGTTTGGCTTCGGCAATGCGGCCGAGCGGGCCGTGTTCCGCCAGTTGATCAAGATCACGGGCGTGGGCGCGCGCATGGCCTTGTCGATTCTCTCGGGCATGACGATTGCCGACCTGGCCCAAGCCATTACCTTGCAGGATTCCGGCCGCCTGGTGAAAGTGCCTGGCATCGGCAAGAAGACGGCCGAACGGCTGCTGCTGGAATTGAAGGGCAAGCTGGGGGCCGATATCGGCGCCGGCGGCGCGCACGCGGCGCCCGATGCCCAATCGGACATCCTCAATGCGCTGGTCGCGCTCGGCTATTCCGACAAGGAAGCGCTGGCCGCCGTGAAAAACGTGCCGGCCGGCAGCGGCGTGTCGGACGGCATCAAACTGGCGCTGAAAGCGCTGTCGAAAGGCTGATAGGGCATGAGCATCCAGACCGACAGCTTCACGGAACAGCGCATCATCGACGCGGCGCCCATCTCGCACAACGAAGAGGCGATCGAACGGGCCTTGCGCCCGAAGCAGCTCGACGAGTACGTGGGACAGGAAAAGATCCGCGACCAGCTGGAAATTTTCATTACGGCCGCGCGCCAGCGCAAGGAAGCGCTCGACCATACCTTGCTGTTCGGCCCGCCTGGCTTGGGCAAGACGACCCTGGCGCACATCATCGCGCGCGAAATGGGCGTCAATCTGCGCCAGACCTCCGGCCCCGTGCTCGAGCGTCCGGGCGACCTGGCGGCGATTTTGACGAACCTGGAAGCGAACGACGTCCTGTTCATCGATGAAATCCACCGGCTGTCGCCTGTCGTGGAAGAGATTTTGTATCCGGCGCTTGAGGATTATCAAATCGATATCATGATCGGCGAAGGCCCGGCCGCCCGTTCCGTGAAACTCGATCTGCAGCCGTTTACATTAGTGGGCGCCACCACGCGCGCCGGCATGCTGACCAATCCGCTGCGCGACCGCTTCGGCATCGTCGCCCGGCTGGAGTTCTACAACACGGGTGAGCTGACGAAGATCGTCACGCGCAGCGCGGCCCTGCTGAAAGCGCCGATCGACCCGGAAGGCGCGCATGAGATTGCCCAGCGCGCGCGCGGCACGCCCCGCATCGCCAACCGCCTGCTGCGCCGCGTGCGCGATTTCGCGGAAGTCAAAAGCAATGGCGAGATCACCAAGGTGGTGGCTGACCGCGCGCTGGCCATGCTGGACGTCGATTCCGCCGGTTTCGACGTGATGGACCGTAAATTGCTCGAAGCCGTGCTGTTCAAGTTCGGCGGCGGCCCCGTCGGCATCGGCAATCTGGCCGCCGCCATCGGCGAAGCGGCCGATACCATCGAAGATGTGCTGGAACCGTACCTGATACAGCAAGGTTTCTTGCAGCGCACGCCCCGTGGCCGTGTCGCCACGCCGGCCGCTTACCTGCACTTCGGCGTCAGCGCGCCGCGCATGGGCCCGGGCGGCGAAGCGTGGGAACTGTGATGGCGGAAGCGGGTGAGCAAGCGAGCGTGGGCATGCAGATCTGGATCGACGCCGATGCCTGTCCCGTCGTCATCAAGGAAATTTTGTACAGAGTCGCCGACCGCCTGGAGTTGCCGCTCACCCTGGTCGCCAACCAGGGTTTGCGGGTGCCGCCCTCGCGTTTCATCCGCACCGTGCAAGTGCCGTCCGGCGCCGACGTGGCCGACCAGGAAATCGTGCGGCTGCTCAATCCCGGCGACCTCGTCATCACGGGCGACATCCCGCTGGCGGCCGACGTGCTGGCCAAGGGCGGTTTCGCGCTGAACCCGCGCGGCGAGTTTTATACGAAAGATAATATCGCCCAGCAACTGACGATGCGCGCCTTCATGGAGGAATTGCGCAGCGGCGGCGTCGACACGGGCGGCCCGGCCGCCTTCAGCCGGTCTGACCGGCAACAGTTTGCCAACAGCCTGGACCGGCATCTGAGCAAGCATCACCGCAAGCCGGCAGCGCCGCAGACGTAAAAAAACCGGCTTGCGCCGGTTTTTTTGTGCGCGTCAAACTTAACGCATGACTTTGCGCGTGCCCACGACTTCCACCGTCACGCGGCGGTTCTTGGCGCGGCCGGCGGCACTCGTGTTGTCGGCCACGGGCTGCGTTTCTCCCTTGCCTTCCGTGTAGACGCGGCTCGTCTCGACACCCTGCGCCACCAGATAAGCCTTGACGGCTTCGGCGCGGCGCAAGGAGAGCTTCTGGTTGTAGGCATCCGGACCGACGGCATCCGTATGGCCGACCGTGACGATGACTTCCAGGTCCATGCCCGTCAATTGACCGAGCAGCTGGTCCAGTGCCGCCTTGCCTTGCGGCTTGAGCGTCGATTGATCGAAATCAAACAGCGCTTCGGAAGCAAACGACACTTTTTCCGACACGGGGGCTGGCGCCGGCTTGGCCTCGATCACCGGTGCCGGCATGGCGACGACGGGCGCGACCTCGGGCGCCGGCTGGTAGGCGGGCGTGGCGCTGGCCGGACGGCCCAGTTTATACACGAGGCTGACGGAATACAGGTCCGCATCGCCGCGGTTGCCGACGGCGTCGTTCAGGCGATAACGCTCGACTTCGCCGCGCAGGGCCAGCGCTTCGCTGAACTTGTATTCGAGGCCCAGGCCCAGCTTGGCGTTGAGCTTGCGTTCGCTGGCATGGGTATTGCTCGAACCCAGCAGGCGGTTGCCGCTGAATTCCGTGTTGGTCTTGGTGTAGTGCATGCCGACACGGCCCAGCAACGACAGGCGCTGCGACAGCGGCAGCTGGCCCAACAAGTCCAGGTTTACGCCGCGAAAGGCCGCTTGTCCGTTCAGTACGCCGTTGCCGCTGGTGGTCGACTTGAAATCGAACTTGCCCAGGTCAAAGTAACCGGCTTCCACGGCGACATACTGGTTCAGTTGGCGGCCGACAAACAGTTTATAGCCGGTGTCGCGCTGGTCCTTGCTGAAACCGGTGACGGTGTCGCCGTTGGCGGCCAGGCTGGCGCGCAGGCGAGGCTCGTCGATGGTGGCGCGCGACTGGCCCACGCCTGCGCCGATGTACCAGGCGCTGTTGGCCCAGTCCGGGTTGATGAAGGTATTGTCCTGCGCCTGCGCCGATTGGGCCGCCAGCAAGGCGCCGGTCATTACGCTCAGGGCGCCCAGTGTGTGTGCGATAGTCATGGTCATGTCCCGATTATTTGGTGATCTGATTGTTGCGCAGGGTAACGGCGGCGGCCGTCAGCACGCGGCCATTGAGCAAGGTCGTGTTGTCGCCCACCGTGATGGCGGCCGACTGGCCCAGGATATTGCCCTTGAAGACGCTGTTGGCGGCCAGGGTGGTGGGGCCGACGGGCAGCCAGCTGACGTTGTCGGCCGTGGCGCCATTATTCAGGGCAACCACCGAGTTGACGGTCGAGTTCAGGGTCAGCGCCGTGCGGAAGATGTACACGCCGGGACCGTTCAGGGTCAGGGTGCCCGTGATGCTGATGGCGCCCGCATAGCAGTACACGCCGGGACCGAAGGTTTGGCCGCCCAGGTCGATGCCGCCGGCAAAGCTGACGTCGCAGCTGCGGCTGTTGCCGTCCGTGATCGCCGCTTGCAGGTCGGTCATGGCGCCGGCCAGGATGGCACCCGACTTGTAGTTGGTATAGCCAGCCGCCTGGGTCGGATCGACCGTTTGCGAAGGTGAGCCGACGTCACCCGTGATCAGCGTGGTGCCGCCCGAATTGTTCGTGATCGAGGTACCTGCCAGCACGCCGAAAGGTGCCGCGCGGCCCAGGAAGATCGGGTTCAGGACGGGCGGGATGGCCACTGCCGTGACGGTCAGCAGCGCGCTGCCCGACTGGCCGCCGGCCGTGGCGGTGATGCTGCTGGTGCCGGTGGCAACACCGGTGGCGATGCCCGTGTTCAGTACCGTGGCGTTGGCAACGGTGCCCGAGGTCCAGGCGGCGCTGTTGGTGACAATGGCGTTCGAGCTGTCGGAATAAGTGGCGGTGGCAATGAATTGCTGCGTGGCGCCCACAGCGATGCTGGCGGTGGCCGGCGTGACGGCGATGCTGACGATGCTGGCGGAAGGCACGGAGATGGTGGTGCTGGCCGTCTTGCCGTTGAAGCTGGCGTTCATGACGCTGGTGCCAAAGGCAACGCCGGTGACGAGGCCGCCGCTGGCGACGGTGGCGAAAGCGGGCGTGACGGCAAGGAAGCTGCTGCTGGCCGTGACGTCAGCCGTGCTGTTGTCCGAGTAGGTGGCAATGACGGCCAGCTGGCGCGTCGCGGCGACGGGCACGATGGGGCTTTGCGGCGTGACGGCGATAGCCAGCAAGGTCGCTGGCGTGACGGTCAACTGGGCCGCTGCGCTCTTGCCGCCAAACGCGGCGCTGATGTTGCTGTTGCCGGCAGCGATGCCGGTGCTCAAGCCTGTGGCGGCATTGACTGACGCGCTGGCCGGTGTGGCCGACGCCCAGGCCGCCTTGGCGCTGACGTCTTGCGACGAGCCGTCGCTATACGTGGCAATGGCCGTGAATTGCTGGGCCGCACCGATGGCGACCGTGGCCGTGGCTGGCGTGACGGCCAGGCTGGACAAGGTGGCGCCCGGCAAGCCGAGGATGGGATCGCGTCCCTGGTCGCCGCCGCCGCAACCGGCAAGGGCGGCCATGGCCAGCAAACCTGCCGAGACGAGCAGCGGGTTCAGATATCGCTTGAAGAGGTTCATATAGTTCCTTTGTGCATGGCAATCATTGCCGGGCATCCGCGGATGAGGTCATCCGGCAGAGCCATGCCGCTTTTCGCTACAGGCGATGGCGTCACAGGCATGCACTATTTCATTTAGGAAACTTCAAGTATGTTCGGTGGCGCGCATAGCCTGCCTTTGGTAGGAAAATGGCGCAAACGCGAGCGATTCGGCTTGGAAAACAACGGCCGTGTGCGGAATACAGACACAAAAAAGCCGGCGCAGCGGCCGGCTTCGACAGGGCATACGTGTGCTGCTTAGTCTTCGCGTACCCACGTCTGCGAGCGGCCAAACATCGGCACGCCGACATAGCCGCGCACTTGCAGCTTGGTGCCGCCTTCAATCAGTTCGGCCTTGCTCTTGTAGGTCTTGCCATTGGCCGGGTCCATGATTTCGCCGCCCGTCCATTCCTTGCCGTCATATTTCAGGCCGGACAGGATCACCAGGCCGACGATGGGCTGGTCCTTGTTGGCGCCCGTGCACTTGTCGCACTTCGGATTTTGCTCTTCATTCGGGGCGCGGAACAGCTTGTCGATCTTGCCTTGCAAGACGCCGTTGCTTTCCGTGATGACGACGAGGGATTTCGGCTTGCCGCTGGCATCGTCGATGGTTTTCCAGGTGCCGACAGGGGTGTGGTTGTCATCGCGCGCGATGGCGCTGCCGGCGATGGCCAGGGCGGCCACCAGTACGCTTGCTTGAATGCTTGCTGTGAATACTTTATGCATCGCTAGTCTCCAATGGTTTTTTTTGATCGGGTCACGAACAGTTTATATACCAAGGCAAGACCAGCGGTGCTGCGCGGCGTCACGGATAACGCCGCGCAATCCTTCCAAACCTGCCTTATGCGCTGGCTAGTTTAGCAAACTGTTCGCGCAGTTTTTCAATTGTCGCCGAAAAACTGAGCAAACGCTCGTTTTCTTGCGCAACGATGGCGGCCGGGGCGCGCGCGACGAAGCTTTCATTGCCTAATTTGCTGTTTACTTTGGCAATTTCCGCTTCGATGCGGGCGATTTCCTTGCCCAGGCGCTCGCGTTCGGCCGCCACGTCGATTTCCACTTTCAGCATCAGCTTGGTGGTGCCGACGATGGCGACGGCGGCCGGCGAGTCCGGCAGCGCATCGACGATCTGCACTTCAGCCAGCTTGCCCAGCGACTGGATGTACGGTGCGTACGACGCCAGCGCAGCTTTTTCCGCCGCATTGCCCGCTTCGACGATCAGCGGCACGCGCACGGATGGCGAGATCTGCATTTCGCCGCGCAGGTTGCGCGTCGCGTCCGTCAAGGCCTTCAGCTGCTGCATCCACGCTTCGGCCGACTCGTCGATCTTGTCGGTGTTGGCGATCGGATACGGCTGCATCATGATCGAATCACCCTCAACTTTCAGGGTCTTGCCGGCCAGCGGCGCCACCGTCTGCCACAGCGCTTCCGTGACAAACGGGATGATCGGGTGGGCCAGGCGCAGCACCACTTCCAGCACGCGCAGCAGGGTGTGGCGGGTGGCGCGCTGCTGGCCTTCCGTGCCCTGTTGCACTTGCACCTTGGCTACTTCCAGGTACCAGTCGCAATACTCGTCCCAGACGAACTTGTAGATGGTGGCGGCGATATTGTCGAAACGGAAGTCTTCAAAGCCCTTGGCCACGTCCAGTTCCGCTTTTTGCAGCAGCGAGATGATCCACTTGTCCGCTTGCGACAGGTCGGCGTCGTTCGGCGTGCAATCCTTGCCTTCCGTATTCATCATGACGAAACGGGTGGCGTTCCACATCTTGTTGCAGAAGTTGCGGTAGCCTTCGCAGCGGCCCAGGTCGAAGTTGATGTTGCGGCCCAGCGAGGCATAGCTGGCCATGGTGAAGCGCACGGCGTCCGTGCCGTAGGCGGAAATGCCTTCCGGGAATTCCTTGCGCGTCGCCTTGGTGATCTTTTCCGCGTCGCGCGGGTTCATCAGGCCCGTGGTGCGCTTGACGATCAAGCCTTCCAGGTCGATGCCGTCGATCAGGTCGATCGGGTCCAGGGTGTTGCCCTTCGACTTGGACATCTTCTGCCCCGTCGAATCGCGCACCAGGCCGTGCACGTAGACGGTTTCAAACGGGACCTTGCCCGTGAAGTGCGCCGTCATCATGACCATGCGCGCGACCCAGAAGAAGATGATGTCGAAACCCGTGACCAGCACGGACGACGGCAGGAAGGCCTTCATGTCCGGCGTTTCTTCAGGCCAACCCATCGTCGAGAACGGCACCAAGGCCGACGAGAACCACGTGTCGAGCACGTCGTCGTCGCGTTTCAAGGGGCCCGTGCTGCCGGCGGCCTGCGCCTTGGCGATGGCTTCCGCTTCTGTCTTGGCAACGAAGATATTGCCCTTGTCGTCGTACCAGGCCGGGATTTGATGGCCCCACCACAGCTGGCGCGAGATGCACCAGTCCTGGATGTTGTTGAGCCACTGGTTGTAGGTGGTGCTCCAGTTTTCCGGCACGAACTTGATTTCGCCGTTGGCGACCTTGTCCAGCGCCGTCTCGGCGATCGACTTGCCCGGGAAGAAAGTGCCTTCCGGGGCCGGTTTGCTCATGGCGACGAACCACTGGTCCGTCAGCATCGGCTCGATGACGACGCCCGTACGGTCGCCGCGCGGCACCATCAATTTATGCGGCTTGACCTGTTCCAGCAAGCCTTGCGCGTCGAGGTCGGCGACGATCTGCTTGCGCGCGGCGAAGCGGTCCATGCCGCGATACGCTTCCGGCGCGTCGTCGGTGATCTTCGCGTCCAGGGTCAGGATGACGATCTGCGCCAGTTTGTGGCGCTGGCCGACGGCGTAATCGTTCATGTCGTGCGCCGGGGTGATCTTCACGCAGCCGGTGCCGAATTCCTTGTCGACGTATTCGTCGGCAATGATGGGGATTTCGCGGTCCGTCAGCGGCAGTTTGAGCATCTTGCCCACCAGCGCCGTGTAGCGCTCGTCCGTCGGATCGACGGCCACGGCCACGTCGCCCAGCATGGTTTCAGGACGCGTGGTGGCCACCGTCAGGAAACCGCTGCCGTCGGCCAGCGGGTATTTGATGTACCACATGGAGCCGTCTTCTTCTTCCGACACCACTTCCAGGTCGGAGACAGCCGTGCCCAGCACGGGGTCCCAGTTGACGAGGCGCTTGCCGCGGTAGATCAGGCCCTGCTCGAACAGGCGCACGAAGACGTCGGTGACGACTTTCGAGCGCGGTTCATCCATCGTGAAGTATTCGCGCTGCCAGTCGGCCGAAGCGCCCAGGCGGCGCATCTGGCCGGTGATGATGGAACCCGATTTTTCTTTCCATTCCCACACTTTTTCCACGAATTTTTCGCGGCCCAGGTCATGGCGCGAAATCTTTTGCGCGTCCAGCTGGCGTTGCACGACGATTTGCGTGGCGATGCCCGCGTGGTCGGTGCCGGGAATCCAGGCCGTGTTGTGGCCCAGCATGCGGTGGTAGCGTGTCAGGCCATCCATGATGGTCTGGTTGAACGCATGGCCCATGTGCAAGGTGCCGGTGACGTTCGGCGGCGGCAACTGGATGCTGAAGGAAGGTTTTCCGGCATCGAGGGTGGCGGTAAAGTAACCGCGCTGTTCCCACTCGGTGCGCCAGAATTGTTCAATGTCGGCGGGCTCGAAAGACTTGGCTAATTCCATGATTTGGCGTGTGATTGGCAAAAGGAACCATTATAGATGACGCGGCAACGCCTGCAGCGTGGCAAGCGGCCTTTTTCAGTGTTTTGGCGGCCTGGCGGGCCGCGAACTAAGTAATCCTCAGGAAATTATTGTGAAATTATGACAAACAGAACCGGATGCTATGCAAGGCGCCAGCCGCGACGCAGTGCGAGCACTGCTAGCAGCGGGCAACGCCGCAGAGCGCCGGTTATGGAAGTCAGAAATTACAATAATTTATTGGGGGTTACTTAACAACAGAGGGCGCAATAAAACGGGGGAGAAAGGGCGGCCGATGCTATAATGCCGGCCTCGGCGCCTCCTGCCCCATCCTTGCGGACGGCGCCAGCAGACGCGGTGGTATCAACGTTTCATATCCAGCACCCGTCCGCGTCTCACGGCCAGCGCATCTGCGATGCCAGCCACCTTCAGCGCGTCCCCTTCGGGCCGGGCGCCTGAGCCACGCGCACCGCCAGCGGTGCACCATTCACGGCGGAATCAAAGCGGCACGTCATTGCACGCCGCTGCCGCCACAGCTTAGCCAGGATCTGTTGTCCGGCGCGTCGTCTTTTGATACGGCACACCCCGCTTGGCGCCTTGCCGCCTGTGGCCTTGCCGTGGCCGCCGCTTTCCTGGTTTCGCTTTTACAAGGAAATCATCATGAAAAAAATCGCCATCGTTGCCGGTCTTGCCACCACTCTGGGCGCCTTGCCTGCCGCCCAAGCCCAGTCGTCCGTTGATGTCTATGGTCTGATGGACGCGGGCCTGGTACAGGAAGGCGGCATCAGCAAGCTCACCAGTGGCATATCGGCCGGCTCGCGCCTGGGCCTGCGCGGCACGGAGTCGCTGGGCAATGGCTGGCAAGCCGTGTTCACCCTGGAAGCGGGCGTGCAGGGCGATACGGGCCGCTCGGACCAGGCGGGGCAATTGTTCGGCCGCCAGGCGTTTGTCGGCCTCGACAGCCCGCTGGGCATGCTGACCGTGGGCCGCCAGTACAACCTGCAAAGCCAGGCCTTGACCGACGTGGCCGACCCGTTCGAAGGCGGTTATGCCGGCGCGGCGACCAACCTGGCCGGCTATTCGGCCACGCGCATCGACAATACCGTGCGCTACACCTCGCCGGAATGGCGCGGCGTGACGGGCACCGTCATGTATGGCGCCGGCGAACACACGGGTGTGGCGGCGGACCAGCGCTCGCTGGGTCTGGCCCTCGGCTATGTCAACGGTCCGTTGACCTTGCGCCTGGCGCGCCAGAGCCGTGCGGGCGAGCCGGGCAAGGCCGACGCGAACAACACGATTCTGGCCGGTAACTACAACTTTGGCGTGGCCACGGCGTTTGCCGGCTATGGCCGCAACACGGGCGAGGGCAGCTCAATGTTCTTCGCGGAAAACCCATATGGCGCGGCGCAGGCGCCCACCGCGTCGAACGACAGCCGCGACGCCATCGTTGGCGTCTCCGTGCCGCTGGGCGCGACGACTTTGCTGGCCTCGTATCTGCGCAAGGATGACCGCGACAGCGCCAACCGCGATGCGCAGCAGCTGGCCATCGGCGCCACGTACGCCTTGTCCAAGCGCAGCAAGGTGTATCTTGCCTACGCGCATATCCGCAACCGCAACGACGCCGCCTACATGGTGGGCAATGCCACGGAAGTGGGCACGGGCAACCGCGCCTTCAACGTCGGCTTGCGCCACGCGTTTTAACGCCTGGTCAACCCATCGCCAGGGCAGGCAACATGCTGCCTTGGCGTAATAATTCTTCAAAGGCGGGCGCGGCCAAGGGGCGGCTGAACAGATAGCCCTGCATCTGGTCGCAGCCATGCTGGCGCAGGAAGGCCAGCTGCTGCGCCGTTTCCACGCCTTCGGCGATCACTTTCAGGCGCAGACTGTGCGCCAGCGAAATAATGGCGCGCACGATGGCCGCATCGTCGTCGCTGTGCGTGATGTCGCTGACGAAGGTTTTGTCGATCTTTAATACATCGATGGGGAAGTGGCGCAGGTAGGCCAGGCTGGAATAGCCGGTGCCGAAGTCGTCGATGGACAGTTGCACGCCCAGCGCCTTCAGGTTGGCCATGATGGCGGTGGCTTGCTCCACGTTATGCATGACCATGCTTTCCGTTAATTCCAGTTCCAGATGGGCGGCGTCGAGACCTGTCTCGGCCAGCGCCTGTGCCACAGCGTGCAGCAGATTTCTTTGCTTGAATTGTCGTGCCGACAGGTTCACGGCCAGGCGCAGCGGACCATGGCCTGCCAGCTGCCAGGCGCGTGTCTGGGCGCACGCCGTGCGCAGGACCCAGTCGCCGATGGGCGTGATCAAGCCCATTTCCTCGGCAAGGCCGATGAAGCTGGCAGGTGGAATACGCCCCAGTTGCGGATGTTGCCAGCGCAGCAGCGCTTCCATGCCCACCACCGCGCCGCTGGCCAGATCCAGCTGGGGCTGGTATTCGAGGTGAAACTGCCCGCGTTCCAGGGCGTGGCGCAATTCGCTCTCGAGTCCCAGTTGTTCCAGGGTGCCTGAATTCATGCCCGAGGCATAGAATTGCCAGTGGCCCCGTCCCTGTTCCTTGGCGCGGTACATGGCGATGTCGGCGTGCTTGATCAAGGTGTCGGCATTCTGGCCATCGTCGGGATACACGGCCACGCCCATGCAGCAGCTGAGAAAAAATTCATATTCGCCCAGTTGCAGCGGCTGCGCCACGGCGTCCTGGATGCGCTGCAGGATGGCGGCGCCCGGTTCGCCAGCGCCATGCTGTGGCAACAGCAGCACGAATTCGTCGCCGCCCAGGCGTGCCACCGTGTCGACTTCACGCGTGGCGTCGCGCAGGCGCTCGGCCACGTTTTTCAGCACCAGGTCGCCCGCATCGTGGCCCAGGGTGTCGTTGACGAATTTAAAGCGGTCGAGATCGATGAACACCACCCACAGGGGCTGGCCGCTGCGCCGCGTCACGGCCATCGCCTGTTCCAGCCGTTCGCGCAGCAGGGCGCGGTTGGCCAGCCCCGTCAGGATATCGTGCCGGGCCTGGAATTCCAGTTCCTGCTCGAAGCGCATGACGGTGCTGATGTCGTATTGCGCCACGACAAAGTGGCTGACGGCGCCATCGCCATCGTCGCGCACGGGCGCGACGAACAGCTCGCTCCAATAAGTGCTGCCATCCTTGCGGAAATTGCGCACGATGGCCTTGCCTTCGCGCTGTTCGCGCAGTGCGGCCGTAATCTGATGCATGTCTTGCCGCCCCTGCTCCGGACCCTGCAAGTCTTCCAGGCGCTGGCCGATGACTTCGCCGGCCGCATAGCCGGTGATGCGCTCGAAGGCGGGATTGACGTATTCGATCAGGTAGCCGGGTGCGTCGGCGCTGCACAGGATGATGGCGTTGGCCGACACTTCGATGATGCGTTCGCGCAAACGCAGCGACTTTTCATTGCGCATGCGCGCCGCGATGTCTTCGGACAGGCGCAAATTGGCAAACTGCAGCGCCGCCGTGCGTTCGCCCGTGATGCGGGCAATCACGAAATTGCGCGACACCAGCTGGTATACATAGGCCGTTGCCAGCAGGCTCGACAGCAGTCCGCCCAGCAGCACATACAGCGAACCGCGATGGTTGGCATCGGGCGCCATGCCTTTGGCCGGCAGCAGGGCCGCGCCCAGCGTATGCCCGCTGGCGTAGTACTGCAGCAACAGCTTGCTGCTTTCCGACTCGATCTGGCGTGCCGAGGCGTAGCACAGGGCCGTCAGGCACAGCCCGACCGTCAGGGTGATCAGGGCCGAGATGGAGACGGAAATGGAGATACGTTTGAAGAATGATTGCATGATGGCGTCCGGTAGCAGCGCCGGCGCCGATCCATGATCCGGCAGCTCTGGCAGTGACTGACTGTAGGGCGGCAGGCGCCGCGGGGTCCGTTCGCTGGCGAACGGACAAGCATGCTTGCAAGAAATATAGTCGGGCCACTGTGCAGGCGCTGTGTTACGCTGCTGCATATGGCGCCCCTCGTTCGGACGTCTTTCACTTCTCTCCCTAGCTGACGACTGGAAACCAGGAAAACTGCCCATGTCGAGTCCGCATGCCCAGCTGCACAACCCGAATCAAAACCATTTACTCGCCGCCATGCTCGACGCCGATTTCGCGCGCCTGGCTCCCCATCTGGAGCAAGTCTCCATGCTGCTGGGCGATGTGATCTACGACTCGGGCGACAAGCTGCAGTATGTATACTTCCCCACCACGGCCATCGTTTCCATCCATTACCTGCTGGAAAACGGCGGCTCGTCCGAGATCGCCGGCGTCGGCAACGAGGGCATCGTGGGCGTGTCGCTGTTCATGGGCGGCAACTCGACACCGAGCCGCGCCGTCGTGCAGACAGGCGGCGTCGGCTACCGGCTCAAGGCCCACCTGCTGATGGAAGAGTTCGACCGCGCCGGCCCCGTCATGCGTTTGCTGCTGCGTTATACGCAAGCGCTGATCACGCAAATGTCGCAAACGGCCGTGTGCAACCGCCACCATACGGTGGAGCAGCAGCTGTGCCGCTGGCTGCTGCTGACCATGGACCGCCTGCCGAACCGCGAGCTGACCATGACGCAGGAACTCATCGCCAACATGCTGGGCGTGCGCCGCGAAGGCGTCACGGAAGCGGCGGGGCGATTGCAGACGCGCGGCTTCATCAGCTACCGGCGTGGCCATATCTCCGTGCTGGACCGCGCCGGCCTCGAAGGCCATGTGTGCGAATGCTATGGCGTCGTGAAGAAGGAATTCACGCGCCTGCTGTCGGACGTGCGCCAGCGCCAAGGCCGCTAAACGCCGCATTTCCCTCTCTTTTATTATTGTCCTAGCCCAGGCTACCTATGTACTCAGTTGAAAATCACCCTACTCGCGCCCCTTCGCGCTGGCCCATGACATTGGCATTCTCGTTCAGCGCCATCGTATTGGTGGTCATCGGCGTGCTGGCCTGGCGCGCGCCGCCTTTTGATGCGGCGATCCTGATCGAGGCCCTGGTATGCCTGCTGTTGCTGATGCTGGTGGCGCTGTACCGGCGCACGGTGTCGGCCAGCCTGCCGCGCCAGCTGCTCAAGGCGGGCGCCTTGCAGGATGCGATTTTCAACAGCGCCAATTTCTCGTGCATCGCCACCGATGCGCAGGGCGTGATCCAGATCTTCAACGTGGGCGCCGAACGCATGCTCGGCTACGCAGCCAGCGACGTGGTCGACAAACTGACGCCGGCCGGTATTTCCGACGCGCAAGAAATCGTCACCCGCGCCGCCGCCCTCAGCGCCGAGCTCGACACCGTCATCACGCCGGGCGTGGAAGCGCTCGTGTTCAAGGCCACGCGCGGCATCGAAGACATCTATGAGCTGACCCACATCCGCAAGGATGGCAGCCGCTTCCCCGCCATCGTCTCCGTGACGGCCTTGCGCGACGCGCAGAGCAAGGTCATCGGCTATCTGCTGATCGGCACCGATAACACGGTGCGCAAGCAGGTCGAGGCGGAACAGGCGCTGCTGGATCAGCGCCTGCGCGAACAGCAGGCGTATACGCGCTCGCTGGTCGAGACCAATAATGCCGAGTTGAAAAAGGCGCGACTGGTGGCGGAAAAGGCCAACCGCGCCAAGTCCGAATTCCTGTCGAGCATGAGCCATGAATTGCGCACGCCCTTGAATGCCGTGCTGGGCTTTGCCCAGCTCATGGCGTCCGACGTGCCGCCGCCCAGCCCGCCGCAGCAGCGCTCGATCGAGCAAATCCTCAAGGGCGGCTGGTATCTCTTGCGCTTGATTAATGAAATTCTCGACCTGGCCATGATCGAATCGGGCAAGGTCACCCTGTCGCAGGAAGCGATGTCGCTGCTCGACGTGCTGCAGGATTGCCAGGCCATGATCGCGCCGCAGGCGGAAAAGCGCGGCATCCGCATGCATTTCCCCCGCTGCGGCAAGGCGTTCTATGTGCATGCGGACCGCACGCGCGTGAAACAGGTGATGATCAACCTGCTGTCGAACGCGATCAAGTACAACCAGGGCGGCGGCGCCGTCACCGTCGAATGCAGCCGGCATGGCGAGCGCGTGCGCGTGAGCGTGCGCGACAGCGGCGCCGGCCTCGACGCGGCCCAGGTGGCGCAGCTGTTCCAGCCGTTTAATCGCCTGGGACAGGAAAACAGCACGGAAGAGGGCACGGGCATCGGCCTGGTCGTCACCAAGCAACTGGTCGAATTGATGGGCGGCACCATCGGCGTCGACAGCACCGTCGGCGTGGGCACCACGTTCTGGTTCGAGCTGGCCGCCAGCAGCGCACCGGAACTGGTGCTGGGCGACGGCGATGCGCTGCCGCAGGTGCAGGAACCGCAGGAAAGCCAGCGCACTTTGCTGTACGTGGAAGACAATCCCGCCAACCTGGCGCTGGTCGAGCAATTGATCGCCCGCCGCAGCGACTTGAAACTGCTGACGGCCATCGATGCGCATCTGGGCATCGACCTGGCGCGCACCTATCAGCCCGACGTGATCTTGATGGATATCAACCTGCCCGGCATCAGCGGCTATGGCGCGCTGCATATCCTGCATGATGATCCCCTCACCAGCCACATCCCCGTCATGGCCTTGTCGGCCAATGCCGTGCCGCGCGACATCGAAAAAGGCTTGCAAGCGGGCTTCTTCCGCTATCTCACCAAGCCGATCAAGGTGGTCGAGTTCATGGATGCGCTCGATGTAGCCCTGCACCATGCGGCCGCGCACGGCCTGGCCGACGACACTCACGCAATACGCTAATTCAGCAATCAATTTTAGGAATACCGCCATGCTTCAAGCCACCGAGATCCTGAACGCCAGCATCCTCATCGTCGATGACCAGGAGGCCAACGTCATGCTGCTCGAACAGGTGCTGCGCAATGCCGGCTACACGCGCATCACGTCCACCATGGACCCGCAAGCCGTGCGCGCGCTGCATCAGCAGCACCGCTACGACCTGATCCTGCTCGACTTGCAGATGCCGGAAATGGATGGCTTCGAAGTCATGGAAGGCTTGCGCGATCTCGAGGCGGGCAGCTATCTGCCCGTGCTGGTGATCACGGCCCAGCCCGGCCACAAGCTGCGCGCGCTGCAAGCGGGCGCCAAGGATTTCGTCAGCAAGCCCTTCGACCTGGTGGAAGTCAAGACGCGCATCCACAACATGCTGGAAGTGCGCTTGCTGTACCAGAAGCTGGCCGAATACAACAAGTCGCTGGAACAGATGGTGGAAGATCGCACGGCGGAGCTGCGCGAAAGCGAAGCGCGCTTCCAGCGCTTCACGGAACTGTCTTCCGACTGGTACTGGGAACAGGATGCACAGGGCAATTTGACGCGCTTTTCCGGCCCCGTGGCCGAGATGCTGGGCATCGGCAGCGAGGAAGAGCCGCAGCGCTGGAATGCCGCCGAGCGCGCCTTGCTCGACGCAAAAATTGCCGCGCGCGAACCGTTCCTCGATTTCATCTACAGCCGCGCCAACCTCGACGGCAGCACGCAGTATCTGCAGGTCAGCGGCGAACCGATGTTCGACAATGGCAGCCGCTTCATCGGCTACCGCGGCATCGGCCTCGATGTCACGGAGCGCTTGCGAGGGGCGTGATTTATACTTGGTGCTATCCACATCGACAAGGAAAGCATCATGGCTGACAAATCACCACCGCAATACTGGTTTCCCGCCAAGACCTATGGCTGGGGCTGGGGCTTGCCCATCACCTGGCAGGGCTGGCTGGTGTTCCTGGCCGCGCTGGCGCTGTTCGCCTGCGGCGCCTTCCTGTTCCCGCCGCAAACCATGCTGGTTGGCTACATCGTGTATGAAGCGGCCATCGTCGCCGTGCTCATTTTCATCTGCCAGCTGAAGGGCGAACCGACCGCCTGGCGCTGGGGCAAGAAGAAATAAGCGTGCCGGCATCTGCTGCATTGCAGCAGGTGCGCAAAGACGACACCTGCAAGAAATCATCTGGCCACGCGGCGCGAACCGCGTATAATTGGCTCGCTGCCGCAAGGCGGCAAACGCTAGGGGTCCTGCCTTTCGCTGTGGAAACACAGTGCAAGCGCGGGTGAGAAATACCCTCCGAACCTGATCTGGATAATGCCAGCGAAGGGAAGCTTTAGGATGAACGCACCCCGCTTTTCCGCGTGCGTAATTCCGAACCTCCTTAGCTGGCTCCAGGCTTAAAAATAGTCTAGCCAAGGAGCCAAAATGAACGCCAACCCGAAATTCCTCTCCGCCACCGCCACGGTCGACGAAGCCGCCATCGCGCCGCTGCCCAATTCGCGCAAGATCTACGTGCAGGGCAGCCGCCCCGACATCCGCGTACCCATGCGCGAGATCAGCCAGTCCGACACGGAAGCATCGTTCGGCGGCGAAAAGAATCCGCCGATCTACGTCTACGATACCTCCGGCCCTTACACGGACCCGGACGTGCGGATCGACATCCGCTCGGGCCTCGATACGCCGCGCCTGCCGTGGATCATGGAGCGGGCCGACACGGAAGAATTGCCCGGCCCCACCTCCGACTACGGCATCGCCCGCCTGGCGGACCCGAAGCTGGCCGAGTTGCGTTTCAACTTGCACCGCAAGCCGCGCCGCGCCATTGCCGGCAAGAACGTTACGCAAATGCATTACGCGCGCCAGGGCATCATCACGCCGGAAATGGAATTCGTCGCCATCCGCGAAAACATGCGCCGCCAGGAGTATTTGCGCGAACTGAAAGCTTCCGGCCCCATGGGCGAGCGCCTGGCCGACCTGATGGGCCGCCAGCACCCGGGCCAGTCGTTCGGCGCCAGCATCCCGGCGGAAATCACGCCGGAATTCGTGCGCGAGGAAATCGCCCGCGGCCGCGCCATCATTCCCGCCAACATCAACCACCCGGAAGTCGAGCCGATGATCATCGGCCGCAATTTCCTCGTGAAAATCAACGCGAATATCGGCAATTCCGCCGTCACCTCGTCGATCGGCGAGGAAGTGGAAAAGATGACCTGGGCCATCCGCTGGGGCGGCGATAACGTGATGGACTTGTCTACCGGCAAGCATATCCACGAAACGCGCGAATGGATCGTGCGCAACAGCCCCGTGCCCATCGGCACCGTGCCCATTTACCAGGCGCTGGAAAAGGTCAATGGCAAGGCCGAGGATCTGACGTGGGAAATCTTCCGCGACACTTTGATCGAGCAGGCCGAGCAGGGCGTCGACTATTTCACCATCCACGCTGGCGTGCTGCTGCGCTACGTGCCGATGACGGCCAAGCGGCTGACGGGCATCGTCTCGCGCGGCGGCTCCATCATGGCCAAATGGTGTCTGGCGCACCACCAGGAATCGTTCCTGTACACGCATTTCGAGGAAATCTGCGAAATCATGAAGGCCTACGACGTGTCGTTCTCGCTGGGCGACGGCTTGCGCCCCGGTTCCATCTACGACGCCAACGACGAGGCGCAGCTGGGCGAACTGAAAACTCTGGGCGAGCTGACGCAGGTTGCCTGGAAGCACGACGTGCAAGTGATGATCGAGGGCCCGGGTCATGTGCCCATGCAACTCATTAAAGAAAACATGGACTTGCAGCTGGAGCAGTGCGGCGAAGCGCCGTTCTACACCCTGGGACCGTTGACGACGGATATCGCGCCCGGTTACGACCACATCACGTCCGGCATCGGCGCGGCCATGATCGGCTGGTACGGCACGGCCATGCTGTGCTACGTGACGCCGAAGGAACACCTGGGCTTGCCCAACAAGGCTGACGTCAAGGATGGCATCATCACCTACAAGATTGCGGCGCATGCGGCCGACCTGGCGAAAGGCCATCCGGGCGCACAGATCCGCGACAATGCCCTGTCGAAAGCCCGCTTCGAATTCCGCTGGGACGACCAGTTCAACATCGGCCTGGACCCGGACAAGGCGCGCGAATTCCACGATGAAACCTTGCCCAAGGATTCGGCCAAGGTGGCGCATTTCTGCTCCATGTGCGGCCCCCACTTCTGTTCGATGAAGATCACGCAGGAAGTGCGCGAATACGCGGCCGGCATGGGCATCGCGGAAGACAAGGCGCTCCAGCAGGGCATGGAAATCAAGGCCATCGAGTTCATCAAGAACGGCGCCGAGCTGTACCGCAAGGTCTGAAGGAGAGCGTGATGCCTGCATTGATATCCATCACGCTCAACGGCGCGCCGCATCAGGTGCCGCCCGGGCAAACCCTCGATCAATTGATCGCCGCGCTGTCGCTGGAAAACCAGGCGCTGGCGCTGGCCGTCAACCGCAACGTCGTGCCGCGCAAGGCGTGGCCAGGACAGGTCTTGCAAACGCAAGACCAGGTGGAAATAGTCCGCGCCATCGGTGGCGGCTGAACTAAGGAAAAAGCAATGAACAGTAATAACAACGACCTGCTGACCATTGCAGGAAAACAGTATCAATCGCGCTTGCTGGTGGGCAGCGGCAAGTACAAGGACTTGCCGCAGACGCGCGAGGCGACGGATGCGGCCGAGGCGCAGATCATCACGGTGGCGATCCGCAGGGTCAACATTGGCCAGGACCCTAACGCGCCCAGCCTGCTCGACTTCGTGCCGCCGGACCAGTACACGATACTGCCGAACACGGCCGGCTGCTACAACGCGAAAGACGCCGTCTACACCTTGCAGCTGGCGCGCGAACTGCTGGGCGGGCGCAATCTGGTCAAGCTCGAGGTGCTGGGCGATGAAAAGACCCTGTTCCCGCACATGCCGGAAACGTTGATTGCCGCCGAGGCGCTGGTCAAGGATGGCTTTGACGTGATGGTCTACTGCAGCGATGACCCCATCCAGGCGAAGATTCTGGAAGACATCGGCTGCGTGGCCGTCATGCCGCTGGCCTCCTTGATCGGCTCGGGCATGGGCATCCTGAATCCGTGGAACTTGTCCTTGATCATCGACCAGGCGAAAGTGCCCGTGCTCGTCGATGCGGGCGTGGGCACGGCGTCGGATGCGGCCATCGCCATGGAACTCGGTTGCGATGGCGTGCTGATGAATACGGCCATTGCCGGCGCGCGCGATCCCGTGCGCATGGCGCGTGCGATGAAGCTGGCCGTGCGGGCCGGGCGCGAAGCGTTTCTGGCGGGACGCATGCCGCGCAAATTTGCCGCGTCGCCGTCGTCGCCGATGGCGGGTCGCCTGACGTGACGGGGCCAACGTTGCCGACGGTGCTGGTGTTTGCCGGCGCCGACCCGTCCGGCGGCGCCGGCATCGCCGCCGATATTGTCGCGATTGCCGCGCAGGGCGCGCATGCCTTGCCCGTGATCACGGCGCTGACGGTGCAGGACAACGACAGGGTCTTCGGCGTGCAGCCGGTGGCGCCGGAATGGCTGCGCCGGCAGGCGCTGGCGCTGATCGACAAGATGGTAATCAGCGCCGTGAAAATCGGCATCCCGGGCAGCGCCGCGAATGCGGCCGTCATCGCGCAGCTGATCGCGCAATTGCGCCAAAGCCGGCCGGACTTGCCCGTGGTGCTCGATCCCGTGCTGGCCAGCGGCCATGGCGACGTGCTCAGCCGGGACGATGCCGTGCTGGCGCTGGCGCCCTTGCTGCCGGTGACGACCGTGATCGTACCGAACGGGCCCGAAGCGCTGGCTCTCGGCGGCGAAGCAGCGTTGCGCGCGCAAGGCTGTGGCCACGTGCTGGTGACGGGTGGCCACGGCGAGGGCCAGACGATCATCAACCGCTGGTTTGACGCCGCTGGCGGGGAGCGCGAATGGTGCTGGCCGCGCCTGCCCGGAGAATTTCACGGCAGCGGCTGCACCCTGGCCTCGGCCATCGCGGCGCGCCTGGCGCTGGGACAGGCATTGCCTGAAGCGCTTGATCTGGCGCAAAGCTATTGCCATGCGGCCCTGGCCGGCGCGTATGCGATTGCGCCAGGTCAGCTTATGCCGCAACGATTCATTCAATAAGGAAAACATCATGCGTGGACTGTATCTGGTTACCCCGAATTGGGACGACACCGACCGCCTGCTCGACATCACGGAACAGGCCTTGCACGGCGGCGTGGCCCTGCTGCAATACCGTCACAAGAGCGCCGAGGCGCAGCAGCGGCGCGAGCAGGCGGGCGCCCTGCTGGCCCTGGCCCGCAAGTATGGCGTGCCCTTCATCATCAATGACTTTATCGCGCTGTGCGAAGAACTCGACGCGGATGGCGTGCACGTGGGCGGCCTGGACGCGTCCGTGGCGCAGGTGCGCGCCTGCCTGGGCAAGGACAAGATCGTCGGCGCTTCCTGCTATGGCGACATGGCTCTGGCAAGGACGGCCGAGGCCGGCGGCGCCAGCTATGTGGCCTTCGGCGGCTTTTATCCGTCGCTGGTGAAAAAGTATCCGGTCACGACACCCCTCGACATCGTGCTGCAGGCCAAGCGCGAGATCGCCTTGCCCTGCGTGGTGATCGGCGGCATGACGCCGGAGAACGCGGCGCCGCTTGTGGCGCGCGGCGCCGACATGGTGGCGGCCATCAGCAGCGTCTTTAACAATGCATACGAGGCGGACGATGTGAACATTGCAGTGCAGCAATTCAATCAATTGTTCGCGGCATGAGCATGGACATACGGGGCTGATTTGGGGCAATAATCGGCATATAATAAGAACATCAGTGCGACACGGTCGCAAAATCGTCGCTATGCGGCAATCATTAGAAGCAGGAGCGGGTTAGTATCCCTTTGAATTTAAAGGAAAATTCGCCCTAATTGATACAAACGTAATAGTCTTAGAAGCCGTAATTCCTAGTGTGGATACAAAGTGGGTTTTGTGTTCCAGTGGGTTAATTGTGTCTGCGAATCCAATTTAACGGTTCGCTTACGTTGTTAAAATACGACAATAGAGTCCTTCCAAAGAAAAATGAGTCCTCTCATTCAGCATATCAAGCGGGTTGCAAAAGACGATGTTCGGACCTTCTTCGCGCCTTTCGTTGCGATGTATGGCTTTATCCGAAAAGAGTTGAAGCGGCCTCCAATACGGTAAGCTCGGACACTAACAGCAAGGTCTAACACCTCCGCTAGTATTTTAGTAGGTATCTCACTACTTACATCAATGAACTTCTAGAGCGACAAGCTCTTCGATATCTTGTCGTACCCAAATCTTCAATTACTTGGTGCTACGACCGGGCGCACGACCGCCCGTCACCTACTCGAACATGCGTCATCGGTAACGATGGGGTATGAAGCTTCGAAGACAATGTACCCCCAAAATTTCGGTGGCTAACCGCGTGAGCGTTTGGTCAGAGACTGCTAGCAGTAATGCGGTTTAGGGGCTAGGTGAGTGCTGCAAGAGTAATGTAATGTGAACCATCGTTTGAACCCTCGTAAATATTGATAGGCCAAAACTGCTGATAGGCCTAAACCAAAACGGTACGTGGTCGGATATCTCCGTTGATGTTGGGGATACGTCGTCATTTAAACCACCGGGGGAAAGATGGACTCTAAACAGCTAGTCGCGATGTAGCTGTCGCGTCGATATCGTTGGGAACGTGGTAAGCCCGATTTTCTGCCAAAAATCAAAACAGCGAGAAATTGGCAAGTAAGCCGCAAGGCGAGCAGATGGGAAAGCGGGTATGGGAGGATGGAGAAAGCGAATGCCGGGTTTTAACGACTCGGATAGGGGTTCAGAATTTGCCCCAGCCTGAAAGGGCGCAGACTTCCATCTGGTGTAATAGTCGTTATAAAACAGTATTGTCTCCAAGTAGTCATTATTTTTCAATCACCCCGAAGGGATTAAGTTCACCCTTCGGGGAGAACTGCGCCTCTAGGGAAACTACCCGAGGTACAGCATGAAAGTAACCGTTAGTAGCCATACCGGTTCTGCGTCCTCGCATGCTCCGTCTGAATGGGCCGCCATCAACTGGCGGCTCGTTCAACGGAACGTGAGAGCCATGCAGTGTCGATTAACGAAGGCCACACAGGAAGGTGACTGGCGCAGGGCAAAAGCTCTGCAAAGGTGGCTGACCCACTCGTTTAGCGCAAAAGCACTCGCAGTTAAACGGGTGACCGAAAATCAAGGTAAACGGACCGCAGGGGTGGATCAGCAATTATGGGATTCACCGCAGCAGAAATTTGCAGCAATTGCGAGATTGAAGAAGCAAGGCTACAGACCCTTGCCACTACGGAGGGTCTATATTCCCAAGTCAAATGGAACGATGCGCCCGTTGGGCATTCCAACCATGCGTGACAGGGCAATGCAAGCGCTTCATCTGCTAGCCCTTGATCCAATCTTGGAAACGTTGAGTGACCCGAATTCCTATGGGTTCAGGAAAAATCGTTCGACGGCCGACGCTATGTCGCAGATATTCCTCCAGACCTGCCGGAAAGTCTCGGCAACATGGGTATTGGACGCAGACATTGAGGGATTCTTCGATAATATCAATCACAACTGGATGATCGAGAATGTCCGCATGGACAAATCGATTTTAAAGAAGTGGTTGAAATCCGTAGTTGTTGACCGGCAGCAATTGATGGCAACCACAGCTGGAACACCACAGGGTGGCATTATCAGCCCTGCCCTTGCAAATTGGACACTGAACGGCCTTGAATCTGGACTTATGGCGCACCTTAGTGCGAAATTCGGAAAGACAAAGGCGGGAAGGCTAAAAGTCGGAGTAGTTCGATATGCGGACGATTTTGTCGTAACTGGCGCTTCGAAAGAACTGTTGGAGGACGAAATTAGGCCATGGATTGAAGGATTCCTCGCAGTCAGGGGTCTACGACTATCCGTAGCCAAGTCCAAGATCTTGCACATTGACGACGGCTTCGACTTCTTGGGGTGGAACTTCCGAAAATATTCCGGAAAACTGCTCATTAAGCCTAGTAAGAAGAACGTGAAAACGTTCTATGCCAAGCTTAGCAAGACGATCAGTGAAAACGTTGGGGCAAGGCAAGAGAATCTTATTCGACTGCTGAACCCCATGCTACGAGGTTGGGCGCAGTATCACAGCCCCGTGGTCGCGAAGGAGGCGTTTTCGGCAATGGAGTCGCTATTGTTCTGGCGGCTCCGTCGGTGGGCTGCACGCAGACATCCGATGAAAAGCAGTGATTGGATACGCCATAGGTACTGGCGCCCGATTGAGCTTAGAAGTCAGGTATTTGCAGCGGACGTTGTCACGAAAGAAGGCAGTAAGGGCGTATTGGAAATGTACTCTTTGCCGGGTACAGCCATCGTGCGTCACACGAAAATCAAAGGGGAGTACCATCCCTATGATCTGCAATGGGAAATGTATGGGGAAACCCTTCGCCAGGAACGTATGTTGAAAAACATGCAGTACCGGCGCGAGTGGGCGAGACTTTACCTTGACCAACGTGGCCTGTGCGCAATGTGTGGATACGAGATGGACATGGAAACCGGATGGCATGACCACCACATTGAATATCGTGTGGCAGGTGGCTCTGATGCCCTAGAAAATCGAGTACTATTGCATCCAAACTGCCATGCTCAAGTGCATAGCCAAAAACTAGAAGTTGTAAAGCCGGTTCCTGTATAGGAATTTTTATTATGCTTGAGCCGTGTGCGGTGAAAGCCGCACGCACGGTTCTTAGGGGGGAGAGTTTCCAGTAATGGGATTCTCCTACCCTACTTCATTACCGAGGTTCCCCACCCATGAGTCAGCCAGCCGCCGCGAAACGCCTTATCCTGATCGTTGACGATGACCAGCTCCTGTTGGAATTCCTCGGCGAAGTCCTGCGCCATGCCGGCTACGAGACGGCCCTGGCCAATTCGGCCGAAGTGGCGCTGCAGCTGGTCGCCCAGCGCGAGCCGGACCTGGCTTTGCTCGACATCCACATGCCGGGCATGTCCGGCCTGGAACTGGCCAAGCGCCTGCATGGCGAGACGGGCGTGCCGTTCATGTTCCTGTCCGGCAGCGGCGACAGCGAATCGGGCAAGCAGGCGGCCGCCTACGGCGCCGTCGGCTATGTCGTCAAGCCCGTCGACGAGGGCCGCTTGATGCCCGCGTTCGAAGCGGGCCTGGCCCGTGCCGATGAAATCCGCCAGCTGCGCCGCACCGAGCTGAACCTGAACGCGGCCCTGGCCGCCGGCCGCGAAACGAGTTTGGCCGTGGGTTTGCTGATGGGCAAGTTCCAGACGGACCGCAACACAGCGTTCGAGGTGCTGCGCGACCATGCCCGTTCCAGCCGCCGCAAGATCAATGAAATCGCCAGCCAGCTGCTGCTGGCCGAGGAAACCCTGAACGGCTTGCACGGCGCATTTTTGAACCGGGCAAAGACCAAGTAAGCGTATCCTCTCGCGCCCGCATGCCTGCCTTGCTATGATGTGGCGATACGGCGCGCTGGCGCGCCTGGTTCAACCATAGACAGGACATACATGAAAACCAAAGCAGCGATTGCCTGGAAGGCGGGCGCCCCGCTGACCATCGAAGAAGTCGACCTGGCCGGCCCGCGCGAGGGCGAAGTACTGGTCGAGATCAAGGCCACGGGCATTTGCCACACCGATTACTACACCCTGTCGGGCGCCGACCCTGAAGGCATCTTCCCGTCCATCCTCGGCCATGAAGGCGCCGGCATCGTCGTCGACGTGGGCCCGGGCGTGAAAAGCCTGAAGAAGGATGACCACGTCATTCCGCTGTACACGCCGGAATGCCGCCAGTGCAAATTCTGCCTGTCGCAAAAGACCAACCTGTGCCAGTCGATCCGCTCGACCCAGGGCCGCGGCCTGATGCCGGACGCCACCTCGCGCTTCTCCATCGACGGCAAGCCCATCTTCCACTACATGGGCACCTCCACCTTTTCGAACTACATCGTCGTGCCGGAAATCGCGCTCGCAAAAATCCGCGAAGACGCACCGTTCGACAAGGTCTGCTACATCGGCTGCGGCGTCACCACCGGCGTGGGCGCCGTGCTGTTTACGGCCAAGGTCGAGGCGGGCGCGAATGTCGTCGTGTTCGGCCTGGGCGGCATCGGCCTGAACGTGATCCAGGCGGCGAAGATGGTCGGCGCCGATAAAATCATCGGCGTGGACATCAACCCGGCGCGCCAGGACATCGCGCGCAAGTTCGGCATGACGCATTTCGTCAATGCCAACGAAGTTGAAAACGTGGTCGACACCATCGTGCAGCTGACGGACGGCGGCGCCGACTATTCGTTTGAATGCATCGGCAACACCACCACCATGCGCCAGTCGCTCGAGTGCTGCCACAAGGGCTGGGGCCAGTCCATCATCATCGGCGTGGCGGCAGCGGGCCAGGAAATCTCCACGCGTCCATTCCAGCTGGTGACGGGGCGCGTGTGGAAAGGCTCCGCTTTCGGCGGCGCGCGCGGCCGCACGGACGTGCCGAAGATCGTCGACTGGTACATGGAAGGCAAGCTCAATATCGACGACTTGATCACGCACCGTCTGAAGCTCGACGACATCAACCAGGGTTTCGACCTGATGAAGAGCGGCGAATCGATCCGCTCCGTCGTGCTGTACTAATACATTACGCCGTACCACGGCGTTTTTGCGGAGGCTGCGGCCTCCGTTTTTTTTGCCCCGCGTGCCATCCATCGTCCGTGTCTGCCATCCAGGCAGGTCTTTTTGCAGCCTGTCGCACCGCGCTGGAGCCGTGCGCCATCCGCCGCTACAGTCGATGCTCCACTACTTTTGCGACGAGGCAGCCATGTCCACTTCCCACCGTTTGATCCTCAGTCTGGCCGGTATTGTGCTTGGCGGCAGCGCGCTGGCCGTGCAGCCGCCGCAGCCGCCCGCGCCACCGGCCGCACCGGCCGCGCCGAGCAAGCAGATCAATATTTCCATGGGCAGCGGCGATGGCTATGCGCTCGTCGACAGCAGCGAGGATAGCGTCACCATGGCCGGCACCGATGTCGACGGCCAGCAGATCAAGCAGCTGCAGCGTACGCTCAAGGGACAGTTCCTGTGGTTCCGCGACCAGGGCAAGGGTTATGTGACGCAGGATGCCGCGCTGCTGGCCCGCGTGCGCGACGCCTGGAAACCCTCGCAAGATCTGGGCTTTCAGATGAGCGGCCTGGGCAAGCAGATGAGCGAACATGGCAAGGCGATGGGCGAACTGGGCAGCAAGATGGGCGCCCATGGCGCGGCGCAGGCGAACGTCGGCGCGCGCGATGTGGCGCAACTGCAGGTGCTGGGCCGCCAGCAGCAGGAACTGGGCCGCAAGATGGGCGAGGCGGCACGCCGCCAGGCGCAGGCGACCACGGAGACGGCGCGCCGCGCGGCCGGGCGCGAGGTGGAACGCCTGCAGCAGCAGATGGAAGATGCGCAGGACGCCATGGAAGAGGTCAACGACCGCATTGCCACCGCGCAAGAACGCGAGGCGGACAAGGTGGATGCGCTGTCGCGCCAGATGGATCAGCGGGGCAAGCCGATGGAAACCCTGGGCAAGCAGATGGAAGCGCTGGGACGCCAGCAGGAAAAAGCCACCAAGGCAGCCGACAAGGCCACGCGCCAGGTGATTGCCCAGGCGCTCAGCGAAGGCAAGGCCAAGCCGGTGCGCTAGACTTGGTTCCAGCTGGCGGCTACGGCCCGGTATTGCGCCGGCAGCTGCGCCCTGGCCTCGTCTTCGCTCGCATACACCTCATCCTGCAGCGTATCCCAGCGAGCGTCGCAGCTGAAACGGTAGACGCGCGCCTCGCCCGCATACTGGCACACGGCCAGGCCGTGGATGGCGATGGGGGCGGTGCCGACTTCACTGGCGACGTGGCCGAAGGGCTGGTCGGACCAGGCCCAGGCCAGTACGCGGGCGCCGTCGAGGTGGGTGGGTGGTGTCATGGGGATACAGGCCGTTGTGTCGGGATGCCGATTGTAGCGCGCGTGGGTAAAATGGCGCGACCGCTGGACAAATGCACAGTATTTTTAGCCATGCCGGTATAATCACGGGATGCAAAATCTTCTTCACAACCTCAATCCCGAACAATTGGCTGCCGTCACCCTGCCGGCCCAGCATGCGCTGATCCTGGCCGGCGCCGGTTCGGGCAAGACCCGCGTGCTGACCACCCGCATCGCGTGGCTGATCCAGACCCAGCAGGTATCGCCGCCCGGCATCCTGGCCGTGACCTTTACGAATAAAGCCGCCAAGGAAATGCTCACGCGCCTGTCGGCCATGCTGCCGATCAACACGCGCGGCATGTGGATCGGCACCTTCCACGGCCTGTGCAACCGCTTGCTGCGCACGCATTACCGCGATGCGGCCTTGCCGCAGACGTTCCAGATCCTCGATTCCCAGGATCAGCTATCCGTGATCAAGCGCTTGTTGAAGGCGAACAACATTGATGATGAGAAATTCCCGCCGAAGACGGTGATGTATTTCATTAACAATGCCAAGGACCAGGGTTTGCGCGCCACGGACGTGGAAGCGTATGACGCGCACGAGCGCAAGATGGTCGAGCTTTACCAGTTGTACGACGACCAGTGCCAGCGCGAAGGCGTCGTCGATTTTGCGGAACTGTTGCTGCGCACGTATGAGTTGCTGAGCCGCAACCAACCGTTGCGCGAGCATTACCAGGCGCGTTTCCGCCACATTTTGGTGGACGAGTTCCAGGATACGAACAACCTGCAATACAACTGGTTGAAATTGCTGGCCGGCCACGGCAGCCGCGATGGCGGCGCCCTGTTTGCCGTCGGCGACGATGACCAGAGCATCTACGCGTTCCGCGGCGCGAATGTCGGCAACATGAGCGCCTTCGAGCACGAGTTCCAGGTGAAGAACTTGATCAAGCTGGAGCAGAACTACCGCTCGCACGGCCACATCCTCGACAGCGCCAACGTGTTGATCGCGAACAATAGCAAGCGCCTGGGCAAGAATTTGCGCACGGACGCGGGCCATGGCGAGCAGGTGCGCGTGTATGAAGCCAGTTCCGATTTGCAGGAAGCGCAGTGGATCATCGAAGAGGCGAAAAGCCTGATCGCCGATGGCGCCTCGCGCAGCGAAATCGCCATTCTGTACCGTTCGAATGCGCAGTCGCGCGTGATCGAACATGCGCTGTTCTCGGCCGCGATTCCATACCACGTGTATGGCGGCCAGCGCTACTTCCAGCGCGCCGAGGTCAAGCACGCAATTGCCTATTTGCAGTTGATGGACAATCCGCACAATGACTCCGCTTTCTTGCGCGTGGTCAATTTCCCCACGCGCGGCATCGGCATGCGCTCGATCGAGCAATTGCAGGCCGCGTCGGAACAGTACGGCATTTCGCTGTACGCATCCGTGCCGTATGTGGCGGGCAAGGCGGGCAGCGTGCTGGCCGGTTTCGTCAAACTGATCGAAGGCGTGCGCTTCGAAACGCAGCAATTATCTCTGCCGGAAATGGTCAGAGTCGTGCTGGAAGCGAGTACCTTGCTGCAACACTATCAGAATGAAAAGGAAGGCGCCGACCGCATCGAGAATCTGGAGCAGATGGTCAGCGCGGCCAGCCAATTCATTTCCGAGGAAGGTTTTGGACAGGGCGCACCGGCCCACCTGGGGCCAGCCGCCCAGGCGCAGTCGGGCGCGCCCGTCGCCAACCAGGATGGCATCGAAATTTTAGATGCCGACGCGCCGCTGCCGGCCGTGATGTCGCCGCTCTCCGCCTTCCTCTCGCACGCGTCGCTGGAAGCGGGCGACAACCAGGCGCAGGCGGGCCAGGATGCGCTGCAGATGATGACGGTACATTCGGCCAAGGGCCTGGAATTCGACAATGTGTTCATTACGGGCCTGGAAGAGGGCCTGTTCCCGCACGAAAGCAGTTCGAAGGAAGACAACGGCGTGGAAGAGGAACGCCGGCTGATGTACGTGGCCATCACGCGCGCGCGCAAGCGGTTGTACATGAGCTTTTCGCAGACGCGCATGTTGCACGGCCAGACGCGCTACAACATGAAGTCGCGCTTCTTCGACGAGTTGCCGGAAGAGTCCTTGAAATGGCTGTCGCCGAAGGTGCAGGCCAACTGGTTCGGCAACCGCAAGTCGGCCTGGGACGAGGCGCCCAAGGTGGCCAGCCTGGGGTCGGACAATGCGATTGCGCAAAAGATCGCGCAAAAGGCCACGGGCGGCGGCTGGCGCATCGGCGAATCGGTGGCGCACGCCAAGTTCGGCGAAGGCGTGATCGTCAATATCGAAGGCGGCGGCGGCAATGCGCGCGCGCAGATCAACTTCGGACAGCACGGCATGAAGGTGCTGGACCTGGGAATTGCCAAGCTGGAACGTCTGGGACGGTGATGTGGTACGCGGGATGGCTGACGATGGCGTCGGATTACGCCTTCGGCTAATCCGACCTACGCCAGGAACGGTGATCTGGTCTGGCGCGTAGGTCGGATTAGCGCAGCGTAATCCGACCTCATTGTTGGCCTCGCAGCGTCGGATTACGCGGCGTGCCGCCGCTAATCCGACCTACGCTGTGGCATTGCAAGGCATTCGAGAGCGCGTAGGTCGGATTAGCGCAGCGTAATCCGACATCATTGTTGGCTTTGCAAGGCATTCGATATATAAAAAAGGGGCAGCCTGCGCAGGCTGCCCCTTTTTACATCTGGCCGGTGATCACTCTCCGGTCTTGTCCAGCGACACCGTCTTGCTCTCATCGACGGGCAGGCCGAAGATTTGCCGGTAGGCGGCGTAGAACGAGCAATGCATGATGATGGTGAGTATCATCGACAGGGGCATCATCAGCTGCATCATCAGCGGCGTGCGGCCAAAGATGACGGCCAGTAACTGGCTGGTGACGACGCTGATGGCGAACCAGGTGGCGGCGAAGACGATGAAGGCCGACAGCGAACGCCAGACGGCGAAAAAGCTGAAGAACAGCGCCTTGCCCAGGCCGGTTTGGCGCCAGTAGATCAGCGGCGCGGCAAAGCAGAAGGCCATGGCGGCCGGCACATACAGCACGATGGCCAGCAGGATGCCCAGGCCCAGGCGCGAGTCGGGGATGGCGGCGCGTGCCGCTTCTTCCGTCAGTTGCCCCGTGACCAGTTTCCACAGCAAGCCGTCGTCCACCAGGGTCGAGGCGCCGATGGCAACGATGGCCATCAGGATGTACAGCACGCCCAAGCCGAACAGGGAAGGAAACGCGGGTTTGCGGAAGCCCGAAATCAACAGGCTGGGCAGGACGCGCTTGCCCTGGTCGATATTCAGGCAACCTTGCACGAAGGCCACGGAAAACACGGGCACCAGGATGACGGGCAGCAATTGGCCCAGCACGGGCACGATGCTGACGGCCAGCATGCAGAACATATAGCCGAGAAACAGCATCGACATGCCGCCAGGTTGCTTGCGAAACAGGGAGAATCCCTGTTTCACCCATTGCCAACCTGTACTTGCAGGTAATTTTTCCATGTTTAAAACAGTTCCGGAGCAGGTGTGGCGATACGTTCGCGCAGAATGCGTTCGAAATGCGTGGGATCGTGCGGTGTCAGCATTTCCGCTTCGCGCGGCTGGTAATAATCGTACAGGCGCGACAGCCAGAAACGCAGCGCGGCGGCGCGCAGCATCGGTTGCCATGCCGTTTGTTCTTCGTGCGTAAACGGGCGCACGGCCTGGTAGGCGTCGAGCAGGGCGCGCACGCGCACCTTGTCGAGCACGCCCGTGGCCAGGTCCACGCACCAGTCGTTGACGGTGACGGCCACGTCGAACAGCCAGGTGTCGCAGCCGGCAAAGTAAAAGTCGAAAAAGCCCGTCAGGCGCTCGCCGTCAAACATGACGTTGTTGCGGAACAAGTCGGCATGCACGGGACCGCGCGGGATGGCCTTATACGTATCGCAGGCAGCAAAGGCGTCCTGGAAGTGGATTTCCGCGCGCAGCAGGTGCGCCCTGGCATCGTCGAGATGGTGCAAGACCAGCGGCGTGGTGGCGTTCCACCAGTCCAGGCCCCGCAGATTCGGCTGCTGCAGGGGGAAGTCCTGCGCCGCCAGGTGCATCTTCGCCAGCATGGCGCCCACGGCGGCGCAATGCACGGCTTGCGGCGCCATCTGCGAGCTGCCGTCGAGTTTGCTGACGACGGCGGCCGGCTTGCCTTGCAGGGCCGTCACCAGTTCGCCGTCCGCATTGGCGATCGGCGCGGGCACCAGCACGCCCCGGTCCGCCAGGTGGCGCATCAGTTGCAGATAGAACGGCAATTGCTCGAAGCTGAGGTTTTCAAAGATCGTCAGCACAAACTCGCCGCGCTCCGTGCTCAGGAAGAAATTGCTGTTTTCGATGCCGGACGCGATGCCCTTGAGCGCCAGAGGTTTGCCGACTGGAAACTGCGTGATCCACTGGCCGATATCGTCCAGGTGTAGCGCGGTAAAAACTGCCATGGGAAAGAAATGAATGGTCTAAAAGGTCAAAAAAAGCCGGCTGCCCCCGCGCATGGCCGGGGCAGGGCAGAAGAGAGTGGCTGCTTACTTCGCTGGTGCGGGCGGTGCTGGCGCGTCCGCTGCCTCTTCATCGCGTTGTTTCTGTTTTTTCTTGCCCAGATCAAATTCCAGCACTTTCCATTGCGGGCCGCGCAGGGCGTTGCCGTTGGCCTGGTCGGCGCCGGCGGCCGGCTTCATGTAATAGGTGCTGCCGCCGCTGGTGACTTTCACTTCGCTGGTGACGCCCGCTTCGCGTTTTTCGGTAATCTGCTGCTTGGCGGCGGCCGGCGCCACGGTGATGGGCGCTTCGCCCATTTCCTCGATGCGTTCCAGTTGTGGCGGCGCGTCGCTCGGTTTGGCCGGCGTCTGGGCGCTGGCAATGGCTGAACATGCCAGCAGGGGCAGGGCGAGGAATGTCCAGAGTGTCGATGTACGCATCATGATGGGTTCGCTTCCATGTGTGGGACTGCAGCGCGTGCAGTGGTGTAATGCCGTCAATTTATCTATAAGGCATTGTAACAAACTGATAGGCAATGCTGTTTAAATGAGCGGAAATGGCTGGCAGCGGCGGCACGCATGCCAGTTCGGGGCCGCCAGGGTGGCAAAAACGCCAGAAACGGCACGCGTTGCGGCCGGTGGCGCGGCCCTAAACTCTGCGATAATTGTGCGATATTCCACCCGCCCGCCGCTGTTTCTTCCCGGCTGGCACGGCTCACCTTATTTTATTGGCATTATGCAAAACACCCTGCTGTTAGTCGACGGTTCCAGTTACCTTTATCGCGCCTTCCATGCGCTGCCCGACCTGCGCAGCCCGGACGGTTACCCCACGGGCGCCATGCATGGCATGGTCAACATGCTGCGCCGCCTGCGCGCCGATTACCCGGCCGCCTACATCGCCTGCGTGTTCGACGCCAAGGGTAAAACTTTCCGCGATGATATGTATCCCGAATACAAGGCCACGCGCGCCTCGATGCCGGACGACCTGCGGCTGCAGATCGAACCGATCCACGAAGCCGTGCGCGCCATGGGCTGGCCGATTCTGATGGTCGACGGCGTCGAAGCCGATGATGTGATCGGCACCCTGGCCGTGCAGGCGGCGGCCGCCGGCATGAACGTGGTGGTGTCGACGGGCGACAAGGATCTGGCGCAGCTGGTCAACAGCCAGGTGATGCTGATCAATACCATGAGCAATGAAAAGCTCGACGAAGCGGCCGTGCTGGCCAAGTTCGGCGTGCCGCCCAACCGCATCATCGATTATCTGTCGCTGATCGGCGATACGGTCGACAACGTGCCGGGCGTGTCGAAATGCGGGCCGAAAACGGCAGTCAAGTGGCTGACCCTGTACGACAGCCTGGAAGGCGTGATGGAAAACGCGGCCAAGGTGGGCGGCGCCGTGGGGGAAAACCTGCGCACGGCCCTGCCATGGCTGCCGCAGGCGCGCGCCTTGATCACCGTCAAGACCGATTGCGATCTGTCCGGCCACATGACGACGATTGCCGATTCGCTGGTGGCGAAACACGAAGACAAGGAAGCACTGCTGGCCTTCTTCAACCGCTACGGCTTCAAGGCGCTGCTGCGCGAACTGGGCGCGGCGCCGCCGCCGATGTCGCCCGTCGGCGCACCGCCTGCCGCCGGCGCCTCCGCCGTCAACACGACGGGCGACATGTTTGCCGACGCGGCGCCAGCGGTGGAAGCCGAGTATGAAACCGTGCTGACGGATGCCCAGCTCGACAAATGGATCGCGCTGATCGATGCGGCTGCCCTGACGGCCGTCGACACGGAAACCACCTCGCTGGAACCGATGACGGCGCAAATGGTCGGCATTTCCCTCTCCGTGGCCGAGCACGCCGCCTGTTACATCCCGCTGGCCCACGACTACGCGGGCGCGCCGGAACAGTTGACGCGCGAACACGTGCTGGCGAAATTGCGCCCGTGGCTCGAAGATGAAACCAAGCCCAAGCTGGGCCAGAACCTGAAATATGACAGCCACATCTTCGCCAACCATGGCGTGACGTTGCGCGGCATCGCCCACGACACCTTGCTCGAATCGTATGTATTCGAATCGCACAAGAAACACGACATGGACAGCCTGGCCCTGCGCCACCTGAACTACGCGACCATCCCGTTCGAGGACGTGTGCGGCAAGGGCGCCAAGCAGATCACCTTCAACCAGGTCGAGGTGGAGCAGGCGGCAAAGTACGCGGCCGAAGATGCCGACGTCACCTTGCGCTTGCACAATGCCATGTGGGGCAATGTGGCGAACGACGAAAAACTCACGTTTATCTATGAAAAGATCGAGATGCCGACGGCCGTGGTCTTGCAAAAGATCGAGCGCAACGGCGTGCTGATCGACGACGAATTGCTCAACATCCAGTCGGCCGAGCTGGCCGTAAAGATCCTCGAGCTGGAAAAGAAGGCGTATGAACTGGCCGAGCAGCCGTTCAACCTGGGTTCGCCCAAGCAGATCGGCGAAATCTTCTTCGAGAAATTGAAGCTGCCGGTGGTCAAGAAGACCCCGACGGGCGCGCCCTCGACGGATGAAGAAGTGCTGCAAAAGCTGGCCGAGGATTATCCGCTGCCGAAAGTGCTGCTCGAGTACCGCGGCATGGCCAAGCTGAAGTCGACGTATACCGATAAATTGCCGAAGATGATCAACGTTACGACGGGCCGCGTGCATACGAACTATGCGCAAGCCGTGGCCGTGACGGGGCGGCTGGCGTCGAACGACCCGAACTTGCAGAATATTCCCATCCGCAGTGCGGAAGGCCGCCGCATCCGCGAAGCGTTTATTGCGCCGCCGGGCAGCCATATCGTGTCGGCCGACTATTCGCAGATCGAATTGCGCATCATGGCGCATATCTCTGGCGACGAAGCGATGCTGCGCGCGTTTGCCGACGGCATCGATATTCACCGCGCCACGGCCGCTGAAATCTTCGGCGTGCCGGCCGCGGAAGTGCAGAGCGAACAGCGCCGCTACGCCAAAGTGATCAACTTCGGTTTGATCTACGGCATGAGTGCATTCGGCCTGGCCGGTAATCTGGGCGTGGACCGCACGGCCGCACAAAGCTATATCGACCGTTACTTTGCCCGTTTTTCCGGAGTGAAACAGTACATGGAAGACACGCGCCAGCAAGCCAAGGCGCGCGGCTACGTGGAAACCGTGTTTGGCCGCCGTTTGTGGTTGCCAGAAATTAATTCGCCGAACGGCCCGCGCCGCCAGGGCGCGGAACGGGCCGCGATCAACGCGCCGATGCAGGGCACGGCTGCCGACCTGATCAAGCTGGCCATGATCGCCGTGCAAGGCTGGCTGGAAACGGACGGCTTGCAGACGAAGATGATCATGCAGGTGCACGATGAACTGGTGTTGGAAGTGCCGGACGCGGAACTGGAACTGGTCAAGCGCAAGCTGCCGGAACTGATGGCCGGCGTGGCCGCGCTGAAAGTGCCGCTGACGGCCGAGGTAGGCGTAGGCAGGAACTGGGACGAAGCGCATTGATGCTGCGTCGGCTTACGCGGGGCATGCCCCGCTAAGCCGACCTACATGTTTAATTCAGCAATGACCGTAGGCCGAACACATGTTTACTTGAGCAATGACCGTAGGTCGGCTTAGCGCAGCGTAAGCCGACATTGTTTGTCAACTGGGATGAAGCGCATTGATGCTGCGTCGGCTTACGCGGGGCATGCCCCGCTAAGCCGACCTACATGTTTAATTCAGCAATGACCGTAGGCCGAACACATGTTTACTTGAGCAATGACCGTAGGTCGGCTTAGCGCAGCGTAAGCCGACATTGTTTGTCAACACACCTTTCAGGAGTAACGCATGAGCGACATGATCACCGATTGTGAAAGTTTGCTGGGCCAGAGCAGCGTGTCCGGGCCGGACGGCAGGCGCGGTTTCCTGAAGGTGGCGCTGGGCGCGGGCTTTGCCGTGGCCGTGCTGCCCGTGGCGGCGCAAAACGTCATCAAGACGGATTCCGCCGGGCTCGTCACGGGCACCATGTCGGTGATGGTCGATGGCCAGGCCGTGCCCGTGTATGCGGCCCAGCCGGAAGGCAAGACGGGTTTGCCCGTGGTATTGGTTATTTCGGAAATCTTTGGCGTGCATGAACATATCGCCGACATGGCGCGCCGCTTCGCCAAGCAGGGTTACCTGGCGCTGGCGCCCGACCTGTTCGTGCGCCAGGGCGATCCCACCAAGGTGACCAGCATCCCGGAATTGATGAAAGGCATCATCGCCAAGACGCCGGATGCGCAAGTGATGGCGGACCTCGATGCGGTTGTTGCGTGGGCGAAACAGAATGGCGGCGACACGAGCCGCCTGGGCATCACGGGCTTTTGCTGGGGCGGCCGCATCACGTGGCTGTACGCGGCGCACAATCCGGCCGTCAAGGCGGGCGTGGCCTGGTATGGCCGCCTCGTGGGCGAAGCGACTGCCTTGCAGCCGAGCAACCCCATCGACATCGCCGCCACCTTGAAAGTGCCCGTGCTGGGCTTGTATGGCGGCAAGGATACGGGCATCACGCAGGAATCGATCGCGAAGATGAAGGAGGCGCTGGCCAAGGGCGGCAACCAGTCGGAATTCGTCGTGTATCCCGATGCGGGCCACGCCTTCAATGCCGATTACCGCCCCAGCTATGTGGCGGCCGATGCGAAAGACGGCTATGCGCGCTGCCTGGCCTGGTTCAAAAAGCATGGCGTTGCCTGAGGTTGCAAGCTGAACGGCGCTAAAAGTGCCTGATTGCCACATTTTTTTCCAGAAGTTGCCGCGAAAGGCGCACCGGGCTGTAAAATGCCCGGTTCGCGTCAATGCAGTACAATTGCATCTTCAATGCGCCACGCTGCCGCCAAGCGCGCACAAGATTGAATAATAAGCAACATCATACAGATCAAGCCAGACGCCAGCATTGCGGGCGCCCGTAGGCCGGCGCCATTTTGAGGTAAGAAAATCATCGATCCCGTCCTTATATCCATTTTGCTCGCGACCACGATCGCGGGCGTCTTCAGCATTACTGCGGCGGCGATCTTTTCGTTTGCATTCCTGTCCAAAGTGGTCGAGCGCATGGTCAGCTTGTCCGTCGGCATCATGTTGTCGACGTCCTTGCTGCATGCCTTGCCCGAAGCGTTCGAATCGCAGGCGGACCCGCGCAGCCTGTTCGCCACCTTGCTGGCGGGCTTGCTGGCCTTTTTCATGCTGGAAAAATTCGCCATCCTGCGCCATTCGCACCACCACGAAGGCGACGGCCACCACCATGCGCACGGCCACGACAAGCACGAGGCGGGCAAGGCCGGCTGGATGATCCTGGTCGGCGACGGCATGCACAACTTTACGGACGGCATCCTGATCGCGGCCGCCTTCCTGGCCGACCCGAAGCTGGGCCTGGTCACGGGCCTGGCCATCATCGCGCATGAAATCCCGCAGGAAATCGGCGATTTTATTGTACTGCTCAACGCCGGCTTCTCGCGCCTGCGCGCCTATGTCTTCAATCTGCTGTGCAGCCTGATGGCGGTGGCCGGCGGCCTGCTCGGCTATTTCACCCTGGACCGCGCCAGCAATCTGATCCCGTACGTGCTCGTGTTCGCCTCGTCCGGCTTCATCTATATCGCCTTGTCCGACCTGATGCCGCAGATGCAGCGCCGCGCCACCTTGCGCGAAACCATCCCGCAAGTGCTGCTGATCGCGCTGGGCGTATGTATCGTGCTGTTCCTGACGCATAAGCGCCACGGCGGTTGATGCACTGATTCGGTGCCGCAGTACCACTTATGCTATATTGCCTTTCTGACTAACTTGCACAGAAAGGAGGAAAATATCATGGAAGAAAACTTGTTGCTCGCCTTGTGGCGCGCACGCTCTTTTAGCGCATTTGCCAGCTCTTGCCCACGTTCTATCGCGCTGCGATAACCTGGCCAGAGCAAAGTTACCCTCCTCTACGAGTCCTTTCCTGGTACTCCGTTGTCGTTAGCGCTCCTGTTAACGCGGATGCTTGCATCCCGAACAAAGACAAGAGCCATGACTACCCTGATTTCTACCCAAGCTTTACAACTGGATACCCACGACGGTTTCCTCTTCAACGAACTCGCCTTTACCCTGCGCCAGGGCGACCGCATCGGCCTGATCGGCCACAATGGCTGCGGCAAATCCACCTTGCTGGGCTTGCTCAGCGGCACGCGGGAAGCCACTGCCGGCACCATCCACTATGCTCGGGCCTGCCGCCTGCAGCACGTGGAGCAGCATTTGCCGGCCGAACTTGCCAGCCTGAGCCTGTACGACGCCTTGCTGGCGCCCGTGCTGGAGCAGCCCGAGTTGCATTGGCGTGTCGACAGCCTGCTTGCCGAACTGGGTTTCGACCTTGATACGGCGCAAGTGCCCGTGCATTCCCTGTCCGGCGGCCAGCACACGCGGCTGCTGCTGGGACGCGCCCTGCTGCAGGAGCCGAACGTGCTGCTGCTCGACGAGCCGAGCAATCATCTGGACTTGCCGTCGCTGCTGTGGCTGGAGCAATTCCTGCTGCGCTGGCGCGGCGCCTTCATCCTCGTCTCGCACGACCAGCGCCTGCTCGACAACGTGGCCACGCGCAGCTGGATCTTGCGCGATAGCCGCCTCTACGATTTCGACTTGCCGTGCGGTCCCGCGCTGGCGGCCCTGGCCGAAGCCGATCGTGCCGCTGCCGCCCGCCATGCGGCCGAACAGAAGGAAATCGACCGCCTGTCCGCCAGCAGCGCCCGCCTGGCCCTGTGGGGCCGCACCTACGACAATGAAGACCTGGCGCGCAAGGCCAAGACCATGCAGCGGCGCATCGACAAATTGAAGGATGCGCAATCGTTCGTCAGCGATGGCGCACCGTGGCGTTTGAGTTTGCGCGGCAAGCCGCTGGCGGCCGACCAGTTGCTGGCGCTCGATGCCCTGGACGTGCGCGCCGTGCCCGCTTCCCCGCTGCTGTTCCACGTCGGCCAGCTGTGGCTGAAACCGGGCGACCGGGTCGCCTTGCTGGGTGCCAACGGCAGCGGCAAGTCGTCCCTGCTGCGCCTGTGCTGGCAAGCGATCCAGGCGCAGGAGGAGCGCAGCGACTTGCGCTACCACCACGCCGCCAGCATCGGTTACTACGACCAGTCGCTCAGGCAACTGGCCGATACGGCCGATTTGTCCGACGCCCTGTACCCGTTTGCCGTGCAGAACGAGGCGGCGCGCAGCCAGGTGGCGCGCAAGCAAGCGTTGATCTCGGCCGGTTTCCCGTATGCGCGCCATGGCCAGACGGTGGCGACCCTGAGCGGCGGCGAGCGGGCGCGGCTGCTGTTCCTGGGGCTGTCCTTGGCCAGCTATCATTTATTGTTGCTCGATGAACCCAGCAACCACCTGGACATGCAGGGCAAGGCGGAGCTGGGGCAAGCCTTGCGCGGCTTTGCAGGCGGCTGCCTGCTGGTGTCGCACGACCGCGACCTGATCGAAACGGCCTGCAACCGCTTTTGGGTGGTGGCCGATGGCCGGCTGGAAGAGTGGCTGGACGCCGGCAGCGCGTATGCACGGTTGAGTGCCGAGGATGGACAGGCGCCGTTGCCGGTGCCGCGCGTGGAAACGGCTGCGCTTGCGCCAGCGCAAACCGACGTTGATGTTCAACTGGAACGCTTGTGCGAACTGGAGCAATTGCTGGCGGAAGACCTGGCGAGAAAACCGCGCCACCAGAAGCCGGCCAGCCAGCAGGCGTGGCAGGCGGAACTGGCGCAGTTGAATCAATCGCTGGGGATAAGTTCATAGTTATCCACGGGTAAAAAAATGGCGGACCATCTGGTCCGCCATTTTTTAATTACCCGTCGCCACAGGCCGCGCCGGATCGGCGCACCATTCGCTCCACGAGCCCGGATACAGGGCCGCGCCAGGTAAACCGGCCACTTCCAGGGCCAGCAGGTTGTGGCATGCCGTCACGCCGGAGCCGCACTGCAGGATAGTAGATTCAGCCGTGCTGATTAGGCCCGCGAATTCCTGCTCCAGTTCTTTAGCGGATTTGAAGCGGCCGTCTGCCTGCAGGTTATCCTTGAAGAAACGGTTTTTCGCGCCCGGGATGTGGCCGCCCACGGGGTCGATGGTTTCGTTTTCGCCCCGGTAGCGGTCGGGGGCGCGCGCGTCAATGACCGTCAAGGCCTGGGTTTCCAGGTTGGCAACGACGTCCTGCACGCTGACCGTGCGCGTCAGGCTGGCCTTTTCCGTCAGCTTGCCGACAGGGCGCGGTGCCACGGGCGTGACCAGCGGCAAGCCTTGTGCCTGCCAGGCGGCCAGGCCGCCGTCGAGCACGGCCACATTCGGGTGGCCGAGCCAGCGCAGCAGCCACCACAAACGGGCGGCGAACATGCCGCCCTGGCCATCGTACGCCACCACTTGCGTGTCGTCATTGATACCCCAGCCGCGCAGGGTGGCCAGCAGGGCGTTGCGGTCGGGCAAGGGATGCCGTCCCGTAAATTGGGGGCCACGGGCCGTCTTGGGGCCGGACAAGGCCGTGTCGATGTCGGCGAACTGCGCGTTCTGGATATGCCCGGCGGCAAACGCGTCGCTGCCCGCTGCCGGGTTGAGCAAGTCGTGGCGGCAATCAAGGATGACCCAGTGGCTGTCATTCAGGTGGTCGGCCAGTTCGCTGGCCTGGATCAAGGTGGTGTACATCAGCAACGCTCCTTTACACTTCGCTGGCGATGGGATCCGTGCGCGCGATGGCGGCGCCACGGGCCGTGTTGCGGGTATTGTAATAGGTGGCCGCGATGCCCGAGACGAGAATGATGGCGATGCCGGCCCAGCCATGCCAGTCGAACAGGTCGCCGAAGATCACCACGCCCCAGAAGCTGGAAAAGACGATGCCTGTGTACTGTAAATTGGCAACCACGAGGGTCTTGCCCAAGCGATAGGAGCGCGTCATGGCCATTTGCGCCATGGTGGCGCACAAGCCGATGGCGGCCAGCAAGCCGATGCCGTAGGCGCTCGTGTGCATGTGCCAGACGACGGGGCCGCCGCCGGCGCTGGCCACGTGGCCGATCACGCCGGCCAGGAAATTGACGACGGAGAAATAAAACACGACCCGGTATTCGGGCTCGCCCAGCAAGCCCAGTTTGCGCACCTGCAAGTAGGCGAGGGCCGACAGCATGCCGGAAATCAAGGCCGTGATGGCGCCGGCCAGCTGGTCCGTCTCGAACACAGGTTGCAGCAGCAGGGTCACGCCGACAAAGCTCATGGCAATCGCTGCCACCAGCGGCCACTCGACCTGTTGCATGCCTTTCCACCAGCCGCCGGCGAGTAAAATCACGGCGATCCAGATGGGCGCCATGTAATTGAGGGTCATGGCCGTGGCCAGCGGCAGGATGGCGATGGCATAAAACCACAGCCACAGGGCGATCACGCCCACCACGCCGCGCCACAGATGCTGGCCCGGCATCGTGGTTTTAAAGCTGCCGCCCTGGTACAGAATCGTGCAGCTCATGACGATCATGCCGATGATGCCGCGGTACATGACGATTTCGGACGTCGAATACAGATCCGACGCCAGTTTCACGCACACGCCCATGATGGCGAACATAAAGCTGGCAAACAGCATCCAAAGTGACTGCATGAGTAATCCTGACGATGAAAATGAAAAAGGCCGCGCAATGCGGCCCCTTGAGGAACTACAGTTCGATATTGCTGCGGTACCACTCGTGGAAGTGCTGCATGCCGTCTTCCATGGGCGATTGGTAAGGGCCCACTTCGTTCACGCCGCGCGCAATCAGGACCTTGCGGCCCGCATCCATGCGCTGGGCGATTTCATCGTCCTCGACACAGGTTTCCATGTAGGCAGCCCGTTCCGCTTCGACGAAGTCGCGCTCGAACAGTACGATTTCTTCGGGGTAATAGAACTCTACCACGTTGCGCGTTTTTTGCGGGCCGTCGGGCCACAGGGTCGAGACGACCAGCACGTGCGGATACCATTCGACCATGATGTTCGGATACAGGGTCAGCCAGATGGCGCCATACGGCGGCGCTTCGCCGCCGCGGAATTGCAGCACCTGCTCCTGCCATTTCTTGTAGGCAGGCGAGCCGGCCTGCTGCAGGCCGCGGTGCACGCCCACCGTCTGCACGCTGTAATCCTTGCCGAATTCCCAGCGCAGGTCGTCGCAGCTGACGAAGCTGCCCAGGCCCGGGTGGAACGGTTCGACGTGATAATCCTCGAGGTAGACTTCGATGAAGGTCTTCCAGTTGTAGTCGCACTCGTGGATTTCCACGTGGTCGAACATGTAGCCGGAAAAATCGAGGTCTTTCGAGACGGACAAATCTTTCAATTTTTCCATCACGTTGTAGCCATTTTGCTCGAACAGCAAGCCATTCCAGCTTTGCAGCGGCGTTTTCGACAGGTTCAGGCACGGCGTCTCGGGGAAGTGCGGCGCGCCGATCAATTCACCCTTGAGGTCGTAGGTCCAGCGGTGCAGCGGGCAAACGATGTTATTTGCGTTGCCGCGGCCATTGAACATCAGCGCCTGCCGGTGGCGGCACACGTTGGACAGCACTTCGATGCCATTGGCGTTGCGCACGAGCATGCGCCCTTCGTTCTCAGACGCCAGGGTCGCAAAATCGCCGGTTTCCGGCACCATCAGCTCGTGCCCGACATAGCGCGGGCCGGCTTGGAACAATTGCTGCATTTCACGCTGCAACAGCGTTTCGTCAAAATAGACGTGGACCGGAAGTTGCGCGTTTGAACGCGCCAGCTTGGCGTGAGTAGCCAGATCGGACATCCCAACCCCCCATAAATGTACAACGGTCAGCAGTGCCCCAGGCCATTCCCTGGGCAACCGCTACAGAGAGAAAGAATCCGCAAAGACCTGAATTCAAATTTGTTGAAACGGTATTTCGGACAGAACCGGCGATTATAGCGCGTATCGGCCTCGGCATTATCAAACCCGCCCGGTAAATAAGCTTTTAATGAGAAACATTGTCATTTGGCGTGCAATTTCCGGTAGCAAGGGGTGATTCGGCTAAAATCCACTGACAAGCTGGCAACGCTATTGACTTTGAGCGCGCCGATTGCGCTTAAGTTTTCACTTAATAGTGTGGTTTGTTCTAAAATAACGCTTCTATGCTGGCCGGGAGTCCCCGGCGTCTCCCTACAAGCCCCTCGTGCCACGAAGAGATCTGAGTCTATGTCGAAGAAATTAACTGCCGCTGCCGCAGCGCCGGCCTCGTTTGAAGAGGCGATGGCGGAACTGGCGCAGCTGGTAACGCAAATGGAAGCGGGCCAGTTGCCGCTGGAAGCATCAGTCGCGGCGTACCAGCGCGGCTCGGAACTGGTCAAGTATTGCGCTACCCAGCTCGACAGTGTCGAAGCGCAGGTGAAAGTATTGGAAGGCGACATGTTGAAACCGTTCGTGGATGCCGGCGAGGCCGCCCAATGATGGCCAATGTGCAACAAGACGGCGTGACCTTCGGCGACTGGATGCAAGCGACCCAGTCCGGCGTGGAAGGCCGGCTCGACCAATTCCTGCCGGCGGCAGACGTCGTGCCGCACAAGCTGCACGCTGCCATGCGCTATGCGCTGCTGGGCGGCGGCAAGCGCGTGCGCCCGCTGCTGGTGATGGCGGCCGGCGAACTGTTTGATGCGGATCAAGACACGCTCGCGCGCGCAGCTTGCGCGCTGGAAATGATTCATGTGTATTCGCTCGTGCATGACGACATGCCGTGCATGGATGACGATGCCTTGCGCCGTGGCAAGCCCACCGTGCACATCGCCTATGATGAAGCGACCGCCCTGCTGGTCGGCGACGCGCTGCAATCGCAGGCGTTCATGCTGCTGGCCGACGGCGCGGCGATTCCTCCCGCGCGGCAGATGGCGATGATCCGGCTGCTGGCGCACGCGTCCGGTTCCGCAGGCATGTGCGGCGGCCAGGCGATCGACCTCGATAGCGTCGGCCTGGCCTTGACCTTGCCGCAGCTGGAACAGATGCATCAACTGAAAACGGGTGCCTTGCTGCGCGCAGCCGTGATCCTCGGCGCGCTGGCGGGCAAGGATTTGACGGCGGACGAGATGACGGCGTTGAACGCGTATGCGCGCGCCGTCGGGCTGGCGTTCCAGGTGGTCGACGACGTGCTCGACGCGACGGCCGATTCGGCCACCCTGGGCAAGACGGCGGGCAAGGATGCTGCCGCCAACAAGCCTACCTACGTATCGATACTGGGGCTGGAACCATCGCGGGCCCTGGCAGAACAATTGCGGTGCGACGCCCATGCGGCGCTGGCGCCATTCGGGGACAAGGCACGCCGTTTGCGCGAGCTGGCGGACCTGGTCGTGCAGCGGAAGGCATAAATGAAACTGTTAGAAACCATCAATGAACCAGCGCAAGTGCGCAAGCTGGCCCGCTCGCAACTGGTGCCGCTGGCGCAGGAATTGCGCAGCTTCCTGCTCGATTCCGTTTCCAAGACGGGCGGCCACTTGTCGTCCAACCTGGGCACGGTCGAGCTGACCGTCGCGCTGCATTACGTCTTCAACACGCCGCACGACCGCATCGTCTGGGACGTGGGCCACCAAACCTATTCGCACAAGATCCTGACGGGCCGCCGCGAGCGCATGCATACCTTGCGCCAGAAAGACGGCATTTCCGGCTTCCCGAAGCGCGACGAGAGCGAATACGACACCTTCGGCACGGCCCATTCGTCGACGTCGATCTCGGCCGCGCTGGGCATGGCCCAGGCCGCCAAGATCAAGGGCGACCCGCTGCATGCGATCGCCGTGATCGGCGACGGCTCGATGACGGCCGGCATGGCCTTCGAGGCGATGAACAATGCGGGCGTGCAGGAAGACGTCAACCTGCTGGTGATCCTGAACGACAACGACATGTCGATCTCGCCGCCTGTGGGCGCGCTGAACCGCCACCTGGCGCGATTGATGTCGGGCCAGTTCTATGCTGCGGCGAAAAATGTCGGCAAGTCCGTCCTGCCCGCCCCCGTGCTGGAACTGGCGAAGCGCTTTGAAGAGCACGCCAAAGGCATGGTCGTGCCCGCCACCATGTTCGAGGAATTCGGTTTCAATTACATCGGCCCCATCGACGGCCACGACCTCGATTCGCTGATCCCGACCTTGCAAAACATCAAGCAATTGAAGGGCCCGCAATTCCTGCACGTGGTGACCAAGAAGGGGCAGGGCTACAAGCTGGCCGAAGCGGAACCGATCCTGTACCACGGCACGCCGAAGTTCAATCCCTTGGAAGGCATCAAGCCGGCCACGGCACCGGGCAAGATGACGTACACGGAAGTGTTCGGCAACTGGCTGTGCGACATGGCCGCCCACGACAAGCGCCTGGTGGGCATCACGCCGGCCATGCGCGAAGGCTCGGGCATGGTCAAGTTCGAACAGCAATTCCCGACCCGCTACTTCGACGTCGGTATTGCCGAGCAGCATTCCGTGACGTTTGGCGCCGGCCTGGCCTGCGAAGGCTTGAAACCCGTCGTGGCCATTTACTCGACCTTTTTGCAGCGCGCCTACGACCAGCTGATCCACGACGTGGCCCTGCAAAACCTGGACGTGACGTTCGCGCTGGACCGCGCCGGCCTGGTGGGCGCCGATGGCGCCACGCACGCGGGCAATTACGACATGGCGTTCCTGCGCTGCATCCCGAACATGGTCGTCATGGCTGCGTCCGATGAAAACGAATGCCGCCAGATGCTGACGACGGGCTACCACTATCCGGGCCCCGCCGCTATCCGCTATCCGCGCGGCGCCGGTGCCGGCGTGGCCATCGTGCCGGAACTGACCAGCATCGAGATCGGCAAGGGCGAGATCAAGCGTCACGGCAAGCGCATCGCCATCCTGGCCTTCGGTTCGATGGTGGCGCCGAGCGTGGTGGCCGGTGACAAGCTCGACGCGACGGTGGCCAACATGCGCTTCGTCAAGCCGCTCGACGTGGCACTGGTGAAGCAGCTTGCTGCCGAGCATGATTACCTGGTGACGGTGGAAGAGGGCTGCATCATGGGCGGCGCCGGTTCGGCCGTGGCCGAAGCGCTGGCGGCGGAAGGCATCGTCAAGCCGATTTTGATGCTGGGCTTGCCCGACACTTTCATCGACCATGGCGACCCCGTGCAACTGCTGAAAAGCGTGGGCCTGGACGCCACCGGCATCGCCGCGTCGATCGAGCAGCGTTTTGGCGGCTCCCAGCCGCGCCTGGCTGTCGTCAGCTAAGTTGGCTTACAGAATGAAAAGCGGCACTGCGGTGCCGCTTTTTTTGCGCCTGCGGGGTTTTTACGCTGCACTGCAACATTTTTCGTCCGGGAATGCTACGATGACGCTTTGATACCCCTTTCAAAGCCGATCTTGCATTTCAGGAAACTCCACCGCCGTTCCCGCATGCTGGCAAGCCGCTGGCTGACGGGCATGCACGCCTATACCGACAAGCTGGCGCAGCGCCGTCCCCTGTGGATGGTCAGCCTGGCCATCGACGAAACGAATCTGTCCGAAGGCTTGCGGGCCGCCTGCGCCTCGAGCGCCATGCTGCTGCTGGGCCTGCTGTTCGACCATCCCGATTTTTCCTGGGCCGCCATCGGCGCCTTCTGGACCTGCCTGGCCGACGCGGCCGGCACGCGGCGCATGCGTTTCGTGTCGATGGTGGGTTTCGGCCTGCTGTCGACCGTGGCCGGCGGCCTGACGGCGCTGGCGGCCGGCCATGGCGTGGTGACGGCGGCCATCGCCGTGCTGCTGTTTTCCTGGGCCGGCGCGCTGGCGCGCATCTGGGGCGCGGCCACGGCGCAGGTGGCCATCCTGGCGGCCACGGCCTGCGTGGTGATGGTCACGCATCCATTGCAATCGATGACGCAGACGGCGCCTTTCCTGGGGCTGTACATGTTCGGCTGCCTGTTCGCCACCGTGCTCAGTTTTACGGTCTGGCGCATCCACCCGTTCGGCCCGAGCCGGCGCGCCATCCGCGCCGCGTATTCGCGCCTGGCCGGCATCGCGCGCGACAATGCGCGCTTCCTGGAACAGGGCCCCGCATTGCCGGACGCGGCCGCGCATGGCGCCAGCTACCGTTCGCAGGCGCGCGCCGCGCTGGAAGCGGCGCGGGTGGCGCTGGCCGCCGTGCCGCCCGCGCGCGCGGGCCGCAGCGCCCTGTACGACAATCTGCTGCTGGCGCTCAGCGACGCCGAGCGCATCTTCGCCTATCTGATCGCCGTCACGCATACGTGCGAGCGCGAGCAGCACCGGCTGCGCCAGGACCCGCGCGCGCGGCGCAGTCTGGAAGTGATGGCCGTGCTGCTGCGCCGCCTGGGGCAAGCCGTGCAGCGCCAGCCGGAAACGCCACCCCTGGAATTGCAGCGCCGCCTGGCCGGTTGCGGACGGCGCCTGGAAGCGGCGCTGGGCGCCTTGCTGCCCTTGCGCCTGAACGTGGAATTCATGGAGCTGGGCTTGCCGCGCGCGACGCAGCTTCCGTGGCGCGAGGCGGCCTTCCTGGCGCTGGGGCAGGCGTGGCAAACGGCGAAAGTCAACGCCACGCCGCAGTCGCTGAGCTGGCGCCACGCGGCGCGCGTGTCGCTGGCGACGACGGCCGGCTTCCTGCTGGTCGATGCGCTGCATATTCCGTTCGGCTACTGGGCCACCATGGCCACCTTATTGATATTGCAGCCGTCCGTATCGACCACCTGGCCGCGCGGCATCGAACGCGTGGCGGGCAGCGTGCTGGGCGCCGTGCTGGCCGTGCTGATCGGCCTCTTCATCTACACGCCGCTGGGCATCTCGCTGGTGGTGTTTCCCCTGATTGTCGCCACCATGGCCTTGCGCCGCGTCAGCTACAGCCTGCACGTGCTGTTCATGACGCCCGCCTTCGTGCTGGTGGCCGACTATGCGGCGCCGGCCAGCGAGATGGTATATGCGATGAGCCGCCTGGGCAACAACGTGCTCGGCTGCGTGCTGGCCCTGCTGGCCACGTTCTTCCTGTGGCCGGACCGCGAGGCGGACGACCTGGACCAGCGCCTGGCGAAAGCCGTGTCGGCCAACCTGAAATACCTGCTGGCCGTGCTGGCGGCCGGTGGCAAATGGGATAGCGCCATCGCACGCCTGCGCCGCGAGGCGGGGTTGGCCAGCAATAACGCGGAACAGGTCTTGCAGCGCCTGCGCATCGAGCGCCGCCTCGACCGCAGCAGCGGCGTGGGCCTGGCGGCGCTGCGCACCTTGCCGCTGCTGCGCCGCGTGGCGGGCAGCACGGCGCGCATCAGTCTGAGCCCGCAGGCCGAGCCTGCGCCGCCCGAATTGCAACGCTGGATCGCCGAGGTCAGCGGGGAAATCGATGCGCTGCTGCGCGGTGACGCCGATGCCGGCGCGCCTGGTCCCTGCGTTGCCGAGGGCTTGACGGCCCTGCAAGCCGACGCGGTGGCCCAGGTGCAGCTGCTGCGGGGATTATTGCGCGAACACGTGCATGCGCAGCCCGTGAGCCTGCCTGTGCCGGCCTGAATATAGCCGCCGGCCGGCTGCGCCCGCAACCGGCCTCTCCTGCTTGCGGCGCCAATATTGTATAGACGTTTGACGCCTCCCAATCTCTCCAAATTCCACATTCCATGCGCTTTGCCCGTATATTTTCCAAACTGGAAATTTATCGAAATGAAACGTTGACTCTAAAATAAGTGCGGTCTATATTCGTTTTCGTAGCAAGCAAAGATGACATTTCTTACGACTGGTCTGCCGCGATTGCCTGAGGCAATCGCTTACATGGAGAGTAGTAAATGAAAAAGATTGCAGCATTTATTTTCACCCTGGGATTGAGCGCTTCCTATGCCATGGCTTCCGATATCGGCTGCTCTACCTGCGAGGAGGAGCTGCGGGAATGCACGATGCAAAATGGCGACAGATCCCCATTTTGCATCGGCAGTTACAAGGCCTGCCTGAGGGTCTGCGACATCGGCTCCTGATCTCCGTGCATTGCCAGGCGGCGGGCAAGCGCATGCTGCGCCGGCCGCCCTCGATCATCTACGTCTCTGATACCTATGATGCAGAAAAAAATGAAAACCATCGTCATGTATGGCCTGATCCTCGCTGCCGGCCTGGGCAGCGGTTATGGCCTGTCCTTGTTGCCGGGCTTGTTCAAGTCGAATTACACCGAGGGCAATTACGCGGCGTATTTCCCTAACGCCCAGGCGAAAGTGGTCTTGTACGGCACGGACTGGTGCGGCTACTGCGCCAAGACGCGCGCGTACTTCAAGGAAAACAAGATCGAATTCGTCGATCTCGATATCGAGAAATCCCCGGACGCGAAAAAAGCCCACGAAGCGCTCGGCGGCGGCGGCGTGCCTGTTGTGCTGATCGGCAACCGCAAGATCCAGGGTTTTAATGCGGGCGCGCTGGAAGCGGCGCTGAAGAAAATCTGACGTTCCCACTTGTTAACTTGAAAGGCTGACCATGTTCAAAAAGATTGCCGCTTTCCTGTTTGCCGCCGGCACCGCCCTGTCTTTCAGTGTCCAGGCTGGCGGCCCTGACTGCACCTTTGTCTGCGAGCGCAACTTGCTCGATTGCGTGGAATTCGGCCAGCCGGCCTGCATGGAAAATTATCAGGCTTGCCAGAAAGAATGCCTGCGCCCGCCGCATAACTGACGCGCGGAGGCACTTATGGATGACGCGTAAGGGACGGCGCGCCATGGATGTTGCTCATCGTCTCACAATTCAACAGGAGTGCTTATGTTCAAAAAACTGGGTTTCTTTTTGTTTGCCATGGGCGTCAGCGCATCGTATGCGATCGCCGGCGGCGGCGAGCCGGAATGCTATGCGCAGTGTGACGACGATCTGGTGCAGTGCATGACCGACCATCCGACGGCGCCAGGCGCGTGCACCAAGATTCACCGGATGTGCATGAAAAGCTGCGATCCGATCTTGCCATAGATCATGATTGCCGGCTAACCAGTCAGTACGCTGGGCAGGCCGGCTGCGTCACTTCATCCATCCTGCCGTCCCTCATTTCCACAAAGGAGTACTTATGTTCAAAAAGCTGGGTTTCTTTTTGTTCGCCATGGGCGTCAGCGCCTCGTATGCGATGGCCAGCAGTACCGCCGACATTTCGGAATGCCAATCCGAGTGTTATATGGCGCTCGACGCCTGTGTCATGGAGTTCAGTGTGCCTTCATGCGTGCGTGTCAATAAGGCGTGTCTGCAGGCCTGCGGCTAGCAAGCGCCTGTCAGCTTGATGCAACACGGCGATGCCTGTCAAACTGCATCGCCGTTTTTTATTTAGCCCCGCGTGCGGTCATGCCGCCACAGCACGTCGCTGCCGCCGGCAAAGCGGTTGAGCACGCGCGACAGCACGAACAGCAGGTCCGACAATCGGTTCACGTACTGGCGCGGATGTTCGTGCAGGGGCTCCGCATTGGCCAGGGCGACGATGCTGCGCTCGGCGCGGCGGCAGACGGTGCGGCACACGTGCGCGAGCGAGGCGGCGCGTGAGCCGGCCGGGAGGATGAATTCGGAGAGGGCCGGCAAGTCCGCATTGTATTTCGCCAGCAGGTCGTCGAGGCGCAGCACGTGCTCTTCCTTGATCAGCTGGTAGCCGGGGATGCAGATTTCTCCGCCCAGGTCGAACAAATCGTGCTGGATGGCCACCAGTTCGTCGCGCAAGGCGTCGGGCATGGCTTCGCACAGCAGCAAGCCGATGTTGGAATTGAGTTCATCCACGTCGCCCATGGCGTGGATGCGCGCGCTGTCCTTGCTGGTGCGGCTGCCGTCGCCCAGGCCGGTGCTGCCATTGTCGCCCGTGCGCGTGGCGATTTTCGAAAGTCGGTTGCCCATGATGCTGATCCTGTAAAGAAGAATGGGGGCAGCATACGACACTGTGCGCCGCCCGGCGCCGGATTTGCAGGCAAATCGGACAAAAAATGCGGTGCGCGCCACTTTTGTGCTTACAATCGTTGCACGTCCATGCCTCTTGCCATCCATCTTATGCTCAATGCCGCCCCTGAACCCGGATTGACCGCCGCGCGCCAGCAAGCCGTCGTCGCGGCCCTGCTGGCCGTGCTGCCGGCCCGCTGCGTGCTGTCCGACGCTGAAGACACGCGCCCGTATGAATGCGACGGCCTGGCCGCCTACCGCCAGCTGCCGATGGTGGTGACCCTGCCCGACACGGAAGAACAGGTCATCGCCATCCTCGGCGTCTGCCGCGAACTTGGCGTGCCGATCGTGCCGCGCGGCGCCGGCACGGGCTTGTCGGGCGGCGCCTTGCCCATCGCCGACGGCGTGGTGCTGTCGACGGCGCGTTTGAACCGTATCGTGCGCCTCGACGCTTATGCGCGTACGGCCGTGGTGCAGCCGGGCGTGCGCAACCTGGCCATTTCCGAAGCGGCGGCGCCCCACGCGCTGTACTACGCGCCCGACCCGTCCTCGCAGATCGCCTGCAGCATCGGCGGCAACGTGGCGGAAAACTCGGGCGGCGTGCATTGCCTCAAATACGGCCTGACCGTGCACAATGTGCTGCGCGTGCGCGTCGTCACCATCGACGGCGACGTGCTGGAACTGGGCGGCGAATGCCTCGATTCGCCCGGCCTGGACCTGCTGGCCGTCTTCATCGGTTCCGAAGGCATGCTGGGCATCGTCACGGAAGTGACGGTGAAACTGATACCGAAGCCGGCGACGGCGCGGGTCATCATGGCCTCGTTCGGCGACGTCGTCACGGGCGGCAATGCCGTGGCCAACGTGATCGCCGCCGGCATCATCCCGGCCGGCCTGGAAATGATGGACCAGACCTCGTCGCGCATGGTCGAACCGTTCGTCAAGGCCGGCTACGACACCGACGCGGCGGCCATTTTGCTGTGCGAAGCGGACGGCACGCACGAGGAAGTGGAAGAGGAAATCGCCCGCATGACGGCCGTGCTGGAAGGGGCGGGCGCCAGCGCCATTGCCGTCTCGCAGTCGGAAGCGGAGCGCATGAAATTCTGGTCCGGCCGCAAGAACGCGTTTCCCGCCGCGGGACGCATCTCGCCCGACTACTACTGCATGGACGGCACCATCCCGCGCAAGCGCCTGGCGGAAGTGCTGACGGGCATCGCCGCCATGGAAACGACGCATGGCTTGCGCTGCGCCAACGTGTTCCACGCGGGCGACGGCAATCTGCACCCGCTGATCCTGTTCGACGCCAACATGCCCGGCGAATTCGAGCGCGCCGAGGCGTTTGGCGCGGACATCCTGGCCCTGTGCGTGGCCGTGGGCGGCACCATCACGGGCGAACATGGCGTGGGCATGGAAAAGATCAATTCCATGTGCGTGCAATTTACGCGCGCCGAACTTGATGCCTTCTTTGCCGTCAAGCGCGCCTTCGACCCCCACACCTTGCTGAACCCGGACAAGGCGATTCCCACCTTGAACCGCTGCGCCGAATTCGGCAAGATGCATGTGACGGCGGGACGCCTGCCGTTCGCCAACCTGCCCCGTTTTTAATTTTCCGGAGACCCCATTGCAAGCGATAGCGGAACAATTCAGGCAGCAGATTCTGGCGTCCAGCGCGGCGGGCAAGCCCTTGCTCCTGCGCGGCGGCGGCACGAAAGACTGGTATGGCCAGCAGCTCGATGGCGAGGTGCTCGACACGCGCGCGTATGCGGGCATCATCGATTATGAACCGACGGAGCTGGTGATCACGGCCCGCTGCGGCACGCCGCTCGCCGAGATCGAGGCGGCGCTGGCCGCGCGCAACCAGATGCTGGCTTTCGAGCCGCCCCATTTCGGCGCTGGCGCCACGCTGGGTGGCGTCGTCGCCAGCGCCTTGTCCGGGCCGCGCCGGGCCAGCGCGGGCGCCTTGCGTGACTTCGTGCTGGGCGCCGTGCTGATGGATGGCCATGGCGAACGCCTGGCCTTTGGCGGGCAGGTCATGAAAAACGTGGCCGGCTACGATGTCTCGCGCCTGCTGGCGGGGTCCATGGGCACGCTGGGCCTGATCCTGGAAGTGTCGCTGAAGGTGCTGCCCCTGCCGCTGCGCGAAGCGACCTTGCGCGTGGCGTGTGCGGAAATCGCCGCCTTGCGCCTGCTCAATGAATGGGCTGGTCAACCGCTGCCGATATCGGCCAGCTGCTGGCACGATGGCGTCTTGAGCGTACGCCTGTCCGGCGCCGAGGCGGCCGTGTCGGCGGCGTTGCATGCGCTGGGCGGCGAGGTGCTGGCGCCCGATGACGCGGCCGCCTTCTGGATGTCCGTGCGCGAGCAGACGCACGCCTTCTTTGCGGGCGCGGGCAGCTTGTGGCGGCTGTCGCTGCCGCCGCACGCCAGCGCCGTGATCGTCAAGGGGCGCCAGTTGATCGAGTGGGGCGGGGCGCAGCGCTGGCTCAAGCTCGACGCCGACGCCGATGCGGCCGGGGCGCTAGACATCCGCCGGGCAGTGGCCGCGCTTGGCGGCCACGCCACCCTGTTCCGCGGCGGCGACAAGGCCGTGGGCGTATTCCATCCGCTGGCGCCGGCCGTTGAAAAAATCCACCAGCGCCTGCGGCAGGCTTTCGACCCGGCTGGCATCTTCAACCCGCACAGAATGTATTGAGCGCGCATGCAAACCAATCTCGCCGATTTCATCAAGAACACGCCGGCAGGCGACGAAGCCGAAGCCATCCTGCGCGCCTGCGTGCATTGCGGCTTTTGCACGGCCACCTGTCCCACCTACCAGCTGCTGGGCGACGAACTCGATGGCCCGCGCGGGCGCATCTACCTGATCAAGCAGGTCTTGGAAGGCGCGCCCGTCACGGCCAAGACGCAGACGCACCTGGACCGCTGTCTGACCTGCCGCAACTGCGAGTCGACCTGTCCTTCGGGCGTGCAGTACGGGCGCCTGGTCGACATCGGCCGTAACGTCGTCGAGCAGCGCGTACAGCGCCCCTTGCGCGAACGCGCGCTGCGCTTCGCCCTGAAGGAAGCCTTGCCGCGCCGCTGGCTGTTTACGCCCGTGTACAAGGCGGGGCAGGCGCTGCGCCCGCTGCTCTCGAAAAGCTTGCAGGACAAATTGCGGCCAGGCGCCGCAGCCGGTGCATGGCCGGTGCGCCGGCACGCGCGCACCATGTTGCTGCTCGACGGCTGCGTGCAGCCGGCCATGTCGCCGAACATCAATGCGGCCACGGCGCGCGTGCTCGATGCGCTCGGGGTACAGCTGATCGTCGCGCCGAAGGCGGGCTGCTGCGGCGCGCTGCGCCATCACCTGAACGACCAAGACGCGGCGCTGGACGACATGCGCCGCAATATCGACGCCTGGTGGCCCTATGTCAACGGCATGGACAGCGCCGAAGCCATCGTCATGACGGCGTCCGGCTGCGGCGCCACGGTGAAGGAATACGGCCATCTGCTGGCGCACGATGCGCAGTATGCGCAGAAGGCGCGGCGCATCGCTGAACTGACGCGCGATCTGTCCGAGATCATGCCGGCCTTTGAAAACGAGCTGGCGGCGCTGCTGAAGGGGCGCATAGTGAAAAAGGTGGCGTACCACCCGCCGTGCACCCTGCAGCACGGCCAGCAGATCCGCGGCAAGGTGGAGCAGGTGCTGCGCGCCGTCGGCGTCGACGTGCGCCTGTGCGCGGACAGCCATTTATGCTGCGGTTCGGCCGGCACGTATTCGATCCTGCAGCCGGAACTGTCGCAGCAGCTGCGCGACAACAAGGTGGCGAACCTGGAAGCGTGCGAGCCGGAGATGATCGTGTCGGCCAATATCGGCTGCCTGAGCCATTTGCAGTCCGGCACGCAGACGCCCGTGCGGCACTGGATCGAGCTGATTGATTCGGCCTTGACGCCTAAATAGGTATTTCGCTGTACTGCGCGATGCGCCATTGCGGGGCGGGGATGAACGTGTTCGCCCACTCCAGCACGGCGTCGGCCGGCATGGGGCGGGCGATGCCGTAGCCTTGCGCCAGGTCGCAGCCGAGCTGGATCAGGCGCGCGCCATGCTCGACGCTTTCCACGCCTTCGGCGATCACCGTCAAGCTGAAGGAACGGGCCAGGCCGATGACGGCGCGCACCAGGTGCAGGTCGTCGCGGTCGTTGAGCATATTGCGCACGAAGCTCTGGTCGATCTTGACGATATTGGCCGGCAGGCGTTTCAGGTAGGACATCGACGAATAGCCGGTGCCGAAATCGTCGAGCGCGAACGTGATGCCCAGCGCCTGGCAGGCGCGGATGATGCGGCGCACGTCCTCGATGTCGTGCAGGGCCGACGATTCGAGGATTTCCAGTTCCAGCATGCTGGCGCGCACGCCGGGAAATTCGCCGAGGATGGTTTCCAGGCGCGAGACGAAGTCCGGTTGCTGGAAGTGGCGCGCCGCGATGTTCACGCTGACCACCCAGTGCTTGCCGGTCGCGCTCCAGCGCTGCATCTGCCACAGGGCTTGGCGCAGCACCCATTCGCCGATATCGATGATCAAATCCGTCTGTTCCACCAGCGGCAGGAATTGCGCCGGCGCCAGCACGCCGCGGCGTGGATGCTGCCAGCGCAGCAGCGCTTCCATGCCCACCACCGTGCCGGCGCGCATATTCACCTTGGGCTGGTAGTACAACCGCAGTTCGCCGTTGATCAGGGCGTGGCGCACTTCCGTGCGCTGGTTGTGGTGGGTGCGTACTTCCTCGTCGAGGTTGGTGTCGAAGAAGTGGTACTGGTTGCGCCCCGTCAATTTCGCCTGGTAGACGGCGTGGTCGGCGTGGCGCAGCAGGCTTTCCGTATTCAGGTCCTTGCCCGCGTAGACGGCGATGCCGGCGCTGGCCGTCATGTGCAGCGCCTGCTGGTCGCACTGGTAGGGACGGCTCAGCTCAGTCATCAGTTGCGTGACGTTCTGTTCGATGCTGGCGATGCTGGCCTGGCCGCACAGCAGCATGACGAATTCATCGCCGCCCAGGCGCGCCGCATAGTGGACCTGGCCCGTAAAGCCGTGCAGGCGGCCCGCTACCTGCTTGAGGATTTCATCGCCAGCCTCGGCGCCGTAGCGGTCGTTGATGGCCTGAAAGTGATCGAGGTCGAACAGGCAGACGGCCAGCAGGCGCTGGCGTTCGCGCGCCAGGAACAGTTCCTGTTCGAAGCGGGCGGCCAGCGCGGCACGGTTGGGCAGGCCCGTCAGCACATCATTGTAGTTTTGCCAGGACAGCTTTTGCAGCGCCTGTTGCATGTGCACGGTTTCATTCAGCTGTTCGCCCAGCTGGCGCTGGCTGGTCTTGAGTGAGGTCAACAGTTCTTCGATATCGCCGGCCATGCCGTTGAACGACTGCGACACGGCTTGCGCCTCGGGCGTGGCGCCCGCTGCCAGGCGCACGGCGAAGTTGCCTTCGCGGAAGCGGTCGGTCGCCTGCACGAAGCGCGCCAGCAGCTTGCGGTGCGTGGCCAGGATCAAGCCCAGCAGCAGGAAGACGAGCACGATATTGATGCTGCTGAGGATGGCTTGGTCGCGTACCCGGTGCCACACTTGCGCCAGGGGCAGGCCGGGCGTGTAGTGCAGGTTCAGGGTGCCGTCGCCGCCGTCCGGCAGCGCCACCGTCAGGCGGCTGCGGATGGCATTGATACCCGCCAGGCGCGCGAACCACGCCGGCACCGTGGCCAGCGTGTCGGCAAGCTTGCTGTCGGCCAGCACCTCGACATGCCCGCCAGCCGTGTCCCAGCGGGCAGAAACGAGGCTGCGGTTCAGCGGCAGGGCGCTGCGCAGTACCTGGCGCACGCTGTCGTGCATCGCGTGACTGTCCGCGTGCACGGCCAGCGGCAGCACGCTATTGGCGAGGAACAGGTCGAGTTGCCGCGCATCGCTCTGGTAGCGCGCATTGGCCAGCGCCGTTTCCGTGCCGAGCAGGGCGTGATAGCGAACGGCGGAAACGGCGAGTATCAGGAAGAAAATAGGAAGAAAGAGGCGGGAATAAATTCCCATCCGCATCCATGAAGATAATATTTTCCCAAAGACTGGCATCGTTTTTTGATCGATATCTGCGAATAATTATGCAAACATTATCACTGAAATTTGCTATTGGAAACACAATATTGATATCAAGCATGAAATAAACACGGATTCATTGATTTGAGCAATTATTGTTTTTAATCAAACCGTCGAATGGCTATTCCTGTAGCAATTGCCGAATGTCGTCCGCCAGGCTGGCCGGTTTGCTGGCCGTCGCGTAGCGGCGAAATACGCTGCCATCCTTGCGCACCAAAAACTTGGTGAAATTCCATTTGATCGACTGCGTGCCCAATATGCCGGGCGCCGCCTGTTTTAATTGCGCAAAGACAGGGTGCGTATGCGGGCCATTCACATCGATCTTGGCAAACAGGGGAAAGGTGACGCCGAAGTTCTTTTCGCAAAAGGCTTTGATTTCCCCATTCGAGCCCGGTTCCTGCTGGCGGAATTGATTGCAGGGAAAGCCCAGCACGACCAGGCCCTGCTCGTGGAATTCGCGGTACAGCGCTTCGAGCCCCTGGTATTGCGGCGTGAAGCCGCAGGCGCTGGCCGTGTTGACGATCAGCAGTACCTTGCCCTTGTAGCGGGCCAGGTCGATCGGCGTGCCGTCCAGCGCCTCGGCCTGGAAATCGTGGATGCTGGTCATGTCAGAGGAGTCCCAGTTTGGTGGCGCCCGTTTGCGGGGCGGGTTCCGGCGCCGTGGCGCCCTTGAGTTTGATCGCCAGGCGCAGGTCGTTGACGGAGTCCGCATTGCGCAGCGCGTCTTCGTAGCTGATGGCGCCCGCTTCGTGCAGGTCGAACAGGGCCTGGTCGAACGTCTGCATGCCATGCTCGCGCGATTTTTTCATCAATTCCTTGATCTCGTGCACCTGACCCTTGAAGATCAGGTCGCTCATCAGCGGCGAATTGAGCAGGATTTCCAGCGCCGCCTTGCGCCCGCCGCCTTCCTTGTTGGGGATCAAACGCTGCGAAATCATGCCCTTCAAATTCAGCGACAGATCCATCAGCAGTTGCTGGCGACGCTCTTCCGGGAAGAAATTGATGATGCGGTCCAGCGCCTGGTTGGCGTTGTTTGCGTGCAGAGTCGCCAGGCACAGGTGGCCCGTCTCGGCAAACGCGATGGCGTGGTCCATCGTGTCGCGGTCGCGTATTTCGCCGATCTGGATCACGTCGGGCGCTTGCCGCAAGGTGTTTTTCAGGGCCGTGGCCCAGTCGTCCGTATCGACGCCCACCTCGCGCTGGGTGACGATGCAGTTGCCGTGCGGATGGATGAATTCCACGGGGTCTTCGATGGTGATGATGTGGCCATGGCTGTGTGCGTTGCGGTGGCCCACCATGGCGGCCAGGGTGGTCGACTTGCCGCAGCCCGTGGCGCCCACCATGATGACGAGGCCCCGCTTGCTCATCACGATGTCTTGCAGGATGGCGGGCAGGCCCAGGCCATCCAGGGTGGGGATGGCGGTATTGATCAATCGCAAGACCATGCCTGCCTGGCCCATCTGCACGAAGGCGGACACGCGGAAACGCCCGAGGCCGTCCGGGCTGATGGCGAAATTGGCTTCGCGGCTCGATGCGAACTCGGCCGCCTGGCGTTCGTTCATGACGGCGCGCACGTAGCCGGCCGCCTGCTGCGCGGCCAGCGCGCCGCCCGCCAGCGGCGTCAGCTTGCCGTCGAGCTTGATGGCGGGCGGAAAGCCGGCCGTGATGAACAGGTCGGAGCCGCCCCGTGCGCGCATCTGCGCCAGCAGCGCGTGCATGGCGCCATAGTGTTCGTGCGTCGTCTGCATGGCTTATCCGGGGAAGTTTTCGGGCGACTTGGCGGCCGAGCGGGCAGTTTCCGCCGAGATCGTGCCGCGCCGCACCAGGTCGGACAGGCACTGGTCCAGCGTCTGCATGCCCACGTTGCTGCCCGTCTGGATGGCCGAATACATTTGCGCCACTTTCGCTTCGCGGATCAGGTTGCGCACGGCCGGCGTGGCCAGCATGATTTCATGCGCGGCCACGCGCCCAGCGCCGTCCTTGGTTTTGAGCAAGTTCTGCGAAATGACGGCTTGCAAGGACTCGGACAGCATGGCGCGCACCATTTCCTTTTCCTCGGCGGGGAAGACGTCGATGATGCGGTCGATCGATTTTGCCGCCGACGAGGTATGCAGGGTGCCGAACACGAGGTGGCCCGTTTCGGCCGCCGTCAGCGCCAGGCGGATGGTTTCCAGGTCGCGCAATTCGCCCACCAGAATGACGTCCGGGTCTTCGCGCAGGGCCGAGCGCAGCGCATTGCTGAACGAATGCGTGTGCGAGCCTACCTCGCGCTGGTTGATCAGGCATTTCTTCGGCTCATGTACGAATTCGATCGGGTCTTCGATGGTCAGAATATGGTGATTCAGCCGTTCGTTGACGTGGTTCACCATGGCCGCCAGGGTGGTCGACTTGCCCGAACCCGTCGGACCCGTCACCAGCACGAGGCCCCGCGGGCGCATGGCCAGTTCGCCGAAGATGCGCGGCGCGTTCAGGTCTTCCAGGGTCAGCACTTTCGACGGAATCGTGCGCAGCACGGCCGAGGCGCCGCGTTCCTGGTTGTAGGCGTTGACGCGGAAGCGGGCCAGGCCGGGAATTTCGAACGAGAAATCGCACTCGAGCGCCTCTTCATACGCCTTGCGCTGGCTGTCGTTCATGATGTCGTAGATCATGCTGTGCACTTCCTTGTGCTCGAGCGGCGCCACGTTGAGGCGGCGCACGTCGCCATGGACCCGTATCATCGGCGGCAGGCCGGAAGACAGGTGCAGGTCGGAAGCCTTGTTGCTGACGGAGAAAGCGAGAAGTTCGGAGATGTCCATTTATAATCCCTGTGCCTGCATTGATGGGCTGGCGCACTGTGCCGCCGCCCCTATACACTAGAAAATGATTATGTCCACAATCGAACAGAACTTGCAAGCCGTGCGCGACAGTATTGCGCAGGCGGCCGTGGAGGCGCAGCGCGCGCCTGCCGACGTGACCCTGCTGGCCGTGTCAAAAACCTTCGGCGCGGACGCCGTGCTGGACGCCATGCGCGCGGGCCAGATGGCGTTTGGCGAAAACTATCTGCAGGAAGCGCTCGACAAGATCGCCTTTGTGAAGGAGGCCGCGCCGCAGCACGTCCCGGCATGGCATTTCATCGGCCCCATCCAGAGCAACAAGACGCGCCCCATCGCCGAGCACTTCGACTGGGTGCATACGGTGGAACGGGAAAAGATCGCCGCGCGCCTGTCCGAGCAGCGCCCTGCCGGCTTGCCTGACCTGAATATCTGTCTGCAAGTTAATATCAGCGGCGAAGCCAGCAAGAGCGGCGTGACGCCGGCTGACTTGCCGGCGCTGGCGCATGCCGTGGCGCTGCTGCCCCGCCTGCGTTTGCGCGGCCTGATGGCAATTCCCGAGCCGGAAACGGATGTCACGCTTCAGCGCGCTGCCTTTGCGCAACTGCGCGCGCTGTACGAACAATTGCAGGCGGACGGGCTGGCGCTCGACACCCTGTCGATGGGCATGTCGGCCGACTTGCGCGCCGCCGTGCTCGAGGGCGCCACCATCGTGCGCGTGGGCAGCGCCATCTTCGGTTCCCGCAACTATTCCTGATGAAGAGAGAACAAGCATGACGACAGAATTGAATATCGCATTTGTAGGCGGCGGCAACATGGCCGCGGCCCTGATCGCCGGCCTGGCGGGCAAGCTGACCCTGGGCGCCAACATCCACGTGATCGACCCGCACGCGCCGGCGCTGGAAAAACTGCAGGCGCAGTTCGGCGTCACCACGGCAACGTCCGCCAGTGACGCGTTGCGCGGCGTGGACGTGATCGTGCTGGCCGTGAAACCGCAAAGCATGCGCGACGTGGCGGCGCAGCTGCTGCCTTTCCTCGACGGGGAAAGCGCGCCATTGGTCCTGTCGATCGCGGCCGGCATCCGCGCCGCCGACCTGTCGCGCTGGCTCGGCGGTTATGGCGCCATCGTGCGCTGCATGCCGAACACGCCGGCCCTGATCGGCATGGGCATCACGGGCATGGTGGCCAGCAGCGGCGTGAGCGACGAACAGAAAAAGACGGCCGACGCCATCCTGCGCGCCGTCGGCCAGACCGTCTGGCTCGACGATGAAGCGAAGATCGATCCCGTGACGGCCGTGTCCGGCAGCGGTCCCGCCTATGTGTTTTACTTTATCGAAGCGATGCAGCAGGCAGCGGCCGAACTGGGCCTGACGCCCGAGCAGGGCACGCAGCTGGCCATTGCCACGTTTACGGGCGCGGCGCAGCTGGCGGCGAATTCCAGCGAGCCCGTGTCGCTGTTGCGCGAGCGCGTCACGTCGAAGGGCGGCACGACCTACGCGGCCTTGACCAGCATGGAAGAGAGCGGCGTGAAGGCGGCCATCGTCAAGGGCATCAAGGCGGCCGCGCAGCGCGGGCGCGAGATGGGGGACGAGCTGGGCAAATAAGTGAGCAGGTAATTACATGACCTTGACGGCGCGGCCGATGTAGAGCACCGGCCCCGTCGGCCTGCCCGTGGGCGAACCCGTCGCCGGCTCCAAGGTGATTTCAAACAATTGCTCGGGCTGCAGCGGCGGCAGCTTATCCAGGGTCAACTTGAGGCTTTGCCCCGGCTTGACGAGGCCCAGCGAGACGGGCGCGCCCCAGTCCTTGCCCTTGGTCCAGAATTGCAGGGCTTTCTGCTGCGGCACGCTAGTCGGCCCCAGCGGGATCAGGCTCAGGTCGCGGTTCTTGCCGCCGCGTCCGCCCGCCTGCACGATCCAGCCCGGCGATTTATCTTGCGGCGCCACCAGCACCACCAGGTAGCCGGGTCCGGCTGGCGCCTGCAGCTGCACGCTCACCAGCACGGCCAGCGCGGCCGTGGTCAGCAAGCCGCCGCCGGCCAGCACTCTCCAGAAGGCCAGGCTGTTCCACCACGCCAGCCAGCCGCCCGCCTGCTGCACGGTTTTCGGCGTGAACAGGCTGGCGCTGATGCGCGGCCACAGTTGCGCCGAGGGCGTTTCGGGCGTCGCCAAAGTCGTCAAGGGCAGCAGACGCCGTTCCCAGTCGGCCACGGCGTCGCGCAAGGCGGCGTCAAGCGGCAAACGCTGCTCCACTGCCGCGCGTTCGGTCAGGTCCAGGGTGCCCAGCACGTATTCGCCGGCCAGCCTTTGCCATTCCTCGTCGCTGTTGATCATCCCATGCACTCCCGCAAGGCGGCCAGGCCCCGCTTGACCCAGGCCTTGACGGTCCCCAGCGGCGCTTGCAGGCGCTGCGCGATCTCGCTATGGGAACAGCCATCGACGTAGGCGTACAGGATGCTGTTGCGCTTGGGTTCGTCCAGGTGGCCCAGGCAGTCGTGCAGCTTGCCCATGTTCGCCTGCAGGGCGTAGGCGTCCAAGGTGGCGTCGGCATCGTTGCCTTCGCGTTCATGCAGCAGGGTTTCCACGGTATCCTCGTCGGCCGATACTTCATGGGCGCGGGCGCGCGCCACGTTCAGCGCCTGGTGCCGCACCACCACATAGATCCAGCCCTTGCCGCTGCCGCGCGTGGCGTCGAAGCTGCCGGCGCGGCGCCAGATGTTCAGGAAGGCATCGTGCAGCACATCTTCGGCCAGCGCCCGCTGGCGCACGATGCGCAGGGCCACGCCCAGCAGGTAGCGTGCTTCCTGCTGGTACAGGCCATGCAATGCCTGCTGCTCGCCCCTGGCGCAGGCGCGCAGGGCGGCATCGTAATCGTAAGGGGCGGCGTGGGCTGGCAAGGTCGGCGCAATCGTTGAGTGAACGGTTAGCAAGTTTTCAAGGCCGAGTATAGGTCACAAACCCGCTTGCCAACCGTCGCTTGAAAGGATTTATGCCGATTTCCAGAAGATGTAGTCGGCCTGGTAGGGCACCCATTGTTTGGTGCCGACGGACTCCATGCCGCAGGGGCTGCTTGGCGCCACGCCGCCGCGGGTGGCCACGCGCTGGATGTAGCTGACGCCCTGCATGGCGCCGCTGCCCGTGGCCGGATTGGCTTTCACCAGCTGATACGGAATATTGCCCGCGCCGGCCGGTGCCACGGCCACTTGCGTCGCCGTCACTTTCGAGCCGTCCAGGTTGGCCCAGGTGGCGGGCGGTCCCACATACGTGCCCACTTGCATGCCGCTGCGGTCGTTCAGGGCCGCGTCCGGTCCCACGAAGACCCATTCATGCCCCGTCATGTCTTTCTTCGCCCGGCATTCGTAGGCGATCTTGCCCACGCCCACCGTCTGCATGGCGACCTGATGGCCATCGGGCACCTTGACGGCGTTCGGCAATTGTTCCTGCGAGTAGCGTGCGCTCATCGGTGCGCAGGCAGCCACGAGCAGGGCGGCGCACAGGACGGTGAGCGAGGGGGCGGTATGGCGTGGGGCGGTGGTGGCATGCATGGCAAGCTCCTGGTAGTTGGCTCAACCGGCTGGTTGATACCATTACTACGCAGGGGCCGGCCATTTGGATGCAGCCAGGCAAAAATATTTTATGGCGGCGTGTCTTTCTTGCTGAAGCGCTGCGCCAGCGCCAGCACGACGGGCATGGCGGTGGTGGCGTGCTTGAGCAGCGCGCCGCTGGCCCGCAGCAGCGGCAGGAAGCGGCGCGGGCGCACCAGCAGCAAGCCCAGCACGGCGCCGCCCACCATCAGGGGAATTTTAAAACGCGTGGCCAGGGTGTGGCGCAGATTGCCGCCCGTTAAAGGTTCCAGCAATTGGCGTGTCTGCACGCCCAGGGCCAGGCGCTGCAGCGCGCATTCGGCCAGCAGCGCGTCGCACCGCTGCGCCAGGCTGGCGGCCGTATGCACGTGCGACAGTTTGGTGGGATGCGTGGTCATGGCCGCTCCGATCCCCGGCGGGCCAGCAGTTGCAGCTCGTCCAGGTCTTTGTTCAGTTCGGAAAGCGTGAAGGACAGCAGTTTCGGCTTGCTGCGGAAACTGGCGCGCACGCCCAGCAGGGTGGCGACGGCGGCGACGATGAAGACGGCGGCCGTGATGGCGATGGCGGCGATGCGGTGCGTATCCCAGAACAGCACGATGACGAGGAATACGATCAAGACGAGGCCGACGAACAGGCACAGCAGCGCCAGCATGGCCAGCGCCAGATAGGACAGGAAGCGCAGCGACTCTTCTTCCATTTCCACGGCCGCCAGGGCCAGACGGGTCTGGACGATGGCGGCGAGGGTCGCTGCGACTTGGGCGACATGGTGCATGATAGCCATATGCTGCCTTTCGCGTCAGGGGAGGCGGCCTGCGCCGCCGGTACTCCTACTACTAAGTAACCCCCAATAAATTATTGTGATTTCTGACTTCCATAACCGGCGCTCTGCGGCGTTGCTCACTGCTAGCAGTGCTCGCACTGCGTCGCAGCGAGCGCCTTGCATAGCATCCGGTTCTGTTTGTCATAAATTCACACTAATTTCCCGAGGATTACTTAGCGGCGTGACGAGGAAAGCAGCAGGCCGAACAGAACGCCCACGACGGCGCCCGCGCCCACGGCTTTCCATGGATTGTCCTGCACGTATTCGTCGGTGGCCTTGGCCGCCTTCTTGGTACGTTCGAGCAAGTCTTCTTCCAGCTTGATCAAATCTTTCTTGGCCGTTTCCAGGGTGGCGATGAACTTGTCCTTGACGGCTTTGACATTCTCGCCAGTCTGATCCTTGGCGCCATCGAGCCAGCCTTCCGCTTCGTTGATGACGGTTTTCAGGTCGCCGACCAGTTTGTCGCGGGCCTTGTCGGCGTCGGCGAGGATGCTGTCGCTGCTGGATTTGCCGGTATGTATCGAGTTCATGTATTACCTCATGGAAGTGAAACTGCACAGTGAAATACCAGTGTAGGCAGCTGCGGCCAGGCCTGTCTTGCGCCGCCTCAAGGGCTGCCGCGGCACAAGGATCATTGATTAACGGAAAGCAAAGTCCAGTACCACGCCCGCAAAGACCGCTGCTCCTAGCCAGTTATTATGCCGGAATGCCGCAAAACACGGCATACGCTCGCGTGCGCGGATCAGGGTGTAGTGATAAACGGCGCAGCCGGCCGCCACCAGCAAGCCCGCGACGAACCAGTAACGCAAGCCCAGATACCAGCCGCATGCCAGCCACAGCAGCAGGAAAACGGCATAGCAGAACATGACGATGGCCACGTCGTAGCGGCCGAAGGTGATGGCCGAGGTCTTGATGCCAATTTTCAAGTCGTCGTCGCGGTCGACCATCGCATATTCCGTATCGTAGGCCACGGCCCAGAAGACATTCCCCAGCAGCAGCAGCCAGGCGACGACGGGCACGGAATCCGTGATGGCGGCAAAGCCCATGGGAATGCCGAAGCCGAAGGCGATGCCCAGATACGCTTGCGGAATCGCGAAGAAGCGCTTGAAGTAGGGATAGGTGCCGGCGATGATGACGGCCGCCACGGACAGTTGCTTGGTCAGCGCATTCAGGGGCAGGATCAGGCAAAAGGCCAGCACGGTCAGCACGCCGGCCACGGCCAGCGCTTCCTTGCCGCTGATGCGTCCGCTGGTGATGGGACGGTCCGCCGTGCGCTTGACGAATTTGTCGATATCCTGGTCGGCGTAGTCGTTGATGGCGCAGCCTGCCGAGCGCATCAGGAAAGTGCCAAGAGTGAAGATGAGCAGCAGCCGCCAGTCCGGCACGCCTTGCTGCGCCAGCCACAGCGCGCACAGGGTAGGCCACAGCAGCAATACGGTACCGATAGGCTTGTCCAGCCGTATCAGGCGGAAATACAGCGCCAGCTTGTTCATGAAAGACTCGATCTTGTTGAAGAGAAAGGTCGATTATCGCAAATAGTATGTCAATGTACTATTCGTCGTCTTCGCACAAGGGAGTGATGCCAGGCAAGTTGCAGCTGGCGATGGCCGCGCACAGGGCGTCGATGGCCGCCTTGCGCGTAAAACTCTTGCGCCACAGCATCACTACCCGGCGCGATGGCACGGGGGCGGCGAAGGGCCGGTATTCGAGCATGCCGTCGGTGGCGTGCATATTGGCGACCGAGGCGCGCGGCAAGACCGTCAGGCCGATGCCGCTGGCCACCATGTGGCGGATGGTTTCCAGAGAGGAACCTTCGAACGTGCGCTGCATGCCGTTGCCGGGCGAGGAAAAGCGCGCCATTTCGGGGCACACTTCCAGCACCTGGTCGCGGAAACAGTGGCCATTGCCCAGCAACAGCATGGTTTCCGATTTCAAATCCTGTGCGGCGATTTTTTCACGCGCCGTCCACGGATGCTGGCGCGGCATGGCCACGACGAACGGTTCGTCATACAGTTCCTGGATGGCCATGCCGTGATCGGGCAGGGGCAGCGCCATGATGGCCACGTCCAGTTCGCCCTGGCGCAGCAATTCGAGCAGGCGAACCGTGAAGTTTTCCTGCAAAATCAAAGGCATCTGCGGCACCTGGTCTATCATGGCCTTGACCAGCGGCGGCAGCAGGTAGGGGCCGATCGTATAGATCACGCCCAGGCGCAGGGGGCCGGCCAGCGGGTCCTTGTTCTGCTTGGCGAGTTCCTTGATGGCGGCCGTCTGTTCCAGCACGCGCTCGGCTTGCGCGATGATCTGCGCGCCCAGGGGCGTGACGGAGATTTCCGCGCCGCCCCGTTCGAACAGGACCACGCCCAATTCGTCTTCGAGTTTCTTGATGGCCACTGACAGGGTGGGTTGGGCAACGAAACAGGCTTCGGCGGCGTGGCCGAAGTGCTTCGCTCGCGCGACTGCAACGATATATTTCAGTTCAGTCAGTGTCATAGGTTGATTGAAACACAGGAAGTACTTACTTGCAATGAATGAAAGGTGGCGCAAACGTGAAACTGTGGCGCCGATGGCGTATTGTAGCGGATCGCCCCCTATAATGCGGGAGCGGGCGGCGGAAGGAGGGGGCGATGGAATTGCGGATGCAGGCGCTGGAAGCGGCGATCAATTACTGGCGTGCCCGGCAACCGGCGCGCGGCAATGAATATGCGCTGTCGCTGCCCGTCAGCCGCCTGGCCGGCGTGTATGCGCTGATGATTTATTACCGGCAAGATCGCATCGCCGAAGAGGGCCTGGATCCTGCCGTTCTCGCCTTGATCGATGCCTGGCGCCGCCATGCCGCTGGCATCCAAGGCGATAGCCACGCCTGAGTGTGACCGTATTTAACCCAACAAGAGATATCCATGCCTGAATTTGAAAACAAACTGTGCGGCCGTGACGAACTGCGCGCCCGCGCCGCGGCCCTGCCGAAACCGGTGGTAGTGACGAACGGCGTGTTCGACATTTTGCACCGCGGCCACGTGACGTATTTGGCGCAAGCGCGCGCGCTGGGCGCTTCGCTGATCGTTGCCGTGAATACTGATGCTTCGGTGAAACGCCTGGGCAAGGGCGACGACCGTCCCCTGAACAGCTGCGAAGACCGCATGGCCGTGCTGGCCGCGCTGGAAGCGGTGAGCCTGGTCGTGCCGTTCTCGGAAGACAGCGCCCTGGAAGTGGTGCAGGAGATCGAACCGGAAATCTATGCCAAGGGCGGCGACTACGACATGGCGGCCATCCCCGAAGGGCGCGCCGTGCTGGCGTATGGCGGCCAGGCCGTGGCCATCGATTTCGCGCACGACCGCTCGACCACCAAGCTGTTGACGAAAGTGCGGACGCAGCAGGGCTGAGGACCGCCGTCAATGTTTCCATACAGATAAAAAGACGTTACTATGAGAACTGCCAGGGCTGCGACTTCGTTTCGACAGCCCCAGCACGTTACACCGTCTGATATGCATTGCTTGTCATAGAAAATACATGGATCATAAAACTTCTGGGGATTGGCCACTGCCCTCCGGCGCCTGGTACGTCGATGACGCGGGCGCGTGGAGCATGCAGCGCAGCGCGGACGGCCAGAACGTCTCGCCCTTGGTGAGCCAGGCCGATATCGGCAAGCTGATGCTGGCGCGGCGCCTGCCCGCGGCGGCCGGCGCGCCCGTGCGGCAGTTTCCGCCCGAATTTGCGTTCGACCCCGCCTCGGGCGCGGCCTTGCAAGTGCCGCCCGAGGCGGCCGCCACGCCGTCCGGGGTGGCGCCTTGGGTTCCTCCTTTCGGCGCGCATCCTGTCAGCGATGTGCCGCCGGCCGGTCCGGCCGGCTTGCGCCAGGCCAGCGTACCGCTGAAGCTGGCTGACCAGCGTGCGCGCGAAGAGCATGCGCAAGCCGATGCCTCGCTGCCCATGCCGCCGCCCGGCGAATACGAATTCTTTTCCGCCCCGTTCGGCACCAGCGCGCCCGCGCTGCTGGCGCTCGACCCGCGCAAGGCCGTCCTGCACGCCTGGCTGCCCGCTTCGAAACGCTGGCTGGCGCTGGACCCCGACTATGGCAGCTTGCTGGCCGAATCGGACCTGGCCCACGGCGCCTGGCGCGCCGAGCTGGTGCCTGACTTCAATAGCGTGCTGGTCTTGCCGACCAGCCATGGCCTGGCCTGCATCCGTCCCGACGTGCCTTCGCTGAGCTACGTGGTCGAGCACGTGGGCGGCGCGCCGTGCGTGGCCGCGCCCGTCTGGTTCCAGAACCGCCTGTGGGCACCGCTGCGCGACGACGATGGCCGCATCCGCTTCGTCAACCTTGATGCGCAACAAAAGCCGGGCAGCGACGTGCTGCTCGACGGCGTGGTTGACCTGGGCACCGTCAGCGCCCCCGTCGCCTACAACCGCATGGCCGTGTGGCCCTGCGCCAACGGCCAACTCCGGCTGCAGTTGCAGCCGGACGGCAACGTGGCCGCTTCGTTTACGCCCTGGCCCGAAGGGCTGGTGCCGCATTTCGAATTCGGCAGCCCCTACCTGTCGCGCGACGGCGGACTGTGGCAGCTGTGCTTCGAGCGCAGCCGCGGCACCTATGTCTACGTGAAACTGGGTGCGCAGTCCGAGCGGGCCGACGCGCTGGCGCCGCGCCTGTGTTCGGGCAGCTTCAATTACCGCTTCGCCGCCAAGCTGAAAACGGCGCCGTGGGAAGAACCGGAACACGGCGACGATGGCGGCAAGAACCAGGCCGTCATGCCCTTGCTGGAATCGGGCGGGGGCAGCAGCGTCTTTGGCGTCAAGTTCGCCACCAGCGCCGGCCTGTCGAGCGTGCTGCGCTCGAGCGAGCGCCTGGCGGCCCAGCTGGTGCAGGACGACGAGTTGCGCGAGACCGTGTTCCACACGTTCGCCGTCAGCGAGCCGTGGCGCGTGCGCCTGTTTGTGCATGAAGGCATGCTGTGGGCCTACCACCCGCTGCTGTCGCGCATCGATGGCTGGGCCTTGCAGGCATGAAGGCGCGCTTACTGACCGTGGCTTGCGCCGCGTTTTTCAGCGCCGCCGCCGCGCATGCGGCCGGCATCCAGCAAGCGTTTCTCGTGCAAAACTCGGGCTGGATGGAGCCGTTCTACACGGATGAGCATTCACAGCTGAAAGCCCTGGTGGGCGCCGTGGCGCAGGCCGCTACAAACCCGTCCGACAAGGTCTACACCCTGGCCTTCAGCCAGAGCAGCGGCAGCAATGTGTCGCCAGCGCTGATCGGGCAAGGGCAGGGCGGCGCCGGCGTGGCGGGCCAGCTGGCCAATCTGGGCCTGGCGCGCAAGAGCGCCGGCGGCGCGCTGGCCGACACGGATTTCCAGGAAGCCGTGACCAAGACCATCACGGGTCCGTTCCAGTCCGCGTCCGGCATCGTGTGGATCTTTACCAATAACAAGAACAGCCCGAACAACGACAGCCAGACGGCCGAGCGCAACCGCGATTTTTACCGCTTGCTGCATCTGGAACCGTCGATCACCAAGACGGTGGTGTTTCCGCTGCGCATGCCCGTGCAGGGCAAGCTGTACAGCGCCAAGGGCTTGATGGTGTATGCGCTCGCGTACGGCCAGCCCGCGTCCGAGGCGTTGACCCGCATCCTGGCCGAGGGGCGGCTGTCGCAAGTGCTGACGCGTCCGCCCGCGCGCTTGAAACCGGTGGACCAGGATGCCGTGCGCATCGTGCCCCAGTCCGTCAAGAACAGCGCCAACGTGCATGCCAGCCTGGGCCGCGACGGGCGCACCATCGTGCTCGACGTCGATGCGGCGAACCTGGTGCCGCAAGTGGTGTTGCAGGCGTCCTTGCAAAACATGTTTTTCCCGTACGTGATCGACAGCGCCAGGGTGCACGCCAGCCTGGCAGGCCAGAACGCGCCGCTGCACGTTGCGCCAGATCAAATCCGCCAGCTGCAGCCGGGTGCCAGCCAGTCCGTGCAGGTGCAGTTTGCGTTGCCGATGGCGCAGATTCCGTCGCCGTGGTCGGCGCAGGCGATGGCCGCCATGGGCAAGCAGGTGCTGCTGCCCATGCAGGCGCAGGTGGGCCTGTCGGAACAGCGGCTGGCGCTGGCGTCCAGTTTTGGCAAGGATTTGCAGGAACTGTTTCCCGGCGATCCGATCTCCGGCATGTTCACGCCGCCCGACAGCGTGCGCGCGTCGCAGGCGACGATCCCGCTGCTGGTGCGCATCCAGTATCCGCTGCTGCCCGTGCTGGTGATACTCGGCGGTGTGCTGGCGCTCGTGCTGGGCTTGCTGGCGCTGGGTTTGCTGGGCACGCGCGCCACGCGCTACAAGGTGATGGCCGACGGTGTGCAGCGGCAAGTGCTGCTCAAACCCTTCAAAAGCGTGCAGATCCGCGACGATGACGGCCGCGACATCGGCGAACTCAAGCGTGGCCTGGGCAAGCCGGCCGTCGTGCGCGTGGCCGAAGGCCATACCCTGAGCCTGGCCTGATAACGATTTCCTTTTAAACTATTCAAATCCACCAGAGGCATACCATGGCGCAAGAGACTCCAAAAGACAACGCAGGCTTTACCTTGCCGGCCCCGGCATCCGCGCCACCGGCCGCCGATGCGCCGGGCGCACCAGCATCCACCACGGCCACCACCGAAGCTGCGCCCGCGTTGGACGCCGCCGCCACGACCGACACCTCGTCGCGCGACACCCTGATCGGCGGCGTCGTGCTGTTGCTGCTGTTCGTTGCCTTTTTCTTTGCCAAGAATGCCTATGCGAATGGCCTGGTGGCCAAGCGCGTGCCGCCGAACAAGGCCAATGCCTCGGGCTGGTGGCTGTTCATCTTCCTGGCCAGTCTGGCGACCGGTGTCGTGCTGGCGGCCGTGAACGCGCATAAATTCCTCGCGCCGCTGTTCATGGGACCGCTGGTGCTGGTGGGCCTGGTCGCGTTACTGTTGACCTTTACTTCCAGCCGCCGCTAAGCACACGCCGTTGCACGCATCATCGAAGGAATCACCATGGCAGAGAACCTGAACCAAACCATCACCGGCGGCGCCAGCGAGCGCAAGCAGGACAAGATCATCGAACTGCGCCCGACCCTGTTCATCGGCATCGGCGGCACGGGCATGCAGGTGCTGATGCGCGTGCGCCGGCGCATCCTCAACACCCTGTGGGGCGGCGCGGGCAACCGCACGCGCATCGAGGGGCTGGCCGACTTTCCCATCGCGCAATTCATCCATTTCGACCTCGACAATGGCGCCGTGATCGAAAGCGGCGAGTCGCAGGCGAAGGACTTGCAGTTCGACCAGGTGAAGTTCACGGACGATGACAAGGTGGTCGAATCGTTCGACATGGACAAGTACAGCCGTGATGAAGATTCCCTGGAAAAGTATCCGCACATCAAGGAATGGCTGCCGCTGACGCCGCAGCGCATCCGCGAACTGCGTTTCGACATGAGCAGCGGCGCCGGTCAGATCCGCGCCGTGTCGCGCCTGTATTTCTTCGACAAATACGCGAAGATCCGCGACAAGATCCGCTTGAAACTGAAAGCGCTGAAGGCGGGCCTGTCGCACGAGCGCCAGCTGGCCGAACTGGGTTTGCGCATGGAAACGAACCGTTTCCGCATCGTCATCGTCGGTTCCGTGGCGGGCGGCACGGGTTCCGGTTCCTTCCTCGACATGGGCTTGCTGGCGCGCTGGCTGGCGCGCAGCGAAGTGGGCGCGGCCGACGTGGAGCTGATGCTGTTCTTGCCGACCGGCTACACCAAGGCCAACAAGGACAGGGTCGAGGCCAACGGCTATGCTGCGCTGATGGAGCTGGAATCGGCGATGATGGGCAACAAGGGTTATGTGGGCCGCTGGGATGCCTACGACCGTCCGGAACTGACGCGCGAGCCCTACAGCGAGGTGTACCTGATCGATTCGGGCAACCTTGCGCAACAGCACACCAAGGATGTCAGCGACGTCTACCACATGGTGGCCGACTCGCTGTTCGAGGATTTCGCCTCGGCCGATTTCGCCCGCGCCAAGCGTTCGATCGCCGTCAACCAGGCGCAGCACAAGAACTCGCTGTACAACGCGCCCGTGCCGCAAGACCGCTTCGGCGACATGCGTTTGTATTTCTCGAAGCGCTTTTCCTCGTTCGGCATGGCCGTGCTCGATACGCGCCAGGAAGCGGCGCGCGACGAGCGGGCCCACCGCTGGGCCGGTGCCATGCTGCAAGCGTTCTTTGGCGTGGGCGGCACGGACGCGGGCGCCAACCGCGCCACGGATACGCAGCGCGATAATTTCCTCGCCGCTAATATGTTCCTGAAGGGCACGCCCTTCAGCGATTTCCCCGAGTTTTCCGACAAGAGCATCGAACTGAAGCGTTCCAGCGGCGACTTCATCGATTTCCGCGTCGTCGACGAATTGCTGGAAGACCGCCACGGCCACTTGCTGGCCGGCGTGGAAAACCGGGTCAATACGCGCATCAACGATATCCGCACGGGCTTCGACCGCAGCGAATGGCCGGCCCAGGTGCGCGACGCCATGAAGCACCTGGAACGCGACGCCGTGCGCGACCAGGATTCCACGGCCGACACGACGGAAGACCGCATCAGCAAGCGCCGCCGCGAAGTGCTCGACGACGTCAAGAAAGTCGTGCGCGACCAGTTGTATGGCTATCTTGATAATAAAGAATTCGGCGGCCTGGAATACGTGCTGTCGCTGGTGGAACAGATCAAGGACCGCATCGAGGCGCCGGGCAGCGGCTTGACGGCGCAGATCGGCGCGAATGCCGAGCGCTACCGTGAAATCAAGGAAGCCGTGCGCTCGCGCGAATACGAGCGCCTGCTGAACAACCTGGAACAGACGCGCAGCACCTTCGGTTTCCTCAGCAATGGCGAAAAGCAGGCGGGCGTGGTGATGGATCATTTGCGCACGGAAATGGCGAATGCGCTGAAATTCCATCTGCGGGCCAAAGCGGCGGACGAGTCCGTCATCCTGCTGGGCGAGCTGTCGCGCTGGCTGGGCAACCGGGTCGGCGTCGATGCGCAGGGCCGCGCACAGTGGAATGGCCTGGTGGGCGAGCTGCAAACGGGCCGCGAAGGCGTGCTGGCCATGCTGGCGGAACTCAAGACGGCCAATACCATCCTGCAAAAGGACCTGGACAAGGAACATGCGACCCTGATCGTCATTCCCGTCACGGAAAAAGACATCGCGCTGCCGTCGGCGGCCACCTTGCGCCAGTGGGCCGATGAAGCGTTCAAGGACATGGGCGGCTCAAAAGCCCTGTTCCCCATGCTGGGCGAACCGGCGCAGCGCGGTTTGATCCTGGCCAAGGTCACGCGCATGGCCGAGAACATGATCGCCACGGCGGGCCTGGCGGAAGGGGCGACGAGCACGCCCGACCCCCTGTTCGAGGCGCTGGAACAGATGGATGTATCCGAACGCCTGGACCGCTTCCGCAAGCTGCTGGCCTGCTCCATGCCCTGGATCGACGCCAACATGGCGGGCGACTTCACGGTCGTGTCGGACCAGTTCAAGTGCGTGATCGGCGTAGCCAACGCGGCCGCCTTCAAGGCGAAGTTCGGCGCCGAGCTCGAATCGTGCGTGCCGACCCAGGTGGGCATCACGGTGAGCCAGCTGGAAATCGTCGAGACGGGCATCCGCGGGCGCGCCGTCTGCTATTGCGAGCTGGCCGGCGTGCCGATGACGGTGCTGCGCGGCCTGGAAGGCTGGCGCACCAGCTACCGCAAGGAAGGCGACAACGACAAGGCGCCGACCCACACGCATATTGATCCAACGCAATTTACGCACCCGATCGCGCCCAATACCGATGAAATGAAACGCCTGGCCGAGGATTTCGGCGAGTTCCTGCAAGCGATCATGCTGGGCGTGCTGACGCGGCACACGGGCAGAGTCGTGCCGCCGGGCCAGTACCAGTTCGCCGTCGAACCGGGCGACCTGCGCCGCATCGGCAACGAACGGGCCATCCGCCAGAACGGCATGCCCGCCTCGTACGAGAAAAATATCGCCCTGCGCATCGAGGAAAAATTGACGGCGCTTGACGCCGTGCAGACGGCGGCCATGGCGGCGCTGGCAAAATACTATGAACGCACGGTGTATGCGCCCAAGCTGGTGGCGCAGGCCGATGGCTCGCAGCTGCCGTACGTCGGCTTTGGCAGCGCCATTTCCGCCGAGCTGGGCGCGCGCCTGCGCGAATCGGCGCGCCGCAAGGGCATGGCCAGCGATGAGCTCGACCGCACGGTGCAAGCCTTGCTGGGGCGCCTGAAGGAATGGGCGAACGTGATCGGCGACTCCGACGGCGACGCTTACGACTGGGAAGTGCGCGAGCCGGAAGCGGACGGCCAGCCCCGGTTGAAATATGCGATCAAGGGAGAAATGCTGGAAGCGGGACGCCTGGAGCAATTGCTGCGCCCGGCCAGCGCGCCGGCCGCTGGCGTGGCGCCGGCCTTCGGCATGGTGCCGCCACCGCTGGGCGGCATGCCGCCGCCGCTGGTGGAATACCAGTATTTCCTGGGCATAAACGGCCAGCAGCAGGGACCGTTCACGGCCCAGCAGATCGTGCAGTACGTGCAGGGGGGGCAGGTCGTGCCAGCCACCACCAAGGTGTGGCGCGCCGGTTTGCCGGCCTGGGCCGAGCTGGCCCAGTTCCCCGAGCTGGCGCCCTTGTTCCTCAGTGCGCCACCACCGTTGATGCCGCCGCCTCTGTGAACGCTGGAATGACGTTGGAATGAAGGATTAGTTTTGGATATCTGCAACAAATGCAAGACGGGCCTGTGGACCGTTGTCAGCCATTGCCCGTACTGCGGGCAGGCGCAGGCTGGCGCAGTCCAGCCAGCCGCGGCCGTGCCGCCGCCGCTGCCCGTGCAAGCGCCTGTAACAGCGCCTGTGCCGCCTGTGCCAGTATCGCCGCCTGTGGCGCCCAAGCCGCCGCCTCAGCCGGTGGCACCGGCGCCTGCGCCGAAAGCGCCGCCCAAGCCGGCTCCGGCTCCGGCTCCGGTCCCGGTGCCGCCGCAGGCCGCGCCGAAGCCCGTGCCGGTGCCGCTATCGGCGCCTGCACCGACAGTCCCGCCGCCGCCGCGCAAGTGGCTGCGCTGGCTGGGCGGCGCCGTCGTGCTGGCGGCCGTCATCGTCTACATGAATGGCAAGCCGGGCGGCAAGAGTGAATCGGCCTGCAATGACGCCATCGACAGTGGCTTGAAGCTGGTGGCGAATGGCAGCCTGGACGGCGCCCGCCAGAAGCTGGCGACGGCGAAAAATGTGTGTACGGGCAAGTCGAGCGCCAAGGCCGACGATCTGCAGGCGGCGATCGGCAAGGCGGGCTCTGGCTCGAGCGGCTGTCAGCGCGGCGTGCGCGCCATCGAGCGCAATATTGACGGCCATCAATTGCAAAGCGCCGCCAGGGGCATTGCCGCGCTCGACATCGATTGCGCGGGCGCTGCCAGCGTGGATTCCTTGCGCAAGCAGCTGGCGCGCCAGCAGGCGGCAGCCGCGTCCGTGCTGGTCGGCGTGCGCCAGGCGCTCGATGGCAAGGATGCGACGGCGGCTCGCAATGGCATCGCCAGGCTGGAAGCGATCGACCGCGAAGCGGTGGAATTGCCGCAGCTGAAGGCCGACGTGCAGGCGCTGTCGATGGCGGCGCCCGTTTCTGCCCCGTCACCGGCGCCGGCAGCAATGCCGGCACAGCAGGAACCGGCGCCCGCGCGCGCGGTCGAACGTCCAGTGGTGACCGAACGCCGTCCGCTGGAAACGTCGCCCGTCGATAGCGGCGCGGCCATGCGTAACGAAATGGCGCAATCATTCCTGCGCGATGCCGAGCGTTCATTGTTGGAAGGTAAGTTCGATGCGGCCAAGACGTATCTGGAAAGTGCGCGCCGCGTCGATCCGGGCAATGCGCGCATCGACAATCTGTCGCGCCGCATCCGTGAGCGCGAACGGCAAGTGCTGCAGACGGAAACAACGATCAATTAGTCATCCGGGAGTCACCATGCTGAATCACACCACCTTGCGCGCCGTCGCTGCGCTGACCATCGCGGCCATGCTGACCGGCTGCGCCACGTCGACTATGAGCCCGAACGGCGTGCGCCAGGACAGTTCCTATCCTCAAGGCGGCGCCCAGGCGGCCACGGATGAGGATCCGTGCAGCGTGGGCACGTCGGCGGCGGCCGGTGCGGCCGTGGGCGCGCTGCTGGGGGCGCTGGCGGGCGGCAAGAATGGCGCGCTGAAGGGCGCGGCCATCGGCGGCGGCCTGGCGGCGGCCGGTTGCCTGGCCATCAATGTCAATTCGCGCCAGACCAAGACGGCGGCGCAGGCGGACCGCGACTACATCCGTACGCGCGGCGCCTTGCCGCGCGAGCCGCAAGTGGTGTCGTACACGCCGCAGCTGAGCGCGTCGACCGTCAAGCGCGGCCAGCCGTTCAAGGTCAACTCCGTGGTGGAACTGGTCAACGGCAGCGCGCAAAGCGTCAACGACGTGCGCGAAGAGCTGGTGGTGCTCGACCCGCAAGGCCAGCCGTTCAAGTCCGGCTCGAAGGCCCTGGCCAGCAACAACAAATCGGGCGGGCGCTTCGAGAACTCGTTCGAGCTGACCTTGCCGGCCGGCGTGTCGCAGGGTGTGTATGGCGTCAAGACGAATTTATATGTCAACGGCAAGCTGGCCGCCACGCGCGACCTGCGCACGCAGCTGGTGATGCTGGACGACAATAGCGGCGCGGCGCGGCTGGCGCTGCGCTGATCGCCGTATGCAAATGCGTAGGTCGGATTAGCGGGGTAAAGCCCCGCGTAATCCGACAACACCACTAACGCCAACAATGTTGTCGGATTACGGCCCCTTGGGCCTAATCCGACCTACGCGCCGCCGGCGTATCCATGCTGGCGCCAGGCCTCGTAGACAACGACGGCCACCGTATTCGACAGATTCAAACTGCGGTTGTCGGGGCGCATGGGCAGGCGGATGCGTTGCTCTGCCGGGAAACCGTCGCGCAGGGCCGGGTCCAGGCCCTTTGTTTCGGAACCGAACACGAACACGTCGCCGGGCAGGAAGGCCACGTCGCCGAACGGGCGCGAGCCGCGCGTCGTCATGGCGAACATGCGGGCGGGGTCGGGCTGGGTATCGGCCAGGAAGGCTGCCCAATTCTTGTGCACCTTCATCTTCGCGTAATCGTGGTAATCGAGGCCGGCGCGCTTCATCTTGGCATCGTCGAGGGGAAAGCCCAGCGGTTCGACCAGATGCAGCTGCGCGCCCGTGTTCGCGCACAGGCGGATGACGTTGCCCGTATTGGGCGGGATTTCAGGTTCTACCAAAACAACGTGAAACAAAATGCTCTCCTTGGTCTATCTCTCATATATACAGCGAATTTAATGCGGCGGCGTGCGCGCCACCACCAATATGCTGACCCTGGCCGCCCCCGCGCGCTTGCAGGCGGCCGCCAGCGCGTTGACGGTATGGCCGCTGCTCATCACGTCGTCGACGATGCCGACATGGCATCCTGGCAATAACGCCGCATGGTCCGGCGCGATGGTGAACGCGTGCGCCAGGTTGGCTTGCCGTTCCTGCGGCGCCACGCCGCTTTGCGCCCGCGTCTCGCGCACGCGCAGCGCCAGCCGGGGCTGTAAAGGCACGTCCAGCAGGCGCGCCAGCGGGCGCGCGATTTCCAGCGCCTGGTTAAACCCCCGCTCGGCCAGCCGGGCCGGGCCCAAGGGTACCGGGCACAGCAGATGCGGCGCTTGCCACTCCTGCTGTTGCTGAATGGCAACATGCAGCAGTTCTGCGAACAGGGGCGCCAACGCCAGGCGCGCGCCGAATTTCAGCTGCAGCAGCAACTGGTCGACGGGCGCCGCATAGTCGAACGCCGTGACGGTGGCGTCATATGCGGGCCGCTGGCGCAAACAGCGCCCGCACAGTTGAGCCACCTCAATGTCAGCGAGCGGATTGGCGCACTGGCGGCAGCGGTGGCGCAGTTGCCCGCGTCCTTGCCCCAGGTACTGCGCGCGGCAAGGCGGGCACAGCACTTGCGGGCAACCGATGCCGCACAGCGCGCACTGGGCCGGCAGCACGGTGGCGCCTAGCCACAGTCGCAACGCCCGCCAGGCGCCATCAAATTGTTGCCGGGTGGCGGTCCGCATCGCGATGGCGTCGTTCCATGTACACTGCCGACATTATCTCACCTCACCCGATTCAACATGCCAGTTCCCACCAGTCCGCCCAAAATGAGTGCGCCCATCGATGCGGTGCAAGTACGCGATTTCTTTTCCCGTCCGGCGCGCGTCGCGCCGTCGGACTTCCTGCGCCGCGAAGTGTCGGCACGCATGCACGAGCGCCTGGAGCTGGTGAAAATCACGCCGCATCGCGTGCTTGACGCCGGTTGCGGCCCCGGCGCGGACCTGGCGCAGTTGCACAAGGATTATCCCGCCGCGCAGATTATCGGTCTCGATGCAGCGCAAGCGATGATGCAGGCGGCGCGCGCGCCCGCGTCGAAACTGGCCAGCCTGAACCAGTTCCTCAGCAAGTTGCTGCCGGCCAAGACAGGCGTGGATTTGTTGTGCGGCGACCTGGGCGACCTGCCGCTGGCGCAGGGCAGCATCGACCTCGTGTGGTCGAATCTGGCGCTGCACTGGCATGCCCAGCCCGACCGCGTGTTTGCCGAATGGCGGCGCGCGCTGCGCCTCGATGGCTTGCTGATGTTTTCCTGCTTCGGCCCCGATACCTTCCGCGAAGTGCGCGACGCCTTTGCCGAGGCCGATTTATATCCGCACGCCTTGCCCTTCGTCGATATGCACGATTTTGGCGACATGCTGGTCGAGACGGGCTTTTCCACGCCCGTGTTGGACATGGAGATCATCACCGTCACCTACGACACGGCGGAAAAACTGCTGGCCGACGTGCGCGCCTTTGGCGGCAACCCGCTCACCACGCGCCGGCGCGGCCTGATGGGCAAGGCGGCCTGGCAGCGCATGCTGGCCGCGCTGGAAAAGACGCGCCGTCCCGACGGCAAGCTGGGTCTGAGTTTCGAAGTGATCTATGGCCATGCCTTCCGTCCCGCGCCGCGCGTGACGCGCAATGGCGAAGCGATCATCCGCTTCGATCTGCCGCGCAAGCCTAAATAAAATGGCAAAGAAACCGATACTTGGTCGCATTCGCGCGCGATGTGGCAACTTGGCGTTGCAAAGCGCGCGGCGGCCGGGAGAAGGGCGCGCACAAAGCCGATTATTGCTTGATGGATTCAAGTTTACTTGATTATAATCGTTGATTGTTTGTCAGCTTGCTAATTGAAAAAAACAAGGGCTGCATACAAAATAAAAAAAACAAAGCGAGACTTATTCGAAGTTACTGCATTAGTATAGTAACCATCTTCCACACGAGGCCATTTCGATGTGGGGAAGAAAAACAGGGTTCCAGCATGGTTGCGCGCCGCCGTTTTTTGCTGCGGCAGCCAGCATGGAATTCGCTGGTGCTTGACGCACATGGCCGCATTCCGGCCGTGTTGCTTTCATGGAGGAGCGGCAGCGGTCCAGTACGGAGAAATCCGCAGCCGTTTAAAATATCATTATTTTTGGGTGGTTGGGGAAAACATGACACATGCAAAGCGACTTCAATCGTTGCTGCTCGGGCTGTCTTTGACAGCGTTTGGCATCGGGCGATGGGCCACGGCGGCACCGGCTGCCAGCACCTATCCCGGCACCGGCGGTCCCGTGCCGTTCGAAATGAATCTGCAACCGCCGGCGACACAGATCGCCCATGAAATCTACGATTTGCACACCCTGATGATGATCATCTGCCTGGTGATCTTCGTGGCCGTGTTCGGCGTCATGTTCTATTCCATCTTCAAGCACCGCAAGTCCCTGGGCCACAAGCCGGCCACTTTCCACGAAAGCACCACCGTCGAGATCGCCTGGACCGTCGTGCCTTTCCTGATCGTCATCGGTATGGCCCTGCCTGCCACGCGCACCGTGGTCGGCATGAAGGACACCTCGAACGCCGACATCACCATCAAGGCCACCGGCATGCAGTGGAAATGGGGCTATGACTACCTGAAAGGCGAGGGCGAAGGCATTTCCTTCCTCTCCAACCTGGCCACGCCGCGCTCGCAAGTGGGTGCGCCAGGTGCGCCGCCGACGGAAAAACGGGGCGAAAACTACCTGATCGAAGTCGACAACGAAGTCGTCGTGCCGGTCAACAAGAAGATCCGCGTGGTACTGACGGCCAACGACGTCATCCACGCCTGGTCCGTGCCCGCCTTTGGCGTCAAGCAGGATGCGATTCCCGGCTTCGTGCGCGACACCTGGTTCAAGGCCGACCATATCGGCACCTTCCGCGGCAATTGTGCCGAGCTGTGCGGCAAGGAACATGCGTTCATGCCCATCGTCGTCAAGGTCGTCTCCGCCGACGACTACAAGGCCTGGGTTGATGTAAAACAAAAGGAAATGGCCGCATTGGCTGATGATCCAAGCAAGGTGTGGACCATCGACGAATTGAAGGTCAAGGGCGAGAAAGTGTATACGGCCAACTGCGTGGTCTGCCACCAGGCGACCGGCAAGGGCGTACCGGGGGCATTTGCGCCGCTGGACGGCTCGGCCGTGGTGAACGGCCCGAAAGCCGATCAGATCCACGTCTTGCTGAACGGGCAAAAGAGCGGCAAGTATCCCGCGGAAATGCCGGCATGGAAACAGCTGTCCGACACGGAAATTGCCGCAGTGATCACTTACACGCGCAATTCCTGGTCGAACAAGGCCGCAGAGAACATCGTTCAACCAGCCGAAGTCGTGGCTGCACGCAAGTAATTAGGAGCCGCATATGAGTACGAGCACGAGCACCTTGGACCACGCCGGTCACGATCACGACCATGCCCACGACCACCCGACCGGCTACCGCCGCTGGCTGTTTGCCACCAACCACAAGGATATCGGTACGTTGTACCTGTGGTTCTCGTTCATCATGCTGCTGTCGGGCGGCGTGCTGGCCCTGATGATCCGTACGGAACTGTTTCATCCGGGCTTGCAATTCTTTCACCCTGAATTTTTTAATCAACTGACCACCATGCACGGCCTGGTGATGGTGTTTGGCGCCATCATGCCGGCCTTCGTCGGCTACGCCAACTGGATGATCCCGCTGCAAGTGGGCGCGTCCGACATGGCGTTTGCCCGCATGAACAATTTCTCGTTCTGGCTGCTGCCGCCGGCCGCGCTGCTGCTGGCCACGTCATTCCTCGTACCGGGCGGCGCCACGGCTGCCGGCTGGACCCTGTATGCGCCGCTGTCGACGCAGATGGGCCCCGGCATGGACATGGCGATTTTTGCCATGCACCTGATGGGCGCCTCGTCCATCATGGGTTCGATCAACATCATCGTCACCATCCTGAACATGCGCGCCCCCGGCATGACCCTGATGAAAATGCCGATGTTCTGCTGGACCTGGCTGATTACCGCGTATCTGTTGATCGCCGTCATGCCGGTGCTCGCTGGCGCGATTACCATGACCCTGACGGACCGCCATTTTGGCACCTCGTTCTTTAATGCGGCGGGCGGCGGCGACCCCGTCATGTACCAGCACATCTTCTGGTTCTTCGGCCATCCCGAGGTCTACATCATGATTCTGCCGGCCTTCGGCATCGTCTCGCAGATTCTGCCCGCGTTTGCCCGCAAGCCGCTGTTCGGCTATGCCTCGATGGTCTACGCTACCGCTTCCATCGCGATTCTGTCCTTCATCGTCTGGGCGCATCACATGTTTACCACCGGCATGCCGGTGACGAGCCAGCTGTTCTTCATGTACGCGACCATGCTGATCGCCGTGCCGACGGGCGTGAAAGTGTTCAACTGGATCGCCACCATGTGGAAGGGCTCGATGACGTTCGAAACGCCGATGCTGTTCTCGGTGGGCTTCATCTTCGTGTTTACCATGGGCGGCTTCACGGGCCTGATCCTGGCCGTCACGCCGATCGACATCCAGCTGCAGGATACCTATTATGTGGTGGCGCACTTCCACTACGTGCTGGTGGCCGGTTCGCTGTTCGCCCTGTTCGCCGGTTTCTACTACTGGTCGCCGAAATGGACGGGCCATATGTACAACGAGACGCGCGGCAAGATCCACTTCTGGCTGTCGCTGATCACGTTCAACGTGACCTTCTTCCCGATGCACTTCCTGGGCCTGGCCGGCATGCCGCGCCGCTACGCCGACTATCCGGCGCAGTTCACGGACTTTAATATGATCGCCTCGATCGGCGGCTTCGGTTTCGGCCTGATGCAGGTGTACTTCCTGTTCTTCGTCGTCTTGCCGACCATCCGCGGCGGCAAGGCTGCGCCGGCGAAACCATGGGAAGGCGCGGAAGGCCTGGAATGGACCGTGCCGAGCCCGGCGCCGTTCCACACGTTTGAAACGCCGCCGACCGTGAAATAAGGTATCGCGGGCCGGCGTGTTGCGCGGCCCGTCTTGAATAAAGTGCCTGCCATGACCGAAGTGAAAACTGAGCGCAAGAAACCGAACAACCTGCGTACCGGGCTGATCTTGGCCGCCCTGGCGGCCTTCTTCTTCCTGTCCGTGTTCGTCAAGCGCATGTGGCTCTGACGTGACGACGCCCCACCAACAGGAAACGCGCGGCCTGAACCGCAAGATGCTGGGCAAGCTGCTCGTCATTGCCGTGCTGATGTTCGGCTTTGGCTATGCCCTGATTCCCGTCTACAAGCAGATTTGCGAAGTGATGGGCATTAACGTGCTGACGCAAAAAGATGGCACGGTGGCTTACGACAACAATACGCAGGTCGATACGACGCGCAGCATCACCGTCGAGTTCGACGGCAATGCGCAAGGGCCATGGCGCTTCCGCCCGACCGTCTCGAGCATGCAGGTGCATCCGGGCGAGCTGGTGACCGTCCTGTATGAAGTGGTCAACACGCAAAACCGCGTCGTCAACGCGCAAGCCATCCCCAGCTACGCGCCGCAGAGCGCCACGCCGCATTTCAAGAAGGTCGAGTGCTTCTGCTTCAAGCAGCAGACCTTGAAGGCCCACGAAGCGCGGCAGATGCCGGTGGTGTTCTTCCTCGATCCGGCCCTGCCGAAAGAGGTGAAGACCATCACCCTGTCGTACACGTTTTTCGAGATTGCCGGTCTGAGCCAGGCTCAGACGCCGGCCGTCCAATAGGAGAGTGCCATGGGCGAATCCAAGCAGCCGGAAAAAGCGTCGTTCCTGTATTCGCTGCGGGCCGTCGTCTGGTCGTTCACGGGACTGCGCCGCAAGAGCGATTTCGACACGGATTCGGCCAAGCTCAATCCCGTGCACATCGTCATCGCCGGTTTCCTGGTGGTGGCTTGCCTGATCGGCATCCTGATTTCAATTGTTAAATTCGTCGTTTTATAAATTATAAAAAACCACCCTATAAGTTTTTGAGGAGATGATGATGAGTTCCAACCACGCCGCCGTACCTTATTATTTCGTGCCCGGCCCGTCGCGCTGGCCCATGCTGGGCGGCGCCAGCCTGCTGCTGACCATGATCGGCGCCTCGGCCTGGGTCAACGACGTCTCCTGGGGCCCGTACGTGAATTACCTGGGCATCGCGGGCATCCTGCTGGTGCTGTATTTCTGGTTCGGCGACGCCATCAGCGAATCGGAACAGGGCCTGTACAGCGAGCGCATCGATCACTCCTTCCGCTGGAGCATGAGCTGGTTCATCTTTTCGGAAGTCATGTTCTTCGCCGCCTTCTTCGGCGCCCTGTTCTACGCGCGCAGCATCTCGATGCCATGGCTGGCCGACCTCGACCACAAGGTGATCTGGCCCGATTTCGCCGCCCACTGGGGCAATACGGGCCCGGCCGGCACGGTGCAGGAATTCACCACCATGACGCCGTTCTGGATTCCGACCATCAATACGGCCCTGCTGCTGACGTCGGGTGTCACCCTGACGATTTCCCACCACGCGCTGCGCGCCGGCCACCGCGCCATGACGGCCCTGTTCCTGTTCGCCACCATCGTGCTGGGCGCCATTTTCATGGGCTTCCAGGTCTACGAATACATGCACGCCTACAGCGAACTGAACTTGAAATTGACGTCCGGCATCTACGGCGCCACCTTCTTCATGCTGACGGGCTTCCACGGCTTCCATGTGACCTTGGGCGCCATCATGCTGTCCGTCATCCTGTACCGCGTGCTGAAAGGCCACTTCACGCCCGAGCACCACTTCGGCTTCGAAGGCGCCGCCTGGTACTGGCACTTTGTCGACGTCGTCTGGCTGGGCCTGTACGTGGTCGTGTATTGGTTATAATGGCGGGGCAGGGCGCGCGTTGTTGAGGGGCGCGCCGGCACCATAAAAAAAAGCCGTACCGGGAGATCCTGGGTACGGCTTTTTTCTTAGTGTGAAGAATTTTGCTAAGCAAGCAACGTCGTTGGCAACGGGGTCAGACCCGTCGGGTCTGACCCCAGCCGTTAATGTATGCCCGTCGGCTGGATGTAACCCAGATGATGCGCCAGCAGGATCAGCAAAAACAGGGTGATCGACAAGCCCACGCGCAGGGCCAGCGCCTGCACGGTGCGGTTGCTCTTGCCCTTGTCGCGCATGAGGAAGAACAGGGCCGAGCCCAGGCTGCCCAGGATCAGGATGAAGGCGATGGCAACGAGGATTTTCATGGATGGTAGCGCCAGGCTTGAGGAGGTTTCATTGTAATGCGTATCCGCTTCCATTTTAGATGGATTCCATTTGTTGTAATGCTGCTACTGGTGGCGCTGGGCGTGTCGCTGGCGCAATGGCAGCAGCGCCGTGCCGATGAAAAAGTCGCCCGCGCCACCCGACTCGAGGCGGGCAACCAGGCCGCGCCGCTGGCCTTGACGGCCGCACCGCTGCTGCCGGACGATGCGCAAGCGATCGAATACCGCCGCGTTACCGTCACGGGCCATTTCGTGCCAGCCTGGACGGTCTACCTGGACAACCGCCCCTACAAGGGCCAGGCCGGTTTCCACGTGCTCACGCCATTTCAAATAGACGGTTCCCCCATGCACGTACTGGTGGCGCAGGGCTGGCTGCCGCGCAACAATGCGGAGCGCACGCGCATTCCCGACTACGCCACGCCCACGGGTACGGTGACGATCACCGGCATCGCGCGCCTGAACGCGGGCCATGTGATGGAACTGGGCACGGCGCCGGCCCTGGCGCCGCACGCCATCGTGCAAAATGCCGATATCGGCCAGCTGGCCCGGGCCAGCGGCCTGGCCTTGCAGCCATTTATTCTCGAACAAACAGTCGACCCAGCAGCGGCGCCAGCGTCCGGCCAGCTTCCCGTGCGCGACTGGCCGGCACCCGACCTGGGCGCCGACAAGCACCGCGGCTATGCTTTCCAGTGGTACGCACTGGCACTGATGGCTTTTTTATTTTTTGTCTTTACAGGATTTCGACGTGCAAACAAACAGCCCTGAAGCAACGCAAGACAACAGCAACAAGCAGCTGCAGAACACGGGACGGTGGAAACTGCTGGCCGTCGTGGCCGTGTGCGCCTTTCCCATCATCGCTTCGTATTTCACGTATTACATCATCAAGCCCACGGGCCGCAACAACTATGGCGCCCTGATCGACCCGCGTCTGTACCCGATACCGGAAGCCCAGCTGCAGGTGGCTGAACTGGACGGCAAGCCCGCGCCGCTGGCCCAGTTCAAGGGCAAGTGGGTGTTGCTGCAGACGGGCCCGTCCGATTGCCAGGAAGCGTGCAAGAAGCAATTGTTTGACATGCAACAACTGCGTTTGATGCAAGGCAAGGAGCGCGAACGCCTGGAACGGGTCTGGCTGGTGACGGACGCTCAGCCGCTCGACACGCTCGTGATGCGCGAATTTGACGGCACCAGCATGCTGCGCGTGAATAATGACGCCTTAAAGGCGTGGCTGCCCGTGGAGCCGGGCGGCAAGACCAGCGACCACTTATATTTGATCGATCCGCTGGGCAACCTGATGATGCGCTTCCCGAAAGACGCGGACCCGAACAAGATCAAGAAAGACATCGCCAAGCTGCTCAAAGCTTCGGCGATCGGTTAAGGGGAACGCATGCCGACGATGCATCTTTCCGCGCTGGCCCAGCTGGGCTTGACGGGTCTGCTGGTGGCGCTGCTGCCTTTGAGCATGGTGTGGGTGTCCGCGGACGCCAATAAATACCGCAAGCTCGTGTGGATCGCCGTCTTCCTGACGGTCGACCTGATCATGTTCGGCGGTTTTACACGCCTGTCCGATTCCGGTCTCGGCTGCCCTGACTGGCCCGGCTGCTATGGCTCGGCCAATCCTTTCCTGGCGCACGAACACATCGTCGCGGCGGAAACCCTGATGCCGACGGGCCCCGTGACGGTAGTGAAAGCGTGGATCGAAATGACGCACCGCTACCTGGCCATGGCCATCGGCGTCTTGATCGTGGCGATGATGGTGCAGGCGTGGCGCCAGTGGAGAAAGAGCAAGCGCGAGGAATTCGCCCCCGCGCTGCCGACGGCGCTGTTCCTGTTCGTCTGCCTGCAAGGCGCGTTCGGCGCCTGGACCGTCACCTTGAAGCTGCAACCGGTGATCGTCACCATCCACTTGCTGCTGGGCATGGGCTTGCTGGCCATGCTGACGTGGCTGGGCGGGCGCCAGGATCATGCCGTCAAACCCCTGCTGCGCGCCGATGCGGACGCTGCCGTGCTGCGCCCCGTGCGCGCGCTGGCTGTCATGTCGCTCGTGCTCTTGACGGTGCAGATCGCGCTCGGTGGCTGGGTGAGCACCAACTACGCCACGCTGGCCTGCACGGATTTCCCCCTGTGCGGCGGCAAGGTCATTCCGGAGATGGATTTCGAGCATGGTTTCCACCTGTGGCGCGAACTGGGCAAGACGGCCGCCGGCCACTATTTGCCGTTTTCCGCGCTGACGGCCATCCACTGGGTGCACCGCAACTTCGCCTTCATCGTGCTGGCCGGCATCGGCTATACCGTGTGGCGCGCGTGGAAATTGCCATCGCTGCGCGGCACGGCCCGCTGGGTGGCGCTGGTGCTGGCCCTGCAGGCGGCCACGGGCCTGGCGACCATCTACCTGAGCTGGCCATTGTCGATTGCCGTCCTGCATAACGGCGGGGCGGCGCTGCTCGTGTTGTTGCTGACCATGTTAAACTACAAGGCTAAATTTCAACTCGATGTTGCGCGCAATGTTCAGCGCGCTTGCGCCTCCGCGCCAGTGCCCCCGGCACCAGCCAGTCCATCCCGTACCGCATAAATGACTACTCAGACCATCAGCCGTAAACCATCTCCCCGCATCGCCCAGTACTGGGCGCTGACCAAGCCCCGCGTGACGCAACTGGCCGTGTTTTGCGCCGTCATCGGCATGTTCCTGGCCAGCGAGGAGTTGCCCGACTGGCACGCGGTGGTGTTCGGCACCATCGGCATCTGGCTGCTGGCCGGCGCCGCGTTTGCCGTCAATTGCCTGGCCGAGCGCGAGATCGATGCGCGCATGGCCCGCACGGCGCGCCGTCCGATGGCCATGGGCGACATCACGGTGAAACAGACGGTGGTGTTCGCGCTCGTGATCGGCGGCCTGGGCATGGCGATTTTGTATCACCTCGTCAATCCGCTGACCATGTGGCTGACCTTCGTCACGTTTGTCGGCTATGCGCTGATCTACACCATGGTGCTCAAACCCGCCACGCCGCAAAACATCGTCATCGGCGGCCTGTCCGGCGCCATGCCGCCCGCGCTGGGCTGGGCAGCCGTCGCCAACGACGTGCCGATGCAGGCGTGGCTGCTGGTCCTGATCATTTTCGTGTGGACGCCGCCGCACTTCTGGGCGCTGGCCATGTACCGCCGCGACGATTACGCGCGCTCGGGCCTGCCCATGCTGCCCGTCACGCACGGCATGCAATTTACGCAATTTCACGTCTGGCTGTACTCGATCGCGCTGGCCGCCACCACCTTGCTGCCGTACGCCGTGCGCATGAGCGGCCTGATCTACCTGGCTGCGGCCGTGGTGCTCAATGCGGGCTTTCTGTATTACGCCTGGAAGATGTACCGCCACTACACGGACTTGATCGCGCGCAAAGCGTTTACTTTTTCCATCATCTACCTGGCATTGCTGTTCGCGGCCTTGCTGGTCGATCACTACATTCCCCTCGGCACATGAAAAAAACCCTGACTCTGTTGTTGGCGGCCGCGCTGGCCGTCGTCCTCGCCGGCTGCGGCAAGCCTGCCGCACCGAAGCTGGCATTCAAGAATACGGACGTGACGGGCCTGGGCTACGCGCGCGAATTCGCGCTGACGGACCACACGGGCCAGCCGCGCACCCTGGCCGACTACAAGGGCAAGCTGGTGCTGATGTTCTTCGGCTACACGCAATGCCCGGACGTCTGCCCCACGACCATGGCCGACATGGCGCAGGTGATGAAGGAAATGGGTCCGCAGGCGGACCAGGTGCAGGTGCTGTTCGTTACCGTCGACCCCGAGCGCGACACGCAGCAATTGCTGGCCCAGTACGTGCCCGCCTTCGACAAGCGCTTCGTGGGCCTGTATGGCGATGCGGCCGCGACGGCCAAGGTGGCCAAGGAATTCAAGGTGTATTACGCCAAGGTCGAAGGCGAAACGGACAGCAGCTACACGGTCGACCACACGGCCGGCACCTATGTGTTCGACCGCGAAGGCAAGATCCGCCTGTTCGTGCGCCACGGCGAAAAGCCTGCCGCCATCGCGCACGATCTTAAACTTCTGCTATCCTGACCCGGTCGCGCCCCCCGGGCGCCATCTTCAGGATATGCAGTACATGGACAAACGTTTCGAGCCGCACGCCCGCCTGGCAGCCATCATCTTCTTGTTGATCGGCTGCTTTTTCGTCTTGCGGCCCTTCCTCGCCGCCATGCTGTTTGCCGCTTGCGTGGGCATTTCCAGCTGGCCCCTGTATCTCCTCCTGCTCGACCGCCTGAAAGGCCGGCGCAACTGGGCGGCCGCCATCATGACCCTGTCATTGCTCCTGGTCATCGTGCTGCCGCTGGCCCTCGTCACCTACAACCTGGCCGATAACGTCTCGCGCATCTATGAACAGTTGCGTACGGCGCTGGAAACGGGCGGCCTGCATCCGCCCGCCTGGCTGGCCAGCATTCCCGTGGTGGGCGAAACCATCGCCGGCTACGTGGAGCGCCTGCTCGCCGATCGCGAGGAATTATTGAATTTGGGCAAGACGATGCTGGAGCCGGCGCGCCATTTCCTCGCTTCCGGCGGCATCCTGCTGGGCACGGGCCTGGCGCAGACCAGCCTGGCCGTGTTCGTCAGCTTCTTCCTCTACCGCGACGGCCAGCAGCTGAGCCGTGCCTTGATGACGGGCGCCGGCCGCATCATCGGCGACAGCGCGCCCGGCGTGGGTTTGACCATCAGCCGCACCGTGCGCGGCGTCATGTATGGCTTGCTGGGCACGGCGCTGGCGCAAGCGCTGGTGGCCGTGGTGGGCTTCCTGATCGCCGGCGTGCCGGCCGTCGCGCTGCTGGGCGTTGCCACCTTCATTTTTTCGCTGATCCCCGTGGGTCCGCCTCTGATCTGGGGCGGTGCCGCCATCTGGCTGTTTTCAGACGGCCAGACGGGCTGGGGCATTTTCATGCTGGTGTGGGGCGCGCTGCTGATCAGCGGCGTGGACAACGTGGTCAAACCCATGCTGATCAGCCGCGGCAGCAGCCTGCCGTTTTTGCTGGTGCTGCTGGGCGTGCTGGGCGGCGTGCTGGCCTTCGGCTTCGTCGGCATCTTTATCGGCCCGACCCTGCTGGCCGTGCTGTACAGCCTGCTGCAAACGTGGACGGTGGGCGAAACCACCGTGCCGCAGGGCAAGGATACGATTACGTTGAAGAAGTAATCAGTCGCGCAAGTCCGCATCGAGATCCCGCTCCTGCTTGGGAATCACCTTGATCAGCACGATGCGCGGGCCGTTCATCTTCTTGACGACGATGTCGAAGTCGACGAAGGTGATGCGCTGGCCCTGCTTCGGAATGTCTCCCAGCTTGACCATGATCAAGCCGCCCACCGATTCCACGTCGTCCAGCCCCAGTTCCTCGTTTTCGATATCGATGCCGAGGATGCGTTCGAGCGAGAAGATGGGCAGGCTGGCCTTGCCGATCAGGGTGCCGTCGCTTTGCTTGAGCCAGTCGTTTTCATTGCGGCGGAATTCATCGCGGATTTCACCGACCATGGCTCCGAGCAAGTTATCGAGCGTAATAAAACCCAGCGGACGCTTGCCCTTCTCGCCGATCAGGGCGAAGTGGGGCGCGCCGTCGCGAAAGCGCCGGAACAGTTCCAGGGCCGGCGTGCGCGCGGAAATGATGTCCACGGGACGCAAAAACGGCGTGAGCGAGGTGATCGGTTTGCCCGCCTGCTGGGCAAAGAACAGATCCTTGAGGTGTACCACGCCCAGCACGTCGTCTTCATTCGTGTCGAAATACGGGTAGCGGCTGAAGCGGTTGCGCAGCACCGTGTCGAGGTTTTCTTCCAAGGTGCTCGACGCGTGCAGGGCGATCACTTCATTGATCGGGCGCATCAGGTCCGACACCGTCATTTGTTCGAAATCAAGCGACTGGGCCAGGATGTTGCGCTCGTCGCGCGTAAACTTTTCGCCGGGCTGGCTGGTGCGCAGGATCAGTTTCAGTTCTTCGGATGAGTAATGGGCATCGTGGCCGCCCTTGCCGGACAGGCCCGCCAGGCGCAGCACCCAGTTGGCGCTGGCGTTGAGCAGGTAGATGGCGGGATACATGGTCCAGTAAAAGCCGTACAGGGGAATCGCGCTCCACAGGCCGACGGCTTCCGGGTTGCGGATAGCCATCGATTTGGGCGCCAGTTCGCCCACGACGATATGCAGGAAGGAAATCACGCTGAAGGCGAGGACAAAGGAGATGCCGTGGATCAGCTCTTGCGAGGTGACGCCGATGGCGCCGAACAGCGGCTCGAGCAAGCCGGCAAATGCCGGTTCGCCGACCCAGCCCAGGCCCAGCGAGGCCAGCGTGATGCCCAGCTGGCAGGCGGACAGGTAGGCGTCCAGCTGGCCATGCACCTTGGCCAAGATGCGGCCCCGCAGCCCTTGCGTCTTGGCGATGGCGCGGATGCGCGTGCGCCGCAAGGTGACGATGCCAAACTCGGCGGCAACAAAAAAACCGTTCAGCGCGACCAGGAAGAGGGCGAGCAGGACTAGCAAGACATTGTGCATGGGGGCGCAAAAGATGGGCTGTTAAAACGTCATCTTAAACGACGAAGGCCGCCATAGCCTAATTTAGCCGCGCGCCCCGCCCGTGCGGGCGGGCGCGCGCGGCGGGTTTTTCGCGCTTTTCAGCCTTTGGCCGCCGTTTGCGGCCCGCCGCGCATGGCGAAGACCATGACAGCCGAGACGATGGCGGGGATGGCGACGACGAGGAAGATCGTGCTGTTGGGCCAGTTCAGGCGGATCAGCTCGCCGCCGAGCACGGGGCCGATGATGGAACCGATGCGGCCCACGCCCAGGCTCCAGCCGATGCCCGTCGAGCGCAAGGTGGTCGGGTAGTAGCTGGCCGCCAGGGCGTTGACGGCAGGCTGGCCGCCCACCACGCAGAAACCGGCGATGAAAATGGTGATGAACAGGAAGGCCAGCGACACGTCGGGACGGCCGATCAGGGCAATGGCGACTGCAGCGACCAAAAAGCACGGCAGCAGGATGCGGCGGAAGCTGGAACGGTCGATCAGCTGGCCCATGACGAGGGTGCCGATGGTGCCGCCCACTTGCAGGGCCGTGCCCGCCAGCACGGCGTTGGCCGTCGACAGGCCCGCTTCCTTGGCGATGGTCGGCAGCCAGTTGGACAGGAAATACAAGTTCAGCAAGTTCATGAAATTGATGACCCACAACAAAATCGTCATCTTGGCGCGGCCGCCCGTAAACAATTGCAGCACGGGCGCGCCTTTGTGTTCCTTTTCATGCACGACGTATTGCGTGTCGGCCGTGATGTTGACGGTGGGATCGATGCGTTTGAGCCACTTGGCGACTTTATCCAGCTTGCGTTTCTTGAGCACCAGGAATTGCATCGATTCCGGCAGCAGGAAGAACATCAGCACGCCGATGACCAGCGGCACCACGCCGCCCACGTAAAACACGGATTGCCAGCCGAAGGCGGGAATCAGCGCGGCGGACAATAATCCGCCCAGCACGGCGCCCAGGGTAAAGCCGCACGAGACGAGCATCATCAGGGTGACTTTCTTGCGCAGGGGGCTGTATTCGCCGGCCAGCGCCATGGCGTTCGGCATCACGGCGCCCAGGCCCAGCCCGGTAATGAAGCGTATCAGCTGCAATTGCTCGATGTTTGTTGCCAGCGGCGTGACCAGCATGCACAGCGAAAAGAAGATGGTCGAGCCGATCAGCACGGGGCGGCGGCCGAACTTGTCGGCCGTGATGCTGAAGACGAGCGAGCCGACCAGCATGCCCAGCAAACCCGCGCCGAACACGGGACCCAGGTTGGCCTTGCTGACATGCCAATCGGCAATAATGGCGGGCGCCACATAGCCCATCGCCTGCACGTCGAAGCCATCCATGATGACGCACAGCCCGCACAGGATCAGCATGCCGATCTGGAAGGAGCCGATCCTGTTGTTATTGATCAGATCGGGAATATCGATCGTCTTGCCTGCCGTGGACATGGTGATGCTCCTGTTTTTTTATGGTGATCGCGCCCTGCCGGCGAGGGAGGGGTGCGTGTTTGTCTCAGGCTTTATTACAATCGCTTTTGATTGATTATTCAAACGTTATTTTCGAATGGATTTATCAGCTTTCCTTGTGAATCTTTGGCTGGCCCTGGATGGCGGCCAGGATGACGTCCAGCGCCGGGTGCATGATCTTGCGTTCGTTTGAAATGACATAAAACTGTTCGCGCAGGGATGAGGCGTCGCCGACCAGCACGGCGCCGAATTGCTCCTCGATATCGGCCGCCAGGCTGGCCGGGGCGAAGAACAGGCCCAGGCCCTTGCGGCCGAAGGCGTTGAGCATGGCGTTGTCCTCGAATTCACCGACCACATCGGGCCGCACGCCTTGCTGCACCATCCATTCATCGATGCGCCCGCGCAAGGCGTTATTGCGCGCCGGCAGCAGGAATGGCGCGCCATGCAGGCTGTGCGGGAAGTTGTCGCGGTATTGTGCGGCCAGCGCGGGGATGCCGAACAGTTTCATGGCGCTTTCGCCCCACAGGTGGCTGGACACGCGCAGGCTGGCGCCGGCGGGCACGGCGCGGTCCGTCAACACCAGGTCCAGCTTGTGCAGGGCCAGGTCGGCCAGCAAGGATTCAAATTCGTCTTCCAGGCACACGAGCTTGACGGGCTGGTCCAGGCTGCGCGTGGCGTCCAGCATGCGGTAGGCCATCAGTTTCGGCAGGGAATCGGAAATGCCCACCGTCAAACGCATCTTTTCCGCGTCCGTATCGGCCAGCGCATCCTGCATCTGCTCGCCCAGCAAAAAAATCTGGTCCGCATAGCCGAGCGCCAGCCGGCCCGCTTCCGTCGGCACCAGGCGGCGTCCCTGCGGCTGCAGCAGGGAGCGGCCCAGTTCCTTTTCCAGCAGGGCCAGCTGGGTGCTGATGGTTTGCACGGCCAATCCCAGCCGTTCGGCCGCGCGCGTCACGCCGCCTTCCTTGGCGACCACCCAAAAGAAGTACAAATGGCGGTAATTGAAGCCTGTGGTTTTCATCGCGATATCCTATCTTCTGTTTTTACGAAGTAATACTTCCATTATCTTCTATTTTTAAATGTGTGACATGTCCCTATACTATGTTTCATTAAATCTAGATAACGGGGAACTATCGATGAAGCATTTCAGAGTGTCATTTCTAGTGACATTTATCTGCCTGGGCATTTCCGCCTGGTGGGGTTACACGCACGGTGGCGTGCAGACGATGCTGGCGGCGCTCGGTATCGCGGTGATCCTGGGCGTGATGGAAGTCTCGCTGTCGTTCGACAACGCGGTGGTCAATGCCTCGGTGCTGAAGAACTGGGACAAATTCTGGCAAAACCTGTTCCTGGGCGTGGGCATCATCATCGCCGTGTTCGGCATGCGTCTGCTGTTCCCGCTGGTCATCGTGGCGCAAGCGGCGGACCTGGGCTTGATGGAAGTATGGAATCTGGCACTGAGCAATCCGGAACAGTATTCGATGCACCTGACGAATCACCACGCGGAAGTGGCGGCATTCGGCGGCATTTTCCTGCTGCTGGTCTTCCTGAACTTCCTGCTGGACTCGGAAAAAGAAACGCACTGGCTGGGCCGCATTGAAGAAAAACTGGGCGCGCTGGGCAAGATTTCGTCGATTTCGGTGATGATCGCGCTCGGTACCCTGATGGTCAGTCTGTCGATGATCGAAGAAGGCCAGAAGCTGGTGGTCCTGACGGCCGGCCTGTGGGGTATTTTGACCTACGTGGGCGTCGATGTGATCAGCGGTTTGCTGGAAGGCGACAACGGCGACGGCAACATGGGCGATATCATCAAGCGCGGCGGTATTGGCGGCTTCCTGTACCTGGAAGTGCTCGACGCCTCGTTCAGCTTTGACGGCGTGATCGGCGCGTTTGCCATCACCAAGGATGTCGTGATCATCATGCTGGGCCTGGCAATCGGCGCGATGTTCGTGCGTTCGATGACGGTGTTCCTGGTGCGCAAGGGCACGCTCGACGAGTTCGTTTATCTGGAGCACGGCGCGCACTATGCGATCGGTATCCTGGCCGTGATCATGTTGGTCAGCATGAAGTTCCACATTCCCGAGATTTTCACGGGTCTGATTGGGGTGGCCTTCATTCTCGCCTCGCTGTGGTCGTCGATCCGCTACAAGCGCAGGATGGCCCTCGAAGAAGGCCGGACGGAAGCGCTGGAAGCGGTCAAGGCAGTGTAAAGAATGCGCGGCAAACGACTACACCCGTTTGTCGGCAAGTTGCAGCAAGCGTCGCCGCCGGCCTGGGGAGTCAGGCCGGTGGAGGACGCCAGGTGTTTGATCATATACAACCCACATAGGAGAAATACATCATGGCAATCAGTCTGCAAAAAGGCGGCAACGTCAACCTGAGCAAGGAAGCCCCCGGCATTTCGAAGATGATCATCGGCCTGGGCTGGGATGCCCGCGCCACCGACGGCGCCGCGTTCGACATCGACGGTTCCGTATTCCTGTTGAAGGCCGACGGCAAGGTTCGCGCCGACGTCGACATGATTTTCTATAACAACCTGAAGTCGAGCGACGGTTCCGTCACCCACTCGGGCGACAACACCACGGGCGCCGGCGATGGCGACGATGAAACCGTCGTCGTCGACCTGGCCACGGTGCCAGCCGAGATCGACAAGATCGCCGTCTGCGTGACGATTCACGATGCCGAAGCGCGCAAGCAAAACTTTGGTATGGTATCGAAAGCGTACGTGCGTTGCGTCAACGCCAACGGCAACACGGAAATCGCCCGCTTCGACCTGTCGGAAGACGGTTCGGCGGAAACGGCCATGGTCTTCGGCGAAATCTACCGCAATGGCGGCGATTGGAAATTCAAGGCCATCGGCCAGGGATATAAAGGCGGTCTGGGCCCACTCGCCGCGTCTTTCGGCGTCGGCGTATAAGTTGTAAATAATCAAGGCGGTCCGCAGCGCGGGCCGCCGCCATCACCATCATCGTTGAGGAAGGAACAGTTGAATGCCGGTTTTTAATGTAACAGGGGACGTCGACCCGTTTCTGCATGTGTCGCTGGCCAAGGGCGAGAAGATTTATTGCGAATCCGATGCGATGGTGATGATGGAAACCAATCTTGAGCTGAAAGGCAAGATGACCGGCGGCATAGGTGCGGCGCTGATGCGCACCTTTGCCAACGGGGAATCGTTCTTTCAGCAGCATATCGAGGCCATGCGGGGCGACGGCGACTGTCTGCTGTCGCCCACCTTGCCCGGCGCGATGCGGGTGCTCGAGGTTGGCGCCCAGCAATACATGATCAGCGACGGCGCCTTCGTGGCTGCCACGTCTGGCGTGGAATTGAAGGTGCGCACGCAAAGCCTTGGCAATGCGCTGTTTGCCCAGAGCGGTGGTTTTTTCATCACCGAGACGGCAGGCAGCGGCCAGTTGGCGGTGTCCGGTTTTGGCGCGATGTCGGAACTGGAAGTGACGCCTGGCAAGGACGTGGTGATCGACAATTCGCACGTCGTATGCTGGGACAACCGCCTGCAATACGAAATTTCCATCACGACCGGCAGCAGCGGCGGCTTTCTGGGCAATTTGATCAATAGCCAGACCAGCGGCGAAGGCATGGTGCTGAAGTTTTCAGGCACGGGAAAAATCCTCGTGTGCTCGCGCAACCGCGCGGCCTTCCTCGCCTGGACCCAAAGCAAGCCGGCGTAACTAATATTTGATGTAACCAAGCAAACAGGAGCTATGCGTATGTCTGTCAATTTGAGCAAGGGCCAGAAGATTTCTCTGGACAAAGAAGCTGGTACCACCCTGACCCGTATCACCATGGGCCTGGGCTGGGATGCGGCCAAGACCAAGGGTTTCCTCGGTTTCGGTTCGAAGACGGAAGCCGTCGACCTGGACGCCTCGTGCATCATGTTCGATGAAAACAAGGGCACGTCCGACATCGTCTGGTTCCGCCAGCTGAAAAGCAAGGACGGCAGCATTGTCCACACGGGCGACAACCGCACGGGCGCGGGCGATGGCGACGACGAACAGATCAATGTCGATCTGTCGAAGGTGCCGGCGCACGTGAAAAGCCTGGTCTTCACCGTCAACAGCTTTACTGGCCAGAACTTCTCGCAGGTGGAAAACGCCTATTGCCGCATCTTGAATGCCAGCAATAACCAGGAAGTCGCGCGTTTCAACCTGTCTGTGCAAGGTTCCCACACGGCACAGATCATGGCCAAGCTGTACCGCCATAACGGCGAATGGAAGATGCACGCCATCGGAGAAAACGGCAACGGTCGCACGTTTGACGACCTGATGCCGCAAATCTCAGTGCATCTATAAGGAGCAGTACGCAGCGGGCGGGGGACGGACCGGATACCGGCCCTTGTCCGCTGCTCTATTTTGAAGGAGAGTATGTCGTGATGCGATTGCTGATAGCCTTGCTACTTCCGTGTCTCACGTTTTTCATGCTGGGGCGCCCGCTGGCCGGTGCCGCCGCCTTGATCTTGCAGTGCACTGTGATCGGCTGGGCGCCGGCGGCCCTGTGGGCCCTGTACACGGTGAACCAGCATAAAACGGAGCAGGAACTGGAAGGTGCGTTAAGCCGCAGCTACATGCGCAGGCGTAGTCGCTTGATTTAAGGTCGATTGATCTAAATCAACCGGGCGCCAGGAATCCTTGCGCTAAAGCCCGTACGAGCGATCGTGCGGGCTTTTTTGTGCGCGTGCGAGGCGCTACTCATCGCTTTCGGCTGGGCATATTGCCGCTTGTGCGGCCTCTTGCGAGGACGTTTCCGCTGCCGCCAGCAGGGTGTCGACGGTGCTGGCGTCAACGCGCTTCATGTCTTTCGACCACGATACGAGTAAGGCGAAAGACAGCAACAGGCTGATCACGCCGATGACTAGCGTAAGACCGATGCCCCATTGCGACCACTTTCGTTGTACCAGGTTGAAGTGTTCAACACTTTGCCATTCTCCATTTTTCCAGGCCATCTCACGGCCTTTGATGCCCAGCCAGATGGCAATCCCGATGCCAACGTAGGGGATCAGTGCGAGTAAGCCTATCCACGTGCGGTTGCCGATCGCCCATATCCAGTTCAGCAGGAAGGCACCCCAGCTCCAGCCAGCCACACCGGCAGGCAGTGCCTCGGCGGCGTCACTGCGCGCGCCACAGTTGGCGCAAAAGTGCGTCTTGCCTTCCGCTTGCTGCGTCCCGCATGCCGTGCAAAACATGGGCTATCCTTCACGATGAATGGTGACCAGGCGGCTGCGGTGCATGGGTTTATCCCCCGCAACAGCCGTACAGTGCATTCTTCTTCGTCGACGTCATGGCTGTCTTGATTACAATCAAGAGTTACCCTTGTCGTGCCAGGCAGCTCACTTCTTGCAGCGTATCGGCACGTTCACGGAATTGCCGTCTGAACTCAAGTTGCGGTATTGCAAATCTTCGCTCTCGATGGCGAAGCGGGGCACGGCGTGCACGTAGCGCTGCTTGCAGACCGTGTCGTCATTGATCAGTTTGCCCGCCAGCATGTAGTCGCACAGGGCGAAGCGCGATTCCTCGTCGTCGAGGATCAGCACGCGCGCGGCGCTGTACAGCGCCGATTGCAAGACGTCCGGGCTGCAGTTTTCCGGCCCCGTCAGTTTCAGATGGGTTTTCGTCTGCGTGGCCAGGCGTTGCAGCTTGACGAGGGCGGCGCGCTCTTCCTTGCGGGCACTGTCGACTTGGGCGTCGCCGCTGGACAGGCGCAGCGCCAGCGAGGCGATCTGGTCGATGGAAATATGCCAGGCAAAGCCTTCGAGGCGCGTGCGGATCTGGCCGGGCAGGGGATCGGCCGCATCGACTTCGCAGCGGTACTGGCCCAGGTGGGGACGGCACAGCACGGGAATGGCAAAGGCCGAGGTGCGCTTGCCCTTGACGAATTTCTGGCTCAGGTCGCCAAAGTTTTCATGCGTGATGGTATCGAAGCGGGCTTGCCCAAAGCCCATCTTGACGAGGTTTTCCTTGCGCTGGCGCGAAAACAGGGCATCGACGGCGTCGTAGATATTCTTGTTGAAGATGCGGTCCAGCGGCTGGCGCTCGTCCGACATCTTTTCGAAGACGGCGCTGGAATTGGGCGCGTTGGCGTCGATGGAAATGAGGATGAAGGGCTTGCTGTTCAGGCGCGGCGGCACGACGGCCATGTCGTTGCCGTACAGCTGCGTCAGGGCCACGTCCCACAGGGTTTCCACGCCCAGGTTGTCGGCCGCGCCGCCATCGAACAGGTGCACGTAGGACGGCGATTCGCGCGACTCGGAACCGAGCTCCGGCACGAACGTATTTTTCGGACGGAAACGCTCGAAGGTGACGGAATCGAACACGCCGGGAAAGGCGGCCGAGGTGGCCACGGCCGTTGCCAGGCGGATATCCTGGATCGGCGAATGCAGGGTGCCGTAAAAATACTCATAAGAAAACACCACGCGCTTGCCGCCATCGGTGGCGTCCGTCGCGTTGGCCAGGAAGATGGGGCCATCGTGCGGCAAGTCCTCGTAGGTTTTCTTGTCGTACAGCACATCGTCGAATACGTCGGACAGGAACGAGGTGCGCGTCTTGTTCGTCAACAACATCGTCGTCAGGTTGGCAGGTTTCAAAATGGTCTGGCCGAAGAAATCCGTTTTCAGCTTGCTGCGCAGCAAAGGCCAATCCGTCTGCTTGCCATGCAGCGCATAGTAGCCGCCCGCGATGGCGCCGCCGGACACGCCGGAGATGGCCGAGGCGCCGCTGACGAGGCCGAACTCTTCCAGCTGCTCCAGCGAGGCGGCCGAGAAATTGGCTGCGCGGCTGCCCCCGCCGGACAGGGCGATGCCGATGAAGTGGTCGTTGGGCATGGGCTGCTGGATGCGCGCCTTGGGCGCGTCGATGCGCAGGCGCGGGGCTTCCTGCACGGTGAACGTGCGGTTTTCCACGCCGCTGTTGGGGCGCAGGGCGAGTACCGTGCAGCCGCTCAGCAGCGCAACGAGGATAAATGGTGCGAACAAGCGTGGCTTCATGCGTGATCTGTGCGTAGTCATTGGTTGGGATACGGACGGAAACGTGTGCGATTCTAGCAAACTTGCTGGTGATTAAGCATGCAGCTGATATGCGAGGAGGGCGGCGTTGTAGCCCGCGTGTACCAGTATGGGCGCCAACAGCGCGCCGCTGCGTTCGTACGCGAGGCCCGCGCACAGGCCCAGCACGAAGGCAGGCAGCATCGACACGGGCGGATGGACGATGGCGAAGAAGGTCGCGCCGATGGCGATCGCTTGCCAGGCCGGCAGCGAACGGCGCAAGCCGCCCTGCAGCAAGCCGCGGAAAATGAATTCCTCGCACAGGGGCGCGGCCAGCACGCCCAGAGCCAGCAGCCACAGGCTGTCCCACGAACTGTCGCCCACTGCCGCCGCAGGTGCTTGCAGCACGAGCGTGCAGGCGATGCCGCAGAGAGCCGATACGGCCGCGCCTGCCGTACCCCAGCGCCAGGGGTGCCGGCCTCGTGCCATGCGCGGCACGCCGGCCGTCTTGCTGCGCCAGTAGACCAGGCGCAGCAGCACATACGTGAGCACGCCAGCCACCTTGTCCTTGAGCAGGATCAACAGCAGGATTTGCAGAATAAAAAACAGCATGGCGGCGATCAGGCCGTCGGCTGCCGTGACCCTGGCCGGCGGCGAGGCGGACGGGTCGAGCAGGTAGGGCAGCGCATCGCGTGCTTTTTGCCACAGGGCCACGGCCAGCGCCGCCGTCAGCACGACAAACACCAGTTGCTGCGCCAGGCTGCCGGCCGCCAGCGCGGCGATGTACAGGCCGGTCAGCAGCAGGTATAGATACGTGTAGGCGGGCCGTATCTTTACCGCCGCCTCGGTGGCCAGCGGATCGCTGGCAAACACGCCCAGCGCCACGGCGATCGCCGAGTACAGGGGGATACCGGCCAGGGCCAGCAGCATCAAACCCGCCATGTCCCACCGCCAGGCGTCTTGCCAGGCCAGCGCCGCGCTGAACAGGATCAAGGGGTAGAGCAGGGCCAGCGCGGCCCACAGCTGGGCTTTTTGCCGCAGCGCCTGGTCGACGGCGACGGGAAACGTGTACAGCAGCCACAGCGCGCCGCCTTCCTTGTTGAGGGTCTGGAAGGCCGACATCATCAGCACATAAGTGCCGAGGAAAAAGCCGGTAGAGGCCAGCAAGACGGGGCTGGACAGCAGCTCGTGCAGGTCGCGTGCCTGGCCCGAGAACAGGGCCTGGCCACCGAGGATCAGCAAGGGCAGCAACAGGGTTTGCACGAGAAAATTGCGGTCGCGCAGCAGCAAAGTCAGCTCGCGGCGCTGGATCACCGTGCCGGGGCGGGCGCGCCACTTGCCAGCGGACTGGTTCGCAGGGGAGCGCTTGCGGCCGGCCTCGCGCTGGCCCGCGCCCACCACGCCGTGGCGCAGCTGGCGGCGCAGCAGGGCCATGCCCAGCTGCATCAAGCACAGGCATTGCGCCAGCAGCAGGACGGCCGGCAAGGCTGCTGCCGCACCTTGGGCATTGAGCAAACTCACCAGCAGGCCCGGCGGCGTCCAGCCGGTCCAGGCCGGCATGGCCGCCGCCCACGCGTGGGCAAAGCCGCCCGTACCCATGCCGAACGACATGCCCATATACATGGGAAACAGGCCGGCCACCGACAGCAGGGCCTGCAAGTTGCCCAGCTGCGCAGGACTGAGCGACAGGCGCAAGCCCGTGTCGATCAGGGTACGCAACATGGCCGCCAGGGCCAGCAGGAGCAGGCAGGCAAACAGCCCCGACAGCGGCGAAAACCAGTCCTGGCCCGAATACCAGGCGATCATGGTGGTGCCGGGCCACAGCACCAGCAGGCCGAGCGGGTTGACCAGCGTGCGTTCGAGCACGCGCGCCCACAGCAGGGTGCCCTTGTCGACGGGCAGGGTGACCAGCCATTCCAGGTCCCAGTCCGGCTTCGACAGTTCTCCCATGCCCAGCGGCAGCAGCAGGCTCACCAGCCACAGCAGCGCCAATTGCAAGGTCAGGGCGCCCGCCAGCGCCGCACTGAACGGTTGCTCGATCAAGTGGGCGATGACGGGCGCCATCACGCGCTCGCCTGCCTGCAGGCTGCCCTTGGCCTGGCAAACGGTCACCTGGTCGAGCAGGCAATGCATGTTCAGCAGGTTGTGGCGGGCGATATTGCCGGAGGCAAATAGCATGGGCAAGACCAGCAGCGCGCCCAGCAGCCATCGCCCTCGTTTCTTTCCTGGCGTGGCGGGTCGGCTCTTGCCTCCCCGATGGAACGCCAAGCCCTTGCCGCTGACGTTGAGCAGGCGCTGCAGGCGCAATCGGGTCAGCAACCAGACGGCGCGCCAGGCGGTGGGCGGCGCCGGTGTCATGCGGTTTCGTCGGTGAGTTGCAAAAAGAGGTCTTCCAGGCTGCCGTCGCTGGACAGCTGCTGGCGGATCTCGTCCAGGCTGCCCGTGGCGACCAGGGCGCCACGGTGGATGATGGCAACCCGGCTGCACAGTTTTTGCGCCATGTCGAGCAAATGCGTGGAAACAAAAATGGTGGTGCCGGCCGCGGCGATGCGCAGCAGGCGTTCCTGCACGTCGCGCGACGCGCGCGGGTCGAGGCCGTTGATCGGTTCATCGAGGATCAGCACGGCGGGATCGTGGATCAGCGCGCACGCGAGGCCCAGCTTTTTCTTCATGCCCAGCGAATAATTGACGGCGAAATCCTCGCTCGCCTCGTCCAGGCCGAATTCCGTCAGCAGACGCGCCGTGCGCGTGGCCGCCTCGGCGCGTGGATAGCCATGCATTTCGGCCACGAATTGCAGGATTTCACGTCCTCGCAAATAATCGTAGAAGATGGGATTGTCGGGCAGATAGCCCACCTTGCGCTTGACGGCGGCGCCATCGCGGTGGCAATCGAGGCCATCGATCAGCACGCGCCCGCTGCTGGGCACGAGGATGCCCATCAGCATGCGGATGGTGGTGGTTTTACCGGCCCCATTCGGGCCCAGGAAGCCGAAGACCTCTCCTTTGCCCACTTGTAAGGTCAGCGGCTTGACGGCCTCGAACGTGCCGTACTGTTTGGACAAACCTTCGAAGCTGATCATGGTGCCCCCAGGGCGGCCAGCAGGCGCCGCTCGCCATCGGGCGTGAGGCGCAGGGCACGGCTGTCGAGTTCGCGCTCGGCCCAGCGCCGGCGCAGGGCCAGCTGCAGCAGGGCCGCCCCCAGCGCCCCGCCCAAATGGGCGCGCCGTTCGCTCCAGTCCAGGCAGGCACAGGCGAAGCGGCGGCGCTGGCGCTGCAATTGCGGCACGTCGATGCCCAGCGCCGCCATGCCGGCCGCACCCGCTTCCGACAGGCAATATTCGCCTTCGCCATCATCGTCGAGCAGCCAGCCTTGCGCGTGCAACTGGTCGTGCATGGCGACGGCGACCGTGCCGGCCATGTGGTCGTAGCAGGTGCGCGCATGGCGCAAGCGGTCCGGCGTGGAGGGTGTAAACGGCGTTGCTGGCACGCCGGCCACCACCAGCAGCGCTTCCAGCGCCCGCGCCACCTCCGTACTGGCCAGACGGTAGTAGCGGTGCTTGCCCTGCGCCAGCATCGACAGCAAACCGTCGTCGCGCAAGCGCGCCAGATGGGCGCTGGCCGTCGAGGCGCCTACCTCGGCCAAGGTGGCCAGTTCCGTGGCCGTGCGCGCATGGCCATCGAGCAGGCTGCACAGCATGCGCGCGCGGGCCGGTTCGGCGATGGCGCCGGCCAGTTGCGCCAGGCCCATGTCGGCCGAGGGAAGTTTGTCATCCATGATTCGTCCGTGGGCGAAGTGTTGTGGTGGAAGGGGCAGCATACTCGTGTCCCCACATCACTGCAATGGAATGCGCATGCCGCTCGCCGACGTTGTTATCGCCCCCACCGACCCTTTTTCCGCCGTCACCCACGCGGCACCGTATGGCTACTATCGCCGCCTGGCGGAAGGCCCGCCGCTGCGTTTCGAGGCGTCGCTCGATTGCTGGCTGGCAACGGGCGCGGCCGGCGTGCGGGCCGTGCTCGAGCATCCCGCTTGCCGCGTGCGCCCGCCGGGGCAGGCCGTGCCGCTCAACCTGGCAGGCACGCCGTGCGGCGCCATCTTTGCCGAACTGGTGCGCATGAACGACGGCGAGCGGCATGCCGTGCCGAAACAGGTGCTGGCGCGCGCGCTGGGCCAGGTGGACCTGGCTCGCCTGCACGGACGGGTGATGCAGTTTGCCGGCGACCGCGTTCCCGGCAGCGCCGCGCAGCTGAACGAGGCGATTTTTGAGCTGCCCCTGTTCGCCATGGCGGACTTGCTGGGCTTTGCGCCAGCGCAATGGCCGGCGCTGGCCGCCTGGACGCGCGACTTTGTCGCCTGTTTGTCGCCGCTGAGCAATGGAGAACAACTGGCCGGCGCGCAGCAAGCGGCCGACGCCTTGCTGCACGGTTTTACCGTATTGCTGCGCGAGGCGGATGCCTTGCCCGGCAGCTTGCTGCACGACATCGTGAGCGGGGCGGATGCCGTCGGCTGGCAGGCGTCTGGCGGCGTGCTGGCCAACCTTGTGGGCTTGCTGTCGCAGACGTGTGACGCCACGGCAGGTCTGCTGGGCAATGCCACGGTCGCTTTGTGCACGCAGCCGCAGTTGTTCGCGCAACTGCGCGCCGCACCCCAGCGATGGCCGGCTTTGCTGCGCGAGGTCAGCCGGCATGACCCCGCCATCCATAACACGCGCCGCTACACGGCCGATGCCGTGGAATTGCCCGGCGTGTGCATACCGGCCGGGCAGACGATCGTCGTCGTGCTGGCCAGCGCCGGCCAGGCGGAGTCGGGTTTTGGCCATGGCCGCCACGCCTGTCCGGGCCAGTCCATCGCACAGACGATTGCCACGGCATGCCTGCAGGCATGGGCCGACGGGCTGGAAGACATGCCGCTGGCCTGGTCGTACCGGCCTTCGCTGAACGCCCGCATCCCCGTCTTCAGCAATGGAGAAATAGCATGATTGCCGTGATTTTCGAAGTCTGGCCCAGCGCCGAAGGACGCCAGCAGTATCTGGACCTGGCCGCCGCGCTGCGTCCCTTGCTCGCTGAAGTCGATGGATTCATTTCCATCGAGCGCTTCAGCAGCCTGAGCGAGCCTGGCAAACTGCTGTCGCTGTCTTTCTTTCGCGACGAAGCGGCACTGGCGCAGTGGCGGCAGCTGGAAGCGCACCGCGCGGCGCAATCGGCGGGCAGGCACGGTGTGTTCGACGACTACCGGTTGCGCATCGCCGGCGTGGTGCGCGATTACGGCATGCTGGAGCGCCAGCAGGCGCCTGCCGACAGCCAGCGCCGCCACGGTATTTAGCGGGGCAGCGCGCCCTGCGTAATCTTGACCTTGACCCGGTAGGTGGGCGCGGCCGCGTCCAGGGCGGGCGGCGTGGCCGGGTCGACGTCGAGCAGGGTGAACGTCAGGTGGTTGACGGTCACGGAGCTGGCGGCGCCGGGCATGGACTCGGACAAGACGATGTCGGTGGCGCCCGCGCTGTTGAGCAAACTGAAACTGTAGCTGACGTAGCCTTTCCACACGCACACGGCGCCCTTGCGGCAGCGGCTGTCGTTGACGCGCTCGAGTTTCAGGGTATCGGTGGCCGTGATGGCGACCTGTTCGCCCGGCGAGAGCACGTGGGTGACGCTGCGCGGCGTGTTTTCCGCGTCGCCGGCGCTGCCAGCCGCGCCGCAGCCCGCCAGCACGGCCAGGCAGGCGATGAACAGGGGTAACAACCACGTTCGGTACGATTGATGTAGATAGTGCATGTTTTTCCTTTCAGGTGGAGCGTCCCGGCCGGCGTGGCGTCCACGCGTGGGATGAAAATGATAATAACAAAATGATATTTTTCTGGCGCACTATTGGCGCGCTGCCGATGAATTGACGCGTCGGCCACGCGGCGCGCCGATTACTGCGTAGAATGGCTGTTTTGAAAATCAGGAAACAACCATGAAAAAAACCGACCTGGCCAAAAGCGATGCCAAGAAACTGATGGGAAAGATGAATGTTCCCGGCGCCGGTGCATTCGGTAAGGAAGCGGTGGTCGTCGACCGCCGCGAGCAGCGCAAGCGCGATCAGGCGCTGGGCCTGGTGCCGTTCGCCGTCAAGCTGAACAGCGATCTGGTGTTGCAATTGCAGACCCTGGCCAAGGAGCGCGGCGTGGATCTGAATGAATTGGTCGCCGAGCTGATCACCAAGGGCTTGGCTGCAGCATAAGGGCTGACAATGTTTATCTGTTGATAAATATCATTTATAAAACTAAAAGGCGCCTTGCGGCGCCTTTTGCATTGCGGCATTGCTTTCGATTACACGTAGGCCGCCAGGGCGCCCTTCATTTTCTTCAGCGCCGCCACTTCGATCTGGCGGATGCGCTCGGCCGATACGCCGAACTCTTCCGCCAGCGCGTGCAGCGTGGCACCGGAGCCGTCGTCGTTGGCCAGCCAGCGCGCTTCGATGATGCGGCGCGAACGGGCGTCCAGCTTCGACAAGGCCGTTTCCAGACCTTCCGATTGCAGGCGCGTCACTTGTTCCGCTTCCAGCACCTTGGTCGGCTCGCTTTGCTCCGACGACAGGTAGGCGATCGGCGAAAACTTGTCGTCTTCATCGTCGGTCGGCGATTCCAGCGCGATGTCGCGGCCGCTCAAGCGCGTTTCCATTTCGATCACTTCTTCGCGCTTCACGTCGAGCAGCTTGGCCAGCGCATCGATCTGCTTCGGCGTCATCGCATCGAGGCCCGTCTTGTGGCTGCGCAGATTGAAGAACAGCTTGCGCTGTGCCTTCGTCGTCGCGACCTTGACCAGGCGCCAGTTTTTCAGGATGTACTCATGCATCTCGGCTTTCACCCAGTGCATGGCGTACGACACCAGGCGCACGCCCTGGTCCGGATCGAAACGTTTCACGGCTTTCATCAAGCCGATATTGCCTTCCTGAATCAGGTCGGCATGCGGCAAGCCATAGCCCAGATAGCCGCGGGCAATCGAGACCACCAGGCGCAGGTGCGACAGCACCAGCTCTTGCGCGGCGGCCAGGTCATTTTTTTCGCGCAGGCGTTTCGCCAGCGAAATTTCTTCGTCGTGGGTCAACATGGGCAGACGGTTCACGGCCGAAATATAGGCGTCGATATTGCCCAGATTGCCAGTGAACCCGAGGCCCAGCGCATTACTTTTGGTCGGAACCAATGCGGATGTTGCGGACATCATAGTCATGTTTTCTCCCTCGTAGTCTTGCTTTGTTCCAGTTGGCCACATCACACGACGTGGCCCGATTGTCTGTTCTGTTTTGCGTATTCGGTCTTGCACTTTGCAGATCGCGGCACCATCTTCATCTGGCGTCCATGGCGGTTCTGCTGTTGGTATGTCCCTATATTAGCACTCTCTGCCTGAGAGTGCCAATCAGCACATTTAATCGTTCTGATAGCCTAAATGCTATGGTGATTTAATGCTTGATATATATCTCTGAACAGCGCGAGATAGCGCTTTACGACAACATGGCCAGTCTACGGCCTCTGGCTGAAGCGAGCCTTAAGAATACTTGCTAAATATCAAGATAACAGCAGATGGGGATGGCGAGGCGCATGGCGGCGCCAGGAGCGCCGCCATGGAAAGGAAGGTCAGTTCAGGCGCGCCAGGTGGCGCTGTACGCAGAGGAAGGCGCCGATCAGGCCGAGGCCGGCGCTGACGGCCAGCAAGCCTGCCATCGGCAGCGGCGCCAGCGGCACCAGCTGGAATTCGGACGCATACAGGCGTGCAAACTCGGCAATCGCGGTATTGAGCGGCTGCAAGGCCAGCGCCACGGCGCCCAGCGCCAGCGCACCGGCGCACAGGCCCAGCAGGGCGCCCGTGTAATAGAAGGGGCGGTGGATGAAAGTGTCGGTGGCGCCGATCAGTTTCGAGATGCTGATTTCATCGCGCTGCTGCATCACTTGCAGGCGGATGGTATTGAAGACCACGGCGATGACGGCCACGCCCAGGGTGATGGCCAGCAGCAGCAGCACCAGGCGCAGCACGCCCAGCAGGGCCGCCAGACGCTTGACCCAGGCCGAATCGACTTGCGCCGATTCCACGCCCGGCAGGTGGCGCAACTGTTCCGCCACGGCATCGACATCCTGCGCTTCGCTGGCGCTGCTGAAGGCGTCGAGTTTCAGCACATAGCTGTCGGGCAGGGGATTGTCGCCCAGGGTGCTCAGTACGTCGGCCAGGCCGTTCTTGTTCTTCAGCGTATCGAGCGCCTGTTCGCGCGGGATGAAGACGATCTTCGCCTTTTGCTCGCCGACGATCTTGCGCATGGCGCTGGCCAGGGCCACGGCTTGTTCGCGCGGCGTGTCGATCTTCAGGAAGACGCTGATTTCCGGGTCGACGGACATTTGCTCCGACATGGGGCGCACATTGTCGAGCATGGTCAAGCCGGCGAACGGCAGCGACAGGGCGATGGCGACGACGAGCACGTTCAACAGGAAGCCGCCTGGCGACTTGCGCAAGTGAATCAGCGCCGAACCGAGCGCGAAGCGGTGTTGACGGAACCAGCCTCTCATGCCTGTTCTCCCTGCGCGTCGTCCTGGTCGGGAGCGGGCGCAAAGTCGGGATCGGGCGGGGCGAAGACGGGCGCCTGCGTGGCCTTGTCGATGGCGACCAGCTGGCCGTTCTTCAGGTGGATCACGCGGGCGGCGGCGTCGAGCATCTGTTCGTCATGGCTGGAAATGAGGCAAGTCACGCCCACCGAGTGGAATGCTTTGAGGGCGTCGAGCACCTTGTTGGCGCTGGCGCGGTCCAGGTTGGCCGTCGGTTCGTCGGCCAGGATGATCTGCGGCCGGTTGACGATGGCGCGCGCGATCGATACGCGCTGCTGCTCGCCGCCCGACAGCGACAGCGGACGCGCCATGGCGCGGTCCAGCAATCCCACCTTGTCGAGCGCGGCGCGCGCGCGCTGCTCGGCGGCAACTTTATGCGCGCCGACGACGAGCAGCGGCAGCATGACGTTGGCCAGGATGGAGCGGTCGTTCAGCAGTTTTTGTTGCTGGAAGATCAGGCCCATGTTACGGCGCAAAAACGGCACGCCGGCCGGCTTGATCTTCGCCATGTCTTGGCCATTGACGATCAGCTTGCCCGACGTGGGGCGTTCCATGGCGGCGATCATTTTCAGCAAGGTGGACTTGCCGGCGCCGGACGGGCCGGCCAGGAAGACCAGCTCGCCCTTGGCAATACTGAGCGAAATGTCGCTGAGCGCCACGGCGTCGGGGGAGTATTGCTTGGAGACGTGCTGAAATTCAATCATGTATAGGCTTATCCGAGCAGCGCTTCGACAAATTCGGCAGCCACGAAGGGCTGCAAGTCTTCAATTTTCTCACCGATGCCGATGAAATACACGGGCACGGGGCGCACGCGGGCAATCGCCGCCAGAACCCCGCCCTTGGCGGTACCGTCCAGCTTGGTGATCACCAGGCCGCTCAACTGCAGGGCATCGTCGAAGGCCTTCACTTGCGTGAGGGCGTTCTGACCCGTGTTGCCGTCGATGACGAGCAGGGTTTCATGCGGCGCGCCCTCCATGCCCTTGCCGATCACGCGCTTGATTTTCTTCAATTCTTCCATCAAGTGCAACTGGGTCGGCAGGCGGCCGGCCGTGTCGACCATGACCACGTCGATGCCGCGCGCCTTCGCCGATTGCACGGAGTCGTAGGCCACGGCGGCCGGGTCGCCCGATTCTTGCGAAATCACGGTAACGTTGTTGCGCTCGCCCCAGACCATCAACTGCTCGCGCGCGGCGGCGCGGAAGGTGTCGCCCGCGGCCAGCAGCACGGACTGGTTGTTCGACTGCATGTGCTTGGCCAGCTTGCCGATGGTGGTGGTCTTGCCGGCGCCATTGACGCCGGAAATCATCATCACCAGCGGCTTGTGGCGGCCCAGCTCGAAGCGCTTTTCCAGCGGGCTCAGGAGCTCGATCAGCAGCACTTTCAGCGCGGCCTTGACGGCGGCTGCGTCGAGCAGCTTGTCTTCCTTGACCTTTTTCTTCAATTCCGTGAGCAGGAATTCGGTGGCGTCGATGCCGGCGTCGGACATCAGCAGCGCCGCTTCCAGCTCTTCGTACAGGGCGTCGTCGATCTTCGCGCCGACGAACAGCACGGACAAGGTGTTCGAGGTTTTCGACAGGCCCGCCTTCAGGCGCGTCATCCACGATTTTTTCTCGGGTTCGGCGGCCACGACCACGGGCACGAGCTCGGCCGGCGCGCCGCTCAGGGGCGTAGCGGCTGGCTGCGGTGCGGGCGGCGTGGCGGGAAGGACGAGGGGCTCGGCTGGTGTGGCCTCGGGAGCGATGGGTTTTTTCTTGAAGAAACTAAACATGGATGTGTGGTGGCGGGTGCTGACCTAAGGCCCGGCGGCGCCGGACACTGTGTTACGGGCTATTCTACCAGAGCGCGCCCGGCCCTTCATGCTTTACTGTTCGATTGGCAACATTGCGTGCCTATCCACGGAGATCGCCGCAGTTGCCGCGCTTTTCAACGGGTTCAATGCGTTTGCAGGGCCAGCGCCTGGTGGCGGCGGCGCCAGTCGGCGATGCTTTCGTCGACTTGCCGCAAGTCCAGCACATGCAGGAAAGAAGGGGGCTGCTTGTACAGCACGGGACTGCGTCCCCCTGCCCACAATTCCATGCTTGGCGGCAAGTTCGCATGCAGTTGCTGCAGGCTGTCGCGCGTCTGCCGCTGCTTGCTGGCGCTGGAAAACGACAGCGCCACGATATCGGCCCGCTGCGCGCGCGCGGCCGCGACGATGTCCGTCAGCGGCGTTTCCACTCCCAGCGACATGCAATGGGCGCCGGCCGCCGCGCACAGCGCCTCGGCCATCAGCAGCCCCAGGCCATGACGCTCCTGCGGCAAGGTACTGAGCACGATGCGTGGCGTGCGCGTCGATGGGCTGCTTGCCTGCGGCAGGGAAAAGATGGCGTGGCGCATCACCGTTTGCAAGGTTTCGCTATACAGATGCTCTTCATACACGGCCAGGTCGCCGCAAGCCCACGCCTCGCCCACCATGCCCGTCAGGGGGGCGATCACGTCGATGGTGAACGCTTTCAAGCCCAGCACGGCCAGCGCCTGGCGCAGGGCGTCCCCCAGTTCCGCCATCTGGTGGCCGTGGCACAGCGACAGGTAGTGTTCGAGCTGCGGAGGCGGCGTTGACGGCGCCGCACTGCCGGCGCTGGCCAGCTGCTGCAGTTGCACGGTGCTGTGCTGCATGATTTTTCCCGGACGAAAGCCGAGGTCCAGCAGGCGCTTGACCATGCGCAACTTCTGCACTTGCTCGGCCGGGTAGCTGCGCTCGCCAAAGGCGTCGCGCTGAGGCTGGGGAAAAGCGTAGCGGCGCTCCCAGACACGCAAGGTTTCCTTGGCCAGCCCGGTATCGCGCTCGACATCGCTGATGCTGAAGGCGGAAGTAGGTTGCAGGTCAGTATCCATACCAGGGGCTTGCTCGCATGCCAAAAAGAACGTGGAGTGCATTTTACGCCTTCCGCCGCCCCGGACCAAATAGCTGAATCCGATTGGAAATTGCCGACGTATAAGTTGTGGAACGGCCGAGGGCGCTCATTGACATAAATCAATATTTCATCGATTATCCATGAGGCTCGTTTTGTCCAGGACAAACTTAATACAGGTGTACTCATGAAAATTGCCGTCGTCGGAGCAGGAATTGCAGGTTTGTCGTGTGCCTATCGCCTGGCGCAGGCGGGCCAGGACGTGACCTTGTACGAGGCGGGCGACTATTTTGGCGGCCACAGCCATACGGTCGATGTCACGCTCGATGGCGTCACGCATGGCGTCGACACGGGTTTCCTCGTGTTTAACCACGCCACCTATCCGAACCTGGTGCAACTGTTTGACGAACTCGGTGTCGAGGCGGCCGACAGCGACATGTCGTTTTCCGTGAAGATGCCGCTGGGCACCTCGTCCGATGCCCGCGTGCTGGAATGGGCGGGCGCCAATTTCGATACCGTGTTCACGCAGCGCAGCAATCTGTTGCGCCCCGCCTTCCTGCGCATGCTGCGCGATATCGTGCGCTTCAACCGCCAGGCCAGCGCCCTGGCCATGGCCAGCGTGCCGGCGCCGGCCATGTCGCTCGGCGAGTTCCTTGATCTGCACAATTATGGCGACGAGTTCCGTCACTGGTATCTGTTGCCCATGGCCGCCTGCATCTGGTCGTGCCCGGCGCGCCAGATGCTGGCCTTTCCCTTGGCCACCTTCATCCGTTTCTGCCACAACCACGGCTTGCTGCAAGTGAGCAACCGGCCGCAATGGCGTACGGTGCGCGGCGGTGCGCGCGTGTACGTGGAAAAACTGCTGGCAGGCATTGCGCAGCAGCGCCTGGCGTGTCCCGTGCTGGCCGTGCGGCGCCAGGGGCACAACGGCGCACGCATGGTCGAGCTGCATACGGCGGCCGGCGTCGAGCATGCCGATCACGTGGTACTCGCTTGCCACAGCGACCAGTCGCTGGCCCTGCTGGCGGACATCCGTGACGACGAGCGCTCCGTGCTTGAAGCCGTGCGCTACCAGCCGAACCGGGCCGTGCTGCATACGGATGCGTCTTGCCTGCCGCAGCGCCGCCGCGCCTGGTCGGCCTGGAATTACCAGGGCCGGCCGGCCGCGCAGGAGGGCGAATCGCCGCAGGTATGCGTGCACTATTTGCTGAACCAGCTGCAGCCGCTGCCGTTTACGACACCCGTCATCGTCTCGCTCAATCCGCTCGACGAGCCGGACCCGGCCAAGGTCATCGACGCGTTTTCGTATGCCCACCCCGTGTTCGATGGCGCGGCCATTGCGGCCCAGGCGCGCCTGGCCGGTTTCCAGGGCGCGCAGCACACGTGGTTTGCGGGCGCCTGGACGGGCTATGGTTTCCATGAAGACGGTTTGAAGTCGGGCCTTGCCGTGGCGCAAATACTCAATGGCATGGCGGCGGCGGAGCTCGGCCATGCCGCGTAATTCATCGCCGTCCGTGCCGCCGCAGCCCCAGCTGTGTCTGGGGCGGGTGCGGCATGCGCGGCTGCGTCCGCGCGCGCATGCTTTCAGTTACGGCATGTTTTATCTGCGCCTGCCCTTGCGCAGCCTGGGCGCGCACGATTTTCCTGCCCGCTTGATCTCGCGCAACGGCGCCAATGTGCTGTCCTTCCGCGACAGCGACCATGGCGATGGCACGACGCCGCTGCTGGAGTGGATCGATGGCTTGCTGCGCCAGCAAGGCGTGCTTGACGCGGGCGGCGAAATCTGGCTGCAAACCATGCCGCGCATGTTCGGCTATGTTTTCAATCCCGTCAGCTTCTGGTTTTGCCACCGTACGGATGGCGCCTTGCGCGCCGTGGTCTGCGACGTGCGCAATACCTTCGGCGAGCGCCACCTGTACCTGCTCGAGCAGGGCGGGCCCATCGCGTATGGCAGCGAATTGCAGGCCAGAAAAATTTTCCACGTGTCGCCATTTTGCAAGGTGGAAGGGCATTACCGCTTCCGTTTCCTGCGCAACAGTGAAGAGGATGGCGAGCGCCACCTGGCCCGGGTCGATTATGACGACCTTGACGGTCCTGTTTTGCAGACGAGCTTGTCCGGTACGGCGCAGACGCTGCGCGATGGCGCCATCGCCTGGGCTCTGCTGCGCTACCCGCTGATGACGTTCGGCGTGATGGCGCGCATCCATTGGCAAGCCTTGCGCCTGTGGCTGCGCCGCGTGCCGTTTTTCAGCAAACCCCACCCTCCACAAGAAAAGGTGTCCCGATGAGCTCCGACTCCCTGCCGACCGGCCTGCATGCGCGCAGCAGCGCGTGTCCCGCGCACTTGCCCGACCACACGCACCTGGATATGCCCGCTTCCGGGCGCATGATCGTGCGCCTGCTGCAAAAATTACAATATGGCGCCCTGCGTCTGCGCACGCCGGATGGCAGCATCTTGCTGTACGGCGACGGCAGCCACCCCGTCACCCTGGACTTGCACAACTGGCGCCTGTGTTCCGCCGTGTTGCGCTCGGGCGATATCGGCTTTGCGGAAACGTTTATCGCCGGCGACTGGCGCACGGACAATTTGCCGGGCTTGATCGAGCTGATGATACGCAACCGCGCGCAGATCGAGTCCTTGATCTATGGCAACTGGTGGGGCAACCTGGTCTACAAGCTGCGGCATTTGCTCAACCGCAATTCGCGCGCCGGCAGCAAGAAGAATATCCACGCCCATTACGATATCGGCAATGCCTTTTATCAGTTGTGGCTGGATCCGTCGATGACGTATTCGAGTGCGCTGTTTGCCGAAGGCGCCAGCCTGGAGCAGGCGCAAGGGGCGAAATACCGGCGCATCGCCGATCAGCTGCAACTGCGGCCAGGCGCCAAGGTGCTGGAAATCGGCTGCGGCTGGGGCGGCTTTGCGGAAACGGCAGCGCGCGATTACGGCGCCCACGTGACGGGCCTGACCTTGTCGACCGAACAGCTGGCGTATGCGCGCCAGCGCCTGCAAGACGCGGGGCTGGCAGGGCAGGCCGACTTGCAGCTGTGCGATTACCGCGACAGCGCCGGCCAGTACGACGCCATCGCCTCGATCGAGATGTTCGAAGCCGTGGGGCAAAGCTACTGGCCAAGTTACTTTGCCTGCGTGGCCCGCAACCTGAGGCCGGGCGGCCGCGCCTGCATCCAGACCATCGTCATCGCCGACGACTTGTTCGAGCGCTACAGCAAGAGCACGGATTTCATTCAACAGTATATTTTTCCTGGCGGCATGCTGCCGTCGCCGGCCGAGTTCCGCCGCGCCGCCGAGGCGCGGGGCTTGCGCGTGGAAGACGCCTTCCGCTTTGGCCTCGATTACGCGCAAACCCTGCGCCAGTGGCGCGCCAGCTTCCTGGCCCAGCGCACGGCGCTGGAAAAGCAGGGTTTCGATGGCCGTTTCCTGCTGACCTGGGAGTTTTACCTCGCGTATTGCGAGGCCGCCTTCCAGGCGCACAACACGGATGTAATGCAATTTACTCTGGTGAAGGACTGACCATGCGCCGCTTGCTTGCCACTGTTGTGCTGTCATTGGCCATGTTGGGCGCCGCGGCCGCGCCGCCTGTCTTTGTCGCTGCCGACGTGCCCGAGGCCCGGCTGGCGGGGGAGGGCGAATACACGTGGTTCGGCATGCGTATTTATCGGGCACAACTGTGGGTAGGACCGCAGGGCTACCAGGGCGCGGCGTCCGAAACGGCGCCGTTTGCGCTGGAATTGCGCTACGCACGTTCGCTCGATGGCAAGAAGATCGCCGAAGCCAGTTATGAACAGATGCAGAAAATCGGCGCCGGCACGCCGGAGCAGCGCCTGGCCTGGCTGTTCACCATGCAGCGCATCTTTCCTGACGTCAAAGAGGAGCAGCGTATCGCGGGCGTCTACCGGGCCGGCATCGCGCCCGGCGTGCGCTTTTATCTCGATGGCAAGGTGCTGGCCGACGTGAGCGATGGCGATTTCGCGCGCGCGTTTTTTGCCATCTGGCTCTCGCCGTCGACCACGGCACCCAAGCTGCGCGCGGCCTTGCTGCAGAATGCGGCGCCGCTGCCATGAACGCCGGGGCCAGCGTGTTGAGCTTGCCGGCCTTGTTCAGCTACGGCCTGTTCGGCTTGCCGCTGGCCATGCTGGCGCTGCCCATCTATATCTATGTGGCGCCGTTTTATGCGCAGCGCAGCAGTCTTGATCTGGCGCAGATCGGCGCCGTGCTACTCGCGGCGCGCATCGCCGCCGCCTTCATCGATCCGGCCCTGGGCGCCTGGATGGCGCGTGGCGGGCGCAGTTATGCCATGCTTGTCGGCGCCGCGCTGCCCTTGCTGCTGCTGGGCTTTGGCGCGCTGTTCCATCCACCGCCGATGCCGCAAGAGGTTACCCTGGCCTGGTTCCTGGCAGCCTTGCTGCTCGTCTACACGGCCTATGGCCTGGCCGGCATCGCGCACCAGAGCTGGGGCGCGGCGCTCACCCAGGCGTCCACGCAGCGGGCGCGGGTGGCGGCCGTGCGCGAAGGCTGCGGCTTGCTGGGCGTGATCCTGGCGGCCGGGCTGACTTCCGTGCTCGGCTATGACGGCTTGTCGCTGGCCTTTGCCGTCTGCTTGCTGGCGGCGGGGGCGCTGCTGCTGGCGCACGCCCCGCGTCCGGCCTTGCGCAGCGCCGGGGAAACGTTACCCGGCAATGGCTGGAAGCTGCCGTTTCGCCAGCGCGCGTTCCGCTGGCTGTTCTCTGTTTTGCTCGTCAATGGCGTGGCGGCCGCCATTCCCGCCACCCTGTTCCTGTTCTTTGCCGGCGACTACTTGCGCCTGGGCCATTACGCGGGGCCGTTCCTGATCGTCTATTTTTGCGCGGCGGCCGCCTCGATGCCCGTGTGGGTGGCCCTGGCGCGCCGCTTTGGCGAGGCGCGCGCCTGGGGCGGCGCCATGCTGCTGGCCGCGACCGTGTTTGTCTGGGCATATGGCCTGGGCGCGGGCGCCGCCTGGGGCTTTGCCGCCATCTGCCTGCTGTCGGGCCTGGCGCTGGGCGCCGACCTGGCCTTGCCGCCGGCCCTGCTGGCAGGGTTGATCGGCACGGCCGGCCATGCCGGGCGGCACGAAGCGGCATATTTCGGCTGGTGGAACTGGGGCGTGCAAATGAGCCTGGCGCTGGCGGCCGGCATCGCCTTGCCCCTGCTGGCCTGGCTCGGCTATGTGCCTGGCAACAGCAGCGGCGGTTTGCCGGCCCTGGCTGCCGCCTACGCCTTGCTGCCCTGCGCCTTGAAACTGCTGGCGGCGCTGCTGCTGTGGCGCGCGCCGCTACAACATATATATAGTGAACCCGGGGAGTACCGACCATGTACCTGATGAAATGCTGCCGGCGCGGCATGACGGCCGCCGCCTTGCTGCTGGCGCTGGCCGCCTGTTCCACGCCGCCCACGCCCGCCACTTACGCGCAGGAAACACCCAAGCTGGACCTGCAACAGTACTTCAACGGCACGCTCGACGCCCACGGCATCTTCCAGGACCGCTCCGGCAAGGTCGTGAAACGCTTCACCGTCGTGATGCGGGCCAGTTGGGCGGGCGAGACGGGTACCCTGGACGAGGATTTCACGTATTCGGACGGCAGCCGCCAACGGCGCATATGGACCTTGCGCAAGACGGCGCCCGGGCGCTTCATCGGCACGGCGCCCGACGTGATCGGCGAGGCCGTCGGCGAAGTGGCCGGCAATGCCTTGCGCTGGCAATACGTGCTGGCGCTGCCCGTCGATGGCACGGTCTACCACGTCGACTTCGAGGATTGGATGTTCCTGATGGATGACAAGGTCATGCTGAACCGCGCCGCCATGAGCAAGTTCGGCTTCAGCCTGGGCGCCGTCACTTTATCGTTCAGCAAACGTCCGCAGGCGGCCCCATGAATCGCAAGATCACCAGCTGGGCCGGCAAGCACGTGTGGATCATCGGCGCTTCCAGCGGCATCGGCGCCGCCTGCGCCACCCTGCTGCTGGAGCAGGGCGCCAGCGTGGCCTTGTCGGCGCGTCACCGCGCCAGCCTCGAGCAGTTGTGCGAGGGGCAGCCGCTGGCGCAGGCATTGCCGCTCGATATCACCCAGCACGCGCAGCTGCGGGCCGTCTGCGTAGAGTTGCAGCGGCAGTGGACGCATATCGACCTGATACTGGTGGTCGCTGGTGGTTATCAGGCCATGCGCGCCGATAGCTTCGACCTTGAGGCGGCGCAGGGCTTGCTGGCCCTGAATGTGGGCGGCGTCTTCAATTGCCTGGAGCAGGCCTTGCCGTGGCTGTTGCGCCAGGGCAGCGGCGGCATCGGCATCGTCGCCTCGGTGGCCGGCTATGGCGGCTTGCCCAAGGCGCTCGCATATGGCGCCAGCAAGGCCGCGCTGATCAATCTGACGGAGTCGCTGTATCTGGACCTGCATCCACGCGGGATTGATGTATATCAAATCAACCCCGGTTTTGTCGCCACGCCTTTGACGGCGGACAACGATTTCACCATGCCGGCCCTGATGACGGCGCAGGACGCGGCCGCCGCCATGCTCGATGGCATCGAGCGGGGGCAGTTTCACATCCACTTTCCCAAACGCTTTACCAATACCCTGCGCCTGGCGCGGCTGTTGCCGTACCGCGCCTATTTCTGGCTGATCCGCAAGGTGACGGGCGTATGAGCACAAGCATGCTGGACACGGAAGGCGTGGAACAGGCGCTGGCGCGTCTGGTGGCATTTTACGAGCACCTGAGCCTGGAAAGCCTGGCCCAGCTGGGGGCCGTGTACGCGCCGGACGCCCATTTCAAGGACCCGTTCAACGAGGTGAAGGGGCATGCCGCCATTCTGGCTATCTTCGAGCACATGTTCGTGCAGGTTGATGCGCCCCGGTTTGTCGTGCTGGAAAGCCTGGGGCAGGGGCAACAAGCCTTTCTGACCTGGGAGTTTCGCTTCCGCATGAAACGACTGGTATCTGGCGAACAATGCATACGCGGCGCCACACATGTGCGCTTCGATGCGCAGGGACGGGTGCTCGTGCACCGCGATTATTGGGATGCGGCGGAAGAGTTGTATGAAAAACTGCCGTTGCTGGGCTCTTTCATGCGCCTGCTCCGGCGCGCAAGCCAGCGTTAAAGCTTGTTTCTCTATGCTTTTAAGAAAAAAATGCAAAAAAGAGAAAGTAAAGATGTGAAATGGGGCCGCTGAAAACTTGATTTCGGTCAAAGTGTCGTTTTTTAGACACAAAAATATCAAAATATTGAGAAGGCAACATTGTAAGAAATTGTTTCAAGTGATGCGCAATTTGCAAGCAAGAGTCGTACTCATCCGTTCCAATCGGATGGTGGAAGCGTGGTCTGAAAAACATGGAAAACATTTCTATGTGAGCAATTTAAATTACCGGAAAGTCAGTAATTTTGTTGATACTCTGCCTATTTTTTTGACGCGTGCGCCGACGTCGAAAATAGCGCCTACGCCCCTGAATAATGCGGCAACGCACCAAAAATGGGCGCATGCATTCCCGTTTTTGGGCATTCGGCAGCAAACATTGCCGATGCCGTGTATGCTTCGTCCCGTTTATCCATTATCGCCTGACAAATTGTGCGCTTTGTCGCGTAAATCTTGGAGGGCAAATGAGGGGTAAAGCATGTTGACGTTTTAATCACTCGCCTGATACTGTTGCACTAATACAACGGGTGTCGACTAGGCATGCGCTATGATGGAATGGTCAATCAGGCCAATGCATTGGTTGGCAAGGGGCACTGGCTCTGTCGCGTAGTACGGTTGGCGATGGTCGGGATGCCTGAAAAAGCCCCCGGCCTGGTACCGGAAGTAACATGTTGGAACTTGATGGAATGTGAAACGGTCGTTATAGTGCCGCTTCCGGTGCCGTTTGAGCACCGAACCGGCGCACGAATAACGGTCGTTATGCAGCCTTCAAGCTTATCGGTGCAATAGCGTGCCGATACCGATATGAATGTTCCTCTGACCGGAACAGCAATGTGGCAGGTGGAGACCTTGCCCTCACTCATAAAAAGCGCTCTGCTAGAGCGCAGCTCGAGATGCATAGGCTGTATTACTTTTTGCTTCAAAAATTAAAGGAAATCGCAATGAAAAAAACTCTGATCACCCTGGCAGTTCTGGCAGCAGCCACTGGCGTAGCCCAAGCTCAATCGAGCGTTGTTATCTACGGTACCGTTGACGCTGGTTTCGTCAGCGAGCGCGGCGGTGTTAACGGCAACGTTAACAAACTGGACAGCGGCATTGCTTCGGCTTCCCGTATCGGCTTCAAAGGCACCGAAGATCTGGGCAGCGGCCTGTCGGCACTGTTCGTTCTGGAATCGGGCTTCGGCGTTGACAACGGTCAACAAGACGTTGCAGGCAGCTTGTTCAACCGTCAAGCTTACGTTGGTCTGAGCAGCAAAACGACCGGTACCCTGACCCTGGGTCGTCAATACACCCCTTGGTACAACACCCTGTCGAAAGTTGCTGATCCATTCGCAGCTGGCTACGCTGGTTCCGCTAAGAACCTGTTCCCATCGAACACCCGCACCAGCAACACCGTGCTGTACACCTCGCCAAACTTCAACGGCTTTGACGCTGACGTGGCTTACACCTTCGGCGAGCAAGCTGAGTCGAACAAAATCGGCCGCAAAATCGGCGCGTCGGCTGGCTACTCGAACGGTCCTTTGAACGCTCGTATCGCTTACAACAACACCAGCAACGACACCGCAACGACCGAAACCGGTAGCGGCCGTAACTGGTTGGCTGCAGCTAACTACGACTTCGCAGTTGCTAAAGCTTACATCGCATACGGCGCAAACAAAGGCCAAAACAGCGCCATCCGCAACAACGGCAATGTTAACGCGTTTAACTACACTTCGGCTGGCTACAGCACCGACAGCAACAACATCCTGGTCGGCGCAACCGTACCTGTTGGCCCAGCTGGCACCGTAATGGCTTCGTTCATCCGCACGAACGACAAAACCGCTGCTAACGCTGATGCTGATCAATGGGCACTGGGCTACTCGTACGCTCTGTCGAAGCGCACCAGCACCTACGCTTCGTACGCTAAAATCAAGAACAAAAACAACGCTGGCTACACCGTTGGTAACAACAGCAATGTTGGTACGGGCGACAAAGCCTTCAACGTTGGCGTTCGTCACTCGTTCTAATATTCGCGCAAGCGAAGCTTAGTACCGCTGCAGCCATCCCTCCGGGGATGGCTGCCAGCAAAGAAACGCGTCTCCAGGCTAGTCCTGGCGGCGCGTTTTTGCATTGGCGGCGCCAGTTATAATGGCGCCGTTACCCAAGTAAAGGAATGCCATGTATTCATTCACCTCGCCGCGCCTGGCCGCCATGCTGGCCGCGCTGCTGTTCGCTGGCGCCACGGGCGCCGCTGTTGCCGCCGTCAAGGGCAAGAAGCCGGCCGGACTGGAGCGCTATGGCGTGGCCGTCTATTCGGACCTGTGCCTGCAAAAGGATAGCGGCGAAATCGGCGGCCAGCGCGTCACCCTGCACCGCTTTGCCGAGGCCGATTCCGTCATCTATGAATTCACGGCAGGCGCCCTGAGCTGGCCTATCGTGGCCAACGACGTCAACCTGGACGCCGCCACGGGCGCTTTCGACTTCACCATCGCCGGCGCCGACAGCGAGGAACGCACCATCGTCGGCAAGTTTTCCAAAGACGGGCAGACCCTGACCCTGGAAGGTGATTATTGCGGCGGCAACGTGCGCATGCCGATGAAACTGAGCCGCGTGCGCGATTTCGGCCGTCCCCTGAAAAACTGCACGCCATGCCCGTCGGTACCGGAAGCGCCGGCCGAGGCGGCGCCGGCCCAGGAAAGCGCGCCAGCGCCTGCCGCCTGAGTTATTGTGACTTGCGCATGAAAAAGGCCCGGTATCGACCGGGCCTTTGTTATTTCTCGCCTTGCAAGGGGCTTATTTGGCCGCCTGCGCCTTTTCCGCATTCGCGCGGATCGTCGCCAGTGTCGCGTTCGGCGTGATCAGGTTGCCGTCGTAGCGCAGTTCGATCAGGGCCGGCAAGTTGTGCGCCCTGGCGTGTGCCAGCGCCCGCTGCAGGGCAGGGGCGAACTCTTCCGTCGTATTCACCACTTCGCCATGCGCGCCATACGCCTGCGCCAGCGCCGCAAAATCGGGGTTGTGCAGGGTCGTGCCCGACACGCGGCCCGGGTAATCGCGTTCCTGGTGCATGCGGATGGTGCCGAACATCTGGTTATTGAAGACGATGATGACGACGCCCGCCTGGTATTGGACGGCCGTGGCCAGTTCCTGGCCATTCATCATGTATTCGCCATCGCCGGCGAAGGTGATGACGGTGCGCTCCGGGTGCACGATCTTCGCCGCCACGCCCGACGGCACGCCGTAGCCCATGGCGCCGTTCGTCGGCGCCAGCTGCGTGCGCATGCCGCCGTAGCGATAAAAACGGTGCGCCCACGAGGCGTAATTGCCGGCGCCGTTCGTCACGATGGTGTCGGCCGGCACCTGCGCCATGATTTCCTGCGTCACCTGCCACAGGTCCAGCGGCGCCTGGCCATCGCGGAAGATGGGCGGCTGCTCCTGGTAGGCGGCCAGCTCGGCCTTCGCTTCCGCGGGCGTATGTTTCCAGGCGGAAGCATCGACGGGGGCCATGGTGGCCAGCATGGCGCACACTTGCGGCATGCCGCTGTTGATCATCAGCTCGGCCTGGTAGACGCTGCCCAGCTCCTCGGCGTCCGTATGGATGTGCACCAGGTGCTGGCGCGGCACGGGCGAGTCGAACAGGGTGTAGCCGCCCGTCGTCATTTCTCCCAGGCGCGGGCCGATGGCGATGACCAGGTCGGCATTTTTTACGCGCGCGGCCAGTTTCGGGTTGATGCCGATGCCGACGTCGCCGATGTAGTTCGGGTGTGCATTGTCGAGCAAGTCCTGGAAGCGGAAGGCGCAGGCGACGGGCAGGTGGTTGCTTTCCGCGAACTGCTGCAGGTCGGCGCACGCTTGCGGCGTCCAGGTGGTGCCGCCGAGCAAGACCAGCGGCTGCTTCGCCGTCGCCAGCATGGCGCGCAGCTGCTGCAGCTGGGCGTCGGACGGCGCCGCCTGCACGCTCCGGTAGGCGCGCGTGTCGGCGACAGTCGCCATGGAAATGAGCATGTCTTCCGGCAGGGCCAGCACGACGGGGCCGGGACGCCCGCTGGTGGCGACCTGGAAGGCGCGCGCCAGGTATTCGGGGATGCGCTCGGCGCGGTCGATCTGCGCCACCCACTTGGCCATCTGGCCGTACATGCGGCGGTAGTCGATTTCCTGGAACGCTTCGCGGTCGACGAAATCGTTGCCCACCTGGCCGATGAACAGGATCATCGGGGTAGAGTCCTGGTAAGCCGTGTGCACGCCGATCGAGGCGTTGGTGGCGCCCGGACCGCGCGTGACGAAACAGATGCCCGGCTTGCCCGTCAGCTTGCCGTAGGCTTCGGCCATGAAGGCGGCGCCGCCTTCCTGGCGGTTGATGATGAAGCGGATGCCCGAGTCGTGCAGGGCGTCGAGCACGTCGAGGTAGCTTTCGCCAGGCACGCCAAAAGCGGTGTCGACACCGTGGATCTGCAGGGCATCGACCAGGATCTGGCCGCCGGTACGGGGTTGTTGCGTCATGTTCGGCTCTTTATATTCTAGTTGGGTGGCAAAGAAATGGGGCAAGCGGTGTGCATGCACCTGCATGCAGGCGGCTTGCCCCATTCATTCTATGTGAGCCGATTTGGCCCGGCTTTTGAAATGGCGACACCGAATTACACAATCCCCCGGGCCGGAGCCCGACGCGGGGCCCGGCGAGCGGTATTGTTCCCGCACAGGCCTTTTTGCAGAAACATGCTGCGGCGCGGTACAATGGCGGGTGAAGCAGGCCAGACAGTCGCTGGCCGGCGCAGCAATGCGCTGGCGGGAGGAAGGTCCGGACTCCATAGAGCGGGGTGACGGTTAACGGCCGTCCGTCGAAAGCCGCAAGGTATAAGGCGAGGAATAGGGCCACAGAGACGAGCGTATTAAGTTACGGTGAAACGCGGTAACCTCCACCTGGTGCAATTTCAAATAGGCACGCGATGATGCTGCTCGCGGAGCGTGCGGGTAGAAAGCTTGAGCGCCCGAGTAATCTGGCGCCTAGAGGAATGACTGTCATAGCGCCGACCTGCAAGGGAAGGCGCCGTAACAAAATCCGGCCTATCGGCCTGCTTCACTTGAATTCCTGCTCCCTGGCTTGCCGGGGAGTATCTTGGTCACCGCAGTTTGCATGCTGCGCATCAAGCAAAAGCCCCCGCAACGGGGCTTTTTTTGTTTCTAAAAATAGTGCAGCGAAGATAAAGTTGTATATACAACTAAAGATGAACAATTGGTTAAAGTTTCTTGGTTCTAATTAATTGCTGCAGTGCAAAAATAATTTTCCCGTGTCAGGCCAGGCCCGGAAAACAGGGCAGGTATGCGCCATGGGCAAGTGTTTTTTGCTTTAAACCAAGTCTTTCTCTGCCGCTGCTGGCCGTTGTGCCTGCATGACGAAAGTATTGTCATGTGTCAACTAACTGTAAAAAATTCAATTTTTTGATTTCGTTTTTTTCGATGTTTACGGTAGGAAAACACATGTGTGCAGATGAGGTAGCACATTCACTATCTTTCATAAGTATCTAATTTATCGATATATTTTTATTTGAGACTCCTTCAACGATCTGCGCTAAGTCCTTAATTTCATTAATAAAATTCCTGTTTTGCCAATCGGAAACCGCTTGACCACTATCTTTGCTTCCTCTAAAGTGGGCAACTGTGTGAAAAAGTGTGTTTTTGTGGGAAATTTTCCCTTTCCATCGCGATGCGCAAGCGTTGCAAGCCAAGCTCAAAAAAAGGTCTTCCGTGTTTCAAGGCGCGTCCGCAATCAATCTCGATGCCAAAGGCAGGATGTCTATCCCTGCCAAGCACCGTGACGCGCTGGCGATTCAATGCGAAGGCCGTCTGACGCTGACCAAACACCCCGATGGCTGCCTGCTGTTTTTCCCCCGTCCCGTGTGGGAAAGCCACCGCCAGCAAATCGCCGCCTGGCCCATGTCGGCGCGCGCCTGGCAGCGCATCTTCCTCGGCAACGCCGTCGACGTCGAGCTGGACTCGGCGGGCCGCGTGCTGATCTCGCCTGAATTGCGCAATGCCGTCGGGCTGGCGCGCGAAGTGATGATGATCGGTATGGGCAGTCACTTTGAAATATGGGATGCCGCCAAATTGGCCGACAAAGAACAGCAGGCGATCGATGCCGGCACCCCCGATGTACTTTCCAATTTTTCTTTCTAAGGCTCCGTAATGACACAACTCACGGTGCCGGAATTTCAGCATCGCACGGTGCTGCTCGATGAAGCGGTCGATGCGCTCGACCTGTCGGGCGACCGCGCGCACGGCATTTACGTCGATGGCACGTTTGGCCGCGGCGGCCATAGCCGCCTGATCCTGTCGCGCCTGGCCGATGACGCGCGCCTGATCGGCTTCGACAAGGATTTGCAAGCCATCGCCACGGCCGAACAGATTGCCGACCCCCGTTTTCAGATCGTCCATGACAGCTTTGCCACCATGACGGCCAGCCTGGCCGAACGCGGCGTGCAGCAGGTGGACGGCATTTTGCTCGACCTGGGCATCTCGTCGCCGCAGGTCGACGACGCGGCGCGCGGTTTCAGCTTCCGCAACGACGGACCGCTGGACATGCGCATGGATACCACGCGCGGCGTCTCCGCGGCCGAGTGGCTGGCGGTGGAAACCGAGCAGAATTTAGAGAAAGTGATACGCGATTATGGGGAAGAACGGTTTGCTTTTCAGATTGCAAAGGCGATTGTTGCTGGCCGGGCAGTCCAGCCAATTTCAAGCACACGACAGCTTGCCGGCATCGTGGCAGGCGCCGTCAAGACCCGCGAGAAGGGTAAGGACCCCGCTACCCGCACCTTTCAGGCAATCCGCATTTTCATTAACAAAGAGCTCGAGGATCTCGAGATCGGTCTGAACCAGGCGTATGCCTGCCTGGCGCCCGGCGCGCGCATGGCCGTGATCAGTTTTCATTCGCTCGAAGACCGCATGGTCAAGCGCTTCTTCGCCTCGAAGGCGAACGTGGAGCAGCCTGACCGCCGTCTGCCGATCCGCGCGGTCGACTTGCCGCAGCCGGAAATGAAGCTGATTTCGAAAATGAAGCCGTCCGACGCCGAGATCGAGGGCAATCCCCGTTCGCGTTCGGCCGTGATGCGCGTGGCGCAGCGTTTGCCCATTCCAGTTAGTGGCGGCGCCCGATGACTGGCAAGCTGTGTGTCGTGCTGTCGGCCCTGCTGGTGTGCTGCGGCCTGTCGCTGGTGAACGCGCAGTACCAGTCGCGCCACCTGCTGATCGACCTGGAACGCGCGCAAGCGCTGTCGCGCCAGCTCGACATCGACTGGGCGCAACTGCAGCTGGACCAGTCCACTTTGGGCAAGCATGAACGCATCGAATCGATCGCACGGCGCGACCTGAGCATGACGCCGCTGACGGCGGCGCGTACGCAATACCTGACGGAGGGCGAATAATGAAGTTGGGCGGTAATAGCAACGGCCGGGTGGCGGCATCGAAAGGCGTGCCATTCTCGAAGAACCCCGTACTGGCGGTGCGTCTGCCCGTCTGGCGTTCGCGCGTCGTGCTGTTCCTGCTGTTCTTCGCTTTCGCCGGCCTGGGCGCGCGCGCCCTGTGGCTGCAGGGCGTGTCGACGCAGTTCCTGCAAAAGCAGGGCAAGGCGCGCTATGAGCGCACGCTGGAACTGCCTGCCACGCGCGGCAAGATTACCGACCGCAACGGCCAGGTGCTGGCGTCGTCCGTCCCCGTGAAAGCCATCTGGGCCATTCCCGACGACGTGCTGCAGGCGTCGCCCGAAAAAATCAATGCGCTGGCCGGCCTGCTGGAAATGAACGTCAACGAATTGCGCAAGAAGCTCGATTCGGACCGCAGCTTCGTATACCTGAAACGCCAGGTTGAGATGGACGTGGCCGACAAGATTTCCAAGCTCGGCATCGACGGCATCGACGAGCGCAAGGAATACAAGCGCTTCTATCCACAGGGCGAAGTGATGACCCACGTGGTGGGCTTTACCAACGTGGAAGACGTGGGCCAGGAAAGCATGGAACTGGCCCAGCAGAAAACCCTCGTCGGCACCACCGGCAGCCGCCGCGTGATCAAGGACCGTCTGGGCCACATCGTCGAAGACATCGGCTTCATCCACGAACCGCATGACGGCAAGGACCTGACCCTGTCCGTCGACAGCAAGATCCAGTACATCGCCTTCACGCAGTTGAAGGAAGCGGTGGAGAAATTCAACGCCAAGGCCGGCGGCGCCGTGGTGCTCGACGTGCACACGGGCGAAGTGCTGGCCCTGGCCAATTACCCGAGCTACGACCCGAACGACCGCCGCAAGCTTACGGGCCAGCAGCTGCGCAACCGCGTCATGACCGATACCTTCGAACCCGGTTCGACCCTGAAACCGATCACGGTGTCGCTGGCGCTTGACACGGGCCGGGTCAAGCCGACCACCCTGATCGACACGGGCCCGGGCCGCTACACGATCGCCGACCGCACGATCACCGACACCAAGCCGCACGGCGTGATCAATGTCTCCGAGATCATCGAGATGTCGTCGAATATCGGCACCTCGAAGATCGCGCTGGGCATGCCGTCGCAGGAAATGTGGGAAATGTTTACCAAGGTCGGCTTCGGCCAGCAGCCGAAATGGGGCTTCCCCGGCGCCGTGGCCGGCCGCGTGCGTCCGTATAAATCGTGGCGTCCGGTGGAACAGGCGACCATGAGCTACGGTAACGGCATTTCCGTGTCGCTGATCCAGCTGGCGCGCTCTTATATGATGTTCGCGCGCGACGGCGACACGATTCCGCTGTCGTTCCAGAAGGTCAATGAACTGCCCGTGGGCCAGCAGGTGATCAAGCCGAAGACGGCCGCCGACATGCGCGCCATGCTCGAACTGGTGGTCTCCGGCGCGCACGGCTCGGCCAAGCGCGCCCAGGTCGCCGGCTACCGCGTGGGCGGCAAGACGGGTACCGCCTATAAGGTGGAAAACGGCCGCTACGCGATGCCGCGCAAATACATCGGCTCTTTCGTGGGCATGGTGCCGATGTCGGCGCCGCGCTTCATCATTGCCGTGATGATCGACGAACCGACCGGCCCCGCTCACTATGGCGGCCAGGTCGCCGCTCCCGCTTTCGCGGCGATTGCGACCAACGCGCTGCGCGCGATGAACGTACCGCCCGATTCCTCCGTTACCGAAATCGTGGTCCCGGCCAATGCCGGCCCGGAGGCCATGTGAAGTCACTCATGACCATACAAGACATCAGTTTGTGGATCAAAACGGCTGCCCCGTCCGGGCAGCTGACGTCCGATTCGCGCCGCGTGCAGCGCGGCGACGTGTTTTTCGCCTATGCGGGCGCCACCGATTTCATCGCCGCCGCCATCGCGCAGGGCGCCGCCGCCATCGTGCATGACGCCGTGGAATGGAACGCCGCATGGAGCGTGCCGCACCTGCTGGTCAGCGACCTGAAACGCCTGGCCGGCCCCGTGGCGCATGCTTTCTACGACATGCCCGACAGCGCCATGTTCAGCGCCGGCGTAACGGGCACGAATGGCAAGACCTCGTGCGCCTTGTGGCTGGCGCAAGCCCTGGCGCGCCTGGGCGAGCCATCGTCCGTCATCGGGACCTTGGGCGTGGGCCTGTGCAAGCCGCGCGGCGCCATCGAATTTGACGTCACCGGCTACACGACGCCCGACGCCGTGCTGCTGGCGCGCAAGCTGGCCGCCATGCGCGACGCTGGCGCCAAGGCCGTCGCCATCGAAGTGTCGTCGATCGGCCTGGACCAGGACCGCGCGGCCGGCATGCATTTTGACGTCGCCATGTTTACCAATCTGACGCGCGACCACCTCGACTACCATGGCGACATGGCGGCCTACGAGGCGGCCAAGGTCAAGCTGTTCGACTGGCCCGGCCTGAAAACGGCCGTCATCAACCTGGACGACCCCATGGGTTTGCGCCTGGCGGCGCACGTGGATGGCAAGCTGGCCGGCGAATATCCCGTCATCGGCTACACCCTGCAGGATGCGGCCGCCTTGCCCGACCTGCCGGGCGTGCTGATGCTGCGCGCCAGCCAGTTCCGCAGCCGCAATGCCGGCACCGACTTCCACCTCGAATGCGCGCTGGGCGTGGCGCTGGTCAAGACGCAGCTGGTGGGCCACTTCAATATCAGCAACGCGCTGGCCGTGCTGGGCGCCTTGCTGGCGCACGGCACCGGCCTGCGCGCCGCCATCGACGGCATCGAATCCTTGCAGCCGGCCCCGGGCCGCATGCAGCAGGTGGGCGGCCAGGAAGCGCCGATGGTGGTCATCGATTACGCGCATACGCCGGACGCGCTGGAAAAGACCCTGGCCGCCTTGCGCCAGGTGGCGCAGGAACGGGGCGGCCAGCTGTGGTGCGTGTTCGGCTGCGGCGGCGACCGCGATCCGGGCAAGCGTCCGCAGATGGGCGCCATCGCGCAGCTGGCCGATCACGTGCTCGTCACCAGCGACAATCCGCGCAGCGAAGACCCGCACGCCATCATCGCGCAGATCGTCGCCGGCATGCGCGCAGACGGCCCGCAGCCGCAAGCCATCGAAGACCGCGCCGCCGCCATCCTGTCGGCCATCAAGCACGCCGCCAAGCCGGACGTGATCCTGTTGGCGGGCAAGGGCCATGAACCGTACCAGGAAATCAAGGGCAAGAAACTGCCGTTCTCCGATGCCGACCATGCGCAGCTGGCCCTGTCCGCGCGCCTGACCATGATGAGGACGAACTGATGCGCGGCACCCTGACAGAACTGATGCCGTCGCTGGACGGCGCGCAGCTGAAGGGCGACGCCGTTTTTGACGGTGTCTCCACCGACAGCCGCAGCGCCCAGGCCGGTTCGCTCTTCGTCGCCCTGCGCGGCGAGAGTTTCGACGCCCACGACTTCCTCGAGCAGGTGGCCGCGCGCGGCGTCGCCGCCGTGGTGGTCGAGCGCCTGCCCGCAGGCTGGGACAGCGGCAAGGTAGCGGCCATCGTGGTGCCCGATACCCTGGCCGCGCTGGGCCGCATCGCCAACCACTGGCGCGGCCGTTTCAATGTGCCCGTCATCGGCGTCACCGGCAGCAATGGCAAGACCACCGTCAAGGAGATGATTGCATCGATCCTGGCGGCGGCCTTTGGCGAAGAAGCGCGCCTGGCCACGCGCGGCAACCTGAATAACGAGATCGGCGTGCCATTGACCCTGTTCCGTCTGAGCGAGCAGCACAAGGCGGCCGTCATCGAGATGGGCATGAACCATCCGGGAGAAATCGCGCGTCTGGCCGCGATTGCCGCGCCGACCCTGGCGATGGTCAACAATGCGCAGCGCGAGCATCAGGAATTCATGCATACGGTCGAAGCGGTGGCGCGCGAAAACGGCGCCGCGCTGGCGGCATTGGCCGGCGACGGCGTGGCCGTCTTCCCGCATGGCGACGAATTCACGCCCTTGTGGCGCGAGCTGGCCGGCGCGCGCGCCGCCATCACCTTCGGCCTGTCGAAAGAGGCGGACGTGAGCTGCACGCACCGCACGGCCGAGGATTTTGGCAGTGACCTGTTCGTCAGCGTGCGCGCGCAGGACGGCGCCTTGCGCCAGTTCTTCGTGGGCTTGCAGGCGGCGGGCGAACACAATGTGCGTAATGCGCTGGCCGCGGCGGCATGCGCCTTGGGCGCCGGCATCGCCATCGAACATATCAAGCAGGGCCTGGAGGCGTTCGCGCCCGTGAACGGCCGCCTGCAGAAAAAACGTGCCGCCAACGGCGCCACCATCATTGACGACACGTATAACGCCAATCCGGATTCGGCGCGCGCGGCCATCGATGTACTGGCGCAGGCCGCGGCACCACGCATCCTGGTGCTGGGCGAGATGGGCGAAGTCGGCACGCAGGGGCAGCAGTTCCACGAAGAGATCGGCGCCTACGCCGCCGCCAAAGGCATCGAACACGTGCTGGCGACGGGCGGCCTGGCGCGCCATCTGGTGAGTGCGGCGCAGGCAGCCGCCAGCCAGGAATCGGGCACGGTCGTGGAGTATTTCGAACAGTTCGACGGTTTGCTGGCGGCGCTCGATGCGCATTTGTCCGGCCGTTCGGATGCAACAGTATTAATCAAGGGCTCCCGCTTCATGAAGATGGAACGGGCCGTGCAGCATTTGATTGGTTCAAACAACAATAACAAGGAAGCTCACTAATCATGCTGCTCTGGCTCGCTCATTATTTCCAGGACGACATTGGCCCATTGCGGGTCTTTAACTTCATCACTTTCCGCGCCGTCTTCGCCACCTTGACGGCGATTTTGATCGGCCTGTGCGCCGGCCCCGCCGTGATCCGCATGCTCACGCGCATGAAGGTCGGCCAGGCCGTGCGTACGGACGGCCCGCAAACGCATCTGAAAAAACACGGCACGCCTACCATGGGCGGTGTGCTGATCCTCATCGCCATCGGCATTTCCACCTTGCTGTGGGCCGACCTGTCGAACCGCTTCATCTGGCCGGTCCTGATCGTCACCCTGGGCTTTGGCGCCGTCGGCTGGGCCGACGATTACCGCAAGGTGGTGCACCAGGACCCGGAAGGCATGCGCTCGCGCGAAAAATACTTCTGGCAGTCGCTGATCGGCATCGTCGCCGCGTTTTACCTGGCGTTTTCCGTCTCCGTGTCGGAACCTGACGCGGGCCACGTGTGGAACCTGATCTACGCCTGGGTACAGTCGGGCTTCGCCATGGACCTGCCGCCGAAGGCCGATTTGATCGTCCCGTTCTTCAAGACCATCAGCTATCCGCTGGGCGTGTGGGGCTTCATCGCGCTGACCTATTGCGTCATCGTCGGCACCAGCAACGCCGTCAACTTCACGGACGGTCTCGATGGCCTGGCCATCATGCCGACCGTGATGGTGGGCACGGCCCTGGGCCTGTTCGCCTACCTGACGGGCAACGCCACGTATGCGCGCTACCTGTTCATCCCGCACATTCCGGGCGCCGGCGAACTGGTGATCTTCTGCGGCGCGCTGGCAGGTTCCGGCCTGGCCTTCCTTTGGTATAACACGCACCCCGCGAAAGTGTTCATGGGCGATGTGGGCGCGCTGGCACTGGGCGGCGCACTGGGCACCGTCGCCGTCATCGTGCGCCAGGAAATCGTGCTGTTCATCATGGGCGGCATCTTCGTCGTCGAAACGCTGTCCGTGATCATCCAGGTCGTCTGGTTCAAGTACACCAAGAAGCGCTTTGGCGCGGGCCGCCGCGTCTTCCTGATGGCGCCATTGCATCACCATTTTGAACAAAAAGGCTGGAAGGAGACGCAGGTTGTCGTGCGTTTCTGGATCATCACCATGATGCTGGTGCTGCTCGGCCTGACCACCTTGAAGCTGCGCTGATGATGTACGACGCTAAAACCGCACTGGTACTGGGCCTCGGCGAATCGGGGCTGGCCATGGCCCTGTGGCTGGCCCGCAGCGGTGCCTGCGTGCGCGTGGCCGATACGCGCGAAGCGCCAGAGCGCCTGGCCGCGTTGCAGGCTGCCGTGCCGCAGGCGCAGTTCATCGCCGGCGCCTTCTCGGCCGAGCTGCTCGATGGCGTCGACTTCGTTGCCGTCAGCCCCGGCCTGGCGCCGGGCCGCGAACTGGCTGGAATCGCCCCGGCCGCGCAGGAAAAAAATATCCCCGTGTGGGGCGAGATCGAACTGTTCGCGCAGGCCCTGGCGGCGCTCAAGGCGGAACGCGGCTATGCGCCGAAAGTCATCGCCATCACGGGCACGAATGGCAAGACGACCGTCACCAGTCTGGTAGGCCTGCTGTGCGAGCGCGCCGGATTGGTCACGCGCGTGGCCGGCAATATCAGCCCCGCCGCGCTGGACGTGCTGCGCGAAGTGCTCGATGCCGAGCCCGCGCCGCAGCCGGTGGAGACGGACGCTGAAGCGGCGGAACCCGTCGCCGGCACCTTGCCGCAGGCGTGGATACTCGAGTTGTCCAGCTTCCAGCTGCACACCACGTTCAGCCTGCAGGCCGATGCGGCCACGGTCCTGAATCTGTCGCAGGATCACCTGGACTGGCATGGCGACATGGCCGCGTATGCCAAGGACAAGGCGCGCATCTTCGGCGAGCAGACCGTGCGCATCCTGAACCGCGACGATGCCTTGGTCATGCACATGGCCGATCCGCTGGCCGAGACGGTCACCTTCGGCACGGGCGAGCCGGCGGAAGTGGACAGCTTTGGCCTGGTCAATGAACGCGGCATCTTCTGGCTGGCGCAAGCCGTGCCCAGCGAAGAAGTGATCGAGAAAAAACGCAGGAAGAACGATCCGGCGCCGGAACCGGTGCCGACGATGGCCAAGAAACTGATGCCGGCCGACGCGCTGAAAATCCGCGGCCAGCATAACGCCTCGAATGCGCTGGCGGCGCTGGCCCTGTGCCGCGCCATCGGCTTGCCGTTCGCGCCGCTGCTGCATGGCTTGCGCGAGTACCAGGGCGAACCGCACCGCGTGGAGCTGATCACGGCCGTGGGCGAGGTCGAATATTACGACGACAGCAAGGGCACCAACGTGGGCGCGACAGTGGCCGCGTTGTCCGGCCTGGGCAAGGCGTTTGGCGGCGCGGAACAGCGCCTGGTGCTGATCGCCGGCGGCGACGGCAAGGGGCAGGATTTCTCGCCGCTGGCCGAACCGGTCTCGCGCTACGTGCGCGCCGTGGTGCTGATCGGCCGTGATGCGCCAGCCTTGCGCGCGGCGCTCGAGCCGGCCGGCGTGGACATCATCGATTGCGCCACCTTGCCGGAAGCCGTCAAGCGCGCCAGCAGCCTGGCGCTGGCCGGCGACGCCGTGCTGCTGTCGCCCGCATGCGCCAGCCTGGACATGTTCAAGAACTATGCGCACCGCGCGCAGGTGTTTGTCGACGCCGTGCGCGACATCGCCCTGGAAAACGGACAGGATATCTGATGGCCTTCCAACTGCCTTTCCGCTTTGGTTCCGGCTCGGCTGCCAAGCCGCTGGATAGCCGCGCGCGGCAGTCGAAAATGATGGATTACGACAAGCCGCTGGTGTGGGTTGTCCTGCTGCTCATGTTGCTGGGCATGGTGATGGTGTATTCGGCGTCGATCTCGCTGTCGGACGCGCGCAAGTTCGCCGCCTACACGAACAATTATTTCGTCGTGCGCCAGGCGCTGTTCATCGGCGTGTCGGTGATCGCGGGCGCGCTGGTGTTCCGCATTCCCATCGCGACCTGGCAAAAAATCGCGCCGTGGCTGTTCATCGGCACCCTGGTGCTGCTGGTGATGGTCCTGATACCGGGCCTGGGCGTGTCGGTCAACGGCGGTCGCCGCTGGCTGAATCTGCCGGGCCTGCGGCCGCAGCCGTCCGAGCTGATGAAGGTGGTGATGGTGCTGTACGCGGCCGACTACACGGTGCGCAAGCAGGAATACATGCACAAGCTGACCAAGGGCTTCATGCCGATGGCGCTGGCCGTCAGCTTCGTCGGTTTGCTGCTGCTGATGGAACCCGATCTGGGCGCCTTCGGCGTGATCGTCTGCATCGCCATGGGCATCCTGTTCCTGGGCGGCGTCAACGCCATCTGGTTCGGCGGCATCGGCGCCATGCTGACGGCGATCTTCGTCACCATCATCGCCCTGTCGAAATTCCGCCGCGAGCGGTTTTTTGCGTATCTCGATCCGTGGCAGGAAGACAATGCGCTGAACAAGGCGTATCAGCTGACGCACTCCTTGATCGCCTTCGGGCGCGGCGAGCTGTTTGGCGTGGGCCTGGGCGGCAGCGTGGAAAAACTGCATTACCTGCCCGAAGCGCATACGGACTTTTTGCTGGCCGTGATCGGCGAGGAACTGGGCCTGGTTGGCGTGCTGGTCGTGATCGGCATGTTCTACTGGATTATCAAGCGCGCCTTCGACATCGGCCGCCAGGCGATCGCCATCGACCAGACCTTTGCCGGCCTGACGGCGAAAGGCATCGCCATCTGGATCGGCGTGCAGACCTTCATCAACATGGGCGTGAACCTGGGCCTGCTGCCGACCAAGGGCCTGACCTTGCCCTTGATGAGTTATGGCGGCACGGGCGTACTGATTAACTGTATCGGCCTGGCGATTTTGCTGCGCATCGATTACGAAAACCGGATCCTGATGCGCGGAGGCCGGCTATGAACAACGTGACGAATTTGAAAACGACGAAAAGACTGATGATCATGGCGGCCGGCACCGGCGGCCATATCTTCCCGGGCCTGGCGATTGCGCAGACGATGCGCGCGCGCGGCTGGGAAGTGAGCTGGCTGGGCACGACCCATGGCATGGAGCAGGAACTGGTGCCGAAAAGCGGCATTCCCATGGATGCCATCGAATTTTCCGGCATGCGCGGCAAGGGCCTGGCGCACACGGTCAAAGGCGGCTTCAGGATGCTGGCCAGCTTCTTTGCCATCCGCCGTTTCATCGCCAGCCGCAAGCCGGACGTGGTGATGGGCATGGGCGGCTACGTCACCGTGCCGGGCGGCCTGATGGCGCGCCTGAAGGGGGTGCCGCTGGTGCTGGTCAATGCCGACGCGGCGCTGCTGCTGTCGAACAAGACGCTGGTACCGCTGGCGCAGCAGGTGTGCTTCGGGTTCCCCGCCGATTTCGGCAGCGCCGCCGGCAAGGCCGTCGTCACGGGCAATCCCGTGCGTGCCGAGATCCTCGCCATGGCACCGCCAGCCTCGCGTTTCGCGGGACGCAGCGGACAGCTGCGCATCCTGGTGGTGGGCGGCAGTCTGGGCGCGAAAGCGCTGAACGACAATCTGCCCGCCGCGCTGGCCCTGATGCCGGAGGGCGAACGCCCGCTGGTGACGCACCAGTCGGGCAAGAAGAATATCGACGCCCTGCATGCCGCGTATGCGCAGGCGGGCGTGCAAGCGAACGTGGTCGACTTCATCGACGACATGGCCAGGGCGTATACCGAGGCCGACCTGGTGATTTGCCGCGCGGGCGCCATCACCTTGTCGGAATTGACGGCGGCCGGCGTGGCCAGCGTGCTCGTGCCGCTGGTGGCGTCGACCACCAGCCACCAGCGCGACAACGCGCAATGGATGGCGAAGCAAGGCGCGGCGATTCATCTGCCGCAGACGGAAATGAGTGCGGTGTCGCTGAGCACTCTGCTGGCGTCCTTGACGCGCGAGACCTGCCAGCAGATGGCGCAGGCGGCACTGGCAGCAGGCAAGCGCGACGCCAATGAGGCGATCGCACACGTATTGGAAAAATTGGCATGAGGTTAGCTCTGTGAAGCATAAAGTAAACAATATCCACTTTGTCGGCATTGGCGGCAGCGGCATGAGCGGCATCGCCGAAGTGCTGGTCAACCTCGGCTACAAGGTGTCGGGCTCCGACCTGGGCAGCAATGCGGCGACGCAGCGCCTGGCGAGCCTGGGCGCGACCGTCATGCTCGGCCACGCGGCCGAGAACATCGGCGACGCCGATGCGGTGGTGACGTCGGGCGCCGTCCCGCAAGACAATCCGGAAGTGGCGGCCGCGCGCGCGCGCAAGATCCCGCTGGTGCCGCGCGCCGTGATGCTCGGTGAATTGATGCGCCTGAAACGCGGCATCGCCATCGCCGGCACGCACGGCAAAACCACCACCACCAGCCTGGTCGCTTCCGTGCTGGCGCAGGGCGGTCTCGATCCCACCTTCGTCATCGGCGGCCGCCTGACCAGTGCCGGCGCGAACGCCAAGCTGGGCTCGGGCGACTACCTGGTGGCCGAAGCCGATGAATCGGACGCCTCGTTCCTGAACCTGACGCCGATGATCGAAGTGATCACGAATATCGACGCCGATCACATGGACACCTACGAGCACGATTTCGAAAAGCTCAAGCAGGCCTTCGTGCAGTTCACGCACCGCTTGCCGTTCTATGGCCGCGCCATGCTGTGCATCGACGATCCGCACGTGCGCGCCATCATCCCGTCCGTCACCAAGCCCGTCACCACCTACGGTTTCGCGGAAGACGCGCAAGTGCGCGCCATCAACGCGCGCGCCGTGGGCCTGGAAATGCATTTCACCGTGCTGCAGGAAGGTTATCCGGACCTCGACGTGGTGCTGAACCAGCCCGGCATGCACAATGTGCAGAATGCCTGCTCGGCGATCGCCATCGCGCGCGAAATCGGCATCGCCGACAGCGCCACGCAGCAGGGCCTGGCCGAGTTTTCCGGCGTGGGCCGGCGTTTTACGCGCTATGGCGACGTGGCGCTGCCGAACGGCGGCACTTTCGCGCTGGTCGACGATTTCGGCCACCATCCGGTGGAAACGGAAGTGACCCTGGCCGCCGCGCGCGCCGCCTATCCGGGGCGCCGCCTGGTGCTGGCTTTCCAGCCGCACCGCTACAGCCGCACGCGCGACCTGTTCGAGGATTTCGTCAAGGTGCTCGGTGCGCCCGACGTGCTGCTCTTGTCCGAAGTGTATGCGGCGGGCGAGGCGCCTATCGTCGCCGCCGACGGCCGCGCCCTGGCGCATGCGCTGCGCGCGCGCGGCAAGATCGAGCCGATTTTCGTCGAGTCCATGACGGACATGGCCGACACCATCATGAGCGTGGCGCGCGACGGCGACGTCGTGCTGACCATGGGCGCCGGTTCCATCAGCGGCATCCCGAATCAACTGACAACGTATCAATCTCACACTGTAAAGGCCTGACGTGAACCAAGCTTCAGCTATCGACGTTAAACAATTGGGCAAGGTCGGCGTCCTGTTCGGCGGCCGCTCGGCCGAGCGCGAAGTGTCGCTGATGTCCGGCGCGGGCGTGCTGGCCGCTTTGAAAAGCCATGGCGTGGATGCGCATGGCTTCGACACGGGCGAACGCAGCCTGGCCGAACTGGCCGCTGAGAAGTTTGACCGCGTCTTCATCGCGCTGCACGGCCGCTTCGGCGAAGACGGCAGCCTGCAGGGCGCGCTGGAACAGCTGGGCATCCCGTACACCGGCAGCGGCGTGATGGCTTGCTCGGTGGGCATGGACAAGGTCTATACCAAGATGATCTGGCTGATGCACGAGCTGCCGACGCCGAAGTACGCGGTGCTGGACGACAGCTCCGACCTGGCCAAGGTCGCCGCGGAACTGGGCTTGCCGCTGATCGTCAAGCCGCCGCATGAAGGCTCGAGCATCGGCATCACGACGGTCAACGAGGCCTCGGCCTTCCAGGCGGCCTACGACATCGCCGCCGGCCTCGATGATTCGGTGCTGGCCGAGGAATTCATCAAGGGCCGCGAATTCACCGTGGCGATCCTGGGCAAGGGCGCCGCGGCGCGCGCGCTGCCGCCGATCGAAATCGTCGCGCCGCAAGGCAATTACGATTACCAGAACAAGTACTTCACGGACGATACGCAGTATTTCTGCCCGCCGCAGCTGGACCCGGCGATCATCGCCGAGATGGAACGCATCGCCCTGGCGGCCTACCGCGCCCTCGGCTGCGAAGGCTGGGGACGGGTCGATGTGCTGATGCGCGCGGCCGATAGCAAGCTGTTTTTGCTGGAAGTGAATACCTCGCCAGGCATGACGGGCCACTCGCTCGTGCCGATGGCGGCGCGCGCGGAAGGCACCAGCTATGAGGACCTGTGCCTGGAAATCGTTTCCGGCGCAAGCCTGAAAATGCACAAGGGACAGCGCTGATATGTGGCATGACGCTAAAAGCCTCAATACGACTGCCAACGGCTTGCTGGCCGCGGTGCTGGTCGTGTGCGTGGCCGCCGGCGTCTGGTGGGTGTCGCAGCGTCCCATGTTCGACCTGCGCACGATCAAGGTGGAGAGCGCGGACGACAAGGGCCTGCGCCACGTGAATTACCTGACCCTGCGCAGCGGCACTTTGGGCCGCATCAAGGGCAATTTTTTCACGACCAACCTGGAAAGCGTGCGCGGCGTGTTCGAATCGGTGCCCTGGGTGCGCCGCGCCAGCGTGCGGCGCGAGTGGCCGAACCAGCTGATCGTGGCGCTGGAAGAACACGAAGCGCTGGGCACCTGGGGCGAAGATGGACGCCTGCTGTCGGTCAAGGGCGATGTGTTTACAGCCAATGTGGCCGAAGCCGAGGATGACCATGAGTTGCCTGCGTTTGCCGGCCCCGATGGCAGCGAGAAGGAAGTACTGACCACCTATGTGCAGCTGGCAAAGTGGTTTTCACCGTTGAAGATGGTGCCTGAATCGCTGTCGCTGTCGAGCCGCTATGCGTGGACGGTGAAACTGAATAACGGCATGAGCGTGGCGCTGGGGCGCGAGCAGAATCATACAACCCTGAAAGCGCGGGTCGACCGGCTGGTGGGCATCTACCCGCAGCTGGCGAGCCGGCTGGAAAATATCGACACGATCGATATGCGCTACCAGAATGGCCTGGCGCTCAGTTCAGCCGGCCTGGTGATACCGGCCGAAGGCAAGGATGGCAGGCCGGCGCCGGCGATCAAGAAGAAAAATGGCAGTCCGATTAAAAAACCGGCTTGACCGAATACTCAATTAATCAATTAATAGCCCAAAAAACTAGGCGAAAGAAATGACAAAAGACGCGAAAAACCTGATCGTCGGCCTCGACATCGGCACCTCGAAAGTGGTGGCGGTGGTAGCCGAAGTGATGTCCGACGGGCGCCACGAAGTGATCGGGCTGGGCCAGCACGAATCGAAGGGCCTGAAAAAAGGCGTAGTGGTCAATATCGAGGCCACGGTGGAGTCCATCCAGCGCGCGCTGGAAGAGGCCGAGCTGATGGCCGACTGCAAGATCCGCAATGTGTACGCGGGCATTGCGGGCAGCCATATCCGCAGCTTCAATTCCAGCGGCATGGTGGCCATCAAGGACAAGGAAGTGACGGCGACCGACGTGGCGCGCGTCATCGAGACGGCAAAAGCGGTTAACATTCCGACCGATCAGCAATTGCTACACACGGTGCCGCAAGAGTTCATCGTCGACAGCCAGGAAGATGTGCGCGAGCCTATCGGCATGAGCGGCATCCGCCTGGAGGTGAAGGTGCATATCGTCACCGGCGCCGTGTCGGCGGTGCAGAACATCGTCAAGTGCGTGCGCCGCTGCGGCCTGGAAGTGTCGGACCTGATCCTGCAGCCGATGGCCTCGGCCGATGCGGTGCTCACGCCCGACGAGAAGGAACTGGGCGTGGTCCTGATCGACATCGGCGGCGGCACGACCGATGTGGCGGTATTCTCCGATGGCGCGATCCGCCATACGGCAGTCATTCCCATCGCCGGCGACCAGATCACCAACGACATCGCCATGGCCTTGCGTACCCCGACCGCGGAAGCGGAAGAAATCAAGATCCGCTATGGCGTGGCCAAGCAGGTCCTGGCCGACCCCGGCGAATCGCTGGAAGTGCCTGGCCTGGGCGACCGCGGCCCGCGCAACCTGTCGCGCCAGGCGCTGGCGGCAGTGATCGAGCCGAGGGTCGAGGAGCTGTTCGCGATGGTGCACCAGGTGGTGCGCGAATCCGGCTACGAAGGCGTGCTGTCGTCGGGCATCGTGCTCACGGGCGGCACGTCCATCATGCCCGGCATGGTGGAAATGGCCGAAGATATTTTCCTGAAACCGGCGCGCCTGGGCACGCCCGAGTATCGGGGCCAGCTGGCCGACGTGGTGCGCAGTCCGCGCTATGCCACGGTATTGGGCCTGCTGCTGGAAGCGAAGAAGCAATACCTGCGCGGCCACATCGTGACGCGTCAGGACGGCTCGGTGAAGGCAGTCTGGCAACGCATGAAGGAATGGTTTTTAGGGAATTTTTAAGGGCATGATTTACGCCCGGCAGTACAGGTTTTTTGGCAGCATCGCAGGTACACACACATAACTTTATTTTATATTTAACCGCAGTTTTCAATCTCCAGTTCTCCTACCAATATGAGGCCTGGCGCTTGGAAACCGCATCTGATAGGAGCACATCATGGAGTTCGATATGGTCGATAACACAGCTTTAGGTACCGTCATCAAGGTCGTCGGCGTCGGCGGTGCGGGTGGCAATGCAGTCCAACACATGATCAACAAAGGCATGTCGGGCGTGGAGTTCATTGCCGCCAACACCGACGCACAGGCCCTGTCAACATCGAAGGCCCACAACATCATCCAGATCGGCGATACCGGTCTGGGCGCCGGCATGAAGCCTGCCGTCGGCCGCCAGCTGGCCGAAGAATCGCGCGCACGCATCGCCGATTCGCTGCGCGGCGCGCACATGGTCTTCATCGCCGCCGGCATGGGCGGCGGCACGGGCACTGGCGCCGCTCCTATCGTGGCCGAAGTGGCCAAGGAACTGGGCGCGCTGACGGTGGCCGTGGTCTCCAAGCCATTCTCGTACGAAGGCCAGAAGTGCATGGACATCGCCGACGAAGGCCTGGAGCAGCTGTCCCTGCACGTCGATTCGCTGATCATCATCCTCAATGAAAAACTGGAAGAGATATACGAAGACGAAAGCATGCTGGAATGGATGCAGCACGCCGATGATGTGCTTAACAACGCGGTGGCCGGCATCGCCGAAATCATCAACGTGCCTGGCCATATCAACGTCGACTTCAACGACGTGAAAACCATCATGGGCGAGCAGGGCAAGGCCATGATGGGCACGGCGACGGCGTCCGGCGTCGACCGCGCGCGCATCGCAGCCGAACAGGCTGTCGCTTCGCCGCTGCTGGACGGCATTGATCTCTCTGGCGCGCGCGGCGTGCTGGTCAACGTCACGGCCAGCCGTGGCTTGAAAGGCAAGGAGATCAAGGAAGTCATGGCTGCCGTGCGCGCGTTTGCCGCGCCGGACGCGTCGATCGCGCAAGGTATCGCCTACGACGACGCCATGGGCGACGATATCCGCGTTACCGTGGTGGCTACGGGCCTGGGCCGCGCGAAGAAAAACATCCAGCTGGTACCGCAGCAAGTGCTGCGCACCGGCACCCACAACAGCCCGCTGACCCCGTCGGCTGCCATGGGTAGCGCGCAAGCGGCGACGACGACGGTTGGCGTAGCCACGCCGGCAGCCGGTTTTGACGGCATGAAGGCGCCGGCAGTATGGCGCCGCGAATCGGCTTCCGAGCAAGTGCGCGCGATGGAAAAGAATGGCATGGAAACGTACGACATTCCAGCGTTCCTGCGCAAGCAAGCAGATTAAGGTGATCTGATGTCAGTAACGATGACGGCGGCCTGAGGGCCGCCGTTTTTTTTTCCGTTTTTTGACTTTTGGCTTTGCCTTTCTTGCCGCTTTCTGCACAAATGCGGCAAGTCAGGCATACTATCGCGCAGTGCCGGCATCATGCCGGCAGCATCCTCAACCGACAGCACACAAGGAGTCAACATGACCATCAAGATCGGCGACACCCTGCCAGAAGGCACCCTGGCCGAATTCATCGAAAGCGAAACCGAGGGTTGCGCACTGGGCCCGAACACGTTCAACGTGCAAGACCTGGTCAAGGGCAAGAAGATCGCCATCTTCGGCCTGCCAGGCGCCTACACCCCGACTTGCTCCGCACAGCACGTGCCAGGCTACGTCAAGCACGCTGCCGACCTGAAAGCCAAGGGCGTCGATGAAATCTGGTGCATCTCCGTCAACGACGCGTTCGTGATGGGCGCCTGGGGCCGCGACCAGAAAGCCACCGGCGTCGTACGCATGATGGCTGACGGCAATGCCGCCTACAGCAAGGCCCTGGGCCTGGACGCTGATTTTTCCAAGCACGGCATGGGCACGCGCTCGCAGCGCTACTCGATGCTGGTCGACAATGGCGTCGTGACGCAATTGAACGTCGAGCAGGGCGGCAAGTTTGAAGTGTCGAACGCCGAAACCTTGCTGAGCCAGCTGGCCTAAGCAGATCGTAGGTCGGCGTAGGTCGGCTTAGCGCAGCGTAAGCCGACGAGCGGAATTGGCATCACGTTTGCTCTGGCATTGTTGGATTACGCGCTGCGCGCTAATCCAACCTACGCAATAAAAAACGGCGCCATCGGCGCCGTTTTTACGTTTACTGTACCGATGGCTTGGTCGCTTCGAACATGGCCGCATCGATGCTGAACGAATAGTCGTCCTGCAGTTGAGCCAGCTGGCCTAAGCAGATCGCAGGTTGACGTAGGCCAAACGTAGGCCAGGCGTAGGTCGGCGTAGGCCAGGCGCAGGTCGGCGTAGGTCGGCTTAGCGCAGCGTAAGCCGACGAGCGGAATTGGCATCACGTTTGCTCTGGCATTGTTGGATTACGCGCTGCGCGCTAATCCAACCTACGCAATAAAAAACGGCGCCATCGGCGCCGTTTTTACGTTTACTGTACCGATGGCTTGGTCGCTTCGAACATGGCCGCATCGATGCTGAACGAATAGTCGTCCTGCAGCGCGAAATACCGGCGCGCTTCCTCGGGCGCGCCATCGAAGAGGTTGCGGATGGCCGCCACGCGCTCGTCCGGCGTGCGCATGCGCGCCACCCACTCGTCGAACTGCATCGTCAGTTTCCATACGCTGCGCAAGCTGTGCGTAAAGCCCGCGTTGCCGAACTTGGCGCCCCATTCGCACGTGCGGTAGTCGCGCACGTGCGAGGCGTCGCGCAGCATTTCCACCGCCTGCAAGGTGCTGTCGTACAGGGCCGTCTTGGGCGCCACGATATCGACCACCAATAACGTGCCGTTCGGACGCAGCACGCGCCACGCTTCGGCCAGGGCTCCCGCCACGTCGTTCCAGTGGTGCGCGGAAAAGCGCGTGACCACCATGTCGAAGCTGGCATCGGCAAACGGCAGACGCGCCACGTCGCCCTGTTGCGTGCGGATGTTGTGCAAGCCCCGCTGCGCTCTCGCGTGCTCCACCACGTCGAGCATGGGTTGCGCCAGGTCGTAGGCGACGACGGATGCCGCCACGGGGGCGACGGCAAAGCTGGCGTGGCCGGCGCCGCAGCCCAGGTCCAGCACGGCCGGCCGGCCGTGGCGGCGCGCGCATTCCTGCATCAGCACCAGGTCGGCGCCTTGCGCGTGGATTGCGCTGCTCAGGTAGGCATGGGCTGTCTTGCCAAACTGTTCGGTAACGACATCGTGCTGCTGCATGGTTTTCTCCTGTTGATGGGTGAGTTCCTGCAGAATAGGGATAAAATTATCCTGTAACAAGACCATAACTTATACTGGTATGTCCACTACCATGCATCTGTGCCATGTCGAACAAGCTCGCTGAATTCATCCGCGCCCGGCGCGAAGCCGTCACCCCCGCCATGGCTGGCTTGCCCGGTGGAGGACGCCGGCGCACGCCCGGCTTGCGGCGCGAGGAACTGGCGCAGCTGTGCGACGTCAGTCCCACCTGGCTGACGTGGCTGGAGCAGGGGCGGCCCGTGTCGGCGTCGGCCAAGATGCTTTCTCGCCTGGCGCAGGTACTGCAGCTGAGCGCGGCCGAGCGCGCCTATCTGTTCGAGGTGGCCGACAAGCATGACCCCAGCCATGGCACAGGCGAGGGCGGCGGGCCTGCCAGCGCCGAGCTGGCCGCCATCGTCGCCGCCATCGACGCGCCCGCCTACATCCTCGACCGCGAATGGAGCGCCGTGGCGTGGAACGGAGCGGCGTCCGCCTTGTTCACGGGCTGGCTGCATGGCGACGGGGACGCGCCGAACCAGCTGCGCTTCATGTTCCTGGAACCTGGTGCGCGCGACCTGATCGTCGGCTGGCCCGAGCGGGCGCGGCGGCTGGTGGCGGAGTTTCGTGCCGATATCGGCCGCCAGGCGGACCAGGCGCCGCTGGCCGGCCTGATCGCGGAGCTGGCCGACGCCAGCCCTGAATTTCGCCTGTGGTGGGGCGCGCAGCAGGTGCAGGGCCGCGATGGGGGGTTGCGCCGCTTCCAGCATGCGCAACAGGGGGCGCTCAGCTTCAACCAGGTCACCTTGCACCTGGCGCGCCAGCATGAGCTGAAGCTGGTGATGCTGTTGCCTGTGTCATAAGGTAAAACGGCCGCGCTTGCTATAATCGGCTTGATGGTTTGGCCTTGCCATGCTGTCCTGGCTCCGGCCGTCGCCATGATGACGGTCCCGTTCTTTTGCCAGGAGTCTGTCCTGTTACCCCGCAATCCCAACCTGCGCAGCATCTATGTGATGCTGATCGCCGTCGCCATGTTTTCCCTGATGGACACGGCCATGAAGCTGTTGTCCGCCCACTATCCGCCCATGCAGGTGACGGCCTTGCGCGCCCTGTCGTCCTTGCCGCTCGTTTGCCTGTACCTGCTGTACCGGGGCGCGTTCAAGAATGTGCTGAAGGTGCGCTGGCCGCTGCACTTGCTGCGCGGCGCGCTGGGCGTGCTGATGATTACCCTGTTCGCGTATGGCTTGAAGCGCATGTCGCTGGCCGAGACGTATGCGCTGTTTTTTGTTGCGCCCTTGCTGATCACGGTGCTGTCGGTTTTTATCTTGAAGGAAAAAGTCGACTTCGCGCGCTGGTGCGCCATCGCCGTGGGTCTGCTGGGCGTGCTGGTGGCGCTGCGTCCCGACGGTTCGGGATTCTTTTCGCTGGCCGGGCTGGCCGTACTGGGCTCGGCCGCCTGTTACGCCATTTCCGCCGTCACGGGCCGCATCCTGAGCCGCACGGATGCCAGCGAAAGCATGGTCTTCTGGCTGATGGTGATGATGGCCGCCGGCGGCGTGGCCTTGTCGGCGCACGAATGGGTGAGCATCCGCCGCGAAGACTGGTGGCTGCTGGCCGGCTTGTCGCTGAGCGGCTTCCTGGGCCAGCTGGCCATCACGGAAGCTTTTCGTTTTGGCAAGGCATCGAGCGTGGCGCCATTCGAATACTCGGCCCTGGCCTGGGGCATGGCCCTGGACTGGATGCTGTGGCGCGCCTTGCCCGACGAATACACCTTGATCGGCGCGGCCATCATCATCGGCAGCGGCATTTACCTGGTGCGGCGCGAAGCCGTGCATGCGGAAAGCGAACATCCGTGAGGAACGGTTGTGGTATTTCTGGCGTGAGCCATGCCGCACCGCAACGAAAATCCGGCAAATAGATATAATCGACAGATGTTAAAACAACGCACCATCAAACAACAGGTCCGCACCATCGGTGTCGGTTTGCACTCCGGCACCAAGGTTGAGCTGATTCTGCGTCCCGCCGCGATCGACACGGGCATCGTGTTTCGCCGCATCGACCTCGATCCCATCGTCGAGTTTCCCGCCAGCGCCATGGCCGTGGGCGATACGCGCATGGCGTCCGTACTGATCAAGGACGGCGCCAGGGTTTCCACGGTGGAACACCTGATGTCGGCCGCAGCCGGCCTGGGCATCGACAATATGGTGATCGACGTGAATGCGGAAGAAATTCCCATCATGGACGGTTCCGCTTCGTCCTTCGTCTACCTGCTGCAGCAGGCCGGCGTGGAAGAGCAGCAGGCGCCGAAGAAATTCATCAAGGTCATCAAGCCCGTGGAAGTGCGTCAAGGCAAGGGCGACGCGGAAAAATGGGCGCGCCTGTCGCCGTACGACGGCTTCAAGCTCGATTTCTTCATCGAATTCAACCACCCGGCCGTCGATGGCACGATGCAGCGTGCCTCGGTGGACTTCGGCGACGTGTCCTACGTGCACGACGTGGCGCGCGCGCGCACCTTCGGTTTCATGCAAGACGTGGAAAGCTTGCGCGGCATGGGTCTGGCCCGTGGCGGTTCGCTGGAAAACGCCATCGTGATGGACGAGTACCGTATCCTCAACGCCGATGGCCTGCGCTACGAAGACGAGTTCGTGCGTCATAAAATCCTCGACGCCATCGGCGACCTGTACCTGGTGGGCCATCCCTTGCTGGCGTACTACACGGCGCACAAGTCCGGCCACGCGCTGAACAACCAGCTGCTGCTGGCGCTGCTGGAGCAGCCGGAATCGTATGAAATCGTCTCGTTCGATACCAATGAGGCGGCGCCGCAGTCGTATTTGCGGCAGATGGAGCGCGAGTGGTCGTTGACATAGGTCGGATTAGGCCGCAGGCCGTAATCCGACAACCCCGGAGGCGCCAACAATGTTGTCGGATTACGGCCCGAAGGGCCTAATCCGACCTACGTGCCGCCGCATGGTGTTCTTAATCTTTTGGTTCGCGGTGGTGGCGGACCATATTGCGCAGCGCCGCGATCAACTGCTCGTTCTGCTTCGATGGCGGCAATGCCGTGCTCAGCTCTTCCAGGGCCGACATGGCTTTTTCCGGCAAGACCAGCGCCCGCGTATGCACGATGGGCGCAATGCTCTTGATGACTTGCACTTTCAGCTTGATGCCTGAAATCTGCCAGCCCTTTCTTTCCAGTTCCCCTTGCAGTTTCGGCAATTGCTGCTTGAGCTTGGCCGCCAGCGCCGCGTTCGGCGTGGCCAGCACCAGCTGCCCGCCTTCGAATTGCAGGATGTCGCAATGCTCGAACATCGCCGGCAAGGCCTTGGCGCAATCTTTCTGCAGGGCGGCCAGGCGCGTGACGGTGGGCATCAGGGAAGCCATCGTCGCGTTGCCGCGCAGAAAATCGGTTGCCCCCGTCGCGGCCGGGCCGGAACGGGCAAAGCCGTAGCCGCGACGGGGCGCCGGAGAATAAGTGGGAGTTCGCATGGCCGAAACATAGCACACTCGCCCGCGCATGACGAGTGCGGCGGCGGGTGCGGCGCAGGCGGGCAGGCCGTATTGCCTTGCAGTATGGGAAATGTCCGCAATTTCTGCCATTTGTTTGTCATTAAGCTATTGTTATATGGTGCATTACCCCAACCTTGGCGGGAACGCATGATAAAATCATCGTCTTTTGCCATAGTCGAACTCCGTGCGGTGACGCGATTACTACCTCGTTGTTCCCTACCGAGCTTTTTTTAACGGCGTTTTTTCAAGAATTCAAGCATGTCATTACTGACCCAGATTTTCGGTAGCCGCAACCAGCGGCTGCTCAAGCAATACCAAAAAACGGTACGCGAGATCAATGCGCTCGAGCCGGCCATCGAAAAGCTGTCGGATGCCGAGCTGCAAGCGAAAACGCCTGCCTTCAAGGAACGCATCGCCGCTGGCGAATCGCTCGATGCCTTGTTGCCGGAAGCCTTTGCCGTTTGCCGCGAGGCCAGCAAGCGCGTCCTGCGCATGCGCCATTTCGATGTGCAGATGATCGGCGGCATGGTTTTGCATTTCGGCAAGATCGCGGAGATGGGCACGGGCGAGGGCAAGACCCTGATGGCAACCTTGCCAGCCTACCTGAATGCCTTGTCGGGCAAGGGCGTGCATATCGTCACCGTCAACGACTACCTGGCGCAGCGCGATGCCGAGACCATGGGCCGCCTGTATGCATGGCTGGGCCTGTCGACGGGCGTGAACATGTCGCAGATGGAGCACAGCGCCAAGCAGCAGGCGTACAACTCCGACATCACGTACGGCACGAACAATGAATTCGGTTTCGACTTCTTGCGCGACAATATGGTCTACGAAGCGCGCGAGCGCGTGCAGCGCAGCCTGAACTTCGGCATCGTCGATGAAGTCGACTCGATCCTGATCGATGAAGCGCGTACGCCGCTGATCATTTCGGGCCAGGCCGAGAACCACACGGACCTGTATCACAAGATCAATGAACTGCCTGCGCGCCTGACCCTGCAGATCGGCGAAGAAACGCCGGACGGCAAGGGCAAGGTTGAAGTGCCGGGCGACTACACCAAGGATGAAAAAGCGCACCAGGTGCTGCTGACGGAAGCCGGCCACGAAAAGGCCGAAGGCATCCTGATGGAGATGGGCCTGCTGCCGGAAGGCGCGTCGCTGTACGATTCGGCCAACATCACCCTCGTGCACCATCTGTATGCGGCCCTGCGCGCGCATGCGCTGTACTTCAAGGATCAGCACTATGTGGTGCAGAACAATGAAGTGGTGATCGTCGATGAATTCACGGGCCGTCTGATGACGGGCCGCCGCTGGTCCGACGGCTTGCACCAGGCCGTCGAAGCGAAGGAAGGCGTCAATATCCAGAACGAGAACCAGACCCTGGCCTCGATCACCTTCCAGAACTACTTCCGCATGTACGCCAAGCTGGCCGGCATGACCGGTACGGCCGATACGGAAGCGTACGAATTCCAGGAAATCTACGGCCTGGAAACGGTCGTGATTCCGCAAAACCGTCCGCTGCAGCGCAAGGACCGCCAGGATCAGGTCTACAAATCGTCGGCGGAAAAATACAACGCGATGTTGAACGACATCCGCGACTGCTACGAGCGCGGCCAGCCCGTGCTGGTGGGTACGACCTCGATCGAGAACTCGGAACTGCTGTCGGGCATCCTGACCAAGGCCGGTTTGCCGCACAACGTGCTGAACGCGAAACAGCATGCGCGCGAAGCGGAAATCATCGCCCAGGCAGGCCGTCCGAAAGCCATCACCATCGCCACCAACATGGCAGGCCGCGGTACGGACATCGTGTTAGGCGGTAACGTCGAAAACCAGATCAAGTTCATCGAAGCCAATGCTGAGCTGAGCGACGCCGACAAGGCAGCCCAGTCGCAGACCTTGCGCGATGAGTGGCAGTCGCTGCACGACCACGTGGTCAATGCGGGCGGCTTGCACATCATCGGCACCGAACGCCACGAATCGCGCCGCGTCGACAATCAGTTGCGTGGCCGTGCCGGCCGCCAGGGCGATCCGGGTTCCTCGCGCTTCTACCTGTCGCTCGACGACGCGCTGCTGCGCATCTTCGCCGGCGACCGCGTGCGCGCCGTGATGGACCGTTTGAAAATGCCGGAAGGCGAACCGATCGAGGCAGGCATCGTCTCGCGTTCGATCGAGTCGGCCCAGCGCAAGGTCGAAGCGCGCAACTTCGACATCCGCAAGCAATTGCTGGAATACGATGACGTCGCCAACGACCAGCGCAAGGTCATCTACCAGCAGCGTAACGAGCTGCTGGAAACGACCGATATTTCCGAGATGATCGGCTCGCTGCGCCATGGCGTGTTCACCGACCTGGTGCACGAATACGTGCCGCGCGAATCGGTGGAAGAGCAGTGGGATATCAAGGGCCTGGAAAACACCCTGGCCAGCGAATGGCAGCTCGACCTGCCGCTGCAGCAAATGCTGGAAGCCGATTCGACCCTGACGGACGAAGAGATCCTGGAAAAAGTGCTGGCCGCGGCCGATGCCGTGTACCAGTCGAAGATCGATATCGTCGGCAAGGAATCGTTTGGCGGCTTCGAGCGCAATGTCATGCTGCAAAGCGTGGACAGCCACTGGCGCGAACACCTGGCGGCGCTCGATCACCTGCGCCAGGGTATTCACCTGCGCGGTTATGCGCAGAAGAACCCGAAACAGGAATACAAGCGCGAAGCGTTTGAACTGTTTGGCCAGATGCTCGACATGATCAAGAACGACGTCACGAAACACGTGATGACGGTGCGTATCCAGTCGCGCGAAGAAGTCGATGCGGCCGAACAGGCGATGCAGCAGTCGCACGTGGAAAACGTGCACTACCAGCACGCCGAATTCGACCCGAACGCGGCGCCGGAAGAACTGCTGGCGCCGACGGCTGGCGACAGCAACGACCAGTATGTCGACGACATGAGCGTGAGCATGGGCGTCAAGGTCGGCCGCAATGATCCATGCCCTTGCGGCAGCGGCAAGAAGTACAAGGCTTGCCACGGCAAGCTGGCTTAAGCGCGGTTTGTCAGCGTGAACAAAAAACGGAGACTGCGGTCTCCGTTTTTTTATGCTTGCTTTTCTGTCGCAGTCAATGCCAGCTCAAGGAAATTCCCAATACCGCGGCACGGGTAATGGCCTGCCCCGCAATCCGCCACGATCTTTTGCCCGCAGACCCGCCTTGATCATGGTGGCAACATCGGTCAGTACGACACGATTGCTGACAAGATAGTCGTGGCCGATAAAGTTCATTGTCACGTTCGAGGCATCGATAAAATCAAGGCCGGGAATGTTGACGATGGGGCCGCGGATGTCGCCAATTTTGTCCCAACCGGAATACCTGTAGGACAAACGCATAGCCATGTCATTCTTCGATGCATACAGCGTGACTGGCAAGCCCAGACTGGCAAGGCGAGGTGCGATCTGCTCGCGGAATACATCGGCGTTGATGTCCGGCGCCGCCAGCACCACTTGCTTGAAACGCGGCAGCAGTTCCGGGCGTTTTTCCAGCAAGTTGGCCAGGGCCATCGTCGTCGGGCGGTTACCCATGCTGTGCGCAATGATGTAAATATCGGTGGCATCGGAGCGGTCGGCGAAATCAGCGAGGAAGTTTTGCAGATGTGCCTGCGTCCATTGAGCAGAGTTGTCATCAAAACGATAGCCGGTAAATTCTCCCTTCGATGGCCAGCTGTAAAACACGGGCATGGCGTTGACATTAAGATCGACAGCCATCTGCGCAGTGCGCAAGGCGGCATCGTCAAACGCATTGTAGTATCCATGGATATAAATGAAGGCGGCCCGCCTCTCCGGGGGGAGAGAGGCTGCCAGCCGCGTTTTGACTGTGGCAAAAAACCTGGCGGCCGACCAGCGCTCCAGGTCCATGATGAGCATGTATTTTCGGGCGTCGCCGCCTTGACCTAAAATCCACCACGGCGTTTTTGTTACGGTGCCGATTTTCCTATCCTCGGGAACACTGACCAATACGCTGCCGTAACTTAAATGAGGCGCTTTGCGGTTTGGTTGCCAGCTATAGTTTTTCTTGTCAGCTTGAAATTGCCGGTCGGTGGCGTAATAAACCCTGACCAGCGTGCTGCCCGCTTGCGCCGCTACCTCTGCCGGCAGTCCGCCCGATACCGGCGGCGGGGCCGGAGCAGACCGTGGCGGCGGGGGAGGCGGAGGCGGCAGCGAAGCCGTTGCAGGCGCTTCCGGGGCGGGCTCGATCGTGCTGATCGATGCTGGTGGCGTCAGGGATGCGCATGCGCTCAGCACACTGCACAATAGGGCCAGGGACAAAGGCCCGGCTGTCACACGATATGATTTGATCAGGCAAACGCATTTCTGTTGATTCAGCATGGCATTCTCTCTTCTGTTGGTGCCGCATTGGAAGGTCGCACGCGAAGTACCGTGCACTCTCACCTTAGGCACGCATGTCTCTGCCATCATGACAAATCGCAAGCTTGCGAGCCGGGGCAGGAGCGAATGTTCGTCGAGTATAAGGGCGCCCGCATGGTCAATGCCGCCGCGAAGGCGCTACAATAGCGCTTCCCTTTTCCCTCGCAGAAGAACTCATATGGCCGTCAATTCTCCCAAGCCCGTCGCCGCCGACTTGAAAGCCGTCGCCGGCATTGAAATCGGTGTTGCCGAAGCCGGCATCAAGAAACCCAACCGCAAGGATTTGCTGGTATTGAAACTGGCTCCGACGGCCATCGTGGCCGGCGTGTTCACCCTGAACCGCTTCTGCGCCGCGCCCGTGCAAATCTCGAAAGCCAACCTGGCCGCCGTGACGGCCGGCGCCGCGCCGATCCGCGCGCTGCTGGTCAACACGGGCAACGCGAATGCGGGCACGGGCGAATCGGGCCTGGCCGACGCGCAGGCCAGCTGCGCCGCTCTGGCGGAGCTGCTGGGCTGCACGCCGCAGCAAATCCTGCCGTTTTCCACCGGCGTGATCCTCGAACCGCTGCCCGTGCAGCGCCTGGTCGCCGGCTTGCCGCAAGCCGTGGCCGCGCTGACCTCGGATAACTGGTTCTCGGCCGCCGAAGCCATCATGACCACCGACACGCAGCCGAAAGCCGGTTCGCGCACGGTCACCATCGGCGGTCATGCAGTGACCCTGACGGGCATCAGCAAGGGCGCCGGCATGATCAAGCCGAACATGGCCACCATGCTGGGCTTTCTCGCGTTCGACGCCACCGTGGCCCAGCCCGTGCTGGACCAGCTGGTGAAACAGGCGGCCGACAAATCGTTCAACTGCATCACCATCGACGGCGACACGTCCACCAATGACTCGTTCATGCTGGTGGCCACGGGCGCCGGCAGCCTGGTCATCGATTCGATCGATTCGCCGCACTATGCGGAACTGGCGGCCGCCGTCACCGAACTGTCGACTTTCCTGGCGCAAGCCATCGTGCGCGACGGCGAAGGCGCCACCAAGTTCATGACGGTGACCGTGGAAGACGGCCGCAACGTGGAAGAATGCCGCAAGATCGCCTATTCCATCGCCCATTCGCCGCTGGTGAAAACCGCGTTCTTTGCCTCCGACCCGAACCTGGGCCGCATCCTGGCCGCCATCGGCTACGCGGGCGTGGACGACCTGGACGTGGGTCAATTGAATTTGTACCTGGACGACGTGTGGGTCGCCAAGAACGGCGGCCGCAACCCCGATTACCAGGAGCAGGACGGCCAGCGCGTGATGCAGCAAAGCGAAATCACCATCCGTGTAAAACTGGCGCGCGGCGATGCTACGGCCACCCTGTGGACGTGCGACTTGTCGCATGATTACGTGTCGATCAACGCCGACTACCGCTCATGACCGCCCTCGATCAATTCCTGATCCGCGCCGAAGCCTTGCTGGCGCGCGTGGAAGCGATCCTGCCGCAGCCGGTGCCCGCACCGGACTGGAACAGCTTTGCCTTCCGCTGGCGCCGCCGGCAGGGCGCCGCCAGCCATCTGCAGGCGGTGGCGCACGTGTCGTCCATCGCCCTGGATGACTTGCACAACATCGGCACGCAAAAAGCGCAGATCGAGCAGAATACGCGCCAGTTCGTTGCCAGTCGCCCCGCCAACAACGTGCTGCTGACGGGCGCGCGCGGTACGGGCAAGTCGTCGCTGATCAAGGCATGCCTGAACCAGTTCGCCGGCCAGGGCCTGCGTCTGATCGAAGTGGACAAGGCGGACCTGGCCGACTTGCCCGACATCGTCGACCTGGTGGCGGCGCGTCCCGAGCGCTTCATCATCTTTTGCGACGACCTGTCGTTCGAAGAGGGCGAAAGCGGCTACAAGGCGCTGAAAGTGGCGCTCGACGGCAGCATCGCCGCGCAATCGGACAATGTGCTGATCTACGCCACCTCGAACCGCCGTCACCTGATGCCCGAGCGCATGTCGGACAACAGCAGCTACAAGACGGACGACGATGGCGATTTGCATCCGGGCGAGACGGTGGAAGAGAAAATCTCGCTGTCCGAGCGCTTCGGCCTGTGGCTGTCGTTCTACCCGTTCAAGCAGGACGATTATCTCGACATCGCGGCGCACTGGCTCGCTTCGTTCGGCTGCACGCCGGAACAGATCGCGCAAGCGCGCGGCGACGCCCTGCGCTGGGCCTTGCAGCGCGGTTCGCGTTCGGGCCGGGTGGCGTGGCAATTCGCGCGCGATTATGCTGGGAAACTACCTGCGGGAAAGCTGCCGCAATGAGCGAGATGAAAGTGAAACCGGTCGATGTGGCCGTTGGCATCCTGATGAAACCGAATGGCGACGTGCTGCTGGGCCAGCGTCCGGCTGGAAAGCCATATGATGGCTATTGGGAATTTCCTGGCGGTAAAGTCGAGCCAGGCGAAGCCATTTTGGACGCCTTGAAGCGCGAGTTTGTCGAGGAGCTGGGTTTATACATCGACAGCGCCGAAGCCTGGTGCGGCGTCGAATATGTGTATCCGCACGCCCATGTGCGCCTGCATTTCTATATCAGCCGCGACTGGCGCGGCGAGCCGCAAAGCCTGGAAGGGCAGGCGTTCGCCTGGCAGGGCACGGTGGGCGTGGAACCCTTGCTGCCGGCCACCATTCCCCTGCTGGAATGGCTCGACGAAGTGCGCCGGGAATCCCTGGCGCCTGCCTGATCCCCACTTGTGCCAGCGGGCAGCGCCATGCTGCGTGCTGGCGCAAGCTTTGCTGTGACTTTCCTTGTATCGTGCGCGCTTTGCGCTACAGTGCTTTCATCAAGCACCGGGGGAGTCTCGCATGCCGCTGACACTGACCTTTACCGATACCGATGAATTGCTGATCGCCGCCTTGCACAAGCGTGCCCGCGCGCATGGGCGCAGCATCGAAGACGAGCACCGCGACATCCTGCGCAGCGCCTTGCGGCCCCTGCCGAAGCGCCCGCTCGACGATATTCTACGCGGCATGCCCGACGTGGGCCTGGACGCGGATTTCGAGCGCCGCCCCTGATGCTCCATGCCTATGCCCGCCTACCTGGTCGATACGGATGTGATCGTTGCGGCGCGCAAGGGCAGTGCTGCGCCGGCGGGCGTGGCCGATTTTTTCGAGCGGGTAGCGCCGGAGTTGCGTTATGTGCCGGTGCAGGTGATCGCGCAATTGCGCGCAGGCATACAGTGCAGCTGGCGGCGCGAAGCGGCGCTGGAAGCACTGGCGCTGGAAGGCTGGCTGGAAGCCGTGCTGGCGGAATATGCGCCGCGGCTGCTGGAATTCGACCTCGATTGCGCGCTCGTGTGCGCGCGTCTGCATGGCCGTAGTCACGCGCATGGCGTCGATGGACAGATCGCGGCGATGGGCATCGCCTATGGCTTGACGGTGGTCAGCGGCAGGCTCGACAGTTTCGCGGCGCAGGGGCTGCGCCTGGAAAATCCATTCAAATGAAGCTTACTGGGGCTTGTTGTCTTCGTCTGCCAGGGGATCTTCGAACGGGTCGGCGGCGGGGATCGTGTATTTCTCTTCGGCCCAGGCGCCCAGGTCGATCTGCTTGCAGCGTTCCGAGCAGAAGGGGCGGTATTTATTGGCTTCAGTCCATTCGACTTTGGCGGCACAGGTAGGGCAGTTAACGACGGTCATGATGGGGCAAATAAGTAACAGTTAAAAATTACAGAGCGTGAGCTCGAATGGTACATCTTCTTCCAGCGGCTTGGGTTTCAAGTCGCCGCCCTGGGTAGTGAAGCGTACCCACAGCATGTATTTGTTGGCGGAAATTTCCGGGATGGCGCCGCTGTTTTCATCGAGGCTCAGGCGCAGCATCTGATACACCTTGCCTTGCAGCATTTGCTGGTAGCTGCCGCCATTGGCGATCAGCTTGACGGGACCGCCGGAATCGCGCAGCAGGCGCAAGACCAGGGCCAGCGCGTCGAACAGCGGTGCCAGCGGGGCGAACCACGCGTGGATATCGGTCAGGCGCTGCTCGCAGCTGCGTTTTTGCCAGGCAAAGTACGAGGGCAAGTCGAATTCGCAGGCGCCACCCGGGATGATGGTGCGGCCGCGGATGCTCATCAGCCATTCATTGTCGCGGATATTCTGGCCCGTCTTGCCTTGCGCCGCCACCAGGGCGCCGCTGACACTGTCGAGTTCGCCGAGGATGGCGTCCAGGGTTTCCGGCTCCACGTTCGGATTGCTGCGGTAGCCCAGCAGGCTCTGGCGCTGGCGTTCGAGTTCCTGCAGCAGGTCGGACTTCAGGTCGGCGCGGCCGGCCACTTCAAGCATATCGAAAATAGTTGCCAAAGCAACATGATGCTGCATTGCATGCTCTTGCTGGATGAAGAACTTGAATTTGTCGTACAGGTCTTCCAGCCGCAACAAGGTACGTATGCGTTCGTTGAAAGGGTATTCGTAGACAATCAAAATAATTCCCTTAAGTAAGGACCTGCAAACAATCCCGTGATTTTGAACCAAGCGTCGACAAATTACAAACGTTGCGGCCCGATTCCAGCCATTCTTTTTGAAAATGCCAGATATAAATCGTGCAACTGGGCAATCTGCGGCGCCAGGGCCGCCAAATCGCCATTATTGTCGATCACATCGTCCGCCGCCGCCAGGCGCATGGCACGCGTGGCCTGCGTGGCCATGATGGCTTTGACTTGTTCTTCCGACAAGCCATTGCGCGCCATCACGCGCGACACTTGCAGGCTTTCCAGGCAATCGATGACCAGTACGCGGTTGACCCGCTCCACCCAGCCGCCGGACTCGACCAGCAGGGGCACGGCAAAGATCACATAGCTGCCCGTTGCTGCGGCGGCCGCCTCCAGGGTCGCCTGGCGGATGCGCGGGTGCAGGATGGCTTCCAGTTTCGCCTTGGCGGCGGCGTCGGAAAACACGAGGTTGCGCATTTTTGTACGGTCGAGGGCGCCGCGCGCATCGGCGTAGCCGGGGCCAAATTCCGCCACCAGGGCTGGCATGGCCGCGCCATTGGGCGCCGTCAGGCTGTGCGCGATCTGGTCGGTGTCGACGATGGAGGCGCCGCGCGCGGCGAACAGGTCGGCCACCGTGCTCTTGCCGCAACCGATGCCGCCGGTGAGGCCGACGCTGAAATAGGGGGCGTTTTGTTGTTGCATGTGTGTATCCATAAGGGGCCGGTCAGCCGGTCAGGCCCAGCGTGAGCCGCGACAGGGGCGTGCCGTACAGCAGCGCGATCAGGCCTGCCGCCGCCAGGTAGGGGCCGAAGGGAATCGGTTTGTCGCGTCCCCGCTTGGCAAACACGATCAGGCCGATGCCGACCACGGCGCCGACCACCGACGACAACAATATGATCGTCGGCAACATGGTCCAGCCCAGCCACGCACCGAGCGCCGCCAGCAATTTGAAGTCACCATAGCCCATTCCCTCCTTGCCTGTCGCCAGCTTGAAGGCCCAGTACACGGCCCACAGGGCCAGGTAGCCGGCGGCCGCGCCGATGACGGCGTCCTGTAGCGGCACGAAAGTGCCGTTGATATTGACCAGCAAGCCGGCCCACAGCAGGGGGAAGGTGAGGTCGTCCGGCAGCATTTGCGTATCGGCATCGATGAAGGTCATGGCGATCAGCAGCCAGGCAAACACGAGCGTTGCCAGGCCCGTCCAGCCGCTGCCGAAATGCCAGATCAGCAGGGCCGACAGCGCGCCCGTCAGCAGTTCCACCAGCGGATAGCGCACGGAGATGGGGGCCTTGCAGGCGCTGCATTTGCCACGCAGCAGCAGGTAACTGATGACGGGGATGTTTTCCATGGCCGTGATGCGGTGGCCGCAAGCGGTGCAGTTCGAGTGCGGCAGCATCAGGTTGTAGCGGTCCGTGTGCGGCAAGGGCAAGCCGCTTTCTTCCGCCACGTAATTGGCGGAGTCGCGCTCCATCATTTTCGGCACGCGGTGGATCACCACGTTGAGGAAGCTGCCGACGATCAGGCCGAACAGGGCGGCGACGAGGGCGACGGGCAAATTGCCGGGCGCGGCGAACAGCAGGGTATCTTGCAGCATGGTGGCGTTGTCTGAGGTGGTGATATTGCCGTGCAAACATTGCTTGGCACTGCCGCAGTGTAAAACATCTGCCAGCACATGGGGATGTTTTGCGCAGGGTTCTGGTCGAGGGATGACGTCGGGCCAGCATGGCGGCCGTAGTTTTCGCGTGGATCGAATTCTTCCAGTCGCTCACCGATGTGTGGGTTTGTCACCCGGCTTGCGGAGGCTGTCCCGCAAACCGGACGCTGGAAACTCTTACGCTGCCTTTAGATGGTCAATATTCGGTTGGCGGCAACAATGAGGTCACCTTTCTGGCTTACGGTGCACCTTGTCGCGCCGGTTGACCGCGCGCGCCAACAGCGAGCGAGTCAGGAGCTTATGAAACGGCATGATGATAAACAAATAAACTCTTCCAAAGAGATTGTTTATTTTAACCAAGGTTGAAATCGTCACTTCCGATCCTTTCAGACTCGGTTGAATGCTTATCCAGATCCGAAAATCCAGATGCTTGTCGTCACCACCGACGACGACTTCAGTGCCCGTACTTGAAATAATCGGAAACATGCCAATCTTGCCCAGCCCGCGATCGCTAAAGCTAATACTTTTCTTTAGTCCCAACGGTGCGACGATTCCGTTGCGCAGAATAATGAGCCAGGTGAGCATGCAATGCGGTTCAGCGAACACGGCGCGCCCCGCTTGTTCGGCGTCCACGTAGGTTCGATCCCCCTGACCGGAATAGCCGTCGGAGAAATCAATGCGCGTCAATCCTGACGCCGACATGGCTGCTGCCGGTGCGGCAATGAGGAAGACTTTGTTTGCTTCGTTTGTCATGAATAAAACGCTCTCTGTAAAGTGAGTGACGGTCGGACTGCGGTTGTTTTGATTGGCGCGCATTCCAAGTTTGCAAACGTGCACTGGCGAACGGAGTGCTTGCATAGTGGTCACATGGGCCGGAATGCTCCATCTAAGTAATCATCAGGAAATTATTGTGAATTTATGACGAACAGAACCGAATGCTATGCAAGGCGCCCGCTGCGACGCAGTGCGAGCACTGCTAGCAGCGGGCAACACAGCAGAGCGCCGGTTATGGAAGTCAGAAATCACTATAATTTATTGGGGGTTACTTAATATTGCGCCAACGCCTGCTTTCGGGGCAATGGCGTCTCGAATACTCGTATCAATTAGTCGTTCATAGATTGCGCTTTGGCCGGCCGGAATAAGTTCTCTGAGTGTTTCTTTACGTTTGTCCCGGCCGAACAAGGCCTCAACGGCCCAAGCGATCAGATACACGGCAGACAAACAGCCGCCTGCGGTCGCCACATTCCCTTCGCATACCAGGGGCAAATCGAGAACCTCAATTCCCAGGGCTTGCAGTTCCTCTTTGGCATCGGGATGAGTCGTGGCTGGCCCCTTTGCCAGCAGACCCAACTTGGCAAGAATGAAGGAGCCGGCACAGATCGATCCGATGAGCTGCGTATCTGGATTCAGGGAAAATGCACGCATGAAATCCTGGTCGGCGATAGCGCCTTTCACGCCAACTTTACCGCTGGAAAACAATACAAGGTCTGCGTCATTCGCTTCGCTGATGCACCCGTGGGTCTTGATAATCAGACCGTTTGCGGATTGATGCGCTTCCTTTGTTCCCAATATCTTCACTTGCCAATCCGTCTTATTCCTCCCAAGGATGTCCCACATCAGGAATAAATCCAAATCGGTGAAATGATCAAAAATCACGATGACTATTTTCTTCATGTTGCGCTCCGCCGTTTGCGTTGATTCAAAATGAGACCACGGACGAGCACCACTTTTTTTTGCGTCCGCAGTTGTGACTAAGTCCGTCAAATATCTGTTTGGGAGGAACTTCTTTTCCTGATTGGAGGGGGGCTCAGTGCTGGCCCGCCAGGACAGTTCTTGCCGACTGCGCGTCGGCTTTCAGTGCGAAGTAGGTCCACATTCCTCCAAGCAGATCTGCGACGCCGAAAAAAACGATCATTGGGCTGGCAAGGCCTATGGCAGCGAAGGTCGTGAAGGCCGCGAACACGAAGAGGCGCGTGTATACCGACGCTACCAGAAACGGCTTGTTTTCGTGCTTGGCTGCGACCCACGCATAGACGCCAATCATGGATACAATAACGCCAAGCAAATGAATCCAGACCTCGGAGGTTGGCGGCATTTGTAAGATCGACAGCAAGAAGTTCGGCGCGACGACTAACACGGGCCCAACGACGAACAAGTAGATGGCGAATACTTTGGCGCTATACGCAGACTTGGACATGTTTTTCCTTTTCGAGAGCGTTGCCGATAGGCTTGATGGTTTCACGGCGGGTGATTGAACTGTGGTGGCGATACTGCGCAAGCGCGGCACGGCTGCTGCCAGGCATGATGAAGACCGCGCATCGCGGAGGCGGAAACGTGGTATGCATTTAACGAATCCAGGCGTTGGCGGTGCGCACACGTGCACCGAGGGTTTTGAGAAGCTGGATCAGACCTAAATAGGCCCGGTCTACGTAGGGCAGTTCCTCCGGCAAGGACTGCAGGTGCTGAAGTGCCTGGCGCTGATGCTCGGCTGATGGACGTGGGTATGGCGGGTGTTGCGCAAAGTCATACACCGCCACGGTAAACGGCAACTTCTGCCAGGCATGCCGCTCGGCCATTGCCGGCAGCAGTTGCTGGCAAAAGTCCTGCTCATTCAGATTCGGCCCAATCAGGCCCAAGTCCCGATAGGCCTGATGCATGGCACTGTGGTCCGCCGGGGTGCGCAACTGTGCCGACCAAAGCGCGCTGAGCGCTTGGCAAAAGTCAGCGGCCAGCGTGCGGGTGCAGCCAAAGTCCAGCAGGCCCAGTCGGCCGTCCGGCATGAACAGATAGTTGCCCGGATGCGGGTCGGCTTGCAAGCGGTGCAGCACAAAGGTGCAATGAAAGAAGGCGTCAAACAGCAACTGACCAGCCTGATCACGTGCGGCTTGATCGGGTTCGGTCAGCAACCATTCGTTGAGATGCAGTCCCGGCAGGCGTTGCATGGTCAGCACGCGGCGTGTGGTGCGGTCCATTACCGGCTGGGGGATCACCAGGCCCGGCAGCGTGAGATGCTGTGCAAACCATTGCATGGTCTGTGCCTCGTGCAAATAGTCCAGTTCCTCGGCCAGTTTCTGTTCGATGTCATCCATCATGCGCGCGATGATATCGGCTTTGGGCATCATCTCCGAGCGTTCCCCCCAGGCTTGCAGCAGGCTGCGCAGCATACGCATGTCGCTGCCAATGGAGTCCGCCATTCCGGGGTATTGTAGTTTGACGGCCACTGCCAGACCGTCGCTCATGATGGCAGCGTGGACCTGACCCAGACTGGCGGCAGCAAAGGCGATCGGATCGAATTGCTGGAACAGGGCTTGCGGATCCTGGCCAAACTCCTGGCGCATCACTTTGATCACCAACGCGCGGTTCAGCGGCGTAACCTGGTAGTGGGCGCGGGCCAGTTCCTGGCGCATGCCCTCGGGTAGAAAGCCTAGTTCCATGCTGAGCAGCTGCGAGGCTTTGAGTGCCGTGCCCTTGAGCTGGTTCAACGCGGCAAACAGGATGCGCCCGAGTTCCGCCTCATGTGCCACGCGGGCCTGTTCCGTTTTCGCATCGTCGCGCGTCATCGACTTGGCCTTATGGCCCAGGTGGGTCAGCCCGGCCCGCGCCACTGCCATGCCGACAATCGCGCCACGCGAAAGACGTCCGGTGCGCGGCAACTGCGAAACCTTGTTCGTCCTGGTCGTGGGCTTCATGAGCGTACCCCGCCCAAGCCGCGGCGGGCCAATTGCAGCAGATCCAGCAAGCCATTGCCGTCTTGCATCAGGCGCGCCAGCTGGCTGCGCACCATGAAACCGCCCAGCTCCAGCAGCTTGTCCACCAGGCCGCTGCGCAAGGCTAACACCAGCACGCTCAAACTTAAATCGACCATTTGTGTGGTGTTGGAAAACTGCTCGGAGGTGTCGCGCAGCCAGTACGCAATGACGCCGTACACATAGTCGGCCAACAGTCCGGCCAGGCTGGGCTTGAAGCCGCAAGGCACGATTTCACCGGTCGTCTCGGCCTGCTCCAGCATCTGGAGGAAGGTTTGCTGGAGCAAAGGCTTGCCGGGTAGTTGCTCGCCCAACAGCAGCGTGGGCGCGCGCTCCACCATGCCACGCGCCAGACCCACAAATTCGCGGTCGGCCAGCAAACCTTCCAGCAGACTCTCGATCACCAGTTGCAGGCGCTCCTGCAGCGAAAATTCGTTCTGTCCCTGCGTCTTGTCGGCCTGCGCCACTGCGTCTGCAATTGCTTGCTGAAAGTAGGCGGTTACCAGTTTCTCCTTGGTAGGGAAGTATTTGTAGATGGTGGCATCACCGACGTCGGCGGCACGCGCGATCTGCTTCATCGTGGTGCCCTCAAACCCATGCTGGGTCATCAGGTCCACTGCGGTCTGAATGATCAGCCGATGGTTTTTGGCTTGTTGGGCTTTGGAAGTACGCATGATCGAAATTTGAAAAAGAGTGGAATGTCGGGGCGGGGCGAAACAATCAAGTCTGGCCCTACCATGTAAGCAGTGCGACGGCGAGCAGGCATATCGTTGCCCCCGCAGCTACAAAATATCCATTCATAGAATGGCTTGCGAGAAAGTTGCGGCCACGTGCCTCTTGAACTTGACGACGCCACAGACGACGCGTGCAAGCCCCGACCAGTACGTGAACCAGACCACTGTATTTGCCATATCCATTCTCGAGATTACCTCATGCCCTACATTGCGATATGAATATACGATACTTACTATCTATTCATTTAATATATTTCACATCTATTGCATAGTCAATGACTATTATTTGATAAAGAGGTCGATGTATTCCAAGCATGGCTTCATGCCGGGTGTCGGTGGCAATCCACCGAACTTGGCAGCGCCGCGCCTCGGCACGGCTTCTGACTCATGGATTTGTGCGATTCAGGACGTGGAGCCCGAGGCTGCGATTTGATGATGCCAGGGCGGTGCCAGTAGGCGAGCGGCAACGCGCCATGTGGGCCTAAGTAGTACCGGGCGACGGCATGGCCCTGCTCAGCAGCTCGTAAGAACCATATTCTCGCGGCTACGTAGTCGATTCGGACACCGTCCCTGGAGATGCATGAGGACTGGCGACATTGATTTGGGCATCGGCACGTCTAAGCCCGGCTTCGAATGCCCATCGTGATACGGCATGTTGCACCGAGTCCTGACTCATCGAACGCTTCCATCATGTCTCATCACTAAGAACCTACAGGCGCGCAGTCAAATCACGGCTCCCAACTTGAAAATCGGCAAATACAGGGCAATCACGAGGGAGCCGACGAGCACACCCAGCACCACCATCAGCGCCGGTTCCAGCAGGGCCGACAGGGTGGCGACGGTGGCGTCAATGTCCGCCTCGATGATCTCGGCCGCGCGCGACAGCATGGCGTCGAGCGCGCCCGACTCCTCGCCGATCAGGGCCAGTTGCGTCAGCAGCGGGGGAAATACGCCGCTGTGTTCCATGGCCAGGGCCAGGCCGCCGCCGGCGCGGATTTCACGCTCGATGCGCGCTGTCGCTTCGTGGTACAGCGCGTGGCCGGAGGCGGCGCCCACGAGGCCGAGCGAGTCGAGCAGCGGCACGCCGGCGGCGAACATGGCGGCCAGGGTGCGCGTCCAGCGGGCGATTGCCGCCTTGCGCAGGAGCGGGCCGAACACGGGCAGGCGCAGTGCCCGCAGTTGCGTGTTGCGCCTTAAGACGGGCCAGCGGCGCCAGGCCAGGTGCAGCAGCACGCAAACGAGCACGAGCGCTGCCAGCAAGACCAGCCAGTAGCGGACCAGAAAGGCGGACACGCCCATGACGGCCAGGGTGGGCAACGGCAAGGGCGCGCCGAAGCTGTCGAAGACCTGGCGGAAGGCGGGCACGACCACGCTCATGATGATGGCCGTGACAACGATGGCGACGAGTACGATGACCAGCGGATACATCAGCGCGCCGCGCACCTGCCGCCGCAAGGCGATGGCTTTTTCCTGGTGCGTGGCCAGGCGCGCCAGCAAGTCCTGCACGATGCCGGCCTGTTCGCCCGCCGCCAGCAGGTTGCAATACAGCTCGTCAAACAGCAGGGGAAACTGGCGGAACGCTTGCTGCAGGCTGCTGCCCGCTTCGATGTCGTGGCGCAAGTCGCGCATCAGCTCGGTGATCGCGGGTTTGGCGTGGCCCTTGCCTGCGATGTCGAAGGCGTGCAGCAGCGGCACGCCGGCCGCCATCATGGTCGACAACTGGCGCGTGAACAGGGCGATATCCTTGCGCGTGATGGCCTTGCCCGGCGCGGCGCGCGCGGCCTGTACCCGGGTGGCCAGGATGCCCTGGCGTCGTAGCGCGACCGTGGCCGCGCCGGCGTCGGCGGCGCGCAAGACGCCTTCGGCCGCCTTGCCATGGCGGTCCGTGCCCTTCCACGCAAAGCGCCGCTCGACCGCCATGTGCACCTCCTGCCGTCACGGTAGCAGCGCCGGACAAAAGCACCAGCGGCGCTGGCGGCAGGCTTGATGTGGCTCAGCTTTTTGTGGTTTGCACTTCCGTCTGCACAACGGCCTGGGCCTTCACGTCGGCCGCATCGTCCTCGTCGCTGTCCGTGCCCTTGCTGATGCTTTCGCCATCGTCGCGGCGCAGGGTCCAGAAGGTCAGCGAGGACAGCACCGTCAGGGCGGCCAGGGTGAGGAAGGCGTGGTGCAGGGCCGTACTGAGCATGGCGCGGTCCGACTGCGGCATGTCGCCCAGGTACCAGCCCGTGATCAGCGAGCCGAAAGCGAGGCCAAAGCTCATCGACAGTTGCTGCATCGAACTGGCGATGGTGCTGGCCATGCTGGAGTCGCTCTTGTCGACGTCGGCGTACGCGATGGTGTTCATGCTGGAAAACTGCAGCGAATTGAAAAAGCCCATGCACAGACTGATGGCGACGATCACGTACAGGGGCGTGCCCACGCCCACGAGCGAAAACATGGCGATGGTGATGCCGATCAGCACCGTGTTGACGATCAGCACCTGGCGGTAGCCGAAGCGGGCCAGCACGCGCGCGGAAATGAATTTCATGCCCATGGCGGCCGCTGCCGACGGCATCATCAGCAAGCCCGACTGCCAGGCGGGCAAGCCCAGGCCCAGCTGGTACAGCAGCGGCAGCAGGAAGGGCAGGCCGCCCACGCCCAGGCGCGTAACGAAGCCGCCCACCACCGAGACGCGGAAGGTGCGGATCTTGAACAGGGTCAGGCGCAGCAGCGGGTGCAGCACTTCGCTTGAATGCCAGGCATACGCGGCCAGCAGGCTGATGGAAATGAACAGCAGCACGGCAAACGAAGTGCCGTCGATGCGGTGTTCGCCGAAGATTTCGAGCAGCCACGACAGCAGCGCGATGCCCGTGCCGAACAGCACCAGGCCGATCAGGTCCAGCGGACGGGGCTTGTCCCCATAGTAGTCGGGCATGTAGCGGTGCGCCAGGTACAGCGCCGCCAGGCCGACAGGCACGTTGACGAAGAAAATCTCGCGCCACGACAGCCAGTGCACGATCAATCCTCCCACCGTGGGGCCCAGCAGGGGGCCGATCAGGGCGGGGATGATGACGAAATTCATGGCCGCCAGCAATTGCGACTTGGGAAAGGTGCGGATGATGGTGAGCCGGCCCACCGGCATCATCATGGCCGCGCCCACCCCTTGCAGCAGGCGCGCGGCCACCAGCATCGGCGCATTGACGGACAGGCCGCACAGGATGGAAGCGATGGTAAAGATGGCAACGGCGGCGGAAAACACGCGCCGCGTGCCGAAGCGGTCGGCCATCCAGCCGCTGATGGGAATGCACACGGCCAGGCTCAGGATGTAGCTGGTGACGACGGCCTTCAGGCTCAGCGGCGTCACATGCAGGCTGGCGGCCATGGCGGGAATGGCGGTGTTGACGATGGTGGAGTCGAGTTGCTCCATGAACAGGGCGGTGGCGACCACCCAGGGAAGGTAGCTTTTAATCGGGGAACTGGTCATGGATGCGAGCCTGAGGAGGTAAGACGGAGCCGACAGTACGATGAATTGTCACATAAATGGTGCCCGCGTGCCGCCCGCGCCATTCATTCTGGCAGTGCGCCGGGGGCATCGTCCATGGAACATTTGTTCCATGGCAATAGATTACTGGCAAGGCTAGCATGTGTTTTCCGGCAGTTCCCGCCCCTCCTTCCCGAAAGTCCTATCACATGAAAAATGCACTTACCTTCCTTGCCCTGAGCGCCGCCCTGTCCGCCTGCGGCGGCGGCAGCGATGGCGGTACGCCGGAAGCGCCAGTCACGCCGCCCGTCGTGGTCACGCCCGTCCCCGATCCCGTGACGGTCGCCTCGCAAGCGGTCGCGGCCCAGGCTGGCCTGGCCGTGATCGCCGGCGCCAATGCAGACGAGACGGTGTATGATGTGGCGGCCGATATCGGCGACACGTGGCGCATCACGTTCGACAGCGCGAAGAAAACCTACGCGATCCGCGTGCTGTCGACGCAGTTCGGCTTGAGCGACCGCAGCGGCACGTTCAGCGCCGTCACCGTCGGCCATCTCACCACCTACACGGCAACGGATTTCAGCGTCACCGTCGATGCGCGCACGCGTCTTCTTTCGGGCAATATCAAATTGGGTAATATGGTCTCGACCGTCAGCGGCACCGGCTATGCGGTGGGCGACGTGGCCAGGCTGGCCGGCAGCTATATTTTCCTGGGGGCCATGCGCAATGCCTCGAACGGCGGCGACCGTTTCAATCCGAAAGGCAGCCTCAAGGTGGCGGCCGATGGCAGCGCGCAACTGTGTAATGGCGGCGTGTTCAATGCGCAAGGCGTGTGCTCCGCGGTATCGCCGCAGCTGGAAGCGGAAAACGCCAGCCTGACCCTGGTCAAGGATGCGAAGAATGGCTTGCTCGTCGCCCGCCAGGGCCAGCAGGATTTCGGCATCGTCCACGTGCATGCGGGGGACCGGGGGCTGGCGCTGTTTATCGACCGCTACAGCCGCAACCAGGAAAACGTGCTGCGCGTCGGTACCATCGTGGCCGCCAAACAACAGAAGATCGGCAGCGAAATCGCCGGTACTTACGCCTGCGCGGCGCCGGGCATCAGCGCCAAGATCGAGATTGCGGGCAACACCGCCACCTTGACGAATAACACGAGCGGCAAGACGCACGCGGAAACCATCACCGCCAACAAGCTGGGCCTGGGCGCGCAGGCCGTCGATTTCGATGGCATCGCCGTGTTCAAGGACCCGGCCGACGTGCCGGCAGATTACTCGATGTTCATGCCGGTGTCGTCGAGTATGGCGGTCGAGTTTTCGACCGACCGCTCGTACATGGGCACATGCTTGAAAAATTAAGGGCTAGGTGTCGGATTACGCGCTCACGCGCTAATCCGACCTACCACGGGTCGGTGCAAGCAGGTCGGGTTAGCCGGTACGGCGTAACCCGACATCACCATCAGCGTGGCATTCGTTCCAGCGCATCCATCAACGGCATCGCCGCATCGGCAATCCGTTCCAGGCTCGCTTCGCGCAGGGCGGCGGTGTCCACCGTGTGGCCGGAGTCCAGCCCCGCCCAGCGCAGCAGCGCCGCACACGCGGCGGGCGTGTCGAACATGCCGTGCAAGTAGCTGCCGAGGATTTGCCCGTCGCCCGATACGGCGCCTTCCGGCCGCCCGTCGATGACGAAAGCCGGCTGCGCCAGCGCCGCGCCATGCGACATGCCCATGTGGATTTCATAGCCTGACACGGGCGCTTCGGCCGCGCCGCCAAACGCGCAATGGCCGGCGACTTGCTGCAGGCGTTTTTCCGCTGTCAGCTCCGTCACCAGGTCGAGCAAACCCAGTGCCGCTGACTCTCCAGCCGCGCCTTCCACGCCCCGCGGATCGCGCACGCTTTGCCCCAGCATCTGGAAGCCGCCGCAGATGCCCAGCACCTTGCCGCCATAGCGCAGGTGCTTGGCCAGGTAGGCGGGCCAGCCTTGCTGCTGCAGCCAGGCCAGGTCGCCACGCGTGTTCTTGCTGCCGGGCAGGATCACCAGGTCGGCCGGCGGAATCGGCTGCCCCTGCTGGATAAATTGCAGGTCGATGCCGGGGTGGGCGCGCAGCGCGTCGACATCCGTGTGGTTGCTGATGCGCGGCAGTTGCGGCACCACCACCTTGAAGGCGCCCCGTTCGGCTTGCGTCGTTTCGACGGCGTCTTCCGCATCGAGGAACAGGCCTTGCAGGTAGGGCAGCACGGCCAGCACGGGCTTGCCCGTCTGCTGTTCCAGCCACTCGATGCCGGGCGCAAGCAGCGAGATGTCGCCGCGGAAGCGGTTGATGACGAAGCCGACGATGCGTGCCCGTTCGCTGTCGGACAAACACGCCAGGGTGCCGATGATGTGGGCGAAGACGCCGCCCCGGTCGATGTCGGCCACCAGGATCACGGGGCAGTCGACGGCTTCGGCAAAGCCCATGTTGGCGATGTCGCGCGCGCGCAGATTGACTTCGGCGGGGCTGCCCGCGCCTTCGACGATGACGGCGTCGTATTGCTGGCGCAAGCGCGTAAAGGATTCCAGCACGGCGCCCATCGCGATGGTCTTATATTGCTGGTAGTCGCGCGCATCCATCTCGGCGCGTACCTTGCCGTGGATGATCACTTGCGCGCCCGTGTTCGACGACGGTTTCAAGAGCACCGGATTCATGTCCGTGTGCGGCGCGATGCCGCAGGCCAGCGCCTGCAAGGCCTGGGCGCGGCCGATCTCGCCGCCGTCGCTCGTCACCGCGCTGTTCAAGGCCATGTTTTGCGGCTTGAACGGCGCTACCGTCACGCCACGCCGTTTCAATAAGCGGCACAGGGCCGCGACGACGGTGCTCTTGCCCGCGTCGGATGTCGTGCCCTGCACCATCAGGACGGGGAAGGGGCTCTTCATGTCTGCTGCTCCTGCAGATGTTGCCAGCGCGCGATGATGTCGCTGATCTGGCGCAGCCCTTCGGTAATCGCCGCCGGGCCGGGCGACAGGATGTCGGGCGACTTGATCTCGAACAGCATCTGGTTTTTCACGGCGGGAATCGCATCCCAGCCCGGGCGCGCCGCCAGTTGCGTGGGCTGGAACTTCTTGCCGCACCAGCTGGCGAGGATGATGTCGGGCGCGCGTGCGGCCACGTCACGGGAATCGGCGATGATGCGTTCCTTTGCGCCGGGCTGCCGGGACAATTCCGGGAAGGCGTCCGTGCCGCCGGCGATGGCGATCAGTTCCGCCGCCCAGCCGATACCGCTCATCAGGGGATCGTTCCACTCCTCAAAGTAAATCACGGGCTTGCGCGTCCACGACATTGCGCGGGCCTGTGCGGCGGCGATGTCCGCGCGCAGGCTGGCGATCAGCAATTTGCCCGCTTCCTCGCGCTGCACCAGCGCGGCCAGCACGGCGATCATGCGCAGGATGCCGTCGACCGTGCGCTGGTTGAACTGGTGTACTTCGATGCCGGCCCTGACCAGGTCGCGGCAGATATCGGCCTGCATGTCGCAAAAGCCGATCACGAGATCCGGCTCCACTGCCAGGATGCGTTCCAGGTTCGTGGATGAAAAGCCGCTGATCTTGGTTTTTTCCTCGCGCGCCCGTGGCGGACGCACGGTAAAGCCCGAGATGCCCGCGATGACGTCCTCGGCGCCCAGCGCGTACAGCGTCTCCACGGCCTCCGTCGATAAACAGGCGATGCGCTGGTAGTGGCTCATGATGCGGACTTGGCGCGGCGCTGGCGCGCCGTTTCCAGCTGTTCGCACATGGCGGCCGTGCCTTCGATCATGCGCGGGCCGGCGCGGTTGAGCAGGTCGCCATTCAGGCGGAACAGGTTATTTTTGCGCACGGCCGTCATCGACGGGAAGGCGCGCCACATGGCCAGGCCGCCTTCGCTGCGCGGGTCGCTCTTTTCGCTGGTGCCGAAGATGACTTCCGGGTCTTCCTGCAGCACGCCTTCCGGCGTGACGACGGGCGCCACCACCTTCATCGCGGCGAACACATTCTGGCCGCCGCACACGCGCATCGAATCGCTGATGATGCTCGCGCCGCTCAAGGTATATAGAGGTTTGTCCCATACCTGGTAAAACACGCGCACGGGCGGGCGCTGCGCGTATTGCGCCGTCAAGCTGGCCAGTTTGGCGCGCAGCTGGGCGGCGGCCGGCCTGGCGATTTTTTCCGTGCCCATCAGCTGGCCCAGGCGCTCCATGCTGTCGGGGATATCGGCCAGCTTGCGCGGCTCGCTGTGATAGATGGGCACCTTCAGCTGGCGCAGCATGGCGATCTGGCGCTCGGCGCTGCCATGCATCCACACGACGATCAGGTCCGGCTTCATGGCGATGATGCGTTCCATGTCGTACTGGCGGTTGTCGCCCACCTGAGGCAGTTTCTTGGCCGCTTCCGGGTAGTCGCTGTAGCTGACGACGCCGGCGATCTTGTCGCCGCCGCCGGCCGCGAACAGCAGTTCCGTGACGTGCGGCGCCAGCGCCAGGATGCGCTGTGCCGGTTTTGCCACGGTGACGGTATTGCCGTCGTCGTCGCGCACGGTGATGGCGGCATGCGCCTGCAGCGAGACCAGTCCGGCCAGCAGCAGCGATATTTTCAGGATTTTCATGTGTGCTTCCATGCGGTGAGGGCCTGCTGCAGGCGCAGCCAGGCATGTTCGTCGGGGGGCAGGCCCAGGCGGATGCCATGGGCGGCATGGCGGAACAGGCGCACCCAGATGCCCGATTCCGCCATGTGGCGCCAGAGCGCCTCGGCGCGTGCTTCCGGCCACCATTGAAACAGCGCCGTGCCGTTGCTGGCGATGCCGTGCGCGGCCAATAACTGGCGCAGGCGGGCGCCTTCGCCGCGCAGGCGCTTGCGCATGGCTTCCTGCCAGCGCGTGTCGTTCAGGGCGGCCAGCGCCGTTTGCTGCGCCGGGCCGCTGACGGTCCACGGACCCAGCGTGTCGGCCAGCTGTGCCAGCAGCGCGGGATGGGCGGCGACAAAGCCCAGGCGCAGGCCCGCCAGGCCAAAGAATTTGCCTACCGAGCGCAGCACGATCAAGCCTGGCCGATGCGCATGGGGACCCAGGCTGGCGTGGGACTCCGTGTCGCCAAACGCTTCATCGACCACCAGCCAGCCGCCGCGCGCGGCCAGCTTGCCGGCCCACTCCAGCAGCAGTTCCGGTGCGATGCGTTCGCCCGTGGGATTGTTCGGGTTGCAGACGACCAGCACGTCGCAGTGGTCGACGGCATCGGCCAGCAGCGCATACGGCACTTGCCGCAACTGGTGGCCGTGCTGGCCCCAGTGGTGCGCATGTTCCGCATACGACGGCGCGGCCACTGCCACGCGCGACGGTGCGCGCAGCCGGGGCAGGGCCTGGATGGCGGCTTGCGTGCCTGCCACGGGCAGCATGGCCGGCGCGTCGTAATACGCGCAGGCGGCGGCCGCCAGCGCGGGATCGGCTTCCGGCAGCCGGTGCCAGGCGTTGGCGTCGGGTGCTGGCGCCGCGTACCAGTGCGGATTGATGCCGGTCGACAGGTCGATCCAGTCGGCGATCGGCCGGCCGTATTCGCGCGCCGCGTCGCGCAGGTTGCCGCCATGTTCAAGCAAGATAGGTCTCCCGCAGGTAAGACAGGCCCGCCAGCAGCGCCACCCAGATCAGCCACAAGACAGCCGTTTCGGCGACCAGGCGCCAGGCGCGGTCGATGTCGCGCGCTTCGGCGGGACGGCCGGCGCCCAAAGGCGGGCGGCGTTCCAGCTCGCCGTCATAGATGGCGTCGCCGCCCAGGGCCAGGCCCAGGGCGCCGGCGCCGCTGGCCATCACGGGCCCCGCATTCGGGCTGCCCCAATTGGGCGCCTGCGTGCGCCAGCAGTGCCATGCGTTTTTTTTGTCCGCCATGCTCTTGCCCAGCAAGACATAGGACAAGGCCGTCAGACGCGCCGGCAGGTAATTGAGGATGTCGTCGATGCGCGCGGCGCAGCAGCCGAACCAGTCGTAGCGCGCATTGCGGTAGCCCCACATGGCGTCGAGGGTATTGGCCAGCCTGAAAAGCACGGCGCCGGGGCCGCCCGCCACGGCAAACCAGAACAGGGTGCCGAAGACGGCGTCGTTGCCGTTTTCCAGCAAGGACTCCGTGCTGGCCTTGGCCAGGCTGGCCGCATCGGCATTGGCCGTGTCGCGGCTGACGATGCGCGCCGTCAGCAGGCGCGCGTTGTCCAGGTCATCGATGGCCAGGGCATCGGCGATCGGTTGATTGTGGTCGCGCAGGCTGCGCAAGCCGAGGCACAGATACAGCAAAAGGACGTGCAAGGCCGCCCCGGCCAGGCCGCACAGCCACCAGGCGGCATAGCTGAGGGGCAGCACGGCCAATGCCCATGCCAGCGCGCCGCGCAGGAAACGCCCACGGCCCCGGTTCAGCAGGCGCTCGAGCGCGCTGGCGAGGCGGCCAAAACCCACCAATGGATGCCAGCGGCGCGTTTCTCCCAGCAGCATGTCGAGCAGCACGCCGGCCGCCATCAAGGCGGCCAGCATGGGCAGCGACAGGCCGCTCAGCATGGGCTGCCTTTCAGGTACAGGGGCAAGCCGGCGGCGACAAAGACAGCCTTGTCGCACACGGCGGCCACGGCCTGGTTCAAGCGGCCCGCTTCATCGGTGAAGCAGCGCGAGATGGCGCCGTAGGGGACGATGCCCATGCCCACTTCATTCGAGACGAGCACGAGGTCGCAGCCGGTGTCTTCGATTTCGGCCAGCGCGTACAGCAGGTGCGCGCGCTCGCTGTGGAACAGTTCGGGCAGGGCCAGGTCGCCCACGTCCGGATACGTCGCGCCGCCGGAAAACATCAAATTCGTCAGCCACAGTGTCAGGCAGTCGACCAGCAGCAGCCTGCCGGGCAGTGCTTCCCGCAGGATGGCGTCGCCCAGGCGCAGCGGTTCTTCGATAGTCACCCACCCGGCCGGGCGCTGGGCACGGTGATGCGTGATGCGCGTGGCCATCTCTACATCGCCCGCCTGCGCGGTGGCGATGTAGAGCACTTCCTTGCCGGACTCGCGGGCCAGCTTTTCGGCATAGGCGCTCTTGCCGGAGCGGGCGCCGCCGAAGACCAGGGTGCGCGTCATGGCGCTGTTACCACTCGGTGCCGATTTGTGCGCCGATGCCGGCCGCGTACGCATGCTTGACGACGGCCATTTCGGTGACGGTGTCGGCGATGGCGATCAATTCGTCCGGCGCGCCGCGGCCCGTGATGACCACGTGCTGCATGGCCGGGCGTTCCAGCAGGTCGGCGATGACTTTATGTACGTCGAGGTAGTTGTACTTGAGGGCGATATTGAGTTCGTCGAACAGCACCAGGCCGTAGCTTGGGTCGGCCAGGAAGGTTTTCGCCTGCTCCCATGCCAGTTCGGCTTTTTCGATGTCGCGTTCGCGGTTCTGCGTTTCCCAGGTATAGCCTTCGCCCATCGCATGAAAACTGATTTCATCGGGGAAGCGGCGCAGGAATTTCTCTTCGCCCGTCGACATGGCGCCCTTGATGAACTGCACCACGCCCACTTTCATGCCGTGGCCCATGGCGCGGATGGCCATGCCGAAGCCGCTCGAGCTCTTGCCCTTGCCGTTGCCTGTATTGACGATGATGATGCCGATTTCCTTGTCGGCCTTGGCGATGGCCGCGTCGATGATGGCTTTTTTTCTCTCCATGCGTACGCGGTGGCGTTCGTTGATTGCGGCTGTTTCTACGTCGATAGGTTTGTTGTCGCTCATGTCTGATCCTCTTTCGGTATGAATATCTTGCGTTTGCCGTGATCGATGATCTCGATCGGGTGGCCCAGGTAGTCGCCCAGGATGGAGGCCTGCATCACCTCGGCCACGGGGCCGGCCAGCCAGCCGCCGTCGCCCATCAGCAGCAGCGCATGGGTCGAGACGCTGTGCGCCAGGTTCAGGTCATGGCCGACCATGACCACGGTTTTATTCTGTTCGCGGCACAGCCTGGCCAGCAGGCCCATGACGCTGACCTGGTGCGCCAGGTCCAGCGCGTTGGCCGGTTCATCCAGCAGCAGCAGGGGCGTGTCCTGTGCCAGCATGGCGGCAATCGCCACGCGCTGGCGTTCGCCGCCGGACAGGCTGCGCACGTCGCGTTCGGCCAGGTGGTCCACTTCCATCGAGGCCAGCGCCGCCAGGGCGATGCGCTGGTCGTCGCTGCCTTCCCAGTAATGGTTGTCGTGATACGGGTGGCGCGCCGACAGCACGGTTTCGATGACGCGGTACGAGAACGCGTCGTGCCGCGCCTGCGCGAGGAAGGCCCGTTCGCGCGCCAGTGCTTCCAGTGGCCAGTCGATCAGGGCGCGGCCCTGTATCGTCACGTGGCCGGCATCCGGTTCGCGCAAGCCGGCCAGGGTGCGCAGCAAAGTACTTTTACCCGCGCCGTTGCGGCCGATGACACTCCAGCATTCACCGTCTTTGATCTGCCAGGTGAGGTTTTCCACGAGGGAGCGCGTGCCCGCCTTCAGGCCCAGTTGGTAGGTGCGGATCATGCTTTTTTCATCTCCTGCGCAATCGATGGAGCTGGTACAGGAAGACGGGCGCGCCGATCATGGCCGTCACCACGCCGACGGGCAACTGCAATGGCGCCAGCACGGTGCGCGCCAGGGTATCTGCCAGGACGAGGAAGGTGCCGCCGGCCAGAGCGGCGGCCGGTATCAGCAGGCGATGATCGGGGCCGCAGGCGAAGCGCAGCGCGTGCGGCACGATAAGTCCCACGAAGCCCACGCTGCCGGCGCTGGTGACGGCGCTGGCCGTGAGCAGGCCGGAACAGAAAAACAGGCCCTTGCGCAGGGCGCCCACGCGTACGCCCAAGGTGCTGGCAGCTTCCGCGTGCAGGGCCATGACGTTGAGCGAACGCGCGCAGCGCAGCGCAAAGACCATGGCGCCCGCCAAAACCAGCCAGGGCATCAGCCGCGCTGGCGCGCCGGACAGGTCGCCGATCATCCAGAACACCATGCTGCGCAAGCGGCTTTCCGGGGCGATGGAGAGCATCAGGGTGACGATGGCCATGCAGGCCGAGGCCAGGATCACGCCCGTCAGCAGCAACAGCGAGGCGCCGCCTTCGGCCGCCGTGCCGCCGCGCAGGTCGCGCCGGGCAAAGAAGTACAGCAGCATGGACACGCCGACGGCGCCGGCGAAGGCGGCCGCGTCGACGACCCACAGCGCGCACATGAACAGCAGCGCGGCCAGCGCGCCGACGGAAGCGCCGGCGGAAATGCCCAGCACGTAAGGATCGGCCAGAGGATTGCGCAGCAGCGCCTGCATCATCAGGCCCGCCAGCGACAGCGCCGCGCCGGTGACAAAGGCGGTCAGCGCGCGGCCCAGGCGCAGGTCGAGCAGGGTGGCGGCGAGGGTATCGGTCTTGCCCTGTACAACATGGAACAGGGCGGAAGGCAGGTCGGCGAGCGGAATCGCGATCGAACCGATCATGCCGGAGAAAATCAGGCTGGCAATCGCGCACGCGATCAATACCGTGATGATCACGGTGGCGCGGTGGCGCATATTGCGGAAGAATGGGTGCATGTACTGCCTTAAAATCGGGAACCGCATCTGCGGGCGATGGCGGCATGCCATCGCCCGCAGCTTACATCATTACATCATGCTTATTTCATGCCGTAGCGTACGCCAACGAAGAGGTTCGAGCCTGGCGTTGCGTAGAAGCGGCCCAGTTCGTAGTCCTTGTTGGTGATGTTGTTCCAGCGTGCCAGCACCGACCAGTCACGCGCGAACTGGTAGGTGGTGTACAGGTTCAGCAAGCCATAGCCACCGAGCGTGGTTTTGTTGGCGGCATCTTCAAAACGCTTGCCAGACAACTGCCACTCCGTACCAGCGGTCAAAGGACCGGTCGTGTAATCGACGGTGAAATTGGCATGCTTTTTCGCGCGGCGTGCCAGTTGCTTGTCCGTGGTTTCATTGCGCGGATCTTGCAGGTCGATATTGCCGCTGACGTTGAAGGCGCCGAATTTGCGCGCGCCAGCCAGTGTCACTCCCTCGAGCAGGGCTTTGTCGACGTTCATGCTGCAGCCATAGCCTGGCTTCCAGCCGATTACCGGGCAAGTTGACACGTAGGTGAGCATGTCGGTGATCTTGTTATGGTAGTAGATCGCGCTCAGTTGCGATTGGCCGTCGTTGTAATGCAAGCCAATTTCAGCGTTGCGGCCTTTTTCCGGCTTGTTCGTCGGGATGCCGGAGTCAGGGTAGTAAAGATCGTTGAAGGTTGGTGCGCGGAAACTGGTGCCATAGCTGGCGTTGGCGCGCAAGGCGTTGCTGAAACGATAGCCGTAGGCGACGCTACCCGTGTTGTGCGTACCATACGCCGAGCTGTCGTCGCGACGGCCGCTGATGCTGGCCAGGTGGGCGCCGCGCACCAGGTTGTACGATGCAGCGAACGATTTGGTATTGCGGCCGCCGGACAGGCCCTTGGCCGAGCTCACGACGTCTTCATCACGGTATTCGCCCAGCAATTGCAGGGTGTCACGGCCAATGAGAATATCGTTTTGCCAGCTGATGTCGCTTTGTTTGGTGTCGAACTGGCTTCGGCCGAAGGCGCCGGTGGCGGACACCGAGGTTTGTTTGTCCTTTGCCTGGGCGTAGCGCAGCTCACTGGTCCAGTTCGGCAAGAACTGGTTCTTCGTGAAAACCGAAATGTTTTCCAGCTTATTGTCGTTGCGTGCGTCGAAGTTCAAGCCCGAATCGTACTGCGCATCCAGTTTGCTGTTCAGGAAAGTCAGGCCGACTTCATGGCCCTTGGCCATCTGGTAACCGAACTGGCCGCTGACGCTTTCCTTGTCGTAGCCGTCTTTATCCGGATTGTAGGTATACGTCGAGGCACCCAGCTTGGAGGCGGAAAAGCCATCCGATTTTTCCTTGCCTGCGGTCAGCGCGTAGCTGAAGCTGTTGTTGCCACCAGTAGAGCCGGCAACGCTGGCTTCCGCCTGGCGCGTGTTGTAGCGGCCGTAGCCAGCGAAGGCGGAGAAGCGCGCCGCGCCATCGCCTTTCTTGGTAAAGATCTGGATCACACCACCGACGGCATCGGCACCATACATGGTGCTCAGTGGACCGTAGACGATTTCAACGTGGTCGATGCTCGACAAAGGCAGGGCGCTCCAGTTGGCTGTGCCCGAAGTGGCGGAGCCGATGCGCACGCCGTCGACCAGCACGATATTCTGGTTGCTGTTCGCGCCGCGAATGAAGACGCTCGAATTGGTGCCTGGGCCGCCACTGCGATTGACTTCGATGCCGCGCTGTTTTTGCAGCAGGTCGATCAGCGTACCGGCGCCGGAACGCGCGATGTCTTCCGCGCTGATGGTCTGCGTATCGCTCAATACTTCGCTCAGGTGCTGCGGGTAGCGGTTGGCGGTGACGACGATCGGATCGAAGGTATCTGGCGTGGCTTGGGCGAAAGCGGCAGGCGCGGCAATGGCTAGCGCGAGCGACGTGAGCGTCGCGCGGCAGGAAACAGCATGGGTCATGATAATTTTCAGTAAGTAATATGCAACCAGCCGACGTCCCCGTAGGCCAGATTGAACAGAAGTGGGAACTGAGATTGACGATCGAAGATGGCCATCGGCCATTCGGATCGCGAACATCCCCGTTCGCACACTTCCACCTGTCCTGGCCGGTATCCGGGCTGGCAAGTACGGCTATCCCACCTTCCCATGCTCGATGATTGCAAGCACAGTGGTTGTCAGAGATAGCTTGTCGTCCGCTTCCTGTAGAGAGGGGCGACACTTGCTTACCGTTGCGGGGGCAGCACACGTTCGCCGCGGTTGCGGCATCGTGTTTCCCGTTTAACTGCGCTCATGGACATGAGCGCGGGCACCAAAACCCCGTCATTATACGTGCAGTGGGCGTGGACTGACATGGCTGGCTGGACGATTCGATATCAGAAATCGACGACGACCGTCGCACCGTAGGCGATTTTGTGGGCGGAATGGGCGGCCAGCAGGGCCGTTTCCTCCAATGGCAGCTGCGCCTGCAGCGCCGACAGCAAGCGGATGGTGCCCGCATGGCAGATGATGATCGCCGTGTCGTGTTGTTCGCGCAACAGATCGCCTAAAAACGCATCGACGCGGGCAGCCATCGCCAGCACGTTCTCGCCGCCGCCGGGGCGGTACCAGGCCAGGTCGGCGGCCCAGGCATCGATGTCCGCGCGCGCAATCGCGTGCCAGGGCTGCATTTCCCAGGTGCCGAAATCCATTTCGGCCAGCCGGGCATCAAAGTGTAATTCGCTCGCGGGCAGATCCTGCGCCAGGGCCGTTGCCAGGCCGGCGCAGCGGCGCAGCGGACTGGCGTAGAGCGGCACACCGGGTGGCAAGGTCGCTTGCAGGCTGGCGCGCGCGGCGGCCATTTCATGCGGCGCCACCGCCACGTCGCTGCGGCCATAGCAGGTGCCGCTGGTCACCTGCGGCGCGGGGTGGCGAACGAGAATCAGGCGCATGGTGTCAATAGAAGCGTGTTGGCGGCTGAAAGCTGGAGAGAATGGCCAAGTAAATCGCCACTTCGGCCAGTTGCTGCACGGCGCCCAGGCAGTCGCCCGTATAGCCTTGCAGGCGGCGCTGGCATTTGCGGCCCAGCCAGAATGCGGCAGCTGCCGCCGCGACGATGGCAAAGACCAGCGCCGCCCAGTCAACTATCCCCAGCGCGCCGCAGGCGATGGCAGGCAGCAGGGCGCAGACGGCGGCGATGATGAATTCCCCCGTCGTCATTTCCTGCGCCATCGGTTTGGCCTTGCCTTCGTCGCGCGCATAGTCCATGAGCCAGATCAGCGAGACGGCGGCCAGGCGCGAGAGCGGATGGGCGATGAACAGGGTCGCCACCACGGAGGCAGGCGGCAGCGAGGCGAGTGCGGAGCACTTGATGGCCAGCAGACTGAGGATGCCGATGGCGCCATACGCGCCGATGCGTGAATCCTTCATGATTTCCAGCACCCGCTCGCGCGTCAGGCCGCCGCCGAAGCCGTCGCACATGTCGGCAAAACCGTCTTCATGGAAGGCGCCCGTCAGGTAGATACCGGCGGCGACGGCCAGCAGCACGGTCACCGCCGAAGGCAGGAGCCAGCTGGCCAGCAGATACACGGCGCCGCTGATGGCCGCCACCACCACGCCGACCAGTGGAAAGTAGCGCGAGGCGTGTTGCAGCCAGGCCGGCTCGAAACCCACCCAGCGGGGGATCGGCAGGCGCGTGAAGAACTGCAGCGCGATAAAGAACAGGCGGCACTGATGGACTGCGGCGGAAACGGGGTTGCTCATGATCTTAGTCTGGCGTGGACTTTTCGCTGACCTGGGCCGAGGCGAACGTGGCCATCTCGCGCATGAAGTTGACGGCCGCGTGCAGCAGCGGCAAGGCCAGCGCCGATCCCGTGCCTTCACCGAGGCGCAAATCGAGGTGCAGCAGCGGACGCGCTCCGAGGCTGGCCAGCAGTTGGCGATGGCCGTTTTCATCGGAGCAGTGCGAAAATACGCAGTAATCGAGGATGGCTGGCTGCAAACGGGCCGCCACCAGCAGGGCGCTGCTGACGATGAAGCCGTCGATCAGCAGAATCATGCGCCGTTCGGCTGCCTTGAGCATGGCGCCGGCCATCATGGCGATCTCGAAACCGCCAAAGGTAGCCAGCACGTCGAGCGGCTCATGGATTGCCGCATGATGGGCGACAGCCGCCTCGATCACCTGCTGCTTGTGTAATACCCCTTCCTTGGACAGGCCCGTGCCGGCACCGACGCAGTCGGCAACCGGCGTTTGCGTCAGCTTGTGCATCAGTGCGGCAGCGGCAGTGGTGTTGCCGATGCCCATTTCGCCAAAGCCCAGCACATTGCCGTCCAAGGTGGCGGCCAGGTCCATGCCCGCCTGCATGGCGGCCAGGCATTGTTCCTGGCTCATGGCGGGTTCCTTGGCAAAGTTGCGGGTGCCGGGAGCTTGCTTGCGGTCCAGCAGGCCGTCGCGCGGGCCGAAATCGTGGTTCACGCCGGCGTCTACTACATAGAGGGCGCACTCGCTCTGACGGGCAAAGACATTGATGGCGGCGCCGTTGCCGAGGAAGTTCTCCACCATTTGCCAGGTCACGCTTTGCGGATAGGCGGAAATGCCTTCGGCGACGACACCATGGTCGGCCGCGAAAACGATGATGGCCGGCTGGCGCAAGGCCAGTTGCGTGCTTTGCTGGATCAGGCCGATCTGGCGCGCCAGGGTTTCCAGCATGCCGAGACTGCCCAGCGGCTTGGTCTTGCTATTGATGGCGTGTTCGAGGGCGTTGGCCAGGGCGGAATTGGCGGTGGGGACGATGTGTGGGATAGGCATGGAAGTCAATGTGATGGGGCAGGGGATTGTCGGCACTACGATATCACACAGCAATATTTGCCCAGCTGCAAATTAGCGCTTGCGGGTCGCGCGGCGCAGGGCTATAATTCGCCCCCTCGCTGAACGACGCATGCAAATGCTGAGTACGGTGAGAAAAAGAAGGAGTTGACGGATGTAGTAAAATGCTTCATACTCTTCCTTCTTCGCAGCTGACAAACACAACGCTTTGTCGATAGCGCGAAAGCAGTACCGAATACAGTTCTTTAACAATTAACAGTCGATAAGTGTGGGCATTTGATGCAAGTGCAGCGTCAATCTTCGGATTGGCGTCTAACTTAAAATATCAAATGTTCACAAGAAATAATGAAATAGGCGCTACGAAAGTAGTGGCCTGTCAGTTTTTTGAGTGAGCGACCCGTCGCAAGACGGTGCCGGTAAAACGGCAAAGTAACAGAGATTAAACTGAAGAGTTTGATCCTGGCTCAGATTGAACGCTGGCGGCATGCCTTACACATGCAAGTCGAACGGCAGCACGGAGCTTGCTCTGGTGGCGAGTGGCGAACGGGTGAGTAATATATCGGAACGTACCCTGGAGTGGGGGATAACGTAGCGAAAGTTACGCTAATACCGCATACGATCTACGGATGAAAGTGGGGGATCGCAAGACCTCATGCTCGTGGAGCGGCCGATATCTGATTAGCTAGTTGGTAGGGTAAAAGCCTACCAAGGCATCGATCAGTAGCTGGTCTGAGAGGACGACCAGCCACACTGGAACTGAGACACGGTCCAGACTCCTACGGGAGGCAGCAGTGGGGAATTTTGGACAATGGGCGAAAGCCTGATCCAGCAATGCCGCGTGAGTGAAGAAGGCCTTCGGGTTGTAAAGCTCTTTTGTCAGGGAAGAAACGGTGAGAGCTAATATCTCTTGCTAATGACGGTACCTGAAGAATAAGCACCGGCTAACTACGTGCCAGCAGCCGCGGTAATACGTAGGGTGCAAGCGTTAATCGGAATTACTGGGCGTAAAGCGTGCGCAGGCGGTTTTGTAAGTCTGATGTGAAATCCCCGGGCTCAACCTGGGAATTGCATTGGAGACTGCAAGGCTAGAATCTGGCAGAGGGGGGTAGAATTCCACGTGTAGCAGTGAAATGCGTAGATATGTGGAGGAACACCGATGGCGAAGGCAGCCCCCTGGGTCAAGATTGACGCTCATGCACGAAAGCGTGGGGAGCAAACAGGATTAGATACCCTGGTAGTCCACGCCCTAAACGATGTCTACTAGTTGTCGGGTCTTAATTGACTTGGTAACGCAGCTAACGCGTGAAGTAGACCGCCTGGGGAGTACGGTCGCAAGATTAAAACTCAAAGGAATTGACGGGGACCCGCACAAGCGGTGGATGATGTGGATTAATTCGATGCAACGCGAAAAACCTTACCTACCCTTGACATGGCTGGAATCCCCGAGAGATCGGGGAGTGCTCGAAAGAGAACCAGTACACAGGTGCTGCATGGCTGTCGTCAGCTCGTGTCGTGAGATGTTGGGTTAAGTCCCGCAACGAGCGCAACCCTTGTCATTAGTTGCTACGAAAGGGCACTCTAATGAGACTGCCGGTGACAAACCGGAGGAAGGTGGGGATGACGTCAAGTCCTCATGGCCCTTATGGGTAGGGCTTCACACGTCATACAATGGTACATACAGAGCGCCGCCAACCCGCGAGGGGGAGCTAATCGCAGAAAGTGTATCGTAGTCCGGATTGTAGTCTGCAACTCGACTGCATGAAGTTGGAATCGCTAGTAATCGCGGATCAGCATGTCGCGGTGAATACGTTCCCGGGTCTTGTACACACCGCCCGTCACACCATGGGAGCGGGTTTTACCAGAAGTAGGTAGCTTAACCGCAAGGAGGGCGCTTACCACGGTAGGATTCGTGACTGGGGTGAAGTCGTAACAAGGTAGCCGTATCGGAAGGTGCGGCTGGATCACCTCCTTTCTAGAGTTTGCACGAATCAGTAATGATTCACGCATCAAATGTTCACACTTATCGGCTGTTAAATGAAGAAGAAACAGTAGTCGTAGTAGCACCGCGTTGGGGCTGTAGCTCAGCTGGTTAGAGCACCGTGTTGATAACGCGGGGGTCGTTGGTTCGAGTCCAACCAGCCCTACCAGTAAGACCCGAGTCGTAGAAATATCCTGGGGGATTAGCTCAGCTGGGAGAGCACCTGCTTTGCAAGCAGGGGGTCGTCGGTTCGATCCCGTCATCCTCCACCAAGTACTTTGAAAGTGCAAACGTAAGCCAGTCAACAAGACTTGGGTTTAGGTTTGATCTTTTAGCGATCAAAGCTGTTTCGTTCTTTAACAATCTGGAAGAAGTAAAGATTATTTATTGATCGGTTTGCCGTAACAAGCGAATCGATGGGTAATGATTGTATGTATCAACAAACAAGCAACAACGTTGTACTTTCTTATCCCTGTAGCGCTCTTTTCGTTTGAAAGAATGAAGAGGCTAACGTTATAGGGACAAGCGAATAAGTGCACATGGTGGATGCCTTGGCGATTACAGGCGATGAAGGACGTAGTAGCTTGCGATAAGCTGCGGGGAGTGAGCAAACACACTTTGATCCGCAGATTTCCGAATGGGGCAACCCACCCTTTTAGGGTATTGCATACTGAATACATAGGTATGCAAGGCGAACGCGGCGAACTGAAACATCTAAGTAGCTGCAGGAAAAGAAATCAACCGAGATTCCCAAAGTAGCGGCGAGCGAAATGGGAAGAGCCTGTACGTGATAGTCGGACCGATAACAGAATCCCCTGGAAATGGGAGCCATAGTGGGTGATAGCCCCGTATGTGAAATCGGACCGGTGGTACTAAGCGTACGACAAGTAGGGCGGGACACGTGACATCCTGTCTGAATATGGGGGGACCATCCTCCAAGGCTAAATACTCGTAATCGACCGATAGTGAACCAGTACCGTGAGGGAAAGGCGAAAAGAACCCCGGAAGGGGAGTGAAATAGATCCTGAAACCGTGTGCATACAAACAGTAGGAGCGGACTTGTTCCGTGACTGCGTACCTTTTGTATAATGGGTCAGCGACTTACATTCAGTGGCAAGGTTAACCGAATAGGGAAGCCGTAGAGAAATCGAGTCCGAATAGGGCGATCAGTCGCTGGGTGTAGACCCGAAACCAAGTGATCTACTCATGGCCAGGATGAAGGTGCGGTAACACGCCCTGGAGGTCCGAACCCACTAATGTTGAAAAATTAGGGGATGAGCTGTGGGTAGGGGTGAAAGGCTAAACAAACTTGGAAATAGCTGGTTCTCTCCGAAAACTATTTAGGTAGTGCCTCAAGTATCACCATCGGGGGTAGAGCACTGTTATGGCTAGGGGGTCATTGCGACTTACCAAACCATTGCAAACTCCGAATACCGATGAGTGCGAGCTTGGGAGACAGACGTCGGGTGCTAACGTCCGGCGTCAAGAGGGAAACAACCCAGACCGCCAGCTAAGGTCCCAAAGATTGGCTAAGTGGAAAACGAAGTGGGAAGGCTAAAACAGTCAGGATGTTGGCTTAGAAGCAGCCATCATTTAAAGAAAGCGTAATAGCTCACTGATCGAGTCGTCCTGCGCGGAAGATGTAACGGGGCTAAGCCAGTCACCGAAGCTGCGGATATGCGTAAGCATATGGTAGGAGAGCGTTCTGTAAGCCTGCGAAGGTGTCTTGTAAAGGATGCTGGAGGTATCAGAAGTGCGAATGCTGACATGAGTAGCGATAATGGGGGTGAAAAGCCTCCACGCCGTAAGCCCAAGGTTTCCTGTTCAACGTTCATCGGAGCAGGGTGAGTCGGCCCCTAAGGCGAGGCAGAGATGCGTAGCTGATGGGAAGCAGGTTAATATTCCTGCACCGTCGTATGATGCGATGGGGGGACGGATCGCGGAAGGTTGTCTGACTGTTGGAATAGTCAGTTTCTGTCTCATAGAAGGCGCTTAGGCAAATCCGGGCGCAGGATTCAAGGGGATGGGACGAGTGAATTTATTCACGAAGCAATCGGAAGTGGTTCCAAGAAAAGCCTCTAAGCTTCAGTCATACGAGACCGTACCGCAAACCGACACAGGTGGGCGAGATGAGTATTCTAAGGCGCTTGAGAGAACTCGGGAGAAGGAACTCGGCAAATTGGTACCGTAACTTCGGGAAAAGGTACGCCCCGGTAGCTTGATTGGTTTACTCCATGAGGGTGAAAGGGTTGCAATAAACTGGTGGCTGCGACTGTTTAATAAAAACACAGCACTCTGCAAACACGAAAGTGGACGTATAGGGTGTGACGCCTGCCCGGTGCTGGAAGATTAAATGATGGGGTGCAAGCTCTTGATTGAAGTCCCAGTAAACGGCGGCCGTAACTATAACGGTCCTAAGGTAGCGAAATTCCTTGTCGGGTAAGTTCCGACCTGCACGAATGGCGTAACGATGGCCACACTGTCTCCTCCCGAGACTCAGCGAAGTTGAAATGTTTGTGATGATGCAATCTACCCGCGGCTAGACGGAAAGACCCCATGAACCTTTACTGTAGCTTTGCATTGGACTTTGAACCAATCTGTGTAGGATAGGTGGGAGGCTTTGAAGCGGGGACGCTAGTTCTCGTGGAGCCAACCTTGAAATACCACCCTGGTTTGTTTGAGGTTCTAACCTTGGTCCGTTATCCGGATCGGGGACAGTGCATGGTAGGCAGTTTGACTGGGGCGGTCTCCTCCTAAAGTGTAACGGAGGAGTTCGAAGGTACGCTAGATACGGTCGGACATCGTGTTGATAGTGCAATGGCATAAGCGTGCTTAACTGCGAGACTGACAAGTCGAGCAGGTACGAAAGTAGGACATAGTGATCCGGTGGTTCTGTATGGAAGGGCCATCGCTCAACGGATAAAAGGTACTCTGGGGATAACAGGCTGATTCCTCCCAAGAGTTCATATCGACGGGGGAGTTTGGCACCTCGATGTCGGCTCATCACATCCTGGGGCTGTAGCCGGTCCCAAGGGTATGGCTGTTCGCCATTTAAAGTGGTACGTGAGCTGGGTTTAAAACGTCGTGAGACAGTTTGGTCCCTATCTGCCGTGGGCGTTGGAAATTTGAAGGGGGCTGCTCCTAGTACGAGAGGACCGGAGTGGACGAACCTCTGGTGTACCGGTTGTCACGCCAGTGGCATTGCCGGGTAGCTAAGTTCGGAAGAGATAACCGCTGAAAGCATCTAAGCGGGAAACTTGCCTTGAGATGAGATTTCCCAGAGCCTTGAGCTCTTTGAAGGGTCGTTCGAGACCAGGACGTTGATAGGCTGGGTGTGGAAGTGCAGTAATGCATTAAGCTAACCAGTACTAATTGCCCGTACGGCTTGTCCCTATAACCTTAGCAGGTACAGAGGATAAGACGGTACAACGTTGCGTGTGTGTTGATACACCAATTCATTACCCCGATCTTTGCTTCTTCCAGATTCATGGCTTTGTCGCTCTACTGAGGACAAATGCCGGTACAAGTTATGCCTGATGACCATAGCAAGTTGGTCCCACCCCTTCCCATCCCGAACAGGACCGTGAAACAACTTTGCGCCGATGATAGTGCTGCAACCAGTGTGAAAGTAGGTTATCGTCAGGCTTGTTATACGAAAAAACCCCCATCGGTGACCCGGTGGGGGTTTTTTTACGTCTGGCGCTTGGATACGCCGCTGGTGCTGTCGGCTTACGCTGCGCTAAGCCGACCTACGCCGGCCTGCGCCGGCCTGCGCCGACCGACATCGACCTACGTCGACCTGCGCTTGACTCCGGTACTTCGCCGTTGGGAGAATGCTGGACGAAAAAAAGCAGCGCTGTGCGCTGCCTCTGTTATCTAATACTGTCCCATTCCAGGTCAAAGCGGGCCAGGAATTTCTTGAGCCGGTCCGCATCATTCGGTTTCGCCTTTGCCTCGCGCGAAACGGCATACAGCTTGCGGCCCGCATCGGACAGGCTGTTGGACTGTCGGCACACCTGGATGACTGCCTGCAGCTGCAGCGCATCGAACAGGTCGAGTTGCGCTGCCGCCTGCTCTCCCATCAGCTCTGCCAGGTCCACTTCCGGACGACCGGTTCGTCCATCATGATGCTGCCACATCCGGTTCAGGCGCCTGATCTCTTCGTCGACCACACTATCCGTGATGCGGCCCGCTTCCGACAGCGTGGCAAGGCGCGTGACGGCGGCGGACAGGTCGCGGAAATTCCCCTTCCATGCGGAGGTAGGCAGGCTGGCAAAGCGCATGAAACGCTCGCGCGCCTCCTTGTTGAAGCGCACTCTTTCGCCAGTCTCCGCACCGTACTGCGCCAGCAGGTAGTCCAGGTTCGGCTCAATATCCTCGGCTCGCTGCGCCAGACCCGGTAATTCGTACGTCCACAGGTTGATGCGCGCATGCAGGTCTTCGCGGAAGCGGCCGGCGGCCACTTCTTTTCCCAGGTCGCGGTTGGTGCCGGCGATCAGCTGGAAGTCGCTTTGCACCTCCGTATCCGCACCAACAGGAAAGAAGCGTTTTTCTTCGATCGCTTTCAGCAGCATCGCCTGTTCATCGAGTCCCAGCTCGCTGATTTCATCGAGAAACAGCAAGCCCTTGTGCGCGCTGCGCAGCAAGCCTGGCCTATCCGAACCCGCGCCTGTAAATGCCCCCTTGATATGGCCGAACAAGGTTGAGGCTGCGCCATCGCCATGCAGGGTGGCGCAATTGAGGTCGATGAATTTGCCGTCGATCTGGTGACGCGATTTTTTCAGTTCATACACGCGGCGCGCAAGAAAGGACTTGCCGGCACCGGTAGGTCCCATCAGCAGCATGGGCGCGCGCGACTTGATGGCGACGCGCTCGATTTCCTCGATCATGCTGTTGAACTTCGCATTGCGCGTGGCGATGCCGGACTTCAGGAAGGCCACGCCCTCGGCCTGTTCGCGCGTAAAACGCTGCGCGATCTGGTCGTAGCGCGACAGATCGAGGTCGATCAGCGCGTAGCTGCCTGGATTGCCGATGGCCTGGCGCTTCGGTGGCGACGTCTGCACGAGGCGGCCGGGAAAATAGCGCGCTTCCGTCATCAGGAACATGCAGATTTGCGCCACGTGGCTGCCGGTGGTGATGTGGATCCAGTACTCCTCCTTGTCCGGATCGAAGGCGTAGCTGTTGGCAAAATCGTAAAGCGCGCCATACACGTCTTCAAAATCCCAGGCATCGCTGATGGGCAGTTCATGGGCGACCAGCCTTGTTTCAGGCGAGACGCTGGCGATGTCCTGCGATACCTGGCGCACCAGGTTATCGAACTGCCTGCCTGCATACAGCAGCTCGAAACGGTCGATGATCTTGTCCTCGTGCTGGGTCAGGGCGATGCTGGGGCGCCACTTTTCCCAGCGTGCCGCTCCCCTGCCATTGTCGAGCTGCGTGCCGAGAAAGCCGATGACGACGATACGTTTTGCTTGCATAGTTGGGATAAATATTTATCTTAAAAGATAATTGTATTCCAAATCACCGTGGCAGGGATATTTTCAACGCACAGCTTACGTGAAAATATTATTTAATGAAATCAATGGTTTATGGAAATGTTTGAGGAAATATTGAAAGCTGGCACGGCGTTTGCAATAGAGGAGATACCAACGAGATAAACGTAGAGAGCAGAGAGGAACGAAAAATGGCCAACGCCCACTTATTCCAGAGCGCACAACAGACCGCGACCGTGCCAGCGGCACTGGCACGCAATGCCGAAGGCGCGCCGGCCTACGCGTTGACGCCCCGGCATCAACTGGCGCAATATGCGGCCACCGGTTGCCTGAACACGACGTTCTATGCCAGCGCGGAAGCGCAGCTGGCGAAAGTACTCGAGCTGTGCCAGGCCGTCGAGCCGGCTTTCATCGCGCAAACGGCCGTGTACTGCCGCGAGCGGGGCTACATGAAAGACATGCCGGCCTTGCTGGTGGCCGTGCTGGCGGGGCAGGGCGCTGCCGAATTTGCGCCGGCCTTCCAGCGCGTGATTAACAACGGCAAGATGCTGCGCAACTTCGTGCAAATCATGCGTTCGGGCGCCGTGGGCCGCAAGTCGCTGGGATCGCGTCCGAAAAAGCTGGTACAGGCATGGTTGAACAACGCATCCGAGCAGGCCTTGCTGGCCGCTGCCGTGGGCAATGCGCCGTCGCTGGCCGACGTGGTGAAAATGGTGCATCCGAAACCGCAGGCAGCGTGGCGGGAGGCATTCTTTGCCTGGCTGATCGGCAAGGAATATACACGCGATGCCTTGCCGCCGGCGCTGGCCGCGTTCGAGGCATACAAGGCCGATCCTTCGCAGCCGATACCGGCAGTGCCGTTCCAGATGCTGACGGCGCTGCCCTTGAGCGCGCAGGATTGGGCGCAGATCGCCCGCCAGGGCAGCTGGCAGATGGTGCGCATGAATCTGAATACCTTTGCCCGCCATGGCGTGTACGCGATTGATGGCATGCCGGAACTGATCGCCGCCAAGCTGCGCGATCCCGAAGCGATCGCCAGCTCGCGCGTGTTTCCCTACCAACTGATGTCGGCGTACATGGCCGCCGGCGACAAGGTACCGCGCATCGTGCACGCAGCGCTGGAGCAGGCGCTGGAAATATCGCTGGCGAACGTGCCGCGGATCGCGGGCAAGGTGGTGGTGTGTCCTGACGTTTCCGGCTCGATGGCCTCGCCCGTTAGCGGTTTTCGCGGCAGCGCCACCTCGAACGTGCGCTGCATCGATGTGGCGGCTCTGGTGGCGGCAGCCATGCTGCGCAAGAATCCGGACGCCATGGTGCTGCCGTTCGAGCACAACGTGGTGCAGTGCGCACTTGGCGCCGATGACAGCGTAATGGCGAATGCGGCCAGGCTGGCGGCCATCGGCGGTGGCGGCACCAATTGCAGCGCACCCCTGCTGCGCATGAACGGCAGGAAGGAGCTGGCCGACCTGGTGATCTATGTGTCCGATAACGAATCGTGGATCGACGCGAAGCGCAGCGGCGCCACGGCGACGATGGGACAGTGGACGGTTTTCAAGCAGCGCAATCCGCAGGCAAAGCTGGTGTGCATCGATATTTCGCCGCATGCCACGACACAGGCGATGGAGCGCGAGGATATCCTGAATATCGGCGGTTTTTCCGACGACGTCTTCAAGATCATCGCCGCCTTTGCCGCCGGTCAGCTGGACCCGGCCCACTGGGTGGGAGAAATCGCCGCCCTCGATGTCGCGGCACCAGCTTGTTGACGTAAGGCGCACGAATGCGGACAGGACTACATGAGAGACGTCCTGTCCAGGCTTGTCATGCGCCGCAGTACCCCGAATGCCGACAGGATTACATCGATCAGCCGCGTCAAACCGGTCTGCCAGGCACATTGCGCCTGGCAGAAAATCCTGTCCCCCCTTGTCGGGTTGTCGTATTGATGAATGCCGGTGGAACTACATCCAGAGCCGATGCGTCGGCAATGTTTCACCAATCCTTGTCATCACCCCCTATACAATAGAAGAAGAGCATAGCGATGAAAAACGAAGAATACGAAGTTCTGCATACCGAAGGCAGCCGTCCCGTGAAAATGTGGACGCGTGGCGTGCCTGTCGAAGAAGCGGCCAAAAAACAATTGCGCAACACGGCGACCCTGCCGTTCATCTACAAGCACATCGCCGTCATGCCCGACGTCCACCTGGGTAAAGGGTCGACCATCGGCAGCGTGATCCCTACCCTGGGTGCCGTGATTCCGGCGGCAGTGGGCGTCGATATCGGTTGCGGCATGATGGCGGCGAAAACCACGCTGACGGCCAGCGATTTGCCCGATAATCTGGGGCCGCTGCGCAGCGCCATCGAGCGCGCCATTCCACACGGGATGTCGCCGAAGACGCGCGGTCACCGCGGCCGCGACGAGGGTTCCTGGCAGACGCCGCCCTCGGTGGTTGATGCCGCGTGGCTGCAGCTGAAGGATGAATTCGACGCCATCTGCCTGAAAACGCCCAAGCTGAAGAACACGAATAACTATCGTCACCTGGGAACTTTGGGCAGCGGTAACCACTTCGTCGAAGTCTGTCTCGATGAACAGGGTTCTGTATGGTTCATGCTGCATTCCGGTTCGCGCGGCGTGGGCAATGCCATCGGTACGCATTTCATCGAACTGGCCAAGCAGGATATGCGTACCCACTTCATCAACCTGCCCGACCAGGACCTGGCCTATCTGGCCGAAGGCACGCAGCATTACGACGATTACGTGGAAGCGGTGGGCTGGGCCCAGCGTTTCGCGCGCAACAACCGCGAAGTGATGATGCAAAACCTGATCGCGGCCGTGCGCACGGTCATCCATAAGCCGTTCCAGACGCATGTGGAAGCCGTCAACTGCCACCATAACTATGTGCAGAAGGAGCACCACTTCGGCAAGGACGTGCTGGTCACGCGCAAGGGCGCCGTCTCGGCCCGCGCCGGCGAACTGGGGATCATTCCCGGTTCCATGGGCGCGAAGAGTTTTATCGTGCGCGGCAAGGGTAATGCGGACAGTTTCCATAGCTGCAGCCACGGCGCGGGACGCACGATGAGCCGTACGGAAGCGAAGCGGCGCTTCAACCTGGACGACCAGATCCGCGCCACGCAAGGCGTGGAATGCCGCAAGGATGAAAACGTGATCGATGAAATTCCAATGGCCTACAAGGATATCGATGCGGTGATGCTGGCACAGCGCGAGCTGGTCGACGTCGTGCATATCCTGAAGCAGGTCGTTTGCGTCAAAGGTTAATAAAGAGAAAGTACAGATGATAGAAATTGATGGAGCGCAAGGTGAAGGCGGCGGACAGATTTTGCGCTCGGCGCTGAGCCTGTCGATGATCACGGGGCAGCCGTTCCGGCTGACGAATATTCGCGCGGGGCGGGACAAGCCCGGCTTGTTGCGCCAGCATTTGCTGGCCGTGCAGGCAGCGACCGCCATTTGCGGGGCGCGCACGACGCCGGTGGTGCTGCGCGCAGCCAGCCTGGAATTCGTGCCTGGCCCCATACGCGGCGGCGATTACCGCTTTGCCATCGGCAGCGCCGGCAGCTGCACCCTGGTGTTGCAAACCTTGCTGCCGGCTCTGCTGTATGCGGATGGGCCGTCTACCGTGCGCATCAGCGGCGGCACGCACAATGCCATGGCGCCGCCCGTGCATTTTTTGCAGCGCGCGTATGGCCGCATCCTGGAACAGATGGGCGCCGAGGTGGAGATTACGCAGCAGCGCTATGGCTTTCATCCCGCAGGTGGTGGCGAGGTGCTGGCCACCGTGCAACCGTGCCAGCGTTTGCGGCCCATTTCACTGCTGCAGCGCGGCGAGCGGAAGGCCGGGTATGCGGAAAGCGTGGTGGCGGGCGTGCATGTGAACGTGGCGCAGCGCGAGCTCGAGCGTGTCGCCGACGGCATGGGCTGGAGCGGCAAGCAGCTGCGTCTCGTCGGCTTGCCGGCGGAGCAGGGACCGGGCAACGTCCTGTTGCTGACATTGGAACATGAGCACGTCACGGAAGTATTTACGTCGTTCGGCGAAAAGCACTTGCTGGCCGAATCCGTGGCCAAGCGCCTGTTGAACGAGGTGCGCGCCTATCTCAAGACGGACGCGGCCGTGGGCGAGCACCTGGCGGACCAGCTCTTGCTGCCGATGGCGCTGGCCGGCGGCGGTAGCTTCAGTTGCAACAAGGTGTCGCAGCATGCGTTGACGAATGCGGACGTGATTGCCCGCTTCTTGCCCGTGCGTATCACTTTCGAGCAGCAGGCGCAGGGCAGCATCTGCACGGTGGCCGCCGCCTGACGCGCGCGGTGACACAATCGCTGTTGCAGCTGCTCCAAATTGATACATGGGCGGCCCGATGTGGGGCATATACGCATGGCATGGCATTTGCTCTTCTTGGATATTCACTAAAAAAACCAAGGAGACCAGCATGACCTATTCCATCCGTACTCTGCTCGGCGTGGCCGCCGCCGGCGCCGTTGCCCTCACCTCCCTGCTGACCTTGCCGCATGCCTATGCGCACGGCAATGTCACGCCGCAAGGCGTCGACACCACGGGCTTGCCCAAGGTGGGCGACAAGTGGCTCGAGCAAAACCCGTATCGCGGCAACAAGCTGGCCCTGACGGTGGGCACCTCGGCCTATAACCAGAATTGCGCGCGCTGCCACGGCATCGAAGCCATTTCGGGCGGCATCGCGCCGGACTTGCGCCAGCTGGACCGTGATTGCTTCGGTATCAAGAATGAGACAAAGAAACAGGCGTGCTACAAGGAAACGGATAATTATTTCCTGGCGACCATCCGTCACGGTAAAGTGCGTAATGGCGCCGTGTACATGCCGCCGTTCGAGGGCGTATTCAACCAGGAAGCGATGTGGGCCATCAAGACCTACCTGGAAACCCGCCGCGAGTCTAATTAGGTCGAACTGATAACGAAGGAGTTCCATGCGTTCATTTCAACTCCGTGGCGCGCGCGCGATGCTCTCGCTCGCTTGCATGGCGCTGTGCGCGGCCGCGCCGGCGCGCGCCGATTGGCAGAAAGTGCAGCAGTCGGGCAGCCTGAAGGTGGCTGTGTATAACGAGTTCGCGCCGTTTTCCGACAAGGGCGCGGGCATCGATATCGACATCGCCGAAGCGCTGGCGAAAAAGCTGGGGCTGAAACTGAGCTTGCTGCCCTTTCCCGCCGGCGAAAACCTCAACGACGACTTGCGCAATATGGTGTGGAAGGGGCATTACCTCGGCTATGGTCCCGCCGACGTAATGCTGCACGTGCCGGTCGACAAGAAATTGATGGCGGACAACGACAAGGTCGAGATATTCGCGCCGTACTACGTGGAAACCGTGCGCCTGACGCGCAGCGCGCAAGCCGTACCGCAATTCGATGGCGTCGCCAGCCTCGCAGGCAAGCGTATCGGCGTGGAAAAGGTGTCGATCGCGGCCATGCTGATGCTGGGCGAAGACAATGGCAGATACCGCGACGATGTGCGCATCTTCGATACGGCCGCCGAAGCCTTGCAGCAATTGCAGGCCGGCCAGCTCGACGCCGTGCTGGCCAACCGATCGGAAATCGAATCGGTGCTGAAAAGCGATCCCGCTTTCCCCATGAATGAAGTGGCGTTCGCCCGCTTGCCGCGTGCCGGCTGGGCCGTGGGCCTGGCCGTCAGCAAGCAACAGCTCGACGTGGCCAAGTTACTGCAGGCGGCCATGAACGAGATGGCGGCCAGCGGTGAATTGAAAGCCATCTTTGAGAAGCATGGCGTGAAGGAAGCGCGGCCCTGATTTAGCTTGCTCTCGTTGAAAAGCCCGCGCATCTTCCGATGCGCGGGCTTTTTAATTAGAAGGAATACATGGCGCTGACGCCTAACAACCAGTTGCGCCCCGGCGCCGCTTCATAGTAGCGCTTGTTGCTGTCGCCGACGATGACGGAGCCCACGTAGGTCTTGTCGAAAAGATTATTCAGGCGGGCAAACTCCTTGAAGCGCCAATTCCCTACGTTTTGTTTGGCGTTGAAGCGGGCATTGAACACCGTGTAGCCGGGTGCCGGCTTTTCGCTGTTGCTGTCTTCCGCGTAGACCTGGTTGCTGGCCACGCTTTCCACTGCCGCGCCGAAACGGTCCAGCGTGTCTTTCCAGGCCAGTTCCGCGAACAGGTTAGCGCTGGGCACGCCCGGCAAGCGGCTGCCTTCGCGTACGCTGCCGAACGCCTGGTCATACACGGCGTGCAGGCTGGTCAGCGCCACTTTTGTCGTGAAACCGTACGGCAAGCTGGAGTCGAGCGACACTTCCATCCCCTGACGCAAGGTCTTGCCCGCATTGCGGTAGCTGGTGCGCCCGCCGCTGGAACTGTCGACCACCAGTTCATCGTTGGTCTTGATCTGGAACACGGCCGCGTTCACATGCGTGTTGTTCGCGATCCTGGCCTTGATACCCGCTTCCAGGTTGGTGCTGGTGGCCGGTTTCAGCTGGTAATTGAAGCCGCCGCCCGTGCCCGAGTAAAACAGTTCGTTCAGGGTGGGTGCTTCGAAACCGCGCGCGGCGCTGGCGTACACGTTGACGTTGGGCGTCAGTTTATACAGCAGGCCCAGCACCGGTGTCGTGTGGCTGAACTCCAGGCTGCCGCTGTCGTCGCCATTGCCGAGGAAGCGGTCGTTGACCGACACTTTCATCTTGCTGTAGCGCACACCTGCGCTGAGCAGCCATGGCCCGCTCTGCCATTCTGTCTGGATATACGGATCGAGGCTGGAGACGACATCCTGCTCGTCGCGGCGCAGCTTGCCCTTCACGCCAAACGTGTTGCCGATGTAATTCTCATAGCCGGTGCGGTCATCGCTGGAGCGGCCATAGTCGATGCCGATGGTGGTGCTCAGCTTGCCGCCTGCCAGCTGGTTCACATGCAGCCAGTTGGTGTCGATGCCGTAGAACTCACGCTGGAAGTCGACCACGCCGCCCGAATGGCTGGCTGGCGCCTGGAAACCCTTGGTAAAAGCCTGGTACTGGATCACGTCGCGGTTGCCGCCGTAGGCCGTCACGTGCAGGCGGTCTTCGCCAAACGATTGTTCATAGGTGGCGCCGATTTGCTGGTGGTCGATGCTCTTGCGCGTGTTGTAGCGTTCGGCCAGGGTGCGTTTCGGGTTTTGCGTGTCCGTCGCATCGATTTCGCCGGCGCGCGGATCGCGGGAAAACGTGGCCCAGGTGGCGCCCAGCGGATCTTGCGTGTTGCCCTGGTGCAGGCTGTTGGCGACGATGGTCAGCTTGCTGTCCGTATTCGGCTTGACCGTGATCTTGCCGAACGCCTGTTCGCGCGTGGCGGCGCTGTGGTCGCGGAAGCCGTCCGTGCGGAAGCGCGAACCGTCGAGCACGTAGCCGATGCCGCCTGCCTGGCCCTGCGCCGACAGGTCCACCTTGCTGGTGCCGAAGCTGCCGCCCGTCACGTTCAGTTCGACGGACGGGGGATTTTGCCCATCCTTGGAAAACAGCTGGACCACGCCGCCCGAATGGTTGCCGTAGATGGCAGAAAACGGCCCGCGCAGCACTTCGATGCGCTCGGCCGTATCGAGGTTGAAGGTGGCAGCCTGGCCTTGCCCGTCGGGCATGCTGGCGGGAATGCCATCGCTGATCAGCTTGACGCCGCGCACGCCGAAGGCCGAGCGGGCGCCGAAGCCGCGCGACGAGATTTGCAAGTCTTGTGCGTAGTTTTGGCGGTTTTGTACGACCAGACCCGGCACGGCGGCCAGCGCTTCCGAGGCATTGACGCGGATTTGGCCGTCCTGGATGCGGGTGCTGTCGACGACGTCGATGGACGCGGGCACTTCCTGGCTGGGGTGGGCGATGCGGCTGCCGCTGATGACCACCGTATCCATGAGTTGCCCGGCGGCCAAGTCAGCGGGCTCGGCGGCAAAGACGTGGGGGGCCAGGGTGGCGCTGCCGGCGACAAACAGGCTGGCGATGGTGTTCAGGCGGAAACGATGCTGCATGCGGATTCTCCAATGTGAATAAAAGCCTGCTTGAGCGCGTGAGCGGCGCAGGTCTGCATAGTTGTATCAAGCAATATGCCTGCCATGTCTCCATTGGTGGGCGGAAATTATACGCGTGTCAGTGGCACGGCGTTTGCATGCAGCAATTATCAGATGCGCCGCTACCGCGCGCTTTTCCTGTGTTTTGCCATTGAAAAGGTGATTATGCCCAACTTCTTCCCGCGCTTGCGCCAGGTGTGCTGGCTGCTGCCTGCGCTCTTCAGCACGGCCCTCCAGGCCGCTCCTTTTGCCTATGTCCCCAATGAAAAATCGGGCACCGTGAGCGTGATCGACACGGCGACCGACCAGGTCGTGCGCCAGATCGCCGCAGGCAAGCGTCCGCGCGGCATTGCCGCCGACCCCACCGGGCGGCAATTGTTTGTCACCGATGCGGCCAGCAGCGCCTTGCTGCTGATCGATAACGAAGCTGGCGCACCAGTCCGCATGGTGGCGCTGGGCAAGTCGCCCGAAGGCGTGAGCGCCTCGCACGACGGTCGTTACGTGGCCGTGGCCGTCGAGGAAAACAATAGCGTGGCCTTGCTCGATGGCCAGACGGGCGTCGTGCTTGCCGATATCAAGGTGCAGGGACGCAACCCGGAACATGCCGTGTTCAGTCCCGATGGGCGCTGGCTGCTGGTCAGTGCGGAAGAGGCCGAGCAAGTCGATGTCATCGACGTGGCGCAACGCCGCCAGGTCGCGTCCATTGCCGTGGGCTTGCGTCCGCGCGGCATCGGCTTCAGTCCGGATTCGGGCCTTGCCTACGTGGCGTGCGAACTGGTCAATGCCGTCTACGTGATCGATATGACGGCGCGCAAGGCCATTGCCACCATTCCAGCGGGCAAGAATGCCAACGGCATCGCGGTCCATCCCGGCGGCAAGCAAGTGTATGTCTCGAACGGCATCGACGGTACGGTGATGGTGATCGATACGGCCAGCAAGCAGGTGACGGCCACCATTCCCGTCGGCAAGCGCCCGTGGAACATGGCCATCACGCCCGACGGGGCCAAGCTGTACGTGGCCAATGGCCGCTCGAACAGCGTCTCCGTCATCGATACGGCCAGCGCGCGCAAGGTGGCCGATATCGCCGTGGGCGAATTGCCATGGGGCGTGGTGATTCGGTAGCGGTACAGGAACAGGTGTTCCAGTCTGGTACACCTGTTCCATTGTGCAGCGGCGCAGGGGAGATGCCGCAGGGCTGGCCCGGATTGGAACAGGATGCCTTCACCTTGTTCAAAACGCAAACAGGCCCGCTCCCGCGGCTCAAGCCCGGGCATGCGCCGAAAAGCGCACCGGCATTGACGCCGCGCCCTTGCAACAAGGGCAAAAGCGGCTAAGTTTGTAGTGGGATGGCGAGCTGGCACGGCATTTGCGGAAGACTGCGTGTACTCACCCCATCTGTACCAGGACGTTTGATTTTAATTAAGTAATTCCATTCTAATTAACCCGATAGAGGACGACATGAATCTCGCAGACATCAGCAAACTGGGCGTAGCCAATCCCTTCAAACAACGCTATGACAATTACATCGGCGGCAAATTCGTTGCACCAGTAAAAGGTGAATACTTTCCTAACATTACGCCGATCACGGGCTTGCCGTTTTGCGAAATCGCCCGTTCCACGACGGAAGACGTCGAGCTGGCGCTGGATGCCGCGCATGCCGCCAAGGAGGCCTGGGGCAAGACTTCGCCTGCCGAGCGCGCCAATATCCTGAACCGCATCGCCGACCGCATCGAACAGAACCTGAGCCTGATCGCCACGGCGGAAACGATCGACAACGGCAAGCCGATCCGCGAAACGATGAATGCCGACATTCCGCTGGCCATCGACCATTTCCGTTACTTCGCCGGCTGCATCCGCGCGCAGGAAGGTTCCGTCGCGCAAATCGATGCGGAAACCTATGCCTACCACTACCACGAGCCGCTGGGTGTCGTGGGCCAGATCATTCCGTGGAATTTCCCGATTCTGATGGCCGTGTGGAAACTGGCGCCAGCCCTGGCCGCCGGCAATTGCGTCGTCCTGAAACCGGCCGAGCAGACCCCCGCTTCCATCATGGTGTTGATCGAGCTGATCGGCGACCTGCTGCCACCGGGCGTGTTGAACATCATCAACGGTTTCGGCCTGGAAGCGGGCAAGCCGCTGGCCTCGAGCAAGCGCATCGCCAAGATCGCCTTCACGGGTGAAACAGGCACGGGCCGCCTGATCATGGGCTATGCCGCGCAAAACCTGATTCCCGTCACCCTGGAGCTGGGCGGCAAATCGCCGAACATCTTCTTTGAAGACGTGATGGATGCGGACGACGAGTATTTCGACAAGTGCCTGGAAGGCTTTGCGATGTTCGCGCTGAATCAAGGCGAGGTGTGCACCTGCCCATCGCGCGTGCTGATCCAGGAATCGATCTACGAGAAATTCATCGAACGGGCCCTGAAGCGCGTGGCCGCCATCAAGCAGGGCAATCCGCTCGATTCTTCCACCATGATCGGCGCCCAAGCGTCGCAGGAGCAGCTGGAAAAAATCCTGTCCTACCTCGACATCGGCCGCCAGGAAGGCGCCGAGGTGCTGGCTGGGGGCGAGCGCAACACGCAGGCGGGCGACCTGGAAGGCGGCTATTACGTGCGTCCGACCGTGTTCAAGGGGCACAACAAGATGCGCATCTTCCAGGAAGAAATTTTTGGACCGGTCGTGTCCGTGACCACCTTCAAGGATGAAGCTGAAGCGCTGGCGATTGCCAACGATACCTTGTACGGCTTGGGCGCCGGCTTGTGGACGCGTGACGGTTCGCGCGCCTTCCGCATGGGCCGCGCCATCCAGGCGGGCCGCGTGTGGACCAATTGCTATCACCTGTATCCAGCCCACGCCGCGTTCGGCGGCTACAAGCAATCGGGTATCGGCCGCGAAAACCATAAGATGATGCTCGACCACTACCAGCAAACGAAGAACTTGCTGGTGAGCTATAGCCCGAAAGCGCTGGGCTTCTTCTAAACCGGCAACAGGCGCCGCGCCCGTAGTCCAGGCGCGGCGCGCAGAAAGGGGTGCCATGAGTGCAGCAATTGCCAGGGTGGTCGCCACCGATGCGGCGCTGGAAATGATGGACAAGTTGCGCCAGCGTCACGGCCCGCTGATGTTTTTCCAGTCGGGCGGCTGCTGCGACGGCAGTGCGCCCATGTGCTACGCGCTGGGCGAGTTCGATGTCAGCGATACCGATATCTATCTCGGCAATTTGAATGGCGCACCGTTCTACATGGGACTCGAGCAATTCGAGTACTGGGAGCATACCCAGTTGATTATCGATGTGGTCGATGGCAATGGCGGAATGTTTTCACTCGACAACGGCACGGGCAAGCGCTTTTTGACGCGCTCGCGCCTGTTCACCGATGAAGAGTGCGCCTTGCTGCATGCGCAGCCGCACGACCACGGCAGCACCTGATACATACACATACTAATAACAGAGGGAGATGATTGTGCAGAAAAAAATCATGGGGATACTCATCGGTTTGGGTGTGGCATCGCTGGCCCAGGCGGCCGACGTGGGCAATGTCACCACCGCCATGCTCGACAGCACGGCAAAGAATCCGTCCAGCGTGCTGTCGTTCGGCATGGGCACGCAGGGCCAGCGCTATTCGCCTTTGACGCAGATCAATGACAAGACCGTGGCCAAGCTGGTGCCGGCCTGGTCGTTCTCGTTTGGCGGCGAAAAACAGCGGGGCCAGGAATCGCAGCCGTTGATTCATAACGGCAAGATGTTCGTCACGGCATCGTATTCGCGCATCTTTGCCGTCGACTTGAAAACGGGCGCCAAGCTGTGGAAGTATGAGCACCGCTTGCCGGACGGCATCATGCCCTGCTGCGACGTGGTCAACCGCGGTGCCGCCCTGTACGGCAACCTGGTGATCTTCGGCACGCTGGACGCCTACCTGGTGGCGCTGGACCAGAATACGGGCAAGATCGTCTGGAAGGAGAAAGTCGACGACTATGCGGCCGGTTACTCGATGACGGCAGCGCCGCTGATCGCCGAAGGTTTGCTGCTGACGGGCGTGTCGGGCGGCGAATTCGGCATCGTCGGCCGGGTCGAGGCGCGCAACCCGATGACGGGCGACCTCGTGTGGAGCCGTCCGACGGTGGAGGGCCATATGGGCCACCGCTACGACAAGGATGGCAAGGCCATCGATAACGGCGTGTCCGGTACCGTGAACAAGACCTGGCCGGGCGACCTGTGGAAAACGGGCGGCGCCTCGACGTGGATGGGCGGCACCTACGATCCGCAGACCAAGCTCGCTTACTTTGGCACGGGCAACCCGGCGCCGTGGAACAGCCACTTGCGCCCCGGCGACAATCTGTACTCGTCGTCCACCGTGGCGCTGGACGTGAAAACGGGGCAGATCAAGTGGGCGTATCAGAATACGCCGAACGATGCCTGGGATTTCGACGGCGCCAACGAGTTCGTCACCTTCGACATGGATGGCAAGCGCTACGGCGGCAAGGCCGACCGCAACGGTTTCTTCTACGTCATCGATGCGGCCAACGGCAAGCTGCAGAATGCCTTTCCGTTCGTGAAGAAAATCACCTGGGCCAGCAGCATCGACCTGAAGACGGGACGGCCGAACTACATCGCCGCCGGCCGCCCTGGCGACCCGACCAAGGGAGAGGAAGGCAAGAAGGGCACGACCGTGTTTGCCGCGCCCGCTTTCCTCGGGGCAAAAAACCAGATGCCGATGGCGTACTCGCCGCAAACCAAGCTGTTCTACGTTCCCGCGAACGAATGGGGCATGGATATCTGGAACGAGCCGATCAGCTACAAGAAGGGCGGCGCCTTCCTCGGCGCCGGCTTCACCATCAAGCCCTTGTTTGACGACTACATCGGCGCCATGCGCGCCATCGATCCGAAGACGGGCAAGATCGTCTGGGAAATCAAGAACAACGCGCCGCTGTGGGGCGGCGTGATGAGCACGGCCGGTAATCTGGTGTTCTACGGCACGCCGGAAGGCTTCCTGAAAGCCGTCGATGCGAAGACGGGCAAGGAGCTGTGGAAATTCCAGACGGGTTCCGGCGTCGTGGCGCCGCCCGTCACCTGGCAGGACGGCGACACGCAATACGTGGCCGTCGTCTCCGGCTGGGGCGGCGCCGTGCCGCTGTGGGGCGGCGAGGTGGCGAAGAAGGTCAACTTCCTGGAACAGGGCGGTTCCGTGTGGGTATTCAAGCTGGCGTCGAAGTAACGGGGTGAAGCGCCCGGGCCACACGGATGGGTGTCTCCCTGTCCGCCGGGTGCTTTCTTTTTGCTGACGGCCCAGGCCGTCAGTTTTTTGTTTACGCAGGCGTTCGATCAATGTGCCGGCGGTCAAAAAAGGAACACCGTGCGGGGCGATTGATCCGCTGCTGCACACGTCAAACACGTCATTTCTCTTTCTCCCTGTGAGCCGTGCTGGGCACGCTTATTGCCAAAGCTTGAGGTACATCAATCACTGATGTGCACACTAAAAACAGAGAAGAAAGAGGAGACGCAATGAACACATTGAGCAAGCTGGGGAGCGTGGGTGTCATGACAATCGCAGCGGTGGGGCAGGCGCAAGCCGTCGATATCAAGGCGGGCGACTGGACCGTGTCGGTAGGCGGCATCGTCAACGCCTATTACACGCAAGTGTCGTGTTCGGGCGATGCCGTGGGCGGGCTGGCGCTGGGAGGCCAGGCGCTCGGTTGCGGCGGCGAAAAGGACCGCACCACCATCGGCAACGGCCTGCTGCCGAATGGCTTGATCACCTCGGCAAGCTCGCGCCTGGGCGAGTACGACGTGAAAGCCTTGATCGGTATCTACAACTCGACGGCCACGGACAGCGCCATCAGCCAGAACAGCGTGGTCGACGTGCGCCAAGCCTTCTTTACGTTTGGCAATGAACAGATGGGCACTTTCAAGCTGGGCCGCGACTACGGCATCTTCGGCGCGAATGCGATCCTGTCCGACATGACCTTGTTGGGCTCGGGCGCGCCGGTGCAGGCGACGCAGCGGGGCCGGGTGACCCTGGGCCATATCGGCGCCGGCTATACCTATCTGGGCAACTATGGCCAGATCATGTACAGCACGCCGAAGTCCAGCGGTTTTGGCGCCGATGTGGCGCTGGTCAGCCCCGTTTCCGATACGCCCATCGTGGCAGGCTCGACCTATTCTTCGAAGTCCAGCCCGCAAGTGCAGGCGCAGCTGACGTATGCGCAAGAGGGCTTGAAAGCCTGGCTCGGCGTGAAGTCGCAAAAATTCACGTCGAAAACGCCTGGCGTCGATGACCTGACCATGCGCGGTGTGGAAGTGGGCGGCTCGTACCAGATGGGACCGGCTGGCGTGCTGCTCAATTTCCAGGGCGGCAAGGGATTGGGCATTCTCTCCGATGCGGACCAGGGCGATACCAAGTCGAAGAACTGGCTGCTGCAAGGCACGTATAAAACGACGGACAAGCTGAAGCTGGGCTTGTCCTACGGCATCAGCAAGAACGACGACAACACGGCCGGCACGGGCGGTTTGAAGTCGAACGCCAACCTGACCCTCGGTGCGTATTACTCGCTCAACAGTGCGATCACCCTCGTGGGGGAGCTGGGCCAGACGCGCTCGAAAGGCTTTACGGGCGGCGAAGCGAAGATGAATGGCGTATCCCTGGGCGGCATTATTTTCTTCTAACCAATGAATGCGGCGCCGGAAGCTGCGGCGCCGCACGGAGTGCAATGCATGCGGATAATGCGGTTATTCATCGGATGCTGGCTATTCCTGTTTATCCTGGGACAGGCGTGGGCAGGCGTGCTCACCAAGGCCGAGCTGGCGCGGCGCTTCCCTGCACCGCTCGTCGTCGGCGACAAGGAAGCCGAGCTGCCCGTCTGGCCCCTGTTCAAGCAAAACGCCACGGCAACGGAACTGGTCGGCTATGTCTTTGAGTCGGTGGATCTGGCGCCGATTCCCGGCTTTTCCGGCGTTCCCGTCAATTTATTGATCGCCATCAATCCTCAGGGTAGTTTTCTGGACGTATCCGTGCTGTCGCAGCACGAACCCGTGTTTCTCGATGGCCTAGGTGAAGCGCCGCTGTTCCAGTTCGTCAAACAGTACCAGGGCCTGTCGTTGAAACAGAATATCGCCATCGATGCCAGGAAGAAGCGCGCCGCCGATGCCACGCACGCCGATATCGACGGCGTGTCGAAGGCCACGGCTTCCGTGCGCATCATCAACCAGAGCGTGCTGGCGTCCGCCTTGAAAGTGTCGCGCAAGAAACTCGGCTTTGCGCAGGGGCGCGATCCGGACCAGATCGCCCGCATCCGCATGGACGTGTTCGAGAAACTCAGCGTGGCAAAGATGCTTGAGCAAGGCTTGATCCAGCATGTGCGCCTGAGCAACAAGGATGTGGAGAGCCTGTTTGCCGGCAGTCCCGGAGCCGGACTCGATGCGGAAGCGACGCGCGCGCCGGACGGCCTGTTCATCGACCTGTATCTGGCCTATGTCTCCGTGCCCAGCGTAGGACGCAATCTGTTGACGGAACGCAGCTGGAACAAGCTGCGCAACAGGCTGGAAGAGGGCGACCACGCCATCCTCGTCATGTCGCGCGGGCGCTACAGCGTGCTGGGTGACGATTTCGTGCGCGGCACCGTGCCGGACCGGTTGTTGCTGAAGCAGGATGGCTTGCCCATCGACATGCGCGACCTGGACTTGGAATTGAGCCTGTCCGATGCGGGACCGTTACCAACGGAAAATATTGCCGTATTCCGTGTCATCAGCCAGGCGGGGCTTGATGCGGCCAGCCCGCTGGCATTTTCTCTCCCCATCACGCGCAGCAAGGGCATCGTGTATCCGGAACGCATCGCGCGCAACGTCGATTTCAGCTACCGTCTGCCGGCCGGGTTTTATACGGCGCCGCAAGGCGACGATGCCAGCTGGCGCGGCACGTGGAAGGGGCGCCAGACTGAGCTGTTGATCTTGCTGGCCGGGCTGGCGCTGCTGGCCGGCGCCTTGGCCTGGCAGAAAGGCCTGGTGCGTAATGGCCGGCAATTTGCATGGTTCCGCCGCCTGTTCCTGCTGTTTACCATCGGCTTCATCGGCTATTACGCCCAGGGGCAATTGTCGATCGTCAACATCACAGGGCTGATCCAGGCGCTGCTGGCGGGGCGCAGCCTGGGCTTCTTCCTGTTCGACCCGATGACGGTGATCCTGTGGGCTTTCGTTCTGCTCAGCCTGTTCATTTGGGGCCGCGGCACGTTTTGCGGCTGGCTGTGTCCGTTTGGCGCCCTGCAGGAATTCACGGGCAAGCTGGGCCAGTGGCTGCGCTTGCCGCAGTGGAAGATCAAGCCGCGCCTGGACGGGCGCTTGAAATGGATCAAGTATGGCTTGCTGGCGGCCATTCTGGCCAGCAGCATGTTTTCCAGCCAGATCACGGACAAGCTGGTGGAACTGGAGCCGTTCAAGACGGCCATTACCCTGAACTTCGTGCGCGCCTGGCCCTTCGTCGCGTATGCCGTGGGCTTGCTGTTGCTCAGTAGTGTTTCCTATAAATTCTTTTGCCGCTACCTGTGTCCGTTCGGCGCGGCGCTGGCGCTGCTGGGCCACTTTCGCCTGTTCAACTGGATTCCGCGCCGCAAGGAATGCGGCACGCCATGCCAGACTTGCCGCCACCGTTGCGAGTATCACGCCATCGCGCCGAGTGGCAAAGTCGATTATGGCGAATGTTTCCAGTGCATGGATTGCGTGGTGATCTATGCCAGCGATGAAAAATGCGCGCCTTTGATGCTGGAAATCAAGCGCGCCCGTACCATTCCCATCGTCCGGGCCACGGCAGAGGAGAGCAGCAATGCAGCGTAGAACCTTTATTTCCGCAGCGATTGGCAGCGTGGCCGGCATGGCGGGCGTTATCTTGCCTGGCAGTATGGCGCGCGGCACGGCTACGGCCTCCGGCGTGCGCCCTTATCAAGGTGCCGCCCTGGCGTTTGGCACGACAATCGCCGTCACCGTGTTGCATCACGACCAGCGCCAGGCCGAGCTGGCCATCGAAGATGCCTTGCATGCGGCCAGGAGTGTCGACCGCCTGATGAGCATTTACAGTCCCGCCAGCCAAGTCTTCCAGCTGAACCGCGATGGCCGCCTGGCCCGGCCGAATGCCCATCTGCTGACGGTGCTGGCGCAGGCGCGAGCCTTGTCGCAATGGAGCGACGGGGCGTTTGATATCACCGTGCAACCCTTATGGCAGCTGTTTCGCGCGGCGGCAGATCAGGCAAGTTTGCCGGCGGAAGCATTGCGCCGCGAAGCGCAGGCGCGGGTAGGCTGGCGGCAACTGGCGTGGGATCGCCGTGAAGTGCGTTTTCTTCAGCCCGGCATGGCGCTGACCTTGAATGGCCTGGCGCAAGGCTATGCGGCCGATATGGCGCTGGCGGCTGTGCAGGCGCGCGGCGTGCGGCACGCACTGCTTGACACGGGAGAGTTCGTCGCGCGCGGGCAGCGTGCCGTGCGGCGCCCGTGGACCCTGGGCATCCAGGACCCGCGTGACGCGGAAATCCTGGCGGCCACCTTGAAAGTGGAGGGGCGCAGCGTGGCCACGTCGGGCGATTACGAATGCGCGTTCACGCCTGACTTCGCGCATCACCACATCTTCGACCCTGCGAAAGGCGATTCGCCGCGCGAACTGGCCAGCGTGACCGTGCTGGCGCCTACGGGCTTGCTGGCCGATGGCTTGTCGACGACCTTCATGGTGACGGGGGCGGCGCGTGCGCATACGATGGCCGCGCACATGCAGGGCGTCGACCTGATGACCATCGACAAGCAGGGCCGGCGCAAGATGTCGCCCGGCTTTCCCCATCTACTCTAGGCTATTTCAGATGCGGCACCTTGCGATAGATCGTGTTGCGCGACACGCCCAGGGCCCGCGCCGTGGCCGAGACGTTGCCGCCGTGGGCATCAAGCGACTTGAGGATCACGCTTTGCTCCATCTCTTCCAAATTGGCGCCGGCCGCGATCATGCGGTCCGTGCTGGCACTGGCGGCAGTCGCTTGCGTCATCTCAATATCGTCGAGGAAATCGTCGGGCATGTGGCGCAAACAGATTTCATGCTCGTCGCCCGCCATGACGATGGCTGTGCGCAGCAGATTGGTCAGTTGGCGGAAATTGCCTGGCCATTTATGCTGGTGGAACAGGCGCAGGATGTCAGGGGCCACCGTGTAGCGCGTGTCAGGCGCTTCCGTCGCGAGGATTTTCTTCACCACAGTATCGAGGTCTGTGCGCTCGCGCAGCGGCGGCAGTTTCACCACCAGGCCATTCAATCGGTAATACAAATCTTCGCGAAATAAACCCTTGGCCATGCGTTCGCGCAAGTTGTGATTCGTGGCGCAAATGAGTTCCACATTGACGGTGATCGATTTGCTGCTGCCCAGCGGCGTGACCATGCGTTCCTGCAGCACGCGCAACAGCCGTGCCTGCAAGCCGAAGGGCATGTCGCCGATTTCGTCGAGGAACAGGGTACCGCCATTGGCTTGCAGGATCTTGCCGATCGCCCCTTTCTTGCGCGCACCCGTAAACGCCCCGTCTTCATAGCCGAACAGTTCGGATTCGATCAGGGTTTCCGGGATGGAGGCGCAATTGACGGCAATAAACGGTCCCATGGCCCGTGGCGAATCGTTGTGGATGGCTTGCGCCAGCAATTCCTTGCCCGTGCCTGTCTCTCCCATGACGAGGATGGGAATATCGCGTCCCAGGACTTTATTGACCTTTTCGATCACCAATTCCAGTTGCGGATCGCCCGTGCGCAAGTAGCGCAGGCCGGACAGGCGGCGCGCCGCGTTGGCCGCATGGCTGGCGGGTGCGGGAACCTGGGCCGGCACGGCGTTGATATCGCTATGGTCGGTGCTGGCAGTAAAACCGTGCTGGAAGACGCTATTGGACAGGCGCAACTGCGCGCGCCCATACACGCGCACGCCGCTGTGCATGCACAGGTTCAGCAAACCGGGTGAGGCCGTGCGGTAATGCTCGTACAGGGCGGACACTGGCAAGCCGAACAGGGAGCTGAACGTGTGCGATTGTAGTGCGGCAAATGACAGGCCCAACTGGAACAAGCCATTCTTATTGGCCGATAAGAACCGGCCGCCCGGCGTGAACGAGGCGATGCCTTCCATCAATGTGCCGATGAATTCGGGGCGCGCGTGGAAGTGCACGGTGATGGCGTCTTCGAAGGTGGCGGAAAACAGCTGATTTTCGATCATCAGGGCCGACATGCGCACGAGGGCCATCGTATGCTTGTGAAAACTGCGCTGGTCGCTCGAGACGTCCAGCACGCCGATGACATTGCCCCGGTGGTCGGTAATCGGCGCCGCAGAACAAGTCAGGAAGTGATTGGCAGCCAGGTAATGCTGGTCCGCATGGACCAGAGTCGGTACTTTTTCCGTGATGGCCGTGCCGATGGCATTCGTGCCGCGGCTTTGTTCCGACCACGCCACGCCTGGCTGCAAAGCCACGCGGTTGGCTTTCTCCAGGAAATCATCGTCGCCCAGCGAATGAACGATCACGCCATTGGCATCCGTCAAGATCACCATATTGTGCGTGTTGACGATTTGCTGGTACAGGGTTTCCATCGCGGGCAGCGCGTGCGTGTGCAGCATGCGGTTTTGCTCGATCAGCAAGGACAGGTCGGATTTGCCGGCTGGCGTAAAGTCAGGCGTGGCCGTGGGCGACAGGCCAAAAGCGACGGAACGCTGATGGGAAGTTTCGATGATGACGGGGACGTTGTCCTGTCCTGCCGGCAAAGTGTTCGCGTCCGCGATGGACGAAAACGGTGCGCTACGGTAAGTAGCTGACGGTTGATACATGATCTCGTTGCCTCCGTTGGGCCCTGTACTGCGGCGCTCTTTTGAATATCGAGAGTGTTCCATAATGTAGCACCTGTCACAAATGGGAGCAAAGCAAAGCGAGCCGGGCTGTCCCCAGTGTTGCTGCCAGGCCCAGAGTTGCTCTCATCAGTGGACAGTGCATAGGGCTGTATAAGCAAGTGCGGTGCCAGGGCCGTTTCACGGCGCGGCAAATTAGCGCTTGCGGGCCGCGCGGCGCAGGGCTATAATTCGCCCCCTCGCTGAACGACGCATGCAAATGCCGAGTAAAGCAGAGTAAAAAAGAAGGTTGACGAATTAGCCGAAACGCTTCATACTCTTCCTTCTTCGCAGCTGACAAACACAACGCTTTGTCGATAGCACGAAAGTAGCGCCGAATACAGTTCTTTAACAATTAACAGTCGATAAGTGTGGGCATTTGATGTAAGTGCAGCGCTGCGCAAGCAGCGTAAAACTTAAAATATCAAATGTTCACGAAGAAATAAATGAAATAGGACGCTTCGCAAGAAGTGGCCTGTCAGTTGTTTTTGAAGTGAGCGACCCGTCAGCAATGACGGTGCCAATAAAATGGCAAAGTAACAGAGATTAAACTGAAGAGTTTGATCCTGGCTCAGATTGAACGCTGGCGGCATGCCTTACACATGCAAGTCGAACGGCAGCACGGAGCTTGCTCTGGTGGCGAGTGGCGAACGGGTGAGTAATATATCGGAACGTACCCTGGAGTGGGGGATAACGTAGCGAAAGTTACGCTAATACCGCATACGATCTACGGATGAAAGTGGGGGATCGCAAGACCTCATGCTCGTGGAGCGGCCGATATCTGATTAGCTAGTTGGTAGGGTAAAAGCCTACCAAGGCATCGATCAGTAGCTGGTCTGAGAGGACGACCAGCCACACTGGAACTGAGACACGGTCCAGACTCCTACGGGAGGCAGCAGTGGGGAATTTTGGACAATGGGCGAAAGCCTGATCCAGCAATGCCGCGTGAGTGAAGAAGGCCTTCGGGTTGTAAAGCTCTTTTGTCAGGGAAGAAACGGTGAGAGCTAATATCTCTTGCTAATGACGGTACCTGAAGAATAAGCACCGGCTAACTACGTGCCAGCAGCCGCGGTAATACGTAGGGTGCAAGCGTTAATCGGAATTACTGGGCGTAAAGCGTGCGCAGGCGGTTTTGTAAGTCTGATGTGAAATCCCCGGGCTCAACCTGGGAATTGCATTGGAGACTGCAAGGCTAGAATCTGGCAGAGGGGGGTAGAATTCCACGTGTAGCAGTGAAATGCGTAGATATGTGGAGGAACACCGATGGCGAAGGCAGCCCCCTGGGTCAAGATTGACGCTCATGCACGAAAGCGTGGGGAGCAAACAGGATTAGATACCCTGGTAGTCCACGCCCTAAACGATGTCTACTAGTTGTCGGGTCTTAATTGACTTGGTAACGCAGCTAACGCGTGAAGTAGACCGCCTGGGGAGTACGGTCGCAAGATTAAAACTCAAAGGAATTGACGGGGACCCGCACAAGCGGTGGATGATGTGGATTAATTCGATGCAACGCGAAAAACCTTACCTACCCTTGACATGGCTGGAATCCCCGAGAGATCGGGGAGTGCTCGAAAGAGAACCAGTACACAGGTGCTGCATGGCTGTCGTCAGCTCGTGTCGTGAGATGTTGGGTTAAGTCCCGCAACGAGCGCAACCCTTGTCATTAGTTGCTACGAAAGGGCACTCTAATGAGACTGCCGGTGACAAACCGGAGGAAGGTGGGGATGACGTCAAGTCCTCATGGCCCTTATGGGTAGGGCTTCACACGTCATACAATGGTACATACAGAGCGCCGCCAACCCGCGAGGGGGAGCTAATCGCAGAAAGTGTATCGTAGTCCGGATTGTAGTCTGCAACTCGACTGCATGAAGTTGGAATCGCTAGTAATCGCGGATCAGCATGTCGCGGTGAATACGTTCCCGGGTCTTGTACACACCGCCCGTCACACCATGGGAGCGGGTTTTACCAGAAGTAGGTAGCTTAACCGCAAGGAGGGCGCTTACCACGGTAGGATTCGTGACTGGGGTGAAGTCGTAACAAGGTAGCCGTATCGGAAGGTGCGGCTGGATCACCTCCTTTCTAGAGTTTGCACGAATCATGTAAATGATTCACGCATCAAATGTTCACACTTATCGGCTGTTAATAAAGAAGAACAGCATTTGGGGCTGTAGCTCAGCTGGTTAGAGCACCGTGTTGATAACGCGGGGGTCGTTGGTTCGAGTCCAACCAGCCCTACCAGCTAATTAGTAATATCTCAGGGGGATTAGCTCAGCTGGGAGAGCACCTGCTTTGCAAGCAGGGGGTCGTCGGTTCGATCCCGTCATCCTCCACCAAGTACTTTGAAAGTGCAAACGTAAGCCGGTCAACAAGACTGTGGTTTAGGTTTGATCTTTTAGCGATCAAAGCTGTTTCGTTCTTTAACAATCTGGAAGAAGTAAAGATTATTTATTGATCGGTTTGCCGTAAAAAGCGAATCGATGGGTGATGATTGTATGTATCAACAAACAAGCAACAACGTTGTACTTTCTTATCCCTGTAGCGCTCTTTGATCACCTCGGTGATCAGAGGCTAACGTTATAGGGACAAGCGAATAAGTGCACATGGTGGATGCCTTGGCGATTACAGGCGATGAAGGACGTAGTAGCTTGCGATAAGCTGCGGGGAGTGAGCAAACACACTTTGATCCGCAGATTTCCGAATGGGGCAACCCACCCTTTTAGGGTATTGCATACTGAATACATAGGTATGCAAGGCGAACGCGGCGAACTGAAACATCTAAGTAGCTGCAGGAAAAGAAATCAACCGAGATTCCCAAAGTAGCGGCGAGCGAAATGGGAAGAGCCTGTACGTGATAGTCGGACCGATAACAGAATCCTCTGGAAATAGGAGCCATAGCGGGTGATAGCCCCGTATGTGAAATCGGACCGGTGGTACTAAGCGTACGACAAGTAGGGCGGGACACGTGACATCCTGTCTGAATATGGGGGGACCATCCTCCAAGGCTAAATACTCGTAATCGACCGATAGTGAACCAGTACCGTGAGGGAAAGGCGAAAAGAACCCCGGAAGGGGAGTGAAATAGATCCTGAAACCGTGTGCATACAAACAGTAGGAGCGGACTTGTTCCGTGACTGCGTACCTTTTGTATAATGGGTCAGCGACTTACATTCAGTGGCAAGGTTAACCGAATAGGGAAGCCGTAGAGAAATCGAGTCCGAATAGGGCGATCAGTCGCTGGGTGTAGACCCGAAACCAAGTGATCTACTCATGGCCAGGATGAAGGTGCGGTAACACGCCCTGGAGGTCCGAACCCACTAATGTTGAAAAATTAGGGGATGAGCTGTGGGTAGGGGTGAAAGGCTAAACAAACTTGGAAATAGCTGGTTCTCTCCGAAAACTATTTAGGTAGTGCCTCAAGTATCACCATCGGGGGTAGAGCACTGTTATGGCTAGGGGGTCATTGCGACTTACCAAACCATTGCAAACTCCGAATACCGATGAGTGCGAGCTTGGGAGACAGACGTCGGGTGCTAACGTCCGGCGTCAAGAGGGAAACAACCCAGACCGCCAGCTAAGGTCCCAAAGATTGGCTAAGTGGAAAACGAAGTGGGAAGGCTAAAACAGTCAGGATGTTGGCTTAGAAGCAGCCATCATTTAAAGAAAGCGTAATAGCTCACTGATCGAGTCGTCCTGCGCGGAAGATGTAACGGGGCTAAGCCAGTCACCGAAGCTGCGGATATGCGTAAGCATATGGTAGGAGAGCGTTCTGTAAGCCTGCGAAGGTGTCTTGTAAAGGATGCTGGAGGTATCAGAAGTGCGAATGCTGACATGAGTAGCGATAATGGGGGTGAAAAGCCTCCACGCCGTAAGCCCAAGGTTTCCTGTTCAACGTTCATCGGAGCAGGGTGAGTCGGCCCCTAAGGCGAGGCAGAGATGCGTAGCTGATGGGAAGCAGGTTAATATTCCTGCACCGTCGTATGATGCGATGGGGGGACGGATCGCGGAAGGTTGTCCAACTGTTGGAATAGTTGGTTTCTGTCTCATAGAAGGCGCTTAGGCAAATCCGGGCGCGCAATTCAAGGGGATGGGACGAGTGCACTTGTGCACGAAGCAATCGGAAGTGGTTCCAAGAAAAGCCTCTAAGCTTCAGTCATACGAGACCGTACCGCAAACCGACACAGGTGGGCGAGATGAGTATTCTAAGGCGCTTGAGAGAACTCGGGAGAAGGAACTCGGCAAATTGGTACCGTAACTTCGGGAAAAGGTACGCCCCGGTAGCTTGACTGGTTTACTCCAGAAGGGTGAAAGGGTTGCAATAAACTGGTGGCTGCGACTGTTTAATAAAAACACAGCACTCTGCAAACACGAAAGTGGACGTATAGGGTGTGACGCCTGCCCGGTGCTGGAAGATTAAATGATGGGGTGCAAGCTCTTGATTGAAGTCCCAGTAAACGGCGGCCGTAACTATAACGGTCCTAAGGTAGCGAAATTCCTTGTCGGGTAAGTTCCGACCTGCACGAATGGCGTAACGATGGCCACACTGTCTCCTCCCGAGACTCAGCGAAGTTGAAATGTTTGTGATGATGCAATCTACCCGCGGCTAGACGGAAAGACCCCATGAACCTTTACTGTAGCTTTGCATTGGACTTTGAACCAATCTGTGTAGGATAGGTGGGAGGCTTTGAAGCGGGGACGCTAGTTCTCGTGGAGCCAACCTTGAAATACCACCCTGGTTTGTTTGAGGTTCTAACCTTGGTCCGTTATCCGGATCGGGGACAGTGCATGGTAGGCAGTTTGACTGGGGCGGTCTCCTCCTAAAGTGTAACGGAGGAGTTCGAAGGTACGCTAGATACGGTCGGACATCGTGTTGATAGTGCAATGGCATAAGCGTGCTTAACTGCGAGACTGACAAGTCGAGCAGGTACGAAAGTAGGACATAGTGATCCGGTGGTTCTGTATGGAAGGGCCATCGCTCAACGGATAAAAGGTACTCTGGGGATAACAGGCTGATTCCTCCCAAGAGTTCATATCGACGGGGGAGTTTGGCACCTCGATGTCGGCTCATCACATCCTGGGGCTGTAGCCGGTCCCAAGGGTATGGCTGTTCGCCATTTAAAGTGGTACGTGAGCTGGGTTTAAAACGTCGTGAGACAGTTTGGTCCCTATCTGCCGTGGGCGTTGGAAATTTGAAGGGGGCTGCTCCTAGTACGAGAGGACCGGAGTGGACGAACCTCTGGTGTACCGGTTGTCACGCCAGTGGCATTGCCGGGTAGCTAAGTTCGGAAGAGATAACCGCTGAAAGCATCTAAGCGGGAAACTTGCCTTGAGATGAGATTTCCCAGAGCCTTGAGCTCTTTGAAGGGTCGTTCGAGACCAGGACGTTGATAGGCTGGGTGTGGAAGTGCAGTAATGCATTAAGCTAACCAGTACTAATTGCCCGTACGGCTTGTCCCTATAACCTTAGCAGGTACAGAGGATAAGACGGTACAACGTTGCGTGTGTGTTGATACCATTCATTACCCCAATCTTTGCTTCTTCCAGATTCATGGCCTTGTCGTCCTACAGGAGACAAACGCCGGTACAAGTTATGCCTGATGACCATAGCAAGTTGGTCCCACCCCTTCCCATCCCGAACAGGACCGTGAAACAACTTTGCGCCGATGATAGTGCTGCAACCAGTGTGAAAGTAGGTTATCGTCAGGCTTGTTATTTGAAGCAACAGCCTTTGGCTGTGGTTTCTTGAGAAAAACCCGATCAGCAATGGTCGGGTTTTTTTTCGTCTGACGGTTTTGCGGGGTGCTGCGGGTGGTTGTCGGCTGACGCTGCGCTAAGCCGACCTACGCCGGCCTGCGCCGACCGACATCGGCCAAACCAGGTAGGTCGGATTAGCGCGCAGCGCGTAATCCGACAACATTGTTGGTATGGTGGGATCAGCTACCGCGATAGGTCGAGTATGACCACGGCGATACCACCAGCGGCACGTGGTAGTTCTCATCCGTATGCGCAATGCCGAAGGACAGGGTCACCAGATCGATGAAGCGGGGCGAGGGCAATTCCACGCCTTGGGCGGCGAAGTAGTCCCCTGCGTTGAACACCAGCTCATACTGGCCCGCCTTCATGCTGTCGCCTTCCAGCAAGGGCGAACTACAACGGCCGTCGCTATTGGTCATATCCATCTTCAACAACACTTTGCCTTCCGGCGCGACTGAAAACAGGGCCACCTTGACGCCGGCTCCCGGCCTGCCGTGGGCGATATCGAGTACATGCGTGCTGAGTTTTCCCATTTGCTATCCTGTATATAGGGTGAGTGAATGTGCTTATCTTGCAAATCATATACCTGCATCAGCGGCTGGCTATATGATTGGGCATATAACCAACATTGTCTCCTATAGGCGAGCCACCGCATGAGTACTTATGAAAATTATCCGCGCGATTTGATCGGCTATGGCCGCACGCCACCTCACCCTCAATGGCCGGGAAAAGCCCGCATCGCCCTGCAATTCGTCCTCAATTACGAGGAAGGGGCGGAAAACAGCGTGCTGCATGGCGATGCCGCCTCGGAAACGTTTTTGTCGGAAATGATCGGTGCAGCCGCTTTTCCTGCGCGCCACCTGAGCATGGAGTCGATTTATGAATACGGTTCGCGCGCCGGATTATGGCGTTTGTTGCGCATGTTCGAGGAGCGGCGCCTGCCGTTGACCGTGTTTGGCGTCTCGATGGCCCTGAAGCGCAATCCCGAGGCGGTGGCCGCCTTCCAGGAACTGGGCCATGAAATCGCCTGCCATGGCTTGCGCTGGATTTCCTATCAAAACTTGGATGAAGCGACGGAGCGCGCACACATGCGCGAGGCCGTGCAGATCATCCGCGAATTGACGGGCTCTGCCCCGCAAGGCTGGTACACGGGGCGCGACTCTCCAAATACGCGCAAACTGGTGGTCGAGCATGGCGGCTTCCGCTACGACGCCGATTATTACGGCGATGACTTGCCATTCTGGGAAAAAGTGGCGTACACGGATGCGGCCGGCATGCCGGCCATGCAGCCCCAGCTGATCGTACCTTATACCCTGGACACGAACGACATGCGCTTTGCCGCCATGCAAGGTTTTAATTCGGGCACACAGTTTTTTGATTACCTGAAGGATGCCTTCGACGTGCTGTACGCGGAAGGCGATCCGAACGGCTTGAACCAGCCGAAGATGCTGTCCATTGGCCTGCATTGCCGCCTGGTGGGGCGTCCGGGACGGGCCGCGGCGCTGGCCCGCTTCCTCGACTATGTGCAGCGCCATGAGCAAGTGTGGATCACGCGCCGCATCGATATCGCCGAACACTGGCATGCGACGCATCCTTGCACTGTTTGATGGGTATTGATATTGGATGATAAGTAAAATAAGTCTTTGCATATAGTTGTCCCATATGCCGGTGTTAATCTCCTATACTGGGACTATACCGAGGCCAGCATGTCAGAACCGATCCGCTTTTACTACCGTGGTGCCGTACAGGAAGTACGCAACGCCGCCCCTACGCAGACTGTGTTGCAGCACCTGCGCGAGGACTTGCATTGCACGGGCACCAAGGAGGGCTGCGCCGAGGGCGATTGCGGCGCCTGCACCGTCGTCATCGGCAGCCTGGTTGACGGCCAGGTCGAGATGAAGGCCGTCAACGCCTGCATTCAGCTCACGCCGACGCTCGATGGCAAAGCCCTGTTTTCCGTGGAAGACTTGCAGCAGCCCGATGGCGCCCTGCATCCGGTGCAGCAGGCGATGGTCGAGTGCCACGGCTCCCAGTGCGGTTTTTGTACGCCCGGTTTCGTCATGTCCTTGTGGGGCATGTATCTGCAGAAAAACGGCGCCACGCCCACGCGCTGCGAAATCGACGATACGCTGTCGGGCAATCTGTGCCGCTGCACCGGTTACCGGCCCATCATCGACGCGGCCAGGCGCATGGGTGAATTGCCGCATGTCACGTTTGATCGGGATGCCCTGGCGCAGCAATTGCAAGCGCTGCAGCGCGCTAGCGTGAGCACGTATGAACATGGCGGCCAGCACTTCCACGCGCCGCGTACCATTGAGGAACTGGTGGCGCTGCGCGCGGAAAAGCCGCAGGCCTGCCTGCTGGCCGGCTCCACCGATATTGGCCTGTGGGTGACTAAGCAACTGCGCGACCTGGGCGACATCATTTATCTGGGCAACGTGGCTGCGCTGAAAACCATCGGCATCGTTGACGGGCAGCTCCACATCGGCGCCGGCGCCAGCCTGAACGATGCGTATGCGGCGCTGTGCCGGCATTATCCGGACGAATTGTCGGCACTGTGGCAGCGTTTTGCTTCCTTGCCGATCCGCAACGCGGGTACCCTGGGCGGCAATGTGGCGAATGGTTCGCCCATCGGCGACTCGATGCCGTGGCTGATTGCGCTGGGCAGCGATATCGTGCTGCGCGGTCCTGCCGGACAGCGGATCATGCCGCTTGAAAAGTTCTATTTGGGTTATCAGAAGAAAGACTTGCAGCCCGGCGAATTCGTCGAAGCCGTGCGCGTGCCCTTGCCCCGCGCCGAGGTGCATTTCCGCACGTATAAACTGGCCAAGCGCTTTGACCAGGATATCTCGGCCGTGTGCGCCGCGTTCGCGTTTGAACTCGATGGCGAGCGCATCGTCGATGCGCGCATCGCCTTTGGCGGCATGGCGGCCACGCCGCAGCGTGCTGCGCAAACGGAAGCGTTTCTGCGCGGACAGACATGGAGTGAGGAAAATCTGACTATGGCCATGCGCCTGCTGGCCGACGATTACGCGCCTCTGTCGGATATGCGCGCGTCGAACACCTACCGCATGACGACGGCGCAAAACCTGTTGCGCCGCTTCTGGCTGGAAACCCGTCCCGGTGCGCCATTGCCACAGACGTCCCTCAACGCCTACGCTTGCCGCGCCTGAAAGGACCAGCATGAACCATCCTGCCACGCCCGAACTGCAAGCGGCCGCCTGGAGCGCCGTGGGCAAGCCCAGCCCCCATGAATCGGCGCAACTGCATGTGCTGGGGCAAGCCACCTACACGGACGATATCGCCGAATTGCAAGGCACCTTGCACGCGGCGCTGGGCCTGTCGCAAAAGCCGCACGCGCGCATCACGGCCATGGATTTATCTGCCGTGCGCGCCGCTGCCGGTGTTGTCGCCGTCTATACGGCGCAAGATATTCCCGGCACCAACGATTGCGGCCCCATCATCCACGACGATCCCATCCTGGCTTTTGATCTGGTGCAATATGTGGGCCAGCCCATCTTCATCGTGGTAGCCGATACGCATGACCATGCGCGCCGCGCCGCGCGCCTGGCGCAAGTGTCATACGAGGAATTGCCCGCGATCATGACGCCGCAGGCGGCGAAGGCGGCGCAATCGTATGTGCTGCCGCCGATGCAGCTGACACGCGGCAACTACCAGGCCGCGTTCGAGATGGCGCCGCACGTGGTCAAGGGCCAGCTGTATGTGGGCGGACAGGAACAGTTTTATCTGGAAGGACAGATTTCCTACGCCATTCCGAAGGAGGCGCAGGGCATGCTGGTGCTGTGTTCGACCCAGCATCCGAGCGAGATGCAGCACGTGGTGGCGCATGCGCTGGGTGTACATTCGCACAACATCACCGTCGAATGCCGTCGCATGGGCGGCGGATTCGGCGGCAAGGAATCGCAATCGGCCCTGTGGGCGGCTGCGGCGTCGATTGCGGCGGCGAAACTGAAACGTCCCGTCAAATTGCGTGCCGACCGCGACGATGACATGCTGGTGACGGGCAAGCGCCACTGTTTTTACTATGAATACGAAGTCGGTTACGACGACGATGGCCGGATCCTGGCCGCCAAGGTCGACATGACCACGCGCGCAGGGTATTCGGCGGACTTGTCCGGTCCCGTCGCCACGCGCGCCGTCTGCCACTTCGACAACACCTATTATTTGTCCGACGTGGACATCCGCGCCGCCTGCGGCAAGACGAATACCCAGTCGAACACGGCTTTCCGGGGCTTTGGCGGGCCGCAGGGCGCCATCGCCATCGAGTACGTGATCGATGAAATCGCCCGCCATTTGCAACGCGATGCGCTCGATATCCGCCTGCTCAATTTCTATGGCCGCAACGATGCGGAAGGGCGCAACGTCACGCCATACGAGCAAAAAATCGTCGACAATGTCATCCATGAGCTCGTCGCGGAACTGGAAGAGAGCAGCGACTACCGCGCGCGCCGCCGCGCCATCGATGCGTTCAACGAAGCCAGCCCTGTCCTGAAGAAGGGCCTGGCATTCACGCCCTTGAAATTCGGTATCGCCTTCAACGTCACGCATCTGAACCAGGCCGGCGCCCTCGTGCACGTGTATGTGGATGGCTCCGTGCTGGTCAATCATGGCGGCACGGAAATGGGGCAGGGAATCAATACCAAGGTGATGCAGGTGGTGGCGCACGAGCTGGGACTGGACCTCGAATGCGTGCGCGCCACGGCCACCGACACCAGCAAGGTGGCGAACACGTCGGCCACGGCGGCATCCACCGGCGCCGACCTGAATGGCAAGGCGGCGCAGGATGCGGCGCGCCAGATCCGTGAACGCCTGGCCGATTACGCGGTCAAACTGTACGGTGGCGATGCTGGCACTGTGCGCTTCTTCGACAACCATATCCACGTCCATGGTCACGTCGTACCGTTTGCCGAGCTGGTGCAGAAGGCATATCTGGCTAGAGTGCAATTGTGGTCCGATGGTTTTTATGCCACGCCCGGGCTGTCGTGGGATGCGAAAACGATGACGGGCCATCCGTTTTCCTACTATGCCTATGGCGCGGCCGTGGCCGAAGTGGTGGTCGATACCCTGACGGGCGAGTGGAAACTGCTGCGCGCCGATGCCTTGTACGATGCGGGCCAGTCGCTCAATCCCGCGATTGATCTGGGGCAAGTGGAAGGCGCATTTATCCAGGGCATGGGCTGGCTGACGACGGAGCAGTTGTGGTGGAATGCGGCGGGCAAGCTGATGACGCACGCGCCATCGACCTATAAAATTCCCGGCATTTCCGATTGCCCGGAAGATTTTCGTGTGAAACTGTTCCAGAACCGCAATGTGGAAGACAGCATCCACCGTTCCAAGGCCGTGGGCGAGCCGCCGTTATTGTTGCCGTTTTCCGTGTTCTTTGCCATCCGCGACGCCATTTCCAGCGTGGGTCACCACGCCGTGCAGCCACCGCTGAATGCACCGGCCACCAGCGAGGAAATCCTCAAGGCGGTCATGGCCGTCCAAGCGGCGCATGTCGGCGCCTAGGAGCAGAAGATGAGCGACTGGCTGACAGTGATGGACAACGACACGCAGGCATCCGTGCTGGTGACGGTTGTCCTGGTCGAAGGTTCCGGGCCGCGCGAGGCGGGCGCGAAGATGCGCGTCACCCTCGATGGCGAGGTCGACACCATCGGCGGCGGTCACCTGGAATTGCGTGCCGTCGAAATTGCCAAGACCATGCTGGCGACAGGAGACACGCATGCGCGGCTCGAGCGTTTTGCGCTGGGCCCCAGCCTGGGCCAATGCTGCGGCGGCGTCGTCCACCTGGCATTTGAATATGTCGATGCCGGCCTGAAAGAATTGCTGGCAGCCTTGCGCGAACGCCGCCAGCAGGACAGCTGGCGTTTGACGGCGCTCGATGGCGAACCCGCCTCTGCGCTGTTCGATGCTGACGGCAGCTTGATTGCCGGCACGCCAGGCCAGGCGCCCGATACGTTTTCGCGCGAGCGCGCAACCCATGTCGCGCAGGGGAGTGAAGGGCGGCGCTGGCTGGTCGATCCCTGCCTGGCGCCGCGCGCGCATCTGACCTTGTTTGGCGCCGGCCACGTGGGCGCCGCCATCGTGCGCGCGCTGGCCCACTTGCCCTGTAATATCACCTGGGTCGATGAACGCGAAGACATGTTTCTCGCAGCATTGCCGGCGGGGTTGCCAGCTAACGTGCGCATCGCCGCCACCGACACGCCCGAGGAATTCGTTGCCATGGCGCCGCCGGGCGGTAGTTTTCTCGTCATGACGCATAGCCATGCGCTCGATCAACGCCTGACGCAAGCCGTCATGGAGCGCGAGGATGCGGGCTGGTTCGGGCTGATCGGTTCGCACACCAAGCGCAAGCAGTTCGAGCACCGGCTGCAGGCGCGCGGCGTGCCGGACGAGCGCATTGCGGCCATGGTGTGTCCGATCGGCATGCCCGGCATCCGCAACAAGGCGCCGGCCGTGATCGCCGCCTCCGTTGCCTGTCAATTACTGATGGTGTGGGAGGAAGCGGCCGCGGCCGCCCTGGCCGCACCGCTGCGGCTGGCTTCTGCCGGCGCGCCACCGCGCCGCCGGACACGCGCCGCCATTCATCCGTTATAGAAAGAAGTCATGCCGATTGTTCCTGCCACATTGCAAGGCTACCGAGCCAGCTTGCTGCACTTCCACGCCGATCCCGCTTTTAATGAGGATGCGCACGCCTGGCATGCGGATGGCTTGCTGATCGTGGCCGACGGCAAGATCGTCGCGGCCGGCGATTACGCGCAGCTGCAAGCCACTTTGCCGCCTGGCACCGAGATCGTCGATTACCGGGGCAAGCTGATCGTGCCGGGTTTCATTGATACCCATCTGCATTTCCCGCAGACGGAAATGATCGCCTCGCCCGCGCCGGGTTTGCTGCCATGGCTGGAAACGTACACCTTCCCTACCGAGCGCGCGTTTGAGAATCCCGAGCATGGGCGCGATGTCGCCGAGTTCTTTCTCGATGAACTGCTGCGCTGCGGCACCACGACGGCCATGGTGTATGGCAGCGTGCATCCGCAATCGGTCGATGCCTTCTTTGGCGCCAGCGAGGCACGCGGCTTGCGCATGGTGGCGGGCAAGGTCATGATGGACCGCAACTGCCCCGAGTTCCTGCGCGACACGGCCGAGTCCGGCGCGCGTGAAAGCGAGGAGTTGATACGCCGCTGGCACAAGCACGGCCGCTCGCTGTATGCGATCACGCCCCGCTTCGTGCCGACATCGACAAATGAACAGATGCACCTGGCGGGCGAGCTGGCGCGCGCCTATCCGGATACCTATCTGCAAACCCACGTGTCGGAAAACGAGGATGAATGCCGCTGGGTGCGTGAACTGCATCCGCAGGCGCGCAGCTACCTCGATGTGTATGACCACTACGGCATGCTGCGCCCGCGCGCCATGTTCGGCCACTGCATCTGGCTCGATGAGCGCGACCGCGCGCGCATGGCGGAAACGTCCTCGGCGGCCGCCGTTTGTCCTACATCCAACCTGTTCCTCGGTAGCGGCCTGTTCGATTTCGAGCGGGCCGACGCGGCACGCGTGCTGCTGTCGCTGGCGACGGACGTGGGCGGCGGCACCTCGTTCTCGATGTTGCAAACCATGAACGAAGCCTATAAAGTAGCACGCTTGAAAGGCAGCTATCTGCCTGCCTTGCGCATGTTTTACCTGGCGACCCTGGGCGCCGCGCGCGCCATGCAGCTGGAAGGCACCCTGGGCAATTTCACGGCAGGCACGGAAGCGGACTTCATCGTGCTCGACAAGCATGCGACGCCGCTGCTCGAGCGCCGCACGGCTGGCTGTCAAAGCCTGGAGGAATTGCTGTTTGCCTTCGCGCTGCTGGGCGACGACCGCGCCGTGGCCGCCACTTATTCAGGCGGGCAATGCGTGCATGTGCGGGGGCAGGGCTGACCTACCCGTTGTTCAACACGAATTATCCTGAGCGAGAACGCGAATGCACAAGAAACTCACTGGCCTGGCGCTTGGCGCCGCGCTGGCATTGACCGGAACGGCGCAAGCCGCCAAGGCCGTGGCCACTCCGTCTTCCAACGAAGCGGCCACGGCGCGCCATTTTGCCGCCCTGGTGTCCGGTGCACAGCCGAAGACAGCCGAGTTGAGCCTGTTCTTTTCCATGATGCCCAAGGGCGGTGATTTGCATCACCATTACTCGGGCGCCATTTATGCCGAGCAATTTCTCGACTGGGTCGACAAGGAAAACTATTGCGTCAACAAGACAACCTACCGTATCGAAAGCAACAAGGACGTCGTGGCGGCCGAGCGCGCCAAGCCGGCCGCACAGCGCAGCTGCCTGTCGTCCACGGAAGTGTTTGCCGATGCGGGCCTGTATGCGGAATTGCTGCAGCGCTGGTCGACCAAGGATTTCTATAACCACGGCGCCATCCAGACGCCGCCGGACCGTACCTTTTTTGACACCTTCGGCTACTTCGGTCCCGTGGCATCGACGAATACGGCCGATGGCCTGAAAACGCTGAAGCAGCGTGCCATCGCGGAAAACCTCAGCTACATCGAGACGATTTTCGAGCTGTCGCCCTTCGTGCAAAACGCGCAGTTCGACCAGCAAGTGCTGGCGCCGGGCTTGCCGCCGGCCGCGTTGCAAGCGCTGCTGGCCAAGTGGACCGCCAGCCTGGACCAGGACGCCAGCTTCCAGAAAAGCATCACCTCCTATAACGACAATGTGAACGCCAGCAGCGCCGGCATCGACGATGCGCACTTCACCATGCGCTACCAGGCGTATGTGCTGCGTTTCCTGTCGCCATCGCAAGTGTTCTCGTCCATGGTGGCCGCGTTCAAGGCGGCCAGCCTCAATCCGCTGCTGGTGGGCGTGAACATCGTGGGCCAGGAAAGCGTGAACGTGTCCATGCGCGATTACAGCTTGCACATGGAAATGTTCAAGCTCCTCAAGACAAAATATCCGAACGTCAAGATCGCCCTGCACGCGGGCGAGCTGGCGCTGGGCATGGTGCCGCCGGAAGGCATGGCTTTCCATATCGCCGAAGCCGTCGATGTGGCGGGCGCCGACCGTATCGGCCACGGCATGGATATCGCCTACGAGCACAATGCGCTGGCGACCATGCAAAAGATGCGCGAGCGGGGTATCCCTGTAGAAGTGAACCTGACCAGCAATGATTACATCCTTGGCATCAAGGGCCAGGCCCATCCGGTCACCCTGTACCGCAAGTATGGCGTGCCCTTCGTCATCTCCACCGATGACGCGGGCGTGTCGCGCAACACCTTGTCGAATGAATACGTGCTGTTTGCCAGCCAGTACAAGACCGATTATGCGGAAATCAAAAAGCTGTCGTATAACAGCCTGCGCTATTCCTTCCTGGCGGAAGCGGACAAGCAGCGTTTGCTGAAAGCGCTCGATGCCCGTTTCACCCGGTTTGAAGCGCAAATTGCGGCGGCCGACAAGGCAGGCAAGAGCGGCAAACCGTAAGTTACGCGACGTTCCCAACTGATACTCTCAGGGCGGCCGGATCTTCCGGCCGTTTTCCATTTCTCCCCTCCCTTTCTTGTGATGTGTTTTTGTTAATGTTGTGGCGGCCATGCGACACAATTAACAGCAGATACACGACTTTATCCAATTTCCTGGATGAATCAATTTCAAGTACATATTGCTCATTTATAATCTCGCGCCATAAGCCCGAACGCTGTCAGCACGATATCAATCCAGCTAGTTACCCCATGCTATTTATATTTTAAATATATAAATATGTAAAAAAAATCGTATTTGTCATCCATTTTTTGATGATGCATAGTGAGATAAAGATGATATTAAAAAGTCACAATTCATCTGGGCGATATCGTAAGAAGATGGGTATTTGCAGTAAATAAAGGTGAGATGCAGAGTGAAGCAAACAGTCGCGCAGCTAAATCACGACATTCTTCTGCATTTTGCCGCCGTGTCACAGTCTTGAAATATTTAACAATTACACTCGCGGCTTGCCATGTTGGCCGGCTAAGCATGTGGGATGAATGACACAGGTGCTAGCGCCCTGGGTCATACGGATCGGTAGCAGTTTTTTCCACCGTTATTGTCTGGATATAAATAGTTGTGATGTGTGGAGCGGCGTTTTGTGATGGTCTTGTCAGGACCGCAGCCAGTCCCGCCGGCGTAACAGTTGCAGCATCGTAAAGAGGAGATCTTGTGTTTGTGTTGCTGTGCGGCGCAGCCGGACGGTGGGCAATCCAGGATGTTCAAAAATAATAGTCTTTTCTGGGGTTAAAGATGATCAATCACAAGCGACTTCGGCTAACGCAAATCGCGTTCAGCCTGTCTATTGCACTGGCGGCGGCACCATCGTTCGCACAGAACACTACGTCTTCCATCGGCGGCCGTATCTCGGCCACCGACGGCAAGCCGGCAGCTGGTGCCACCGTTACCATCGTGCATACCGAATCGGGTTCCGTCAGCAATGTGACGACCGATGCGGAAGGCCGCTACGTCGCCCGCGGCTTGCGCGCCGGCGGTCCATACACCATCACCATCACCAAGAATGGTGAAGTGGAAAAACGCGAAGGCGTGTACGTGCAGCTGGCGGAAACGGCCAATGTGGACGCCACCCTGGGCGCCCAGATGCAAACCGTGAACGTCACCGGCACGGGCGCACGCGCGCAGATCTTTAACCGCAGCAACATGGGTGCGGGCACCAACATCGGCCCAACGGAACTGGCAACCCAGGCATCGATTTCGCGCAGCCTGCAAGACTATGCACGTGCCGACCCGCGCCTGTCGCAAACCGATAAAGAGCGCGGTGAAATTTCCGTTGCCGGCCAAAACTCGCGCTACAACTCGATGACCATCGATGGCGTGGCCGTGAACGATACTTTCGGCCTGGAAGCCAGCGGCACCGCCACCGGCAAGCAGCCGATTTCCGTTGAAGCGATTCAGTCGGTGCAAGTGAACGTCGCGAACTATGACGTGACGCAAAAAGGTTACACGGGCGCCAACATCAATGCCGTCACCAAGTCGGGTACCAACAAGGTCAAGGGCAGCGTCTACTACGTCTTCCGCAATGACAAGATGTCGGGTGAGCGCTACAACGACACGACCGGTGAATACTACGATGCGCCAAAATCGAAGGACACCACCAAAGGCATTACCTTGGGCGGTCCGCTGATCGAAGATAAATTGTTCCTGTTTGCGAACTATGAAAAATCGAGCAGCAGCCGTAGTTCCCCAACGTTTGGCCCGATTGGCAGTCCACTGACGAACGTTCTCATTCCTCAGGCTGCTATCGACAGCGCCATCGCCATCGCCAAGGATAAATACGGTATTCCTATCGGTACCTCCGAGGTTCCAGGCGGTACGGAATTTACCGCAACGGAAAAATTGTTGAAGCTGGACTGGAACTTGACGGATACGCAACGCATGATGTTGCGTTATTCGAAAACTGAGCAGGCCGAGCCAATGTTCCCTGGTTTCAGCAAGACAGGTCTGTCGCTGAGTTCTTACTGGTATGCCCAGGAAAAGAGCTTGGAAACGATCGTTGCGCAGTGGACTTCCGAGTGGACGCCAACCTTTTCCACCGAAGTAAAACTGTCGACGCGTAAATATGACAGCGTACCGAAGAACAATGCCTATCTGCCTTCGATTGGCCTGCAATTCAGCGGTCCCGGACCGGATGGCAAGGCTGCCGACAGCCGTTACCTGAACTTCGGCACTGAAACAAGCCGTCAAAAGAATGTCTTGAATAACAAGACGCTTGACGCTTACCTTGGCGCCAGCTGGGCGCTCGGCGACCATGACGTCAAGTTCGGTACTGATTTCAGTAAAACCGAGGTCTATAACGCCTTCTTGCAAAACGTCAATGGTAACTATACCTTTGGCTGTATTACTACCCTCGCGCTGGATTGCACCAAGGCGACAACGGCCCAGTGGCAAGCGGCGATGCTGGAAAACTTCCGCAACGGTCGTCCAAGCTCGTACACCCTGCAGGCACCAGTTGCCGGCGGCTCACTCGACGATGCGATCGCCCGCTTTACCCTGAAAAATATCGGTCTGTTCGTACAGGATAGCTGGAACGTCAACAAGCAACTGACCCTGATGGCAGGCTTGCGCGTCGACGGCACGCGCATCGGTGAAAAACCTATCCGCAATGCAATCGCTGCCCAGCCGGTTGGCCCCGTTGTTGCTGGTCGTCAAACCGGTGGTTTCGGCATCGACAATACGCACACCATTGATGGCGAAAACCTGTACCAGCCGCGTTTTGGTTTCAACTATAAGCTGGATTCGGCGCGCCCGACACAAATTCGTGGCGGCATGGGCTTGTTTCAAGGAGCTGCCATGGCTGTCTGGCTGGGCAATCCCTACCAGAATACCGGCGTAGCGTTGCGTAACTTCAATTGCAGCTCCACGGGCAAAGCTTGCCCAACGAACGACGGGTTCTTCAGTATTGATCCACTGCGCCAGCCGACCAATGTAGGTGACACGGTTCCTGCGATGAAGGTTGACGTTCTTAGTCCTGATCTGGCTCAGCCATCGGTCTGGAAGGCCAACCTGGCATTCGAGCATGAACTGCCATGGATGGGACTGGTATTTGGCGCTGAATACCTGCGCACTCGTACCAAAGATGCGATCTACTACCAAGAGCTGAACCTTGGCGCACCGACCAAAACCGGTAGCGATGGCCGTGCGCTGTACTGGGGCGAAAATGCTTACAAGGTCGATTGCTGGGATACTGTCAAAGGTATCTTGAATGGCAAGACTGGCTGCCGTGCCGATACCAAGGCGGGCAATAATGCCGCATTTGGCCAGGTACTGATGGCAACCAAGACCGATAAAGGCGAAGGTAATGTGCTGACCTTGTCGGTGCGTAGCCCGATGCGCAATGGCTTGTCGTGGGGAACTTCGTACACGTACACGGATGCTACTGAAGTGTCACCATTGAGCTCATCGACCTCCAGCTCGAACTGGGGTGGCCGTGCATCGTTTAACCCGAACGAAAACGTCGCGTCAAACTCGAACTATATGGTGAAAGACCGCTTTACCGCCAACGTCAGCTGGCAGAAGCGCTTCTTTGGCGAGTACAAGACCAGTTTCGGCCTGTTCTATGAAGGTCGTAGCGGTAAGCCATATAGCTGGACCTTCAATAATGACTTGAACGGCGACGGCCTGGCAGGCAATGACCTGATGTACATTCCAAAGGCACCAGGCTCGGGCGAAGTTGCGTTCTACGGCAAAACTGCAGCTGAGAGCGCAGCCAATGAAGCGGCGTTCTGGGCAGTTGTGAACAGCAATGGCGATCTGCGCAAGTCCGCTGGCAAAGTCATGAACCGCAACAAGAGCTTTGCGCCATGGACCAATAGCATCGACATGCGCTTTAGCCAGGAAGTTCCAGGCATCTTCAAAGGCAACAAAGGCATCATTACCTTTGATATGTTGAACGTTGGCAACATGATCAACCGCAAGTGGGGCCGTATCAACGAAATCGCTTTCCAACCGCAAGGCGGGCAAGTGCGCAGCTTTGTCGACTTCGTCGGTATCGATGCCCAAGGTCGTTATATCTACAACACGCGTCCAACGGTAGAAGGCACGGAAACGCGTCAAGCCAAAGGCGAATCGCAATGGGCAATTCAGGCCACGGTCAAGTACGAGTTCTAATCTCGTAGCGGCCTCGTAGCTTGGCAAGTAAAAAACGGCTGGTGGCGACACCAGCCGTTTTTTTTATAGACAAGATCGTTTAACCTTTCTCTTTTTACATATTGATCCCATGGCTCACTTCCTACGCACTCCGGTCGCCACTGCGGCCCTGATTCTGACCCTGTCTGGCTGCAGCCATTTCGCTGTCGCACCACAGGCTGCACGCAGCGGCCCGATTGAAGTGAACCTGGTCGCCCTGAACGACTTCCACGGCAACCTCGACCGCAGCAAATTCACCTACACGAGCGCTGCCGATGCCGGGAGCCAGACGGTGCAGGCGGGCGGCATCGATACCTTATCCGGCGCATTGACAGCGTGGCGCCGCGAAGATGCGCAGCTGATTTTTGTCGGCAATGGCGACCTGATCGGCGCCAGCCCCGCCATGTCGGCGCTGTGGGCGGACGAACCGAGCATCGTCGCCATGAACATGCTGGGCATGAAAGCCAGCTCCGTCGGCAACCATGAATTTGACCAGGGCAAGGCGGAATTGCTGCGCCAGCAGCGCGGCGGTTGCGGGTCATCGCGCGCCGACAAGGCCTGCAAGTTCACGCCCGACTTCAAGGGCGCCAGCTATACCTATATGGCGGCCAATGTCATTGACACGCAGACGGGCAAGTCCCTGCTGCCCGCCTACCGCATCGAAGAGGCGCATGGCGTCAAGGTGGGCCTGATCGGCGCCGTGCTGAAAGATACGCCGTCCGTGGTGACGGCCGCCGGCATTGCCGGCCTGCAGTTCGGCGATGAAGCGGACGCCATCAACGCCACCTTGCCGCAGTTGCGCGCGCAGGGCGTGGGCGTGTTCGTCGTGCTGCTGCACCAGGGCGGCGAGACGAAGGAAGCCGTCGACCAGCCCGACTGCAGCCACCTGAAGGGCGAAGTGGTCGACGTGGTCAAGCGCCTCGACCCGGCCATCCAGCTGGTCATCAGCGGCCATTCGCACCAGGGCTATCTGTGCCGCGTCGATGGCCGGCTGGTGACGCAGGCACAGATGGGCGGGCACATGTTGACGCGCATCAAGCTCAAGGTCGATCCCGTCAAGAATGCCGTTGTTGATGCCAGCGCGCAAAACGTCGTCATGTTGCCAGGCATGTATGAGCCGGACCCTGCCGTGGCAGCCTACCTGGAATCGGTCAAGCAGCGCAGCGCAGCCGAATTGTCGCGCCCCGTGGCCACCATCGCCGTGCCCAGCGTGGGCCGCAGCACCAAGGGCGGCGGCGCTTCCGCGCTGGGCGACCTGGTGGCCGACAGCACCCTGTTCGGCGCACGCGCTGCCGGTGCACAAATCGGCTTGATGAACAATGGCGGCATCCGCAAGGACCTGGAAGCGGGTGCCGGCCTGATGACGAATGTGGGTCAGAACCAGGCAGTTGTCCCGTTCGGCAATACCCTGATCGTCGTCAGTCTGTCCGGCGCGCAAATCCGTACCTTGCTCGAGCAGCAATGGCCGGGCGCCGAAGCGGAGGAGAACAATCTGCTGCAAGTGTCCGAAGGTTTTACTTATCGCTGGGACAGCACGCGGCCCCAGGGCCAGCGCGTGCTGCCGGGCAGCATCATGCTCAATGGCATTCCTCTGGAAGACAATCAACAATACCGTGTCGCCGCCAACAGTTTCCTCGCTGGCGGCGGCGACCGCTTCACCGTGCTGGCGGCCGGCACGCGCCGGCTCGACACGGGCGTGCGCGACATCGACGCCTTCAGCGATTACCTGATCGCCCGCGCGCGCGCCGGCAAACCGGCCGGCAGTGCCACGGCGGCGGGCCGCATCGTGCGCGTCAAATAATCTACAAGGAATAACCATGCGTCATTTATCTGTTTCCCTGCTCGTCACTACCCTGTTCGCGGGCACGGCCCACGCCGATTTCACGATACCCGGCTTTGAGCTGGTGCACACCTCGCCCGTGGAAACGAGCTTGACCAATCCCGACCTGCGCGAACCCGTCGCCGTGTGGCGCGAGCTGTTCGATTCGGCCAAGAAAGAGATCGTCATCGCCCAGTTCTATGCCGTCAGCAAACCGGGCACGGCCTTTGAAAAGGTGCTGGCCAGTTTGACGGCCGCCGGCCAGCGCGGCGTGAAGATCCGCTTCCTGCTGGACCAGAAGGGCGTGGGCCTGTCGGAAGCGGCGACCATCGCCCGCATCAAGGCGATTCCCAACCTGGACTTGCGCCTCATCGATTTCAATAAAATCGCGGGCAACGGCATCGTGCACGCGAAATACCTGGCCGTCGATGGTGAAGTCGCGTACATCGGCAGCCAGAACTTCGACTGGCGCTCGTTCGAGCACATCCATGAAACGGGCTTGAAGATCACGGAACCCGCCATGGTGGGCCAGGTGCAGGCGATTTTTGAACAGGATTGGCAAGCCCAGGCGCTGACGTCGCAAGGCAGCCGCGCCACGGTGCTCAACAGCAAGGTCGTGCCGGCCAATTACGCGCAAAACGCTTTCCTGCTGGCCAGCCCGAACGCCTACAACCCGGCCGGCGTGGGCGACTCGGAAACGGGCTTGCCCGCCCTGCTGGCGGAAGCGAAAAACGAAGTGCGCATCCAGTTGCTCGACTATGCGCCGCTGTCGTATGGCCCGAACCGCACGCGGCCGTACTACGCCGTGATCGACAACGCCGTGCGCGCCGCCGCCCAGCGTGGCGTCAAAATCAAGCTGATGGTGTCCGCCTGGAATACGGAAGCGCCGGCCATCGCCTACCTGAAAAGCCTGGCCCTGGTGCCGAACGTGGAAATCCGCATCGTGACGATTCCCACGGCCTCGACGGGTTTCATCCCGTTTGCGCGCGTGATCCACAGCAAGACCATGAGCATCGATGGCAAGCTGGCCTGGGTCGGCACGAGCAACTGGGCGGGCGGCTATTTCGATTTGTCGCGCAACCTGGAAGTGGTGCTGCGTAACGATGCCATGGCGCAGCGCATTGCCGCGCTGCATGAGCAGACGTGGAGCTCGGCGTATGCGCAACCGATCGACATCAACAAGCAGTATCCGAAGCCGGCCAAGGCCGCGCCGCAAGGCAAGGAATAATGGTGAACATGAAAAAATTACTCTGCGTGCTGGCGCTGGGTGCCGCTTTCGCTTCCGGCAATGTGCTGGCCTGGGGCAATGACGGCCACCGCGCCGTGGGTGCCATCGCCGATCAATTGCTCAAGGGCAGCGTGGCCCAGGCGCAGGTGGCCAGGTTGCTGTTGCCCGGCGAAAGCCTGGAAAAGATCGCCAACTGGCCCGACTGCGTGAAGGGCACGTATTGCGGCCCGCAATCGCCGGAGATGTTGAGCTATGTGGCGGCGAATCCCAAGCATGGCGAATATCACTACACGAACGTGCCTTTTCAACATGCGCATTACCACGACCATGGCGTGGGCACGGCCGATGACGATATCGTGCAGACGCTCAAGCGGGCGATCCTGGTGTTGCAGGGCAAGGCCGATGCGGCCAGCAATCCGCACGGTTTCAGCCAGCGCGAAGCGCTGATCCTGATCACGCACCTGGTGGGCGATATCCACCAGCCGCTACATGTAGGCAATGCATTTCTCGGCAAGGATGGCCAGTTCTTCGTGCCCGCCACGCAGGCGCAGATCGACGACGTCGCCATCTTCAATGCGCGCGGCGGCAACGACTTGCTGCTCGACGATGCGAAGATGACGGCCCTGTCGGACGCCGTGATTCCCGCGCCGCTGCCGGCGGAAGCGGGCGATACCAAGCCTGCCAGCAGCTATCCGAAGTCGCCCACCAGGCCCCTGCATTCCTACTGGGATACGACCGTCGTCGATTACGCCATGCGCCGCCTGAGCACGCGCACGCCGCAGCAGTTCGCCCGTACCGTGATCGCCAGCCAGCCACAAGTGAGCGCCAACAGCGGCGACCCCGCCACCTGGCCGTATCAGTGGGCCGATGCCGCGCTGGCGGCGTCCAAGATTGCTTTCACGGACGTGGCGGCGGGACCGGCCACGCAGCAGACCAGCCGCAAGGGCGATGTCTACAACGTCTGGACCCTGACGGTGCCGGACAATTACCCGGTGCCCAGCTCGGCGCTGGCGAAGCAGCAGCTGACCGAGGCGGGCTATCGCCTCGCTGCCGTGCTGCAGGCGATTTGGCCGCAGTAAGGTGTCATCCGAAAGCGGCCTGCGGGCCGCTTTTTTCATGCCAGGGTGATGGCGATGCCCATCTCGCGGAAGGGCGCGACCAGGGCGTCTTCCACGTCGCGGTGCACGATGATATCGTTGACCTGGCTCATGGGTGCGATTTGAAACGGCGAGGCCGTGTTGAACTTTTCCGACGAGGCAAGCACGACGGTGCGGTTTGACGCCTCGCTCAAGGCACGCTTCACGCACGCTTCTTCGTAATCACCGGTGGTGATGCCCGCTTGCGGATGCAGACTGGATACACCCATGAAATACAGGTCGGCGCGGATGCGGCCGATGGCTTCCACGGTGGCCGCGCCGACGCCCACGATCGAGTGTTTGTACAGGCGTCCGCCCAGCATCAGCACCTCGATGAAAGGGTGATGCACCAGCTCGACGGCAACCGAGGGGCTGTGCGTGACGACGGTGGCGCGCAAATCGCGCGGCAGCTGGCGCGCCAGCTGCACGGCGGTCGTGCCGCCATCGAGAAACACCACTTGCCCCGTTTGTATCATGGCGCCTGCCGCGCGTCCGATGGCGGGCTTGGCTTCGGGCGAAATCTGTTCGCGGGCCGCAAACGGCGCCAGCGCGGGCGAACTTGGCAGCAAGGGGAGGGCGCCGCCGTGCACGCGTTCCAATAGCCCTTCTTTCGCCAATTCGCGCAGGTCGCGCCGTATCGTGTCTTCCGACAAGCCCAGACTATCGCTGACGGCCTTGGCGACGATCTGCCCTTCGCGCTGGAGCATGTCCAGCAGGTATTGTTTGCGTTGATGTGTCAGCATGGTTTTTCTTGAGTGTTCTTGTATTTTCTTGATATTGCACGAGTTTGCATGATAAAGTCGGCGAAGGCAAGCACATGTAAACACAAGGAGACACTATGCGCGAAGAAAATAGCAAGCAGGAACGGGTCCGCATCCAGCAGGTGCAGACCCTGTCGCATGACTGGTATCTGCTGCAAAAGACCACGTTCGACTATCTGCGCCACGATGGCGAATGGCAGACGCAGACGCGGGAAACTTATGACCGTGGCGACGGAGCCACCATCCTGCTCTACAACAAGGCCAAACGCACGGTGATCCTGATCCGCCAGTTCCGCTTTCCTACCTACCGCGAAGGCCACGATGGTTTTCTCATCGAGTCGGCCGCCGGCTTGCTGGAAGAAGCCAGCGCCGAGCAGCGCATCCGCGCGGAGGTGGAAGAGGAAACCGGTTACCGGGTGGGGCAGGTGCACAAGGTGTTCCAAGCCTTCATGAGCCCCGGTTCCGTGACGGAACGCCTGCATTTCTTTGTCGCCGAATACGACCCCGCCAGCCGCATCGGCGACGGCGGCGGCCTGGCGCACGAGGGCGAAGACATCGAGGTGCTGGAGTTGCCGCTGGCGCAAGCGCTGCGGATGGTGGCGGACGGGCGCATCTGCGACGGCAAGACCATCATGCTGCTGCAGCATGCGCAGCTGCATTTGATGCCAGGCAAACAGGGGCAGCAGATTCTCGTAGCCGGCCCTTACCGTTCGGGCACGGGCGACGACCCGGCCCTGATGGCGGCGAATGTGGCAGCCATGGAAGCCGTCTGCCTGCCCCTGTATGAAAAGGGCCACATGCCCGTGCTCGGTGAATGGCTGGCCTTGCCCATGCTGGCGCTGGCCGGTTCCACCCGGGTGGGTGACGCCGTGTACGAGGAACTGTTCCACGCGCATGCGACGCGTTTATTGAGCCACTGCGATGCCGTGCTGCGTATCGGCGGTGCGTCTGGCGGAGCGGACCAGATGGTGGCCGTGGCGCAGGATCTCGGTTTACCCGTGTATTTCTCGCTGGACGAGATTACCCAGGCGTAAAAAAAGCGAAGCCCAAAGGCTTCGCTTTTTGTCATTTTAGGGAGCGCCTGAAAAATGCCCAGGGCTAGGCGTCTTGCCGAAGGCAGTACGAATGTACGACGAGGCAAGGCAACGACGCCATGGGTATTTTCTCAGGTGCTCTTAACGCGATTTTACAAAGGGGATGCCGATAGCCTTCGGCGCGATGGATTTCGCCATCAAGCCCGCCAGCACGATTACGGTGACGACGTACGGCACCATCTGGATCAGCGAGCCGGGGATGCGGCCCACGACGGGCAAGTCCACGCCTTCAATTTGAATCTGGATGGCGGCGAAGAAGCCGAACATCAGGCAGCCGAGGAAGGTGTAGACGGGGCGCCAGTTGCCGAACACCATGGCCGTCAGGGCCAGATAGCCGGCGCCGGCCGACATGTCGCGCAGGAAGAAGCCGCTTTGCACGATGGCCAGATACGCGCCCGAGAACGAGCACAGGATGCCCGCCACCAGCATGGCCAGGTAGCGCGTCGCTTCCACGCTCACGCCGGCCGAGTCGGCCGCATGCGGGTTTTCGCCGCAGGCGCGCAGGCGCAGGCCGAAGCGCGTGTGGTACAGCAGCCAGTGCACGAGCGGGATCAAGAGGAAGGCCACGTAGACGAGGATGGAATGGCCGCCGATCAGATGGGCATACACCCAGCCGATGAAGGGAATATGCTCCACGTACTGCGTGCCCGGCAAGACGACGTCGAACAGTCGCGCCGAACCGAGGTCGGGCGTGCGCCCGCCCTGCTGGAAGAAAAATTGTGCCAGCACGAAGGTCAGGCCGCTCATGGCGATGTTGATCGCCATGCCGGCCACCAGCTGGTTGCCCTTTTGCGTGATGCTGACGTACGCCTGCAGCAGGGCCAGGGCGACGCAGACGAGCATGCCGGCCGCCATGCCGTAATACGGGTTTTGCGTCGTGTAGGCGACGGCGGCGGAAGCGAAGGCGCTGGCCAGGATCTTGCCTTCCAGGCCGATGTCGATCATGCCGCTGCGTTCGGCGAACAGGCCGGCCATGGCGGCAAAGATCAGGACGGGCGCATTGCGCACGGTCGATACCAGGATGCTGGCGAATTGAAAGTCGTCGAGTGTCATGGTGTTAGCCTTTGGTGCGCTTGAGCAGGGCGGAAATGGCCGGTGCGTAGAAGTTTTCCATGGCGCCGCAGAACAGGATGATCAAGCCCTGGATGAAAATGAAAGTTTCCGTCGGGATATTCGGTTTTTCCAGCGACAGGTCGAAACCACCCTGGATCAGCGCGCCGAACAGCACGGCGGACAAAAAGATGCCGACCGGATGCTGGCGGCCCATCAGGGCGATGGCGATGCCGATGAAACCGGCGCCGCCCACAAAATTGAGCGACAGGTAATGGGTCGAACCCATGATGGAATTGACGGAACCGAGGCCCGCCAGCGCGCCGGAAATCAGCATGACGACGATGATCATCTTGCTGATCGACACGCCCGCATAGTGGGCCGCGTGCTTGTTGAGGCCCGTGGCGCGCAGCTTGAAGCCCCACGACGAACGCCAGACCATCACGCCGTAGATCACCAGCGCGGCGATCGCCAAAATAAAACTGATGTTCAGCGGTGTGTCGCCCAGCGACGGGAACCAGGTGGAGAGGCGCGGCATTTCGCCGCTTTCCGCAAACACGCGGCTGGCCGTGTTCTGCTCCCCCGGCGGAATCAGGTACTTTACGATAATAAAATTCATCAGGCTGGCGGCGATGAAGTTGAACATGATGGTGGTCACCACGATGTGGCTGCCGCGCTTCGCTTGCAGATAGCCGGGCAAAAAGCCCCACAAGGCGCCGAACAGGGCCGCGCCGATCATGGCGGCAGGAATCAGGAGCCAGGCGGGCAGGGTCTGGTCGAAGGCCAGCATGGCCACCGTCAAGCCCAGGCCGCCGATATACATCTGGCCTTCGGAACCGATATTGAACAGGCCGGCCTGCATCGCCACGGAAACCGAAAGGCCCGTGAAAATGAAGGTGCTGGCGTAGAACAGGGTGTAGCTCAAGCCTTCCGGATTGAGGATGGCGCTGTGGACGAGGATCGACAGCGATTCGGCGGGGTCTTCGCCCAGCATATAAATCACCAGGGCTGCGACCAGCAAGGCCGACAGCAGGTTTAACATGGGCATGACAAAGGCTGTCGCCCAGCGTGGCAAGTCGTTATTCATGATTTATGCATTCCCCCCATCAACAGACCGATGCGGGTGGTATCGAATTCTTCAATTTTCAGTTCGCCGGTGATGCGTCCGCCGCACATGACGAGAATGCGGTCGGCCAGCGCCCGCACTTCTTCCAGTTCGACTGACACCAGCAGGATCGCCACGCCCGCGTCGCGCAGGGCCAGCAATTGCGTATGGATGCTTTCGATGGTGCCGATGTCGACGCCGCGCGTGGGTTGCCCCACCAGCATCAGTTTCGGCTTGGCCAGCACTTCGCGTGCGATCACCACCTTTTGCTGGTTACCGCCGGACAGCAAGCCGATGCGCAGGTCCGGATTGGCCGGGCGCACGTCGAAGGTTTTCAGCAGTTCGGCGCAGCGGGCGCCGATGGCCTTGAAGTTGAACAGGCCCCAGCGGTTCTTCAGGTGGTCCTGGTAACCGAGGATGGTGTTCTGCATGACGGAGAAATTCTTCACCACGCCATCGCGCAAGCGGTCTTCCGGAATGTGGGCGATGCCCAGCTCGCGGAAGGCCAGCGGCAAGCCGTCGGCATCGTGGCGCTTGGCAAACGGCAAGTCCTTGTCGAGAAAACGCAGCTTGCCGGACGTCGGCAGGCGCATGCCCGACAGAATTTCCAGCAGCTCGCTCTGGCCATTGCCGGAAACGCCCGCGATGGCGACGATTTCGCCGGCGCGCAAGTTGAAACCTATATCGGCCAGCAATTTGACTTGCTGCTCGTCGGCCAGTTGCAGATCAGCCACTTCCAGCACCGTGGCGCCCGGATTGTACGGTGCGCGGGGCAGGTGGCTCTGGATGGGGCGGCCCACCATCATGTTGGCCAGTTCCTCTTTCGAGGTGCCGGCCGTTGCCACGGCGCCCACCACCGTGCCGCCGCGCATGACGGTGACGTTGTCGGTGATTTCCAGGATCTCTTGCAGCTTGTGCGTGATCAGGATGATGGTCTTGCCTTGCTCCTTGAACAGGCGCAGGATTTCAAACAGCGAGGCCGTTTCCTGGGCCGTCAGCACGGCCGTCGGCTCGTCGAGGATCAGAATATTGGCGCTGCGGTAAATCTGCTTGAGGATTTCCACGCGCTGCTGCGCGCCGACGGACAAGTCTTCGATCTTCGCCAGCGGGTCGACGTCGAGGCGGTAGCGCGCGCAAATCTCGCGCAGTTTCGCTTCCGCTTCCGTGCGGTGGCTGGCCAGGCGAAAACCGCCTTCCGTGCCCAGCATGATATTGTCGAGGACGGTGAAGTTCTCGACCAGCATGAAGTGCTGGTGCACCATGCCGATGCCGAGGTTGATCGCTTCCTGGCTGTTGCGGATAGGCTGTACTTTCCCGTCGAGCAGGATTTCTCCGCCGTCGGCACGGTAGTACCCGTACAGGATGCTCATCAAGGTCGATTTGCCGGCGCCATTCTCTCCCACCAGGCCGTGGATACTGCCCTTGGCGATGGAGAAGCTGACGTCGGCGTTCGCCTTCACATGTCCAAACTGCTTGGAAATGCTGCGAAATTCTACTGCTGGCTGCATAGGTTCATAACTGGATAGTTTCATGGAAACGCGCCGCGCGGAGACAGGCCCCGGCGGCGCGCTAAAAGATACGGAGAAAAATTAAACCGGGCAGCTGCTGCCGACGCGGTAATCGATCACTTTGATCTTGCCATCGATAATGTCCTTACGCGCACCCAACACGCGTTTTTCGATTTCCGGCGTAATCAGCTTGCGGTTGTTCTCATCGAGGGCCCAATCCACGCCGCCCTCTTTCAAGCCTTTATAGCTGACGCCGCCCTTCCAGGTGCCGTTCTTGACTTGCATGAAGCTGTCGTAGACCGTGTTGTCGACGCGCTTGACCATCGAGGTCAGGATGCTGCCTGGATACAAATGGTTCTGGTTCGAATCGACGCCGATCGCCAGCTTGCCTTTTTCCTTGGCCATTTGCAGGGTGCCCATGCCGCTGCCGCCGGCGACGGCGAAGACGACATCGACGCCGCGCTCGAATTGCGAGCGGGCCAGTTCGCCGCCCTTGGCCGGGTCATTCCAGGCGCCGGACGTGGTGCCGACCATGTTTTGCGTGATTTCCGTCTTCGGATTGACTGCCTTGACGCCTTGCGCGTAGCCGCAGGCGAAGTTGCGGATCAGGGGAATATCGATGCCGCCGATGAAGCCTACTTTCTTGCTTTTGCTGGCCATGGCTGCAGCCACACCGACCAGGTAGGAGCCTTCTTCTTCCTTGAAGACGACGGAGTTGACGTTGCTGCCGGCGGCCTGGCCGTCGATCAGCACGAATTTTACGTTCGGAAATTCCTTGGCGACCTTTTGCACGGCTTGCGTTTGCGCAAAGCCGATGGCGGCGATCATGTCGAGTTTCTTGCGGGCCAAGCCACGCATGACTTGTTCAGCCTGCGTATCGCTCGATGCCTGCACTTCGATGAAGGAAATGCCCGTGTCTTTTTTGAAGCGCGATGCGCCTTCGAAAGCGGATTGGTTGAACGACTTGTCGAACTTGCCGCCCGCGTCATACACGACACCCAGTTTTGGGGTAGCCGCGGACGCTTGAGCAGTCAGAAATACGGCTGCGATCGTCAAACTAAATTGTGTAAGTTTCATGAATTGGCTCCTGGAAGATCGATATTGTATATTTTTTATAGGTGAAACATATAATTTGGGGCCGATTTAGCCTGTTTTTGATGCACGAGGTGATAATTCCTTATCAACATTGCACTGTATCGCACAAGATCATTGCTGACCTCGCGTGCTTTCATGTCGACAGTGTGATGCTCATGCAACAGTCGCGCCCCGTCTCTTTTATAAGTACAACATCGAATGGGGCTGCCGGAGCGGGCTGGGATGCGCCGTCAGTGGACGGGCAGGGCAGGCACGGAACCGGCGCCGCGATGGGCGTCCGAATCACTATGCATCATGCCAGATATGTATGACAAATACGTTTTTGTTTAGCTATTTATATGATAGCCATATAAATTGAAATGCAAACCCAAAACGAAGGGCTGGGGTCGGACGGGGACGCCGAGTCCCTGAGGGTCCGACCCCGGTCTTGCTGCTTTTCGGGTTGCCGTTGCTTGCTGACGCTTGAGGCTTTGCCTCAATTAGCTGGGGGATTGATGATATTCAGGAAAGCCCGCACGACGGGGGCGTCGTCGAGCGTCGTGTAGCTGATGTACAAGTTCGCCGACGGCGGATTGGTCTTGATTGGCAGGAAGACGACGCCGGGCCAGCCGATACGGCTCGTCGTTTCCGGCACCAGGGTCACGCCCAGGCCCGCGCCCACCATGGCCAGCAGGGTTTGCGGTTCGCTCGCTTCCTGGAAAATCACGGGCTCGAAACCGGCATTGATACAGCATTGCACCAGGTAGCGGGGAAACGCGGATTTGTCGAGGTTGAGGGTCAGCATCGGCTCGTGGGCGATGTCGATCAGCTCGATGGCCGTGTTTTTTGCCAGCGGATGGTGTTCATTGACGGCCACGCAGACGTTTTCGCGGAAGCACAGTTCCTGGCGCAGATTATCGTGGCGCAAGTCGTCGTCGTTGAGTTTGGGTTCGCGCCAGAAACCCACGTCGATCTGTTTGGCGCGCAAGGCTTCGTATTGCACCGTGGGACCGAATTCATGGATGGTCCAGGTGACGCGGGGAAATTTGGTCTGGAATTCTTCCAGCAGGCTGGGGATGGGGCCCCACATGGCCGAGCCGACGATGCCCACGCGCAAGCGGCCCACTTCGCCGCGGTCGATCTGGCGGATGGTATCGATGGTCATGCGCATCTTGGCCAGCAGCTCGGCCGCCTCGTTCATCAACGCCTTGCCCGCCACGGTCAGCTCGAAGGTGCGCGTGGTGCGCGCAAACAGGCGCACGCCCAGTTCGCTTTCCAGTTTCATGATCTGCTGGCTCAGGGGCGGCTGCGAGATATGCAGGCGCTCGGCCGCGCGGCTGAAGCTTTTCTCCTCGGCAACGGCAAGAAAATACTTTAACTGTTTCAGATCGATGGACATGCTTTCCTTGGCGTTGCGTGGTGCCTGGCGATGGAACGGCGCGCGGACCGGTAACGGCGCGCGCGCTTTCTTTACAGCGGTCCTATTATCGTGCCACGACCGCCTGCATGGCAATGGCCAGCGCGGTGCCGACTTGGGCATTGTGTTTGACCAGGGCGATATTCGTCGCCAGGCTGCGGCCATCCGTCAGCTGCTTGATGCGCGACAACAGGAATGGCGTGACTTGCTTGCCCTTCACGCCGCCCGCGTCCGCTTCCTGCAAGGCTTGCGTGGTGATCGCATCGATCTCTTCCTTGGGCATCGCTTGCGCGGCCGGCACGGGGTTGCTGACGATCACGCCGCCTTTCAAGCCCAGCTGCCACTTGGTGCCGATGAAGGCGGCCTGCTCGGCGGCCGTGTCGAGGCGGAAATCAGCCTTGAAGCCGCTTTCGCGCGTAAAGAAGGCGGGGAAGCCTTCCTGGCCCACGCTGATGACGGGCACGCCGTGGGTTTCCAGGTATTCCAGGGTCAGGCCGATGTCGAGGATGGATTTGACGCCCGCGCAGACGACGGCCACGGACGTGTGCGCCAATTCCTGCAAGTCGGCGGAAATGTCGAAGCTCGTTTCCGCGCCGCGGTGCACGCCGCCGATGCCGCCCGTGACGAACACGGCAATGCCGGCCAGTTCCGCGCAGATCATGGTGGCGGCCACGGTGGTGGCGCCCAGTTTTCCCTGCGACAGGACGAACGGCAGGTCGCGGCGGCTGACCTTCATGGCGTCGGGCGAGGTGCCCAGCAATTCCAGCTGCTCCGGCGACAGGCCCACACAGATCTTGCCGCCGATGATGGCGATGGTGGCCGGCACGGCGCCGCCGTCACGGATGATCTGCTCCACTTCGCGCGCCATTTCCACGTTTTGCGGATACGGCATGCCGTGCGAAATGATGGTCGATTCCAGCGCCACGATGGCCTTGCCGGCGGCGCGCGCATCGAGCACTTCTTGCGAGAACGAGAGGAAATTATTCAGTTGCGTCATGTGTCAATCCTGTTGAAAGAGGGTAGGGGGAGGCGGCGCCAGGTCGGCGTCGTCGATGTCGTCGAGGGCGCCGGCCGAAATCAGGGGCGAGACGGTGGCAGCCGATTCCAGGGTCATGGCCGCCAGCTTCAGGCCGCGCCGGCAAGCCAGTTTCAAGTCGCTGATGTCGTGGTACAGCGACCAGCAGACGGCGGCGGAAAACGCGTCGCCTGCGCCCGTCACGTCGACGGCGTCCACTTCGCGCGCGGCCAGGTGCACGATGGGTGCATCAAGATGGTCGCCATCCGTGAAATACACGCCTTCGCCGCCGCAGGTGACGATCACCTGACGCGCCCCCTGGCGCTGCACTTCGCGGCAGGCGGCGCGCACCTCGAACGCCGTCGGCAAGGCGCGCGCCACGCGCGTTTCCAGTTCGCCCCGGTTCAGGATCAGCAGGTGCAAGCCCGTCAGGTCTTGCGGCAGGTGCGCCATCTTCGGCTGCGAGACGGCGACGATGACGAGCGGCGTCGCGCGGGCCGCGTCCTGGCGCGCATCGGCCAGCAGTGCCTGCACGCTGTCGTGGCTCAGGTTCAGGTCGCAGACGGTGAGGGCGGCGGCGGCGCGCTGCGGCTGGCGGCTGTGCAAAAAGGCCGGCGTCAGCTGTTCGTACAGCTGCATGTTGGCCATCGCCAGCAGCATTTCGCCATGCTCGTCGAGCACGGCGGTATAGGTGCCGCTGCTGGTGTTGCTTAAATGCAGGCTGCCGCGCATGTCGATGCCCGCGTCTTCCGCGTGCGTCTGCAGCGCATGGCCGGCCGCGTCGTCGCCCAGGGCCGTCAGCAGGGCCACAGGAATCGACAGCCGGGCCAGGTTTTCCGCGATGTTGCGGCCCACGCCGCCAAACACTTCTTCCGAACGCACGGGATTCGAGGTGCCCATCTGCAAGGTTGCCAGCGTGCGCATCTTGCGGTCGAGGTTGGCGGCGCCTATGCACAGCACGGGACGGCTGTCGGGCAGCACGTAGGCGCGTCCCAGCAGGCGTCGCTCGCGGATGAGTCCGGCGATGTGGCCGGCGACGGCCGAGCGCGACAAGCCCAGCTCGCTCGCCAGGTCTTGCTGCGAGATGAAGGGGTTGTTGCGGATCAGCGCATATAGCTGGTCTTTTTTATTGGTATCGGTCACAAGGTTTCACTGAAAGGATAAACATTTGTCCGAAACTTTAAACATTTGTCCGATTGGTGTCAAGCGTGCATAAAAAAACCTTCGTATGGAGCTTGTATGCATGCATTTCCCGGGCATGGCGGGCCTGGGCTAGCCTCGACTATAATATCGGCCATTTATATTTGAATTGTATAAATGGGCAAGAAAAATGGTATTTGCCATACATATTCCGTTTGATGCATAGTGGCGGCAAATACAGCCATACGCATTTCGATATACCAGTAACACCATAGATACCCGCTACCTGGGCCGCAGTCCATACCGGGCACGGCCGTGCAGGCAGCAACCAATCATCATTAGTCAATCAGAGGATAACCATGTCGAACAACACCCCTTTCCACGCCGCCGAAATCATCCGTGCCCGCGCCCCTGAAAATTTCAAGCCGCGCGTGGCGATGATCCTCGGCTCCGGCCTGGGTGTGTTGGCCGAGCAGATGACGGACGCCGTCAGCATCAGCTTTGACGAATTGCCAGGCTTCCCGATCAGCACCGTGCACGGCCATGCCGGCGAACTGGTGGTCGGCACCCTGTCGGGCGTCGCCGTCGTCTGCATGAAGGGCCGTGGCCATTTCTATGAAGGCTATGGCATGGGCGTGATGACGAGCGCCATCCGCACCTTGAAACTGCTGGGCTGCGAAATGCTGTTCGTTACCAACGCCGCCGGTTCCCTGCGCCCTGAAGTGGACGCCGGCAGTCTGGTCGCCATCAGCGACCATATCAACCTGTTGCCAGGCACGCCGATGGTCGGCCCGAACGACGACCGCTTCGGCCCGCGCTTCTTCAGCATGGCCAACGCCTACGATGCGGACCTGCGCAAGCTGGTCAAGGACACGGCAGCCGCCAGCGGCATCACCCTGCACGAAGGCGTGTTCGTCGCCTACCCTGGCCCGAACTTCGAGACGGCCGCCGAAATCCGCATGATGGCGCGCCTGGGCGCCGACACGGTCGGCATGTCCGTGGTGCCGGAAGTGGTCTCGGCCCGCCATTGCGACCTGAAAGTGGTGGGCGTGTCCGTCATCACCAACCTGGCCGAAGGCATGTCGCCATTCGCCCTGTCGCACGAACAAACCCTGAAATACGCGGCCATCGGCGCGAAAGACCTGGTCAAGCTGATTCTGGCTTTCCTCTCCAAAGTAGCTGAAAAGCCGCAAGCCTAAGCACTTTTTTATGCAGCAGCGGCGCGCCGGCCATCGGCGCTGCCGCGCGGCAGGCCGGGAAAATCCGGCCTACACTGACCGCATCATCTTTGCATCACTCCATAAAGCGAGCCTTATCATGTCACGCGCATTTATCCTCCTGCTTGATTCCTTCGGCCTTGGCGCGACGCCAGACGCCGCCAAGTATGGCGACGCAGGTGCCAATACCTTTGGTCACATTGCCAGCACTGTCGCCAAAAGCGGCAAGACCTTGAAACTCCCGAACATGGAACGCCTGGGACTGGGCGCCGCGGCGCACCTGGCCAGCGGCGAATGGGCCACGGGCTTCGACCAGCGCGACGGTTTCACCGGCGCCTACGGCGCGGCGCGCGAGCGCTCCACCGGCAAGGACACGCAGAGCGGCCACTGGGAAATCGCCGGCGTGCCCGTCGAATTCGACTGGGGATATTTTCCCCGCACCACGCCGTCGTTTCCGGCCGACCTGACCGACAAGCTGAAAGCCCTGTCCGGCGTGCCGGGCTTCCTCGGCGACTGCCATGCCTCGGGCACGGACATCATCAACAAGCATGGCGACGAGCACGTCGCCACCGGCAAGCTGATTATCTACACCTCGGGCGACTCGGTGATGCAGATCGCCGCGCACGAAGAATCGTTCGGCCTCGAGCGCCTGTACGAAGTGTGCGAAATGGCCTTCAAGCTGGTCGAGCCGTACAACATCGGCCGCGTCATCGCCCGTCCGTTCACGGGCAGCAACGGCAACTACACGCGCACGTCCAACCGCCACGACTATGCGGTGGCGCCGCCAAGCAAGACCCTGCTCGACCACGTCAAGGATGCGGGCGGCGAAGTCGTCGGCCTGGGCAAGATCAGCGACATTTTCGCCACCCAGGGTATTTCCAGAGTCGTGAAGGGTGTCGACAACATGGCGCTGTTTGAAGCGCTGTTGAAGACGGCCGATGAAGTGCAGGACAAGTCGCTCACTTTTGTCAACTTCGTCGATTTCGACCAGGCATTCGGCCACCGCCGCAACGTCGAAGGCTATGCCGACGCGCTGCGCGAAATGGATGCGCGCCTGCCGGAATTCATGGCCAAGCTGAAGGAAGGCGACCTGGTCGTGATCACCGCCGACCATGGCTGCGACCCCACCTGGCACGGCTCCGACCACACCCGCGAACACATTCCGATGATCTTCTTCGGTCCCGGCGTCGCCCCGCGCGCGCTGGGTATTTCCGAGACGTTCTCCGATATTGGCCAAACCCTCGCCAAGCACCTTGGCGTACCACCACTTGCTAATGGAACCAGCTTGTTATGACACTCATGCACCCCGAATTCAAGCGTAACGAGGCCGTTGGCCTCGACCTGGGCTGGATCAACCAGATCCGCGTCAACCGCGCCGCGACGGACCGCCGCGCGGCCAGCCTGGCGAACCGCCGTACCGTGAAAAAGGAATACCAGGCCGCCTGGCTGGTGAAAGCCATCCAGATGATCGACCTGACCACCCTGGGCGGCGACGATACGCCGGGCCGCGTGGAGCGCCTGTGCATGAAGGCCATGCGCCCGTTGCGCGCCGACCTGATGGACGCGCTGGGCCTGACGCAGCTGAGCACCGGCGCCGTGTGCGTGTACCACGAGATGATTCAACCGGCCGTGAAAGTCATCCAGGGCCGCTTGCCCATCGCCGCCGTGTCGACCGCCTTTCCGGCCGGCCTGACGAACATGGAAACGAAGCTGCGCGAGATCGAACTGTCGGTCGCCGCGGGCGCTTCGGAAATCGATATCGTCATCACGCGCCAGCATGTCCTGAACGGCAACTGGCAAGTGCTGTATGACGAAATGCTGGCTTACCGCAAGGCGTGCGGCGAAGCGCACGTGAAGGCGATTCTCGCCACGGGCGACTTGCTAACCATGGAAAACGTGGCCAAGGCGTCGTGGGTGTGCATGATGGCCGGCGCCGATTTCATCAAGACATCCACCGGCAAGGAAAGCGTCAACGCCACCATTCCCGTGGCCCTGACGATGGTGCGCACGGTGCGCGAATACTATGAACAGACGGGTTTCAAGGTGGGCTTCAAGCCGGCCGGCGGCGTCAGCTCGGCCAAGAGCGCGCTGCAATACCTGACCCTGATGAAGGAAGAGCTGGGCAACGAATGGCTGCAGCCGCACCTGTTCCGCATCGGCGCTTCCAGCCTGCTGACCGACATCGAGCGCCAGCTCGAGCACTACGTCACCGGCAGCTACTCGGCCAATCATCGTCACGCACAACCTTAAAGAACATTCGTCATGACTACAATTAACGAGATTCTCACTACTATGGACTACGGCCCTGCTCCCGAAAGTCAAAAAGAAGCGCAAGCGTGGCTCGACGGCCATCAGCGCAAGTTCGGCCTGTTCATCGACAACGCCTGGAGCGAGCCGGCCGAACTGTTCGCCTCGACCAATCCTGCCGACGGCACGCAGCTGGCCGAGCTGACGCAAGCGACCGATGCGGACGTGGAACGGGCCGTGGAAGCGGCGCGCCGCGCGCTGCCCGTATGGCAAGGCATGGGAGGCCATGGCCGCGCCAAGGTCATGTACGCGCTGGCCCGTCTGCTGCAAAGGCATTCGCGCCTGTTCGCCGTGCTGGAAACCCTGGACAACGGCAAGACCATCCGTGAAACGCGCGATATCGACCTGCCGCTGGCCGCGCGCCATTTCTACCATCACGCCGGCTGGGCGCAGCTGCAGTCGGAAGAATTCGCCGACTACCGCGCCGTGGGCGTGGTGGGCCAGATCGTGCCGTGGAATTTCCCCCTGCTGATGCTGTCGTGGAAAATCGCCCCGGCCCTGGCGGCCGGTAACACGGTCGTCTTCAAGCCGGCCGAATTCACGTCGCTCACCGCCATGCTGTTCGCCGAATTGTGCGTGCAGGCGGGCGTGCCGGCCGGCGTGGTCAACATCGTCACGGGCGACGGCAGAGTGGGCTCGGCCATCGTCAACCACCCCGGCGTCGACAAGATCGCGTTTACGGGTTCCACCGAAGTGGGCCGCCTCATTCGTGAAGCGACGGCCGGTAGCGGCAAGAAGCTGTCCCTCGAATTGGGCGGCAAGTCGCCGTTCATCGTCTTCGAAGACGCGGACCTGGACGGCGCCGTGGAAGGCCTGGTCGATTCGATCTGGTTCAACCAGGGACAAGTGTGCTGCGCCGGCTCGCGCCTGCTGGTGCAGGAATCGGTCCAGGAGCGCTTCCTGAACAAGGTGCGCGCCCGCATGGAAAACCTGCGCCTCGGCTCGCCCCTGGACAAATCGATGGACGTGGGCGCGCTGGTCGACCCCGTGCAGCGCCAGCGCATCGCCGCGCTCGTCGATTCGGCCCGTGCCGAAGGCTGCGACGTGTGGCAGCCCGCGTGCGAACTGCCGGCTGACGGCTCGTGGTTCCCGCCTACCCTGATCACGGGCGCGTCGACGTCGGCCGCCGTGGCACAGGCTGAAATCTTCGGCCCCGTGCTGGTGGCCATGAGCTTCCGCACACCGCCCGAAGCGGTGCAGCTGGCGAACAACACGGTATACGGCCTGGCCGCCAGCGTGTGGACCGAGTCGATCAGCCTGGCCCTCGATATCGCGCCCGCCATCAAGGCCGGCGTAGTGTGGATCAACAGCGCCAACCAGTTCGATGCGGCCTGCGGCTTCGGCGGCTACCGCGAATCGGGTTTCGGTCGCGAAGGCGGCCGCGAAGGCATGCTGGAATACATGACGGCCCTGGCCGAAGATGCGCGCCCGGCCTTGCCGGTGGTGGAAGCGAAAGCCAAGGCCAACGTGAAGCCGGCAGCGGCCGACCCGTTCGCCATCGACCGCACGGCCAAGATGTACATCGGCGGCAAGCAGGCGCGCCCTGACAGCGCCTACAGCGCGCCCGTGTTCGGCGCGAATGGCGCCTTGCTGGCCGAAGTGGGCGTGGGCAGCCGCAAGGACATCCGCAACGCCGTCGAAGCGGCCCATAAAGCGTCCGGCTGGACCAGCGCCACGGCGCACAACCGCGCGCAAGTACTGTACTACATCGCCGAAAATCTGGCAGCGCGCGCCGACGAATTCGCCGCCCGCATCGCCGCCATGACGGGCAGTAAAAACCCGGAGAAGGAAGTGCAGGCATCGATCGAACGCCTGTTCTACTACGCCGCCTGGGCCGACAAGTACGACGGCCTGGCGCACCAGCCGCCCACCAAGGGCATCACCGTGGCGCTCAATGAAGCGGTCGGCGTGATCGGCATCGTCTGCCCGAATGAAGCGCCTTTGCTCGGCTTCATCTCGCTGGTGGCGCCGGCCATCGCGCTGGGCAACCGCGTGGTAGTGGTGCCGTCGGAAGCGCATCCGCTGTCCGCGCTGGACCTGTACCAGGTGTTCGACACGTCCGACCTGCCGGGCGGCGTCGTCAACATCATCAGCGGCAACGCCGATGAACTGGCGCGCACCCTGGCCACGCACGCCGACATCGACGCCGTCTGGCGCCATGACGGCTCCGCCGACGGTTGCGCGGAAGTCGAGCGCCTGTCGGCCGGCACGCTGAAGCGTACCTGGGTCGGCGGCGCGAAGGGCCGCGACTGGTTCAGTGCCGCCCAAAGCGGCGGCCGTGCCGTGCTGGCGCATGCGTCGCAAGTGAAAAACGTGTGGATACCTTACGGCGTTTAACTGACTGATCGTTGGAATTGCAAAGCTGGGGTCAGACCCGTCGGGGGGATACGCCATTGGGCGTATCCCGATCCCGCAGGGACTGACCCCAAACCTATTTTTATTGGAGTTATTCCATGTTTTTGACCCAGGAAATCATCCGCAAGAAGCGCGACAAGGGCGTCCTGAGCGCCGAGGAAATCCAGTTTTTCGTACGCGGCATCACTGACGGCAGCGTCAGCGAAGGGCAGATCGCGGCGCTCGGCATGGCCGTCTATTTCAACGACATGAACATGGACGAGCGCGTGGCGTTCACCCTGGCCATGCGCGATTCCGGCCAGGTGCTGGACTGGCGCTCTCTGAACCTGCCGGGCCCCATCGTCGACAAGCATTCGACGGGCGGCGTGGGCGACGTCGTGTCCCTGCTGCTGGGCCCCATGGTCGCTGCGTGCGGCGGTTACGTGCCGATGATCTCGGGCCGCGGCCTGGGCCACACGGGCGGCACCCTCGACAAGTTCGACGCCATTCCAGGCTATTGCACGGTGCCGGACAATGCACTGTTCCGCAAGGTAGTGCAGGAGATCGGCGTGGCCATCATCGGCCAGACGGCGCAGCTGGCGCCGGCCGACAAGCGCTTCTACAGCATCCGCGACGTCACCGCCACGGTGGAATCGGTGGCGATGATCACCGGCTCCATCCTGTCGAAGAAACTGTCGGCCGGGCTGGACGCGCTGGTGATGGACGTGAAAGTGGGCACGGGCGCCTTCATGCCCACCTACGACAAGTCGGTGGAACTGGCCGAGAGCATCGTCGCCGTGGGCAATGGCGCGGGCATGCAGACGTCGGCGATCCTGACGGACATGAACGAGTCGCTGGCGCCGTACGCCGGCAATGCGCTGGAAGTGCGCGGCGCCATGGATTACCTGACGGGCCGTTCGCGTCCCGCTCGCCTGCACGAAGTCACCCTGGCGCTGTGCGCCGAGATGCTGGTGCTGGGCGGCCTGGCCGCCACCGAAGAGGAAGCGCGCGTGAAATTGATCGCGGCCCTCGATTCGGGCAAAGCGGCCGAGCGCTTTGCGCGCATGGTGTCGGCCCTGGGCGGCCCGGCCGATCTGGTCGAGCATCCTGATAAACACCTGGAACAGGCGCCGTTCGTCGTGCCGGCGCCAGCGCCGTCCGCCGGCTTTGCCAACGTGCGCGATTGCCGCGCCATCGGCCTGGCAGTCGTGGCATTGGGCGGTGGCCGCCGCCTTCCGAGCGACAGCATCGATTTCGCCGTCGGTCTGACGGACCTCGTGGGCCTGGGCGAGCAAGTGGCTGTCGGCCAGCCGCTGGCCATGGTGCACGCGCGCACGGAAGCGGCGGCGCAGCAAGCCGTCAGGGAAATCCAGCAAGCGTATGACATCAGCACGGTGGCGCTGGCCGGCAATCCGGTGATTTATCGTACCATTCGACCGTAGTTGAAAACTGGGGTCAGACCCCCGTTTGCGATGGCGCTGAGCTATGTGTCAGCGGTGTTGAGGGTCTGACCCCGGCCTTAATGATTTCAAAGGTATAACAGAAAAAATGAACAACCAAGAACTGATCGCCGAAGCCAACGCCGGCCGTGAACTGGCCTACGCGCCATACTCGCGTTTCAAGGTGGGCGCGGCGCTGCTGTGCAAGGATGGCCGCGTCTTCCGCGGCTGCAACGTGGAAAACGCCGCGTATGGGTTGTGCAACTGCGCCGAGCGCACGGCATTCTTCAGCGCCATCGCGCATGGCTGCAAACCGGGCGACTTCGCCAAACTGGCCGTCACGGGCGACACGGTCGAGCCGATTTCGCCATGCGGCGCCTGCCGCCAGGTGATCTTCGAGATGGGCGGCGCCGACCTGCCCGTGATCCTGACGAACCTGAAAAACGATGTCATGGAAGTGACGGCGGGCTGGCTGCTGCCGCACGGCTTCGGCAATTCCGACCTGGACATGAAGTAACAGGATCCGCTTGAACAAGACGATCGACATCCAGGCCGCCGTGGCGATAGCCGCGGCCGAAGCCATGGCGGCGAAGACGCAGGGTACCTTTGGCGTGGGCGGCGTGCTGCTCGACGGCACCGGCAACGTGCTGCAATCGATGCACAACAACGTCGTGCGCCAGGGGCTGGTGTTCGACCCCACCGCGCATGGCGAGCGCCAGCTGGTGGACTGGTATTTCGCCGAGCGGGCCAAGGGCGCGCTCTTGCCGCCGCCGGGTGAACTGACCATCGTCACTTCGCTCGACCCCTGCTGCATGTGCACGGGGGCGATCCTGGCGGCAGGCTTCAACGTGGTGGTGGCCGCGCCCGACGTCAAGGCGGGCATCAATTACGATGGCAGCGCCACGTTTACGGCCTTGCCGGCGCCGCTGCAGGCGCAGGCCGGCCGCAGTTTTTGCTATCCGGCCGTGCGCGGCGCCACCGAGTATGCGCGCCTGCCGTCCGGCGCCGCGCCCAAATCTTTTTTCATCGGCAAGAGCATCCATGAGGCGACGCAGGCACTGTGCTCGCTCGTGTTCGAAGCGACATCGGCGCAGGTGATGCAGCTGCTGAACGCCGGCGACGACGTGCCCCTGCGCGATCCCGCCGCCTTGCCGCCCGAGCATGTCGTGGTGCGCGCCTTGCGCCGCCGCTATCCCGACGCCCTGACTTACCGCTGCGACCCGCACGCGCCCGACGCGGGCCTGGCGCCATTCCTGCAGGCGGCCATGGAGCAGGACGCGCGTGATGGCGGCCAGGGCGATGCGGCCGCCTTGCTCGATTCCTTCGGCAACCTGCTGCTATGCATGCCGGGTAAGTTGAGCCAGTCGGCCATCCGCACGCCGTTCATGGAATGCACGCGCCAGTACGCGCAGCTGCGTTTTGAATTGATGGCGAATGCGGCGCCGGCGCTGCAGGAGGAAATCAAAAGCTACCTGGGCCACCCCAAGCACGGCACCTTCGTGCTGGCCATCGGCCCGGACGACAGCGCCGCCAGTGTCATGACCCTGGGTGCCTACGGCTCCACCATGGAAGGGGCGCTGCCGGAGAATAATCCCGCGCAATTTCAGTACGTGCGCCCGGCGATGGCGCAAGACGCGCTGCTGGCGCTGTGCGAGTCGATGCCGCCGCTGTACCGCAAGCTGATACGCATCCGGCCGCGCCAGGTGGCGGACCAGGCCCTGGTTCAGGCGCTAGGCTAGTCTAGGCGTCATCGTCCGGCAGGTTCTTCAGCAGGAAGTCGCGCACGTTTTCGCCTGCCACGCGGCGGATCTGCGCTTCCGACAGGCCAGCATCCAGCAGCGCCTGCGTCAAGCGCGGCAAGCCGGCCGCGTCGATGGCCGTGGTGACGGCGCCGTCGAAGTCCGAACCATAGGCCACGTGTTCGGCGCCGATCAGCTTGACCGTGTACTTGATGGCGCGCGCGATCGAGGCCACGTCCTTGCCGCAGACGGCCGTATTCCAGAAGCCGATACCCACCAGGCCGCCCTGGGCGGCGATGCGTTTCAGCTGGGCGTCGCTCAGGTTGCGCCCGTTGGCGCAGGTGCCGCGCACGCCCGTGTGCGAGACCATCACGGGGCGTTTCGCCAACGTCAGTACGTCGTCGATGGTGGCCGGCGAGGCGTGCGCCAGGTCGACGATCATCTTGCGCTGCTCCATGGCACGCAACCATTGCTTGCCCAGCGGCGTCAGGCCGCCTTTTTTCAGGCCGTGCTGGGAGCCGGACAGTTCCGTGTCGAAGAAATGCGTGGGCGCGGCCATGCGGTAGCCGGACCGGTACAGGGTGTCGAGATTGTCCAGCTTGCCTTCGAGCGCATGCGCGCCTTCCAGTGTCAGCCAGCCGGCCAGCAGGGCGGGGTCTTTTTCGCGCGCGGCGATGAAGCTGCGCAACTGGGCGCGGCTGCCGATGACGCGCACCTTGCCATGGCTATTTGCCGCTTGCTGGCGCAGCTCGTCGGCCTGCCAGGTGGCGCGCGCCAGCAGGCTGTTCCACGTGGCGGGCGGCAAGCCTTGCGCCACCACCAGGGCCGTGATGTTGTCCGTGTCGCTGCCATTGCGCTCGATATTCATCTTGCGCGGCGTCTTGGTGACGACGGAAAAGGCTTGCAGCGCCACGTTGGCCCGCTGCAGGCGGGGAAAGTCGACGTGGCCGCGCTGGCTGTCGCGGTTCAGGTCGCGTTGCCACAGCAGGCTGTCGGCGTGCAGGTCGGCGATCCACAGGCTCTGGTGCAGGGCCACAGTGGCTGCCGACGGCGCCTTGCCGGACGGGGCATGAATGCGGTTGAGATGTTCGTCGACGAGGACGGGAGCGGACAGGAAACCGCCGATCAGCGCAAGGCTGGCGGCGGTGAGGGTAGCGACAATCATTGTTCTCCGTTTTACCATGGATCGTAGGTGCCCAGGCTCCAGATGTGGCCTTCCGGGTCGCGGCAGGTAAAGCCCCGTCCGCCGTAATCTTCATCCTTGATGTCGAGCACGATCTCGGCGCCGGCTTCGCGCGCGCTGCGGTAGACGGCATCGGCGTCGCTGACGACCAGGTAGCAGTTTTGCGTGTTGGCGCCGCCGATGTCGCTTGGCAGTTTCATCAGGCGGCCATAGTCGCTGTCGAGGGCGGGTGCCACCATGACCATGCCGTTGCCAAAGCTCAGTTGCGCATGGGCGACACCACCATTGCCGTCAGGCACGATCAATTGTTTTTCGAAACCGAGTGCCTTGCACAGCCATTCGATGGCGGCGGGCGCGTCGCGGTAGCGCAGGCAGGGAATAGTCGTAGCTGCTGTAGCTTTTGCTGTCGTGGTCATCAGAAAACTCCTATGGCTGAGGGGGAGTAGCTTCGATCATGGATACTGCGTAGCGTTCCGTATCAAATCCCTCCATTTGGATGGTTTTGATGCCCGTCAGTGCCGCGCCCATCCATAGTGCCATAGAACCATCATTGCACTCTTGCCACGACGCAAATTTTTATTGCGGCGAATGCTGCGAAGCCGACGCTTTCTGATCTGCGCCGGCATCGTCGTTGTTGCTTGCCCATCTCAGCAGCATGACGAGGGCAAACAGCATGATGGCCAGCGGCAAGATGGTGATCAGGAACGCCAGGCCCAGGCAGCAGACCAGCAGCATGGGCCACGACATGGTGCGCAAGGCAGCCATCCCCTGGCGCGCGTAAGCGCACAGCTCGTTCCAGAAAGCGCTGAAGGAAGTGCTGCCCGGTGCCGAATTGATGTCTTTCATGCCGTTCTCCTGTCGTGTGGGTGCCGCTGCCGTATGCATGCTGGCAATGAAACCACTATAGGCAAATCCTTGCTGCCGGGTATGGCGTATGCGACGAATGGCAGGAATGGCGGACCGAACGGCGACAGGCAACGACAAACGGTTACTCGAAGACCTTCAGTTTCAGCTGGAAACTGAGCGCGCCATACAGGCGATCCTTGTAGGAGGGCACGATGGCGATATTCACGCCCACGCGCTGGTATTCATAGCTGATGGTGGGGACCAGGGCCGGGAACCAGCCGCCATCGCGCATCTTCGGATAGCCGCTGAAGCCGCCAACGACGGCGCCGATGCGCAGCGGGCCCACCTTGATTGGCTGGTAGTACACGCCCAGGTAATTCGAGTAGGCGCGGTCGCTATTGTAGAAGCGGCCGGCCGTGACCGACGCGACCGTGGAGAAGCGGTATTCGGCGCCCAGGCCCGGATTGCTGTCGTTCAGGTTCTTGTCGCGCTGAAAGTGATACGAATAAAAGCCCGCGTTGAGCCAGGTTTCGCTGAGCGGCTGGTTGTCGATCATGTTAAACACATCGGCTTGCGCGCCGCAGGCATATGCCAGCATCAGTGCGCCTAGGGACAATCGTTTCATGCGTGCTTCATCCTTATGATTTCATACTTTGTGGGCTGGCCTGGTCTGGCGCTGCCGCGATCGTATCACCAAGTTGGCTGCGCTTCTAAGCAATATTGAACGTGCAGAACAGACGGCTGTTTGCCCGTCTGTTTTCAGCGTCATCCGGATGCCTGGGGCGTTCTCCGGGCAGCGCCAGGAGAATGATTCCCGCCGAGCAACTATGTTTTCATTATTGTTACAAAAGTTGTTGGTTTGCGACATATCAAAGCGAATGGATATGATATTCTGGCGTCAAGTTAATTTTCTTTTTGGAAATAAAATGTCAATCATGCCTAAATCATCATTCGTTCTCGTTTTGTCGACCGTGTTTGCCGCCGGCGCCGCGCAAGCCGGTGTTGTCGATTTGGGCATCGGTGGCGCCAATTTGTATTCCCTCAGTAACTTCAGCGCGTCCGGCAGCGATGTCGAAGGCGGCGTGCTGGTGGCCGGCAATCTGACGGCATCGAACTATTCGGTCAATGACAAGAACAAGGATGCCTACGTCACGCATGGCAACACCGGCTATGCGCTGGTGGTTGGCGGCAACCTGAACTACAGCTCCGGCTCGATCAAGAACGGCAATTACTATGTGGGCGGCAGCACGACGACAAGCAGCGTGGGCCTGAACACGGCTAGCAAGACCACGGTGTCGCCCGTGTCGTTCGCCACGACATCGGCGCAGCTGAAAAACACCTCGACCTCGCTGGCCAACGTGGCAGCGACGGGCAGCAGCTCGGTGGCCTATGGCGGCATGACCCTGAAGGGCGGCACGGGCAATGTGCAAGTGTTCGACCTGACTTCCGCGGCGCTGGGCTCGGTGAACAACTTCAAGTTCAGCAATCTGCACACGAACGACACCCTGATCCTCAATATCAGCGGCACGAATGTGAACCTGTCCGGCGGCTACGGCGATTTCAGCAAATACAATGTGCTGTACAACTTCTATGAAGCGCAAACCATCACCTTGAACGGCGTGGGCCTGTACGGCAGCGTCCTGGCGCCGCTGGCGACCCTGGCCGGCGGTAATGGCCAGATCAACGGCAGCGTGGTGGTGGGGAACTGGGCCTCGAACATCCAGGTCAATGCGAACCATTATTTCAATGCCACCAACGTGTCCGGTTATGTGTCCGCCGTGCCGGAACCGGAAACCTATGCGATGCTGCTGGCAGGCCTGGGCATGATCGGCTTCATGGCGCGCCGCCGCAAGAGCAAGACGGCTGCGTAAGCGTTCGCGCCGTTCAGAAAACCGCCTGTCGAGGCGGTTTTTTTTCGTCCGCTGGCGGCATGGCCACCGCCGCCAGCACCATGTGCGCGATCAGGGCTTCCGCGTCCTCATAGTCCTTGCGCGTGAGCTGCTTGCGTTCCAGCACCAGGGCCATCTGTGCCGAAAAATCCGCATACGATTGGGTCATGGCCCAGATGGCGAACATCAGATGCGTGGCGTTGACAGGCGCGATCCGGCCGGCGGCGATCCACGCTTCGAAGACGGCGATATCCTTGCGCAGCAGGGGCACGACCCGGTCGCGTATCTGCGTGCCGTACAGGGGCGCGCCATTGATCACTTCCAGCGCATACACGCGCGAGGCCCACGGCTGTTCGCGCGAAAAACGCAGCTTGGCGCCGATATACGCGCGCAGCACGTCGCGCGGCTCGTCGTCTTCATTGGCCAGCATGTCCATGCGCGCCAGCCAGTCGTCGAGCACGTCGTCGAGCACGCGCTGGTACAGCAGCTGCTTGGACGGGAAGTAATACATCAGGTTTTGCTTCGACAGGCCGGCCCGCTCGGCGATGGTGGCGATCGACGCGCCCTCATAGCCGCATTCGGCGAACGCGCGCACGGCTTGCTCCAGGATGTCCGCTTCCAGGCGGTCGCGGTTTTGCAAACGCCGGCCGCCGGCATTTTTCACGGGAAGGGCAGGGGATTTGTCGCTGGCCATGGCGGTTTCTTTAGCGTGGGCGTATCGATTGCAGGAAGGCCTGCAGCACGGGGGTATCGGTGTAGGTCACGTTGAAGCGGAACCACACCGTCTCGGGCGCGCGCAGCATGAAAAATTCGTTCGGCGACAGCAGGATACCCGCCTTCAAGGCCATGTCGGCGATGATCTTGCCGTTCCATTCCGGCGTTTGCACGTCGGGCCAGCCGGCGCTGACGAACATGCCGCCGCGGGGCCGCGCCACGGGCGCCATGCCCGCCTGCGCCAGGCAGTCGATGCTGCGCTCGCGGGCCGCATCGAGCTGCGCCACGAGCCGTTCGACCATGCGCTTGTAGGGCCGCGCGGAGATGGCGTGGTAGACGGCGCGCTCGTTGATTTCCGACGTCGTCAGTCCCGCCAGCATTTTCACGCGCACCAGTTCGGCCACCAGCGGCGGCGAGGCGCAAATCGATCCCACGCGCAGCACGGGCGACAGAGTCTTGGAAAAACTGCCCACGCGGATCACGCGGCGCAAGCCGTCCATCGCCGCCAGCGACGCTTCGCCGCGCGCCGCCAGTTCGCGGTAGATATCGTCTTCCACCAGCCAGAAATCGAATTGTTCGGCCAGCGCCAGCAGGCGGTGCGCCTGCGCCTGGCTCAGGGAAGTACCGAGCGGATTTTGCAGCACCGTGTTGACGAACATGAGCTTCGGCTGGGTGCGCGCGGCTTCAACGGCCAGCGCATCGAGATCGAGGCCCGCTTCGCCGCGGTGGACGCCCACGGGGATGCAGCCATGGTGGCGTATCAGCGACTGCAGGTTGCTGTAGCCGGGGTCCTCCACCAGCACCGTGTCGCCCGGCTTGGTCAGGCTGCGCAGGATCAAGTCAAAAGCATGCGTGGCGCCGTGCGTCAGCAGGACCTGGTCCGGCTCGACCTGGAACAGCTCTTCCGACAGGCTGCTTGCCAGGTGCTGGCGCAGCGAGGGAAAGCCGAGAGGGTGGCCATAGCCGCGCAGGCGGCTGGCGGGAATGCGCATGGCCTGGCGCACGGCGTCGAGCACGGTCGCTTCGCCATACATCTCGGGCGGCAGCCAGCCCGCTCCCACGGGCAGCGCGTCGGACACGCCCGAATACAGGTCCGGCGTGAGGGCGTCGATGGCCGTGGGGCTGGCATGCACAGCCAATTGCGGCGAGGCGGCGATATCGTGGCGCGCGACGAAATAGCCGGAACCGCGCCGCGACGACAGCAAGCCGAGGTTGACCAGGCGGTCATACGATTCGACGACGGTAAAGGTCGACACGCCATTGCAGCGGGCGAACTGGCGCACGGACGGCATGCGCGTGCCGATGCGCAGGGCGCGGCTGCCCACCATGACGCTGATGGCGATGACGATCTGCTCGACGAGGCCGCCCTTTTTCTGGCGGTCGATGTCGAGTACGGGCCAGCCGCTGGCTTGCTCGGGGGCATCGTCTGTGCTGTCGCTGTGCTTCACGGTGGCTCCTTTGCTGCCTTGCACAAAACTGTAGTGGTTTTTCGACCTGTACGGTTGGGATACTTTGCCGTTTGTGTATCTGTGCCATTGGGAATGGCCTGTCTATTATTACATCAGCTTTTTGCCAACTGGTAAATTATTTTACGCTTCGTCAAAAACGATCCTGGTCCCGCGCCAGCCCATCCCAAGGAGAAGGTCATGAACGAAACAAGGCCGGAATCGATGTCGGCATTCTGGATGCCGTTTACGAACAACCGCGATTTCAAGGCCAACCCGCGCCTGCTGGTGTCGGCCGAAGGCATGTACTACAAGGACGTCGATGGCAACGCCATCCTCGATGGCACGGCGGGACTGTGGTGCGTGCCGTGCGGCCATGCGCAGCCGAAAATCGTCGGCGCCATCCGCGACATGGTGGGCCAGCTCGACTTCGCCCCCACTTTCCAGATGGGCCATCCGGCCGCCTTCGACCTGGCGGAAAAACTGATGGACTACACGGGCCACAAGTTCGGCCACGTGTTTTATACGAATTCCGGCTCCGAGGCCGTCGACACGGCGTTGAAGATCGCGCTGGCCTACCACCGGGCGCGCGGCGAGGGTGCACGCACGCGCCTGATCGGCCGTGAACGCGGTTACCACGGCGTGGGCTTCGGCGGCATTTCCGTGGGCGGCATCGGCGGCAACCGCAAGACCTTCGGCCCCCTGCTGCCGGGCGTGGACCACCTGCCGCACACGCACAACCTGGACCAGAACGCCTACACGGTGGGCGAGCCCGACTACGGCACCCACCTGGCCGACGAGCTCGAGCGCATCGTCGCCCTGCACGACGCCTCGACGATTGCCGCCGTCATCGTCGAACCGGTGGCCGGTTCCACGGGCGTGCTGATCCCGCCGAAAGGCTATCTGAAACGCTTGCGCGAACTGTGCACCAAGCACGGCATCCTGCTGATTTTCGATGAAGTGATCACGGGTTTCGGCCGCATGACGACGCCGTTCGCCGCCGATTATTTCGACGTCGAGCCGGACCTGATGACGACGGCGAAGGGCCTGACCAACGGCATGGTGCCGATGGGGGCAGTGTTCAGCAAAAAATACATCCACGATGCCTTCATGGATGCGCCGCCGGGCATCGAACTGTTCCACGGCTATACGTATTCCGGCCACCCGCTGGCCTGCGCCGCCTCGCTGGCCACCTTGCAGGTGTTCGAGGAGCAGGACATCCTGGGCCACGCGAAAGCGATGCAGGCGTACTGGAGCGACGCCGTGCATTCCTTGAAAGGTTTGCCGCACGTGATCGACCTGCGCAGCATCGGCCTGATCGCCGGCATCGAACTCGATCCCATCGCCGGCAAACCGGGCACGCGCGCCTTCAACGCCTTCAAGCAGGCCTTCGCCGACGGTGTGCTGATACGCACGACGGGCGACATCATCGCGCTGTCGCCGCCGCTGGTGCTGGAGAAGCAGCATGTCGACGAGCTGTTCGGCAAGCTGGCCACGGTGCTGAAGAACCTTGATTAAGCCCCGGGGTCAGACCCGCCGGGTCTGACCCCAGAATTTGCCCTTGGGGTAAAGAGAGGAAATAACGTGAACCAAATTAACACACAGCTCGACACCATCACCCACTACATCAACGGCGCCAAAATCGACACCCAAAGCGGCCGCTACGGCGACGTCTACAACCCGGCCCTGGGCGAGCCTGTGGCGCGCGTGGCGCTGGGCACCGTGGAAGACGTGGACGCGGCCGTGCAGGCGGCGGCGGCCGCCTTTCCCTCGTGGTCGGCCACGCCGCCGCTGACGCGCGCCAGGGTTCTGTTCCGCTACCTGCAGCTGTGCCAGCAGCACACGGATGAATTTGCCGCCATGCTCACGCGCGAGCATGGCAAGACCTTTGCCGATGCGCAGGGCGAGGTGGCGCGCGGCATCGAGATGGTGGAATTTGCCGTCGGCATACCGCAACTGCTGAAGGGCGAATTCACGGACCAGATTTCGCGCGGCATCGACGCCTGGTCCATGCGCCAGGCACTCGGCGTGGTGGCCGGCATCACGCCATTCAATTTTCCCGTGATGGTGCCGATGTGGATGTTCCCCGTCGCCATCGCTTGCGGCAATACCTTCGTCTTGAAACCATCCGAGCGCGATCCGTCCGCGTCGCTGCTGCACGCGAAACTGTTGAAAGAAGCGGGCTTGCCCGACGGTGTCTTCAACGTGGTACAGGGCGACAAGGTGACGGTCGACGCCTTGCTCGACCACCCCGTGGTGCAGGCGATCAGCTTTGTCGGCTCGACGCCGATCGCCGAATACATCTATGCGCGCGGCAGCGCCAGCGGCAAGCGTGTGCAAGCCTTGGGCGGCGCGAAAAACCACATGGTGGTGATGCCCGACGCGGACATGGAGATGACGGTCGACGCGCTGATCGGCGCGGCTTACGGATCTGCGGGCGAGCGCTGCATGGCCATCTCCGTCGTCGTGGCCGTGGGCGACGCGGGCGACAAGTTGATCGATGCACTGGCAACGCGCACGGCCGCACTGAAAGTGCGCGACGGTATGGAAGATGGTGCGGAAATGGGCCCGGTCGTGTCGCTGGCGGCCAAGCAGCGTATCGAAAAACTGATCGCCTCGGGCGTGGAGCAGGGCGCGACTTTGGTGGTCGATGGACGCAACCATGTGGTGCCGGGACGCGAGAACGGTTTCTTTGTCGGCGGCACCTTGTTCGATCACGTCACGCGTGACATGAATATCTACAAGGAAGAGATTTTCGGCCCCGTGCTGTGCGTGCTGCGCTGTCCAGACGTGGTGCACGCGGTGGAGCTGATCAACGCCAACGAGTATGGCAACGGCGTGGCCATCTACACGCGCGATGGCGGCGTGGCGCGCGAATTCGTGCGCCAGATCCAGGTCGGCATGGTGGGCGTCAACATCCCCTTGCCCGTGCCGATGGCCTTCAACAGTTTTGGCGGCTGGAAGCGCAGCATGTTCGGCGACCACCACGCGTATGGCCCCGAAGGCGTGCGTTTCTACACGCGCCACAAGGCCGTGATGCAGCGCTGGCCGAACACGGCAAGCGCTGGTGTGGAATTTGCTTTTCCCCAGATGAAGTAAGGGTTTTAAATCAAACATCGGCCGCACAAAAAAAGGAAACCGCGATGATCGAGTCCTTGAGTTATTTACCGCATCCCGCCCTGCCCAACGAGGAATTGGCGGGCCACTTCACGGACCTGGCACCGCCCCTGACGGCGCGCCAGGCCGCCATCGAAAGCGCCCGCTGCCTGTATTGCTACGACGCGCCGTGCAGCCGTATCTGTCCGTCGGAAATCGACGTGGCCAGCTTCATCCGCAACATCCACGACAAGAACATCAACGGCGCCGCCGCCGGCATCCTGAAGCAGAACATCCTGGGCGGCAGCTGCGCGCGCGTCTGCCCGACGGAGATTCTGTGCGAAGACGTCTGCGTGCGCAACCACGACGCCGAAGGCCAGCCGGTCAAGATTGGCCTCTTGCAGCGCTATGCCGTCGACCACATGCATTTTACGGCGCACCCTTTCAAACGGGCGGCAAGCACGGGCAAGACCATCGCCATCGTCGGCGCGGGTCCGGCCGGCCTGTCGTGCGCGCACCGCCTGGCCATGCTGGGCCACGACGTGGTGATCTTTGAAAAAGAGGACAAGGCCGGTGGCCTGAATGAATACGGCATCGCCAAATACAAGCTGACGGACGATTTCGCGCAGAAGGAAGTTGAATTTTTGCTGGGCATCGGCGGTATCGCCATCCGATGTCGCCAGGCGCTGGGTGAAAACGTGCAGCTGCGCGACTTGCATGCGCAGTACGACGCCGTCTTCCTGGGCCTGGGCCTGGGCGCCAGCCGCAAACTGGGCTTGACGGGCGAGGACGCACCGGGCTTGCTGGCGGCCGTCGATTACATCGCCGCGTTGCGCCAGGCGGACGACCTGGCCGCGCTGCCCGTGCCGAAACGCGCCATCGTCATTGGCGCCGGCAATACGGCCATCGACATGGCCGTCCAGATTCAAAGGCTGGGCGCCGAGGAAGTCACCCTGGTCTACCGGCGCGGTTTCGACGCCATGACGGCCACCCATCATGAACAGGAGATCGCCAAGGCGAACCAGGTGCGCATGCTGACGTGGGCCCAGCCGCAGCAGGTGCTGCTTGACGCTGCCGGCAAGGTGGCCGGCATGCGTTTCGAGAAAACCCGCATGCAGGGCACGCGCCTGGCGGGCACGGGCGAAACGTTCGACGTGGCGGCCGACGCCATCTTCAAGGCCATCGGCCAGAGCCTTGATACGCAGGTGCTGCATGACCCGATGGCATCCTTGCTGCAGCGCGAAGGCGACAAGATCGCCGTCGACGCGGGTTTCCGCACGGTGCTGCCGGGGATCTACGCGGGCGGCGACTGCGTGGCGCCGGGGCAGGACTTGACGGTGCAGGCCGTCCAGCATGGCAAGCTGGCCGCACTGGCCATCCATTCCGATCTGTTCAATAAAGTGGAGGCTGCATAATGGCTGATCTCAGCATCGAATTTTGCGGCATCAAGGCGCCGAATCCCTTCTGGCTGGCGTCCGCACCGCCGACCGACAAGGCGTATAACGTGGTGCGCGCCTTCGAGGCGGGGTGGGGTGGCGTCGTGTGGAAAACGCTCGGTGAAGACCCTGCCGCCGTCAACGTCTCGTCGCGCTATTCCGCCCTGTACGGCAAGAACCGCGAAGTGGTGGGCTTCAACAACATCGAGCTGATTACCGACCGCTCTCTGGAGATCAACCTGCGCGAAATCACGCAGGTGAAAAAGGACTGGCCCGACCGCGCCATGATCGTCTCCCTGATGCTGCCCTGCGAAGAGCATTACTGGGCCGACATCCTGCCCAAGGTCGAGGCGACGGGGGCAGACGGCATCGAGCTCAATTTCGGCTGCCCGCACGGCATGCCGGAGCGCGGCATGGGCGCGGCCGTGGGCCAGGTGCCCGAGTATGTGCAGATGGTGACCGCCTGGTGCAAGAAACACAGCCGACTGCCCGTCATCGTCAAGCTCACGCCCAACATCACGGACGTGCGCATGCCGGCGCGCGCGGCCAAGGCAGGCGGCGCGGACGCCGTTTCGCTGATCAACACCATCAATTCCATCACCTCGCTGGACCTGGACCGCATGGTGGCCTTGCCGATTGTCGGTGGCGCCAGCACGCACGGCGGCTATTGCGGCGCGGCCGTGAAACCCATCGCCCTGAACATGGTGGCGGAAATCGCGCGCGATCCGCAGACGCGCGGCTTGCCCATTTCCGGCATCGGCGGCATCGGCAACTGGCGCGACGCGGCCGAATTCATCGCCCTGGGCGCCGGCTGCGTGCAGGTGTGCACGGCCGCCATGCTGCATGGCTTCCGCATCGTCGAAGAAATGAAGGATGGCCTGTCGCGCTGGATGGACGAGAAGGGCTATGCACGCATCAGCGATTTTTCCGGCAAGGCCGTGGCCAACACGACGGACTGGAAATACCTGGACATGAATTACCAGGTGATCGCGCAGATCAACCAGGACGACTGCATCAAATGCGGCAAGTGCTACGTGGCTTGCGAAGACACCTCGCACCAGTCGATTGCGCAACTGATCGACGCCGCCGGCACGCGCACATATGAAGTGATCAAGGAGGAATGCGTGGGCTGCAACCTGTGCGAAATCACCTGTCCGGTGCAGGGCTGCATCACGATGGTGCCGCAGGCCACGGGCAAGCCGTACATGAACTGGACGCAGGATCCGCGCAACCCCCGGGCATTGGCGGAATCGGTATAGGGCACGTTTTTTGCGTACGCATATTTTATAAACAGTTGCCCAACTTTGCAGTAAGCTAGGCCGCAGCCGTTTTTAAAACGCCCAACCTCCCAACCGATGGAGCATACCTGTGAACCACGACTATTCAGGCAACACGCAACTCTGGAATGAAGACCTGGCGCCCACCACGGCGGCGCAGCGCACCTGGCGCTGGTATCACTTCGCCGCGCTGTGGGTGGGCATGGTGATGTGCATTCCCGCCTACACCCTGTCGGCCAGCCTGATCGACAGCGGCATGTCCGGTTACCAGGCGGTGCTCACGGTCTTTCTCGCCAACGCCATCGTGCTCTTGCCCATGCTGCTGATCGGCCATGCGGGCACCAAGTACGGCATCCCGTATGCCGTGCTGGCGCGCGCCTCGTTCGGCACCATGGGCGCGCGCCTGCCGGCATTGATGCGCGCCATCGTCGCCTGCGGCTGGTACGGCATCCAGACCTGGTTCGGCGGGCAGATGATCTACACGCTGATGGGCGTGCTGATGGGGCATGAGCTGGGCGGCGAGAAGATCGCTGGCCTGGGCATCAACGGTAGCCAGTTGCTGTGCTTCCTGGCTTTCTGGGCCATCCAGTTCTATTACATCCTGCATGGCATGGAATCGATCCGCAAGCTCGAAACCTATACGGCACCCCTGAAAATCCTGATCTGCTTCGTGCTGCTGTACTGGGTGCACAGCAAGGCCGGCGGCGTGGCCAGCCTGCTGGACCAGCCATCGCAATTCATCCCCGGCGGCAAAAAGGCGGGCCAGTTCTGGAGCGTCTTCTGGCCGTCGCTCACCGCCATGGTGGGCTTCTGGGCCACCTTGGCATTGAACATTCCCGACTTCACGCGCTTTGCCAAGACGCAGCGCGACCAGATCGTGGGCCAGTCGGTCGGCTTGCCCGTGCCGATGGGTTTGCTGGCCATGCTGGCCGTGATCGTCACTGCCGGTTCGGTCGTCATGTACGGCAAGGCCATCTGGGACCCAGTCGACCTGGCCAGCCGCATGACGGGCGCCGCCGTGCTGATCGCCCTGATCATCCTCCTGATCGACACGGTCAGCGTCAACCTGGCGGCCAACCTGGTGGGGCCTGCGTACGACTTTTCCTCGCTGGCGCCGAAGCAGATTTCATACAAGATGGGCGGCTACATCACGGCCTTCATCGCCATCGTCATGATGCCGTGGAAGGTGCTCGAGTCGACACAGGGCTATATCTTCACTTGGCTGATCGGCTACTCGGCCTTGCTGGGCCCCATCGCCGGCATCCTCATCGTCGACTATTACTTTGTGCGCAAGACGCAGCTCGACGTCAGGCAGTTGTACCGCGACGACGGCGTCTACTCGTATGGCAATGGCTGGAACATGGCGGCGCTGATCGCCTTTGTCATCGCCGTGCTGCCGAATATCCCGGGCTTTTTGAACGCTGCCTTTCCCACGGCGTTTCCCGGCGTGGGCGAAGGCTTTAAAACCATCTACACCTACGCCTGGTTCGTGGGCGTGGCCATCGCCGCAGTCGTCTACGGCGCCATGATGAAGGGCAAGGTAGCTGCGCTCGTACAGCAGGCGCCCCAGTCCTGATCTTTTCGAAGGAGACAAGATGACTACACTGATACGTGGCGGTACCGTCGTCAACGCCGACCGCGCGTTTCGCGCCGATGTGCTGATCGAGGGCGACACGATTGCCGCCGTCGGCGAGAACCTGGCGCTGCCGGCCGGCGCCACCGTGATCGACGCGGGCGGCCTGTACGTGATGCCGGGGGGGATAGACACGCACACGCACATGAATTTGCCCTTCATGGGCACCGTGACGGCCGACGATTTTTTCACGGGCACGGCGGCGGGACTGGCGGGCGGCACCACCACCATCATGGACTTCGTCATCCCCGCGCCGAAGCAGTCGCTGATCGAGGCCTATCACCAGTGGCGCGAGTGGTCGGCCAAGGCGGCTGGCGACTACACCTTCCACGTGGCGATCACCTGGTGGAGCGAACAGGTACATGAAGAGATGGGAGTGCTGGTGCGCGAGCATGGCGTGAACAGCTTCAAGCACTTCATGGCCTATAAAAATGCCATCATGGCCGACGATGAAACCCTGGTGAAAAGCTTTACCCGCTCGCTGGAACTGGGGGCGCTGCCCACCGTCCATGCGGAAAACGGCGAACTGGTTTTTCAGTTGCAGCAAGCCCTGCTCAAAAAAGGCATCACCGGTCCGCAGGCGCACCCGCTGTCGCGCCCTCCCGCCGTGGAGGCGGAGGCGGCCAACCGCGCCATCGCGATCGCCAACGTTTTGAATACCCCCGTGTACATCGTGCACGTCTCGTGCGCGGAGTCGCTCGACGCCATCACGCGGGCGCGCGCCAACGGCCAGCGCGTATATGGCGAAGCGCTGGCGGGCCACCTGGTGATCGACGACAGCGTCTACCAGAGCGACGATTTCGACTACGTGGCGGGCCACGTCATGAGCCCGCCGTTTCGCGGCAAGCACCATCAATCGGCACTGTGGCACGGCCTGCAAAGCGGCAACCTGCACACGACGGCCACCGACCACTGCACCTTCTGCGCCGAGCAGAAGGCGGCTGGCAAGAATGACTTTACGCGCATCCCGAACGGCTGCGGCGGCGTCGAGGAACGCATGGCCGTGGTGTGGGATGCTGGCGTCAATTCGGGCATGCTCACCCCCTCAGAATTCGTCAAGGTGTCGTCCACCAATGCGGCGCAGATCTTCAATATGTATCCACGCAAGGGCGTCATCGCCGCAGGCAGCGATGCCGACATCGTGCTGTGGGACCCGCAGGGCACGCGCACCATTTCCGCCGCCACGCAGTTCGCCAAGGGAGGCTTCAATGTCTTCGAAGGGCGCACCGTGCGCGGCATCCCCAGCACCACGATTGCCGCCGGCAAGGTGGTGTTCCACCAGGGCGAACTGATGGCCGTCGAAGGGGCGGGGCGCTATATCGAGCGTCCCGCGTTTGCCGCCACGACCGCATAAGGAGTTGACGATGGATGCATTGCGTATCAATGGTGAGCGCCTGTGGGCAGCCCTGATGGAACTGGCGCGTATCGGCGCGACAGCGAAGGGCGGCGTCAAGCGCCTGGCCCTGACGGACCTCGACAAGGAAGGCCGCGACCTGGTGGCAGGCTGGGGCCGCGAGGCGGGCATGAGCATCACGATCGACCAGATCGGCAATGTCTTCATGCGCCGCGACGGCATGGACAATACCTTGCCGCCCGTGATGACGGGCAGCCATATCGACACGCAGCCCACGGGCGGCAAGTTCGATGGCAACTACGGCGTGCTGGCGGGCCTGGAAGTGGTGCGCACCCTGAACGATCTGAAGATCAAGACGCAGGCACCGATCGAGGTGGCCTTCTGGACCAACGAGGAAGGCTCGCGTTTCGTGCCCGTGATGATGGGCTCGGGCGTGTTTTGCGGCGCCTTCTCGCTGGAAACCGCGTATGCGGCCAAGGACACGGAAGGCAAGACCGTGGGCGAGGAGCTGGCGCGCATCGGATACAAGGGTGAGCAGGTGCCGGGCGACCATCCGATCGGCGCCTATTTTGAGACGCATATCGAACAGGGCCCCGTGCTGGAAGACGCGGACACGGTTATCGGCGTGGTGCCGGCCGTGATGGGGCTGTCCTGGTACGACTGCGTGGTGACGGGCATGGAAGCACATGCGGGCCCCACGCCCATGGGCTTGCGCAAGGATGCGCTGCAGGTGGCCACCACCATCATGCAGGAAGTGGTGGCGATTGCCAACCGCTACCCGCCGTACGGGCGGGGCACGGTGGGCATGGTGCAGGTCTTCCCGAACAGCCGCAACGTGATCCCCGGCGAAGTCAAATTCAGCATCGACCTGCGCAACGTGAACGACGAGCTGCTCAACACCATGCACGGCGAGATCACGGCTTTCATCGATGCCACGCGCGAAAAAACAGGCTTGGGCATTTCACTGGAAAGAGTCTCCTACTACCCGCCATGTCCGTTCCACCCCGACTGCGTGGGCGCCGTGCGCAACGCCACGGCCAAACTCGGCTACTCCGTGATGGATGTGGTGTCCGGCGCCGGCCATGACGCCATCTACGCGGCCCGGCTGGCGCCGGCCGGCATGATCTTCGTGCCGTGCAAGGACGGCATCAGCCACAATGAAATCGAGGACGCCAAGCCCGAGCACCTGGAAGCGGGCTGCAACGTGCTGCTGCACGCGATGCTGGAGCGGGCCGTGGCCGTGTAACCTCAGGGCTTGGGCTGGAAGTTGCGCAAAAACGCCAGCAGCGCGCGCGCCGCGATGTCGGCGTCGTCGGCCGTCATGGTTTCCAGCGGGTTGTGGCTGATGCCGCCATTGCCGCAGCGGGTAAACAGCATGGCCACGTCGGTGATGGCGGCCATGGCCATGGCGTCGTGGCCGGCGCCCGACAGCAGCGCGTACGGTGCGATGCCGACGGATTCCACGGCTTGCGCCAGCTGCGCCATCAGCCACGGCGCGCATGGCGCCGCGCGCGCCGACAGCAGCAGTTCCAGCTGGTAGTCGATCTGGCGCCGCGCGCAGATGGCGGCGATGCCATCCAGAATATCGTCGACGGCTGCCTGGCGCACGGCGTCAACGGCCGCGCGTATATCGAGCGACAGGGTGCAGGCGCCGGCGATCACGTTGACGGAGCCGTTGGGCACCTGCAGCTGGCCCACGGTGCCCACCAGCGCTTCGCCGTGGCTGCAGCGCTGTTCCACCAGCAGGATGATTTCGGCGGCCGCGCTGGCCGCGTCCTTGCGCATGGTCATGGGCGTGGTGCCCGCGTGGCTGGCCACGCCGCCCAGGCTGACCAGGTAGCGCGAGCTGCCGGCGATCGCCGTGACGATCCCCAGCGGCAGGTCGCGCTCAAGCAGCACGGGGCCCTGTTCGATATGCACCTCCACATAGCCGAGCAGGCTGGCCGGATCGCGCGCGATGGCGCCGATGGCGCTCGCCTCGTGGCCGGCGGCGGTCAGCGCGTCGCGCATGCTCACGCCGTCCGCATCCAACTGCTCCAGCAACGACACGTCGAATTTGCCCGTCACGGCCGTACTGCCCAAAAACGTGCTCTTGAAGCGTACGCCTTCCTCTTCGGCGAAGCCGACGACCTCGAAATGAAACGGCAGCTTTTCGCCCCGTTCGTGCAGATGGCGCACGACGGCGATCGGCAGCACGATGCCCAGGCGGCCGTCGTACTTGCCGCCGTTGCGCACCGTGTCGTAGTGCGATCCCGTCATCAGGGTCTTCGCGCCGGGCGCGTCGGACAGATAGCGCCCGACGACATTGCCGACGGCGTCGATGTGCACCTGCATGCCCGCGTCCCGCATCCAGTCGGCCAGCTGCGCGGCCGTTTTGCGGTGCGCCGGCGTCAGGTAGGCGCAGGTCAGGTTGTAATCGCTGTCGCTCCAGCCGGCCAGCGTTTCCGCCTGCTGCATGATGGCGGGGCCGAAGTCCAGGCGCACGTCGAACAGGTCGTTCAGGCGCAGTTCGGCGATGCGCTTGATCTGCCGCAGCGATTCGGCCAGTTCATCGGCGCGCCGGTTTTTCAGGCGGCGCGCAAACGTGGCGATGATGTCCTGGCGCGTCAGGCCCTCGCCCGTCGGACCCTTGACGGCCAGGATGAAGGGAAAGCCGAACTTGGCGTTGTATTCGCTGTTGAGGCGCTGCAGGGTGGCGAATTCATCAGGGCTGCACAGGTTCAGGCCCGACTTGGCCTGTTCGCGCGTCGATTCCGCCGTCAGCTGCCCGGCGATGGCGGCCTTGCCGGCCAGTTCCGGGTGGGCGCGTATCAGTCCCAGCTGCTCTTCGGGCGAGGCTTGCGCCAGCACGCGCTGCAGCTCCGTCTTGAGGGCCGTCAGGCTGGCAAACGGCCGGGCGGCGGCCGCGCGCTGGGCGATCCAGGGCGAGTGTTCGTAGATGCCATGCAGGTGCGCGATAAAATCGGCCTGGCTGCCGGCGTTCAGGTCTGAAAGGGTGGTCATGGTTTTCCGATCATGCAAGCGGTGATGATAGCGCCCCGTTCCTGCCTCCATTATATGCGCGCGCTGATAGCGGCTATCGCTGCACCAGCGCCTTGGCGGCCGCGCTGACCTGGTCGCGCAGCCATTTGTGTTCGGGCGCCTGGTGCACGCGCTGGTGCCACAGCTGGTAAAAGCGCATCGGCGGGAATTTCAAGGGCACGGTGTACGTTTTCAGCGGCAGGGTCTTTTCATAGAAGCGCATGAATTGCCGGCCCGTGGTGAGCACCAGATCCGTCTGCGTCAGCATGTAGGGGATCAGGCCGAAATACGCCGACTCCACCACCACGTTGCGCTGCAGGTTTTGCCGTTCGAGGAAGGAATCGATCACGCCGTGGTAGCCGGGCATCATCTGCGACGGCGCCACGTGGGGCAGGCTCAGGTAGTCGTCGAGCGTCATGGCGTCGCTGGCGGTGCGGCGCGCATAGGCGTTTTCCGCATGCATGGCGCAGATGATGGGGTCTTCGAACAGCTTCGAGATGTGCAGGTGGGCGGGCGGCTCGTCCCAGTTGGCGATCACCAGGTCCAGGCCACCATCGGACAGCTGGCGGATATGGTCGATGCCCGGCCCCAGGCTGTGCAGCACGACGCGGCTTTTCGGCGAGCCGCGGCGCAGCAGGGCCACCACGTTGGGCAGAAACTGGCTGTCCAGGTAGTCGGGCGCGGCGATATGGAAGGTGCGCGCCTCTTCCTGCGCCACGAACGGCGTCTTCTTGACGAACAGGCTTTCCGTCTGGTCGAGGATGCGCTTGGCCGGATTGAGCAGGCTTTCGCCATGCTGGGTCGGCACCATGCCGCGCGCGCCGCGCACGAGCAGCGGGTCGCCCGTCAGTTCGCGCAGCTTGCGCAGGGAGGCGGAAATCGAGGGCTGCGGCTGATTGAGTTTGAGCGCCACGCGCGAGACATTCTTTTCCACCAGCAGCAGGTAGAGGATGCGGATCAGGTGCAGGTCGAGGTGTTGCGGCAGGCTGGACATGTGACGGCGGCTCTGTTGTATATCGATTTGAATATGTCAAATATACGATATTTTTCATGTGATGGGCGGTAAATCCGTTTATCTTGTGTAGATTGGCACGAATATTGGTTCAGTCTGACTAGAGGAAATTTATGGAAGTATTTGCCTACCTGATCCCGTACGGCCTTGAGTGGCTGAACCTGATCGTCCGCTGGCTGCACGTCATCACGGGCATCGCCTGGATCGGTGCTTCCTTTTATTTCGTCTGGCTCGACAATTCAATACGTCCGCCCGCGCCCGGCTCCGAGCTGGCGAAGAAGGGCGTGTCGGGAGAATTGTGGGCCGTGCATGGCGGCGGCTTCTATAACCCGCAAAAATACCTGGTGGCGCCCGCGGAACTGCCGAAGGAGCTGCACTGGTTCAAGTGGGAAGCGTATTCCACCTGGCTGTCCGGCTTTGCACTGCTCACCATCGCGTATTACTTCAATGCCCAGGCCATGATGATCGACAAGGCCGTGGCCGATATCTCCAGCGGCCAGGCCGTCGGCATCGGTATCGCCACCCTCGCCATCGGCTGGACCGTGTACGACCTGCTGTGCCGCTCGAAGCTGGCGCAATATGAACTGTGGTTCGGCGTGTCGGTGTTCGCGCTGATCGTCGGCGCCGCGTACGTGCTCACGCATTTGCTCAGCGGGCGCGCCGCCTACATCCACGTGGGCGCCATGATCGGCACCATCATGGTGGCCAATGTGCTGATGCTGATCATTCCCGGCCAGCGCAAGATGGTCGAGGCCATGGCCGCCGGCAAGCTGCCCGATCCCAAACATGGCCTGAAAGCCAAGCAGCGCAGCGTGCATAACAATTATTTTACGTTACCGGTGCTGTTCATCATGATCAGCAACCACTACGCGATGACTTACCGTAACGATCACGCGTGGCTGGTGCTGGCGCTGATCATGGCGGCCGGCGTCTTCATCCGCCACTTCTTCAACCTGCGCCACAAGGGAAGAGTCGAGTGGCGTTATCCTGCCTTCGGCGTGGCCCTGCTGGTGGCCGTGGCCGTGGCCATCGCGCCGAAAGCGCCCGTGGCCCTGGCGGCCGCGCCGGCGGCGGACCCGGCGGCGCAGTTCAAGAGCGTGCACGCCATCATCGCCCAGCGCTGCGCCACCTGCCATTCGGCCCAGCCCACGCAGCCGGGCTTCGCCACGGCGCCGGCCGGCATGATGCTGGATAATGAGACGCAAATCCGCCAGCACGCGGCGCAAATCTACAAGCAGGCCATCGAGCTGAAGGCCATGCCGATCGGGAACCTGACCAATATGACGGAGGCCGAGCGCAGCGAACTGGGCGCCTGGCTGCAACAGACCATGCAAGGAGCAAAATGACTACGCACGCAGAAAAAATCACGGCCTGGATCGACGAGCACTTCGACGAAGAAGTCGCCTTTTTACAGAAGGTGGTGCAGCAGCCGACGGATACTCCGCCCGGCAATAACGCGCCGCACGCGGACCTGGTGGCGCAGCTGCTGCAGGCGTATGGCTGGAACGCGGAAAAACACGCCGTGCCGGCGGACCAGGTCGAGGCGTATGGCATGCAGAGCATCACCAACCTGATCGTGCGCCGGCCATACGGCGCAGGCGGGCCGACCGTGGCCCTGAATGCGCATGGCGATGTGGTGCCGCCCGGCGACAACTGGACGTATCCGCCGTACGGCGGCCAGATCGACGGCGGCTATATCTACGGCCGCGCGACGGCCGTCTCGAAAGGCGATTTCGCCACCTATGTGTTTGCCGCGCGCGCGCTCGAAGCGCTGGGCATTCCCCTGAAGGGGCAGCTGGAACTGCATTTTACCTACGACGAGGAATTCGGCGGCTTGCTGGGGCCGGGCTGGCTGCTGGAACAGCAGCTGACGAAGCCCGATTTCGTCATCGCCGCCGGTTTCAGCTACGGCATCGTCACGGCGCACAACGCCTGCCTGCAGCTGGAAATCACCGTGCACGGCAAGTCGGGCCACGGCTCCATGCCGGAAACGGGCCACGATGCGCTGCAGGCGGCCAACAAGATCCTCAACGCCATTTACGGCCAGCTGCCGGAACTGAAAAAGATCAAATCGAAAGTGGCCGGCATCGACTCGCCCACCATGCTGGTGGGACGCATTGACGGCGGCACGAATACCAATGTGGTGCCGGGCAAGGTCGTCATGAAGATGGACCGCCGCATGATTCCCGAAGAAGACCCGGTGGCGGTGGAAGCGCAGGTGCGCGCGCTGATCGAAGACGCGGTGCGCGGCGAGCCTGGCATCCACATCGAGATCCGCCGCCTGCTGCTGTCGCATGCGCTGCGGCCCTTGCCCGGTTTCGAACAGCTGGTCGGCAGCCTGCAGAAAAACGCGCAAGCCATCCTCGGCGAGACGATACCCGCCGTCGGCACGCCCCTGTATGCGGATGCGCGCCTGTATGGCGAACGGGGCATCCCCGCCGTGCTGTATGGCGCCGGCCCGCGCACGGTGCCCGAATCGAACGCGAAGAAGGCCGACGAGCGCCTGGCGCTCGACGACTTGCGCAAGGCCAGCAAGATCGTCGCCCTGACCTTGCTCGATTTCCTGGCGCAGAAATAGGGCGGGGCGCTTTGGCTTACAATGGGGCGACCACACTCTAGGTGAAGAAGAGCTCCATTGAATACCCGTTTTCTCGAAGCGTTTGTCTGGGCTGCGCGGCTGGGCAGCTTCCGCACGGCGGCCGACAAGCTGCACATCACGCAGGCGGCCATTTCCAACCGCATCGCCTCGCTGGAGCAGGACTTCGGCACGCGCCTGTTCGACCGCGACGCGCGTGACATCCGCCTGACCTTCGCCGGGCGCAACCTGCTTGTGTACGCCGAGCGCATGCTGGAGCTGTGCCGCGACATGTATGCGGCCAATTCCTCGCCCGCGCAGATCACGGGTGAAGTGCGCATCGGCGTCATCGAAACCATCGTGCATACCTGGCTGATCCCGTTTCTGCAGCGCGTGCAGGAGCGCTATCCGGGCATCGAGATTCAATTGACGTCGGAATCGACGCGCCGCCTGCACGAACAGCTGCAGCAGGGCGAACTCGATATCGCGCTGCAGACGGACATGCTGACGGGCGACCATATCCGCAGCACGGGCAGCGGCGCCATCGCCATGGGCTGGGCCGGCAGGGCCGCCGACTGGCCCGACACGGGCGTGCCGTTCACGGTGGCGCAACTTGCGCAGCATCCGATCATCACCATGAACCGCGGTTCGCAGCCGCATTCCGCCTTGAAGGCGCTGTGCCAGGACGAGGGCGTGCAGCTGGGCCGTGTCCACTGCGTCAGCTCGATTTCCGCCATCGTGCGCCTGGTCAAAGCGGGCTTCGGCATCGCCGTGCTGCCGCTGGCGCCCCTGCGCGAGGAAATCGAGCAAGGCAATATCGCGCTGATTCCCTGCGCCAGCAGCCTGGCGCCGCAGCGTATCGTCATCAGTTACAGCGAAGACATCACGACGGAAGCGATTCAATTGGTCGCTATGCTGGCGTGCGAGGAGGCGGCCAGGTTCACCGTGGGCTTGGGCGAGGAATATGGCGCCGGGTGATATCACGGCGTAGGTCGGATTAGCGCCCCGGCGCGTAATCCGACAACATTGTTGGCCCGTCCCCAACGCGACCCACAAGAAAAACTTATCAGTCGCGTTCAGAATAACCCGTTTGCCAAGTGATGGCGTGCCACCTATTCTGAGTTGGCACTCCACTTACAACGCAAACGGAACCCTCATGACGACGTCCACCACCACCTTGCCCGGCATCCTGTTCGTCTGGACCAGCGCCGACCCGGAACACGAGCTTGATTTCAACCGCTGGTATGACCGCGAGCACGTGGAAGAGCGCGTGCGCATTCCCGGCTTCGTCAGCGGCACGCGCTACCAGAGCGTGCGCGGCCCCCGCAAATACCTGGGCCTGTACCGCACCCGTTCGCTCGCCGCCTTCCAGACGCCCGACTACTTCAAGGCTTTCGGCCAGCAGACGCCATGGTCGCTGACGAACCTGCAGCGCATGGTCGATCCGATGCGCCGTGTCTGCGCCATCGAGGCGGAAACGGGCATGGGCACGGGTGCCTGGCTGGCCGTGCTGCGCCTGGGTGCATCAGCCATCGGCCAGGATGCGCAAGCGGTGGCCGGCTTGGCCACGCTGGGAACGACGCTGCTGCAGATCGACGGCGTCATTGCCACGCGCTTGCTCACGCCCGACGCCAGCCTGTCCGGCCCCCTGCCGGCGGAACGGACGGAGGCCCGCGTGCTCGATCCGATCTTCCTGATCGACGCATCGTCCGAAAGCGCCGCCATGGCGGCCGCGAATGCCGCCAGCGCGGCGCTGGGCCTGGACGCCGAACAGGCAGCCATCCTGCAGCTGTCCTGGCAGCTGCGCGAGGCCGACCTGCACGCTGCCTGACGCGCCGCAAGCGTATCTTGCCGGCACTGATAACACGAGACACGGGCCACGGCGCAGGGCAAAGCATCCTGCGCCGGGCTTGCAATAAAACTGACGAGAGAGGTAGGCTATGACCACATATACGAACGCCGCGCATCCGGCAGCCCAGGCACCGGGCGAGAAGGCCACGACGGCCAAGACGGGCCGCCTGGCCACGGCCAGCATGGTCGGCACGACCCTGGAATGGTATGACTTCACCGTCTACAACACCATGGCCGCGCTGATCTTCAATCACCTGTTCTTCCCTTCCTTCGATCCGCTGACGGGCACCATCCTGGCCTTTTCCACATATGCCGTCGGCTATATTTCGCGCCCCATCGGCGGCGTGATCTTCGGCCACCTGGGCGACAAGCTGGGACGGCGCTGGGTGCTCGTGGTAACCCTGATGCTGATGGGCGTGACGACGGGCCTGATGGGCCTCTTGCCCACGTATGCGACGGCCGGCATCTGGAGCCCCGTCCTGCTGGTGGCGCTGCGCTTCGTGCAGGGCATCGCTTTGGGCGGCGAATGGGCCGGTGCCGTGCTGATCTCCGTCGAACACGGGGCGCCGGACAAGCGGGGCCGCAACGCGTCGTGGACGCAGGTGGGGCCGTCGTTCGGCACCTTGCTGGCAACGGGCTGCATCGGCCTGATCACCTATCTGCTGCCGCATGAAGCGTTCATGGAATGGGGCTGGCGCATGCCGTTCATCGCCAGCCTGCTGCTGGTGGCGTTTGGCATGTGGATACGCAGCGGCATCGAGGAAACACCGCTGTTCAAGGAGCTCGACCAGCAGGATGCCAAGGCGGAAGCGCCGATCGGCGACGTGCTGCGCCTCTACTGGCGCCGTCTGCTGATCGCCGGCGGCGTGCGCATCGGCTCGGACGTTCTGTATGCGCTGGTGGTGGTGTTCACCCTGACGTATGTGACGACGGTGCTGCATCTGTCGTCGACCCTGGCGCTCACCGCCATCATGATCGGCACGGCTTGCAATGCGCTGTCGGTGCCGCTGTTTGGCGCGCTGTCGGACAAGATCGGCCGCCGCCCCGTGTATGCGCTGGGCGCCGTGCTGGGCCTCGTGTGGGCGTTTGCCTTCTTCACCTTGTTAGACACGGCCAGCCCGGCCGCCATCGTCACGGCCGTCGTCGTGGGTCTGGTCATCCACGCCATCATGTACGGCCCGCAAGCGGCCTTCGTCATCGAGCAATTCCCGACCAAGGTGCGCTATGCGGGTTCCTCGCTGGCCTATACCCTGGCCGGCGTCATCGGCGGCGGCTTCGCGCCGCTCGTCATCGCCAGTCTGTATCGCTCGTACAACAGCACCATGGCCGTTTCGCTGTACGTGGCGGCGGCCTTGCTGATCACCGGCGCGGCAGTGTTTGCCGCACGCGAAACGGGCCGCGGCCCCCTGGAGGAATAAAATCATGACGACATTGCATTTTCAACTGGCCGGCCACGGCCCCGTCACCTTCGACATCGATCACTTGATCATCGCCGGCTGGACGGGCCGCGACATGGCGATGGTGGAACACCATATCGCCGAACTGGAAGCCATCGGCGTGGCGCGCCCGAAAAGCGTGCCGACGTTTTACCGCGTGGCGGCGGCGCTGCTGTCGAGCGACGCGGCCATCGAAGTGCCGGGCGGCGACTCGTCGGGCGAAGCCGAATTCGTGCTGTTTTCCACGGAATACGGCCTGCTGGTGGGCATCGGTTCCGACCACACGGACCGCAAGGTGGAAAGCTATGGCGTGACGGTATCGAAGCAGATGTGCGGCAAGCCCGTGGGCGACACCCTGTGGCGTTATGCCGACGTGGCCGGCCACTGGGACCAGCTGCAGATGCGCTCCTGGCGCGAGCGCGCCGGCGTGCCGGCCCTGTACCAGGACGGCCCCGTGACGCGCATGCTGTCGCCGGAAGACCTGATCCTGCGCTACACGGGGCAAGCGACGCTGCCGGTGGGCAGCGCCATGTTCTGCGGCACGCAGCCTGTCATCGGCGAGATGGGCCATGGCGACGCGTTTGAGCTGGAACTGTATGATCCAGCCTTGCAGCGCCGCCTGCAGCACCGCTATGCCGTGCAAACCCTGCCCGTGGAAGGATAAGAGAATGACCGAACTGACCAAGACCATCCGCGAACTGGCGGCCGACCTGGCCGCTGGCCGCATCACCAGCGTGGCACTGACCGAGCGGATGCTGGCGCGCGCCGAGGCGCACCGGGCGCAGGGCGGCCATGCCTATGTCAGCCTTGATGGCGAACAGGCCCTGGCCGAGGCCCGTGCCAGCGATGCGGCGCGCGCCGCCGGCATCATTGCCTCGCCGCTGGCCGGCATCCCCATTTCGATCAAGGACCTGTTCGACGTCAGGGGGCAGGTCAGCAGCGCCGCCTCGCTGGCGCTGGCCGACGCGCCGCCCGCCGTGGCCGATGCGCTTGCCGTGGCGCGCCTGCGCGCGGCCGGCGCCGTTCTGCTTGGGCGCACCAACATGAGCGAATTCGCGTTTTCCGGCCTGGGCTTGAATCCCCATTACGGCACGCCGCGCAATCCGCACGACGGCGCGCGCGTGGCGGGCGGCTCCACCTCGGGCGGCGCCGTCACCGTGGCCTTGGACATGGCGGCCGGCGCGCTGGGCACGGATACGGGCGGCTCGATCCGCATTCCCTCTGCCTTTTGCGGCCTGACGGGCTTCAAGTCGACGGCCGCTTCCGTGTCGCTGGCCGGCACGGTGCCCCTGTCGCGCTCCCTCGATTCGGCCGGGCCCATCGCCCGCAGCGTCGATTGCTGCGCCATTTTGTATGCAGCGCTGTCGGGCCATGATATCGGCGCGCAGGCGCCGGCACTGAAAGGCTTGCGCTTCGGCTTTACCCTGGACTATGTCGGTACGCACGTGGCGCCGCAGGTGCAGCAGGCTTTCGATGCCGCGCTGGACAAGCTGCGGCAAGCCGGCGCCCTGGTGGAACAGTTCGATTTCCCCGAGTTGCTGGAGCTGCCGGGCATCAATGGCGGCGGCGGCCTGGTGGCGGCGGAAGCGTGGCACTGGCATCGCGCCCTGCTCGAGGAAAAGGGCGCGCAGTATGACCAGCGCGTGGCGGCGCGCATCCGCCGCGGCCAGCAGCAGGGCGCGTTTGACTACATCGACCTGCTCGATGCGCGCGCGCGCCTGATCGCCATTGCGCAGCAGCGCCTGGCGCCGTTCGATGCCTGGCTGATGCCCAGCGTGGCCATTCTGGCGCCGCAGGTCGCGCCGCTGGAAGCGGATGACGCCACCTTCTTTGCCACGAACGGCCTGGTGCTGCGCAACGCCAGCGTCATCAACTTCCTCGACGGCTGCGCGCTGTCGCTGCCTTGCCATGCCGACGGCGAGCTGCCCGTGGGGCTGGGCATCTGCGGCCTGGCCGGCGCCGACGATACGGTGTTGCAAATCGGCCGCGCCGTGGAGGCGTTGTTGCGGGGGAGTGGAAAAGAATAGTGCCGTAGTGCAGGAAAATGCCAATTCTGTCATGATGGCTGGCATTGACATGGGATAGTCGCGCTGCGGGCGCCGGCAAACTTCACACTGTGCACCGATACGACCTGATTAGCTGTCATGACTGCGGCGTGCTGTACCGCAAACGTCCGCTGCGTCCACGCGAAAAGGCGCGCTGCATCCGTTGCCGCTCGGTGCTGTACCGCGGCGCTCACGCGCGGGGCGCCTCGGCCGAATTGAGCAAGGTGGTGGCGCTCACCCTGGGCGCCGCCTTTGTCTTCCTGATTGCCCAGTTTTTCCCCATCGTCGAACTCGACGTCAATGGCCTCACCTCGAGCGCCACCTTGCTCGGCTCCATCCGCGTGCTGTGGTACGAGCAGATGCACATCGTGGCGACGATGGTCTTCCTGTTTACCATTCTCTTTCCCGCCATCGAACTCGGTTCGCTGCTGTATGTGGCGCTGGGCTTGCGCGGCGGCGTCAAGGTGCCGGGATTTAACCGCGTGCTGCGCGCCGTGCAGACGGCGCGCGAATGGGGCATGACGGAGGTGCTGATGATCGGCATCCTGATCACCGTTGTCAAGATGACCAGCCTCGCCACGGTGCTGCCGCAACCGGGCTTGTTCGCGTTTGGCGCGCTCACCGTGCTGCTGGCCATCGTCGTCTCGTTCGACCCCAAGGCCCTGTGGAACCTGGGCGACGACCTGACCCGGCAAGCGCTGCCCGGCATCCGCTACAAGGCTTTCGCGCCCGGAGAGAAGGTGGTGCCCTGCCATGCCTGCGGCCTGGTGGCGCCGCCCGTGGGCACGGGCAGGCACCTGGCGTGCGTGCGCTGCGGCACGGCCCTGCACGTGCGCAAACCGGACAGCATCAACCGCACCTGGGCCTTGCTGATCGCCGCCATGATCCTCTACATTCCCGCCAACCTGCTGCCCGTGATGGTCACGCAATCGCTGTTCGGCACGCAGGACGACACCATCATGAGCGGCGTGGTGCTGTTCTGGACCAGCGGTTCGAAGGGCCTGGCCATCATCATTTTCATCGCCAGCGTGGTCGTGCCCATGCTCAAGCTGGGCGTGCTGGCGCTGCTGGCGTTCACGGCGCAGCGGCGTTCGCGCTGGCGGCCGCGCCAGCGCACCATCTTGTACCGCATGGTCGAATTCATCGGCCGCTGGTCCATGCTCGACATCTTTGTCGTCACCCTGACGGTGGCGCTGGTGCGCTTCAAGTCGCTGGCCGTGATCACCGCGGGACCGGGCGCGCTGGCCTTTGGCGCCGTGGTGGTGCTGACCATGCTGGCGGCGATGCAGTTCGACCCGCGCCTGATCTGGGACCCCGTCGACGGGCAGGTGCCTGGCGAGGAAGAACCCGTGGTGGTGGCAAATACCGGAAACAATACAGTGATTGGAGAACAGCATGTCTGACAAAGAAGCGGGCGGCCTTGCCGAAACGGGTGGCCAGGGCGTCCCCCCGTTGCCGGAACCCGATGTGGAACAGGGCAGCCGCTGGCTGCCGTCGCTGGTATGGCTCATTCCGCTGCTGGCAGCGCTGATCGGCGCCGGCCTGGCCGCCAAGTCCATCCTCGACCAGGGACCCACGGTGACGGTCAGCTTCAAGAGCGCCGAAGGCCTGGAGCCGGGCAAGACCAAGGTCAAATACAAGGATGTCGACATCGGCCAGGTGCGCGCCATCACCCTGGGCGACGACTTGAGCAAGGTACTCGTGACGATCGACATGAGCAAGGAAGCGCGCCGCTTCGCCACCGCCGATTCGCGCTTCTGGGTGGTGCGCCCGCAGATCGGCGCCAGCGGCGTGACGGGCCTGGGCACCTTGCTGTCGGGCGCCTACATCGGCGTCGACACGGGCAAGTCGGAGCAGAAGAAGGAGAGCTTCATCGGCATGGAGAGTCCGCCCGCCGTGGCAGGGGACCAGAAGGGCAAGCTGTACACCCTGCATGCGGACAGCCTCGGCTCCGTCGACGTGGGCTCGCCCCTGTTCTTCCACCGCCTGAGGGTGGGCAAGGTGGTCAGCTTCGCGCTGGACAAGGATGGCAACGGCATCACCATGTCGGTCTTCGTGAATGCGCCGTACGACCAGTTCGTCGGCAAGGATGCGCGCTGGTGGCATGCCAGCGGCGTTGACGTGCGCCTCGATTCCAACGGCTTCAAATTGAATACGCAATCGCTGGCGGCCATGCTGGTGGGCGGCATCGCCTTCGAGGCGGAAAACGGCCGCAAGCCCGTCGAACCGGCGCCGGCCGGCACCAATTACCGCCTGGCGGCCGACGAGGCGAGCGCCATGCGCGAGCCCGATGGCGAGGCGATCACCACCGTGTTCTATTTCGACCAATCGCTGCGCGGCTTGCAGCCCGGCGCCACGGTCGATTTCCGCGGCATCGTGCTGGGCGAGGTGCGTTCGGTCGGCATCGAGTTCGACCCCGTGAAGAAGAACTTCCGCATGCCCGTCACCGTCAACCTGTACCCGGCCCGCCTGGGCATGCGCTTCAAGGCCGCCGTCGACGATGAGGAAGGCTCGGCCGGCCACCAGCTGCTCGAACGCATGGTCAGCCGCGGCTTGCGCGCGCAGCTACGCACGGGCAACCTGCTGACCAGCCAGTTGTATATCGCGCTGGACTTCTTCCCGAAAGCGCCGAAGGTGGCGCTCGATCCGAACAGGTATCCGCTGGAAGTGCCGACCGTACCGAATACCCTCGATGAATTGCAGACGCAGATCGCCAGCATCGCCCGCAAGCTCGACCAGGTACCGTATGCGGAGATCGGTAACAACCTGAACGCCACGATCAGGCAGGCCAATACCCTGTTCAAGCAGCTCGATGGCCAGGTGGTGCCGGAAATGCGCGATACCCTGACGGCGGCGAAACAGACGTTCGGCACGGCCGAACAGGTGCTGCAAAAGGATTCGCCGCTGCAGTCGGACGTGCGCCAGGCCTTGCAGCAGCTGACGCAAACCCTGCAATCGCTGAACGCGCTGTCCGATTACCTGGAACGCCACCCCGAATCCCTGATCCGCGGTAAAAAAGGAGATGAAAAAAAATGATGAAGCCGATGTTTTCCGCGCTGCTGGCGGCCAGCCTGCTGGGTGCCTGCTCCACGCCCCAGCCCGAGCATTTCTATACGCTCAGCGGCGGCGCCGACGCGCAGCCGGCCAAGCCCGTCAAATACTATGTCGAGGTGCTGGCCGTCAGCGTGCCGCAGCAGGTGAGCCGCAACCAGTTTGTCGTGACGGCGCCGTCGGGGCGCATCGAATTGCTGGAGCAGCAGCGCTGGGCGGGGCCGCTGGCCGGCGAGATCGGCCAGGCCTTGTCGACGGCCGTGACGAACGACCTGGGCGCCATCGACGTGTTCCGCACGCCGCATCCGGACAATCTGCCCGTGTACCGCATCAGCACCAACGTGCAGCGTTTCGAGTCCGTGATGGGCCAGTATGCGCTGATCGATGCCGTGTGGAGCGTGCGCCAGCTGGCCAGCGGCAAGGTGGTCACTTGCCGCACGATCGCCAATGAAAAGGTGGGCGCCGGCTATGATGAACTGGTGCTCGGTCACCGCCGCGCCGTGAATCGCATCGCCGCCGATGCGGCCAGCGTCGTGCGTGCTTTTGACAACGGCAACGCCGCCTGTCCGGCCGCCTGAGCCGCTTTCCGCTACCCAGTCCCGGCGGCCGCTGGTAAAATGCGGCCATGGGAATGACCTTGTTCACGCGCCGCTTTGCCGCCTGGATCGCCTGTTTCGCGATCCTGCTGGCGGCGCTCGCGCCATCGATTTCCCGGGCCGTCGCCAACGCCAAGCAGGAATCCGGCTCCGGCTGGGCGGAAATCTGCTCGGTGGCCGGCATCCGTTTTGTGCAGCTTGATCAGGCCGATGACGGCGCCGCCGATGGCAAGTCCGGCGGCAAGGCCATGCAGATGGAGCATTGTGCCTTCTGTTCCACGCATGCGGGTTCCGTCGGCTTGCCGCCGGCCAGTCCCGTGCTGCCGCTGCTTGTGGCCAGCGGCACGGCCATCTTCCCGGCCCTGTACTACCAGTCCCCATCCCCGCTGTTCATCTGGTCCACCGCGCAGTCGCGCGCGCCGCCCGGTCTCATTTAAGTTTTCGCATTTTCAATGCTGGCGCTGTCCACCTTGCGGTGTGACGCCCCGCATCCGCACACTTAAACGAGAATCACATGAACAAGAAATTATTGATGCTGGCGGCAGCCATCGCCCTGGCCTATCCCTGCGCGCAGGCGCAGCAACTTGACCACGCCATCGACACGGTCGTCGTTTCCGGCTCGCGCGCGCAATCGTGGCTGTCCGAGACGCCGCAGGCGATCGGCGTCGTCAACGCCAAAACCCTGGAGCGCGACAAGCCCAGGACCATGGGCGATATCCTCAACCGCATCGCCGGCGTGTACTGGAATGACCTGGGCAACGAGCAGCACAGCATGAGCATCCGCCAGCCCATCGGCACGAATGCCGTCTACCAGTACCTGGAAGACGGCATACCCATCCGCCCGCTGGGCGTCTTCAACCACAACTCGCTCAACGAGATGAACATGGCGGGCGCCAGCGGCGTGGAAGTGGTGAAGGGCGCCGCCTCGTCGCTGTACGGCAGCAATGCCGTGGGCGGTGCCGTGAATTTCCTCACGGCCGGCGCCAGCGCCACGCCGACGGCAAGCGCGGGCGTGCGGCGCGACAACGTAGGCGGCTTCACCCGCTATGACACGGCCGCCAGCGATACCTGGGGGCCGCTGGGACTGCGCTTTTCCCATTACAGTTCGCGCCGTTCGCGCGACAACTGGCAAGAGTACAGCTATGGCGACAAGGATTCGTTCTCGCTGCGCGCCGACTATGTGCTCGGCCCCACCTCGCAATTGCGCGCCACCCTCGTGCACACGGATCTCGATGCGGCCATGACGGGCAGCCTGTTCGAGAACGATTACCGCAGCAATCCCGGCAAGAGCCTGAATACGTTTACCTACCGCAAGGACAAGACCACGCGCATGAACCTGGCGTGGGAGGGCGCGACGACAGCCAATGGCACGAGCACCGTCACCGTGTTTACACGCAAGAACGACCACGGGCAGCTTCCCGCGTATTCCATCGGCAGTTGCGCGGGCATGCTGTGCAAGGGCGTCATCAACAACAACCATGTCGATTCGCTGGGGCTGGATGTGAAACACCAGCAGGAATTCGCGTGGCTGCGTTCGCGCCTGGTCGCCGGCGTGTACGTGGACAAGAGCGACAATCCCTTTGTCAGCGACAATCTCTCCATCGTGCGCGATGCGGCCACGGGCCGCTATCTGCGCTACTCCCTGGCCAATGCCAGCAACCCGCAGGGCGTGCGCGACTACCAGACGGACATCTTGAACACGGCCGTCTTCGCGCAGTGGGAATTTTCTCCGCTGGCGGGCACGCGCGTGGTGCTGGGCGGACGCTCGGACGCCATCCGCTACGACTATCATAACAATCTGGCGCCCGGCGGCAGCGTCAATTACGGCGCGCCCGACGAGTCGCGCAGCTTTTCGCATGTGAGCCCGAAGCTGGGCGCCACCTACGCCATCGGCCATGCGGGCAGCGCATATGCGAACGTCAGCCAGGGCTTTACCCCGCCCGAAGTGAGCCAGCTGTATGGCAAGACGGGCATCGCCGACCTGCAGCCGTCCGTCTACAACAACTATGAACTGGGCCTGCGCTGGGCCTTCCTGCAGGGCCGCTTGAAACTCGACACGGCCCTGTACCGGCTCGACGGGCGCGACACCATCGTCAGCTACACGCTTTCGCCGGGCAACAGCGAAAACCGCAATGCGGGACGCACGCGCAGCGAAGGGCTGGAGCTGGGTTTGAACTACGACAGCGGGCCGTTCGACGCGCGCTTCGCCACGGCCATCGCGCGCCACCGCTACCTGCGCTACCAGGTCTCCAGTACCCTCGATTACAGCGGCCGCACCATGCCGCAGGCGCCGCGCGACATCACCTCGTTCGAGATCGGCTACAAGCCCGTGACGGGCGCGCGTATCGCACTCGAAGCCGTGCATCAGGGCCGCTACTGGATGAACAACGCCAACACGGTGGAGTATGGCGGCCACGCGCTGCTGAACCTGCGCGCCAGCTACCGGCTCGCGCGCGGTCTGGAAGCGTGGGCGCAGGTGCGCAATGTGGCCGATAAGCGCTATGCCGATTCGGCCAGCAGCAGTTATGCGGGCACGGGCAGCTATGCGCCGAACAGCCAGAACCAGTACACGCCCGGTGCGCCGCGCAGCGTGATGCTGGGCCTGGCCTATACCTATGGCGGACTGTGAGGATGACCATGGACGACGCAACCTTTCTCATCGCGCGGCGCAAAAGCCTGTACTGGCGCATCCATTTCTGGGCCGCGCTGATCGCCTCGCCATTCGCGCTGGTGGCCACCCTGACGGGGATTTTGTATGTATTCACGCCGCAGATCGAGGCAAGGCTGTACCAGCACCTCGACCATGTGGCGCCGCAAGCGTCCATGCTGCCGCTGGACGCCGCCGTGGCGGCAGCGGAACGGGCGGCCCCGCATGGCTGGACGGTGCAGCACGTGGTACCGCCGTTTCAGCAGGACGATGCGGTGCAGGTGGCGTTCGCGCCGCCCGGCGGCGCGCCCGATGAACATGCGGGCCATGGCGGACATGCCGCACCGGTCAAGCCGAAGTTCGGCCTGCCCGCGCAAGCCGTGATCGTCTACGTGAATCCGTATGACGCGCGCGTGCTGGGCAGCCTGGCCAGCAGCGAACGTTTCGGCCACTGGGCGAAAAAGCTGCATTCGCGCTTGCTGCAAAACGATGGCTGGCGCTGGATGATCGAGCTGGCCGCCAGCTGGCTGATGGTGATGCTGGTGACGGGCGTGGTGCTGTGGTGGCCGCGCGGCGCGCAATCGGGCTTGCCGAAGCGGGGCGCGCAGGGCCGCAACGGCTGGCGCCAGTGGCATGCTTTTCTCGGCGTGGCGCTCGGCATCGTCAGTGTCGTGATCCTGACGACAGGATTGACGTGGAGCCAGCAGGCGGGCGGGCGCATCCGCACGCTGCGCGACGTCAGCGGCCAGGCGCCGCCGCCCGTGCCGCGCGGCCTGCACTCAAGCGAAGAGGGCGCTCCGCTCGACTGGCAGGATGCGTGGCAAGTGGCACGCAGTCACGCGCCCGCCATCGCCGTGCAGCTGACGGCGCCGGCCAGTCAGGACGATGTGTGGCGCGCCACCATGGCCGACCGCAGCCAGCCCACCTTGCGCTTCGACCTGCAATTCGACGCCTACAGCGGCAAGCCTTTGTACTATGCGGGCTGGGACGCGCAGACGGCGTTCGGCAAGGCCACCGCCATCGGCATCCCGTTCCACCGCGGTGAATTCGGCTGGTGGAACCAGGCCTTGCTGCTGCTGTTCGGCGCCAGCGTGCTGTTTTCGCTGGTGTCGGGCTGGGTGATGTTCTTCAAGCGGCGCCTGCCAGGCTCGCTGGGCTTGCCCAAGCTGCTGCCGGGCGCCTGGACCTCGCCGTCCGCGCTGGCCTGGCTGGTGGCGGCCGGCATGTGCGCGCTGATGCCGCTGCTGCTCGTGTCGGGCGGCATGCTGGTGCTGCTGGAATTGGGGCTGGCAAAATGTGGGCCGCGTGTCGGCCGCATGTGGCTGCGCTAGAATAAGGGATGCGGCCAGGCTCGTTGCCAAGCGCCGCGCCTTTGTAATGGCTGAACCATGGTATTCATCGATTTTCCCGCCTTGTCCGCACTGGCCGCCGCGTCGGCCGGTGTCACGCAAAAATGCAGCTGCTGCACCGTTCCGCTCGATGCCTGGCAGCGGCTGCCCACGTCGCTGGAACTTGACCGTTTCGAGGAGGTCGGCACCCTGCGCGCAGATCCGTACGAGGAACCGACGTTTGACGAGTACCACCCGCACGGCACGCGCTACGACAGCGTCGACGCGCCCATCGCGCCGCGCTTTTATCCCGCGAACCTGAGCCAGGTGGCCCGCTGCCTGAACTGCGGCCGCCACTACCTGCGCTACAACGAGGCGGGCGGCTATTTCACGGAGCTGCGCATCCGCGCGCTGCGCCCGGAATTGCTGGCCGATGCACCGCTGTCAAAGTGAGGGCTACAGGCTTTCCTTGACGTGCGCGATGCCGTGTTCATCGTAGATCGAGTACACGGCAGCGAGAAGGTTTTCGAGTTCCGGCGAGCGGTCCATATGCCGCATGCTGAATAAAATGGGCGAGAACGCATGCTTGTCGTCCAGCTTGCGGTACACGACGTTCCGGTGATGCATGGCCTGCACGCTTTCCGGCACGATGGAAATGCCCTGGCCGGCCGCCACCAGTCCCATGGAAATCTGCAGCTCGCGCACTTCCGTGACGGGACCGGGTGTGACATTGCCTTCGCTGAACATGGCCAGCACCTGGTCGGCAAAGCTGGGGCGCGGCGCTTTCGGATACACGAGCAGGGTCTCGTGGATCAGGTCTGTCAGGCGCAAGCCGCCTTCCCCCTTGGCCAGCCGGTGGCCGGGCGGCAGGGCCACCACGAGCCGCTCTTCGCGCAGCAGGATGCGGCGGATGCTGGGGTCTTCGCTTTTCAAGCGTCCGAAACCCACGTCGATGCGGCCTTCCTTCAGGGCCTTCAACTGCTGCACCGTCGTCATTTCATGCAGGGTCACATCGACCTCGGGATGGTGTTCGCAAAAGCGGTGCACGATGTCGGGCAATTCCCCATACAGCGTCGAGGCGACGAAGCCGATCGACAGGGTGCGTTCCAGCTTGCCCACGCGCTGCGTCATCGCCTGCAGGTCGCGCACCTGGTCGAGCAGGGGGCGCGCATGGGCGAGGAAAAACTCGCCCGCTTCCGTCAGCCGCAAGGGCCGCGACCCTTTTTCGATCAGCGCCACGCCCAAGGTTTCTTCCAGCTGCTGCATCTGCCGGCTCAGCGGCGGCTGCGCGATATGCAGGCGCGCGGCGGCCCGAGTGAAGTTCCTTTCCTCTGCGACCGCAACGAAGTAGCGCAAGTGCCGTAATTCCATCTTCATACCTTTCAGGTATAGGTTTGATACCAACTCGGTGTTGGACGTGGGGGCATTCGGGGAATATCGTGTCACCACTCCACAGAATTATACGGAATAAATATGATTCAAAATATCGAGACCTACCTGGTCGATGTGCCAACCATTCGCCCGCACCGGATGTCCGTCGCCACCATGAATACGCAAACCCTGGTGCTGGTGCGGCTGCGCTGCGCCGACGGCATCACGGGCTGGGGCGAGGCCACCACCATCGGCGGCTTGAGCTACGGCGGCGAAAGCCCGGAAAGCATCAAGACGAATATCGATACCTATATCGCACCGCTGCTGGTCGGCATGGAAGCGAGCGAAGTGGCCAAGGCCATGGCCAAGGTGCGCAAGGTCATCCAGGGCAACCGCTTCGCCAAGTGCGCGATCGAGACGGCGCTGCTCGATGCGCAGGCGCGCCGCCTGAACGTGCCGCTGTCGGAATTGCTGGGCGGCCGCGTGCGCGATGCGCTGCCCGTGGCCTGGGTGCTGGCCAGCGGCGACACGGCGCGCGATATCGCCGAAGGGGAAAAGATGCTGGAACTGCGCCGCCACCGCATCTTCAAGCTGAAGATCGGCCTGCGCGACGTGATGGACGACGTGGCCCACGTGCTGGAGATCAAGCAGGCGCTGGGCGAACGGGCCAGCGTGCGGGTCGACGTCAACCAGGCCTGGAGCGAGACGGACGCCGTGCGCGGCATCGCCGCGCTGGAAGCGGGCGGCATCGACCTGATCGAACAACCGGTGAAGGCGGGCAACCGCGCCGCGCTGGCGCGCCTGAAGCAGCGCTTCGACGTGGCCATCATGGCCGACGAAGCCTTGCACGGCCCCGCCGATGCGCTGGCGCTGGCGCAGGCCGACGCGGCCGACGTGTTTGCCGTAAAAATCACCCAGTCGGGCGGCTTGCTGCCCGCGCTGGAAGTGGCCACCGTGGCGCGCCTGGCCGGCGTCGGCTTGTACGGCGGCACCATGCTCGAAGGCGGCGTCGGCACGGCCGCCACGGCCCATGTCTGCTCGACGTTTGCGGAACTGGCCTGGGGCACGGAACTGTTCGGCCCCTTGCTGCTGACGCAGGAAGTCTTGCGCGAGCCGCTCGTGTACCGCGACTTCATGCTGCAGGTGCCGACGGGGCCTGGCCTGGGCGTCGAGATCGACCTGGACAAGCTGCGTTCCATGCAACGCCAATAAGGAGAAACCATGTTATTCCATGTACGCATGAACGTGAACCTGCCGTTGAACATACCCGCCGAGCAGGCGGCGCAGCTCAAGCAAACGGAAAAGGAACTGGCGCAGCGCCTGCAGCACGAGGGCAAATGGCGTCACCTGTGGCGCATCGCCGGCCAGTACGCCAACGTCAGCGTCTTCGACGTGGACAGCGTGGACGAGCTGCATAATTTGCTCACTTCGCTGCCGCTGTTCCCCTACATGCAGATCGACGTGATGCCGTTGTGCCGCCATCCTTCGTCGGTGCGCGGCGACGATTCCTGAGGAGACAGGCAATGACGCAGATAGGCAACGACACTGCCGGGAAAACGTGCGAGGTCGACGGTATCGGCCTGCATTACCGCACGGATGGCGAGCGCGGCAAGCCCTGCCTCGTCCTGTCGAATTCCCTCGGCACGGATCTGTCCATGTGGGATGCGCAGGCGGCCGCGCTGGCGGGCGACTTTTTTGTCGTGCGTTACGATACGCGCGGCCATGGCCAGTCCGCCAGCGCCGGCGCGCCGTTCGGCATCGGGCGCCTGGGCCTGGACGTGGTGGCGCTGCTCGACCACCTCGATATCGCGCGCGCCGCCTTCTGCGGCATTTCCATGGGCGGCTTGATTGGCCAGTGGCTGGGCATACACCAGCCGCGGCGCTTGACGCGGCTGGTGCTGGCAAATACGGCGGCGCGCGTCGGCGGCGCCGCGCCGTGGCAACTGCGGGCGGAACAGGTGCGCCGCGACGGCATGGCCGCGGTGGCCGACGGCGCCGCCGCGCGCTGGTTCACGCCCCAGTTTATCGCGCGTGAAGCGGACACGGTGGCGCGCCTGGTCGGCATTTTGCGCAGCCAGGATGCCGGCGGCTACGCGGCCTGCTGCGAGGTGCTGGCCCAGGCGGACTTGCACGCCGGCGTCGGCACGATCAGCGTGCCGACCCTGATCATTGCGGGCGAGCACGATCCCGTGACCACTGTCGACGACGGGCGCTGGCTGCAGCGGCAGATCGCGGGCGCCCGCCTGGCAAGCGTGCCCGCCTCGCATATCTCGAACGTCGAGGCGGCGGACTTGTTTACAGAGCAGTTGCGGACTTTTTTGTTGTGAGGCTTGCTGTACCGTATCGGTATGGCAGGAATTTGACTTTCCCCTGAGCACCGCCACCGGCTCGTCCGGCATGCGGCAGGGGAAGCTTTCTTGAAAAATAATAATAAGAAAAGCAGACTTGGAGTAGACGGATGGAAAACAGATTGATCATCATCGCTGCGATCACGGTGGGCTATTTCGCCCTCATGTCGTACATTACCTACAGCGTGCGCAAGCATGCCAACAGCGCCGAGGGCATGACGGCGGGCGGGCGCAATTATCCCGCTTACCTGATCGGCGCGCTGTTACTGTCGGAATTCATCGGCAGTTCCGTCAGCATCGGCACGGCCCAGAAGGGCTATGAACTGGGCATTTCCGCCGCCTGGAATCTGGTGGCGCTGTCGCTGGGCTTCTTGCTGCTGGCCATCGTGCTGGTCAAGAAATACAAGGAAAGCGGGCAGTCGACGATTTCCGGCATCCTGGCGCAAACGTATGGCGAACCCGTGCGCTATGCGGCGTCCATCCTCACCATCGTCGCGCTGAGCATCGTTGCCGTGGCCCTGTATGCGAGCGGCGGCGCCGTGCTGGCGGCCGTGCTGCACATCAACAAAACGGTGGCCATCTTGCTGGTGGGCGCCATCACCGTGATCTATGTCAGCCTGGGCGGCATGCGCTCGGTCGTGTACACGAACTTTGCCCACTCCATCGTCAAATACCTGGGCGTGATCCTGGCGCTGGCGTATGCGCTGGAAGCCTCCGGCGGCATCGGTGCGCTGCAGGCGCAGCTGCCCGCCAAGATGTTCAACTGGGTCGAGATCGGCTGGGGCCAGATCATCGCCTGGATGATCGGCGGCATCGGTTCCATCTTCGCCACGCAATACGTGATCCAGGCCCTGGTCAGCACGGACAACCCTGCCGTGGCCAAGCGCGCCTGCTATTACGTGTCCTCGCTGATGATCCCGTTCGGCCTGATGGCGGCCCTGATCGGCATGTGCAGCGCCGTGTTGTATCCGGGCATGAAGTCGATCGACGCCTTTCCGACCCTGATCGCGCACATGCCCGCGTTTTCCGCCAGCATCATGATCGTCGGCCTGGCCGGCGCCCTGTTCGGCGGCATTTCCGCCACCACCCTGGCATCGGCTACCCTGGCCATGAAGGATTTTTATGATCCCTGGTACAACAAGGCAAAGAATGACGCGAAATCGCTGATGTTCCTGCGCATCGCCATCGTCGTGGCCGGCCTGCTGCCGCTGGTGCTGGCGCTGTATGCGGAAAAACTGCTGATGATCGCCTTCCTCGGCAAGGCCCTGCGCGCCACCCTGGCTGTGCTGGTGCTGATGGCCTTCTATGCGCCGAAATTCGGCACGCCGCGCGGCGCCTTCGTCGGCGTGATCGTTTCCGTGATCGCCACCATCGGTTGGTTCCTGGCGGGCAATCCGTATGGCGTGGACAGTTCCTACCTGGCGCTGGCCGGCCCGCTGCTGACCATGGGCATCAGCCACCTGTTCAAGCCGGCGCACGCTGTGGCGAAGCCGGCATCGTCGTCGCGCCTCTAGGTCAGACCAGTCCTGTCATGTAATAGATGGCAATGACGAGGAACACGGCCACCGTTTTGATGACGGTGATGCCGAAAATATCGCGGTAGGACTGGCGGTGCGTGAGGCCCGTGACGGCCAGCAGGGTGATCACGGCGCCATTGTGCGGCAAGGTATCCATGCCGCCGCTGGCCATGGCCACCACGCGGTGCATGACTTCGAGCGGGATATGCGCCTGTTGCGCGGCCTGGATAAAGCTGTCCGACATGGCGGCCAGCGCAATGCTCATGCCGCCCGAGGCCGAGCCTGTGATGCCGGCCAGGGTCGTGACGGACACGGCCGCGTTGACGAGCGGATCGGGCACGCTGCGCAAGGTGTTGCTTACGGCAAGAAATCCTGGCAGGGCGGCGATGACGCCGCCAAAGCCGTATTCGGACGCCGTATTCATGGCCGCCAGCAGGGCGCCGCCCACGGCCGCCTTGGTGCCTTCGGCAAAAGCGGCGCGGATACGCCCGAAGGCCGTTGCGCACACGAGCAAAATCCCCAGCAACAAGGCGCCTTCCACGGCCCAGATACCGGTCACGGAAGCGATCGACGTGGACACGGGCGCATGCAGGCCCGGCAGGGCCTCGGCGGTGAGTACGTAGCTGGCGCCATACCAGTGGGGAATCAGCTTGGTCAGCGCAAAGTTGGCCACGCCCACCAGCACCAACGGTGCCACCGACAGCAGCGGATGGGGCAGGGCACCCGCGTCGGCCGTGGCCTTTTCTGCCTCGGCCCCATAGCCTTCGCCCGTCGCCATGACGGAACGGCGACGCCATTCCAGGAAGGCCAGTCCCATGATCACCGTCAGCACGGCGCCGATGGTGCCCAGCCATGGCGCGGCCCAGCCGGTCGTGTTGAAAAAAGTGGTGGGGATGATGTTCTGGATTTGCGGCGTGCCCGGTAAAGTATCCATGGTGAACGAGAACGCGCCCAGGGCGATGGCGCCCGGCATCAGCCGCTTGGGGATATTGCTCTGGCGGTACAGTTCCGCCGCAAACGGATAGACGGCAAACACCACCACGAACAGCGACACGCCGCCATAAGTCAAGGCGGCGCACACGGCAACGATCACGGCATTCGCGCGCGCGCTGCCGATGTAGCGGATGGCCGCCATGACGATGGACTGGGAAAAACCGGACAGCTCGATGAGTTTACCGAACACGGCACCGAGCAAAAAGACGGGGAAATACAGCTTGATAAAGCCCACCATCTTTTCCATGAAGATGCCGCTGAAGACGGCCGGCACGGCGGACGGATCGGTGAGCAATACGGCACCGAGCGCGGCGACAGGCGCAAACAGGATCACGCTGTAGCCGCGGTAGGCGGCCAGCATCAGGAAGGCCAGTGCGGCCAGAACTATCAGGAAAGACATCGGTCAGGCCCTTGCGCGAGAAGTGATCAGGACATTAATGATGTAATTAATATCATATTTCTCGGCAACACACCAACGCGCAGGTCAAGGTACGGGCAGCTTAAGCCGGCACAGCAAGGGGAAACGGCTGGTCGGGGTGAGAGGATTCGAACCTCCGGCCTCTGCGTCCCGAACGCAGCGCTCTACCAGGCTGAGCCACACCCCGCTTACTGTTATTACAGCAGATGGCGGGGCGGGTTTCAAGCGGCTGCGTCAAGGTCTATTTCTTTTCCTGCTGTGCCTTGTTGATGTCCGCTTCGCTGACCTTTTTCGCCGGCGCATTCGTCGCAGGCGAGCTTGGCGCCTTGCGCGTGGCGTTGGCTTGCGCCATGACGGCGGCGCAATCCGTGTCGGGGGCTTTGTCGACGTTGACCAGCGGCAGCAGGGCGGCCAGCGGGGTGACGACGGTGGCCAAGGCCACGGCGGCGCCGGCCTTTAATGCCAGCGGGCCTTTTTGCGGACCCACGTCCGGGTTCTTGAACGTGCCTTTCGCATACAGCGGCGTGCGCAGGGTGATGATGCGCGCGCCCTTGGTACGGGGGCGCACGTCGAGGTCCAGGGTTTCTGTTGCCAGGTTGACGTTGCCCGTGATATTCACCACGGCCGTGTCCGTATCGAGCACGAAGCGGCGCACGTCGGCCTGGCCATTCGTGACGGCGAAATCGCTGGCCAGGCAGTTCAAGTGCACCTGCTTGTCGCCGAAGATTTTCACGAAGACGGCGTTGGCCAGGTTCAGGCCGGCCAGTTCCAGCATGAACTGGCTGACGGAGCCTTCGCTGACGGTGGCCGCCAGTTCGCCATTCGCGCTGGCCAGCATGGCGGAAACGGAGTTGCCGTGGCCCGTCAGCGCCGCATCGCCATACACTTCACCGAAGCTCGCCTGCATCGATTGCAGCTTGGGAAACAGTTCGCGAATCTTGAGGTGGCGCGCCGCCACCTTGGCTTGCGCGGCGATGGTTTTTTGACGGCCGTCGAGTGTGATGTTCGAGGTGATGTCGCCGCCGGCCATGCCGAAATTGAGCGGCGTCAAACTCAGCACCTTGTCTTTCATGCGGATAGTGGTGACGATATCGTTGAGCGGGATATCGTGCGTGCGCACCAGTTTCTTGCCCGTGAATTTCACGTGGGCGTCGAGCGCATCCCATTTCGCCGTATTGAACTGTTCCACCGGCAAGGCTTTATTGTCGGGCTGCACGGGCGTCTTGCCGCGCGCCTGTTTCTTGGCATTGCTGTCGGCGCCGATGGCGGGGCCCAGGTCTTCCAGGCGCAGTTGCTGCGACGTCACCTCGCCGCGCAGCAAGGGGCGGGGCCGGCGCGGCAGGTATTGCAAGGTGCCGGCCAGGTCGCTCTGGCCCACCGTACCCTTAAAATTCTGATAAGTCCAGTTCCAGCTGGCGCCGTCCTTCTTGCCCAGCAGGCGGCCTTTGGTGGCGTAGTCCGGCGTTTCCGGCAGCAGCACGCCCGTCAGCGGGTACAGATCGGCCATGCTGGCGCCTGCCAGGCTCAGCTGCAAATCGATGCCGGACAGCGAGCGCGGGTCCGTCAGGGTGCCATCGATGCTGGCCTTGTTCTTGCCCAGTACGGCCTGCGCCTGCACGGGATACACGGTGTTATTGTCGGTCAATGACAGCACGGCGCCCGCCTTGCCGCCGCCCGTCACGGGCGCCTTGCGGTAGCTGCCGCCCAGGGTGAAGGCGATGCCGTATTTCTGCACGGGGACGTTGCCCTGCGCGTCGCCCGGCGTGGCGTCGGGCGCCGTCGAGCTGACCTTGGCTTGCACGTCGAGCGCGATGCCTTCGTCCAGGTAGCGGATGGCGCCGTCGGCGAAGGCCATGCGCTGGATTTCCATGTCCCATGCCGAAGGACCGTTATCCTTCAAGGTCCAGCTGTTGCTGCCGTCGGCGCGCCGCTGCAAGGCGATATTGGGTGCGTCGAGCGCCAGGTCTGTCAGCACCACGCGGTGCTGCAACAGGGGCAAGGGATGGATGGCCAGGTCGATGCGTTTCGCGCTGGCCAGTTGCGGGCCGGCTGTCGCCCAGTCCGGGTTGCTCATGCGCACATCGTGGGCGCTGATGACAGGCCGCGGCACGTAGCGGCGCCAGCCCGGTTCCGTTTTCAGGCCTTGCTTCCATGTCACCTGCAGGTCGCCGCCGATGACGAAGCTGCGGCCCGTGCTTTCCGACACTTTTTCGTTGATGTAGGGACGGGCGCGGTTCCAGTCGAAGGTCAGCACGAAGATGACCACGATGGCGATGAGGGCAAGCAGGGCGGCCAGGCTCCAGCCGAGGATGTTGAGCGGGGTTGAGCGTGTCATGGGAATGCCGATCGCAGTGATTTTTCATCAAGGTAGACCGATAGGCCGGGACAGTCGGTGCGCTGGGTTACGTAAGACACCGCGCTTGAAATGATTCAATAATTCGACTATTATTGAAATATGGAAAATGAAAAGACAATAGCGAACCAGGCGACGCCGCTGACGAGCGCTTCCGCCATCGTGGCCCTGGCTGCGCTGGCGCAGGAATCGCGGCTGGCCGTATTCCGCCTGCTGGTGCAAGCGGGGCCGGAAGGCATGGCCGCGACGAAAATTGCCGACGCGCTGGCGATTGCGCCATCGTCGCTGTCATTTCACTTGAAAGAACTGGCGCACGCCAATCTGGTGACGGCGAACAAGGCAGGCCGTTCCATCATCTACGCGGCCAATTATGCGGGCATGAACGGCTTGCTCGCCTTCCTGACCGAGAACTGCTGCGCCGGCGCACCTTGCTGCGTCAGCGAACCCAATGTAAAGGACATCACACCATGACGATCACGATTTATCACAACACGGCATGCGGCACGTCGCGCAACACCCTGGCCCTGATCCGCAACACGGGCGTCGAGCCCGTCATCATCGATTACGTCAAGCATCCGCCTTCGCGCGAGGAACTGGTCGACCTGATCGAGCGTGCGGGCTTGTCCGTGCGCGCCGTCATGCGCGACAAGGGCGCCCTGTACGACAAGCTGGGCCTGGCCAATCCTGCGCTGAGCGATGCGGCCCTGCTGGACGCCATGCAAGCCCATCCTATTTTGATCAACCGCCCCATCGTCGTCACGGCACTGGGCGTGCGCCTGTGCCGGCCGTCGGAAAAGGTGCTGGAGATCCTGCCGCTGCCGCAGCAAGGGGCATTTGCCAAGGAAGATGGCCAGGCCGTCGTCGGCGCCGACGGCAAGCCGGTGAAATGAGCGGAGTATAAAAAACGGCGCCAGTGGCGCCGTTTTGTATTGCATATAAGTACAACGCGATCAGTGATTGCGGTCCACGGCAAACGAGCACAGTTGCAGCATCGATTGCTTGTAGATGCTGTCGGGCCAGCCGGCGATGGCATCGGCGGCGCGCTGGCCGGCGATTTCCGCCTGCTTGCGCGTGTAGTCGAGGGCGCCGCTGCTGGTGATGGCCGTCAGGACCGTATCGAAATGCTGTTCGTCGCCTTGCTCGATGCAGCTGCGCACCAGTTCGCGCTGTTCCGGCGTGCCGTTTTCCATCAGCCAGATCAGCGGCATGGTCGGTTTGCCTTCGCGCAAGTCGTCGCCCACGTTCTTGCCGATTTCGGCGGCGTCGCCCGCATAGTCGAGCACGTCGTCGATCAGCTGGAAAGCCGTGCCCAGCGAGCGGCCGTATTCGGCAGCCGCTTCGATATCGTCTTCGCTGGCGCCGGCGATCAGGGCGCCCAGTTGCGCCGATGCTTCGAACAGCTTGGCTGTCTTCGAGCGGATGACGTTCAGGTAGCTTTCCTGCGTCACGTCCGGATCGTGCATGTTCAGCAATTGCAGCACTTCACCTTCGGCGATCACGTTGGTGGCGTCGGAGAGGATTTGCATGACGCGCATATTATTGAGCGACACCATCAGCTGGAACGAGCGCGAGTGCAGGAAGTCGCCCACCAGCACCGAAGCGGCATTGCCGAACAGGGCATTGGCCGTCTGGCGTCCGCGGCGCATCGACGATTCGTCGACGACGTCGTCGTGCAGCAGGGTGGCCGTGTGGATGAATTCAACCACGGCGGCCAGTTCATGGTGCGCCGTGCCGCGATAGGCGTGGGCATTGGCCACCAGCAAAATCAGCACGGGACGGATGCGTTTGCCCCCTGCGCTGATGATGTACTCAGCGATCTGGTTGATCAGAATGACATCGGAGTGCAGCTTTTGGCGGATCACCGTATTGACTGCGTCCATATCGGCGGCAATCGTTTGCACGATGGTGTTTTGGTTAACGTGTTTGTTAGCGTCAGACAAGGCGAACCTGCATTAGATTGTGGGTGCCGCGATTATACGACAAGGCTTGCGCACGCGTGATGTTTGCCTATGGCTGTAAGGCAATTGTTTGATCTTGTTGGCACTGCCGCGCGTTTTCCTGTCTGCCTGGCGCGAGCCTGACATGATGGTCAGGTTGTCGACATACCACGATCGTCAAGCTTTGTGAATACTTTTTGACGCAATTTCTCAGTCCGTGTATAATCGCTGGTTCCCCCTGTTGTGTACGGCTTGCTTTGCGTGACAGTGGGACAAATTCTTTCAACATTTGATGAGGTTTCAAATCATGTACGCGGTCATAAAAACCGGTGGCAAACAATACAAAGTTGTCGCTGGCGAAAAACTTAAAGTAGAACAGATACCGGCAGACATTGGTTCCGAAATCACCATCGATCAAGTTCTCGCAGTAGGCGCGGGCGACAGCATCAAGTTTGGTGCTCCATTGGTCGAAGGTGCAACGGTACTGGTTACGGTTGTGGCGCATGGTCGCCATGATAAGGTCAAAATTTTCAAGATGCGTCGTCGTAAGCACTACCAAAAGCATCAAGGCCATCGCCAGAATTTTACCGAAATCCAAATCGTTTCGATCAACGGCTAATCGCCGCTGTTTGACGCAGTTTGTCTACATAATCAGCTATCAAGGAGTCTTAAATGGCACATAAAAAAGGCGGCGGCACAACGCGAAACGGCCGTGATTCAGAATCAAAGCGTCTGGGCGTTAAAGTCTACGGCGGCCAAGCTATCAATGCTGGCGGCATCATCATTCGTCAACGCGGCACCCCAGTGCGCGCCGGCGAAGGCGTAGGCATGGGCAAGGACCACACGTTGTTCGCGCTGATCGCGGGCAAAGTGAAGTTCGTTGTCAAAGGTGCCGGCTCGAAGCAATTCGTGACCGTTGTACCAAACGAAGCAGTACCAGCGTAATTCATTGGCGGAGCGCCAGTTCGCTCCGCAATGATCGCATGATGTAAGGCGCAAGCCTTCAATCGAAAGGCTCTGCCCAAGGTAGAGCCTTTTTAGTTTTATGGCGGCAAAATTATGAAGTTTATCGACGAAGCAAAAATCGAAGTCATCGCGGGCGATGGCGGCAACGGCTGCGCCTCTTTCTGCCGTGAAAAATTCCGGCCTTTCGGCGGTCCCGATGGCGGCGATGGCGGCAAGGGCGGCACCATTTGGGCAGTCGCCGATCGCAATATCAACACGCTCGTCGATTTCCGCTTCTCCAAAATGCACAAGGCTCGCAATGGCGAGCCTGGCCGTGGCGCAGATTGCTATGGCAAGGGCGCCGATGACATCCACCTGCGCATGCCGGTTGGCACCTTGATCATCGACAACGCGAGCGGCGAAATCCTGGCCGATCTGACCGAACACGGCCAGACCGAAATGCTGGCCAAGGGCGGCGAAGGCGGCTGGGGCAATATTCACTTCAAGTCCTCGACCAACCGCGCACCGCGCCAAAAAGGCGAGGGCAAGGAAGGCGAACGCCGCGAATTGCGCCTGGAACTGAAAGTGCTGGCCGACGTGGGCCTGCTGGGCATGCCGAACGCCGGCAAATCGACGTTCATTTCGGCCGTCTCGAACGCGCGTCCGAAAATTGCCGATTATCCATTTACCACCCTGCACCCGAACCTGGGTGTGGTGCGCGTGTCGCACGAGAAGAGCTTTGTGATCGCCGATATTCCCGGCTTGATCGAAGGCGCTTCCGAGGGCGCGGGCCTGGGCCATCAATTCCTGCGCCACTTGCAGCGCACGGGTCTGCTGTTGCACATCGTCGACCTGGCGCCGTTTGAAACCAACGTCGATCCTGTCAAGGAAGCCAAGGCGCTGGTCAAGGAATTGAAGAAGTACGACGAGTCGCTGGTCGACAAGCCGCGCTGGCTGGTGCTGAACAAGCTCGACATGGTGCCGGAAGAAGAGCGCAAGAAGATCGTCAAGGACTTCCTCAAGCGTTTCGCCTGGAAAGGTCCCGTCTTCGAGATTTCCGCGCTGAACCATCAGGGTTGCCCGGAACTGGTCAATGCCATCTACCAGCATCTGGAAGAGAAGAAACACAGCGAAAGCCGTGCCGAAGAAACGCAGATGACCGAAGAAGCACGCGGTATCTCGTCGATCGACCCGGATGATCCGCGTTTCAAGATCCTCGACTAAGCGCCTTACCCTGATGTCGGTACAGACGGTCGCTGCCGCGTTCGCACGCAAGCAAGCGTGGCAGCGCCGTGTATTGCATCTGATCGCGTATGCTTACGGGCTGAGCGCGGTCGCCTGTCTGCTGTTCGCCGATGAAATGGCGGCCGGCATGGGCATCTTCCTCAACGGCGTCGATGGCTACAGCCAGTTCTACGCTTCCCATGTCGGTGTCTGGGGCGCTACCGCGCTCCTGGCGCTGTTCGCGGCACGGCAGGGCGAACTGCCCGTCCTCGGCGATATCACTGCAATGTTGGTCCTGGCGCAGCCCGCCGGCCGTCTGTTCGCGGCCATCAGCTTCGGCTTGCCCCAGGGTTTTGTGTTGTTCATGTGCGCAATGGAGTTGACGGCGGGGCTGGCCTTGCTGCTGCTGCGTCCTGCGCGCTGACGTCTATTAAGTGAAGAGCGCCGCCCCATGGATTCCGTGATTCAAAAAGCTACCCGCATCATCATCAAAGTCGGCTCCTCGCTGGTCACCAATGATGGCCGCGGACTCGACCATGCTGCCATCGCGCGCTGGGCCGCGCAGATTTCCGGCTTGCGCGCCCTCGGCAAGGAAGTCGTGCTGGTGAGTTCCGGCGCCATCGCCGAAGGCATGCTGCGCCTCGGTTTCGAGCAGCGCCCCACCGATATCCACGAATTGCAGGCGTGCGCCGCCGTCGGCCAGATGGGCCTGGCGCAAATCTATGAAAGCAGCTTCCGCGCCCACAGCCTCGGCACGGCGCAAGTGCTGCTCACGCATGCCGACCTGGCCGACCGCGAACGCTACCTGAATGCCCGCTCCACCCTGACGACCTTGCTGCGCCTGGGCGTAGTGCCCATCATCAATGAAAACGATACCGTCGTCACCGATGAAATCAAGTTCGGCGACAACGATACCCTGGGCGCCCTGGTCGCCAACCTGATCGAGGCCGATGCGCTGGTCATTCTGACGGACCAGCACGGCCTGTTTTCGGCCGACCCGCGCAAGGACCCGAACGCCTGCCTGATCACGCAAGGCATCGCCGGCGATCCGGCCCTGGAAGCGATGGCCGGCGGTGCCGGCAGCAGCCTGGGCCGTGGCGGCATGCTGACGAAAATCCTCGCCGCCAAGCGCGCCGCCAAGTCTGGCGCCCATACCATCATCGCCTGGGGGCGCGACAGCGACGTGCTCAGCCGCCTCGCCCAGGGCGAGGCGATCGGCACGCAGTTACTGGCGCAAACGGGCCAATTGACGGCGCGTAAGCAGTGGATGGCCGATCATCTGCATACGGCCGGCGCCGTCGTGCTCGATGCGGGTGCCGTGCAAAAGCTGCGCCAGGAAGGCAAGTCGCTGCTGCCGATCGGCGTGACGGGCGTGAACGGCGAATTCGGCCGTGGCGCCGTCATCACCTGCGTCGACGCGCACGGCGTGCCCGTGGCGCGCGGCCTGTCGAACTACACGAGCGGCGAAGCGCGCCGCATCATGCGCAAGCCGTCCACCGAGATCGAATCGATTCTCGGCTACATGGAAGGCCATGAGCTGATTCATCGCGACAATATGGTGTTGTTGTAGGTCGGATTAGCGGCGAACGCCGCGTAATCCGACGCCACCACCGGCCAACAAGGTCGTCGGATTACGGCGCCTTGCGCCTAATTCGACCTACGCAGCAACGACATCGGCCCTATTCGGGCCGTTGCTTTACACCACGGCCGGCACCGGCGACTTGTCCTTGTAGTCACACAGGTCGGCGATCATGCAGTTCCAGCATTGCGGCTTGCGCGCCGTGCAGGTGTAGCGGCCGTGCAGGATGAGCCAGTGGTGGGCGTCGTGCAGGAATTCCTTGGGCACGAATTTGAGGAGCTTTTGCTCGACGATATCGACATTCTTGCCCGGCGCAATGCCGGTGCGGTTCGAGACGCGGAAGATATGCGTGTCCACCGCCATGGTCGGTTCGCCAAACGCCGTGTTCATGACTACATTGGCCGTCTTGCGGCCCACGCCGGGCAAGGCTTCCAGCGAAGCGCGGTCGCGCGGCACTTCGCCGCCGTGCTGATCGAGCAGGATTTGGCAGGTGGCGATGACATTCTTGGCCTTGGTGCGGAACAGGCCGATGGTGCGGATGTAGCTGGCCAGCTCGTCGACGCCCAGGGCCAGTATCTGGGCCGGCGTATTGGCGACCGGATACAGCAGGCGCGTGGCCTTGTTGACGGACACGTCTGTTGCCTGCGCCGACAGCAGCACGGCGATCAGCAGCTCGAACGGCGTCGTGTATTCGAGTTCCGTTTTCGGGGAAGGATTGGCGGCGCGGAAGCGCGTAAAGATTTCCAGGCGTTTGGCAGCGTTCATGCGTCTTTTTTCGGCGTGTTGGGGGCGGGCGGTTCGGTCTGGGTGCTGGCGGCGGCCTTGGCGCGCGCGCGCTCCATGGCGGCGGCGATGATGGCGCGCTTGCGCTCCTTTTCCGCCAGTTCATCTGGCGTGACGGGCACTTCCTGCGTCACTTCCTGCATCTTGGCGACGGCCTTGGCGGCCAGGCGCGCATCGTTGGCCTCGGCTTCGCGGCGCAGCCGCTGCGTGCGGAAATCGTGGCGCGCGCGCGCGTCGTCCGCATCCATCTGGCTCCAGGCATCCCAGCCCGTGGCGTCGCCGCTGACCGGGTACATGACGATGCAGTCGACGGGGCAGGGCGCCACGCACAGGTCGCAGCCCGTGCACAAGCTGGTGACCACCGTATGCATCTGCTTGGCGGCGCCGACGATGGCGTCCACGGGACAGGCCTGGATGCACAGGGTACAGCCGATACACAGCGATTCGTCGATATAGGCGACAGATCGCGGACGTTCGAGGCCGTTGACGGGATTGAGCGGAATAACTTTTTTGCCCAGCAAGCCAGCCAGGCGCACGATGCCCTGCGCGCCGCCCGGTGGGCACTGATTGATGTCGGCGCTGCCTGCGGCTATCGCTTCCGCATACGGGCGGCAGCCGTTGTAGCCGCATTTGGTGCATTGTGTTTGCGGCAGCAAGTCTTCGATCTGGTCGGCAAGTGAGGCAGGGGCAGGGTGCGGCACGGTCATCTTCCACGGTAAAACGTCATTATCGGCCATCTGGGCCGCGCACAAGTAAAAACCTGTTTTGTAGGAGGGGATAGCGGGTGCCAGGGCCAGCTGTTGCAGGCGCGCCGCAATCGTATTTTATTTCCCTTGGGAATGTCAAAGTGCAAATAAACAACTTTGCAATTCCTTTTTTTTGTGGGAGCATGATTTTCATCAAGCTACTAATCAAAAAGCCGACCGCCAGTCCTGTTGTCGCCCCCTGTGAGGCGTACCAGGTCATAGGAGCAAAACATGCGTTTCCTCCGGACAGTTGGTTTGCCCTTCTGTTTATTCATGTACTCTGCGCTTGCCCTTGCACAGCAGGCTGGCTCCGCCATGGTGCCGCCGGGCGCTGCCAGCTCGCGCATCGTCCGCTTCGCGGCGGAAGACTGGCCTCCCTTTATTTCCCGCAGCCTGCCTGCCGACGGCATGTCGGGCGCCATGGTCAGCGCCGTCTTCGAACGCATGGGCTATGTCGTCAAATATGAGTATTTTCCCTGGAAGCGCGCCATGCAGTTTGGCCTGGCCAGTCCCCGTTACGCCGGTTTCCTGGCCGTCTGGCGCACGCCCGAACGGGAAAAACTCTGTCATTTTTCTGTTCCGGTTGGTAACACGCAAGGTGTGCTTGCCTACCTGAAGGAGGATGGCGTGCCCGGCGCCGCCCTGACTGATCTGGGCAAGCTGCGCATCGGCACCGTGGCCGGTTATTCGAATGGGGAGCAATTCGACGGCATGGTGGCGCGCGGCGAGCTGAGGACGGAAGAGGGCTTGAACGACGCGACGAATCTGAAGAAACTGTTGATCAAGCGTTATCGCGTGATCGTCATCGAGCGCCATGTGCTGCAGCACTTGCTGATGGGACGCAACTTCAGCAAAGCTGAACGGGAGCGCATCGCCATCATCGATACCGTCTTCAAGGAGCGCCCCGTGCACGTGTGCTTCCAGCGCGATGCCGAGGGGGCAGCGCGGCAAAAGCGCTTCAACGAGGCGGCCCGCGATATCGACACGGCCCGTCTCGAACGCGATTACTGGAAGCGGCTCGATCAGAGCCTGGCGGCGGCGCCATCCTCCCCCTAGGACTGCGCGCCGCTGTTGTTCGTTGCCAAAACGAAATATCTAAATACGAAACCATTCGTTCTTGTTTGTTTGTCCATCCTTTAGTCTGCAGCCACTGTGTTGACGACTTTGAAAGGATGTTTTCGTATGCCGGAATTGATTCACAAGCAAGAGCCCGTCCCCCGTTTGCTGCAATTGGCGCACGCCGTCTCGTTGGCCGTGCTCGTGCTGGGAGCGCCTGGCGCGGCCCATGCGCAAGCGCCGCTGGACACCGTCATCGTCACGGGTGCGCGCGGCACGGGCCGCACAGTGGTCAACAGCGCCGCGCCGATCGACGTGATCAGCGCGCAGCAATTGCAGGCCACGGGCAAGTTGAACCTGCTCGACGCGCTCGATACGGCCTTGCCATCGTTTAACTTGCCGGCCCGCGTGCAGCCCGATCTGGGCAGCATCGTGCGCGCGGGCCAGTTGCGCAACCTCGACCCCTCGCATACCCTGGTGCTGGTCAACGGCAAGCGCCGGCATACGACGGCCATCGTCAATGAGGATGGCTTTCCCGGCTCCGTCGCCACCGACCTGGCCCTGATCCCCACGGGTGCCATTGCACGTGTGGAAATCCTGCGCGACGGCGCCTCCGCCATCTACGGTTCCGACGCCATCGCCGGCGTCATCAACATCATCCTGAAAGCGGATGACAAGGGCAGCTTCAGCACGCAGCTCGGTTCCACCTACGATGGCGACGGCACCAACGGTTCCGCGCGCATCGATGGCGGTACGCGCCTGGGCGAACACGGCTTTGCCCACTTCGGCGCCGAAGTCCAGCGCCAGGGCATTGCCGTGCGTAACTTCGGCTTGAATCCCGGCTACCTGTCGTATCCGGCCGTGCGCAACAGCGATGGCCAGCTGGTCAAACTGGGGCCGAACAACAGCTTGCCGGCCGGCGCTTCGCCGAACCCGGCCGAAGCGACGCGCAACAGCAATCCCTGGCGCAATACGGGCGTGCCGCAAAGCACGACCGCCTCGCTCAGCGCCAACCTCGGTTATGACGTGTCGAACGAGGTGCAACTGTACGGCTTCGGCACGTATGCGCACCGCAATGCCCGCTCGGCGCAGAATTTCCGTCTGCCCAATACCATTTTCAATAACAACAAGGGCTTGCTGGCCGTGTATCCCGACGGCTTCACGCCGTATGAAACGACGAACGAAAACGATTTTTCCTTGACGGGCGGCATCAAGGGCGAGACGGCCGGTTGGAGCTGGGATATCAGCAGCACCTATGGCCGCGACGATATCGACGTGGGCGTGGAAAACTCGGCCAACTACTCGCTGACCTATCCGGGCGGTAAGACGGATTTTGACATCGGCAATCAGCGCTACAGCCGCTCGACGACGAATGCGGACGCACGCCGTCCCGTGCAGCTGGGCTTGAGCGAGCCGGCCGATCTCAGCATCGGTCTCGAGTACTCGCATGAAACGCAGCAGCGCAGCCCGGGCGAACCCGCTTCCTGGCAGGGCAGCGGTTCGTCGGCGCTGGCCGGCTACCTGCCCGTCGATGCGTCCGACACGGCGCGCCACAGCTATGCGGCGTACGTTGGCCTGGGCGCGAAGCTGACGCCGCAATGGCTGCTCGACACGGCCTTGCGCGCCGAGAAATATTCCGATTTCGGCAGCAAGACGACGGGCCGTTTGTCCGCCCGTTATGACATCACGCCCGCCGTGGCCGTGCGCGGCACCGTCAGCAACGGTTTCCATGCACCTAGCCTGGTGACGCAGTCGTATTCGAACACGTCGGACCATGCGGGCGTGCCCTACACCCTGGCACAACCCAATTCCGTTGCCGCGCGGGCCTTGGGCGCGCAAGCGTTAAAACCTGAAAAATCGACGAATCTGTCGGCCGGGCTGACCTTCAACCCCATGCCGACCCTGCGCCTGGCCGTTGACGCGTATCAAATCAAGGTCAGCGACCGCCTGGGCGTGTCGTCGAATATCGGCATCGACCGCAGCTCGGGCGTGGCGCTCGATGGCAGTGGCCGGCCGCTGACGGCGGCGCAAGCGGGCGTCATTGAAAACCTGCTGCGCTCGGCGGGTTTGACGGTGGGCAATGGCCTCGTCGCGCATTACTTTGCCAACGTGGGCGACACGCGCACGCGCGGCATCGACTTCACGGCCGAGGATGTGCTGCGCGTGGCCGACGGCAAGCTGCGCTGGACGGCGGCCGCGAACATCAACCATACGAGCCTGGTGGGCAAGGCGGACCTTCCCGCCGTGCTGCAAGGCTTGCCGAACATCGGCACCCTGAGCAAATCGGCCGAGTACGACTTGCTGTACCGCGCGCCGCGCGACAAGGAAATCATCACGCTGGCGTATGAAAAAGCCGGCTGGACATTCAATGTACGCGAGACGCGCTACGGCAAGCTCAAGCGCCTGAACGCCATCACGGGCGGCGACTACCAGCTGAAAGCGGCCTTCGTGACGGATGTCAGCATCGGCTACGACATCAGCAAGCGCATCAACGTGACGGTGGGCGCCAACAATGTCTTCGACCAGAAGCCGGGTCAGGTGCCGCGCGAAGCGCGCAGCGCCGCCAGCCTGGCGCAGTACACGGGCGCGTATGACAACTCGGGACCGCTGGGCGTGCTGGGCGGCTATTACTACGCCCGCGCCACTGTCTCGTTCTGATTTTCCCATCCCTCTACCGATCATCAAGAACAGGAAATCCTATGTTTGAACACAATCAACACGCCGCCATCGATCTGGAATGGGCGAATCTCCTTTCGCCGCAGCGCCGCACGGTCTTGCGCGGCGGCGGCCTGGTGGCGGCGCTGGCCGCCTCGGGGCTGGCGGGGACGGCGCTGGCGCAGGATGGCGCGGTAAAACGAGTCAAGCCGCCACCCGGTAAAAGCCCATGGGGCGAGCATACGGATACGGCGCCCACGCCGCGCCCCGTCAGCGTGCGCCCCGGCGAGGAAACCTTGCCGAGCAAGCCGCGCGCCTACACGGATATCGAGAGTTATCACGCGCATATCTATTTTGACGAAGACAGTTACCAGAAGGCGGCGCTGATACGCAAGTGGGCGGCCGAGCGCTTCCAGATCGAACTGGGCGACTGGAACCTGGAGCCGCGCGGTCCCCACGTGACGCCGTCGTTTTACTTTGGCTTTACGAATGACCTGTTACCGGTGATCGTGCCGTGGCTGCAGCTCAACAGCCTGGGCCTGACGATATTGATCCACCCGAATACGGAAGATCCGCGCGCCGACCACCTGTATTACGCGCTGTGGGTGAACCGTTCGCAGCCCGTGAACGGCTATGCGATGAAGAAGCCGGGACCGGGCGAGCCAAGGGTCGAGCAAATCTTTGTCAATACGCGCCCGACCGTGAAAATCGAACGGGCATGAGCGAGGCATAAAAGAAAACGCCACGCCAGTATGAACTGGCGTGGCGTTTCGATGGGTATGCCGTGTATCAGCCGTGTTTCTGGATGAATTCGCCGATCTTCGGGCAAATGATCTCGCGCCAGCGGCGGCCCGAGAAGATACCGTAGTGGCCGCATTTCGGCGCCACGAAGTCTTGCTGCATGTCGGCAGGGATGCCGGAACACAAGTCGTGTGCGGCTTGCGTCTGGCCGGCACCGGAAATGTCGTCCAGTTCGCCTTCCACGGTGAACAGCGCCACGTTCGTGATGTCTTGCGGACGCACCAGCTGGCCGCCCACTTTCCAGGTGCCCATCGGCAGGCTGAATTCCTGGAAAACCGTTTTAATGGTTTCCAGGTAGTACTCGGCCGGCATGTCCAGTACGGCGTTGTACTCGTTGTAGAACTGGCGGTGGCCTTCCGCCGGCTCGTCATCGCCCGTCACCAGGTGCATGTAGAACTCGCGGTGGCTTTGCGCGTGGCGGCCCGGGTTCATGGCGATGAAGCCGGCGTGCTGCAGGAAGCCCGGATACACCTTGCGGCCAAAGCCCGGGTAGTTCGGCGGCACCGCGTAGATCACGGTGTTTTCAAACCACGAGAATTTCTTTTCCGTCGCCAGGTTGTTTACTTGCGTGGGCGAGCGGCGCGGGTCGATCGGGCCGCCCATCATCGTCATGGTTTTCGGCATGTGCGGATCTTTTGCCGTCGCCATCAGCGAGATGGCGGCCAGCACGGGCACGGTCGGTTGACAGACGGAAATCACGTGCAAATCAGGCGCCAGCAGGCGGATGAATTCTTGCACATAATAAATGTAGTCATCGAGGTGGAACGGGCCTTCCGTCAGCGGTACCATGCGCGCGTCCGTCCAGTCGGTGATGTAGACATCGTGCTCGGCCAGCAAGCCGCGCACGGTATCGCGCAGCAGGGTCGAGTGGTGACCGGACAGGGGGGCAACCAGCAAAACTTTGGGCTGTTGCAAGCCAGTGGCTTCTTTTTTGAAGTGAATCAGGCGGCAAAACGGTTTTGTCACGACAACGTGTTCGCGTATGTCGACGCTCTCGCCCTGGACGAGAACGGATTTGATGTCGAATTGCGGTTTTTCGTAGTCTTTGCCAAGGCGGTACATCAGCTCGTAGCCGGCTGCGATGCGTTGCGAAAACGGGGTGTGGGCCAGAGGGGAAACCGGGTTGGTAAATAACTTGGAGGACATGTCTGCCCATTGCATCACCGGAGTGAGGAAAGAGCGTTGCAGTTCGTGCAGTTGGTAAAGCATATAGAGTCCTTGTTTGATTCCAAGCGCCAATATCGGCTCAAATATCATAATCCAATTTTACGATATTTGTTGAGGACAAAATGTGCTTTACCGCGCATAGGTCCACTGTTTGCGCATAGTTGTGACAGCGCGCCACAGTTACGTGGATAGAGCTGCAACGATGCTTTAAAAGCAAAAAAAGCAGCGTTTCCGCTGCTTTTTGTCTGTTTTTTTGCCGCCACGCCCCTGCGGGGAAGAATATCCATCCCCGCCGGAATTGCCGCCGCAGCTGCCGTGCGCTTAGCGCACCAGCATGTCGAGCTTGTCCTTGACGTCCTTGTATTGCTCCGCTTCCGGCAAGGCAGCCTTCGTCTTGGTGATCGAAGGCCAGTTACGGGCCAGATCGACGTTGATCTTGATGAAGGCTTGCTGGTCGCCCGGCACGTCCTCTTCCGCGAAAATCGCGTTCACCGGGCACTCTGCCACGCAGACGGCGCAGTCAATACATTCGTCCGGATCGATTGCCAGGAAGTTCGGGCCTTCCCGGAAACAATCTACCGGGCAGACATCGACGCAGTCGGTATAGCGACAGGCGATGCAGGATTCGGTGACAACGTGGGTCATAACAGTCCTATCAATTTGGGGGAGGTGCTGTAGCGCCTGCAGGAACCTCGGCGGCGCATACTAAAGCAAAGCATTGTATTTTAAGGCAATTCGCTATTTCTCACAAATCCCGCTTATATACAATACATATAAGCAAATTCATTTTTTGGCAGTGTCATTGCCGCGCAGAGCGGGCAATTCAGCGACTATCCGGGACGTTGCCATGAAGAACGCGGCAAGAACGCGACAGTCGCCCGATGCGGCAGGGGGCAGGGCGGGGGATGTGCTGACTTGCCGTGTGGTGTTTTTGTTTTACTCAAATCAAGATCGGCACAAATAAGTGCCGGAACACTCAGGCGCTGGCGCGTATTTGCGCCAGCAATTGCTGCCATCGTGCATTTTCAGCACTGCCATCCTCGGCAAACGTGATGGTGCGCCGCGCGGTGGGCGCGTCGACGGTGATCTGCCAGCGGGGAATATCGGCGCCCACGTGTTCATCCGTGGCCTGCGGCTGCGTGAAAAAGCCGCTGCTGGCCAGTGCCGCTTCCAGCCTGGGGCCCGCGGGATGGGCTTGCGTATCGATCTCATACTGTTCGCTCAGGCCGGCAAAGCCGCCGCTGCTGCGGGCTGAAATTTTCATGCTGCTCCTTGCTGTTGTGGGTGGTGTGGGCCGCGTCATGGCCTGCCGCTGCTGCGGCTGGCCCGAAGCGGACGCGCCGGTGCGCTGCCTTGCATGGGACTGTTTACCGGGGACCGTAACTGCGGCACCAAGCGGCCAGCGCTTCGCGCTCCGCTTCGAGCAACTGGTCCGATTCGCTGTATTCCGCATGGTTCATGGTACCGCAGCAGGCACGCCGGTCTTGCACGGCGCCGTCTTCGTCGACGATATCGGGGGCAAACGTCATTTGCCCCTCCTCCGTCATGGCATTGGCCTTGAGCACTTCGCGCACGGTAAAGCTGTTGCGGATAAAGTCCAGGTAGGCGCCATTGCCATCCGCCTGGGCGATCGTCAGCATGTGGCCGGCCACGTCGGCATAGGTGGCGGCCTGGTCGGGCGATGCCACCAGCGCGCGCAGGACCAGGCTGCGCAGGTAGTCGCCGCAGCGGTGCAGGACGGCCGCGTCGTCTTCCAGCTGGGGCTGGCGTTCGTGGGCAAAGATGTCGGCCAGGATGTCGTAGATGGCGCCCGTAAACACTTGCGAGATGGCGTGCACTTCCGTGCCCGCTTCCGACAATTTGATGTCATTGTCGGCATTACGCAAGCCATTCGGCCGGCCCAGGGCCAGGCCGAACTGCTCCGCCAGGTCGGCCAGGAAGGTCTTGTCGTGCAGGTCGGATTTCGTTTGCGCGATCACCGCTTCCACCTGGTCCAGCTGCGACAGGGCCAGGAAGATGGCCGTCAGGTCGCCGAACGATTCGTGCAAGCCGCCCGTTTGCGGCGGATTGTTGCTGAGCAGCCAATTCGGCTTGAGGCCATCGAGCACGGCGTGCCCCGTTTCATGCGAGACGATGTCGAGCGAGCGGCAGGTGTAGACGCGCTCGGTGGCGCCGCTGGGGATGAAGTCGCCGAACTTGAGTGCCTTGTCGCTGCGGCTGTAATACGCATTCATGACATTGGGCAAGCCATGCGGGAACACGCGCAGCGGTGCCGTATTGCTGGCACTATTCCATTGCCAGGGCAGGGGCGGCGCCGTGTCGTTGCTGGCCAGCGCGCGCTGGTACATGGTGAGCGTCATGCGCACGATGGCAAACGTGTGCACGGCGTCGAACTGGTCGGTGTTGGGCGAGACGATGAAGTCGCCGAAGGCATTCGGGCTGACTTGCGCGATGCCCGGTTCGCCAAACGTGATGCGCGCGTCGCGCGGGCCTTGCAGGATCAGTCCGGGCAAAAAGGCTTTACGGGTGCCCAGGTCGCTGACGGACGGATCTTGCTTCCAGATCAGCACGCGTGAACCGACGGGCACGGCGGCCAGGTTGCGCACCGTTGCCTCCGTCAGGCGGGGCGGGCCCGGCTGCAAGGTCAGTTGCGCATTCTTGCGGTGCTGGCGGTAGGGCGCCGAGGGGGTAGGGACATAGCCGACGGGCAGGGACACGCATTTGGTCAGGACGGCTTCGACCGGCACGATGACTTTCTGGTCCATGGTAGTTCTCCAAGACACGCGCAACTGGAACTGGAATAGTCGTCCCGCTTGGGCACATCCGGTTTGATTCCGCGCAAACGATGCGCGGGAAGGACGGGCTTTTTTGGCCGTCCGGCGCCCGCTGCGGCCGTGCCCGCCGCATGGCGGCTGGTATGATGCTGGCCGTATTGCCCCCGTTTTTATAATAAAAGGATCGTTTGATGGCGGATATAAATATAGTTCAGCAACATAAGCTGACAGCAGCAAAGGCGCGCGAAGCGGCGCAGCAAGTGGCCGACAAGCTGGCCCAGGAATATGACCTGGCGTGCGCCTGGGATGGCGATGTGCTGCGCTTCGAGCGCAGCGGCGTCGATGGTTCGCTGACCCTGGAAAAAGAGCAGGCGCAACTGCAAATCAAGTTGGGTTTCATGCTCAGCGCCTTCGCCTCCACGATTGAAGGCAAGATTGCCGAGAAAATGCGCAAGGTGTTTACCGAAGCAGTTTGATGGCATTTGGCCCGCTTGTCTGGCGCCCTGTTTGGTGCTAGGGAGCATGTCGCGGCGATGGGCGAAAAGACGATGAAAACATGTCGCTTTTCGCCTTTTTTACGTCCGACTGTACGCTGGCGAACATTGCTAGCACATTTCTATTTGGAAAGCCATTGGACTTTGATGGCTTTTTGCGTTATACTTGAGTCATATTTACAACAGCTACACCGCGTTTCACCTTCTGCTTCGCAGTACTCTCCGCTCGCTGAGTGGTGAATAATTCTTCGGGTTTTACACCCGCATCCAGTTTAAAAGTAGCTTGGTCGATTTTTTTCGGTCAAATACATTTGGTGCCATGTATTTGCATGGCGCTAGCGTTGTTAAAAGTCCTGAACCACAGCCTCTTTTAGCACGCACACGGCACCCCGGCACCGGCTTTGGCCATCCGCTGGTCACACGCGTGTCACCCCCTGTTTCCTGTCGCTCCCGTGCGCATTGTGCGCCGTGGCGTAGCCGACGCAACAGGGTTTGCTGATTCCCGCCGCAAGCTAGCAGGCTTGCTGGGTTTCAATCCATTCGTCAAATCGAGGGAGAACCACATCGTGGCAAAACAAATCATTATCGACCATGTGTTCAAAGTGTTCGGCGACAAGCCAGAAGAAGCACTTGAACTCGTCCGTCAGGGCGCCAGCAAGCAGGACATCCTGGCCAAGACCGACTGCACCATCGGCGTCTTCGACGCCACCTTTACCATTGAAGCGGGCGAGATTTTCGTCATCATGGGCCTGTCCGGTTCGGGCAAGTCGACCCTGGTGCGCATGCTGAACCGCCTGATCGAGCCCACCGCCGGCCGCATCCTGATCGACGGCAACGACATCAATACCTTGCCGGACGCCCAGCTGCGCGCCCTGCGCCGCAAGGATATCAGCATGGTGTTCCAGTCGTTCGCGCTGCTGCCGCAAATTACCGTGCTCGACAACACTGCCTTCGGCATGGAACTGGCCGGCATGCCCAAGGCCGAGCGCCATGCGCTGGCCCAGCAAGCGCTGGAACAGGTGGGCCTGGACGGCTACGGCGCCAGCTATCCCGACGAATTGTCGGGCGGCATGCAGCAGCGCGTGGGCCTGGCCCGTGCGCTGGCCTGCGATCCATCGATCCTGCTGATGGATGAAGCGTTTTCCGCGCTCGATCCGATTATTCGTACGGAAATGCAATCGGAACTGCTGCGTTTGCAGCAAATCAAGCGCCGCACCATCGTCTTCATTTCGCATGATCTCGACGAAGCCATGCGCATCGGCGACCGCGTCGCCATCATGAAAGATGGCCACGTGGTGCAAGTGGGCACGCCGGAAGAAATCCTGCGCAAGCCGGCCAACGATTACGTGCGCAACTTCGTGCGCGGCGTCGATGCGGCGGCCGTCTTCAAGGCCAGCGATATTGCCCGCAAGAGCCAGATCGTCGTGTCGGAATCGCCGAGCCGCGGTTCGCGTGCCGCGCTGTCGATGCTGGAAGAGCAGGATCGCGCATTTGCCTATGTCGTCAATCCGCAGCGCAAGTTCCTCGGCGTCGTCTCGGCCGATTCGCTGCGCAGTGCGCTCGACGGCCATGTGGGCCCGCTGGGCCTGGCCCATGCCTATCTGCCCGACGTGCAGACCATCGATGCAGACGAGCCCGTCGCCGGCCTGTTCGGCCAGGTGGCGCAACTGCCTTACGCCGTCCCTGTGGTGGCCAATGACGGCAGCTTCCGCGGCGCCATCAGCAAGACGACCTTGCTGAAGTTCCTCGACCGCGACACGCCAGCCATAGCCGAACAACAACAGAAAGGACAAGCATGAACCCAAGCACCGTTTCCACAGTAGAACCTGTTGTTGAACAGGCCGCCCAGATCAATCCCTGGGCGCTGACGCCGCCCACCGACGCCAGCACCGCCTGGCTCGACGCCGCCGCACCCGCCGTGCAGCCGGAACATGCGGCCGGCTTTCATCTGACGCAGATTTTCGACGGTTCGCTGCCGCTGGAAAGCTGGATCAACCAGGGCCTGGGCTGGGTCGTGGCCCATTTTCGCCCCTTCTTCCAGGCCGTGCGCGCGCCGATCGACAGCGTGCTGTCCGGCGTGGAAGGCGTGCTGCTGGCGGCCCCGTCGCTGACGGTGATCGCCATCATCGGCTTGCTGGCTTGGCAATTTACGAGCCGCACCCTGGCCATCGGCACCGTGCTGGCGCTGCTGCTCGTGTCGATGCTGGGCATCTGGCCGGAAGCCATGACGACCCTGTCGCTGGTGTTGACGTCGCTGGCCTTCTGCCTGGCCATCGGCTTGCCGCTCGGTATTTTCCTTGCCAGCAGCGACCGTGCACAGAATATCCTGCGCCCCCTGCTCGATGCCATGCAGACGACGCCCGCCTTCGTTTACCTGGTGCCGGTGGTGATGCTGTTCGGTATCGGTAATGCGCCGGGCGTGATCGTCACGATCATCTTTGCCCTGCCGCCGCTGGTGCGCCTGACCAACCTCGGCATCCGCCAGGTGCGTCCCGACCTGATCGAAGCGGCCCGCGCCTACGGTGCCTCGCCGTGGCAGTTGTTGACCCGCGTGCAGTTTCCGCTGGCCATGCCGTCCATCATGGCCGGTATCAACCAGTCGCTGATGCTGTCGCTGTCGATGGTCGTGATCGCTTCGATGATCGCCGTGGGCGGCCTGGGCCAGATGGTATTGCGCGGCATCGGCCGCCTGGACATGGGCCTGGCAACGGTGGGGGGGCTCGGTATCGTGCTGCTGGCCATCACCCTGGATCGCTTGACGCAAGCGATGGGCCAGCCACGCCGCGGCGTGCGCCACTGGTACCAGACGGGTCCCGCCGGTTTCGTGCTGCGCCTGGTGCGCGGCAACACGGAGAAAAATAATGTTGAACAGCAAGCAACGCTGGCCAACGCACAATAAGAAAGGATTTACATGCATCAAATTGACAATTTTAAAGTGACGCAAAAATCGCAACGCAAGTTCCAGCTGTTTTCCGCCCTGGCCATCGCCGCCATGGCCCTGACCACCAGCCTGGCCATGGCGCAGGCGCCGGCCGCAACGGCTGACGCGCTGCCCGGCAAGGGCGTCAAGGTGCAGCCGCTGCAAAGCTCGATTGCGGAAGAAACCTTCCAGACCATGCTGGTCGACAAGGCCCTGGAAAAGCTCGGCTACGAAGTGCAGCCGATCAAGGAAGTGGAATACCCGACCGCGCATATCGCCATCGCCAACGGCGACGCCACCTTCATGGCCGTGCACTGGGACCCGATGCACAAGGATTTCTATAACAATGCGGGCGGCGACGCCAAGCTGTCGCGCACGGGCCAGTATGCGGGTCCTGCGGCGCAAGGTTATCTGATCGACAAGGCGACTGCCGAGAAATACAACATCACGAATATCGACCAGTTGCGCGATCCCACCCTGGCCAAGCTGTTCGACCACGATGGCGACGGCAAGGCCGATTTGACGGGCTGCAACCCGGGCTGGGGCTGCGAAGCGCTGATCGAGAACCACATGGATGCGTACAAACTGCGCGAAACGGTGACGCACGTGCAGGGCAGCTATGCGGCCCTGATCGCCGACACCCTGGGCCGCTACAAGCGCGGCGAGCCTATCCTGTACTACACGTGGACGCCGTACTGGGTCAGCGGCGTGCTGGTGCCGGGCAAGGACGTGGTCTGGCTGAAAGTGCCGTTCTCGGCCAATCCCGACAAGGTGAACACCCGCCTCGACGATGGCAGCGATTACGGCTTTGCCGTCAACACGGCGCGCATCGTATCGAACAAGGCCTGGGCGCAGAAAAATCCGGCCGCGGCCAAGCTGTTCGAAGTGATGCAATTGCCCGTGGCGGACATCAATGCGCAGAATGAGCGCATGCGCCGCGGCGAAAACACGCAAGCCGATATCGCGCGCCATACGGCCGGCTGGATCAAGTATCACCAGCAAAAGTTTGACGGCTGGATCGCGCAAGCGCTGGCGGCGGCAAAAAAGTAAATTACGGCTGATACAGGCGTAAAAAAAGTGGCTACCGGTTTGGTAGCCACTTTTGCGTTAGCGGCCTGTTTTGGTGGTTTTTAGTGAGTTTTCAGCCGTTTTCGGCCAGTTTCAGGTGCAAAATGGGGAAAGGCTTGCCAAAGGGGTCGCATTCCGAGCGGCTTTCCTCGATAAAACCCAGGTGGCGGTAAAAGCCGTGCGCTTGCGTGTTGTGCTCGTTGACGTCGACGGCCGTGGCGCCCAAGGCCGTGATGGCGTACTGGACCAGCGTGCGGCCGGCGCCGCTGCCGCGTTGATCGGGATGCACGAACAGCATCTCGATCTTGGCGTGCTCGACGCACAGGAAAGCGTAAGCGCTGCCATCGGCATCGCGCAGCACGTGCAGCAGGCGTTCGGCCGTCACTTTGGCCAGCTCATCGCGAACGAAGGGCATGAGGAAAGCGATATCGCTGTCGGCGAGGAAATCGTGGGTGGCGCGTACGGACAGGTGCCAGACGTCGAACAAACGGGGCAGGTCGGCGGCATGGGCCAGGGAAATCGGTGATGGTGTCATGCGGAAATAATAACATTGCCCCGGGCTGTGCCGGGGCAGGGGGATGATCAGTCCTTCAAGTCTTCGATCAGGTCGATGTATTGTTGCTGTGCATCTTCCTTCGACGTGCCGGCCAGGGCCGCCCAGGCGTCGAACTTGGCGCGGTTGACGAAGTCGGTCATGCCAGGGCGCTCGCCCGTAGCGTCGCCGCTCGATGCTTGCTTGAACAAGGCATAGATTTTCAGCAAGGTCATATTGTCCGGACGCTCGGACAGGGTCTTGGAATCGAGCTGCGCTTGGTCGAATTGCTCTTGTAAACTCATGATGGCTCCTGTGTGCTGATGGAATCGCTGGAAAAGTGCGGCAGGCGCGGCGGAGTGGCCACCGTGCGTGCTGCAGTGCCTGACATCATAGTGAAAAAAGCGCGCCGTGCATTAGAGGACACACTCAAAACAAAAACGCCGCCGCTGCGTGAACAGGGGCGGCGCCAGGGACAGTCGCTCGAGCGCTGTGGAGTCTGTTCTTATACGCCCAGCAGTTCGACGTCGAAAATCAGGGTGGCGTTCGGTGGAATCACGCCGCCGGCGCCGCGTGCGCCATAGCCCAGTGCTGCCGGGATGATCAGCTGGCGCTTGCCGCCCACTTTCATGCCTTGCACGCCTTCGTCCCAGCCCTGGATGACGCGGCCGGCGCCCAGCGGGAATTCGAATGGGTCGTTGCGGTCCTTGCTCGAATCAAATTTCGAACCGGCGCTGCCGTCGTCGTTCTGCAGCCAGCCCGTGTAATGCACGACAACATTGTTGCCGGCTTGCGCTTCAGCGCCTTCGCCGACGACGGTATCGATGTATTGCAGGCCGGAAGCGGTAGTGGTGGTGGTCATGATAATCCTTGTGTAGGCGATGAAAGCTTCAGATTGTAGAGCAATGAGTTGCAAAGCGCCATTCCAGGCCCGCTGCAGGGAAAATGGGGAAGTTACGACGAGGTTTGGCGACGGCTTGTATTTAAGGGGGGATTTCACACAATAAATACGGTGTTCCACGTAAAATGCATGTTTTGTATTTAACAGTGATTTCTTCCATGTTCCGCAGTCTACGCCGCCTTGTTTTTTCCTCGCTGTGCCTGGTTTCCGCAATATCGACGGCGCAAGCCGAAGTGGTGGTGGTACTCAATTCCCGTGATGCTACGGTGCAACTGCTGGACCAGAAAACCTACGCCCCCCTGTCCACCTTTGCCGTCGGCAAGGAACCGCACCACCTGATGGAGACGCCGGACGGCAAGTCGCTGATCGTCGCCAGCTCCGTCGGCAACGAACTGATCTTCCTCGACCCCGTGTCGGGCCAGATCCAGCGCCGCATCAGCAACATCCTCGATCCCTACCAGATCGGCTTTTCGCCGGACCAGAAGTGGTTCATCTCGAACTCGCTGCGCCTGGACCGCATCGACCTGTACCGCTACGACGGCAAGAACCTGACCCTGGCCAAGCGCATCGCGCTGCCGAAGCTGCCCAGCCACATGGCCTTCACGGCCGACAGCACCATGGCTTTTATCACGCAGCAGGGCAGCAACCAGGTCAGCGCCATCGACCTGGCCACGCAGACGGTGAAATGGACCATGCCCGTCGGCCCGGCGCCGGCCGGCATCACGATGACGCCTGATGGCAAGCATTTGCTGGTGGGCATCATGGGCAGCGATTACGTGGAAGTGATCGACTGGCGCACGCAAAAGACCGTCAAGCGCATCAAGGCGGGCGCCGGCACGCATAATTTCCGCGCGCTCGGTGACAACCGCATGACGTTCGTGTCGAATCGCGTGTCGAACACGATCAACATCATCGACCAGCAAACCCTGGAAAACGTGGGCATCATCAACGTGCCTGGCGGCCCGGACTGCATGGAAATCACGCCAGATGGCAAGACCATGTGGGTCACCCTGCGCTGGATCAAGAAAGTGGCCGTGATCGATTTGACCACGCGCAAGGTGATCAAGACGATCCCCGTGGGCCGCTCGCCCCATGGCGTGTATTTCGCCACGCACTCGCCGCGCATGTGATGACGGGTGTGATGATGAAACGCCTGATTTCCGCGGGCCATGTGCCCGCCGTGCTGCTGTGCGCCGGCACCATGCTGACGCCCGCGCATGCCGCCGCACCTGCCGCCGCTGCACCAGCCGCAGCATCAGCGCCGGCCGCCTGCAAGGGTACGATCTACATGACGTTCGACACGGGCAGCCAGTCGCAAGCGCAACTGATCGCCGACGTGCTGAACAAGCGCCAGATCAAAGCCACGTTCTTCCTGGCCAATGAAAAGACGACGCGCGGCGACTATTCGCTCGATCCGTCGTGGGCACCGTACTGGAAAGCCCGGGTCGCCGAAGGCCATGCGTTCGGCACGCATACGTTCGACCATGTGTACTGGAAGAAGGATCTGGCCAACGGCTTGATCCAGGTCAAGCCCCAGTTCGGCAAGGACGGCGGCAAGCTGGCGTCGGTGACGGATCAGCAGTTCTGCGAGGAATTGCGCCGCGTCGATACACGCTTTCAGGAACTGACCGGACACAAGCTCGACCCGTTCTGGCGCGCGCCGGGCGGCTACACATCGCCGCGCACCCTGGCGGCCGGCAGCGCTTGCGGCTACCAGCATGCGGGCTGGGCGCCGGCGGGGTATTCCGGCGATGAATTGCCTAGCGATAAGTATCCAAACGCCATGCTGCTGAAGAAAGCGCTGGCGAACTTGCGCAGCGGCGACATTTTCATTGCGCACATGGGCATCTGGTCGCGCAAAGATGCATGGGCGCCCGCCAACCTCGATGCCTTGATTTCCGGCCTGCAAGACAAGGGTTTCTGTTTTGCCACCCTGCGCGAGCATCCTGCCTACGCGCGGAAGAAGGGCCAGCCATGATCGCCGCCGACATCGTCAGTTTCGTCACCCCGATGATCGACGCCGTGGTCGATGCGTTTGGCGTGGCGCAAGGCTGGCTGTTCCAGACTGTGGTGAATCCCCTCGTCTATCACCTGGGCTTTGGCGAATTTACGGAAGAAGCATTCGAGGGCACGGAATGGCTGCTGATCGGCCTGTGCGAACTGGTGCTGCTGTTCCTCGTGCTGCGCCCGCTCGAAGCCCTGATTCCCGCGCAAAAGATCACGGACCCGCGCGCCCGCTGGAACGACTTCATCTACACGGTGCTGCACCGCATCGGCCTGTTTTCTGTCGTGGTGTTCTTTACGCTCGATCCGCTGATGGATGCCTTGGCAGGCGCCTTGCGTTTCGACAATATCCATCCATTGAACCTGGAATCGCTGTTGCCCGGCATCAGTCCCTTAGTCAGTTTTATCATTTATTTTGTGATACTGGACTTCGTCGACTATTGCTACCACCGTGCCTCGCACCATTTCGGCTGGTGGTGGGGCTTGCACAGCCTGCATCACAGCCAGCAAAACATGAATTTGTGGAGCGATGACCGCAACCACCTGCTCGACGACTTCCTGCGCGACGTGGTGATGGCGCTGGTGGCGCTCGGTATCGGCGTGCCGCCAGGGCAATATGTGCTGCTGGTGTCGATTTCGCGTATTTTGCAAAGCTTGCAGCATGCGAATGTGAGGATACACTTCGGCCGCATCGGCGAGCGGCTGCTGATCTCGCCCCGTTTCCACCGCACGCACCATGCGATCGGCGTGGGGCACGAGTCGAAAGGCAAGGGCAGCATGGGGGGCTGCAACTTCGGCGTGGTGCTGCCGATTTGGGATATGCTGCTGGGCACCGCGAATTTCTCGGCCGGCTATGCGCGCACGGGCGTGCGCGACCAGCTGGCCCGCATCGACAGCCATGGCGTGGGCCGGCCCGGGCGCAACTATGGCCGCGGCTTCTGGCAGCAGCAATGGCTGGGCGTGCGCCGCATGGTGGAATTTGCAAGAATCAAACGAAAAGGACGCCGTTGATGCGTAATGTGCTGAATTCGTATGGCCGTGCCTTCCTGTCGCAATTGCACGGCAGGATATTGCTGTTGAGCATAGCGCCGTTCATCCTGTCGCTGATCCTGTGGGGCGCCCTGCTGTATGTGGGCTTACAGCCGCTGATCGACGGCCTGCATGCGCTGTTTACGCAATATGACTTCTTCCGCACCAGCGGCCAGGTGTTGGCCACCTTTGGCCTGGGCATGCTGAAAGCCGTGATCGTGCCCCTGATCGCCATGTTCATGCTGTTGCCGCTGATGATCTTGACGGCGCTGATCTTCATTGGCCTGTTCGCCATGCCGGCCATCGGCCGGCATATCGGCGGGCGGCATTTTCCGCAGCTGGAAAAGAAGCATGGCGGCAGCATGCTGGGCAGCGTCGCCACCTCGCTGGCGACGTTCCTGCTGTTCATCATCGTCTGGGTGCTCATGCTGCCCCTGTACGCGTTTCCGCCGGCCGCGCTGGTGGGGCAAGCCGTGCTGTGGGGCTGGCTGACCTACCGCGTGATGGCGTATGACGCCATGGCCGATTACGCCAGCGTGGAAGAGCGCCACGCCATCATGCGCACGCAGCGCTGGCCGCTGCTGGCCATCGGCATGGTCTCCGGCGCGGCCGGCGCCGTGCCGGGCATGCTGTGGATGGGCGGCGTGATGTCGGTGGTGTTCTTCCCCTTCCTGGCGGCGTTCGCCATCTGGCTGTATGTCTTGATCTTTATCTTTACGGGTCTGTGGTTCCAGTATTACTGCCTGGAAGCACTGGCGCGTTTGCGGGGCGTACGCGGCATGACCGACGTGGCGCCGGCGGACGCTTGAGTATTTTTATTGCATTCTACGAGGGAGTTTCATGGCTATCGGATTGATCATCATTGGCGACGAAATCCTGTCGGGCAAGCGCACGGACCAGCATTTTCCGAAAGTCGTGAGCATGCTCAAGCAGCGCGGCTTGCAGCTGAGTTGGGCGGAATACGTGGGCGACGAGCCGGCCCGCCTGGTCGCCTTGCTCCAGCGCAGCTTTGCCAGCGGCGACATCGTCTTCAGCTTTGGCGGCATCGGCGCCACGCCGGACGACCATACGCGCCAGGCGGCCGCCGATGCGCTGGGCTTGCCGCTGGTGCTGCATCCACAGGGCAAGCTCAATATCCAGCAACGGATCACGGAAATGGGCGAGGAGGCGGGCGTGCCGGCCGATTTGAACTCGCCGGAAAACCTGCACCGCCTGAAAATGGCGGAATTCGTGCAGGGCGCCGAGCTGATTCCGAATCCGTACAACAAGATTGCCGGTTTTGCCGTGCGCGAACATTATTTCGTGCCGGGCTTTCCCGTCATGTCCTGGCCCATGATCGAATGGGTGCTCGATACGCATTACGCCCACCTGTTCAACCAGGTGCCGCACGCGGAACATGCCTTGCTCGTGTATGAAACGGCCGAATCCTTGCTCACGCCGCTGATGGTGCGCCTGGAAGCGGAGTTTCCGCTGATCAAGGTGTTCAGCCTGCCCAGCGTGGGCGATGCGCAGACGCGCCGGCATATCGAACTGGGCGTCAAGGGCGAACCCGCGCAAGCGGCGGCTGCCTTTGCCGAGATGCGCGCCGCACTCGATACCTTGCAGGCGGAATACACCACCATCTGAGATGCAGCCAGCCCGGCGCCGGCGGCTTTTTCGCTGGCGTCCAGCCCGCCATGCATCTATGTACGCCAGCGTACGTTCCAAGACGTTGTTTTTTTGCGAAAATCTTCAATGAAGCAAGATTTTTGTGCGCGCTCGTCAGTCGTTTTCATGCCGATGTGGTGGAATGGTGAACAGGGGCCTTGCGTGTCGAACGCGCGGTCGCCTGCCTGTGCAGTAGCGTGTTTTTTTGATTCACCGGTATGGACATCATGTTAAGCAAGTTTTGTTGTGACCGGCCCTGGCTGGCCCTCGTCTTATCCTGCGCGGAGCGGCATCGTTGCCGCCTTTTCCGCGCCGTCCAAACCCAACCTTACCCCAGCATCCCATGAAAGACACAGGCGTCAATCTGGCCGCGCAAGAGCGGCCCCCCTCTGATCCAGCTCCCGAGGCGCCGCCGCCGGCGAGCCCGCCGAAGAAGCGCCGTTCGCGCATCTGGCCGATCTTTGCCATCATCGTGCTGGCGCTGATCGCCGGCGTGGCGTGGTTCGTCATGCGCGAAGTGCGCACGTCGGCCCTGCAGGCAGAGTTTTTCACGCGCCTGGACCGCCAACTGGCGTTCAAGGTCGAGCCCGGCCCTGCACCGGCGGGCGCCATCCGCTATCCGCAGCACGGCCCGTATGACGAGCGGCTCGGCTATGCCAGCTTGCCCGACTTCATCACCAAACTCAATGCGCGCGACTACGCCGTCACGGCGCAGGCGCGCATGTCGCCGAAAATGGTGCAGCTGGTCGACCGTGGCATCTTTGCCACCTATCACGAGAAAAATCGCGCCGGGCTGACCATCCTCGATTGCCGCGCCGCGCCGCTGTTCGCGGCCAGCTATCCCGAGCGCATGTTCGACGGCTTTGCCGAAGCGCCGCCCGCGCTCGTGCAAAGCCTGCTGTTCATCGAAAACCGCGAATTGCTCGACCCGGGCACGCCCAAGCGCAATCCCGCCGTGGAATGGGACCGTCTGAGCAAGGCGATTCTCGACAAGGCGCTGAACCTGTTCGGCGGCCACCGCGGCGGCGGCGGCAGCACGCTGGCCACGCAGATCGAAAAATACCGGCATTCGGAAGACGGGCGCACCAGTTCCATGCAGGACAAGCTGCTGCAGATGATTTCGGCCAGCCTGCGCTCATACCAGGATGGCGAAAACACCATGGAAGCGCGGCGCAAGATCGTCGTCAATTACCTCAATACCGTGCCGCTGTCGGCAAAGAGCGGCTTTGGCGAAGTCAACGGCATCGGCGACGGCATGTGGGTCTGGTATGGCCGTCCGTTTGCCGAAGTGAAAACTTTGCTTAGTGGAAAAATGGACCAGCCGGGCAGCGCGCTGGCCTACAAGCAGGCGCTGAGCCTGCTGATCGCGCAGCGCCGTCCTTCCCATTATCTGGTGGCCGGCGGCGCCGACCTGGAAGAATTGACCAACAGCCATCTGCGTTTGCTAGCGCAGGCGGGCGTGATTTCACCGCAGCTGCGCGATGCGGCCATCGCCGAGAAGCTGCGTCCGTCGACGGCGTCCGGCGTGCAATCGGAAGCATCGACCTCGTTCGTTACGCGCAAGGCCTCGAATGCCGTGCGCAACCACCTGGCCACCATGCTCGGCGATCCGCGTTTGTACAACCTCGACCGCCTCGACCTGAAAGTGGTCAGCACGCTCGACGCGCAGGCGCAAAACGCCGTCACCAAGGTCTTGCGCGAGCTGCGCGACCCGGAAGTGGCGAAAGCGGCGGGCCTGACGGGCAAAGGCATGCTGGGCAATGGCGACCCCGCCAACGTAGTCTACAGTTTTACCTTGCTGCAAAAGGGCGAGCAGGCCAACTTGCTGCGCGTGCAAACGGATAACTTTGACCAGCCGCTCGACATCAACGAAGGCGCCAAGCTGGACCTCGGTTCCACGGCCAAGCTGCGCACCCTGGTCACGTACCTGGACATCATCGACCAGTTGCACCAGCGCTACAGCGGCATGGGCGCCGCCGAGCTGGGCAAAATCGCCGTCGATCCCAAGGACATGCTGTCGCAGTGGGCGATTGCCTATCTGAAACCATTGCCGCTCGGCGAAGCGCGCAACCTGCCGGCCATGCTGGCGGCCGCCATGGAACGCAAATATTCGGGCAACCCGGGCGAAGGCTTCTTCACGGGCGGCGGCTTGCACCATTTCGGCAACTTCTCCAAGCTCGACGACAGCCGCATCATGACGGTGCAGCAGGCGCTGCGCCAGTCGACCAACCTGGTGTTCGTGCGCCTGATGCGCGACGTGGCCCGCTACTACATGTTCTCGCGCCCCGATTCTTCGGCCTCGTTGCTGGCGGACGCGGACGATCCGCGCCGTGCGCAGTACCTGAGCCGCTTTGCCGACAAGGAAGGGCGCGAATTCCTGCACCGCTTCTATCAGAAGTACCGCGGCAAGAGCGTTGACGAGCAGGAAAAGATTTTATTGGCCAGCATCCGCCCGACGCCCGTGCGCCTGGCGAATATCTTCCGCACCGTCAACCCGAAGGGCACGGTGGCGGAATTCGGCGATTTCCTCAACGCCAACCTGCCGTCGCAAAACGAAGTGCCGCCCGAGCGCGTCGCCAAGATGTACCAGCAGTACGCGATGGAAAACTGGTCCTTGGCCGACCGCGGTTATCTGGCCAATGTGCATCCGCTGGAACTGTGGATGGTGGCGTATCTGCGCCAGCATGAAGGTTCCACCCTGACGCAGATGGTGGCGGCCAGCGAAAAGGAACGCCAGGAAGTCTACAAATGGCTGTTCAACACGCACCGCAAGCATGCGCAGGACCGCCGCATCGCCAACTTGCTGGAAGTGGAAGGCTTCCTGGAAATCCACCGCCAGTGGAAGAAGATGGGCTACCCGTTTGATTCGCTGGTGCCGTCGTATGCGACCACCTTGGGCGCGTCGGCCGACCGTCCCGCCGCGCTGGCCGAATTGATGGGCATCATCATCAACGATGGCGTGCGCAAGCCGAGCGTGCGCATCGATTCCATGCATTTCGCCGCCAACACGCCGTACGACACCATGGTCAAGCGGGGCAGCAAGGTGGAGGCGGAGCAAGTGTTGTCGCCGGACGTGGCCAAGGCCGTCGCCAAGGCCATCCGCGAAGTCGTGTCGGACGGTACGGCGAAACGGGCGAAGACGGCATTCGTCGGCGCCGACGGCGTGCCGATCCCGATGGGCGGCAAGACGGGTACGGGCGACCAGCGTTTCGACGTGTATGGCGCCGGCGGCCGCCTGATCGAGTCGCGCTATGTGAACCGCTCGGCCACGTTCGTCTTCAATATCGGCGAGCGCTTCTACGGCAGCATGACGGCGTATGTGCGCGGACCGGAATCGAAGAACTACGATTTCACCAGCGCCTTGCCCGTGCAATTGCTGGTGTCGCTGGCGCCGAGCTTGATGCCGCTGATCGAACCGCCCGCGCCGGCCGATGGTGTGGCCAGGCAGTGCACGAATTAACCGGCAGTATGCGGATTGAGCAAAATGCCAGCTTCCATGCTGGCGTTTTTTCTTGCTAGCCGGCAAACGCGGCCGTTTTATCTTCCAGGCGCGCGTGATAGGCGGCGATGGCCGGATAATCGGGGCGCTGCATCGGAGCCATCAGCCAGCGCTTGACGGACAGGCCCAGCACGATATCGGCCAGGGTGAACGCTTCGCCGCACACGAAGGCGCCCGTACGCTGCAGCTGCTGTTCCAGCACGCCCATCATCTTGTTCCATCCGGCAATACCGGCTGCCAGCTGCGCCGCATCCTGGTGGGCCGGGCTGTGGCGCACCAGCGACATGAAGGCGTAGCGCCAGCTGTTGTTCAAATCGCCCATCTGCCAATCCATCCATTTTTCCACTTCCGCGCGGGCGCGTGGCGTGCTTGGAAGCAAGTCGTCGCGGCCCGCCTGGGCGCACAGGTAGCGGCAGATCGTGTTCGATTCCCACAGCACCAGGTCGCCGTCAACCAGCACGGGCACCATGGCGTTCGGGTTCAGGGTCAGGAAAGCCGGGTCGTCGGTACTGCGAAAGCCGCTGCCCCAGTCTTCGCGTTCGTAGGGCAGGTCGAGTTCGTCGCACGTCCACAGGACTTTGCGGACATTGATCGAGGCGGCTTTTCCAAGAATTTTCAGCATGCGGGGCTCCAGAGGGTAGGTGATCGATCTGCCACTGTAGCGGAAATGGCCAGGCCGCGCATGTGAAAGTGCCTTGCATAGTTGGGCTTTTCTTGGCATCGTAGCCACCCATGAAACCTATGCGCCACCACATGTCCAAAATTCTCGCGTTCAGCCGCTTTTCCGTGCGCGATTTCCTCGCCACTGCCGGTCCCACCCTGCTGCTCGTCGGCGCATTCTGCGCGCTTGCTTACTGGCTGGTCGACCCGGCGCCGCCGCGCCAGGTGAGCCTGTCGACGGGGCAGGACAATAGCGCGTATGAAGAGTTCGGCAAGAAATACGCGGCTACCCTGGCCAGGCACGGCATCAAGGTGACCTTGCAGCCATCGCTGGGTTCGCAGGAAAACCTGCAGCGCCTGAACGCGGGCAAGACCGATATCGCCTTCGTGCAAAGCGGCTCGACGGAACACGCTGATGCCGAGCGCCATGGCCTCATCTCCCTGGGCAGCCTGTTTACGGAACCCGTCTGGCTGTTCTTGCGCGAAGACAAGGCGGTGACGGAACTGACGCAATTGAAGGGCATGAAGATCAACCTGGGGCCGGAAGGCACGGGCGTGCCCAGCCTGTTCCGGCAGTTGCTGTCCGTGAATGGCGTGGAAGCGAGCGAGCTGACGGTCAGTGCCTTGCAAAACACGCCCGCCACGGTGGAGCTGCTGGAAGGGCGCATCGACGGTCTTGTGTTCAGCTCGGCGCCGGAAGCGCCGCTGATCCAGATGCTGCTGCAGACGCCGGGCATCAAGCTGTTTGATTTTTCGCAGGCGGAGGCGTACACGCGGCGCCTGCCTTTCCTCACGCATGTCGTCTTGCCGCGCGGCATAGTCGACCTGGGCAAAAACATCCCGGCGCAGGATTATCATCTGATCGCGCCGACCGCCACCCTGGTTGCGCGCGAAGACTTGCATCCGGCCCTCGTCGACCTGTTCGTGCAGGCGGCGGCAGGCATCCATGGCGGCACGGGCTGGTTCCAGCAGCAGGGGCAATTCCCGTCCGCGCGCTACACGGAAATTCCTGTCGCGCCCGAAGCGTTGAAATTCTACAAGGATGGCGCGCCCGTGCTGCAGCGCTATATGAGTTTCTGGCTGGCTAATTTCTTCGACCGCATGTGGGTGCTGGTGGTGGCGCTCGGCGCTTTGATCCTGCCCCTGTCGCGCGTGGTGCCGCCCCTGTACGTGTGGCGCATCCGCTCGCGCGTGTACCGCTGGTACGGCCAGTTGCGCACGGTGGAGCAGGCGCTGGAAGACGTGCCGCAAGCGCAGCGCGCGCACGTGTATGCGGAGCAATTGAAGCGGCTGGACCAGATCGAGGACATGGTCAACCAGATCTCGATTCCCCTGTCGTTTGCCGATGGCCTGTATGGCTTGCGCAGCCATATCAATTTCGTGCGCAAGCGCATATTGACCCTGATGGGCGAGCATCCAGAGGCAGGCGAGGCGGCCTGAGCGCTTAAGTCGCTTAAACGAGGGTGACCGACAGCTTGCGTCCAAGCAGCGCGGCGGCCCGCTCCAAGGTGGAGAGCGTCACGTCGCTGCTGGGGTCGAGCAGGCGGTCGAGCTGCGAGCGGCTCGTCTGCAGCAGGTCCGCCATGCGCGTCTTCGACAGCGATTGCTCCTGCATCGCCTGCGTCAGTTGCCAGGCGATCACTTCCTTGATGGCGCGGGTTTGCGTTTGCTCGAAGATGCCTTCTTCTTTTAAAAAGTCGTCGAGGCTGCTGCCGAGATGGGGAGCGGTGGCGTTCATGTCAGTTCCTTGTAGCGTTTGCGGGCCAGCGCCAGGTCGTCTTCCGGCGTCGTCCGGGTTTTCTTGATAAAGCCGTGCAGCGCCACCAGGCAATCGCCGTGATGGCAGATCAGCACGCGCGCAATGCGGTTGCCGGGCAAGCTGCTGCGCACTTCCGACAAGCCGTGCCCGAGATGCCGGCACAGGGGCATGCCCACGGGCCAGCGCCATTGCGCATGCATCAAGTCTTGCCCGATCACATGGCGCTCTTCAAGCGGCAAGGACTTGAGCCAGTCGCGCACGGGTTCGCCGCCATTGCCGTTCGCATAGAACAGCAGGGTAATCTGCCGCAAGCCGGAAGCATCCATGACGCACCTCTACGTTGTACTATATAAGGTACATTTCTTCAAGGAGAATTTGCGCCGCAGTTGAAAAAATCGGGCGCGCATGGATGGTTGTAGTCGATGACGGGCCATCGCGTGGCCCGCCAGATCAAACACTGTTCAGATAGTCAGGCGGCCAGCGTCAGGCGCCCAGCCACGGCAGCCCGGCCTTGCACCAGCCGCCGATCTGCTTGCGGTGGCCGTCCGCATCCTTGTCGCCTTCAAACCCTTCAAGGATGTCGAAGCAGTTGATATAGCCGTGCTCGGTGGCCAGCTTGGCGGCATGGCGCGAACGCACGCCCGAGCGGCACAGGAACAGCAGCACCTCGTCTTTGCCGGCCTGGGCCGCCAGCTGCGCGAGGAAATCGGGATTCGGCACGCCGCCCGGGTAGGTGGCCCACTGCACCGCACCATGCTGGGTATCGGCGATGTCGACCCGGCCTACCCAGTCGCGCTCGGCGTTCGTGCGCACGTCGATGAGCTTGGCGGCTGCGTCCAGTTGCAGCAGCGCGTACGCTTCCTGCGGCGTGACGGCGCCGGCATACGGCGTACCTTCATTGGCCCGGCTGCGGGCGGTGGTCAGGATGTCGGCGGCGGTAGTCATGGCGTCCTCGATGAAAGTGGGCAGGTATGGTCGATTATAGTGCGCCATCCGCGCCCCGCAAACGGGAAACCACGGCGCACGGCGCATGCACCACAACGAGGCATTTTTCAGAAATCCGCACAAAATGCACGATAATGGTGCGTTATTCGTTTTTTGCACTTGCATAGTGCATTCTTGATTTGATGCAAACTCAGCAGGAAAATCGCGGGCGGGAAAACTTTCATTGGGATAGCCGGTTTTTGCCTCTGGCGGCCAGGTCTCTTCTGGAGCTGGCATGGAATCTGCTATGATCCTTATGAGTTTTGGTGGCACGCAATGTTTGCTTCGCTTCATCAGCCCAGACGCACTAAGGTCGGCTCACCCCACATTCATTTAGGAGATACGCATGGCAATGACAGCCGCAGAAGTCTTGAAGATGGTAGAAGAAAACGAAGTCAAATTCGTTGATTTCCGCTTTGCTGATACCCGTGGTAAAGAGCAGCACGTGACGGTTCCCGTGTCGCACTTCGACATGGACAAATTCGAGTCGGGCCACGCCTTTGACGGTTCTTCGATCGCTGGCTGGAAAGGTATCGAAGCGTCCGACATGATCTTGCTGCCGGATCCAAACACGGCCAATATCGACCCGTTCATGGAAGAAACGACCCTGTTCATGCAGTGCGACGTGATCGAACCGTCGGACGGCAAGGGCTACGACCGCGACCCGCGCTCGATCGCGAAACGCGCCGAAGCCTACCTGAAATCGTCGGGCATGGGCGACACCGCCTACTTCGGCCCTGAGCCGGAATTCTTCATCTTCGACAGCGTGCGCTGGAAGATCGACATGTCGGGCTGCTTCGTCAAGATCGGTTCGGACGAAGGTTCCTGGTCGACCGGCAAGGATATCGAAGGCGGCAACAGCGGCCACCGTCCTACCGTCAAGGGCGGCTACTTCCCCGTGCCGCCAGTGGACAGCTTCCAGGACATGCGTTCGGAAATGTGCCTGATCCTGGAATCGCTGGGCATCCCGGTTGAGGTACATCATCACGAAGTGGCCGGCGCCGGTCAGAATGAAATCGGCACCAAGTTCTCGACCCTGGTCGAGCGCGCCGACTGGACGCAAAACCTGAAATACGTGGTGTGGAACGTGGCGCACAGCTATGGCAAGACCGCCACCTTCATGCCGAAACCTATCGTTGGCGACAACGGTTCGGGCATGCACGTGCATCAATCCGTATGGAAAGATGGCAAAAACCTGTTCGCTGGCGATGGCTATGCCGGCCTGTCCGATTTCGCCCTGTACTACATCGGCGGCATCATCAAGCACGCCAAGGCACTGAACGCGATCACCAATCCGGGCACCAACTCGTACAAGCGTCTGGTACCAGGCTACGAAGCGCCGGTGAAACTGGCGTACTCGGCGAAAAACCGTTCCGCCTCGATCCGTATCCCGCACGTGGCCAATCCAAAAGGCCGCCGCGTCGAAGCGCGCTTCCCGGATCCACTGGCGAACCCGTACCTGTGCTTCGCCGCACTGCTGATGGCCGGCCTGGACGGCGTTGCCAACAAGATCCATCCGGGCGAAGCCGCCTCGAAAGATCTGTACCATCTGCCGCCGGAAGAAGACGCACTGATCCCTACCGTGTGCGCTTCGCTGGAAGAAGCACTGGAAGCCCTGGACAAGGACCGCGAGTTCCTGACCCGCGGCGGTGTGTTCAGCGATTCGATGATCGACGCTTACCTGGAACTGAAAATGCAGGACGTGCAGCGCATGCGCATGACCACGCATCCTGCCGAGTTCGACATGTACTACTCGCTGTAATGGCGCCACGCCGGCAACGTGCCGGTAGTGAATAAAAAAACGCGGGTGAGGCGATGGTCTTGCCCGCGTTTTTTGTTATGGCGCCACAGTGCGTTGTTGTATAGTCGGCCCAGGAACGATGCGGCATGTGCCGACAGGAGTAGAGATTGACCAAGCATTACAGAATGGCGCTGATGGCAGGATTGCTGGGCGCGGCGGCACAGGCGCACGGGCAGTTGTATGTGTGCGCCGATGCGCAGGGACACAAGACGTACACGGACAGGCGGGCCGGCGCGCATTGCCAGCTGCTCGATTTGCCGGGCGCCCTGACGGAGCCGCCACGCAAGACGGCGCCGCTGGCCGGCGCGCCTGCCCGGTCCGCCACGCAGGCGGTGGCCACGGCGGCGCCTGCCGCCGGCGCGTTTCCCAAGGTCGATGGTGCGGAGCAGCGCGCGCGCGACCTGGACCGGCGCCAGATCCTGCAGGACGAATTGCGCAGCGAAGAGCAGAAACTGGCGGCGCAGCGCCTGGAATTTAACGGCGGGCAGCCCGAGCGCCAGGGCAACGAGCGTAACTATGCGAAATATCAGGAACGGGTGGCGCAACTGAAGGACAACATCAGCCGGACGCAGCAGAACGTCGAGGCCCTGAAACGCGAGATCGCGAATATTCGGTAAAGCACATGACACTAGACAACCATTCCAGCCGCCCGGCCCACCTGGCAGGCCTTGATCTGCTCGCTTCGGCCGTGATCCTGCTCGACGGCGACGGCCGCATCAGCTATGCCAACGCGGCGGCGGAAAACCTGCTGGAAAGCTCATTAAAGGCGCTGTCGCGGCAAAAACTGATGGCGCTGTTCCTCAATCCCGAGGAGCTGGCCGGCATCTGCGCGCAGGCGCTCGAACATAAATTTTCCGATTTGCGCCAGGACCTGAGCCTGGAACGCCTGGGGCGCGAGCCGCTGCGCGTGCACAGCATCGTCAGCGCCCTCGACGCACCGCGCGACGGCGTGCTGATCGAACTGCGCGAAAATGTGCAGCAATTAAAACTCGACCGCGAGGAGCGCATCCTCGACCAGAGCCAGGTCAACAAGGAGCTGATCCGCAACCTGGCGCATGAAATCAAGAACCCGCTGGGCGGCATCCGCGGCGCGGCCCAGCTGCTGGAGCTGGAATTGCCGGCCCTGCACCTGAGCGAATTGCGCGAATACACGCAAGTCATCATCAAGGAAGCGGACCGCCTGCAGACGCTGGTCGACCGCCTGCTGGCGCCGCACCGCCGCCCGCACATCGTGGGCGACGTGAATATCCATGAAGTGTGCGAACGGGTGCGCAGCCTGATCCTGGCCGAGTTTCCCAGCGGACTGACCATTTCGCGCGATTACGACGCCTCGATCCCCGAGTTTCGCGGCGACAAGGAGCAACTGATACAGACCGTGCTCAACATTGCGCATAACGCGGCGCAGGCGCTGGCCGAGCGCATCGAAGCGGGCGATGCGGAGCTGATTTTCAAGACGCGCGTGGCGCGCCAGGTGACCCTGGCCAAGGTCCGCTACAACCTGGCATTAGACTTGCATATCATTGACAATGGACCGGGCATCGCACCCCAGATCCGCGACCGGATTTTCTACCCGCTGGTGTCGGGCAGGGAAGGCGGCAGCGGTCTGGGGCTCACCTTGGCGCAAACCTTCGTGCAACAGCACCTGGGCGTGATCGAGTGCGAAAGCCGGCCTGGATACACCGATTTCAGGATCGTTCTCCCCTTGCCATAAGCGAGGCAGTATCCCACCCATGAAATCCATTGCGGGACGCACACACTAATGAAGCCAATCTGGATAGTTGACGACGACGAATCAATCCGCTGGGTGCTGGAAAAAGCCCTGGCGCGGGAAAATCTCGCCACCAAGAGTTTTGCCAATGCGCGCGACGCCATCGCCGCGCTGGAATTTGACACGCCGCAAGTGCTCGTGTCGGACATCCGCATGCCGGGCGCGTCCGGCCTGGAGTTGCTGCAAACGGTCAAGTCGCGCTTTCCCGGCTTGCCGGTCATCATTATTACCGCCTTTTCCGACCTCGATTCGGCCGTCGCGGCCTTCCAGGGCGGCGCCTTCGAATACCTGGCCAAGCCGTTTGACATCGACAAGGCTGTCGAGCTGATCCGCCGCGCGCTGGAAGAAAGCCTGCGCGAGACCAGCGTCGAATCGGGCCCGTCGGAAACGCCGGAAATCCTTGGCCAGGCGCCGGCCATGCAGGAAGTCTTCCGCGCCATCGGCCGTTTGTCGCAATCGAATGTGACGGTGCTCATCACGGGCGAATCCGGTTCCGGCAAGGAACTCGTGGCGCGCGCGCTGCACAAGCACAGCCCGCGCGCGGCGCAGCCCTTCATCGCCCTGAACACGGCGGCGATCCCCAAGGATTTGCTCGAGTCCGAACTGTTCGGCCATGAACGCGGCGCGTTTACGGGCGCGCAAACGACCCGCCGGGGCCGCTTCGAGCAGGCCGAGAACGGCACCCTGTTCCTCGATGAAATCGGCGACATGCCGTTCGACCTGCAGACGCGTTTGCTGCGCGTGCTGTCCGACGGCCATTTCTATCGCGTCGGCGGCCATCAGCCCATGAAGGCGAACGTGCGCGTCATTACGGCCACGCACCAGAACCTCGAGCAGCGCGTGCGCGACGGCCTGTTCCGCGAAGACTTGTATCACCGCCTGAATGTGATCCGCCTGCGCCTGCCCAGTTTGCGGGAGCGGCGCGAGGATATCCCCATCCTGGTGCGCCACTTCCTGGTGCAGAGTGCGCGCCAGTTGGGCGTGGAAGCCAAACGCATGAGCGAACCGACGATGCAGTTCCTCAGCAGCCTCGATTTGCCCGGCAATGTGCGCCAGCTGGAAAACCTGTGCAACTGGATCACCGTCATGGCGCCGGGCCAGACGGTGGAAATCAAGGACTTGCCGCTGGAATTGACGCAGGGGCAGGGCGATGGCGCCGCCACCACCGCCGCGGCGGGCGAGGCTGCGTCGCCAGCTGTTGCTCACCAGCAGGGCGGCCAGGTCTTCGAAGCGGCCGCGCCCGTCAACGGCGCGCCGCCGGGATGGATCGGCTTGCTGGAATTGCAGGCGGCCGGCATGCTGGGCGCGGGACAGCAGGAAGTCATGGCCGTGCTGGGGCGGCAATTCGAATCGGCCCTGATCAAGACGGCGCTCAAGCATACGCACGGGCGCAAGAACGACGCCGCCGTGCGCCTGGGCATCGGCCGCAACACCATCACCCGCAAGATATCGGAACTGGGCATCGACGGCGCCAAGGACGATTGACGCCTTGCCGGACGGGGACTCTCCCGTCCGCTTTTTCTTGCGGTGTTCCTTGCACGCCACAACACCCACAGCAGGCGATAAGGTAAGCTGACGCCTGCCGGACTGTTTCGTCCGGTCTTCATTTGATTGTGGAACTGTATGCTCATAAACTGCGTGGCCTACCAGGATGGCAAAAAACTGGCCGACTTGCCGATCGACGATATCAGCGATTACGTCGAGCGCCCCGATTGCTTCGTCTGGGTGGCCCTGCTCGACGCCACGCCGGACGAGCTGAAACAGATGCAGCACGAGTTTTGCCTGCACGAACTGGCGGTAGAAGACGCGCAGCGCGGTCACCAGCGCCCGAAGATCGAGGAATACGGCGATTCCCTGTTTGCCGTGGTGAAAACCGTGGAAATGGTCGAGAATGAACTGGTGCTGGGCGAAGTCGACATCTTTGTCGGTGCCAATTACGTGCTTTCGTCGCGCAGCAACAGCTCGCAAGGTTTCCTGGGCGTGCGCGCGCGTGCCGAGCGCGAACCGCATCTGCTGCGCCAGGGCTCGGCCTTCGTGCTGTACGCGTTGATGGACGCCGTCGTCGACCGTTACTTTCCCGTGCTCGACGCGCTGGAATCGGAGCTGGAATTGATCGAGGACCGCATCTTCGACCGTGGCACCGAGCGCGACAATATCGAACGGCTGTATCAATTGAAACGCAAGGTCATGGTCTTGCGCCACGTGGTGGCACCCCTGATGGAAGCGGTGGGCAAGCTGCACGGCGGGCGAGTGCCGCCGCTGTGCCACGATACCCAGGAGTATTTCCGCGACGTGCACGACCATTTGGCGCGCATCAACGGCACGCTCGACACCATCCGCGATACGATCAGCACGGCCATCCAGGTGAATCTGTCGATGGTGGCCATCGACGAGAGCGAAGTGAACAAGCAGTTGGCGGCCTGGGCGGCTATCTTTGCCGTGTTTACCGCATTTGCCGGCATCTGGGGCATGAACTTCAAGTTCATGCCGGAACTGGACTGGCATTATGGCTATCCGGCCGCCGTGGCAGTGATGAGCTGTGTCTGCGGTTATATGTATTACTTGTTCAAGCGTTCCGGCTGGCTATAAAAATTTCCTGCGTATCTGTATTATTAAACAATAGCCAGGGGTACAATCGCGGCAAGTCCCCTGACCAGGGCCTTTGCTGAGGATCGCCGCGCCGGCAGCTTTGCCTGCGCTTCCCGTGCTGCGCAGGAGCATTCATGAGTATTCCGTTGTTCGATGTGAATTCGCAAGAACCCCTGTTCGATCCCGAGCAGCGGCGCACCCTGGCGGAAGCGGCCCTGCGCTCGATCACCGCCTCGACGGCGCACGCCCGTGGCGACGACTTCCTGCGCATCCTCGTCAAGGACCTGGCCGAAGCGCTCGACGTGCACTATGTGATCGCCGGGCGGCTGGTGCGCATGGACGATGGCAGCGAAGGCATCCGCACCCTGGCCCTGTGGGGCGGCGATGGCTACCAGCCGAATATCGAATACAGCCTGCAGCACACGCCTTGTCAGGACGTGACTTGCCAGAGCATGTGTTTTCACGGCAGCGATATCCAGCGTCGCTTTCCACTCGATACCCTCCTGGTCGACATGCATGCGGAAAGCTATGTCGGCATGCCGCTGATCGATACCGATGGCAAGACCCTGGGCATCCTGTCGGCCATCGACACGCGTCCCATCGATGAAAACAAGCGCTTGCTGGCGCTGCTGCTGTTGTCGATCTTCTCGGCGCGCGGCGCGGCCGAGCTGCAGCACCAGGAGCGCACCCAGCAGCTGGAAGAAATCGTGCGCGTGCGCACCGAGTCGCTGCTGGCGGCGCAGGCCAACCTAATCGAGCAGGAACAGATGGCGGCCCTCGGTTCGCTGGTGGCGGGCGTGTCGCATGAAGTCAACACGCCCATCGGCGTGGCGCTCACAGCCGCGTCGAGCATGGGCAGCTATGCCGACCAGCTGGTGCAGCTGCTGGGCGGCGCCAAGGTCAGCCGCACCGAACTGATCGACATTGCCGAATCCCTGAAAGGGGCGGCGGCCTTGATCGAACGCAACCTGGCGCGTGCCGCCGACCTGATCGGCAATTTCAAGCAGCTGGCCGTGGATCAGGTCAGCGAATACGTGGCGGACCTGGCGCTGCACGATTATGTGCATGGCCTGGTGTCGGCGCACAGCCCGGAACTGCGCAAGGCGGCGCTCGGTGTGGAGCTTGATATCGCGCCCGATTGCCAGGTACGCCTGGCGGCCGGCAAGCTGTCGCAGATCCTCTCGAACCTGCTGATGAACAGCGCCCGCCATGGCTATCCGCAAGGCGGCCCGGGGCGCATCACGATCCGCGCGCGCATCGAGGAGGAGGGGGAAGACGCCGCCGGGCGCTGGCTGCTGCTGGACTTCTCCGATGACGGTATCGGCCTGGCGCCGGCTGTGCGCGAACACATGTTTGAACCGTTCTTCACCACCAAGCGGGGCCAGGGCGGCTCCGGCCTGGGCATGCACATCGTCTACACCATCGTGCAGCAACTGGGCGGCCAGGTGTGCGCGATCGACTGCACTCCCGGCTGTCATATACAAATCAGGCTGCCGCTGGCCAGCTGATGCCGCATGGCCTCGCGGCTAGCCGCGAGCGCGCCTTATCCCTTGTCGCCCCTGCTTTTCATATGTTGTATGTACGCCATACGCATGTTGAGTTCTGTTGACACTCATATTCTTGCCGTGATTCTATGTAGTTGTCTAGTTGACTTTTAGTTGCCTAGTTCCATTTCTGTACACGTGTCCCAGCGAACTTCACGGCGCCTGATCCGGTGCTGTGCGAGGCGTTTCCTTTAGATGAACGAGTGTAATCCGGGTAACAAATCCGGAGTCATATATAACCGTACAAATGAAAAAGGGTTCACCATGCTTAAAGAAACCGTCATCTCTCGTGCAGTTCGCATCGTCTGCGCCGGTGGTATGGCAGCGGCCTTGTCCGTTGCCTCGCAGTCTGCGGTAGCACAAGATGCGCAGGGCGCCGATGCGCAAATCCAGCGCGTTGAAGTCACCGGTTCGTCGATCAAGCGTATCGCTGCCGAAGGCGCCTTGCCGGTCACCGTGCTGACCGCCGAAGCCATCCGCACATCGGGCGCCACTTCGGTCACCGATCTGGTCAAGAAGCTCTCTTCCGCCCAGGGTGCCACGAGCTAAAGTTCCTCGGTTGGGGGAAGCACCTTCGGTTTCTCCGGTATTTCCGTGCATAACGTGGGGGAGACGCGTACGCTCGTCTTGCTGAACGGCAAGCGCCTGGCCCAGTTCGGCGGCCAGACGCTGACGGGTTTCGCCGCTGGCTTCGACTTGAATTCGATCCCTATCTCGGCCATCGAGCGTGTGGAACTGCTGACCGATGGCGCCTCCGCCCTGTACGGTGCCGATGCGATCGCCGGCGTGGTCAACTTCATTACCAAGCACGATACGACGATCGGTGATGTGTCCATCGGCTACTCCGCACCAAAAAACGGTGCGCGTGAGAAACGCCTCAGCGCCACCAAGGGCTTTGGCAACCTGGACGAAGATGGCTACAACGTGGTGCTGACCTTTGGCCACGACGAGCGCGACAAGCTCGCTTCGGTCGACCGCTCGTTCGCCAGCACGGGCAAGGTGCAATTCTCCGCCAACGGCAAGCGCTATCAGAAGCAGCAGTCCTCGGTCAGCCCGATTCCCGCCAACGCCGTCGATGACAATGGCCAGCTGATCAGTCCATATCAAAAAACCACCGGCTCCTGCCCCGCCAAGACTTTCCGCGTGCTGGAACCGTATGCAGACCCGGACGGCACCCCGCGGTTGAATGATTACTGCGGTTATGATTTCGTCAAGGACCTGGAAATCTATCCGGAGCGCAAGCGTGACAACTTCATGGCATCGGGCACCTTCAAGATCGCCGGCCAGGAAGTGTATGCGGACGTATTGCTGTCACGCACGAAACAAACTTCGCGTATCGCCCCCGTGCCTGGGGCGATCGCTGTCGATGCAGGCACGCCGCTGCATGACAAGTATTTAGTGCCAGCTGGTATTACCGGCGACAGCACGGCTTTTTACCGGCTGTTCGACATGGGCCAGCGTACCTCGAAAGATACGGCCGACTTCGCCAGCGTGGTGGTCGGTACGCGCGGCATCGCTGCCGGCTGGGATTACAACGCCTCGTACAACTTCTCGGAAAGCCGCGTAAAAGGTAGTATTTCTGGCTATCCTGGTGCGATTGCCGTCAACAACCTCACGTCGAGCGGCTTGCTCGACCCCTTCGTCGGCCCGGGCAAGCAGTCTACCGCGGCACAGGAAGCCATCAAGGCTGCCGCGTATACCGGTTACTGGGATGGCGGCACTTCGCGCCTGCAAACGATTAACCTGAATGGCTCGACGGAACTGCGCCGACTGCCTGGCGGCGCGATGATGCTGGGCATGGGAGTCAACATCAATCGCGAAGAATTCTCCGCGAAGCCAAGTCCGTTTGCGCAAGGCATCCTGGCCGACCCCGTGAAGGGCACCTTGTGCGGCGGCACGACAGGACTGGAGTGCGACCAGCGTTTCGGCGATGCGGCCAGCAGCCAGCCGTACAGCGCCAGCCGTACGTCGAAGGGTATTTTTGGCGAAGTCATCGCGCCTGTGCTGAAAGAGCTGGAACTGGGCGCCGCGCTGCGTTTCGATGACTTCTCGGACTTTGGCGGCGCCACCACGGCCAAGGCCAGCTTCAAGTGGACACCGGCGCCCACCTTGCTGATCCGCGGCTCCGTCGGTAATGGTTTCCATGCGCCAACGGTGCCACAGGTCAACGCCCTGCAGCGCGGCTATGGCGTTACCAGCGACAATTACACGTGTACGCCGGCACTGCAGGCGATCGCCACGCGTCTGAATGCACAATGCCAGCCAGGCAATCACCAGTACGACCAGTTGGCAGGCGGCAACCGCAACTTGCAGCCGGAGAAGTCGAAACAGGCCACGCTGGGCTTCCGTTATGAGCCGATCAGCGCGATCACCCTGGGCGCCGATCTGTGGCATGTACAGATCCGCGATTCCTTCGGTCAGCTGACCGAGCAGCTGGTGTTCGCCAATCCGGCCAACTTCCCGAAATCCTGGGGCGTCAACAAGGACGTGGGCACCGGCACTACCTACCTGGCCTTCCTGGCCGACAACCAGAACTTGGGCAAGTCGTTTGCCACCGGCGTCGATATCGATATCAGCGCCCGTTACCGTTCCGGCATTGGCCTGTTCACCTCGCAGCTGAACGCGACGCAAATGCTGCGCGAGGATATCCAGCTGGAACGCAACGGCAAGTATTATTCTGCGCTGGGTAACTTCGCCGAGCTCGGTACTGTCACCTTCCGCACGCGCGGCCAGTGGACGAATACCCTGAAAACGGGCAACTGGGCCAATTCGCTGACGGTCAACTTCCTGTCCGGCTACCAGGACCAGAAAACGACGGTCGATGTGCTCGACGCCTCCGGCGCCGTGACGGGCCAGGAAGATATTCGCATGCATGTCGGCTTCTATTCGACGCTCGACTGGCAAACGGTGTGGACGCCGAGCAAGAGCTGGGTGCTTACGGCAGGCGTGCTGAACCTGACCGACAAGAGCCCTCCATTCGTGCCATCGACGTCCGGCGCCAACCGCGGCCAGCAGTTCGGCTATGACGACCGCTATTACGATCCGCGCGGCCGTACCGGCTACCTGAATGCCTCGTACAAGTTTTAAAGAGCGGGAGCAGGCATAAAAAAAACCGGCACTGTGAACTCAGTGCCGGTTTTTTTTCGTCCCGCCTGCAGGCAGAGGCTGGCGTAGCTTAGCCGCGCGCCGCCATCGACAGCGCCACCGCCTCGGCCACCTTGATGCCATCGACGGCCGCCGACAGGATGCCGCCCGCATAGCCGGCGCCTTCGCCTGCGGGAAAGAGGCCCCGTGTATTCAGGCTTTGCAAGTCGTCGTCGCGGCGCTTGATGCGGATCGGCGACGAGGTGCGCGTTTCCACGCCCGTCAGCACGGCGTCGGCCTTGTAGTAACCCTTGATCTGCTTGTTGAACGCCGGAAACGCTTCGCGCAGCGCCGTGATCGCGTACTCGGGCAAGGAGGGCGCCAGGTCCGTCAGATGCACGGCCGGCTTGTACGACGGTACCACGCTGCCGAATTCCGTCGAGGCGCGGCCAGCCACGAAGTCGCCGACCAATTGTCCTGGAGCATCGTAGTTGCCGCCGCCCAAGGCAAATGCGCGCTCCTCCAGCTCGCGCTGCAGGGCGATGCCGGCCAGCGGGTCGCCCGGGTAATCGGCCGGCGTGATGCCGACGACGATGGCGCTGTTGGCGTTGCGCTCGTTGCGCGAGTACTGGCTCATGCCGTTCGTCACCAGGCGGCCCGGTTCCGAGGCGGCGGCCACCACCGTGCCGCCCGGGCACATGCAAAAGCTGTAGACGGAGCGGCCGTTGCTGGCGTGATGCACGAGCTTGTAGTCGGCCGCGCCCAGGATAGGGTGGCCGGCGCTGGGGCCGAAGCGGCAGCTGTCGATCAACGATTGCGGGTGTTCCACGCGGAAGCCGATCGAGAACGGTTTCGCTTCGATGTACACGCCGCGGCGGTGCAGCATCTCGAAGGTGTCGCGCGCGCTGTGGCCGATGGCCAGCACGACGTGGTTGCTGGCGATGGTTTCGCCATTGTCCAGCACCACGCCGCGCACCTGGCCGCCATCGCTGCCCGGCTCGATGTCGAGATCGACCACTTTGCTGCTGAAACGGTATTCGCCGCCCAGCCGTTCGATATTTGCGCGCATTTCTTCCACCATCTTGACCAGGCGGAAGGTGCCGATGTGCGGCTTGCTCACGTACATGATTTCTTCGGGCGCGCCGGCCTTGACGAATTCCGTCAGCACCTTGCGGCCGTAGTGCTTGGGATCCTTGATCTGGCTGTACAGTTTGCCGTCCGAGAAGGTGCCGGCGCCGCCTTCGCCGAACTGCACGTTCGATTCCGGGTTCAGTTCGCGCTTGCGCCAGAAACCGAAGGTGTCGACCGTGCGCTCGCGCACCTGCTTGCCCCGTTCCAGGATGAGGGGGCGCAAGCCCATCTGTGCCAGGATCAGCGCCACGAACAGGCCGCAGGGGCCCGTGCCGATGACGATGGGGCGCGGTTCATTGGTATGGCCGGCCAGCTGTTCGCCGCCGGCGACGAATTTATAGTCGGTATCGGGCGCGGGCATCAGGTGGATATCGTGGCCCAGGCGCGCCAGCACGGCCGCTTCATTCTTGACGTCCACGTGCAGCGAGTAAATCAACACCACGGCGCTGCGCTTGCGCGCGTCATAGCTGCGCTTGAAGACGGTAAAGCCGAGCAGCTCATCCGCGGCAATGCCGAGGCGCGCCAGAATGGCGGCGGGCAGGGCCGCTTCGTCGTGTTCGAGGGGGAGTTTTACTTCGTTGAGTCGCAACATGGTGTGTATTTTTAAAAATTGCCGGGCTCCGTATCTAGCGGAGAGTGTGCGGTGCCGCGTGACGGCATCCGGGCGCTATTTTACCTCCACATCGTTCACTGCTTCGTTTACCCGGACTTTTTTCGGGGGTGTAACAGGCGGCAGTGCCGTCTGTTCGCATGGTCGCCACCGTGCCGTGGCGCGATATGGCGGCGTTTCCTGGCTGCTACAAACTGGTGCAAAATCGGCGCGTTGCTGGTGCATCCGCCGCCCCTTGTTGGGGCGTGCAAATCGGGGCCAAATTTTCCCCGTAATTTGTGTTGCTTTTTTGTTGTGGCTGCTTGATTTTGTTGACGCCTTGCCATTGCGTGTGATTTGATAGTGTTTTGTTTCTTGCAGGTGCAATTCTGTATCTTTGCTTCGCACGCATTGAAGGAAATGAGCAGCGCTGCCTCTTGCCGCTGTCGCGTCCTCAATGGAATGCGGGATTTATTTTTGAGATGATGACGAGAGATTTGTTTTTATATGGAACTGTCCTGAAAAAATCTGATTGATTTATTGCGGGATGGATGTGCAATATATTCGGCCTCGTCCCGTAAAATAATTTCGTCTTGCGCGTCATTTATTTTCCGGGCTTTTTATATTCATCTTTTTTAGAAACAACTCTTCCTGCAGCATTCTGCTGCCATTGGTGCAAAGCCACTGTTTGCAGGCATTCCAAGTAAATTTGATTATCGTCCGCGAGTGTTTTCATTCAGCCTGGATGCGCTTCTGTTCGCCTATTTTTTGTATAAATTGAAGTGTTGCGCCAACAGAACAGTTTTTCTAATTTTATTGACCAGTCCGTTTCAATATGTTCCGATGTGTCATTCTGTTTATTTTGCGTATGCAAAGTGGATCGAGAGGATGCCTTGTATGAAGGGATTACAAGGTGATGAGAGTAAAAAGCGTTCAAAAACGCATAAGTGTGAGTGATAAACTCCTTTACCAAAGCAGTAATACTGCGCTCATAAATAAATAGGGAATGACATGTTGAGAAAAACTGTAATAGCACGTGCATTAACGATCGCTTTCAGCGCATCGGTATTGAGCGCTGCGATTGTTCCAACGGTAATGGCACAGTCGAATGCCACGGGCAATATCATCGGCAAGATCGCGCCGGATGCCAGCGCATCGGTGCAGATCGTCGGTGCTGACAATGGCTTCAAACGGACCATTTCGCCCGATGCAAGCGGTACTTTCCGCATCACCTCCCTGCCAGTTGGCAACTACAAGGTGACCCTGCTGAAAGGCTCTTCCGTCGTCAGCTCGCAGGATGTGGAAGTGCGCATCGGCCAGGAAAGCGAAGTGGCGCTGCAGCAGGTGCAAACCGTGAACGTGACGAGCCGCCGCCGCGCGATCGATGTCACCAGTTCCAACTCCGGTTCTTCCTTCAATTCGCGCGAACTGGCTACCCTGCCATTGGCGCCTACGGTTGCCAACATCGTGCAATTGGCTGGCGGCACCACGCGCGCCGACTCGCGCTACGGCAACAACGCCGCCAGCTTCGGCGGCTCCAGCGCGTCGGAAAATGCGGCGTACATCAACGGTTTCCCCGTCACCAACAGCCTGTATCAGGTTGGTTACTCTTCCCTGCCTTTCGGCTCGATTGCTGAAGCGCAAATCATCACCGGCGGCTACGGCGCCGAATTCGGACGTTCGACGGGTGGCGTGGTCAACATCACCACCAAGAGCGGTACGAATAACTGGGAATTCGGCGCCGGCTTTACCTACGCGCCTGATTCGCTGCGCGGCAAAGCCAAGAACATCATGTTCCCGAATACGGGTGCCAATCCCAAGACGGATGGCAAGATCTACAACTACCGCGAAGGCGACAAGCTGACCGAGAAGGTCTATAACGCCTATGTCAGCGGCCCGCTGATCAAGGACAAGCTGTTCATCTATCTGGGTGGCGAATTTACCAAGATGGACCGCGAAACGGCGCGTCTGGCATCGACCAGCCAAGTGAACAACCAGACCGGCTGGCTGGTGCAGAAATCCGATGTGCCGCGTTATATCGCCAAGATCGACTGGAATATCACCGACAACAACCGCCTCGAATACACGCACATTTCGGACGAGTCGAATGTCAACGATCAATACTACGGCTTCAACTACGACACCAAGCAGCGCGGCTATGTGCAGAACGGCGGCGCCAGATTCAAGAACTATTCGGCAGGCGTGCTGTTCCTCAACGCCACCGGTGCCGCGCTGGCGGCAGCCCAGGGCTCGAACATCGACATCCTCAAGCTGACCAGCTATGTGACCGACGATCTGACCGTGCAAGCCCTGGTTGGCCAGGCGAAGACGCAACGCGAGCAAAATCCGTTCGGCTACATTCCAGGCTTGCGTCCAATCGTCGTTAGTTCTCCAGAGTTTAAGGTACCAGGCCTGAATTATTCGCCTAGCCAAGTGCAGGGTTTCAGCTCGGCCCTGCTGCGCGACGGCGCGCAAGACACCAACCGCGGTTATCGCCTGGATCTGGAATACAAACTGGCCAAGCAGCATACGATACGCGGCGGTCTTGACCACAACAAGATCAATGCCCTGAACGGTACGGAAGCGGCTGGCGGCGGTACCTGGACGTATCTGAAAACCGATCCGAACACCGTATTGTCTGGCCACAATATCTCGCCGGCAGCTGGCGGCGGTTATGGCACCCAAGGTTACTACGTGCGTGAAAACCTGCAGCGCGGCGGCTCCACCCCGACCGTCGAGCAGTCGGCGCAATACATCGAGGATCGCTATCAGGCCACCGAAAACCTGGTCGTGACCCTGGGCTTGCGCAATGAGTCGTTCAAGAACATGAACGGTATCGGCGAAACCTTCGTGGAACAGAAAAACATGCTGGCACCGCGTTTGAATGCGGCCTGGAATGTGTATGGCGACGGTTCCCTGAAAGTCTTCGGTACGGCTGGCCGCTACTTCATGCAATTGCCGGCCAACATGGCCGTACGTTTTGCCGGCGCTTCGCTGAACACCGACCGCTTCTACACCTACACGGGCGTCAACCCGACCACGGGCGCACCGCTGGGCTTGAACCCGATCAGCAATGTCGTGTCGGCTAACAATGAATTTGGCCAGGAAAAACGCGCCAATGAGCTGGCTTCGACCAACTTGAAGGCCCACTTCCAGGACGAGATCAACCTGGGCTTCGAGAAGGCGCTGACGCCTGACTTCAACGGCGGTATCAAGTTCACCTATCGCAAGCTGAAAAACACGATCGATGACTACTCGGATCCACGCGCCATTTCGGCCAAGCTGACAGGCGCTGAAAAAGAGTACTTCGACGATCATGGCTGGAACGGCGCCCTGTTCAATCCAGGCAAGGACAACACCTTCATGATCCCGGTGGGACCAAACGGTGCACAGCGCGCGGTGACGATTACGGCTGCCGATGCCGGCTTCCCGGAAAAAGCCAAGCGTACCTATACGGCGCTGGAATTCATGCTCGAACATCCGATGCGCAATGGCTGGTACGGCAAGATGAACTACACCTGGTCGCGCAGCGAAGGCAATCAGGAAGGTCAGACCAAGTCGGATAACGGCCAGGCCGACGTGGGCTTCAGCTCGGGATGGGACTTCCCTGAGACGATGATCAACGGCAGCGGCTTGTTGCCGAACAACCGTACGCACCAGTTGAAAACCTATGGCTACTATGAGTTCACGAGCCAGTTCGGCGTCGGTGGCAACTTGCTGGTGGCAACGGGCCGTCCTATGTCGCGTACTTGCAATATCCCAGCGTCCATGGATCAACAGGGCTTGGGCTTGTCGCAATACGGTTCGATCTTCTTCCTGTGCCCAACCGGCCCGAACGGCCGTGGCGCTTACGGCACGCTGCCAACGGAAATGCGCCTGGACTTGAACTTCATCTACAAGCCAGAGCAGATCAAGGGCATCGTGTTTAAAGTCGACGTGCTGAACGCAACCAACCGTCAAGTGGCGCAATCGATCGACGAGGCTTACAACACCAGCGCCGCTGGTACTGCCGTCAGCACGACCGCCGGCATGGTCAACTCCTACTCGAGCCCGCGCACCGTGCGCTTGTCGGCCCAGTACAGCCACAAGTTCTGATGTGATTCCCTCCTTGCCGGTTGACAGTCGTCAGCCGGCGGAGACGGGGATGCACGGACGGACGGATACAGCAAAGGCATCATCAGTCATGCCAGTAAAATGCCCCGCAAGCTGCAAAGCTTGCGGGGCATTTGTTTTGGCGGCACGCTCGGTGCCTGATCGTCGTACGCTGGCTTACATCCCGCCCCACAAGGCGCCCAAGGTGGCCAGCGCCGTCAGGCCCGCCGTTTCCGTGCGCAGGATGCGCGGCCCCATAGCCAGGCCGATGGCGCCGGCGGCCAGGGCCGCCTTTTCTTCCGCTTCCGAAAATCCCCCTTCCGGCCCCACCATCACGGTGATCGCCTGCGGCGGCTGGTGACGCGCCCAGTCGGCCAGCGACTGCTCCGCACGCGGCGTCAGGATGATGCGTTTATGTAAATCCTGCTGGCTGCTCCAGCTATTAAAATCTTGTAATGGCGCCAGCTGCGCCAGGCGGTTGCGCCCGCATTGTTCCGATGCGGACACGATGATCGCTTGCCAATGGGCCAGTTTTTTCTCCGCCCGCTCGGCGGACAGGCGCACGACGCAGCGTTGCGCCGCCAGCGGCACGATGCCGGCCGCGCCCAGTTCGATGGCTTTTTCGATGATCCAGTCCATTTTGGACGCTTCCGGCAGCGCTTGTGCCAGGGTCACGGCGTAGGGCAGTTCCGCTTCGCGCGCCGTGTGGGACTTCAGTTCGGCGTTGGCGCGTTTTTTCTCGACGTTGCACAAGACAGCCGTGTACTCGCCGCCCTCGCCGTTGAAGACGGTGATGGCCTCGCCCGGCATAAGGCGCACCACATGGACGTGGTGGGCGACGGCGTCGGGCAGAGCGATGGTGGCGCCTATGGCGAGTGGCTGGGGACAGAAAAAACGCGGCATGCAACATCCTGGCGGAGAGAAACAATGGGAGGTGCCGCGCCGCGCGCGGGTGGGGCGCGCGCGGCAGCGACTCGAGAGTGCAATTTTAGTGCCGCTGCGCGCGGCCGGGGGAAATTCTTGCCGCTGGGCCTGCGCGGCGCATCCGGGACGGGAAATTGCGTGGAGATAACAAGCTGACTAAAACGAAATGTTGTTTTTTGATTTCATAAATCATTGCATTATTGACAGTGATACTTTTGGCGTGGTTTGATGACTATACAAGTTGTGTTGAACGACATCAATTGTTTCCAGCAATGTCGTCCGTGATGTGATTCGGTATGGCATGGGGAGACGCCGCACGTTTCAATGCCCGGGCCTATGACCCCGGGCGCGTTGCGGCCAGCTTAAATTGGTTGGACAAGCATGCCACTGTAGCGGGAGGGGCCTTGCAGTTTTTCGCAAGACCATGAGAGATTTAAGTGATTATAAAAATACAAACTAATCGCTTATCAAGTGATATCAGGGATCATGAAAAGGAATAAGTTATGATGTTTCGCGAAAAAAAGAGTGTGCAGGTGGTGAGATTGGCGTTGGCCGCGTTCGCCGGCGTCGCAACGATGAGCGTGCATGCGCAGGAAGCGATCGATGCGCCGGTGCCTAAGGTGCAGCGCGTCGAAATCACCGGTTCGAGTATCAAACGCATCGAAGCCGAAGGTATTTCCCCGATCACCGTGATGACGCGCGAATCGATTGCCCGTTCGGGCGCGACGTCGGTGCTGGATCTGATGCGCAACCTGACTTCTGCGGGCGGTAACGGCGGTGAGCTGGCGACATCGAGTTCCTTCCGAAACGGCGCCACCAGCGTCTCGCTGCGCGGTCTGCCGACCCTGATTCTGTTGAACGGCTATCGCCTGCCGGCGTCCGGTTCGGACGATTATAGCGGCCAGACCTCGGTCGATCTGAACGCCATTCCGCTGTCGGCCATCGAGCGCATCGATGTGCTCAAGGACGGCGCCTCGGCCATCTACGGCACCGATGCCGTCGGCGGCGTCATCAACTTCATCCTGCGCAAGGATTACCAGGGCTTGACCCTCGACGCCAGCACCGGTTCGACCACCTATGGCGACGGGCAAAACCATAAGGTGTCCGTGTCCGGCGGTTTCGGCGACCGTGACGCACAGAAATTCAACGTGACGTATTCGGCCTCTTACGAAAAAACCAAGGCTATCCACGGCGTCGACCGCGATTGGGCGAACAGTACCGATTTCACCGGCCACAATGGCGGCCTGTATCAGGGTGGCGTGTACGGCGCCAAGGGCCGCGATCCCGGCACCATATCGCTGGGCGGTTCGCAGCGCATGCCCGATCCGGAGTGCGACGCGGCCCACAGCAAGCCCTATCCGGATGCGCCGGAATGGGTGGCTGCGCCGAATCGCAGCTCCTGCATGTATTCCGCCGCTGAGTCGATAGACCTGGTGCGCCCGTCCACACGCTACGGCGGGGCGGTCACGGCGAACTGGGATTTGACGCCGGATGTGTCGCTGTTCGCCAATCTGTTTTACAACCACTTCGATACGCGCGTCCAAGGTTCGCCGGCCTGGATCCAAAATGCCGACCGCTCCGGCGTGCTGCGTGTGGCGGCGAACAACCCTTTCAATACCTACGGCGTGCCGGTCAATATCCGCCGCCTCTTCCCTGCCGCCGAGGGTGGTACGGGCACCAATGTTGACACCACCTGGCTGGTTGGCGGCGCCACCGGCCGCGTAGCCAACTGGGATTGGACCGTGTCTGTGGGCCACAGCCAGGAGAAGGGCGAAACGCGCGTGTACGGCTCCTTCATGCACGATAAATTGCAGAGTTACCTGGCGCAGGGCAAGTTCAACCCCTTCGGCGGCAACCATAATTCGGAGCAGATCATCAACGAACTGACGGCCGACCAGTACACCAAGACCAAGTCCTCGACGGACTTTGCCAAGGTGACTGCTTCCAGCGAATTTGGCCAACTGCCCGGCGGCAAGATCGGTGTGGCCGTCGGTGCCGAGTACAAGCGCGAGAAGCTCAGCTACGATCCGTCGCAGGCTTGGCGCGATGGCGCGATCGGCATCTATTCGACCCTGCGCGGCATCGACGGCTCTGAGTCGCTCGGCGCCGTGTTCGGCGAGTTGGCCCTGCCGCTGCTGAAAAACCTGGAAGCGCAGGCGGCCGTCCGCTATGATCGCTACCAGTTGGCTGGCGGTACCACCAACCCGAAGCTTGGCCTGCGCTGGACCGCCTTGCCGACCTTGATGTTCCGCACCAGCTACAGCACCGGTTTCCGCGCGCCGACACTGTCGCAGCGCTTTAACGAAGGCCGCGGCGGTTTCGTCGCGACCAAGGATCCGAAGCGTTGCATCGTGGGTGACGCGTATTTTGACACCGCTTGCAGCGGTTCTGCGCTGTCTCTGCTGTCCGGCACGAAGGATTTGAAGCCCGAAAAATCGAAGCAGTTCAACCTGGGCGTGGTCGCCGAACCGATCAAGAACCTGACGCTGGGTTTAACCTACTGGAATATCAAGTGGAACGATCGCGTCGAGAATCTTGACAACGAAACCGTGTTGGCGGGCGAGGATGGTCAGTACAAGGACGCCGTCACGCGCTATGCCGTCACGGCGGAAGACCAAGAGAAGTATAACGCGCTGAGCGCCGCCCAGCGCGCGACGCTGGGTCCGTTGGTAGGTCGCCTGAAGCAGCTGCAGGTTGGCCTGATCAACCGCAGCAAGGTCGTCACCGACGGTCTGGATGTCGAAGCGTCGTACACGCTGCGCACGGCCGAGATGGGGCGTTTCAAGGTGTTCGGCGAGGCGAGCTACACGCTGTCCTACAACCGCACGCTGCTGCCTGATGATCCGGCGATCAATTGCCCCAACAACACGGCTTGCGAGGCAGGTGAATACGGCTATCCTAAGCTGCTGGCCAAGCTGGGTGTCAACTGGGACCGCGGTGCTTGGGCGGCGACGACGAGCGCCAACTTCACTTCGCATTACCACGTGGACCGGACGCCGTCGGCGACGATCAACCTTTACTACGACGAGTACGCGAACGGCCTGATGATCCCGAGCGCGACCCTGGTTGACGCCTCGCTGTCCTACAGCGGCTTCAAGAACCTGGTGCTGCGTGGTGGCGTCAATAACGTGTTCGACCGTGCGCCGGCATTCGATCCATCGTCGAACATCGGCTACGACACCGCCTACGGCAATCCGCGTGGCCGCTACATCTACATGTCGGCGTCGTACTCCTTCAAATAACGTGAGGGTGGACTGACGGGTGGGGCGGGCCGATTTGCGGCGCGCCCCGCAGCGGCGTACGTCGCGAAAAACCGGGCCTGGCCCGGTTTTTTTTCGCCCCTGCCGGGTGCAAGCGGCACAAGCTGCGGCGGCGCGCGTTGCGCGGTTTGATTTTTCCCCTTGTTGGTCTGGTAAAATACATAGCTCTGACTGCGCCCAGCTGCGCTGCAAACGAATTTAAACTCCGCGACTGACCCACACCATCATGACAACTACGCTCCCGACTACCAAAATGGCCAATGCGATCCGCGCACTGGCAATGGACGCTGTACAAAAGGCCAATTCCGGCCATCCAGGCATGCCGATGGGCATGGCCGAGATCGCAGTTGCCCTGTGGAGTGGTCACTATCGCCACAATCCCGCGAACCCGAAATGGCAAAACCGCGACCGTTTCCTGTTGTCGAACGGCCACGGCTCGATGCTGCACTACGCGCTGCTGCACCTGACGGGCTACGACCTGTCGATGGATGACATCAAGGCCTTCCGCCAGATGCATTCGAAAACCCCGGGCCACCCGGAAGTCGATATCACGCCCGGCGTGGAAACGACCACCGGCCCGCTGGGCCAGGGCATCGCCAACGCCGTCGGCATGGCCCTGTCGGAGCAATTGCTGGCCGCTGAATTCAACAAGCCTGGCCACGACATCGTCAACCACTACACCTACGCCTTCGTCGGCGATGGTTGCCTGATGGAAGGTATTTCGCACGAAGTGTGCGCACTGGCCGGCACCCTGGGCCTGAACAAACTGATCGCCCTGTACGATGACAACGGCATTTCCATCGACGGCAAGGTCGAAGGCTGGTTCACGGACGACACCCCGGCCCGCTTCGAAGCGTACGGCTGGAACGTCATCCGCGCCGTCGACGGTCACGATGTGGCCGCCGTCGCCGCCGCCATCGCCGCCGCCAAGACCGCATCGAAGCCAACCCTGATCTGCTGCAAGACTATCATCGGCAAGGGTTCGCCGAACCTGCAAGGCGGCGACAAGGTCCACGGCGCCGCGCTGGGCGACAAGGAAATCGCTGCCGTGCGCGAATACATCGGCTGGGATGCTGCCCCGTTCGAAATGCCGGCCGACGTGTACGCCGCGTGGGACGCCAAGAAGCAGGGCGCCCTGCTGGAAGCGGACTGGAACGAGCGCTTTGCCGCCTACAGCCGCGAATTCCCGCAGCAAGCGGCTGAACTGACCCGCCGCATGCAGGGCGAACTGCCACAGGCATTCGAAGCGGCCCTGAGCGCCGCCATCGCGTCCTGCGTGGAAAAGAAAGAAAACATCGCCACCCGCAAGGCCAGCCAGAACGCCATCCAGGCACTGGCTTCGTCGCTGCCGGAATTCCTCGGCGGCTCGGCCGACCTGACCGGTTCGAACCTGACCAACTGGAAAGAGTGCGTGGCCGTGCGTTCGGGCCAGCCTGGCAACCACATCAACTACGGCGTGCGCGAATTCGGCATGAGCGCCATCATGAACGGCATTACCCTGCACGGCGGCTACATCCCGTTCGGCGCCACGTTCCTGACGTTCTCCGACTACAGCCGCAATGCGCTGCGCATGGCCGCCCTGATGAAACTGCGTTCGATCTTCGTGTTTACCCACGATTCGATCGGCCTGGGCGAAGACGGCCCGACGCACCAATCGGTCGAGCACGTCTCGTCGATGCGCCTGATCCCGAACCTGGACAACTGGCGTCCATGCGACACCGTCGAGTCGGCTGCCGCCTGGGGCGCCGCCGTGCGCCGCAAGGACGGTCCGTCGACCCTGATCTTCTCGCGCCAGAACCTGCCGTACCAGGAACGTAGCGCCGAACAGATCGAGAACATCTTCCGCGGCGGCTATGTGCTCAACGACGTGGCCGATGCCAAGGCGATCCTGATCGCCACCGGTTCCGAAGTGGAACTGGCCGTCGCAGCCGCCAGCGCGCTGGCCTCGGAAGGCATCAACGTGCGCGTCGTGTCGATGCCGTCGACCGACGTCTACGACCGCCAGGACGCCGCCTACAAGGCCAGCGTGCTGACGAAAGGTGTGCCGCGCGTGGCCATCGAAGCGGGCGTGACCAGCTTCTGGTACAAATACGTGGGCCTGGAAGGCGCCGTGGTCGGTATCGACACGTTCGGCGAATCGGCGCCGGCTGGCGTGCTGTTCAAGCACTTCGACTTCACGGTCGAGAACGTCGTCGCCAAGGTGAAAGCCGTTATCGCTGGCTAATATTGATTTTTAACGGTCCTGGCGATGTTGTCGCCGGGGGCGTGCATGTACCTTCTTTTTTAATCAGGAGCAGAGTATGACGATCAAAGTTGCAATCAATGGCTACGGCCGCATCGGCCGTAATGTGTTGCGCGCTTTCTACGAAGGCGGCAAGAAACAGGATATCCAGATCGTTGCCATCAACGACCTGGGCGATGCCAAATCGAACGCCCACCTGACCCGCTACGACACTGCGCACGGCAAGTTCCCGGGCACGGTCACCGTCGAAGGCGACAACATGATCGTCAATGGCGATCCGATCCGCGTATTCGCACAGCGCAATCCTGCTGAAATCCCATGGGGCGAGCTGGGCGTGGACGTCGTGCTGGAATGCACGGGCTTCTTCACCACCAAAGAGAAGGCTTCGGCTCACTTGAAGGGCGGCGCGAAAAAAGTCATCATCTCGGCACCCGGCGGCAAGGACGTCGATGCAACCGTCGTGTTCGGCGTGAACCACTCCGTGCTGAAATCGACCGACACCGTCATCTCGAACGCGTCGTGCACCACCAACTGCCTGGCACCGCTGGTCAAGCCATTGAACGACGCCATCGGCATCGAAACGGGCCTGATGACCACCGTGCACGCCTACACCAACGACCAGGTGCTGTCCGACGTGATGCATGAAGATCTGCGCCGCGCCCGTTCGGCCACCATGAGCATGATCCCGACCAAGACGGGCGCCGCCGCCGCCGTGGGCCTGGTGCTGCCTGAGCTGAATGGCAAGCTGGACGGCTTCGCCATCCGCGTGCCGACCATCAACGTGTCGCTGGTCGACCTGTCCTTCATCGCCAAGCGCGACACCACCGTGGAAGAAGTCAACGCGCTGATGAAAGCCGCGTCGGAAGGCGCCCTGGAAGGCATCCTGACGTACCAGACCGAACCGCTGGTCTCGATCGACTTCAACCACAACCCGGCTTCGTCGAACTTCGATTCGACCCTGACCAAGGTGTCGGGCCGTCTGGTGAAAGTATCGTCGTGGTACGACAACGAATGGGGTTTCTCGAACCGCATGCTCGACACCACCGTCGCACTGATGTCGGCCAAGTAATTTTTTGACCGCATAAGAAAAAACGCCCTTCGGGGCGTTTTTTTATTCATGGCTGTGCGAATAAAAACGGCGCCGGTAGAAGCGCCACAAGACGCGCAAGTCGCGCAGCACGGGCACGCCCGATAGCAGGGTCAGCACGCCGGCGAGCAGGATGGTGGCGGCGGGAAAGCCGATGTGCTTGAAGGCGAGGGCGCCGCTGACGCCGCCGATGAAGAAGCAGCTGATCAGCAGGCTGTGCGTCCTGAGCTTGCCGCGGTTGACCTTGACCATGCGGTCCGGCAGGTGGCGCCGGTTGTAATACGCCATCTTGCCCAGTTCGATACCGATATCGGTCGACAGCCCCGTCACATGCGTGGTGCGGATGACGGCGCCCGAAATCTTGGTGATGATGGCGTTCTGCAAGCCCATGACAAAGCACAGCAGCAAGATGGTGACGGGGCCCAGCACGTCGGGCATGGCGGCCAGGTAATTGCCCGTCAGGCCGAACAGCAGCAACAGCGCCGCTTCCAGCAGCAGGCTGGCGGCAAACTGGCTGTGCAGGCGGCGCCGCTTGCCCCAGTTCACCATGATGGCCGTGACGGCCGCGCCGCTGACGAAGGCCAGCCAGGCGCCCAGCGCGGCCAGCGCCACTGTTACGTTGCCCAGCGCCAGGTCGTCCGCCATGCCCGAGACGATGCCCGTCATGTGCGAGGTATAACCGCCGATGGCAAGAAAGCCGCCCGCGTTGACGGCGCCCGCCACCAGCGCCAGCACGCAGCCCAGCTGCAGGTTGGCTTGCGTATCGCGCGCCGATCCGCTCAGACGGGACAGGTAATGGAGCGGCATGCGGGCGCGTTTTCCTCTTGCCGTGGCTTATTTATAGATGCCGGAACCGACGATCATATTGTCGACCCGTTCGATGTAGCCGGATTTTTGTTCGACCACCTTGGTCAGGGGATTGGGCCACTTGAAGTCTACCCAGCCGCGTCCGGCCGGCGTGCTGGCCGTGGCGATCAGCGACTTGATGACGGCCTTGCCTTCATTGTCCTTCAGGTCGATCAGGTTCTTGCCGACCATCTTGGGATTGTTGCCGTGCGCCAGGGTGACGCCATTCATGTCGTACACATAAATGTACAGGTCGCGGTCATGGAAGCTGGTGTTGGCGGGATCGGCAATGGCGGCAAAGGCCTTTTCCTTGCCGTCGGCCTTGATCATGGCCACGGCGCGCTTGGTCATGGCGATGGCTTCATCCGCGCTGCCTCTGGGGGCGGCCCATGCCGTTGCCGGCATGGCGCAGAGGATGAAACTGGCAACGAGGGCGTGGATGCCCGTTTTTACACTTGCCGTTTTTACACTTGTCTTCATACGCTGTCTCCTGGTATGGGCAACCCCGGCGCGGCCTGTTGTACGGCACCACTGGGAAGTGGAGTTGCCTGTACGTATCATACGCCGGCGCCGGGCTTATGCAATCGTCGCGGGAAAGATCGTGTGCCACAGGCGCATCACGTTGTCCGCATGCACGCGCACCCGCTCCGGTTCCACCCGGGCCAGATCCTGCCCTTGCAGGCGCAGCTGGTGCTGCAGCTTGCGCAGCGCGCGGTAGGCGTCGGCGACCGAAGCGGCCAGGCTGGCGTCGATCAGGCCCAGCTCGCCGCACAGGTGCAGCAGGGCGATATTGCCCGAGTTGGCCGTCAGCTGCGGATACTGCGCCGCATGCTGCAGCACCAGGTATTGCACCATGAACTCGATGTCGATCATGCCGCCCGGATCCTGTTTCAGATCAAAGCTGCCGGGACGGGGCGGATGCGCATCGAGCATCTTCTTGCGCATGGCCACCACTTCGCCCTTGAGCGGACCGTTTTCCGGGCGTTCCTTGCGCAGGATCGTGTCGCGGATGCGCTCGAAATGCTTGCCGATGCTGACGTCGCCCGCGCAAAAGCGCGCGCGCGTGAGCGCCTGGTGTTCCCACACCCAGGCCGCGCTGCCCTGGTAGCGCTCGAACGCCTGCACGCTGGACACCAGCATGCCCGAGGCGCCATCGGGGCGCAGGGCGATGTCGATGTCGAACAGGATGCCGGCCGAAGTGTGCGAGGTCATCCAGGTGATGAAACGCTGCGCCAGCTTGGCGTACAGGCCGGGTGCTTCCTGGTCGTCGTCGTCGAACAGGAAGATGACGTCAAGGTCGGAGACATAGCCCAGTTCCTTGCCGCCCAGCTTGCCATACGCGATGACGGCGAATTTCGGCACCTCGCGGTGGCGCGCAGGTAACGTTTGCCAGACGGCTTGCACGGTGGCGGCGACGATGATGTCGGCCAGCTGCGACAGGTAATCGGCCAGCTTTTCCACGCTCAGGTCGCCCGCCAGGTCTTGCGCCAGGCACTGGAACAGCTGCGCGTGGTGCATTTCGCGCAGGATATCCATCTGCCGCTCCGTGTCGCCGGGGGCGTCGTCGAGCTGGCGCTGCAGGTCGAGCGCCAGCGCGTTTGGATCGGGCACCGTGTTGCGGATGCGTTCATCGAGCAGCTCGTCGAGCAGGATCGGGTGCTGCGTGAGGAAGGTGGCGGCCCAGCCGCTGGCGCACACCATGCGCACCACGCGCTCGAGCGTGTGCGGGTACTCTGTCAGCAATGACAGATAGGCCGATCGCCGCGCGATCGCTTCCAGGAAATCGAGCAGCCGGCCCAGGGTGGCCAGCTGGCTGGCATTGCCGTTGGACACGGAGCAATCGGTGATCAGGGGCAGGGCGGAATTGACGAGGGCCACCAGACGCGTGCGGCTCGCTTCGGGCAAGGATTGCAGGCGCGGTGCTTGCCACGTGGCCAGCAAACGGCGCGCGCAAGCTGCCGGTTCATGGAAACCCATGGCGGCAAAGCGCGCCTCGATGGCTTCCTGCTGGTCGGACGCGGCGCAGTCGTTCGAGGTTTGCGGGTCGATGCCCGTGTCGGCCGGCGGCGTGCCGCTGCTCTTGTCGCTGAACATTTCGTCGAATTGACCGGCGACAAACACGCGGTGCGCTTCCAGCTGGGCCAGTAGGGTAGCGACGTCGGGCAGGCCCATCATCTGCGCCACCACCAGGCGGTCGGCGTCATTCGCGGGCAGGGTGTGTGTCTGTGCATCGTCAAGATACTGCAGCCGGTGTTCGAGGTTGCGCAGGAAAGTGTAGGAACCAAGCAACTGTTCCACGATGGCCGGTTCCAGCAAGCCCTTGTCCGCCACCGTACGCAGGGTGGCGCGCGTGGAGCGCTCGCGCAGCTCGGCGTCGCGCCCACCGCGTATCAATTGGAATACTTGCGCGAGGAATTCGATTTCGCGGATACCGCCACGGCCCAGCTTGACGTTGTTGCTGCGGTCTGGATGCAGCCGTTCCTGGCGGTTGACCTCGGCGCGGATCTGGCCGTGCATGGTGCGGATGGCGTCGATGACGCCGAAATCGAGGTAGCGGCGGAAGACGAAGGGCCGCACGATGGCGTCGAGCGCGGCGATATCCTCCGGCTTGCCCGTCACGGCGCGCGCCTTGACCCAGGCGTAGCGCTCCCATTCGCGGCCCTGCACGATCAGGTATTGCTCCACCATGCCCAGGCTGGCGGCCAGCGGACCCGAGTTGCCGTTCGGACGCAAGGCCATGTCCACGCGGAAAGTAAATCCGTCCTGTGTGATTTCGGCCAGGGCGGCGATCAGTTTCTTGCCCATGCGAATGAAAAACTCGTGGTTGGACAGGCTGCGCTGGCCCGCTACGGTGACTTGCGTGTCGCCATCTTCCGGATACACAAAGATCAGGTCGATATCCGACGAGACGTTGAGCTCGCCGCCGCCCTGCTTGCCCATCGCCAGCACCATCAAGGCCTGTTCCTCGCCCGACTCCTCGCCGACAGGCATGCCGTGCAGGGCCACCATTTCGTCCATGATGGCGTCCACATGCGTGCGGATGGCGAAATCGGCAAAGCCCGTCATGGCCGTGACGACTTCATGCAAGTCGGCCTGACCGCCAAGATCGCGCGCGATCAGGCCGCAGACGAGCAGATTGCGCAGGCGGCGCATGGCCCGCTCGGGCGGCAGCGGCGGCGTGGCGGCGTTCGATTGCTCGGCCAGCGCGGCGGCAAAGTCGAGCCCGTCCAATGGTGCGCGCACCAGTTGCGCTACCTGCGCGGCGCGCTCGGGGGCGGCGTCCAGCCAGCGCTGGTAGAAACGGGAGGCGGAGATCAAAGGCTGTGTGCTCATGGTATCGGTAAGGGTCTCGTGGATGCTGCGTGCATGTTCTTGTTTAACTTGGCTGCGAACGGCGGGGGATGCGGTAAAATTGTGCCGCCGGGCCAATACCGCCGGTAGTGCGTGCTCTTCCGAACGATGGTAAGGGAGGCTTTGCTCAGACGCAAGCGCAAGGATGCAGGCGCGCACCACGAATGCAGACGATTTTTGCCATTATTTGACGCCGGGCCAGTTTATTAGCTTATTGATGCAAAAACCGCCAGAAGCAAGCGTGACAGAGCATGTGCCCTTGGCCCTGCGCTGGCAGCGGCTGCGTGCCGCCTATCGCCTGGCCAACCTGGCCACCCACCATGTGCTGGGTTTTACCATCAAACTGGTGCTGCTCGCGTATTTCGCCTTCGCCGTGCTGTTTTTATTCCTGCGCTACGCGATCCTGCCGAATATCGATTATTACAAAGGCGATATCGAGCGGGCGGCCAGCCGCGCGCTGGGCAACCCTGTCAGTATTGCGCGTATTTATGCCTCCTGGCATGGCGTGCGGCCCAATCTCTTCTTCGGCGACGTGACCCTGCGCGACCAGGCGGGCCGCCAGGCGCTCAGCCTGCCGAGCATATCGGCCACCGTGTCGTGGTGGAGCGTGCTCGGTTCCGTGCGCTTCACTACCCTGGAAATCACGCGGCCCGACCTGGACGTACGGCGCAGCAAGGATGGCAAGCTGTATGTGGCCGGGGTGTTGATCGACAGCACGCAAGGCAGCGATGGCAAGGGCGCCGACTGGCTGCTGTCGCAGCATGACATCATCATTCGCGACGGCAAGGTGCGCTGGACGGACGAAGCGCGCGGCACGCCGGAGCTGGCTTTATCCCAGGTCAATCTGCTGCTGCGCAACCGCTGGCGCAGCCACAGGCTGGGCTTGCAGGCCACGCCGCCCGCCAGCTTGGCCGCGCCCATCGATGTGCGCGCTCACTTCACGCATCCGCCTTTCAGCACGCGCATCTCCGATGTGTCGATGTGGAAGGGCGAGCTGTACGCGGACCTGAAAAACGCCGACCTGGCCACCTGGCGCCGCTACCTCGACTATCCATTTGAACTGAGCCAGGGCAAGGGCGCGCTGCGCGCCTGGCTGAGCCTGGATCACGCGCGCCTGGCCGGCTTCACGGCCGATGTGGGCTTGACCGATGTACAGGCGCAGCTGGGTGAGCATATCGCGCCGCTCGACCTGCTGTCGGTCAGCGGTCGCATTTCGGCCAAAGAAGAGCTGTCGGCGCAGGTGCCCGACGGCAAGCCCACCTTTGGCGCGAATGGCCATCAGGTGGAATTGACGAATTTCGCGGTGGAAACCCGCGATGGCCTCAGCCTGCCGCCCACGACCTTGTCCGAGCGTTTCATCGCTGCCACGAAGCGCAAGCCGGCGCGCACGGAAATCACGGCCAAGTCGCTCGATTTGCAAACCCTGGCCGCACTGGCCGACAAGCTGCCGCTGGGCGAGCAGCAGCGCCAGCGCCTCGACGCCCTGGCACCGCGCGGGCGTTTGCAGGATTTTTCAGCGCAATGGGAAGGCGAGATGGCCACCCCCGCCAGCTACCGTCTGCGCGGCAAGCTCATCGATCTGGGCCTGAATGCGCAGCCGGCGCGCCTGGCCGTGGCGAAGACGGCGACCAGCCCCGCGCAGGCCGCCGCACCGGCTATTCCCGGTTTCGAACATTTGACTGGCAGTATCGACGCCAGTGACAAGGGCGGCAAGGTCGATATCGATGCACGGGGATTGGTATTGCAACTGGCCTCCTATTTGAGTGAGCCGGCCTTGCCGTTCGAACAGTTCGAAATGGAGGCGCGCTGGGCTTTCCAAGCAGACAATATGCTACAAGTCGACCTGGACAGGCTTGATCTTAATCAACAAGGCATGCTAGTCGCCCTGCATGGTTCGCATCGGATGCCGCTCGACGGCAAGAACCTGGGCCAGGTCGACTTGGCGGGCACCATCGATAATTTCGAGATCAACACCATCGGCCGCTACCTGCCGCTGCAAACGCCCGAGCATCTGCGCCACTGGCTGACGGGGGCGCTGGAAGGCGGCATGGCGCACGATGTCAGTCTGCGCCTGCGCGGCGAACTCGAGCATTTTCCGTTCAAGGCCGATACACCCGCCCAGCGGAATGCCGCCCAGCGCAATCGCGGCGACTTCCGTATTGCCGGCAAGATCGAGAATGGCAAGCTGAACTATGCGCCCGGCGAATTTGCCGAAAGCGGCCCGCTGGCGGGCAAGGCGCCCCTGTGGCCGCAGGCGGAAAAGATCAAGGGCAGTTTTGTGTTCGAGCGGGCGCGCATGGAAATTCGCGGCGACACGGCCACCACGGGCGGCGTGGCCTTGACGAATGTCAAAGCCGTGATCCCCGACCTGACCGTCTTCGACACCTTGCTTGACATTGAAGGCAATGCGGCCGGACCGATGCAGGAATTCCTCAAGTACGTGACGGCCAGCCCCGTGCTGGGCTGGATCGAGCATTTCACGGACGAAACGACGGCGACGGGCAACGCCAGGCTGGCCCTCAAACTGCACTTGCCGATCGAGCGCATGCTCGAGTCGACCGTGCAGGGCAGCTTGCAGCTGGCGGGCAACGACGTGGTGCTGTTCCACGACATGCCGCCCGTGCTGGGCACGCAGGGCAAGATCGAGTTCAACGAAAAGGGCGTCAACCTCAATGGCTTGAATGGCAGCCTGCTGGGCGGGCCGCTGGCCATCTCGGGCGGCACGCAGGCGGACAGTTCGATTCAAGTGAAAATCGCCGGCAACATGACCATCGACGGCTTGCGCAAGACCTATCCGGCGCCCGTGCTGCAGCGCCTGGCGAAACATTTGAATGGCAGCGCGCGCTACAACGGCTTGATTACGGCGCGCGACCACCAGGTGGTGGTCAATGTCGAGTCGCCGCTGACGGGCCTGGGCCTGGATTTCCCCGCTCCCCTGAAAAAGCCGGCCGGCGACAGCCTGCCCGTGAAATTCACCCTGACGGGCAATGCGGCCAATGGCGCGGGCCTGCGCACGGATGATATCCGTATCGCGCTCGGCTCCGGCATCGCTGCCCGCTACCAGCGCCAGAAGCAGGGCAAGGACGCCTGGCGCCTGGTGCGCGGCGGCATCGGCGTGAACGTGCCGGCGCCCGAGCCCGATAGCGGCATGATGCTTAACGTCAACATGAAAACCCTGGACGTGGACAGCTGGATCGCCGTCGGCAGCGAGATCGCCGGCAGCGCCCCGGCGTCCGGCGACAGCGGCGCCGCCGACGATGCGCCCGATATCGCGCAATATGTGGTGCCGGACATGATGGCGGCCCGTGCCAGCGAACTGATGCTGGGCGAGCGCAAGCTGGAAAACGTCGTGGTCGGCGCCACGCATCAAAAGGATGTGTGGCAAGCCAATATCGACGCAAAACAAGTGTCGGGCTATGTGACGTGGCTGGAAACGCCGTCCGGTCTGGGCAAGATGACGGCGCGCCTGTCGTCGCTGATCATTCCGGAGTCGGCTGCCAACGACGTCAAGAATTTGCTGGAAGGAAAGAGTGGCGCCCAGTCGATCCCCTCGCTCGATATCGTTGCCGAGCAATTTGAACTGTTCAACAAGAAGATCGGCCGGCTGGAGTTGCAGGCCTATAACACGATGGCGGCGGGCGGGCGCGAGTGGCGCGTGGGTAAGCTGCAACTGTCGAACCCCGATGGCGCGCTGAGCGGCAGTGGAAAATGGGTCATCAAGGACGGACAAAGCACGACCAGCCTGCGTTTCGGCCTCGATATCGTCGATGCGGGCAAGCTGCTCGACCGCTTCGGCTTTGCCGACACGGTGCGCCGCGGCAAGGGCCGTCTGAGCGGCGATATCGCCTGGAATGGCTTGCCGTATTCGCTAGACATTCCCACCTTGTCGGGACAGATCGAGATGAAGGTGGAATCGGGCCAGTTCCTCAAACAGGACCCGGGCGCGGCCAAGCTGCTGGGCGTACTCAGCCTGCAAGCCTTGCCCCGCCTGCTGAAACTCGATTTCCACGACGTGTTTTCCGAAGGCCTGGCCTTCGACGGCATCACGGCCAACGCCAGCATCAAGCGCGGCGTGGTGACCACCGACAATCTCAAGATGCATGGCGTGGCGGCCACCGTGCTGATGGATGGCACGGCCGATATCGCCAATGAAACGACGAATTTGCACGTGGTGGTGATCCCCGAATTTAACCTGGGAACGGGACCGCTCGTGTACGCGCTGGCCGTCAATCCCGTCATCGGCCTGGGCAGTTTCCTGGCGCAACTGTTCCTGCGCGCGCCCGTGATGAAGGCACTCACCTACCATATGCAGATCGCCGGCCCGTGGAAATCGCCCGTCGTGACCAAGCTCGATGGTGGTAAATTGGAACCTGTCGCCATGCCCGCAGCGGCGGCGAACGATGCCGTGGCGAAATAAGTGCCATTCGGCAAGGTCGAATGTACAAGAGGTGAAATGATGCATACAGTTGCAGCAGTACAAATGATTTCTTCGCCTTCCGTGGAAGACAACCTGGCTACGGCGCGGCGCCTGGTGGCGCAGGCCGCCGCCGGTGGCGCGCAACTGGTGGTGCTGCCCGAATACTGGGCCATCATGGGCAAGCAGGAAACGGACAAGCTGGCCCATGCGGAACAGCCAGGCCACGGCCCCATCCAGGATGGCATGGCGCAGATGGCGCGCCAGCACGGCATCTGGCTGATCGGCGGCACCTTGCCCCTGATTTCCGGCGAGGAGGGCAAGGTTTTGAACACCACGCTGGTGTACGACCCGCAAGGCGAGCCGGCCGGCCGCTACGACAAGATCCACCTGTTCGGTTTTACGCGCGGCACCGAGTCGTACAATGAATCGCGCACCATCGTGCCGGGCGCGCAGGTGCGCGCTATCGAGACGCCGTTCGGCCGCGTCGGCCTGTCCATCTGCTATGACCTGCGCTTTCCCGAACTGTACCGCGCCATGGGCGATTGCGCGCTGATCGTCGTGCCGGCCGCGTTTACCCATACGACGGGCAGCGCCCACTGGGAAGTGCTGCTGCGCGCGCGCGCCATCGAAAACCAGTGCTATGTGCTGGCCTCGGCGCAGGGTGGCCTGCATCCGAACGGCCGCCGCACCTGGGGCCACAGCATGCTGATCGACCCGTGGGGCGAAGTGATCGCCGTGCTGCCGGAAGGCGAGGGCGTGGTCAGCGGCGAGATCGACCTGGTGTTTTTGGCCGGCGTGCGCGAGTCCCTGCCCGCGCTAACCCATCGGACGATGTAAATTGAATGTTGAGAAAAGATAGCCATGATTCCATTTGAACCCAATCTGTCCAGCCTGGCCGTGGCGCGCGATATCCTGCTCACGCCCTTCGGCCTGGACGAAGACAAGCTGCTCAAAGCCCTGGGCACGATGTTTACGCACAAGGTCGACTATGCCGACCTGTATTTCCAGTCGACCAAGAGCGAAGGCTGGAGCCTGGAAGAGGGCATCGTCAAGACGGGCAGCTTTTCCATCGACCAGGGCGTGGGCGTACGTGCCGTGTCCGGCGACAAGACGGCGTTTGCGTACTCCGATGACATTTCCGAGCGGGCCCTGCTGGAAGCGGCAGCGGCCACGCGCACGATTGCGCGCGCGGGCGCCGGCAAAATCAAGATCGCGGGCCGGATGCAGCCGCAGGGCGGACGCTCGCTGTACCTGCCCAACGATCCGCTCGCCTCGCTCGATGCCACGGCCAAGGTGCAGCTGCTCGAGCGCGTGGAAAAGATGGCGCGGGCGAAAGACCCCCGGGTGGTGCAAGTGATGGCGGGCCTGGCCGGCGAGTACGACGTGGTGCTGGTGCTGCGCAGCGACGGCGTGCTGGCGGCCGACATCCGCCCGCTGGTGCGCGTGTCGCTGACCGTGATCGCGGAACAGAACGGCCGCCGCGAAACGGGCTCGGCCGGCGGCGGCGGGCGTTTCAGCTACGACTATTTCAGCGATGCCGTGCTGGAGCAATATGCCAGCGATGCCGTCAATTCGGCGCTGGTGAACCTGGAAGCGTGCCCCGCGCCCGCCGGGCCCATGACCATCGTGCTGGGACCGGGCTGGCCCGGCATCTTGCTGCACGAAGCGATCGGCCACGGCTTGGAAGGCGATTTCAACCGCAAGGGTTCGTCCGCGTTTTCGGGCCGCATCGGCGAACGCGTGGCGGCCAAGGGCGTCACCGTGGTCGATGACGGCACCCTGGCCGGCCGGCGCGGTTCGCTCAATATCGACGACGAGGGCAATCCCACGCAGTGCACGACCCTGATCGAAGACGGCATCCTGAAGGGTTACATCCAGGACACGATGAACGCGCGCCTGATGAAGATGCCCGTGACGGGCAACGCGCGTCGCGAATCGTTCGCCCACCTGCCCATGCCGCGCATGACGAATACGTATATGCTGGGTGGCGACAAGGACCCAGGCGAGATCCTCGCTTCCGTGAAAAACGGCTTGTATGCCGTCAACTTCGGCGGCGGCCAGGTCGACATCACGAATGGCAAGTTCGTCTTTTCGGCCAGCGAAGCGTACATGATCGAAAACGGCAAGCTCAGCTATCCGGTGAAGGGCGCCACCCTGATCGGCAACGGCCCGGACGTGCTCAACCGCGTCTCCATGATCGGCAACGACATGCGCCTCGACTCGGGCGTGGGCGTGTGCGGCAAGGAAGGGCAAAGCGTGCCCGTGGGCGTGGGGCAGCCGACCTTGCGCCTGGACGGCATCACGGTCGGCGGCACGGCCTGATTTTGCTGAACACGGGGCGGCCAACACGGTTGTCGGATTACGCCCTCCGGGCTAATCCGACCTACTTTTCCGAGATGGCGCTGGCGTAGGTCGGGTTAGCGCAAGGCGCGTAACCCGACACCATTGCCGGCCGCGCCAACACGGTTGTCGGATGACGCGTGGCTGCGCCCCGCTAATCCGACCTACGCTCCCGATTTTTCAGAACTTGTATTTCACCCCCGCACTGATGAAGCGTCCCGCCGCGCCCGCGTAGTCGAGCGGGTTGTAGCCCGTGGCGCCATACGTCAGCGGGTCGAGCGGGGCGATCTTGTCGAACAGGTTTTGTATCGTCGCAAACACTTCCAGCTTGGGCGTGGCCAGCCAGCGGGCCGTCAGGTCCACCGTGGTGAACGAGGCGATGCGGCAGCCGCGCGGCGCGTCCGTACCGTCGGCAAAATGCGTGGCGCAGCCGTCCGGGTCATTCTTGAACCGCACGTTGTCGAGCGGGGCGCGGTAGTTGACGTTGGCCGTGACGCGCCAGTTCTGGCGTTCCCAGGTGGCGCCCAGGTTGATGCGGTCGTCCGGCGTGCCCATGCAGTTGGACACGTCGCAATTGCCATGCGTGCCGGCAAAATCGCGCTGCGTGCCATCCTGTTCCGTGCGCAGCCATTTGTACAGGTGCGTCCACTTCAGGTCGAACACCAGGTTGCCATAGTCGCTGCCCAGGTTGAAGCGCTGGCGGGCGTCGATATCGATGCCGCGCACCGTCGTTTGCGCCGAATTCACATAGTTGGCCAGCACGGCCGTGATGGCGCCCGGATCGCCGGGAATACCGGTGGCCGTGGACGGGTCGCGCGCCACGTTGCCGGCGGCAATGGCCGCATCCGTCTGCTCCTGGTTGATTTCATTCTTGCGGCGGATTTGCCACAGGTCGACGGAAATGCTGCTGCGCGGTAGCGGGTCCCACACGGCGCCCACGGAATAGCTGCGCGAACGTTCGGGCGACAGGTTCGGATTGGGTGAGGTGATGACGGCGATCGGCGCCGGATCGCAGGCCACTTCCACGCCCAGCGCGCAGCGCAGCGGATCGCTGGCGGTGGAGAACGCGGCCAGGCCGCCGACGCCGTTTTCCGCCGCGCTTGGCGCGCGGAAGCCCTTGGCAAAGGTGCCGCGCAGGGCCAGTTCGCGTATGGGCGTCCATTTCACGCCCACTTTCGGCGTGTAGGAATTGCCCACGTCGGTAAAATGGTCGGCGCGCAGGGCGCCCGACAGTTCCACGGTTTTCAGCACGGGCGCCAGCACTTCGGCATAGATGGCCGAGGCGTTGCGGCTGCCCTTGTAGGCGGAATAGCCGAGGCCAATGATATTGCCCCGTTCCGTGCCCGTGGTGGGTTTGAGTTCCGTCGCTTCGTGACGGAATTCTGCGCCCACGGCCACACCGAGGCCGCCGCCGTCGAGCTTGGCCACCTCGCGGCTGGCCTTGAAGTCGATCTGTGCGATATGCGTCTTGGCGTCGTTCGAGATGCGTGGCGACAGGGCCGCGTACAGCGCGGGCGAATTGAGGCCCGCGTTTTCCGCGATGCGCCACAGGCTGCCCGCCGGCAGGGCCGCATACGCGGGGTTCAGGCTGGCAGCCGCCACATTGGCGGCTGTCGGGTTGAGCAGGGCGAAGGCGACGTCGCGCTGCAGATAGCCGTTCAAGTCGTTCGAGACCTTGTTCTGCGAGTACAGCAAGGCGCTGTCGATATCCCAGCCCGCCACGCTACCCTTGATGCCGGCCACGAAGCGCGTGAAGGTGGAGTCGACTTCCGACAGGCGCGGCCCTACGTCGGCCGCCAGGTAGCGCAGCCGCGCCGCCGTGCCGAAATACGGGTTGTCCGGGTGCGCAGCACCGAGCGACACGCCGGCATTGCTGACGGGGCCGCCCGGATAGCCGACCGAACCGCTGACCGTCGAAGGCGTGGTGACGGAATTCGATTCGCTGTGATACACGTTCAATTCGGCATACGTTTGCAAGGCAGGCGTCAGTTGCCAGGCGGCGCGGCCGAAGAAATTGATGTTCTTTTGCTTGGGCTGGATCTGGCCGTATTGCTGCGCGGCATCGGTCAGGCAGCCGCCGCCCGGGTCGCCCTGCGGATGTGTGGTGAAGTTGCCGCAGGCGGCGCCGGGGAAGGTGCGCGTAAAGCCCACGCCGGCCAGGTTGCCGCGGTTGTAGTAGTCGAGCGTGTCGGGATTGCGCACATTGCCGTTGACGGCGCTGCCGGCCGCGTTGTTGGTGGTGATGGCGCCCGCGCCGCTGAGGGTTTCCTGTGCGCTGAAGCCCAGGTCGCGCAAGTCGCTGCGGCCGACGGCGCCCCGTCCGGCCCGGTCGCGGTTCCAGACGGCGGCCTTTTCGCTGTACTCGAGGTTCAGCAGCACGTTGTAGCGGTCGCTGTCGATGTCGCCGAAGCCGTGCGTGATGGCGGCGCGCGCGTCGCGCCCGTCCCACTCTTTCGTTTTGCCGTAATTGCCCTTGATGGCCGTGCCCTGGTAGTCGCGCCGCAGGATCACGTTGACCACGCCGGCGATGGCGTCCGAACCGTAGATGGCCGAGGCGCCATCCTTGAGGATTTCCACCCGTTCCACCGCTTCCAGGGGAATGATGTTCAGGTCGGCAAATACCTTCTGGCCATCGTCGGCCAGGCCATATGGCGCCACGCGGCGCCCGTTCAGCAGCACCAGGGTCGAGGCCGTGCCCAGGCCCCGCAGCGACACGCCGGAAGCGCCGGCGGCAAAGCCGTTGCCGAAGGTAGTGGGCACGGAGCCCTGGTTGTCGACGGCCAGGGTCTGCAGCAGTTCGGCCACGCTGGACTTGCCCGATTTTTCAATGTCGGCCGCGTTCAGGGTTTGCACGGCCGACGCCGTTTCCGCCTGCGCGCGGCGGATGTTCGAGCCGGTGATTTCCACGCGGGCAATGGGAGCCGCTTCCTGTGCCAGGACGGGCAGGGCGAGCAGGGCGCTTGCCAGAGCCAGGCCCATGCGTGGCGGTGAAAATGGATGGACAGATTGTTTGTAGATCATGCGAGTCTCCGGAAGGTCAGACAGAAAAAGGTGAGGTACACCTTGCAGTCTTGGCCGTGCGGCCTGGCGGGGATTCGATCTACATCAGTAGTGCGTCGCTTCCCAAGGTCAAAACGGGCTGGCGTGGCGTGCGCGCCACGGCGGCCCCAGCGTTGTTGGCCAGCCGGTGCGGACCTGCAGCGCGCAACTTTTTACGCTTTTTGGCGTGTTTTTCAGTGTGAAACGGCAGCGGCATGCGGCTTTGCCGACAAATACGCTTGCCAACCCTTGCGATTTAGGTTTATAGTCGATCATCACTTAGGGATGACTCGCATGTTCGCTCGCCACTTTTTTACCGCTTATTTTTACTTTAGCAATTCCAACCCCAAAGGCGGTGGAGTAGCGGTCGGTTCACGTAGCAGCAAAAAACGAGACCCCAGCACATTCTAAAAAACCGCCACTGATGGCGGTTTTTTTTTACCCAGATGTTTTACCCATCCTTAAATTTTGGAGAAAATGATGCCCCGCACCGATGATTTGCGAATTCGCGAAATGAAGGAATTGACCCCGCCGTCCCACCTGATCCGCGAATTCGCCTGCTCGGAGCAAGCCGGACAGACCGCCGCCAGCGCCCGTATCGCCCTGCACCGCATTTTGCATGGCCAGGACGACCGCCTGATGGTGGTGATCGGGCCTTGCTCCATCCACGACACCAAGGCGGCGATGGAATATGCGCGCCTGCTGGTCAAGGAGCGCGCGCGTTTCGCGGGCGAACTGGAAATCGTCATGCGCGTCTACTTCGAGAAGCCGCGCACGACGGTGGGCTGGAAGGGCTTGATCAACGACCCGTACATGGACAACAGCTTCCGCATCAACGACGGCTTGCGCATGGCGCGCGAATTGTTACGCGATATCAATGAGCTGGGTTTGCCTGCCGGTACCGAGTTCCTCGACGTCATCAGCCCGCAATACATCGCCGACCTGATCAGCTGGGGCGCCATCGGCGCGCGCACGACGGAGTCGCAGGTGCACCGCGAGCTGGCGTCGGGATTGTCGTGCCCGGTTGGCTTCAAGAATGGCACGGACGGCAATGTGAAGATCGCCGTGGAAGCCATCAAGGCCGCCTCGCAGCCGCACCATTTTCTTTCCGTCACGAAGGGCGGCCACTCGGCCATCGTCTCGACCAACGGCAACGAGGATTGCCATATCATCTTGCGCGGCGGAAAAACCCCGAACTATGACGCGGCCAGCGTGGACGAGGCGTGCAAGGCCATCGCCGCGCAAGGGCTGGCGGCGCGCCTGATGATCGACGCCTCGCATGCGAACAGCTCGAAAAAACCGGAAAACCAGATCCCCGTGTGCGCCGACATCGCCAGCCAGGTGGCGGGCGGCGATGGCCGCATCGTCGGCGTGATGGTGGAATCGCATCTGGTGGCGGGGCGCCAGGATTTGATCCCCGGCAAGGAATTGATCTACGGTCAATCCGTCACGGACGGCTGCATCGACTGGAGCGCCAGCGTGGCCGTGCTGGAAAACCTGGCGGCGGCCGTGAAGCAGCGCCGCTTGCAGGGCGACGCGGACTAACATGGCGCGCAGCATGAAAAAAAGCCCGGAAAGCTAAGCTTTCCGGGCTTTTTTAGTTTTCAGCTGGTATCAGTTATGCAGCAGCTTAAAACTTGTACGTGGCGCGCACGTAGAAAGTACGGCCCAGCGGATCGGCGTAACGCGGATCGTAGCCGGACTGGAAGGTGCCGATCTGGTTACTGAACGGTGGATCTTCGTTCAGCAGGTTTTTCACGCCCACGGTGACTTCGGTGTTCTTGAAGCCCGAGTACGCGCCCGACAGCGACCATACCGAGTAAGCCTTGACGCTTTGCTCGAATTGCGGATCGACATAGTTCTGGTCACGGTAGCCGCTCATGTACTTGTTCGACAGCGTGGCGTTCCATTTGTCCAGATTCCATTGCAGGGAGGCATTGTGTCTCCAGCGGAATACTGGTGCCTTGTCGCCATACACGCCCACGTTTTGCAAGAATTCGCCGCCGCGTTCGTTCTGGTACTCATACTTCTGCACCCAGGTGCCATCGAAGTTGAACGTGAAGTTGCCATACTGGCTGCGTGGCAATTTCCAGTTCAAGCCCAGGTCGATGCCCGAGGTGTGCATTTCGCCCAGGTTGCCCAGGGTAGCGAGCACGTAATCGAGCTTGCCGTCAGCGGTATAGATGAAGTTGTTTTGATACTTGGCGTAGTTGTCGAACAGGGTCTGTTCGGCCACGGTGCCAATCTTGTCGCGCAGCTTGATCTGGAAGTAATCGAGCGAGACGGTCAGCGACTTGGTCGGCTCGATGACGATACCGGCACTGAAGGTTTTCGATTTTTCCGGGCCCACATCCGGATTGCCGCCCGAACGGATGTACTGCTGCGCGCCGCAGGCCACGTTGCTGTTGGCGCCAGGGATCGCTACGCCGCCTGGGCACAGGCGTGGATCGTCGTACTTGTTGGCAGTGAAGGTCTTGGTTTGCGGACCATGCAGGTCATACAGCGTTGGCGCACGGAAACCTGTGTTGTAGGAGCTGCGCAGCAGCACCTGGCTCGTTGGTTGCCAGCGTACGCCGACTTTCGGGTTGAAGCTGCCGCCGACGTCGTTGTAGTGATCATAACGGGCTGCCAGCGACAGTTCCAGGTCTTTTACGACAGGAATGCTCAGTTCCGAGAAGATGGCGGAGATGTTGCGGCTGCCCGACTGGTTCTGCGCTTCGGCGTAGCCGGAGCTCGATGCCTGGCCGGCCAGGTCGCGGTTTACGTTGTATTCGGCCTTGTCGTTGCGGAATTCCGTACCGACGGCGAAACCGACTGCGCCAGCCGGCAGGTTGAACAGCTCGCGGCTGATCTTCGCATCGACTGCGGTGCTGGTCATCTTCGCGCTCAGGTATTCGCCTTTCAGGACGGAATCCTTCAGGTACGCGGTGCCAGCGGCGCTCTGCTCGCCGAACGGATTCAGGATGCCATTGCCGATGCCGTCAATGATGCGCTGGTCATTCAGGTAGCCGCCCGTGAAGGCGCTGGTGGCCTTGCTGACGGAGTAGCTCAGGCCGACGTTGTAGTCCCACGCGCCCAGGACGCCTTCGGAAGCCAGTACCAGGCGGTCCGAGGTGCTGGTGTCGAAGCCGCTGCGCTGGCCCGACGCCACTGGACGCCAGCTGATGTCCAGCGGCTCGCCCGACAGGCCTGCCACGGCTGGCACGCCGCCGCTGCCGCCCGGGTAGTACGGCGAGCTCGACGACATGAGGATGCCGATGTTCGACATCGGCGGCGGCGAGATGCGCGCTTCGTTGGTGCTGCGCGAGTGCAAGTACTCGATGGTGGCCAGGTGATCCTGGTTCAGCTTGAAGCTGGCCTTGCCCAGGAAGGATTCCTGCTGGGTTTTCGGAATAGCCTGGATGAATGGCGTGACATCCATGGCGCAGGTGCTCTTGCCCGAGGTATTCTTGTACAGGTTTTCACCCACGCAACCGCCGGCGAAGGCCGGGTTGCCGATCAGGCCATTGCCCGTATCGTAGAAGTTGGCCGGGAAGGTGGTGCCGCTCAGGTTATCCACGCCCTTGCTCGGGATGTAGCCGCTCTTCGAGAAGGAACGGTCGGCCGTGCTCAGCGCCGACTGGCGATGCACGTCAACAACGCCGAAGACGTTGAAGCCATCTTTGTTCAGGTCGCCATAGCCGCCGGACAGGTTCAGGCGCGACTCGTCGCCGCCGCCCGCTTTTTGCGGCTCGTAATGTTCGACCGTGACGGAACCGCCTTTGACGGAACGCTTGGTGATGAAGTTGATCACGCCGCCGATGGCGTCCGTGCCGTAGATCGCGGAGGCGCCGTCACGCAGCACTTCGACACGTTCCAAAGCAGAAATAGGGATGATGTTCAGGTCGACGGACGAACCGTTGAACGGGTGGCTGGCGATGCGGCGGCCGTTCAGCAGGACCAGGGTCTTGTCGCCGCCGATGCCGCGCAGGTCGGCGACGGACTGGCCGCCCGTGCCCGAACCGACGGATTGCGAGCTGCTTTGCGAACTCTGATTCATGGAAATGGTGGACAGGACTTCCTGCGCCGTCGTCAAGCCTTGCTTGGCGAAATCGTCAGCCTTGATCGAGGTGATCGGCAGCGCTGTCTCCGATGCCAGGCGCTTGATGCTCGAACCCGTGACTTCCACGCGTTGCATGGTGCCATCTGTTGTTTCTTGTGCGTACGCGGCGTGCATACTCAGGGCCATGCCGCCTGCAAACATCAGGCGCAGCGACCGCGATATTACATTTTCTATCATCATCTGAAATTCCTTGTTATTGTGATAAAGGCGGCAATTATTTTGAAATAACTTGTTGCTTGCCAACAATTTATTTGCCTTTTTGAAAATCCACCAATGAAAATTCTGTAAATTTTCTGGGCCCTCATCAAAACATTCACGATTCAGATTGTCAATTTCACGCGGACTTTTTGGACGAAATGCAACATTTCCCTGTTTTTTTTGTAATCCTTCAGCAATAAAGTATCGTGAACCCTTGTCAGCCTTGCTCAGATGCGTAAAATAAAACGGCGCACATCATCGCTGATGGCGCCGCTTTTCTGTTGCTGGCACGCTGTTGCCAGCGCTGCCTGTTTTATCTATTGACCTGAAAATTCCCCTTAAAACGTATAGCTGCCGCGCAGGTACCAGGCGCGCCCGATCGGGTCCGTGTAACGCGGGTCGTAACCTTTCTGGAACAAGGTGCCCTGGTTCGAGAACGGCGGTTCCCTGTCGAACAGGTTTTTCACGCCGGCCGTCAGCAGCACGCCTTTCCACGCGTAGCTGCCCGACACGTTCAGCAGGCTGTACGACGGCACATCGTGGCGGAACTGCGGATCCACCAGATTCTGATCCGTGTAGCCGGACTTGAACGATTGCGACACGGTGGCGCCCCAGTTGCCCATGCGCCAGTTCAGCGCGGCCGTATGTTTCCAGCGGAACACGGGATTGTTGTCCGCGTAGCGGCCCACGTTGGCAATGAAGGCGCCGCTCCGTTCGTTCTGGTAGTCATACTTGTGGGTCCACGTGCCATCGACCGACACGCTGACATCGCCATACGCGCCACGGGCCAGGCGCGCATTGAGGCTGACGTCGATGCCGTCCGTTTTCACTTCGCCGAGATTGTCGTTCAAGTCCAGGATGGCGTAGGGCGAACCATCGGGATTGCGCAGGAACAAGGCCTTGTATTTCTCGTAGTTGCCGAAGATCGATTGCTCGGGCAAGGACGAAATCTTGTCCTTCAAATGGATGTTCCAGTAATCGATGGCGAGCGTGACTTCCTTGACGGGTTCGAGCACGAGGCCGAGGGCAAAGGTCGTGGATTTTTCCGGTTTCAGCTTTTCATTGCCGCCCTGTAGCTTGAACTGCTGCAAGTCGCAATCGCGCAAGGGGTTGGCACCGGGCTGCGGCACGCCGCCGGGGCACAAAATCGGGTCATCATAGGTATCGTTGGTATCGTTCTTCGACGGCGGCGCATTCTTTTCAAACAGGGTGGGCGCGCGGAAACCCGTACTGGCCGAGCCGCGCAGCACCAGCGCGCTGCTGGCCTGGTAGCGCAGGGCCAGCTTCGGATTGGTGGTGCTGCCCACGTCGCTGTAATGGTCGAAGCGGGCGGCAAGCTGTACTTCCAGGTCCTTGATCAGCGGCAAGTTGACTTCGCCGAAGACAGCTTCGATGGTCCGCGAACCGCTCTTCGACAGCGAGCCCGACAGACCGGAACTGGCAGCCTGGCCGGCGATGTCGCGGTTGACGTTGAAGTCGGCCTTTTCGCGCCGCGCCTCGCCGCCCAGCGCGATGGCCAGCGGGCCGCCGGCCAGCTGCATCAGTTCGCGGCTGCCCTTGATGTCGAAGCCCGTGTTGGTGACCTTGGCGCTTTGCACTTCGCCGCGCAGTGCCGTGCTGGCCAGGTAAGCCTTGCCGGCCGCATCCTGCTCGCCAAACGGGTTCAGAATGCCGTTCAGCACGCCAGCGGCAAAACCCGCATCCTGCACATAGCCGTTCGTGAATTTTTCCGACGACTTGCTGATGGCATGGCTCAGGCCCGTCTTGTAGTCCCAGCCGGCCAGCTCGCCTTCGAGGGCCAGCACCAGGCGGTCCGCCTTGCCGTCCGAATCGATCTGCCGCTGGCCCGCTTCCACAGGGCGCCAGTTGACGCTCAGCGGCTGGCCCGACAAGCCCGGCTGGGCCGGTACGCCGCCCGCATTGCCCGGATAATATTTGCTGCTGATGGGCAGAATCAGGCCCGTTTGCGGCGGCGGCGCCGTGCGTGCCTTCACCTTGTTTTCCGAATGCAGGTATTCCACCGTGGCCAGGTGGCCGCCGCCCAGCTTGAAGGCGCCCTTGCCGAAGAAGGCTATTTGCTGCTGTGCGGGCAAGTCGTCGATCTGGCGCGTGTAATCCTGGCGGCAGGTGCCGTTCGCCGGCAGGGCCGGCACCGACAGCGGCGGCAGGCAGCCGCTGGCCGCGTAGGGGTTGCCGGCCAGGCCATTGCCGCCGTTGGCCGCCGCATCGAAGTAGTTGCCAGGAAACGTCGTGCCGCTGGTAATGGACAGGCCGCGCGAGGGGACGATGCCGGTGGCTGAAAAGGCGCGGTCCTGCGACGTGAGCACGTTTTGCTTGTGGTAGTCGAGCACGCCGAAGATATTGTAGCCGTCCGTGTCGAGCTTGCCGAAACCCGTCGACAGGTTGATGCGGTGCTCGCCGCCGCCCTTGTGTTCGGGGGCGACCACTTCGGCCGTGATGTTCGTGACGTTGACCGAGCGCTTGGTGATGAAATTGATGACGCCGCCGATGGCGTCCGTGCCATAGATGGCCGAGGCGCCGTCGCGCAGCACTTCGACTCTTTCCAGGGCCGCGATGGGGATGATGTTCAGGTCGACGCTGGCGCCGTCATACGGATGGTTGGCGATGCGCCTGCCGTTGAGCAGGACCAGGGTCTTGTCGCCGCCCAGGCCACGCAAGTCGGCGCTGGCCTGGCCGCCCGTGGGCAAGCCGCTGGTATTGCCGCCGACGGCATTGCCGCTGCCCATGCTGGACGCATTCGAGGGGATCTTGCTGAGAACTTCCTGGGCTGTCGTCAGGCCCTGTTTGGCGAAATCCTCGGCCTTGAAGATGGACAGGGGCGTCGCCGTTTCCGAGACGAGGCGCTTGATCGAGGAACCGGTGACTTCGACGCGCTGCATGGCGGGAGGCTCGCCGGCGGCGCCGGTGTCCTGCGCCATGGCCGCATGGCCATACGCGCCGAGCAGGGCAGCGCACAACAGGCGCAAGGTAGGGGAGGGACTGCGGGTTTGCGTCATCTGACACTCCTGTGGCTTGGTCATGGGCCAAGTGGCCTGCAAGGGAGTTTTACAGGCGCACAGCAGGTAAGGTTTGCGCTGGCGCAATAGGCGTGTGGATGAGTGCCTTGCGCCACAGTCGCGGACGAAAAAAAGGCGGTGATTGCTCACCGCCTTGCGCCAGGATACGGGTGTCAGCTTAGAAGAACTTGTAGCTGGCGCCCAGTTTGAAGTAGCGGCCGATGGCGCCGCTGGCATCCATCGGGTTATAGCTCATGCCGCCGTAGGTCAGCGGGTCGAGCGGGGCGATCTTGTCTGTCACGTTGTTGATCGAGGCAAACAATTGCAACTGTTTGTTGACGTTCCAGCGGCTCGACAGGTCGAGCGTGGTGAACGAGGCGAGCTTGCAACCGTTCGGCGCCGGCGTGCCGTTCGCCAGTTTGGAGGCGCAAGGATCGCCTTCAAACTTGATATTTTTCATATCCGAACGGTAGTTCAGCACGCCGCTGACGTTCCAGTTGCCCAGGTCCCACGAGCCGGTCAGATTGATCTTGTCCTTCGGCGTGCCGGCACAGTTGGAGGTATCGCAATTGCCATGCGTGCCGGCGAACTGGTAGCGCACGGTGGCCGACTCGGCGCGCACCCACGAGGCGATGTGGGTCCAGGTCAGGCCGAACGTGGCGCGGCCGTAGTCGCCCAGGCGCACGCGCTGCTTGACGTCCAGGTCGATACCCTTGATCTCCGTGTAGCTGGAGTTGCGGTACGGTGCCGTGGTGATCAGCAAGGTGCCCGTGTTCGGCACCACTACGCCATTGATGGTCAGGTTATTGTCGGCGCGCACGGCCGTCGGCAGGGCGGCCGCTTCGTTGTACGGCAGCGGGTTGATCTCGTTTTCGCGCTTGATCTTCCAGGCATCGAGCGACAGGCTGGTATCGTTGAACGGATCCCACACGAGGCCCAGGGTGTAGCCCTTGGACTTTTCCGGCTTCAGGCTCGGGTCGCCGATCTTGACGGCCGCCACCTGCAGTTCGCAATCGCTGGCATTGGCGCCCGGCAGGCGGGTGCCGCCCGGGCAGCGCACGGGATCGCTGACGGTCGAGGTGCCCGTCGATTGCGAGTTGGCATTGCTTTCGGCCGGTCCTGGCGCGCGGAAGCCTTCCGAATACGTGCCGCGCACGGCGAAGGTTTTCACCGGTGTCCACTTGGCGCCCAGTTTCGGCGTGGTCGACGAGAAACGGTCATATTTGTCGTAACGCAAGGCGCCCGATAGCTCCACCGTCTTGATGACGGGCGCCAGCACTTCGAGGAACACGGCCGAGACCTTGCTGTCGCCCTTGGCCGCCACATAGCTGGAGTTGATGGAACCGTCCTGCGTGCCCGACAGCGAAGGATTGTCGAGCTTGTCGCGGCGGTGTTCCGCGCCCACGGCCAGGCCCAGGGCGCCGCCCGGCAACTGCATCAGCTCGCGCGAGGCCTTGAAGTCGATGATGTCGAGCTTGGTGGTGGAATCGGAGGTGGCGTTCGTCACCATGGCCGCGTACAGCGAGGCGGGATTCTTGCCCGCCTGCGCGCCGATGTAGTACGGGAAATATTGGCTGTTCGGATTGCCCAGGGCATCCTTGACGACGGCCATGTTCAGCATATTGCTGTAATCGAGGTGCAGCTTCGATTCCGAGTGCGTATAGCCGGCATCGTAGTCCCAGCCCATGGCGTTGCCCTTGACGCCGAGCACGATGCGGTTGAACTCATTGTTGGCCTGGCGCGTGCTGGCGCCCGCATCGAAAGCCTGGTAGCGCACGCGCACCGGCACGCCATACGGATTTTGCGGATGGTTGGCGGCCAGCACAATGGTGGTGCCGGCGCCGGAACCGTAGTTGACGACGCCAGTCGGGCTGGTGGCGTTCGGCGGGAAGGCGATGGTCGGCGTGATCGAGGGCGGGATCAGGGTGAAGGCCGTATCGCGCTTCGAGTAGCCCGCTTCCGCATACACCTGGGTGTCGGCATTGACTTGCCAGGTGCCGCGCGTGTACAGGTTGATCGATTCGATCTTCGGCTGCATCGAGCGGAACTGGTCGTGGTGCCACAGGCAGCCGCCCTTCGGATCTTGCGGCGAAGACACGGACAAGCTGGAGCAGCCGGGCAGGGACACATAGTTGTTGGTGACGGGGTCGCGGATCAGGCCCGTCGGCGCGGCATTCGCATCGTTGTTGCCATTGATGTAGCCGCCGGCGAACTGGGTGTTGATCGCATAGCCATACGGACGCAGGTCGGCCTTGCCTATCCATTTGCGGCCGGCGCGGTCATTGTTCATCAGCATGTCCGATTTGCTGTACTCGGCATTGAGGACGAAGTTGAATTTATCCGTATCCAGGTTGCCCTTGCCGAAGGTCAGCGAGGCGCGGTGCTGCTTGGCGTCGCTGTCGCCGGAGATGCCCGTGTCGCCTTTCAGGGTCAGGCCTTCGAAGTCCTTGCGCAGGATGATGTTGACGACGCCGGCGATGGCGTCCGCGCCGTAGGTCGACGAGGCGCCGTCCTTGAGGATTTCGATGCGCTCGACGATCTGCATCGGCACGGTGGACAGGTCGGTAAAGCTCTTCTGGCCGTCATCGGCGCGCGCGAACGGCGCCATGCGGCGGCCATTGAGCAAGACCAGGGTCGAGGTGGCGCCCAGGCCGCGCAGCGAGATGGCCGTGGAGCCGGCGGCAAAGCCGTTGCCGAAGCCCGTCGGCAGGGAGCCGGCGCCATCGGCGGTCAGGGTTTGCAGGTATTCGGCCACGGTGGCCTTGCCCGATTTCATCAAGTCGTCGCGGGTGATGAGCTGTACCGGCGACGCGGTCTCGGCCGTAGCCCGTTTGATGCTCGAGCCTGTAATTTCCACACGTTGTACATTGGCGTCTTGCGCCATTGCCGGCGCAGCCATCATGCCCAGGCTGAGCGCTGCTACGCTACCCGAAAAAATCAGGCGTACGGAGCGGGACATCACTGTTTCCATCATCATTCTCAGAACTCCGAAAGTATGCTCGGCCGGCCCTTGTGCGGCACAGCTTTGCCAGGGTGATAAAGATTGCTGCGTCGGCAATCGCTATGGATCAAACGGCATATCGTGTGAGCCGTCGTGATCGATAAGACCATTTGTCGAGAAACCTTGTCAACGCACACACACCCGCTTTCAGCATGGAAACAACAGTGTTTTTTATAATGTTGACGTGTTTCAATATTTGCAATTATTTTAATGTTGCACTGCGATGCGCATTTTCCGTACTGCGATAAAAACGGCTGTCATTCGAAGCCGTAAGGGTTACTGCCAGGCCGGTTTTTCATGGCGGCGACCTGTCTTTGTTGCGCTGCGCAAGATTCTCCCGGCGAGGCAGGTGAGCGTGGCGCCACGCCACGCCAGTGCTGCGGCTTTTCGCCCGGCGAACGGAATATGCGTTATCGTTACGCCTTTTTCCGGCTCGCCTGCTTGCAGGTCCGGCTGGCGATGAACAAGGCATAGATCTTGCGAGGATGGACTGGTTTTGGCGGTGGAATCCTGTATCCCAGGGGGAAGCCAGTACAAGCGCACCAATACGGTGCGACAGATAATCGAGATGAAGGGTATTACATGAAGTCACCATGGATGCGGCGCATGGCGCTGCTCGCCTGCCTGGCCACCCTGCCGCTGGCGGCCGTGGCCGTTGACGCTGCCCCCGCGGCCGCGCCGGTCAAAACCTTGCGCTATATCCTGCCGGCCGCCGAGACGGGCTTCGATCCGGCCACCGCGCGCGACCTGTATTCGAACCACATCACGCAGGCCGTCTTCGACACCCTGTACACCTATGACTACCTGGCGCGCCCCGTCAAGGTGGTGCCCGGCGCGGCGGCCGCCATGCCGGAAGTGTCGGCCGACGGCAAGACCTATACCATCCGCCTGAAAAAAGGCATCCTGTACACGCCTGACGCCGCGTTCGGCGGCAAGCGCCGCGAACTGACGATGGCCGACTACGTGTATTCGTGGAAGCGCCTGTTCGATCCGCGCCTGGCGTCGCCGCACAGCTGGCTGTTCGAAGGCAAGGTGGTGGGTCTGGACGACCTGGCCAAGGATGCGGCCAAGTCGAACAAGCTCGATTACAGCAAGAAGGTGGCGGGGCTGGAAATCCTCGACCCGTACACCCTGCGCATCTCGCTGACCAAGACCGATTTCAATTTCCCCATGATCCTCGCCTACGTGCCGACGGCCGCCGTGGCGCGCGAAGTGGTGGACAAATACGGCGACGTGAAGGGCGAAGTGGGCTCGAATCCCGTCGGCACCGGCTACTACACCCTGGGCGAATGGACGCGCGGCAACCGCATCGTCCTGAACCGTAACCCCCAGCATTTGCCCGAGACATGGAATTTCATGGCCGGCGACGACCCGGACGACCAGCGCATCGTGCGCCAGATGCAGGGCAAGCGCATTCCCGCCATCGACCGCATCGAAATTTCCGTGATGATCGAAGACCAGTCGCGCTGGCTGTCGTTCCAGAGCGGCGGCACGGACGTGTTCTGGCTCGACGGCCCGCTGGCGCCGAAGGCGTTGCTGAATGGCAAGCTGCGTCCCGAGCTGGCGGAGAAGGGCGTGCAACTGTCGCGCCTGCTGGACCCGGAAATCAGCTATTACTACTGGAACATGGAAGACCCCACCCTGGGCGGCTTCAGCAAGGAAAAGATCGCCCTGCGCCGCGCCATTGCCATGGCGCACAATATCGATGAGGAAATCCGCATCATCTGGAATGGCCAGGCCAAACGCCTCGACTATCCGATCCCGCCCGGCGTCGTCGGCTACGATCCGCACTATAAATCCCTGCTGCAATACGATCCCGTGCTGGCCAACAAGCTGCTCGATAAATTCGGCTACAAGAAGGGCGCCGATGGCTGGCGTACCTTGCCGGATGGCAAACCGCTCTTGATCCGCTACGCTTCGCGCAACGAAGCCAACGGCGTGCTGCAGGCGGAAATGTGGCGCAAGACGTACAACTCGCTGGGCATCCGCATGGAAAACGACCGCATGATCTTTTCCGATATCTTGAAGACGGAAAAGCAGTGCAAGATGCAGACGCGCACGGCGCCGTGGCTGGCCGACTATCCGGACGGCGACAACTTCATGCAGCTGTTCTACGGCCCCAACACGCACCAGAACAACAACGGCTGCTACCAGGACCCCGAGTACGACAAATGGTACGCGGCCAGCCAGGCCATGCCGGCCAGCCCCGAGCGCGACGAGCTGTTCCACAAGATGGCGCGCCGCCTGGAAGTCAATGCGGGCGCCCTGATCGGCTACGCGCGCTACCGCAACATGCTGGCGCAAAAGTCGGTGCTCGGTTACAAGAAGCACCCTATCCTGTTCCAGGAATGGGCGTATATGGATATCGACAGCACGGGCGCGCCGGTGGCACCTGCGGCTGACTCGGCTAAAAAATAAGCGCGGCCGCTTTTAACACCATATACGACAAGGAATCATTATGTTTGCTTATATCCTGCGCCGCTTGTGGCAGATGCTGCCCACCATGCTGGGCGTCGTCCTGCTGGTGTTTATATTGTTTAACTGGGTGGGCGGCGACCCCGCCTACATCCTGGCCGGCAAGATGTCGAGTGCGGAAAGCATCGCCAACATCCGCCGCCAGCTGGGCGTCGACCAGCCGTACTACGTGCAGCTGTGGATCTTCATCAAGCAGATCGTCACCTTTGATTTCGGTCAAAGCTGGGCCACGGGCGAGTCCGTGTCGCACATCATCACCTCGCGCCTGGGCCCGTCGATGATGGTGCTGATCCCGCTGACCGTGCTGGAAACCTTTTTCGGCGTGGCGCTGGCGCTGGCCATCGCGTTCGTGCGCGGTTCGCTGACGGACCGCATGGTGATGATCGCCTGCACGGTGGGCATGTCGATTTCCATCCTCGTCTACATCATCGTCTTCCAGTACGGCTTTGCCTACAAGCTGGGCCTGTTCCCCGTGCAGGGCTGGGGCGACAGCTTCTGGGAAAACCTGCTGCGCTATTCGACCCTGCCGATTCTGATTGGCCTGGCCGTGTCGATCGCGCCGACCCTGCGCCTGTTCCGCACCTTCGTGCTGGACGAGGCGAACCAGGATTACGTGCGCACGGCGCGCGCCAAGGGCCTCAAGGAAGGCCGCATCATGTGGGTCCACGTGCTGCGCAACGCCGGCATTCCCATCATTACCTATGTGATGTCGAACTTGCCGGCCCTGCTGATCGGCGCTTTCCTGCTCGAGCGCTTCTTCGGCATTCCCGGCATCGGGCGTGAAGTGATTTTGGCCGTCGAGCGCAGCGATTTTCCGGTGATCAAGGCGATCACCGTGTATGTTGCCGCCGCCACCATGCTCTTCAACCTGCTCACCGACCTGCTGTACCAGGCGGTCGATCCTCGCGTACAACTGAAGTAGAAAGAGACGATGTCGAAACCTCATACATCGCCCGGCCTGTGGGCCCTGGCGTGGCGCCGTTTGCGCGGCGACAAGATTGCAATGGTATCGCTGGCCGTGGTCGGCGCATTTTTCCTGCTGGTGCTGGCGTCTGCCAGCGGCCTGGTGGCGGCGAACTGGGAAGACGAAGTGGCCGTCAGCTATGCGCCGCCCACGTTTGTCGGTGCCGACAAGGATGCGGCCGGTGCCGCCGACGGCGCCATTCCCCTGGCCGACGAGCGCAGCGCGCCGACACCCGTCAACGTGCTCGACCCGCTGGCCGACGATATCGCTGAACTGCGCGCGCAGATGGGCAGCAATCCTTCTGCCGGCGTCGAGATGTACGGCGTCACCGACCCGCTGGCCGACGACTTGACGGCCTTGCGCGCCGGCATGGGCAAGACGAAGAAGCTGATCGCGCACAAGGCGGCAACCTTGCCTTTCGGCGCCGACAAGTGGGGCCACGATATCGTGCAGAAAACCATCAAGGGCGGCGAAACGTCGATCGTCGTCGGCCTGGTGGCGGCCTTGCTGGCCGTGGTGCTGGGCACGATCTTTGGCGCCGTGTCCGGCTACTTCGGCGGCATCGTCGATGATTTCTTCAACTGGTTCTACAGCATCTTCACGTCGATCCCGTCGATTTTGATGATCTTGACGGTGGCGGCCGTGCTGCAGCAGAAGGGCGTGCTGACCATCGTGCTGATCCTCGGTTTGACGGGCTGGACGGGGCCATACCGCCTGATCCGCGCCGAATACATCAAGCACAAGGCGCGCGAATACGTGATGGCGGCCGACGCCATCGGCGCCTCGCACTGGCGCAAGATGTTTTCGCACATTTTCCCGAACGTGAGTCACGTTGCTTTGGTGCAAATGTCGATTCTCGTGGTGGGCTTCATCAAGGCGGAAGTGATCTTGAGTTTCCTCGGCTTTGGCGTGCCGGTGGGCACCGTCTCGTGGGGCAGCATGCTCAATGAGGCACAAAATGAACTGATCCTGGGCAAATGGTGGCAGCTGACGGCCGCCGCCACGGCGATGGCCGTGCTGGTGACGGCGTTCTCGCTGTTTACCGATGCCTTGCGCGATGCGCTCGACCCCAAAGTGAAATAGGAGTTGCTCATGGACCAGAATAACCTGTTGGAAGTGCGCGACCTGCGCGTCACCTTCCGCCTGGACAAGAAGACCACGTTCGAAGCCGTCAAGGGCATCTCGTTCAACGTGCCGCGCAACAGCACCGTGGCCCTGGTGGGCGAATCGGGCAGCGGCAAGTCCGTCAGCTCGCTGGCCGTGATGGGCCTGCTGCCGCCTGACAGCACCATCATCGATCCGCAATCGCGCATCCATTTCGGCGGGCGCGATTTGCTGCAACTGTCGATCGCCGAGCGCCGTACCATGTGCGGCAAGGATATCTCGATGATCTTCCAGGAGCCGATGTCGTCGCTGAACCCCGTCTTCACGGTCGGCTTCCAGATCGCCGAGGTGTTGCGCCAGCACATGGGCATGAACCGCAAGCAGGCGCGCGCGCGTACCTTGGCGCTGCTCGAAGAAGTGGGCATACCCGATCCAAACACCAAGATCGACGCCTACCCGAGCCAGATGTCGGGCGGCCAGCAGCAGCGCGTGATGATCGCCATGGCGATCGCCTGCGAACCGAAACTGCTGATCGCGGACGAACCGACGACGGCGCTCGACGTGACGATCCAGAAGCAGATCATGGACCTGATCGCGGCGCTGCAAAAGAAACATCAAATGTCCGTGCTCTTCATTACCCACGACCTGGGCCTGGTGGGGGAGATCGCCGACCAGGTGATCGTCATGCGCCACGGCGAAGTGCGCGAGACGGGCGAGGTGCGCCAGGTATTCGAAGCGCCGCAAGACAGTTACACGAAAGCGCTGTTGCATTGCCGCCCCTCGCTGGACGAGCGCCCATGGCGCTTGCCCGTCATCGCCGATTATATGGAGGGCAAGGCCGGTCCCGGCGTTGAGGTGAAACAGCGCACGCGCGGCTATACGCCGGGCGACGAGCCGGTGCTGGTGGTGAATAACCTCAGTAAAAGCTTTTATACGCGCGAAGGCCTGTTCGGCAAGCGCGAATTCCAGGCCGTCAAGGATGTGTCGTTCACTTTGCCGCGCGGAAAAACCCTGGGCGTGGTGGGCGAATCCGGCTCCGGCAAGACGACGGTGGGCCTGACCCTGCTGCGCCTGCACCAGGCCACGGGCGGCACGGCCATGTTCCACGGCAAGGACCTGATTGCCATGCCGAACAAGGAATACCTGCCGTATAAACGCCGCATCCAGATCATCTTCCAGAATCCGTATGCGTCCTTGAATCCCCGCTTCACGGTGGGGCAGATTTTGCTCGAACCTATGCGCATCCACAAGATCGGCGCCGATGACAAGGAACGCATCGCCAAGGCCTACTGGCTGCTCGACAAAGTCGGCTTGCCGGAACAGGCTTTCCACCGCTATCCGCACGAGTTCTCGGGCGGCCAGCGCCAGCGCATCGCGATTGCCCGCTGCCTGACCATGCAGCCGGAGATTCTGGTGTGCGACGAATCCGTGTCGGCGCTGGACGTGTCGGTGCAGGCGCAGGTGCTCAACCTGCTGCAGGATTTGCAGGATGAATTCGGCCTGTCCTACATCTTCATTTCGCACGACTTATCAGTGGTGAAATACATCGCCGACCAGGTGATGGTGATGCACAAGGGGCAAGTGGTGGAACTGGCCGATTCGGATGAGCTGTACCGCAATCCCGTGCATCCGTACACGCGCACCTTATTGAGCGCCATACCGAAGGGCGTGCAAATCTAAACACGCTTTTACGGTAAGATAGCGCCCATGCCCAACCTCATTTACCTGCTCGAACATTACGGTGTCCTGATTGTCTTTGGCATCGTGCTGGTGGAGCAGCTCGGCCTGCCGATTCCCGCCTTTCCCATCCTCGTGGTGGCGGGGGCGCTGGCCGTCGATGGCGACATGAATGGGGGACTGGTGCTGGCCGCCGCGCTGGGCGCCTGCCTGATCAGCGACTTCACGTGGTTCCGCGCGGGCCGCCATTTCGGCAAGCGCATCCTGCGGCTGCTGTGCCGCATCTCGCTGTCGCCCGATTACTGCGTCAGCCAGACGGAAGACAAATTCAAGCGCTGGGGCCCGAAAGCCCTGATCGTCTCCAAGTTCGTGCCGGGATTCAATACCGTGGCCGCGCCCATGTCGGGTGCGCTGGGCACGCCGCCGCGCCTGTTCTTCCTGTATGCGGGCCTGGGCGCCTTGCTGTGGAGCGGCACCGGCATCGCCGTCGGCGTGATCTTTCACGCCAGCGTGCAGCAGGTGCTGGACTTGCTCAGCACCATGGGCAGTACGGCCTTGCTGATGCTGGCCGCCTTGCTGGGCTTGTTCCTGCTGTACAAATTCCTCGAACGCCGGCGTTTCCGCCAGGCCTTGCAGATCGAGCGCATCGGCATCGATGAATTGCTTGAACTCATAGAGCAGGGCGAGGAGCCGCTGATGGTTGACGCGCGCAGTGCCACGGCGCAAGCGCTGGAACCGGCCGTGCCGGGCGCCTTGTTCTTCAATGGCAAGGAGCCGGTGCCCGCCATGATCGCCATGGACAAGGACCGCCACATCATCGTGTATTGCAGCTGCCCCAACGACGTGACGGCCGCGCAAGTGGCCAAGCTGCTGCACCAGCACGGCTTTCACAGGGCCAAGCCCCTGCATGGCGGCCTCGACGCGTGGAATGCCGCCTACCGCTCGGACCAGCCGGCACCCGCCAGCCTGCTGGGCGAAGGCTTGCCCTCCTGAGCAGTAAAAACCGGTAGTAATAATACGAAAATACTGTCGCCGGGCCACCGGGACGGCGCCGCCACGCCTGGGCCGCCCCCTACAAAGCGGCTTTGCGCAAACTGCGGCATACTCTTGTTTTTACGCGATTCCTGCTGCTATGCAGCATGATTTTGGTGCGTCTGACGAGTGTAGGTACTTACTATAAATCATTGTTTTCGAGCAACTTTGGCCTTGCCTGTTGCATTTGGAGTGGAACTACCAATAAAGGCTTGTTTTGATGTACTTAAACTACAAACTTTGCTTGCCTCCGGGCGCATTCATCCTTTAAGCTTGGCGTCCCATGCGTCCCACTTCATCATTTAAAATCATGAGCGCTTCGTCTTCTCCCGTACTGCCGACTTCCGCCTTTGCCGATGGACCGCGCCTGCTGGCCGACGTGGGCGGCACCAATGCCCGTTTCGCCCTGGAAGTGGCCGCCGGCCACATCACCCTGGTCGAAGTGCTGCCCTGTGCCGATTACCCGAGTCTGTCCGCCGCCCTGCAAGCCTACCTGGCCCTGCCGCACATCGCTGCCGCAGGCGGGCAAGCCGTGCGCCATGCCGTGATCGCCATTGCCAACCCCGTCGACGGCGACTTCCTCAGCATGACGAACCACCACTGGTCGTTCTCGATCCGCGCCATGCGCGAAGAGTGCGGCTTCACGACCCTGGACGTGGTCAACGATTTCACGGCCCTGGCGCGTTCCTTGCCGCAGCTGTCGAGCGAACAGAAGCACCAGGTGGGCGCGGGCACGGCCCGTCCGAACACGGCCATCGGCCTGATCGGCGCCGGCACGGGCCTGGGCGTGTCGGGCCTGATTCCTTCGCACGGCGGCTGGATCGCCCTGCAAAGCGAAGGCGGCCACGTCAGCTTTGCGCCGTTCAATGAAACGGAAGTGAGCATCCTGCAATTTGCCTGGCGCGAATACGAGCACGTCTCGGCCGAGCGCCTGATTTCCGGCGATGGCCTGGAACTGATCTACCGCGCCCTGGCCGACCGCGCGGGCGTGCCCGCCGAAGCCTTGCCGGCGGCGGAAATCACGCGCCGCGCGCTGGCCGGCGAATCCCAGCTGTGCGACGATGTCATCGAAGCGTTCTGCTGCATGCTCGGCACGGTGGCGGGCAACGTCGCCGTCACCCTGGGCGCGCTCGGCGGCATTTATATCGGCGGCGGCATCGTGCCACGCTTGGGAGCGCGTTTCGACCGTTCCGGTTTCCGCGCCCGCTTTGAGCGCAAGGGCCGCTTCGCCAATTACGTGTCACAAGTGCCGACCTTCGTCATCACGGCGCAGTATCCAGCTTTCCTGGGTGCATCGGCCATTCTTTCGGAGAAACTCGCCTCCCTGTGATGCGCGAGGTACGGGCGATGTGTCGCGCCAGGGCCGGGTAAAACGCGTGTTTTGCCCGGTTTTGCGCTTTTCCGCTTTTTATCAGGTACAATTGGCATCGTTGGATGAAACGACGACTGTCGCTCTCCTGTCTGGCTGGTTCGCCGCCACGGGAAAAGCAGCTGCTCCGGAGATCGTTTCATTGCTGGTTACTTAGTGAAGGTTAATTAAGGCCAGCACCATGGATGGCAGGACTTTCACTGCATCCGCTTTAATCCCGCTTTGCGCGCATCGGCCAAGGCGTCGGAAAAACAGCCTCAACTAGTAACCCAGCACGGCGTCATTATCGATGTCTGCCATCTGTTACGTTGAAATGAACGTTTTTGATTTCTTTCTCTGCATACGAATTGCAACACACATCCGCACAGAATTGCTATGAATACAATTGAGGCTAAAAAAGTCCTCGAAACCGCGTTGCTGTGCGCTCGTGAATCGCTGACGATCCACAGCCTGAAAAAGCTGTTCGTCGATGCGGACGAGAATGGTCGTGTGCGCGGTGTCGGCGTTGGCGCCGACACGATCAAGCAATTGCTGGAAGAGTTGCGCGACGAGTGGGAAGGGCGCGGCATCGAGATCGTCAGTCTGGCTTCGGGCTGGCGCTTTCAAAGCCGCCCGGAAATGAAGATGTATCTCGACCGGTTGACGCCCGAGCGGCCGCCCAAGTATTCGCGGGCGACCCTGGAAACTCTGGCCATCATCGCCTACCGCCAGCCGGTGACGCGCGGCGATATCGAGGAAATTCGCGGCGTTGCCGTCAATTCGCAGACGATCAAGATGCTGGAAGACCGTGGCTGGGTCGATGCCATCGGCTACCGCGACGTGGTGGGGCGGCCGGCCTTGCTGGCCACCACCAAGCAGTTTTTGGATGATCTGGGTTTGCAATCGCTGTCCCAGCTGCCGCCTTTGCAGCAAATCAGCGAGATGCAGGGCAACGGGCTTGAAGCCCTGGAAGCGGCCCTGCAGGAAAATTTTGACAAGGCAAGCAATGAGCTTGTCCCCCAGCTTGGTGCAGGTAGCAATACGGCTGTGACAGATGTAGATGTGACAGCAAGCCTTGATGCCGGCCCCGATGCTTCGCCCATGGACGAAGCCTACACTCACGACCCTGCGCCAGAACTAACGGTTGACGCTGCGCCAGGTCAGCACAGCCAAGAAACGAAGAATGAATAATCCGAACACACCCGAGACAGTAACCGCCAGCGACGAAGCCATCGTTGCCAAGCCCAAGCGCCGCACCAAGGCCCAGATCGAAGCTGACGCGGCTGCTGCCGGCACGGCTGGCGACGCGGTCGCCGCCAAGCCGAAGCGCCGCACGAAAGCCGACGTGGCCGCCGATGCGCCCGTCGCTGAAGCTGTCGCTGCCGACGCTGCGCCCGCCGCCAAGAAAACCCGCGCCAAGCCGGCCCTGAAGGCCGTGGCCGACGCCGCTGAAGCGGCTGCCGAAGCCGTCGCTGCACCTGCGCCGCGTCCGCCGCGCGCCCGCGCCGCCGCCAAGGCCGCTGCCGCCGTCGCTGAAACGGCGCCGGAAGCCGTCGCTGACAAGCCGGCCGAAGCACGCCCGACCCGCGGTCCGCGCCAGATGCGCGGTGTGCAGGCGGAGCGCGCGTTGCGCCAGCCGCCGCGCGCCGAAGCGCCGCAGGCGGCCGATGCCGTTGCCGCAGCGCCTGCCGCAGAGCAAGCTGCCGCGCCTGTCGCCGACGTGTTCGATACCGAAGGCAACCTCGTGTCCGGCCCGCGCCTGCCGCGCGGTCCCCGCAACGACGTGCCGGGTGCCGGCAAGAATGCCGGCAAGAGCCGTAAAAAGGGCAAGGGCCGCCAGGCTGCGCCAGGCAAGCTCAGCGACGCTGATGCCGTCTTCTCGTTCGTTACTTCCGACGCCTTCGACAGCGAAGAAGGCGGCACGGGCCGTGTACAGAAAGCGGCCGTGCGCCGCGACCTGACGTCCGACGACGATGCGCCGAAGCTGCACAAGGTACTGGCCGAAGCCGGTCTCGGTTCGCGCCGCGACATGGAAGATCTGATCATTTCGGGCCGCGTGTCCGTGAATGGCGAGCCGGCCCACATCGGCCAGCGCATCTTGCCGAGCGATCATGTGCGCATCAACGGCAAGTTGATCCAGCGCCGCGTCAGCAAGAAGCCGCCGCGCGTGCTGGTCTATCACAAGCCGGCCGGCGAAATCGTCAGCCACAACGACCCGGACGGCCGTCCATCCGTCTTCGACCGCCTGCCGACCATGAAGGCGGGCAAGTGGCTGGCCGTTGGCCGCCTCGACTTCAACACGGAAGGCTTGCTGTTGTTTACCACGTCCGGTGACCTGGCCAACCGCCTGATGCACCCGCGCTACGGCATCGACCGCGAGTACGCCGTGCGTACCCTGGGCGAGCTGGAAGAGGGCATGCGCCAGAAACTGCTGGCCGGCGTCGAGCTGGAAGACGGCCTGGCGCAGTTCTCGAAGATCGCCGATGGCGGCGGCGAAGGCATCAACAAGTGGTACCGCGTGGTGATCGGCGAAGGCCGTAACCGCGAAGTGCGCCGCATGTTCGAAGCCATCGGCCTGACCGTTTCGCGCCTGATCCGTACCCGCTACGGCGCCATGACCCTGCCGAGCGGCCTGAAACGCGGCCGCTGGGAAGAGATGGATGAAAACACCGTGCGCGACCTGCTGACCGCCTACGGCATCGAAAAGAAAATGCCGGCATCGGGCGACCCCCGTGCCGCTGGCGCCGCCAAGGGCCGCGAAGCGCGCAAGGCCAGCCGCGATGACGAGCCGAATGGCAACCGCATCGATGTGAGCAACCGCAACGCCGATCCGTTCCCTGTCGCGCCGCGCCGTGGCCAGCCGCAAGGCCAGTTTGCCCGTCCGCAAGGCCAGGGCCGCCCGGGCGGCGCCGGCCGTCCAGGCGAAGCGCGTGGTCCGGGCCGCGGCCAGCCGCAAGGTCCGTTCCAGGGTGGTCAGCCCCGTTCGTCGGCATCGTTCGAAGGCGCGCAAGGCCAGGGCCGTCCGCCGCGTGCGGCAGGCCAGGGCCGTCCGGGTGGCGAAGGCCGCGCGCCGCAGCGCGGTCCGCGCCAGCCCGATCCGCTGCAAACGGCCTTCGGCTTCGCCAACACGGGTCCGCGCCGCAATGCCGGCGGTGGTGCCGGTGGGCAAGCACGTTCCGGCGGCCAGCCGCGCGGCGGCATGGATCGCGGCGGCATGGATGGCATGCCGCGCCGCCGCAGCAAAGGTTAATCGGGAAGAGTTTCTTCTTGCGCGCCCGCCGATCTGCCGCGGGTGCGCGCTCTTGTAACTGTTGTAAGCCGGGCCGCTCCTCGTGTGCGGCATTGCGGCGAAGTTAATAAGAGGTTATAATCTGCAGCCTAATAAAAGTTCTCCGCAGGGTTGTTTGGTGGGGAGTGCTTTCATCTGGTTGGGAAAATACAAGAAGATGGGCAGATGCCCATTTTTTTTTTGTTGAACCGTTTGTAATGGCTCCGCAAGGGGCCATATATGACTTGAATGCGTGTTTTTGCATGTTGTCGGCGCTTATTGCGGCGCTGTCATGCTGAAAACGGGCCTTATTTCTGGAGAATTTCTTGCAGCAGTTGGGATTAATTGAAAAGACAGTTACAGGTCTGGGCTATGAGCTCGTTGATGTCGAACGTGCCGAGCGCGGGCTGCTGCGCGTCTTTATTGATTTCAGCGCCGCCGATGCCGCTGAAAAAGGTCCGATCACGGTCGAAGACTGTGCCACGGTCAGTCACCAGTTATCGCATGTGTTGACGGTAGAGAACGTTCCTTACGAGCGTCTCGAGATTTCTTCCCCGGGTCTCGATCGTCCGGTGCGCAAGCTGGAAGACTTTGTCCGTTTCGCAGGCCAGGAAATCATCGTCAAGCTGATGGTGGCGATGCCGGGTACGAACAACCGGAAATCGTTCCAGGGGATCTTGCAAGAACCCGTGGGCGATAAATTGTCGTTGGAATTTGAAGGTAAGGATGGTCCGGCGATGTTGGAGTTTACGCTCGCCGATGTGGATAAGGCACGCTTGGTGCCGCAGGTGGTTTTTAAGGGACGCAAAGCATGAGCCGCGAAGTTTTATTATTGGTTGACGCGCTGGCGCGCGAAAAAAACGTCGATAAAGATGTCGTCTTCGGCGCCCTCGAATTCGCGTTGGCGCAAGCCACGAAGAAACGGTATGAGGGTGAAGTAGACATCCGCGTTTCGATCGACCGCGAAACGGGCGAATTCGAATCGTTCCGCCGCTGGCACGTGGTGCCCGATGAAGCGGGTCTGCAATTGCCGGATCAGGAGATCCTGCATTTCGAGGCAAAAGAACAGATTCCCGATATCGAAGTCGATGACCACATCGAAGAACCGATCGAATCCGTTGAATTCGGCCGCCGTTTCGCCCAGGATACCAAACAGGTCGTCCTGCAGCGCGTGCGTGACGCCGAACGCGAACAGATCCTGGTCGACTTCCTGGAGCGCGGCGATTCGCTCGTCACCGGCACCATCAAGCGCATGGAACGCGGCGACGCCATCGTCGAATCGGGCAAGATCGAGGCACGTCTGCCGCGCGACCAGATGATCCCGAAAGAGAATCTGCGTATCGGCGACCGCGTGCGTGCATACATCTTGCGCATCGACCGCAATATGCGCGGCCCGCAAGTGATCCTGTCGCGCACCGCGCCGGAATTCATCATGAAGCTGTTCGAGCTGGAAGTGCCGGAAATCGAGCAAGGCATGCTGGAAATCAAATCCGCAGCCCGCGATGCCGGCGTGCGCGCCAAGATCGCCGTCTACACGGCCGACAAGCGCATCGACCCGATCGGTACTTGCGTCGGCATGCGCGGTTCGCGCGTGCAGGCTGTCACCGGCGAGTTGGGCGGCGAACGCGTCGACATCGTGCTGTGGTCGGAAGATCCGGCGCAGTTCGTCATCGGCGCCCTGGCGCCGGCGAACGTGTCGTCGATCATGGTCGATGAAGAAAAACACGCGATGGATGTCGTCGTGGATGAAGAAAACCTGGCAATCGCGATCGGCCGTTCCGGCCAGAACGTGCGCCTGGCCTCGGACCTGACCGGCTGGAAGATCAACATCATGACGGCCGAAGAATCGGCCGACAAAGCTGCCCAGGAAACGGCTGCCGTGCGCATCCTGTTCATGGAAAAGCTCGATGTCGACCAGGAAGTGGCCGATATTCTGGTGGAAGAAGGTTTCGCCAGTCTGGAAGAAATCGCTTACGTGCCAATTTCCGAAATGCTGGAAATCGAATCGTTTGACGAAGATACCGTCAATGAACTCCGTACCCGTGCGCGTGATGCGCTCGTGACCGAAGCGATCGCTTCGGAAGAGGGTCTGGAAGGCATGGACGAGGCGTTGGTGAATCTGGAAGGCATGGATCGCATCACCGCCGGCAAGCTGGGTCTGGCTGGTATCAAGACCGTAGAAGCATTTGCAGCACTGGCATACGACGAATTTGGCGCAATCCTGGCCTTGTCTGCGGACCGTGCGCGTGAACTGATTACAAGTGAATTTAAAGATGTGACCGACGATGAGATGAAGTTGGTTGACTCGAAATACGACGATCGTGCCAAGGCGTTGCAAGCCAAGGCATGGAGTCTGGCCGAATCCGCAAAGGCTTAATTTGAGTATCTTTATCATCTCCGCGACACATAGAAAAGAGGACTGAATGGCGAGTAACAACGTAGCCCAATTTGCCACCGAACTGAAGATGCCTGCAGATTTGCTGCTGACGCAGCTGCGTTCTGCCGGCGTCGAGAAAAGTTCGACGTCAGATCCATTGTCGAAAGATGATAAGGACAAGCTTTTGGATCATCTGCGCCGCACACACGGCGCAGCGGCTGACACAGAAAAGAAAAAAATCACCGTGACCCGCAAGGAAACGACTGAGATTAAGCAAGCAGACGCCACCGGCAAATCGCGCACGATCCAGGTGGAAGTGCGCAAGAAACGCACTTTCGTCCAGCGTGACGAAGCTGCGCCGGTCGCGGCAGAACCGGTCGCGCCTGCCGCACCGGTGATCGATCCCGCCGACGTGGCGCGCCGTGAAGAAGAAGCCCGTAAACAGGCTGAACTGATCGCCCGCCAGGAAGCCGATCTGCGCGAAAAACAAGAACGTCTGGCCAAGCTCGACGCGGAAAAAGAAGCCCAGGCGAAAGCCACGCAACAGGCTGAATTGGCTGCGAAGAAAGAAGCGGAAGCGGAAGCGAAGAAAGCGGCAGCCAAAGCTGCCGCCGCGCCTGCCGCCAGCGCCGCTGCGCCTGTCGTTGACGACGCCGCCGCCGAAGCGAAAAAAGCCGCTGCCGCTGAAGAAGCGAAAAAGAAAGCCGCCGCCGCTGCTGTTGCCGCCAAGGAAGCCGCTGACAAAGCGGAAGCCACCGAGCGTGCACGCAAGGCCGTTGCCGACGAAGTCGCCCAGATCAAGGCCATGATGAACGCGCCACGCCGCGCCATCAAGGCACCGGAACCCGTACCGGTTCCCGTCAAGCCAAAGGCGCCGGAAGGCACGCTGCACAAGCCTGCTGACAAGAAACCTGGCGACAAGCCGGGCGACAAGAAGCCTGCTGTCGCAGACAAGAAATCCATCAAGTCGGCCAATGTGTCGTCCACCTGGTCCGATGACGCGAAAAAACGCGGCACCACCGGTGGTCCCAAGCCACGCGGCAATAGCGGCCCAGGCGGCCGTGACAGCTGGCGCGGTGGCGCGAAGGGCCGTCGCCCGACGCACCATGACGACCGTGAATCGAACTTCCAGGCACCGACGGAAGCCGTCGTCAAGGACGTGCACGTACCGGAAACGATCACCGTGGCCGAACTGGCGCACAAAATGTCCGTCAAGGCATCCGAAGTCATCAAGCATTTGATGAAATTGGGCCAGATGTGCACGATCAACCAGGTGCTGGATCAGGAAACCGCCATGATTCTGGTGGAAGAAATGGGCCACAAGGCGTTCGCCGCCGAACTGGACGATCCGGAAGCGCTGCTGGCCGATGTGGGCGAACACGCGCACTTCGAAACCAAGCCACGCGCACCGGTGGTCACCGTCATGGGTCACGTCGACCACGGCAAGACCTCGCTGCTCGATTACATCCGTCGCGCCAAGGTGGCATCCGGCGAAGCGGGCGGCATTACGCAGCATATCGGCGCTTACCACGTCGATACGCCACGCGGCATGATCACCTTCCTCGACACCCCGGGCCACGAAGCGTTTACCGCCATGCGTGCCCGTGGCGCCAAGGCAACCGACATCGTGATTCTGGTGGTGGCCGCCGACGATGGCGTGATGCCGCAAACGAAAGAAGCGATTGCCCATGCGAAAGCAGCCGGCGTACCGCTGGTGGTGGCGATCAACAAGGTCGACAAACCGGGCGGCAACGTGGACCGCGTGACGCAGGAACTGGTCGCCGAACAAGTCGTGCCGGAAGAATACGGTGGCGAATCGCCATTCGTACCGGTGTCGGCCAAAACGGGCCAGGGTATCGACGATCTGCTGGAACAAGTGCTGTTGCAAGCCGAAGTGCTGGAACTGACGGCACCGGTCGATGCGCCTGCACGCGGCCTGGTAGTCGAGGCGCGTCTGGACAAGGGCCGTGGTCCTGTCGCGACGATCCTGGTGCAGTCCGGTACCCTGAAGCGCGGCGACGTGATTCTGGCGGGCTCTTCGTATGGCCGTGTTCGCGCCATGCTGGATGAGAACGGCAAGTCCATCGCTGAAGCGGGTCCTTCGATTCCGGTCGAAATCCAGGGTCTGACGGAAGTGCCGGTTGCCGGTGAAGAAGTCGTCGTCATGGCTGACGAGCGCAAGGCGCGCGAAATCGGTCTGTTCCGTCAAGGTAAGTTCCGCGACGTGAAACTGGCGAAACAGCAAGCTGCGAAACTGGAAAACATGTTCGACCAGATGGCCGAAGGCGAAGTGAAAAACTTGCCGCTGATCATCAAAACCGACGTGCAAGGTTCGCAAGAAGCGCTGGTCGGTTCGCTGCAGAAACTGTCGACCTCCGAAGTGCGCGTACAAGTGGTTCACGCGGCAGTCGGCGGCATCACGGAATCGGACGTCAACCTGGCAGTTGCCTCGAAAGCGGTCATCATCGGCTTCAACGCCCGTGCTGATGCCCAGGCACGCAAGCTGGCCGAGTCGAATGGCGTGGACATTCGCTACTACAACATCATTTACGATGCGATCGACGAGATCAAATCGGCGTTGTCGGGCATGTTGGCACCAGAGAAACGCGAAACCGTCATCGGCCAGGTCGAGATCCGCCAGGTTATCCTGGTCTCGAAGGTCGGCGCGATTGCCGGTTGCCTGGTCACCGATGGCGTGGTCAAGCGTGCTTCTTCCGTCCGCCTGTTGCGCAACAACATCGTGGTGTGGAGTGGCGAGATCGACTCCCTGAAACGCTTCAAGGACGATGCGAAAGAAGTTCGCGCCGGTCTGGAGTGCGGCCTGTCGCTGAAGAACTACAACGACATTCAGGTTGGCGACACGCTGGAAGTATTCGAAGTCCAGGAAATCGCTCGTACCCTGTAATCGCAGCAGCAATGAAAACCGCGCGGACATACCGTTGTCCGCGCAAACACGTGGGGCGCATTGGTCAACGGGCAACCGTTTGACTCATGCGCCCTGCGGCACTTAGGACAGCATAAAATCATGGCTAAACATAGCAAAACCATGCCAGCGCGCGGCTTGCGCGTGGCCGACCAGATCCAGCGCGATCTGGCTGAAATCGTCGCCTACGAATTGAAAGACCCGCGCGTGGGCACGATGATCACCATCACCGAAGTGCAGATCACGCCCGATTACGCGCACGCCAAGGTGTTTTTCACGATGTTGAAAGACAGCAAAGAAGCCATCAAGAACACCACCGAAGGCCTGATGGCCGCGTCGGGCTTCATCCGTGGCTTGCTGGGCAAGCGCCTGCACATCCACACCCTGCCGATGCTGCATTTCGTGCACGACAGCTCGACCTCGCGCGGCATGGAAATGTCGCTCCTGATCGACAAGGCCAATGCCACGCGCGCGGCCGACGCCGAGCCGGATGTCAAACCAGAAGCGGACGAGCAATAACAGTGGCGGGTCCGAAGAAACCACCGGGCATGAAGCGGGTGCGCGACCTGGTCGACGGCGTCTTGTTGCTCGATAAGCCCGTGGGCTGGTCCAGCAACGACGCCCTGATCAAGGCCAAGCGCGTGCTGAACGCGAAAAAAGCCGGCCATACGGGCACCCTGGATCCGTTCGCCACGGGCTTGCTGCCGCTGTGCTTTGGCGAGGCGACGAAGTTCTCGCAGGACTTGCTGGAAGCCGACAAGACCTACGAAACCCTGGTGCACCTGGGGCAGACGACGGATACGGGCGACACGGAAGGCGCAGTGCTGGAAACGCGCGAGGTCAACGTCACGCAAGAGCAGATCGAAGCCGTGCTGGCGCGGTTCCGCGGGCCTATCCTGCAGACGCCGCCCATGTACTCGGCCTTGAAAAGGGACGGCAAGCCCCTATATGAGTATGCAAGGGCAGGCATCACCCTGGAGCGCGAAGCGCGCCCGGTGACCATCCACAAGCTCGAGTTCCTCGGCTATGAAGCCCCGTTCCTGAAATTGTCCGTGATGTGCAGCAAGGGCACGTATATCCGCGTGCTGGGCGAAGACATCGGCCATGCCCTCGGTTGCGGCGGCCATCTGAACGCCTTGCGCCGCACGCAGGTGGGCAACCTGACGCTTGACGGCGTCGTCACCCTCGATGAGTTGACGGCGCATGCCGCGCCGCTGAGTCTGCTGGCGCCCGTCGATGCATTATTGTCGAGCTTTCCGGCCGTCCAGCTGACGGAAGAATTGGCCAAGCGTTTCCTGCATGGCCAGCGCATCGCGCTGGGCAAGGAAGACGTCGCCGTACCAAACGAGCCGGGCAGGGTGCGCGTGTATCACGACAGCAAGCTGCTGGGCACGGGCCAGTTACAGGAGTACAGCATCCTGGCGCCCGAGCGCCTCATTGCCACGGCACATCAATAAAAGCTGGGGTCAGACCCCCTCGACCGTTGGCGCAAGCCTCTGAGTTGGCGGGATTGAGGGTCTGACCCCGGCATACACTCTTCAAACAGTGTCGCTTTTTTAAACAATCCGTCCCCGACTGCGGGAGCCGCCAGCATTTTTAGATAGCGTTGCAACGCAACATGCTATACTACGCGGTTCCGGAAATAGATTAGCATTCGGGTATCTCGTACACCTTGTACGCACTCCGCAGTTTTTCAGTAACTACTACGACCATGTCAAATACAAAACGCGCAATTCGTAATATCGCCATTATCGCCCACGTTGACCACGGCAAAACCACGCTGGTGGATCAGCTGCTGCGCCAGTCCGGCACCTTCCGTGAAAACCAAGCGGTCGACACCCGAGTCATGGACTCGAACGACCTGGAAAAGGAGCGCGGCATTACGATTCTGTCGAAGAACTGCGCTGTTGAGTACGAAGGCACCCACATCAACATCGTCGACACCCCAGGCCACGCCGACTTCGGCGGCGAAGTGGAACGTGTTCTGTCGATGGTGGACTCGGTTCTGCTGCTGATCGATGCACAGGAAGGCCCGATGCCGCAAACCCGTTTCGTCACGCGCAAGGCGCTGGCACTGGGTCTGAAGCCTATCGTGATCGTCAACAAGATCGACCGTCCAGGCGCACGTCCTGACTGGGCCATCAACCAGACGTTCGAACTGTTCGACAAGCTGGGCGCAACCGACGAGCAACTGGATTTCCCTATCGTTTACGCTTCCGGCCTGAACGGCTATGCCGGCCTGACCGAAGACGTGCGCGGCGGCGACATGAAGCCGATGTTCGACGCCATCCTGGAACACGTTCCAGTTCGTGACGACAATCCGGAAGGCCCGCTGCAAATGCAGATCACCTCGCTGGACTACTCGTCGTACGTCGGCAAGATCGGCATTGGCCGCGTCAACCGCGGTACCGTGAAAGTTGGTCAAGACGTGCTGGTCATCAATGGCCCTGGCGCCACGCCAATCAAAGGCCGCATCAACCAGGTGCTGAACTTCAAGGGCCTGGAGCGCGTGCTGGTGGACGAAGCCGTTGCCGGCGACATTTGCCTGATCAACGGTATCGACGAAATCGGCATCGGTTCGACCCTGTGCGCACTGGACACCCCGGAAGCGCTGCCGATGCTGACCGTCGACGAGCCGACCCTGACCATGAACTTCATGGTCAACAACTCGCCACTGGCTGGCCGCGAAGGCAAGTTCGTGACCTCGCGTCAACTGCGTGACCGTCTGGAAAAAGAATTGAAAGCCAACGTTGCTCTGCGCGTAGCGCCGACCGACGACGACACGATCTTCGAAGTATCGGGCCGCGGCGAGCTGCACCTGACGATTCTGATCGAAAACATGCGTCGCGAAGGCTTCGAGCTGGCCGTATCGCGTCCACGCGTGGTGTTCAAGATGGTCGATGGCGTGCGCCACGAGCCGTTTGAAAACCTGTCGGTCGACGTGGAAGAAGCCAACCAGGGCGGCGTCATGGAAGAACTGGGCCGTCGTCGCGGCGACCTGCAAAACATGGAATCGGATGGCAAGGGCCGCGTGCGTCTCGAGTACCTGATCCCGGCGCGTGGCCTGATCGGCTTCCAGGGCGAATTCATGACCCTGACCCGCGGCACCGGCCTGATGAGTCACGTATTCCACGAATACGCACCAGTCGACAACACCCGTGGCGAAATGGCTGGCCGTCGTAACGGCGTGCTGATCTCGCAAGATGACGGCGCCGCCGTTGCCTACGCTATCTGGAAACTGCAAGACCGCGGCCGCATGTTCGTGTCGCACAATGACCCGGTCTACGAAGGCATGGTCATCGGTATCCACTCGCGCGACAACGACCTGGTCGTCAACCCGATCAAGGGCAAGCAGCTGACCAACGTGCGTTCGTCGGGTACCGACGAAGCAGTGCGCCTGGTACCGCCAATTCAGATGTCGCTGGAATACGCAGTCGAATTCATCGAGGACGACGAACTGGTGGAAATCACGCCAAAATCGATCCGTCTGCGCAAGCGCTTCCTGAAAGAGCACGAGCGTAAAAAAGCGTCGCGCGACGCGTAATACCCGCGTGAGCATGGATTGACGTCCATGCCGCTTTCGGCCCGCTGCGCCGCATGACTTTAACCGGTGATGCGCGCAGCGGGTTTGTTGTTTGTAGAAGCTGTTGTGTATTGACCTGTTTTTATTGATCCTATGACTACGTCCTCCCTGCCTTCCCGCCGCCTGTCCGTCGCCCCCATGATGGACTGAATAGACAATATAGAAAAAATGCGGGCTGTAGAGCCGTCGTGTGCAATCTGTGTGCATGTAAAATTCGTAAGTCCTCGTAAGACCTCACATCTGGCATGCAATTTTCTATCTTGCAAGTTAGCATTTCCGCTTTACTTATAGTCAATAGATTGATATCTTTGCAATTCCCCACGGGGAAGGTCGAAGCGTCATCAATCGAATTTTCTAAGCACTCTACAAGGAGACTTACATGGGTATTGAAAACATCGGCAGTTACATTGATCGGGCGAGTGGCAAAATCTATCAAGTGCAGAAACGGACAGAGGCAGTAAATTTTTCTCCCGTGGCCGGACCAGCAGCAAGATTGAAGGGCGGTTCGGAAGACTTCATAACTACATGCGGGGTCAACCTGAACCCCAAGTCAGACGATGATTCCGTGTTTGAAATGATAGAGATTGACGGCACTCTCCACCGTCTGGAATAGACCAACGAAGCCTGAGAGCGTGCGTTAGGCTGCTTTCAGGATTCGATAGACGCTGGCGATACCCATTCCGGTAGCGTCCGCTATCTCTTGCTTGGTCAGGTTCTTAGCGGCTAGTTCTAAGACCTTGGCGGATTTGGCCTGTGCGGTAGGTGCCCGGCCCTTGTACTTGCCTTCGGCCTTGGCTGCTGCGATTCCGATGGCTTGTCTTTCCAGCATTTGTTCGCGTTCAAAGGTGGCGACGCTTGCAAATAAATTGAAGGTAAGGCGTCCGTTCGGGGTGGCTGTGTCACAGTTCAGATCAAGAATACGGATTGTTGCACCAGCCTTAGATACTTGGGCTTCAATCTCCATCATATGGATCATAGAGCGTGCGGCCCGGCTAAGTGATGTGAACACCAGCACATCGCCTTTGGTGAGCTTGGCGAGCACTTTGGAAAACTGTACGCGCTCTTCCATCTTCATACTGCTTACTTGCTCTTGGTAGATTGATTGATCGTCGCAACCTGCGGCCTTCAATTTTGCTATCTGGTCAGCCAAGCCTGCTAGTTGATCCGAAGTCGAAGTTCTTGCGTAGCCCCAAGTGGTTGCCATATCAATCCTTTTTACAAATAGAGTTTAGATGTAGTGATAATATATCACATGGGTCTGCTTTGCAATCTATTGATAGGTTTTTTGATGGTGCTGGAAGACAATCTTTACCCCCTGCCCTTGTGATAGAGAAGAGGATTAAGGGCGCAGCATTTCCCATAGTTCCATCCCTACAGCGCCAGCCAAACGTTCCATGTTGTCAATCGAGATGTTTCGCTCTCCGCGTTCTACTTGGCCTATGTAAGTTCGATGAAGCCCGGCCTTCTCCGCGAGGACTTCTTGAGAAAGCTTCAAATTTTCGCGGGCGTGGCGGAGTGTTAGCCCGAAGTGGACTTTAAGCGACGCTCTCTTAGTAGTGGTATCGGTATCTTTTTTCACCTTGCAAGGGTGAATTTTTGATGACTATAGGTCTACAGAGTTTGAGTAGCTATGTTAGTATTCTTTGCGAGAAATTTCTTAATAGCGCGTCATTATTCTTCACTATCTGAATGGTCTGGGAAAGTATGAAAAAAATTATAAAATTGATTCTCTTCGGCTTCTTATCTTTGCAGTTTTTATCTGCTTGGGGCGCATCTGCTCAACGATCTTTTGCGAGCATAAGAAGCGAAATAATAGAAAAAGAAGTCAAGGTAATCGACGGAAGTAGATACTCAAATGATAGCTGGGGAAAATGGAAAATTGCTTATCTTAGTGATCCTGGTCAATTTGAATTACACCACTCATTAGCGCCAATCGAACTACGAGGTAAAAGAGGAAAAGTTATTTTCTTTGGTGCAAACCCTGACGATCAAATGAAAAAATCGACCGATGTTTTTGGGTCGAATATTAAAACAACAGATATTTTCCCGAAGGAAATATTAATTGTGGTAAAAATGAACGATGAGAGTGAAACATTGATTGGAACTACTATTAGCGATGTTCGATTATTGAAAACTGTCTTGTTGATAGGAAATAAGGCAGACTTGATGAGAACGGAGATAAACAGTCGTCTATTGAAGCTCGTTGGGAGGACTATTTATAATGTAAGAGCTACCGAACTATTAAAGCCAGATTTAAGCATCAATGATATTATGAGTGAGAAGATAAGGAAGGCTAATACAGATTCGGATCAGAATAATTTGATGAAATTGGAAGTGATAGACGCAAGATATTTTGAGGATGAGAATTTAGTAGTTATTAAGGTTCGTCTTCCAAGTGATGAGCGTAGAATATTAGTGGGGTTTTTGGGAGACTATTTTTATCAGGAAGCTGGTTATAAGCCAACATTCTTTGAAAAGATAGACATATCCGCAATTGAATTTATCCCTTCAAATTTTACGAAAAAGGAAGTTCGTTCTATACTGGAAAGAGAAATTTTTAGAGGAATGTCTAGGGATGCGCTCGTTGCTTCGTGGGGATATCCAGGTAAAGAGAATTATTGGGGAAATGCTGGTTCGCAATTAATTTACCATGATCGTATATATGTGTATATAAGACAAAACCGCGTTGTTGAATGGCAAAATGCAAATTAATTGCTATTATATTATTATTCTGAGCTTTTGAAGAATACTCTATACGGATGGTGTCAGATACTTAGAGATTTCTGATAAATAGATGAAATTTAATCCTTTTTTCGTATATGAGATAGTCACGTCGTCGTGAAGGTGAATACCAAAAACCACGATGTAATTTTCACGGCCGAGTGTTTTTTGGATTAGCAGATGTTTTGCTAGGGAATGGTTGAATGCATGATCTAGGCAGTCTTTTTTCCATTTTGAGTTCCACAAAGCATTACTGATTTCGTGGTATTTCAGGCCGGTATCGTCGCCAAAGCGGTAACGGTACTGCGCACGAAGTTTGTTTTCGCATGCTGCGTGTGATTGCTTGGAATTCAAGGCTGCAAACTTGGTTTCAAAGAATGTAACTTTGCCGGTGGCAGGGCAAATGTGTTTGAAGTCCGGTAGATAGGTGCCAGTGAATCCAAGTTTATCCGTGAACTGTGTTTGAAAGTCTGGTGCGAAGGATTGGCAGGGAAGAACATTAAGTGTTGCGAGAAATTGGGCGGCGTCGCCTTCGGAAACAGATGCAAAGCGTTTAGACATAGGAATATCCTTCAAGTGATTTGAAATTGAGTTTTAAGGTTTGGGAAAGGGCCGAGATGGGCCGTGGGGTATTGCTGAGGAAGTGCTAAACTTCAGTACGGTAAAACATGTACTTCGTAGTTTAGAAAAGGTGCGTGCAACAGTGATACAAGCGATACAAGGAAGTCATGCAATAGATAACTACATGATTCCAAAGGGAAATTAATGTTTTTTGATTAGCTTAAAATCTGATACAAGGGTGATACAGTCTGATACAAGGGTGTTATAAGAATTTTAGATAGCCTGCGCTTCGGCTAGTGCAATGCTTTCAGCCTCGTCTTTAGTCAATGCACGGGAGCGTGCGCAATTCGGTTGCCACACCCATGGCTGCCTTTGACAGCCTTCTACCGGGCGGCGCTTAAGAACATATCCGAGGTCGGCAAGTTTCATCTTCAAAAGATCTGCGTCTGCGTGCCTTATACCGTAGCCTTCTAAGAGGTTTAGCAAAGTGGCATTGTGAAAAATTGGCTTCTCCATCACATAGTCGAGTAGTAGGTTTTCAAGTACCGACGTTGATAGGCCAACCATCTTGGAGTGCGTTTCAGTCTTGACCGTGAAACCCGGAGTGAAGTCTGTGAGGTCAACCATCATGAAAAAATGGTAAAGGATCGCTGGTGCTTCCGGGCTTTCCAACCACTCATTAAAAGTAACAAAAAACTTTGCTGTTTCTTCCGGGCTTTCCAGGTGCTTTGATGGTTCGGCACAATACAGGCGGCGGTCGCCTTCCTCAATACGCAACGGGCGCGGTGAATTTGAGCAAACTAGAATCCGGGCGTAGACTTCTCGGTGTACAGGTTTTTGAACGCCTTTTAGTTCAACCTGTGTCGAGGTACAAGTGATTGCCTGTTTCAGTTTTTGATATGTGTCGGGGCGGCCCGGCGCGTCATCAAAGGAGACTAGCAAATTATCAGGCAACACTTCGGAAAATTGCTTGAAGGCGGGGCCGTACTCGTTTTTTTCCCATGTGTGCCGGTTGCCAAGTGCGAGCGACACGAGGCGGAAGACTGAGCTTTTCCCTGAGCCTTGCTGACCTGTTAATACAACTGACCACATAGGGCGTCGGCTTGGGTTCTGAATGATGTCCGCCAACCATTGCACAACCATCTTCCTATCTTGAGCATTGGCAAAAATACGATCCAAATAATCTGTAAGAATGGACGGTGGCAAGGGACTCTCTAGGCGTGCAGGCTTGAATGGGACGTAAGTATTAGCCAAGAGTGCGCCGGATCGGGACTTGAAGAACTTGTCTCTAGTCGGGTCGTAATTTGAAGCAGGGTAAAACGATGAACCCAAGACGCGGGGAAGTAGTGGGGTAAGACGATTGTTTAAGTTGTTCAGGAAATCGCCGTATTTGTTGTCTTTGAGTTCAACACGCAAGTTGTTTTTGAGTGCCCAAGAGGTGAAGTCGTGGCGGAAAGATTCAAGCGCGGCGTTGTAGTTCGAGTCGGCGTGAAGGGCTTTTAATGGGAAGGTTGAAACGTCAACGCACCAAGAATCGGCGGCAAGATCGGCTGCGAATCTCTGAGTGATGAGTTTTGGGGAAAGAAGCGTTGGCGTGGTCTTAGTTACGAGGCTGGGAGCTTGCGTCATGTTTGGAATCCTTGGAGGTTGTACCGTCTGCGGTAGTAGTTAGAATGAGTGAGGCTAAGTATTCGGAAGCTGAGAGACTTTGTGTGCTGCTGAGGCTGTAGACGGTTGCCCATGCTTCGGGTGTCAGGTAGATATATCCTCGTTCAAGCAAGACGCCTGCGGCTGTTGTATGGGCCTTTCGTGAAGTGCCCCTGATAGTGTTTTGGTTCATTTAAAATTTAATTGCCTTTCTGCGGGTTGGCGTGATATGATATATCATTGTTAAAATTCGCTATGCGGTTTATATATATTAATTAATTTTATATGGTATCACGAAGTAGTGTATTTGTCAATACTGTGTTTTTGTACAGTAAATATGTTATTCCCCCACGCAGATTAAACCGTTGAGCTATCGGGCGCGATTTTCAAATAATTCAAAAGTTGGCTAGTGCTTTTATCTACTGGAAATAGCTCATAAAAGGTCATAAATATCTGCTTAGGGGTTGAGTAAGGGTTTGGAGAGATGTTGGCTTAAGGTACTGTTTTGTAAGGATAAACAGCACTTTCCAAGCCTATTTTGCTCACTGAGGCGTGGGCAATCAAACCCATGTAGTTGGCTGGGTGATATCCATATGGCAATATTTTAAAATATTGTACCTAGTTAATCAGAATGCTTTTCGGATCAACAATAGTACGTACCCTAACTAGGCGTGCGAGGTGGCTCTGTATGGATGGAATTGGGTAAAGATAGTTGCACCCGAGTAGAATGTACTCTGGCCCTTGACCTCGTTTCCGCCATGCCCCTAGTGTTGATAGTTTTACGCCTGCCAAGGTGGCGAACGATTCTTCATCGAAGCAATTTAGCCGGAGGGCAAGTTCGGAGATGTTGTACTGCTGTGGTTGATGTGGGTTAGTCGTTTGCTGCTGCATCTATGCTCCTTCTGTATTGTGAAGTAGCTATCTTACAGATGAAGTGAGAAGTAGCCCGGTTACTTGTTAATTCATTTGATGCGCTTATTTTCGAGCGTGATTTTATTGATAATGTTGCGAATTGTGGTTGTGCTTACGTTATAGTGACTCGCTAGAGCCTTTGTCAATCCATACCCCTCCCCATTTTCCTTGCCCTCTAGGTATTGGCGCGCAATCCGAGCATGTTGTTCCTCTGTTAGCTTACGGGGTTTGCTGGCGCGTGCTGCTTGGAGTTTTTGATGCTCTCTTTGGGCGTGAAGTGCGGGAAGTGCGCGGTGGATTAGGTCGACTTTTTCCCATATGAGTTGGGCCTTTTCCTTCTGAATGGTGTCAGCCTCTGTTAGTTTTCCAGTTGTGAAGGCAATTTCGTAATTATCAATTATTTGGCCAATTTCGATAACTAAGTGTCGAGTTTCATAAATAACCTCTTGCTCAATTATTGCAAGTGAAAGCCGCCCCGATTTTATCCAACCTTGCGGTGTCCTGAATGAGAATCCATTATTCACGAGATAGTCGGATGTGGTGACTTCCTCCGGAATGTTAAGAATCTGTCTAGTTCTTGCATCTTTGCCGTCTGGATCAAGATGATTATGACTTTTCTTCATGATTTTTCTTCGCATTTCTAATGCTTATTTCCTGCATGGCAGCATGGACTTCTTCCGGTTTGGTATGAGTGTATCGTTTCAACTGAGTCCATGTTTTATGGCCTGTAAGGAGTGCAACTTGCGGCATAGTGAGGCCAGTTCTAAACAGATCACTTGTTGCTTTGTGCCTGAGGTCGTGGAAGTGTAGATCGTCGATTTTGAGTTTCTTGCAGGCGCGGGTGAATGCTGTGCTGACGCTTGATGCCATGTATGGGAAGACGCGGCCAGCCTGGCGCACTTCTAAAATAGGGGCGATGATTTCCCATGCGCTATTTAATAGAGGGACAGTTTGATTGTTGCCGTCTTTCTTCCTCGGGTCTTTCCTGTCGCGGATGATGACGGTCTTTCTGCTTGTGTTGATATCTTCTATGGTGATTGAGCAAACCTCATCTTGCCTCATTGCTGTTGCTAAGGCAAACGCGCATATGGTTGCCATTGGAATGGTTTGTCGAGTGTTCTGGCTCCAATAGCGGTAAAGATTTTCAAGTTCAGAGTCTGTTGGTTCTCTATCGCGCTCTTGGCTGCGGGTGCTGACTTTGCGAGAGGTCAAATCGCGCCGGGCATCTCGGGCTAGATCGGTGGGTAAGTCCATCCTACGGGAGTGCTTGCCCCATTTTAGTATCGCGCCAAGGAATGACAGGTCGGCAGCAATGGTTACACCCCCGGCTCCAGCCTTCAAACGGGCATCAATGAAGTCCCGCAAGTTGATACTGTTGAGGCGCTTTAGCGGAATGCTCCCCATTTCCCGCCTTAGCATGGCATGGGTTGACTGCTTGGTGCGACCGCCCATGTTACACTCTAGGGCATAGCTATCTATCAGGTCGGCGAGGCTGTAGCCGTCCGGGACAGGCTGGTAACCACTCGCAACAACGTGTTCAACCTGTAACTCCACTTTGCGTGCCCATGCCTCTGCATCGCGCTTGAGTGTGAAGGTCTCGTTCTTATATATGCCGCCTTTTCGCACCTGTGCGCGCCATTTTCCGCTAGGAAGTTTAGTAAACGTAGCCATATTTATATAGTGTGTGCAATTTCTGCGTATTTAGTTATGCCCCGATTATGCACCTATCAACAACTTTGTGTGCATTACGTGTGCACTGAATGCTGCACATTGCCAAAATGAATGAAAATAAAGTGAATAAAAACAAGAGGTTACTGTCCGTCGCCCCGATGATGGACTGGACCGACCGCCATTGCCGCAAGTTCCACCGCGAAATCACGCGCCACACCTGGCTCTACACCGAGATGGTGACGACGGGCGCGCTCGTGTACGGCGACGTGGAGCGCCACCTGCGCTTCAACGAGGAAGAGCATCCGGTGGCGCTGCAGCTGGGCGGCAGCGACCCGAAGGACCTGGCCACCAGCGCCAAGCTCGGTGAGCAGTGGGGCTACGACGAGGTCAACCTCAATTGCGGCTGCCCGTCCGAGCGCGTGCAAAAAGGCGCGTTTGGCGCCTGCCTGATGGCCGAACCGCAACTGGTGGCCGACTGCGTGAAAGCCATGCGCGACGTGGTCGACATCGACGTCACGGTCAAGCACCGCATCGGCATTGACGACAGCGAATCGTACGACTTCGTGCGCGACTTCGTCGGTACCGTGGCCGATGCCGGCTGCAAGACGTTTATCGTGCATGCGCGCAATGCCATCCTGAAAGGCCTGAGCCCGAAGGAAAACCGCGAAGTGCCGCCCCTGAAATACGATTACGCCTACCGCCTGAAGCGCGATTTTCCCCAGTTCGAGTTCATCATCAACGGCGGCATTAAGACCCTGGACGAGATCGACCTGCATTTGCAGCACCTTGATGGCGTGATGCTGGGCCGCGAGGCGTACCACAACCCGTACGTGATGGCGCAGTTCGACCAGCGCTACTACGGCGACGAGACGCCCGTGAAAACGCGCGAACAGGTGCTCGAGGCGATGATTCCGTACATTAGCGCGCAGCTGGAGAAAGAAGCGGGGCGCTTGAAACTGAACAGCGTCACGCGCCACATGCTGGGCCTGATGCAAAACCTGCCCGGCGCGCGCGGCTTCCGCCAGACCCTGTCGGACTCGAAGAAGCTGGCCTCGGGCGACCCCCGTTTGCTGTTGGAAGCGGCGGCGCGTTTGTCGCTGCCTGCCTGATGAGCGGCGACTGCCACAGCCTTGCGCGCGTGATCGAGGGCTACTTGCTGGCCGTCGGCGCCCTGAAGGATGACGGCAGCTTGTTTCTTTGCGAGTATCTGGGACCCGTCGCGCCGCAGGCATCGCTCGACGCGCTGTGCCGCTCGCTGCGGATTGCGCCGGCGGGCTTATCCTTGCAGCCGCTCGAGAGCGTAGTGTGCAGCGGCATCGCCTGCACGCCGCGCCAGTGGTTGCTGGAGCGGTTTCGTCCCATGAGCGAGGCGGACCGCCAGCCGCTCGATGCGCGTTTATATGACGGTTTCGAGCGAGAACTGGCCGAACTGCTGCGCGGCGAGCCCCGCTGGTATCAATTGGTATCATCTGGCCAGATCAGCCTGACCGGGCAATTGGGCGCCATCTGGAGCGTCTTTGTCTTTGGCACAGAGTGCCACGCCTATGTGATGCATTGCAGCTGGGACAGCTGAGCCAACTTGTCTATACCGCTGCTTCTGCGCAGTGGTATTGTCCATACTCCCCCTTCCTCTGAGCACCTCTTCCAAAACGATGCAATATGGCTACGCCATGTGTTGTAAATGCGCCGTTTCGGCGCACGCCCGCACTGCCATGGGGCATTTCTAAGAGGCAAGAATCGGCGTTGTTGCCATTTCCCCGAAGAAAGTTAATCTGCCATTTATTCAGGTACTTATTGCTTGCTTTGAGGCAAAATTTACACCTATAATTGATTATAGACAAATATTTCTCATATGAATGTTTGATGTTGATCTCATATCATCAGTGTCAAAAATTCAGCGTGTGGAGCAAGTTTGCATTCGCAGTCACTGGCTGTTTCAGGGCTGGCGAAGGACCAGGAAGTACCCCAGGCTGCGTGCAGCCGGATACCGCCAGCATACCAATGGGTAAGGGCGGATACCGGTGTACCGCAGCCTTCGTCTTGTCGTGCCGGGCAAAAAATCCTTATCAATAGTTTCATTTACGAAGAGCCGAAATGAATTTAGCAAAAATGAAGGTTGGTACCCGCCTGGGCCTGGGTTTCGCCCTGGTACTGGTTCTGCTGGTGGCCGTGACCGTCCTCGGCATCGCGCGCATGGCGCAAATCCAGGAACGTCTCGATCACGTGATCAATGTCAACAACGTCGTCACCCGCCTGGTGATCGATATGCGTGGCAACGTCAGCGACCGCATCACCTCGCTGCGCATCCTCACCCTGATGACCGACGCGAGCGATATGGAGCCGGAAATGGCGCGTATCAAGACGCAGACGAGCACCTATCAGGAAACGCAGAAGAAGCTCGAAGAGAAATTCGCCGTCGAGTCGACTGCCGAAGAAAAAACCCTGCTCGCCTCGATCAAGGAATACGAAGCGGCCGCCATGCCGGCCATCGCCAAGGCATCCGCACTGTGGATGGCCAACGATGCGGAAGGCGCCACGCGCGTGATGATCAAGGAAATCCGCCCGGTGCAGAAAAAATGGATGGAAGCGCTGGAGCAGCTGGCCACCCTGGAAGACAAGCTCAATGAACAGATGCAGTCGGATGCCCGCAAGGCCTTCGACAGCGCGCGTTTGTTCATGATCATCCTCGGCGTGCTGGCCGTAGCGATGGGCGTGGCGGCGGCACTGGTGATTACCCGCGGCCTGCTGAAACAGCTGGGCGGCGAGCCTGACTACACGGCATCGATCGCCGGCAGCATTGCCAATGGCGACCTGTCGATCGGCATCCACACCCAGCCATCGGACAATTCCAGCCTGCTGGCGGAAATGAAGGAAATGCGCAACAGCCTGGTGGGCATCGTCGGCCAGGTGCGCGTCGGCACGGAAACCATCGGCACGGCCTCGCGCGAGATCGCCGACGGCAATATCGACCTGTCGTCGCGCACGGAAATGCAGGCCAGCGCGCTGGAAAAAACGGCGTCCGCGATGGAAGAGCTGACCTCGACCGTGAAACAGAATGCGGACAATGCACGGGAAGCGAACAAGCTGGCCGCGACCGCGTCGGACGTGGCCCTGAAGGGCGGCTCCGTGGTGTCGCAAGTGGTTGACACAATGAGCTCGATCAACGAGTCGGCGAAGAAGATTGTCGACATCATCGGCGTGATCGACGGCATCGCCTTCCAGACGAATATCCTGGCGCTGAACGCGGCCGTGGAAGCGGCACGTGCCGGCGAGCAAGGCCGCGGCTTTGCCGTGGTGGCGTCCGAAGTGCGCAACCTGGCCCAGCGCTCCGCTGGCGCCGCGAAGGAAATCAAGATCCTCATCGACGATTCGGCCGAGAAGACGGAACGCGGTACGCGTCTGGTCGGCCAGGCTGGTGTGACGATGGGCGAAGTGGTCGACAGCGTGCGCCGCGTGACCGACATCATGAGCGAGATCGCCAGTGCCAGCCAGGAACAAAGCGCCGGCATCGAACAGGTCAACCTGTCGATCATCGAGATGGACGGCATGACGCAGCAAAATGCGGCCCTGGTGGAGCAGGCCGCCGCTGCGGCGCAAAGCCTGCAGGACCAGGCGGCCGAACTGTCCCACGTGGTCAGCATTTTCAAACTGGTCGAAGGCGAACAGAAACCGGCAGCGGCGTCTGTGCCGGCACCCGTGGCTGCCGCACCAGCGGCCGTGCGCAAGCCGGCGCCCGCATTACGTCCGGTGAAATCGCTGACCCGCAAGACCGAAGCGGCCGCGCCCGTGGCTGCCGCGGCACCACGCAAGGCGGCAGGGGCCGGCAGCACCAGCAATGACGAGTGGGAAGAGTTTTAAGCGCGGTCAACAGCGCACAGGAAGTTGTAATTACCGTATCTGATAATCATGGGGAAGCACATGTTTGAGAATAAGCGTTTGATGAGTGTTGCAGCAGCCTTGCTGGTGTCCGTTTCTTCCGCAGCCTTCGCTGCCGAGGTACCCGCGTCGTTCGATGCCAAGAACTGCAAGGCCGACTATCCGAAAGCCTCGTTGATGAACGAAGAGCAGGGCACCGTGTCGATGTCCTTCCTGGTCAATGCCGATGGCAGCGTTGCCGATTCGAAAGTCGAGAAGAGCAGCGGCTTCAAGAACCTGGACAAGGCCGCCATCAAGGCCCTGTCCGCATGCAAGTTCAAGCCGGGCACCAAGGATGGTTCCCCTGCGCAAACCTGGACCAAGGTCGACTACGCCTGGAAGCTGGACTGATCCAGGCACTGCCGGGAGCGCGGCTCCCGGCATGACCGTATCCGCTACGGGCGGCGCCTGCGAGGGTGCCGCCCGTATTGTTATGTGCGGCAGCCAACGGCGCTGCCGCCGCGGATTCTGTTACCCTCGAAACATACCTTCGGGATATCCCACCACAAGAGGCCTACCATGCAGCGCATCCTGACACTTTCTTCCCTGGCGGCCACCGGCTTGCTGCTTTCCGCCTGCGCTTCCCTGGGCACGCCTGTGGGCTTGCAGGCGGGGCAGACCGTCGCCGTCGTCAACAGCTTGAGCTGGGACAATCCGCTGACGGGCAAGCGCGACGGTGTACGCACCAGCTGGCCCATCAAGGACGGCAAGATTGCCCCTGAATATTTTCCGCTGGCGCAATTGAAGCAATGCGACGCCGGCGGTAAGGCTTGCAGCTGGGGTGTGATGCGGGCGCAGCGCAGCGCGCCGAAGCTGGCCTATGCGGACGGCGGCGTCGACCTGGCCGTGAACGTTGCGATCGACGTGGCGCGGCGCCAGGATGTGCGCCAGGGCGAGACGCAAACGGCGATGGCGATACCGCAGGACGTGCCGGCCCTGGCGGGCATGCAGCGTGTGCAGCCCAGCTGGAAATTGAAGTATGGCAAGGTCGAGCAGGTCGAGCTCGATTACGGCGTGCGCTACCAGGTGTGCGTGCAGCGCTATGATGCGGCAGGCAAGGCCATCGACACGTGCGACATTCCATTTATCTGAGGAAACATGGCGCATGGGCCGCTTGTGGCGCCATTGCCACATTTCATGTTGCGGCGTGCGTCGGGGTGTAACAATCGGTAAAAGCACAGCAAAGCACGGCGTAATTTCTTATAGTACTTACTTGAGGTAGTACATATTAGGAGAATTGCGATGAAAACCCTGTTGGCAGTAATTTCGCTGGCCGCTCTGGGTGGCTGCGTCGTGGCCCCGCCAGGGCCCGCGTATTACGGTTCGCGCGCGCCACAGGGGGCCTACAATCCCTATGAATGGCATACGGTCTCGTCCGAACCGGTGCAATCGGGCCGCGTGATGAGCGCGCCGCGCGTGGAATACACGAATGAGCCCGTCTACGTGCAGCAGTCGCCTGTCTACGTGCAGCAGCCCGTGTATGTGCCGGCGCCCGTGTACGCGCCGCAACCGTATTATTACAATCCGCCCGTATCGATCGGCCTGGATTTCATGTTTGGCTTTGGGCGCTATGGCGGACACCGTGGCGGCTGGGGCGGGCATGGACGTTACCACGGTCGCCGCTAGACGCGGGACGTAGTCCTGCTGGCGTGAGAAAGCGCGCCGTGCTTTACGAAGCACGGCGCGCTTTCTCATTGGCGATGACGAGCAGCGCCGCGAAGCTGAATCAGTGGAAATATACCGAACTCTGGTGCAGCACGTCCGCCGAGCACAGGATATACATCGCCGCCGCTGCCAGACCTATTTGCAAGGCGCCAAAGCTGATCGGGATGAGGCGGGACATGTCGTACTCCTGAATGGTGTGAGGTGGGTTGTCAGGCTTTCATCATAGGTCGAATAAATGCTCTCGGGCATCGGATGAATGTCCGCCACGATGTAGGACAACACCTCGTCGCTGAGGCCCCGCCTCGCTCTCCGGCGGCCTAAGTAACCCCCAATAAATTATTGCGATTTCTGACTTCTATAACCGGCGCTCTGCGGTGTTGCCCACTGCTAGCAGTGTTCGCACTGCGTCGCAGCGGGCGCCTTGCATAGCATCGGGTTCTATTCGTCATAACTTCACAATAATTTCCTGAGGATTACTTAGCGGTTTTTCCAGCGCAGCACCGGCTCTTCCGGCGCCGTGTCCGGCACGTTCGAAATCGCCAGCCAGTGCGTCAGGCGTTCCGGATGCTTGAGATTGATGCCCATGCCATCGATGATGCCGACCTGTTCCAGCATGCGCGCGTCGATCTTCGCCTTCGACACCGTGGGTGCGCCCATGACCATGCGGTCATATGCCTTGCGCGCCTTGTGTTCCCATTTGTGCAGATTGCTTTCGTCGAAGCGGTTCGCTTCGAAGTACACGGTCAGGGTGCCGTCGAGGTTGCCGAAGCCGACAATGCCCGCGCCCTTGCGGATGGTGGTGGTGTTGTTGATGTCGAATTCCGCCGTGGGCACGAAAATGCCGGCGCGGCCATCGATGTCGGGACGTCCCACGGGTGTTTCCTTGCCGTAGGAACTCGTTTCGGTAATGGTTTTTTCTGCGGACATGGTGCGTGTGTGGTGGCCGTGCCGGGAGCGCAATCGGGTCCGGCAGCGCCAGTCATCCTGTTCAAAAAATGCGTGCTGATGATCAGGGCGGGGTAGGGGCCCTGGCGGAGCGATGCTTGGCATTGCTTGATACCCCGCCATTGTAGCGCCAATTTAATTCTTTTGGGCAACATTTAATGCTGCAGTGCACGCTTCTTCGGACGAGAAAAAGCCGCCCGGCCAAACGGCGGGACGGCTGTTGCGTGGCGTCTGTCCGGACTCAGGCGGCTGTCTTGCGGCGTGCCATGAAACCCAGCAAGCCCAGGCCCAGCAGCATCATGGCGTAGGTTTCAGGTTCCGGCACGGCGGCCGTCACCGAGACGTTGTCCAGGTAGGAACCATAGGTCGGTGCGGAGACGGGGCCGATCGATTCGAAACGCAGCAGGCTCGAAGAGCCGAGTGCGGTCACGTTCTGGCTGTAGGTTTGCCACACGCCGCTCGTGTTGCCGATCAATGCCGTTGGCGTCAGCAGGGTCGAACCCCAGTAGACATTCATCAGGCTGTTCGCGCCGCCCGCCGTATCGGGACGGCCCGAGTAGGCAAACGACAGCGCATAGGTGCTGCCGGCCGTGGTGGCGATCGCTTGCGATACCGACGTCAGGCGGTCCGTATTGAGTTCCAGGTATTGCGTGCCGCTGGCGGCGACGGGGTTGAATCCGCCCTGGCCGCCTTGCGTGGCGCCTTTCTGGATTTCAAAGGCCGAATTGCCGCTGGCCGATGAAGTCCAGCCTGTCACGCTGCTGAGCGGAGCCCAGGCTGAGGCGATGACATTGTTTTCGAAACTGCCATTGACCACCAGTTCGGTCGCGGCGTTGGCGGCGCCAGCGGTGACCAGGGTGGCCAGTGCGGCGATCTTCAGGAGGGTGGCTGGCGTTTTCATGGGCTCTCGTTTGATTGATTAAAAGATAATTTGATTTCTTAAATGACATTTAAATAATATCACCAAAACTCACAAAAAGAACACGTGCTCGCTAAAATTATTTGCAATTGTGAAATCATTTGTATTCATGTGGAAATTAATTTCCTCGATGAATGAATTGCTCTAGCGGTCCAGGGCGAACGCGACGTTGAACTTGCTTGCGTCACGGTATTTTTGTGACATCGGGACGTAAAAAAACCTGCATCGTAACAACAACGATGCAGGTTTTTTTCAGGTAACTGCCGTGCGCAGCGGCATATCGATTTGATAGGCACCTGCGTGCGCAGGCATCAGAACGCCAGGCGGCCCTGCAGGTAGACCATGCGCGGCGCGCCCACCAGCTTGCCCAGGTTGCCATCCGAGGTGCGCGTGAAGTAGCGCTTGTCGGCGAGGTTGTTGACGCCGGCCACCAGTTCCAGGCCCTTCTGGCCCGGCACTGTCCATTTCACCTGCGTGTTCCAGGTACGGAAGCCGGGAATGACGCCCAGGCTGCCGGCCGTGTTTTCCGCCACGGTATTCGCCTCGTCGGCGAACTGGCGGCTCTGGTGGCTGCTCGACAGGTCGAAGCCCCAAGCGCCCAGCTGATAGTGGGCGCCGACGGTATCCGTGGTGCGCGAATAGAAGGGCACGTCGTTGCCCGCGTTCGCACCATCCTGCAAGGTTGCCTTGGTGTAGGTGTAGGTTGCATAGGCGTTCAAGCCGGCCAGCGGGCCGGACTTGTCGAAGCGGTAGTCGACGGCCGTTTCCAGGCCGCGGTGGTGCGTGGCGCCCACGTTGTAGAAGACGACGTTCTCGCCGCTGCCCACGGACTGGATCTGGTTGTCGAATTTGATGTTGAACAAGGTCGCTTCGGCCGACAGCTGGCCGCTCTTCCAGCGCGCGCCCAGCTCGGCTGTTTTCGCCAGTTCCGGTTGCAGCGGGTTCTTGCTCGACTGCGCATTGAGCTGCGTATTTTGCACGGCGCCAAACGAGCTGTTGTAGTTGCCGAACAGGGTCACGTTGTTATTGAGCAAGTAGGCGACGTTCAGCGAGGGCAGGGCCTTGTTGTTGAGCAGTTCGATCTTCTGGTCGACCGGCAAATGGTTGAAGCGTTCCGTCTTGATGTGCTCGTAGCGTACGCCCGGCGTGATGCGCCAGGCGTCGATGGCGATCTTGTCGTCGATATACACGGCCTGCGCATCGGTGGCATTGTCGGCAAAGCGCGTCGGCGCCTGCCGCACGCCGCTGGCGATGACGACGTTGTAGATGGCCTCGTCGGCGCGCTCGGCCAGGTAGCGGTAGCCGACGGTGACGTCCTGTGTGACCTTGCCGGTGATAAAGCGCTGCGTGTAGCGCGGCTCGATGGCCGTCGTTTCATAGTTGCGCGGCTGGTGGCCCAGGTTTTTTCCGCTGATCAGGGTACTTTCGCGCGAGCTCTTGTTGTAGTAGGCGCGTACCTCGAATTCCTGTGTGCCGGACAGGGCATTCAGGTAGCCGATGTCGAAGGCCTTGCGCTCGCCGCTCCAGAAGTCGGTGGGGCGCGTGTTCTGGAACGGGTCCTGCTTGTATTGTGCCGCGGTCAGGCCGCCCGGCGTGCGCGACGTTACGTCGTAGTAGGACAGCTTGCCGTACACCTCGGCCGTGGGGCTCAGGTCGTAGCGGAACTTCAGGGCGAAGTCGTTGACTTTTTCATCGCTGCCCACGCGCCAGTCGCTGCCGCGGATGCCGGAATACAGCACGGCCAGTCCCAGGCCGCTGTCGAGCTGGGTACCGGCAAACACGCTGGCCTGCGTGTTGTGGCCCACTTCGCTGTACGTGTTGTAGCGCACCGTGGCGTCGCCCGTGATGCCTGGCGTGGTGGGCACGCGGCGCGTCTTGAAGTTGATGATGCCGCCCACGTTTTGCGGGCCGAAGCGCACGGCGCCGCCGCCGCGCACCACGTCGACCGTCTCGACATTGGCCAGGCTGACGGGCGCGAACGACAGTTGCGGCTGGCCATACGGCGCGACCGACATCGGAATGCCGTCAAGTAACACCGTGCTGCGCGGCGAATAGCGTCCGGCCAGTCCGCGCACGCCGATGTTGAGCGAAATGGCGCTGCCCGCGCTGCCCGAATTGTCGCTGATCTGCACGCCGGGAATGCGGCGCATCACGTCGCTGAGGCTGGTTGCACCCGAGTTCTCGATGTCATCCTTCTGCACCACGGTGCGGGCGCCCGCGAAATTCTTCGTGCTGGCGGCCATGCTGGTGCCCAGCAAGTTGCTGCTGACCTGAATCGATTCGAGGATGGGACCGGCATTCTCAGCGCTATTGGTGTCCTGCGCCTGCGCGGCAAGCGGGGCGCCCAGGCAGGCGAGGGCGATGGCCAGCGCGCACGGGCGCAGCGAAAAGGGCAGTGTGACAGGTGTGGCAGCCATGCATGGATCTCCGTAATGACAATGTTTGCGCGGGCAATCGGGCGGCGCGACAACATTGTGGCGTGGACATCCGGCGCAAGGGGATAAGAATGATAATGATTCTCATTTTATCCGTCAATTGCGCAAACTGCGTAGGATGAGCTTTGCCTGGAGAAAGGCGGGAAGTGTTGCTGGCGCGGTACAGGGAGGAGTTTGGATTGCCGCTTGGCACCATTGCTGGGGTGCGGCGGCATTCTGCGTGCTCTTGTATACTGCCGCTTTTGCAGCCGTCAGACGTGAACGTACAATGAGCCAGACAACTGAAACGACACCAGGCGATTCCTCCGTGGAACGCCGCCAGGGCGACCAGCCGGCAAGTGCTGCGCGCAAATTGAATCTGCTGGTGGTCGACGACAACCAGGAAGTGGGCGAATCGCTGGCCATGCTGCTCGAAGCGCTGGGCCACCATGCGGTGGTGGTGCGCAACTGGCAGATGGCCGTCGAGCAAGTCAAGCTGTGCGTGCCCGACGCCGTCTACCTCGACATCGAAATGCCCGGCATCAGCGGCATCGAAATCGGCCGCCGCCTGCACCACAATCCCGAGACGGCCAACGCCGTGCTGATTGCCGTCACCGGCCACAGCCTGCCCATGTACATGGACGACGCGCTGGCCGTGGGCTTCCGCCACTTCCTCGTCAAGCCCGTGCGCCTGGACGACCTGGCGACGACGGTGCAGTCGGTGCTGGCGGGATAGGTGTCCTGCAGTAAAAGACGAAGAGAGCCGGCTGCATGCCGGCTTTTTTGCAAGAATGCGCCTGGGATTGGAAAAACAGTTGTGCTTGCTTAAAAGCGCCGTCCCTGATCCGGCATAGAGTGGCATGACATCTATCTCAAGGAGATGATTCATGCCCTATATTTATTCCAATGTCGCCGAGTTGAAAGGCAGGCCCGTTGTCGGTAGTCGCCACTGCGTCGCTTTGGTGCAGTACTATGCTCGCGCGCCAGTCACGGCAAACTGGCACGAGGGCGAAGCGGTGTTGGGGAACGCCATCATCAAACCGGGAACCGCTATCGCCACATTTGTCAGGGGGCGTTACCCGAACCGACCACATGGCAATCATGCCGCCTTGTTCATCGGCCAGGCGATAGGCGGGATCTATATTGCAGACCAATGGAAAGCCGACGGCAAGACCGAAATTTCGGTGCGGCTGATACGCTCGCAAGGCAAGGACAAGCGCGGTAATTACATCCACGCCAGCGATAACGCCGATGCATTTTCCGTGATTGAATGAGGTTGGTCATGGCATACTCAAAAACGACAATGGCAGCACGGATCTGCTGGCCTGCAATGGCACTGCTGGCCATATCGTGCCTGCAATCGACAGCCAGCGCCGCGCCCGTTGCCTGCCCAGTGTCGATTTCCCAGGGCTCGCTGCAGCTTGCCGATGTACCGCAAGGCTGGACCAGCTATGTCGGTTCGCCACTTTACCTGCATGCGGCGGCGCCGATGAACGGGCCACCGGAGCAGTTGGGCGAGCTGTCGGACTTCCGGCAAAAGCGCTTGAAAAAAGGTTGGGTAGATACTTATCGGCTCGATGGCAAGTTTCCGGAGGGGAAATGGCTGGCCTGTCGTTACGGCGGCACGGGTCAGCTGACTTTGGCGATGCGGCTCGACGACAGTATCGACAGCTGTACTTTTACTTATCGGCAAGGTGAGCATGTCGGTGAGCGCAACATCGCCATCCTGTGCAGATAGTCATGGTGTTTGATTTACGCCATAAAAACCTGCTCTGAAATAGAAAAAGCCCGGTTCGAAAACCGGGCTCTTCTTTATTCTGTGGGGTGGCTGATGGGGCTCGAACCCACGACAACAGGAATCACAATCCTGGACTCTACCAACTGAGCTACAGCCACCACTGTCTTACTTACCTGTTTAGCTGTTTTGCTGAACAGGTGCCGAATTATACAAAGAACTCGGCGAAGTGGCAAATCTAAATGCAGTCTTTTTGAAAGAATCGAAAGATTGCATGAAAATGGTCGCTTTTGCTCGCATCGTTCACACGGACAGGTGTGCGACGGGTGGCTGCAAGTCCAGCAAACCGGCGAAGGCTTGCGCCAATGCTTCGACCTTGGCCGTCGTGTAGCCCTGCAGCCGTGGCGCGTCGTTGTCGATGCGACGCAGGCTTGCCGCGTCCAGCAGGCGGGCCAGCTGGCGCGCCACGGCGTCGCCTGTGTCCACCAATGTGATCGTTTCCTGCGTGTGCGCGCGTACCGTGCGTTCGATGGCGTCCTGCACGAACGGGTAGTGCGTGCAGCCGAGCACCAGGGTGTCGACGCCTTGTTCCAGCATGGGCGCGATGTAGCGTTCCAGCATGGCGCTGGTGGCGTCCTGCGGGTCGTTGCCCAGCTCGCACTGCTCGATGCGGTCGGCCAGGCCGATGCAGGGCTGCAAGATGAAGGTGGCGCCCGTGGCGGCGCTCACCTGTTCGCGCAGGGCCAGCAGCTTGTCGCCGCGCAAGGCGCGTTCCGTGGCCAGCACGGCGATCTTGCCGTTGCGGCTGATGGCGGCTGCCGGTTTCAGGCCCGGCTCGACGCCGACGATGGGCAGGTCCGGGTAGCGCGCGCGCAGCGCCTTGATGGCGGCGATGGTGGCCGTGTTGCACGCCACCACCAGTGCTTTCGCGCCTTGCTGCAATAGAAAGGCGGTGATCGCCAGCGAACGGGCGATGACTTGTTCTTCCGTCTTGTCGCCATACGGGGCGTAGGCGGAATCGGCAAAGTACATCAAATCTTCCTGCGGCAGCTGCGCGCGGATATGGCGCAGCACCGACAGGCCGCCCACGCCGGAATCAAAAATGCCGATAGGCGCGTCTGGGCGGGCAGTGCTTGCAGTAAAAGTCATAGGGAGCCGTTGAAGATAAAAAAACGCCGCGCTATGTTGCCGCGCGGCGTCTATGGTAGAGCTTGTTTAAGCGACCGTCACGGGAATCTTGCTGACGCTATTGAGTTGCTCGATCTTCGCCTGCCATTCTTTCGGGCCCGTGTTGTGCACCGACGTACCCTTCGCATCCACGGCGACAGTCACCGGCATGTCGACGACGTCGAATTCGTAGATCGCTTCCATGCCCATGTCGGCAAAGCCCAGCACCTTGGCGTGCTTGATGGCTTTCGACACCAGGTAGGCGGCGCCGCCCACGGCCATCAGGTAAGCCGACTGGTGCTTCTGGATCGATTCGATGGCGACGGGGCCACGTTCGGCCTTGCCGATCATGGCGATCAGGCCCGTTTTTTCCAGCATCATGTCGGTGAACTTGTCCATGCGCGTGGCGGTCGTCGGACCGGCCGGGCCGACGGCTTCGTCGCGCACCGGGTCGACCGGGCCGACGTAATAGATCACGCGGTTCTTGAAATCGACCGGCAATTCTTCGCCACGGGCCAGCATGTCCTGGATACGTTTATGGGCGGCGTCGCGGCCCGTCAGCATCTTGCCGTTCAACAGCAAGGTCTGGCCCGGCGTCCACGAAGCGACTTCTTCTTTCGTCAGGGTGTTCAGGTCGACGCGTTTGGATTTTTCCGTGTCCGGCGTCCAGTGCACTTCCGGCCACGACGACAGCGATGGCGGCGTCATGTAGGCAGGGCCCGAGCCGTCGAGCACGAAGTGGCCGTGGCGCGTGGCGGCGCAGTTCGGGATCATGGCGACAGGCTTCGACGCGGCATGTGTCGGGTGCATCATGATTTTCACGTCGAGCACGGTCGTCAGGCCGCCCAGGCCTTGCGCGCCGATGCCCAGCGAGTTGATCTTGTCGCACAGCTCGATACGCAGTTCTTCCAGCTTGTTCTGCGGGCCGCGTTGTTTCAGCTCAAACATGTCGATGTCTTCCATCAACACCTCTTTTGCCATCAGCATGGCTTTCTCGGCCGTGCCGCCGATGCCGATGCCCAGCATGCCAGGCGGGCACCAGCCGGCGCCCATGGTCGGCACCGTCTTCATGACCCAGTCCACCAGCGAGTCGGACGGGTTCATCATGATCATCTTGGATTTGTTTTCCGAACCGCCGCCCTTGGCAGCGACTTTCACGTCGACGGTATTGCCTTCGACCAGTTCCATGTGTACCACGGCTGGCGTGTTGTCCTTGGTGTTCTTGCGGTCGAAATGCGGGTCGGCCACGATGGAGGCGCGCAGCTTGTTGTCGTCGAAGTTGTACGCGCGGCGCACGCCTTCATTGACGGCGTCGGTGACGGTGCCGCTGAAACCTTCGAAGCGCACGCCCATGCCGATTTTCAGGAAGACGTTGACGATACCCGTGTCCTGGCAGATAGGACGCTTGCCTTCCGCGCACATGCGCGAGTTGGTCAGGATTTGCGCGATCGCATCTTTTGCCGCCGGGCTTTGCTCGGCCGCGTAGGCGCGCGCCAGGTGCTCGATGTAATCAGCAGGGTGGTAGTAGCTAATGTACTGTAACGCTGCGGCGACGGATTCGATCAGGTCTTCTTGCTTTATGACAGTCATGGTGTTCTCGCGGTGGATAAGAAGGGTAGGACTCTTTGCTAAAAGCCCATGGCCGCCGCTGGCAGCCATGGGCTTCTTTCTTTAGTGTGGTGCTCTGGCTTGATTTTGCGTCACCGTCATGATGCGGTCCGTGTACGCAATCGCCATCGCCGACAGGATGAAGACCATGTGTATCACCGTTTGCGCGATGATCACTTCGATCTTGTACGAGTTGGCGTTGATGAAGGTCTTCAGCAGGTGGATGGACGAGATGCCGATGATGGCCATCGCCAGCTTCGTCTTCAGCACGGACGCATTCACATGCGACAGCCATTCCGGCTGGTCCGGATGGTCGTCCAGGTGCATGCGCGAGACAAACGTTTCATAGCCGCCGATGATGACCATGATCAACAGATTCGAGATCATGACCACGTCGATCAAGCCCAGTACCACCAGCATGATGGTCGCTTCATTGAGCTTGGTCGGCAGGGCGCCGCCCGGTACGGCCACGGCCGTCAAGACGTGCTGCAGGGCCGCGTCATTGCCGAACACGGCGCCGATCAGGTCCGACAGTTCCACCCAGAAATGAAATACGTACACGCATTGGGCAAGGATCAAACCCAGGTACAGCGGCAGCTGCAGCCAGCGCGACATGAAGATGAAGGCGGACAGGGGATGCAGTTTGCTATGTTTGGGTTTTTGTGAATGGTCGATCATCTGGAGTTTCCTGGGGGTAAATACCAATTTTTGGTATGCCCGACATTTTACACTTGCTGCTGATCACTGCGCATGCCCTCGATCTGGATTCTTGGCCTTGATGAAACACAAAGCGAGCTCATTTAATTGACTTGTTATCAGTTTTTCCATCCAGAATGCTGGGCGGCGCGCGCTTGACGCCCGTCGCCGGTGGCGATTATGGTTAGAATGGATCGAGGAAAACGCTGCATGTAAGGCGTCCGTAAGACAGCAGGAATATTGTGTTAATAAACAATTACTACACTGGAGACTAGCATGGCCGCTATAGAGAACCAAGGGCAGGGCACTGAGCAGCAGGGACCGGAAGAGTCGCGCGTATTTCAACCGTCGGCAGCATTTGCCGCACAGGCAACGATTTCCGGCATGGACGCCTACCGCGCCATGGTGGCCGATGCCGAACGCGACTACGAAGGCTTCTGGGCCAAGCTGGCGCGCGAAAACCTGAGCTGGAAAAAGCCGTTTACCCGCACCCTGAACGAAGACAACGCCCCGTTCTACAAATGGTTCGAAGACGGCCAGCTGAACGTGTCGTACAACTGCCTGGACCGCAACATTGAAAATGGCCTGGGCGACAAGACGGCCATCATCTTCGAAGCGGATGACGGCACCGTCACCAAGGCAACATATAAAGAGCTGCACGAAAAAGTCTGCAAGTTCGCCAACGGCCTGAAAGCCAAGGGCATCTCCAAGGGCCACCGCGTGATCATCTATATGTCGATGTCCGTCGAAGGCGTTGCAGCCATGCAAGCCTGCGCACGCATCGGCGCCACGCATTCCGTCGTCTTCGGCGGCTTCTCGGCGAAATCCTTGCAGGAACGCATCATCGACGCGGGCGCCGTAGCCGTCATCACGGGTGACGAGCAATTGCGCGGCGGCAAAAAGCTGCCATTGAAATCCATCGTCGACGAAGCGCTGGCGCTGGGCGGCTGCGAGTTCGTGAAAAACGTCATCGTGTACAAACGCACCGGCAGCGATCTGCCGATGGTGGCTGGCCGCGACACGTGGCTGCACGACCTGGTCGAAGGCCAGAGCGCGCAATGCGAGCCGGAATGGGTCGATGCCGAGCATCCACTGTTTATCTTGTACACCTCGGGTTCCACCGGCACGCCGAAGGGCGTGCAGCATTCGAGCGGCGGCTACCTGCTGTGGGCCGCGCTGACGATGAAGTGGAGTTTCGACATCAAGCCGGACGACGTGTTCTGGTGCACGGCCGACATCGGCTGGGTGACGGGCCACAGCTACATCGCGTATGGCCCGATGGCCGTGGGCGCCACGCAAGTGGTGTTCGAAGGCATCCCGACCTACCCGAACGCGGGCCGTTTCTGGGAAACCATCAAAAAGCACAACGTCAGCATCTTCTACACGGCGCCTACGGCCATCCGTTCGCTGATCAAGGCGGCCGACGTGGACCCGAAAGTCCATCCAGGCAACTACGACCTGACCAGCCTGCGCCTGCTGGGCACGGTCGGCGAGCCGATCAATCCGGAAGCGTGGATGTGGTACTACAAGCACATCGGCGGCGAGAAATGCCCGATTGTCGATACTTTCTGGCAAACGGAAACGGGTGGTCACATGATCACCCCGCTGCCAGGCGCCACGCCGATGGTCCCCGGTTCCTGCACCCTGCCATTGCCGGGCATTATGGCCGCCATCGTCGACGAAGCGGGCCACGACGTGCCGAACGGCCAGGGCGGTATCCTGGTGGTAAAACGTCCATGGCCATCGATGATTCGCACGATCTGGAACAACCCCGAGCGTTTCAAGTCCAGCTATTTCCCGGAAGAACTGGGCGGCAAGATGTACCTGGCAGGCGACGGCGCCATCCGCAACAAGGAAACGGGCTACTTCACCATCACGGGCCGCATCGATGACGTCTTGAACGTGTCGGGCCACCGCATGGGCACGATGGAAATCGAATCGGCCCTGGTGGCCAACCCGCTGGTGGCCGAAGCGGCCGTGGTGGGCCGCCCGGACGACACGACAGGCGAATCGATCTGCGCCTTCGTGGTGCTCAAGCAAGCGCGTCCGACGGGCGAGGAAGCGAAGAAGCTGGCCCTGGAGCTGCGCAACTGGGTCGGCAAGGAAATCGGTCCGATTGCCAAACCGAAGGAAATCCGTTTCGGCGACAACCTGCCAAAAACCCGCTCCGGCAAAATCATGCGCCGCCTGCTGCGCGTGCTGGCCAAGGGCGAGACGATCACGCAAGACGTGTCGACCCTGGAAAACCCGGCCATCTTGGATCAGTTGAAAGAAACGTCTTAATAGCACCAAGCAACATCCGGGGTCAGACCCGCCGGGTCTGACCCCAGCAGTTACTGGGCTGGGTGTTTCAAACTTTTACCCCTGGGTAAATAACTTTGGCAGTCCGTAGAATCTTTGCTATAATCTGCGGCTTCGCGACAAGCGATATGCAGTACACAATGTGAGCAAGCAAGACGCGCGCATTGCCTTCAGGAGAGATGGCTGAGCGGCTGAAGGCGCACGCCTGGAAAGCGTGTATAGGGTAATACTCTATCGGGGGTTCGAATCCCCCTCTCTCCGCCAAAGACGAAAAAGAAAAAGCTACCCTCGGGTAGCTTTTTTTTCGTCTGTAGGCGGAGAGAAGCACGCCCCCTGCGGGGCGTGCGCGGGGGATTCGAAGGGTCGGGCCTACCGGCCCGGCCCTCTCCGAATCTACTGGCTGCTGCCGCTGCGCGGCAGCCTCGCGCGCCGCAGGCGCGCGTTCGTGGTTCTAATTAGGTTTTCGACTGAGCAAGCTTTTACTGCGCCTATGCCTCAGTCCGTGTCCGAATGCCGGACCTGACCCCGACACTTGACCCCGACACTCTCGTGGTTCTAATTAGGTATTGACTGAGCATGCTTTTACGGTGTCCAATGCATCAGTCTGTGTCCGAATGGCGGACCTGACCCTGGCGGTCCTACAAGGCATTTGCTGCCTTTCTTGGCGTCACTCCTCGTCAGCGCAATTCAGGCGCCTCAGTGAAGGGACGCACGATGATCAGTCGTACCGGCAATACCTCGCTGCGCGCCGCGCTTTACATGCCCAGCTTGGTCGCACGTCGCTACAATCCCCTTCTCTGCCGTTTTGCAGAACGCTTGTCTGCAACGGGCATGGCGAAAAAAGCCGTAATTGGCGCGATCATGCACAAACTAGCACATCTGATCTATGGAGTGATCCACACTAACAGGCCCTTTGATGCGCATTATTTGGCAAAAGGACTTGTCATTCAAGACGGTATCTGACCCCGCGCGCGTGCTCAATGCGCGCCTCGAGTTCCTGTATTCGCTGCTGGTCCGGCGTGATTGCCTTGCCCTGAGGCGTGATACCTTGTCGCTCCAACTGAAGCTGCTGCACCCAGCGGCGCATCAGCGATTCGCCGACGCCGACCGACTGGCTTGCCTCCGTATGGCTGTATCCTTGATCCAGTACCAGGCATGCCGCCTGCTGTTTGAACTCAGGGGAAAACGTACGTCTTTGCTTGCTCATCAAACACCTCTCTGTGGCGAGCATTCTCGCCTAAATCAGTGTCCGGGTACATTAAACCACTACACTTTTCATAAGCAGGCCTTTGGTAATCTAAGCCCAGACTATATACTGGTAAGTTAAGTCAAATTTGTGCAATCACACAAATAATTACTTTATTGCAATTTCTGAGGGCATATTGTGTTAAACGAAGGCGATATCAAGGCTGCGGTCATCGACAAGTTGTTTGCGTCGGATGCGCTTGCTGATGCAGTTTTGATAAATGAAATGGTAGTTGCGAACTGGAGTCGGCGCGCTGATTTGGTAGTGGCCAATGGAAAGTTGCATGCATTCGAAATCAAAAGCGACCTGGACACTCTTCGTCGCCTTGATGGGCAAGTTGAAACATACTTGCAGCGCTTTGACAAGGTCACGGTAGTGTGTACTGCAAAATTTGCTTATTTGATCAAAGATTGCATAGATTCACGTGTTGAAATTTGGTGCGCAGCACCAACAGACCAAGGTGTCAAATTGACAGTATTTCGACGAGGGCAATCTTCTCTCGTATCGAACAAGCGCATTCTTTGTGGCTTTCTGCACAAAGCCGAGCTGATCACGTTGCTAAAACGTGAGGGTAGAAATGTAAGTGCAGAGACCCCCAGAACACACTTGGAATGTGAGTTAGATGCGCTGTCGGTACGTCAAATCCGAGACTTTGTTTTGCAGTCCCTTAAAGAAAGATACAAAAGTACCTTTGAGCAGTTTTGTGCAAGTAGGCAGAGTCAAACCTGCCCTGAAGACCTCGCAAGACTAAGTAAGTTCAAGAATCAGTTCCGCGAAGGGGATAGAAGCGGTGAAGAAATTTTTACCGCTAATCCTGAAAATGCTGCGCAATTAGACTTGCTGGCGTTGGCAGCAAAGTTCGGTCCGTTACCATCAGATATGCCAACCTACGTTCGCCGTCGGGCCTAACTAGTCATCTTCGCTACTAAACTCTTGGTGTGAAAGTTCAAATTGGCGCGTGAGGTGTAAGTTCACTCGCACGGCAATCCAATGACTGCGAGATTTCATCCCGGTTACATCACCTCCTGCCGCTTTGCGAATCATTTCAGCTCCCCAGGTATCGTCTGTTGCACCGTCATCCCAGCGCGTCAAAATCGATCGTGCAGCATCGACATATCCCTCGCCATCAGAATTCGGACGTCTTTCGAAAAGCCAAGCATCATACAAAGAGCAATCAATTTGGGGTGTATACTTTCCACCCGTGGCCGCTTTGGTGCGTGCGTGAATTGAACCATGGTCGCCATAGATCACCACATCAGACCCAATTGCTTCGTATAGCTCCCTCTCAAGAATGCTAACAATTCCTGCTGTCGCTTGGCCTGGCGGTTGAAGGAATGAGGTAACTGAAGCTGGATAGCTTGTAGAAATAACTGCAATCTCAGCGCTAGGTATCTCATCACGAATGTCGTTTACAGACGAAATGCAGGCCGCGATACTTGCTGCCATTGTTTCTCGTATGTAGCCAGCATCAATGACTATTAATGCATTCTTGGGGTCATCCATCGCCGACATGGCGGTAATAACTTTGCTCGTGTCGGCTTGGAAATCAGATATGCGGAAGGCTATCCTGCGCCCCAAAGCTTCCAGGTGACGGGTTTGTCGAATAATTTGTGGAAGCCGAGCTATTTGCGAGAACTGGACAGTTGGAATCGCTTGATCGAAGGATTTCACGAAGTCTCGCCAAGTCTTGAAGTCATCAGTGGGATTGAGCAATCCATGTACAGAGCTGTTCTGATACATGACTTCACGGGTCACATCTAGGATAAAGGGATTGCCTTCTGAGGCCTTCACCAATTCATTCATAGACTCAGACAAATCGTCACACCGTGGCCACGCGCCAGCTCTCATGATGGGGACTAAGGCCTTCTTGACATGCGGCCGCAAGTTCGCGTATCCGGCTATTTCGGCCGGCCGTGTACGAAGGCTTGGAAAGTAAGGGTAATCGCCAAATTCGATTGTCATGAATTTACTCCTGAGTAGGTTGATCAGTTTGCGCTTGGGTCTGCTTGCGACGGGCGGTTTTAGTAGATTGGGATGCCAAGTATTCCCCGATAACCATGATACGGTCCTTCTCCGCCTTGAGCTCGGCGACCTCCATGGACAAGGCAGCGACACGATCACAAAGAGCTGCAGCCAGGCGCACCAAGCGCTTTCCTACCCAGCCACATACCACCGCAGTCAGCAGGGCTGCGACCCAGCCGGATGCAGTAAGCACTACAGTGTCGGGCTGCGCACGATAAAAGGAATAGAGTGTAAGAGCAATAGCTGCGAAGCCGAGAAAGAAGCTCGCGATACCAACCCACAAACTGACCATCGTTGCAGTGTCTGTGTCCACCCGATTCATACTTCCTCCGCAACGCCGCTGTGTTGTAGTTACAAATTTTTTTCGAAAAGTAGCTTGCCAGTTTAGCATGGGTATCACAGGTGAATATTCCTCAGGTCAACTATTTTGAGACTGTGGACCACCCTAGGGCGAATAGGTCTAAATTTATTACTTACAACATCCAGATTTCGTCGACTGGAGAAGACAGAGGATTATGTGCGTGGTTGTTCAGTAATCTAGCAATCCCCATTGCAGATATGTCCTGTTATTAATTCAGTTTCCAACGGCCGATATGCTGTGCTATTTAATGGTTGCCTTGAGCTAGTGATTATCGGGGCGGGTACACTTATAGATGAGCTCGTGTCAATGCGACGTGGCATTCAATCGGTGGCTCTTTTTGATGAAAGCCTCGGATAATTCGGCTTATTGAGGTATCAGCGAAATATTAATTAAGTAATAATTTTTCGGGGTGCTTATGAGGGTAAATTGAAAATTGAATTTGTCCGATAACCAGTGCCAGCACGGCTCAAAGCCGAGGATAGGAATCCCCCTCTCGCCAGCCGGCTGTACTGAGGCTGGCTTGGCACGCGGGCGCGTTTTTGCATTACTCCCCTCATACATTGTCCCTTCTCAACTCCCCCTCAGTTTCCCGCATGTATCGTAAGCCTCTCCCACAAAGCCAGGAGAGCCCCATGTCCTACACCTGCACCAAAGTCACCGACCTGGAAAAAACCACCATGGTCGGCAACCATCAATGCGTCGCGCTGGTCCGTCACTACGCGGGTGCGCCTGCCACATTGGCCTGGAAGCAGGGGGAAGCGGTGCTGGGAAATCGTTTGCTGCGCAAGGGCACGGCCATTGCCACGTTCATCAACGGTAAGTATGCGAATCATCAGCAAGGCAATCACGCTGCCCTGTATATGGGGCAGGCGCTGGATGGGATCATTGTCATGGACCAGTGGACGGGCAAGCGCCCGGACATCGTGACTTCGCGCACCTTGCGTTCCAAAGGCCAGTACAAGAATGGCTTGCATATTGACCCCAGCAACAATGCCGATGCTTTTTTCGTCATCGAATAGGGAAGTATCCATGCAACCTAAACGTTTGTTGACCGGCGCCGCCTGCTGCCTATTCCCCGTGTTCGCGCAGGCTGCCATGCCCGCCCCCGCCCCCGCCGCTGATGCTTGCCCGGACAGCGTGCCCGAGGCGTCGATCAGCCTGAACGCCGTGCCAGCTGGCTGGACGCCGTATATCGGCAGTCCGCTCTACCTGAGTGCAGCGGCGCCGATCGATGGCGCACCGGAGCGCAGGGGGCAGCTCGTGCCCAGCGGGGAGCGCACGAAGCAAGGGCGTACAACGCTCAGCTACCGGCTGGAAGGCCGCTATCCAGACGGCAAGTGGTTGCAATGCAGCTACGGCGTGCATGGGGAAGTCACGCTGTCGAGGAGAATGGACGACAGCGTCAGCCTGTGCGAATTCACCTACAGAAAAGGCCGCAAGGCGGGGCAGAACGAGATCGATATCGTTTGCCGGTAAGTGAGTTGGTATCGGCGCTATTGCCTGGTGAATCGCAGGCCGCTGCAATCAGTGCCTGCGGCCGTGCATGTCGGCTTGCGCGTTCCGCTAAGCCGACCTACGCAACTGCCGCCTGCCCGTAGTGCAGACGCAAAAAAGCCCGCCGAAGCGGGCTTTCTCACTCTACAGCCAAGCCAAAAGCTCAGAACTGATTCATGGTGTTGTCTTTGCCAGCCGCCTTCAGCGCCGCTTCGCCGCTGAAGTAATCCTTGTGATCGTCGCCGATGTCCGAGCCGGACATGTTTTGATGTTTCACGCAGGCGATGCCCTGGCGGATTTCCTTGCGCTGCACGCCGGCCACGTAGCCCAGCATGCCCTGGTCGCCGAAGTATTCCTTGGCCAGGTTGTCGGTCGACAAGGCGGCCGTGTGGTAGGTCGGCAGGGTGATCAGGTGGTGGAAGATGCCGGCTTCGCGGGCCGAGTCGGCCTGGAAGGTGCGGATCTTCTCGTCGGCCTGGACCGCCAGTTCCGTCTGGTCGTATTCCACGCTCATCAGCTGGGCGCGGTCGTAGGCGGACACGTCCTTGCCTGCCGCTTTCATCGCATCGAAGATTTGCTGGCGGAAGTTCAGGGTCCAGTTGAACGATGGGCTGTTGTTGTACACCAGCTTGGCGTTCGGGATGACCTTGCGGATTTCGCTGACCATGCCGCCGATTTGCGCGATATGCGGTTTTTCCGTTTCGATCCACAGCAGGTCGGCGCCGTTTTGCAGCGAGGTGATGCAATCGAGCACGCAACGCTCTTCGCCGGAACCGGCGCGGAACTGGAACAGGTTGCTCGGCAGGCGTTTTGGACGCAGCAGCTTGCCTTCGCGCTTGAGGATGACGTCGCCATTGCCCAGCGCGTCGGCCGACACTTCTTCGCAGTCGAGGAAGGAATTGTATTGGTCGCCCAGGTCGCCTGGCTCATTGGTGACGGCGATCTGCTTGGTCAGGCCGGCGCCCAGCGAGTCGGTGCGGGCAACGATGATGCCGTCGTCCACGCCCAGTTCCAGGAAGGCGTAGCGGATGGCGCGGATCTTGGCCAGGAAGTCTTCGTGCGGCACCGTGACTTTACCGTCCTGGTGGCCGCATTGTTTCTCGTCGGATACCTGGTTTTCGATCTGGATGCAGCAGGCGCCCGCTTCGATGAACTGTTTCGCCAGCAGGTACGTGGCTTCCGCATTGCCGAAACCGGCATCGATGTCGGCGATGATGGGCACGACGTGGGTGATGTGGCCGTCGATCTTGGCCTGGATGGCTTGCTTGGCATCGCCTTGGGCCGCGTCCAGCTGGCGGAACAGGCCGCCCAGTTCGCGGGCATCGGCCTGGCGCAGGAAGGTGTACAGCTCGCGGATCAGACTGGTGACGGCGGTCTTTTCATGCATCGACTGGTCTGGCAGCGGGCCGAATTCGGAGCGCAGGGCGGCAACCATCCAGCCGGACAGGTAGAGGTAGCGGCGGTCGGTGCTGTTGAAGTGCTTCTTGATCGAGATCATCTTCTGTTGACCGATGAAACCGTGCCAGCAACCGAGCGACTGGGTGTACTTGGATGGGTCCGCATCGTAGGCGGCCATGTCGTTGCGCATGATCTTCGCCGTGTAACGGGCGATGTCCAGGCCGGTCTTGAATTTGTTCTGGGCGCGCATGCGGGCGGCGGACTCGGGATTGATGGCGTTCCAGGCGCTGCCTTGTTGCTCTTTCAAACCAGCAACAGCTTTGATGTCGTCTTGATATTGGGACATGTGAATCTCCTAAAAAGAAAAGCTATGTTTGAGAAAATCGCCGAGTGCGCCACAACGTCTTGTCGAAGCAAACTGCATGACTAAATAGTAGGCCGATTCGCGCCGATGTTCAAGTCTTATATAAGACATATAACTTAAATTAAGTCTTTGTTTTTCAATGGATTAATTATGATTTTTCATGATGTGGTATGAATTTTCAAAAAGTGAGAGCATCAATGGCTGAGCCTGCTGTTTGATATTTCGCGATGTGAAACGTCTTTTCAGAATTTGGTGCAGCGCGACAAATCGGGGCGAAAAAAAACCACCCGAAGGTGGCGTTGGCCGGCGTGTGGCTCCGTGCTGTGTGGTTTGGCGCAGTTGGCCAGCCGGGCTGGCCTCATCGTGCATGGCACCCACCCACAGCCAGATGGTGGATGCGACCTGGGCCTAGCGCTCAGGGCACTCCTGCCACCGGCCGATTCATGGTATTGCCGTCTGCACCTAGGGAAGGTGACTCGATTGCGCCGGCAGTCAATTCTGACAGCGGTACCGAGTACAAAATATGCCCGTCTCCAACGGTGATCTTTGTGGTCACCATCAACTTGTCGTCCTCAATGATTACATCTTTAAATCTGTAATGAAAAGCTACTTCATCTGGCGGCGTGACGAGGATGACGCGGTCGCAAATTGTTTCTCCCTTTTTGCTCACATGCAGCTTCAACGTGAATGCATCAAGCGTCATGCTGCAATCGAGGCGGCACCGTATGCCGGCGTGGCGAAAATTTTTGTCTTTGAATGTCCATGCATTGCGGTAACCGCCAGCCTTGAATGCATCCAGCCAGCGCAGCAAGTCGTCGAGCGGAATGGCCAATTCCGACGCTGCCCGCGTTAGCCCGATGACCAGCAGGTCGATGTAATACGCGGCAAGCAGGTGGGTAGGGATGGCGCGGCAGCGGTCGATGTCAAAGACGACAGGCACCGCCAGGGCATTGCTTGACACGAGATACATTGCGCGCAGCGGGGCGCTGCAGCCGATGATGCAAATTTTATTGAATTTTTCGCAATTGAACTTGAATGTTGCCAGCTGGCGTTCAAGGAAATTGCAGATATGGCGAGTCTGATCCCGGATGATGGCAACGTCTTGCGAGCGGCCCTGGAACTCCACCAGGTCGGGGTAGAGGTAAATTTGTTTTAATATCATGATCCGCTTGTGAAAGGTAACGTCAGCGATGCAGATTAACGGTATGGATTTACCCGTCGAGTATATTGCTTTTGCCGCAAGATATCGGAATGCGGCAGGATTTTGCAATTTGAGACTGAAGGAGGAGCTCGATTCTTTCGGTCGCACCTTGCAGACGGAATTGGCTCACATCTATACGGATGCCGTCGAACTGACTGCTCAGACAGCGAAGCTTGGGGCGTATTTCGTCGGCGATGGCTGCTATGGGGAGCCTGGAAGCGGCAGTGCTGGCCCGGGAGCCATGCCTGACATCGTTGATTTTACAGAAATCATTTGTTTCGGCATGGCCGGTGACGGCAGTCAATTCTGTCTCGATTTCAGGGGTGCCCGGGGCATGCCATCCGTCATCTTGTGGGACGATGATTACTGGCGAAAGATTTCAAATTCCTTTGAAGACTTTCTATTGCTATTTTCTTGATCGGTTGCCGGGGCAATTGCTGCAGCGCGCGAGGCAAGCCCGCGCGCTGCCCGAGTCTAGCGTCCTACCGTCTGCCGCTGGTCCTTGATGAACAGCGCCGTCAGCATGCCCACCACGCACACGCCGATCACGTAATAGGCGGGGCCCAGCACGTTGTTTTTCAGCATCAGGGTTACGACCACGGGCGTCAGGCCGCCGAAGATCGCATACGACAAGTTGTAGGAAAACGACAGTCCCGAGAAGCGCACCTGGGCCGGAAACGCCTGCACCAGCACGTAGGGCACGGCGCCGACGACGCCGACGAACAGGCCCGTCATCGCGTACAGGGGCAGCAGCAGGTCGGGGCGGCTGCCGACGGTGGTGTAGAAGAGATACGTACTGATGGCCAGCAGCACGGAGCCGGTGAAGATCACGCGCTTGCCGCCCAGGCGGTCGGCCAGCATGCCGGCGATGATGCAGCCGAAGGCCAGGCACAGGGTGGCCACGGTATTGGCCACCAGGGTGGTGCGCGGCGCGATGTGGTGGATCTTTTGCAGCAGGGCAGGCGTCATCAAGATGACGACGACGATGCCGGCCGACAGCATCCACGTCAGCAGCATCGATACGACGACGGCGCCGCGGTGGCTGCGCAGCACGGATTTCAAGGGCATTTCCGTGGACAGCGCCTTGCGCTGCTGCATTTCCGCAAAGACGGGGGTTTCATGCAGCCAGCGGCGCAAATACATGGCGCCAAAGCCGAAGAGGCCGCCCAGCAAGAACGGATAGCGCCAGGCGCCATCGGTGATTTCTGCCGGCGTGTAGACGGTGTTCAAGCCCGTCGCGACGAGCGAACCCAACAAAATACCGACAGTCAGGCCGGCCGTCAGCACGCCGCAGGCAAAGCCCGTGAAACGGCTCGGTACGTGTTCGGACACAAACACCCAGGCGCCCGGCACTTCGCCGCCCACGGCCGCGCCCTGGAAGACGCGCATCAAGAGCAGCAGCAGCGGGGCCGCCAGGCCGATGCTGGCATACGTCGGCAGCAAGCCGATCAGCAGGGTCGGCACGGCCATCATCAGGATGGACAGCGTAAACATGCGCTTGCGGCCCAGCAAGTCGCCGAAGTGGGCCATGACGATGCCGCCCAGCGGACGCACGACGTAGCCGGCGGCGAAGATGCCGAAGGTTTGCAGCAAACGCAGCCAATCCGGCATTTCCGGCGGGAAGAACAATTGGCCGATGGCGTTGGCAAAGAAGACGAAGATGATGAAATCGTAGAATTCCAGCGCGCCGCCGAGGGCGGCCAGCGACAGGGTTTTATAGTCTTGTTTGGTGAGGGGACGGCTTGCGGCGTTGATGGCGGCGGTGTTGGAAGTAGGCATGTGTCTCGTTCTTGTATGTTATCGGAGATTGCCAGATCTAGCATACGCATTTCCGCCGCGTGAGTAAATGCGGCGCGTATGGGGAGCAGCCTCAGCTGCTCTTAATACAACGCCGCTATCATCAGCGTTGACTTCATTGGAAAGGACACAGTATGCACATCATGATCGTGGGCGCCAGCCGGGGCCTGGGACGCGCGCTGGTGGACGGTTTGCTCGCTGACGGACATGCCGTCATCGGCGTATCGCGCCAGCAACCTGCCGACTTGCCTGCCGGCCAGGGCACACAGCTGCAATGGATCGCGGCGGACCTGGCCGCGCCCGCCGAGGCCGTCGAACGCATCGCGCGCGAAGCGCCCGCCGTGCTGGACGCGGTGATCTACAACCTGGGCGTGTGGGAAGAAAAGGCCTTCAGCGATGACTACGCTTTTCTCGGCGATGCGGACGAGGCCATCGTCGACATGGTCAATACCAACATCACGGCGACGATATTGCTGCTCAAGCGCCTGGTGCCGCGCTTGCTGGCCAGCAGCAAGCCGCAGCTGATACTCACGGGGTCGACGTCCGGCCTGCGCCAGAGCGGCCGCCCGGAAGTGACGTTCAGCGCCTCGAAATTCGCCCTGAACGGCATCGCCGACGCCTTGCGCGAAGGTTTCCGCGCACAGGGGCTGGCCGTGACGGCGCTGCAACTGGGCTATTTGAATACCTACGATGGCTTGTCCGTGCCGCTGGCGGACGCTGCCGCGCGGGGCGAGGGTGAGCTGATTCCCGTACATGACGTCGTTGCCGTCGTGCGCATGCTGCTGAACTTGTCGAATGCCTCGTTCGTGCGCGAACTGGTGCTGCCGGCGCTGCGCGACGAGCGCTTTTAGCCCCTAGGCGTCTATGCCGTAGACTGCGCTCCAGCCGAGACGCTCTTCCAGCCACTCGTCCGCTTCGGACGAGTCCATGTGCAGCAGCAGGGCGCCCAGCCGCAGCTGGCCCTTGGCCAGGGCCAGCACGGCGAACACGGATTCCAGCATGACGGGGTCCAGCTGGCCCTGCAGGTCGCGCGCGGCGATGGCGGGCAACTGCGCCCAGGCCGCCTGATAGCTGGCGGCCAGCCAGTCCGGCAGCGGCGGATTGTGCTTGCGGTGGCGTTCCAGCTCGATCAGGGTGATGAGCGCATAGAAATCTTCCGCGCGCGATGGTGCGTTGCCCAGCAGGTGGACGAGCTGGGGCACGGCAGCATACGAGGCGACGCCCACGTCGCCCTGGTGGTGCAGCTCTTCCCACAGCTCATGCCAGACGTCCTCGCCCGCCTGCATGGCCTTGAGCGCCCCGGCCACGTCGTAGGGCATGCGGTAGCCGCCTTCCAGGGTGGGCCAGATGGGATCGTCGAGTGATAACAGCATGGGTTTCCTTGATGATTGGGGAACGCTCGCCTGAGCAAACGCGCACTATACAAGCACTAAGCAAGCACCCGGCGCACGCAGCGCGCGTAGCCGTCAAACGCGCGCGCGTTCTGGTAGGCGACGCCCGTGTCGAAATCCTTGCACCAGGCTTCGTCCTCGATGTCGCCAGGCTCGCTTGACCAGTGCCAGTTCGGCCGGAACGCCTCTTTCAATGTCGCATACAGCAAGGTCTGCTCGCGCCGATCCGGCAGGCTGTGGCCCAGGCTGGCAGCCCAGTTGGATGCGGCTTGCCAGGAATGGTTCTCCTGCTCGTACTCGCCCGGCAGCAGCACCAGGTGGTAATCGGGCGCGCCATCCCAGCCGAGGATCAGGCCGGCATAGCGTTCGCCCGGCTGCAGGGCGATGGGCGCGTCGGCCGATGGCGCCAATGTGACCCGGCGCACGGCGCAGGCGCGGCCTGAATAAGTCTTGCGATAGTTGTACTGGGTGCCGTTGTCGAAATCGTGGCTCCACGCCATGCGGGGCAGGATGGCGTCCGCTTCCGACGACCAGTACCAGGCATCCGGGAAGGCATGGCCCAGGTTGGCGTGCAGCAAGGCCAGCTCGCTGCGCGTCGGCAGGCAGGCGCCGCGCGCCGCGGCCCAGGCTAGCGCGGCTTGCCAGGGCAGGGCATCGGCCTCGCCGGGCAGCAGGAACAACTGGTAGCCGGCGGCGCCATCCTGGCCCGGCATGATGCCCGCGTAGCGTTCGCCGGCAGCGGCGCCCAGCACGCCCGGGCAATGCTCAAACCAGCCATCGTCTTCTTCCGTGGCAATAAATGCCGCGATCAGCGCCTGCTGCGCGGGCGGCGCGGCGGCCAGCAGGGTGTTGAAGCAGGTGATGGCCGACGCATGGGGTGTGCCAGCGCCGTTGGCGATACCGACGAGAAAGTCACCCGCCCAGTCGGGCAGGGTGGCGATCAGGCGCGGCAGTTCGTGCAGCAGGGCGGTGCAATACGCCGTCTCGCCGAAACGCCAGGCGGCGCGGCTGGCCGTCTGGTAGGCGCCGTAATCGTGCTCGGCCTGTACGGATTGCACAATCGCCAGCGCGTAGTGCGCGCCCTCATTCCCCGTCAGCGCATCGAGCATGGCGCAGTAGCGCTGGAAGCGCCGCTGGGCTTCATCGGGCGGCGTGGAGGTATCGTCATCCTGGACGATGTTGCCCACAATTAGTAATTCGGCTTTCCAGAGTTCAAAGGCTGTTGGCATGGCTGTGGCTGGCGAGAGTGGCGGCGGACATGATTATGCCCCGACCATTGGTGTTTCAGCGTGCTGATTGAACATGCTACAGTCCGCCTTTGCCGCCAGCCCGGTGCGGCTTTGCCTGGATCAATGCGCTATGCCCAACTGGACTTCTCCGCCGCAACTCGTCGCCCTGGCCGCCTTTTATGCGCGGGCGCAAGCCCATCCTGAAACGATCAGCGACGCGGCCTTCCTCGAGGCCGTCAAGGCTGCCCACTGGCCCACCAATTGCTGGAGTTATGTGGAAGCATCGTTCGCCATCATCGCGCCCGCCTGCCTGCTGCGTCCGCATCTGACCGCCGGGCTGATCGTATTCCCCATCGATGCCATGATCGCGGGCGGCCTGGACGATGCGGGGCAAGTCATCGCGATTGGCCGGGCCTGCGCGACGCGCGACGCGCCGTACGTGGAGGTGAGCGAGGAGGGCAAGCGCTGGCTGACGCAGGTGTGGCCGGGCTTGGACGAACTGATCGGAGAGGTATTTGCGGCCAGACTGCGGGCGGCGCTGGCCGATGACGAGGAGTAAACGCTGACGCTTGACGCCGAAAGCCCGTTTACGTTAGGGTATACGTAACTACTTACCTATATTCTGCTCAACATGTCCTCCAACCTGCAAACCTACGGCTCGCTGATGCTGGCCAGCCGCCTGCGCCGTCTTTCCGATCAACTGTATGCGGGCGTCGATACCAGCTATCTGGCGGCCGGCGTCGAGCTGACGTCGCGCTGTTTCCCCTTGTTATTGCTGCTGCGCGACAACGGTCCCACGGCGATCACGGCCCTGGCCGCGCAAATCGGGCAGACGCATCCGGTGGTGGTGCAACTGGGGCGCAAGCTGCTCGACGCGGGCGTGGTGACGGAGCTGCCGGACGCCAAGGATGAGCGGCGCCGGCTGCTGGCGCTGTCCGACGCGGGGCAAGCCTTGCTGCGCGACATGGCGGCCCTGTGGGACGACGTGCGCGCGGCCGTCGATACGGTCTTCGAACACGGTACGCCGCAACTGATGGCCAGCCTGGACCGGGCCGAAGCGCGCTTGCAATCGCAAGGTTTCGGCGAAACGATCGCCGCCTGCCGGCGACAGCGCGAGCGGGCGGCCGTGGAGATCATCGCGTACGACGCCCAGTACGCGGCCGACTTCAAGCGCCTCAATATTGCCTGGCTGGAACGCTATTTCTATGTCGAGGCGCTCGACGACAAGGTGCTGTCCGATCCGCAACGCTCGATCCTCGACGATGGCGGGCAGATTTTCCTCGCGCGTTTGGACGGCAAGATCGTCGGCACCTGCGCCCTGATCCGTGCCGGCGGAGACAGCATCGAGCTGTCGAAGATGGCCGTCACGCCGGAATGCCAGGGCCTGGGCATTGCGCGCCGGCTGATCGAACGGGCCTTCGACGCCTTCGAGGCCAGCGGCGCCAAGCTGCTGTTCCTCGAGTCGAACAGCAAGCTGGCGCCCGCCATCCGCCTGTACGAAAGCAGCGGTTTTACCCATGTGGCGCGGCCCGCCGGCGACGCGCATTACCAGCGCGCCGACGTCTACATGGAGTGGCAAGGCAGGTAGCACACGCCAGGGCGCCACGCGGCGCTCCCCATCGGCCGTCTCCCGCGTTACAATACGTGCTCCCATAACGGAACCACGGTTCCACTATCGAGAGACGCCGACGCCGCATGCCTTCCTTTCCGATGCCCTTCCCGCAGATGATCGTTCCCCCGGAGCCCACTCAGGCGCGCAGCAAGCAGGCGTTCGAGCGCCTGCTGCTGGTGGGGGAACAGTTGCTGGCGGAAAACCGTTTCGATGAAATCGGCGTGGCCGACCTGGCCAAACTGGCGGAAACCTCCGTGGGCACGTTTTACCGTTTATTGGGCGATAAGGACACCCTGAGCCGCTTGCTGCTGCAGCGCTTTTTTTCCGACATGGTGGAAAAGGTCGAGACCCTGACGGAACTGCGCCAGTGGGAAGGGCGCAGCCTGGAAGAGTTCATCCGCGCCATGGTGGCCATGTTCGTGGCCGTGAATGGCGGGCGCAGCGGCGTCTTGCGCGCCTTGATCACGCGTGCGTCGCAGGATGCGCAATTTCGCGACAGGGTGCACCAGATCAATCATCTGATCTCGCAACGCACGGTCGCCGTGCTGGCCAGCAAATCGTCCAGCATCCGCCACCCGAACCCCACGCAGGCGATGATGGTCGTGCCGCCCGTGCTGCTGGGCATCCTGAACCAGCATACCTTGACGGGTTCGCTATCCTTTTTGTCGGGCGCGGCGCTCGAGGATGAACTGGTGCGTGTTGCTTTAAATTACCTGACTTGAGATATTTAGCGATTTAACTTGAAATCGGAATTCGGATTCCGTATTATGTTTTCCAACAGCAGGAAAACATATTCCTGCACCTGAACACAAAGCATGTTCAACAGCAAGGAGACAGAATGCGGCGTCACACGACATCCGATGTTCCATTGCATTACCTCGACCTGGGCAGGGAGCAGGGCGATCCCGCGCAGTCAGAGCCTATTTTTCTGTTGCACGGCCTCGGTTCCTGCGCCGAAGACTGGCGTCCGCAGATCGATGCCCTCGGCAGCAGCTTTCGCCTGATCGTGCCCGACCTGCGCGGCCATGGCGCCAGTCCCGCGCCAAACGGCGACTGGCAGATCGGCGACTTCGCCAACGACCTTTTCAATCTGATGGACCAGCTCGACGTGCCACGCGCGCACATCGTCGGCTTTTCCCTGGGCGGCATGGTGGGCCTGGAAATGGCCAACCGTGCCCCGGGCCGGGTGGCCAGCTTGTGCCTGATCAATTCTCAACCATTTCAGGGCAGCAAGCCGGCAGCGCTGCTGTTTGCCTACTGGCTGCGCCGCACGGTGATCGCCACCTTCGGCCTGAAAGCCATGGGCAAGATCATCGGCAAGAAACTGTTCCCCGAGCCGGCCCAGCAAGCGTTGGTCGAGCGCTTCGCCACGCAGATGGCGGGCATGGACAAGCGTGCCTACCTGGCCGCGCTCGATGCCATTTTCCACTGGGATATCGACATCCATTTCCAGGCCCTGGCCATGCCCGTCTTCATCATGGCGGCCGACCAGGATTACACGCCCGTCGCCAGCAAGCGGGCCTTTGCCGCACAGTTTCAGCAGTGCGAGATCGAGATCATCGCGAACTCGCGCCATGCCACGCCCCTGGACCAGGCGCAGCGTGTGAATACCTTGTTGCAGTCCTTCCTCGCCACACATTCAAAATAAACAGGCCACTCGCCGCACGGGCAGGGGCCGGGAAACAGTCATCGCAGGGCAGGTGCTCGCTTCACGTGCGCGGGTACCTTGACGTCTTGTGATCCTGGCCTCCGGCCGTCTTCCCTGGTGGTAAGCAAGCCTGACATTGGAGACGCTATGAAACTTGCTTTGAAATTGATGCCCGCCGCCCTTGCCGTTGCCGGTGCCTTCAGCTTTTCCACCCAGGCCCAGGCGCAGGAGGCCAGCCAGGCCACTGCTGTCAGCGCCCAGGAAGCCAGCGACGCAAAAGAACGCATGGAAACCGTGACGGTCTCTGCCCGCCGCCGCGAAGAACGGCTGCAGGACGTACCGCTGGCCGTCACGGCGTTTTCCGCCAAGGCCCTGGAACGGGCGAATATCCAGAACCTGGCCGACCTGCAGGAGCGCGTGCCGAACCTGACCGTGTACGCTTCGCGCGGCACGAATACCACCCTGACCGCGTTTATCCGCGGCGTGGGCCAGGCCGACCCCGTCTGGGGCGTGGACCCGGGCGTGGGTATTTATTTTGACGACGTCTACATGGCCCGTCCGCAAGGCGCGCTGCTCGACGTGTTCGACGTGCAGCGCATCGAAGTGCTGCGCGGCCCGCAAGGCACCTTGTACGGCAAGAACACCATCGGCGGCGCCATCAAGTACATTTCGCGCCCCCTGGCGAAGGAAAACGGTGCCTCGGCGGAAGTGGGCATCGGTAATTACAACCAGCGCAACTTCAAGGCCGCCTTCAATGTGGCCAACGAGAGCGGCACCTGGCGCGCGCGCCTGGCCGCCGCCAAGCTGGACCGCGATGGTTTCGGCCGCAATACGTTCAATGGCGAACAGGTCAGCGACCAGGACAGCACGGCCGCGCGCCTGTCCGTCGGCTACTTTCCGCAGGACATCCCGCTCACCGTCGTGCTGAGCCTGGACGCCACGGACGACAAATCGGGCGTGCGCGGTTTCCAGCGCATGGGCGTAAGCGCCTTCGACCCGCTCAAGCGGCCCGCCAGCAAGGATGCATATGACATCCAGAGCGGCATGCCGGGCAACAACTTCACGCATAACCGCGGCGGTTCGCTGGTGGCCAACTACACCTTGTCGAACGACTGGTCCGTCAAAGTGATCGGCGCCAAGCGGCGCAGCACCTCCGAGCAAACCATCGACTTTGACGGCTTGCCGCTGCCCATCGCCGACGTCTTCGGCGACTCGCGCGACGAACAGAAAAGCCTGGAATTGCAGGCCTCGTACAGCGGCGACTACGGCGCCGGCGTGATCGGCCTGTACCGCTTCGAAGGCACGGCCGGCGGCGGCATCTACAACAACTTCCTGGGGCGCCAGTTTACGGCCGCCGTCAGCACGGTGGAGACGGACAGCACGGCGCTGTACACGGACTGGACCTGGCCGCTGGGCAAGGTGTGGAGCATCAATGCGGGCTTGCGCCACACGCGCGAGGAAAAGCGCGCCATCGTGCTCAACCGCGCTTTTGCCGATGTGGGCTTCACGCGGCCCATCCAGACGGCGGCCGACTTCGACAAGTCCTTGTCGGTGAGCAATACCTCGCCGAAAATTTCCGTGCGCTATGAAGCGTCGAAGACGACGAATTTCTACAGCAACCTGTCGCGCGGCTTCAAGTCGGGCGGCTACAACGTGCGCGCCAACAACCTCGTGGTGCCCGATTCCGCGCGGCCCTACAAGGATGAAAAACTCGACGCGCTGGAGGTGGGCATGAAGTATGCGGCGCCCGACGACACCTTCGACGCCAACGTGGCCCTGTTCTACAACCGCTACAAGGATATTCAATTGTCAGTCTTCACCAGCTATGTGCAGCCGGGCGGCGTGCCGGGCTTCTATGGCGACTTCACGAATGCGGGCAAGGGCACCGTGAAAGGCGCGGAGTTCGAATTCTCGTGGCGGCCGAACCGCCAGTGGGAAGTCAACGGCTTCCTCGCCTTGCTCGATGCCAACTATGACGAGTTCATGAGCGGAGGCAAGAACATTGCGGATACGCAAAAGTTCAGCAATACGCCAGCCCGGCAAGTGGGCTTGAACGTGACGCGCACGGACCGCGACGTGTTCGGCGGTGCCTTGCGCAGCATGGTCGGCTATGGCTATCGCAGCAAGGTCTACCCGACGACGGACTTGAGCGAAACCCTGGCGCAGGGCGGCTACAGCATCTGGACGGCCGGCGTCGTGTGGGAAGCGCCAAAGAACTGGACCTTCAGCTTGCATGGCAGCAACCTGGGCAACAAGCGCTACCGCACGGATGGCTACAACATTCCCGCCGTGTTCATCCTCGACGGTTTCTATGGACCGCCGCGCCAGATCATCGCCAAGGCCGGTTACAAATTTTAGAGTTCTTCACTGCCGGGGCTGGACCCGCTGGGTCCGGCCTCGCGGGTCGGAAGTGCCGGCTTGACGGGCGTCAAGCCGGGTCGTTGTCGCTGTTTTCGTCGTGAATAATAATCAGGAGACTGGCATGGCACATCTGCATCAACAACTGCGTCACTTGTTATCTGCACTCATCGCCGCCTGCGGCTTGCTGGCCGCGTTGCCGGCTGCCGCCGGGCAGTGGGACTTCGGCCTGTACGCGAGCCTGTGGGGCTCGCGCGAATACCAGGTCTGGCTGCCGAGCAATTACAATCCGAATACGCCGCTGCCCGTCGTGCTGATGCTGCACGGCTGCGGTTCCGAGCCGAACAGCATGGCTGCCGTCAGCCGCTACAACCAGCTGGCCGACAGTGAAAACTTCATCGTCGTCTACCCGCGCCAGAACGTCACGGCCAACCCCATGCGCTGCTGGAATTTCATGTTGCCGCTGAACCAGGAGCGGGGCACGGGCGAACCGGCCGTGCTGATGGGCATCTTGAACAAGGTCAAGAGCAAATATGCGGTGCAGGACAGTCGCGTGTACGTGACGGGCATCTCGGCCGGCGGCGCCATGGCGTCCATCATGGCCGCCTGTTATTCCGACGTGTTCGCTGCCGTGATGGTGCATTCGGGCGGCATGTACAAGGGCGCCACCGGCCTGCTCACGGCTGCCGACTCGCTGTTCAACGGCAGTTCCTTCGACCCGAAAGTGCGCGGCAAGGATGCCTGGCGCTGCTCCGGTTCGCCGCGCCGGCTGATGCCAACGATGGTGTTCCACGGCACTTCCGACATCGTCGTCAATCCCGTCAACGGCGAACAGACCATCGAGCAATTCCTGCAGACCAGCGATTACGGCGACGATGGCCTCGACAACGACAGCGTGCGCTACCGTGCCGACAGCATCGTGCGCCAGACGGTGCCGTACGGCCGCAGCTATACCATCGACACCTACCTGCACAACGGCGCCGTCATCGCGCAAAAGTACACGGTCGAGGGCATGAACCACGCGTGGAGCGGCGGCCCTCCCGGCTGGCCATTCAGCGATGAGCTGGGCCCGGACGCCACCGTGATCAGCTGGAATTTCTTCAAGAATTACCAGCGCTGATGCTGTAAGGAACTAGCAGCTTGTACAATGGGGCGCAGCAATTGCGCCCCATTTTTATGCCCGTGAAAGATCCCATGCCTGCTTGCCGTTTGCTGTCCTGTCTTGCCGTTGTATTGCTGTCCGCTTGCGCCGGCGGCCCGTCCGCGCCATCGGCTGCCTACACGCAAGCGTTCGAGCGTGCCGCCCAGCAAGACAGCATGCGCAGCGAGTGCGACTGGAACGTGCGCTATGCGCCCGTCGCACCCAAGGACGCCAGCGTGGCGCAATTGCAGGCCATCGCCACGGCGCGCCTGGCGGCGCTGCAGCTGTCGCCCGCCTGGACCTTGTCCATGCCCGGCAGCGAGGCGCACGCCTTTACGGACTCGGCGCAGGACCGTGCCGGGCTGCAATTGTTGCTCAGCATCGTCTTGCCGGCCATGGAGCGCTACCCGGCCGGCGTCTTCGCGCGCACGGGCTTGCGCCACGTCGTGCTGGTGAAGGACTTGAGCGTGGACGGCCAGCGCCGCCTGGCCATGCCGGCGCCGGAAATCGACAGCGTCGTCTATGCCGACAACCTGCTGGCCGCCCTGTGTCCGTCCGGCATGGAGCTGCGCGTGCACCACGAGTATTACCACTTCATCGAATACCGGTTGTTCAACGATTTCTATTACCGCGACCCCGCCTGGCTGGCCCTGAACCCGCCCGGCACAGCCTATGGCCAGGGCGGCGCCAAGGCCTACGGCAAGGGTTTCCAGAACCTGGGCCACCCGCAGCCCGGGCTGGTGAGCCTGTACGCCGCCTACGGCCCCGAGGAAGACAAGGCGGAGGTGTTCGGCTGGATGATGGCGCCCGCGTATGCGTTGCGGCTGCAGCAGTGGACGGCGTTTGATCCCACCCTGCTGGCGAAGCGGCAAAGATTGATGGAAGTATTGGGAACCTTGGAGAATTCTTACTAAATATCAAGTATTTCCTTGCCGTCCCATGGCATTGTCGTTTCTCCAGCTTGATTAAATGCAAGTAAGAATGAGGAGAACGCCATGGACGGTGATGATTCGATATCGGGTGGCGAACGTCCCTTGCGCCTGCGCCTGGGCGTATCCCCAAAGGTGCCCGCCGGTGCGCTGATACCGCAGCGCGTCGCCGGAAGCGAGGCCATCTGTGGCGGGATCGAATACCGTGTGCTGTGCGTCTCGACGCATGCGGATTTGCCGCTGAGCAGTTTCATCGCCTTACCCGCCGCTATCGATATCGTCACCGACCAGGGGAAGTTGCGCAGCATCTGCGGCATCGTTACGCAAGCGAGTGCCGGTGACAGCGATGGCGCGCTGGCCAGCTATCAGCTGGTGCTGACGGACGCCTTCGCCATCATGGAAAAGCGCAGCAATACGCGTGTTTTCCGGCGCCTGACGGATATCGAGATCATCAAGATCCTGCTCGACGAATGGATACGCAGCAATTCCGTGCTGGGGCATGCCTTCCAGTATGTGTTTGCCGATTTCTTCGAGGCACAGACGTATCCACAGCGCGAATTTGTCATGCAGCACAATGAGTCCGATGCGGCCTTCGTCCGGCGCCTGCTCAAGCGCAGCGGCGTCGCCTGGTTTTTTCGAGCGGAAGGCAATGCGGATGCGCATGCCGAGCCGGCACATACCCTGGTGCTGTTCAACCATGCCGATGGCTTGCGGAAAAACATGGCCGATACCGTGCGCTATCACGCGGACCGCGCGACGGAACAGCGCGACACCCTGACGTCGTGGAACGAAGTCCGCAAGTTGCAGGCGGGCAAGGTGACGCGCCATAGCTGGAATGAGGAACATCCACGCGCGCGGCCGTTCATGACTGCCGACGCCATGGGGCAGGGCCGGCAAGGCATGCATGGCAATGCCGTTGCCGCCAGCCTCGATGATTACCGCGTGCTGCCGCCACGTGCGGGGAGCGATCATGATGCCTTGTGCCAGTTGGGCATGCTGGCCATGCAGCAGCATGACTACGAAAGCCATTGTTTTCATGCCGAGGGCAGCGTGCGCGACCTGTGTCCGGGCGAATACTTTAGCCTGGCCGAACATCCCGATATCGACGCACTTCCGCCGGCCGAGCGCGATTTTGTCGTGACGGCGCTACAGGTGGCGGCGCAGAATAATTTACCCCGGGAACTGGCCGCCAGGGTGGCGCGTTTGTTCGCGCGCAATCGCTGGCTGGCCGATGATGCATCGCTGCCGCAGCGCGAACTGGCGACGGCGGTGGACGATGGCCCCTTGCGCATGCATATCGAATTGAGCGCTGTGCGGCGCGGCGTGGCCATCGTTCCGGCCTACGACACGCGCATCGACCTGCCGCCAGTTACCATGCAAAGCGCCGTGGTGGTGGGGCCGGCGAATGAAGAGGTTCATTGCGACGCCATGGGCCGGGTCAAGGTGCGTTTTCCCGCCACGCGCAAGGTGGACCATGAGCATGCAGGCGGCACGGGCGCATCCGACACGGATGCCGATTCGGCCTGGGTAAGAGTCGCGTCGAGCTGGGCGGGAAGCGGACCTGGCAGCATGCAGCCGTGCGGCTATCTGGGCTTGCCCCGCGTGGGCAGCGAAGTCCTGCTGGCTTTCCTCGGCGGCGACCCGGACCGGCCCATCATCGTGGGACAGCTGTACAACCACAGTGCGTTGCCGATCGCATTGAGCAAGGCGGGCGACTTGCCCGGCAACCGTTATTTGTCCGGCATCCAGAGCCGCGAGATCAAGGGCACACGTGGCAACCAGCTGCGTTTCGATGATGTGCATGGGCAAATCAATGCCCAGCTTGCCAGCGACCATGGCTCCACCCAGCTCAACCTGGGCTGGCTGACGCAGGACCGGCGCAATGGCCAGGGAGAGGCGCGCGGCGAGGGCGCCGAGCTGCGTACCGATGAGCAACTGGCGATGCGGGCGGGCAAGGGCATGCTGATTTCTGCCTGGAAGCGCCTGAACGGCGACGGCGGGCACATGGCACGCAGCGAATATCTGGGGCTGATGGAAAATTGCCTGGAATTGTTTCGCTCGCTGGGCAGCTATGCTGCCACGAATCAGGCGCTGGAGAATACGGATGAAGCGCAGCAGGAGCTGCAGCACAGCTTGAAAAGCTGGGAAGGCGGCAGCAATACGCAGCCCCGTGCCGAGCTGGGCGGTGCGGCGGCGATTGCTGTCACGGCGCCGGCCGGCATCAGCTTTGCCAGTTCGAAGGCCATCATCAGCTATGCCGCCGGCAGCATCGATACGGTGGCGCAGCAGCATCTGCAAGCGGTGGCGGGCCAGCGCTACAGTGTGAACGCGGGCAAGGGCATTTCGCTGTTTGCCCATGCGGACGGCATCCGCGCCATCGCCCACCATGGCAAGTTCCTGCTGCAAAGCCAGCATGACGACATGGACCTCAACGCGGCGAAAAATTTGAAGCTCACCGCCAGCGAGGGCAAGCTGACGGGCATGGCCGATGAAATTGTGTTGATTTCCAAGCATGGCGCTTTCATCCGCATCGGCGACGGCATCACCTTTGGCAGCAAGTCGCCACTGAACTTCAATGCACCCAATTTCGTCTTCAATGACCCGCAAAGCATGGCAGTGCAATTGCCAAGCTTTGCCGAAGGCAAGGCCGATCAGCAATTCATCTTTCAATATGAGGGCGACGACAGTCCCGTCGATGGCGTGCCGCCAGCCCCCCAGCTGGCGCCGCAAGTCCAGTTTGCCGTGAAGCTGGAAGATGGCTCGTCGGCCGATGGCCGCAGCGACGGGGACGGCAAGACGGAGGTGCTGGAGCGCGCGGCCATGCACCTGGCCGCCATCGAAGTGTTCAACAACAAGGATTGATGACGCCAGGAGAGTGCAATGGGCAGCTATCCGAAAGTGCCGTACGTGGTGGGCGAAGACGTGACGCTCCTGCATTGCGAACGCAGCGTCTGCAAGAAGGTGAAAATACGCCGCAACTTGCCGGGTAATATCATCGTTATTCACGGCGTCAACGATGTGGGCGTCAGCTACAAGGCGGTGGAGCACGGCTTGTGCGAGGGATTGACGCAAAGGCTGGGGCGCGGCTTTACGCCAGCTTCTTACCGTATGCCTGTGGCGGCAGACAAGGACAGGCTGGAAGACGATCCCGACGCCGTGTTCTTCAAGCGCACTATCGCCAAGGATACCAACAGCCCCGTGATCCCGTTTTACTGGGGCTACCGTGAAGTGGGAGTGAAATGCAAAACGATCAACGGCCAGTTTGTTGACCGCTACGGCAACCGCCTCGACAAGGACCTGTCCAAGGAAGGCGGTCCCTTCGGCAACGCCACCAGCAGCTTGCCCGACATGTGGCGTCCGGGTATCTATGCGCCTGCGGATCCCATGGGCGATGCCTTGCGTCCATTGAGGACGGCGCCTGGCCGCATGTACATGGTATTGGCGGCCCAGCGTCTGGCCGCGCTCATTTCCATGATCCGCGATTATGATGCTGACGATACCGTCAGCATCGTCGCGCACAGCCAGGGTTGCCTGCTGTCGCTGCTGGCCCAAGCCATGCTGATGGAAAAGGGGCTGGCGCCGGCCGATAATTTGATACTCACGCATCCGCCGTACAGCCTGGTGGACAGCCTGCCTCTGCTGATGCGAGGCGCGGCCTGGTTCGACGGCGGCGAGGATGCGGCGATGAAGCCTTATTACCATTTGCTCAGTGGTGCGCAGACCATGGGAGCGCGCCTGAAGACTTTGGCGAATATCGTGGCCGGTGTGGCAAAGGGCAGTGGCCAGGCTTGCCAGCCGCCGCTTGCCGAACTGAAGAAGGACGAACATCGTGGCATGGTCGGCAGCCGCTGGCAGAGTGCCGACGACCGCGACAATCGCCGCAAAGTTTATCTGTATTTTTGTCCCGAAGACATGACTGTGGCACTGGATAATATCCAGGGCATGGGGTGGGATGGCGTACCGGATTATGCATCGGGAAGTGAACTCATAGAGGAAGAGGAGACGTCCAGCATTGATGGAAACAGCGTTTTTACTGGACATACCCGCATCGTGGAACGCGAGCAGGTACGCAATGCGCTGGCGGAACTGGGCGGCAGATTTTATCAGCGGATATTCAGCAATAAGGCCAGGCTGGATCCGGCCACTGGAAAGACCACGGTGTCGTTGGTAGGCAAGCCGCCGCCTTTTGACTTTCCACTGCGTCTTACAACAGAAAGCGAACAGGCACACGTTGATGTTTCATTACGAAAATATCGTGCGCAACACAAGGCGGTGGCTTGGCCTATCAATACCAGGTTGAGCAAGACGGAACAGCGTAATGGCATACGCACCATCACTGGCGAAGCATTGAAACAGCCGGTGCCGGCCGATTTGCGCGGCACCTCGCAAATCGATTCGCCCAATATTCCCAAAACTTCGATGATGCGAAACCGTAAACCTGAAGATCAGGGACCTGTGGAAGAAGTCGATCCCTGCGATGCATCAGTAGCACTTACCAGCGGAAGCGGCCTGCACACAAGCGTCGAGGATCGCCCGGATCCGGCCGGCTATCGCCGCTTTCCAGAGCGCGATGAAGCTATACGCGGGGCCGAATTAGCCTTGATGACGACTGCCTATAACAAGGAAAAGAAACTCGATGGCAAAGGGCCGCTCGATCAACGCAACGTCATTGCAGCCACCCGCTACACGGACGGAAATGTCTTGGCAACCATCCAGGAAAGCCCGAATGAGGCCCGCTTGCGCTGGCAGCGGGAGGTCAGCGCCAAGTCTTTTCATAGTTCTATTATCGGTAGCGCGAAGAATCATAGTCAAGTGACCGCGTATGACGTGGCGATTGGCAGCGGCAAGGCTAGTTCGGATCCGCAGTTTTATGCGTATTTATGTGCGGTGGCGGATTGGCGGGTGAAGAACCTAAAGAGCAATGAAAAAGGGCGCAATGGAATACGGATAAAAGAAAAGTTCATATTGGAGTTTGCGCCATATTTGTCCGTCGAGCCTGCCTGGAGAAGTGCCGTGATCAATGGCACCATTAACTATTACAACACTGGAGTTTTGCCCGCAGGATTACCCTTGCTATCAGGGCCATTGTGGAAAATTGTAGTGTCACAAACAAAAAATACAAAAATAGTGACTGAAAAAAAAGCGAAATAAATGGATTGTCGTAGCCCCGTCGGTAATAATTTTCTTCCGACTATTGTTCCTTCGAAACTGCAGGCCGAAAGGTGATAATCATGATGACGCTTCGTTGGTTGGGAATATCAATAGTTGTTGTAATTTTATTTTTTGGTTTGTTATGGCTCAGTGCCTTATCGAAGAGCCAGGCGCGTGAAATTGCGTCACAGTTGCAGGCGCAACAGCCAAAGAAACCTATGGAGCCAGAGCAAGAGTACGTGCTGGAAGTGATCGGATTGGGAGTGACGCTGGATAAATATCGTCAGGGCAAATTGTGGGAGGCCTTGCAAAAAGGAAGTGCTTACACCAGCATACGCGAACAAGATCCCAAGAAATACCCGTGGACGGGCGATGACAAGGACGGGGAAGGTGGCAGCAGGGCCTATGACGCGCTGGAAAATGGTGTAAATTTTACCCCATTATACTGGGGGCTGCCATCGTTCTATGCAGGTACTCCCATCCTTGACCCGGCGGCACAACCGAGCTTAACTGAGCCGATGGCGGGACTCGTGGCTGGCGCTGGCACATCTGGAATGGCTTGGCACTTGTTTTCGATTGCTTCCTGGAAGCTGGATGAGCATCCTGACCAATTGCTGATTGATGTGTTTGATTTTTTCGATAGGCATCCTGATGTACCCTACATCGTTTTACATTCCGAGGACAGTGTTGGCACGCGGGATGGCAACCGGAAGCCAGGCACTGCAAGGAAATTGGTAAACGGATATTTCATTCCTGATATGCCTGATGCCACGGCAGTATTTATCCTGGCACGGCGCGAACGTGTTGATTTTTTGCGGCAAGCGATATGGGACGATCCCGGAAATAAGTTCGTACAAGAGCAATTCAGAGCGATGTATTATCAATTGATGGAATCTCTGGCGAAACCAGATAAGGAACTAGGAGCGGAATTTCCTCCCATACCTCGCCAACCCACCGTCGCCGAATGGCTCGGCGCTGCCGCCTCTTTCGCCCAGCGGCCCGATATCCGTGGCGTCGGCTTGCACACCTTCGATAAACTCAATCCCTGGGAAAATCGTCCGCCGCGCGACTGGAAGCCGACTCCGTGGTTCCCCATTCCGTGGAACCGGGAACAGATGGAAACCTTCGACCGATTGCCTTCGTTTGGATTCGTGCACAGGCCCGTGTTCGTCAAGTTCGCGGATGAGGAAGGCAAGCCCGTCACGCGGTGCGATGCGCGCCAGAATATTTTTAACGCGGGCTGGCGGCAAGCGCTGCAGACCTTGCCGGAAGCCGAGCGCGGCAAGGGGCCTGCGCGCATCGTGGCCGGCACGGGAAACCAGCCGGAACAGTCGCTGATGTTGGAAAGCATGCTGCATGACTATGCGGCACAGGGCGGCCCCGAAATCGACAGCAGCAAGAGCGCGCAGTTCATCAATACTGATCTTCGCCTGGGCAACACGGGCGCGGCCACGTGGTTCATGCAGATGGCCATCGGCGTGATGGGCAGCTACCGCGATGGCGGCGCCAGTGCGGCGATTAATTTACGCGACAGTAATGAGGCCAGCATTATTTTTATTACGCCACCATCGGATGCCAAACGTCAGCAGCAGGATGCCAATGGTGATATCTTCCGCAGCCGCATCACGCCGGCCGTCGATCCGGCCAACTACGTGGCGCCATCGGTGGAAGCCATCCTGGAAAGCTCGGCGGGCAAGTAGAACGGGAGGTAGCATGCGCAAAGTCATCCGTTTGGGCGACGCAACGTCGCATGGCGGCAAGGTGCTCAGTTGTGCCGCCACGCACTTCACGGTCAATGGTATCGCTGTCGCCTGCGTCGGGGACTTGTGCAGTTGCCCCATCAAGGGGCACCAAGGCTGCAAGATTGCCAGCGGCTCGTCCCGGCATCGCATCAACGGCATCGCCATCGCCTTTGAAGGCGACACCACTACCTGCGGCGCCAGGCTGCTGGCTGGCGGCGTCAACTTCCGTACCTCCTGACGCGGCGCGCTCCTGGTATTTCCTGCTAACTATATAATCGGCGCTTGGGCGATACCCGTCCCTGAACGTCGATTGAAGGAATGCCATGCCCAGATATATCGTGCGCCCTTTGGCGCTGTGTGTAGTGTCGGCTGTCTGCCTCTCTGCCAGTGCCGCCGAGGCGGTGGTGGATGCGCAGCAGCGCGCGTCGTTGCTGGATTTTTATGCGCAGCAATATCCGGGCGAGCCGGCCACGCGCACTGTGTTTGAGAGCGTGCTCGTGGTGGGCGGCCGTGGCAGCGAGGTGGTGGGCAGCGTGGAAACGCCGCCGTATCGCGGCCATGGTGCGCTGTGCCGGACTCAGCGCACCAAGTTCGTGCTGCACGGCGAAGGCAAGCAGGCGCGCTGGCAGGAGGCGGGCATGGAGTATTACGCCTGGCTCGACCGTGGCACTTGCCGCGCGGTGGCCGAGCCCGTGCGCATGCTGCAACGGATTCCCGATGTGGAACTGGAAGGCGTGTTGCTGTACCAGAAGCCGTTGCTGGAGCGGGCGCGATTATTGATGGCGGGTAACACGGCCTGCGCCCCATTGCGCGCGCTGAAATTTACGCTGGCGGCCGTCGACGTGGGCGCCGCCGCACCGCGCGCCGAAGAGCGCTACGCGCTGGTGTTCAAGAGTGACCGCGACAGCTACACCCGCGTCTGGCTGCGCAAGAGCGGCGCCCAGTATGACGCCTGGAATGTGACTTGCCCGCCAGTGCTGTAAGCTGCGCTCCCTCGATTTATTTTTTGACTATTGTAACCATGAACGAAAATTCCACTTCCGCCCGCAGCTGGGGCACCATCGTCACGCATAGCGACGAGATGGCCATCATCTACCGCTATGTCGACACCTTCCATGACGACTGGGACCTGTCGTCGCAGCCGGACCGCATCATCATCGCCTGGCGCTATGAGGACGAGACGGGCATGCCCGCGCCGAACGAGCGCGAGCACATGGAGGAGCTGGAAGCGGCGCTGGCGCCCGTGGTGGAAGAAGAGGGTTTCGCCACCCTGGCGCTCGTATCGACGGGCGAAAACTTGCGCGAATGGATTTATTACACGCAGTCGGGCGAAGAATTCTTCAATCGCCTGAACACGGCGCTGGCCTCGCGCCCGAAATTTCCGATTGAAATCCGCAGCGCGGCCGATCCCGCCTGGTCGACTTATGCCGGCTTCATGGCCGCCCTGCCCAAGTAATTACGCCAGCGCGGCCGTCACGATGCGCGTGGCGGCCGTGATGATGTCCTGATTCGTGTCCGCGTTTTTCTGTTCGCGCGTGTAGTACACGGCGATGAGCAGCGGCGCGCCGCTGGGCGGGTAGGCCACGCCGATGTCGTTGACGCTGCCATAGGCGCCCGAGCCCGTTTTATCGGCTACTTGCCAGCCGGCCGGCACGCCGGCGCGGATGCGTTTGTCGCCCGTGGTGTTGCCGCGCATCCATGTGGCCAGTTGCTGGCGCTGCGGCGCCGGCAAGCTATTTTCCAATAACACTTGTTGCAAGCTGTGCGCCATCGACGCAGGGCTGGCCGTGTCGCGCATTTCGCCGGGGATGGCGCTATTCAATTCTGTTTCCCAGCGTTCCAGCTGGAATACCGTATTGCCGATGCTGCGTGCAAACGCCGTCACGGCTTGCGGCCCGCCCAATATTTTCATCAGGAAATTGGCCGCGCTATTGTCGCTGTACTGCAACGTGGCGGCGCACAGCTCGGCCACGCGCATGCCATCGGCCAGATGTTTTTCCGTGATGGGCGAATAGGTGACCAGTTCTTTTTTCTCGTAACGCACGAGCTGTTCCAGCAAGCCCGGCTGGCTGACGCTGCGGGCCAGCACTGCGGCCGCCAGCATGGCCTTGAAGGTGCTGGCCAGGGGGAAGCGTTCGTCGGCGCGGTAGGCAACGCGCAGCTCGCTGCCCTGGCGCCAGGCGGCAACGCCGAGGCGTCCGCCTGCGGCCTGTTCCAGCGCGGCCAGCTGCGTGTGGGCGCTGGCGATGCTGGTGGCGGGTGCGGCAAACAGCAGCGGTGCCGGGCACAGCAGGGTGGCGCCAGCGGCCAGCAGGAGGGTGCGGCGGACGTGGTTCGGGGAGTCAGTCATGGTCTGTAGGTATTTTCGGAGTGGAAAGGGCGGCCAGCAGTTCGCCGATGGCGAGCAGGTTGGCCGGTTTGGTCAGGTGGTGGTCGAAACCGGCCGCGCTCGATTGACTGCGGTCGTTTTCGGCGCCCCAGCCCGTCAATGCGACGAGCACGACCTTGGCGCCGGCCGGTATCCGGCGCAGCGCGCGCGCCACTTCGTAGCCGTTCATGCCGGGCAGCCCGATATCGAGGAAGATGACGTCTGGCAAAAATTGCGGCGCCACGGCCAGCGCCTGCGCGCCATCGTGGGCTACGTGCGTGGCATGGCCCATCATGTCGAGCACGGCGGCAAGGGTTTCGGCCGCATCGACGTTGTCGTCGACCACCAGTACGCGGAAATGGCGGCCGCTGGCGGCGGGGGCGGGCGCGTCCGGTGCGGCGGGGCTGGGGCTTCCTCCTTCAGCAGCGGCAGGCGCACGGTAAACGTGCTGCCCAGGCCGGCGCCGGGACTGGCCGCCGTGGCGCTGCCGCCATGCAATTCGGCCAGGCGCCGTACCAGCGACAGGCCGATGCCCAGGCCGCCCTGGGCGCGGCCCATGTTTTGTCCCACCTGGGTAAACATGTCGAAGACGGTGGCGATCGACTCGGCGGGGATGCCCACGCCGCTGTCTTCCACCTCGATCAAGACCTCGTTGCCGTCGCGTACCGCGCGCAAGGCGATGTGGCCGCCGGCGGGCGTGTACTTGGCGGCATTGTTGAGTAAGTTGCCCAGCACTTGCGCCAGCCGCGTGGGGTCGGCCTCGAGCGGCAGCGCCTGCTCGTCGAGCGTCACCTGCAACTGGTGATGGTTCGCTTCGATCAGCGGCATGCTCGTTTCCACGGCGCTGGCGATGATGGTTTTCAAGTCTGCGCGTTCGAGCTTGAGCTCGATCTGGCCCCGCGTGATGCGCGCCACGTCCAGCAAGTCGTTGACCAGGTGCACCATCTGATTGACTTGCCGCTCCATCACGTCGCGCACGCGCGCCACGGTGGCGGGCTTGTCGGCGGCCAGGCGCATGATTTGCAAGCCGTTGCGGATCGGTGCCAGCGGATTGCGCAGTTCGTGCGCCAGGGTGGCCAGGAATTCCGTCTTGCGCCGGTCCATCTCGGACAGATTGTCGGCCAGCTGGCGCAGCTGCTGTTCCGAGCGCTTGCGCTCGCTGATGTCGCTGAACAGCACCGTCAGCAGGGGGCTGCCGGGGCCGCCGAGGCGCGCCGCAAAAACTTCGAACCAGCGTTCCATGGCCACGGCTTCGTTTTCGTAGCGCACGGGCTCGCCCGTCTTGACGACCTGGTCGTACAGGTCGAACCAGTGCTGGTCATGGTCGGGCACGAAGCTGCGGATGGTCTTGCCGATGGCATTGTCGAGGCCCGACTGCTTGACGAAGGCGGCGTTGCCTTCCAGGTAGCGGAAGTCCACGGGACGGCCCTGCTCGTCGTACAGCATTTCAATGACGCAAAAGGCCTGGTCCATCAGCTCGATCAGAGTGCGATAGCGTTCCTCGCTGCGCCGTAGCGCATCTTCCACCTGTTTCTGGCGCGTGATGTCGAGCAGCACGCCGGGCAATTGCAAGGGGGTGCCATCGGGCGCATATTCCGCGCGGCCCCGCGCGATGACCGAGCGGTACTGGCCATCGCCGGCAGCGACGCGGTAGCTGGCCTCGAACGGCGCGTGCGCGTGCAGCGCCTGGGCAATTTGAGCGCTGACTTGCTCGCGGTCATCGGGATGGATGATGTCCAGGTAGCGCGCCAACGGCGCCGCCGTGGTCGCATCGGCATTGACGGGGAACAGGCGCGCCATATTGCTGTCGGCCGTCACGCGGTCGGCAACGATGTCCCAGTTCCAGGTGGCCACTTCGCCGGCCGCCAGGGTCAGGCGCAGGGTTTCCTCGTTCTGCTTGCTGGCCGTCAGGTCGAGCGAGATGCCGGACAGGGCGATCACATTGCCGGCGCCGTCGCTGGTGCAGGTGCCGCGCATGTGCGCCCAGTGCAGCGCCCCATCGGGCCAGCGCACGCGGATATCGATCTCGAAATCGCTGGCGCTGGCAATGGCTGCATGCACCACCGCTTGCCATTGCTGCAGATCGCCGTCGAGCATGGCACCGGTCAGCTGCGCATAATCGATGTGGCTGTCAGGTGGCAGGCCCAGATTGGCCTTGAACGCATCGGAGCCGGCCATACTGCCGCTGCCCAGGTCGATCTCCCACGTGCCCATGCGGCCGCCCTGCATGGCCAGGCGCAGCCGCTGTTCCGTCTGCCGCTGCTGCGTCACGTCGCAATGCGAGCCCAGCCATTCAACGATGCTGCCGTCGGGCGCCAGCACGGGCAGCATGCGCACGAGCATGTTGCGGTAGCTGCCGCTGACGTGGCGCAGCCGGTATTCCGCTTCGAACACGGTCGTCAGATGCGACGGCATGACGTAAGGCAAGTTGCGGTCGTCCGGATGCAGGGCATTGAGCCAGCCGCGGCCCCGCAGTTCGGCTTCCGTCTGGCCCGTGAAGGCGCGCCAGGACGGCTGGTCGGCATCGAACTGGCCGAAGGTTTTCGTGCTCCAGACGATGTCGCAATGGGCGCCCAGCAGCCTATGCGCGGCCTGCGCGGCGGCGGGGAAGGAAATGATGTCGTGGCTGTGCTGGCTCGGTTCTGGCATGGATAAGGTCGGCAATGGTGCGGCGCGCCGCCGCTGCACTGGGATGGGGCAGCACGGCAAGGTCAAGTATGGCGATATTACAGTCAAATACCGGCCGGAGCCTGTCTTGCAGGCAGCATTTCGCCGCCGCGGCGCAATGGCGGCGCCAGGGCCGGAAAATGGGCAAAACAGCAAGCTCCTGAGCGTATTGTGGCTGAATAACCACTAGTCAGGCTTTTATGTTGGTGAATAAATATTTTACATAACAATATTCTTGCAGCGCATAAGCCGCTTGAATTAAATTGGCGCCTTACTTAAAAGTTGGTGTTCATCAGACATCCGAGAGATGCGGCCGGAACCGCTGTCAACTTGAGTGACAGCCAGGACAGAGCCAGTGACGCCGAGAGCGGGGGAACATCCGCTCGCGCTGCTGCACCGTGATGGTGCAAACGATCGTCCAGCGCCGTATATAACCCGGAGACAGGTTGCAAGAAAGACAGATTTCGCAATTCTTTTTTAAACTTCTGGGAAACCACATGATCAAGATGTCCAAGATGCACAAGCGTTTGTGCGCCAAAAGCGCTGCTATGCTGGCACTGTCCGCTGCCTTGCCTATCGGCTCGGCTTATGCTGATGAAGTCGCTGCTGATACGACCCCTGCCGCCAGCCAGCTGGAAACCGTGACCGTGACGGCACAGCGCCGCAAGGAAAATATCCGCGACGTGCCCGTTTCCGTGTCGCTGCTGCGCGACGAGAAGCTCGACGTGCTCGTGTCCAGCGGCCAGGATATCCGCGTGCTGGCCGGCAAAGTGCCGAGCCTGAACGTGGAATCGTCGAATGGCCGCACCTTCCCCCGCTTCTACATCCGCGGCTACGGCAATACCGACTTCAACATCTTTGCATCGCAACCTGTTTCCCTGATTTACGACGATGTCGTGCAAGAAAATCCCATCCTCAAGGGCTATCCGATTTTCGACGTGGCTGGCGTGGAAGTACTGCGCGGCCCGCAAGGCACCTTGTTCGGCCGCAATACGCCGGCCGGCGTGGTCAAGTTCGAATCCGTCAAGCCGAAGCTGGACAAGGTTGAAGGCTATTACAACGTTTCCGCCGCCACGCACAACACGACCAACTTCGACGGCGCCGTCAACGTGCCGCTGAGCAAAGAATGGGCGCTGCGCTTCTCGACCCTGCGCCAGCACCGCGACGATTACGTCGACAACACATTTACGGGCCAGAAAAACGCGCTGGACGGCTACAACGAACATGCTGAACGCGTGCAATTGCTGTACGCACCGAACACCACGTTCAACGCCCTGTTCAATGTGCACCAGCGCAACACCACGGGCAGCGCGCGCGTTTTCTACGCCAACCTGATCAAGCAGGGCACGAACGACATCGTCGACGGTTTCGACCCGAACAAGTCGTTCACGAATGCGCCGAATTTCCAGCGTTTGCGCACCAACGGCGCCAGCGCCCGCCTGAGCTGGGATCTGGACGGCGTCAAGTTGTACTCGATCACCGGCTTTGAACAGGTCGGCAGTTACGTGTCGCATGGCGACATCGACGGCGGCACGCCGACGGGCCCCGGCTTCATTCCTTTCCAGGTAGAAACGGCCGGCGGCATCACCAGCGTGAAACAATACTCGCAGGAGTTCCGCGCCGAATCGAAAAATGCCGGTCCGCTGAACTGGCAGGCAGGCGTGTACTACTTCAACGAAGATGCCAACGGTTTCACCGACAACTTCGATACCGACACGCACGTGCTGACCACGCACCTGGCCAGCCGCCAGAAGAACTCAGCCTGGGCCACGTTCGGTTCCGTCAACTACGCCGTTAACGATGACTTCATGCTGCGCGCCGGTTTGCGCTACACCAAGGACAAGAAAGATTTCAACACGGTGGAAGCGACCAACATCGTGCAGGTCAACCCGACCAGCGCCGATGTCAGCAAAGCCAAGGTCAACTGGGACTTGAGCGGCACCTATAAATACAACAAGGACGTGAACTTTTACGCGCGTATCGCCACCGGTTTCCGCGCGCCAAGTATCGCCCCGGCCAGCGACAAGGTGTCCGTGACGGTTGCCGATGCGGAAACCATCACTTCGTACGAAGCCGGTATCAAGGCCGATTTGTTCAACCGCCGCGCCCGCGTCGCGTTCAGCGTGTATGACTACCAGGTGAAAAACCAGCAACTGACGGTGGTGGGCGGCACGTCGAATATCACGCGCCTGATCAATGCAGCCAAGACGAACGGCCGCGGCGCCGAGCTGGAACTGGAAGGCTTTGTCACGCCGAGCCTGAAGATGTCGCTGGGCGGCAGCTACAACTTCACGGAAATCAAGGACCCGAGCCTGTCGATCGCCACCTGCGCGCAAACGCGTTGCACCGTGACGGACCCGCTGACCACCGGCAACCGTGCCATCATCGACGGCAATCCATTGCCGCAAGCGCCGAAGTGGACGATCACCGCCACGGGCCGCTATTCGATCCCGATGGAAAACGGCGAATTCTTCGTCTTCACGGACTGGGCTTACCGCAGCAAGATCAACTTCTTCCTGTATGAGGCAACCGAGTTCACCGGCAAGCCGATGGTCGAAGGCGGCTTGCGCGTGGGTTACACCTGGGATGCCGGCAAGTATGAAGTGGCCGCGTTCGGCCGCAACATCACCGACACCCAGCGTATCACGGGTGCCATCGACTTCAACAACCGCACGGGCTTCATCAATGAGCCACGTCAATTTGGGGTGCAATTCAAAGGCAACTTCTAAGAACACATAAGCAAACCTGCTGCGCGTCGTGTTTTGCGGCCTGCGATGCTCACTGTGCTAAAGCACAGCTGCGCTTCTCGGCCGCAACTCACCGCCGCTCGCTACGGTTCTCTTAAGTGTTCGGTTCCAGGCGCCGGCCATGTGCTGGCGCCTGCATTGCTACCCGCCCGGCTCGCGCCGCGGCGGGTTTTTTTATGCGTGCCCGGGAAGGCGCGCCAGCCGCTGCGCCCAGGCGGGCACGGCTTGCCGCCAGAAATCTTCCACGTCGTCGGCGCGCACGTCGAGGCCGAGGAAGCGGGCCGCCGGCAGCAGCGCCGATGCCAGCAGTTCGGCCGCATCGGTGCCCGTATCGAAGGCGAGGGCGCCCGTCTGTTTCGACAGTTTCTCGCCGCTGTCATTGACGACGACGGGCACGTGCAAAAAGCCGGGATAGGGCAAGCCCAGCACATCCTGCAGATACAGCTGGCGCGGCGTAGAGTCGAGCAAGTCCGCCCCGCGCACCACCTGCGTGATGCCCTGCGCGCCATCGTCGACCACCACGGCCAGCTGATACGCCCAAAAGCCGTCGCCGCGCAGCACGATGAAGTCGCCCACCTCGCTGGCCAGGTCTTGCCGTTGCGGACCAGCCCAGCGGTCGCTAAAGCCGTACACGGCTTGCGGCCCCTGCGGCACGCGCAGCCGCCAGGCCCGCGCCGCCTTGCCCGGCGCCAGGCCATGGCGGCAGGTGCCCGGATACACGGCGGCGCCCCCCTTGGGCGCGCCCGCCTGCAGCACCGAATCCTGGATCTCCTTGCGCGAACAGCCGCACGCATACACGAGGCCAGCATCCTGCAACTGTTTCAGCGCCGCCTCGTACAGCGGCAGCCTGCGGCTCTGCCATGTCGCCTCGCCATCCCAGTGCATGCCGCAGCGCCGCAGGCTGGCCAGGATACCCAGATCGGCGCCCTCGACATTGCGGTCGTAGTCCAGATCCTCGATACGCAACAGCCACGTGCCCTGATGCACCTTGGCATCGAGATAACTGGCCATGGCGGCAACAAGCGAGCCCATGTGCAGGGGACCGGAGGGGGAGGGGGCGAAGCGGCCGATGTAGGGAGCGGTGGGGGAGTTCGGAGACGGCATGCTGTAAGTGTAGGCGGTGGTGACAGGCACTGATGGTTTATTGCGCAGGATCGGTAGCTTGGCGACAGCGGCAAGTATCGTGCAGGGCGATGGGCAAGTCAAATCCTGGGTTGTTCCAGGTGCTGCCTAATTGATAATCAAGTGTGTAACGTTATCTTCAACATATGAAATTTCTTCATTGCAGTAATGCGGGTCATTCAGCTCTCGGAAATGTAAATCCTTGTCGAGTTTCTTCGTTCTGAACTTGTTACTCAGCAGTGCTACAACGCTCCCCTCATCTGGCCAGTTTGAAGAATATATTGCTATCAATGCATTTTCAAAAGAAATTTCATTGAGAAGACAGATTTTTAATCTTCGAGGTAGCTTCTTCAATAAATTCAGCCATTGTATCTCACTTGTTTTTGGGAAAAAAGTATCACTATTTTTTATGATTCCATTATTCGTTGCTGCACTTTTATCGATTTATCTATATTGATATGCGATTCACAATTATCATTCATTTTCAATCGGATGGGTGATTTTCTGGCTATTTTGTACTGCAAGATTATGCATGATGAGGATGTTTTTATGTCATGTTGTACGATAACGCTTCCCCACGGAAATTGAAATATTATTTCTGATAACCCTTTCATTTTTCCGGGAATGCCAGACTTTCTTTGAATTTTTTTGACTAACGATGATTCACTCACGCCGTTGCCTACAGAATTATTTTCAAAGTAATGCATTATTACGTAATCTATTTCGGGGAAATTTTCTTTTACAATAATCAACTCGACAACGTAATCGCCTACCCATCCATTGATATCAAAAATATACATTCCAGCCCCTGTTGTTGTGGGTTTGGTGTGGAATGTATTGATAATGCTATTTATGAAATAGTTTGTTGGAGTTTTTTTCGATAATGCAATCTCTCCATTGACGAGCAGTAATCCATCAATGAAATCAAAAATATAGCTTGGGATTTCAAATTTTTTCATTCTGTTATGCGGAATTTTGAATGAGGCATCTCGTATGAATTATTACAGTGATTCAGCACGGTTGGTAGAGGCAAATATTGTTCCCCATCGGATCTTCGACGTTCAGAAAACTTGCGTAGGGAGCCTCTACATAATTGACGAAAAAACAGTTTTTTCCAGTCGCTCCTTGAGCGTGTCAATATTTTTCGTTCGTAAAGTGATAGATTGATCGTGCCACCTTTGCTACCTACGCGATGTGCTTGCTCAATTTTTGAAGGATGCATGAATTCTATTGAGAATTTTTTGTTGGACTCGTGTGTCATTGTCAGACGGCGACTGGTGCCTGAATTACACTGAATGATGCTATCCATCGTAATAAAAAATCCGAGATTATCAATGTAAAATTCTTTTGCTTCGTCAAAATTCAGGCAGAGTATTCCTATATTGATAGTGTCTAAAATGTGACTTTTTATGGGTCTCATGGTTATTCTTGCAATAGAGGATAAATACGAAAAATATTATTTTCAAATTACATAAGCCAGGATTTTATTGTGAATAAAAAATTTTCACAGGCTTCATGTTCTTCTTTGAAAAAGCGAAGCCCTGTTTTTATTCCTCGTTCATAATAAAAAACCTCCCAATATCCATTTTTTTCTCTGATGCACAGACTCTCATCCTGAGTCGGATCGCCAATCGAGAAAGCATTTGATGGTATGTTTAAAATTGCCATCTCGTGTCCTATATCGGAAATACTCATATATATGGTAATCTGAATTTAATATTGGTTTTATTGATAGGCGCAAAAAACTGATGTGGTTTGATTATGTGGGTCGTGGCAGGCGTCTATTTTCCCCCACGGCCCTGATTGCGGCAGAACGATGCCAAAATCATCCAGAAACCAGCGTCTCACTCTTCTTGTATATTTTCCTTCTGGTTTAGACTGAAAACCATCCATGCAATTTTCCGGACCAAAATCCCAGCATTTTATGGGGCCATCATCTTTCTCAAAAAAACAAATAACGATTATTCTCAATTTCTTTAGTTTGAAACTTGTTTTGTAGGCGATTACCTCTTCTTCATGCATTACCCATGCTTCCCAGTCTTGATCCATCGAGTGTAGATTTTTTCTTTTCATCCCTCTAAATAGAATGATTGATTCGTTTGCAGAAAAATATCCATCTTCAAATTTGACATCACGAATTATATCCATTGTCAATAATTTTAATTTTGTGAATTTTTATCAGTTTATTATTTTCATCAACCAGGCTTATCTTATAGTTTTCTGATTTGGCATAAAAGTAAGCGGAGAAGAAACTTGGATTTAGAAAAATGCAAAAAACATATTTCCAACTCTTCTGATCTGACTTTTCATTGATCAGTAGATTAATTATTTCTGGCGTGATTAGTTTGGCATTCCAAGTATTGGATAGCTTAATGTGGATATCAGTTCCCTTGTTGATTTCAAACTTCATGCTTGACAAAAATTTCTTATGTGGGCAAATAAGAATTTTCATTTTTGTCCTTTGATTTATTGGGTATAAAAATAATGCATATTCCAAAATACGCCAATTGACGCCATTGCTGACTGAATAGATGCTGAAGCTGAAATGCTGCCCCATGGGAAGTTAAATACGGAGAAAGTTTTTTTTGCCTCGTCAGAATTTTTTTTCAACACTTTGGCAAGTAATCTGGCCAGGCTGTTCTTGTCGGATATCAACTGATTTTCCGTCGAGTTGTATCCATATTTTTTGGTATTTCCTCCATCCCACGATAGCCATACACTCTTCATGCAATAATTTTCAAAGATAAAATTTATGCCAAACTCAAACTCATTCAAGCTTCCGCACGTTGATAAATTGTGCACATAAGTGTTTGTTTTATTGTTTTCTATTTCAATGTCATTTTCTTTTGCAATTTTAATAAAATCAGATTCGTTAAGTGGCGCCATCATGATGCCGTCTAATAGGAGATAACCATTTCTTGTATCAAAAGATATTTTTTTCATTTTTTAAAACCTTGCCGGATGCCCTGGTTAAGGAGTGATAATATGATAATTCCCAACCGGAAACTATGCGTTGGCCGCTAGCGGATTAGATTTTCGCATATCCACTCTAGAGTTTTTGCATAGGAAATATTTCCTTTTTTCCGTTCTTGAGTCGCATCATGAAGAAAAGAGTTCTTTAGTTCCAAAGTTCCATTTTGCGTGACCCACATGCAGATTGAATCAGAGATAGCATGATCTGTATTGGCTTCATCAAGTATTTTTGCCATCATGTGCAAACCTTTCAAAATATGATTTTTTAACATATGGAATTCGGCCACAATCATGCGCAATCTCAGGGATTTGCTTTTTTCGAAGCTATCGAGAATTTTCTCTTGTTCGTGGCTTGGTGAGTTGTGTAGGTAGTAACTAAATACAGGTTCAATATGGCCATTGAAAACGTTGTCGTCGTCGGCAGATACATTGATGGTGATGATGTTTTTGCAATTTTCAACATGGCTGCGTTTGGCGGACTTTGCCATGCTATAGATAATCCGATGTAGTTCCGCGCAATAAAATTGGTGTTCGAGCGAGCGAGCAAAAAAATCAAGCTCGTTGCTTGTAAGTGGAGCAGTTTTCTTTGCGATAATTTTTCTTCGCAAACTTTTAAGATATTTTGCTTCCAGACGCAATTTTTTCATAGTTAATTATAATGAACTCTAATTCATTGATAGTCTCGTTTTATCTATGATAGTTTGAACTGATGATTTTTCTCGTCTTTTTTGAAATGGTATAAGTGATGGATCTTCCCAATGATGTTTTTTCACCTAGTATTTTTTCGCCGGGTGAAAAATTTGGTACGAAAGTTATTTTAATATCTTCGTTTTTGTCTTGAATATATATTTCAAAATCTGAAATATTTCTTTGTTATTTTTTGAATTCATTCAAAACCACGAGCAATTTTTCAAGATTTTTTCCGGAAATTTTTTCTTCTAAGTTTTCTATGTTGGGTGTATGTTTTTCCATATCTCCATCGGAATAGGAAAGGTTTATTGGAGTACTCTGTTAATTAATATTTATTCTCTATCATATGTTTGTATTTTTGCCATATATTATCATTGTTGAGCAAAGTGATGATTTTTGATCTGCTTTGACTATTATGTATCCCCACGAGAAAGAAAAAAAATCCTCGTACTTAGTCGATGTTTCAGCTGGTTGATCTAGTGATTTTGAAATTAACTTACTTAGATATTTTTTTTCATTGATCATGTCCGAGTGACTGGAGTCATAGCCAAGTCTATTGGTGATTCCATCTGTCCAGATTATTTCAATAATGTAAAGAGTTTCATTTTTAAATCTGAGATTTACTCTTGTTTCCAGATTGAGAAATTGAATATTTTGCATGCTATATGTTTCAAATTCATTTATTTTCCCAAAGCTTTCAAGAAAATTTATGTTTTTTATTTCTTTGATTGATGTGTTTTTGTTTACGTGAAAATTCTCATTTATTTCAATATCTCCAGTATTTTTATTTATATTCATTTACGGCCTCGGAAATTTAAATATTTTTGCGTTGGCTTTGAGTTTTGGTATATCTGAATCATCAATAAAGTATCGGTTTCCTCCTCCTGCGCCTAGTAATGTATTTGCCAATGCTTTTCCCGTGCCTGCACAGATATCTTCCGATAGTTTGAATGCTTGAACCTGATCTCTCATCGGTCGCGCCCCTGGAGTGTTTCCGGAATGTGAGATTTGCGTTAAATTATTGTATGCCAATGCGCTTCCATTTGCGGAAATAAGTGTCATTCTGTCGCTGTAATAATTTCCGGGTTTGGGACCGTACGGATAAAGGGAATATAAGATAGTCCCTTTTTTTAAAACAATATTTGTATATGCATCGACTCCTGGGTAGGGCGGCTTACCTTGCCATTTTGTTGCTGAAGCTGATGGATTTTTACCAATACAAGGATTGCATGGTGTGTTTTTTGCACATTTCTTTGCTAACCCTAATGGGTCATTCCAGCCAGTGGGATTTGGTGCATATGTATATGTATTTAATCCACCAAGCAAGCCAACTGGATCTTGGGTCACGTACCTGGCTATATCCGGATCATAGTAGCGGTAACGGTTATAAAACAGCCCCGTTTCCCCATCCTCATACTGCCCCTGAAACCGCAGCGGCTGCTTGATTTCTCCCTCGACGTGCAGCAAGCGTCCCCATGCCTTGTAGCGTCCGCTCCAGACCACGTTCCCTTGCGCATCCGTCAGTTCGCGCGGCGTGCCCAGGTGGTCGCAGTGGTAGTAGGTGATGCGGTCGTGCGCTACCGCGCCGTCGGCTGCCGCCAAGGTATGCTGCCATGCCGAGGCATGCAGCGCTTCACTGTCCGCCTGTTCTTGCGCAATTGCCGCTTGCAGTTCGGCATCGTGCCGGGTGGCGGGTAAATCCCACTGCGCCACGCGTGGCAGATGTACGGCGCTTGCCTGGCGGCAGGCTGGCGAAGCGATCCTGGCCATCGGCACGAAGCTGTCCGGCTCGTACAGGTATGTGACCGTCTCTTCGTGTCCAAATTCCTGCGCCAGCGTGTCGCCGTCCCAGACGAAGAAGGTGGTGGCAGCGCTCGTGCGGGCGGGCTGGTCTTTGCTGATGTCTTGTTGCTTGCTCCAGCGTGCTTCTTCTACCCGCTTGGCGATGCGACGGCTGAAGGCGTCATAAAAGTAGCGGGCGCGGTGGCGCGACTGGCGCTCCATCCTGCTGGCGTGGCTGAGGCGGTTCTCGGCGTCGTAGTGCAGTTCCAGGTCGCTCCAAGTCGACTCCCTGCCTGGAGGATGGAAGCGTTTGCCGGTGGCGTTGCCTTGCTCGTCGTAATCGTAGTCGGTATCGCCATAGTTGTTCACGACGTTGCCGGGCGCGGGAGCCTTGTCGAGCAGATTGCCTGCGGGGTCGAAGGCGAAGCGTTCCGCCAGGCCCGGCTGCACGGCGGCCAGCAGTTGGCCGACGGGATCGTAGGTATAGCTGAGTTTGCCAAGCGGGCCGGCAGCGGTGGCGCCTGTCTGAAAAATGGTTGTCAGGTTGCCTTGCGCATCGTATTCGAAGCGGCGTTCGCGCACGGGGGCGGGTGCGTCGGCGCCGCGCGCCAGGGTCAGCTGGGTGAGCCGCGATTGCGGGTCGTACTGGCGCGTGGCGAGCAGGCCGCTGTTGCCCAGGGTGCGCTGTTTTTCGCGGTGCAGTTTGTCGCGCTCCACGTCGACCACGGCTTTGCCTTGCCACAGCACGCCATGCCATTGGCCGGAACCGTAACGCAGGGTATCGACGCGGCGTCCGTTCGGCAGGACCGTCTGGATGCGGTTGCCCAGCTCATCATAGGCGTGCGTCATGACGAAACTGGCGTCCGGCGCGCGCGGGACGTTGGGCAGCCTGCCGGCGTCGGGCAGGGATTGCAGGAAATATGCGCTGCGCTCTTCGGTCAGCTGGCCCAGCGCATCGTGGAAGAAACGCTGTTCGGCTTGCGGCGCGGACACGCCCGTCAGCCGCCCCAGCGCATCGTAGGCGTAGCGCACCACGCCATCCGACGTGGTCTTGACTGATAACAAACCGAGCGCGTCGCGCAGCAGTTCCGTGCGTTGCTTGCCGCACTCGGTGGCGCTCAGGTTGCCGGCCTGGTCATAGCTGTATTGCGTGCGCTTGCCGTCGAAGCCCGTTTCCGACGTCAGCCAGCCTTCCGTGTGATACGCGAGCCGGTAGCTTTCACCCTTGGCGTTGATCAATTCCGTCAGTTGCAGTGCGGCATCGTAGCGGTACTGCACCGTCTGGCCGATGGCGTCCGTGCGTTCCACGGGCAAGCCCTGGTCGTTGTAGCGGTAGCGCGTCTGCTGGCCGGCGCCATCCTCGTGCAAGACCAGATTGCCGTCCGCATCGTAGGCGTACTGTTCCCGCGTTTGATCGGGCGCCGTGAGGCGGATCAGCCGGCCCAGCGCGTCATACTCGTAGCGGGTGGCATGGCCCAGCGCATCGCGGGTCGTTTCCAGCCGACCCAGTGCATCGTAGGCATATTCGCTGGTGTGGCCGGAGCAATCCGTATAGGCTGTCAGCCAGCCCTGGCGGTTGTACTGAAAATGCTTGCTGCCGCCTCTGGCGTCGATCAGTTCCACCAGCTGGCCGCGCTGGTCGTAGCGGTAGCGCGTGACGTGGCCCAGCGCATCGGTGATGCTGACGGGGCGGCCTGCCGCATCGTATTCGCGGCGTGTGATATTGCCCAGCGCATCCGTGAAGGCGACGGGCTGGTTCTGGCCGTCGTAGTCGATGTTGCTGCTGTGCCCCTTGGCATCGGTGCTGCGGGTCAGGTTGCCGGCGGCATCGTAGGCGTAGCGCGTGGCGGCGCCGTTGGCGTCGATATCGGCCAGCAGCATGCCATCGCGGTCCCATTCGCGCCGGCCCAGCGAGGCTGCCTTGCCGTCGATCACGCGGCGCACTTCGGTGACCAGCCAGTTGGCGTCGAACGTATATTCGAGGACGCCGCCGTTTTCCGTGACGCGGCTTGTGTCGTTGTCCACGTAATCGATGCGCGTGTGCTCGCTGCCATCGCGGGCGCGCGTGGCGATGGCGCGCGCCTGGTAGCTGTTGGCCACAGTGACGGGATGGCGCTGCGCCAGTTCCTGTGCGCTCAATGGCGAGCCGCGCCAGCGGGCGCGCAGCGCGTCCAGGCTGATCCATTCCAGCTCGTACGTAAAACCCGTGTAGCTGCTGCACGACGTGAGCAGGTGGTGACGATAGCTGTAGCGGCGCGTGTCGCCCAAGGCATTCGACTGGCTGACCAGGTTGTAGCGGGGCGCGAAGGGCGGCTGGCTACCGTCCGTTTCGCTGGCATAGGCGTAGCGGACATGGCAGAGCCGGCTGCCGTCCGCCAGCACTTCGTCAACCCGGCAGATGCTGCAGGACAGTTCTGTCTCGCCGCGCATGGCTTCGAGCACGCTGCCATCGTCGCTGCGCAGGCGCAGCAGTACTTCGCCCGGTTTGGCCTCCATGAAACGGTCGATGCTGATGCCGCGTCCATCGCGCCCTTCGCTGCGCACGAGCGCAAAACGCTGCGTGGCAATCGGCGCCGACGGGGCCAGCATGGCGTTGACGCCGTCGTAGCCGTGCGGCAGCCAGCCGCCTTCAGTGCGCGCGTAGCGGTCGCTGCTGCCGTCGCGCCACAGCACGGTAAAGGAGTCGGTGCCGTCGCGCGTGAGCGTAAAACCTTCCTTGCGGCTATCGTGCCGCTGGCCCGCTTCCAGGCCAGGCAGGCGCAGGGCGCGGCCGCTGTCGTCGTGCAACACGATGCCGGCGTCGCTCAGCGACAGGCTGATGGTGTAGGGCGTGGACCAGCGTGCGCCCAGCAAGCCCCAGTCTTCGCATTCGGCGCCGGAGCGGTAGCAGCGCGTCCAGGCGATGGGGATGCTGCGCTCGAGCGCGAAATCCGTCTGGTACAGGATTTCCTGGCCCGTACCGAAATGCACGGGCTTGCGGCCCTTGACGGGTTTTTTCGCGGGGCCGCTATCTTTCGGGCAGCAGTCGGAGGGCGGCTCCGATTTCGGTTCTTTCTTGCCACGGCTCTTGCCGTCGTCGCCGCCGTTTTTCGGGGGTGGTTTGTCGAATTTTTGGGGCGGCTTGTCCGGTTTCTTGCCGACCAGCTTGTCCTTGACCTTGTTGATGGTCGGCGCCGTTTTTTTGCCGAGAAACTTGCTCAGTATTTTTCCGCCAGGAACCTTGCTGAATACTGCCGCCTGCAATACGTTGCCGGCGATATTCATGCCGATGTCCGCAGCGGTGCTCAGTAGATCTGGTGTTTTTCCTGTCAATATGTAGTCAGCCGCCTGGTCTAGCACCGTGGCAGAGGCTTCCACTGCCGTTCCACTGGCAACGGTCGCCGTGCCGGCAACGGCGCCTGCTGCCGCCCCCGCTTCCATCGCGGCGGCAACGGGGGCGCCCACTCCCGTTGCCGCCACGCCAACGCCAGCCACACCCAATACGGCGCTGCCTGTCAGGACGGTCCCGCCCGCGTCCACCAGGTCTTCGGCGGCGCCATGCATTTTCTTGGAACCATGATCCTTGTAATCGTGTGCCGCCTCCCGTATCGCCGCCTTCAGTTCCTTGAGCACGGGCTTGGCCGCTTCCGCACCCCGCTCGTAAATCTTGCCCACGGTATTGCGCGAATTCATCCATACTTCGCGTCCCATCTGCACCAGGCTGGCGCCGTTGGCGCGGTGGATGGGGCTGGCGACCTTGGTGTCGACCTGCTTGCCGACGGTGCCGCTCTTGACGCCGCCCGCCTTGCCGGCCGCGTCGCCCTTGACGGTGGGAATGGTGCTGCGCTGGTGCAGGATGACGGGTTCGCTGTGCGACTTGACGTTGGGCGAGGCGTTCTGCGCTTCCGCAAACTCGCCGATGATGTTGTAGGGAATAGGCGGCGTGCTGGAGCCGACGGGCGTCTTGCAAATGTCGGGGCTGAGGCTGACGCAATAGAAGCGCGAGGCTTTGGTGACGGTTTCATTCGTCATTTGTCTTTACCTTGTTCGGCCGCCTTGCCCAGTGCTTCCTGGGCCTGTTCCAGCAGTGCTATCCGTGCGATCTGCGCCGGCTCCATCACGTGCAGCAGGCGCGACTCCACCTGACCCGCGTCGGCCGGCACGATGGCGCGCCACACCAGTTCCACGCTGGCCGCCTCAGGATCGATCAGCACCATATCGATGGCCAGGCGCCAGACGAGCAACTGGTCGTTCTTGTCCGCCAGCAGCAGGCACAGTACTTGTTGCGGCAAGGCGAAGCGCAGCACGGTGTTGCCGCGCGGGTCGATGCGGGCCGACGGATGGTCGTGGCGGCACAGATTGGTCAACGTAAATTGTTCCAGTCCCGCCAGGTGCGGGCATTGCTGGTCGGGCGGCGTGCTGTTCCAGTACGCGAAATCGAAGTCTTCCGGTAACAATGGGACTTCGTCGGCACCCCATGTGTCTTTTTCCACGATGTGTCCGGCCAGTGCGCGGCGCGGCAGCCAGCCACGGCCGATAACGGCCAGCCCCGCCGGCGCGGGCAGCTCTTTGCCGCCCGCGCCTTGCCAGAACTGGGCGGCCGTACATGGCTGCGACGGCTGCGTGATGCGCGGTGCTGGCACCTCATTGATCTGATCCGCATCCAGGTACCAGTGCCGCGCAAAGCCGCGCCCCAGCGGATTGGCCTGGCAGGTATCATGCTTCGCCGCGTTGCAGTCGTCGGCCTCGATGCGGCATTGCCCGCCATACGCGTAGGCATAGTGCAGCGGCAATTGCAGGAACGGTTCCGGCGTGGACAAGTGCCACGGATTGGGCCGAAGCAAGCCCGCCGTGGCGACGCGGGCGCAGCCTTGGGCCAGGCGGGTGAGGATGGCTTTCTTGTGGAAGGCGCGCTCGCCGCACACCTGCAAGGTCTTGTCGATCAGGGTCTTCTTTTTTGACTGTACTTTCAAATTGACGAGAAATTGCGGCATCGCCTGCCCGCGAGGCGCGTGCGCCACGCCATTGACGATCACGTCGCAGCGCGGCTTGTATGGCGCGAAGTCGCTCTCCTGCACCGTGCCCGCCTGCGTGTCGCCATTCAGGTGGCGGTCTTCGGTGGCCAGCGGCGACTGGCGCGCCATGGGCAGCAGGCTGGCCACGCCATCGGCGCCGCACGGGCCCAGGGTGTAGCCCATGCGTGCCACCACCACATGAAAGGCCTCGCCAAACTGGTCGACCATGTCGAACTGGCTGGCCGCGTGCGGCGTGCGGTTGTCGAAGAGCAGGTTGGGAACGTTGAAATGGGCTGTGCCGGCGTCGTTCATCGTCAGCCCGGATTATTGTCGATGTCGTCGCCGTGAATCTGCACCTTGGACCTGCCGCGGATGATGATTTCATCGGCAACCAGTTCAATGCGTCCCGGCGTGATGGTGATGCTGGACGTGCCCACCGTCATCGTGTGCGAATCGGTGGCCGTGAGTGTGCTGTCGGCGCCGACGATGACGCTTTTCGCCAGGCCGATCTGCTCCGCCTGCGCCAGCACCACGGTGGTGTTCATGGCGCCGATGACGGTGGTCTGGTAGGCGGCGCCGATGGTCAGCACCTTGGCCAGGCCGATCGTTTCGTCCTTGGCCAGGGTCACCCGTTCCGAGCGGTGGCCGTCGATTTGCACCTGCTCGTTGCCGCCCACGTGTTCGCGGCGGTTGTCGCCGATGTCGATGTGTTCGTCGTGGTCCACACGCTCCCTGCGGTTGTTGTGCACGGTGATGTCTTCATCGTGGTCCACCGTCTCCGTGCGGTCGCGCTTGACGTGCACGGTTTCATCGCGGTCGACGGTTTTGCGCCGGTCGTTGCCGACCCAGTGCGATTCGTCATGCTCGACTTCGATGCGCTGGTCCTTTTCCGCATGCAGCCACAGCTCTTCCGCATCCTTGCGGTCTTCGAAGCGCAGGGCGTTGGCGTGCGCGGCGGAACCTTTTTTTGACGAGCGGCTCAGCATGCCACTTTGCGTCTTGTTGGCCGGTAGCTCCCATGGCGGCATGTTGCGCGCGTTGTAGACGCAGCCGATGATGATGGGCATGGCGACGTTACCGTCGAGAAATTGGACGGCCACTTCCATGCCCACCCGGGGCAGGCTGATGTGGCCGAAATTCGGGCCGGCCCAGTTCGATATCACCCGTATCCAGGGTGAACTCTTGTCGTCGAAGGTACCGAGTCGGTCCCAGTGGAATTGCACCTTTACCCGTCCGTAACCATCCGTGTGGATTTCCTCGCCGGGCGGCCCGACCACGGTGGCCGTCTGCACGCCGTAGATCTTCGGTTCGCGGCTATGGAAGTTGCGGCCGGGGCGCCAGGGGATGTCACGGGCGATGCAGGTGAATGTGTTGCTGTAGTGAGAGGTGGCGCCGTGTCCCTGCTGATAGTTGTTGCTGGCGTAGTGGTGCACGGACAGGATCAGGTATTCGCTGGCTGCGCTGTCGAAATGCCCGCCCAGGGTGAACCAGCGTCCCGGTTGCGCCGTGCGGTCGTTGCCCTGCGCCTCGAACAGCTGGCCCTGGGCATCGCGCTCTTCCATGCGGCGCTGGGCCAGTTGCTCGCCATCATCGATGTTTTTAAAACCGTAGCTGCCCGTGTTTTCATACACTTCCAGGGCGGGCACGGCGCCTTGCCGGTTCAATGAGTCGCGGCTGGCGCGGGCGCTGCGCGGATTCTTGAAATTGAAGCTGGCTACCGTCATTTGGCTTGGGGCCATGCGCCGCATCGTGCTCCATTGATGCACGCCATCGTCTTCCAGGGAACCGGCCTGGTGCTGGAAGGGCATTTCGCTCAGATCGCCATCGATGGGCTTGCCGGTGGTGCTGTCGTCGGACAGCCACAAGGTGTGGCCGTCAACGCGGTGTTCGTAGCGGTAGTGCCATCCCAGCTGCTCCCAGTGGCGGTGCAGCAGGTTGTGGTCGCTCTCGTTGTGCTGGCATGTATAGGTGATGGCGGGGTCCAGGCCGCTGGCGGCCAGCTTGTAGTCGCGCATCAGGTAGTCATCGAAGACCTTGTCCGTCAGCGCCGCCACCGTCAAGCCGTGGAAGGCGACATTGTTTTGCCGCAAGTGCAGGTGCGACAGCCATGGTTCCAGCACCATTTCATAGAAAGCAAAACCGCCGTCCGTGCGCAGGAAGCGGAATTCGAACACATAGCCATTGAAGTAGCGCAAGGTGCCGTCTTCGCGCACCAGTTCGATGGTCACCATCTTGCCCATCACTTTGTCGAGGGCGATGCAGGCGTCGTCGGACAATACTTCCACCACATAGGAAAAATCGCGCGACAGGCTTTCGCTGGCGGCCAGGCTGTTGGCCAGGAACTGGACGCCAGCAGGGCCGTCGCCATGCGGAAAGTGCAGGCGCAGCAGGCGCTGGCCCTGCATGTCGCCCATTAATGCCGTCCATGCCGCCGTCGTATCGGGGAACTGGCTCATCGTGCATCGCTTCACGTTAGGAATCGTTGGCCGACTGTAGCAATAGCGAACACAAGCGTTTTTGCGCGGCAACAAGATTCAATCGTTGAGTGAGGGCATCAATTGCATGTCGTAATGCATGTCATCGCGGTGGCGCGGCGTTGTTGCATCGCCGAGGAAACTGTTGCGGCCGAGGCCAGCTTGCCCGGTGGCCGTCAACGCCATTCCCCGCACATCGCTGGCGCGCAGTACCAGCACGATGTCGTAGCGCACGAGCGGCTGGCGGAACAGCATCAGCATGTGCCGCAGCGCCGCGCTGGCCGGGGCGCGCGGCAGGAAGCCGGCGTGCTGTTCCGCGGTGAGCGGGCCGAGGCGCAGGCGCACGGCCAGGTCGGGCCGGCGGCAGCGCTCGCCGACGGTGGCGCGCTGGCCCAGCACGGCGTTTGCCATGCCCAGCGCCGTTTGTTCGCGCGGCGCCAGCACGTCCATGGCGCCCGTCGCCTCGTCGATATGGCAGGGCACGCCGAAGTGGTCGGCGAGAATGCGCGCCATGACGACGGACGAGATGTTGCGCTGCTGGAGCAAGCCGCTGTACAGGCCGGCGGCGGCCTCGTCCTGGCTTGGGCGGCATGCGGCCAGGGCCAGCAGGCGCGTCAGGAAGTCCCCGCTGTGGCCGGCTTGCTCGATGCGGTATTTTTGCCAGGCCTGGTAAAACAGGACGACGGTGCGGCTGGAAAACAGGTCGAGAAAAGCGCGCGGGCTATTCTCGCGTTCGCTGTACTGGTGCGCGGCAATGCGCTCAGAGTAGTGGCTGGGCAAGCTGCCCTGACAACCCAGCAGGCCCATGAAGGTGGGCGTGATGTGGATATGGTGTACATGACCCGACAGCAGCGCTTGCAGCAAGGCATCGGCATCGGCGATGCCGCTTGTCGTGAGCGTCTCGACCTGGCTGGCTGGAAAGCGCGGCGAGACGCTATTGTCGAAGCGCATGACCTTCGCCAGCGCCGCGTGTTCATCGATGCCGTGTTCGGCCAGCCAGGCCAGCAGCAGGCGCAGCGCCTGGAAGCACTCGAAGCGCTGCGGCGCGTCGAGCAACTGCTGGATCACGCTGGCGTGGCGTCGGCGCTGCGTTCTGGGCATCGTAGGATTTCCTCGCCGCTGCGATGGGACAGCAGCGTCAGTTGGCTAAAGCAGTTGAGCTGGCTGTTCAGGGCGAAGTAGCGCTGCAGCACCTGCGCGAAGATGTACACGCTGCTGCCGACAAACGCTTGCTCGTCAATGCCCAGGCGGATGGCGATGCCGGGCATCAGGGTGGGAAACGGTACGGTTGGCATCCACGCGCGCGTGCTGCCGTGCTCGAGCGTGACGATGCCCTGGATCAGCCGTTGCGTGGTGGGCGAGCGGGGCAGGTCGTACAGGCTCAGCATTTTCTGGAAGTCGCCCAGGCCAGCCTGCGTCAGGCTCGAGTAATTGAGCGACAGGTGCGCGATCAGGCGCCAGTGCGTGTCCGCCGGGAAACGCATGCTGGGCGTGGGCTTGCGCAGGAAGCGCGCGGGGATGCCGTCGGGCACGTCCTCGGCCAGCAGGTCGCCGCTGGGCAAGCCGTAGTGCAGTTGCGTGGGCAAGTCGCGGTTGCTGCACAGCAGCTGCGTCGAAATGGTGGCGCAGGCGGCGCTGCCCGGCGAAAACTGCGGGTCGATCAGGCTCAGGCGCATTTCATGGCCGGGGCTGACGTCCGCCACGGCTTCGTCGCGGCGCGCCAGCCAATACTGTCCCTGCTCTGCCTGAGAACCCTGCAGCGATGCATACAGCGGCAAGAAGGTGCTCAGACGCTCGCCGGCCTCGTCCTTGCGCACCAGGGTGACGGTCTCGATGCTGTGGATGTCGTAGGCAAACGCATGCGTGGCATCGGCCACCAGCGCGTAGTCGGGCTCCGTGTGCGTGAGGCGGATCGGCACGCCGGACTTGGCAAACAGGTTGACGACGGGCGTGCAGCCGGGCAGCAGGTTGTCGCGGCTGACGCCGGACAGGAGCCGCGCCTCGTGGCTGTCGCTGCGCACGCCTTTGAGCGGCAGGTGCAAGGTGAACTGGCGGCACTGTTTCGGCAGCAAGGCGGCCAGCAGGGACCAGGCGACATCGATGAAATGGAATTTTTCCGGGAAGGCGAAATACTCGGTCAGCAGGCGTAGGGCCGGGTGCGAGCGGGCGGAAACGGGGATCAGCGCATCGTCGTCGGCATAGCCGGCCGGCGCCAGCGGCGTGCCGTCGACGGCCAGCCACGGACTGTGTTCGTCCAGCGCCACATACGCGCCCGTGCCGCGCAGGAACAGGGCGTCAAGCAGGGCCGCGCGCACGGACGGTTCGCCATCGGCAAACAGGCGCAGGCTGGACAAGCCGGCCTGGTCCAGGTGGTAGTTGTCGCTGCTGCTGGTGAACTGAATGCTGAGCAGGGCGCTGGCACTGGCGGGCAGGCGCAGGCCGGGCGGCGCGTCGATGAGCGGCGAAAAATGCAGGCGAGAAATAGCCAGCGGCGCCAGGGTCACGTCATACGCGCTGGTAAATTTGCAAGCCACGCCCTGCACCGGCTGCGAGCGCAGCACGGTGCCGCGCGCCACATGCGCCACCTGGGACAGCTGGCCGCCGCCTGGCGCTTCGTCTGCCGCGATGCGCACGATGGAGCATGAGGGAAACGGCCGCAGATAGTGCGGGTATAAAGTTTCCAGCAGAGAATTGGTGAATTGCGGATAGGCGTCGTCGAGGCGCTTGGCGACTCTGGCCGTGAGCAGGGCGACGGACTGGATCAGGCGCTCGACGTGCGGGTCTTCGCACGTCTCGCCGGCGATCAGCAGGCGCCCGGCCGCCTTCGGATAGCGGCTGGAAAACTCGCGCGTGTACTGGCGGAACAGGCCCAGCTCACGCTCATAATACGGCAGCAGTTGTTCCACGGTCGCGCTCTCCGCCAGCAGGAAAGCTTCATGCTGGCATCAGGCGCGACGGTGGGTGTTGATACGTGACAATGATTCTTAGAAATGGTATTCCGCGCGTATCATCGGCGTCTTCGCCGTCTGGCCCACGTTGCCCGTGGTGGCGGGCGAGTTGCCGAACTTGTTCTTCCAGTACTGGTATTCGAGGCCCACGCGGAAGGTGTTCTTGGCGCTGCCCAGGGCCGCGCCCACGTCGTACATCACTTGCATGTCGATATTCGTTTCCACGGCCGTGTCGCGCCCCACTTCATCCTTGCCTTTGGAATCGATGAGGTTGAAGAAACCTTCGAACGAGAACAGCGGCGACAAGGGGATGGCCCAGGCGCCCGTCAGCATGGCGTGCGTTTTATACGTGTAGCGGCCCGTCACTTGCGAGATGGGCGGGAAGGCGCCGCTGGGGGCATTGCTTTCGCGCAGCAACAGCAGGCTGGTGTTGAAGAAGCCGGGCACGTCCCACATCAGCGTGGGGCCGGCCACCAGCATGCGCTTGCGCGAGTTGTAGCCGACGTCATTCTTCGTGTTGACGTCGAAGCCCAGGGTCACGCCGACGCCGCGCACGGGGCCGAACTTGATGTCGCTGCCGCGCACCTTGCCGATGTCGATGGTGTTGCGGTACACCAGGTAGGCCTCTTGCGCGCCGGACGTTTTACCGAGTGCGCCGGGGTCCTTGCTGTCGGACATCAGGAAGTCCAGGTTGACGAAGTTGCTGCCGTATTTGTAGCCGCTGGCGTGCGTGATGGCAAAGATGTTTTTCTTGATGTCGTCCGGGTTGAACGGCTCGCGGTAGTCATTGCCGGCGCGCCAGCTCAGCGCGGTATCGCTCCATTCGGCAGCCTGGGCGGTCGCGCCCACGCCGAGGGTGGTAGTGAGGCAGAGCAACAGACAAGGTAGGTTTTTTGGCACTTTCGGCTCCTGATGGCGGTGTTGGAAAACGGGAACTGGGATGGCTGGGCGCAGGGGGGAACCCACTGGCGCGCATGTCGCGCTGCGGTGTGGCATTGCGCGCCGTTCAATCCATGATGCGAGAAGCGCCGCGCTGGGCGATATGTCTTATCTGCATACTTACTATCAGTTCTTGCATATAATCATCGCACCTTCTCAGCCTTGCGGGGCAAGGCGGCCGCTGTAAAGCTGATAATTTTTTTCAAAATTGTATACAGGTGTTGTTTTTTTGTGGAAATAGAAATGCGCGCCGCCACACCATCCCCCAAGCGCCGCGGATGCCGATACGATAGAGACAAGAGCTTGAATTTTTCCACCGGCGACCATGCCGGCGACCCCGCAGCGAGGCATGAAAAAAACAATGACGGCACGCCTGGAATTACACGACATCAGCAAGCGCTATCCGGCCGTGGTGGCCAATGACGGCATCGACCTCACCGTCGCGCCCGGACAAATTCACGCCGTGCTCGGCGAAAACGGCGCCGGCAAATCGACCTTGATGAAAATCATCTACGGCGCTGTGCAGCCCGATGGCGGGCGCATCGTGTGGAATGGCCGCGAGGTCGAGATCGCCAACCCGTCGGCCGCGCGCGCGCTGGGCATCGCCATGGTGTTCCAGCACTTTTCGCTGTTCGATACCTTGACGGTCACGGAAAACATCGCCCTCGGCTTGCCCGCCGGCACCAACATGGCGGAGCTGGCCCAGCGCATCGAAGACACAGCGCGCCAGTACGGCCTGGACCTGGAACCGCAGCGCCACGTGCACACGCTTTCCGTCGGCGAATGCCAGCGCGTGGAAATCGTGCGTGCCTTGCTGGCCAAGCCGCAACTGCTGATCCTCGATGAGCCGACGTCCGTGCTGACGCCGGGCGCCGTGGAAAAGCTGTTCGCTACCCTGCGCCTGCTGGCGGCCGAAGGCTGCAGCATCCTGTACATCAGCCACAAGCTCGACGAGATCCGCGCCCTGTGCCATACGTGCACTGTGGTGCGCGCCGGCAAGAACGCGGGCGTGTGCGATCCCTCGCAAGAGTCGGCGGCCAGCCTGTCGCGCATGATGATCGGCGCGGAGCCGCCCGCCGTCACGCGCGTCGCGCGCACGCCCGGCGCCGCCATGTTGAGCGTGCGCAATCTGCATTTGCCGAAGAGCCACCCGTTCGCCACGCAATTGATCGACATCCATTTCGACGTGCGCGCGGGCGAGATTGTCGGCATCGCTGGCGTGTCCGGCAATGGCCAGCAGGAATTGCTGGCCGCCCTGTCGGGCGAGGACCTGCGCGCGGCTCCGGCCAGCATCGTGCTGAACGGCACGCCTGCCGGCCGCTTGCCGCCGGGCCGCCGGCGCGCCCTCGGTTTCGGCTTCGTGCCGGAAGAACGGCTGGGGCGCGGCGCCGTGCCCGACATGGGGCTGGCCGACAACGTCTTATTGAGCTTGCAGACCCCCGCCACCATCCGCCACGGCTTCCTGCGCCGTGGCGCGATCGCGCAGCGGGCAGCCGCCATCATTGCCCGCTTCCAGGTGAAGGCAGGCGGGCCGCAGGCGCTGGCGCGCAGCTTGTCTGGAGGCAACTTGCAGAAATACATAGTCGGACGCGAAGTCATGCGCGAACCCACGGTGCTGGTGGTGGCGCAGCCGACCTGGGGCGTGGACGTGGGCGCGGCCGCGCAAATCCGCGCCGAACTGCTGGCGCTGCGCGACGCTGGCTGTGCCTTGCTCATCGTGTCGGAGGAACTCGATGAGTTGTTCGACATCAGCGACCGCCTGCTGGTGATGGCAAAAGGAAAGATTTCACCGTCGCTGGACGTGGGCGAGGCCAGCGTGGATCTCGTTGGGCAATGGATGAGCGGGCTGTGGCCGCAGGAGGCTGCCCATGGCTAAGTTTGCCTTGCGCCTGGAAGCCCGTCCTGCACCGTCGCGCCTCATGTCGTGGCTGTCGCCCGTGCTGGCCGTGCTGTTGACCGTGCTGTGCGGCGCCTTGCTGTTTATCGCGCTGGGCCATGACCCGCTGGCGGGCCTGGCCGTCTTCTTCGTCGAACCTTTGCGCGACGCGCATGGCTGGTCCGAGCTGGGTATCAAGGTGGCGCCTTTGCTGCTGATCGCCGTCGGCCTGGCCATCTGCTTTCGCGCCAACATCTATAACATCGGCGCGGAAGGGCAGCTGACCCTGGGCGCCATCTGCGGCGGCGCGGCCGCCTTGTACCTCGATGACGGCGTGGGCGGCGCGGCCCTCATCGGCATTTCCCTGCTGGCCGGCATGGCGGGCGGCATGGCGTGGGCGGGCCTGGTGGCGTGGCTGCGCGACCGCTACAATGCCAGCGAAATCCTCGTCTCGCTGATGCTCGTCTACATCGCGCAATTGCTGCTCAGCTATCTCGTGTATGGCGTGCTGCGCGACCCGGAAGGGTTCAATTTTCCCCAGTCGAAACTGCTGTCCGACGGCTTGCTGTTGCCGATGGTGATCAGCGACACACGCTTGCACGTGGGAATCGTGTTTGCCTTGCTGGCCTCGCTGGGCGGCTGGCTGTATCTGTCGCGCAGCATTGCCGGTTTCCGCCTGCGCGTGGGCGGCATGGCGCCGGCCGCCGCCCGCTATGCGGGCTTTTCCTCGCGTAAGACCTTGTGGTCGTCCTTGCTGATCTGTGGCGCCCTGTCGGGCCTGGCGGGCGCCTGCGAAGTGCTGGGACCGATGGGGCAGCTCACGCCCACGGTCTCGCCCGGCTACGGCTTTGCCGCCATCATCGTCGCCTTCGTGGGGCGGCTGCATCCGGTCGGCGTACTCTTTTCCAGCTTCGTCATGGCCCTGTTCTATATCGGCGGCGAACTGGCGCAGTCGCGCCTCGGTTTGCCCAGTGCGATTACGGGCGTGTTCCAGGGCATCCTGCTGTTCGCCTTGCTCGCCTGCGACGTGCTGATCCAATACAAACTGCGCTGGAGAAAACATGGATAACCTGGCCCTGACGATAGCGCCCTTGATCGCCGCCAGCATCAATGCGGGCACGCCGCTGATGCTCGCCGCGCTCGGTTTATTGGTGAATGAAAAGGCGGGCGTGGTGAACCTGGGCGCGGAAGGCATGATGCTGGTGTCGGCCATCACGGGCTTTGCCGTGGCCGTCAACACGGGCAGCCCCACCCTGGGCTTTCTGGCGGGGGCGGGCGCCAGCATGGTCCTGTCGGGCTTCTTTGCCTGGCTGACCGTGTGGCTGGGCACGAACCAGTACGCGACGGGTCTGGCTTTATCGCTGTTCGGCGCGGGCGCGTCCACGTACATCGGCCTGAAGTATGTGGGCAACAGCCTGCAGAACGGCCGCTTCGGCATCCCTTTATTGGAAGACATTCCCGTGCTGGGGCCGGCCCTGTTCCGCCAGCATCCGATGGTGTATCTGTCGCTCTTGCTGTGCGTGGCCATCGCGTGGTTTCTGTACCGCACGCGGGCAGGATTGGTGCTGCGCGCCGTGGGCGAGTCGCCAGCGTCCGCGCATGCGCTCGGCTATCCCGTGCGGCGCATCCGCCTGGCGGCCGTGCTGTTCGGCGGCGCCTGCTGCGGCCTGGCCGGCGCGTTTTTGTCGCTCGTGTACACGCCGCTGTGGGTCGAGGGCATGGTGGCGGGACGGGGCTGGATCGCGCTCGCGCTGACCACCTTTGCCACCTGGCGCCCCGCGCGCGTGGTGGGCGGCGCCTATTTGTTCGGCGGCATCACGATATTGACGTTCCACGCGCAGGCGCTGGGCGTGCCCGTCGCGTCGCAGCTGCTGTCGATGCTGCCGTATCTGGCAGCCATCTTTGTGCTCGTGCTCATTTCCAGCAATGCCAATTACATCAAGCTCAACATGCCCGCTTCGCTGGGGAAAAATTTCAATCCCGGAAATTAATCACTCACCACAAGGAAAACCATGTCCAAGAAATTACTATGCGCCGCCGTTTGCAGTGCCACGCTGATGTCCGCCATGCCTGCCATGGCCGCCGCGCCGGCCGCCGCTCCATTGAATGTCGGTTTTGTTTACATCAGCCCCATCGGCGACGCGGGCTGGACCACCCAGCACGACCAGGCCCGCAAGGAGATGGAAAAGGCGCTGGGCAACAAGATCAGCACCAGGTTTGTGGAAAACGTGCCGGAGAGCGCCGATGCGGAGCGCGTGATCCGCGACCTGGCGCAAACGGGCAGCAAGCTGGTCATCACGACTTCGTTCGGCTACATGAATCCCACCTTGAAAGTGGCGAAACAATTTCCTAATGTGAAGTTCATTCATTTGACGGGATACAAGACGGCCGTCAACGTGGCCAACACGAATGCCCGTTTCTACGAAGGCCGCTATCTGGCTGGCGTATTGGCGGGCAAGATGAGCAAGACCCACGTGGCCGGCTACGTGGCGGCATTCCCCATCCCGGAAGTGTTGCAGGGAGTTAACGCCTTCACGCGCGGCATGCGTAGCGTCGATCCGAAGGCGGAAGTGAAAGTGGTGTGGGTCAATAGCTGGTTCGACCCGGGCAAGGAACGCGACGCGGCCATCACCCTGATCGGCCAGGGCGCCGACGTAGTCACCCACCACACGGACTCGACCGCTGTGGTGCAGGCGGCGGAAGAGAAGGGCAAGTATGCGATCGCCTACCACTCGGACATGAAAAAGTACGGGCCGAAGGCGCAGCTGGCCGCCGTCACCCACCATTGGGGCGACTACTACACGAAGCAGGCGCAGGCCGTGCTGGACGGCACGTGGAAGTCCAGCAGCACCTGGGGCGGCATCAAGGATGGCATGGTCAAGCTGGAAGGCATCAATGCGGCCGTGCCCGCCGACGTGAAACAGTTTGTATTGGCGCGCGAGAAAGACTTGGTTGCTGGTAAGCTCAATCCTTTCAGCGCGCCGATCAAGGATAACGATGGCAAGGTGCGCCTGGACAAAGGCGTGCTCGACGATGCGGCGCTGACGAAGATGGATTATTTTGTCGAAGGCGTGGCAGGGAAAGTTTCCGGAAAGTAATAGGGTTGCGTATAAACTTGCTGTAATATTGCCGGAAACGGGAGCAGGGCCGGGGATACATGCGCGTTCCCGGCCCACCCACACAGCAGAGCCTAATAGGCCCGTACCGGAGATTGACCCATGGACAGACTGGAAGTATTCAAGATTATCGCGTTGCAAGCGAGCAAGGGTGAGCTGACGTTCCCCGCCAACGTCAAGGCCACCTTGAAGCTGCAGGAAGCGCTGGACGACCCCGATTGCCATATCGAAGCGGCCGCCCGCATGGTCATGGCCGAGCCGCTGCTGTCGGCGCGGGTCGTGGCATTGGCCAACTCGGCCGCCTACAACCGTTCCGGCAATGAAATTGCCAATGTGCGCGCAGCCGTTTCGCGCCTGGGCTTTGCCACCTTGAAATCGATGGTGGCGTCCGTCATCGTGCGCCAGCTGGGCAGCCAGATCACGGACCCGCAATTGCGCGCCAAGGCGGCCAGGCTGTGGGAACATACGGCCCACGTGGCCGCGCTGAGCCAGGTGATCGCCCGGAAAGTCACGCACGTGGACGTGGAAACGGCCATGTTTGCCGCCATCGTGCACGAGGTGGGCGGCTTTTATCTGCTGTCGCGCGCCGAGGAATATCCGGGCCTGCTCGACGACAATACCGAAGACTGGATCGAATACGGCGAAAAGCTGATCGGCCGCGGCGTGCTGCGCCAGCTGCAAGTGCCGGACATGGTCTTGCAGGCCGTGGAAGGCATGTGGCACGGCGGCAGCACGTTCCCGCCCCGCACCCTGGGCGCGACCCTGGTGCTGGCCAACGATCTGTCGCCCGTCGGCTCGCCCCTGCACCCGCCGGAAAGCGCCGCGCGGCGCCAGGCGGCGGCGAAGATCGACTTCGGCATCGGCGGCAGCACTCTGCACACGATACTCGAGGAATCGGCCGAAGAGATCGAATCGCTGGCGGCCGCCTTGCTCGTGTAATTTACTCGGCCATGACATCCCCGCCTTGCCGCGGGGATTTTTTTCGTCCGCATTTTGCCGCGCCTGCCCCATGGCATACAATCGCCGGCCCGGCCATCCGCCGGACTGAATGTCTCCTCTTATCCAAAGGATCTTATGCAGAAGCTGTTTTCTTCCCTGGCCTTGACTGCGCTGGCGTTTTCCGCCCAGGCCGCTACCGGTTTGCCCGTGGTGCAGGAAGCGCCCTTGCGCGCCCACCTGGCCTTCCTGTCCAACGATTTGCTTGAAGGCCGGGGCACGGGCCAGCGCGGCGCCGACTTGACGGTGGCGTACCTGGAAACCCAGGCGCAGATGGCCGGACTGCAACCCGTGCGCGGCAACAGCTACCGCCAGAGCGTGCGGATCGCCGGCGTGAAGTCGCTGCCTGCCGAGAGCAGCCTGCAGGCGGTGGCCGGCGGCAAGGCCGTGCCGCTGGCGTTCGGCCCCGACTGGGTCTGGGCCACGGGCGACTCCGTTGCCGCCCACACCTTCGACGCGCCGCTCGTCTTCGTCGGCTACGGCATCACGGCGCCGGAAGAGGGCTGGAATGATTTCAAGAGCGTCGATGTCAAAAACAAGATCGTCGTCATGATGGTCAACGACCCGCAGCCGACTGCGCTTGATCCGAACCGCTTTGCCGGCAAGGCGCTGACCTATTACGGCCGCTGGACCTATAAATTCGAGGAAGCCAGGCGCCAGGGCGCGGCGGGCGTATTGCTGATCCACACGAAACCATCGGCCTCGTACCACTGGAGCGTCGTGCAGAACAGCTGGAGCGGCAGCGAACGCTTCCAGTTGGCCGATCGCACTGCCGGTACGCCCCTGCAGGGCTGGATCGCGGAAGACGCGGCGCGCCGGCTGTTTGCGGCGGGCGGCCAGGACCTGGACGCCTTGCGCGCCAAGGCGGAAAGCAAGGATTTCCAGGCCGTCGCCTTGAACGCCAAGCTGTCGGGCGAGATGAAGTCCATCGTGCGCAAGGTGGAGCAATTCAATATCGCCGGCATGGTGCCGGGCACCGACCCGACATTGAAAGATGAAGCCGTCATCTACAGCGGCCACTGGGATCATCTGGGCAAGCAAGGTGACTCTGGCGACACGATTTACAACGGCGCCGTCGACAACGCTTCCGGCATTGCCGGCTTGCTGGCCATGGCGCAGGAAGCGGTGAAAAAGCCGGCGAAGCGCACGCAGATCTTCCTGTGGGTGGCGGCCGAAGAGCAGGGGCTATTGGGCAGCGCCGCCTACGCGGCCGATCCGCTGTGGCCGCTGGACAAGACGGCCGCCGCGCTGAACCTCGACAGCCTGAACTTCGTCGGCGCCACGCATGACATCGGCGCGCAGGGCAGCGAGCGCACGGAGCTGGGGGCGATGGCCGCCACGGTGGCGAAAGCCATGGGCATGCACATTGCGGCTGCGCGTCCCGACCTGGCCGGCGGCTATTTCCGCAGCGACCATTTCAGCTTTGCCAAGGCGGGCGTACCCGCGTTTTCCATCAATGGCGGACGCGAGTACATCAAGGACGTGGCCGCGTCGAAAGCCAAGGCGGCCGCCTACGGCCCCCGCTACCATCAGGTGACCGATGAGTACGACGCCAGCTGGGATCTGTCCGGCATGACGCAGCAGGCGCAATTCACCTTGAACCTGGGGCAAGCCGTGGCGAATGCGGCCAGAATGCCGGCCTGGAAGGCGGGCGATGCGTTTGGCAAGGCGCGCGGGCCGGCCGCGAAATAAGACGTGGTCTGTGCAAACAACGTTGTCGGATTACGCGCGGCCTCGCCGCGCCTCGGCGGTCCCGCTAATCCGACCTACGCCTGTTCGCTTGGAGCAAGTGCGTAGGTCGGGTTAGCGCGCCAGCGCGTAACCCGACAACATTGTTTGCGCCGCAGCCCCGCAGCGCCGGATCAAGCCGCCCGTTCCAGCCTGCGCTGCGTATGCCGGTACTTGCTCCACACGATCAGCAGCAACAGCGGCATGGCGCCGCCGACCATGCACAGGGCGGGCCAGCCGCCAGCGGCGAAGCTGGCGCTGGCCAGCGCGGAGCCAGCCGAGGCGCCGATGAAGCCGCCCGCGATGAAGACAGTGGTGACCCGCGCCCGCGCATGCGGAGCCAGTTTATAGATGATGGACTGGTGCGTCACTTGCAAACCCATCACGCCCATGTCCAGCAGCACGATACCGATCAACAGCAGCGCCAGCGAATGGGCGCCGAAGCCGATCAGGGCCCAGCCCGCGATCGAGGCGACGGCCAGCAGCCACGTGGCCTGGCGCGCATAGCCGCGGTCGGCCATGCGGCCCGCCGTGTTGGCGGCAAAGGCGCCTGTGGCGCCCGCCAGGCCGAACAGGCCGATCTGCATTTCCGAATAGTGGTACGGCGCGCCGCTGAGCAGGAAGGTCAGGCCCGTCCAGAACACGCTGAAGGTGCCCAGGCCCAGGCCCGAGAACAGGGCGCGCTGGCGCAGCAACGGTTCCTGGCGGATGATGTCGGCCAGGGAAGCCATCAGCTTGCCGTACTGCAGCGTGCCACGCGGCGCTTCGTTCGGCAGGATGCGGCGCAGCATGACGAGCAGGGCGGCCACGACGATGGCGGCCAGCACGTAGACGGTGCGCCAGCCACCGCTGATCTGCGACACGGTACCGGAGACGGTACGCGCCAGCAAGATGCCCAATAATAAACCCGTCATGACGGTGCCCACCATGCGGCCCCGGCTGTGGTCGGGCGCATACGAAGCCACCATGGCCGTGACCACCATCAAGGCGCTGGCCGTGATCCCCATCAAGACGCTGGCGACGGCAAAGACGATGATGTTCTGGCTGGTGGCGGCCAGCAACAGGGCACCGATCTTGGCAATCAGCATCCACGTCAGCAACTGGCGGCGGTTCAGTACGTCACTGAGGGGGACCAAAAACACGATGCCCAGCACATAGCCGATCTGCGTGGCCGTGACCAGGTAGCCCGCTTGCGGCACGCTCACGCCAAACGAGGCGGCCAGCATGGACGTGAGCGGCTGCACATAGTACAGACTGGCGACGAGCACGCCGGCGGACAGGGCGAACAACAGGATGCGGGTGGAGCTCAGCAGGGTGCTGGCGTCGACATTCGATGGTGCGGATTTCATGCGGTACAACTTTCTTGGAATGATGCTTTTGGATGAGCATGATAGCGGGGCTGCGCATTTCTTGCCGGGCGCGGCCGATTTTGTGACTGGACGCGAGCAAAAAAATCCCGGCGATCGTTGCCGACGGCCGGGAAAAGGGTATTTGGGGAAATACCGAGGAAGACAGTGAAGTTACTGCGCGCGCGCCAGCTCCGCATGCACTTGCGCCGTGATTTCATACGAGCGCAGGCGGTGCTGGTGCTCGAAGATTTGCGAGGTGATCATCAGTTCGTCGGCGCCCGTTTCGGCGATGAAGGCGGCCATTTTCGCCTTCACCGTGTCCGGCGCGCCGATGGCCGTGCAGGACAGGACGGAATCGAGCATGGCGCGTTCCTGCGGGCCCAGTTGCTCCAGGTAGCCGGGCACGGGCGGTTGCAGACGGGACGGGCGGCCCGTGCGCAGGTTGACGAATGCCTGTTGCATCGACGTGGCGCGCAAGTGCGCCTCGGCATCCGTGTCGGCGGCGAAGACGTTAAAGCCCAGCATCACGTACGGTTTTGCCAATTGCTTCGACGGCTTGAAGTGTTCGCGGTAATAGGCCACGGCTTGCATCATCATTTGCGGCGCGAAGTGCGAGGCGAACGCATACGGCAAGCCCAGGTGGGCGGCCAGCTGGGCGCCGAACAGGCTCGACCCGAGTATCCATACAGGCACTTTCGCGCCCTTGCCGGGCACGGCCAGCACGCGCTGGCGCGGCTCGTCGGACATATAGTCGATCAATTCCAGCACGTCCTGCGGAAACTGTTCCGCGTCGGACTGCAGGTCGCGGCGCAGGGCGCGCGCCGTCGTCTGGTCGGAGCCGGGCGCGCGGCCCAGGCCCAGGTCGATGCGGCCCGGGTGCAGCGCTTCCAGGGTGCCGAACTGTTCCGCGATGACCAGCGGCGAGTGGTTCGGCAGCATCACGCCGCCCGCGCCCACGCGGATGGTCTTGGTGCCGGCCGCCACATGGGCGATGACGACGGCCGTGGCGGCGCTGGCGATGCCGGGCATGCCGTGGTGTTCGGCCAGCCAGTAGCGGTTGTAGCCCCAGCGTTCGCCGTGCTGCGCCAGGTCCAGCGTGTTCTTGAACGACTGGCTGGCGTTGCTGCCTTCGGCGATGGGCGCGAGGTCGAGTATGGAAAATGGAATCATGGTAGCGATATCGGGACGTGGTGGAAAATCACAATGGACGATTTGTCTATCCCCTGACGACAATAGGGTCGGCCTTGAAAGCGGCAGGGATGACAGGCTGTGCACATGATAATGCGAATCGGGAATTTGCGTACTGATCGGTAAAAAACTCGTCACGACGGGAAACCGGTGTTGAGCAAACCTGGTAAATATTTGCAGACTGTGGAACTTTTGTTGCCAGTGCCAGTCTTAAGAATTCGCGTCTTAAGATTGTGAAACATCATGTATTGCAAGCAACTTGCCAAGCCCGACGGGCGCCAGCTGAGCCTGTACAGCCGGCGTCCCATCGTCGTCGCCGGCGTTGCACCGAGTCCCTTCCCCGAGCCGCAGGAGGCCAATCCGCACTTGCGCTGGCATCCCTTGCGCGGCGAATGGGTGGCGTATGCGGCTTACCGCCAGGGCCGCCCCTTCCTGCCGCCGGCCCGGTACAACCCGCTGGCGCCCACGCGCGATGCCGCGCAGCCGACGGAATTGCCTGCCGGCGACTACGATATCGCCGTCTTCGACAACCGCTTTCCCACCCTGGCGCCGCATGCCCATGATCCGCCCGACTTGACGGTCGCCACGGCGCCCGCCCGCGGCCATTGCGAAGTGGTGGTGTTCGCGCAGGATGCCGGCGCCTCGCTGGGCACGCTGGCGCCCGGCCACATCGCCTTGTTGCTGCAGGTGTGGGGGGAGCGCACGGCACAGCTGGCCAGCCGGCCAGGCATCGCGTACGTGCTGCCGTTCGAGAACCGCGGCGCGGAAGTGGGCGTGACCCTGCACCATCCGCATGGCCAGATCTATGCCTACCCCTTTGTGCCGCCCGTGCCGGCGCGCATGCTGGAGCAGGAACACGCATATTTCGCCAGCCATGGCCAGGCCCTGCTGGTGGACATGGCGCGGCGCGAAGCCGATGGCGGCGCGCGCCTGCTGTACCTGGGACCGGAGGCGATCGCCTTTGTGCCCGCCTGCGCCCGCTATCCGTATGAAGCGTGGGTGATGCCGCTGCAGCAGACGGACAGCTTCGCGGCCTTGTCGGCATTGCAGCGCGACGACCTGGCGCGCGCCCTCAAGACCGTGCTGCTGAAATACGACGGCTTGTGGCAGCGCGCCATGCCTTATCTGATGGCCTGGTACCAGGCGCCGCCGGACGGCCGCGCGCATCCGGAAACGCAGCTGCACGCACAGTTTTATCCGCCGTACCGCACGCGCGAACGGCTCAAATATCTGGCCGGCACCGAGCTGGCCGCCGGCATGTACGCCATGGATGCCCTGCCCGAGGAATCGGCGCGGCAGCTGCAGCAAGTGCGCGTGGCATGGGAAATGGCAGAGGAAATCGCATGAACTGGAATGTCGAACTGGAAATTGCGCACAAACTGGCGCAGATGCGTGGCTGGCTGGAACAGGAAAAGGCCGGCGCGTTGCGCCTGCGCGGCGTGGACTGGTTCGCCTGGGCCACGGCCGGCGCGTCGGGCAGCACCTGCCAGACGGCCGAGTGCGGCTGTGCAGAGGTGCTCGTCACGCGCGATGCGGCCTACATCCTGACCGATGCGGCCGAGGCGCAGCGGCTGCGCCAGGAAGAGGTGCGCGGCTGCTGGACCTGGCAAGTGACGCCGTGGATGCAGCCCCGGCTGGCCGAATTGCGCGAGCATTTCGTGCAGCATGCGGCGCAGGGGAGGCCCGTGCTGTGCGACCGGCCCGGGCTGCACGAGCGCTGCCTGCCCGTCGCCCTGCGCGAGGAGCGCTTGCCCTTGCTGGCGCCGGAACAGGCGCGCTACCGCGAAGTGGGGCGGCTGGCCTCCGCTGCCGCCAGCGAGGCGCTGCGCGCCGCGCGGCCCGATTGGAGCGAGCAGGAGCTGGCCGGCGCCTGCGCCCGCGCCCTGTGGTCGCGCGGCCTGCATGCCGTGTACGTGCTGGCGGCCGGCGCCGAGCGCTTCGAGCGCTACCGGCGCGCGCCGCCCGCTGCGTCGCCGCTGGGCGAACGGGCCGTGCTGGCGCTGTGCGCGCAAGGTTTCGGCCTGTGCGCCAGCCTGAGCCGCCAGCGCCGTTTCCGTCCCGCGCGCGACGGCATCGGCGAAGCCGACGCGGCCATCCTGGCGCTCGAAGCGGTGGCGCTCGATGCCTGCGTGGCGGGGCATGCGCTGAGCATGGTGTATCACGCGCTCGATAGCGCCTATGCCTATGCGGGCCAGCCCGATACGGTGCAGGAATTCCGGCAGGGCGGCATCGCCGGCTACCGCGCGCCCGAGGTGGCCGCCGGCGCGCATACGGAAATCGCCCTGAAGGACGGCATGGCCGTGGCCTTCCATCCCAGCCTGCCCGGCAGCATGGTGGAAGACACTTTCCTGCTCAGCGGCGGGCGCCTGCACAACCTGACTTGCGATCCCGACTGGCCGGCGGCAACGGTGCAGGGACGGCGGCGTCCGCTGACCCTGGAAGTGCAATGATCACCCCCGACGCGTATTTCGGCGCCGTCCCCGTGGTGGCGGCCTCGGCGCCCGGACGGGTCAACCTGCTGGGCGAGCATACGGACTACAACGATGGCTACATGCTGCCGTGCGCCACGCCGCAGCGCACGCGGGTGATGCTGGCGCTGGCCGCCGACGGGCACCACCAGTTCTATTCCGCCACCCTTGACGAACTCGTGCGTTTCGAGCGCCAGAGCGCCGCACCGCCCGGCTTTGGCCGCTACCTGGAAGGCTGCATACGCCTGCTCGAGGAGCGCGGCGTCGCGGTGCCGGCCGTGCGCGGCCATATCGATTCGGACGTGCCGCCGGGCGCCGGCCTGTCGAGCAGCGCCGCGCTGGAGATCGCCATGCTGCGCGCGCTGCGCCAGTTGCTGGGACTGCAGATCGATGACGTGTCGCTGGCGCTGATGGGGCAGCAGGCGGAAATCCGCTACGCGCAGGTCAATTGCGGCGTGATGGACCAAATGGCATGCAGTCTGGCCGACGAACATCACATGCTGCTGCTCGACGCACGCACCCTGCGCCATGAACTGCTGGCGCTGCCCCATGACAGCGAGGTGCTGGTCATCGACAGCGGCGTGCCGCGCACTCTGGCCGGCAGCGCCTACAACGTGCGGCGCGCCGAGTGCGAACAGGCGGCGCGCCTGCTGGGCGTGGCGGCACTGCGCGACGTGCGCGAGCCCTCCGTGGTGGAAGGCTTGCCCGAGCCGTACCGCCGCCGCGCGCGCCACGTGGTCAGCGAAAACCTGCGCGTGCTGCAGGCTTGCGGCCAGCATGGTCCCGTGCGCTTCGGCCAGCTGATGGCGCAGTCGCACGCCAGCCTGCGCGACGATTACGAGGTGTCGCTGCCGGTGCTCGATGCGCTGGTGGCGCTGCTGTCGGCGCAGTCGGCCGTGTACGGCGCGCGCCTGACGGGCGCCGGTTTTGGCGGCGCTTGCGTGGCCCTGTGCCGCAAGCAATGCGCGGCCAGCGCGGGGCGTACGGTGGTACAGCGCTTTAACGCTTTGGGACGCCACGCACGCATGCTGGTTCCGCTCGACTGAGCATGGTTTGATCCTGCTCATGCATCACCGCCCAAGCCCCATACGGCGGAACTTGCCCCATGCCGCATGCATCCAATTGGCATGCTCGATGACCATCTCTCCCCACCCCATACGAATGACGGCCTGGCCGGTACTGCCCTGCCTGGCGCGGGCGGCTTTGCCTATCCCCGTCCGCAGATGGTGCGCGAGAACTGGCAATCGCTGAACGGCGCCTGGCGTTTCACCTTCGACAATGAACGGCGCTACCGCCTGCCCGACGGCGGCATCGGCTGGACGCACGAGATCATCGTGCCGTTTCCGCCGGAATCGCAGGCCAGCGGCGTGGGCGACCGCGGTTTTCACCGCGTATGCTGGTATCAGCGCGACTTCCTGCTGCAGCCGGGCGGACCCTGCGTGCTGCTGCATTTCGGCGCCGTCGACTACCATGCCAAGGTCTGGCTGAACGGTCACGTGGTGGCCGAGCATGAGGGAGGCCACACGCCGTTTGTCGCCAACATCAGCCATGCCCTGCTGGCCGACGGGCCGCAGGTGCTGACGGTGCGCGTCGAGGACGATCCGCACGACCTGGCCAAGCCGCGCGGCAAGCAGGACTGGCAACTGCTGCCCCATTCCATCTGGTATCCGCGCACCACAGGCATCTGGCAAAGCGTGTGGATCGAGCGCGTGGCCACCACCTACATCGGCAAGCTGCGCTGGACGCCCGTGTTCGAGGGCTATGAAATCGGCTGCGACGTGTTCGCCATGGGCGAGCTGCACGACGATCTCATCGTGGGCGTGCGCATCTGGCATGGCGACAATCTGCTGGCCGACGACCAGTACAAGCTGATCGAAAACGAAGCGAGCCGCAAGATCGCCCTGTCCGATCCCGGCATCGACGATTCGCGCAACGAACTGCTGTGGAGCCCGGAGCGGCCCATCCTGCTCGATGCCGAAGTCACGCTGCGGCATGGCGACGCCTTGCTCGACACGGTCAGGTCGTACACGGCGCTGCGCTCGGTGGCGATCAACCGCGACCGCTTCATGCTCAATGGCCGGCCGTATCCGCTGCGCCTGGTGCTGGACCAGGGTTACTGGCCCGACACCCTGCTGGCGGCGCCTTCCGATGCGGCCTTGCGGCACGACGTGGAACTGGCCAAGGCCATGGGTTTCAACGGCGTGCGCAAGCACCAGAAGATCGAGGACCCGCGCTACCTGTACTGGGCCGACCGCCTGGGCTTGCTGGTGTGGGAAGAAATGCCGTCCACTTACCGTTTTTCCGGCAAGGCCATCACGCGCATGGTGCGCGAATGGACGGACGTGATCGAACGCGACTACAGCCACCCGTGTATTCTCGTCTGGGTGCCGTTCAACGAATCGTGGGGCGTGCCCAACCTGACGGCCATCCAGGCCCACCGCAACGCCGTCGAGGCGCTGTACCACCTGACGCGCACGCTCGATCCCACGCGGCCCGTGATCGGCAACGACGGCTGGGAAGCGTCGGCCACCGACATCCTCGGCATCCACGACTACGACTGCGATCCGGAACGCCTGCAGGCGCGCTATGCGATCAGCGATTCGGCCCGCACCACCTTGTTCGACCAGCGCCGCCCGGGCGGACGCATCCTCACGCTCGACGGTTTTCCGCACCGGGGCCAGCCCATCGTCCTCACGGAATTTGGCGGCATCGCCTTTGACCGGGAGCAGGGGGAAACCGATACCTGGGGCTATGCGCGCGTCGGGAACGAGGCGGCCTTCCTCGACCTGTACCGGCGCCTGATGACGGTCGTCAATACGGCGCAAATGTTCAGCGGCTTTTGCTACACGCAGTTCGCCGACACGTTCCAGGAAACCAATGGCCTGCTGACGGCGGACCGAACGCCGAAGGCCGCGCTGGAACTGCTCAGCGCGGCCACCCGCAATATCCGGCTCAATTGAACGCAAGCCGGGCCTGACAAGTTTCATCTGGTCCCTACATTAACAGGAGCAGGCATGGCCGATACCGATGGCGCGGCAGCGCCGTTTTTGACTTACTGGCAGGCGGGCTACGAGGGCGCCGACCACGTCACGCACGGCGGCCAGGCGCTGGACATGAACCGCGCCACGGGCCACCTGGACAGGGTGCGCGAAGACTATCTGCTGCTGCGCCAGTTCGGTATCCGCAGCGTGCGCGAAAGCATAGGCTGGCGCCTGGCCGAACGCGATGGCCGTTTCGATTTTTCCTGCATCGAGGAGCGCGCCGCCGTGGCGCGGGAACTGGGGCTGCAGGTCAACTGGACCTTCTGCCACTACGGCTGGCCGCCCGACGTCGACCTGTTCTCGCCGGACTTCGTGCCGCGCTTTGCCCGCTACTGCAGGGCGGCGGCGCAGTTTCTCGCGCCCTATGCGGGCAGCAAGCCCGTGTATTCGCCCGTCAACGAAATCTCGTTTACCAGCTGGGGTTTGTCGGTGCACATGTTCCAGTGCCTGAACATGCAGCGGCCGGACGCGGGTCATGAAGGCAAGCGGCAGCTGGTGCGCGCCACCGTGGCCGGCTGCGACGCCATCCGCGCCGTCAGCCCGCATGCGCGTTTCCTGCAATGCGATCCCCTGATCCACGTGATCGCGCCGCCGGGACGGCCGGACTGGGTCGACCAGGCGGCCGCCTGGCGCGCTTCGCAGTTCGAGGCCTGGGACATGCTGTGCGGCCGCCGGGCGCCGGAATTGGGCGGCGCACCGCGCTACCTGGACTTGATCGGCCTGAACTACTACCACAGCAACCAGTGGGAAAGCGGCAGCAACCTGCGCCTGTGGTGGCACCTGGGCGAGCCGCGCCGCATGCCCCTGTATCAGCTATTGCTGGAAGTGGGGCGGCGCTATGGGCGGCCGCTGCTGCTGGCGGAAACGAGCCACGTGGGCAGCGGGCGCGGCGCCTGGATACGCGACGTGGCCGCCGAGGCGGCGCTGGCCGTCCAGCATGGCGCGGACCTGCGCGGTATCTGCATCTATCCCGTCATCGACCGCCCCGACTGGGACGATGCCAGCCACTGGCACCGCAGCGGCTTGTGGGATGTCAGCCTGGAAGAGGCGGGAGGGGAGCGGCTGCGGCGCATCCTTTCGCCGCCTTACGCGGCGGCACTACGGCAGGCCCAGCGCCTGACCGCACACCTTTGTTCAACGTTTGCCCCGGCGGGGCAGAAAGGAACTGACATGCGAACCATTATCGTCTTTTCACACCTGCGCTGGAATTTCGTGTATCAGCGGCCGCAACAGCTGCTGTCGCGGCTGGCTCAGTTCTACCGCGTGGTCTTCATCGAGGAACCGGTCTGGCATGACGGGCCGGGCACGCTGGAGCTGTCCACCCCGGCGCCGAACGTGACCGTGTGCCAGCCCCGCACGGCCGTGCGGGCGCCCGGCTTTCACGACGACCAGCTGGCCGTGCTGCAACCGCTGCTGGCCCAGATCACGCCCGCCGACGACCCCATTGTCTGGTTCTATACGCCGATGGCGCTGCCGCTGCTGCCGGCCCTGCACGCGGGCCTGGTGGTGTATGACTGCATGGATGAACTGGCCGCATTCAAAAATGCTCCGCGACAATTACTGCAGCGCGAAACGGCCCTGCTGGCGCGCGCCGAACTGGTGTTCGCGGGCGGCCCCAGCCTGTTCGAGGCGAAACGCACGCGCCATGCGAACGTCCATTGCTTCGCCAGCAGCGTCGATACCGTGCACTTCGAACAGGCGCTGGACCGCCACAACGGCCATCCCGCGCAAGCGGAGATCGGACGTCCCAGGCTGGGCTATTACGGCGTGATCGACGAGCGTTTCGAGCCTGCCCTGGTGGCGGCGCTGGCCGATGCCCATCCCGACTGGCAAATCGTGCTCGTCGGCCCGATCCTCAAGATCGATCCGGCCAGCCTGCCGCAGCGGCAAAATATCCATTACCTGGGCCAGCAGCCGTACCAGGCGCTGCCGCACTTCCTGGCCGGCTGGGACGTGTGCCTGCTGCCCTTCGCCCGGAACGAGGCGACCCGCTTCATCAGTCCTACCAAGGTGCTGGAATACATGGCGGCGCAGTTGCCCATCGTTAGCACTTCGATCACCGACGTGGCCGTGCCGTATGGCGGCATCGTGGCCATCGCCGACACGCCCGATGCCTTTGTTGCCGCCTGCGAGGCGGCGCTGGCCGCGACGCCGGAGCAGCGCGCGGCCATGGCCGCCGGCATGCGCGCCATCGTCGAGGGTACCTCCTGGGATGCCACGGTCGAACAGATGCGCCACTTGCTCGACACGACGCCGCCGGCGCAGGGGGCCCGCCAGGCGGTGCCCGCCGTCAGCACGGCACAGGCTGCCGCACCGGGCGCCGGCGTCAACCTCCTGCATCCGCCCGGTGCGCCGCAAGCCGTGGCCTGCGCCATCATTGGTGCCGGCCCGACGGGCTTGAGCGCCGCCTATCACCTGGGCGCCGATACCTTGTTGCTGGACAAAAATGCCACGGTGGGCGGCTGGTGCCGCTCCATCGTCGACCGGGGGTTCACTTTCGACCATGCGGGCCACATCATGTTTTCCAACGATGACTATGTGCTCGACATGTACCGCACCTTGCTGGGCACCAACCTGCACTGGCAAAACCGCGAAGCCTGGGTGTACAGCAAGCAGGTCTACACGCGCTATCCTTTCCAGGGCGCGCTGTACGGCTTGCCGCCAGCCGTCATCAAGGAATGCATCATGGGAGCCATCGAGGCGCGCTACGGCAAGGCGCCTGCCGTGTCGGGCCATGCGGCGGCGGGGGCCTGCGCCGTGGAAGACTGCTGCGCCGACGGCGGCACGGGGCTGGAACAGGCGCACGATGCCGTGGCGGCACCGCCCCAGGCGGGGCTCAATTTCGAGCAGTTCATCCATCAGGTATGGGGCAGCGGCATCGCCCGCCATTTCGCCATTCCCTACAACAAGAAATTATGGACTGTACCGCTGGCCGAGATGGAAACGTCGTGGCTGGGCGGGCGGGTACCGTTGCCGAACCTGGAAGACATCATCGAGGGCGCGCTCGAACCGGTGGCCAGGCCGATGGGCCCGAATGCCCGCTTCGGCTATCCCTTGCGCGGTGGTTTCCAGGCATTGATGTCGGGCTTCCTGCCGCATCTGCAAGGCCAGCTGGAGCTCAACGCCGAGGTGGTGCAGATCCTGCCGCGCCAGCATGTAATCGTGCTGGCCGACGGCCGCCGCTTCCGCTACCAGCACTTGCTGAGCACCATGCTCTTGCCGGAACTGGTGCGCCTGAGCGGCGAGCAGGCGCCGCAGCAGGTACGGGCGGCGGCGCACGCCTTGCGGCATATTTCCGTGCGCTGCGTCAACCTGGGCGTGGCACGTGAAAACATCAGCGAGAAACACTGGATTTACTACCCGGAAGAGACGATATTCCACCGCATTTTCCTGCAAGGTAACGCCAGCCCCCACTGCAATGCGCCGGGCGGCTTTGGCTTGACGTGCGAGATCAGTTATTCGCCCTGGAAACCGTTGCCGCTGGATGGGCAAGCCCTGATCGACCGTTGCATGGCCGATTGCATCGCCGTGGGCTTGCTGCGCGACGACGACCGGCTGCTGGCTGCCAACCAGGTGGACATGCCTTACGCCTATGTCGTGTACGACCACGCGCGGGCCGCCAATGTGGCGCTGGTGAAGGCCTGGCTGGCCACGCAGGATATCGTGCTGGCGGGGCGCTACAGCGAATGGGAATACTACAATTCCGACCATGCCTTCCTGGCCGGGAAAAAAGCGGCGGAACAGATCGCCGGGCTGGCGGCCAGCCGGCGCAAGGTGAGCATGGTGGAATAGGCGCTTGCGCCGGGGGAGCCAGGAACGGCGCTCCCGGCGCAGGATGGATAGGCAAACAGGGAAAAGGCGCAAACAGGGAAAAGGCGCAAATGGGGAAAGGCAGGGAAAGGCGTAGACAAGAAAAGGCAACACGCAACAGGCGCAACAGGCAACAGGCAACAGGCAACAGGCAACAGGCAACAGGCAACAGGCAACAGGCAACAGGTAACAGGCAACAGGCAACAGGCAACAGGCAAGGCAGATGAAATTCAACAGGCAAGGCGGATGAAATACCGGCCTTGCCTGTCTCACAACGCTGGCGGCGCGGTGTCGCGCTGGCGTTCAGCGTCCGGAACGCCAGCCCCGGACGCTATCGCGCATGGCGACGCGGTATGCCTAGTAGCGCTGCAGCAAGCCGTTGACCACCTTGACGTGATCGCCGATCTGGTAGCTGGGCTGGGAGTTTTGCATGAGGGTTTGTGTGCTGCCGTCGTCCAGGCGCAGGGTGACCCGGTACTGCGTATTGCCCGAGGTGCTGCCCGCTGTGCCGGAACTGCCGGATTGCATGTCGCCGCTGCGCTGATCCATTCCGCGCGGCACTGGCTCGATCGACTGTACCGTGGCAGAGGCGATGCTGACACCCGTCTGGCTGCCGTCCATGTTCATGGCGTTATTGGCCGAGGAGGTACGCGTGTCGGCGCTGCCGGTGCCGGCATTGCTCATCGTGCTGCTGGTGCTGGTCCCGGTCCCGGTTCCGGTCGAAGTGCTGCCCGTCCCGGCCGTATTGCTGTAGCTTTCACCGCTGCGGCCATTCGTACTGCTCATGCCGGTGTTGTTCGGATTCGAATTGCAGGCGGCCAGCGTACACAGCAGGCCGGCCAGCGCCATGGTTTTTTTTGCTCTCATCTTGTTCTCCTCTTGGTCTGACAAAGTGGTAACCCGGTTTTCAGGGTGTGGCGGAGGTCAGCGTCAATGGCGCATGCCAGGCATGGCCGTAACTACTGCTAGTAAGAGAGCAGGGAAGGAAAGATGTTCGATCCTTGTTATTTCACATTGAGATACATCAAGCGCTTCAATTGTCGAGCTTGGTATAAAAGACATTCTTGTACGAATGTGCACAGCGTCAGCGCTGTCCCGCTGTCCTTCCCGCTGCTTATCTCAGGAGAATAAATGGCTTCCGATTCCACTAGCGTCAAGCTGATCAATGAGTTGGTGATTGCGGTGTATGGTGCGCCGGGCACGGCGAACGATATGCGCGCCCGCCATGCGCTGACCCAGGCCCTGCATGCCTTGACGAGGTTGTCACGGTCGGAGCAGTTGATGGAAATGCGGCGCGATGCGGCGCGCGCGGCGGGAGCGCACGGCCGGCGCGAGATGCATGCGGCCTTGCGCCGCATCGCCGGCCGGGCCGCGGCCGGGCAAGGCCAGTTGCCCCTGGCGCTGAGCGCCGGCGACGGCGCGGCGCCCTGATCAGCCGCGCGCCTTCTTCAGCGTGGCGGCGGCCATGCCGGGCCAGAGGAAGTACAGCGGCAGCACCACGGCCGTGGCGGCCGTGATATCGACCACCCAGTCGCTGACGGCGCCATGGCGGTAAGGCAGGAAACTCTGGATAAATTCGTCCAGCGCGCCCATGGCTGCCACCATCAGCACCGACAGCAGCGCCCGGCGGGCCATGCCGCCGGCCGTGCCGCTGAACAGGATCAGGGCCAGCACGCCATAGCCGAACGAGTGCAGCACGCCGCCCGATGCATATTGGCCCACGTCCGCGCGCACGCCGGGGATGTCGCCGATCAAAATCACCAGCACATACAACAGCAGGGCCGTGCGGTAGCGCAGGCGTTCGTAGCGGTCGGCAAAACAAAGTTCGGACAAGGCTGCAGGCATGATGCGTCAGGATGGGTGGAAAGGCAGTCACAATATCATGTGCGTGGCGGGGCACCGTGTTTTTGCGCAAGAGCTTGCCGGACAGGAAAAAAAAAGGCCCGCGGGGGCGCGGGCCAAAAACCCAAATGAAAGGGTCAAGAGTTGAGAGTTGCTCGGTACTTACCCTGTCGCGCGCCTTGCCGGCGCCCGCCACGGTCATGAAAGGGGAGTGGTGTGCCATGGCGGCACACCTGTCTGTAGTCAGGCATATCGGTTGCCTGTACAGCAGATGAAGCAAGTATAGGGGGCGAAAATGACGGGCTGATGACACGCCGCAACATTTTTTTGCGGCAGACAGAATGAACGGGTAGATTGTGAGAAATGGCAAGAATGGCCATGTTGCAGCAGCAATAGCAAAAAAAAAGCCCGCTGGTGAAAGCGGGCTTAAAACTATTTTCTTGGAGGAGAATAGTGGAGACAGGTGCATTATGCTGCGTCGCACGATATGTGTCTAATGATCTTTTTAGATATGCATTATTCTTTTTTGATATAACTCGCCTGTTTCACTCTTTCACGGCCACCGTGTAGTTGAGCGCCATGCGTCCGCCATCGACGTAGATGGTCTGGCCCGTCATGTAGGTGGCGTCGTCGCTGGCCAGGAAGGCGGCGATGCCGGCCACTTCTTCCGGCTCGCCGCAGCGGCCCAGCGGCGTGCGCGACAAAATCGTGTGGCGCGCCTGCGGGCTCGACAGCACTGCCTGCTTGGCCAGTTCCGTCAGGATGGTGCCCGGCCCGATGCCGTTCACGCGCACGCCGTGCGGCGCCAGGTTCAGGGCCATGACCTTGGTCAGCTGGTTGATGGCGCCTTTCGACACCACATACGGCACCTGGTTCGGGATCGCCAGCTCCGCATTCACGCTGGACATATTGATGATGCAGCCGCTGTTGCGCTTGACCATCTCGCGCGCCACGGCCTGGCCGCACAGGAACATCGATTTCAGGTTGATGCGCATGACCCGGTCGAAATCGTCTTCGCAGACGTCGAGGAAATCGGCCGCATGCGTGACGCCCGCATTGTTGACGAGGATATCGATGTGCCCGAACTGCGCCAGGGTTTCTTTCAGCATGGCATCGACGTCCGCTTTCTGGCTGACGTCGGCGCAAAAGAAGCGTGCCTGCGGGCCGAGGGCGGCGGCCGCCTGCGCGCCTTCTTCCTTGATGTCGACCAGCATCACTTGCGCCCCTTCGGCGATCAGGCGGGTGGCGCAAGCCAGGCCGATGCCTTGCGTGGCGCCCGTGACGATGGCGGTTTTATTGACTAATTTCATGTGTGCTCCTCGGCGGGTGGGGGCGCCGCCATGCTGCGGGGCCATGGCGGATTGTAATCCCTGGGCAGGAATCAGAGGAGGATGGGTTCGTTCGGCAACTGGTTGCCGCGCGTCCCATTGGCGGGGAAGTGGCTTTGCAGCAAGGTATTCAGCTGCTGCAAGGCATCGAGCGTGCTGTCGTGGTAATTGCCGTCCTTGAACCCTTTGGTCATGGTGCGGCACACGGCTTCCCACTGCTCCGGCGTCACGCGCCGGCCCACGTTGCGGTCGGCCACGATATCGACCTGGTGTTCGGCCAGGTTGATATAGATCAGCACGCCAACATTGTCTTCCGTATCCCACACGCCATATTGGGCGAACAGTTCGCGCGCCCGCTCGCGGTTGCTCACGCCGTGATAGGCCATGCCCGGCGTCAGGGCCGCTTCGACGATCAGGCGCACTTCGGCCCGGTGCATCGTTTCACCATCGGCAATCGCCGTTTCGATGGCTTTCAGGGTGCGCTCAGGAAAGGCTTGGCGCGCCGTCGCCGGCGTGCCCCGCAAATGTTTCAGGGCCCGTCCGCAGCGTTGTCCGAATGTCAGTTGTTTCGTCATTACCAATCTCCCGAGGCGCCGCCGCCGTCAAAACCGCCGCCGCCGCCACCGAAACCACCGCCGCCACCGCCACCGCCAAAACCACCGCCACCGCCGCCGAAGCCGCCACCGCGGTTGTTCAGCGCCTGGTTCAAGATGCTGCCCAGCACGACGCCCGTGGCGCCGCTGGACCAGTTGCTGCCGCGCTGCAGCCGGTTCGGCCCGCCACGCGAGCGGAACACGGTCACGAGCACAAGAAAGCCGAAGAACAGCAGCGGCAGCCAGAAGGTCATGCCGCCCGCTTCCACGGTCGCCGGGGCCTGTTTTTGCGCCGGTGCGGGAAATTGCTCCTGGTTCAGCAAGGTAGCGATGGCGCCAATGCCGGCCACCAGGCCGCCGTAATAGTCGTTTTGCTTGAAATGGGGGGCGATCACGTCTTGCAGGATGCGTTTCGATTGCGCATCGGTCAGCACGCCCTGCACGCCACGGCCCGCCTCGATGCGCAGGCGGCGCAAGGACGATGGGTTGTCCTTCGCCACCATCAGCAGCACGCCGTCATCGACGCCCTTGCGGCCCAGCTTCCAGGCATCCGTCACGCGGATGCTGTATTGCTCGATGGCTTCCGGTTCCGTGCTCTTGACCAGCAGCACGGCGATCTGGCTGCCCGTCTTGGCTTCGTAGTCGGCCAGCACGCCTTCCAGCGCCGCTTTCTGCTTGCCATCGAGCATGCCGGCGTTGTCCGTCACGCGCGCCGCCAGCGGCGGCACAGGCTGCAAGCCCTGCGCGCTGGCGGGCAAGGCTGTCCACAGCAGCAGCGCCGTCGCCAGCGCCGCCAGATAAGACCAGGCTTTCATCTTATTTGCCGAAGTTGACGGTCGGCGCGGTCGAAATGGCTTTTTCGTTTTCCACCGTGAACGAAGGCTTGACCTTGTAGCCGAAGATCATCGCCGTCAGGTTGTTCGGGAAGCTGCGCGCATGCACGTTGTAATCTTGCACGGCGGCGATGTAACGCTGGCGCGCCACGGTGATGCGGTTTTCCGTGCCTTCCAGCTGCGACTGCAAGTCGCGGAAGCTGGTGTCGGCTTTCAGATCAGGATATTTCTCGGACACCACCATCAGGCGCGACAGGGCCGACGACAGCTGGCCCTGCACCTGCTGGAATTTTTCGAAGGCGGCCGGGTCGTTCAGCACTTCGGGCGTGATCTGGAAACTGGTGGCGGCGGCGCGCGCCTTGGTCACCGCTTCCAGGGTTTCGCGCTCGTGCGTGGCATAGCCCTTGACGGTGTTGACCAGGTTGGGGATCAGGTCGGCGCGGCGCTGGTACTGGTTGACTACTTCGCCCCAGGCGGCCTTGGTGGCTTCGTCCTTGCTCTGGAAGTCGTTGTAGCCGCAGCCCGTCAGGATGCCGGCCAGGACGGTGACGCTCAGGGCCAGGCGCAGCCATTTGGTGAATTGATTGGTGATTTGCATGATGGGTTCCGTGCAGAGTAAAGGAGGTGGGGCAAATATACCTGAAACGGCCCGCCATGTCGGTTTAATAAGCGCCGGCCGCCGCCTCAGCCTGCCTTCCCTGGCCAGCGCCGCGTTACAATACGGGGTTTGCAACTGAATATAGAGAAGGTGTGCCGTGAATTTCATCAATAAATTATCCGCCGCATGGACGGCCAATAATTCCCTGCTGTGCGTGGGACTGGACCCCGACCTGGCGAAACTGCCGGCGGACCTGCGCGACTTGCCCGATGGAATCACCACCTTTTGCACGCGCATCATCGATGCCACGGCCGACCTGGCCTGCGCCTTCAAGCCGCAGATCGCCTATTTTGCCGCGCTGGGCGCGGAAAAGCAGCTGGAAGACATCTGCCGCTACGTGCGCGAAAATTACCCGCACATCCCGCTGATCCTCGACGCGAAACGGGGCGACATCGGCGCCACAGCCACGCAATACGCGCGCGAAGCGTTCGAACGCTACGGCGCTGACGCCGTCACCGTGAACCCCTACATGGGCGAGGACTCGCTCGATCCCTACCTGGCGTGGAAAGACCGCGGCGTGATCATCCTGTGCCGCACTTCGAACCCGGGCGGCTCGGACCTGCAATTCCTCGACACGGACGGCGAACCGCTGTACCAGCGCGTGGCGCGCCTGGTGGCCGAGAAATGGAACAAGAATGGCCAGTGCGCGCTCGTCGTCGGCGCCACCTTCCCTGAAGAGCTGGCGCAAGTGCGCGCCATCGTGGGCGACATGCCGCTGCTGGTGCCCGGCATCGGCGCCCAGGGCGGCGACATCGCCGCCACCGTCGGCGCTGGCCAGACGGCGAACGGCATGGGCATGATGATCAGCTCCTCGCGCGCCATCATCTACGCCACGCCGCAGGACGGCGAAGACTGGGCCGACGCGGCGCGCCGCGTGGCGATCGAAACGCGCGATGCGATCAATCAACACCGCGCAGCGTAGGTCGGATTAGCGGCGACGCCGCGTAATCCGACACTACCACGCTCGGGCCAACAATGTTGTCGGATTACGCTCTACGAGCTAATCCGACCTACGGCCGTATTGGTGGTTCAATGAGTAGGTCGGATTAGCGGCGTAGCCGCGTAATCCGACAATATCGGTAACGTCAACAATGTTGTCGGATTAGCGGGGCCTTGCCCCGCTAATCCGACCTACCCGGCTGGGCCGACGCGGCGCGCCGCGTGGCGATCGAAACGCGCGATGCGATCAATCAACACCGCGCAGCGTAGGTCGGATTAGCGGCGACGCCGCGTAATCCGACACCACCACGCTCGGGCCAACAATGTTGTCGGATTACGCTCTACGAGCTAATCCGACCTACGGCTAATCCGACCTACCCGGCCTGGTCCTTCAGTCGCGCATGGGCGCCACCATCTCCGCGTAATCGTACAGCTCGCCCAGAATCTCTTCCCCCCGCTCATCGACCGACTCCGACAGCAGGTCGATTTCCGTAAACAGCATCTCGATGGTGCGGGCGCCGCCGTCGCCGTCGAATAATCGGGCGGCGCGGTGCTGTTCCCAGCGCAGGCTTTCCGCCTCGCTCAGGGTTTGCGGGAAATTGCGGGCACGGTAGCGGAACAGCAATTCCTGCAGGCGCTCGTCGGCAAACGAGGGGCGGGCCGTGGCCAGCTTGGCCGGCGTTTCGCGACGCAAGGATTCGAGCAGGCGGCGGTCGTCGTTGCTGACGAAACCGTTGTACAAATCCTCATCCACGTCCAGGGCCGTATTGGCGCCCGGGCGCTGGAACACTTCGGCCCAGATGGCATCCATGTTCGGCGCCGCGGCGGCCAGCTGGGCGTTGATCTTCGCCGCATCCACGTCGATGCCCCATTGCGCGGCCATGGCCGGCGACAAGGTCTTTAAATTGCCGACCAACATGGGCGACTTGTTCAAATGGACGCTTTTCACGGGCAGGCGCGTCATCCCTTCGGGCATCGCTTCCTTGCGCGTGAACAAACGCGTGCGGATGGTGTCGGCGTCCAGCTCGAACAGTTCGCGCGGGTCGTAGGCGCAATCCCAGACGAGGATCTCGTTCTTGTTGCTCGGATGCGTGGCCAGCGGCCAGACGACGCCCAGGCAACCCCGTTCGGCGGGGAACATGCCCGACACGTGCAGGAAGGGCTGGCGCTCTCCGGCGGCCAGGTGCATGCCCATTTCGCTGGCGACCCTGTCCTTCTTGTGCAGGGCCAGGCAGAATTCGAACAGTTTCGGCTGCTTTTCGCGGATCAATCGTGCCAGGGCGATGGTGGCGCGCACGTCGGACAGCGCATCATGTGCCGCTTCGTGGGCCAGGCCATTGGCCTTGCTCAAGTGTTCCAGTTTGAAACTGGTCTGGCCATCGTCGCGCTTCGGCCATAGAATACCTTCCGGGCGCAGCGCGTGCGTCATGCGCACCACGTCGAGGATGTCCCAGCGGCCGCAATGGTTCTTCCATTCGCGCGCATACGGGTCGATCAGGTTGCGCCAGAACAGGAAGCGCGTGACTTCATCGTCGAAACGGATGGTGTTGTAGCCGACGCCGATGGTGCCCGGTTCCGAAAAGGCCGCTTCGATGGTGGCGGCGAACTGGTGTTCGGGCACGCCCAGCTGCAGACATTGCTGCGGCGTGATGCCCGTGATCAGGCACGATTGCGGGTCGGGCAGGAAATCATTTGCAGGCTGGCAATACAACATGATCGGTTCGCCGATCTCGTTGAGTTCGGCATCCGTGCGGATCGCGGCGAACTGGGCCGGGCGGTCGCGGCGCGGCTGGGCGCCAAAGGTTTCGTAGTCGTGCCAAAGAAAGGTCTGGTTAGTCATTGATGGTCGTAACTTAATGTTGCTGAATGGGTTATCCGGGCCGCTAAAAACAAGCCGCCGCTTCAGTTTTCTGAAAACCTGCCGATACTACACGAGAGGATGGTCATCATCGCGTTTCCCGCATGGTGGCATACATTGTCCGTTCAAGGAGGTCTATCGTGTCAATTCCCATCGCCGCAGGCGGCAATTCCACCCCTTCCGTGACTTCCGTCAGTCCGGGCGTTGCCGGCAAGGACGATAAAGTCCAGCAAAAGGACGGCGTCAACGCTGAAATGAGCGTGAATGACCGCAGCAAGCTGCAATTGAACGCGTCCATCATGCAGGCGTCGTTGAACGTGTCCATCGGTTCCGAGAATGAACCGCTGGCGCTGCTGTACAAGACGGCCATCACCAACATCAATGAAGCGCTGAAAGGCCAGTACGGCGACGATGCGATCCAGAACGCGGCGTCGCAGGACAACAGCGCCGAAGCGACGGCGAGCCGCATCGTCTCGCTGTCGACGGGGTTTTTTGACGCGTTCAAGAAACAGAATCCCGGCATGGACGACGATACGGCCCTGACCAAGTTCATGGATACCATCAGCGGCGGCATGGAAAAAGGCTTCAAGGAAGCGCGCGACATCCTGGGCGGCTTGAAAGTGCTGAACGGCGATATCGCCGGCAATATCGACAAGACGTATGAGCTGGTGCAGAAGGGCTATGCGGATTTCATCGCTGCGCACAGCAGCAAGAAGGATGATGCGGCCAAGCCGGATGCTGCCAAGCCGGCCGACAGCAAGGCTGCCTGAGCTACAGCATGACCCGGTTGCGGCCGCCGGCCTTCGCGCGATACAAAGCCGCGTCGGCCGCCGCGATCAGCGCTTCGTCGTCCTGTTCGGCCGCCAGGCTGGCCACGCCGAAGGAACCCGTGATGTGCGGCAGCGCGCTGCGCATATCGGCGAAGATGACGGCTTGCTGCATGCGTTCGCACAAGCGTTCGGCGACCCGCAAGGCCACGTGTTTGCTGGTATCGGGCAAGATCACCATCATTTCCTCGCCACCATAGCGCACGGCAAAATCCGTGGGCCGCAGGGCCGCGCCCAGCACTTGTGCGGCAATGCGCAGCGCCTGGTCGCCCGCCTGGTGGCCGTGCGTGTCGTTGAAACGCTTGAAATGGTCGAGGTCTATCATCACCAGCGACATCGGCGAGCCGCTGGCGTGGGCCGTGACTATCATGGTCGGCAATAAATCGGTGAGCCAGGCGCGGTTGTACAAGCCTGTCAAGCTGTCGACCATCGACATCTGGCGGTAGAACTCGCCCAGCTTCTGCCGGCGGCGCAGCAGGGCGTTGGCGGCGCGGATGCGGAAAGACAGCAGCCGCAGCAGGTTGCGCGCCAGGCCGTTCGATTGTTCGATCAATTCCCAGACGACGGCCGCGTCGATCACCAGCAAGTCGGTTTCTTCCAGGGCGGAAATGGCGGCCAGGTTGCTCGCTTCATCGAGCACCGATTGTTCGCCCACGCTTTCGCCGGGCAAGACCTTGCTGACGGTGCCGTCATCCATGCCCGTGTGGATGTCGGCGGCCACGGCCAGCGAACCGCGCAGGACGATATACAGGCTGGTGCCCTGTGTGTCGGCAATGGCTTCGCCCGCTTCGAGGCGCATGACGGGGCAGGGCGCCAGCATGGCGGCCGTCTGGCTATCCGCCCCATCGCGAAATAGCTGTAAATCGCCGATGTTGCAGCCTGAAGCGCCGAAGTTGCCGATCTGTTCCACAATCACACTTTCAAAAAGCCGGCGCGCGCGAGCAGGGGGCCGGTAGCTTCATGATAGCGTAAAGCGGCCTTGGCTGTAACGACAAAGGCTTGCTTGGTGTCACTTTCTGTGGGAAATACGACAATTATTTCATTGCCGTGTTAATAAGTTGAAATGCTTGCTGTTCTACTATGGATGTTGTCGCGCAGGAAGGTGGCTCCAGATGTGCAAAGGCAGCCTTGAACGGCTGCCTCAGTCTCTGGAAATCCTGCAGGAGGGGAGTTACTCGGCGGTTTCTTCCGCTTCGGCCGTATCGATCACGGCATTCTTGCCGGTGGCGTGGCGCTTGCTGTCTTGCAGGCGGCCCAGAGCGCTATCGATGGCGCGTTTCAGTTTGTCGGTGGCGCCGGCAACGGATTGATGCACGGTGGCGTTTTGTTCGGTCACGGCAATCGGTTGATAGCCAGCAACGCGTGCTTCCATGACGCAGCGGATATCGTCGGCGCCGCCTTTCGGGCCATTCGTGTCGCTGATATGGACTTCGATGCGGGTCAGGTTGTCGCGGAAGCGGCTCAGTGCGCTTTCAAGTACGGATTGCACATGTTCGTTCAGTCCAGCGGTGTTGGCGATGGTGCTGTCGGTATGAATATTGATTTGCATATGCTTACTCCTGTCAATTCAAAAAAAACCCATCTCAGGCGTGCTGCGGCCTGGTTGCTGCCTCATGCACATGACGTCTGTGCATGGAACTTATCTTACTCCTCTTTCCAGTATTTCAAGAGGGTGCGCACGATTAAGATGAGCTTAACCCTACACCCAGGTCAAGTTTCCTCGCGGAATCTTTTCAAGCCGGCGCCAGCTTTATCCATTGATGAGGCCGGCCGCGATATTGATCGACAGCCCCAGTACGACCAGGTTGAAGAAAAAGCTCAGCACGGATTGCCCCAGCACGATCTGCCGCATCAGCCGCGTCTGTACGGAAACGTCCGACGTTTGCACGGCTACGGCGATGGTGAAGGCGAAATACAGAAAATCCCAGTAATCGGGGTTTTGCTCGTCGTCGGGAAACTTCAGGGGGCGTACTGCGGGGTCGGCCTGGTAATACAGGTGGGCATAGTGGAAGCAGAACAGGGTGCCGACGAGGAACCAGGAACCGACCAGTGTCAGGATTGTCAAGCCGTAATGCAGCGCGCGCTCGTCGGGCGCCATGTCTTTCATCGAAGACAGTTGCGAGACGATGGCCACCAGGCTCATCACGGATGCGACGGACAGGGCCGACAGCACCGTGGTGGCCCGCTCATCCTGGCGCGCCGCCATCACCTTGACCTTGTGATGGTTGGCGCGCATCATCATCCAGGCCATCGTCGCCAGGTAGAACCAGACGGCGACATTCCACGCCGTCAGCAAACGCGTCATCTGTTGCCAGGAAGAGGGCAACAGCAGGCCGACCGCCACGCCGATGGCCGTGGCCATGCTCAGGTGGGGGCGGCTGCGGATGAAGCCGTGCAAGGGAAGCGTGATTTTCATGGTGCAAGTTCGTCAGTGGCAATAGCGCATCTTAGCCTTTAGTTTGCGGTCGCGGTGGGCGTCCTGGCGGCCGCTTCCTTTTCGTGGTGGGGGAAGCGGTCCATGCGCGACAGCACGGGGAACAGCACGGCCCACACGCCCGTCACGGCCAGGGTGGCGGCGCCCCCGAAGAGCACGGCGCGCACCAGGCCGAACCAGCCGGCCGTCAAGCCCGATTCGAATTCGCCCAGTTCGTTCGAGGCGCCGATGAAGACGGCGTTGACGGCGCTGACACGGCCGCGGATTTCGTCCGGCGTCTCGAACTGCACCAGCAGGTGGCGGATGTAGACGCTGACCATGTCGCCGGCGCCCATCAGGAACAGCGCCGCCAGGGCCAGCGGGAAATAGCTGGTGCTGCCCAGCACCAGGGTGCCCAGGCCGAAGACGGCCACACCGCCGAACATCCAGGCGCCCACCCGGCGCGTGATGGGAAAGAGGGCCAGCGCGATCGAGCACAGGGCGGCGCCGGCGCCGGGCGCCGTGCGCAGCAGGCCCAGTCCGCTGGGGCCGATATGCAGCACGTCGTGCGCGAGCGCCGGCAGCAGGGCCGTGGCGCCGCCGAACAGCACGGCGAACAGGTCGAGCGAAATGGCGCCCAGCACGATGGGTTTCGACCAGACGAAGCGCAAGCCTTCGAGCAAGGTATGCCAGCTGACGGGCTCGCGCTTGACCACTTGCGGCGCCGGCGTGGTGGCGCGCATCAGCAGCACGGACAGCACCAGCAAGGCCGACGAGATCAGATACACGACCTTGGGGCCGAAGTAATACAGCAGGCCGCCCAAGGTCGGTCCCAGGATGATGGCCACGTGCGAGCTCGACGAACTGAGCGCGAGGGCGCGGCTGAAGTGTTGCGTGGGCACCATGTTGACCAGCACGGCTTGCGTGGCCGGCATCATGAAGGCGCGCGCGCTGCCGAACAGCACCAGCACGGCGAACACGGGCCAGACGATGGAAATATTGCTTAACGTAAACGCCAGCAGGGCCAGCGCGCAGGCGAGCTGCGCCGTCAGGCACCAGGCGATGATGTTGCGGCGGTTGTAGCGGTCGGCCACGTGGCCGGCCGGTAAAATCAAGACGAGGAAGGGGGCGAACTGCGCCAGGCCGATCAGGCCCAGGTCGAACAGGCTGCCCGTGATCTGGTACACCTGCCAGCCGATGGCCACGCTTTGCATCTGCACGGCGACCGTGCCCAGCACGCGGGCGGACAGGTAACAGGCGAAGTTGCGGTGACGCAGGATACTGAAGCCGTTGCCGGCAGAAGCGAGAGACATGACATTTCCAGGAAACAGCGGGGTGGGGCGGGTGACGGCAGCGGATGCCGCGCCAGCAGCACCCCGCTGTCTGGATGCTTACTTGGCCAGGTCGGCTTCCGTCGTGAAAGCGTCGGCGTAGAACTCGTCGGCTGGCAGCCGGCACAATTGCACGAAATCGCGGTGGGCCGCATCGACCATCACGGGCGCGCCGCAGGCATACACCTGATATGCGGACATGTCGGGCAAGTCGGCGATGACGGCCTGGTGCACGAAGCCCGTGCGGCCGCGCCATTCGTCTTCCGGCAAGGCTTCCGAGACGACGGGCACATAGGTGAACTGCGGCAAGTCGGCGGCCCACTGGCGGCACAGCGCGTCCATGTACAGGTCGTGCGGACGGCGGCCGCCCCAGTACAGGGTGATCGGGCGCGTGGAGCGCTCGCTGATCATGTGCTCGACGATGGCTTTCAGCGGGGCAAAGCCCGTGCCCGAGGCCAGCAGCACGACGGGCTTGTCGGAGTCTTCGCGCAGGAAGAAGGTGCCCATCGGGCCTTCGAAGCGCAGGATGTCGCGCTCCTTCATCGTGCCGAACACCTGGTCGGTGAACAGGCCGCCCGGCAGGTGGCGGATGTGCAGGGTCACGGGACCGCCTTCGGCGGGCGCGCTGGCCATGCTGTAGCTGCGGCGTTTGTTGTCACGCAACATGATTTCGATATACTGTCCGGCGCGGTAGTTGAGGCGCTCGCTGGCCGGCAACTGCAGGGTCAGCACGACGACGTCGGGGGCGACCTTCTCGATGGTGGTCACGCGCGACGGCATTTTCTTGATCGGGTAGTCGCTGCTGCCCGCCACTTCGCGCGCTTCGATGACGAGGTCGGCTTCCGTGGTGGCGCAGCAGAACAGGGAAAAGCCGGCAGCTTCCTCTTCCGGCGTCAGGGCGCGCTGCTGGTGCGCCTTGTGCTGGACGGTGCCGGCAAGCACTTTGCCCTTGCACGAGCCGCAGGCGCCATTTTTACAGCCATACGGCAAGCCCACGCCGGCGCGTATCGCCGCCGCCAGCACGGTTTCGTCCGCTTCGCAGCTGAACTGGTGGCCGCTGGGCTGAACAGTAACTTGAAAAGTCATACAATCCTTGAGATGAAAAATATGTTAATGCACTCTTTGCGCAAGCCGGTGGGCCTGCCGCGCCTGCTGATCCTCGGTTGCGGCGACGTCGGCATGCGGCTGCTGCCCCTGCTGCGCGCGCGTTTTCGCGTCTTTGCCGTCACCAGCCAGCCGGCCCGCTGCGCGCAGCTGCGCGCGGCCGGCGCCGTGCCCATCGTGGCCAATCTCGACGACCGCGCCAGCCTGAAACGGCTGGCGGGACTGGCGCCGTACGTGGTGCACCTGGCGCCGCCCCTGTCGTCGGGCTTGCTGGACCGGCGCACGCGCAATCTGGCCGCCATTTTACCCGAGCATGCCCGCATGGTGTATGTGAGTACCAGCGGCGTGTACGGCGATTGCGGCGGCGCCTGGGTCGATGAAACGCGGCCTGTGGCGCCCGCCAATGCGCGCGCGAAGCGGCGCGTCGACGCCGAACAGGTCTTGCGTGGCTGGGGCGCGCGCCGCGGCGCCACGGTGGCCATCCTGCGCGTGCCGGGCATCTATGCGGAAGACCGCCTGCCCCTGAAACGTTTGCGCGAAGGCACGCCGGCCCTGGCCGCGGATGACGACGTGTACACCAACCATATCCATGCCGATGACCTGGCGCGCATCATCGAACGGGCCTTGTGGCATGGCAAGCCGGGACGCGTGTATCACGCCAGCGATGACAGCGAACTCAAAATGGCCGAGTATTTCGATGCCGTGGCCGATACGTTTGGGCTGCCGCGCCCGCCGCGCCTGCCCCGTGCCGAGCTGCGGCAAGTGGTCACGCCGATGCTGCTGTCGTTCATGTCCGAATCGCGCCGCCTGCACAATACGCGCATCAAGCGCGAGCTGGGCGTGCGCCTGCGCTACGCGCGCGTGGCCGATGCCTTGCAGGCGCTGGCAGCCGGCGGGGGCCGCATCGGGTAAAATGGCCGGTTATCTGCGCACTTTGCTGGGCCGGCGCGCAGCGCGCCGTTCCCGCGTTGCGCCACTCACTTAAGGAAGACAGCATGAGCACCCTCACTTACGAAGCATACCTGGACGAGGTCACCACCGTCCTGACGGAATTGTACGACCTCGATGACGATGCCGCCATCAAGCTGGTCGTGGCGGCGCAGGACGCCGAATTTTTTGTCCCGCACGATGCGCATGAGGAAATGCGTACCGTGGAGCAAGCCAAGAAAGATGCGGTCGCCCTGTTCGAGCGCAAGCAGAACCGTCAGCAAACGCAGGAAAAACAACAACAGCGCGTGCGTCAGCAAAAGAAATAAAAATGGCGTGCTGTGCCTCTGGCCGTCAGGTCGCGGGGCAGCACGGGCTGCGGCGCAACGCCGGGACCGTGCCATTTGATGCAGCGCAAACGTGTCATGGCGCGCTGGCGATATGGTGAGCAATGTCGTCACGCGTCCGGGCTCTTGTGGCGGGCTCGGCATCTACAATTAGCGCGACGCTGTTTCCCGTCAGCAGGAGCGAGCCATGCGAGCTACGAGTCACCCCAGCAAGGAGCAGGTCCGCGCGTATATGCGCCGGCGCGAACGTGCGCTGCAGCCGCCGCCGCCGCCCGATGAAATTCGCCGGCAACTGGCCTGGTGCCGCATCGACGATTTTTCATGCAACTGCCTTTTGGCCACCCCGGCCGGCGTGGTCGCGCAAGGCTGGCATTTATCGACGGAAATCGCTCGCCTGGGCGCCCTCATGGCGATTGCCTGGCTCATGCGCAGCGGCGTTCCTCATTGTAAAAATTGATGACTTGCAGCAAATTTTTCCGATTTGGGTTATCCTCTAGCACATTCCAAGTGCGTCAATTCTCTTCAATTATCACAATTTTGCTTTAAGTTACGCAAAAATCAACAATAGCGTGTATTATATTGTTTGTGGCGTAAAAGCCGCATAAGTGATGGCGCTTTTTAGTGTGTTTACCCTGAATTATAGCGAAAGAGGCATTCGGCTTCTTTTTGCTCTAATACAACAAGTACGGATTTTTGATCATGTCTCTCAAACAAATTACTTCTTTGCCTACCTACAACCCGAATCGCGTCCTCGATGCGATCATCGACAAGCTGCAACTGAAAAACGATGCCGCCTTGTCGCGAGCTCTGGAAGTGGCGCCACCTGTTATCAGCAAGATTCGTCACAACACCTTGCCGATCGGCGCCACGATCCTCATCCGCATGCATGAAATCAGCGATTTCAGCATTCGTGAACTGCGCGAGTTGATGGCTGCCTAAGAGCGCCTGACAGACGGCAAACTGAGAGGTGCCGTCTGGGTAAGTCAGGCTTGCCGCGTGCGGCAGCCACATCTGTTTTCCGCCGTTCTATTGCGGGTCGCGGTTCAGTACCGGACGATCGACATAGAAGCGCCCCAGTTCCAGGCCAGTCGAAGACGATTTGACCACCGCTGCGGTCAGAGAGGCCGGCGCGCTGGAAAACGCGGTGCTGGCAGCGCCCGTCGCGCGGCCCGAATACGCCGTCGCCTGCACGGCCGCACTGGAAAACGCCGTCTGCACGGCCCGGCCCGAGTAAGCGGTGGCCTGTACCGCGGCACTGGAAAATGCTGTTTGTACCGCGCGTCCCGAATACGCTGCCTGTACCGCACGTCCCGAATACGCCGCCTGTACGGCGCGCCCCGAATACGCCGTTTCTGCGCGGATATAATCTTCTCCGAACGTCTGCTCATACAACTGCTTCATGCGCTCGCCCACGCGATGGTGCGCCGCTTCGTCGTCTTCGCCGCGCAAGCCGATGTACGGAAAGTGATGGAGGAAGTAACCGAACACCTGCTCGCAGTCCGCCGCATATTTCAGGGTGTCGAGGATGTGGTAGTGCCAGAAAGTATCGACATCCATCAGTGGCGCCGTTTCTTCCTCCGGAAACTGTTTCATCAGGATCAGGAAGCGGCGGTATTCAAATTCCACCGCATTTGCCTTTTCCAGGCTCCATCCTTCGCCTGACTCCCGGTGCATCAGCTTGACCTTGATCGCGTCCAAATTCAAATCGGCAATTGCTTTGAAACTGTCGTTCGTATCCATGAATGTCCTTTTGTAAAGAGCGTTGTGGGAAATACGGTGAAACAAGGGAAGGCGGCGGGTGTGTACTCCTGGCAAGTAGTCGAGGAATGCCTGCCCATGGCGGGCGGGCGCTGAGTTGTTCAACATCAATATTGCATCTAATTACGAAATATGCAAGCTGAGCTTGCTTCATGCGGGCGGGCGCCGATCAACTGCTGGCCCGGCTTTCTTCCTGGTAGGGAAACGCGGTGGCGTCCGCGCCCAGCGGTACGCTGACGTGTACGCTCATGCCGGCGCCGGGGCTGCTTTCGATGTAGAAAGTGCCGCCCAGCAACTTGATGCGTTCCTCGATGCCCACCAGGCCAAACGAGCCCAGCTTGTTGCGCCCGTCGATGGCCGCGCCCACGCCGTTGTCGCTGATGCTCATCGATACCGTATCGCGGCACTTTTCCAGCTTGACATGCACGCGGCTGGCATTCGCATGCTGGGAAATATTGCTGAGCGACTCTTGCAGGATACGGAACAGGGCCGTCGCGCACTGGTCGCTGAGGCAAATGTCGCCATGGCTTTCATGCACTTCGCAGGCGATGCCCGTGCGCTGGCGAAATTGCGCCACCTGCCATTCGACGGCCGCATTCACGCCCAGGTCCAGCACGGTAGGGCGCAAGTCGTTGATGATCTGCCGCACGCTCTTGATGGTGGCGTCGATCTGCTCCAGGGTCGAGCGGGCGCGCGCGTTCAGGCGCGGGTGGCGGCGCTGCGTGCGCGAGGCCAGCATGTCCGCATCGATGCGCAGCACCAGCAGGTTTTGTCCCAGGTCGTCGTGGATTTCGCGCGCGATGCGCTTGCGCTCTTCTTCCTTGATCTGGTCGGCGTGGGCCGCCAGCCGGCGCAGTTTCTGGTGCGACAGCTGCAGGCGGATCTGGCTGGCGCGCAATTCCTCCGTCATGCCCGTCGCCATCTGGATGGCGCGCCGGCGCGACGACGCCAGCGTGTGGAACAGCATGTACAGCAGCATGGCGCTGGCAAAGCCGATCAGCAGGGCCAGCCATGGCAAGAAGGCGTCGAAGCGCGTATACAGGTCGCTCTTGCGCACGCTGAACAGCGCTTGCCAGACGCGGCCATTGTGTTCAATCAGCATCGTGCTGCTCAGGTAGCGGCCCGAACTGCCGGGCAGCCACCACGGCGCATGCATGCCCGCCGTCGTGCTGTCGAAGATGGGACGCATGTCGTGCGGCAAGTTCAGTGCTTCGCGCGCCTGGGGGCCGATATCGAACAGGGTCAGGCGCACGTTACGCACCGGCATGTCGGCCAGCGCGCTGCGCATCATTGTCACCAGGTCGTAGCCGATGCCGACGGAACCCTGGTAAGCGGCGCGCCGCTGCTCCACCGTATCGACCGGCATGCCGTAGCGGTACACGGGCAGGCGCATGGCCATGCCTGTCAATTGGGGCCGGCCTTCCATCGGCACGGGCACGCCGGAATTGCTGACCTGCCCGGAATCGCGCGACTGCGCCAGCATTTCCGCGATCAGGGGGCGCGCGGCGATGTCATTGCCATACTTTTCCGGGGCGCTGGCAATCGGCTCGATGTACACCAGCACGGAATAACGGGCGCGCGGGGCGGGTGGATGGATGGCAAACGCCGGATAGCCGTCGCGCCCGGGCGGATAGTCGCGCTGCATGGCCGCTTCGAAGGCGCTGCGCTGCGCGTCGTCGAGTTCCTGGCTGTAATTGAGATTCATCACGCCCGGGTAGTTCTGTTGCAGGGCAATGTTTGCCACATAGCGGTGGAATTGCTCCCGGCTCACGTGTTCGTTGGCGTGGAACAGGCTGGCCGTGCCGCGCAGCAGGTTGGCATACGACTTGACGCGCGATTCGATGTTTTTCCGCGTATTGCGGGCCAGATTGTCGAACAGCTCGCTGGCGTCGTTTTCGATCGACAGCGAGGCAGCCATGTAGAACAGCAAGCCCACCACCATCGACATCACGAAGCCGAGCAGCCAGAGCGGTCTTTTTTCAGCAGATAAGGGGTGTTCGCTGGCAGTAGAAGACATCGCCATCCGCATCAGGAAGAGGAATCGGGGGCCGCCTGGGCGACTGTGTTATACAAGCGCTATTGAAATTGCAAATTGCTCAATAGCTGCCTAATATACAAAATTATCGTGAATGTAGTCAACAGGCAATATTCTGGGGTGACATATGTTCTTGAAACGAAAAAAAACCGCCGCAGCGGTTTTTTTGTGGGTCGTCCGGCGCCTTATTTTGCGGGCTGCCAGCTGTCTTTCAGGGTGACGATGCGGTTGAAGACGGGCTTGCCAGGCTGGCTATCGACCCGGTCGGCCGCGAAGTAGCCGTGGCGCTCGAACTGGAAGCGCTGTTCCGGCTGGGCCAGTTCCGCGCCCGGTTCCAGCCACGCCTGCACCACTTCCTTGGCCAGCGGGTTCAGGGCCAGCTTGAAGTCCTTGCCGCCCGCGTCCGGCTGCGGGTCCGTAAACAGGCGGTCGTACAGGCGTACTTCGGCGGGAATCGCCGTCGGCGCGCTGACCCAGTGCATATTGCCCTTGACCTTGTAGTTGGCGCTGCCTTCCGTGCCAGACTTGCTGTCCGGGAAATAGTTGCAATGCACGGCGATGACCTTGCCTTCGGCATCCTTGTCAAAGCCCGTGCACTCGATCACATAGCCGTAGCGCAGGCGAACCTTGCTGCCCGGCTTGTCGTCGATGGGCGGATACAGGCGGAAATAGCCCTTGTTCGGCACTTCCATGAAGTCGTCTTCCTCGATCCACAGCTCGCGCGAGATGGGGAAGGTGCGCAAGCCCCGTTCCGGGAAGTGCGGGTGCACGGGCGCCGTGCACTCGACGCTCTCGTTTTCGGGGAAGTTGTCAATAATCAACTTCAGCGGACGCAGCACGGCCACCGTGCGCGGCGCCTTCGGGTCCAGGTCTTCGCGTAAACAGCCTTCGAGCACGCTATAGTCGATCCAGCCGTCGGATTTCGTCACCCCCGTGCGTTCGCACATCAATTGGATCGCTTCCGGCGTGTAGCCGCGGCGGCGCATGCCCACCAGGGTCGGCATGCGGGGGTCGTCCCAGCCGTCGACGATGTGTTCTTCCACCAGCTGGCGCAGCTTGCGCTTGCTGGTGACGATGTACGTCAGGTTCAGGCGCGAGAACTCGAACTGGCGCGGCACCGGTTGCTGGAAGAAGCCGCCGGCCGACAGGGTTTCCAGCAGCCAGTCGTAGAACGGACGGTGGTCCTGGAATTCCAGCGTGCAGATCGAATGCGTGATGTTTTCCAGCGCGTCCGAGATCGGGTGCGTGTAGTCGTACATCGGATAGATGCACCAGGCGTCGCCCGTGCGGTGGTGATGCGCGTGGCGGATGCGGTAGATGGCCGGGTCGCGCAAGTTCATGTTCGGCGAACTCATGGCATCTTCGCTCATCTTCGCGCGCAGGATGTGCTCGCCATCCTTGAACTGGCCCGCCTTCATGGCGCGGAACAGGGCCAGCGATTCGTCGCGCGGACGGTCGCGGAACGGCGAATTCTTGCCGGCCTGGCCGAAATTGCCCCGGTTGGCGGCCATGTCTTCGGCGCTCTGGCTGTCCACGTAGGCAAAGCCGGCCGTGATCAGGTACTCGGCCATCGCGTACAGCTGGTCGAAATAATCGCTCGCGTAGTGCAGGTGGCTCTGGCCATCGGCAGTCTTCGGCTCCCAGTCAAAGCCCAGCCATTTCACGCTGTCCATGATGGTGTCGACGTATTCCTGCTCTTCCTTGGCCGGATTGGTGTCGTCGAAGCGCAAGTTGCACTGGCCGGCGTAATCGCGCGCCAGGCCGAAGTTGACGCAGATCGACTTGGCGTGGCCCACGTGCAGGTAGCCGTTCGGCTCCGGCGGGAAACGCGTGATCACCTGGGGCAGGCCGGGACGCACGTGCGCGCCGGCAGCCAGGTCGGCTTCGATGATGTTACGCAAGAAATTGGGCGCCAGCGCTGGCGCGGCGGTATTCGGTTTATCGTTGCTCATTGATCAATGCGGAAGAGTGACAGTAAAAAGCATTTTACCGTACCGCAAGCGCTTTATAAGCACGTATTTGGCCCCATATCCCAGCATGCAAGCGACGCGGGCGCCGTTCTATAGGATAATTCGCCTTTAATTAGCAAACAAAACGTGACCCCGGAGCCATTTATGGAAAATTTGTATAACGTCCTCGGTGTCGCGCCCAATGCCAGCGACGATGAAATCAAGAAGGTTTACCGTTCGCTGGCCATGCGCTTCCACCCCGACCGCAACCAGGCCCCCGGCGCCGAGGCGCGCTTCAAGAGCGTCACCAAGGCGTATGAAATCCTGGCCGACCCGGCCAAGCGCGCCGAATACGACCAGAGCGTGAACCACCGCATCATCATCGATCCGGAAGCGGAAGCCTATGCCCTGTGGTGCGGCGTGTTCCGCCTTCACGGCACCGTGCTACCGGCCGATTGAGGGAGTCTCACATAACCTACTGCGCGTCGTGATTTGCGGCCTGCGATGCTCACCGTACTAAAGTACGGTTGCGCTTCTTAGGCCAACGGGGGCGCCGAGCCTCACTGCCGCTCGCTACGGTTCTGTGAGACGCGGTACAGTCCGGATGATTTTAAAAACAACAACAACGGCGCTTTTAATGTAACAGCGCCGCGCATCACATTGGAAAGCACAGCATGAGAAGAGTACACCCTGAATTCGCGTACCAGTCGCGCGAGCTGGAAGGCCAGATCGACGGCATCCTCGGCGACCCGCCGAACCGCAAGAACTACAAAAGCATGGTCGACGCACTGGTGAGCGAGTACGCGAGCGGCGGCGGCATCGAAGACGTGAACATGCTGGCCTTCGCGCTGGTCGATCACATCACCTTCAGCGACCCGAAGGGCTTGCTGGCCGAAAGCGAAGACTACGAGTTCGGCGACCCGGCCCGCGTGTTTTCCATGGCGACATGCGCCGCGCCGGAAGCGGCGAAGATGTACGCCGCCATCGAAGAAAGCTTCCCCGACCTGGCGCGTCAGGCCATCATCACGGCCTTCCTGCACAAGAATCCGCGCCTGTGGGACGACGACGACCAGTCGCTCGACCAGCTGGCTGCCAATGACGACGGCGACGACGAGCACGATGAAGACGAAGCCACCGACGATTTCGCCCAGATGTTTGACCAGGATGGAGATGACCATGGCCGATAACAAGCATGAACAAAAAAGCAACCTGCCCGCGCTGACGAAGCAGGTCACGGAATTGGTGCTGTCCGGTTCGCTGGGCCACGCCGAGCAGGCGTTTGCGGACGCGGCCGACCAGTACGGCGACCTGGCCGTGGTGGAAGTGCTGAGCGCCATCCCGCCGCAAGTGACGGCCCTGCACCTGGCCGGCTTCGACGGCGGCAAGATGTCGCTGGCCACCTTGCTGGTGCCGCCGAAAGCCTGGGCCGACAGCCTGGCCTTCATCGCCGCCACCTGGAGCGACGACCAGATCGAGGATGATCCGGAACGCATCGCCGAAGCGCTGTTCGCGCACATCCACGGCGTGGTGTTTTCCACCGACGACGCCGAGCGCCGCCGCGAGCTGCTGCTCGAAGCATCCGCCACCGACTGGGGCGCCACGGCGTTCGCCATTTTGTTCTCGATGGCGCCGAAGGAAATCCTCGAAGTGGCGGGAGAGATCGTCATCAAGGGACCGTACGTGACGGGCGTGACTTCGTCCGACAACGATATCGTGCCGCTGGCCATCGAACTGGCGCAAGCGAATGAAGACGGCTGGGACCGCTCGCTGTTCGAACTGTTCCCCGACTTCCGCCACAGCGCCGACCTGGCCGACGCGGAATACTCGGACGATCCGGATGAAGAACCGACCATGTTGCAGCGCAGTACCAAGGAATTGCTGTACCGTCTGCGCAAGCAAGTGCCGAGCACGCGCAGCGCGCCGCGTTCCAGCACGCGCCGCAGCCTGGGCACGGGCATCTTCTCGTAATGAAAGCAGGGAATCACTAATGCTGCCAGCAATTGTTGTAGAGAATCTTCCGCGCCTGGTGCGCGCCATCAAGCTGTTGCCGGGCGACCCGCGCGAAGACGCGGCGCTGAACCTGGCCGACGAATTGACGGGCATCACGGCCATGGTGGCCGAGAAGTTCACGAATGAACGCACGGCCGACGGCATCCAGAAGGCGCTGTACCTGACGGTGGGCGGCGTGTCGCTGGGCCTGGAGCAGGCCGTCACGCATGAAGGCGACCAGGCCGCCCTCGATTTCCTCGTCGAGCACGGCGCCGAGCACGCGTTCCAGGTGGGCTTTCGCCTGATCAAGGACCTGTCGCAGCTGCCCGAAGACGCCCTCGTCGGCGAATACGACCAGGACCCCGTCTACCTTGCGCGGCGCCTGCGCGAACTGTTCATCGATATTTGCCAGGCCGACCCGAACCAGAACTGGGCCGGCTATGAAAAGTATGCGTTGCAGTTGCAACAGCGCAAGGAAGTGCAAGCCGTCGTGCGCCTGGCCGGCTGGCTGCGCCGTCACCACGACAACGGCCCCGTCAGCGACAGCGACTTGAATGCCGAGGGTGTGATCGCCCTGGCCATCATCTTCGCCATCGAAGGCGGCGGGCGCATCGTCGCGCGCACGGGGCAAAAGGAGTTTGAACGCTTTGTGCGTTCCGTGCGCAAGAACAAGCCCGACTTCGAGGAAGGCTGGGCCGCCCTGGTAGCCAAGGTGCCCGTGCAGCACCATCCGGTGTTGCTCGACCGCATCGCTTCGTACCGCCGCAGCTGCACCGTGGTGCAGAAAATCCTCACGCGGGCCAGCATGAAGAGCCTGTTCGAGGACCTGGAGAATTACGCGGGTTCGGAGCTGGATGCGGATTATTCGTAATCCAACGCTGTTGTCGGATTACGCGGCGTGCCGCCGCTAATCCGACCTTGTATTATTCCCCTCATGCCGTTCGTGGTATTGCGAACGGTATCGACCGCTGTCAAAATCTTGGTAGGCATATCAAGACCGGGTAACTGGATGCCGTATCCGCCCTTAGGCCCCGAGCCAGCTCCGTAGATCTCGCACCAGTTACCCATCCTCCATGTCAAGATCGGACAGTATCTTTGGCACCGGCATGCCGGTTAGCCCGCATTTGCAAGGTAGATCGCAAGAGGACCACAGCATGTTTAATTTAGGAATCGACGTTGCCAAGGCCAAGCTCGACTGCGCGCTGCGCCTGCCCAACGGCAAGCATCGTAACAAGGTTGTCGAGAACAACCGTCAAGGATTCACCGCGCTCCACGCATGGCTGCTGAAGCATGCTGCCGGCAGCCCCAGGGTGTGCATGGAAGCGACGGGCACGTATTGGGAAGGGGTTGCCGAATATCTCGCTGGACTTGGCATGGTGGTCAGTGTCATCAATCCAGCCCAGATCAAGGCCTTCAGCGCTTCACGCCTGGTGCGCACCAAGACCGACAAGGTCGACGCACAGCTGATCGCCGACTTCGCCCATGAACGCCAGCCAGAGCCCTGGCAGGCGCCATCGCCGGCCGAGCAATCGCTGCGCGCGCTGGTGCTGCGCCTCGATGCCTTGCAAGCGATGCGCCAGCAGGAAAGCAACCGGCTTGAAGTGGCGCGCGCGGCGGTACGCCAGGGTATCGAGGATCATATTGCCTGGCTCGACGCCGAGATCAAGGCGCTGATCCTGGCGATCCGCCGTCATATCGATGACGACCCGGATTTACGCGGCAAGCGCGAATTGCTCGATAGCATCCCTGGCCTGGGCGAGCGCACGATTCCCGTGCTGCTGTCCTACTACGCCAATCCTGAGCGCTTCGACAGCGCCAAGCAGGCGGTGGCGTTTGCGGGCCTCGATCCGCGCCAGCACGAGTCAGGTTCCAGCGTGCGTGGCAAGCCACGCATGTCGAAGGTCGGCCACAGTTTCCTGCGCAAGGCACTGTACATGCCGGCCATGGTGGCAGTGCATAAGACGCCTTGGGGCAAGCGCTTCGGTCAGCGTCTGCGTGACGCCGGCAAAGCGCCCAAGCTGATCATCGGCGCCATGATGCGCAAGCTGGTGCACGTGGCATTCGGCGTGCTCAGGTCGGGAAAAATATTTGATCCGGCCTTGCACGCCGCTTGACGGGGATAACAGTATCTACGACGGCGCGCGTTCCGTAGGTCGGCTTAGCTGCGGCACAGCCGCAGCGTAAGCCGACATTGCAGCCTACGCTCCCCCTTCCAGCGCCGCTTCCTCGGCCAGCTTGACGAATGCCGCCACCAGCGGCGACGTCTCTTCTTCCCGTTGTGCCAATAACAGACTGGTCGTCGCCTGCGGGTCGGCGATGGGGCGGTAGCACACGCCATCCATGCGGATGCGGTCGAACGAGGCGGGCAGCACGGAAATGCCGCAGCCGGCCGCCACCAGGCCGATGATGGTCGATGCTTCGCCCGCTTCCTGCGTGACCTGGGGCACGAAGCCGGCGGCCTTGCACAGTCGAAAAATCTGCGGATAAATCCCCGTGCCCGCATCCCTGGGATACATGACAAAGCCTTCGCCCGCCATGTCGGCAATCGCGATGCTGTCCTTGGCCGCCAGCGCGTGGGCGACGGGCAGCACGAGGAACAGCGGGTCCTGGCGCAATTCGGTCAGGCGGATGTCGTCCGGGTACGTCGTTTCCGGCGGGCGCACGAAACCCAGGTCCATCGTCCTGCCCGAGATCGCTTCCAGTTGATGCAATGTCGCCATTTCATGCAAGGTCAAGGTGACGTGCGGGAATTGCTGGCGGTAGCGGTTGATGACGGTCGCGAAGTAGGGTGTGAACGGCGTGGAAAAGGTAAAACCGATGCGCAATTCGCCCGCTTCGCCCCGCTGTGCCCGGCGCGCCGTGACGGCCGCCTGTTCCGACAGGGCCAGGATGCGCCGCGCATCGTCGAGAAACAGCGCGCCTGCCTGCGTCAGCCGCACGGAGCGCTTGTTGCGCTCGAACAACTGCGCACCGAGTTCCGCTTCCAGCGCCTGGATTTGCTGGCTCAGCGGCGGCTGGCCGATGTGCAGGCGCTCGGCCGCGCGCGTGAAATGCAGCTCTTCGGCAACGGCGACAAAGTAACGGAGGTGGCGCAGTTCCATATAAGTAATATTTTAAAAGTATGAGTTGGGCCTTGAATATATATTGGACGATATGAGTTGGCAATCCTAAGATGAAGACTCGCTTCCTTTCCGAAACACGGCCATGTCTGATTCATCGCTTGCCTTTGCCCCCGCCGCCTCTTCCGCCATTCCGGTTTCTCCCGCCGCACCCGCGCCCCGCACGGCCATCGCCAAGGGCTCGATCGAATTCAAGCGCAGCAACCGCGCGCTGTTCTTTGGCGGCTTTTCCACCTTCAGCCTGCTGTATTGCATACAACCGCTGTTTCCGCTGCTGTCGCACCAGTTTCATCTGACGCCCGCGCAAAGCAGCTGGTCGCTGTCCGTGTCGAGCGGCTTGCTGGCCATCTCCTTGGTGCTGCTCAGTGCCGTCTCGGACCGGGTCGGGCGCAAGCCGCTGATGGTGGCATCGATGTTTTCCGCCGCGATATTGACGATCTTGTCCGCCTTCGCGCAGGATTATGCGCAACTGCTGGCCATCCGCGCCGCGCTGGGCATTGCCTTGGGCGGCATGCCGGCCGTGGCCATGGCTTACCTGGGCGAGGAAATCGAGGGGCCGTCGCTGGGACTGTCGATGGGCTTGTATATTGCAGGCAGCGCGTTTGGCGGCATGTCGGGACGCTTGATCGCTTCCATGCTCAGCGATTTCCTGTCGTGGCGCTGGGCCTTGGGCGTGCTGGGCGTGGCCGGCGTGCTGGCGGCGGCGGAATTCTGGCGCAGCCTGCCCGCGTCGAAGAATTTCGTGCCCACAACCCGAGGCTGGAATGCGCTGCCGCACGCGATCAAGCAACATTTTTCCGACCAGGGCTTGCCATGGCTGTTCTGCCTGGCTTTCGTGCTGATGGGCTGTTTCGTCAGCCTGTATAACTACATCGGCTACCGCCTGCTGGCCGCGCCATTTGGCTTGCGCCAGAGCACCGTCGGTTTGCTGGCCTTTCTGTACCTGATCGGCATCTTCAGTTCCGTGTGGGCGGGCCGCCTGGTGGACCGGCTGGGGCGCCGGGGCGTGCTGTGGATCATGCTGTCGGTGATGCTCAGTGGCATTGTATTGACCCTGTTCGACTCGCTGCCGCTGATCGTCATCGGCATGGCGCTGGCTACCTTCGGTTTCTTTGCCTCGCACTCGATCGCCAGCAGCTGGGTTAGCCGCCGCGCCCGCGCGCCGCAGGCGCTGGCCTCGGCCTTCTATCTGCTGTTCTATTATTTGGGGTCAAGCCTGATCGGTTCCGCCTCGGGCATGATGTGGGGCTTCGACGGCTGGACGGGCGTCATCATCATGCTGGGCGTATGCCTGGGCGGCGGCGTGCTGATCGCCTTGCGCCTGCGCCATCTGCAGCCGCTGGGCGCGCGCGAAGCGGTGGGCTGAGCCCGGCTATTTGGGGCAGTTGCCGATCATCGTTTCCCCCTGCTTGCCCGCGCGCGTGGTCACGCACAAGGTGCCCAGCGCGCTGGTGATTTTATACGTGCGGCTGCCCATGGCCTCATTCGCGCCCACTTCCTCGATTTTCGATGCCTCGTACCATTTCGGCGGCACGGCTGCGTAGGCTTCGGCAAAGCCTTGCTGCATGCGCTTGAAGGCGGTGTCGTCCAGTTTCTGTTCTCCCCGCTTCGGGAATTCCTTGCGTAAATCCTTGTCGATCTTGCCCACGTCGCGCTTGGCTTGCGCCAGGATATCGGCGGCGCTGGGCGCTGGCGGCGCCGTGATCGCTTCCGCCATTGCCGGTGCTGGCGCCGGCTCGGCGGCGGGCGGGGGCAGGGGGCGGCTGACGGGTGCCGGTATGGTTCGGCGCGGCACATGTTCAGCGGCCGGTTTTGCGCTGCGCAAGGCTATCGGCTTGGGCGGCGCAGGGGGCGTGTGGCGCAGCCAGGCGATGGCCGGGCCCTGCGGCAAGTGCTCGTCAACGGCAAGGCGGGGGCGCGACTGCAGGATCACATAGGCCAGCCCCGCGTGCAGCAGGACGATCAGCAGCAGGCCGGGAGCGCGGCGGGGCAGGGGTGGCAGCGAGGTCATGGAGGGCATGGTGGTTCAGGTACGCCAATGTATCTGAAGGATTTGATAATTATCTAGAATGTCACAAGCGCTTACAAAAAAGTGCACCATGGAAATTTCAACGCCATGGCGCGTGGCGGGGAACCTTGGGCCGGCCTGACGATCCAACTCTCGATACCATGGGAGGACAGATCATGATGCAGGTAAAGGAAGTGGCACGGCGCTTTGGCGCCATCGAACACGCGATCGGCCAGGCGGCCCAGTTGTGCGGCAAGCAGCAGGGCATGCCGATGGACTTGAAGGATTGCATCAATCAGCTGGACCAGCAAAAGAGCGCCGTGCGGCAAGCCATCGACACGCAGGACGATGCGCGCATCCGCCAAGCCGTCGACCAGATGGAATCGCTGGGCGACCGCGCCAAACGGGCGTGCGGCACGGCGACCAGCGTGACGCCGGAAATGAAGAGCGCCGTGCTCAAGGTCCACGATGAACTATCGGACCTGAAGCATCAGCTCCACTAGAACCTGGCTCCTGCGCGCTACATCTGCCGGAACAGATGGGCATATAAAGGGCTGACACGCAGTTGCGCCGGATGCTGGCGTAGGGTCAGCGACAGCTTGCCCGCCTCGTCGCGCACGGCCGTGGCGATGGCGCTGGCATTGACGATGGTGCCCCGGTGGATTTGCCAGAATTGTTGCGGGTCCAGCTGGGGCAAAAGTTCCTTCAGGCTCGTGCGTATCAGCGCTTCGCTGTCCTGGCACACGACGTTGATGTATTTGTCCAGCGCCTCGAAATACACGACGTCGGCCAGCGCGATCATGCGCACGCTGTTGCCTACGGCCGCCCGTATCATTTGCAGGCGCGGCGCGGGCGGCACCATGGCCTGCAACTGGGCCAGCAGTCGGGCCAGGTTGTCGTCGCTGGGGGCCGCTGTGACGGTTGCCACCACCGGCGCCGCCGCAGTGGCTGCCGCCGCTGCCGCCGCTGGCGTTGCTCTCCCGCTGGCGCCGGCGCTGTCGCGCAGGCGTTGCTGCAAGCGTTCCACCGTCTTGGCCAGGCGCGCATCGTTGACGGGTTTTAAGACGTAATCGGCGGCCGCGTGCTCGAAGGCGGCCAGCGCATATTCGTCGTAGGCGGTAACAAACACGATGTGAGGGAACGCGATGCCGTCCGGCCACTGTTCGGCCAGCTCTTCGGCCGCTTCCAGGCCCGTCTTGCCCGGCATCTTGATGTCGAGAAATAGAATGTCGGGCTGCAGCGCCAGGCCTTGCTGCAAGGCTTCCACGCCATTGGCGCAGGTGGCAACGATGTCGAGTTCCGGCCATAGCCGGCGCAGGGCATGCGCGAGGGCGGCGGCGAGTATGGGTTCGTCTTCGGCGATCAGGGCGCGCGGGGGGGAACTTGTCATGGCGTGGGGCTCGCGGTGGTGGAGTGTATCGGTAATTGAAGGCGGGCGATGACGCCTGCCGGTGTGTTGGGGGCCAGCGACAGGCTGGCGGCATCGCCATGCATGCCGTGCAGCCGTTCACGGATATTCGCCACGCCCAGCTGCGTGCCCTTGGTCTGGCCCGGATGGTCGAGGCCCAGACCATCGTCGCTGACGGTCAGCACCAGCGCGCCGCCGTCCGTTGACGCCTGCACGTGGATATGGCCGCCTTCTATCTTCGGTTCCAGGCCGTGCTGGATGGCATTTTCCACCAGCGGCTGCAGCAGCATGGGCGGCACCTTGATATTGCGCAAGGCCTCGGGCAAGTCCAGCGTAAAGCGTAAGCGCGCACCCATGCGTATCGACATCAGTCCCAGGTAGGCTTGCATCAGGGAAAACTCCTGCGCGAGGGTGGTGGACCCGGCGCGCGAGGAACTCAAGGTGGCGCGCAGATACTGGATCAGCTGGTCGAGCAGCAGCTGGGCGCGGTCCGGATCAAAGCTGATCAGGCCCTGCAGGTTGGCCAAGGTGTTGAACAGCATGTGCGGCTCGATCTGCGCCTGCAGCAGTTGCAGCTGCGCCTGCATGGCCTGGCGCGCCACGGATTCGGCGCGGGCCTTTTCCTCGGCGGCCACCATTTGCAGCCGGGCAATCTTTTCGCGGCTGGAGAAAAACAGCACGGCGCCGCCCGTGGCCAGCAGGGTGAACACGAGCGTGCCCATCATTTGCGTGGGCAACAGCTTGTCGAAGCCGCCCACGTCCACGCCCGTCAGCCAGCCGAACAGAACCAGGCCCAGCATTTGCGCCACGGGCACGGATAGCAGGATGATGAGCATGAAGGGCAGGAGTCTGGGCCGCTGGTCCGCACCCCATAAAGTCAGGCGCATGCCGTCGATCAGCAGGAATGCGATCGTGCCGATGCACATCGAGGCGATCAGGTTTTGTCCGAAATGGCTGCCCGGATTGAGGATGAAGGTAATGACCAGCGCGCAGATCGCGTTCAGCACCAGCGCATAGCGAGAGTCGAGCAGCATGCGGTAGTAGGGAAAGCGGCGTCTGGCGGGGGCGTCGGCGGAAGGGGCGTCTGAGTTCATGGAAGTGTCTGCTGGTAGCGATGGGGCATTGTGTGCCAGCGCAGGCCAGGGCGCAACAGGGCTGCGACGAAACGGGGCCGGCGCGTCGCCATTCGCAGCGTCGCGCCGCCAAACGGGGCCGCTTTACTTTTCGCGATGGGCGCGGGATAGTATGGCAAGACAGTCTTTGCTATAAAGGATTCCTCATGTGGCCCTATCCACGCACCCTGGCGCACCGCGGCGGCGGCACCCTGGCGCCTGAAAACACCCTGGCCGCCCTGCGCTGCGGCCTGGCCTACGGCTACCGCGCCGTGGAATTCGACGTCATGCTGGCGTCCGACGGCGTGCCCGTCGTCGTGCACGACCCCGAGCTGGGCCGCACGGTGGCCGGCAGCGGCCACGTCAACGATTACACGGCCGCACAGCTGGGAACGATGGAGGCGGGCGCCTGGTTCGGCCCGCAGTTTGCGGGCGAGGGCGTGCCCACGTTCGAGGCCGTGGCGGCGTATTGCAAGGCGCAGCACATCTGGATGAATATCGAGATCAAGCCGGCGCCCGGCTTCGACGTGCCGACGGGCGAGACGGTGGCGCAGGCCACGCGCGATTATTTTGCAAAGGAAATTGCTGAAGGAGAGTTATTGCCCTTGCTCTCGTCGTTCAGCATCGCCGCCCTGGAAGCGGCGCGCCAGGCGGCACCGGAACTGGCGCGCGGCTGGCTGGTCGAACGGATACCGGACGATTGGGCGCGCACGGTGAAGGAACTGGATGTGGTAGCGCTCCATTGCGACCACACGCAACTGACGCGCGCGCTGGCGCTGGCAGTCAAAGAGGAGGGATTGGGACTGTTCTGCTACACCGTCAACACGCCCGAACGGGCCAGTGAGCTGCTGGCCTGGGGCGTGGATGGGTTTTGCACGGACAGGATAGATTTGATCGGAGCGACGGAATAATGCGATGCATACTCAGCGGAAATCCGGGGGCAGTCCCTTCGGGAGTGGAATTTTCCCCATTGGAAAAAATTCCCCCGGACGGGTCTGACCCCAGCAGTTGTCCGGACCATGGTGTTGTCGGCTTACGCGCTTGCGCGCTAAGCCGACCTACGTTTCAAGCAGCTTAGAAAGTCACACGCATGCCGACGGTGACATTGCGCCCCGTCAAAGGCGCCGCATTCTTGATGAATGAAGTGTGGCTGTACGCCAGTTCGTTCGTCAGGTTGTTCGCCTTGATGTAGAACTGGGCCGGCGTCGTGCCGATGCGCGTGTCGTAGTTGGCGGACAGGTTCAGCATGTTGTAGCCCGGGGTTGCCGTTTCGAACGCGGCCACCTTGTCTTGCTTGCCCACACGGTAGAACTCGGCCACGCCGCTCCATGCCTGCCAGTTGGCATCGACCTTCACGCCAAAACGCTGGGCCGGAATGCGCGGCAAGTTGCCACCATTGTTGGCCAGCTTGGCCCGCACGTAGTCGCCGAACACGCTGGCGCCGAACATGGGGTTCAGTTGCTGGCGCACTTGCCCTTCCACGCCCGTGAACGTGGCGTCGCGCTGGGCGTACTGGATCAGCTGGAAGCCTTCATGGCTGTCCAGCGTGCTGCCGAAGATGTAGTTGTCGACCTTGTTGCGGTAGGCGCTGGCCGAGAAGGTCGTGGCGCCCGCATATTTGCGCAAGGTCAAGTCGATATTGTTCGACGTTTCCTTGCCCAGGTTTTGATTGCCCAGTTCATACGTGGCCGTGGCCATGTGCACGCCGTGCGCATACAGTTCCTCGGCGCTGGGCAGGCGGTGGGTGCGCGAAATGGTCGAACCGAGCGAATACTGGGGCGCGAATTTCCACACGGCGCCCAGCGAGACCGACGTGCCCTTGGCGCTGCGGTCCTGCAAGGTGGCGCTGTCGACCGCGATGTCTTGCCATTCGTGGCGCAAGCCCGCCTCGAAGCGCCATTGGTCGAGCTTGTATTCCTCCACGAGGAAGGCGGCGTGCTTCTTCGTGACCGTCGGCGCCACGTAGGCTTCCTCGCCCAGGGCGGAGAAATCGCGCTTCGACGTTTGCAGGCCGACCACGCCGCGCCAGCCGAAGACGGGATGGTGTTCCATTTCCAGGCGCGCGTCGTGGCCCTTGTTTTTAAATGTGGTGGCGATTTGCCTGCCTTCGATTTCATCGTGCTTGTAATCGGTAAACGACGCGCGCAGGCGCAGCTTGGCGAAGCCGGGCACGGGGTCGCGCAATTCGCCGCGCACATCCCAGCGCTCGCTCTTCAGTTTCACGTAGGGCACGCTTTCATGCTCGTGATCGTGGTCATGTTCCTCTTCGTCGCCGTGGCCGTGGCCTTCATGACCGCCGCAGTGCAGGTGGGTGCCATGCGGGTGGCAGCTCTCGAATTCATGGTTGTGGCCAGGCAAGCCGTATTCCGCATGCTGGCTGGTGAAGGCCAGGCCCAGGAAGCCGCGTTCACCCACCCACGACACGCCCACGCTGCCCGTGTCCGTCTTGTTGTAGCTGCCGGCCACTTTGGAGCCGCCTTCCCAGCCGCTGCCGACCTTGTATTCCTTCGCGTCGCGCTTGACGCCTTCCGCGTGGAAGGCGATGTTGCCGGAGCCGCCAGTCACTTCAAAGGCGCCCGCCTTGTCGCGCGCGGCCGAGTTGGCGCGTACTTCCGCGCTGCCTTCGAAGCCTTTGGCTGGCACGCGGGTGGGGATTTTCTTGTCGATCACATTGACGACGCCGCCGACTGCGCCGCCGCCGTAGGCCAGCGCGGACGGGCCGCGCAAGACTTCAATCTGTTCCGACAGCATCGGTTCGGCCGCGACGGCATGGTCGGGGCTGATGGTCGAGGCATCCTGCACTTCGGCACCGTCGGACAGGATCTTTACACGGGGGCCATCCATGCCGCGGATGATGGGGCGGCTGGCGCCGGCGCCGAAATGGCTGGACGTGATGCCGGGCTGGCCGGCCAGGGTTTCGCCCAGGGTCGCTTCGCGGGCGCGCACCAGTTCCTCGCCTTCCAGTACGGTCACGGGGGTGCTCATGTCGTCGCTGCCCAGGGCCAGCGCGCTGGCCGAAACGGTGACGGCAGGCAAGGTGGCTGCCTGTTGCGCCAGGGCGCTGGCGGGGGCGGCAAAGGCCAGCATGATGGCCAGCGCGAGGGGAGTGGGTTGGTGAGGACGGACGGACATGGGCACGAATTCCTTTATCAGCTATCGGTGTTGGCAGGGTTGGGGCAGCGCATGAACAGGAAATAGCCTGCCCTAAGATGATAATGATAACCCATTATCATTAATGTGTGGCAGTTTTTCCGGGCAGTAGATACAGGCGGATGGTGTATTCTGTCGGCTATGGAACGCACAACACGTCAAAAAACCGCTATTCAAGCCGCCATCGAGTCGGCCCAGCGCCCCCTGTCGGCGCAGGAAATCCTCGAACAGGCCAGCTTGCAGGTGACGCAACTGGGCATCGCCACCGTTTACCGCAACTTGAAGTCCTTGGTGCTGGAGGAAAAGGTGCACGTGGTGACCTTGCCGGGCGAAAACCCGCGCTACGAGTCGAACACGGCCGCCAATCACCACCATCACCATTTCCAGTGCACCACGTGTCAGCGCGTGTTCGATGTGCATGATTGCCCGGGCGACTTGAAGCGCATGGCGCCGCAAGGCTTTATTGTCGAGCGCCACGAACTGACCCTGTACGGCCGCTGCGCCGATTGCAATGCGGCCGCCGGCGCCAGTGCGGTCGCCGCCGGTGCCGCCCCGCACGCCTGCGCCAGCGGCCACGACCCGGCCTGAGCGGGCAGGCTGTCGATGTTGGCACGTGCGCAACAATGCCCGTGCCGGCCGTCAATGCCGCACCCCATATCACGTATAATCTTCCCTTTAAAGCTGCCGCCACTCTTTGCCAAAAAAACATGAAATCAACTGAAATCCGCGACAAGTTCCTCAAATTTTTCGAGTCCAAGGGCCATTCCATCGTCCGTTCCAGCTCCCTGGTGCCAGGCAACGATCCGACCTTGCTGTTGACGAACAGCGGCATGGTGCAGTTCAAGGATGTGTTTACGGGCACGGACAGCCGTCCGTACACGCGCGCCACCTCCGTGCAGCGCTGCGTGCGCGCCGGCGGCAAGCACAACGATCTGGAAAACGTCGGCTATACGGCGCGCCACCATACGTTCTTTGAAATGCTGGGCAATTTCAGCTTCGGCGACTATTTCAAGCGCGACGCGATCCAGTACGCGTGGGAACTGCTGACCAAGGTGTACGGCTTGCCTGCTGACAAGCTGACGGTCACCGTGTACATCGAAGATGACGAAGCGTACGACATCTGGGCCAAGGAAATCGGCGTGCCTGTCGAGCGCATCATCCGCATCGGCGACAACAAGGGTTCGCGCTACGCGTCCGACAATTTCTGGCAGATGGCTGATACGGGCCCATGCGGTCCATGTACGGAAATCTTCTACGACCACGGCGCCGACATTCCTGGCGGCCCGCCGGGCTCGCCTGACGAAGATGGCGACCGCTTCATTGAAATCTGGAACCTGGTGTTCATGCAGTTCAACCGCGACGAAGCGGGCGTCATGCACAAGCTGCCGAAGCCGTGCGTCGACACGGGCATGGGCATGGAGCGCCTGGCCGCCGTGCTGCAGCACGTGCATTCGAACTATGAAATCGACCTGTTCCAGCACCTGATCAAGGCTGCCGCGCGCGAAACGGGCGCCACGGACCTGGAAAACAAGTCGCTGCGCGTGATCGCCGACCACATCCGCGCCGCCGCCTTCATGATCGTCGACGGCATCATTCCGGGCAGCGAAGGCCGCGCGTATGTCTTGCGCCGCATCATCCGCCGCGCCCTGCGCCATGGCCACAAGCTGGGCCAGACGAAACCGTTCTTCTACAAGCTGGTGGCCGATCTCGCCATCGAGATGGGCGGCGCCTATCCCGAGCTGGAAGAAGCGAAGGACAACGTCGCCAACATGCTCAAGGCCGAGGAAGAGCGTTTCGGCGAAACCCTGGAAACGGGCATGAAAGTGCTGGAAGCGCAGCTGGCCAAGGATGCTACGGGCATCGACGGCGCCACCGCTTTTACTTTGTACGAAACCTACGGCTTCCCGCCGGACCTGACGGCCGACATCTGCCGCGAACGCAACATCACCTTCGACCAGGTGGGCTACGACGCAGCCCTGAAAGAAAGCCAGGAACTGTCGCGCAAGGGCGGCAAGACGCACAAGGACAGCAAGGTCGAGTACACGGGCGAGAAAAACAAATTCGTCGGCTACGACCAGTTGACGTTCAGCAGCAAAGTCGTCGCGCTGTACGCGGCCGGCACGCCCGTGCAGGAACTGAAAGCCGGTGAAGCGGGCATCGTCGTGCTCGACACCACGCCGTTCTACGCGGAATCGGGCGGCCAGGTGGGCGACCAGGGCGTGATCGCCTCGGGCGCGGGCAGCTTTGCCGTCAGCGATACGCTGAAAATCCAGGCCGACGTGTTCGGCCACCACGGCGTGCTCGAATCGGGTGTGCTGAAGGTGGGCGACGCTGTCTCGGCCGAAGTCGATACGGCCAAGCGCGCGCGCACCATCCGCAACCACTCGGCCACGCACCTGATGCACAAGGCCTTGCGCGAAGTGCTGGGCAGCCACGTGGCGCAAAAGGGTTCGCTGGTCGACCCAGATAAAACCCGTTTCGACTTCAGCCACAATGCGCCGATGACGGCGGAGCAGATCGCCGCCGTGGAAACGATCGTCAACAAGGAAATCCTGGAAAACCGCGCCACGCAAGCCCATTTGATGTCGTTTGACGATGCCGTCAAGCATGGCGCAATGGCACTGTTTGGCGAGAAGTACGGCGACGAAGTGCGCGTGCTCGACATCGGCAGCTCGAAAGAGCTGTGCGGCGGCGTCCACGTGCAGCGCACGGGCGACATCGGCCTGTTCAAGATCATCGGCGAAAGCGGCGTAGCCGCTGGCATCCGCCGCGTGGAAGCGGTGACGGGCGAGGGCGCGCTGGCGCTGGTGCAAACCATCAACCGCCGCCTCGTCGAAGCGGCCAGCGCCCTGAAGGCGCAGCCGGAAGAACTGACGGCCCGCATCGTCCAGGTGCAGGACCACGTGAAGGCGCTGGAAAAGGAACTGGCCGCGCTGAAATCGAAACTGGCGTCGGGCCAGGGCGATGAGCTGGTCACGCAAGCCGTCGATGTCAACGGCATCAAGGTGCTGGCGGCCGTGCTGGAAGGCGCCGACGTGGCCCGTCTGCGCGAAACCATGGACAAGCTGAAGGACAAGCTGAAAACGGCCGCCATCGTGCTGGCCAGCGTGGCCGACGGCAAGGTCAGCCTGATCGCCGGCGTGACGGCGGACGCGACTTCCAAGGTCAAAGCGGGCGAGCTGGTGAACTTCGTTGCACAGCAAGTGGGCGGAAAAGGCGGCGGACGCCCCGATATGGCGCAGGCTGGCGGCACCGATCCGAGCGGCCTGGCGAACGCCCTGGCCGGCGTGCCGGCCTGGGTCGGCGAACGCGCAAAATAAGGCGTAAGCTAGAAGGCATGCGGGGTTTTCGCCCCACAGCCCCTTGAAAACGGCCCGCAGACGGTGTTTGCGGGCCGTTTTGCCGTGTGGAATCTCGTTGTGACACCACAACAGCCGATGAACTATTTTGGTGCAGCGCGTCAATGCCCCTGATTTAGAGTAGTATGTCGAAAATCAGTACAACAAAACAATGGTGGGATATTGATGATGAGCGACACACTACTTGATACCGAGATTATGGAATTTCACAAAGAACTCGACGCGCGGGGCTTGAATTGCCCGTTGCCGATTCTGAAGGCGAAAAAGGCTTTGTCAGAGCTGCAGAGCGGGGAAGTGCTGCGCATCATGGCAACCGATCCCGGTTCCGTGCGCGACTTCCAGGCTTTCGCCAAGCAAACGGGCAATGCCCTGCTGTCGCACGTGCAGACGGGTACCGAATTCGTCTTCCTGATGCAACGCAAATAATTCTGCCAGCCGGGGCCGCCGTGGCGCGGCCTGGTTTTCCTTCCCGAACCAGCCCTTTTGCTGCCCTGCAGCGTAGCGGCGGACCCCCTTGAAATTCCCGAAGCTGGACAGTTTAGATGGATTGCTCTAACAAAAAATCGCACGATCGTGCTTAAATTCGGTTCAGGATTCAAATTTCTCTTATAATCGAACGCACAATCAGCACTTGATCCGTCATTTTTATAATTTCCCAAAGGCATAGCTATGAAAGTCTTGGTACCCGTCAAACGCGTGGTCGACTATAACGTCAAAGTCCGCGTCAAGAGTGACGGCACTGGCGTCGATACCGCCAACGTCAAAATGTCGATGAACCCTTTCGATGAGATCGCGCTGGAAGAAGCGATGCGCCTGAAAGAAGCCGGCAAGGTCACTGAAGTGGTCGCCATCTCCTGCGGCGTGACGCAGTGCCAGGAAACCCTGCGCACGGCCATGGCCATCGGCGCCGACCGCGGCATCCTGGTGGAAACGACGACCGACCTGGAACCGCTGGCCGTGGCCAAGCTGGTCAAGTCCCTGGCCGAGAAAGAACAGCCGCAACTGATCATCCTGGGCAAGCAGGCGATCGATGACGACAGCAACCAGACGGGCCAGATGCTCGCTGCCCTGCTGGGTTGGCCGCAAGCCACGTTCGCTTCGAAAGTCGTGCTGGAAGATGGCAAAGTCACCGTCACGCGCGAAGTCGACGGCGGCCTGGAAACCCTGGCATTGACCTTGCCAGCGATCATCACCACCGACCTGCGTCTGAACGAGCCACGCTATGTGACCTTGCCGAACATCATGAAGGCAAAGAAAAAGCCGCTCGAGACCGTCAAGCCGGAAGACCTGGGCGTCGATGTTGCGCCACGTCTGAAGACCCTGAAAGTCGTCGAGCCAGCCAAGCGCTCGGCCGGCATCAAGGTGCCGGACGTCGCCACCCTGGTCGCCAAGCTGCGTACCGAAGCCAAAGTCATCTAAGCGGCTTTGCCGTCACTCCAGAACAATTACAGGACATATCATGGTCGCATTAGTTATTGCTGAACACGACAACGCTACCTTAAAGGGCAGCACCCACCACACCGTGACCGCAGCTGCCCAGTGCGGCGGCGACGTGCACGTACTGGTCGCAGGTTCGAACGCCTCGGCTGCCGCCGCTGCCGCCGCGCAAATCGCCGGCGTGACGAAAGTCATCGTGGCCGACGCGCCATACTTTGCCGACGGCCTGGCCGAAAACGTGGCCGAGCAAGTGCTGGCCATCGCCGGCAACTACAGCCACATCCTGGCGCCAGCCACCGCCTACGGCAAGAACATCCTGCCGCGCGTGGCCGCCAAGCTGGACGTAGCGCAAATCTCGGAAATCACCAAGGTCGACTCGCCTGACACCTTCGAGCGCCCGATCTACGCCGGTAACGCCATTGCCACCGTGCAATCTGGCGACAAGGTCAAGGTCATCACCGTGCGTACCACCGGTTTCGACGCCGCTGCCGCCACCGGCGGTTCGGCTGCCACGGAAACCGTCGCTGCCGTTGGCGACAATGGCAAATCGGCCTTCGTGGGCCGCGAACTGGCCAAGTCCGACCGTCCTGAACTGACCGCCGCGAAAATCATCGTGTCGGGCGGCCGTGGCATGGGTTCGGCCGAGAACTTCCACATCCTGGAACCGCTGGCCGACAAGCTGGGCGCCGCTATGGGTGCTTCGCGCGCCGCCGTCGACGCCGGCTTCGTGCCGAACGACTGGCAAGTGGGCCAGACGGGCAAGATCGTCGCGCCATCGCTGTACATCGCCGTCGGTATCTCGGGCGCGATCCAGCATCTGGCCGGCATGAAAGACTCGAAAACCATCGTCGCCATCAACAAGGATCCGGAAGCGCCGATCTTTGCCGTGGCCGACTACGGCATCGTGGGCGATCTGTTCGAGATCGTGCCGCAACTGGTCAAAGAACTGGGCTAAGTCTTACCCATTCAGGTTTTGTATATCACGAAGCCACGCCGGCCCGCCCCACACGGCGAGCCGCGCGTGGCTTTTTTCTTGGAGAAATAGATGAGCTATCAAGCCCCGCTGAAAGACATGTTGTTCGTGATGAACGAACTGGCCGGCCTGGCCGAAATCCATACTTTGCCTGGCTGCGAAGACGCCACGCCCGACACGGCCGAAGCCGTGCTGGAAGAAAACGCCAAGTTCTGCGGCGGCGTGGTGGCCCCCTTGAACGGCCCCAGCGACAAGGAACCGAGCTTCTGGCACGACGGCCAGGTCACGACCTCGAAAGGCTTCAAGGAAGCGTTCAAGGCGTATGGCGAAGCGGGCTGGCAGGGCGTGCAGCATCCGACCGAGTTTGGCGGCCAGGGCTTGCCCAAGCTCTTGGCCACGCCCTGCATCGAAATGCTCAATTCGGCCAGCATCTCGTTTGCCCTGGTGGCCCTGCTGTCGGACGGCGCCATCGAAGCGCTGCTGACGGCCGGCAGTGACGCGCAAAAGGCCACGTATCTGGAAAACCTGGTCTCCGGCAAGTGGACGGGCACCATGAACCTGACTGAGCCGCAAGCGGGGTCCGACCTGGCCGCCGTGCGCACGCGCGCCGTGCCGCAGGACGATGGCACCTATAAAGTGTTCGGCACGAAGATTTTCATCACGTACGGCGAGCACGACATGGCGGAAAACATCGTCCACCTGGTGCTGGCCCGCACGCCGGACGCACCGGCCGGTGTGAAAGGCATTTCGCTGTTCATCGTGCCGAAATTCCTCGTCAATGCGGACGGCAGCCTCGGCGCGCGCAATGACGCGCACTGCGTGTCCATCGAGCACAAACTGGGCATCAAGGCCAGTCCCACGGCCGTGCTGCAGTTCGGCGACCACGGCGGCGCCATCGGCACCCTGGTGGGCGAGGAAAACCGCGGTCTCGAATACATGTTCATCATGATGAACGCGGCCCGCTTCGGCGTGGGCTTGCAAGGCATCGGCCTGGCCGAGCGCGCCTACCAGCAGGCCGTGGCGTTCGCCAAGGACCGCGTGCAGTCGCGCGACCTGGCCGGCTCGCCTGGTCCGGTCTCCATCATCCACCACCCGGACGTGCGCCGCATGCTGATGTCGATGCGCTCGCAGACGGAGGCGGCGCGCGCGCTGGCCTACGTGGGCGCGGCCATCAGCGACGTGGCGCACCACCATCCGGACGCCGACGTGCGCGCGGAAAGTCTGGCGACGTACGAATACCTGGTGCCCGTGATCAAGGGCTGGGCCACGGAAATGTCGCAGGACGTCACGCGCGACGGCGTGCAAGTGCACGGCGGCATGGGTTTCATCGAAGAGACGGGTGCCGCCCAGCATTACCGTGACGCCAAGATCCTGACGATCTACGAAGGCACGACGGCCATCCAGGCGAACGACCTCGTGGGCCGCAAGACGGTGCGCGACGGCGGCGCCGTGGCAAAAGCCATCATCGCCCAGGTGCGCGCTACGGAAGCCCAGCTGGGCGAACTGACCGGCGCCGACTTCCAGGCCATGCAGCGCCACCTGGCCGAAGGCAGCGCCGCGCTGGAAGCCGTGGTCGAGTATGTGGTGGCGAACATGAAGACGGACATCAAGGCCGTGTTCGCGGGCAGCGTGCCCTACCTGAAGCTGGCCGGCATCGTGCTGGGCGGCTGGCAAATGGCGCGCGCGGCCATCGTGGCGCAGCAAAAGCTGGGAGAGGGCAGCGGCGACGCATCGTTCTACAAGGCAAAAATCGCCACGGCCCGCTTCTTTGCCGACCACATCCTGTCTCAGGCACCGGGCTTGCGCGCCACCATCATCGACGGCAGCGCCGGCGTGATGGCCTTGTCGGAAGAGCAGTTTTAACCGGGGTCAGACCCCCCCCCCTCGTCCGCTAACGCCGAGTTTGACGTTGGCATTAGCGAGGGTCTGACCCCAGCAGTGTGCTGAAGGCCCGCAGAGGCAAAAAAAGCGCTGGAGATCGCTCTCCAGCGCTTTTTTTAACCACAAAGACAAATGCCGGGGTCAGACCCGCCGGGGGAATGTGCGCCAATGGCGCGCATTCCGATCCCACAGGGACTGACCCCAGATTTACTCTGCATTCTTAACGGCGGGCGATGCCGTTGCCGGAATTGCGTACCAAATCGCCAGCGGCCAGGCCAGGGTCCTGGTCAAACGCGAAGTCAGCTTTGGCGCCCGTTTCGTATTGCACGGTGACGGTCCAGGTCTTGGCGTTCTTCATGTGGCCTTCGACTTGCTTGCCCGCGTAGGCGCCGCCAGCGGCGCCGGCCAGGGTGGCCAGGTCCTTGCCGCGTCCGCCGCCGACCTGGCGGCCCAGCAGGGCGCCGGCCACGCCGCCGCCGATCATGCCCAGTGCGCCGCCTTCACCGGCTTTTTCAGTAACGTTGACTGCCAGTACCTTGCCGCAATCGGCGCAAATCTGATGCTGCGGCTGCTTGGAAGGCTGGCTGGCGTAGGAGTTGCCCGCCTTTTGCGCGGCCTTGGCATTGATGATGGCCTGGTCGTATTCGCCCTTGGCGTCGCGCAGGCATTGCATGCGGGCTTTCGAGCTGCTTTCTTCTGCGCACAATTTCTTGTCGTCCGCATAGCGGGTGTTGGCTTGCTTCGTGTCGTACGCGTATTGCGCCTTCGGCGACAGGTTTTGCGCGAAGGCGGATGTGCTGAACAGGGCCGTGACGGCGACTGCGAGGATGAGTGGGCGACGAATCATGATCTTCTCCTAGGGGGTGTTAAATGAGCCAGTAATGTCGGCATTGTGAATGCAGTATAGAGGAAAATCATGATTGCTTACCAACACTTACATGTGCGTGCGGGGCGACGGATTGATGTAATTTCCATGCGGAAATTAACCGTAGGCGCCGCCTGTGTACAGCAAGTCGAACAGGCGCGCCATGGTGGCGATCAGCACGCCCGCGCCTAGCATCAAGGTAGCGACCAGCACCACGGCCAGGGGCCAGCCCGTGTCCGACGCGCGGCTTGATGCGGCATTGTAGCGGGCGTCCCACTTGTCGTCCGGCATCAGGCCCAGCACCAGCGCTTCCAGGAAGCCGCCCAGGGCGGATAGGGTCAGCGGTAATATCTGATAAAACCAGTCCGCCTCGGGAAACAGCTGATGCAGCAGCGCGCTGGCGGGCAGGGCGGCCAGGTGTAGCCAGCCCCAGCGGTCTTTGGCGCCGTGCAGGTAGAAGCGGTGCGCGCCCAGCGTGCCCAGCAAAAAGGCCAGCAAGGTGGTGAATGCCTTGTTCTTGTGCGACTGTTGCAAAATGGTAGCGGTGGTCATGGGACTCCAGAGTTGCTCATCAGTAAAGATTGCCAGTATCGGTCATTGCCTCGCACAACGATAGCACTTTCCTGTGGCGTTTATGCAATGATTTCGCCTGAGTTCAAGCCATGGCCGGCACGATAGACGCAGACGCCTATTGCGTCTTCGGCCCTGACTGGTCATAATGTTTGATTAGCCCAAATTACACGCCCGTCATCATAACGCTTGCTGCCTGGCGGTAAAGCGCGCTATAATTTGCGGCTTTTTCCGCCTCAGCACACTTTTTGGAAATATTATGGTCGTTATTCGTTTAGCTCGTGGAGGCGCCAAGAAGCGCCCGTTCTTCAACATCGTCGCTACTGATTCGCGCAATCGCCGCGATGGTCGCTTCATTGAGCGTATCGGTTTTTACAACCCGATGGCGCAAGGTGGCGAAGTTCCACTGCGTATCACCGCAGACCGTCTGGCCTACTGGCAAGGCGTTGGCGCACAATTGTCGCCAACCGTTGCTCGCCTGGTAGCCAGCAACAACAAAGCAGCAGCTTAATTAGATCACTGGTTTGACGGTCAAGACTGCATCCGGGGTGAAAGTCCCCGATGACCTGGTACAGGTAGGCTATGTCTCCGGTGCTTATGGCATTGCTGGCGGGGTCAGGATCACTCCTTTCTCCGACGATGCGGATGCATTATTAAGCGTCAAAACCTGGTGGTTTGATAAACCGACCTTGCATGATGTTCAAGTCAGGCAAGCGAAGTTACACGGCGGCGACGTCGTGGCCCAGCTGGTGGGTGTGGTCGGGCGGGATGCCGCAGAAGCGCTGAAAGGCGTGTCTGTGCAAATTCCGCGTAGCCATTTCCCGACGCTGTCGGCCGATGAGTTTTATTGGTCCGATCTGATCGGACTGACAGTCGAGAATTTGCAAGGCGAGTGCCTCGGCACAGTGCACGACATGATGAGCAATGGTCCGCAGTCGATCTTGCGCGTTACGCCCGTCGCCAGTGCCGATGAGACCGTTGAAAAGGCGCCTGAGCGCCTGATCCCGTTTGTTGGCCAGTTTGTCATTAACGTTGACAAGGCTGCCAGCAAGATCACGGTCGACTGGGGCCTCGATTATTAAACCGCCTGCGCATGACTTTGCGCCGGGCAAACGTTGCAGGATGGTGAACGATGCAATTTGATGTCGTGACCCTGTTCCCGGAAATGTTTGCCGCGCTGACGCAGTCGGGTGTGACCCGGCGCGCCTTCGAGCAGGGGAAATGTGGCTTGTCCTTGTGGAATCCCCGTGATTTCACGACCGACAATCACCGTACCGTGGATGACCGCCCGTATGGCGGCGGCCCCGGCATGGTGATGATGGCCCGTCCCCTCGAAGCGACAATTAATGCCGCCAAGCAACGCCAGGCCGAATTGGGACTGGCGGCGCCCCGCGTGGTGTTCATGTCGCCGCAAGGCCGTCCGCTGACGCACGCGCGCGTCACGCAGCTGAAAGCCGAGCCTGGCCTGGTGATCCTGTGTGGCCGCTATGAAGCCGTGGACCAGCGTTTGCTGGACCGTTGCGTCGACGAGGAAATCAGCATGGGCGACTTCGTCCTGTCGGGCGGTGAATTGCCCGCCATGGCGCTGATGGATGCGGTGATCCGCCTGTTGCCCGGTGTCTTGAACACGGAGGCATCGGCCATCGAGGACAGCTTCGTCAATGGCTTGCTCGATTCGCCGCACTACACGCGGCCGGAAACATACGAAGGCATGGCCGTGCCGCCCGTCTTGATGGGTGGCAATCATGCCGAGATCGTCAAGTGGCGCCGCCAGCGCATGCTGGAAGCGACCGCGACAAAGCGGCCTGACCTGCTGGTCAGTGCGCGCGCCGCCGGCTTGCTCAGCAAGACCGACGAAAAATTCTTGGCCAGCCTGTAAGCCGTCTCCGGACGGCCGGCAGGGTGGCCAGTAGTGCCGGGCATGTTGCCCATATTGTGTTACCCATCCTCTACCGGGCGGATACTTGCTATCCACAGTGCGCCGGCATGATGGTTTTCGGAGTTATAAAAATGGACTTGATTCAACAATTAGAGCAGGAAGAAATTGCTCGTCTGGGTAAAACCATTCCTGAATTCGCACCAGGCGATACCGTTATCGTCAGCGTCAACGTAGTCGAAGGCACGCGCAAGCGCGCCCAGGCTTACGAAGGCGTCGTTATCTCCCGTCGTAACCGTGGCCTGAACTCGAACTTCATCGTTCGTAAGATCTCGTCCGGCGAAGGCGTTGAGCGTACGTTCCAACTGTACTCGCCGCTTATCGCTTCGATCGAAGTGAAACGCCGTGGTGATGTTCGCCGCGCCAAGCTGTACTATCTGCGTGAGCGTTCGGGTAAATCGGCGCGTATCAAAGAAAAATTGCCAAACCGCCGCGTTGTGGCGAAAGCAAGCGCGTAATATCAGCGTCTGCGTTGGGAAAAGGGGTACCGTATTGGTGCCCCTTTTTTTATTTAGAATTGCTAATGGGATAAGCTGCCATGGCCACCATCGCATTTGATCCAAAACAACTCGCCATCGATTCGATCGCCGGCGAGGCGGCGCTGGACGCCGTGCGCCTGACGCCGGACTGGCTGCGCCAGCGCCTGGCCGAACAGCCTGACTGGCAGCCCGAGATCACCCAGGATTTCCTCTCCGCCCGCGCCGTGCCCGTGCGCGCCGCCGTCCTCATTCCTCTGGTGCAGCGGCCGCAGGGCTTGACCATTTTGCTGACCATGCGCACGGACCACCTGAGCAGCCATGCGGGCCAGGTCAGCTTTCCCGGCGGTCGCAGCGAGCCGTTCGATGGCTCGCCCGTGGCCACGGCCTTGCGCGAAACGGAAGAAGAAGTGGGCCTGGCGCGCGAGCACATCGAAGTGCTGGGCTGCCTGCCCGACTACCTGACGGGCACGGGCTACCAGGTCACGCCCGTGGTGGGCCTGGTAACGCCGCCGTTCGAACTGCGCGCCGACCCGTCCGAAGTGGCGGAAATCTTCGAAGTGCCGCTGGCCTTCCTCATGGATGGCCTCAACCATCAGCGCCTGTCGGTGGAATTGCCGGGCGGACGGCGCTCGTTCTACGCCATGCCGTACGAGCGCTTCTACATTTGGGGCGCCACGGCCGGCATGCTGCGCAATCTGTTTCACCTGCTGCGCGCGTAAAATGGCGCCGCGCACGTAATAAGTTTGATTCCAGCACGGCACTGCGCTATCGTAGCGGGCATTGCGGTATTGCTGAAAAAGACAAAAAGGACGTTTGATGACATTTCTCTCCATACTTTGCGCATTGCTGATCGAGCAGCTCAAACCTTTGCGCGCGGACAATCCGATCTACGCCGAAATCAAGAGCCTGGCGATGCGCATGGAGACCTGGTTCAATGCCGGCCACGCCAGCCACGGCCGCATGGGCTGGTTCCTCATGATCGGCGCGCTGATGGTGCCGACGGCGGGCGTGTACTGGATCTTGCTCCACTACCAGCTGACCCTGCTGGCCTTTGCCTGGAACGTCCTCATCGTCTACCTGACCCTGGGCTTCCGTCATTACAGTCATTACTTCACCTCGATCCAGCTGGCCCTGAGCGCCGGCGACGAAGCGACGGCGCGCACCTTGCTGGCCGACTGGACCAAGCTTGACACGGTGGGCATGGAAGCGAGCGAGATCGCCCGCATCGCCGTGGAAAAAGCCCTGATCACCACGCACCGCAATGTGTTTGGCGTGTTCTTCTGGTTCCTCATGCCGCTGGGTCCTGCCTGCGCCGTGATGTACCGCGTGGCCGAATACCTGGCGCGCGCCTGGAACGAGCCCGAGCACATGCGCAATGAAGCGTTCGGCCAGTTCGCCGCGCGCGCCTTTTACTGGATCGACTGGATCCCCGTGCGCCTGACGGCCGTGGCGTTTGCCGTGGTCGGCAATTTCGAGGACGCCATCTACGCCTGGCGCAATTTCGCCCAGCGCTGGCAGGACGAGTCCATCGGCATCATCCTGACGGCCGGCGGCGGCGCCATGGGCGTACGCCTGGGCACGCCAGCGGAAACGGCCGCGCGCGTGCTCGTCACGCCCGACATGGCCGTCGACGACAGCGACAGCGAAAGCGATATCCTGCCGGGCGAAGAGCCGGGCGCGCGCGCCTTGCAGAGCACGGTGGGCCTCGTCTGGCGCGCCTTGCTGCTGTGGATGCTGTTGCTGCTGTTGATGTCGGGCGCCGTTTTCCTCGGCTGACGCGGGCGCACATGCGCCATCCATGCGCCTTGCGCGTGGAACAAGGTTAAAATAGGGGCTGGCGCGCAAGCGTGCCGGCCCCTGTTTGCATCGTCAGGGCACATCGAGGTAGAACCCAAGTCTTCTATAAGATATAATACTGGCTTACCGCAGCAAACGTAGTTGACTACCAGCCCGGCTTACCCGCCGGGGCCATTCACGCAATCCAGTCCCGACAAGCCACATGGCCGAGTTATCTCAAAAAACAGGGGAACTCTCAGACGAGTTCTTCATCCTTGGTCTCACCAGCAATGGCAAGCAATTCCGACCCAGCGATTGGGCCGAGCGCCTTTGCGGAGTGATGTCCTGTTTCAATCCCGACGGCGGCGGGCGCAATGCGCACCTCCAGTATTCGCCCTACGTGCGCCCGACCGTCGTCAATGGCGTCAAGTCGGTGGTGGTCAACACCAAGCTGCGCGAGATCGAGCCGATGGCGTTTCACTTCGTGCGCGAATTTGCCAAGGATAACGACCTGCAGATCGTCGAAGCCTGCTTCTTGCCGCCCCCAGAAGAAAAGTAAGACCGTTTCAATTGATTTGCCTCAAACCCGCCACGGCGGGCTGGCGTAGCGTGGACACTCTGCCTCAAACGGAGTGGCGACATGCGCATCGGCGACATCTGTACCCTGCACACCATCCATTGCCAGCGTGACACCAGCGTGCAAGACGCCGCGCTGCTGATGCGCCAGCACCACGTGGGCGACCTGATCGTGGCCGAACAGCCGAACGGCGAACGCGTCCCCATCGGCATCCTCACCGACCGCGATATCGTTATTTCCGTCATCGCCCTCGGTCTCGACCCCGCCAGCCTGCTGGTGGGCGACATCATGAGCGCGCAGCTGCTCACCGCCAGCGAAGACGAAGACGTCTACGACATCATCGAACGCATGCGCGTCAACGGCATCCGCCGCCTGCCCGTGGTCAACAGCCTGGGCGCGCTTTCCGGCGTCGTCAGCATCGACGACTTGCTGGCCTTCCTGGCCCAGGAAATGGCCGAGCTGGCGCGCATCAGCAGCGGCCAGCTGGTCCACGAAAAGCGCACCAGAAAGTAAGCGCGTATTGCGCAATTCCGGTCAAGCCACGGCTTGCTGAAAATGCTACAGTCGCTGCTCGTTCAACGGGAAGCGTTCATGCACTATCTGGCCAAGGCACTCTGGTATATCGAATCGCATTATGCGGACGATCTCTCGCTCGGCGATATCGCCCACGTGGGCGGCGCTTCGCCATGTCATTTGACGCGCGCGTTCGGCCTGGCCACGGGCCACTCCGTGATGCGCTATGTGCGGGCGCGCCGGCTCAGCGAGGCGGCGCGCGCGCTGGCCCAGGGCGCGCAAGACATCCTTGCCGTCGCCCTGGAGGCCGGCTACAGTTCCCATGAGGCATTTACGCGGGCCTTCCGCGACCAGTTCCACGTCACGCCGGAAACGGTGCGGGCCCAGCGCCACGTCGCCAACCTGGCGCTGGTGGACGCCATCAAAATGGATGTGGCGCCGGGCGTGCCTTTGGCGCCGCCCCGTTTCGAGCAGGGCCCCGCCTTGCTGGTGGCGGGCCTCGTTGAGCGGTATTGCGCGGAATCGTCTGCCGGCATTCCCGCCCTGTGGCAGCGCTTCCTGCCCCATGTGGCGCCCGGCCAGCTCGTGTATGGCGTGTGCTGCAACAATGACGACGCGGGCAATTTCGACTACCTGTGCGCCATGGCGGTGGCCGACTTTTCCCAGGCTCCCGACGGCTGGGCGCGGCTGCGCATCGCGCCGCAGCGCTACGCCGTGTTTCATCACCGCGGCCACATTTCCACCATCCGCGCCACCTGGCATACCGTGTGGAACGAGTGGCTGCCGCAGTCGGGGCTGGAAGTGGCCAACGCGCCCGACTTTGAACGCTACGACCGGCAATTCGATCCCGCCAGCGGCGTCGGTGGCGTGGAAATCTGGCTTCCCCTGAAAGCATGAGCATGCCCGATACCTTGTCTGCGCCCATCCTGTTCGCCGGCACCACCGCGCTGCGCCGTCGCCTGTCGCAAACCGCCGCCGCGCTGGCGGCGGGCCTGCCCCTGTACTGGGTGCTGGGACCGCAGCCGCTGGGCCCGCTGGCCTGGTGCGCGCCGTTGCCCGTGCTGTGGCTGGCCCTGCGCGCGTCGCGCCGCGATGCGGCCTGGATGACCTTCCTGGCCACCGTGCTGGGTCTGTCATACAACTTCAGTTATTTTCGCCTGCTCATGCCCTTGCCGGCCGTGCTGGCCGTGATCACCGTCAAGGCACTGCTGTGGCTGCTGGTAGTGCTGGCCACGCGGCGCCTCGTGCTGCGTTACCGGGCGTCGTGGACGGTGCTGGCGTACCCCGTGCTGTGGGTGGCTATCGATACCCTGATGGCGGCCTTGCTGCCCGATGGTAACTGGGGCAGCCTTGCGTATTCGCAAGCGGACAATGTTGCCATATTGCAGGTAGCGGCCCTGGCCGGCGTGCCTGGCCTGCTGTTTCTGCTGTGCCTGGCGCCGTCCGCGCTGGCCTTGCTGCTGGCCGGCGGACGTGCGTATGCACCAGCGGCGGGGGCAACGTTGCTGCTGCTGGCGGCTGCGTTTGGCGGTGGCGCCTGGCGCGTGCACGGCGCACCGGCAGCAAGCGGGCCACTGGCGGGACTGGTGGCCATCGACGACTTCATCGGCCCGGCCACGCCGCCGGCACGCGCGCAAGCCGTCTGGGACCAGTACGCGCGCCACGTGGTGCAACTGGCCGGGCAGGGCGCCAGGCTGGTGCTGTTGCCGGAAAAGATAGCCGTGCTGGCGCCCGCGCAGGCGGATGCCGTGCGGCAGCGTTTCCAGGCGCTGGCGCGCAGCACGGGGGCGTGGATTACCCTGGGTATCGGCGTGCAGGATGCTGCCGGCCGGCGCAACCTGGCCTGGCTGTTCGCGCCCGATGGCGCCGCGCCCGTCAGCTATCAAAAACATCACCTGGCGCCGCCCGAGCGCGATTTTCTTGCCGGCAGCGCGTATGCCGTGCAGCCGGTGGCGGGGCAAGCCATGGGCCTGGCCATCTGCAAGGACATGCATTTCGCGCCCCTGGGGCAGGCGTATGGCGCGGCCGGGGTGCAGGCGATGCTGGTGCCGGCCTGGGATTTTCAGCTGGACGGCTGGATGGGCGCGCGCATGACGGTGGTGCGCGGCGTGGAAAACGGTTATGCCGTGCTGCGCGCGGCGCGCGAGGGGGTACTGACGGTCAGCGACGCGTATGGCCGCGTGCTGGCGGAACGGGCCAGCAGCGCCATGCCGGGCAGCACCTTGCTGGCGCCGCTGCCGGCGCACCCGTCCGTCGCCACCTGGGCTGGCTGGCTGGGGCCGCTGTTCGGCTGGTTCTGCGTGGCACTGGGCGTGATGCTGCTGTGTGCGGGACGCCGCGCCATGCCTTCTTCCTGATGGGAAAAGTCAGATTTTGCTGCAATGCGCAAAAACGCATTGCGCAGCCCTTTTTATATTCTCCGTACGCAGGTCACATAATCGCCGCCGATTCATTCGCCATGGCCGTGCATATAATAGGCGTGATGGCGGCATATATATTGCACTGCAATAAATGGTGTTATCTGGTATTCGTGAAATGCGGCGATTGGTATTAATTGGTACTTAATTCAGCCACGAAGTCATACATATCGCCGCGGAAGTAGGAGCGGCAAAATTCCACGGCGCGGCCATCGCGCAAAAAGCCCAGCCTTTCCACCGACAAGCCCGCGTCGCCTTCCTCCGCCTGCAGCAGGCTGGCCTGCTCGCCCGTCAGCAACAGCGCGCTGAGGCGCTGCAGGGCGCGCACGGGCCGGTTGCCCGCCTGTTCCAGCGCGTCGTACATCGACACGTCGACGGCGTCGAGCGCCGGCAGGCAACTGGCGACGATGGTCGCGTATTCCAGGCACATCGGTATTTCGTCCGCATAGCGGATGCGGTGGAAGCGGTACACGGGCGCGCCCGGCGACAGCCGCAGGCGCAAGGCCTCTTCCGGCGTCACGGTGCCCTCTGCGCGCTTGAGCCACACACTGCGCGGCGTGCGTCCGCGCGCCCGCATGTCCTCCGAAAAAGAGGTCAGTTTGGCGAAGTTTTTCTCGATGCGCGTATTGATGAAATTGCCTGAGCCGGGGCGCCGCACCAGCAAGCCTTCGTTGACGAGGCCATCGATGGCCTTGCGCACGGTGATGCGCGAGACGGCCAGGTCGCTGGCCAGCTGGCGCTCGGCCGGCAGGGCTTCGTCGGGGCCGAGGATGCGCTTGTCGATCGCTTCGCGCAGCGCGCGCTGCAGTTGCTGGTACAGGGGCAGGCTACTCGTCTGCCCCAGGCCTTGCATGATGTGAGCCAGGGTTGTCATACGCTGAAGGTCTCCGTTACGGCGCGTTGCAGACGCGCTCTGTATCTGTTTTATGTCGCTGGATAATACCAAAAAAGACCGTTATAAAACCAATTTGAATTATCAGGGCGGCAATTTATGCCTGCCCTCGCTGGTATTTACCCCGCTCATACGGGCTACAAATTGATTTCGCTGAAGTGGTCTGTGTGATTCAAACAACGTTATAAAAAAAAAGTTGCAACTGGTAGTGTTCTGGTATTGGATAGTAGTATATTGGCGTTGAATTGGTTTTGTAAGTGGTTGTGCCGAAGGGTCTGCAGCATGCCGCAGTAGTAGGCGGGCTGGAAAGAAGACCTACGTTAAAAATGAAAAGGTTCCAATCCTGGAGCCTAAATCAAGGGGGAGTACATGAAACGCAATTTGACACCTGCAGCTGCCGTCGTGAAATCCGGTTCGCGTAGCCGTACGCCGATCGCTGCGGCCGTTGCCGTGATGGTCGCCGGTCTGGCCTTATCGGCGCAGGCGCAGGAAGCGCCGGCCGACGACGTGGCCACCGTGGTGACGGTGACCGGCGTGCGTGCCTCGCTGGAAAAATCGCTGAAGCAAAAACGTAATGCGGATTCCGTGGTGGAAGTGGTGACGGCCGAAGATATCGGCAAGATGCCTGACCGTAACGTGGCTGACGCGATCCAGCGCCTGCCAGGTGTGAATACCCAATCGTCTGCCGGTGGCGAAGGCGGCTTCGGCGAAAACGATCGCGTCAGCCTGCGCGGCACCAGCCCCAGCTTGCAGCAAACCCTGTTCAACGGCCACGCCATCAGCACCGGCGACTGGTTCGTGCTGAACCAATTCGGCGGCAACGTGGGCCGCAGCAGCAGTTTTTCCTTGCTGCCATCCGAGCTGGTGAGCTCGGTAGTGGTGAAAAAGAGCGCCACCGCTGATCTGGTGGAAGGTGGCGTGTCCGGTGCGATCGACGTGATCACGCGCCGCCCCCTGGAGTTCAAGAACAAGCTTACGGCTGAAGGCTCGATTCAGGCCAACTACAATGACCTGTCGGAGAAAACCCAGCCGCAATTCTCCGGTATGGTGAACTGGAAAAACGACGACAATACGCTGGGGATCATGGTGCAGGGTTTCTCGCAAAAGTCGGAAGTGCGTCGTGATGGCCAGGAAATCCTCGGTTACACGGCGATTTCGGCCGACAAGGCTGCTGCGCAGGCGCATCCTGAGCTGGTGGGCGTACTGGCCCCTACCTTCATAGGCGCGAGTTTCTTCCAGCAAAAGAAAACCCGCGAGGGTGGTGCGTTTGACATCGAGTTCAAGCCGAATAAGGATCTGACGCTGGATTTGAATGGATTCTATTCGCAATTGAAGGCGCCGCATTCGAATACCAACCACCTAGCCGCGCCGAGTGGCTCGATCAATGCGGGGATGGTGCCGACGTCCTACACGGTGCGCAATAATACGCTCGTGGCGGCGAACTTCACGAAGAATGCCGGTGAGGTCGACAATATTTATCGCCCGGACGCAGGCGGTGAAACGTACTATCTGGACTTCAACTTCAAGTACCGCGCCAGCAAGGACCTGACCTTCACCGGCAAGCTGGGCAAGACCCATGGCGTGGGCTACGACCGTGATGATGTGTACTACCAAAACAAGGTCGATGGCGGTATGAACTATGCGCTCAATGGCATGAGTCCGGCTACCGTTTCCTATCCGGGCGGCACGACCACGGCGCCATTGGGTACGGCGTGGATCGGTGGCGGGGAATCGCAGTCGGTCGACAAGGAACTGTATACCCAGATTGATGGCGAATTGCGCCTGTCGAGCGGCATTTGGGATTCCATCAAGTTTGGCGCACGCTTCACCGACCATAAACGTACCGCCGAGCACCCATTTGAAACGGGTCCTGGCGCGACAGGTCTGGACAGTGCCGGCCCCATCTGGAACGGTACGCAGTATCCGGGTAATTTCGCTTCCAACCTGGGCGGCAATTTGCCTACCAACTATTTCCGCTATGACGGCGATGCCCTGGCAAAATGGGCGGCGATTCCGGGCAACCGCAATCCTGACCGCGTCGCTCGCCACAACTGGCGCGATGAATTCAAGCTGCAGGAAAAAACCCAGGCAGTCTACGGTATGGCCAATCTGACCGGCGATAACTGGAGCGGTAACTTCGGCGTGCGCGCCGTCCATACCAAGCAGTCCACGACGGTGAATGCCAGCGGCGGTCCGATCACAGGTTCCGCATTTGGCGCCTACTCGCAAAACACTTATGATCGCAGCTATAACGACTTCCTGCCTAGCGCCAACATCAAGTTTGATGTCCGCAACGATCTCGTTGTGCGCGCGGCATTGGCCAAGACCATTGCGCGCCCTGACTATAGCGCGTTGGGCGGCGCCGTATCGCTGAATGAGGATTCCCTGAGTGGTACCAAGGGCAACATTAACCTCAATCCTGTGCGTTCGAACAATGCCGAAGTCAGCGCCGAGTGGTATTTCGCGCCAAAATCGGCGGTCTCGGCCGGCATCTTCTACATGGATTTGAATTCGATCGTGGCGCAACGTAACGTCAACGCCACCTATTTCAATACCAAGGTTGGTGCTGACAGGGTGTTCCAGGTGACCGAGTCCTACAACACCAAGGGCAAGAACAAGGGCGTCGAGTTGAGCTATCAGCAACCGGTGTTCGGTGATTTCGGCGTGCTGGCCAACTACACCTACGCCGACGGCAAGCTGAACGATGGCAGCGAATTGCTGAACGCGTCGAAAAACACCTATAACCTGACCGCTTTCTACGAAGCACACGGTTTTAGCGCGCGCCTGGCCTACAACTATCGCTCGGCCTACAAGGCCGGCGTGGACCGTGGCGCCAGCCAGCACGTCGACGACAGCAGCACGCTGGCAGGTTCGCTCAACTACAAGATCAACGAGCACTTCACGATCACGTTCGATGCGCTTAACCTGACCAACGAAACCATCAAGATGTACGCCGAAAACAAGGATCAGCCACGCGCGTTCTACAGCAATGGCCGTACCTTCTATCTGGGCCTGCGCGGCAAGCTGTAAGCAAGACGATCCGGCCTGATGCACCCGCGTCAGGCCCGGTCTTCCTCGGTCTTTCAAGGCAAGTTCCTGTTTCAGGGGCTTGCCTTTTTTTTCGGCGCTCCCGCTGATCTTTGTCGCTTTCTGCTGCACCCCGTCGTTTGCCGTCTGTACTCATCCATAAAACCGTCCCGCCAGCGCGGCGGGCATCCATAACGAGGAGTCTATGAACAGCCGTTTGCATCCCGTATTACATCCCATCGCCGCCGCCGCAGCCTTGCTGTCCATGAGCATGGCTGCCCAGGCGCAGCAAGCCCCCATGCAGGAAGTGGTCGTGACCGGCATCCGCGCCTCGCTGGAGCAATCGCTGAGCCAGAAGCGCAACAGCGATTCAGTGATCGACGTCGTCAGCGCGGAAGACATCGGCAAGTTGCCCGACAAGAACGTGGCTGACGCCGTGCAGCGTGTGCCTGGCGTCAACATTTCCTCGTCGGCCGGCGGCGAGGGCGGCTTCTCGGAAAATGACCGGGTCAGCATCCGCGGCACCAGCCCCAGCCTGACGCAAACGCTGATCAACGGCCACGCCGTGGGCACGGGCGACTGGTTTGTCACGGACCAGGTGGGCACCGTGGGGCGCAGCGTCAGCTTTGCCTTGCTGCCGTCGGAAATCGTCAGCCGCGTCACCGTGCAAAAGAGCGCGCAGGCGGACCTGGTGGAAGGCGGCGTGGCCGGCTCCATCAATATCGAGACGCGCAAGCCCCTCAGTTTCAAGCAGCCGTTCACGGCGGAATTGGCCGTGCAAGCCATCTATGCGGACTTGCCGGGCAAGACCGATCCGCAGATGAACGCCCTGTTTAACTGGAAGAACGAAGCGAAGACCATGGGCGTGCTGTTCCAGGTGTTTTCCGAGAAGCGCCACGAGCGCCGTGACGGACAGGAATTCTTCGGGTATGGCGCCATCGACGCCGGCAGCCCTGCCGCGCAGAAATATACGGAACTGGCGGGTGTGCTGGCGCCGCTGGGCATCAACTCGGCCCTGTTCGAACAGGTACGCAAGCGCCAGGGCGGCAGCATCGACCTGCAATTCAAGCCGACGTCTGATTTGATGCTGGACGTCAACGGCTTCTATTCCAAGCTGGACGCAGCCAATTACAACCGCAGCTTTTATAACCAGCCCGGCGCTAATCTGAATGCCGTCGATAATGACGGCAAGCATGTGGGCGTGATTCCCAGCGCGTTTACGGTCAAGAACAACACCCTGGTGGCAGCCGATTTTCCCGCGTCGCAATTTCCTGCCGCGAATGCCACCACGCCGTACAACGGTCAGCTGTATCCGGCCCTGGTGGACCAAATCTACCGCCCTGGCTCGAATTCGTCGACCGCGTATGTGGACTTCAACGGCAGCTACCGCGCCAGCGAGCGCCTGCGCATCACGGGCAGCCTCGGCTACACGCGCGGCATCGGCGAAACACCCGTCGACCTCGGCTATGAGGCGGGCTTGACCGGTGTGGGCGTGTCGTACCAGCTGAACGGCCTGTCGCCGGCCAGGCTGAATTTCCCCGGTCTCGATGTTTCAAAGTTATCGAATGCGGTAACGGCATCGGCCTGGGGTTCGCATGTGGAAACCCTGGACACGGAAAAATACGGCCAGGCCGATGGCGAGCTGAGCATGGATTATGGCGTGCTGGAATCGCTGAAGTTCGGCGCGCGCTACGCGGAACACCACCGCAATGTGTCATGGCCGGAAAACCGCAGCTGCGCCGTGTGCGACGGCACGACGAATGCGCCCTTGCCGACATGGAATGGCGGCACCTACCCGGGCGACTATGGCAAGGGCCTGGGCGGCAATGCGCAGGGACGCTACTGGCAGCTCGATCCGGCCGACCTGGTGGCGTGGGCCAACAAGTATGACAATACGGGCGGCCCGAATTCGCGCAACTGGCCGGCTGAACTGGACGTGAAGGAAAAGGATAGCGCGGCCTACATCATGGCCAACCTGGCAGGCAACAAGTGGCGCGGCAACGTGGGCGTACGCGTGGTACGCACGCAGCAGACGACGGTGACGAACGTGCCGGGCGGCGAGAACCCGATCGGCCAGGAAAACATCTTTGGCACCTACACGCCCACCGTCGTCAAGCACAGCTACACGGATGTGCTGCCGAGCGCGAACATCAAGTTTGACCTCAGCAAGGACCTGGTGGCCCGCGCGGCGGTGGCGAAAACCATGGCGCGCGCCGACTACAGCGCCCTGGTGGGCGCCGTCAACCTGAACGACCAGTTGCTGACGGGAACGGGCGGCAATCCGGATTTGAAACCGATACGCTCGACCAACTACGACGCCACCCTGGAATGGTACTTCGCGCCGAAAGCCATGCTGTCCGTGGGGGCCTTCTACATGGACATGAAATCGTACGTGACGTTTGGTACGGCGCCCGTGAGCTACTACAATAATACCTTCAAGAAATTCAACACCTATGTGATCCAGTCGCCGACGAATATCGGCGCCAAGAACAAGGGTGTGGAACTCAGTTACCAGCAGGGCTTGTGGGGCGGTTTCGGCGTGGTGGGCAATTACACCTATACGAATGGCAAGGCCGACGATGGCGCCGCCGTGGTCGGCAGCTCGCGCGGCACCTACAACCTGGAAGGCTATTACGAGGACGAGCGGCTGAGCGCGCGCCTGGCCTATACCTACCGCTCCAGCTTCCTGGCCGGCCTGTTCAGCAGCTCGCCTCAGTATGTGCATGGCGTGGGCAACCTGGCCGCATCGCTCAACTACAAGATCGACGAGCGCTATTCGCTGACCTTCGATGTGCTGAACCTGAACAATCCGGTGCTCAAGTATTACGGCGCCAACCAGGACCAGCCGACGGCCCTGTATTCGAACGGCCGTCAATTCTATTTTGGTCTGCGTGCCAAGTTGTAGTGGATAACGCCTGAGCAAACCTGCCGAGTGGCGGTTTGTTCAGGCGGCGTCATTTTTCAGGCCTTCCGCCACAAGCGGTGGGCCTGCTTTTTTATTTGGAATTGTTTGACCATGACTATTGCTTCTCAACGCTACCTCGCCCTCGACGTCCTGCGCGGCCTGACCGTCGCCCTGATGATCGTCGTTAATACGCCTGGCGACTGGGGCGCCGTGTATGCGCCTTTCCTGCATGCCGAATGGCATGGATTTACCCTCACGGACCTGGTCTTTCCCAGCTTTTTGTTTGTCGTCGGCAATGCGCTGGCCTTTGCGCTGGGCAAGTATGAATACCTGGGACACGGCGCCGTGCTGGCCCGGCTGTGCAAGCGCAGCGCGCAGATCTTTCTATTGGGCTTTTTGCTGTACTGGTTTCCCTTCTTCAAGATCGACGACGCGGGCCAGTTCGCCTGGTCGCCGTTGTCGCACACGCGTATTCCCGGTGTGCTGCAGCGTATCGCCGTGTGCTATCTGGCCGCCGCCCTGATCCTCCATTACGGGAAGACGCGCGGCGCGCTCGTCTTCAGCGCCTGCGCCTTGCTCGGCTACTGGGCCATCCTGGCCTGTTTTGGCGACTACAGCCTGCACGGCAATGCGCCGGCCAAGCTCGACCTGTTTCTGCTGGGCGACAGCCATTTGTACCATGGCGAAGGCATCGCCTTCGACCCGGAAGGCGTGCTGGGCACCTTGCCGTCCATCGTCAATGTGATTGCCGGCTACCTGGCGGGGAGCTTCGTGCGCCAGGCGGCGCCGACGCAATGGCGTTCCAGCCTGGTTCGGCTGGCCGTGGCCGGCGCCATGTGCGTGGCCGTGGCCCTGTGCTGGAATGAAGTGTTTCCGATCAATAAGAAGCTGTGGAGCAGCTCCTATGTGATGCTCGGTATCGGCCTGGACTTGCTGCTGCTGGCGCTGCTGATGTTCATCATTGACGTGCGCAAGATCACGGGCTGGACGTATTTTTTTGAGGTCTTCGGTAAGAACACCCTGTTCATCTACCTGGTGTCGGAAGTGCTGGTGATCATCGCGTTTACCGTGCGCATCGGCGGCGGCAACCTGTACCAGTGGCTGTACCAGCACTGGTTTACGGGCTGGGCGCCGGCGCGCGTTGGCTCGCTGCTGTTTGCCGTCAGCTTCATGCTGCTGTGCTGGCTGATTGCCTACGCCATGGACAAGCGCAAGATCTACATCAAGGTCTAAAATTTTAATTTCAGCCCGTAACGCGTGGCCAGGGCAGTGAAGAACAGCATCAGGGCGGTGACGGCGGCGGCATTCCACAGGCCGGCCGCGCCGCCCGTTTCCCAATACGGCCACCAGAAGCGCGGCAGGTGCAGCACGGCCGCCAGCTGCTGCCACAGGTCGGGCACGATGTAGGCGAACAGGGCATTGGTGCCGGCCGGCACGAGCACCACGGCCCAGGCGCGCCAGCGCCACACGTCGATGACGATGTAAAACACGAGGAACAAGGCCAGGATGAGGGCGCTGCACACGAGCGTGTAGGATTCCGTCGCGGCGATCTTGTTGATGTGGTGATACGGCCGCAGCAGCATGCCGGCCGCGAACATGCCCAGCGCGAACCACGCCATGAAGCGGATGCGCTGCCCATGGCGCAGGGCCGCGCCGCGCAGGAACAGCTGGCCCACCACGGTGCCGGCCAGTACATTGGCGGCCGTCGAACCGAGCACTTGCGGCACGTTGACGAAGGCGTTGACGCCTGCCGGCAGGAAATCGAGGCTGCCCGCCGTGCCGCCCATGTACAGCATGAGCAGCAGGGCGAACATGCCCATCAGGGCCGTGCCGCTGCCCCGGCACCCCAGGTACAGCAGGCTGCACAGCAGGTAGGACCAGCCTATCATGCCGAGGATGCCCCACCAGGACGGCTGCAGCCAGGTGCTGGAAAATTCGCTGTTCAGCTCTCCGCGGAACGTCGCCAGCAGGAACAGCATCAGCGCGCCGCCCACGGCCAGCTCCAGCTTGCCCGCGCCCTGGCGCCACAGCAGCATCATGGCCACGTAAAACAGCAGGAAATACAGGGCGTGCGGCAGCGGCGCCGCCTGCGCATCGTAGCGGTAGGCATTCGCCAGCACCACGCCGGCCAGCATCAGGCTGGCGGAGCGCCACAGCAGGCGTCCCAGCAGGGCGGGCGTGACGTGGCCGCAATGGCGCTGCAAGGCCAGCGGTATGGCCATGCCGACCATGAACAGGAAGCCGGGAAAGACCAGGTCGGGCAAGGTGATGCCGTCGGCGCGGGGCCCCGCGTGTTCGAGCCACCAGGCGATGCCGGGCATGCCGGCCAGATAGTTGACCCAGATCATGACGACGATCACGCAGCCGCGGAACGCATCCAGGCTGGTCAATCGTTCAGGTGCAGGTGCGGGAGCGGTGGCTGGCGGCATGGGTCAATGAAAAAAGGTCGAAAAAAAAGCAGCCCCGGCGTGAGCCGGGAACTGCCTTGCGCATGCTGGCGGGAACAGGAATTACTGTGCCGCTGCTGCCGGTGCCGCCGCTGCCGTGGCAGGACGGTTCAGCCACAGGATCCAGTAGCGGGCCAGATCGCCCACGCCGTCGCCGCCCTTGACCGTTTCCAGGACCTTGATGGCGTCATCTTTCTTGCCAGCCATGGCGTAGGAATAACCGAGGCGCAGCTTGGCGTCTTCAGGACGCTTCAGGCCGCCCTTGGCGATGCCTTTCTGGATCAGGTCGATACCTTTGTCGAACTGGTCCATCGTCACGAAGGCGTAGCCGAGGTTGATCAAGCCCGTGCCATCCTTGCTCTTCATGGCCGACGCTTCGCCGCTGGCGATGTTCTTCGCATCGTCGGCGGCAGCCTTGTTGGCCTGGTCGCGCAGTTTCTTGTGCTTGGCGGCATTCGCGCCCGTGCCCAGCACGCCTTTGGCAAAGCCCGCGTCCAGCACTTTTTTCGCTTCCGTCGGGAAGGCGTTCTGCAGAGCGATTTCAGCCATGTCGCTGTAATCTTGCGGCGGCATGGTGCCCACGGCCTTGAATTGCAGGCGCAGCACGTCGAGCGCGAAGCGGTCGGAATAGCCGGCCTTGCCTTGCGTGCGGCTCAGCAGATCGCTCCAGTAGTCATCCGACGGGTAGTAGCGCACCAGGTTTTCCATGGCGACCAGGTAGGTGGCCGGGTCCTTGCTTTTCGAACCCGTGTTGGCCAGCAATTGCAATTCTTCGATGGTCGGCGTCTTGCCCGCTTGCTGCTTGGCTGTCAGGTCGGCCATCAGTTCCTGTTTCGCGCGCGCGAAATCATTGCTGAAGTAGTAGGCGCGGATGATGTACGGGCGCATGGTGGTCACGTCGCCTGTTTCCGTTTGGTAACGGGTGAACCACTTGATGGCGTTCGGATAATCCTTGGCGTTGTAGTGGTAGTTGGCCAGCGCCTGGATGAAGTCGCCCTGGGCTTTCTTGTCCAGCTTGCCTGATTCGATGACCGCTTCCAGCGCCGTCATGGCCATCGGTGCATTGTTGGTGGTCGACGCCAGCGCCACGCGCAGGCGGTTCAGCACGAACGTTTCATACGGCGTCAGGGCGGGAATGGCGGCAGCCTGGTCGATGCGGCTTTGTACGTCGGCGTAGTTTTTCGCATCCATCGATGCCTTCACGGCAACCGGATCGAGCAGCTTGAACACTTCGGGACGTACCGAATCGGCTGGCGCGGCAGCGGCGGCGGCTGGCTTGGCATCCTGCGCGTGCGACAGGGCTGGCAGGACATTGAGGCCGATGGCGGCCAGGAGCAAGCTAAGACGGGCAAGACGGAATTGGGACATGGGTTATCCTTCAATCAATAACAAAAATACGCTCCGGTACTGGTTGCCGCAACAGGGTGCGGCGGCATTTGCCGGGGGCAGGGAATCTAAAAAAACACGTATTCTGCCATCCTGACCGCACAAGTCAAAGGGCGGCAGCATGGTAAACAACGGCTATTGTCACATAAACGGCTGGGCTGGAGCGCCAAACGTGCGCGCCAGGGCTTGCCCTTTTGCATCGAACAGCAGGCAGCGCTGCGGCGGCAGATGCAGGCGCATGGCGTCGCCCGCCTGGCGCAAGCCTTCCTCGGCCGGCAGCTTGACGGCCAGCATCTCGGTCACGCTCCGCATGCTGGCGTAAACGATGGCCACGTCGCCCAAGTATTCGACATGGCTGACGGTGGCGTCGACGACGTTGTTGTTCGCCGTCGCCCCATCCTGCAGGCTGACATGCTCGGCCCGCACGCCCAGGGTCAGCTGGTTGCCCGGCGCCACAGCGTCACCTTGCGCCTCGATGTCGATCACGGCGCCGCCAGGCAGACGCACGGCCACCGAGCCGGGGCCGCAGGCGACGGCCTCGCAGGCGATGAAGTTCATCTTCGGCGCGCCGAGGAAGCCGGCGACGAACAGGTTGCCGGGATTGTTATACAACTCGTGCGGACTGCCCACCTGCTCGATGCGCCCGCCGTTGAAGACGACGATGCGCTCGCCCAGGGTCATGGCTTCGACCTGGTCGTGCGTGACGTAGATCATGGTCGTCTTCAATTCCTGGTGCAGGCGCGAAATTTCCACGCGCATCTGCACGCGCAGCGAGGCATCGAGGTTCGACAGCGGTTCGTCGAACAGGAAGACCTTGGGCTTGCGCACGATGGCGCGGCCGATGGCCACGCGCTGGCGCTGGCCGCCCGACAGGTCCTTCGGCTTGCGTTTCAACAGTGGCGTGATCTGCAGGATGTCGGCCGCGCGCTCGACGGCGGCGCGCACCTCGGCCTTTTTATGTCCGGCCAGGGAGAGGGCGAAGGCCATGTTCTCGTACACCGTCATGTGCGGATACAGGGCGTAGCTCTGGAACACCATGGCCAGGCCCCGCTCGGCCGGCGCGATATCGTTGGCCAGCTGGCCGCCGATATGCAGCTCGCCGTCCGTGATGTCTTCCAGCCCGGCGATCATGCGCAGCAGGGTCGATTTGCCGCAGCCGGACGGCCCCACGAAGACGACGAATTCACCGTCGCGGATATCGAGGTCGATGCCGTGGATGACGGGGTGCTTGTCGTCGTACAGCTTGACGATATTCTTTAAAGCGATGTGTGCCATGGGTTGTGCGATTCCTAGCTGGCGCTGGCCGGCGCGGACGTGGCGCCGGCGTCAGACGGGTCGGAGGTATCCTTCGGGCCGATGCGCATGAAGCGCGACAGGATCAATACGGGCACGGCCGACACCAGCACCCACAGGAAAAAGGTCTTGTAGCCAAGCGCCGTCTGGATATCGCCGCTGATCATCTTGAACAGCACGAAGCCCAGCTGCATCACGCCGGTGGCGAACGCATAGTGGGCCGTCTGGTACTTGCCGACAGAAACCACCTGCATCATGAACAGGATCAGACCGACGAAGCCGAAGCCATAGCCGAACATCTCCACGCTGAGCGCGGCCGTGATCAGGGTCAGGTCGGTCGGTATGCTGTGGCTCAGGTAGTAAAAAACCAGGTTCGGCAAGTTCATGGCCAGGATCAGGAAAAACATGGCGCGCTTGAGGCCCAGCCACGACGTGAAGTAGCCGCCGCCTATGCTGCCCAGCAGGAAGGCCACGGTGCCGGCCGTGCCGTACACGGCGCCCACTTCCGTCGTCGACAGGCCCAGGCCGCCCAGCTCGCGCGCTTCACGCAGGAACAGCGGGCCGATGGTCTGCACTTGCGCCTCGCCCGCGCGGAACAGGATGATGAAGGCGATCATGCCCCAGATGCCGGGCTTTTTCAGGAAGTCCACCAGCACGTCCCACAAGGTGCGGCTGATGCCGGCCACGCTCTTGTCGGCCACGGCCGCGTTGCGCACCTGCGGCAGCGCCCACAGGTGGTAGGCGGCCAGCGACAGCATCATGGCGCCGATGATCAGGAAGATGACCGACCAGGCGGGCTGGATGCCGATTTTTTTCTCCAGGTAGCCGGCCAGGATCACCAGGCCGCCCAGCGAGATGAATTTGCCCGCGTTGAAGAAGGCGCCTTGCCAGCCCGCGTAGGCCGCCTGCTGCTTGTCCGACAGGCTGGCGATGTACAGGCCGTCGCAGACGATGTCGTGCGTGGACGAGGCCAGCGCGGCGACGAACAGCACGGCGACGCAGGCGGCAAACCACAGCGGCGTCTGCAGGGCCAGCGCGATCAGGCCCAGGCTCAGGCCGCCGAGGAACTGGAACAGCACCACCATGGTCTTCTTGCTCGACGCCAGTTCCAGGAAGGGGCTCCACAGCGACTTGAAGACCCAGGCAAAGCCGATCAGGCCAGTCCAGCGGGCGATCTGGTCGTTCGGCACGCCCATGCTCTTGAACATCAGGCCGGCCACCAGGGCCACGGCGTAGAACGGCAAGCCCTGGGCGAAGTACAAGGTGGGCACCCAGCTGATCGGGCTGCGTACTTTTTTGTTGATGTTGATGTTGGTGCTGATGCGCGTGTCGTGCATGGAGGCTTCCTTATCGAGAGACGTTTTCATTTGACTGCGCCGTCCATGCCGCGCATGAAGAAGCGTTGGGTAAACAGGAAGGCGAGCAGGGTCGGCACGATGGTGATCAATGTGCCGGCCGCGATCACGCGCGTGCTGCTGCCGAAGGTGCCGCGCAAATACAGCACGCCCACCGACAGCGGGAATTCATCGGGCTTGCTCATGACGATGGAAGGCCAGATGTACTCGTTCCACGATTCGACGGCCGTCAGGATGCCGACGGTGGCCAGCCATGGCGTAATCAGCGGCAGCATGATGCGGCTGAAGATGACCCACTCGGACGCGCCATCGACCCTCGCCACGTCGATCAGGTCTTGCGGCACTTCCTCGAACGCCTGCTTGAGCAGCAAGATGGCCACGGCCGTCACCACGTTGGGCAGGATCACGCCCGTGTAGGTGTCGACCAGGCTCATTTGCGTGATGGTGATGAAGTTGACGAGAAAGTTCACCTCCGACGGCAGCACCAGGGTGGCCAGGATCAGGCCGAACACGAGTTTGCGGCCACGGAATTTCAGGCGCGCCAGCGGATACGCGGCCAGGGAACACAGCAGCAGTTTCCAGAACACGGTAAACACGGCGATCAGCACGGAGTTCTTGAAGAACGACCAGATGGGAATCGCATTGAACACTTCGATGAAGTTGTCCAAAGACGGCGCCTGCGGCCAGAAGGTGGGCGGGAAGGCGAAGATATTGCCTTGCGTGGAAATGGCCGTCACCAGGGTCCACCAGAACGGGAAGACGCAGACGAGGGCGATCGCGCACAGCACGGCATAGTGGCCCAGTATGTGCAGGCGCTTTTTCAGGGGGCGGGAACGGGTTGTCATGGTCATTGCCCTGTCAGCGGTGCTTCGGTTTCAGATAGCGCAGGCACAGCAGGGCGATGGCGATGCAAAACAGCGAGACGACGAAGCTGGCCGCCAGCGCGCGCGGCAGTTTCAAGTGCTTCAAGCCCTGGTCATACGCGTAATACAGCGCCGTGAAAGTGGAATTCATCGGGCCGCCCTGGGTCAGCACGTCGACTTCCTGGTACGCCTTCAGGGCCGCCAGCACGGACAGGATGGAGCACAGCATGATGGTCGGGCGCAGCATCGGCACGGTGATCTTCCAGAAGCGCTGCCAGCGGCTGGCGCCGTCGAGCATGGCCGCTTCCTGCATGTCCGACGGTATCGATTGCAGGGCCGCCAGGTACATCACCATGTACCAGCCCAGGCCGCGCCACAGGGTGACGAACATCACGGCAAACAGGGCCAGGCTGTCGTTCGTCAGCCAGCCCACGGGCGCGTTCACCAGTTTTAACGTCATCATCACGTAATTGAGCGCGCCCTGTTCGTGGAACATGAAGCCCCACATGATGCCGACCACGGACACGGTGGTCACCACGGGCACGTAGAAGGCGGCGCGGAACAAACGGATGCCGGGCAGGCGGTTGTTCACCAGCACGGCCAGCGTGATGGCGCCCACCTGCACGAAGGGCACCATCAGCAAAAACATCAGCGAGTTTTTCAGGCCCGAGACGAACATCTCGTTGTTGAAAATGTAGCGGAAGTTATCGAGGCCGACGAAGCGCGTCTCGCGTATCAGGCTGTAGTCGGTGAAGGCCAGCACGGAGCCGTAGCCGACGGGCCAGAAGGAAAAGGCGGCCAGCAGCAGCAGGGCCGGGGCGAGGAACAACCAGGCTTGCACGGTATGGCGGTGGGCGAGTTTCATGGTGTCCTTAGTGGCGCGGCAGGGTGGCCAGCTTGCGGTTCCAGATGGCGACGGCCTGGTCCAGCGCCTGCTTCACGTCCTGCTTGCCCGTCACGCCCGCCTCGACGGCCTTCACCAGCGAGCGGCGCAGCTCGTCGTAGTCGTCGATGCCGGCCACGTACAGCGTGCGCGAGTGGCCCATCGACAGGGCGCCGGCGGCCACCGCTTTTTCGGCCGCGCCCGCGTTTTGCGGCGTGGACAGAAAAAACGGGTCGGCCGCTGCTTTCACGGTGGTGGGGAAGACGCTGGCCTGGCGCGCGAACGCCAGCTGGTTTTCGTCGTTCGTCAGGAAGCGCGCGAACTTGCCCACCGAGGGCAGCTGGCGCGCCGGCACGCCTTTCGGGATGGCGAAGTGCACCAGCCAGCCGCCGTCGGCGATGCCGGTGGGACCCAGCGGCGCAGGCGCCACGTCGGTGATGGCGTAGATATCTTTCGCGTCGCCGCGGATGCGCTGCATGGCCGTGGGCGGCGCCAGCAGCATGCCCAGGCGGCCGCCCTTGTAGGCGTCGATCACGGCGGGGAAATTGTCTTCGGCGAACAGGCTTTCCTTCAACAGGCCGCCGACCTTGTAGGTGTCGGCCAGTTTCTGCACCAGCGCCACGTGCTGCGGCGAATTGAAGACGGCGCGGTTGTCGGTGATGACGGCCAGGCCCTGCTGCATGAACAGGCCGTCGATCTTCGAGAGGGCAGGGGCGATGCCGGCCTTGCCCGTGCGTTGCGCGATCTGGCGCGCGAATGCCAGTTGCTCATCGAGGCTGGCGGGGCCGCGCGTGAGCCCGGCCTGTTTGAAAATGACGGTATTGAAGGCGATCACCGCGACATTGCTGTACATGGGAAAACCGTAGGTGCGGCCCTTGAAGCGCAAGTCGTCCAGGGCGCTGGGAATGTAGCTGGCGCGCGCAGGCGCGATCAGGCCATCGACTTGTGTGAGCAAGCCGTCGCGCGCAAATTCGTCGGCCCAGGGCACATTCAGGCTGACCAGCGCGGGCGGCGTGCCGGCCACGATGCGCGTGACCAGCTTGGTCTGGATGACGTCCCACGGGAAGTCGATCCATTCGATTTTGACACCGGGATTCTGCGCCTCATAGCGCGCCACCACCGCATGGAAATACGGCGTGAACTTGGGCTTCATGCTGAAGGTCCAGAATTCGATTTTCTCGGCAGCCCATGCCTGCGGCGCGAGCAGGCCCGCGCAGGCAAACACTGCCAACAGTCTCTTGATCATTATTATTATCCCTGCCAGTGGCCCCGCAAGTGCCGGGGTCGGACCCTCAGGGTCCGACCCCAGTCTTCGCTTTCGGGTTGGGTATTGCTTAGTTTGTTTTTGTTACTTTGCTCAAGTGACGCGGCGCATCCGGGTCCATGCCGCGCGCGGCCGACAGTTTTGCCGCCATCACATAGAAGGACTGGATGGCGACGATCGGGTCGAGATCGGGCGTGGCCGCCACGGGCAGGGTCAGGTCGCGTTCGGCCACGTCGGCGGGGGCCGCCAGTAGGACCTTGGCGCCGCGGCCGCGCATTTCCGTGGCCAGCTGCAGCAGGCCGGCCTGGGTCGGGCCGCGTGTGGCGAAAATCAGCAGCGGGTAGCCGTCTTCGATCAGGGCCATCGGGCCGTGCTTGATTTCGGCGCCGCTGAAGGCTTCGGCCTGCAGGGCCGAGGTTTCCTTGAATTTCAGAGCCGACTCCAGCGCCACGGGGAAGCTGATGCCGCGTCCGACGACCATGATGTTGCGGGCCGGCGCCAGCACGTCGATGGCGGGCGACCAGTCGACGCGGGTCGCTTCGAGCAGCGCTTCGGGCAGCGCTTCCAGCCCTCCCAGCAGCTCGGGATCGTTCTGCCACTGGGCCACCATGCGCGCACCGGCGACCAGGCTGGTGATGAAGCTCTTGGTGGCGGCGACGCTCTGTTCCTTGCCGGCGCGCAGGGGCATGGCCCATTCGGCGGCGTGCGCCAGCGGCGAATCGATGTCGTTGACGAGGGCCACGGTGGTGGCGCCGCCGTCGCGGAAGTAGCGGATCGGTTCGACCACGTCCGGGCTCTGGCCCGATTGCGAGATCGAGATGGCCAGGGTGTCGCGCGTCACCAGCGGCGATTTGTTCAGGGTCACGAGCGACATCGGCAGGGATGCCACGACGCGGCCCAGGCGCGCCATGATCAGGTAGGCGACGTAGTTGCAGGCGTGGTCGGAGCTGCCGCGCGCGATGGTCAGCGCGGTCGAGAACGAGGTGCTCCTCAATTTGCGGCCCAGTTCCGCGTAGCGTTCCGTGTCGCTGGCCAGTTGCAGGGCGACGCATTCGGCGGCGGAAACGGCTTCTTTAAGCATCATTGAGGTCACAGATTTCTCCTTCTATATACACAGCTTTGAGTTTGAGATCGCGATCGAGTACCACCAGATCGGCGTAAGTGCCGGGGGCCAGCCGGCCGCGTTCTTCCAGGCCCAGGTAATCGGCGGCATTGGTCGACACGCGCTTGGACGCGTCGGCCAGGTCCAGTCCCAGTCCCACCAGGTTGCGCAGCGCCTGGTCCAGGGTCAGGGTGCTGCCCGCCAGCGTGCCGTCGGGCAGGCGCACGCCGCCCATGCATTTCTGCACGGCGTGGCGGCCCAGCATGTATTCGCCGTCCGGCATGCCGGTGGCGGCGGTCGAATCGGTGACGCAGTACAGGCGCGGGATGGCGCGCAGGGCCACCTTGATGGCGCCCGGATGCACGTGCAGCAGGTCGGGAATCAGCTCCGCGTATTCGGCGTGCGCCAGGGCGGCGCCGACCATGCCCGGCTCGCGGTGATGCAGGCCGCTCATGGCGTTGAACAGGTGCGTAAAACCCATGGCGCCGTGTTCCAGTGCGGCCACGCCGTCTTCATAGGAGCCCAGCGTGTGGCCGATCTGCACGCGCACGCCGGCGTCGGCCAGGGCGCGCACCAGCTCCAGGTGGCCGGCGATTTCCGGCGCCACGGTGATGACGCGCAGCTTGGCCAGGGTTTGCAGGCGCTCGATTTCCGCCAGCGTGGCGGCGCGCGCGTAGTTCGGCTGCGCCCCGAGCTTGCCGGAATTGATGTACGGGCCTTCCAGGTGGGCGCCCAGCACGCGCGCCGTGTTCGGGCGGCGGTGCCTGGCGGCGATGCCGATGGCCGTCAAGGCCATGTCGATGTCTTCCGGCGGCGCCGTCATGGTGGTGGCCAGCAGGCTGGTGGTGCCGTGGCGCGCATGGATGGCCGCGATGGTGTAGACGGCTTCGCCGCCTTCCATGATGTCCTTGCCGGCGCCGCCGTGCACGTGCAGGTCGATGAAGCCGGGCAGAATATAGTCGTCGCTGTTGCCCGACGGGTGGACGGAATCACCGGTGATGCTGTCGACTTTTTCGCCGAAGGCGATGGCGCCGTGGATCCAGCCGCCGGGGGTAAGGATATTGCCTTTGATAGTGCTGCTCATCTGCGCGACTCCGCTACGAATTCATAATAATCACTGCGGCAATACGAGTGGGTCAGTTCCACCGCTGCGCCGTTGTCGAGATAACTGACACGGGTGATGTGCAGCATGGCTTCACCCGTCTTGATATTGGCCAGCTTGGCCTGTTCCGCCGTGGCGTTGACGGCGCGGATATGCTGCAGCGCGCGCATCGGGATGGTGCCGCGCGACTCCAGGTAGCCGTACAGCGAATCGGTCACCTGCTGCGGGTCCGGCATGTACAGTGCGGGGATGGTGGTCGTCTCGATCGCCATCACCACTTCGTCGGCCGTGCGCAGGCGGCGCAGGCGCGCCACCGGCATGTGCGGCGACAGTCCCAGCGACAGCAGTTCCAGCGGCGCGGCCGAGCCGATGTCGCGCTGCAGCCAGCGCGAGCCGGCCGTGAAGCCCCGCTGGCGCAACTCTTCCGAAAAGCTCGTCAGGCGCGACAGCGGCTGTTCCAGCTTGGGCGTGATGTAGGTGCCCGAGCCGCGCTTGCGCGTCAGCATGCCCCGGTCGCACAGCATGTCGATGGCCTTGCGCGCCGTGACGCGCGAAATTTCGAGGAGCTCCGACAGCACGCGCTCGGAAGGCAAGGCCTGGTTGGCGCGCCAGTCGCCGCTGGCGATGCCGTCCGACAGCATGTTCGCCAGCTGCATATAGAGCGGCGTGTCGCTGGCGGGATTCGGTTTGAAGGCGGACAGTTTGGCCAGCATGGTCATTGCTCCTGCAAGTGCTTGCGTATCAGGCGCAGACCGCCCGCGGCCGAGTCGCCCTGTGCCGGCACGACCAGTTGCAACAGTTCCGCCGGCAGGTAGCTCGACAAGGGCGCCGCCAGGCCGCCGCACAGTGCCACGGGCAAGGCGCCGGCCGGATCGAGCGCCCTGGCGATGAGGGCGATCTGCTGGCCCGCGTCGGTCAGGATGCTGCGCGCCACGGCATTGCTGGCCGCGTGTTCGAGCACCAGGCGCGCCAGTTGCGCGAAATTGGTCTGGCTGGCGGCGGCCAGCCACACTTGCATGGCGTCGCGCTGGCCGCCGCAGGCGTCGATGACGGCCGTGGCGAAGGCGCTGCCGGGCACGCGGCCGTCGACCACTTGCTGCGCATGGTTGATGGCGCGCATGCCGATCCAGGCGCCACCCGCTTCGTCGCCGGAAGGGAATCCCCAGCCGCCCACTTCATGGCGGCTGTCGTCCGCGTGCAGCACTTCGCCCACGCTGCCGGTGCCGATGGCAACGATGGCGCCCGGCTGGCCCGCATGCGCGCCCAGCAGGGTGGTCAGGGCATCCGATTCGAGTGCGACTGCGGCATAGCCGGGATTGTGTTCGACGAAGCTGGCGGCCCACTGCTTGTTGTGCACGCCGGCCAGGCCCAGGCCGATGGCCATGCGCTGCAAGGAGGGTTGTTCCAGGCCGGCCGTGCGGAAGGCCAGGGTGACGGCATGCGCCACGGAGGTCCACGCCCGTTCGATGCCCAGTCCCAGGCCGGATGGGCCGCTTTGACCCTGTGCCAGTTCCTGGCCGTCGAGGCGCGCCAGGCGTACGCGGGTACCGCTTCCCCCGCCATCGACGCCGATTATGTATTCGATCATGTTGTGCAGTCCCGCATTTGGTTGAGTGCGCCTGTCTCGGTTCTTTTATTTGTCGGGCGGCGAAAAAGCTGAAGGCACTATATTGTCGCCCCGATGGCTTGTCAACAGGTATTTAAGTGGTATTAACAAATGCGTTGCGCGATGACGCGCCATGCCCGAGGGTGTGATTGCAAGCGATTGTTAATAAAGGAGTTTTTGTGTTTCGTGAATGGTATTGAAATTGGCCTTGTTTAATGCCAATTTTTTCCAACTGGTCTGTTGTTGGCGATGCGGTATTGCTTGCATGCATGCTTGGCAAGGGGCGCCATGAAGAGTAAAGTCCGGCTTTTACACCTGAGTTGGAAGAGCATGATGAACGACAAGGCAGCAAAGAGCGAGTACTGGGACGACTGGCAGCAAGAGGCGCTGGCCGCCGGTGTGTCGGCGCCGCTGGCCGCGCTGGGCATGGAAATGATGCGCACGCACCGCAAGAACCGCTGGCCGAAGGATTTCCTGGGCCGCGAAAGCGATGGCCCGGTCATGATCGAAATGTGCCTGGAAGATGAGGCGGAAACGGAATTGTTCTTTATCGAGAACCTGTATCCCTACGATGCGGCGCTGATCGAAAAGACGCGCCGCCGTCTGTGCCTGCACTGATCGTACGCTGACGTGTGACTGGAACGGCCGCCTTGCGCGGCCGTTTTCACGTCAGTTACTGAATTTTTCGCTGCTCGTGGTGGCTCTGGCGCGCATGCGCAGGCTCAGCAGCACGATGGTGACCAGCAGCAGCGAATGTGTGCCCGGTTCATGCGAAGCGGGGGCGTGCAGGCTGGCGTCTTGCGACTGGAAACTGGCCAGGCGCGTGGCCAGGGTGGCGGGTGCCGCCTGGTAGCTGGCCTTCTGAACCGGCGCCGTGCCCGCCGCATGCGTGCTTCCAGCGGTCCAGAGCGACAGGGCCGCGCCCAGCAAGATCATTGTTCTCATCATATTCTTTATTTCCGCCGAGGGCTGTCAATCGATTACACATGGTCCCGCCGTATGCCGGCCCATGTACTGTCCTGTCCCCAGTTTGTATGCTTTCCGGCGTTGCTTATAGTGCACCGGAATGATATCTATTTATAAATTTCGTGTATTAAAACATAATAAAACAAAAATGCAAACGTCTTTTTGCAAATAAGTGCATGCGCTGCCTGTGCTTGCCGGGTGCGGTCTGTCTATTGCATAGGGGAAATGACGTGGCATTTTCATGGGGGAGTGTCATAATGGCCCAGGCATTTCCGCCCAGGCATGGAGTAGATGATGAGCAAGGCACAGGACAGCAAGAAAGAAGCCAAGAAAGAACCGGCCAAGACCATGAAGGAAAAGAAGGAAGCCAAGAAGGTCAAGAAAGAAGAGCGCAAGCGCTGATCATGCGCGTGCGCCGTTCATTGACGCGCCCGTGGCGTGCGCCGGCCCTGCTGGCGGCGTTCGCCCTGCTGGCCGTTGGCCTGCCCGTGTCCGGCGTGCTGGCGCAGCAAAAGCCGGCGCCGTCCACGTTCGGGCAGGTGGTGGGCAATGCCGTGCTGTGCATCGACCAGATCGACAACAAAGCTTTTTATGCGTATTTGCTGACGGCCTTCGGCCCCGCCTACAAGCATGAAGGGGGCGCCTACTGGTTCCGCACGGACGCCACCTTGTGGGGCGCGCCGATTACCGACGTGATCGTCAGCGACGACACCAGTCCCCTCGTCTTCATGGGCGTGGTGGCGGACGCGACGCCGGAAAAGCTGGAGCCGGCCATCCGCGGCTCCTCGGGCCTGCGCTTCAATAAACTCGACAATTCCGCCTTTCCTGTCCGTGGTTCAATGCCTGGCAGTAAAATCGTCTACTTCCGTAGCAAGGCGAAAGTCTATTGCGCCAAATACAAGCCGTTGCCGCCCGCCCGCACCCGCTGAGGGTCTCGGCTTGCCGCCGCGCATTTTGATTGTTTCATCCGCAGGGTCTCCATGTACACGCATTATTTCCAGCTCAAGCAATCGCCGTTTTCGATCGCGCCCGATCCGCGCTACCTGTTCATGAGCGAACGCCACCGCGAAGCGCTGGCGCATTTGCTGTATGGCGTGGGCAGCGGCGGCGGCTTCGTGCTGCTGACGGGCGAAATCGGCGCCGGCAAGACCACCGTGTGCCGCTGCTTCATGGAGCAGATTCCGGAAAACTGCCAGCTCGCGTATATCTTCAATCCGAAGCTGTCCGTCGAGGAATTGCTGCTGTCGATCTGCGAGGAATTCCGCATCGCCGTGGCGCCCGGCGTGGCCAGCGTGAAAGGCTATGTCGACGCCATCAATGCGCACCTGCTGGCCAGCCATGCGCAGGGCAAGAACAATGTGCTGATCATCGATGAAGCGCAAAACCTGTCCGCCGCCGTGCTCGAACAATTACGTTTGCTGACCAATCTGGAGACGAGCGAGCGCAAGCTGCTGCAGATCATCCTGATCGGCCAGCCGGAATTGCGCGCCATGCTGGCCCGGCCCGAGCTGGAGCAGCTGGCGCAGCGCGTGATCGCCCGTTATCACCTCGGTTCGCTGACGGAGGACGAGACGGCCAGCTATGTCCGCCACCGCCTGGCCGTGGCGGGCAGTACGGCGCAGACGCCGTTCGCGCCCCGTTTGATGGCGACCATCCATTCCTTGAGCAAGGGAGTGCCGCGCCGCATCAACCTGCTGTGCGACCGCGCGCTGCTGGGCGCTTACGTGGAAAACCAGCCGCAGGTGACGCGCCAGATATTGCGCCGTGCCGCCGAGGAAGTGTTTGCGGAAGAGGGCAAGCCGGCTGCCGGACGGGGCTTGCGCTGGCCGCACGTGGCCGCTGGCGTGCTGGCTGGTGCGCTGGTCACGGCCGCGCTGGCCTGGCATTTCATGCCACGCACGCCTGCCACAGTGGCCGTGGCGAAAGTGCCCGTCGTGGTGGCGTCGGCGGCGCCCGCTGCGACACCTGTCCCCGCGTCCGCGCCCGTCAGCGTGCCTGACCGCAACGCCGTGCTGCGCCAGCTGGCCAGCCTGTGGGGCGAGCAGTTGCCGGCCGGCGACGCTTGCCAGGCGGGCGCCCGCGCCGGCCTGCGCTGCCTGCACAGCCGGGGCGGCATCGCCGAGCTTCGCGTGCTGGACCGTCCCGCCATGCTGGCCTTGCGCGATGCGGGTGGCACTGAACAGCTGGCGCTGTTGACGCGTCTGCAGGATGATACCGCCACCTTGATGCTTGATGGCAAACAGCAAAGCCTGCCGCTGGCTCAGCTGGCGCAGCGCAGCGATGGCAGCTTCACGACCTTCTGGCGCGCTCCGCGCAGCTGGCGCGACGAAGTGCCGCTGGGCGCGCGCGGCGCCGACGTGGATTGGTTGGCGCAGCGGCTGGCGCAACAGCGGGGCTTGCCGGCGCCGGCCGCCAATCTGCCGCTCGATGCCGAGATGCAAAGCCAGCTGCGCGCTTTCCAGCAAAGCCAGAGCCTGCGGGCCGATGGCCTGGCGGGCCCGAAAACATATATACGCCTGATGCAGCTGGGTGACAATGCGGAGCCGCGCCTGAGCAGCGCGGCTCCTGCCGTGGCGGCGCCCGCTGCGACGGCGATGGTGGCGGGGAAATAAAGATGTCCTACATACTTGAAGCACTGAAAAAATCGCAGGCCGAGCGCCAACTGGGCGAGTTGCCCTCGATCCACGCACCGCAAGTGCAGCTGCACGATGCGGCCGCGTCCGGCGCTGGGCGGCGCGCGCCCGTCTGGCTGGCGCTGGGCGGCGTGACGGTGGCCGTGGCCGCCGCCCTGTTGTTCTGGCAGCCCTGGCAGGCAGGCACGGCTGCACCTGCGGCTGCACCTGCGGCTGCACCTGCGGCCGCTCCTGCCGTGCTGGCCCAGGCTGCGCCCGCGCCGCTGCCGGCAATCGTGCCGCCGGCAGTCCCTGTCCGTGTACCGGTATCCGCGCCGGCCCCCGTCACGCAAGTCACGCCCGTGCCGCCAGCGGCCACGGCCGCGCCCGTGCACCATGCCAGGCCTGTGGCGGAACCGAAGCAGGAAACGCCAGGCCAGGCGCTTCCCGTCGTCCCGGCTCCGGCTCCGGCCGTGCCGCCGCCGGCAGCCGAAGATGCCGTGCCCGGCATGCGCGACCTGCCCGAGCCGATACAGCGGCAAATCCCCCCGGTCGCCATCGGCGGCTATATCTATTCGAAGAATCCGGCGGACCGCCTGTTGCTGATCGACAAGGTCCTGCGCCACGAAGGCGAGGAACTGGCGCCCGGCCTGGTACTGGAAAAATTGCAGCCGAAAGCGGCCATCTTCAGTTTCAAGGGTTACCGCTACCGCGTGCCGTATTGAGTTGTTGTGCATCAAGGCCGGGCCCCCATAGCTGAACCATACTGGTTTGGCCTGGTCGAACCAGGGTCGCTGCGACCGTGTGCGCGGCCGGGGAGTTCCGATGATTGCTGCCGCAGCTGGTGAGGGTGCTTTTGATGCGCATGGCCTGGGTAACCTGGCGCGCATCGACCATATCGTCGTGCTGATGATGGAAAACCGTTCCTTTGATCACATGCTCGGCTACCTGAGCCTCGAAGGCGGGCGCGCCGATATCGATGGCTTGCAGGCCAGCCATGCCAACGTGCATGCGGGCGTCCGCTATCCCGTGCACCATTTGCGGCGCACGGCCTTTGGCCCGCAGCAAGACCCGTCGCATACGGGCACGTCGGTGGCGCAGCAATTGCAAAATAATAATGGCGGCTTTGTCGACGACTATGCGCAAACGCATCCGGGCGACCCCGACATCGACCTGGCAATGGGCTATTACAATGGGGCCGACCTGCCCATGTACGATTTCCTGGCACAGCAGTTCTGCGTCTGCGACCGCTGCTACAGCTCCGTTCCTGGCGCGACCTGGCCCAACCGCCTGTATGCGATCAGCGGCAAGGCGGCCGGCAGCCGCGACAGCAAGCGCGTGCCCCTGTACACGAACAAATCCTTCGTGCGCCACCTCGACCGCGCCCAGGTCAGCTGGAAATTTTATTCCGCCTGGAAGCCCTGGAGCCTGGCGCTGACGGACGACCATTACCGTTCGTCCGAGCTGTACGAACCGTTCGGATCGAGCGCGCTCCGCTATGGCTTCATCGGCGATGCGCTGGCGGGCGCCTTGCCCTCGGTCAGCTGGATCGATCCGCATTTCTTTGAAAACGACGACCACCCGCCGACCGATATCCGCGCCGGCCAGGCGCTGGTGGCGCAGGTCTACCAGGCCCTGTCGCGCGGCCCCGCCTGGGCGCGCACCTTGCTGATCCTCAGTTATGACGAGCACGGCGGCTTTTTCGACCATGTGCCGCCTGGCCCCGCCATCGACGACGACCCTGCGTTTCGTCAGTACGGTGTACGCGTGCCCATGCTGCTGGTGTCGCCGCTGATCGCGCCGGGCAGCGTCAGCCACGAGGTATACGATCACACGTCGATCATCAAAACCATCCTGCAGCGTTTTTGCCGCGCCGCCGATGGCAGCTTGCCCCCCATGGGCGCGCGCGTGGCGGCCGCCAGCGGTCTGGGCGCCGTGCTGACCCTGGCGCAAGCCCGCGCTGCACCCGCCGTGCCCGCCGCCGTCGTGGCGCAGCGCGCCGCCTGGGAGGCCGATGTGCGGGCGCAGGATTTCGCCCCCCCGACGCCCGCTTGCCAGTCTGATGGCGAGCTGGCCTCCGCTGCCGCCGTCCCCTTCCAGTCCGATGCCGAGGCGGGCGCGATCGCCGCCCACCGGCAATTGGCGCGCACGGCCAGGAATGCACATGCGCTAAATGGCAAAGCAGCGGGCAAAACAGCGGGTAAAACGGCGGGTAAAACGGCGGGCGCGGCAGCGCCGAAGTCGTCGGGACGGCGCCGTCGGCAAGGCGGCAAGCCGGCGCCTCTTGCCGACGGGAATGGCGAAAAACCTGGAGTCGCGTGACTTGGATGAAGAGCTGGACGATGCACCGGGTCTGCGCCGGCGGTCGCGCCCGTGGGGCTGCGTATAATCATTCCTTCTCAATCAAGGAGTGACCATGCACGATGCGATGCCCCCACACCCGGTACTCGGTGTGATCGGCCGTTCCGGCAGCGGCAAGACGACCCTGCTGGAATTTGTGGTGAAGGAACTGGCGGCGCGCGGCTTGCGCGTCAACCTAGTCAAGCACAGCCACCATGACCTGGCGCTGGAACCGCCGCAAAAGGACAGCGCCCGCCTGCGCATGGCGGGGGCGGCGGAGGTGCTGGTGGCGTCGCCGTATCGGTTTGCCATCGTGCATGAGCTGCGCGGGGCTCCTGAGCCGAGCCTGGCGCAGCAATTGGCCCGCATGGGGCCGGCAGACCTGACCCTGGTCGAGGGTTTCAAGACGGACCCGATTCCCAAGCTGGAAGTGTTCCGTCCGGAAGTAGGGCAGGCGCCCCTGTATCCGCATGACCCGCATGTGATCGCCGTCGCCTCCGACAGTCCGGCGCCGGCCGACTTGCGCGACGGCGTGCAATGGCTGGACTTGAATGCCCGCGAGCACGTGCTGGCCTGGTTGCTGCACAGGCTGGAAAAATAAGCTAAAGGTTTGCCGGCGGCATCCGTTAACAAGAGTAGAACCTCATTGGAGAAACGTATGGACGTCGGAAGCATTGCTCAACTGTCAACCACGATGGCGGAGACAGGCACGCGGCAAGCCGTTGGCTTGACTGTCCTGAAAAAAGCTCAGGATATCCAAAGCTCGACCGCCACCGCCTTGCTGGCAGCGTTGCCGCCGGTACAATCGGCGCCAAGTCTGCCGGCTCATCTCGGTAACCGCATCAACACGACAGCCTGAGCGCGGTCCCGCGGCGCCAGTCCGGCGCTCGCCATAGATACGCCCACACCACCGTCATCGACGGTGGCGCGTGGGCGTTTTTGTCTGTCGTTTCGCCATCCTTTTCGCCGTCCTCCCGTCTCCGTTCGCCATGACCCGGCCGATTCAGTAGAATGACGTCCATCACCTCGCGTTGTCCATCGTGCAGCCCGGGGCGTGCCCACTTTACTTTGACCCATGCAAGAGGAATCCCCATGAACAAACGTCAAGCTCTCATCGCCGCCGCCCTCGCGGGCCTCTGTGCCGGTACTTCCGTCAATGCGGCCGCCCACGATGGCCCCGCCCCGGGCGACAAGGAAAAATGCTATGGCGTGGCCAAGGCCGGGCAGAACGATTGCGCTTCTTCCGATGGCGCGCATTCCTGCGCGGGCCAGGCGGAGGCGGACAACTTGCCCACAGAATGGGCGTATGTTGCCAAGGGGACGTGCGAACAGGCGGGCGGTTCCGTCAAGCCCATCAAGGCCGGCAAGACGGCAAAGCCGGCCACGCAGCCGTAAGCGTCCGCCGCCTGCCCATGCCGCCGCCCATTCAGGCGCTTGCCGGCGTCGGCCTGCGCGCCGCGCACTACCGCGACTTTCTGGCGCGCCGGCCCCAGGTTGGCTGGCTGGAAGTGCACACTGAAAATTATCTGCAGCCGTCGGGCTGGGATAACCATGTGCTGCAGACTCTGCGTCAGGATTACCCCATCAGCCTGCATGGGGTGGGCCTCGGCCTGGGATCCGCGCGCGGCTTTTCCGAGAGTCATTTGCAGCGCGTGCGCGCCGTGGTCGAGCGTATCGAACCTTCCCTTGTGTCGGAACACCTGAGCTGGGGCGCCGTGGTGCAGCAGCAACTCAACGATCTGTTGCCGCTGGCCTTGAATGGCGCGGCCCTCGATTTACTGTGTGCAAGAGTGGGGAGGGTGCAGGATGTGCTGAAAAGGCCGATCTTGCTGGAGAATGTCTCCACTTGCCTGCGTTTTGCCGACGATGCCATGAGCGAGGCGCAATTCCTGGCGGAACTGGCGCGCCGCAGCGGTTGCGGGCTGCTGCTCGATATCAATAACCTGTATGTGAACCAGTGCAACCACGGCGAGGACGCCATGCTTGCGATGCAAGCCATCGCGCCGGGCAGCGTGGGCGAACTGCACCTGGGCGGCCATCTGCTGACGCCGCACGCCGTGATCGACCACCATGGCGCCGCCGTGGCCGATCCCGTCTGGGAGCTATATGCGGCCGCCTTGCAACGCTTTGGCGCCATTCCCACCCTCGTCGAATGGGACACGGATTTGCCGCCGCTCGATATCCTGCTGGGCGAAGCGGACAAGGCGCAAGCCATGCTGGCGCGCCATGCGCCGCAAACGCCATCATGGCAGGCAGCGTCGCCGCCGTCCCCGCCGCTACCCGCGTCGCTTGACGCGCTGGTCGCTGGCCAGCAGGCATTTGCCATAGCCTTGCTCGATACCGGGGCAACATTGCCATCGTTCGCCGGAGGGGCGGTGCCGCAGCGTTTCGCGCTGTACCGCGGCAACTTGAGCGCCACCTGGCGCCGTACCCTGGGCCACGCCTATCCCGTCGTGCTGGCGCTGGTGGGCGAGGATTTCTTTGGCGGCCTGGCGCGCGCGTATGGCCGGCAGATGCCATCCGATAGCGCCGATTTGAACCAGTTTGGCGCCCGTTTCGCCGATTTTCTGGCGGCTTTCCCGCCCGTGGCCGCATTGCCCTACCTGCCGGACATGGCACGCCTGGAATGGGCCTTGCACCTGGCCCATTACGCGGCCGATGCGCAAGCGCTGGCGCCCGAGTCGCTGGCCGCCCTGCATCCCGATCAGCTGGAAATGCGGCGTTTTACCTTGCATCCCGCTTGCACCTTGCTCGTGTCCGACTGGCAGGTGGCGGCCTTGTGGCAGGCGCATCAGGAGGAAGACGGTTCGGGGATGTTTCCGCAAGATCTGCAGGTGGCGAGCTGGGCGCTGGTCTGCCGGCCGCGCTGGAAAGCGCAGTTGCTGGTGCTCGATGCGGCTGCGCATGCCGCCTTGCAAGCCCTGCAGCAGGGGCAAACGTTCGGCGCCGCGCTCGATGCGGCGTTCGAGCTGGACCCGGCCTTCGACCTGACCGCGCACCTGCGCCAGTGGCTGGCGCATGCGGTCCTGGCAGCGTGACGGTTTATTCGAAGGCGCGCAGCAGTCGCGCTTCGCCCGTCTGATCGCGGTACAGGGCATTCGCGGCCAGGGTGGCATCCATCATGCGCGTGACTTGCTCTTCTTCAAAGCGGGCCAGTTCGGCCGTGGCCGCGACGAGGGCCAGTTGCAGCCTGGCGCGCGCGCTCTGGTACAGGCTGCTGGTGTATTTGTCTGTGTTACGCAGTAATTCTTCCGCGTTTTCTATTACCTGGCGCAAGTCGCCGATCAGGCGTTCCTGGCTGCGCGTACCTTGTTCGGGATGGTCCATGGCGCTTCCCTTCTGCAATCGATATTTATCTGACAATAACGACGTGTCGCAGCTTGACTTGGGCAGCCGGGCTGGCAGGAGTGCTGGCTGTACGCATGGGGCCGCTTTCGCGCCCCATGCCGGGGTCAGACAGGAGCGACGACCGTGATACGGATATCGCCCACACTGACGACCTGGCCGGCGCGGATCTTGGCGGTCTTGCGCAATTCCTTCTTGCCATCGACCTTTACCACGCCGCTATCGACCATGACCTTGCCTGCGCCACCGCTGTCGCACAAGCCGACCAGCTTGAGCAGCTGGTTCAGCTCGACGAACTCGGATGTTAAATCAAAGCTTACTTTTTGCATTGTATCCCTTATTGCAATGATGTGTTTTCAACACTTGATGACGACCTCAACTAATCCATAGTTTACCTGAAGCCGCCAGCAATGCAGGGTGTAAGTCAGCTTTTGTTGGGCCGCGTCATCTCCAGCGGCACGATCCATGCGCCGAATTGCTCTTCCGTCACAAAGCCCAGGGCCAGCGCCGCTTCCTTCAAGGTCGTGCCTTCGTGCTGGGCCTGCTTGGCGATTTGCGCCGCCTTGTCATAGCCGATGTGCGGCGCCAGCGCCGTGACCAGCATCAGGGAGCGTTCCATCAGTTCGGCGATGCGTGCGCGGTTCGGCGCGATGCCGTGGGCGCAATGCTCGTCGAAGCTGCGCATGCCGTCGCCGAGCAGGCGCGCGCTTTGCAGGAAGTTGTGTGCAATCAAGGGCTTGAAGACGTTCAACTCGAAATTGCCCGAGGCGCCGCCCACCGTGATGGCCACATCGTTGCCGAAGACCTGGCAGCACAGCATGGTCAGCGCTTCGCACTGGGTGGGATTGACCTTGCCCGGCATGATGGAGCTGCCCGGCTCGTTTTCGGGGATCGTGATTTCGCCGAGGCCGGAGCGGGGGCCGGACGCCATCCAGCGCACGTCGTTGGCGATTTTCATCAAGGCCGTGGCCAGGGTTTTGAAAGCGCCATGGGCGGCGACCAAGGCATCGTGGGCGGCCAGGGCGGCAAACTTGTTGCTGGCCGTTTCGAACGGCTGGCCCGTCAGGCGTGCCAGTTCGGCGGCGATGCGGCCGGCAAATTCCACATGGGCATTCAATCCCGTGCCCACGGCCGTGCCGCCGGCGGCCAGCTGCAGCAGCGGCGGCAACGCTGCCGTGATGATGTGCTCGGCAAAGTCCAGCTGCGCCACGTAGCCGGAAAATTCCTGCCCCAGGGTCAGCGGCGTCGCGTCCTGCAAATGTGTGCGGCCGATCTTGACGATGTCGGCAAACTCCGTGGCTTTCGCGTCCAGGGTGGCGCGCAGCTGGCGCAGCGGCGGCAAGACCGTGTTGGCGACGGCCAGCGCGGCCGCCACATGGATGGCGGTGGGGAAAATGTCGTTCGAGGACTGGCCCAGGTTGACGTCGTCGTTCGGGTGCAGCAGGCGCTCGGCGCCCCGCAAGCCGCCGATCAGCTCGGAGCCGCGGTTGGCCAGCACCTCGTTCATGTTCATATTGCTTTGCGTGCCGGACCCTGTTTGCCAGACGGCCAGCGGGAATTCTGCGTCATGCTTGCCGGCCAGCACTTCGTCGGCCGCCTGCGTGATGGCGATGGCTTTCTTGCCATCCAGTAATCCCAGGTCCAGGTTGACGTGGGCGGCCGCGCGCTTGACGGTGGCCAGGGCGGCGATCAGTTCGGGTGGCATCTTTTCCGTGGAGATATGGAAGTGCTCGAGCGAGCGCTGCGTTTGCGCTCCCCACAGCCGGTCGGCGGGTACGTCGATCGGGCCGAAACTGTCGCGTTCGATTCTGCTACTCATGGCATCCCTTTCATCGATGGAGGTGGATCGAGTGTACTCCAGACGTCAAAAAGGCACAGGATGATGCTGTATTGCATCATTTTTGCCCTGACCCATCTATATTTTTGCGATTTCCTGCCGTTAAAGACAGGCGAGTCCCCATTATTTATCCTGTTATCAAAGCGATCAGTCCATGCAGAGCAGCATCCTTCCCCGTTGGTCTTTGATCGCGTGCGCCGCCGCCAGCCTGGCCTTGCCGCCCGTCATGGCGGCCGAACTGGGCGACATGGCCGTCCTGTCGCACGTGGGCCAGCCCCTGCTGGCCGAGATCGAACTGACGGCCCTGGCGCCCGAGGAGGCCAATGGCGTGACCGTGCGCCTGGCTTCGCCCGATGTGTACCGCGGTGGCGGCATCGGCATGGACCCGGCCCTGCAGGCATTGACGATCAGCCCGCTGGAACGCGGTGGGCGCCACTATGTGCGCGTGAGCACCCGGCAAGCGATCCAGGCGGGGCATGTGCACCTGTATTTATTGCTGGGCAATGGCAGCGGCGCCGTCGTGCGCCTGGGCACCTTGTGGCTGACGCCGGCGCCGCCCGCCGCCGTACCCGCCAGTGCGCCAGTCCGGCCAGCTATTCCGTTGCCCGCGCCGGTCTCCACGCCTGTGCCGTTGCCACGCGCCGTACCCGTCGCGCCGTCGCCCGATGCCGCCGCGCTGGCGGCCCGCGCGCGGGCCGAGGGCCTCGTGCGTCCGGGGCGCGTGTTCGTGCCGCCGCCCGCCGCACCCAAACTGGCCGCCCCCGCGCTGCCGCGCCGCGCCGCAGCGCCCGTGGCCGCCTGCGCGCCGCAGGCGGAGACGGGGCAGGCAGCAGCGTGCGTGGGGCTGGACGAGAAAAACACGGCCCTGACTGAAAAGCTGGGCGAACTGGAAGGCAAGATCGGCGTCTTGCAAAAGGCGCTGGCCCTGCCTGCAGCCGCCGTGCCGCCCGCCGCCGCGCCGGCCGTGGCGGAAGCGCCCCATGCGAAACCGAAACCCCTGCACGCGGCGCCGGCAGTCGACAAGGAAAAGAAATCGGGCGGCATGCTGTGGCTCGGTATCGGCACCCTGGTCTTCCTGCTGCTGACGGCGCTTATCGTGTACATCGTGCGCAAGCGCAGGCAAGCGGCGGGTCCGGGCGCGCCGTCGAAATACTGGGTCTTGCTGCGCAAGCCGTTCGGCCGCAGGAAGAAGGATGTGCCCGTCTTGACGGAGGCGGTGGAAGAAGGGGCGGCGGCCGAACCGGAAACGGAGCCGTTCTCGCGTTAATGCTGCCGCAAGGCCGCCCACAATTTGATATAAAAAAAGATATTGAAAAAATACATGGAAACGCTTGCCAAGCACGTTGCCTGTTTCTTAAAGATGGTGCTATGATGAATTCAGTGGACTTGCTCTACGACAAAACAGCCCCAGCCTGGCGCAGTCACCAACGATAGTGTGGCGCGGCAAACCAGGTGTAGCGTTGCATAAACGCCTGGGTCTGGAAGCGGTTCGCGATGCCGACGATGTGCTCGCGAACGCCGGATGCAACCGGCAGCGAGGCGACGCCAGGAGATACCTGGGGCTCGCCTTCCAAATTCCCCCGCCTTGCCGTTTTGAGCGCCGCAGATGGCGCGCTCGCTGCCAGGGTGATAGACGTAAAAAAAGCACCCGCGGGTGCTTTTGTCGTTTCTGGCGCGGCAAGCTTCTTACATGCGGGCGCGCGAGCCTGGCATGGCGTTCGACAGCTGGGTCATCCACGGTTCCGTGATGGCGCGGATTTCGCGGTCATTGGCCAGGATTTGCTTGAGCAAGTCGATCTTGCGCAGGCGCGAGGCGCCGGCCAGGGCAGGCGCCTTGCCCGTCATGGTCGCGCTGGCGGCGCTGGCGCACTGGTTTTCCAGGGTATCCAAGCCATCCCAGTCGCTCGAACGTGCGGCCACGACCATTTGATTGGTCATTCCTGCAATATTTTCATACATCGAGAGAACGTCGTTGGAGGTCATGAGCACACCCGTAACTAGTGAATGGATTACCGCTTGTCTAGATTAACGGCGGGTCCAACGGGAACTTGAGGGTGTTTTTGAAAAAAAGTGAAAATAATTTGGATGTTTTTTTGCGGGCAGCCGGCATGCCCGCAAACCCGCATGCCTGCTCGGTTGGCGATGCGGGCAACGGCCAGCTTACTTGACGAGTTCTTCCAGGCCCGCGCTCAGTTCGGCAAGCGGCGGCATCCTGTCGACCAGCACGGAGGGCGGCAAACCGAGCGCTTCGGCCACCGCGTTGGGATAGCAGGCGATGATTTCTTCATTGCTCAGCTGGTTTTCATCGATGCGCGCGCGCCAGGCGGCCAGGTGGATGATGGCCGCCAGGCGGTTCAATGGTGGCTTGGCCAGCGGAGCGGGGAAGGCGGCGATGGCCTCGGCAAAGGCGGGCGGAAACTTCCAGCGGCGCGCCAGTTCGGCGCCCACCTGCGCATAATCGTAGCCCAGCGACACCCGCTCCGCGTCGAGCCGGCGCGCGTCGAGCGGCGGGGCGATCTTGTCGAGCTGCATTGCTTGCTCGGGCATGGCGGCATGGATCACCAGTTGTCCGATCGCATGCATCATGCCGATGGTGAAAGCCAGATCCTGGTTGTCGCCCGTCTGCTTCGCGATCCAGCGGGCAGATACGGCGCTGTGCAGGCTGTAGCGCCAGAACTGCGGCAAATTCAGGCCCGGCACGGCTTTGAAACCGCTGACGAGGCCCGAGCTGATGACGAGGGTGCGCACGGTCACAAAACCGAGCATCAGCACGGCATCTTCCACCGTGCCGATGCTGCGCGACACATGGTAATAGGCCGAGTTGGCCAGCCGCAGCAGCTTGGCGCTCAAGGCCGGGTCCGCTCCCAGCTTGCGCGCGATGTCTTCGGTGGCGATGGCGGGGTTGTCGAAACTGCGCACCAGTTCATCGACGATCTTCGGGGCGGCAGGCAGGGCGTGGGGATGCTGGAACAGCGCTTCCAGTTGCATGGCAATCTCCTTGGCGTTCGTGCGGTACGGGATGCGGTCGTGCCACTATATGCCGATTTTTTGTCCGCATGCAAAAAAGTTAGGGGATGCTTTTTCGCCCCAAAAAGGCAGGATTTTCAGGTTATGATTTTGGCTATTACATCGAAAGGATCGCCATGCACGGTTTGCGTTTTTCCTGGTCCCGGACGCCAGTCCAGGCCGCCATCATCCTCGCCTTGGCCGGCGTTTCGCTGACCGGTTTGCCCGCCCGGGCGCATGGCCAGCAAGGGGCCGCCAGCGCCGCCGCCCCCGCTGCCGCGAAGGCCTCGCCCGGTGACGATTTCTACGATTACGTGAATGGCGACTGGCTGCGCAGCACGGAAATTCCCGCCGACCGCAGCAGCTGGGGCTCGTTCGCCATCCTCGCCAACGCCACCAACGAGCGCATCATCGGCCTCGTCGAAGGTCTGGCGGCGGCGCCGCAGGCGGATGCATCGGCGCGCCAGGTCAGCGATTTTTACCGTTCCTGGATGGATGAAGCGGCTATCGAAGCGAAAGGCTGGGCGCCGATCAAGCCGCTGCTCAAGAAGATCGACGGCATACGCGACCAGGCAGGGCTGGCCCGCGCGCTGGGCGAGAGCCTGCGCGCCGACGTCGACCCGCTCAACGCCACCAATTTTTATACGGAAAACCTGTTCGGCCTGTGGGTCGCGCAAGACTTGAACGACACCACGCGCAATGTGGCCTACCTGCTGCAGGGCGGACTGGGCTTGCCCGACCGCGCGTTTTACCAGAGCGACAGCGCGCGCATGCAGGGCTTGCGCGCGGGCTACCAGGCGCATATTGCCGCCATGCTCAAGCAGGCCGGCTATCGCGATGCGCCGGCCCGCGCCGCGCGCGTGTTTGCGCTGGAACAGCAAATTGCCGCAAGTCACGCCAGCCGCGAGGATTCGGCCGATGTCGCCAAGGGCAACAATGCGTGGCGCGCCGCCGACTTCGCCAGCAAGGCGCCGGGACTCGACTGGAAAGCCTTTTTCCAGGCGGCAGGGCTGGGCCGGCAGAACGATTTCATCGTCTGGCATCCGACGGCCATGACGGGCAGCGCCGCGCTGGCGGCGAGCGTGCCGCTGGCCACGTGGAAGGATTTCCTCGCCTTCCACGCGATCAACCATTTCAGCACCATCTTGCCGAAGGCGGCCGCCGAACAGCGCTTCGCCTTCTATGGCAGCGCCCTGAGCGGCACGCCGCAGCAGTCGCTGCGCAGCAAGCGGGCGCTGGCCGCGACGAATGCGGCCCTGAGCGACGCCGTCGGCAAGCTGTACGTGGAACGCTATTTCCCGCCTGAATCGAAAGCCCGTGTGCAAGACATGGTGACGAATATCGTCGCCGCCTTCTCGCGCCGCATCGACAAGCTGGACTGGATGGCGCCGGCCACCAAGGCGCAGGCGCAGGAAAAACTCAAGACCCTGTACGTGGGCGTGGGCTACCCCGAACAGTGGGAAAGCTATGCGGGCTTGCGCGTGGTGCGCGGCGATGCGCTGGGCAATGTGCAGCGGGCGGAGCAGTTCCATTACCGGCAGGAACTGGCCAAGCTGGGCCAGTCGCCCGACCGCAAGGCCTGGGCCATGCCGGCGCAGCTGGTCAATGCCGTCAACTTGCCGCTGCAAAATGCGCTGAACTTTCCGGCCGCCATCCTGCAGCCGCCATTCTTCGACCCGCAAGCATCCGATGCGGCCAACTATGGCGGCATCGGCGCCACCATCGGCCACGAAATCAGCCACAGCTTCGACGATCAGGGCGCGCAGTTCGACGCCCAGGGCAAGCTGCGCGACTGGTGGACGCCGGCCGACCTGGCGCATTTCCAGGCGGCATCCAAGCAATTGGTGGAACAGTTCGCCGCCTACAAACCGTTCCCCGACCTGGCCGTGAATGGCCAGCTGACCCTGAGCGAAAACCTGGCCGACCTGGCCGGCGTGGCAGCGGCCTATGACGCGTTCACCTTGTCGCAGCAGGACAAGCCGGCGCAGGCGGGGGCGGACCGCGAATTCTTCATCGGCTACGGCGTCAGCTGGCGCAGCAAGGCGCGCGAAGCGGCGGCGCGCCAGCAAATCCTCACGGATGGCCATGCGCCGGCGCAATACCGCGCCGCCACCGTGCGCAACCTCGACGCCTGGTATCCGGCCTTCGACGTCAAGCCGGGGCAGCAGCTATACCTGGCGCCGGAACAGCGCGTGCGCGTCTGGTAGTCATTGACGGTGCCGGACGCGCAGCGCGCCGGCACCGTAAAATGGCGTGATTACTGATTGGAGCGCCATGAAGCCGACCCCACCGCAAGATCCCATCCACGCCATCACGGGCCGCACTCTGGCCCATTACGACGCCAGCGCCGAGCAGTTTTTCGAAGGCACGCGCGATCACGACGTCAGCCAGAACATCGCCGCGCTGCTGAACGCCATCGGCAAGCCCGCGCCGCTGGCCATCCTCGACCTCGGTTGCGGCCCCGGCCGCGACCTGAAGGCGTTCACGGCCCTGGGGCACCACGCGACGGGCGTCGACGGCTGCCCCCGTTTCGTCGGGATGGCGCGCGCCTACAGCGGCTGTACCGTGTGGCAGCAGGATTTCGTCGACCTCGACCTGCCCGCCGCACACTTCGACGGCGTGTTCGCGAATGCCGTACTGTTCCACGTGCCCAGCGCCGCCTTGCCCGGCGTGCTGCGCGCTTTGTACGCGTGCCTGAAACCGGGCGGCGTGCTGTTCAGCTCGAACCCGCGCGGGCAGAACGAGGAAGGCTGGAATGGCGCGCGCTACGGCAGCTACCATGACGAAGCGAGCTGGGCCGTGTACGTGCAGGCGGCCGGTTTTACCCTCGTCGAGCAGTACTACCGTCCGCCGGGCTTGCCGCGCGAACAGCAGCCGTGGCTGGCCACCGTCTGGCGTAAGCCAGCCTGATGGACGCATTTTGTATGAATTTGGGCATGTGTTAGGAACCGTACATAGTTTTTGCGGCCTCGGGCGTACTATGGATACATCGACACGCAGCAAGCAGTTTGCAACGGCGTGTGAGCCGCAGTACCGGCCCTTTGGGCTGGACAACAGATGTACCAACTACAGTGAGGATTTATCATGAACAAAGATCAAGTCGAAGGTAAACTGAAGGAAGTCGGCGGTAAAATCCAGGAAGCCGCTGGCAAAGTCGTCGGCAGCGAAGAACAGCAAGCCAAGGGCCTGGCAAACCAGGTCGAAGGCAAAGTGCAGAAGAAAGTTGGCGACGTCAAGGATGCAGTCGAAACTGTGACCCGCAAGCCATAATTTCTGCTCCAGCATAAAAAAACCGCCGCCTGTCGCAAGACAGGCGGCGGTTTTTTATTTGATGCAGCGCAAGTTTACTGTGCTGGCTGCATCAGGTTCTGCTTGAAGAACAGCTCGATTTTCTTGTACACGTGGCGCTGGCCCGCGCGCGACGAGATGCCGTGCTTGGCACCTGGATACGTCATCAGGTCGAATTGCACGCCGCGGTTGACCAGCGCGTCGATCAGTCGCGTGCTGTTGCTGAACAGGACGTTGTCGTCGGCCATGCCATGCACCAGCAGCAGCGGCGACTTCAGGCCGTCGAGGTGGGCGAACACGGTGCTGGCCTTGTAGCCGTCCACGTTTTCCTTCGGCATGCCGAGGAATTGTTCCGTGTAGTGGGTGTCGTACAGCGACCAGTCGGTCACGGGCGCCACCGACACGCCCATGGCGATCTTGTCGGACGCGGCCGACAGCAAACGCAGGGTCATGAAGCCGCCGTAGCTCCAGCCGAACACGCCGATGCGTTTAGGATCGACGAAGCTTTGCTTGCCCAGCCAGTCGATGCCCACCAGCTGGTCCGCCACTTCGGCCGCGCCCAGCTTGTGATAGATGGCGTCCGTGAACGCGCGCTCGCGGCGCGACGAGCCCCGGTTGTCGAGGCGGAAGACGACAAAGCCCTGCTGCGCCATGTACTGGTCGAAGTTGTTGCCCCAGCGGCGCGCCACGTGCTGCGAGTGCGGGCCGCCGTACGTCGACAGGTAGACGGGATAGCGCTTGCCCGCATCGAAGTTCGATGGCTTGACGATCGAATAGTGCAGGGTCTGGCCATCGTTGGCCTTCAGGGTGCCGTACTCCGTCGGCAGGTGGTCGGCCTTGTACTTGAAGTACGGGTGGCTGGCGTTGAGCGCGTTTTCTTCCAGCCAGCCCACCATGGCGCCGTCCGGGCGGCGGATGCTGACCTGCGGCGGCGTGGCCGGGTCGGAATACGTGTCGACGAAGACTTCGCCATTGCGCGAGAACGTCGTGTCGTGCCAGCCGTCCGCTTTCGTCACGCGCTGCGGCTTGTCGGCCGTGCTGCCGTCGAGGGCCAGGGCGTAGGTCTGCTTGTCGATCACGGCGTCGCGGTTCGACGACACGAACACTTTACCGGTTTTCTGGTTCACGGCCAGCACGCTGTCGATGCCCCACTCGCCGGAAGTGACGGGGTGCAGCAGCTTGCCGCTCATGTCGTACAGGTACAGATGGTTGCGGCCCGTGCGCTCGGACGACCACAGGAAGGTGCCGTTCGACAGGAAGCGCAGGTCGTCATGGATGCTGACCCAGGTTGTCGACGTTTCCGTCAGCAGGGTGCGCTGCGCCAACGTCGTGGCATCGACGGCGACCAGGTCCAGGGTCTTCTGATCGCGCGACTGGCGCTGGTAGACGAGCGACTTGCCGTCCGCGCTCCAGTCGGCGCGCACCAGGTAGATGTCCGGGTTCGTGCCCAGGTCCACCTGGCGCTGCACGCCCGTTTCCGGCGAGACGATCAGCAGCTGCACCAGCACGTTCGGGTCGCCCGCGGCCGGGTAGCGCTGTTCCACGACATCGGTGCGGTCGGCGAAGATTTCAAAGCGGCGCACGACGGGCACGGGCGCTTCGTCATAGCGTTTATACGCGATGGCGGAATCGTCCGGCGCCCAGTAGTAGCCGGTGCGCTGGCCCATTTCTTCCTGCGCCACGAATTCGGCTTCGCCGTTGCGGATCGTGCCCTTGCCGTCGGTGGTCAGCTGGCGTTCCTTGTCCGTCTTGAGGTCGATCACATGGATGTTCTGGTCGCGCACGAACGACACGTAGCGGCCTTTCGGCGAGATTTTCGGATCGAGCACATTGCCCTTGGCGACCAGGCGCGCCTTGTCCGGATGGGCCGCGTCGACCAGGTAGAGATTGCCGGCCAGCGGCACCAGCAGCTGCTTGCCATCGGGCGACCAGCTGTAGCTGAGAATGCCGTTCAGGCTGGCCGTGCGCTCGCGTTCGCGGCGCGCCTGCTCTTCGGGCGAAATCGTTTCATTCGGCACCAGTGCCTTCGAGTCGACCAGGCGGTGCGTGCTCTTGTCCTTGAGCTTGAATTCCCACAGGTCGAGCTGGAACTGGTTGTCGGCGCGGCCGCGCAGGAACGTGACGCGCTCGCCGTCGGGCGAGACCTTCAGGTTGCGCACGCCGGGGCCGGCCAGCGCCGGATCGGCGTGGATGCGTTCCAGGGTCAGCTTTTCAGCCGATGCGGGAACGCTGGCCATCGCGGCCAGAAAACAAAGAATAAAACGCATGGATGTCTCGGTAGTTGGAAGAAGAAGGGCACTGCATGTACAGGCGAGCTTGAGCGTTGCCTAAGCGTAAGACGATACCAGAGCGTGCCTGTTTATGCGATAGCGCCAGCCACGGAATAAACCGTTCATGGCCGTATTTACTTCGTCAAAAATGTCCAGCAGCCGCCCATTCCATGGCGCTTTGCCCCGTTCAGGCCAATATCGTGCCTTCGATTACCGTCAGGCATGCGCCGCCTATCCAGGCGTGGCCATCGCGGAAAGTCACGGACACGCGGCCGTCGCGCTGCAGGCACGTGCCCTGGCGGACCGTGTAGTCGGCGCCCGCCAGCAGGTGCGCGATGCAGGCGTTGGCGCTGCCCGTGACGGGGTCTTCGACCAGCGTGCCACACTCGCTGAGCAGCGCGCGCACTTCGTAGTCGGCCGGCCCGTCCGCCGCGTGCGGGCCGTACAGCGCCAGTCCGTCGGCGCCGCAGGCGGCCAGCAATGGCGTCAGCGCGGCGATGTCGGCGCGCACGGCCAGGCAGGCCGCGGCGCTGGCCAGCGGCACGCACAGCCAGCGGATGCCCATGTCGGCGACGGTGCCGCCCGCGGCCAGTTCTCCGCCCAGCGCCGTTTGCAGCAGCGGCAGCAGCGCGGGTTCGAGCGCGCGCGTGCTGCAGGGCGGTGCCTGGAACGCCAGCACGCCGCCGGCAGCCCGTTCTATCTGTACCAGGCCGACGCCGCATTCCTGCACGATGCGCGTGCCCTTGGGCTGCATGCCCGCATCAAGCAGGGCGTGCGCCGTGCCCAGCGTCGGGTGGCCGGCGAACGGGAATTCCATCTCGGGCGAAAAAATCCGCACGCGGTAATTGGCTGCCGGGTCGCGCGGCGCCAGCACGAAGGTGGTTTCCGACAAGCCCGTCCAGCGCGCGATGGCCTGCATCTGCGCGTCGTCGAGGCCATTCGCGTCGAGCACCACGGCCAGCGGATTGCCGAGGAATGGCACGCTGCTGAAGACATCGACTTGCTTGAAGGGGCGTTGTTGCGGCATGGTGTGCTCCTTGGGCATGGAGTGCTCCTTGTCTCAGGCTGCGCGCAGGCGCTGCAGCGACAGGCGGTTCAGATACCAGGTCAGCAGCACGGCGGCCACCGTCAAGCCCGTGACCAGACCGATCCAGAAGCCGGCGGCGGCCATCGGTTCGGCCGGCGACCAGATGAAGCCTTGCGGCGCCAGGCCCAGCACATAGCCGATCGGCAGCGAGAAGCCCCAGAAGGCCAGCAGCTGGATCAGCATCGGCTGGCGCGTTACCTTGTAGCCGCGGATGGCGCAGGAAGTGGCCACCTGCGTCGCGTCGGACAGCTGGAACAGGGCGGCGAACAGCAGCAGCTGCGCGCACAGTTCCTGCACTTGCGGGTCGGACGTGTAGGCTTGCGCGATCTGGTGGCGGAAGACGGTGATCAGGGTGGCCGAGACGATGGCCGCCGTCAGCGACATGGCCACGCCCACCCACGAAATGAAGCGCGCGCGGCGCAGATTGGCTTCGCCCACGGCATGGCCCACGCGCGTGACCAGCGCGATGCCGAAGGTGAGCGGCACCATGAAGACGACGGACGAGAAATTGAGGGCGATCTGGTGCGCCGACACCTGGATTACGCCGAAGCGCGCCACGAGCAGGCTGATGACGCCAAAGGCGCTCACTTCGGCAAAATACGTGACGCCGATGGGCAGGCCCAGGCGCAGCATGGGGCCGATTGACGACAGTTGCGGCCATTCCCAGTGCGTGAACGGATACGTGGCGTGATAGGCGGGGGCGATCCGGATCCACGCCAGCATGGCCAGCAGCATCATCCACACGCAGCAGGTGGTGGCCACGGCGCAGCCGACGCCGCCCAGTTTCGGCATGCCCCAGTGGCCGTAGATCAGCAGGTAGTTGACGAAAATATTCAGCGCCAGCGCGGCCAGCGCGATGACCATCACGGGCTTGGTCTGGTTGATGCTGGTGCTGTAGCCGTACAGCGCGCGGTAGGCGGCAAACGGCGGCAGCGCGCAGCTGATGATGTGCACGAACAGCTTGGCCTTGGACGCCACGGCCGGTTCCAGCATCAGGTGGTCGAATACCAGCGCCGCCATGTTCGTCAGCAGGCATGCGACCAGGCCGACCAGCAGCGCCTTCCACAGCGACTGGCGCACGATGTGCGGCACGCGGTCGTGGCGCGCCGCGCCGATTTCATGCGCCACCAAGGTATTGATCGCCATCATGATGCCGCTCACCGTCACCAGTACGATGGACCAGATGGCCGCGCCCAGCGACACGGCCGCCAGTTCCTCGGGATTCGTGTGCCCCGTCATCGCCACGTCGGCCGCGCCCATGCCGACGGTGGCCAGCTGGCCGATCAGGATGGGCCAGGCCAGTTTCCACAGCGACGAGACTTCAGTGCGGATGGCGGGCAGGGTGAACGAGGTAGTGTGTGGCATGGTCTGCAAGCTTGACTAAACACAAGATTCTACCGGCATTCGCCCTGCTTGTCCGCCGGGGCGCCCCGGCGGCCGGACCGGCACGGTAATCATTTGTTACAGCTAAGTGGGCCAGTCGCGGATAGACTGCGCGCTCTATTTGGCAAAATGACCAAATAGTCAACCGCAGTACCCTGACTATGGAGCAAGACCATGCTGAGACATACCCTGAACTGCGCCCTGTTGCTGGGCGCCGCCATGACGGCCGAACTGGCCGGCGCCGGCGAACTGACCCTGTATTCGCGCGACGATTATCACGGCCGCTCACAGACCGTGCGCGACGCCGTCGCCGACCTGGAAGATCTGCGTTTCAACGACACGACGCAAAGCATCCGCGTGCGCTCGGGCCGCTGGGAAGCGTGCGAGGACGCCGATTTCCGCGGCGCCTGCTTCCTGCTCGAGGCGGGCGAGTATCCGTCGCTGGACGGCCAGGCCAACAAGATCACGTCGCTGCGCGAAGTGCGCGGCGGCTGGGACGGCCATCGGGGCCGCGACCGTGACGGTGAGCGCGACCGGGGACGCGACTGGGACGGCCGCCGTGACCGCGAGCGCGGCCATTTGCCCGGGCGCTCGCTGGGCGGCGAGCTGACCTTTTATACGCGCGACGATTTCGCCGGCCGCAGCTTGAGCGTGAGCAACGCTTCGGCCGATTTGCGCGAGCGCGATTTCAATGACACGGTGCAAAGCGTGCGCGTGCGATCCGGCTATTGGGAAGTGTGCGAAGACGTGGGCTTCCGTGGCCGCTGCCGCACCTTGGCGCCGGGCGAGTACGCGAGCCTTGAACGCATGAGCAACCGCATCTCGTCGGTGCGCGAAGTGCGCTGACGCGGGGCAGGAAGTACGCGAAGTGGCAATAACAGGCCCGCAGGGGCCTGTTATTGCTTTTGGTAACAATTTATTGTGCTTTTCGCATACTTTGTTACACCGTTTTTTCTGTGGATGGCTACACTGACATCAGTTGTCATGTCGATCACTTACACTTTTGCCGCCACCGGAGACCGCCCCATGAATCGCCCGTTCGCCTTTGCTCTGCTGTGTGCCAGTTCGCTGTTTGTCCACCTCGCGGCGCAGGCCGGCGAGATCCGCCTGTACACCGATGACAATTTCAAGGGCAGGGTGGTGGTCTTGCGCGATACGACGGACGACTTGTCGCGCGTTAATTTCAATGACACCGTCTCGAGCATCCAGGTCGATTCGGGCAGCTGGGAAGTGTGCACGCATGCCGATTTCAAGGGCGATTGCAAGACGCTGGAACGGGGCGACTACCGCTCGATGCCGGGCATGAACGATAAAATCTCGTCTGTGCGGGAAACCGGCGCCGGGCAGGGCAGCGGCAGCGGCAGCGGCGGTGGACGCCGCGCGGCGCTGGAGTTGTTCGCCGACGGCGGCCAGCGCGGCGCGTCGGCCGGCGTGAACTCGGACCGCGACGACCTGGTCGACATCAGCTTCAACGACCGCGCCAGCAGCGCGCGTGTCGAATATGGCTACTGGCAGTTGTGCAGCGATTCCAACTACCGTGGCAGCTGCCGCGTGTTCGGGCCTGGCAGCCACGATGACCTGGGCAGCCTGAATGGACGCGTGTCGTCGGCGCGCCTGGTCGATCCGCGCGAAGAGAATCGTCCGCAAAATGACGAGGGCCTGGTGGTGCTGTATGGCCGCGCTTTTCTGAAGGGACCAGGGCTGCAGGTGAACCGCGACGTCAGCGACCTGGTGCGCCTGAACTTCAACGACCAGGCCGCATCCCTCGCCATCAACGAGGGTACTTGGGAAGTCTGCACGGACTCGCAGTTCAACGGCAGCTGCGAGCGCATGGGGCCGGGCAAGTATGAAGTGCTGAACACGACGCTCGACAAGCGTATTTCCTCGCTGCGCCGGCTGTACTGAACGCATGACCGGGCCTTCCGCATGGCCTTGTATTTGTTACACTAGCATCCTGGCGCAACCGCCAGGCAAATCATCACCAAAGAATGAAGAATGGAGTTAATCATGACGGGCCCTTTCAAACACACGCTGGCATGCGCGGCGACCTTGCTGCTCTCGCTGGGGGCTCATGCGGCCGCCCATGCAGGCGATATCACCCTGTTCGAAGACGTTGATCTGCGTGGCCGCGCAGTGAACCTGCGCGAGACGACGGACGATTTGTCGCGCTTTGGGTTCAACGACAAGGTGTCGAGCATCCTGGTGCGTTCGGGCACGTGGGATGTGTGTACCGATGCCGGTTTTCGCGGCAATTGCCGTACCCTGGGACCGGGCGAATACCGTTCGATGCCGGGCATGAACGACGCCATCAGTTCGGTGCGCGAGTCGGGGCGCGGCGATGGCAACAATCCAGGACGCCCGGGACGCGATCCCGACCGGGGCCATGGCGGCTATGGCCGTGGCGGCACCCTGGAAGTGTATTCGGGCGCGGGCCAGAATGGCGGCTCGGCGCGCCTGAACCGCGACACGGACGATTTCGTCAATATCGGTTTCAACGACCGCACCACCAGCATCGTCGTCTATAACGGTTACTGGCAGCTGTGCAGCGATTCGAACTACAACGGCGTGTGCCGCATCTTCGGCCCTGGCCGCCACGACGACCTGGGACGCGGCCTCGATGGGCGCGTCTCGTCGGCGCGCATGGTTGACGAGCGCGAGGCGCGCCGCCAGCAGCAGTACGATAATCAGTACCAGCGGCCGCAGTACGACCAGCCCCAGTATCCGCAATACCAGCAGCCGCAGTACCAGCAGCGCGGCGCCGTCCTGCTGTTCCCCGAAGCGGGCATGCGCGGCGAACCGCTGGCGCTGGACCGCAATGCGGAAGACCTGGTGCGCTACAACTTCAACGACCGCGCCTCGTCCATCGTCGTCAACGAGGGCCAGTGGGAAGTGTGCAGCGATTCGAACTTCCATGGCCGCTGCGAAGTGATCGGGCCGGGCGAATATGGCCGCCTGAACAGCATGGAAAACCAGATTTCCTCGCTGCGCCGCGTACGCTGATCCCGTCCTGACGTCGTGCTGACAGACCGCCTGCCGGGTTGATCCCGCCAGGCGGTTTTTACATTCGCTGCCGTGCGCTGACATTTGCTTGCCCTTTGTTACACTCGCCGCCTGCCGCCTGGTCTACACTGGCGAAAATGTCATCAGTATTGGAGTTGTCATGGTTCGATCTTTCCGGCCAGCGCTGTTGTGCGCCGCCACCTTCCTCGCCCCCCTTGCCGCATCCGCGGGCGAAATCACCCTGTTCGAAGATGCCGGTTTCCGCGGCCGCCCCGTGACCCTGCGTTCCGACACGGGCGACCTGTCGCGCATGGGCTTTAACGACAAGACCTCGAGCATCATCGTGCGCTCGGGCACCTGGGAAGTGTGCAAGGACGCCAATTACCGTGGCAATTGCCGTACCTTCGGACCTGGCCGCTACGGCAGCATGCCGGGCATGAACGACGCCGTTTCCTCCGTGCGCGAAGTGGGCCGTCCTGGCCATGGCGGCGGCGACCACCGGCCTTACCCGCCGCGTCCGGAGCGTCCTCACCCCGGCTATCCCGGCCACGGCGGCGGCCACCGTCCCGACATGAATGGCGCCGTGCTGCTGTTCCCCGACGCGGGCATGCGCGGGCGGCCCGTGCGCCTGGACCGCGAAGTGCGCGACTTGAGCCGCTATGGCTTCAATGACCGTGCCGAATCGGTCGTCGTCAATTACGGCCGCTGGGAATTCTGCGTCGATGCCAACTTCCGCGGCCGCTGCGTGGTGATGGGACCGGGCAGCTATGGCCGCCTGCACGGTGGCCTCGACCGCCGCATTTCCTCGGTGCGCCGCGTGCGCTGATCCCGCTGCCGGGCGGCGTTGTATCGTGCACACGCTGCCCAGCGACTAATTCGTGTACTCTTCCATCAGGCAGTTCAACCATGGGGAGCAGGCACGGTGGAATACAAGGACTACTACAAGGAGCTTGGCGTCGAGAAGACGGCGTCCGAGGCCGAGATCAAGAAGGCGTACCGCAAGCTGGTACGCAAATACCATCCCGACGTGAGCAAGGAACCGGACGCCGACAAGCGCACCAAGGCCCTCAACGAGGCCTACGGCGTGCTGGGCGACGCGGAAAAGCGCGCCGCCTACGATGAACTGGGCCGTAACCAGGGCGCGCAGGGCCAGCCCTTCCGGCCGCCGCCGGACTGGGGTTCGGGCTACGAATCATCGGGCACCGACGACAGCGACTTCTTTGCCGACCTGTTCGCCCACGTGGGCGGGCGCCGCCGCGCCGGCGGCAGTTTCCAGATGCAGGGCGAAGACAGCCACGCCGCCATCACCATCGACCTGCAGGACAGCTACCAGGGCGCCAGGCGCCACATCGTCATGCGCGTGCCCGAAGCGGATGCGCAGGGCCACGTGGTGACGCGCGAGCGCACCCTGGAAGTGACGATACCGAAAGGCGTCACGGAAGGACAGCAGCTGCGCATGAAGGGGCAGGGCAATCCCGGCAGCGGCGGCGCGCCCGCCGGCGACTTGTACCTGGAAATCCGCTTCCGGCCCGACGCGCGCTACAAGGTGGAAGGGCGCGACGTGTTCGAGACGGTGCCCGTTACGCCGTGGGAAGCGGCGCTGGGCGGCGAGATCGACGTGCCCACGCCATCGGGCACCGTGACCGTCACCGTGCCGCCCAATTCGCAGACGGGGCGCAAGCTGCGTCTGAAGGGGCGCGGCATTCCCGCCGCCCAGCCGGGCGACCTGTATCTGCTGCTGGAAGTGGTGCTGCCGCCGGCGAACGATGACAAGGCGCGCGAACTGTATGCAACCATGGCGCGCGAGATGGCTTTCAATCCGCGCCAGAAGCTGGGAGGATAAATCATGACAAACAAGGTAATTGGCGAATTGCTCGAAGATCGTGCCCTGAGCCTGGAAGAACTGGCGCGCGCCTGCGCGGTGGAACCGGACTGGGTGGTGCAGCATGTGCAGACGGGCGTGCTGCTTCGGGACGGCCCGCCGGCGGGCCAGCTGACGGCCTGGCGCTTCACCAGCCTGGACCTGGTGCGCGCGCGCCGCCTGCACGAAATCGAATCCGTGTTCGACGCGAACGCGGACCTGGCCGCGCTGGTGGTCGATCTATCGGAAGAAGTGGCGCGCCTGCGCCGCCGCCTGCACGTGCTGGGCGTCGAGTAGCTTTTATTTACTCAGGCTCGCCGTGCCGCTGCACGGTGATCCTGCCGATATAAAACTGCCCATCGACGACGACCCGGTGCGGGATGCCGGCCACGTCGAAGCCGGGACCGCCGTCTTCCATCCACTCCTGGGCCAGCGAGTCGAACTGCTGCGGCGTCATGCGCAGCATCTGCGCCGTGATGACGAAGCGCGCGCCTGGTTTTTGCTTGTTGACGAAGTCGTCGATGCCGGCCATGTGAATCTCTTCAAGGTTGTGTCTGAAATCGGGGTCAGACCCCCGGACACGTTGGTACTGAGCTTTGCGTTGGCGGTGTTGAGGGTCTGACCCCAGTAGTTGTTTAGGGCTTGCCCCCGCATGATACCCGTCCGCGCGTTCTTCTAGAAGCCCTGCACCAGCAGCGGCAACTGCTCCGCAAACCGCTCCGTCAGCCACTTGCCCGCCTGGCCCGGCGGCGTGTCGGCGCGCTGGATCAGGTAAATCGGATAATTCTCGCCATTGTCGACGGCCAGCGGCAGGTGCACCAGCCGTCCTTCCGTCAAATCCTCGCGCACCATCGCTTCGGGCATGTTGCCCCAGCCCAGGCCCGCGCGCAGCAGCGCGTGTTTTGACCCCAGGTCGCCCAGGCGCCAGTTGCGCAATCCCAGCACGCCGAAATCCTGGCCCTCCGTCAGCACGCTGCGGTCGCTGAGCACCAGCTGCACGTGTTCGCGCGCCACGCTGGAAGGAATCGGGCCGGCCAGCTGCGCCAGCGCGTGGCTGGGCGCGGCCACGGGAATCAGGCGCACGTGGCCGACGGCCAGGCGCTCGAAGACGCTGGCCGTGGCCGTCATCCAGCCGCCGAGGCCGATGTGGCAGCTGCCATCCATCACCAGCTGCGCCACAGCGCCCATGGCTTCGATGCGCAGGCGCAGGGCGACGGTGGGAAACTGCGCCTGGAACGCCTCGAGCACGCGCACCAGCACGCAGGTGGGGAACATCACGTCGACCACCACCGATACTTCCGCCTCCAGCCCGCCGGCCAGCGCCTTGGCGCGCGCACGCATGCCGTCGACCTTCAGGGCCACGGCGCGCGCGTCGGCCAGCAGGGCGCGGCCCGCGTCCGTCAGTGTGGGCTTGCGCTTGCCGCGGTCGAGCAGCACCACATTCAGTTGTTCTTCCAGGTTGGCGATGGTGTAGCTGATCACCGACTGTGTGCGGTGCAGCTGGCGCGCCGCGTGGGCGAAGCCGCCCGCATCGATGACGGCGACGAACACGCGCAACTGGTCGAGCGAAGGCTGGCCTGGTTCTCTCATGATGATTTCCTATCTAAAAATTCGATGCTAACCATTTATATTTACATGGTTTTCTCGATGGTAGACCCGAACTATGCTGTATGCAAGGGCTGCGATACGGCCCATCCCGTCACCCGTTTTCCCAGGAGCACTTCATGAGCAAGGTTTTATACATCAATAGCAGCGTGCGCAACAGCGGTTCCCTGTCGCGTCAATTGTCCGGCGAATTCGTCGCGAAATTGGCCGCGCAAGGCGCCAGTGTCGTCGAGCGCGACCTGTCCGCGCAACCGGTGCCGCACCTGACGGAAGAGGTGATGGGCGCCTTCTTCACGCCGGCCGACCAGCGCAGCGCCCAGGCGGCAGCGGCCGTGCAATTGTCCGATACCCTCGTCGACGAATTGCTGGCCGCCGACGTGCTGGTGCTGGCCGCGCCCATGTACAACTTTTCCGTGCCATCGACCCTGAAGGCGTGGATCGACCACGTGGCGCGCGCGGGCCGCACTTTCCAGTACACGGCAACGGGCCCCGTCGGCCTGGCCACGGGCAAGAAAGCATATATTTTTACGGCCAGCGGCGGTGTCTACAGCGAAGGCCCGGGTGCCGCGTATGACTACCTGAGCACCTATCTGCGCACGGCGCTGGGCTTCATCGGCATCACCGACATCGAGTTCGTGCAAGCGGAAGGCGTGGCCATGGGCGAGGATGCCGTCGCCAGCGCGATCACCAAGGGCCGCGCCTCGATCGAGGCCCTGGCGGCCTGAGTCTGGCTCTTCTCTAGTTCCAACGGGGGATTGCCAATCTGCCATGGTTGACATAAGCTTGCCGGCGGCACGCCCCGTGCCAGGCCGGCGAGCCGTTCGCCATGAAAGTCCCTCATGCACAAGTTGGCAAGCGCAATACTGTTCGGCTGTTCCCTGTTTTCGGCAGGCATGGCGCTGGCGCAGACCGCGCCCGCCGCACCGCCTGCGCCGCCCCACGTGGGCCGCCACGCCGCCACGCACGAGGATCTCCGCGCCATCGAGCAAGTCGTCGCCGACTTCCAGGCGGCCCTGATCGCCAAGGATGTCAAGCTGCTGTCGTCGCTGATGCTGCACACGAATATCCTGTTCGCCTCGCCGGCCGACGATGCTTTCATCAAGAACATGCGCGACACGACGGACGTCCACTTCGACGGCGTCGGGGCGGGTGGCTACGCCGCTTTCGCCAACTTCATCAAGCGCGAACCGCAGCGCACGGAAGAAAAATTCTACAACGTCAAGATCACCCAGGACCGCCATGTGGCGTGGGTCAACTTCGACTACGAATTCCTCGTCGGCGGCAAATTGTCGAACTATGGCGCGGAAGCGTGGCAGATGGTCAAGCGCGACGGCGACTGGAAAATCCTCAGCGTCGTCTGGTCCATGCATCCCGCCGCCGAGGCAGGAAAATAGCCGCCCGCCATGCCGCGTCAGTCGCGCGGCAGCGCGCGGATTTCCACCGTGCCCCCTGCGTTCAGTACGGGGTTTCCGATCAACAATTTTTTTGCATCGTCTATACTTTCAGCTTGCACACGTAGATAGCCTGACAAGTGTGGCGTGACCGCTCTGGCCTGGCCTGAGCGGTGCACGCAGATGCCGGGCCCGATGGAGCTGCCACCGCAGAAGCGGCCACTGGCCCTGAGCATGGCGAAGTAGTCTTCCCAGGCGGACGTGGCGACGTCCATCGGTGTTTCCGTGTCGTCATGCATGAAGATGATGTAGTCATTCATCCTTTTTCTCCTGTGCCGCGTGATAAAAAGAGAGCTGAATTGAGTATCCTGAGCAATCGCGAGCGCATGGTTTTACCCTCACCGCGTCAGTCCGTAGAGACAAGCTGTCCGGCCATGTCATTTTTGGAGCGCACATCGTGCCGATAAAGTATGTTGATTTTTATGAGGTGAATTACACGGCAGAGCGCTTGCGGGGCTGCAAGCTATGGGGCGCGTACGTCGCCATCTATGCCCCTTCGCCCAACCCCATGCACCGGGTGAACCTGGTGAAAAAGCGCCGGGTGTCGGCCGACCATCAGTTTACAACGGAAGCCGATGCCATGGCGGAAGCGGGCGAGGCGGCCGTCAAACTGGTCGAGCGGCGCCAGCGCCGCTATGTCTTCCACCCCTGATGCCACTGCGCGGTATCCTGCAGCGCGCGCCAGGGCAGGATGTGCACGCGGCCCGAATGCACGGCTTCCAGTTCCACGTGCGTGGCCGGTTCATCCGGCGTGGCCGGGGCGCACAGCTTGATGACGAGAAAATGTTTTTCCTTGTTGACGGGCGTGACGGCGGTCCATTTGCTGTTGAGTAACTTGTTCGGACGCAAGTTATTGCGATTGACAAGGTGCATGGCGGTCTCCGGATTGGCGTGATGGCGATGTTGCCATTATCATGCAACTTCCTGCCACGCACGAGGACCGCCATGAAACGCCAGCTGCACTTGCTCGTCATTGACCCGCAAAACGATTTTTGCGACTTGCCTGCCACCTGGCTGCCGCCCGATGCGGCGCCTGCACTGGCCGTGCCCGGCGCCCACGCCGACATGCTGCGCGTGGCGCAGCTGATCCGCGAAGGGGGGAGCGGCTTGACGCAGATCAGCGTAACGCTTGACGCCCACCACCGCTACGACATCGCCCACCCCGCCTTCTGGCGCACGGGCGATGGCGGCGCCGTGCCGCCGTTTACGCAGATCAGCGCCCAGCAAGTGCGCGACCGCCTGTTCTTGCCCGCCGCCAGCGGCGCCTTGCCGCGCGCGCTGGCTTACCTCGATGCCTTGCAGCAGGCGGGACGCTACCAGCTGATGGTGTGGCCCGTGCACTGCGAGATCGGCAGCTGGGGCCAGAATATCCACGCGGCCGTGCGCGCCGCCTACAACGCCTGGGAAGTGGCCAACTTGCAAGTGGTGGCCAAGCTGAGCAAGGGTTCCAATCCGTGGACCGAGCATTACTCGGCCGTCATGGCGGAAGTGCCCGATGCGCAGGATGCAGCCACCCAGCTCAACCGTGCATTCCTCGACACCTTGCTGCCGGCGCAGCAACTCTACATCTGCGGCGAAGCGGGCAGCCATTGTGTCAAAGCCAGCACCGAGCACATCGCCGATTACCTGGAAGCGCAGCAAGGCAAGGCGGCCCTGTCGCGCCTGGTCTTGCTGACGGACTGCATGAGCCCCGTCACGGGCTTTGCCGCGCAGCAGCGCGACTTCCTTGCCGCCATGCATGAGCGCGGCGCGCGGCTGGCCACATCCACCGAGGTCGTGCCTGAATTGCTGGCCAACGCAGGCGATTGATGCTTTCCTGCAAGCGAACCCTGCTGAAATGCTTGCGGTGGCGTACTATTCTGGCTTCAGGAAGTTGGAGAAAACACACATGACCCCGATAGTGCGCAGTTTGCTGGAAACCGATCTGTATAAATTTACAATGTGGCAAGCCTTGCTGCACGGTCATCCGAATACCCATACCGAATACGAATTTGTCTGCCGCAACGCCACTGCCTTTCCCCTGGCCGAACTGAAGGGCGAGCTGGAAGAACAGCTCGACCACCTGTGTTCGATGTCGTTTGCCGACGACGAGCTGGCCTATTTGCGCACCTTGCGTTTCATGAAGAGCGATTTCGTCGATTTTTTGACGGTGTTCCGCTTCCAGAGAAAATTCATCGACGTCAGCACGGACGGCGACACCCTGATCGTGCATGCGGCCGGGCCGCAGGTGCACGTGATGGGTTTCGAGATTTTCGTACTGTACATCATCAACGAACTGTATTTCCGCCGCTTCGACCTCGATGCGGCCATGCGCGAAGGGCGCCACCGCCTGGGCTTGAAAGTGGCGGCCGTCAAGGAATTCGGCAAGCTGCCGAGGCGCAAGCATCCGTTTGAATTTTCCGATTTCGGCGTGCGCCGGCGTTTTTCCGGTGCCTGGCATGACGAGGTGGTGCAACGGCTGGCGCGCGAAGTGCCCGAATACTTCAAGGGCACGTCGAATGTCTACCTGGCGAAAAAGCTCGGCATCGTGCCGATCGGCACCATGGCGCATGAATACATGCAGTCGTTCCAGTCCTTCGGCGTGCGCCTGCGCGACTTTCAAAAGGCGGCACTGGAAGACTGGGTGCAGGAATACCGCGGCGACCTGGGCATCGCCCTGACGGACGTGGTCGGCATGGATGCCTTTTTGGCCGACTTCGACCTGTATTTCGCCAAGCTGTTCGACGGCTTGCGCCACGATTCGGGCGACCCCGTCGAGTGGGGCGAGAAGGCGTTGGCCCACTATGCGGCCCTGCGCATCGACGCCAACACCAAGCGCCTCGTGTTTTCCGACGGCCTGGACCTGGACAAGGCGTTTGCCCTGTACCAGCACTTCGCCGACCGCATCATGACGGGCTTTGGCATCGGTACCAATCTCACCAACGACGTCGGTTTGACGCCGCTCAACATCGTCATGAAACTGGTGCGCTGCAATGGCCAGTCCGTGGCGAAATTGTCGGATTCCCCGGGCAAGACCCTGTGCAAGGATGAAACCTTCCTCGCGTATCTGCGGCAGGTGTTCCATCATCCTGCCGTCTAAGCTGCGCCCAGCCGCCTATGCGTGGCGTAGGTCGGATTAGCGGGGCCGCCGAGGCGCGGCAAAGCCGCGCGTAATCGAACAACTGCGCGGACAACTGCGCGGACAACTTCGCGGCCAACTTCGCGGCCAAGTCCGCCGACAAACTCGCCGACAAGCTGGGCGGGCAGACGGCGTGCCGTGTGCAACCCCCGGCTTAAAACCCCGTCACCACCGTGTTCATGTGCTCGACCTGGGGCGGGGCGGCAAAGAATTCGCCCACCAGGCCGCGCCAGGCCTGGAAGTCGTCGCTGCCGCGGAAATGCACGGTATGGTCTTCCAGGGTCGTCCAGCCGACCACCAGGCGGTAGGCGTCGCCGTTTTCGATCGAGCGCTCCAGGCGCATCGATTCGCAGCCGCGCGCGCGCTGGAACAGGGGGACGGCTTTCGCTACAGCCGCTTCGAAGGCTTCATGCGTGGCCGATTTGATCTGGATGTGGGCAATTTCAAAAATCATGGCAATTTCCGCTGTGGAATGAAGGAACGGTGATCTTGCCATAATTTCGCCGTGCAGGGGAGGGCGTCAGCCCGCCAGCGCCGGTGTGCCTGCATCGGCGCGCCGGCTGCCCGCGTGGCTGGCCGTGCGCTGTTCGATGTCGCAGCCATTGCATGCCTGCACGATGGCGTGCGCGCGTTCCTGCTCCTGCGGATCGCGGACGGCGACAATGAGGCGCACCATGCCGCGAAACGCCGTCTTGCCGTAGTTACGCCGGTACATATGGTTGTCGCCGCCGAACAGGGCGTTGATCGCGCGTTCCAGCCGGCTGGTCATGGTGTCGCGGTTGCCGACCGTAAAATTGCCCTGCACGGGGCCGGCCTCGTCGTCGCCCGCGTCCAGTTGCACGGCGTGAGGAGGAAAGCCTTCGGCCAGCAAGCGGATGCGGGCGCGCTCCGCATCGGGGAAATGGTCGAAGATACGTATCAGCGTGCTGCCGCCGCTGTTTGTGCTGCTGTCCATGGCCCGGCCTTTCAAGGAGGTGTACCTGATTTGACCGGCGAGCCTGTAAAAAATTCTGCCTCAGCCTGTAAAATCCTCGATCAAGGCGCAAAAGTTTGATAAATATCCAGTATGGCTACCAAGTCGCGCTAAGATACGTCTTGCGGAATCAATCTTTCATAGGAGAACTAAATGGCAGCGAAGAAAATTCTGTTTTTGACCGGCGATTTTGCAGAAGATTATGAAACGATGGTGCCGTTCCAGGCCCTGCTGATGCTCGGCCATGCCGTGCACGCCGTCTGTCCCGGCAAGAAGAGCGGCGAGACGATCAAGACGGCCATCCACGATTTCGAGGGCGACCAGACCTACACGGAAAAACCGGGCCACCTGTTCACCTTGAACGCCAGCTTCGACGAGATCGACCCGGCCGACTATGACGCCGTGATGATCGCCGGCGGCCGCGCGCCCGAATACCTGCGCCTGAACGACAAAGTCATCGCCGCCGTGCGCCATTTCGCCGAGGCGGGCAAGCCCGTCGCCGCCGTCTGCCACGGCGCGCAATTGCTGGCCGCCGCCGACGTCATCCGCGGCAAGCGCATTTCCGCCTATCCCGCCTGCGCGCCGGAAGTGAAACTGGCGGGCGGCACGTATGCCGACATCGCCGTCACGGACGCCGTCACCGATGGCCAGTTCGTCACCGCGCCCGCCTGGCCCGCGCATCCGGCGTGGCTGGCGCAGTTCGTCAAGCTGCTCGGTACCGAGATCCGTTTGTAACCTTTACCTGCCCGGCAGGCCGCAGCGTTCGCCGGGCGCACCACTTTTCAGATTCGAGTTCTTCATGCATGCGCCGCGCAGTCAACCTTCCCGCAAACAACTTCCAGCGTCGCGCTGGCGCCAGCGCCGTCTGGCGCAAGCCGCATCGGGCCTGAGCGCCGCGCAGGAGCGCCAGCTGGCCACCCTGCATGACATTTCCACCTTGCTGGCGGGACAGCACGCCATCGATGCGCTGTGCCGCGGCTTCCTGCGCCACGTAATGCAGTTCGCGCAAGCCGAAGGCGGTACCGTGCGCATCCTCGATCCGCAGCACGATACCGTGCACATCATCGTGCACGAAGGCATTTCCGACGCGATGGTGGAAGAGGAACACTGTATCCGCAACAACGATTGCCTGTGCGGCGCGGCCGTGGCGCAGGGCGTGATCCAGATCCGCGATTTCCGCCAGGTCGAAGCGCTGCAGCGCTACCGTTGCCAGGACGAAGGCTTTATCGCCATCGCCGTCTTTCCCATCCTCGCGCGCGACCAGGTGGTGGGCAGCTTTTCGCTGCACTTTGCGCAGCCGCAAGCCGTGCAGGCGCAGCAGCAGGGCTGGCTGGAGACGCTGGGCCAGAGCCTGGGCATCGCCATCGAAAACCAGCGCCTGATCGCGCGCGAAAAGGAATTTGCCGTGGCGCGCGAACGCAGCCTGCTGGCCGAGGGCTTGCACGACAGCATCGCGCAAAGCCTGAACTTCATCAGCCTGCAAGTGCAGATGCTCGACGATTCCGTGCGCCGGGGCCAGCTCGACGAGGCGGCCGAAGTGCTGCCGCTGATGCGCATGGGCGTCGAACAAAGCTACCAGGACGTGCGCGAATTGCTCGTCAATTTCCGCACGCGCTGGCATGGCAGCGACCTCGAAAGCAAACTCAGCGAAGTGCTGGCCAAGTTCGAGCTGCAGACGGGTGTCGCAGGCACCCTGGAGATGAGCGGCAATGGCGCGCCGCTGGCGCCCGAGCAGCAGTTGCAGATCCTGTTCATCGTGCAGGAAGCGCTGTCGAATATCCGCAAGCATGCGCAGGCGAGCAATGTGGCGCTGCGCGTGGAAAACGGGCGCGATTTTGCGCTGCAGGTGCGCGACGATGGCGAAGGCTTTGCCGCCAACCTGCGCGACAAGAAAACGGAATTGCAGATCGGCTTGCGTATCATGCAGGAGCGGGCCGAGCGGCTCGGTGCGCAATTTGCCATCGACAGCACGCCCGGCGGCGGCACGACGATCTCGCTGGCCTTGCCGGCGGCGCGGCGCCAGGCCGCGTAACAGATGATTCCGAATCTATTCCCGCTATTTATCAGGCTAAAGAAACAAACATAGTGAACGCACCAATCAAAATCCTGCTGGTCGACGACCACACCTTGCTGCGCAGCGGCGTCAAGCTGCTGCTGCAGCGCAATCCTCAATTCCAGGTGGTGGGCGAGGCATCGAACGGGCTCGACGGCGTGCGCCTGACGGCCGAACTGCGGCCCGACGTGGTGCTGATGGACTTGAACATGCCCGGCGTGACGGGCGTCGAGGCGCTGCAGCTGATCTTGCAGGACATGCCGCAGATGGTCGTGCTGATGCTGACCGTGTCGGAAAACGCGGCCGACCTGGGCGCGGCCCTGCGCGCAGGCGCACGCGGCTACTTGCTGAAAAATATAGAAGCCGAGCAGCTGGGCCAGGCCATCTGCCGTGCCGCTGCCGGCGAATCCGTGATTGCCGACGCCATGACGGCCAAGCTCGTGTCACAGTTCCGCGCGGGGCAGAACGCGCCCCAGGCCGACTACGACAAATTGACGCCGCGCGAACGCGAAGCCATGGCCTGCCTGGCGCAAGGGCTGAGCAACAAGGAAATCGCGCGCCAGCTGGACGTGGCCGAAAGCACGGTGAAAATCCACGTGCAAAACATCCTCAAAAAGCTTAAGCTCAGCAGCCGCGTGCAGATCGCCGTGTATGCGGTCGAGCGCGAACTCGGTAAATAGAGATCAAGCAAAGCGCAAATACCGTGCCAAAAAGCCACAAGGAATGCGCGATTGTTTGATCTGCATGGCGTTCCGGCCTAGACAACCCTAGTTCCTTTGACGTATGGCCTTGACCGTGCCTGCGCATTACACTCTTAGTCATTCGCTAATCTAATAAGAGAGTGTCATGCATAAGGTCAACGTCGATGGCTTGCTGTCGAGCCAGGCTCTGTTCCGCCATATTTCCCCTTCGCAATTAGAGCAATTGCGCCAGGATGTCGTGCGTGTCGAAGTGGAAAAAGGCAAAGTGTTGTTCCGCAAGGGCGAAGTGGCGGAAGGCGCCTACGTGGTGGTCTTCGGCCTCGTCAAGCTCAGCGTGTTTTCCATGGAAGGGACGGACAAGGTCCTGGAATTGATCCGTCCGGGTCAGAGCTTCGGCGAAGCCATGATTTTCCTCGATGAACCATACCCGTTCTGCGCCGAAGCGCTCGAACATTGTCTGCTGCTGCGCATCCCGCCGCACGCGCTGCTGCGCCTGCTGGACCAGTCGCCCCGCATCGCGCGTCAGATGATGAACAGCCTGTCGCACCACCTGATGGGTTTCATCCGCAACGTGGAGCGCTGCTCCGTGCAGAACGCCACCCAGCGCGTGGTCGAGTATCTGTTGCAGGCATCGGACCAGCAGCGGTCGAACGAAGTCAAGCTGGACCTGAAGAAGAGCTTATTGGCATCGTTTTTGAACCTGGCGCCCGCCACCCTGTCGCGCGTGCTGCACCAGCTGACGGACTTGCACCTGATTAAAGTCAGCGGTTCGCTGATCCAGATCCAGCCCGATGCCTTGAAGACGTACCGCCACGGCTCCGCCGCGGCCATGCTGAACTAAGCTTTTTCAGCAGGCAAGGTCAGCCGCCAGAACAGCAGGGCGAGCAAGCTGACCGCCGCGCCCAGCGCGCATACCCCATGCCAGCCCGCCAGCGCATACACGCTGGTGGCGGCAATCGCACCGAGTCCGCTTCCCACCGCATAAAACAGCATGTAGCACGCCACCAAGCGGCTGTGCGCGTCGCTGTCCTGCTTGAAAATCAGGCTCTGGTTCGTCACGTGGATGGCCTGGCCCGCCAGGTCCAGCGCGATGATGCCGATGACCAGGGGCCACAGGGCCGCGCCGGCAAAACTGAGCGGCAGCCATGCGGCCAGCAGCAACAGCAGGGCCGCGCCCGTCGTCCACTGCGCGCGTCCGCCATCAGCCAGCGCCCCCGCACGCGCCGCGCCCAGCGCACCGATCACGCCCACTAACCCGAAGGCGCCGATGGCCGCATGGCCATAGCCTTGCGCCGTCAAGGGCAATACGAGCGCGCTCCAGAAGATATTGAAGACCGCAAACATCAGCAGGGCCAGCATGCCGCGCACGCGCAGCACCTTGTTGTGCAGCAGCATGTCCGCCATCGAGGCGAGCAGGGCGCCGTAGGCCAGCTTGTGATCGGATGGCTGCACCGGCGGCAGCTTGCGCCACAGCAGCATCAGCAGGGCGCAGGCGATGGCCGCCGACACAAAATACACGGCGCGCCAGTCTGCCAGGTCCGCCACCACGCCGGACAGGGTACGCGCCAGCAGCAAGCCGATCACCACGCCGCCCTGCGCCATGCCGACGACCTTGCCCCGCTCATGGCTGGCCGCCGCGCTGGCCGCATAGGCGATCAAGCCTTGCGTCATGGCCGTGCCCAGCAAGCCCACCAGCAGCATGCCGCCCAGCAAGGCTGCCGTGGAACGGGCGCAGCCCAGCGCCGCCAGCGAGACGGCAAGCAAGCCCAGCTGGAACAGGGTCAGCCGGCGCCGGTTCAGCATGTCGCCCAAGGGAACCAGCAGCAGCAGGGCCAGCGCGCAGCCGAGCTGCGTGGCCGTGATGACCATGCCGCTGGCGGCTTCCGTCATGCCGAACTCGTGCGCCAGGGTGGCGAGCAAAGGCTGGGCGTAATACACATTGGCCACGCTGAGGCCTGCCGCACAGGCAAATAGCCAGACGAGAGGGGAAGGAAGTGCTGCTGTGATGGGGGTGGTCGTGTCGCGCATGGGCTTGCCTATAAGTGGTTGCAAATTAAAACCAGTTGGAGTCTACGGTGATTAGTTTTAAAATGCAACCACTCAATCAAGGAGAGACTCCGTGGCCAAGCGCAAGAGCCTGAAAACTGACCCCTGTCCCGTGGCGCGCGCGCTCGACGCGATCGGCGAGCGCTGGTCGCTCTTGATCGTGCGCGACGCCTTCGACGGCATGCGCCGGTTCGGGGAGTTCCAGAAAAGCCTGGGCGTGGCAAAGAACATCCTGGCCGACCGCCTGCATACCCTGGTGGAAGAGGGCATCTTTACGGTCGCGCCCGCCTCGGACGGCACGGCCTACCAGGAATATGTGCTCACGCCCAAGGGCCTGGCCCTGTTTCCCGTCGTCGTCGGCTTGCGCCAGTGGAGCGAGGCGCAATTGTTTGAACCAGGCGAGGCCCATTCCACCCTGCTGCAGCGCGGTTCAGGCTTGCCCGTGCGCCGCATCGACGTGCTGGCCGAGGATGGCCGCGTGCTGCAGGCGGGCGATACCGTCGTGCAGAAGGTAGGGTCGCCATGAGCCGCACGGTGGCCGTCATCGGCGGCGGTATCACGGGCGTCACCACGGCGTACGCGCTGGCGAAACGGGGCGTCGCTGTCACCCTGATCGAGCGCCACCGCTATGCCGCCATGGAAACGTCGTATGCGAATGGCGGGCAATTGTCGGCCTCGCACGCGGAAGTGTGGAACCACAAGGCGACGATCTGGAACGCGCTGAAATGGATGACGCGACGCGATGCGCCGCTGCTGCTCAATCCGACTCCCGGCTGGCACAAGCTGAGCTGGTTTGCGGAATTTCTTGCCGCCATGCCGGATTACGAGCGCAACACCGTCGCCACGGCGCGCATGGCGATTGCCGCGCGCGCACATCTGTTTGCCTGGGCGGAAGAAGAGAAGATAGCGTTCGATCACCGCCGCGCCGGCATCCTGCATGTGTACCGCGACCGGCGCGGCTTCGAGCGGGCGGCCGGCGTGTCGCGCCTGCTGGCGCAGGCAGGATTGGAACGGCGCGCCGTCACGCGCCAAGAAATGCGCGCCATCGAACCTGCCTTGCACGGTGATTTTTACGGCGGTTACTACACGGACAGCGACTCCACGGGCGACATCCACAAATTCACCAGCGGCCTGGCTGAAGCCTGCGTGCGCCTGGGCGTGGCCTGCCGCTATGGTGCACAGGTCACCGCGCTGGCGCGCGAACATGGCAAGGTGCGTGTCTCCATGGACGAAGACAGCGCCGTGTTCGATGCCGTCGTCGTCTGCGCGGGCACGGCCAGCCGCGCCATGGCGGCAATGCTGGGCGACCACGTGAATGTGTATCCCGTGAAAGGCTATTCGATTACCGTGCAGCTCGATGACGGCGCCAGCCGCGCCGCGGCGCCGTGCGTCAGCCTGCTCGACGATGCGACCAAGCTGGTCAGCAGCCGCCTGGGCGAGGACCGGCTCAGAGTGGCGGGTACGGCGGAATTCAATGGCGTTAATTACGACATCCGCGCCGACCGCATCCGCCCGCTATTGGAATGGGTCGAGCAGTGCTTTCCCGGTGTGAATACGCGCAAGGTCGTGCCGTGGGCGGGCTTGCGCCCCATGCTGCCGGCCATGCTGCCGAAAGTGGGGCCAGGCAAGGCACCGGGCGTGTATTACAACACGGGCCACGGCCACCTGGGCTGGACCCTGGCGGCCGCGACGGCGGAGATGGTGGCAGAGGCGGTCGCGCCTAGTTCTTCGGCAGCAGATCGCTGAGCGCGGCGCGGCCCTTGACGGTGAGGAAGGGGCCGACCTTGCTGTAGGGCAGTAAAAAATCGTTTTCGCAGCCGCTGCCGTTCGAGTCTTCCCAGAACGATACGCCTTCCGGCTTCAAGGACAGGTGGAAGCGGCCGTGGCCGTCGTAATCCGTGCCCTTGCATTCGGCGTCGATTGTCACACCCTTGAACAGGGCCTGGCGCAATCGGTCCGGCAGTTCGGCCTTGTCGTCGCCATCGCTGGCGCTGGCGCCAAACCAGTTCCACACGTCCGTTTCCTGGCCCGTCTTCACGTCCCAGGTGCGAAACTTGATGGAGATGCCATTGGCGCCATAGCCGGCCGCCCAGCGGTAGAATTTTATCGTCACCCAGCGCGGCGACCAGTAGGTGGGCTCGGCATACACTTCGTCTTCCGTCGTGAAGCCGCTGCGGCCCAGGTATTCGCGGCGCGTGGCATAAAAGTCTTCCAGGTCTTTCTTGTTCTTCGCCAGCACGGCGCGCAGCTGCGTATTGATTTTCGCGATGCCGTCGCCGGGCGCCATCAATTCCACGGTGATGGTGTCGCCCACTTGCAGGTTGCGGTATTGCTTGCCTTCGAAGGCGATGGCTTTGCTGACCTTGGTGTTGGGAAAGTCTTCCAGCGCCAGGTTGTAGGCGTCGCTGGCGCAGGATGGATGCTCGCGGTCGCCCGCCGCTTCCAGCAGGGTCAAGGCCAAGGGCAGGGTCTTGCCGCTTTTCGGATCGGTCCAGGTGCCGGTGAGCTTGCCGCCTTGCGGCGCACCCAGGCGCCACGTGCCCGTGGTGTCACCCTTGGCGTCGGACTCGCTCCAGTCGCTCTTGCCGTTCGCCATGGACAGCATGATCGGTGTCTTGTAGCGCGTGTAGTAGTAATTGCCGCTGCGGTCAGATCCTTGCGTGGGACTGGGCTGGTTGAAGCAGGCGACGATACTGGCCTTGCCCAGAGTGCCTTGCCACACCCCTTGCACGGGCGGCTCGGCCGCCATGGCGGAATTCAGGGCGGGCAGGGTCAGACATATCAACAAAAAGCGGCGCATCGGATTTTCCTGTGATTGGCGATGGCCGATTCTACATGGCCACCGCCTGGAAATGCCGCACGCCAACTTTTACGCTTGTTTTTCCTGCGCCACCACGGCCATTGCCGCGCCCAGGTATTGCACCATGGCCCCGTCGACGAAGCTGCCTTCCATCAGACGCGGTTCCTGCTGGTGCGCCTGGCGGAATTTCAGCTGCGTGGCCGGGTTCGTGCCCGCATACGAACGGAACAGGTCCAGCCACTGCCGTGCCAGCTGCAGCACGGCCGGGTCGGTGGGCGGCGTGCGCGCATCGATGGCGGCGCGCACGGCGGCGATCAGGGCCGGCCACTCGCCCGAGCGCTTGCCGTAGTTGGCGAGTAAATACGCATATTCCTGCTCATCGAGGAAAGGCTTGTACAGCGCCATGCGCGAGGCGTTGAAGGCGGCGAGGATGAACTGCATCAGTTCCGCATCGATGCTGGTCGTGGCCTGCATTGATGGCTCCTGCGCATGCATGTCGTTCAGGCGCGCGAACAGGCCAGGGTGGGCGCCCGTGTCGCGCACCAGCTTGACCATCCATTCCGTGGCCAGCGCCTGTGCTCGCGCGTCGCCGGGGCCGGCGCCCGTGGCCTGCAGTGCGCGCACTCTGGCCACCAGCGCCTTCCATTCCTGTTCCACGGCCGTATCGGACAGCAGCGGCAATTGCTGCAGTTCTTCTTGGGTAAAGTATTTGTCGTACATCGTCATCAACTCCATAGTGGTAAGCCACTCGGCCAGTTCCGGCGCCTGTCCCTGCGCCAGTTGCGCCTGCAGGGTGCGCAGGCGCTCGCGCAGGGTGGAAGCTTGCGCGATCTGGCGCTCCAGCATGGCGATTTGCCGTGCCACGATGGAATGCAAAGGCAGGTCCCGGCCGGCGAGGGCGTTGGCGATATCGGCCAGCGAAAGCCCGAACTTGCGCAGCGCCATGATCCGGTGCAACCGGTCCATGTCGCTGTGCTGGTACAGGCGGTAGCCGGCTTGCGTGCGCGCCGAAGGCGAGAGCAGGCCGATGCTGTCGTAGTGGTGCAGGGTGCGGATGGTCAGGCCCGTTAGCCTGGCCAGTTCACCGATTTTCAGCAGCATCGTCTTCTCCTTGTCTTCAGTGCGTGCTATCACGATGGCGCCTGACGTTACGTCAGGGTCAAGCAGGAATGTAGCAGAGGAGCCGAAAAAATCGGAAAAAGAATCCGTTGACCTTCATTTTTTTGTACGGTATATTTATAAAACCGAATGACGGCAGCAGCTAAAGTATGGGGTTCGGGCCAGGCGGCATGGTGGCATGATCGTTGTGCGCCGCAGCAAGACGCGCCACTGGCAGGGCTGGAAAGACAATCCGCGCAGACGGATTTTTTTCACAGTTGGTTTGTACGTTAAATATAATATGCCGCCGGCAAGATCCGGACGGCGAGAGAGACGACCATGATGAAAAGTATCGTTTGCGATACGCCCGGCAGTTTGCGCATGGAGCAGCGTCCCGTGCCCGTGCCCGCCGAGGGCGAAGTGCTGCTGCGTATACGCCGCGTCGGCATCTGCGGCACCGACATGCATATCTTCCGCGGCACCCAGCCTTTCCTCAGCTATCCGCGCGTGATGGGCCATGAATTGTCCGGCCATATCCACAGCGCGCCGGCCGGCTCGCGCCTGGCCGTGGGCGACCAGGTCTACGTGATGCCCTACCTGTCCTGCGGTACTTGCGTGGCCTGCCGCCAGGGCAAGACCAACTGCTGCACCCGCATCGAAGTGCTGGGCGTGCACCGCGACGGCGGCATGACCGAATATCTGGCGCTGCCCGAGCGCTTCGTCTTCAAGACGGAAGGCATCTCGCTCGACGACGCGGCCATGATCGAATTTCTCGCCATCGGCGCGCATGCCGTCAAGCGCGGTGCGGTCGATGCGGCCAAGCGCGTGCTGGTGGTAGGCGCCGGCCCGATCGGCATGGCCGTGATGCTGTTCGCGTCGTTGAAAGGCGCCGACGTGACGGTGCTCGACGGCCGCGCCGACCGCCTGCAGTTTTGCCGCGACGCGCTGGGCATCGCCCGCACGGTGCAGCTGGGCGACGGCGACAAGGAGCTGCTGTCGGACGCAACAGGCGGCGAATTCTTCGACGTGGTGTTTGACGCCACCGGCAATATCGCCGCCATGGAGCGGGGCCTGGATTTCGTCGCCCATGGCGGCTCCTATGTGCTGGTATCGATCGTGCGCGACCGCCTGTCCTTTTCCGACCCTGAATTCCACAAGCGCGAAACGACCTTGCTGGGCAGCCGCAATGCCACCGTCGACGATTTCGAGGAGGTGGTGGCGGCCATGAAGGCGGGGAAAGTACCCACCGCGCTGCTCAATACCCACCGCACCACGCTCGACGAATTTACGGGCGTGCTCGATCGCTGGATGCAGCCCGAGGCGGGCGTCATCAAGGCCATCGTCGAGGTCTGAGATGAGCGATCTCAACCCCATACTTCAATTTGGCACCAGCCGCTTCCTGCAGGCGCACGCCGACCTGTTCGTCAGCGAAGCGGCCAGCCTCGGCGAGGCGCTGGGCCAGATCACCATCGTGCAAACGACCGGCAGCGCGCAGGGCGCGGCGCGGGTGGCGGCGTTTCGCCGGCCCGGCGGCTATCCCGTGCGCATCCGCGGCTGGCAGGACGGCGCGCAAGTCGATGAAGAGCGCCGCGCCCACGCCGTCACGCAGGCGTGGCAAGCGGGCAGCGACTGGCGGCAGGTGCGCGATGCGGCCGTCGCCGCGCGCGTGATCTTGTCGAATACGGGCGACACGGGCTACCAGCTGGACGAATCCGATCACGCCGGCATGCTCGACGGCGATACCGTCCCCGCCAGCTTTCCCGCCAAGCTGCTGGTGCTGCTGCACGGGCGCTTCCTGGCCGGCGCCGCGCCCCTCTCGATTTTTCCGTGCGAACTGGTGGCCGACAACGGTCATGTACTGCGCCAGGTGATCGTGACATTGGCGCGGCAGTGGCGCTGCGATGCCGCGTTCATCGGCTACCTGGAAACGGGCTGCCTGTGGATCAATTCCCTGGTCGACCGCATCGTTTCGGAACCGATCGAACCGGCAGGCGCCGTGGCCGAGCCCTATGCGCTGTGGGCCATCGAGGCGCAGGAAGGCATGCTGCTGCCGTGCCGCCACCGGCAAGTGGTGCTCACAAACAGCCTGCGCGAGTATGAACAGCGCAAGCTGTTTTTGCTCAACCTCGGTCACACGTATCTGGCGCAGCTGTGGATGGAGCGGGGCAGCCCGGCCGGCATGACGGTGCGCGAAGCGATGGACGATGGCGCCATGCGCGCCGGGCTGGAAGCCGTGTGGCAGGAGGAAGTGCTGCCCGTATTTGCCGCCATGGGGGCGCCGCACGGCGACGCCGCGCTGGCCTACGTGGCGCAGGTCAGGGAACGCTTTTGCAATCCCTTCCTCGCGCACCGCCTGGCCGACATCGCCCAGCACCACGCCGGCAAGATCGCGCGCCGCGTGGCGCCCGTGGCGGCGCTGGCGCGGCAGCTCTGTCCCGCGCTGGGGCAGCCGCGCCTGCGCGCCATGCTGGCGCCGGGAGCGCAGCCATGAACGCCGCCGTCACCGCAGTTGTTTCTTTTTTTGCATGCCGATCCAATCCGATATCGACTAAAATGGCCCACTCATCCACTTTACCTTTCGCTGGCATAGCGCGTTCATTCATCCATGTCCAAACCCGCCACCGTCTTCAAGCGCAGTACCAATCTGCTGTTGCAATTTCTCGCCGAGAATGTCGCAGTGGGCGAGATGCTGCCGACGGAGCAGTTCCTGACCACCATCTGCCAGGGCAGCCGCACGGCGGTCCGCAGCGCGATCGCCTACCTGTCGACGCGGCGGCTGATCGCCAGCCCGGCGGACCGGCGCCTGCTGCGCAAACCCATACCGGGCGACTACTTCGATATCTCCGAATTGCAGTCGGGGGCCGAGCGCATCCAGCAAGTGCTGATGGAGCGCGTGTACCAGCGCGACATGCCGCCCGGCGCGGAATTTTCGGAAGCGGAACTGGCGCGCGAGGCGGGCGCCAGTACCGTCAGCGTGCGCGAATTCCTGATCGGCTTTTCGCGCTTCGGCCTGATCGAGAAGAAGCCGCGCGGCGGCTGGCGCCTGTGCGCGTTCGACCGCTCGTTCGCCACCGAACTGGCGGACATGCGGCGCATGTTCGAGATGGCGGCCGTGGAGCAGTTTGCGCACCTGCCGCATGGCGACCCCGCGTATGCGGAACTGGCGCGGCTGATCACGCAGCACGAGAAGCTGGCGGCCAGGATAGACACGCGCCACAACGCCTTTCCGGCGCTGGACCGCGAGTTCCACACCTTTTTGATTGGCCTGCTGAACAACCGCTTCGCGCAGGGCTTCTACGATATCGTCTCGTTTGTCTTCCACTATCACTACCAGTGGGACAAGGGCGAGGAAAAGGGCCGCAACCAGTACGCGGTGCAGGAGCATCTGGCGATCCTGCGCGCGCTGGCGGAGCACGACATACCGAAGGCGCTCGAGTGCATGCGTTCGCACCTCGATTCCTCGCGCCGCACCATGCTGTCCTCGATAGGCACGCGGGAAAAACTGAGCCAGCCGGACGCCTAGCCGCCTTTGCCGGGGAGGGTGCGCCATGAGCCTCGCTTCCCGGCCTGCCAGCCTGCTCCTGATGTCGCCCGAGGATAACTGCCTGATCGCGAGGACGGCATTGGCTAGCGGCGACGTCGTCGCCATCGACGGCCTGCCCGTCACCCTGGCGCAAGACATCCAGATCGGCCACAAGGTGGCGCGCCGCGCGCTGGCCGTGGGCGACAAGGTGCTGCGCTACGGCGCCCTGATCGGCAGCATCACGGCTCCCGTCGCCATCGGCGAGCATATCCACACGCACAACCTGGCAAGCGACTACATCCCCACGTTTACCCTGGGCCAGGACGGCCACCATTTCCTGCACAAGGACGACCAAGCATGAACGCTCCCGTAACGACACCCGCCCTGTCGGGCTACCTGCGCGCCGATGGCCGCAAGGGCATCCGCAATATCGTGGTGGTGGCCTATATGGTCGAATGCGCGCACCACGTGGCGCGCCTGATGGTCAACGCCTTTCCCGGCCAGCCCGTGCACCTGATCGGCTTTACGGGCTGCTTCCCCAACGAATACGCGGACCAGGTGATGCGCCGCCTGCTGACGCACCCGAACGTGGGCGCCGTGCTGCTGGTGTCTCTCGGCTGCGAAGGCTTCAACAAATATGGCCTCTCCAGCGCCGTGGCCGACAGCGACCGCCCCGTGCACACGATCACCATCCAGGAAAACAGCGGTACGCGCCCCAGCGTGAGCAGCGGCGTCGAATGGATAGGCTGGGCTCTCGATCACCTGGCGCGGCAGGAGCGCGTGCCGATGGGGATCGAGGAACTGGTCGTCGCCACCATCTGCGGCGGCTCCGACAGCACCAGCGGCATCAGTGCCAACCCGGCCGTCGGTGTCGCCTTCGACACGCTGATCGCGGCCGGCAGTCCCTGCATCTTCGAGGAGACGGGCGAACTGGTGGGCTGCGAATACCACATGCAGCGGCGCGCCGTCAGCCCGGAGCTGGGCAACGCCATCGTCGACACCGTGGTCAAGGCCGCGCGCTACTACACCATCATGGGCCATGGCAGCTTCTCGCCGGGGAACGCCGATGGCGGCCTCACCACGCAGGAAGAAAAATCGCTGGGCGCCTACGCCAAGAGCGGCTCCTCGCCCATCGTCGGCATTCTGAAACCGGGCGACCAGCCGGCCGGCGGCGGCCTGTATTTGCTCGACGTGGTACCGGACGGCGAGCCGCGCTTCGGTTTCCCGAACGTGTCGGACAACGCGGAAATCGTCGAGCTTATTTCCTGCGGCGCCCACATCACCTTGTTCACGACCGGACGCGGCTCCGTGGTGGGCTCGGCGATTTCGCCCGTCATCAAGGTGTGCGCCAATCCGCAAACCTTCGAGCGCCTGGCCGACGACATGGATATCAACGCCGGCAAGATCCTCACGGGCGCAGCCACCTTGGAAGAAGTGGGCGCGGAGATCGTCGCCGCCGTGCTGAACGTGGCCAACGGAGAACTGAGCCGCTCGGAAGACCTGGGCCACCAGGAGTTCGTGCTGACCTATAAACAATTCGACGCGGTGGGGCCAGGCTGCTTCCCCTTGCGCGCTGCTTGAGGACCGGGTTCATGGATGTCACACAATTGCGCAGCTTGCCGCGTGGCGGCCTCTCGCTGCCCTGCATCGGCATGGGCTGCGCGCCGCTCGGCGGTTTGTACCAGCCGGTCAGCGACGCGCAGGCGCGCGCCACCCTCGATGGCGCCTGGGACGCGGGCGTGCGCTTCTTCGACACGGCGCCGTTCTATGGTTATACCCAGTCCGAACACCGTCTCGGCGCGGCGCTGCGCGAGCGGCCCCGCAACGAGTTCGTGATCAGCACCAAGGTGGGACGGCTGATGCGGCCCGACCCCTGCGTGCGTCCCGGCGACGACGGCTTTGCCGCGCCGCTGCCGTTCCGCCCCCATTACGACTACACGTATGACGGCGTGCTGCGTTCGCACGACGACAGCCTGCAGCGATTGGGGCTCGAGCGCATCGATATCCTGTTCGTGCACGATATCGGCACGGCCACGCATGGCGAACGCGAGCAGCAATACTGGCGCCAGCTGACCGAGGGTGGGGGCTTTCGTGCGCTGGACCAGCTGCGCGCCGGCGGCCAGGTGAAGGCCGTGGGCCTCGGCGTCAACGAATGCGAGATCGTGCTGCGGGCGATGGCGGAATTCGACCTCGACTGCACCCTGCTGGCCGGCCGCTATACCTTGCTGGAACAGGCTTCGCTGTCGCCATTGCTGGACCTGTGCGTGGAACGCGGCAACGCCATCGTGATCGGCGGCCCGTTCAACTCGGGCGTGCTGGCAGGGAACGGCAAATTCAATTATGCCGATGCGCCGGCCGCGATACTCCAGCGCGTGGCGCTGCTCGACGCCATCTGCCGCGCATTCAACGTGCCGCTGCAGGCCGCCGCCCTGCAGTTTCCGCTCGCGCATCCGGCCGTCGCATCCTGCATCCCGGGCGGCCAGGACCTGGCGCAGCTGCGGCAAAACCTCGACTGGTTCGCCGCGCCCTTGCCGGACGCCTTGTGGACGGCCTTGCAGGAAGCAGGCCTGATCGATGCGCGCGCACCCGTGCCCAAGGGAGCAGCATGATGCGCATCGACGCCCACCAGCACTGCTGGCAACTGGCCGCGCGCGGCGGCAACTGGCCGCCGCCATCCCTGGCCGCCATCCACCGCGATTTCGCGCCCGCCGACCTGGCGCCCCTGCTGGCCGAATATGGCATCGCTGGAACGGTGCTGGTGCAGTCGCTGCCATCGTCCGCCGATACCGATTACCTGCTGGCGCTGGCGGAAAAGACCAGCTTTATCCGTGCCGTCGTGGGCTGGACCGATTTGCAGGCCAAAGACGCACCGGCGGCGATTGCCCGCCTGGCATCGCACGGCAAGCTCAAAGGCCTGCGCCCGATGCTGCAGGACCTCGACGACGATCAATGGATCGCCAATCCGGCGCTGAGGCCAGCGTTGACGGCCATGGCGGCACACGGCTTGCGCTTTGACGCGCTGGTGCTGCCGCGCCATTTGCCCGCGCTGCTGCAATGCGCGCGCGATTTTCCAGCGCTCCCCGTCGTGATCGACCATGCGGCCAAGCCGCCGATCGCCGATGCCGCCTTCGGCCACTGGCGCGAACACATGGCGCAGCTGGCGGCGCTGCCGAATGTGCATTGCAAGCTGTCCGGGCTGGTGACGGAAGCGCGGCCCGGCTGGCGCGTCAACGATTTGCAGCCGTATGTGGCGCATGTGCTGGACGTGTTCGGCCCCCGGCGCGTGATATGGGGCAGCGACTGGCCGGTAGTCGACCTGGCCGGCGGCTATGCGGCCTGGCTGCTGGCGAGCGAAGCGCTGCTGTCGCATCTCGATCAGCAGGACAGGGACGATATTTTCGGCCTTAATGCATGCCGCTTTTATGGGCTTAAATGAGGTGGCTGGCTTGTCGGCTTACGCCGTTCCGGCTAAGCCGACCTACGAAACACCTCGATGCCAACTGTAGGTTGGCTTAGCCGGTACGGCGTAAGCCAACAAAAAGGAGCTGAAATGCAAAGAATGGGCATGGTCATCGGCATCGCGCCGGACCGCATCGCGGAATACAAGACCCTGCACGCCGCCGTCTGGCCGCAGGTGCTGGCCAGACTGACGGCGGCGCATGTCGGCAATTATTCGATCTTTTTGCGCGAACCGGAAAACCTGTTGTTCGGTTACTGGGAATACCACGGCGAGGATTTTGAAGCCGACATGGCGGCCATCGCCGCCGACCCGGAAACGCAGCGCTGGTGGACCTTTTGCGCCCCCTGCCAGCAGCCGCTGGCCTCGCGCGCCGAGGGCGAGCACTGGGCGATGATGGAGCAGGTTTTTTACCTTGCTTAGCAAGAATCCGGGGTCAGACCCGCCGGGTCTGACCCCAGCACTTAAGGTGTTGGGTTAAAAAAATAAAAGGAGACAACATGACCGCCAGACTACAAGGAAAAATCGCCCTGCTCACCGCCGCCGGCCAGGGCATCGGCCGGGCCACGGCCGAAGCGTTCGTGCGCGAAGGCGCGACCGTGATCGCCACCGATATCAACCAGGCCCAGCTCGACGCGCTGAAGGAAGTGACGGGCTGCGCCATCCGCCTGCTCGACGTGACCGATGGCGCGGCGATCACCGCGCTGGCCGGCGAGATCGGTCCCGTCGATATCCTGTTCAACTGCGCCGGCTTCGTCGATGGCGGCACCATCCTCGATTGCGACGATGCGGCCTGGGACCGTTCCTTCGACATCAACGCCCGTTCCATGTACCGGCTGATGCGCGCCGTGCTGCCCGGGATGCTGGCCAGGGGCGCCGGCTCCATCGTCAATATGTCGTCGGTGGCGTCGAGCGTGAAGGGCGCGCCGAACCGTTTTATCTACGGCACTTCGAAGGCGGCCGTGGTGGGCATGACCAAGGCGGTGGCCGCCGATTTCGTCACGCGCGGCATCCGCTGCAATGCGATCTGCCCCGGCACCATCGAATCGCCCTCGCTGAAGGAACGCATTGCCGCCCAGGCGGCAGCGACGGGCGTGAGTATCGATGAAGTGCAAGCCGCTTTCGTGGCGCGCCAGCCGATGGGACGAGTGGGCCGGGCAGAGGAAATCGCCGCCCTGGCCGTGTATCTGGCTTCCGACGAATCCGCCTTTACCACCGGCATGACTCACGTCATTGATGGCGGCTGGTCCAACTGATTACTACAACGAGAGAACCACATGAAACTGATGCGTTATGGCGCCAAGGGCGCTGAAAAACCTGCCTTGATCGATGCTGACGGCGCCGTGCGCGACCTGTCCGGCGTGCTGCCCGATATTACGGCCGCGACCCTGGGCAAGGATGGCCTGGCGGCCCTGGCCGCCATCGACATCGCCAGCCTGCCGGTGGTGGCCAACCCCGGCCGCATCGCGCCGCCGTGGCAGGGCGTGGGCAAGTTTTTATGCGTGGGCCTGAACTATGCCGACCATGCGGCTGAATCGGGCATGGCCGTGCCGGCTGAGCCGGTGCTGTTCATGAAGGCCACCAGCGCCATCGTCGGCGCCAACGATGCCGTGGTGATGCCGCAGGACTCGCAGAAAAGCGACTGGGAAGTGGAGCTGGGCGTGGTAATCGGCACCACCGCGCGCTATGTGAGCGAAGCGGAGGCGCTGTCGCACGTGGCCGGCTACTGCGTGGTGAACGATTTGTCCGAACGCGAATACCAATTGGAGCGCGGCGGCCAGTGGGACAAGGGCAAGGGCTGCGATACCTTCGGCCCGATCGGCCCCTGGCTGGTGACCGCCGATGAAGTAGCGGACCCGCAAAACCTGGGCCTGTGGCTGGAAGTGAACGGCAAGCGCGTCCAGGACGGCAATACCCAAACGATGGTCTTCGGCGTGGCGAATCTGGTCAGCTATATCAGCCGCTTCATGACCTTGTACCCGGGCGACATCATCAGCACCGGCACGCCGCCGGGCGTGGGCATGGGGCAGAAACCGTCGGCCGTGTACCTGAAACCGGGCGACACCATGCGCCTGGGGATCGATGGTCTCGGTGAGCAGAACCAGACCGTGCATGCCTGGAATCCGCAACTGATCGACAGTTAAACGAGTAGCAGACCGGCGCGCCGCCAAGGTGCTCAGACATCGGCGCGCCGGCCTATGGCAGTGGAGTGGAGGAGACACACCATGAATCAATCCGAAGAGATACTGGCCTTGAACAAGGTCAGCAAGCGCTTTCCCGGCGTGCTGGCCCTGGACAACGTCAGTTTCAGCCTGCGCAAGGGTGAGGCGCATGCGCTGTGCGGCGAAAACGGCGCCGGCAAGTCCACCCTGATGAAGGTGATGAGCGGCGTGTACCAGGCCGACGAGGGGGAACTGGTCTACAAGGGCAAGGTGTGCAGCTTTGCCAGCAGCGTGGATGCGGAGGCGGCCGGCATCGCCATCATCCACCAGGAACTGAACCTGATCCCGCACCTGAGCGTGGCGGAGAATATTTTCCTCGCGCGCGAACCGGTACGCGGCATTTTCATCGACCGCAAGAAGATGCGCGCCGATGCGCAGGCGCTGCTGGACCGTTTAAAACTGCGCATCGACCCGCGCCAGCTGGTGAAAAACCTGTCCTGCGCCCAGCAGCAGATGGTGGAAATCGCCAAGGCGCTGTCGCTCAATACGGAAGTGCTGATCATGGACGAGCCCACGTCCTCGCTGACGGAAAGCGAGACGGGCCAGCTGTTCGACATCATCAATGAACTCAAGCGCAACGGCGTGAGCGTGGTCTACATCTCGCACCGCCTGGAAGAGATGCAGCACATCATCGACAGAGTGACGGTGCTGCGCGACGGCAAATTCGTCTGCACCGACGATTTTGCCAGCACCACCCTGGATGCCATCGTGGCCAGGATGGTGGGCCGCACCCTCGATGAAAAATTTCCCGACCGCGTCTCGACGCCGACGGCTGAAGTGCTGCTGCGCGTGAGCGATTTGCACCGCAAGGATGTCTTCGGCCCGCTGAGCTTTGATTTGCGGCGCGGCGAGATCCTCGGCTTTTCCGGCCTGATGGGCGCGGGCCGCACGGAAGTGGCGCGCGCCATCTTCGGCGCCGACCCGCTCACCAGCGGCGCCATCCACCTGGGCGACGTGGCGGTGACGATCACCAGTCCCATCGACGCCATCGGGCACGGCATCGCCTACCTGTCGGAAGACCGCAAGAGCCACGGCCTGGCGATCCGCATGTCGGTGGCGGCCAACCTGACCCTGACGAATGTGTCGGCGCTGGCCAACCGATTCGGCTTCATCGATTTCGCCAGGGAAGAGGCGGTGGCGCAGCAGTACATCGCGGCGCTGGGCATCAAGACGCCGACCTCGAAACAGATCGCGCGCAACCTCTCGGGCGGCAACCAGCAAAAGATCGTCATCAGCAAATGGCTGTACCGCGAATCGAAAATCATCTTCTTCGACGAACCCACGCGCGGCATCGACGTGGGGGCCAAGTTCGCCATCTACCAGCTGCTCGACAAGCTAGCGTCGGAAGGCATCGGCGTGGTGCTGATCACGTCCGAGCTGCCCGAGATCATGGGCATGACGGACCGCGTGGCCGTGTTCCATGAAGGGCGCATCAGCGGCATCGTCAATACGCGCGAGTCGTCGCAGGAAGAGATCATGCAGCTGGCGTCGGGGCGCGTCGTCGCTCCAATCCCTGGCCAGGCGGCAGTCCACTAAAAACAGAAAGCTTAAAAAAATGAACAAAGAACTGATCCAAAAATTCGCCGCGCTGGGCAGTCTGTCGCTGTTGCTGCTGGTGTTTTCCCTGACCAGCAACGCCTTTTTCTCCGTCAGCAACGGCATGAGCGTGGCCTTGCAAGTCACGTCGATCGCCTACCTGGGCATAGCCGCCACCTGCGTCATCATCACGGGCGGCATCGACCTCAGTTCCGGCTCCGTGCTGGCGCTGGCCGGCGTGGCCGCCGCGCTGCTGGTGAAAAGCGGCGTGCCCGTGCCGGTCGCCATGCTGGGCGGCGTCGTGGTGGGCGCCATGTGCGGCGCCGTCAACGGCTTTTGCATCACGCAGCTGAAACTGCCGCCCTTTATCGCCACGCTCGGCATGATGCTGATCGCACGGGGCCTGGCGCTGCAGGTGACGGGCGCGCGCGCCATTTCCGGTCTGGGCGAGTCGTTCGGCGAACTGGGCAACGGCGTGCTGTGGCGCATCGAGCGCGACACGGGCGGCACGTTTCCCGAAGTCGTGTTTCCCGGCATTCCGTATCCCGTGGTGCTGATGGTGGTGATCGCCGTGGCCGTGTCCATCATGCTCAGCCGCACCACCTTCGGCCGGCATATCTATGCCGTTGGCTCGAATGCGGAAGCGGCGCGCCTGTCGGGCGTGAAGGTGGGCCGCGTGACCCTGCTGGTGTATACCCTGTCCGGCGCCTTGTCGGGCCTGACGGGCTGCGTGCTGATGTCGCGCCTGGTGACGGCGCAGCCGAACGAAGGCGTGATGTATGAACTCGATGCGATCGCCAGCGCCGTGATCGGCGGCGCCTCGCTGATCGGCGGCATCGGCACCATTTCCGGCACCGTCATCGGCTCCTTCGTCATCGGCATCCTGCGCAACGGCTTGAACATGAACGGGGTATCGAGCTTTATCCAGCAAATCATTATCGGACTGGTCATCCTGCTGACCGTCTGGATCGATCAGAAGCGCAACCGCGCCTGAAGCAGCAAGCAGCACGCCATGAAGTCAATCCACCAAATCTATAATTAAATGAGGACGACAATGAACACCTTCAAAGCCTTCAACACCGTCTTGCTCGGTCTGTTGACCGCAGCCTCTGCCCTGAGCGCCAGCGCTGCCTTGGCCGCCCCGGGCGAGATCGCCGTGATCGTCAAGACGACCAATTCCAACTACTGGCAAAACGTCAGGAAGGGCGCCACGGCCAGCGCCGCCGATGCCAAGGGCTACAGCCTGACCTTCCAGGGACCGGCCTCGGAATCGGCCATCGCCGACCAGGTCAGCATGGTGGAAAACGCCGTCACGCGCAAGGTGGCCGGCATCGTGCTGGCCGCGTCGGACCCGGACGCGCTGGTGCCGGCCCTGAAGAAGGCGTGGGAAGCGAAGATTCCCGTGGTTCTGATCGATTCGCTGGTGGCCGACAGCGGCAAGCGCTATTACCAGTCCTTCCTGTCGACCGACAATGAAGCGGCCGGCGAGCAAAGCGCCAAGGCCCTCATTTCGCAGGTCGGCAAGACGGGCAAGATCGCCGTGATGTCGTACGTGGCGGGCGCCGGTTCCGAGACGGGCAGGGTGGGCGGCTTCAAGCGCTATATCGAAAAGAACTCGCAGCTGCAGATCGTCGGCACGTATTACTCGCAGTCGCAGATGGCCACGGCGCTGAACCAGACGACCGACGTGCTGGCCTCGAATCCGGACTTGAAGGGCATCTTCGGCGCCAACGAGCCGACGGCCGTGGGCATGGGCCGCGCCATCGCCCAGGCGGGCAAGGCCGGCAAGGTGATCGCCGTGGGCTTCGACGGCAATGAAGACCTGAAAAACTTCGTCAAGGACGGCACCCTGTATGCGACCGCCGTGCAGGGTTCGTACTCGATGGGTGCGCTGGGCGTGAAAACCCTGGTCAGCCTGATCGAGGGCAAGAAGGTCGCGCCGTTCGTCAACACGGGCGTGGTGATCGTCACCAAGGCCAATGTCGATCTGCCGGAAGCGAAGAACGTTTTATATTGAGCCTCAGCTGATCGTCAGGCGCTGCTTCAATTCCTTGAGCAATCGTGGCATGGCGGGACCACGTCGGCTTGCTATGTGGTTCGTCGGCTTATGCCGTTCCGGCTAAGCCGACCTACCCGACCTGCGCGTGCATCGCGTGGAACGTAGGTCGGCTTGGCGCGCAAGCGCGTAAGCCGACATCGCGCCATGCGCCGCCAGGATCACGTGGGCTTGCTATTTGTTTTGTCGGCTTACGCCGTTCCGGCTAAGCCGACCTACCCGGCCCGCCCGGCCTGCGCATGCATCGTGGCGTAGAGTAGGTCGGCTTAGCGCGCAAGCGCGTAAGCCGACATCGCGTCATGCGCAGCCAGGGCCATGTCTATTTGTTTTGTCGGCTTACGCCGTTCCGGCTAAGCCGACCTACCCGGCCCACCCGGCCTGCGCATGCATCGTGGCGTAGAGTAGGTCGGCTTGGCGCGCAAGCGCGTAAGCCGACATCGCGCCATGCGCAGCCAGCACCATGTGGCTTGCTATTCGGCCTTGCGGCGCTCCTGCGCCCGCTGCCATTCGAGGCCCGGGCGGTCGACGCGGAATTGCAGCAAGCGGCCCTGCACCACTTCCGTCACGTAGGCCGTGCGGCCATCGGGGCCGCCGAAGGTGATGTTGCTGGGCTTGGCGCCGGGCACGCTGATCTCGCGCAGGATGCGCCCTTGCGGCGACAATTTCACCACCGTGCCCTTACCGTAGCGCGTCACGTACAGGTTGCCGTCGACGTCCACGCGCATGCCGTCCATGCCGAAATCGTCGAACTTGATCAGCAATCGCTTGCCGCTCAGGCTGCCGTCCGCGGCGATGTCGTACATCCAGATATTGCGCTGCACGCTTTCATTCACATACAAAATCTTGCCGTCGGGGCTCACTTCGATGCCGTTGGCCGTGCCCATCGTGTCGAGCGCCAGCATGACCGTGCCGTCGGCCGCGATGCGCCATACGCGGCCCGTGTTTTCTTTCCAGTTCGGATCGCTCGCATACAGCACGTCGTCGGCCGTGATGGCGATGTCGTTCGGCTGCGTCATGCGCGGCTCGCGCGCGTGGATGGTCAGCGCGCGTGTGGCCGGGTCGACCAGGTAGATCGTGTGTTCCATGTAGTCGGCCAAATACATCTGGCCGCGGCTGCCGAAGCGGATGCCGTTGGCGATGCTGGTGCCGGGCAGGGTCAGGTACACCTCGCCAATGCCGCCGGGGCTGACCTTGCCGATGGTTTGCTGGCGCGCAAAGTTGACGGCATAGATATTGCCATCCGCATCGACGGCCGGGCCTTCGATGCCCTTGGTAAAGGAATGCGCGGGCGTGAAAGTGGTGGCGAGGAACAGCGCCTCGTGCGCGGGCTGGCTGGCGCAGGCGGACAGGCTGGCCAGCGCTACGGCCAGCACGGCGGCGCGCAGCGACGGCAGGGCGGTTCGGAAATCGGGCATCATTGTTCTCTTGTAGCAAAGGTGGCGTATGTTACCCGACGCGCGCCAGCCGGAGCGCCATGCTACGCCTCACCTCAGGCGGCCACGACGACGAGGTCGGGGAAGTCGTCCTGCCAGCCTTCCCACTCGTCTTGCAGATGGGCGTGCATGCCGGCGCGCTCCTGCGCTTGCTCAAAGGTATCCGCGCTGGTCAGCAGGAAGCGGGCGATGGCGCGCAGGGTGGCCGGATCGGCCTGGATGGTCACGTCGGAACAGGGCAGCGGACGTTCGGCGGCCTCGTCTTGCAGGTAGCAGTGCAGCGATAAATGTGGGGTCATGGATGTCAATGGTCGATGAGGGCGCCCAGTATGGCGTGCGCGAGCAGCCCGGCGCGCGCGGCCGCTTGTTCCCTGAGCGAGTGGCCAACGCGCATGATGCCATGCGCGGGACCCGGCGGCTAGCGCACACGCGAAGTCGCGCAAGGTGAACGAGCAGCAATTGACGCCGGACGGTCGGAATAGAAAAAGATGCACGACAGGACGGCGCAATGGCTGGCTTGAGGCGTATGATGGAAATACGGATGTGGTTGCCGCAAGGCAGTGCGACGGGCATGGGGCGCACATCTTGCAGGTTTTTTTCGTGTTTTTGGCAGCAATGACAACGAGGAGACATCATGGACAAACCCGAATTCATCCTGGCCGCGAAAGCCATGGAAACTCTGGAGATGTATCAGACCTTCTACGGCCATTCGCAGGAATACCAGGCGCACCAGCAGGAAGTGCTGAAACTGCTGCGCCACAAGGGCGCATCGCTGCTGGTGTCGGAACATGGCCCGGCGAAGTTCCTGCTGGCCTTTGCCGATGCGCTGGAAGCGGCCAGCTTGCCGGGCGAGTATGTGCCGCTCAGCCGCAGGTGAGGCGAGCCTGTCCCGGTGGGATGCCGCTTTCTGCCGGGATAGTCCCTAGCCGCCGTTCCCTCTGCCATTCAGCGCCACCCTGGGCAGGCGCACGGTAAATACCGTGCCGGATTCCAGGCTCGACTCGGCGCCGATGGTGCCGCCGTGTGCGCTGGCGATTTCACGCGCGATAAACAGACCCAGGCCGATACTGGTGGCGTTGGGTGCCTTGTGATCGTCGGAAATGGCCAGCTGCACCAGGGGATCGAAAATGCTCTTCAGCGAGCTTTCCGGGATCTGGCGGCCGAAATTTTTCACCTGCACCACGGCCGTATCGGCATCGCCGCAGGCCGTGATGGTCACCGGCTGGTCGTCGGTGCGATATTGCGCGGCATTATTGAGCAAATTGGAAAACAGCTGGGCCAGGCGGGCCGCATCGAAGTCGCCGATCATCTCGCCCGTGGTGCTCAGCTCGAATTTGCACTGCGGGTGGGCGGCCGAGTCATCTTCGACGGCCGTCTTGCAGATTTCCCCCAGATCGCCCAAGGTGGGTGAAATGGGCATGCGTCCCCCCAGCTGTGTCCTGGCGAATTCCAGCAGATCGTTCACCATGGTTGTCATGGTCGCTGCGCTGCGGGCGACCCGCGCACCGATCTGTACCGTGGAAGACGAGCTCGCGCTTGGCCTGCTCAGCAGCGCACCGGCCATCGTCATCGTGCTCAGCGGACTGCGCAGATCGTGGCTGAGGATGGCGAGAAAGGTATTGCGGGTCCGGTCGCTCTGCTGCGAATAGCGTATGGCCGATTCCTGCAGCGCCTGGTCTATCGCTTCATTGAAGCGCAAGATGTCTTGCGTCGCCGTTTTCGTCGTCACCGATACCTGTGCCATCCACAGGCGCAGGACGCTGGCCCGCATCGCGCGAAATTCCGCCGTCAGCTGCGGCAGCGTGAAGCCGATCTGCTGGCGCAGCGAGCCATGCGTGGCGGCTGCCGTCTCCTTGCCCGTGATTTCCGACACGCCCGTGGTCGATTTCTTTTTTCGCTGCGCCGCGCTTTCGATGACATCCATGTCGCGCACAATGGTTTCCAGCATCTGTTTCGCATGATCGCGCAATTCGGCCTTCGAAATGGCGTTGCCCGGAATAGGAAGCGACCTGGCGAAAAGTTCCCACTCTTCCAGGATCGGCTCCAGATGGCCGGTAATAAAGCGCGATAATTTCACTGTGGACCGATGTGTTGATGGAAGAGGAGCCAGTGTACGCTGTTGCGGTGAGGGATGGGGGATCGGGTTCTGCTCCGGGTGCCGTATGCAGGCAGAGTCGCTCAGGCAGAAGCATCCGGCAGGCTGTGCGCCGGCAGAATGAGGCGGCCCCTGGTTTTAACGGTGCCGGGCGGCGTCCAGGCTAGCAGATCGCTCCATACATCGCTTTTCCCGTACGTAAATCGAGTCCGAAATAGCATGCGTATCCCGCCTCTTTTGTATGAACGCAGCTAATGTCCCCCCTGCGCCGCTCCCGGTAGTCTGCCGAGGAACTGCATGCCTGTTCCTGTTTCACATCGGGGCCGAGCCGGGCAAACAGTTCCCGCGCCAATTCCCCTTTGACCATGATTGCCACTTTCCGGTCGTTTCGCGTGGGCGGCAGCATTTCGGACAGCGTTCCGCCATAGATCTGATAGTCACCCCGCAAGGGGCGTGGTTCACCAGTCCATGCCGGCGGCTTGTCCGCAGCTTGGGAAGGTAAGAATACAGCGAGCGCCATGGCGCAGCATGCAAGCCGAGTATGCATCAGAGCTCTCCGATATAGCACTCACCGATGCCATGGCCGAGGGGAGACGTGGCCCAGCAAGTGTCATGGTGACTTTTTTATATCATGTTTGTTACCAAGTGTGAGTATGTCGCTGCCTATTTCGTGCACACTTTGCCGGATATCAAACCGGGAGTGTATCCATGACCAGGTCACGCAGCTTGCCGCCACGATTGCTGGGAGCGGGCTTCCGGGGATTTTCCTTGCTGCCGCTGGCGATCTCATTTGTCGTGCTCGTGTGCCTGTCGCTCCTGGCGACCCAGTTATGGATGACCTTGCGTGCACGCGAGGTGCAATTGAATGAAGCGGGCCGTGAAAGCGCCAACCTGGCGCAATCTGTTGCCCAGCATGCCTATGACACCATCAAGGAGGCCGATACGGTGCTGGTCGGTCTGGTGGAGCGGCTGGAGGCGGACGGTGTCTCCGACCTTGAACTGGCCCGTCTCCATAAATTGCTGGTCACCCGCGTAGCCGAGCTGCGGCAGCTGCACGGCATCTTCGTCTATGCCAGGGATGGCAGCTGGCTCGTGAACTCTCAGAAAACTTTGTTGAGTAATCTGAATAATTCCGATCGAGATTATTTCAACTACCATCGAACGCATGATGATCGGGGGCCTTATGTCGGCCCGCCCGTGCGCAGCAAATCGACGGGGGACTGGATCGTCACGGTATCGCGGCGGATCAATTTGCCTGACGGCAGCTTTGGCGGCGTGGCGCTGGCGACGATCGATATGCATTATTTCAGGCAGTTTTATGAACGTTTTTCAATAGGAGAAAAAGGCGCCATTTTCATCGCGAATGGAAAAGGCATTCTTTTATTGCGAAGGCCGTTCGATGAAAGCATGCTGGGGCGCGATCTTTCGCAGTTTCCTTTATTTCATGATTATTTGCCCAAGAGTCCCGTTGGCACGGCCGTGATCAAGTCGCGGGTCGATGGCGTAACGCGTATCAACAGCTACCGAAGAATCGAGGAATACCCGCTGGTGGTCTCTGCCGCCTTGTCGCAGGAAGAAGTGCTCGCCGAGTGGCGTCTCGACATGATTTTGCAAAACGCGGTGGGTGGCGTACTGGTACTGCTGATTGCCTTCATCGGCTACCGCGTGGTGCGGCAAATCGATTTGCGGGTCAAGAGCGAGGCGGGTTTGCTGGAGGCGCGTAACGAGCTGGAGTTGATCAATGAAACCCTGGCCCGCCTTGCCAGCCAGGATGGGCTGACGGGACTGGCGAACCGGCGCCACTTCGACCAGTCGCTGCTTGCCGAATTCAGCCGTGCGCAGCGTGAAGGCAGCGCCATGGGACTGGTGCTGATCGATGTCGATTTCTTCAAGCAATACAACGATATCTATGGCCATGTGGCCGGCGACGAGTGCCTGAGAAAACTCGGCAAGGTGGTGGCTTACAGCATGCGCCGGCCGGGCGACCTTGCGGCGCGCTATGGCGGCGAGGAAATGGTCATTTTATTGCCGGGGACGGATCTGCCGGGCGCCTTGACGGTGGCGGAAGACGTCCGCCAGGCCGTGCAATCGCTGGGAATCGAGCATCGTGGCAATCCTCTTGGCGTGGTGACGGCCAGCGTCGGTGTGGCGGCGTTGATGCCGACGTACCTGAAAAACCAGGCGGTGGAGCTGGTTGAACTCGCGGATAAGGCACTGTACAAGGCCAAGGCAGCGGGGAGAAACCGGGTCTGCCATGCGTCAGCTTGCGATCATGCCGATCAGGCTGCGACGGCTTTGGCGTTTCGATAGCCATTGTTGAAGGCTGATGGCGCTGCGTCGGGTTTGCCCTGCGCTGCACGTGCGCCAGCCTTGTCCATGTACAATCGGCAACATCCGGATCGACGTGTCCGCCTCTTCATTCTGGAGTACGCTTGCAGGGACTGGAAGTCGTGCAGGATTGGCTGGGCTAAGGCTCCGGTCACCCCACGCGATCTAGCAAATCGATCCAGCAATGCTTTTGCCACTGCGCAAGTTAAAGCCGAAGTGACACCTATAGCCGTCATGATCCCGGAGACAGGAAACATTTTCCTTGTCGCGCTGCCGATAGCCTTTCTCCAAACTGCAGCGCTCTTTCGAATCCGGAGCCATCGAGTCAAACATGTCCCTGGCAACGGCCCCCGTGACCATGAAAGAAATCTTGCTGTCATGCGGTGTGGGCGGCTGTTGCTCGCCCAAGGTATTCGAATAAATCAGATAAGCCCCTTTGAACTGTTTGTATTCGCCCCAGTCGCTGCTGCCGCCTGCATAGGCCAGCGAGAATACGGTGATGGCGCCGAAGGCCACAGCCCACAGTTTTTTCATATCAGGCTCTCAGTTCCAGATGGAAATGATGGTCGTGATTTTTGAATGGTGTCACGAATGGAATGCCGGTATCGTTAAACAGCACCCTGCGCACACTGGCATGGGCCCGAAAAAGTGCGATGAGCTTTGCCGTCGCGGCTTGATCGTAGTCTTTGTCGTACCAATAAACAGGGAGTTGAAGGCCGTCCCTGCGCAGTGGACGAATGTCTACCTCCAGGCCGGATTTGTGCGTTGAGTGTTCCCCGTAGGCGGTGCCGTTAGCCAGACTGATGTTGCCAATCCCGAATTGCCGGTCATCGACCGCTTGCCATTCGCGTTCCACATACAGGAGCGCCATCATCATGTTTGGATGCGCGTACTGGCCCGCGCCCCTGCCCGGGGTGCCATAGACGTAATACCCTGCGTCTTCCGGAGCCTGGGGCAGGATGAAAAACCCGCGCTTGTCTCTGGGTTGAACTTCAAGCATGGTCGACTCCGCTAGGCGCAACGGTGGGGGAGTTGGTATTGTTTCGCATTTCTTTCCGCCTGGAATTGCGGGATCGCAAACAATGGCAAGCCGGAGCCAGGTTTGTTCCTTGCTCTCGGCGGCGCGTGCGCCAGCCTCGTCCATGTACAATCGGCAACATCCGGATCGACGTATCCGCCTCTTCATTGCGGAGTACGCCCGAAGGTGACACCAACATTGCAAACCTGGCTGCTGGCCTGGGGGAACCCTTCACCTGCGTCGGCCTGGGACTGCGCGATGCCCGCCATGCGGGGCTGTGGTGGCGTTCCGCGCTGTGGTGCGTGGCGGTCGTGGCGCTGTGGCTGGGACTGTATAGCAGCTTCGGCCGTTTTTTTGTCGAGCTGAGCGCCATGCTGGCGCTGGTGTCCGTTACCGGCTTGCTGGGCCTGGGCGTGATGAATGGCGTCGGGGCACTGGCCTACGGGCCGGCCACCGTCACGCAGATGGGCAATATCGCTGGCGGCCTGGGCAGCGCCGCCAAAGCCTTGCTGTCGATCGGCCAGATCGCCCTGGCGCTGCTGGCGCTGGCTGCATTTTTCTATGTGATGGTCTTTGTCGTCGGCGCCATCGGCACGGTGCGCGTGCCGCTGCGCTGGTTGTTGCTGGAGCGCGCCAAGGCCGTTGTGGCGCGCCGCTATGCCACGTGGCAAGCGCCGGCCGGCCTGGTGCATGCGCCGCGCGCCCCACCTGACGGCGGCGCCTGTTGCTGCTGCTCTCCCTGCTGATCCCCGTGTGGGCCATGTGCGTGCTGATCGCGTACTTGCTGGCCTGGAACGTCCAGATGATCTACGGAGCGGCGGCCGCAGAGGTACTTGGCGCGGAACAGCAAGCGGCATTGCGCCGCGAACAGCGTCCGGCGATTGTTGCCCTGGGCCTGCTGTTGTGCTTGCTGATGCTCGTGCCGGTTCTCAATTTATTGGTGCCAGCCTTGCTGTGCACCAGCGTGTGCCACTTGCAGCGCCGCGGCTGGCGCGCAAGGGACACATCAATCAATGTGGAGTAAAAAGGAGTGAACATGAGTGAACATGCAAGTCGCGGCACCTTGGAGCGCGCCATTGAAATTGCCGCCGCCACCCATGCCGGCCAGACGGACAAGGGTGGCGCGCCGTACATTTTTCACCCCTTGCGCGTGATGCTGCGCGTCGCTCCCGGCGCCCAGCAAATCGTCGCCGTGCTGCATGACGTGGTGGAAGACAGCGATGGCAAAGTCACCTTCGATGACCTGGCGCGCGAAGGATTTTCCCAGGAAGTCATCGACGGCGTGCGCGCCGTGACCAAGATCGAAGGCGAGTTGTATGAAGATTTCATCGCCCGCGCGGCCTTGAACCCGGTCGGCAAGGCCGTCAAACTGGCTGATCTGGCTGAGAATAGCAATCTGTCGAGGATAGGGGAGCCGACGCAGAAGGATCTGGAGAGGATGGAGAAATATCGGAGGGCGATCGGGTATTTGCGGGGGGACGTTTTTTAGTTTCAAGGTGGCGCGGCGCACCTTTGCGCATCATCAATATCTTGGCTTCAAGTAGCGGGAACACCCGAAAACGATCCCATCAGTGTATGGATGTTTGATTCTACGCAATGCCCAGAAAATGCATAACGGCAAAAATCGTCATGTGCGCATGTTTTTTTGCGAGCGAAGGGGCGAGCTCTGCCAACTACATCGGCGCGTGACATGCTCCGTGAGATGTACGGGAGCATCACCTGGCGCCATTTGCTTTGAGCTGAGCGCTGAGGTTTTACATTCAGGAGTGCGCATGCTGGAATTGCAGCCCATGGATAGACGCGGCTACTTTAATCTTCCGCAAAGGCCGGAAGGCGCGGGTTACTACACCTATGGAACACCGCCCAATGGTGCCGGCCAGTATGCTCATCCCAAGTTGCTTTCGCTGCTATTCTTGGTTGAACATCAATGGCAGGGCATCGATAGCCGGAAAATTGGTTTTGGGAATATCAGCCTGGCTGATGGAACTCCCTACAGTGAACATAAAGGTCATCGAAGCGGAAAAGACGTCGACGTCCGATTGCTTCGCAAAGACAAAATGGAGAGCGCTGTAACAAGGTTTGACACGTACTACGACCGCGATGCAACGGCACAGCTGATCCGCATATTTTTTGAATTCAGCTTTGTCCAGGTTATCTTTTTTAATGACCCCACCATCCCCCGGATAAGACCACTGATACGCCACGACGACCATTTTCATGTCACGATCAAGTAGCGGGCAGATGACATGAAACGTCTTCTCGCTGTTTTTCTTCTCTTTGTTTTGGCTACGGCCATGGCCCAATCCGCCCCCCAATGGCTATTTTCTTATCAGCCATTCAAAGGCCGCTATGCGATTTATGGCGGAAGCCTGAGCGATCCACAGCCGCCGACCAGGAAAGACAAGCGCGTCGCGTTCTGGATCGACGGCAAGGCGGCGAAACAGCTATTTGATGTGATGGGCCCCGACTTGCGCAACGCGTGCGGTGTGGATGGCGAATATCGCCTGCGCCAGCGGGCGGAAGTGAGCTGCTCATACCATCCCCGTGATGGCCATCACTGCGACTTCGGCTTTGACCTGCTGACCGGGCGCAGCATCGGCGGCGCCATATGCTGAAACGCGTCAGTCTGATACTTGCCACTATGCTGTGCTTGCTGCTGGCGCATCAGGTCCGGGCCGTCTGGCAGTTTGTACAGAAGGATTTTTCAGGTTCGTACGCGATCTATGGCGCATATCTCGACGATGCAGTGGCCCCGGTTGCGGGCGATACCAAAGTCGCGTTTCGCTTGACGGGCACCGCCGCAAAAGACCTGTTCGAAGCCATCGGTCCGGATATGCGCGATGGCTGCGCCGATCCGCAAATACGCATTCGTAATCGTGACATGCTGCTGTGCCGATATCGATCAAAGGATGGCTATCGCTGTGATTTTGGGTTTGATTTGTCGACGGGCTTGAGTATTGGGGGAACGGTGGGTGGGGCGGTGTGCGGGGAGTAGCGAGGGTCAGGCCCGGCATACGCCCACAGCCTGAACAGCTAAGGTTGTTGTTAGGAAAAACCGCCTGCGGCGCAAAAGCCAGTCAGACGAATCGGAGAGGGTTGCGCTTGCAAGCGCAACCCGGTTTTGCGGCGCCGAGCTGCGCTCGCCGAAGGCCCCGCATAACCCCCGCGCCCGTACCGGACGCGGATTCGACGCCCGCGTTCTGCATGCATGGAATAAATAAAAAGGGCCTCCCCGCCAAAATGGGGAAGCCCTTTTATTTATTCAGTGGTGGAGACGGCGGGAATCGAACCTACCGTAAACTTAGATTTCTTAGGCATCTGGAAGGTTTTGCTGGCAAAATGCAGACAATCAACCCGCAACGGCAGCTATCGGCCAAAAGCGGACATTGACGCTAACGAGAGTCTAACTTTGGCTTTCGCTGAGATTTGGGTTTTGGTAGTGGCAGTTCCGCCGTGGTGCGCTGTGCAAGCTGTACTAGCCATTCTCGTTCATCCCATAGTTCACCGCTGATTAAATAGTACGGCTTGGCCTGCGGGTAGGGAGGCGCCTCCTGTAGGGTGCCGAGTTTGCTGATCCAAGCCCGGCCAGCCTCCGTTGGCTTGATGAAAAGACGGTCGTCTGCGACGATGGCGAACATTTTGCCATCGCAATACACACCGTACTCGCCAAACATCTTTTTCGCGCTGAGGCTACCCGCGCCCGCCATCTGGTCAAGCAGAAAATCCACCGTACCTTGTTGTGATGCCATGTTGTCCTCCGTTTGAAAGAACAGTGTAGCGCACTGGCCAGGAGCGGCCGGCGCGGCTAAACTATGGTCATTAATTTTTTTGCATGAAGTATTTTCCCATGACACGTGAGCATATTATTCACCGCGGCATCTGCATCGCCACCCTGGCCGCCGGCCAGTCCGTCGAAATTCATTGCGCACCTGGCCACACTGCCATCCGCGAACAGGCCGACGGCTGGTGGCTGTATTTTGTCGATGAAGACGGCAAGGTCGACGGCTACGACAGCCCGTTCGCCAGCCACGCCGAAGCGCTTTGGGCGGCCAAGGCCGCAGCCGAGTTCAGCACGCAATGAAGGTCAGCCCCTGGGCCTTCCTGGGCTTGCCGAAAGCGCCCGTGCCGGAAGCTGAAAGTGCGGAGTACGGTGCCTGCCGCGCCGAACTGGAGGGCAAGCGCCTAGTCTTGCGCGTAGCGAAAACCACGCCGACGAAAACCGGCCAGTTCGTCACCGTCTGGAAGCGCCCCCATCCCGACGCCGAGATCGCCCCGCTGGACGAAGCGGACCCCGTTGATGTCGTCATCATCGCCGTTAGCAACGGCGCGCGGCACGGCTTTTTTATCTTTTCTCGCGCCGTGCTGATCGAGCGCGGCGTGATGTCGCGTACCGGCCAGGGCGGCAAGCGCGCGCTGCGCGTGTATCCACCCTGGTGCGCGCCAGAATCGGTGCAGGCGCAGCGCACGCAGCGCTGGCAGGCAGTATGGTTTGTGGACGTTGGTGATCAGCTAAGCCTCATTCGTATCCTCGAAACTTAATGCCGTACGCGAAGTTTCCTAGCAGTTGTTCAGCGAGTAGTTTTATGCCCAGCTCCAAACATCGCCTCAAGGGAGGCATGCTTGTACTGACTTAACGTGGACATGTTTGCTTCTGTCAATGTAATTTGCACCTTCAAGAAGTCTGCCTTTGGAAATAGGTAGTATGAATCTGCCTTCTGGTTTTGAAGATCAAGAAGTACTGCGAGCACGAAGTCACACCTTGACTCTTCATCCATGCGCACGCGCCAGCGGGGGAGGGCCGTTTTCTCATAAAGACAACGCGCGATAGCTATTTTTAGTAATGTTTCCCCGTTCAGCAAAAAGGTATTTCGGGACGGGCCTTTCTCCAACCCGACGCCCGCACCGATTATCAATGCCTTGATTTGCTCATGCGTAGCTGCCCGAACATTGCCGACAACCGCGCGCGTAGCTATAAACTTGCAAATGTTGGTCGGGGGAAGCCCTGCGAGGGTGTAGGCCTCTAGCATGGTGCCAAAGTAATAAGCGAACATCTGCGCGCCGGGAAGTGTATCGTCCTGATCTATTAGCGTGGTTGTCACCTTTCCATGTTTCTCATATAACTTGCGTAGCATTGCCAAGAGCTCTTCTTTTGGAATCGGAGCGAGACGACGTTTGCGCTCTTGCTGCGCTTTACGGAAAAGGGTAACTGGAATGAGGGGAGGGAAGACACCGATTCTTTGTATCCACATCGACGTTGGATTTTCGATGTGTCGCTTTCGGAGCTTAAATGATGCTCTGTTGTAGATGATGTTGCCTATGTATTTTTCATTTGTAAGCACGTCCCGAACGCAGTCGCGAGTCCAAGCGCGCCCACATTCGCGAGGCGCCTCCATTGCATTCAGTAAGAAAGCAATTTCGCTTTCACTCAGCTTCTCCAGTACGTACCAGTCGTAGACCCCTCGAAGAATCTCAAGTTCATCGCTTGGGCCAGGGACGAGGAGTACACGGTCTGTAGGATGGCTCTTTCTCTCGCCAAATCCCAGTGCCGGCTTGGCTTTGCCGCTTGCGCTGATTGGAATTCGGCGCAATCCAAATCCCGCTCGCCCACCTTGTTTAAACCCCATTTCTACAAACCGACATTGCGCTGCAAAAACCTTGGACGAGAGTTCTCTGCTGTACTCGGCAGCCATGGCACGCTTTACGCTCTTAATTATGGACGAAATCGAAGATCCGTTATTCTCGAAATCTTCCGCACAATAGACGATGGCGACCCCTGCGCGCCGGCATATGTATTCGTAGTAGGCGCTTTCGTCTAGGTCTTGGAACCGTCCCCAGCGGCTAATGTCATAGGCAAGAATCGATTGAAATGGCGCTACGCCACTCTGTACGTCCTCGATCAGGCAACGCAGGCCCGGGCGTGAAGAAAAATCGAGCCCACTCCTGCCCTCGTCGGCGTATGTCCTAATGATATCTATGCCATGGCGCTCCGCGTAGTCGGAAATGCAATGTAGCTGATGTGAGACAGAATGATTTTGATTGTCTGTAGACATGCGGACGTACACCGCAGCTGTTGGCTTTGCACCAGTTAACAGTGCCTTTGGAACGTGTACTGCAGCTTTGCGTCGCATGTAATTCCTCTATAGGCGGTGCCAAGTAAAGCGAGCTTTTGGCCCTTGCTTGATACGGATCAATACCTGGACCCTCTCCTATTGCATTCTAGCGATATGGGGAGGCTGCTATGTTCGATAATGCCACTGAAAAAACGTTACGACTAATTGCCGCTGGGGTGCATTTGAAAAAAATGCATGGACTGGAGTTCGCACTTCTTGTACTGATAGATGCGGGGCTTCGTGAGGGCGTCGCAAGAGCTGCTTTACAAGATGAACGGGTTTGCTTAGGTACGGCCTTGGAGTTGAAATATTTCCAAAGTGACGATATTCACCCGGAATGAAATACAACCTATTGTAGTGTCGCACGATTCAAGCAGCAGGTTCCTTTTTCTCTAGCCGGTGGTCTTCGCCGTAAGGTGCCCAATTGCGTGGTCATACAGTTGGGAAAGGAGTAATCTCCTGTGTAGTCATTTTTACCATTTACAAAGTGCGTTCGTGCAAAGGATATTTAAGATGAAAATCGCTGTATTCAGCTCCCAACCATATGATCGCCGTTTTCTCAATGAGAAAGCAGATCAACGTGATGCTCGTGATGCCGTGGAGATGCGTTTTCACACTGAATCCTTGTCACTGCAGTCAGTGGCTCTTGCTCAAGGTTGCAAGGCAATCTGCGTTTTTGTAAACGATGTGCTTGACGCGGAAGTATTGCATGCTCTTGCTCACATTGGCGTGCGCGCGATATTGCTGCGTTGTGCAGGTTTCAATAATCTCGACACGGAAGCCGCACGGCATTTGGACTTTTTCGTCGCGCGCGTACCGGCATATTCTCCGGAGGCAGTGGCTGAGCATGCTTTGGCACTCACTCTTACATTGAATCGCCGAACTCACCGCGCATATGCGCGGGTACGCGAAGGCAATTTTGCACTTGATGGTCTCCTTGGGAGCAATCTGCATGGGAAGACCGTTGGCATCATCGGTACAGGAAAAATTGGCTTGGCGACAGCCAAGATTTTTAATGGTTTTGGCTGCCGTTTACTGGGATTTGATCCCTATCCGTCTCCAGAGTTTGAGGCCATTGGTGAGATGGTCGCATTATCTGACCTTCTTGCTGAATCGGACATGGTCTCACTGCACTGTCCACTCACTCTTGATACCCATCACTTGATAAATGCAGATACGCTAGATCTGATGAAAGAGGGGGCCATGTTGATCAATACGTCGCGTGGTGCTCTCATCGATACGCAGGCAGTAATCGATGCGCTAAAGTCGCGCCAATTGGGGGCTTTGGCGATTGACGTGTACGAACAAGAAAGCAATCTCTTCTTCGAAGATCGCTCCGACGACATCATTACGGATGATGTTTTTCAGCGCCTAATGACGTTCCCGAACGTTCTTGTTACCGGACATCAAGGTTTCTTTACCATTGAAGCCATGCGTGAGATTGCATCGACAACATTTGAAAACTTGTCGGCATATCAGCTTGGCGCCGAATGCTCGAATCTCGTGCCTGGAACACATTAATGGATGTTACCTGGCCTGTGTTTTCCGTCCGCTTTGGGGCGTTTCCCGCCCCTCAGTCAGGATAGGTAATGTTGCATGACAGGCAGCCGATAGTCTTAATCCTTAAAGACCGAACACAATTTCCGCTTTTGATCCGGCCGTCTGATCTGCATCCGGCATCCACCGTCCGTACACCCGCGCAATCATTGTCCAGTCCGCATGCCCCATCTGCTTTGCAACCCACATAGGGTGCTCCCCTGCTGACAGCATCATGCTGGCGTAGGTGTGCCGCGTCTGATAAGGGTTGCGATACCGCACGCCAGCGTTTTGCAGAATGCCGGTCCATAGTGTCTTGCGGATCGGCTGGTCACCCTCCCAGCGCCGCTCCAGGCGTGGATTTTGAAAGACTTCCTCGCCCTTGGCCCAAGTGAAGGCCTTTTGTTCCTGCAACGCGTGCATGGCGCGTTCCAGCAGCTTGACTTCGCGGCGGCCGGCGTTCGTTTTCGTGCTTTCTGCCACTTTGGAATGCTGGGTGAGGGCTCGCGTTACCATCACCACTCCACGCACGAAGTCCACATCGGCCCAATCCAGGGCCACCAGTTCGGACGTGCGCAGGCCGGTCCAGAAGGCAAACTGCAACAGGTTACGTCCCTGGCCGGTTGCCTGAGCAAGAATCGCTGCCTGTTCCTCCTTCGTGAACGGGTCGATATCGTCCTTCGACTGCGGCGCCTCGACCTTGGAATAGCACCAGCGCGCCAGAGGGTTCACCTCGATCAACTCGTCCTCTATCGCGTCGTCCAGTGCCTTGCGCAGCACGCTCTGGATATTGGCCATGGTCTTGTTGGTCGCGCTCATGGGCTCCAGCTTCGCCCGCACGTCCTTCTTGCGCAGCGCCGACAGCATGATGGTGCCGAACCAGGGGATCAGCTGGCCAACGACGATCTTGCGATAGCCGTTGTATGTGCTGGCCTTGAGGTGTTTTTTTTGCCTGTCGAGCCACTTATCCAGAAACGCCTCGATGGTCTGCACGTCGCCGACCTGGTCGGCAAACTTGGCGGCATTGGACGATTGCGGAAAGGTGGCCGTGTAGTCAAAGCTGTTGGTGGCAATCGCGTGCAGGATCGCCGCTCGATGGTTCTCGGCCCGTTTCAGGTTAGCGGAAGTGGGCTTGAGCGCGATCCTTTCCCGGCACCTGGTGCCGCGATACATGAAGGTGATTTCGATGCTGCTTTCCGATGCAGCTTTAACACCTCGCCCGTCTCTACCCATGATTCATACCCTTTCACGTCAATTAAAATTCGATTGTCTGGCGCTTTGATCCAGACGGCGTCCTTCGGCCAGATCCCGTCCCGGATCTTTGTTCTGATCGCGTCGGGCGTGTAACCCGACTCGGTGGAGAACTTCGGTATGGTCATGTAGCGAAGCATTTCTTTTTCCTATTCTTGGAATCGGTTTGTACCGCCAAAGCAAACGCTTCAGCCTCCGTGTATTGCGGCACCTCAGCGCCTGGCTTACGGTAATCTCGCAGTCGACAAAATTCCTTGTAGTCCGCTTCCTCGGCCGGGGAGGGCGCTGTCATGCTGGACACCCGATAGGCGCGGTTGCTTTCTTGACCGCCTCGATGGCGCCCAGCGGCACGGCCCGGAACATGCCCGGCCACTGGTGGTCCAACTCGACCCACGCATGCAGCTCGCCATTGCCCACGTCGCGGCGCAGGTCGTTGACGGTGCCGACCTGGTAGCCTTCATCGGTATCGAATGTCACGCGGTCGCCCAGGGCGATTTGCCGCGGCGAATCGGTTAGGGTGGTCAGCATTGCGGTGCTCCTTTCAGTTTGGCGGTAACGCCGCACACGCCGTAGCGGTCGATGGCGGCGTCGATCACGTCGCCGCTGGATGCGGCAATCTCAAAAAATTCAAAACGTTCGGTTTGCGTGCGAACGATCACGGCATAAGTGCTCATGTGCCATTTCCTTCTTGTGGTGGGTTGTCGGGGACGATCAGCCGGGGCCACGGGCAGGCGTTGACGGCCGCCCAGGCGGCAATCAGGGCTGTTTTTGCCTCGTCGGGCAGGTCAGGTATGGGCGCCCCTGGCGGCGTGGCCGGGGCAGGGCGGTCGGGGTGCGTACAGTTATTTACACGAGTCCGAGGAACGGCAACCCCAACAGCCACCCCGCGCCCGCCTGTGGCCTGTACCGGCGTCCATGTATGGCGCACGGACTTGAAGACCACGCCGATCAGGTCGCTGCAGCGCACGCCGTAGGGCGTGATGCGCTGGGTTTCGCCATAGCGGCCGATGACGGTCTTTTCGTCCTTGGCCAGCGTGACGACCAGTTCCTTGCGCGGCACCAGGGCGCCGCCCTGGGCGCGCAGGTATTCGGCCCAGCAGGCGCGCTTTTCGCCGTCAATCTTTTGCACGGCGTCCCAGGCGCGGCGCATGGCGGCCGGGGCTTCGTTGAGCATGCTTTCCTCGATGCGGCGCAGTTCGCGCCACACGGTGACGGGGGCACCGCCCCATTGCTGGAATTGACGGATGCCCCAGCACGCCGCCCAGGACTCGACGCGCGCCGATGGCGTCAGCTCGACATCGCCTTCGGTGTCGGCCGTGACGACATAGCCTTCTTTCGTCTTGTGCTCGGCTACGCCGTCGATGTTCTTGGCCACGTACTTGGCGATGTAGCCGGCGGCGCTGCCCTTGGCCCAGTCGATGCGCTTCACGTCCAGGCGGCGTGCGAAGGCGCCCGGTTCGCCACGGTCGACGCGCCAGGCGTAGCGCTTCATGATGCGGATGGCACGACCGGCCACGTCCTGCAGGTGGGGCGTCTTGTATTTCGCGGTAGGACGCACGAACAGCAGCAGATGCCAATGCGGGCATCCATCGTGATGGGGTTCGGCGATGCGAAAGCCGTACAGGCCGATGCCCCGGCGCGCCAGCGCGGAGCGGCACAGCGACGTCATCTTGCCCAGGTAGGCATTCGCCTCGCGCGGCGTGGAACCGTCGAACTTGTCGTTTGCCTTGCCGCTGTGCTGCATGGCGTGGAAGCGCGATGGGCACGTCCAGGTGATGAAAATACCCTGGTCGCCGCACTCGCGGGCGATCTGCTCAAAGCCGTTGATGCGCAACATCAGCTCGCCACGCCGGATGGCCTTGTTGGCGGTCGTTTTCTCGGCCAGCTCGGCGATGCTGAATTGTTGGCCGTTTTCGTTTTGCACCAGGGTGGCCGCCAGTGCTGCCGCGTTGCGGCGGTTCTGCGCCAGGCGCGACAGCACGGCGTCGTTGCTGGCGTAGGGCTCGCCGCGATAGTTCACATAGCCCAGGCGGATATTGCCGGCCTCGAAGGCGCGCTTGACCCGCTTGCGCAGTTGGCGGCGCCACCAGCGGGCGTCCACCAGGCGGGCGATGGTGTCGGTCTGCTCGTCGAACTCGGGCAGCTCGATGCCATACGAGGCGCACTCATCGGCCATGATCTGCTGGGCGTGCGTGTCGGAAATGGCGGTCCACAGCATTTTCACGACGCCGGCCGCCGCGCGTTCGGCGGTGGCCACGATGTCGGCGTCGCTCTGCGACAGGTCGACGCCGGCCGGCACGTACTGTTCGGCGAAATCGCGCACAAAGCTGGTAGCGATGGACTCATAGATTTTGTACCAGGAGGACCAGGCCATCTTGGCCATCGCGGCCGTGATGACGCGGTTGCGCCATTTGAACGGAATGCGGGCCAGTTCGGGCGCGAACTGCGCGGATCGCAAGAATGCTTCGTGACGCTGGGCGTCAGGCAGCAGGATTTGTTTAGATTGCATTCAACAGTCTTTCGTACACACGGATAGCGGCAGAGGTGGCGGCGCGCAGCTCGATGCGCTCTTCCTCGGTAAATGAGTGAATCGGCGATTCCCAGCGGTCGGCGTCCAAGCCGGCGGCGATCAGCACGGAGCGGCGCGCGCCGCGCGGCGACAATCCCCAGGCCTGAGCCATGAAGGGCGCCAGGTTGCGCGGCTTGATGCTGCGTAGCTGTGCCTTGGCTTCGGCTATGGCGGCCAGCGCATGCCCGGCGCCTGGTGGCGTCGGCATATCCTTGTCGCGCGCGGCCAGAATCTCGGCGGCAGGCTGGAAGGACAGGTGATTGTCAATAAGGGACGCCGGCATGGTTTAGTCCTTGATGGCGCCGATGGCCCGCAAAACGTCAGGGGTAATGACGATCAGGAGCGATAGCAGCCAGATGCCGCAGGTTTTGGCCAGGCGCAGCATCAGCGTGCCCCTTCCTTTGCTAAATACTTGGCCCAGTAAGTCAGCGTGCGCGACGAGCTTGTGCATTGCACGACGCCCGATTCGCTGGCGAACAGGTAGCGCAGCTCGATGGGCAAGCCACCTACCAGGGTGCGCTGGCTGTCTGGCAAGAAGAAGCCGCCATGCTGCAGCGCGTGCAGATCGCTGATGATGAAGGTGAGATTGGCCGAGCCATAGGCGTGATAGGTTTTGACGATCTCGCGGATATAAGCGGACAGCGCCTCGATGTCGGCACCAGTGCAGGCTTGCAGCAGGAAGCAGGTCGGCGCCACCGGCACGAGGCATTTTTGCAGGGTCGGGCGGGCGGCGCCCGGCGCCAGGGAGTTGTCGGCATGACTGGTGGCGTGCAGCGTGGTTTCCATCGGTTTCCTTATTTTTGGTTGAACGAATCCCGCACGCTCAAAAAGGAGCGCAGCAGGGCACAGCAAAAGACGGGAGTTACAGCAGCCGGGTTACGGCGGTGCGAGGATGGCCATGATGTTCATCAGCAGCCTGCTGTCAGGTCAAAGGCCAGCTGATTGGTGGCCGCCGTGCGCGCATGCTGGGACAGAGGGATGCGGATATCCGGCTTGGGCATGGCGGACAGCGAGAGTGTGCGCAGCACTTCCAGGCCCGCCACGAAAGAGTGCCCGCAGTCCGGGTTCTGGCACATATAGGTGATTTCCTTGAACATGGCGGACATCGTGCGGCTTTTGACAGCACGGACGGTGTATTCGCAATGCGGGCAGGGCAGGCCGATGACTCTCATTTCAGCTTTCTTTCCACTTGGTACAGGGCGCGACCGCGACCCGTCATGTTTTTCGACTGCTTGCGTAAGCGCGACTTGACGAGCCATTCGGCCGCTTGCTCGATACTTACCAGCCCTTGCCGTTGACGAACGACTTCTAGCGCTGCAAGTTCTTCGTCATTGATATGAATTTCGTGATCGGGCATGTTCGGCAGCTTTTCAGTTACTCAAAAGTTACTATTCAGGGACTCGGTTTAAGCACTGCGACGCTGTACGCTGTCGATGTCGTCAGTAGCAATGGCGGCAAGGGCTTCACGCATGACGATCTGGCGTACCAAAACGGCTAATTCTTCACCCTGATAATTGGCGATCGAAGTAACGAGTTGGTGCTCATAATCGTCCAGGCGCAGCGCGACTGTATGTTTGCGGATACGTTTTGCATCGGGGTACATGGGCCTGCTCCTGTGCAGTTAAGCGTGATGGACAACGGACAATTGGACGAGTTCGGCTTCGTAAGAGTTCAGGCCACGCAGCAGCATCAAGCGCATGAAAGACGCTCTTGAACGAGAGTCTTGTTGAGCAAACTTTTCTACGCGCTCAATCTCAGGAGGGAGCAAGCGAATCGGGATTGGTTGCGAAAGTGGGTTCTTCGGCTGCCGCGTCACTGGGGCGATAGTTGTCATAAGGTATGATTTGTATACGTCACATGGTAATGACGTAAATATAGTGCGAAAAACCGCACTTGTAAAGTAAAAGGTGAGAAATTGCGTGAAATTATTGGAGTGCGTCTTAAGGCTGAGCGTGAACGACTTGGCTATAACCAGGCTGATTTTGCGGCTGTTGGTGGGGCGTCAAAGCGTACGCAGATCGATTGGGAGCAAGGGAAGCAAGTTCCAAACGCGGAATTTCTCGCTGCTGTTTCGGCAATTGGAGTTGATGTGCTCTATGTTGTAACGGGCCAATTTACACCAGGGAACTTGAGCGCGGACGAGAGTGAAGTTGTCGCTGGATACCGCAAGATGGATATTCGCGGAAAGGCTGGCGTGCTTGGCTTAATCGGCGGAATGAACCAGCCGCAAAACCTTGTGCAGCCAGTGCACCATGGTGATATTGGACAAAATATCTACGGCAATATCACTGGGCCAAATACAGTAAAAATGCCCAATAAGAGTAAAAAGAAACCCATTTGATGGGGTGTTTTTCCTCACCAATAGTCAGTGAGAGAGGGCTTCATTTTGTGAAAAATGTTGTTAAATTGAAATTATAAGTTGTAAAGATGTGGATTTCGGAATGGATAGACCAGAATTTAGCGGCGATGTTGGGCAGAATGTCTTTGGGAATATTGTTGAAGCTCCCCGGCTGAACAATGTAGTTACACTGCACTTGGGGGCAGAAAAAATTGACGTTGAATTAATTACCGATTTCCAACGCCGTCGTATCAATGCACTGGTGAAAGACCTGTCCGCACTTACGGGCGACCATCCCTTGGACGTGTACAGAATCATCATTACAGACTTCGGTTTAAAGAAGATCAAGGAGCTACCACTTGAGAGGTACTCGGAAGTAAAAAATCTACTGGAGACCTGGATAAAAGATGCCAAGTCTGCCGATATTCCGGCAGACCAAGGCGAACCACCGTCAGAAATTCCTGTATTGCCGCGACCTGTTGTGGGAGGCAATGCTGATAATGCCTGCCCTGTATGTGAGGAGCGGGCCGCTAACATCGGCAAACTTCAACGAACTGCAAGGGTACGATTGATTTTGCTTAGCATGTCTTTAGCTGCGTGCGGCTGGCTACTATACAAGTCTCCTGCAAGCGGGGAGTCAAGCACTTCTTCCTTAGATAGTAAGTGCTACATTGCCGGAAAATCCTACTCGATAGGGCATATTGAAAAATCTAGGGGAAGCGTCCCCGTTGAGTGCGTCGGCGCGACTGGCGACATGCCAGCATTGTGGCTTCCCGCTAATCGAGGGCATTAACGACGGCAGATGCATTGTTTGCGGCGTAGCACTTCCTGATAGTTGAAATGCGTGAGCTGTGTGCTTAGCGCGGTTGCAATGGTTTCCGGATCAGCAGCCGCCAAAATTTTATGCCATATTTCTTTGGAGCGTACTTGGTCAGATAGCCCCAGTATCTGCCGATGAATATGGTTCCGAATTTCGTTTTCCTGGCGTTCTACTTCTTCTAAATTTCTGGTGATCATGACACTCTCCAATATTGATGCTTTTGATGAATTAACTGGCCGAATTTTTGCAAAACTGTACGAAAATTTCCCGAAACCAATCTTTCTGGACGCGAGAAAATTTGTTGAAGGTGGCGAAGCTGCATGCTTCAATGCTGACAGCTTCACAGGTGCCGAAGTGACTCCTCCGGCAGAGGCATTTATCAACACCGCCACATGGTTGGTGCAAGAGGGATACATTTCCGTACGCCCCAATAGCAAGACAGCCACAGGCTTCTCAGATGCGGTACTTTCCGAAAAAGGTTTGACCGCCCTCAAAGCTGTCCCCGACAGTCTGGTCAGCCGCGTTACCTTGGGCGAGAGATTGGTGCAATCAGTGAAGGCCGGGACTATGGAGACACTCAAAGGTGTAACAAATGAAGTATTGAGCGTCCTGATAAAGTCTGTGACCCTCCCGTAGTTCGTCACGCCTGCGCTTTGGAAGCCGTTTCCGCCGGCCTCCATGGCTCCTCGCTGTTCTCCCGAATGATTTCGCGCACCTCCTTGATGTGCTCCCACGCCAGTTTTGCCGCTCGCTTGGCGCCGCTCTTGCTTTTGTAAAGATGCTCCAAGGTCTTGAGCGTGCCCGTGGTGCCGGCCTGTTCCTGCCCCGCTTTTTTCTTCTTCGCCGCCACATCCTTCCACTTGGCCACCACGCCCGTGATGCCTTCGTCCGGGTCTTTCTCTTCCTCGCGCTCGGCCTCGACTGCTTCCGTTTTCGTTTCAAACTCTACGCGCGTGGTAAAACCGTTGCCGCCCAAGCTGTGCGTGACCTTGACCGATAGCCATTCGGTGGCGTCAATCTCGGGCTTGAAGCCTTGTACGGTCACGGGCGATTGCGGGAATACGGCCGGGTTGCCCAGCGCTAAGTTCATTTCAAAGGTAGCCAGGCCGCGCAGGATGCGCTGCCATTCAGCCACGGCGGCTGCGCGCGCGTCCGTCTCGTTGGCGAACGTGGTGCGCAGGCGCTTGCTGTTGCCTGGCACGCCGGCCACCACGCTGCGGCGGCGCGCGTAGCGCTCGTCGTGCCAGAAGGCGCGCACGCCCGTGTAGGCGTCGCTTTCGGCGCTGTGGTAGCGGTGGCCGTCTCCCAGGGCGCGTGTGATGGGGATGACGGGCAACGCCTTGCCGCTGGCGGTGCGGCTCTGGTTGATGGGGATGAAGAGCAAGGTGTCGTTCTTGACGGTGGCCACCGCGTCGTATTTCCTGCCCAGCCGGCGCAGGAAGGCCGCATCGCTTTCGTGGGTCTGGTCGATGTGCTCGATGGCGGTATCGCGCAGGCGCGCCGATACGCCCGACGCCAGCTCGTTACGGAAGGCAATCGCCTCGATGATGGCGCCCAGGGTGGTTTTGTGAAAGCTGTGTTCCTGCTGCTGCTTGAACGTGTCGATCAGGTTGGCCGACCTGGCGCGCAGGGTGATGGTATCGGGCGCGCCGCTGTGCTCGACTTCGTCCACGGTGAACTTGCCCATATCCACCAAGCCGGACGACTGCCAGCCCAGCGCCAGGGCGATCTGCGCGCCGCGCGGCGGCAGGGCCAGTTTGCCGTCGCTGTCATCCAGGGAAATGTCGAGCTGGTCGCTCTCGTCGCCACGGCACAGGGTCAAGGTCAGATTAATCAGCCGCGGCGAGACGATGGCCGTCAAATCCTTGTCCTCGATGCTGACCTTGAAGGCGGGGATATGCTCGCTCATTTGAACTTGTCCGCCGCACTGCCGATGGCGCCGCTGATGCCGCCGCCGATCTTGTCTTTCATTTCGCTGACCACGCCGCCGTATTTCGAGGTGATGCCGCCGACCACATTGCCCACCACGCTGCCCACGGCATTTTTGGCCGCGCCCGCGATGCTGCTGGTCATGCCGTCGATGCTGAGCATGTTTTTCAGGTCGCCGATGTCGCCCAGGCCGACCATGGCCAGCACGCCGTCGTCGTCGCGCTTGAGGGCAATCGAGAACTCGACGCGGCGCGCGCCGCCGCTGCCGTCCAGTATGGTGCGCCCCTCGGTCATGCTGGTGATGCGGTAGGAGCCGAGAATACGGCCCGTGCCCTGGATCAGAATCCACGATTTACCGGTGTCGGCCATCATACGCAGTGCATCGAGCGAGTATAGGGAGCCGGTCAGTTCCGGCGCCACCCAGCCTGACAAGGTAATGGTGTCGTCGCCTGGCCCTACGTACTGGTGCGCGTCACGCAGGCCCACGCGCGCCGTGCTGGCGTGCTTCCATTCGGTTTGCCGCTGCAGCTCGTGATAGGCCAGAGTCGGCAGGCTGAAAACGAACATTCCTAAAATCATCATCATGGTGTGCTTCTTTCTTAATCGTGGTCGCGCAGGGACGAGCGGATGCGTGCCGCCTTTTCGCGGTCGCGCTGATCGAGCGCCACGCTTACCGCGCGCGCGATGGCCTGGGGATCGGTACCGGCCTGCACGTGGAAGGTGATTTCGATTTTGTCGCCCTGAATCGTCATGCCGGCGCCGAACCCGCCTTGTGACAGCGGGGCGCGCGTGTCGAAGGCGCTGGCGGGTAACGCCGTGGCCGTGCCGATGGCGATGCCGGCGCCCAGTTGCGTCAGGCGCTGCGCCAAGCTGGATACCTTGGCAATCGGTGCGCCCTCGCTGCGGTCCAGACCTACGGCCAGGCCCTGCATGGTGTAGTCGCCGAGCTGGGCAAACACACGGCTCGGGCTGTGAATCCCCAGCTTTTCCTTGAACCAGGCAATGGTGCTTGAACCGGCATTGCTGATGGCGTCCTTGACGGCGCCCATGGAACCGGTGATGCCGTTGACCAGGCCGCGCAGGATGTTGGCGCCGAACTCGGTGAACTGGGCCGGCAACTTGATGCCGAACCAGCTCAGCACGCCCGCGAAGGCCTGGTAAAACACGCCGACCGGCGACCAGTTGATAATCAGGGCGCTGATACCCGCCAGGCCGCCGGCACACGTCGCCTTTAGCTGCGGCCACACGCCGGCAAAGAACGTCTTGACCGGCTCCCAGCATTGATAGATGACGTTCAAGCTGCTGGTGATGCCGCTGGCCATGCGGCGCAGCAGGCCGCTGCCGAAGTCGCTGAACCTGGCGGGCAGCGCAACGCCGAACCAGCCCAGCACGCCCGCGAAGGCGCGATAGAACAGGCCGAGCGGCGACCAGTTGACGATCAGGCCACTGACGCCGCCAATGCCGCCGGCAAACGCGGTCTTGACGTGCGACCAGACGCCGGTAAAGAATCCCTTGATTGGCTCCCAGTATTTATAGATCAGGAAGGCGGCGCCAGCGATGACCGTGATGGCGATGCCAATCGGGGTCATCAAAAGTGCGCGGCCCAGCCACAGCACGGCGCGGCCCGCCCACATGAAGGCGCCGCCCAGGCCGCGCAGGATGGGCGTGAGCACGCCGCCCGTCACGCCCATCTTGGCGAACATGACGTGCAGCATGGCATACGGGCCGATCATGGCGGCGATGCCCAGCATCAGCGGGCCAAGCACCAGCAGCATGCCGGCCAGCACGGCAAAGGCGGTAATCATGACCTTGGCCACGGTCGGGTTGCGTTCCATGAAGCCGTTCAGACGCTGCACGGCGCTAATCGCCATCTCCAGCCCCTGTGCGTACAGCGGCAGGATTTTCTCGCCCATGGTGAGCTTGAGGTTGGCTAATTTTGACTGCGCTTCCAGTTCCTTGCCGGCGGCCGAGTCGCGCCCCAGCTTTTCCAGCCGGCCGATATCGGCGGCGCCACGGTTGAGCTTTTCATTCTTGTGGATTTGCCCGCGCTGCAGGTACATCTGCGAATACAGGTTCGACGCGGTGCGGTTCGAAAAGATGCTGCCGATGGCGTCGAGCACCTGATTCTTGTCTTTGATGCCTTTCTTGGCCAGTTGCGGCAACAGCACCTTTTCCAGCCATTCGAACTGGTTTTCGCGGAATAGCTCGGAACCCAGCAGTGCGCCCGGATTGAGGAAGGAAAGTTGTCCCGCTTTATCATGCGTGACCTTGCTTTTGTCGCCGATCAAGCCAAATTCTTCCAGTTTCTTGGCCGAGCGTTTGGTGGTGCGGCCCTGATACAAGTTCTGGTAGGCGCTCATCAGGGACGTGCCGACGCGGTTGCCGCTCATTTCCTGCACCAGCGGTTCCATCTGGTAGTAAAAGGCGTCATCTTTCAAGCCCTTGGCCGCGATGCCGCCCGTCTTGATCATGTTCAGCCACTCATTCGGGCCGACGCGCCCGCCCGTGGCCGTGATGACCTGCTGCACGATATTGGCCTGGGCTTCGAACTTTTCCTTGCTTTCCAGGCCGCCGCGCAGCTCGATGACCTTGAGCATGTCCATGAACTTGCGTTCGTTGTCGGCGCCTTCGGCCTCGCCAAAGAATGCATGATTGGCAAACTTCATCTTGGCCAGGGTAGGGGCGACCATTTCCGCGTGATGCACGTCGGCAAACGCGCTCATGCCGTCGCGCATGAGCTGCAGGTTGTCGAGCTGGCTGGTGCCGTAGGTTTTCATGTTGCGCGCGAAGGCGACGGCCTCGGCTGATACCTTGTCGCCCAAGCCCAGAGCGTTGACCCTGCCTACTTCCGTTTGATAGTGCTTGGCCTCGTTCAGCCCCTTGACGACGGGCGCGCCGATGACGGCGCCCGTGGCGGTGGCGCCAGCGCCGGCCATGGCCAGGTTGCCCGCCTTGTTGCGCAGCTTGTCGGCATGCTGGGTGGCGTTGGTGACGCGCTGCTGCTTGGCGGCGGACGCGGCCAGGCGCTTTTGTTGCGAGGCCAGTTCAACGTTCGTCAACTGGATACTGTTTTTTAGCCATTCCTGCGCCTTGCCCAACTGGCGCGTGTCGATGCCTGCGTCTTTCAGGCTGGTGCGCAGGACGCGGAATTGCTGGCTCTGTTCTCGGCCTTTCAGCGTCAAGGCCTGCGTGACCTTCGTCGCCGCCTTCAAATCACGCGTCATGGCGCGTGTAGGAGACTCGGTCTGTTTTATGCTTGCGGCCAGCTCTTTTACTTTTTTTTGAGCTTCTCTCAGCTCAACCCCCGTTGTTCGAATGCCGCTATGCAGTTCACGGAATTTGCCCAGGTTTCTCTGCTGGGTGTTCAGCTCGCGCAGGCGGTCGCTGGTGGCCTTCAGCGCTTTGGCCGTATCGCTGGAACCGCCCATGATTTTTTTCAGCGGGCCGGTAATCTTGTCCAGTGCCGCAAATACCACCTGTAATTTCAGATCCCGACCAGCCATCTATTCCGCTCCGCTTCGCTGCCGGGCGCGTTCGCGCCAGGCCATCAGTTCATCAATCGTAAAATCGTCCATCGCTGCCGGCGTCCAGTGGAAGACGCCGGCAATGTCGGCCATGGCGTCTTCTACTTCGCCGGGGATACCGAAAGGCGATCGGCTTTGCTCGCCAAAAAACCGGCAACCTCGGCGCCCACGGCCAGCAGGTCAGCCGGGTCCATGTTGGCGATGTCGTGCGCGGTCAGGGTCGGCTCAGTGATACGCGGCAGCACGATCTGCAAGGCCGACACGTTCAGGTTGGCCAGCTCGATCAGGGAAATGCCGCGCAGGGCGCCCGCCTTGGGCTTGCGTACGGTGAGCGAGGTGATGAAGGTATCGCCGCGCTTGATCGGGTCGTCCAGCTCGATGACGGCTTGGTTTTGGGTATCGTTGTTCATGCTGTGTTCCTTGTGGTGGTGTGATTAAAAAAGGGGATTACAGGCCGATGGCCTTGCGGATGGCCGCGTTGGTGTCGCCGCCGCCGAAGTTCTCGGTGCCGCTCATGAAGTCCAGTTCGATGACGGTGGCGCCGTCGATCATCAGCTTGTAATAGCTGCAGGCCATGGTGTATTTGTGGGTGGTGTCATCGCCCATCTTGGCCGCGCCCATATCGATTTCCTTGTAGCGGCCGCGCACGACCACTTCGACGGCGGCAACCGTGCCGTCATCGTCTTCCTGGTAGGCGCCGGCAAAGCGCAGTTGCACGGCGCCGTGCGCATGCGCGCCGTACTGTTTCAGGGCTTCGGCGATCAGGCCGCCGGCGCTCCATTCCAGCGACAGCGCCTCGTTGCCGAAGTCCACGGACACGGGGCCGCTCATGCCGCCTGCGCGGTACTCTTCCATCTTGCGGCTCAGTTTCGGCAAGGTGACTTCGGGCACCATACCCATGAAGGAGACGCCGTTCTGGAACAAGTTAAAATTTTTCAGTTTGCGGGGCAGGCCCATAATTTCTCCAGTATTTCAATGCGCCCGCGCTGGCGCGGGCAGGGTGGTGATGGCGATTACGCGGCGATGCGCGAGGCAAAGTCGGCGAGGTAACGGTCGGTAATACGCTGCTGGAATTTCAGGTTTTCCAGCGGCGGCACGGGTGTGTAGTCGTAATCGATGGCCAGCTTGCCGTCTTTCAGCGCCGTCTTGTCGTTGTACTGCTCGTCATACCAGGCATGGCCGTCGATGATGTAGCCCTGCAATTTCAAGTCGCGGAACTTGGCGTTGATGCTTTCCAGCAGGTCACGCACCAAGGACGGGTGCAAGGGCACGTCGACGTAGGCGAAGTGCGCCTCGGCGATGCTGTCGGCCAGCACCTGGGCCGTGCGCGTGTAGCTCTCAAAGTAGAAGAAGCCGCCCGGTTCCTCGCAGGTACGCGAACCCCAAAAACGGTAACCGCCCATGTTAATCAGGGTGGTCACTTCCTTGGCGTTGAGCACGCCGGCATCGGTGGCCGGGTCTTGCAGGTCGAAAAACACGTCCTTGGTGATGCCGGTGGGGCCGTTGACGACCACATTCGACAGCGTTTTGTGCCAGCCCGTTTCTTCGTCAATCTTGGCGCGCAAACCCATGGCGTAGGCCACGGCGGACATACTGGCCTCGGCGTCCGTGGCGGTATCCCAGTTCACGAAATCCGGCCAGATCATCATCACTTCGCGTTGGCCGAACTGGCCGCGATAGGCGATGGCCGCCGGGACGGTGGCGCAGCCATAGGCCGACGCATACACGAAACCGCGCAGGCGCTGTGCCACGCTGGCCAGGGCATTGGTGACAGCCTGGGTGTCCAGCCCCGGCGCGCCCAGGATGCGCGGTTTCACGCCCAGTTTGCTTTGCGCCGCCAGCAGTGCCTTGGCGCCCAGGTACTTGCCGTCCGGCGACACGCCGCCCACGGCATTGGTGGTGGTTTCCGCTTCCGTTTCGCCTTCTGCCACGCGCACCACGACCGTCAGGGGCTTGGTCTGTGCGGCAATCGCTTCAAGCGCGCGGTACAAGGTGCCGGTCTTGCCGGCCTTGCCCATGGCGGCCAGCACGTTGGTGACGAGCACGGGCGTGTCGAGCGGGAAGGCGGCCGGGTCGGCATCGTCGGCCGTGGCGATCAGGCCCAGCACAGCCGTGGAGACGGTGCGGATGGGGCGCGAACCCTCGTTGATTTCGATGACGCGCACGCCATGGTGGTAGTCGGTGGCCATAGGGCTCTCCTGGTGAGTGGTGAATGGGGCGTTACTGGGGGGATGCCATGCCGGCGGTATCATCGAAAGCGCGCCGCGCTTCGCCGGACAGGGTGGCGGCGATGCGCGCGTATTCGGCGTTGACGGCCGCTTGTAGCGCCTCGATGTCCTGCGCGGCGGCAACCGTCGGGCAGATGGTGATGTCGAGCAGCCAGGCGCGCGCCGTGGCGATGGCTTGCGCGGTGGCCGCGTCGCCGCTGGCCATGGCGGCAAAGCCGATGCCGGCCAGGCGGTTGAGGATGCCGTCACGGCGCGCGCGAACGGTATCGAGGTAGGCGGCGCACACTTGCACGTAGGGAATGGGAGGGGCCGGCGTGGTGCGCAACGTCCCGTTGACAAACTTGAACGATCCGCCGGATGCGCGGGCGTTATGGGCGGCCAGGTGGTCAGCTTCGGATACCTCAAACACATCGGACGGGATGTCCTGGTACTCGATGCAGGTAGGGTAAAAGAATCCGGTGCTCGGTGAATATCTGACGGGCATGATTAATTTCCAAAGGCAAGGTAGGATGGGGTAATGCCGCCGGAAAGCGCATTCCCGTTGTAGGTGTACAGGCGGCAGCCCGTTCTTGTCTTCATACCGACGTTGATGTTTGTGGGCATACTGGACCCGCTTCCGCCTTGCCCTTCATATCCAGGGAAGACGTGAGAACACGCGTTTGGAAACGGAATCGGGAAGATGACGTCGACATAGCCGGATGCCGGTGTCTGCGCGCCGCCGCCCAGCTGAAAAATCATGCCGCTGGGTAATAGCTGGTAGCCGCTCGAAGACAACATCGCCGCAAAGTCGGCATTGCGCCACAGCTCGGCGGTCGATTCGATGACTTGCCAGGTTTTTGGCGCGGTCGCCATGAGTGTCAGGAATTGCCCAGGTTTGATGGTGATGCTCGGCACACTGCCGACATCAAATCCAATGCTCACGCCTGGCGCGGCAAGAATGGTGCCGCTATTGAACAGCCCGAAGAACTTGACGCACTTGCCGGAATTATTCGGAATGCCAAGCGCTACGGGGTCGGGAATGGTGATGGCCTTGCCCGCAGTCGGGAAGTACAGGGCGCAGCCCATATCCTCGGCGGTGAGCGAACGGCTTTCAGTGACGTCGGCATAGCGAACCATGTTTCCTTGTGCGCGCTGCACAAAGTCGGCATTGACCAGCTTGCTCGACGCGTCGAACTTCGGCAGTGTCGCCACTTCCTTCATGCTGTATTGCGGATGCGGATCTGCCGCCGCTGCGTGCTTGGCCAGTTGCTGGTCGCCATAGGAGCGTGCGCTGGTGTCCTGTTGATCGACATAGGCGACCTTGGCCAGCAGCGGGTGCGGGTCAAGAGCCGCCTGATGCTTGGCCAGTTGCTGGTCGCCATAGGCGCGCGCGCTGGTGTCCTGCTGATCGACATAGGCGACCTTGGCCAGGAGCGGGTGCGGGTCAAGAGCCGCCTGATGCTTGGCCAGTTGCTGATCGCCATAGGTGCGTGCGCTGGTGTCCTGCTGATCGACGTAGGTGACTTTTGCCAGCAGCGGGTGCGGGTCGGCGGCCGCCTGGTGCTTGGCCAGTTGCTGATCACCATAGGTGCGTGCGCTGGTGTCCTGCTGATCGACGTAGGTGACTTTTGCCAGCAGCGGGTGCGGGTCGACAGCGGCCAGATGCTTGGCCAGTTGCGCGTCGCTGTAGGCGCGCACAGTAATGTCCTGGTCATCGACATACTTGCGCGTGGCCAGAACGATGGACGGGTCGATTTTTAGCTCGATAGCGGCCGTGCTGGCGACGATCAGTACGATACGCACCACCTGCATGCGGCCGCTACCTTCCGCCATCAGTGGCTTGTAGCTGGGCGGGCAGTTGGCCACGGCGCACAGGTCGCCCGCCTCGTCATAAATGCCGAGTTCGCGCATCCACCAGCCGCCCACGTTCTCGGGTAAGACTTGCTCGGCAATGATCTGGCTGGTGTTGTCCGGGTCTTTGTCCAACTTGTTCAGGTCGGCGCGGTGCACCTCGCGCACAAGCGCCTTTTGTCCTCGGTCGGGAACCGGTAGGGTGCCGTTGCCGTCACCTACGCCCATTTTTTTGAGTTTCAGGGTTTGGCCCAGGGCGATAGCATTGGCCAGCTTGGCCTCGCCCACCTGCGTCAGAATTGCGAAATATGTGCTCATGGATAGATGGTCATGGTGTCGATGGTATGGGATGCGCCGGCCTGCAACAGCGTGCCGCGCACTTCGATGGTTTCCGCGATCCACGGATACACGGTCATGACGTCGCCGTGGTAAGCGGCAACGCCGGTGTAAACCTTGCCGCGAGTTTCCAGATACAGCGCCAGGCCCGTCATGTGACGGCTAACGGGTTTGGCGTCGGCAATCAGGCGCTCCATTTCCTGAAACATGGCGTCCGTGATGCCCGTGTCCAGCACGCCCACGTCGAGGCGGAAAGTACCCGGCACGCCCGGTGGCGTCGTTTGCCACCATTCGGTAATGCGGATCAGATAGCCCAGGGACTCGACCACGCGGCGCACGGCGGCAATCGTGCCCTTGTGCTTGTGGATGAAATAGGACGCCTTGATGGTGCCGCGCTTGGTCGACTCGGGCCAGGCGTCATCCCAGCGGTCGACGGAACAGGCCCAGGCCAGAAATGGCAGCAAGTTGACCGGGCAGCGGTCGACGCTCCACAGGTCGCGCAGCGGCACGGGCACGTTGACCAGCTCGGCGCAGGCCACGGCAATGGCACGCTCCAGCGCCGTGGTGTTGGGCGGCAGGGTCGGCATGGTCTTATTCATCGAGCACCACGACATTGAGCTTGATGGCCGTGCAGCACGCGGCCTGGGTGGCGTTCAGTTCGATGTCGGCCGCCGGGCTGGTCAAGATGACCTTGCGCACGCCTTCGACGTGGACGGCGGCGCTGCAGGCGGATCGATAGATGCTGTGACCCAGCGGGCGGCGCGGCTGCGACACGCGCACGGCGTTGGCGTGCGCGGCGTCCAGCAGAATCGGCACTTCCGGGCCGACTCCAATAAACAGGGTGGCCTCGATCTGGTAGTCGATGACCTGGGCGGCTTGTACCGTCAGGCGGTCGCCCAGGGGGCGCACGTCCTCGGCGTTGAGCGCGCGCGCCACGGTGGCCAAGAGTTCGGCGCTGGCGATGCCGGTGTCGTTGTTGGCCAGCACCGTGACGATGACGTGCGCCGGCGCGGGGCTGGTGGCGCTCGCGTCCTTGACGCGGCCGTCGCTGCTGCGGGCGTGGAATTCGTAGGAGGCTTTCGGGCCGGCCACGGACAAGCCGTCCGGCGCTTCCTGGATGCGCAGGCGATAGGCGTCGTTATCTTCCATGACGGCGGCCACGGGCGGCAGGGCGTTGGGATTGGCCGGCGTGATGGTCAGGCGCGCCACATTGACGTTGGCGCCCAGCTGGTCCAGGTCGCCGTCGAGGGCAAACGCCAGCATGACGGCCTTGCCTGCCTCGTTGACGCGGTTGCGCAGGATGGTTTCTTGATACGCGTTCTCTTCCAGCAGCTTGGTAGCCGGTTCCGATTCCAGCTCCAACAGGGCCGTGACGGCGGCGCGTTCGGTTTCCGGCAGCAGGCTGACCAGGTGCGCTTTGCGGCTGGCGAGGATGGTTTCGAAGTCCAGCACTTCCACCACACTGGGCGCCGGCAATTGGGTCAGATCGATGGGTGTGCTCATACGATGCCGCCTTGCTTGACGGGTACGGCCATGGTGATCGCCTGGCCATTGGCCGTGCCATCGAGCAGCAGCGCGATGGCGCCGTCCGTGTCGCGCGTCAGTTGCACGCTGGTGAGCTGCAAACGCGGCTCCCAGCGGCGCAGGGCAAAGGCAGTGGCCGCGTAGATGCGCAATTGCGTCGCGCTGTTCAGGGGCTGGTCGATCAGCTCGGGCACTTCGGAGCCATAGCGGCGGCGCCGGATGCGTGAACCCATGGGCGTGGTGAGAATGTCGGTGACCGACTGGCGCAGGTGGCCCAGGCCCGTCAGGCTGCGCCCGGTGGCGGCGTGCATGCCCATCATGATTGCGGCCCGCCCGACTGGTCGCCGCCGGCCCTGACGCCGCCGTGCGGGTGCTTGGCCAGGCTGATGGCACCGGCCAGCACGTCCTCGCTGGCTTTGATCGTGCCTTGCACGGCCATGGCCACGCCGCCGGCGGCGCCGGCCTTGGCGTTCACGCCGCCGTTCAGGGCTGTGGCGCCGTTGACGGTGGCCGCCTGCATGACGATCAGGTTTTTCATGACGGTCAGGTCGCCCGTGCAGATGGTGCTGGGGGCGTTCGACGTCACCTTGTCGGCGGTGATGATGGCGGTGCCGCCGGGGAGTAGGGCCGTCAGGGCATGGGCCGCGTGGTCGTACTGCACTACGGCGCCGTCGGGGTAATGCGTGGTGTGGATGCTGTCGCTGGACTCGGGCGCGTCAAATGCCTGCGAGTACAGGGCTGGCAGGATGATGCCGCGCGTCAGGTCGCCGCCAGGGGAGAAGACGATCACTTGTTCGCCCACGGTGGGCGCCGACCAGGTGCGCGTGCTGCCGGCGCGCGGCGTGGCCCAGTTCAGCCATTCGGTGGTGAGTGTCGGCCCGAGCCGCACGCGCGCTTTGGCCCCTTTGACCTCGGCGATGGTGCCCAGGCGGATCAGGTTTTGCAGCAAGCGGAGGAGGTCGGACAGGTCGGCGTTCATGCAGTGCATGTTGCCGAAGTCCGCGTGCGGATGCACGCGGGGGCGGGTTGATATATGGGTTAATGACCAGAGATATTAAATGTGCCACTTCATATTTGGTGTCATTGATTTTACGAATAATCAACGCCAATTTTCATATTTAATTTTAAATATACTGTAAACATATTTTCATATCAATCGCTGATCTCGAAAATGGAACAGGCTTTTTCTATTGTTTTTTGACCCATTCCTTTAATGCTGGATAAATTCTTCGATGTTATTTTTCCAAAGGTTATTCTTAGTTTATATATTTCCTTCGCCACTGCTCTATTTACATTTAATTGAACTTCAATTTCATCTATTGTTGCGTCATTTATATTCTTTTTTCCGGGCGATGAAGCTGTGGAATTTTGAATTTCTAGGATGTCTGCCACAACTAGATACATGTGAAATACAGCTTTGGTTGCCTCAATTTGGCTAACTTTTGCATGCACTCCCTTGTTTGAAATTTTGTTAACTTTCTCTAACCATGCACCTAAAAAGTCAACATGAACTTTAGCAAGATCTTTGTTGGTGTCTGATGGAATGGATTGATCCATAAATGCCCAAAGGCGATTCACATAGTTAGTCGGTCCAAGGGCGCGGCCGTTATGTTTTTTATCGCTTGGAGGATAGAGCGCGTCAGCAAGAGTCTCAATTAATCGACGACAAGTCGTAAGTGCTTGTGACCACTCTTCCTCCTTAGAGGATGCAACGGACTTAAACGCTTGCATAAGCTGTTCGGTGAGGGCAGGGTTTAAGTCTAATAGTTTGTCATCAACAGCATTTTTCAGAATGTCAAAACAATTTTTAACTGTTCCTGAAAATTTTAATTCATTGAATATTTCTGATGCAAAAGAATGGGCGATCCGTTTAACATAATTAATGTGGTCCTGTAAATTATTTTTATAATATACACTATCATTTCCAATTTTCATTCTAACAAGGTCTGCATATCGCTCTTCAATGAATCCGATATTGACATAGCCGCCGCCACTTTCAGTGGCTTTAATGTTTAATTCTTCATTTCGGTAGTGTATTTTTCTTGTGAGATTTAGGTTTGTTAATTTTTCAATTATGTCGTTGTACTTCTTTGTACTTTCGACGGACTTTTTATCAATGGTTTTATCTGTGTAAAAATCCAGTAGTTCCTTCAGTATTCTTGTGTATCTGGGGTCTCCTAGCTGAATGGCGCACCATGCAACAACATCTGATCTTTCTATAAGTGTGCTAGCACGCGCTAGTTTTTGAATGCCAGATAGAAGTGAACCTTTTTGAGATTCCAGATCTTTTAAGCAACCGTCGATTAATCGCAACGCTTCATCTTTTTGTGTCATATAAGTAACATTTCAAAAATTTCGTATCGAGAATACGTTATGTGGAAGTGTTTTTTTGTCACTAAAATTAGAGTTATCCACTTTCATGATCCGTAATTTTAACGAGCTACATCTGCACAGGAGAATTGCAGTTGGTACACCGTACGCTCTAACTTATCTGATAACAGGTGTCTGAGCCAGTTTTATTTGGCTGTTCTCAATGTTGCTCTAAATGATACAGCAGTGATTGAAGGACAGAAGTCTGATCTAGATTGCTCAATCCCAATAGTGGTCGCTTTGGGTACTCGTAGTGTGGCCCGCTCTTTGTAACGCGCTCCATCCGCCCGAACTGATGCACACGCGCCACGCGCGCCACCCAGCCAAAGAAGCCGACCTCGATCTGGTCGCCGGTCGCCTTCACTTTCAGGTGCTTGGCGGTGCGAATCTTGGTGAACATCGCCGCCTTCTGCCGTTTGATGCGTCCATTCTTCCCCTTGAATTCCTTACGCCGCTTGCGCGCGGGGTAGGCCGTGCCGTCCGGTCCCTGCTGCGCCTTGATGCGCTGCGCCTGGCTGCGGCGCAGGTCGACGGCGACCTTGTGATTGATGGCGCGGCGCTGGGCCGGCTGCAGCTTGGCCAGCAGGGCGCCGGCCCAGGTTGCCAAAGTGTGCAGGTTGTCGCTCATGGCGTCGCCTCGGGCGTGCGCCATTCGGCCAGCAGGGTGTCGCCGTCGTACAGCTTCCAGAACTCGTCCGCGTAGGCCGGCATGTGCTGTATCTCGGCCAGGTGCTTGATGTCCAGGCGGCCCGCCTCGCCGGTCTTGACGGCGACGCGCTCGGTCAGGTCCAGCTTGATGGAAATGTCGACCGTTTCATGGTTATTAAAATCCACCTCGAAGGCGATACCGTGCTTGCGCGTTTCCTCGTTGGCCATCAGGTCGAGCTGGTGGACTTTGAGCCAGGCGATCAGGGCCACCATGATGGCGTCGGCGTCGCCCGCGTAATCGGTCACGATCAAGTTGAGCTTGAAACGGTATTCGAAGGAGAGGGAGGCGGTGGCACTCGCCACCACATTGCCCTCGTCGGCGAAGACCAGCAAGCGGTCGGGGTCGCGCTGCAGGTCAGGGATGGCGGCGGCCAGGTGCTGGCGCAGGCTATTCGGTTTGTACATGGTAGGTGTCGCGGATCAGATTGTAGGCGTCGATACAGGCGTTCAGCTGGCGGGTGGCGTCGTCGCCATCGCCGGCAATGGCGTCAAGAGCTGCCGCAGTCGCCGGGTCAAGTTCGGCGCGCGCTTCAATCCGATGGCCTGCGGCAGCGGTGGAATCTGTAACTGCGGCACACTGGCCGCTGGCGACGGGGATTGACAGGCGCACAGCGCCGCTGCGCACGCCATCGTTAAAACGGTCACGTTCAGTTTTCGCATGGGTTTGTTCCTGGGTGAGGTGGTCGGCGCGCTGCGCCAAGGCGGCGCCGGCGGCGCGCTCCAGCGTCAGCACGCGGGCGGTGGCCTGGGCCAGCGCGATGGCGGCGGTGGTTTTGCTGGTGGCGGCCGCCCGCTGCAGTGATGCGATGACGGCGTCCTTGCGCCAGCCCTGCGCCGTCCAGCCCGCGATGGCGCCGCACAGGAGAACAACGGCCAGCGGGCGCCAAGTGCTCGCGGTCACATGGCCACCCGTTCCTTGATCCAGCCGAACAGGAACCGGCGCTGGGTCTTGTTGGCCTCGGTGATTTCCAGGTAGCGCGCCGCTTGCAGGCCGTTCAGGGCGCGCAGCAGCACGGTGGCGCCGTCCTGGCCGCGCCATGTCAGGAAGGATGCAAGAGCGCCCAGCGACTGCGTACCCAGGCGGCCGTCGACGAACAGGGCGGGGTAGCGCGCGCCCGTGTCATTAAAACCGTTCAGCCAGCGCTGCAGGAACTCGGCCGCGCGGTGCGGCCCCATGTTCACGCCCGTGTCGATCACTTCGGCGCCGATGCCGGCATGGATGGCCAGCACCTGGTCGAACTTCGGTTTCGTGATGTAGCGCGCCATGTAGATGGCGCGGGCCACCTCCACGGGCAAGTCGCGCATCGGCCCCGTATAGCCGTTGGCGCGCGCCACGGCGACAGTGATGCCGTAATTGGTTTCGCCGCCCTTGTCTTGCGGGTCGTTCACATAACCGCCTTCGGCGCGCAGGATGGCGTCGATAACGCGGGCGATGAGTGGATTGTCGGTGGTCGCCATCAGTGTTCCTTCGCGTCTTTGACCAGCTCGGCGATGTCCTTGTCGCTGCGGCGCTGGAACCACAGGGCCACGGCGCGCGATACCCACCAGCCTGGGGCGCCCACGATCAGGTCGATGGCGCTGGCGTTGACCATGGCGCCGATGGCCGGAAGCTGGGCGCACAGCAGCTGGTACACAGTGCCGCCCAGCAGGCACGAGAACACGCCGGCGCAGGCCAGGCGGGCGACGAATTCGCCCTTGTTGAAGGTGCCGTCGGCATTCAGCGGCGGCAGCACGATGTACAGCATGGCCGCGCCGACCATGCCCAGCGCCGCCTTGAAGCCGTACAGTTTGACCAGGGTGGCGAAACCACCAAACGATTCTGCGGACATTGCTTGTTTCTCCATGATGAGGATAAGTAGAGGTGTTGTTAAAAAAGTTAGTCCCATAGCTGCACAAGATCGGCAACGGCGGCCACGCTGGCGGTAGGTTCCGGCAGGGTGACGACCAGGCCAGCCGGCAGCACGGCGCCGTGGCGCGCCAGCGCGGGATTCATTTCCAGGGTGTGTTCGACGTATCCCGCGCCGTCGCCCAGGTAGCGCCACACCAGGGCGTCTACCGTGTCGTGCTGCTGCGTGCGTACCTGCATCAGATCAATTCCACGGTCAGATGCGTGCGCCCGACCATATCGGCGATGGCCCATTGCGCATTGCGCCGCTGCGCGCCGGGCGCCTCGTCCAGCCATTCCATGCTTTTCTTGTCGCTGACGGACGTGGCCGTGCTGTCGTAATCGCGGTAACGCTCGATCAGATCGGCCTTTGCCGTGCTGTAGACGGCGCGCCGGTACTGCGCCAACAAGCGGGACTCGCGGTTGATGCGCGTGGTCGGCACGTCCACCAGGGCGGCGATGCCTGCTTGCGCATGCATGCCTTGCCAGTCGGCCAGCTCGCGGTTGACCTGCAGGATGGCATCGACCACGGCTTGCACCAGGCGGGCGTCGGTGACGGTGCCATCCAGGCGCATGGCGTCGCGCATTTCGGCCAGGTTGACGTCGGGAAACCAGCCGTCGTTCTCGATGATGCCGGCGGCCGGTGCCGGCGGCGCAGGCGTGCTGCCGGGCGGGATGGACGGAGGGAGGGCCATGAAGGACATACGGGGCGCTTTCAAAATGGGGCGGTGGACGGGGTTCATCAGGTCAAAGGTTTGGCCAGAATCCCCCCGTGCCGCCGTGCTGCGGGGGATGCTCTTTACGTGGAACCTGCCGCGCGCTTGAGGCGCCGCTCCAGCCGTTCCATATCTTTCTTGACGCCGCACGACTCCGACAGGGCGCGCGCGCGTTTCAACTGGCCCATGGCGTTTTCCGCTTGCGGCACCAGCGCCGGTGCGATGTCCGTGTCGTCGGCCTGATCGAGCACGGCGATCAGGGCCAGGCCGATGGCCTTGTGCAGCTTGGCGCGCGCCTGGTCTGGCGCGTCGCTGCCGGCCGTCAACTGTTCGACGGTGCCCAGCACCTGGGCCGCATGCTGAGGATCGCTGGCCAGCTTGCCGTGCAGGAAGCCCTCGGCAAACTCGTCCAGCATCAGGGTGGCGATGTCGCGGCTGTAGGTGTCGGGCAGGGTGAATTTGTGCGCCAGGGCGTATTCGGCCATGACCAGGGCGCGCGCGTACTCGCCCGTGTCGATGTGCCACACCAGCAGGGTGGCGAAGACGTCATCCTGCGCGCCCTTGCCGCCGGCCAGCACGCCGTCGATCCATTGCGCGTAATCCGGCAGCAAGGTGGCCTTGACTTCGATCTTGCGTTCGACCGACTGAATGGACTTCAAGCGCCGGCGGTCGTCGGCCAGCTTGTAGAGCATCAGCTCATAGGCCGTGCCGGTGGTGACGCCTTGCGGCGCGGCGGCGCCGGCCGTGCGCTCGGCCAGCATGCGCGCGCGGTGGCGCAGGGCAGGGGATTGGTTGGCCATCACTTGTCTTTCAGCTCGATGTTTTCCACCAGCGCGGCCAGGCCCAGGTCCTCGATCACGTAGGCGTCGTTGGACGACTCGTAATTTTCGATGCGGTCGCGCTTTGGTTCGTCGAACACGCGGCGGCGGCGCGCGCCGTCCTGGAAGTAGATCGACAGATTGTCGAAGCGCGTGATGAGGATCGCGTTGTCCGGGAAGTAGGGCACGCGCGCTGCCGGCAAGCCGCCGATGCGTTTTTGGCTGATGATGATGTCGGCCGCCAGCGTTTCCGTGGGCGCCTGCTTTGTGTTCACCAGCGGGAAGTACTTGTCGTTCAGCAGCTTGCGCCCGACGATGGCCACCAGATTGGTGTCTTCCTGATACCACGGGTCCAGCAGGTTGACGGCGTCCGCCACGGCCGCGTCCAGGTTGGCATAGTCGGCGCCGTCCACGTCGCCGATGATGACCTTGCCCGGCATGCCAGTGGCCACCAGGCCCAGCACGCGCTCGGGCGCCTGCTCGCGCAGGTGCTGCAGCCAGCCTTTATTGACGTCTTGCAGCAGCGGATTGGCGGCCAGGTCGGTGTTGGCCATGACTTTCACGCCATTGAAGCCGATGACGATGCGGTCGAGCGCCTGGCGCGTCAGGATGGCATTGGCGACGCGCGATTGAAAGTCCTGAAACTTGGCCCAGGCGTCCAGCTTGGCATAGCTCAAATGCGTGTCGAAGTTGGTTTGTTCGCAGCGGTACTTCGTGCTGTCCATGGTGGACAGGTCGCGCGTTTCGCGTTCCTTGTCCTTGGTGTTGGTGCGGCTGGCAATCGGGCCGGAGACGCCCAGGCCCAGCTTTTCGCCTTCCTGCTCGCCCACGCCGATGATGTTCACTTTCGACAGGAACTCGCTCGATTCCTGCATCTTGTTTTCCAGCTTTTGCTGCACGCTGGGCGTGACGCTGAAGGTCTTGGCCACGTTGTCCGTGTCGTTCAGCTGGCCCAGGCGGGTTTCGTATTGGCCAAAGACCTGGCGCGTTTGCTTTTTCATGAATCAGTGCTCCGTTGTTGAATGGGGGAAGAAAGGGCGAGGGCGCTTAAAACTCGGTCTGCACGGCGCCGTCGTTGCCGGTGGCGGCCGGGCGGCGCGGGCCGTTGCCGGGCGCCTCGTCCATCTGCGCCTTGAAGGCGGCCAGCTCGTCCTGCGTGGCCTTCAATGCAGTTTCGGTCGCGTCGATGCGCTTCGCGGCGTCCGCGTAGTTGTCGTTGGCGGTGACGACGTGGCCGGCCAGCGCCTCGACGGCTTCGCTGATGTCGGCGAACTGCGCGGCGTCGGTGCCGGATTTGTTGGAGAAGCGCGACAGCAGGTTTTTCACGGCGTCGGCCAGCTTGGTGCCCTGCGGCTCGTCAAATTCCAGCGTCACCTCGATGGCAGAAGTAAACAGGTTGGCGCTTTGCTGCTTGCGGCTGGCCGAGAATTTCAGCGCCTCGGTGCCCAGGCTGGCGGGGCTGTCGGTGACGCCCAGGCCGACCAGGTAGGGCTGCGACGAGTCGGCAAAATCCGGTTGGATTTCCAAACTGGTGTACAGCTTCTGTTTCGCCTTGTTGATGGCCATCAGTTCCGGCGTGGGTTCGATCTGCGCGAACAGGGCCAGTTTCTTGCCGTTGTCCGTGTCCACTTCCTCGGCTTTCACCGCGATCACGTCGCCGTAAGCCTTGAACTGGCTGTCGGGCAGGATGCCGCGAATGTGCTCCAGCCAGATGCGCGCGCCGTAGGTTTTCGGGTTGTAGGTGGCGGCGATTTGCTCGATGGTGGCGCGGTCGATGTTGCGGCCGTCCGTGGTAGCGCCTTCGGTGGCGACGCGGAAGAATTTCGATGGTTTGGACATGGTGGGCGTTCTCGGTTGATCGGATAACGCCATGGTCAACGTCTTGGCGCCGCGATTCAATGCGGTGCGGGTTGCTATGGGCCATAGCGACTTTTGCCTTTCCCCACTCCGCGCGCGCGCGGCCTACGCTGGCGGCATGCTGACAATCGAGAAAAAAAGCGAACAAACGGCCGACGAGAAAATCGCCGAACTGGCCGTGCCCGAATCCGAGCCGCGCCGTGCCGCGCGCGCCCTGTACTGGAAGGGCTGGCGCATTTCGTCCATCGCCCGCCACCTGGGGATCAAGCGCAGCACCATCAATAGCTGGAAGCTGCGCGACGAGTGGGACAAGGCGCAGGCCATCGAGCACGTCGAGGCAGCGGCCGAACTGCGCCTGGTGAAGCTGATCGAAAAAGAGGTCAAGAGCGGAAGCGATTACAAGGAAATCGATCTGCTGATGCGTGCCATCGTGCAGGCGGCGCGCGTGCGCCGCTATGAGCAGCCGGGCGGCAACGAGGTGGACTTGAACCCGAAGCTGGCGAATCGCAACGCCGGGCCGAAGAAGAAGCCGACGCGCAACGATTTCAGCGAAGAGCAGAAAATCCAGCTGCTCGATGCCTTCCAGGATTCGCTCTTCGATTATCAAAAGGTCTGGTATCGCAACGGCGACCAGCGCACCCGCGCCATTTTGAAGTCGCGCCAGATCGGCGCCACCTGGTATTTCGCCCGCGAGGCGCTGGCCGACGCCATGGAAACGGGCCGCAATCAAATCTTCCTGTCCGCCTCCAAGAGCCAGGCCCACGTCTTCAAGCAATACATCGTGCAATTTGCGCGCGAGGCGGCCGGCATCGAGCTGACGGGCGATCCCATCGTGCTGCCGAACGGCGCGCATCTGTACTTCCTGGGCACCAATGCGCGCACGGCGCAGGGCTACCACGGCAATTTCTACTTCGATGAATTCTTCTGGACGCAGAATTTCCAGGAGTTGAACAAAGTGGCCTCGGGCATGGCCATCCACAAGAAGTGGCGCAAGACGTATTTTTCCACGCCATCCTCGACCACGCACCAGGCCTATCCATTCTGGACGGGTGAGCTGTTCAACAAGCGCCGCGCCAAGGCCGACCAGGTCAACATCGACGTGAGCCATGGCCGCCTGTCGTCGGGCTTTACGGGCGAGGACAAAATCTGGCGCCAGATCGTCACCATCCTGGACGCCGAGCGCGGCGGCTGCAACCTGTTCGACATCGACGAGCTGCGCAACTTCGAATACAGCCCGGACCAGTTCGACAATCTGCTGATGTGCAACTTTATCGACGACTCGGCCTCGGTCTTCCCGCTGGCCGAGCTGCAGCGCTGCATGGTCGATTCGTGGGTGGAGTGGGACGACTACAAGCCCTTGCTGGGCCTGCGCCCGTTCGGTAACCGGCCCGTGTGGATCGGCTACGACCCGGCCTTGAACGGCGACAGCGCCGGCTGCGTGGTGCTGGCGCCGCCGATGACGGCTGGCGGCAAGTTCCGCATCCTGGAGCGCCACCAGTGGCGTGGGCAGAGTTTCGAAGACCACGCCGACGCCATCCGCCAGATGACGCAGCGCTACAACGTCGAATACATCGGCATCGACACGACCGGCATGGGCATCGGCGTGCTGCCCATCGTGCGCGGCTTCTTCCCGGCCGTCACGGCCCTGAATTACTCGCCCGAAGTCAAAACCCGCATGGTCTTGAAGGCCAAAAACATCATCAGCAAGGGCCGGCTGGAATTCGACGCCGGCTGGACGGACATCGCGCAATCGTTCATGGCCATCCACAAGACCCTGACCCCAAGCGGGCGGCACGTCACCTATGTGGCCGGCCGTAGCGACGAAACCGGCCACGCCGATCTGGCGTGGGCCTGCATGCATGCCCTCGATCACGAGCCCTTCGAAGGCACCACCGACAACCACCAATCTTTCATGGAGATTTATTCTTGAGAAAAGCACGACACTTGCGCGCGCGCGGCCGGCAGGCCGGGAGCGCACCACCAGCGGCCACTGCGCCGGCCGCCGCCGGCATCGAGGCGTTTTCCTTCGGCGACCCCACGCCCGTGCTGGAGCACGCCGATATCCTCGACTGCTTCGAATGCTGGAAGAACGGGCACTGGTATGAGCCGCCCGTCAACCTGGCGGGCCTGGCCAAGTCCTTCAATGCCGGCGTGCACCACAGCAGCGCCATCCACTTCAAGGCCAACGTGCTCGCGTCCACCCTGATTCCCAGCAAGTATTTGTCGCGCGATGCTTTTAAACGCATGGCCCTGGACTTCCTGACGTTTGGCAATGCCTACTTGGAAGACCGCCCCAGTCGCAGCGGCAAGGCGCTGGCGTACCAGCATGCGCTGGCCAAGTACATGCGGCGCGGCGTCGACCTGGACACGTATTTCTTCGTGAACGGCTACCAGGCCGTGCACCAGTTCGACAAGGGCCGCGTCTTCCACCTGATGGAACCGGATGTGAACCAGGAGCTATACGGCGTGCCGCAGTACCTGAGCGCGCTGCAATCGGCCTGGCTCAACGAGGCGGCCACCTTGTTCCGCCGCAAGTACTACAAGAACGGCTCGCACGCCGGTTTCGTGTTCTACATGACGGACGCGGCGGCGAACACGCAGGACGTGGACAACCTGCGTCAGGCCATGCGCGACAGCAAGGGGCCGGGTAACTTTCGCAACCTGTTCATGTACGCGCCGAACGGCAAGAAGGACGGCATCCAGATTTTGCCGGTGTCGGACGTGGCCGCCAAGGACGAGTTTTTCAACATCAAGAGCGTGACCCGCGACGACCAACTGGCCGCGCACCGCGTGCCGCCGCAGCTCATGGGCATCCTGCCGAACAATGCCGGCGGCTTCGGCGCCGTCGAACCGGCCGCGCGCGTTTTCGCACGCAATGAGCTGGTGCCGCTGCAGGCGCAGTTCATGGCGATCAACGAGTGGGCCGGCGTGGAAGTGGTGCGCTTCGCCCCGTATGACCTGGGCCTGGGCAAGGAGACTGCGCAATGAGCGATCATATCGACAACACGGACAAGATCATCTTCGCCGAAGTGGCGCGCGGCCTGGCCGCTGTGCGGCGGCGGCCTGGCCTGGAGGCGCACGGCTGCTGCCACTACTGCGACGAGGCGCTGGTGCCCGCGCGGCTGTTCTGCAATGTGGATTGCCGCGACGATTACGAGAAGGAGCAGGCGGCCAAGGCGCGCGCCGGCCGCGTAGGATGACCGGCACGCCGTGACAGCCGGCAGGGCGGGGCCGCGACAGCCCAGCCGCGCCGGAGCGCCCCAGCCACCGCACAAGCCGCCCACGAGGCGGCTTTTTCACGCCCCGACGAATGATGTTGCACCAGATGCAAGAAAAAAGCCCATTTCGGCCCGGCGCGCGCAGTTGTCCCCCCTCCACACCTGCCCGCTATATAGGGCTCTTTTGACTCAAATTTGCGCCATGGCCGAAGGCGCATGAGGACTGGCGCGGCGGGGCGAAGAGGGGGCATGCGATTTGACGCATTTTGACGCACTTTGAGCGGTTTTTGGTGCGGGTGGTGGGCCACGCGGGAACAGCGTTGTTTTCGCGCTGCGCCGCGCCCTGGCGCGGTTCTGGCCGCTATATTGACGTCTTTGTTCTGAGCATCATTCATCTTCATGCCCCGCATCATTGCCGAGTATTGCGACCTCAAGAACTTTTGATATACTGTATTTATATACAGTACTTTATTCAGGTGTCACAATGATTGTAAAAATGTTAAAGATGCGCCTTGCCGGTGTGGAGGTGCCCAAGCGACGGCTGCATGACCGCTACAACTCAGCACGGCCCGGAACGTTGGAAGTCGTCGAAACGACAGACCAGGGCTTGCACCGTTTGGTCAAACTGGCCCGCTTCACTTATGGCGAAAGCGGAAACCACGTTGACACACTTTTCGATGTGAATTTGCTTTGGTATCGGGATGGGCGCATGGTGTTGTCAGGGTTTGAGCGCAGCAAAAAAGATATGCAATTTTGCGACTATGCGCAGTCCTGGCTGTGTTTTGTCGGGACGGAGCCGCCGCCAGTGCCAGAAGGCAGGTAGAATAAATTGCATGTGCGCCGACTATACCCCCAGCCGTAGCGATCAGATCGAACAGCATTTCGCTGTCCGCTCCCCTCAATTTGATTTGCCGCCGGAAGCTTGGCCAGGCTACATGGCACCGATCATTCGCGCGTCGCACGACGTGCCCGGTGAGCTGGAAGTCGCTCCGGCATGTTTCGGGATAGTGCCCCATTGGGCCGATATGAAGCTGGCGCGCCAGACCTACAACGCCCGCACCGAAACCGTGGCGCAGAAGCCATCCTTCCGCAATGCCTGGAAGCGTAAACAGTTCTGCATTATCCCTGCAGATAATTTCTTTGAACCTTGCTATGAGACTGGAAAGCCGGTTCGCTGGCGCATCGAGCGCGCAGATGGAATGCCGGCCGCCATCGCCGGGATATGGGAATTCCGGCCGCAAGATTTGCTGTTGTCGTTCTCGATGCTGACGATAAATGCCGATGGCCACCCGCTCATGCAGCGTTTCCACAAGCCGGATGATGAAAAGCGGATGGTGATGATCCTCGACCCGGACCAGTATCACGGCTGGCTCGATGGTTCCCTTGTGAGCCAAGAGGATTTGTTCCAGCAGTATCCAGCAGAACGCCTAATAGCTGTAGCTGATCCGCTTCCGCCGCGTGTGAAAAAATGAACACGCGCTGGGCGCTTGCGAGCTAGGGGCCGGTCAGACAATCGGACAAAAGCTTAACAGCTTTGTGCTTCAACGCAGTGCAAATTTCACCACGCCAGTTCTATAAAAGCAGAGGTCGTGTCCAAATGTCAGTCTTGATTGCCGCTCTGGACTACGGCTCTGGCTGTGCAGTGTGCAACATTCGATCTGGCCTCAAAATCAGCGAAGCCGCCAGGTTCACAGGTTGACCAAGCTATGTTGTTTCTCCTTTCGGCGCGCCTTAAAACCACCCTTACCGCCACGGACATGTCAATGTTATGGCGACGCATGTAGAGGATGGCATGTAGAGATCCTAATCGTTCTTCCATATCGATGGCTGAATTGACGATCGACTCGGAAAGAGCGTCAATTCTGCGTTCGTTCGCGGGGTCTGGGGATAAAAAAACAATATTCATTTTTTCATCTCTCGCTTTATATCTAGAAGTACTAACATCACGAGAAACTGACGTTAGAGAGTCGGTTGAGACTCCTTCGGCCAGGAAGTGGATTTGCCATCTTATGGCACAAGTGCAACCACTCCGCCTGTTTCTATGAGCTGACATGCTAACGCAGAAGCTTCGATCCGTGCCGCATGCTCCGATTTAAATACACTTGGCGTTGGGATTTCAACAATAGGGGAATACTGAATCCCTGCATGAGCGGTTAAGAGGACCATGCCCTGATACATGCCGTTCACTTTCCTGTAGGCAACTATCTGGTACTCATAGTCACCATGTTGCAATTTTTGGTCATTTCCCATTTACGCCTCCGCTATGAAAGATGTTGGGTAGTCAATTTCGAATTTGTATTTTAGAGCATTTTTTGAAATTGAAAAGCACACTACAGTCAGCAACTAATATGCGTTTTGGTCCAGTGGAAACCAATGACATTATTTCATTTTTTGCATGTTTTTCTGAAAGTTATGTATAATCTCAATCAGGCAATCTTATCCTCAGTCCTCACCCCTGACTGTTCAAAATTTCAGCCGCCTTGAACTTGCCGGCTCAATATGTGTCCTTACATTTGGATGCATCAGAACGAACGGCAGGTGCTGTATGGCAAACCAACTCTACCCCTTGCGAATCATGATTGTTGATGACAATCGTGATGCCGCCGATCTTGTCGCGGAATTTCTTGTGATGTGTGGCCATGAGGCTGTCCCGGTATATGGCGGCGCCGAGGCACTGCAGACGGCCGATAGTTTTATCCCTGATGTGGTCTTCCTTGATTTGGGAATGCCTGGTGTGAACGGCTTGGAGGTCGCCTCCACCCTCCGGCAGGCGTCTCGCTTCCAGCACATCAAAATGATTGCCCTTACTGCGTGGAGTGATGACGTCACTCGGATGCAGACTAAGGCCGTGGGTTTCGATCATCATTTGGTCAAGCCGGCAGACTTGGACGACATACTCGGACTGTTGAGTGTCGGCGCTTGAGCGTCGGAATCGTCTGGCCTGGTAACATCGAATTGACTCTTTGCTCACTAAGTCAGCGAATGAACTTACTTCGCCGCCCCGCTGACATGGGATAGCGAAGGCGAGCGTTGTTTCTTATGTGCGTGGTGAGGTATTGTTAACGTGCCGATGCCAGATCAGGGTACGAGGCGTGTACACAGAAAAAAAGGCTGTCATTTTGTTGTCATTCCCAGGCTAAAACAGCCCAAAAACAACCCAAATAATGGCAGCCTTCTTCTTGCTAACTACTTGATTCTAAAGAATTCAGTGGTGGAGACGGCGGGAATCGAACCCGCGTCCGCAAGCACTCCACAGACAGTTCTACATACTTAGCACTATCATTTAATTTAACTCAGCCAGCACGGATGTGCACGTTATGGGCAAGCGAGTTACCTATTATTTAGTCGGACGCTAAGTAACCCAGCATACGACGAGTCCCTGTAAATGACTCTAGAGCTTTTGACGGCCCACCCCAGGGACGAGGTGTTCTAGAGCTAACAGCGATTAAGCTGCCAGTGCGTACGAGTTATCGTTTGCAGTTAAGTTTTTTCAGGTTGTATTTACGAGGTAGCCCGCCCTCGGTATGCCCTGCACTGCTTTGCAACCCACGTCGAAACCAGGTCGTCCCCACAGAACCTTCATTGTAGCGCAATCTTCACACTCTTGCATGATGCATTCGCAGTAATGGATAGAAGGCCAGGCAGATGCAGTATCAAGCCATCAAGCCGCCAGCTGCCGCTCCTGCGCCGCCTTCACCACAGTACTCACCAGCTCGAGCAACGCTTGCGGCGTATCGAGCAAATGGTCGGCGTTCCAGTGCTGCGGCTCGACGGGGCCGCAGTAGCCCCAGGCGCAGGCGACCGTGCGCATGCCGGCGGCGCGGCCGGCCTGGATGTCGCGCAGGTCGTCGCCCACGTACCAGCAGTCTTCCGGCGCCAGGTCCAGGCGGCGGGCCGCTTCGAGCAGGGGGGCGGGGTGCGGTTTCGGGTACGCCATGGTGTCGCCCGAGATCACGCAGCCGGCGCCGCCCAGGCCGATCTGGCCCACCAGCGGGTCGGTGAAGCGGGCGGCCTTGTTGGTGACCACGCCCCAGGCCAGGCCCAGGGCGCTCAAGCCTTCCAGCATGGCGGGGATGCCGTCGAATAAACGGCTTTCCACGGCCAGGGCCGCTTCGTAATTGTTCAGGAAACCGTCTTTCAGCGCTTCGTATCCGCTTTCGCCCGGTTGGACGCCATACGATGCGCCTATCATGCCGCGCGCGCCGGCCGAGGCCGTGGGGCGCAGGATGTCATACGGAGTCGGCGCCAGGCCGGCGCGCGCGCGCAGCAGGTTGATGGCCGCCGCCAGGTCGGGCGCGGTGTCGGCCAGGGTGCCGTCGAGGTCGAACAGGATGGCGCGCGGGGCTGGCAGATGGTCAGTGATCATGGCGGGCAAAGTGTGTCAAGTGGGAATGAAAAATGGCGGCCGCAGCCGCCTTGTATTGTGCGTGATGGTTACAGCGGCCGGGTGCAGGCCACCAGATAATTGACGCTGGTATCGCTATTAAGTGAGTAAATCTTGGTCAGCGGATTGTAGCCCATGCCGCGCATGCTGTTGACGTCCAGGCCGGCACTGCGCAGGTATTGCGACAGTTCGGCCGGGGTGATGAATTTGTCATAGTCGTGCGTGCCTTTCGGCAGCAGACGCAGCAGGTATTCGGCGCCCAGGATGGCGAACAGATACGCTTTCGGGTTGCGGTTCAGGGTCGACAGGAAAACGTGGCCGCCCGGTTTCACCAGGGTGGCGCAAGCCTTGACGATGGCGGCGGGGTCCGGCACGTGCTCGAGCATTTCCATGCACGTCACGACGTCGTACTGGCCCGGCTCTTCCGCGGCCATGGCTTCGGCGGCGATCAGCTTGTAGCGTACCTTGGCACCGGATTCCAGGCTGTGCAGGTCGGCAACTTTCAATGCCTTGTCGGACAGGTCGATGCCCGTCACGTCGGCGCCCTTGCGGGCCATCGATTCGGCCAGGATGCCGCCGCCGCAGCCGATGTCGATCACGCGTTTGCCGGCCAGCGGCACTTTCGCGTTGATCCATTCCAGGCGCAGGGGATTAATTTCGTGCAGGGGACGAAACTCGGAAGTGGGGTCCCACCAGCGGTGGGCCAGCTCACTGAATTTTTGGATTTCGAGAGGGTCGGCGTTCATAGGTCGAATAATAGCGGCAATTTTACAATTGGGCAGCCACGGACGAAAAAAAACCCCGCCGTGGCGGGGTTTTTCAGCTGTTCTTGACTTGCGCGATGATTTGCGCCGAGTCGAGGGGGCAGCTATTACTTGTTGCGGGTACCAACAACTTCGATTTCCACGCGACGGTTTTTCGCACGGCCTTCGGCAGTTTTGTTATCAGCAACAGGTTGTTTTTCGCCTTTGCCTTCGGTGTACACGCGGTTGCTTTCAACGCCTTTGGTAACCAGGTAGGCTTTGACAGCATCAGCACGACGTACCGACAGTTTTTGGTTGTAAGCATCGGTGCCGACGGAGTCGGTGTGACCCACAGCGATGATGACTTCCAGGTTGATGCCGCCCAGTTGTGCGGTCAGCTCGTCCAGCTTGGCTTTGCCTTCTGGCTTCAGCGTAGCTTTGTCGAAATCGAAGAATGCATCAGCGGCGAAGCTGACTTTTTCCGAGGTAGGAGCAACGACGACTGGCACTGGCACGACTGGTGCTGGTGCTGGTGCAGGTACGACTGGCGCTGGAGGTGCTACGCATTTGCCGTCTTGCAGGGTTTCTGGCTCTACGCACAGTGGTACGTCGCAACCTGGCACTGCGTCAGCAGGTGTCCAGTAGCCGGTGCGCCAGCACAGGCCGAATGGGTCACGCACGATCACGCCGCGGGCATCTTGCACGTAAGCGCTTTTTGGGCTTGGTGCTTGGATGTCAGTGGTAACTGGCGCGAATGGTGGGGAGGTTGGGGTTTGGGCCGAAGCCGAGCCAGCAATCACTGCGGATGCAGCGAAAAACAGCGTTACAAATTTATTCATTCTTTTTTCCTTTCGGGGGGTGATATCCGCAGAACAACACTGCGCTACTGGTGCTACGTGCCAAGATTTTATCATGTAGACCATATGCGCTCGTTTCAGATTGCGAAACTAGCAATTAACTTCCCAGTCATTTTGCCACACGCATCAGGGGCGCACGACCGTGGTTAAATCAAAGCTTGCCCGATTTTAGACCGTGCGTTGTTTTTGCGCAACGAAAATGCCCATTTGTAACGCATCTGTAACAATTGATCGCTTTTCTTGCCACTTTTAAGGGCAGGTGTCTTGAACTGACATTGCCGTTGTGCATTATCGGCAGGGCAACATGCACGACCCCGGTGCAAACTGCCAATGTTGCTGGTCTGGCCAATTTGTACAGGTAGCTGGGCGCGCATGCTAAAATCGTGCGCTTGACTGTTAAGAGTGCCGGGCAAATGCCCACGGCGGCACTGCATGGCCAGCACGTACCCTTGCGGTACCCGTACTGGCCTTGCCGCCAGCCCGCCGATTTGTTTTGGCACTCTGCGACATGGAAGCCGGGCCACGCCAGCAGCGCGCGGCGCGGCGTCCACGACGACAGCCACCCAGGATATGCAGTATTGCGTCATACATTGCGTAACAGATAAGTTAACCACAGCCTGAGATCAGTCGAACCGCCAATGGATCAATTCGCAAAAGAAACAATTCCTATTTCCCTCGAAGAAGAGATGCGCAAGAGCTACCTCGATTACGCCATGAGCGTGATCGTCGGTCGCGCCTTGCCCGATGCGCGCGATGGCTTGAAGCCAGTGCACCGCCGCGTCTTGTTCGCGATGCATGAAATGAATAACGTGTGGAACCGCCCTTACGTCAAGTGCGCCCGCGTGGTCGGCGAAACCATGGGTAAATACCATCCCCACGGCGATGCCTCGATCTACGACACACTGGTGCGCATGGCGCAGGATTTCTCGCTGCGCTACATGCTCGTCGATGGCCAGGGCAACTTCGGTTCCGTCGACGGCGACGGCGCCGCGGCGATGCGTTACACCGAGTGCCGCCTCGACAAGATCGCCGGCGAGCTGCTGGCCGATATCGACAAGGACACCGTCGACTTCCAGCCCAACTACGACGGCAAGGAAAAGGAACCGACGGTCTTGCCGACGCGTATCCCGAACCTGCTGATCAATGGCTCGTCCGGTATTGCCGTCGGCATGGCGACGAACATTCCGCCACACAACATCACCGAAGTCATCGACGGCGCGCTGCACGTGCTGCGCAATCCCGAGTGCACGATCGATGAATTGATCGAGCTGATCCCGGCGCCGGACTTCCCGACGGCCGGCATCATCTATGGCGTGTCCGGCGTGCGCGACGGCTACCGCACGGGCCGCGGCCGCGTCGTCATGCGCGCCAAGACCCACTTCGAGGAATACGGCAAGGATGGTGGCCGCATCGCCATCATCGTCGACGAGCTGCCATTCCAGGTCAACAAGAAATCCTTGCTGGAACGTATCGCTGAAAACGTGCGCGACAAGAAGCTCGACGGCATTTCCGACATCCGCGACGAATCCGACAAGTCGGGCATGCGCGTGGTGATCGAGCTGAAGCGGGGCGAAGTGCCGGAAGTGGTGCTCAACAACCTGTACAAGCAGACCCAGTTGCAAGACACCTTCGGCATGAACATGGTGGCCCTGGTCGATGGTCAGCCGAAGCTGCTGAACCTCAAGCAGATGCTACAATGCTTCCTGTCGCACCGCCGCGAAGTGGTCACGCGCCGCACCGTGTTCGAACTGCGCAAGGCGCGCGAACGCGGTCACGTGCTCGAAGGCCTGGCGGTCGCGCTGGCCAACATCGATGACTTCATCGCCATCATCAAGGCCGCGCCGACGCCGCCTATCGCCAAGGTCGAACTGATGGCCAAGGCCTGGGATTCGTCCGTCGTGCGCGAAATGCTGGCCCGTACGGGCGACGGCACGACGCCGGGCGGAGTCGATGCCTACCGTCCGGAAAACCTGCCGAAACACTACGGCATGCAGACGGATGGCCTGTACAAGCTGTCGGACGACCAGGCGCAGGAAATTCTGCAGATGCGCCTGCAGCGCCTGACCGGCCTGGAGCAGGACAAGATCGTCAACGAGTACAAGGACGTGATGGAACATATCGCCGACTTGCTCGACATCCTGGCCAAGCCGGAACGCGTCACCGTCATCATTACCGATGAAATGACCCTGGCGAAGAACGAATACGGCGCCGGCAACAAGGACGTGCGCCGCTCGCAGATCGAGCTGAACGCGACCGACCTGGAAACGGAAGACCTGATCACGCCGCAGGACATGGTCGTGACCCTGTCGCACACCGGCTACATGAAGGCCCAGCCGATCACCGAATACCGCGCGCAGAAGCGCGGCGGACGCGGCAAGCAGGCCATGGCGACCAAAGAGGAAGACTGGATCGACCAGCTGTTCATCGCCAACACGCACGACTACATCCTGTGCTTCTCGGATCGCGGCCGCATGTACTGGCTGAAGGTGTGGGAAGTGCCGCAAGGCTCGCGCAACTCGCGCGGCAAGCCGATCGTCAACATGTTCCCGCTGCAGGACAACGAAAAGATCACCGTGATCCTGCCGCTGTCGGGCGAGAACCGCACGTTCCCGGAAGACCATTACGTGTTCATGTCGACCAGCCTCGGTACCGTCAAGAAGACGCCGCTGAAGGACTTCAGCAATCCACGCAAGGCCGGCATCATCGCGGTCGACCTGGACGACGGCGACTTCCTGATCGGCGCGGCGCTGACGGACGGCCAGCACGACGTGATGCTGTTCTCCGATTCGGGCAAGGCAGTGCGCTTCGACGAAAACGATGTGCGTCCGATGGGCCGCACGGCGCGCGGCGTGCGCGGCATGAACCTGGAAGAAGGCCAGCACGTGATCGCCCTGCTGGTGGCCGAGAACGAGCAGCAGTCGGTGCTGACGGCCACGGAAAACGGTTACGGCAAGCGTACGCCGATCACCGAATACACGCGCCATGGCCGTGGCACGAAAGGCATGATCGCCATCCAGACCAGCGAGCGCAACGGTAAAGTGGTTGCCGCGACCCTGGTCGATGCCAGCGATGAAATCATGCTGATCACCACCGGCGGCGTCTTGATCCGCACCCGCGTGTCGGAAATCCGCGAGATGGGCCGCGCGACACAGGGCGTGACCCTGATCGCCGTGGAAGACGGCACCAAGCTGTCCGGCCTGCAGCGCGTGGTGGAAACGGATATCGACGAAGTCGAGCTGACGACGGAGGCGGGCACGGATGCCGCACCGGCAGCGGCCGAACCAGCCGATCCTGTCGACCCGGCCCAGCCGGAGTAAGATGATTGGGGCTCTTTCGGGAGCCCCAATTGCTATTGGCGCGTCTTTTCGTGGTGCTGCCAGCAGAATTTCGTAGGTCGGCTTAGCCCGTCGGGCGTAAGCCGACATGCATCCGGCAGTGCCCTTTTACCAGTCATTCAACATCCCGCATGTCATGAGAAAAATCGTCGCCACCTTCTTCGCCGCGTTTTCGCTGGCCTTCCTTGCGACCCTGCCGGCCCTGGCCCAGAGCACGCAAGCCACACCCGCGCGCCAGGCGGCGCCAAGCCCCGCCATGAAAGTGGCCGTGCGGCGCATGCTCGACGCGATGCAGTTCCCGCAACTGACGCGCAGCATCTTCGACCAGATGCTGCAATCTGTGCCCGCCATGATCCGCCAGTCGGCGCAGCAGCAAATCAACAGCAACCCGAAACTGGACGAGCAGCGCAAGGCGCGCGCGCTGGCCAGCGCCGAGGAAGAAATCCCCCTGGCCATCGCCACCCTGACGCAGGTACTGGCCGACCCGACCCTGATCGACGAGCTGGGCGACGAAATGGTGCCCCTGTATGCGCGTTTTTACACGGTGCCGGAAGTCGAGCAGCTGACGGCCTTCTACAAGACGCCGCTGGGCCGCAAGATGCTGGCCACCATGCCGCAGCTGTCGGCCGAATCGATGGCCATCAGCCAGCGCGTGCTGATCCCCCGCGTGAACGCCGTGCTTGATCAGGTCATGCGGGCGGCCACGCAGTCGCCCCAATAATTCTCATTTTCGCCAAGGACTGTATCGTGACCCATCAAGCCTTAAGCCCTATTTACAACTTCTCCGCCGGCCCCGCCGTCCTGCCCAAGGAAGTGCTGGCGCAAGCGGCCGCCGAGATGCAGGACTGGCACGGCAGCGGCATGTCGGTGATGGAAATGAGCCACCGTGGTCCCGAATTCATCTCCATTTACAAGCAGGCCGTGGCCGACCTGCGCGAGCTGCTGGCCGTGCCCGAGAACTACAAAATCCTGTTCCTGCAGGGCGGCGGCCTGGGCGAGAACGCCATCATCCCGATGAACCTCGTGGGCCTGGCCGCGCAGCAGCCGGCCACCGTCGACTTCGTGCACACGGGCTCGTGGTCGGGCAAGTCGATCCAGGAAGCGGCCAAGTATGCCAATGTGAACGTGGCCGCGTCCTCGAAGGCTGCCCGTTTCACTGGCGTGCCGCCCGTCGCCGAATGGAAGCTGACGCCAGGCGCCGCCTACCTGCACATCTGCACCAATGAAACCATCGACGGCGTGGAGTTCCAGCAGGCGCCAAGCGTGCCGCCAGGCACCACTATCGTGGCCGACATGTCCTCGCACATTTTGTCGCGCGTGATCGACGTGTCGCAATACGGCGTGATCTTCGGCGGCGCGCAGAAAAATATCGGCCCGGCCGGCCTGACCCTGGTCATCGTGCGCGAAGACTTGCTGGGCAAGGCGCTGCCGATCTGCCCGTCGGCTTTCGACTGGACCATCGTGGCCGAACATGAGTCGATGTACAACACGCCGCCCACCTACGGCATCTATATCGCCGGCCTGGTTTTCCAGTGGCTCAAACGCCAGGGTGGCGTTGCAGCCATGGAACAGCGTAATATTGAGAAAGCGGCGCTGCTGTACGCGGCGCTCGACGCGGACGACTTCTACCAAAACCGGGTCGACCCCGCATACCGTTCGCGCATGACCATCCCGTTCTATCTGCGCGATGAAAGTCTGAACGACGCATTCCTGGCCGGCGCCAAGCAGCGCGGCCTGCTGCAACTGAAGGGCCACAAGTCCGTCGGCGGCATGCGTGCATCGATCTATAACGCGATGCCGATCGAGGGCGTGCAAGCCCTGGTCACCTATTTGAACGAGTTTGCCGGACGCTGAGTCGCTTAACCGACCGCGCCGGCCCGCCGCCGGCGCAGGCCGCGCGGCCATGATTGAAGTACAGCTGACGAAACAAACCATCCATGACCGATAAATTGAAACCGCTGCGCGAACAGATCGATGCGATCGACGCGCAAATCCTCGAACTGCTGAACCGCCGCGCGCAAATCGCCCAGCAGGTGGGCCACGTGAAGGCCGAGACGCAGGCGCCCGTTTTCCGTCCCGAGCGCGAAGCGCAGGTGCTGCGCGGCGTGGCCGAGCGTAATCCCGGCCCCATGGGCAACCGCGAAGTGCAGACCATCTTCCGCGAAATCATGTCGTCCTGCCGCTCGCTGGAAAAGCGCGTGACCGTGGCCTACCTTGGCCCGGCCGGCACCTTCAGCGAACAGGCCGTGTATCAGCAGTTCGGCAGCGCCGTCGAAGGCTTGCCGTGCGCGTCCATCGATGAAGTATTCCGTTCCGCCGAGGCGGGAACGGCGGACTTTGGCGTCGTGCCGATCGAAAATTCCTCGGAAGGCGCCGTCAACCGCACGCTCGACATGATGCTGCAGACTAGCCTCATCATCAGCGGTGAAGTCGCCATTGCCGTGCACCACAGCCTGATGACGAAGAGCGGCAACATGGATGGCGTCACCGCCATCTGCGCCCATTCGCAGGCGCTGGCGCAGTGCCAGGTCTGGCTGAACCAGAACTACCCGCACATCGAGCGCCGCGCCGTGGCCTCGAATGCCGAGGCGGCCCGCATGGCCGGCGAAGACGGCACGGTGGCAGCGATTGCCAGCGAACTGGCCGGCGCGCAGTACAAGCTGGGCGTGGTCAAGGGCCATATCCAGGACGACCCGCACAACCGCACGCGCTTTGCCGTCGTGGGCACCTTGCAGACGGCGCCGTCGGGCAAGGACCAGACCTCGCTGGTGCTGGCCGTGCCGAACAAAGCGGGCGCCGTGTACCAGCTGCTGGCGCCCCTGGCCAAGCACGGCGTGTCGATGACGCGCTTCGAGTCGCGCCCGGCGCGCATGGGCAGCTGGGAGTATTATTTCTATGTCGACGTGGAGGGCCACGTGCACGACGCGGCCGTCGCCCAGGCGCTGGCCGAGCTGCAGAGCAATGCGGCGTTTTTCAAGGTGCTGGGGTCGTATCCGGTCAGTTTGTGACTTCGTTGACTGGTGTCGGATTACGCTGCGCTAATCCGACCTACGGTAAGCTGTAGGTTGGGTTAGCGCAGCGTAACCCAACAAACAACCACGGTAAGCCGTAGCTTGGGTTAGCGCAGCGTAACCCAACAACAGCCACCAGCCTAATCATTCACCAACTTTTAAAGAACACCATGTCTAAAAATATCGGTCCAGAATACGTCCGCGCCATCGCCCCTTATCAGAGCGGCAAACCGATCGCGGAAGTTGCGCGCGAATTCGGCCTCGACGAGGCAGCCATCGTCAAGCTGGCGTCGAATGAAAACCCGTACGGCATGCCGGAATCGGCGAAGCAGGCGATGATCGCCGCCATCGATGACCTGGGCCGCTACCCGGACGCCAACGGCTTCGACTTGAAAGCCGTGCTGTCGAAGCGCTACGACGTGCCGGCCGACTGGATCACCCTGGGCAACGGCAGCAACGACATCCTGGAAATCGCCGCGCACGCCTTCGTGCAGCATGGCCAATCCGTCGTCTACTCGCAGTACTCGTTTGCCGTGTACGCGCTGGCCACGCAAGGCCTGGGTGCGCGCCACATCGTCGTGCCGGCGCAAGCCTACGGCCATGACCTCGACGCGATGGCTGCGGCGATTGCCGACGACACGCGTCTGGTCTTCATCGCCAACCCGAACAACCCGACCGGCACCTTCCTGTCAGCCGCGCAGCTGGAAGCCTTCCTGCAGAAAGTGCCGGCGCATGTCGTCGTCGTGCTCGACGAAGCCTACAACGAATTCCTGTCGGCCGACGACCAGTACGAGTCGACGGCGTGGGTGCGCCAGTATCCGAACCTGGTGGTGTCGCGCACCTTGTCGAAGGCGTATGGCCTGGCCGGCCTGCGCATAGGCTTTGCCATCGCCCAGCCGGTGCTGACGGACCTGATGAACCGCATCCGCCAGCCGTTCAACGTCAACTCGCTGGCGCAGGCCGCCGCGATCGCCGCCCTGAACGACAAGGCATTCCTCGAGCAAAGCGCGCGCAACAACGCGGCCGGCTACCAGCAGTTCACGGAGGCGTTTGATGCCCTGGGCCTGGAATACGTGCCGTCGCACGGCAATTTCGTGCTGGTGAAGGTGGGCGACGATGATGAAGCGGGCGCGCGCGTCAACCTGGCATTGCTCAAGCAGGGCGTGATCGTGCGTCCGGTCGGCAGCTATGGCTTGCCGCAATGGCTGCGCATTTCCATCGGCCTGCCGCAGGAAAACGCCATCCTCATCGCCGCGCTGACGAAAGCGCTGGCCTGACGATATGATGACGCCTGCACTGAACAAGGTAGTCATCTTTGGCGTGGGCCTGATCGGCGGTTCGTTCGCGCGCGCCTTGAAACATGCGGGCGCGGTCGGCACGGTGGTCGGCATGGGCCGCTCGCCGGCCTCGATGGCGCGCGCGTTGGAGCTGGGCATCATCGACGAGATCGGCGGCGACATGGCTGATGCCTTGCTTGGCGCCGACCTGGTGCTGGTTGCCGCGCCCGTGGCGCAGACGGGCGCCATCCTCTCGTCCATCGCGCCGCATCTGCAGCCCGGCACCATCGTCACCGACGCGGGCAGCACGAAAAGCGACGTGGTGGCGGCCGCGCGCGCGGCCCTGGGGGGCAAGGTGGCGCAATTCGTGCCCGGCCACCCGATCGCGGGACGCGAGACGAACGGCCCCGATGCGGCCATCGTCGATCTGTATCAAGGCAAGAAAGTGGTGCTCACGCCGCTGGCGGAAAATAGCGCCGCCGATGTGGAGCGGGTGGCGGCCGCGTGGCGCGCCTGCGGCGCCATCCTGCACACCTTGAGCCCCGAAGAACATGACAAGGTGTTTGCCGCCGTCAGCCACCTGCCGCATCTGCTGGCCTTTGCGCTGGTCGACGACATCGCCAAGAAACCGCACGCGGGCCTGCTGTTCCAATACGCGGCCAGCGGCTTTCGCGACTTTACGCGCATCGCCGGCTCATCGCCGGAAATGTGGCGCGACATCAGCCTGGCCAACCAGCCGGCGCTGCTGCATGAACTGGACGCCTACCTGGCGCAGTTGACGACCTTGCGCGCCCACCTGGCCACGCACGACGGCGCCGCCATCGAGGGCGTGTATGCGAACGCCCAGCACGCGCGCCAGCAATGGATCGAGGCGATCGAAACGGCGGAAGTACCGGCCGCGCCCACACGATAAATACTCAAGGATTCCAGCATGACCCAGACCAAGCACTACCCCCACCATATCGATCTGAAGCCGGTGATGCACGCCGAAGGCACGGTGCGCTTGCCCGGCTCGAAAAGCATTTCCAACCGCGTGCTGCTGCTGGCCGCGCTGGCCAAGGGCACGACGAAGATCATCGACCTGCTCGCCTCCGACGACACCTTCGTCATGCTGACTGCCCTGACGTCGCTGGGCGTCAAATGGACGCAGGATGAATTGACGGGCGATCCGGCCACCGCCCACCAGGTGCACCACGTGGAAGGCTGCGGCGGCGTGTTCCCGCACCACGAGGCGGACCTGTTCATGGGGAACGCCGGCACGGCGATCCGCCCGCTGACGGCGGCGCTGGCCGTGATCGGCGGCGACTACACCTTGCACGGCGTGTCGCGCATGCACGAGCGCCCGATCGGCGACCTGGTCGACGCGCTGAACGCCGTCGGCACGCAGATCGAGTACACGGGCGAGCAGGGCTTCCCGCCGCTGCGCATCCGCCGCGGCCACATCCACGCGCAACGCATCGCCGTGCGCGGCAACGTGTCGAGCCAGTTCCTGACGGCCCTGCTGATGGTGGCGCCGCTGATGGCGCGCGACCATGCCGTGACCATCGATGTCACGGGCGAGCTCATTTCGAAGCCGTATATCGAGATCACCCTGAACCTGATGCGCCGTTTCGGCGTGACCGTCGAGCATGACGGCTGGCAGTCGTTCACCGTGCAGCCGGGCCAGCAGTATCAAAGCCCGGGCACGATCCACGTGGAAGGCGATGCCTCGTCGGCCTCGTATTTCCTGGCGGCCGGCGCCATCGGCGGCGGTCCCGTGCGCGTGGAAGGCGTGGGGCGCGACAGCATCCAGGGCGACGTGCGTTTCGTCGAAGCCTTGCAGCAGATGGGCGCGACCATCACCATGGGCGAGAACTGGATCGAGGCGCGTTCGAACGGCGTGCTGAAAGCCGTCGACATGGACTTTAACCATATTCCCGACGCGGCCATGACGATCGCCGTGGCCGCCCTGTACGCGGACGGTACCTCGACCTTGCGCAATATCGCCAGCTGGCGGGTGAAGGAAACGGACCGCCTGGCCGCCATGGCGACGGAATTGCGCAAACTCGGCGCCGAAGTGGAAGAGGGCGCCGATTACCTGCGCGTGACGCCGCCGGCCGAAATCCAGGCAGCGACCATCGACACGTATGACGACCACCGCATGGCCATGTGCTTCTCGCTCGCTTCGCTGGACGGCGCCGCGCGCCGCGGCAACGAGATGCGCATCAACGACCCGAAATGCGTGGCCAAGACCTTCCCCGAGTATTTCGCCGCCTTCGCGGGGATTGCCAAAGATACTCTTATTTAACCGAAATCCGGGGTCAGACCCTCTCCACCCGCAACGCCAGTTCAGGCGTTGACGCAAGCGGGGGTCTGACCCCAGCCCTTTTGGGTTTAGTTTTTTTAAAGTGACAAAATAATGCCAACATCCACCATCCCAGTCATCGCCATCGACGGCCCCACCGCTTCAGGCAAGGGCACGGTGGCGCACCGCGTGGCCGACAAGCTGGGCTTTCATTACCTGGACTCGGGCGCGCTGTACCGCCTGACGGCCTTGAGCGCGCTGCGCCGCGGCACGGACTTGCGCGACGAGCACGCGCTGGCCAAGCTGGCCGAGCACTTGCCTTGCCACTTCGCCAATGGCGAGATCCTGCTGGCGCAGGAAAATGTCACCGAGCAGATCCGTGCCGAAGAGGTGGGCAACACGGCGTCGAAAATTGCCGTATTGCCAACTGTGCGCCATGCTCTGGTCAGCTTGCAGCTGGGTTTTCGCAAGACGCCGGGCCTTGTGGCCGACGGGCGCGACATGGGCACGGTGATCTTCCCGCATGCCCAATTGAAGGTCTTCCTCACGGCCAGCGTCGAGGCGCGCGCGCAACGGCGCTACAAGCAATTGATAGACAAGGGTTTTTCTGCTAATATGGAAGACCTTCTGATGGATTTGCAGGCGCGGGACGAACGTGATACTCACCGTGCGATTGCGCCGCTGGTCCCCGCGGAAGGGGCGCATGTCCTCGATACGTCGGCAATGACGGCAGATGATGCCGTTGAAACCGTGTTGAAATGGTATGCAGCTGCAGCAAAATAGTGTGATTTCTATGCTATGTGGTGCCCGTTGACGGCTCCTGGCCTGTCCGGGTGTGTCAAAAACCTAACCCAGTTTAAGTCGCATCGTGCGATCTCTGCTGGATAACCTGTGTGAACCCTATGTCTACTGTTACAACTAACGAATCTACCGGTATGGAAAGTTTTGCTGCGCTCTTCGAGGAATCGTTGTCGCGTCAAGATATGCGCTCCGGCGAAGTTATTTCCGCTGAAGTCGTGCGCCTCGACCACAATTTCGTGATCGTGAACGCTGGCCTCAAATCCGAAGCATTCATCCCTGTCGAAGAATTCAAGAACGACCACGGCGAACTGGAAGTCAAAGTTGGTGACTTCGTTTCCGTGGCGATCGAATCGCTGGAAAACGGTTTCGGCGATACCATCCTGTCGCGCGATAAAGCCAAGCGTCTGGCTTCGTGGCTGGCTCTGGAAAAAGCGATGGAATCGGGCGAAATCGTCGTCGGTACCGTCAATGGTAAAGTCAAAGGCGGTCTGACCGTGTTGACCAACGGCATCCGCGCATTCCTGCCGGGCTCGCTGGTTGATACCCGTCCTGTCAAAGACACCACCCCATTCGAAGGCAAAACCCTCGAATTCAAAGTGATCAAGCTCGATCGCAAGCGTAACAACGTGGTTCTGTCCCGCCGCGCCGTCATCGAAGCTTCGATGGGCGAAGAGCGTCAGAAACTGATGGAAACGCTGAAAGAAGGCACGGTCGTGACCGGCGTCGTCAAAAATATCACCGACTACGGCGCGTTCGTGGATCTGGGCGGTATCGATGGCCTGCTGCACATCACCGACCTGGCATGGCGCCGTGTACGTCACCCGTCGGAAGTACTGACGGTTGGCCAGGAAATCACCGCCAAGGTCCTGAAATACGATCAAGAGAAAAACCGTGTTTCGCTGGGTGTGAAACAACTGGGCGACGATCCTTGGACCGGTCTGTCCCGTCGTTACCCACAAAGCACCCGTCTGTTCGGTAAAGTAACGAACCTGACCGACTACGGCGCGTTCGTTGAAGTGGAACAGGGTATCGAAGGTCTGGTACACGTTTCCGAAATGGACTGGACGAACAAAAACGTTGCTCCTAACAAAGTTGTCCAACTGGGCGACGAAGTAGAAGTAATGGTTCTGGAAATCGACGAAGAGCGTCGTCGTATTTCGCTGGGCATGAAACAGTGCAAAGCCAATCCATGGGATGACTTCGGTGTTACCCATAAGAAAGGTGACAAAGTCCGCGGCGCGATCAAATCGATCACCGACTTCGGCGTGTTCATCGGCCTGGCCGGCAACATCGACGGTCTGGTGCACCTGTCCGACCTGTCCTGGACCGAAACCGGCGAAGAAGCCGTGCGTCGCTTCAAGAAAGGTGACGAACTGGAAGCCATCGTTCTGGCCATCGACGTTGAGCGCGAGCGCGTTTCCCTGGGCGTCAAGCAACTGGAAGGTGACCCATTCAACAACTTCGCAGCCATGAACGACAAAGGTTCGCTGGTCACCGGTACCGTTAAATCGGTTGAGCCTAAAGGCGCCGTGATCCAACTGTCCGAAGAAGTTGAAGGCTACCTGCGCGCTTCCGAAATCTCGCGCGACCGCGTTGAAGATGCTGGTACGCACCTGAAAGTCGGCGACACCGTCGAAGCGATGGTGTTGAACATCGACCGCAAAGCCCGTGGTATCCAACTGTCGATCAAAGCGAAAGACAACGTTGAAACCCAGGAAGCCATGCAGAAGATGGCAGCTACCGACAACAACGCAGCTTCGGGCACCACCAGCCTGGGCGCCTTGTTGAAAGCTAAGTTCGATAACAAGAACTAAGACTGCGGATACGGCAGATGACAAAGTCCGAGCTGATCAACCGCCTCGCTGAGCGTTATTCTCAGCTGGTGGCGAAGGATGCGGAGTATGCCGTCAAGACCATTCTCGATGCGATGACCAACGCCCTGGCGACCGGTCAGCGTATCGAGATCCGCGGTTTTGGCAGTTTTGCCCTGAACAGCAGGCCCCCGCGCATCGGCCGCAACCCGAAATCCGGCGACAAGGTGATGGTTCCTGAAAAACGGGTACCCCACTTCAAACCGGGCAAACAGTTGCGCGAGCGGGTGGACGCGATGGTCGGGCAACCGATCATCGAGGATTAATCGTCTGCTGGAAGGCGACATAAAGAGCGGCGTCCTTGGATGCCGCTTTTTTTTGTTAATATGCTGTAGAGCACTGCTCAAACCTACTGCGCGTCGCGCTTTGCGGCCGGCGATGCTCACCGTACTTCAGTACGGTTGCGCTTCTCGGCCACAAATCGCTGCCGCTCGCTACGGTTTGATCAGCACTCTACGTTTGTGCCATGTGGTACGGGCATTTTTTTGTTCACTCTGGACCTATCGATGAAAATCATCTCCACCATCGTTGGCTGTGTTCTTTTCGTCCTGTTCTTCAGTTTTGCGCTGAAGAATGCGCAGGTTGTCGACCTGCATGTTTTCCTCAATTATGAAATTCGCGGCCCCCTGGTCCTGATGCTGCTGGGCTTTTTTGTCGCCGGCGCCAGCCTGGGCGTACTGGCGCTGACGCCGACCGTGTTCCGTCACCGCCGCGAAGCGAACAAGCAAAAGACCACCATTGCCGCGCTGCAGACCGTTGGCGTGGCCAGCAATGTCCAGCCGCAACCGGACAGCGTGAGCGCGCAGTAAGCGGCGCCGTCGCTCCTATCTCTCTTACTCGAATAAAAACAATCGCATGGATTTTGAACTCTGGTGGCTCTTGGGTATCCCGATGTTTTTCGCGCTGGGCTGGATCGCCGCGCGCGTGGACATTCATCAACTGGTGTCGGAATCGCGCAGCCTGCCGCGCAATTACTTCAAGGGCTTGAATTTCCTGCTCAACGAGCAGCATGACAAGGCCATCGACGCCTTCATCGAAGTCGTCAAGCTGGACCCGGAATCGGCCGATATGCACTTTGCGCTGGGCAACCTGTTCCGCCGCCGCGGCGAAACGGAGCGCGCCATCCGCGTGCACCAGAACTTGCTGGCCCGTCCGGACTTGCCGCTGGAACAGCAGGGCCACGCCGCCTACGAGCTGGGCATGGATTACCTGAAAGCAGGTCTGCTGGACCGCGCCGAAGAAACCTTCAACAGCCTGGTCGACACGCAATATGCGGCCCAGGCGCGCCGCGCGCTGCTGGAAATCTACCAGCGCGAAAAGGAATGGCCACGCGCCATCGAAGCGGCCGTGGGCTTGCAGGAATCGGGTGCCGGCGCGCGCCAGAAGGAAATCGCCCAGTTCTATTGCGAACTGGCGCATGACGCCCTCGTGCACATGAAGCCGGACGACGCCATGCCGCTGCTGGAAAAAGCCTTGCAGACGGACCGCAAGAGCGTGCGCGCCACCATCCTGACGGGCGACGTGCTGCTGGCGCGCGGCGACGTGGAAGGCGCGCTGACCACCTGGCGCCGCGTGGAACAGCAAAGCGTGCCGCACGTGGCCCTGGTCGCGCAGCGCCTGATGGATGGCTACACCAAGCTGGGCCGTGCACAGGAAGGCGTCAACCTGCTGCGTTCCTACCTGGAAGAGGCATCGTCGATCGACCTGATCGAAGTCGTCTTCAAGGCCGTTATCGAGCTCGACGGCGTGGAAGCGGCGAAGCAGCTGGTCAGCGCCGAGCTGCGCCGCACGCCGACCCTGCTGGGCCTCGACAAACTGCTGGAAGCGCGCATGATGGACGCCCCGGCCGCCATCTGGTCCGAGCTGTCGATGGTGAAAAACCTCGTGCACGGCTACACGCAGAAGCTGGCCCGCTACCAGTGCAGCCACTGCGGCTTCAAGGCACGCCAGTTCTATTGGCACTGCCCTGGCTGCAACAAGTGGGAAACGTATCCACCGCGCCGCACAGAAGAACTTAACGTCATGAACTGATTCGTACACGTCACCTTGCCCTGAGCAATGTGGCGTGTACTTCTATGTAAGACCTGCTTTTTATCCATACGGTACATCCATGAAAATCACTATTATCGGCACCGGCTATGTTGGCCTCGTGACCGGCGCCTGCCTGGCGGAGCTGGGCAACGACGTCTTTTGCCTCGACCTGGACGCACAGAAGGTAGCCTTGCTCAACAGCGGCGGCATCCCCATCCATGAACCGGGCCTGGAAGAAGTCGTGGCGCGCAACCGCGCCGCCGGACGCATGACCTTTTCCACCGACGTCGAAGCGGCCGCCGCGCACGGCGCGATGCAATTCATCGCCGTCGGCACGCCGCCCGATGAAGACGGCTCGGCCGACCTGCAATATGTGCTGGCCGCCGCGCGCGGCATCGGCAAGTACATGACGGACTTCAAGGTCATCGTCGACAAGTCGACCGTGCCCGTCGGCACGGCCGAAAAAGTGCGCGCCGCCATCCAGGGCGAACTCGACGCGCGCGGCGTGGCCGCCACGTTCTCGGTGGCATCGAACCCCGAATTCCTCAAGGAAGGCGCGGCCGTCGAAGACTTCATGCGCCCCGATCGCATCGTCATCGGCGTCGACGCCACGCCGGACGGCGAACGCGCGCGCGAATTGCTGAAAAGCCTGTACGCGCCGTTCAACCGCAACCACGAACGCACTTACTGGATGGATGTGCGCTCGGCCGAATTCACGAAATATGCGGCCAACGCCATGCTGGCCACGCGCATCTCGTTCATGAATGAACTGGCGAACCTGGCCGACAAGGTGGGCGTCGATATCGAAGCCGTGCGCCACGGCATCGGTTCCGACCCGCGCATCGGCCACAGCTTCCTGTATGCGGGCTGCGGCTATGGCGGTTCCTGCTTCCCGAAAGACGTGCAGGCGCTCGAGCGCACGGCACGCGGCCACGGCCAGGAATTGCTGATCCTGCGCGCCGTCGAAGCCGTCAACGACCAGCAGAAGCAGGTGCTGGGACGCAAAGTGGTCACTCGCTTCGGCGAAGATCTGACGGGCCGGCATTTCGCCGTGTGGGGCCTGGCCTTCAAGCCGAATACGGACGACATGCGCGAAGCATCGGCCCGCGTGCTGCTGGCCGACTTGCTGGGACGCGGCGCCACGGTGGCCGTGTACGACCCCGTCGCCATGGCCGAGGCGCGCCGCGTGCTGCAACTGGACTTGACGCCGGCGCAATTGGCGAAGGTGCGCTTTGCCGACAGCCCGAAGGATGCGCTGCAGGACGCCGATGCGCTGGTCATCGTGACCGAGTGGAAAGCCTTCCGCAGCCCCGACTTCGAGCAGGTCAAGGCGCGCCTGAAGCAGGCAGTGATCTTTGACGGACGCAATCTGTTCGAGCCGGCCGTCATGGCCGAGAACGGCATCGAATACCACGGGATCGGTCGCTCGATCCTGACGCGCGCATGAGCGCCCAGGAGGTAGTCGCCTTGACGGCGCCGGCCGCGCTGGCCCAGGTACGCCTGCTGGTGGTGGGCGATGTGATGCTGGACCGCTACTGGTTCGGCGATGTCAGCCGTATTTCGCCGGAAGCGCCCGTGCCCATCGTGCGCATCGAGAAGCGCGAAGAGCGCCTAGGCGGCGCGGCCAACGTGGCGCGCAACGCGGCCGCGCTGGGAGCGAAGACGAGCTTGCTGGGCGTGGTCGGCGACGACGAGGCGGGCAGCCAGGTCGAACGCCTGCTCGAAGGCGGCGGCATCCACAGCTATCTGCAGCGCGATGCGGCCATTTCCACCATCATCAAGCTGCGCGTGATCGGCCGCCAGCAGCAGATGCTGCGCATCGACTTCGAGGATGCACCGAGCGATACCGTGCTGCGCGACAAGCTCAAGCAATTCAATGCCCTCTTGCCGCACTACGACGTGGTGATCCTGTCGGACTACGCCAAGGGCAGCCTGGTGAACGTGGCCGAGATGATCAAGGCGGCTCGGGCGGCCGGCAAGATCGTCATGGTCGACCCGAAAGGCGATGATTTCAGCCGCTATACGGGAGCGTCAGTGCTCACTCCGAACAAGTCGGAACTGCGCCGCGTGATCGGCAACTGGAGCACGGAAGAGCAGCTCACGGAACGCGCGCAGCAGATGCGCGCGCAGCTGGGCCTGGACGCCTTGCTGCTGACCCGTTCCGAGGAAGGCATGAGCTTGTACACGGCCGACGAGGTGCTGCACATGCCCACCGATGCGCGCGAAGTGTTCGACGTCTCGGGCGCCGGCGACACGGTGATCGCCACCATGGCGGCCATGCTGGGCGCCGGCATGGGCCTGGGCGACGCAGTGCGCACGGCCAACCGGGCCGGCGGCATCGTCGTCGGCAAGCTGGGCACGGCCACCGTCACCCGCGACGAGCTGTTCTCCCAATAACCATGCTGTACCACCTGCGCCGGAGCGTTTGATCTGGCGCAGGTTTTCCCATCCTTCCGCCGTCCCGTCTTGTCAACCGTATCACGTCCCAGCCGTTAAAGCCGTTAAGGCGCTGCTCTTCCCTTGCGTTCGAGTCATCTTGAAACCACACCACGGAGAGATACCCATGTTCAAAAAAATACTGCTGGCCATCGCCACCTTGATCGCGACGATGGGCTTTGCCTTTGCCCAGGTCGATGTCAACAAGGCGGACCAGGCGGCACTCGACAGCGTCAAGGGCATCGGCCCCGTGACGTCGAAAGCCATCATCGACGAGCGTGCCAAGGGCGGCGCCTTCAAGGATTGGGCCGATTTTGAAAGCCGCGTGAAGGGCATCGGTCCGAAAAGTTCCGTGAAGTTGTCGGAAGCGGGCTTGCAAGTGAATGGCCAGGCCAAGTCCGGCGCGCCGGCGGCACCCGCTCCGGCGGCGAAAGCTGCCCCGGCAAAAAAGGAAGCTGCTGTGAAGGAAGTTGCAGCGAAAGAAGCCGCACCGAAGCCAGCTGCTGCGACCGACACCGCTGCGGCGCCAGCCAAGACAGCCGCTGAAGCGAAAAAAGAAGCTGCTGCCGCGAAGAAAGAAGCCAAGGCTGCCGCCGCTGCCGCCAAGAAAGAAGCTGCCGCCGCGCCTGCCGCTGCAGCGGCCGATGCCGCTCCCGTGAAAACGGCTGCCGAAGCGAAGAAGGAAGCTGCCGCTGCCAAGAAAGAAGCGAAGGCTGCTGCCGCTGCCGCGAAGAAAGAAGCGAAACTGGCTGCCGCCGAGGCGAAGAAAGCGGAAGCCGAGAAAAAATAAGCGTTTTGTCGTAAAGCGTGTTGCGTGGTGGTGCCGCGCAGCACGAGAAGAAAACCCCGCGTGGTACCGGCCGCGCGGGGTTTTTTTTATGCACCTACAGCTGCGATTCGATCGGCAGCCAGCGCATCACGGACACCAGCAGGCGGCGCCAGAAGCCGGACTCCGGATCGTGCGTCCACACCTTGGCGGGCTGTTCGGTGGCGTCGGACCAGCGCAGGGCGCCGTTGTCGAGGAACAATCGATAGCTGGTGTCGCTCGCCGTCGAATGCAGGAACAGCGCGCGCATGTCGGCCGCCAGCGCGGCATCGTCGAACAGCACGCCCATTTCCGTATTCAGCTGGGCCGAGCGGGGATCGAGGTTGAAGGAACCGACGAAGCCCCGCTGGCCGTCGACCACCACGGCCTTGGTATGCAGGCTGGCGCGGCTCGACCCCATCAGACTGATGCGCTTGCGGTGCTGGGTCTTCAATTCAAACAGGGCGACGCCGCCATCGAGCAGCGCCTGGCGGTAGCGCGCATAGCCCGCATGCACGAGGGCCACATCGGTGGCGGCCAGCGAGTTGGTCAGCACCTGGACCTGGACGCCGGCCGCCACCTTGTCGGCCAGCATCGTGCTCAACGCCGCGCCGGGCACGAAGTAGGGCGAGGTCAGCAGCGCTTCCCCGCGCGCGTCCGTCAGCAGCGGCAGCAGGCTGTGCATGAGCCAGTGCTCGCTGCGCTGCAAACTGGCCACGGGCGCGGCTTTTTCCGGCGGGTCCGACAGCACCTGCACTTGCCCGCTCCAGTGCAGGCGCAGCCGGCCATCAAGGTGGGCCTGCAGCTGGCCCGCATCGGTCAGCTGCTGGAGGTAGGGGGAAGCGCCCACTTCGCCCGTGAGCGTATCGAGGCGCGCACGCACAGCCTGCAGTTCCGGCGCGCGCGCGTCCTTGCCGGCGTGCAAGGCGCGTATGGGGAGGACGGCGCGGCTGTTCCAGAAGCGGTCGAAGATGTCGCTCGTCTGCTGCACGGCGGGTCCCACCAGCAGCAAGTCGGCATCCTGGAAATTGACTTGCTCGGCGGCATCAAAATATTCATCGCCGATATTGCGCCCGCCGACGAGGGCCACCCTGCCGTCGACGATCCAGGCCTTGTTGTGCATGCGCCGGTTCAGGCTGACGGCGCGCAAGGCCATTTCCACGGCGCGCCACCAGATGCCGTCGCGGTTGCGGCTTGGATTGAAGATGCGCACGTCGATCAGCGGATGGCTGTCGAGCGCGAGGATGGCCGCGTCCTGGCCCCGTGCGTTGATGTCGTCGAGCAGCACGCGCACGCGTACGCCGCGGTCAGCCGCGCGCAGCAGTTCGCGCACCAGCAGGCGTCCCGTGACGTCGTTATGCCAGATGTAGTATTGCAGGTCGATGCTGCGGCCCGCTTCGCGCGCGCTCAGGGCGCGCAGGGCAAACGCTTCCAGGTTGTCGTCGATCAGGGCCGTGCCGCTGTGGCCCGGGCGTTGTGCCAACTGCGGCGCCAGCACGCGGTCGAGCAGGGTGGCATCCGTCGCCACGGGCAAGGCCGTTCCCGGCGCGCCCAGCGAACGTTCGGCGAAGCGCCCGTAGCTGTACAGGGCAGCGATGCTGAGCACGGCAAACAAGGTGGCCAGCAGCAGCAATTTGACGAGCATGCTGCGCACCGTCAACGGACCGCGCACATGCTGCGGCGTGCGGGATGGAGGGCGGTCTGGCGCATGCGTGCCTTTCGTGAACGGGGGAGTGGCCGATTGTAGCAGTTTCTACAATGCACGATTTTCGACCTGGAACATCCTTGCCTGCCGTCAAAAATGCGAGAATGGCCAACTCAATCAATCATCGGGAGACGGCGGCATGGCAGGGATTGTGACGGCAATGACGGCAATGACGGCAGCCATGCTGTCGGCGAGTGTGGCGGCGGCGCCGGGCGCCGACCCGGCGCAGCAGCAGATACGGCAGGTGGTGGCCGACATCTCGCCGCAGCGCATCGAGGCGCATGTGCGCAAGCTGGTCAGTTTCGGGACGCGCCACACCATGTCCGATACCGTGTCCGACACGCGCGGCATCGGCGCGGCCCGGCGCTGGATCAAGGCCGAGCTGGAGCGCTGCGGCGCGCAGGCGGGCGGACGACTGCAGGTGGCGTTCGACAGCCATGTGGCGCCCGTGTCGAAACGCATTGCGCGGCCGACGGAAATCGTCAACGTGGTGGCGACCTTGCCGGGCAGCCAGCCGCAGTCGGCCGGGCGCATCTATGTCGTCAGCGGCCATTATGATACGCGCGCCACCGACGTGATGGATGCGCAGGGCGACGCGCCCGGCGCCAACGATGACGCCTCGGGCACGGCGGCCGTGATCGAGATGGCCTGCGCGATGGCGCGCCACCAGTTCGACGCCACGCTCGTCTTCATGGCCGTGGCGGCCGAGGAACAGGGGCTGCTCGGTTCCGGTCACTGGGCGCAGCAGGCAAAGTTGAACAAGCTCAACATCGCCGGCATGCTCAATAACGACATCATCGGCAGTTCGCGCGCGGAAGACGGCACGGTCGATGGCGGCCAGGTGCGCCTGTTTGCCGAGGGTATCCCGGCCGTCAAGGAGATGAGCGACGGCGTGCGCGCCCTGGTGGCGACGGGCGGCGAAAACGATTCCCTCTCGCGCCAGCTGGCGCGCCATGTGAAGCAGGTGGGCGAGCGCTACGTGCCCGGTTTCAAGGTCAACGTCATCCAGCGCGCCGACCGCTACCTGCGCGGCGGCGACCATATGCCGTTTCTGGCACAAGGCTACGCGGCGCTGCGTTTCACGGAACCGCACGAGGATTTTGCTCACCAGCACCAGGATGTGCGCGTGGAAAATGGCGTGCAGTACGGCGACTTGCCGCAATTCGTCGACTATGACTACTTGGCGAAAGTGGCGCGCGTGAATGCGGCGGCGCTCGCTTCGCTGGCCCTGGCGCCGGCCGCGCCCGCCGGCGTGCAGGTGCGCACGGCCCAGCTGGAAAACGCCACCACGCTGTTGTGGCAGCCGAATACGGAGCCGGACCTGGCCGGCTACCGCATCGTCTGGCGCGCCACGACGGCCGACCAGTGGCAGGGCGCGCAGGATGTGGGCAATGTCACCGAGGCCAAGGTCAAGCTATCGAAAGACAGCTATTTCTTTGGCGTCCAGGCCATCGACCGCGACGGCAATGTCAGCGTGGCCACGTATCCCATGCCCTTGCGCTGATCACGAGCCGACGGGCAGGCGCGCAAGAAAACCGTGAATCTGGGAAACGACGGCCGCGCCTTCGCCCACGGCGGCAGCGACGCGCTTGGTGGAACCGGCGCGCACGTCGCCGATGGCGAACACGCCCGGCACGCTCGTTTCCAGCGCGGCCCGTTCCGGCAAGTCCGGAGGCGGGTAGGCTAAATGCGCGCCGTGGCCATGGGCGCGGCATTCGGCGCGCGTGACGTCGAAGCCCGTGCGGATAAAACCCTGCTCGTCGACGGCCACGGCGCAGTCGTGCAGCCAGTCCGTGTTCGGATCGGCGCCGACAAACAGGAATACGCGGCGCACGGTGCAATCGCACTCCTTGCCCGTCTGGTTGTTGCGCCAGCGCACCTCCGTCAAGCCGTCGTCGTCGCCTTCGAGGGCGATGATTTCCGTGTGCGTGTGCAAGGTGATATTGGGCGTGGCGGCGATGCGCTCGATCAAATAGCTCGACATGCTGGCCGCCAGTCCCTCGCCGCGGATCACCATGTGGACCTTTGCGGCGTGGCTTGAGAGAAACACGGCGGCCTGGCCGGCCGAGTTGCCGCCGCCCACCAGGATGATTTCTTCCTGCCGGCACAGCTTGGCTTCGATGGGCGAGGCCCAGTAATACACGCCCCGTCCCTCATACGTTTTCAGGTTGGCCAGCGAGGGGCGGCGGTAGCGCGCGCCGCACGACAGCACCACCGTGCGGGCGCGCACCTGCGTGCCGTCGCACAGCTTGACGCGCAGGGGCCAGCTGTCGCACAGCAAGTTGGCGGCGCTGGCCGGGGTGGCGATCTCGACGCCGAACTTTTGCGCCTGCACGTAGGCGCGTCCTGCCAGTGCGCGGCCAGAAATTCCGGTGGGAAAGCCCAAATAATTTTCGATACGCGCGCTGGCGCCCGCCTGGCCGCCGTACGCGCGCTGCTCGAGCGCCAGCACCGATAGCCCTTCCGAGGCCGCATACACGGCCGTGGCCAGGCCGGCGGGACCGGCGCCCACCACCAGCACGTCGAAGATCTTGTCGCCGGACAAATCGGGCAGCATGCCCAGGCAGCGTCCCAGTTCCGCATTGCCGGGATTCTTCATGATCTTGCCGTCCGGACAGACCACCAGCGGCCATTCCTGCGGCGTGGGCTGGTAGCGCTGGGCCAGCGTGGCGGCCGCCGCATCGGTGGCCGGATCGAGCACCGTGTGCGGATGGCCATTGCTCGATAAAAAGCTTTGCAGGTGGAACAGATTACCATTGCCGCGCGGGCCCACCAGCACGGGGCCGCCCGAATTCGATTCGATCAGCGCCACGCGGCGCAGGATCAGGGCGCGCACGATGCGTTCACCCATCTCCGCCTCGGCCACGATCAGCGCGCGCAAGGATTCCGAACTGATGTCGAGCAATTCCACCTCGCCCACGGCGCTGCCGTTGACGAGGGTGGGGCGGCCGGACAATTGCGCCACCTCGGCAATGAAGTGGCCGACGCCCACTTCGCGCAGCACGGACGCCTGCCCCAGCACTTCGTGGCGCGTGATGCTGACCCGCCCGGACAGTATCACCAGCATGCCGAAGCTGCTGCTGCCCGCTTCGAACAGCGTTTCGCCGTCGGCAAAGCGCCGCCGCGTGCCGTAGCGCTGCAAGCGCTGCAGTTCGAGCGCATTGAAGACGGGCGAGATCTGGTGGCTGCGGCCCTGCAAGTCGAGCGTGGCGAACTGGACGGGATCGTCCTGCGTCGTTTCGGGAATGAATTCGGGTGTGCTGCTGGCCATGGCGAGTCCGTTCGGAGGCTGAATAAGCAAATAACAAAAATAACTAACAGTGGCGAGTCTAGCGCATGCGGCGCGCGCCTGCCGCAATACCCCTTGCGCACGCCCGGAAATGGCGGGGCGGCAGGCGCCATGCGGCCAATGGCGGCGCAGCCGCGCACGCACGCGGGCCCGAATGCCGCCGCCGATCAGCGATACGCCGTCCAGCATCTCATATTAGAATGGGTCTTTGTTGAATCTACTCAAACAGACACGATGGCTTACAAGACACTTGAAGATACGATAGGCAATACCCCGCTGGTGCAACTGACGCGCTTGCCGGGTGCCGATGCGCTCGCGCGCAACAACGTCATCCTGGGCAAGCTGGAAGGCAACAATCCGGCCGGCTCCGTGAAGGACCGCGCGGCCATGTCCATGCTCAAGCGCGCTGAAGAGCGCGGCGTTATCAAGCCCGGCGATACCCTGATCGAGGCGACCAGCGGCAATACGGGCATCGCGCTGGCCATGGCCGCCGCCTTGCGCGGTTACAAGATGCTGTTGCTGATGCCCGACAATCTGAGCGTGGAGCGCCGCCAGAGCATGGCCGCCTACGGCGCCGACATTTTATTGACGCCGAAGACGGGCGGCATGGAGTATGCGCGCGACCTGGCCGAGCAGATGCAGAAGGATGGCCGCGGCGTCATCCTCGACCAGTTCGCCAACGAAGACAATTCGCGCGCCCACTATGAAAGCACGGGGCCGGAAATCTGGCGCGATACCAATGGCCAGGTCACGCACTTCGTCAGCGCCATGGGCACGACGGGCACAATCATGGGCGTGTCGCGCTATTTGAAGGAGCAAAATCCCGCCATCCAGATCATCGGTGCCCAGCCCGAGGAAGGCTCGCAGATTCCCGGCATCCGCAAATGGCCGGAAGCATATTTGCCGAAAATCTACGACAAATCGCGCGTCGACCAGGTGGAGTACGTGAGCCAGGGCGTGGCCGAGCGCATGGCGCGCAGCCTGGCGGCGGAAGAGGGCTTGTTTTGCGGCATCTCGGCAGCCGGTGCGTGCGAAATCGCGCTGCGCATCTCGCAAACGGTGGAAAACGCGACCATCGTGTTCGTCGTCTGCGACCGTGGCGACAGATATCTGTCCACAGGTGTTTTTCCTGCGTAACGGGGAAGGATGTGAAGTGAGGTCGGCCAGAACGGCCTGAGAACTGCTGGAAATACCCCCTCCCCATGGCGGGGAGGGAAAACCTGCGAACTGGCAGGATCAGCCTTGTGGCGTTTCGCCTTCTTTTGGCTTGAATTGCTTGTCGCTGATGCGGAATTTGTTACGACGGTCACCCATCAGGTAACGCAGGTCGCGGATGCTCAGGTCGCTGACTTCGTGCATGCGGATCAGCAGCGATGCGCCGACCGGCAGGCGGTGGTGGCGAATTTTACTGATGACCGGTGGCGCCACTTCCAGCGCGCGGGACAAGGCTGCGTCGTTTTTCAGGCGCAGGTTTTCGATCAGGGTATCGAGCAGTCTGTTTGGGTTGTACTGGAGCAGATCGTCGGAGTCCGAATCGCTGTTCATATCAATGCCGACTTGGTTTGTCATGATGTTATTGTTCCTTCTGTAGTTGCACTGCAAAGTAAAAAACACTCGGAGCTCGCTCTTGCTGCGTTCATGTTCATTCTTTACTAAAAGGAACGAATTCACACACGGTACGATCCGGGATACAGTTTTTCATGATATATACACAATTGTACAACAGGATTCAATTTCAGGCGGGAAAGCCCGCTAATCTTGCTTTGTACAGAACCGGTGTTGTCTAGCTGCAACACCTATTTATTCTTTATTATGCTCTATGATAGAGCAAAAATTGTACTTTGACAAAAGTTAAGTATAAAACCACTACTGCATCCCGTGCCGCACAAAGGCTGGCGAGCGAGGCTGGCACATGTTATCGGCCCCACCATAGACCTGTTTGCCGGTCGCTTCAACATCGCTTACGCTTTCTTACAAGTAATATTATAACTTTACACTGACTTTCGGTTAGCGTGCGCGCACTTGACTGATGGCCTTGCCCAGGTCAATCACTGACATGGCATAAAAATAACTTCTGTTGTACTGAGTTATAGCAAAGAAGTTATTGGTTGCCAAGTGATACTCAGTTGCTTCTGAACCATTTTGTAAATCGATCAAGCCAAACAACATGTTCTGGGGCGTGGCCACGACGGTACTCACGCCGGCTTCCTGCAATTCTCCCAGCCGGTATTTGGCTTGCAAGCCCTGGCCGACGAACTTTTCCCACGTGCGGCTGGCCGACACGGTGACGGGATACGTGCTGATGGCCGGGTCGTCGCGCCGCCAGCCATGTTCGACGAGGAAATGCGCGACGCTGCCGATGGCGTCGGCCGTGGAATTACGCAGGTCGATATGGCCATCGCCATCGAAGTCCACCGCATATTTCATGATGCTGCTGGGCATGAATTGAGGCAGGCCGATGGCGCCCGCATACGAGCCGAGCAGGGTCAAGGGATCGATGCCATCCTTGCGCGCGTACAACAGCGCGTTTTCCAGTTCTCCCTTGAAAAATTCCATGCGCGCGGCGCGGGTCGGGCTGTCCGGATAGGAAAACGCCAGGGTCGTCAGCGCGTCGAGCACGCGGAAACGGCCCGTATTGCGTCCGTACACGGTTTCCACGCCGATGATGCCGACGATGATCTCGGCCGGCACGCCATATTCGCGCTCGGCGCGCGCCAGCGCTTCCGCATTCTCTTCCCAGAATTTCACGCCCGCATTGATGCGCACCGGCTCGATGAAGCGGGCGCTGTACGCTTGCCAGTTCTTCGGCTTGCCGGGCGGCGCCGGCTTCATCAGCTGCACGGTCGACTCGACATAGCGCACCTTGCCGATCAGGGTATCGAGCCCGGCGCGGTCAAAGCCATGCTTGGCGGACATGTCGTCGAGGAAGGCGCGTACTTCTTTCCAGTTGGCATAGTCGACAAACTCGCCTTCGAAGTCGAATTTTGCCGGTGCTTTCTTGGCTGTCGCCTTGGCGGGCGGGGCCTTGGCCGCGCGCACGGCGCGGGCGCGGTCGGCAGCGGAAATATGGCTGTTTTCCCCAGCGTGCGCGGTCGTCAGGCACAGGGGAAGGGAGAGGAGCAGGGACAGGGCGGAGGTTTTGATCGGTAACAAGGAGCGTCTCATCGGCATTGGGTTAACAGGCGGCGCAAGCTGCGCCGCGCGCGGAGTTGTTCGTCTGGGTGGGCATTACCATACTTCATCGCGGCATAGATTGCCAGAAACTGTGCGGTGGCGGTGTGCGCCTCTTGTGTGGCCTTGCCTGCGGCCAACCGTGCAGCATAACCGTGCGGACCTTCATGCGGCGCACGGCTGTAGCCGCGCCGCGCCTGCTGGCGGCAAAATTGTGCGTACAGGGCGTCGAGCGGATCGCCTTGCCGCGCCTGCCGCCACCAGACCAGTCCACCGGCCACGGCGGACAGCAGGGCCAGCACGGCGCAAGCGCATGCCAGCTGCTTCGCTGGCAAGTTTTTCAAGTGATCGAGCATGGCGCGCTGGCGTTGCGGCGTGGTGTCGAGTACCCAGCTGCTCCAGGCGTGCTCGGCCTGCTGCCATTGCTGGCGCCAGGCGGCAAGCGCACCTTGCGCGCCGCCGTCGAGGCCGGCCAGGGCGCGCCACGCCGTCAGCGGCGACGGGGGCGGCGGCAGGGCGGCGTCAAGGTTGCGCTCCGTGCGCAGGGGCGCGACGGCGCCCGTGGGATCGATGCGCACCCAGCCCCGGCCCGCCAGCCACACTTCGCTCCAGGCATGGGCGTCGGACTGGCGCACCGTCAGGCTGGCGCCGTCACTGTTGCGTGCGCCGCCCTGGTAACCTGTGACGACGCGGGCGGGAATGCCCATGGCGCGCATCAGCACGACGAAGCTGCCCGCGTAGTGTTCGCAAAAGCCCGCCTGCGTGCGAAACAGGAAGTCGTCGACGCCATGCTTGCCCAGCAGCGGCGGCTGCAGGGTGTAGCGGAAGGGCGCGCGGCGGAAGTGCTCGAGCACGGCGGCGACGGCGTCGGCGGGCACCAGCGCGTGCGCGCCGCTGCCGCGCAGGGCGCGGGCCCAGGCCACGCTGCGCGGATTGCTGCCAGCGGGCAAGGCCAGCCATGGCTGTTGCTGCGCGGCCGACAAGCCGGCCTGCAGCCGGTAGCGCGCTTGGGAACTGGCGCGGTAACGCGCGGTCGAAGTAATGGGCTGTATGGTCAGCACTTCCAGCGCCGACGACACGACATACGGGTTGCCGGGCAAGCGTTCGATGCTGCGCGGCACGTCAAGCGCGAAGATGCGCCGCTGGCCGCTCGCCTGCAAGGTGACTTCGTATTGGCTGGGCTGGCCTTGCAGCGCGATGTCGATGCGGCTGTCGCTGGCAGGCGCGCGCCCCTTTGCCCCCCTGCGCGTCCAGGTGGCGCCGTCGAAGTCGCCCAGCACCACGCCGCGCCAATACAGCTGGTCTTGCGGCGGGAGCGGCGTGCTGAAACGGGCCGTAAAGACAGGTTCGCTTGACAGGACCAGCGAGGCGATGGCGCCCGGCTGCATGCTGTCGGACAAGCCCGTGCGTGCCTGCGCGTCTTCTGGTGCGGCGCCCCACAGGGGGCCGTCGACGCGCGGCACGGCAAGAAACATGACGGCCGACAGGGGGACGGCCAGTGCCAGCATGCGCCCCAGCAAATTTAACCGTTGCGCCAGGCGGGGCTGCACGGCGCCGTACTGGGCCGACAGCAGGGCGGCCAGCAGGACGATGACGGTGGCCAGCATCCAGGCAGCGCTGAGGATGCCTTGCGTATGGAAAAAGTTCGCCAGCAGAAGGAAAAAACTGAGGAAGACGAAGACGAAGATGTCGCGCCGGCCATGCATTTCCAGCGACTTCAAGGCCAGCAGCAAGGCCAGCATGGCCACGCCGGGATCGCGTCCCAGCACGGTGCCATAGCTGGCGTAGACGCCGGCAATGCCGAGCAGGGCCAGCGGCGCAAGCAGGGTTAGCTGCGGCTGGCGCCTGCCCCGCACGGTAATGACGGCGCGCCACAGCAGCAGGGCGGCGCTTGCCATCGACAGCCATGGGGGCAGGTGCAGCGCGTGCGGCGCCAGCACCATGGCGGCCGCCAGTAACAGCAGCACAATGTCGGCTTTCTCGCGCGGCAAGCTGTTGAACCAGCGGATCATGTTGACTCCTTGCTGGGAGGTAAGTCGTGCAGGGCCAGCGCGCGCAGGCAGGCGTCGCGGTGGCTGGCGCCCAAGGCCGGCGCCAAGGTCAGCGCGCCCAGGCGCAAGCCATATGGCAAGCCCGTGCGTTCCGCCTGCAGCACCCAGGCGGCCAGGCGCGACAGGCGCGCTTCCGGCGCCAGCGCGTGCAGCGAGGCGTGCTCGAACACGATGCTGCCATGGGATGCGCCTGCCGGCGCGCCGGCGGCAGGCTGGAATTGCTTGCTGAATACGTGCTCGCCGTCGTGGCGGGCGATCTGGCGCCAGGCCAGGCGGTGCAAGGGATCGCCTGGCCGGTAGGCGCGCACGCCGGCCAGTTCCAGGGGGCCATCGGGCGGGTCTGGCTGCCGTGCCTGCCTTGTCTGCCGCACCGTGAAGGCAGGCAAGGGCAGCGGCGGCGCGCCCTGTTCTGGCTGCGGATACACGAGCACGCGCGCGTCGGGCTGCCAGTGGCACCATGCCACAAACAGGCCCAGCGGAAAACTGCCGGACAGGCGCACGGAGGGCGCATCGAGCCAGCCGCGTTGCCGCGCCGTTACGACGATGCTGACGGCCGTTTCCCCGTGGGCGGCGATGTCGGCCAGGCTGGGCGCTGCCTCTACACCGCTGATGGCAAGGTGGATCGCATGGCGCGGGCGCGCGCTGCGGTTGATCAGGCGCAAGGTGAACAAGGCGTGGCTGCCCGCGAACACGGGGCTGCCCGGCGTGGCGGCCAGCGCCAGGCCCGCCAGGTTGCGGCTGGCAAACAGCATGTCGGCGATGGCGCAGGCGGCGGCGAAATACGTGAGCGCATAACCGAGGCCCAGGCGGTAATTGACGGCGGCGATCCACAGCGCCAGCAGCAGCGCGGCAAACGCCAGGCCCGCGCGCGAAGGGCGGATGTGCACGCGCTGCGCGCCCAGCCAGGGACGCGCCGGCAGCCAAGAGATATTGCGCCAGCGCATGCCGCTCAGACGGGAATGCTCAACAGCATGTGCTGCAGCAGCGCGCGGCTATCCAGCGAGCCTTGCGCCGCATGCAGGCGGTGGGCGCAGACGGGCAGCAGCACGGCTTGCACATCGTCGGGCGTGACGTGGTCGCGTCCGGCCAGCGCGGCCCAGGCGCGCGCCGCCTGCAGCAGGGCCAGCGCGGCGCGCGGGCTCAGGCCATCGGCAAACACGCCCGGCGCGCGCGTGGCATGCACGAGGGCCAGCACGTAGTCGACGACGGCGGCCGAGGCGTGGATGGCGCGCAGGCCCGCTTGCGCCTGCAGCAATTCTTCCGCGTTCATGACGGCAGGCAAGGTGTGCAGCATGGCGCGGCGGTCGGCGCCCAGCAGCAACGCCCTTTCCGCGGCCGCATCGGGGTAGCCCAGGGTGACGCACATGAGAAAACGGTCGAGCTGCGATTCTGGCAGGGGGAAGGTGCCCAGCTGGTGCGCGCAGTTCTGCGTGGCGATGACGAAAAACGGCTGCGGCAGCGCATGCGTGACGCCGTCGAGCGTCACTTGCCGCTCCTCCATCGCTTCGAGCAGGCCCGATTGCGTCTTCGGCGTGGCGCGGTTGATCTCGTCGGCCAGCAGCACTTGCGTGAACAGGGGGCCGGGATGAAAGAGGAAGCTGCCGCTGCCCCGGTCATACACGCTCATGCCGGCCACATCGGCGGGCAGCAGGTCGCTGGTGAATTGCTGGCGCTTCCATTGCAGGCCCAGCGAGATGGCCAGCGCATGGGCCAGGGTTGTCTTGCCCACGCCGGGCACGTCTTCGATCAGCAGGTGGCCGCCGGCCAGCACGCAGGCGAGGGCCTGGCGGATCTGCAAGTGTTTGCCGACGAGAACTTCGCCGATCTGCTGTGCGGCCTGGTGTATTTTCGAAAACATGCTATTTCTATCACAGTAAGTCGGATTATTTAATTTACAATCGCTTTGGCCAGGTCAAACCGCGCCGCCCGCCCGTTGCGCGCACGTGGTAGATTAGAGAGGCAGCAAGGACGGCAAGGGCGGCACAGACCAGCCAGTGATTTTATGCGAGAACGCGCAGGGCGAACAGGAATGCCATGCAGTGTTCCCGGAGAATGGACAGAGACAGAGGTAACCAGTACAGCGCATGAGCACAGCCATTTATACCCATCCCGATTGCCAGCGCCATGAAATGGGCGACTGGCACCCAGAATCACCGGCCCGCTTGCAGGCCATCAACGATCAATTGATCCTCGCGCACATCAGCGACCTGGTCGAGCACCGTGACGGCGTGCGCGCGCAATTGTCCGATATCGAGCGCAACCACAGTGCCACGGCCATCGGCCTGGTGCGCGACAATGTACCGCAGGAGGGCGATTACTATCCGCTCGACGGCGACACCCTGCTCAACGCGCACAGCTACGAGGCGGCACTGGCTGCGGCCGGCTCGGCCGTGGCAGCCACGGATGCCGTCATCGATGGCGAGATCAGCAACGCCTTCTGCGCGATCCGCCCACCCGGCCACCATGCGCGGCCCAGCGAACCGATGGGTTTCTGCCTGTTCAATAATGTCGCCATCGCCGCCAAGCATGCGCTCGACGTGCGTGGCCTCGAGCGCGTCGCCATCGTCGACTTCGACGTGCACCATGGCAATGGCACGGCCGAGTCCGTGGCGCACGACCCGCGCATCCTGATGGTGAGTTTTTTCCAGCACCCGTTCTATCCGTACAGCGATGTCGAATCCTACACCGACACGCGCGTCAACGTGCCCGTGCCGGCCCGCTCGAAGGGCGATGCCGTGCGCCAGCTGGTGCTCGACCACTGGCTGCCGGCGCTGCACCGGCAACAGCCGCAGATGATTTTCATTTCCGCCGGTTTCGATGCCCACCGCGAAGACGACGTGGGCGGCATGGGCCTGGTGGAGGCCGACTACACATGGATGACGCAGCAGATGATGGCCGTGGCCCATCAGTATGGCAAGGGCCGCATCGTCAGCTGTCTCGAAGGGGGCTACAACCTGTCGTCCCTGGGCCGCAGCGTGGCGGCGCACGTGAAGGCGCTGGCGGAACTGTAACGGCGCAACGCACTACAGCAGGGTGGGACGGCGGCTGGAATGCGTGTGGCGGTGGGTCTGATAGTCGAGCGCGTCGCCGGCCATGAAGCGGCGCCATGCTTGCGTGTAGACAAGCGATGATTTATCCGCATCGAAGCTGTCGAGCTGCAACATGTCGCGGTGGTGCTTGATTTCATTGACCAGTTGGTCATACAGCATTTGCAAGCCATAACTGTCGGCGCTCTGACGTTTCAAGCGCTCCTCGAGCTGCGCCACTTGCCCCTGCAGCTGCCGGCATTCCTTCTTCCAGTCATTGCGCGGCACGCGCTTGGGCGCCATGCCAGTGTGTTCCATCATCATATCGAGCTATCCCATCGCCTGTCTCCGTGCGCCTGTGCCAGCCAGTCCGGAAAACATTGCTTTTCATTTAAGAGGCGATATTAGAGCATACTTTTTTGTTTCTTTCAGTAAATATAAAAGTCCTTGTAGAAATATTTGACCCGGTTCCCGCGCGCGTATCACTGGCGCAGCGCCGCCTTCTTGGGTGGTGCCGGGGCGGCTTCCGCCATGTTGCCGTCATCGGCATACGTGAGGGTCAGCAGGGTATTGTCGTCCCAGTTCACGTCATGCAGCGGCGGCACGTAGCGCTGGCGGTCTTCCGTGATGCGGATATCCAGCGTGCGCTCGCCCGAGCGCGCCTGCACGGCAAGCAGCTTGCGGAATACGGGAAACGGCACGTGGATCAGCGACGAGTGGCAAGGCCCGCCCGCCAGACGGAACAGGTTGCGCCGCACAAACGGCAGGTCATCCTGCTCGACGGCCCAGCGGATTTCGCATTCCAGACGCAAGTCGCCCAGGCGGCGCACGTTCTGGGGCAGGCCTGGCGTGTGAATGTCGGCGCGCCAGCGCACGGTGTCGCGCTTCTTGTTGCTGACCAGGTCGGCATTTGCATCGTAGGCGGTCTTGTCGCGCGTCAAGGTGAAACCGCCGTCCGCTGCCAGCGGTACGGGGATGGACAGATTGTCGGCCGACAGGTGCAGGGTCACGCCTTCGAGCCTGGCCTTCGGCGTGGCGGGGATCAGCATGAAGCGCAGCGGCGCGCCTGGCGCCAGGCGCTGGTGGTCGGCGTACGCATCGAGTCCCTTGAGCATGGTGCGGTAGGGGCGCAGGTCGGGATCGCGCGTGCCTTGCACGTCGACAATCTGTTGTATTTCCTGGTTCGCTGCGTCGCCTGGCGCCGCCGCTTGTTCCTGGGCCATGGCGGACAGCAGACAGGCGCTAAGGGGGACGAGGAGGAGAAAACGGGGAAGATGCATGGAAGGCGTGCCAGGTTGTACTTGCAATAGGGAAACCGGCCAGGCTGGACGGACTGCGGATCTTATCATTCGTGTAACTGCCAAATTATCACCAATTGTCTCGTTCGCGTCGCACGGCTGGCGCTGGCGGCGGAAAATGGGACGTCGCGGCGGCAACCACGTAAAATAGCGGATTGACCGAACGATTTTGAAAGCAAGAGCATGGCGATACAATGGTACCCAGGACACATGAACGCGGCCCGCAAGAAAGCGGCCGAAACCATGGAAAACACCGATCTGGTGATTGAAGTGGTGGACGCGCGCCTGCCGGCAGCCAGCTGCAATCCCATGGTGGACGAGCTGCGCCTGTTCCGCCAGCGCCCTTGCCTGAAAATCCTCAACAAGACCGACCTGGCCGACCCTGCCGCCACCGCCGCCTGGGTGGCCTATTTCAATGCCCAGGAAGGCGTGACCGCGTATGCGATGACGACCAAGAAGCCGGGCGACGTGGCGCGCATCCCGGACCTGGCGAAATCGCTGGCGCCGCACCGCGGCGTGCCGACCAAGCCGCTGCGCATCATGATCATGGGCATCCCCAACGTGGGCAAGTCGACGCTGATGAACGCGCTCTTGAAAAAACGCGTGGCCAAGGTGGGCGACGAGCCGGCCGTGACGAAGATGCAGCAAAAGCTGTACCTGGACAAGAACACCATCCTCGTCGACACGCCCGGCATGCTGTGGCCGAAGATCGCCATCCCCAGCGACGGCCTGATGCTGGCGGCCAGCCACGCGATCGGCTCGAACGCGCTGATCGAAGAGGAAGTGGCCGTCTTCCTGGCCGAGGAATTGCTCAAGCGCTACCCCGACTTGCTGGCAACCCGCTACGGCACCAAGATCGGCGAAGTCGACGCCATCGGCGTGGTCGAGGGCATCGCCGCCAAGCGCGGCTTCCGCATCAAGGGCGGCGACTACGATTTCGAGAAAGCGTCGCATACCCTGCTGCTCGACTACCGCAGCGGCATCCTCGGGCGCATCTCGCTGGAAACGCCGGACACGCGCGCGGCCCTGATGGCCCAGCATGCGGCCGAAATGGCGGAAAAAGCGGCGAAGGCGGCGGAAATTGCCGCTGAAAAGGCGAAGAATGCGGCGCGGGGCAAGCGCGGCACGTAATGAAACAAAAGCCGCTAGCTAGCGGCTTTTTTAAATTCTGGGGTCAGACCCCCGGTGACGTAGGCGTCGAACCTGCCGTTGGCGGTGTTGCGGGTCTGACCCCGGCTTCCGAATTCACTCCAAAGCAAATTCTGGGGTCAGACCCCCGGTTACGTTGACGCTGAACCAGCCGTTAGCGGTGTTGAGGGTCTGACCCCGGCTTGCTGCTCATTTCCGCTCGCCGCCCCGAACCTGAAACTGGTCACGGCCAGCGCCCCAAAGAAATCCTCTTCGTGATACACGACGTGCGCCGCTTCATGCTCGGCCGCGCCGAGCGCCACCATCAGCGGCAGCAGATGGTCTTCCTGCGGATGGGCCTGGCGCGCGCCGGGCGCCTGGTCCCATGCCAGCAACTGTTGCAGCCGCTGCGCCGGCGGCAAGGCCATCGTATGTCGCAGCCACGCGTCGAACTGGTGCGAGGCGACGGCGCCCGCCTGGCCGAACTGGCGCAGGTTATGGTAACTCAGGCCGCTGCCGACGATCAGCACGCCTTGCCGGCGCAGGCCGGCCAGCGCGCGGCCCACCTCGACGTGCGTCAGCGGATCGTAGCCGTGTTTCAGCGACAGTTGCACCAGCGGTACGTCCGCCTGCGGGTAGATGGGGAACAGGGCGCTGAAGGTGCCATGGTCGAAACCGCGCTCGTGGTCCAGGCGCGCCGGGTGGCCAGCCGCATCGAGCAACTGTTTTACCTGCGCCGCCAGCTCCGGCGCGCCCGGCGCCGGGTACTGGATTTGATAGGTGTGCGGCGGAAAGCCCGAATAATCGTAGATCATGCCCGGCTTGGGGCTGGCCGAGACGAGAAATTGCGGCCCTTCCCAGTGCGCCGTCACGACCAGCACGGCTTTCGGGCGCGCGCCGATCTGGCGCGGGATATCCTGCAACGAGGCTTCCAGCACGTCGTAGCGGCCGCCGAACTGGTCTTTCATGAACGGCCACGGGCCACCGCCGTGCGACAGGAAATAGGTGGGGAAGGTGTGCTCTTGCATGGCGGCTCCGGAGTGGAATGACTGATGCTATCGATGATAGTCATGCGCGCTCAGTTGATCAAGATCGCAATTATTGATATATCATTTCGATTTTGTTGATGATGGGGCAGTCATGGATACCTTGCGCAGCATGCGCGTGTTTCGCGCCGTGGTGGAACTGGACAGTTTCGTGCGGGCCAGCGAGCGCCTCGATCTGTCGCCGGCCATGGTCAGCAAGCACGTGATGCACCTGGAACGCCACCTGGGCGCGCGCCTGCTGAACCGCAGCAGCCGCCACCTGAGCCTGACGGAAATCGGCAAGGTGTATTTTGAACAGTGCCGCGACATGCTCGACAACCTCGACGAAGTGGAAGCGACGGTCGGCCGCACGACGGTGGTGCCGCGCGGCATGCTGCGCCTGAGTGCCCCCGTCTGGTTCGCCAATGCCATCTTTACGCGCACCCTGGTGGCTTACCGCGAGCGCTTCCCGGAAGTGACGTTCGACATCGATTTGAGCGGAAGAGTGGTCAACCTGGTGGAAGAGGGTTTCGACCTGGCCCTGCGCGTGAGCCAGGCGCCGTCGCCGGCCCTGATCGCGCGGCCCATCGGCAGCATCGCCTTTCACCTGGTGGCCGCTCCCGCCTACCTGGCGCGCGCGGGCCGGCCGCAGCTGCCGCAAGACCTGGCCCAGCACGCCATGATCAGCTATTCCTTGTTGGCGAACGGCAATGAGCTGGCCTTCGACGGGCCGCAGGGACGCGAGACGGTGAAGTTTACGCCCGTGCTGCAATGCAATAACGAAAGCCTGCTGCACGCGGCCGCGCTCGACGGCATGGGCATCGCCCTGCTGCCGTCGTGGCAAACGGATGACGACCTGGCGGCGGGGCGGCTGGTGCGCCTCTTCGACGGCTACCAGCTGGCGGGCGGCAAGGTGTACGCCGTCTATACAAGCCGCCGCTACCTGTCCTCGAAGGTGCGCACCTTCATCGACTTCCTCGCCGATGAAGGGCGCCTGGGGGCCTGACTAGGCGATTGAACGCCTGACGTCGATCAGCGCGAACAGGCGCGCGCTGCGCATCCACGCCAGCGCCAGCGCCGCCAGCTGCGTGACCAGCAAGCCGGCCGCGATGGCCAGCGGACCGGGGCCGGCCAGGTTCAGCCGTGCCACGCCCAGCAGCGCATACAGCGCCAGTCCCAGCACGGTGATGACGAGGTAGATGGCCAGGCAGGCCAGCGGACGCCGGCGCAGCATGGCCAGACCCCGCCACCAGGCCTTGACGGCCGACGTGCGGCGCCGGTCGACGGCCAGCGCCGCGCGGCCCGCGTCGAGCGTGGCGCAGGCCAGCAGGAACAGCACGCCCGTGAGCAGCAAGGCCAGGTGACGGGCCAGGTCGGCGTCGGCTTCCAGGATGGCTGTCGCCGCATGCTTGTCGGCCAGTTTCAGCGCGCCGGCGCCGATCGCCAGCGCCACGCCCAGCGGCACGATGCTCCACAACAGCATGCGCAGCATGCGGCCGTATTCGCTGAAGGCGCCGGTCAGCAGGGCACCGAAGCCGGGTGGCGCGGGGGCGCGCGCGGCCGTCACCACCAGGCCGCTCAGCAGCGGCGACAGCAGCAGGGTCAGGACGATGGCGGCGATGGCGGCCTGGCTGATGGCGGCCCCGTTGCGGCTGGCATTGGCGGCCAGGTCGGCCACCGTCATCAGGTCGAGCCGCTGTGCCAGCGCTGCCGCATGCACGGCCTGGTCGAGGCTGGCGCTCAAGGTGCGCCAGACGGGAATGACGGCAACGATGGTCGGGATCAGCAGCAGGCCGGCCCACAGCAGCAGCAAGCGCCATTGCAGGGCGGCGCGGCTGGCGCGCGTGGTCAGGGTCAGGCCGCTGGCCCGTGGCGTGGAAGTGGCGCTCATACGATGGCGATCAGGGAAAGCAGGTATTGGAAGGCGGCGGCGATATCGAGGCTCCAGCGCCGCGCGGCGGACGTATCGGCTTTCAGGGTGCGGCTGTCATCGAGCTTGTTGACGTCGAGGTAGTGCACGCGGTCGGGATCGAGTTCGGCAGAGACGGCCTTCACAGGCTTGCTCCAGGTGTAGCGCTGCCACAGCTGCCCGTTGTCCCACACCACGCGTTCGGAACTGCCGTCGGCGAATTTCACCAGCAGCACCTGCGGCACGGGCGCGCCGCGGCGGCGCAGCACCACGCTGGTCAGATAGGGATACGGTCCCGTGCCGGGCTTGGCGTCCGGGTGCGCCTTGTCCCATGCCGCGCGCACCTTGTCCTCTTCTTTTTCCAGCGCCTCGGGCGTGCGTTCCACGCGCTTGCCGTTCACCAGCGCCAGGCCGGCCAGCGGCGTCTGCTCTTCGCTGGTGAAGCTGCCGATGCGGTCGTCGATATTTGCGCTGGCATGGACTTGCTGCGCGAAGACCTGTTCCACGATGCGCCGCTGGCCCGTCGCTTCGGCCAGCGCTTCGCGCAGGTCGGCCACGCTGGGGTGGCGGAATTTCCATTGTTCGTAATAGGCCTTGAAGCCCCGCTCCATGGCCTCGCTGCCGATGCGCGCTTCCAGGTCGCGCAGGGTGACGGCCGTGCGGCTGTAGACGGGCCCTACGCCCTGCAGGCGGTCCCACGCATTCTGGCCCAGCGGGTCGGCCGCATCCTGGCGCGGCGCGGCCATGCGTTCGGCCTCGAAGACCTTGAAGGCGGGAGCGAAGCCCAGGCGCTTGAGCAGGGGCGTGGTGGCGTGGATGTCCTGGCCGCGCGCGCGCAGCATGCGCTGGTCCCAGTACTCGTTCAAGCCTTCGTCGAGGATCGGTTCCTCGAATTCGTTCGAGGCCAGGATGCCGTAAAAATATCCATGGCCGAATTCGTGGATGGTGACGAAGTCGAGGCCGAATCCGGCGAGGGTCTTCGGCTGCAGGCTGGCGAAGCTCGAGGCCGTGATGAAGGTCGGGTATTCCATGCCGCCCGCTTCGGCCGCATTGAACGGCGGGATCACCACCGTCAGGGTCTTGTACGGATACGTGCCCAGGGTACGCGAGAAATATGTCAGCGAGTCTTTCGCCGCCTGCAGCGCGGGGGCCGCGTTCGACGCATACTCGGGCGGGTACAGCACCTTGATGGCCACGGGCGGGCTGCCAGGGGCGCTCCAGCTGCCCGTCAATGGCGCTGCGCTGCGCTTGTCGGCCGTCCAGGCGAAATCGTGCACGTCGCCCTGCACATAGTGGTGCGTGAGCATGCCGTTTTTCTCCTGCGGCGCGCCCTGCAATTCACCGGTGGCGCCCACCGTGTACTCCCTGGGCACGGTCAGCTTCACGTCGTAGCGGCCGAAGTCGGCGTAGAACTCCGAATTGAGGTGAAATTCATGCGCGTTCCAGCGCGGCGCGGTGGCGCCCCGTTCGCCGGGCAGTTCCAGCACGGCGATCTTCGGGAACCACTGGCCCACCAGGTGGAAGCTGCCGAAATAGCCGGTGCGCGCGATGACGCGCGGCAGCTGGTCGAAGAAGCGCATGTCGAGCGTCGTCTCGGCGCCCGGCGCGACGGCCTGCGGCAAGTCGACGCGCACCACGGTGCGGTCGGTGGCCGGGCCGTTGTCGGGCTGGACGAAATGCCAGGGCGCCGTGGCGCCGTTCTGCGTCATGCTGCGCAGTTCCATGTAGCCCCACTCGCCGTCGCGCGTGCCGACGCCCGAGCGAAAGCCCGTATCGAACTTGCGCTTCTCGGTAAAGAAGGTCGAATGCTCGCCCTCGAAGGCGTTCAGGTACAGGTGCAGGTACACGCTGCTGACGGCTTGCGCGCTGCGGTTGCGCCAGCGCAGTTTCTGCCGGCCGTCTATCGTGTGCTTGACGGGATCGAGCGTCGCTTCGATCTGGTAGTCGACCACGCGGTCCGACAGGGTCGCTTGCGCGCCCGTGTGCGCGCCGCCCCAGGCGTTGCTGGCGCTGGGCGTGGTGACGGCGGCCGCATGCGGCGAGGCGAGGGCGATGCCGTCGGCCGACGGCGCCGGCGGCATGGGTGCGCTGGCCGGCTTGCCCTGGTCCGGCTGGGCGAACAGCTCGGCCTGCAGGGCCAGGCCGGCCAGCAGCAGGGCGGCGATGGCAAGGGCTTTGAGCTTGCCTGCGAGGGGGACAATGCGGCGGCGCGGCGTGCTACGACTTTCCATGCGTGACTCCCACAGTGACTTGTTGATTTTCAAATGCAGTCGGCTGCGCCCAGGATCGCCGGGCGCTCGTTAATATACCTGTAAAAATTACAAATAAGCAATGGATTATGCTGGCGAGCCCAGCTCGCTGTTGCGGCGCCGCGCGCCGTGCGTATAATGATTCGCTTTTGCCATCCTCCTACTACCGTGCGTTCGCGCCCAGGTAGCGCACCCAGCTTTCCGCCATGATGCCTGCCCCTTCCGCCCTGACCATCGCCGCGCGCATCTTGCTGTTGTGCACCCTGGCCATGCCGGCGCGCGCACAGGACGGCGCGGATGGTGGCGCGGACGGCGTCACGCACGGCGACTTGTCCGCCGAACTGGCGCAGGGCGGCCAGCACAGCATGCGCGGCGCCCTGTCGCGCGACCAGGGCGGCATGTCGCTCGACGTGGCCATCGACGGGCTGCGTAACGGCAATTACCGCGATGGCAGCGTGTTTCACCAGCGCGGCTTCAACGGCGGCGCGGAATGGAAGCTGCGCCAGGGCCGCTTCGGCTTCAGCGCCGACCAGCTGAAGCAGGACACCCGCTATCCCGCGCCCGAAGCACCGTTCCTGGCCTTGCTGGCGGCCCGCCCGGAAGACCTGTACCGCTATGAGGTGCGGCGCGCCAGCGCCTTCGTGCAGCGCTATGTGGGCAGTTTCGAGCTGGGCGTGGAACTGTCGCAGCGGGAAAAGCGCGCCACGGCCCACTATGCGGGCGAGGACGGCAGCATCGAATCGACGTACAGCAGCCGCCGCCGCCAGCTGGCGCCGCGCCTGCGCCATTACGGCAAGGTGGCTGGCGTGGGCACGGACACGGAAGTGGGCCTGGACCTGATGCAGTGGCAGCGGCGCTCGGGCCGCGCGGGCGATGCGCAGCGGCGCCAGTACTCGCGCGCGCTGTTGCTGCGCGAAGAGCTGGCCTTCGGCGGCCTGTATGCGCCGCGCCTGCTGCTGGGACTGCGGCATGAACAGTTCCAGCTCGACCCGGCCGACATGCCCGCCGGCGGCAGCGACTGGGAAAACCAGAATGCGTGGGACTTGCAGGGCAGCCTGCAGCTGCGCCCGCAGCTGAGCGTGTACGCCAGGGCCGCGCGCAGCTACCGCATTGATGACGATGGCTATACCCGCGCCGGCTACCGTCCCCTGGCGGGGCAGCTGCGGCGCGAAATGGAAGTGGGCGCCACCTACGGCGACGCGGCGCGCAGCGCTTCCGTGCGCGTGTTCAGCGAGCGCCTGAGCAACCAGATCGTCTTCGACCAGAACCTGGGCCAGCTGGGCTTTGCGGGCAACCTCGATCCCTCGCGCCGCGCAGGCATCGCCATCGAGGCCGGCATGGCGCTGGCGCGCGACTGGCGCCTCGACGCTCAGCTGCGCCAGGTGCATGCGCGCTATGACGATTACGCCTATGACGGCCCGGACATCGCCCTCGTGCCGAAAACCCTGGCCAGCCTGCGCCTGTACTGGACGGGGCAGGGCGGCGCCAGTGCCGACGTGGGCGTGCAATGGCTGCGCGCCCTGCGTTACGGCCCCGATTTCGCCGGCAGCTGCCTGGCGCAAGTGCCTGCGTTTGCCACCGTGGACGGGCGTTACGTGCGCAAGCTGGGCGCGTGGGAGCTGGAGCTGGCCGGCAGCAACCTGGCCAACCGCCGCCATTACGGCGATGCGCCGGGCTGCCGCTCCAGCATTTACCTCTACGATGCGCGCCAGTTGCGCGTGGCCGCGCGCTACCATTTCTGAGGCACGGGCACGGCGGCGCTTAAGAGCGGCTTAATCGGGCGCAAACGGAGCGCGCAAAAGCGCCTTTTTTCCGCCCGGGCTTCATCGCCCGGCGCAAAAAGTGGTAATCTCGCCCCGTTCACGACCACTTATGATGAAGGATTATTATGCGTTTTCTGCGTTTCTTGCGTCCCCTGCTTGCCGCCGTCACCCTGGTGGCGGCCACCGGCGGCGCCATGGCGGCCGATACCGGCTTTACCACGCTCCCGACGCCAGTGCGCACGGACACGGGCAAGAAGGTGGAAGTGGTCGAGTACTTCATGTACTCGTGCCCGCATTGCTACGCGCTCGATCCGCTGATGCACGACTGGGTCAAGAAGCAGGGCGACAAGATCGCCTTCCGCCGCATCCACCTGGCCTTCTCGGGTCCGAAAGATCCGCAGGCGCACGCTTATGCCACCCTGGAAGCGATGGGCCAGCTGGACCAGTTCCACGACAAGATCTTCCGCGCCATCCACGTCGAGCGCAACCGCCTGAACCGCGATGACGCCATCCTCGACCTGCTGGTCAAGAACGGCATCGACAAGGCGAAATACCTGGACATGTTCAATTCGTTCGGCGTGCAGACCAAGCTGAAACGCAACGAGCAACTGATCGCGGCCAGCAAGATCGACAGCGCGCCGACCATCGTCATCGACGGCCGCTTCGTGACGTCGCCGGCGCAGTTGTCGCGTCCTGGCCAGTCCGAGCCGCAAACCCAGGCCGCGACCCTGCGCGTGATGGATGAACTGGTGGCGCGCGTCCTGAAAGAGCGCGCTCCCGCGCCAGCGAAGAAGTAACACCGGAGAACACCATGAAACAGCTGCCCTGGACCCTGTGCGTACTGGCCGTCGCCCTCGTGGCGTGGTTGTCGATTGCCATCGTCAACGTGGAAAACCAGCGCAATGCGCTGGCCAGCAAGGCTTGCGTGGACCCCGCGTTCAAGAGCGAGGTCGATGCGAAATGCCTGTCCAGCGTGCAGACGCGCGAACACTGGTGGCAGCACCTGACTTATGCCATGACGCACTTCAGGTCATAGAACGCCGGATAAAATCTACTGCGCGTCGCGCTTTGCGGCCGGCGATGCTCACCGGCTCGGCGCCCCCGTACAAAGTACGGTTGCGCTTCTTGGCCACAAGGGGGCGCCGAGCCTCACTGCCGCTCGCTACGATTTTCTCCGGCGTCGTGACGATGAGGGATGGATCGGCAAACTGCCCGCTTTGTGCGGGCTTTTTTACGTCTGCAGCTTGCGGGTATCATGAGACCACAACCATCGAGGAGGGACAATGAAGGAAGTGATCGTGATTACGGGCAGCAGCCGCGGCATCGGTGCGGCGACGGCGCTGCTGGCGGCGCGCCAGGGCTATGCCGTCTGCATCAACTATGTGCGCGATGCGCAGGCGGCCGGGGAACTGTGCGCGCGAATCGCGGCCGAGGGCGGCGAGGCCATCGCCGTGCAGGCCGACGTCAGCGACGAGGCGGACGTGGCGCGCCTGTTCGATGAAGTCGATGCGCGCCTGGGCACGCTCACGGCGCTGGTCAACAATGTGGGCGTGCTGGAGCAGAAATGCCGGCTGGTCGACATGTCCGCGCAGCGCCTCGAACGCGTGCTGCGCACCAACGTGATCAGTTACTTTTTGTGCTGCCAGCAGGCCGTGCGGCGCATGTCGACGGCGAGCGGCGGGCAGGGCGGACGCATCGTGAATATCTCGTCGGTGGCGGCGCGCATCGGCTCCCCGGACGAATACATCGACTACGCGGCCTCGAAAGGCGCCGTCGATACCCTGACCCTGGGGCTGGCGAAGGAAGTGGCGGCCGAAGGCATCCGCGTCAACGGCGTGCGGCCCGGCATCATCTACACGGACATCCACGCCTCGGGCGGCGAACCGGGACGGGTGGCGCGCCTGGCATCGGGCGTGCCCATGCAGCGCGGTGGCCAGCCGGAAGAAATCGCCGATGCCATCCTGTACCTGCTGGGGCCGGGCGCCAGCTATGTGACGGGCAGCATCCTCGACGTGGCGGGCGGGCGCTGATTTTCAACGCATTTTCAACTTATTTTCAACCCTTGCAAGCAATTGCTTCAAGCGCGGGGCCAATTATCAAGCAGGGCAAGCGAGTCCAGAATGACGGTGTGCCATGCGCACGCCGATCAACTCATTTGGAACCACCATGTCCGCTTTTGCTCCCGCCATCCTGGCCCTGTCCCTGCTGGCCGCCGCGCCGGCCCATTCCGCCATCAATCTGCCCCTGCCCGCCCACTTGTCCGGCGCGAAAGCCGACGCCGCGGTGGCGCTGGCCGCGCGCCGCTATGCCGCGTTCTGGGAAAGCGGCGACCCGGCCCTGGCGCGCCTGGCGCTGGCCGACGATTTTACGGACCGTACCTTGCCTGCCGGCCGCCCGCAGGGATTGGCCGGCCCGCTGCAGGCGTCGCAGGCGTTCCACGCGGCCGTGCCGGACTTGAAGGTGGCCATCGAGGAGATGCTGGTGGCGGGCGACCGGGTGACTTTGCGCCTGCATTTCACGGGCCGCTTCACGGGTGTCTTCCCCACGCCGCAGGGACCCTTGCAGGGGCAGGGACAAGCCGTCGATTTCCATGCGTTTGATCTGTACCGTGTCAATGCGCAAGGGCGCATCAGCGACAACTGGCACCTGGAAGACAACCTGACCCTGCTGCGCCAGCTGGGCGTGCTGCCGCAGTAAGGGCGGCCGTCAGGCTTGCAGCGCGGCGAACTGCTGCACGAGGAAGTCGGCCAGCAGCGCGACGCGCGGCGGCTGGAAGCGGCTGCGCCGGTACAGCAGGTTCAGGGGGACGCTGTCGGCAAAATAATCGTCGAGCACCGTCTGCAAGCGCCCCGCGCGCAGGTCGTCGCCGATGTCGAGCAGCGATTTGTAGGCGTAGCCATGGCCGGCCACGGCCCAGCGGCGGATGATTTCGCCGTCGTTGCTGTGCCAGTCCCCCGGCAGGCGCAGGCTGTGGCGCTTGCCGTTTTCGCGGTAGCGCCATTCCTGCGGCGCGCCGTCGCCTGCCGTGAGCACGAGCGTCGGCAGCTGTGCCAGGTCGCGCGGCGCGGCCGGCACGCCCACCTTGGCGGCCAGCGCGGGCGCCACACACACGACGCGCCGGCCCCGGTGCAGCAGGCGCGCCACCATGTCGCTGTCGGGCAGCTCGCCGTAGCGGATGGCCAGGTCGATATCGTCCTGCACCAGATTGGCCGTCATGTCCGTCAGGGTCAGCGCATGGCGCAGCTGCGGGTGCAGCGCGGCAAAGCGGTCGAGCATGGGCAGCAGCAGCTGGCGGCCGATGTCGGACGGCGCCGAGATCCGCACCACGCCGCGCACGGCGCCGCCGCCCGCGTGCAAGCCGTCTTCGGCCTGCGCCAGCAAGTCCAGCGCCTGTTCGCTGTACTGGCGGTAGTGCAAACCTTCTTCCGTCAGGCGCAGCTGGCGTGTGGTGCGCTCGAACAGGGTGGCGCCCAGCGCCGTTTCCAGGCGCGCGATGGCGGCGCTGGCGGCGGCCGGCGACAGGCCGTGCTTGCGGCCGGCGGCGGAAAAGCTGCCCAGCACCGCAGCGTCGAGGAACAGGGCGATTTCCGCCAGGCGCCCGGCGCCGCCGCGCATCATGCCGGGTGCGCCGCCGCCGGTTTCGGCGCCGGTGCCGAATGGGGCGTGATCACCACGGTGCAGGTGGTGCCGGCTACCAGGACCTGATTCCTGTCTTGTTCATCTATGTGGATGCGCACAGGCACGCGCTGCGCCAGGCGCACCCAGTTGAAGGTGGGATTGACGTCGGCCAGCAGTTCGCGGCCCGTGGCGGCGTCGCGGTCGGTAATGCCGCGCGCGATGCTCTCGATGTGGCCGTGCAGGGTGCCGCCGCTCATCAGATTCATTTCCGCCTTGTCGTCCTGCGCCAGCATGCCCAGTTTGGTCTCTTCGAAGTAGCCGACGACGTAGTACGAGGCGCTGTCGATGACGGCCAGCTTGGCCGCGCCGACGGCGGCGAAATCGCCCTTGTGCACGTTCAGGTTCGTCACGTAGCCGCTGACGGGGGCGCGCACGGTGGTGCGTTCCAGGTTCAGTTGGGCCAGTGCGCGCGCGGCCACGGCGGCCTGCACTTGCGACGAGGCCGAGCTGGCGGCGTAGGCGGCGCTTTCGCGGCTTTCCGTCGAGATGATGCTGGCGTCGAGGCCTGCGCGGCGCTGCGCTTCCTTGCCGCGGCGGCCCATTTCCGTTTTTTGCGCGGCCAGCACGGCGTCGGCCTGGGCCAGCGCGCTGGTGTAGCGTTCCTTGTCGACGACGAACAGCACGTCGCCTTTTTGCACCACCTGGTTGTCGCGCACCAGCACGTCCGTGACGGTGCCGGCCACGTCGGCGCTGATGTTGACGATGTCGGCCTTGATGCGCCCGTCGCGCGTCCATGGCGATTCCATGTAGCGGTCCCAGACGGTCTTGCCTATCCACAGGGCTGCGGCCAATAGCAGCAGGGTGATTGCATAGCGGGTCAGTTTGCTTACCATGTCGGCAGCCTTTCCTTGATCAGGTTGAACAGTTTTTTTTATTTGTAAAGCGATAGAGCCAGCGCGCCGAAGATGGCGATGAAGATGCACAGCCGCGCCAGCGACGGGTGCCACACCATGCGGTACACGCCCAGCCAGCCCAGCACGCGGTCGAGCAGGGTTTGCAGGCCGATGCTGAGGATGAACAGGGGCAGCAGGGTAGGAATCAGAATTCCGAACAGGGCGAATTCACGCGGCATGGTGGTCTCCGGCGCCAGGCGCCATATGGTCGAGTAATGAGGTGTAGATGGAATGCAGGTCGGCCAGCGCCGTCTGCAGGCGCGCGCTGCGTTCGGCTGTCGCATCGGCTTGCGTTTGCGCCGCGCGCACCACGGCGCCCGCCTGCAGGGTGGCCGCCAGCGCCGCCTGCAGTTGCGCATCGCCGCGCGTGCGCAGCCAGCCGGCGATGCCGTCCACGCACTGCTGCAGCGCATGGCGCGTGGCGCCCGGGCGGGCGGTCGCGATCAGTTCGCGCAATTCGATCACGGAATGGCCGATCTCCAGCAGGGTCAGGGCCTGGCGCACGACGGCGCGCGTGGCCTCGCCCGGCGCCGGCCCGGCCGCCGCATTGAGCTGGCTGAGCAGGTCGCGCACGCGGTTGTCGAAGCGGTGCTTGACTCGTCGCGCCGGGGCCGTGCACGCCTGCAGCGCTTCGCGCCACAGGGCCGGGCCGATGTGGTCCTTGTGCCCCATCGTGTGCTCGGGCAGCAGCACGGCAAACACGAGGGCGGCCAGCATCAGGCCGACGATCAGCGCCATGCCCGTGTTCAAAAAGGCCGCGCCGTCGACGTGCATCAGATTCGTCGGCGCCATCTGCGTGATGAAAGTCGACACGCCCAGGCCCACGCCCAGCTTGGCCGGATTCGTCATCAGGTACAGGCCGACGGCGAGGAAGGGCGCAAAACTCAGTACCAGCATGGGGAAGCCGTCGCCGTGCACCAGCACGAAGTACACGCAGACGAGCGACAGGGGCATGGCGATCAAAAAACCCGTCAACACTTGCCGGATCATCATGATGGGGCGCGGCGAGGACGAGGCCAGCGCGCAGAACACGGCCGCCATCAGCATCGCCGTGCTGGCGTAGGGCCAGGCGAGGAAGTAGGCGCCCAGCGCCAGCAGGGCCAGGCTGATGCCGGCGCGCGCGCCGCTGGCGAGCACCAGCGCGGGCGGCGTCTTCGGCGCATATGCCTGCGGCGTGCTCACGTCGAGCGGCGTGTCGTGCACCAGACTGAAATACACTTCGTGAAAGCGGCTCATGTCGCGCGCGAAGCGCTCGAGCAGCTCGCACACGGTGTCGAAATCGATGCGCTGCGCATGCGCGATGGCAGCGCCGTCGATGTCCGCGCGCGCCTGCGCCAGCGCCGCCTGCAAATGCCGCTGCATGGTGTCGAGCGAGTCTTGCGAAGGCGTCGTCTGCAGCGCCTCGGCGACGATGGCGTACAGGGGCGCGCACGCCTGCATGACCTGGTTTTCGCCATCGCGCTGCAGGCGGTCGAACAGGCGGTGGAAGGTATAGAAGGTGGTCAGCGCCGTCATGAAGGTGGCGTTGAAGGCGTGCAGCTTGCGGTTCTGCGCGCGCACGTGGCTCACTTTGCTGGTGACTTCGAACAGCGCGGCCGAGCGCCCCAGTTCCAGCGCCGCCACGTCGGCGGCAAACTGCAAATGCGTCAGTTCCACCTGCGCCGGCGTGAGCTTTTGCTGCAGCACGTCATGGCAGAAGGCGAGGAATTTGCCGTAGCGCGCCTGCACCGTGCGCATCACCTGCGTGCCCTGGTGGCGCGGCAGCAGCACGCTGGAGACGGCCGCCGAGCAGATGATGCCCAGGCTCACCTCAGCCACGCGCGTGACGGCCAGCGAGAACACCTGCATCGGCTGCTCGATGGCGGGCAGCACGATCATGCAGGCCGTGTAGCCGGCCAGCACGTACACGTAGGACTGGGCGTTGCGGTGCAGGGCCGAGCCGCTCGTGCACAGGCCCACCCACAGGGCCAGGCCGGCGAACAGCAGCACGGGCTGCTGCGGGAACAGGCCGATCAGGGTCAGCGCGGCCGTGCAGCCGAGCAGAGTGCCGCACAGGCGGTAAAAGCTTTTTTCCAGCACCATGCCGCTGCTGGGCAGGGCCAGGATGATGGTGGTGGTCATCGCCGTGCTCGGCGAATCGAGGCCCAGGCGGTAGGCCAGCCACAGCGCGCAGAACGATGCGATGAGAGTCTTGCCGACGTAGATCCAGCGTTCGCCTTCCGTCGCGCGCCAGTCCTGCAGCGCCAGCGCCAGCCAGTGGGCCGCCCGGTTCAGGGGGCCATATGTGGGTTTTGTTGCTGTGGCTGGCGTCATCGATAGGCTATCAGTTCTGGTTGTTGAGATTGTTCAGGTTGCGCAGCTGGCGCATGTACAGCTTGTCGAGCACTTGCAGCTCTTCTTCCGTGAACCCGTCGTACAGGGCCGAGGTTTCCTGGTACACGTCGGGCAGCGCCGTTTCGATCAGCGCGCGGCCCTTGTCGGTCAGCGAGATCATCACGGAGCGGCGGTCGCCGGGGCGCGTGCCGCGGTGGATCAGGCCGCGCGTTTCCAGGTCGTTGCACACGCGCGTCAGGTTGGCCGGCTTTTCATGGCACGCCATGCCCAGGGTGCAGGCGTTCGAGGTTTCGTCGTCCGTGCCGTACAGCACGGCCAGCACCATGTAGCTGGCATCGACCAGGTCGTGCTTTTTCAGCGCGGCATTGGTCAAGTCCTTCATGCCTTTTTGGATGTGGTACGTCATGCGCAGCAGGCGCATCAGTTCCATGGGGAAGCCTGGCATGCGCGTGCGGATGTTTTGCAGCCGCTTGGAGGTGGCGTCAAAAGCGGTCATGTCATATTCCTTCATGTGTGAATAAAGTTCCGATTGTATCTTGTTGGGCTAGGGCAATGCCAGGATTGCAAGCTTAGATGCCGCCTCCTAATGCATTCATCAAGGAAACGTACAGATCGAGCTCGCGCGCCCCATTTTGCGCCTGCTGCTGTTCTTCCGCCAGCAGCGCCACTTGCGTGTTGAGCATGGCGATGGCGTCGCTCATGCCCGCCTTGTACGCTTTTTCCGCCAGGTCGCGCGCGCGCTGCGCCGTGGCCAGCGCCTGCACGGTCAGCTGATGCTGTTTGGCCAGCGACTGGGCGCGGGTGACGGCGTTGGCCACATCCGACATGGCATTGATGACGGTGGCGTTGTACTGCTCCACGGCACCGTCGTACACGGCCGTCTGGCTGCCCAGCTGGGCGCGCAGGCGGGCGCCGGCAAAGATGGGCAGGCTCAGCGCGGGAGAGGCGCCGCGGACCTCTGAGTTGGCGTCGAGAAAGTGGCTGAAACCGAAGGCCTGGAAGCCGGCGAACGCCACCAGGTTGACGTTCGGGTAAAACTCGGCCTTGGCCGCGTCGATGCGCTGCGCCGCCGCTTCCACTCGCCAGCGCTGGGCGGCGATGTCCGGGCGGCGGCCGATCAGGTCGGCCGGCAGGGCGGCGGGAATGGCCAGCGGCTGGTCCAGGCGCAGCACGGGGCGCGTGAGCGCCGCGCCGGCCGCCGGACCCTTGCCCGCCAGGGCCGCCAGCTGGTTGCGCAGCAGGGCCAGCGACTCGGCCGACTGCTCCAGCTGGCGGCGTCCCGCGGGCAGGGTGGTTTCGATTTGCGCCACGTCAATGTCCGTGCCGATGCCGGCTGCCTTGCGCTGGCGCGTGATGTCGAGGATGCGGGCGCGCTGCGCCAGGCTGCGCTCGATCACGTCCTGCAGCTGGAATTCGTATGACAGCTGGATGTAGGTGCGCACCAGCGCCGTTTCCAAGGCCAGGCGGGCCATCTGCGATTCGGCCGACGCCATCTGCACGTCGCCCAGGGCGGCGGACAGGGCGGCGCGGTTGCGGCCCCACAGGTCCAGGTCGTACGAGGCCGTGACGGTGGCCTGGTTGCGCCAGGCATAGTTGCCGGCCAGCGGCGCCGGCGTGCTGCCGTGCTGCGAATACAGTTCGCGGTTGATGGAGACGTTCGCGTCCGCCTGCGGGCGGGTCTTGTCCTCGGCCGCGCCGGCCAGCGCCTCGGCCTGGCGCACGCGCGCCTGGGCGCCGCGCAGGGTGGGGCTGTCGGCCAACGCCTGGTCCATCAAACGGTTCAATTGCGGGTCGTGCAAGTCTTGCCACCATTGCGTGCGCGGCCATTGTATGGCGGCGCTGGCGGCCGCATCCATAGCCTGGCTCGCCTGCAGCTTGTTGGCGTCGAGCATGGCCGATTGCGGCGCGATATGGCCCATGTCGGCGCAAGCGCTCAAGGCAAGGATCAGGCTGGCGGCAAGCAAACGGCGGTGCAGGGACATGCAGGGACTCCGGGAGAGGTAGTGTTGGGGGTGCTGCTGGGGTATCACAGCTCGCCGCGGGGAGCTTCGGGAGTGGCCCGAGTGCTGCGCCGCAACTGAGTTGTTACTGACTGAAACCGGCTGACTGGTTTCTTATTGCACGACGTGCTTGGCCGTTTGTGCGACATCAAAGTCCGCTTCCGTTTGCGGGATCAGGCCAGCCTTGCGGGCGGCGTAGAACTCGGCCATGACTTGTTCGCGCGTCACTTTGCTGGCGGCGGTGGCCGGCGTTTTCGGATAGTCGACTTCGCTGGTGGCGATTTCGCCGGCGTTGCGGGCACGGATGTATTCGGCCGTGACGTCAGCACGCGTGAGTTGCTGGCTGGCAGCGGCAGGCGCGGCGCTCTGGGCAAACGCCGAAGTAGCGGTGGTAATGGCAAACAATGCTGCGATGAGTGATTTGGCTTGCATGATAAGACTCCAAAATGTGCATGATGGCTGGGTGGATGGGCCGGATCGCCACGTACCGGTCGGTTCGGCGGCATGGCGCTGGTGGGCGCCGTGCCGCCGATGAAGCAATTTCTGGATGAGAAGATGCTTACTTGGATTAACTATAGCAATGAATAGTACATTTGTGAAGTAATTTATGAAAATAGTTGTGCGCCGCCGCATTTTCCCCTCGGAAAAGGTCGGGCAGGCGTGCGCCGCTCGATTGGCCAGGAGAGTAAGCTGGTTTTTTTGTTAACGGGAGTCAGCCATGAGCAGCAGCACACTCGATCCGGACAATTTGCCCGTCACGCCCGACCGCGTTCTGGGCTCCGGCCATGGCAAGGGCGCGCTCGGTCCCAGCGACAGTTCCGACAGCGGCAGCGACATGCAGGGCGTGCCCGGCCAGGATGCGGAAGAACTCGATAACGACAGCGATGCGGCCGGCACGGGCGAACGGGCCGGCGTGGAGCCGCGCAGTACGGCGCCCGACGGCGGCGATATCGATGTCGATCATGTGGAAAGCCTGGCGCCCGTGCGGCCCGCAGATGAGGGCGATGGCGAACCCGGCGTTCCCCAGGCGCCAGCGCCGCGCCCCTGATGCCGGCGGCCGGCCGCAAATTGCCGCCGTTCTGGCGCCATCAGCGTAAAATGCTGGCAAGGCGGCGTGCGCGCCGCCATGGCCAGCCGGCCGGCACAGGATAGGATGTCAGAGGATGCAAACGCAGATGTCGGAAGAGAAAGAAAAAGGCTTGATGTCGATGTACCGCGAGACGCGGCCGCGCGAGTTTTTTGGCGAAAAAAGTAACACCAATCACCTGGCCTGGAGTGCGCTGGTGGTCTTGCTGGCGCTGGCGTTCTGGCTGATCGTGGCCCTGGCGGCGGCGGAAAACCAGCGCTATGCCCTGGAAACGAAGGCGTGCCAGGATCGCGTGTTTCCGACGGAAATCGACACGTCTTGCCTGAAACAGGTCAAGTCGCGCGATCACTGGTGGCAGCACGTGGGCCACGCGCTGGTGAGGATGGGCGCCTGACCCGGGCGCACGCTGGCTGAACGATCTGGCGGAACCTGGCGGCGGCGAAGGCCGCCGCGGTGATGGAGCGATAGTGCGGGAGGCGCCATGCCACGCGATCACTCGCGCGAGCAGCCGCAATGGCTGCTCGCGCGCCACAGTGCCTTGACGGCGCGCCAGTTGCTGCGCGCCTATGGCTTGCTATGCCTGTTTTCCCTCGTCATTGCCGCCGCCTTTGCGCTGCGCGGCCTCTGGACCATTCCCGTCTTTTCGTTCGCCGAACTGGGCCTGGTGGCCGCCGCTCTGCTGCACTACCTGCGCCACGCGCGCGACTATGAACACATCGCCCTGCGCGACGGCGAGCTGATCGTCGAACAGGTCAGCGCCGGCCGCTGCCGGCGCCACCACTTTTCGCCATGGCGCACGCGCGTCGAAGTGCCGCAAGGGTCGCGCCAATTGATACATATCAACGATATGTGTGATGCTACCCGTCATGTGGCGGTGGGCGTGTTCGCCACGCCCGAGCGGCGCCGGCAAGTGGCGCAGGAGTTGGGCGCGCTGCTGCCGCCCTATTTGGGCCCGTAAAACTGGAAAGTCTGTGCTACCAGCAAGGTGGTGGGAAAGCCCGTGATGGTCTTGAACTCCTTGGTGCCGGTAATCTTGTAGGCACCGGCCTGGAACGCTTCGCCTTCCTCCCAGCTGTGATCCTTCATGGCAAACTGCAGCAGGCGCTTGTCGTTATAGCGGTAGCTGAAGATGGTGTAGGCGCCGACGCGGCTGGTGACGACGAAGCGTTCATCCTGCGCGTCGGCGATGAGCAGGATGCCCGGATAGCGCCCGATGCCGGCCTCCTCGTTCTGGATGCGCAGGATCACATCGGTAAAACTGCATTCGGCGTCGCGGATCTTGTCGCGCTTCGTGGCGATCTGCATGACCTCGTCGTAGCTCTTGTTATGCACGATCGACCATTGCGGCGAGTCGCAATAATTGGCCGCGCTGGCAGGGGCCGCACAGGAAAGCAGTAAACAGACGGTGATGGCGGGGATGGCTTGCATGGAACCTTGTCGCGGATGTCGTGGGAGGCGGCAGTCTACCTGCTGGCTGCCGCCGCCACAAGCGCGGGATGATCCTCAGGTGGCCCGCGACGGGCCTTCCCACAGATTGATATGGCCTTCGCGCGCCTGCACGTCGATGGCGGCCAGCTCGTCGGCCGTGAATGACAACTGCTGCAGCGCGGCCACGTTTTCGCGGATTTGCGCGCTGCTGCTCGCGCCGATCAGGGTCGAAGTGACGCGCGGATCGCGCAGCACCCAGGCCAGCGCCATCTGCGCCAGGGTCTGGCCCCGCTGCGCGGCGATCTGATTCAGGGCGCGCACGCGTGCCAGGTTTTCCGCGCTCAAGTGCTGTTGCGTCAGCGAACCGCCGCCGGGGCGGTTGACGCGCGCATCCTGCGGCACGCCGTCCAGGTATTTGTCGCTCAATAAACCCTGCGCCAGCGCCGTGAACGTGATGCAGCCCATGCCCTGCTCTTGCAGGGTGTCGAGCAAGCCGTCTTCCTCGATCCAGCGGTTGAGCATATTGTAGGCAGGCTGGTGGATCAAACACGGCACTTTCCATTCCTTCAGCAGGGCGGCCGCCTCGGCCGTCTTTTGCGGCGAATACGACGACAGGCCCACGTACAGCGCCTTGCCCTGCTGCACGGCGGTCGCCAGCGCGCCCATGGTTTCTTCCAGCGGCGTGTCGGCGTCGTAGCGGTGCGAGTAAAAGATGTCGACGTAGTCGAGGCCCAGGCGTTGCAAGCTCTGGTCCAGGCTGGCCAGCACGTATTTGCGCGAACCGCCGCCCTGGCCGTACGGGCCCGGCCACATGTCCCAGCCCGCCTTGGTGGAAATGATCAGCTCATCGCGGTACGGTAAAAAATCGTCGCGCAGCAGCTTGCCGAAATTGCTTTCCGCGCTGCCGTACGGCGGGCCGTAGTTATTGGCCAGGTCGAAATGCGTGATGCCCAGGTCAAACGCGGTGCGCAGCATGTCGCGCTGCGACGCCAGATTGTTGCTGTCGCCAAAGTTATGCCACAGTCCCAAGGACAGCAGCGGCAATTTCAGCCCGCTGCGCCCGCACGTGCGGTATGGCATGCTGTCGTAGCGGTTCTCGGCGGCGTGATAGGTCATGGCGTCTCCTTGTAAATGAATCGCCTATTTTGGCGCAAAATCAAGGTGTGCGTGCGTGCGCCTTGCGCGCGGCGGGACGCGCCTTACAATGGGCGTTCAGGAATCTCGCAAGGAGCGGACATGGAAATCGAATTGAAATTGCTGCTGGCGCCGCAGGACGCGCCCCGTCTGCGCGCCCACCCGCTCTTGGCGCAGGCTGCGCAAGGTGCGCCGCAGGTGCTGCAGATGCACGATATCTATGTCGATACGCCCGATTTGCAGCTGTGCCGCCACCATGCGGGCTTGCGCGTGCGCCAGGTGGACGGGCGCTGGGTGCAAACCCTGAAGGCGGGCGGCACCGTCAACGGCGGCCTGCACAGCCGCCATGAATGGGAAGGTGACGTGCCGGGGCCGCAGCCGGATCTGGCCGCGCTCGACTCGGCCATCGGCCGCAAGCAGCCCATCCGCGCGCTGCTGCGCCGGGACGCCGTGCGCGACGCCTTGCAGCCCGTGTTTATCACGCGCATCGAGCGCACCGTCTGGCAGCTGCGCACGCCGCAGGGCGACCAGATCGAATGCGTGCTGGACCAGGGTGTCATTGAAAGCGGCGCGGATGGGGCCGATGGTGCCGATGGTACCGTATACAGCGTGCCCGTCAGCGAGGTCGAACTGGAATTGAAGCAGGGGCAAGCTTCCAGCCTGTTCGACGTGGCGCTGGCGCTGCTGCGGGACGTGCCGCTGCAGCTGGGCCACATGAGCAAGGCGGAACGCGGTTACCGCCTGGCGGCATCGACCCCCTTGCAAGCCGTCAAGGCGAAACCGCTGGCGCTGGACGCGGCCATGTCGGTGGAGCAGGTGTTTGTGGCCATCGCCGGCAATTGCCTGGAACAGGTCAGCGGCAACCAGGATGGCGTGGCGGCGGGCGAGGATGTGGAAAGCGTGCACCAGATGCGCGTGGGACTGCGCCGTTTGCGCTCGGCGCTGGGCATGTTCAAGTCCCTGCTGGCCTTGCCGGACGTCTTGAAGGCCGAACTCGACTGGCTGGGCGGCGCGCTGGGCGAGGCGCGCGACTGGGATGTGTTGGCTGGCAATACCCTGGCGCAGCTCGATGGCGAGGCGCAGGCCGATGCGGCGGCGCTGGCACAGGCGGCGCACGCGCAGGCGCGGCTCAAGCACCAACAAGCCGCCCAGGCCGTCACCTCGGCGCGCTACACGGCCTGCATGCTGGGCTTGCAGCGCTGGCTGCAGGCGCGCGCCTGGCGCGATGGCTGTTCCGCGCGCCAATTGCGGCGCCTCGATGCGCGCGTGTCGCCGTTTGCCCGCGCCACCCTGCGCAAGGACCAGCGCCGCCTGATGAAGCGCGGCAAGCGCCTGCTGCATGCCACGCCGCAGCAGCGCCATCAAGTGCGCATCGCGGCCAAGAAGACGCGCTATGCGACGGAATTCTTTGCCTCGCTGTTTGCGGGACGGGCCGTGAAACCGTATGTGGGACGCTTGTCGGCCCTGCAGGATGAACTGGGCTGGCTCAACGATGTGCAGGTGGCCGACCGGCTGCTGCAGCAATTGCCCGAAGTTCAGGCTGGCGAGGCCGACGAGGCTGACCAGTCCGCCCAGGACGGCTTGCGGCTGCACGCGGCCTTCGTGCGCGGCTATCTGGCGGCGCGCGCGCAGGCGGACGGGAGCGATGGCCGCATGCACAAGGCCTGGCGGCGCTTCAAGGCGGTCCGCTTGCCGGCCTGAATCCGCTTTTATCGGAGCGCGAGCCCAGGCCAGACTAGGCCAGCGGCCGCTGCAACTGGCGCTCGAGGATGGCCAGCGGCGATTTGTGGGGGGCGGCCATGGCGCGCACGGGCAGCAGCCAGGTTTGCTCGAGCGCATGCTGTCCCCGCAGGGCCGCGTGCGATACGACGTCGCTGAAGACGATCCACGTCTGGCCCGGCGCGAATGCGTGGGTGTATTGCTCCACCTGCGCCTGGTAATCGAGATCGGCCTTCATGGCGTCGTGCAGCTGCAGCATGTAGTGATCGTAGGCCGTGCGCCGCGACTTGGTGATGCGCAGCCGGTGCAGCAGCGCCGCCAGCACGGGTTGCGGACGCTTTGCAAGGGGTAGAAAATGCTGCGCCACCTGTTCGAACGGCGCGCCCAGTTTCCACACGCGGGGCGCGCCGCGCGGATCGATGTTGCTGAAGACGCGCAGGATGCGCCGGCCCTGCGTGGGCGAGGAAGGAAAGCTGTCGACGTGCAGGCGCGTATCGTCCTTGCGCCACGAGGTGATGCGCCCGGCGATTTCCACGGGACGAAAGCTGCCCTTGCCTTGCTGCAGATGGGGAACATAGCCGGGCAACAAGCCGGCCAGCAAGCGCTGCGTGTGCTGCGCATAACGTTGCATCAGCGCGGCCAGCAGAGCCGCATCGCAGGCATCGCCGTGGCCGCGCACGCCGCGTGACGGTTCCCAGCTGATGTTCTTGGCGCTGCTGGCGCTACCCACAGCGCCGTTCAGCAGGGCATGCTCTTCCGGTTGCAGGGAAAAGCCCAGGCGGGGCAGCAGCACGACTTGCCCATCTTCGAGTGCCTGCAGCGCCGCCGCCTGCTGCGCGGCGCTGCCGCTGGCGTCCCACCGGTCCAGGGAAATATCGATGAGTTTGCTCATGGCACAAACGGGGAAACATCGGAGCGGCCAGTATGGGCGCTTGCCGCCCGCTCCCGTTTGCGCTGGCGCAGACTTACATCACAGTTTGCTGTTCTGGCAGCCGGCGCTCACGCATTCGCGCACGCGGTCCTGCAGGAATTGCGCGCGTTCGATGGTGGTCTTGGTGGCGCAATCGAGATTCACATAGAAGCCCGACGATTCGCGTTTCGAACAGGCGTCGTTGCGGTTGGCGATCCACGCCAGCTGGCCCGATTTCAGCTTTTGCTTGCCGCCGGCATCGAGCTTGGCGGCGAGTGTCTTGTAGTTGGCGTTGAGTTCCTTGTCCGCTTCCTGGTACACCTTGTTGAGGCAATACAGGCCGTCGAAGTCGTTGCGCGGCGTGTCGCAGGCCGAGTTGGCGAAGGCGGAACCGGAGGCAAACACGAGCAGGGCAAGCATGTATTTTTTCATGGCGGGCTTTCAGAAAGTGGTGGGGCAGGATCGGTGAGCAAGACGGCGCTCTTGCGCATCGTATAACATTTTCTCTCCCGCCCGCGGACGCTTGCGGGCGTGCTCCGTCAGCCCCGCCGGCACCGTCAGTAGGCCAGGCGGCCCGGCACGCTCACTTCGATCTGCGTGCCGGCGCCGGGCCGGCTGTCGATGCGCAGGCTGGCCCCGATGCCGGCGGCGCGCTCGCGCATGCCGACCAGGCCCCAGTGGCCGGGCCGCTGGCCCGTTTGCGCCACGGCGTCATCGAGGCCGCAGCCGTCGTCGCGCACGCGCAGGGTGAATGCCTGCTCCGCATAGTCGAGTTCCAGCACGATGTTTGCCGCCTCCGCATAGCGCGAGGCGTTGAACAGCGCTTCGCGCGCGATGGCATAGACCTCGTCATGCACGCGCGGCTGCAGGCGCCGGCAGCTGCCGCTGACGTGCACCGTGAAGGCGTGCGCGCGGTGCTCGGCCAGGCCCTTGCCGAATTGCTGCAGCGCCAGCCGCAGTTCGTCCGGTTCGGCCGAGGCGCGCAAGTCCATGATCTGGTCGCGGCCTTCGATCAGCAGCTGGTCGGCCAGGTTGAGGGTGCCGTCGAGGCGCGCCCGTTCGCGCGTGCCCTTGGGCAGCATGTCCGCATGCGCATGGAACGACAGGATCAGGCCCTGCACGCTTTGCAGCAGGGTGTCGTGCAGCGAGCGGGCGATGCGCGAGCGTTCGGCCAGCCGCTCCTGCAAGCGTTCCTGCAGCCGTTCCTGCATGTTGCGCGTCAGATGGCGGATGCGCAGCACATAGCCGCCGTACAGCAGCAGCGCGGCGCCCAGCACCAGCAGCACGACGAACCACGGCGTCTGCACGAAGGCGGGTGCGATGACGATGTCGAGCTTGGCTCCCTGCGTGTTCCACACGCCGTCTTCGTTGGCCGCCGTGACGTCGAAGCGGTAGCTGCCCGGTGCCAGGTTGGTGTAGTACGCCTCGCGGCGCCCGACCGCCTCTTGCCAGCCGGCGTCCACGCCCGCCAGCCGGTAGCGCAGGCGCACGCGTTCCGGCATCGACAGGCTCAGCGCCGTGAAGCCGATCTGCAGGGTCTTGCTGCCTTGCGGCAGCTGCAGCGGCTTGCCATCGTCGAGCGCGTAACGCGCGCCATTGGCCAGCAAGCTGTGGATCTGCACGGGCGGCGGCAGGCGATTGCGGCGGATATGCAGCGGGTCGAGCATGGCGATGGTGGCCGAGGTGGAGAACCACAGCTTGCCGTCGGGCGCATGGATCAGAGAAGGCACGGGGCGCAGTTGCGAAGCATGGCCCTGCAAGCCGTCGAGTGCGTCGAAGCGTTCCGAGGCGACGGCGCTGCCGTCCCGCATCCACGCGGCCAGGCTGGCGGCGCCGATATGGTCGATGCCGTCCGCGCCATGCAGCCACAGGTCGCCGTCCGGCAGGCGCACGATGCCCGACACGCCGCGAAACGCCGCGCCGCGCGCGCCGCGCAAGGTGTGGAAGCGCCCGGCGCGGTACAGGGCCACGCCGTTTTCGCCGCCGGCCCATATCGCGTCGCCATCGCGGTACAGCTGCAGCACGGTGCCCACCTGCAGGCCCTCGGCCGCGCCGAGCCGCCTGACGGCGCCCGCGCGCTGGCCGTCGGCCACCAGGCTGACCGTATTGTCGGCATGGCCCAGCCAGACGGTGCCGGCGCCATCGATCGCCATGGCCGTGGTCAGCACCGCCGGCAGGCCGGACAGGCCGCCGTTCGCGATCCATTTTCCTTCGCTCAGGCGAAACAGGCCGCCGCCGGAAAACGAGGCCCACAGGGCGCCCGAGCGGTCCTGCTGCAGCGCCTGCGGATCGAGTCCTTGCAGGGGCGCTGTCACGCGCGTCATCGTGCCGTCGCGTGCGCGATGGTGCAGCTCCTGCTCGTTGCCCAGCCACAGCGTGCCGTCGGGCGCCCAGTGGCTGGCCGCCAGCGCCCCTTTCAAGATCACTTTTTTCATCCCGTCGGCCGTAAAGCTGCGCACGTCGCTCACGTAGTCGCCGATCCACACGTCGCCATCGGGTCCCGCCAGCATGCCAGGGTGGTCGAAGGGCACGGCGACGGGCAAGGTCTGCAGGCGGTTCGGTCGCAGCCGGTCCAGGCCCGTCGAGGTGCCGAACCACAGATTGCCCTCGCGGTCCTGGAACGACGTTTGCGGCAGCGGGCCGCTGATGCCGTTCTGGCGCGTCAGGCGCTGGGCCGGCAGACTGGGGCCGGCAGGGTCGAACTTGCGTTCGATGCCATCGGGTGTCATCAGCCACATGGTGCCGGCGCGGTCGAAGCGGATGCCGTTGCCTCTGGCGTCGGGCCGGATGGGCGCATCGCCGCGCGGCGCGCTGGTGCGCACGCGGTAGTAATTGCTGTGCGTGTCGACGGCCCAGATGGCGCCATCGGGCGCTTCATCCATGCTGGTGAGCATGGTGCGCGGCCAGGCATGGGAAAAGCGCGCCTGGCCCGGCTTGCGGAAAAAGACGCCATGCATGGTGCCCATCCACTGCGTGCCATCGCGCCCGAACAGGATCTGGTACACGCGCTTGTCGGGCAGGCCCACGTTGGCCGCTTGCGCGACGAAGCGGTCCGCGCCGGGCGCCAGGCGCGCCGCGCCATCGCGCGTGCCGACCCAGATGGCGCCGTCGGGCGCTGCCTCGATATGGAACACGGCGCCCGGCGGCAAGCCGTCCGCTTCGCGGTAGGTGCGCGCGCCACCCTGGCGAAAGACGCTGACGCCGCCGAGACGGTAGCCGACCCACACGGCACCGTCCGGCGGCGTGGCCAGGCCCAGCACATTGCTCGATGGCAGGCGGTGCCCGTACACGCTGTCGACGCGGTCGAAGCGCACGCCATCGTAGCGGTACAAGCCCGTGGCCGTGGCGATCCACAGCCAGCCATCCTTGCCCTGGGCGAATTTAAGCACGTCGACGGGCGCGCCTTGCAAGGCGCCCCAGGCATTGTGGGTGTAGTCGGACAGCAGGGGCGAGGGGGCGGCCGCGCATGCGTGCAGGTGGCACGCCAGCAGGGGCAACATCAACAGGCGGCGCAGCAGGCGAGCGGACATCGGTGCAGAGGAAGATGGCGGTGGCGGGGCAGTGATTGTAGCGCAGCGCCGTGCGTTTCAGCAGGCGAAAAAAAACCTGCGCGGGATGGCGCAGGCTTTTTTTGCCCTACGTTGACAAGGACCGCTTACGCGAAGTTCTTGGCAACGAAGTCCCAGTTGACCAGGCCCCAGAACGTTTCCACGTACTTGGCGCGCAGGTTGCGGTAGTCGATGTAGTAGGCATGTTCCCAGACGTCGCAGGTCAGCAGCGGCTTGTCGCCGGTGGTCAGCGGGCAGCCGGCGTTCGAGGTGTTGACGATGTCGACGGAGCCGTCGGCTTTTTGCACCAGCCAGGTCCAGCCCGAACCGAAGTTGCCCACGCACGACTTGGTGAATTCTTCCTTGAACTTGTCGAACGACGACCATTTGGCGTTGATCGCGTCAGCCACGGCACCCGTAGGCGCGCCGCCGCCGGCCGGCTTCATGCCGTTCCAGTAGAAGGTGTGGTTCCATACTTGCGCTGCATTGTTGAAGATGCCGCCCGACGATTTCTTGATGATCTCTTCCAGCGACAGGTTCTCGAACTCGGTACCCTTGATCAGGTTGTTCAAGTTGGTGACATACGCCTGGTGATGCTTGGCATAGTGGTATTCCAGGGTTTCTTTCGAAATATGCGGCGCCAGAGCGTCCATTTCATACGGCAGTGGTGGCAGAGTATGTTCCATGTGATGTCCCTTTATGGTGAGTATTCGGAGTCTACCGGCCTGCGGCCGGAGGGTTGAGCCAAGCTTGCTTGAAGCAGGCATTCTTGCTGAACGAGCCACTATTGTAAAGCGGATGCGCCATTGCTGCAGATTCCCGCACGCGTTGCGGATGACGGTGGCGTAGTGATTCTCGTTCAGCCTGAATCGGGCGTCATACTCTCCGTTGTGGATGTTATCGGATGCGCCGCGTGGTTTCGCGTACGATCAGTTCCAGCGGCGGAATGGCCGCCTGCACGGCTTCGCCGTTGATCAGGCCCAGCAGCGCTTCCGTGGCGATGCGGCCGATGTCGTACAGGGGCTGGTGGATGGTCGTCAGCGGCGGCGTCGTGTAGGACGAGCCGGGCAAGTCATCGAAACCGACGAGCGAGATATCGTCGGGCACGCGGATGCCCTTGCGGTACAGGCACAGGCGCACGCCATAGGCGGACAGGTCATTGGCGGCGAAGACGGCGCTGAATTGCTGCTGCGTATCAAACAAGTGGTTCATGGCCAGCATCCCGCTTGCCTCGTGGAAATCGCCTTCCGCCATCAGTTTCGGGTCGATGGCGATGTCTGCTTCGCGCAGCGCGCGTTGGTAGCCCGTCAGGCGCTCGGCCGCATCCGTGTTGTTGGCGGGCCCGGCCACGAAGGCGATGCGCCGGTGGCCCAGTTCGATCAAGTGGCGCACGGCCAGGTAGGCACCGTATTCGTTGTCGAGCTTGAAGCCGATGGCGCTTTTCGTGGCCAGCAGGCGGCCCGTCGAGACGATGGGCCGCTGCTGCGAGAAATCGAGCACGCTCTCGTCCGAGATGCGCCCCGACAGCAGGATGATGCCGTCGACCTTTCGCGCCAGCAGCAAACGGATGCGGTCCGCTTCTTCCTGCGCATTCCAGTGCCCGCTGACGATGACGGAGGCATAGCCCGTGTCCTTCAGCCCATCGTCGACGCCGCGCAGGCTTTCATCGAAGAAGGGGCTGGAAATATCCTGCACCACGATGCCGATGGTCATCGAGCGGCCCTTCTTCAAGCCCTGCGCCATCTGGTTCGGCGCGAATTTCATGTGCGCGATGGCCGCCAGCACGGCGTCGCGCTTGTCATCGGACACCCTGGCCGTGCCGTTCAGGATGCGCGAGACGGTGCTGGGCGACACGCCGGCCTGGCGGGCCACGTCGAGCAGGGTGGAAGGGGGAGCAGCATGGGCGCTATCGTTCAAGGCGGTTCCTGGGTGTCAAGATGGCTGGTCGTCAGTGCTCTGAAAACCTTTTCAGCGAAAGATTACCATAAATGGCCGATAGCGCCGCAGATCGGGGTAGGTCGGCGTAGGTCGGGTTAGCCCTGCGGGCGTAACCCGACACATCACGGCCAGCAATGCGCCGGAACATGCCTCTGCCGCCAACAATATTGTCGGATTACGCGTTGAAACGCTAATCCGACCTACGCTTGAAAACGTTTTCACAAAAAACAACAGCAAGCCCGGCAGTTTGTATTTTCGCCTTTTTCATAGGAGAACACACGCTACGGCGTTCAGTTTTCCACGTTACCCTCAATAAAAATGACAACTTTTTCGGTTGACTTGATTTTCTTTGCGGTGTTAAATGGACACATGTTGTGAAAACGTTTTCAAGATAGAAGACGCTCAATAATCGGAGATGAAATAATGAAGTCAAGCATCCTTGGCGCCGCCCCTTTGGTAGCGCTGACCCTGGCCTGTGGCGTGGCCGCCGCGCCCGCCGCCATCCCGCCGGCCGCACCGCCTGTGCCGGCGCTGGCCCCGGCCACGATTACCGTCGCCTCGTTTCCCGACCTGGACCGCGCCGTCAAGACGGCCTTGCCCCTGTGGGAAAAGCTGTATCCGCAAGTGAAGGTCAAGCTGGTCAGCCTGCAGATCGACGACCACCATAACTCGATGACGACGGCGCTGGCGGCCGGCGCGCGCCTGCCCGACGTGATGGCCATCGATTTCCGCTATGTGGGCAGCTTCGCCGAATCGAAGGGCATGGAAGACCTCTTGCTGCCGCCCTACGGCGCAGGGCAGTACCGCGCCCAGTTCGTGCCGTTCACCTTCGTGCAGGCGACCAGTTCGCGCGGCACCCTGGGCGCCATGCCGGCCGACCTGGGGCCGGGTACTTTGTTCTACCGCAAGGACTTGATGGACAAGGCGGGCATCAAGGAAGCCGACCTGACGCAATCGTGGGAGTCCTACATCGCCGCCGGCAAGAAGCTCAAGGCCGCCACGGGCACCTATCTACTGGCCGGCGCCAGCGATCTGGCCGACATTTATATACGCGCCAATCTGAAGGATGGCGAAGGCATTTACTTTGGCGACAAGGGCCAGGTGCTGGTCGACTCGCCCCGCTTCGTCAAGGCCTTCGAACTGGCGAAGGCGGCCAGGATCGCTGGCATCGATGCGCGCACCGTGGCCTGGACGGGCGAGTGGGCCGAAGGTTTTAAACGCGACAAGGTGGCCAGCCAGATGATGGGTTCCTGGCTCAGCGGCCACCTGGCCAAATGGCTGGCGCCCGATTCCAAGGGCCAGTGGCGCGCGGCGAACTTGCCGGCCGGCGCGCTGGCGTCCTACGGCGGCTCCTTCTACGGCATCCCGAAAAAGGCGGCGAATAAAACCCAGGCCTGGGAATTCATCAAGTTCATGACCGTCAACAAGGATATCCAGCTGCATTCGCTGAAAGAGATCGGCGCCTTCCCCGCCCTGAAAGCGGCATATGCGGATCCGATGATGGACGAGCCGCAAGCGTACTTCGGCGGCCAGAAGACGCGCCTGCTGGCACGCGACACGGCGGCGAAGATTCCCGTCATCCGCGTCGACAAGTTCGACGCCGTGGCGCGCGACATCGTCAATATGGAACTGGAAAGCGTGCTGGCGCAAAACAAGGATATCAAGACGGCGCTGGCCGACGCCAAGGCCCTGATCACCCACCGCGCGCGGCGCTAGGAGCAGCATGACTACCTCCATGCCTTGTACCGAGCGCGCCGCCGTCCCGGCGCGGCGCGCCAGGAAGCGCTACAACATGAAGCAGTGGGCGCCATATATTTTCATCAGCCCCTTCTTCATCCTGTTCGCCGTCTTCAGCCTGTTCCCGCTGCTGTTTTCCATCTATCTGTCGTTCAACCAGTGGGAAGCGGCCAGCGGCGTGGAAGCCATGCAGTGGGTGGGCCTGGACAACTACAAATACGCCTTGAGCGACCCGTGGTTCTTGCGCTCGCTGGGCAATACGCTGTGGCTGGCGCTGGCCTCGGGCGTGCCGCAGCACCTGGTCGCCATTCCGCTGGCAGCGTTCATCCACAACAGCTTCAAGCGCTCGCGCAACCTGGTGATCGGCATTTACTTTTTACCGTTCATCACCTCCAGCGTGGCCATCGCCATGGTCTTCAACACCCTGTTCTCGCGCGACTACGGCCAGATCAATGTGCTGCTCCAGTGGTGCGCCAGCCTGCCGCTGGTGGGAAGCCTGTTTCCGTCAGAGTCCATCGACTGGCTGGGCAGCTCGCTGTTCATCAAGCCGGCCGTCGCCTTCGTGATTTTCTGGCGCTACCTGGGCTGGAACCTGGTGCTGTACCTGTCCGCGCTGCAGGTGATACCGAAGGATTTATATGAAGCGGCCACCATCGACGGCGCCTCGACACGCCAGCAGTTCTGGTACATCACCCTGCCGCAGCTGCGCCCCATGATCTACCTGGCCGTCACCTTGACCATCATGGGCAATCTGCAGCTGTTCGAGGAACCGTTCGTGCTGGTGGCCGAATCGAGCGGCGTAAGCCAGTCGGTGATGACGACGGCCATCTTCGTCTACAAGACGGCGTTTTCCTCAGGCGACTTCGGCACGGCGTCGGCCATTTCCTGGCTGCTGTTCCTCATCATCGCCAGCACCACCTGGGTGAATAACCGCATCTTCAGCCGCAATGAACGTCATGAACGCAAGGAGGCCCGATGAAAACCACCCGCTGGACGGCCTACGCCATGGTGGCCATCGGCGCCCTGATCATGGTCGCGCCGTTCTACTTCATGTTCGTCTTCGCCACGCACACGAGCGCCGAGATCTACAGCCTGCCGCCGCCGCGCTGGTTCGGCACGGCCCTGCTGAACAACCTCGAACTGCTGCAGGAGCGCCTGCCGTTCTGGCGCAATATCGGCATCAGCCTCTACGTGGCCTTGATGACCACCGCCCTGACTTTGTTCTTTTGCTCGCTGGGCGGCTATGCCTTCGCCATGTACGAATTCCGCTTCAAGCGGCCCCTGTTTACCCTGGTGATGGCCTCGATGATCATCCCGTCCTTCATGAACATGATCCCGACCTTCATGCTGATGGATTTCCTCGGATGGCTGGACCAGCCGCGCGCCTTGTACGTGCCGGGAGCGGCCGGCGCGCTGGGGATTTTCCTGATGCGCCAGTACATCGGCACGGCGATACCGAAGGACCTGATCGAGGCGGCGCGCATCGACGGCTGCGGCGAATTCGCCATCTACTGGCGGGTCGTGCTGCCGCTGATCGGCCCCGCCATGGGTACCCTGGGCCTGATCACCTTCATCAACTCGTGGAACAATTTCATCACGCCGCTGGTCGTCATGCGCTCGGTCGAGAACTACACGATCCCGCTGGCCCTGCGCAGCATGCAGGCGCCGAACAATACGGAGTGGGGCGCGCTGATGACGGGCGCCGCCATCGCCGTGCTGCCGCTGCTGCTGATGTTTTTTGTCGCCTCGAAGCGCCTGATCGAAGGCCTGACCCAGGGTGCCGTCAAAGGCTGATCCACACATTTATCTCAACCCCTCACACTGACATGACCACCATGCATAACGACGACATCGACACCAACTTCCCCGCCACCTTCACCTGGGGCGTGGCCACCAGCGCCTACCAGATCGAGGGCGCCGCCGCCATCGACGGCCGCGGCCCGTCCATCTGGGATACCTTCAGCCACACGGACGGCAAGATCATCGACGGCAGCAATGGCGACGTGGCTTGCGACCATTACCACCGCTATGCCGAGGATGTGGAGCTGATCGCCAGCCTGGGCGTCAACGCCTACCGCTTTTCCATGTCCTGGTCGCGCGTGCAGCCTGCGGGTTCCGGCGCCTGGAACGAGGCGGGCTTCGATTTCTATGCGCGCCTGCTCGATGCCCTGGCCGCCAAGGGTCTCGATGCCCATCTGACCTTGTACCACTGGGACTTGCCGCAAGCCTTGCAGGACGAGGGCGGCTGGCTCAACCGCGCCACCTGCTATCACTTCGCCGCCTACGCGGCCGAGGTGGCGCGCCGCTTCGGCCACAAGGTCGCCAGCATCGCCACGCACAACGAGCCGTGGTGCACGGCCGTGCTGGGCCACGGCACGGGCCAGTTCGCGCCCGGCATGGCCGATCCGGCCGCCGCCGTGCAAGTGTCGCACCACCTGCTGCTGTCGCACGGCCTGGCCATACAGGCGATGCGCACGGTGAATGCGCCGGCGAAACTGGGCATCGTGCTCAATCAGTGGACGGCCACGCCGGCCACCGACAGCGCCCAGGACCGCGAACTGGCCGAACTCGAATATGCGCGCTCGGTGCAGTGGTATATGGACGCCATATTCAAGGGCCGCTACCCGGCCCTGGCCCTGAAACACGCCGACGCTTCTGCTTTGGCTATCTTTGAAAACGATTTCATCGATATTAAACAGCCCATCGATTTCCTCGGCGTGAACTATTACACGCGCGCTTACATGAGCGCCGAGACGCCGCCGCGCAAGCCCGAATACAAGCTCGGTGTCAACGACATGGGTTGGGAAACTTATCCGCAAGGCTTGACGGAACTGCTGGTCGGCCTGCACCGCGAGTACCGGCTGCCGCCCGTCTACATCACGGAAAACGGCATGGCCGTCGCCGACAAGCCCGTCGGCGGCAAGATCCACGACGAACCGCGCATCGAGTACGTGCGGCTGCACCTGGACGCCCTGCGCGCCGTGATCGCGCAGGGCATCGACGTGCGCGGCTATTTCTACTGGAGCCTGATGGACAACTTCGAGTGGAACTCGGGCTACGCCAAGCGCTTCGGCATGCTGTACGTCGACTATGCCACGCAGCAGCGCAGTTTCAAGGACAGCGCCCTGTGGTACCGCGATTTCATCGCCGCGCAGCGCGCGTCCCACGCACCGGCCCAGCTGGTCCTGGCCGGGGAGCACTGAGATGGCTGCCATCTCGCTGCGCGGCATCCGCAAGACCTACGGCGACGGCCCGGAAATCGTCAAGGGCCTCGATCTCGATATCCACGACGGCGAATTCATGGTCTTCGTGGGACCGTCCGGCTGCGGCAAGTCGACCCTGCTGCGCATGATCGCGGGACTGGAAGACATCAGCGCGGGCCAGCTGCGCATCGGCGACTTGCTGGCCAACGACGTGGCACCGGCCGAGCGGGGCATCGCCATGGTCTTTCAGAGCTACGCCCTGTATCCGCACATGACGGCGCGCGACAACATGGGCTTTGCCCTCAAATTGGCGGGCCAGCCGGAAGCCGAAGTGCGCGCCGCCGTCGGCAAGGTGGCCGAGATTTTGCAGATCACGCACCTGCTTGACCGCAAACCCAAGGCCTTGTCGGGCGGCGAACGCCAGCGCGTGGCCATCGGCCGCTCCATCGTGCGCCAGCCCAAGGTGTTTTTGTTCGACGAGCCGCTGTCCAACCTCGATGCGTCCTTGCGCGTGCAGACGCGCATCGAGCTGGCCAAGCTGCACCAGGAACTGGGCACGACGATGATCTACGTGACGCACGACCAGGTCGAGGCCATGACCCTCGGTGACCGGGTCGCCGTCTTCCATGGCGGCCACCTGGAGCAGGTGGGCGCGCCTTTGGCCCTGTATCGTCATCCGGCCAGCCAGTTCGTGGCCGGTTTCATCGGCGCGCTGCGCATGAACTTTTTGCCGTGCGCCGCCGTCCCGGCCCTGGCCAGCCAGCTTGGCGGCGCGGCGGGCATGCTGGTCGGCATACGCCCGGAACACCTGCGCCTGGTGCCGCGCAATGAAGGCTACGGCGCCACGGTGACCCTGATCGAGCAGCTGGGCGATGCGCAGATCATCCACGCGACGCTTGACGATCGCATCGACGGCGGCCCGCATGTGGTGGCCATCAAGCTGCACGGCGAGGCGCGCCACGCGCTGGCGCAGGGCAGCACCATCGGCTTCGCGCCGGAAGAAGGCCATGCCTTTCTATTCGACACGGCCGGGCGCGCCGTGGCTACCCATAGACCCCGCACGGAGGCGACATGACTTCAGATTGACACCCAAAAAATGTGCAGCAATAGCCAAAGAGCTATGTGATCATCATTCAACCAGCGGTACAGGAGACAACAACAATGCAACAGCTCAAACGCAATACCATCGCCCTCAGCCTGGCGCATGCGACCTTCGCCCAGTTCATCTTGCTGGGCAGCGGCGCCGCCATGGCCCAGGAGGCTGCAGCCACGGACGCGGCAAAACCGGCAGCCGAACAGATGGACCGCATCGTCGTCACGGCCACGCGCCGCAATACCTTCGTGCAGGAGACGCCGCTGGCCGTCACCGCCTTCAACCAGGACACCCTGCAAAACAATCAGGTCAAGGATCTGGCGTCGCTGGCCACCATGGTGCCCAGCCTCGTCGTCGAGCAGCATGGCGACTCGGGCGGCGTGCACGTCTACATGCGCGGCGTGGGCTCGGCCAACCACACGGAGCTGGGCGACCCGGCCGTCGCCTTCTATGTCGACGGCGTGTATTCGCCGCGTCCCCAGGGCGCCACGGCGCTGATGTACGACTTGAGCCACGTCGAGGTGGCGCGTGGACCGCAGGGCACCCTGAACGGCCGCAATTCGACGGCCGGCGCCGTCAATCTCGTCTCCGCCGCGCCAAACACATCGAAGTTCATGGGCTCGGCCGGCATCACCGTCGGCGACTACCGCCACCTGCAGACGCAGGGCATGATCAACATTCCGTTTTCCGACGACGTGGCGCTGCGCATCGCCGCCATCAAGGATAGCCACGACGGCACGGTGGACTTCCGCCGCGGCTCGAACGTCATGCCGGGCACGGCCAAGTATGGCGCCGGCGACCAGATGGGCGTGCGCGCCTCGCTGCTGTGGAAGTTCACGCCGCAGTTGCGCGGCACCTTCATCGCCGACTACTTCCTCGACCAGGGCGCCGGCAACGTCTACCTGGCGGCGGAACCGAAAACGGGCGAGAAGCTGCGCTCGGCCCTGATCGACACGCCGGGCACCCTGGACCAGTCGATTTTGACCTACAAGGGCAAGCTCAATTACAAGCCGACGGATGCGCTGGACTTCACGTACCTGGGCAGCTGGAGCCGCTACAAGCGCCAGAACAGCAACGATGCCGATGCGGGGCTGTTCCCCGGCTTCAAGTCGGAAAACCGCACCGACTGGGCGCAGTTCGACAGCTATTCGCACGAACTGCAGGCGCGCTCGGACGACGATGCGCCGTTCCAGTGGGTGGCCGGCCTGTTCCTGTTCAATGAAAAGAACAAGGTGCGCTTCGATATCGACCGCAGCCAGATTTCGCAGGCGGCCGTGCAGCAGGATATCGCCAACGGCGCCGTGATTTTCGTGCAGCCCACCGTGGGCCAGTATGCCTCGTCCATGTCCTTCATCCAGGGCGACCGCCAGCTCAAATCGAAAGCCGTGTTCGGCCAGGTCAGCCAGCAGCTGACGGACCAGATCAAGCTGACGGCAGGCGCGCGCTACACGAAAGACCATAAATTCGACGTCGGCGGCCAGAACTGGGCGTGCCCGAACTGGCCCGCGAACACGCCGCTGGGCACCACCGTGCTGACCGCCGACCAGCTGCGCCAGCTGGTCACGCCGGGCACGGGCCTGGCCAACACGCACAATATCGGGCCCGGCGGCGCCATCACGGCGGCCGCCTGCGGCAATACGCCGGGCGACAATACGGCCGACCTGAAATACGGCCAGGCCACCTGGCTGGGCCGCATCGAGTACAAGCTGCGGCCGGACATTCTGCTGTTTGGCTCCGTGACGACGGGCTTCCATTCGCCGGCCATCGGCGACGGCGGCGCCACCACCAAGCCGGAAAAGCTGACCAGCTATGAAATCGGCTTCAAGTCGGACTTGCTGAACCGCGAACTGACCCTGAACCTCGATGCCTTCCTGATGAAGTACAAGGACAAGCTCGAATCGCAGGTGGTCAACAGCGTGCTCGCCAACTTCAATGCGGCCGGCGCCACCGTCAAGGGCCTGGAAGCGGAATGGGTGTGGCGGCCGACGAAGGTCGACCGCCTGACGGGCAACGCCACCTGGCTCAAGGCCGTGTATGACGACTTCATGTCGTGCGACGTCGATGCGGCGCGCGCGAATGGTCAGTCCTGCGGCTCGACGGCGCCGCTGGTGAACGTGGGCGGCAGCACCATGAAGCACGCGCCGAAGTTTTCCACCACCGTCCAGTACGAGCATGATTTCACGGTGGCCGGCGGCCAGCTCACGCCGCGCGCTTCGGTGCATTATGAAACCATGTCGTACGTGGGCGCGGGCGCATTCAACGGCGACGTGCCGGGCCATGCGGGCGTCAAGCGCCAGGAAGCCTACACGACCCTGGACCTGAGCCTGCGCTTCCAGCCGGCGAACAAGGCGTACACGGTGGAAGCGTTCGTGCAGAACGCCACCGACAAGGCGGTCAAGCTGGACGTCAATGAAATCTGCACGGACGTGGGCATGCCGTGCCAGCCGACGCAGCAGATCTACGGCGCCTTCTACAACGCGCCGCGCACGTTTGGCGCGCGCGTGTCGATGAAGTTTTGATGAGGTAGTGTGAAAGAGCAGTTGCAGTCGCAGTCCACTCAGTAGGGGAAGGTGTTGGGCCGGGGAGCTTCCCCGGCCTTTTTTATTCCAGCGCTTATTCCAGAGTTGCCTGCACGCTGGCGATGCCGATCTGCGCGCTGCCTTCGGCCAGGCGCACGTTGACGTTCTGGCGCGCCTGCAGTTGCGCCGGCGAGCGCACGATGGCGCCTTTTTCGTCGCGCAGGATGGCATAGCCGCGTTCCAGGGTGCGCTGGGGATTCAACAGCTCCAGCTGCGCCGCCAGGCCGTCGAGGCGGTGGCGCCGCTGGCTGAGCAGCTGCGCCATGGCCGCGCCGCCGCGCCGCTGCGCTTCCACCAGGCGCGCGCGCGGCGCAGTGACGTCGGGCCGCAAGGCGGCCCAGCGGTTGCGCAGGCGTTCCAGTGCGTACTGCGACTGCTTCACGGGCGCGCGCGCCGCATGCGTCATGGCCGTGGACAGGGCCAGCAGCTGCAGGCGCTGCTGCTGCAGCTGCGCCTTCGGGTTGAGCAGGCGGCGGCTATGGCGGTCCAGGGTTTGCGCCGCGTCGTCGAGGCGGCGGCGCATGGCGCGGCGCAAGTCCGTTGCGTCGGCGCGCAGGGAAGCCATCCAGTCGGCGCGCGGCGTGGCCGCCAGTTCGGCCGCCGCCGTCGGCGTGGCCGCGCGCAGGTCGGCTGCGAAGTCGGCGATGGTGAAATCCGTCTCGTGGCCCACGCCGCTGATCACGGGCATGGAACAGTCGGCGATCGCATGCGCCACGGCTTCATCGTTGAACGACCATAAATCCTCGATGCTGCCGCCGCCACGGCACACCAGCAGAACGTCGCACTCGGCCCTGGCTGATGCCGTGCGGATCGCGTGCGCGATTTTTTCCGGCGCCTGCTGGCCCTGCACGGGCGTGGGATACAGGATGATGCCCACGTGCGGCGCGCGGCGCTTGAGCGCGATCAGCACGTCGCGCAGGGCGGCCGCCTGCGGGCTGGTGACGATGCCGATGCTGCGCGCGAACATGGGGATGGCGCGCTTGCGTTCCTGGTCGAACAGGCCCTGCGCGGCCAGTTTTTCCTTCAGGCGCTGGAACGCTTCGTACAGGGCGCCCACGCCGGCGCGGCGAATGGCTTCCACGTTGATCTGGTAATCGCCGCGCGCGCCGTACAGGGTGACGAGGGCGCGCACTTCCACCTTGTCGCCTTCGCGCGGCGTGAAGCCGGCAAACTGGGCGCGGCCGCGGAACATCACGGCGCGCACCTGGGCGCCATCGTCCTTCAAGGTGAAATACCAGTGGCCGGAAGCGGCGCGCGTGAAGTTGGAAATCTCGCCGGCGATCCAGGTCAGGGGGAACGAGCGCTCGAGCAGGCGCGCGACGGCCTGGTTCAGGGCGCTGACGGTCAGCACGGGCGGGGCGGCAAAGCCGCTGTCAGTCGGGGTGTCGTTCATCATCAGGCAAGGGGAAAGAAGAAAGCTGTCCACATATTATCGGCGAGGTCATGCTTATGTCATATATCGTGCAAAACAACAAGATCTATTTCTAAGTAATTGATTTCATGCAGAATTCCCGCATGCCTGATTTGCGTGCACAGGGAAAAAATCCTTTAATATCAAGCACATCAGTGCAGCCCCTGCCACTTACGCACAAAGTTATCCACAGAAAGTGTGCGGAACTTTTTGCCTTGGACAAACATGGCCGGGCAGGCTGCTTTCGGTGAAGAAAAATGCCTTGCTACATTTTTGCGCACGGAAATAAAGTGTATAGGAATCAAGTGCTTAGTATGCCATGCATGGCCTTGCGCACAATCTTATCCACAAAAAATGTGCAGAACTCTGGCACGGCAGCGGATTTAGCCAGCGGAATGCCCATGGCATGGCTTGCCTGAATTTTGCGCAGCATAAAAATAGCCATATAGATCAAGGGTCTAGCGTGCAGTCGTGCGCCTTGCTCACAATCTTATCCACAGAATATGTGCAAAACCGCATAAATCGTTTCGTCTTTTCTCCGGGTTTTCCAGGGCGTGAGTAGGCGCTTGCGCTGCCTTATTTTTTAGCATTGAAAAAAACTCCTTTAAAATCAATGCTCTTGCATGGAGTCAATCGGCTTGCTCACAATCTTATCCACACTTTATGTGTGAAACTGGCTTCGCGGTGGAAAACTGCGTTTTTGAAGTCAAATCGGACGCTGAAAACCCAGCTTTTCAGCCCTTGCTACATTTTTATGCACGGCAATAAAAACGATATAAATCAATGTACTTAGCGTTTATCTTTGAGCTTGCGCACAATCTTGTCCACAGATTGTGTGCAGAACTTTGACGCTCCTTCTGCCGCCGATTGCGCGCTGCCTGCCACTTTTTTACTCATTGATTTAATTTTGTTTAAAATCAATTACTTAGATGAATTGCACGGCTTTGCGCACAATCTTGTCCACAGTAAATGTGCAGAACTCTGCAAGTATTAATTTATTGACATTGACTACTGTCGATAAGCTGCTATGCCTGTATTTTGCGCAGCACGATATTCTTCATGAAAATCAAGGGCTTGCGTGCTGGACTTCATGCTTGCTCACAATCTTATCCACACAAAGTGTGCAAAACTGTGCGCTGGAGCAGCGGCCCGCCGCGCCGTGTGGACAAGTACCATGCAGCCGCCACTTGCCGCCGGCGCGGCAACGCGCTACATTGCGCCATTCCTGCGCGCACGTGCCATCGGTCTTCGGCGCTCGGTACAATACAGGCTGTCCGGGCGGTCCATCGCCTTCCCTTTACCAGGAGTTTCTTTTGCTCGCTATATTTCAAGCCGCTGGCTGGCCCATCTGGCTGTTGTTGATCGCTTCCATCGTCGCCCTGGCCCTGATCATCGAGCGCCTGCTGTATTTGCGACGCGCCAAGATATTGCCACGCAAGCTGTTCGATGAAGTGGTGCAGGTATATCGCAGCGGCAAGATCACGCCGGACACGGTGGCCAAGCTGGAAGATAATTCGCCGCTGGGCGTGGTGCTGGCCGCCGCCTTGCGCAACGTCGATGCGCCGCGCGAAGTGATGAAGGAATCGATCGAAGAGGCGGGCAGCGGCGTGGCCCACACGCTGGAGCGGTTCCTGACGACCCTGGGCACCATCGCCACCCTGGCCCCGCTGATGGGCCTGTTCGGCACGGTGGTGGGCATGATCGAAATCTTCGGTTCGCAAAACGCCAGCGGCTCGAATCCCGCCCAGCTGGCCCACGGTATCTCGGTGGCCCTGTATAACACGGGCTTCGGCCTGGCCATCGCCATGCCGACCCTCGTCTTCTACCGCCATTTCCGCGCCCTCGTCGACAGTTTCGTCATTGACATGGAGCAGCAAGCCGTCAAGTTCGTCGACATCGTCCACAGTGGTCGCAAATGAACTTCCGCAAAGGCAAGGGGCGTGAAGACCCCGAAATCAACCTGATCCCGTTCATCGACGTGCTGCTGGTGATCCTGATCTTCCTCATGGTCAGCACCACCTACAGCAAGTTTACGGAGCTGCAGATCACCTTGCCGACGGCCGACGCCGAGCAAGCCAAGGAGAAGCCGCAGCAGATCGACGTCACCATCGATGCCAAGGGCAATTACACGGTCAACCGCGAACCCATATCGTTCCGCGACGTGGCCGGCCTGGCCGACGCCCTGCAGAACGCGGCCAAGGCGGCCAACGGCGGCAAGGCGCCCGCGCAGACGCCCGTGGTCGTGGTCAACGCCGACCAGTTCGCCATGCACCAGATGGTCATCCACGTGATGGAAGCGGCGCGCCTGGCCGGCTATGAAAAGCTGACGTTTGCGGCGCAGGCGGGCAGCAGCAAGTAGGTCGGCTTAGCCGGAACGGCGTAAGCCGACACAAGCCGCAGCCGAGCATGTCGGATTACGCTGCGCCTGGCGGCGCGGCTAATCCGACCTACACCATTTTTACGTCTTCCTTCATGCCCACATCCTCCCCCGCCAAGCTTGAAACCACATTGACCCGCGCCTGGCTGACGCGCGGGCCGCTGGCGTGCGCGCTGTGGCCCGTCTCGCTGCTGTTCGGCGCCCTGAGCGCCGTGCGGCGCGGCCTGTATCGCGCCAACATCATCAAATCCGCGCGCCTGCCCGTGCCCGTCGTCGTCGTCGGCAATATCTTTATCGGCGGCACGGGCAAGACGCCGCTGACGATCTGGCTGGTGCAAGCCTTGCGCGACGCGGGCATGCGCCCGGGCGTCATTTCGCGCGGCCATGGCAGCGCCGACCGTTCGCCGCGCGCCGTCACGGCTGCTTCCACGCCGCAGCAGGTGGGCGACGAGCCGCTGCTGATCTTCCAGCGCGGCGGCTGCCCCGTGATAGTGGGGCGCGACCGCGCGCAAGCGGGCAGGGCGCTGCTGGCCGCGCACCCGGACGTCGACGTGCTCGTCACGGACGACGGCTTGCAGCATTACGCCTTGCGGCGCGACGTGGAAATCGTGCTGTTCGACGGCCGCGGCGCGGGCAATGGCTGGCTGCTGCCGGCCGGCCCCTTGCGCGAATCGCCGCGCCGCCGGCGCGACGTGACGGTGATCAATGCGCCCGAGCTGGCGCCGGTGCTGGTGGACCAGGTCGCGCCCAAGGGCGGCCTGGTGGTGCAGATGCGGCTCGATGGCGGGGTGGCTGAGCGCTTGACGGACCGCAGCGAACGCATGCCGCTTGAAACCCTGGCGGCCGGCGGCCAGCGCATTGTGGCGGCGGCCGGCATCGGCAACCCCCGGCGTTTCTTTGCCATGCTGCGCGGGGCCGGACTGGACTTCGCGGAACTGCCCTTGCCCGACCATCACGACTTTCTCGACCAGCCATTTGCTGCCCTCGACACGGATGTGATCTTGATCACCGAGAAGGATGCAGTAAAATGTGCGCAAATTGAATATCTCAAAGACGACCCGAGACTGTGGGTCGTCCCCGTCAGTGCGCGCATCGATAGCGCGCTGGCCCAACAAATTGTGGAGAAATGTCGTGGACGCTCGACTGCTTGATATCCTGGTCTGCCCTGTTTGCAAGGGTCCGCTTGAACACGATAAGAAGGCGCAGGAACTGATTTGCCGCGCCGACCGCCTCGCCTATCCTATCCGCGATGGCATCCCCATCATGTGGGCGGACGAAGCGCGCACCCTGCAAGACGCAGTGGAATAACGATGGCGTTCATCGTCATCATCCCGGCCCGCCTGGCTTCGACCCGCCTGCCGGGCAAGCCGCTGGCCGACCTGGGCGGCAAGCCCATGGTGGTGCGCGTGGCCGAGCAGGCAGTCCTGTCCGGCGCCGCGCGCGTCATCGTCGCCACCGACCATGCATCGATCCGCGACGCCTGCGCCGCGCATGGCGTGGAAGTGTGCATGACGCTTGCCGAGCATCCGTCGGGCACGGACCGCATCGCCGAAGTGGCGCTTACGCTCGCGTTGCCGCCGGACGCCGTCGTCGTCAACCTGCAGGGCGATGAACCGCTGATCGATCCGGCCCTGCTGGCCGCCTGCGCGGCACAGATCAGCGCCGCAGTCCCCATGGCCACGTGCGCCCATCCGCTGCATGACGTGCTTGAGGCCTTCAATCCGAATGTCGTCAAGGTGGTGCTGGACAAGGCAAACCGTGCCTTGTATTTTTCGCGCGCCACCATCCCCTGGCACCGCGACGGCTTTGCCCAGTCGAAAGACAGCTTGCCGGCCGGCTACGTGCCCTTGCGCCATATCGGCCTGTATGCGTACAGCAATGCATTTTTGCAAACGTATCCCACGCTCTCCGCGTCGCCGCTGGAAGCGATCGAGGCGCTGGAGCAGTTGCGCGTGCTGTGGCACGGTTACGCCATCGCCGTGCACGTCACGGACTCGGCCCCGGCCGCCGGCGTGGACACGCCGGAAGATCTGGAACGCGTGCAGGCGCACTACCGCCACGCCACCTGAGAAAACGTCCATGGCTGCCTTGCCCTGAACGTTTTTCAGGCGCCGTGCGTGCGCGAGAAAAACTTTATGCGGGGCCTGCCACAAAAAACCACATTTTGAAACACCTGCTTCGCTAATTGCTGGCTTTGATCAATCAGGGCATAGCAATTCGACAGCAAACTGGCGTTCCGGGGATTTTTTGTGGTAAGTTTCGTAGGGAAAGATAGCCATAGCAACATCATCTAAAAATAATTACACATACCACCATCCAAAATCTGTTTTTTAGGAACTTTTCAATGCGTCTGATACTTTTAGGAGCACCCGGTGCCGGCAAGGGCACCCAAGCTAACTTCATCAAAGAAAAATACAATATTCCACAAATCTCCACGGGCGACATGCTGCGCGCGGCGATCAAGGAAGGCACCGAACTGGGCCTGGCAGCTAAGAAAGTCATGGATGCGGGCGGCCTCGTGTCGGACGACATCATGATCGGCCTGGTCAAGAACCGCCTGCAGGAAGCCGATTGCGCCAATGGCTACCTGTTCGACGGCTTCCCGCGCACCATCGCGCAAGCGGACGCCATGAAGGATGCCGGCATCAATGTCGACTACGTGCTGGAAATCGACGTGCCGGATGAGTCGATCATCGAGCGCATGGACGGCCGCCGCAGCCACCCGGGTTCGGGCCGCGTCTACCACGTCAAATTCAATCCGCCCAAGGTCGACGGCGTCGACGACATCACGGGCGAGCCGCTGATCCAGCGCGACGACGATAAGGCGGAAACGGTCAAGAAGCGCCTGGACGTGTACCACAACCAGACCAAGGTCTTGCTCGGTTACTACAACGACTGGGCCAAATCCGGCCTGCCAGGCGCGCCGAAATACCGCCGCATCGCCGGCGTCGGTCCGGTCGAGCAAATCCGCGACAGCGCATTTGCCGCCCTGGCGGAATAAGCAGTATTGAAAAGCGGACCTCAGTGTCCGCTTTTTTTGTGCCCGCTTTTCAGGCAGACTGCAAGCATGGCTGTATGTCTTACGTTTTCGTAGTTGAAGTTTTTTGCAGGTCGTGTTTTCCTGGCTGCGCGCGCCTACCCGGTGCGGTCTGCAGCTGTCGGCAATGACGTCGGATAAAAACAGAAGGGGACGATATGGCAGCCAGTTTGTGGTTTGCGGTAGCCTGCGGCGTGGTCGCAGTCATCTATGGTTTGGTGTCGCGCAGCTGGATCCTGCGCCAGGATCCCGGCAACGCGCGCATGCAGGAAATCGCGCTGGCCATCCAGCAGGGCGCGGCCGCCTACCTGGCGCGCCAGTACCGCACCATCGCCATCGTCGGCGTGGCGCTGCTGATCGCCATCTATGTGCTGCTCGGCCTGCACACGGCGCTGGGCTTTCTGATCGGCGCCGTGCTGTCGGGCGCCTGCGGCTTCATCGGCATGAATGTCTCGGTGCGGGCCAATGTGCGCACGGCGCAGGCGGCCACCCTGGGCATCAATCAGGCATTGAACGTGGCCTTCAAGGGCGGAGCGATCACCGGCATGCTGGTCGTGGGTCTGGGCTTGCTGGGCGTGACCCTGTTCTACTGGCTGCTGGTGACGACGGGCGCGCCAGGCCTGACCCAGCATGACCTGATCAAGCCCTTGATCGGCCTGGCCTTTGGCGCCTCGCTCATTTCCATCTTCGCGCGTCTGGGCGGCGGCATTTTCACCAAGGGCGCCGACGTGGGCGCGGACCTGGTGGGCAAGGTGGAGGCCGGCATTCCCGAGGACGATCCGCGCAACCCGGCCGTCATCGCCGACAACGTGGGCGACAACGTGGGCGACTGCGCCGGCATGGCGGCCGACCTGTTCGAAACCTATGTCGTGACCCTGATCGCCACCATGCTGCTGGGCGCGCTGCTGATGGCCGAGGCCAGCAGCACGGCCATCCTCTATCCGCTGCTGCTGGGCGCCGTTTCCATCCTCGCCTCCATCGTCGGCTGCTCGATGGTCAAGACGGCACCCGGGAAGAAGATCATGTCGGCCCTGTACACGGGCCTGTGGTGGGCGGCGGGCCTGTCGCTGGTGGGCTTTGCCGTGGTCACGTGGCTGCTGTGGCCCGACGACGCCATGCGCTACAAGATGCTGGGCGCCACCGTCGTCGGCATCGTCCTCACGGGCCTGATGGTGTACATCACCGAGTACTACACGGGCACGGACTTCAAGCCCGTGCGCCACATCGCCGAAGCGTCGACGACGGGCCACGGAACGAATATCATCGCCGGCCTGGGCGTGTCGATGAAGTCCACCGCCTACCCGGTGCTGGCCGTCTGCGTCGCCATCCTCGTCTCGTACCAGCTGGCGGGCCTGTACGGCATCGCCATCGCGGCCACCTCGATGCTGTCGATGGCGGGCATCATCGTCGCGCTCGACGCGTATGGCCCCATCACCGATAACGCGGGCGGCATCGCGGAAATGTCGGGCTTGCCCGACTCCGTGCGCGCCATCACCGACCCGCTCGATGCCGTCGGCAATACCACCAAGGCCGTCACCAAGGGCTACGCCATCGGCTCGGCGGGTCTGGCCGCGCTGGTGCTGTTCGCCGACTACACGCATGCGCTCGAATCCGTGGGCCAGCACATCACCTTCGATTTGTCGAATCCGATGGTGATCGTCGGCCTGTTCATCGGCGGCCTGATCCCGTACCTGTTCGGTGCCATGGCGATGGAAGCCGTGGGCCGCGCGGCGGGTGCCGTGGTGGTCGAGGTGCGCCGGCAGTTCCGCGACATCAAGGGCATCATGGAAGGCACGGCGCGGCCCGAATACGACAAGGCCGTCGACATGCTGACGGCGTCGGCCATCCGCGAAATGATCGTGCCCTCCTTGCTGCCCGTCGTGGTGCCCATCGTCGTGGGCATGCTGCTGGGGCCGGCGGCGCTGGGCGGCCTCTTGATGGGAACGATTGTGACGGGCCTGTTCGTGGCCATCTCCATGACCACGGGCGGCGGCGCCTGGGACAACGCCAAGAAATACATCGAGGATGGCCATTTCGGCGGCAAGGGTTCCGACGCGCACAAGGCGGCCGTCACGGGCGACACGGTGGGCGACCCGTACAAGGATACGGCGGGACCGGCAGTGAACCCCTTGATCAAGATCATCAATATCGTGGCCCTGCTGCTGGTGCCGCTGCTGCCGGCCACGGGCTGGCTGGCCGTCAAGGCGCCGGCACCTGTCCACGCGCCCGTGCCGCCCATCTTGGCGCCGGCGACACCGGTGCAAAGCTTGCCGGCGCAATAGACCGCGCCACTCCATGCAGCCCCGTGGCCCGCGCCGCGGGGCTGTTTGCATTTTCTGCAGGTGAAACTTTCCTGCACTCCATATCCTCGGCGTATCAAAAGTGAGCAATTGTTACTGCGCCTTTGCTTGTGCCGGCACCTTGCCAATAATGGAGTGAAAAGGTGAGCTTCACAGTCTGGCAGGGAAGGCGGGAGGAAGTCATGGACAGCATCAACAGAAAGGGCGGCGCGCTGCTGGCGTTGCTGATATTGGGCGGTGTTGCCGGGTTGGCCCAGGCGGAGCCGGGCCGGCACGGCGGTTTCCACGGCCATCACGGCCACTTTCATGGCCATTCGCACGTGGGCGTCTGGGTGGGAGCGCCCTTGTGGTATGGCTATGGGCCGGGGTGGTATGGCGACCCGTGGTATGGCTATCCTTATCCGTATGGGCGCACGGTGGTGGTGCAGCCGGCACCCGTGTACATCGAGCAGGGCGGCGAGCCGACGGCGCAGATGTGGTACTACTGCGCGCGGCCGCAGGGCTATTATCCCTACGTGAAAAATTGTAGTACGGCATGGCGTGCCGTGCTGCCGACCAGCGTGCGCTGACGGGGAGGTCAACATGAATACGAGAGCGTTAATGGGGCGTGCCGGCCTGCTGGCACCGCTGCTGCTGGCTGCCTGCACGGTGATGCCGGAAGGGCCGTCGGCCATGGTCTTGCCCGGCACGGGCAAGAGTTTCGAACAATTCCGCAGCGACGATCTGCAGTGCCGCGGCTATGCGCAAGGCCAGTTGGGCGGCAGTTCGGCGCAGCAGGCCAGCGTCGACAGCGGCGTGCGCAGCGCGGCGCTGGGTACGGTGCTCGGTGCGGCGGCCGGCGCCGCCATTGATGGCGGCCATGGCGCCGGCGTGGGCGCGGGCACGGGTTTGCTGTTCGGCGCGCTGGCAGGCACGGGCGCGGCGGACAGTTCCGCATATGGCATGCAGCGCCGCTACGATAATGCCTACCAGCAATGCATGTATGCGAGCGGCCACAAGGTGCCCGTCGCCGGGCAGATGCTGAGCAGCGTCCCGGCGAATGCCGCCACGCCGCCGCCCGATACGCCGCCGCCCCGTTATTAGAACCGTGAGGTCAGGCCGACGAACATGCGGCGTCCCGGCACGTAGTAGTCGACCAGACCATCGGCCATCGGTCCCTTCTTGAACAGGTTTTGCACGCCGCCGCGCACCGTCCACTGGGGCGTGACCTTGTACGACACGACGGTGTCGACGATGGTGTAGGCCTTGTCGGCCAGCTTGCCCGCGTCGAGTTCGTTGCCCGTGTACTGGGCCGACACTTCACCGAACAGCTGGTCGTTGACTTGCCAGCCCAGCGCCGAATACCACGACAGCTTCGGCGTCGACAGCAGGTTGGCGCCCGTGGTCAGGTTTTTCGCCTCGGCCATGTAGGTCACGTTGTTACGCCAGTTCAGGTTTTTCGTCAGCGGGATATTCGCCGTCGCTTCCAGGCCGCTGGTGCGCGCTTTCTGGATATTCGTCATTTTGGTCCACCACTGCTTCTGGTAAAAACCCAGCGGCGCGTAGTCGATCTTGTTCTTGAAATCCGTGTGGAAGTACGTCAGGCCCACGTCCCAGCCATTCTGTTCCCACGCCACGCCGATCTCGCCGGCCGTGCTCGTTTCCGGCTTCAAGTCCGCATTGCCGGCCATGTAGCAGCCGCCCGTGATGTAGCCGAGCGGTTTGAGGCTGCCGCAACCGCGTCCGCCCGACTGCGTGGCCGCCGCCGGCGAGTTTTCCTTCAGGCTGGGGGCGCGGAAGCCTTGCGAGATGCCGCCCTTGATGGTCCAGGCGGGGGCCGGGTGGTACACGAGGTAGAGGCGCGGGCTGTAGTGGTTGCCGAACTTGCTGTGGTGATCGAGACGCAGGCCGGCCGTGGCCGTCAGGTTGTCGCGCAGGAACAGCTGATCTTCCGCAAACAGGGCCGAGGTGGTACCGGACAGGGTGGCGCCGCTCACGGGGTTGCCCAGGTAATCGGTGGGCACGGTGCCGATGGTGTCCGTGTTCGTCAATTCCTGGTGCTTCCACTGGCCGCCCATCACCAGCATTTGCTCGATGCCGCCCCAGCCGACCCGTTTTTCCAGGCTGGCGTCCAGCGTGCTGTCCTTGGATTTGGCCACCGTGCCGACGACTTCGTTGTCGAAATCGTTGTGGTACAGGTTGACCACGGCCTTGCCGAAGTCCCAGCGGCCTTCATAGCCGATGCTGGCGCTCTTGCGTATCAGTTTGCTCGCGCCCCAGGCGCCGAACAGCGGGTAGCCGTCCGCGTCGAGCGTGGTCGAATCCGTCGATTGCTGCTTGCCGTAGCTGGCGTCCAGCGACAGGTTCTGCTTCTTGTCCAGCGCCCAGTTCAGCTGGCCCGAGACAGTCTGGTTGCGTTCGCCGCCGATGCCGCCCGATTTGCCTATCGCTTTTTCATCGGGATTCTGGCGCGTCTGGCCCACGCCCAGGCGCATGCCCACCGTGTCCGACAAGGGGCCGGCCAGGTTCACGCCCAACTGGTGCGCCGTGCCGCGGCCGCTGTCCTGCGGCTGCGTGTAGTTGGCCGTGGCCGAACCGTTCCACTTGCCCGGCACCTTGCGCGTGATGATGTTGATCACGCCGCCCATGGCGTCCGAGCCGTACAGCGACGACATGGGGCCGCGCACCACTTCGATGCGCTCGATCATGTCGGGCGAGATCCAGTTCAAGTCCTGGCGGCCCAGGTCGGGACGGTAGGCCGTGTCGGCCGAGCTGCCGACGCGCTTGCCATCGACGAGGATCAAGGTGTATTTGTCTGGCAGGCCGCGCAGTTTGATCTTCGACTCTTCGCCCACGGGGCTGGTGCCGCCCGTCACGCCGGGGATGCGGCGCAGCAGGGTATTCAAGTCATACACGGGCTGGCGCTCGATTTCCTCGCGCGTGATGACGCTGATGCTGGCCGGCGCATCCTTGATGTCGATGGCCGTGCCCGATGCCGTGACGACCACCGTGTTCATGGTGGGATCGGCGGCCACATTGCCTTCGGCCCAGGCGCTGCTGACGGCCAAGGAGAGCAGGCAGGGCAGAAGCAGAGTGGCGCAATGGATGGGGCGGGGGGTCGTAACAGGATGAAGGAAGGCGGGACTGCGCTTGGTCATGGTGAACTTTCCGGATGTTGTTTTTTCCTGGCTGCCTTCCGGGTGGCTCGGGTATGAATGATTGAAAATGCAATAAACTGCGCTCCTATTCCGCGAATGAGAATAAGAATCGTTCTTATTGTAATGCCAGCCTGGCAAGAAGGAAAGTGCTGAAAGGAAATAAAACACCGTTGCAGCGTGGACATGGCGGCTGCCAGCGTGTGCGTGTTACTCGCGCTGGCATCTGGCGCCGTGTGTGCCAATAATGAAAGCGGTATGATCGATGCTTGGGGAGGGGGCATGAAGACGATGACAAAAACCATGCTGGCGCTGGCCGGCGCCCTGCTGCTCGCTGGCGGCGATGCCTGGGCGCAGGAACCTGCTGCGTCCGATCAACTGCCCGTGTGCCAGCTCGACCCGCGCGACAGCGGCAAGCTCGCGGTGGAACCGTGCCGCCCGGCGCCGCCCGTGCAGCCGCGCCGTTCCGTGGCGCAGGTGATCGGCCGCATGCCGGCCCAGCCAGCGCCACCGGTCGTGCCCATGGCGCCGCTGCCGCCCAGCCCGGCCGTGCCGATGCCGCGCGCGCCGCAGCCCATCGGTGCCTGCGACACGGGCGGCTGCCGCGACGCTGCCGGCGCGCGCTACAACGGCGCGGGCAACGCCACGCTCGATGCCAACGGGCGCATCTGCCACCGCAATGGCGCTTTCATGCAGTGTTTCTAAGGAGTCGGTGCCAGCGCATCGCGCTGCCATGCCGGAAGCAATAGGCAGGCCCTGTGCGTTGCCGCCGGGCGCCATGCATGCTGCCACGGCTCCATTTTCTAAATATTGATAAAAAACAAATATCAAGGATGAGTGGCCGGGATTTAATTATTGCTTTTTTGTATATACCATGAAACAATAACAATAAATATTTAATAATTTATTGTTGTCATCGTATTGTTAGCAATCCACAATGAAACCAGCCCATCTTCGTCTCTTGTTCGTCACGTTTTCCATCTGTGCCCTGGCTGTATTTTCCTGGTATTTTTTGGCAGGAAACGCACTGCTGGAGGCGGCCTATGACGGGCGCTCATGGTCGGTCCTCAATAAGGTACTGGGACACGCGGACCGCCACCCGCTGGCATTCTATATTCAGAAAATGGATGCCTTGGTAAGCTTTTACCTGTTGCTTTGGCTGGCATTCACCGTCACTGCCGCAGTGTTCCTGTATCGTTTGCATCGGCCCGCAGCAAAGAGCGACGATGGGCTCGACTACCTGTTGTTCGCCATTTACACCGCAGTGTTTGCCGGAATGCTCCTGCGTTTCGGCACGCAGGAAAGCTGGTACATGATCGATGACATTATGGCATTCAAAGGTACGCCGCCGTTCCAGCACCGCGTCATGTTCATTTTCCCGGCACAGGTCCTGCAGTACCTGTTCCCCCGCCTGGGCGCTATCGAGTGTTTTCTCTGGTCCCAGGTACTGGCCATTGTGCTGATGCTGTGGTCGGTCCGGCGTTTTGCGGCTCTCTTCATCCGACGAGACCTGGCCTTCGTGGCGCAGTTTCTGGTGTTGTGCATGTGGGCGCCCACGGTCACCTATTACACGTTTTACGATATCGGTATTATTTTTGTCTATTCCTTTTGCCTTTACCACCTGCTGCGCCGTGAAATGCTGCCCTATGTGGCGATGCTGGTGGCGGGAACGTTCAATCACGAGATAACGCTTTTCCTGATCGTGACGAGCGGCTTTGTCTTGCTTGGACAGATGAAGCTGCGCTCGCTGGCGGGATGGATCTTGCTGCAACTGCTGCTGTACGGCCTGGTGCGCGTACTGATGTTTTATGTGTTGCCAGCTCATCAGGCATGGGAGGGCGGCAAGATTGACAACAATATCAATCTCTTCCTGCACCATCCGCGTACGCTGGTACAGAACGTTGGCCCTTTATTGCTGTGGTATCTCGTGGCCGCCTGCGGCTGGCGCTATGCGTCGGCGCCGCTGCGGCGCTGCCTGATTATCCTGCCGTGTTTGCTGACCATGACCTTTATGGTGGGACAGTTCAATGAAGGGCGCCAGTTTGACGCGTTCATCCCCGTTGCCGTGGCATTCATGTTGTGCGCACTGAGTGCGCGTGTCGGTGCGCCAGCCATGCCCACGCTGGATCGGGACAGCGCCTGGTTGCTGTTACGCATGCCGGCATCCGGCACGGGAAGGTAATATCATGGCCGAACCGATGTTGCACGCGCAGGGTGAACAGAAGAGTGTACCGCTGGTGGTTGATCTCGACGGTACGCTGATCCATTCGGACTTGCTGTGGGAAGCGATTCTCATCTTTATCAAAGTGCGCTTCCTGCAGCTCTGGCGCTTGCCGTTCTGGCTATTTTCCGGCAAGGCTGGCTTCAAGGAAAAAATGGCGGACATGGTGGAGATCGATCCACAAGCCTTGCCGTATGATCAGATTTTGCTGGCCGACCTTGCGCGCCAGCGCAGCGAAGGGCGCCAGATCATTCTGGCGACAGGTTCGCAGCGCCGTTTCGCCGATGCCATCGCCGTCCACCTGGGGCTGTTTGACCGCGTGCTGGCCACCGAGGGCGGGATCAATCTCACTTCGCACAACAAGGCGCATCAACTGAGCGAACTGTTTGGTGCCAGGGGGTTTGATTACATAGGCAATGCCAGTGTTGACGTCGCGGTATGGAATGCCAGCAACGTGGCGCTTTCCGTCACGCGCACGCCGTTCCGGCTGGCGGGTGGCGGCGCCACGCAGCCAGCGGGCACGCCGCGCACCGGGTGGGGCGCGCCCCTGCTCAAGGCAATGCGGCCCCGCCAGTGGCTGAAGAATCTGCTGGTCTTTGTGCCGATGCTGGCCGGCCATGCGCTGAATCTGCCGACTTTCCTGCAGGCGCTGGTGGCGTTTGTGGCTTTTTCGCTGTGCGCCTCTAGCGCCTATCTGCTCAATGATGCGCTCGATGCGCCCGATGACCGACGCCACCCCAGCAAGTGCCGCCGGCCCATAGCCGCCGGCAGCCTGCCGCTGCCCGTTGCCCTTCTGGCCAGTCCGCTGCTGGCCATCCTGGCGCTGGCCATTTGCGCACTGTTCGATCCGCTGCTGTTGCTGGCCGTGGCGATTTACTTCGCCACCACCCTCGCGTACTCGATTTACCTGAAGCGCTTGCTGATGGTCGATATCGTCACCCTCGCCATCCTGTATACCTTGCGCATACTGGGGGGCAGCGCGGCGACGCATATCGAACCGTCGTTCTGGCTGCTGGCCTTTTCCTTCTTTATTTTCCTTAGCCTGGCGCTGCTCAAGCGCTATAGCGAGTTATTCAATCTGGAGCGCCAAGGCAAGGAAAAGACGCGCGGCCGCAGCTATACGACGGCCGATAAGGCGCCGATCGGCATCATGGGCGTGAACAGCGGATTCATTTCGCTGCTGGTGTTCATGCTGTACTTTAATTCCCAAAATATCCTGGTGCTGTATGCGCGCCCTTACCTGTTGCTGGGTATCGTGCCCCTGCTGGTGTTCTGGCTGGGACGATTGTGGACGCTGGCCTTCAGGGGCGAGGTCAACGAGGATCCCGTGTTGTATGTGAGTAAAGATCCCGTCAGCCTCGTGGTCATCGCCGCCTGCATGGCGCTGGCGGTCGGCGCCAGCCTGTAGAATGTCGCACCCTCTCCCGAAACCGTACCCGAACTGCTACCGATGATGACTTCCGCTTCTGCAGGCTTCCTATGGTGCGCGCTGGCCTCAGTGGCCAGCGCGGCGGCCACCTTGCTGATCAAAATGTCCAGCCAGTATGGCAGCGGCCTGAATATCGTCCGCCTGCTGTGGCTGGGCGGCGCAGGGGGAGCCTATGCCCTCGGTTTCATCTGCTATGCGGTGGCGCTGGAAAAGCTGCAAATCAGCCTGGCCTATCCCGTCATGACGGCCATCACGATGGCGCTGGTGACCCTGATCGGCTGCTGCGTGCTGCAGGAAGCGCTCACCATGCCGAAAGTGATCGGCATTCTGCTGATCACGGCGGGTGCTTTCGTCCTGTCCCGCTGAGCGCTCCAACGCCGGCCTGCTCCGTTTATCCATAACTTTTGGCTGTGTTGCGCAAAAAATGGCTACAATTGTCGCCGACATTACGTTTACGTAAACGTAACTATGGCACCATGCAACCATCAGGCGCCGGGAACACGGCCCTTATCACTCAGGAGTTTTCATGCAGATTCAGGACAATGTATTCATCATCACGGGCGGCGCATCGGGTTTGGGCGCGGCCACGGCGCGCATGCTGACGGCAGCAGGCGGCAAGGTCGTGCTGGCCGATGTGCAGACGGAGGCGGGCCAGGCGCTGGCCGCTGAACTGAACGGCGTGTTCGTGCAGTGCGACGTGACGTCGGAAGAGGACGGCCTGGCCGTGGTGGCTGCGGCCACCAAGCTCGGTACTTTGCGCGGCCTGGTCAACTGCGCCGGCGTGGCGCCGGCCGTGAAAACCGTGGGCAAGGATGGCCCGCACCCGCTGGCCCTGTTCCAGAAAGTCGTCAACATCAACCTGGTGGGCACCTTCAATATGTGCCGCCTGGCGGCTGACGCCATGGCGAAACAGGACGCGACGGCGGAAGGCGAGCGCGGCATCATCATCAACACGGCTTCCGTGGCGGCCTACGATGGCCAGATCGGCCAGGCGGCCTACGCCTCGTCGAAGGCGGCCGTGGTGGGCCTGACCCTGCCGATGGCGCGCGACCTGTCGCGCAACGGCATCCGCGTGATGACGGTGGCGCCCGGCATCTTCGAGACGCCGATGTTGCTGGGCATGCCGGCCGAAGTGCAGGATGCGCTGGGCAAGATGGTGCCGTTCCCTTCGCGCCTGGGCAAGCCCGGCGAATACGCGCAACTGGTGAAGGCCATCGTGGAAAACGTCATGCTCAATGGCGAAACGATCCGTCTCGATGGTGCGATCCGCATGCAGCCCAAATAAGCGTGGCGTGATTTGATGTAGGATACCCCCGTATGGGGCGTACAGCCTTGCCTGGCTGTGCGCCCTTTTTTTATCGGAGAATCCATGATCGCATTGAAGCCGCTGGCGCTGAGCCTGACCTTGCTGGGGGCGTTGGCCGCCAGTCCCGTATTTGCCGAAGTGCCGCAAAAGGCACCGGAAATCGCCACCGCGTATGCGGAAAAAAGTGGCTGGGCGGCGCAGAAATTCATGGTCGCCGCCGCCAATCCGCTGGCCGCCGATGCCGGCTATCAGATGCTGAAAAAGGGCGGCAGCGCCATCGACGCGGCCATCGCCACGCAGCTGGTGCTCACCCTGGTCGAGCCGCAATCGTCGGGCATCGGCGGCGGCGCCTTCCTGCTGTACTCCACGGCCAAGGGCGTGCAGGCCTTCGACGGGCGCGAAACGGCGCCGGCCGCGGCGGACGAACACCTGTTCCAGAATGCCGACGGCAGCCCCGTCTCGCGCGCCACGGGCGTGGTGGGCGGGCGCTCCGTGGGTGCGCCGGGCGTGCTGCGCATGCTGGAGCTGGCACACAAGGAGCATGGCAAGCTGCCGTGGGCGACCCTGTTCGGTCCCGCCATCCGCCTCGCGCACGGCGGCTTTCCCGTCAGCCAGCGCCTCAACGGCCTGTTGACCTGGGACCAGGCCCTGAAGCGCGACCCTGTCGCCGCCGCGTATTTCTATGACGGCGAGGGCAAGGCCTGGCCTGTCGGCCACGTGCTGAAAAATCCGCAGCTGGCGCGCACCCTGCGCGAGATCGCCCGCGGCGGCGCCGACGCTTTTTATAACGGCCGCATCGCGCGCGACATCGCCGCCAAGGTGGCGTCGCATCCGACCAATCCGGGCAAGCTGACGGCGCAGGATATCGCCAACTACCAGGCCAAGGTGCGCGAGCCCGTCTGCAGCGATTACAAGGCCTGGACCGTGTGCGGCATGCCGCCGCCATCGTCGGGCGGCATCGCCATCGCGCAGATGCTGGGCATCCTGGAAGTGAAGGACATCCGCCCGTACGCGCCCGTCGACGGCGTGCCCGATGCGCAGGCGATCCACCTGTTTTCGGAAGCGGGGCGCCTGGCCTACGCGGACCGCAACCGCTACGTGGCCGACACGGACTTCGTGCCGCTGCCGGGCAAGGGCGTCGCTTCGATGCTCGATAAAACCTATCTGGCGCAGCGCGCCGCCCTGATCGGCGACAAATCCATGGGTAAAGCCTTGCCCGGCACGCCGCCCGGCATGCAGGTGGCGTGGGGCATGGACAATGCCCTGCAGCGTCCGTCGACGTCGCACCTGGTGGCCGTGGACGCTTTTGGGGGCGGCCTGTCGATGACCACCAGCGTGGAAGACGCGTTCGGCGCGCGCCAGATGGTCGACGGCTTCTTGCTGAATAACCAGCTGACGGATTTCTCGTTCGATTCGCGCGATGCCGACGGTCCGATTGCCAACCGGGTCGAGGCGGGCAAGCGTCCGCGCAGCGCCATGTCGCCCACCCTCGTGTTCGAGAAGGGCACGCACAAGCTGGTGCTGGCCACGGGTTCCCCGGGCGGTTCGTCCATCATCAATTATGTGGCCAAGGTCCTGGTCGGCACCATGGACTGGGGCTTGAACGTGCAGCAGGCCATCAGCCTGCCGAACTTCGGCAGCCGCAACGGTCCGACGGAGCTGGAAAAGGGCCGCGCGCCGGCCGCCCAGGTCGAGGCGCTGCAGGCGATGGGCCACGAGGTGCGCGTGATTGAGCAGAATTCCGGCTTGCAGGGCATCATGCGCCTGAATGCGCATGGCAAGGATTTCTGGTTTGGCGGCGCCGATCCACGGCGCGAAGGCATGGTCCGAGGCGATTAGGGGCACCGGACCAAACCTACTGCGCGTCGGTATAGGTGGCCTGCGATGCTCACCGTACTAGAGTACGGTTGCGCTTCTCGGCCACCTCTCCCTTCCGCTCGCTACGGTTTTGTCCGGCGCCGTGACGTGGGCAGTCTGTCTGGATGTTGTTCTGCACACTTTGTATCATCCTTTTCCGGTGCACTCAGTAACTTCCAAACTTTTCCACAAAGTATCAAGACCCTGCTAATCTGCCGGCATGGGAATGCAAAATAAAACAGGCTTGATACTCACGGGAGGGGGCGCCCGTGCCGCCTATCAGGTGGGCGTGCTGCAGGCGATTTCGGCGATTCTGTGGGAAGCGGGCTGGGCGCCGGCGCGCAACCCGTTCGACATCATCTGCGGCACCTCGGCCGGCGCCATCAACGCCACGGCGCTGGCTTGCCGCGCCGATAACTTCGGCGAAGGCGTGCAAAAGCTGCTCGACGTGTGGCAGCACATCGAAGTCGAGCAGGTCTACCGTGCCGATTCGCTGGGCGTGATACGCTCGGGCGCGCGCTGGCTGTCCTTGCTGTCGTTCGGCTGGCTGCTGCGCCAGTGGCATGCGTCGCCGCCCAATTCCCTGCTCGACAATACCCCGCTGGTCAGCCTGCTGCACCGCATGCTCGACCTGCCGCGCCTGGACGCGGCCCTGGCCGACGGCTTGCTGCATGCGCTGGCCGTGACGGCGTCGTCGTATTCGGGCAGCCGCCACATGACGTTTTATCAGACGGCCGGGGATATCGCGCCCTGGGTGCGCACGCAGCGCCTGGCCTTGCCCGACCAGATCGGCGTGGAACACTTGCTCGCCTCGGCCGCCATCCCTTTTATCTTTCCCGCCGTGCCCCTGTACGTGGGCGGCCAGCGCGAATACTGCGGCGACGGCTCCATGCGCCAGCTGGCGCCGATCTCGCCGGCCATCCACCTGGGCGCGAACAAGGTGCTGGTGGTGGGCGCGGGACGCATGACGGAACCGGCACCGGCCGCGTCGGAAGCGGCGCGCTACCCGAGCCTGGCGCAGATCGCCGGCCACGCGCTGTCGTCGATCTTCCTCGACGGCCTGGCTGTCGACATCGAGCGTCTGAACCGCATCAACCTGACCTTGTCGATGCTGCCGCCCGAGCTGCTGGGCAAGACGGCCTTGCGGCCGGTGGAATTGCTGGTCATCGCGCCGTCCGAGCGGCTCGACGCCATCGCCAGCCGGCATATCGGCAGTTTGCCGCGTCCCATCCGCACCATGTTGTCGGGCATCGGCGCGGCCGAAGCGCGCGGCGCGGCGCTGGCATCGTATTTATTGTTCGAATCGACGTATACTAACGAGCTGATCCGTCTTGGACAGCGCGATACGCAGGCCCGCAAGGACGATGTACTGGCGTTTTTTGGTTCTTGAGACGGCCCCCGGAACAGTTGCCGGAGTTTCGCGTTTTTTTTGACAGGACGATTGTGCTGGTATTTCGACGTGTTTGCGATGTTGCCTCACTGTTAATTTTACTGCTGGGCGGCTGGGCCATGGCGGCGCCTGCGCCCACCCTGCGTTTCGACCAGCTCAGCGTCGACCAGGGCCTGGCGCAGGAATCGGTGCTGGCCATCGCCCAGGACCGGCAGGGCTATATGTGGTTCGGCAGCCAGTCCGGCCTGAGCCGCTACGACGGCTACCGCATGGTCGTCTACAAGAATATCGAGGGCGACAAGACCAGCCTGGCCGACAACTGGGTCGGCGAGCTGCATGTCGATAGCCAGGGCCAGCTGTGGGTGGGCACCGACAATGGGCTGGACCGCTTCGACGCCGCCAGCCAGACCTTCATCCATTATGGTCCCGGCGAAAAGAGCAAGCGCGGCAACGGCAACCGGCATATCCACGCCATCCTCGACGATGGCGCGCGCGGCTTCTGGATCGCCACCTCGGACGGCTTGCAGCATTTCGACCCCGCCACCGGCGCCTTCCGCACCTGGCACCATGAAGAAGGCAACCCGCACAGCCTGGGCGACAATGAAATCAAGGCGCTGGCGCTGGACGCGCAACAGCGCCTGTGGATCGGCACGGTAACGGGCCTGGACATGCTGGCGCCGGGCAGCGAGCGCTTCGAGCATTTCGCCGTCGATGCGACGCCCGGCTCGAAGTACAACGTGATCCAGTCGCTGCTGGTCGACCGCCAGCAGAACCTGTGGATCGGCACCATGGCCGGCGCCGAGCGCTGGCGTCTGGGTGGCGCCGGCCAGCCGCCGCAGGCAAGAGTGCGCTTCGGCGAGAAACATGGCTTTTCCGCCATCCGCGTGGCCAGCCTGTACCAGGATGTCGACGCCACCGTCTGGCTGGGCAGCAATGCCGATGGCCTGTTCCGCTGGCTGCCCGACAGCGACACCTTCCTGCAGTACCGGCACCAGACGGGCGACAAGTTCAGCGTCGCCGACAACCAGCTGTCGTCGCTCTACCGCGACCGCGCCGGCACCTTCTGGGTCGGTTCCTGGTACAACGGCGTGAGCCGGGTCGACCTGGGCAGCGGCGGCTTTGCGCGCATGGCGCGCGCGCCCGGCGACGTGGGCGCGCTGGCGGACAAGAAAGTGCGCGCCGTGGCCGACGCGGGCAATGGCAAGCTGTGGCTGGCCACCAAGGGCGGCCTGAAACTGTACGACACGCGCGACGGCAGCTCGCGCCTGTTCGACCTGCGCAGCGCACCCGGCATGTCGCGCGACGAGCAGGTCACGACCCTGTACAAGGCGCCGGACGGCGTATTGTGGGTGGGCGGCTCGACGGGCTTGCACCGCTTCGATCCGGCACTGGGGCGTTTTTTTACCATGCGCTTTGCCGCCGGCGACCCGAACAGCGACACCATCCGCAATGTCGTGAGCGACCGCAGCGGCATGCTGTGGGTCTCGACGCGGGGCGGCGTGCACCGCTTCGATCCCGTCAGTCGCCGTTTTACCACGTACCGCCACGACCCGGCCGATCCGAACAGCCTGTCCGACAACATGGTGCGGCCCGTGCTGGAAGACGGCAAGGGGCGGTTGTGGATAGGCTCCTTCCACGGCCTGGACTTGCTGGACCGCGCCAGCGGCCGCTTCCGCCATTTCCGCCACGATCCGCAAAACCCGCAGAGCCTGAGCCACGATGAAGTGCATTTCCTGCACGAAGACAAGCGCGGCGTGCTGTGGGTGGGCACGGCCAATGGCTTGAACCGCATGGACGTCGACGCCAAGGGCGGGATCCGCTTCCGGCGCTTCCTGCGCAAGGATGGCATGGCCGATGACGCCGTCGCCAGCATCCTCGGCGACGACAACGAACAGCTGTGGCTGAGCACGAACAGCGGCATCACGCGGCTCGACATGCGCAGCGGCCTGTTTCGCAACTACGACAGCGCCGATGGCACGGTGGAAGGCTCGTACTTCGACGGCGCGGCCCTGCGCGCGTCGGACGGCACCATGTATTTCGGCGGCTTCAACGGCATGACGGCGTTCATGCCGCAGGATATCCACGACAACCGCGTGCCGCCGCTGGTGGCCGTCACGGAACTGCAGATCTTCAACAAGCCGGTGGCCATCGGCCGCGGCGAGTTCGCGCATGTGCTCAAGAAGGCCATCGACCATACGCGCGAGTTGGTGCTGACCAGCCGTGAAAGCGTTTTTTCGCTGGAATTCGCGGCCCTGCATTTCGCCGCGCCCCAGCGCAATATGTTCGCCTACCGGCTCGAAGGCTTCGACCAGGACTGGGTCATGACGGATGCGGGGCGGCGCTTTGCCACCTACACCAACCTCGACGCGGGCAACTATGTGTTTCGCGTCAAGGCGGCCAACAAGGACGGCGTGTGGAACGAGAGCGGCGCCACGCTGGCCATCACGATTTTGCCGCCGTTCTGGAAGACCTGGTGGTTCCGCACCCTGATGGCGCTGCTGCTGCTGGGCGCCGTGTATGGCGCGTACCGCCAGCGCGTACGCGCGCTGCGGCGCCAGCAGAACGAGCTGGAAAAACTGGTCGGCGAACGCACGGCCGAGTTGCAGAGCAAGGAAATCGAGGTGCTGGCCCAGTCGGAAAAGCTGGCGCAAGTCAACAGCAGCCTGACGAAAAACGAGGAAAGCCTGCGCCAGGCCAAGCGCAAGGCCGAGGATGCGACGCGCCAGAAGTCGGAATTTTTGGCCAACATGAGCCACGAGATGCGCACCCCGCTGGCCGGCGTGATCGGCATGCTGGGTTTTGCCCTGCGCGACGAGCAGCTGCACGACGCCACGCGCGAGCAGATCCTGCGCGGCCAGGCCAATGCCCAGTCGCTGCTGGTGATCATCAATGACTTGCTCGATTTTTCCAAGATCGAGGCGGGCAAGCTGAGTATCGAAAACATCGATTTCGCGCTCGGCGCGGCCATCGAGACGGTCGTGACCCTGTTCGAGGAGCAGGCGGCCGCGCGCAGCATCGGTTTCTCCATCGATTTCGCGCCCGACCTGCCGCCCTTCGTGGTGGGCGACCCGACCCGCTTGCGCCAGGTGCTGGTCAACCTGGTCGGCAATGCCTTCAAGTTCACCCAGCGCGGCGGCGTCAGCGTGTGCGTCGAGCGGGCCGGCGTGGCCAGCGGCAGCGGCAGCGGCGGACGCCGTGTCAACCTGATCCGCTTTAGCGTCAGCGACAGCGGCATCGGCATCGATGCGGACGCGATGGCGCGCCTGTTCCAGAAGTTCGAGCAGGCCGATGCCAGCACCACGCGGCGCTACGGCGGCACGGGGCTGGGTCTGGCGATCTGCCGCCAGCTGGTCGAACTGATGGACGGCGAGATCGAGGTGGCCAGCACGCCGGGGCAGGGCAGCACGTTTGCTTTCACCCTGCCGCTGGCCGATGGCGTGGCACCGCCGCTGGTGCCGCAGGTGGCGCTGGCGCCGCACAGCCACCAGTTGCGCGTGCTGTGCGCGGAAGATTTCCCGACCAACCAGATCATCATCCGCGTCATGCTCGAAGAACTGGGGCACCGGGTCGACGTGGTCGCCAACGGCGTGCTGGCCGTGGCGGCCTGCGTGCATACGCGCTATGACCTGATCCTGATGGACGGGCGCATGCCGGAGATGGACGGCGCCACGGCGACGCGTCTGATCCGCGTGGGCGGCTGGCCGGACCAGCCCGTGCGCGACCAGGAACTGATGATCGTGGCCCTGACGGCGAACGCCAGCGAAGAGGACCGCAGCCGCTACTTGGGCGTCGGCATGGATGATTTCCTCAGCAAACCGGTGGACGAGGCGGCGCTGCATGGCTTGCTGGCGCGCGCCATCGAGCGCCAGTTGCAGCGCGGTTTCATGTTGCCGCGCATGCCATCGAACGCGCCGCGCGCTAGCGCGCGGGGGCAGGTGGAACTCGACGCCCTGTTCGGCGTCGCGCCTGCCATCCCGGCGGCGGCGTCCGCCCAATCCATCCGCAGCGGCGAACTGCAGCGGCGCATCCGCGTCGCCTTTGTCGCCGACCTGGAAGGGCGCCTGCGCGAACTCGACGATGCCCTGGCGGCGCAGGACCAGGACAACGCCGGGCGCCTGCTGCACGGATTGAAGGGCAGCGCCGCCTATCTCGACGAAACGCAGCTGCACATGCTGTGCACGGAAATGGAGGAGGCGGCCGATGGCGGGCGCTGGACGCAGGTGGCCCTGCATTTGCCGCAATTGCGCGCACTGTTGGCGCAAATAGCCGTTTCGGGCAAGGAAATGTAAAATAGGCAATTCCAGCCGTGGAGCGCGCGGCGAAACTGGGTAGAATACGGCCAGGCACCCTGACGCTGCCGCCAATGGAGAAAGCAATGAAAGTACTGGTGGTTGACGACGATGTCGTGTCGCGCATGGTATTGATGCATCTGATCGACAGCTGCGGCGTGCACGATATCGTGGAAGCCGAAGATGGCGCGGCGGCGTGGGAGCAGCTCGAAGGCGGCTTGCGCCCCGCGCTGTGCTTTTGCGACTTGCGCATGCCGCGCCTGTCCGGCATGGAGCTGCTGCAGAAAATCCGCTCCGACAGCGCGCTCGACGCCATGCCGCTGGTGCTGGTCTCGTCGGCCAATGACCAGGACACGGTGCGCGACGCCGTGCAGGCCGGCGCCGCCGGCTACATCGTCAAACCCTTTCAGCCGGAGGAGGTGCGCCAGCATATCGACGCCTGCTTCGACGTCTGCGCCTTGCCGGCCGAGGCGCCGCGCGACACTTTGCAGCGGCTGGGCATTGACGGCGAACGCCTGCTGGCCTACTTGACGGGCTTCCAGGGGCAGATAGTCGCCGCCACCGAACAGGTCGACGCCTTGCTGGCGCGCGGCGAACCGGCCCAGGCGCGCCAGCAGCTCGAACGGCTGCACCTCGGTTGCCGCACCCTGGGCTTGCACGGCGCGGAAGCCGGCATGAGCGCCTTGCTGCAGTCGGCCGTGCTCGATGGCGAGCAGATACAGGCGGCCCTGGCCGCGCTGGCGCGCAGCGCGGCGCAGCAGGCGCGTTTGCTGCGCCAGGACGGCGCCGACTGATACACCATAACAAAACCTACTGCGCGTCGTGATTTGCGGCTTCCGATGCTCACTGTGCATCCGCACAGCTCCGCTTCTCGGCCACAACTCCCATCCGCTCGCTACGGTTTTGTTAGGTGTGTTGAAATTTCTGTTTTCTGCTTGCTGGAAAAATACTTTAGGTTTAAAGTATCTGCTTCCGGGCCTTGTGCACGCGCCCGTCACCAGCCAGGATGAGCATGAGCAGCGACCCTTCGCCTACCACCGCATCTCCCCAGGACGACTTTGCGCGCGCGCACCTGCCGCCGCGCGCACTCTGGCCGCAGCTGTGCCTTGATTTGCCCGAGCTGCAGTATCCGCCGCGCCTCAATTGCGTCGCCGCGCTGCTTGATGCGGCCGTGGCCAACGGCGGCGGCGAGCGCACCGCCATCCTTGCCGACGGCCAGCGCTGGAGCTACGCTGATCTGGCGCGGCAAGTCGACCGCATCGCCCACGTGCTGCGCGCCGACCTGGGCCTGATCCCCGGCAACCGCGTGCTGCTGCGCGGCGCCAATACCCCGATGATGGCCGCCTGCCTGCTGGCCGTGCTGAAGGCCGGCTGCATCGCCGTGCCCACCATGCCGTTGCTGCGCGCGCGCGAACTGTCCACCATCCTGACAAAAGCGCAAGTCAATGCCGTGCTGTGCGCGCAGGGCTTGCGCGCGGAGCTCGACGGCTTGCCAGACTTGCCGGCCATGCTGTGCTTTGGCGCCGCCGATGCGGAACTGGAACGGCGCATGGCGGCCCACGATGTGCCGTTTCCCGCGCACGACACAGCGGCCGACGACGTCTGCCTGATCAGCTTTACTTCGGGCACGACGGGCGTCCCCAAGGGCACCATGCACATGCACCGCGACCTGCTGGCCATCTGCGACTGCTTTCCCCGTTCCATGCTGCAGGTGCGCGCCGACGATATCTTCATCGGCACGCCGCCGCTGGCTTTTACTTTCGGCCTCGGCGGCCTGCTGCTGTTTCCCCTGCGTTTTGGCGCGGCCACCGTGCTGCTGGAAAAACTCACGCCCGACGGCCTGCTGCGCGCCATCGCTGCCTATCAGGCCACGATCTGCTTCACGGCGCCGACTTTTTACCGCCAGATGGCGCCCCTGGCGGCCGGCCACGATTTGAGCAGCCTGCGCTTGTGCGTGTCGGCAGGCGAGGCGCTGCCGCTGGCCACGCGCGACGCCTGGCAGGCGGCGACGGGCCTGGCCATGACGGATGGCATCGGCGCCACCGAAATGCTGCACATCTTCATTTCCGCCACGGGCGAGGGCATCCGCCGCGGCGCCATCGGCAAGGCCATCCCCGGCTACCAGGCGTGCATCGTCGACGATGCGGGCGTGCCGCAGCCGCCCGGCGTGACGGGCCGCCTGGCCGTGAAAGGCCCTACGGGCTGCCGCTACCTGTCCGACCCGCGCCAGCGCGAATACGTGCAGAACGGCTGGAACCTGACGGGCGACACCTTCGAGATGGACGGCGACGGCTACTTCTATTACCGCTCGCGCAGCGACGACATGATCGTCTCGGCCGGCTACAACATCGCCGGCCCGGAAGTGGAGGAGGCGCTGCTGCGCCATCCGGCCGTGGCCGAGTGCGGCGTGGTCGGGCGCGCCGATGCCGAGCGTGGCCAGATCGTCGAGGCGCACATCGTGCTCAAGGAGGGCTGCCAGGCCAGCGACCTGCTGGCAGCTGAACTGCAGGACTTCGTGCGCCAGCAGATCGCCCCGTATAAATACCCGCGCGCCATCCGCTTCCTGCCTGCGCTGCCGCGCACGGAAACGGGCAAGCTGCAGCGCTTCAAACTTCGCACGGATACCCCATGAATATCGTCTGCATCGGCGGCGGACCCGCCGGCCTGTATTTCAGCCTGCTCATGAAAAAGCAGAACCCGGATCACCGCATCACCGTCATCGAGCGCAACCGGCCGTACGACACGTTTGGCTGGGGCGTGGTGTTTTCCGACCAGACCCTGGGCAACCTGGCCAACGCGGACGAGCCGACGGCGCGCGCCATCCTGCAGGCGTTCAATCACTGGGACGATATCGAGATCCACTTCAAGGGCGAGACCGTGCGCTCCGGCGGCCATGGCTTTTGCGGCATCGGCCGCAAGCGCCTGCTCAACATCCTGCAGGCGCGCTGCGAGGAACTCGGCGTGCAGTTGGTGTTCGAGACGGAAGTGCGGGACGACCAGGCCATCGCGAAGCAGTACGGCGCCGACCTGGTGATCGCCAGCGACGGCTTGAACAGCCGCATCCGCACGCGCTATGCGGCCAGCTACCAGCCCGAGATCGACCAGCGCCATTGCCGTTTCGTCTGGCTGGGCACGCGCAAGAAATTCGAGGCCTTCACGTTTGCCTTCCGCCAGACGCAACACGGCTGGTTCCAGGCGCATATCTACCAGTATGACGGCGAGACATCGACCTTCATCGTCGAAACGCCCGAACACGTGTGGCGCGCGGCGGGACTGGACGCCATGAGCCAGGAAGAGGGCATCGCCTTTTGCGAAGCGCTGTTCGCCGAGGAACTCGACGGCCACGGTTTACTGAGCAATTCGCCGCACTTGCGCGGCTCGGCGCAGTGGATCACCTTCCCGCGCATCGTCTGCCGGCAATGGGTGCACCGGCAGGACGGCGTGCCCGTCGTGCTGATGGGCGACGCGGCCCACACGGCGCATTACTCGATCGGCTCGGGCACCAAGCTGGCGCTGGAAGACGCGATCGAACTGGCGCGCTGCTTCGGCCAGCATGCTGGTACGGATGCTGCGCTGGCCGCCTACCAGCAGCTGCGCGCCATCGAGGTGCTGAAAATCCAGAGCGCGGCGCGCAATTCCATGGAGTGGTTTGAAAACGTCGAGCGCTACAGCGCCATGGAGGCGCCGCAGTTCGCCTATTCGATGCTGACGCGCAGCCAGCGCATTTCGCACGAAAACCTGCGCCTGCGCGATCCCGCCTACGTGGCCGGCTATGAATCATGGCTGGCGCGGCGCGCGTGCGAGCAGGCCGGCGTGGACATGCTGGATCAGGCCTTGCCGCCCATGCTCACGCCTTTCCGGCTGCGCGGCGTGCTGCTGAAAAACCGCATCGCCGTCTCGCCGATGGCGCAGTACAGCGCCGTCGATGGCGTGGCCGGCGACTACCATCTGATGCACCTGGGCGCGCGCGCCATGGGCGGCGCCGGCCTCGTGTTTGCCGAGATGACGTGCGTGTCGGCCGACGCGCGCATCACGCCCGCCTGCCCCGGTATGTACAGCGAAGCGCACACGCAGGCGTGGCGGCGCATCGTCGATTTTGTGCACGCGAACAGCGATGCGAAGATCGCCCTGCAGCTGGGCCACGCGGGGGCGAAAGGCTCGACGCGTCCCATGTGGGACGGCATCGACCAGCCGCTCAGGGAGGGCAACTGGCCGCTGGTCTCGGCCTCGGAGCAGCAGTACCTGGCCGGCGTGTCGCAGGTGGCGCGGGCGGCCACGGAAAACGACCTGGCGCGCATCGAACAGGACTTCGTGCGAGCCACGCTGGCCGCCGCCGTCGCCGGTTTCGACTGGCTGGAACTGCATTGCGCGCACGGTTATCTGCTGTCGAGTTTTATTTCGCCGCTGACCAACCGCCGCACCGACGAATATGGCGGCAGCCTGGAAAACCGCTGCCGCTATCCGCTGCGCGTGTTCCGCGCCATGCGCGCCGCCTGGCCGCAGGATAAACCGATGAGCGTGCGCATTTCGGCCCACGACTGGGTCGAAGGCGGCATCACGCCCGACGATGCGGTGCGCATCGCGCGCCTGTTCAAGCAGGCCGGTGCCGACCTGATCGACTGTTCCTCGGGCCAGGTCAGCAAACTCGAACAGCCCGTGTACGGCCGCATGTTCCAGGCGCCGTTCGCCGACCGCGTGCGCAACGAGGCGGGCATCGCCAGCATGGCCGTCGGCTCGATTTTCGAAGCCGATCACGCCAACAGCATCATCGCCGCCGGGCGCGCCGACCTGTGCGCCGTGGGCCGCCCGCACCTGGCCAACCCGGCCTGGACCCTGACGGAAATGGCGCGCATCGGCTACAGCGGCGCAGGCGCTGGGAACGGCGCAGCCTGGCCGAAACAGTACCGGCCGGGCCAGCAGCAGCTGGAACGCAATCTGCAGCGCGAGCGCCAGCTGGCCGCCGCCAACACGGGTCTCACCCCGCAACAGGTGGCCGCGCGGCTGCTGGAAGGATGACATGAGCAAGGAAGCATCGATGGACGCATTATCAGGAAAACATGCGCTGGTGACGGGGGCCGGCAGCGGCATCGGCCTGGCCTGCGCAGGCGCTCTGCTGGACGCGGGCGCCAGGGTCACGCTGGCCGGGCGCGATGGCGCGCGGCTGGCGCGCGCGCGCATGCAGCTGGAAGAGGCGGGCCATGCGGGTCGGGTGGCCATCTGCGTGCTCGACGTGGCCGTGGAAGCGTCCGTGCAGGCGGGCTTCGCGCAGGCCGCCGCGCACTTCGGCCGCATCGATATATTGATCAATAACGCGGGCCAGGCGCATGCTGCGCCATTCGGCAAGACGGATGCCGCCATCTGGCAGCAGATGCTGGCCGTGAACCTGACGGGCGTGTTCCACTGCTGCCAGGCGGCCATGCCGGCCATGCTGGAAGCGGGCTGGGGGCGCATCGTCAACGTGGCGTCGACGGCGGGCCTGAAGGGTTACCGTTACGTCAGCGCCTATGTCGCCGCCAAGCATGGCGTGATCGGCCTGACGCGCGCGCTGGCGCTGGAAGCGGCGCCGCGCGGCGTCACCGTCAACGCCGTCTGCCCCGGCTACACGGAAACGGATATGGTGGCGCAAGCCGTGCAGAACATCGTGCGCAAGACGGGGCGCGGCGAAGACGCGGCGCGCGCGGAACTGGCGGCAGCCAATCCGCAGCAGCGGCTGGTGCAGCCGCGCGAAGTGGCCGATGCGGTGGCCTGGCTTTGCCTGCCCGCGTCGTCCGCCATGAATGGACAATCGATCGCCGTCGCCGGCGGCGAAGTCATGTAACAGAATGAAGATCATGGACAAAGAAAACGAAAATGTGCAGGACGAACCCGTGCTGGATCTGGCCAGCCGGCTGACGCAGGACCACCACCAGTCGCTCAAGCTGTGGCTGCGCATGCTCTCGTGCACGGTGAAAATCGAAAACGAAGTGCGCACGCGCCTGCGCGCCACCTTCGGCATCACCTTGCCCCGCTTCGACCTGATGGCGCAGCTCGAACGCTTTCCCGATGGTTTGCGCATGGGCGAACTGTCCAGGCGCATGATGGTCACAGGCGGCAATATCACGGGCATCACCGACCAGCTGGAGCAGGAAAAACTCGTGGTGCGCGTGGTCGATCCGAAAGACCGCCGCTCGTACAGCGTCAAGCTGACGCCGGCCGGCCGGCGCGCGTTCGACGAGATGGCGCGCGTGCACGAAGGCTGGATCGCCGAACTGCTGCACGGCGTGACGCCCGATGACAAAACCCGTTTGATCGACCTGCTGTCGCACATGAAGCAGCAGTTGAATAACACCCCTCTAAAGGACTGAGCATGCGCCATCTACCGGGCCAGCCGCAAGACCTGCCAGGCAACCGCGCCAGCCTGACCGGCTACGCCGCGCGGCATTTTCTGTTTTCCGTCGAAGGCGGCGTGGCCACCTTGACCCTGCACCGGCCCGAGCGCAAGAATCCGCTCACCTTCGATTCGTATGCGGAGCTGCGCGCGCTGTTCCGCGCGCTGGCGCATGCGGACGACGTCAAGGCCGTGGTCATCACGGGCAGCGGCGGCAATTTCTGCTCGGGCGGCGACGTGCACGACATCATCGGCCCGCTGACGCGGCTCGACATGCCCGGCCTGCTGGCGTTTACCCGCATGACGGGTGACGTGGTGAAAGCTATGCGCGCCTGCCCGCAACCCATCATCGCCGCCATCGACGGCATATGCGCGGGCGCCGGCGCCATGCTGGCGCTGGCTTCCGATATCCGCATCGGCACGGCGCGCAGCAAGACGGCCTTTTTGTTTACCCGCGTGGGCCTGGCCGGCTGCGACATGGGTGCCTGCGCCTTGCTGCCGCGCGTGATCGGCCAGGGCCGCGCCGCCGAACTGCTGTACACGGGGCGCTCCCTGGCCGGAGCCGAGGCCGAACGCTGGGGCTGGCTTAACCGCCTGGTCGAGCCGGAAGAACTGGCCGAGGCGGCGCAGCTGTTCGCCGCCGGCCTGGCCAGCGGCCCCACCTTCGCGCACGGCATGACGAAAAAAATGCTGCAGCAGGAGTGGAACATGGGCGTCGACGAGGCCATCGAGGCGGAAGCGCAGGCGCAAGCCATCTGCATGGCCACCAACGATTTTCATCGCGCCTATCACGCCTTCGTGGCGAAAGAAAAACCGCAGTTCGAGGGCGATTAAGAAGATGAACAAGACACGCGACACCACTTACCTGGACTGGCCGTTTTTCGAAGCGCGCCATGCGGAACTTGAGCGTGACCTCGATGCGTGGGCGACGCAGCACCTGGACGACGAGCATGGCGGCGACGTCGATGCGGCTTGCCGCGCGCGGGTGGCGCAACTGGGGCAGGGCGGCTGGCTGACCTACGCCACGGGCACCGATGGCCAGATCGACACGCGCGCCATTTGCCTGATGCGCGAAACCCTGGCGCGCCACGACGGCCTGGCCGATTTCGCCTTCGCCATGCAGGGACTCGGTTCCGGCGCCATCGGCCTGTTCGGCAGCGCCGGGAACAAGGCGCGCTATTTGCCTGACGTGGCCAGCGGCAAGCGCATCGCCGCCTTTGCCCTGTCCGAGCCGCAGGCCGGCTCCGATGTGGCGGCCATGGCCTGCGCGGCGCGCCGCGACGGCGACGACTATGTGCTCGATGGCGAAAAGACGTGGATCTCGAACGGCGGCATCGCCGACTTTTACGTGGTGTTCGCCCGCACGGGCGAGGCGCCAGGGGCGCGCGGCATCAGCGCCTTCATCGTCGACGCCGACAATCCCGGGCTGGAAATCGCCGAGCGCATCGCCGTCATCGCCCCGCATCCGCTGGCGCGCCTGCGCTTTGCCAATTGCCGCGTACCCGTGTCGCAGCGCCTGGGCGAAGCGGGGCAGGGCTTCAAGGTGGCGATGGCCACGCTCGATGTGTTCCGCACGTCGGTGGCCGCCGCCGCACTGGGTTTCGCGCGGCGCGCGTTCGACGAGGCGCTGCGCCACGCGACAAAGCGCCAGATGTTCGGCCAGACCCTGGCGGACTTCCAGTTGACGCAGGCAAAACTGGCGCAGATGGCCACCGGCATCGACGCGGCCGCGCTGCTCACCTACCGCGCCGCCTGGCAGCGCGACCAGGGCCGCAAGGTGACGAAGGAGGCCGCGATGGCCAAGCTGACGGCCACGGAAACGGCGCAGCAGGTGATCGACGCGGCCGTGCAGCTGTTTGGCGGCATGGGCGTCGTCAGCGGGCACCCGGTCGAGCGCCTGTACCGCGAAATCCGCGCGCTGCGCATCTACGAGGGCGCCAGCGAAGTGCAGCAATTGATCATCGCGCGCGAACTGCTGCGCGAGGCGGGGAACGCATGAACGGCAAGAACAACGAGGAGAACACGATGCAAGTGCTGCAACCAGCGGGATGGGCAAGACCGCGCGGCTATGCGAACGGTATTGCCGCCAGCGGACGCACGGTGTACGTCAGCGGCATGATAGGCTGGGATGCGCAGGGCCAGTTTCATACGGACGATTTTGCGGGACAGGTGCGCCAGGCCTTGCAGAATATCGTCGCCGTGCTGGCCGAGGCGGGCGCCTTGCCCGAGCACATCGTGCGCATGACCTGGTATGTACTGGACAAGAAGGAATATGTGGCGGCATATCCACACATTGGCGTTGCCTACAGGGAAATCATCGGCAAGCATTTTCCAGCCATGACGGCCGTGCAGGTGGCGGGACTCATCGAGGACAGAGCGAAGGTCGAGATCGAAGTGACGGCCGTGTTGCCTGAATGAATTGTTTTTGTCAAAATTATATTTTTTGCGCTAAAATAAGAAATATAAAAACAATATCTGCTATGTTATATTTGGCAACCGGAAAATACGCCGGCTTCAAATACTGACAGTCGAGGCAGATGATGCACAATAATTTTAAGGCGGTAAGAAGTGTGGTGCTGGCCGTGGCCGGTATGGGTGTTTGCCTGGGCGCGCAGGCCGGAACCGGCACGTCGCTACTCTCTCCCGGCTATCAAACGCAACTGGAAAGCTGGCTTGGCGAAGGCCGCCTGGCGCTGACGAATATCTACAGCAAGGCGGCGGGCGACACCTCGCTGGATTTTCACAAGGCCTCCGATGGCAAGGGGCGCACGTTTTCCGTCATGGAAGCGACCAATGCCTCGGGGCAAACCTGGCTCGTCGGTGGCTATAACCCGCAAAGCTGGAGTTCGACCGACGGCATGCATGTGACCATGGAAGATAGCCAGCGCACAGGCTTCCTGTTTAATCTGACAGCGGGTTTCATGCTGCCGCAATTGAAGCAGTATTTCAGCGGCGATGGCATCGGCAAGGATCAGACCTACAATCAGGAAAATTATGGTCCCACCTTTGGTGTCGGCCATGATCTGTATGTACCGCAGGACTTGACGCACGGCGGCTATTCTTCCCTTTACACCTACAATTACCGTGGACACCCGGCGAGCGGGATCAGCCTGATCGATGGTTCCAGTTTTACGGTACCGAACATTACGTACGGCGCGATACAGGTGTTTACCATCAGTGCGGTGCCGGAGCCTGCCACTTATGGCGTGCTGCTGGCGGGGCTGATCTTGCTCGCTGGCATGCATTTGCGTCAGCAGCGGACAAGCTTGCGCGCCCGCAGCTGAATGCTGCAGTCGCGCCGATATCGGATACGCTTGCGCGTGCCGCGGGAGCGGTGCGTCATGTCGCCTGCCGCGCCCTCGTTGCCGGAAAATTGATTGATGGCCATTAGCTCATCGGCAGTCGCCGAGGCTTGATGTTGTCGTATGAGCAACCACCCACGCTTGGGATTTTGTAGTGTTATTTAATACCTTTTCATTTTTCCTCATTTTCCTTCCGCTGGCACTGCTGGGCTACTTTGTCCTGTCACGCTATTCGCTGCGCCTGTCCATCATCTTTCTATTGCTGGCATCGGTTGCATTCTATTGTTACTGGGATATCGCCTTCCTGCCCTTGCTGGCCTTGTCGATCTGCACCAACTTTGCCGTCGGGCGCGCCATTTCGCTGCACCATGGACAGGGCCGCCTGCGCCGGGCAAAGCTGTGGCTGATCGGCGGACTCGTCTTTAATCTGTCCCTGCTCGTCTTTTTCAAGTACTTTGACTTCCTGTTGAGCAATATTGCCGCGCTCACGGGGGCGCCCATAGAGCCCATCGGGATTACTTTGCCCATCGGTATTTCCTTCTTCACCTTCACGCAAATCGCCTATCTAGTCGATTGCCATGCCGGCAAGGTCAAGGACTATCAACCTGAAAGCTACGGCTTGTTCGTTACGTACTTCCCCCACCTGATTGCCGGCCCCATCCTGCATCACAAGGAGATGATGCCGCAGTTCTCGGAGCCGGCCCGGCACGTTCCGTATCGCGGGCGGCTGGTGGTGGGCCTGAGTTTCTTTACCATCGGCCTGTTCAAGAAGGTCGTCCTGGCCGATGGCGTGGCCCGCTTCGTAGGGCCCGTCTTTGACCTGCATCATCAGCACCTGAGCATGCTCGAAGCCTGGGCCGGAGCCCTGGCCTATACTTTCCAGTTGTATTTCGATTTCTCGGCGTATTCCGACATGGCCTATGGCTTGTCTTATATGTTCGGCATCGTCTTGCCCATCAATTTCAACTCGCCATACAAGGCGGCGTCCATCATCGATTTCTGGCGCCGCTGGCATATCACCCTGTCCAATTTTCTGCGCGACTACCTGTACATTCCGCTGGGCGGCAATCGCAAGAGTGCGTTCTTGCGCTACCGCAATCTGTTGCTGACGATGCTGCTGGGTGGACTGTGGCACGGCGCCAATTGGACGTTCTTGCTGTGGGGCATGTTGCACGGTATTTATCTGATCATTAACCATGCCTTGCGGCACATGCTGGGCGGGCGTAGCAACTGGGCGCTGCGCCTGGGCGGCGCCTGCGCCACCTTCCTGGCCGTGGTTGTGGCCTGGGTCTTCTTCCGCGCCAATTCGGTGGGTGTGGCGCTGGACGTGCTGCATGCGATGTGGGGTGGCACTCTGACGCCAGCCATGCGCGAGACCGTGTTGGGCATGAACCGCATCATGGAGCTTGGCAGTTGCCTGTGGTGGCTGGGCGCCTGCGCCGTTATCGCTTTCTTTTTGCCGAATGCCTATGACCTGCTGGGCCGTGGCTTGCGTCTGGAGCAGGAAAACCGTCTGGAAGGCGGGCGCGGCAACTTGTTGCTGGGTGCCTTGCTGTTGTTGTGCCTGTTCTTGCTGTCGATCAGCGAGACCCGTGGCGTATCCGAATTTCTGTATTTTAACTTTTAAATCATCATGCGTTCATCCATTACGATAGGAATCGGTGTGCTGCTGATGGCGCTGGTGCTCGAGGCTGTGTTGCAGTGCCTGCCGGTGTCGTCCGGCTTGCGCCTCGCGCAAAGCAGTGCAAGCATGCCGCTCAGCCGTTACTTGCCCCGGCAGGAGTATGTGTATTCGCATGGCTGGGCATTGTCGAACGCGCGCCGCGGTGTCACCAACGGGCAGGGTTTTGCCAATTCCGCCGAGTTCAAGCCGGATCCCGCCGTGCTGGTGCTGGGCGACAGCTTTGTCGAAAGCCTGATGCTCGACTACCCCGACACCCTGCAGGGGGAGCTGGACCGCATGCTGGGCGGGGCCGTGGTGTCGGCCGCCAGTTCGGGCAACGGCTTGGCCGATACGCTCGAGATGCTGCGCCATTATGCGCCGCGCCTGCATCCACGCAACGTGGTCGTTCTGATCGATTCGGGAAATCTGAACAACCTGCTGTTGCCCGCACCACGCAGCCACAACCAGTTCGTGGCCGGCCCTGATGGCGTGCGGACGGTCCATGTCGACTATGTCGAATCAAAGCTCAAGCGCTGGCTGGCGCACTCGGCCCTTGTGCGCTATACCTATTACAACCTGAAGCTGCCGGACTGGATATCGTCGCTGCGACGCGCAGCTCACGCGCCAGTGGCCGACGATACCGGGGCGGCGGCGCGCGACCAGATGCTGGCCTACTATTTCGCGCAGATCAAGGCGCTTCCCGGCGCCGCCGACAGGCAAATGGTCTTTGTGGTCGATGGGGAGCGCAACACCTTGTATGAGCCGAAGAAGGGCAAACCGTCGTGGCACGGCGATGACCGCCAAGTTTTCATGGCGCAGGCGAGGCAGCATGGCCACGTCGTGGTCGACATGCAGCCCGTGTTCGAGGAGCATTGGCGCGAGCATGCCGAGCGGCTCGATTTTCTGCCGATGGATGGCCACTGGAACAAGGTGGCGCATGGCTTGGCGGCGCAGCATGTCATGCCCTTGCTGTTGCCGGCCGGGCAGCCATAGCCGGGAGCCGCGCGCCACGCCAGCCGGATTTTCCGTCGCGCACCAGCGTCCGCTATGTCCACGGTGCGCGCCACCCTGTATAATGCCGCTGCGCGTGTCGCCATCGTACAATGGATAGTACAAGGTCCTCCTAAGACTTAAATGCAGGTTCGATTCCTGCTGGCGACACCACATTCCACGCAACGCGCGCCGGTGGCCTGAGTTCATGCTGGCTGCAATGTACTGGTGGTGCCGAGTTGTCGGTACAATGCGTGCTTCATTCATCCAATCGGCAGCTGTTTGGCGCACCACGCGGTGCGCGCGAGGCGGCGCCCGTACACCTTTACTCATTATGGCTGTCATTTCTCTTTCATCGGCGCAACTTGCGTTCGGTCACGTCGCGCTGCTCGATCACGCGGAATTTTCACTGGAAACCTCGGAACGGGTCGGCTTGATCGGCCGCAACGGCACAGGCAAATCCTCCTTATTGAAAGTCATTTCGGGCAAGTTCAAGCTCGATGACGGCCTGTTGGTGATGCAGCAAGGCATCAAGATCGCGTACGTGGAGCAGGAGCCGCAATTTGACCCGGACATGTCTGTCTTCGACGCCGTCGCTTCCGGCATGGGCGAATCGCAGGCATGGCTGAAGGAATACGATGCGCTGACGGGCCAGTTCGGCCAGGGAAATGACGACGAACTGATGGAACGCATGCACGACATCCAGGTCAAACTCGATGCGGCCGATGCGTGGAGCTTGCCGAACAAGGTGGAAACCGTGCTCGACCGCTTGAACCTGACGGGCGACATGCTGATGAAAACCCTGTCGGGCGGGATGCAGAAGCGCGTGGCGCTGGCGCGCGCGCTGGTGTCGGCACCGGACGTGCTGCTGCTCGATGAGCCGACCAACCATCTGGACTTCAGTTCCATCCTGTGGCTGGAAGGCTTGTTGCGCGACTTCAAGGGCAGCGTGCTGTTCATCACCCATGACCGCTCCTTCCTCGACAACGTTGCCACGCGCATCATCGAACTCGACCGCGGCCGTTTGCTGTCGTATCCGGGCAACTTCACGGCTTACCAGACGCGCAAGGCGGAGCAGCTGGAAATCGAGGAAGTGGAAAACGCCAAGTTCGACAAGTTCCTGGCGCAAGAAGAAGTGTGGATACGCAAGGGCGTCAAGGCGCGCCGCGTGCGCGACGAAGGCCGCGTGCGCCGCCTGGAAGCGCTGCGCCTGACGCGCAATGCGCGCCGCGAACAGCAGGGCCAAGTGAAACTGGACGTGTCGGCCGGCGAACGCTCGGGCAAGATCGTGGCGGACCTGGAAAACGTTTCGAAGATCTACGGCGACAAGGTCATCGTCAAGGATTTCAGCGCCACCATCTTGCGCGGCGACAAGGTTGGCCTGATCGGCGCCAACGGCGCCGGCAAGACCACCTTGCTGAAAATGATTCTGGGTGAAGAGCAGTCGGACACGGGCACTATCCGCCTGGGCACCAAGCTGCAGGTCGCGTATTTCGACCAGATGCGCACGCAGCTGAACGAAGAGGCGAATCTGATGGAAACCATCGCGCCAGGCAGCGACTGGGTCGAGATCAATGGCCAGCGTCGCCATGTGATGACGTATTTGAACGATTTCCTGTTCGCGCCGGAACGTGCGCGTTCGCCCGTCAAGTCGCTGTCCGGTGGCGAGCGCAACCGTTTGCTGCTGGCGCGCCTGTTCGCCAAGCCGGCCAACGTGCTGGTGCTCGATGAGCCGACCAATGACTTGGATATCGATACCCTGGAATTGCTGGAAGAGTTGCTGGAAGAATACACCGGCACCGTCTTCCTCGTCAGCCATGACCGTACCTTCCTCGACAACGTGGTCACGCAGGTGATCGTCGCCGAAGGCGAGGGCAAGTGGCGCGAATTCGTCGGCGGCTACACGGACTGGGAGCGCGTGCGCACCTTGCCGATCGCCACGGCGCCTGCCAGCAAGCCGGCCGTGAAGGTCGAAGCCGCCGCACCCGTTGCCAAGCAGAAAAAGCTCAGCTACAAGGAGCAGCGCGAACTGGAAGAGTTGCCGAAACTGATCGCCAAGCTGGAAGACGAGCAATCGGTGCTGGCCGCCGAACTGTCGCATCCGGACTTCTACAAAAAGACGCCCGCCGAAGGCAAGCGCCTGAATGCGCGCGTGGCCGAGATCGAAGGCGAACTGCTGGAAGCGCTGGAAAAGTGGGAGCAGATCGAGGCGCGCAGCAATGCCTGATTAGTTTCTTGCATACCCTGTTGTAATTTAAGTTAGGATTACTTGCCACGGCAACGGTTCTGCTTGATATAATTATATAATTATATTTTTTACATCGGGGGATGCATGTTTGTTATCAAAAACACGCGCTCCGGACCACTGCGTCCGGCGCGTGGTTCCACCTCCGGTGCGCATCGGCATGTTTGACCGCGCCGCCTTGCCCCGGGTAGCGCCATTCCTGGCCTACCTCTCCTTTATCTTCATCGCCGACATGCTGGGCCGGGCCGGCTTTGCCGCGCAGGATTTGCGCTGGCTGTACGCCGTCAAGATCGGCGTCGTGCTGGGCATGTTGTTGTATTGGCGCCGCAGCTATACAGAACTGGTCTGGACAGGACTGGGTGCGCGCGCTATTGCCGTCGCCATCTCCGCCGGACTTGTTGTTTTTTTGCTGTGGATTAATTTGAATGCGGGCTGGATGAGTATCGGCAGCGCCGACGGTTTCGATCCCCGCAATGACGGCAGCATCGAGTGGACGCTGGTGGTGCTGCGCATCGCCGGCGCGGCGCTCGTGGTGCCTGTGATGGAAGAGCTGTTCTGGCGCTCCTTCCTGCTGCGCTGGATCGATGCCCCGGACTTTCTGAAATTTAACCCGCGTCTGGCGAGTGCAAAGGCCTTTGTTGTCAGCGTGGTACTGTTTGGCTTCGAACACAATTTGTGGCTGGCCGGTATCGTTGCCGGTGCTGCTTATAGCTTGCTGTACATGCGCAGCCAGAACCTATGGTCGCCGATCCTCGCGCATGGCGTGACGAATGGCGTGCTGGGCCTCTGGATTGTTTCCGGTGGACACTGGACTTACTGGTAATATTGCCAACTAACTGTTTGCTCTTTCAAAGACAATGCCCATGTTGAATTCCCCGTCAAAAAGCCTCCGTAGCCACCCATGTCTGCCGCCTGGCATGCCGCTCATGTCTATCTTGCGTGCCGCTTGCGTGCTCGTGGTCGGAGGTGTGGCCAGCTCGTCGGCAATGGCCGCCTGGAGCGATACCATTTCCCCGTTCCTGGCGACCTCGTATTCCTATGACGACAATCTGTTGCGCCTCGACGACAATGTTCCCGGCTATAACGGTCCCCGTTCCGATACGTCGCGCCAGATACAGGCGGGTTTTCTCGTCAACCGGCCAATCGGGCGCCAGGTGCTGACGGGACAGGCCAAGTGGTCGCGCGTGTCGTTCCAGCATTTTGACCAGTTCAACTATAGCGGCAAGGATTTCCTGGCCGATCTTGAATGGCATCTAGGCAATCATCTCGATGGCCACGCGGGCGCCCTGTATTCGCAAACCCTGACGCCGTTCAGCGATTTCCAGAGCACTGAACGCAATTTGCGTACGCGTCAGCGAGAGTACGTCGATGGTGGCTGGCGTTTCCATCCGAGCTGGCGCGTGCGTGGCGCTTACAGCCGTGAGCGCTACTCGTATGACTTGTTGTCGCAGCGCGTGTCCAACCGTGAAGAAAAAGCGACGGAACTGGGGCTTGATTATTTGCCTGCAAGTAATAGTCGTGTCGGCGTGCAGTTGCGGCATATCAATGGCAGCTATCCGAATCGCGTCAACGGCGGCCAGTTCGGCGTCGACGATGGCTATACCCAGGATGAGATCAAGGCGAATATTTATTGGAATTACAGTGCGATTACCCAAGTGCAACTGTTGGGTGGATGGGTGCGCCGCAGCCATTCCTTTTATTCGGGGCGCAATTCGAGCGGCGCCAACGGGCGCATCGTGGTGAACTGGGCGCCTCTGGGCAAGGTGCGTTTCACGGGTTCCCTGTGGCATGAGTATGGAGTAGTGGAAAATGCGCTGATTTCGAGCAGCCTGAATAATGGCGCCAGTGTTGCCGCCGCCTGGGATATCACGTCCAAGGTTCGCATGGATGCGCAACTGCGCCGCGAGAAGCGCGATTTTTCGGCCGCCAGCGGCCTCGTATTGCCCGTCGATGTCAGCGACACCTCGCATACCGAATCTCTGGGACTAACCTATGCTCCGCAGCCGAATATCCAGCTGGGTCTGAACGCCTTCCGCGACACGCGCAAGGGCGCACCTATTATTAATACTGGCAGTTTCCGCGCCAAAGGCGTGTCGTTCAGCGCCAGTGTCCAGTTCTGAAGAGCACTATGACGGTTAATGATATACCCTTGATTTCGTTCTTTCAGCGCATACTCGACCCATTGATTATCATGGGTACGCTGTATCTGTTGTCCGCCTTGTCAGGTTCCCCCTTTACTGGCTATTCGCTGGTATTGATGATCCTTGCGTTCTTTATTTCATCATCCGTATTCCAGTATGTCGATCCCTATCGTACCTGGCGCAGCGGTCGGATGCTGGCCTATACCCGCGATATTTTTGTCAGCTGGGGCATCACAGCCCTGATTCTGGTATTCCTGGGTTCGGCGACAGGACTGGCGTTTCATTTCGACCGCGAACTGGTGCTGGCCTGGTTTCTGCTGACGCCATTCATATTGCTGCTCAGCCATCTGGCGGCGCGGCGCATGGTGGCCGATCCCGGGCGCGACAGCGAAGTGCGCTCCGTCGTCATCATTGGCGCCAATGATGCCAGCCTGAAATTTGCCGCCACCGTCGAGCGCAATCCGAATCTGTTCATGAGCGTACGGGGCTTTTTTGACGACCGTACCGATGACCGCTGGCCCGAGAAAATGCGTGAGCCCATGCTGGGCAAGATGGCCGATATCGCCGCCTATGTGCGCGAACACAATATCAAGATGATATTCATCAGCCAGCCCATTTCGGCGCAGCCGCGCATCCGTAAAATGCTCGATGAACTGCAGGATACGACGGCGTCCGTGTACTTCTTGCCGGATATTTATATCTTCGACCTGATGCAGGCGCGTTTCGACAATGTGGGCGGCATGCCGGTGATCGCCATCCGCGAGTCGCCGTTTACCGGTTTTAACAGCATGGTCAAGCGGGGCAGTGACATCGTGCTGGGCTTGCTGATCCAGATCATGCTGTTACCAGTGATGTTGGTCATCGCCATTGCAGTCAAGGTAACATCGAAAGGCCCCGTGATCTTCCGCCAGCGCCGCTACGGCCTGTATGGCGAGGAAATCATCGTCTATAAATTCCGTTCGATGACGGTCAGCGAGGATGGCGACAAGGTAGTGCAGGCCACCAAGAACGACCAGCGCGTGACGCGCGTGGGCAGCTTCTTGCGCCGCAGTTCACTCGATGAGTTGCCGCAGTTCATTAACGTGCTGCAGGGACGCATGAGCATTGTCGGGCCGCGTCCGCACGCCGTGGCGCACAATGAGCAGTATCGCAAGCTGATCAAGGGCTATATGCTGCGCCACAAGGTCAAGCCGGGCATTACCGGTTGGGCCCAGGTGAATGGCTTGCGCGGGGAGACGGAGACGCTCGACAAGATGGAGGCGCGCATCCATTTCGACCTTGACTACCTGCGCAACTGGTCGCTGTGGTTGGACTTATGGATCATTTTGCGCACCGTCAAGGTGGTGCTGAAGCGCGACAATGCGCATTGAGCGCGCATTGATGGCGGGCCGCCACACCGGACTTGAATATTTTTTGCAGAGATTTAATACGCGTTAAAATGGCGCAATCATGCGAGATGTCCAATAGCCGGTTCCTGGAGCCGGCCGAACAGTGATTCGATGAGCCAGACGACCCTATGAGGCAAGCACGGCGACATGATGTGCACGGTGACATGCTCCGCCTGCCTGACGGCGGGCCAGCTAGTCGACCATGGCATGCGCGCCATGCCCGCTGGAACCTCGCCCTGCCAGCATGGCGTCGGTCTGCTGTTGAACAGCGGCAGACCTCAAGGCACCGGCCCCATTCCTGCCGCTTTCCCATGTTTGCCCGCCTCCGATTATTGTGCGGCGTAGTGCAAGTGCCCCTCGCTACGCAATAAATATTTTCCTGTGGAAATTATTTATTGAGGCATCGCTATTGCAAGGCTTGTGTTTCTGATGAAACAGTTGTTTTTAAGATCTTTTAATAGTTTTTTAAGCAAATATTTCCCTAGTAAGCTAGTACACTGTGTATCATATTTATAATATTGACAATCATGTGGTCGCAAGCCCATAATTTCAATCGAAATCTGCTTTTTTTGACAATGTTTTGTTGCCAAGTGAGTTATCATCACGTTCACAAAATTATCAGCGGATTTCCTTACCTGAACTGAAGGAGTCATTTTGAACCAAGTGCAAATCGCCCGTGTGTCTTCGAGCACGTCCGCCATGCCTTCCCGTCTGCTGTGCGCAGGCCTGGTTGTGCTGGCCGTCGCAGGATTGTCTGCTTGTGGCAATAAAGAAAAAAAGCCCGGCCAGGCGCTGGCGAGTGTAAATGGGGAAGAAATCACCGTCCTGCAGCTCAATGAAGAGATGCAGCGCGCCAATGTTCAGGCGCCGCAGCAGGAAGCGGCGAGCAAACAGTTGCTCGAATCGCTGATCGACCGCCAGTTGCTGCAGAACGAGGCGGCCAAGGACAAGACGGACCGCGATCCCAAGGTGGTGCAAGCGATCGAACGCGCCAAGGCGCTGATCGTCGCGCAAGCCTATATGCAAAAGCGCATCGGTACGATCGCCCGCCCCACCAAGCAGGAAGTGGAAGAGTACTTCCAGAAGAACCCGCAATTTTTCAGCGAGCGCAAGCAATTCGACATGCGCGAACTGGTGATTGCCAGCGCGGACATGAACGACCAGTTGAAGGCGGCCATGGATAGCGCCAAGACGCTCGACGACGTGGCTGCCTGGCTCGAGGCGCATAAGGTCAAGTTCGCCCGTACACAGTTGTCGCGCACCAGCGCCGACCTGGCGCCCGAGCTGAGCGCGAAATTGCTGTCGATGCCGAAGGGCCAGTTGTTCATTATCCGCGAAGGGGACCGCACCTTGCTCATTTCCCTGGCCGATATCCGCGACAATCCCGCGACCCTGGCACAGGCTGCGCCGCAGATCGAACAATTTTTATTCAACAAGAAAAACAAGGATGCCGCCGATGCCGAACTGAAGCGTCTGCGTGCCGCCGCCAAGATCGAATACCTGGGCAAGGACGGCCCCCCGGCCGCCGCATCGGCAGCGGCCAGCGCCGCGGCTCCGGTACCTTCACCTGCTTCGGCGGCCCAGGCAGCACCGGCGAAGAGTTCCTCGGAAGCAAATGATCGTGGCGTTGCTGGCTTGAAGTAAGTCGCAGCATTTTAGGTAAGTAACTCTATCAATGGAATAAGCGAATCATGAAACGACTTTTGATGTGGTGCATGGCCACCCTGTTGGCCCTGAGCGCCGGCTTCGCCGGTGCTGCCGATGTACAGCTGGGCGCCGGCGACGTATTGAAAATTTCCGTCTATGGCAATCCCGACCTGGCGCTGGAAACGCGCGTCAGCGAGGCGGGTGAAATCACCTTCCCCCTGGTCGGCAATGTGGCCCTGGGCGGTTTGTCGGTCTCGGCAGCGGAAAAAAAACTGGGCGGCTTGCTGGAAAGCGGCGGCTTCCTGCGCAAGGCACAGGTCAACATCATCGTGACGCAGCTGCAAAGCCAGCAAGTGTCGGTGCTCGGCCAGGTCAACCGTCCCGGGCGATATCCGATTGAAGGCAAGCGCAGCCTGATGGACATGCTGGCCATGGCTGGCGGCGTCAGCCAGGACGGCGGCGATGCCGTCAGCCTGATTCGCAAGCGCAACGGCAAGACGACGCGCGAAATCGTCGATATCGTCGAGATGGTGCGCTCGGCTGACCTGAACCGCGACCTGGACGTGGCTGGCAACGACGTGATCTTTGTCGAGCGCGCGCCGCGCTTCTATATCTACGGCGAAGTCCAGCGTCCGGGCGCCTTCCGCCTCGAGCGATCGATGACGGTGCTGCAGGCTTTGTCCGTCGGCGGTGGCCTGACGCAGCGTGGCACCGAGCGCGGCATTCGCATCAAGCGCCGCGACGAGGCTGGCAAGCTGGAAATCATCAACGCCAAGCATGATGACCTGCTGCAAGTTGACGATATGGTGTACGTGCAGGAAAGCCTGTTTTAAGCCTGTGTCCGTATCTTTCCGGCGCAAGCCGGATGTTTTTCATTCTGTGTTGAGGTTTTCCCATGAATTTGTCACAGCTCCTACTGATCCTGCGTGCGCACAAGAAGTTGATCTTGGTCACGCTGCTGGTCACTGTTCTCGGCACGCTGTCGGTCAGTTTGCTCTTGCCTAAAACATACAAGGCGACAAGTTCGTTGCTCTTGAACTACAAAGGGGTCGACCCGCTGACGGGCCTGGCCATGCCGGGCCAGTTGTTGCCTGGTTTCATGGCGACGCAAATCGACATCATCAGCAGCAAAAACGTTGCCTTGCGCGTCGTCGACCATTTGAAACTGGCGGAAAGCCCGGCCGTGATTGCGCAATTCAATGAGGCGACCGAAGGCAAGGGCGGCACCGTGCGCGACTGGCTGGCCGATCTGCTGCTGAAAAAAGTGGAAATCGTGCCATCGCGCGAAAGCAGCGTGGTCGACATCAGCTTCAAGGGCAGCGACCCGCAGTTCGTTGCCGCCGTGGCAAATGCCTTTGCGGACGAGTACCAGAAGACCAGCATCCAGCTGAAGGTCGATCCGATGCGCCGCGTCTCGACGTATTTCAGCGAACAGACCAAGTTGCTGCGCGATAACCTGGAAGTGGCACAAAGCAAGCTCTCCAAATACCAGCAGGACAATGGCATCGTCAGCGTCGACAACCGTCTCGATGTCGAATCGAATCGCCTGAATGACTTGTCGGCGCAATTGGTCATGGCGCAAGGGCAGACGATGGAAGCGTCGTCGCGCCAGCGCATGGCGCAGGGCAGCAATGGCATGGCCTCGCCCGACGTGTCGTCCAATCCGCTGATCCAGAACTTGAAGATTGGCCTGGGTAACGCCGAAGGCAAGCTGGCCGAAATCGCCCAGCGCCTGGGCCGCAACCACCCGCAATACGAGAGCGCCAAGGCGGAAGTCGACAAGCTGCGCGCCGACCTGCGCGAGCAGCTGGCCAATACCTCCAGCAGCGTTGGCAACAATGCGCAGATCCTGCAGCAGCGCGAAGCGGCGGTGCGCGCCGCCCTGCAGGCGCAAAAAGCCAAGGTGCTGGAATTGAACCGTACCCGCGATGAGATGGGCGTATTGATGAAAGATGTCGAGAGCGCCCAGCGCGCCTTTGACGTGACGTCGCAGCGCCTGTCGCAAACGCGCATCGAGGGCCAGGCGGAGCAGTCGGATATTTCCGTGCTCAATCCGGCTGTGCCGCCGATCGATCCTGCCGGTCCACGCGTGCTGCTCAATACCTTGCTGTCGATTTTCCTCGGCACCTTGCTGGGCGTGGGACTGGCCATCGTGATCGAGATGCTGTACCGCCGCGTGCGTTCGGAAGCCGACTTGCAAGAAACGCTGCAGATTCCCGTCTTCGGCGCCATCGACTGGAATGCCCGCAAGTCGCCGCGCAAAAAAGGTGTGTTGAACGGCATTCTGCCGCGCCGCCTGCGCTTACGTTAAAACATGGATATGACGATGAACCAAGCCGCGCTCCCCATTTCGATGAACACCGTGCCACGTACCGGCGACTCCAGTATTGGCGGTCTGCTGCTCGAGTCGGGCAAGATCACGCCCGAGAACGCCGAGCGCGTGCTGCGCATGCAAAAGGAACTCGGCATCCGCTTCGGCGAAGCGGCCCTGCGCCTGGGCCTGATCACGGAGGCCGACATCCAGCAAGTGCTGGCACGCCAGTTCGATTATCCCTACCTGCAAAAAGGCGAGGGCAAGTATTCGGAGCTGCTGGTGGCTGCTTATGAACCGTTCAGCCCGCAAGTGGAAACGCTGCGCGCGATCCGCAGCCAGGTCATGCTGCGCTGGTTTGCCCGTGGGCACAAGGCGCTGGTGGTGCTGGGCGGTGCATCCGGCGACGGTGCCAGCCTGTTTGCGGCCAACCTGGCTGTCGTGTTTTCGCAGCTGGGTGAACGCACCCTGCTGGTCGACGCCAACTTGCGCAATCCGCGCCAGCATGAAATTTTCGATGTTCAGACGCGCCAGGGCTTGTCCGACATACTCGCTGGCCGTGCTCAGCTCGACGCCATCACCAAGGTCGAATCGTTCGTCGATCTGTCCGTGCTGGGATCCGGTACACTGCCGCCGAATCCGCAAGAGCTGCTCAGCCGTAGCTCGTTTGCCAACCTGAACACGGAACTCGAGTCGCTGTTCGACATCGTCATCTATGACGTGGCCGCGTATGCGCTCGGTTCCGACGCGATGGCCATTGCGGCCCGTGCCGGTGGCGTGCTGATCGTGGCGCGCAAGAATCAATCCCTGTTGAGCGACATCAACGCCATGGCCGAGCAGATCGTGCAGAGCGGTGCCAAGGTGGTCGGTTCCGTGATGGTGGATTTCTAAATGAATACCCAAGCCAAGCGGTGGTCGGGCCTGAACTTGCAGCAATGCAAGGAATACTTGCCAGAATGGCTGCCGTTGGCCGTCGGACTGCTGGCCATGTACATTCCGTCCTTTGCCGGCCTGTTTGGCGGCATCTGGGCGACGGAAGAGCAGGCGCACGGTCCCATCATCCTGTTTTTGTCGCTGTGGCTGATCTGGCGCAACTGGCCCGACATGCTGGAAAAAACCCGTGGCAGCGAACCCAGCGCGCTGGGCTGGGTGGTGCTGGCCATCGCCCTGGTGCTGTACGTGCTGGGCCGTTCGCAACATATCATCGCCTTTGAAATCGGCTCCTTCATCTGGATGCTGGCAGCCGTATTGTTGCTGAAGCGGGGCTTGCGTGCCTTGAAAATATTGTGGTTCCCGTTCTTCTTCATGCTGTTCATGGTGCCCTTGCCGGCCCAGATCGTCATCATGCTGACGATGCCGATGAAGATGGCCGTGTCGTACGTGGTCGAGCACCTGCTGTTTTTTGCCGGCTATCCGATCGCCCGCACGGGCGTGATCCTGCAGATCGGCCAGTACCAGCTGATGGTGGCGGACGCGTGCGCCGGCCTGCAGACCTTGCTGTCGCTGGAGGCGCTGGGCCTGTTTTACCTGAATGTCGTGCGCCACACGTCGGCACTGCGCAATATCGCACTGGCTATCCTGATCATCCCGATCTCGTTCTCGGCCAACGTCGTGCGCGTCATCGTGCTGACCCTGATTACCTATTATTTCGGCGATGCCGCGGGGCAGGGCTTCCTGCACGGTTTCGCCGGCATGGTGCTGTTCATTACGGCGCTGATCCTGATCCTTTCTGCCGATACCCTGCTGCAATGGATCGTTAAATTGCGTGAGCGTAGAGTGTCGGGGAGCCAGGCATGAAATCGATGATCAATTCCGTCAAGGTCAGTGTGCTGGCCGGCATCCTGATGGTGGCGTCGGCCGGGCTGGCCAAGCACTTGACGCCCAGCGTCAAGATCGCCGACAGCAAGAGCCAGTTCCAACTCGCGGACATCATCCCGGTGGCCTTTGGCGGCTGGACCATCGACACCACCATCATTCCGCTGCAAGTCGATCCGGAAACCCAGGCGCGTCTGGACAAGATATACAACCAGACCTTGTCGCGCACGTATGTCGATCCACAAGGAAACCGCGTCATGCTGTCGATCGCCTATGGTGGCGACCAGAGCAGCAATATGGCCGTCCACTTGCCGGAAGTCTGCTATGGTGCACAGGGCTACGAGGTGCAGAAGTCGGGCCGCAGCGAGCTGCGCACCGATTACGGGACCTTGCCGGTGAAACATCTGTATGCGACGAATGGCCCGCGCCAGGAACCGATCACCTACTGGATTACCGTCGGCGACAAGGCGCTCACGCCGGGCCTGGATCAGCGCATGCAGGAATTGCGCTATGGCTTGAGCGGGGCGATTCCCGATGCCATGCTGGTGCGCGTGTCGAGCATCGACAGCGATACGGGCGCCGCCTACGCAATACAGGAAGGCTTTGTGCGCGCCATGTTGTCGGGCATGAAGGCGCAGGACCGTGCGCGCATCATCGGCAACTTCCATGGTTAAGCGGAGCGCGCCGGCGCTGCCTGGCCGTAGCCCCGATATTTTTGTCGATAGGAATTGCCATTAACCTTACGTTGCAGCGCCAGTGCGCCTCCTCCTGTCCTGCGTCGCGCCATGTCTGCCAGCGCTGACGTCAAGACACGCGCGGTAAGCGCCGTCAAATGGGCCGCGCTCGGCACGGTGACGCGCTTCGTGCTGCAGATGGGCGTGCAGATCGTGCTGGCGCGCCTGCTGGGGCCGGAAATCTACGGCCTGTTCGCCATGGGCTTGCTGGTCATGACACTGAGTACCTTCCTTGCCGATTTCGGCTTTGCCTGGGGCCTGGTGCAAAACCAGCAATTGCATGACGACGACATCCGTTTCGCTTTCACGTGGCAATGCTTGTCCGGCGCGGCGGCCATGCTGGGCCTGTACCTGCTGGCGCCGTGGATCGCCGCCTACTTCAAGGAGCCACGGCTGGTGTCCATCGTTTGCTGGCTGAGCCTGACGTGCCTGCTCAGCGCGATGACGGCGCCCAGCAGCAACCTGCTGCGGCGCCAGCTCAATTTCCGCTGGCTCAATATCGCGCAGATCCTCAGTTATGCGCTGGGCTACCTGTGTGTGGGCATTCCGCTGGCACTGATGGGCGCTGGTGTCTGGACCCTGGTCAGTGCCTGGCTGGTACAGGCGCTGAGCTTGCTGATCCTGACATATTGCCGCAATCCCCATACGCTGCGTCCATTGCTGTGGTACGCGGGTGCGCGCCGCTCGACGCATACGGGCAGTACAGTATTTATTACCAACCTGAGCAACTGGTTCTTGAACAACCTCGATCGGGTTTTCCTGGGGCGCATCCTCAATGCCCACGCGGTCGGGGTATATGCGGTGGGTTACAACCTGGCTAACACGCCCAATTCGCTGTTCCTCAGCGCCCTGCAGCCAGCCTTCCTGGCGGCCGGTGCGCGCTTGCAGGACGACGTGGCCGGCTTGCGGCAGGCGTACCTGTCCGTCATCGCGGCCACCTGGATCGTCATCGGTCCCGTCTTCGTGGTGTTGGCCTGCCTCGCCGGCGACCTGATCGCCACCCTGTACGGCGATGCCTGGCGCGAATCGAGCCGCGTGCTGACGGTGTTGGCGCTGGGCATGCCCGCCTACGTCACGTGGGGCATGTCGACGCCCATCTTGTGGAATACGGGCGGCAAGCACCTGGAAGCGCTGCTGCAGATGCCGCTGATCGTGCTGGCGGGTATCGCACTCTGGCAGTTTTCCGGCCTGGGTGTAGTGGTGGTGGCCGCCATCGCGTCAGGTACCTTGCTGGCGCGCGCGCTGGTGATCGGCATGACGGCATGCCTGCGCTTGCATTTGGGCATAATCGACTTGTGGCCCAGCGTCTGGCGCTCCGTCGTGCTGATGCTGCTGGCGGCGGCCGGCGCCCATGGCGGCTCACTGCTGGGGCATGCCATCGGCCACGGGCCGCTGCCTGCCTTGTTGTTTGGCTCTCTAGGCGGCGGCGGTCTGTGTTTGCTGGCCGGTTTGCTTCAGCCACAATTGCTGGGACGGCGTATCGTCGACCTGCTTGGACGCTTCAGTCCGCCGGTGCCGGCACGGGTCGGTGTTTATCTTCGTAGTAAATGTTCAGTATGATGAGATTGATATGATTGAATTTATTGGCGGCTTGGTGGTGTTGATCGCCGCAATCCTGGTCGTGGCGGGCATGGCTTTGAGTGCCCACTGGGGACACAAGCGGGAATTGGGGTTGATGCAATATATTGCGTACCCGATTTTCCTGACCTATGCCTTGACCATTTTCTTGTCGGGCCGCGACCTGGCTTTTCCAGATGATGTGCTGGCCATTGTCGTCAACAAGAGTTCCATCGTTTCTTGGCTGGGCCGCCTGAGTTCGGTATTTCTGATCTTCTCATGTGGCGAGCGCATATTGCGCTACGTGCTGAACTCTGGAAGCGAGCACAAACGCATGCCCGGCATGCTGCTGTTTGGCTTCTGGATTTTTTACGCGAGCAATACATTGACCCCCGCCTTGTTCGGCATGTATCCATATTTTTCCCATGAATTCCTGTATGCGCTGCTGGCTTGCCAGGCGGCCCTGATGGCCAATACCAAGGCCGACGTGGACGCCATGACGGTTGTGCTGCGCAATGCCCTGCTGGCGTTGCTTGTCGCCAGTGCCGCTTGCATCGTATGGAAGCACGGTCTGGTAATGAGCACGAACTACCACGGTCTGGTACCAGGCCTGAAGCTGCGCTATGCTGGGCTGACCAGCCACGCCAACAGCCTGGGGCCATTGTGTGTGCTGTTCATGCTGTGCCTTTGGTATCGGCCTTTCAAAAATGTCTGGCTGATGCGCGGTGGCTGGATGCTGGGCGGCATCAGCCTGCTGCTGACGCAGTCGAAGACTAGCTGGATCGCCTTTATCCTGTCGGTGGTGGTGCTGGCCTGGTATAGCCGCCGCGATGAAATCAACGCCCGCATTCAGGATTTCCGGCGCCCCCATCTACCAGTATTATTAATACTGATGATGATGTTTGGCGGCGCCCTGCTATGCTTGATTTTCATGTTTGGCGGCGGCGGCGACAAGATTGCGCGCTTCTTCACGACCCGCGACGGCGCCGAACTGATGACCTTTATGGGGCGCGATCAGATCTGGCAGATCGCCGTCGAAGAGTGGCGCAAGAATCCTGTGTTTGGCTACGGACTGAATATCTTCGATGAGGCTTTCCGCAACAGCATCGGCATGCCGTTCGCCACCCATGCTCACAGCCAGTTCTTCCAGAGCCTGTCGAGCGCCGGCAGCGTCGGGGCGTTTGGCCTGCTTTTCTACACGCTGGTGATCGCTTATTTCGTCGCCAATACCGTCCGGGCCAGCCAGGGGCTGTCGCTGGCGCTGTTTATCCTACTCATTTGCAAGTCGATCAGTGAAGTGCCTCTGTCGCTAGCCAGCATGAGCCCTGATTTGCCGATTCATATGCTGCAGCTGGCGGTGCTCGTCCGCTACTATGTACCGGCTGCACAGCAGCGGCGTGAGAAAGCCTTGGCACGGCGCAATATGATGGAAGGGAGTTTGTCTTGATGTTGTGCTCCGTCATTATCCCACTATATAACAAGGAACAATATATCGTCTCGGCGATCGCCTCTGTGATGTCGCAAAGCCACCAGGATTTTGAAATTGTGGTCGTCGACGATGGCTCGCGCGATGGCGGCGCCGCTCTCGTGGAAGCGATGGACGATCCGCGCATACGCTTGATCCGACAAGCGAATGGAGGCGTGTCACGCGCGCGCAACGTGGGTATCGCGGCCTCGCGAGGAGAGCTGGTTTGCTTCCTCGACGCCGATGATTGGTATGCTGCAGATTTTTTATTGGCAATTGTTTCCATGTACCAAAAGTATCCGGAAAACAGTTTTTTTTCTACATCATTTTTATGCATGAACGATCCATCCGATGGCCTGCTCGACCAGGTTGCCGATGCGCGGTTTGAGCCGATTAAGAATTTCTATGCCTACCGGGCAGCCCACGGAGTGTTCTATTGCACTAACTCGATTGCCGTGCCGCGCCGCCATTTAATGTCCATGTCTCAATGTTTTCCCGAAGGCGATCAGTTTGGCGAGGACCAGGATTTATGGTTCCGCCTGGCCGAGCGCCTGCAGCTGGTCTTCACGCCTGCCAGACTTGTAGCATATCGCACGGATGTGGCTGGCAGCCTGTGTGCCGTGCATGACTTGCGCACCTTGCCACAGGTATTTTTTCGGTTGGAGCAGCGCGCCCTGAGCTTGCCTGCCGGCGACCCATCGCGCCCGGGCGCCTTGAGCATCGTCGCCGATGCGCGCATCAAGGTGGCGCGCTATGCTTTGCAGGATGGGCGCCGTGGCGATGCCTTGGTGGAATTATGCAAGGCATTGCGCGGCGGCATGTCGATGCGCTGGCTGGTGACTTTCGTCATGTGTACCGCTGGCAACGCTTCTTTGCTAAAACGGTGGGAATTGTGGCGCGAATTGAAGCAGAGCAACTAAAGTCATAGTAACCGAAAGTACTTTCGGTATAATGGACATTGCGCCCATGCAGTGTTGAGGACTTGCAATTCACGAGTCCTTTTGCTCGAGGCGCGCCGCTCCGTCTTGAGGGAAGGCGATTATGCAAAATGAAGCTGCCCCAGAAAAGATGTCATCCTATCTCATGGAGGCTATAAGCATGAAAGCCGCTAAACGTACCTTGCTATGCAGCGCAGCCTGGCTGCTGTTCCCTTATAGTCATTATGCGCGTGCCGACTGGGCCCAGTCGGCGGATGCACTGGTCGTGAAGGCGATGCCGACGAACCGCCAGCTGCAGGCGCAGAACCCGCCGACATTTACGTGGGCGCCCTACTCGGCGACTACCACTTCCTATACGCTCGAGATCCGCATCGGCACCACCGTGGTGCGCACCTATACGAGCAGCCGCAACTGGTATTTGCCCAGCGAGCCGCTTCCTGTCGGCAGCTATACCTGGCGCGTGCGCCCCACCGTCAGCTCGGCATGGTCGGATGACCGCGCCTTCGAGATCGGTGGCAGTTCCAAGCAATTCATTTTGCCGGCCAATGATGTCTTGCGCGCCAATATCCTGAAACGTCCGCGTCCGCGCGGTTTGCCTGCCAGCTTGCCGGTAGCGAGCGCCTGGACCGCTGCCATGAAGGCAGAACGGGGCCCGGCCTTGCAGGGGATGAGCAATGAAGTTGTCCTGCAAACGACCAATGTCGCGCTGCCGTCCGACGCCAACTGGCCCCTGGTTGCCAGCAGCGTCATGACTGCTGCCTATGCGGCGCAGATGACGTCGGTACGTACTTCGATCGTCTTGAACAGCCGCCAGCTCGAGGCCGCCGCGCTGATGTTCCGCCTGACGGGCGAGCAACGCTTTCTGACTGAGGCCTTGCGGCGGGGGGATGCCCTGACGGCGCTCAATCCCAATGGGCCGACCAGCTATGTCAATCAGGCGCAGGGCAGCCGCTCTATTGCCCTGGCGTTGAGCAAGGCGCTTGACAGCCTCGGTTCCAACCTCGACGCGACCCGGCGTGCTGTCTGGATGGCGATGGTCAAGACGCGTACGGCCGTTATCTACCAAGAGCTGCTGAGCAACAATGGTGGTATCGAACAGAAACCTTACGATGCCTTCACGGCTACCAATATCGGTTTTCTTGCCGGTATTTCCGCGCTGGTGCTGGGCGAAATCCCGGAAGCGACCACGTGGTTCGACTTTTCCGTACGCTACTTCTCGGGTTCCTTGATGGTATGGAGCGGCCCGGAGGGCGGTTTTTCGGAAGGTACGGCCTACGCGGAGTTCAGCGCGGATAACGCCTTGCAGATATGGCAGCCCTTGCTGCAGGCCAGCGGCATCGATTTGTTTGCCAAGCCGTGGTCCGCAGGGCTGGCTCGTTTCTTCATGGAATTTGTTCCGCCCGGCGCCAAGACACATATGTTCGGCGATGCGCAGGAGATTGAGCCGGTGTACCGTTTGCTGAAGGCCTATGTATCGCGCTTTGCCACGCCGGAAGCAGCCTGGTACGTCAAGAATATCACTGTGAACGAGGACATGCTGACCTTGCTGCAGGCGCCGTATCCTATGCCTGTATCGACCGTGACGGAAACGCCGCGGCCGCCGGCCAATGGCGCCCTTTTTCCCAGCATCGGCTGGAGCGCGATGCACAGCAATCTTGCTGATTTGAAACGCACTTCCGTGTATTTCAAATCTACGCCCTATGGTTCGTTCTCGCATAGTCATGGCAATCAAAATTCCTTCGTGTTGACGAGCGCCAATGTTCCCCTGCTGATCGAGACGGGCTGGTATGACTGGTTCGGTTCGCCCATGCACACGACATGGTATCGCCAGTCGAAGTCGGCTAACACGATTACTTTCGATGGCGGCGTCGGTCAAATGGTGGATGGCTACCGCGAAACCCTGGTGCGCAACGGCGCCATTACGGCCTTTTCCACGACACCGTCGGTGGACTACGTGGAAGGCAATGCGACCCCCGCTTATGGCGGTGCGTTAAGCCTGGCGGTACGGCAATTGTGGTACTTGCGCGACAGTGATGCCATCGTCGTGCGCGACAAGCTGGCTGCGCCTGTCCAGCGCAGCTTCGAATGGAATTTTCATGCGGCAGCACCAATCTTGGTAGATGGCAGCGGCAATATTTCCATCGTCAACCAGGGCCGCTCCGTGTGCATCAAGCCGATAGCCGATCCGGGGGTGCGCTATGAGAAACGAACAGGGCCGCCACCAAAGGCGGGTAGCTACGAAGAGCACGGCGCCTTGGTACGCACGACCAGTGCCAGCAGCGGCGAATTCCTCGTCCTGCTCGACGTTGGGTGCAAGAACTTGCCCGTAAGTATCACTGCAACGGCAACCGGCAGGCAATTGACAGTCGGCACGCAGAAAATCACCATCGCCAACTGATTACCTGCCGGCATGTCCAGTAAGCCGCTTGCCTTCAAGGCAGGCGGCTTTTTTTATGCCCTGTTCATAGCGATGCAAGCAGGAAAATCAGTTAATCATGGTATTATTGCAATAAATGCATTTATGTTATGAAGAGGTTCACTTGATGAGTACACCGGTAGCTGCAGCCCAGGACAATGCTTCGACGCTGCGTCTCTTGCAATTGGTTCCCGAAGCCTTGCCTACGTTCCGCGTGGACGTCACTACCTTGTTTGGCGACTACCTGCCGCGCCACGGCATCGAATGCGAGCTGGTTGGCAAGCCCGTGCTTGGCGTATTGCCGGACCGCAGCGAAGGAACCCGATTCGCGCGCGTCAGGACAAGTAGCGCGCAGGGCGGGCGGCTGCGGAGGGAAGGGGCTTTTTTACTCACCTGCCTGAGTGCCTTGCTCAAGGTCAACCGCGCGACCTGCGACGTCATCCAGGTGCGCGACATGGTGTCGATCGGCTTGCTGGCGCTCGTCATTGCCCGCCTCAAGGGCATTCCCTTTGTCTTCTGGGTTTCCTTCCTCATGTGCGAGGCGCGCATTGCCAGGGCGCGGGCACAATTGGCGGCGCATGGCGGCTTGCGCAATCGCTTGATATTACTTAAAGGTTTGTTGGAGGAGTGTCTGCTGTACCGCGTCGTGTTACCAAGGGCGCAACACGTCTTCGTGCAAAGCGGGGCGATGCTGGAGATGATGCTGGAGAAGGGCATCCCGAAATCGCGCCTGAGCGCGGTACCCATGGGCGTCGACACGCAGGTGCTGGCCGCTGCGCCTGTGCAGGCGGAGCGTCCGCAAGGGTGGCAGCATGGACCGTTGATCGCCTATCTTGGGACGCTTGATCCCAGTCGCCAGATCGGACGCATGATCGAGGCGCTGGCCAGCGTGCGCGGCACCTATCCTGATGCGCGCCTGCTACTGATCGGCAGCGCCGGTTCGCCAGCGGAAACGGCTGCGCTGCAGGCACAGGTGGACGCTTCCGGCTTGGGCGCCGCCGTGCGCATTACCGGCTGGCTGCCATCGCGGCAAGCTTGGGCCTTGCTGGCCAGCGCCGATGCCGCCGTATCCTATTTTCCCCGTGGCTTGATCCATGACACCTGTTCGCCCACCAAGTTGCTGGAATACATGGCGCTGGGAATGCCGGTGGTGGCCAACGACAACCCCGATCAGGTACGCGTTCTCAAGGAGAGTGGCGCTGGCTGGCTGGTCGACAGTTCGACGCCGGCGATGGCGCAGGGACTACTCGACATCCTGGCCGATCCGGCAGCGGCGCGTGCCCGCGCGGCCAGCGGCCCGGGGTATATCGAGGCGACGCGCAGCTATCGCGTGATCGCGTCGGCCGTTGCCGCACAGTACCGGCGCCTGGTGCGCCGCTAGCGTTACTTCAGGCAGCGGGACGCCGGATCACGAAGCGGTGCTTGCCGTTCGCCTGCACCAGGAAGGGCGCGTTGTGAATGAAGTCCAGCTGCTCAAATGCCAGCGATGCGCCGATGCGTCGGCGATACTCGTCGTCGAGCGCCTGCCTGCCATTCGCTGTGCCATGCAGGTTGATTTCCAGGCGCTGCTCGTCGAACACCACTTGAAACGCGTGAATATGGGGGTCTTCGCGGAAAAGGTGGGTGAAAAATTCTGAATGGACGGCCGCGCCGTGCGGGTCGACCACCATGTCGTTCTGCCGCCCGCCGACTTCATCGATCAGTGGCAGGCTGCGGCCGCACGCGCACAGCCGGCTCGACATGCGCACCAGATCCCCCGTATCGCAGCGCGGCAGAAACATCGCGCGATTTGCCATGTCCGTCGAGATCAGCCGCCCATCAGGCAAGATTTCCGCGTGGCTACGCGACGAGATTAGGTGGAAGCCGTCACGGTGCTCGCATTCGAAGGCTGAAACCCCAGCTTCGTTGCAGCCATACTGGCTGTAGCATGGCACGCCAAAGGCGGCTTCGATATCGGCCCGCATGGCCGGCGTCAGTACTTCTGCCGTACACACAATGCCGCGTAGCACGTGGTGCAGGCGCTGGCCAGATGCCAGCCTGTGCCGGGCCAACCGGTGGACGGCCGAGGCATAGCCGTACAGCAGCCGGAAGCCGCCCTGGCTCAGGTTAGCATCATATTCATCCATGCGTGCTGGCGACATGTCGAACGCGGACAGGACGCTGACATTCAGCAAGCGGTAGTAGATGCGCTGTTTGTAACCGGTGCCAAACAGGGAGGAGCCGGCAAGAAAAGCCACCTTGTCGCCCAACTGGTAGCCGGCCGCTTCCCAGGCGAGGAAAATGCCGGCCCACAGGTAGGACTGGGCTTCATTGCCTGTGTAGTACACCAGCGGTTCGCCCGTGGAGCCACCTGTTTTCTTGCGCACGACCTTGCCCTTGTAGTGGGGGTTGATCAGTTGTTCGCGATGGGTATTGATAAAACGCTTGTCCAGCACGGGCAGCGCTTCAAAATGGCTGACGTCGCGGAACAGGGGCAGGGCGTGCCGCATTGCATCAAAGTAGTCATTGAGCTGACTGCGCTCCCTGGCCTGCATGGTGGTATGGTCATCGTATTGCCAGTGGCGCAGTGTCTTGAGCAAGCCGATCGAATCGGTGCCGCGTGCAAGGTCGATCAATTTGTAGCGCAACGCTAAAGTCATTCTTGTACTCTCTATTCTTGCGCCGCACGGGAACGCTGTCCCCGTATGTGCAGCTAATTGCGTGTCTCGGGTCGGGTGTTGCTAGTCTGCACGCCGAACCTGTGATTCTTCCGTGCATGGCATGACAATTATTCATAATACAATATTTTTTTGACTGCTGTACGCATTCTGACGTATCCAGGCAAAGATGTCGCGTTCCGCGATTCGATTGAAAAAGTTAATTTTAAAGAAGTATTTTTGTTGTACAATAGTCACTCTTTATAAGCACAACAATAACAGTTTTGCTGTGGTGCAAAATGTATCGCGTGCGCGCTACGGGAATATGTGAGAATAAAAAAAATGCAATGGTTGTCGTAGTCCGACATGTACTGGATAAAAAATTTGGGGGCTGGATGAAGGCTGGATGCAAGGTACTGATGGTAGGCACCCATCCTGGCGGAAAGGGCGGCATCGCCACCGTTGTCGCTGTGCTGCAACAACAAGGTTTTTTTAAAGAGAACGCGGTGCGCTATATCGCCACGCATGCGCAAGGGGGGGGCGTGCGCAAGCTGGGCACGGCCATTGGCGCCGTGTGCACGGTAGCCTGGCTGTGTCTGACGCAGCGTCCGGCCATCGTGCATGTGCATTCTGCGTCGCGCGCCAGCTTTTACCGGAAATCATTGATATTGCTCACGGCGAGGCTGTTGGGCCGCAAGACGATCTTTCATTTGCATGGCGCCGAATTTCGGCAGTTTGCGAATGTCGAATCGGGCCCGCTGGCCCGCTGGTGGATACGCCGCACTCTGGCCAGCAGTTCCATGGTGGTGACCCTGTCGGAAAGCTGGAGCGGTTTCTTGCGTGAACTGGCGCCGACGGCCCGCCTGCGGGTGGTGGCCAATTCGGTCTCCATGCCGGTGCTGCAGGAGCCGGCGCGGGAAGAGGCGGGACGCATTCTGTTTCTGGGAAGGGCCGAAAAGCGCAAAGGCATCTTTGAATTGCTCGACGCTATTGCGCTGCTGAAGCAGGAGTATCCTGAAGTCATGCTGGTGATCGGCGGTGACGGCGACCTCCAGGAGATCGCGCTGACGGTAGAGCGCTTGCAGATCGGCGCGCATGTGAGCATTCTCGGCTGGATTGGCACGCAGGAACGCGACGAGCAATTGGCCCGCGCGGCGGTATTTACCCTGCCATCGCACGACGAGGGCTTGCCTATGTCGATGTTGGAAGCGATGGCCACTGGCAAGGCGATAGTCGTGACACCGGTCGGTGGAATTCCCGAAGCCGTCTATGACCAGGTCAATGGCTTGCTGGTGCCGCCGGGCGATGTTGAGGCGCTTGCCGCGGCATTTAGCCGTTTATTGACGGATATCACGCTGCGCCGCCGCATCGGAGAGCAGGCGCGTGCCACCGTCGCCGAGCGTTTTAGTACGCAAGTGGTAATGGCTCAGCTGGCCAGCCTTTACCGGGAGCTGGAAGGACCGGCGGCGCCGTAGCCAGGTGATGGATAGGCTTGCTGCTGGAGCGTAATGCCGCTGTCAGGATGGCCAGGTATCTGCCTGGCAAATATTGAATTTTTTGAAGGTTTTGTTATGACAACAATTGCAGTGATTGGCCTGGGCTACGTAGGCCTGCCCTTGGTCGTGGAGTTTGGCAAGCTGGGGCGTACCATTGGCTTTGATATTTCCGTCGAGAAAGTTCAGTCTTGCCAGCGCGGCACGGATCCCTCGCGCGAACTGAGCGACCAGCAAATGGCCGCGGCCGTGCAGGCCGAGTATTCGTCCGAGCCGCAAATACTGGCCGAGGCCGATATTATCATCGTGGCCGTGCCGACCCCCGTCGACCAGGCCCATAATCCGGACTTCTCGCCCTTGATCGGCGCCAGCCGCACGGTGGGCCAGTACCTGAAAAAGGGCGCCATCGTCGTCTATGAATCGACCGTGTATCCGGGCGCGACCGAAGAGGTGTGCATCCCCGTGCTGGAAGAGGTCTCCGGCTTGAAGTGGAAGCAGGACTTTTTTGTCGGCTATTCCCCCGAGCGTATCAATCCGGGCGACCGCAAGCATATGTTGACGAATGTCATCAAAGTGGTCTCGGGCGATACGCCGCAGACGCTCGAACGCGTTGCCACCATGTATGAAAGCATCGTCGAGCCGGGTGTGCACCGCTGCTCCAGCATCAAGGCGGCGGAGGCCTGCAAGGTGATCGAAAACACCCAGCGCGATCTGAATATCGCGCTGATGAACGAGTTGGCGATCATTTTTGACAAAATCGGCATCGATACGTCGGAAGTGCTGAAGGCGGCCGGCACCAAGTGGAATTTCCTGAAGTTCTCGCCGGGCCTCGTGGGTGGCCATTGCATCGGGGTCGACCCGTACTACCTGACGCACAAGGCGGAAATGCTCGGCTATCACCCGCAGGTGATTCTGGCCGGGCGCCGCATCAACGATGGCATGGGCAAGTATATCGCCGAGCAGACCATCAAGAACATGATCGCCTCGGGCAGCTACATCAAGGGCGCCCGCGTCAACGTGCTGGGCCTGACGTTCAAGGAAAACTGCGCCGACCTGCGCAATTCCAAGGTGGGCGACGTCATCCGCGAACTGAAAACCTACGGCGTGGAAGTATTCGTGCACGATCCATATGCGGAACAGGAAGAGGCGATGCACGAGTATGGCGTGCGCCTGTTCAGCTGGGAAGAACTGCCGCGCGCCGACGCGATCGTGGCGGCCGTATCGCATCAGCAATTGCTCGACCTGCCGGTGGAAGAGTTGCAACGCAAGCTGATCAAGAGCGGCTGCTTCATCGACGTCAAGGCGTGTTTCGACCAGCAGGCGCTGGAAGAGGCAGGCATCAAGGTCTGGCGCCTGTAAGGGCCGGCGCCGCGCAGCAGCGCGGCATCTTTTTTCATTGTTGCAAGGGTAATTCATGCGTATCTGGTTTGAACTGACCAACTCGCCGCACATCAATATGTTTGCGGCCATGATCCGCGAACTGGAACGCGAACACGAGGTCGTGATCACGTGCCGGCCGCTGGCCAATACGGTCGAGCTGCTCGACTTGCATGGCTTTAAGTACACGGTGGTGGGCAAGCATTACGGCGGCCAGCTGTCGGCCAAGCTGTTTGGTTTCCCCGTGCGCGTCTACCAGCTGTGCCGCTTTTTGAGCGGCAAGAAAATTGACGTGGCGATCTCGCAGAGCTCTTTCCATTCGCCGGTGGCGGCACGCCTGATGGGCATCCGCTCCATCTACATGAACGATAACGAGCATGCGGCAGGCAATATCCCGGCGTTCTTGTTTGCCAACCGCATCATGGTGCCGGAGTTTCTCGGTATGGAAAAACTCAAGAAGCAGTGGGCCAATCCGCGCAAGGTCTTGCATTATCCGGGCGTCAAGGAAGGGATTTACCTGTGGGAACTTGATCAGCGCCTCGGCGCCAAGGGAGTGCAGCAGCGGGCAGGGCGCGCGCGGCACGTGGTGTATATCCGTCCGGAACCATGGACGGCCCAATATTACAAGGGCAGCCGCAACTTCCTTGATGAGTTGCTGTTGGGTATGAAAGACCGGGTCGATATCGTGTTATTGCCGCGAGGAAAAGAGCAGGGCGTGCATTACCAGGATCCCAAGTTTGCTGGCGTGCGCGTGGTCACCACTGCCCTCGACATCGCCGATATCGCGCCCGATTGCGACCTGTTCATCGGCGCCGGCGGCACCATGACGCGCGAGATGGCCGTGCTGGGCATTCCCACCATCTCCGTTTACCAGGATGCCTTGCTCGACGTCGACCGCCACCTGCTGGAGGTAGGTGCCTTCGAACACCGGCCCGACCTGACGGCTGCGCAGGCGCTGGCCTACCTGGACAGCGCCACGCAGCAACCACCGAATCGCAGCTTGCTGGAAAAGGGCCGCGCCGCGTATGACCTGGTCAAGCGGCAGCTCGTCAACGGCTAAATTTGATTAACAACATACGGGACGATGGCGGCACGGGCCGTCAGCGTCCCGGCAGCGCTAAAGGACAGGACAATATGATACGCCTCGCAGTAGTAGGCTTGGGCAAGATGGGCTTGTCACATCACTCGATGATCAATGCACATCCCGGTGTCACGCTGGCGGCCGTCTGCGACGCCACCGGCTACATGCTCGACATCCTGGGTAAATATACGGGCGTCAAGACCTATACGGACTTCGACCTCATGCTCAATGAACAGGAACTCGATGCCGTGATCATCGCGACGCCGTCCAGCATGCACGGCAAGATGGTGCTGGCCGCGCTGAACAAGAATATTCATGTGTTTTGCGAAAAGCCTTTCTGCCTCGATACCGAGGAAGGCGAGCAGGCGACCCGCCTGGCGGCGGAAAAAGGCCTGGTCAACCAGGTCGGCTACCACTACCGCTTCGTCGGCGCCTTCCAGGAGGTCAAGCGCCTGCTGGACGTGGGTGTGATCGGTGAAGTGACGCATATGCTGGCCGAGGCCTATGGCCCGGTAGTGCTGAAGCCGAAAGGCTCCACCTGGCGTACCCAGCGTTCGGAAGGCGGCGGCTGCCTGTATGACTATGCGGCCCATCCGCTGAACCTGCTGAACTGGTATTTCGGCGCGCCGCGCGGCGTGGGCGGCTCCGTACTCAACAAGATTTTCTCCGCTGACACGGACGATGAAGTGTTTTCCACCCTGTATTACGCCGATGGCAAGAGCGCCCAGCTGTCCGTCAACTGGAGCGACGAATCCTACCGCAAGATGTCGACGAAGATCAGCGTGTGGGGCAAGAATGGCCGCATCACCGCCGACCGCCAGGAAGTCCAGGTCTACCTGCGCGACGCCAGCGGCGCACCGGAAGGCTATGGCGAAGGCTGGACCGTGCGCAATACCACGGAATTGACGGAACCGGTCGACTTTTACCTGCGCGGCGAGGAATACTCGGCCCAGCTCGATTACTTCGTCCGTTGCATCGTCGACAAGCGCGCGGACGACAATGTCAACTCGTTCGCCTCGGCGCTGGCGACCGACCGCGTGATCTCGATGCTGATCGCCGACGCGGAAAAAGGTCCTGGCGTGCTGTCCGGCGATGCCTTGCCAGAACAGCCGAAAAAGAAAAAAGGTTTCTTTTTTGGCCGCTGACATGCCGCGCAGCAGGATTTCGATACGAAATATGAATGGAGCAGGAAATGGATCAACTCGATCGTTTGTTATTTGGTGATAATCAGTTCTTCGGTGTGAATCATATGTCGGAGGAAAAAGCGCGGGCCCAGGCCATGCGTTTCCAGGATATCAAGGCCGTTATCAAGGTGCTCGATAATGCCTACGATGAAGGGGTGAAATCCTTCATGTGCACGACCCATGACCGTATCGCACAGGTGTGCGATCACATGCGTGCCGACCCGGTGCGCTACAAGGACTTCAAATTCATGCCTTGCATGCCGTATGCCCACAAATATGCGAATGCCGTCACGGAAGACGGCATCATGGGCGCGCTCAAGCGTTTTACGCCCGATGAAGGCTTCCTGAATGCCGCCCTGCGTGGCGGCAAGGCATTGGCGACCAAGGATATCGAAGGCATCATTACCCTGCTGGTGGATGCGGAAATGAAGATGTTTGCCGGCCTGAATACGCCCGTGATCTTCCTGCAGAACGTGGTGGTCGACCTGCTGCTGGGCCTGGGCTTCAAGGACGCCTTCTCGATCTTCGCCAACCACGTGCGCAAGCGCTACAACGCCGAGCCCGGCTTCATCACGATGAACCTGCCGATGCTGCTCGACGTGCTCGAAGAGCAGGGCATCGACAACCCCATCGTCTGCTCGAACATCAACAAGGTGGGCTTCCGCATGTCCGGCGGCTTCGATGCCTACCAGAGCGCCTTGCGCGACCGCAAGTTCCGCGCGATCGCCATGTCCGTCTTCGCCTCGGGCGCGATCGCTCCCGAAGAAGCGATCGAATGGGTGTGCCAGCAGCCGAACATCGAATCCATCGTCTTTGGCGCCTCCAGCCGCGGCAATATCCGCAATACGCGCGAACTGGTGGACCGCTACTGGCCAGTGGCACAGGGGGAGGCATCATGAAGACGGTCTACCTGGTGGCCGGCGCACGGCCCAATTTCATGAAGATCGCGCCTATCGTGCGCGCGTTGCAAGGCCATGCGCGCCTGGCATTCAAGATCATCCACACGGGCCAGCACTATGACCGCGAGATGAACGACGTGTTTTTCGAAGAGTTGGGCATTCCCGAACCGGACGTCTTCATGGCGGCAGGCGGCGGCACGCACGCGGAACAGACGGGAAAGATCATGCTGGCCTTCGAACAGCTATGCAAGGCCGAACGGCCTGCCGCCGTGCTGGTGGTGGGCGACGTCAATTCCACGCTGGCTTGCTCCATCGCGGCGAAAAAGCTCGGCATTCCCGTGGCACACGTGGAGGCCGGCCTGCGCAGCGGCGACATGGGCATGCCGGAAGAGATCAACCGTCTCGTGACGGACAGTATCTCGGACTGGTTCTTCGTTACCGAGCCGAGCGCCGTCGAGCATTTGCGGCGCGAAGGCAAGCCGGATGCCGCCGTGCATTACGTGGGTCACGTAATGGTCGACAACGTGCTGTACCAGGCTGAAAAGCTGGGCCGCGAATCGCCGCGGCAATTCGAGGCGTCGGCCTTCAAGGCGGCGCACAGCGGCGCTGGAGCCCGCTATGGCGTGGTGACCCTGCATCGTCCGAGCAATGTCGACAGCGCCGAAGACATGCGCAAGGTGGCTGGCGCGCTGGTCGAGATCGCCGCAGAACTACCCCTGATCTTTCCCGTGCATCCGCGTACGCGCGCCAACCTCGACAAGTTTGGCATCGACCTGGGGCCGAACATCACGCTGGTGGGGCCGCAAAGCTACATGGCCTTCCTCGACCTGTGGAAGGATGCGGCGCTGGTGTTGACCGACAGCGGCGGCTTGCAGGAAGAAACCACGGCGCTGGGCGTGCCCTGCATCACGATACGCGAGACCACGGAGCGTCCCGTCACCGTCGACGAGGGCAGCAATGTCCTGGCTGGCACGGATCCGCTGCGCATCGTGGCCGAGGCGCGCAAGGTGCTGCGCGGCGAAGGCAAGCAGGGCCGCCGTCCGTATCTGTGGGATGGACAGGCCGCGCAGCGCATCGTGGCGCAACTGGACCAGGAACTGGCATAGGCAGCGGCAGGCAAGGGATAGGATGAAAGAGGATTGGACGGGCGCACAGGGCGGACATGGATAGCGCCGCCCATGCGCTTGCAAGATGGCCGATGGCTGGCGATACGCCGGCCGGGCGCCGCATCCACCCCAAACAACGATGGAAAGCGATCGACGATGAAAGCAATGATACTGGCTGCAGGCAAGGGCACTCGCGTGCGCCCTCTGACCTATGATTTACCGAAACCGATGATACCCATCCTGGGCAAGCCGGTGATGGCTTACCTGGTCGAGCATCTGTCCCGTTACGGCATTACCGAAATCATGGTCAATGTCAGCTATCTGCATGAAAAAATCGAGGAGTATTTCGGCGAGGGGCACCAGTTCGGCGTGCAGATCGGCTATTCCTTCGAAGGTTACACGAATGATGCAGGCGAAGTCGTGCCCGAGCCGCTGGGGTCGGCAGGCGGCATGAAGAAGATCCAGGAATTCGGCAACTTTTTCGATGAAACCACCATCGTGCTGTGCGGCGATGCCTTGATCGACCTCGACATCAAGTCTGCCCTGTTCGAACACCGCCGCAAGGGCGCGCTGGCGTCCGTCATCACGCTCGAAGTGCCGTGGGACAAGGTGTCGAGCTATGGCGTGGTGGTCAGCGATGCCGACGGCCGTATCCGCGCCTTCCAGGAAAAACCGGCACAGGCCGATGCGTTGTCCAATTGCGTCAGCACGGGCATCTATATTTTCGAACCCGAAGTGCTGGAACTGATTCCCAGTGACCGGCCGTTCGATATCGGCTCGGAACTGTTCCCCCTGCTGGTCGAGAAGGGATTGCCTTTCTATGCGCAAAAACGCAACTACAACTGGATCGATATCGGCAGCGTCAAGGATTACTGGGAAGTGCTGCAAAGCGTGCTGATGGGGGAAGTGGCCCAGCTGGACGTGCCCGGTATCCAGATCGACGACGGCCTGTGGGTCGGCTTGAATACCAGCATCGACTGGAGTGGCGGCACGCGCATCGAAGGCCCCGTCTACATCGGTTCGGGCAGCCGCATCGAGGCGGGCGCGACGATCATCGGGCCGACGTGGATCGGCCACGGCAGTCACGTGTGCGCGGGCGCCGAAGTGGTGCGCAGCGTGCTGTTCGAGTACACGCGCGTGCTGCCCGGCGTGGTGCTCGATGAAATGATCGTCTTCAAGGATTACAGCGTCGACCGGGCCGGCGAGATGCGGCACGCATCGCAGTATGAGCCCGATGCCTGGGCCAATGCGCGCGACCGGCGCAACCGCCGGCGTGCCGAGATGTCCACGCAACTGCGCGCAGTCAAATAACCAGGAGCCCCGACATGAACATCTATCCAGTGATCTTGTCGGGAGGCTCCGGTAGCCGTCTATGGCCGCTGTCGCGCCAGGCGCTGCCCAAGCAATTGTTGCCGCTGGTATCAAGCCAGACGCTGCTGCAGGAAACCGTGTTGCGCGTGCGGGACCTGGGCGATGTCGGGCTGGCGGTCATGCCGCCGCTGCTGGTGTGCGGCAATGAGCACCGTTTCATGGTGGCTGAACAGCTGCGCCAGGTCGGCATCGCGCCGCTGGCCATTCTGCTGGAGCCGCTGGGACGCAACACGGCACCGGCCATGGCGGTCGCCGCGCAATATCTGCTGGCGCACGATGCCGATGCCCTGATGCTGATCATGCCGGCCGACCATCTGGTCGGCGACGTGGCCGCGTTTCACCAGGCGATCGCGCAAGCCGCGCCGCTGGCCGACGCGGGCGCGCTGGCCACCTTCGGCATCTTGCCGACCGCCGCCGAGACGGGCTACGGCTATATCCTTGCCGGCGCCTCCCTGCCTGGTTCGGCGCAAGGACGGCAGGTCGAGCGCTTCGTGGAAAAACCGGACTTGCCCACAGCCCGCGCATTTCTTTCCGATGACCGTTACCTGTGGAACAGCGGCATGTTCCTGTTGCGCGCCGCCGCCTGTCTCGGCGAGTTGCGGATGCTGGAACCTGCCATGCTGGGGGACTGCGAGCTGGCCGTCGCGCACGGCTGCCGCGACCTCGACTTTTTTCGCCTCGATCCTGCCGCCTTTGCCCGCTGCCGCAGCGTTTCGATCGACCATGCAGTGATGGAACACACGCAGCGGGCCGTGGTCGTGCCGGCCGCCATCGGCTGGAGCGATATCGGTTCCTGGTCGGCCTTGTGGCAAGCCTTGCCCGGCGACGAGCATGGCAATGTCGTGCGCGGCGATACCTATCTCGATGGCGTGCACAATTGCCTGGTGCGTGCCGGCAGCCGCATGCTGGCCGTACTCGGGGTGGATGACCTGGTGATCGTCGAGACCGATGACGCCGTGCTGGTGGCGCACCGCGACCAGGTGCAGCGCGTGCGGCAGGTGGTCGAGCACCTGGAGCGGCATGCGCGCACGGAACACGTCCAGCACCGCCTCGTGTACCGGCCCTGGGGCAGCTACGAAGGCATCGATATGGGCGAGCGCTTCCAGGTCAAGCGCATCGTCGTCAATCCCGGCGGGCAACTGTCGCTGCAGATGCACCATCACCGCGCCGAGCATTGGGTAGTCGTGCGCGGCACGGCCCGGGTCACCTGTGGCGAGACTGTCAAATTACTGACGGAAAACGAATCCACCTACATTCCCATCGGTATGACGCATCGCCTGGAAAACCCCGGCAAGCTGCCGCTGCACCTGATCGAGGTGCAGACCGGCAGTTATCTGGGAGAGGACGATATCGTGCGCTATGCCGATGCCTACCAGCGCGCCTGAGGCTCAGGGCACGCGGTGCATTACGTCCGGCGTGCAGCCGCTCTTGACGACCTTGCCAGGGTTGCCCACCACGATGGAATACGGCGGGATGTCTTCCGTGACGACGGCGCCGCCTCCGATGCGGCTGCCGCGCCCGATGGTGATGCCGCCCGTGATGATGGCGTGCGGGCCGACCCACACCTCATCTTCCAGGGTCGGGTAGCCGGTGACGCGCTGGCCATCCCTGGCAATGCGGTCGCGACGGCCCAGCGTGACACCATGGAACAGCGTGACATTGCGGCCGATGACGGCACCCGGGCTCATCACCATGCCCCAGCCATGCGTGAGGGCAAATCCGGGGCCTATCTGCGCCCTCCAAGGGAAATCCACCCCCGCCTGGCTGGCCGCATAACGATGCACGAGCTTGCAGAATGGAAGAAATACGGGCCACAGGCCGCGCGCCTGCGATACCGCCTGGCAGAGGCGGGCGGTGGCGACGACACGGAAGGTTCTACTGCGCAAGATTTCCTTGAAGGTCAAGGGCCAGCTGCTGCGACCGAATAGCCGATACGTGTCTGCCTTTAATGCTGTCCAGGTTGTCATACATTCACCACGTCTTCCCCTCCTGTTGTCGTTGGTACTGATTATATCTTTACTATGTTTGCGCACGCCACGGTAACAAGCCGGCATCCGAATTTGATGCTATAAAGAAACTATTTATTAAAAAAAGAATAATCAAATAAATTGCTTTATGATACTATTCTCCTTGGTTAAATTAATTCAATTCCCGTAGGCAATTTATTGTCTGCAATTACGTTTGGTGGAATCGCATGAAGAAACATATTTGCTCAGCTGTGGCCACCGTGGCATTTGCCGGTGCCGTCCTGTTTTCCCAGGCAGCAGCCGCCGCCGTTGTCGACATCAGCTCCGTGCCGACGGCCGTGACGCTGGCGAATGGCGGATCGCTGACCTTTGGCGACAAGTTTAAATCCGGCAATAAAGACAACTTTTTCAACGACCACTTCACGTTCAACGTGGCACAGTTCAGCAATGTGAGCCTGGTGGTCACGTCGACCAGCACGAGCGCGGCGAATGGCTTGAACCTGACGGGCCTGGGCCTGTACGACAGCGCCAATCACAGCCTGTTGCAGGGCGCGCAGGTATTGACGGGCAAGGATGACAAGTGGACCTTGTCTTTTGCCAACCTGGCGGCCGGTTCCTATTACGTCAAGGTTAGCGGCAACCTCGTTTCGGGCGCGGGCGCCACCTTCAGCGGCAACGGCAGTCTGGTGTCGGCTGTGCCGGAACCGGCAAGCTACGGCATGCTGCTGGGTGGCCTGGGTCTGCTGGGCTTCCTGGCGCGCCGCCGCCAGAAGTCTGCCTGAGCATCGCTGCACCGCTTTCCTTCCGCATTTTTATCTTGCGGCCAGCCTGTGCCGGCCGCTGTTTCCTTGGTGAAAAGTATGAACAAAATTCTCAAATCCCTGTTCCTGGCGATCATGCTGGCCGGCAGCAGCCTGGGCGCGCAAGCCGCCCCCGTCGACATCAGCCACGCGCCTGTCGACCTGACGCAGGACTTGCTCGATTATTCGGGCAGCAACCTGTTCGGCTCGTTTACGCTGGCACCGGGCCAGTTGGCCGGCGTCGAGCACAATTTCTTCAGCGACAAATTCCTGTTCACCTTGACCGGTAGTAATGATTTTAGCGGCCTGGCCACTTCCCTGAAGCCCAGCCTGAACTCGGGCCTGACCTTGACGGGTTTCAGTCTGAAGAATGCCGGCGGCGTCGTCTTGCAAGGAACGCTGGACCTGTTGAATTTCACGGCGGCGGACCAGGCCTGGGTCCTGTCGTCGAACGCAGCGCCGCTGGGCGCCGGCGACTACTTCCTGGAAGTGAATGGCTACGTGGCCTCGGCGGCCGGCGGCAGCTATAGCGGCAACGTGTCCGTCAATCCCGTGCCGGAACCGGAAACCTATGCCATGTTGCTGGCAGGCCTGGGCCTTGTGGGTTTCATGGCGCGCCGCCGCAAGCAGCAGGCGTGATGGCCGTGGCGTGAACGGAAAAGCGGAGGCCTCGGCCTCCGTTTTTTTTTGCAGCGCTTCCGCGGCTATTTTCAAGGCTATAATTGTTGGCACCATGGGCGGCCGGCAAACGGCCGTTTTGATCAATCGCACGTGTATTTTTCCCGGTACCCCATTGCGTATTTCATTCTGTCTGTCGCTGGCATTGCTGGCCAGTAGCGCCCATGGCGCCGCACCCGGCTTGCAGCCGTCACAATTGGCCATCGTCATCAATGATGCTGAACCGAACAGTATCGAGGTGGGGGAGTATTACCGCCAGGCGCATGCCATTCCTGCCGCCAATATCGTGCATGTGCATATTCCAAACCGGCCGCGCAAGCTGAGCATGGACCAGTTCGCTCAACTGAAGGAGCGCATCGACGGCCAGCTGAAGCCAGGTATCCAGGCGGTGCTGATGGTATGGAGCGCGCCGTATGCGGTCGAATGCAATTCCATCACCTCGGCCTTTACCTTGGGATATGACGCCGGGCAGTGTTCGAAGAGCTGCGGCGCCGGCAAGCCCAGTACCTATTTCAACAGCGATACGGGCCAGTCATTCAGCCAGCTGGGCATGCGTCTGTCGATGTTGCTGCCCATCGATTTTGTCGAAGAGGCCAAGGCGGTCGTCGATCGCGGCACGGCCAGCGGTTTTGCCGTGCCGGCCGCCAGTGCCTATTACCTGAACACGAGCGAAGGCGCGCGCAACAGCCGCGCGGCATTTTTTCCACCGGCCGGAGTGGTGCGCCAACGCAAGCTGACGATCAAGAACATGAAGGCCGATGTGCTGGAAGGCGCACAGGACATCATGGTGTACCAGACGGGCATGGCGAAGGTGGACAAGCTCGATACCTTGCGTTTTCTGCCGGGCGCTCTGGCCGACCACCTGACGTCGTTTGGCGGCGATTTGCAGGGCACGGCGCAGATGAGCAGCCAGCGTTGGCTGGAAGCGGGCGCGACCGCCAGTTACGGCACCGTCAGCGAGCCCTGTAATTATTGGCAGAAATTTCCTAACCCCACGGTGCTGCTGCGCCGCTACCTGAGCGGCATGACGGCGCTTGAAGCGTACTGGGGCAGCGTCGCCTGGCCGGCGCAGGGGCTGTTCATCGGCGATCCTCTGGCGGCGCCCTACGCCAGCTTCCGCCGCTGACGGCATGCTGGCGTGATTGAAGGCAAAAAAAATGGCTCGTATGAGCCATTTTTTTTATGCCTTGCCGTTGCGGCGGCGGCCGATCCAGCTCAGCAGTCCCAGGCCTGCCAGCAACATCACATAGGTTTCCGGTTCCGGTACGGGAGGAATCGGCGGCACTACGACGCCACTGCCGCCCGTGCCGATCGCGCCGCCGCCGCTGCGGTCGAAACCGCCGCTGGCGCCTCCGCCGCCGACACCGCCGCCACCGGCCGGCGGCGCGATGCCGCCGCCAGACGAGACCAGCAGCGGTTCATACACGTCGCCGGCACGCAGGCTGCGGCCAGCTTGATAGCCACGGCCCTCGATGGCTGGTTCTTCCTGCGCATACACGAAATCGCGGCTGCCGAAATGGTGCTGGCCGGTGCTGGCCAGCAGGCTGGCATTGGCGCCGTATCCTGCATCGGCAGGCTGTCCCAGAGCGTTGGCCAGACGATGGCCATTGCCGGAAAATGCAGGCGTGCGCAATACCTGGTCTGACTCGCCGGTACCAAATTCGGGCGTCGAGCCAACGCCGTCATTGCTGCGCGCGCCAAAGTTGACGAAACCATTCGCCAGGCTGCAGGCGCTGCTTGAACTGTCGGGGTTGAATTCGGCGCCCTTGCCGCCGCCATCCGCATTGCCCGCTTCGCAGCGCTTGCTGTCCGCATTGGCCTGTGCCGCAACTGTCTGTGCCTGCGCCAATCCGGCCGTCATGAACAGGGCTGCCGCCATGGCGGCGCAGAAAACGGAGTATTGCTTGCGTGGTTTTAACATGGTCTATCTCTTCAGAATGCATGCGAGCGTCGCGCCGTGCGCTGTCCGTTCGTGATGCGATTAATATTGCTACCGGTAATGCGACCTTTGTGTGCATGGCCGGATGTGCATCCCAAGAGGCAAGCGAGGCTGGGGCCTGCTCTCATTGTTGCGAAGCTGGTTGTTGTTGTCAGGAACAAAATTTATTTGCCTGAAATATATCACATTTTTCCTGGCGGCGTCTTTTTGACTTGCCACACGGTGCCATATGTTGTTCATAAAATACGTTTCAGCAGGCATCGGAAATAGCTGACGGACGAGGATTTACTCCATTCGGCTTAATCAAATGTCATCAAGTCGTCATCCCCGGCCTTTAATATGCAAATAACAAGTCTGAAATACTTTTGTTAATTGTGGCGCGCCGGCCCATCATGCGGGACCGGCGTCACTTATTTACCGACCGGGATCCTCATGCACACCTCGTTTTCCCCCTTGCGCACGCCGCTGCGCCTGACCGTCATGGCTACCCTGCTGGCCAGCCTGTCCGTGCCGGCCCTGGCGGCTTCCGATATTGTCATCAGCCAGGTGTATGGCGGTGGCGGCAACAACGGCGCGCTGTATCGCAACGATTTTATCGAACTGTTCAACCGCGGCGCCAGCCCCGTGAACCTGAGTAACTGGAGCGTGCAATACGCGTCCGCCGCCGGTTCGAGCTGGGCCGTGACGGCCTTGCCGGCTATCGATTTGCAACCGGGCCAGTATTTGCTGGTCCAGCAAGCCAAGGGGACGGGCGGCACGCAGGACTTGCCCGCGCCGGATGCCTCGGGCAGCCTGGCCATGTCCGGCACGGCCGGCAAGGTGTTGCTGAGTAATAACAAGACGGCCCAGACGGGCACCAGCCCCACGGGCGCCGCCGTCGTCGACCTGGTCGGTTTCGGCACGGCCAACGGTTTTGAGGGCGCCGTCGCGCCCGCGCCATCGAATACCCTGTCGATTGCGCGCGCGAATGGCGGCTGCGGCGACACGGACGACAACAGCGTGGACTTTACCGCCGGCAGCGTGACGCCGCGCAACACGGCTTTCGAGCGCCACGTCTGCGGCGGCCCCGTCGTGCACCAGATCATCACCAGCTGCCCGGCCAGCCTGGCGCTGGCGCTGGGCAATGGCGGCAGCGCCGTGCTGCGCGCGTCCGACGTGGATGGCGTGGTGAATGCTGCTATCTTGAGCTCGCCGGCCGTGGCCGGCATCAGCCTGGCCAACTTCAGCGCGGCCGGCGTGGCGGGCGAGAGCGCCAGCGTGAACCTGCTGGTGGCCGCTGGCGTGCCGGTGGGCAATTATCCTGTCATCGTCCAGTTCGGCAACGACCAGCAGCAAAGCGCCAGCTGCAAGATCGACGTCGCCGTGCAAGGCCTGGCCGCCGTCAGCCATACGATCCCGCAAATCCAGGGCAGCGGTGCAAGCAGCCCCTACGCCAATTCCGTGCAGACGACCGAGGGCGTCGTCACCCTGAAGGTGGGCACGGGTTTCTTCATGCAGGACGCGGCCGGCGATGGCGACCCGTCTACGTCGGACGGCATCTTCGTGTACACGGGCGCGGCCGTCACCACCGTGCAGCCGGGCGAACTGGTGCGCGTGACGGGCACGGTGTTCGAATACACGCCGTCGGGCGCGAAAAATTCCTACACGGAATTGAAGGACGTGACGGCCATCCTCACGCAAAGCGCCGGCCACGGCATCGTGCCGGCGAATGTGACCTTGCCGAACGACAACCTGGCTGCCGTGGAAGGCATGCTGGTGCGTTTCACGCAGCCGTTGACCGTGTCGCAAAACGCCTACCTGGGCGCGCGCGGCGAATTGACCCTGTCGGCGGGACGGCGCGAAGTGCCGACCAACCGCTATCCGGCTGGATCGAACGAAGCGCAAGCCTTGATCGCCGCCAATGCGAACAACCTGATCGTGCTCGATGATGGCATTTTCGTGGCGCCGCCGACGATACCGTATATCGGCCCGGACAACACCGTGCGCAGCGGCGACACGGTGGCCGACCTGACGGGCGTGGTGGATTTCGGCGCCATCGGCGGTGGCGGCGCCGCCTACAAATTGCAGCCGACGCAGACGCCGCAATTTTCGCGCGACAACCCGCGCGCGGGCAGCCCGGAACTGCCATCCGGCAACGTCAAGGTGGCCAGCGCCAACGTGCTCAATTTCTTTACGACCTTTACGAATGGCAATAACGTGTTTGGCCTGACGGGGCAGGGCTGCACCGTGGGTTCGTCGACCACCAAGTCGAACTGCCGCGGCGCCGACAACCTGGCCGAGTTCGTGCGCCAGCGCGACAAGATCGTGGCCGAACTGAAAGCCATCGATGCGGACGTGGTGGGCTTGATGGAAATCCAGAACAATGGCGAAACGGCCGTCACTTACCTGGTCGAGCAGCTGAACGCTGCCATCGGCGGCGTCACCTACGCCGTGGTGCCGAAGCCGGCCGCCACGGGTACGGACGCCATCCGCGTGGCCATGATCTACAAGCCTGCCAAGCTGGGCCTGGTGGGCGGCGCCCTGTCGGACGCCAACGCCATCAACAACCGTCCGCCGATGGCGCAAACGTTCAAGGCCGCCAACGGCGAGAAATTCTCGCTGGTCGTCAACCACCTGAAATCGAAGGGCAGCTGCCCGTCGAGCGGGCTGGACGCGGACCAGAACGATAGCCAGAGCTGCTGGAACGCCACCCGCGTGCAGCAGGCCCAGCGCCTGGTGGGCAGCTTCGTGCCGCAGGTGGCGGCCGCCGCCGGCGACGCGGACGTGCTGGTCATCGGCGACTTGAATTCGTATGGCGCGGAAGACCCGATCCAGGTCATCACGGGCGCCGGATTCGTCAATGAACTCGAGCGTTTCGTGCGGCCGTCCGGCATGCCGTACTCATACGTATTCGGCGGCCAGAGCGGCTACCTCGACCATGCCCTGGCCAGTGCCTCGCTGAGTCCGCAAGTGGCGGGCGTGGCCGAATGGCATGTGAATGCGGACGAGCCGGAAGTGATCGACTACAACATCGACTCGGCCAAGCCGCAAGACCTGTACAACGCCTTGCCCTACCGCGCCTCGGACCACGACCCCGTCGTCATCAGCCTGGACTTGCAGCCCGCCTACCGCGACATCACGGCCGGCGTGGCGCAAGCCAGCTCGGGACTGACGTTCAACCGCGCGACGCAAAAGTACGCGGGCACGTTCTCGTTCACCAACACGGGCACGGCGGCCATCAGCGGCCCGTTCCAGGTGGTGTTCGGCGGCTTGCCGGCCGGCGTGACCCTGGCCAATGCCACGGGCAGCCATGCGGGCGCCGCCTATGTCACCGTCAACGCGGCCAGCCTGGCGCCCGGTGCGACGGCCTCGTTCGCCGTCAGTTTCACCAATCCGTCGAAAGTGACGATCAATTACTCGGCCAGCATTTTTGCCGGCAACTTCTAAGGACTTGACCATGTTGACAACGAAATTCAATCTTACCCTGCGCCGTGCCGTGCTGGCCGCCTTGCTCGCTGGCAGCAGCAGCCTGGCGCTGGCGGACCCGCTAGCCTACCGCGTGGAAATCGACACGAGCCAGTTCTCGGGCGCCGGTTTCCTCGACTTCGCCTTTATCGCCGGCAACAGCCCGGCGCCGGGCGCGACAGCCACCCTCAGCAATTTCTCGGGCGCGTTCGGCGCGCTGGCATCGCAGGAAGGCAACGTCAGCGGCAGCTTGCCCGGCACCTTGACCTTCGGCAATAGTGGCGCCTACAACGACTGGTTTCACAACGTGACCCTGGGCGGCAAATTCGGTTTCAACGTCGTTTTCGGCGGCGACTTCCTGAACACGGCCGGCAACGCGGGCACGACGTTTGGCGTGGGCTTGCTCGACTACACCGGCACGTCCTACCTGGGCAATGCGAACGGCAACCTCGTGCAATTCGAATTGACGCCGCTCAATGGGGGCATTCCGGCGAGCATCGCCGGCAGCACGTATGCGAGCATCGCGTCGATCTCGGCCGTGCCGGAAGCGTCGGAGTGGATGATGCTGACGGGCGGCCTGGCACTGATCGGTTTTGCCTTGCGCCGCCGCCAGCCTGTCACGCGCGCCTAGTTTTTCCAGTCGGAACACAGCGCGCCTGCGGGCCGCTGTGCTTCGCCTATTTAGTCGCAATAGCTATAAATCAGGAAACTAAATTGTATTGGTCAGCGTTTTACGCTTGATGCATAGTCAAAAACTTGTCGGGCCGTCTAGTTTTTCATGGAGGGCCGCCAACTTTTTCGGAAGGATGCATCATGCGCCGTCATATTTTGCTGCTCGATCCCGCGCCCGCCATGCAAGCCTTGTTGCTGCATAACCTTGAAGGTGCCGGCTACCGGGTCAGCTGCGCCCCGGACGCGCGCGGCGCGCAGGCGCTGATGGCCGTGGATGCGCCCGACGTGCTGCTGCTGGAATGGGAGCTGCCGGATGCGTCCGGCATCGCGCTGCTGCGCCAGGTGCGCCAGGATGGCCAGCTGTGCGACCTGCCCATCATCATGGTGAGCGCGCGCGACAGCGAACAGGACAAGGTGCTGGCGCTGGAAAGCGGTGCCGACGACTATCTGTGCAAGCCTTTCGGTCCCCGTGAAATGCTGGCCCGCGTGCACGCGCTGCTGCGCCGGCGCACCCCATCGGCCTTGCGCCCAGGCGTAAACACGGCCGGCGCCACCGTCTTGCGGCTTGACCCGCATACCCTGCGCGTGACGGCCGGCAGCGTGCCCGTCAGCCTGGGCCGCGTGGAATTCAAATTGCTGCATTTCCTCATGGATCATCCCGGACGCGTGCATAGCCGCGCGCACCTGCTGGACCAGGTGTGGGGCCATGCGGCGTATCTTGACGAACGCACGGTCGATGCCCACGTGGGGCGCTTGCGCCAGGCTTTGCTGCCGGGCGGCTGCGGCCACCGCATCGAAACCGTGCGCGGCAGCGGCTACCGTTACCTGGCCGCCGATGCCGCCAACGCCGCCGTGCGCGCATGATGCTGCTGACGGGGCGGGAGCAGGAATACCTGCTGCACGCCATACTCGGCGCGCATGGCATCGCCGAGTCCGGCGATTTCTTTCTGTGGAGCCAAGGGCCGTTGCAAACGCTGTTGCCGCACGACCTATTAATCTGCGCGCAGCTGGGCGCCGACGGGGCCGTGCTGCGCAGCGAAGCCTGGCACAGCATCGTGCCTGATCACGCGCAGCTGCGCGAGCGCCAGGTCCAGCTGGCGCGCCTGGCGCTGGCCTGGCGCGCGGGCGGACAAAGGGCGGGCGTCATCGACGGTGTGCTGGTGCACGGCAGCGCGGGCGAGGGGGGCGGTAGCTTTTTTGCCCTGTTCGCCATGGGAACCGTGGACGCGGCACGCCAGGCGTATGCGCTGGAATTGCTGCTGCCCTACCTGCACCTGCACTGGCTGGCGCTGCCGGCCAGCCGGCGGGCGCCCCCGGCCGGGCCGGGCGCCACGCGCGCGGCCAGTGCGCGCGAACTGGAAGTGCTGCACTGGGTGCGCGAGGGGAAGAGCAATGACGAGGTGGGGCAAATCCTCGGCATCAGCGGCACCACCGTGAAAAGCCATTTGCAGCGCATCTATAAATTATTGGGCGTGAGCAACCGCACGCAAGCCGTCTCGCGCGGCATCGCGCTGCGCCTGCTCAGCCATTAGCGCTGATCCTGTATTGTATTCTTGCCATTGCCGCCGCCATCCTGCGTGTGTTCGATGCTGCCGGGCGACACCTGCGCCACCTCCGGGCTCGCTTGCAGGCGCGCCACTTCGTCCGCCGTCAGCATGGCGGCAAAGCCGTTGAAAGCCACCGTGTAGCGGTATTGCACCTGGGCGTCCGGCACTAGCGCCAGCACGGCGCGCTGCTGCGTTTCCAGCTGGGCCGTGTAGCGCCGCGCGGCGTCGCTGTTCGTATCGAGCCCATGCATGCCGTCCGCCTGCGAGGCCAGCGGCGGGGCGCGCAATTGCACCAGATACGATAGCCGCGCCGCGGCGGCCTGCGCCGCAACAGGCAGCGCATAGATGGTGGCCAGGCCGGCCAGGATGGCAATACTGAGGCGAAATGCGGACATGCAAGCTCCCTTGGCGCATGGCGCCCATGCGCCGATTGTACGCGCGTCGCGCAAAAAAAACGCGCCCCGCAGGGCGCGCCGTGTTATTGCCTGGAGCGATGCCGTTACAGCTTGGCATCCGCTCTCACGTTACGCTGGCTGGGGACGGCCAGCGGCAGCGGGTTGTTGGTCTCCACCGACAGCACGGTGGTGGACGCGGCCGCGTTGTTGCCATCAAGGAAGACCACGCCGCCCAGGTAGCGCTTGCCCGTTTCCAGGCCCGACCAGCTGACGCCGGCTGTGGCGCTGCCGCCCACGTACACCTTGCTGGGCAGGGTGGCTTTCAGGTTGCCGCCCTTGTCGGCTGTCGTGACGACGGCCGACGACAGGCCGAAGCCGGTCGACACGCCATTTGCCACTTCGTAGCCGATCACGCACACCTTGTAGCTGCCCGCCGCCGGGGTGGTCAAGGTGATGGACTCGTTCGAACCGGCCGTGGCCGAGGTGGCGACGGTCGCGCCGGTACTGTTGAGCAGCAGCAGGTCGAGGTCATTGCCGGCGCCTTCCGTGGTGTCGCGGTCGAAAATTTCGAAGCGCGCCACGACGGTGCTGGCGGGAATGCTGACATTGACCGCGCGCACGCCGCTGCCGCCCGCCTTGCACGCGGCAGCCATCTGTTCCAGCGTGTCGACGCTGCCCGGCGCGGCCTGGCTGATGGTTTGCTCGCTGCGCGCCACTTCCTTCAGGCCGCCCGTCGCCGCGCCCACCTTGCCGGCAAAGCCGGTGGACAGCGTCAGCGAACGCAGGCCGCTGACCTTGTCGGCCTGCAGCAATGCCGGCGACTGTACCGCGCGGCCCGAGCGGGCCGTGACGGGGCTGCGCACCGTGTGCACGCCGTCGCTCCACACGAGGGCGCCGTACTGCCAGGCATTGTCCGGCGCCGTGGTGCGCGTCAGGGTCACGGTGAAGGACTTGGTTTCGCCGGGCGCGAGCGCCAGGGTGGCAGGCGAAACCGCCACGCTGTAGCCGCTGACCGAGGCGCTGGCCGTGTAGGTGGCGCTGCTGCTGCCCACGTTGGTGACGCGGCGCGTCACCGTTTGCGTGCCCAGCACGTTGCCGATGGTGATGGACGGCATGTTCAGGTTGTAGCCGGCCAGGGTACCGCCCGCGCATTCGGCCGTCATGCCGACGCCGCACATGTATTTCTTGTAGTCGGCCAGGCTGGCGTCATACACGAGGCCGGGATCGGTCGCCTTGTTCGGCGTCACGTGGCCGGCGCCCTGGCCCCAAGGCAGGATGCCGCGCGCGTCGCCCGCCTGAACGTCGGGCAGGGTGGTGCTGCCGGTCGTCATCAGGGCCGATTTGATGGCGGCCGGGCTCCAGTCCGGGTGCTGCTGGCGCAGCAGGGCGGCCAGGCCGGCCACGTGCGGGCTGGCCATCGAGGTGCCTTGCAGGAAGATGTAGGCTTGCGGCGGCACCAGGCTGCCATCCTGCACGGCGTCGCGCTGGGCGCGCGACAGGGCAGGCGTGCCGCCGGCCAGGATGTCCACGCCAGGGGCCGTGACGTCCGGCTTGAGCAGGTTGGCGTCGTACAGGTTCGGGCCGCGTGACGAGAAGTCGGCCACCACGGGGGCGGCGGGGCCGTTGCCGTTGGTGACGAAACGCGAGATGGCGGCCGTGGCCGTGCCCGTTTGCGCCTGGGCATTGATCAGCGCGCCATCGGCGGCGCTCACGTGCACGGCCGGCAGCACGTGCGGGTCGGATACCAGACCGATGCCCGTGTCGACCAGCACCATGCCGGCGCCGCCCGCTTCGAGCACGGCGACGCCCTTGTCGGTACGCGCCGTGGTGCCGCGCAGGCAGCTGACGACCTTGCCGGCCACCTTGGCCGGGTCCAGCAGGGCCACGCCGCCGTTGTCGCCGGCGCGGTAGCACAGGGCCAGTTTTTGCGCATCGGCGCCGGGCAAGCCCGCATCCTGGGCGCGGATCAGGGTGGTGGCCGGCAGCGGGTTGTAGTTGAGCGAGGCGCCCGTGTAGCTGGCGCCGTTGCTAAGAGTCACTTTGGCCTGGTTGGCGCGGTTGTGCGTCGAAGCGGCCACGGTGGTGATCCATGGGCTGACGTGGGCCACGGTATTGGCTGGCCCCGCATTGCCGGCGGACGCGGCAACGAAGACGCCCGCGTTCGACGCGTGCAGGAACGCTTGCTCGACCGGGTCGTTGACGGTGCCGCCGCCGCTGATCGAGTAATTGATCACGTGTACGCCGTCCTGCACGGCTTTTTCGATCGCCGCCACGCTGTCGCCGCCGTAGCAGCCGTTTTTCGCGCCGGTCGGCTGGGTGGCCAGGTTGTACGACCAGCACACCTTGTAGACGGACAGGCGGGCGCGCGGCGCCACGCCGGAAATGGCGCCCAGCGGCGAACCGCCGACGGTGACGGGCACGCCCGCATTGCCGCCCGCGGTGGATGAGGTATGCGTGCCGTGGCCGCCTTCGCCATTCGGGTCGCCGATGGAATCGCGCGGCGAGGTGTATTCGCTCCAGTGCTGGATTTTGTCCGTCTCGGTCAGGCGCACGGCGTTGAAATACTGCGCGCCGAGCAGCTTGTTGTTGCAATGGTCTTGCGTAAAGCCTTCGCCCGTCTGGCAGCTGCCTTTCCAGGCGGCCGGCGGAGCGCCGTAGGCCAGGGTGGCGTTCGGATCGAAGGTCGGTGCGCCGTTGGCGTCGACCTTGTCCGCATACGACAGGTTTTCCGGCCACACGCCTCCATCGACGATGCCGATGATGATGTCTTCGCCCGCATGCTGCTTGCCGCCCAGCTGGCTCCACAGGCCGCCCGGCTGGTCCAGGCCCAGGAAGGTGGGCGTATAGTTCGTCTGCAGGGCGCGCGGCTCGTCGGGAGCGATGCTGGCCACCTCGCCGCTCGCTTGCAGCTGGCGCACTTCGGCGTCCGTCAGCAGGGCGGAGAAACCGTTGAGGACGATCTTGTACTGGTATTGCACGGGCGCGGCGGCGACGAGGGCTTGTACCCGGGCCTGTTTCTGCTCAAGGTAGTCGCCATACAGCTGCACTTGCGCGCTGGCCAGGTCGAGGCGGCCGCCGGCGGCAGGCTGGGTGGCGCTCAGGCCTTCCACCGAGCCGGTGTAGGAGGCGATCGGTTTGTCGGTCAGTTGCACGATGTAGGGGCGGCGCAGGTCGTCGGCGTGGGCCTGGAAGCTGAGGCTGGCAAACAGGCTCAGCACGGCGAGCGAAATGGGACGCAAGGCGGGACGGAATGTCATGTCGGGTTTCCTGGTGACGGTAGCGGGAATCGAAAGGGATAAATCAGGCTTGCTGGCGACGGCGCGCCGCGAAACCGATGCCTGCCAGGCCCAGCAGCAGCATCGCGTAGGTCGATGGCTCCGGTACCGAGGCGACGATATTGTCGAGCGCAAACTGGCCCTTGTTGCTGTTGAAGGCGTTGCAACTGCCGGCCGTGTTGCAAGTGAAACCGAAGAAGGCCAGCGACGCGAACTGCTGGCTGCCGAAGTTGGCGCTGGTGTTGTAGCGCTGGAACTGGAAGTTGCCGCCGAGCGGGCCGCCCAGCTGGTACGTTTCATACATGTAAGAGCCGTCCGCATAGAAGCCTTGCACGCGCAGCAGGCCGGCCACGGCCGGATAGGTGACGCCCTGGGCATAGCCGATGAAGCTGGCATCGAAACCTTGCAGGCTGACGCTGCCGCCCGTCTTCAGCGGGTCCAGGTAGACGATGCCGTCGTTGAGGGCCGCATAGTAATTGCTCGTATTGTTGCTCGGGCACGCCATGCCGCAGGCGGCCGGGTCCGTGCCGTCGAACACGGCGCCGACCAGGTCGCCATAATTGGCGCCCTGCACATTCGAGGCGCCCGTCAGCAGGAAATTTTTGAATTCCAGGGAGTCGCCGTGGCCGACGAACTGGCTGTCGAGATTATCGAAGTTGATCACGTCCGCAACGGCGGCGGGAGCCCAGGCGGCGGACAGGGCCAGGATGGCGGCACCAGTCCACTGCTTGGCCGAGAAAGGACTTGCTGCGGCAGTTGCCTTCGAATGCACAATACGAGTCATGAATTTTCCCTTGGTGATTATGTCGGATGCAATATGTTTTGCGTCTTGGATGCTGTCTTGGATGCTCTCTCCTGCGCGGCCGGATAGGATCAATGCGGACCCATGCGTAGAAAATTGATTTTTACTATAGCAAAAGAGGCAATTGCATTGTTTGATATTCTTTCAAATTTAATTTGAAAGTTACAAATAATGAATGAATAAAATTCATCATTTACTATGGTTTGACAACCAAAAGTAGATAGTTTCCGCATTGAAAATAGTTGAATAATTGACTAGCCAGTCAGGCGTGCGCGGCGCCTTGGCCCTTTCGTACACACTGGATGGTTTCCGCAGGAATTTGTTGTTCACAGAGCAAAGAAAAGATTGTATTAACCATAACCGGCATGGTAGGCTGATAAGCATCAGGCAAGCGCGTGTCGCCCGTGCGTGGTCATCCGCCGCGCACAGCGACGCAATGTATTGAAGGTAGGCAATAAGGAGTTACCGGATGCATGCAGCACACAGGCAGAACCTTGCGGCAACGCGCCATGCGCGCGGCTTTACCTTGCTCGAACTGCTGGTGGTCATCGTGATCATCGGCTTGCTGGCCGCGTATGTCGGCCCCAAGTATTTCGCCCAGCTGGGCAAATCCGAAGTGACGGTGGCCAAGGCGCAGATCGAGGCGTTTGAAAAATCGCTCGACACCTACCGCCTCGACGTGGGACGCTATCCGACCACGGAAGAGGGCCTGGCCGCGCTGCTGGCCGCGCCGCCCGCCGCCGGCACGCGCTGGAATGGCCCCTACCTGAAAAAAGCCGTGCCGCTCGACCCGTGGGGCCATGCGTATCAATACCGCGCACCCGGCAGCAAGGGCGAGTACGACATCGTCTCGATGGGCAAGGATGGCCAGCCCGGCGGCAGCGGCGAAAACGCCGACATCAGCTCGCAATAACGCCAGCGCCATTCTTTTTCCTACGGACAAGCCATCATGCAGTTTGAAGTACGCGCGCTTTCCACGGACCAGGCCGTAGCTACCTTGCATACGTGCGTGATCGACGGCCGCGACGAGGCGGACGCGCGCCGCCAGGCCGAGGCGCGCGGCCTGTTCGTCAGCGCCATCCGCCCCGTGCGGGCCACGCCGTTCAGCGCGGCCGGGCGCCAGCGCGCGCGGGCCTTGCCCCTGCTGCTGTTCAGTCAGGAATTGCTGGCGCTGCTGCAAGCCGGCCTGGGCATCGTCGAAGCGCTGGAAGCCTTGCTGGAAAAGGAAGCGTCGCCGGCCACGCGCAGCGTGCTCACGCGTCTGCTGGAAGGCTTGCGCGAAGGCAAGCGCTTTTCCGCCGTGCTGGCAGAGCAGGCCGAACTGTTTCCCCCCTTGTATATCGGCATCGTCAAGGCGGCCGAGGGCACGAGCGACTTGCCGCGCGCGCTGTCGCGCTACATCGACTACCAGCAGCGCATCGATACGGTGCGTGGCAAGATCGTCAGCGCCGCCATCTATCCGACTATTTTGCTGGCCGTGGGCGGCGGCGTCAGCGCCTTTCTGATCAGCTATGTGGTGCCCCGTTTCGCCGAGGTCTACCAGGGCGCCGGGCGCAATCTGCCGTGGATGTCGCAAGTGATGCTCAGCTGGGGCCAGTTCGTCACGCAGCATGGCGTGCTGCTGTTGCTCGGACTGCTGATCACGGGCAGCGGCGTGTTCACTGCCGTGCGGCGCGCGCTGCGCCATGGCGGCGTGGCGCGCCTGCTGGCGAAACTGCCCGGCATCGGCGAGCGCGTGCGCATCTATGAACTGTCGCGCCTGTACCTGACCCTGGGCATGCTGGCCGAAGGGGGCATTACCATCGTGCAGGCGATTGCCACCGTGCAAGCGATGGTCTCGCCGGGCATGCAGGCCTCCTTGCAAGGCGCGCGCGGCGCCATCGAGGCGGGCCAGCCGCTGTCGTCCGCCTTCGAGCAGCATCAATTGACGACGCCGATTTCCCTGCGCATGCTGCGCGTGGGCGAGCGCACGGGCGACATGGGGCCCATGCTGACGCAGTCGGCCGCCTTTTACGACGGCGAAATCAGCCGCTGGATCGACCGTTTTACGCGCACCTTCGAACCCTTGCTGATGGCCGCCATCGGCCTCGTCGTGGGCGCCATCGTGATCCTGCTGTACATGCCCATCTTTGACCTTGCCGGCGATATTTCATGATGCAGAGCGCAGCTGAATCCACCGCGGCCATCGCGGCCATCGACCCTGCGCTGCTGCAGCGCGCGCGCATGCTGAGCCGGCAATCGAAGCGCAGCCTGGTCGAGGAATTGCAGGAACTGAGCGGCATCGAGGCGCGTGCCGTGGTGCGCGCACTGGCGCGCCCGTTCGGCCTGGACGTGCTGGAAACGGCCGACATGCTGGCCTTGTCTCCCGCCTTCGATGTGCTGCCCCTGTCGCAGGCACTGGCGCGCCACAGCGTGCTGCTGCGCGCCGCCGACGGTCAGCTGCTGGGCGTGATCGCCGACCCGTTCGACCTCGACCTGCAAACCTGGCTCGGCGCGCGCGCGGGGCAGGGCGTGTTGGACGTGCGCCTGGCGCTGCAGGCTGACATCGGCGCCTACCTGTCGAAGCAGGAAGAATCGGCGCGCGCCGTCGACAGCCTGCTGCCCGGCGCGGCGAACGATGCGCGGCGCGACGGCAAGACGGCGGCCGTGCTGTCCTTCGCCAGCGTGTCGGAAGCGGCCAGCCCCGCCGTCAAGCTGGTCAACTCGACTTTATATGACGCCCTGAAGGCGGGCGCTTCCGACATCCACCTGGAAAGCACGGCCGGCGGCCTGGCCGTCAAGTACCGCGTCGACGGCGTGCTTGATCACGCCACGTCCGTCAACGGCATCGAAGTGGCCGAGCACATCATCTCGCGCCTGAAAGTGCTGGCCGAACTCGATATCGCCGAGCGCCGCGTGCCGCAGGATGGCAGCTTCCGCGTCGAGGCGGGCGGGCGCGAAATCGATTTGCGCGTCTCCATCATGCCCAGCATCCATGGCGAGGACGCCGTCATCCGCATCCTCGACAAGCGCGCCATGATCGAGGCCTACGGCGCGCTGACCCTGGAAGCGCTGGGCTTTGACGCGCCCTCGCTCGAAGCCCTGCGCGCGCTGGCCCAGGAAGCCTATGGCATGCTGCTCGTCACCGGTCCCACGGGCTCGGGCAAGACGACGACCCTGTATGCGGCGCTGACGGAAATCCATAACGGGCGCGAAAAGATCATCACCATCGAGGACCCCGTCGAATACCAGCTGCCCGGCATCCTGCAAATCCCCGTGAATGAAAAGAAGGGGCTGACTTTCGCCAAGGGCTTGCGCTCGATCCTGCGCCACGACCCCGATAAAATCATGGTGGGCGAGATCCGCGACCGCGAGACGGCGGAAATCGCCGTGCAGTCGGCCCTCACGGGCCATCTGGTGCTCACCACCGTGCATGCGAATAATGTGTTCGACGTGTTTGGCCGCTTTACCCACATGGGCATCGATCCGTATGCCTTCGTCTCGGCCCTGAATGGCATCTGGGCACAGCGCCTGATCCGCACCAACTGCCCCCATTGCGCGGCGGAGTACACGCCCGACGACGCGGAGCTGGCCAGCGTGGGCCTGGCGCGCGCCGACGTGGCAGGCTATGAATTCAAGCAGGGCAAGGGCTGCGGCGACTGCCGCGGCACGGGCTACAAGGGACGCCGCTCGATCGCCGAGATTCTCGTGCTGACCGATGAAATCCGCGAACTGATCGTCGATAAAAAACCGATCCGCCAGATCAAGGCGGCCGCGTATGCGAACGGCACGCGCAGCTTGCGCCTGGCGGCGCTGGAACTGGTCAAGCGGGGCGCCACCACCATCACGGAAATCAAGAGGGTCACCCTGCATGCGTAGCGGTTTTGCGAAGTTGAGATTTGGAAGATTTGGACAGGCATTGCGCCTGGGCGTGGCGGCGGATGGCTTGAGCTTGTGGCGCGGCAGCCGCTGGCGCGCGCCCGCCTGGACGCCGTTGGGCGAAACCGCGTATGTGCCGGACGTCACTCATGGCCTGCATGGCGATTTTTCCGCCCTGGGCCAGGCGCTGGCGCAGTTGCTGGAGCGGCTGCTGCCGGCGGACCAATACGCGGGCTGGCCCCTGTCCGTGGTGCTCGACGACGCTTTGGCGCGCCTGTGGCAGGTGGACCTGCCACAGGGCGCCGCGCGTCTGGCCGACATCGAGGCGGCCGCCGCGCTGCGCTTCCAGTCGCTGTATGGCGATGCGCCCGGCCTGTGGCACAGCAGCAGTGCCTGGGATGCGCGCGTGCCGTTTTTCTGCGCCGTGCCCCGTGCGTTGCTGGCGCAGCTGACGCGCGTGGCGGCCGACCGCAAGCTGGCTCTGATTTTTATTACGCCGCAATTTGCGCGCCACTGGAACCGCTGGCACGGCGCATTGAAACCGGGCGCCTGGTTCGGCCAGTTGCAGGAAAACGCCTTGACCCTGGGCGTGCGGCACGATGGCCGCCTGTGCGCCGTGCGCGCGCTGCCCGTGCCGCCTGGTGCCGGCAGGGACTGGCTGGTGCAGACGCTGGCGCGCGAGGCGCTGCTGCAAGGCGTGGCCGCGCCGGCGCTGCTGCAGCTGTGCGGCGCGCCGCCGCCCGCATGGCTGACGCCGACAAAAGAGTTCCACTGCCAGGTTTTTTCCACGCCGGACGGGGAAGGCGCCTTGTCGCCGGCCGGTCGGCTGGCCTGCAGCGGAGGCGTGGCATGACGCGTCTCGATATCGATTTCGCGCCGCCGAATTGGCGCCGCAGCCTGCACCGCGTGCCCGCCTGGGCATGGGGCACGGGGGCGCTGGGCATGGTGCTGGTCGTCACGGCGGCGTACAGCGGCAGCGCTGCGCTGCAGCGCCAGCAGCTGCGCGAGGGGCAGTTGCAGCGCGCGCAGCAACGCGTGCTGGCCGCCACGCTGGGCCCGGCGCCTGCGCCGCAAATGGCCATCGCACCGGCGCAGGCGGCGGCCGTGAATGCGGCCATCCTGCAATTGAACCTGCCGTGGCGCGACCTGCAGGATGCGCTGGCCAGCGCCACGCCGCCCGCCATCGCGCTGCTGGCGCTGGAGCCGGACGCGCGCAAGCGGGTGCTGAAGATCACGGCCGAAACGACCGGCAGCGACGCCATGGTGGCCTATATCGCGCAATTGAAGCAGCAGGAGCTGTTCGGCTCCCGCGTGCAGCTGCTGCGCCATGAAATCAACGCGCTCGATCCGAACAAACCCTTGCGCTTCCAGCTTCAAGCGCAGTGGGGCACGCCATGATGGCCATCGATATCAATATCTTGCGCCTGCGCGCGCAACTGCTGCTGCGTCGCCTGGGCGTGCCCGCCTGCCTGGCCGTGCTTCTGCTCGCACTGGGGATTGCCGCCTGGGCATGGGCCTGGCAGCAGCGCGCCGTGGCGGCGCGGCTGGAAGCGCGGCCCTTGCCGCAGCCAGCGCTGGCCGTGGCGGCCCCGGCGCCGCCGGCGACGGCCAGCGAGAACCTGGCCCGTTTTTATGCCGCCCTGGGGCAGCAGCGCCACGCGGAGCAGCAGGTCAAGCAGCTGTTCGACCTGGCCGCGAAAAACGGCTTGCTGCTGACGCAGGGCGAATACAAGAGCGGTTACGACAAGGCCAGCCGTGTCGCCACCTGGCAGGTGACCTTGCCGCTGAAGGGCAGTTACGCGGCCGTGTGGCAGTTCGCGCTGCAGGCGCTGCGCGCCGTCCCCTTTGCCTCGCTCGACGAACTGAGTTTTCGCCGCGAGCAGATCGCCGATACGCAACTCGAAGCGCGCCTGCGCCTGACCTTCTATCTGAGCGATACGCCTCGCGTTGCGGGAGAAACACCATGACCCCGCGCCATTGGCTCATGCTGGCCGGCGTGCTGGGCGCGGGCGCCTTGCTGCTGTTCGGCGAGCGTCAGCCCGTGGCCGACGTGGCCGAGGCGGTGGAGCGGGCCGTCGCGCCCGCGCGTAAGCCGGCCGGCAAAGCGGAGGCAGCGCAGCCGGCCATCCTGGCCCTGCTGCCGCGCAGCGAAGTGGCGGGCGAGGATGGTGACACCTTTGGCGGCGCCGGCGCTGTCTTCCAGAGCCAGAACTGGAATCCGCCGCCGCCGAAAATGGCGGTGACGGCTGCGCCGCCGCCACCGCCGCCGACGGCGCCGCCGCTGCCCTTCGTCTACCTGGGCAAGGCGGCCGCCGACGGCGCCTGGGAAGTGTTTTTGTCGCGCGCCGACAAGACGTATATCGTGCGCGCCAATACCGTCATCGATGGCGCCTACAAGGTCGTGACGATCGCGCCGCCCGTCATGACGCTCACCTATCTGCCGTTGAACCAGGTTCAGCAGCTCAACATTGGAGTACTCGAGTGATGTCTCGTTCCTTTTCACCGGCGCCTTTGCTGGCGTTGCTGGTGCTGCTGTCCGGCTGCGCGGGGCAGCAAGCTTACCGCGACGGGCGCGAGCTGATTGCGCAAGATCAGATCCCGGCCGGCCTGCAAAAACTGCAGGAGGCGCTGCAGCAGGACCCCGGCAACGCGCAATACCGCAGCGCGTATCTGCAGGCGCGCGAACGGGCGACCAGCAGCCGCTTGCAGCAGGCCGAGCGCCAGGCGCAGGCGGGACAAGGCGACCTGGCGCGCACCTCCTTCATGAGCGTGCTGGAAATCGATGCGCAGAACGAACGCGCCAGCAGCGGCTTGCGCGCGCTCGAACGCGAGCAGCGCCAGGGCAAGCTGCTGGCCGAAGCGCAGAAGGATCTCGACGCCAAGCGCTACGACCCCGCGCGCCAGCGCCTGAACGCCATCCTCACGGAGCAGCCGAATCACGCCGGCGCGCGCGCGCTGCTGCGCGAGGTCGATGAAAAAACGGCGCCGCCCGTGGCCGAATCGGGCCTGGCCAAATCGTACAAGCAGCCGATCACGATCGAGTTCCGCGACGCGCCGTTAAAACAGGTGTTCGAGCTGATCGCGCGCCGCTCAGGCCTCAATTTCGTCTTCGACAAGGACGTCAAGGCGGACGCGAAAACCTCGATCTTCCTGAAAAACAGCACGGTGGAATCGGCCGTCTACTTCCTGCTGGTGACGAACCAGCTGGAGCAGCAGGTGATGGATGCGAACACGATTTTGATCTACCCGAACGTGGCGGCAAAATTGAAGGAGTACCAGGAAGTGCTGGTGAAAACCTTCTTCCTGGCGAACGCGGATGCCAAGCAGGTGGCCAACACGCTCAAGACGATTTTGAAGACGCGCGACGTGGTGGCCGATGAAAAGCTCAACCTCGTCATCGTGCGCGACACGCCCGAGGCGATCCGCCTGGCCGAGCGCCTGATCGCGCTGCAGGACGTGCCCGAGGCGGAAGTGGTGCTGGAACTGGAAATCCTCGAAGTCAAGCGCAGCCGCCTGATGGAACTGGGCGTGGCCTGGCCATCGAGCCTGACCCTGACGCCACTTTCCACCTCGGGCGGCGTGGGGCTGACCATCAACGACCTGAATAACCTGAACCAGCGCACCATCGGCGTGAGCGACCTGTCCGTGACGGCGAATGCCAAGAAGACGGATGGCGACGCGAATATCCTGGCCAATCCGCGCATCCGCGTGCGCAACCGGGAAAAGGCGAAGTTCGTCATCGGCGACAGGGTGCCCGTGGTGACCACCACGATTTCGCCGGGCACGGGCGGCTTCGCTTCCGAGTCGATCAGCTACCTGGACGTGGGCCTGACGGTGAACGCCGAGCCGACCATCTATTTGAACAATGAGGTGGGTATCCGCATCTCGCTCGAAGTGAGCAACCTGGGGGCGGCCACCACCACCCGCAGCGGCTCGACCCTGTACCAGATCGGCACGCGCCAGGCCTCGACCATGCTGCAACTGAAGGATGGCGAAAACCAGGTGCTGGCTGGCCTGATCAACAATGAAGAGCGCAGCTCGGGCAACAAGGTGCCGGGCCTGGGCGACATCCCCGTGCTGGGACGGCTGTTCGGCAGCAGCAAGGACGACAGCCAGAAGACGGAAATCGTGCTGTCGATCACGCCGCACCTGGTGCGCACCGTGCAGCGTCCGGAAGCGAAGGAATCGGAATTCTCGGCCGGCACGGAAGGCAGCTTCCGCCGCCGTCCCGACATGGCGGCCAAGGCGCCCACGCAGATGCCGGGCACGGTCATCGTGCGTTCCGGCCCGTCGGCCGTCGGCATGCAGCCGGCGCCGGCGCAGCCGATGATGACGCCGGGCCAGGTGCCATCGACCTTGCCGCAGAGCGTGGCGGCGCCGGAAGTGGCGCCGTCGCCCGAGCCGGCCGCGTCGCCTTTGCCGATATCGTCGGGCCAGCCCGTACCGCTGCAGGCGGCACCCTTGCCGCTGTCGTCGAGCCAGCCGGTGCCGGTGGTGCCGCCGCCCGCCAAATGAGCGTGACGCGCGCGCAGGGCGGATTCACCCTGATCGAACTGCTGGTGACCCTGGCCATCCTGGGCGTGCTGGCCACCCTGGTGATCCCCGTCACGCAGGTGACGATGCAGCGGCGCCAGGAGCAGGAATTGCGGCGCGCGCTGCGCGACATCCGCCAGGGGCTCGACGCCTATAAACGGGCTGGCGACGAGGGCCGCATCCTGCGCGCGCCCGACGCCAGCGGTTATCCGAAAAGCCTGGAACTGCTGGTCGAGGGCGTGCCGGACCAGCGCAACCCGAAGCGCAGTAAACTGTTTTTCCTGCGCCGCGTGCCGCGCGACCCGTTCAACGGCGACGCTGGTCTGAGCGATGCGCAAACGTGGGGCAAGCGCAGCTACGCCAGCGAAGCGGCCGAGCCGCGCGAGGGCGACGATGTCTACGATGTGTATTGCACGTCCGGCAAGACGGGCTTGAACAACGTGCCTTACCGTTTATGGTGAACCATGCCCGCTGAAAACGCTCCACGCCGCAGGCGCGGCTTTACCCTGATCGAATTGCTGGTGGTGCTCGGCATCGTGGCGCTGCTGCTGACCCTGGCCGTGCCGCGCTACTTTCCCAGTCTCGACAAGGCGAAGGAAACCGTGCTGGCGGATAACTTGCGCAACCTGCGCACCACCATTGACCAGTTCCACGGCGATACGGGGCGCTACCCCGATTCGCTGGAGCAACTGGTGGAAAAGAAATATCTGCGCGCCATGCCCATCGATCCCATCACGGACAGCGACAGCAGCTGGCTGATCGTGCCGCCACCGGACGACACGCCGGGCCAGGTGTATGACGTGAAAAGCGGCGCGCCCGGCAAGGACCGCAGCGGCGTGCCGTTCGCCGACTGGTAGCGGCCATGTACCGTTCTGCGCGCCGCCAGCGCGGTTTTACTTACCTGGGCCTGATCATTCTGGTGGCTATTCTTGGCCTGGTAGGGGCGGCCGGGCTGAAGATGGGCTCCTTGCTGCAGCGCCAGGCGGCCGAGCAGGAATTGCTCGATATCGGCGCGCAGTTTTCAGACGCCCTGTACAGTTATGCGGCGGCCACGCCGCCGGGCCAGCCGCAACAGCCGCCGACCCTGGCCGCCTTGCTGCGCGATCCCCGTACGCCCCAGCTGCGCCGGCACCTGCGCAAGTTGTTTGTCGATCCCATCACGGGCCGCGCCGAGTGGGGCTTGCTGTGTCAGCCGGGCAGCAACGGCATCATCGGCGTGTACAGCCTGTCCCAGGCTGCGCCATTAAAGGTTGGCAACTTCGAGGCCCGGTTTGCCGGCTTCGAAGGCAAGGCGCATTTCTCGGAATGGCGCTTCATGGTCGATGCACGGGTGTCATCCGTGCCGTCTGCGGGACCGGCAGCTGTGCCAGCGAGTGATGAGGACGGTATCGCGCCCGCCTTGCCCGCGTCACCGTTGTTTTTTCGCCCTGTTACCCCACCGCAAGAACAAACGCCCCCAGAACCAGATGAACAGCTTGAACCGCAAAATTCCGCCGAAAACACTGCCGAATAGATGTTTTTACCTTAAAACATGGGAAAAATAAATGTATGCGTCGGTAACTATTTTTCCTTGGAAATTCATAGATGCCGGCAAATAGTTCATTTTGAAAATAGTTATCAGCGGTGAAACTTAGATAAAAAATTTATAAGTAATTCAATGCAATTATGTTACCATTCTGTTCAGTACTTCCGGTACTAATAAACTATTGGTGGTCTGCGTATTGCAGCCATAAATTACTTTTTAAGGGATAAGCTATGAAATTGAAATTTATCGCTGCAGGCATCATGGCAGCAGCATCGTTCAGCGCGTCGGCAGCAACCTACGACCTGGGCATTCTGGACCCAGCCGGTTCCGATACCCTGTCGGCTTTCACGACCAAGTTCGCGATCAATTCGCAGATCAATGATTCGTGGACCTTCCAGTTGCTGGCTCCATCGTCGACTTCGTTCGGTGCACTGCAAACGTTCTCCGTTGCTAACGGCGCGATCAAGGATTTCGCCGCGACCCTGGTCGGCTATGGCGACCTGGCCAAGAGCACGGCTAGCGGTATCCAGAATCTGAGCTGGGCAGGCGAATTGGCCGCTGGCACCTACACGGTGCAAGTCACGGGTCTGACCCTGGTGAAAAATGTTCAGTACGTAGGCACGGTTTCGGCCCTGCCAGTACCAGAACCAGAAACCTATGGCATGCTGCTGGGCGGCCTGGCATTGGTTGGCGCCGTGGCACGCCGCCGCGCCAAGAAAGCTGCTTAAGCTTTCGCTGCAATGAAAAAAACCCGCTCCGGCGGGTTTTTTTTCGTCTGGATCATTTGTGCAAGGCATTACGCCGGCAACAACATCCTGCGCAATATGGGCAATCTGCGCAGGACCAGGTGCCAAGTTGAAGACAGTACGCGAGTACGGCGAGACGCCGGCAACAACATCCTGCGCAGCTTGTCACGCGTGGCGCTTGAAGTCGCGGAAGCGGAAGCCAACTGCAAATAACGTCGCAAAGTACGCCACGCCGCACAGGGCCACCACCAGGGCCAGGGCACCGGCCCGCAGCAGCGGATGGGCTTGCATGGCGATCCAGTCGATGCGCATGGCGCCAGCATACGCCACGCCGCCCATCACGATGAGTGCCGGCAGCAGGCGCGCGAAGAATTTGGCCCAGCCCGGTTTCGGCTGGTAGATGCCGCGCTTGCGCAAGCCCCAGTACAGGAAACTGGCATTCAGGCAGGCGCCCAGGCCGATCGACAGGGCCAGGCCGGCCACGGCGATGTAGGGCACGAACAGCAGATTCATCAGCTGCGTGGCGATCAGCACGCCGATGGCGATTTTCACGGGCGTGCGGATGTCCTGGCGCGCATAGAAGGCGGGCGCCAGGGTTTTGACGAGGATGATGCCGATCAGGCCCAGGCTGTAGGCCACCAGCGGCTGCGTCGACATGGTGACGGATTCGGCCGTGAACTTGCCGTAGTGGAAGAGGGTGGCGATCAGCGGCGTGGCCAGGGTCGCCATGCCGACGGCGGCGGGCAGGGCCAGCAGGAAAGTCAAGCGCAAGCCCCAGTCCAGCAAGGCCGAGTATTCCGTCTTGTCGCCGTCCACGTTCGCTTTCGACAGGCTGGGCAGCAAGATGGTGCCCAGGGCCACGCCCAGCATGGCGGTCGGGAACTCCATCAGGCGGTCCGCATACGACAGCCAGGAAATACTGCCTTCGGCCAGGCGCGAGGCGATGCTCGTGTTGATCATCAGGCTGATCTGCGCAGCAGACACGGCGAACACGGCCGGGCCCATCTTTTTCAGCACGCGGCGCACGCCGCCGTCGGACAGGCCGATGGCGGGATTGAGCGACAGGCGCGGCAGCATGCCGATCTTGATCAGCGCGGGAATCTGGATGGCCACCTGCAGCAGGCCGCCGGCGAACACGGCGATGGCCATGGCGTAGATCGGCTGTTTCAAGTATGGCGCGAGGAACAGCGAGGCGGCGATGAAGGACAGGTTCAGCAGCACCGGCGTGAACGCGGGAATCTTGAATTCGCGCCAGGTATTCAAGATGCCGCCGGCCAGGGCCACGAACGACATGCAGGTAATATAAGGGAACATCAGCCGCGTCATCCACACGGCCGCGTCAAAAGCGCCCGGGTCCTTGGACAGGCCCGTGGCGATCACGTAGACGAACCACGGTGCGCCGACGATGCCGATGGCGGACACGAGCAGGGTGGCCCAGACGAGGGTCGTGGCCACATGGTCGGCCAATTGCTTGCTCGCTTCCTGGCCGTGCTGGTTCTTGTATTCAGACAAGATCGGCACGAAGGCTTGCGAGAACGCCCCCTCGGCAAACAATCGGCGCAACAGGTTGGGGATGCGGAAGGCAACAATGAAAGCGTCCGTGTAGGCGCCGGCGCCAAAGGCGCGCGCGAACAGGCTTTCGCGCAATAATCCGGTTACACGGGACAGCATGGTCATGCTGGAAATGGCGGCGAGGGTTTTAAGCAAGTTCATGGGGGCAGATTATAGCCGGGCGCGGTACCGTTAAACGCTTAAAATATGGTAACAAACGCTGCCGATTCGCTGCGCATTCGCCCTTGCCAGCCCCATTTTCAGGTGTTTTTGGCGTGATACACGGTTTTTTGATTTGCCCCCGCTTGAAAATATCGCTATAATCGAAGGCTGTACAGAATTCTGTTACGCAGACACTAATGTTTGACAGGCACTGGTTTGGCACACATGGTTCGGCAGACGCACAGAACGCACCGGTTGGCAAACACTAATGTTTGCAAACGCACTTTGACCCTGTTTTAGGAAATTCCATGGCAAATACCGCACAAGCGCGCAAACGCGCTCGTCAAGCAGTTAAGCAAAACGCACACAATTCGTCCCAACGTTCGACCTTGCGCACGGCTATCAAAGCTGCTCGCAAAGCGATCCAGGGCGGCGACAAGGCAGCTGCTGCTGCAATCTTCCAGGCATCCGTGTCGACCATCGACCGTATCGCTGACAAGAAGATCATCCACAAAAACAAGGCAGCTCGCCATAAGAGCCGTCTGGCAGCTGCTTTGAAAGCACTGTCCGCTTAATATTCGCCAGCAGGCAAGCCACCACGGTGACCTTGCCTGTGCCGGTACGCTGGCACTGGTTGAAAAGCAAAAACCCGCAGATTCGTTCTGGCGGGTTTTTTCGCGTGCGCGCATGCTTTTTCGGCCATCCGCGGCAGTCGTTTTCCGGCAGCGCCTTGCTGCCGGCCGCCACGGGCTAGCGCAGCGCTGGCAAGTTGCCGATGCTCATGCCCGGCTTGATGTTCTTTTGCTTGAACCAGCCCAGGTGCATTTCCAGCGCATAGCGCACGGGCACGGTCTTCGTGGAGCAATGGCTGTCGAGTGTATGCGGCTGCATGTCTTCGATGTTGACGATCTTGCCGCTGGCATCGAGAAAGGCCACCGACAGGGGCAGCGGCGTGTTTTTCATCCACATGCATTGCGTCGAAGGATTGCCAAAGACAAACAGCATGCCCGCATTCGCCGGCATTTTTTCACGGTACATCAACCCCTGTTCGCGTTGCTCTTCTGTCGCCGCCACTTCCGCCTGGATCAAATGCATGCCGGCCGACAGCTGCACGCTTTTTGTTTGCGCCTGGACCATGCTGGCGCAAGACAGCAGGGCGATGGACAGGCAGAGACGGCGAAGGGGATTTTTCATGGGACGGGATGGGTGGCTGCGAAGCGGCGATTAAGCCATGCTGGCGGCCGCCTGGTCAAGCATGCGGTCTGGCCGCGCCAAAAGCGTGGGGCGACAGCAACATAGTCGCTGCCGTCACCCCGGGAACGACCTTTATTTCACCGGCTTGCCTGTTTCAGCGGCCGGTTGCTTCGTCTTGCGCGCCTGGGGAATCAGGCGCGACGCGTCCGTCGCGGCGGACGCGTTGACGGAAGCCGACGCCGGCGGCACGGGCTTGCTGGCATCGGTGGCGGCCGAAGCCTGGCTGGCTGCCGATGCGGGTGGCGGCTTGACGGCATCGGTCGCGGCGGAAGCGTGCACCTGGGCGCCCGACTGGGCCAGTGCGGCGCCGGCAAGCAGGGAGGCGGCCAGCGTGAATATTACTTTTGTCATCATCTTTCCTTTCCGTCATGTGAAGGTCAGATGATTTTAATGCATTATCTAAAAATAAATAGTGCTTATTGGCAAAATTTTAGCAAGGAAAACCGTTTTTCTTGTGCCGTTCACGTTTTCCCAATGTTCTCGGCCGGCACTTCGCACCATTCGCCGGGCATCAGCGGGTGGCTGGCCAGAGAAAACGGGCCGATGGCGCTGCGCACCAGGCGCAGGGTGGGCAGGCCGACGGCCGCCGTCATGCGCCGCACTTGCCGGTTTTTTCCTTCTTTCAAAGTGATCGCCAGCCAAGAGGTGGGCTTGTCGGCGCGCGCGCGGATCGGCGGGTTGCGCGGCCACAGCCAGTCGGGCTCGGCGATGCGCACGGCCTTGCACGGCTTGGTGATGAAGTCGCCCAGGTCCAGCGGCGCCTGCAGGCGCGCCAGGCTGGCCTCGTCGGGCACGCCATCGACCTGCACCAGGTAGGTTTTCGCTTCTTTGCGGTCCGGGTGGCTGATCTCGTGCTGCAGGCGGCCGTCGTCCGTCAGCAGCAGCAAGCCTTCGCTGTCGGCGTCGAGCCGGCCGGCCGGATAGATGCCGGGAATGGTGAGGTGGTCGGCCAGGGTGGCGCGGCCTTCCTGCGGCGAAAACTGGCACAGGACCTGGAATGGTTTATTGAAGAGAATGAGTGGCATGCTGGATAAATTGATGCAAACGAGGGTGGCTGCTGGTCGGCGCCGCAAAAGCGTGGCGCCCTGTAAGATACTGGTGCATAATGTGAAACGTTAGTCTTATGTCTTATAGAAGACGTAGGCGATATGGCAACGAGGTTCTTTGGCGCCGCGGATGGCCCGGCTGTTCTTTCCCTGCTAAAGTGCGTTATTGTCGCCCTGTTCGGACTTGTTTTTGTAAACTCTGCAACCGCAGAGCGCGTCGCCGGCCCGTGTTACCCGCCAGCGGTGTGTCCCACTTCGGAGATCACGATGTATCAACATATCACTGTACCTGCTGACGGCCAAAAAATCACCGTCAACGCCGATTTTTCGCTGAATGTACCAGATAATCCCATCGTTCCCTTCATTGAAGGCGATGGCACGGGCATCGATATCAGCCCGGTCATGATCAAGGTGATCGACGCTGCCGTGGCCAAGGCCTACGGCGGCGCGCGCAAGATCAGCTGGATGGAAATCTACGCGGGCGAGAAATCGACGAATGTGTACGGCCCCGATGTGTGGCTGCCGGAAGAAACCTTGCAAGTGCTGAAAGATTACGTGGTCTCCATCAAGGGCCCGCTGACGACGCCCGTCGGCGGCGGCATCCGCTCGCTGAACGTGGCCCTGCGCCAGCAGCTCGATCTGTACGTCTGCCTGCGTCCCGTGCGCTATTTTACGGGCGTGCCATCGCCCGTGAAAGAGCCGGAAAAGACGGATATGGTGATTTTCCGCGAAAACTCGGAAGATATCTACGCCGGCATCGAGTACCAGCAGGGCTCGCCCGAAGCGAAGAAACTGATGGATTTCCTCGTCAATGAAATGGGCGTGACGAAAATCCGCTTCCCGGCCACGTCGGGCCTGGGCATCAAGCCCGTGTCCATCGAAGGCACGGAGCGCCTCGTGCGCAAGGCCATCCAGTACGCGATCGACAATGACAAGCCTTCCGTGACGATCGTGCACAAAGGCAACATCATGAAATACACGGAAGGCGGTTTCCGCGACTGGGCGTATGCGCTGGCGCAAAAGGAATTCGGCGCCGAGCTGATCGATGGCGGCCCATGGTGCAAGTTCAAGAATCCGAAGACGGGCCGCGACATCATCGTCAAGGATTCGATCGCTGACGCGTTCCTGCAACAGATCTTGCTGCGTCCGGCCGAATACAGCGTCATCGCCACCCTGAATCTGAACGGCGATTACATTTCCGACGCGCTGGCGGCGCAAGTGGGCGGCATCGGCATCGCGCCGGGCGCGAACCTGTCCGACTCCGTCGCCATGTTCGAAGCGACGCACGGCACGGCGCCGAAGTACGCGGGCAAGGATTACGTGAACCCCGGTTCGCTGATCCTGTCGGCGGAAATGATGCTGCGCCACATGGGCTGGCTGGAAGCGGCCGACCTGATCATTTCTTCGATGCAAAAGTCGATCGCCTCGAAGCGCGTCACCTACGATTTCGCCCGCCTGATGGAAGGCGCGACGCAAGTGTCGTGTTCCGGTTTCGGCGACGTGATGATCGAGCACATGTAATAAGCGGGGGCAGGGTGCTGGGCACCCTGCGGACGAAAAAAAACCCCGTTTGACAACGGGGCTTTTCACATCTGAGGGCCGGCGATGCTTAGGCTGCTTGGATGTTGGAAGCTTGCTTGCCTTTAGGGCCTTGCGTGACTTCGAATTGAACTTTTTGACCTTCTTTGAGGGTCTTGAAACCGTTCATGTTGATTGCGGAGAAATGAGCAAACAAATCTTCGCCGCCATCATCTGGAGTGATGAAGCCAAAACCTTTGGAATCATTGAACCACTTAACTGTACCTGTTGCCATAAAAAGAACTTTCAAAATTAAAACAAATCACACGAGCCATAAAAGCAAGAAGCTTCTTGCCCCCTCCTCGACGTCTCACTTCTTATCAAGCTGTACATTACTGCAACAGTCGATACAGCATTGTTGGCGGAATAAATAATGAAGTCAAGCGCTTTTCCATCGATATTGACAAATTCTTCACGACGACCAAAAAAGCAACTCTTGATTTTGACAGCAAGGTCGCCATCTGCGCACTATTAAGAAAACGCGTAAGATTGAAAACAATTGGAAAGGCGTAGATATTGCGCATGACAACCACTGTGAAAGCATTAGAATAAGCGTATGGCAACCAAGCACGACTCAGAAACCCTGCTGGAGCGGCAAGTGCTGAAGCCGCCGCCGCTCTATCAGGTAGCCTTGCTCAATGACGACTACACCCCGATGGAATTTGTGGTGGCCATCATTCAGGAGTATTTCAACAAGGACCGTGAAACGGCGACGCAAATCATGCTCAGTGTTCATCGCTACGGCAAAGGAGTGTGCGGCGTGTTCTCTAAAGATATAGCGTGTACCAAAGTGGAGTTCGTTTTAACGCATGCGCGCAAGGCGGGGCACCCCCTGCAGTGCGTGATGGAGGAAGTATGATTGCGCAGGAATTAGAAGTAAGTTTGCACATGGCGTTTGTCGAAGCTCGGCAGGCACGGCACGAATTCATCACGGTTGAGCATTTACTGCTGGCACTGCTGGACAATCCCTCCGCTGCCGAGGTATTGCGTGCCTGCGCGGTCAATATAGAAGACCTGCGCAAGACCCTCACCAATTTCATCGGCGATAACACGCCGACCGTGCCTGGCACGGGCGAAGTCGACACCCAGCCGACGCTTGGTTTCCAGCGCGTGATTCAGCGCGCCATCATGCACGTCCAGTCCGCCTCGAACGGCAAGAAGGAAGTCACGGGCGCCAATGTGCTGGTGGCCATCTTCGGCGAAAAGGATTCGCATGCGGTCTACTACCTGCACCAGCAGGGCGTGACACGCCTGGACGTGGTCAATTTCATCTCGCACGGCGTGCGCAAGGACCAGTCGACGGAAAGCGCGAAAGCCTCCGAAGGCGTGGAAGAAGCGCCCGTCGACGGCCAGCCGAAGGAAAGCCCGCTCGACCAGTTCACGCAAAACCTGAACAAGGCCGCTGCCGAAGGCAAGATCGACCCGCTGATCGGGCGCGAGGAAGAAGTCGACCGCGTGATCCAGATCCTGTGCCGCCGCCGCAAGAACAATCCGCTGCTGGTCGGCGAGGCGGGCGTGGGCAAGACGGCCATCGCCGAAGGCCTGGCCTACCGCATCACGCAAAGCGACGTGCCGGAAATCCTGCAGAATGCCGTCGTGTATTCGCTGGACATGGGCGCCTTGCTGGCCGGAACCAAATACCGCGGCGACTTCGAGCAGCGCCTGAAAGCCGTGCTGAAACAGTTGAAAGACAATCCGAACGGCATCCTGTTCATCGACGAGATCCACACCATCATCGGTGCGGGCTCGGCCTCGGGCGGCACGCTGGACGCGTCCAACCTGCTGAAACCGGCACTGGCGAATGGTCAGCTGAAATGCATCGGCGCGACCACGTACACGGAATTCCGCGGCGTGTTCGAGAAAGACCATGCGCTCTCCCGCCGCTTCCAGAAAGTGGACGTCAACGAGCCGACCGTCGAGCAAACCGTGCAAATCTTGCGCGGCCTCAAGTCGCGCTTCGAAGAGCACCATGGCGTGAAATACTCGGCCTCGGCCCTGTCGACGGCGGCGGAACTGGCGGCGCGCTTCATCAACGACCGCCATTTGCCCGACAAGGCGATCGACGTCATCGATGAAGCGGGCGCGGCGCAGCGCATCCTGCCGAAGTCGAAGCAAAAGAAAACCATCGGCAAGGCCGAGATCGAGGACATCATCGCCAAGATCGCGCGCATTCCGCCGCAAACGGTCAACCAGGACGACCGCAGCAAGCTGCAGACGATCGACCGCGACTTGCGCAATGTCGTGTTCGGGCAAGATCCTGCCATCGACGCGCTGGCCTCGGCCATCAAGATGGCCCGTGCCGGCCTGGGCAAGACGGACAAGCCGATCGGCTCCTTCCTGTTCTCCGGTCCGACCGGCGTCGGCAAGACCGAGGTGGCCAAGCAATTGGCCTTCATCCTCGGTATTGAGCTGATCCGTTTCGACATGTCGGAATACATGGAACGCCACGCCGTCAGCCGCCTGATCGGCGCGCCGCCGGGCTACGTCGGTTTCGACCAGGGCGGCCTGCTGACGGAAGCGATCACCAAGAAGCCGCACGCGGTCTTGCTGCTCGATGAAATTGAAAAAGCCCATCCGGACATTTTCAATATTCTGCTGCAAGTGATGGACCACGGTACCTTGACGGACAACAATGGCCGCAAAGCCGATTTCCGCAACGTGATCATCATCATGACGACGAATGCGGGCGCGGAAAGCTTGCAAAAGACGTCGATCGGCTTCACCAATTCGAAGCAGGCCGGCGACGAGATGGCCGACATCAAGCGCATGTTCACGCCGGAGTTCCGCAACCGCATCGACGCGACCATCAGTTTCCGCGCGCTGGACCAGGAAATCATCCTGCGCGTGGTCGACAAGTTCCTGATGCAACTGGAAGAACAGTTGCACGAGAAAAAGGTCGAAGCCGTGTTTACCGAGAAGCTGCGTGCTTTCCTCGGCAAGAAAGGTTTCGATCCGCTGATGGGCGCGCGGCCGATGGCGCGTTTGATCCAGGACATGATCCGCAAGGCCCTGGCCGACGAACTGCTGTTCGGCCGCCTGGTCACGGGTGGACGGGTCACCGTCGACCTCGACGACAAGGACCAGGTCTTGCTGGAATTCCCGGAACCGCCAGACGCGGCGCCGACGGCAGCACCGGAAACGGTGGAAGTGGAATAAACTTCCTACCGTCAACAAAAAACCCGCCCACGCAAGTGGCGCGGGTTTTTTTACGTTTTTATGGACAATAAAGAAGGTTTTAAGAAGGTTTTCTTTGGTCGTAGTTATGCCAGAATTGCTGTCCGGTATCGACATGATGTCCATGCCACCTGACCGCTATCTGGATGCCACATGAAAATTTCCCGCAATCTCTCCTTGCTCCTGTTGTCCGCCGGCTTGCTGGGCAACGCCGCCGCTGCCGCGCCCGCCGGCAGTTATTTCCGCTTTCCCGCCGTGCGCGGCGATACCGTCGTCTTCACGGCCGAAGGCGATTTGTGGAAAAGCAATCTGCGCGGTGGCGCGGCCCAGCGTCTGACCACGCATCCCGGCTATGAAACGAACGCGGCGATTTCGCGCGACGGCCAGTGGCTGGCGTTTTCCGCCGCCTATGAGGGGGCGCAGGAAGCGTATGTGATGCCGCTGGCCGGCGGCTTGCCGCGCCGTATTTCCTTTGACAATGGCGGCGTGCTGGTGCTGGGCTGGACGGTGCAGGGCGAAGTGCTGGTCAGCACGCAAAATACGGACGGTCCCGCCTCGCGCCGCATCGTCGCCGCCATCGATCCCGTGAAACAGACGCGGCGCGTGTTTCCCGTGGCCGACGCCAACGACGCCGTGCTCGACGACGCCGGCAAGACGCTGTTCTTCACGCGTTTCGGCCTGGCCATGACGAATGACAATGTGCGCAACTACCGGGGCGGCGCGCATGCCACCTTGTGGCGCTATGAGCTCGACGGCAAGGGCGAGGCCGTGCGCATGCACACGGATGCCGGCGTCTTGGCGGGCAACAACAAGCGCCCCATGTGGTGGCAGGGCCGTATCTATTACATCAGCGACGAGGGCGGCAGCGACAATCTGTGGAGCATGCTGCCCGACGGCTCCGACCGCCGCGCGTTGACCAGCCACACGCAGTGGGACGTGCGCAACGCGCAGCTGGGCGACGGCAAGATTGTGTATCAATTGGGCGCGGACCTGCAGGTGCTGGACCTGGCGGCAGGGACGGACTCGTCGCCATTGCCGATCAGCCTCGTGTCCGATTTCGACCAGCAGCGCGCGCGCCAGATCCGTTCGCCGCTCGACACCCTCTCGAACGTGCAGCTATCGGGCAAGGATGAGCGCATCATCCTGACGGCGCGCGGCAAGGTCAGCATCGCCGGCACGGGCAGCCTGCGCAGAGTCGACATCGCCATTCCCGACGGGGCGCGGGCGCGCGATGCCGTCTTTTCCAGCGACGAGAAATCCGTGTTCGCCATCGTCGACACGAGCGGAGAAAACGAAATCTGGAAGTACGCGGCCGATGGCTCGGGCAAGGGCGAGCAGCTGACGACGCAGGGAGATAATCACCGCTGGAAGCTGTACCCGTCGCCGGACGGACGCTGGCTGGCGCACACGGACAAGAAGGGCCGTTTCTGGCTGCTGGACCTGGCCACCAGGGGCAACCAGCTGATCGACGACGCGGGCAAGGCGGGCGTGGACAAGCACGACGAAGTGCAATGGTCGCCCGACAGCCGCAACCTGGCCATCGTGCGCGTGGCCAGCAACGAGCAGCGCGAGCAGATCGGCTTGTACAACCTCGCATCGAAGCAGCTGCAGTTCGTCACCAGCGACCGCTATACCTCCGCTTCGCCCGTGTTTTCGCCGGACGGGCGCTGGCTGTATTTCATGTCGGCGCGCAATTTCCAGCTGGCCAACGGTTCGCCGTGGGGCGACCGCAACATGGGCCCCGTGTTCGACAAGCGCATCGGCGTGTATGCGCTGGCGCTGCAGCCGGGCAACCGTTTCCCGTTCCAGCCCGACGATGAACTGAGCCGTCCGGGAGTGAAACCGGCCGAAACGGACGATGAAAAGGCGGCCGAATCGGCGGCGGAAAAGGCATTGGAAAAGGCCGGCGGCAAGTCGGCCGTGAAGAAAACGCCGGCCGCCCTGCCGGACGTCGTCTTCAAGGGACTGGCCGAGCGCCTGTACGAAGTGCCGCTAGCGGCCGGCAATTACAGTGCGCTGGCCATCGATGACAAGCGCCTGTATTTCCTCGAGCGCGACAGCGGCGAGAACAAGTTCAGCCTGAAAACCCTGGCCATAGGCAATGCGGGTTCCAAGCCGGAACTGCTGGTGGCCAATGTGCGCGAATTCGACCTGGCACAGGATAAAAAGCATTTGTATTACAGGACAGCAACCAGCGCAGCGGCCACGGGGCCGGGCGAAATGCTGGTGATCGAGGCGGGCGCCAAGCTGCCGTCCGACCTGTCGAAGGCGAAAGTAAAAGTCGACGACTGGACGTTCGTGTCGAACCCGCGCCTGGAGTGGAAGCAGATGTTCAATGACGCGTGGCGCTTGCACCGCGATTTCCTGTACGACGCGAAGATGCGCGGCGTGGACTGGAAGGCGGCGCGCGATAAATATGCGCCGCTGGTCGAGCGGGTCACGGACCGGGCCGAGCTCAATGACGTGCTGGGCATGATGGTGGCCGAAGTGGGCGCCCTGCATTCGCAGATACGTCCCGGTGAATTGCGCCGCACGGAGCAGGAAGGCGCGCCGGCGGGCTTGGGCGCCGTGCTGGCGCGCACCAGCGAGGGCTACCGGGTCGAGCATGTCTACCGCAGCGAGGCGGAACTGCCCTCGGCGCGCGCTCCGCTGTCGCGGCCCGAAGTGGATGTGAAGGAGGGCGACGTGATCACGGCCGTCAACGGCAAGGACGTCCTGGGCGTGCGCGACATCAGCGACCTGCTGCTGAACCAGGCCGACAAGCAGGTGCTGCTGCAGGTCAAACGCGGTCATGGCAAGGGCGCGCCGCGCGCCGTCATCGTCACGCCCGTCAACATGGCGAAACAGACGGCGCTGCGCTATGGCGACTGGGAATTGAGCCGCGCCGAGCAGGTGGCCGCCGCCTCGCAGGGGCGCATCGGCTACCTGCATCTGCGCGCCATGGGCGCCAACGACATCGCCTCGTTCGCGCGCGATTTTTACGCCAACATCAACCGCGAAGGCCTGATCATCGACGTGCGGCGCAATAACGGCGGCAATATCGACAGCTGGATCATCGAAAAACTGCTGCGCAAGGCCTGGGCCTACTGGGCGCCGCCGGGCGTGCAGCCATCGTCGAACATGCAGAACACCTTCCGCGGACATCTGGTCGTGCTGGTCGATGAACTCACGTATTCCGATGGCGAGACCTTCGCCGCCGGCATCAAGGCATTGAAACTGGCGCCGCTGGTAGGCAAGCGCACGGCCGGCGCCGGCGTCTGGCTCAGCGACAATACGCGCCTGGCCGACAACGGCATGGCGCGCGTGGCGGAAAACGGCCAGTTCGGCATCGATGGCCAGTGGCTGATCGAAGGCGTGGGCGTGGTGCCGGACGTCGAGGTGGAAAATCCGCCGCACGCCACCTTCAATGGCGGCGACCGCCAGCTGGACGTGGCGCTCGACATGCTGGCGAAAAAGCTCAAGGAGCAGCCGCGCCCCGCGTTTCAGGCGCAGCCGATCCCCGCGCTCAAGTAATTCCGTTACAGGCTGCCGGCAGTCTTGACGCGTGGCACCAGATAGCCGTGCGGCTCGTGATGGCGCAGGTCGGCGGCGGACGGCACGTCCTGGTGCAAGGCAGTCCGCTGGTGCCGCCCGCGCCGCCGTGTCCCGTGCCGCGCTGCCATAGATCGTGCGGGTGAGGCCTGCCGTCCACGGTTTTTTGTATGGCCGAAAAATCAGCCGACGCGCAGGCGGCGCCACAGCGTGGTGCGGCTGATGCCGAGGTAGTGGGCGGCGGCGTCGCGGCGTCCGCCGAAGCGCGCCAGCACTGCGCTGGCACTTTCGTCTTCCAGGCGAGGCGGCGCGGTGGCGGCAGGCGCCGGCGGCAGCGCCGGCGTGCCTGCGGCCTTGGCCAGTTCCGGCGCCACGCCCAGCACGAAGGCGGGCGTCAGCGCCTGCAGCGGTTCGGCTGCCAGGAACAGGGCCAGGCGCTCGGCCAGGTTGCGCAGTTCGCGCACGTTGCCGGGCCAGTCGTAGCGGCGCAGCAGCGGCGCGCAAGCCTGGATTTCCGCGTGCAGGTTGGGGTGCGGACGGGCGCCCAGCGCGGCCAGCGCGTTTTTCAGTGACCATTCGGCTAGGCCGGGAATGTCGCTGGCGCGTTCGCGCAAGGCGGGCAAATGCAGGCGCAGCACGGCCAGGCGGTAGAACAGGTCGGCGCGGAAGCGTCCTTCGCGGATGCGCTGCTCCAGGTCGCAATGCGTGGCGCTGATGATGCGCACGTTGATGGCGATGGGCCGCGTGCCGCCCACGCGCACCACTTCGCGCTCTTCCAGCACGCGCAGCAGCCGCGTTTGCAGGGCCAGCGGCATTTCGCCGATTTCGTCGAGGAACAGGGTGCCGTGGTTGGCCGCTTCGAACAGCCCCGCATGGCCGCCCCGGCGCGCGCCCGTGAAGGCCCCATCCTCGTGGCCGAACAGTTCCGATTCCAGCAAGGACTCGGCGATGGCGCCGCAATTGATGGCGATAAAGGGCCTGTTCGCGCCCAGGCTGCGCGGGCTTTCCCGGTGGATGGCCTGCGCCACCAGTTCCTTGCCGCTGCCCGTCTCGCCCTGGATCAGGACCGTCGCCGGCGACCGCGCATACAGCACCACCGACTGGCGCAGCGCTTCCATCGCCTCCGATTCGCCGCGCAAATCGTGCAGGCCGTGGCGCGCGCGCAGGGTGTCGGCCACCACCGCGCGCCGCCCCCGGTTCGATTCGATCTGGGTCAGGCGCGCCAGTTCCAGCGCGTCGTCGAAGGCGCGCCGGATGGCCGTGGCCGAATACACGAAGACGGCGGCCAGGCCCGCTTCTTCGGCCAGGTCGGTGACGAGGCCCGCGCCGACGACGGCTTTGACGCCCTCGGCCTTCAGTTCATTGATCTGCGCGCGCGCGTCTTCCTCGGTGGCGTAGGTGCGCTGCGCGATCTGGAAGCCGAAGGTGGCGGCAAATTCGCCCAGTTCCGGCATCGGGTCCTGGTAGGTGACGACGCCGATGTGCGGCGAGATGCGCCGCGCGCGCGCCAGCGCCTGCATCACGTCGTAGCCGCTGGCCTTGGCGATGATGACGGGTACCGACAGCCGGCCTTTCAAGTAGGCGCCGTTGGAACCGGCCGCAATGACGGCGTCGCAGCGCTCCGTGGCCATGCGTTCGCGGATGTGGCGCACGGCGTCGTCGAAGCCCAGGTTGATCGGCTCGATCGTCGCCAGGTCGTCGTATTCGAGCGTGATGTCGCGGAACAGGTCGAACAGCCGCGAGACGGAGACGGTCCAGATGACGGGTTTGTCGCGGTGGTCGAGCGGAGGTTGGGGAGGGCGGCGCATGCTTTATTCTAAACGATTTGTTTCATATTTTTGCTGTGCAACGGCGTTGCAACAAGCGTGTTGCAAGTGGTCTGTGGCGTTTCAGATATTGCCAATAAGGAATATGAAAAAACCCCGGGAAACTGGTTTATGATCTAACAGCACTATGATGCCTGATGAATATATTGCCCAGGTGCATTTCGACCGCCAACAACCGAACCATGGTGTCCATGAACCGCGTACCGACCAGTCCCGATTTCATTGCCGATGCCTTGCAGCTGATCGCCTTGCCCGCGTGCGCCTGCGATGCCTGCGGCATGGTGGTGGCCGCGAATGGCGCCTTGCAGTCCTTGCTGGGCAGGGATATATCGGGCCGGCTGCTGGCCGACTGTTTTACGGACGCCTACCGCGCGTCGAGCAGCAGCATGCTGCGCGGCGCGCTCGGTGCGGCCGGGCGCGAGCGGCAGTGGGACAGCAGCCTGCAAGGGGAGGCGGGCGCCATCGCCGTGCAGGTATGGTCGAGGCCGCTGCTGGTGGACGATGGCTTGCCGGGCGCGACCCTCGTGTTTGCCGACATCCGCGTGCAGCAGCGCGACCAGCAAGCCTTGCGCAAGACCCTGCTGGAACAGCAGGCCATCCTGGAAAGCGCGGCCGTCGGCATCATCTTTTCCAAGGGCGGCTTCATCGAGGAATGCAATATCCGCGCCGCCGAGATGCTCGGCTATGCGCGCCACCAGCTGACGGGCATGCCGGGCGCGGTGCTCTACCGCTCCGCTGAGCATTGCCGCGCGCTGGGGCTGGAAGCGGCGCCGCTGCTGTCGAAGGGCAAGCCATACCGCACGGAGCTGGAATTGCGGCGCCAGGACGGCACCCTGTTCTGGAGCCGCCTGCACGGGCGCGCCGTCGATCCCTTGAATACGCATGACGGCACGGTCTGGATCATTGAGGATATCAGCGACCACCGGCGTGATGAAGACCAGCTGCGCCGTGCCATGCTGGAAATGCAGGCCGTGATGGACAACGCGCCGCTGGCCATCGGCTTCCAGCGCGACAAGGGCGTGCTGCGCTACAACCGGCGCTTCGCAGAATGCTTCGGCTTCGATGGCGACAGCGGCGTGGGCCTGGCCGTCGCCGACCTGTATCCGTCGCGCGCGGCCTACGAGAACGTCGTGCGGCAGGCTGCGCCCCTGCTGCGGCGCGGCCTGCCGTTTCAGGGCGAGATGGAGATGCGCCGCCGCGACGGTTCGACCTTCTGGGCGCTGGCCTACGGCTATGTGCTGAACCCGGAAAACCAGCCCGACCGCGCGCTGCGCGACACGATCTGGCTGTTCGACGACCGCAGCGCGCAAAAGGCGGCCGAAGAGGCGACGCGCCAGCTGATGCTCGAGCAGCAGGCCATCCTCGACAACGCCTCCGTCGGCATCCTGTTTTCGCGCTCGCGCCTGATCCTGCGCTGCAATCCCCGCTTCGCCGAAATGTTCGGCTATGCGCAGGAAGAGATGACGGGCATGCCCGCCGCCGAACTGTTTCCCTCGCCGGCCGCCTACGAGGCATTCGGCGTGCAAGCGACGCCGCTGCTGGGACAGGGCTTGCCGTACGAGCAGGACGAATCGCTGTTCCGCCGCCGCGATGGCAGCCTGTTCTGGTGCCGCATCCGCGCCAAGGCCGTTGACCAGGCGCACAGCGAGCAGGGCGCCATCTGGATCCTCGAAGACATCACGGCCAGCCGCCAGGCGCAGATGGAGGTGGCGGCCATCATGACGAATGCCTCGGTCAGCATCCTGTACACCAAAAACCGCCAGATCACGCGCTATAACCTGGGCTTTGCCGCGATGTTCGGCTACAGCGGCGACGAGGCGCTGGGCTTGCCTGGGCGCGCCCTGTACGTGTCGCAGCAATCCTACGACCTGCTGGGCGCGGCGGCCTTTCCCTTCCTGTCGGTGGGCAAGCCCTTCCAGACAGAAGTGGAAATGATGCGCCGCGACGGCACGACCTTGTGGGCGCAACTGATCGCCTACGTCGTCAATCCCGACGATCCCGCGGCCGGCACCATCTGGATCATCGAGGACCGCACGGAAGCCAAGCGCGCCGAAGAATCGCTGCGCAACGCGCTGCTGGAAAACCAGGCCATCCTCGACAGCGCCGTGCTGGGCATCTCGGTGATAGAGGGGGGCTACAATTTGCGCGCCAACAGCAAGATGGAAGAGCTGTTCGGCTATGGACCCGGCGAGATCAACGGCCTGTCGGTGCAGGCCCTGTATCCGGACGTGGCCGCGTGGAAGGTGGCGCGCGGCGAGACGGCGCGCGATTTCGATGCGGGCAGGGTGCACATGTCGGAATACCAGCTGGTGCGCAAGGATGGCAGCCGTTTCTGGGCGCGCCTGTCCGGCCGGCCGTTCGACCTGGCGCATGCGCATGGCCGTTCCGTGTGGCTGGTCGACGACGTGACGGCGCGCCGCGAGGCGGCCGAGGCGGTGCGCCGCGCGCGCGATGAACTGGAACTGCGCGTGCAGGAACGCACGGCCGAACTGGCCGGCGCCAACCTGCTGCTGCAGGGCGAGATCGTCGAGCGGCGCCAGGCCGAGGCGCGGGTGCACCACATGGCTTACCACGACAACCTGACGGGCTTGCCGAACCGCGCGCTGCTGTCGGACCGGCTGGAACGGGCCATGCTGGCCTCGCAGCGCTCGGAGCGCAAGCTGGCCGTGATGTTCATCGACCTCGATCGTTTCAAGACCATCAACGATTCGCTGGGCCACATGACGGGCGATCTGCTGCTCAAGGAAGTGGCCGCGCGGCTGTGCGGCGCCGTGCGCGCCAGCGACACGGTGGCGCGCCTGGGCGGCGATGAATTCGTCGTGCTGGTGCCGGGCATTCGTGGCGGCGAGGAAGCGGCGCGCGTGGCGGAGAAGATCATCGAGGCGCTGACGCCCGCCTTTCCGCTCGACGGCCACGTGCTGCACGTGACGCCGTCGATCGGTATCTGCCTGTATCCGGACGACGGCGGCGATGTCGACGCCCTGATGCGCCATGCCGATGCGGCCATGTACCACGCCAAGGGCAACGGCCGCAACAACTACCAGTTCTTCACGCAGACGATGAACCAGGCGGCGGCCCTGCACTTCGATCTGGAAAGCAGCTTGCGCACGGCGCTGGCGCTGCAGCAGTTCGAACTGTTTTACCAGCCGGTCATCGATATCGCCACGCGCCGGCTGCACGGCATGGAAGTGCTGCTGCGCTGGCGCCGTCCCGGCCACGGCCTGGTGCTGCCGGACCGCTTCATCCCCATCATGGAAGAAAACGGCTTGATCGTGCCGGTGGGCGAGTGGGTGATGCGCCAGGCGTGCGAGCAAAGCATGGCCTGGCAGCGCCAGGGCTTGCAGCCGGTGCCGCTGGCCGTGAATCTGTCGCCGCGCCAGTTCATGCACAAGGGCCTGGTGGCGGCGATTGGCGCCGTGGTGCGGGAAACGGGGATCGATCCGTCGCTGCTGGAATTCGAGATCACCGAGACGGCGCTGATGCAGCATGGCGAGCATACCCTGGAGATCCTGCGCCAGATCAATGGCATGGGCCTGCGCCTGTCGATCGACGATTTCGGTACCGGCTATTCCAGCCTGGCCTACCTGAAGCGCTTCCCCGTGAAGAAGGTCAAGATCGACCGCGCCTTCATCAAGGACCTCGAGCACAGCGCGGAAGACCGCGCCATCGTGTCGGCCATCATCGCGCTGGCCGACAGCCTGCAATTGTCGGCCGTGGCCGAGGGCGTGGAAACGGAGGAGCAGTTCGCGCTGCTGCAGGCGAACGGCTGCCGCTACGCGCAGGGCTATCTGTTTTCCGCGCCCGTGCCGGCGGTCAATGCGCAGGCCTTGCTGGAGCGGATAGCCCTTAGTTAATCGATCGTTGCCACCACCGGCGCATGGTCGGACGGTTGTTCCCACTTGCGCGGCACGCGGTCGATCACGCAGGCCGTGCAGCGGGCTGCGAGAGCGGGCGAGAGCAGGATGTGGTCGATGCGCAGGCCCTTGTTCAGGCGGAAGCCCAGCTGGCGGTAATCCCACCAGCTGAACGATTTTTCCGCCTGTTCAAACAGGCGGAAAGCGTCCGTCAAGCCGATGTCGAACAGGCGCTGCAGGGCGGCGCGTTCCTTGTCCGAGACCAGCACCTGGCCTGCCCAGGCGACGGGATCGTGCACGTCGCGGTCGTCGGGCGCGATATTGTAGTCGCCGACGACGGCCAGCTGCGGGTGCTGCTGCGCTTCTTCGGCCAGCCAGTCGTGCAGGGCGGACAGCCAGCCCAGCTTGTATTCATATTTGTCCGAGTCGACGCTCTGGCCGTTCGGCACGTAGGCGCAGACGACCCGCACGCCGCCTATGGTGGCGGCCAGGATGCGCTGCTGCGCATCGTCATAGCGCGGGTTGTTCTTTACCACGTCGGTGATCGGCAGCTTCGACAGGATGGCCACGCCGTTGTAGGTCTTCTGGCCGCTGAAGACCACCTGGTAGCCGGCCGCCTCGATCTCGGCGACGGGGAACTTGTCATCCGTGAGCTTGGTTTCTTGCAGGCACAGTATGTCGACCGGGTTGTCGGTCAGCCACTGCAGCACTTGCGGCAGGCGCACTTTGAGCGAGTTGACGTTCCAGGTGGCGAGTTTCATGGGAAAAATCCTTGCTTGAGTAGGTGACGATAGGCGCGAATCTTACCGCATGCGTGTCGATGGCGTCCTGTCCCGCCTGCCGGGCATGGGCTTGATTGACGGGCGGGGAAAAAGCCGTGTTAACAAAGTATTTGCATTTAACCAATCGTGGCGCATGAATATTATGTTTTTGTGTATCATTGATCAACCCCTATGTTTGATTTGGCATAAGTGGCTGGCATGGCAGGCTGCGTCTTGCCGTTGGGCGCGACAAAGGTGTAAAGTTTCTCGCTAAAACGCGATAAAAACTACTAAAATGGCACAATGTAACAACTGTGTCACATGGCTTTGTTACAGCCAAGTTAAGAACCGAACAGGAAGCAGTTGTAATTAGTTGTAATTGCTATTCCGATTACATGACCACTGTGCCGGGGATGGAACGTTAATTCCGTCCCTGGCGCCGCCAGACTTGTTATATAAATTGCAGTACTGTATCTATGAGACTGTTTTGCGACATCAATAGATGGTACTATTTTGAAATGTTGCAGTTTTAATAGTGAGACTTGCGCGTAGCATTTGCAAAGGAAGAAAATGCGAACTGCATTTGAAGCGTGGGCGCAGCGTGACGGCCACATTGTGCGGCGAAGAGAAGACAAACCGGATGAGTACCTGATTTTCGAGACCCAGCGCCGCTGGGTTATCTGGCAGGCGGCTCTGACGCATGGCAAGACGGCGACCAAGCCGCGCGTGAGCGCGGCCGAAAAGGCGGCGAAAGCCCAGCGCGCGCTGGAAATGTCCTCCGATGAAGCGACCGTACGCAACAAGGTGCTTAATGAGGTGCTCGACGCCTTCAGCGGCGCCGATGGCGCGGCCGGCATGGAAGGCATACTGAAAGTGATCCAGGGCCTGAAGCAGAAGCAGAAGGCGCTGGCCGACGACAAGAGCGAAGATTCAACGGCTTGAGGGGACGGCGATGCGTTATCGGCACTATAAGGGCGGCATTTACGAACTCGTGTGCGAAGCCACGCTGGAAGCGGATCTGACGCCGATGATCGTCTATCGCGCCGCCGACGGTTCCATCTGGACCCGTCCGAAAGACGTTTTTTTTCAACTGATCGAAGTCGAAGGCGTCATGGTCCAGCGTTTCGCTCCCATCAACTGATGGCCGCCTGCGTGCGTGCCCGGGATACTTTTCATGCGTAAATTGCTGCCTGCCGCTTTGGTGCTGGGCTTTGCCTGCGCCGCGGCGCATGCCGAAACCATCGGTTCGGTCGATACGGTCTTCAAACTGATCGGCCCTGACCATAAAATTGTCGTTGAAGCGTATGATGATCCGCGCGTCGCCGGCGTCAGCTGCTATCTGTCGCGCGCCAAGACGGGCGGCATCAAGGGCGCCGTCGGCCTGGCCGAAGACAAGGCCGATGCGGCCGTGGCTTGCCGCCAGGTGGGGCCGCTGCAATTCAAGGGCAAGCTGCCGCGCCAGGAAGAAGTGTTCACCGAGCGCGCCTCGATCTTCTTCAAGCACGTGCGCGTCGTGCGCATGGTCGACAGCAAGCGCAATGCGCTGGTCTACCTCGTGTATTCCGACCGCCTGATCGAGGGCAGCCCGAAAAACAGCGTCACCGCCGTCGCCGTGCCTGGCGACCAGCCGATCCCCGTCCGTTAAGCGAGCTTCCCATGCGCGTGCCATCGTCTGCCGCCCTTGCCGCCTTTGCCGCCAGGACGCTGCTGCTGTTTGGCCTGGGCGGCTGCGCCACCCTGACGGGCAACACGGACCAGATGGTGCTGGTGCAAACCATCCAGGACAACCGCGAACTGACGGGCGCCGGCTGCATCCTCAGCAACGACGTGGGCAAGTGGTTCGTCACCACGCCGGGACGCATCACCATCCGCAAGAGCCAGGAACCGTTGAAAGTCGATTGCCGCAAGCACGGTTCGCCCGCCATCGCGACGGACGACCACATCGATCCCAAGCTCAATGGCAGCGTATGGGGCAATGTCATCCTGACCCTGGGCGTCGGCTATTTCGTCGACCGCAACACGGGCGCCGGCTTCGACTACCCATCGATCCTGACCATCGTCATGCAAGACCCGGCCCGTCTGGCGCCGCCGCCCGCACCCGTCGCCGTGAAGCCGCCGCCGGCCACCGTGCCGGAAACGGTGGTGCAGCCCAAGGTGGCACCGTCGCCGTTGCCCAATCCCGTCGTCTACTGATTAATACGCTACGCATGAAAAAACCGCCAGGGTCAGTGACCGTGGCGGCTGTCTTCTTGCGTAACGACGCCTGACAAAACCGTAGCGAGCGGGAGCTAGTGGTGGCCGAGAAGCGCAGCTGTACTTTATGTACAGCGAGCATCGCCGGCCGCCAATCGCCCCGCGCAGTAGGTTTGATCCGGCGTTCTCTTAGACGCGGTTGATCAGGAACGTGGTGAGCAGTGGTACTGGACGGCCGGTCGCGCCCTTCGATCCGCCCGATTTCCATGCCGTGCCGGCGATGTCCAGATGCGCCCAGGTGTACTTCTTGGTGAAGTTTTCCAGGAAGGCCGCTGCCGTTACCGAGCCGCCGCCTGGCGTGCCGATGTTGGCCAGGTCGGCGAAGTTCGACTTCAGCTGTTCGTTGTACGCCTCTTCGATCGGCATGCGCCATGCCGTGTCGCTCGATTGCTTGCCCGCTGCCAGCAGTTCATTGGCCAGCTGGTCATGCGCCGCATCGCTGCGCGTAAACAGGCCGCTGTTGTGGTGGCCCAGGGCGACGACGCAAGCGCCCGTCAGGGTGGCGATATCGACCACGGCTGCCGGCTTGAAACGTTCGGCGTAGGTCAGCGCGTCGCACAGCACCAGACGGCCTTCGGCGTCCGTGTTCAGCACTTCAATGGTCAGGCCGTTCATGGAGGTGACGATGTCGCCCGGCTTGGTGGCGCGGCCCGACGGCATGTTTTCGCATGCAGCGATGACGCCGATGACGTTCAGCTTCAGGTTCATTTCGCCGATGGCGCGGAAGGTGCCCAGCACCGAGGCGGCGCCGCACATGTCGTACTTCATTTCATCCATGCCGGGACCGGCCTTGATCGAAATGCCGCCCGTGTCGAAGGTGATGCCCTTGCCGACCAGGACCACCGGCGCATCCTTGGCCTTGCCGCCCATGTGTTTCAGGACGATGAATTTCGGCGGCTGCTCGCTGCCGTTGGTGACGGACAGGAAGCTGCCCATTTTCAGCGCTTCGAGCTGTTTGCGGTCCAGTACTTCGACTTCGAACTTGTAATCCTTGGCCAGCTGCTTGGCCGTGCTGGCCAGGTAGGTCGGATTGGCGATGTTCGCCGGCAGGTCGCCCAGCTTGCGCGTCAGGTCGGAACCGTTGGCGATGGCGATGGCTTGTGCCAGCGCGCCGCGCGTGCCTGCCGTTGCTGGCGCTGCCAGGACGATCTTGCGCACGCCTGCCGGCGCCGGATCTTTTTTGCTTTTTTGCGAGTCGCAGCGGTATTCGCTGTCATGTGCTGCTTGCACCACGCAACGGATTGCCCAATTTACGTCGCGCTCTTTCACTTCAGCCAGCGGTAATGCGATAATGGCGTCCGCAGCGCCCAGCGAGCCGAAGGCCTTCAGCGCGGCTTGTACGCCGGTTGCGAAGCTTTTTTCGCTGACAGTGTCATCGCTGCCCATGCCTACCAGCAGAACACGTTCGGCGGCGACGCCATCGACTGCGCGCAGCAGCAAGGTGCTGCCAGGCTTGCCGCTGATGTCGCCGGACTTCAGCGCAGCCGAAATCGCACCCTTGCTGTCCAGCGATTTTGCCGCTGGCGACAGTTTTTTGTTTTCGAATACCGCAACCGCGATGCATCCGCTTTTGGCCGTGCCGAGGGTGCTCTTGGTATCGAATGCTTTTATGCTAAAGTCCATTTGGTTCTCCGTTTTCATTTACTAGTAACGTGTTACTCAACTAACTGACCCGAATTATAAACTCCGAATGATCTTTCAACGCGCCCTTCGACGTGAATTGGCTAGTGCCGCCGGGGCCACCTTCACTGTTTTGTTCAGCATCCTGCTCACCTGGATGCTGATCGGTATTCTCGGCAAGGCGGCGGGCGGCAAGATCGCGTCGGCCGACGTCATGTCCCTGATGGTCTTTTCCGCCCTGATGCAGCTGCCCACCATCATCATCCTCACCGGATTCATTTCGGTGCTGATGGTCGTCACGCGCAGCTACAAGGAGTCGGAGATGGTGGTGTGGTTCGCCTCGGGCCTGAGCCTGTCGCGCTGGATCTGGCCCGTGCTCAGCTTCGGCCTGCCGCTCGTGCTGGCCACCGGCGTCCTGAGTTTGTACGCCACGCCGTGGGCGCAAAAGAAAAGCGATGAATATGTGGCGCGCTTTGAAAAGCGCGAAGACCTGCAGAAAGTCACGCCGGGCCAGTTCCGCGAATCGGCCGGCAGCAACCGCATCTTTTTCGTCGAGGGCGCCAGCGGCGAAAAGAACGTGGTGCAGAACGTCTTCGTCAATACCGTCGATGAAAAAGGCAGCGCCGTCGTCGTCGTCGCGAAGGAAGGCGTGATCAATACCGACGCCAAGGGCGAACGCTTCCTGGTGCTCAAGAGCGGCCGCCGCTACCAGGGCGTGCCGACACAGGCGGACTTCCAGACCATGGAGTTCGAGCAGTACATCATGCGCATCGAGAGCAAGCAGCAGGAACTGGGCGCGGAACTGGGCGTGCGCGCCATGAGCACCATGGCCCTGGTCGCCGATCCGAATCCTTATACCATGGCCGAGTTGCTGTGGCGGGTCAGTGCGCCGCTGATCGGCCTGATGCTGATCCTGCTGGCCATTCCGCTGGGCTTTGTCAATCCGCGTGCCGGCAGTTCGGCCAATCTGATCATCGCCCTGCTGATTTTCTTCACCTACAGCAATCTGATCAAGGTCGTCGAAGCGAGCGTGAAACAGGGGCGCCTGACCTTCGGTCTGGCCTGGTGGCCGCTGCACCTGCTGGCGGCGCTGGCCGTGGTGGCGCTGTTTGCGTGGCGCCTGAATGTGAACCACCGCTATCATCCGCTGGTCCTGCTGGCGGCGTTCAAGCGCGCGCGCCGCGCCGGCAAACCAAGTAAAGCGGTATCGAAATGAAGATTTTACAGCGCTATTTTGCGGTCTCGATATTCCAGGCGGTGCTGTTCGTGCTGCTGGCCTTTCTGGCTTTGCAAGCCTTCATCGATCTGACGGGCGAGTTGCCCAAGGTGGGCCGCAACGGCTACACCATCCAGTATGCCTTCCTGTATGTGCTGGTGCTGGTGCCGGGGCACGTGTACGAGGTGATGCCGATCGCGGCACTGATCGGCACCATCTACACGATGGCGCAGTTTGCCGCCAGTTCCGAATTTACCATCATGCGCGCATCGAGCATGTCGACGGCGATGGCCGCCGGTTTCCTGTTCCGCATCGGTATCGTCTTCGTCGTCATCACCTTCATCTTCGGCGAGGTGATCACGCCGCGCACGGAGCCGCTGGCCGAACGCCTCAAGCTGACCTCGCGCGGCGCGGCCGTGTCGAGCGAGTTTCGCTCGGGCCTGTGGACCAAGGACATGGTCAAGAGCGACGGCCTGACGGGTACCGTCACCGGCTCGCGCTTTTTCAATGTGGGCGAAGCGCGTGCGGACGGCCAGCTGAAAAACGTCAAGCTGTATGAATTCGACACCGATATGCGTTTGCGCACCCTGACCGTGGCCAAAGGCGCGACGTATCAGGGCAATAATATCTGGCGTCTGACCGATGTGACGGAAACCTCGTTCTCGAACAGCGCGGCCACCTCGCCCGGCTTCGAGCCAAAGCTGGCGAACTACTATGGGCAGGAAACGAGTCTGGTGCGCACGGTGCAGAGCGCCAGCAAGGACATGACGTCGGAAGTGACGCCGAAGATCCTGACGGTGTCGGCGTCCGACCCCGAGCGCATGTCGGCCAGCGAACTGGCCGTGTACACGCGCCACCTGGCCGAGAACAAGCAGGAAACCGAGCGTTTCCGCATCGCTTTCTGGAAAAAGCTGATCGATCCGCTGGCCATCTTCGTGCTGATGGCGCTGGCGCTGCCGTTCGCCTACATGCATACGCGCAGCGGCGGCATCAGCCTGAAGATATTCATCGGCATCATGATCGGCGTGAGCTTCATGCTGGTCAACACCCTGTTCTCGCATCTTGGCTTGCTCAGCACCTGGCCCGCCTTCCTGACGGCGGTGGCGCCGAGCGCCCTGTATCTGCTGCTGGCGCTGGGCGCCCTGTGGTGGGTGGAGCGGCACTGATGGAGACGAACGTGAAACAGGCATTGATCTTGTTTGCCCATGGCGCGCGCGCCGCATCGTGGGCCGCCCCCTTCGAGCGGCTGCGCGACCTGACCCAGGCGCGCATGCCCGGCGCCAGCGTGCACCTGGCCTTCCTGGAACTGATGACGCCACGCCTGCCCGAGCTGGTGGCGAGCCTGCTGGCCGAGCTGCCCGCCGGCGCCATCCTCGACGTCACCGTGGTACCCGTGTTCCTGGGGCAGGGCGGGCATGTGCTGCGCGACTTGCCGTTGCTGCTGGAAGAACTGCGCCAGCAGCATCCGGCACTGCGCCTGAAGGTGGTCGAGGCGGTGGGCGAGAACGCCAGCGTGCTCGCCGCCATCGCCGATTACTGCGTGGCGGCGCCAGGTTCCAGCCCTTTGCCTTGAGCGGCATCGACATCGTCTACCTGTGGGTAGACGGCGCCGATCCCGCCTGGCGCGCGCGCCGGCGACACGCCTATGCCGCCTGGGCGCAGGCGCATCCTGGCCAGCTGGCCCTGCACGGCAACGTGGCGGGGCGCTACCGCGACAACGGCGAACTGCGCTACAACCTGCGCGCGCTCGAGCGTTTCTTTCCCGGCCATGGCCACATCTATCTGCTGACGGACCGGCAAGTGCCCCACTGGCTGCGCGCATCAAAGCGCCTGACCGTGATCGACCATGCGAGCCTGATGCCCGATGCCTCCCTGCCGGTGTTCGACTCCGGTCATATCGAATCGTACCTGCACCATATTCCGGGATTGTCCGAACGCTTCCTGTATCTGAACGACGACGTATTTTTCGGCGCGCCGTTCGAGCCTGCATTCTGGTTTGGCGGAGAAGGGGACCGGCGTTTGAGTGTTTTCACGGAGAGCGCGCTGCACGATGATGTGCCGGGCTTGCGCGCCGATGTGGCGGCGCCCGTCAATTGCGCGACCTTGTCGCGGCAATGGCTGTCGTCGCAGTACCCCGCTTACCGGCATGAACCGCGCCTGTATGCGCATGCGCCGCGGCCCATGCTGAAAAGCGCGCTGCATGCGCTGGAAGGGCTGGCGCCGGCCATGTTTGCCGCTGTGCGCGAGACGGTGTTTCGCTCGTGGCAGGTGCCGGCATTGCTGCCCGACCTGGTGCCGCGCTGGATGGTGCATCAGGGGATTGCGCGCTCGCGCATGCTCGACCCGCTGCATATCGCCAGCGGCGATGCGCAGGCGCCGCGGCAGCTTGAGGAACTGGCGGCGCGTTTCGGCAGCTTGCCGTTTTTCTGCATCAACGATACCTGCGACGAGGCCGGCGACGACGACCCGCGCCTGCTGCGCGTGGCCGCTACCTTGCAGCGGCTGCTGCCGCTGCCGTCATCGTTTGAAGTTGCTTAAGCCGCTTTCTTCTTCGGCGCCAGGCTGATGCGGGCGGCGGCCGTGCTGTCGGACAGCGAAGCGAGGAACAGCAGCAAATAGGCGCCCAATTCGAGCACTTCTTCGCCCAGCAGCGCGTAGGCGTCCGGCATGCCATGAAAGACCTTCTTGTCGAAAGGCCAGCCAGCGACCATCAGCAAGCCGCCGATGGCCGTCAGGATGGTGATGCGCATGCTGAAAATCTGCGGCGCATGGGCAAACACCTTGCGCGCGCGCGGCGCGAAGAAGATCAGCAAGCGTATCAGGATCAGCAACTCCACCAGACGCAGGGCTTTTTCCAGCTGCGCCCAGGCGGGCGCCGTGCCGAACTGATCGATATCGAGTTCGCGCAGCAGGAAGCCGAACAGCAGCGCGCACAGGCCCGCATGCATGAGGAAGCGCAGGGACTGGCGGTCAGTCTCTTGCCAGGCGCGCACGCCGTGCACGGTGCAAGCCAGGGCCAGGAACAGCGCCTGCAGCCATTCCAGCAAATGGTTTTCGTCGTCGATATTCGGGAAGACCGTCCACAGGGCGATGGAGGCGAGCATGCTGAGCAGCACGGCGCTGGCGACGCCGACATTGCTGCGGCTGAGCGAAGTCAGGGCTTTGCGCATGGAGGTGAAATTCATGTGTGGTCGTAAGGCTAAAGTTGCGCGGCGCGGTATTGCAGCCTGCGGGCGCAGCTTTTTTCGGGGAGGGTCAGCCGGGATACCGCACGGCAAGCGCTATGGCGGGGCGAAGCGTGAATTTATTGCTATCACGCAACAACTTCTCGAGAAAAGATGCGTGAGCATCGTATCATGTTTCCCCGGAAGACGTCGGTTACTGACTTTAAAGTCGGTAAAATACGCTGTGTTTATTCAAGCATGGCGCGCCAGAATGGCGGCCGTTTCTTCGATGGACTGGTGCGTGCGCGCGGCCATGGCGTCGCCCAGCATCACCAGCACGGGGCCGTGGGTGTCGCCCAGGCCGTGCGCCAGGGCGCTCAGGGTCAGGCGCACGATGCGCTGGTCCGGGCGGCTGCAGTTTTCTATCACCACCACCGGGGTGTCGGCACGGCGGCCCTGGGCCAGCAAGCGCTGCGCCGTGGCGATGGCTTCGCGGCCACCCATGTATTGCACCAGGGTATCGCAGTCGGGAATGCGCGTCTGGTCCGGTTCGCCCGGCGCCGTGCTGGACGTGAAAAAGGCCACGCTGCGCGACACGCCCCGCTTGGTCAGCGGCTGCTGTGTTGCGGCCGCCGCCGCCAGCGCCGTGGTAATGCCGGGCACCACTTCGACGGCGATGCCCGCTTCTTCCAGCGCCCGCAATTCCTCGTCGGCACGGCCGAACAGCATGGGATCGCCCCCTTTCAGGCGCACGACGATGGCGTGCTTGCGCGCGTTGTCGACCAGTTGCTTGTTAATAAACGCCTGCGCCGTCGACAACTGGCCGCAGCGCTTGCCGACCAGGATTTTTTGCGCCTGCGGGCACAGCTCCAGCATCTCTTCGGTGACCAGTGCGTCGTGCAGCACGACGTCGGCCTGCGCCAGCAGGCGGGCGCCACGCAAGGTCATCAGGTCTTGCGCGCCGGGGCCTGCGCCGATCAGGTAGACCTTGCCGGGGAGAGATGCGGAGTTGTTCATGCTAGCCTTCTTCAGTCGAGATACGGGTTACAGCCGAACCATGCCCGCGGCGACGGTCTGGTGGGTGACTTCATCGATCAGGATGAATGCCCCCGTGGCGCGGATATCGGCATAGGCATCGGCCGCCAGCGCCTGCTGCACGTTCAGGCTGATACGGGCGATGTCGTTGAGCTTCAAGCCTTCGGCCGGATGGCGCTGCTGCGTATTGATGTCGAGGATCGATTCGATCGCCGTCACCTTGGCCGCCGTCTGCCTGGTGCCGTGCTTGATCCAGTATTTGCGGCGCAGGTCCAGCGCGTCTTCCGACAGCCAGCACACGTCGGCCACTACCTGTTTCAGCAAAGTGGCGGGGCGCTCGCTGCTGGCCAGCAAGTCGCCACGCGAAATGTCCAGATATTCATTGAGTAGCAGGGTCACGGACTGGCCCACCACGGCCGTCGGCAGCGAACCGTCGAGGGTGACGATGTCTTTCACTGTCGCCGTCTGGCCCGATGGCTGCACCACCAGGGTGTCGCCGATGCTGACCTTGCCGGCCTCGATGCGGCCCATGTAGCCACGGAAATCGTTCGCTTCGTGGCCGTTGTGGCGCGCCACCAGCTGCACGGGGAAGCGGAATGGCGTGTCGTGCGATTCGTCGTAGACGGACAAGGATTCAAGCAGCTCGATCAGGGTCGGGCCCGTATACCAGCCCAGCTTGTCGCCGCGCTCGACGACGTTGTCGCCGGTGAGTGCCGACAGCGGGATCGGCGTGATGTCCTTCAGGCCCAGCGACTGGGCAAATTCGCGGTAGGCGGCGACGATGCGGTTGTACACCGTTTCATCGTAGTCGACCAGGTCCATCTTGTTGACGGCCACGACCACGTGCTCGATCTGCAGCAAATGGGCAATCGTCGAATGACGTTTGGTCTGTATCAGCAGTTCCACGCTGCCGTCGTCACCGAGTTTGACTTTCGATACGTCGATCAGGATGATGACGGCGTCGGCCGTGGAAGCGCCCGTGACCATGTTGCGCGTGTACTGCTCGTGGCCCGGCGTGTCGGCGATGATGAACTTGCGCTTCGGCGTGGCAAAGTAGCGGTAGGCCACGTCGATGGTGATGCCTTGCTCGCGTTCCGCTTCCAGGCCGTCCGTCAGCAAGGACAGGTCGACCGTGTCGCCCACCGTGCGCTTGTGCTTGGAGCGCGACATGGCGTCGAGCTGGTCGGCGAAGATGCCCTTGCTGTCGAACAGCAAACGGCCGATCAGGGTGCTCTTGCCGTCATCGACGGAACCGGCTGTAATAAAACGCAACATGCCGCGTTCAACGCTGTCGGTGAGAGTGGTGCTGGAGATTGCTGCGTTCATTAGAAATACCCTGCTTTCTTGCGTTTTTCCATCGAGGCTTCGGAAGTCTGGTCATCCATGCGGGTGGCGCCACGTTCCGTGATTTGCGTGATTGCCGTCTCGGCGATGATGGCGTCCACCGTCGCCGCGTCGGACGACACGGGGCAGGTGCACGAGATATCGCCCACCGTGCGGAAGCGCACGACTTGCGTTTCCACCGTTTCGCCGTCGCGCGGCGGTGTCAGATCCGTCAGCGGCACCAGCAGGCCGTTGCGCGGGATCACCTGGCGCTCGTGCGCGAAGTAGATCGGTGGCAATTCCAGTTTCTCGCGGGCGATGTATTGCCACACGTCCAGCTCCGTCCAGTTCGAGATGGGGAAGACGCGCATGTTTTCACCGGGATGCACGCGCGTGTTATACAGGTCCCACAGCTCGGGGCGCTGGGCTTTCGGGTCCCAGGCGCCAAATTCGTCGCGGAAGGAAAAAATGCGTTCCTTGGCGCGGGCCTTCTCTTCATCGCGGCGCGCGCCGCCGATGCAGGCGTCAAAGCCATGTTCGGCGATGGTTTCCAGCAAGGTCACGGCTTGGGCCGCATTGCGCGAATCCGTGGCCGGGTTGCGCAGGCGCACGGTGCCGCGCTGGATCGAGTCTTCCACGGAGCCGACGATCAGGCGCTCGCCCAGTTCCGCCACTTTCTTGTCGCGGAAAGTGATGACTTCCGGGAAGTTGTGGCCCGTGTCGATATGCACGAGGGGGAAAGGAAATTTGCCTGGGCGGAAGGCTTTCTCGGCCAGGCGCAGCAGGACGACGGAATCCTTGCCGCCGGAAAACAGCAGGGCGGGATTGGCCGATTCGGCCGCCACTTCGCGCATGATGTGGATGGCTTCCGACTCAAGGCTGTCGAGGTGACGCTGGTTCAAAATATTGCTCATATTGGATGCTTTCTTGTTCTGTGTGTCTGTTCAGGCTGCCACGGATTTGATGCGTATCAGTTTGCCGTCCACCATGTGCAGGCCGCATTCCTTGGAATCCGGATTTTCCCACCACCAGCGCCCGGCGCGCACGTCTTCGCCCGGCTGCACGGCACGCGTGCACGGTTCGCAGCCGATGGACGGGTAGCCCTGGTCGTGCAGCGCGTTGTACGGCACGTCGTTGGCACGGATATAGTCCCACACATCCTGCTCGGACCAGTCGGCCAGCGGATTGAATTTCGTCATCGCATGCGCCGCGTCGTCTTCCTGTACGTGCAATTCGGCGCGCGTGGTGGACTGGGCGCGGCGCTGGCCCGTGATCCAGGCCTTGTTGCCGGCCAGGGCGCGGCCCAGCGGCTCGACCTTGCGGATGCGGCAGCATTCGCGGCGCATCTCGACGCTGTTGTAGAAGGCGTTGAGGCCGTTCTGTTCCACGTAGGCGGCGACAAGCTCCGGTTGCGGGCGGTACAGGGTGATGTCGTGGCCGTAGCGGGTTTTCACCTTGTCGAGCACGGCCAGGGTTTCCTGGTGCAGCCGTCCCGTTTCCAGGGAAAAGATGCCGATCGGCAGCTTTGCCTTGAGAATCATGTCGGTCAGCACCATGTCTTCGGCTGCCAGGCTGGACGCGAACACGGCCGGCGAAAAATCCGCGGCGATGCGTGTCAGCGTTTGCTCGGTGGCGTGAATCAAAGAAGTCAGATCGCTCATGATGGGTCCTCAGATGCCGGCCGCGTTGTCGAGGTCAGGATTCTGGCCTTCGCGGTGGTGGCGGCGGAACAGCGGCGATTTCTGATCCCACGACGCCTGGTAGGTTTCCGAAAAGACGGACAAACCTTTCAGGGCGTCATGGATGCTGCGGTCCGGACGCGTCGCATACGCATCGAAGCCGACGCGGTGCATGGAAAACAGCTGGTCGCGCAGCACGTCGCCGATGGCGCGCAATTCACCCTGGAAACCCAGGCGGGCGCGCAAATTGAACGCGATGGAATAGCCGCGGCCATCCGTGAATTTCGGAAAGTCCACGCCGATGACGGGCAATTGCGCCACGTCGGCCGCCAGTTCTTCCGGCCGCTCGTCGCTGGCCAGCCAGACGCCGATGTCGGGCAGGCGGGCCAGCAGGGTTTCGCGCTGGGCTTGCCACACGGGCAGGGGGACGATGACCTTGCCCGCAGGCACGACGACCGTTTCCGGCGTGTCGGTCTCATCGAGGCGCAGCAAGCCCCAGGTATTCGGCACCACGGCGGCGTTCTTGATGATTTCTTCGCGTACTTCAAACATATTCGTCTTCTCCCACCAGGTTGCCGACCGTGATCGGCGTTGCATATACGTGTTCCTTGAACGGCGCCAGGCCCAGGCGTTGGGCCGTATCGACGAAGCGCTCGCCTTCATGGCGGTCGCGCACGTAGACGTGCAGCAGGCGGCCGATGACTTCAGGCATCTGCAGGGAAGAGAACGATGGTCCGATGATCTTGCCGATGGCCGCGTTGTTGCCTTGCGCGCCGCCGATCGACACTTGATACCATTCGCTGCCATCCTTGTCGACGCCGAGGATGCCGATGCTGCCCACGTGATGGTGGCCGCAGGCATTGATGCAGCCGGAAATATTCAGTTCGATTTCGCCGATGTCGTGCTGGAAGTCGATGCTGTCGAAGCGTTCCGCGATGGCGGCCGCGATCGGCAGCGACTTGGCGTTGGCCAGCGAGCAGAAATCGCCGCCCGGGCAGCAGATCATGTCCGTCAGCAAACCGATGTTCGGCGTGGCCAGGCCGTGCGCCTTGGCTTCCTGCCACAGTGCGAACAGTTTCGACTGTTCCACGTCGGCCAGCACTAGGTTTTGTTCATGCGTCACGCGCAGTTCGCCAAAGCTGTAGCGGTCGGCCAGATCGGCCACGAAGTCGATCTGCTCGGCCGTCGCGTCGCCTGGCGGCACGCCCGTTTTCTTCAGGGACAGTACCACGGCCACGTAGCCAGGACGCTGGTGCGGCTTGACGTTGCGCGCCAGCCAATTTACATACGCCTTGTTGTCCGCGTGTTCGGCCTGGTAGTCGAGTTCTGGCAGGGCAAGGTAGGCGGGCGGATTGAAGAAGTCCGCCACGCGCTGCATTTCCTCGGCCGTCAAGGTTTCCGGACCATCCTTCAAATCGACCCATTCCGCTTCCACCTGGCGCGTGAATTCTTCCACGCCGATGGCTTTCAGCAAAATCTTGATGCGCGCCTTGTATTTGTTGTCGCGGCGGCCGTGCAGGTTGTACACGCGCATGATCGCCTGGATATACGTGAGCAAGTGCTGCCACGGCAGGAAGTCGCGCACAACGCTGCCCAGGATCGGCGTGCGGCCCATGCCGCCGCCGGCCATCACCTTGAAGCCCACTTCGCCGGCCTCGTTGCGCACGGCCGTCAAGCCGATGTCGTGCACGGCGATGGCGGCGCGGTCTTCCTCGGCGCCATTGATGGCGACCTTGAATTTGCGCGGCAGGGCGATGAACTCGGGGTGGAAGGTGCTCCACTGGCGCAATACTTCCGCGTACGGGCGCGGATCGATGATTTCATCGGCGGCGACGCCCGCAAACGGGTCCGATGTTGTATTACGGATACAGTTGCCGGACGTCTGGATCGCGTGCATTTCCACGGAAGCGAGGTCCGTCAGGATATCTGGCGTCTGTTCCAGCTCAATCCAGTTGAACTGGATGTTCTGGCGCGTGGTGAAGTGGCCATAGCCGCGGTCATACTTGCGCGCGATGTGCGCGAACATGCGCATCTGCTTGGACGACAGCAAGCCGTACGGCACGGCGATGCGCAGCATGTAGGCGTGGCGTTGCATGTACAGGCCGTTTTGCAGGCGCAGCGGAATGAATTCCTCTTCCGTCAGTTCATTGGCGATACGGCGCGCAACCTGGTCTCGGTACTGGGCGATGCGTTCTTTGATGATGAGGTGGTCGTACTGATCGTAATGGTACATATCAATTCCTAAAAAAGCCGGGGTGCTGGAAGACTGCCTGGGATGATGTTCTTGATACTGCTCTTGTCACTTGTTCGGTCATTAATAGATTAGCTTCACTGCCACGCCGGTCAAGGTCATCGCCAGCAGCACTCGTAAAAACTGTTCCGGCACGGATCGCGCGACCCAGGAGCCGAGCGTGATGCCGGGCAGGGAGCCGACCAGCAAGGAGGCCAGCAATTCCCAGTGGATGGAGCCGAGCCACCAGTGGCCCAGCGCGGCGATGGCCGTCAGGGGCACGGCGTAGGCGATGTCGGTGCCCGCCACTTCGGCCGAGCTCATGCGTGGATACAGCATCACCAGCAAGGTCGCGCCGATGGCGCCGGCGCCGATCGACGACACCGTCACCAGCACGCCCAGCACGGCGCCGGCGATGATGGTCGCGGCGGCAAGCTTGTTGCCTTGTAATTGTTTCTCAGGGTGGGCATTGATCCAGGCCAGCATGCGGCCCTTGAAAATGAGTGCCACGACGGTCAGCAGCACGGAGCCGGCGATCGAGTAACGGATGATCTGGCCGATTTGCGGCGACAGGGTGCCGAACGATTTGAGCGCCAGGGTCGCGATGACGGCGGCGGGCAGGGCGCCGATGCACAGGCGCTTGACGATATCCCAGCGGATGGTGCCGCGCAGGCGGTGCGTCAGGGTGCCGGCGCTCTTGGTGATCGAGGCGAAGGCCAGGTCGGTACCCACCGCCACGGAAGGCGGTACGCCAAACAGCAGGGTTAATAGCGGCGTCATCAGCGAACCGCCGCCCACGCCGGTCATTCCTACGAGTAATCCTACGGCAAATCCTGAGACTATATAAGACAAAGTCATGCTTGCACCCCCAAAGTACTCGCAATAGTAATAAACTTAGTGTTTATTCCAAACTACTAAGTACGCATTTGCTTATATGCGATATGCGTATATGCATGCATGCAAAATCATGGGTGGGGCGGAAACTCGGCAAATCACGGCAATCTAGGGCAAACCAGCAATGAATCTCCATCAACTGCGCTTCGTGCGCGAAGCGGTCCGGCAGAACTACAACCTGACGGACGCCGCCAAGGCCTTGTTCACGTCGCAACCGGGCGTATCGAAAGCCATCATCGAGCTGGAGGAAGAGCTGGGCGTGGATATTTTTACGCGCCACGGCAAGCGCATCCGCGGCCTGACGGAGCCGGGCCGCCTGGTGCTGGAGTCCGTCGAGCTGATTATGCAGGAAATCGACAGCATGAAGCGCATCGGCAAGGAATTCGCGGCGCAGGACAGCGGCAGCTTTACCATTGCCACTACGCATACACAGGCGCGCTACACCTTGCCCAAGGTGGTGCAAGCCTTCATGCTGAAGTTCCCCAAGGTGCGATTGTCTTTACTGCAAGGAAATCCGCGCCAGATCGCCGAGATGGTGCAGCGCGACCAGGCGGATCTGGCCATCGCCACGGAATCGATCGCCGCCATTGATGGCCTGATCACCTTGCCCTGCTATCAATGGGAACACGTGGTGGTGGTGCCGGTCGACCATCCGCTGCTCAAATCGAAGTCCGTGACCCTGGAAGAAATCGCCGCCTTCCCCCTGATTACCTATGACAGCGCGTTCGCCGGACGCAACAAGATCGACCATGCTTTCGTGCTGCGCGGCCTGAAGCCGGACATCTTGCTCGAAGCCATCGACGCGGACGTGATCAAGACTTATGTCGAGTTGGGCATGGGGATTGGTATCATAGCGGGTATGGCCTTCGATGCCGAGCGCGACAAAGGCTTGCGCGCCATCCCTGTCGGGCACCTGTTCGGCATGAATGTGTCGCGCGTGGCCGTCAAGCAGGGCGCGTATTTGCGCAGCTATATTTATACCTTTATCGAGTTGCTGACGCCGACCTTGAACCGCAAGCTCATCGAGCAGGCGATGAGCGGTGATAAAGAGCACTACGAACTATAACAATGCAGGAAGTCGGCCGGGCGAGGTGCCTGGCCAAGATTATTTAAGAAGAGAAGAAACAATGATTACCGATCAGCTTGCCAAATATTACGCCACCATCGCGCAGCAGTACGAGCGCGTCTATGACAAGCCCGAACGCCAGGAAGACCTGGAAGTGTTGCGCGACAAGGTCGCCGACGTGCTGGAAGGCCACACCGTGCTGGAACTGGCTTGCGGCACCGGCTACTGGACGGAAGTGGTCGCCGAGTCGGCCGAGTCCGTACTGGCCACCGATATCAACGATGAAATGCTGGCGCTGGCCCAGGCACGCGGCTTGCCCGACAACGTCACCTTCGCCAAGCTCGATGCCTTCAACTTGCCCGATGACATGCTGGGCAAGTTCACGGCCGTGTTCGCGGGTTTCTGGTGGTCGCACGTCAAGCGCGAAGACCAGGACAAATACCTGAAGCAATTGCGCACGAAGCTGGGCAAGGACATCCTGCTGGTGCTGATCGACAATTCCTATGTCGATGGCAGCAGCACCGTGATCGCGCGCACCGACTTGGAGGGCAATACGCACCAGTTCCGCACGACGGAGGCGGGCGAGCGCTATGAAGTGCTGAAGAATTTCCCATCGGATAGCCACCTGCGCAAGAAGTTTGCCCACTCGGCCCGCGAAATCCGCATGAAGCGCCTGGAATACTACTGGCTGTTGAGCTGCCGTCTGAAGTAAGGCTGATCTGTCTATATGGTAGTGGTAGGTCGGATTAGCCCGTAGGGCGTAATCCGACAGGCGTTGCCAAAGGTGCTAGTCGGATTACGCGTGGCCTTGCCCCGCTAATCCGACCTACGGTAAATAGGCCTTGCCGCCGCATGAACCGCCTTCGGGCGGTTTTTTTTCGCCTGTTGTTTTTATCTGACAAGATGTTGTTCCAAAAAACAACATCTTGTCGATGTCATATTGTTGAAGTATTTCGTGGGCATGATTCGGTTCAGCAGCTAAGCAGCACCATTCTTGTCCAACCTAATGTAGAGAATCTCAAGTGAAAAAAATTACTCTGGCAGCATTGATCATCGGCACCTTCGCAGCAGCTACGGCACAAGCACAATCGAACGTCACCGTGTACGGCCTGGTTGACCTCGGTATTGCCAAGACCACTGGCCAGCCGACGGTACAACGCGAAAACAATGCGTCGCGCCTCGGTTTCAAGGGTACGGAAGATCTGGGTGGCGGCCTGTCCGCAATTTTCAACCTGGAAAGTGAATTCCTGGCCGACACCGGTGCGCAAAAAGGCGTGTTGTTCGACCGTCAAGCGTACGTGGGCTTGAAAGGCGCGTTCGGTACCGCCATCCTGGGCCGCACCAAGAATCTGGTCGATGGCACCATCGCCCGCGTCGACCCATTCAACACCTACGGCGTGGTCGGCAAGAACAATGAAACCCTGCTGCGTTCGGGCGTCGGCTCGTCGCGCGTCAACAACGCCGTCACCTACAACAGCCCAAGCTTTGAAGGTTTCGTGGGCAGCCTGCAATACGTGCTGAGCGAAGTCAACAGCGCTGACGCGGGTGTGATCGGCCTGGCAACCTACGACAATGGCCCGATCAGCCTGCACGCCGGCTACGAAAAAGCCGTGCAAGCAACGGCAACGGCGGCCAAGCCTGACCTGTGGTCCATCGGTGGCGGCTATAAATTCGGCCCGGCCAAGATCACGGCCGCCTACTCGAAAGGCGACACCAAGGTTGCGACGACTGGCGAATTCAAGTCCTACTTGATCGGCCTGAACTACACGGTGGGCGGCGGCGATGCCAAAGTGTCGTATGGCAAGCAAGAGCAAAGCAACAACAAGTTCAAGGATCAGGACACCATCAAGGAATTCGGCGTCGGTTATGATTACCACCTGTCGAAGCGCACCGACGTGTACGCTTACGCTGGCCGCGAGCGCGTCAAGTCGCTGACTTCGTACCAGATCGGTCTGGCACACAAATTCTAAGCATCATTCGATGTGACGAAGCAAAGGCGCCTGCGGGCGCCTTTTTTTATTGCATCGCTGCGGATGCCGCCTCGGCATTCATGGGCAGCGAGATGTCGATGCGTGTGCCGCCCAGCTCGCTATCGGCGCCGATATGGATGCTGCCGTTCAAGCCCCAGACCCGCTCGCGCATGCCCAGCAGCCCTAGTGCCGTGGCTTTTTCCAGGTCGTGTTCGGCAATGCCGCGGCCGTCATCCTGGATGGTGATGGCCAGCGAGGAATCGATGCGGTGCAGGGCGATGGTGATGTGGTTGGCTTCGGCATGGCGCGCGATATTCGTCAGTGCTTCCTGCACGATGCGGTAGATGGCCGTGCTGCGCGCATCGTCGAGCACGAGGTCGGCCTCGTCGGCCAGCAAGTCGAAATGGATGGCGCGGCGCAGCAGGAAGTCGTGGCGCAGTTTTTGCAGCGCAAAATACAATCCCCCTTCATCGAGCGCGCGCGGGCGCAGGTTGCTGGCGATGCGCCGCAGCGAGGTAATGGCCGTCACCAGCAAGCCGTCCATGCTGTGCAGCAGGGCTTGCAGGGGCGCGGTGGTGTCCGTGTGCTGGCGCACCAGGGTCAGGTCGACGCGCAAGGTGGCCAGCAATTGCCCCAGGTCATCATGCAGTTCGCGCGCGATATGCTTGCGTTCTTCTTCGCGGATGGTTTGCAGCGCGCTCGACAATTCACGCAATTGCGAAAAGGAGCGGGCCAGCTGTTCATGCATCTGCTGACGCGCCGTAATGTCGCGCACGATGATGGTAAAGACGCTGTGGCCGTCTTCCTGCATGGCCGAGAGCGATCCTTCGAGGGGAAACATGACGCCATCGCTGCGCCGTCCCGTCAAGGTGTAATCGGTGGCGCGCCGGCCCGTCAGGCGCAGTTCCTGGCTGATATCGCCAAACGGCGGCTCGCCATCGTGCTGGCCCAGGCCGCCGAGGGTGCGCAAGTCGCGCAGGATGTAGTGACCCAGGCGCATGCCGCGCATGCCGGCCGGCGTGTCGTCGAACAATCTGGCCGCTGCCGCGTTTGCATGCAGGATGATTTGCTGGCTGTCGATGCTGATGATGGCGTCGCTGGCGCTGTCGATGATGGCTTGTCCGCGCGCCTGCTGCTGCCGGCGGGCTTTCAGTGGCGGAAACAGGCACAGCAAAAGCGCTGCCGCCATACCCAGCGGCAAGATGCGCAGCAGTGCAGGACTGCCTCGGTCGGGCATGGGGCTTCTCCTTGCGAACGTGTACGAAGGCAGACAGGACAGCGATGGAGAGTTGGACTTTATCTAGCCTATGCCTGCTGGTGCGGCGCGGCTTGATGTGGCGCAGGAAGGGGAAAGGAAGAGATCAAGGCGCCGCACCGGCCTGGGCCGGGCGGCGGCGGAGTCTTACATTTGCTTGAACAGGTGCAGGAAACTGCGGCTCACTTCGAGCTTGTCGGATTTGCCTTTGATGAGTACCAGGTGACGGCCGCGGATGTCGCGCGTCACGCCTTCGATGGCATTCACGTTGACCAGGGTGGCGCGGTGGATTTGCCAGAACAGCGAAGGGTCGAGCTCTTCGGCCAGGTCGCGCACGGGCTTGCGGATCAGCGCTTCATACTTGGCCGTCTGCACGCACGTGTATTTCTCGTCAGAACGGAAGAACAGGATCTCTTCCACGGGGATCATGCGCAAGTCCTGGCCGATGCTGGCCTGTATCCATTGCAGGTAGGTGGGCTTGGCCGTGATTTTTTCCGCCAGTTGCGACAGCATGGCCGTGACGCTGCTGTTGACGTCCAGGGCCGGTTTGTTCAAGTGCGTTTTCAGGCGCTCCACCGTCACCAGTAGACGCTCATGCTCGGGCGGCTTGAGCACGTAGTCAACGGCGCCCCGCTCGAAGGCTTCGACGGCGTGACTGTCATAGGCAGTGACGAAGACGATATGCGTCTTGTTGCCTATTGCTTGCGCCGCCTCCATGCCCGTCTTGCCCGGCATGCGGATATCGAGGAAGGCAAAATCGGGTTTGAGTTGTTCCACCAGTTCGATCGCCTCGTCGCCATTCTTGGCTTCGCCGATGATTTCCAGTTCAGGCCAGGCCTGGCCCAGGCGCAGGCGTAGCTGGTCGCGCATCAGTCTTTCGTCGTCGGCAATAATAGCGGTAGGCATAGGTCTCAAGTGTGAACAGGCGAAGATTGATTATTCAATGATTTAGCGTTTTTATCAACTACTCTGTCTTACTTGGACAATTGATATGGCACTTCGATCACGGCGCACACGCCGGACGGTTGATTTGGCGTAATGGTCAGGCTGCCCTCGTCGCCATGCAGCAGCTTCAGGCGTTCGCGTATGGTGGGCAAACCCAGTCCCGTGCCATCGCTGGGCACTACGCCAAAGCCCAGGCCGTCATCGGTGACGGTCACGCGCAGCTTGCTGTGCGCCACTTCGGCCACGATGCGCAGGGTGCCGCCTTCCGGTTTGACTTCCAGGCCGTGCTTGATGGCATTTTCCACCATCGATTGCAGCATCATGGGCGGGAAGGCGGCGCTGCGCAGGCCGTCGGGAATCTGGAAGTCGACGGTCAGGCGTTCTTCCATCCGCATTTTCAGCAGATTCAAGTACGCTTGCACCATGTCCGCCTCACGGCCCAGGTTGGTAATCAGGGCGTTGTCGCGCATTTGCGGCAGCACGGCGCGCAGATACTGGATCAGGCTGCGCTGCATCTTGGCCGCGCGCGGCGGATCGACCTGGATCAGGTGTTCGACGGAGGCAAGCGTATTGAACAGGAAGTGCGGCTCGACTTGCGCCTGCATCATCTGCATCTTCGCTTCGCTGAGCTGGCGCTGCATGGATTCGCGCTCGGCCGCCTCATTTGCGGTGACGGTTTCCGCTTCGGCCCGCTTCTTGCCGCCGACCAGGGCCTTCATGGCGAACAGGGCCAACACCAGCAAGGAGACAAAACTCTTGAACCAGGTCGAGGCTTGCTGGTGGTAGCGCGACACTTTTTGCTCGGCGGCATCATCGACCGCTTCTTCGATGGCATTCGACAGCTCTTCGCCGATTTGCGGCGGCAATTCGATATGGACTTCTTCCCCTGAAGCATTGGTGGTCACCGGATAGTTGGGCTTGGCGGGGGCGGCTGGTGGCTGCGGCGGTTCCGGCGGCACGGCACTGGCTTTTGCGTCCGCCTCGGCGGCATCGGCTGGATCGCTGGCCGCCTCGGCCGCGCTGCTGCGGCGATTCTTGCCGTTGCGGGGATTGAAATGGATGCCCGTATCGTCGATCAGGATATTGGTTTCCCCCGAACCCTTGCTGCTGCGTTTATGCGACTTGATGACCACTTCTTCGTCCGGGCTGGACGAGAACAGCTCATCTTGCAAAATGGAGCCGGCGATCAGAGCCAGCGCAGCGAACAGGAAGAATTTCCACCAAGACAGTTGGGTGACCCAGGTCGTCGTCGCGTCGAATGCCCGTTGCAACCAAGCGAGGATGGTTTTCAACAATTGGGGCAGGCTGGAAATCGGAAGCATGAGGGGGCACTTTCAAGTACTAGAGTTTAATCGACGCGGCGGGCAAGTTTAACCCCTTGTTGAGTAGCGTCAGAGTCTGATATTGCCACTGTGCCTAAAGACCACGAACTACGCCAGCCGATTGCGACAGGCTGCACAAAAAGGCGCTTGAAGTGAAGACAAGGCTTGCTGGGCGGTGAGCGCGTGAAAATAGCGCTTGCGGCGCGCGCGGGGCAGGGCTATAATTCGCCCCCTCGCTGAACGACGCATGCAAATGCCGAGTAAAGTAGGGTGAAAAAAGAAGGTTGACGAATTAGCCGAAACGCTTCATACTCTTTCTTCTTCGCAGCTGACAAACACAACGCTTTGTCGATGGCGCGAAAGTAGCACCGAATACAGTTCTTTAACAATTAACAGTCGATAAGTGTGGGCATTTGATGTAAGTGCAGCGCTGCGCAAGCAGCGTAAGACTTAAAATATCAAATGTTCACGAAGAAATAAATGAAATAGGACGCTTCGCAAGAAGTGGCCTGTCAGTTGTTTTTGAAGTGAGCGACCCGTCAGCAATGACGGTGCCGGTAAAACGGCAAAGTAACAGAGATTAAACTGAAGAGTTTGATCCTGGCTCAGATTGAACGCTGGCGGCATGCCTTACACATGCAAGTCGAACGGCAGCACGGAGCTTGCTCTGGTGGCGAGTGGCGAACGGGTGAGTAATATATCGGAACGTACCCTGGAGTGGGGGATAACGTAGCGAAAGTTACGCTAATACCGCATACGATCTACGGATGAAAGTGGGGGATCGCAAGACCTCATGCTCGTGGAGCGGCCGATATCTGATTAGCTAGTTGGTAGGGTAAAAGCCTACCAAGGCATCGATCAGTAGCTGGTCTGAGAGGACGACCAGCCACACTGGAACTGAGACACGGTCCAGACTCCTACGGGAGGCAGCAGTGGGGAATTTTGGACAATGGGCGAAAGCCTGATCCAGCAATGCCGCGTGAGTGAAGAAGGCCTTCGGGTTGTAAAGCTCTTTTGTCAGGGAAGAAACGGTGAGAGCTAATATCTCTTGCTAATGACGGTACCTGAAGAATAAGCACCGGCTAACTACGTGCCAGCAGCCGCGGTAATACGTAGGGTGCAAGCGTTAATCGGAATTACTGGGCGTAAAGCGTGCGCAGGCGGTTTTGTAAGTCTGATGTGAAATCCCCGGGCTCAACCTGGGAATTGCATTGGAGACTGCAAGGCTAGAATCTGGCAGAGGGGGGTAGAATTCCACGTGTAGCAGTGAAATGCGTAGATATGTGGAGGAACACCGATGGCGAAGGCAGCCCCCTGGGTCAAGATTGACGCTCATGCACGAAAGCGTGGGGAGCAAACAGGATTAGATACCCTGGTAGTCCACGCCCTAAACGATGTCTACTAGTTGTCGGGTCTTAATTGACTTGGTAACGCAGCTAACGCGTGAAGTAGACCGCCTGGGGAGTACGGTCGCAAGATTAAAACTCAAAGGAATTGACGGGGACCCGCACAAGCGGTGGATGATGTGGATTAATTCGATGCAACGCGAAAAACCTTACCTACCCTTGACATGGCTGGAATCCCCGAGAGATCGGGGAGTGCTCGAAAGAGAACCAGTACACAGGTGCTGCATGGCTGTCGTCAGCTCGTGTCGTGAGATGTTGGGTTAAGTCCCGCAACGAGCGCAACCCTTGTCATTAGTTGCTACGAAAGGGCACTCTAATGAGACTGCCGGTGACAAACCGGAGGAAGGTGGGGATGACGTCAAGTCCTCATGGCCCTTATGGGTAGGGCTTCACACGTCATACAATGGTACATACAGAGCGCCGCCAACCCGCGAGGGGGAGCTAATCGCAGAAAGTGTATCGTAGTCCGGATTGTAGTCTGCAACTCGACTGCATGAAGTTGGAATCGCTAGTAATCGCGGATCAGCATGTCGCGGTGAATACGTTCCCGGGTCTTGTACACACCGCCCGTCACACCATGGGAGCGGGTTTTACCAGAAGTAGGTAGCTTAACCGTAAGGAGGGCGCTTACCACGGTAGGATTCGTGACTGGGGTGAAGTCGTAACAAGGTAGCCGTATCGGAAGGTGCGGCTGGATCACCTCCTTTCTAGAGTTTGCACGAATCAGGTAACTGGTTCACGCATCAAATGTTCACACTTATCGGCTGTTAGTCAAAGAAGAAACAGTAGTCGTAGAAGTTCCGCGTTGGGGCTGTAGCTCAGCTGGTTAGAGCACCGTGTTGATAACGCGGGGGTCGTTGGTTCGAGTCCAACCAGCCCTACCAGTCATACCCAGGGGGATTAGCTCAGCTGGGAGAGCACCTGCTTTGCAAGCAGGGGGTCGTCGGTTCGATCCCGTCATCCTCCACCAAGTACTTTGAAAGTGCAAACGTAAGCCGGTCAGTGACTCAGGTTTAGGTTTGATCTTTTAGCGATCAAAGCTGTTTCGTTCTTTAACAATCTGGAAGAAGTAAAGATTATTTATTGATCGGTTTGCCGTAACAAGCGAATCGATGGGTAATGATTGTATGTATCAACAAACAAGCAACAACGTTGTACTTTCTTATCCCTGTAGCGCTCTTTGATTATTTCGATAATCAGAGGCTAACGTTATAGGGACAAGCGAATAAGTGCACATGGTGGATGCCTTGGCGATTACAGGCGATGAAGGACGTAGTAGCTTGCGATAAGCTGCGGGGAGTGAGCAAACACACTTTGATCCGCAGATTTCCGAATGGGGCAACCCACCCTTTTAGGGTATTGCATACTGAATACATAGGTATGCAAGGCGAACGCGGCGAACTGAAACATCTAAGTAGCTGCAGGAAAAGAAATCAACCGAGATTCCCAAAGTAGCGGCGAGCGAAATGGGAAGAGCCTGTACGTGATAGTCGGACCGATAACAGAATCCTCTGGAAATAGGAGCCATAGCGGGTGATAGCCCCGTATGTGAAATCGGACCGGTGGTACTAAGCGTACGACAAGTAGGGCGGGACACGTGACATCCTGTCTGAATATGGGGGGACCATCCTCCAAGGCTAAATACTCGTAATCGACCGATAGTGAACCAGTACCGTGAGGGAAAGGCGAAAAGAACCCCGGAAGGGGAGTGAAATAGATCCTGAAACCGTGTGCATACAAACAGTAGGAGCGGACTTGTTCCGTGACTGCGTACCTTTTGTATAATGGGTCAGCGACTTACATTCAGTGGCAAGGTTAACCGAATAGGGAAGCCGTAGAGAAATCGAGTCCGAATAGGGCGATCAGTCGCTGGGTGTAGACCCGAAACCAAGTGATCTACTCATGGCCAGGATGAAGGTGCGGTAACACGCCCTGGAGGTCCGAACCCACTAATGTTGAAAAATTAGGGGATGAGCTGTGGGTAGGGGTGAAAGGCTAAACAAACTTGGAAATAGCTGGTTCTCTCCGAAAACTATTTAGGTAGTGCCTCAAGTATCACCATCGGGGGTAGAGCACTGTTATGGCTAGGGGGTCATTGCGACTTACCAAACCATTGCAAACTCCGAATACCGATGAGTGCGAGCTTGGGAGACAGACGTCGGGTGCTAACGTCCGGCGTCAAGAGGGAAACAACCCAGACCGCCAGCTAAGGTCCCAAAGATTGGCTAAGTGGAAAACGAAGTGGGAAGGCTAAAACAGTCAGGATGTTGGCTTAGAAGCAGCCATCATTTAAAGAAAGCGTAATAGCTCACTGATCGAGTCGTCCTGCGCGGAAGATGTAACGGGGCTAAGCCAGTCACCGAAGCTGCGGATATTGTTCTGTGATTTATCACAGATATATATGGTAGGAGAGCGTTCTGTAAGCCTGCGAAGGTGTCTTGTAAAGGATGCTGGAGGTATCAGAAGTGCGAATGCTGACATGAGTAGCGATAATGGGGGTGAAAAGCCTCCACGCCGTAAGCCCAAGGTTTCCTGTTCAACGTTCATCGGAGCAGGGTGAGTCGGCCCCTAAGGCGAGGCAGAGATGCGTAGCTGATGGGAAGCAGGTTAATATTCCTGCACCGTCGTATGATGCGATGGGGGGACGGATCGCGGAAGGTTGTCTGACTGTTGGAATAGTCAGTTTCTGTCTCATAGAAGGCGCTTAGGCAAATCCGGGCGCAGGATTCAAGGGGATGGGACGAGTGAATTTATTCACGAAGCAATCGGAAGTGGTTCCAAGAAAAGCCTCTAAGCTTCAGTCATACGAGACCGTACCGCAAACCGACACAGGTGGGCGAGATGAGTATTCTAAGGCGCTTGAGAGAACTCGGGAGAAGGAACTCGGCAAATTGGTACCGTAACTTCGGGAAAAGGTACGCCCCGGTAGCTTGATTGGTTTACTCCATGAGGGTGAAAGGGTTGCAATAAACTGGTGGCTGCGACTGTTTAATAAAAACACAGCACTCTGCAAACACGAAAGTGGACGTATAGGGTGTGACGCCTGCCCGGTGCTGGAAGATTAAATGATGGGGTGCAAGCTCTTGATTGAAGTCCCAGTAAACGGCGGCCGTAACTATAACGGTCCTAAGGTAGCGAAATTCCTTGTCGGGTAAGTTCCGACCTGCACGAATGGCGTAACGATGGCCACACTGTCTCCTCCCGAGACTCAGCGAAGTTGAAATGTTTGTGATGATGCAATCTACCCGCGGCTAGACGGAAAGACCCCATGAACCTTTACTGTAGCTTTGCATTGGACTTTGAACCAATCTGTGTAGGATAGGTGGGAGGCTTTGAAGCGGGGACGCTAGTTCTCGTGGAGCCAACCTTGAAATACCACCCTGGTTTGTTTGAGGTTCTAACCTTGGTCCGTTATCCGGATCGGGGACAGTGCATGGTAGGCAGTTTGACTGGGGCGGTCTCCTCCTAAAGTGTAACGGAGGAGTTCGAAGGTACGCTAGATACGGTCGGACATCGTGTTGATAGTGCAATGGCATAAGCGTGCTTAACTGCGAGACTGACAAGTCGAGCAGGTACGAAAGTAGGACATAGTGATCCGGTGGTTCTGTATGGAAGGGCCATCGCTCAACGGATAAAAGGTACTCTGGGGATAACAGGCTGATTCCTCCCAAGAGTTCATATCGACGGGGGAGTTTGGCACCTCGATGTCGGCTCATCACATCCTGGGGCTGTAGCCGGTCCCAAGGGTATGGCTGTTCGCCATTTAAAGTGGTACGTGAGCTGGGTTTAAAACGTCGTGAGACAGTTTGGTCCCTATCTGCCGTGGGCGTTGGAAATTTGAAGGGGGCTGCTCCTAGTACGAGAGGACCGGAGTGGACGAACCTCTGGTGTACCGGTTGTCACGCCAGTGGCATTGCCGGGTAGCTAAGTTCGGAAGAGATAACCGCTGAAAGCATCTAAGCGGGAAACTTGCCTTGAGATGAGATTTCCCAGAGCCTTGAGCTCTTTGAAGGGTCGTTCGAGACCAGGACGTTGATAGGCTGGGTGTGGAAGTGCAGTAATGCATTAAGCTAACCAGTACTAATTGCCCGTACGGCTTGTCCCTATAACCTTAGCAGGTGCAGAGGATAAGACGGTACAACGTTGCGTGTGTGTTGATACCATTCATTACCCCGATCTTTGCTTCTTCCAGATTCATGGCTTTGTCGTCCAACAGGAGACAAACGCCGGTACAAGTTATGCCTGATGACCATAGCAAGTTGGTCCCACCCCTTCCCATCCCGAACAGGACCGTGAAACAACTTTGCGCCGATGATAGTGCTGCAACCAGTGTGAAAGTAGGTTATCGTCAGGCTTGTTATACGCAGTAAGAGAAAAACCCCACCGGATTCCGGTGGGGTTTTTTTACGTCCAATGATTTATGCATGGCATCGACCGGGTGCCACCTTGAAAGGAATATCTTGTCTGCCTTGCATACACTGGAGCAATTACGCGCCGGCCAACTGGCCGGCCTGCGCCGCCTGAAGCTGTCGTGCGGCTTGACGGATTTCCCACGCGAGATATTCGACCTGGCCGACAGCCTGGAAATCCTCGACCTGTCCGGCAATGCGCTGTCCTCGCTGCCCGACGATCTGCCGCGCCTGCACAAGCTGCGCATCATATTTTGCTCGGATAATCTGTTCACCACCTTGCCAGCCGTGCTCGGTTCCTGTCCTGGGCTGGAAATGATCGGTTTTAAGGCGAACCGGATCGGCCACGTGCCGGCCGCAGCCTTGCCATTGGCTCTGCGCTGGCTGACGCTGACCGACAATGCCATCGAAGTCTTGCCTGATGAACTCGGCAAGTGCGGGCAATTGCAGAAACTCATGCTGGCGGGAAATTGCCTGAGCAGTTTGCCGGTATCGCTGGTGAACTGCCGCAAGCTGGAACTGGTGCGCATCGCCGCCAACCGCTTCACGGCGCTCCCCGATTGCCTGCTGGCCTTGCCACGCCTGAGCTGGCTCGCATATGCGGGCAATCCCTTTACGGAAGCGCGTGAACTGGCGGCCCTGAGCGGCGCCGGGACGGCGGGCCTGGCCTGGCCGCGCCTGCAACTGGCGCAGCCGCTGGGCGAGGGGGCATCGGGCGTGATTTACCGCGCCCGCCTCGATGGTATCGAGGATGTTGCCGTCAAAGTGTTCAAGGCGGCGATAACCAGCGACGGCTTGCCGCGCAGCGAAATGGCTGCCTGTGTCGGCGCCGGCGCCCATCCGGGCCTGATCCCCATCCTCGGGACGCTCGATGCGCATCCGCAAGGGGCGCTGGGACTGGTCATGCCGCTGATCGATGTTGCCTACCGCAACCTCGCCGGGCCGCCCAGCCTGTCATCATGCACGCGTGATGTGTATGCCGAAGGCGTGCGCTTTGAGGCACCGCAAGCCCTGGCCATTGCCCACGGCATCGCCTCGGCCGTGTGCCAGCTGCATGCGCACGGCATCGTGCATGGCGATCTGTATGCACACAACATCCTGCATGCGGACGCCGGCGCCTGCCTGCTGGGCGACTTCGGCGCGGCGTCCATGTTTGCGCCATGCACGCCGCAAGGGGAGGTACTGCAAGGCATGGAGGCGCGCGCCTTTGGCGTGCTGCTGGGCGAGTTGATCGCGCATTGCGCGACGTCGATGCCCAGCCTGCAGGCCATGATGGATGCTTGCCTGCAGGAAGAAGTATTGCGACGGCCCAAGTTCGACGTGATCGAACGGGCATTGCGGCAGATGCTCCCCGCATAAAAAAATGGCGCAGCCTTCGCAGGCTGCGCCATTTTCATGTCAGGCTGACAAGATTCAGCCCGCTACCAGTATTTCTTTTTCCGGCAGGGCGATCTGGTTGTCGACGCTGAACTGGTAATCCTTGAAGACGTGTTCGGCCGTCAGGATCTGGTATTCGCCGTTGTCGAGCTTATGCGTGGTGTCCTTCAGGCGATACGTGTAATGGCCGCAGGTCCAGCAGTTGAAGTTGCGCATGTGCGTGCACAGGCAAGTCTTGTCCATCACGACGACGGTTTTTTGTTCCGGATGGGCCGCCACTTCGCGGTTGTACGAGTTGATGTACGCGCAGTTGCCCGTCGCATCGAGCAGGTAGCCATACGATTCGCAGCCTGGACGGATGCCGGCGCCGATGGCGGGCGTGTTTTTCAGCATGCGCATCGGGTAACCGGTCGGCGAGACGCCGTTGACGATGATGTCTTCTTCCGAGGCCTTGTAGTATTCCTGCTTGACCTTGTTTGGCAAGCCGCATTCCTCGGTGACGGTAAAGCGCGTCGCCACTTGCACGCCGGCCGCGCCCGCTTCCAGGAAGGAGACGGCATCGCTGCCCGTGAAGATGCCGCCGGCGGCGATCAGCGGGATGTCCAGCTGTTCCGCTTTCAGGTAGGCCAGCAGTTCCGCCGTGATCGTGTGCAGGTCGTAATTGGCCCAGTCCATGCCGAAACCCAGGTGGCCGCCGGCCAATGGTCCTTCGACGATGATGAAGTCGGGCAAGCGGTCCAGCTTGGCGTTCTTGCGCAGGAAAATCTGCAAGGCGCGCACGGACGAGACGATGATGCCCAGCTTGGCGTCACGGAAACGCGGATGGTCGGCCATCAGGGCAAACGAACCGAAGTGCAGACCGGCCGACAGGGTGATGCCGTCGATGCCCGCGTCCAGCGCCGCATTCAGGCGCACGCGCAAGGTTTCACGGGGGCCGTTCATGGTCAGCTTTTCCATGCAATTGACGAAGATCAAACCATCGCCTTTTTTCGCTTCCATGGTGCGGCCGATATGCAGGCGCTGCGCTTCCGCCAGGCGGCCCAGGTCGAACTGCACCACGGCCTTGTCGCTGTTATTGATGTTGAACTTGTACAGTTTCGTCTTGTCTTTGACGAAGGTGGTGTCGAAACGGCGATCCGACACGTCTTCCACCATGGCATCGGAGATATGCCCGATACCGTTCAGCCGTGCCGCTTCCAGGGCCAGCTCCGACGTGGAAATATCCACACCCATTCCGCCTATCATGATGGGCACATATTCTTTTTTGCCAAATCGCAGGCGGAAATCATCAACACGTTTCATTGCTATCCTTAGACTACCGTGGTTATCACTGAGCCAGATGTACGGTCAAGCCCGCTGCCGGTCAGGCGCGCGGGCGCATGTAGCTGTGCGCAGCTTCAATTCTACCCCAAGCGGGCAGGTGCTCCGAGGCAGCTTGCCGCCATGCCGGTGCAAGCGCAGGCCGGAGCGTGCGCATCATCGAAATTAATCGCGGAAATTGTTAAATTCCAGCGGCATGTCGGGCACGTCCTTGCGCAGCATGGCCATGGCCGCTTGCAGGTCGTCGCGCTTGGCGCCCGTGACGCGCACGGCTTCACCCTGGATGCTCGCTTGCACTTTCATCTTGCTGTCCTTGATGACGCGCACGATTTTCTTGGCATCATCCGATTCGATGCCATTCTTGATCTTGATAATCTGCTTGACCTTGTCGCCGCCGATCTTCTTGATGTCGCCTTCGTCGAGGAAGCGCACATCGACCTTGCGTTTGGTCAATTTATTGGTCAGCACGTCGCGCACCTGGCTGAGCTGGAATTCCGAATCCGCGAATGCGGTCAATTCGTTTTCCTTGTGTTCGACGCGGGCATCGCTGCCCTTGAAGTCGAAGCGGGTCGTGATTTCCTTGTTGGATTGCTCGACGGCATTCTTGACTTCGATCATATCGGCTTCGGAGACTACATCAAATGACGGCATGGTCTGTTCCTTTTCTTGTTAAAGCGAGCGCGCGCTCGGCGCACTGGGCCTTGGCGGCTGATTCTGCACCATGGGACGGCCCTGTTAAAGATGCGACATTTTAACGGACAACGGGCAAGTCGCCCTTGTCCTGAGGTGGTTTTTTGTCGCTTTCGCTCTATAATCGAGCAAAATTTCCCTATCCCATGCATCCAGAGCTCACCATCGAACACAATTACAACCTCCAGCGCCTGAATACCTTCGGCATCGCGGCCCATGCGGCCGCCTACGTACGCATTACTTCGCAGGCCCAGCTGCAGGCCGCACTGCAAGATCCCGCCCTGTCCGCCATGCCGCGCCTGATATTGGGCGGCGGCAGCAACATCGTACTGACGGGCGATTTTCCCGGCGCTGTGCTGCACATGGCCACGCGCGGCATGCGCCTGGCGCAGGCGGACTTCGAGACGATACTCGTCACGGCCGCGGCCGGCGAAAATTGGCACGACTTCGTGCAGTGGACCCTGGCACAAGGCGTGGGCGGACTGGAAAACCTGTCCTTGATCCCCGGCACGGTGGGTGCGGCGCCTATCCAGAATATCGGCGCGTATGGCGTGGAAATCAAGGATTATCTGCATAAGGTGAGCGTCATGCACAGCGCCAGCGGCATCGTCTTCGACATGGACCGCGACGCCTGCCGTTTCGCCTATCGCGACAGCATCTTCAAGCAGGCCGACGGGCGCGAGCTGATCGTGCTGGAAGTGACGTTTGCCTTGCCCGCCGAGTGGCAGCCGAACTTGCGCTATGCGGAACTGGCGCAGGCCGTGGCCGAGCGCCATCTTGCCGAACCGACGCCGCAACAGGTGGCCGACACGGTGATGGCGATCCGCCGGAGAAAATTGCCGGACCCGGCCGTGATCGGCAATGCGGGCAGCTTCTTCAAGAATCCCGTGGTGTCACGCGAGCAATGTCTTGCCTTGCTGGAACGTTTCCCCGCCTTGGTGCACCATGCGCAGCCCGATGGCACGGAAAAGCTGGCGGCCGGCTGGCTGATCGATCAGTGTGGCTGGAAGGGGAAAAACCTGGGGCCCGCGGGAGTGTATCCCAAGCAGGCGCTGGTTCTGGTGAATAATGGCGGCGCTCGTGGCGCGGACATTACCCGGCTGGCGGAAGCGATACAGGATGATGTAGAGGCGAAATACGGCGTGCGCCTGTCGCCCGAGCCTGTGTTTATCTAAATAGTCAATCCGCGCTTGAAAAAATGTTCAGGGCAAGGCGCATTGCCGAAGACAGTACGCATAGTACGGCGAGGCAGTGCAACGCAGCCATGGACGTTTTTTCTGCGTGGATTAGCCGAAGTGGCAGACGTAATCGAGTGTTTCCACCGTTTCAATATCAAAATAGCTATTGCCCGGGATTTTGAATTCCGTGCCCGCGCCATAGCTGTTCCACTCCGTCGCGTCGGCCAGGCGCACCTTGCACAGGCCGCCGACGATTTCCATCGTTTCCGGCGCGCCCGTGTTGAAGCGCAGCGATGACGGGAAAATCACGCCCACGCTTTTCTTCGTGCCATCGGCGAGGATGACGTTGTGCGAGACGCATTTGCCGTCAAAGTAGATATTCGACTTCTTGACGACGCTGACATTGTCCAGTTGTGTGCTCATGCTTCACTTTCCTTGCTGTTAAAAATCAGTCCTGGACGTCATCGGCGCTCAGCACGCTGTTGCGTCCGCCGCGCTTGGCCGCGTACAGGGCCTGGTCGGCGCGGTTGATCAGTTGCTCGACCGTCGAGTCGGGCGAAGGCACGACGGTGGCCACGCCGATCGAGATGGTGACGATGCCCGTGCCTGCCGCCGGGTTCTCGATCTGCAAGCCTTCCAGATGGCGCCGGCATGCTTGGGCGATCAGCAGCGCGCCGGCCGCTTCCGTTTCCGGCAGGATCAGGGCGAATTCTTCTCCCCCGTAGCGGGCGGCCAGGTCGGCCGGGCGTTTCAAATGTTCCGTGAGCACGGCGGCAACTTTTTTCAGGCACAGGTCGCCGGCCAGGTGGCCGAAATGGTCGTTATAGCTCTTGAAATGGTCGATATCGCAGAACAGCAGGCTCAACGGTGCTTTGTCGCGCTGGCCCCGCTGCCATTCAAAATGCAGGGTTTCATCGAAACGGCGGCGGTTGGCGATGCCCGTCAAGCCATCGAGGGCGGCCAGTTTCTGCAATTCAATGTTCGCGTCCGCCAGGTTCTTTTGGCTTTCGCGCAGGAAACGAAAAGCCTGGTCGCGCTGCAGGCGGCTGATGTGCGCGTTGGAATGGTAGCGTATGCGCGCCAGCAGTTCCAGGCGGTCCGGCAGTTTCACCACATAATCGTTGGCGCCGACGGCAAAGCTGTGGGCCTTCAGTTTCGGGTCGTCCTTGGCCGACATCACGATCACCGGCACGTGCGCGAGCGCCTCGTTTTCGCGGTACTGCTGGATCAAGGCGAAGCCGTCGATGCCCGGCATCACCAGGTCTTGCAGGATGACGGTCGGTTGCAAACGCAGCGCCGTGTCCAGCGCCTGCGTGGCGTCGGTCACATAATGAAATTCGATATCCTGCTGGTCGCTGAGCATGCGGCGGACTGCCTCGGCAATGATCAACTGGTCGTCCACCAGCAGCACGCTGACCTTGAATTCGGTCAATGCGGGTTCATGCTGGGTGAAGCTGGAGGAGAATTCTGGCATTGCATTCTTTTCAGATGTTAGGGGAGGGCTCCCACCCATTGTTGAGTTTGGCGCCCAGGCGGCCGCGCAGGCTGGCGCCTATTCTATCCAATGGCAGGATTTGCTGCGCCGCATCGAGTTCAGCCGCCGCGCGCGGCATGCCGTACACGGCGCTGCTGGCCTGGTCTTGCGCGATCGTCGTCTTGCCTGCGCGGCGCATGGCCAGCAAGCCGTCGCCGCCGTCGCGCCCCATGCCTGTGAGCAATACGCCGATGGCGTCGCCGCGCCAGTGCTGCGCCACGCAGTTGAAGAAGACATCGACGGACGGGCGGTAAACATAGTCGCGCGGTGCTGCATCGTAACCCAAACGATAATTTTGATCTAGCAGCAAGTGGTCATTGGTCTTGGCGATCAGTACCGTGCCGGACACCAGTTCATCGCCTTCGGCGATCACGCGCACGGGCATGCTGAGCTGGTCATCGAGCCATTTGGCGAAGTGCGAGGCGAAGGTTTCATCGATGTGCTGCACCACCACGATGGCGCAGCCGGGCGGCGCCGTCCAGCCGGCCAGCACCTTGGCCACGGCCGAGGGGCCACCCGTCGAGGCGCCGATGGCCACCAGGGTCGATACCTGGCCGTCGCCCCGTTCGCCGTTATTGCCGTTCGCCGGGCGCGGCGGCGGTGCTTCGGCGCTGTGGCGTATCAGCTTGCCGATGGTCTTGATCTTGGCCAGCAGTTCGCTGTCGCCGCCCACTTCCCCCTGCAGCACCGGCGTGGCCGTGACGTCGAGCGCGCCCGCGCCCAGCGCGCGGAAGACCTGGTTGACATTGTCCTGCGGGCGGCCCGTGACGACGAGGATGGCGCACGGGCTTTGCTCCATGATCAGGCGCGTCGCTTCCACGCCATCCATCTCCGGCATGTTCAGGTCCATCAGGATCAGGTCGGGGCGGTTGCCCTCGCACATGCGCACGGCCTCGAGCCCCGTGCGGGCGATCCACAGCACCTGGTGTTCCTGCGTACTGGCGACCACCCGGCGCAGGGCCTCGGCGGCCATGGCGACATCGTTGGCAATGGCAATTTTCATGAATGACGGCTCATAAGCGGGCATCTCCTATCAGGTCGGCCACCGCGTCGAGCAAGGTCTCGTCGTGGAAGCTGCCTTTGGTCAGATAATAATCGGCGCCGGCGGACAGGCCGCGCGCGCGGTCTTCCGGGCGGTCCTTGTACGAGACGATCATCACCGGCAGCTTGTGCAGGTGCAGGTCCTTCTTGATCAGCGAGACCAGTTCGATGCCATCCATGCGCGGCATGTCGACGTCGGTGATCACCAGGTCGTACTCGCCGCTGCGCACCACGTTCCAGCCGTCGATGCCGTCGATGGCCACGTCGACCTCGAAACCGCGCGCCAGCAGCAGCTTGCGCTCCATCTCGCGCACCGTCAGCGAATCGTCGACGACGAGGATGCGCTTGGCGCGGCGCTGCTGCGCGTGGCCCGCCTGCGCCAGCTGGTGCAGGCCGCCTTCGTGCAGCAGCTTGTCGATCGACAGCAGCAAATCGGGCACGTCGAGGATCAGCACCGGCTCGCCGTCGTCGAGCAGGGCGGCGGCGGAAATGTCGCGCATCTTGCCGAAGATCGGATCGATGGCCTGCACCGCCAGGCTTTGCTCGCCGCGGATGGCGTCGACCACCAGCGCATAGCTTTGCTTGCCGCGCCCGATCACCACCACCGGCAAATCGTCGGTCTGGCTGGCCGCTTCGCCCAGTTCCAGCACCTGCGCGGCCGACACAAGGCCCAGATGTTCGCCCTTGAGTTCGAAGAACTGCTTGTTTTCCAGGGTATGGATGGCCGCTTGCGGCACGCGCACCACGCTTTCCACCTTGACGATGGGGATGGCATAGGCTTCGCCGTGCACGTCGACCACCAGCGCGCGCACGATCGATTGCGTCAGCGGCAGGGTGATCAGGGCGCGGAAGCCGCGGCCCGGCTCCGATTCCAGGCGCACCGTGCCGTTTTGCTGGCGTATCGTCTCGTGCACGATGTCGAGGCCCACGCCGCGCCCGGACAATTGATTGGCCGTCGCCTTCAGGCTGAAGGCGGGGAGGAACAAAAACTCCAGCAGCTCGCCCGGCGACAGCGCGGCGGCCATGGCGGGACTGGCCATCTTGCGCTCGATGACGGACTGGCGGATTTTTTCCAGGTCGACGCCGCGCCCGTCGTCGCTGATCTCGATGCTCAGCATGCCGGCGCGGTGGCGCGCCTCCATGCGTATCGTGCCCATCGCTTCCTTGCCCGCGTCGATGCGTTCGTACGGGCCTTCCATGCCATGGTCGATGGCATTCCTGAGCATGTGGTTCAGCGGGCTTTCGATCTTCGCCAGGATGTCGCGGTCGACCAGGGTGTCTTCGCCTTCGATCTCCAGCTGCACTTCCTTGCCCAGGCTGCGCGCCAGGTCGCGCACCATGCGCGGAAACGCATGGATGCCGTCGCGGAAAGGGCGCATGCGCAGGGCCAGCACTTCGTCGACCATGCCTTGCGAGACGGCCAGCAGGCGCCGCTCATAGGTTTCGATGTCGGCGATGTGCTCGAGCATGAACTGCTTCAGCGGTTGCGTCTTTTGCAGCGCCAGCAGGGACTTTTCCATCAGGCCCGGGTCGGCCAAGCGGGCAATGGCTTCGTGCAGGTGCTCGATGGCGGAAAACAGGCTGCTCTGGTTGCGCTTGAAACGCTGCAGGGCACCGACGAACGGGTGCATCTGGTGCGCATTGATGCGCGATTCGCTGGCCAGCGACAGCAGCTTGTCGAAGTTTTGCGCCACAGCCTTGGCCGGTGCGGCACCCGCACGCGGGGCAGGCGCGGCCGCCGACTCAGGCTCTTCGCCTGCCAGGCCGCTGGCCACGGGAGCCTGCAGTTCGGTCGGGTTGGGCGTTTCCTGCGGCAAGGGGGCGGGAGCGGAGGCAGGCAACGAGGGCAGGGCCGGCAATTCGGGCAGGTCGGCGATGCCGGCGATGGCGTTCAGGGTCTGGTCGATCTGCGCCGCATTGGCGGCCAGCCACGCTTCGGCGCCCGCATCGTCCAGGCGCGACAGCTGCACGATCAGGTCGACGCCCGACAGCAGTACGTCGACCCGTTCCGGCGTCAGCTTCAAGCGGCCGTGCTGGGCGGCGACAAAGCTGTCTTCCATGCCGTGCGCCAGCTGCACCACTACCTGCAGGCCGACGATGGCGGCGGCACCCTTGATCGAGTGCGCCGCGCGCATCATCGCCTCGACGGCCGCCGCGTCGCCCGCATGGCGCTCCATGGCCAGCAAGCCGTCGGTGAGAATCTGGGTCTGGCTGTCCGCCTCCATGCGGAACAGGTCCAGCATGGAAAAGGCGCTCAGGTCGCCGTGCTGGTCCTGGCTCATCGTAATAGTCTCGCAAGTTGAAAGCCGATCAGCGCCGTGTCGAGGCAGCCGATGCGCATGTCGCCCTCGGTGATGACGCCGGACAGGAAGCGCGACAGGCCCTTGTTGATGGTCGCCGCCGGCGCCTGCACCTTGGCCGAGGCGTAGCGCACGATGCCGTGCAGGTCGGCCACGGGCAGGGCGTAAGCTTGTTCTTCCCAGCGCAGCAGCAGCAGGCGCGCAAAGGTGTGGCGGCCGCGGGCCGGCGGCGCGCCCTGTTCGTCGATGCCAAGCAGGTGTGCCAGCGACATGCATGGATACAGCTTGCCGCCGATATTGACGATGCCGGACAGGCCGCGCCCGCTGCGGTGCGGCAGCACATGCGGCTTGGCTTGCGGCGCCACGGCGTCGAACACGCGCGTGGGCAGCGCCAGCCATTCGCGGCCGATGCGAAATACCAGCGCCGAGCTGTCGCGCACTTCGCCGCCCGCATCGATCTGGCGGAAGTGGCTGGCCCAGTCGCGCTGGTAGTGTTCGTCCACGGGGCGTTGCAGGTTGCGCTGGGCGGCGCCCGCGTACACGTCGCAGTTGCGGCAATGCACGTTGGCTGGCAGCTTGGGGCAGCTCTGGTCGCCGACCACGCCGATATGGTTCCAGCAGTCGTCGATGGTGGCGGGGGACTCGGTGGCGATGAGATTTGTCATGCTTGCCCCTTAGTTGGACGCCTGGCGGCGCTCGTAAATGCGTGCCGCGCGCGCCTTCAGGGTGGCGGCGGCCGTTTGGTTGCCATTGCGTTCGGCCAGCAGGGCCAGATGGCACAGCGCCTCGTAATGGTCGGGCTGCAGGTAGATGCAGCGGCGCCAGTAGTCGTCGGCCAGGTCCATCTTGCCGGCCAGTTCGTTGATGATGCCCAGCATGAAATACGCTTCCGCCGCCTCGGGCACTTTCGCCAGGTGCGCGTGGCATTTGTCGCCGGCCTCGCGCAACTGGCCGCGGTCGGCCAGCAGGCGCGCCTCTGCCAGCAAATCGGCTTGCGCTGCCGGCGCGGGCGATGGCACGGACACGGGGCGCGTGCGCGGCACCGCCGACGCGGCGGAAGAGGGGGCTGCTACTGCAGCGCGCCCTGGCGCGGGCGGCACGCTGCGCAGGGGACGCGCGACAGGCAGCGGCGCCACTAGCACGGGGCTGGCCGGCGCCGCTGTTTCCTTCTTCAGGGCGAAAGCCTGGCGGAACTGCAGCGGCGCAAAGCCGTTCTGGCAGAACGACGGCACTTCCGCATAACCGGCCAGCAGCATGCCGTCGTCGGCCAGCAGGGCGGACAGGTTGGCGATGGCGGCGCGCGTGGTCGGTTTGTCGAAGTAAATCAGCAGGTTGCGGCAGAAGATGACGTCGTAGTGTTTGCTGCAGCTGGCGGTATCGAACTGCAGCAGATTGCCCTGCCTGAAGGTCACCTGGTCGCGCAGGGAGTCGATGATGCGGTAGGCGTCGTCGGCCACGTGCGTGAAATAGCGTTCGCGGAAGGCCACGTCCTGCGCGCGGAAGGCGTTGCGGCCATACACGCCGGCCTGCGCCCGCTCGATGCAGCCGGGGCTCAGGTCATACGCGTCGATGCTGAACGCCTGTTTCGGCACACCGCCGTCGCGCAGCGCCATGGCCATCGAATACGGTTCCTCGCCGCCCGCGCACGGGATCGACAGGATGCGCGTGGCGCGTCCGCGCGCCCAGCGCTCCTGCACCAGTTCGACGGTGGCGTAGAACGCTTGCGGATCGCGGAACAGCCACGATTCGGGCACCACCACCAGTTCGATCAATTGCGTCATTTCGGCCGGCGTGAGCGCCTGCAGGTAAGCCTGGCTATCGGCAAAGCCCGTCCGCTCCATGCGCTGATTGACGGCCCGCTCGGCCACGGATTTGGACACCGACAGGCCGGTCGCGCGGCGCAGCAGGGCTTGCGCCGTCATGCCGCGCTCGCTTCCTGAAACAGCAGCGCGCGCACGTCCGGCGGCAGCAGGTGATCCAGCTCGACCAGCTGCACGATGCCGTCGGCGTCGCTGGCCACCTGGCCCAGGAAGGGCGCCGTCGCCACGCCGCTGTCCTCAAGCCCTTGCGGGTCGATATCGGCGATGCCGCGCACCTGCGAGGCCAGCAGGCCCAGCGCGTGCGTCGTCCCGCCGCCCGGTGCGCGGTAGTCGACGATGACGATGCGCGTGTCGAATTGCGCGGCGGCGGGCGACAGTCCCGCCAGGCGCGACAGGTCGATCACGGGCACGGGCGTGCCGTGCAAGTCCATCAGGCCGGCCACGTAGTCTGGCGTGAGCGGCAACTGTTTCAGCTCCAGCAGCGGCAGCACGCGCACGATGCCGGCCAGGGGCAGGCCGTAGCGGTCGCGTCCGATGTGAAAGAGCAGCACTTTCATGGGATCAGATGGTGACGGCGAAGGTCGATACGCTCGACTGCAGGTCGCCCGCCGCATATTGCAACTGGTGCACCGCCTCGCTGGTGGCTTTTAATGACTCCACCGTCTGCTGCGTGGCATCGTTGAGCTGCATCATGGTGTCGGAAATCTGCGACGCGCCGATCGCCTGCGACTGCATGCCTTGCAGCACGGCGTCGAACTGCGGCGTGAGTTTCTGCACCTGGTCCATGACGGACGACAGCTGCTCGGCCACTTGCCGCACTTCGCCCACGCTGCGGCGAATTTCTTCCGAGAATTTATCCATGCCCATCACGCTGGCGGACACCGCCGACTGCATTTCCTTGAGCATTTGCTCGATATCCCAGGTGGAGACGGAGGTCTGGTCGGCCAGGCGGCGGATTTCCGTCGCCACGACGGAGAACCCGCGGCCCGCCTCGCCCGCCTTTTCCGCCTCGATGGCGGCGTTCAGCGACAGGATGTTGGTCTGGTCCGCCACCTTCGTGATGGTGATCAGCACGCTATTGATATTGCTGGCTTTTTCCGACAGGGCGGCCAGCTTGGCGTTGATGGAATCGGTGGCCGAGACCATGTGCTGCATGGTCGAATCCATGCGTTTGAGGTTGTTCTGCGCTTCGGCCGTCGCATTCGTCGTGTAGTCGGCCACGGCGGTAGCGTCTTCCATGGTTTTGAGCAACTGGCTCGTGTTGGCCGAGATTTCCTTGGTGGTGCTGAGAATTTCCACGCTCGTTTGCGCTTGTTCAATCCCCGTGGCTTCCTGCTGGCGCGCCGAGGCGGCGATTTCGGTGGCGGATGTCGTCACCTGGATGCCGGCCTTTTGCACATTGTTGAGCAGGCTGCGCAGGTTTTCGAACATCTTCGCCAGGCCATTGCCCAGCTGGCCGATGGCATCGCTGCCCGTGATGCCGACCTTGCCCGTCAGGTCGCCCGAGGCTGCCTTGGACACCACTTCCAGCAGGGAATCGACCTTGGCCCGCAAGGTGTTGGTGGCGGCCAATTCGTTGGCCTGGTTGTCCTGGATGGTTTGCGCCATACGGTTGAACTCTTCCGTTACCTTGCCCAGTTCGTCGCGCGAGAGGATGGCGGCGCGCGCGCCTTGCTCGCCGCCGGCGATGCGCCCGACGGCGTCCGTCAGGCTGTTCAGCGGGCCGAGGATGGCACGGCCCAGCAGATAGGAAATGCCCAGCGCCAGCACCACGCACAGCAGGCCGCCCAGGGCCAGGGTCAGCATCATGGTTTCCTGCAATTTTGCCGTGGTGGCCGTGCGTTCGGCCAGCAGGCGCGATTCTTCCGCCGCAACCTCGTCGAGCAGCTTGTTCGCTTGCGCGACAGCCGGGTAGCCGCTTGGCGGCATGGAGCGCGCCACCGCTTCCGTGGCGCCCGGGGCATTGCCCAGCGCGCGGCGCTTCTCGATCAGGGGAGTGATCCATTCCTTGACCCAGGTGGTGGTCAGCTGGTCGATCTTGCGGAAGCGTTCCGACTGCAGCTTGTTGTCGACCGTCATGGCGATGGCTTTTTGCGTGTGTTGGCTCAGCATTGCCGTTTCATCGGTTTCCGGCGTCAGCGAGGCTTCGTTGCCGGTCAGGATGAAACCGCGCGCTTCCACCTGGATTTGCAGGATGGAATTGTGGATCTTGTCGATCTCGACCAGCACTTCCATCGTATGGCGGTCCCATGCATTAGCCTCGGACAGCCGCGAAAAGCTGTTGTAGGCCACGCCCAGCAGGATCAGGATGATGGCCACGATGGAGCCGAAGCCCAGGTACAGTTTATTCTTGATACTCAGGTCTTTGAACATGGTGGCTCCGGAAGCGGGAAGTTTTCGACTAAGAGCGCCTAACAGAACCGTAGCGAGCGGCAGCGAGTTGCGGCTGAGAAGCGCAACTGTGCGCATGCACAGTGAGCATCGCAGGCCGCAAATCGCGCCGCGCAGTAGGTTATGTTAGGTGCTCTAAATTGCACTGTAGCATTTTGCCACGGGGACAGCAAAATGGGGGTGATCCGGGTGCGCGCAGGGCCGTAAATCGCGGCCGAGTGCGTTTCAAACGCAAAAAAGCCGCCCGTGGGCGGCTTGAGCTGGCGCGGGAGCAGGTGCCCCCTGGCTAACTAATTACTTCTGGCCCCGTTTTTCGCGGGCGATGGCGGCGATGCGCATGCGCAAGGCGTTCAGCTTGATGAAGCCGCCGGCGTCGGCCTGGTTGTAGGCGCCGCCGTCTTCGTCGAAGGTGGCGATGTTCATGTCGAACAGCGAATCGGTCTTCGAATCGCGGGACACAACGATGACATTTCCCTTGTACAGCTTGATGCGTACCCAGCCGTTCACGGTTTCCTGCGTGTGGTCGATCAGGGTTTGCAGGGCAACGCGCTCGGGCGCCCACCAGTAGCCGTTGTAGATCATCGATGCGTAGCGCGGCATCAGATCATCTTTCAGGTGGGCCACTTCGCGGTCCAGGGTGATCGATTCGATGGCGCGGTGGGCCTTGAGCATGATGGTGCCGCCCGGGGTTTCATAGCAGCCGCGCGACTTCATGCCGACGTAGCGGTTTTCCACCAGGTCCAGGCGTCCAACGCCATGCTTGCCGCCAACCTTGTTCAGTTCGGCCAGCACGGTCGCCGGCGACATGCGCACGCCGTTGATGGCGACGATGTCGCCTTTTTCGTATTCGATGTCCAGGTATTCCGCTTCGTCCGGCGCCTTTTCAGGGCTGACGGTCCAGCGCCACATGGTTTCTTCCGCTTCGGCGCTCGGGTTTTCCAGGTGGCGGCCTTCAAAGCTGATGTGCAGCAAGTTGGCATCCATCGAGTATGGCGCGCCGCCGTTCTTGTGCTTCATGTCGATTTCGATGCCGGCGTCTTCCGCGTACTTCAGCAGTTTTTCGCGCGACAGCAGATCCCACTCGCGCCATGGGGCGATGATCTTCACGCCTGGCTTCAGGGCGTAGGCGCCCAGTTCGAAACGCACCTGGTCATTGCCCTTGCCGGTCGCGCCGTGCGAGATGGCGTCGGCGCCCGTGGCGTTGGCGATTTCGATCAGGCGCTTGGCGATCAGCGGACGGGCGATCGAGGTGCCCAGCAGGTATTCGCCTTCATACACGGTGTTGGCGCGGAACATCGGGAAGACGAAATCGCGCACGAATTCTTCGCGCACGTCTTCGATATGGATGTTTTCCGGCTTGATGCCGAATTTGATGGCCTTGGCGCGCGCCGGTTCCAGTTCTTCGCCCTGGCCCAGGTCGGCCGTGAAGGTGACGATTTCGCACTGGTAGTTATCTTGCAGCCATTTCAGGATGACGGAGGTGTCGAGTCCGCCGGAATAGGCCAGGACTACTTTTTTAATGTCGCTCATATTGCTTCCAGTTGTCGTTGTCGATGTATGTATTGCGATGCTGCCAGGTTTTTTTTATGCAGTGCCGGGCGAATTATTCGATTTTACCGAGTAACAGGTATTCGATCAGCGCTTTTTGCACGTGCAAGCGGTTTTCCGCCTCGTCCCACACGACCGATTGGGGGCCGTCGATCACTTCGGCGGCCACTTCCTCGCCGCGGTGGGCGGGCAGGCAGTGCATGAACAGCGCGTCGGGCGCCGCGCGGGCCATCTTCGCGCCATCGACGATCCAGCCGTCGAAGGCGGCGATACGGGCCGCGTTTTCCGCTTCGTAACCCATGCTGGTCCACACGTCCGTGTTGACCAGGTGCGCGCCTTCGCAGGCGTCGGACGGGTTGGCGAAGAAGGTGTAGCGCTCCGTCTTGACTTGCGACAGGTCGATGTCGTAACCCTTCGGCGTCGATACGTTGACGTGGAAGCCGAACACTTCGGCCGCCTGCAGCCATGAGTACAGCATGTTGTTGGCGTCGCCGATCCAGGCGACGACCTTGCCGGCGATCGAGCCGCGGTGTTCGATGTAGGTGAAGATGTCGGCAAAGACCTGGCACGGGTGGTGTTCATTGGTCAGGCCATTGATCACCGGCACGCGCGAATTGGCGGCGAAACGCTCGATGATTTCCTGGCCGAAGGTGCGCACCATGATGATGTCGCACATGCGCGACATGACCTGGCCCGCGTCTTCCACCGGCTCGCCGCGGCCCAGCTGGGAGTCGCGCGTGTTCAGGTAGATGGCGGCGCCGCCCAGCTGGTGCATGCCGGCTTCGAACGACAATCGCGTGCGGGTGGAGTTCTTTTCAAAGACCATCACCAGGGTGCGGTCGATCAGCGGATGGTAGATTTCGTAATTCTTGAACTTGCGCTTGATCAGATGGGCGCGTTCGATCACATATTCATACTCTTCCAACGTGAAATCGGAGAACTGGAGGTAGTGCTTGATCGGTTTTTTTGTCGACATAATGACCACTTGAAGATGCGCAGGCCGCCGGCGGCGTGCCTTTCCCGCCGGGTTGCATCAGCGTACAACATCTCGTCTGATGACTGCCTCGCCCGGCGCGCTGCTGTGTTGATCGGTGCCCGCGCCTGTTTGTCGCGCGGGTCGATGCGGTTTGCCAAGTTGTAAATCATGCAATGGCAGGGACTTCAGCCATTCAATTATAAGGGTTTTGCTTTTAGATTGGAAAGACTGGCCGGACGGGTACTTGTGTAGACAAGTATCCGCGTCCAGCCATGGTCTTGCCGGCATCAATAGATGCTGGCCGGGCTGGCCGCATCGATCTGCGGCGCCACCAGGGGCAAGTCCAGCGTGAAATGCGTGCCGGCGGGGCTGCTGGCCACCTGGATGGTGCCGCCCAGCAGGGCCGTGACGATGTTGTAGCTGATCGACAAACCGAGGCCGCTGCCGCCCTGGCCCAGCTTGGTGGTAAAGAACGGGTCGAAGATGCGCGACAAATGCTGTTCGGCGATGCCGCCGCCATTGTCGGCGAAGACGATCCGCACGCGCGCGCCATCGGGCGTGGCGGACAAACGCATGCAGCCCTTGCCGGCGGCGCCGTCATTGGGCGCGGGAGCGAAGGCGTGCAGCAGGGCGTTGTTGATCAGATTGGTGATCACCTGGCCGAACGGGCCCGGATAGCTGTCCAGCGAGATGCCGAACGCGATATCCGTCTCGATGCGGTGGCCCGAGCTGCGGATGCGGTTCATGACGGTGGCGATGATTTCATTGCTCACCTGCTGCAGGTCGAACTGGCGCCGTTGTTCGGTGGTGCGGTCGACGGCCACCTGCTTGAAGCTGTTGACCAGGTCGGCCGCGCTGTGCAGGCCGCGCATGACCAGCGCCGATGCCTTGCCCGCATCGTCGATGTAGGCGGCCAGGTCCGAGCGTCGCAGGCCGGGACCGTTCATCAGGCGTTCCACGTCTTCCGTCTTTTGCAGCATGGTGCTGGCGATCAGCAGGCTGTTGCCGATCGGGGTGTTGAGTTCATGCGCCACGCCCGCCATCAGCGAACCCAGGGCGGCCAGTTTTTCCTGCGATACCAGTTGCGCCTGGGCGTCTTGCAGTTGCCGGTAGGCGCTGGCATTGTCGAGCGCGATGGCGCCATACGCGCACAGGGTGCGGAAGATCAGGCGTTCGCGTTCGCCGTAGGCATGGGCATGGCAAGCCTGCACCGTCATCACGCCCAGCACGCGTTCGCCCACCGTCAAGGGCACGTACAGCACGCTCTGGTTATGCAGCGTGCCGGGCACGGTGTAGGCGTGGCGCTTGGGCGGTACCTGGTCGATATACACTTCGCGCCGGCCCAGCAGGCAGCGCACGGAATAGGCGCGTGGGTTGCTCAGTGGAATGGCGTTGTCGGACAGGGGGCGGCCCGCTTCCATGCCGTGCGCGCGGCGCAGCGCCGTGCCCGCCGCATCGAGCATGTAGACGGCGAAGGTGTTGACTGGCAGCAAGGCATGCACGTGGCGGTCCAGTACCTGGAACACGGCGCTGGCGTCGAGGTGGGTGGTGATTTCCTGGCCGATGGCCGACAGCCGCTCTAGGGTCTCGCTGGTCTGCTGCAATACTTCGGCGCGGCGCGCTTCGGAGGCGGCCAGTTCGCGGTGGTGATAGCCTTCCGAGCGCGCATGTTCCGTCTGGTGGTAAACCTGCATGGCGGTGGCGCGGTTGCTCGCCTGCTGGGTGTGGCTTTTTTCGCGCGCCACGCCCGCATCGAGGGCGATATCGTAGGCGCGCGCATAGTCGCCAGCATGCGCGTACTCGCGCGCCAGCGCATCGAGCAGTTCGCCCGGCGGCACATAGCCTTCGATGGAGTCGGCCACCTGCAGTGCCTGGTGCAGGAAATGCAGGGCGGGATTGCGTTCCTGCATGCCTGCGGGCGGCGGCAAGTCGTGGCGCGCATGCAGCATGGACAAAACGCGCAGCGCCGCCACCTGGTGCATGGCGTCGCCCTGCGCGGTGGCCAGCTGGCAAGCCCGTTCGGCCGCCTGCAGCGCTTCGTCCGGGCGGTCCAGGTAAGACAGCGCGTGGGCGCTGCCGCGCTGGGCCATGCTGCGGAAATCGGCCTGGCCCAGCGCTTCGGCGCGCTGCGCCAGGCGGCTGAAGGCGTCGAGCGCCGTGTCGTAGTCGCCCTTGTCCAGGCTCAGTTCGCCCAGGTGGAACAGGGCGTTGGCATAGGTGCGCGCGCCGGCCACGGGGGCCAGGATGTGCAGCGCTTCGCGCAGCAGTGTTTCGGCGTCGGCCAGGCGCCCCAGCTTGCGCATGGTTTCGGCCGTATGCGTCTGGCAGGCGCCGATGCTGCGCGGCCAGCCGGTGGGACGCGCCAGGTCCAGCGCGCACTGCATCCATTCGAGGGCCGATTCGTTGTCGTTGAGGCTGGAGAAACAGTCGCCGATATTGATGGCGGCCGTGATCGCGCCGCGCAGTTGGCCGCTTTCCAGGGCCGCCTCATAGCTTTGCATGTAGTGGCCGGCGGCCGTGCCCAGGTCGCGCGACGTGTGCGCCAGCAAGCCGCGAAAGTCGTGCACCCAGGCGGCCAGCGGCGCGGGCAGCTTGCCGCTGGCGCCGTCGGTCTGGAAGTGGCCGCCCCATCGGACCTGGGCGGCCGGCGCGTCGTGCAAGACGGCCCAGCGCGCCGTGGCCGCGTCGGCCAGGCCGGCGCGCATCGCATCGCCGGCGCTACGCGCTTGCTGCGCCGCGGCCAGCAGTTCGGCGTCGCAGCGGGCATGGTCGCCCCGGTCGACGGCGATCGAGGACAGCAGCCAGTGGGCGTCGGCGCAGCCGGCGCCGTCGCCATGCGCGCACAGGATGGCGTGCGCCGCCATGGCCAGGCTTTCGGCCGCATCGAGTGCGCCTTGCAGCCATGCCACTTCCGCCTGCACCAGTTGCAGACGCGCTTGGGCGCTGGCCAAGGCGGGGGGCGGCAGTTGGGCGTGGGGCAGCAAGGCTGCCGCTTCGGCTGCATGGTGCAGAGCCTGTGCGCAGTTGCGCTGGCGCAAATGCCATGCCAGCAACAGCAGCAGCGGTACGCGCCCGGCACCGCGCAACGGCAGCAATGCGCTTTCCCACTGCGCTACGTCATGTTCGAGCGCGAACATTTCCATTCAAGCATTCTCCCCGCAAACAGTGGCGCCAGCCTGCGACCGCACAGGCCATGCGTCATCGCATTGTAAGCTGCATTCAGGGGAATTGTTCAGTCCGCAGGGCAGAATTGTGCGTCCCGCCCGGCCGCCACGACAGGGCGTTTCTCCGGCCGTGCTACGGCCGGCCGCAGGCGTCTAGCGTGACACGAGGCGGATGCGGGCGCTGCCGTCCATGGTGCTGGCGCTGCGCATGTCGGCAGGCATGCGCAAGCCGGGCAGGAACTGGGCGTCGTCGATCACCACGCGCTCGCCCGTATTGCTGAAAACGAAGGTCGAGCCCTTTTTGCTGACAAACTGGCCCGGCCCGGTGGGATAGATTTCCACGCTGGGCTTTGCATGCAATTCCCTGTCGTCGATCAGGCGGCCAAAGAAATGGGTGTCCTGCTGCTGGACTTCCAGCCGTTGTCCATTCGACAGGCGGTATTGCTGCTCGATGTCTAATGCTTCCTGTGCCGTGACGTGATAGTAGGTGCCAGAGGTGACGCGCACGCTGTCTGCGGCTTGCGGCGTCATCGCGGTTTGGGCCTGGGCCGTGCCGCCGGCAAGGGCAAAGATAGCGACGAGGAGGGGGAGTAAGCGTTTGGTCAGCATGACATTCACCTTCGATCAGGATGGCAGGATTGGTTGGAGTTAGATTGTGTGGTCGCTGGCGGGTTTCCGGCAGCGACTGGTGTCAAGTTAGCAAACGCGCCTGGCCATCGCCAGCGGCAGGCGACGGGCGGCAGGTTTGACGCGCTAAAATGCCTAAAACGGCGGATGAACGGTTTTGGGATTAAAGTCGAAAAGCAAGCTCGGCCGCAAAATTAAATTTTGCCGGCCGAGGTTTTGTTGTGGTTTTATTCGTGCTGCGGCATTTTCTTAATACAGTGTCTGCGCCGATTCGTGCAGCAGCTGGCCATACAGGGTATGGCGCATCTTGGCGATCTTGCCTTCCGACAAGGCTTGCAGGATGGCGCATTGCGGCTCGATCAGGTGGCGGCAGTTATAAAACTTGCAGCCGCCCAGGTAGGGCTGGAACTCGCGGAAAGCCCGCTCGAGCATGCCTTCGGACAGGTGATACAGACCGAATTCCTGGAAGCCGGGCGAGTCGATGATGGAACTGTTGGCGCCCAGTTCATCGAGCTTGTACAGCCGCGTAAAGGTCGTCGTGTGTTTGCCCGTGTCGAGCGCGGCCGAGATTTCGCGCACGGCGATGTCGGCGTCCGGCACCAGCAGGTTGATCAAGGATGACTTGCCCATGCCCGACTGGCCGATCAGGATCGACGACTGGCCCGCCAGCAGCGGCGCCAGGGTGGCCACGGCGTGCTCGGGCTCGGCGCGCGCCGACACTTCATCGACGGGATAGCCCATCGAGGAATACGGCAGCAGGCGCTCGCGGGCGCGTTCCAGCGAAGCGGTCACGTCCGTTTTATTCAGGATGATGCGCGCCTCGATGCCGGCCGCGTCGGCCGCCACCAGCGAGCGCGAGATCAGGTCATCGGCAAAGCCCGGTTCCGTCGCCACGACGATGAACAGCTGCGTCAAATTGGCGGCCAGCAGCTTCGATTTGTACTGATCCGAGCGGTACAGCAGGGTCTTGCGTTCCTCGATGCGGTCGATGACGGCCTGGTCGTTCGAGGTGCGCGTCAGGTGCACAATGTCGCCCACGGCCACATTGGTTTTCTTGCCGCGCGTTACGCATTGCAGCTTGGCGCCGTCCACGTCGGCCAGGTAATGGCGGCCGTGGGCGGCGATGATGACGCCCGTCAACTTGCCTTCGCTCATGGGGCCACCTGGCTGCTCTGGTAAATGAGGTCGGCCTTGGCGGCGCAGATGAAGTCGTTTTCGGACAGGCCGCCCGCGCCCTGGTTGACCGAGTGCGTGTCGTAGCGCACGGCGCAGGTTTTGTAAGTAATGATGAGCTCCGGATGGTGGTCTTGCGTATGGGTCATATAGGCCAGGGCGTTCACGAACGCCAGGGTCTGGTAGTAATTCTTGAAGCCGAAGTCGCGGCACAGCTTGCCATTTTGTACTGTCCATTGCGGCAGCAGCGCGTGCAGGGTGGCGACGCCGGTGTCGCCCAGCGCGTGCTGGCGCGGCGCGCAGGACAGTTGGGCCAGCTCTTGCAGTGTGGATGGCGTATTCATGTCGTAGCCCCTTTCAGGTGGCGGATGCGCACGCTGGCCGGCGGGTGGCTATCGTAAAAGGCCGAGTGCAGCGGGTCGGGCGTCAGGGTCGACGCATTGTCTTCATACATTTTCACGAGGGCCGAGACCAGGTCGTCCGCCTGCGTGTGCGTGGCGGCAAAGGCGTCGGCTTCGAATTCGTGTTTGCGCGAGCTGAGCGAGGTCAACGGTCCCAGCAGGAAGGTGAAGACGGGCAAGGCCAGCATGAACAACAGCAGGGCCAGCGCGTCCGTCGGCTGGCCCGTCAATGCCAGCGCTACCGGATCGACGCCCAGGCCCGCGTAAAACCACGGCTGCGTTTTCAGGAAGCCCAGCAGCGCCAGAAAGCCCAGCGAGATGACGAACATCATGGCGATGCGCTTGACGATGTGCTTGAGCTTGAAGTGGCCCAGTTCATGCGCCAGCACGGCTTCGATCTCCTGCGGCGCCAGGCGCGACAGCAGGGTGTCGAAGAAGACGATGCGCTTGTTGGCGCCAAAGCCCGAGAAATACGCATTGCCGTGGGCGCTGCGCTTCGAGCCGTCCATGACGAACAAGCCTTTCGAAGCGAAACCCACGCGCTGCATCAAGCCTTCGATGCGGTTTTTCAGCGCTTCGTCGGCCAGCGGCGTGAATTTGTTGAACAGCGGGGCGATGACGGTGGGAAACAGCACCATCATCAGCAGCTGGAAGCCGCTCCAGACGAACCACGCGTACAGCCACCACAGGCCGCCCGACTTGGCCATCAGGGTCAGCACGACCCAGATCAGCGGAAGGCCGATGGCAGCGCCCAGGCCCACGCCCTTGAGCATGTCCGTGAAGAACAGCTTGCGCGCCATGGTATTGAAGCCGAAGCGTTGTTCCAGCACAAACTGGCGGTAGTAATCGAAGGGCAGGTCGATCAGGCCCGAAATGACGGCAAAGGCGGCGATCAGGCCGATCTGGTACAGCATGGGCGAACCCGCTCCCATCCATTCATTCAGGTGCAGCGCCAGCCATTGCAGGCCGCCCAGCAGGGTAAAACCGATCAGCACGGCATAGTTGACCAGCAAGGTCAGCAGGCCGAACTTGGTCTTGGCCACCGTATAGTCGGCCGCTTTCTGGTGCGCCGCCAAGGGGATTTTTTCCGCGAATTCGGGCGGGACTGCCGCGCGGTGCGCCAGCACGTGGCGGATCTGCCGCGAAGCGAGCCAGAAGCGCACGGCCAGGGTCAAAACGAGGATGGATACAAACAAAATCGAAAACGCGAGTGAATACATTCTGTGCCTGTGAGAAAATGGCTGATTATTTAGTTTGATTAGGCCAAGAGAGAATTATGTCACAAGCGACCGACTTAACCGCATCCACCCCCGCACCCGCCGTGCCCGCACGTCCCAACGAGATGAACCTGGTCTGGGTCGACATGGAAATGACGGGCCTGGAGCCTGATACCGACCGCATCATCGAGGTGGCGGTGGTGGTGACGGACATGCACTTGAACCTGCTGGCCGAAGGCCCCGTGTTCGTGATTCACCAGTCGGATGAAACCCTGAACAAGATGGACGCCTGGAACAAGGGCACGCACGGCCGCTCGGGCCTGATCGACAAGGTCAAGGCGTCGACCGTGACGGAAGCGCAGGCGGAAGCGGAACTGATCGCATTCCTGAAGAAATACGTGCCTGCTGGCAAGTCGCCCATGTGCGGCAACACCATCGGCCAGGACCGCCGCTTCATGGTGCGCGGCATGCCGAAGCTGGAAGCGTTCTTCCACTATCGCAATGTTGACGTATCGACATTGAAAGAGCTGTGCAAGCGCTGGAAGCCGGAAATCGCCACCGGTTTCAAGAAACACCAGAAGCACACGGCGCTGGCCGATATCCTCGAGTCGATCGAAGAACTCAAGTACTACCGCGAGCACTTTATTAAGCTGTGATGGGGTTGTCGGCTTACGCGCTGCGCGCTAAGCCGACCTACCTGCTCTGATCGGTTTCTCCGGTTGCTTTCCGGGTGTTGTCGGCTTACGCGCTGTGCGCTAAGCCGACCTACGGGGCATTGCAACCTCTGGCGTAGGTCGGGTTAGCGCCTTGGCGCGTAACCCGACACAGCCGCCTCAAAGGCAAGGCTGTGCCAAACCCCATCCTCACCCCGCCACTCCAGCGCAAACGCTCCCGTTTGCCGCAAGTCCGTAATCCAGCGCACTTCGCCAGGCTGGCGGTAGTATTCCGCGCACTGGCCGAACCCCTGTTCCAGCCGGCAAATCACCAATCCTTCGCCCGCCACGGCGCACCATTGCTCATGGTCATCGATCAAGGCCACGGCCGGGTCGCCATAGAATTCGCCCAGGCTGGCGTGACGCCCATCGGCGGCCGTCACCCTGGCCTGTTCGTATTCGTGCTGGACAATATAGTCGGCGCTGCGCGCCAGTTCGTGTGTCGTCATGCTGTCTCCACGGTGGGCCAGACGGTTTCCTGGTCGGCGCGCGCTTCGGCGATCAGCCATTCGCAAAACGCGTGCACGAGGGGCCGCGTTTCCGCCTGGGGCGAACGCAGCAGATAATAGCAGTGGGGGCCGCGCACGGCGTGTTCGAACACGCGCACCAGGCGGCCCGAGCGCAGGTCGTCGCCGATCAGGGGACTGGCGGCAATGGCCACGCCCTGGCCGCTGGCGGCTGCGTCCAGGCATAAATACGTGTGTGAAAAGCGCGCGCCGCTGTTGCCGCTATTGCCGCTGTAATGCACGCCGCAGCTGTGCAGCCAGCGCGTCCAGTCGATTTCGCCGGGCAGGTGCACTTCCGGCTCGTCGTGCAGCAGCGGATAGCGCAGCAGGTCGGCCGGCTGGCGCAGGCTGGCCGCGTTGGCGCGGAAACCGGGGCTGCAGACGGCGGAAAACCATTCTTCCATCAATAAATCCACTTTGAGGCCCGGATAGCGGCCTGGTCCCAGGCGGATGGCCACGTCCACGCCATCGCGCGCCAGGTCGACCGGGTGCATGGACGCCAGCACGCGCAGTTCGATCTGCGGGTAGCGGTCGCGCAGCCGGCCCAGGCGCGGCATCAGCCAGCGCGAGACGAGCGAGCTGGTGGCCGTCACCGTGACGACCTTGTCGTCGCCCTGGCGCCGCGCCTGTTCGGAGACGTCGGCCAGCTGGTTGAGTATCGGCCCCAGCGAGGCCGCATAGCGCTGGCCGGCGCTGGTGAGCACCACGCCGCGCGGCAGACGCTGGAACAGCACGATGCCGAGCCACGCTTCCAGCTGTTTGACGTGGTGGCCGATGGCGCCGGCAGAGACGTGCAATTCTTCGCCCGCGCGCTGGAAACCTTCATGGCGGGCGGCGGCCTCGAAGGCGTGCAGGGCGGCGAGCGGTGGCAAGGGACGTGACATGGCGTTCTTAATAGAATTGAGCCTCAGTAATATTCGGCCTATCCGTGAAGAATATTGGTTTGTTTCATTTTGCGCAAGCGAATATGATGCCGCTCATGCGTGAAACGACCCGCAACAGGATTCACGCATGCATCATCTTCCAGCCTTGCTTGGCATTAATATTTACAACGCCTGGGAAAACCGTCGCGAGCGGCAGTGATTTGTGGCTGAGAAGCGCAACCGTACTTCAGTACGGTGAGCATCGCCGGCCGCAAAGCGCGACGCGCAGCAGGTTTACCCTGGCGTACTCATAGAGGTTTAGTCATGTCTGATCGCCGCGCCGTTGCGCTGGTGTTGCTGTCGGCTGCCGGTTTCGGCAGTTCCGCCGTGTTTGCCAAGGCGGCCTATGCGTCCGGGGTCAACCCGTCGACCATGCTGGCCTTGCGTTTCGTCATCGCCGCCATGCTGTTGCTGCCGCTCGTGTGGTTCGGTGGCTGGCGCTTGCCGCGCGGCCGCCTGCTGGCCGGCTACATGCTGATGGGCCTGATGTACACGGCCCAGTCGCAAGGCTATTTCAATGCCCTGATGTACGCCAGCAGCGGCCTGTGCGGCATGTTGCTGTACGTGTATCCCGTGCTGGTCACCATCCTCGCGCTGGCCCTGGGCTGGGAAAAGCTGGACCGGCGCATGCTGGTGCTGATGGCGCTGGCCATTGCCGGCATGGCCATCACCTTGGGCGGCAAGCTGCAGGGCCAGCCCATCGGCATCGCCCTGGCCCTGATGGCGGCCGGCGTGTACGCCGTGTACATCCTGTTTGGCAACAGCCTGTCGAAAAGCCGCGAGAATATTCACCCATTGGCCGCTTGCGTGGTGATTTTGGGCACGGCGGGTCTGTCGAACAGTGCGATTGCCTTGTGGCAAGGCGTGTCCTTGCCGGGCACGGCGACGGGCTGGCTGGCCGTCAGCGCCATCGCCCTGTTCTCGACGGCCATCGCGATCGCCGCCTTCTTTGCCGGCGTGGCTCAGATCGGCGCGGCCAAGGCGTCGATCATTTCCACCTTTGAACCCGTCATCACGATGGCGTTCGGCGTGACCTTGCTGAAGGAATCCGTCAGCGGCACGCAGTTGCTGGGCGGCGCCATGGTGCTGGCCGCCGTGGTCTTGCTGGCGCAGCGGCCCGCGCCCAAGGCGGCGGCCATGCCGGGCGTGCAGGCCAGCGCCTGATCCTGTTTTTCCCGAACTGATCGGTTGTCTCGATCGGTCTCCTTTGGCGCCGCGACGGGTTTCCTGTCGCGGCGCTTTTTTTATGCGCGCACAAATAAGACTTGATTGCGAATGATTCTCATTTATAATTAGCGTCAATTTCCCCACCACCAGCCAGCCCATGCCAGCCAGTGTTCGCCTTGAAAGGAGACACCGTGTCGAGCACGTTCCCCATTTGCAATATCGAGCTGGTCACCAGTGAATTTGCCCGCCTGCGCCGCGAAAAGAAGGCCCGCCACCGCGACATCGCCGAGGAACTGGGCATAGCCGAAGGCGAGCTGATCGCCGCGCATGCGGGCCTGTCGCTGGCCGATGGCGCCTTGCTGGGCGCCGAGCGCCTGCAGGCCGACTGGCCCGCCATCGTCGCCGCGCTGGAGCCGCTGGGCGAAGTCATGGCGCTGACGCGCAACGCCTCGTGCGTGCATGAAAAGACGGGCGTCTACCGCAAGGCCAGCCACACCAACCACGTGGGCCTGGTGCTCGGTGGCGACATTGACCTGCGCGTGTTTTACCGCCAGTGGGCGCATGGCTTTGCCGTTCGCGAGATGGGCGAGCACGAGGTGCAGCGCAGCCTGCAGTTTTTCGATGCGGCCGGCCATGCCGTGCACAAGATTTTCCTCAAGCCGCAAAGCGACCTGGCCGCCTACGACGCGCTGGTGACGCAGTTTGCCGACGCGGACCAGACGGCCGGCATCGCCGTGACGGCGCCGGCGCCGGCGCCGGCCGAACTGCCCGATGCGCAGATCGACGTGGCCGGCTTTCGCGCCGCCTGGGCCGACTTGCGCGACACGCATGAATTTTTCACCTTGCTGAAAAAATATGCGGTCTCGCGCCTGCAGGGCCTGCGCCTGGCCGAAGCGCGCTTCGTGCAGCAGATCGACAAATCCTGCGTGCTCGACCTGCTCAACGATGCCGCGCTGGAAAAGGTGTCCATCATGGCCTTCGTCGGCAATGCGGGCATGATCCAGATCCACTCGGGTCCCGTGCACAAAATCGCCGTAATGGGGCCGTGGATCAATGTCCTCGACCAGCGCTTCAACCTGCATTTGCGCGAAGACCATATCGCCAGCGCCTGGGTGGTGAAAAAGCCGACCGTCGACGGCCTGGTGACGTCCGTGGAACTGTTCGACGCGAAGGGCGACACCATCGTCATGTTCTTCGGCGAACGCAAGCCGGGCGTGCATGAATTGTGCGAATGGCGCCATATCGTCGACAGGGTGGCGCGGGAGGGCGAACTATGCGCCGCATGATCGCCGCCAGCGTGGCGCGCCGCATCGCGCTGAAAAAAATGGGGGCGGGAGCATTGGCCCTGGCCGCGCCGATGCAGGTGCTGGCGGCAGTGACCGACGCGGGCAAGCCGCTGGCCAAGGCGCGGCGCATCGTCAGCGTGGGCGGCGCGCTGACGGAAATCGTCTACGCGCTCGAGGCGCAGGGCGAACTGGTGGGCGTCGATACGACCTCGCTGTATCCGGCCGTGGCGCAGCAGCTGCCGCAGGTCGGCTATGCGCGCACCTTGTCGGCCGAAGGCGTGCTGTCGCTGGCGCCCACGCAGCTGATCGCCACCGAGGAAGCGGGGCCGCAAGCGGTGCTGCGCCAGGTGCGCGAGGCGGGCGTGCCGGTGGCGGTGCTCAGCGCGAACAACCAATTCGAAGGCTTGCTCGAACGGGTAAAACAGGTGGGCCGGATTACGGGCCGCCCCGAGCCCGCCGCGCGCCTGGCGCAAAGCCTGCAGCAGCAGTGGAGCGGCGCCCTGGCCAAGGTGCAGCAGCGCCAGCATGCGCCCGTACGCGTGCTGTTCATCCTCGCCCATGCGCCGAACCAGGTGATGGTGGGCGGGCGCGAGACGGGCGCCGACGCCATGCTCGCGTATGCGGGCACCGTCAACGTGATGGGCGGGCAGGGCGGATTCGCCGGCTACAAGCCGCTGACGCCCGAAGCCGTGATCGCCGCGCGGCCCGACATCGTGCTCGTCACGGACCAGGGCTTGAAAGCTTCGGGCGGCGTGGACGGCATCTTGAAACTGCCAGGCCTGGCGCAGACGCCGGCCGGGCGCAAGCACCGCATCGTCTCGCAGGAAGCCATGCTGCTGCTGGGCTTTGGCCCGCGCATGCCGCAGGCGCTGGCGGAACTCGACGCCGCTTTCGCCAAAGCCATGGCCGCATGAACGTGGCCTCCCTGGTCTCCGCCGCGCCCTGGCGCTGGCCACGCTGGGGCGCCGGCGGGCTGCCGGCCGCCGCACTGGCTGGCGGCCTGCTCGTCGCCGTGCAGGCGGGCGCCGTGCCCGTGACCCTGGCCGACTGGCTGGCGCCGTTTCAAGCGGGCGACGAGGGGCTGTCCGGCGGCGCGTACGTGCTGTGGCATATCCGTTTGCCGCGCGCGCTGTTCGCCGCCCTGATCGGCGCCGCGCTGGCGCTGGCCGGCGGCCTGACGCAAGGGCTGTTCCGCAATCCGCTGGCCGATCCGGGCCTGCTGGGCGTGAGCAGCGGCGCCGCCTGCGCGGGCGCGGCCACCATCGTTTTCACGGCCAGCCTGCACGTGGCGCCCGAGCTGCGCGTGTGGCTGCTGCCGGCCGCCGCGTTTGCCGGCGCCATGCTCATTTGCGTGCTGCTCGACCGGGTCGCCCGCTGGGCCACGCCCGGTTCCATCGTCGGCCTGCTGCTGACGGGCGTGGCGCTGAACGCCATCACGGTGGCCGTCATGGGCCTGTGCATCTACCTGGCCAGCGACGATCAATTGCGCACCCTGACTTTCTGGACGTTAGGCTCGCTGTCGGCCGGCAGCTGGCGCCAGGTGGCTGCCCTGCTGCTGGTGCTGGCGGGCGCGCTGTGGGCCACGCGCTTCCTGATGCGCTCCCTGAACGCGCTGGCGCTGGGCGAGGCGCAGGCGCTGCACGTGGGTATCGACGTGGGCCGCCTGCGCACGCAGGTGATCGTGCTGGTGGCCGTGCTGACGGGGTTTGCCGTCGCCTGGTGCGGCGGCATCGGCTTCATCGGCCTGATCGCGCCGCACCTGGTGCGCACCTGGCTGGGCGCCGACCAGCGCAAGGTGCTGCCGCTGGCGATGCTGATGGGCGCCTTGCTGCTGCTGTTGGCCGACACCCTGGCGCGCACGGTCGCCATTCCCGCGGAAGTCCCCGTCGGCATTTTCACGGCCTTGCTGGGCGGGCCATTTTTCCTGATGCTGTTGCGGCGCTTCCGCCACGGCACCGCCTGAAAGGATGCGCATGACGCCCCTGCTGGAACTCTCTTTCGCCACCACGCAACTGGGCCAGCAGTATTTCGGCCCGTTCAATCTGCAGGTGGCACCCGGCGAGCGCGTCGCCATCCTCGGCCCCAGCGGCGCGGGCAAGTCGACCCTGTTGAAACTGATGGTGCGTGAACTGCATCCGCAGTCGGGCCAGGTGGTCTTCGCCGGCCGGCCGCTGGCGCAGTGGCCGCTGGCGGAACTGGCCCTGCGCCGCGCCGTCCTGCCGCAAGGTTCGACCGTGGCTTTCGGCTTGCCGTGCGAACTGGTGATCGGCCTGGGGCGGGTGGCGCGCCTGGCCGACCCGCAGCTGGGACGGATCGTGCAGGACGCGGCCGCCCTGGCGCACGCCGCGCATCTGCTGGGGCGGCGCCTGGACACCCTGTCCGGCGGCGAGCAGGCCAGGGTGCAGCTGGCGCGCATCTTCGCGCAGATGTGGGATGTGCAGGATGGCTTGATACTCGTCGACGAACCGCTGGCGGCGCTCGATCCCGGCCTGCAATTCGATTTGCTCGACAGCCTGCGGCAGTTTTGCGCCGCGCGCGGCCACGCCGTCGTCGCCATCCTGCACGACATCAACCACGCCTTGCTGGGCTTCGAGCGCTTGCTGCTGGTGCGTTCGGGCCAGCTGGTGGCGGATATCGCCAGCGATGCCGGCGCCGTGCCCGCGCTGGCCGCGCTATATGGCATCGCCCTGACGACGGCGACCAGCAGCGACGGCCACGTGTGCGTCATCCCCGCCAGAAGCGCCATACGCAGGGCCGCCTGACCGACACATATATTTACTCGCTCACCACACGTCCGCCGCGCGCGGCCGCGCCATCTGGCCGCTGCCCAGCAGCCAGACCATCAGGGCATCGGCCTGTTCGCGCGTGGCCGTCACCTCCTGCACGATGCCGAACGCTTTCATGGCGCCGGCCGCCAGCGCCTGCAGACGCGCGCGCTGCTCCGCGTCCGCCTCGACCGATACGAGGCCGCGGCAAAGGGCGGCCAGCGCCACCTTGTTATGCTTGAGCCACAGGCCGCGCCGCTTGCGGTCGATGTGCGCTTCGTCGCTGCGCTCTGCTTCGAACAGCATGACGAACGGTTCGCCGTGGCGCAGCAGGGCGTCCATGTCGTTTTCCCACAGCGGGGCATAGCCGGTGACGGCCGTTTCAGGGCGAAAGCGCACGATGGGAAAGTCGCTGACGTCGTGGATGGAGAAATGGGCGGGATTCGGTTTCATGGAGCGCTTCCTTGCGAGGTGGTTGAAAATGCTTGCCAGCCGCCGCCCAGCGCCTTGTAGACCTGGACCAGCGACAGCGAGGCGGTGGCGCGGCTGTCGACCAGCGCCGCTTCGTTGTTCAATAAGGTGTTTTGCACGTGCAGCACGTTGATCAAGTCCGTGCCGCCCTGGCGGTACCGCAGTTCCGCGCTGCCCAGCGCCCGCCGTCCCTGCCTGACGGCTTCATCGAGGCTGGCCTGGCGGCGGGCGTTGGCCTGGTAGCCAGAGAGCGCGTCTTCCACTTCGTGCCAGGCGGCCAGCACCGTCTGGCGGTAGGCGATGGCCGCTTCCTGCTGCTGCGCCTCGCGCAATTGCAGTTTGCCGCGCAGGCGGCCGCCATCGAACAGGGGCACGCTGAAACCGGGGCCGAAGGCAAAGCGTTTGGCGTCCCAGCCGATGTCAGACAGCTGCATCGCTTGCAGGCCGATGCTGCCCGACAGCGTGATGCGCGGATAAAAATCGCCTTGCGCTACGCCGATGGCGGCCGTGGCCGCGTGCAGCTGCGCTTCGGCACGGCGGATGTCGGGACGGCGCTCGGCCAGGCCGCTCGGCACGCCCAGTTGCATCTGCATGGCCACGGCCGGAATGTCCTTGCCCTCTGCCAGTTCCGCCTGCAAGGCTTGCGGCGGCAGCGCCAGCAAGAGGGCGAGGGCGTTGCCCAGGCGCGCTTCGCGCTGCTGCAGCGGCGGCAGGCGTGCTTCGATGGTGGCCACGTGGGCCGCCGCCTCGGCTTCGTCGAGTTGCGTCGCCACGCCTTCGCGCAGGCGGATGCGGGTCAGGTCCAGGGTATGGCGGGCGATATCGAGCAGCTGCTGCGTGATGGCCAGCGTCTGCTGCGCGCCGCGCAGCTCGATGTAGTCGCGCGCCGTCTCGGCCAGCACGGCCAGCAGCACGCCGCGCTGCGTTTCCAGCGCCACGTCGACGCGCGCGTCAGCCGCTTCCACTTCACGGCGCACGCGGCCCCACAGGTCCAGCTCCCAGGCGGCGTCGAGGTTGCTTTGCCACAGGTTGTAGGCTGACTGGCCGTTGTTGCGCGACGGGTCGCTCAAGCCTTGCTCGCTGTTGCGCGCGCGGCCGTAGCTGCCATTTGTGCCCAGGGACGGGCCTTGCGCGGCGCCCGCCACGCCGCGCGCGGCGCGGCTTTGTTCCAGCCGGCTGCCGGCCGCCCGCACGTCGAGGTTGGCGCCGGCGGCGCGCCGCAGCAGGGAAGACAGGGTAGCGTCGCCGAAGCCGTCCCACCAGCGCTGCTCGATGGCGGCGTCCTGCTGGGCGGCGAAATGGGCATCCTGCGCCTGGCGCCATTGCTGCCCCAGCTCGTGGTGCGGAGGCTGGAAGTCGCTGCCCACGCTGGCGCAGCCGGCCAGGCCCAGGGCCGTGAAAATGATCAGTGCTTTCATCGCGCGCTCACCTGTTGCAGCAGTTGACGGCGCATGGCCGCAGCTGTACTAATGCGCACTTCGGCCGACATGCCCACGCGCAGGCGGCTGCCGTCATCCTGGCCGGGATCGAGCGCGATCCTGACGGGGATGCGCTGCACCACCTTGGTGAAGTTGCCGGTGGCGTTTTCCGGCGCGATGGCGGCAAACGTCACGCCCGTGGCGGGCGCGATGCTGTGCACCGTGCCGCGCAGGAGCATGCCCGGATAGGCGTCGACGGCGATGCTGGCGCGCTGCCCCTGGCGCACGTGGGTCAGCTGGGTTTCCTGCAGGTTGGCGACGACGAAGCTGCGGTTCAGGGGCACTACGGCCATCAGGCTGGCGCCGGGCGCCACCAGGGCGCCGACGCGCACGGCGCGGCGTCCCACGATGCCGTCGATGGGGGCGCGCAGCTGCGTATGCGACAAATCAAGTTCGGCCCGCTGCAGGCTGGCGCGGGCGCGCAGCAGGGCCGCTTCGGCCGCGCCTTGCTGCGCCTGCAAAATGTCCGTCTGCTTGCGGGTGGCGACGAGGGCGGCGCGGTTTTGCGCCAGGCGCGCCCGGCTCACGTCGAAGCGCGATTGCGCCTGCTGCGCGTTCTGCACGCTGCCCGCGCCCTGGCCTGCCAGGTGCGTTGAGCGGGCCAGTTCCTGCTGCGCCAGCTTGTCTTCCGCCTGGTTGGCGTCGACCAGGGTCGTGGCTTGCTCGATCACCGATTGCTGGCGCTGCAAGGTGGCGCGGGCATTGGCCAGCTGCGCCTCGGCGCCGGCGACCTCGGCGCGGGCCGAGGCGGCGGCGGCCTGATAGTCGCGGTCGTCGATGCGCGCCAGCAGCTGACCCGCCTTGACAGTCTGGTTGTCTTCCACCAGCACTTCCCGCACGATGCCGCCCACCTTGGGGGAGAGCACGGTGTAGTCGGCGCTGACGAAGGCGTCGTCGGTGCCTTGTTCGTCGCCGCGGGCGAACAGCAGTTGCCAGGCGCAAAAGGCCAGGGCGCAGGCCAGCAGGGCCAGGCCGAGGAGGAAGGCGCGTGAGCGCAGTATGGTTGTTTGCATGGGGATGCTCTTTCTTGAAATAAAAGTCAGGCTGCGCGCGGCGGATAGACGCGCGTCGGAAGAATGGGAATGATCACAATCATGGCCAGCGCGATGGCGGCGACAATGAGGTACAGGTCGGACGAGGTCAGGGTGACGACTTGCGCATGCATGCGCGCACTCAGGCCCGGCACGTCCACGACGCCAGGCAGGTTGCCCAGGCGCTCGCTGAGCACCGTCGAATGAAAATGGTTGCGGCGCGTGATCAGCGCGTCGAGCACGCCGGTGGCGACGACGGCCGACATGCCCTTGATGGTGTTGAACCAGGCCGAGGCGAAGGGGCCATCCTGCGGCGCCAGGCCCGTGGTGGCCAGCAGCAGCAAGGGAATCACGGCCATCGGTTGCGCGAAGATCTGCACCGCCTGCAGCAGGTAGAAATGCGTGCGTATCCAGTCCGGCGACATGCGCGCACCGAGCACGCAGGACAGGGCCAGCAGGGCCAGGCCGATGGCCAGCACCCAGCGGCAGTCGACGGCGCGCAGATTGCACAGGGCGGCCACCAGCGACAGGGCGACCAGCTGCGGCAGCGCCACCATCAGCATCACGGGCGCCGTTTGCAGCGGACGGTAGGCGTGCACCTGCGCCAGGTAGGACGAGGGAATCAGGATCACGGCCAGCAGCACGAACAGCACGCCGCCCAGGGTCAGCAGGGCGTGGCTGAGGTTACGCCGCGACAGCAGCTGCAGCTTGAAGAACGGCAGCGGATGCGACCACTCATTGACAAAGAACAGCACCAACAGCAATAGACCGCCACCCAGCAGCACGCAGATCAGCGGCGAGGCGAACCACGCCAGACGCTCGCCCTGCAGCAAGCCCACCACCAGCATGCTGATGGCGGGCAGACCCAGCAGCAGGCCGCGCCAGTCGAATTGACGGAAACGCTCGAGGCGCAGCGGATCTTGCGGCAAGCCCCACGACACCATCAGCAGGGCGACGATGCTGCCCGGGACGACTTGCCAGAACGCCCATTGCCAGCCCAGGTACTCTGTCCAGAAGGCGGCCAGCGGCGTGCCCAGGCTGGGACCGAAGGTGGCGCTCAGCGCGTAGCCGCCCAGGCCATACAGCTTGATGTTCGGCGGCAGGAAGCGCAGCGCCACCGTCATCAGCATGGGCGGCAAGGCGCCGCCGGCCGCGCCCTGCACCACGCGCAGGAACATCAGCACGGACAGGTTCGGCGCGAACGGGCAAAGCACGCCGGCGGCCATGCAGACGACGATGGCGGCGGCCGTCAGGCGGCGCAGCGAGAAGGTGACGGAGCACCACGGCGCGAACGCCATGGCCGACACCGAGGCGGCCGCATACAGGGCCACGAGCCAGCTGGCGTCGTCGCGCGCGATGCCCATGGCGCCGCGGATGTCGGCCAGCGCGACCTTGGTGATGTTTTCATTCAGGCCCGATACCAGCACGGCCAGCAGCACGCCGGTCAGGCCCGTGGCCAGGCGCAGGCCGAATGCGGGCGGGGCGGGTGGCGCCGGCGGTGAAGGGGGAGGCGGCGCCATCGTCGGGATGGCGCCAGGAAGCAATACAGCGGACACAGGGAACTCCGTGGATGAGAATCAGTTCACGCAGTATAGGTAGCCGTTAATCTTGTGAAAATTGATAATTGATGAAGTCTCGATTGCGTCTGGCGCAATGATTCATTCGTCTGGCGGCGCGCTGCCGCACAGCTCCTTGATCATCCGCCGCAGCCAGCGGTGCGCATGGTCGTGATCGAGGCGCGGATGCCAGGCCTGGAACACGTCGACGTTGTCGACGGGAATGGGCAGCGCGAAGGTGCGCAGCTTCAATCCCAGCCGCTCGACGATGGGCAGCAGGGGCGTGGGCATCAGGGGCAGCAGCAGGCGCGAATCGGCCACGGCGAAGATGGCGGACTGGAAGTTGGGGCTGATCAGCGAGACGCGGCGTGTGTAGCCCCGCTCGGCCAGGGCCGTGTCGAACGGGCCGCGCGCCAGGCCGCGCCGCGACACGCTGATATGTTCGTACTCGGTGAAGCTGTCCAGGTTCATGGGGCCGTCGAAGATCGGGTGGTCGCTGCGGGCGATGCCGACAAAGCCGCTGCTAAACAGCTGTTGCAGCTTGATGTCGGGCGCAAAGGCGCGTCGCGCGCTGATGTATAGGTCGATGCGGCCCGCGTGCAGGGCGTCGTTTTCCGTGGCGCCATCGCCTTCGGGCACGAAGCGCAGCACCGTGTTCGGCGCATGGCTGGCCAGCAGGTCGCGCAGCTTGCCACCGTAGGAACCGACAAATACGTCGTTGGCGCACAGGCTGAAGGTGCGTTCCAGGGTGCGCAGGTCGATTTCACGGCCGGACGTGAAGACGGCGTGCGCCTGCTCCACCACGCCGCGCACCTGCTCGCGCAGTTCCAGCGCGCGCGGCGTCGGCGCCAGGCCGCGCCCGGAGCGCACGAAGACGGGGTCGCCGATGGCGTCGCGGATGCGCGCCAGGGTGCGGCTCATGGCCGGCGCGCTCAGGTTCATGCGCCGCGCGGCGGCCACGGCGCTGCCTTCCTCGAGCAGGATGTCGAGGGCGACTAGCAGATTCAGGTCTGGGAGTTTCATGCGGCGATTATAGCCCGGGGGGCAGCGCCAGCGCTGCGCCGGCAGGACGCCGGCGCAGAGGGGATGCTATTGCGGTATTACTCGGCTGCCGGCTCGGCGCCGCAGCATTTCTTGTACTTCTTGCCGCTGCCGCAAGGGCAGTCGTCGTTGCGGCCCACTTTCGGCTCTTCGCGCTTCAGGGTTTGCACCGGAGCCTTGCGGCGCGGGACCCAGAAACGGTGGATGGCCGGCAGGTTCGCTTCCAGTTCCTGCGCCAGCTTGTGCGCCTTGACCGGGTCTTCCACCAGTTTCAGCTCTTCTTCCTTGATTTCGTCGGCGCCCAGCAGGTAGATCGGCTGCATCAGCGCGGCCACTTCGGAATCCCAGATTTCGTTCCACGAACCGGGACGCAGTTCCATGCCGTCCCAGAAGCCCCAGCACCATGCTTCGGCGTCGATCAGGGTCTGGCCTTCGTAGTCGTGTTCGACGAACAGGGCTTCGAATTCCTTGGGTGCCACTTCAAACGTCACCAGCACTTCGTTCATGAAGCGCATGATCAGGTTGACGATGCGCTCTTCTTCCTTGCTGTTCTTGAATTTCGGCGCATCTTCGGCATCTTCGCCCCACACGCGCGGCAACCACTCGGCCGGCATGATCGGTTCCGGACCGATGGCGACGGCCGTCAGATAGCCGTGCAGCATATCCATGGTCATGGCGTCTTCGGAGCACCGGTCCGACAACAGGAATTGGTCTAATTCGTCAAATTCTTTTTCTGATAATGGCTGTTCGAGTGACATGGCTTGCTCTTTGATGAAATGTAAGGCGCCAGTATACGCCTTGCGGCGCTTCATCACCGAAGTGTTTGCACCGGCGGCGCGCGCGCGCCTTACAATGTCGCTTATGCACAATGAAAACCAGCCGCACGAGGACGACCGGCCCGTCCATCCCTTTTCCGCCCTGAGCCCCGATTGCGTGCTCGACGCCCTCGACAGCGTGGGCTTGCGCGGCGATGGCCGCCTGCTGGCGCTGAACAGCTATGAAAACCGCGTCTACCAGGTGGGCATCGAGGACAGCGCGCCCCTGGTGGCCAAGTTTTACCGCCCCGCGCGCTGGAGCGATGCGGCCATCCTGGAAGAACACGCGTTCGTGTCCGAGCTGGTCGAGCGCGAAATTCAAGTCGTTCCCGCGCTGGCGATCAACGGCAGCACCCTGCACCAGTACCAGGGCTTCCGCTTTGCCGTCTTCCCCCGCCACGGCGGCCGCGCGCCAGAGCTGGACGACCCGGCCACCCTGGAATGGATAGGGCGCTTCATTGGCCGCATCCACGCCGTCGGCGCGCTGTCCACGTACAAGGAACGCCCGGCGCTCGATCACCAGACGTTTGGCGTCGAACCGCGCGAGTTCTTGCTGGAGGGTAACTTCCTGCCGCCCGAGCTGCTGGCCGCGTATTCCAGCGTGGCGCAGCAGGCGCTCGACGGCGTCAAGCGCTGCTATGACCGCGCGGGCGACGTGGCCGTGCTGCGCACGCATGGCGATTGCCATGGCGGCAACGTGCTGTGGACGGACGCCGGCCCCCATTTCGTCGATTTCGACGATAGCCGCATGGGCCCGGCCATCCAGGACCTGTGGATGATGCTGTCGGGCGAACGCGGCGACCAGGTGCGCCAGATGAGCGACATCCTGGCCGGCTACGAAGATTTCTGCGATTTCGACCCGCGCCAGCTGTACCTGGTCGAAGCGCTGCGCACCCTGCGCCTGATCCATTATTCGGCCTGGCTGGCGCGCCGCTGGGACGATCCCGCCTTCCCCGTCGCCTTCCCGTGGTTCAACACGCAGCGCTATTGGCAGGACCGCATCCTGGAATTGCGCGAACAGGTGGCCTTGATGGACGAAGCGCCGTTGTGGCCCATTTGACCTAAACGTGGGAAAAGGGCGGTAAACGTCCTTCTTCTTGCCGCGCTGATTTGTGCATGCCTGTTCGATAATGGTGGTAATAAATTCCCATAAGCAACGGAATTCACCCGAATAAGCGAGAAATCATGCAAGCACAGCAAAATCAGCGCCAGGCCGCCTCCCTCACCGTCGCGTATTCCGCCGACGACGAGTTCGACCAGGACAGCATCGTTTCGCTGCATGATTTCAAGGACCTGGAGCGCAAGGCCGAGGCGCCGGCTGTCGCCATCGCGCCCGACCCGCAAGCCGAATTGCAGACCGAGCCGGCAGCCGAAGCCGATGCCAAGGCGCCCGCCGCCGAACGCCAGAAAATGGAATTGAAAGCCATCCACGAGGCGATTGCCCGCGTGGAAGCGGAAGCGAAGGCCACCTGCGCCGCCGAAAGCCGGGCCCTGGCCGAGGCGCGCGTGCGCTCACTGGCCGAGGACCGCGCCGCCATCGACGCGGCCGCCGCCGCCGCCGCGCAGCAAAATGCGCAGGCAGCCGAGGAAGCGATCGCCGCCAACCGCGAACGTCTCGACACCATGCGCGCCGCCGCGCAGGCCAGCGTGGCCCGCCTGGAAGCCGTCAAGCAAGAGACGGCCGAACTGCGCGCCCGCGTGGAATCGGATAATGCCATCCGTCTGGCCGCGGAACAGCGCGCCCGCGCCGAGCAGGAAAGCCGCTTGCGCGCCAGCGAGCAGGTGGCGGTGCAGTCGGAACTGGCCGAGCAGGCAGCCCGCGCCGCCGAGGAATTGCAGGTGCAGACGGAGCAGGCGCGCTTGCAGGCCGTCGAGCGCGTCGCCGCCGTGCAGGCGGCCAAGGAAGAAATGGTGGGCATCGCTTCGGCGGACGCCCGTGTCGCCGTGCTGGCCCGTGAACGCGAGCGCCATGCGCACGGTGCGCGCCAGACGGCGCAGATGCTGGCCGAAGCGGAAAGCGAAGCGCTGGATCTGACGGTGCAGCGCGAGCGCGCCGACCAGATCGCGCTGGAATCGGCCTTCAACCGCGCTGCCGCCGAAGTGCGCGCCCTGGAAGAAGCGCGCGCGCTGGCGCACCTGGAGCAGGAACGCGAAGCCATCGCGCTGGCGCAGGCGGAATCGGAACGCCATGCGGCGCAGTCGCTGCGTTTGCGCCTGCAGACGGAAAAGGAATTGCGCGACGCGGCCATCCACCGCGAGCGCCTGGAAATGGTCGCCGTGGCCAGCGCGCAGGCGCGCCGCGACGCCGATGTGCGCATCCTGGCCGCCACCGAGGCGCGCATCGAGGTGGACCGCCAGCTGCGCGCCGTGGCGCTTGCCCGCGTGACCGCCGAACAGGATGCGGAAATCGCCGGCCACGCCAAGCTGGAAGCGGAAACGGCGGCCCTTGAAGAAACCAAGGCCCGCGAAGTGGCCGAGCAGGCAGCGGCCGTGGCAGCGGCCCGCGAACTGGAAGAGCAGCAGCGCGCCGCCAGTCTGGCGCAGGAACGCGCCGAACTGGCGCGCCAGGCGGCAGAACTGGCCGCCAGCCAGAATGAAGCCGAGCAGGCCGAGGTCGATGCCGGCAAGGCGACACTGGCTGCGCAGGAACAGGCAGCGCAACTGGCGCAGGAAAAAGCCCGCCAGGCAGAGCAGCTGCTGCAGGCGGAGCAGGAACGCCTGGCCGCCGAACAGGCCGCCATCGCCGCCTTGAAAGAAAAACTGGAAGCGGAAGCGCTGGCGTGCCACGCGGCGCAGGAACGCACGGCCGCCGAAGCGGCGCAAGCGGAACTGCTGCGCGGCCAGCAGGCGGCCGAACAGGCTTTGCGGGAGGCGGCGCAAAAGGAAGCCGATGCCATCCGTATCCTGATGGACCAGGCGCTGGTCGAGGGCGAAAAAAAGGCCGCTGCCGCGCAAGCCGTGCAGGTGCAGGCGCGCCTGGCCGTGGAACTGGGACAAGTGCATAGCGAGCGCGCCCGCGTGGAGGAAGACAAGGCGCAAGCTGCCGAAGCGCTGCTGGCGTCCGAGCGCGATTTCGTCGCGGCCGAACGCGAGTCGCTGGCGCTGATCGCGCAAAAACTGGTGCAGCAGCGTCAGACCAGCAGCGCCGAAGAGCGTGCCTCGCAAGCGATCGCCGGCCGCCTGGAAGCGGAAAAACAGGCGACGGCGGCAGCCGAAGCGCGCGCCGCCATGGAACAGCAGGCGCTGGAAGCCGTGCGCCAGCGCGAGCAGCTGGAACTGGCGGCGCAGCAGGCCGCCAGCGAGAAACTCGACGCGCAGCAAGCCTTGCTGGCCAGCGCGCAAGCCCATGCCGCCCTGCAGCGCAAGGCGGCCGAGACGACGCGCGCGATGGCGGCTGCCAAACAGCAGTTGCTGGAACGCGATACGGCCCGCGCGCAGCAGCAGGAGCGCGAACTGGCCGCCCTGCGCGCCAGCCTGGAGCAGCCGCAAAGCGCGTTTTCCAGTTCATTGACCGCCGCCCGCGCGAAAGCCGAACAGGTCAGCTCGGCCAGTCTGACGCGCGAAGTGATCGAGCGGCTGACGCAGCCTAACGAGTCGGCCGGTGCAGTCTGGCGCTCGCGCTAGGCAGGATACCGAACCAAACCTACTGCGCGGCGCGCTTTGCGGCTGGCGATGCTCACCGTACTGGAAGTACGGTTGCGCTTCTCAGCCACAAATCACTGCCGCTCGCTACGGTTTTGTTCGGTATCGTTACTTTAGCGGAAGAGCAGGATTTTTTACGTTTTTCCATCAGAACTTGCGTCCTACCCCCACCAAAATGACATCCGCATCGCGGTGATAATCGGTGATGACCCGGTTCCACGCCACGTGCGTCACCCAGCGGCGGTCGACGTGGTAGCGGGCCACGGCCGACAGCAAGCCCGTCAGGCGCGTGCTGTGGCCCTGTGTGTCTCGGCCGTCCCACGCCACGTAGGGCCCGCCGCCCATGCCGAATTCCACCTTTTCATTCAGTGAGCGGATCAGCCACAGCTGGGCGGCGATACCGCGCCGGTGCGCCAGGTCGGTGTTGCCTTCGTCGAGGGCGGTGACCGTCCAGTCCACGTATTTTCCCGCCGCGCGCCGGTATTCCAAGGTGAACGGGCGCGAGGACTCCGAGCGCAAGCTGTTGACGATGGTGTGGCCGGTCGATAAGGTCAAGGTGTCGTCGTGCGCCCAGTTCTGCAAGTGCAGCTTGGCACCCGGCACGCCGTCATAGCGGTAGCCGGCGCCGATCAGCAGGTGCGTGGTGTTGTCCTTGCCGCTGGGCTTGATGCGGTTGAGCTGCGCTTGCGCATACCAGCGGTTGTCGAACTGCCAGCGCGCCTGCAGGCTGACGATGGAGCCCCAGCCGTGGTCATTGTCGAAGTTGTGCAGGCCGTCGTCGGTCTTGGCCGTGTCGAAGAAAAAGTAGCGGCCCGCGCCGGCGCCCAGCATCAGGCCCTGCTCCACTTTTTTCGTGCGCAGCCAGACCTGGCCCGCCATGCCGTCGCGGTGATGGTCTTGCGGGTGGCCTTCATTGATGTACGACAGGCTGACGGCGCTGTAGTCGCCCACCGGCTGGGTGTAGCTGATGGCCGCGACAAAGGTACGCTCGTTGGTCGAGTTCACTTTCAGGGCGCCGGCCATGCCGGAGATATCCTGTGCCTGGGCGGACAGGGCGAGAGAGGCGGCCAGCAAGGCCAGGGCGGCGGGGCATATGCGCATGGTATTTCCGATAGTGGTGATACACGCTAATGGTGGGCTGGCTGAACGTGTTGCGCTAGCGCAAGCATTGTGTGTTTTTACTACAGCAATGAACAGTTCCAGTCAGAACTAATTGCGAGTGTATAAGAAAGTGAGAATGTGTGAGGCGCGCCATGCATTGCTTGCTGGAGCGGGCCGGCGGCGGGAGCGGAGGAAGGGGGCGCCGGCGCGAGTATGGCTGGCCGGCGCGATGCTGCTGAAGTTGCTGGACTTGCGGTGGTATTGCTGTCGGTATTACTGACTCAGGACGACTTTATCGGCAAAATATTCCGTCTCGCCGAAGCATTGCGTGGGCACGCCCTTGTGCTGGCTGTAGGTGACGAGGATGCGCTTGCCGGCGGCGGCCGACAGCTGCTTCGCCACTTCCTCGTCGCGCACGCTGAACTGGAATTTTTCCGGGATGGTACCCGGCAGCGCCGTCAGCAGCAATTCACCCTCCCAGGTCTTGCAAATCCAGCCCCGCTTGGAAAACTTTTGCAGGTAACCCGCCCGTTCGCCTTCCGAGTACGAGAAGCTGAGGGCCATCCACGTGTAGGCGGCCAGCAGCAGGAAGCCGGCTACGAGGAAGATGGCGAAGGCGAAGGTGACTTTTTTGGTCGTAGGGGTCATGGTAGGGTTATCTAGGTAAAAAATGGGGATGCTTAAAAATGTTCAGGGCAAGGCGCATTGCCGAAGACAGTACGACTAGTACGGCAAGGCAATGCAACGCCGCCATGGACTTTTTTAAGCGTTCCCTCAGTCTTTGCGGCCGGCTTTCCAGTTCAGGCCAAAATTGTATCGCTCGTCCATGGCCTGGTGCGCCGTGATTTTACCTTGGCCGCCGAAGTATTCCACCAATTTTGTCACCTGCAGGTTGCCGCCGTGGTTTTCCAGCATGGCGATGGCGCACATGGCGTGCGGGCTGTCTGTGTCGAGGCGTACTTCCACGGTCGGCTGGCCGGGAATTTCGATCGTCACGACGCCATCCGTGGCGGCCCAGTTCGGCACGCCTTCGTAGATGAACGCGTACACGAGCACGCGCTTGATCTGGTCGAAATGGGTGCCGTTGATGAAGATGTTTTCACCGCTGCTGACGCTGCCCGTGCGGTCGTCGCCTTCCAGGTGGATGTACGGTGGCCTGTCATACGCGCCCCAGCTGTTGCCCAGCGCCTGCACGGCGCTCTTGGCGCCATTGCTCATCTCGAACAGGCAGCCGATGTCGAGGTCGATGCCGCCCGAACGGCCGGCCGGCTTGTTGAACAGCTTGCCGAGGAAGCCCGTGTCCAGTTTCGAGGCGGGCGCCTGGCCTTGCGACGCGTTCTGGTTCCAGTTCAGATTGACCCGGATGCGGCCATAGCCGCCGCTGTCGCGCTTGTCGAGCGAGATCTTGTCGCCGCGCTTTTCCAGGCGAATTTTTGAGAGCGAGATTTTATTCGCCGCTGGCGGGGCCGCTGGCGCCGGCGCAGGCACGGGAGCCGGCGACGGAGAGGATTGCGCTGCCTCGCTGCCGCCGAAGTGCTTCAGCAGCGCCGCCAGGCCGCCCGCGAAACCCTGGCCCACGGCGCCGAAGCGCCAGCTGCCGTCGCGGCGATACAGTTCGCCGATAATGACGGCTTTCTCATCCTGGAAGTCATTGCCCGTGAAGGCAAACGTGGCGGCCTGGCCCAGTGCCATGCTGGAGTTGCCCAGCGCGCGCATGCTGCCCTGTTCCGTCGCGGCCGTGAAGACCAGCTTGTCGATCGAGGCGGGCAGGCGGGAAAGGTCGACCTGGAAGGTGGAGCGGGGACCGTTCAGCTCCACCGTGACGGCGTTGTCCGGCGCGCTTTTCTGGTTGTAGAACACCATGTAGCGGTCGTCCGACAGCTTGCCGGCCGCATCGACGCCGAAGCAGCTGACGTCCACTTCCATCGAGCCCGAAACGATATCGAGCGTGACGGCAAACGGGCCGTTCAAGCCCAGGTCAGCCAGTTTGCCTTTTTGTCCGCGTGTGAAATTGGTCATGGTCGTGCAATCCCTTCGTCGCTTGAGAGTTGAGTCAATGAGGTATTCGCCTGGTGCGCGGCGGCGTTGTCGGCCGCATGGCGGATGCCGAACAGGCGCGCCTGCTCGATGATGCGCAGCGCCCAGCTGCTGTGCGTGGCCACTTCGCACATCGATTCCTGCATGCGGAACACGGCCGGGCTGTCGGGGTCGATGATGCGCAGCGCCAGTTCGATGTCCGACTGCGCCACCTGGTAATGGCGCTCGATCTGCGGCACCTGGTCCGGGTGGATGGCCGTCTTGGCGATCATGCCGTGCGCCATGTCCTGCGCCACTTCGGCATCGAGCCAGCTGCCCTGCGACAGGTGCTCGAAGACGGGCGCCGTCAGCTGGAAGCCGTGCGGCTTGAAGATCGTCACCAGGCGGCCGATGACCTGGCCCAGCGGCGTTTGATAGATGGTGCCGCTGGTGGGGCGGCGCAGGCCCAGCAGGGCCAATAAATCGTTGCCGCCGATGCGCAGGGCCAGGATGCGGCGCCGCACTTCCGGCGCCGACAGGAGGATGCGGAACTGCTTCATTTCCTCGTCGTCGAACACTTCCGCCGTTTCCAGGGTCGGCATCAGCAAATGATGCGTGTGGCGCACCAGCTCGAAATACGTGGCGAAATTGTGGCGCGTGGATTTCGGCAGCACGAAGCCGCTCAATTTGTCGGCGCCCGGCATGGCCAGCACGCGCGCCAGCACCTCGAGATTACGCACGCGCACGAAGCGCAAGGTATCCGATTCGTCGGCCATGTTTTGCAGCGCCAGCGACAGGTTGAACAGCGCGTAACTGAGGTCGCGTTCGGCGATGGCGTCTTCGGTGCACAGGATGACCGAACGCAAATGGCTGAATTTGTCGCCATTGGCGATCGCCAGCAAGTCCTTGTGCGTGGTCGGCACATACATGGAGGCGCCCAGCGCCGCTTTATGTTCGCTTTGCGGGTGTAGGGAGTTGTTATCCATCGACTGCGCTCCTGATAAGGGCGACCGCCTGGTAAGGCAGCGCCGGTTCTACTATGACGGGTATGGCTTTTTCCTGCGCCAGAAGCAGCAAATGTGCCACGTCCGGCGCATTCGTGTCGCGCACGATCAGGCGCTCGGGCACGCGGCGCAGCAGCACGCGCGTCGCTTCGCCGATGCCTGGCTTGATCAGGTTGATGTCGCTGATGCCGTATTGCTGCTGCGCGGCGGCCATGTAGGCTTGCGAGCGGGCCGCCATGGCTGGCGCATCGCTCGCTTCGGCCAGCGGGATACCGCTGCTGGCGGCAATCGCCATGGCGTCGGCCACCAGGCCGTCGGCGAAAGCGCGCGACTGGTCGTGCTGCTCGAACTGCGCGTAGTACACGCAGCCATGGAAGTCGTCCGGGCCGATGGCATCATTCAATACGGAGCGGCTGACCAGGCCCGAGACGGTGGCATTCAAGATGCTCGACGGGATCAGGTAGTCGCCCGACGAGGCGGCGCAGGCGGCCGTGCCGGCCAGGTCGGACAACACGAACAGGCCGCCATCGATCGCCGTGCCATTGGCCGCGTTGAAATCGTGGACCGTCTGGCGCAGCTCGCGCGAAATCACGCCCTTGCCCGTCCAGCCGTCGACGAAGACGAGGGAGTCGGCCGCATGGCCCTGCGCCAGGATGTGCTGCAGGGCGTTCGCGTCGATGCCGCGGTCGCGGATGATGGAGACGGAATAATGGCTGCACTCGCGCTGGAAGACCTGGCGCAGCAAGTGCCCGAGGATGACGCCCACGGGCGTGCCGGCGCGCGCCAGCGACACGAGCGTGATGGGCCCCGTGCGGCGCGCCGCGATCAGGGCGGCCAGGCGCAGGCAGTCGCGTGCCATCTGCAGGCGGTTGGCCGCGAACGCGTTCTGGAACAGGGCCAGGTAGGCGGGCGAAGGCAGGGATTCCGGCGACAGCATCTCGCTGTAATGGCGCTGGCCCGACTGGATCAAGCGCTCTTTTTCGGCCAGGTCGAGGATGGGTTCGAGCGCCATCGGCGTCAACAGAAACTCCACGTCTTCCTGGCGGTAGCTGCCGCTGAAATGCAGCGTGCTGTCGGTCATAGCGCCGCCACCGTGAGGGCCGCCAGCTGGGTGCCGTTGGGGATGATGGCGTAGTCGCAGGCGGCCATGAAGCGGGCGTCCGAACGGCTGTCGCCCATGCCGAAGCTGACGATGGGGCCATGTTCGGCTTCCAGTTCCGCGCGCAGGTAGGCCACGGCGCGCGCCTTGTTCAAGGTTTTCGGCAGCACGGCCAGGTTGTTGCCGTTGCGGTGGATGAAGTAGTCGGCGCCTTCGCCGGCGATCCACTGCTGCAGCACTTGCTCCTCGATGTCGGCCAGGCGCTCGCCGCGCGCTTCATGGTCCTTTACGACAATGTAGAACGGCGTGTTGTAATCCTCGATCAGGCGCGCGCGCGAAGGCATGCCCGTCTTGATTTGAAAATCGTCGATGATACGCATGGCGTCCCGCAGGCCGGGCAGGGCCGTCTGCATGTCGTTCTGCATCAGGGACAGCCAGCCAGCGTCGAGCGCGCCGCCCGGCTGCAGCACGATGCCGCCGTAATCGAGCACGCTGTAGCTGGTAAACGGCAGGTCGACACGGCGGAATGCGTCGCCATTCCTCGCCGTGGCGGGGATCAATGTCATGCCGCTTTGCGCGAATTCAAAGAAGGCGCGCTGGCGCGCCGTCGTAAACGAGCAGGCGTCGCCATTTTTCAGATAGGCGGCCGCTTGCAAATCGGTCTCGCCAGGGCATTTTTTCGGGGTCTGGAACAGTGTGTCGTCCAGATCAACAAACAGGAATTTCTTCAATTTTGGTCTCTGACTGAAAGTGGAACAGGCGGCCGTTCAATTGGCCGGCGAGTTGCATGAGGGCGGGGCTGGTCGGGGTTTCATGGCAGATGAACACGTGCTGGTACTGGCCAGGCGCCACGTTGTACAGGTAATTGGCGATGCCTTCGCCGTAATTGTCGTCGCAGTGGACGATATGGCCGACGGAGCCCCACGACAAAATGGGCGAGCGCGTGGTCGACTGCACCACGACGTTCTTGCCCAGCGCTTCGAGTTCGCGCGCCAGCAAAAACGACGGGTGCATGAATTCGCCCGTGCCCAGCACCAGCACGGAATCGCCGGCGCCGATTTCCTGCGCCAGCTGCACCGCCAGGCCCTGCGGCGGCGCCAGGGCGCGTCCCACGCCGATGCGGCCAAAGGCGGGGCTGGCACCCCGTTCTTCATTCGCCTCGAAGCGCTGCGCGCTGGCCGCCACGGGGGCTGGCGCATCGCCGGCCTGGAAGGCGTAGTGGCCGGACAGCGCCGCGCCGATGGTCGTGGGCAGGCCGAAACGCTCACTCAAGCCCGCGTTGGCGGCTTGGCCCATGAAGTTGGTGATCACGCCCAGGTGCAGCTTTTCCAGTTGCGGATAGCGCGCGCGGCACACTTGCACCAGGTTGGCGAAGGTGTTGCCGGTCGACGCTTCATCGTCGATCAGCACCAGGCTGCGGGCCGTGGAAAACAGGGCGCTGGCCGCGTCCGACAAATGCAAAAACTGGCGCGGCGCGTGGCTGTGCGATTCCTCGAATTCGAAGAAGGGCACCGTGCCCACGCGGTAGCGCGAGCTGTGCAAAAACAGAGCCTTGCAGGAAGAGCCGGGGTTGGCGCGCAACCACGCTTCGAACACGCCCTGGCCCAGGCCGACGGCCGTTTCCGCCATGGCGATGAAGACGACGGGGCCGGGCAGGCTGGGGGGAATCTGCGCGGCCAGGTCGTCGTGGATGGCTTGCATGGCGCGCGGCGTGACGGGCCAGTGCTTGCCCAGCACCTTCGAGAGGAACAAAAAGCCGCGTTTGGCGTTGGCGCGCGCGGCAAAGCCGATCAGCCAGTCCAGCGGAAAGCGCGCCTCGTCCACTTTCAGGGTCAGCTCGCCCGTGGGCATTTGCTGCTTGACGAGGTTCATGGCAGCTCCACGGCATAGGCGGCTTCGCCCACGCGCATGCCCTCGCGGATGGCGGGCACGGCGAGCTTGTCGAAACCGTGGTCGAAGCCGGCCAGCGCCAGGTAGGGCAGGTTGGGGCCGGCCGCGCAGGCCATGCCGATGCCGCCCGACATGCGCGGATTGATCTCCAGCAGCGCCAGGCCGTTCGCCCCTTCGCGGAACTGGATGTTGAACACGCCATTGAGCCGGTAGTCGCGCGCCAGTTTGTCGCAGGCCGCCAGCAGGTCGGCGCGCAGTTCGATCAGCTGGCCGCTGCCGCCCCCATGCAGCTTCTTGCGCGGCACGGCGCAAATGAGCTTGCCCTGGTCGGCGACGCAGTCGGCGCTGTATTCGTGGCCGTCGAGGTATTCCATCAGCAGCAGGGTTTTAAATGTACCCATCTGCGCCAGGCCGGCGCGCAGCTCCTGCGCATTGATCTGGTAGGCGGCGCCGGCCAGCAGCAGCTGGGCGCTGGTGCGTTCTTCATCGAGTATGGCAAAGCCCAGGGCATACACGGATTCGGACGGTTTGATGCACAGCTTAGGGTAGCGGGGGCGCAGTTCGGCGTAGGCGGCGTCGTATTCTTCAATGGTGGTGACGGCGCGGTAGTCGGCCGGGCGCGCCATGGGCAGGTCGAGGCCCTCGCAGAAGCGCGCCTTGTCATGCATCAGGGTCAGGGTGTCTTCGCTGGCCACGCTGAGCACGCGCGTGCCGATGGCGGCGAAGCGCGCGCTGGCGCTGCCGATCAGGCCCGCTTCCTTGCCGGGCCAGAAAATCGTGATGCCCCGGTCGCGGCAAAATTCCAGGCACCACTCGACATAGTTGTGGCCCGTCAGGCCCGACGGTTCGACCGCGTATTCGTGCGCCGACAAAAAGGCGGCCGCATGCGCGTTCGTATTGCTGCACACGATGTGATAGCGGGGCGCGCCACTGGTGGCGGCCATATCGGCTTCGCGGATCAGGCGCATCGCCGTGCCGACCGAGGAAAATGTTTTGTTGAACCAGACTCTTTGCATGTACGGGGACCGGGTGGAAATAGGAGAAGCCGCGCGCAGGTGCGCGCGCGGGCAGTGTAGCCAGAAAAACTTAACATGGCCTTAGAAAAACGCCAGCCCAAACCTGCTGCGCGTCGTGGACGCGGCCTGCGATGCTCACTGTGCCTCCGCACAGTTGCGCTTCTCGGCCACGTCCCCATCCGCTCGCGACGGTTTTGGCGGGCGTTTGGGAATCAGCCAGCCTTGCCGCTGGCCGTCCACTTGAGGAATGCGTCGCGGTTGCGCGAGCAGATGAACACCTTGCCCGAGCCGGAAAAGCGCAGCACGATGCCTTCGCCGCTGGTCACGCTGTTGACGATATTGCCGAGGAAGCCGCCGATGCCGCCGCCGCCCGAGCCGCCGCCCGTGGTCACGGAAATCTCGTACTTCAGGCTGTTGTCCCAGCACACGACGTGGGAATTGTCGATCACGACGTCCTTGCCCGGCTCGACGTCGAGCTGGAACATGGAGCCGAAGCCCGACACCACCACTTGTCCCGTGCCGGCCGTCTCCATGACGAAGAAGCCGCCCGACTGGGCGAACAAGGCGTTGCCGATGCTTTGCGTGCGCACTTTCATTTCCGTGCCCGAGGTGGCGGCGACAAAGGCGCCGTCGTTGAGCAGGTACTGGCGCGCGCCCACGTCGACCACTTCGATGGCGCCCGGCAGGGTGGGCGAGAGCAAACAGTCGCCGCTGCCGCGCACCGCTTCGATGTGCTGCTGGAAGAATGATTCGCCGTTGGCGAAGCGGCGCATGATGGCGCTGCCCAGGCCACCCGTCATCTTGCCCTTCAAATCGAGCGCCGTTTCCATCATCACCATCGCATCGGATTCGCAATAGATGGTTTCGCCCTGCTTCATGCTGACGTGCAGGAAGGGATCGACGTCGCCCGTGACACTAAATACTGGCATGATAAATCTCCAAAAAAAAGCCGCCTGATCTGTGCAGGCGGCAGTAATGATATGACAAAAGTGCAATTCACCCCGGAAAACCGTCGCGCGCACGCTCGATGCGCGGCGCAGCAGGTTTAACGAGCGTAAATTTAAGCGTTGACGCCGAACGAGCGGGCGAGGGGACCGAGGCCGCCGTTGAAGCCCTGGCCGATGGCCTTGAACTTCCATTCGCCGTTGTAGCGGTAGATTTCGCCAAAGATCATCGCCGTTTCCGTCGAGCTGTCTTCGGACAGGTCGTAGCGGGCGATTTCTTTTTCGCCTTCCGCGTTCAGGCAGCGGATGAAGGCTTTCGAGACCATGCCGAAGTTCTGGCGGCGCGCGTCGGCGTCGTGAATGGTGACGGTGATGCTGATGCGGTCGATGTCGGCAGGTACGCGGGTCAGGTCGATTTCGATGCGCTCATCGTCGCCTTCGCCTTCACCGGTCGTGTTGTCGCCCGTGTGCACGACGGAGCCGTCGGTCGACTTCAGGTTGTTGTAGAAGATGAAGTCAGAGTCGCCACGGACTTTGCCGTCGCTTTTCAGGAGGAATGCACTGCCGTCAAGGTCGAAGGTGGCGCCATCCGTCGAACGAGGATCCCAGCCGAGGCCGACGATGATCTTCTTCAGGTTCGGTGCTTCCTTGCTCAGGTTGACGTTGCCGCCTTTTTGCAAACTGATTGCCATGTGGTGCTCCTTAAATAATTAAACTTGATCATGCCTTCATGGGATGAGCGCAAGGCGCTCGTGCCATCACTCTCTCAATTGGGGGCGGAACCCCCGATTTCAAGCTTGTGCCGCGTGCCGTTTGCGGTAACGCAAGGACGACCACAGCGAGACCAGGATGAAGGCCACGCCCGACAGGCCCGTGAACCACTCCGGAATATGGTACTTGACGGACGCCAGCATGATCAAGGCGAGGATGCCGATCGCATAGTGGGCGCCGTGCTCGAGGTAGACGAATTCGTCCAGGGTGCCCTTGTGCACGAGGTACACCGTCATCGAGCGCACGAACATGGCGCCGATGGCCAGGCCCAGCATGATGATGACCACGTCGTTGGTGATGGCGAACGCGCCGATCACGCCGTCAAAGCTGAACGAGGCGTCCAGCACTTCCAGGTACAGGAAGCCGCCGATGCTGCCGCGCGCCACCGTTTTTACCAGGTCGCCATTGCCGTTCTTGGCTGGCGCGGCGCTTTCTTCTGCGTCATCCTGCAAGTCCGGCTCGCCTTCTTCCAGCAAGCCGCTGATCCAGTTCACGCCGATGTAGACGGCGATGCCGACGATGCCCGAGGCGAGCACGCTGTATTTGGCTTGCGCAGGACCCATCGCCACGCAGGCGGCCACGGCGCCCATGGTGATCAGGACGGCCAGGCTTTCCGTGCCCAGCGCGTTGACTTTTTCCTCGGCCCAGCCCAGCCAGTGCAATTCCTTCTCGTCGTCGAACAGGAAGTTCAGGAACACCAGCAGCAAAAAGGCGCCGCCGAAGGCCGCCACTTGCGCGTGGTTGTCCGTCAGGTGCTTGGCATACACGTCCGGCGTCGTGGTCGCCATGGTCCACACGTCGACCAGGCCCAGGCCCGTGGCGACGGATACGATGACGAGTGGGAACAGCAGCCGCATGCCGAAAACGGCCACGAGGATACCGACCGTGAGGAACAGTTTTTGCCAGAATTCATTCCAGTGGCGCAAGACGGAGGCATTCACCACGGCATTGTCGAACGACAGCGACACTTCCATGACGCCCAGCACGCCCGTGATCCACAGCGCATTGATCAGGCCGGGCATGCCGCCATGGCTGTAACCCCACCAGCCCGACACCGCCATCAGGATAAAAGTGACTAAAAAGGAAATTCTGAAATGCCGCATGAGTACCCCGTTGCAAGTGAAAGACGTTTGATTATCCGCGCCGCTGTGCGCGCCGCGCTCAGTGTTGATATACGTCAATTATTGTATATGCCATGATTTTATATTAGTTGCCGCCCGGGGCGGCGTTTTATAGACCGGCGACAGACAGTTCTGCTGGCGCGGACGATCTGCGATAATTGCGGCGCGCCCATCCGGCTGCCGCAGTCTCTTGCACACTCTCGACATATATAGAAGAAGGAATACCCCGTGGATATCGCTTACCTCGTCACGCCCCTGATCACCTGGATCCTGGTCGGACCGATCAAATTCCTGATCAACAGTGTCCGCACGCGGCAATGGGCGTTCGGCCTGGTCGGCAATGGCGGCTTTCCCAGCAACCATAGCGCCGTCGTGTCCAGCATGGCCACCTTGATCGCCTTGCGCGAAGGCATAGGCCATCCCGCCTTCGGCGTGGCCGTGACCCTGGCCTTCATCGTCATCATCGACGCCAACAGCCTGCGCCAGCACGTGGGCAAGCAGGCGGCCGCCATCAACCGCCTGGCGGGGGAAGCGGCCAGCCCCGCGCACAAGACCTTGCGCGAGCGCATGGGCCATACCCTGGTGGAAATCGCCGGCGGCCTGTGCACGGGCGTGGCCATCGGTTTCCTGATCAACTACGTGTTTGCCCGCTAAGCACTCGTTTCCTCTAGTCAAAACCCCGCTTCAAGGCGGGGTTTTGCGTTTCAGGGCGCAAAAACTACGTTTCATCCACTGATTAAAGCATTACAGGAAACGGCCGATTGACATGGCCGGATGCGCTCATGGATACTTTGGCGCTTGTGGTTTTAATAAAAATATATGCCTGCCATCGCCTGCAGCCCTATCCGGGCCGCCGGGACGGCCGTGGCGCTATCTATCCGGAGAATTACCCATGTTGCGCAAAACCCTGTTTGTTCTGGCAATTGCTTCTGCCTTGGCCGCCTGTGGCAAAGAGTCCAAAGATCCCGGCAAGGGCGGCAAGGATGGCAAGGAACAGGCGGGCGCTAGCGTCAATCTGCTGGTGTCCCCGGAAGACTTGCTGACCATCCAGAGCAATGCGCTGGCATCGGGCCCCGTCATCACCGGCTCCGTGCAGCCCGAGCGCAACGCGGACTTGCGCGCCGAAGTGTCGGCCGTGGTGATCCAGGTGATGAAGGAAAACGGCGAAATCGTCAAACGGGGCGACGTGCTGGTGCGCCTGGACGAAACGGCCATCCGCGACAGCCTCAATTCGGCCGAGGAAGCCAGCCGCGCCTCGAGCCAGGTGCTGGAGCAGTCCGAACGCATGTTCCAGCGCATGAAAACCCTGCGCGCCTCGGGCATGACGTCGACGCAGGCGCTGGAAGACGCGGAAATCCGCCGCAACAATGCGCAAAGCGATTTGTCCGCCGCGAAGAGCCGCGCCGCCCAGGCGCGCCAGCAGCTGCAGCGCACCCTCGTGCGCGCGCCGTTCGACGGCATCGTGAGCGAGCGCAAGGTATCGAATGGCGATACGGCGCAAATCGGCAAGGAATTGATCAAGGTCATCGATCCGACCAGCATGCGCCTCGAGGGCCTGGTATCGGCCGACAAGATCGGCGTCGTCAAGGTGGGCCAGCCCGTGCTGTTCCGCATCAATGGCTATCCCGGCCAGGATTTCGCGGGCAAGGTGCGCCGCGTCGATCCTGCCGCGAACGCCGTCACGCGCCAGGTGGCCGTGCTCGTCGATTTCAATGACAAGCAACAGCCGCGCGTGGCCGGCCTGTACGCGGAAGGGCGCATCGAGACGGAAACCGTCAGCGCGCTGATGATCCCCGATTCGGCTCTGGTGAAGGCCGGCGACGTCACGTACACGTGGAAAGTCAAGGACAAGGCCTTGCATAAAGTCACACTGCGCATCGGTGCGCGCGACGTGCGCACGGGCCAGTGGGAAGTGCAAAGCGGCCTGGCCAGCGGCGACACCGTGCTGCGCACGCCCGGTTCGACCTTCAAGGATGGGCAGAAAGTGGAATTGACGGCAGCCAAGGCCGTACCGGCAGCCGCCATGGCCAGCAGCAGCGCCGCCGTTGCCGGTAAAGGAAACTAAGCCATGTTCCTTTCCGATTTCAGTATCAAGCGGCCCACCGCCACCATTGTCCTGATCCTGGCGATGATGTGCGTCGGCTTGCTGGCGCTCAAGAAACTGCGCGTCAACCAGAATCCGGACGTCGAAGTGCCGTTCATCGTCGTCAGCATTCCTTACCCTGGCGCATCGCCCGACACGGTCGAGCGAGAAGTAGTGAACCGCCTGGAAAAGTCGCTGCAAAGCATTTCCGGCGTGACCGAAGTCAACAGCGATTCAAATGAAGGTGCGGCCAGCATCTTCCTGAAGTTTTCCTTCAATACCAATTTGATCGAAGCGTCCGACAATATCCGCAATGCGATTGCCGCCGTGCGCTACAAGTTGCCGACGGAAATGCGCGAGCCTATCCTGCAGCGCATCGACCCGGCTGCCGAGCCGATCATGCAGCTGGCGCTGTCGTCGAACTCGCAAAGCCATGCGGAAATTTCGCGCCTGGCCGAGGACGTGCTGTCGGACCGCTTCCGCACCGTCGATGGCGTGGCGCTGGTCAACGTGGGTGGCTCGCTCAAGCGCGAACTGTCCGTGCTGTTGCGGGCGGAAAAATTGCGTGAATACAATGTGTCCGTCAGCGACGTCGTCACCGCCCTGCGCAACCAGAACACGAATGCCCCCGTCGGCAAGGTGCGCGGCACCCTGGACGAGAAAAGCATCCGCCTCGTGGGCCGCATCGAGTCGCCAAGCGACTTCGAGAAAGTGGTGATCAAGCGCCGCGGCGAGGAAATCGTGCGCCTGGCCCAAGTGGCCACCATCGAGGACGGCTTTGCCGAAGTCAACAGCCTGAGCATGCGCAGCGGCAAGCCCAACGTGGGCATTTCGATCACCCGCGTGCGCGACGCGTCCACCGTCAGCGTGGCCAACAAGATCCGCGACATGGTGGCGGACATCAACAAGACTTTGCCGAAAGGCACCTTGTTGCAAGTGACGCGCGATGGCGGCGAAAACGCCCAGCATAGCTTGAACAATGTGATCGAATCGCTGGTCCTGGGCGCCGTGCTGACGATTTTCGTCGTCTACGCCTTCCTGAACTCGTGGCGTTCGACCCTGATCACGGCGCTGAGCCTGCCCACGTCCGTGATTGCCGCCTTCATCGCCGTGTGGCTGTGCGGCTTTACCCTGAACTTCATGACCCTGCTGGGCCTGTCGCTGGCCATCGGCGTGCTGATCGATGACGCCATCGTCGTGCGTGAAAACATCGTGCGCCACATGCAGATGGGCAAGGACCGCCGCACGGCCGCGCTGGAAGGTACGGCCGAGATCGGCATGGCAGTGGCCGCCACGACCTTCTCGATCATTGCCGTCTTCATTCCCGTGGCCTTCATGCCGGGGATCTCGGGCGAATGGTTCCGTCCGTTTGCCTTGACGGTGACGTGCTCGGTGCTGGTCAGCCTGGGCATTTCGTTTACGCTCGACCCGATGCTGTCGGCCTACTGGGGCGATCCGGTCGAGGAACACTCGGCGCCGAAAAAAGGCATCGGCCGTGTGCTCGATAAATTCAACCACTGGTTCGACCATCAGGCCGACCGCTATGGCCGCGTGATCGCCTGGGCCCTGCACCACCGCCGCTGGATGGCCTTCATCGCCGTCATCAGCCTGGCGGGCGCCATCGCCCTGCACATCACGCACGGCGGCACGAGTTTCTTGCCTGCATCCGATTCGGGCAATCTGATGATCAATGTGCGCACGCCATCGTCGAGCAGCATCGAGTATTCGCGTCTGAAACTGGAAGCGGCGGCCGTGCTGGCGCGCACCTTGCCTGAAACCAAGGATACCAACAGCTCCATCAATGCGGGCGGCGGCCGTGTGTATGTCGATATCGGCAAGCGCAACACGCGCAAGCGTTCGGCCAAGGAAATCGCCGTCGAGCTGCGCGAGAAGATGTCGCGCCTGGTGGGCGCCGAATACGTGGTGCAGGACGACTTGAGCAACGGTTCGCAAAAGCCGATCCAGGTGGAATTCACCGGTCCCGATTCGCGTAAACTGATGGAAATTACCAACGCCTACATGGACAAGCTGCGCGCCATTCCCGGCGCCGTCGACGTGGGCTTGTCCGAGCAGGACCCGAAGAACGAGCTGCAGATCGAGCTCAACCGCGGTCTGGCCAACTCGATGGGCATTTCCGTCAATGATGCGGCGCAATCGTTGCGCGTGGCCTTTGCCGGCGTGGAAGTGGGCGACTGGGTCGATCCGACGGGCGAAACGCGCGACGTGGCCGTGCGCCTGCATCCCGACGACCGCGTGGCATCGGAAAACATCGAGCGCCTGCCGATCAGCGTGACGGGCACCTCGCAAATGGTGCCGCTCGACCAGATCGCCACCATTACCATGGGCAAGGGCCCGTCCGGTATCGAGCACAAGAATGGCAAGCGCACGATCACCGTGTCGGCCAATGCGCAGGGCCGTTCGAATGGCGAAGTGACGAGCGACGCCATGAAGCTGGCCAACTCCATCGACTTCCCGCCCGGCTACGGCCTGGCGCTGGGCGGCGCCGGCCAGGACCAGCAGGAGCTGTTCACGGAAATGCTGATCGCGCTGGTGATGGGTATCGGCCTGATGTATTTGATCCTGGTGATGCAGTTCGGTTCCTTCACGGCGCCGGTGGCCGTGATGATGTCCTTGCCGCTCAGTCTGATCGGCGTGGTGGTGGCGCTGGTGATCACGAACAACACCCTCAACCTGATGAGCTTTATCGGCATCATCATGCTGATGGGCCTGGTCGCCAAGAACGCCATCCTGCTGCTCGACGCGGCGCGCAAGCGCGAGGAAGAAGGCCATGGCCGCGAAGATGCGCTCATGTATGCGGGCCGCATGCGTCTGCGCCCCATCCTGATGACGACGTTCGCGCTGATCGCCGGCATGTTCCCCGTGGCGCTGGGCCTGGGCGAGGGTGGCGAGTTCTACCGTCCATTGGCGATCGCCATCATCGGCGGCACCATCACCTCGACGATTCTGACCCTGCTGGTCGTGCCGACCTTCTATGACAGCATCGAAATCGCCCGCGATGGCGCCGTGGCCAAGTTCCACCGCCGCGCCGCGCGCATGCCCGTGGTCGTGGCCATGATATTGACCCTGATCGAATGCGTGCTGACCCTGCTGATGGTGCGCTTCGTCTACCGCATGCTGAAGAAGGCCGTGCTGTTCCTGATGGGACGCCGCGCGCCGAAAGCGGCGTCGGTCAGCCTGCAAAAGTAAGTTAGGCAGCCTCGGCTGCGCAATCCTTGTGCCAGGTCAAAGAGCCTTCTTCGGAAGGCTCTTTTTACGTCCGGTGCTCTACAATCGTAGGACGGGTGGGCAGGATCGCCAGCCTGGTATCGCGATACTTTTGCGATATTTTTCAACGGCAATGTGGCACGGCAACGTAACGGACCAGCACCATGTTCTTCAGCATCCGGCAGCCCATACTCGGCATCCTCATGGCATGCCTGCTGGCCGCTTGCGCCGTCGGGCCGGACTTCCGGCCTCCCGCCGCCCCCGGCGGCGACCGCTACACGCCGGCACCGTTGCCGGCGCACACCGTGGCCGCCCCTGGTCCCGCCGGCCAGGCGCAGCGCTTCGTGCCGGGCCAGGATATTCCCGCGCAATGGTGGTCGCTGTTCCAGTCGCCGGCGCTGGACCAGCTCGTGCGCGGCGCCCTCGCGCGCAGTCCGGGCCTGGCGTCGGCCCAGGCGGCCCTGCGCCAGGCCGATGAAAACTACCGCACCCTGTCCGGCCGCCTGCTGTATCCCGAAGTGGGCGCCCGGCTGGGCGTCAGCCGCGAAAAAAACAGCAGCCTGGAAGGGGCAGGCGGCGTCCTCAATTTGTACAATGCCTCGGTGAATGTGTCGTATGCGCTGGATGTATTCGGCGGCAACAAGCGCCAGCTGGAGGGCTTGCGAGCGCTGGTCGACTATCGGCAGTATCAGCTCGAAGCCGTGTACCTGGCCCTGACGGCCAACCTGGTGACGGCGGCCATCCGCGAAGCGTCGTTGCGCGCCCAGCTGCAGGCCACCGGCGAAATACTCGACGCGCAGCAAAAGCAGCTGGACCTGATCGAGCAGCAATTGCGCTTCGGCGCCATCGGCCGCGCTACGGTGCTGGTCCAGCGCAACACGGTGGCGCAGACGCGGGCCAGCGTGCCGCCGCTGGAAAAGGCGCTGGCCCTGACGCGCCACCAGCTGTCCGTGTATGCGGGCCGCTTGCCCAGCGAGCCCGGCATGCCTGAATTCGATCTGGCGTCGCTGCGCCTGCCGCAGGACTTGCCCGTCTCCCTGCCGTCGGCCCTGGTGCGCCAGCGTCCCGACATCCGCGCCAGCGAAGCGCTGCTGCAGCAAGCCAGCGCGCAGATCGGCGTCGCCACGGCAGCCATGTATCCCCAGTTCACCCTGACGGGCAATGCCGGCGCGCTGGCCACCAGCGTTCCCGCGCTGCTGCACGCCAGTTCTGCCGTGTGGGGCGTGGCGGCCGGGCTGGCACAGCCTATTTTCAATGGGGGCGCATTGCGCGCCCAGCGGCGTGCCGCCATCGCCGCCTACGAGGGCGCGGCGGCCGATTACCGCGCCACCGTGCTGGCCGCCTTCCAGAATGTGGCGGACAGCTTGCGCGCCCTCGAGGCCGATGCCGCCGCCTTGCAGCAGCAAGCCGAGGTGGAGGCGCTGGCCAGCGAATCGCTGGCGCTGAGTACGCAGCAATTCAAGCTGGGCGCCATCAGCTACCTGAGCCTGCTGGACGCCCAGCGCACCTACCAGCAGGCCAGGGTGGGGCTGGTACAGGCGCAGGCGGCCCGCTATGCCGATAGCGCAGCGCTGTTCCAGGCGCTGGGCGGCGGCTGGTGGAACCGTCCTGCGTTGCAGGCCGTTTCCATGGCGGCAGACTGACGGGCTGGCAAGGCAAGGTCTTGCAACACGACACGCGCAATGGCAGCCGCAAGCAACAACAAGGAGCGTATCCATGACGAAACGCACGAAACGCATGCTCATCATGCTGGGGGCGGTGGTGCTGTTGATTGCCCTGCTGGCGCTGGGATTTTTCCTGCACATCCGCCAGCTCATGGCCAGTTCGCCCAAGCCCGCGCCGGAAACGGTGTCGGCGACCGTCATCCGCAAGGTCGAGTGGCAGCCGCACCTGGCGTCCGTGGGCACCCTGGTGGCCGTGCGCGGCGTCGACGTGACGAGCGAAATCGCCGGCCTCGTCAGATCCATCCATTTCAAGTCCGGCCAGGAAGTGAAGGCGGGGCAAGTGCTGCTGCAGCTGAATGCCGATGCCGACCTGGCGCAGCTGCGCGCCCTGGAGGCGGCGGCCGAACTGGCCGCGTCCGTGCTGGCGCGCGACCGCCAGCAATTTGCCGTGCAGGCGATCAGCCAGGCGCAGGTCGACAACGACGTGGCCGACCTGAAAAGCAAGCAGGCACTGGCGGCCCAGCAGGCGGCGCTGGTGGAGAAGAAGACCATCCGCGCGCCGTTCGCGGGCAAGCTCGGCATCACCACGGTCAACCCGGGCCAGTATTTGAATCCCGGCGACAAAATCGTCACCTTGCAAACCATCGATCCCATCTATGTGGACTTTTATATTCCGCAAAAGCAGCTGGGCGGGCTGCAGGTGGGACAGGTGCTGAACCTGTCCAGCGATGCGCATGCGAACACGGCGTTTGCGGGCAAGGTCAGCGCCATCAGTTCCAAGGTCGACCCGGCCACGCGCAATGTGCAGGTGGAGGCCACGGTGGCCAATCCCCAGCGGCAGTTGTTGCCGGGCATGTTTGCCAACGTCAAGGTGGAGGTGGGAGAAAAGAAACAGTACCTGACTTTGCCGCAGACGGCGATCACCTACAACCCGTATGGTTCCACCGTCTTCGTCGTGCAGCCGGCGCAGCAGGCGCCCAAGGCCGCCGCGCCGGGCGGCGCCGCTCCCGCCGCCTCACCGCCGAAGGCGGGCGAGCTGGTGGTGCGGCAAGTGTTCGTCACGACGGGCGAAACGCGCGGCGACCAGGTGGCCGTGCTGACGGGGCTCACCGAGGGGCAGCAAGTCGTCACCAGCGGGCAGATCAAGCTCAAGAACGGTAGTCCCGTGGTGATCAGCAACGTCGTCGAGCCGCGCAACAATCCGCAGCCCACGCCGCAAGAACATTGAGGCGCCGCCATGAACTTCACCGATCTCTTTATCCGCCGGCCCGTGCTGGCGATGGTGGTGAGCCTGCTGCTGGTGGTGCTGGGCTTGCGCTCCCTGTTCAGCCTGCCCATCAACCAGTATCCGAAGACGCAGAACGCCGTCGTGACGATCTCGACCACCTATTACGGCGCCGACGCGCAGACGGTGGCCGGTTTCATTACGCAGCCGCTGGAATCGGCCATCGCCCAGGCGCAGGGCATCGATTACCTGTCTTCGTCGAGCAGCAGCGGCGTGTCCACCATCACGGCCACCCTGCGCCTCAATTACGACGCGAACCGGGCTTTGACGGAAATTAACACCCAGGTCAGTTCCGTGAAGAACCAGCTGCCCGCCCAGGCGCAGACGCCCGTGCTGACGGTGCAGATGGGGCAGACGACGGACGCGATGTACCTGGGCTTTTACAGCAAGACCTTGCCGACGAATAATGTGACGGATTACCTGAGCCGCGTGGTCAAGCCCAAGCTCGATTCCATCAGCGGCGTGCAGACGGCGGAACTGCTGGGCGCGCGCCTGTTCGCGCTGCGCGCTTGGCTCGATGCGGACAAGATGGCCGCGTTCGGCGTGACGGCGGCCGAGGTCAGCACTGCCCTGGGCAATAACAATTATCTGGCCGCGCTGGGGTCCAGCAAGGGGCAGATGGTGACCGTTCCCCTGACGGCGGGCACGGACCTGCATTCGGTCGAGGAATTCAGGAAGCTTGTCGTCAAGCGCAGCGGCGACTCCATCGTGCGGCTGGAAGACTTGGCCACCGTCGTGCTGGGCTCGGAAAACTATGATTTCAACGTGGCCTTCAGCGGCGTGCGCTCCGTCTTCATCGGCATCAAGGTGGCGCCGGAAGCCAATATCCTCGACGTGGCCAAGCGCGTGCGCGCCAGCTTTCCCGATATCCAGTCCCAGCTGCCGGCCGGGCTGACGGGGGAGATCGTGTACGACTCGACGTTCTTCATCAATACCTCCATCAGGGAGGTCATCAAGACCCTGGTCGAGGCGCTGCTGATCGTCACCATCGTCATCTATCTGTTCCTGGGCAGCCTGCGGGCCGTGATCGTGCCCGTGATCGCCATGCCGCTATCGCTGATCGGCACGTTTACGGCCATGCTGGCGCTCGGCTATTCCATTAACTTGCTGACCTTGCTGGCCATCGTGCTGGCCATCGGCCTGGTGGTCGACGACGCCATCATCGTGGTGGAAAACGTGGACCGCCACATGAAGCAGGGCCAGCCGCCGCTGGAAGCGAGCCTGCTGGCGGCGCGCGAACTGGGCAGTCCGATTCTGGCCATGACGGTGGTGCTCATCGCCGTGTACGTGCCCATCGGATTCCAGGGCGGCCTGACGGGTGCGCTGTTCACGGAATTCGCCTTCACCCTGGCCGGCGCCGTGGCCGTGTCGGGCATCGTGGCCCTGACCCTGTCGCCCATGATGTGTTCGCGCTTTTTCCGTCCGGAACAGGATAGCGGCCGCTTCGTGCAAGCCATCGACCGCGTCTTCGGCAAGGTGCACGACACGTACCAGCGCCTGCTGCATGCGCTGCTCGACACCTGGGTGGTGCTCATCGTCATGGCGGCGCTATTGATGGTGGTGCTGGGGCTGATGTTCAAGATGTCGCAGTCCGAGCTGGCTCCCGAGGAAGACCAGGGCGTCGTGCTGTCGCAGGTGGTGGGCGACCCGACGGCCACGTCGGACCAGATGCAAGTGTATGCGGAGCAAATCTACCAGGTGGCCAAGGCCATGCCCGAATACAGCCAGATGTTCCAGATCACGGGCGTGCCGACGGTCAACTCGGGTTTTGGCGGCATGCTGATGACGCCGTGGAACGAGCGCACGCGCAGCGCCAAGGAAGTGCAGCAAGACTTGCAGGCGGGCTGGAACAAGATCGCCGGCGCCCGCGTGGCCGCCTTCCAGTTTCCCGCCTTGCCGGGCTCTTCGGGCTTGCCCGTGCAGTTCGTTATCTCTACCACGGAGCCGTTTGAAAATCTCGATGCCATTGCGCAGCAGGTGCTGGAGAAGGCGCGCTCATCGGGCAAGTTCTATTTCATCGATACGGACTTGAAAATCGACAAGCCGCAAGCGACAGTCGTGATCGACCGCGACAGTGTCGCCGCGCTCGGCATGACGCAGCAGGATGTGGGGCAGGCACTGGGCGCTGCTCTTGGCGGCAACTACGTCAATTACTTTTCCATCGCCGGGCGTTCGTATAAAGTGATCCCGCAGGTGCTGCAGGTGGACCGCCTGAACCCGTCGGCCGTGCTGGATTTCCACATCAAGACGCCCAGCGGCACGATGATACCGGCCAGTACCGTCGCGCATATCCAGTACGACGTCGTGCCCGAGTCGATCAACCGCTTCCAGCAACTCAATTCCGTGACGCTTTCCGGCGTGTCCGGCGCCTCGCAGGGCGAGGTGCTGGGCTTCATGCGCGACACACTGGCCCAGGTGGCGCCCAGCGGCTACACGGCTGATTATGCGGGCCAGTCGCGCCAGTTCGTGCAGGAATCGGGCGGCTTCATCGTCACCATGCTGTTTGCCGTGGTGATCGTCTTCCTGGCGCTGGCGGCGCAGTTCGAGAGTTTCCGCGACCCCGTCGTGATCCTCGTTTCCGTGCCGCTGGCCCTGTTTGGCGCCACCATGTTCATCTTCCTCGGCTTTGCGTCGATCAATATCTACACGGAGGTGGGCCTGGTGACCCTGATGGGCCTGATCAGCAAGCATGGCATCCTGATCGTGGAAGTGGCCAATCAGCTGCAAAAGACAGGCAAGAGCAAGCGCGAGGCCGTCGAGGAGGCGGCCGCCGTGCGCCTGCGCCCCATCCTGATGACGACGGCCGCCATGGTGTTTGGCGTGCTGCCCCTGGTGATCGCCTCGGGCGCGGGCGCGGCCGGGCGCCACGCGATGGGGCTGGTGATTTTCACGGGCCTGTCCATTGGCACCTTGTTTACCCTGTTCGTGGTGCCCGCCATGTATCTGTTCCTGGCGGCGGACCACCAGGCGCTGAGCGCACGGGGGGCTGGCAAGGCGGTTCCGGCCCACTGAGGCGCGGTGGCTGCGAGATTGTTGCGCTCTGCAATAAAAAGAGCCTTCATCGGAAGGCTCTTTGTTGCGTATTCTGCTACGGGCTTGCAGCCCGGCCGGCCGTCGGGGCGGAGCGCAGGCGGTATTTAGCTGCCGCGTGGTGGGGTGGTGCCGGTCCCTGTGCCCGTCCCGCCCCCTGTGCCAGTTCCTGTCCCTGTCCCGTTACCGGTGCCGGTACCCGGCGTCGTGTTGGGCGTGGTGGTCGGCGGCGTGGTCGTGCCGTCGGGATTGGTGGTCGTGCCCGGTGCAACGGATGGGGTAGCGGGCGTGGTGGTGTCCGGCGTGGTGGTGCCGCTGGTACCCGAGGTGCCGCTGCCGCCCGTGCCGGGCGTGGTGGCGGGCGTAGCTGGCGTGGCCGGGGCGGTGGTGGTTTCGTTATGCTTGTTGCAGCCGCCCAGCAGCGCGCAGACGATGGCGGTGCCGAGGACAAGCTTGCTGGTGCTAGGGAGTGGGGCCGTCATGATTGTTCCTTTCTCGTTGGAAAGCTGTCGTGGGTAGTCATACCTTGCCAACTGCCTGCCACGGTGCGGGCAGGCCGTCGTAGCAAGGCTGGCATCGCTTGCAAAAAATTAGAGTGGGCAGGTGCGCACAGGTTCACCGGATTTACAAATCAACGGCTATCGGCAGTAGGAGCGGCGATCCGTTTTGATATGGCGCAAACGCGCCACGTGAACGAGAAAGAAAGGGCCAGGACAGGACGTCCCGGCCGCGGGCGAGGGCTTTATTTGACGGCAGGGGCCTTGCTCACTTCCACTTCCCAATCTACGCCTGACTCGACGTGGTGTTTGGCGGCGAAGTCGCCCTGGCTGATGGCCACGGCCACGTCGAGCAGGCTGTTCAGGTAAACCAGCGGCTTGCCTTTGGCGACGCCGCCAAACGTGTGCTCGAACGGCGCCGTGACCTTGGCCACTTGCTTGCCCTTGTGCAGGATGCGTACTTGCAGCGGATCGTGCAGCTTCACCTGCAATTCGTCGAGCAGCGATTTCGGGATATTCGTCCAGACATTGCCATATTTCACATCGAGCACGGGCACGATGCCGCGGATGGTATTGCCGTCGCGTACGGGTTTTTGGTACGCGATCTTGACCACGGATGCGCTAGGCAATGACGGGCCCACCTGTTCGTAGGTGATGGCGCCCGAGGCCAGGCGCGCGCCCACGTACGCGTACACGTCGCGGCCATGGAAAGTGTAGGACTCGGCGGAGCCCGCCAGGCGGTTGACTTTTTCATCGATTTCACGCAGTTCGGCCACGCCGTCGCGCTCGGCGATCAACGTGAACAGGCCGTTGTCCGGCCCCACGAAGTAGCGGCCACCCTTGGTTTTCAGCACCACCGACTTGCGCGCCGTGCCCACGCCCGGGTCGATGACGGAAACAAACACCGTGCCTTGCGGCCAGTAATTGGCCGTCTGGTACAAACGGTAGGCGCCCAGCCAGATGTCGTAGTCGGGAATCTGGTGCGTCAGGTCCGAAATGGTGAGCTGGGGATCGACGCCATAGGCGACGCCATGCATGGCGGACACGGCGCCGTCGGCCGTGCCGAAGTCCGTCATCAGCACCAGCGGCGCGGCAGCCTGGGCACTGGACAGCAGGAGGGCGCTCAGGCAGGCACCGGCGACGAGATGGGAGATTCGTTTGATGATCATGATTTATCCTTGTCCGTGTCAGAACGTGTAGCTTAATTTAGCGTAAAAGTAGGCGCCATTGACGCCGATGGGGTTGATGAAATTGTAGGGCAGGGCGCCGCCATACGTGGCGTTGTTCGTTTCCCGCACGCGCTGCGGATAGCGGTCGAGGATATTGTTGCCGCCCACGCTCACCGTCAGTTGCTTGCTCAGTTTCAATTGCCCTTCCAGGTCCAGCGACCAGACGGCGCCGAAGCGCTGCGCGGGAATGCCGTCGATCAGGGGCGCATCGCTGTCGTACGAAAAATCTTTCAGTTCGCCAAAGCGCGTGGCGCGCGCCTGTACGCCCCAGCCTGCCGCCTGCCAGTCGGCACCGAGGATCACTTTGCTGGTGGGCGACGCATGTTTGATACGGAACAAACTCGTCTCCGTCAGCAGGGTCAGACTCGGATCGATGCTGCTCAATGCAGCGGAACTTTGGCGCACCTTGTCGAGACTGGTCTTGTTCAGGTTCAGGGCCGCATTCAGGTTCAGCTTGCCTGACGTGAAGGCCAGGTCGTGGTTCAGTACCACGTCCAGGCCTTTGGTACGCGTGTCGAGCAAGTTGGCCAGGTAGGCCACGGACTGGATATCGTCGCGGCCATTCGCGGCCAGGTAGGCCGTGACGGCGTCGCTTTGCAAGTCGCTCGAACGCGTGATGCGGTCGCGGATGCGGATCACGTAGGCATCCACCGTCACGCTGGTGGCGGTCGCCGGTTTCCAGGCCAGGCCCAGCGAGACGTTGGTCGATTTTTCCGGTTTCAGCTGTTGTGCGCCGAAGCTGCGCGCCAGCGGGTCGCTGGCCGGCAGCAGGGCCGCTGTTTGCAGGGCCGTGCCATCGGCGTTGAAGTTCAAGGTGGCGAAGCGGAAACCCGTCTGCACAAGGGCCGGTGCGCGGAAGCTGTTCGACAGCGAGCCGCGCACAAGAAAATTGTCCGCGACTTTATAGCGCGTGGACAACTTGCCCGTGCTGGCGCTGCCGAAGTCGCTGTAGTCGGAATAGCGGGCGGCGGCGCCCACCAGCAGGCGCGGCGTGAGGTCGCTTTCCACATCCGCATACACGGAGCGGATTTGCCGGCTGCCGTCGTAGGCGTCCGATGGACGCAGGCCCGGTCCCGCCTGCGCGCCCGGTGGCGCATCGGTGAAGCTGCCGGCCGCATACGAGGCAGCATCGCCGGCCGAGCTGGTGTAGGTTTCGCGCATCCACTCGGCGCCCACGGCCACGTTCAAGGGGGCGGGCAAGCCGATATCGATAGTCCGCGTGGCGTCCAGGTTCAGGGCATTCTGGCGGAAGTCGAAACCGGCCAGATTGAAACGCGTGGGGCTGGCCGCGCCCAGCGAAGCATTGACGGAGTGGCTCACGCCGTAGTCAAAGCGGTCGCTGCCGTGGCGCGCGCTGGCGTCCCAGTTCCACGCGCCCGCGCTGCCGCGCACGCCGGCAACGATGCTGAGGTCGCGCTTGTCGCCGTTGGTGACGGGGCGGTAGCCGTGCGGATACAGGGCCGGCACGTTCGACGGGTCGCCCGGATAGCGGAAGTAGGCGCTGCCGTCCGATGTGCGTTCGTTGAGGGTGGCAAACGAGTACAGGTCGAGGCCGCTGGCCAGGGTGAGCTGGGTGTTGTAGAACAAATAGTTGTTGCGCTGGCGCGAGTCGCCCGACTTGAACACCACCTTGCCGTCGAGCGCCTGGTCGGCCGGCGTGAAGTTGTAGGACGTCCAGCCCGCGTCGCTGGGGCCGGCCCGTTCCGTGGGCGAGCGGCGCCGCGTTTCCGCGCCGAAGCGGAAATAGCCCGTATCGCCCAGCGGCACGCCATAGTCGGCGTTGACGATGACGGTCTGGCCATCCGTCAGGGTTTGATCGGTGGGCTCGAAATGCGTGTGGTTGGCGCCGTAGCTGACGGAGGCGGCGCCGCCCGTGCGCGCCTTTTTCAGCACGATGTTGATGACGCCCGCCACGGCGTCGCTGCCGTACTGGGCGCCGGCGCCGTCGCGCAGGATTTCGATGTGGTCGATGGCGTTCGGTGGAATGGCGTTGATGTCGACCGGCACGGTGCCGGCAAAGCTGCTTTCCGTGTCCAGCACGGCGCTCGTGTGGCGGCGCTTGCCGTTGATCAGCACCAGCACCTGGTCGGGCGCGAGTCCCCGCAACTGGATGCCGCGCACGGAGTCCGACGCGCCGCTCGATTCAATGCGTGGGAAGTTGATCGACGGCGACAGGTTTTGCAGGGCCGCGCCCACGTCGCCCGAGGCCAGCGCATTGCTCACTTCACGCGCGCCGAAGCGGTCGATGGGCACGCTGCTGTCGAATACGGTGCGGTTGCGCGCGCGCGAACCGACGACGGTGACCTGGTCGATGCTGGCGCCGGCTGGCGTGGCGGCACCGGTGGCGGTGTCATCAGCCTGGGCCCAGGCGGGTGCGGCGCCCAGCATGGCGCAGGCCAGCACGATGGCGCGCAACTGCGTGGCGGGAATGGATGGGGAGGCGTATGAATGGCGCGGATGCAAGGCGGTGTCCTTTAAACTTAGTCATCTGGAAACAGTTGAATGAGCTTAAGGGAGACCGTTGCCCAGGCTAACGATTCTTTCTGGATATGCTTATGCTGTTGTTTTTATGCCGCCAGATTGCGCAGCAGGGCGGGAATCTCGGCCGGGATTTCGCGCGCCAGGTAGCCGAGGATGCCGAAGCGCAAGGCCAGTTGCTCGCCCGCCAGCGCATGCAGGGCGATGCCCCAGGCGCACGCTTGCTCCAACGGTGCGCCGCGCGCGGCCAGGCCCGTGATGATGCCGGCCAGGGTGTCGCCGGAACCGGAAATGGCCAGGCCGATATTGCCGCCCGCATGCGTCCAGGTGCTGCCATCGGGCATGGCGATGACGGTCAGCGCGCCTTTCAGCGCGACGATGGCATGCCAGCGCCGCGCCGCGTCCACGGCGCAGGCATGCGGGTCGGCCAGCACGGCATCCTTCGACAGGCCCATCAGCTGGGCCAGCTCGCCTGCGTGCGGCGTCAGCAGCACGGGCTGCTCAAAATGGAACTGCGGCGGCTGGCGCACGACCTGCATGGCGCAGGCGTCGAGGATCAGCCGGCTGCCGGAAAACAGGGGCAGCAGGTGGCGCATCAGCTCGCAGCTGGCGGCTGTGTCGCACATGCCGGGCCCGACGAGCACGGCATCGACCTTGCCGGCCAGCGGCGCCAGCTGGTGGCGCGCCTCGTGGCGGAAGCCGCCCTGCGCCGTTTCGTCCAGGCCGATGACCCGCGCTTCGGGCATGGCGACGGCCACTTGCGCCGCCACCGACGCGCCCGTCGCCAGGGTCAGTTTGCCCGCGCCCGCGCGCAGGGCGGCCGTGGCTGCCAGCACAATGGCGCCCGGCATTTCTTCCGAGCCGGCGACGATCAGCAGATGGCCGCGCACTTCCTTGTCGCCATCGGGCTGGGGCATGGGCAGGGGCCAGGAGCGCAGCAGGGAGGGCGTGATGTCGATGGCGTCCATGGATGAGCTCCGAAGGATCAGGATTTCGGCGCAGCCGGCATGTCGGGCTGCGCCGTGACGGGTGTGCCGGCCGCTTCCAGCGGCGCGACGAAGTTGCACAGGTCCAGCTGCAGCTTGCCGTGTCTGCCCAGGGCGGGATTGAAGGCATACGAGGTGACGCCGCAATTGGGCACGTCGGCCGCCTTGTCGATGGCCAGGATGGCGTGCTCGTCGCAGCGCTCGAGCAGGTAGCGGAAGCAATTGACGATGACCTGGTGGCCGACGATCAGCACCCGTTCGCCCCGGTATTCGCGGGTGATGGTGTCGAGCACGCTGCGCAGGCGCAGGATGACGTCGCACCAGCTTTCGCCGCCCGGCGGGCGGAAATAAAACTTGCCGACGTGCTGGCGCTGTTCGTGCAATTCCGGGTACTTGCTGGCGATGCCGTGCACGGTCAGGCGGTCGAGGATGCCGAATTCCTTTTCGCGCAGGCGCTCGTCGGCCACCACGGCGCCCAAGCTGTCGGCATCGATGCGCGCCAGCACGGCTTGCGCCGTCTGCTGGGCCCGCACGTAGGGCGAATACAGCACGACGGTCGGTTGTTGTTCAGGGGGGAGGGTGGCGAACCAGTCGCCGAGGGCTTGCGCCTGGCGCGCGCCAAGCTCGGAGAGGGGGACGTCGACATCGCGCTCGGCGATGGCGATTAATAACTGTTTTTCCGCTTCGGCGGCATCGCGCGCCACGTTGCCGGCACTTTGGCCGTGACGCACGATCCAGATTTGTTGCGGCCATTTCTGTTCCATCGCCTTGCGCCTTCCTCCGTATTGATTGCGATCCAATATAGACGAAAGCGGCAAGGCGCGGCGCGCAACTCGTTGGGCTTTTAGGCGGCGTGTTCCGCCTCATCCAGGTCCGGCGCGTCGTCGCTGTTGTAGACGGCCAGGTCGGTTTCGCCCATGACCCGGCTGGTGACGGTGCCGGCCGTGATCGAGCCGCTCACGTTCAGGGCCGTGCGGCCCATGTCGATCAGCGGTTCGACGGAGATCAGCAAGCCGGCCAGCGCGACGGGCAAGTCCATCGCCGACAGCACGATCAGGGCGGCAAACGTGGCGCCGCCGCCCACGCCGGCCACGCCGACGGAACCGATGGTGATGATGGCCAGCAAGGGCAGCAGGAAGCTGATGGTGAACGGATCGACGCCGACGGTGGGGGCGATCATGACGGCGAGCATGGCCGGATAGATGCCGGCGCAGCCATTCTGGCCGATGGTCGAGCCGAACGAGGCGGCGAAGTTGGCGATGCCTTCCGGCGTGCCCAGGCGCTGGGTTTGCGTCTGCACGCTCATCGGGATCGAACCGGCGCTGGTGCGCGAGGTAAAGGCGAAGGCCAGCACGGGGAAGACTTTTTTCACGAAGCGTAGCGGATTCAGGCCCACGCCGGCGATGATGGCCAGGTGCACGAGGAACATCAATATCAGCGCGCTGTACGAGGCGACGACGAAGTTGATCAATTTCAAGATGTCGGTGTAGCTCGACGATGCCACCACTTCAAACATCAGCGCGAACACGCCGTACGGCGTCAGGCGCAGCACCAGGGTGACCATGCGCATGACGATGGCGTGCGCCACTTTCATGAAGTGCTCGAAGGAGGCGAAAATTTCCGGCTTTTTCGCCGCGATGCCCGTGGCCGAGATGCCGATGAAGATCGAGAACACGACCACGGCGATGGTCGACGTCTTGCGCGCGCCCGTCATGTCGAGGAAGGGGTTGGTCGGCACGAAGCTGACCAGCAGTTTCGGCAAGGACAGGGCTTTCGCCGTTTCCAGCGAGCCTTGCAGCTGCACGCCGCGCGCCACTTCGGCCGCGCTCGAGGTCAGGCCTACTGCCGTCAGGCCGAACAGCTTGGCCATCAAAATGCCCAGCGCGGCGGCGATCGTGGTGGTAATGAGCAGGGTGCCGATGGTCAGCGCGCTGATCTTGCCCAGGGAACTCGCATCCTTGAGCTTTAAAATGGCGGAGATGATGGAGACCATGATCAGCGGCATGATGATCATCTGCAGCAGTTTGACGTAGCCGCTGCCGACGATGTCGATGTATTCATTGGTACCCGCGATGACGGGCGAGCCGGCGCCGTACAGCCACTGCACGGCCGCGCCCAGCAGCACGCCCAGGCCCAGGCCCGTGAAGACGCGCACGGTGAACGTCGCGTGTTTGCGTTGCTGGTGGAACATGAAGGCGAAGACGATCAGCGCAACGAGCAGGTTCAGAATGATGTTAATTGCCATGAAGGGGCCTTATCTTGGTTTTATTCGGGACTGCGGAGAGCACTTTACTACAAGTCATTGCTGCCCCAGCCTGGGGCGAAAGGGCAAGCACTGTACAGTACTATGGGGGTGTTTTACGCGATACTGCTGCGAATATTACGCTATATAAATATGCTCCACAGGCATAAGCCTTCAGGATGATTGTGAAATTGGCTATTTCGTGCCAGCATGGTTTTCCCGTTTGTTAATATGCGCGCGTGATTTTAATAAGGAAAAAAATGAATGCTTTAACGGAAGTACAAGTGCTGGATGCGGAAGAGCGCTTGCGCCTGGCCATGATGGCCTCCGACGTGGCCGCGCTGAATGTCTTGCTGGCCGACGAGCTACTGTTTACCAATCACCTGGGTCATCTGCTGAGCAAGCATGCGGACCTGGCCGCGCACGAGCAACGCCTGCTGGCCATCACGGACTTGCGCGCGTCCGAGCTCCATGTGCGCATCAACGGCAACGTGGCCGTGGTCTCCGTGCGCATGCAGCTGACGGGCAAGTATCACGACGTGGAAACGCATGGCGACTTCCGTTTTACGCGCGTGTGGGCGCAGGATGCGGCCGGCGCGCTGCAAGTGATCGCCGCCCATTCGGGCGTCGTGGCTTGAGGAGCACGGTTTAGTGGATCATCGTTCCAAAGGGCAGCTGTTTGAAGCTGTCATCGCCGCCGGCCCCGCCACGCTGGCCATCACGGCCGGCTATCCCCTGCTGCTGTACAACCTGGTGCGTACCTGGGCCGACGCCCCCGGCGCCAATGCGCTGGCCGCGCTGCTGCTGACGGGCGGCCTGTGGGCCTTGCTGGAATTCTGGCGCATCGCGCTGGCGACGGTGGCGCGCAAGGCCTATGCATTCAACTGGCGCTTCTGGCTGGCCATCGCCGGCTTCCTTGCCTGCTTCGTACGTTTCGTGCCGGACATGCCGGCCGGACTGATGCTGCTGTTGCTGGTGCTGCCGGCGCTGGCGTGGACGCATTTCATCTTGTTGCAGATCAAGCGGCCGCGCGACCTGTAGGGTTTATTCTTCCTCTTCGGCTTCTGCCTTCAGCCAGGCTATCCGCCCATTGCCCGCCTCATGCAGATGGGCGAGCAGGGCGGTGGCCGCCGTTTCAGGCAGGCTGAAGTCGAACAGCACGTCTTCCCCGTGCGCCACGTTCAGCAGGGTGGCGCCGGCGCCATCGAGTTCGCGGCGCAGCATGCCTTCCATCGCATACGGTACCGTGCAGCGCAGGGTGCGCTGGCGCACGATGGCCGTCTTTTCCGCCTGCAATAATGCTTGCGCCACGCTGTCCGTGTAGGCGCGCACCAGGCCGCCCGCACCGAGCTTGATGCCGCCAAAATAGCGCACGACAGTCGCCAGCACGCCTTCGAGGTCCTGATGGCGCAGCACGTCGAGCATGGGCCGCCCGGCCGTGCCGCTCGGTTCGCCATCGTCGACGGCCGCCGATTGCCCGCCCGCCAGCAGCGCCCAGCACACATGGCAGGCGCCCGGATGCTGCGCCCGCAACTCATTGACCACCTGCTGCGCGCTGGCGCGGTCCGTCATCGGCTGCACGCAACCGATGAAACGGCTTTTCTTGATGATCAGTTCGCTGTGGACGGGGGCGGCAATGGTAAACGGCATGGCGGGTGCGAAGGCGGGCAAAGCAGCATGATAGAGGAAATGCGCGCCGGGGACGAGCCGTTGGCCGCTTACTCCGTTGCGATGGACACCAGTTCGCGCAGCGCCGCATCGCGCACCTGCAGGATCTCGAACAGTCCCAGCGCGTGCAGGGCGGGCTGGGAGTCGACAATGTCGCGCTCGGCGATGGCCTTGTCCTCGATGCTGCTGGCGTCGTCCAGCCACAGTCGGGCATTGGCGAGAAAAGCGCCCACCGTGCCTTTGCGCACGGTGACGCCATTGAACTGGCCCTGGTTTTGTTGATCGGGTAAGACGTCTTCTGCACGCATGCTGAACTCCTGAAGGTTGGAAAGACTTCACTGTATGATGGCCGGATTGTCTTGCCTGCCTTGTTTATGTCATTCGATACGTCAAATCCGCCAATCTTGCCGCCAGCACCGCCGCTGCGCGCCATGCGCATTGTCCAGCCGCAGGAAAGGGTGACGGCGGCGCACCGCCATGCCAGCGGCCAGCTGTTCGGCGCCATGCGGGGCTTGCTCTCCGTTACGGCCGACAGCGGACATTGGGTGGTGCCGGCTAGCCACTGCGTGTGGGTGCCGCCCCATCACGTCCACGCGCTGCGTTCGCACGGCCCGTTTGCGGGCTGGAGCGTGTATGTGGACGAGGCCAGCTGCGCCGGCTTACCCGCCGCGCCGTGCGTGATGCGCGTCTCGGGCTTGCTGCGCGAGGCGGTGGGCCGCGCCAGCACTTGGGACGAGGGCGCGCTGGACGCACTGGATGCGCGGCAGGCCCGGGTGGCGGGCGTGATCCTCGACGAGATCGCCGCCGCGCCGCACGAATCCTTCGGCTTGCCCCTACCCACGGACCCACGCCTGCTGCGCGTGGCGCGCGCCGTGCTTGACGACCTGGCCGACGAGCGTGGCGTGGAAGCACTGGCCGCCTGGGCCGGCGTCTCGCCGCGCACCCTGGCGCGCCGATTCACGATCGAGACGGGCTTTACGCCCTCCGCCTGGCGCCAGCGCGCCCGCATCCTGCGCGCGCTGGAACTATTAGCCGCCGGCCAGCCCGTCACGACGATTGCGCTGGACTTGGGCTACGACAACGTCAGCGCCTTCATCGCCATGTTCAAGCGCGTGATGGGGGGGACGCCGGGGAGGTATGGGGATGGCAGTGAATCGAGCAATATCGGTATTTGATAAAGCGCAACTTGTTGCAGATAGAGATGGTCAAGGCTGAAATCATGTATGGGTGCCGGACTTGACCCTGACCCCATTTCAATGCTGGAAGAGCACCGCTGCTTTGCACGTCAGATTGAGATGATGAACGCTGGATACCCGTTCTGTTGAATTAGAAAGCGAGTGCCGTCAAGTGTTGGGGGCAAACAACCTTGTCGGATGGGGCGACGTCCTTTGCCAGCCTATGCATATCGGCTAGCGGAAGTACTTTCGTTCCTGTCCATCCCTCAGTGGGAAGCAGGGCTCGGATCGGGGCTTCAGGGCCGTTGTACACTACTGTGGCAGTGTTTGTCTCGAAGTCTATGGCGAAGAATATAAGATAGTCAGCGCGTCCTTTGCCCGGTGTAAATGCTGGTCCGGAGCTGGATTTCCCTGTTGCCTTTACCTGAACAGTCTTGCCGGTGCGGGTTAACGCGTCAACTCCTCCGGTACGCTTTTGAGGGAGTACCAGGTCGAAATGATGCAGAGCCAGCGCTTCGGCAATATCTCCAACAAGACGTCCATCCAGAGTGAACTTTAGCCCAGTGTCCGCATAGTGCGCTACGAGGGCCTGTTGTGCAATCCATAATTTATTGATAACTTCTGGCAGCTTAATGGTATTGACGATATTACGCATTTAAATACCTCTAGCTTGGGTGTTATGGACTGAAAGAGTCTGCGATAAAATGTCGAATGGAATAAATAAAATTCGATTCATTCACGCTGATGAGCGGCAAAGCCAGATAACTGTCGTGTGGATTAGTCAGGCTTGGCCGAGTAATCATTCTCCTTCGAAGTAGTCTGAGTCGATCTTCTTGAGCTCGTACATGCCGATGGTTGACACACCCACATTATGATCAATCATCATTGCTGCCAGTTGCTGGCCATCAATGAGAATAATCTTCGTATTTATTAGGCTGGCAAACTCCACAGCTTCCCGGGAATAGGTAGACGTAGTAATGAAGACTCCCTTACTTGCTCGCTGTCCCTGCAGCGCTCCAGCAAATTTCTGAATCTCTGGCCGGCCCACGGTCCCCTCCCACCGCTTAGCTTGGACATAAATAACGTCTAGGCCAAGCTTGTCTTCTTTGATAATTCCATCTATCCCGCCATCACCGCTTTTTCCTATTGCGCGGCCAGCGTCTTGCCGTGAGCCACCATAGCCCATTCCAACGAGAAGATCGATCACCAGACGCTCGAAAAACACCGGTGTAACCGATTTCACTTGCTCAAGCAAGTCTAGTTCGAGCTCGGATCGTAGCCGACCATAGGCAAAAGCGAGTTGATCCTCAGGGGTTTGGGTGGCAGACGATTCCTGTTCTGCTTGTCGCGGAACTACAGCATTATTCTCTGCCGTAGTGTCGCGTCGACGTGCACGGAAAGCGCGAAACTCATCGAACTGCTCTAAAGTCGCGACATTAATTTGTGCTGGCCCTTTTGCTAATAATGCCTTACCTCGTTCGGTTATTTGGAAAACGCCACGTTTTGGCGAGGTCAGCAACCCAGCCTGTTTCAGGTATGTTCTTGCCCATCCAACACGGTTGTCAAAAAGTGGTGCGGTCCCGCTCGGTAGCATCTCACTTCGCTCCTCATCCGTGAGGGCAAAGTCTTGGGTTAAGCATTCAATTGCGTCACGAGATCGATACTCCTTCCCGTCAGCCGCGAGACGAAGTAAGGGAAGCATAACAGTTTGATAATCGGGGATTGACATGAATTTTTTTGCCTTTAATACATAGATGCCGTTCACCAAGAGATACTAGCCTTAAAAGCAAGTAAAAGTGAATCAGTCATGTTACTTATCCGCAATGATTAATGCAACTAGCGGCATGTGATTCGCCCTGTGCAACGTGTCTCCAGTCGGTAGGAATTCAGCAGAAAATGAGAGCATGCGGCAAATGCGTTTTGGCTATTGGAGAGCGGAGAAGGCGGGGGCCGAACGGATCGCTGGGGATCGTTCGGAGCAACTGCTTAGCTCGTCAAAGCGACCTATTTTTTGCATGCATGGTCATCGCAGAAGACTCTGAAGCTGTGGGTCGGACGGGACCACATGTTTCCGAGGCGAGCGGAAACAAAGCAGAAACAAAAAAGCCAACCGCGAACGGTTGGCTTCTCTGAAGTATTTGGTAGGCCGTGCGGGATTCGAACCTGCGACCAACGGATTAAAAGTCCGCTGCTCTACCAGCTGAGCTAACGACCCAAAAACTTTTACAACTGCACTGCGGTAACGCTGTGCCGTATCAACATGCTTGCCATGATGACGGCTGAATCTTGGTAGGCCGTGCGGGATTCGAACCTGCGACCAACGGATTAAAAGTCCGCTGCTCTACCAGCTGAGCTAACGACCCAAGGGCGGCTATTATGACGGCCAACGGCGGTTTTGGGAAGGGCCGGGGTGGAAAAAAGCCTTGCGTGGCCCTCATGCTCGGTCTAATATAGGTAGATAGCCTACCTATTTAACTCATTCCATGCCCACTACCGAAGACCTTCCCATTCCCGAACGCGCGCTGGCGCTGTCCGATGACTTGCGCGTGGCGTTCAAACGCCTGTTGCGCTCCATGCAGCGCGAAGGGGGCGAGCTGGAGGGCAACGTGTCGATGATGCAATACATGCTGCTGGCGCTGATCCACGAGCAGCCCGGCATCGGCGTGGCCGCGCTGGCGCGGCTGCAGAACGTGCGCGGGCCCACCGTCAGCGCCCAGGTCAAGTCGCTCGAAGAGGCGGGGCTGGTCGAGCGCAGTGCGCCCGATCCGCAGGACCGCCGGCGTTCGGGCCTGCACGTGTCGGCGCAAGGCCTGGCCATGCTCGAAACCTTGCGCGCGCGGCGCCGCGATGCGCTGGCGCGCCGCATCGCCCGTCTGACGCCGCAGCAGGTCGATGCGCTGGAAGCCGCCATGCAGCCGCTGCTTGAGATCGGCCAGGCATGAGTGGCCACGATCACGCCGCAGGCGCAGACAAAGGCGCCGCGAAACCCGTCACCGAGCGCGAAGTGCGCGCCATCTACCTGGGCTTGATGGCCGTGCTGGGCCTCGGTGCGCTGGACCAGAGCATCGTCGCCACGGCCTTGCCGCGCATCGTCGACGACCTGGGCGGCATGGCGCATCTGTCGTGGGTGGTCACGGCCTACGTGCTGGCGTCGACGGCCACCATGCCTCTGTACGGCAAGCTGGCCGACCAGTACGGCCGCCGCCCCATGATCTTCACGGCCCTGCTGACCTTCTTGCTCGGTTCCGTGCTGTGCGGGCTGGCGCAGAACATGACGGAACTCATTATTTTCCGCGCCATCCAGGGCCTCGGCGCGGGCGGCTTCATGCCGCTGGCGCAAATCATCATCGGCGACATCGTGCCGCCGGCCGAGCGGGGCAAGCGGCAGGGCATGGTGCCCGTCGTGTTTGCCGTCACCAGCGTGCTGGGTCCCGTGCTGGGCGGCGTCATCACGGATGCCTTGTCGTGGCACTGGATTTTCTATGTCAACCTGCCGGTGGACATTGCGGCCTTTTATATCATCGCGCGCGCCGTGCGCAAGCCCGTGCGCACGCATGCGCACCGGATCGACTACCTGGGTTCCGCCTTGCTGACGGGCGCCGTCACGGCGGCCCTGCTGGTGCTGGCGCTGGGCGGCACGGAGTGGCCGTGGGACTCTCTCGCCATCAAGGTGTGCGGCGGCATTGCTGTGCTGCTGGGCGCCTGGCTGGCCTTCCACGTGGGCAGGGTGGACGAACCCGTGCTGCCGCCCGACCTGTTCGAGAACCGCACTTTCAATATCGCCAGCCTGGTGATGGCCATGACTTTCATGGGGCTGATGGGCGCCAGCGTCTTCTTCCCCCTGTTCTTCCAGCTGGTGATGGGCACGAGTCCCGCCGAATCGGGCGTGATGACGGTGGCGATGATGGTGGGGCTGGTGGCGTCGTCGATGTTCAACGGCCGGGTGCTGTCGCGCTCGGGCAAGTACAAGATGGTGCAGGTGGCGGGGCTGGCCGTGGCGCTGCTGGCGTTTGCCGTGCTGGCCTGGGCCATGGAAACGTCGCGCGGTTACTGGATCATCGAGCCGGCCATCTTCTTCCTCGGCACGGGATTAGGATTGGTGATGCCGAACATGACGATCGCCGTGCAAAATGCCTTGCCCCTGGCGCGCCGGGGCGTGGGCACGGCCATGCTGGCCTTTTTCCGCTCGCTGGGCGGCTTGCTCGGCGTGACGGCGTCCGGCGCCATCCTCGCGCACCAGCTGCACCAACATGGCGTGGAAGCCGTGTCGGCGCTCGGTGCGCATGCCGCGGTGCAGACGGTCGAGGTGTACCGCCATGCGATCGCCAGCGTGTTTGGCGCCGGCGCCGTGCTGCTGGTGGGACTGGTTTTTCTGCTGTTCTTGCCGGAACTGCCCCTGGAGGGGCATCCGGCTACGTTAAAGCCCAAGACCGATCAGTAGCGCTCGAGCCAGTGCGCGTACGGCGCCGGCAAGGTCCACGAGGCGCGCTCGACGCCGAGTTCTTTGGCGGCAAAGTATGCCCAGTGCGGATTGGCCAGGTGCGCCTTGCCGACCATCACCACGTCCAGCTGTTCGTCCTTGACGACGCGCTCGGCGATGGCCGGCGTGCCGAAGCCCCAGGCGGACGAGACGGGCACACCCGCTTCGCGGCGCACGCGCTCGGCGATCGGGCCCATGAAGGCCGGGCCCCACGGAATCGACACGTCGGGAATGGTAAAGCCCATGCTGACGCTGATCATGTCCATGCCCGCATCCTTGAACTGGCGCACGAGGCCGATGGATTCGAGCAGGGTTTGCTCGTCGCGGCCGTCGAATTCCAGCACGCCGAAGCGTATGGTCAGCGGCAGGTGCTCGGGCCATACTTCACGCACGGCTTTCAATGTTTCCAGCAGGAAGCGGCTGCGGTTTTCCACGCTGCCGCCATAGATGTCGTCGCGCTGGTTCGAATGGGCGGAAAAGAAGCTTTGCGCCAGGTAGCCGTGGGCGAAGTGCAGTTCCAGCCACTCGAAGCCTACTTCACGGGCGCGGATGGCCGCGTCGACGAAGTTCTGTTTCACGCGGGCGATATCGTCGAGGTCCATGGCGCGTGGCACTTTCGGCAGGCCGCCGCCGAAGGCGATGGAGGACGGGGCGATGGTTTGCCAGCCGCGCGCGTCGCCTTCAGCAATGTGGTCGTCGCCTTCCCATGGGCGGTTGGCGCTGGCCTTGCGGCCCGCGTGGGCGATCTGGATGCCGGGCACGGAGCCGGCGGCCTTGATGGCTTTCACGACAGGCACGAAGGCTTGCGCCAGATCATCGTTCCAGATCCCCGTGCAGCCGGGCGTGATGCGGCCTTCGGGCGCCACGGCCGTCGCCTCGACGATCACCAGCCCGGCGCCGCCACGGGCCATGCCCGCGTAATGCGACAGATGCCAGTCGTTGGCCCGGCCATCGACGGCCATGTACTGGCACATGGGCGGCACGGCGATGCGGTTGCGCAGGGTGACATTTTTGAGGGTGTAGGGCTGGAAGAGGGCGGACATGGTGGCCTTTGTGTTTGTTGGTAGGAAAGTGGGAGATGCTGATTCGGTAGTTCGTAAATATTCGAAGAATGGAATTAGTATAGCGCATGCTGTATGATTGTGCTCATGCGTCCACACAAACATCCTCCCGCCAGCGAATTCGTGCTCGAGCGCGTGCTCTACGCCTTGAGCGATTCCATTCGCCTCGACATCGTGCGCCACCTGGCCCGCGTGGATGCGGCCGCTTGCGGCGACCTCGACGGCGGGCGGCCGAAATCGACCGTCTCCCACCATTTCAAGGTCTTGCGCGAAGCGGGCCTCGTCTACACGGAAAACGCGGGCACGACGCACATGAACACCCTGCGCCGCGCCGATATCGAGAGCCGTTTCCCCGGCTTGCTCGACGCCATCCTCGCGCAGCAGCCGCAAACGAATCAGTCCTGAGCCAGTCCTGAATCTGCCGTAGAATGCCTGCAAGATTGCCGAGTTTGCAGTATGGACGGGCAGTCCTGACCTGAAGGGCTGACGACGCATGAAAATTTTCGCACTGTACCGCTGGTGGTGCGCCGCCGCTTTCGTATTGCTGACTGGCTGCTGGCCTTACACGGAGCCGGCCACGGGCGAATATGCCGCCGTGCTGCGGCGCGGCGAAAAGGTGACCAAGGCCGATACCTACGGGCGGTTTGCCGCCTTGTCGGTCGAGTACCGCCAGGGCGGCGGCTCCCTGATGTCCGCCGAGAATCACTCCATGCGGCTGATACATAACGACAAAATCGTCGTCAAGACCACCGATGGCATCGAACGCTGGACCGATTTCGCCCAGCCCGTGTATTTCGTCAAGCGGCAGGAAGACGACGGCATGCTGGCGCTGGTCCACGAGCAGGCGGGCAAGGCCGTGGTCGAGAAGATTGCGGCGTCGGAATACGGCTACCGTGGTAACGAGACGTACATGCATGGCTTCCCCCTGTCTCCCGGCGTGCGCTATTTTCCCGTCGACCAGCGTCCCGGTTTCCTGTTGCGTGGCTTGCCGCTGAAAACCACCGTGCTGCCCAGTCCGCCCGAAGGCGACGGCCACCTGCAAGCCTATGTTCTGGCGGCCATCTCGCCTGACGGGGCATCGTTTGCCTATGTCGACAGCGAATATGCGCCGTCCGTGGTGCTGGTGGTCGATGCGGGCGGCAAGCGGCGCGATCCCATTCCCTTGCCGAGAATCTACCTGGCGGACGCACCCAGCTATCAATTCAACCCATACGAGCGGCTGTGGGCCTGGTCGCGCACGGCGTTTGCATGGCACAGGAACGGCACGGGCAACTGGGAGGTCCGTCCGGACGGTATTGCGCCGGGCGCTGCCGGCGCGCGCAATGCGGTTGAGCAATTGTTTATCAGCGATCAAACCGGCTACCGGACCTGTTTTGCCGCCGCCAATGCCGCCTGTCTGCCGGGCTGGCGCAGGCCGGACGCCGCCGAGCTGCGCCGGACTTTGCCGGGCGATGGCGACGCGCCGCCGTTTGCCTACGTGCCATCAGCCCCAACGGCCGCTTTTGGCTCCGCGGTCGGTGTGCTGTTGCTGTCCAGGGAATGCTGCCGTGTGCCGTCCTACCATCTGTATCTGGATGGCGCGCCGGCAGCGGTGACGGCGCAATTGTCCGCGCGCTTGCGCGAGAGCAAGACGCCTTTCGTGCGCGTCGATGAGTGTCCGCGCCGCACTGGCAATGACGGCAAGTGCGCGGCGCAACTGGCGCAGCAGCTCAAGCGGCCGGAATCGCTGGGGCGCGAGCTGGAGCAGTTGCTCGATACCTGGGAGGAGCGGGATGGCGTGCTGTTCGTCATGCCGTCGATGGTGGTCGCGGTGCGCGCGAACGCGCAGGGCGGCAGCGTGATCCAGACCCTGTTGCGCGCCGATTTGTCGCGCAAGGACTGATGCCGCTCATCTGCCGCGCGTCACCAAAGTGCCAGGCTCGGCTATGATGTCGGCATTTCGGTAAATCCTCAGCCGCGCGCCTGTTGCGCGATGGGCTGGCGACACTACCTGGCACGGCAAGGATTGGGAATGACGGCAGCAGCAGTGGTATCACAGGCGGACCTGGCAAATCGTCCGCAGTTTGGCTGGATCAATGGTTTGAAGGCAGGCGCGGCGCAGTTGATCGTGTTGCACCATCTGGCGTTTTACGGGCCCATGTCCGACTACGTGCAGCCCCTGTGGCCCGAGTTGCTGGACTGGCTGGGCGGCAGCGCGCGCATCGCCGTGCAAGTGTTTCTCGTCATTGGCGGCTTCCTGGTCGCCAAGTCCCTCTCTCCCGCCGGCCGTCCCGGCATCGCCGCCCCCTTGCAGGCCGTCTGGCGCCGCTATGCCAAGCTGGCGCCGCCTTTCCTGGCCGCCACCTTGCTCGCCGCCGTGATCACCCCTGTGGCCGGCATCTGGATGATGCACGACTCCATGTCGGCCGCCGTCACCCTGGGCCAGCTGAGCGCCCATGCCTTGCTGCTGCACGGCGTGCTCGGCTATGAGTCGCTGTCGGCAGGCGCCTGGTACGTGGCCATCGATTTCCAGCTGTACCTGCTGACGGTATTGCTGCTGTGGCTGGGCGGCCGCCTGGCCGGCCAGCGGCGCGGGCACTGGCTGATGCCGCTGGCCATCACTGTGGGCATCACTTTTTCCCTGTTGTATTTCAACCTCGATGCGGGCTGGGATAACTGGGCGCCGTATTTCTTCGGCAGCTATGGCTTGGGGCTCATGGCCTGGTGGGCCAGCGACCCGGCCCGCAAGCCCGGCGCCATGACCGCGCTCATGGCCATGGCCGCCGTGCCCGTGCTGCTGGCTCTGGCCGTCGACTACCGCAGCCGGATCGCCCTGGCCCTGATCGTCGCCTGCGCCCTGTTCCTGTTCGGCCGCGCCCGCACCCCGTCGCAGGGCCGTGCCTGGAACATCGTCAACACTCTGGGCCGCATCTCGTATGCCGTCTTCCTCGTGCACTTCCCCGTCAGCCTGCTGGTGAATGCGCTGTTTATCAGCTATGTCCCGCTCGAACCGGAGTGGCAGGCGCTGGGCATGCTGACGGCATGGGGCGCCAGTCTGGCGGCCGGCGCCGCGTTTTACCGCTGGGTGGAGGTGCCGCTGGGGCGGGTCGTGGTCGCGGTGGTCGCGCATCTGGCTGGAAGGCCGGCGCTGGCGTCGCGTTAACGACTGGTTTTCGATATGCGGGGGAGGGAACTTTGAGTCAGCGATGGCATCCCGCGCAGGTGATGCTGCCGAAAACAAAAAAGCCAACCGCGAACGGTTGGCTTCTCTGTAGTATTTGGTAGGCCGTGCGGGATTCGAACCTGCGACCAACGGATTAAAAGTCCGCTGCTCTACCAGCTGAGCTAACGACCCAAAAACTTTTTACAACAACTTCGGTAACACTGTGCCGTAAAAAAATGCTTGCTATAACAACTCGCAAGCAGATCAGTACTGCGTATTCGTGGTAGGCCGTGCGGGATTCGAACCTGCGACCAACGGATTAAAAGTCCGCTGCTCTACCAGCTGAGCTAACGACCCGAAGAAGAAAGATTATAGGGGGTGCCCGGGATTCTGTCAAACCTAACGGGCAACTTTTTCCCCGCTTTTACTTTTTACCGGCCCGTTCCTTGGCGGCCTGGGCCGCGCTGGAGTCCGGGTAGCGCGAGATCAGGGCGTTCAGCGTCTTGGTCGCGTTCGGCTTGTCTTTCAGCTCCGTGTAGCAGCTGGCGATGTTGAGCATGGCGTCGGGCGCCTTCGGGCTGTCCGCGTAGTGTTTCAGCACTGCCTGCTGGGCCGTGATGGCGTTTTTGCAGTCGCGCTGGGCGTAATAGGCGTTGCCCAGCCAGTATTGCGCGTTGGCTGCGTACGCCGATTCCGGATAGCGCTTGACGAAGGCGTCCAGTGCCGTGACGGCGCCCTTGTAGTCGCCCGACTTGAACAGGCCGAACGCGGACTCGTACGCGCTTTGTTCGGACACGCCCACGGCCGCTTCCTGGCCGTCGATGGTGACCTGGCGCGGTTCGAGCTTGCGCAGGCGCGCGTCGATGTCGGTGTAGAAATCCTTCTGGCGCTTTTGCACATTCGCCAGGTCGTTGCCCAGCACTTCGATCTGGCCGCGCAGGCGGGCGATCTCCTGCATGGTCTGGTCGTGCTGGTTGAGCAGGCTCAGGGTGCTGGTCTTGTCCGCCTTGGCGTCGATGCGGCCGTTCAGGTCGCGCGCCATCGCGTCGACCTTGGCGCGCAGCTCGAGGATGGCTTTGCGTGCTTCGTCGTCGTCGAACAGGGCGGCGTTGGCGTGCAGGGGCAGGTAGGCAAACGCGGCCATCAAGGCGGCGGCGACGCCGGCTTTCGAGAATGTCATCATGGGTCGGGCTTTCTAAGGTTACGCAAAACATGCAAACGGGGCGCCGGGCGGTGAATCACCGCGCTGCGCCCCATTATTATGCCTATGACTGGCCAGTTAGGTAAGCGCCAATGCTGCCGCGCTCACCCGTCAACATCAATAAACGATGTCAGCGCGGCGGTTTTCAGCCCATGCTGCTTCGTTGCTGCCTTGTGCTTTAGGCTTTTCTTTGCCCAGCGACACGGCTTCCATTTGGCCTTCCGGCACGCCCAGGGCAGCCATCGACTTGCGCACGGCTTCAGCACGTTTCTGGCCCAGGGCCAGGTTGTACTCAGCGCCACCGCGTTCATCGGTGTTACCTTGGATCAGGATCTTGCGCGATGGGGTTTTCACCAGGTAAGCAGCGTGGTTTTGCACGACTGGGGTGTCCGCTTCGCGTACGACGTATTTGTCGAAGTCGAAGTAGATGCTGCGGTTAGCCAGCACGCCTTTTGGATCGTCCAGTGGATCGACCGATGCGGTCGTTACTGGCTGAACTTGACGGGTGTCAACTGGAGCTGCGACTTTTTCAGGAGCGCGCTCAACCACTGGGGTCTCTGCAACTTTGACTGGGGTGCTGCAGGCGGACAGCAGGGCTGCGGTAGCGGCGATGAAAGCCAAACTTTTAAAGTTACTCATTTTTATTCTCCGGGTCATGGTTAAAGGTGAAACTGTACAGCATTTACTTCATAAAAGGACCCCAGGTGGGCTCCTTGATATTGCCAGCTTGCGTAGTCAAACGCTGTTTGACGCGGCCATCCACCGATACCACTGCCAGCGACTTGCGTCGTCCGGATTCGGTCGCGTACATGATATATTTCCCGTTGGGCGAAAAGCTCGGTGATTCGTCGTTGGCGGTGTCCGACAGGCGCAGTTCCTGGCCACTAGCCAGGTCGAGCGCGTAGAGCTGGAAATTGCCGTCGCGACGGGAAATATAAGCGAGTGTCTTCCCGTCGGACGAAATCCGCGGGCTGATGTTGTAGGAGCCGCCAAACGTCACGCGCTTGGCTTCGCCACCGCTGGTCGACATGCGGTAGATTTGTGGTCCGCCGCTGCGATCGCTGGTGAAGTAAATACTTTGGCCATCGGCCGAGAATTGGGGTTCCGTATCGATGCCGCTGCTGGTGCTGACGCGGCGCAAGCCGCTGCCGTCGGCATTGACGGTGTAGACCTGGGTATGGCCGTCGCGCGACAGGGCCACGGCCAGGCGCGAGCCGTCCGGGCTCCAGCTCGGCGCGGAATTGCTGCCTTTTTCATTCGACACGATGGTGCGCTGGCGCGTCACCAGGTTTTGCACGTAGACGATGGGCTTTTTCTTTTCAAACGACACATACGCGACCTTGGTGCCGTCCGGCGACCACGATGGCGAAATGATCGGCTCGTTCGAGCGCAGGGCGACCTGAATGCCTTCGCCATCGGCGTCGGCGATTTCCAGGCGGTATTCGCGGCCCGATTGCGTGACGTAGGCGATGCGGGTGGCGAACGCGCCCTTGACGCCCGTCAGCTTTTCATAGATGTCGTCGGCGATCTTGTGCGCCAGCAGGCGGTTGAACTGCGGCGCGGCCGCATTGTTCATGCTGGAAATCTGCGCGCCCTTGATGGTGTCGAACAGTTTGTAGCGCACGTCCAGGCGGCCATCGGCCATGCTTTGCACGCTGCCGGCCGCCAGCGCGTCGGCGCCGCGCGATTTCCACTGCTCGTAGCTGACGGGCGCCGTTTCCGCCACGGGCGCATCGGCGTCGATCAGCTTGAACACGCCGCTGCGCGCCAGGTCGGCCTTGATAATGCCCGACAGCGATTGCGGCGCCGCCGATTCATTGACGAAGCTGGCCACAGCCACCGGGATCTGGTTGCTGCCGATCCCCGTAATCTCCACGCGCAGCTGCGCCTGGGCGCTTGACGCTCCCAGCATCAGGCTGGCGCAGAGCACGACATAGCTCATTTTTTTCATGGTCATCATTTAGGCAAATCCTTCATCTCGAATATGAGTTCAATCTCGCGTTCCACGGTGCCGTCTTTTTTCTTCGGCAGTGGCGACGATTTATTAATGGCGTTTTCCACCGAGCTGTCATACGCCGGCAGGCCGCTGCTTTTAATCTTTCGGACCGAAATAATTTCCCCAGTTGGCAGTTGCTCGATCTTGAACACGGCGCGCGGGTTGCCCGGCACCTCCGTGCTACCGCTGTACGCGATATTGCTCTTGATCTTGCTCGTCAGGGCAGCGACATAGCCGCTGTCCTTGCGTGGCGCGGTCGCTTTCGCGGCCGTGCCCGTCGTGCCGTTGCCTGCCTGCGCCATCAGGCGCTTCATATCATCGGCACGCAATTTGTCTGCCGCCGCTTTTTCCGCAGCTGCTTTTTTTGCCTTGGCGGCTTTTTCCGCCGCCGCTTTTTTCTCGGACAGTTCTTTCTCGGCTTTTTCTTCCGCCGCTTTTTCTTTCTCTTTGGCCAGCTTGGCTTTCTCCAGCTTGTCGGCCTTTTCTTTTTCCAGCTTTTCAGCCTTGTCTTTTTCTTTCTGCTTCTGTTTTTCCAGTTCGCGCTTTTCTTCCTCGCGTTCCTTCTGTTCCTGCTTGCGGCGTTCTTGCTCTGCCGCTTTCTCTTTTTCTTCCTTCAGCTTGGCCTTCTTGCGTTCCAGGGCGATCTCTGCCTCGCGCAGGTCGACCTTCGGCTCGGGCGCGGCCACGGGCGGTGGTGGCGGCGGGGCCGGCTGTTCCACTTGCGGTTCCGGCGGCGGGGCGGGTGTCGGCTCCGGTTCCGTCGCCACTTCGGGCGGCGGCGCGGCCGTCTGCACTTTCATGTCCCACACTTCCGCTTCGACGGCGACAGGTTCCGTATTTTGCCAGTGTACGCCCACCCACAGGAAAAACAGCAGGCCAAGGTGCATCGCCAGCGCCAGGCCCAGCGAGGGCCAGCGGCTGCGTTCGCGCGGCACGCTGTAGGGCTTGCCGAGTACATGGTCGATTTGTTTGTTCTGCAAAGTCTAGTCTATCTAAAAACGGTCAAGTCTGGAAACAGGATGCTGCGCTTACTTGGTGGCCAGGCCGACACGGGTAATGCCCATCTTTTTCGCTTCCGAAATGAGCTGGATCACATCGTCGTACTTGCTTTCCTTGTCGCCCGCGATCATCACGGGATAGTCGGGATTGCTTTCATGCAAACCGCGCAGCTTGCGCAGCAGCGCGTCGCGGTTCGGTTCCGTTTCCGGCGACAGCTGTTCCTTGCCGATGACGCCGATCGACAGCGAACCATTCGGTTTCAGCACGATCTGAATATAGTCATCGGGCGGTTTCGCCGACTTTTCCGCGTTGGGCAGGTTCACCACGCTGGGATTGTTCGACGACGGCATCACCATGAAAATGATCAGCAGCACCAGCATCACGTCGATGTACGGCACGACGTTGATCTCGGACTTGAACTTGCGGCCGCGGCCGCCGCGCATGCCGCCGCTATTGAATGAGGAACCCATGGACGCTGCTCCCTCTTAGCGCGACTGGCGCTGCAAGATGTTGGAGAATTCCTCGACGAAGCTCTCGAAGCGGATCGCCAGGCGGTCGATGTCATGCGAAAAACGGTTGTAGGCGACGACGGCGGGAATGGCCGCGAACAGGCCGATGGCCGTGGCGATCAGCGCTTCGGCAATGCCGGGCGCGACGGCGGCCAGGGTTGCTTGCTGCACGTTGGCCAGGCCGCGGAAGGCGTTCATGATGCCCCAGACGGTACCGAGCAGGCCGATGTACGGCGAGACGGAGCCGACGGACGCGAGGAAGGCCAGGTGCGATTCGAGCACGTCCATTTCACGCTGGAAGGCGGCGCGCATGGCGCGGCGTGCGCCGTCGAGCACGGCGCCCACGTCCAGCGCTTCGCGCGAACCGTAGGAAGCCTTGCCCTTGATGAATTCGCCCATGCCGGCGTCGAAGATACGGGCCAGCGCGCCGCTCTGGTCGCGGTTGCCGCTGGCGTTCTGGTGCAGCGCATGCAGGTTGCCGCCGGCCCAGAAGCTGCGTTCGAATTCGATGGTTTGCTTGCGCGCCTGGCGCACGGCAAACATCTTGCGGAAAATGTAGGTCCAGCTGGTCAGGGAAATCAGCAGCAGCAGGGCCATGATCAGTTGCACGATCAGGTGGGCATTGGTGATGAGCGCGAGGAAAGAAAGATCTTGTGTAACGTTCATTGGCAGGCAGTCTGTTGGGTGAATTATCCGGGGGTGGCGGTAGGGCTCAGGTGGCGCGCATGCGGGCCGCGACTGCATCAGGCACGGCGCGCGGGCGCATGCTTGAGTCGACGCAGCCGATCTTGACGCGGGCCGTGTTGAGCAGGCGGTCGCCGCACCAGGCTTGTTGCAGGAAAACGATGGAGGCGCGCCCCATTTTTTCTATACTTAAGGTTAATCTTACCGTGTCATCGAGCCTGGCTGGCGCATGATAGTCGGCGTTGACGCTTTTGACAACGAACATCGCGTCATGCTGTTCCAGCAATTCCTGCTGGCCCACGTCGATGGCGCGCAGCCATTCCGTGCGTGCGCGCTCGAAGAATTTGAGGTAGTTAGCGTAATAGACGATGCCGCCGGCGTCGGTGTCTTCATAGTAGACACGTACGTTCCAGGTAAAGACTGAAGGCATGTTTATTGCGCCAGTAGTGAGATTGAGCAACATTTTACGCGATTTTTCTTCTTGTGACTGTGGGCGCTTGCTGGAAAGCCATGCAAAAGCTGCATATAAGTTGCACCGCAGCATTGTAAATCCGGGGCGGGCAATGGCAAGCTTCGTAACATACGCTTACATGCCATGGCCAGGTTTAAGTCCAGCTTAAGAGCGGCAGCCATGCCCCGGGGCGGCCCGCGGCCCTGTCCGGGCTGCGGCGGCGCGCGGCGATTATAGCCGCACGGTTGCATTCCTTGCTCAATTTGGGCACTTAACTTACAATTTGACTTCCATTACGTCTCACGTGACTGGCGAAAAGTCGGGCGATCTCCCTGAGTGGCGATCGGCAAACCGGCGAAAGGTGGGCACCCACCGGGAAACGTGAGATTTTTCATCAGCCGTTCGCCTGGGTAGCCACTATGGAAAAGCACGAAGAGGCTGCCCGTCCAATGTTGTTATTCACTTAACGCCGGCTCCCCTCATTCGATCCAACCTGCCAGTACAAGCACCCTCATACTTGGAGTTTTTACATGTTTGCAAAAGATCACACCCTCGCCAACGTCGATCCTGAATTGTTCGCCGTCATTCAAAAAGAAAACACGCGCCAGCACGATCATATCGAACTGATCGCGTCGGAGAACTACACGTCGCCAGCCGTAATGGAAGCGCAAGGCTCGCAGCTGACGAACAAGTACGCCGAAGGCTACCCGGGCAAGCGCTACTACGGCGGCTGCGAATACGTCGACGTGGCCGAGCAACTGGCCATCGACCGCGTCAAGAAACTGTTCGGCGCCGAATGCGCGAACGTGCAGCCGAATTCCGGCTCGCAGGCGAACCAGGGCGTGTTCTTCGCCATGCTGAAACCAGGCGACCTGATCATGGGCATGTCGCTGGCCGAAGGCGGTCACCTGACCCACGGCATGCCGCTGAACATGTCCGGCAAATGGTTTGACGTCGTGTCGTATGGCTTGACGGCGGAAGAAGACATCGACTACGAGGCGATGGAGCGCCTGGCCCGCGAACGCAAGCCAAAACTGATCATCGCCGGCGCGTCCGCGTTCTCGAAAAAGATCGACTTCGAACGCTTCGGCAAGATCGCCAAGGAAGTGGGCGCCTACTTCATGGTCGACATGGCCCACTACGCGGGCCTGATCGCCGCCGGCCTGTACCCGAATCCGGTGCCGTTCGCCGACTTCGTCACCTCGACCACGCACAAATCGCTGCGCGGTCCGCGCGGCGGCATCATCCTGATGAAGGCCGAGCACGAAAAAGCCATCAACTCGGCCATCTTCCCTGGTATCCAGGGCGGCCCGCTGATGCACGTGATCGCCGGCAAGGCCGTTGCCTTCAAGGAAGCGCTGAGCCCTGAATTCGTCGAATACCAGAAGCAAGTGATCAAGAACGCCGACGTGCTGGCGAAAACCCTGATCAAGCGCGGCCTGCGCATCGTGTCCGGCGGCACCGAATCGCACGTCATGCTGGTCGACCTGCGCGCCAAGAACCTGACGGGCAAGGAAGCCGAAGCCATCCTCGGTTCCGCGCACATCACCTGCAACAAGAACGGCATCCCGAACGACCCGCAAAAACCCTTCGTCACCTCGGGCATCCGCCTGGGCAGCCCGGCAATGACGACGCGCGGTTTCAAGGAAGCGCAAGCGGAAGAAGTGGGCAACCTGATCGCCGACGTGCTGGACAACCCGCATGACGCCGCCACCATCGAGCGCGTCAAAGCGGCCGTGAAAGTGCTGGCCGACGCGCACCCTGTGTACGCCTCATAATTATTTGTCCAGAATGTGTCATACGGAGTAAGATTCCGTATGACACATTCCTTCGTGCCCAAGGGCGCCCGGAGTGATTCGGGCGCCCTTTGTACAAGGGCGGCGATTTCCCGTAATTATTACTATAAAGTTGTAACCAGCCCATGAAATGTCCATTTTGCCAGCACGGCGACACCCAGGTTCTCGATACGCGCGTATCGGAGGAAGGGGATGCCATTCGGCGCCGCCGCCGCTGCGGCAAATGCGACAAGCGGTTTACCACGTACGAGCGCATTGAACTTATCATGCCGGCCGTCGTCAAAAAGAATGGCAGCCGGACGGAGTTCGCTGCGGATAAGTTGCGCGGCAGTTTGATGCTGGCCTTGCGCAAGCGTCCCGTCGCGGCCGCCTCGGTGGATACGGCCATCGCGTCCATCCAGGAAAAACTGCTGACCAGCGGCTTGCGCGAAGTCGATTCCGGCTATATCGGTGAACTCGTCATGCAGGAACTCAAGCGCCTCGACAAGATCGCCTACATCCGCTTCGCTTCCGTCTACAAGAATTTCGAAGACCTGGCCGAGTTCCAGGATGCGATCGCCGAAGTGGGGCAGGCGCGCAAGCCCTGACGCCTGCTCGAAGCCTCTCGTTCGACGACGGGGCTGCTCATGTGCCCCGTTTTGCGCCCCGTGTTCACCATGCCAGCGTTCGCCTGGCAAGCGGCCTGATCAATAACTACACCGTTCTTCTCCCTTTATCGCTGCGCTGTTTGCGCTAGCGCAGATCCTGGTTTTTGCGCGCGCCTATCGTGTAGCTGGGCCGCCTGTTCTTGCGACTCTTTCTGCGGAAGGGAGCAAGGCATGCACATGAGCGGTCGCACTATGTTTCCAGCGGGTGGCAGCAGCCTCGTCGAGGTGCTCGTGTCGCTGCTGCTGTTGGCGCTGGGCCTGCTCGGTGCCAGCATTTTGCAACTGCACTCCCTGCGCGCGCGCCATGAGTCGGCGCTGTTGTCGGCGGGCGCGCAGCTGGCGGCCGGCATGGCCGAGCGCATGCGCGCAAACGGCGTGCTCATGAATGGACCCGATGCGGGCAATCCCTACTTGAACGTGGCCTACGCGGCGGCGGACGACGCCGAAGCAGGCGGCACTGCGCCGGACTGCTTTGGCGCTAGCGCCTGCAGCGCGGCCGAACTGGCGCAATTCGACATCGCTGAATGGAAGCAATCGTTGCATGCGGCCTTGCCCGGCGCGCGCCTGCATATCTGCCGCGATGCCTCTGTTTGGGATGCCGCCGCGCAAGGCTTGCACTGGGCGTGCAGCGGCGGCAAGGGCGCGCCCATCGTCATCAAGCTGGGCTGGCGCGGCCGCTTGCCCGATGGCTCGCCCGCCGTGAATGCGGCAGGCGAGTCGCTGCCCAGGCTGGTATTCCAGCTGGGCGGAGGCGGCGCATGAACGGCGTGCATGCCGCGTGGCGCTGGCGGCGCGGCATGAGCCTCGTCGAATTGCTGGTGGCGCTGTCGCTGGGCGCGCTGCTGATGCTGGCCGCCAGTAGCGTGCTGGTGGCGGCCAGCGGCAGCTATGGCGACCAGTCCGCCAGCGCGCGGCTGGACGATAACGGCCGCTATGCGCTCGACACCATCGCCCGCGCCGTGCGCCAGACGGCGTATGTAAACTGGGATAGCAGCGCCGCGCCCGTCGCCCATGCCGATGACGACAGCGCCAATGTCGCCGGGCTCGACGCGCGCAGCCTGGGCAAGAACAGCGAAGGTATCAGCGGCGCCTTGCCCGATGTCCTGCATGGCAGCGACGTGCTGGCCTTGCGCTATTACGGTGCCGGCAAGGAGGAGGGGGGCGACGGGTCCGTGCTCAATTGCGCCGGCTTTGGCGTGGGTGCCGCGCAAACGGAGGCGCAGCGGGGCTGGAGCATTTTCTATGTGGCGCAGGGCGCCGATGGCGAAGGCGAGCTGCGCTGCAAATACCGTGGCGCGAACGGCTGGGGCGCGGATGCCGTCATTCGCGGCGTCGACGGTTTCCAGGTGCTGTATGGCCTCGACACGGATACGCCGCCCGACGGCGTGGCGAACCGCTATGTCAACGCCAGTGCGCTCGACGCCTACGATGCGGCGCTGGTGCTGGTGGGCGCCGATGCGGCCGCGCGCCAGCGCGATTTGCGCCGCCGCACGCATTGGAAGCGCGTGGCCAGCGTGCGCGTGGCCTTGCTGCTCCATGGCGAGGCGGAGCAGGCGGACAAGATGGCGGAACTGGGGCCGGCGCAGTTCGACCTGTTCGGCAAGGCATATGCCGAGGCGCACGGCGCCGGCGACACGGGCGTGCGCATCGCGCGCGCGTCCTTGCCCGCCGCGACGCGCTCCCGGCTGCGGCAACTGCTGCAGACGAGCATCATGCTGCGCAACGGGCCGGCCTAGGCGGGCGGCACGATGGCTGGCGCGGGCGTCCGCTGCTGCCTACCTCGTTGTGTGCCTTGTTCACCTTGCGCGCGCCACAGTGGCGCCACCCTCGTGTATGTGCTGTGCCTGTTGGTGATCATCTTGCTGCTGGGCATATCGGCGGCGCAGATGGCCTTGCAGGGCGAAAAGGCGGCACGCGGCGAGCGCGACCGGCAGATCGCGTTTCAGGCGGCGGAGGAAGCATTGATGGATGCGCAGAACGATATCGAAGGCTTGCCCGGCGCGCCGGGGCGTAGCAGCCTCTTTGCACCAGGCAGTGCGGCCGGGTTCGCGGACGGCTGCGGCGAGGCAGGCGCACTGGGCCTGTGCCTGCCCGCAGCCCCGGAGGCGCCGGCGCTCTGGCTGAGCATGGACCTCGACGGTCCTGAAGGCAGCAGCCACACCGTGCCGTATGGCCAGTTTACGGGCGCCGTCATGCACACGGGGCAGGGTTTCCTGCCGTCGCGCCGGCCCCGTTACCTGATCGAATTGCTGGCGTTTCACCCGCCCGGCGCGCAGGCGGCGGCAGTGGCCGGCGGCCTGGCCACGGAAAGTTATGTGTACCGCATCACGGCCATCGGTTTTGGCGCGCAGGAAAGCACGCAAGTCGTGTTGCAAAGTTATTACCGCAAGCAGGCGGCGGGAGCGGGACCATGAGGGCTTGGTCGTTTGCTTTGCCATCGGCTTGGTGGTCCGCATGGCTGCTGCTGATCAGCCTGGTTTGCCTGGTTTGCGGTGTCGCTGTTGCGGCCGCACCTCCCGTGGCGCTGGCGCGGGCCGACGCGGGTTTGCACGGCGCCAGAGTGCCGCCGAACCTGCTGCTCAATCTGTCGCTCACGCATGCGGCGGCCGCCGCCGCGCATGGCGGCGAGTATGCGCCGCAGCGCGAGTACCTCGGTTACTTCCATGCGCGCATGTGCTACAGCTATCCGTACCGCAGCAAGGACGGCGTCATGCTGCCGGACTTGCGCGTAGCGACCGCTTACTTCTCCGTACTGAAACCGGCGGATGCGCTGCACGGCTGCGGCGGCGATAGTTTTAGCGGCAACTTTCTGAACTGGGCCAGCGCCAGCATGCTCGACATCGTCCGCTATGCCCTGACGGGCGGCGACCGCGTCATCGACGAAGTGCGCAAGACGGTGCTGCAGCGCGCCTGGCTGCCCGATGCCGACGGTCCCGTCGATTTCTATGCCCACCCCGTTTTTTTCCCGCGCAAGGTCTTGCACACCGGCGTGGCGGCGGCGACGCCGTTTGCGCTGGCGCAACTGGCCATCGTTTCCTGCCGTAATCGCCTGCTGTTCGGCGACGCCAGCGTGCCTCCGGGCGGCAGTTGCGACGCGCCCGGCATCGCCGCCACGCACGGCGTGTTCCTCGCGCGCGTGCGCGTCTGCGACGCCGATGAGGGGCCGCTGCGCGACGACCTGTGCCTCGCATATGGCAAGAACTACAAGCCGGTGGGCGCCGTGCAGCGCCTTGGCGGCAGGGTACGCGTGGGCGTGTTTGGCCATTTGAACGGCGTCTCTGCCAGTGCCGGCCCCGTGTATGGCGGCGTGCTGCGCGCGCCGCTGGCCCACGTGGGCAGGCAACGCTGGACGGCGCCCGACTTTTTGCCGCAAGACAATACCGGCGCTGAGTGGAATCCCGTCAATGGCGTGTTTGCCGTCCAAGGCGCTGACCAGGGCGCAGGCCCTGGCGGCGGGGTGACCGCTTACATCAACGGCCTGGGCCGCAGCAATGCCGGGCATCCCGGCGCGTACGCGAGGGCCGCGCCGCTGGCTGAATTGCTGTACGAATCGCTGCGCTACCTGCAGGGGCGGCAAGCGAGCGCCGCCGTGCCGCCCGCCACGGCTCCGCCTGCCATTGACGACGGCTTGCCGGTCGTGACCCCATGGAGCGACCCGCAAACGGCCAATTGCCAGCGCCACGTCGTCGTCAGCCTCGGCGATGCGGGCATGGCGGGGGACCGCTACGTGCCCGGCAACGTCCCTGTTGTGCCTGCCTCGGCCGGTGACCGCGCACGCGCCGCCGATGGTTTTGCGCCGCCGCCGTTCGATGCGATGGCCTGGACGCATGCGGTGGGCAGCCTGGAAAGCGGCGGCGCGCAGGGCAATCCAGCGCCACGGCCCGACCTGGCGGGACTGGAATTGCTGGCCGACGGCGCGGGCGGCGCCAGCTACCATGCGGCAGGGCTGGCCTACTGGTCGCATGTGCAGGCGCTGCGTCCTGGCGGCAAGAACGACGGCCTTGCCAAGGTCGAGCATTACGCGGGCGACTTGCGCCAGGGCGACCCGGCCGGCGAATCTGCAGCCATTCCCGCCGCTACTCCCTTGCTGCTGGCGGCCAAGTATGGCGGTTTTCTTGATGCGAACGGCGACGCCAACCCATTCAAGAGCGCAACGGGCAGCGCGTTCGATGAATGGAGCCTGGACGGCCGCTGGCCCACCCATTACTTGCCCGGCAGCGATCCGGCCGCCCTGATCGCGGGACTGCGCGCGGCCTTTGTCTCCGCCGACAAGGGCACGCTGGCGGCGACGCTGCCGGGGCCTGCCCTGATGGCGCTGGCCAGCGGCACGGAGGATGCATACTGGTTCCAGACGCAGCTGCGCCTGGCCGATGGGTCCATGACCTTGTCGCGCAGCGCGTTTGCCGTGGGCGCCGATGGGGCACTGCTTCCCGGCAAGCCATTGTGGACTGCTGGCGGACAGACCAAGACCATGCCGGATGGGCCATCCACGGCCTTGCGTCCCGTCTACACGCTTGACGCCAAGGGCGCCCTGATGCCGCTGGCCTGGAAGGCGCTCGATGCAGCACAGCGCGGCGCATTCGACGGCGGCGATGGCAGAGGCGAGGCGCGTCTGGCATATCTGCTGGGCCAGCGTACGCACGAGGTGGGCCAGCCCGGCGGCTTCCTGCGGCGCAGGTCCGGCAGCCTGGGCGCGGCGCCGCACGGCAACCTGCTGTACGTGGGCGCGCCGGGTCTGGGCATGCCGGGGGCCGGCTATGGCGTGCATCGCCAAGCGCTGCTGCAGCGCCGGAAAATGCTGTACCTGGGCGCCAACGACGGTTTGCTGCATGCGTTCGATGCGCGCACGGGCAGCGAATTGTTTGCCTATCTGCCGCAGGCGCTGCTGCGCGCGGCGCCAGCCGCTGCGAGCACTCACTACAGCGCCGGCCCGCTGCTCGATGGCGCGGCGGCCACGGCGGAAGTGCTGGCGCTGGGACATTGGAAGACGGTGCTGGTGTCGGGCATGGGCGGCGGGGCGCAAGGCGTGTTTGCGCTCGACATCACCGACCCGGCGCGCTTCGCACAGGATGGGGCGTTGTGGGAATTCACGGACCGCGACGACAGGCTCATGGGCAATGTGCGCGCGCCGCCCGCCTTTGCCCGCATCAACATGGGCGGCAAGGAGGGCACGCCGGCCTACCGTGATTTTGCCATCGTCGCCAGCGGCTACAACAACCATGTGAATGACGGTAAGGACACGACGGCGCCCGCATCGGCCGCCGCCATCTTCCTGCTGGCCCTGGACAAGGCGCCTGGCACGCCATGGGTGATAGGAAGTAATTACTTCCGGTTCAAGGTGCCTGTGGCCGACGCCAACGGTGGTGGCGATGGCGGCCATGACGCTGATGCGGTCATTGACGCCATGTCCCACGCGCTGGGTCCGCCCGCCGTGGTGCCTGGCGGCGACGGCGCGCTCGCGTATATCTATGCGGGCGATTTGCAGGGCAATATCTGGCGCCTCGACATGGCCGGCGGGCCGCCGTGGAAGGAGGGCCAGGGGCGCAAGCTCGTGTTTGTCGCGCGCGATGCACAGGGCCGGCGCCAGCCCGTGACGCAGCAGCTGAGCGTGGCGTATGCGCCCGGTGGCGGCTATCTGCTGCTGTTCGGCACGGGCAAGCTGGTCGAAGCGGGCGATACCTGGCCATCCGCCTTTCTGTCGCAGTCGTTTTATGCCGTGCACGACGATGTGCGGGAAACATCCCCTACGCGCAGCCGGGCCGACCTGGAACAGCGCAGTCTGGGCGAGACGACGGGCGGCGTGCGCGTCGACGGCGCCGAACTGCGCTACACGGGCAGCGACGCCATGCGCGGCTGGTATCTCGACTTTCTCGATACCGCGCAGACGGGCGAGCGCAGCATCAGCATTCCCGTACTGGCCGCCGGCAAGGTACTGTTCAATACCGTCCTGCCGGGGCGCGACGCTTGCGCCAAGCCGGTCACGCGCCTGTACGTGCTCGATGTGCTGAGCGGCTTTGCCGCCGATGGCGCCGGTGTGGTGCAGGCGGGCGAGCAGACGGGACGCTTGTTCGACGGCCTGGCGCGCGCGCCGCCGCTGGCGCTGGAATTGAACAGCACGGTGGGCGCAGCAACGGCGACAGGGCGGGCCGAGGGCCGCAAGGAGCTGGCCGTGCTGCAACCGGGCTTGCCCGGCGCGGCCAGCGTGGCGGGACTCAAGGTCGTCAGCGCGCCGCTGCCCGCACGGCGCCTCAGCTGGCGCGAAGTGGCGAACTGGCGCGAATTGCACGAGGCGGCCAAGAAGAAATAAGAGAGGGGCATGGCTGGCGTGTCGCAAGTGACCGGCGTGCAGACCGGCGCCGCGCATCGGCTGGCGGTTTTTGAGAAGAAGGGAGGTCAGATGGAAATGCTGGCAAGCCGGAACTGGGCCGCTGCAAACGGTCGCGCCCCTGCCGCCATCCCGGGCTTCAGCCTGATCGAACTGCTGGCCGCGCTGGCGATCATGAGCCTGCTGCTGGCGCTGGCCGTGCCCGCTTATCACGGCCATGTCGTGCGCGCCAAGCGGGTGCAGGGGCAGGCGGCCCTGCTGCGGCTGATGCAGCAGCAGGAGCGCTATTACTCGCAAAACAATCATTATCTGGCGTTTTCCTCGGCCTCGCCGGCGCCGCAGGCGCAAGCGTTTCCATGGTGGTCGGGCGAAGGGGGCGCGGCCGGCAGTGCGTATGAAATCGAGGCGCTGGCCTGTCCCGGCCTGGCGATCGGGCAATGCGTGCTGTTGCGCGCCGCGCCGGGCACGTCCAAGGTTGATGCGCAGTTCCAGGATGCCGATTGCGGCGTGCTGTCCTTGAGCAGTACGGGCCAGCGCGGCAGCAGCGGCCCCGCCAGCCATTGCTGGCGCTAAGTAACCCCCAATAAATTATTGTGATTTCTGACTTCCATAACCGGCCCTCTGCGGCGTTGCCCGATGCTAGCAGTGCTCGCACTGCGTCGCAGCGGGCGCCTTGCATAGCATCCGGTTCTGTTCGTCATAAATTCACAATAATTTCCTGAGGATTACTTAGGCCATGGCCACGCGCAAGCGGCCACCGCGGACCGGGCGCACCTTTGGGCGGGCCTTCGGGCACACCATGCTCGAATTGCTTGCCGTGCTGACGATTGCCGCGCTGCTTGCGGCCGCCGCCATGCCCAGCTTGCAGCAGGTGCTGGCGCGTCAGCAGGTGCGCGCGGCGGCCACGGACTTGTTCTCGGCCATCGAATTGACGCGGGCGCAGGCGATGGCGCGCGGACAGCGCGTGCTGTTGATGCCGGCCGGGCCTGGCGGCACGGATTGGCGCACGGGCTGGCTGGTGTTTATCGACCGTAATGCCAACCTGGCGTTTGACGACGGCGACGAATTGCTGTTCCGCCAGGGGCCGCTGCCACCGGGCATCACGGCCCAGTTTGCGTTTTCGTCTGCCACGGCGCCGTTTTATATCGCCTACAATGGCGCAGGACGCAGTTGCAGCGCGACCAATAGCCTGGCGGCGCGCTGGGGAACCTTGTCCCTGGCTTTGGGAAAGCAGGTGCGCCATATTAAAATCAATATGCTGGGCAGGGTGCGCGTGTGCGACCCGCAGCAGCAGGCGGCCAACTGCAGCGGCGTGGCCGACAGTTCGTAACCCGACTTATCTATTACTCACTCTCAAAGAAGCCCGTGGAAATACTCAACGATATCGATGGCATGCGCCTGGCGCTGGAATGGGCGGCGCGCGGTTTATACACGACCTCGCCCAATCCCCGCATCGGCTGCGTGATAGTCCGGGATGGCCAGGTGATCGGTGCCGGCGTGACACAGGCGGCCGGGCAGGATCATGCCGAGGTGCAAGCGCTGGCCAAGGCGGCAGCGCGCGGCAACGACGTGCGCGGCGCCACCGCCTATGTCACCCTGGAACCGTGCAACCACCATGGCCGCACGCCGCCGTGCTCCGATGCGCTCGTGCGCGCGGGGCTGGGGCGCGTCGTGGCCGCCATGACGGACCCGAATCCGCTGGTGGCGGGGCAGGGGCTGGCCAAGCTGGAAGCGGCAGGCATCGCCGTCACCACGGGCGTGCTGGCTGACGAGGCGTATGAAATGAATATCGGCTTCTTTTCGCGCATGCAGCGCGGCAAGCCGTGGGTGCGCCTGAAAACGGCGGCCAGCCTGGATGGCATGACGGCCCTGCACAATGGCCAGAGCCAGTGGATCACGGGGCCGCAGGCGCGCGCCGACGGCCATGCGTGGCGCGCGCGCGCCTGCGCCATCCTGACGGGCATCGGCACCGTCAAGGCCGACGACCCGCAATTGAACGTGCGCGCCGTCGAGACGCCGCGCCAGCCGCGCCGCATCGTCGTCGACAGCCGGCTCGACATCAGCCTTGACGCGCGCATCTTGCAGGGCGGCGGCACGTGGATCGTGGCGGCCGTGGCCAACCCGGAAAAGGAAGCGCAGCTGCGCGCCCTGGGCGCGGAAGTCATCATGTTGCCGAACGCGGCCGGCAAGGTCGACCTGGCCGCGCTGATGCTGGAACTGGGGCGCCGGCAAATCAATGAAGTCCACGTCGAGGCCGGCTCCAAGCTGAACGGCTCGCTGATCCGCGAAGGCTGCGTCGACGAGTTGCTGGTCTACCTGGCGCCCACCTTGCTGGGCGACGCGCAAGGGATGTTTGCCTTGCCCGCATTGACGGATATCAAACAGCAGCGCACCTTGCAATTTCACCAGGTTCAGCAAGTGGGCGAAGATTTGCGTATCCTTGCAAGATTCGCCCAGCGCAATAATTAATACTCACATTTTATAGGGTTAGTTCATGTTTACAGGAATTGTTGCCGCCATCGGCAAGATTGAAACCGTGCAAGCACTCGAAGGCGGCCTCGACGCAGGCGTGCGCCTGACCATCCACGCGGGCGGCTTGCCGCTGGCCGATGTGGCCCTCGGCGATTCGATCGCCATCAATGGCGCCTGCATGACGGTGGTGGAAAAGTCGGATACGGGTTTTGCCGTCGATGTCTCACGCGAAAGCCTCAATTGCACCGTGGGCCTCGATACGACGACGGAAGTGAACCTGGAAAAAGCCCTAACCCTGGCCGAGCGCCTGGGCGGCCATCTGGTCTCCGGCCACGTCGATGGCCTGGGCATCGTGCGCAAGTTCGAAGCCGTGGGCGAATCGTGGGAACTGGTGATCGAAGCGCCGCACGAACTGGCGAAATACCTGGCCTTCAAAGGTTCCGTCGTCGTCAATGGCGTGTCGCTGACCGTCAACAGAGTGGAAGACCTGGGCGCGGGCGCCGTCAACGGCTGCCGTTTCTCGATTAATTTGATTCCCCATACGATCGCCATGACGACCCTGAAACACTTGACGGTCGATGGCAAGGTCAACCTGGAAATCGACCTGATCGCCCGCTATGTCGAGCGCATGTTGTCGCTGGACAAGGCTGCCGCCTGATACAAGAACACCGCAACACATTCTCGCCTTGCCAAGCGTGTGTTGCTTTTCTTTCAGACGCGCATACTATGAAGCTTTCCGCAGTGGAGGCTAGCCATGGACCCGATTTCGCGCGCAACCGTGCCCAACACCATTCCGGCCACGTCCCGCGTGGATCAGACGGCGCCGCTGACGCCCGCGCTGCCCGTGCCGCCGTCCAGCGCGGCGGCGGCCCTTGCCGCTTTGTCATCGACCCAGGTCGACATCTCTCCGCTGGGCCAGTTCCTGTCCGGCGTGGCCTTGTCGCGCCGGCAACTGCTGGCCTTGCAGGGCGCCACGGACGAGGCCAGGGCGGCAAATACCCCGGTGAATGTCAATGACGACTTGCTGGCGCTGGCGCGGCAGTTGACGGAATCGTTCGCCCAGCTGCAAACGAGCGGCATCGACGCGAGCCAGCTGGCGACGGCCGGCGACACCCCGGGCAGCCTGGCGCAGCGTTACGATTTGCTGTCGGGCGACGGTACGACGGATGCTGCGACCGCACTGGCGCAGGACGGCAGCCTGCTCACCCAAGCGCAACTGGCCCGCATCGGCATCGACTTGCGCAATGAAGATGTCGATCCCATCACTTTGCAGGCCGCGTATGCGGCCGACAGCAACGCCACCCTGGATGCCCTGCAACAGGGAACGGACGTGCTGGCGCAGGTGGGCGCCGTGCTGGCCCAGCAGCAGGGCGCGCCGCTGGCTGCTGCTGTCGAGGCGGATTTGACGGGCGACGCACTGCCGGCCAGCGCTGCACAGGACTCGCAGGCCGCGCAGCCGCAAGCCATCGACGAGGCGCCGCCGCAAACGGCCGCGCTTGCACAGCGACAGCTGGAATTGCAGCAGCAACTAGAAGCGCAAGAGCTGAACGTGGATTTGCAGGAATTGCGGCCCCCGTCGACGGCGCAACAAGCCGACAATACCGCGGACTTGCTGCAGGTGCAGCGCACGGACAGCCAGCGCGTGGATGCCCAGCGTGTTGACGACGAACGCCTCGACAGCGAACGTATTAATACCAGTCAGCAGACACAGCAGCAGGAAACCGCGCGGTTGGACGAGCTGCGCCAGGGGCAAGTACAGCAGCAGGGCTTGCAGCAGCAGGTGCAAGCGGCGGCGGACGATGCGGCGCGGGCGCAGCTGGCCGCCAGCGATGCGCAAATGGCGGCCCAGGCGGCCAGCGAGCGGGCGCAATTGCTGGCGCGCGCCGCGCAGGGCCAAGCCGACGCGGGCCTGGCGACGGCGCAAGCCCAACTGGCCCAGCAAAATGCGCAGGCGCAAGAGATGGCCGCGCAAGCGGCGGGCCAGGCCGTGCCGCCACCGTCATCGCAAGACCCGTCCGTGGCGGCCGCCATCGCCGCGTATAACCTGAACAATGCGGCCCTGAATCCCGGCTTGATGAACCGGCCATTGCCGGCCAGCGACTCGCGCCTGCCGCTGGTGGCGCCGGTGGCCCCCGTGGAACCCGTCAAGCCCGTGACGAAAATCTAGGGCAGCAAGGTGGCGTCGAGGGTAATGTTGGCTTTAAGCAGCTTCGACACGGGACAGCCGGCCTTGGCCTTGCCCGTCAATTCCTCGAATTTCGCCTGGTCGGCGCCGGGAATTTTCGCTTTCAGGATCAGGTGGACGGCCGTGATGGCAAAGCCGTCGTCCACCTTGTCCAGGGTCACTTCGGCCGTCGTTTCCATCTTTTCCGCCGTCAGGCCCGCTTCGCCGAGGATCAGCGACAGGGCCATGGTGAAGCAGCCCGCGTGGGCGGCGCCGATCAGTTCCTCTGGGTTGGTGCCGGGCTTGCCTTCGAAGCGGCTGGCAAAGCCGTAGGGATATTCCTGCAAGGCGCCGCTGCGCGTGCTGATGGCGCCCTTGCCGTCCTTGATGCCGCCTGACCAGATGGCCGATCCGTTGGTTTTCATGTTGCCGCTCCTGTGTGGGGTGTCGCTGCGAATGGGTGTCAGCGCCGTGGCGGTGACTGGCTGATCTTATGCTCTTTGCAAGGCCGGCGGCGCGCGCCATGCCGCCGCCGTGTGTGCTGGATCGCGGAATCGGCGCTTTGCGGGGCAGGCTGCGGCACCCATGCCGCAAACCTGTCTTATTTCAGGTCTGCAAGCGCTAAATCCTTTAAAATAGCGGGTTATAAGAAAATTCCCGGAAATCTGAGGAATATTCGCGCTCGAGGTTCAGTTTTAGTTTCAGTTTTTAGTTACATTAACAACGCCCGGCAAAACCGACGCGCAGCAGGTTTTGACTGGCGTCATACGAGGATGAATAATGTCTATATCGAGCACCGAAGAGATCGTCGCTGAATTGCGCGCCGGCCGCATGGTGATACTGGTCGATGAAGAAGACCGGGAAAATGAGGGCGATCTGGTGCTTGCCGCCGATTTCGTGACGCCTGAAGCCATCAATTTCATGATCACGCATGCGCGTGGCCTGGTCTGCCTGACCCTGACGGAAGAGCGTTGCGACGAGCTGAACCTGTCGATGATGACGTCGCGCAACGGCACCGCGTATGGCACCAACTTCACCGTGTCGATCGAAGCGGCCGAAGGCGTGACGACGGGCATTTCCGCTGCCGACCGCGCCAAGACCATCCAGGTGGCCGTGGCCAAGGGCACGCAGCCCAGCGATATCGTCCAGCCTGGCCATATCTTCCCCCTGAAAGCGCAAAAAGGCGGCGTGCTGATGCGCGCAGGCCATACGGAAGCCGGTTGCGACCTGACGGCCATGGCCGGCCTGACGCCCGCGTCCGTGATTTGCGAAATCATGAAGGACGACGGCACCATGGCGCGCCTGCCGGACTTGCTGGTGTTTGCCGAGCAGCATGGCCTGAAGATCGGCACGATTGCCGACCTGATCCATTACCGCAGCCAGACGGAGTCCCTGGTCGAGCGCGTTGCGGAGCGTACCCTGCACACGGCGCATGGCGAATTCCGCCTGATCGCCTTCCGCGACAAGCCTAGCGCGTCGGCCCACCTGGCCCTCGTGCATGGCGACCTGGCGCCCGGCCTGGAAGCGCTGGTGCGCGTGCACCAGCCCGTTTCCCTGCTGGACGTGCTGGAAAGCGAAGCGACCACCCACTCGTGGACGGTGGCTGCCTCGATGGCCGCCATCAAGCAGTCCGAGCGGGGCGTGATGGTCTTGCTGAACTGCGGCGAGACCTCGAGCGAGCTGTTTGCCCAGTTCGCCGCGCTCGATACGCCGCAAGCCAAGCCGAAAGGCCGCGCCGCCAGCATGGACTTGCGCAGCTACGGTATCGGCGCGCAAATCCTGCGCGACCTGGGCGTGAGCAAGATGCAATTGCTGGCCAGCCCCCGCAAGATGCCGTCGATGGTCGGTTTCGACCTGGAAGTCACAGGTTTCCAGTGCCATCCTGGCCAGACGTCGATGTGAGAGTAAACGATGGCGGCATGTGCATGCCGCCCTGAACCACCAGATTAAAGAGGCATATGATGACCGTAGGAACGTATGAAACCAATTTTGCCGGCGAAGGTTTGCGCGTCGGTATCGTCCAGGCACGATTCAATGAAATCGTCGGCGGTGGCTTGCTGTCGGCATGCCTGGAAGAGTTGAGCAAGCTGGGCGTGGCCGATGAAGATATCCTGCACGTGACCGTGCCGGGCGCCCTGGAAATCCCGCTGATTCTGCAAAAAATGGCAGAAACCGAGCAATTCGACGCCCTGATCGCATTGGGCGCCGTGATTCGCGGTGAAACCTACCACTTCGAGCTGGTATCGAACGAATCGGGCGCGGGCATCACGCGCGTCGGTCTCGATTACGGCATCCCCATCGCCAACGCAGTGTTGACGACGGAAAACGACGAGCAGGCGGAAGTGCGCATGCTGGTCAAGGGAGCCGAAGCGGCACGCGTGGCAGTGGAAATGGCTAATTTAGCGCAAGCGCTAGAAGAGTTGCAAGAATCCGAGGAGGACTAGCCGTGTAGTGAACGTCCGATAAAACGCCCATAGCTGCGTTGCAAGCCCTCGCCGTACATTCGTACTGTCTTCGGGCTCGCGCCTTGCTCTGAGCATTTTCTCGAACGTTCTGACACGCGGTTGGCTGCGGCGCGTTGAAAAGCGCGCCGTGCTGTCTCGCCGGAATTTGTAGTGAACACGTACTTAAGAACAGGTAACAATCATGACTGAGAAAAATTTGCTCGCCAACCCCAGCAAAAACCGCACGCCGCGTCACCGCGCGCGCGAGTTCGCGCTGCAGGGCTTGTACCAGTGGCTGCTGAACAATGAAGACGCGACCACCGTCGTGAACAATATTCGCGCGGCCCACGGCTTCGACAAGGCCGATGGCGATCATTTCACGGTGCTGCTGTACGGCGCCATCAAGGATTCGCTGGCGCTGCGCGACAGCATGGCACCCTTGATCGACCGCAATATCGCGGAACTGTCGCCCATCGAACACGGCATCCTGCTGATCGGCGCGTTCGAGCTGAAGAACAACATGGAAATTCCGTACCGCGTCGTCATCAACGAAGCGGTCGAGCTGGCCAAGTCGTTTGGCGGCATCGACGGCCACAAGTATGTGAACGGCGTGCTGGATAAATTGGCAGTGAAATTCCGCGAGGAAGAAGTCAACGCCAACAAGCGCAAGTAATAGCGTAGGAGATCCTGCGGCTGCTGCCGCAGGGCAATAAAAAAGCCACCGGCACTTGCGTGCGGTGGCTTTTTCATTGGATGCTGCTTTTCGGATGCCCCTGTGAGGGCTTTTAAAGGGTCACAGGCCGGCGATCTCGTTATGCGGTGCAATCTTGATGGTAATGTTGCCGCTTTCCGCTGCAGGCGCCTTGGCTGGCGCCGGCGTGTTCGATGCCATCACCGGCGTCGTGGTCGGCACGCGCTGGCCGGCCGATACTTGTTTCAGGCGGCGGTATTCGGCCAGCACGCGCGAGCCGTAGCCCGAGTCGGTGGCGAAGTTGGCGGCGCCCACATAGGTTTTCAAACCCGCTTCGACGGAACCGCCACGCGTGACGTAGTCTTTCAGGATCAGGGAGCCGACGCGGATGTTGGCGACGGGATTCAGGGCTGCCTGCACGCCGCCCATTTCCTGGAAGCGCTCATGGTGCACTTTCGACATGACTTGCATCAAGCCTTGCGCGCCGACGGGGCTTTCCGCGAACGGGTTCAAGCCCGATTCGATGGCCATCACGGCCAGGATCAGCAGCGGGTCCAGCTTGATTTCGCGGGCCGTCAGGTAGGCCGTCGAGACGAGCATATTGGTCGCATCGTTGGCCACGCGGTAGCGCTTGGAGAGCCAGTTGGTGACCCATTGCTGCTGCTTTTGCGTGCCCAGCAAGGCTTTTTCTTCCTTGGTCAAAGGTGCTTCGCTGGCGGCGGCCGTTTGCACGGATGCCGGCGCTTCCATCAGGGCCGACAGGGCCGGCGCTTCAACGGCTTGCGCCTCTGCCATCGGCAGCGGGAACAGGCTGTGCGTCAGTTGCTTGCCCAGGTCTGGGCGGAACATCAGCAGGGCGATCAGTGCCAGGGCGGAAATCCCGAAGACTGTCAGTGTGTGTTGCGCGGTGGTCAAAACACCACGTGCCGAAATGGCTTGTGCGCGGGCGCGCAAACGCGCCAACGCTGGCTGGCCAGCCACGGTTGAAGCAGGCAATGCTGCTTCAGTGCTACGATGAGTCATAGAGTTCCCCGAAATGTCGCGTCAACAGGCGGTCCCTCCGCGGTGTCGCGGTGTTGTGGGTACTGCCAATGCCGTGCATCAGAAATATCATCGTTTCCGCCGCGTATGGATGCGTGCGAGAAACGCCGTCATTGCTTGCTTGAGCTGATCGGTCCCATGCTGGTATTGGATCAGTCGCAATACAACTTTTACCGGGGGTAAGGCAGACGCCTTTTGAAAACACTCCTTAAAATGTCATGTGGAGCCCCGACTCCGTGAATGAAAGAGAAACGCTAAAATCAAGCTCTGGGCCGGCGTGCTCTTTCAAGTTGGGCGAATTGTAGAAGCCGTTTTATATCAAGTCAATACTAACGAATCGTTTCTTTATTACTTTTATGTCTTACTTTTTGACTTGCATTGTGCCAAAAGCCAATAAAATCAATTACTTGGCATAGATCCTTCAGCAACGGCGTCCGACGTCAAAAAAAATTAAAAACACATGAAATATTCAGATTTACGAGATTTTATTTCTCAACTGCAACAAATGGGTGAACTTAAGCCCATTTCGACCCCCATTTCACCGATTTTAGAGATGACGGAAGTGTGCGACCGCACCCTGCGCGCGGGCGGACCGGCCTTGCTGTTCAACAATCCGACGGGATACGACATGCCGGTGCTGGGCAATCTGTTCGGCACCACGCGCCGCGTGGCGCTGGGCATGGGCGCGGAAGACGTCAGCGAATTGCGCAAGATCGGCCATGTGCTGGCGCGCCTGAAGGAACCGGAGCCGCCGAAGGATTTCAAGGATCTGCTGGGCCTGGGTTCCTTGGTGAAATCCGTGTGGGACATGTCGCCGAAAGAGTTGCGCGGCGCCAAATGCCAGGAAATCGTCTGGGAGGGCAATGACGTGGACCTGGCGCGCCTGCCGATCCAGCATTGCTGGCCCGGCGACGTCGCTCCCCTGATCACCTGGGGCCTGGTGATCACCAAGGGTCCGAACAAGAAGCGGCAAAACCTGGGCATCTACCGCCAGCAAGTGCTGGGACGTAACAAGGTCATCATGCGCTGGCTGGCGCACCGGGGCGGGGCGCTGGACTTCCGCGAACATGCGATCCAGAGCAAGGGCAAGCCGTATCCGATCGCCGTCGCCCTCGGTGCCGATCCCGCTACTATATTAGGGGCCGTCACGCCGGTGCCGGACAGCCTGTCCGAATACCAGTTCGCCGGCTTGCTGCGCGGCAGCCGCACGGAGCTGGTGAAAGCCATCGGCAGCGAGCTGCGCGTGCCCGCCTCGGCCGAAATCGTGCTCGAAGGCCATATCTACCCGGACGAAAACCATCCGAGCGGCTACGAGCACGCGCTGGAAGGGCCGTATGGCGACCACACGGGCTACTATAATGAGCAGGACAGTTTCCCCGTGTTTACCATCGACCGCATCACCATGCGCCGCGACCCGATCTACCACTCCACGTACACGGGCAAACCGCCGGACGAACCGGCCGTGCTGGGCCTGGCCCTGAACGAAGTGTTCGTGCCGCTGCTGCAAAAGCAGTTCAGCGAAATCACCGATTTCTATCTGCCGCCCGAAGGCTGCAGCTACCGCATGGCCGTGGTGCAGATCAAGAAACAGTACGCGGGCCACGCCAAGCGCGTGATGTTCGGTGTATGGAGCTTTTTGCGCCAGTTCATGTATACCAAGTTCATCGTCGTCGTCGACGAAGACGTGAATATCCGCGACTGGAAAGAAGTCATCTGGGCCATCACCACGCGGGTCGACCCGATTCGCGACACCACCCTGGTCGACAACACGCCTATCGACTACCTGGATTTTGCCTCGCCCGTCAGTGGCCTGGGCAGCAAGATGGGCATCGATGCGACAAATAAATGGCCGGGCGAAACGACGCGCGAGTGGGGCACGACGATCGCCATGACGCCGGAAGTGAAGGCCAAGGTGGATGGGATATGGCAAGAGCTGGGGCTGTAGTTGCTGCGTAGGTCGGGTTAGCGCTGGCGCGTAACCCGACGTTGCGGCTCGGCAGTGTCGGCCGCGTACGCAGGAGTGTTGGCCGCGTACTTAGCAGTGTCGGCTTACGGCCTGCGGCCTAAGCCGACCTACGCCGACCTGCGCCGACGCACACAGCATTGAGACGGCAATTTCCCAATCTGGCGCAGACCGGTTATAATTGTCCCCGGCGGGCCCCTGCGCATCGTGGCATGGCTAACCTGGTCAGGTCGGGAACGAAGCAGCCACGGCTATTAACCATGAGTGCCGCAGATCAGGCTCGCCTCCTTCGGGAATGTTTTATCAGGATCAACAATCAAGCTGCCATGGGCAGCTTTTTTGCTTTTACGGCGCCATTTTCCTGCGACGCCGCAGCATTGCCGGGCTTGCCGTGTTTTCCATATTTCCAGCTGGCCATGTTATACAATTGCTGCTTTGCCGCGTTTGCCAGGTTTGCCTGGCCCGGCCATGAGGCTTGCGCCCGCCGCGCAGGATCACCCGCAAAATCGCATGGTAAAATCTCAGCATGTCCTATCAAGTCCTCGCCCGTAAATACCGCCCCAAGAATTTCGAGACGCTCGTCGGCCAGGAGCACGTCGTGCGCGCGCTCACGCATGCCTTGCACAGCGGCCGATTGCATCACGCCTACCTGTTCACGGGCACGCGCGGCGTCGGCAAGACGACCCTGTCGCGCATCCTGGCCAAATCGCTCAATTGCATCGGCCCCGACGGCACGGGCGGCATCACGGCCCAGCCTTGCGGCGTGTGCGAAGCGTGCACGGCGATCGACGCGGGACGCTTTGTCGACTATATAGAGATGGATGCGGCGTCGAACCGTGGCGTCGATGAAATGGCGCAGCTGCTCGAGCAGGCCGTCTACGCGCCCAGCAATGCGCGCTTCAAGGTCTATATGATCGATGAGGTGCACATGCTGACGAATCACGCGTTCAATTCCATGCTGAAGACGCTGGAAGAGCCGCCCGAGCACGTCAAGTTCATCCTGGCCACGACGGACCCGCAAAAGATTCCCGTGACCGTGCTGTCGCGCTGCCTGCAGTTCAACCTCAAGCAGATGCCGCCCGGCCACATCATCAGCCACCTGGACAATATCCTGGGGCAGGAAGGCATCGCCTTCGAACAGCCGGCCTTGCGCCTGCTGGCCCAGGGCGCCCACGGTTCCATGCGCGATGCGCTGTCCCTGACGGACCAGGCCATCGCGTATGCGGCCGGCGAAGTCACGCTCGATGCCGTGCAAGGCATGCTGGGCGCGCTCGACCAATCCTACCTCGTGCGCCTGCTCGACGCGCTGGCGCAGCAGGATGGCGCCGACTTGCTGGCCGTGGCCGACGAGATGGCCTCGCGCAGCCTGTCGTATAACGGCGCTCTGCAAGACCTGGGCACCTTGCTGCACCGCATTGCGCTGGCGCAAACCGTGCCCGCCGCCTTGCCGCAGGATTTGCCCGAATACGCGGACATCGTGCGTTTGGCCGCCGCGTTTGACGCGGAAGAAGTGCAGCTGTTTTACCAGATCGCCGTGCATGGCCGCAATGAACTGGGCCTGGCGCCCGACGAATACGCGGGCTTTACCATGACCTTGCTGCGCATGCTGGCCTTTCGGCCCGGCATAGGCGGCGCTGAAGGCGTGCCGGCTGCCGCACCAGCGTCTGCTCCGGGCAGCCGTCCCGCCGCCGTGGCCGCCGCGCGCGCCGCCGCTGGCGCATCCGCACCGGCCGCCCGCGCCGCCACGAACAGCGTGGCCAGCCATGCCGCCGTGACACCGCCCGCCGTTGTGGCCGCAGCCGCCGCGAGCATGGCCCGCAGCGAAGCGCCGCCGCCACGCGCGGCCGCACCCGCGCCTGCACCCGCGCCTGCAGCAGCCCCGACACCCGCACCAGCGGCGCCGCCGCCCGCCGCCGCGCCAGCTGCGGCTGCCCCGGCAGCATCGGGCGCCCCGATCAGTTCCGCCCGCGCCGCCATCAATGCGGCGCTGGAAGCGGCCCGCGCCGCCTCGAAAGGCCGTCCGGGCAGCGCGCCGTCGGCGCCAACGTCGGCACCCAAGCCGGCCGCACCGGCACCGGCCGCCGCGGTCGCCGCGCCAGCCCCGGCAGCGCCCGTCCAGGCCGCACCGCCGCCACCGGCCGCCGCGCAAGCGCCGGCGCCGTGGGACGATGCGCCGCCCGTGGCCGTGATGGAAGCGCCCGCGCTTGCGCCCGTGCAGCAGGCGCGTCCCGCCGCCCCGCCGCCACAGCAGCAAGCAGATGACGACTTGCCGCCGTGGGTCACCGAATTTTCCGACGACAGCGCCTCGGCCGCCGTGTCGGCGCCCGCCGCGCAGAGCAGCGAGCAGCCCGCCGTCGTCATGCCGCAGCGTGCCGCCAAGCAAGCCGCGCCCAGCGGGCCGTATGTGATCACGCCCGTTCCGAGCCTGGACTGGGACGGCAACTGGCCGGCCGTGGCCGCCGTGCTGCCCTTGCGCGGCGTGGCCCAGCAGCTGGCCGTGCAGGCCGAGTTGATCGAATGCCTGCACGATGGCCACAGCACCACGTTCCGCCTGCGCGTGCCGATCGATACGTGGCGCAGCCCGGCCAACGTGGAAAAACTGGCGGCCGCGCTGACCGAACGCTTCGGCCGCAAGGTCAATGTCGACACGGAACTGGGCGCCGTCTGGTACACGGCCAGCGCGGAGGCGCAGGCCCACCGCGAGGCGTGCCAGCTTGCCGCGGAAGCAACCATCGCCAGCGATCCCTTCGTGCTCGACATGAAGCGTGCATTCGACGCTTTTGTCGTGCCGGGAACGATTACCCCTGCACCGGCCGGCTCCGCCGCGCCGACCCTGCATTGATGATTAACACACTCACAAACTGAATTAACGGAGCATTCTTATGATGAAAAATCAACTGGCTGGCCTGATGAAGCAGGCGCAAGCAATGCAAGACAACATGAAAAAGGCCCAGGAACAACTGGCGCTGGTGGAAGTGGAAGGCCAGTCCGGCGCCGGCCTCGTGAAAATCGTCATGACGTGCAAGAACGACGTCAAGCGCGTCTCCATCGACCCGTCCTTGCTGGCCGACGACAAGGACATGCTGGAAGACCTGGTGGCTGCCGCCTTCAACGATGCCGTGCGCAAGGCGGAAGCGACGTCCGCGGAAAAAATGGCAGGCTTGACCGGCGGCATGAACTTGCCAGCCGGCTTCAAAATGCCATTCTGATGCACAGCCGCATGCGCTCGATCTGTGGCACGGGGCAGGGTTGATCCATGTCCAAGTCGCTTGAATTTTTGACCGAGGCGCTGCGGCGCCTGCCCGGCGTCGGCCCCAAGTCGGCGCAGCGTATGGCGTTTCATTTGTTGCAGCACGATAGGGAAGGCGCGGCCATGCTGTCGCGCGCCTTGTTCCAGGCCGTCGATGCCGTGCATCACTGCGGCCTGTGCAATACTTTTACCGAACATGAAGTGTGCGAGACCTGTCTCGACGACGAGCGCGACAAGCGCTTGCTGTGCGTGGTGGAAACGCCTGCCGACCAGCTGATGATCGAGCAGACGCTCACCTACAAGGGCCTGTATTTCGTCCTCATGGGGCGGCTCTCTCCGCTGGACGGCATCGGCCCGAAAGATATCCACCTCGAAAAATTGCTGAACCGCGCCAACGATGGCGTAGTGAATGAAGTGGTGCTGGCCACCAATTTCACGAATGAAGGCGAAGCGACGGCCCATTACATCAGCGAAATGCTGAAGGCGCGGGGCTTGCGCGTGAGCCGCCTGGCCCGCGGCGTGCCCGTGGGTGGCGAACTGGAATACGTCGACGCGGGCACGATTGCCCGCGCGATGCTCGACCGCAGGGCAACCTGAGCACAACATGACAGAATCCTCCGCGACCACTGGTCCATTGCAAGGCATTAAAGTGCTGGAACTGGGCACCCTGATCGCGGGGCCGTTCTGCGCCCGCATGCTGGCCGAATTCGGCGCCGACGTGATCAAGATTGAGTCGCCCGATGGCGGCGACCCCATCCGTACCTGGCGCGTGCTGAAGGACGGCACCTCGCTGTGGTGGTCGGTGCAGGCGCGCAACAAGAAAAGTTTAACGCTGAACCTGAAGACGCCCGAGGGCCGGGCCATCGCGCGCCAGCTGGCCCTGGAAGCGGACATCATCATTGAGAACTACCGCCCCGGCGTGCTGGAAAAGTGGGACTTGGGATACGAACAACTGAAGAAAGACAAGCCTTCGCTCATTATGGTGCGCCTGTCCGGCTTTGGCCAGACGGGACCGATGAAGGATTTGCCCGGTTTCGGCGCCATCGGCGAATCGATGGGCGGCTTGCGCTATGTGTCCGGCTTTGCCGACCGTCCGCCCGTACGGGTCGGCGTGTCGATCGGCGACTCGGTGGCGGCCCTGCACGGCGTGATCGGCGCCATGATGGCCTTGCGCCACCGCGACGTGACGGGCGGGCGGGACGGCGGGGAAGGGCAGATGGTCGACGTGGCCCTATATGAATCCGTGTTCAACCTGATGGAGTCGCTGGTGCCCGAATACGACCAGGCGGGCGTGGTGCGCGAGCGCACGGGCGGCTCGCTGCCCGGCATCGTGCCCTCGAATACCTACACGACGGGCGACGGCGAAAACATCGTCATCGCCGGCAATGGCGACGCCATCTTCAAGCGCTTGATGCTGGCCATGGGCCGCATCGACATGGCGGGCGACCCGCAACTGGCGCGCAACGACGGCCGGGTGGCGCGCACGCAGGAAATCGACGACGCCATCGGCGCCTGGTGCGCCACGCACACGATAGCCAGCGCGCTGGCCGTGCTGAAGGCCGCCGACGTACCGGCCGGGAAGATTTACTCGGTGCGCGACATGATGAGCGATCCGCAATTTCTCGCCCGCGACATGTTCGAACAGCACCATTTCGCCGACGGCACGCCCGTCAAATTGCCCGCCATCAGCCCGAAACTGTCCGCCACGCCGGGCAAGACGCAATGGCTGGGTCCGGCCCTGGGCCAGCACAACGACGAGGTGCTGGCGTCGCTCGGCTATGACGCCGCCGCCATCGCGCAACTGAGGGCCGATGGGGTGGTGTGATTCATTCTTAGCCGACAGAATTAAAGCTGGGGTCAGACCCGGCGGGTCTGACCCCTGAATTTCGAAGTGGGGTAGGTCGGGTAGGTCGGATTAGCGGCGTAGCCGCGTAATCCGACAACCACCACGTCACGTTATCGACACCACCACGCCACGTTACCGACACCACCAGCCAAGCCAACAATGTTGTCGGCTTACGCGCTTCGCGCTAAGCCGACCTACGCAACTCACTGATACCTGTCATGCATCGAATTTTCCGTACCGCGCTTGTCCTGGCATCCAGCACTATCCTCCTCTCCGCCTGCGCCAGCTTTCCCCACGACGCGCCGATTACCGGCCTGCGCCTGATCGGCGAGCAGCGCATCGCGCTTAAGTACGCGTTCGAGGGCACCACGGTGGGCGGCTTGTCCGGCATCGACTACGATGCGGCGAGCAATACTTGGGTGATGGAAAGCGATGACCGCTCGGAAATCAATCCGGCCCGCTTCTACCGTGCTGCCTTGAATTACGACAGCAAGGCGTTCTCCGGCGTGACCTTGAGCAGCGTGCATTTCTTCACGCAGCCCGATGGCAGCCGCTACCCGAACCTGGCCCATGCAAAACTGGACCGGGGCGACCAGGTGCCCGACATCGAAACCATCCGCGTCGATCCGCAGGACGGCAGCCTGTGGTACGGCAGCGAAGGCAACCGCAAGGTAGGCTTGCATCCGTTCGTGCGCCATGCGGACCGCGATGGAAAATTCCTGGCCACCTTGCCCACGCCCGCCATGTTCAATGTCTCGAAGGAAGAAATCGGCTCGCGCAACAACATGACGTTTGAAGCGCTGTCGTTTGCCAGCGATGGCAAGAGCTTGTGGCTGGGCATGGAAGCGGCCCTGTACCAGGACGGCCCGTTGGCCACGCCCGACAACGGCTCCGTGGTGCGCATCACGCGCCTGGACCGCGCGGGCAAGGTGCTGGGCCAGTATGCGTATCCGATTGAGCCCGTGGCGTCGCGGCCCGCACCGGGGCGCGAGGCGGACAATGGCGTGTCGGAAATCCTCGCCGTGAACGGCCATCAGGTGCTCGTGGTGGAGCGGGCCGGCGTGGCCAACGCGAACGGCCTGTACACGAATCACGTGCGCATCTACGAAATGGAGACGGATGGCGCCACCGATATCCGGGATATCCCGGCCCTGGCGGGCGCGGCTTATGTGCCGGCGCGCAAGCGATTGCTGCTGGACCTGGAAAAGACCGGCTTGCCCAAGGTCGACAATATCGAAGGCATCAGCTGGGGGCCGCGCCTGGAAAACGGCCGCCGCAGCCTGGTGGTGATTTCCGACGACAATTTCAATCCGCAGCAAGTCACGCAAATCCTTGCCTTCGAAGTGCTCTAGTTTCCATGCTGGCCAGTTGGCCCGCCTGCCTGGCCAGCATGGCCGTGATCGTGTCGTGCGGCGACGGGTGGCCTAAAAAGTATCCCTGGGCCATGTCGCAGCCGTATTCTTCCAGCATCAGCAGTTGCTCGTCCGTTTCCACGCCCTCGGCCACCACCACCATTTTCAAGCCGTGCGCCATGGCGATGATGGCGCGCGTGATGGCCGCATTTTCCGTATCCTGCGGCAAGCCGGCGATAAAACTCTTGTCGATTTTTAAAGCCCGCACGTCGAAGCGCTTCAGATAATTCATCGACGAATATCCCGTGCCGAAGTCGTCGATGGACAGGTAGACGCCGATGCCGCGCAATTGCTCCAGGGTCACCATGGTGGCGCGCGCATCGTCCATCAGGGTACCTTCCGTCAATTCCAGTTCCAGCAGGCGCGCATCGAGGCCCGTGTCGGCCAGTGCCGAGAGCACGATCTGCATCAGGTTTTCATCCTTGAATTGTTTGGCCGACAGGTTGACGGCCATGCGGATGGCGCGCCCGCCATGGCTTTGCCAGGCCTTGGCCTGGTTGCAGGCCGTGCGCAGCACCCATTCGCCGATGGGCACGATCAGCCCCGTCTCTTCGGCCAGCGGGATGAATTCCGTGGGCGAAATGATGCCCCGCTCCGGATGGCGCCACCGCACCAGCGCTTCCACGCCCACGATCTGCGTGCTGGGCACGTCGATCTGCGGCTGGTACAGCAAATACAGTTCGTTGTTTTGCAAGGCTTTGCGCAAGCCCACTTCCATCTTGACGTGGCTCATGATTTCCATCGTCAGCGAGGAGCTGTACAGCTTGGCGTTGTTCTTGCCGCAGTTCTTCGCGTGATACATGGCCGTGTCCGCATATTTGAGCAGCGAGTTGCAGTCCTCGCCATCTTCCGGATACAGCGAGATGCCGATGCTGGCCGTGACGAAAATCTCGTGCCCCTCGATCATGAAGGGCCGGCGCATGGCTTCCTTGACCCGGTGCGCCACGTTCAGCGCGTCTTCCACCCGCTCCAGGTCGGGGATCAGGATCGTGAATTCGTCGCCGCCCAGGCGCGCCAGGTTGCTGCCGCCGGAGGACGCCTCGAACTCGTGCTCGGCGCGCAGCACCAGGTCGCTGGGGCGGATGGTTTCGCGCAGGCGCTCGGACACCACCTTGAGCAAATGGTCGCCCACGTCGTGGCCCAGGGTGTCGTTGATGCGCTTGAAGGCGTCCAGGTCCATGAACAGCACGGCGAATTTCTTGTCGTGCTCTTTCGAACGCAGCAGTTCCCGTTCCAGGGTTTCCAGGAAGGCCTGGCGGTTGGGGATGCCCGTCAGACTGTCGCAATAGGCGAGGCGGCGGATCTGCTCTTCCGTGCGCTTGCGCTCGCTGATGTCGCGCACCAGGCCCAGCACCTCGTCGGCCCCCGTCGCCACCAGGCGCGCCTCGAAATGGCGCGTGCTGTCCTCGTGCGTGAGCGTGTAGTCGACCGAGCCGATGTGCTGCGTGGTCAGCACGGCGTGCGCCTTGTCGAGCAGGCGCGCGGCGATTTCGGGCGGCAGCACGTCGCGGATATGGCTGCCCACGCAGTTGCTGATGGAAAAGCCGGCGCTGGCGTCGTGGCCCTGTTCGTAGTCGAGATAAAAGCCTTCGCGGTTGAGACGGAAGAAGGTATCGGGGATGGCGGCCAGCACGGCGCGGTTGTGCGCGTCGGCGATGCGCAGGCGGGCGATGGCGTCGCTGGCGCGCAGCACGTACAGCACGCGGTGGCCCAGGATGGGCCAGTTGATGGGTTTGGAAATGAAATCGGTGGCGCCCACCTCGTAGGCGCGCGTGACGGCTTCCAGTTCGTCGCCGCCCGTGACCATGATGACGGGCACCGTGCCGCCCACTTCCTGGTGGCGGATTTCGCGGCACACGGCAAAGCCGTCCATGGCCGGCATGTCGACGTCGAGCATGACGAGGTCCGGCCCGCTGTGCTTGTAGCTGGCCAGCGCCTGCACGCCGTCTTCGGCCTCGATCACGTCCAGGCCCACTTGCGTGAGCATTTGCCGCATCAGCAAGCGCATCACGGGATCGTCGTCGGCCACCAGCACCAGGCCGCGGGGAGGGGAGAGGGGCGCTGTCATGTCAGTGTTCCTTCACGAGGATGGCGTTCAGCGATTCGCGTACGGTCAGGAAGGCTTGCTGCATCTGCAGCAGCAGGGGAGCCGCGCCCTCGGTGCTGCCGGCGCGGCCCAGTTTTTCCATCTCCTTGCACAGCTGCGCCAGGCCGTCGGCGCCCACGTTGGCGCTGCCTGATTTGAGGCTGTGCGCCACCTTGCGCAGCGCTTCCGCGTCCGCGCCGGCGATCGCTTCGCGCATGGCGCTCAACTGGCGCGGCGTCTCGCCGGTAAAGGCCTGGATGACCCGTTCCAGCAGCGCATCGCCGTCGGCGTGCGACAGGGCGCGGATGTTTTCCAGCGCTTGCCGGTTCAGCGGCTGGACCGATGCCGTGGCGGCGGATGGCGGCGTCACCTCGGGCGGCGGCCCGGGCGGCGCTTCCTGCGGCGCTTCTTGCGGCGTCTGCGGCTCCGGCGCTTCGCTGTGGTGCACGGTGGCCGCGCGCGGCAGGGTGATCCAGCGCGCAATCGTGTGGCCCAGGTCCAGCTGCGTGAACGGTTTGCTCAGGTAATCGTCCATGCCGGCCGCCAGGCATGCTTCGCGGTCGCCCTGCAGCGCATTGGCCGTGATGGCGACGATGGGCAGCACGCGCGCGTGGCCGCACTGCTGTTCGTGGCGGCGGATTTCCGCCGTGGCGGCAAAGCCGTCCATCACGGGCATCTGGCAATCCATCAGGATCAGATCGAAATCCTCGGCCTGCGCCGCCTGCAGGGCTTCTTCGCCGTTGCGCGCGCAGACCACGTCCAGACCCAGGCTGTCGAGCATGGCCAGCGCCACTTCCACGTTGACGGGGTTATCTTCGGCCAGCAGCACGCGGCGGCGCTGGCGCCGGCCCACCTGCCGCGCCGCATGCGGCGGATGGATGCGCATGCCCTCGCTGGCGCGCGGCGGCGTGACGATGCAGTCGAACAAATCGCATTCGCGGGCCGGCTTGATCAGCTGGAAGGCCACGCCCGCCTCGCGCCGCTGCACGGGGTCGGCCGCCGCCTGTTCCGTGCTCAGCAGCAGTAATTTGAGGTCGGCCAGCAGCGGGTCGCTCTTGATGGTGGCGGCCAGGGCCAGGCCGCTGGTGCGCGGCAATTCCATGTCGAGCAGCGCCACGCCATATGGCGTGCCCGCCTGGGCCGCCGCGTGCAGCTTGGTCAGGCAGTCGCTGGCCGTGCCGGCGCTGTCGCTGACGATGTGCCAGCTGGCCAGTTGCCGCTCCAGCACGGCGCGCGTGGCGGGTGTGTGGTCGACGATCAAGGCGCGTAACCCTCGCGTGGTTTTCAGGTTGAAGGAGGGGTCGTCGCTGTCGACTCGCCGCTTATCGAAATTTACTTCGAACCAGAAGATCGAGCCTTGCGTTAAAGCATTATCAACGCCGATAGTGCCGCCCATCAGTTCCACCAGCTGTTTCGAGATCGTCAACCCCAGGCCCGTGCCGCCGTGCTTGCGCGTGGTCGAGCCGTCCGCCTGCGAGAACGATTCGAAGATGCGCGTCTGCGCCTCGTTTGATACGCCGATGCCCGTGTCGTGTACCTCGAAGCGCAAGCCCACGCTGGGCGCGTCTTCGCTGCACACGGTCACCTTCACGGTGACCTTGCCCGTTTCCGTAAACTTGATGGCGTTGCCCAGCAGATTGACGATGATCTGGCGCAAGCGGTTCGGGTCGCCGCAGATGGCGATCGGAATGTCGTAGGCGATGTCGAATTCCAGGCTGATATTCTTCGCTTCCGCCTGCGGCGCGAACACGTGTTCTATGTCGTCGAGCAATTCGCGGAAATTGAAGCGGATGTATTCCACGCTCAGCTTGCCTGCCTCGATCTTGGAAAAGTCGAGGATGTCGTTGATGATCACCAGCAGATTCTGCCCCGAGCGCTGCACCATGCTCGTGTAGTGGCGCTGCTGCGGGCTCAAAGGGCTGGCCAGCAGCAATTCCGTCATGCCCAGCACGCCGTTCATCGGCGTGCGGATTTCATGGCTCATGGTGGCGAGAAACGCGCTCTTCGCCTGGCTGGCCGCCTCGGCCGCATCCTTGGCCTTTTCCAGCTGCGCCGTGCGCACGCCCACCTGACGCTCGAGCTGGTCGCGGTAATTGGCCAGGGTGCTGTCGCGGCTGTCGATCTGCGCCAGCATGTCGTTGAAACTGTCGATCAGCACGCCCAGCTCGTCGCTGCGCTGGTGCGCGATGCGGTGGCTGTAGGTCTGGCTGCTCGATACTTTTTGCGCCGTATCGATCAGTTTGGTGATCGGTTCGGCGATCACGCTCTTGAAACGCCGCGCGAGGAACACGGCGATCAGGAAGGACAGCACGGTGGCGCCGCCGATGGCGCCCACGTGGCGGCCGATGTCGCGCCACATGTGGTTCAGGTCCGCCTCGATCAGCACGGCGCCGATGATCTGTTGCGGCTCGCCTGGCCGGTAGACGGGGCGGTACAAGCGCATGGCGGGCGCCAGGGTCGTGCCCGAGCCTTGCGTGACGGGCTGCACGGCCATGTCGGCCAGCAGGGCCGGGTCCATGTCTTCCGGCGCCGCCAGGCCGTCCGCATGCTGCGGCGCGCGGTACAGGGCAAACAGGCGCCCGCCCTTGTCGAACAGGGCCGCCTGGGCGACCTCGTCGCGCGCGGACAGTGCCGCCAGCACCTGTTCCGCCTGCGCCTGCGCCGGCTTGCCCAGCAGCATGGGCGCCGCGCTGGCCGCGCCGATCACGCCCGCCAGCGACAGCAGTTGCTTGCCTTCATCGTTCTTGTGGTTGAGCACGGAAGTCAGCGCAAACGCCACGAACACCAGCAGCAGCGCGCAGCCCGACGACAATACCGAAATCATGGTCAGCTTCTGGCTGATGCTGGAGCGTTGGAAATTGAACATGGTTGTGGCGCTTCTCCGGTCGGCCTGTTGACTGTTTTTTAATTTCCTATTGGAAAAATATAGACGCGAAGACACATCCCGATATTGATGTGGGTCTAATGGAGGAGAGGGGAGGGGAACTTATAAGAGATGAAACAACGGAGGGCAGCACATAGGTCGGATTAGCGCGGCAAAGCCGCGCGTATCCGACACCACCACCGGCCGCGCCAACGATGTTGTCGGATTACGCTCTACGAGCTAATCCGACCTACGCAACTGAGCCCGGTATTTGCTTTTGGGGATGCAATTAAACCCCTGAAAGGCCGGGGTCAGACCCCGGAGGGGGAATGTGTCCCAATGGGGCACATGCCGATCCCGAAGGGACTGACCATACTATTAACAACAACCCCCACGTTTTCCCGCCCCGCCGTAACGGGCTTCCTGCCGCTCGCGGAAAAACTCTTCATACGTCATCATCGGCTCGCCGGGATGGGTCACTTCCCGGTGCGCCACATAGGTGTCGTACTCGGGCAAGCCGCACATGAGCCGCATGCTTTGCCCCAGATACCGTCCAGCCTTGATGATTTCATCGATCATCATTGCACCGTGGGCATGGCCTGGAACGGCGTTTCCTTGGTGCTCGGTTTGCTGTCGGCGCGCGCCTTCATGATGGTGCGGATGCCGAAGAACAGCACGCTGATCACGACGATGACGAAGAAGGCGGCCAGGCCGGCGTCGAGGTAATCGTTGAAGATGATCTGCTGCATCTGCGCCACCGACTTGGCCGGCGCCAGCAGGGTGCCTTCATCGAGCGCCGCCGAGTATTTCTTCGCATGCGCGAGGAAACCGACGCGCGGGTTGGCGTCGAAGATCTTTTGCCAGCCCGCCGTCAAGGTGCACAGCAGCAGCCAGATCGTTGGCGTGATGGTGACCCATGCGTACTGGCCACGCTTCATCTTGAACAGCACGCAGGTGCCGAGGATCAGTGCAATCGCCGCCAGCATCTGGTTGGCGATGCCGAACAGCGGCCACAGGGTATTGATGCCGCCCAATGGATCGACCACGCCCTGGTACAGGAAATAGCCCCAGGCCGCCACGCACAGGCCCGTGGCCAGCAGGTTGGCGATGACGTTTTCCGTTTGTTTCAGCGCTGGCACGAAGCTGCCCAGCAAGTCTTGCAGCATGAAGCGGCCGGCACGTGTGCCCGCATCGACGGCCGTCAGGATGAACAGCGCTTCGAACAGGATGGCGAAGTGGTACCAGAAGGCCATCATGGCCTTGCCGCCGATGGCGCCGGACAGGATCTGCGCCATGCCCACGGCCAGGGTCGGTGCGCCGCCCGCGCGTGAAATGATGCTGTGCTCGCCAACGTCCTTGGCCGTTTGCGTCAGCATTTCCGGCGTCACATAGAAGCCCCACTGCGAAATCGCCTGGGCGGCCGATTCCGCCGTGGTGCCGATCAGGGCGGCCGGGCTGTTCATGGCGAAATAGATGCCCGGCTCGATGGTCGAGGCGGCCACCAGGGCCATGATGGCCACGAACGATTCCATCAGCATGGCGCCGTAGCCGATGAAGCGGGCGTGGCTTTCGTTTTCAATCATCTTCGGCGTGGTGCCCGAGGAAATCAGCGCGTGGAAGCCGGAAACGGCGCCGCAGGCGATCGTGATGAACAGGAAGGGGAACAGATTGCCCGACCAGACGGGGCCGGAGCCGTCGATGAACTTGGTCATGGCCGGCATTTTCAGGTAAGGCGCGACGACGATGATGCCGATGGCCAGGCCCAGAATCGTGCCGATTTTCAGGAAAGTCGACAGGTAGTCGCGCGGCGCCAGCAGCAGCCACACGGGCAGGACGGAAGCGATGAAGCCGTAGCCGATCAGCATCCACGTCAGTTCCGTGCCCGTGAACGTGAACATCGGGCCGAGAACGGCATGTTCCTGCACGTATTGGCCGCCGATGATGGCCAGCATCAGCAGAACAAAGCCGATGATGGAGATTTCGCCGATGCGGCCCACGCGGATGAAGCGCGAGTACACGCCCATGAACAGGGCGATGGGAATCGTCGCCATCACGGTGAAGCTGCCCCAAGGCGAGCCCGTCAGAGCCTTGACGACGATCAGTGCCAGCACGGCCAGGATGATGACCATGATCATGAAGCAGCCGAGCAGAGCGATCATGCCGGGAATTTCGCCCAGTTCAGCCTTGATCAGGTCGCCCAAGGAACGGCCATCGCGGCGCATGGAAATGAACAGCACGATGAAATCCTGCACGGCGCCGGCAAACACGACGCCCGCCAAAATCCACAGCATGCCGGGCAGATAGCCCATCTGCGCGGCCAGCACGGGGCCGACCAGGGGGCCGGCGCCGGCAATCGCCGCGAAATGGTGGCCGAACAGCACATATTTGTTGGTCGGCACGTGGTCCAGGCCATCGTTGTGCTTGAAGGCGGGCGTCATGCGGCGTGCATCGAGGCCCAGCACCTTGTCGGCGATGAACAGGCTGTAGAAACGGTAGGCGATCAGGTAGACGCAGACGGCGGCGATGACGATCCAGATCGCGCTGATCGGTTCGCCACGTTGCAGGGCGACAACGCCCAGGGACCCGGCGCCTGCCAGCGCAAGCGCTGCCCAGCCGAGTTGTTTGAAAATGCGGTTCATGCTTCCTCCAGAGATTGACGGGCGCTGTGCCGTGCGATGATGTGTGCTGCCGAGCCTGGTCGTCGCCAGTTTGGATGTTACTTTTGGTGTATCTGCAGCTTATGGCGAGTATTCAGGAATCGTATAATTGCCGCAAGCGCAGCACTACGCAGTAACGCTCAGTATTACTACGCAGGCCGATCGCCGCGCCGCGACGTAAAATCACCCATTCCCACCAGCATCGACGCCGCCGGAGCGCGCAAGGCCATGAAACTCAGACAGAAAGTCATCTTCCTGGCCATCACGCCGCTCATCCTCGCCCTGTGCGCCATTGCGTTTGCCGTGCGGCACCAGGCGATCACCCTGGCCGAGCAGCAGCGCGCCACCATCCAGCAAGCGTACCTGGCCAGCAAGGAAGCCGAGCTCAAGCATTACGTGACCCTGGCCAGCCATTCCATCGCCTCGTTATATGGTTCTGGCCGCAAGGATGACGCCACGCAAGAGGAGGCCAAGCGCATCCTGTCCGCCCTCAGCTATGGCGACGACGGCTATTTCTTCATCTACGATTTGCAGGGCAAGTCGCTGATGCATCCGCGCCAGCCCGAGCTGGTGGGGCAGAATCTGTGGGAGCTGCGCGACGCCGAGGGCAATCTGACCATCCAGCGCCTGATGCAGCGGGCGAAGAGCGGCGGTGGTTTCGAGCGCTACAACTGGATCAAGCCGTCGACCAACAAGTCCGCGCCCAAGCTCGGCTATGTGATCCTGATGCCGGAATGGGGCTGGATGATGGGTACCGGCATCTACATGGATGACGTGGATCAGGCGCTGGCCAAGGTCGACGCCCAGCAGTCGCGCAATATCCGCTCGACCATGGAACTGATCGCCGCCATCGCCATCCTCGGCTCCCTGCTGGTGGCCGCCTGCGGCCTCGTGCTGAACTTGCGCGAACTGCGCGTGGCCGATGCCAAGCTGAAAGTGCTGGCGCAGAGGGTGGTCGAATCGCAGGAAGAAGAACGGGCGCGGCTGTCGCGCGACTTGCATGATGGCATCAGCCAGTGGCTGGTGTCGATCAAGCTGCAGATCGAGGCGGGTATCGCGCGTCTGGCCGGCAATGCGGAACAGAAAGACAAGGCGCCGGCCACGTTCGAGCGGGCCGCCGAGCAGCTGAACAAGGTGCTGGGCGAGGTGCGGCGCATTTCGCACAACCTGCGCCCGGCCATCCTCGACGACCTGGGCCTGGCCGCCGCGCTCGACCACCTGGTGCATGAATTTAACGACAGCAGCAGCGCGCAAGCCAGTTTCACGGCCAGTCCGGCGGCGGCGGGCGAGGGCTTGCCCGACATGGTCAATACCGTGCTGTTCCGTATCGCTCAGGAAGCGCTGACCAATTGCGAGCGCCATGCCCACGCCCGCGGCGTGGAAGTGAGCCTGCGCGAGGCGGGCAAGGCCGTGGAATTGCGCATCCAGGATAACGGCGGCGGCTTCGACTTTGACGGCATCGCCCTGCATCCGCAGCGCGGCATCGGCCTGCGCAACATGACGGAACGCATGGAAGCCATCGGCGGCAGCCTGCACATCACCTCGTCCCCGGCCGGCACCGTGGTGCTGGCGCGGCTCGCCCTTTCATCCACCCACTAAGAACAGATACGCAACCATGACCGAGAAGATCAACATCCTGCTGGTGGACGACCACCCCCTCGTGCGCGACGGCTTGCGCGCGCGCCTGGAAGCGGTGGCACATTTCGACGTGGTGGCCGAGGCGGGCGGCGCCGACGAAGCGCTGGCCCAGGCGCGCGCGCACCAGGTGGACCTCGTGTTGATGGATATTAATATGCGCGGCACGAACGGCATCGAGGCGACGGCGCTGTTCAAGCAGGCGTTCCCGCAGATTGCCGTGCTGATCCTGTCCATGCACGACAAGCTCGAATACGTGTCGCAAGCCATCGCCGCAGGCGCGCGCGGCTATGTACTCAAAGATGCCCCAGGGAAAGATATCGTGTTTGCCATCGAGACGGTGATGTCCGGCGGCATTTATTACAGTGCGGCGCTGGCGCGGCAGCTGTCGCGCCCGCAAGTCCACGATTCCTTCCTCACCACGCGCGAGCAGCAAGTGCTGCAGCACATCGCGGCGGGCCAGTCGAACAAGCAGATCGCCCGCGTGCTGGACCTGAGCGTGCGCACGGTGGAGACGCACCGGCTGAACATCAAGCGCAAGCTCGGCATCGAAGGGCAGGCCGAATTGATCAAATATGCGGTCGAGCATGCACAGGGCGGCAGCGCCTGAGAAGGCGCGCGCGGCGGCACCCGCATGCCAGGCGGGTCTCGCGGGGGAATGTTCTTTTTGAATATTTATTGCCAAAATTAAACTGTTTCATGGGTGAGATTCGGATAGAATGAATCTCGCTGTCGAAATGGCATCCCTGTCGGGCCAGGGTTGCCAATGCTGGTCAGTTTATTTACTATGGCGCCCTACCCACACTGAGATACCGATGTCAGCGTCTGAATCAAACCTGTTTCCGTTGGTGGGATTACAAGCAGTAGCCAATGCTCATAACGAGTGGGTCGCTGTTACCCTGCATGTACCGCAGGCCTCGACGGCGTCGCTGCTGGCGGCGCTGGCCGCCGCCGATGCGTATGCCTTCCTGGCGCCGCTCGACTGCATCATTCCCCTGGCCGACCCGCATGGCGTGGACGAGGCCGTGCTGGCGCAACTGGCGCCGCAACGCACTATCTTCCGTTTGCCTGCCCATCTTGCCGGCGATAAAGCGCTGCAGAAAAAATGTCGGCAATGGCGCGACGCCGGCTACCGCATCCTGCTCGATGGCGCCGAGACCGGTCCCGTGACGGCGGCGCAGGTCGAGGCGCGTGCGCTGAGCTTTGACGCGGCCGGCGCCCGCCCGGCCCTGCATCAGCTGCTGCCCTTGCCGGGGCCGCACCTGGCCTACAACATCGCCGACGCGGGGCAGATTGCCGAATTGCAAGAACTCGGCGTGAGCTGGTTTGCCGGCGATTACGCCCTTCACCATGCGCGCCAGCAAAGCGAGCCGGAAGACGCCACGTCGCGCCGCCGCGTGCTGGCGCTGCTGGGCCTGCTGGCCCGCGATGCCGACGCGCACGAGCTGGAAGTGCCGCTCAAGCAAGACCCATCGCTCAGCTATCATCTATTAAAACTGGTCAATTCCGCCGCCTTCGGTTTCACGGCGCCGATTAGCAGCTTCAGCCAGGCCATCACCCTGCTGGGCCGGCGCCAGCTGCAGCGCTGGCTGCAACTGCTGCTGTATGCGCGCCAGCAAGATGACGGCAAGATCCACGCGCTGCTGCCGCTGGCGGCCGTGCGCGCGGCGCAGATGGAAGCGCTGTGCCAGCTGCGCGGCGGAGACCGCGACGCGCAAGACCTGGCCTTCATGGCAGGCGTGTTTTCCCTGCTCGACGTCCTGCTGGGCATGCCGATGGAAGACATCATCGCCACCCTGAACCTGGCGCCCGAAGTGAGCACGGCCTTGCTCGAGCGTAATGGCGAGCTGGGCACCTTGCTGGCGCTGGTCGAAAGCGCCACGCCGCCGCCCGAAGGCTTGCGCCGCGCCGGCATCGATGGAGAAACCTATTGGCGCAGCCTGCTGCAGGCCTACCAATGGGCCATCCAGGTCAGCCGGAACCTCTAGCATGACCCTGTTTCCGGTGTCGGATTTCCTCGCTGACAGCGCCGCCCTGTGCGACGCCGTCGTGCGTTTGCGCGGCTCTGCGCTGGTAGCTGAGCTGGGCCGTATCGCCAGCACCGTGATGGCCAGCCCGCATGGCCAGTTCCTGCCCGCGGCCAGTACGGACGCCGCTGCGCCAGCCGTGCCGTTTCCCCGCGATACGCCTGCCTTGTTGCAGGAAGTCAGCTTCGACGGCCATTGCTTCGGCCATTACAGCGTGGCCGGCCGCCCGCTGTATAACGATGCCGACCGCCGCCACCTGGCCAGCCTGGCATCGTTGACGGCCGGCGTCTTGCAGGTGCATTCGCTGGCGCAACGCTCGACCCATGCCTACGCGCAAGTCGAAGCCTTGCTGGCGCAGCAGACGCAAATCCTCGACCAGTTGCACGAATCCGTGCTGACGATGGACTTGACGGGCTACATCACCAGCTGGAACAAGGGCGCCGAACGCCTGTTCGGCTACACCTCGGTGGAAGCCGTGGGGCGCAACATCCTGTTCCTGTACGACGACGAAGACACGGGTTTCCACGACGCCTTCCTGGAGCAGGGAGGGCGCCTGATGGAGGTGCGCCGGCGAAAGAAGTCGGGCGAGGTCTTCTGGGCCAGCCTGTCCTTGTCGCCGCTGCAAGACCTGGACGACAAGCCCATCGGACTCATCGCCTACCTGACGGACATCACGGAACGCAAGCTGGCCGAAGAGCGGCTGCACCACCTGGCCTACTACGACCCGTTGACCAGCCTGCCCAACCGTACCTTGCTGGCCAAACTGGTCGACCAGGCTCTCAGCGTGGCGCAGCGCAGCAAGATGCTCGGTTGCGTGCTGTTCATCGACCTGAACCGTTTTAAGCTGATCAACGACACCCTGGGCCGGCGCATCGGCGACGAACTGCTGCGCCAGGTCTCCTTGCGTTTCCGCCAGGTATTGCGCGACCAGGACCTGGTGGCCCGCCTGGGCGGCGACGAGTTCGCCGTCGGCCTGTTCGACATCGGCCAGCATTTCGAAGCGAGCATGGTGGCGCAAAAGCTCCTCGCCTCGCTGGTGGAACCGTTCCTGATCGAGGACCACGACCTGCGCGTGGGCGCCAGCATCGGCATCAGCGTGTATCCGCAGGACGGGCAGGATGCGGAAACCCTGCTGCGCCTGGCCGACATCGCCATGTACCGCGCCAAGCAGGACAGCGGCGGCGAAGCGGAAAGCGTGGCCTTCTACAGCCAGGACATGAACCAGGGCATGCAGGCGCGCATGCGCCTGGAAACGGGCTTGCGCCAGGCCCTGTCGGAGCAGCAACTGCTGCTGCACTACCAGCCGAAGTATGCGCTCGGCAGCGGGCGCATCATCGGCGCCGAAGCACTGGTGCGCTGGCATCACCCGCAGCACGGCATGATCCCGCCCGCCGAATTCATCCCGCTGGCCGAATCGACGGGCCTGGTGGTGCAGGTGGGCGAATGGGTGCTGGAAGCGGCCTGCGCCCAGGCGCAAGCATGGAAGCTGGCTGGCCTGCCGCCGATCCGCCTGGCCGTCAACGTTTCCGCGCGCGAATTCACGGCAGCCTTGCCCGCCAGGGTGGCGGCGACCTTGGCCCGCTACGGCCTGGAAGCGGCCTGGCTGGAACTGGAAATCACGGAAAGCACCCTGATGCACAACATCGAGAGGGTCATCGCCATCATGGACCGCATCACGGCCCTGGGCGTGGCCCTGTCGCTGGACGACTTCGGCACCGGCTATTCGAGTCTGTCCTATTTGAAGCGCTTTCCCATCGATACCCTGAAAATCGACCGTTCGTTCACCACCGGCATCCCCACCGACGCCAGCGACTGCGCCATCGCCAGCACCATCATCAGCATCGCCCAGCAGCTGCACCACAAGGTGATCGCGGAAGGCGTGGAGACGGCCGAGCAGCTGGCCTTCCTGAAGAGTTCCGGCTGCGACGAAGTGCAGGGCTACCTGTTCTCGCGCCCGCTGCCGGCGAGAGAGTTCGAGCGGGCGCTGCGGGAAAACTGGGGCGTGTAGGTGCCTGCCCCAGCCCTTGCCGTTGGGGGAGTAAGGCCACGACAGTACTAGCCATTGGTAAGCCAGTGACCTTTATGTATAATGCTGCCATCTGGAAGCGTGGCCGAGTGGTTGAAGGCACTAGTCTTGAAAACTAGCGACGGGTTAAACTGTTCGTGAGTTCGAATCTCACCGCTTCCGCCAGGAAATAAAGAAACCGCCTTCGGGCGGTTTTTTATTGCCTGGCGGAAGCGAGCAGGGCGCCTGCGCGCCCTGCGTGTGAGATTCGAAGGGCTGGGCCTACCGGCCCAGCCCGCTCCGAATCCTCCAACCGCTGCCGCTGCGCGGCAGCTCCGCGCGCCGCAGGCGCGCGTTCGTGGTTCTAATTAGGTTTTCGACTGAGCAAGCTTTCACAGAACCCGACGCATCAGTCCGTGTCTGAATTGCGGACCTGACCCTGGCGCCCAATCGGCGGCGGGAGAGACTTCATCCTTCCGCCATTGTATGACGCTGCCATAGTGTGGGTGGGGGATGGGCAGTTGCGGGTCCGTGGATTTGAAATCAACCCTATGACCAAGGCTCATGTGGCAATGGCCTGGAGCGCGGAGATTGTGGCAGATCAACGGCCTGGACGAGTATTGGTGCCTCTTGAAGGAGAAACAGAAATTTCAGTGATTACCACTCAAGCGGATCTGGAAAAAGTGGTCGCGGCCGGAACTGGCCCTGGGCAGTGGAAGCGCTGAAATTAAATCGCGTTGGAAAATTTTAAAAACCGTTGGAAGATGCAAAAAAAAGGTTACAAGCCGAAGCATGTAACCCTTTGATTTTCCTACTCATTCTGTGGGGTGGCTGATGGGGCTCGAACCCACGACAACAGGAATCACAATCTTGCACTCTTAACAGCTATCTCACTTAGTCACTGGCGCTGTTGTTGTACGTTGAGATGCTTTTTTCAGCCTTGCAATATATGTGTCCCAAGACTCATTTGCAGCAGAAAAGTCCGTCGCCTGAGCCTCGGCTACGTGCTGAGCTTGTTCAATGCTTTTCTTTAAACTCCCAAGTAAAAAAGCGGTCGACATCTGAAATTTATTTCTTTCCGGGGCATCTGGATAAATTGACAGCTTGAGGTGCTCACACATGCTTTTTATTTTTTTGGTGGAAAAACTTGTATCGTCGAACGAATGGCCAAACTCATTTCTAATTTTTCTTATTAAATGTAGTTCGTGATGCTCTTCGATGGAAAGAATGCCCAGTAAATATGCTACATCAATCCGTGAGCTAAAAGACGACAAGGGACGGGATGTTTCAAATATCTCTTTTGCAATCTTCTTATTGTCCACTACCGTTTTTCTCAACAGCTGCCCGAGATCAAAATCAAGTGCTGATGCTGCTATTAGAGCTAAACCACGGTCGGATTCATCATAAAGTGCCCGCGTGAATTGATCAAAACCATCTTCTGTGCTGCTTTTGTAGGTCATTCCGAATCCGTTTTTTAGTCTGATACATACGAAAAACATATGATATCTGTGCTGGCGCCGTTCTAGGTGTTTTTTGGTATCTTTGCCGCAGTTTCATTGTGGTACCTGAAACTGACGTATGACTTTATGGCCAACCATACTGGCCAATTCGAAAATATTCAGTTTCGTGGCAAGTCTAGTGATGGCTTCGCGGTTGAGCCGTGCATGGTGGGGGCCTCGAAGCCGTTTAGATAATCTGCAGACCTTCCCAGCTACGTTTGACTGCCTCGGATACAAAGACGGCCCAATTTCTGTTAGTTTGAGTCGCAGCAGCTTTTGCAGCTAGTCCCACTTGCTCAATTGTGGCGGTGCCTTCGAAATTGTATTCGCCAGGAGACATTTTAAAGCGTACGCCGTTATCACCGACGATAGTGTCGGTGAATCCCATTGCTTCCATTTTTTCGTGCAGCAACGTGTAGTCAGCAGCACTAGCGCCGTGTAACTCCACCCGAGTTGTAAAATATGCCATATCATCGTCCCCTTGGTGCGTGAGTATCAATTTTTACATTTTTGCTAACTGGATGCAATATTTAATGACATGGGTTGCATAACCAAGCCCTCGAATAGGCGTCACTTTTAGCGTAGTTTTTAACAAGCTATCCTATTTATCATAGGTAGAAGTACTGTTGCATCATCAGCGTATCGGCACGGAGCCATGATGGAAGTGCTGTGCGCCAGACTATGGCGTGACGGCTACGCAAAGAAAAAAAGGCTGTCATTTTGTTGTCATTCCTAGGCTAGAATAGCCCAAAAACAACCCAAATAATGACAGCCTTCTTCTTGCTAACTACTTGATTCTAAAGAATTCAGTGGTGGAGACGGCGGGAATCGAACCCGCCGCGCACGAAGTCCACTTTGGACCAGTCCAGGGCTACCGGTTCGGAAGTGTGCAAGCCGGTTCGGAATGCAAGCGGCACCAGGTTGCGGCCCTTACCGGTTGCGTGCGTGAGGATGCGTGCTCATGGGGGTTAATGGTCGATCAAGGAACCCAGCATGGCGTGCGCTTGCAAGTCGCTACGGGCCGCCGTCTGTTCCTCGCCGCTTAAAAACCAGTGCGTCCTGCCGTCTTGCGTACTACTGCTGCCATATGCCTGCATCGCCTTGCGCAATGCCTGTTGACGCTCCGGCGGTAGCGCGTCGAGCCTGGACTGGCTGAAAATATTGATGGGATACACGTCGCGTATATGCTCATACTGCAGCCCGTTGCGCTTGATGGCGCCCCAGTTATTGCCAGGATCGGAACTGGCCGGTACCCACGGATGGGCTTCATCGATTATCCGGTAGCCGCGTGCGTAACCTGTACCATAGCCCAGCGTTTCGCTGTAGCCGTACACATAATCGCAATGATCGAGCAATCCGGGTATATTCTCTGCGCCTTGAAACAGCTGCGCCAGCGGCAGCTTGCTGGCGTGGACAGCCAGCATCAGCGAACAGCTTTGTGAATACAGGGCAAGAGCGTCGCAGTTCGCCCACTCATCTATATCATCGGGTGGTACGACTCGAGGCGAATACAGGCTGATGCTGTCGGCATCAGGTGCGAACAGGGTTTTCTCGTAGTTTTTCTGCGAAAACTTGACGACCTTGCCGGTCTTGCTGCCGTAGCGATCGACGCGCTCGCCCACCTGCTCAAACCAGGCAAACAGCTGCGCGCTGGCGGCGGCAGGAATAAATGGGCTATTCTTTTTGAATTCGCCTGCCAGGAAATGAAATTGCTCCATGTGTCACCATAGTTAATGTTCTGCGCGCATGATGCCATGCGCGCGGCCATGCGGCTAGCGTGTGCGAGAGCATGCGGCTGCGCGCCATTTCAGCTTGCATTTGATTTGCATAGCAAAATCGCCAGGGGTGCAGGCACACAAAGACTTTTTGTGGCGATTTTTATCGGTAGGTAGCGTGGTAGGTACGGTTGGCGTATAGCGGCTTGAGAGCCGCATAAAACCTGGATATTTGCATTACACCGCTGCCTCCGCGCCCCAGCCGCGCATTCGTCGTTCCAATCAGCCGAACCAGCTCTCACAGCACGCCACACATCAGCCCGTGTCTGAATGGCAGACCAGACTCCAGTACGTTTCATGGCAATTCCAACAATACCACCCCACCAGCATGGTATATAACGAATACATGTCACTGCATGTGTGACGCACAGAACCGGCGAGCGTTGTGCTCGCTCGGAAACCTCATAAGGAGACCGCTATGCCAAAATACGTTATTGAGCGTGATATTCCCGGGGCCGGGAAGTTGTCTGAGCAAGAACTTCAAGCCATTTCGCGGAAGTCCTGCAGTGTCTTAAACAAGATGGGGCCACAAATTCAATGGCTGCAAAGCTATGTTACTGGCGATAAAATCTATTGTGTTTACATCGCTGAAAATGAAGCGCAGGTTCGCGAACATGCCCAGCAAGGTGGCTTTCCTGCAAACCGCGTGTCGGAAGTCATCTCAGTCATTGATCCGACTACGGCAGAGTAGTTCCGCCGCCAATGTACTTGAGTCTCGTCCCTGGCGGAGCTTGACTCGGGCAGGGACGAGTTGTGCGTTACATGACCGTTTGGGAAGACGTTGACCGAGCGGAATGGGGCGAGAGTAACCATCAGTCCGCGTCATCACCGTATCGACTGTATCGAGCCTCTGACGAGTCGGCCTGCGTAGCTTTTGCGCCGAGCCGGCTTCTACGACGCCCAACGCATCCGTTCGTGTCCAAATGACGGAACTGCCCGTCGCGTTGGTGAATCTCAGGAGTTTGCCGGCATACCCGCGGCGCGTTGTGGCCTCTTGTCGACCGGCACAAACACTTCCCATTTATGTTGTATTGTCGGCTTTACGGTCCTGGCGCAACTCACAGCAACATTCGGTCCAGACAGGCCATGGCTCTTCGGCACCCATGTCACATGCAAAGGTAGCGCGCATTTCGTCACCAGAATCTTCCGGTTCGGCTCCAACACCTGCCACCGTGTGCCGTTTTTGGCATTTTCTGCTGCCATGAACTTGACTGCGGCCTCCCTGATCTCAAACAAGCCATGTATGTCACCGCGGGTTCTATCTTCGTCAAGAGTGGCGGCGATTGCCGAGGCGATGCCAGCGGCAAGAAAAAGAGAGCAAGCAAGGGCGGCACACATGCGTTGATTCCATCGTAACGGTAGCTGCATCTTTACAATCCTTGCCGAGGCTGTTTGATATCCCCCGCCATCACAAAATCAAGCCACTTCATCGCGCCTGAACACGAATTGTTGACGCTGAATGCCTTGCGTGACGAAGTCCGCATCGGGCGGGATTGTTTCCCAGAAAAAAACATGTTTGAAAATGGGGATTTTGTTGAATTTTTTCGAACGAAATATCCATCTGTTTTTCGTGAAATCGCTGTAACGGTCGCCCTTGAACTGTTTATGTACAGTGGTAAAAGGAAGCAACTTTTCCGCAATATCCGGGAAAGAATAATCTGGGTGGTTATCCTTGAATTTCTCAAAAATCGCAAATTGATCTCTGCAGATGACTTGAATGGCCGTTTCTGGCATGCGATAGCGCGGGGACCACAGGACATTCCAGCCTGATTCGATCTCGTTGATGAAATTAACCAGGCGCGGCGTCATGATATAGGCGTCCGACTCGATATGGATGATTTTATCCACGCCTAATTCATTGGCCACCTTGACCGAGTGCAGAAAGCTGCGCCACCAGCCGGGGTAGTCAGCCCCGCTTTGCCTTCCCAGGTTGTTGTCGAAGCGAATGATGAGATTTTTATCGTCATTCGAAGCCAGAGGAGCGCTATGGGAAACTGTCTTGATAATGTCGGAAGCTGGAAGAAATGGCGACCCATCGTCAATCATTATCTTCTTTACTGCATCGATTGGAATGTCTTTATAGTAATCGAGCCACCGTTGATACCGGCTTTCCCATGATGGTGCATCTTTTATAAAGCTGGTGCAGAATATAATGGCTTTCATTTGCTAAACACATTCCTTGTGTCGGAAAAAATACAGGTTATTCACGGATTATTAAAATTTTCAACTATTTTAGCAGATCGGAGGCGGTTTAATCACTGAACGGGCATGCCGGCAATGTGGCCGCTGGCAGCATGGCGCCTCTGGCGCGCACTCCTGGCGCCCCGTCACCGGTGCCGTATCATCCACATGCCGCGATCATCGCTGCTTATACTAGGTGCATGGCAGAGGTTTCCCATGCGCCATCTCCTTACACCCGTGAACCAATGAAAAACACCACTGTCGAATATCGTCATAACTTTCCTCTTGATCCGCTGGACGTTGTTCGCGTCTTCGATCAGTCCGGCATCAAGCGGCCCACCAGCAACCTCCCGCGAATCGCGCGCATGTTTGCCGCGCCTTGTCTGGTGCTGTCGGCATGGGTGGATGGCCAGCTTGTGGGGCTGGCCCGGTCGCTGACCGACCATGCGTATTGCTGTTATCTCTCGGATCTGGCGGTAGACAAGCAATACCAGGGCCTGGGTATCGGCAAAGCGCTTGTCCAGCGCACCCAGGCCGTCATCGGCGACGAAGTGTCCCTGATATTGCTTTCCGCCCCTGATGCCATGTCCTACTATCCGACGCTCGGTTTTGAACCTGCCGCCAATGCTTTTATCATTCGGCGCAAACATTAAGTGAGCGCTTCCAGGAACGCTTGTGCCCGTATGAAACCCGTCTATACCCTCGCCGAAGCCCTGGCGCAAGACCCCGCTCGCGGGGCCAAGACCCAGGCTCTTACCCTCGACAGCTCCCGGCCCCACATGGGCCTGAAAGGCAGGCACGGCCTGTTCGCTTCCGTAGCATGGTGGGAAAGCATCAAAGCCGGCCGCATCCAGACGCAAACGTTGACGGGCTGTATCGAGCGCACGTATTTCGCGGGCCAGGATAGCCGGCGCGGCGATCAAGTCAACAGCTTCACTTTGCGCCTGACCGATGGCTCGACAGTCGACGAGAGCATCTACACGCATCGGAAGCAGGACATCAAGCTGTTCGTGCCCGGCGCCACGGTGACGATGGTGTATGCGCTGGACGAGATGAAGGCGCAGGCGGCTGACGGTGGTGCCTGCTACGCGCGGATCGTGCTGGAAGTGTCCGTTTCTGCGTCATAAGGCGCTTATATCCACTTGATACCGCTGCCATAAGCCTCCTGTTCTCTGTCAACAACATCCCTCCAGGTTTGCATTAAATTAAGGGTATTTGATGATGATGGAGGCGAGATGAACGACGAACTCAGTGGTGAGAAATGGGGGCGAAAATTTCCAGGCAGCACCAACACCAGGGATTTGTCAGGAAATTTTCGTTTGGCAGTAGAAGATTTTCTATATGCAATGAAAGAGGCGGGGATCAGGGTTGCAATCAATGCCACCTACAGACCGTCGCAGCGCTCCTACCTGATGCATTATGCGTGGAGAATCGCAAGAAAACAGCTTGATCCCCAACACATCCCGAAAATGGCGGGTGTGCATATAGAATGGGATCACGGCGAAATTGACGCATCTGTCAAGGCTGCAAAGGCAATGTTGATTGTCTTGCAGATTAATCATTTACCCATCAAACCCGCACTGCGCTCGCAACACAATTCTGGTCTGGCGATTGATATGGATTTGCTGTGGAGCGGAGCGGTTGAGGTGAAAGATGCGAGCGGCAATCTGGTGAGGATTGCCACTTTGCCTAGGACGGGCATGAACAGGCAACTTATTGCGGTCGCTGCAACATATGGGGTAAAGAAATACAGCGGGCCTGGAAGCGACCGGCCACACTGGTCCAATAATGGCTATTAAAGGAAAGTCATGCGAAAATTTCTTCTGATAGTGCCTATTTGCTTTGTTCTTCCTTTTGCCTTTTCAGCCGAGCCACTCCCTAAGGATGTCAGCAGATTTATCTATAACGCCGAAGCATGTGAGCACCTGGCGGGAGAATTTGATGGAGAGCTACCTAAGCGGCAGCAGGATGATCTCCTCAAGAACATACATCAATACTGCAAGGTGGCGCAAAATCAGCAGAGAGTTCTTGAGGTGAAATATAAAGGCAATGCCAAAATAATGAAGGTCATCAAGAGTCATGCCAATGATGCGGTAAGCAGTTATGAGGGGGAATGACATACGCTGGTCTTCTGGGGGCACGCAGGGTGCAAGCTGCCGCCGCAGTAATCTTCGCAAAATTGACTTAAGCAAATTCCCAACCGAAATTCGTTTGACCGTCCTCCGCGCCAGGTCTAGAGTCGTCAACGAGACCTCAACCGACCCCATCGCCCCCATGGCCAAGCCCTTTCCCTTGAACCCCAAGAACCCCGAGCGCATCTGCTGGGGTTGCGACAAGTATTGTCCGCCGGACGCCATGCGCTGCGGCAATGGTTCCGAGCGTACGCAGCATCCGGTCGAGCTGTTTGGCGAAGGCTGGAATGACTGGGGGCTGGCGGCGGCCGACAAGGAAGAGGATACGAAGACGCCTTGAGCCGGCGGTGGCCGGGCAGCACACTGCTTGTCAGCGGCTGAAACCTGGCGGAAACTGTCGATTCCGGGCTTGGTGCATGGGCTGACCTTCGGCATTCCCCATCTGAAACTAAAAAGGGCTGAGTCCTGTGCAGCACAGGACTCAGCCCTTGGCTATTGGCGCACCATCACGCCGGCAGCAGAGGATTACATGAAGTGGTAGTTGGCGCTGATGCGGAAGTAGCGGCCTTGACCATTGTGCAACTGCGGATTGAAGCCTTCCACTGGGTAACGTGGATCATATGGCGCCTTGATATCAAACAGGTTCTTGATATTGAACGACAGGGTCAGATCCTTGAAGCCCGTGTAGGAGTACGCCATATTGGTCGTCGTCCAGCTCTTCACGTCGCAGCTGCTGATGTAGTTGCTGTACTTCGGCAGACCACCGAGCCCATATGCCGACTTCGGCTGACCCACGCCGTACTGGCAGTATGGTTTCTCGTAGACCACATTGTTGTCGCTACGGCGCAGCAACGATACGGGACCGACGAAATCTACCGATGTCGTCAGCGAGTGGTCGCCACGGGTCCAGTTGACCGACAGGTTGCCGCGGTTCTTGGGATTGTCGCCGACCGAGGTGGCATAGTCGGACAGGCCGCCGTTCGCACCGGAGGTATCGGTTGCCACTTCGCCAGGACGTTCGGCGCGCTTGAAGCTCATCAGATAGCTCCAGTTCAGGTTGGCGGTCAGACGGCCCAGATCGCCCAGCGATTTGCGGTACGCCACTTCGAAATCGATGCCCTGCACTTCGGTGCTGCCCTGGTTCACATACGAACGGTTGACCTGGGAAATCGGACCCGAGTTAGGCACCACGTTGCCATTGGCATCGGTCACCAGATTGGCCGGATTGTTATCGCGTATCACGCTGCCAGGATAGCGTTCTTGACGATCCACCATGTACTGCGCGCTGAACAAAGCGGTTTCATCCACTTTCTTGATGCGGTAGTAATCGACCAGCACGTCGATTTCCTTGGTCGGCGCCAGAATCAGGCCCAGCGAGTAGCTCTTCGATGTTTCAGGGCGCAGATCAGGCGTGGCTGCGGATAGGCTGGAAATGCCTTTCTTGCAATCAGTTTTATCCGCGCCGGTGGTCGGATTGACGCCGTCCGGGCAGCGCAGCGGGTCAACCACGTTGCTGAACGATTGCACGCCGCCAGGCGAAACCTGGGTCAGCGCTGGTGCACGGAAACCTTCGGCATAGGTGCTGCGAACGGCTACGCGGTCGCTGATGGTCCACTTGGCGCCGACTTTCGGCACGAAGTTGCCCTTCAGGTTAGGGTATTTATCGTAACGGCCGGCAAAGTCCATTTCAAAGTATTTCGCAAACGGCGTGCGTACTTCGATGAATGTCGAGCTGACATTGCGTTGGCCATCGGCCGACGAGTTGGCCAGGCCGATGATGTCGCCGCGCTGCGTCGCCATGTCTGGCGTCAGGCCGATTTTTTCTTGACGGAATTCGGCGCCGAACGCCACGCCGACCTGGCCGCCGGCCAACTGGCCAAATGCGGTACTCGCCTTGGCGTCGACTTGCGTTACCTGGGCAAAGCCGCGGTTTTCCAGGTCACGCGTGACGCTAGGGTCGGCATTGACCTGCGCCAGGGTCCAGTTCTGCGTCATCACTTTTTCGAGGGTCGGACGATACAGCATGCCGTTCCAGTTTTCGGTGCGTTCGGCTCGGTTCCACAGTACGGCCGTTTCCCAATCCCACGCACCTGTCGTGCCGCGCACGCCAGCGAGCAAGCGATAGCTTTCGTTCAGATTGGAGGCGCCGCCCGGGGCGCTGACGCGGTAGCCGACAGCGGCGCGCTGCGTCGGGAATGGATTGTCAGGATGACCTACCGGCAAGATCATCTGGAACTGCTGCGGTGCGCCGTTGAGTTGATACACGGTAGTCGAAGCCGTGCTGCGGAAGGCCGTCGGCACGCGCAGATAGGTGCGCTCCGAACGGCTGTAGCCGGCTTCGGCAAAGGCGGTCACGTCGTCATTGATCTCGAACGTGGCGCGCGACAGCACGTTGGCATCCTTGCCGGCGCTTTGCACTTCGGCGTAATCGTCGATGTTGAAGTTGCAGAAGGTGCGGCCTACCAGCGGGTCGCTTGCCAGCATGTTATGCGCCGCCATGTTGCCGGTGATTTGCTGCGACGCCGGGCAGTCCAGGCGGTTGATGATTTGCGCGCGCTGGGCGTAGGTGGTGGCGAAGTTCTTCGTGCCAGGCTTCGTTTCAGCGTAGAAGAAAGGCGACGTGGTCAGGCTGCTGGAGAAAGGGTTCAGGCGGCCGTTGATGTCGGCATACATGCCTTTCTCGACGTCATTTTCGTTCTTGATGATGGTGCTGTCGCGCTTGGCTACGTCAAAGCTGACGAAGGCATTGAAGCGGTCCTTGCCAAAGCCGAAGATACCGCTGGCGCTCTTGCGGGCAAATTCGCCGTCGTCGTTGGCGCTGATGCTGGCGCTCATTTCGGCGCCAGTGTACTTGGTTTTCGTAATGAAGTTGACGACGCCGGCGATGGCGTCGGAACCGTACACGGCCGATGCGCCATCCTTGAATACTTCGACGCGTTCGATGGCCGAAACGGGAATGCTGTTCAAGTCATAGACGGCCGATTTTCCCTGATTCGGGTCGGCATAGGCGGATGCGGTGATACGGCGGCCATTGAGCAAAATCAGCGTGGAAGACGAACCGAGGCCACGCATGGAGGCGGTTGCCGCACCGCGGGCAAAGCCGCCGTCGGTCACGTCCACCGACGAGCCCGAGCCGAAGGCAGGAATCGAGTGCAACAGTTCGGCCACAGTATTGGCGCCGGTAGCGGCAATCTGCTTGGCATTCAAGGTCTGGATAGGCGAGGAGCCTTCTTTTTCAGTGCGCTTGATGTTCGAACCGGTCACCAGGACTTTTTGCAATGCCGGTTCTGCCGGTGCTTCCTGGGCAAACGCCATATGGGATGAGGACAATGTCAATGCGACAGCGACGACGCTGCGCTTCAAAACAAACTTCTTAGTCAATTCACTTCTCCGTACGAGTCATTCTCAGGACCCGTTATATGTGAAAAACTGTTGAAACAAGCACCTTGCGATAGGCACGCGCCTGCCAACTCGATCTAGTTTGACCGTTCAATTGCAGTCATTTTTTTGTAAAATGTGATATTCATTTTACCTAGAAGACACATAAAAACATTTCCATATGGGAAATGTCAATTTTATCTATCACTGTTGCTCTTATTTACAACAGTAAAGATTTTCTTTACAAGTGGATGCTGCTGAAAGTTCCGTGTTTTCGGAAGATGATGATCGGAAGGAAACGCGCGCAGCGTGAGGCAGCGAGGCGGTGGGCATGAGAGAACATGCCGCTCCAGACGGGAATGCCATGCTTCAAGGCGATTGCCTTGTGGGTAATTCATGCATGGAGGAAATTGTCAACAGGCGTTTTTTTGATAACGGTGGCGTGGCTGTCGCCAATACGCGAAATCGTCATGCTCGACAGCACGGGTGGCGGCGGGAAATACGATGGAGCTGCGCATGACAGGGGACGACGAAAGCGCTGCGACGGCGTCCCTTGCTGTCAGTTGAGCACGAATTCCAGCACGTCGTCGCCATACTTGTCCGTTTCGCCCGTCGCCGTCCAGCCCAGGTAGCGGTAAAAGCCGTAGGAGCGCGAGGCGGGGTCGCTGGAGCAGCCGAGGAACAGCCGCTGGTGGCCCTGCGCGCGCAGCTCGGCCATCACCAGTTTCAGCAAGGTCTTGCCGATGCCCAGGCCTTCGAATTCCGGCAGCAGCGCCAGGACGATGATTTCGCCCGTGTCGCGCTCGCCGAAGCAGTAGCCGGCCAGCTGGCCATCGTGATGGCAGACCTGGCCGGGCAGGCTGCCCGAGCGCATCATCTCGGCCCAGGTGTCGGCCGTGATGCCCACTTCCGCCAGGCGTTCTTTGGAAACGGCGTTTTGCCGCGTTTTGCCGCGCAAGGCGATGAAGGCCGCGGTATCTTCCGCCCTGGCTGCATGGAAAGTAATTGATGCTGAATGTGTCGTCATGTGTAAGTGAATTATTCGATGGTAGTGAAGGATTTATTCCCAGGATTTGCGCATGATCTGCGCGTGGCGCTGCCAGTCATAGGCTTGGGTATGTTCGATGGCTTGCTGGCCGGGATTGCCGCTATCGATCTTTTCATCCTTGACGATGACCAGGTCGTTTTTATCGTTCAATCCATATTCCCGGTAGCGCTCGCAATCCTGTGCGCGCCGGGCGACGGTGATTAATTTGTTAGCCTGCCACTTATAGCTGTCTTCATAAAAGCATTGCGCCGCGCAGCCGCAATTGGCGATGCCGCCTTCGATTCTTTGCTCGGCGATGCTGATATCGAGATTCGGAATGGCCGATAAGGGTTTGTTGAAACTGTATTGTTTTGCTTGCGCATCCCACAGCCACACGTCGGAACAGCGGATGCGTCCCTGGCTATCCGTATAGCCGGTGACCCACAGGTCGGCATGGCCGTCGAAATTCATGTCGGCCAGCAGCGCGTGCAAATTGCCCGTGCCGCTGGTGCTGCAACTGCCAGCCATCCACTGCTTGCCGATTTTCAGCTGGTAGGTCTGTTTTTCATCGTGATTCGCATAGCGGATATCGGCCGCTTGCCGTACTTTCCCTGTCGCGGCTTTATCCAGATGCAGCGTACCGCCATAAGCGGAGGTGGAAAGCAGGGATAAAAGCAGAACAATCAATTTCATGGCGTTATTCTTCGGGCACAATGCCCCGATTGCATCAGGTGGAGAATGATCATAACGCAGGATATGGGCAATGCGCCACACGGTTTCTATTGTGCATTCTGCCAGTAACAGTGCTGTGTACAATGCCAAAAATCCCCGAACAAGGAATCTTCATGACTGTTTCCAGTGCATCTTTTAATGAAGCGGGCATCCTCGCTTATAACGACGGCAATTACGCCGAGGCCTTTAAACAATTCGATGCCGCCGCGCGCACCGCCGATCCCGCCGGCCAGCATTTATTGGCCAGCCTGTATTACCAGGGCCATGGCGTGACGCAAGACTTGCCGAAAGCGGTGGAATTGTTCACGGCGGCCGCGCAGGCGGGCTTTCCGCCGTCGCTGGCCAACCTGGCCCTGATGTATGCAAGCGGCGACGGCGTCGCGCAAGACATGGCGCAATCGCTCGCGTACGGACGCCAGGCGGCCGAGGCGGGCGATGGCCAGTCGCAATTCAACCTGGCGCAGGCCTACCGCAAGGGTGATGGCGTACCGCAAGACTACGCCGAGGCGGCCTTCTGGTACAAGCAGGCGGCCGAAGCCGGTTCCCTGTCGGCGCAGAACGAATACGGCTTGCTGTATGCGCAAGGGCAGGGCGTGGAGCTCGATTACGTGCAGGCGTACGCGTGGATCGCCATGCCGGCCGAGGCGGGCAGCACGCAATCGATCAAGAACCGCGACCAGTTGCTGGAGATACTCACGCCGTCACAGCAGCAGGCGGCGCGCGCGCTGGCCGCTGAATATGCGGCGCAGTACGGCGTCAATCCCCACTGAACGAGGATTTCGCCGGCACCTTGGTCAGCACGCCCGCCGCATCGAGTTCATAGCTGTCGAAATCGCGCGCCAGGAACAGTTCACCCGAGTAATGCAGCCGGGCTTCCGCTTCCAGCTCGGCCATGCCTTCCGCATTGTGATAGCGGGCGCTGAAGTGGGTGAGGATCAGATTTGGCAAGCGGACCGCTTCGGCAAACTGCGCCACGCGCTGCACGGAACTGTGCGTGGGGCCGGGTCCCACTTTTTGCAGCATGGCTTCCGTGTAGGTGGCTTCATGCACGAGTAGTTGCGCATCGGCACAGGCGTCCGTCAGCAAGGACGGCGTGTCGTTGTCGCCGCCGATCACCACGGTGGCGCGCTGCGTTTCCGTCTGGCGGAAAGCGGCGGCGCGCAAGACCGTGCCATCGTCGAGCAGCGCATCCTGGCCCGCCTGCAATAGCCCCCAGGCGGGGCCGGGCGGCGCGCCGGCCGCCTGCAGGGCCGTCTTGTCCAGTTTCCATCTGCTCGTTTCCAGCGCGAAGCGATACGCGACGCTCGGTGCGCGGTGCGACAGCGCGTGGCGCGAGACGGTCAAGCCCGCTGCTGCATGCACGACTGGCGCGCTGTCTACGTCGATGTGGATCAACGGGTACGTCAAAAACAGTTCCGTGTGCAGCAGGGTCGCGTCGATCCAGGCCTTGATGGCGGCCGGGGCGATCAGCAGCAAGGGCTTCTTGCGCCCCGTCATCGAGGCGCTGGCCAGCAGGCCCGGCAGCCCATAGCTGTGGTCGCCATGCACGTGGGTGATGCAGATGCCCACCAGGTCGTGCACGGACAAGGGCAGGCGCTGCAGCCGGTGCTGCGTGGCTTCGCCGCAATCGATCATCCACCAGTCGCGGTTGTGCGTGGTTTGCAGGGCCAGCGACGTGACGTTGCGGTGGCGCGTGGGCACGCCGGAAGACGTGCCGAGAAAAGTCAGTTTGAACATGGGCGCATTATGCGGCAAGCCACCGCCGTTGCCAACGCGCCCGCCTTCAGCCTGCCAGCGGCGCGCCCAGTTTGTCCTTGTAGATGCGGCCGTTCTTCATGATCAGCAGCAGGTTTTCTTCCGGCTGGGCGAGGAAATCGAGATTCTTCGCGGGGTCGCCCTCGGCCACCAGCAAGTCGGCCAGCGCGCCTGGCGCCAGCTTGCCCAAGGCGCCCGGGTAGGGCGCGCGCTGGCCGGACAGGGCCAGCAATTGTCCATTCTGCCCCGTCGCCTGCGCCAGCAGGGTCAGGGGATCGTAAAAGCGCGTGAGCTTGGCCAGCTGGCGGCCCTGGGTCGGCGTGTTTTTCGCGTTGAACAGGATATCCGTGCCCCAGCCCGTTTTGATGCCGTACTTTTGCGCCAGCGCATACGCCTTCACCGTGCCTTCCGAGACGATGGCCTGGCTGGCCTTGCGCGCCGCGTCGGGATACACGTTTGCATCCGCATCTTGCAGGAACGGTTGCAAGCTCCACCACGTGCCCGTGTCGCGCATCATGCGCGCGGATTCGTCGTCGGCCAGCTGGCCGTGCTCGATGCTGCGCACGCCCGCGCGGATGGCGCGCTGGATGCCTTTCGGCGTGTAGACGTGGGTCATCACATACGTGCCCCAGTCGGCGGCCGCTTCCACGCCGGCGCGCAGTTCGCGTTCCGAATACTGGGTGCTGTCGAGCGGATCGTACATCGAGGCGACGCCGCCGCCGGCCATCATCTTGATCTGCGTCGCGCCCAGCATCAGCTGCTCGCGCACGCGGCGCAGCACTTCCGCTTCGCCGTCGGCGATCATGGCCATGCCCGCCGTTTCCGCCATGCCCAGCGGCGCGTTGGCCGCGCGGGGGATATCGGAACGCATGCGGAAGTCGCCATGGCCCGAGGTTTGCGAAATCATGGCGCCCGACGGGAAGATGCGCGGACCGTCGACGATGCCTTCATCGATGGCGCGTTGCAATGCAAACGCGGGGCCGCCAGGATCGCGCACGGACGTGAACCCCCGCAGCAGGGTGCGCCGCGCTTCCTGCGCCGCCACCAGATATAAATAGCCGACGTCGGACGTCATGGCCGTCACCTGGCTGATGGCGGCCAGCATGGTGTGCCAGTGGGCGTCGATCAGGCCCGGCATCACCAGCTTGCCCTGGCAATCGATCACTTGCGCGCCCTCGACTTTCTCGCCGGCCGGCAGCAGGGCGGTAATCGTCGCCCCCGTCACCAGCACGTGGATGCCTGCGCGCGGCGCCTTGCCCGTGCCATCGAACAGGCGCAGATTGGTCAGCAATAGGGGGCGGTTGGCTGCTTGCGGCTGCTGGGCGATGGCGTTGCCGCTGGACAGGCCGAGGCCGATGAACGGCGCCAGCATGGCGGCCGTGCCGCCGAGAAATTGCCGGCGCCGCATGTCCGCCATCACGCGCTGGTGCAGGATGGTGAAGACGGTGCCACCGCAGTCGCAGGCGCGCGGCTTCAAGCCGCCCGTTTGCCACGTGTCCATCAGATGCTGCTCTTGTGCCAAGGCCATCGCGCCATCCTTTCATCGCTGCCGCGCCAGGAGCGTGGCAGCAGGCAAAGTTAATGATTAGAAACTATTGCCATTGAAAGCCGCCAGCGGGGGCAAGTCAAGCGTGCACTTGCTTTACGGCAAAGAATGTAGCATCGGCTGTTCAAGGTGCATGCTGGCCGCTATTTTCCCCTTCGCCCGCCGTGTAATCGACAAAACCGTCGCGGCGGCAAAAGCTGGCCAGCTGCATGCCGGCCTGGCGCGCGATGCGGATGGCCAGCGAGGTGGGCGCCGAGATGGTGGCGACGAGCCCGATATGCATGCGCGCCGACTTGCGCACCAGTTCATAGCTGGCGCGGCTCGACAGGAAGACGAAGCCGTCGTGCATGGCGATGCGGTGCAGCGCCAGGTAGCCGATCAATTTGTCCAGGCCGTTATGCCGGCCCACGTCCTCGAACACTTTTACCACCGCGCCCTCGGCCGTGCACCAGGCGGCCGCATGCACGCCGCCCGTCTTGTGCATCAACTCCTGGTAGGGCAGCAGTTCGCGCGCGGCCCGGCCGAGGATGGCGCTGCTGGCCACCAGCGGCGGCAGGGGGCGCGTAATTTTTTCCGGCACCAGGTCCAGCAGGGCCAGGCTTTCGATGCCGCACACGCCGCAACCCGTGCGCCCCGTCAGCGCGCGGCGGCGGGCCTTGAGCTTGATCAAATCGGGCTGGGCGATGGTCAGCCGCACTTCCGCGCTGTCCGCGCCGCAGCACACGTCGAGGTCGTAGATGTCGCGCACGCTGCCGACGATGCCCTCCGTCAAGGTGAAACCGACGGCGAATTCCTCGAGGTCGCGCGGCGTGGCCATCATCACGGCATGCGCGATGCCGTTGTAGACGAGGGCCACCGGATACTCCTCGGCCACCATGTCGCGGCCCGCCGTGGCCACGCTCGCCTGGTGGCGCACCATGGGCACTTCCAGGAAACCGTCGCGTTCGATGGTGGTGATGTCGCATTCCATGATATATGTCCTCCAGTTAATCGATCTGATAGCGCGGGCAGGGCCGTATCGAGGGCGGCAGCGGGTCGCCGTTCAATTCCAGCAGCGAGCGTTCCGTTTCGCGCGTCATGGCGTTCAGGGCCAGGCAGTTGGGCGCCAGGCCGAACGGTTCGGCGATCTGCTGCGCGATGGCTTCCAGCGCGAACAGGGTGTAGGCAACGAAGACGGAAATGAGGGGCGTGGCCACGCCGATGGCGTCCACCAGGCCCAACGGCAGTAAAAAACAATACATATAGACGGTGCGGTGCACGAGCACGCCATACGGATACGGAATCGGCGTGTTCTTGATGCGCTCGCAGCCGGCCACGGTGGCGGCCAGGTCGTTGAGCTGGGTGTCGAGCATCCACAGCAGTTGCGTCTGGCCCGGCTGGCGCTGCACGGCGTCGTGCAGCATGGCGCGCACCGCATGTAGTATGGCGACGGGCTTGAAGTTGACGCCCTGCAAGCGCTGCACGTCCTCGGCCGGCAGGTAGCGCGCCAGGTCTTGCTGCGGGTCGGTCTGGCGCAGCTGATGCTTGAGCGCGTAGACGAAGGCGATCAGGCGGCGCAGCAGCAACTGGTGGTCCAGGCCGCTCGTTTCCTGCGGCAAATACGTGAGCGCCTGCGAAGCGAGGGCGCGCGCGGCGATCAGCAATTGCCCCCAGATATGCCGCGCCTCGACGAAGCGGGCATAGCTGGCGTTGTTGCGAAAGCCGAGAAAGATCGCCAGGCTGATGCCGACCATGGGAAACGGCGCCGTATCGAGCGGAATCTTGACGCCGAAGATGCGGCCGTCCGTCAGCAGGGCCAGCGAACTGACGAGCAGCATCAGCAGCAATTGCGGGATGATGGCTTGCAGCACCGAGCCATCCCAGACGAACAGCATGCGGAACCAGTTGGTGGTAGGCCGAATGATCATGATCTGATGCCGATCAATGCTTGCGGGGCACGACTTTGCCCTCGAAGACGTAGTATTGGAACAGGTTGTAGCCGACCATGATCGGCAGCATGGAACCCATGCCGATCAGCATGAAGATCAGGGTCGGCTCATCGGATGCGGCCGCCGCGATGCTCAGCTTGCCCGGCACCAGATCGGGGAAGAAGCTGATGGCCAAGCCCGCGAACGACGCCAAAAACAGCACGATGGCGCCGCGGAACGGTCCGCGCACGCCGTTCACGTGCACGGCCCACAGGATGTAAATAAAAGCGCTGGCGGCGATGGCGGCCAGGGCCAGCAGCACGCCGAACACGCCCGGCTGCGCCCAGCGGTCGTGGCCGATGGCGCTGAAGACCATGGTGCCGGCCGACAGCACGATGGCGGCCGCGACTGTTGCCAGCACGCTGGTGGTGGCGTAGCGGCGCGCCGCCGCTTCCAGCTGGCCGCCCGTCTTCTTGATCAGATAAGTGCTGCCGAGCAGGCAGTAGCCGGCCACCACGCCCAGCGCCGTGCAGGCCGTGAAGACCGCACTCAGCGGGCCCGGCTGCAAGCCCGTGATGACCTTACCCAGCACCACTCCCTGCGCCACGGCGGCCAGCAGGCTGCCCACGCCGAAGATCAGGTCCCACAGGCGCTTGTTGCCGGCCGCATGGCGGAACTCGATCGAGGCGCCGCGCATGATCAGGCTGGCGATCAGCAGCATGATGGGAATGTACAATTGTTCCAGCAGGGTGGCGTAGGCGCTGGGAAAGGCGCCGAACAGGGCGCCGCCCACCACCACCAGCCAGGTTTCATTGGCGTCCCACACGTGGGCGATCGACTGGAAGATCAGGTTGCGTTCCTGCTCGCGGCGCGTGAACAGGCTGAGGATGCCCACGCCCAGGTCAAAGCCGTCCGTGACCACGTAAAACACCAGCATCAGGCCGATCAGGCCGAACCAGGCATTGCCCAGCATGGCATGCGAATTGATATCCATTACATACTCCTTGATTGATGGGGGCGCATTTCAATACCCCGCGGCATGGGCGGCGTCCGGCAGGGGCAGCGTCACGTCCGGGCCTTGTTGCAGCCATTTCCTGGCAAATACAAAGAAAGTGACGAACAGCACGATGTAAAACACATAGAACATCAGCATGCTGCCGGCCACAGCGTGAGCCGCCACATCGGAGACGGCGTCGCGCGTGCGCAGCAGGCCGTACACGACCCATGGCTGGCGTCCCACTTCGCGCACGATCCAGCCGCACTCGACGGCGATGTAGGGCAGCGGTATCGTCAGCACCCAGGCCAGCAGCAGCTTGCGGTTGCGCACGAACTCCTGCACCCGGCCGCCTGCCTTGCGCCAGGCGACGAAGGTCCAGAACGCCAGCAGCACGAACCATATGCCGATGCCGGCCATGGCACGGAACGCGTAGTACAGCAGCGGCAGCATGGGCGGCTGGTCTGCGCGGGCGATGTCGGCCAGGCCCGTGATCTTGCCCGTGGCGCTATGCGTGGCGATCACGCTGAGCATGCCGGGTACTTCCAGCGACCAGTCATTCTTTTGTTCCGTCTGGTTGGGCCAGGCCAGCAGGGACCAGGCGGCACCCTCGCCATCGCGATTCGTGTGCCAGTGGCCTTCGATGGCCGCGCCCTTGGCGGGCTGGGTCTTGAAGACATCGACGCCGCTGGAGTCGCCCAGCCACACTTGCAACGGTGCGATGACCAGCAGCAGCATCAGCGCCAGCTTGAACGAGCGGGCGAAGAAGGCCGGCTCGCGGCGCTTGAACATATACCAGGCGGAAATGCCGGCGATGACGATCAAGCCCGTTTCCACGGCGGCCACCCACATGTGGCCCACGGCCCAGGCCATGTCGGGATTGAAGATGGCGGCCACGTAATCGGTGACGATGATCTTGCCATCAAGCACGCGCACGCCGGCCGGCGTCTGCATCCAGGAATTGGCGACCATGATCCAGAACGAGGAAATGCTGGAACCGAGCGCCACCATGCCGGTGGCAAACAGGTGCACGCCTTTCGGTACGCGGCCCCAGCCGAACATCATGACGCCGATGAAACCCGCTTCCAGCATGAAGGCCATGGCGCCCTCGAAGCCGAGGATGTTGCCGATGAACTGGCCCGAATGGTGCGAGAACGGCGCCCAGTTGGTGCCGAACTGGAATTCCAGGGGAATCCCGCTGACGACGCCGACGGCGAAGTTGAGCACCAGCAGCTTGCTCCAGAAGCGCGCGTGGCGGTAGTAGACGGGGTCGCTGGTGCGCAGCCACAGCGCCTCGACGACGAACAGGAACAGCGACAGGCTGATCGTCAAGATGGGCCACAGGATGTGAAAGATGGCCGTCATCGCAAATTGTGCGCGCGACAGGTCCAGGGTATCGAAACCGAACATGGCGTTCTCCTGTTCAGCTGGCGGCGGCCGAAGGCGCCAGCAGCACGGGGATGGATTTGAAGGTCGGCGTGCGCGAGCCTTCGCCCACGCTGTCGAGCGGCACCAGCGGATTGGTTTCCGGGTAGTAGGCGCCGATGCAGCCGCGCGGAATGTCGTACTCGACCAGCAGAAAGCGGTCGGCGCGGCGTTCGATGCCGTCATGCCACACGCCGATCAGGTCGACCCAATCGCCGGCCGCAAAACCCAGCATGGCCAGGTCGTCCTTGTTGATGAAGACGACGCGGCGCTGGCCGAACACGCCGCGGTAGCGGTCGTCCATGGCGTAGATCGTCGTGTTGTACTGGTCGTGCGAACGCGTCGTCATCAGCACCATCAATCGTTCGCCGTATTGCTGGCGCGCACGATGGATGGGCGTATCGCGTTCCACGGCGTTGACGAGGAATTGCGCCTTGCCGCTGGCCGTCTTCCACACCCTTTCGCGCGAGGCGATTTCCAGGTGGAAGCCGCCGGGCTTGGCTATGCGCAAGTTGTAGTCGAAAAAGTCGTCGAATACTTGTTCGATGGAATCGCGCAGCAGCGCATAGTTGCCGGAATAGCGCAGCCAGTCGATCTTCTCGCTGCCCAGTGTCGCCTGCGCCATGCCGGCCACGATGGCGATTTCCGAGCGCAGATTGGGCGAGGCGGGCTGGTTCATGCCGAACGAGATGTGCACCATGCTCATCGAGTCTTCCACCGTCACGCCTTGTGCCACGCCGCCCTGCACGTCGATTTCCGTGCGGCCCAGCGTAGGCAAGATCAGCGCATCCTTGCCGTGCACGAGGTGGCTGCGGTTGAGCTTGGTGGCGATGTGCACCGTCAGGTCGCACGAACGCAGCGCGTCCCAGGTGCGCGGCGTGTCCGGCGTGGCCATCGAGAAATTGCCACCGAGCGCGACAAACACTTTCACCTTTTTCTCCAGCATGGCCTCGATCGTGCCGACGGCGTCGTAGCCGTGGTGGCGCGGCGGTTCAAAACCGAACACCAGGCCCAGGCGGTCGAGGAATTCCTTGGTCGGCTGTTCCTCGATGCCCATGGTGCGGTCGCCCTGCACGTTCGAGTGGCCGCGCACGGGGCACAGACCCGCGCCGCGCTTGCCGATATTGCCGCGCATCATCATCAAGTTCGACAGGATTTGCACGGTGGCCAGCGAATTCTTGTGCTGCGTCACGCCCATGCCCCAGGTGGCGATGACGGCCTTGCCCTTCACGTAGATCTGCGTCAATTCTTCGATCTTGTCGCGCGCCACGCCCGATTCGGCCAGCAGCAAGTCCCAGCTTTCCGCGCGCAGGTCGGCGGCGAAGGCGTCGAAGCCGCTCGTGTGTTCGGCGATGAAGGCACAGTCGAGCACGCGCTCCTGGCCGTGGGCGATGGCGTCATCATCGAGCTCGACGACGCGCTTGGCCATGGCCTTGATCAGAGCGAAGTCGCCGCCCAGGGTGGGGCAGATGAACAGCGAGCAGATGTTCGTGCTGCCGCCCGTCAGCATTTCCAGCGGATGCTGGGGGCTGGTGAAACGCTCGAGGCCCCGCTCGTGCAGCGGGTTGATGGAGACGATGGTGGCGCCGCGGCGCGACGCTTCGCGCAATTCACCGAGCATGCGCGGGTGGTTGGTGGCCGGGTTCTGGCCGAACAGCAGCAGGGTGTCCGCATGTTCGAAGTCATCGAGCAGCACCGTGCCCTTGCCGATACCGACGGTTTCCGGCAATCCACGGCTCGTCGCTTCGTGGCACAGGTTCGAGCAGTCGGGGAAGTTGTTGGTGCCGTAGGCGCGCACGAACAGCTGATACAAAAAGGCCGCTTCGTTGCTGGCGCGGCCCGACGTGTAGAAGGCGGCCTGGTTCGGGTCGTCCAACGCGTGCAAGTGGTGCGCCACGAGGGCGAACGCGTCGTCCCAGGCTATCGCCTGGTATTTGTCGCTGGCCGCGTCGTACACCATGGGGTCCGTCAAGCGGCCATGTTGTTCCAGTTCATAGTCCGACTGCTCCATCAATTCCGTGACCGTGTGCTCCTGGAAAAATTCGGGACGCACGCGCTTGCTCGTCGATTCGGCGGCCACGGCCTTGACGCCGTTTTCGCAGAATTCGAACGTCGACGCGTGTTCGCGGTCGGGCCAGGCGCAGCCGGGGCAGTCGAAGCCGTCGGGCTGGTTTTGCTCGAACAGCGAACGGTAATTGCCTGCGCTGACTTTTTCCTTGAACAGGTTGATGGCCACGTACTTGAGGGCACCCCAACCGGCCGCGGCATGGGTGTAGGGCGCGATGCGCGCGTCGGACTTTGGTTTGCTCATGATGACTCTCCTGGTGATATGCGATGGGACAATCACATGGTAGGGGCGGCGGACTGCCCCGTAGGCGCACAGTTCCGGACAAAAAAACAGAGTACAGATGGGCATGCGCCGATTTGCATCGCACCCGCCATGCCGCTGACTTATGATGCAAACGAGGGAAGTGCATTGCGCATTTCCAGCCTTCAACGAGGAACACTATGCAACAGGAAGAAGGAGTCGACGCGGCGCTGATAGCGCTGCTGGCGCTGCTGTGGGAGGCGCGCCAGGAGGCGCCCGAGAAACCGTGGTCGCTGGCCAAGTTGGCCAAGCGGGCAGGGATACAGATGAGCACTTTGTTGCGCCAGCTCAATGCGCTGTCCAGCGCGCAACTGGTGAACGTGACGACGGCGGAGAGCGGTGGCGGCAGTGCGCTGCTCAGCGAAGCGGGCGCGCAGCTGTGCGCCAGCGTGTTCGCGCCGCCGCCGGCAGAGTAAAGCTGCATCTGTACTCTATCGCCCGGCGCCGGACTGTACCTCCTGGCCTGGCCCCATTCGCCCTATGCTACGTCCTGACGAATGCACATCAAGGGGGAAGCACAATGAACACCATCCTGTCTCCGCAGCCGGCGCTCCGGCAGCCAGACCATATCGCGCCCTGCGTGGACATGCTGGGCCGTCCCCTGACGGACTTGCGCATTTCCGTCATCGACCAGTGCAACTTCCGCTGCACCTATTGCATGCCGGCCGAACTGTACCCCAGCGATTACCCGTTCCTGCCATCGAGCGAGCGCCTGTCTTTCGACCAGATCGAAACGATGGCGCGCGCCTTCGTGCGCCTGGGCGTCGATAAAATCCGCATCACGGGCGGCGAGCCGCTGCTGCGCAAGAACCTGGAACAGCTGATCGAGATGCTGGCGAGACTCACCACGCCGGACGGGCGCGCCGTGAGCATCGCGCTGACGACGAATGGCAGCTTGCTGGCGGCCAAGGCGCGCTCGCTGAAGGAGGCGGGCCTGGGCCGGGTCACCGTCAGCCTCGACAGTCTGGATAATGGCATTTTCCAGCGCATGAACGGCGTCGACTTTCCCGTCGAAAAAGTGCTGCACGGGATTGAGGTAGCGCAGGCCGTCGGCTTGCATCCCGTGAAGGTCAACATGGTCGTGCAGAAAGGCGTCAACGACAGCCAGATCGTGCCGCTGGCGCGCCATTTCCGCCACACGGGCGTGATCCTGCGCCTGATCGAATTCATGGACGTGGGCGGCATCGGCGCCTGGTCGCGCACGCACGTCGTCACGTCGGACGCGGCGCGCGCGCTGATCGCGGCAGAATTTCCCCTCGTGCCGCTGGGCGAAGGCAAGCCGATCCTGCACGAGACGGCCAGCCGCTACAGTTACCTCGATGGCGGCGGCGAAGTGGGTTTCATTTCCAGCGTGTCGCAGCCGTTCTGCGGCGACTGCAGCCGCGTGCGCGTGTCGTCCGATGGCAAGCTGTTTACTTGTTTGTTCGCCCACGACGGCCTCGACCTGCGGCCCCATCTGGATACCGAGCAAGGGCTGGAAACCGTGCTGCGCCGGCACTGGCAACGCCGTGGCGACCGCTACTCGGAAGTGCGCGGCGCACTGGCCCAGGTGGGCGGACGCAAGCAGTATCCCACCGTGCGCATGTCGCTGGTGGGCGGATAACTGGTTTAGAACGCCTAGCAAAACCGTAGCGAGCGGAAGTAAGTTGTGGTTGAGAAGCGCAACTGTACGAAGGTACAGTGAGCATCGCAGACCGCAAATTACGACGCGCAGTAGGTTTTGATCGGTGTTATTACAAGAATTCGGTGATGAGTTTACCGAGCAGAATAATGGCTTGCTCGACCTCCACGCTCCACGGATAGCTGTAGTTGAGGCGGATGCAATGCTTGTAAGCCTGGCTGACGGAAAACATGCGCCCCGGGCCCACCGTGATCCGGCATTCCAGCGCGCGCCGGTACAGCTGCATCGAATCCACGTTGCCGGGCAACTCCACCCACAGCACGTAGCCGCCCTGCGGTTGCGAGACTTTGGTGCCAGCAGGAAAGAAGCGCAGCACGGCGGCCGCCATGATGCGCGCCTGCTGGGCGTAGGCCTTGCGGGTGCGGCGCAGATGCTGTTCGTAGCCATCGTTTTGCAGGTATTCGGCGATGGCCAGTTGCGGAAACGAGGACGTGGCCAGGGTGTTGAGGAATTTGAGTTCCTCCACCTTGCCCCGGTAGCGCCCGGCCAGCGCCCAGCCCACACGCTGGGCCGAGCTGAGGCTCTTGGAAAACGAGGAACAGTGCAGCACCAGGCCCTTGCGGTCGTAGGACTTGAGCGAGGACGGGTGGGCGTCGCCGTAATACAGTTCGTTGTAGACCCCGTTTTCGATGGCGGGCACGTCGTGCTGTTCCAGCAGCTGATACAGCGCGCGCTTGCGCTGGTCGGACATCTGGAAGCCCAGGGGATTCTGGAAGTTCGGCATCACCATGACGGCGGCGATCGGTTGCCGGGCCATGATGTCGGCCAGCGCTTCGATGCTGATGCCGTCGTACGGATCGGTGGAGATTTCCACCACCTTCATGCCCAGCCGTTCGACGGCCATCAGCATGGCATAGAAGGTGGGCGACTCGACGGCGATGGTGTCGCCCGGCCGGGCCACGGCTTGCAGGCACAGGTTGATCGCTTCCGTGGCGCCCACGGTGACGATGATTTCGTCGGGATCGACGGCCAGGCCGTTTTCCATGTAGCGGCGGGCGATTTCGCGGATCAGCTGCGGGTTGCCCGGCGGCAGGTCGTCCGTCATGTTCCACTCGCGGTTGCGGCGCGCCACGGCGCCCGCATACTGATTGATGCGTTCCCAGGGAAACAGCGAAGGGTCGGGGTAGGGCGAGCCCAGCGGGATGGCGTCGTGCAAGCCGATCGAGCGCAGGGTCGACAGCACCAGGCGGCTGACGTGCACTTCGGCAGGCACGGTGCTCGGCTGGGAGGCTTGCATGCACAGGTCGGCCGGCTGTGCATCGCCGTCGGCGCGAGGCCGCACGAAGTAGCCGGACTGGGGCCGGCTTTCGATCACGCCCATGCTTTCCAGCTTGACGTAGGCGCGCAGCACCGTGGTGATGCTCAGCTTGTGCTGCTGGCTGGTCTGGCGCACGGAGGGTATGCGTTCGCCGGGCAAGAGCACGCCCTTGGTCACCAGTTGCTCGATGTCGCTGACGAGCTTTTCATACAATTTCATTGGTATCCATTCTTGAATCTTGCTCTACGTCATTGCATTATCGTTCAATTTATGACGACCTATAGTTACAGTTATCGCATGTTGCCTAAATGAAACTACCAGGCTGCACTTCTGGTTTAATATCCATAGAGAAAACTAAAAGAGGAACATCTGTCATGGCAATTCCACAAAGCATGCTGTCTGTCGTCGCGCGCGACGAAGTGCATTTGCAGTTCAATGTGAAGGCCGGCGTTGAACCGGAGCAGCTGTTCAGGGTGTTGGGAAAACTGTGGGAATCCGAGGTCACGGGCATCCTGGATCCAACCCTGAACCGCCACCATCAGTTAACAGGCGGCACGGCCAATGTGGTGCTGGGATTCAAGCCCGAGCTGTGGCGCGCCGCTTGCCCCGGCTGCGTGCCCGACAACATGGCATCGTTCGCGCAAGACCTGGTGGGCGCCAATGGCAAGACGGCGCCGGCCACCCAGCACGATTTCTGGGTCTGGATCACGCAGTCGAACGCGGCCACCCTGTACGACAGCATGCGCACGACGCTCACCTTGCTGAGCCCTTACGCCGAGCTGGCCAGCGAGCAGGTGTGTTTTCCGTATCACAATAACGTGACCTTCGACGGCTTTGCCGACGGCGTCGCGAATCCGAATCCGTTCCGCGCCAACGGCGTGGCCATCATCCCGGACGGTGAGGCGGGCGCGGGCGGCTCCACCGTGTTGCTGCAGAAATGGCGCATGGACGTGGAGCGCCTGCGCGCCTTGCCCGTGCACGCGGCGGAGCAGGTGTGGGGCCGCACCAAGGCCGGCAGCCATGAATTGTCGCCGCTGCCCGTCGATTCCCACGTGGGCCGCAACCAGTTTATCCGCGATGGCGAGGAAGTCGACATCGTGCGCCGCAATGCCAATTACGCCAATGCGACCGAGGCGGGCGTCATGTTTGTCGGTTTCTGCAAGGACATCACGGTGACCATGGGCATGCTGCGGCAAATGTACGGCGTAGGCTATGATGGCGTCACCAAGACGGACAGGCTGCTGGATTTTTCCACGGCGCTGTCGTCGGCGATCTATTTCGTGCCCAGCATCGACGCCTTGCTGGCCGTGGGTGTTTCGCCGGCGGATCCCGGCTAAGGGCCGCCCCGGCGGTCCCTATTTTTACTTAACTAGGAGTTTTCCATGCGTATTCGTCCCGCCACACTGCTGTCCACCTTGATACTGGGCAGCGCCGTCTTCAGCGCTTCCGCTTCCGCCGTCGGCCTGGGTTTCCTGGCCGATACGCCGATGGCTTACCTGAACAAGAACGACAAGCCCGTCTTCGTGAAAGCCGTCACCGACGTGCTCAACGACAAGAAGGATGGCGAAACCGTGCAATGGAGCAATGAAGGCTTGCGCAATTCCGTGCGCATCGCCGCCGACATCACGGCCAGCGATACGGAAAAGACGGATGCGCAAACCTGCCGCAAGGTGCAGGTGGGCTTGAACGCCAAGGGCCAGGAACAGACCCTCAAGCTGAAAGTCTGCAAGGCTGGCACAGCCGCGTGGAAAGTGGCGAAGAGCTGATCGTCCGTGTTTTCCTTGCCGGTCCTGCGCCGGCAAGGTGACGACTTTCTCATAGGTGAGTCTGGCAGCGGTTAGAATCACGTTTTACCCTTACTTTTCTCTCCTGCATGCAGCAAAGTCGCCTCCTGTTCTTCCGCCTGGCCGGCCAGTTTCGCCGCTATGGCGCCATCGTTGCCGCCACTTTGCTGGCCGTGGGCGTGGCGTCCGCCACCGATGTGTTGTTAATCCGCCAGTTGCAAAACGTCGTCGACGCCATGCGCACGACGGCCAGCACGCAGGTCGCGCCCGCGTCCGGCGTGATGGGCATGCTGCAGGGCTGGGTCGACCGTTTCTTGCCGGCACAGGCGGGACAGGTGGATCTGTGGGTGATTCCCGCCACCATCCTGGGCCTGGCCGTGCTGCGCATGGTGTCGAGCTTTGCCGGCGATTACGGTTCCGTCTGGCTATCGAGCCGGGTGCAGGCCGATTTGCGCGAAAAGATGTTCGCCACCATCATGCGCCTGCCCAGCCGCTTCTTCGATACCACCACCACCAGCCTGACGCAGTCGCGCGTGGCCTTCGACGCCAGCCAGGTGTCGCAGGCGGGCTTGAACGTGCTCAACGTGATGGTGCGCGATTCCGTCGCCACCGTCGGCTACCTGATTTTATTGTTCAGCATCGACGTGAAACTGGCCCTGTTCTGCATGGCCTCGATGCCCATCGTCGCCATCGTCGTGACCTTGGCGGGACGGCGCATGCGCCACCTGAGCAAGAGTTCGCAGCAAGCCGTGGGCGAGCTGACATCCGTGCTCGATGAAAGCATCGGCGGCCAGCGCGTGGTGAAAATCTTCGGCGGGCAGGACTATGAACAGGCGCGCTTCGGCAACGTCGTCAAGCGCAACCGCCAGCTGGCCGTCAAGCACGCGGCCACCTCGGCCATGAATTCCGGCTTCATCATGATGCTCGTCGGCATTACCCTGTCGTCCGTGATTTATTTCGCCATGCTGCGAGCGCAAAGCGGCGCCATCACGCCGGGCGCTTTTGTTGCCTTCATGGGCGCGCTGATGGCCATGCAGTCGCCGATCAAGAACCTGACCAAGATCAATGAGCCGCTGCAGCGGGGCCTGGCTGCGGCCGAGTCCGTCTTCGGTTTGATCGACACGCCGCTGGAACCGGACCCGGGCACCATCGCCCCGGCCACCGTGCAAGGCAATCTGTCTCTGCAGAACGTGCACTTCCGCTACAACAGCGACGATCCCGATGCGCCCACGGCCTTGAGCGATATCACGCTCGACATCCGCGCCGGCGAAACGGTGGCCCTGGTGGGCGGCTCGGGCGGCGGCAAGACGACCTTGCTGGGCTTGCTGCCGCGCTTCTATGACGTCAGCGGCGGCCGGATACTGCTCGACGGCGTCGACGTGCGCGACTACGCCTTGCTGGCCCTGCGGCGCCAGTTCGCTCTCGTCAGCCAGGACGTGATCCTTTTCAACGACACGATGGCGGCGAATATCGCGTATGGCGACCCGGCGCCGGACATGGCCCGCATCGAAGCGTCGGCGCGCGCCGCGTATGCGCACGACTTCATCATGCAGCTGCCGCAAGGCTACGCGACCCAGGCGGGCCAGAACGGTTCGCGCCTGTCGGGCGGGCAACGCCAGCGCCTGGCCATCGCCCGCGCCCTGTACAAGGATGCGCCGATCCTGCTGCTCGATGAAGCGACCAGCGCGCTGGACACGGAGTCGGAGCGCTCCGTGCAGGCGGCGCTGGAAGTGCTGATGCGCAACCGCACCACCATCGTCATCGCCCACCGCTTATCCACCATCGAAAGCGCCGACCGCATCGTCGTCATGCAGGGCGGCCGCCTGGTCGAGTCGGGCAGCCATGCCGCCTTGCTGCAGCAGGGCGGCGCGTATGCACGGCTGCATGCGAGCCAGTTGTCGCCTGTCAAGGATGGCATGGGCTGATGTGTGGCACGCTTGCCGCGCCAGCGCATGTCCCCGGACCGGGGCCGGACCAGCAGGTCTGGTCCCGGTTTTTTATTGTTGGGGCGGCAATCGTGCCCATGGCGAACGGCGCTTGCCTTTATGATAGTGGCCGCAAAGCAACATGAACAATGGAGCAACATGAAGAATCAACAGACGATGCGCTGGCTGCTGGCCGCCGCGCTGGGCATGGGCGCAGCCCTGCCATTGGCGGCTCAGGAACAGCCCGAAGGGCAAATGCCAACGCCAACCTTGCAGGAGGAAGACCACACCATGTATCTGGATGAAAATTTCATGCCCAGCAACCAGCGCCGCGCCGTGTATGCGCTGCGCACGCCGCCCGTGCGCGACGAGGCGTTGGGCGCCTGGCATGTGCGGCTCGAATTTCCCGACACGCCGGGCGTGCTGGCCTTTGAAACCTATGCCACGGATCTGGACCTGAGTCAGATCAGGTTCGTAAAGTTTCGCAAGTATTACTACGAGAATGGCCAGCTGTTACGGGAAACCTATTTCAATGCCCAGGGCGAGGAGCTGCTGGGCGGCTGCGTGTACTTCGAGAATGGCCAGATCCAGCAGAAGGTCACGCCGCTGCCGAACGGGCGCGACAGCATCTCGGAAACGTATCACAAGAACGGCCAATTGATGAGCCGCACGCTGTACCACGGCGACGAGATGGCCGATGGCGAGCACGTGTCGTATGGCGCGAATGGCGCCGTCAGCAACCGCTCGTATCGCCGCAATGGCCAGATGGATGGCGTGGAGGAATCGTTTTATCCGGATGGCAAGCTGTTCCGAAGGGGACGGCACGTCGATGGCCAGCGCGAGGGCGAGTTTGTCATGCTTGCCGAGGACGGCAAGGTGCTGGCCCGGACCGTCTGGGTGCACGGCCAGCCCGACGGCTGGTCGTTTGAAAGCCATGGCAATGGCGTCGTGTCGAACAAGACGCTGTACCATAAAGGTGCCGTGCTCAGCTTGCAAACGTGGGCCCCGAATGGCCGGCCCGTGTTTGCGTGGCAAAAAGACGCGCAGGGGCGCGACCATGGCGACACGACCGACTGGCATGCCAACGGCGTGCGCGCCAGCGTGACGCCGTTTGTCGAAGGCCAGCGCCACGGCTTGCTGCAGACCTGGTACAGCGACGGCAGCCTGCGGCAGATCGTGCCGTACGAACACGGCAAGAAGCACGGCATCGAGCGCCAGTGGGACAAGACGGGCAAGCTGGTGCTGGAGCAGGCGTGGCACGATGGCCAGCCGGTGGCCGCGCAGTAGGGGGGCGGCATGCGGTATGCACAGAAAATGCGCCTGGCGCTGCTGGCAGCGCTCATGACGGTGCTGCCGCTGGCGGCGCAGGCGCAGGCGCCGGCTCGCGGCACGTCGTTCTATGACAACGGCCAGCTCAAGCAAAAGGTGACCCGGCTGCCGAACGGACGCGACCGTATTGTCGAGTCTTACCATGAGAATGGCCAGCTGATGAACCGCATCCGCTACCACGGCCAGCAAATGGCCGATGGCGAGTATGTGTCGTATGGCCCGAATGGCAAGGTGAGCAGCCGCGCCTTCCTGAAGGGCGGCAGGATGCATGGGCTGCAGCAAGTGTTTTACGCCGACGGCAAGCTGTTCCAGCGCAGCCATTTCATCCATGACGAGCAGGATGGCGAGGCCGTCACCTTGGCGCCCGACGGCAAGGTACTCGCCAGCACGACGTGGCGCCATGGTGAGCCCGACGGCTGGTCGTTCGATAGCCATGACAATGGTCAGCTGGCGCAGAGAGCGCTGTACCGCAAGGGCAAGCTGCTGAGCATGCAGAAGTGGGGCAGCAATGGCCAGCCGACTATTGCCTGGCAGCAGGATGCCCAAGGGCGCGAGCAGGGCGACGTGACGCAATGGCATGACAACGGCGTGCGCGCCAGTGTCACGCCCATGCGCGACGGCCAGCGCCATGGCTTGCTGCAGACCTGGTACGCGGACGGCAGCCCGCAGCAGGTCGTGCCGTATGAACATGACAAGAAACAGGGCATCGAGCGCCAGTGGGACCAGGCTGGCAAGCTGGTGCTGGAGCAGGCTTGGCAAGCTGGAGAGCCAGTCCCCATGCGCTAGGAATCCCCCCGCCTTTGCAGGTATCATGCAGGGATTCCGGCCCGCCAGCAGGCGCGCAGCCGGTACGATAACGGAGGCAATGGTGGTGGAAGCGGACATTTCGGCGGTGGCCCGGGCGCAGGGCATGGCCTTGCAAAACATGCGCGTCGTCATGCGCGCGGCGCAGCGGCACTCGGCGCAGATCGAGAAGCAATGCGGCGTGTCTGGCGCGCAACTGTGGGTGATGCAGGAATTGCTGGAGCGGCCGGGCCTGCGCATGGGCGAGCTGGCCGGCAAGATGTCGATACACCAGACGACGGCCAGCAACCTGGTCGAGGCGCTGGTGAAAAAAACCTATGTGCGCAAGGCGCGCGACCAGCCCGACCAGCGCGTCGTTACGCTCACCCTGACGGCGGAAGGGCAAGCCGTGATCGCCGGCGCGCCGCAGCCGGCGCGCGGCTTGCTGCCCAGTGCGCTGGCCCAGCTGGACCCCGACAGCCTGGCGCACCTGAACCAGGGCTTGAACGCCTTGCTGGCCGTCGTCGCCCCCGATGACAGGCAGGCGGGCATGCAGCCGTTTCCGTTTACGATGTAGTGTCCCGGCTGGCCTGCGGCAGCCGTTGCAGCTGCAGCTGCGCCAGCGCCCCGTACAGCGGTTCGCTGAGCACGCGCGAGACGGTGCTGGCCACCACGGCGCAGGCCATCAGGCTCAGCACCATGCCGTGGCCGTCGACCATTTCCATGACGATGATGAACGCCGTCAGCGGCGCCTGCGTGGCGGCGGCCAGGAATCCCACCATGCCCAGCGCGATCAGCGCGGGCGCATGCGGGTAGTGCAGCAATTGCGCAATGTCATGCCCGATCCCGGCGCCGATGGCCAAGGATGGTGCAAAGATGCCGGCCGGCACGCCCGACCACACGGTCAGCCACGTCGCCACATATTTGAAGGCAACAAAGGCGGGCGCCACGTCGGACGCGCCTTCGAGCATGGCGCGCGTGGCCACGGTGCCGCTGCCGAACGTGGCGCCGTGGCTGGCGATGCCGATGGCCGCCACCAGCAAACCGCAGACGGCGGCAAACAGCACTGGCCGGCTGGTTCTCCACGCCGATAATTTTCCCAGCGGATTGCCCCGGGCGGACGCCAGCAGTAGCCGCGCAAACAGGCCGCCGGCCACGCCCGCCACGAGGGTGACGAGTAAACCTGGCAGGGCCAGCGCCAGGCCGATGGGGCCGGGGTGGATGATGCCGAAATGGGTGGCGTTGCCGTGGATCGAGACGGCCATCATGCCGGCCAGCACGATGCCGGCGACGATGAGGCCGCTGTTGCGCTGCTCGGGCGAGCGTGACAATTCCTCGATGGCAAACATGACGCCCGCCAGCGGCGTGTTGAAGGCGGCCGCGATGCCGGCCGCGCCGCCCGCCACCAGCAGCGAATGGGCGCTCACCTGCGAATGGCGCGGCAGCCAGCGGCGCGCGGCCAGCATCACGCCGGCGGCGATCTGCACGGACGGCCCTTCGCGCCCCAGCGACAAGCCGCCCAGCAAGCCGCCCGCCGTCAGGACTATCTTCGCGGCACTGAGTTTCAGGGACACGAACAGCGAGCGCTGCTCCGGTGCCACGGCCGGATCCAGCGTGGCCATCACTTGCGGGATGCCGGAGCCGGCCGCGCCCATGGCGTAGCGGCGCGTCAGCCAGACGAGCAGGGCGGCGCAGGCCGGTGTCCACAGCAGGGCGAACCACCAGGCCTTGCCGTTAAAAAAGAGAAAACAATCGAGCGCTGTTTCCGCCAGCCACGTAAAGCCCACGACGACGAGGCCCGCGACGGCGGCCATGCCGACGACGACGGCACGCGACCACCACAGGCGCGGGTTGGCAAATTCATGCTTGAAGGCAGAGGGGATGTCGTGCAAGTGCTTCATTGCGGCAAGTCCTGGAAGGGGCGCGCAGGGCGTCGGGGAGGCTTGCCATTATATAGATGTATTTGCTCAAATGTATTTACGGGGTTTTAATTGTGGAACTTCAGTTGTGGAACTACTACACGAACAGTTCGCGCCGCGCGCTCTGGCTGATGGCGACGGTGGCCGGGTGGCTCAGGCGGCGTTCCGTGGTGATCGCATACACCTGCTCGACGAGGCTGTCGACCCGGCCCAGCGCCACCACGCCATGCTGTTCGCATACCTGGGGCGCGATCACGGTGGGGGCGAAGAACAGGCCGGCGCCGGACTGGCCGAAGGCTTGCATCATGGCGCTGTCGTCGAACTCGCCCACGATGCGCGGGTGCAGGTGGTTGTCGCCCAGCCATTGCAGCAGGCGGCCATAGATGGCGAAATCCTCGCCCGGCAGCAGCAGCGGCGCGCGGTTCAGGCATAGCGGAAAGCCGCCTTCCAGCGTGGCGGCCAGCGCCGGCGTGCCGAACAGGGTCATGCCGCTTTCGCCCAGCAGGTGGTTGTAGCCGCGCACGCTCAAGTGGGACGGCATGGGGCGGTCGGCGATGATCAGGTCCAGCCGGTGCACGGCCAGATCCGCCAGCAGGCTGGCCAGCCGGCCTTCGCGGCAGATCATGCGCAGCGGTTCGGCCAGGCCCAGCGCCGGTTCGACCAGGCGGCAGGCGATCAGTTTCGATACGGAATCGGCGCAGCCCACGCGAAACGTGGTCGTCGCCGTGCGCGACTGGTCGCGCACGATTTCCAGCAATTCGTCGCCCGTGCTGAAAATCTCTTCCGCATGGCTGAGGATGCGCCGGCCCGTCTCCGTCAATTCCAGCTTGCGCCCGCTGCGGCGGAACAGTTCCACGCCCAGGGTGTCGGCAAAGTCGCTGAGCTGGCCGGAAATCGATTGCGGCGTCAGGTGCAGCTGCTCGGCCGCGCGCGCGATGCTGCCCGTCTTGGCCACCATCCAGAAATAGCGCAAGTGCTTGAAGTTGAGTGTGGACATGTTTGTTCCCGGCAAAATTAATGCATCGAATTTTTCGATGTATTCGTAAATTATATTCGATTTGTTCGATGTTTATATTCAGCCTATGATGACTGCTCAATTCATGCAAGGAGAGTGCCATGGGCATCAGGATAGACACAGACAGTTGCGGAGGCCGCCGATGAACGGCCTGGAGAGTATTGCAACGGCACCCATGTGGGCCGGCTTCATCGTATTCGTCCTGCTGATGCTGGCGCTGGACCTGTTCGTCTTCGGCGGCAACAAGGCGCACAAGGTCAGTGTCAAGGAAGCGGCGACGTGGTCGCTCGTGTGGGTCAGCCTGGCCCTGCTGTTCAACGGCGGCCTGTGGTGGTATCTGAACGGCACGGCCGGTCCCGAGATCGCCAACCAGAAGGCGCTGGAGTTTTTCTCCGGCTACCTGATCGAGAAAGCCCTGTCGGTCGATAACGTCTTCGTCTTCCTGCTGATCTTCAGCGCCTTCCAGGTGCCGATCCAGTACCAGCGCCGCGTGCTGATCTACGGCGTGCTGGGCGCGATCGTGATGCGCGCCGTGATGATCATGGCCGGCGCCTGGGTGGTGAGCGAGTTCAGCTGGGTGCTGTACCTGTTCGGCGCCTTCCTGTTGATTACCGGTATGCGCATGCTGGTGGCGGCCGATGCGGAACCGGACGTGGCGAACAATCCTGTGCTGCGCTTTGCCCGCCGCCACTTGCGGGTAGCGGACGGCGACCACGGCGAACGTTTCTTCGTGGCCAAGGGCGGTTTGCGCTATGTCACGCCGCTGTTCCTCGTGCTGATCCTGATCGAGGTGACGGACCTGGTGTTCGCGGTCGACTCGATCCCGGCGATCTTCGCCATCACGACGGACCCGTTCATCGTCTTCACGTCGAACCTGTTCGCCATCATGGGCTTGCGCGCCTTGTACTTCCTGCTGGTGGACGTGGCTGACCGCTTCCACATGCTCAAGTATGGCCTGGCGATGGTACTCGTGTTTATCGGCGCCAAGATGCTGATCATGCCGTGGTACCACGTGCCGGTGGAAGCGTCGCTGCTGGTGGTGGCGGTGCTGATCGTGTCGAGCTGCGTGGCGAGCGTATTCATCACCCGCAGCGACAAAAAGTAACACAGCAGTACGGCGCGCCCCGCAAGGCGGTGGCGCGTCTTTTGATCAATCACAATGAAAGAATGAAATCATGCGTACCTATGAAGCGAACAGTCCCCAGGCAGCGGGACGTATCCTGGCCCTGATGATGGTGGTCGACGGCAACCTAGCCAGCGCCGAGCTGCAAGCCATGCACCGCAGCAAGATCCTCGAACATATCGACCTGGCGCCGGCCGCTTTTCAACAGCTGTTGCAAGACTTGTGCGACGACATGCTGACGTCGACCGTGCATGGCGCTGTGCAGCTGGCCCATGGCGTGATCGACAGCCTGCTCGATGAAATCACGGACCCGGACTTGCGCCGCAAGCTGCTGCAAGCCATGTGGAAGATTGCCGACGCGGACGACTGGCTGGCCGATGGCGAAGCCGTACTGCTGGCCCGCGCCAGCGCGGCGTGGTCTGCGGAAACGAATTTCCGCCAGCACGCGGCGTAATTACGTCGCCTTGTGCCCCATGGCAATCACGGCGGCGCCGGCCAGGGCCAGGCCCACGCCCGTCACATCCGTCCAGGCGGGCGTGACGCCGTCCACCAGCCACAGCCATCCCAGCGCCGTGGCGATGTAGACGGCTCCATACGTGGCGTAGACCCTGCCGCTGGCGGCCGGATGCAGGGTCAGCAGCCACACGAAGACCAGCAGGCTGAGGGCGGCCGGCAACAGCAGCCAGGCGCTGCCCTTGTTGCTCAACCACAGCATGGGCAGGTAGCAGCCCAGCAGTTCGGCCACGGCCGTGACGGTAAACAGCCCGAAAGTGCGGGCAAGACTGGTCCATTCGATGGCGTCGTTCATTGCATTCCTGTTCGTGATCAAGCCGCCATTGTAGTCTCCGGGCAGCGCCGTCCCTGCTATGATCGGGTTCGGATACCCGAGGAGAACACCATGACGACGCCCCCCGCGCCGCGCGCCTTGCTGCAAGCCATGTTCCACGCCGCCGTCGAGGCGGCGCAGCCATCGCACTGCATACCGCCCCATCTGCCGCCCGCGCCCAGGGGACGCTTGATCGTCATCGGCGCCGGCAAGGCGTCGGCCGCCATGGCGCAAGCTGTGGAGCGGCACTGGCCGGGGCCGCTGTCGGGCCTCGTCGTCACGCGCTACGGCTATGCCGTGCCCTGTGAACGCATCGAGATCGTGGAAGCGTCGCATCCTGTGCCGGATGCGGCCGGCATGGCGGCCGCGCGGCGCATGCTGGACCTGGTGGGCAATCTGCAGGCGGACGACACGGTGCTGTGCCTGATCTCGGGCGGCGGCTCGTCGCTGCTGGCCTTGCCCCTGGACGGCATCACCCTGGAAGACAAGCAAGCCTTGAACCGCGCGCTGCTGGCGTCGGGCGCCACCATCGGCGAAATGAATTGCGTGCGCCGCCATTTGTCCGCCATCAAGGGCGGCCGGCTGGCGGCCGCCTGCCATCCGGCGCAAGTCATCACTCTGGCCATCTCCGACGTGCCTGGCGATAAGCTCGGCGATATCGCGTCCGGCCCCACGGTGGGCGACGCGACGACGTGCGAGGACGCGCTGGCCATCGTGCGCCGCTATGGCATGGACTTGCCGGACAGCATAAGAAAAACGCTGGAAAGCGGGCGCGGCGAATCCGTGAAACCCGGTGACCCACGGCTGACGCGCACGCGCACGACCCTGGTCGCCACGCCGCAGATGGCGCTCGAGGCGGCGGCCGCCGTGGCGCGCGCGGCCGGCGTCACGCCGTATATATTGGGCGACAGCCTGGAAGGCGAGGCGCGCGACGTGGGCAAAGTCATGGCCGGCATCGCGCTGCAAACGGCGATGCGGGGCCAGCCGTTTCCCGCCCCGTGCGTGCTGCTGTCGGGGGGCGAAACGACGGTCACCGTGCGCGGCAAGGGCCGCGGCGGACGCAACGTGGAATTTTTGCTGGCGCTGGGCATCGCGCTGGACGGACACGAGGGCATCCACGCGCTGGCGGGCGACACGGATGGCGTCGACGGCCAGGAAGACATCGCCGGCGCTTATCTCGCGCCCGACACCCTGCAGCGTGCCTGGGCGCAGGGCATCAAGCCCCGCGATAGCCTCGACAACAACGATGGACACGGCTTCTTCCAGGCGCTGGGAGATAGTGTGATCACGGGCCCGACATTGACGAATGTCAATGATTTCCGGGCCATTCTGATTACCTGAGTTTAGAACCCTTCAAGGACGATCTTGCCTTTGGCCGTATTGCTTTCCAGCAGGGCATGCGCGCGCTTCAAATTTGCCGCGTTGATCGTGCCGAAGCGCTCGGCCACGGTGGTCTTGATAATACCGGCGTCCACCAGCTGCGCCAGTTCCTCGAGCAAGGCGTGCTGCTGGACCATGTCCGGCGTCTGGAACAGCGAACGGGTAAACATCAGTTCCCAGTGCAAGGACACGCTCTTGCCCTTGAACTTGCGCACGTCGATGTGCTCGGGGTCGTCGATCAGGGCGAATTTGCCCTGCGGCGCGATCAGTTCGACGATCTGCTCGAAATGCTTGTCGGTCTGGTTCAGGCTGATCACGTAATCGACGGGCGGTAAACCGAGGCGCGTGATTTCGGCGGCCAGCGGCAGGCTGTGGTCGATCACGTGGTGGGCGCCCAGTTGCTTGACCCAGTCGGCCGTTTCCGCGCGCGAGGCCGTGCCGATGATGGTGACGCCCGTCAACTGCCGCGCCAGTTGCACCAGCACGGAGCCGACGCCGCCCGCTGCGCCGATCACGAGCAGCGACTTGCCGGTCAGGCTCTTGTCGCGGCTGAGCTGCAGGCGGTCGAACAGCAATTCCCACGCCGTAATCGCCGTGAGCGGCAGGGCGGCGGCCGGGGCGAAATCGAGGCTGGCCGGCATGTGGCCGACGATGCGCTCGTCGACGAGCTGGAATTCGCTGTTGCTGCCGGCGCGGTTGATGGCGCCCGCGTACCAGACCTTGTCGCCCACCTGGAACAGGGTGACGTCGGGGCCGACGGCCGTGACGACGCCGGCCGCATCCCAGCCCAGCACTTCCGGCTGGCCGTCTTTCGGCGCGCGGTTCTGGCGCACCTTGGTGTCGACGGGATTGACGGAAATGGCCTTGACGGCGACGAGCAGGTCGCGTCCGGTGGCGGCGGGCACGGGCAGCTCGATGTCGAGCAGGGCGTCGGCATCCGTGATGGGCAGGCTGTGGTGGTAGGCGATGGCTTTCATATTCTTCCTTTGGTAAAACAGTGATGGAGTCGGGTAGGTCGGATTAGCGCGGCTGTACCGCGCGTAATCCGACACCACCATCGGCCACGCCAACAATGTTGTCGGATTACGGTCCTTTGGACCTCATCCGACCTACGCCATACAGGCTTGATGACGTATCATGGCCATTTTCTCGCCAGCGAAAAAGAGGGCGCGTACCGAAACACTTTCAAAGGAATGCTGAAAATTGTTGCGACTCGATGACTTGCAGGTGTTTGTCCGCACGGCTGATCGGGGCAGTTTGTCGGCGGCCGCGCGCGAGATCGGCATCTCGCCCGCGCTGGCCAGCGCCGCCGTCAAGCGCCTGGAAGGGGAATTGGGCTTGCGCCTGCTGGCCCGCACGACCCGTTCGCTGAGCCTGACGCCGGAAGGCACGCAATACCTGGAGCATGCGCGTGAAGCCCTGCGCCTGCTGCGCGCGGGCCACGACGCACTGCTGACCGGCAAGGACAGTTTCGGCGGAACCTTGAAAATTGCCATGCCTTCCGACCTGGGCCGCAACCTGATGCTGGGCTGGCTGGACGCATTCCAGGCGCGCCATCCGAAACTGCACTACCAGCTCAGCGTCAGCGACCGGGTGGCCGACATGGTGCGTCAGCAAGTCGACATTGCCCTGCGCTATGGCCAGCAGGATGATTCGAGCATGGTCGCCATGCCCATCGCGCCCGCCAACGACAGAGTGCTGGTGGCCTCGCCCGGCTACCTGCGCGAGCATGGCCCCTTGCTGGCGCTGCAAGACTTGTCGCAGCGCAATTGCCTGCGCTTCGCACTGGAAGACGGCTTGCACGACCGCTGGACTTTTTACCGCCTGCCCCAGCGCGAGCAGGTGACGATTGCCGTCAGCGGCAACCGCAGCGCCGACGACGCCGACCTCGTGCGCCGCTGGGCCGTGGCGGGCCTGGGCATCGCCTACAAATCGCGGCTCGACGTGGCTGGCGACCTGGCCACCGGCCGCCTGCAAGCGCTGTTGCCCGACGTGGCGGGCGAGGCCACGCCCCTGCACCTGGTCTGCATGCACCGGGCGCAGGTGACGCCGCTGGTGCTGCAGCTGCGCGATTTCCTGCGCGACAAGTGTGCGGAGTTATTGAAACAGCATGATTAATTGCGGATGATTCCTGCGCGAGGTGTACTCCGCGGATTTCAAGATCAGCGGTTTTTGAAAATCACATCACTCATGTATTGATTCAAATCGCGAAAATCCTTTACCCGCCAGGCGTATGGCGCGATCTTGACGCCATTCTCTTTCAAGGTCTTTGGAATTAAATCGCCATTCGGGCGCAGTATGACCGACGATACGATCACACCCGGATAATCCTTCAGGCGTTTTTTAAAAGCGGCCGTTGTCAGATCCGGTGTAGGGGGATTGCTTTTATTCGCCAATGGCCCGGTTCCCTTGATCTCTGCTCCGTGGCACACGGCACATCGCTGCACATACAGGGTTTTTCCATTCAGATTCTCGGCGAAGGATAAGGGCGTTTGAATGAACGATAAGATTCCCAATGCGGAGATAAATAATATTTTCATTTCTTTTTAATGTGGACGTATTGTATGGATAATGTCTGGTTTAAGAGAAAATACGGAGCTGCCATTGCAGTACGCCATTCTCTCGATAACATTTTATCCGAGATTGTTCATTGCTCACGTGCCCGCGCCCGCGCGCGATCGGCTGGCGAACACGCCCGCTTGATTACAACTCGTTGCAAATGGCAATCATGCGCGGGTCAACCTGGGCGTACCCTCAGGCATTCTGGTTGAAACCGCTTGAAAGATTGCCATGAGCCCGAACCGATTATTGCCGACGACCTTGATATCCCTGCTGTTGCTGGCCGGCTGTGCCGCGACGGCGCCGCCGGCCGCGCAGCATGCCGTCGCCGCGCCCGACAATGCCGCGCAAGGCATCGCGATGCTCGAGCGCGTCAGCTGGGGTGTGAACGGCGGCAGCGTGCGCCAGGTGCAAAAGGAAGGCTGGAACGCTTACCTGCAGGCGCAGTTACACCCAGGCAAAGCCAGGCTGCCGCCCGCCGTGCAGGCGCAGATCGACGCCATGACCATCAGCCAGATGCCGCTCGACCAGCTCGTCATGTCCGTGGAGCAAAAGCGCAAGGAGTCGGCCGGCGTCATGGACGACATGGCGAAGCAGCAAGCGCAAAAGGAGTACCAGCAGGAACTGAACCGCCTGGCGCGCGAGGCGGCCACGCGCTCGCTGTTGCTCGACGTGTATTCGCCGAACCAGCTGCAGCAGCAGCTGAGCTGGTTCTGGCTCAACCATTTCAGCGTGCACCAGGGCAAGCACAACTTGCGCGCCATGGTCGGCGATTACGAGGCGAACGCCATCGCGCCGCATGCCCTGGGGAAATTCCGCGACTTGCTGGGCGCGACCGTCCACCACCCGGCCATGCTGCGCTACCTCGATAATGAAGCCAATGCCGTCAAGCGCATCAATGAAAACTATGCGCGCGAGCTGATGGAGCTGCACACCCTGGGCGTGAACGGCGGCTATAGCCAGACCGACGTGCAGGAACTGGCGCGTATCCTCACCGGCGTGGGCGTCAACCTGGGCACGGATATGCCGAAGGTGAAACCGGCGCTGCAATCGCAATACGTGCGCCGGGGCCTGTTCGAATTCAATCCGAACCGCCACGATTACGGCGATAAACAATTCCTCGGGCAAACGGTGAAGGGGCGGGGACTGGCCGAACTCGATGAAGCGCTGGACCGCCTGAGCCGCAGTCCCGCCACCGCGCGCTTTATCAGCGGCAAGCTGGCCCAGTATTTCGTGGGAGATAACCCTCCCGAAGCGCTGGTGGCGCGCATGGCGGCCACCTTCCAGCACAGCGACGGCATGATCGCCGACGTGTTGCAGACCATGTTCAGCAGTCCCGAGTTCAGGCAGTCGCTGGGCAAGAAATTCAAGGATCCCATGCATTATGTGGTGTCGGCCGTGCGCCTCAGCTATGACGACAAGCCCATCCTGAACGCCGGTCCCATGCTGAGCTGGCTCGCGCGCATGGGACAGCCCCTGTACGGGCGCCAGACGCCGGACGGCTATCCGCTGACGGATGCGTCCTGGGCCAGCCCCGGCCAGATGACGACGCGTTTCGATATCGCCCGCACCATCGGTTCGGGCAGCGCCGGCCTGTTCAAGACGGACGGCCCGCAGCCACAGGAAAAGGTCGCGTTTCCCCAGCTGGCCAGCGCCCTGTACTACCAGTCGCTACAGCCGACCTTGAGTGCCGCCACGCGCCAGGCCCTGGACCAGGCCGCCTCGCCGCAGGAGTGGAATACATTTTTGCTCTCTTCGCCGGAAATGATGCACCGCTAGATTGAAAGGATCGCCATGAACCGTCGTGACTTGTTGAAAGCCCTGGCCGCCGCGCCCCTGTTGTCGCACGCGGGCGGCTTGCTGGCCGCGCCCGCCACGAATGCGAAGCTGCTGTTCGTCTTCCTGCGCGGCGGCTATGACGCGAACAACCTGCTGGTGCCCATCGGCAGCGATTTTTATTATGCATCGCGGCCGAATATCGCCATCGCGAAACCGGGTGCGGACAACGGCGCGCTGGCCTTGAACGCCGACTGGGCCCTGCATCCGGCCTTGCGCGAGACCATCTACCCGATGTTCACGGGCGGCGAGGCGGCCTTCATTCCGTTTGCCGGCACGACGGATTTGACGCGCAGCCATTTCGAGACGCAGGACAGCATCGAACTGGGGCAGGAACTGGGCGGGCGCCGCGATTTCCGTTCGGGCTTTTTGAACCGGCTGGCGCAAAGCCTCAATAGCGGCAAGCACGCCATTTCCTTCACGGACCAGCTGCCCCTGATCTTCCAGGGCGACGTGCAAGTGCCGAACATGGGGCTGCGTTCCGTGGGCAAGTCCGGTATCGATGCGCGTCAAAGCCAGCTCATCGCGGCGATGTACAAGGGCACGCCTCTGCAGCAACCGGTCAGCGCGGGCTTTGCCGTGCGCGAGGACGTGAGCCGGGAATTGACGGGAGAAATGCAGGCGGCCAACCGCAACGCCATCAGTACCAAGGGCTTTGAACTGGAAGCGCAGCGCATCGCGCGCTTGATGAAGGACAAATACAACCTCGGTTTCGTCGACGTGGGCGGCTGGGATACGCACGTGGGGCAGGGCGGCGCGAATGGCTACCTGGCGGGGCGCTTCGATGAGCTGGGCCGGGGCCTGGCCGCGTTTTCGCAGGAAATGGGCAGCGAGTGGCGCAATACCGTCGTCGTCGTCGTCAGCGAATTTGGCCGCACCTTCCGCGAAAACGGCAACCGCGGCACGGACCATGGCCACGGCAGCGTGTTCTGGGTGCTCGGCGGCGGCATCAAGGGCAAGCAAGTGGCGGGCGAGCAGGTGGCGATGTCGCAGGCGACGCTGTTCCAGAACCGCGACATGCCCGTGCTCAATGAATACCGCGCCGTGCTGGGCGGCTTGCTGCGCCGCACCTTCGGTTTGACGCCGGCGCAACTCGAGCACGTGTTTGCCGGCGTCAAACCGGTGGAGCTGGGCCTCGTATAAATCGCCATGGCTCCGTGTTACGCTACGCCTGCGCAACTGGCGCGTAGCTAAGTCCCGTCGCGCTTCCCGGCGCCGGGCACGAATGGAGTGGTATGACCGATACCCAGCGCGACATCGTCAGCGCAGGCTTTTCCCTGGCCCTGATCGCCGTGACGGCCTTCGTCATGCAGCGTTTCTTTTTGCCGCTCGTGTGGGCCGGCATCCTGTGCGTGGCCACCTGGCCCCTGTACCTGCGCGTGCGCGCGGCGCTGGGCCAGCGCACCATCATCGCGGCCGCCGTGCTGACCCTGGCGTTCGCCTGCATCTTTATCATCCCCGTGCTGTTCGGCGTGGCGCAGGCGGCGCGCGAAGTGCCCGTGCTGGCCAATTTCGTCGTCCATGCGAATACGGACGGCTTGCCCGTGCCGGACTGGGTGGCGCATATTCCGCTGGCCGGCAGCGCCATCGGCGACTGGTGGCAAGCCACCCTGAGCCAGCCCCACGGCCTCGGTCACTTCTTTGCGGGCAGCGCCGTGGGCGGTTTTCATTCCGCGCGCGACATGCTCAAGGTGCTGGGCGCGGACGTCTTCCACCGCCTGGTCGATTTCGGCCTGGCCTTTCTATGCCTGTTTTTCTTTTACAAGGATGGCGAAGCGCTGACGCGCCAGATCACGGCCGTCGGCAGCCATTTTTTGCGTCCTGAACGCTGGGGCCGCTATGCGCAAAAGATCCCCACGGCCATCCGCGCCACCGTCAATGGCCTGGTGCTCGTGGGCCTGGCCGAAGGCGTGCTGATCGGCTTCGCCTATGCGATTGCCGGCTTGCCGTCGCCGGCCCTGTGGGCGTTCGCCACCGGTATTTTGGCCATCATCCCGTTCGGCGCGCCGCTCGCTTACCTGTGCGCGGCCGCTTTGCTGGTGTTCCAGGGCAATGTAGGCGCCGCCATCGGCGTGGCCGCATGGGGCACCGTGGTGCTGTTCGTGGCCGATCACTTCGTGCGTCCCGGCATGATCGGCAACGCTACCCGCTTGCCTTTCCTGGCCGTGCTGTTCGGCATTTTGGGCGGCGTGGAAACCCTGGGCCTCGTGGGCCTGTTCATCGGCCCCGTCGTGATGGTGCTGTTCGTGACCTTGTGGTACGAGGCGAATGTGTTCGACAAGGCGGCGCCTGTCAAGACAAGCGCGAATACACCTGCCAGCCCGGCCGCACAGGAACGCACGCAGTAATGAGGGGTCGACCAGCGTTGCCGCTGGCCGGTACTGGCGCGCTCCCGGCGTGGCCGGGCGGAGCAGACTTCAAAACAGAGTGCAAGCACCTTGTTTTAAAGTCATTCTTAATGCGCCTTGGATAAAATGAGGAGCCAACGGCGCATCAGCAGCACTTCAACATAGCCCGGCTCGATGCCCGTACCGCACTCGATCAAGGGATTGACGGTGTAGTAGCGCTTGCGGAAGTCGCGGCAGACGAGGATTTCGCGCTTGCCCATGCGGACGAGGAAAGAGCTTGGGGCGTATTCCAGGCCGAACCGTGAGCCAAAACCGCTATTCAATGTTGCCATGACAATTCCTTTGAGGGAGATGTGTTGAACGAGTCATCAGAATAGCATAACTACTGTATGAATACACAGCTACTGTATGAATAAACAGTATTTTTTTGCTGGTGTGGTTTTTTTGATCATCGCCAGGAACAAGAAAGAGAGATCAGTTTGCAAGAGAATAATGACATGGGCGTGACCACGGGCTGGACCATGAAACTGCGCCGCTTCGTCGAGGCGCGCCTGTCGCCCGAAGGCGAACTGGGCCTGCATATGACGGTCGGTGTGGCCCTGATGCTGGTGGCCATCGTGGTCTTCCACGAGATCGCCGAAGCCGTGATGGGCATGGAGCAGATCACCGTGATCGACTTGCAGGTGGCGCAGTGGTTCAACCGGCATGCCGTGCCGTGGATCACCAGCGTGCTGCTGGTCGTTACGCATATGCATGGCGTGATCGGCGCCATCACCCTGGCCGTCTTGCTGGGCTGGTATCTGCACCGCAAGGGCGCCGACTACTGGCTGTTTACCCTGGTCATCACCATGCCGGGCGTCATGTTTTTGAACCTGCTGTTAAAGTACATTTTTGTGCGCGCGCGGCCCAGCTTTGACGAGCCCATCCTGCAGACGGCCTTGAGCACGTACAGCTTTCCCAGCGGCCATACGGCCACCTCGACAGCCCTGTACGGCTTGCTGGCCGCCTACCTGATTTGCCAGACGGCGCCGGGCGCCTGGGGCAAGCGCATCGGCATCGCGCTGGGCGCATTCCTGATGGCGTCGCTCGTGGGCTTCAGCCGCATTTATTTGGGCGCGCATTACCTGAGCGATGTGCTGGCGGCCATGGCGGAAAGCTATGGCTGGCTGGCCATCTGCATCGCCGGCGTGTCGACCCTGCGCCGCCGCCGGCATATCCGGCAAACGAAATAAGGGGAACGATCCTGAGCAAAATCGCCGTCATCATCAACGCGGGCGCCGGCTGCGGCTATGCGCCGGACTGGGCGCAGCAGCTCGAAGCGCAATTCCTGGCCGTGGGTCTCGACGCCGCCATCACCCTGGCGCAAAGCGGGGCCGAGATGATCGCCACGGCCGAGCAGGCCCTGCGCGATGGCGCGCCCATCGTCGTGGCCGGGGGCGGCGACGGCACCATCAATGCCGTCGCGTCCGTCGTCGTCGGCAGCGGCACGCCGTTTGGCGTCTTGCCGCTGGGCACCTTGAACCACTTCGCCAAGGATTTGAATATCCCGCTTGACCTCGATGCGGCGATTGCCAACGTGGCGCGGGGCGTGCCGCACCAGGTCGACGTGGGCGAAGTCAATGGCCGCATCTTCCTGAACAATTCCAGCCTGGGCCTGTATCCCGATATCGTGCGCGACCGCGAAAAGCAGCAGCGCCGCCTGGGACGGGGCAAGTGGCTGGCCTTCAGCTGGGCGCTGGTGGCCGCATTGCGCCGCTATCCGTTTCTCAGCGTGCAATTGAAACTCAACGACGCCGTGCATGCGCGGCGCACGCCCTTCGTCTTCATCGGCAATAATGAATACCTGATGGAAGGCTTGAATATCGGCGAGCGCGAACGCCTCAACGGTGGCCAGCTGAGCCTGTACGTGGCGCAGCGTCCGGGCCGCCTGGGCCTCGTGCGCCTGGCCCTGCACGCGCTGTTCGGCAAGTTGTCGCAGGCCAAGGATTTCGATGTGCTGACGGCCACCGACCTGGAGATCGCCACGAAACACCGCCGCCTGCGCGTGGCCACCGATGGCGAAGTGACCGTCATGAATACGCCACTGCGCTACCGCATCCGCACGGCCGCGCTCGAAGTGATCGTGCCGGCGTCCGTGCCCGCCGCCAGCTAGGAGAACGCCATGCGTACCATCGTGCATTTATCGGATTTGCATTTCGGCCGGGTCGACGGGGATTTGCTGGCGCCCTTGCGCGCGCTGGTCGAGCGCCTGGAACCGGATGTGGTGGTGGTCTCGGGCGACCTCACCCAGCGGGCCCGCAGCGCCCAGTTCCAGGCGGCGCGGCACTTTCTCGACAGCTTGCCGGGGCCGCAGATCGTGGTGCCGGGCAACCATGACGTACCCCTGTACAACGTCTTTTCCCGCTTCCTGACGCCGCTGGTGAAGTACCGGCGCCACGTGACGGACGATTTGTCGCCCGAATACGTGGACGAGGAAATCGCCGTGCTGGGCATCAACACGGCCCGTTCATTGACGTTCAAGGATGGGCGCATCAGCCACGAGCAGATCGATTTCCTGCGTGAACGCCTGGGCCGCTTGCCGCCCGGTTTGACGCGCATCATCGTCACGCACCATCCATTCGACTTGCCCGAGCACTTCGACGAGGATGACCTGGTGGACCGCGCGCCGCAGGCGCTGCAAATGTTTTCCGAATGCGGCGTGGATTTATTGCTGGCGGGACACTTGCATGCCAGCGTGGCGGGCAACACGGCCGAGCGCTACAAGATCGCCGGCTACGCGGCCCTGATGGTGCAGGCGGGCACGGCCACGTCCACGCGGGGCAGGGGCGAGTCGAACTCGTTCAATGTGCTGCGCGTGGAAAACAGTTGTATCCGGGTCGAGCGCTACAGCTGGAATGAAGACAGCGCCGAGTTTGAAAAGGTCAGCACGGAAGCGTTCGAACGCCAGGGCGGCGTGTGGGCCAGCTTGCGACCGCTGTGATCGATGATGTTTTAATTACAGATGGCGTGCCGCATCCATGCGGTCATGCAAAATGCGGACGATGGCAATGCCATAGTGAGTGATGCGGAAATAAATCATGTGCCGTCCCACTTTGCGGCGCCGGTAGCCGGGCCGAATCTGCTCGCATGCCGGTGCCGTCTCGGGCGCGCGTGCCAGGTCATCGAAGGCTGCCGTCATGTTGTCAAGATAAAGACTGGCCTGCTGCACGCTCCAGCGCTGCGACGTGTACGCCCAGATCGCCTCAAGATCATGCTCGGTGGCGGGCGTCAGCCGGTATTCAGCCATGCGCTGCCAGCATTCTCTGCTTGAAAGCCCTGGCGTCGAAAGGCTGGGGTTCACCGCTGGCCTCGCCTTCCACCAGCGCCGCGCGGATCGCATCGAGTTCGGCGCTGCGTTCCTGTTCACGCCGGATCAGGTCGCGGATGTATTCGCTGTCGTTCGTATAGCGCCCGGCGTCAATTTGCGCCTTGATCCAGTCGTCCTGCTGGTCCGTCAAGGTAATGGTCTTGCGCACGGTTCCCATGATGGTTCACTCCAGATATGAGCAGTACGACGATCGTCATACTATTGGTGCAATATAGTGCATATTTGTGCAAATATCCAGTCGCCTGATCGGTGCTTATAACCAGTAATTCATGAAACGGGCCGCCCATTCCTTCATGCGGTCGGAGATGGGCCGGGTTTCCCATTTCGCCTTGGTGATCTCTTCCGAGTCGCGCAAGTCTTCCTGGAAGGCGTTTTCCATTTCCCTGCCGAAGCTGTCGCCCAGCACGATCACGTTCAGCTCGCTGTTGTGCAGGAAGCTGCGCATGTCGATGTTGGTCGAGCCGACCGTCGACCAGGCGCCGTCGATGACGGCCGTCTTGGCGTGCAGCACGGCCAGTTTCAAGTGAAAAATGCGGATGCCGCCGGCCAGCAGCTGGTCGTACAGCGCGTGTCCCGCATGGAACACGAGGCCGCTGTCGGACACGCCGGGCAGCACCACGGTGACGTCTACGCCCCGCTTGGCGGCCGCGACCAGCGCGTCGACCGTCTGCTGGTCGGGCACGAAATAGGCGGACGTGATGTGGATCGATTTCTTTGCTTCCTGGATGGCCAGGATGTAGGCCTTGTAGATTTCAAAGCCGCCTTCCGGCTCGCTGGCCACCACGCGCACCAGCTTGTCGCCCACTTCGGACAGCACGGGGAAATAATTGGCATCCGGCAAGTCGGCCTGGTCTTGCTGGGCCCAGGTGCGGATGAACAGCCACTGGAAGGCGGCCACGGCCGGGCCTTCCACTTTCACGTGCGTGTCGCGCCAGCCCACGTCCTTCTTGTCGGTGGGCTTCGATTTCGAGCGGAACAGCGAGCTTTTCGCATAGGTATCGCTGATATTGATGCCGCCCGTAAACGCTGTCTTGCCGTCGACGATCAGCACCTTGCGGTGGTCGCGGTTGTTGATCTTCCAGTCGTCGCCCTTGAGCTTGGCCGGATTGACGGGGTTGAAGGCCACCAGGCGCACGCCGGCCGCGCGCATGCGCTCAAAAAACGCCTGCGGCACGCCGATGGTGCCCACGCTATCGTAGATGACGTTGACCGTCACGCCCGCCTGCTGCTTTTCGATCAGCATGTCGGCAAACTTCAGGCCCAGCGGGTCCTGGTCGAAGATGTACGTTTCCAGGTTGATGCTGGTCTTGGCGTCGCTGATGGCCTGGAACATGGCGGCCATGGTTTGCGGGCCGTCAAACAGCAGGGTTACCTTGTTGCCCTTGATCAGAGGCACGCCGGTGGCCGCCTCTTCCAGCGCGGCCTGGGTCTTCAAGTCCATGCCGGACTTGGCCCAGCGCTTGTTGAGCAGGGCGGCCCGGCTGTTGACGTTCAGCACGGCGCCCTTGCCCGTGATCACCTTGGGCTTGGCCACGGGTTCGAGGGTGGTGTTGAGGTTCTTGACATTGGGCAGCGAGGCGCATGCAGCCAGGGTCCAGCACAGCAGGAGGGCGGTGAGACAGGGTTGCATGCGCCTAGCGGTCATTTTTGAGCCTTGTTTGTCAGTGACAGGTTTGCCGTATCATCGGCCAGTGCCAGTGGCGGCGGGTTTTTCGAACCGAAGAAGAAGACGATGGGGGAGCGCAGGAAACGCTTGCCCAGAATCTTCAGCAACTGCATGCCGTGCTTGAAGCGTACCTGGCGCGAACGCAGGGCCACCCACAGGGCCAGGCCGAAGCTGACCAGCAGGTTGGCCGTGCCGATGGCGAAGATGCCCGACAGCGACTTGACGGCCAGCTGCCAGCTCATATTGTGGTCGAGTCCCACCAGGGCTGTCGCAAAGTTGGCGGCCGAGAAGGTGATGTGGCGGATATCGATGGGCAAGCCGATCAAAAAGCCCAGGGTGCCGATGGAGCCCAGCAAAATACCGAAATAGAAGTTACCCATCAGGCCGCCCAGGTTGTTTTCCAGGTACAGGCCCAGACGCTGCAAGCGCTCCTGGCCGATCACCCGGCCCAGGCCGCGCAATTGCGCGATGCGCTGCGCCCAGCGCGTGTACAGCGCCTGGTTATCGTAGTAGCCGGAAATCAGGCCGGCCACGAACAGGCACACGCCGGCGATCATGGCGTAAAAGATGGCGGGGCTGCCGATGGGATCGATATCGTGCAGCAGATGCATGGCTTTTTCCGGCGACACCAGGTTGTGCCCGGTGATCGCCTTGTAGCCGAGCGCGATCAGCCACGCCGTGGGGATGGCCGTCGCCAGGTTGCCCAGCACGGCCATGTTTTGCGTGCGGAAGACCTTGTTGATCAGTTCCGCCATGCTGTCGAGGTCGATATTCCGGCCATCCTTGCTGTGCAGGCCGGCGGCGATGCGCGAGGCCGTCATGGCCGGCTGCTTGGTGGCCACCGTGAAGTGCAGCAAGTGGATGAACATGAAGCCGATCGAGTAATTCATGCTGAACATGAACGCTTCGACCAGCGGCGCCGAGCGCAAATACGACATCAATATCTTGAACAGGGCCATGAAGCCGATGATCACGCCCGCGCCTGCGGACGAGAGGAACATGGCACCCATTTCGCGGCGGTTTTCCGCGATGTAGTGCTCGCCCGTGCGGCTGGCGTTTTCCGTCACATTGCGCGCCAGCAAGTTGATATTGTCGGAAAACAGGTCGCTGACCTTGTATTTGTGGTTATGCGCGCGTATCAGTTCCAGCGCCAGCCCCACGGCGCCCGCGCGGCGGCGGCTGACGGGCTGCGGGTGCAGCAAGTCCTGCGTGGCGTCGACCGTGATGGCGTCAATGTCCACGTTGTTTGAAGCGGGCAGCTCGCCGCTCGTGTCGACGAGGAACAGCAGCTTGCGCAGGCGGTCGATGCTCTGCGCCAGCGCCACCAGTAAATACGTGAGGGGAATGCTGGTGCCCTGGTACAGCGCCTTCTTGCGGATCTTGGCGATGACGGCGTCGCACTGGTCCAGCATCACCAGCAAATGGCGCGCGTCCTCGATGTGCTCGATGTCGCCTTGCAGCAGGCTCGAGTAGGCATCCAGGTAGGCGTTCACTTCCGTGTTCTGCACCATGAACGGCGACTGGAACACTTCGATTTCATTGTGGAAACGCGTCAGTTCCGGTTCCAGGCCCATGGCGCAGACGCGGTAGGACAGGGTGCGGATGGCGTCTAGCATCCCTGGCAACATGATATTGCCGTCGCCGACGGCCAGCTCGACCTCGTCGCTGGTGAGCACATCGAACAGTTCCAGCCAGTCCGTGGCGGGCACGTTGCTGATCCACAAATAATCGGTCTTCAGGTACAGCACCTGATCGAGCGCGTCGTTCAGGTATTCATCGCCAAGGGCGGGCGGCAGCATGCGGTAGGCGATGCGGCGTTTCAATTCTGTAAAGAAGCCGCTGTTCGACAGCACGCCGATGTCCGTGTACAGGCTGGCGTGGCGGCGCGCGGCCAGCACGCGCAGCACGTATTCGTGCAGGGCGCGCGCCTGGGCGGGGTTACCTTTGAGAAGCTGGCGCAGGGTGCGCACGTTGGCGATCGCGGTAGCGCTGTCGTGGGGGCGCTTGGGACGCAATGAGTTGAATAATTCCACCAGCAAGTCGATATTGCTGGAGTTGGGGTCAATGCGTTCGAGGATAGCTAGCATGCAGAAAAAACGGGCGAGCCGCTGTCGGTAAAACCAGTAGTGTACCGCCTGCGTCAGATCGCGCAACGTTCGCCACCGAACATTGCTTTACGGCAGGGCCTGCAATTCACGCCATTTTGCCGCATATTGCCACAATCATGGTCAAACTTGCGTGTTGTCAGTGTGCGACGTGTTTCTTGGGACTAAGCTGAAGTTTCTGTTGTACAACGCACGGATGGCTGGACAAAAAGCGAGGATAAGGTAACACTTGGATCAGACACACAGCGCATGTCCTGATCAATACCGGGTAGTTTACTTTTCACGTCACCGAGATATTTATCATGAAGACCTCGTATTTTGCGCTTGCTGTGATAGGGATGGGGCCTTTCGCGCTGGGCGCGACGGCCCAGGCTGCCGATGGCGCGGGCAGTGCCGCATCCACCAACGTTGCCGTGTACGGCGTGCTCGACGCGGGCATCGTGGCCGAGCGGGGCTGCGCCGCCGGTTGCGCCGGCACCAAGGTGTCCGGCGGCGTCGCCTCCGGCTCGCGCCTGGGCGTGCAGGGGCGCGAAGCGCTGGGCAACGACGTTTCCGCCGTGTTTACCCTGGAAGCGGGCGTCCAGAACGACACGGGCCAGTCGGACGAGGGTCGCCTGTTCGGCCGGCAAGCCTACGTGGGCCTGGACAGCCGCCTGGGCGCGCTGACCCTGGGACGCCAGTACAACCTGCAATACCTGGCGCTCACCGACGTGGCCGACCCGTTCAAGGGCGGCATGGCCGGCAGCGCCAGCAACCTGGCCGGCTACAGCGTGAAACGCTACGACAATACCGTCAAATACGTGACGCCCGCCTTGCGCGGCGTGACGGCCAGCGCCATCTACAGCTTCGGCGAGTCGCCGTACAGCAGCGCCAACAACCGCGCGTATGGCGCCACCCTCGGCTATTCGTCCGGCGCCGTGAATGTCAGCGTGTCGCACCAGCGCAAGAACAACTTCATCCTCGCCTCCGGCACCTTGCCCGCCATCGACATGTCGTCGCGCAACACCCTGATCGCGGCGAACATCGACCTGAAAGTGGCCACCGCCTTTGCCGCCGTGGGCGTGAACAAGGGCTATGGCAGCTCGCCGTGGGACCCGAACAATGCCTACAGCTCGCTGGCCCTGTCGATGTCGTCGTCGGACAGCCGCGACACTCTGCTGGGCGTGTCCGTGCCCGTGGGCGGCTTCAAGCTGTTGGCCTCGTACGTGCGCAAGGATGATCGCGACCTGGCCAACCGCGACGCCAAACAGGTGGCCGTCGGCCTCACGTATTCCCTGTCAAAACGCAGCGATTTCTACGCGTCCTACGCGAAGATCCACAACAAGAACGGCGCCCGCTACACGGTGGGCAATGCCAGCGATGCGGGGCGCGGCGACGCGGCTTTTAATATGGGCTTCCGTCACGGTTTCTGAGCGGCGGCGGATGGGGCAGGGCACGTTGCTCCCAGCCACTTGCCGTTGCTCGTTACATTCACCTGTTCCGGCGTGCCGCGCGCGCTCGTCGTCACGGCCAGCTGCATGCTGAACGCCTGGTCGCCCGAGAACAGCACCTGGCCTTCGCCGCTCGATTTCGGATTCGCGCACGTGAACGACACGTCCATGCCGCCCGCGATGTCCTTGTTCTTCGAGGTGCAATCGCCGGGCTGGCCCGTGGGAATCTGCTTGCGCGCCGCCATGTCGGGCGTCACGCACGCCGTCACGCGCACGGCGCCGTCGGCGCCCACGGTGGGCATGGCCATGCCGCGGCTGGCCGCCATGCTTTCCAGCTGCTTGCGTTGATCGGGAGGAAGGTTGCCCAGTTGCTGCAGCACCATGGACATGGCATTGTCGGTGGCGGCGTCGGGCGACGCCATCTTGCTGTCGACTTGCCACAGGCCAGGCTTGATGGTGGCCGATGGCGCGGCGGCCTGGGCCTGGCTGCCGAAGGCGGCGCAAGCGAGCGGGGTCAGGCGTAGCAAAGAATGTTTCATGTGGGCGTCTCCGGAAAAGGCAGACCCCAGCATACGGCATGGCAAGCGGGGCACGCTTGCCATTGTGTTACAAACTGTGATCGGGCTCGATGCGGCGCACGTCCACGCTGGCGATGCGGCGCTCGTCGGCCTCGAGGATTTCATAGCGCAGATCGTCGAGTTCCAGCACTTCGCCCACGGCCGGCATGTTTTCGAAATGCGCCAGCAGGAAGCCGGCCAGCGAGTTGTACTCGCCGTCTTCGCTGACCAGGGTTTCCGTCTCGAATACTTGCTCCAGGTAATGCAGGTCCGTCGCGCCGTCGATGCGCCAGTGGCCGGGACCGAGCACTTCCACGTCCGGCTGCTCGTCCTCGTCGGGGAATTCGCCGGCGATGGCTTCCAGGATATCGATCGGCGTGAGCACGCCTTGCACGGTGCCGAACTCGTCTACCACCAGCACCAGCTGGCCGCGCGAGCGCTTCAGGGTCTCCATGGCTTTCAGCACGCCGGCCGCTTCCGGCACGACGACGGCTTCGCGCATGCTGGCCGGGTCGATCTTGCCGCGCGAGACGAGGTCCTCGATCAGGTCCTTGCTGCGCGCGATGCCGACCACATTGTCGAGGTCATCATTGCAGACAGGAATCATGCTGTGCGGCGTGTCGCGCAGCAATTGCAGCATCTTGTCGCTGCTGTCGTTCAGGTTGACCCAGGAGACGTCGCCGCGCGGCGTCATCACGGAACGGATCGAGCGTTCGGCCAGGGTCAGCACGCCGCTGACCATGTTGCGCTCTTCCACGCCGAAGGCGGAGACGTCGGGCAATTCCTTGACTTCGTGCTCTTCCACGGCTTCGCGGCCCTTGCGCCCGCCCAGCAGGCTCAGCACGGCTTGCGCCGTGCGGTCGCGCAGCGGGGCATTCGACTGCAGCTTGAGGAAGTTGCGGCGCGCCAGCTGGTTGAAGAACTCGATGACGATCGAGAAACCGATGGCGGCGTACAGATAGCCTTTCGGAATGTGGAAGCCCAGGCCTTCGGCCACCAGGGACAGGCCGATCATCAGCAAAAAGCTCAGGCACAGCACGACGACGGTGGGGTGGGCGTTGACGAAGCGCGTCAGCACCTTCGAGGCCAGCATCATGACGACGATGGAAATGACGACGGCCGCCATCATCACGTACAGGTTTTCCACCATGCCGACGGCCGTGATGACGGCGTCGAGCGAAAAGACGGCGTCGAGCACGACGATCTGCGCCACCACGAGGCCGAAGCCGGCGTAGACTTTCGGTCCCGTCTGCGCATGCGTGACGCCTTCGAGGCGCTCGTGCAGCTCGCTGGTGGCCTTGAACAGCAGGAACAGGCCGCCGATGAGCAGGATCAGGTCGCGCCCCGAAAACGAGAAGGCCCATATGGAAAACAAGGGCGTCGTCAGGGTGACGAGCCAGGAAATCAGCGAGAGCAGGCCCAGCCGCATGACGAGGGCCAGGGTCAGGCCCAGCACCCTGGCCTTGTCGCGCTGGTGCGGCGGCAGCTTTTCGGCCAGGATGGCGATGAAAATCAGGTTGTCGATACCCAGTACGATTTCCAGTACGACCAGCGTCAGCAGGCCGACCCAGATTGTCGGGTCAAATAACCATTCCATGTGTGTAACCTTGTAAAGTCAGTAAGTATCAAGCTTGCCTGGCGGCCAGTGCCCCAGGGAATCGTGTTGCTATTGCGTGATGTGGCGGCGGACGCGCGGCGGCCGGGTGGCCTGCCGCGCGTCCGCTTCGGCAAGTGCCCCCGGTCCCGCTTGCCAAATGATGGCGCAAAACGGCGCCCCCTGGCGCGAGGTCGGGTATAGCGTGATGGGGTCGTTGTCGCATTCGTCGGCGTCGCAGCTGTCGCCGGGCAAGCCCGCATGGACGCCGGGGTCAAGGCAATCGGCGACGAAGGCAGGCGTGGCAGTAGTGCCGGCCGCGACTGCATGCTGGAATGGGGAAGGGCTGGCGTCAGCCATGCTGGCGAACGCCTGGGGTAAGGCAATGAAGACAAAAAGGCAGAGCAGGACGAGAGCTCGTCTCATATACAGGCAGATAGTTCCGGAACCGTGGAGTATAACACGCGCACATAACAGCCCGATGACAGGCACTTGCGTAACTGACAAGCATGACGTAAATTGCGAGAGCAATGATTTCCCTGGGCAGCGAAGACGCAGCGCGGGTCCATGGCAATTCTTGCGTTCGTATTCCATTGCGCCCGCTTTTGCGCTTGTCTAATAACGTAGTGCTACCAGGACTCCGATTTGAAACCAATTACCGCCCTCCTGCTTGCCGCCGGCATCCTCTCGCCGTCGTTCATCCTGGCCGCCACCCCGGTCGAAGCCGCGCCGATCCAGAAAACCGGCAAGGCCGCATCGAACCGTGCCGCCGCCGTCAAGGTCACGTCCGTCGAAGGCATCACCGAATACCGCCTGGCCAATGGCTTGCGCGTGCTGCTGTTCCCGGACGCCAGCAAGCCGACCCTGACCACCAACATGGTCTACCTGGTCGGCTCGCGCCATGAAAACTACGGCGAAACGGGCATGGCCCACTTGCTCGAGCACTTGCTGTTCAAGCCCAGCGCCAACTTCGGCGTCAGGAAGGGCACGAAAACCCCCGTCGAGATCCTGAACTCGACAGGGGCAGATTTCAACGGCACCACCTGGTACGACCGCACCAATTACTACGCCACCTTCCCCGCCAACGACGACAACCTGCGCCAGATGCTGGCCATGGAAGCGGACCGCATGGTCAACGCGGCCATCGACCAGAACGATCTGTGGAATCCGAAGACGCAGAAGGGCGAAATGACGGTCGTGCGCAACGAGTTCGAAATGGGCGAGAGCGACCCGATCGGCGTGACCAGCGAACGCATCCAGGCCGTTGCCTACGACTGGCACAACTACGGCAAGTCGACCATCGGCGCCCGTTCCGACATCGAACAGGTCAACATTCCCCGCCTGCGCGCGTTCTACCATAAATATTATCAGCCGGATAACGCCGTGCTGATGGTGGCGGGCCGCTTCGATGAAGCGAAGGTGTTGAAGCAGATCAATGAACTGTTCGGCAAGATCCCGAAACCGACGCGCGTGATCGAACCGACCTACACGGCCGAACCCGTGCAGGATGGCGAGCGCGCCGTGACGGTGCGCCGCAGCGGCGGCACGCAGTTCGTCGGCGCCGGCTACCACGTGGCGCCGTCCGGCAACCCGGACGCTGTCGCCATCGAGGTGCTCGGTCACGTGCTGACGGACGCGCCCGCCGGCCGCCTGCACAAGGCGCTGGTGGAAACCAAGCTGGCCAGCAAGATCGAATACAACTCGGTGAGCAATCTGGAGCCGGGCTACAACCTGTTCGGCGCCCTGGTGCCCGTCGATGGCAACCTCGACGCGGCGCAAGCGGCCATGCTGAAAGTGCTGGAAGAACTGAAATCGCAGCCGGTCACGGATGCGGAAGTGGCGCGCGTGAAACAGCAGCTGAACAAGCAGGTCGAACTGATCACGTCGAATACGGCGCGCATGACGATCGCCCTGACGGAGTCGCTGGCGGCCGGCGACTGGCGTCTGTTCTTCCTGCAGCGCGACCAGCTCGACAAGCTGACGACGGCGCAGGTGCAGGCGGCGGCCGAGAAATACCTGAAGAGCTCGAACCGCACCCTGGGCCGCTTCATCCCCACCGATGCGCCGGACCGTACCGTTGTGCCGGCCTATGCCGACGTGGCGCCGCAACTGGCCGGCTACACGGGCCGCGCCGTCGTGGCGCAGGGCGAAGCGTTCGACCCCAGTCCCGACAATATCGAAGCGCGCACCACGCGCTTTACCTTGCCGAACGGCTTGAAGGGCGCCTTGCTGCCGAAGAAAACCAAGGGCAATACCGTCAGCGTCGTGTTGAAACTGCAGCTCGGCAGCGAAGAGAGCCTGCGCGGCAAGGGGCAAGTGGGCAGCTACACGGCCAGTCTGTTGTCGCGCGGCACGGATAAACTGTCGCGCCAGGAAGTAAAGGACAAGTTCGACCAGCTGGGCATGCAAGTAGCCATCTCCGGCGGCGCCGAAGGCGTGACCGCCATGCTGACGGGCAAGCGCGAGAAGTTGCCTGCCGCCATGGACCTGCTGGCGCAAGTGCTGCAAAAGCCGGCCTTGAACGAAACGGAATTTCTGGAATTGCAGCGCGAGCGCGTCGGCCGCGCCGAGCAGGAATTGCCTGAGCCGCAGCCGCTGGCCGTGAACGCCTTCCGCCGCCTGCTCGACGCCACGCCGGAAGGCCATGTGCGCCACGTGGCCACCTTGCCGGCCGAACTGGCACAATGGAAAGCCATCAAGGTTGCCGATGTGAAAGCCTTCCATGGCGCCTATTATGGCGCGTCGAACGCCACGTTTGCCGCCGTGGGCGACTTCGACCCGGCCGCCCTGAAGGCGCAAGTGGCCAGCCTGTACGGCAGCTGGAAGACGCAGCAGCCGTATGTGCGCATTCCCGATGCCGTTAAGCCTGTGAGCGGCGAGAAAGTCACGCTGGAAACGCCGGACAAGGCCAACAGCGTGCTGTTCGCCATCCAGCCGATTCCCCTCAAGGATGACGCCGCCAGCTATCCGGCCTTGCTGATCGCCAATCACATGCTCGGTGGCGGCGCCTTGCGCAGCCGCCTGGCCGACCGCATCCGCCAGAAGGAAGGCCTGTCGTACGGCGTCGGTTCGCAAGTGAGCGTGCCGTCGCGCGAGCCGGCCGGCTACTGGATGGCGTATGCCATCAGCGCGCCGCAAAACACGGTCAAGGTGGAAGCGGCCCTGCGCGAGGAAATCGCCAAGGCGCTGGCCGACGGGTTCTCGGAAGCGGAACTGGCCGAGGCGAAAAAGGGCTGGCTGCAATCGGAAGAAGTAAGCCGCACGCAGGACAGCGCTCTGGCCAGCGGCCTCGCCAGCTACCTGGCGCAAGACCGTACCATGGCTTACGACAAGGACCTGGAAGCGAAAGTGGCCGCCTTGACGCTGGCGCAAGTGAACCAGGGCCTGCGCGAGTACCTGAAGCCATCGGCCGTCTCGATCGTGACGGCGGGCGACTTTGCCAAGGTGGCGAAAGAGGGCGACAGCGGCGCCAAGGCAACGACGTCGAAATAAGCTACTTCAAAATAAGCTGCTTTAAATGGAAAAAAACCCGTTGGCAAGTGACCTTGCCGGCGGGTTTTTTTACGATCTTGATTTTGATGTCAACGTCCCGACACCGAACAAAACCGTAGCGAGCGGAAGGGAGAGGTGGCCGAGAAGCGCAACCGTACTCTGGTACGGTGAGCATCGCAGGCCGCCTATACCGACGCGCAGTAGGTTTGGTTCGGTGTTACCCCCGTGGGGCTAGCTCTGCTACGTAAATTTCGACGCGGCGATTGCGTGCGCGTCCGGCCGCATCCGCATTCGAGGCGATCGGCTCGCGGGCGCCGCGGCCTTCCGTGACGACGCGCGTCGGCGAGACGCCGCGCATGGCCAGGTAGTCGCGCGTGTGGGCCGCGCGTTCCACCGACAGCGGTTCGTTGATGGAATCGCTGCCCGTGCTGTCCGTATGGCCGATGATGCTGACCGTGGTGTTCGGGTTTTCGTTCAGGGTGGCGGCAAAGCGGTCGAGGATGGGGCGGAAGTTACCCTTGATGTCGGCGCGGTTGGTATCGAAGGAAATGTCGCTCGGGATTTCCATTTTCAGGCGGTTATCGGCCGTTTGCGACACTTGCACGCCTGTGCCCTGTGTCGCTTGCTCCATCGCGCGCTTCTGGTTTTCCATGCGGTTCGACCAGATATTGCCGACCACGGCGCCAGCTGCGGCACCGATCAGCGCGCCGCCGGCCGTGCGGCCGCTGCTGCCGCCACCGGTGGTGCCGCCGATCAAGGCGCCCAGGCCCGCGCCGATGCCGGCGCCCGTGGCCGTGCCACGTTGCGTCGAGGACATATCCGCGCAGCCGGTGGCGGCCAGTGCGATCACCAGCATACCGATCAGGGATGTGGCGCCAGGGCCTTTTTTGAATGCTTCTTTCATGGATTTTCTCCTTGTTTTGTTATTGGGACATACCCAGGAATTACCTGCACACGTTACTGCAAAATGCCGCAGTGTGCCAGTGCGCGCACGCTGTACGCAAAAGGCGGAAAAAGGGCGGCGCCCGTTTGCACGCGCGCCGCCCCTGTCTGGCCAATGGAGTGGCCTCTATAAACCGCGCCCGCTGATCAGACGCAACAGGATCATGATGACTGCCACCACCAGGAGGATGTGGATGAAGCCGCCAATGGTATAGGAAGTTACCAGGCCCAGCAGCCAAAGAATAATGAGTACGACGGCGATTGTATACAGCATGATGTGTCCTCCGAGAGTAATGTGTGGATGACGGCGGCTGCCTTGGCCTTGCGCCGTCATCAGTTTTTGTCATTGCGCAGCGACCGGGTCGCTGAACGCTTATGCCATGACTAAGTGTCTACTTTGTTTTCATTGTGTTCTGTACGCTGTCGTACACAAGGCTCAACTAGCGGGAGCGGTCGGCGTGTTCATCGGCCATGCCCGGTATCCAGGCCAGCATGCCGGCCATCCCGACGGCGCCGGCCAGGCAGCTGACCATGCCGCCGGTCAACAGCAGCATGACGCCAAACACGGGCGCGCTTGTTTGCACGGGCGCCAGATCCAGCGCGCAAAAGCCCAGCGCCGTGGCCAATATGCCGCCACCGATAAAGCCGAGCCAGATCCGGTGACTGTTTGTCTTGTCGTTTTCCATCGCACCTCCTTGAAGATATTCGTTGAACTTTCTTGAACGCATCATCTCGCGGGACGGCGTACTCATCTGTACGCCAACGAACATTGTCAAAAAGAAAACGCCCGGACAGGCCGGGCGTGTGTTGAATTTGCAACTTATCGCGGCAGCGGCGCCGCCGCGCTTCGCTTAGCCCATGGCGCGCAAGCCGCCGTTGACGACGCGCACGCGGTCGCCCTGGCGCCAGTTCGGCGCGGCGCTCTGGTGCACGGTGCGCGTCTTGCCGTTATCGAGGCGCACGACGATGTTGTAGCTGCGCGTGGCGCGCACGCTGCCTTCGATCTGATTGCCGGCCACGGCGCCGCCTACGGCGCCCAGCACGGTGGCCAGCTGCTTGCCGTGGCCGCCGCCTACCTGGTTGCCCAGCAAGCCGCCGACGACGGCGCCGCCGGCCGCGCCCACGCCGCTGCCTTCGGCGCGCGTATTGACTTCATGGATGGCTTCGATCACGCCGCAGTTGCTGCACACTTGCGGCGTCGGGGCAGCCGCGTATTGCTGTTGCGGTTGCTGCTGGGGCTGGCGCACTGGCTGTTGCTGCTGTTGCTGCTGAGGCGGCAGGGCGGCCAGCGGCTGTGCGCCGGCAGGCTGCAGGTTCGCTGGCGGCTGGTTCGCCTGCAGGTTGGCCATCTGTTCGGCCGAAGTGCCGGCTGCCAGTGGCCGGCTGTCGCTCTGGGACGAAGGCAGCCAGCCCATCAGGGCCGCCGTGCCCACGCCGCAGAACAGCAGGACGGCGACGGCGGCGGCAAGTACCAGCGGATGGAGGGATTTGGTGGTGGTGGTCATGGAAAGCTCCTGTTTTTTTAGATAATGAAATGGGTAGTGCGTGTTATCCGTGCGATTCGCGTGTATTGCCAGTGTGCTGTGCCGCTTGCTTCGCTTCCGTGCGTCACCGTACATACATGGGCGGTACTGCACCGTAGGCTAAGTAAAAATTATGTCGAGTTGTAACGACACCAAGGAAAAGCAATGCCACTAACGAACGCCAGCATGACCCTGTCCCGCGATACAGGCCGATCCGGCCTGGGGTCGTCCGTGGGCGCGCCTGACGCCGGCAACCGCTTGCTGGCCAGCCTGCCCGAGCACGATTTGCGGCACTTGACGGCGCTGTTCGATACGGTCACGGTCGAGGTAGGCGAGGTGCTGTACGAACCGGGCCAGCCTATCGGCCACATTTATTTCCCCCGCGACTGCCTGATCTCCCTGTTGGCTGTGGCGGAAGGCCGCATGACCCTGGAAGTGGGCTCGGTCGGCCGCGAAGGCGTGCTGGGCGCGTCCGTCGCGCTCGGTCATGACCTGGCGCAAGTGCGTGCCGTGGTGCAACGTTCCGGCATGGCCAGCCGCATCGCGCGGGCCGATTTCTGCGCCGAGTTCGCCCAGCTCGAGTCCCTGCAGCGCTTGCTGTACCGCTACACGGATACCCTGCTGGCGCAAGCCATCCAGATTGCCGTGTGCAGCCGCTTCCACGTGCTCGAGGCGCGCCTGGCCCGTTCGCTGCTGATCACGCGCGACCGCCTGCAATCCGAAAAATTTCACCTCACGCATGAATTTCTCGCCCATACCCTGGGGGTGCGGCGGGTCGGCGTGACCAAGGCAGCGAGCGCGCTGCAACAGCAAAAACTGATCACTTACAGCCGCGGCAATATCGAAATCCTTGATTCCGCCGGCCTGGAAGCTGTCTCCTGCCGCTGTTACGAGCTGGTCAAGGACAGCGGCACCATCGGCATGGCCAACGTCTTCGTCTGACTTTCCTCGCTTGCCTTGCAGCAGGCTTGCCTTCATCCCGCCTGCTTTTATCCTTGTGCCGCAGACGCAAAAAAGCGGGGCGGGCGCCTGCGCACCCACCCCGCTTTCTTGAGCAACAATTACTTCGGCTTGACCTGGTTACCGATCACGCCACCGACAGCGGCGCCGCCGACTGCGCCGACAGCGCTGCCGCCGGTCAGCACGGAACCGGCAACGGCGCCGACGCCAGCGCCGATGGCGGTGTTTTTATCCTGGCCGGACATGTTGGCGCAAGCCGTCAGGCTCAGCAGCAGGGCGGCAACGGAAGTGGTAGCGGCGATTTTTTTAATGATTTGCATGATAGTTCTCCTATGAATTCAGACCTCGTGGCGCCGGCATGGTATGGGCCGGATGACTTCGTGACGCCGTGTGTTTCAGGCACGATCACAGCATAGGATTGCGGCAAGGCAGGGTCTGTTCGGCAACGCACATAGGGGTGTAACAATTGTAAAGGCGCCCACGCCGCGCTCAGCGCACCTTGCGCACGGCTTTCCCCGGCTTGGGCGCCACCGGTTTCACGCGCGCCTGGGCCAGCAGGGCCGCGCACTCGCTATCTTCGACGGGGCCGGTATTGACCAGCGGCAGCAGCGCCGCCACGGGCGCCACCACGGCCAGCGCCAGTGCGCCGCCGGCGCGCAAGGCCAGCACGCCCTTGTCGACGCTCACGTCGGGCTTGCTGAAAGTGCCATGCACGTACAGGGGCGAGCGCAGCGAAAAGACGCGCAAGCCCTTGCTGTCCGGCCGCAGGGTCAGGTCCAGCCGTTCATCGGCCAGGTTCACCGTGCCATCGATATGCAGGACGGCATCATCCGTGTCGACGATAAACTGGCGCGTCTGCATCAATCCTTTGGTGACGGCGAAATCGGCGGCCATGCAGTTCAGCTTGACCTGCTTGTCGCCAGACAGTTTGGCCAGCACGACACTGCCGATATTCAAGCCCATTTCTTCCAGCAGCAGCTTGCTGATGCTGCCCCGGTTGATCAGCGCGCGTACTTCGCCGTTCGAGCTGCCCAGCAGGGTGGCGACGGAATTGCCCGTGGCCGACAGCGAAGCGTCGCCATTGATTTCGCCCACGCTCGCCTGCAGGGCGGGCAGGCGGGGAAACAGTTGCTGGATGTGCAGATGGCGGGCGCTGGCCTTGAGTTCGGCCGCGATGCCGTTGGCGATGACCTTGCCGCTGCCGTCGAGCTTGATTTGCGACGTCAGGGTGCCGCCCGCCACGTTGAAGTTGAGCGGCGTCAATGACAGCACGCCATCCGTCAGCACCACATGCGTGTCGAGCTTGCTGATTGGCAGCTCGGCATCGCGCGTGATCTTGTCGGCCGTGTAGCGCACGTCGGCGTCCAGGCTGGTCCAGCGTTCCGTCTTGAACGTTTCCACCGGCAGCACGCGGCCGGCCGGCTGCGTCGATGCCACGCCCCGTTCCTTCTTGCTGGCGCTGGAATCGGCGCCCACCAGCGGGCCCAGGTCGGAAAACTGCAGCAGGCGCGAGTGGACTTCTCCCGTCAGGCGCTTGCGCGGCGTGCTGGCGGAAAAGGCCAGCTTGCCACTGATGTCGCTGGAACCCACCTTGCCGGTGAACTTGTCGTACACCCATTCACCGCTGCGCGGCGCCAGGGTGCCCGTCAAATGGCCTTCCGTGCTGAAGTGCGGCGTTTCCGGCAGCAGCACGCCCGTCAATGGATACAGGCTCGCCATGCTGGGTCCCGATAGTTTCAGGCGCACGTCGAGCGCGGCCAGCTTGGCCGGACGCGTCAGGGTGCCTTCGATGGCCATGCTGCTGCCGCCCGCGCGCATGTCGGCCTGGATGGGGAAGGGCGTGCCTTGCTGCTGCAGCGACAGCACGCCGCCGGCCTTGCCGCCGCCCTTGACGCTTTCGCCATGGTATTTGCCCGACAGCGTCCAGGCGATGCCGTAGCGCGCATCGTTTGCGATGGTGTCGACATCGGCGCGCATCGCCGTTTTCGTGACAGCATCGTCCAGATACACGGTGCCCTTGCTGAAGACCACGCCTTGCAATTCCAGCTGCCACGGCGATGGCTGCTCCTGTTTGTCGAAGGTCCAGTTGTTCTTGCCGTCCTTGTTGCGCAGCAAGCGCACCTGCGGCGTGTCGAAGCGCAATTGCGGAATGATGATTTTCTTGTCCAGCAGGGCCAGGGGATTGAGCGAGAACGCCAGCTGGCTGACGGTGGCCAGCTGCGCCCCGTCGTCCGTCCCGGACATGGTGCTTGGGTTGCCCAGGCGCACATCCTTTGCCTGCAGGTGCGGCCATGGCAAATAGTCGCGCCAGCCTTGTTTGCCTCCCGTCGTGGGCTGCTGCCACGTCAGCGTCAGGTCGCCTTCGATGGCAAACGGTCTCCCCAGCGCTTCGCTGGCGCGCGCATTGAGCCAGGGCTTGGCGCGGTTCCAGTCCATATTCATCAGGACGATGGAGGCGGTGACGGGCAGGGCGATGAGCACGGCGGCGCTCGCGAGGGAGATTTTCTGACGGCGGGACAGTTGCATGGTAGACGATTCTTTCTGGACAAGTATTCACGATGCTACAGGAATCGCTCCTCAGCCGGGCCCGTTTCTCGCTTTTACGGTCCGGCACGTGCGCTGGCGCACGTTGCCGATGCAAGTATTGTCGATTTCTTACTCTATGTGCGGCACCGAACGGATATGCGGGGAGCCGGAGCCTATAACGTCTACATCAAACGCCGTTCCTGATTCCAGATGCACCGACGTATGAACCCTAACGCTTACACATTCTCCAGGAGAAAAAAAATGACAAACCGAGATTTCAAAATTTCCCCACTGGCCGCCCTGGCCGCCTGCGCCACGGCCGTTGTCCTGATGACGGGCTGCTCCAGCCTGAAAACGCCAGCCACGGCCGATGTCGCCGTGTCGCGCGCCGCCGTCGATAACGCCGCCAGCGCCGGCGCTGCCGACCTGGCACCCGATGAAATGCGTTCGGCCCGCGAAAAAATGCGCATGGCTAACCAGGCCCTGAAAGACCGTGACTACAAAACGGCGCGCGACCTGGCCGACCAGGCGCAAGCCGATGCCAAGCTGGCGCAAAGCAAGGCCAACTCGGCCAAGGCCACCAGCGCCGCCGATGAAATCAACGAGAACATCCGCGTCATGCGCGAAGAACTCGACCGTGCCAATCAGCAAGCCCCGAAACAATAACCAAGAATAAGAACAGGATTCCATCATGAAAAAAGCTACTTACACCACCATTCCCGGCCTGCTGGCCATGGCCGCCCTCGTTGCCGCCTGCAGTTCCGCACCGACCACCACCAGCCTGCTCGACCAGACCCGCGGCGACTACATGGCGGCGCAATCGAACCCGATGGTATCGACCTATGCGCCACGCGAATTCCGCGAAGCGAGCGCTGCGCTGGAAGCGGCAAACGCCGCCGCCACGCGCCAGGAAGATAGCGAAAAAGTCGACAAGCTGGCCTACCTGGCCAAGCAAAAGATAGCCACGGCGCAAGAAGTCGCCAAGCAGAAAGCGGCCGAAGCCGATATCGCCAACGCGGGCAAGCAGCGCGACCAGTTGCGCCTCGATGCGCGCACGCAGCAGGCTGACCAGGCCACGGCCCGCGCCCAGACGGCGCAAGCGGATGCGGAAGCGGCCAAGGCCCAGGCTCAGGCTGCCGAAGCATCGGCCCGCGATGCGCAAGCGCGCGCCGCCGGACTCGAAGCACAGCTGGCCGACCTGGCCGCCAAGAAAACCGAACGCGGCATGGTCATTACCCTGGGCGACGTGCTGTTTGGCACGGACAAGGCGAACCTGACGGCCGATGGCGTGAATACGGCGCGCAAGCTGGCCGAGGTGCTGAAAAACAACCCGCAGCGCACCGTGCTGATCGAAGGTTTTACCGATAGCACGGGCGGCTCCGCGCACAACCTGGAATTGTCGCAACGCCGCGCCGAATCCGTGCGCAATGCGCTGCTGGAGCAAGGCATCAGCCGTGACCGCATCGCCACGAAAGGCTATGGCGCCGCCTATCCGGCCGCCGGCAACGATACGGCGGCAAACCGCCAGCTGAATCGCCGTGTGGAAATCGTCTTGTCGGAAGATAACACGGCCATTCCCGCCCGCCGTTAAAACACCAGGCCAAACTTCGGTTTTTGCCTGGCGTTTGATTTATTAGTAGGCAGCACCGGCCGCTACTTGGCCGGTGGATACCCATGTAATACTTGAAAGGAAGCATCATGACCCAAACATCTGTTGAGATTCCAGCTGGCATCGATACGGCCGCCATCCGCGCCGCCGCCAAAAACCTCGATGACGGCGCCGTGACGGCCGGCTACCAGGGCGACCGCCAGGAGTTGATCACCCTGTTGAATGGGGCGCTGGCCACCGAACTGGTGTGTATTGCGCGCTATAAACGCCATTACTACACCGTGAGCGGGCGCGACAATGGCACCATCAAGGCCGAGTTCCTTGAGCATGCGCAACAGGAGCAGGAACACGCCGACTGGCTGGCCGAACGCATCGTGCAACTCAATGGCAAGCCAGATTTTAATCCTGCAACATTGCTTGCGCGCAGCCATGCCGAGTATGATGACTCCGAAGACGTGCAAAGCATGGTGCGTGCCAATCTGATCGCGGAACGGGTAGCGATCGAGTCGTATCGCCAGATGATCGTCAAAATTGGCGACAAGGACCCGACCACACGCCATTTGTTGATCAAAATCATGGCTGTCGAAGAAGAGCACGCCGATGACATGCGCGATCTAATGGAATAGTGTTTTTGAGTAAAGTAGGTATAGTAACTACATTCATCCACAGCTAAGGAGCTAAACCATGTTGGAAAACAATATCACCACCGTCAATAACGATGTCAAAACCCTGGTCAAGGATGCGCAAGCCCTGTTCAGCGCCGCTGCCGCCCTGACCGGTGAAAAAGCCGATGAAGTGCGCATCAAGGGCATGAAAACCCTGGACGCTGCCCTGGCCAAGGCGCACGAAGCGCAAGCGTCGGCCATCGTTGCTACCAAACAGCTCGCCTCCCAGGCGGACGGTTATGTCAAGGAAAACCCATGGCGCACGGTAGCCGTCGCCGCTGGCGTCGGCGTACTGGTCGGCTTCATTCTGGGCCGCAAGTAATCCATTGTCAGGAGCGATATGGACAAGTCTGCTTCGTCTCACCAGGGGCCGGGATTGATCGGCTCGGTCGCCGGCCTGGCCAAAAACGCCGTCGGACTGATGTTGTCGCGGCTGGAACTGGCCACCATCGAACTGTCGGAAGTGCGCAATCACATGCTGCAGCTCGTGGTCATTTTCGCCCTGGCGACAGTGGCGGGCTTGTTTGCCATCGCTTACGGCAGCGTACTGATCGTTTTCCTGGCCTGGGATAGCCTGGGCTGGAAGATCCTGGCGATCATGACGGTCGTGTTCGTACTGCTGGCCATCGCGCTGGTCATGTATGCGCGCGCCATGCTGCGTCAAGGAAAGCTGTCCATGCCTGCCACCATGGCGGAATTGAAGGCCGACCGCGACATGCTGATGTAAGCGGGCTCACGAGGAGAATTCATGTCGGAAACCGACAAACTGGCGGCGCAAGCCGCCCGCAAGCGCCTGCTGATCGCCCAGGGCGAAATGTATCGCGTGGGCATCGTGCATGCGCGCGCCAATGTGGGCTATGCCCTGCGTCCCGAATCGCTGCTGCAGGGCGTGGTCGAAACGGCGGTCGGCTTTGCCGGCCACCGCGTCGAGTCCTTGCTGGCGCCGGGCGGCATGCGTTTGCAGGGCGCCATGCCCTACGTGCTGACGGCGTTATCGTTTATCGGGCGCAAGAAGCTGGTCAAGCCGGCCCTGGTCCTCGTGGCCGTGGCCGCCGTGGCCGCCAGCTGGCTGCGCCGCAAGCGCTGAACGCCAGCCGTGTTGCACAGGAACGCCGTCATTGACGGCGTTTTTTTTTGCCCGTACCCAACGTCCGGCACGGGCAGGCGCAATCCCTTACAATGATTCACGCCGCATTTTGCGCGGCGCACAGAGGGGCCATCTTGATGACGAATTCGAAGACACCGATCAATCAGTTAAATCCCTCGCGCCTGCGCATCGTGCTGGTGCTGCAGGGCGGCGGCGCACTGGGCGCCTACCAGGCCGGCGTCTACCATGCGCTGCACGAACATGGCCTGGCACCCGACTGGGTGGTGGGCACCTCGATCGGCGCCATCAATGCCGCCATTTTGGCCGGCAACAAGCACGAGGACAGGCTCGTGCGTTTAAAACAGTTCTGGCAGCGCGTGGCGCACCGCGACAGCGTCGACATGAACCTCGTTTCGGACCAGCAGCGCCGCTCGAACATCTGGCTGGCCACGCTCGATACCGTGCTGCGCGGCGTGCCCGGCTTCTTCAAGCCGCGCATTTTCAGCCTGTTCTCCGCAGGAATCGCCGTCAAGCCGGAAGAGGCCAGCTTCTATGACACCAGTGAGCTGGCCAGCACCCTCGAGGAACTGGTCGATTTCGATTACCTGAACCAGCCCGGCGGCATGCGCCTGACGGTCAACGCCCTGCGCGTCAAATGCGGCAGCCTCACCAGTTTCGACAGCCAGCAGCAACCCCTGACGGCGGACCATATCCGCGCCAGCGGCGCCTTGCCGCCCGGCTTTGCCGGCGTGCGCGTCGATGGCGATTTATATTGGGATGGCGGCCTGTACTCGAACACGCCGCTGGAAACCGTGCTCGACGACACGCCCCACGTCGACACCCTGGTCTTCATGGTCGACCTGTGGAGCTCGGAAGGGCCGGAACCGACCACCCTCGATGAGGTGCAGACGCGGCAAAAGGACGTCACCTTCGCCTCGCGCTCGAAACGCCATATCGCCGACTATGTCAATACGCACACCTTGCAGCGCAAATTGCGCGAGCTGTACGCCGGCCTGCCCGACACAAAGCACAACCGCCAGCAGACGGAAGAGCTCGTAGCGCTGGGCTGCGACAGCACCATGCACATCGTGCGCCTGCCGTATGCGGGGCGCGACTGGCACATGGCGGCCAAGGATATCAATTTCTCCAAGGGCTCCATCGAGTGGCGCTGGGAGCAGGGCTACCAGGATGGCTTGCGCGCGATCAAGGCGGCCGGCTGGCTGGCCTTCGTCACGGAAGACACGCCGCTCGTGGTGCACGAACTCCCGCCCTATGAGCGCGATGCGGCTTAGTGACGCCTGTCAAAACCTGCTGCGCGTCGGTATAGGCGGCCTGCGATGCTCACCGTACCTTCCGTACGGTTGCGCTTCTTAGCCACCTCTCCCTCCCGCTCGCGACGGTTTTGTCAGGTGTTGCAATGTTGTTCAGCGTCGCAACAGCACGGCGCATCACTGCGGATGCGCCGCTGCACGCAGTTTTTCCGCGTTCGCCATGTCTTGCCGGTAAGTATCCTGCGCCTCCTTCAGGCAGGTGGCGCGCGTGGCGGATGGCTCCAGGCGGCACGCTTTTTTGGCCTCGGCCAGGGCGGCGGCGATTTCCTTGCGCAAAGTGCGCAGCTGGGCTTGCGCCGTGCTGTCTTCCTGGTACCAGCGTTGCGGGTCGCCCGGCTGCGGCGTGGCCGTCTGCGCCAGTGCCATCGGCGCCAGGCTGCAGGCGAACAGGGTGGCCAAGAGTGTATTGTGGATAGTCATGATATTTCCTCCTTGAAATAAAAAAGGCGCCGTAGCGCCTTTTTTTACAACCTGCCCGTCAGTAATAGCAGGATCAGTATCACTACGACCAGGCCGGCGATGCCGCTGGGGCCGTAACCCCAGTTGCGGCTATGCGGCCAGGTAGGCAGGACGCCGACCAGGGCCAGGATCAAGATGATCAGAATGATGGTGCCCATGGCAACTCCTTGTTATGGTACGACTCATGCGAGATGGCGGATGCCTGCTGACAAGCTCCGCCGAGAATTAATAGCGGTAGACGCGCCCGTCGACGACGCGCACGCGGTTGCCCGGGCGCAAATCATTCGCGTTGTCCTGCACTACAGTACGGTATTCGCCGTTGTCGAGACGCACGCTGATCTGGTAGGCCTGCGCCTGCTGCCTGCGGCCTTCGACCTGGTTGCCCACGACGCCGCCGGCGACGGCGCCCGCCACGGTGGCGGCCGTGCGTCCGCTGCCCGAACCGATGGTATTGCCCAGCAGGGCGCCGGCGATGCCGCCGACCACGGCGCCGGCGCCGCTGGTTTGACCGCCACCCTGCACGATCTGGATGGAGTCGACGGTGCCGTACATGGCGGACTCAGGCTGGTTGGCCGGGTAATATTGTTGCGACTGGGTAGGGCCGGTGGCACAACCGCTCAGTACGGCGGTGGCGGCGAGCATCAGTGCAGCCAAGGTGGCGTTGGTTTTCATTTTATTCTCCTGACGAGGTGAGGGTGTAGAGCCATCTTAGTCATGCCCCTGTCCCCGGTCTGTACGCTGCCGCACGTACTTATTTGCAGTCGAAAAGGGTAGTGCGGGCTGGAGCGATCCGGCAAAAACGTTGTTATTTCTCCATATTGCCCTTCCACTTTCAAAATAAATTACTTGTGTACGGCAGCGTACAGAAGAGCGGCGACTATCCACGTAAAACGGTAGTCATGCCAAGCAGACATGCTTGCTACCACCAGGGAGAAATACAACATGAACAAGAATAAGCTTTTCACCGCCATCGTCGTCAGCCTGGCATGCGCCGCATGGGGCGGCCAGGCAGTGGCGGCCACGCCGGAAGCAAAAGCAGCGTACAAGGCGGCCAATGAACAGGCTGGCCTGAATTACAAACTGGCGCATGCCGAGTGCGAAAAAATCACGGGCAACCCCAAGGATGTCTGCATCGCCGAGGCGAAGGCCGTGCGTACCTACGATGAAGCCGTGGCCCAGGCGCAATACACGAATACGCTGCGTGCCTACACCAAGGCGCGCATCAAGATTGCCGATGCCAATTACGATGTCGATCTGGCCCGCTGCAATGCGCTGACGGGCAACGACAAGGATGTCTGCGTCAAGCTGGCCAAGTCCACCAAAGTGGCGGCGCTGGCCGACGCCAAGGCGGACAAGAAAGTCATCGAAGCGCGCAGCGATGCGCGTGAAGCAAAAAGAAAAGCCGAGTACAAGGTCGCGACAGAAAAATGCGATGCATTGGCCGGCGCAGCCAAGGATGACTGTATCAAGGCTGCAAAAACCCAGTTTGGCTACTGAGCTCCCTCCGGCGCGCAGTCACCACACTGGTATAAGAAGCTCATTGTGAGCACATTGATTGACCACTCCTAAGGAAAAAACCATGAAATTCACTAAATCTATCGCTACTGGCCTTTTCGTCGCTTCCCTGTTCGCCGTTGCAGGCTGCGCTTCGACCCCAACCAAGGAAGGCACGGGCGAATACCTCGACGACGCCGCGATCACCACCAAAGTGAAAGCCAGCATCTTCAATGAGCCTACCCTGAAATCGACGGAAATCAACGTTGAAACCTTCAAGGGCGTGGTTCAGCTGAGCGGCTTCGTTGCCCAGCCAGCCGATGCCGCCAAAGCGGGTGAAGTTGCCCGTGGCGTCAAGGGCGTGAAGTCGGTGAAAAACGACATCCGCGTCAAGTAATGGCCTGACCTGCCGCAGCGGCCAGCCTCACGGCTGGCCCTGTGGCCTTCCACCGACCGTCGCGGGAATCGCATGCATACCCAGCCTTCAGATACCCCGCCCGATCCGGTGGCGGCTGCCTCCACCGAGCCTGCCGGGCCACCTCCCGGCGCGCCCGTGGAGCAGCCAGACTCAACCTTGCGCTTGCCGCTGCATGTCAATGCGCGTGGCATGGCCTTGGGCATCATCGCCACCGTCAGCTTTATTTATGCGCTGCAGTGGGCACAGAAATTCCTCATTCCCGTCATCTTCGGCATTTTCATTGCCTACACCCTCAATCCCGTTGTCGCCTGGCTGGAAAAGCTGCGCCTGCCGCGCGCCATCGGCGCCACGGCCGTCACGGCCCTGATCCTGTTCGGCTCCATCGTCGTGGTCGAGCGCGTGCAGGGCGAATTCGAATCCATCGTTGAAGAGTTGCCGGCCGCCACGCATAAACTGTCGCGGCTGATCGCCGCCAATACGGGCGGCAAGAACAGCACCTTCCAGAAGATGCAGGCCGTGGCCAATGAAATCGAGCAAGTGGCCGCCGGCGCCGAAGCGCGCCGCAACAACCGCCGCGCCGCCGCGGCCGAGGCGCCCAACTTCAAGATCATGGACTGGGTCTGGGCCGGTTCGCTGGGCCTGGTGGGCTTCCTCAGCCAGGCCACCATGGTCATCTTCCTCGTATTCTTCCTGCTGCTGTCGGGCGACACCTTCAAGCGCAAGCTCGTCAAGCTGACGGGACCGTCGCTGAGCCGCAAGAAGGTCACCGTGCACATCCTGGAAGACATCAACACTTCAATCCAGAACTATATGTTCATGCTGCTCGTCACGAATGTCTTGCTGGCCGTCCTGATGTGGATCGCCCTGCGCGTGATCGGGCTGGAAAACGCGGGCGCCTGGGCCATCGTGGCCGGCTTGCTGCACATCATGCCGTATTTCGGCCCCTTGCTCATCACCATCGCCACGGGCCTGGTCGCCTTCCTGCAGTTCGAATCGCTGGAAATGGTCTTGCTGGTGACGGGCACGTCGATGGCCATCGCCACCCTGGTGGGCACCTTTGTCACCACCTGGATGACGGGGCGTATCGCGCGCATGAATCCTACTGCCGTGTTCGTCAGCCTGCTGTTCTGGGGCTGGCTGTGGGGCGTCTGGGGATTGCTGCTGGGCGTGCCCATCATCGTCATGGTGAAGGTCGTCGCCGAGCGCGTGCAAGGCATGGAAGTGGTGGCGGAACTGCTGGGCGAATAGCTTGCGGCAACGCCAAGAAAAACGGCGCCCTCGGGCGCCGTTGCTGCATCCGGAACGACACCTTACGACTGGTGGCGTTTCAGTATCTTCACTTGCACGTCGCCGTCTTCCGTCTTCGGCATATCCTTCATGCTGCCCAGCTGCAAGGCGAACTGGCGTGTAAATTCGGCGCCCAGGAAGAAGATTTGCGCCGAGTAATACACCCACAGCAGCAGGGCGACCAGCGAACCGGCGGCGCCATAGCTGCTGGCCACGCCGCTATTGCCGATATACACACCAATCGCATATTTCCCCAGTGAAAACATGAAAGCCGTGCCGATGGCGCCGATCAGCACGTCGCGCCAGGACAGGCGCACGCGCGGCAGCATTTTATAGATGACGGCAAACAGGCTGGCGATGACGGCAAAGCCGATCAGGTTCGACAGGATGGTAAACAGCACGGCAGTGTCTTTCCACACGCCTTCCCAAAAGTTGGCGAGGATGGCCATGGCGGCGTTGACCACCAGCGACACCATCAGCAGGAAGGCCAGCACCAGTACCAGGCCAAACGACAGCAAGCGCGTGCGCACCATGTCCCAGGCGCCCGCTTCCTTCAAGGGTGGCACTTGCCAGATTTCATCAAGGCTGGCTTTCAGTTCGGCAAATACGCTGGTGGCGCCAAACAGCAGCAGGGCGCTGGCGATGAGGGTGGCGATGCGGCCCTGTTCATGGTTTTTCGCGCCGGCCAGCACGAGCTGGATGGCTTCGGCGCCCTGCGTGCCCAGCAAGCCCTGCAGTTGCCCCATCAGCTCGCCGCGCGCGGCGGCCGGACCATAGAAAAAGCCGGCGATGGCGATCACCAGTACGAGGATGGGGGCGATGGAAAACAGGGTGTAATAGGCGAGGGCGGCGCCCTTGCTCGAGGCGCGGTGTTCCAGCCATTCGGTGACGGAGCAGTAGACGACGCTGCGCATCTGCTTGCTTAACGGCGCGAGACCGGCCAGTCTGGGATAGCGGGTAAAGAAATTCATGATGGCTTTCAATGCAAAAAAGGGGCGCGAGCCCCTTTTTTTTAATTCACAAGTGGCGTACCACTGTCGAGCTTACTGCACGCGGCGTTCGATGGTGATTTGTTCCACTTCAACGCGGCGGTTAGGTTCCAGGCACTTGATCAGGTCGGCACGTTTCTTGTTGTTGCACTCCACGACCGGATTGGTCGAACCCTTGCCTTCAGCCGTCAGGCGGTTGGCGGCAACACCGTGGGCGACCAGGTATTCCTTGACTGCGTCAGCGCGCTGCTGCGACAGTTTCAGGTTGTACTTGGGCGAACCGATACGGTCGGCATAACCACTGATGACGACGTTGTTGACGTCCGGCGCTGCGTTCAGCACGCGTGCGATTTCGTCGAGCTTGGTTTGTGTCGGACCCAGCTTGGCGCTGTCGAACGCGAACAGTTCCGTTGCCGACATCGTCACTTTTTCAAAGCGTGGCGGCGGTGGCGGTGGTGGTGGCGGCACGACCACGACGACTTCTTCACGTACTGGCGGCGGTGGCGGTGGTGGCGGCGGTGCAGGCGGTTTGTCGAACGCGTAGTTCAAGCCCACGGTGACGTAGTAGTTGTTGGACTTGCTGCTCGGGTCGAACGTATTGCCGCGCAGGAAACCGTGCACATTGCGCACGTCAGCCTGCAGGGACAGCTGCTCGGTGATGCTGGACTGGAAACCCAGGCCCACGCTCGCGTATGGCGAGCTCTTCGTGCGTTCACCGAAGGCGAAGCTGGTGTCCTTGTCGCGCTGCATGCCGGCACCGACCAGCAGGAAAGGACGGAAGGCTTTGCGCGAGAACATGTACAAGCCGTCTACGCCCAGCGTATTTTGCTGGTAGCGCTGACCGCCATCCTTGGAACGGGCATACGTGGTGCCCAGCTGGATATCCCAGTCCTGGGAAACAGGCTTACCGAAACGCAAGCCTGCGCCATAACCGGTTTTATCCGTGGCGAAGTCGGAATCTGGCTTGAGTGCGTTGATGCTAGGTTGAATATACCAGGAGGGGTTGATTTCCTGGGCCTGTGCGCCGAGGGCGGAGCACAGGACTGCGGCGGCAACGGCGATTTTTTTTAGATTATTCACAAGTAACTCCCAACGTTGATAAGAGATTTTCTCTACGGCATCAAAGACACATCTTGCTACACGTGCTATTGCTAGATATAGACCACACTTCCAGGTGCGCATTCTTGTGATAAATGCACTGCTGTTGGACTAGAGAATACGAGTGCAGGTTCAGGTGGTCGGTGCGCTGGCGCACAAAGCATTGCGGTATATCAATAGTGTTGCAGATTCACGACAAAGATTTTGGTGTTGAAAAAAACTAATTTTATTGGTGAAACTTTTACAAGCACCGTCATTGCCTGGCACCGCGGCGACAGGCAATCGTACGACTTGTCACCTGCATGCCACTGTATATTAGCAACAATGATGAGCTTGATAACTAATAATACATTGATGTTGTATTCCGGCCGCGTTCTGTTGTTTTTCTGGGCTTCCGCCAGGCAACTTTTGCGCGCCGCAGCCAGCTCCGCCACTTTTTCTCAAGGAGTCATCCGTGCCTGACCTGTCCCGTGTTCTTACTTCCCCGCTGGCCGGCAAGCTGGGCCCGCTGTGCCTGCTGCTGTCGCTGGGCCTGGCGGCGCCAGCCTGGGCCGATAGCGGCGTGTCCCTGTTTTCACCGAGCGGCACGGTCAAGGCCGTGCGCCAGGTGCGGGCCCAGTTCGCCACGCCGATGGTGCCGTTCGGCGACATGGGCTTGCCCGCGCCGTTCGCCATCGATTGCGGCAAGGCCGAGCCGGCCGTCGTGGCGGGCGCGGGTCGCTGGGCCGACGAACGCAACTGGAACTTCGATTTCGAGCGCGACTTGCCGGCCGGCGTGGCCTGCAGCTTTACCTTGAAGCCGGGACTCAAGGACCTGGCGGGCCAGACCCTGCAGGGAAGCACGTCCTACCGCTTTTCCACTGGCGGCCCGGCCATCGTCGAGGCCGTACCGTATGACGGCCAGCCCTACATCGATGAAAACCAGATCTTCGTGCTGGGCCTGGATGCCGCACCGAACGAGGCCAGCGTGGCCGCGAATGCGTATTGCCGCGCCGATGGCATCAATGAAAAGATTCCCGTGCGGCGGCTTGTAGGCAAGGAGCTGGAGCAGGTATTGACTTTGCGCAAGAGCTTTCTCGACCGCTACCTGACCGTGTACTTCAAGAAGCGGGGCGTCGTGTGGAAAGCGGGTATGCCTGTTGCGAGCAAGGGCGCGCCGCCTTTGCCTGTCACCGTGCTGCAATGCAAGCGCAGCTTCCCCGCCAACGCCAAGGTGTCGCTGGTGTGGGGCGAGGGCATCGCCAGCGCCGGCGGCATCGCCACGGACAAGGCGCAAACCCTGCAGTTCAAGACGCGTCCCGACTTCACGGCCAAGTTCAGCTGCGAGCGCAGCAATCCGAAGGAGCAATGCATTCCCTTCCTGCCCATGCGCGTGCAGTTTTCCGCGCCCGTGAGCGCGGCGCAGGTGCGCGCCATGACCCTGAAGGGCGGCGGCAAGACCTATGCGCCGACGATTTCAAAAGAGGAAGAAAAGGCGGAATTCCTGTATGGCGCCGTCTTCAATGGTCCATTTCCCGTGCAGGCCAGTTTTGTGCTGAACTTGCCGCCGAAACTGACGGATGATGCGGGCCGCGCCTTGCTCAACCGCGCGCGCTTCCCCATGACGGTGCGCACGGGCGAACAGCCGCCGCTGCTCAAATTCCCGGCCCCGTTCGGCATCATCGAAGCGAAGGGCGACGGCTTGCTGCCCGTCACCGTGCGCAATATCGAGCCCGTGCTGTCGGGCAAGGAAGTCGCGCAAGCCTCGGCCGCCGCCACGGGCGCCACCTTGCGCGTGCCCGACAATGACGACAAGTTCATCATCGAGTGGATGCAGCGCCTGGCCGGCAATGGCGACGGCGGCGAATACTGGCAGCCTTACGCCCAGTATGCGGGCAACATGAGCAAATCCGTGCTGGCGGGCGCTGCCGGCACGCGCCCCATCAGCCTGCCGCGTCCTGATGGCCGGAAAACCTTTGAAGTGATCGGCATCCCGTTGCAGAAGCCGGGCTTTTATGTGGTCGAGCTGGCCAGCCCCATCCTCGGCAAGGCGTTGCTGGGCAAACCGACGACCGCGTATATCCGCACGGCCGCGCTGGTGACGAACCTGGCCGCCCACTTCAAGCATGGCGCGCAATCGTCGCTCGTGTGGGTGACGTCGCTGGACAAGGGCGTGCCTGTTGCGAAAGCGCAAGTGGCCGTGCGCGACTGCGCCGGCAAGCTGCTGTGGCAAGGCGCCACGGGCGCGGACGGCGTGGCGCACATTCCCGGCGAGCTGGCCAATTCCAGCTGCAAGAACAATGGCCGCTACTTTATCAGTGCGCGCAGCGGCGGCGACATGACGTTCACCCTGTCGGACTGGGTGGGCGGCATCGAAGCCTGGCGTTTCAATTTGCCCACGGATGACACACGCGCCGACAACACCTTGCTGGCCACGGTATTCGACCGCACCTTGCTGCGCGCCGGCGAAACCGTGCACATGAAGCACTTTATTCGCAAGCACACGGCCGAAGGCATGAGCCTGGTCGACAAGAACAACGGTCCCGGCAGCGCCACCTCCGTCGTCATCACGCACCAGGGCAGCGACCAGAACTATCAATTACCGCTGCGCTGGTCCGCCGGCGGCACGGCGGAAAGCGACTGGCTCATCCCCGCCGACGCCAAGCAGGGCGAATACAGCGTGACGATGGCGGGCCGCCCGTCCGGTAGTTTCCGCGTGGAAGCGTTTCGCGTACCGACCATGAAAGCCGTGCTGCAGGGACCGAAGGCCCCCGCCGTGCAGGCAAAGCAGCTGGCCCTCGATGCGCAAATCACGTATCTGGCCGGCGGCGCCGCCACCAACGCGCCCGTCAAGCTGCGCACGGTACTGCAAGACAAGAGCGTGACGTTTGCCGACTATCCCGATTTCAGCTTCAGCAACGGCGACGTGAAGGAAGGCCTGGTGAAACAGGGCACGGGCTACGACGACGATGAGGGCGAGTGGCAGGACGAGGGCAATGGCGGGCGTGCCGGCCCCGGCGCGACGGCTGCGCGCACGCAAAGCTTGACTCTGGACAAGGCGGGCGGCGCGCGCATCGTCATCGACCAGTTGCCGCAGCTGTCCGTGCCGCGCGACCTGGTGGCGGAAATGGCGTTCCAGGATGCGAATGGCGAGACGGCATCCGTCGCCACGCGCGTGCCGCTGTGGCCGTCGAACTACGTGATCGGCATCAAGCCCGACGCCTGGGCCTTGAGCAAGGATGCCTTCAAGTTCACGGTGGCCGTGCTCGGTACCTATGGCAAGCCCGTGGCGAATGCCCCCGTGGCCGTCGACTTCTTCCAGCGCAACAGCTATTCGCACCGCCGGCGGCTGATCGGCGGCTTCTATGCGTATGAAAACAGCAGCGAAGTGGTCAAGCTTGGCCAAGCGTGCTCGGGCAAGACGGACAACAAGGGCCTCTTGACTTGCGACGTGAAGGCGCCCGCCAGCGGCAATCTGGTGTTGCGCGCCCGCACGCAGGACAGTGCCGGCAATGCGGCCGTCGCCAACCGCGAAACGTGGGTGGCCGGCAGCGGCGACTGGTGGTTCAATGCCAGCGACAACGACCGCATCGACGTCTTGCCGGAAAAGAAACGCTATGAGCCGGGCCAGGAAGCGAGCTTGCAGGTGCGCATGCCGTTCCGTTCGGGCACGGCGCTGATCACGGTCGAGCGCGAAGGCATCCTCGACACCTATGTGCGCCAGTTGAACGGCCGGGAACCTGTGGTGAACATCCCGGTCAAACCGAATTACGCACCGAATGTGTATGTGTCCGTGTTTGTCGTGCGGGGCCGGGTCGATGGCGTGCAGCCGACGGCCCTGGTCGACTTGGGCAAGCCGGCCTACAAGATGGGCATCGCGCCGCTGAACGTGGGCTGGCAGGCGCACGAGCTGAACGTCATGGTCGTGTCCGACAAGGAAGTATATAAAACGCGCGACAAGGCGGAAGTGTCCGTGCGCGTGCGCCGCGCCGACGGAAAACCGCTGCCGGCCGGCGCCGAAGTGGCGCTGGCGGCCGTCGACACGGGCTTGCTGGAGCTGATGCCCAACGATAGCTGGAAGTTGCTCGATACCATGATGGCGCAGCGCAGCTTGCAGGTGGAAACGGCGACGGCGCAGATGCAGGTGATCGGCAAGCGCCACTTCGGCCGCAAGGCGTTTCCGGCCGGCGGGGGCGGCGGCAAGGGCGCCAGCCGCGAGCTGTTCGACACCCTGCTGTTCTGGAAAGGCACCGTCAAGCTCGACGCCAAGGGCGAAGCGACGGTGCAGGTGCCGCTCAACGATTCCCTGACGGGCTTCCGCATCGTTGCGATTGCCAGTGCCGGCAAGGAATTGTTCGGCACGGGCAGCACGGATATCCGCAGCTCGCAAGACTTGATCTTGATGTCGGGCTTGCCGTCCCTCGTTCGCGAAGGCGATCAGTTGCGCGCGGGCTTTACGGTGCGCAACACCTCGGCCGCATCCTTGAACGTGGACCTCAATGCCATGGCGGCTGGCAAGTCCTTGCCGCGCCAGAGTTTGACGTTGGCGGCGGGCGAAGCGCGCGAGACGGGCTGGGATTACCAGGTGCCGCTCGGTGCGCAAACGGTCGTTTGGGAGATCAGCGCCAAGGCGGGTAGCGGGCTTGGCAACACCTCCGATAAACTGAAAATCACGCAAAAAGTCGGCCAGGCCACGCCCGTGCGCACGTACCAGGCCACCTTGATGCAGATCGACAAGCCCGTCAATATGTCCGTGCAAATGCCGGCCGGCGCCTTGCCGGGCCGGGGCGGCATCCAGACCAGCTTTGTCGCCAAGCTGGGCGGCGAGCTGCCCGGCGTGCGCGAGTACATGGCCGCCTACCCGTACACCTGCTTCGAGCAAAACACGTCGAAGGCCATCGCCCTGCAAGACCAGGACGCGTGGAACCGGCTGGCCGCCAGCCTGCCCGCCTACCTCGATGGCGACGGCTTGCTGAAATACTTTCCCATCATGGAGCAGGGCAGCGACAGCCTGACGGCCTACGTGCTGTCGGCCACCAGGGAAGCGGGCTATGCGATTCCTGAACAAACGAAAAACCGCATGGAAGCAGCCTTGACGGCCTTCGTGCAGGGCAAGATCGTGCGCCGCTCCGCGCTGGCCACGACCGACTTGGCCGTGCGCAAGCTCGCTGCGCTGGAAGCGCTGTCGCGTTCGAACAAGGTGCCGCCCGATGCGCTCGAGAGCATCAGCATCAGCCCGAACCTGTGGCCGACCTCCGCCGTCATCGACTGGAGCTTGTTGCTGCAACGCACGCCTGGCCTGGCGCGCCGCGATGCGCTGCTGGCCGAGGCGCAGCAGATCTTGCGTTCGCGCCTGAATTTCCAGGGCACCACCATGGGCTTTTCCACCGAGCGCAAGGATAACTGGTGGTGGCTGATGGTGTCCGGCGACGTCAACGCCAACCGTTTATTACTGGCCGTGATGGACGACCCGGCGTGGAAGGACGACATGGGCCGCCTGGTGCGCGGCAGCATGGGCCGCCAGAAGAAGGGCCGCTGGGATACCACGGTGGCCAATGCCTGGGGCACCCTGGCCATCGCCAAATTCTCGGCCAAATTCGAGTCGACGCCCGTGACGGGCGCCAGTGCCGTCAAGCTGGGCGGCGATACGCAAGCGCTCGTGTGGAATGGCGCGGCGAAAGTGGGCCCCGTGCTGCAGGCGTGGCCGAAGGGTATGGATACCCTGGGCCTGGCACACAGCGGCACGGGCAAGCCGTGGGCCACCGTGCAAAGCCTGGCGGCCATTCCGCTCAAGGCGCCCGTCTCCAGCGGCTACACGATCAAGAAAACCGTAACGCCGGTGGAACAGAAAACCACAGGCCAATGGTCGCGCGGCGACGTCTACCGCGTGCGCCTGGAGTTGTCGGCGCAGGCGGACATGAGCTGGGTAGTGGTCGACGACCCGATACCGGCCAGCGCCACGGTGCTGGGCAATGGCCTGGGGCGCGATTCGCAGCTGCTGACGGCCGGCGAAAAATCCACGGGCTGGGTCTGGCCCACGTTCGAAGAGCGGGCGTTTGACGCTTTCCGAGCGTATTACGCTTTCGTGCCAAAAGGTAACTGGAGCGTGGAATACACGGTGCGCCTGAACAATGCCGGGGATTTCAGCCTGCCGGCCACGCGCATCGAGGCCATGTATTCGCCCGAGATGTTTGGCGAAGCGCCGAATGCGAATGTCAAGGTGGCGCAGTGAAGAGTTTGATTTTTATCATGGGCGGCCTGTTGGCCAGCCCGGTCTTCGCCGAGGCGGTCCTGACGCCGGCCCAGGTGCAGGCCGCCTACCGCAGTTCCGAAGCGCAGTTGCTGGACAGGGGCGGCGCGCCGCTGCAATCGTTGCGCGTGGACATGAAAGTGCGGCGCCTGCCGTGGGTGCCGCTGGCCGATATTTCCCCCGCCGTGCAGCAGGCCGTGCTGCTGGCGGAAGACCAGCGCTTCATGCGCCATGGCGGCGTGGATGTGTCCGCGCTGGCCACGGCCGCCTGGGACAATCTGTTTTCCAAGAAACCCCGCGGCGCCTCGACCATCACCATGCAGCTGGCGGGCCAGCTCGATGCGGACTTGCAGGCGCAAGCGGGCGGCCGCAGCCTGCGCCAGAAATGGGACCAGATGCGCGCCGCCAAGGCGATCGAAGACAGCTGGAGCAAGGCGCAGATTTTCGAAGCGTACCTGAACCTCGTGTCGTTCCGCGGCGAACTGCAAGGTATCGCCTCCGCCTCGTACAGCTTGTTCGGCAAGGCGCCGTCGGGCCTGAACCAGACGGATGGCATCATCCTGGCCAGCCTGGTGCGCTCGCCGAATGCGCCGCCGGCCACCGTCACGCGGCGCGCCTGCGCGCTGGCAAAGGAATGGCGCATGGACAGCAGCTGCCAGCTGATCGGCCAGCGCGTGCAGACGGCCTTGCAGCGCAATGCGCTGTATGCGGAGCTGGCGCCGGCGCCGCAAGTGGCGCAGCAACTGCTGAAGCAGCCGGGCGCCCAGGTCGCCAGCACGCTCGATGGTCCCTTGCAACGCTTCGCACAGGAAAACCTGCGCCAGCAACTGGGATCTTTGCGCGAGCGCAATGTCAACGACGGCGCCATCATCGTGCTCGATAACCGCAGCGGCGAGATCCTCGCCTATGTCGGCAATGCGGGCGGCAGCCATGTCGATGGGGTGACGGCCCTGCGCCAGGCCGGTTCCACCTTGAAACCGTTTTTATATGAACTGGCCATCGAGCGCCGTCTGATGACGGCCGCCTCCGTCATGGACGATACACCGCTGGACGTCGCCACGGCGTCCGGCATGTATGCGCCGCAAAACTACGACCGCAATTTCAAGGGCTACGTCAGCGCCCGCACCAGCCTGGCCAGTTCCCTGAACATTCCCGCCGTGCGCACGGTGCTGCTGACGGGACAGGACGGCTTTTACAACCGCCTCAAGGACGTGGGCCTGTCGAGCCTGACGGAGCCGGCCGAATACTACGGCCCCTCGCTGGCGCTGGGCTCATCGGAAGTAACCCTGCTGGAACTGGCCAATGCCTACCGCGCGCTGGCCAATGGCGGGCTGTACAGCACGGCCAGCCTGCAGCCGGGGCAGGCGGGCAAGGACCGGCGCCGCGTGATGGAGCCGGGCGCCGCCTTCATCGTCGGCGACATCCTGGCCGACCGCGCCGCGCGCAGCATGACCTTTGGCTTGCGCAACGAGCTGGGGACGAATTTCTGGAGCGCCGTCAAGACAGGCACGAGCAAGGATATGCGCGACAACTGGTGCATGGGTTACTCGGAGCGCTACACGGTGGGCGTCTGGGTGGGCAACTTCGACGGCAAGCCCATGTGGGACGTCTCGGGCGTGACGGGCGCCGCGCCCGTGTGGCGCGACGTCATGGATTATCTGCACAAGAACGTGCCCAGCCATGAACCGAAAGCGCCGCCCGGCGTGCTGCAGCAAATGGTGGCGTACCAACCCGCACTGGAAGCGCCGCGTCGCGAATGGTTTATTGCCGGCACGGAAAGTCCCGTCATCGCCGTGCTGGGCGACACCGTGAAGCCGCCCGCCATCGTGTATCCGGCCGAGGACAGCATCCTCGCCATCGACCCCGACATCCCGCCCGCCCTGCAGCGCGTGTTCTTCCAGGCGCAAGGCAGCCACGGCTTGCGCTGGGTGTTCGACGGCAAAGATATGGGCGGTGCAGCCGAGAGCATCAGCTGGCGCCCCGTGCCGGGCAAGCATGCGCTGGCCCTCGTCGACGACGTTGGCAAGACGGTGGCGCGGGTGGCGTTCCAGGTGCGGGGGAATGCCTTGGCGCAGCTTGCCGCACAGGAAAAATAATCAGTTCGATGGATAGTTCGCCGGATCGATGGCCGGCGTGACGTAGTGCCGCAGCACATCGCCGCCGTGCGGATGCTGCTGCGTGCGGCGTTTTTCGTCCGATGGCGGGCTGACCAGCACGATGGTCGCCTCGTCCGGATTGCGCAAATTCACCACGGCGCTGACGCCGCCATCGCGGTAGCTGCCCATCACGGCTATGGCCATCTGTACGAACAGGGTGGCCGCGCCCGTGTTGCCCAGGCGCTGGTCCGTGTCTATCCATTGCGCCACGTTGCCGCTGTCTAGTTCCGTGCCGCCATCTTCCGCATGTTTCAGCAAGGTCTTGTGCAGCGCCACCAGCTGCGCCTGATTGCCGCCTGTGGCGGCGACGAGGCGCGCCGGTGCGGCGGGACGGTCGGTTTCCGGCAAGCTGTGCAAGGCTTGCTGCCAGCCCGCCTGCAGGGCGCGTTCGCGCTGGTCGCGCCGCGTGAGCGGCTTGCCGTGTTCATCCGTCAACCTGATAAAAGTGGGCCGGTGGAGGAAGCCGAAGGTGGGCAGGCGGTCCAGCTGCGCCAGCTGTTCCTTGTTGAACGGCAGGGGAAACCAGGGCGTGGGCTGCCACTCTTTCGGCGGGTGATAAGTCTTGTGCTGGAGCCTGTCGAGCATGCTGAAGCGTCCCGTGCCGCGGATGTCGGGGCGCCGGGCGAATTGCGCGGCGACGGGCAGCCATTCGGCGATGCTGGGCTGGCGCCGGGTGATGGCTGTGGGATCAGTTTCCAGGCGTGCCTGTGGCACGGTTCCCATCAAATCATAGTAGGCCAAATACAAGCGCCGCGCCACGCCGTAGGTATTCAAATCGTCGACGCTGTCCTCTGGCGGCGCATCGTCATACGCAAACTTGCGTACGGCATCGATGCGTTCGCGCCGGGCCAGCACGAACAGGGCGGAGGCGTCGGGCATTTCGGGGATGTAGCGGCCGTCTCTTGTGAGCGGTGGCGAGTTGTCCGGGCTGTACAGATCGCGCGTGGGCATGCTGTCTTCCGAATTGAGCACGATGTAGGGCACGTCGGGATGGGCATCGAAAAATGCAAATACATCTTCCAGGATGCGGTCCGGATGTTCACTGAGGCGGCGCGGACCACTGGCGAACAGATGCCAGTGCAGGCCGGATGACGCAGCGCCACCGGCCAGACCTATGGCCGGCGAGTCGGGGCTGTCCAGCATGTGCGAATTAAAGATCGGCGGTTCGGCATTGAAAACGGGCACGCCAAAATACATGGGAATGTCCCTTGCCCCATTTTCCAGCGTGTCACCGCCGCGGCCACCTGCTATCCCAGCTCTCTGCATGGCATCCCAGGTGTATTTTTCCTTGTCCAGTTCACGGATGCTGGCATAGGCATTTCCCTGCTGCAGCACTTCCCACAGCTTGCCTTGGCGATACTTGTCCAGAGTGACGCCGAGACCGATGACTTCCAGCACATATTCCCGCTTGTCCTGTTCGCTGGGCGCCGCCTGTTGCACTTGCGGCTGTGCGACGGCCACAGGCTTGGACGAATGCAGCCAGCGAGAACCGAGCAATGTAGCCGCGACGATGGGCGGGATCAGCAACAGCCATTGCAGGTGGCGCCATATTTTGCTGCTCATCGTGGACTCCTGTAAATAAGTAGGACTGATAAATACAAACCCAAGCAATAGCAGAGTCATCAATGCGAGGGTTACGCAGAAGGGAGAGAGCAAGTTTGGGAAAAAATTTTTCATCGTGGAATGTCATCGCTGGCTTTATGTACAAAAGGAGTGACGACCGATTCGGTACGCCTGCCATTCACTGTTTCACAAACGACGGTAGACGGCAGGCCTGTTTGCAGTGCGGGCACAAAGGCAGGTAAGTCTCCCGAACTGTAGTAATGTGCATTACCTTCAATGATTTGCTTGCGTTGTAGAGGTTCTGCAGCCCAATAGATTGCAAATTTTTTCATGAAATCCTCCCATCTCAGGATGGATTTTCTTATAGGATTTTTTTTGTCGTTTTGCAGCCGCCAATCCGCCACCGCACACAAATACTGATAAAACTGCGGATCGCTGCTCGCCTTCCCGCTGCCAATGGCCACGTCATACGCCGTCACGTTGCGGTGGTTTTCCGCGTTGCCGATGATGGCGCCGTGGAAGGATTTGGGGCTGACCTCGTTCTGCCAGCGCTTGCGCGCCTCATTCGGGGTCTCTTCGCGGTCGACAATCAGCTTGTCGCCACTGCCCGGATGGCGCGAAACGCGGTCTATCCTGCATTGGTCGCCCGCTTCCTTGCCCAGGTTCAGGGCTTTTTCCACCTGCTCGCGCTCGCCCGCGCCGAACATGCCGGCACCGAATTCGGGGATGCGATGCTGCTTCGGCCGCGGGTCGGCGATGATTTCCTGCTTGCGCATCCGCAAACCTTTCGTGCTGGTCACCGCGATGGCTGCATCGATGGGGGCGACTTCTTCGCACGGTCCTTGCTGGTCGCGCGGCAGCCTGGCCTGGTCGGAATCCTTCGGGAATTGCCCAGGGCGGATCTCGCCGCCGTCCAGCACGGCCGCCCTGGGCGCGCGCAGCGCTTCGCCATTGATCGTGCGCAAGCCTTCACGCCGGCCTGGTTCCGTTGAAAAGATATTCCATTTGCCGGGTTTGACGGGCGGCCATGGTGCCTCGGCATGGCTGCCGCGATGGCCACGATTGGCACCGGCCACATGGGCGTGATCGTCCTCGCCTTCCAGGCGCAGGGCGAAGTCGTGCGGCGGCTGGCCCACCAGCACCGGACCGTTGTTCTTTCCAGTCGCATCGGGACGTTGCTTGTTGGTAAAGACACGCTGGTAAAATCCCTTGCCCAGTTCCGCCAGCGGTTGCCGGCGCTGGAATTCCTTTTCCCAGCAGGTGGGGCCGTCGCCCCAGATGCTTTTGTCCGTCTTGCCCTTGGTCTTGGACAGACGATGGCCGTCGATGTAGTCGGGTATGCCTTGCCAGCCGATGCCCTGCATATTGTCCAGCGCTACCGTCATATCTTCGGGGCAGAAGTACAGGTAGACCTTACCCCGGTTGTCGCGGTCCGCTTCCGCCCGCCATGCCGCGCCCGCCATGCCATGGCAGACGGCGTGATCCTTGATCTGCGCAAAGGCGGGACTGGCATGCTTTTTTGCCACCACGCCCTGCACGATCTGCACCAGCGTCTGCAGGCGCGCATGCAGGGTCTGGCGGTTGTCGATGGCATCGTATTGCTCCTCCATCACCGCATCCCGGCCGCCGCCGAAGATGCGGCTAGCTTCCGCCGCGCCGAAGAACATCGTGGTGTCCTCCACCAGGCTGTAGGGAGGATGCGTGAGGATCAAGGTGTCGGCGGGCCGCTTGCCCTCGTCGAGCAGGAAGGCCTGCGCCAGCAGCGAGATCAAACAGCCCTGGCTGTGCGCGACGATGGAGACCACGTCGTTACTGTCGTAATCGCGGATCATGGCGATGAGGGCTGCCAGGCGCTTGGCGGCCAGTACCATGTACATGCGCCCCGGCGCCGTCTTCAACGGGCGCACGGGGTCGCCGCCCACGTCGTAGGGTGAGAACAGCCCCTTGTTCCACATGTCGGGCAGGGTGTTGGTGGCATTGCCGAACGGGCCGCCGTTCTTCGACATGTCCTTGTCCAGACGGTTGCCGTAGCGGTCCGTGTTCTGGCCGTTGACCACTTTGCTCGCGTTGCTGCGTTCGCGAAAGCCCCAGTAAAACGGGATCACCGGGCTGTACGTGGTCTCATCAGGCTGGCGCTTGAAAAACACGTCGTCCGGGTCGGCCAGGGCTTCCTTCTTGTCGGACGCCTGCGGCATGCGGTAGGCGGCTGGCATGAACACGTGGCCGCCGCCATACATGCGTGCATCGAGTCCCTGGCATAAACCCTTTTCCACGGCGCCGAAACTGGTGCCTACGTCGTTGACGCCATGGATGACGATGACGTTGCCGGGCAGCTCAGGGCGGATGCGCACGATGGCGTCGTTTAAGCGGCCGCAATGGAGCAGGGCGGTGCTCTTGCCGCTGGTGTAGGGAAGTTTGGGATACGCCATCGCCGCTCCATGCTGACCAGTCAGGACAGTGTAGAGAGGCGCGATGGCGGATTAGTTGCGCTTACGCAAACTTTGCGGGAAAGAAGGCAGCGATGCCGTAGGTGCAGGCGCTAGCGGCTGGCCGGCTTGCCCTCGGTCAGCTTGCTGTCCGCCAGCCCCGGCGCGCCCCACAACAGGCCCATCCAGATGCAGAACGACAGGCCGCGGTGCAGCGATGCGAAGCACAGGCCGAAAATCAGGCTGCGCGCGAACAGGTTCGTGTTTGGTACGTTGGCACTGTCGAGCAGAAACAGGGTGGCGACGGCGGCGACCGTCATGACGGGCAGCATGAACCACCATTTGCGTTCGATCGGCGACATGATTTCCTAGTAAGAAGTGTGTCACCGATTCTAGCGCAATATTGTCAAGGCATTTATGGTGCGCTGATAATTTTCGTCAATGCGATGCGGTACGCGGGCTGCACGTCGCCAGCCTGGTCAATCTTGTCCGTCATGATCACGCCGAAACCCTGCGCATACCACACGTATTCGCCGCTTTTGCCTTTGCTTTTGCCGCCCACGTCGTGCAGTTTGAACTTGCAGGCGTCGGGGAAGCGGCGCCCGCCCAGTTCCAGGCGTTCCCAGCCCAGGAAGGTGATCGAGAAATCGCGTTGATCGGTGCGCGTGGAGGTGGTGATCTTGTCGGACAGGCCCGCCAGCGGGTAGTGGGTGCTCGTTTGCGTGTCCGTGAATTGCACGCGCACTTCCTGGCCCGGGCGCATTTTGGCGGGGATGGCGGACTGTGGCGCGTAGACGTTCTTGCTGCGCACGGTGCCGTCTTCGTTGTAATGGACCGTGCCCGTCAGGAAGACCTGGCCGTCGCGGATGTCCTGGTAGGACGTGGCCAGCAAGACGCCGCCGTCGAGGATCAGCTGGATGCCCTTGAGTTTCCTGCCTTCGAAGACTTCCTCGACGTTGACTTGCGCGTCGCCATTGTTCTTGCTGAACTTGACACCCGTCGTCAGTTCCATGCACTCGCCCACCGTGGGCGCCGCCTGTACGCCTGCGGCCGCCAATACGGCTGCCGCCACCAACACTTGCCATGCTGCTTTCATTGTCATCCCGGCTATCTTGTAAAGGCGTGATGATAGCGTGCCTTGGAGCAATGTGGCGCAGCGCTGACCCTATTTCGCAGGGGCGATGGGGATGCTGGGCACAGCGGGTGTGGACGTTGGCGGCGCTGGCGGCGCCGTCGGCTTGCCGCGCCGCGTGCGCTTGTCGGTGCGCGTTTTGGCAGGCTTGCCGTCGTGGATCAGCTTGCCTTTGTTGTCGAGCTTGTCGGATTGGTCCGATTGCTGGCCCGGATCGTTGGCATTGTTGGTGTGGTTGCCCGTCTGGTTGACGTTCGTCGTCGACTGGGCTTGCACCCAGGCGCCGCCGATGGTCATCAGGGTGGCGGCCAGCAAGAGAGCGGCGGTTTTCATGGTGCGTCTTCCTGTGCAAGAGAGTGAGAGGGCGGTGGATACCGCTGTCGAGAATGCATTGTCACACGCGGACCCGTGCGCGCAAGTAGGATTACGCCTCATCCTTGTGTGGGCGTATTGCCAATGTTCAAGCCGCTCTTGCGCCGCTCGCGCGCAGGCGCAGGCGCCGGGCGCTCAGGGCATCGCGCATGCTCCATGTCAGCGATATGGCGCCCATGGCCGCCAGCCAGCTGCCGGGGCCGTCCGCAGGCAGCGCATGCACGCCCGATGGCAGGGCAAGCCAGTCGGGCAGCGCCTGCAGCAGCAGGGTGGCGATCACGCCCAGGTTGATGAACAGCAAAACGTGCAGGATCTGCTCGGGCAGGGGCAGGCGGCGCGTGCGGCCTTCCACGACCGTGTCGCGCAGCGAAACGCCGATTTCCGCCAACAGCAGCAATGCCGGCCACCAGGCCAGCCAGCCCTGCCAGGCAAACAGGCCCAGCGAGGGAAACAGCAGGCCGAAGATGGCTTCGCGCAAGCTGTGCAGGCGCTGCTCGGCCGCCGCGCCGGGACGCGACGGCAAGCGCACGAGCAACTCGTGGTTGAGCAGCACGTCAGCTCCGCCCAGCAGCCCGTGCAGAAGCAGCATGGCTTGCAGCGCCGTCATGGCCGGGGCGGGCTGCCCGCGCTTAGCGGCCCGGCGGGCGCGGCGGCACCACGCCGGTGTTGTCAGTATTGCCAGTATTGCCAGTATTGCCAGTATTGCCGGTGGTGCCAGCGTTGCCCGGCGTGCCCGTATTGCCTGTGGTACCTGTCGTGCCCGGGGGAACCGTGCCACCCGTATTGCCATTCATGTCTTGCGTGCCGCTGCGCGTGGCATTAGCTGCGGACTGGCCGGCGCTGTCAGGGGCGCCGCCACCCGAATTCGTGCCGCTGGTCGATTGCCCCGTCGTGTCATGGTTGCGCGATTTTCCCGATTTCTTCGCCTGCTTCTTGTCGTGCTTGCGCGGCTTGGCCTTGTCATTCTGGTTCACTTGCGGATTTTGCTGTGTCGCCGTGTCGGTATTGCCCGTGTTATTCGACGTGGTATTGCTATTGCCGGTCGATTGCGCCTGTGCCAGGACGGCTGCGCTGCCCAGCAGCATGGCCGCGAGCATGAATGCGGATGGTTTCATGGGAACTCCTTCGGATGAAGTGGAGTACCGATTTTGCCACGCGCGGGCTGGCCCGTAAGTAGGAATCCGCCGCCACCCGATGTGGGGGGATGGCTGGCCGTGGCGCAGGCCTTAGCGGAACTGCTCCGTCGAGATATCAAATCGCTTGAGCTTGTCGTACAGGGTTTTCTTCGGGATATTCAGCGCGGCGGCCGCATCGATGACGTTGCCATTGTGGCGGCGCAAGGCTTCCTCGATGATGGAAATCTCGAAGGTGTCGACCTGTTCCGCCAGCGACGCTTCGCGGCAGCCGGCGGGACTCAGGGTGTCGTCGAGCAGGCCCAGCACGAAGCGGTCGGCCACGTTGTGCAGTTCGCGCACATTGCCGGCCCAGCGCTGCGCCATCAGGGATGCGATCAGTTCGCCGCTGACGAGCGCGGCCGGCTGGCCATAGCGCAGGGCCGCCTGCAGCACGAAAAACTCGAACAGCAGCGGGATATCCTCGCGCCGGTTGCGCAGCGCGGGCAGCGTGAGGCTGGCCACGTTCAGCCGGTAATACAGGTCGGGCCGGAATTTTCCCTGCTCGGCCAGCACATTCAAGTCTTCCTTGGCGGCGGCGATGACACGGAAATTGACGGAAATGAGTTTGTTGGAACCGAGACGCTCGACTTGCCGCTCCTGCAGCACGCGCAGCAGTTTCACTTGCAGGGCCAGCGGCATGCTTTCTATTTCATCGAGGAACAGGGTGCCGCCGTTCGCATACTCGATCTTGCCGATGCGCTGGCGCTGCGCCCCCGTAAACGCGCCTTCCTCGTGGCCGAACAGTTCCGATTCGAAGATCGATTCGGGCAGGGCGCCGCAGTTGATCGCCACGAAGGGGTGGTCGCGCCGCTCGCTGAAGTCGTGCAGGCAGCGGGCGATCAGTTCCTTGCCGGTGCCCGTTTCGCCGAGGATGATGATGTCGGCCGATTTCGGCGCCAGGTTCAGCACCAGCTGGCGCACCTTGGCCATGGCAGCGCTGCGGCCCACGATGCGCGCCTCGATGCCGACGCGCTGCTCGAGCTGGCGGCGCAAGTTCATGTTTTCCAGCACCAGGTGGCGTTTATCCAGGGCGCGGCGGCACACTTCCACCAGCAAGTCGGCGGAAAACGGTTTTTCGATGAAATCGTAGGCGCCACGGCGCATGGCACCCACGGCCATCGACACGTCGCCATGGCCCGTGACGAGGATGACGGGCAGGCTGGCATCCTGTGCCACGGCGATATCGAGCAGTTTCAAGCCATCCATGCCGGGCAGCTTGATATCGCTCAATAAAATGCCGGCAAATTCGGGCACCAGGTAAGGCAGCGCTTCCTCGGCCGTGGCGACGGCCGTCACTTGCAGTCCCGCCAGTTCCAGCGATTGCCGGGCGCCCTTGCGCACGACGGCGTCGTCTTCCACCAGCAGCACTTGCATGCCTTCAAAATTATTCTCGTGCATTCCCTATTCCTTCGTCTCTATCTTATTCTCCCCCGGGGCGCAGCTCAGGGTGATGGTAAATTGCGCGCCGCCCCCTTCCTGCGCGCTGCGGTTGCGCACGGCCAGGGCGCTGCCGGCCGCGCGCAGTATGCCAGCGCTGATCGACAATCCCAAGCCCAGCCCGTGTTCCTTGGTGGTATAGAAGGGGTCGAAGATCTTGTCGAGCGAGGCCAGCGGGATGCCGGGGCCATTATCGGTGATATGCAGCACGGCGAGGCTGCCTTCGCGCCGCACCTGAAACCAGATTTGCACGGGCTCGCCTTCCGGCACGGCATCCATGGCGTTCGTGATCAGGTTGGTGAACACTTGCTCCAGGCCGATGGCGTTGCACAGCACGATGATGTCGTCCTCAAGCCAGCTTTCATGCAGGGTCAGGCGCTGCGAGCCCTTGCGCGTGCGGATTTGCAGCATGGTTTGCGCAAACGCCTGGCGCACGCTGACGGGCTTGCGGGCATCGTCGCTGCGCCGCGCAAAGCCTTTCAGCTGCGAAGTCACGTAGCCGAGGCGCTTGACGAGGTCGGAAATGGTCGACAGGTTGTCGAGCGCGTCGTCGATCTGGCCGCGTGCCAAAAAGACCTTGGCATTGTCGGAAAACGTCTGCAGGGCGGCCAGCGGCTGGTTCAGCTCGTGCGTGACGCCGGCCGCCATCTGGCCGATGGCTGCCAGCTTGCCGCTTTGCACCAGTTCCGCCTGGGCGTAGCGCAAGGTCTGCTCGGCCCGCTCGCGCTCGGCCACTTCCGCCTGCAGGCGGCCGTTCGCGTGCACGAGGTCGGCCGTGCGCTGCTCGACCTTGATTTCCAGCTGTTCATAGGCACGGGCCAGCGTCTGCTGCGCATTGAGCTTGTCGGCGATGCGGCGCCGGCGCTGGCGCGCATACATCAGGGCCAGCAGCAGCAAGGCCCAGCCCAGCGCGGCGGCGATGGCCGCGTTGCGCGCCGCCTCATTCACCTGGTCGAGCTCGGCCAGCACGGTAATTTGCCATTGCAGCGGGCCCAGCACGCGGTTCACGGCCAGATAGTCCGCCTTGTCGGCACTGCCGGACAGGGCGGGGGAGTCACTCGTCTGCGGGCGTTCCAGCGTCATCACGCTGGCGCCATCGGCGAACTGGCGCTGCACCTTGTGCGGCAGGATGGGCAGATTTTCTTGCAGGAACTGGCGCTGTTCGCTGATGTCTTTCTTGGCGGCCGGCGACAAAGGCGCCAGGGTCTTGAACTTGAAGGCGGGGGTGGTGGCCAGGATGATCACGCCATTCGCATCCTTGACCCAGATCTGTTCGCCCGCGCCCGGCGTGCGCCACGATTGCTCGATCCAGTCCAGGTTGACCTTGGCGGCGACGATGCCGAGGATGCGTCCGTTGCGCTGCACGGGCTGCGAAATGAAGTAGCCGGCTTCGAAGGTGGAAAAGCCGATGCCGTAGAAGCGGCCGATGCCGCCCGCAATGGCGTTCTTGAAATACGGGCGGAAGCCGTAATTGACGCCCACGTAGGAGCTGCGGTCTTGCCAGTTGCTCGATGCCAGGGTCGTGCCCTTGTCGTCGAGCACGTAGACGGCAAAGGCGCCCGCGCGGCGATTCATGTCGACCAGGTAGGCGTTGATCTGCGTGACTTTGTCGGCGCTGGGCTGCTCCAGCAATTGCGCCACGGCATCGCTCTGGGCCACGGCCAGGGGCAGGAATTCGTATTTGTTCAGGGCGCCGCCGATGGACGCCGCATACAGTTCCGCGCGCGAATCTAGCGTGCGGTGCAATTCATCGAGCTGGCGCTGCTTGACCCAGGCATACGACACCCACGTCAGCACGACCAGCGAGCCTACGGCCAGCAGGGGGCCGAGCGCGGGTCTCAGGGTCCATTTGCCGAATGCCATGGTGCTCCGTGTGTATGTTTATGCCCGTGCGTGGGCAATCTGGGGTCAGACCCGCCGGGTCTGACCCCATTACTTAGTCTGCCGTACTTGCCATCGTCTCCGCATTATGATGCCTTTGTTGCTCTTCCATCACCATCTCGCCCAGCATGCGTTTCAGGCGGTTGAACTCGGGGTCGCTCGGGTCGCGCGGGCGGGGCAGGTCGATGGCCACGTCGCGCTTGATGGTGCCGGGACGGTAGGTCATGACGATGGTGCGGTCGGCCAGGTAGATCGATTCCTCGATCGAGTGCGTCACAAACACGATGGTGGTGCCGAAGACTTTCCAGATTTTCAGCAATTCGTCTTGCAGGTTGCGCCGCGTCAAGGCATCGAGCGCGCCGAACGGTTCATCCATCAGCATGATCGGCGAATCGAGGGCCAGCACGCGGGCAATCGCCACGCGCTGGCGCATGCCGCCGGACAAGTCTTTCGGGTAGCGGGCGCGGAATTCCGTCAAGCCCAGCATACTCAGCAACATGTCGACCCGTTCCTTGATCTCGGCCTGCGTCTTGCCGGCGATTTCCAGGCCGAAAGCGATATTGCTTTCAATCGTCATCCATGGGAACAGCGCGTATTCCTGGAACACCATGCCGCGGTCGGGACCGGGCTCGGTGATCAGCTTGCCGCCGGCCAGGATCTGGCCCGACGTCGGCTGCGAAAAACCGGCGATGGCGTTGAGCAAGGTCGACTTGCCGCAGCCGGACGGCCCCAGCAGGCAGATGAACTCGCCGCTGGCGATTTCCAGGTTGATGTCCTTCAGGGCGATGACGTCGGCGCCGCCCGTGGTGAAGATTTTATTGACTGCATTGATATTGATCGTGGTCATGGCCGTTCCTCTCAGTGTTCCAGGCCGCGGTGCCACTGCAGCAAATGATTATTCAGGGCATTCATGGCCATATCGATGGCCAGGCCGAACAGGCCGATGGTAAACATGCCGGCGATAATCTTGTCAGACCAGAAATACTCGCGCGCTTCGAGGATGCGGAAACCGAGGCCGCTATTGACGGCGATCATTTCGGCCACGATCACGACGATGAAGGCCGTGCCCATGCCGATGCGCGCGCCGGCCAGGATATACGGCGTGGCTGCCGGCAAGATGACGCGGCGGAACATGGTCATCTGGCTGGCGCCCAGGTTGCGCGCGGCGCGAATATAAATGCCGTCGACCTGGCGCACGCCGGCGATGGTATTCATCAGCACGGGGAAGAAGGAACCGATGCTGATCAGGAAGAAGGCGGGCGGGTTGCCCAGGCCGAACCACAGGATCGCCAGCGGAATGTAGGCGATCGGCGGAATCGGGCGCAGCACCTGCACCAGCGGGTCGAACAGTTTATAGATGGTCTTGTTGGTGCCCATCAGCAATCCCAGCGGCAAGGCCAGGCCGGCGCCGATGGCGAAGCCGCCCAGCACGCGCGACAGGCTGGCCCAGGCGTCGTGCGGCAATTCGCCGGAGAACATCCACACCAGGTAGTTGCCCGCTTCGGGCGTGTACGCTTGCATCGGCATCAGGTATTCATACCACTTCACCAGCACGGCCACGGGCGAGGGCAGGATTTGCGGGTTGATCCAGCCGAAGGTCGACATGGCTTGCCAAAGAAGCAATGCAGCAGCGGGCACGGCGGCGCCGTGCGCGAAGCGTTTCATCATTTGCATATTCATCGTAATACTTTCAGATTAGCGAGGTCGTGGTTAGCGTGGGACATAGGACTTCTTGGCTTTTTCCAGCAGGTCCAGCTTGACCCAATCCTTGGCGGCAGGCGCCTTGGCCATGCGGCCCACGCCGAATTTCACCATGTAGTCGGTGGTCAGCTGCACGTGGCTTTGCGTGATGTCTTCCGTGAAGATGGCGTTGTCGATGGCATCGCGGTAATCCTCGGTCGTGATCTGGTTCTTGAACATCGATTCGCGCACGTATTTTTCCGCCAGTTTCGGGTCGGCCAAAAACGCCCGCGTGGCGGCGACGAAGCAATCCATGAAGCGCTGGGCCACGGCCGGCTTTTCCTTGTACATCTTTTCCGTCATCACGAGGGCGCGCACGGGCTCGCCCAGCGGCGTGTCATACGGTTTGATGATGGCCGCGCCGTATTTCTTGTGGATCGCCTGCGTCGAGTACGGTTCGGACTGGCTCATGACGTCGATATCCTTGGTCAGCAGCGCCTGGTTCAGGTCAGGGTAGCCCATGTACAGGATCTGCACGTCCTTGCCCGGCTTGTCGGACCAGGTCAGCTTGGCCTTGGTCAATTCGGCAAACAGCAGGATTTCCTGCGGGCCGCCGCGCGTGACGCCGACTTTCTTGCCTTTCAGGCCAGCAATATCCTTGATGTTCAGGTCGGGACGCCCGACGATCTGCACGCCGCCTTTGGCGAAGCCGCCCACCAGGTACACGGGCAAGCCCGTGGCGCGGCCCGTGATGGCCGCTTCCAGCGCGCTGGCGGACACGTCGATTTCGCCGGCGATCATGGCCGGCACGATGTCGAGGCCCTTGGCGAAGATGCGTTCTTCAATTTTCAGGTCGTACTTCGGCGCGATTTCCTTCATGTAGGCGACGGCGCCGTAATGGGCGAATTTCAGGTTGCCCAGACGGACCAGGTCGGCCGCATGGACGGCCAGCGGGAATTGCGCGGCCAGTGCGACGGCCACGGCCAGTGCCTTGGTGTTGAGGAAGGACGAGATGCGGAAGGTGCGTGCCATGCTGTTGTCTCCAAAAAAAGGTAGATGGTTTTTATATTGGGTAAGGCTGCCGCTCTGGTGGCGGTTATGAAAATATAAAAGCATCTTCCGTGCCAGTGGAGCGCATTTTGGCGTTTATTGCAAGTGATTGTTTATAAAGGTTTAATTTGAATCTATTGAAAATGGGAAATGACGAGATTCCGTCTTTCCGCACGGCGAAGGGAAAGACTGTGCGGATTGCCGCATTTTGATTGGCTGGTCCGGTGCCGGCTTGCGGTGCCGCATGCCGGTGAACCTTCAGGGCGCGGCCGACTCCAATCGTAAAAAAACGCGTTGCAAACAGGCTGGCAACGCGTAACTCCCCCGTGGAGTAGGGGCGGCGCCGCAGGTGCGCCTGATCGGTCGCCTTTGGCGGGCCTTATTTCGGCGCCGTGGCGGGCGGCAGGGCCGGCGCGGTGGCCGGATCGGTCAGCGGGGCAGGCGGCGTCGTGCTGCCCGGGCCCGTTTCCGGCGCGGCTGGCGTGACGGGAGGGGGCATCACTTGTGGGGCGGAAGCAGGGTTGGGCGCCGTTTCAGGCAGCGGTGCTTCGGCCGGTTTTTTGCAGGCGGACAAGGTGATCAGGGCGGCGGCGGCCAGCAGAGTAGGCATGTTCATGATGGTTCCTTTGCAAAGTATCAAGATTGGCGCGATGCGGACGGCGGGTGCCGCGCGCGAAGCTTGAATTTATTGCAAGAATGCCGACGCTTCTGTTCGCTATTTCACTTTGTGCGCGCATCGAGGCACAGCGGTTTAAATGTCTTTTATAGATGCCTCAAGAGAAATAATTCAGCAAGGCAATATTTTTCACTTTCTTGCTTCTAATGTTCGTTAACGCACAGACCAGTGCGGAGCAGGATGGCATTCTGTGCCCAGACGCTCAGGATTCGTGGTGTTCTGGTATAAAAATTGCCAAGAACTTAACAATCCGGGCTACCGGCAATCGTTTAAAAGGAGTATTCAAATGCATGCAATGACTCAGTCTCACGTGAAGAGCGAATTAAAGGCAGCGCACCAGGAACTTCGTAGCCCCGAAAAAGGCTCGCAAATGGTCGAACGCGCAGCACCTATCCCCCCGGAACGCATGAATCCTATTTCCATGGCACCGATCGAGCGCGTGCGCTCGACGTCGGCCACCCTGCGCCGCATCGAAAACATGCAAAAACTGATCGGCGAATTGTCGCTGCACGAGATGCTGGCTGACGAAATCGCCTGGTTCCTCAAGTTTTCGCCATCGGGCGCCCGCAAATACATCCGCGACCTGCGTGAAGCGGGCGTGATCGAACTGGCCCGCTACATCGAAGGCACCGCCACCTACCTGGGCAAGGCAGTGTACCAGCTGACGCCGGATCCCGAGCGCGTGCGCGCCTTCCTGGCCGCCATCGTCCAGCCGAAACGCGAAGGCGCGCCACCGCGCAAGGACCGTCCCGGCTTGCGCGAGCAAAGCATGGCCGGCAGCGGCCGCCACTTCCACATCCTGGCCGATGACACGCATTACGCCATCCGCGTCAACCGCGGTCCCGTGACGCGCGATCCGCTGGTCGCCGCCCTGTTTGGCGCGCCACAGCAAAAATCGGCTGAATAAACCTTGCGCCTGGCAGGCCGCTTGACGGCCGGCAGGCGTGGTTTGTGGTTCGTATGATCAGACACATGTCGAAAGCCGGGTGACAACCCGGCTTTTGGCGTTGGGGCAAGCCCTTTGAGCTGGGCGGATTGAAAAGATATTAATCAACCCCATGTGGGCTGGACTGCTGCCCGCAACGCGCGGGTTCACTTGAAGGAGCTTGTCCTTGTCTGCCTACGCCGCCCTGTTATCGTCCCCGCCATTGCGCTGCCTGAAACGGGCCGCCGCATGAACCCGTTGCTGTGGATCGCCCTCGTCACGGCCGCCATCGTCTTTTCATTATGGTTCCCCCGCTGGCGCTTGAAGCGTGCCCTGTCCAGGCCCTTGCCGCCGGAAGGCCTGGCCGTGTTGGAAAAGAATATCCCCGTGTATCCGCGCATGCCGGCCCCGCTGCAGCAGCAGTTGCGCCGTCTGGTCGTGCAATTCCTGTACCAGAAGAAATTCGTCGGTTGCGGCGGCCTGGAGATCACGGACGAGATGCGCTACACGATTGCCGGCCAGGCGTGCTTGCTGCTGCTCAATCGCCAGACCCAGGTGTATCCGGAACTCGACACGATCCTCGTGTATCCCACGGAATTCATCGTTACGCGCGATGAAGTGGGGCCGGGCGGCGTCGTCACGCCATCGGCCAATGGTTTATTGGGCGAATCCTGGGGCGATGGCCGCGTGGTGCTGGCCTGGGACCACGTGCAGCGCGGTGCGGCCGACTGGACCGATGGCCACAACGTCGTGCTGCATGAATTCGCCCACCAGCTCGACAGCGAATCGGGCGCCGCGAATGGCGCGCCCTACCTGCCCAGCGTGTCGAGCTACCGCAGCTGGGCCACCGTGTTGTCGCGCGACTTCGACAACCTGCGCCACGATGCCATCTATCAGCAGCACAGCGTGATGGACCACTACGGCGCCACGAATCCCGCCGAATTCTTTGCCGTGGCGACGGAAACCTTCTTTGAAAAGCCATACCAGATGGCCGAGCACCACGAAGAACTGTACGCGCAATTCTTGCAGTACTACAAGGTCGATCCGCGCGACTGGATGGCGCCGCCCGTGGAAGCCGAACACATGGCCTCGCCGTTTCCCAATTACGCGCCCCACTGGTAGGCGGCAGCGCCTTACATGATTTACTCATAAGCAAGGCTGAAAAGATTCCTTTTTGGAAATAATAACGTTGCGGTCTAATGGCGGCATTCGTTATCCACCAGAGGAATCCCATGCAGACCCGCCTTCATTTCGCAGCGCTTCTTTTCACTTCCATCGCTTTCACGCAAGTGGCGCAAGCGGACCAGCTGGCCGCCATCAAGGCGAAGGGCGAACTGGTCTGCGGTACCCTGGGCACGGACGAGCCGAACAGTTTCATCGACGCCAAGTCGCGCCAGCTGGTCGGCTATGAAGTGGACCTGTGCCGCGCCATCGCCCAGGGCCTGGGCGTCAAGCCCGTGATCAAGCAGCTGGCCGTGGCCGCCCGCATTCCCGAACTGCAGCAGGGCCGCATCGATATCCTGACGGCGTCCTTGACGCACAACAAGGAACGCGAAGCGCTCGTCGATTTTTCGCTGTCCACGTTTTACACGGGCCAGCGCGTGCTGGTGAAAAAAAGCAGCCATATTACGACGGTCGCTGGCTTGGCCGGCAAGAAAGTGCTGACCGTCAAGGGCGGCACGCAGGAACCGAATATCCGCAAGGCCGTGCCCGGCGTGGACGTGGTGACGTTCGAGACGGCGGGCCAGGCTTATCTGGGCTTGCAGCAAGGTAAGGGCGTTGGCTATGTCGACGATGAAGTCTCCCTGCTGAACAATTACGCCAAGCTGGGCGCCGCGCAAAAAGACTATATTGTGCTGCCGCAAAACATCAGCCAGGAAGTGTTTGCCTTCGGCATCCGCAAGGGCGAGACGGGCGTGAAAACAGCCGTCGACCAGGTGCTGCGCGGACTGGAAAAATCGGGCGAGGCGGAAAAACTGTTCTTCAAATGGTATGGCCCGACGAGCAACGTCAAGTTTCAAAAACGGACCTTCAAGATCGAATCGGACAAGATTGACGCCTAAGCAAACCTACTGCGCGGCGCGCTTTGCGGCCTGCGATGCTCACCGTGCTCCAGCACGGTTGCGCTTCTCAGCCACAAATCACTGCCGCTCGCTACGGTTTTCTTAGGCATCAATGATATTTCACCATCATGTTCCAATTTGATCTGACCTTTTTGCTGTCCGGCGACTATCGCGACTGGCTCGTTTCCGGCTTGCTGCTGTCCTTGCAACTGATGGGCATCACCTTGCTCTTGTCTTTGCCGCTGGCCTGCGGCGTGGCCATGCTGCGGCTGGCCCCGTCGCGCCTGCTCAATGGCCTGGGCGCCGCGTATGTCGAGCTGATCCGCAACGTGCCCTTGCTGGCCCACTTCCTGTTCTGGTATTTCGGCGCGCCCGAATTGCTGCCCGATGCGTGGAAGGAGCGTTTGTATGCCGGCAATATCGAAGCCGCCAGCGCCGTCACGGCCCTGACTTTATATACGGCCGCCTACATGGCGGAAGACATCCGCAGCGGCATCCGCGCCATTCCCGCCCAGCAATTCGAGGCGGGCCGGGCGCTGGGCTTCAGTTTTCTTGCCACCATGCGCCTGTGCATCGTGCCGCAGGCGCTGCGGCTGGCCGCGCCGCCGCTGCTGTCGCAAACCCTGACCCTGTGGCAAAACACCAGCATCGCCACCGTCATCGGCGTGGCCGAGCTGATGTACCAGACGCAGCGCGTGGAAGCGGCCTCGTTCCGCAGCGTCGATGCCTTCGTCTTCGCCAGCGCGGCCTACCTGGCCGTCTCGCTGCTGATCGCCGGCCTGGCGGCCTTGCTGCAAAAGAAGGTGTCCTGATGCTGGAACTCCTCCATGATTACTGGCTGTATTTCCTCGTGGGACGCTATCCCGAGGGGCCGCTGGGCGGCCTGGCGCTGACGGTCGTGCTGGCCAGCCTGGCGCTGGTGCTGAGCCTGCCCTTCGGCCTGCTGCTGGGGCTGGCGCGCCTGAGTCCCTGGCGGCTGTTGCGCTGGCCCGTCGCCGTACTGATCCACGTGGTGCGGGGCATCCCCTTGCTGCTGGTGATTTTCTGGGCGTATTTCTTCCTGCCCAGCATCACGGGGCATGAAAGCGGGCAATTCGGCACCATGCTGGCCGCCCTCGTCATCTTCGACGGCATTTATCTGGCGGAAATCGTGCGCGCCGGCGTGCAAGCCGTGCCGCGCGGGCAGGTGGAGGCGGCCCGCTCGCTGGGCCTGAATTATCTGGACAGCATGCGCTCGGTGGTGCTGCCGCAGGCGCTGCGCCACATGCTGCCCTCGCTGGTCAACCAGTTCGTCTCGACCATCAAGGAAACCTCGCTCGGGTACATCATCGGCCTGGCCGAGGTGTCGTTCATCGCGTCGCAAGTGAACGGCCTCGTGCTGACCAAGCCCGTGCAAGTGTATTTCCTGCTGGGCATGACGTATTTTGTCTTGTGTTTCAGCCTGTCGCGCGCCGCCTTCTGGCTCGAGCGGCGCCAGGCGCGTCTCCTGAAAGCGGCAGCATGATTAACTTTGACAACGTCAACAAATACTATGGCGACTATCACGCCTTGCGCGAGATCAATGAACACGTGGCCAAGGGCGAGGTGCTGGTCGTGTGCGGGCCGTCCGGCTCCGGCAAGTCGACCCTGATCCGCACCATCAACCGCCTGGAGCCCATCGCCTCAGGGCGCATCGCGGTGGCGGGCCAGGATATCCACGCGCCGGGGCTGGACGTGAATGCCTTCCGCTCGCGTATCGGTTTTGTGTTCCAGCAATTCAACCTGTTTCCCCATTTATCCGTGCTGGACAATTGCGCGCTGGCGCCGCAGCGCTTGCGCGGCCTCGCCCGGCGCGAAGCCGAGGAGCGCGCGCTGGCCCTGCTGGAGCGCGTGGGGCTGGCACACAAGGCGCGCGCCATGCCGGCGGCCTTGTCGGGCGGGCAGCAGCAGAGGGTGGCGATTGCCCGCGCGCTGGCCATGCAGCCGCCGCTGATGCTGTTCGACGAGCCGACCAGCGCGCTGGACCCGGAAATGGTGGGCGAGGTGCTGCACGTGATGCGCGACCTGGCGCACGGCGGCATGACGATGGTGTGCGTGACGCACGAGATGGGTTTCGCGCGCGAAGTGGCGGACCGCGTCTGGTTCATGGACCACGGGCAAGTGCTGGAACGGGCCGCGCCCGAGGAGTTCTTTGCGCGGCCGCAGCATGTGCGCGCACAGCAATTCCTGGCCGATATCCGCAGCCCATATGGGGCACCGGCCTGAGGATTTCTGGGCTGTGTGCGCAAGCGAACGGTATCTTGGCGTTGTCCGGCGCACGCTATCGGAGTGGCGCACGGGGCGCCCGCAGCCGACCAGGAGGGCCGTATCATGTCACGCATCATCGCAGGTCATTTTCAGTTGCAGGAGCAGATAGACGCCGCGCGCGCCGCCCTGAACCAGGCGGGCTTTCCTGACAGCCGCATCAGCGCCTTCTTTGTCAACCAGCCGGGCCAGCATGATTTGCATGCGCTCGGCGGCGACCGCGACGTCTCGCCGGGCGCCAAGGAGACGCCGGAAGGCGTGGTCGAGGGCGTGGCCGTCGGGGCCGCCGTCGGTGCCGGCATCGGCGCGGCCACCACCCTGGCGACGGGGCCGCTGGGGCCGGTGGTGGGCGCGCTGGTGGGCGCCCATGTGGGCTCACTCTACAGTTTCAACAAGATGAAGGAGGCGGGCGAGCCCGAGAAACATGGCGAAAACCACCGCCAGCCGCGCCATCCGGGCATGCTGATCGCCGTGGCGCTGGGCGGCCTCGAAGAGCGCGAACGGGCGCTCGAGACACTGCACCGGCTGGGCGCCGAGCATATCGAGGAAGCGGAAGGCACGATCGCCAATGGCGACTGGCATGACTTCGATCCGCTCAGCATTCCCGTGCTGGTGGCGTGAATCAACGCCTCTGTGGTGCCATATGCATAAATTCCGCGCTGCACGAAATTTAGGTATGATCCTTGTTAGTATGAGTAATTATTGGTAAACAATGCCGACAGGGATAGTTTCCGCGCGCCCGAAGTGACACTGGACCAAGGTGACTGCCCGTAGTACTTGCCTCGCATGCTAACGAGTATGGATAGGAGGGCGCGTCATGACACAGGCATGGTTCATTCTGACACGGGCCGATGGGCGCGACATCTGCGCGCCCTCACCGGCACAGCTGGCCGATGCGCTGGCCGAGGTGTACCGCGGCGGCGCCGTCACGCCGGATGGCAGCCCGGCCGCCGTCTTGTTGCGCTTTGGCTACGACGATGGCTTGATGTATCAGGTCGAAGTCGCTAGCGGAGGCGAAGTCACTTTCGAGGAATGGTCGGACCGCGATTGCGAAATTGCCCTGGCCAGTCCGCGCCACATGTCGGCCCTGCCGCAGGACGACGCGCTGCAGCTGTGGCAGTGGCTGGCGCAGCGCCAGGTGGCGAAGATCCGCAGCCAGCCCTGGCAGGGCGGCTAGCCCGACCGTTTTAGCAAAGGCCTAGTGCGCCATCAGCACGGGGATCGTCATGCTCTGCAGAATCGTGCGCGTGACGCCGCCGAGGATGGTTTCGCGCAGGCGCGAATGGCCATACGCTCCCATCACCAGCAAGTCGACCGACAGGTCGGCGGCCTGCGACAGCAGCGCCTCGCCGATATCGCCGCGCCGCACGCCACCCCCATCGAGCAAATGCAGCCGCGCTTCCACGCCGTGGCGCGCCAGGTAGTGCACCAGTTCCGCGCCCGGCTGTTCGCCGTGCTCGGCCGCATGCACCTGGGCGTCGAAGATGGCCACGTGGACTTGCCCGGCGCGCTGCAGCAGGGGAAGGGCGGCGGTCACGGCGCGGCTTGCTTCCTTGCTGGCGTTCCAGGAAATGAGCACATTGCGCGCCGCTGCCGGCGGTGCCAGCAGGGGCAGCGGCGGCGCATACGGCACGATCAGCACGGGCCGGCCCGAATGCAGCAGCACATAGGCGGGAAAGTCGCGCATCACGGACGGCGATTTATCCTTGGCATTGTATTGGCTGATGACGACCAGGTCCGCATAGCGGGCCAGCAGGCTGATGCCGCCCGCCGCCTCGTCGTCGACGACGCGCTGTTCGAACGAGGCGACGCCTGCCGCGCGCACCTGCTGTTCGAAACCGTCGAGGGCGCGCGTGGCGCGGTCGCGCAGGAAATTCAGATGCAAGCTCAGGTTCGGGTCGGCATCGAGGTCGGGCTGGTGCTGGTACAGCAGGCGCGACACGCCCGTCAGCGCCACGCCCGTCAGGTGGCCGCCGCACGCCTGGGCGATGCTGGCCGCCGCTTCGATGCGGGCGGCGCGCCCGGCGCTGTCGTCGATGTGGAGCAATACGGTTTTGTACGTCATGGCCTGTCCTCTCGCTGTGCAGTAGGGGCCATTCTGGCACAGTCCGGGGTGCCGGCCGCGCACGACTGCATCAGGCTGGGCACTTGATCTGGCGCAAGGCTGGCAATAAAAACTGCTCCTACACTTGATGCCACGCAGAACAACCATAACAAGCGGGGAGAGACAGTCATGAAGGAACAAAAGGTAGCGCTGGTCACGGGCGGCATGGGCGGCCTGGGCACGGCCTTGTGCCGGCGCCTGCATGCGGCGGGCTTTGCCGTCGTGGCGGCGCATACGCCGGGCAACACGCGGGTGGAAAGCTGGCTCGACGAGCAGCAGGCGCAGCAGTATTATTTTCATCCGCTGGCCCTTGACGTGACGGACTTTGCTGCCTGCAGCGAAGCCGTCGGCAAGGTGCTGGCGCAGTTCGGCCGCATCGATGTGCTGGTCAATAACGCCGGCATCACGCGCGACCAGAGCATGCGCAAGATGGAGTTGCCGCACTGGTCCGAGGTGATGCGGACCAATCTCGACAGCCTGTTCAACATGAGCAAGCAGGTGCTGGAACCCATGCTGGAAAAGAAATGGGGACGCATCATCAATATCTCGTCCGTCAATGGCCAGAAGGGCGCGTTTGGCCAGTGCAACTACGCGGCCGCCAAGGCCGGTGTGCATGGCTTCAGCAAGGCGCTGGCGCTGGAAGTGGCGCGCCACGGCATCACCGTCAACACCGTGTCGCCCGGCTACCTGCGCACGCAGATGGTGACGGCCGTGCCGGCCGATATCCTGGAAACGAAGATCTTGCCGCAAATCCCCCTGGGCCGCCTGGGCGAGCCGGACGAGGTGGCGGCCCTGGTCGCTTACCTGGCGTCCGACGAGGCGGCATTCGTCACGGGCGCCAACATCGCCATCAATGGCGGACAGCACATGAGTTAAGCAAGCGTACAGCTTGCATAGAGGCAATGGCAGTAGAGGAGACCCATCCACCCAGCCGGCGCATAGACGCTGGCGGAGGACGGCAGGCAGCATGGTAATTACGCTGGAAAACAGGGGGCAGGGCAGCGATGCCTTGCCCTTTGTTGTCGTGCCGCCGTTAAGCTAGGGTCATGTTATGGCGCGCCGTGCCTTTTCCAGCCGGGTCTGGCAATCGATGCACAGGCGCGCTTCGGGGCGGGCGTTCAGGCGCGACAGGCCGATGGCTTCGCCGCAGTTGTCGCACAGGCCGTAGCTGCCGTCGGCAAACTTCGCCAGCGCGTGCTTGATGATGGCCAGTTGCGCCTGATTGTGCTCGGCCGCTTCGCTGACGAGGGCGTTCAAGGTGCGCACGCTGGCGTTGTCGGCCGGCGAGGCTTCGATTTCATTGAGCAGCGAGGCGCGCGCGTCCGCTTCGGCCGCTTCGTTCTCTATCTGTTCCAGCAACGCCAGCTTGCGTTGCTCCAGCACGCCTTGCAGGCGCTGTAGCTGGTCTTGCGGCAATCCATTCATGGCTGTCCCCGATAGGAGTCTCTCCTCTATGGTAGTCCAGGATGGGCGCTTCTGCTTGCGCTACTACCCGCGCCGCGTTTGACGCGGCGCAGGCAGGCGCGGGCCGTTCTATGCTGGCTCTTTCAGGCAGTTGACCATCCAGGCCACGCCGAACTGGTCTTTCAGCATGCCGAAGCGTTTGGCCCAAAACGTTTCTTCCATGGGCATCTGGATGGCGCCGTCACGCGCCAGCGCGGCGAAGGCCCGTTCCGCCTCCTCCGGCGTGTCGACGGTCAGGCAGATCGAGCTGCCGCTCATGCCCTTGGCGCCCTCGTCGCAGCCGCCGTCAGAGCCCATCAGCATGGTGGGACCCAGCTGCACGGAGCCGTGCATGATCTTGTCATACCAGTCTTCCTTGACTTGCTCCTGCATCGGCGTGCCGCGATACGGCATCAGGCACAGGTCCGTGCCATGCAGGTGCTGCCGGTAGTATTCCAGCGCTTGCGCGCAGTTTCCATTGAATTGCAAATACGGTTCGATACGCATGTTGGTCTCCTCTGGCAATCGCCCCGCAGGCACGATTGCCAGGCGGGGACGTCCCAGTATAGGCGCTCGCCGGCCGATTTCAATCAGTCCGGCGCCATCTCTTGCAGCCGCTCACGCACCTTGCCCAGCGTGCTGAGGATGCGCTCGGGATTGCCGGCCAGGACGGCACTGCCCAGATGTAACAAACTCGTCGACAGGCTGATCCAGTGCCGCACATCGTCGTTGCGGGCGATGCGCAGGCGCACCGTGTCGAGCAGGCCGCTGAGCTGGCGCTGCGCCGTTTCCAGGCCCATTACCGTATGGCCGGCAGCATCGGCATACAGCTGGTTGGCTTGCTGGCGCAAGGCTACTTCCAGGGCGAAGACGGCTTGTGCCTGGCTGTGGCTAATGCCGTTTTCTCCCTGGCTGGCGCGCTTGCGGATGGCGCGCATGACGGCGCCGTGCAGGGTGACAGCCGCCTGCGACAGGCTGTCGGCCAGTTGCTCGACGCGCATGGCGCTGCTGAGAGCCGCTTCGCGGCGTTCGCTGCCGCTGCTCCTGCCTACCGATCCGTCCATCTTGCCTCCGTGGTGGTGAGGGCGGCGGCCAGCTGTGCGTGGTCGCGCGCCAGTGCCGCCAGTTGCCGGCGCGCCAGCGTGTGGCGCAAGCCAAGCAGCCGGTATTCTTCGGTTTTACTTTGCTGCATGGTTTTCGCCAGCACGGCCAGCAGGCGCTGCTGCGGCGTGTCGGCAAACGCGATTTCCACGTCGAGCAGGCCGAGCACCATGTCGCGCTCGTTGTCGCCGCTTTTGTCGTACAGCGCCAGCAAGCTGTCGAGCGCTGCCAGTAAGGCTTGCAGCGGCGCGTCGCCGTCGTGCAGCACTTGCGCCAGGTGCGCCTGCTGGCTGGCCGCGCCGCCCAGGCGCGACAGTTGCTGCAGCAACAGGGTGTAGGCGCTGACATGACGGTCGTCGATGCCGCTGCCGGGCCAGGCGCGGATGGCGGCGCCGGCGCCGGCCAGTTCCGGCTGCACGTCGTACGCATCGGCATTCGCCAGCCGGCCCAGCGCCTGCAGATACAGGCGCACGGCCTGCGCCAGGCGCGCGACGTCCGCTTGCGCGGCGCGGCGCTGCGCATCGAGCAGGCGTTCGCGCGCGTCTTCGGCGGGCGACAGATAGGGGCGGGCGCGCTGGTAGCTGTCCACGTGGCGCTGCGACAGTTCGCCGAAGGCCGTCAAGGCATCGGTGCCGGCGGCCAGGGCGCGCACTTGCGCCAGGTCGGTGCGCGCACTGGCGCAGCCGCACAGCGCGACGGCCAGGAAGAGGCTCAGGTACAGGTTATGGCAAAGGGCGCGGCGATGGCGGGCGGGCAGGGTGGACACGTCACCTCTCGACAGGAAATACTGTATGGAAAGGTATTGTCGTGCCGACCTGCGTTGCCCGCCTTGTGCGGGCGCAAGCGCGCTGCGATCAGGCGCCTGTTGTGCCCGTGGCGGTGGTCAATTGTTCGCGCCAGCCCAATCCGGCCACGGTGTCGCTGGCGGGACGGTATTCGCAGCCGACCCAGCCCACGTAGCCGACCTGGTCGAGCAGCTTGAACAGGTGGCGGTAATTGATCTCGCCCGTGCCCGGCTCGTGGCGGCCCGGCGTGTCGGCGATCTGGATGTGGCGGATCAGGGGCAGCAGGGCGCGGATAGTGTTGCTCAGCTCGCCCTCCATGCGCTGCATGTGATAAATGTCGTACTGCAGGAAGATATTGCTGCGCTGGCAGTCGGCGATGACGTCGGCTGCCTGCTGACTATGGTTCAGAAAGTAACCGGGCATGTCAAAGCGGTTGATCGGCTCGATCAGCACGTTGATGCCGTGCGGACGGCAGGCGTCGGCCGCAAATTGCAGGTTGCCGATCAGGCTTTGCCGCGCACGCTCCAGGCTCATGCCGGGCGGCACGATGCCGGACATGCAGTGCAGCTGTTTCGCCCCCAGCGCCAGCGCATAGTTGAGTGCCAGCTGCACATTTGTGCGAAATTCCTCGCCCCGGCGCGGGTCGCAGGCGATGCCCCGCTCGCCGTGTTCCCAGTCGCCGGGCGGAAAGTTGAACACGGCCAGCTGCAGATGGTGGCGTTCCAGCCGCATGGCGATCTGCCGCGCCTCGACGGCATAGGGAAACAGAAACTCGACGGCATCGAAGCCCGCTTCCCTGGCGGCGGCAAAGCGGTCGAGGAAAGGCAGTTCGGTAAACATCATGCTGAGGTTGGCAGCGAAGTTCGGCATGGCGGCACGCAGGTGAGGAAGATGGATACTATCCTAGCCCAAATTGCCAATCAGTGGCGTGCATGAAAAAACCGCTCCAGAAGCAAGTCCTGGAACGGTTTTTTTCGTCTTTTTAACAAAGACAAACGCCGCCTGAAAGCGTAGCGAGCGGGAGTGATATTGCGTCGAGTAGCGCAGCCGTACTGGAGTACGGCGAGCAACGCAAACGCAATAGCGCCCCGCGCAGTAGCTTTCAGGCCGCGTTTTAGCGGCCGCGGCCGCCGGAGCGGTGGGAGGCGGCCGAACGCGGCGCATTGCCCGAACGGTTGCCGCCGCCACCGCCGCCCGATGGGCCGGCGCTGCGTGGCTTGGCGCCGCTGCCGCCCGTTTTTACGCGCACGACGGCGCCGGCTGGCGCGCGGCTGTTGTTGCGGTGGCCGCCGGTGCCGCTGCGCAATTGCACAGGCTGGGCGCGGGCGTTCAGGTCCGGCTCGAAGCCGGGGATGACTTCACGCGGCAGGGTTTGCTTGATCAGCTTTTCGATGTCTTTCAACATTTCGTGCTCGTCCACGCAGACCAGCGACACGGCTTCGCCCTTGGCGCCGGCACGGCCCGTGCGGCCGATACGGTGCACATAGTCTTCCGGAATGTTCGGCAAGTCGTAGTTGACGACGTGCGGCAACTGGTCGATATCGATACCGCGCGCGGCGATGTCGGTGGCGACCAGCACTTGCAGGGTGCCATCTTTAAATTCCGACAGGGCGCGCGTGCGCGCCGACTGGCTCTTGTTGCCGTGGATGGCCAAGGCGCCGATGCCGTCCGCGCCCAGCTGCTCGACCAGTTTATTCGCGCCATGCTTGGTGCGCGTAAAGACCAGCACTTGCGTCCAGTTGTTCGACTTGATCAGGTAGGACAGCATCGGGTGCTTCTTGTCGCGGTCGACGGGATGGATCTTTTGCTTGATCACTTCCACGGTCGAATTGCGGCGCGCCACTTCGATCATGGCCGGCTTGTTCAGCAAGCCGTCGGCCAGGGCCTTGATCTCTTCCGAGAACGTGGCCGAGAACAGCAGGTTCTGGCGTTTCGGCGGCAGCACGGCCAGCACTTTCTTGATGTCGCGGATGAAACCCATGTCGAGCATGCGGTCGGCTTCGTCCAGGATCAGGATTTCCACTTTCGACAGGTCGACGGTGCCCTGACCCATGTGGTCGAGCAAACGGCCCGGCGTGGCGACGAGAATGTCGACGCCATGCTTGAGCTGCTTGATTTGCGGGTTGATGCCGACGCCGCCGAAGATCACGGTGGAGTTCAGCTTGGTGTACTTGCTGTAGGCGCGCACGCTTTCCTCGACCTGCGCGGCGAGTTCGCGCGTCGGTGCCAGGATCAGGGCGCGGATCGGGCGCGTCGAGGTGTTGCTGGTGATGGCAGCGCCATTCTTGTCGGTCGACAGGCGGTGCAGCACGGGCAGGGTAAAGCCGGCCGTCTTGCCGGTACCGGTTTGTGCACCGGCCAGCAAGTCGCCGCCAGCGAGCACGGCGGGAATCGCCTGCGACTGGATCGGGGTCGGCACGGTGTAGCCGTGTTCGGTAACGGCACGTACGATAGCGTCGGACAATCCGAGGGAGGAAAAGGACATGGTAACTTTATTGTGAGATCGGCCTGTCGCCATCGTGGGGCGCCAGTCGCAGGCAATCAGATTAGGGGTCGAAAGACAGCGGCAAGGGGACTGGTCATATGTGCCGCACACGCGAAGTATAACAGCATGGCAAAAAACCGCCGAGTTTGTTTAAAGTATGCAATACCACAGGTAAAAGAAATACATGGCCACGGTGCGCCTTTGCATACCGTTTTTCATTATTATTGCCTGTAGCACTCCATCTGCGGGACTCGCCGTGGCGCCGGAGTGTTCACTCCCGGAGGACTATCATGCGTATTGCCGATCTTCGCATCGCCACCCGCCTGTACGGCGGTTTTGCCACCATTGTCCTGTTGCTGGCCGCCCTGGTCACCGTCGCCACATTGAACGTCTCGCGGCTGGCCGACGCCAATGCCATCAATACCCACACTTACCAGGTACTCGCTGAAAACAGCGCGATCCTGGAAAGCCTGATCAATATGGAAACGGGGCAGCGCGGCTATGTGATCACGGGTGCGGAGGCCTCGCTGGAACCGTACAAGGCGGGGCAGGCCGCGTTCGGCGCGCATCTGGACAAGGCGCGCGCCCTGACCAGCGACAATCCTGCCCAGCAGGAGCGCCTGGCGAAGCTCGATGCCGCCAAGCAAGCCTGGCTGGCCGGCGCGCTCGAACCCGTGATCGCCATGCGGCGCGCCGTGGCGCAGGGCACGGCGGCCATCGAGCCCGTGCTGGCGCTGGAAAAGGAGGGCCGGGGCAAGCAGGGCATGGATGCCATGCGCGCATTGCTGGGCGAGATCAGCCAGGCGGAAACGGTGCTGCTGGCGCAGCGTTCGGAAGCGGCGGCGGCCTTGCAGGCGCGCACGCACTGGACCTTGCTGGGCGGCGGCGCGGCGGCGCTGATCCTGGCCGCCCTGATCGCCTGGTGGCTGGCGCGCAACATCAGCGGGCCGCTGCGTTCAGCCATCGACGTGGCCAGGCAGGTGGCGCAGGGCGACCTGACGGTACAGGTGGAAGTGCGCTCGAAGGATGAGACAGGCGAGCTGATGCAGGCATTGAAGGAGATGACGGCCAGCCTGCTGCGCATCGTCACCGAGGTGCGCGGCGGCACGCAGGCCATCGCCACGGCCTCGCGCCAGATCGCTTCGGGCAACCTCGACCTGTCGGCGCGCACGGAACAGCAGGCCAGTTCGCTGGAAGAGACGGCCTCGTCGATGGAAGAACTGACCGGCACGGTACAGCAGAACGCGCAGAATGCCCATGAAGCCAACGGCCTGGCGGCGTCGGCTTCCGCCGTGGCGGGCAAGGGCGGCAGCGTGGTGGCGCAGGTGGTCGACACCATGGGCTCGATCAACGACTCGTCGCGCAAGATCGTCGACATCATCGCCGTGATCGACGGCATCGCCTTCCAGACGAATATCCTGGCCCTGAACGCGGCCGTCGAGGCGGCCCGGGCGGGCGAGCAGGGGCGCGGCTTTGCCGTCGTCGCCACGGAAGTGCGCAACCTGGCCCAAAGATCCGCTGGCGCGGCGAAGGAAATCAAGGCCCTGATCAACGATTCCGTCGCGCAGGTGGAGAGCGGCGCGCGCCTGGTCGACGAAGCGGGCCACACCATGCACGAGATCGTCGACAGCGTGCACAAGGTCAGCAGCATCGTCGGGCATATCTCGGCTGCCAGCGATGAGCAGCGGGCCGGCATCGAGCAAGTCAACCAGGCGATCAGCGAAATGGACCATGTGACCCAGCAAAACGCTTCATTGGTGGAAGAGGCCGCCGCGGCTGCGGAAGCCATGCAGGAGCAGGCGGCGCGGCTGGCCGATGCGGTGAGCGTGTTCAGGACGGCGCAGGTGGACGCCATCGCGGCGCCGTCACCTCGGCCCGCCGTGCGCCGTCCCGTGCCGCTCAAGGCGGCGCGCGCGCCCGCCCGCCTGAGCGTCAAGCCCGCAGCGCGCCATGCGCCGCAAGTTCCAGCCGGCAAACAGCGTCCGGGGGACGATGAGTGGGACGAGTTTTAGCACAGGCGCCCAGTGCATGCGACACCTGTCGCAAATACCGCTTGCGTGCGTGTGACTGTTGTCGCATAATTGTGTCAATAGTCACTCAAAGGATGCATCATGAACACGCCCTCCGTCACCGAACTGTCGTTATTGAAAGCCTTGTGGAAAGACCACCCGCTGTCCGCGCGCGAATTGCATGCCCGCGTGGAAGAAGAGCTGGGCTGGTCTTTTTCGTCAACGCGCAAGACGCTCGAGCGCATGCTGGACAAGGGCATGCTGCTGCAGCGCAGCGTGCACGGCGTGCTCGTGTATGAAGCGAACGTGGACAAGGTAGCCACCCTGGCCGCGTTCGCCCACGACTTTGGCCGGCGCGTGATGGAAATCGACAGTCCCTTGCCGGTCAGTATGTTTACGGGCAGCAAACTGGTGGACCAGCAGGAGCTGGCGGCGCTGGAGCAGCTGCTGCAGGACTGGCCTGCGGACGCGAAGGAATAGGCCATGACCCTGTTCGCCCTGACCTTGTTGCAGGCGACGGCCGCCTGCCTGTTCGCCGGCTTGCTGCTGCAAGGCTTGCTGCACCTGGCGCAGGGGCGCTGGCCCGCGCTGGCCGCCCAGCGCAGCGTGTGGCTGGCGGCCGCGCTGGTGCTGGCCGCCGTGTTCCTGCTGCCGCTGTTGCCGCAGGGCCAGCAGATCAGCGTGGTTCCCGAGTTCAGCTTGCCCGCCGCCGCGCAGGCAGCGCCCGAGGCGGTTTTGCCGATGGCCGCGCCCGCGCCCGCGCCCATGCCAGCGCCGCTGGTCGAAGCGCCATCGGTGACGGCCTGGCTGAGCATGCTGGCCACGATCTGGCTGGGCGTGTATCCGCTGGTTCTGTCCGTGCTGGCGTGGCGCCGCTGGCGTAGCCGCAGCGCACTGCGGGCCTTGCTCCAGGCGGCGCAGCCGCTGGCGCCGGCAGCCCTGGCCGCGCATGGCGCGTTTGCGCCGGCGCAACTGCGCCAGCTGCAAGCCCAGCGCACCGCCGTACTGGAAATCGACGCGCCCATCTCGGCCATGCTGGTGGGCGTGTGGCGGCAACGTTTGCTGTTGCCCGCGCATTTGCGGCAATTTACGGCCGAGCAGCAACAACTGGTCATCGAACACGAACTGACGCATGCGCGCCGGCGCGATCCCATGCTCCAGCTGCTGGCCAGCGGCGTGCAACTGCTGTTGTGGTTCAACCCGGCAGCGCGCTGGCTCGCAGGCAAGCTGGCCTGGGCGCAGGAACTGGGCTGCGACCGCCATGTGCTGGCTGGACGTTCGCAGCAGCAGCGCCGCGAATATGCGGCCGCCTTGGTGCGCCAGCTGGGCCTGCAAACCCGTGCCCCTGCCGGCCTGGCGTTTGGCGGCCAACCCGACAGCATGCTGGAGCGCGTGGCCCGCATGCGCGACAGCAGCGCCGCCAGTATGCACTGGCGCGCCCGGCTGGCCATGGGCCTGGTCCTGTGCGCACTGGGTGCGGCCAGCGTGGCCTTGCAGCCGGCACTGGCTTTACAACCGGCACCGGCCTTACAGCCCGCACGGGCCTGGACATCGGCCGCGTCCTTTGCCAGCCCGGCCCCGCTTCCGGCCACGGCACCTGCCCATGCGCCGTGGCGCAATCCGCTCGCCACCATGCGCGTCACGGGTTTCTTTGGCGTGGTGCGCCCCATCACGCAGAAGGGCTTGCGCGGGATTGACCTGGCGGCGCGGCGCGGCACGTCCGTGCAGGCAGTGGCCGATGGCATCGCCACGGTGACGCAGGACGACTGGCTGGGCAAGGCCGTGCACATCGCCCATGGCGGCGGACTGCAATCGGTATACGTCCACCTCGACAGCGTCGCGCTGGAAGACGGCGCCATCGTCGAGGCCGGCCAGCGCATCGGCACGGTGGGCGACACGGGCCGCGCGACGGGGCCGCACCTGCACTTCCAGGTACGCCAGGACGGCCGCGTGCAAGATCCGCAGCGCTGGCTGGCCGGCCTGGATGCCAACGCCAGCGAACGGGCCTTGCGCATGCGCAAGGAGCAGTTCGGCCGCTGACGCCGTACGGTATTTTGTCACCCAGGAACAACAAACGGGGGCGGACTCGGCAGGGTCTGCCCCGGCGTGAGGCTCTTGGTTTTCACTGAAATATCCTTTCTTCGGGAATCCCCATGCGATTGAGTATCTTGTTGTGCAGCCTCGCGCTGCCGTTGACGGCGCACGTCCGTGCCGAAGACATTCTCCCTTCCGTGACGGTCCATGCCGGTAAAGTGGAGCAGCGCCGCAACGACACCGTCGCCGCCATCGTCGTCGGCCACGATGAATTGATACGCCAGGGCGACCGCGTGCTGTCCGACGCCCTGAAGCGCCTGCCCGGCATTTCCATCGGCGGGCCATCCGGCGCGGCTGCGGGCGCCGCTGGCGGGCAAATCCAGATGCGCGGGCTGGGCCAGGGCTATACCTTGATCATGCTCGATGGCGTGCCCGTGGCGCCCGGCTTTTCGCTCGACGCCCTGGACCCGGAACTGGTCGAGCGCGTGGAAATCATGCGCGCCGCCACGGCGGAATTTTCCACCCAGGCGATCGCCGGTTCCATCAACATCGTGCTGAAAAAGTCGGGCGGGCGGCGCGAACGCACGTTCAAGCTGGGCGCGTCCGCCAGCCACGGCATGCCCGCCGGCAGCGCCACCGTGCAGTGGTCGGACAAGGATGGACGCCGGTCGTACGCGCTGGCCGGCACGCTCAGCCATACGGGACGCGAAGCGCTGCTCGACGAGTGGAGCCGCGAATTCGACGCAGCGGGCGCGCCCACGGTGGTGCGCCACGTGCCGCTCACCGAGCGCGTGACGAGCGACGCCATCGAGTTGGCGCCCCGCGTGCAATGGGCGCTGGCGGGGGAGGGCAGCCTGGCCTGGCAAAGCCTGGTCAACGTGCGCCGCCTGGCCAGCCGCCGCCACGCGCAGGAAACGGCTTACCTGGGCGGCACGACCGCCTATCCGGAGAACCAGGCCCATTTCAACCAGGACAGCAGCACCGTGCGCAGCGACCTGCACTGGCTGCGCAAGCTCGGCCATGGCGCCAGTCTCGACGTGAAGCTGGGCGCCAGCATCAATCACCGCGCCAATGATTATCAGTTCCTGGGCCGCGGCGCGGCGCCGGGACAGGGCATCACGCGCCTGGTCGATTCGGGCCTGGACGAGGTGGGCGTGCAGGCGAGCGGCACCTACCGCCGCGCGCTGGGCGAATACCACACGCTGGCGGCGGGTTGGGATGCGGGGCACCGGCGGCGCACGGATTTTCGCCGCGAACGCCAGCTGGAGCCGGGCGGGCCGCCCGTGCTCAGCGACGAAGACTATGCTGCCACAGTGCGGCGCCTGGCCCTGTTCGCGCAGGATGAATGGGAACTGTCCGCGCATTGGTCGCTGTACCTGGGCTTGCGCTGGGAAACCTGGCGCACGGCCAGCGCCACGGGCGGCGGCGAGCCGGTCGACGTGCGCGCGCAGGTATGGAGCCCCTTGCTGCAAAGCCTGTGGAAGTCCGGCGGCAAGCAGCAGGTGCGCCTGGCCGTTACGCGCACCTACAAGGCGCCGCAGATTTTCGAGCTGATCCCGCGCCCGTACACGGTCGACAATGGCAACAGTCCCACGAATCCCGACACCCAGGGCAATCCGGCGCTGCGCCCGGAGCTGGCCTGGGGCCTTGATGCCGCCTATGAATACTATCCGGGCGCGGGCGCCATGCTGGGCGCCAGCGCCTCGCTGCGGCGCATCAGCGACGTGACGCTGGAGCGCCTGTACCAGGACAACGGGCGCTGGGTGAGCACGCCCGTCAACCATGGCCATGCCGCCGTGCGCTCGATCGCGCTGGAAGCGAAGCTGCCCTTGACGGCGCTGTGGGCGGGCGCTCCCGCGCTGGACTTGCGGGCCAACGCGGCGCGCAACTGGTCGAGGCTCGATGCCGTGCCCGGCCCCGATAGCCGCCTCGACAGCCAATTGCCGTGGAGCGCCAACGTGGGAGGGGACTACCAGCTGGCCCGCCTGCCCCTGAGCCTGGGCGTCGACCTGAATTACCAGGCGGGAGGGCGCTCGCGCGAGTCCGGCCAGCTGCTGGCCTGGCAGGGCGGCAAGCGCGAACTCGATATGTACGCGCTATGGAAAGTCAGCGACAGGCTGCGCCTGCGCCTGTCGGGCGCCAACCTGCTGGGGCAGGATTACCGCACGCGCAGCCTGTATGCGGATGGCGCGCGCAGCCTGCTGCGCACGGTCGATACGGGCAGCTACCGCACCTGGCGGCTGATGCTGGAGGGAACCCTGTAGCCAGCTGTAGCCAGCCTAGTCGTCGATCTCGTCGACGGTGTAGCTGACGCCCTGCGCCTCGAGGTAGCCGCGCACGGCGTCCAGGCCGTGCCACGGGTCGGGGCGCAGGTGCTGGCATATATACAGGCCGGCGTCCGTCAGCCTGGCGTCGGTGTCGGGCATGGCGGCGCCGGTTACGCGCGGCGCCTGCGGCAGTGCCGCCAGCAGCTGTTCGAGGTGCTGGCGCTGGCGCGGCGCCAGGCTTGCCGCGATCCTGAATTCAAATCCCATGTTTTCTCCTTGATTGACAGGCCGCCGCAGCGGCTATTTTTCATTATCGAAAAAATTGCACATAGCTTGGCATTCTTTCCGTTTTTGTTTTCAAAGTATCTCGTCCATACTGCATAGCACTGGCCCGGCACACACAGCGTGACGCAAGGGCAGGAGCAGAAATGCCGTACAAGTACCTCTCTTTTTTCATATTCAATTATTTTCACTAAGGAAAACATCATGCCTATCGCCACCGCCCAAGCCGCCCACAAACTGCTGACTCCCAACGATCATACCCTGATCATGATTGACCACCAGTCGCAGATGGCGTTCGCCACCCGTTCGATCGACCTGGCCTTGCTGCGCAACAATGCGGCCCTGGTGGCCAAGGCGGCGGCGCAATTCAAGGTGCCGACGATTCTGACGACGGTGGCCGCCAAATCGTTCTCCGGCCCTATTTTTGACGAGATCCAGTCCGTCTTCCCCGAGCAGGCGCCGATCGACCGCACCAGCATGAATACCTGGGAAGACGCGCGCATCGCCGACAAGGTCAATGGCTACGGCAAGGGCAAGATCGTGCTGGCCGGCCTGTGGACGTCCGTCTGCATCGTGGGCCCTGCGCTGTCGGCGCTGGAGCAGGGCTTCGAGGTGTACGTGATCGCCGACGCCAGCGGCGACGTCTCCGACGAAGCCCATGCGATGGCCATGCAGCGCATGATACAGGCGGGCGCGCAGCCCATGACGTCCGTGCAATACCTGCTGGAACTGCAGCGCGACTGGGCCCGCGGCGAGACCTACAACGAGACGGTGGCGACGGCCGTGGCGCACGGCGGCGGCTATGGCCTGGGCTTGATCTACGCCAAATCCATGTTCAACGCCAGCGAAGGCCATTGATTTTTCACTGACTCCGGCTCTGCCGCCCGCCGGCGGGGCCGTGTTTTCACCTGATCCGGGAGTTCCCATGCACGCAAACACGATCTTGCTCAATGGCCGTTTCCACACGGTCGACAGGACGCAGCCGCTGGCGTCCGCCGTCGCCATCGCCGATGGCAAATTCCTCGCCGTGGGCGACGTCGAAGACGTGATCCGTCATCGCGGTCCCGCCACGCAGCTGATCGACCTGGGTGGCCGCACGGTGATTCCCGGTCTGAACGACTCGCACCTGCACCTGATCCGCGGCGGCTTGAACTACAACCTGGAATTGCGTTGGGAAGGCGTGCCCTCGCTGGCCGACGCCCTGCGCATGTTGAAGGAACAGGCCTTGCGCACGCCGCACCCGCAATGGGTGCGCGTGGTGGGCGGCTGGACGGAATTCCAGTTCGCGGAAAAGCGCATGCCCACCCTCGATGAGATCAATGCAGCTGCGCCCGACACACCCGTTTTCATCCTGCACCTGTACGACCGCGCCTTGCTCAACCGCGCGGCCCTGCGCGCCGTCGGCTACGATAAAAATACGCCGAACCCGCCCGGCGGCGAGATCGTGCGCGATGCATCGGGCAATCCCACGGGCTTGCTGATCGCCCGGCCGAACGCCATGATCCTGTATGCGACCCTGGCGAAAGGCCCCAAGCTGCCGCTGGAATTGCAGGTGAACTCCACGCGCCAGTTCATGCGCGAACTCAATCGCCTCGGCATCACCAGCGCCATCGACGCGGGCGGCGGCTTCCAGAATTATCCGGAAGACTACGCGGTCGTCGACGAGCTGGCGCAAAAAGAGCAGCTGACCATCCGTATCGCCTACAACCTGTTCACGCAAAACAAGGGCGCGGAATTGCAGGACTTCCAGAAGTGGACGGGCATGGTGAAACCCGGCGACGGCACCGATTTTTACCGCCACAACGGCGCAGGCGAAATGCTGGTGTTTTCCGCCGCCGACTTCGAGGATTTCCTCGAGCCGCGCCCCGAGCTGGCGGCCGGCATGGAAGACGAACTGGAAAAGGTCGTGCGCCACCTGGTCGAGCAGCGCTGGCCGTTCCGCCTGCACGCCACCTATGACGAATCGATCGGCCGCATGCTCGACGTGTTTGAAAAGGTCAACCGCGACACGCCGTTCGGCGGCCTGCACTGGCTGTTCGACCACGCGGAAACCATCAGCCCGAAAAATATCGACCGCGTGAAAGCGCTGGGCGGCGGCCTGGCCATCCAGCACCGCATGGCTTTCCAGGGCGAGTATTTCGTCGAGCGTTATGGCGCGGAGGCGGCGAAGGCCACGCCGCCCGTGCAGCGCATGCTGGACGCGGGCGTGCCCGTCGGCGGCGGCACGGATGCGACCAGGGTCGCCAGCTACAATCCGTGGACGGCGCTGTACTGGCTGGTTTCGGGGCGCACCGTGGGCGGCCTGGCCCTGACGGATGTGGCGGGCAGGTTGTCGCGCGACACGGCGCTGGAGCTGTGGACGGCGGGCAGCGCCTGGTTCTCCAGCGAGCAGGGCAAGAAGGGGCGCATCCGCGAGGGCATGCTGGCTGATTTGAGCGTGCTGTCGGCCGATTACTTTACGGTGCCGGAAGAGGCGATCAAGTCCATCGAATCCGTGCTGACCATGGTGGGCGGCAAGGTCGTCTACGGCCAGGCGGAATTCACGACCCTGGCGCCGCCGCCCATTCCCGTGCTGCCCGAGTGGTCGCCCGTGCGCACGGTGCCCGGCCATTACCGGCCCGCGGCCAGGCCGGCGCAAGCCATGCTGCCGCACCAGTGCGCGGGCGCCTGCGGCGTGCATGCGCATGCGCACGACCGGGCGCGCAAGTCGGCCGTGCCGATCAGTGACTTTTCCGGCTTCTGGGGCACCTTGGGCTGCAGCTGTTTCGCCTTCTAGAGGGCGGCCTGGCCTTATTTGGAAATGCGCAGGATGGCCGAGGCGAGCCGCGTGAAACATGGGCTCAGCTCGCTTTCGGTGGCCGCATAGCAGTACAGGCCCACGGGTTCGGCCGGCTTGCGGCAAGCCGCTTTTGCATCGGTCGTGTTGGCCAGGCAGCGCAGCAAGTCTTCGCCCAGCTCGTTGTCCGGCCCTTCCTTGGTTTTCAGCGAGGCGCCCATGCCCAGGGTAAAGACAAAAATGCCTTCCTGGCGCGCTTTTGCCGCCATCGCTTCAACCAGGTTGCGCGAGGCGCGGTGCACATTCGTCCACTGCGCTTGCGCCGTTGCGGTGGAAGAAGTCACGACGCGGGGCGTATTGGTGACGATGGGAAACTCGCGCAGCGCCGCGTCATTATTCGCGTTATACCATGCGGGAAGTCCGGTGATCTGACTGGCGGCGCAATCGCCGTATTGGAGCGAGTCGCTCACTTTCATCCTGTACAGGCCCGCCAATGCCGGGTTTTGCAGTTTCGGAAAGGTGGCGAGGCCGCCTGCGTCCTTGCATTTGTTGTCCTTGTTGGGAAAGTACGCGGAAAACGCCGCCGGCGAGCCATCGGAAAAAAACACGATGACGCGCAGGCTGGAGCGGTTGACCTGCGCGATGTCGTTCAGCTGTTTGCGCGCCTGGAACATGCCGGCGGAAGAATTGGTGCCGCCGACAAACGTGAATTGATCGATCTTTCCATTTTTCATGGTCATGCTATCGCGGTCGAAACCGCGCTCGACCTGCCTGATCGGGACGTCGATTTGCGCTTCCGAAGCGAAATGCAGCAAGCCGACCCGGTCGACCGTGGAATTGAATTTGTTCAGGAAGGACTTGCCTGCCGCCCGCACGGCGTCCGCATTGTTTTCCAGCGAACGCGACGTGTCCATCACCAGCACCATGTCCAGGTCCTTGCGGATGGTTTGCGCGCTGGCGGACACGTTCAGGGTCTTGAAACCGAGTACGCCCATCAGCGAGACGGGCAGCGAGGCGGTGGCCGAGACGTCGATGGTGACGGTACCCCTGTCGAACACCACGCCGACGGGATCGAGGACCGGCGTCGAGAGCAGGAAGTTGTCCGGATAATTGATGTCGAAAAACTCCCTGGCCGACTGGCGCGCGCTGTCCCGCTGTTCCGCTTCCGAATTGCCCGCGGTAATGCCGCGCGCCGCCGCCAGGCTGGCCGCGTCGACGGCCGCATTGAGCTTGGCCTTGACGAAGTAGCCGAGGGCGGAATCGACGGCCAGGCCCACCGAGGCGATCAGGACGACGGCCGACAGCGCCACCATGATCAGCACTTGGCCGCTTTGCCGCTTGTGTGGAATGCGCATCAGAATACCGTCATCGAAGTGAGGTTGGGGCCCAGCACGGGCGTCGTGCTGTTGCCAGAGTTCAGGGTGCCGAACAGCATGTCGAAATCATAGAACGTTTCCACGGCGTAGATCAGTTCGCCATCGGCCAGCTGGTTCTGCATCAATGCCACCGTGGGGGCATGCTCGTCCTTGGCGATGCCGGTGCACGTGCCATTGCTCCAGCTGCCGCATTGCCATACCTGGCTGGCGGGTAGGTAGCCGCTGGCCCTGGCGCCGGCATCCCAGCGGTACTGTTCCAGCACGATATTGCGCAAGCCGCTCTTTGCCGTGTAGCCCATGATCTTGGTGATGTAGATCATGCCGCGCTTGTTCATGTCCAGCGGCGGGGTGGTGGCCGCCAGCGCATTCATGATGGCCTGGCCCGAGCCGCTCAGGTCGGACGTGGAGCGCGAGGCCAGGTTGGCGCCTTCGCGGCTGATGTTGAGCAGGATGGTCTTGGCCTGGATGGCACGCGACAGGTCGGCCAGCATGAACAGCAGCAGCGCCAGCAGCGGCAGAACGATGGCAAATTCCACGGCGGCGATGCCGCGCGCGGCGCGCGGCGCAGGAGGGCGGGCGCGCATCACAGGCCGCCAAAGCTTTCATTGCGCATGGTGGCGGCCACCACGAAATGCGCCTGGCCGTCGCGGAACAGGGCCCGGATCATCGGCGTGGCAAACGCCCAGCGGCAATCGACGGAGATGACGACGATATCGCCGGCCTGGCCGAACATGGCGGCGCCGACCGCATCACTGCCGTTGACGGAGATCACGGGGCTGACCTTGTCATACATGCCCATGGAGCTGTCGCGTATTTTTTGTATCACGGCCTGGTAGCGCTGCTGGTTGGCGCTGTCGGGGTCGAGGTCTTTGGCCCCCGTGACGGCATAGCGCGCGCCTTCGCGCACCGCGTGCTGCATGGTCATATTGGCAAAATACGCCATGCTCAATTCAATGATGCCGATTATCAGCATGAGAAACACCGGCGTTATCAGGGCCAATTCCAGCAAGGTGGCGCCGCCCTGTCCGCTTTGCTTGCGGAATATAGGGGAATCGGCCTGTTTTAAACGCATGGGATTAATCCGGTTAGGTGCCGCGATGAAGAATGTCGGGCGGATGGTATTACGCCATTTGACTGGCGATTATTCTATATCGATTTTCAAGGGCATGTCTTCCCATTAAATTATTACAGGTCAAGATAATCGTAATTAAGCGCCTTATTTCAAGTGTGCGGCCCCCGTCCCTACAGGGCCGGGAGTAATATGCGCGGGTATGAAAACAGGCTTGGTGTCAGGATTGTCCTGCGTGCAGGCAAAGACTTGTTTTGCAAGGTGATGCAATAAAAATGCTGCAATGTAAGCAACAGCAGCGATGGCAGCAGCGATGGCGCGCCGGCGGGGCGCCCGCCCTGGCCGCGCTGCCCATCCATCGGCACTCGCCCGGCGTGCGGCGACCGCTGGCGTGGGTCACGCACCGCGTTTGCGCGTGCCGGCCCAAGGCCTCTTCCTTCGTGCCCCCATGACTTCCTCCCCTGCGCGCGGCAACAGAGGCGCGCGCGGGCGAGGCTGGCAATCCGATTCGGATCAACAACATTCCCCGAAGGGAATGGGTTACACGTTAAGAGGTAAAGCATGTCAACAAAAAATGTCATACGCGTCATGCTGGTGTCGGACCACAAAACCTGGCTGTGGGGCCTGGAGCAGCTGCTCGCCGGCGCCCAGCCGGCAATGCAGGTGGTGGCCAGCGCCACCGAGATCGACGGCGCGCTGCTGCTGGCCCGGACCCTGTGTCCCGACGTCATCGTGCTTGACGCCGATCTGGGCTGCGGCGGCGGCGGCGCCTGCGCCATCGATTATCTGCCGCAGCTGCTCGGCAATGGCGTCTCGCGCGTATTGCTGTTCAGCGGCACGCAGGACCAGGCCGAGTGCGGACGCGCCGTGCGCAGCGGTGTGCGCGCGGTGGTGGGCAAGGAGACGCCCGTCAAGCAAATGGTCGACGCCATCGCCCGCCTGCATCAGGGCGAGTTGTGCCTGGCTCCGGCGCTGCTCGACAGCATGCTGGGGGTGCTCAACAAGCCGGAAGCGGCACCCGATCCGGAAGAGCAGCGGATCGCCAGGCTGACGCTAAAGGAGCGCAAGATCGTTGCCATGATGGTGGAAGGAAATGGCGCGCTGAACCGTGCAATAGCCCAGCGCGCTTTTATCTCGGAGCAAACTTTGCGTAATCATCTGACATCGATCTACAGCAAGCTAGATGTCACCAACCGCCTGGAATTATATGTGTACGCCACCCGCAACCGGCTGGCCGAGTCCCTGCCTGCGGAGGGATAGTACATATGTCCTGATTGTAGACAAAAAATTAAGATGGTTTGTACTGCGCATAAAATGACTTTTCTCTGATTCGATTTAATGTTTGTTTATATAAAATACACGCATCAGAAATTGGCAAATAAAAACAAGGTGAATGTTTTTATTTTCAGACTGTATTTTCAGTTTTTATCATGTTTAAAACTTGACCTGAAAGGGAATAATATGAATTTCATTAAAAACTTTATCGCCGAAGAAGATGGCGTGACCGCCATCGAATATGCGCTGATCGCTGCGCTCGTGGCGGCGGCGCTGGTCACGGCCGTCGGCTATTTCACCACCGGCCTCGATGGCGCCTTCAAGGCCATCGGCACCAAGTTGACGGGCGCGGCGATCTAAGACGCCCGCCCACCGCGCTGCACCCCGGCATGCCAGCTGCCCATGCGCACTGGCCTGCCGGCTTCCCGCCCAACGATGCGCATGCCGTCATGCGCTCGGCTTGCATCAGGTACACGATGGACCCTCATTCTTTCTGGACGTTCAGCCCCGCCATAGTCTTGTGGGGGCTGCTGGCCGCCGCTGTCTGGCATGACGTGCGCCGCCGGCGCATTCCCAACCGGCTGGTCTTTTCCGGCGCCTTGCTCGGCGTGCTGCTCAACAGCCTGGCGTTGCCAGGGCTGACGCCGGCCGGGCCGTGGCTGGCCTTGGGCGGCTTGGCCGTCGGCCTGGGCTTGCTGCTGCCCATGTATGCGCTGAAGGCGCTGGGCGCGGGCGACGTCAAGCTGATGGCGATGGTGGGGGCGTTTCTGGGCCCGCGCCCCGCCGTGTTTGCCGTGCTGTGCAGCCTGCTTGCTGGCGGCGTGCTGGCGCTGGCCGTCGCCCTGTGCCAGGGCACGCTGCGCCAGGCCTTGGCCAATGCCCGGCAATTGCTGCTGCAAGGCTGGCTGCGCGCCGCGGCAGGCGAGGCGCCGCAGGTCGGCCCGCCCGCGCTGCCAAGCGGCAGCCTGCCGTACGCGATCGCCATTGCCGCCGGCACCGCCATCAGCCTGGCCCTGGCGGCCGGCGGCCATGCATGACGCGCCGGGCAGCGATATGGCCGCGTGCGCGCGGAAACCCATGTTTTACCAAGAGGACAAATCATGAGAAATAGCCGCGTTGCGATCGTGCTGCTGCTGGCGTTGCTGATGGCGGGCGGCGCCGTGCTGGCGGCCGCCCGCTGGATGTCAGGGCAGGGCGCGCCGGCCAGCCAGACGGTGATGGTCGCGCTGGTCGATATCGGCGTGGGCGCGAAGGTGACGCCGGCCATGCTGCGCGGCATGGACTGGCCGGCGGGCGCCATGCCGCCGGGGGCGTTTGGCGAGGCCGGCGCGCTGGACGGGCGCATCACGCGCAGCGCCGTCAGCAGGGGCGAGCCTGTGCTGGAAAGCAAGCTCGCGCCGCCCGGCGCCACCGGTGGCCTGTCGGCCATCGTCGCTGCCGGCAAGCGCGCCATGACCGTGCGCGTCAACGATGTGGTGGGCGTGGCCGGCTTCGCGCTGCCGGGCAACTTCGTCGACATTCTCGTGCATACGCAGGATGACCGCGCCAGGCCGGCGGGCGGCGGGCCGCTGGCCATTTCCAAGATCGTGCTCGAACGCATCCTGGTGCTGGCCGTGGCGCAGGAATCCGGCCGCGACGACAACAAGCCCAAGGTGGTCAACGCCGTGACCCTGGAACTGACGCCGGAGCAGGTGGAAAAGCTGGACCTGGCGCGCAGCGTGGGCAGCCTGTCGCTGGTGCTGCGCAACCAGGTCGATCCGGCGCCCGCCGACACGGGCGGCGCCACCAAGGAGTCGCTGCTGGAATTGAAGGCGCTGGCGCCGGCGGCGGCGCCCGTGCGCGCGGCGCGGCGTCAGACGGCGCCGGCACGCGCTGCCGCGCGCGACAGCATCACCGTCATCAAGGGCATGGATACCAGCGTCCAGCAATTTTAAATCAGCAGGCAAGCAAGGATGATCGATGAATACATTTCGTAAGCACGCCTCGAGTGCGGGCATGCGCCTGGCCCTGGCCTTGGGCGGCGCGGCCGCGGGCCTGGCCTGGCCTGGCAGCGCCGGCGCGGCGGCGCCTTCCCGGCAGGCCGTCATGGCGCCAGTCGCGGCGCCGCCCATGTCGCTGGGCGCCGATATCGCCCGCCTGGGCGCGCCCGTGCGCATTGCCGTGGGCAAGTCCACCTTGCGCAGCCTGAGCCTGCCGGTGTCGCAGATCGCCGTCAACGATCCGCGCGTGGCCGGCGCCAGGATGCTGGGCTCGTCCAGCCAGCTGTTCGTCTGGGGCCTGGCCCCGGGCAGCACCAACCTGATCCTGTGGGACCGGCAGCAGCGCCCCGTGATCGTCGATATTGAAGTCGAGATCGATGTCGAGGGCTTGCAGGCGCAGCTGGCCTATGTCTTCCCCGGCGAGCATGCCGTCAAGGCGGGCGCGGCCGGCGGCAGCATCGTGCTGTCGGGGCAGGTCAGCGACAGCGTCAAGGCCAGCCAGATCCTCGAGATGGCGCAAGCCTATGCCCAGCGCGGCGCGGGCGAAGCGGCGGCGCCGGCCGACGGCGCCGCCAGCACTGCCAATGCCGCCGGCGGCGTCAAGGTCATCAATATGCTGACGGTCGCGGCGCCGCAGCAGGTCATGCTGGAAGTGAAGATCGCCGAAGTGTCGAAGACCCTGGTCGACCAGCTGGGCGCCAGCGTGGGCATCAGCGGCACGCGCGGCAACTGGAGCTACGGCCTGCTGTCGAACTTGCTCAGCGGCCATCCCAGCCAGCTGGGCGCCGTCAACGGCAAGAATGGCAACGGTCTCACGCTCGATGCGCAAAAGCGCGACGGCCTGGTCAAGGTGCTGGCCGAACCGAACATCATGGCCATCAGTGGTCAGGAAGCCAGTTTCCTCGCGGGCGGCAAGATTTTCATTCCGGTCGCGCAAGACAGCACCACCAACAAGATCACGCTGGAAGAAAAGGAATTCGGCATTGCCGTCAAGTTCACGCCCACCGTGCTCGAAGGCGGACGCATCAACCTGAAGGTGGCGCCGGAAGTGTCGGAGCTGAACCGCGAAGGCATCGGCATCACCACCGGCGGGGGCGCCGCCGCCAACGCGGTGCTGCCGGCCTTTACCACGCGGCGCACCACCACGACGGTGCAGTTGTTCGACGGCCAGAGTTTTGCCGTCGGCGGTTTGATCAAGAACAATGTGACGACCAATATCAAGGCCTTGCCCTTCCTGGGCGAGATTCCCGTGCTGGGCGCCCTGTTCCGCAGCAGCGATTTCCAGACGGACCGCACCGAGCTCGTCTTCATCATCACGCCGCACCTGGTCAAGCCGCTCGATAGTGAAATTGTGCTGCCGACCGATGCCTACGTGGCGCCCAGCCGCGGCGAGTTCTTCTTGCAAGGAAAAATGGAAGGCGCCGCCGCGCCACGGCCGCGGCAGGACGCGGCCACGCAGACAGCGCCGGCCGGCGCGGACATTCAATAGGAGCACACCATGCAGCATGCCGTTTTCCTCCCCGTACTGCTGGCCGCCCTGGCCGCCAGCGGCTGCGCCGCCACGCCGAACCTGGACCGCCAGTTCGGCCACAGCGTCGCGCAGCTGCGCCAGCGCCAAATGCTGTCGCCGCAGGCGGGCGCGAACCGCGACCCCGTGGCCGGCTTGGACGGCAAGGCCGCCCAAGCCGCCTACGCGGCGTACCAGAAAAGCTTTGCCGCACCCGCGCCGCAAGCGGCCGCCTTCACCATCGGCGTCGGGGCGCGCAAGTGAAGCTGGCACCATCACCACAGAACCAGCAAGGCCTATCGTGAAAATCGCCATCAATTCCAGGGATGAAAAAACACTGTCCGCACTGGGCCAGCTGCTGCGCGGCCGCAACCGGCTCGACGAGATCGATGCGGGCGGCGAAACGCTCGAACCGCTGCAGGCGGCGCAGTCGCCGCCCGACGTGCTGATCTTCGACCGCCCGTCGAACGACGGCGCCGACCTGGCCGCCATCGAGCGCCTCAGCAACCTGCATCCGCGCATGGCTTTCATCGTGCTGTGCCACCAGCAGCCGCCCGAATTCCTGCTGCAGGCCATGCGCGCGGGCGTGCGCGACGTGCTGCCGTTTCCCGCCGCGCCGGCCAGCCTGTATGCGGCGCTCGAACGCATCGAGGAAAAGCTGGAGCGGCGCGAGCATGGCAATGGCAAGGTGCTGGCCTTCATCTCGTGCAAGGGCGGCAGCGGCGCCACCTTCATCGCCAGCAACCTCGGTTATGCGCTGGCCGCCGGCGGCCAGCAGCGCGTTGCCCTGATCGACATGAACCTGCATTTTGGCGACGCCTCGCTGTTCGTCTCCGAGAACAAGCCGCTGGCCACGCTGTCGGACGTCACGCGCGACATCCACCGGCTCGATTCCTCGTTCCTGGGATCGAGCATGCTGCACATCCTGCCCAACTACAGCGTGCTGGCCGCGCCCGAGGATCCCGCCCACGCCAGCGAAGTGGCGCCCGAACACATCGACGCCATCATCCGGCAGGCCAGGCGCCAGTACGATTTCATCGTGCTCGACGTGGGCCGCAACCTCGACGCCGTCAGCGTGCGCGCGCTGGACCACGCCGACATGATCTTTCCCGTCCTGCAGGCGACCTTGCCCTACATCCGCGACGGCAAGCGCCTGCTGGGCATGTTCCGCTCGCTCGAATACGCCAGTGACAAGGTGCATATCATCGTCAACCGCCACGACAAGGGCGGCGAGATCCGCCTGCGCGACCTGGAAGCGGCCTATGGCACGGCCGTCTACCGCACCGTGCCCAATCACTACGCCTCGGCGGCCGCCTCGGTCAACCAGGGCGTGCCGATTTTACAGCTCGACAAAGCCAGCCCGATCACGCGCTCGCTGCAGGAATTCGCCGCCAGCCTGGCCGGCGGCGCGGCCAGCACGGCGCGCCAGGGCTGGCTGGGCCGCGTCCTGCGGCGCGCCTGATCCACATCCCAGAACAGGAGCATTTCATGGCTAGTTCCCCCATCGCCGCCTTGTCCATCCGCGAACGGCTCGGCAGCGCCAAGATCGCCGCGCTCGCGCCGCAACGCATGGCGGCCATCGACAACCGCGGCTACCGCGACCTCAAGCTGCGCATCCATGGGCTGCTGCTCGAACGGGTCGACCTGGAAAGCATGCAGCGCCTGTCGCAGGAGCGCATCCGCGAAGAATTGCGCGGCCTGGTCGAGCGCTTGCTGGATGAAGAGGCGGTGGTCATCAACGAGGCCGAGCGCAGGAGCCTGACGCGCGACATCCAGCACGAGATGCTGGGCTTCGGCCCGCTGGAAACCCTGCTGTCGGACGCCAGTGTGTCGGACATCCTCGTCAACGGCCACCAGCAGGTCTATGTGGAGCGCGGCGGCCGCCTCGAGCTGACCGACGTCTGCTTCGACGATGACGCCCATCTGATGAAAATCATCGACAAGATCGTCTCGCGCGTGGGCCGGCGCATCGACGAATCGAGCCCCATGGTCGATGCGCGCCTGCCCGACGGTTCGCGCGTGAACGCCATCATCCCGCCGCTGGCCATCGACGGCCCCGTGATGTCGATCCGGCGTTTTTCCGTCGATCCGCTGCGCCTGGCCGACCTGGTCGCCTACCGCAGCATGACGGCGGAAATGGCCGAGGTGCTGCAGGGACTGGGCAAGGCGAAGATGAATATCCTCATTTCCGGCGGCACGGGCAGCGGCAAGACCACCATGCTCAACGTGATTTCCGGCTTTATCGGCCAGACCGAACGCATCGTCACGGTGGAAGACGCGGCCGAACTGCAGTTGCAGCAGCCGCACGTGGTACGGCTGGAAACGCGTCCGCCGAATATCGAAGGCAAGGGCGAAGTGAGCCAGCGCGCGCTGGTGCGCAATGCGCTGCGCATGCGTCCCGACCGCATCATCCTGGGCGAGGTGCGCGGCGCCGAGGCGCTCGACATGCTGGGCGCCATGAACACGGGCCATGAAGGCTCGATGGCGACCATCCACGCCAACACGCCGCGCGACGCCATCACGCGGCTGGAAAACATGATCAGCATGGCGGCGGCCAACCTGCCCAGCAAGGCCATCCGGCAGCAGATCAGCTCGGCCGTGTCGGTGGTGGTGCAGGTGTCGCGCCTGATCGACGGCAAGCGCAAGGTGACGTCGATCCAGGAAATCACGGGCATGGAAGGGGAGGTCATCACGATGCAGGAAATCTTCAGTTTCCGGCAGACGGGCGTGGCCGAGGGCGGCGCGGTGGTCGGGCATTTCTCGGCCAGCGGCATCCGCCCGCGCTTCCTCGAACGACTGAACAGCTTCGGCATCGGCGTGTCGGCCTCGCTGTTCGAACCCACCGCGGCGGGGCGCTGACACGCCATGCTTTCCTACCTTGTCTATCTGTTTATTTTCCTGGCCGTCCTGCTGCTGGTGGCTGGTGCCTGGCTGGCGTGGCAGGCGGCGCGGGGGCCGGGCGCGGCGCGCGTGGCGCGGCGCCTGCAAGCCATGTATACGGCCAGCGGTGGCGAACAGGCGCTGTCGATCACCAAGCAGCGCCCGCTGAGCGTCCATCCGTTTCTGCAAGGCGTGCTGGAAGGCTTGCCCGGCGCGGGGCGCATCGAGCAGCTATTGCTGCAGGCGGGCATGCGCTGGCTCGTGGCCAGCTTCCTCGGCTATTGCGCACTCGGCGCGCTGGCCGGCCTGCTGCTGGCCGGCGCGCTGCCGCTGCCCTGGTATGTGCGCCTGGGCCTGGGCGCGGGCGGCGCCATGCTGCCGTATCTGCTGGTGCGGCGCGCCAGGAGCCGGCGGCTGGTGCGCATCGAGCAGCAGCTGCCGGATGCGCTCGACCTGATGGGCCGCGCCATGCGCGCCGGCCATGCGTTTCCCACCGCGCTGAAAATGGTGGGCGAGGAGATGACGGGGCCGCTGGCCGAGGAATTTCGCGCCGTGTTCGACGAAGTCAGTTTCGGCGTCGCGATGGCCGATGCGCTGGCCAGCCTGGCCGCGCGCGTGCCCAGCACGGACTTGCGCTATTTCGTCATCGCCGTGCTGATCCAGCGCGAGACGGGCGGCAACCTGACTGAATTGCTGAGCAGCATCAGCGCCATCATCCGCGACCGCCTGAAATTGCTGGGACAGGTGCGCGTGCTGTCGGCCGAAGGGCGCATGTCGGCCTGGGTCCTGGGCCTGCTGCCGTTCGGCGCGGCGCTGATGATGCACGTGATGAATCCGCAGTTTATCGCCGTGCTGTACACGGATGGGGGCGGGCGCAAGATGGTCGGCGTGGCGCTGGGCTTGCTGATGGTTGGCGTGCTCTGCATCAGAAAAATTATCCATATCCGGGTGTGACATGAAAGAAAAAACACGATGAGCGGCATGAGCGCGGCGCAGCTGGCTTTGCTGGGCCTGCTGTTCCTGATCGTTTTCGCGCTGGCCTTGCTGGTGCTGCGCATATTCGCCGGCAGCGCCGTGCAGGAGCGGCTGCAGGCGCTGGGCGATGCCGGCGCGGCCGGCGATAGCGGGCGCCATGCCAGACGGCGCTGGCTGGCGCATGCCGTCAGCCTGACGCGCCCGCTGGCCAGGCTGTCGCTGCCGGACGAGGGTTGGGAAAGTTCGCCCATCCGCAGCCGCTTCGTCCATGCCGGCTGGCGCAGCCAGGCCGCGCCAGCCCTGTTTTACGCGGGCAAGACGGCCTTGTTCGTGGGCTTGCCGCTGCTGGCGTACTTCCTGCTGCGCCACGGCGGGCACAATATGCTGTTGTGGCTGGTCGCGGCCGCCGCCCTCGGCTATTACCTGCCCAATGTCTGGCTGTCGCATTGCCTGCAACAGCGCCAGCGCGAAGTGTTCGAAACCTTTCCCGATGCGCTGGACCTGATGACGGTGTGCGTCGAAGCGGGGCTGGCCATGGATGCGGCGCTGGCGCGCGTGGCGCAGGAAATCGGCTTGAAAAGCAAGGTCCTGGCCGAAGAGCTGCAACTGGTGACGCTGGAACTGCGCGCCGGCAGCGCCAAGGACAAGGCCTTGCGCAACCTGGCCCTGCGCACCGGGGTGGAGGATGTCGATGCGCTGGTGACCTTGCTGATCCAGGCCGAACGCTTCGGCACGAGCATCGCCGCGTCGCTGCGCGTGCAGTCCGACCAGCTGCGCACCAAGCGGCGCCAGCGCGCCGAGGAAACGGCGGCCAGGATCGCCCTCAAGCTGCTGTTCCCGCTGATCTTTTTTATCTTCCCGTCGCTGATGGTGGTGCTGATGGGACCGGCGTTCCTGCAGATTTACCGCGTGCTGCTGCCGGCCATGCGGGGCGGCTGAGGGCTGGCCGGGGCCAAAAAAAAGCTGCCGGAGTTTCCTCCGGCAGCTTTTTTACATCAGGGCGCGTCTGGCGATCAGGCGAATGGTGCCAGCAGGGGGATCATCTGGCCGAAGATCTTCGGGCTGGCGGCGATGACGTCGCCCTTGTACAGGTAGTCCGATTCGCCGGAAAATTCACCGACGATGCCGCCCGATTCCGTGATCATCAGGGCGCCGGCGGCGATATCCCAAGGCTTCAAGCCTTTTTCGTAGAAGCCGTCCAGGCGGCCGCAAGCGACGTTGGCCAGGTCCAGCGCGGCCGAGCCGGCACTGCGCACGCCCTGGCTGCGTTCGGCCATGATCTGGTACATCTTCAGGTATTCGTCGAGCGCGCGCGGGCCGGCGCCGTGGCCGGTGCCCAGCATGGCGTTCGAAATGCGGTCGAGCTTGGTGACGCGGATGCGTTTTTCGTTCAGGTAGGCGCCGGCGCCCTTGGTGGCCGTGAACAGGTCGTTGCGGACCGGATCGTAGATGACGGCTTGCGTGACGACGCCGCGATGCGCGAGGGCGATCGAGATGCAGTATTGCGGGAAGCCGTGGATAAAGTTGGTGGTGCCATCGATCGGGTCGATGATCCACTGATATTCATTCTCGTCGTGCGAGTTGGCGGAAGCTCCCGATTCCTCAGCCAGGAACGCGTGGTCCGGGTAGGCTTTGGACAGCACCTCGATGATGGCTTGTTCGGCCGCCTGGTCGACGTCGGTGACGAAATCGTTATGTTGTTTTTCCGTGACGACGACGCGGTCGAGGTCAAAAGAGGCGCGATTGATGACGGCGGCGCCGCGGCGGGCGGCTTTGATCGCCGTGTTGAGCATTGGGTGCATGTGAGCTTCCGTTAAAAGCACGCGACCGCCCATGGCCGCCTTGCGGCGCCGGTACGATAGAGTGCAAGAATGAATTAAAGAGCGGAGCGGTGCCGAAGTGGTTAAAATCCCGGCCTGGCGTCAGCGTTTTGTGACTCCGTTTCCCGAAATTTCCTGTATCGATACCGCGCAATAGCGCTATTTTAAATGAATCTGCCCGAAATCAACACGTCTCTTTTCAAACGCCTGCGATTTATTCTTGTCGAAACTAGTCGCTCTGGCAACATTGGCGCCGTCGCGCGCGCCATGAAAACGATGGGTTTTTCCGATCTGGTGCTGGTCAATCCCCGCTTTCCCGACGCCTTGACGGATGCGGAAGCGGTGGCCTTCGCCAGCGGCGCGCAGGATATTCTGTCCGGCGCGCGCATCGTCGGCTCGATCGCCGAGGCGCTCGAAGGCTGCAATTACGCGGCGGCCGTGTCGGCCCGGCTGCGCGAATTCTCGCCGCCCGTCACGGCCCCGCGCGCCATCGCGGCCCAGCTGGCGGCCAGCGAAGACCTGCACGCGGCCGTCATCTTCGGCAACGAGCGCTTTGGCTTGCCCAACGAGATCGTCGAGCAGTGCAATGTGCTGATCAACATTCCCGCCAATCCCGAGTATTCCTCGCTGAACCTGTCGCAGGCGGCGCAGGTCGTCGCCTATGAATGCCGCGTGGCGGCGCTCGGCGATGCTCAGGCGGCCAGCCCCGTCGGCTTCCATGGCGACGCGGCCAGCCTGGCGCAGGTCGACGGCATGTATGCGCACCTGGAACAGGCGCTGGTCGCCATCGACTTCCTCGACGCCGACAACCCGAAAAAACTCATGCCGCGCTTAAAACGCCTGTTTTCGCGCACGGGGCTGGAAACGGAAGAAGTCAATATCCTGCGCGGCATCGCGCGGCATATCCTGGCGGTCGCCAAAAAAGGCCCATGATCGAGACGCGGCTGCTGCGCCAGTTCATCGCCGTCGCCGAGGAACTCAATTTCCGCCGCGCGGCCGAACGGCTGCACATGGCGCAGCCGCCGTTGTCGCAGGCGATACTGCGGCTGGAAGAGGTGCTGGGCTACCCCGTTTTCGAGCGCACCAACCGCAAGGTCAGCCTGACCCCTGCCGGCACGGCCTTCCTGGTCACGGCGCGCCAGGTGCTGGCCAGCCTGGAAGAGGGCGTGGCCGCCACGCGCCGCGTGGCGCAGGGCATCGAAGGCTACTTGCGCCTCAGTTTCATCCACATTACGCCGTACGCCCACGTGCTGGACGCCTTGCGCGCCTTCCGCGCCGCCTCGCCCGCCGTGCAATTCACCTTGCGCGAAGCGTCGACGCAGCAGCAGGTCGAGTGGCTGGAACGGGGCGAGGTCGATATCGCCGTGCTGCGCGCGCCCGGCCGCAGCACGCCCGGCCTGCGCTTCGAGCGCCTGTCGGGCGAAGACATCGTGATCGCGCTGCCGTCGGATCACCGCTGCGCGGGCCAGGCGCGCGTGGACCTGGCGGACCTGGCCGGTGACGATTTCGTCGCCTCGCCGCGCGAGCTGGGCCAGGGTTTCCACGACCAGCTGGCCAGCCTGTGCCTGCATGCGGGTTTTGTGCCGCGCGTGGTGCAGCAGGCGCGCCGCTTGCAAACGGTGCTGGGACTGGTGGCAGCCGGCTTCGGCGTGGCCCTGCTGCCAGCCAGCCTGGCGGCGTCCAGGCCTGCCGGCGTCGTCATGCTGCCGCTGGCAAGCAGCGCGCCCGCGCCGCTGCGCCAGCTCGACCTGTACATGGCCTGGGACCCGCAACGCACGTCCGCCGTGCGCGAGCGGCTGCTGGCGCAACTGCGGCTGTCTGCTGCTCAATAAGACTTTGAACGTCTCGTTTCAAGATAAATAAGATATTTTACAGATGGTGGTGCAGGGGCCAGCATGGCGTTTTTGATTGTCAGGAGCTGCCATGTCTACCATGTCCTCACGCACAGTGCTGCCGTCCGCCATGCTGCCATCTTCCATTTATCTTCTTTCCCTGTGCAGCTTCGCCTTCGGCTTGTCTGAATTCATCGCCGCCGGCCTGTTGACCCCCATGGCGCGCGACTTGCACGCGAGCGTGGCGGCGGCTGGCGGCGCCATTGCCGCGTATGCGCTGGGGGCGGCCATCGGCGCGCCCGTGCTGACGGCCCTGCTGGCGCGCCGGCCTGTGCGCCAGGTGCTGGTGGCCACCATGCTCGTGCTGGCGGCCGGCAGCATGGCCATGGCGGCTGCGCCGGCGCTGGGTGCGCTGCTCGGTGTGCGTTTTGCCGTCGGCCTCGCGCATGGCGTGTTCATGGCCGTCGCTTCGCATGCGGCCACCAGCCTGGTCGACCCGTCCCGCGCGGGACGCGCGCTGTCCATCGTCTGGCTGGGCCTGACCCTGGCGCTGGCGGGCGGCGTGCCGCTGGGGACGTGGCTGGGCGCCGTCTCGTCGTGGCGCTGGGTGTTTTTCACCATCGGCGTGCTGGCCCTGTGCGGCGGCGCCGGCTTGCGCTGCGCCATGCCCGCCGCGCGCCAGCCGCTTGCTGCCACGTCGGCCCTGGCCAGCCTGCGCGCCATCCTGCAGCCGCCCCTGCTGCTGGCGGCCGGCGTGGCGGCGCTGATCAGCGTGGCCACCTTCAGCTTTTTCACGTATGTCTCGCCGTTCCTGCTGCAGCTGGGCGGGCTCGATGCGGGCTGGCTCAGCGCCGCCATGCTGTGCTTTGGCGCGTGCGCCATCGGCGGCAACCTGCTGGGCGGCTGGTGCGCGGACCGTCCCCACGCGCTGCGCTTCACCGTGCTGGCCCAGGCCGCGCTGGCGCTCAACCTGCTGGGATTTTATGCGCTGCGCACGCATCCCCTGGCCATGCTGGCCCTGTGCGGCACTTTGGGCTTGCTGTTCTTTGCCCTCGTCACCCTGTCGACCATGCGGCTGCTGCGCCTGGCGCAGCAGCATTGCCCGGGCAGCGATGCGGTGGCGGCGGGCCTGAATATCGCCGCCTTCAATGCGGGCACGGCTGCCGGCGGGGCGCTGGGCGGTGTGCTGATCGTCGCGTTTGGCTTGCCCGGCATCGCCATCGGCGGCGCGCTGGCTGCGCTGCTGGCCATGCTGCCGCTGTGGTTACAGTCGCGCAAACTAGACGGCTCGCTCTAGTTTTTGCGCGCGGAAGCGCACTTCCTTTGGCGTACACTGGCCTGCAAAAGGCGGGTCAAAACAAGGGGAGACATGGGAATGCGACGCAGATCGTTCTTGAAACTGGGCGTGTTGGGCGCCTGTGCGCTGGCCGCCGGCGGCGCCGCCTACCGCCTGGTGCGCGGGCCGGCGCCCCCTGGCCGTTTCGTGCTCGACGGCGAAGCGCGCGCTGCGCTGGCGGCCATCGTGCCGGCCATGCTGGGCAGCGCGCTGCCGCGGGAAGCCCCCGCGCGGGCCGCGGCGCTCGATGGTGCCATCGCCGGCGTGGACGCGGCCATCCGTGGCTTGCCGCTGGCGGCGCAGCAGGAAGTGCAGGATTTGTTTGGCTTGCTGGCGCTGGCGCCCGCGCGGCGCTTTGTCGCCGGCGTGAAAGATGGCTGGCACGCAGCCGATCCGGCCCAGGTTGCCGCCTTTCTGCAGGCGTGGCGCACGCACCGCCTGGCCACCCTGCAGACGGCCTACCTGGCCCTGCATGACCTGATCCTCGGTGCCTGGTACGCCGATGCCGCCCACTGGGCCGCCATCGGCTATCCGGGGCCGCTGCCCGAACTGAGCGCATAAGGCATCCATGAGCATATCCCCCATTCCTGATCCCATCGCCGCCGGCATTGCGGCAGGCTGGAACGTCACCGACGCCAGCACCCTGGGCACCGACCGTACCTTCGAGGCGGACGTCGTCGTCATCGGCAGCGGCGCCGGCGGCGGCGTGACGGCGGAAATCCTCGCGCTGGCCGGCTTGAAAGTCTTGATGGTCGAAGAGGGCGGCTTGAAGTCTTCGAAGGACTTCAAGATGCGCGAAGCGCAGGCCTATCCCGCGCTGTACCAGGAATCGGCCGCGCGCAAGACGCGCGACAAGGCGATCAATATCCTGCAGGGGCGCACGGTGGGCGGTTCGACCACCGTCAACTGGACCTCGAGTTTTCGCACGCCGCCCGGCACCCTCGAATACTGGCGCCGGCATTTTGGCTTGTCCGGCTATTCGGTGGACGCCATGGCGCCGTGGTTCGCCATGATGGAGAAGCGCCTGCACGTGAGCGACTGGGCCGCGCCGCCCAACGAAAACAACGATTTATTGCGCCGTGGCGCCGCGGCGCTGGGGATTCCGACGGCCGCCATCCGGCGCAACGTGAACGGCTGCTGGAGCCTCGGCTACTGCGGCATGGGCTGCCCGACCAACGCCAAGCAGTCGATGCTGGTGACGACGATTCCGTCGGCGCTGGCGCTGGGCGCGGGCCTGCTCGTGCATGCGCGCGCCGAGCGTTTCAGCTTCAAGGGCGAGCGCATCGACAGCCTGCAAGTCACTGCGCTGGACGCGGCCGGGCAAGTACCCACGGGCGTGCGCCTGACGCTGCGCGCCAAACACTTCGTGCTGGCCGGCGGCGCCATCAATTCGCCGGCCCTGCTGCTGCGCTCGCAGGCGCCCGACCCGCACGGCTTGCTGGGCCGGCGCACCTTTTTGCATCCGACCGTGGTGTCGGCGGGCCTGTTCACGCAGCGCGTCGACGCCTACGCGGGGGCGCCGCAGACGATTTATTCCGACCATTTCCTGCACACGGCGCCCATCGACGGTCCCATCGGCTACAAGCTCGAAGCGCCGCCTTTGCACCCGCTGCTGATGGCCACCACCATGGGCGGCTTCGGCGACGAGCATGCGCGCACCATGCGCGACTTCCCCCATGCACACGCCTTGCTGGCGCTGCTGCGCGACGGCTTTCACCATGAGGCGGTCGGCGGCAGCGTCTCCATCGACAGCTTCGGCGCGCCCGTGCTCGACTATCCGCTCACGCCGTTCATCTGGGATGGCGTGCGGCGCGCGCTGCTGTCGATGGCGGAAATCCAGTTCGCGGCCGGCGCCAGGACCGTGTATCCCGTGCACGAGATGGCCAGCCACTACACGAGCTGGACGCAGGCGAAGCGGGCCATCGGCGATTTGCCGATGCAGGCGCTGCTGGCGCGCGTGGTATCGGCCCACGTGATGGGCGGCTGCGCCATGTCGGACGATGCGCGCCTGGGCGTGACGGGCGCCGACGGCCGCTACCACGGCGTGCGCAATCTGTCCGTGCACGACGGCTCGCTGTTTCCCACGTCGATAGGCGCCAATCCGCAACTGACGATCTATGCGCTGGCCGCGCGCCTGGCCAGCGGGCTGGCGCAGCAATTAACGGGCAAGCCGGCGCCCGTTCCTCTTGCAGGCGCTGCATGATCGCGCGCATCCTCAAGTGGCTGATGCTGCTGCAGGTGCTGGCCGTGCTGGGCTTTGCGTACCTGGCCATGCACGCGTGGGGCGTCGCCTCGCCCGCCATGGCCCTGCTGCTGGCGGGCGCCATGCTGCTGGCCGTGCGAGCGCTGATCGTGGCGCGCAATTTCTGGCAGAGCCGGCGCCTGGGCAGCCCCGTACCAGAGCAATATCAGTTGGGTGCCGGGGGCGCCGCGCGCCTGTTTTTCGGCGAGCTGCGCGCCACCCTGCGGTCCTCGTCGTGGGACATGCTGCGTCCGCGCCTGCATGCGGCCGACAACGTCGCTGGCCAGGGTCTGCCGGTGCTGCTGGTGCACGGCTATGTGTGCAACCGCGGCTACTGGGCGCAGCTGAGCCGGCAGCTGGCGCGCGCCGGCATCGCGCACGACGGCGTCGACCTGGAACCGATAGGCGCCGACATCGAAGACTTCGTGCCGCAGGTCGAGCAAGCGATCGAGGCGCTGTGCGCGCACACGGGCAGCGACCGCGTCATCATCGTCGCCCACAGCATGGGCGGCCTGGTGGCGCGCGCCTGGCTGCGCCGTTACGGCGCGGCCCGCGTGGCGCGCATCCTCACCATCGGCACGCCGCACCACGGCACGGCGCTGGCCAACCTGGCGGCGGGGACGAATGCGCGGCAGATGAGCCGCATCGACGATGCGCCCAGCGGCTGGCTGGCGCAGCTGGCCGCCAGCGAGACGCCGGCGCTGCGCGCGCTGATCACGTCGATGTATTCGCATCACGACAATATCGTCGCGCCGCAAGCGTCCGCGCAGTTGCCGGGCGCGCGCAATCTCGCCTTTGGCGGCATCGGCCACGTGGCGCTGGCCAGCGACGCGCGCGTGCTGCGCCGGCTGCTGGCAGAAATCACTATCAAGAACGAAGTCGCCCAGCCCCCTTCGGCCCCCCATTTCGCCTGAGTCCTGTTGTGTTTTGTCTGCATGGCAAGACTGTCTGTTTTGACTCTGCTGTTGCCCCTGTTTAACAACGCAAGGGGCAGATAATGCTGTTTTCCACTGGCGTACTGTATTAAGCTAGCATCGGAAGACAGGCGGTGGAAATTTGTTCTTGAGGCCGCTTGCCCCGTTCCGCAGCCTGACGACGGCCACCTATTTCTCTGGATATATGGCAAGATGTTGTAGGATTGTTATGTAGGCCGCGCAAGCGGAAAGTTGAACGCAGGCAGAAAATGAGTCCATGCAGTTTTTATTGGGGGCGCTAATTGTCCGCACGTATACTGATTATCGAAGATAACGCCACCAATATGGAATTGATGGTGTACTTGCTGCGTGCCTTCGGGTACACGCCGCTGGCCGCCTATGACGGTGAAGAGGGCGTGCGCATGGCGCGCAGCGAATTGCCCGACCTGATCATTTGCGACGTGCATTTGCCCAAGCTCGATGGCTATGGCGTGGTGGCGGAGCTGAAGAAAGACCCGCTGCTGCGCAAGATTCCTGCCCTGGCCGTGACGGCGCTGGCCATGGTGGGCGACCGCGAACGCCTGCTCGAAGCGGGCTTCAATGGCTACATCGGCAAGCCCATCGAACCTGACCTGTTCGTGGCGGAGCTGGAGTCTTTTTTACCCGGGGCGCCGTCGACGCCAGTTAAAAACGACATAGCCACCATCCTGATCGTCGATGATCATGTGCTGAACCGCGAATTCCTCACCGCTCTGCTGGGCTACGGCGGCCACCGCCTGCTGGAGGCGGCCAATGGCGCCGACGCGCTGGAAATCCTGCGCACCGAGCGGCCGGACCTGATCATCTCCGACATCCTCATGCCGAACATGGACGGCTACGAGTTCGTCACGCGCGTGCACGCCGATCCCGCGCTGACCGACGTGCCCATCATCTTTTATACGGCCACCTACCGCGAGCAGGAAGCGATCCTGCTGGCGCAGGCATGCGGCGTGCGCTGGGTGCTGCCCAAGCCGTCCGATCCCGAGGTTATCGTGCGCACCGTCAACGAGGCGCTGGGGCTGATGCCGGCGGCGGCCCAGATGGCGGCGGGGCCGGGCGCGGGCGGCGGGGCGGCGCTTCCCGTCACGGGCAAGCTGGCCGGCATCGAGCATCAGGTCAGCGGCTACCTCGACGAACTCGAATCGAGCAGCCAGCAGATTTCGCAGCTGGCCAGCCAGCGCGAGGGCCAGGCCGCGCTTCCCGAAGACCTGGGCGTCATGACGGAGCGCCTGTCGCGTTCGCTGTCGAGCCTGCAGGCGGTGAGCCTGCGCCTGACGGCCCTGATCGAACTCGGCATCGAGCTGGGCGCCGAACGCGATCCGCGCGCCCTGATCGAGGCGGGCTGCAAGGTGGCGCAGAATATCTGCGTCTCCAAGTACGCCTGCATCGGCGTGCTGGAAGAGGGCGCCGAAAAGCTCAGCTATTTTTCCTCGTGCGGCGCCGAGAAGAACCTCGAGCGCATCGCCAGCGCGCCGCGCACGGGCATTTTGAACCGCTTGCTGGAACAGCGCCAGCCCTACCGGGTCAATGGCTTGAAGGGCGATCCCGGCGCGCTGGGCCTGCCCGACACGCACCCGCCCGTGCATTCCTTCCTGGGCGTGGCCATCGCTTCGCGCGAACGCAGCCATGGCTGGCTGTATCTGGTCGACAAGCTGGGGGCAAACGAGTTTTCCGAAGTCGACGAGCGCGTCGCCGCGACGGTGGCGGCGCAGATCGCCGTCGCCTACGACAACCTGCTGCTGTACGACGAGATCAAGCGCCATCACGAGCAGCTGACCCTGGACATGGCGGCGCGCATCCGCCTCGATGAAGACTTGCGCCGCTTCCGCCTGGCGATGGATGCCACGGCCGACGCGATTTTCCTCGTCGACCGCGCCGGCATGTGCTTCGTCGACGTCAACCAGACGGCTTGCCGCATGCTCGGTTTCGAGCGCGAGGATTTCCTGCGCGTGGGGCCGGGCCGCGCGCACGAGGGCGAATCCCAGCTCGAAGAGCTGTACAACAAGCTGCTGGCCGGCGACCAGGGCGGCCCCATGACGGAATTGCAGCTGCAGCGCAAGGACGGCTCGCCGCTGTCGGTGGAAGTGCAGCGGCGCACCCTGCGCTCGGGGCAGAGCTGGATCCTGGTGGCCGTGGCGCGCGACATCACCGAGCGCAAGGATGCCGAGCAGCGTTTGATGAAGCTGGCCCATTTCGATACCTTGACGGGTTTGCCGAACCGCAGCCAGTTTTATGCTTCGCTGACCCATTCGCTGTCCCAGGCGGCCGAACACCAGTGGGCCGTGGCCGTGCTGTTCATGGATGTCGACCGCTTCAAGAATATCAACGATACCCTGGGCCACACCATCGGCGACGACCTGCTGCGGCAGTTTTCCAGCCGCCTCGTCGATTGCCTGCGCGTGCGCGACACCATCGGCCGCTTTGGCGGCGATGAATTTGCCACCATCCTGGTGCTGCCTGAAGGCGCACAGCATGCCGTGGGCGTGGTCGACAAGATCCGCGAGGCGATGCGCAAGCCCTTCGACTTGCAGGGCCACGAGGTGACGGTGACGGTCAGCATCGGCATTTCCGTGTTCCCCGAGGATGCGGTCGATGCGGACACTCTGATTCAATACGCCGACACGGCCATGTACCGCGCCAAGGAAGCGGGGCGCGACGCCTTCCGCTTCTTCACGGCGGAAATGAATGCGCAATCGATGGCGCGGCTGGACATGGAAAATGCCTTGCGGCGCGCCATCGACAACGAGGAATTCGTGCTGTTCTTCCAGCCCAAGGTGAATATCATCTCGGGGCGCATCAGCGGCGCCGAAGCGCTGATCCGCTGGCGCCGTCCGGGCCACGGCATGGTCTCGCCGGCCCTGTTCATCCCCCTGCTGGAAGAAACGGGCCTCATCGTACGCGTCGGTAACTGGGTGCTCGACGAGGCCTGCAAGAAGATCAGCGAGTGGGGCGCCAGCAGCATCGGCCCCGTGCACCTGTCGGTGAACGTGTCGGGCATCCAGTTCTTCGTCGGGGGCCTGGAAGAGGAGGTGCTCAAGGCCATCCGCAAGTACGATATCGCGCCCGACCTGCTGGAACTGGAGCTGACGGAAAGCTCGCTGATGTCGAACGCCGAGGAGACCATCTCCGTGCTGCGCAACCTGAAGGCGCTGGGCATCCAGATTTCCATCGACGATTTCGGCACCGGCTATTCCAGCCTGGCCTACCTGAAGCGCTTCCCCATCGACAAGCTGAAGATCGACATCGCCTTCGTGCGCGAAGTGACGAGCAATCCGGACGACGCGGCCATCGTGCTGGCCATCATCAGCATGGCGCACAGCATGAAACTGGAGGTGATTGCCGAAGGCGTGGAAAACGATGCGCAGCTGGCTTATTTGCGGCGCCACGGCTGCGACGAGATGCAGGGCTATTATTTCAGCCGCCCCGTGCCGCAGGAAGAATTCGAGCAGATGCTGATGGGGGGCAAGCTGCTGCAGGCGCCGCAGGATGATGGCAGCGAAGAGCAGCAAACCTTGCTGATCGTCGACGACGATGTCTTCATGCTCGACGTGCTCAGCGACTTCCTGGCGCAGGACGGCTACCGCATCCTGACGGCGCAGACGGCCGCCGAGGGCTTCGACATCCTGGCGCGCCACAAGGTGCAGGTGATCCTGTGCGACCAGTGCATGCCGCTCATGAGCGGCACCGAATTCATGGAGCGGGTCAAGCACCTGTGCCCCGACACCTTCCGCATCATGCTGTCGGCCTTTGCCGACCTGACGCCCATCATGGCGGCCATCAACCGCGGCGCCGTCGACCGCTTCTACACCAAGCCGTGGAAAGGCGCCGTGCTGCGCGAGAATATCCGCGAAGGCTTCCGTCTGCACAAGCTGCTGCATGGCCCCGTGAAAGCGGCGGCTTAGGCGCTGGCCGCGCGCAAGCGACCGGCCGCCGCGTGCGCTGGCGCACCTTGGGGCGCAGCTCGCTATCGAATTAGACTCCCGTCTCTAGTTTTGCTCACTAGAATAAAAATATCCATGAAGTGGCATGGCCTTTCACATGACGGGAGCGGGCGATGGTGAAGAAATTGAAGGAACTGGCGGAAGACACGGAATTGGCGAGCGCCGTGCGCTCGTCGGCGCAGCAGATCTGGCAAGCGGGCCTGGGCGCCTTCGCCAAGGCGCAGGAAGAGGGCGGACGCGTGTTTTCCAAGCTGGTCAAGGAGGGCACGGAATTCCAGAAGCGCGCCGAAGACAAGGTGGCCGATGTCAGCGGCAGCGTCAGCAAGCTGGCCGATGGTGTGGGCAAGCAGGCCAGCGGTTCCTGGGACAAGCTGGAACAGGTGTTTGAGGAGCGTGTGGCGCGGGCCCTGGCCACCATCGGCGTGCCCATGCAAAACGACATTGCCGCGCTGCACGCCAAGATCGATGCCTTGAGCGTGCAGGTAGCGGCCCTGTCGGGCAAGGCCGCGCCGGCGGCCAAGCCGAAGGCCGTTGCCAAGCCTGCCGCGAAGACGGCGCCGAAAACGGCACCGAAGGCGGCCGTCGCCAAGGCTCCGGGCAAGGCACCGGCCAAGACGACCGCCAAGGCGGTGCCGCGCACCGCCGCCAAGTCCGTGACCAAGCCCGTGACCAAGCCAGCCGCCAGCAAGCCAGCCGTCAGGCCGGCGGCGAAGAAAAAAGCATCGCCGGCCTGAGCTGGCGCAGCATTCCTCCAGCCTGCTCGCGCAGGCTTTTTTTTGCCTGCCTTATTCGCCGCCGCCGTGGGGCGCGGTGTTTCATTACGGCTATCTTAGGTGGTATGCTTGAGGCAGAACACAGAGAGATTGCCCGACATGCTACAAAAAGCACCACGCCGTACCCGCGAACGCATCCTGGAGTTGTCGCTGCGCCTGTTCAATGAGTTTGGTGAGCCGAATATCACGACGACCGTGATTGCGGAAGAGATGAATATTTCGCCGGGAAACCTGTATTACCACTTCCGTAACAAGGACGACATCGTCAACTCGATCTTCGTCCAGTTCGAGGCGGAAATCGAACGCATCCTGACTGTGCCCGACGGGCGCCGCTCGAATATCGAGGATGTCTGGCTGTACCTGCACCTGATGTTCGAACTGATCTGGCGCTACCGCTTTTTCTACCGCGACCTCAACGATTTGTTGTCGCGCAACCGCAAGCTGGAATTGCACTTCAAACTGATCCTGGCGCACAAGATCAAGGTGGCCACGCAGCTGTGCGAAGATTTGCGCAGCGAACAGTCGCTCGAGGCGTCGGACATGGAAGTGGCCGCCATGGCGACGAATATGGTGGTCGTCGCCACCTACTGGCTGTCGTACGAATACGTGCGCAATCCGCGCAAGTACAGCGAGCAGCAATCGATGTCCGATGCGCTGGCGCGCGGCTGCTACCAGGTGCTGTCCCTGATCGGGCCCTATTTGCGCAATGAAACGCATTTGCTGTTTCGCAAACTGTCGGAAGAGTATGTGACCAAACTCAAGAACGACTGATGCGGCTGTTGGCGCCACGTCGTCAATTACAGGAGAGATATATGGCTTGGAAACAATTTCCCTATCCGGACGCAGCATATGTCTACACCCCGCAAACCCTGGAAGCGGCCTGGTCGCGCCTGCATGCGGGCGACGTGGAACCGTTTCCCACGCACCCTGCGCTGGTGCAAGCCTGGCTGGCCTTCCATGCGGGCGACTTCGAGCGCGCCGTGAAGCTGGGCCTGGCCGTCGGCGTGCCCGGTTATGCGGTGGCGCACAAGGCCACCTGCATCTACGCCACGCACCTGGAAGGCAATGACAGCCAGAAACTCGACATGTACGAGGAAGTGGCCGAGCGCTGTGAGCGCCAGCAGAGCGAGCAGCCGGACAATCCGGCCGGCTACTACTGGCATGCCTACAGCCTGGGCCGCTACGCGCTCGGCACTTCCGTCGTCAAGGCGCTGGCGCAGGGCATGGGCGCGCGCGTGCGCAACAGCCTGGACCGCACGATGACGATCGCGCCCATGCATGCGGAAGCGCATATCGCGTTTGGGATTTATCATACGGAAATTATCGACAAGGTCGGCGTCATGATAGGGGGGCTGACCTATGGCGCCAACAAGGAAGATGGCTACCAGCACTTCAAGACGGCGCTGGCCCTGACGCCGTATTCGGCGCTCGCGCACAGCGAATATGCGCGCGCATTGAATATGCTCGATGGAAAGAAAAAGCTGGCGGAAGCGCTGGCCTTGTATGAAAAGGCGGCCGAGTGCGTGGCACTGGACGCCAAGGAACGCCTCGAAGTCGAGGCGGCGATCGATGAATTGAAAGGGTAGGGACGACTGTGATCAAGGCTTTATGTGTGTACTGTGGCGCCAACGCTGGCGTCTCGCCGGACTATGCCGTGGCGGCGCGCGAACTGGCGCGCGTGCTGGTGGCGGAAAATATTTCGCTCGTGTATGGCGGCGGAAAAGTGGGCCTGATGGGCGTGATCGCCGATGAAGTGCTGCGCCTGGGCGGCGAGGTAACGGGCGTGATTCCCACCCAGCTGGTGGAACGCGAAGTGGGTCACATGGGCTTGACGCGCCAGTTCATCGTGAAGGACATGCATGAGCGCAAGGCGATGATGGCCAGCCTGTCCGATGCCTTCATCGCCATGCCCGGCGGTTATGGCACCCTGGAAGAACTGTTCGAGATGCTCACGTGGGCCCAGCTGGGCTTGCATGCCAAGCCCATCGGCCTGCTCAATGTCGACCGTTTCTATGATGGCTTGATTGCTTTCGTGCAAAACGGCAAGGAGCAGGGTTTCATCCGCCCGCAGCACGCGGCGTTCCTCAATGCCGACGCCGATCCTGCAGCGCTGGTGCAGCGCCTGAAGGAGTGCGCGCCGTAATGCCGTTTTCGCCTGGCGGTGCGTATGCCGCCAGGCAACTATTTTCCCTGTCGCTTGCAAGGGCCATGCAGTACGCACTGCATGGCTTTTTTATTTCCGCATGGGAAAATTGATCGGGCCTGATGAGTTAATTAATAAAAATATGGCAAAAAAATTGCATTGATAGCATGTTTTTTTGAAAATGAAGATGATTTTTAAGCATGGCTGTGGTCTACTGGCATGGTTCAAAGTTAGGAATATCGGACACCGACGAGCGTTGTATAGACTCCCAAAAAAAGGTGCCGGTCCATTTCAAGTTGCCACAACCACGCTACTTCATCATCTCGAAAGGATGCTATTTTGAAACCTATGACCCTCTTGCGAGCGACCGCTGTCGCCGCCATTCTGGCCAGCGCTGGCGGCGCCCACGCACAAACCACCATCATCGGCTTCGATCCGCTGGAACAACCCGGCTACTTCGGTTCCGTGTTCAAGTCCTACTCCGAAGGCGGCTACAACTTCGACAGCAGTTTCGGGCTGCTGAGCTCGGCACACCAGAATAGCCTCGCCTACGCCGGTTCGGCCGGTCTCGGCGCGACGCTCCTGTCGACGACGACCCTGAGCCGTGCCGATGGCGGCGCTTTCTCGCTGAGCTCGATCAGCCTGGCCGACTTCGTGAGCTTGCCCGGTTCCTTTGACGTGACCTTCGTCGGCCACCAGGTGGGCGGCGGCACGGTGAGCCAGACCTTCACCCTCGGCGGCGGCCACACCTTCGCCGACTACACGTTTACGGGTTTCAGCAATCTGCTGTCGGCAACGTGGAAGGAAGGCGCCTTGCATACCTTCCAGGTCGACAATATCGCCGCCAGCGTGAGCGCCGTGCCGGAACCGGCCACCTACGGCATGCTGCTGGGCGGTTTGGGCCTGCTGGGCTTCATGCTTCGCCGCAAGAACGCCGCCTGAGCCTGAACATGGTGCCGGCCATGCCGGCGCCCCTGTAAAAAAGCCGCCCGTTTTACCGGGCGGCCATGCTGACTAGCCAGCGCACTCGAACAATGCCGCCCAGTGTATGCCGGGCGGCATTTTCACGTGGACTTCATGCGCAGGCCGTCATGCGCAGCAGTTCATGACCACAGGCGCTGGCCTGACAGGTCGAGCTGGGTCAGGTACAGGCGCACGTCGAATTCGTACTGGTGGTACTGCGGTTCCATATATGTGCACAGCTTGTAGAAGGCCTTGTCGTGCTGCTTTTCCTTGACGTGCGCCAGTTCGTGCACAGCGATCATGCGCAGGAATTCCAGCGGCACTTCCTTGAACATGGTCGCCACGCGGATTTCATGTTTGGCCTTGAGCTTGCCTCCCTGCACGCGCGAGATCGAGGTATGCAAGCCCAGCGCATGCTGGATCACATGGATCTTGCTGTCGAACGCCACCTTGTTGATCGGCTCGGCATTGCGCAGGAATTCATTCTTCAAGTCCTGCACATATAGGTACAGCGATTTGTCGTTGCGCACATCGTGCGCGTTCGGGTAGCGTTTTAATAACACTTCGCCCAGCTTGTCTTGCGCGATCAGTTGCTGCACTTGCGCTTGCGTTTGTTCGGAATAGGCGCTCAGGTATTTCAGGGATGGCTGCATGCGGGGAAGGGCGGGACGTGGCGCGGAGGTGTCGGTAAGGCGAGAATGTACCATACCGCCGCGCCCCGCGCTGCGCCACCCCTTGCACGGAGCTGCCAGGGCCGCCCCGTGCCTTCGCGCGCCAAGCCGTGCGTTACCGGGCTAAGCCGCTCGCTCGTCCCGGCAAGTCCCGCAGCCCGGTCAGCCCTTGTCGTCTTCGTCCTTGCCGCCCTGACGGCCCGTGCCGCCGCTGCGCCCCGCCGTGCTGCTGCGGTTTTCATTGGCGCGCTGAGCCGATTGCCGGCTTTCGCCGCCTTTCCTGCCGATTTCCGCCATGTGTTCGCGGTTGCGGCTGACGGCTTCACCGCCTTTCTGCCCGGCACGGCGTGCTTCTTCCGAGTCGAATTCATGCGCCGTGCCTTTTTGATGGGCTGCCTGGCCGCCCTTGCTGGCAATTTCGCGTTGCTGTTCCTCATTCATGGCGGCGAAACCGCGCTTGCTCGTGCCTTTGGCGCTGCCCGATTCGCTGGCTTTCTGGCTGCTGCCAGTGCCTTTGCCCTGTTCATTACCTTGATTGCTAGCCATGTCGCTCTCCTTGCTGTCGAGTGGGGGTCAAGTGGTCTGTGCAGGCGCTCAATGCGCCTGATCGGATTGCCTGCTGTTATCGTGGCTGCGGCCCGCGCCGTCGCGGTGGCCTATGGCGTGCATTTTTTCGATCATTTCACGCTGGCGCTGCGTGGCTTTTTCCGTTTCTTCCGCTGTCTTGCGCACCACTTCGTCAGCGAAGGCCACGGCCGTGCGGCTCGTTTCGGGCAGGTGGTTCTCTGCCGTGCGGTTCATCTCGACATTGGCGTTGGCGACGAGATTGCCGAGCTGCTGCTGGTATTGGTGCAGCTTGTTACTGCTTGGCTGCAACTGGCCAGCGGCCAGCGACATGAACTCGCCCGTGTCGCGCGCGCCCAGCAGTTGCTGGCTGGCGTTGCTCCACTCGTGCAGCAAGTCTTGCGCCAGCCGCAGATGCAGCTCGCTCAATTGCTGCGCCGTATCGAACATCTTGCGCGATAGTTCCGTGGCGAAATTGCATTGGGCCTCGAGATGGGACTTCAGGGCCGGGCTGAGACTGGGGAAAATACTGTTTGTGAACATGTTCTACCTCAATGAAAAGCTGATCCAGAAAACATCCGGCGCACCGGATGCGGCGTATGGTGAAACAAGCAAAGAGATAGACGCCGGATGGCGTGCCAGGTTCCACGCCAGTTACCGGTTTGGTGCGAGAATGGGAGCTCGCAGGCGCAAAAACGCGATGCCTTTGTGTTAGATCAAATGAACGCCAGTTAGCTCGCTGCTGCTGGCAGCCATGCTGTTTGTGTGGAAAATGCCGGCTTACCGGCCCGGCCGTGCGACAATAGCCGGCTCGCGGCAGCGCAGCCGATGGCCGGCGCGCGTGGCTGAGCCGAGCATCGCCTTACTTTTTTACCTATTTCCGCGACCATGACGCATCCCGAATACATCCTGACCCTGTCCTGCCTGGACCAGCGCGGCATCGTGCACCGCGTGTCCGGCTTCCTGGCCGATCACGGCTGCAACATCCTCGATTCCGCCCAGTTCGGCGACCAGGAATCCCAGCTGTTCTTCATGCGCGTGCATTTCGCGCTGGAAGACGGCGCCGTCAGCGACGCCCAGTTGCGCAGCGACTTCGCCGACTTGTCGCAAGTCATGCAGCGCAATGGCCCCTTCCATGGCCAGTTGCACGATGCGCGCGTCAAGCCGCGCGTGATGCTGATGGTGTCGAAGATCGGCCATTGCCTCAACGATTTGCTGTTCCGCTACAAGAGCGGCTTGCTGAACGTGGAAATTCCCGCCATCGTGTCGAATCACATGGAGTTCTACCAGCTGGCGGCCAGCTACAATATTCCCTTCCACCACTTGCCATTGGCGGCCGGTGCGCCGGAAGCGGCCAAGCTGGCGCAGGAAGCGAAGATCCTCGACCTGATGGACACGCACAAGATCGACCTGGTGGTGCTGGCGCGCTACATGCAGATCCTGTCGCCCGGCCTGTGCCAGGCGCTCGACGGCCGCGCCATCAATATCCACCACTCCTTCCTGCCCAGCTTCAAGGGCGCCAAGCCGTATGCGCAGGCGCACCACCGCGGCGTCAAGCTGATCGGCGCGACGGCCCACTTCGTCACGGGCGACCTGGACGAAGGCCCGATCATCGAGCAGGACGTCGAGCGCGTCGACCATGCGATGGATGCGGAAACGCTGACGGCCATCGGCCGCGACGTCGAGTGCGTGGTGCTGGCGCGCGCCGTGAAATGGTTCGTCGAGCATCGCATCCTGAAAAATGGCGACAAGACCGTGGTTTTCCGCTGATACCGACTTCACTATTTACTTTACCGAGACAGAAACACGATGGCCCTCAAAGCAACAATTTTCAAAGCCGATCTGCAGATCGCCGACATGGACCGCAATTACTACCAGGATCATGCGCTGACCCTGGCGCGCCACCCGTCCGAAACGGACGAGCGCATGATGGTGCGCCTGCTGGCGTTCGCCATCCATGCGGACGAGGCGCTGACCTTCACCAAGGGCCTGTTCGATACGGAAGAGCCCGACCTGTGGCAGAAGGATTTGACGGGCGCCATCCAGCTGTGGATCGAAGTGGGCCAGCCGGATGAAAAGCGCATCCTGAAGGCCTGCGGCCGTTCGGAACAGGTCATCGTCTACAGCTATGGCGCAACCAGCCACATCTGGTGGAAGCAGATCGCGAATAAACTGGAACGGGCGAAGAACTTGACCGTGATCAACTTGCCATCCGAGGCGGCGCAAGACATGAGCAAGCTGGCGCAGCGCACCATGCAGCTGCAATGCACGATCCAGGATGGCCAGATCTGGCTGACCGACAGCGTCAACACGGTCCTGGTCGACCGCGAACCGGTGAAGCCGCCACGCTGATGTTGGCTGTCTGAAACGCAAAAAGCCCGGATCGCTCCGGGCTTTTTGCATTGCGCCGCCGCTTTACGGGGCCGCGTCTTCGTCGTTGCTGACGATGACCAGCAACTGCGCCTGCTGCGCGCCAATGCTGCGCGTGCGGTGCGGAATCAGGGCGTTGAAATACACGGAGTCGCCCGTGTGCAACTGCACGGTTTCCTGGGGAAACTCGATTTCAATCGCGCCCTGGTGCACGAACAGGAATTCCTCGCCCGCATGTTCCTTGAAGGCGGAGGCGGCGAAATCGGCCGCCGGATACACCATGAAGGGCAGCATTTTCTTCGGTGCCACGCCGGCGGCGATGCTGGCGAAATGCGGCAGCGGCGGCATCGCGCCCGCGCTGGCCGGATCGCCGGCGCGGGTGATGGTGACGGCCGCCTGCCGGTGGCTGTCGCTGAACAGCTGCTCCACGTCCACCTGCATCGCGTGCGACAGTTTCAGCGCCACGGCGATTGAGGGCACGCTCAGGCCCCGCTCCACCTTGGACAAGTAACTCTTCGTCAAGCCGCTTTTTTCCGCCAGCTGTTCCAGGGTCCAGCCCTTGTGTTTTCTCAGCAGTTTCAGACGCATAGCCATGGTTGCATCGGTCGATTTAAAAAAACTATTGTACCTCATGACACAAAGTGTCCTAAAATACACTCAGTTTCCTCGGATTGGGTTGCGCGGCTGTTGCCGTGCATGCCGGGAAGCGTAGTCAGCATGAGTGAAGGATCAACGATGCAACACAATACTCAGTATGAAGCAGCGGCACCGGGCGCCAGCCTGGCCTTGTCGAAAGACGAACTGGTGGCCATCGCCGAGCGGCGCCTGGCCAGCGTCACGCAGGACAGTGCCTGGTCGGCGCGGCAAACCCTGGCGCTGTCCTGCCGCATCCTGTTCGATGGCGGACATGATTCCGGCCTGGCAGGGCAGATCAGCAGCCGTGGCGGCCAGGACGCCACGTTCTACACGCAACAGCTGGGCCTGGGCTTCGATGAAATCACGGCCAGCAATCTGCTCGAGGTCGACCATGACCTGCGTGTGGTGCACGGCGAGGGTATTCCCAACCCGGCCAACCGTTTCCACAGCTGGATCTACCGCCAGCGCCCGGACGTGGCCTGCATCATCCACACGCATCCAACGCACGTGGCGGCGCTGTCGATGCTGGAGCAGCCGCTGCAGGTGTCGCACATGGATACCTGCCCCCTGTTCGACGATTGCGCCTTCCTGCCCTCGTGGCCGGGTGTGCCGGTAGGAAATGAAGAAGGCGAGATCATCGCCGGCGCCCTGGGCGACAAGCGCGCCATCCTGCTGGCCCATCACGGCCAGCTGGTGGTGGGCCGCACGGTGGAAGAGGCGTGCATGCTGGCCTTGCTGATGGAACGGGCAGCCCGTTTGCAATTGCTGGCCATGGCGGCCGGCACCATCCTGCCCTTGCCCCCGGCCCTGGCGCGCGAGGCGCACGACTGGATTTCCACGGCCCGGCGCGACACGGTGACCTTCGCCTATTACGCGCGGCGCGCCCTGCGCCAGCACGCCGACTGCCTGGCCTGAACCACACACACTGATTAAAGGAAGGAACATCATGCAGACACCATTTCACGGCATCATTGCCTACCCTGTCACCCCTTTCACGGCCGATGGCGGCGACGTCGACCTGCCGCGCCTGCAACGACTGATCGAGCGCCTGATCGCCGACGGCGTGCACAGCATCGCCCCGCTGGGCAGCACGGGCGAGAGCGCCTACCTGCAGGACGCGGAGTGGGAAGCCGTCGCCGCCACCTCGCTGGCCGCCGTCGCCAGGCGCGTGCCCACGGTGGTGGGCATTTCCGACCTGACCACGGCGGGCGCCATGCGCCGCGCCCGCTTTGCGGCAAAGCAGGGCGCCGACGCGGTGATGGTCTTGCCCGTGTCGTACTGGAAATTGAGCGAGGAAGAAATTGTGCGCCACGTGGCGCGCATCGGCGACGCCGTGGGCATTCCGATCATGCTGTACAACAATCCGGCCACCAGCGGCATCGATATGTCGCCCGAGCTGATCGTGCGCATCTGGCGCGAGGTGCCGAATGTGACGATGGTCAAGGAAAGCACGGGCGACATCCAGCGCATGCACCGGCTGGCGCAGCTGAGCGGGGGAGCGTTGCCGTTCTACAACGGCAGCAATACCCTGGCCTTCGCCGCGCTGGCGGCCGGCGCCCGCGGCTGGTGCACGGCCGCGCCCAACCTGCATGCGGGATTGCCGCTGGCCCTGTATGCGGCCGTGCAGGCGGGCGACCTGGTGCGGGCGCGTGAACTGTTCTTCCAGCAATTGCCATTGCTGCAATGCCTGATGAAAGGGGGCTTGCCGCCCACCGTCAAGGCGGGGCTGGCGCTGCGGGGCTTTGATGTGGGTACGCCCCGCGCGCCGCTGCAGCCGCTGGACGAGGCGGCCACGCGCGCGCTTGCCGCCGTGCTGGCCAGCCTTACGGCCTAATTCGGCGCGGCACCCAGGCGCTTGATGCTGCTCGAACGCTGCATGCTGCGGCTGATGCGCGGGTCGCCGTAGTAGCTGACTTCGCCCGAACCGCCGATGCTGATGGTCAAGTCATCCTTGGCCCATACCTGCGCTTCGCCCGAGCCGCCGATGCTCACCTGCACGTCGCGCGCGGCCAGCTTGCCCGCCTGGATATTGCCCGAGCCGCCGATCGAGGCCGTCAGCTGCTCGGTCTTGCCGCTGGCCTTGAAGTTGCCGCTGCCGCCGATGGCCACGGACACCTGGCGGCTGTCGAGCTCGCGCGCGTTGATGGAGCCGGAACCGCCCACGTCGAAGCGCAGATTCTCGGCCCGCAAGCCCGTTGCCGTGATGTTGCCCGAGCCGCCCACGCTGACGCGCTCCACCTGGCGCGCCTGGATGACGATGGTCAGGCTGCTCTGGCGGAAATTCGCGTTGCGCTTGGCGGGGCGGATGCGCAGGGTGCCGTTTTCCACGGCTGTCTCGATCAGCGGCAGGATATTGTCGTCGGCTTCGATGGTGACGCTGTCCGTGTTGCCGATACGCAGCTCGACCGTGCCCGGCACGTTCAGCGCCACGCCATGGAAACTGCCCACATCGCGCGTCTGTTTTTGCAGCTTCCCGCTGCCTTGGATGCTGTTGCCGGAAATCCAGTCCAGTGGCGAGGCCAGCGCCGGCGCGGCCGGCATGGCCAGCGCGCAGGCGGCCAGCAGCAGGGCGGTCGCGGCGCTGAAGCGGCGGCGGTGGAAAAGTGTCGGTGTCATTCTTGCTCCCTGTTTTGAATTGGACTGCAGGCATGGTATGCGAGCCGGCCGCGCCTGCGTAGGGCGCTGCGACAGACTGCGCCGGCAGCGGCATGGAATGCAGGAGGATGCGACAGGATGGCATGAGGTATCATGCCGGTATTGGACATACGACGACCGGCACGCGCCGCTCACACTACTGGAATTACATGCTGATCATCACCATCAAACAGGGCAAGGAAAAGAGCTTGCTGGGCCAATCGTGGATTTACGCGTCCGCGATTGAAAAAGTCGAAGGCAAGCCGCAGGAAAAAATGAAGCCCGGCTCGACGGCCATCGTGCAGAGTTCTTCGAAACAATTTATCGCCCGCGCCGCCTACAATTCGAAGTCGCAGATCCGCGCGCGCATCTGGAGCTTCAAGGAAGACGAACCGGTCGACCACGCGCTGATCAAGCGCAGGGTCAAGGCCGCCATCGAGAAAAAACTGCCAGCCATCAAGAAGGCCGGCGAAAACCAGCTGCTGACCCTGATCAAGGGTGAAGACGAGGGCTTGCCGGGCCTGGTGGTGCAACTGTTTGGCGGCGTGCAGGGCTATCTGATCTGCGAATTCAACGCCGGCGGCGTCGACGCGTGGAAAGTGGCCATCGTGCAATCGCTGATGGCGTCCACCGGCTGCGTCAACGTGTACGAGCGCTGCGACGACCTGATGCGCAAGGGCGAAGGCTTGCCCCTGATCGACGGCGCCTTGGCCGGCGAGGAACCGCCCGATGAAGTCATGCTGACGGACAACGGCGTGCGCTATGCGCTGGACCTCAAAACGGGGCACAAGAGCAAGTTCCGCTGAGAACGGCTGTTTGACATGAAAAGAACCGGCGTGAGCCGGTTTTTTATTGGATTACGCAATAAAAACACTGGGAGGGACGTCGAATCGTTGTGCCAGGGCCTTGATTTGCCGCACATTCAGATCCCGCTTGCCGTTGAGCACTTCAGAGACGACGCCTTGGGTGCCGACTTCCGGTACGTCGGACTGTGTCAGTGAATGTTGTTCCATTAACTGGCGCAGCGTGGCCGCAGGCGAAACAGGGGCAGCCGGGAAATGCTCCTGATCGTAATCGGCTATCAACCGGCCGATACTGTCAACCAACCCCGCCAACGGGTGTTTTTCATCGGCCGCCCCCGCGTCCAATAGCTGATGCAATACGCTGACAGCTTGTTCATAAGCGGGCGCATCAGGAATCGCCTGCAGAGGGACCAGTTTGGACAAGGCCTGATAGTGGACAGTGATTTCTGTAATCATCTCACGATGCATCAAGGTTTCCATGCGTCGTACTCCTGTGCGTCAACACTTCCCGGATGAACAGCAATTGGCGATTGAAGTGAATGGCCGCAATGATCCGGTACTTGTTACCGCCAATATTAAAAACATAGTAATCACCGACGCGATCCGTGGCGTTAAATATCGACTTCAGCACGGCGAAATTGGCAAAAGGCCTCGATTCGATGATCTTGCGCCATGCCTGCATGGGCTCGCCCGCCAGGGGATGTTTCCTGGCGAAATCGATCAAAGCCTTGTTGGCGACGATGCGCATATGCCGAAGCGATGCCGTGACGAAGCGATATCATGAGCGCAGATTATCTCAATTTGAGATAATCGTCAAACGGCATTATTCCAGCGGCACGCTGCGGTATTTGTTTACCTCCAGCGCCGACACCGCCGGCGCATCATTGCCCCACGACGCGCGCAGATACGTGACCACGGCCGCCACTTCCGCATCATCCATGACGGGACCGAACGGCGGCATGCCGTAGGGACGCGGGTTGCCTTTTGTCCCGGGCGCGAAGCCGCCGTTGAGCACGAGGCGGATGGCGTTCACGGCCGAGACCGTCGTCAGCGCGCGGTTGCCGGCCAGCGGCGGGTAGCCGGGCGGTACACCCTTGCCGTCGGCCTGGTGGCAGCTTGCGCACTGCGCTTCATACAGTTTTGCGCCCAGCGCCAGTTGCTGCCGGGCTTGCTCCGACGTGTCGCGCGGCGCCCGTGGTGCGGGCTGCGCGGGGCCGGGCAGGCTTTTCAGATAGACGGCCATGGCTTGCACATCGGTCGTGCTCATGTGCTGCAAGCTTTGCCGCACGACCTCCGCCATGGGGCCGAAGACGGTGGCGCGCGGCGAGACGCCCGTTTGCAGCAATTCCACGATATGCGCCGTGTCCCAGTCGCCCAGGCCCGCTTCCGCGTCGGACGTCAGCGACGGCGCATACCAGCCCAGCACGGGGATCAGGCCGCCCGACAGGCCGTCGTCGCTGCCGCCCAGGGTGGTGCGGCTGCTATGGCAGGCGCTGCAGTGGCCCAGGCCCTGTACCAGGTAGGCGCCCCGGTTCCACTCCATGCTTTTGCCCGTCAGCGGCTGGTACACGCCTGGCTTGAAATACAGGGCGCGCCAGGCCGCCAGGGCGATCTGCTGGTTGTAGGGGAAGCGCAGCGCGTGCGGCGTATTCTCCTGCTTGTGCGGCGGCACGCTTTGGAAATACGCATACAGGGCGTCGCTGTCTTCGCGCTGCACCTTGGTGTAGCTGGTGTAGGGAAAGGCCGGATACAGCAGCCGGCCGTCTTTCGACTTGCCGTTGTGGATGGCGCGCCAGAAATCGTCGGCCGTCCAGCTGCCGATGCCCGTTTCCCTGTCGGCCGTGATGTTGGGCGAGAGCACCTTGCCGAACGGCGTCTGCAGGGCCCGTCCCCCCGCGTAGGGCACGCCGCCGCGCGTCGTGTGGCAGGCCATGCAATCGCCCGCCTTGGCCAGGTAGGCGCCGCGCGCGACCAGCTGTTCCTGGCTCAGGGTGCTGGCAACGGCGGGCGGGCCCATGTCGTCGTCTGGATACAGTACGAATCTGGCGCCGGCCGCAACGATGGCAACGCCGGCAATCGCGATCATCCATTTTTTCATGGCGCCACCTGTGCACCGGAGCCCGGCACGCCGCCGCAATGCAGGGGCAAGGGCAGGGCGATGCTGCTGGCGGGGCGCGCGTCGGCGCTGGCCACTTGCGTGCCCAGCCAGGCCGAGACGGCGCCCACGTCCGCGTCCGACAGGCGCTGCGCCACTTGCGCCATGCAGTCGGGCGCGTGGGCGCGGCGGATGCCGTTCTTCCACGCACCCAGCTGGGCATTGATATAGTCGCGCGGCAAGCCCAGCAAGCCGGGGATGGCGGGCGCCACGCCGGCCAGCTGCTGGCCGTGGCAGGCGATGCAGGCGGGAATCTTCTTGCCGCTGTCGCCTTGCAGCACCAGCTGCTTGCCGCGTTCCAGGGCTGCCGTGCCGGCGCCGCTGGGCTGGGCCGGCGGCGGGGCAGGGTGCTGCGCCGCAAAATATTCGGCGATTTCGCGCAGGTAATCGTCCGGCAAGTGCTCGACCATGTAGTTCATCATTGGATACTGGCGCCGTCCCTCGCGAAAGTTCAGCAGCTGGTTGTACAGGTAGCCTGAAGGCTTGCCGGCGATGCGGGGAAAGAAGGCGTCGTGGCGTTCCTTCGGCGCATGGCATGCCGTGCACGCCTTGATGCGCTGCTCCAGGCTGTCGTGGCCAGATGGCAACGCGGCGGGCGCGGCCAGCGCCATGCCGGGCCAGGCGATAGCCAGGGCCAGCAGCACGGGCGGGGAATGCAGTAGCATGGGGAGTTGCATGGGGAAATAACCTGTCTCGTCGGTCGATATGCCGTGCCGGTGTTGCTGCCCGGATGTTGTTACCCTAGCATATACCGGGTGCTGTCACTGTGACAGGATCAGTTGTGCAATAAAACTACGGATCAGTTTGAGGAGCAGGGTTGAAACGATATGAGGAATTGGCGGAAGAAGTCGCCGCCATGATCAGTACGCAGCTGTTGCTGCCTGGCGATAAATTACCGTCCGTACGCCAGCAGCATGCGCGCAGGGGCGTGAGCCCGTCGACGGTGTTCCAGGCGTATTATTTGCTCGAAGCGCGCGGCATGATCGTCTCGCGTCCCCGCTCCGGCTATTACGTGGCGCCGCAGCGCGCCGCGCTGGCCCCCGAGCCGGACAGTTCCCACCCGCTCGACGCCAGCACCACAGTCGACGTTAGCGACCTCGTGTTCGAAGTGCTGGGCGCCGCGGGCGCGCGCGATATCGTGCCGTTCGGTTCGGCCTTTCCCAGCCCGCAGCTGTTCCCCATGGAAAGGCTGGCGCGGGCCGTGTCGGCCAGCATGCGCCGCCTCGACCCGTGGAGCACCGTCACGGATTTGTCCTTGGGCAATGCCGAGCTGCGACGCCAGATCGCCCTGCGCTACCAGCAGGGCGGCGCGCCCGTTTCCAGCGACGACATCGTCATCACGAATGGCGCGCTGGAAGCGCTGAACCTGTGCCTGCAAGCCGTCACGCGGCCCGGCGACACGGTGCTGATCGAGTCGCCCAGCTTCTATGCCTGCCTGCAGGCGCTGCAGCGGCTGGAACTCAAGGCCGTCGAGATCGCCACGAGCCCCCGTGACGGTGTCGACCTGGCCGCGCTGGAAGAGTTGCTGCAACGCCACCGGCCCAAGGCGTGCTGGCTGATGACGAGTTTCCAGAACCCTCTGGGCAGCCTGATGCCGCCGCAAAAGAAGCGCGCGCTGGTCGAACTGCTGGCGCGCCATGGCGTGCCGCTGATCGAGGATGATGTGTATGGCGAGCTGTATTTCGGCAAGCAGCGTCCGGGCCTGACGAAAAGCCACGACAGCGCGGGCCTCGTCATGCATTGCAGCTCGTTTTCCAAGACCCTGGCGCCTGGTTTCCGGCTGGGCTGGGCCGTGGCGGGCCGCTATGCGCGCCAGGTCGAGCGCTTGAAACTGACGACGAGCCTGTCGGCGCCCATCCCCCTGCAGATGGCGCTGGCCGATTATCTGGCGCAGGGCGGCTACGACCGCCATTTGCGCCAGCTGCGCTTGACCCTGGCGGCGCAGCAAAACACCATGCTGCAAGCGATCGCCGTGCATTTTCCGCCCGGCACGCGGGTAACGCGGCCGCAGGGCGGCTATTTCGTCTGGGTTGAAATGCCGGCGGGCATCGATGCGCTGGCCTTGCACCGCAGCGCGCTGGCGGCCGGCATCAGCATCGCGCCCGGCCCCATCTTTTCCGCCACGCGCGCGTTTCGCCACTGCATCCGCCTCAATTATGGACACCCGTGGAGTCCGCAGCTGGAAGAGGCCATCGCCACCCTGGGGCGGCTGGCGCAGAGGGCGGCAAGCGGCACATGAAAAAAAGTCCTTGCGCCAGCAAGTGTTTCATTCCAAAAGGAAATATTGCTGTTATATTGAAGTATCTATAACGAATGATGGGAATGATAATGGATAACACGCAGCCGGAACTGGGTCGTACGCAAGATACGACGCTGGCCATTCTGTCCCACGTTGGCGGCCTGTTCACCAGCTGGGTGGCGCCGCTGATCATTTACTTGATCAAGAAAGACGATGCGGATCAATTCTCGGCCGAGAACGCCCGCGAGGCGCTCAATTTCCAGATCACCCTGATCATCTGGTATTTCGCCTGCTTCATCCTGTCGTTCGTGCTGATCGGCCTGTTCCTGTTCTGGATCGTGGCGCTGGCCAACCTGGTGTGCTCGATCGTCGCTGCCGTCAAGGCCAGCAATGGCGTCACTTACCGCTATCCCCTGACCTTGCGTCTGGTCAAATAAGGCTGCGCCGGCCGCCGGGTGTCAGCCCGGGCGGCCGGGCAGTATCAGGAATGACGCAAAGTCGGGCGCCACCGTGGTGGCAGCCCCTGTTTCGTGCGACCACAGCACGACCACCGGCTCGCCCGATGGCCCCGTTTGCGCATAGTCAAAACAATAGTAATCGCCCGTGCCGAACTGGGCAAAGGGCAGCAGGGATGCGGCATCGCCGTCATCCGTATTCTCGAGCCACTCTTGCCAGTCGGTGCGGTAATGGCGTTCTATCGATTCCCACGTCTTGCGCGCATTAGCCGCGTCGTAGACGGGAAAGATGCTCAAGGCGCCCAGCGCGCGGCCATTGTTGACCAATAACCATTGCACGTAGGACGCGGGCAGCGCACGCCCCAGCGCCTGTTCGGCGGCGGTGATCGCGTCAGGCGTGGTGCCGATGGACTTGTTCTTGCTCATGTTGCAGGAAGGCGCGCCGGCTCAGGCGGCGACTGGCGGCGGGCCAGGCGGCGTACTGGCGCGCGGCGCTTTTTGCGGTGCCACCTTGCCGCCTTCGGCGATCCAGCGGCGGTACACGCGCAGGGCCACTTGCGCATCGTCGGCCGCGTACAGGATCTGCTTTTCCGTCAGGCGCGACGTGGCCCAGTTGGTGGTGGAGATCTTTTTCGATTTCTGCAGATGCAGGCCGAAAAATTTGGCCACGGCCGTCTTCGCGCCCAGGTCGTTGCGCTGGCCGCCGCGCAGGGCGACGGACAGGTCGAGCACCTGGGCTGGCGCGATACCGAGCTTGTTGCGCAGGCGCTTGACGTCGTCGGACAGGCCAAAGCCCACCTTCAGGGTGGTGGTCGATTCGAGGATGGCTTTGAGTTCGGCCAGGGCCGGCGCCGGCGTGCTGCCCACCTGGAACAGGTAGGCGATGTCGTCGGTAGCCAGCTGGATCAGATGCGGCCCCGTGGAGGACTCGCCCTTCACAAAAGTGGGCTTCGACTCCGTATCGAAGCCGATGGCGTCCGCTGCCAGCAGGGCGGACATGGCCGCCTGTGCATCATCGCTGGTACGTACCAGCTTGACGTGGTCGAGGGCGATGCCTTGATACGGGGGGAGTGGCGGTACGGCAGCTGTGTCCATGAAACCGGATCAGCCTTTGCGCGAGAATTTCGCGGTCAGCTGATTCAGTTTTTCCAGGCGCAAGCGGTTCGCTTCTTCGGCGGCGGCCGCGTCGCGCTCGGCTTTCTTGCGCTCGGCTTCCTTCTTGAAGCGTTGCTGCAAGACTTGCGTGGCGTGGTCGCGGTGCGTTTGCGTCACTTCCGCGCCGGCCGTGCCGTCGAGGTCGTAGCGGATCTTGGCTTTTTCCATCACGCGCAGGTAGCGCAGCGAACCCGTGTGGATGCCCAGCGCCGTGCGCATCAGCTTGCGGTCCAGGTCCGGCAGGCGCGCCAGGATCTGCTTGTCGATACCGATCGACAAGGGCAGGCAATCGCGGAATGGCGGGAATTGCTCCTGGAACTGCTTCAGCAGGGCGCGCGCGGTCAGGCCGGCAGGCGCCGGCGTGGTCGCTGCGGCCGGTGCCGCCGCTGGGGCTGCATCGACTGGCGTGTCAGGAGTGGTGGCTTGCTGGTCTGGCGTGGAGCTGGTCATCGACATCATTGGTTGGGCTATAAAAGGGGAGCATAGCACGCGCCACAGGCAAGTGCATTGTCTTTTTTGGCAACTTGCGCTGCAACAAGCGGGTCCGCCCTACAGCGGACGCAGCGCGAAATACGGGAAATGTGTATAATGTCGGCTTGCGCTGATGACTGGACCCCGTTTTTGATGGTCTGGCTCAGGTGTGCAGGGGATAGGAGCAGTGCGGTGCAGGGCCATCATTATTGATATTTTTGATATCAGATATTTTGCTTATCAATTATCCAGATAACTGGCCTTCGTGCATAATCTTGCTCTCCGCTGTGTCTTCACTGAACAACAATAGATTCAAGCCCGTTCTGGTACGGGCTTTTTTTCATTCCGCAATGTACATCGCTTATTTATCTGACCCGGCTTCGGCCCCGCCGCTCCGCATGACGGATGCGCGGGCTTTGAACGTCCCGATAGACAGGCGCCGCTGCCGTTAACACGGCAGCCGCAACAATACGCTCCATCGAGTCCGGTTTCGCAGGCTTAGGTGGAATCATTCACTTCGCGCCGACACCATCTGGTCTCGCATTAAGAGATATCTCATGAAGAATACGCCAAAAACTTTAACGTTGTCCGCCAAGGCGCCACGCCCAGCCGCGGCGCCACTTGCCGTACCCAAAACGACTTTATCTTACTTCATCGATAATGCGCAAGCGAATCCGGAAGCCACCGTCACGACGGCGCCCACCGTCGTCACCGTGGTGAAGAAAAGCCGCTCGCGCCTGGCTGCCGTGCCGCCGGCCGATGCGGCTGCCGAAGCGCCAGCGGCGGCTGTCGACGCCGTTGCCGAAGTGGCCGAGGTGGCCGACGCCGCACCGGCCAAAACGCCAAGCGTGAAGGTCGCCCCCGGCGCCAAGGCCCCGGCCGCGCCGCGCAAGGTCAGCGAAAGCGCCGCCACGAACAAGGTGGTGACGGCAGCCCGCTCGAAAGTCGTGCGCGCCAAGCCTGAGGCAGCGCCCGTGACCATCATCACCGGCGCGCAAGTGGTCAGCAAGACCACGGACGCCGATGCCCTGGCCGCCATCGACACCTCGAATTACTTCCTGCCGACCGTCAAGGTGCCAGGCCGCCGCGGCCGCAAGCCGAGCGAATTCACGCCGGAAAACGATGAAGTGGCAGCACTCAACGCCGTCGAGCGCGCCGAACTGAAGGCCGTGTCGAAAGCGCGCGACCGCAAGGCCAAGGGCGGCCTGGCGGACGCGCTGGGCGATCCGGAAGCATCGGCAGCGGACCTGGAACGCCGCCGCAAGCAGATCACGGGCTTGATCAACATGGGCAAGGAACGCGGTTTCCTCACCTACGCCGAGATCAATGACCAATTGCCGGAAAACATCATCGATCCGGAAGCCATCGAAGGCATCATCGCCACTTTCAACGACATGGGCATCGCCGTCTACGAGCGCGCCCCTGATGCGGAAAGCCTGTTGTTGACTGACAACGTCGCCACCGTCACCAGCGACGATGAAGTGGAAGCGGCTGCCGCCACGGCCCTGTCGACGGTCGACTCCGACTTCGGCCGCACCACCGACCCCGTGCGCATGTACATGCGTGAAATGGGCGCCGTGGCGCTGCTGACGCGCGAAGGCGAGATCGAGATCGCCAAGCGCATCGAAGGCGGCCTGAAAGACATGATTCAGGCTATTTCCGCCTGCCCCACCACGATCGGCGAAATCGTCGCGCTGTCGCAAAAAATTGCGCGCGATGAAATCAAGGTCGATGAAGTGGTCGACGGCTTTGTGGATTTGAACGAAAGCAATGCCCCGGCGCCGGCCGCCGCTCCCGCCGCGCCTGCCGCCGCCAGCGGTGACGACGAGGAAGAGGAAGAAGAAGCCGAGGAAGAAGACGGCGACGCCAATGGCGGCGCTGCCGGTTTCTCCAGCGAGCAACTGGCCCAGCTGAAAAAGAATGCGTTGGAGAAATTCAACGTCATTTCCACGCAGTACGACAAGATGCGCAAGGCGCCCGAAGGTTACAACTCGAAAGCCTACATCAAGGCGCAGGAAGCCATTTCGCAGGAATTGCTGGGCATCCGCTTCACGGCCAAGGTCGTCGAAAAGCTGTGCGACACCCTGCGCGGCCAGATGGAAGAAGTGCGCCACATCGAGCGCGCCGTGCTGGAACTGTGCGTGAACAAATGCGGCATGCCGCGCGCCCACTTCATCAAGGTGTTCCCGGGCAATGAATGCGACCTGGAATGGGTCGACCGCGAAGTCGACTGCAAGTACCCGTACAGCGCCATCCTCAGCCGTAACGTGCCTGCCGTCAAGGAACTGCAAAAGAAGATGATCGACCTGCAAGCGCGCGTGGCCCTGCCGCTGGCGGACTTGCGCAAGATCAACAAGCAGATGGCTGCCGGCGAAAAGCGCGCGCGTCACGCGAAACGCGAGATGACGGTCGCCAACTTGCGTCTGGTGATTTCGATCGCCAAGAAATACATCAACCGCGGCTTGCAATTCCTCGACCTGATCCAGGAAGGCAACATCGGTCTGCTGAAGGCCGTCGATAAATTCGAATACCGCCGCGGCTACAAGTTCTCGACCTACGCCACCTGGTGGATACGCCAGGCGATCACGCGTTCGATCGCCGACATGGCCCGCACCATCCGCGTGCCGGTGCACATGATCGAAACGATCAACAAGATGAACCGCATCTCGCGCCAGATCATGCAGGAAACGGGCAGCGAGCCGGACCTGGCGACCCTGGCCGTCAAGATGGAAATGCCGGAAAACAAGGTGCGCGAAATCATGAAGATCGCGAAAGAGCCGATTTCCATGGAAACGCCGATGGGCGAAGATGGCGATTCGCAACTGGGCGACTTCATCGAAGACAACACGACGTTGGCGCCGCTGGACGCCGCGCTGCACGCCTCGATGCGCAACGTGATCAAGGAAGTACTCGATTCCCTGACGCCGCGCGAAGCGAAAGTGCTGCGCATGCGTTACGGCGTGGAAATGTCGAACGACCACACGCTGGAAGAAGTGGGCAAGCAGTTCGACGTGACGCGCGAGCGCATCCGCCAGATCGAGGCGAAAGCCATGAGCAAGCTGCGCCAGCCTTCGCGTTCGGACAAGCTGAAGACTTTCCTGACGCAAAACTAAGCGGTCAGCAGGCAATAAAAAAAGAGGCGTAAGTCTCTTTTTTTTCGTCCCTACCTGTGCCGATTTACAGAAAATGCGTGCGCTGTCCCAGCAGGCCGGCGCGCACGTGCCGGCGCGCGCGGAACAGGGCCGCGCCGCAGGCGGCGGCGATGACGGTCAGGAAGAACCAGTCCAGCGGGTTGCGGCGCGGCGGCGGCGGCGATGCTTGCGAGGGCACGGCGAAGGCCTGGAATTTATGCCCCGTGTAGACGGCGCCCACCACCAGGCCGGCGTCCGTGATCTTGTTGGTCAGATACAGGCCGTCGTCGCGGCGGCGCACCGTCATCACGCCTTCCTTGTAGACAAAGGTCATCGGTTCAAAGCCGTTGATGTTGACGCTGCCGACGACGTGCCCGGCCGCGTTGACGGCCGTGGCGTAGCTGTCGCCCTGGCCGATCAGGGCGCCCAGGTCCAGCATGCGCTTGCCATCCCAGGCGAACGCGTGCCAGCGGCGTTTTTCCGTTTCCGAGGCGCCCACGATCAGGCCCGCGTCATTGATGGCGGTGGCCGAGCTGATGCGCCCGCCGGGCAGGGTGCCGATTTCCCGCATGCCCGCGCCGGGGTGGTAGACGAAGGCGCGGCGGTAGCCATCGCCGCGCTGGGCCGTGCCCACCACCACGCCATGGCTGTTCAGGCCGCTGGCATAGCTGCTGGCGCCGCCCAGGGTGCCCAGGTCTTGCAGGCTGTGGTCGGCTTTTGTCACAAAGGCGTGGAAATCGCCGCCGCTCGTGTCGGCATAGCCGGCCACCTGGCCGCCTTGTGCGATGGCCGTGGCATAGCTGCTGGTACCGCCCAGGGTGCCCAGGTCGTGCATGCCGCCGGCCGCGTCGTAGCGGAAGGCGTGCCAGGCGCCGCTGGCCGTTTGCGCCGAACCGACCACCGCGCCATGGATATTGATGGCCTTGGTAAAACCTTCATCGCCGCCCAGGGTGCCCAGCTCGCGGAGGCGGCCATGCTGATACGTCACGGCGCGGCGCCGTCCTTCTTCTTCCATGATGATGCCGGCCACCAGGCCAGCCGGGTTCAGGTCGGATGCGATGCTGCCGTTGCCATCCCTTTCTCCAAAGCCCCGTTCGGCATAAATGGTGGCGCTGGCGTTGGAAACGGCGGCCAGCAGGAGCAGGCCGAGCAATGGGGCGGGGAGGCGGGAGAACCGTGTCAGCATGATAGTTTCCTCTAGGAAAAAACTTACTATACTTTTATTTGCCAAAAATGCATATCTAATTTGTTACTGTTTTTGGTAATGTTTGTGTTCGGGCATGGCCGGCATGGCGCGCCTGGCGGCGTGGGGCAGGTAGATGGTCAGCACCGTGCCCCGGCCCGCCTGGCTGTCGATGCGCAGTTCGCCGCCCAGCGCGTGGACACGTTCGCGTATGCTTTTCAGGCCGAAGGCGGCCCGCTTGCCGTCGTCGCCCGGCTGCATGCCGATGCCGTTGTCGCTGATGCGCAGGATGATGGAATCCGCATCTTGCTCCAGCGCCACCTCCACTTCGCTGGCCTGGGCGTGGCGCACGATGTTCGACAGCGATTCCTGCAGCACGCGGAAGATGGCCGAGGTCTGGCGCTGATCGAGGCCCAGGTCCGGCACCTCGCTGTCGAGCGTGAGCCGGTAGCGGATGGCGCCGCGGCTTTCCATCTGGCGGAGCAGCCATTCGGCCGCCGGACCCAGTCCCAGTTCGAGGGTGCTGGGATGCAGGTCATTGATGATGGTGCGCACCGAGCGGATGGTGGTGTCGATGGTGTCGAGCACGCGCTGCGCGTGGCGGTGCAGGCGCGGATGGGTCTTGGCCGTGCGCGCGTGCAGCAGCGACACATCGATGCGCAGCACCATCAGGTTCTGGCCCAGGTCGTCATGAATGTCGAGCGCGATGCGCCGGCGTTCCTCTTCCTTGATCGTTTGCTGGTGGTCGCTCAGTTCGCGCAGCTGGGCCAGGGTGCGTTCCAGGTTTTCCTCGTTGCGCTTGCTGTCGGTGATGTCGATGGCCATGGCGATGATCATCTGCGGCCGCCCTTCGGCATCGAAGATGGGTTTCTTGTGCGTCTGCAGCAGGCGATTTTCCTGCAGCTGCGCATTCCATACCAGTTCTTCGCGTATCACCACCTTGCGGCTGGCAAACGCTTCCTGGTCCGCCGCGTGGAAGCCCACGTTCTGGTCGCTGGGGAAATGCTGCAAGTCGCGCCCTTCGGCAATGTCCTGCTGGTGCACGCCCCATTGCTGCTCGCAGGCCTGGTTCATCAGCACGATGCGCGAATCGGCATCTTTCAGGAACAGCGACAGGGGCATCATGGAGATGATGTCCTGCAGCCGTTCTTCGCTGCGCGCCAGGGCCGCTTCCGTTTGCGCGCGCATGGCGATTTCCGCCGATAGCTGGAGATTGACGTCGAGCAGCTGGGCCGTGCGCAGGGCCACGCGGCTTTCCAGTTCCGCATGGGCGACGCTCAATGCATGTTCGGCCCGCTTTTGTTCGGTGATGTCGCTGGCCAGCACGAGCGCGCCCGTCAGCGTGCCCTGTTGGTCGTACAGGCGGCGGCCGCTGATCATCGCCCAGCGTTCCGAACCGTCGCTGTGCCGGTATTGCAGTTCTCCCATGCAGCTATCCGTGGCTGTCTGGCGCAGCGGACACAGGCGCAGCAAGGTCGCCTCATCGTAGAATTCGCTCATTTTATGGCCCAGCAGCTTTTCCGCAGGCATATCGAGCATGTCGCACAGGCGCTGGTTGAGATGCAATATCGTGCCTTGCGCATCCGTTTGCCACATGCCGTCCTGCGCCGTCTCGCTCAGGTGGCGGTAGCGCATGGTGCTGGCATCGAGCTGCAAGCGCGTGCTGGCGAGGTGGGCGCGCAGCTTGCGCATCAGCCACATGGCCGTGCCGGCGGCTGCCGCCAGCAGCAGCAACAGCCAGATATGTTCCCAGGAGTCGAGCTCCTGCCAGGCCGCGCCGGCCAGCCAGCCCAGCACCACCAGGACGAGGGCGGCGCATGCCGTACTCAGCGTTTCAATCGACCATTTGCTCATACGCGTCCCTGGCGTCATCGTTGGCCGCTGCGGTGCACGTAGCGCCGGAGTGGGAAAAGTATTCGACGCTAGTGTAATACCAAATGTTGTTTTATTGAGAATATTTTTCCATTTGGAAAGCAAAAGGGCCGACCCTTGCGGTGCCGGCCCCTGCTTGCCGAAGGCAATGCGGCGCGATCAGCCCGTGTTGCGCAAGCCTGCCGCCACGCCGTTGATCGACAGCTGGATGCCGCGGTGCACCCGTTCATCGACTTTACTGGCGCTGGACAGGGCGCGGTTGCGCTTGATCAATTCCACCTGCAAATGGTTCAGCGGGTCGAGGTAGGCGAAGCGGTTCTGGATCGAGCGGGCCAGCAGCGGATTGCCCGCCAGGCGCTCGGTATTGCCGGTGATCAGCTCCAGGCAGCGCAAGGTGTTGCCGTGCTCTTCCGTGATGCGCTTGTAGATGCGTTCGCGCAAGTCCTGGTCCGCCACCAGTTCCGCGTAGCGCGACGCGATGGCCAGGTCGGTCTTGGCCAGCACCATGTCCATGTTCGACAGCAGGGTGGCAAAGAACGGCCATTCGGCGTACATGGCGCGCAGGGTGGCGATCCTGTCATCCTTCGACGCTGGCTCGCCATCGTTGATCCACGCTTCGATGGCGCTGCCGAAGCCGAACCAGCCCGGCAGCAGCAAGCGGCACTGGCCCCAGGAAAAGCCCCAGGGAATGGCGCGCAAGTCTTCGATGCGCTGGTTGGCCTTGCGCGAGGCGGGGCGCGAACCGAGGTTCAGCTCGGCGATTTCCGCAATCGGCGTGGCCGAGAAGAAATACTCCGTAAAGCCCGGCGTTTCATACACGAGGTGGCGGTAGGCGTGATAGGCGAGGTCCGACAGCTGCGCCATCACGGCTTCGAATTGCGCCAGCTGGCCGTTGCGGGCCGGATTGGCTTCCTGCGGCGCCAGGCTCGCTTCCAGGGTCGCGGCGACCAGCAATTCCAGGTTGCGCCGGCCGATTTCCGCGTTGGAAAACTTCGACGCGATGATTTCGCCCTGCTCCGTCAGGCGGATCTGGCCGTTGACGGTGCCCGGCGGCTGCGCCAGGATGGCTTCGTAGCTGGGTCCGCCGCCACGGCCCACCGTGCCGCCGCGGCCATGGAACAGGCGCAGCTTGACGCCGGCCTTCTGGAAATCCGCCACCAATGCCAGTTCCGCCTTGTACAGTTCCCAGTTCGACGTGAGAAAACCGCCATCCTTGTTCGAATCGGAATAGCCGAGCATGACTTCCTGCAACTGTCCCTGCTTGGCGATCAATTGCTTGACCAGCGGCAAGGCCATGAGCTGGCTCATGATGCCGGCCGCGCGCTGCAGGTCGGGGATCGTCTCGAACAGGGGGATGACCATCAGCTCGCACGTGCTGTCGCCGTCGCCCCCGGCCTGCCAGTCGGTGCGCAGCAAGCCTGTTTCCTTTTGCAGCAGCAGTACTTCCAGCAAGTCGGACACGGTTTCCGTGTGCGAGATGATGTAGTTGCGGATGGCCCGCGCGCCGTAGCGCTGGCGGATGTCGCGCGCCGCGCGCAGGATGGCCAGTTCGGAATCCGTTTCCGTGGCGTAGGCGATGTAGGGCGAGTACAGCAGGCGCGGCTGGGCCAGTTCGTTCAGCAGCAGCGCCTGCTTGTCTTCTTCGGACAGGGTTGTGTAGTCGGCGGCCACGCCGCTTTTCGCGAACAGGTCGGCCAGCACGCGCTCGTGCACGTCGGAAGTCTGGCGCATGTCGAGCGATGCCAGGTGGAAACCGAAGATGTCGGCCGCCCGCGCCAGGGTCGCCAGGCGCGGGCGCACGAGGGCCGCGCCGTGGTGCGACTCGAGCGAGGCGACGATGGTGCGCAAGTCGGCCACAAAGGCGGCCGCGTCAGGGTACGCCGCGGCCGCGCCCACTTCCTTGCGCAGGATGTTGGTGGCGCCCAGCGCGCGGGCCGTGGCGGCCAGGCGCGCATAGATGCCGATCAGGGCGCGGCGGTACGGTTCGTCGCTGCGGTGCGGCGAGGCGTCCGGCGACTGGTCGGCCAGCGCCTGCAGTTCGGCGCTCACGCCCACCATCAGGGTCGAGACGGACAGTTCCGCGCCCAGCGCGTGCACTTCGTCGAGGTAAAAGTCGAGGATGGTGGTGGCGTGGCGCGCCAGCGCGTGCTGCATGGTGCCGGCGTTGACGTTGGGGTTGCCGTCGCGGTCGCCGCCGATCCAGCTGCCCATCTGCACGTAGGCGGCATTGATCGGCTCGATCGTGCCGTTGCCGTTCGGGTACTCGGCGGCGATGTCTTCCTCGATGTCGTCGTACAGGCCCGGCAGTTCGCGCAGGAAGGTGATGCGGTAGTAGGACAGGGCGTTTTCGATTTCGTCGGCCACCGTCAGCTTCGAGTAGCGCAGCATGCGCGTCTGCCACAGGGTGGCCACGCGCGAGCGCAGCAGCTGCATGTTGGCCTGCCGTTCCTTCGGCGTCTGCGGCAGGTCGCGCTCGGCCAGCAGGCGGGCGATGTCGTGCTCGGCGTCGAGGATGCTCTTGCGCTGCACTTCCGTCGGGTGGGCCGTCAGCACGGGCGCGATCAGGGCGTCCTGGAAGAAGGTGTCGACGGTCTTGCGCGGCACGCCGGCGGCGCGCAGTTTTTTCAGCGCGAAGCTGACGCTGCCCTTTTGCGCCGGCGAGCCGGCCAGCAGGTGGGCGCGGCGGCGGCGGATGTGATGCTGGTCTTCCGCAATGTTGGCCAGGTGCGAAAAATAGGAAAACGCGCGCACGACGGAAATCGTCTGTTCGCGGCTCAGTTCCTTGAGCATGGCGTCGAGTTCCAGCGCCGCGTCGGCGTCCGCTTCGCGGCGGAAGCGCACGGAAGTCTGGCGTATGGTTTCCACCACATTGAAGACGGCGTCGCCTTCCTGTTCGCGCAGCACGTCGCCCAGCAGGCGGCCCAGCAAGCGGATATCTTCTTTCAGCGGCGCGTCCTTGTCGGAGCCGGCCGCTGGAACTATTTCTGGTGCTACTGCGTCATTGAGCATAATAAAGAACCAAAGTAAGTGTAAAAGCAAGGGAATGTGGATCGCACCGGGCGTTTGGCCGCAGAGGGGAGGGGGCGCATGATAAAATTTGTGGTCTTCAACATGGACGCTAGCCTGACTTGGCCTTCTAGGCTAAGGGATAACGATTATAGCGAGGCCGGGCGCCATTCCGATACAAATTGATATCGGACGGGCGAATTGGCAACGACAACGACAGCCACAGCGAAAGAACTTGTTTTGAAAGCATCCGAATTGACCCAAAATATTCCTTCCCGCCTGGTGATCGCCACGCGCGAGAGCCGTCTTGCCATGTGGCAAGCCGAACACGTGCGTGCGCGCCTGGCCGCCCTGTATCCGCAGTGTAGCGTTGAAATTCTCGGCATGACCACACGCGGCGACCAGATTCTGGACCGCGCCCTGTCCAAGGTAGGCGGCAAGGGCCTGTTCGTCAAGGAACTGGAAGTGGCGATGGAAGAGGGCCGCGCCGACCTGGCCGTGCATTCGCTCAAAGACGTGCCGATGGAGTTGCCGGCAGGCTTTGCCCTGGCCGCCATCCTCGAGCGCGAAGACCCGCGCGACGCGTTCGTGTCCAACGATTACGCCAGCCTGGCCGAGCTGCCGCACGGCGCCGTCGTCGGCACCAGCAGCCTGCGCCGTCAGTCGCTGATCGCCGCGCGCTACCCGCACCTGACGATTCTGCCCCTGCGCGGCAACCTCGACACACGCTTGGGCAAGCTGGACCGTGGCGATTACGCCGCCATCATCCTGGCCGCCGCCGGCCTGAAACGCCTGGGCCTGGCGTCGCGCATCCGCGCCGTGCTGGCGCCGGAAGACAGCCTGCCTGCCGCCGGCCAGGGCGCCATGGCGATCGAGGTGCGCGCCGGTCGCGCCGACGGCGTCGACATGACGGCCCTGCTGGCGCCGCTGAACCATATTGATACGGCGCAAGCCGTCACGGCCGAGCGCAAGGTGTCGAAGATCTTCGGCGGCAGCTGCCAGATTCCGCTGGCCGCGTTTGCCACTGTCGAAGGCGACAGCATGCGCTTGCGCGCCATGGTCGCCACGCCGGACGGCGCGCGCATGGCCAGCGCCGAGTTCGAAGGCCCGGCCAGCGCGCCGGAGCTGCTGGGCGAACAGGTGGCCGAGCTGCTGCGCGCACAGGATGCCGCCGGCATCCTCGCCTCGTGCGCCATTACGCCCGACAACCATGAAGGCCTGGCGCCGCATGCCTGACACGGTGGTGATCACGCGGCCCGCGGCGCAAGCGGGGCCGCTGGCCGCCAGGATCACGGCGCTGGGCTGGCCCGTGACCCTGCTGCCGCTGCTGGAAATCCACGCGCTCGACGGCGCAGATGAATGCGCGCAGCTGCAAGACGTGCTGGCGCGCCTGGCTGATTACGACCTGGTGGCCTTCGTCTCGCCGAACGCCATCGATTGCGTCTTTGCGCACTTGTCCGCCTGGCCGCCAGGCGTGCCGCTGGCCGTCGTGGGCGAGGGCAGCCGGATGGCCTTGGCCGCGCATGGCGTCACGGATGCGAATGCCAGCATCACCAGTCCGCTCGACACGGCGCGCAGCGATTCCGAACATTTATTGCTGGCGCTGGACTTGCCGGCCCTGCGCGGCAAGCGCGTGCTGATCGTGCGCGGCGACGGCGGACGCGATTACCTGGCCGAGGGCTTGCGCGCCGCTGGCGCCGAAGTCGAGTTCGTCACGGCCTACCGCCGCCAGGTGCCAACGCTGACGCCGGCATTGCGGGCGACCCTGGAAAAGCTGTTGCAGCATAATAATGACTGGATCATCACCAGCTCGGAAGCGCTGCGCGGTTTGCTGGCGCTTCTTGAGGAATTGGATGCTGAAAAGACGGCTGTTGTGAAAATGCAACAGCAACATCTGATCGTGCCGCACGCCCGCATTGCACAAACGGCGGCGGCCCTGGGTTTTGCCCGTGTCACCCTGACAGGATCAGGCGACGCAGGAGTGCTCGCCGCGTTACAATCACGACCATGAACGAAATGCCTACACTCTCCGAACCGAATGCAACGCCTGGCAGCGCCGTGAAGACGGCGCCGCAGGCGGCCGACCAACCTGCCGGCCGCGCGCCGACCTTGCTGGAACAGCTGCAAAAGCCCATGAGCATCGCCGTCATCGTGCTGGCCGTGCTGCTGGCGGCGCAAAGCTGGTCGTCCAGCAAGCAGATCCGCAACCTGCGCGAAGAAGTGGCCAAGCGCCTGCAAAAGGGCGATGTCAGCAACGCCGAAACGGGCGTGCTGGCGCGCACCGTGCAAGAAGGCACGAAAGAGCTGGAAATCAAGGTGGGTGCGCTGGAAAACCGCCAGAGCGAAACGCAAAGCCAGCAGCTGGCCCTGGAACAGCTGTATAACGACTTGTCGAAGAACCGCGACGAGTGGGCGCTGACGGAAATCGAGCAAGTGCTGTCGACGGCCAGCCAGCAGCTGCAGCTGGCCGGCAACGTGCCCGGCGCGCTGATCGCCCTGCAAAACGCGGACCGCAGCCTGTCGCGTTCCGACAAGCCGCAATTCATCACCATCCGCCGCGCCATCGGGCGCGACATGGAAAAACTCAAGGCCCTGCCCAGCGTCGATTCGACGGGCGTGGCCCTGCGCCTCGACGCCGTGATCGCCCAGGTCGATTCCTTGCCGATGCTGTCCGACGAAACGCCGGCCTTGCCGGCCGCGCCGGAAAAACCGGGCAAGGCCAAGTCCGTGCGCGATGCCAGCGGCAAGCTGGTGGGTCCGCCGGCGCCGGAACCGCTGCTGCAAAAGGTGCGCGACGGCTTCAATACCTGGAGCGGCGACATGTGGGCCGACGTGCGTCAATTGATCCGTATCCGCCGGGTCGATACGCCGGAAGCGCTGATGCTGTCGCCGACGCAATCGTATTTCTTGCGCGAAAACGTCAAGCTGCGCTTGCTCAATGCCCGCATGGCCTTGTTGTCGCGCAATGAAACGGCGTTCCGCAACGACTTGATCGCCGCGCAGGATGCGCTGGCCAAGTATTTCGACACCCGCGCCAAGAGCACGCAGACGGCGCAAGCCCTGCTGCGCCAGGTGCAGGGCAGCAATCTGGCCATCGAAATGCCAACCTTGTCCGACAGCCTGACTGCTGTGCGCAACTACAAAGCGAAGTCCTGAGCCCATGCGTCTATTTCTCTGGTTACTCGCCCTGATGGCCGCGGCGATCGGTATCGCCGTGACGGCCCGTTTCAACCCTGGCAACGTGGTGCTGTTCTATCCGCCATACCGCATCGATTTGTCGCTGAACTTCTTCCTGCTGCTGCAGGTCGTGCTGTTCGTGCTGCTGTACCTGCTGGTGCGCGCCGTGCGCGCCACCGTGCGCATGCCGGCGCAAGTGGCGGCCTACCGCCAGCGCAAGCGTGAGCGCGATGGCAACAAGGGTTTGCGCGAAGCCTTGAAAGCCCTGTTCGAAGGCCGTTTCGGCCATGCCGAGAAGGCCGCCTTGCGCGCCGCCGAACTGGACGAAAACGCCGGCCTGGCCGCGCTGATCGGCGCGCGCGCCGCGCACCGCATGCGCCAGTCCGAACGCCGCGACAGCTGGCTGGCCCGCGTCGAAGGCGACGCCAGCCTGAAGACGGCCCGATTGATGACGGTGACGGAATTGCTGGTCGACGACCACCAGCCGGAAGCGGCGCTGGCCGCCGTGCGCGAACTCAACGCCAGCGGCACGCGCCATATTCACGCGCTGCAATGGTCGCTGAAAGCCGAGCAGCAGGCGAAGAACTGGCCGGAAGTGCTGCGCCTCGTGCGTTCGCTCGACAAGCACCGCGCCCTGCATCCGGCCCTGTCGTCGCGCCTGCGCGAACTGGCTTACGACCATTTGCTGTCCGACCCGTCGCATGACGCCGAATCCTTGCTGCGCGTATGGTCGACCGTGCCAAGCGCCGACCGGGTCAAGCCGTATATCGCCTGCCGCGCCGCCACGGCCCTGAATGCGCGCGGCCTGCATGACGAAGCGCGCCTCGTGTGCGAAGAGTCGCTGGCCGCCGACTGGGACGAGCGCGTCGTGCGCGCCTACCGCGAAGCGGCGGCCCCGAGCGGCACGCCGGCCTTGCTGCTGCAGATCGAGCATTGCGAGCAATGGCTGAAACAGCGTCCGCTCGATGCGGAACTGGCGCTGACCCTCGGTACCCTGTGCCTCAAGCAAAAACTGTGGGGCAAGGCCCAGCGCCACCTGGAGCAGGCTTTGTCGGACGCCAACGAACCGCAGATGGTGCGCGACGCCCACCTGAAGCTGGCGCAGATGCACGATGCCTTGCAGCAGACGGAACAGGCTGCCGCCCATTACCGGCAGTGCGCGCTGGCCACCATCCTGTAAGCCTTGTAGGCCATTTCTCCAGACGTAAAAAAGCCGTTCAGTGCAGACTGAACGGCTTTTTTTGCGCTGCTACCTTGCTAATTTACTTCTTCGAGCTTTACTTCTTCGGTACGGCCGTGCCTTCGGGCAAGGCATACGCGATCAGGGTATCGCTCATCTTCGTGCCCAGCGAACCGTGGCCGCCGGCCATGACGACGACGAACTGGCGTCCCGACTTGTTCGACACATAGCTCATCGGCGTAGCCTGGCCGCCGGCCGGCAAGCGGGCTTTCCAGATGACTTTGCCGTTGCTGACGTCGTAGCCGCGGATGTAATAGTCGAGCGTGCTGCTGAGGAAGGTCACGCCGCCGCCCGTGGTGACCATGCCGCCCAGGCTGGGCACGCCCAGTGGCAATGGAATCGGCACGGGACCGCTGTCGCGCGTGGTGCCGTTCTTGTGCATCCACACTTTTTTCATGGTGCGCAGGTCGACGGCGGCCACATAGCCCCACGGCGGTGCCTGGCATGGGAAGCCCAGCGGCGACAAAAAGGCCTTGATTTCCACGGCGAACGGGACGCCCGTCTGCGGCTGCAAGCCCATTTCGCCGCCCGTGCCGCCCTTGGCCGTCGTTTCGGCGCGCGGCACGAGTTTTTCCAGGAAGCCCATGTAGTCAGGGTTGACGATCAACAACTGGCGCACGGGGTCGATGGCCGCGCCGCCCCATTCGAAGATGCCCAGCGGGCCCGGCGAGATGACGGCGCCCTTGCCGGCCGTTTGCGGCGTGAACGGGCCTTCATAGCGGCGTTCCTTGAAGATGATGCGGCAAGCGAGCTGGTCGAACGGCGTCGTGCCCCACATGTCCGCTTCGCTGATATTGCGTTCAGGCAAGAACGTCAGGGCCGAGAACGGCTGCGTGGGCGACAAGGTGTCGCCGGCGGCAGGATTGTTCGTCGGTACGGGTTTTTCCGGCGCCGGCACGACCAGGCTGCCGTCGCGGCGGTCGATCACATAGATGTCGCCCCGTTTCGTCGTGGCGACGACGGACGGCACCTTGCCTTTCGGCGTGTCGATGTCGACCAGGCTAGGCTGGCCGCCGATATCCATGTCCCAGATATCGTGGTGCACGGTCTGGTAGACCCAGCGCACTTTGCCGGTCGCCAGGTCGAGCGCGACGATGGCGCTGTTGAATTTCTCGCCATTCTTGTTGCGGTTGCCGCCCCAGGTATCGGGGGTTTCATTGCCCATCGGGATGTAGACCATGCCCAGCTTTTCATCGATGCTGGCCACGCCCCACGAGTTGGGCGAGTTGTTGGTGTAGTTCTTGCCTTCAGGGAAGGGCTTGGTATCTTCCGGCGTGGCCGGGTCCCAGTTCCACATCAGCTTGCCGGTGACGGGATCGTAGCCGCGGATCACGCCCGACGGTTCTTCCGTCGAATGGTTGTCCGTCACGCTGGCGGCGATCACGGCCATTTTCTGCGAGACGGCGGGCGGCGAGGTCGGCATCAGGAAACCGCGCTTGATCATCGCCATGTTTTTATACAGGTTGACGACGCCGTTGTTGCCAAAGCTCTTGCACGACTCGCCCGTATCGGCATTGACGGCGATCATGGTGCCGTCCATGGTCGGCGCCAGGATGCGGCGCGGGCATTCCATGCCGGCCGCTTCGGGGGCCGGGTTGTTCTTGGCGCGGCCCGCGTTGACGTCCCAGTAGGCGACGCCGCGGCAGATCATGTGCTGGTAGCTGGCCGCGTCGCGGTTGATCTTCGGATCGTGGCGCCAGATTTCCTTGCCCGTGTCCGGGTTCAGCGCGATGACGATATTGTGCGGCGTGCACAGGTACAGCATGTCATTGACCTTCAGCGGCGTGACTTCGTTGGCGATCTCGCCCGGGTCGTTCGGTCCCTTGAAGTCGCCCGTGTGGTAGGTCCAGGCTTCTTTCAGGCCGGAAATATTCGCTGGCGTGATCTGCGCGGCCGGGGCGTAGCGGTCACCATAGCCGGAGCGGCCATACGCGGACCAGTCGTTGTGCTCGACGCCGGGCGCCAGGTCGCCGCTGGCGGTGGCGGCCATGTTTTCGGCCGGCACGTCGCCATGCAGGTCATGGTAGTCCTGGAACAGGGCGATGACGCCGGCGATGACGGTCAGGGCCACGGCGGCGGACAGGGCTGTCCTTCCCAATTGCCCCTGTTTCGCGGCGGCGGGTGGCGCCAGGCGGCGGCTGACGAAGGGCAGCAGCAGCCAGACGGCGGCGGCAAACCAGATGTCGAGGCGCGGCAGCAATTGCCACCAGTCGAATTTCACTTCGATGACGGACCAGATGAGGGTGGCGGTCAGCAAGAAGGCGAGGAAAGCTTGCGCGCTGCGCTTGCCCTGGAACACCAGCACGCCGGCGACGAGCATGCCTATGCCGGCCAGCAGGTAGTACCAGGAGCCGCCGAGCGTGGCCAGCCAGATGCCGCCGCCCAGCAGGGCGAGGCCAAAAAGAATGAAAATAACGCCGGTGACCTTTAATAAAGGCCCGGGCCGGAAGGAGGGAATCATCATATTCCTTTTTGCAAGGATTTATCGGTGGCGCGTTGAAAGCGCCATATTGAATTCAGGGAAGGCGTCGATTGCAGAATATACAAAGTTTGGAATCACCAGAATGTGACAGTTTATCAGAATTGATGATTGTCTTCTGGTCGTGCCATTTTTTGGCCAGGCCGTCATTTGAATCAAATAAATGCTTCAAATAAGCGCAAAGATTATACTGGATGGGGGAGTTTCCGGGCTGGCAGGCTTGATGGCCATCGATGGTGAGACGGCCGCGCCATCACGCGCTGACAGTTCGGGGAGAATAAGCCTGACACAGTTGTTATAAGTGGCTGCAATAAATGCAATGCCGGTTATGATAACCATGTCCGCTGCATGGTGATATTGAAATGAAAATATGACGATATTTCAGGTATTAACTCGGCGTCGACCGTAGTAATGCTTAAGTGTTTCTACTTATTATTCCCAATAGCCTGTTTATTCTCTCGGCAGCAGCTTGCGCGTGCCGGACGGCCGTGCTGGCGAGTGTTGCTGGCTGGACGCGCAAAACGCCGGCGCGCCGCTGCTGCATCGCACAAGCTGCCTGTACTTCGCTATAATTGCGCGGTTAAAACACCATCCGCTAATGAGGAACCCCATGAGTTTGAATAACGTCTCTTCCGGCCGCGACCTGCCGAACGATTTCAACGTCGTCATCGAAATCCCGATGAATGCCGATCCGATCAAGTACGAAGTCGACAAGGAAAGCGGCGCGATCTTCGTCGATCGCTTCATGGGTACCGCCATGCATTACCCGTGCAACTACGGCTACGTGCCGAACACCCTGTCGCCGGACGGCGATCCGGTCGACGTGCTGGTCATCACCCCGTTCCCGCTGATCCCGGGCGTGGTCGTGCGCTGCCGTCCTATCGGCGTGCTGAAAATGACCGACGAGTCGGGCGAAGACGCGAAAGTGCTGGCCGTGCCAGTCGACAAGGTCCTGTCGATCTACAGCCACTGGCAAAAGCCGGAAGACTTGAACGAACTGCGTTTGCGCCAGATCCAGCATTTCTTTGAGCACTACAAAGATCTGGAAAAAGGCAAATGGGTCAAGATCGACGGCTGGTATGGCCCTGACGTGGCCAAGGAAGAAATCCTGGGCGGCGTCGCCGCCTACAAGGCAGATGCTGCAAAAGCCTAACAGCATCAGTTAAAAAACGCTCCCCGCCAGTCATGGCCGGGAGCGTTTTTTTATGCGCGAAACGGACTGTGTTCGTTCAACTCATCGAGATAGGCATCGATGCCGCCCCGTTCGCGCTCGAGGAAGCGCTGCACGGCGTCGGCAAAGGCAGGGTGGGCCAGCCAGTGGGCGGACCAGGTCTTTTGCGGCAGGAAGCCGCGCGCCATCTTGTGCTCGCCCTGGGCGCCCCCTTCGAAGGTGGCGATGCCGTTGGCGATGCAAAATTCCAGCGGCTGGTAGTAGGCCGTCTCGAAGTGCAGGCACGGTACGTGTTCGAGCGCGCCCCAGTAGCGGCCATACAGGGTGTCGGCCGTGTGGATCACCAGCGAGGCGGCGATGGCCCGGCCTTCGCGCTCGGCGATCACCAATAGAATGTTCTGCGGCATGGTCGCGCCTATGCGCCGGAAGAAGTCCAGCGACAGATAGGGCGAGGAGCGGTGTTCCGCATAGGTATTGCTGTAGCAGCGGTGGAACAGCTTCCAGTCCGCGTCCGTGGCGTCCATGCCGCGCACCTGGCGCATGGTCACACCCGCTTCCCGCACCTTGCGCCGCTCGGCGCGGATATTCTTGCGTTTCTTGTGTTCCAGGGTGGCGAGAAATTGCTCGAAATCCGTGTAGCCGGGATTGAGCCAGTGAAACTGCACGCCGCTGCGCATCAGGTAGCCGGCCTCGGCCAGCTGGCGCGCCTCGCTTTCCGGCGGGAACAGGATATGGCAGGACGACACGTCGGCCGCTTGCTGCTGGGCCTGCAAAAAGGCCAGCAGGGCGGCGCGCGCTTCGCCATCGCGGGCCAGCAAACGCGTGCCGCTGACGGGCGTAAAGGGAATAGCGGACAGCAGTTTCGGGTAGTATTCGAGGCCATGCTGCTGATAGGCGTCGGCCCAGGCCCAGTCGAACACGTATTCGCCGTACGAGTGCATTTTCAGGTACAGGGGCAGGGCGGCGGCCAGCGTGTCTCCTTGCCACAGCACCAGGTAATTCGGTTGCCAGCCCGTGTCCGCGCTGGCGCAGCCGGACTCGTGCAGCGCGTGCAAAAAGGCATACGAGAGGAAGGGATTGCTATCCGCCTGGCGCGCCAGCAGTTCAGACCAGGCCGCTTCGCCAATTTCAGCCAGGGTAGTGACGATAGCCGTGCGATAATTCATTGTTGTAGTGTGCATTCATCACTCTCGGGGCGCCACCATCGGCCTGTGTGCCCCTGTCTTGTTTAATAGAACGAAAATATCCATCATCATGACAGTCAAAGTCGCAATTGCTCAAATGAATAGTACGGTCGGCGATCTGGCCGGCAACCGTGCCAAGATCTTCGACCTTTCCCGCCGCGCCTTTGAAGCGGGCGCCGATATCGTGCTCACGCCGGAACTGTCGCTGGTCGGCTATCCACCCGAGGACTTATTACTGCGCAATGCATTCTACGCAAAAACGCAGCAGGCGTTTGCCGAGCTGGCCCGCGACCTGGCCCAGTTCAAGGATTTGCACGTGGTGGTGGGCGTGCCCCTGCAGGACGAGAAGGGCGTGCGCCACAATGCCGCCTCCGTGCTGCTCAATGGCGAAGTGCTGGGCACCTACCGCAAGCACGACTTGCCGAACACCACCGTGTTCGATGAAAAACGCTACTTTACGTCGTCGGACCAGGCTTTCGTGTTTGGCGTGAAGGGCGTGCGTTTCGGCATCAATATCTGCGAAGACACGTGGTTCGAGCATGCACCGATGCGCGCCCGCGCTGCCGGCGCGCAAGTGCTGCTGGTGCCGAACGGCTCGCCGTACCACATGAACAAGCAGCATCTGCGTTATGAAACCATGCGCAAGAACGTCAGCGCGCAAGGCATGGCCCTCGTGTACGCCAACCTGGTCGGCGGCCAGGACGAGCTGATTTTCGACGGCGATTCGTTTGTCATGGATGCGGCCGGCACCATTTGCGCCCAGCTGCGCCATTTCGAGGAAGACTTGCAACTGGTCGAGTTCGACGGCGCCACGCCCGTGCCGCAGCCGCTGGCCACGCCGTTGACCACCGAGGCGCAGGTGTACCAGGCGCTGGTGCTGGGCGTGCGCGACTATATAGTCAAGAACGGCTTTCCGGGCGTGCTGATCGGCATGTCGGGCGGCGTCGATTCTGCGCTGACCCTGGCCATCGCCGTCGATGCGCTGGGCGCCGACAAGGTGCGCGCCGTGATGATGCCGTCGCAATTTACGGCCGATATCTCGTGGATCGACTCGCGCGACATGGTAAAACGCCTCGATGTGCGCTACGATGAAATTCCGATCAAGCAAACTTTCGACGCCTTCCGCGCCACCCTGGCGGACGAGTTCGCGGGACTGGCGGAGGACGCGACGGAAGAAAACATCCAGGCGCGCATCCGCGGCACCCTGCTGATGGCCCTGTCGAACAAGCATGGCAGTATCGTCTTGACGACGGGCAACAAGAGCGAGATGGCGGTCGGCTATTGCACGCTGTACGGCGACATGGCGGGCGGCTTTGCCGTGATCAAGGATATTGCCAAGACGCTCGTGTACCGCCTGTGTGCCTGGCGCAACAGCGTGTCGGACGTGATTCCCGAGCGCATACTGACGCGGGGACCGTCGGCCGAACTGCGCGCCGACCAGTTGGACCAGGATTCCTTGCCGCCATACGACGTACTCGACGGCATCATGCAGCTGTACATGGAAGAAAACCGGCCGATCGCCGAGATTATCGAGGCTGGCTACCCGCCGGCCGATGTGGCCCGGGTCACGCGCCTGATCAAGATCAATGAATACAAGCGGCGCCAGTCGCCGGTGGGCATCCGCGTCACGCACCGTGGCTTCGGCCGCGACTGGCGCTACCCGATTACCTCGAAGTTTTACGAGTAAGGCGGGGTTCCGTTAAGCCAGCTAATGAAGAACTGACGATTATCAATAAGGAGAAAGCCATGAAACAGATTACCGCCATCATCAAACCATTCAAGCTCGACGAAGTACGCGAGGCGCTGGCCGACGTGAACGTGACGGGCTTGACCGTGACGGAAGTGAAGGGCTTTGGCCGCCAGAAGGGCCATACCGAGCTGTACCGTGGCGCCGAGTACGTGGTCGACTTCTTGCCGAAAGTCAAAGTCGAAGTGGTGGTGGACGACAGCGTGTCGGAACTGGTGGTCGACGCCATCATCAAGGCGGCCCGCACGGGCAAGATCGGCGACGGCAAGATCTTCGTGCGCGACGTGGAGCAGGTCATCCGCATCCGCACGGGCGAGACGGGTCCGGACGCGGTGTAAATCCAAGCCAACAATGTTGTCGGATTACGGTCCTTCAGACCTAATCCGACCTACGTGATGTATCCCTTATATGGCCGTAGGTCGGGTTAGCGCGCCAGCGCGTAAGCCGACGCTGCTGAGCTAACAAAGCTGTTGGATTGCGCTTCAGCGCCCCAGCCGCATGTCGAATTTCCAGCAGATCAGGCGCAGTATCGTGATGCCGCTGGCGCTGGTCCATAGCGCGAAGTCGTGCTCGGCGCCGAAGTGCATCTGCAATAAATAAGCCCAGCAGCCGAAAAACGCGCAGATGGCGTAGGGTTTTCCGTCACGAAACACCATCGGCACTTCGTTGCAGACGATGTCGCGCATCACGCCGCCGAAAATCCCCGTAATCACCCCCATCATCGACGCGATAAAGATCGGCATGCCGGCGCGCATGGCTTCGGCCACGCCGGCGATGGCGAACATGCCCAGGCCGATGGCGTCGGCGATGACGATCAGGCGTTCCGAGACGATCTGGCGCAAATGCTGGATCAGGGGCGCGGCCGTCAGGGCCAGAACGAAGATCAGGATCGCGTATTCCTGGTGCGAAACCCAGAACAAAGGCCGCTTGTCGAGCAGGATGTCGCGCAAGGTGCCGCCGCCGAACGCCGTGATGAAGGCCACGACGAATACGCCGACCAGGTCCATGCGCTTGCGCCGCGCTTCGATGAAGCCGGAAAACGCGCCCACCAGGATGGCGATGACCTCAATGATCTTGATCAGCGAGCCAGGCGGCAATTGGGGTGGCATCATGGGTGGAGCGCGTGCACGAGACGCTAAGCAGGAAATAATTGTCACAGGTTAACATGACACGGCCCCGAATGGTGACAAACGGGGCCGTGTGCAGGGTGTAACTTGTTACTGAATTGTAATTTCTTGCTATCTATCCTAGCGGATGGGCTGCAGCGCGGAAGAAAGCAATACCACCAGCGCGCCATCGCCCCCTTCGGAGCGGCGCGCCTGGCAGAAGGCGATGACTTCCTCCTTTTGCACGAGCCAGCTGTGCACCATCGATTTCAAGACCGGTTCCTGGCCTTTCGAGCCAAAACCCTTGCCGTGGATTACGCGCACGCAGCGCAGCTTGCGCCGCGTCGCCTGGTTCAGAAAGGCGCCGATGCCGTCGCGCGCCTCGTCGCGGCGCAAGCCGTGCAAGTCCAGCTCATCCTGGATGGGCCAGTGGCCCTTGCGCATCTTCTTGACCACGTCCGGCCCCACGCCGGGGCGGGCGTAGTTCAGGGCCGGATCGTTTTCCAGATAATGGTCGACCTCGAACAAGTCCGACAGCGACTCGCGCAGCACGGCCGCGTCGTCCTCTTCCGGGGACAACTTGCGCGCGGGCTGCTGGGCGCTTGCCGCGCCCGCCTTGGGCAGGCTGGGCACGTAGCGGTCCGACTCGGGCAGGCGCTTGACGCCGCCGATGCTGGCCTTGAACAGATTGCTTTCCACGGCCTGCACCTTGACCTGTTGCGCGCGCTCAGCCGCGGCTTGCGCGCGCGCATCGGCCTGCTCCTTGAGCTGCTTGCTGACCGCTTTCAGGTCGGCAAAGTCTTTCATCGACGCCATGCGACGCTTACTCCTGGCCTTCCAGGTAGCGCTGGGCGTCCAGTGCTGCCATGCAACCCGTACCGGCGCTGGTGATGGCCTGGCGGTAGATATGGTCTTGCACGTCGCCGGCTGCAAATACGCCCGGTGCGCTGGTGGCCGTGGCCATGCCTTCCAGGCCCGTCTTGGTCTTGATGTAGCCGTTGTGCATGTCCAGCTGGCCTTCGAAGATGCCCGTGTTCGGCTTGTGGCCGATGGCGATGAAGACGCCATGCACGCTCAATGCTTCGACCTTGCCGTCGATGGTCGATTTGATGTTCAGGCCCGTTACGCCGCCTTCGTTGCCCGTCACTTCGTCCAGAGTGTGGTTATATTTCAACACGATCTTGCCTTCGGCAACCTTGGCGTTCAGGCGGTCGATCAGGATCGCTTCGGCGCGGAACTTGTCGCGGCGGTGGATCAGCGTGACTTTGTTGGCGATGTTCGACAGGTACAGCGCTTCCTCGACGGCCGTATTGCCGCCGCCGACGACGGCCACTTCCTGGTTGCGGTAGAAGAAGCCATCGCAGGTGGCGCAGGCGGACACGCCCTTGCCCATGAATTCCGCTTCCGACGGCAGGCCCAGGTATTGCGCGGATGCGCCCGTGGCGATGATCAGCGTGTCGCACGTGTATTCGTGGCTGTCGCCCTTCAGGCGGATCGGCTTTTCATTGAGGAAAGTGGTGTGGATATGGTCAAACACGATTTCCGTATTGAAACGCTCGGCATGCTGCAGCAAGCGCTGCATCAAGTCCGGGCCTTGCACGCCCATCGGGTCGCCGGGCCAGTTTTCCACGTCGGTGGTGGTCATCAACTGGCCGCCTTGTTCCACGCCGGTGACCAGCATCGGGTTCAGGTTGGCGCGGGCGGCGTAGACGGCGGCGCTGTAGCCGGCTGGGCCGGAGCCGAGGATCAAAACGCGGGCGTGTTTGGTAGTGGTCATGGGAGGCTTCTCTATGAGTGGGGTCTATCCGAATTGGGGGCATACGCGCGAAGAACAAGGCTGTATTGCGCTTGCGCAAGCAATCCTCGATTATAGACCAAGCCGCCTGTAGCGACGAATCGTGGGGCCGTCCGGGGCATATATGGCTTAGAATACTTCCTTATTATGGGAAATTCCCTTTCAGAAACATTTTTCACCTTGCAGCGCTTCCCAGAATGACTAAACCAGCCCAGGCCAATCAAAATAGCTACACCCGAAAACCGGTCGAACGCCGGCCCTTGCCCAACCGGCTGGTACGGCTGCTGTCCGAGGCGCGCTGGTTCGCGCTGGCCGCGTTTGCCCTGTATTTCGTGCTGATCCTGGCCAGCTTCAACAAGCTCGACCCCGGCTGGTCGCACGCCACCAATGTCGACAAGGTGGCCAACCTGGGCGGCAAGCTCGGCGCCACCTTTTCCGATCTGTTGCTGTATATCTTCGGCTTTTCCGCCTGGTGGTGGTGCGTGTGGCTGTTGCGCACCGTGTGGAATGGCTATCGCCGGCTGAGTAAGCGCTTCCTGCTGGAAGAGGAAGAGGTGGAGCGCGAGCACCATGTCGAGATGCTGATCCGCATCGTCGGCTTTTCCATCATGCTGATCGGCAGCATGGGGCTCGAATACCTGCGCATGGCGAAAAGCCTGCACGTGCAGCTGCCGCGCGACCCGGGCGGCGTGCTGGGGCAGCTGGTGGGGCATTCGGCCCACGTGGCCTTCGGTTTCACCGGCGCTACTTTATTACTGTTGCTGCTGTTCGGCCTCGGTTTCAGCCTGTTCTTCCACGTTTCTTGGTTGCAAGTGGCCGAACGCATCGGCGGCGCGATCGAAGACGCATTTAATTGGTTCGTGCTGCGCTACCAGGACCGCGAAGACCGCCGTCAGGGCGAAGTGGCCGCCGTGCGCCGCGACGAAGTGGTGGTCATCGAACGGGCCAAGCACGTGGAAAAGCACGTGGCCGCGCCGCCCGTCAAAATCGAGCCGCAGGTGGTGACCGTGGTGAAATCCGAGCGCGTGGAAAAGGAACGCCAGGCGCATCTGTTCGAGAACCTGGGCGATGGCAAGCTGCCGCCTTTGTCGCTGCTCGACGAAGCGCCGCCCGTGGTGGAAACGGTGTCCGTGGAAACCCTGGAATTCACGAGCCGCCTGATCGAAAAGAAATTGTCGGACTTTGGCGTGGATGCCAAGGTAGTGGCCGCTTACCCCGGCCCCGTCGTGACGCGCTATGAAATCGAGCCGGCCACGGGCGTGAAGGGCAGCCAGATCGTGGGCCTGGCGCGCGACCTCGCCCGTTCGCTGTCGCTGACCTCGATTCGCGTCGTGGAAACCATTCCCGGCAAGAATTACATGGCTCTGGAATTGCCGAACAGCAAGCGCCAGATCGTGCGCCTGACGGAAATCCTCGGCTCCAAGGTCTACAACGATGGCGTGTCCAGCCTGACGATTGCGCTGGGCAAGGATATCGCCGGCAAGCCCGTCGTGGCCGATCTCGCCAAGATGCCCCACTTGCTGGTGGCCGGCACCACCGGTTCCGGCAAGTCCGTCGGCATCAATGCGACGATTTTGTCGCTGCTGTATAAATCCGACCCGCTCGACGTGCGATTGATCCTGATCGATCCGAAGATGCTGGAAATGTCCGTTTACGAAGGCATCCCGCACTTGCTGGCGCCCGTCGTGACGGACATGCGCCAGGCGGGCCACGCGCTGAACTGGGCCGTGAACGAGATGGAGCGCCGCTACAAGCTGATGAGCAAGATGGGCGTACGTAACCTGGCCGGCTATAACGCGAAGATTGCCGACGCGAAAAAGCGCGAAGAACACATCCCGAATCCGTTCAGCCTGACGCCGGATTCGCCGGAGCCGCTGGAAAAACTGCCGACCATCGTCATCATCATCGACGAGCTGGCCGACTTGATGATGGTGGTGGGTAAAAAAGTCGAGGAATTGATCGCGCGTATCGCGCAAAAGGCGCGCGCCGCCGGCTTGCACTTGATTCTGGCCACGCAGCGCCCATCTGTAGACGTGATCACGGGGCTGATCAAGGCGAATATCCCGACGCGTATCGCCTTCCAGGTCTCGTCGAAGATCGACTCGCGCACGATTCTGGACCAGATGGGCGCGGAAACCCTGCTGGGCATGGGCGACATGCTGTACATGCCGCCCGGCACTGGCTTGCCGATGCGCGTGCACGGCGCGTTTGTGTCGGATGAAGAAGTCCACCGCGTTGTCAGCCATCTGAAGCTGCAGGGCGAACCGAATTACATCGAGGGCATCCTCGAAGGCGGCACCCTGGAAGGCGACGGCGCCGAAGGCGGCGCGCCGGGCGAGGGCGGCGGCGAGGCCGATGCCCTGTACGACCAGGCGGTGGCGGTGGTGCTGAAAAACCGCCGCGCCTCAATTTCGCTGGTGCAGCGTCATTTGCGCATCGGCTACAACCGCGCGGCCCGTCTGCTCGAGCAGATGGAGCAGAGCGGGGTGGTATCAACCATGCAATCCAATGGCAACCGGGAAATCCTGGTTCCGGCGGCGAGTAGTGAACAAGGGTAACGGAATGAAGAATACGACTTTCGCAGCAAAAATGATCCTCGGCGCGGCCAGCGTCGCCTGCAGTATGCTGTTCGCGGCCAGCGCCTCGGCCAGTGCCCTGGAACAGTTCAAGAGCTTTGCGGCCGGCACCAAGTCGGCCAAGGGCGAGTTCGTGCAGCGCCAGGTCAAGAAGGCGGACGCCAGCGGCAAGGCGAAAGTGTCGACGCCAGCCAGCGGCACCTTCGAGTTTGCGCGCCCAGGCAAGTTTATCTGGACCTACCTGAAGCCGTACGAGCAACTGCTGCAGGCGGACGGCGACAAGCTGTATATCTACGACAAGGACCTGAGCCAGGTGACGGTCAAGAAGCTGGGCGACGCGCTCGGTTCCTCGCCGGCCGCCATCTTGTTTGGCAGCAACGACCTGGAAAAGAATTTCACCTTGGCCGAAGCAGGCACGCGCGATGGCCTGGAATGGCTGAAAGCGACGCCGAAAGCGAAGGACACGACCTTCGACGAAATCACCATCGGCCTGCGTAACGGCGTGCCGGAGGCGATGGAATTGCGCGACTCGTTCGGGCAGACGTCGGTGCTGGCGTTCAAGAATTTCCAGAAAAATCCGGCGCTGTCCGCGAACCATTTCAAATTCGTGATGCCTAAAGGCGCGGACGTGATCAACAACTAAGTTTTTCACGTGCTGTTTTTTTGACCGGCCTCGCACCATGCGGGGCCTTTGCATTCTTACCTGGTACATATTATGGCGGATCTCTTTTCCACCGCACCGCGCCAGCCGCTGGCCGAAGCCTTGCGGCCTGCTACTCTCAACGAAGTCATCGGCCAGACGCATCTGTTGGGCGTCGGCAAGCCGCTGCGCCTGGCGTTCGAGGCGGGCAAGGCCCATTCGATGATTTTATGGGGGCCGCCCGGCGTGGGCAAGACGACCCTGGCGCGCCTGATGGCCAACGCGTTTGACAGCGAATTCATCGCTCTGTCGGCCGTGTTTGCAGGGGTGAAAGATATCCGCGCGGCCATGGACCAGGCCCGCCACAGCCTGGACCAGTTCGGCAAGCACACTTTATTGTTTGTCGACGAGATCCACCGGTTTAATAAATCGCAACAGGACGCCTTGCTGCCTTTCGTGGAGTCGGGTCTGGTGACCTTCATCGGCGCCACCACCGAAAACCCGAGCTTCGAAGTGAACTCGGCGCTGCTGTCGCGCGCGCAAGTGTATGTGTTGAAGTCGCTCAACGAAGACGAGATGAAGCAGTTGCTGGCCAAGGCGCAAAGCACGGCGCTGACGCATTTGACCTTCGACGAGGCGGCGGCCGACACCCTGATCGGCTATGCGGATGGCGATGCGCGCCGCTTTTTGAACTTGCTGGAGCAGGCCGAGACGGCCGCCAGCTCGACGGGCACGACGACCATCGACGCGGCCTTCGTCGACAATGCGCTGACCCTCAATTCGCGCCGCTTCGACAAGGGCGGCGACAATTTCTATGACCAGATTTCTGCCCTGCACAAGTCCGTGCGCGGTTCGAACCCGGATGCGGCCCTGTACTGGTTTTGCCGCATGATCGACGGCGGCGCGGACCCCCGTTATTTGTCGCGGCGCATCGTGCGCATGGCTTGGGAAGACATCGGCTTGGCCGACCCCCGTGCCTTGACCATGGTCAATGACGCGGCGGAAACGTATGAACGCCTGGGTTCGCCCGAAGGCGAGCTGGCGCTGGGCCAGGCCGTGATTTACCTGGCCATCGCCGCGAAAAGCAATGCCGGCTACAACGCGTTCAATACGGCCATGGCGTTTGTGAAGAAAGACAAGTCGAAGGAAGTGCCCGTGCACTTGCGCAATGCGCCGACGAAGCTGATGAAGGAACTCGGTTACGGCCACGCCTACCGCTATGCGCACGACGAGCCCGATGCCTATGCGGCCGGCGAAACGTATTTTCCGGACGGCATGGCGGAACCGGGCTGGTACCAGCCCGTGCCGCGCGGTCTGGAAAGCAAGATTGCCGACAAGCTGGCCTGGCTGCGCGAGCTGGACAGGAAAGCAGGAAAGCCAGCCGGCAAGGGCTGAGGCTACAGGCCCAGCAAGGTAAAACCGTCATCCTGCGGCGCGTAGCCGACCAGCCGGCGCGTCGCGTCGATGGATAGCCGTTTATAACGGTTGTCCGACACGCCATGCACGACGTGATAGCCGGCTGGCACGTCCGCCGCGATGCAGCGGGCCAGCAGTTGCACCACGTCGCGCTCGCTGATGAAGGCGGCGATGTCGCGCGCGCTGTGCTCTTGGCCTGGCGCAAAGCGGGCCACGTTGGCGATGCGCACGGCGATCGCCGTCATGCCATGCAGGTGCGCGAACGCCGACGCCACGCCTTCGCCGAAGGCCTTGCTGGCGCCATACATGTTCGCCGGACGCGCCGGCATGTGCTCATGCACTTGCATATCGAGCGGATAGCCTTCGACGGTTTGCGCGCTGCTGGCGAATACCACTCTGCTCACTCCCTGTGCCTGTGCCGCGCGGAAGATGTTGTGCGTGCCGATGATGTTCGGCTGCAGTAACTGCGCGTCGAAATCGGCGCTGGCGTGCGGGACGCCGGCCAGGTGCAGCACCACGTCGATGTCCAGGCAGGCGGCCAGGCAGGCGGCGTAATCGCTGACGTCGAGCTGCATGGACGGGCAGGGCGCTTGCGCCAGCCCGTCCGTGTGCAGGTCGGCCAGGCGCAGGGAGAATTCCCCGTGCCGGCGCTTCCAGAAAGCGGTGCCGATGATGCCGGCGGCGCCCGTGACGAGGACGCGCAAAGGTTGTTGAATCATGTATTCCTTGTATTGAGTGTGTGAGGCAGTGCCTGGTTCAGCCAGCGCAGCAGGGCGGGGCGCGGGGCTGCCGTCCCATGCACGCGGATGCGTCCGCTGCCCACGGCTTCGACCAGCACCAGGCCGTCATTCGGTATCGTGTAGCGTTCACCGCTGCGCAGCACGCAATCCTCGAACTGGGCGTAGGCCGTGATCCAGGCCGTGCCGGACAGGCATTCGATGACCCTGGCGCGCGCTTTTTCCAGGCGCAAGGGGCGTTCGCTGCGTAATTCATGGTCGGTTTGCATGGCATCGCTCCTGTTGTGCGGACAGGAACAGCTTAGGCGCTGGGCTTGAACCATGACAGATGCAGGAAACCGAAATTGTCATGCATACAGTCTGCTTCGTCGTACACTGTGCTTGTCAAAAAAACGGGCAACTGTATCTGTGCGTGCCGCGCGCACCAGCCGCATACTGAAGGGATGAACATGAATGCGCCTTTGAATCTGTACGAGCACCTGGCCAACGAGCTGGGCGCCCTGATCGACGCGCGCGTGTTCGCGCCTGGAGACCGCTTGCCGTCGATCCGCCACCTGGCGCAGCAAAAGCGCATTTCCGTCAGCACCGTGATGCAAGCCTTGCGCCTGATGGAAGACCGGGGGCAAGTCGATGCGCGGCCCCAGTCCGGCTATTTCGTGCGCCACCGCGCGCCGCGCCGGCCCTGCAGCGCGGACGCGCAGCATTTGAAGGAGCCGGCCTTTGTCGGCATCAACAACCTGTTGATGCGCGTGCTGAAGGAAAACGAGGCGCCCGCTATCGTGCAGCTGGGCACGGCCTGGCCGCCCGACGAGATATTGCCCATCAAGCGCATGCAGCGCACCATCAGCGCGGTGGCGCGGCGCGAGCCGGCGTTATTGAGCAAGGTCAGCTGCTACGACGTCAGCGAAGGCAATTTCCTGCGCCAGGTCGCGCGCCGCGCGCTGGACTGGGGCAAGCTGGACCCGCGCGAGATCGTCGTGACGAATTCCTGCACGGAAGCGATCAGCCTGTGCCTGCGCGCCGTGGCCAAGCCGGGCGACACCATCGCCATTGAGTCGGCCACGTATTTCGTGCTGCTGCAGATGATAGAAAGCCTGGGCATGAAGGCGCTGGAAATCCCCACCGACCCGAAGACGGGGCCGTCGCTCGATGCGCTCGAGCTGGCCCTGCGCGCCGGCCTCGTGCAGGCGTGCCTGTTCGTGCCGAACGCGAACAATCCCCTGGGCTGCGTCATGCCGGAAGCCAACAAGAAGCGCTTGGCGGGCTTGCTGTCGGAATTTAATATTCCGCTGGTGGAAGACGATGTCTATGGCGACCTGTGCTTTGCGCCGCAGCGCCCGTGGCCTGTGAAGGCTTACGACACGAGCGGCAATGTGCTGCTGTGTTCCTCGTTTTCCAAGGCTATCACGCCCGCGTCGCGCGTCGGCTATGTGCTGGCCGGGCGTTTCGCACAGGAAGTGGCCTTGCTGAAAACCGTGTCGAGCGGCGCCACCAGCCATTTTTTCCAGGCCGTGCTGGCCGACTTTTTGGAGGGCAGCAGCTACGACCAGCAGCTGCGCAAGATGCGGCGCACGCTGGTGCAGCGCATCGCGCGCATGTCCGATGCCGTGGCGGCCAGCTTTCCGGCGGACTGCATGCTGTCCGAGCCGCAGGGCGGTTTCGTGCTGTGGGTGCAGATGCCGCCGCAAATCGATGCGCTGGCCTTGCATGGCCCGGCCGTCGCGGACGGCGTGGCGTATATGCCGGGCCAGCTGTTCTCGGCCTCGGGCAAGTTCGGCAATTATCTGCGCCTCAATTGCGGCAATCCGTGGACGCCGCGCATCGAGCAGGCGATCGGCCGGCTGGGCCGCCTGGTGCATGAGGCCTTGTAACTATTCTTTGCGTTTCAGTCCCGCATTTTCACCGTTCGCTCCCTGTTTTTCGCCGCCGGTCGCAAGCCGGTGGCCTTGTTTGCCGCCGTTGGCTAAAGTAGCACCATACCAGCAGCATTCAACGACGCAAACTAACCAGGAGTCACATCATGCACGCACTGAAAAACATGGAAATCGCCTTTATCGCCGCCGCCGTCCTGGCCATCGGCAGCAGCTTCGCCACCGCCGGCGCCAACACGGTGGAGGTGAGCGCCACGTCGACCCTGATCGCCAAGGCCGCCGACACCAGCATGCCCGTCGTCACCGTCAGCGCCCGCCGCCTGACGGCCGCCGAAAAAGCCGCTTTCATTTAAGTATCCGCCGTAAAGCGGGCGCGAGTGCCCGGCCATGCCGCCATGACGATGGCAGAGCGTGTGCAAAACTCATAAAGAACTGAACGGGTCTTGGTACAATGAGTGCTTTCGATACATCGGCACCGCCATCCACCCATGATAGATATCCAACTTCTCCGTAAAGACATCGCCAACGTCGCAGAACGCCTGGCGACGCGCAAATTCCAGCTCGACGTGGCAGGTTTTACCGCCCTCGAAGCCGAACGCAAGGCGATCCAGACGCGCACCGAAGAGCTGCAGGGCAAGCGCAACGCGCTGTCCAAGCAAATCGGCATGTTGAAAGGCAAGGGGGAAGACACCTCGGCCGTGATGGCGCAAGTGGCCGGCCTGGGCGATGAACTGAAAGCCGATGAAGCGGCCCTGACCCTGGTGCAAGCCAAGCTGAGCGAATTCATCATGGCCGTGCCGAACCTGCCGCACGAATCGGCGCCGGTAGGCACGGACGAGTCGGGCAACGTGGAAGTGCGCAAGGTCGGCACGCCGCGCACGTTCGATTTTGAAGTCAAGGATCACGTCGACGTGGGCGCCCCGCTGGGCCTGGACTTCGAAGTGGCCACCAAGCTGACCGGTTCGCGCTTCTCCGTGATGAAGGGCGGCATCGCCCGTCTGCACCGCGCACTGGCGCAATTCATGCTCAACACGCACGTGGACGAGCACGGCTACACGGAATGCTATACGCCGTACATGGTCAACGCCGATTCGCTGCGCGGCACGGGCCAGCTGCCGAAATTCGAAGCCGATCTGTTCTCGGTGAAAAAAGGCGGCGTGGAAGGCGAGGGCGAGACCTTCTACCTGATCCCGACGTCGGAAGTGTCGCTGACCAATATCGCGCGCGATGAAATCCTGGCGCTCGACCAATTGCCCCTGAAGATGACGGCCCACACGCCATGCTTCCGTTCGGAAGCGGGCAGCTACGGCCGCGACACGCGCGGCATGATCCGCCAGCACCAGTTCGACAAGGTGGAAATGGTGCAAGTGGTGCACCCGGACACCTCGTACCAGGTGCTGGAAGAAATGGTCGGCCACGCGGAAACGATCTTGCAACGCCTGGGCCTGCCATACCGCGTGATGTCGCTGTGCACGGGCGACATGGGCTTTACGGCCAGCAAGACCTTCGACCTGGAAGTATGGCTGCCGGCGCAGAACACCTACCGCGAAATCTCGTCCCTGTCGAACACGGAAGCCTTCCAGGCCCGCCGCATGCAGGCACGTTTCCGCAACGCAGCCGGCAAGCCGGAACTGGCCCACACCCTGAACGGCTCCGGCCTGGCAGTGGGCCGCACCCTGGTGGCTGTGCTGGAAAACTACCAGCAAGCGGACGGCAGCGTCGAAATCCCGCCAGTGCTGCGCCCGTACATGGGCGGCCTGACGCATCTGAAGGCGTAAAAAAGACCAGGCAGCTTGCAGCAATGGAAGGCTTAAAATAGTCCTTCCATTTTTTCAAGCGGCTGCTATAATCTTGCCTTCTCGCAGCAATGCGGGAAAAGACCGCAGCAAATGGAGAGGTGGCAGAGTGGTCGAATGTACTTGACTCGAAATCAAGCGTACGTTAAATCGTACCGTGGGTTCGAATCCCACCCTCTCCGCCAGAACAAATAGAGAAAGCTCCCGCAAGGGAGCTTTTTTTATTTGTGGCGGCGAAGAGGAGTACGCCCCCTGCGGGGCGTACGCGTGGGATTCGAAGCCCCGCGCATATTTGCGCGGGGCCCTCCGAATCGCCCAATTGGTTTTCACGCGTGCGCCAAGGTGGCGTCTACAAAGGCGAGCCGCGCCTTGCGCGAGGCTCCCCGAATCGCCAAATTGTTTTTCGGGTTGGCGTCCAGCATTGGGTTGCAAATCACCAATAAACCCCTACCCAACCCAACAACACCCATGCTAAAATAGCGCCTCGTTCAAACAGGCATGCCAGTTTGAGCGAATAGACCGCAGTAAACGGAGAGGTGGCAGAGTGGTCGAATGTACTTGACTCGAAATCAAGCGTACGTTAAATCGTACCGTGGGTTCGAATCCCACCCTCTCCGCCAGAATACATAAGAGAAGCTCCCCCCAAGGGAGCTTTTTTTATTTGCGCAACGCCAAAAAATCGTCAGCGTCTCAATGCAGGTAGAAAAACCGCCCAAAGCGCGCAGCGCAAGGCGTTTTTTCCTCCATTCAGGTTTTAAAGGCCAGCCCCCAGGAACCCAAGCTAATGCACGAGCTTGGCTACCGCAAACGCGACGCCCGACATGGCAATGATCGTCCCCACACACGACAGGATGACAGCCGACTTCGCCTCAGCCACATCTGACTTGGTCGCATAATTGGAGCGCACCACAGCGAGGTCCAGTTTCAAGCCACCGACATCGGTCTTGAGAACGCCGACATCCGTTTTCAGACCAGCCACATCCACCTTGATGCCGGCCACATCAACCTTCAAATCAGCAACGTCCAGTTTCACCCCGGCCATGTCTTTTCCCAGTGTGTTGACTTGCTCGTCCATGGCGCAATCCTCCGTGCTTGTCACTGCATGCTCCTCGCTTTTTTCACCGCTGTCAAACAGTGTCCCGAGGGTATCGCGCATGGCTTTGCTATTGTTTGCCAAGCGTTGTGCCAGTGCCGTCACGCGCTGCAAGTCGGCCATACCCTCGCCCTGTAGCTGCTCAGTGGCAGTCTGCAATTCGACGGCGATCTGTTCGCCGAGGCTGGTGGCAACCCGCATCCATGCCTCGATCTTGCGCTGGCGTGCCTGTTGCGTGAGCGCGTCATGCCGCACCCGCGTATCGCTCAGCTTGTGCATGCTGTTCATGCCACGTCCTCTACAGTCTGGGGCCGATGCCGATGCTGTCCACGCTACCCCTTGCCGATGCCCCCCACCTTGACCCCGCTCAGCCTATGTTAATCTACCTCCTCCCATCCCGACCCCACCCATAAAAGCAATGAGCCGATTCTGGAGCAACATCGTCAGCGAGCTGACCCCCTACGTCCCCGGCGAGCAGCCGAAACTGCCCGACCTGGTGAAACTCAACACCAACGAAAACCCCTACGGCCCGTCGCCGCAGGTGCTGGCCGCGCTGCGCGAAGCGGCCAACGACAGCCTGCGCCTCTACCCGGATCCCACCGCCAGCGAACTGAAGCAAACCCTGGCCGCCTACCACGGCCTCAACAGCGCGCAAGTGTTCGTCGGCAACGGTTCCGATGAAGTGCTGGCGCTGGCCTTCATGGCCTTGCTCAAGCACGATGCGCCCCTGCTGTTCCCGGACATCAGCTACAGCTTCTATCCCGTGTATTGCAAGCTGTACGGCATCGATTACCGCACGGTCGCGCTCGACGATGCCATGCGCATCCGCCCCGAAGACTATCAAGGGCCGTGCGGCGCCATCATCTTCCCGAATCCCAACGCGCCCACGGGTGTGGACTTGCCGCTGGCCGACGTGGAAACCTTGCTGCGCGAGCATCCCGACGCCGTGGTCGTGGTCGATGAAGCGTATGTGGATTTCGGCGGCGAGAGCGCCGTGGCCCTGGTCGACCGGTATCCGAACTTGCTGGTGGTGCAGACGTTCTCGAAGTCGCGTTCGCTGGCCGGCTTGCGCGTGGGGTGTGCCTTCGGCCATGCGGATTTGATCGAGGCGCTGGAGCGCGTGAAGAACAGTTTCAACTCGTATCCGCTGGACCGGCTGGCCTTGGCCGGCGCGGTAGCGTCGCTGCACGACGAAGCGTATTTCCAGCAGACGCGCCAGGCCGTCATCGCCAGCCGCGAACAGCTGGCGGCGGACCTGGCGGCGCTGGGCTTCGAGGTGCTGCCGTCGGTGGCCAACTTTGTCTTTGCCCGCCACCCGCAGCATGATGCGGCGCAACTGGCGGCAGGCTTGCGCGCCAAGTCGGTGATCGTGCGCCATTTCAATGCGCCGCGCATCAGCCAGTATTTGCGCATCAGTATCGGCAACCCGACCGAGTGCGCCGCCTTGATGGCGGCATTGCGCGCAGTGCTGTGACGCCATGCTGACCTTCGTCCCTGCCAGCAGCGCCGATGGCGAGGCGCTGGCCAGCCTGCGCGTGGCCGCCATGCGCGACAGCCTGGAGCGCATCGGCCGCTATGATCCGCAGCGGGCGCGCCAGCGTTTCCTGTCCACCTACGACCCCGCCTGCACCTGGCAGTTGCGCCACGGCGGCGCGCTGGCCGGCTTCTATGTGTTGCGCCCGCAAGCGGATTATTTGCTGCTCGACCACCTCTACCTGGCGCCGGAATGCCAGCGGCAAGGCATGGGCGCGGCCGTGCTGGCGCGCGTGTTTGCCGAGGCCGATGCGGCCCGCAAGAGCGTGCGCGTGGGCGCCTTGCGCGGCAGCGAGGCGAACCGCTTCTATATGCGTCACGGCTTCGTGCCGGATGGCGAGGAAGAGTTCGACCTGTATTATCGGCGCGCCCCCGCGCCTTGATGCTGCCTGCGGCGACTGTTTGTGCAACAATAATCGGATTCACACATCGACAGGACGGACAAAATGGCAAAAGTGGCATTCATCGGTTTGGGCGTCATGGGTTTCCCCATGGCAGGTCACCTGGCGGCGGGCGGGCACGACGTCACCGTGTACAACCGCAACCCGGCCCGCGCGGCCGCCTGGCTGGAGCAGCACAAGGGCAGCAGCGCCGCCACGCCGGCCGCCGCCGCAGCGGGTGCCGAGTTCGTCTTCACCTGCATCGGCAACGATAACGATCTGTATCAAGTGATCCTGGAAGAGGGCGGCTTGCTGTCCGCCATGGCGCCGGGCAGCATCCTGATCGACCATACGACGGCGTCCGCCGAAGCGGCGCGCACCATCCACGCGGCGGCGAAGGAGAAGGGCGTGTTCTTCCTCGACGCGCCCGTGTCCGGCGGCCAGGCCGGAGCGGAAAACGGCAAGCTGACCGTGATGGTGGGCGGCGATGCAGAGGCGTATGCACGTGCCGAGCCCGTCATTGCCCTGTTCGCGCGCGCCGTCACCTACATGGGCGCCTCCGGTTCCGGCCAGCTCACAAAAATGGTCAACCAGATCTGCATCGCGGGCCTGGTGCAAGCCTTGAGCGAAGGCATTGCCTTTGCGGAAAACGCGGGCCTCGACGCGGCCCTGGTGGTGGACGTGATTTCCAAGGGCGCGGCGCAGTCATGGCAGCTGGAAAACCGGGGCAAGACCATGATCGAGCGCAAGTTCGACTTCGGTTTCGCCGTCGACCTGATGCGCAAGGACCTCGGTATCTGCCTCGCCGAAGCCAAGCGCAACGGCAGCGACTTGCCCGTGACGACCTTGACGGACCAGTTCTATGGCGAAGTGCAGCAGGCGGGCGGCAACCGCTACGACACCTCCAGCCTGATTACCCGCCTGAACAAAAAGTAACTTTTTAACTCTTCAGTAAAGAGCGGCGCGTCCCTGCCCAGGGCCGCGCCGCTTGTCGTTTATGGTGTCGGCATTATTAAAATGTCGGTTTCCGGAACATCCGGTTTCGATTTTCATGGAAAAGCATGGACTTCGCTAGCTCATCGTGTATTATTAAAAAACGAGATGAAATGTCCCAATTTTTAAAACATTATGAGCGGACCAGCATGAAAACTAACTCCTCAGCGATAACACGCGTTGTCGACAAGAACATCCCCTATTTGTCTTCCGCCATCGCCATCTGGCGGCCCCGCGCCGTGCTGCGCAGCTGGCCCGGCGTGGCCATCGCGCTGGTGATCGCCCTGTCGGCCACCTTTATTTCCAGCAATTACGGCGGGCCCCAGCTGCTGTATGCGCTGTTCTTCGGCCTGGCTTTCCACTTCCTCGCGTCCGATCCCACCTGCAAGCCCGGCATCGAGTTTTGCAGCAAGGTGCTGCTGCGCACGGGCGTGGCGCTGCTGGGCGCGCGCATCACCTTCAATCAGATCGCCTCGGTGGGCGTGACGCCGTTATTGATCGTCGTCGGCGGCCTGATCGCCACCCTGGGCTTCGGCTACCTGCTGGCCAAATGGCTGAAACGCCCCATCACGGAAGGCATTTTGTCGGGCGGCTCCGTGGCCATCTGCGGCGCCTCGGCTGCGCTGGCCATCTCGGCCGTGCTGCCGCAAACCAAGGAAAACGAGAAATTCACCCTGCTGACGGTGGTGGGCGTGACGTCGCTGTCCACCCTGGCCATGATCGTCTACCCGCTGCTGGTCAAGCTGCTGGGTTTTGACCCCACGGAAGCGGGCGTGTTCATCGGCGGCACCATCCATGACGTGGCGCAAGTGGTGGGCGCCGGCTATCTGGTGAGCAACCATACGGGCGACGTCGCCACCTTCGTGAAATTGACGCGCGTCGCCTGCCTCGTGCCCGTCGTGCTGGGCCTGTCGATCATGTTCAAGCGCAAGGATGGCAAGAGCGAAGTCGATGCGCCGCCGCTCGTGCCGTTCTTCCTGATCGGCTTTGTCTGGCTCGTCATCACGAACAGCCTGGGCCTGATTCCGCAGGAAGTGAATGGCTGGATCAACAATGCCTCGCGCGCCTGCCTCGTCATTGCGATTGCCGCTCTGGGCGTGAAAACCTCGTTCCAGTCGCTGGCCTCGCTGGGCTGGCGTCCCGTGATCATGCTGGTGATGGAGACCGTGTGGATCGCCGCCTTCGTCGCCATCGCCGTCCTGCTGACGCGTTAAGCGCATCGGGCCCGCCATGAAAGTCCTCGTTCTCGGCGCCGGCGTGGTCGGCACGGCATCGGCCTGGTACTTGCGCCAGGCGGGCCACGACGTGCGCGTGCTCGAACGCCAGGCGGGCGCCGCGCAGGAAACCAGTTTCGGCAACGGCGGGCAGATTTCCGTCTCGCACGCGGAACCGTGGGCCAATCCCGCCACCCTGCGCAAGGTCGTTAGCTGGCTGGGCAAGGACGACGCGCCGCTGCTGTTCCGTCCCCGCCTGGACCCGCTGCAATGGCAGTGGGCCTTGCACTACCTGCGCGAATGCCTGCCGTCCAGGGTGGCGCGCAACATGCGCCAGATCGTCGCCCTGGCCGAGTACAGCCGCCAGAGCCTGCAAGCCTTGCGTCGCGAGACGGGGATTACCTATGATCACCTGGAACGGGGCATTTTGCATTTTTATACGGACGAGCAGGAGTTTGACAAATCGCAAGCGGGCGCCGCGCTCCTGCGCGAGCTGGGCTGTCCGCGCAATACCGTCAGCGCCGACGAAGTGATCCGGCTGGAGCCTGCCTTGCGCCACGCGCGCAGCCGCATCGTGGGCGGCGACTTCACGGCCAGCGACGAATCGGGCGACGTGCATCTGTTTACCACGGCCCTGGCTGCCCGCGCGGCGGCGGCCGGCGTGGATTTTCAGTACAGCACGACGGTGACGCGGCTGCTGGAAGATGGTGCGAATGGCGCACGCATCACGGGCGTGGAATGCATCGATGCGCAGGGGCGCCACCGGCTGGAATACGCGGACGCCGTGGTGGTGGCCATGGGCAGTTTTTCCGCACCGCTGCTGCAGCCGCTGGGCATCCGGCTGATGCTGTATCCGGGCAAGGGTTATTCCGCCACGTATCCGATCATCGATCCCGTCAGCGCACCCAGCGTATCGCTGACGGACGACGGCCATAAGCTCGTGTTTTCGCGCCTGGGATCGCGCCTGCGCGTGGCGGGCACGTGCGAGCTGAACGGCTACACGCGCGAACTCAACCCCGTGCGCTGCGCCGCGATCACGCGCCGCGTGCAGGCGCTGTTCCCCGATGCCTGCGATTACGGCGATCCCGTCTACTGGGCCGGCCTGCGCCCCCTGACACCGTCGAACGTGCCCTACATCGGCGCCACGCGCTACCGCCAGCTGTTCCTCAACACGGGCCACGGCACCCTGGGCTGGACCATGGGCTGCGGCGCGGGCAGGGCGATCGCCGACCTCGTGTCGGGACGGCGGCCGGAAGTCGATTTTGCGTTTTGCGGGCAACGCTTGGCACCGCAGTCTGCGGCAGAGGAGTTCCGGGGTCAGACCCGCCGGGTCTGACCCCAGCTTTAACTTAGGAGATCACGATGAGAGACGACGCCACCCCCCGCCCGCCCGCCAGTGGCCTGACCCTGGCCGGCACCACCTACCAGTCGCGCCTGCTGGTGGGCACCGGTAAATACAAGGATTTCGAGGAGACGCGCCTCGCCATCGAGGAAAGCGGCGCCGAGATCGTCACCGTGACCATCCGCAGGGTGAATATCGGCCAGGAAAAGGGCGAGCCGAACCTGCTCGACTTCATCCCGCCGTCGAAATACACGATCCTGCCCAACACGGGCGGCTGCTACAACGCACGCGATGCCGTCTACACTCTGCAACTGGCGCGCGAGCTGCTGGGCGGCCACCAGTTGTGCAAGCTGGAAGTGCTGGGCGATGAAAAGACCCTGTTCCCGAACATGCCGGAAACGTTAAAGGCGGCGGAGCAGCTGGTGCGCGACGGCTTCCAGGTGATGGTGTATTGCAGCGACGACCCCATCCAGGCGCGCATGCTGGAAGACCTCGGCTGCATCGCCGTCATGCCGCTGGCGTCATTGATCGGCTCGGGCATGGGCATTCTCAATCCATGGAATCTGTCCCTGATCATCGAGCAAGCCAAGGTGCCCGTGCTGGTGGACGCGGGCGTGGGTACGGCGTCGGACGCGGCCATCGCCATGGAACTCGGTTGCGACGGCATCTTGATGAATACTGCCATCGCGGCGGCGCGCGAGCCGATCCGCATGGCGCGCGCCATGAAACTGGCAGTGCAGGGCGGACGCGAGGCCTATCTGGCCGGACGCATGCCCCGGAGAGCGGGCGCCATGAGCGCTTCGCCCTCGTCGCCGATGGCCGGGCTGATCGCCTGAGTTGCCGCATTTACCGCATTTACCGCAGTTTGCAGCACCGTTGTTGATTCTGTTTGAAGCACCCATAAAAACCACAATACCTGGAGATGACATGAAACACACACTCGTAGCGGCAGCCATCCTGGCCTCCTTCTTCGCCGGCAACGCCAGCGCCCAATCGTCCGTCACCGTGTACGGCTTGCTCGACGCGGGCTTCACGTCCGAGCACGGCGGCGCGGACGGTTCCGTCACCAAGCTGGCCACCGGCGTGCAGTCGGGCAGCCGCATCGGCTTCAAGGGCACGGAAGACCTGGGCAACAACTTGAAAGCCAATTTCCTGCTGGAAAATGGCCTCGACGTGGACACGGGCGCCAACCGCCAGGGCGCCTTGTTCGGGCGCAAGGCCTACGTGGGCCTGTCCGGCGGCTTCGGCGCCGTGAACCTGGGCTTGCAGCACAACCCGCTGTTCACGGCGCTGGACAATATCGACCCCTTCGAGACGGGCCTGACGGGCGCCTCGATCAACCTGATGAGCGTGGCCAGCCTGCGCACGAAAAATTCCATCATGTATGAGACGCCCAAGGTCAAGGGCCTGTCGGCATCGATCATGTACGGTCTGGGAGAGAAGCCGGACAGCAATACGCTGGGCCGCACCATCGACTTTTCCATCGACTACGCCAACGGCCCGCTCGTGCTGACCCTGGCGCACGACAACCGCAAGGACACGCCGCTGAACACGGCGAAAGTGACCTTGCTGGGCGGCACTTACGACTTCGGCCCCGCCAAGCTGCACGCCGCCTATGAAACGGACAAGGACGATGCGGGCACGGATTTCCGCAACTACATGCTGGGCGCGTCGGCTCCCGTGGGCGCGGCGGGCAGCGTGATGGCCTCGTACATCCGCAAGGATGACCGCACGAATGCGCGCCGCGGCGGGCGCCAGCTGGCCATCGGCTACACGTATGCCTTGTCCAAGCGCACGAACCTGTACACCTCGTACGGGCGCATCAGCAACGATGGCGCTGGCACCAACTTCGTTGGCGACGCCTCCAGCGGCGGCAGCGTGCCCTTGCCTGGGCATAACTCGAGCGCCTTCACGGCCGGCATGCGCCTGAAGTTCTAAACGCGGCGGCGCAGGTAGCGATGGCGGCTTGTCTGTTGCGGATAAGCCGCCATTGTTGTTTCAGGAATGGGCCTAAGTCACGGATTCCGGATTCAGGAATGAAACAGTCCGATTTTTCATGAATTTTCATTGACAGCGCATTTCGCAACCGTTAAATTGAACACGTATTTCAAATATCGGAACAAAATATACCGATTTTTTATAAAACCGTAAGGAGACTGAGCCATGACCGATTTGTCCGACCAAAAAGCCGCCGCCGCTGCCGTTCCAGTAGGCCCGCAAAAGATGACGCCTTCCGAAGCGTTCGTGGAAACCCTGGCCGCCAATGGCGTGACCGACATGTTCGGCATCATGGGCTCGGCCTTCATGGACCCGATGGACATTTTTGCGCCGGCCGGCATCCGGCTGATCCCCGTCGTGCACGAGCAGGGCGCCGGCCACATGGCCGACGGCTATGCCCGCGTCTCGGGCCGCCATGGCGTCGTCATCGGCCAGAACGGCCCCGGCATCAGCAATTGCGTCACGGCGATTGCCGCCGCCTACTGGGCGCACACGCCCGTCGTCATCATCACGCCGGAAACGGGCACGATGAGCATGGGCCTGGGCGGCTTCCAGGAAGCGAACCAGTTGCCGATGTTCGAGGAATTTACCAAATATCAGGGTCATGTGACCAATCCGGCCCGCATGGCGGAATTTACGGGCCGCTGCTTCGACCGCGCCATGTCGGAAATGGGGCCGACGCAACTGAACATCCCGCGCGACTATTTTTATGGCGAAATCAAGGCGGAAATCCCGAAACCGAACCGCCTGGACCGCGGCGCCGGCGGCGAGCAAAGCCTCAACGATGCGGCCGAGCTCTTGGCCAAGGCCAAGTTCCCCGTCATTATCTCGGGCGGCGGCGTCGTCATGGGCGAAGCCATCGAAGAATGCAAGGCCCTGGCCGAACGCCTGGGCGCGCCCGTCGTGAACAGCTACCTGCACAACGACTCGTTTCCCGCCAGCCACCCGCTGTGGTGCGGTCCGCTCGGCTACCAGGGTTCCAAGGCGGCGATGAAACTGATCGCCCAGGCCGACGTCGTCGTCGCTTTAGGCTCGCGCCTGGGACCGTTCGGCACCTTGCCGCAGCACGGCATGGATTACTGGCCGAAGAACGCGAAGATCATCCAGATCGACGCCGACAACAAGATGCTGGGCCTGGTCAAAAAGATTTCGGTCGGCATCTGCGGCGATGCCAAGGCGGCCGCCAAAGCCATCCTGTCCCGCCTCGACGGCAAGAGCCTCGACTGCGACGCCACGCGCGACGCGCGCTATGCCACCGTGCAAGCCGAGAAGGCGGCGTGGGAAGAGGAGCTGACCAACTGGACCCATGAAAAAGATGCGTACAGCCTGGACATGATCGAAGAGCAAAAGAAAGAGCCGGGCAATTATTTGCACCCGCGCCAGGTCTTGCGCGAGCTGGAAAAAGCCATGCCGGAAGACGTGATGGTGTCGACCGACATCGGCAACATCAACTCGGTGGCCAACAGCTATCTGCGCTTTGAAAAGCCGCGCAGCTTCTTTGCGGCGATGAGCTTTGGCAACTGCGGCTACGCGTTCCCGACCATCATCGGCGCCAAGGTGGCAGCTCCCCACCGTCCGGCCGTGTCGTATGCGGGTGACGGCGCCTGGGGCATGAGTTTGATGGAAACGATGACCTGCGTGCGCCACAACATTCCCGTCACGGCCGTGGTGTTCCACAACCGCCAGTGGGGCGCGGAAAAGAAGAACCAGGTCGATTTCTACAACCGCCGCTTCGTTGCCGGCGAGCTCGACAACCAGAGTTTCGCGGAAATTGCGCGGGCCATGGGCGCCGAAGGCATCACGGTCGACAAGCTGGAAGACGTGGGGCCGGCCTTGAAGAAGGCGATCGACATGCAGATGAATGAAGGCAAGACGACCATCATCGAAATCATGTGCACGCGCGAGCTGGGCGACCCGTTCCGCCGCGATGCGCTGAGTAAACCAATTCGTCATCTGGATAAGTATAAAGACTACGTTTGATGTAACGGGTGTTGTTGGATTACGCCCGTTGGGCTAATCCAACCTACCCAACCTACGCAATGTACGCGTGGTGCTGGCGTAGGTCGGATTAGCCGGGCAAAGCCCGGCGTAATCCGACACCACCCGGGCAGTAGCCAGGCCCGGCGTCATCCGACGCCACCCCGACCGATCCTTGTATGACCCCGGCTTGCCGGGTTTTATGTGCCGGAACCATCTTTATGCTTCCATGGTTCCGGCACTTTTTTTACCGAATTGGAGTCGCCATGAAAGCCCTGCACCGCATCATCGAGCAAGCCCGCGCCGTGCCGAAACATATCGTGTTGTGCGAGGGTGGCGATGCGCGCGTGCTGCAGGCGGCCGCGCGGGCTGCCGCCGAAGGGCTGGCGCACATTACCCTCGTCGGCCAGCCGGCCGCCATCCTCGCCCTGGCGCACGAGCACGGGCTTGACCTCGATAGCGTGCGCCTGGTCGACCCGGCCACGTCCGACGAGTCGGAACACTATGCCCAGCAATTGTTCGTGTTGCGCCAAGCCAAGGGCATGACGGTGGAGCAGGCGCGCATCGCCGTGCAAGACCCGTTGTGCTACGCCAACCTGATGGTGCGCCTGGGCGACGCGGACGGTTGCGTGGCGGGGGCCGTGCATACGACGGCCGACGTGGTGCGCAGCGCCATCCAGATCATCGGCGTCGACCCGGCCTTCAAGCTCGTGTCGAGCTTTTTCCTGATGATGCTGTGCGAACCGTTCCACAGCCTGAAGGGCGGATTCATCTTTTCCGACTGCGCCCTCGTCGTCGATCCGAAGGCCGAGGAACTGGCCGACATCGCCATGGCCGCCGCCGACAGCGCGCAAGCCTTGCTGATGGAAGAACCACGGGTCGCCATGCTGTCGTTTTCCACCAGCGGCAGCGCCCATCACGCGGCCGTGGACAAGGTGCATGCGGCCACGGACCGGGTCAAGGCCCAGCGTCCGCTGCTGGCCATCGATGGCGATGTGCAACTCGACGCGGCCATCGTGGCCGAAATTTCCCAGAGAAAAGTCAAGGATTCCGTCGTCAACGGCCGCGCCAACGTGCTGGTATTTCCGAACCTGGACGCGGGCAATATCGGCTACAAGCTGGCCGAGCGCATGGGCGGCGCCGTCGCCATCGGCCCCTTGCTGCAAGGCTTGAACAAGCCGGCCAACGATTTGTCGCGCGGCTGCAGCGCCGACGACGTCTACAACGTCATTGCCGTGACGGCCGTGCAGGCCCAGGGTGGGCGCTGAGTTGTTCAGCTTGCCCGTGCTGGCGCTGCTGGGCGTGGTGGCGGCCGGCACGTATTTCCAGACCGTCACGGGCTTTGGCCTGGGCATGATCGTCATGGGCGTGGCCAGCGGCCTCGGCCTGGCGCCCGTGCCCGCGCTGGCGGCCCTCGTCAGTTTATTGTCGCTGGCCAATTGCCTCGTGGCCTTGCCGGGCGCCTTGCACCACCTGGACTGGCGCGCCATCCGCGCTGCCAGCATCGGCTTGCTGCCGGCCATGGCGGCCGGCGTCTTGCTGTTGGGATATCTGGACCAGGCATATGCGCCCGTGCTGAAACTGTTGCTGGGCGCGGCCATCGTGTATGGCGGCGTCAGCATCCTGCTGCAGGCGCCGCCGGGACCGGGCGCGGCGGATAAACGCAGCTTTTTCATCAGCGGCGTGTGCGGCGGCCTGTTCTCGGGCCTGTTTTCGCTGGCCGGCCCGCCCCTCGTGTACCAGTTTTACCGCCAGGAAATGAGTTTGACCACCATCCGCTACAGCCTGATCTTTTTGTTTGCCATCAGCGCGGGCGGGCGCTCGCTGATGGCGGGTAGCCAGGGCCAGCTCGACGCAAAAGTCTTGTTGCTGTGCGCGCTGGCCTTGCCCGTCGGCGTGCTGGCCACCATGGCAGGCAAGCGCTACCCGCCGCCGATCGCCCAGCGCGGCATGCGCCGCATCGCGTTCGCCGTGCTGACCGCCATCGGCCTGTCGCTGATGGCGGCGGCCGTGCCGCAATTGCTGCACTAGGCTTTAAAGGTCAGCAAGGGTTTCAAGCGCGCCACCGATTGCAGCAAGCCCGCTTCCTCCTGCGCGGCGATGACGGGACCGATCTTCTTGTACGCCATCGGTGCTTCCTCGACACGGCGTTCCTCGCGCAGGGTCACGCACTGGAACGTCATCTCGTCGCCGCCCACCGTGGGCCGCATGGCGCGCATGGCTTGCCTGCGGATGCTGCGCCCCGCGCCATGCGAGCACGACCACAGCCAGTCGGGATTGCCCATGCCAGTTGCCACATAAGAATAGTCGCCCATGGAGCCGGGGATCAGCGCCAGGTCGCCTTCGCGCGCCGGCGTGGCGCCCTTGCGGTGGATGTTCATGCCATGCTCGCGCAGGATGACGTTGTGCGGCACGTCCACCACCAGGCGCGATTGATCCTGCGCAAACACTTGCGACAGGCTGTCGCGCACCAGCTCGGCCAATACCATGCGGTTGACCCAGGCATAGCGCGAGGCCACGCCCATGGCGTCCATGTATTCGCCGGCCAGTTCGCCCGTCAAGCCGTACAGGCCCGACTGCGGGTGGCGCACGCCTTTCGGCCACGCCTCTTTGGCGCGGTCCATCCAGCGGCTGCCCACAAAAAAACCCACGTCGCGGCTGCCGCTGTGGATCATGACGACCACTTCGCCCGGCACCAGCCCGTGCCGGTACGCGGCGTGGCGGTCCATGACGGCGTCGACCAGCTGGATTTCCACGAAATGGTTGCCCGATCCCGTCGTGCCCAGGCTGGGATCGCGTATCACTTCGCGCGTGCCCACCAGCGCTGCGGGCGCATGGCGCAAGCCGCCGCCCAGTTCGCGCAGGGCGATGCAAGCGTCGAGCTCGCGCAACAGCCGCTCCTTGTCGACGCGGGGCCACAAACCATCGTCATGCAGGCTGTCGATGAACGCTGCCGGACCCACGTCGAACAGGGCGGCAAACGCTTTCGAGCGCAGCGGCACGTTGCGGCCGTCTTCCAGCAGCACATGTTTGAGCTTGGCGAGCAGTTGCGGCTTGCGCGCCTCGAACTGGGCCAGGGTCAGGCCTGTCGTGATCAGGCGCATGCCGCAGGCGATGTCCGTGCCGGGAATGGCGGGGATCACCATGTCGGGGCTGGTGGCGACGATGCTGCCGACGGGCGCGATGCTGCCAGGGTGGAAGTCGGGCGTGGCGCACGCCTTGCACACATGGCCATCCTGGCCGGGCACGGCGACGGCCGCAAATTCCATCAACTGGCGCACGGCTTTTTCCTCGAGGGGAAAGTTATGGGGCAGCAGCACGGACGCTTGGGCGTGCGGATTGCTGAGCGTATAAATACCGTCGGCATAGGCGACGGCGATGCCCTGGCGGCGCAGGGCTTTTTGTAATCTGGATAGGGGAAACACGATTCTGCTCCGGAAATAACGAATGCACGGCCCTTTTGCAAGGGCCATGTTTGTTTTCCACGCAGCAGCGACAGGAAGTGCCGCCAGCTTAGCAAATTTTGCGGGGATTGCAAAGCGGGGGAGCGTACAAGAATGCGCACGATACGGATGAGCCACTTGCAAAATAATCAAACAGCCTTTATATTCGCGGTTCTTTCTCGAACCTCTTCCTTATTGGAGCCAAAAGTGCCTCGCTTCTTCGCCATCACCTGCTAACGCTGACGAAATGCTCTCTGCAGCATCGTTCGGCGCGTTGACGCCCCCGATTGCTGCGGCACTGTTTTTGCTCTTTCCGCACACGTATCCAGGACCACCGTCCTGATCGTCCACGCCCGAACACGTCGTCAGCACCCCTGACCCTGTATGGACACGCCCCGGTGAACGCGGCGTGGGACGCTATGTTTTTACAATCTTTGCCTTTATTTAAATACCCGCGCACGCCGCACCTGGAAGGCTCGCGCCTGCAGGACGGCGACGACGGTTCCGACCAGATGCCGTTGAAAAAGCTGGCCGGCCAGTACGTCGTCATCGAGGAAAAAATCGATGGCGCCAACTCCGCCGTGTCGTTCAGCGATGCGGGCGAGGTGCTGCTGCAGTCGCGCGGCCACTACCTGGCGGGCGGCGGCAGCGAACGCCAGTTCAACCTGTTGAAACCGTGGGCGCATGCGCACGAGCACGCCTTGCTGCATATGCTTGAAGATCAATTTGTGCTGTTTGGCGAGTGGTCTTACAGCAAGCATTCCGTGTTTTATGACCGGCTGCCCCATTATTTCAACGAGTTCGACGTGTATTGCCGCCGCAGCCAGATGTTTTTGTCGACGGCGCGCCGCCACGCCATGCTGGCCGGCTCGCCCGTGCTGTCGGTCCCCGTGCTGTATGCGGGCACCATGCCCGCGTCGCCGAAACAGCTGTGGCAGCTGCTGCGCCATTCGCTGGCCAAGTCCCGGTTGTGGCGCGACGCCTTTGAAAACGTGGTGGCGCGCGAACGCCTGCCGCTGGACCTGTGCTGGAAGCAGACGGACAAGTCCGACCACGCGGAAGGCTTGTACCTGAAAGTGGAAGACGACGAGCAAGTGCTGGCCCGCTACAAGCTGGTGCGGCATGACTTTACGCAAACCATCCTCGACAGCGGCTCGCACCACAGCACGCGGCCGTTGATCCCGAATCTGCTGGCCGACGGCGTCGATCTGTACGCGCCGCAGCCGCTCGTGACGTGGGAAAGCCTGGGCTTGCATACCTGCAGCTCGCTCGACGAACTGGCAGCTTACTCAAGGAGTACAAAATGATGAACTGGAAAACCCTGCAGCAACTGGTGCCGCAAGCGGGCCAGTCGCCCGATTTCAACGCCTGTCTGGCCGCTTTTCCGCAGCTGGAACTGGCGAAGACGACGCCGCAAAACCCCGTCTATCACGCGGAAGGCGACGTGTGGACGCATACGATGATGGTGGTGGAGTCCCTGCTGGGCATGCCTGAATATCAGCAAGCCACGCGGGCGGAACAGGAAATCGTGTTCCTGGCCGCCTTGCTGCACGACGTGGCCAAGTGCAGCACCACGGTGATCGACCCGGTGACGGGCGCCATCGGCCAGCCCGGCCACTCGCGCAAGGGCGCGCTCGATGCGCGCATCGCCCTGTGGGACTATGACGTGCCATTTGCCGCGCGCGAGGAAATCTGCCGTCTGATTAACGTACATCAAGTGCCATTCTTTGCGCTGGAACAATCACGGCGCGGCGTCACGCCGGAATTTACCGTGCGCGAACTGTCGTGGCAAGTCGATATCCGCCTGCTGGCCATGCTGGCCGAGGCCGATATCCGCGGCCGCATCTGTCCCGACCCGCAGCGCATCCTCGACGCCATCGAGCTGTTCCGCGAACTGGCGCGCGAGGAGGGCTGCTATGGCCAGCGCAGGGTCTTCGTCGACGACCACACGCGCGTGAAGTACTTTCGCGGCGCCGAGGCGCATCCCGATTATTCCCTGTTCCAGGAGCCGGGTTCGCGCGTGATCGTCATGTCGGGCTTGCCCGCATCGGGCAAGAACACGTGGGTGGACAAGCACCATCCGCGCCTGCCCGTCGTGTCGTTTGACGATGCGCGGACGGCCTTGGGCTTGAAGCACGGCAAGAACGAGGGGCAGGTGGGCGACTATGCGGAAGAGCGGGCGCGCGAACTGCTGCGCAAGGGCGAACCGTTCGTGTGGAATGCCACGCATTTGTCCAAGCTGATGCGCGAAAAGACGCTCAACCTGCTGTACAAATACCATGCGCAGGTGGAGCTCGTGTACCTGGAGCAGCCGCGCAAGGAGCTGCTCAGGCGCAACGGCCAGCGCGACACATCGCTCAGCAACAAGAAGCTGCAAGCGATGCTGTGGAACTGGGAAATCCCGCTGCCGATGGAGGCGCATGCCGTGCGTTACTGCGTTGATTGAGGCGCCCGCCAATGTGTCGCACTGCGTTCGTCCGCTTTTGCGATAGTTGCATGAGCAATCAAAATGTTAATGGTTATTTTTAAAATTGCAACAAACTGAGTATATTGTGACTCTTTCATTTATTACAATGAATTGTCTGGTTAGCTGAATGGCCGGGCTGTGGCGCGAGGGACTTCCCTCGCGCTTCCTGCGTGAATCACTGCGTGATCCACTCTTCCTCATTGAATGAACAGGAGTCATCGATGCAAAAATCTCTCATCGCACTGGCCGCAGCCGCCGTGCTAAGCCTTGGCGCCGCATCTTCCGCGCAGGCGGCCACCCAGACCATCAGCTTCAGCGCCGACCGCGCCCTGGGCGCCACCAACTGGTCAGACACCCTGGGCCTGGGCAAGTTCGACAGCAACCTGGGCACCCTGACGTCGATCAAATTCCATCTGGAAGGCGCCGTGCAGGGCAGCGGCCGGACGGAAAGCCTGGACGCCAGCGCGTCGAATGTGACCCTGAGCCTGGCCTCGCTGCTGACCTTGTACCGTCCCGACAATTCCACCCTGCTGGTGGCCAATCCGCTGTTCACGCAGACCTTTGCCTTGAGCGCCTTCGATGGCAGCATCGATTTTGCCGGCACCTCGGGCGCCAGCACGGGCCTGCGCTCGAGCACGGGCTCGAATGGCTACACGAGCGCCAGCGCCAGCGACTTTGCCCTGTTTTCCTCGGCGGGCGGCGGTTTGATTTACCTGGGCTTGAATGCCATCGGCTCCTCGATGGGCAGCGGCGCGGGCAATTTGCTGACGCAGTTCCAGACGTCCGCTTCCGGCCGCGTGGCAGTGACGTATGAATACGTGAGCGCCGTGCCGGAGCCGGAAACCTATGTGATGCTGCTGACGGGGCTGGCGCTGGCCGGCGTGATGGCGCGCCGCCGCAAGCCCCGCGCCTGATCAGCGCCGGCCGCGCCCGGCGATCAGCTGGGCGATCTCGCTGAACAGCTCATTGTTCAGCGAGGCGGGCAGGGTGGTGGCCAGGCTGCGGCTGTAGTAGGCGCCCAGGTCCAGGCCCAGGCCCAGCCCGCAAATTTCCACGGCGCCCTGCGCTTCGCGGCGCGCCACCACCTGTTTCAGATGTTGCGCCAGGTAAAACTCGTCGTTGGCCAGATTCGTGGCCGTATCCATCGGGCAACCATCTGACACGACGAGCAGGATGCGCCGCCGCTCCGGCCGCGCCAGCATGCGCGTGCACGCCCAATCCACAGCTTCGCCATCGACGCCTTCGCGGTACAGGTCCGCCTTCAGCAGGGCGGCGATATCGGGCCGCGCGCGGCGCCAGTTCGTCTCGCCATCCTTGAACACCATGTGTACGAGTTCGTTCAAGCGGCCCGGATGGGCGGGCGAGCGGGCGCGCAGCCAGTCGCGCTTGACGCGGCCCCCGTTCCACGCGCCCGTCGTAAAGCCCAGCAATTCCGTCGTGATGCCCGCCTGGTCCAGCGCGCGCAGCAATATGTCCAGCAGCACGGCCACGGATTCCGCATGCGTCTTCATGGAACCGGAGCAATCGACGAGAAAAGTCACCAGGCAATCGGCCTGGGGCAGGAATTGTTCCTTGCGGAACAAGCGGCGCTCGGAGGGCGAGCTGATCAGCTGCGCCAGGCGCCGGCCATCGATATAACCTTCTTCCTCGCCGAACGACCAGCCGTCGCGCTGGGGCACGGCCAGCAATTGCGTGAAGCGCCGGGCCAGGCGCGCCGTGTTGATGCCCAAGCTGGCGATGCGCGCATCCATGCGTTCGCGGTACTCGAGCAGCAGGGCGCGGCGCACGAGGTCGCCCGCCTTGTCTTCGCGGTCGTAGGCCGTGGAGTACGCCTTGTAGCCGCCAGCGCCATCGCTGAAGGCGCGGCTCTCGCCCAGCGGGGCGGCGTCTGGCACATTGTCGTTATCGCTGTCGAAATCGAGCAGCAGCTTGAAGGCTGCCCGCGCCTTGGCGTCGCCCCCGTCGTCCTGGTCTCCCTCGCGCGCCGCCTGCGCCTCTTTCAGCATGGCGTCGACGGCATGGGCGATGGCCAGCGCGTGGCGGGCAAAGGCAAGCTGGTCGGCGCGGTGGCGGCGCAAGCCCGCCAGGTCGCCGCTCAGTTGCGAGGAAACGGACCAGCGCGTCGCTTCGATGAAATCTTCCGTCTTTTCCAGCACGGGCCGGGCCGTCAGGCGCGACCAGCACATCTGGAACACTGTATACAAGAGCAAGCCCGATGCGCCTTCGGCCAGGCCGGAATCGTAGAACGCGTGCGACCAGGCCGTGAAACGGTGGCGCAGGTTGGCGATGACGCCGGCATGCTGATCTGGCGCCAGCGTTTCCACGCGCAGTTGCTCCAGCAGCTCGAAGACGAGCCGCGCCACGGGCTCGGGCGGGCACAGCGACTTGTGCAGGGCCGCATCCGTGTGCAGCAGGCGCAGGGCCACGCTGTCGGCCGCGCCGCGCAGCGAGGGCAAATCCTGCAGCGCCGCATCGGGCTGCAGATGCGCCGCGTGGATGGGCAGGGGGCGGTGGCCGTCGTGCAGGCGCCGTCCCCGGTAGCGTATCGCCGCTAGGCCGCTGAGCGCCCGGATGGCGCCTGCGCACAGTTCATCCGTTTCCTGCTGCTCGCGCGTGTAGGCGGCGGGCGCCGTCGCTTCGGCCTTCATGGCGCCGTCGCCAGCAATTCCTCGTTGAAACAGCGCTGGTAATACTCGGCGACCATGGGCCGCTCGGCCTCGTCGCATTTGTTGAGGAAGGACAGGCGGAAGGCCAGGGCCGGATCGCGGAAGATCTGGCAGTTTTCCGCCCAGGTGATTACCGTGCGCGGCGACATCAGGCACGCGAGGTCGCCCGCCGCATAGCCGTGGCGCGTGAGGCTGGCCACGGCCACCATGCGGCTTGCCAGCTGGCGGCCCGCGTCGTCATTCATGGCGGGGACACGCGCCAGCACGATGTCCGTTTCTTCGTCCTGCGGCAAATAGTTCAATGTGGCAACGATGTTCCAGCGGTCGATCTGCGCGTGATTGAGCACTTGCGTGCCGTGGTACATGCCGTTCAGGTTGCCCAGACCCACCGTGTTCGAGGTGGCGAACAGGCGGAAGTGGGGGTGGGGCGTGATGACCCGGTTCTGGTCGAGCAAAGTAAACTTGCCGTCGCGCTCGAGGATGCGCTGGATGACGAACATCACGTCGGGGCGGCCCGCGTCGTACTCGTCGAAGATCAGGGCCACGGGCCGTTGCAGCGACCAGGGCACGATGCCTTCCTGGAATTCCGTCACTTGCTGCTGTTCGCGCAGCACGATGGCGTCCTTGCCGACCAGATCCAGGCGGCTGATGTGGCCGTCGAGGTTGACGCGCACGCAGGGCCAGTTCAGGCGCGCCGCCACCTGCTCGATATGCGTGGATTTGCCCGTGCCGTGCAAGCCCTGCACCATCACGCGGCGGTTATGCGTGAAGCCGGCCAGGATGGCCAGGGTCACGTCCTTGTTGAAGCGGTAGGCGGGATCGATGTCGGGCACGTGCGGGTCGCGTTCCGTGAAGACGGGCACGAGCAGGTCGCTGTCGATATGGAACAGGCTGCGCACGGACTGCAAGGATTGCGCTGCGGCGGCGGGGGGATGTTGGCGTGAATCTGGCACCTTGTTCTCCTGGTCAAGCCGCAGCATGGGTGCCGCAGCGGTTATGAATTACCTGTCTGCAATGCGTCGTCGTCCCCGCCCGTCGTCGGCATGGTTTCCGATTCGATGGCGGCCAGGGCTTGCGCGGCGCGTTGCAATGCTGGCAAGAAATGTAAAGCCTTGTCGTGCGTCAAACGGATGATGGGCGCCTGGATGGCCACGGCCAGGTTCGAGCGGCCGTTCGGGTTCGGCACCAGCACGGCCACGCACAGCAGGCCGGGCAGGAATTCCTCGTCGTCCAGCGCATAGCCGTTGCGGCGCACCAGTTCCAGTTCGCGCTCGAGCTTGACGGGGTCCGTTTCCGTCTTGTCCGTAAAGCGCGTCAATTCCATGTGGCCCAGCAGGCGGCGCCGTTGCACAGGCGTCATTTGCGCCAGGAACAGCTTGCCGCTCGACGAGCAGTGCGCGGGCACCCGCGAACCCGGATGCAGGTAGAAGCGCAGCGGCGCCGCCGTTTCCACGCGGTCCAGGTACACCACTTCGCTGCCGCTGAAGGCCGTCAGGTTGCAGCTTTCGCCCACTTCCTCGACCAACTGGCGCAAGACCATGCGGCGGGCGCCATGGAAGGTGTTGTTAATCAAGAGGTTAGACGCCAGGCGGCGCAGGCGCACGCCCGTGCTGTAGTGGCGGCCGTCGCTTTCGCGCTGCAGCACGCCCACGCTTTCCAGCTGTTGCAGCATGCGGTGCAGGGTGGGCTTCGGCAGCCCCGTTTCTTCCACCAGCGCTTGCAGCGACAGCAACTGGTCTTTTTCGGCAATCACTTCCAGCAAGGCAAACAAACGCATCGTGGGCGTGTCGCCTTCCAGTTTTTCCGGCTCAAGTTTTGGGGATGAAATCATGTCCATGGTGGCCTCGGTTGGGTATCTGAGTGTTACATCAGCTTATTTCATTTTCGAACTCAAATTGTACCGTTTCCTCGAAATTCTGTTTGACTTTTGATTGCTGAACGCTTAAATTGAATTGTATATCAAATTTCGGAACAAAATATACCGTTTTTTGATAAATAAGTTGATAAATACGCTGCAGTTCATTACCACAGACCAGGAGACACCCATGAATGACATGACCGAGCAAAAAGCCGCCGCCGCAGCGGCCACCCCCACCGGCCCGCAAAAGATGACGCCTTCCGAAGCGTTCGTGGAAACCCTGGCCGCCAATGGCGTGACCGACATGTTCGGCATCATGGGCTCGGCCTTCATGGACCCGATGGACATTTTTGCCCCCGCCGGCATCCGCCTGATCCCCGTCGTGCACGAGCAGGGCGCTGGCCACATGGCTGACGGCTATGCCCGCGTCTCGGGCCGCCATGGCGTCGTCATCGGCCAGAACGGCCCCGGCATCAGCAATTGCGTCACGGCCATTGCCGCCGCCTACTGGGCGCATACGCCCGTCGTGATCATTACCCCCGAGACGGGCACGATGAGCATGGGCCTGGGCGGCTTCCAGGAAGCGAACCAGTTGCCGATGTTCGAGGAATTCACGAAATATCAAGGCCACGTGACCAATCCCGCCCGCATGGCCGAGTTCACGGGCCGCTGCTTCGACCGCGCCATGTCGGAAATGGGCCCGACGCAACTGAATATCCCGCGCGATTATTTCTATGGCGAAATCAAGGCGGAAATCCCGAAACCGAACCGCCTGGACCGCGGCGCCGGCGGCGAGCAAAGCCTGAACGATGCGGCCGAGCTCTTGGCCAAGGCCAAGTTCCCCGTGATCATCTCGGGCGGCGGTGTCGTCATGGGCGAAGCGATCGAAGAATGCAAGGCCCTGGCCGAACGCCTCGGTGCGCCCGTCGTGAACAGCTATCTGCACAACGACTCGTTTCCCGCCAGCCACCCGCTGTGGTGCGGCCCGCTCGGCTACCAGGGTTCCAAGGCGGCGATGAAACTGATCGCCAAGGCCGACGTCGTCGTCGCTTTGGGTTCGCGCCTGGGACCGTTCGGCACCTTGCCGCAGCACGGCATGGATTACTGGCCGAAGAACGCGAAGATCATCCAGATCGACGCCGACAACAAGATGCTGGGCCTGGTCAAAAAGATTTCGGTCGGCATCTGCGGCGATGCCAAGGCGGCCGCCAAAGCCATCCTGTCCCGCCTCGACGGCAAGAGCCTCGACTGCGACGCCACGCGCGACGCGCGCTATGCCACCGTGCAAGCCGAGAAGGCGGCGTGGGAAGAGGAGCTGACCAACTGGACCCATGAAAAAGATGCGTACAGCCTGGACATGATCGAAGAGCAAAAGAAAGAGCCGGGCAATTATTTGCACCCGCGCCAGGTCTTGCGCGAGCTGGAAAAAGCCATGCCGGAAGACGTGATGGTGTCGACCGACATCGGCAACATCAACTCGGTGGCCAACAGCTATCTGCGCTTTGAAAAGCCGCGCAGCTTCTTTGCGGCGATGAGCTTTGGCAACTGCGGCTACGCGTTCCCGACCATCATCGGCGCCAAGGTGGCAGCTCCCCACCGTCCGGCCGTGTCGTATGCGGGTGACGGCGCCTGGGGCATGAGTTTGATGGAAACGATGACCTGCGTGCGCCACAACATTCCCGTCACGGCCGTGGTGTTCCACAACCGCCAGTGGGGCGCGGAAAAGAAGAACCAGGTCGATTTCTACAACCGCCGCTTCGTTGCCGGCGAGCTCGACAACCAGAGTTTCGCGGAAATTGCGCGGGCCATGGGCGCCGAAGGCATCACGGTCGACAAGCTGGAAGACGTGGGGCCGGCCTTGAAGAAGGCGATCGACATGCAGATGAATGAAGGCAAGACGACCATCATCGAAATCATGTGCACGCGCGAGCTGGGCGACCCGTTCCGCCGCGATGCGCTGAGTAAACCAATTCGTCATCTGGATAAATATAAAGACTACGTTTGATGCGTTGAGGTTGTTGGATTACGCCCGTTGGGCTAATCCAACCTACCCAACCTACGCAATTTACGCGTGGTGCTGGCGTAGGTCGGATTAGCCGGGCAAAGCCCGGCGTAATCCGACAAAGCGTTGTGACCAAATTCTCACAGATTGTCACGAAAACATCATAATTTCAATAAAGAAGACAAAGCGTCCCGGTAATTGAATTATTTGATTTGACAAGGCCATGCTTAAGGCTTAAATTCAATAAAAGACAAAAAACGGAACGTAGCGTATCAAAAACGATTTACGGAGACCACCATGAACCACCCTGTACCGCACACCGACGCCGTCACCACCGACTTCCTGCAAGCCTTCGGCGATGCCTGGAACCGCCACGATATCGAGGCCCTGATGGCCGCCATGGCCGACGACTGCGAATTTCACGCCGTGGCCGGCCCTGACTTGCTGGGCAAGAGTTTTGTCGGCCGCGACGCCGTGCGCGCCGGTTTCGAGCTGGCCTGGCAAACCTTTCCCGACGCCGCCTGGCTCAACCCGGAGCACTTCGTCAGCGGCCAGCGCGGCGTGACGGAATCGACCTTTGCCGGCACCAAGGCGGACGGCACGCGTATCGAGGCGCGCATGGTCGACATCTTCACTTTCCGCGACGGCAAGATCGCCGTGAAGAACGCCTTCCGCAAGGATCGCCCACCCGTCGTCAAAGCTTAAGCCAGTACGTTCACCGGGAATGATCATGAACAAACCTGTCGACACTCCATCTGACGTATTGGGCAACAGCACCGCCGCCCGCACGCCCTACGATCCCGCCTTCGATCCGCTGGTGGCCCAGCGCCCCGGCCACGGCAATGCCTACGCGCCCACCTACTGGATCGGCACGGCCGGCGAGCCGCCCGCCGACGACGGCCCCATCACGCATGACATCGACGTCGACGTGGCCATCATCGGCTCGGGTTTTACCGGTCTCTCCTGCGCCATCTTCCTTGCCCAGGAACACGGCATCAAGGCTACCGTGCTGGAAGCGAACCGGGTCAGCTGGGGCTGCAGCACGCGCAACGGCGGCCAGGCGCAATGCACGACGGGCCGCCTGAAGCGCTCGCAGTGGATCGCCCGTTACGGCATGGACACGGCCCTCAAATTGCACACGGAAGTGTGCGACGCGATGGAAACCTTCAAGAAGATCACGGCCGACATCGATTGCGACCCGCAGCCGGGCGGCCACCTGTACATCGCCCACAAAGCGAAAGCCATGCCCGCGCTGGAAAAAGAGGCCAAGGTCATGCGCGAGATCTTCAAGTACGACGCCCGCATCCTCGACGCCGACACCGTCAAGCGCGAATTCGTCGACGACAAGGAAGCGGCCGGCGCGCTGCACGAGCCGGAAGGCATCGGTATCCACGCGGGCAAGCTGGCCTTCGGCTACCTGCGCAAGGCCCGTGCGCTGGGCGCCAAGGTACACCCGTCCAGCCCCGTGATGGGCTGGGAAACGCGCAACGGCGTGCATTATCTGCAAACGCCGGGCGGCGTGGTGCGGGCCCGCTCTGTGGCCGTGGCCACGGGCGGCTACACCTCGCCCCATCTGCATCCGCAAGTGAAGAACCGCTTGCTGCCGATTCTGTCGAACTCGCTCGTCACGCGTCCGTTGACCCCGGCGGAAATCGAGGCGTGCAACTTCCGCACCCACCAGGTGATCACCGATACGCGCATTCTGCGCCACTACTACCGCCTGATGCCGGATAACCGCGTGCAGATCGGCAGCCGCAGTGCCATCACGGGCGCCGACGCGCCGGACGACAGATATAAACAGTTTTTGATCAACGATCTGCACCGCAAGTTCCCCGCGCTGACCGGTATTCCCATCGATTACTCGTGGTGGGGCTGGGTCGACGTCAGCCACGACATGATGCCGCGCATCGTGCAACCGGACCCCAAGCAATCGATTTTCTATTCACTCGGTTACGGCGGCAACGGCGTCATGTACTCGGCGCAGGCGGGCCGTCGCATGGCCGAACGCATCGCGGGCAAGGCCAGCGACACGGGCTTGCCGATCTTCAATTCGAAATTGCCGTATCCCAACATGATGGAACTGGTCGAGTCGCAAGCGTTCGCCCCGTTCCGCCGCCTGGGCCAGCGTTTCCTGTACCGCTGGTATCACTTGAAGGATGAAGTGTTTTAAATAGCAGTAGCCGTACTAAGCCGCCGCATGGTTGACAAAGAGCAAACAGCGGCGCCTCCCGCAAGGGATGAGATTGCCCGAACGTTCACACATAACAATAACTTGGAGTGAGACATGAACACATACACGAGCAAAAACGCGAGCAAAACGGTTTTTTCAACGCTGCGCCGCGCCGTTCTCGGCACCCTGGTGCTGGGCGTGGCGGTCGCATCGAGCGGCACGGCCTTCGCGCAGGGCAAGGAAGTAACGATTGCCTACCAGGAAATCAACGGCCCCTTCCTGGTGGCGATCGCCAGCGGCGAAGTGGAAAAGACCACCGGCTATAAAATCAACTGGCGCAAGTTCGACTCGGGCGCCAAGGTCGCCACGGGCATGGCGTCCGGCGACGTGCAGATCGGCGTCATCGGTTCCAGCCCGTTGACGGCGGCCGTCAGCCGCGGCGTCGACCTGCAGCTGTTCTGGATCATCGACGACATCAACGAAGCCGAAGCGATGGTGGCCCGCAATGGCGCCGGCATCAGCAAACCCACCGACTTGCGCGGCAAGAAGATCGCCGTGCCGTTTGTTTCCACCACGCACTTCCACACCATGTTCGCGCTGGAAACGTGGGGCATCAAGCCCACGGAAGTGAAATTGCTCAACATGCAGCCGAACCAGATCGCCGCCGCCTGGGAACGGGGCGACATCGACGCGGCCTTCGTGTGGGATCCGGCCTTGAGCAAACTCAAGCAAAACGGCAAGGTGCTCGTCACTTCCGGCGAACTGAGCAAGAAGGGCAAGGCCACGTTTGACGGCATGGCCGTCGAGCGCGCCTGGGGTGAGGCGAATGCCGATTTCATGGCCAAGTTCGTCAAGGTGATGGCCGCCGCCGATGCCGACTACCGCGCCAATCCGAAGGCGTGGACCATCGATTCCCCACAAGTGAAAGCCAACGTCAAGCATTCGGGCGCGGCTGCCAAGGACGTGGCCGCTTCCGTGGCCCTGTACGCCTACCCATCCTTGCAGGAACAGGCGTCGCCGGCCTGGCTCGGTGGCGGCGCGAAGGGCGGCGTGGCGCAAGCCTTGCTGGCCACGGCGCAATTTTTGAAAGCTGAAGGCAAGATCGACACCCTGGCTCCCGATTACGCCAAATATGTGACACCCAGGTATGCACAGGCCGCCGGCCTGCTGAAGTAAACGTTGTGCGATGGCGCGCCTGCGGGCGCGCTGACTGAACAGAGTGCGTTGAACAGAACTGTGGGGACACGATGGAAAATCTGTACGTCAAGGATGTCAGCGTGATTTATCCGGGCAAGACGGCCGGTGAACGCGTACATGCCTTAAATAATATCAATCTCACCATCAATAGCGGCGACTTTGTCGTCGCGCTCGGTGCTTCCGGTTGCGGCAAGACAACCTTGCTGAGCCTGATGGCGGGTTTTATCGCCCCATCCAAGGGGGAAATCATGCTCGGGGACAATAAAGTGGAAGGGCCGGGCGCCGACCGTGGCGTCGTGTTCCAGAAACACGCCTTGCTGCCATGGCTGAACGTGATGGAAAACGTGGAATTCGGCCTGAAGCTGCAAGGCGTGCCGAAAGCCGTGCGGCGCGAACAGGCGGCCAAGAACCTGGCGCTGGTCGGCTTGAAGGACTTTCACGACAATATGATTTATCAATTGTCGGGCGGCATGCAGCAAAGGGTCGGCATCGCCCGCGCCCTGACCAGCAATCCCGCCATGCTGCTGATGGATGAACCGATGGCGGCGCTCGATGCGCTGACCCGCGAAACCATCCAGGAATTGCTGCTCGATATCTGGGCCAAGTCCAGCACCATGTTCTTCTTCATTACCCACAGCGTCGACGAGGCGCTGTTCCTGGCGAACCGGCTGATCGTCATGTCGCCCCGTCCGGGCCGCATCACGCACACGTATGAACTCGATTTCAACAAGCGCTTCCTCGAATGCCGCGATGCGCGCGCCGTGAAATCGAGCCCGGACTTCATCAAGATGCGCGAAACAGTGCTCAACATCATTTATGGCGACGAGCGCGCCGTCAATAAAGAGCTGGAGGTGTCCCATGCATAGCCCATCCGCCGTGGGATTTCCTCCCACCAACGCCAAGCGCGCCAGCTTTTTTGGCCGCCTGTTCGCTCCCCGCTGCGCCATGCCCGGCGAAGCGTTCGGCGCGCCGGGGCAGGGCAATTCCAGCCGCATCGCCACCGTCACCGTCATCGCCGTGCTCTTGCTGTGGTTTGGCGTGACGGCCAGCGGCCTCGTGAAACCGCTGTTCCTGCCGTCGCCGCAAGCCGTGTATGAAAAATTCATCATGGCGGCCACCACCGGTTTCGGCGGCGCCACCCTGTGGGAACATACCGTTGCCAGCCTGGTGCGCGTGTTCGGCGCCTTCGGCCTGGCTTGCCTGTTCGCCATCCCCGTCGGCGTGATGATGGGCGTGAACCGCGTGGCGCGCGGCATCTTCGATCCCTTGATCGAGTTCTACCGTCCGCTGCCGCCGCTTGCTTACTTGCCACTGGTTATCATCTGGTTCGGCATCGGCGAGTTTTCGAAGGTCTACCTGATCTTCCTGGCCATCTTCGCGCCGATGGCCATCGCGGCCCGCGCCGGCGTCAGTTCCGTGTCGCTGGAGCAAATCCACGCCGCGTACTCGATGGGCGCCACCCGTTTCCAGGTGATCGTGCACGTGATCCTGCGCGCAGCGATTCCGGAAATCCTCACCGGCATGCGCATCGGCATCGGCGTGGGCTGGACTACCCTGGTGGCGGGCGAGATGGTGGCGGCCACGCGCGGCCTCGGCTACATGGTGCTGAGCGCCTCCGAGTTCCTCGCCAGCGATGTCGTGATCATGGGCATCATCGTGATCGGCTTCTTCGCTTTCCTGTTTGATTTGATGATGCGCTACCTCGAACGTACCCTCGTGCCATGGAAGGGCAAGGTGTAAGACGTTCCCGGGAGTGGCGCTAATGCCACAAGTGTTGCCGCCGCTCCCATTTTTTAACCAGCAATAACTGAGCCATACCCCGTACGTATCCTCCAGCGCGCTTGCCCCTTGGGCGCCGCGCCGGGCCGCTGCATTTCCAGATTGACTTATGGCATGCAGCCAACCAGACTGATTTGATGATGTATCGATGCTGCTTGACGGTGTTGCCCAAATAAAACAAAGCCGCGCGGCAGGAACCGGCCGCAGCAGGCGAGGGCGCACCGGGCTTCAGAGATTTTCAGGAGACAAAAACATGATTAGCGAATCGCATAACAGTACCGGCTTGCAGCACTCGCTGAAGCAACGCCACATGAGCATGATCGCCATCGGCGGCGTGATCGGCGCCGGCCTCTTTGTCGGCAGCGGCGTCATCGCCAAGGCTGCCGGCCCGGCCGCCATCCTATCCTTCCTGCTCACGGGCGGCCTGGTCGTCCTGATCATGCGCATGCTGGGCGAGCTGGCCTCGTCCCTGCCCGTGGTCGGCTCCTTTTACGAATATGCGCGCCTGGCCTTCGACGACAAGCCGAAGGTCTCGAAATTCCTCGGCTTCATGAGCGGCTGGATGTACTGGTATTTCTGGGTCGTCGTCGTGGCGCTGGAAGCCATCGCCGGCGCCAAGCTGGTCAACTTCTGGCTGCCCGACGTGCCCTCGTGGGCCATCAGCCTGGTGTTGCTCGTGTCGATGACGGTGCTCAACCTGTTCTCGGTGAAAGCGTTTGGCGAATTCGAGTTCTGGTTCGCCTCGATCAAGGTGGTCGCCATCGTCGTCTTCCTGTTCGTCGGCGCCCTGTTCATCACGGGCAGCTTGCCTAACAGCATCCCAAGCCTGGGCTTTTTGACCAGCCATGGCGGCTTCATGCCGCACGGCTGGGGCCCCGTGCTCAGCGGCGCCGTCGCTGCCACGGCCTTTTATTCGGGCGCCGAGATCGTCACCATCGCGGCCGCCGAAACGTCGGACCCGGCCAAGGCCATCGCCCGCGCCACCAATTCCGTCGTCATGCGCGTGCTGATGTTTTATGTGGGGTCCATGTTCGTCGTCGTCTGCATCGTGCCCTGGGATTCGCCGGCCATCGCCACGCCTTTCGTCAGCGCCCTGACCGTCATGAACATCCCGTACGCGGCCCACATCATGAACGCCATCATTTTGACGGCCGTGCTGTCGGCCCTGAACTCCAGCCTGTACGCCTCGTCGCGCATGATCTTCGCGCTGACGCGCCGTGGCGACGCGCCCACGGGCCTGGTCAAGCTGAGCAAGAATGGCGTGCCGATTCGCGCCATCCTGTTCAGCACCTTGTTTGCCTACTTCGCCATTGCCGTCTCGTATGTGTCGGCCGACCTGGTCTTCCCCTTCATCGTGAACTCCTACGGCATCCTGATCCTGTTCGTGTACTTGCTCATTGCGATATCTCAATTGCGTTTGCGCCGCCGCCTGGAACGCGAATGCCCGGAACGCATCAAGGTGCGCATGTGGCTGTTCCCCTATCTGACGTATTTCACCATCTTCGCCATGCTGGTGATCCTGGGCGCCATGAGCGTGTCGTCCGATACGGAGCAGCGCGTGTCGTTCTGGTTCGGCCTGTTGAGCGTGGCCATCATGAGCGTCATGTACTACATCAAGAAGCTGGTCAACGATGACCGCAACGGCGGCGAAGCGGCCGACACCAAAGTGGAGCTCAAACATGTCTGATACGACCTTGTTGCCTGCTGGCCGGCGCCGCTTCCTGCGCACGACGGCCGCCCTGGGCGCCGCCGCCGTGGCGGGGCCTGGGTCAGCCTTGGCTGCCTCCGCTTCCCTTACCTTGCCGTTTGAAAACGGCGAGCGCGAACTGGTGGCCTTCCCGCAAAAGCGCCCGCTGATCCTACTGACCAGCCGACCGCCCCAGCTGGAAACGCCGTTCAGCGTGTTCAACGAAGGCGCGATCACGCCCAACGACGCGTTCTTCGTGCGCTATCACTGGAGCGGCCTGCCCACCAGCATCGATGGCGGCAGCTATCGCTTGCGCATCGGCGGCCTCGTCAAGACGCCACTGGAACTGTCGCTGGCGGAACTGAAACAGCTGGCCGACCCCGTCGACGTGGTGGCCGTGACGCAATGTTCGGGCAACAGCCGCGGCTTCTTCGCCCCGCGCGCGAATGGCGGGCAGCTGGGCAATGGCGCCATGGGCAATGCCCGCTGGACGGGCGTCCCCCTGAAAACCGTGCTGGAAAAGGCCGGCATCGCGGCCAGTGCCGTGCAGGTGGCCTTCAACGGCCTGGAAACGCCGCCCGTGGGCGACGGCCCCGACTTCCAGAAAGCCTTGTCCGTCGAGCACATCATGGCCGGCGACGTGATGCTGGCCTGGGCCATGAATGGCGAGGACATTCCTTTCTTGAACGGCTATCCGCTGCGCCTGATCGTGCCGGGCTTCTATGGCACTTACTGGGTCAAGCACCTGAGCGACATCACCGTGCTCGACAAGCCGTTTGACGGCTTCTGGATGAGCACGGGCTACCGTATCCCCGACAACGGTTCCGGTTTCATCGAGCCGGGGACACCGGTGGGCAAGACGACGCCGATCAGCCGCCTCAACGTGCGCTCCTTCATCACCAGCGTGCAGGATGGCGCGCAAGTGAAGGCGGGGCGCGACCTGGCCTTGCGCGGCATCGCCTTCGATGGCGGGCAGGGCATCAGCGAGGTGACCGTGTCGGTGGACGGCGGCCAGACGTGGCAGGAAGCAACGCTGGGCAAGGACCTGGGACGTTTCTCGTTTCGCGAGTGGACGATGGTGATGAAGGCGCCGCGCAAGGGCAAGCATGTGCTGATGGTGCGCGCCGTCAACCGCATCGGCCAGAGCCAGCCGATGAAAGCCCTGTGGAATCCCATGGGTTATATGCGCAACGTGGTGGAAACCACGCGCATTCAGGCAGTGTGAGGAGAACCGGATGCTGATCAGAACACTCGCCACCGCCGTGGCCTTGATGCTTGCCGGCAGCGCCGGCGCACTGGAAATCCAGCTGCCGCCGGAAACGGCGGCCTATAAACCCAGCGAATTGCCCGGCTACCAGCTGGTGCAGCGCAACTGCATGACGTGCCACGCGGCCCAGTATGCATCGAGCCAGCCGCCCGCTTCGCCGCGCGCTTACTGGGAGGCGACCGTCAAGAAGATGAAAAAGCCGTTCGGCGCCCAGTTTGACGATGCGGACATGCCGGCCATGGTCGATTACCTGGTGAAAACCTATGGCGCGGAGCGGGGCGCCGCCGCGCCTGCCGCCGCAGTGAAGCCCGCCGCAGCGGCTGTCCCTGCCGCCAGCGGCAAGGATGTGAAAACCTTGCTGGCGGCGAACGGCTGCATGGCATGCCACGCCCTCGACCAGAAGGTGATCGGCCCCGGCTTTGCGGAAGTGGCCGCCAGATACAAGGGCAAGGACAGCGTCGCTGCCGTGGCGGCCAACATCCGCAATGGCGGGGCCGGCAAATGGGGCCCCGTGCCCATGCCGCCATTCAGCCAGCTCAGCGTAGCCGATGCGGCCACGCTGGCCAAATATGTGCTGTCCAGATAAGACCCGGCCAGCGCGGCCGCGTCGCTGATCTTCTCTTCCTTTCCGCCGGCATCCGGCGTGGCCGATGCCTGCCACGCCGGTTTTCCTCGCCGCGATCATATGCGCCGCCCGCTCCCCGCGTGGCCGCCATAAATAAGTTTCCATTCCTAATATTTATTCATTGATTATCTATTTTTTGCAAGAATGTGACATGTTAATTTGCAGCAAAAAAGTGTGTCATCAGATGAACATGCACATATGTAAAAAATAACATTGTTTTATATTGTGATAATGCCAATCTCTTGTTCATTTCGCATGCATGGTGCGCTCATGGAATAGCATGTCGATAGTGACAGCGATGCAATTTTGTTGTGTTATGACAACGAATTTCTTGCCGGAAAGGCGCATTTTCACGGTGTTTTGCGAATTTTAAGGGCATCCCTGTCGAGACCGCACCAATGTGGTGAAAGAGCTCATCAGATAGGTATTTTCTCGCCTGATGACGGGCTAAAATGGGTCAATGTTGCTGAGGGGAATTTATTTTTTTGTTGTCATTGTATTTGACAATGATGCTAAAAAAATACGTCCTTTGCAGCTCTTGTATTCCCCGTCAGCACAGCCGCCAGCGGCTTGCCTGGCGCGGGCGCGCCGCCTGAAAGGATGACCTTGAACACCACATTATTTCCATTGACCTTGCTGGCGCTGATCCAGACCGCCTGGGCCGTCGATCCTCCGGGCGCAGGCAGCCAGCTGCAGCAGATTCCCGCCGCGCCCCAGCTGCCGAAAGCGCCGCCAGCCATCCGCGTACAGCAGGGCAATGTGCCGGCCACGACGGTGGGCGATACCACGCGCATCACCGTACAGCGCCTGCGGATCACGGCGCCGCCCGTCTTTGCCGAAAGCGAACTGGTCGCCGCCACGGGTTTCGTGCCCGGGAGCGAGCTGACCCTGGGCGAATTGCGCACCATGGCGTCAAAAATTGCCAGTTATTACCAGAACCATGGCTATTTTCTTGCGCAGGCCTATCTGCCGGCGCAGGATATCGAGGATGGCGTCGTCGCCATCGACGTGCTGCCGGGCCGTTATGGTCAGGTGCAGCTGCGCAATCAGAGCACGCTGTCCGACGGCCTGGCCGGCACGATACTGGCCGGGCTCGACGGGCAAGTGATCGCCACGCCGCCGCTGGAGCGGCGCTTACTGCTGCTGTCGGACTTGCCGGGCGTGCAGGTGAGCTCGACCCTGGCGCCGGGGGCGTCCTTGGGCGCGTCCGACCTGATCGTCGACGTGCAGCCCGGTTCGCGTTTCAACGGCAGCATCGACCTGGATAACCAGGGCAACCGCTACACAGGCCGCAACCGCATCGGCGCCACCCTGAACATCAACGAGCTGGCCGGCATAGGCGACGTGGCCACCGTGCGCGCCTTCACTTCGGCCGATGGCTTGAACTACGGCCGCCTGGCCTATCAGGGACAGGCTGGCCTGTTGCGCCTGGGCGGCGCCTACACGTATATGGATTACAAGCTGGGCAAGGAATTTGCCGTGCTCGACGCCAAGGGAACGGCGAAGATCGCCAGCGCGTATGCCAGTTATCCGCTGATCCGCTCGCGCAGCAACAATCTGTATGCGCAAGTGAGCTACGACGACAAGACATTCCAGGACAGGACGGAATCGACGGGCAGCGTCAACGACAAGACAGCCAAGGTGTGGATGCTGAACCTGAATGGCGATGGCAAGGACGGCTGGGGCGGCGGTGGCGTGAGCACGTATTCGGTGACCTACACCACGGGCAAGATCGATATCGAGACGCCGGTGGCCTTGCTGATCGATCAGCTGACGGTGAAAAGCAACGGCCACTTCAACAAGCTTGCCTTCAATGCGGCGCGCGTGCAAAGCCTGGGCGGCGAGACCAGCTTGTTCGGCGTGATCAGCGGCCAGGCGGCCTCGAAAAACCTCGATGTTTCCGAAAAGATGGGCATCGGCGGCGTGGGCGGCGTGCGCGCCTATCCGGGCGGCGAGGCGTATGGCGACCAGGGCTATGTGCTGAATGTGGAATTGCGCCAAAACATCACGGCGTTCACGGCGTTTCCCGGCCAGCTGCAGGTGCTGGCCTTTGCCGACACGGGCACCGTCAAGCTGAACCGCGACGCCTGGGGCGCGGGCGAGAACCGCCGCACCCTGAGCGGCGCCGGCGTGGGCGTGACGTGGACGGGCGCCAATGCGCTCGTCCTGAAGGCGTATTACGCGCACAAGCTGGGCAATGCCAAGGCGACTTCCGCACCGGATGCGGCAGGCCGTTTCTGGCTGCAAGCCATTAAATACTTCTAATTAAGACAAGTTAATAGAATCAGGACACTGCCATGAACCGCATCTACCGCTCCATCTGGAACCAGGCCACCGGCGCCTACGCCGCCGTTTCCGAAAACGTCAAATCCGCCGGCAAGCGCTCGCTGCCCGGATGCAGCGGGGGCGGGGCGCATTTTGCCTTGACCGGCATGGCGGCGGCGCTGATGCTCGGTTATGGCTCCTTGGCGCTGGCGGGGCCGGCGGGCGGCACGGTGGTGGCGGGCCAGGCAACGATCAATGGCGCACCGGGCGCCACGGTGATCAGGCAGGGCAGCCAGAACGCCGTGATCAACTGGGCCAGTTTCAATATCGGCAAGGGCGAATCGGTGCAGTTCCAGCAGCCCAACAGCAACGCGGTGGCCCTGAACCGCGTTCTGGGCGGCGACGGTACTACCATCCTGGGCAACTTGTCGGCCAACGGCAAGGTGTTCATCGTCAATCCGAACGGCATCCTGTTCGGCCAGGGCGCGTCCGTGAACACGGCCGGGCTGGTGGCGTCCACCCTGGACATCAGCAACGCCGACTTCATGGCGGGCAAGTACCAGTTTTCCGGCAATGGCACGGGGAAAGTCCTGAACCAGGGCAGCATCAGCGCGCCGGGCGGCTATGTGGCCCTGCTGGGCGCGCACGTCTCGAATAAAGGCACGATCCAGGCACGTCTGGGTTCGGTAGCCCTGGCCGCGGGCAAGGCGATCACCCTGGACGTGGCCGGTGACGGCTTGCTCAATGTGGCCGTCAACGCAGGCGCCGTGGGCGCTTTGGTCAACAATGGCGGCCTGATCCAGGCCGACGGCGGCAGCGTGGTGCTCACGGCGCAGGCGGCGGGCGACTTGCTGAAAACCGCCGTCAACAACACGGGCGTGATCGAGGCGCACACGATAGCCACGCGCGGCGGCACGATCAAGTTGCTGGGTGACATGCAAAGCGGCACGGTGAACGCGGCCGGCACCCTGGACGCCAGCGCGTCCGACGGCGGCAATGGCGGCTTCATCGATACGTCGGCCGCGCACGTGAAGATCGACGATGCGCTGAAGGTGACGACGGCATCGAGCAAGGGCCTGGCCGGCACCTGGCTGATCGACCCGACCGACTTCAATATCGCCGTTTCCGGCGGCGACATGACGGGCGCTTTCCTGAGCAACTCCTTGAAATCGGGCAATGTGCAAATCCAGAGCGTGTCGGGCGGCAGCGGCACGCAGGGCAACATCAACGTCAACGACAACATCAACTGGACCGCCAACAAGCTGACCCTGACGGCACAGAACAACATCAACATCAACAAGGCCATGCGCGGCGCAGGCACGGCCAGCCTGGCGCTCGAATACGGCCAGAGCGGGGTCGCCGCCGGCAATCTGTCGACGTACAACGTCAAGGCCGAAGTGGATTTGCCATCGGGCAATAACTTCAGCACCAAGCTGGGCAGCAATGGCAGCGTGACCGTGTATCAGGTGATCAACAGCCTGGGCGCCTTCAACAGCACCACCGGCAGCGACGTGCAGGGCATGCAGGGCAATTTGTCCGGCAAGTACGTGCTGGGCAGCAATATCGATGCGCGCGGCACCTCCGGCTGGGATGGCGGCAAGGGATTTGCGCCCATCGGCAGCGATGCGGCGCCTTTCACGGGCACGCTCGATGGCCTGGGCCATGAAATCGTGGGGTTGACGATCAACCGCCCTGACGTGCCTGTCGGGATGTTCGGCAATATCGGCGCTGCCGCTGCCGTGCGCAATATGGGTTTTAGCGGCGTCAGCGTTGCCGGATCGGCCGCCAACTATAGCAGCACCTATGCGGGCATAGGCGCACTGGCTGCCGTCAACAGCGGCAAGATCGATAATGTGTATAGCAGTGGTGCCGTGAGCGCCTCCGGTTATGTCAATCTGGGCGGCCTGGTGGGCATCAATGCCGGAACGATCAGCAATAGCCGCGTCTCCGGCACGGTCGTCTCCGCGGGCGATCCCGGGCCGGGCGGCTACGGCGCGGCAGGCGGCTTTGTGGGCCTCAACGCCGTAGGCGGCTTGATCAAGAACAGTTCCAGCTCCGCCACCACCAGCTCCACGCGCTACGTGGCGGCCGGGCTGGTGGTCACCAACTCCGGTGCGATCAGCGATAGCTATGCGACGGGCACCGTGAACGCAGGAGCCAACTATGGCGGCGGCCTGGTCAGCTTTAATAATGGCAGTATCAGCAATAGTTACGCGACCGGCGCGATGAACGCCTCGGGCAGTGCCGGCGGCCTGGTGGGGACCAATAACAGCGGCAGCGCGACCATCAGCAATAGCTACGCGACGGGCAAGGTCACCTCCACCGGCGGCTATGTCGGCGGCCTGGTGGGCCTGTTGCGTGGAACCTTGAGCAACAGCTATGCGACGGGCGACGTGCAGACCACCGGGCTGGCCGGCGGCGTGGTCGGCTACAACGTGGGCGGCACCATCACGAATGTCTATACCACCGGCAAGGTGACGGGCGGCGGCGCCAGCGTGGGCGCCATCGTCGGCGAGCACAACGGCGGTAGCGTCAACCGCGCCTATTTTGACAGCACGATCAATTCCGGCCTGAATGGCATCGGCCGAAGCTTCAATGGCGCCACCTCGAATGCGCAAGGGCTGAGCACGGCGCAGATGCTGGTATCGAGTAATTATGTGGGGTTCAATTTCACGGCCACGGGCGGCGCCACCGGCAATAATTGGGTGGCGGTCAGCGCCGACGGCACCCTCAATGGCGCTGCCGGCACGCGCCCCATGCTGGCGTCGGAGTGGTCAAATACCATCAATTCGGCGCACCAGCTGCAATTGATGGCGATGAACAAGACAGCCAGCTACACGCTGGGCAGCAGCTTCAGCGCCGCCACGACGGCGGCCAATGGCCAGGATATCTGGGGAACCACTGGCTTCATCCCCGTCGGCGCGGCAGGTTCGGCCTTCACGGGCAGCCTCGACGGCACCGGCCATATCATTTCCAGTCTGACCATTGCCAAGGCGGGCGTGAACAACGTGGGCCTGTTCGGCGCCATCGGCAGCGGCGGGGTGGTGGCGAATGTGGGCTTGTCCGGCGGCAGCGTAGCGGGCGGCACGAATGTGGGCGCCCTGGCCGGCAGCAATGCCGGCACGATCAGCGGCAGCTTTGCCACCAGCGGCGTGACGAGCACGTCCACCGGAGGCGGCCTGGTGGGCAGCAATACGGGCACGGTGGCGGACAGCTATGCCAGCGGGGCCGTGAGCGGCACCAGCATCGTCGGCGGCCTCGTCGGCAGCAATGGCGGCAGCATCGCCAACAGTTATGCGAACGGCAGCGTGAGCGGTTCCAGCAATGTGGGCGGCCTGGTGGGCGCCAGTACGGGCAGCACTACGGGCAGCTATTGGGACACGACGGCCAGCGGCCAGGCGAACAGCATGGGTGGTACCGCCATGACGACGGCGCAGCTGAAAAACCTGTCGAATTACACGGGCGCCGGCTGGGAACTGGCGCAGATGTGGGTGGTCTACGACGGCCAGAGCGCGCCTTTCCTGCGCTCGTTCATGAAGCAGATCGCCGTGCGCGTTTCCTACGACAGCAAGGTGTATGACGGCGTGGCCTACGCAGGCGGCAGCAATAGCGTCACCTACTCGAACACGGTGGATGGCGCCAACCTGCTCGGTACGGTCGTGTATGCGGGCAATGCCGCCGGCGCCGTCAATGCGGGCACCTATGGCGTGTCGGCCAGCGGCCTGTACGCTTCGGGTGGCCAGTCCGGCTACGCCATCAGCTATATCGATGGCGGCCTGGTGATCACGCCCAAGTCCGTCACCCTGAGCGGCGCGGCGGTGGGCGACAAAGTGTACGACGGCACCACCGTGGCCGCCATCAGCGGCACCCTGAACGGCGTGCTGGCGGGCGACCTGGCCAATGTCAGTTCGACCGTGAATGGCACGTTTGTCAGCAAGAATGCCGGCAACGGCATCGCCGTGACGGTCAACGCGGCCCTGGGCGGCAGCGCCGGCGGCAACTATGCGCTGGTGCCCGTGAACGGCTTGACGGGCAATATCAGCAAGGCCACCATCAGCGGCGTGAGCGGTATTGTTGCTGGAAATAAAGTGTATGACGGCACCGCCACGGCCAGCCTGAACACGGCGGGCGCCACGTTCGCGGGCATGATCGGTGGCGACAGTCTGAGCGTGTCGGGCGCCAGCGGCAGTTTTGCCGACAAGAATGCAGGCACAGGCAAGACGGTCAGCATCAGCGGCATCGTACTGGGCGGCACGGATGCCGGCAACTACAACCTGACCGGCACCACGGCCAGCAGCAGCGCCGATATCAGCAAGGCCACCCTCAGCGGCGTGACCGGTATCGTTGCCGGAAATAAAGTGTATGACGGCGGCCAGGCCGCCAGCCTGAACATGGCTGGGGCGTCGTTCACGGGGATGGTGGGCGGCGACAACCTGACGGTCTCGGGCGCCAGCGGCAGTTTTGCCGACAAGAACGCGGGCACAGGCAAGACGGTCAATATCAGCGGCATGGTCCTGGGCGGCACGGATGCTGGTAATTATAATTTCACCAATACTTTGGCCAGCAGCACAGCCAACATCAGCAAGGCCACCATCAGCGGCGTGAGCGGTATTGTTGCTGGAAATAAAGTGTATGACGGCACTGCCACGGCCAGCCTGAACACGGCGGGCGCCACGTTTGCGGGCATGATCGGTGGCGACAGCCTGAGCGTGGCGGGCGCCAGCGGCAGTTTTGCCGACAAGAACGCGGGCACAGGCAAGACGGTCAGCATCAGCGGCATCGTGCTGGGCGGCACGGATGCCGGCAACTACAATTTGACCGGCACCACGGCCAGCGGCAGCGCCGATATCAGCAAGGCCACCATCAGCGGCGTGACCGGTATCGTTGCCGGAAATAAAGTGTACGACGGCGGTGTGGTCGCCAGCCTGAACATGGCTGGGGCGTCGTTCACGGGGATGGTGGGCGGCGACAACCTGACGGTCTCGGGCGCCAGCGGCAGTTTTGTCGACAAGAACGCGGGCACAGGCAAGACGGTCAATATCAGCGGCATGGTCCTGGGCGGCACAGACGCTGGAAATTATGATTTTACCAACGCTACCGCCAGCAGCACGGCCAATATCAGCAAGGCCACCATCAGCGGCGTGAGCGGCATTGTTGCTGGAAATAAAGTGTATGACGGCAGCACGGCCGCCAGCCTGGATGCGGCGGGCGCCACGTTTGCGGGCATGATCGGTGGCGACAGCCTGAGCGTGTCGGGCGCCAGCGGCAGTTTTGCCGACAAGAATGCAGGCACAGGCAAGATGGTCAGCATCAGCGGCATCGTGCTGGGCGGCACGGATGCCGGCAACTACAATTTGACCGGCACCACGGCCAGCGGCAGCGCCGATATCAGCAAGGCCACCATCAGTGGCGTGACCGGTATCGTTGCCGGAAATAAAGTGTACGACGGCAGCACGGCCGTCAGCCTGAACACGGCTGGCGCCGCTTTCAGCGGCATGGCCGGCGGCGACAACCTGACGGTATCGAACGCGACCGCCTCCTTCAGCGACAAGAACGCGGGCAATGGCAAGACGGTCAATGTCAGCGGCATCGTGCTGGGCGGCACGGACGCAGGCAATTACAACCTGGCCAGCGACACGGCCAGCAGCAGTGCCAATATCAGCGCCAAGGCGCTGACGCTGACGGGCTTTACCGGCAACAATAAAGTCTACGACGGCACAGCCAGTGCGAACCTGACCGGCGGCACCCTGAATGGCCTGGTCAATTCGGAAACCCTGGCCTTCACTGTCCAGGGGGCAAGCTACAGCGACAAGAACGCGGGCACGGGCAAGGCCATTACGGTGGGCGGCGTGAGCTTGAGCGACGGCAGCGGCCTGGCCGGCAACTACACGCTGAGTACGCCAAACGGCATGACGGGCGATATCGCGAAGGCAACGATTTCCAGCATTAGCGGTTTGAGCGCCCTGGACAAGATCTATAACGGCAACCTCAACGTCAGCCTCAGTCCCGGCCAGGCGGTGATCAACGGCAAGATTGCTGGCGACGATGTGCAATTGTTCAGCGCGAGCGGTGCATTCACGGATAAAAACGTGGGCAGCAACAAGGCCGTCAATATCACGACTATCACCTTGTCCGGCAGCGATCTGGTCAATTATGACTTCCTCAACAATACGGCCAGCGCCACGGCCAGTATCACGCCCAAGGCCGTCACGCTCTCCGGTGTGACTGCCGGCAATAAAGTCTACGATGGCACGACAGCGGCAGTCTTGTCGGGCGGCACCCTGACCGGCATGGTCGCGGATGAAACGCTGGGCTTCAGCGGCGGTGTCGGCAGCTTTAGCGACAAGAATGCCGGTACCGGCAAGGTGGTGACCATCAGCGGCGCCAGCTTGCAGGATGGCACTGGCCTGGCCAGCAATTATGCCTTCAGCAGTCCCGCCAACGTGAACGCCGACATCAGCAAGGCGACCATCAGCGGCGTGACAAACGTGGGTGTCAACAACAAGACCTATGATGGCTCGGCCATGGCCACGCTCAACGGCGCGGCGACCTTCAATGGCATGGTGAACGGCGACAGCCTGACCGTGGCCGGCAACGGCGCCTTCAGCGACAAGAATGCGGGCACGGGCAAGACGGTGGCGGTCAGCGGCATCACGCTCGGCGGCGCCGATGCGGACAATTACAACCTTGCCAGCACGGTTGCCAGTGGCACGGCCAGCATCACGCCGGCGTCCATCAGCGCTATTTCCGGCATCGTGGCGGCAAACAAGGTGTATGACGGCGGCACGGCGGCCAGCCTGAATCTGGCGGGCGCCAGCTTCAATGGCATGGTGGCCGGCGACGTCCTGAGCCTGGCTGGCGGGCCCGTCCTTGGCGCGTTCAGCGACAAGAATGCGGCAACGGGCAAGACCGTGAATATCAGCGGTCTGGGCCTGGCCGGCGCCGATGCGGGCAATTACGTATTGGCCAGCAGCCTGGCCAGCAACACGGCCGATATCACGCCGGCGGCCCTGACGGTCAGCGCCACCGGCATCAACAAGGTGTACGACGCCACCACGAACGCCGCCGTTTCCTTGCGCGACAACCGTATCGGCAATGATCAGCTCAATATTGCCAGCAATGGCGCCAGTTTCAGCGACAAGAATGCGGGCGCGGGCAAGACGGTGACGGTGGCGGGCATACGCCTGAGCGGGGCCGATGCGGGCAATTACGTGGTCAACACCACGGCCAGCACCACGGCCACGATCTCGCAGGCACTGCTGACGGTGAAAGTCGACAATGCGGCAAAAGACCAGGGACGCGCCAATCCCGACTTCAGCGCCAGCTACAGCGGCTTGCTCGGCGGCGACACGCTGGCCACCGAAGTGAGCGGTCAGCTGGCCTTCGGCACGCCGGCGACGACGGCTTCCGCGGCAGGCAATTATCTGGTCTCGGCCTCGGGCCAGGCGTCGACCAATTACGCCCTGAATTATGTGGACGGCGTGCTGAAAGTCAATCCGACGGAAGCGCTGCAAAGCGCCGTTGCGAACGTGATCGCGGCTGTTGCCGTGGCGCCGTCGCAGGGCAATATGGTGCAGGCCGACATGATCGTCAGCGGCGAGACGGCGCCAGGCAAGCCTGCCGCCGCGCAGGATGCGCCGCGCGAGGGAGAGAAGGGTGGCTCGGGCAGCGCACCGCTGGTGCAACTGGCCGGCAACGTCGTCAGCAATGTCTTGCCAGGCCTGCGCCTGAGCGTGGTGGACAGCGGCTTGCGCTTGCCGGTTGAGGTTTCCGTCGGTACGCGCCAGGACAGCCAGTAAGGTCCGCCGCGTCACCAGATGCCGGCGCCGGAGTGCCGCTTCGTGTTTCGAGGCGGCATTTTCATGCCTTCGCATCGTCGCAACACTTTTACAATGGCTGCATCATCCTTGTTTTCCGTCAGAGGCGCAGCGCTGAACAGAAAGTACAATCGCATGACATCCCATTTCATCGGCGTGGCAGGCTTGCCACGCGCCGGTTCCACCTTGCTGTGCCAGCTGCTGGCGCAGCATCCCGACTTGCATTGCGAAGGCAATAGCTCGCCCTTGTGCAACGCCTTGCTGGGCATGCGGCGCATGGTCAGCGACGACGCTTTTTTCCTGTCGCAGCTCGACAGCACCTTCGACGCCAGTTACGGCCACCTGAAAACGGCCATGCAGGGCTTTCTGCGCGGCTGGTACCGGGATTGCGGCAAGCAGGGCGTGGTCGACAAGAACCGCGCCTGGCTGCATTGCGTGGAAATGCTGCTGCAGCTGGCGCCGGAAGCGAAGATCATCGTCTGCGTGCGTGAACTGGGCCAGGTCTACGGCTCCATCGAAGCGCAGCACCAGCGCACCATCCTGCTCGATTTTGTCGACCATCTGGCCGATTTTGACCGCCTGGGCCGGGCTGACATGCTGTTTGCCAAGGACCGCACCATCGGCGCTCCCCTGAGTTCCCTGCATGCCGTGCTGGACCTGCCTGCCGAAGTGCAGCAAAAGCTGTATTTCGTGCGCTTCGAAGACTTGATGGCGCGGCCCGTGGAATGCATGTCCCACCTGTACACCTGGCTGGGCCTGGCACCGTTCCAGATCGACCCGCACGATCTTGCCGTGGGTATCCAGGAAAGCGACAGCCACTACCGCATGAAATACACGCACCGCCAGCAGGCGACGATCAGCGCGCCCGGGCAGCATGCGATTCCGCCGCGCATCCAGGCGCAGATCGAAAGCGCCTATGGCTGGTTTTACGACCTGTATTATCCGCAACACCAACGTGCGGCAACGCCATCGGCCTGAAAACACCTGCGGCAGTGCCAATACCACTTGCCGCAGTGCTGCCGGCGCGGTATTGCCGGCAGTTGTCTTGAAAACGCCTTTTTTCTCTCTTCCCACTCTTCGCTTGCCGCACCGTGGCCGCGCCGCCTGAAGTCACTGGTATTGTAAAAAACACCGTATTATAAAACCACTTGACTACCAATTTTCGGCGTCGCATTCTTGGTGCAGAAAGCCGACGCTTCGCTGTGCTTTCTTTACGTACAACATAAAAAGCTACTTCGATAGTTTTCGTATAACGTTCAGGAGACACTGTGAAGACACGGCAAATTAGCCGGCTGGCCTCGCCCTTGATGGCTGGCCTGCTGGGCAGCGCGCTGCTCGCTTGCGGCGGCAATTCCACCACCGAACCCCCATCGACCCTGCTGGCCGCCACGGCCGCCAGCGACAGTTGCGCAGCCTGGAGCGCCAGCGCCGTCTACACGGCGGGCCAGTGCGCCGTCTACGACGGCAAGGTATACCGGGCCAAATGGTGGGTGCAGGGCACGGCGCCGAACAACGACCAGTGGGGACCGTGGCGTCTCGATACCACCACGCCGACGCCCACCCCGACGCCGACGCCAACGCCAACGCCTACACCCACGCCCACGCCCACGCCTACTCCCACGCCGGGCGTGCCCACCAGGGCCCAGGCCGAGGCGAACGAGGCGGCGCTGACGAACAACGATTTCTTCCGCAAAGTCAAGGCGTCGATCCGCACGCTGGGCAATGCGGCCGTCGAAGCCGTCCAGCCTGGACTGGCCGGCAATCCGCTCAACGTCAAGCGCGTCGAACGTCTGCTGCCGGCGGCGAAGTGGGATTATTATTTTGCCGCGCGCGATACAAGCTATACCTACCAGCGCTTCCTGCAAGCGGTGGCCAAGTTTCCCGCCGTGTGCGACGACTACAGCGACGGGCGCAATGCGGACGCCATCTGCCGCCACAGCCTGGCCACCATGTTCGCCCATTTCGGGCAGGAAACGGGCGACCATAACGCCAGCAGCCCGCTGCCGCAATGGCGCCAGGGCTTGAAGTATTTGCGCGAACTGGGCTGCGACGAGACGGGCGCCGGCTGCGGCTACAACGTCGAGTGCGCCGATCCCGTCTTCAACAAGGTATGGACGTGCGGCAAGAATGCCGACGGCAGCTTCAAGAAGTATTTCGGCCGCGGCGCCAAGCAGCTGTCGTACAACTACAACTACGGCCCGTTCTCGCAAGCCATGCATGACGGCGACCAGTCCGTGCTGCTGAAAAATCCCGACCTCGTCGCCTCGACCTGGCTGAACCTGGCGTCGGCCACTTTCTTCTTTGTCTATCCGCAACCGCCGAAACCATCGATGCTGCACGTGCTCGACGGCACCTGGGTGCCGAACGCGGCCGATACGACGGCAGGCGCGGGCAATAATTTCGCCACCACCATCATGATCATCAACGCCGAATGCGGGCAGGGCACGGAAAAGCAGGCCGCGCAAAACCGTATCGATTACTACAAGCAATTTGCCGCCGACATGGGCTGGGATTATTCCGGCGAACAGCTGTCCTGCGCCAACATGCAACGCTTCACCCCGGCCAGTTCCGCTGCCTACAACATCTATTGGGAAAAGAACTGGAGCGCCGGTGGCGAGAACCAATGCCAGCTGGTCAGCTATCAAACCCCGTACAGCGCCTTGCTGGCCGGGAACTACGTGAAATGCGTGGAAGCCAACTGGAATGTGAAGTTGCAGTAGCAGTCTATGCAGGACAGCCGGCCAGGGATAACAGTTGACAAGAGCCCCTCGAGGGGCCTGCAACAGCTCTCGATGTAAAACCATAACGGAGACCAATACAACATGAAATCGAATGCATTATTGATGGCCCTGCTCAGCGGCGTGCTCGTCGCTTGCGGCGGGGGCCAGGAAGGCACGACCGCCACGCCAAACACCTTGCTCGCCGCCGTGGAAGCGTGCGCCGTCTGGGATGCCGCCACCGTCTACACGGGCGGCCAGTGCGTGACGTACCAGGGTGTCACCTACAAGGCCAAATGGTGGACGCAAGGCAATGTCCCCAGCGCGGCCGACCAGTGGGGCCCCTGGGCCGTGACGGATACGCCAACTCCGACACCAACGCCGACCCCGACCCCGACGCCGACGCCGACACCGACACCGACTCCGACTCCGACCCCAACGCCGACCCCAACGCCGACTCCCACGCCAACCCCCACGCCAACCCCCACGGCTTGCCGTCCCGACGGCCTGATTTCGGCCGTGCCGAATGTGCCGTATTGCAAGGTATATGACGCGAATGGGCGCGAAGTGCTGGGCAATGGCTTGAACCGGCGCATCGTCGGCTATTTCGCCAGCTGGCGCACGGGTGTCGATGGCAGCCCGACTTACCTGGTGAATAACCTGCCTTGGGATAAGATCACCCACCTGAATTATGCGTTCGCTTCCGTCGATCCGGCCACGTCGAAGATCGCCATCGGCAGCGGCGCGGCCAATCCCGATACGGGCCTCACCTGGCCGAACGTGCCGGCCGCGGCCATGGACCCGTCCCTGCCGTACAAGGGCCATTTCAACTTGCTGGCCCAATACAAGAAGAAGTATCCGGGCGTGAAACTGATGATTTCCGTGGGCGGCTGGGCCGGCAGCGGCGGCTTCTACACGGCCACGACGAACGCGGACGGCAGCATCAACACGGCCGGCATCAACACTCTGGCCGACTCGATGGTGGCCTTCGTGCGCCAGTACAACTTCTTCGATGGCGTCGACGTCGATTACGAACACCCGACCACCAACAATGAAGCGGGTAATCCGAACGACTTCGCCGTGTCGAAACCGCGGCTGGCCGGGCTGATGACGAGCTACAACGTGCTGCTGAAAGTGCTGCGCCAGAAGCTCGACGAAGCGGCCGTGCAGGACAATAAATACTATCTGCTCACCATCGCCGGTTCCGCCTCGGGCTGGGTCTTGCGGGGCGAGGAAAATATGTCGGGATTGAAATATCTCGATTACGCCAGCCTGATGAGCTATGACTTGCACGGTGCGTGGAATCAGTACGTGGGACCGAACGCGGCGCTGTTTGACGATGGCAACGATGGCGAATTGCGTGCCGGTAACGCCTACCAGTTCCAGAACATCGGCTACCTGAACACGGACTGGGCCTACCGCTACTACCGGGGCGCCATGCAGGCGGGCCGCATCAATATCGGCGTGCCGTTCTACACGCGGGGCTGGAAGGATGTGACGGGCGGCACCAATGGCTTGTGGGGCACGACGCCGCTGATCAGCTCCACCGTCACCTGCGCCGGCACCAAGACGTGCGGCACGGGCGCCACCGGCATCGACAACGTGTGGTACGACCTCGATACACAAGGCAAGCCCACGCCAGGCGGCGGCAACCCCATCTGGCATGCATTGAACTTGCAAAACGGCATCGTTCCAAGCTACCTGGACGCGTATAAAGTCACGGACAAGGCGCTGGTGGGCACGTATGTGCCGTACTACAGCAGCACCATGGTGGCGCCGTGGCTGTGGAATGCGACCAAGAAAGTGTTTATTTCCACGGAAACCACGCAGTCGATCGCGGCCAAGGCCCAGTACATCGTCAACAACAATATCGGCGGCGTGATGATCTGGGAAATGGCGGGCGACTATGCCTGGGATGCCACGCGTAATGGCGGCAAGGGCGAGTACTTCATGGGCACCACCTTGACGGACGTGCTGTACCAGGCATTCCGCACGGCTGGCGCGTACGGCAACAAGCGCGCCGAAATCGCCATGCCGGGCACGGCGGCCAACGTCAGCATCACCCTGGGCGGCTGGAAGCTGGGCGACAACAACTTCCCCATCAACCCGGTGATGACGGTGAAGAACAACACCACATCGACCCTGCCGGGCGGCACCGTGGTGGAGTTCGACTATCCCGTGTCGGCACCGTCGGACATGAGCGACCAGTCCGGCTTCGGTTTGACGGTGATCAATGCCGGCTACACGGGGCCGAACAATATCGGCGGCTTCACGAAGAACTACAACCGGGCCCGCTTTGCGATTCCCGCCTGGCAATCGCTGGCGCCGGGCGGCTCCGTGGCGCTGACCCTGAACTACCGTTTGCCGATCTCGGGACCGGCCAACTACACGGTCACCGTCGGCGGCACCAAGTATGCCTTGACGCAGGAGTATCCGGAACTGCCGGTGGCCTTGCCGTAAGTTGAATCCGGCAGGGTAAACAGAAAAGGGCGGAATCGAGGTTCCGCCCTTTTTTCGGGGTCAGACCCGTCGGGTCTGACCCCAGCCTTTGCTTCTGGGTTGTTTCAGCTTAAAACCACGTCTCCACCTGGAAACCATAGGAAGTACCGCTGGTATTGTTGTTGTAGATCGGGCCGCCGTTGTTCGACGCATTGACCGAGGCGGTGGCCGCATCGTTCCATTTGCCGTAGGTCACGAAAGCGCGCAGTTCAGGGCGCGACCACAGGCCAGGGCCGGCCGAGATCGTCGGGGCGATGGTCAGCTTGGTCAGGCGCTTGGCCGGCAGGCCGCCCGCTTGCGTCACGCGGTCCGTGCCCAGTTCGCCCACCAGCTTGAAGTTGTTGGTGAACGCGTACACGGGACGCACGCCGACCGAGGTCCAGGTCGAGGAACCGTTGGCGTTCGATTCGTCTTTTTGCCACAGGGCGACGAATTCCATGCCGAAATTGGCCATCGGCTGGATCGCCATGTCATTGAAGATGCGCGTGCGTTTCACGTCCGAACCGAAATTGGTGTCGCCCGACGCGCCGAACTGCGCGCCCTTGCCGGTGCCGGGACCGACGCCGTACTGCACGCCGAAGGTATTGCCGCCGCCGAACACTTTCGCCTGGCGGTGGAAGGCCGACAATTGCCAGCCGTTATGCTTCTGGCCGTAAGCGTCGTTGTCCTTGCCTTCGCCGATGATGTAGGTCGCGGCCAGGTCCAGGGTACCGTTTTCATTGACGGGAATCTCGCCGTAGATGAAGTTCTGGCGCACGGCCGATTTGGTGCTGACGACGCCGGTCTTCGACACGGTGTTGATGTCGTTGTCCTTGAAGAAAGCGTACGAGAATTTACCGGGGCCGGCAGGAATGCGGTCCAGGCCGGCGCCCGTCCCGTTCATGTTGATGTACTGCAAGTCCAGCATGTGGATGTCAGGACGGTAGTAGAAGCGCTTGCCGATCCAGGCCGTGCCGCCGTTCAGGAAATCGAGTCCCTGTGCTTCGACATAGGCCTTGACGATGCCCAGTTTGTTGTCGCCGAAATCCGAGTTGGGCGCGTAAGCGTTGACCCAGATGGTGGCCAGATAGTTCACGCCGCCGGACTGGGCGACGGACTTGGTGTAGCCGAATTCCGTGTAGGCGTCGCACTCATTGCCCAGACGATATTTCATGGTATTGCCGCCCAGACCGAAGCAGCCTTGCGAACCGCCGCCGCCCGAGGTGTTGCTGCCAGCGCCGGCGCGCAGGTAGCCATGGAAGCCTTCGGCGTCGCTTGGGTACATGGGGTCGGCCATGGCGGAAGCGCTGGCAATGGCCAGGAGCAGGGCAGGTAAAGTTTTCAATGCAGTGCGATTCATGCGGTCTCCAGAAGAATGTTGGTGGTAGCGGTGGCGCCCCGAAAGGCCGGTCACCGCACACGGTCTAATGCCGAAAACCAAGTCTAGCAGCGCTTTTTTAACCACCCTGATACAAATCGAACAAGTACCGATACTTTCTTTCAAAGTGTTGTTTTTACTCAATATCGATACTCTGGTGCATGGAGGGGGTGCAAAAGAGTATCGAATTGCGGTTTTGGAGTATCAGAAAGTATCAAAGTCCGGTGCTACATTGTGGTCGTGGTGCTAAGTACCTGAGCATTGCCAACGACAAAAAACACTGGAGACACACAATGAAACGTTCCGCCATTGCCGCGCTGTGCGCCGGCGCGCTCTGCCTCAGCTCGTCCGCTTTTGCCGCAACCGACCTCGTCATCGCCACCGTCAACAACGGCCACATGATCGAAATGCAAAAGCTCAGCAAGTTCTTCGAGCAAGCCAATCCCGACATCAAGCTCAAGTGGGTGACCCTGGAAGAGGGCGTCTTGCGCCAGCGCATGACCACCGATATCGCCACCAAGGGCGGCCAGTTCGACGTGATGACCATCGGCCTGTATGAGACGCCCATCTGGGGCAAGAAAAACTGGCTGATCCCGATCAAGCCGGACGCCAAATACGATATCGACGATCTGCTGCCCGCCATCCGCGAGGGACTGTCCGGCGACGGCAAGCTGTACGCGTCGCCGTTCTATGGCGAAAGCTCGATGATCATGTACCGCAGCGACCTGGTCAAAAAGGCGGGCGTGACGATCGAAGACCGCCCCAGCTGGAACCAGCTGCGCGACGTGGCGGCCAAGCTGCACGATCCGGCCAACGGCGTGTACGGCATCTGCCTGCGCGGCAAGCCGGGCTGGGGCGACAACATGGCGCTGATCACCACCATGGCCAATTCCTACGGCGGCCAGCTGTTCGACATGCAATGGAAGCCGCAATTTACCAGCAAGCCGTGGAAGGACGCGGTCACCATGTATGTCGACCTGATGAAGAAATACGGCCCGCCGGGCGCGGCGGCCAACAGCTTCAATGAAAACCTCGCGCTGTTCAACCAGGGCAAGTGCGGCATCTGGATCGACGCGACGATCGCCGCCTCCTTCATCACCGATCCGAAGCAAAGCAAGGTGGCCGACAAGGTGGCGTTCGCCCAGTCGCCCGTCGGCGTGACGGAGCGGGGCGCCAACTGGCTGTGGATCTGGTCGCTGGCGATTCCATCGAGCTCGAAGCATCCGAACGAAGCGCAGCGCTTCATCAACTGGGCCACCTCGCCCGATTACGTGAAACTGGTGGCCAAGGAAACGAGCTGGGCCAACGTGCCGACGGGCACGCGCAAGTCGACGTATGCGAGCCCCGAGTTCCAGAAAGTGGCGAAATTTGCCGCCGCCGAAGGCAAGGCCCTGGCCACCACACGCGCCGTGCAAAGCACCTTGCCGCCGTCGCCGTACGTGGGCGTGCAATTCGCGTCGATTCCCGAATTCCAGGTGATCGGCGTGGCCGCCGGCCAGCAGATGGCGGCAGCGCTGCTGGGCAAGGTGACGGTGGAGCAGGCGCTGGAGTTGTCGCAGCAGACGGCGGAACGTGAGATGCGCAAGGGTGGGTACTACAAGTAAGACCTTTCTTGCCGTCTGGTTTATCAACAGGCGAAGAGATTGGTGGCTTAAAACTGGGGTCAGACCCGACGGGTCTGACCCCGGATTTCTGTTGATGATCATTCCCTCACGTCCCAAGAGTATCCTATGAAACGCATTATCCCCCGGACTTTGCTGACGCCGGCCGTGCTTGCCGTCTCCGTCATTTCCGTGATCCCGTTGCTGATCACCCTGTATTACGCGTTCGTGCGCTATTCCATGCTCGATCCGAGCGGCCATCCTTTCCATGGTCTGGCCAATTTCCACTTTTTCTTTACCGATGCCTCGTTCCTGCCGGCCTTGCAGAACACGTTCACCTTGCTGTTTTCCGTCATGCTGATCACGGTGGTGCTGGGCACGGCGCTGGGCTTGCTGATCAATGAAGCGTTCCCGGGGCGCGCCATCGTGCGCGTGCTGCTGATTTCGCCCTTCCTCGTCATGCCGGCCGTCAATGCCCTGATGTGGAAGAACATGCTGCTCAACCCGATCTACGGCCTGTTTGCGCAAATCAGCCTCTTCTTTGGCGCCACGCCCGTCGACTGGCTGTCGGCCCACCCCCTGTTTTCCATCATCATGATGGTCTCCTGGCAATGGCTGCCGTTTGCCTGCCTGATCTTCATGACGGCCCTGCAATCGATGGACCGCGAACAGCTGGAAGCGGCGCGCATGGATGGCGCCACCTATCTGCAGCAACTGCGTTACCTCTACATTCCCCACCTGGGCCGCGCCGTCTCGGTGGTGCTGATGATCGAGATGATCTTCCTGCTGTCGATCTTTGCGGAAATCTTTACCACCACGGGCGGCGGTCCCGGCTTCGACACGACCACCATCACCTTCATGATCTATCAGCAGGCACTGCTGTCGTATGACGTGGGAGCGGCTTCGGCCGGCGCCCTGTTCGCCGTGCTCATCGCCAACATCGCCGCCTTCTTCCTGATGCGCGTCATCGGCAAGAATCTGTCGAAATAAGGAGACCTTGATGCATAGCAAACTCAATCTGTATGGCCGCACGGCCGCCGCCTGGCTGTGCGCGCTGCTGCTGTTCTTTCCCATCTTCTGGTTGGGTCTGATGGCCTTCAAGACGGAAGGGCAAGCCATTTCCACGCCGCCGCTGCTGTTTTTCACGCCGACCCTGGACAGCTTCCGTGAAGTGCTGGCGCGCGACAATTACTTCGGCTACGCGTGGAACTCGCTGTTTACCAGCGTGGTGTCGACGGCCATCGGCCTCTTGATCGCCATCCCGGCCGCGTATTCGATGGCCTTCTTTCCCACGGGCGGCACCATCGGCTTGCTGAAATTCATGCTCAGTTCGCGCTACATGCCCGGCGTGGGCGCGCTGATGCCCATCTATATCTGCTACCAGTACTTCGGCCTGCTCGATACGCGCATCGGCCTGACCATCATGTTCATGCTGATGAACCTGCCCATCATGATCTGGCTGCTGTACACGAGCATGAAGGAGCTGCCGCGCGAAATCCTCGAGGCCTCGCGCATGGACGGCGCCACCGTGTGGGACGAGTTCCGCCACGTCGTGCTGCCCCTGTCCGTGGGCGGCATCGCTTCCACGGCGCTGGTCTGCATGGTGTGGTCGTGGAATGAATCGTTCTGGTCGCTGAACCTGGGCGCCTCCAACGCGGGCACCCTGGCCTGGCTCATCGCTTCGTATTCGAGCCCGGAAGGCCTGTTCTGGGCCAAATTGTCGGCCGCTTCGCTGATGGCCATCGCGCCCATCATGGCACTGGGCTGGTTCTGCCAGAAGCAGTTAGTACAAGGCATGACCTTTGGCGCAGTCAAATAATTAAAGAATTGAGAAAAATCATGGCTTACCTTCAACTGAGCAATATCGAGAAATTCTTTGGCGAGCACCGCGCCATCAAGGGCATCGACCTGGACATTCAACAGGGCGAGTTCGTCGTCTTCGTCGGGCCGTCCGGCTGCGGCAAATCCACCCTGCTGCGCCTGATCGCGGGCCTGGAACCGATCGACGGCGGCAAGCTGTCGCTCGACGGGCGCGACATCACGGCGCTGCCGTCGTCCAAGCGCGACCTGGCGATGGTGTTCCAGTCGTACGCGCTGTATCCGCACATGACGGTGTTCCAGAACATGTCGTTCGCGCTGAAACTGGCCGGCGTCGATCCGGCCATCATCCGCGAGAAAGTCGACAAGGCGGCGGCCATCCTCGACCTTGGGCGTTACCTGGAGCGCACGCCGAAGGAATTGTCGGGCGGCCAGCGCCAGCGGGTGGCCATCGGCCGCGCCATCGTGCGCGACCCGAAAGTGTTTCTGTTCGACGAGCCGCTGTCGAACCTCGATGCGGCCCTGCGCGTGCAGACGCGCATCGAGATCGCCAAGCTGCACCGCGAGCTGGGCGCCACCACCATCTATGTCACGCACGACCAGGTCGAGGCGATGACCCTGGCCGACCGCGTGGTGGTGCTGCGCGACGGCCAGATCGAGCAGCATGGCTCACCCCTGGAATTGTATGACCGCCCGGCGAACCGCTTCGTCGCGCAATTCATCGGCACGCCCAGCATGAACGTGGTGCCGGCCGATGCGGCGCCGCAGCTGCTGGCGCAGGCGGGCAGCGCGGCGCAGGCGGACGGTTTTGTCGGCATCCGCCCCGAGCACGTGCACCTGGGCGCGGCGCAGCCGGGCAGCGTGCCCGTCACCGTCGACCTGGTGGAGTCCTTGGGCGTGGAAACGCTGACCTATGTGCGCTTGCCGAACAATGTGCAGGTGGTGTCGCGCGGCGCGGAGCGCAGCAGCCTGCAGCCGGGCCAGCAGACCCACCTGACGTTCGAGCCGGGCTTCGTCCATTATTTCGACCGCGCCGGCAAGACCTACGCGGCGGCGAAAGGAGCGCTGTAATGGAAGCGATCGCATTGAAGCAATCGAACCTGGCCAAGCTGCCAGGGAACGTGGCCGTGCCTGCGTATGCGCGCGAGACGCTCGTGCCCGGCATCGTGCACATCGGCGTGGGCGGTTTTTTTCGCGCCCACCAGGCCGTGTATCTCGACGATTTGCTGGCCTTGCCAGGCAACGCAGAATGGGGATACTGCGGCGTGGGCTTGCTCGCGATTGATGCGGCCATGCGCGACGCCATGCGGGCGCAGGACGGTTTATATACGGTGGTCGAGCGCAGCGCGGCCGGCGACTCGGCACGTATCATCGGCTGCATCGGCGACTACCTGTATGCGCCCGACGAGCCGCAAGCCGTGCTGGAAAAGCTGGCCGACCCCGGCACGCGCATCGTCGCGCTGACCATCACCGAGGGCGGCTATTACGTCAACCAGGGCACGGGCGAATTCGATGCGCAGCACCCCGACATCGTGCAGGAACTGGCGCACCCGGAGGCGCCGCGCTGCTCGTTCGGCTACCTGGCCGCCGCCCTGGCCCTGCGCCGCCAGCGGGGACTGGCGCCATTTACCATCATGTCCTGCGATAACCTGCAAAACAATGGCGATGTGACGCGCAAGATGCTGCTGGCCTTTGTCGCCTTGCGCGACGCAGAACTGGCGCGCTGGCTGGCCACGCATGGCAGCTTCCCCAACAGCATGGTCGACCGCATCACGCCGGCCACCACGGATGAACACCGGGCGCTGGTGCGCGACAGCTTCGGCATCGTCGACGCCTGGCCCGTCGTGTGCGAACCGTTCCGCCAGTGGGTCATCGAAGACGAATTCCCGCAGGGCCGGCCGGCCTGGGAATTGGTGGGTGCGCAGATGACGCACGACGTGCTGCCGTATGAAAAGATGAAGCTGCGCTTGTTGAATGCCAGCCACCAGGCCCTGTGCTACATCGGCATGCAGCTCGGCTACACGTTTGCGCATGAAGCGATGGAGGATGCGGGCATCCGCGCGCTCGTGCGGCGCATGATGGATGACGAGGTCACGCCTTTGCTCGATAGCGTGGAAGGCATCGATCTGGCGCAATACAAGGACACCCTGATCGAGCGCTTTTCGAATCCGGCCGTGCGCGACCAGCTGGCGCGCATCGGCACGGAAGGCTCGGCGCGCATCCCGAAATTCGTGCTGCCGTCCGTGCACGAAGCGCTGGCCCGGGGCGGCGCCATCAAGCTGCTGGCGTTTACCGTGGCGTGCTGGTTCCGCTACCTGGAAGGCCACGACGAAGCGGGGCGCGAGATGCCCTTGAACGACCCGTACGCGGTGCGCCTGCGCGCGCTGGCGCTGCAGGGCGGGGTGGACGCCGCGGCGCTGCTGTCACTGCGCGAACTGTTCGGCGACCTGTCCGACGCACCCGCGTTCACGCAGGCGGTGGGGCAGTCGCTGGCCAGCCTGTATGGGCTGGGCGCGCGCGCGGCGCTGGAACAGATCGTCGCCTGACGGGGAGGGCACGCCATGCCACGCAAAGCCGATGCCACCTTGCCGCAGATGGAGCTGGAACAGCAGCGCGACGCCACGCCCGGCTTCGAGCCGAAAGGCAGTTTCGGCTTCATCCGCTACCTCGAGCACGGCTTTCCGAATGCGCTGGTGCGCTGGCATTACCACGACGAGTACGAACTGCACCTGATCGTCGAGAGCAGCGGCAAGGTCTTTGTCGGCGACTACATCGGTCAGTTCACGCCTGGCCACCTGGTGCTGACGGGGCCGCGCGTGCCGCACAACTGGGTCTCGCTCGACACGCCGGCCGAGGGCGTGGCCCTGCGCGACATGGTGATCCAGTTCGGCCATGCGCCGCTGGCGTCGATGGCGGCCGCCATTCCCGAATTGAAGGGCATCTTCCCGCTGCTGCAGCGCGCCCTGCACGGCGTGGAATTCTTTGGCGTCAGCGAACAGTCGCTGCGGCGCTTCCGGCGAATCCGCGACACGAGCGGCCTGCCGCGCTTCATCGAATTTCTCACCCTGCTGGGAGAACTGGCGCAGACCAGCGACTACCAGCTGCTGTCGACGGTGCCCATGCAGTCGAGCGACGACGACGTGGCGCTGGCGCGCATCAGCTCCGCCATCAACTTCATCGTGCACAATTACAGCAGCCAGTTCTCGCTGAAACAGCTGGCCGAGCAGGTGGACATGCCAGAGCGGACCTTTTCGCGCTTCTTTCGCAGCGCCACGGGCAACAGCTTCACGGATTTCGTCAACCGCCTGCGCATCAACAAGGCGTGCCAGCTGCTGATGGAGACAGAGCGCTATGTGAGCAACATCTGCTACGAGGCGGGTTTTAACAATGTGGCCAATTTCAACCGGCGCTTCCTGGAATTGAAGGGCATGACGCCGAAGGAGTTTCGCCAGCAGGCGCTGGGCCGTTTTGGCGAGTGAAGCTTTTTGAGGTACATTCGATGGCACGGGCGGGGACAGCCTGAGAGAGACAAGCATGGAACACCTATGGCACAAGGACAGCGAGCGCAAGGCGCCCGAGCTGGAACGCGAAAGCTACGACGGCATCATCAATTACCTGGAACATGGCTATCCCAGCTCGCGCGTGCGCTGGCACTGCCATGAAGAGTATGAGCTGCACCTGATCGTCGCCACCAGCGGGCGCCTGTTCGTGGGCGACTATATCGGCGAATTCTCGCCCGGCCACCTGGTGCTGACGGGCCCGCGCCTGCCGCACAACTGGATTTCCAACGTGATGCCGGATGGCGGCGTGGCCCTGCGCGACATGATCGTGCAGTTCGCCCATGCGCCGCTGGCCGGCGCCGCGCGCGTGATTCCCGAACTGCGCGAGTTGCTGCCGCTGCTCGAGCGCTCCAGCTATGGCGTGGAATTTTTCGACATGGGCCACGAGGCCGAGCGCCACCTGGCGCGCATCCGCGCCACGCATGGCGCCGAGCGCTTCGCCGAATTCGTGCAATTAATGAGCAAGCTGGCGCGCACGGCCAACTACCGTCTGCTGTCGAGCGCCTCGCTGCGTTCCTATGACGATGACGCCACCCTGGCCAAGGTCAATTCCGTCCTCAACTACATCACGGACAATTACCGCGAGCCGATTTCGGCGGAAATGCTGGCCGAGCAGGTGGGCATGTCGCTGAGTAAATTCTCGCGCTTCTTCCGCAAGGCGACGGGCAACAGCTTTACGGATTTCGTCAGCCGGCTGCGCATCAACAAGGCGTGCCAGCTGCTGATGGACACCGACCAATACGTATCGAACGTCTGCTACGACGTGGGTTTCCAGAACGTGGCCAACTTCAACCGCCGCTTCCTGCAGGTGAAGGGCGTCACGCCGAAGGAATTCCGGCGCCAGGCCGATGGCCGCTTCGGCGGCATCGGCGGACCTGTTGCGGATACGCCACTGGCGTGACGGCTGTCATGGGCTTGTCACTTTGAACAGTTACTCTCCACGGCTTCAATCCCACCTTAGCCGAGGAATGCATGAATACTGCTGTAACGTCGACCCCGAAACTGACCCTGCTGGCCATCGCCGCCGGCCTGGCCCTGGCCGCTTGCGGCGGCAGCGATAATCCGCCGGCGGAGCCTTCCAAGCCCGTGGCGCAGACGGGTGTGTTCCTCGACGGCGCGGTGGAAGGACTCGATTATGTGGCCGGCAGCGCCCCCAAGGCCAGCACCAACGCCAAGGGCGAATTCATTTGCAACCCGGGCGAGACGGTGGCCTTCAGCGTGGGCGGCCTGGCCCTGGGTTCGGCGCCATGCGGCGCCGTCGTCACGCCGCTGGCGCTGGCCGCCAGCACAAATGTGGCGGACGACAAGGTCGTCAACCGCCTGCTGGCGCTGCAACTGCTCGACGACGACAGCGATCCGTCGAACGGCATCAAGCTGACGGCCGAAGTGAAGGCCGCGCTGGCCGGCAAGACACTGGACTTTGCCACCGCCCCGGCCGTCTTCAACACGGCCCTGGCCGCGCACCTGGCGTCGGTAGGCGGAAAATTCGCCGGCCGCACGGTCGATGCCGAACGCCGCGCCCTCGTGCGCGAGCATTTTGAAGACACGCTGGCCTCGAAGGCGGGCGCGCCCGTCAACGAAGCGCTGACGCAAGCCAATCCGGTGGGCGAAGTGAAAGTGACGGTGACGCGCTACCAGATCCAGGCGGCCGACAAATTCTACGTGCCGTACGAAGGCGCGAATGCGAAAATTAAGGGAGAATTCCCGAACGGCTTCCTGCCGTCGTACGGCTCGGGCCTGGCCTACAAGGGCAAGAACGCGGCCGGCGACCTGGAATTCTATGGCTTGACGGACCGCGGCCCGAACGGCGACGGCCCGCTGGTGCCCGATCCTTCGGGCAAGGGCACCATCGGCAGCAAGATCTTCCCGTCTCCCAGTTTTACGCCGTCGTTCGGCGTGATCACCGTGGGCAAGAACGGCGCCGTGCTGGGTTCGTCGACGCCGATCAAGGTGTCGGCCACCGTCAACAGCTCGGGCTTGCCCGTGCCCGTGGGCGCGGTCGGCAATTCTGCCGAGATTCCCGTCATGGATGCGATGAAGTTCGACGCCGCCGGCAAGGCCGTCTTCAACGCGGGCGGCCTCGATTCGGAAGCCATCGTCGTCGATGCCAAGCGCAATGCGCTGTGGGTGTCCGACGAATACGGTCCCTTCATCGTCAGGATCGATGCGGCCACCGGTATCATCCAGGCCAAGTACGAGCCGGGCAAGGGCTTGCCGGCGCTGTTCGCCAAGCGCCGCGCGAACCGCGGCATGGAAGGCATGACCTTAGATACGAGCAACGACAAGCTGTACGCCTTCCTGCAAAGCCCTCTGTCCGACGGCACGGCACCATATTCTGTGACGAAGAAGAATGAACAGGTCGAGCGCTTTGCCCGCTTCACGCGCTGGATCGAATTCGACCCGGTGACGGGCACCAGCGGCAAGATGTACGCGTATCCGCTCAACGCGGCCGACTACCAGGATGGCCGCACGGGCAACGCCAAGCTGGGCGACATGGTGGCGCTGGGCGGCGGCAAGTTCCTCGTCATCGAGCAGGGCGCCGCACCGTCGGGCAAGGTCTTCAACAAGCTGATGCTGGTCGAACTGAAGGGCGCCACCGACATCGCGGCCGCCGCCTTCAACGCGACGACGTCCGATCTGGAAAAGAGCAGCATGGGCGGCGCAGCCGTCAATGGCGCCGACTGGGCCGCTGTCATGCCGCTGAAGAAAACCCTGCTGCTGGACTTGAACGCCATCGGCTGGGCGGCGGAAAAGGCCGAAGGCCTGACCTTGATCGACGACTCCACCATCGCGCTGGCCAACGACAATGACTTCGGCCTGAAAACCAAGGTCTTCGACGCGAATGGCGTGGAAGTGGCGGACGCCGACGTGACCAAGTGCACGGTCGATGCCAATGGCACCATCGTCACGAGCAGCGCGGCCGGCTGCAATGCCGCCAACACCATCCGCGTGGCGCGCGGCGACGACCGCGAGCGTCCTAGCCGTTTGTGGATCGTGAAGTTCGCCAAGGCGCTCAATAGCTATTGAGCGGGAGCGGTGGTGATGTCGGATTACGCGCCGCTGCGCGGCGCTAATCCGACCTACAAAACAAAAAACCGCGCGGTGCAGAGATGCACCGCGCGGTTTTTTTAACCCCTGAAGGCGAAGTACCGGGGTCGGACCCTGAGGGTCCGACCCCAGCCTTTGCGCTGCGGGTTATTTCTTTGCTGCGGGTTATTTCTTTGTATACGTATTCAACCAATCGAGCACCGTGTGATGCCACAGCAGCGAATTCGCCGGCTTCAGCACCCAGTGGTTTTCGTCCGGGAAGACCAGCAGCTTGCTTGGGATGCCGCGGCGCTGCAGCGCCGTGAAGGTACCCAGGCCTTGCGCGGTGGGGATGCGGAAGTCCAGGTCGCCCTGGAGCACCAGCATCGGCGTCTTCCAGTTCTTCACGAAGCTGACGGGGTTGAACTGCTCGTACTTGGCCGGCGCGTCGTAATAGGTACCGCCGTTTTCCCACTCGGTGAACCACAGTTCTTCCGTCGCGTATGCCATGCCGCGGTTGTCGAACACGCCGTCGTGGTTGACCAGGCATTTGAAACCGTCCGGCCAGTTACCGGCGATCCAGTTCATCATGTAGCCGCCGTACGACGCGCCCAGCGCGCAGCTGCGCTCGCGGTCCAGCCACGGGAACTTCTTGGTGGCCGCTTCCAGACCCTTCTGCAGGTCGACCAGCGGCTTGCCGCCCCAATCGCCGCTGATGGCATCCGTGAACTTCTGGCCATAGCCGGTGGAACCGTGGAAGTCGATGAAGACGGTGGCGTAGCCGGCGCCCGCATACACTTGCGGATTCCAGCGGTAGCTCCAGCTGTTGCCGAAGCTGCCTTGCGGGCCGCCGTGCACCAAAAAGGCGATCGGATACTTTTCGCCGGCCTTGGCGTTCCATGGCTTCATGACGTGGCCGTAGACGGTTTCGCCATCCGCGCCCGCGAACGAGAACTGCTCATATTCGCCGAAGCGCACGTTGGCCAGCGCTGCCGCATTCTGTTTCGTCAGCTGCACCATCGGTGCCGATTCGGACTTCGCATCGAGCTTGCGCGTGTACAGCTGCGCGCCCGAAGCCAGGTTCGCCTGCGCCAGCACGATGGTATTGCCGCGCACGTCGAATTCGCCCACGGCGCCCTTGCCCGTCAGTGCGTTGACCTTGCCGCTGGCCGCGTCGATGTGGAACAGACGGTGCTGGCCCACGTCATCGGCGGCGACGAGGAAGGCCTTGCCGTCCGGCGTCCAGCGGAAATCAGCCACGGAACGGTCCCAGTCGTCGGCCAGGGTGCGCTTCTTGCCTGTGGCAACGTCCATCAGCACCAAATGAAAACGGTCCGCTTCGAAGCCAGGCTTGGTCATGGCGACATACGCGAGGGTGCGGCCGTCCGGCGAGTAGGTGGCTTTCGCATCCCAGGCGGGATTGTCGGCCGTGAGGTTGCGCGGCGCCTGGCCGCCGGCGGCAGGAATCGTGTAGACGTCGAAATTGGTCGACCACGATTCCGTGCGGCCGGCCACGCGCACCGAGAAGGCCACCGTCTTGCCGTCCGGGCTGAAGTGGTATTCGCTGTTGTCGCCGAATGGCTTCGATGGCGCGTCGCCGTCGAGGGTGCCGCTCAGGCTCACCGGCGTGGCGCTGACCTTGCCGGCCGCGTCGATCGGCGCCGAGTACAGCGCATTGCGGCGGCCGTCGGCCCAGGTATCCCAGTGGCGCACGAACATCTGGTCGTAGACCATGCCGCTGGCCTTGTTTTTCGCTTTTTCATCGAGGCGCTTTTTCGTGCAGGCGATGTCCGCGCAATCGAGGAAGACGCCCATGCTGAAGGCCAGGCGGTCGCCCTGCGGCGACAGGCGGTAGGTATCGACGTCCAGTGCCAGGTCGGTGACCTTGGCCGCTTCGCCGCCGTTCAGGGGCAGTTGCCACACTTGCGAGGAGCCGGAACGGCTTGATAGGAAGTAGATGGCGTCGCCGTTCGGCGACCATTGCGGATCGCTGGCGCTGGCGTCGCCGCGCGTGAGCTGGCGCGGCGACGCGTTCGGCGCGCGCAGGTCGATCATCCACAGCTGCGTGTTGCCGCGGTTTTTCTCCAGGTTGGTCGTGCGCACCGTGTAGACGACGCGCGTGGCGTCCGGCGACAGCACGGGGCTGCCCACACGTTCCATGGCCACCATGTCTTCCACGGTGAAGCCGCGCGGCGCGGCCGGCGCCGATTCCGCAGCAACGGCGGTGGTGGCCATGGCGGCACTGAATGCTCCCAAGAGCAGCAGACGTAAACTCATTCAAACTCCCGATTCTGATGACGACGTTATCGATATGGTATTGACGTGGCCGGCTGTACCGCCGGCAGCCCGACATCATAGCAATAAAGACGCGCCCGCTGCGGGAGTTGACCGCCGGTTAGCCGGCCGGAACTGCCAGTTGGTCGAGCGCCACGTGGCCCAGGAAACCGCCCCGGCTGGCGGCCGGCAAGCCCGCTTCGATGGCGTGGGCAAAGCGGATGCCGGGGTCCTGTTCCAGCGCCGCCAGCACGCGCGCCACCTGCGGATAGTCGCTTAGCCGCGCCAGCTGCAGCGGTTCGGCCCAGCGCGCCGTGGCGGCCAGGTAGGCGTCGGCAATCGTCGGCGCGGCATCGGAAGCGAGCCAGGCGCGGCCTTCAAGCAGGCGTTCCAGGTGCGCCAGGCTTTTGTTGACCTTCTCGACGGCCATTTCGCGCCAGACGGCCGCGCGCGCATCGTTTTCTGCCGCGCGGCTGGCCTGGAAGGCGGGCATGAAGGCGGCGTGGAAGGTCGTGTGCAGAAACGACAGCGCGCTGTTCAGGCGGTCGCAGGCGGGCGTGCCCTGCGCAAAGCCCAGGCCGCTGTTCGGCGCGCGGGCGGCGATATGCAGCAGGATCGCCATGCTTTCCAGCAGCGGCGTGCCCGCGTGCGTGAGCAGGGCCGGCGTCTGGCCCAGGGGATTGATGGCGAGAAAGGCCGGATGCTGCTTGCTGGCCGGGTCGCGCGCTTCGACGCGGGCCAGGCGATACGGCAAGCCGCTCCATTCGAGGGCGGCGATGGCGGCAAACGAGCAGCCGAACGGCACGCTGTAGATCAGGGTGGTTTCCATGCTGGAGTTCCATTCAGGTGAGGGAAGGGCAGTCTAATCGCGATAGTTACTATTTGGAAGAAGGCAGAATAATGTGGTATAGGTACACTTTTTATACCAGATAGGGATCGCCATGAAGGACAATGTCTCCGGCTGCGCAGTGGAAGAAGCGATGCGTTTGCTGGGCGGGCGCTGGAGAGCGGTGCTGCTCAGCTATCTGATGGCAGGGCCGAAGCGCTTCAGCGAAATCCGCCGCGCCGTGCCGAATATCTCGCAGCGCATGCTGACCCTGGACTTGCGCGCGCTGGAAGAGGCGGGCTTGCTGACGCGCACGATCTATGCGGAAGTGCCCGTCAAGGTCGAGTATCAACTGACGGACGAGGGCCTGCGCCTGCGCGAGCTGGTCGAGATGCTGCGCGCCATCGGCCTGCGCCTGCGCGGACAGGCGGACGGGGGCGGCGCCTTTCTCGCGCCCGATGCCGTGGATAGTTCTCTATAGGAACAGCTGTTTTTATGCAAAGTGCTAGACTGCCGGCCTTTGATCACTACTTTTGACACCATGCGCCTGACTACCCTCGCCCTGACCGCCGCCGCCCTGTTCGCCGCCTTGCCGGCCCAGGCCGCTACCATGCCCACGCTCGAACACATCCAGGCCGCCGTGCAGGCGGGCGTGGCCAAAACGCAAGCCAGGATGCAATCGTCGATACCGGTTCCCATTCCCGTCAAGGCCACCAGCCTGCAGGGTTGCCAGGATTCGCAGGAAGTGCCGGGCGAGGTGGTGTGTCTGGTCGGCATGAGCGCCGGCATGCGCGACGGTTTTATGGTCTTGCCGCTACGTAACGATAACGGCACCTGGGTCGGCGTCGAGCGCAAGGATGCCAAGTTTGCGGGACCGTCGCCGGCCGAGGCGCAAGCGATGATACGCGCCTGGGCCAAGGAAGAAGTGGCGCGCAATCCGGAGGCGGCCAAGGACGTGCAGATGCAGGAAGCGCAAAGCACCATGCAGGTCAAGGCCGTCAACGAGTGCGACGTCAAGCGCAAGACGGGCTACCTTGTGTGCGATACGCAATTGAGCGTGCCGAGCCGCCCGGAAGGCATCAAGACGGAACTGACCTTCATGCTGGAAAACGCCGGCTGGCGCTACGTGCCGCGCTAAGCTGCCGGCCGCCAGCCCGCTCGCCCAGCGGCCTGACATTCCTTTCTCCATAGCACCAGCCCCACTTCGGGGCGTCTGGCGCTCACGCACTTCCCTCCTGCACGTCCAGCCTGCGTGGCGGCCCACGCGGCCGCCGGCAGGCATATCGCATCCCTCATCAGCACCAGACATACAGTTTAGCGTAGGCAATATGGCTGAATTGATATATTTGTTGATTCAATATTTTATGAAATGAAAATGATAGAATTGATGATTATTTTTATTTATGTTGTGATTCTGCCATATAAAGCAATATATTTGGTGTAATCGTTATTTTTGGCGTATGATATTGATAATGCGCAAGTAAATGCTGCGATTTGAATGTCTGGAGAACCGCCGTGCTGAAAAAAATAACGAGTAGCGAACTGATGCTGGGAATGTATGTCGAACGTCTGGGCCGTTCCTGGCTCGATACCCCTTTCTGGACGCGTTCTTTCTTGCTGGAGTCGCCGGCTGACCTCGAGCGTATCCGCTCGGCACGCCTGTGCGAAGTGTGGATCGACACGACGCGCGGGCAGGCGCCGCAAGTCGCGCCGCCCGCCGTGCCTTCTGCCGCGCCGCCGGCCGCGGCAGGCGCTCCCGCGGCCGCGCCAGCGACGGTGCCCGCAAGCAAAACCGTCGCCGATCCGGGCCCGCCCCGCTCGCGCGAGGAGGAACTGGCGCGCGCCCGGCGCCAGATCGAACGCTCGCGCCAGGCCGTGCAGACGATGTTCGACGAGGTGCGCATGGGCAAGGCCTTGTCCGCGGCGCAAGCTTACGAACTGGTCGACGATATTGCCGCCTCGATGCAGCGCGGCGGCGACGTCCTGCTGGGCCTGGCGCGCCTGAAATCCGCCGACAATTACACGTATATGCACTCGGTGGCCGTGTGCGCGCTGATGACGGCGCTGGCCAGGGAGCTGGGCCTGGCGCCCGAGCAGGTGCGCTCGGCCGGCCTGGCGGGTTTGCTGCACGATATCGGCAAGATGGCCGTGCCGTCCGCCATCCTCAACAAGCCGGGCAGCCTGAGCGAAGCGGAATTTTCCTCCGTGCGCGCCCATCCGGCCGCCGGCCACCGCATGCTGCAGGAAGTGGGCGAGATCGACCCGGTAGCGCTCGACGTGTGCCTGCACCACCATGAAAAACTTGATGGCAGCGGCTACCCCAAGGGGCTGCGCGGCGAGGAAATCAGCCTGTTTGCGCGCATGGGCGCCATCTGCGACGTGTACGACGCGATCACCTCGAACCGGCCGTACAAGCAGGGCTGGTGCCCGGCCGATTCGCTGCGCCGCATGGCAGGCTGGCGCGGCGGACACCTGGATGCGCAACTGTTTGCCGCCTTCGTCAAATGCCTGGGCATCTATCCGCTGGGCACCCTGGTGCGGCTGCAGTCGGAGCGCCTGGCCGTGGTGGTGGGACAGTCGCCGGGCAAGCCGCTGACCCAGCCCACCGTGCGCGTGTTTTTTTCCATCCGCGCCGGCACCTGCATCGCCCCGACTCTGCTCGACCTGGCCGCGCCGGGTTGCCAGGAGCGCATCGTTTCCACGGAAAGCGCAGCCCAGTGGCGCCTGCAGGACATCGACCGTTACTGGGCCGGCGAACCTGCCGTGGCATGACGGCCGGCAGGGCCGTAATAAAGTGCATTTTGTTAATAATAAAATATTAAAATAATGGTGCCAGTGCCGTGCCCGCTTTGCTGGCTGGCGACCGTTCCTTGTCCGCAAACCCGTCACCGTACGGGCTACTTTTGAGGATGTGACCATGCGACTCAATCTTCCCGTCAGCGATACCGAACTCACACTGAGCGATAGCGAGACCATCGTCTCGACTACTGACTTGCAAGGCAATATCACCTATGCCAACCCGTATTTCATCGCCGTCAGCGGTTACAGCGCGGAAGAATTGATCGGCGCGCCGCAAAACATCCTCCGGCATCCGGACATGCCGGCCGAAGCGTTCGCCGATTTCTGGGCGACCATCCGCTCGGGACGCTCGTGGAGCGGCATGGTGAAAAACCGCTGCAAGAGCGGCGATTATTACTGGGTGCTGGCGAACGTGACGCCGGTGGTCGAAGACGGCGTGGCCGTCGGCTACATGTCCGTGCGCACCAAGCCGACGCGCCAGCAAGTGGCGCAGGCGTCCGCCCTGTATGCGCGCATCAAGGCGGGGCAGGCCGACGGCATCGTCATCAGCCAGGGCGCGGCCGTGCGCACGGGCTGGCTGGCCAGACTGGCGCGCTTGCGCGACCTGCCGCTGGCCCAGCGCATCGGCTGGAACCTGGGCTTGCTGAGCCTGGTATTACTGCTGCAACTGGCGTGGAATGCGGGCGCGTTGCCGGCTGCGGCCCACGGCTGGCTGACGGGCCTGTCCGCGCTGGCTTTGTGCGCGACCCTGTATTTCTGGCACAGCTTGCACCGCGCCGTGCTGCAACCGCTGCAGCGGGCGCGCCAGGCCTGCGACGTGATGGCGGGCGGCGACCTGACGGGCGAGCTCGACACCACGCGGCGCGACGAGATGGGACAGTTGCTGCGTTCCTTGCGCCAACTGCGCGTGAACCTGCATTCCATCGTTGGCGACGTGCGCGGCAATTTCCTGCGCATCAGCATGGCCAGCCAGGAAATCGCCGCCGGCAATATGGATTTGTCCGGCCGCACGGAAGCGCAGGCCTCGGCCCTGCAGCAGACGGCGTCGAGCATGGAGCAGCTGGCGGCCACGGTGCAGCAAAATAGCGGCAACGCCGTGCAGGCCAGCGACATGGCGGGCAAGGTGCACGGCCTGGCAGGGCGCGGCGGCGAAATCGTCGGGCAGATGGTCCGCATGATGGAAGGCATTAACGTCTCGTCGAAGAAGATTGGTGACATCACGGGCATTATCGAAGGCATCGCTTTCCAGACGAATATTCTGGCCTTGAACGCGGCCGTCGAAGCGGCGCGCGCGGGCGACCAGGGGCGCGGTTTTGCCGTCGTGGCGGGCGAAGTGCGCAGCCTGGCCCATCGCAGCGCGGCGGCCGCCACGGAAATCAAGCAATTGATCACGGCGTCGCTGGAGCAAGTGCAGGCGGGCGCGAAGCTGGCGCAGCAGGCGGGCGTCAGCAGCGCCGAAATGCTGGGCGCCGTGCAGGGCGTGCACGGCATCATGGAAGAGATCGCCTCGGCGTCGCGCGAGCAAAGCCATGGCATCGGCCAGGTCAACATGGCCGTCACGCAAATGGATGAAGTGACGCAACAGAACGCGGCGCTGGTCGAGGAATCGGCGGCCGCCTCCGCATCGCTGCAGGGCCAGACCTTGCAGCTGGAACAGGCGATGGCCCTGTTCAAGCTGGAACGCCGGGGTGCTACAGCAGGCGTTCCGACAACGCCTTGAAGGCAACCTTGGGCACGAGGAAGGCAAACGGCTTCGATGCGGGCGGCAACTGCCCCAGCAAGCCGCAGTCGGCGCGCAAGGGCGTCAGTGCTTGCACTTGATCCACATCAACGGGCAAGTCGATTTCGCCGAAGACCAGCTTGCCGTTGCGCGGCACGTGCGCGATGGCCCCATCCTGGCAAGCGAGGAAAGCGACGGCGTCGCGCCAGTTGCCGAACAGTTGCTGCCAATCCGTATCGAGGCCATGCGCCGCCGTGATGGCCGCCTGCACATCGAGCGCCGGAGCGCTGCCGGCGCCGCTGGCAATGCTGCAGCGGGCCTGCGTGGCCGTGACCTCCAGCGCCATGCCGGCGGCCAGGTGCGTGGGCAGTATATCGCTGAACAGGCGCGTGCCCAGCGCATGCGGCAGGCTGGCCATGATGTTTTTCAAGAAATATACGCAAGGAACGGCCGGCGCGCCCGGCGGCGTATGGTCCAGGTACAGGCGCCAGTTGCTTTGCAGGGGAGACGGCAGCAGACGGCGCAGCGGGCCGAGCAGTGCAGGGCCGAAATGCCCGTGGCGGTACGTCAGCACCGTGAATGGCGTCTTGCCGTCGCGCTGCCACAGGGCCACGCCTGGCGGCAATAAGTTCTGCGCCGCAGCGGCGTCGACCAGCCAGCTCACGTAGACGACGTCGCGCACGTCGCTGTGCAGGTTCAGGAAGGGCAGGCGCGACATGACGGCCTGGCGCAGTTCGGCGAAATGCGCGCAATTGGCGAGCGCGGCAAACACGCGCCCCGGCCAGCCCGCGCGCGGGTGGCGGTAAGTGTTGTCTTGCAATTGGGAACTTTCGGGGAAAAAACTGAGGGGTAACACTCACGCAACAGCGCCCGTCCACATCATCGCGAGCGGCAGCGATGTGTGGCCGAGACGCGCAGCTGTGCTGGAGCACAGCGAGCATCGCAGGCCGCACAGGGCGCCGCGCAGCCGATGTGGGCGGGCGTCACTATTACTGCATATGCCAGCCGTGGCTGACCACGATCGACTGGCCGCTCAGGGCGTTCGACGGGAAGGCGGCCAGGAAGATGGCCGTTTGCGCCACGTCCTGCGTGGTGGTGAATTCGCCGTCAATCGTGTCTTTCAACATCACTTTCTTGATCACATCTTCCTCGCTGATGTGCAGCTGGGCCGCCTGTTCGGGGATTTGCTTGTCGACCAGCGGCGTGCGCACGAAGCCGGGGCAGATGACGTTGGCGCGGATGCCGTCCTTCGCGCCTTCCTTGGCCACCACCTTGGCCAGGCCCAGCAAGCCGTGCTTGGCCGCCACGTAGGCGCTCTTGAACGGCGAGCCTTCGTGCGAGTGCACGGAACCCATGTAGATGATGGCGCCGCCGCGGCCCGCCTTGATCATTTCGCGCATGCAGGCGCGCGTGGTGAGGAAGGCGCCGTCCATGTGAATGGCCAGCATCTTTTTCCATTGGTCGAACGGGTAGTCGACGACGGGGCTGATGATCTGGATGCCCGCATTGCTGATCAGCACATCGATGCCGCCGAAGTGGGCCACGGCGTCCGCCACGCCCTTGTCGACCTGCTCTTCGCTGGAGACATCCATGGCGACGGCAAACGCCTGGCCGCCCGCTTGCTTGATTTCCTCGGCCGTCTTGCTGGCCGCTTCCAGGGCCAGGTCGGCGATGACGACCTTGGCGCCCTGTTTTGCGTATTCGATGGCCATTTCCTTGCCGATGCCGCTGGCGGCGCCGGTAATCAGTGCGACTTTGTCTTTGAGTTGCATATTAATCCTTTGCATTGCGGGTTGGAGTGATCGTGGGAAGTCAGACTTTGCCAGTATAGCCAGAAAACGCGTCAGGCATGGCCCGCGCACGCCTGTAAGCCGGCTTGCTTTTCCTGTAATTGCTGCAGGCGCCAGGCGCCGGGATTGGTGCCCGACCAGGTGCGGAACGCGTGGTTGAACGCGCTTTGTTCCTGGTAGCCGAGCAGGAAGGCGATGTCGACCAGCGACAGGTCCGGCTCGCGCAGATAGTCGCGCGCCAGGCCATAGCGGGCCTGATCCAGCAGGGCCTGGAAGCTGGTGCCCGCGTCGGCCAGCTTGCGCTGCAAGGTGCGCGGCGTGACGGCCAGGGCGGCGGCAACGGTGGCCAGCCGCGCCGAACCCTGACGCAAGCCTCTCACGATGGCCGCGTGCACCTGCGCGTCGATGGTGCCGCCAGTGTCCGTTTCAGCCTCGCGCTGCGCCAGCAATTGTTCCGCATGCCGGCACAGCACGGGATACAGGCTGACGTCCGCGTTCGGCACGGGCCAGTCCAGCAATTGCGCGTCGAAGGTGGCCGTGTTGGCGGGGGCGTTGAAGGCGGGCAGACTGCCCAGCACGCGCACGTATTCGTCGCGGTGCGCCGCATGGCGCAGCAAGTCGCCGCCGCCATCGTGGGTAAAGGCCAGCCGGGCCGGCGGCAGCGGCATGCCCGCCAGCCAGTCGCCGCACACGCGTATGCCGGCAAAAACGCTGTCGACCAGGTGCCGGCTGGCGCCCGGATAGTTGCTGGCCCAGCGGTAATGTGCGATGGCGCCGTCGCGCTGCAGGGTCGAGCGGCCCAGGTCGTGCGCCAGCCGTTCATAGCGGGCCGTCTGTTCCAGCGCCTGGCCCACGTTGCTGCAACTGAGCAAGATCAAGCCATAGGCGCTGTACGTGCCCATGCGCACGCGCTGGCCCACGTGCAGGCCGAAATGCGCGTCGCCCGCCAGCAGCGCGCCCGCATCGAGCAGACGCACGTAGTCGCGCGCGGCCAAGCCCATGCCAGGCGCGGCCGCTTCCAGGCCGTGCGGCGCCACGCCGGCCGCCTGCGCCAGGGTGACGCTATCGATGCCGTGGGCGCCGGCCGCTTCCAGCAGCGGCAGCAGATAGGCGCCGGCGACCCGGCCGTCAGTGCTTGTCATGATGGAACAATGCGATTGTCATGAAAAACCAATACCCTTCGTCTGTGGCGGCATATGCTATTGATCTAGCAAGAAAATCAGGCAAGAACAGTATAGCAAGCCGCCGTGGCGCGCAACTGGCCGAATACAGGGGATGTCCATGCAACGCTGGAATGGCTGGGGAGATGAAAGCATCGTGTATGCGCTGAACGAGGATGCGCTGGCATTCCTGCGCGAGCGCCTGGGGCCGGGCAGCGTCATAGCCGACGCCAGCTTCGACGACGCCTGCGCGCAGGTGCCCGCCTCGCGCCTGGCGCCGCATCCGCTGATCGACACCCAGCCTGCCACGCGCGTGCGCCATGCGCTCGGTCAAAGTCTGCCCGACTGGTTTAAATTACGCCACGGCCGCATCGGCGCGGTGCCCGACGGCGTGGCCTTTCCCGACAGCGCGCTGCAGGTGCGCCAGCTGCTCGCGTATGCGCGTCAGGCGTGCGTGACCGTCATTCCTCATGGCGGCGGCACCAGCGTGGCCGGGCATTTGACGGTGGCGGCGGGGCCGCGCCCCGTGCTGTCGATCAGTCTCGTGCGCCTGTGCGCGCTGGGCCACCTGGACCGCGAGGCGCAGCTGGCCACGTTCGGCGCGGGCGTGTATGGCCCCGACCTGGAGGCGCAGCTGCGCGCGCAGGGCTACACCCTGGGCCATTATCCGCAGTCGTTCGAGTATTCCACATTGGGCGGCTGGATCGCCACGCGCTCGTCGGGCCAGCAATCGCTGCGCTATGGCCGCATCGAGCAGCTGTTCGCGGGCGGCGAGGTGGAAACGCCGTCCGGCACCTTGAGCATCCCCACGTTTCCCGCCTCGGCGGCCGGCATCGACCTGCGCGAAATGGTGCTCGGCTCCGAAGGGCGGCTGGGCATCGTGACGCAGGCCACCGTGCGCGTTTCGCCGCTGCCGCCGTATGAGGCGTTCCACGCCGTGTTTTTCGCCGAATGGGGCCAGGCGCAGGCGGCCGTGCGGACGCTGGCCCAATCGCGCCTGTCCTTGTGCATGCTGCGCCTGTCGAACGCGCTCGAAACGCAAACCATGCTGACCCTGGCCGGCCATAAAAAACTCGTGGGACTGCTGGAGCGCTACCTGTCGCTGCGCGGCTGCGGCGAAGGCAAGTGCATGCTGATGCTGGGCGTCAGCGGCGACGAAAAACCGGCGCGCGCGGCCCTGCGCGGGGCGCTGGCGCTGGCGCGGCGGAACGGGGGCGTGCATGTGGGACGCCACATGGGCGACAAGTGGAAGCAGGGACGCTTTCGCAACGTCTACCTGCGCAACGGCGCGTGGGAACACGGCTATGTCATCGACACGGTGGAAACGGCTGTGGACTGGCCACGCGTGGCGCCCATGATGGCGGCGCTGGAGCAGGCGGGCGCCCGCGCGCTGGCGCAGCACGGCGAGCAGGTGCACGCGTACACGCATTTGTCGCACGTGTACGCGCAAGGCGCCAGCGTCTACACCACATATGTGTACCGGCTGGCGCCCACGTATGAAGACAACATGGCGCGCTGGCGCAGTCTGAAAGACGCGGCCGGCGCCGCCATCGTCGCCAACGGCGGCACCATCAGCCACCAGCATGGCGTGGGCACGGACCACGCGCCGTGGCTGATGGCCGAAAAGGGAGAACTGGGCATCGCCGCCATGCGTGCGCTGCTGCGCCAGTTCGACCCGCAGGCCATGATGAATCCCGGCAAACTGCTGCCCGAGGCCGGAGGCCCATCGTGAACAGGGCGGATCTGCCCGGCGTCCTGGCGCGCGAGTGGGATGTGCTGATCGTCGGCGGCGGCATCACGGGCGCCGGCATCCTGCTGGAAGCGGCGCGGCGCGGCCTGGCGGCGCTGCTGGTGGAGCAGCGCGATTTCGCCTGGGGCACGTCGAGCCGGTCATCAAAGCTGGTGCACGGCGGCTTGCGCTACCTGAAGCAGGGACAGTTCGCCATGACGCGCGAGTCGGTGCACGAGCGGGTAGCCTTGCTGGCGGATGCGGCCGGGCTGGTCGAACCGCAAGGCTTCGCCTTCGGCGACTACGCGGGCCGGAAGCCGGGGCGGCGTCAGTTCATGCTGGGCCTGGCCATCTACGACGTGATGGCGGGCAAGCGCGCGCGCCGCTATGTCGATGCGTCTGATTTTGCCATGCTGGCGCCGCACGTCCGGCGCGACGAGCTGCGGGGCGGCATGCTGTACCAGGACGCCAAGACGGACGACGCGCGCCTGGTGCTGCGCGTGCTGCAGGAGGCACGGCGTCATGGCGGCGTGGCGGTCAATTACCTGGGCGTGGCATCGCTGCTGCGCGAAGATGGCAAGGTCGCCGGCGCCACCTTGAACGATGCGCTCGATGGCATGGCATGCACCGTGCGCGCGCGCCTGGTGATCAGCGCCACGGGCGCCTGGGCCGACGCCTTGCGCGGCCAGGTGGGAGAACGGCCGAAACTGCGGCCCCTGCGCGGCAGCCATCTGCTGCTGCCGGCCTGGCGCTTGCCGCTGGCGCAAGCCGTCAGCCTGATGCACCCGCACGATGGCCGCCCCGTCTTCGCCTATCCGTGGGAGGGCGTGACCCTGGTGGGCACCACCGATGTCGACCACGGCGCCAGCCTGGACCTGGAACCGGCCATCACGCGCGGCGAACTCGATTACCTGCTGGCGGCGCTGCGCTGGCAATTCCCGCAGCTGGCGCTGGGCGAAGACGACGTGCTGGCCACGTTTGCCGGCGTGCGCCCCGTGATCGACAGCGGCCGGCTTGACCCGTCGAAGGAAGCGCGCGAACATGCGCTGTGGCTGGAAAACGGCTTGCTGACGGTGGCGGGCGGCAAGCTGACGACGTTCCGCGTGATCGCCCTCGACGCCTTGCGGCGCGCCGCGCCGCTGCTGCCGGGCTGGCAGGCGGATTTGCGTCCGCTGCCGATTTTCGACGCCACGCCGCCCTTGTCGGGCAAGGCCTTGCTGCTCGACGGTGAGCAGCGCGAACGGCTGCTGGGCCGTCATGGCGCGGGGGCGCAGGCCCTGTGCAATGCGGCGCGGGACGGCGAACTCGAACCGATTCCCGGCACGCAGACGCTGTGGGCGCAGCTGCGCTGGGGCGCGCGCATGGAAGACGTGCAGCACCTGGACGACTTGCTGCTGCGGCGCACGCGCCTCGGTTTGCAGCTGGCCGGCGGCGCGCTTGCTATCATGCCGCGCCTGCGCGCCATCTGTCAGCATGAACTGGGCTGGGACGATGCGCGCTGGGAGGAAGAACAGCGGCGCTACCTGGCCCTGTGGCGCCGCCATTACAGCGTGCCGCAGGGCGATTGAAAAAACCATAAAAAATAAACAAGAGGAGAACATCATCGACACGACCCTGTTTGGCCAGCCCCTGGCGCTGGGCGACGCGCGCATCACCTACGACAGCCTGTCGCCGCTGGACTTGCGCCAGCCCATCGATACCCTCGTCGACGACCTGGGCGAAGACCTGCTGCAAATCACGTGCGCGAATGGCGACATCGTCGACGTGGGCTGGTATCCGGCCTGGAGCGAACAGGGGCGCTTGCGCGTGGTGGCCGTGCGCGGGCAGGACTGGGAAGCGCCCGTCTTCAGCGCGCAGCCTGAAAAAGATCCGCAGGCGCTGCTGCAGGCGCTGCGCGCCGCGCTGGTCAGCCTGGCATAAGCCATGACCAGCGTCTCCGGCCAGGGGCCGTACATTCTTGCCATCGACAATGGCACGCAAAGCGTGCGCGCGCTGCTGTTCGACCGGGAGGGGACGCTGGCGGCGAAGGCGCAAGTGTTCCTCGAAGCGTATTACTCGGACCACCCCGGGTGGGCCGAGCACGACGCCGACGGCTACTGGCAAGCCGTGTGCGCAGCGTGCCAGCAGCTGTGGCGCAGCACGGACATCAATCAGTCCTCGGTGGCTGGCGTGGCGGTGACGACGCAGCGCGGCACGGTGGTCAACGTGGACGAACACGGCGCGCCGCTGCGCCCCGCCATCACCTGGCTGGACCAGCGCAGCACGCGCGACATTCCCCCGCTGGCGCCGTGGTGGCGCGCCGCCTTCCGCGCCACGCGCCTCGACGGCACGATCACGTACTTCCGTCGCGAGGCCGAGATCAACTGGATCGCGGCGCACCAGCCCGACATCTGGCGCCGCACGCATAAATTCCTGCTGCTGTCGGGCTTTTTGAATCACCGCCTGTGCGGAAAATATATCGATTCGACGGGCTCGCAGGTGGCCTACATCCCGTTCGACTACAAGCGCCATGCCTGGGCCGGGCGCTTCGACTGGAAGTGGCAGGCGCTGGCGATACGACGCTCGATGCTGCCGGAACTGGTGACGCCGGGCACGCGCATGGGCGCCATCACGGCGTCGGCCGCCGCGGCGACGGGCATCCCGGAGGGCACGCCCTTGCTGGCGGCGGCCGCCGACAAGGCGTGCGAAGTGCTGGGCGCCGGCTGCGTCGAACCGCACGTGGCGTGCCTGAGCTATGGCACCACGGCCACCATCAACACGACCAGCCGCAAATACGTGGAAGTGACGCGTTTTATTCCGCCGTACCCGTCCGCCATGCCCGGCGCCTACAGCACGGAAGTGCAGATTTTCCGCGGCTACTGGATGGTCAACTGGTTCAAGGAGCAGTTCGGCGACCGCGAACGGGCGGCGGCCGCCGAGGATGGCACGGGCTTGTCCGCCGAAGCGCTGTTCGACCGCCTGGTCGAGGCCGTCCCGCCCGGCTCCATGGGTCTGATGCTGCAGCCGTACTGGAGTCCCGGCATCAAGGTGCCGGGGCCGGAAGCGAAGGGCGCCATGATCGGCTTTGGCGACGTGCACACGCGCGCGCACATCTACCGCGCCATCCTCGAAGGCCTCGCCTATGCGCTGCGCGAAGGCAAGGAGCGCATCGAGCGGCGCAGCGGCGTCGCCATCACGGAGCTGCGCATCGCGGGCGGCGGTTCGCAAAGCGATGCGGCCATGCAGCTGACGGCCGACATCTTCGGCTTGCCCGCCGCGCGCGCCCACGTGTATGAAAGCTCGGGCCTGGGCGCGGCCATCGCCGCTAGCGTGGGCCTGGGCTGGCATGCGGACTTTCCCGCCGCCGTGCAAGCGATGACGCGCAAGGGCAAGGTCTTCCAGCCCCATCCCGAGCACCGCAAAATCTATGAGCAGCTGTACCGGCGCGTGTACAGCAAGATGTATGCGCGGCTGCAACCGCTGTACCGCGAGATCGCCGACATCACCGGCTATCCGGAATAACTACGCCTTCAATGCTATTGCGAATCATTCTCATCCAGTATATGATGTGTTCCGCATTTCACCAAGGCAACGTATCCCGGTGACTGCAGTGCGCCGCCGGCCATGCGCCGGCGGCGTGTCCGCGCGGGCAGGGTTCCGCCGCAACGCTTCCGTCAACGCCGCCGCTTGATCGTGCACCGCCTGTCCTCTGCCCAGCGTTTTTCATTCCACAAGCATCAAGCAAACCCAGGCAAGGATAGCGATGAAGAGCAGCAAACAACGATTGACCCCGCTGGCCGCCGCGCTGGCGCTGGCATTGGGCGGCGCGCACGGCCATGCGTGGGCGGCGGCGATGGCGGACAAGGCCGATGCGGTACAGATGCCCGCCATCAGCGTGTTTGGCGACGCCATCAGCTCCGGCACGGCCGGACGCTCGTATATCACCAGCGCCGACATCGAACGCCAGCAGGCCGACAATGTCGCATCCTTGCTCGACACCTTGCCCGGCGTGGACCTGGCCGGCACGGCCCGTCCCAGCGGCCAGAGCCTCAATATCTGGGGCTTCAACAAAGTGCAGGACGTAAAAGTCATCCTCGACGGCGTGCCCAAGGGTTTTGAAAAATACCGCCAGGGTTCCATCTTCATCGAGCCGGAACTGATCAAGCAGATCGAGGTGAACAAGGGCGCGCATACGAGCTTGTACGGCAATGGCGGCTTCGGCGGCGTCATCACGGTCGAGACCAAGGATGCGCAGGACTTGCTCGAAGGCGGCAAGAGCGTGGGCGCCATGCTCAAGTACTCGCGCCACTCGAACAATGCAGAAAACGACGCCACCGTGGCCGTCTACGGCCGCACGCAAGACGGCCGCTTCGACGCGATGGCCTTCACCACGCGGCGCAAGTCCGACGATTTGCGCAAGCCTGACGGCAAGCCATTCCGCTTTTCCGCCATCGACGCGCCATCGAGCCTGGCCAAGCTGAATATCCGGCTGACGCCGGAGCAGCTGCTGACCCTGACGGCGATGAAGAGCGGCAGTTCGGGCTGGGGCCCGTTCGCCGCCATGGGCGAGGACGTGCCCACGCCGACCGAGGCGGAAATCAAAAAATATGGACTGGAAGAGGCGTGGCAGCGCAAGGCCGTCTACCGCGACCAGGACGACGATACCTATTCCGTGAAGTGGCAGTATGCGCCGCAAGATAATCCATGGATCAAGCTGACGGCCAGCGCCGGCTATTCGCACACGGACCAGCATGACAAGCGCCTGCCATCGGCTTCGCCGGGTTCCTACCTGGGCTCCCTGGGCAACGAGAGCTGGGCCTCGTACGTGGACCGCATCGCGGAAGTGCGCAACGAAAGCGTGTTTGCGACGGGCGCCGTGTCGCACGTGCTGCAAACGGGCCTGCAATGGCACAAGAATGTGCGCGACACCCTGATGTACTACCCGTCGTCGACGGCGTTGAAGGACCCCAGCTACAACTACGGCTACTTCCAGCCCTACTACATGCCGGCCGGGCGCCAGGAAACCACGGGCCTGTATCTGCAGGATGCGATGACGTATGGCGACCTGACGCTGACGGCGGCCTTGCGCCACGACCGGGTCGTCTCCGAGGGCGTGCCGAACAAGGCGCCGCGCTACAACAGTCCGCTGGCGGCGGCCGGCCACGACTTCAGCGAAAAGGCGCACGAAGACTGGTCGCCCCGTCTGGGCCTGTTCTGGAAGGCGTCCGGCACGCTGGCCTTGTTCGGCGACTTGAGCCGCACCTGGCGCGCGCCCACGATCGACGAGATGTATTCGAACGAATACTATGTGTCGTCCAGGCTCGGTTCATCGACGCCGGGCACCAGCCGCGGCCTGGCCGTCGAGCGCGTGACGGCCGTGCGCGCGGGCGCCATGCTGCACCGCCAGAACGTGTTCATGGAGCGCGACGACGCGCAGTTGCGCCTGACGGTCTACCGCAACAAGGTCAGCGACAATATCGGCCCGCGCCTGGGCGTGCTGGTCGAAGGCTACGAGCCGGGCTCGGGCAAGGTGCCGCCGGCGCTGTCCGACTACCGCAACCTGGCCGGTTTCCATACGCAGGGCGTGGAAGTGGAGTCCTACTACAATTCGCCGCGCCTGTTTGCCAGCGCCTCGCTGTCGAAGCAGCGCGGCACGCGCACCGGTTCCCAGCGCGACCCGTGGGGCCGGGACGAACCCGTGTCGACCATCGCGCCCGATAAATTGATGGCGGGCCTGGGCTGGCGCATGCCCGACCTGGGCGCCAGCATGGGCTGGCAGGGCCGCTTCGTGGCGAAGCAGGAGCGCGTGCTGCCGGTGGGGAATGTCTACCGCCTGCCGCCGTCGAAAGGCTATGCGCTGCATACCCTGTTCGCGTCATGGAATGGCAGGCAGGGCGTGTGGCGCGGCACGGAGGTGCGGCTGACGGTCGATAATGTCTTCAACCGCAATTACATGCCCTACCTGAGCGAGGCGGTCACCGGTGTGGGACGCAATGCGAAATTGAGCGTGTCGAGAAAATTTTGATTCGCTTTGAGAACGGCGGGCCGGAGACGCTTGGCCCGGAGTGCCTTGGCGTCGGGCGTGCGCCTACCCTTGGTTCGCGACATGTTTCGTTGAATTTCCCTGTTAACGCAGTACGATCGCCTTGACCGTTTCCCATGCCGTGCTGCCCGAGTGCGTGGCGCGGACCTGGTTGCGGCCCGCTTCCTTGGCCACGTACAGGGCGCGGTCGGCGGCGACGAACAGCGCTTCGCGGTCGTCCAGCTGGTGCGGGCGGATGGTCGCCACGCCGATGCTGACGGTGATCCACGGCGAGGTGGTGGAGCGCGGATGCGGCAGTCGCAGCGCTTCGATGCTGGCGCGGATGGCCTCGGCCAGGTGCAGGGCGCTGGCCGCGTCCGTATCGGCAAACAGCAGGACGAATTCCTCGCCGCCGTAGCGGGCCGCCAGGTCGCCGGAGCGGCTGGCATGCGCATCGATGGCTTGCGCCACCTGCTGCAGGCAGCTGTCGCCGGCCGGGTGGCCCAGGCTGTCGTTGTACAGCTTGAAGTGGTCGACGTCGAGCACCACCAGCGACAGGGCGCCGCCGCCGCGCACGGCGCGCTGCCACTCTTTTTCCAGGAAGCTGTCGAAATGCCGGCGGTTGGCTATTTGGGTCAGCGGATCGAGATAGGCGGCGCGCTGCAGCGCGTCTTCCGACTGCTTGTGGTGCGTGATGTCGTGCAGCAGGCCGATATACAGGGGCTGGCGCAGATACATGGGCGTCAGGGTCAGGTCCATGCTCAGCGCCGCGCCGTTGCGGTGGCGGATCGCCACTTCGCGCGTACCGTGGTTGTGCGCCTTTTCCGGATTGGCCGCGTGCATGGCGAAGTAGTCGAGGTATTCCTGCGTCACGAGGGGGCTGAGCAGCTCGCCGATGAAGCGCCCGGCCAGTTCGTTTTCGCGGTAGCCCAGGTACTGGTCGCAGGCCGGGTTGGTGTACTGGATGCGCCCGTTCGCCTCGATGATCAGCAAGCCCTCGGCCATGTTGTTGACGATGGTGCGCAGGCGCTCGGCCTGTTCCTGCTGGGTTTCATTGTTGCTGCGGATTTGCAGCTGGGCGCGCACGCGCGCGCGCACTTCGGCCATGCGCAGCGGCTTGCTGATGTAATCGACGGCGCCGCAGTCGAAGCCGGCCACCACGTCTTCCGTTTCCGTCCTGGCGCTCATGAAGATGACGGGGATGCGCTGCGTCAGCGGATGCTGCTTGAGGCGGCGGCACGTCTCGATGCCGTCCATGTCCGGCATCATCACGTCGAGCAGGATCAGGTCGGGCTGGGCGCGTTGGGCGATCGCCAGCGCCCGCTCGCCGGACGTGGCAACATAGGTTTGATAACCCTGTTCGCTCATCAGCTTGCGCAGCAGCTCAAGGTTGGCCGGCGCATCGTCGACAATCAAAATGGCGGCTTCATGCCGCTGGGAATACTCCACACTGCCTGGACTCATTGCTTCCGGCCTTCTCGATGTACTCTGCGCTGCCAGCGTTTGCTGCATTTTCGGTGATGCTGACCGGGCTCAAATCTGATGCAGCGGTCAAATCATACCGCCTCGCCAATTTTTTGGGTGAAAAAATCGATGCTGCGCGAGGCGTGAAAATATTATTTTTATGATATCTTTAAAAATAAATAAACGCAGTTGCTGTCGTGAAAGCTGTTTTTAAACGGCAAAGATGCGTGCCCAGTGGCGCCGGGGCAGCGGGGGGCACGCCCCGCAGTTGCGGGGCGTGGAGAGTGCGATTACATTTTTGCGGCGATCAGTTTGCCCAGGATGGCGATGCCTTCGCGGATGCGTTCCGGCGGCACCGTCACGAACGACAGGCGCAAGGTGTGCGTGTCCGGCGTGTTGGCGTAGAACGGCGCGCCCGGCACGAAGGCGACCTTGTTGGCGATGGCTTCATCGAGCAGTTTCATCGCATCGATATGTTTCGGCAGGGTGACCCAGATGAACATGCCGCCTTCCGGCTTCGTCCAGGTGACGCCGGCCGGGAAGTGCTCTTCCAGCGCCGACAGCATGGCCTGGCACTGGTTGCCGTACAGGCTGCGGATGCTGGGGATATGCCGCTCCAGGAAACCATCCTTGATCACTTCATGCACGACCATCTGCGTCAGCTGCGAGGTGTGCAGGTCGGCCGCCTGCTTGGCCAGTTCCAGGCGGCGTACCAGCGGCATCGGCGCCACCACGTAGCCGAGGCGGATGCCGGGCGTGAGCACTTTCGAAAACGAGCCCATGTAGATGACGCCGTCCGGATTCATGTTGATCATCTTCGGATACGGCTCGCCGCTGTAGCTCAGGGCGCCGTACGGATCATCCTCGATCAGCGGCAGGCCGTGGCGGGCGCAGGTTTCCACCAGTTCCACGCGGCGCGCCACGGACAGGCTGCGGCCCGTCGGGTTCTGGAAATTCGGCAGCGCGTACAACAGGCGCGCGCCATCGGCGACGGGATCGATCGACGACGGCACCAGGCCTTCTTCATCGGTATCGACGGATACGAATTCGGGACGGTAGACGGAAAACGCCTGCAGGGCGCCCAGGTAGCTGGGGGTTTCCACCAGCACGCGGCTGCCTTCGTCGATCAGCACCTTGCCCAGCAAGTCCAGCGCCTGCTGCGAGCCGGACGTCATCAGCACTTGCTCGGGCAGGATGGTGCTGCCATTGCCGGAGAGCGAGTCGGCGATCCACTGGCGCAGCGGCAGGTAGCCGTCGGTGGGGCCGTATTGCAGGGCCACCTTGCCATTGTTCGACAGGACCTTGTCGAAGGCGGTCTTCATTTCTTCCACGGGGAAGGTGGCGGGCGAGGGCAGGCCGCCGGCAAACGAGATGATCTCGGGACGCTGCGTGATCTTCAGGATTTCGCGGATGAACGAGCTTTGCAGCTGTTCCGCGCGTTCGGCAAAGCGCCATTGGATCGGATTCGGATTTTCAATTTTCATACGAGTCTCACAGAAGATGCCGAGCTGCGCCGGCTGGATTTGTTGGCCCGCTTGTGGCGGTGCGTGCGCAAGCGGCGCCGGATAGGCGTCGCCATGGTGCTGCGGTATTGTACGGCTTGCACGCCGCCGTGCCCATGCGCACGCGCAACGGCGTTGCAAATGGGCGTCAGGGAAGCTTACTTCAGCTTGCGTCCGATGCCCACGACGGCGATCACGGCGCCGGCAAACAGCAGGCTTTCGCCCGTCAATGGCTCATTCAGCAGCACGGCCGCGCCCACCAGGGAGAGGAAAGGCTGCAGCAGCTGCGTCTGTCCCACGCGTGCCACGCCGCCCAGCGCCATGCCACGGTACCAGAAAAAGAAGCCGATAAACATGGAAAACACGGAGATGTAGGCAAAACCCAGCCAGGCCACGCTGCTGGCCTGCGCCATCAGCGCGCGTTGCGGCCAGGCGTTCCACAGCGTCACGGGCAAGACAAAAGGCACGGCCAGCAGCAGCGCCCAGGAAATCACATGCTGGCCCGGCATCGTTTGCGCCAGGCGCCCGCCTTCGGCATAGCCGAGTGCGGCCAGCAGCACGGCGGCAAAGATCAGCCAGTCGGCCAGGTGGAAGCTGCCGCCGCCCTGGCGCAACGCGAACGCCACCACCAATAGCGTGCCGAGCAGGGCCATCAGCCAGAATCCTGCGGAAGGGCGCTCCTTGCCGCGCAGCACGGCAAATACGGCGGTGGCCAGCGGCAGGATGCCCACCAGCACGGCGCCGTGCGAGGCGGGCAGGCTGCGCATGGCGATCGACGTCAGCCAGGGAAAGCCCAGCACGCAGCCCAGCGACACGAGCGCCAGCGGCAGCCATTGTTCGCGGCGCGGCAACGGCGCGCGCTGGTGCCACAGCCACAGGCCGGCCAGGCCGGCGGCCACCAAGGCGCGCCCCAGGGCGACAAAGGTGGGATCGAGTTCGGCGACGGCCATGCGCGTAAAAGGCAGGGTCAGGCTGAAGAGGGCGACGGCGATGAGGCCCAGCAGCAGGCCTTTGCGGTCGGCGCCGAGGTGGGGAGGATGGCTGACGGGGGCGGTACTGGTAGTCGATGGCATGTTTTTCCTGATACTGGCTGATAGGTGTGCGGGGTGCGCGGCAGGCGTGGATTAATTTCTGCCGTACTGCTATCCTAGGGTGCAATAGCAATACAGTACAAATACACTTTCACGCATAATTTCACATACTGTCATGGCCATATGAGCAATACACTTCCTTTGCTGTCGCGCGCCTCGGGCGAAACCCTGATCGACCAGATCGCGCGCTCGCTGGCGGCGCGCATCGACGACAAGCTGCTGCGCGGCGGCGCGCGCATGCCTTCGATCCGCCAGTGCGCCGCCAGCCTGGATGTGTCGTGCGCCACGGTGGTGGCCAGCTACGACAAGCTGGTGGCGCGCGGCTACCTGGAATCGCGGCGCGGCGCCGGCTTTTTCGTGCGCGAGCGCTCGCCGCTGAACACGCCGGCGCCGCCCCCTGGCGCGCAGGACACGGCGGCGCAGCCGATGGATGTCGTTTGGCTGATCCGAAACATGTTCCGCCAGACGCCGGTCATCCCCGCGCCCGGCACCGGCATGCTGCCCGCCGAGTGGCTCGATGGCGACCTGGTGGCGCGCGCCCTGCGCGACGTCAGCCGCCAGCCGGGCAGCCTGCTGCTCGGTTACGGATCGCCGCAGGGTTTTTTGCCGCTGCGCCAGCAGTTGCAGCTGAAACTGGCGGGCCTGGAAATCGCCTGTCCGCCCGAGCAGATCGTCACCACGGTGGGCGTGATGCAGGCGCTGGACCTGGTGGCGCGCGAGTTTGCCCGCCCCGGCGACACCATTTTCGTCGACGATCCCGCATACTGGCTGATGTTCGGCGCCTTTGCCGCCATGGGCATGCACGTCATCGGCATCCCGCGCCTGGGTGACGGCCCCGATATCGCCGTGCTGGCCGAGCTGGCGGCCCTGCACCGTCCCAAGCTGTACGTGATCAATTCGGTGCTGCACAACCCCAGCTCGACGTCGCTGTCGGCGGCCAAGGCGTTCCAGGTGCTGCGCCTGGCCGAACAGCACGATTTCCTCGTCGTCGAAGACGATATCTATTGCGACATGCATCCCGGCGGCGAGGTGCAGCCGGCCACCCGCCTGGCCGCGCTGGACCAGCTGCGCCGCGTGATTTACCTGGGCGGCTTTTCCAAGAGCCTGTCGGCCAACCTGCGCGTGGGCTTCATCGCCACCTCGCCGGAATGGGCGCAGCGCCTGGCCGACCGCAAGATGCTCGCCACCCTGACCACCAGCGACATCGGCGAGCGCGTGGTGTATAAAATCCTCTCGCAAGGTCTGTACCGCAAGCATGCGGAACGGCTGCGCGCGCGGCTCGACAAGGTGCGCGAGGGCACGTACCGCCGCGCCGAGCGGGCCGGCCTGCGTTTCGATCCCGCGCCAGCCGGCATGTTCATCTGGGCCGATGCGGGCTGCGACACGAATGTGCTGGCCGAAAAGGCGCTGGCCGAAGGCCTGGTGCTGGGGCCGGGCAGCCTGTTTTCGCCGCGCCAGCTGCCGTCGACCCGCATGCGCCTGAACCTGGCCACGGTGCAGGACGAGCGCGTCTGGGATTTTTTCGCGCGCGCACTGGGCTAAAACTGCACATTTGCCGGGGGCTCTTGAAATCGCTTGTACCATCCCCAACTCCGTAGAATCCGTCCCATCCACAAGACTATGAGGTAAAAATGGCTGTCTCCGAAAAGCAAACCCTGGGTTTTCAGACCGAAGTGAAGCAAATGCTGCACCTGATGATCCATTCCCTGTACTCGAACAAGGAAATCTTCCTGCGCGAATTGATCTCGAACGCGTCCGACGCGGCCGACAAATTGCGCTTCGAAGCGATCGATAACGACGCCCTGTACGGCAACGATCACGAATTGAAGATCAAGGTCAGCTTCGACAAGGATGCGCGCACCATCACCATTTCCGACAACGGCATCGGCATGACCCGCGACGAGGCGATCTCGCACCTGGGCACCATCGCCAAGTCGGGCACCAAGGAATTCTTCGGCAAGCTGTCGGGCGACCAGCAGCAGGACGCGGCCCTGATCGGCCAGTTCGGCGTGGGCTTCTATTCCGGCTTCATCGTCGCCGACAAGATCACCGTCGAAACGCGCCGCGCCGGCGTGGACGCTTCCGAAGGCGTGCGCTGGGAGTCGGCGGGCGAAGGCGATTACAGCATCGAGTCGATCGACAAGCCGTCGCGCGGCACGGACATCATCCTGCACCTGCGCGAAGGCGAGGATGAATTGCTGTCGAGCTGGAAGATCAAGTCCATCATCCGCAAATACTCGGACCATATCTCGCTGCCGATCGTGATGCAGAAGGAAGAGTGGGACGACGAGAAAAAAGAAACCGTCCTGAAAGACGAATTCGAAACCGTCAACCAGGCCAGCGCCCTGTGGGCCCGCAACAAGGCCGACATCACGCCGGAACAGTACGACGAATTCTACAAGCACGTGTCGCACGACTTCCAGTCGCCGCTCACGCACACGCATAACCGCGTGGAAGGCCGCAGCGAGTACACGCAGCTGCTGTACATCCCGGCCAAGGCGCCGTTCGACATGTGGGACCGCAACAAGCGCGGCGGCATCAAGCTGTACGTCAAGCGCGTCTTCATCATGGACGATGCCGAGCAGCTGATGCCGACCTACCTGCGCTTCGTGCGCGGGGTGATCGACTCGGCCGACCTGCCGCTGAACGTGTCGCGCGAAATCCTGCAGGAATCGCGCGACGTCAAGGTGATCCGCGAAGGCTCGACCAAGCGCGTGCTGGGCATGCTGGAAGAACTGGCGAACGCGGACGAGCAGGACAAGAAGGACAAGTACGCCGTCTTCTGGAAGGAATTCGGCCAGGTGCTGAAAGAGGGCATCGGCGAAGACGCGGCCAACAAGGAACGCCTGGCCAAGCTGCTGCGCTTTGCCTCGACGGCCAACGACAGCGACGAGCAAGTCACTTCGTTCGCCGACTACGTGGCGCGCATGAAGGAAGGCCAGGACAAGATCTATTACGTCACGGCCGACAACTACGCCGCCGCCAAGAACAGCCCGCACCTGGAAATCTTCCGCAAGAAGGGCGTCGAAGTGCTGCTGCTGACGGACCGCGTCGATGAATGGATGCTGTCCTTCCTGCAGGATTTCGAAGGCAAGGAACTGGTCTCCGTCGCCAAGGGCGGCCTGGACCTGGGCGCGCTGGAAGACGAGGCGGAAAAGAAAGAGCACGAAGAAACGGAAACTTCATACGCCGACCTGGTGGTCAAGATGAAGACCGTGTTGGCCGACAAGGCCAAGGACGTGCGCGTGACGTTCCGTCTGACCGATTCGCCAGCCTGCCTGGTGGCCGATGAAAACGAATTGTCGGGCAACCTGCTGCGCATGCTGAAGGCGGCGGGCCAGAGCGCGCCGGAATCGAAGCCGATTTTGGAAATCAACCCGAACCACCCGCTGGTGACGCGTCTGAAATACGAGGACGCGGAAGGCGGCAAGTTCGGCGACTGGGCCAACATCCTGTTCGACCAGGCCATGCTGGCCGAAGGCGGTTCGCTGGCCGACCCGGCCAGTTTCGTCAAGCGCCTGAACGAGTTGCTGCTCAATACGGCGAAGTAATCGCTTAGCTGCAAACGTCATCAAGCCGGCCTTTTCTGCACAAAAGGGCCGGCTTTTTTTATGCTACAGTGCGCGATTATTTTATTTTATGGAAATAGCAATGGCGCATTGCCCGGCATGTGACAGTTCCAATATTCAACGTCTCTCCATGGTGCATGCCTCCGGCATTTCCGGCACCTCTACCCATATCTCGGGCAGGATCGATGGTGATTTCATCCACGGTCATGCGCATACGCGCAGCCAGACCTTGTTGTCGCGCCAGGCCGCCGGGCCGACGATGCAGACCCACCAGAAAGTGGGGCTGATCGTGTTGGGCGTGATCATTTTTGTCATCGCCGCCGTCATCTTTTACCAGGCTGGCGCAAATGGCCTGTTCTGGATCTTCGTAGCAGGGGGTGTCGTCTCCGTCGCCTTGTCGCAAACGTCCTTCGTCGCCAATTGGGACAAGGAGGCCGCCGCCTTGCAGGATAAATATGCGCGTACCTTCATGTGCCATGCCTGCGGCCACCGCTTCATTCCTGTACTCAAGCAACCGTGAAAATCCGCCTGATGGCCGGCCTGGGCGCGCATGCGCTGGGCTGCCTGCTGTTTATTGTGTTGAGCTGGCTGGGGTTTTATTTGTACACGCAGCTGTTCGGCAGCCTCGGCTCGCGCGGCGTGGCGGGCGGCCTGGCCTTGCTGCTGGTGTTTTACGTGTATGCGGGCACGAATCTGCTGCTGGCACTGCTGCCGCCCGGCAGGGTGAAACCGCTGCTGTGCGGCTTGCTGGGCGCGGCCGTGCTGGCGTATCTGCTGCCCCAGCATCCGCTGCGGGCCATCTACTTCAGCGTGCTGGCGGGCGGCTTGAGCTGGCTGGCCGTGCTGGCCAGCGCGCGTTTAAGCGGATACCTGCGCGGCTGACAGGCCAGCGATAAAGGTGGCGACGGCGACGGCGGCCGCTTCCGGCGCCGCCTGCAGCAGCATGTGCGGCGCGGCGATGTCGACCAGTTGCGCGCCCGCTGCCTGCCGCAGTATCTGCACGGCGTTCGCCGGCGGCACCAGGCGGTCATGGCGGGCGCGCAGATACAGCACGGGCAGGCTGCCGCGCGCGAAGCTGCGCGAGGCGTCGATTTCCAGCACGGCGCGCAGGCGCTGGCGCAGCACGCTGGGCGGCACTTGCGCGAGTGCCGCCGCCAGTTCCGCCTGCAGGGCCGGCGTCGCATACGGCGCCAGCAGCGCCTGGCGCAGGGCGAAGCCGGGCAGGGTGCCAAAGGGCACCAGGCCGAGCAGGTGGCGCAGCGGCGCGAGCATCGGGCGCGGATTGCGCACGAATGAACAGCACAGGATCAGGGCTTGCATGCCGGGCGGCGGATCGGCGCGCAAAGCTGTCCCCAGCGGTCCCGAAAACGATTCGGCCAGCACGACGAAGTGGCGGTCCCGCGGCAAGCGCGCGCGCACGAATGCTTCCAGCGCCGCGTAATCGAGCGGCGCGGCCGGGTAGGCGATGGCCTGGGTGTCGATGGCGCTCTGCGCGCGCAAGGCGGCGTCAAAACGGTGGAAGAGCCGGGCCGTGCCATCCATGCCGGGCAGGAGGACAAGCAGTGTCGAGGCGTGGGTTGGTGTCGTCATTGCTGCCATCATAACAGCCGCGCCGGCGCACCTGCCGTCCGCCTGCCGCACGGCATGGGCACTGGCATCATGCTAGAATCGCCGGCGCGCCATGCGTGGCCAGTGGCCACTGGTAGCGGCCAAATCCCCCGACAGACAGAATCATGCATATCATCTTTTCGAATTACCGCACCCTGGGCGGCGCCTTGCTGGCGGCGGCCTGCCTCCTTTCCCAGCCTGCCCGCGCCACGGCGGCGCCCTTGGCACCGGCCGGGAAAAGCCTGTCGTCCCTGCTGGCCGGCGGTCCCTTGCCGCGCCTGAGCGAAGACCCGCAAGTGCGCGCGGCCCTGTTCGATTTCTTCGGTTACGCGCGCGGCAGCTACACGGAAAACGATGAATTGCTGCTGGCACAGGCGCTTGAAGCGATCAGCGAAAAGCGCGACGCCACGCGCGCCGTGCTGGCCGATGGCCGCCAGTTGCTGGCGTCGATGAACGACCGCAAGCAGGGCCGCGAACGGGGCGCCATGCTGCTCGACAAGCGCGGCGTCATCATCGCCTTTGGCCTGGTGAACGGACATTGCCGCCTGGAGGGGCAGCCGCTGGCGAAAGTCTGCAATCCCGATCCGAATGCCGTGCTGACGGTGTTCCACCGCAAGGGCATGCTGGTCGGGGATGCTGCACCCCTGCTGGCCTGGGCCCGGCAATTGCCGCCCATGCTGGCGCTGATCGCGGGCGACAAGGAAGCGGGCGCCGATGGGCAGAAGATCGCCAGCGTCGAATACGTGCTGGCGCAGCCGGCCCTGCCGGGCTGGAACCGCGCCCAGCTGCCGCCCGCGTATCCGCCGGCGCTGCTGCCGCTGCTGCTCGATAAATCCACGGTGCTGACGTCGGCCGGCGCCGGCGTGTTTGCCTATCCGCTTACGCTCAAGGGCAAGAAACAGAACAATGTGCTGGACCATGCGGAAGGCCGCCCGCCGCGCGACCTGGAAGTGGCGCTGCGCAGCTATGCCAGTTTCGACACGGTGGTCGAGCGCTACCGCCAGCTGGCCAAGGGCGCCAGGCTGCAGCGCAACGAGCGCACGGCCTACCTCGATGGCGACATGGGGCAGGGCAGCTACCGCGTCTACATCCGCAATACGGGCGCGGACGGCGTGATGATCGACGTGGCGCTGTGGCAGCGCAGGCTGGCGGCCAGCCGCTGATTTCAGCGTCGCTTTTAGGGTGCTGAGGTGTAGCCTAGCTCCGCCAACCGCGCGGCGATGGCGTCGTCGCGCGTTTTCCTGCCGGTGCGCAGGCGCGCATGCGTCAGGGATGCGGGCAAGCCATGCGCCAGCAACGCGTCGATGTCGAGCATGGTCTCGGATGCCGACAACTGGCGCAGGGCGGGCAGGATAGCCAGGCCGGGCAGGCTGTCGAGCGTCTTGCAGGTGTGCAAGTTCAGGCGTTCGAGCACGGAATTGGCCCCCAGCGCGATCTGCCGCAGCTTGATCTGGTCTTCCACCCATAGCGCCTGCAACAGCGGGAAACGGCCGATATCGCCCAGCGTTTCCAGACCGCGCACGCGTATCACTTCCAGTTTCCTCAACAGCGGCGCCTCGATGTGGGCGAGCGATTCGCGGCCGCCCAGTTGCAGCAGCAGCCTGTCCAGGCGGCTCATCTCCGAGATGAAATCCAGCGGCACGGTGTTCTTGATGCGGTACAGCGACAGGTCATGCAGCGCCGGCAGGCTGGCCAGGGTCTCGATATGCTGGCTGTGGCCTTCGATGACGAGGCTGGCCAGGTGCGCATACTGGCGCAGGGGCGCCAGGTCGATATTGTTCCTGGCAGATTCGCCCAGGTTCAGGTATTCGAGGGCGCGCAAATTGTCCAGCTGCAGGATGTCGGCTTGCCCTAGTTCGTACACGCCCAGGCTCAGGCGCTTCAGGTGGCGCAGCTCGCCCAGGGTTTCCAGATACAGGGCGTTGCGGTGGCAGTCGATGGACAGGCTGGCCACATGCGGCAGCGCGCGCAGGATGCGGGTATCGAACACCCTCGGGTCGTAGCCGTAGATGCGGATGGTCAGCGCCGTGCCGCAAGTGGCGGCCAGGGCGTCGAGGTCGGCCAGCAGCGGCGTTGGCTCGCCCAGGGTATTGAACTGCACCAGCACCTCTTGGCCGCCCGCGATGGCGGCGCGGATCGCCCCGGCATCGATGCGCTCGGGGTTCTGGATGCACTGCGGCTGTCTTGCTTGCGTCATTGTCACAGTCCTATCGGGTAGTCGACTTTCCTGGGAGGAGGGCAGCCTTCCGGTCCCGGGAACGTCTGCTTGCCCGTGTCGTCGTAGCGCTTGCCGCACTCGACGAGCACGCGCTTGCGGAAGGTGTAAATGCTGGCCACCTTGCCGTTCGGGTGGTAGCAGATATTGTCGCCATCGCGGTCGGCAGAAGCGTAGCTGATCATGGTCTGGCCATTCACCGTGCGCGTGCTGTGGCCGCTGCGCGGCTCCGTGCATTTGAGCTGGCCGCTTTCATAGTATGCGTTGACGACGGAGGTGTCGGCTGCGCGGTCGACCAGCAGTTCATCCTTGCGCTTGCCGTTCGGGTAGTTCGAATAGCCTTCCTGGCGCTGGCCGTACTGGAAGGCATAGTAGTACTGCGGCTTGCCGTCCGGGTAGTACATGTGGTGGTACTCGCACACGTCGTCGCGCGTGCTGCCGTACTCCTTGAAGGTGCAGCGGTGGATGTCGTTGAGCAGCTGGCCGTCTTCATAGTATTCGCGCAGGTGCGTGAGCAGCCTGCCCTGGTCGATGACGGCCAGGCGTTCCGGCTTGCCGTTCGGGTAGTAGCGCGCATCGAGGCCCTGCTTCTTGCCGTTGTCCCACAAGGTGTCGAGGCGCAGGATCTTGCCGCTGTCGTCGAACGCCTGTTCGCGCCCGTCCAGCTGGCCGTTGCGGTAGGTGGCCGTGTAGACCACGTATTCCTTGCCGGCCGGACCCAGGTAGCGCGTGCGGCTGCCATCGAGCACGCCGGCCTGGTAATGGTCGCGCACGCGCAGCGCGCCTTGCGCATCCGTGTCGATGGCTTCGCCCTGTTTTTTGCCTTTCACGAAAGTGACGCTTTGCGTGACACCGTCCTTGAGCTTGAGCTTCCATGGCCCGTCGCGCAAGCCGTCGATAAAGCTGCCGTCGCCGTCTTCCGTGATCCACGCGCCGTGGCGCGCGCCGTTGACGTAGTTGCCGCGCGTGCGCACTTTGCCGCCCATGCGGCGTTCGTGCGGGCCGTTCAGCTGGCCGTCCGCGTAGGTATCGAAGCCCGTCACTTCCTCTTCATCGGCATAGTTGACGACCGTCCAGCGGCCTTCGCGCTTGCCGGCCCGGTACATGCCGCTCTCGCTCTGTTTGGGATAATTGAAGTACCATATGCCTTCCTGCAGCCCGTTGACGAAATGGCCTTTTTCGCTGCCTTCGTGCATGCCTTCGCGCACCCACAGTCCCTGGCGCTTGCCCTTCGCGTACTGGCCCCGCTCCACCACCGAGCCGTCGTCCCAGGCCAGGCTGTAGATGACGGACGGACCGTCTTCGCTGCCCGTGAACTGCTGCGGCGCCGTCTCCCATGTCACTTGCCACAGGCGGTAATTGGGCAGGATGCCGGCGCCCGCGTCGCTGTACAGCGTGTAGCTGGCGGTGAGAAAACGCTCGCCTTTTTTCAGGAAGGTTTTCTTGTAGGTGATGGCATCCTTGCCGCCGGGCGCCACGGGCTTGCCGTCATCGCTGTAGTAGCCGACGATGGTGCCTTGCGTATGGTCGATGGCGTCGAAGTCCGCATTGCCGCTCTTGCCGCGCGCGACGCTGTAGTCCATCGGCGCCAGCTTGGCCAGCGCGGCCTTGACCTGGCCCGCGTTGGGAGCGGCGCTTTGCGCCACGATGCGGTTCAGGGCCGGCTGCAAGCCGTCGAGGCGCCGGTACTTGCCGGAGCTGCGGTGGTAGCGGTAGGCGCGCAGGCCGTTCTTGCCGTCCTGGCGGAACAGCACCAGCATGGTTTGCACGCTGGTATCCGATTCCTTGTCCAGCGATGCATAAAAGACGGAGCGGATGACGGCGTTGCCGAACTGGTCGAGCAGGAAGGTTTTCGAAGCGCTGTTCGTGCACTCGCAGTAATAGCCGTTGACGCCCTCTTTTTCCTTGAGAAAAGCGATGTCGAGGCCGCTGTCCTGCGATGCCGTGATGGCGGGATGGGCGAGGGTCTTGCCTTCGTAGAAGGGCGCGCCGTGGGCGAGGGCGGAGCAAAGCAGCAAGGGCAGGAGAACTGGCAAGAGCAGACGTTTCATCGTGAGGCTGGCGCCGGGGCGCCGCAATGGAAAGGCCACGATTCTGCCTGCGTTCTTACTTGTGGGCAAATGCGGGCGCGTCTATCGTGCGCGCGTGCGTGCCCCGGTTCAGGGCTGGTGCGCGGCGCAGAAGTCCAGCAGCAGCTGTTCGCCGTCCGGCCAGGGGCCGTAGCCGGCGTCGCCATTGATATGGCCGGCGTCGCCGATCATGGTGAAGTCGCTGCCCCAGGCGGCGGCAAACGCGCGCGCCCGCGCGAAGCTGACGTAGGGATCATCGCCGCTGGCCACTACCAGGCTGGGAAACGGCAAGGCTTGCAGCGGCATGGGAGAGAACCCCGTGGTGCCGGACGGGTAGGACGGCGCTTCCACATCGCTGGGGGCGACGAGGAAGGCGCCGGCGATCCTGTGCGGCGAGCCGCTGGCCGCCCAATGGGCCACCAGCGTGCAGGCCAGGCTGTGCGCGGCCAGCACGGGCGCCCGCTCGCAGGCGGCGATGGCGCGGTCGAGCTCCGCCACCCATTCGTCCTTGTCCGGCGTCTGCCATTCCCGGTGCGGCACGCGCGACCATTGCGGGTGGCGCGCTTCCCAATGGGTTTGCCAGTGCTGAGGCCCGGAATTCCACAGGCCGGCCAGGGTCAGGACGAGAGGCGACATCGAGGCTCCTTAAGTTATAACTCAGTGCGCAGGGCGAATAGTTCCGGGAACAATACCACGTCGAGCATCTTGCGCAAATAGCTCACGCCCGCCGTGCCCCCCGTGCCCGTCTTGAAGCCGATGATGCGCTCGACCGTCGTCACGTGGCGGAAGCGCCAGAAGCGGAAGGCCGTTTCCAGGTCGACCAGCTTTTCGGCCAGTTCGTACAGGGCCCAGTGTTTCGACGGGTCGCGGTAGACTTCCAGCCACGCCGCCTTGACCGAGGCGTCGGAGGCGGTGGGAAGGGTCCAGTCGGCGTCCAGGCGCTCGGGAGCGATATGCAAGCCGCTGCGCGCCAGCAGTTTGATGGCTTCGTCGTAGACGGACGGCGTGCGCAGGGCGGCGTCGAGCACCGTGTAGGTATCGGGCGCCGTCGTGTGCACGTTGAGCAGGGCGGCGTTCTTGTTCCCCAAAATGAATTCGATTTCGCGGTACTGGAAGGACTGGAAGCCGGACGAGGCGCCCAGGTAGGGCCGGATCGCCGTGTATTCGGGCGGCGTCATGGTGGCCAGCACGTCCCAGGCATGGACCAGCTGGTCCATGATGCGCGCCACGCGGGCCAGCATTTTAAACGCGGGCGCCAGGTCGCCGCTTTGCAGGTTGGCGCGCACGGCGTGCATTTCGTGCAGCATCAGCTTCATCCACAATTCGCTGGTCTGGTGCTGCACGATGAACAGCATTTCGTTGTGGTTCGGCGACAGCGGGTGCTGGGCCGTCAGGATGCGGTCCAGCGCCAGATAGTTACCGTAGCTCATCGATTCGCTGAAATCCATCTGCGCGCCATGCCACTGCGCATCCTGGCCGCCGGCATGCATGGGGCAGCCGCTGGTGTTTTCCTTGTTCATATTCTTGTCGTCGCTCATGGGATGGTTCAGGTGACGGCATCGCGCTTGGCGGCGATGTCGTAGTCTTGGGTGTCGAGGATGTCGCGCAGGATTTCTACCGCGTCCCACACGTCGGCAAAGCTCGTGTACAGGGGCGTGAAGCCGAAGCGCATGATGGCCGGCTCGCGGTAGTCGCCGATTACGCCGCGCGCGATCAGCGCCTGCATCACGGCATAGCCGTGCGGGTGCGTGAAGCTGACCTGGCTGCCGCGCCGTGCATGCTCGCGCGGCGTGACGAGGCCCAGCGGATGGCTGGCGCAGCGCTGTTCCACCAGCGCGATGAACACATCCGTCAGGGCCAGCGACTTGCGGCGGATGGCTTCCATGCTCGTTTGCGCAAAGATATCGAGGCCGCATTCGACGAGTGCCAGCGAGACAATCGGTTGCGTGCCGCACAGGGCGCGCGCGATGCCGTCGGCCGGCGTGTAGCCCGGGTCCATGGCAAACGGCGTGGCGTGGCCCCACCAGCCGGACAAGGGCTGGCGGAAGCGCGCCTGGTGCTTTTCCGGCACCCAGATGAAGGCGGGCGAGCCGGGGCCGCCGTTCAGGTATTTATAGGTGCAGCCGACGGCCAGGTCGGCGCCGGCGCCGTTCAGGTCCAGCGGCACAGCGCCGGCCGAATGGGCCAGGTCCCACAGCGCCAGCGCGCCTTGCGCGTGGCAATGGCTGCTGATGGCGGCCATGTCGTGCTGGTAGCCGGTGCGGTAATTGACGTGCGTGAGCATGGCGACGGCGCAATCGGCATCGATGGCTTGCGCCAGTTCATCCGGACTGTCGACCAGGCGCAGCTGGTAGCCCCGGTCGAGCCAGGCGGCCAGGCCTTGCGCCATGTACAGGTCGGTGGGGAAGTTGCTGCGTTCGCTGACGATGATGCGCCGCGAGGCCTGCGCGGGGTCGCTGGCCTGCATCTGCAGGGCGGCGGCCAGGGCCTTGAACAGGTTGACGGAGGTGGTGTCGGTGATCACCACTTCGCCAGTCTGCGCGCCGAGCAGCGGGGCCAGGCGGTCGCCCAGGCGCTTGGGCAGGTCGAACCAGCCGGCCGTATTCCAGCTGCGGATCAGGTCCGTGCCCCATTCGGCCGTGATGACGTGCTGGGCGCGGGCCAGCGCCGCTTTCGGCCGCGCGCCCAGGGAATTGCCGTCGAGGTAAATCACGCCTTGCGGCAAGTCGAATTGCTGGCGCAGGGGCGCCAGGGGATCGTCGAGGTCGCGCGCGCTGCAGTCATGTCGAGAAATCATGGTGGCTTTCATGTTGATACTTGTCTCAATGGCGCAATATTGCTTGAAGCTTAAAGTATTGTGCGGGAGCAGGCAGTGTAGCAAATCCGCGCCGAAAAGCGGAATTTCCACCCTGGCTGCAGCGTGAAAAGAGCCTGCCTGCGGGGCGTCAACGAAAAAAATCACGATTTTTAAAAATATTTTCAAATCGCCCTAAAGTTTCGCCAGACGCCGCCGTCAACGATTACATGAACGGTGTCAAACCGGCCAAAAAAGAATGCGGGTCTTTGAAATATTTTTCGAAAAAGCCCTAAAGTTCCTGCCAAGGCGGCCGTTATCTAGGTAGACAGGCTTGATTCCGATCAAGTTGTTGTAAAAAAGTGATATTTTTTACAGGCCCAAAGTCGGGTAAACCCGCCGCAGAGCCAACCTCCCACATCCGCGCCGTTGCTGGCGTGCGACCATGATCGAGCAGTGTTTGTCAGACAAACACCTACGGTCCCATCCGCTATTGCCCGACCAAAAATACAGCGCTACGCCTCTGTTGCATTTAATGTTGCTCCTGCAGAATGTATCTCACTGGCAACACACAACGCCAGCTGAATTCAACGGATTGAGGAGATGGAAATGACTGCTAACGACATGATGGCTGAGATTCGCGACGCTAACCTGAGCTACCTGATGCTGGCCCAGCAAATGATTCGTGCGGACAAGGTAACGGCCATCTTCCGTTTGGGCATCGCCGCCGACATCGCCGAACTGATCGAAGGCATGAGCAATGCGCAGATCCTCAAGCTCGCTGGCGGCAACATGATGCTGGCCCGCTTCCGCTTCGACGACAGCGCCATCCTGGGCATGCTGACGAACTACAATAAAGACCGCTCGCTGGCCCAGTCGCACGCTGCCATCCTCATGGCCGGCCAAGGCGTCGAAGAAATCGCTTAAGGTTGCCATCAAACGTCGATGGCGGCGTTGCATTGCCCTGAACATTTTGCCGGTAGCCTTATCAGTCAGTATCAGTTAGTCAGTATCAGTCAGTCGCGGAGTACACAGCATGGCCAAGAAAAGTGTCGTATCGGAAGCGCAGGAAATCCAGCTGGCCATCGAATTGATACAGCTGGGCGCACGCCTGCAACTGCTGGAGACGGAAGTCTCGCTGTCGCGCGAGCGCCTGCTGAATCTGTACAAGGAATTGAAGGGCGTCTCGCCGCCCAAGGGCATGCTGCCGTTTTCCACCGACTGGTTCCTCACCTGGCAACCGAATATCCATTCCTCGCTGTTCATCAACATCCATAAATTCCTCGTCGACCACGCGGGCGCCACGGGCATCGAAGCCGTGATGAAGGCGTATAAGCTGTATCTGGAACAGATGCCGCCCGAAGCGGGCGAAGAGCCCCTGCTGTCGCTGACGCGGGCCTGGACCCTGGTGCGCTTTTTCAGCAGCAAGATGCTGGACATGGCGCCCTGCGGCAAGTGCGGCGGCAAGTTTGTCGTCAATTGCCTCGACCTGAACGCCGATTATGTGTGCGGCCTGTGCCACATGCCTTCGCGCGCCGGCAAGACCAAGAAGGCGCGCGATGAAGCGGCCGCTGTTGCGCCGGGCGCGGTTGTCTGAGCCCTGCATAAGTGTCCAGTCCTAAAATAGGTTGACAGTATTTATTGCTGCACAAACGCCCGATGCACCGCATCGGGCGTTTTGTACTTCAAGGCCGTATGTGGTCGTTCCTGGTTGTATATCCGCACCGATTGCGCCACCATTTTGCTCGCCTGTTTCAGGTCTGCAGGTCGATTCAGCAAGAACTCGCCTTTCAGAATGCCGTTGATACGTTCGGCCAGCGCATTCTGATAGCAGTCGTAGCCGTCGGTCATGGAGCAAGTCAGTCCATGACGACGATGAATTTCTTGATAGTAAGTCGAGCAGTACTGGATGCCCCTGTCTGAATGATGGATCAGCGGCGTCTTGCGCTGTCGTGCTCGCAGGGCCATCTTCAAGGCCTCGCTGACCTCTTCGGTTTGCAGGCTTGCGTGCACGTGATAGCCCACGATCTTGCGCGAATACGCATCCGTTACCAAGCTCAGATAGACGAATTTTCCGGCGGTCGGGAGATACGTGATATCGGCTACCCACACCTGCTCCGGCCGCGTGGCGAGCACTTGTCCCGGCCCCTCCCTGAGTAAATTGGGATGGCGCCGGAAGCGGTGATGGCTATTCGTGGTCTTATGATAGGCCCGCTGTGGTTGCACCAGCAGCCGCTCCTGGCGCAAGATATTAAAGAGTCCATCGCGTCCCAATTTGATTTTTGCACCGGAAAAGGCTGCACCGAGCATGCTGTGCAGCTTGCGCGTGCCGATGCGTGGCTGGCGCAGGCGTATCGGCTGCACCAGCTTGACGACAGTTTGCGCCCTGTCCAGGCAATGTCGCTCGCGCTGACGGCGCTGGTAATACGCTTGGCGGCTGATGCCGACACAGCGGCAGGCCCGTTCGACGCTTAATCCTTCGACTTGCTTGCGCGCGATGACCTGCCCAAAGGCTTTTTTACCGGCACCCCGTATTCGTCACGCAGAACGTCGAGAACCGCCTCGAACAGCGCGGATTTCTGTTTTTCTTCCTTGAGCTGACGCTCCAGCTCCTTGATGCGCTGCTCTGGCGTCAGTGGCCTGGCTGGTGTGTCTGTCATGGTCGCTCTCCGTTGGCTTCGGCCCCTGGGATGCGTCCAATCCTGCAGGCCGTGTTTGCGACACCATACCAAAACTGTCGACCGACCCTGTATTCCGTAGCGCGTTTGCGCCTGCTTGTACGTCATCTCGCCTTTTTCAACCTGCTCGACAACGCTCAATTTAAAAGCCAGGCTGTAATCTCGCTGACTGCGTCGAAACCCTTGTTCCATCGGACACTCCTTCTCTGTAACGAAAAAGTGTCAACTTATTCCAGGACGGGTCAAAGACAGAAAATAAGCCGGAGCCGGTCGCCTGACCGCACTCCGGCTTTTTCATGTCGTCATCGCTTACACTGGCGTTTTCCTTCTCTGACTACCCCATGCTGCAACAAATCCTGCGCGCGCCCGCGCTCAAGGCCATCCTGATCCAGGTGCTGGCCTTTCCCTTGATGTTGCTATTGGTATATGGCCTGGCGCGCGCGGGCGTGGCCATGTCGCTGCCGGCCGTGGCGCTGGTGCAGGGCGTGCTGGCGGCGCTTATTACCTGGCGCGCGGGCCTGGCCCGCTGGTGGTGCGCCATCGGCCTGCTGTTTGCGCCCGCCTTGCTGGGCGCCAGCCTGCTCGACTGGCCTCCGGCCGTGTTCCTGGCGGCCTTTGTTTTCCTGTTGAGCCTGTACTGGTCCACGTTCCGCACGCAAGTGCCGTTTTATCCGTCGGGGCCGAAGGTGTGGCAGGCCGTGGCCGAGCTGATCGCGGACCGTCCCGGCGTGCGCCTGGTCGATATCGGCAGCGGCCTGGGCGGCCTTGTGCTGGACCTGGCGCGGCGCCGGCCCGACGGGCAGTTTTCCGGCATCGAGCTGGCGCCGCTGCCCTGGCTGGCCAGCCGCTTGCGCGCGCGGCTGGCAGGCAGCCGCGCGCGCTTCCTGCGCGGCGATTACGAAGCGCTCGACTTCGGCCGCTACGATGCCGTGTTTGCCTACCTGTCGCCGGCGGCGATGGCGGCCCTGTGGAATAAGGCGGAAAAGGAAATGTTGCCCGGTAGCATGCTTCTTAGTTACGAATTCCGGATTGCGGCACGCGAGCCCGATAAGACCATCGCCGCCACAGAGGGTGGTCCTTTGCTTTACATATGGTGCTTTTAAGCAATTGTCTGCGTTATTTGCTTGCCCGTGGGGCAATCTCACGTTATTGTAGTTCCACACGGCATTTTCTCGGATTTGCATTGAAAAGCAGCACATTTCAATTAACTTCCGGTTGCTTTTTTGCCGCAATCTTTACCGGCGGCGCAGCCGCCAAAAGACAGGAACAGGTTTGAACATGCCGCGCATACAGCCGCGGCCATTATTGGGAGTCAGGGCACTTGTTAGTCATAATCGGATACATCATCGTCTGCGCCTCGGTCTTTGGCGGCTTCGCAATGGCCGGCGGCCATCTGGCGGCGCTGTTCCAGCCGCTGGAGTTGCTGATGATCGGCGGCGCCGCCCTGGGCGCCTTCCTTGTTGGTAACAATAACAAGGCCATCAAGGCAACGATCGCCGCCTTGCCCAGCCTGTTCAAGGGATCGCGCTATACCAAAGACCTGTACATGGAGCTGATGTCGCTGTTGTTTGAAGTGCTCAGCAAGGTGCGCAAGGAAGGCTTGATGTCGATCGAAGGCGATATCGACAAGCCGGAAGAGAGCCCGCTGTTTTCCAAGTATCCGGCGGTGCTGGCCGACCACCACATCGTCGAATTCATGACCGATTACCTGCGCCTGATGGTATCGGGCAATATGGATGCGTTCCAGATTGAAAACCTGATGGACAACGAAATCGAGACGCACCATCACGAAGGCGCCGTGCCGGCCCACGTGATCGCCAAGGTGGGCGACGGCTTGCCCGCGTTCGGTATCGTCGCCGCCGTGATGGGCGTGGTGCACACGATGGAGTCGGTGGGCATACCGCCGGCCGAGCTGGGCATGCTGATCGCGCACGCGCTGGTCGGCACCTTCCTCGGCATCTTGCTGGCCTATGGTTTCGTCGGCCCGCTGGCCAGCCTGCTGGAGCAGAAGCTGGAAGAGTCGAGCAAGATGTTCCAGTGCGTGAAAGTGACGCTGCTGGCCAGCCTGAACGGCTATGCGCCGGCGCTGGCCGTGGAGTTCGGCCGCAAGGTGCTGTTCTCGACCGAGCGCCCGACGTTCAATGAGCTGGAAGACCACATCAAGAAATCGAAAACGAAGTAAGCAGTGAATATACGCCTGGACACCATGAGTCATTTGCAGCACACGGAAGGGGGACGCCATGGCCGATGAAGGCATGCGCCCGATTATCGTCAAACGTATCAAGAAGACGGCTGGCGGACACCATGGCGGGGCGTGGAAAATCGCCTACGCCGACTTTGTCACGGCCATGATGGCCTTCTTCCTGCTGATGTGGCTGCTCGGCTCCACCTCGAAGGGCGACTTGAACGGCATTTCCGAATTCTTCAAGACGCCGTTGAAAGTGGCCATGGCCGGGGGCTCCGGCAGCGGCGAAAGCAATTCCGTGATCCAGGGCGGCGGCCAGGACCTGTCGCGCCAGGATGGGCAGGTGCGCAAGGCGCAGGAAGAGCAGCAGCGCAAATCGTTCGACCTCAATTCCGCCAAGGCGGCGCTCGAACGCGAGGAAGGCAAGCGCCTGCAGGCGCTCAAGGCGCGCATCGAAGCGACCATCGACGCCAATCCCCTGCTGAAAAAATACAAGAACCAGCTGCTGCTCGATATTACCAGCGAAGGCTTGCGCATCCAGATCGTCGACGAGCAGAACCGTCCGATGTTTGCGCTCGCCAATGCGAACCTGCAACCGTACACCAAGGAAATCCTGCACGCCATCGGCTCCGTGCTCAATGAAGTGCCGAACCGCATCGGCCTGTCCGGCCATACGGATTCGACGCCCTATATGAGCGATGCAGGCTACAGCAACTGGGAATTGTCGGCCGACCGCGCGAATGCGTCGCGGCGCGAACTGGTGATCGGCGGCATGAAGGAAGAAAAAGTCTTGCGCGTGGTGGGACTGGGCTCGGCCGCCCACCTGGACAAGCTCGATCCCTTCAATCCGATCAACCGGCGCATCAGTATCATCGTCATGAACAAGCGCACGGAAGAAAATGTCTTGCGCGATGGTTCGGCGATCGAGCTGCCGGTGACCGATGCCGCTTCCGCCGCTGTCGCTTCAGGGCTGGCTGCCGGTGCGCCGCCCGCGGCGGCGCCAGTCCCGGCCCCGGCAGCGGCGAAAAAATAACACGCAAGGCTGTCGACGCGTGGTGTATTGAAACAATGAGACCTTTATGACAAGAAAGAAAATACTTGGCTCGCATGTAAAACGCCTGCTGTCTGGCGTGTCGGACCATGGCCGCAAGCACTTGACGGAGGTGGAAACCGACCTGGTGCAGACCGGCATCTTGCTGGAAGAGGCGATCGAGAAGCTGTCCTTCAATTTCATGGCGATACACGCAGCCGTCGCTGCGCAGCAAGACACTATCGCGCTGCTGCTCGACGGCGGTATTCCGGCCGAGCAGCAGCGCGAAAAACTGCTGGCGTTGCAGGATGAGGTGGGGGGCTATGTGAATGCCGCCATCACCAGCATGCAGTTTCAGGACATGACGAGCCAGCTGATCGAGCGCACCCTGAAGCGCGTGACGGGCTTGCGCGAGTTCCTCGGGACCCTGGGCGAGCATGGCGCGGAGATGTTGCCGGAGAGCGACAATGAAGAAATTGTCGCCTTGCTGGGTCGGGTCAGCATGGCGCTGGCGATTCAAAGCCTGGAGTTGCGCAGCGTGCTGCGCAAGGCTGTCAGTCAACAGCATTTGGAAAGCGGCGACATCGAGCTGTTCTAGCATGCCAGTGCGGAGCGCTTGTGGTCGCATGGATTGATTAATCAAATACTCGGGCAGGATGCCCGGAATAAGTGGGAGCAAAGATGGCCAAAACGATACTTGCAGTGGACGATTCCAGCTCATTGCGCCAGATGGTGGCGTTCAGCCTGAAAGCCGCCGGTTACCAGGTGGTGGAGGCCGTGGACGGCCAGGACGGACTGGAAAAAGCCAAGCTGCAAACCGTAGACCTGGTATTGACGGACCAGAACATGCCGCGCATGGATGGCTTGGAACTGATCAAGCTGCTGCGTGAATTGCCGACCTACCAGAAGGTGCCCATCCTGATGCTGACGACGGAGTCGTCGGACGAGATGAAATCGAAGGGCCGTGCCGCCGGCGCCAATGGCTGGCTGGTCAAGCCCTTCGATCCGCAACGCCTGATCGAAGTGGTCAAGAAGGTGATCGGCTGATGCCAGCCGCGCAGCGCAATGATGCAATTGACGGAGTCACCCTATGACCATCGATATTAGCCAGTTTTTTCAGGTCTTTTTCGATGAGGCCGAAGAACTGCTGGCTGAAAAAGAACGGCTGCTGCTGGCCGTTGATATTGCGGCGCCCGACGCCGAAGATCTGAATGCCATTTTCCGCACCGCCCACTCGATCAAGGGCGGCGCATCGACGTTCGGCCTCTCCGACATGAGCGAGGTGACGCACATCCTCGAGTCGCTGCTCGACCGCATCCGTCAGGGCCAGATGGCCCTGACGGCGGAACACGTCGACGCCTTTTTGGCGGCCAAGGACATCCTCAAGATGCAGCTCGACGGCCATCGCCTGGGCAGCGCCGTCGACCAGGATGCCGTGGCCAATGTGCGCATGATGCTGCAGTCGTTCTCGCAGGACGTGCCCGTGGCCGCGCTCACGCCCGTCGCGCCGGCCTTCCACACGGCGGAAAAGGCCGCCGTCAGCCATGCCGGCGGCCACCGCATCCGCCTGGAACTGCCGGCCATGGAGCCGCGCGAAGTCGATGCGCTGGCGGCCGAACTGGGCTTGCTGGGCGACGTCGCCGTAACGAGCCTGCCCGACGCGCGCAAGGTGCTGGAAGTGACGACGCATGAAAGCCTGGACGATATCCTGGCCATCTGCTCGTTCGTGCTCAATCCCGACGACATGGTGATCACGCAGGCGCCGCCACTGGCGCCAGGCGAGGCCGAAGCGGCCCGCGCGGCGCAGGAAAAGGCGCAAGGCTACGGTTTCTTCGACCCGCTGCCAGGCACTCCTGGCGCGCCGGGCGCGGCCGATCCCGGTTACGGCTTCTTCCAGCCGATCGAGGATATCCGCGCCGCCGCCGGCGTGCAGAGCGACGCCGAACAGGGTTACGGATTCTTCCAGCCCCTCGAACAGATTCGCGCAGACGCGGCCAAGGCGGGCAACGCCAGCGCTGCCGCCGCGCCGGCCGTGGCGAGCGCCGTGGCCGAAGCGGAGCAGGAAAAGAAACCGGCCAAGAAAGAGGGCGACAAGGCCGGCGCCGAATCGTCGTCGATCCGCGTCTCGATCGAAAAAGTCGACCAGCTGATCAACCTAGTGGGCGAACTGGTGATCACGCAGGCGATGATCGAGCAGCGCGCCAGCGCGCTCGATCCTATGCTGCATGAAAAACTGCTCGACAGCGTCAGCCACCTGACGCGCAATACGCGCGACTTGCAGGAAGCGGTGATGTCGATCCGCATGATGCCGATGGATTTCGTCTTCTCGCGCTTCCCGCGCATGGTGCGCGACCTGGCGACGAAACTGGGCAAGAAGGTCGACTTCATCACGAATGGCGCCGCCACGGAACTGGACAAGGGCCTCATCGAGCGCATCGTCGATCCGCTCACGCACCTGGTGCGCAACAGTATCGACCATGGCGTGGAAATGCCGGCCGCCCGCGTGGCCGCCGGCAAGACCGAGGCGGGACGTCTGTTCCTCTCGGCCAGCCACCAGGGCGGCAACATCATCATCGAAGTATCCGATGACGGCGCGGGACTGAACCGCGAGCGCATCCTGGCCAAGGCTGCGCAGCAGGGCCTGGACGTGTCCGAGTCGATGAGCGACGCCGACGTGTGGCAGCTGATTTTTGCACCCGGCTTTTCCACCGCCGAAGCGGTCACCGACGTGTCGGGCCGCGGCGTGGGCATGGATGTCGTCAAGCGCAATATCAGCGCCATGGGCGGCGTCGTCGACATCCGTTCGGCCAAGGGTTTCGGCACGACGATTTCCATTTCGCTGCCGCTGACCCTGGCCATCCTGGACGGCATGTCGATCCGCGTTGGCGACGAGGTGTATATTTTACCGCTGGGCTTTGTCATCGAATCGTTGCAGCCAGCCGTTGAGGACATCAAGGACATCAGCGGCAAGGGGCAGGTGGTGAAAGTGCGCGGCGAATATCTGCCCTTGATTCCGCTGTACCAGATGTTCGACATCGCGCCGCGCTTTACCAGTCCCTCGGAAGGCATCTGCGTGATCCTCGAGACGGAAGGGCGCAAGGCGGCCCTGTTTGTCGACGACCTGGTGGGGCAGCAGCAGGTCGTGGTGAAAAACCTCGAATCGAATTACCGCAAGGTGGTGGGCATTTCCGGCGCCACCATCCTGGGCGATGGCGGCGTGTCGCTGATTCTCGATGTCGCCGCCCTCATCCGTTCCTCTCGCCAGCTGGCCGACGAGTCCATTTTTTCGTAATACCGATAGATAAAGATAGGAAAACGCACCATGTCAGATACTCAACAAACATCCGGAAGCAATGCGGGCGACGGCAAGGACATCGCCGGCCGTGAATTCCTGGCCTTCACCCTGGGCTCCGAAGAGTACGGCATCGATATCCTGAAGGTCCAGGAGATTCGTGGTTACGAAGCGGTCACCCGCATCGCCAACGCGCCTGAATTCATCAAGGGCGTGATCAACCTGCGCGGCATCATCATCCCGGTGGTCGACATGCGCATCAAGTTCAACCTGGGCACGCCCGTGTACGACCAGTTCACGGTGGTGATCATCCTGAACATCGGCGGCCGTATCGTCGGCATGGTGGTCGACAGCGTTTCCGACGTCACCACCCTGACGCCGGAGCAGGTCAAGCCGGCGCCGGAAATGGGCACAGCCTTCTCGACCGACTACATGATCGGCCTGGGCACCATCGACGAGCGCATGCTGATCCTGGTCGACATCGACAAACTGATGTCGAGCAGCGAGATGGGCCTGATCGACAAGCTGGCGGCCTAAGCGGCAGCAAGGCGGCGCCCGGTGCGCCGCCGTTTTAGAACGCAAAGAATCACTACAGATATGCATGTACCGGCGCGGGAAAGTAATCCTCGGGAAATTATTGTGAATTTATGACGAACAGAACCGGATGCTGTGCAAGGCGCCCGCAGCGACGCAGTGCGAGCACTACCAGCTGCGGGCAACACCGCACAGCGCCGGTTATGGAAGTCAGAAATCATAATAATTTATTGGGGGTTACTTGCCAGAGGCGCGCCGGCAGGCTGCAAGGTCCGACAGAGACCCGGCCACAACACGGCGCCGTCCGGTTGAACGGGCGCCGTTCACATAAATATTGGAGACTGTAATGAGTTTGCGCGATTTCAAGATAGGCACCCGGCTGGGGATAGGTTTCGGCAGCATTCTCGCCATCCTGGTGGTGGTGATCGTTTCGGCGAATGCACTGAATTACCGTAACAAGGCCCAGCTGCTCACGGGGCTGGAGCTGGCAAGCGAAAAGAATACGCAGGCGTCGCAGATGAAAAGCGCGATGCTGGAAACCGGTATCGCCATGCGCAATATCGGCCTGCAGGGCGATGTGAGCCTGATGCAGGCGGAAGAGGGCAAGGTGCGCGAGCAGCGCAAGCTGTACGACGGCGCCCGCGGCAAGCTGGCCACCCTGGGCCTGTCCGATGGCGAGAAGGCGCTGCTGGCCAATATCGCCAAGATCGACGGCGAAGTCGATGCCGCCTTCAAGGAAGCGATGGGACAGGTGCTGGCGTTTAACAGCGAGGGCGCGGCGAAGGTGATCGCCACCCGCATCGATCCCTTGAACAAGACGACCCTGGCCGATATCAACAAGCTGCTCGACTTGCAGCACGTGGCGCAGCAAAGCTTCATGGATGACTCGCTGGCGGCCGATGCGCGCCTGATGATGGTACTGTTCATCCTGGGCGGCGCGGCCGTGGCGATCGGCGCCTGGTGCGCCATCTTCATCACGCGCTCGATCACGGTGCCATTGTCCGGTGCAGTGGCCGTGGCGCAGAAGGTGGCGGCCGGCGAGCTGACCTCGCGCGTGGTGGTCGAAGGCAAGGATGAAACGAGCGCGCTGCAGCAGGCGCTCAAGGACATGAACGAGAGCCTGGTGCAGACGGTCAGCGACGTGCGCACCGGGACGGACACCATCACCGTGGCGTCGCGCGAGATCGCCAGCGGCAATGCGGACCTGTCGGCGCGCACGGAAACGCAGGCCAGTTCGCTCGAAGAGACGGCGTCGTCGATGGAAGAGCTGACGTCGACCGTGAAGCAGAACGCGGACAACGCGCGCCAGGCCAACCAGCTGGCAGTGTCGGCGTCGTCGGTGGCGGAGCAGGGCGGCAAGGTGGTGTCGCAAGTGGTCGACACCATGGGTTCCATCAAGGACAGTTCGCGCAAGATCGTCGACATCATCGGCGTCATCGACGGCATTGCGTTCCAGACGAATATCCTGGCGCTGAATGCGGCCGTCGAAGCGGCGCGCGCAGGCGAGCAGGGACGCGGTTTTGCGGTGGTGGCGTCGGAAGTGCGCAATCTGGCGCAACGATCGGCCGGCGCGGCGAAGGAAATCAAGGGCTTGATCGGCGACTCGGTCGACAAGGTCGATGCCGGCAGCCGTCTGGTGGACGAGGCGGGGCAGACCATGGGTCTGATCGTCACGTCGATCCGGCAGGTGGCCGACATCATGGGCGAGATCACGGCGGCGACGCAGGAGCAGAGCCACGGCATCGAGGAAGTGAACCAGGCCATCGCGCAGATGGACCAGATGACGCAGCAAAATGCGGCGCTGGTCGAGGAAGCGGCGGCGGCCGCCGAAAGCATGCAGGACCAGGCGCAGAAACTGGCCGACGCCGTCAGCATCTTCAAGCTGGACGGCGAGAGCGCGGCGCCGGCAGCCATGCCCGCGTCCGCGCCTGTAGCCAAGGTGGCGGCACGGCCGGTACCGGGTGTGGCGGCAACTACACGGCGGGTGGCAACGGCGGCGCAAGCCGGCACGCCACCGCCCGCGAAAAAGCTGGCGGCGGCCGGCGGCGACGATTGGGAAGAGTTCTGACGCCAACCCGGTCCCGCTAGTTATACTTGCAAAGGCATTGGTCAGAGTAGTCATAGAGAGGTAAAAACAAAATGCCGCAAACTAAAACGGATTCGGTCAAGGAATTTGATTTCACTGGCAAGGACTTCGAACGGGTCCGCGCCATGATTTACAAGCGGGCCGGCATCGCGCTGGCCGACAGCAAGCAGGAGATGGTCTACAGCCGCCTGGCCAGGCGGCTGCGCGCGACCGGCATCTCCTCGTTCGTCCGCTACCTGGACGACCTGGAAGCGGGCCGCATGGGCGACGAGTGGGAAGCGTTCACGAATGCGCTGACGACCAACCTGACGTCGTTCTTCCGCGAGGCGCATCACTTCCCGCTGCTGGCCGAGCATGTGAAAAAACTGAGCGGGCCGATCACCATCTGGTGTTCGGCCAGTTCCACCGGCGAGGAGCCGTATTCGATCGCCATGACGGTGTGCGAGGCGTTCAATACGCTCACGCCGCCCGTCACCATCATCGCCACGGACATCGACACGAATGTGCTGGCCACGGCCGCCAATGGCGTCTACAACCTGGACCGGCTCGACAAGATGCCGGCCGACCGTGCGCGGCGCTTTTTCTTGCGCGGCAAGGGCGACCGTGAAGGGCAGGTGCGGGTGCGTCCTGAACTGCGCCAGATGATCACCTTCAAGCCGCTCAACCTGCTGGCCGACGGCTGGCCATTGACGGGCCAGTTCGACGTCATCTTTTGCCGTAACGTGATGATTTATTTTGACAAGGCGACCCAGCGCAAGATCCTCTCGCGCTTTGTGCCGTTGATGAAACCCGATGCCCTGCTGTTCGCGGGCCATTCGGAGAATTTTCTGTACGTGTCGGATTCACTGAAGCTGCGCGGTAAAACAGTCTATGAGCTCGACCAGCCTCGGGGCGCCGCGCCCAAGGCACCGTCGCATCGTACATGAGAGTGAAATATGAGCCTGGAATCCAAAGAGCAATTCGCCACTAACGTCTATTACGACAGGACGTTCAACTGTGACGCCGCCAAGATCTTGCCTGGTGAGTATTACTTTACCAACAAGGACATGCTGATCGTCACCGTGCTCGGCTCCTGCGTCTCGGCCTGCATCCGCGACCGTGTCACGGGCCTGGGCGGCATGAACCACTTCATGCTGCCCGATGGCGGCAGCGATCCGAACAGCCCGATTTCCGCGTCGATGCGCTATGGCACCTACGCCATGGAAATCCTGATCAACGATTTGCTGAAGGCGGGCGCGCGGCGCGAGAACATGGAAGCGAAAGTGTTCGGCGGCGGCGCCGTGCTGCGCGGCTTCACGGCGATCAACGTCGGTGAGCGCAACGCGGCTTTCGTCATCAATTATCTGAAGGCGGAAAAGATGCGCGTGGTGGCGGAAGACCTCAACGACATCCACCCGCGCAAGGTGTATTTTTTCCCCCGCAGCGGCAAGGTGCTGGTGAAAAAGCTGATGCAGACGCATAACGATACGCTGGTACGCCGCGAACTCGATTACGCCAGCCGCCTCAAGGTCGCGCCGGTGGGCGGCGAGGTCGAGCTGTTCTGATACATATCGGACCAAACCTGCTGCGCACCGCGTTGTGCGGCTTGCGGCAGTGTGGTCCGGGTACTAATTTAATAAGAAACAAGGGCCGCAAGGCCTGGAAGGATAACTATGAAGATCAAAGTATTGATCGTGGATGATTCGGCGCTGATTCGCAGCGTCATGACGGAAATCGTAAACAGCCAGCCCGACATGGAAGTGGTGGGCGCGGCACCCGATCCGCTGGTGGCGCGCGAGATGATCAAGCAGACCAACCCCGACGTGCTGACCCTCGATGTCGAGATGCCGAAGATGGACGGCCTGGACTTCCTGGAAAAGCTGATGCGCTTGCGCCCGATGCCGGTGCTGATGGTGTCGTCGCTGACCGAGCGCGGTTCGGAAATCACCATGCGCGCGCTGGAACTGGGCGCCGTCGATTTCGTCACCAAGCCGAAGATTTCCATCCAGAGCGGCATGCGCGAGTACACGGACATGATCGCCGACAAGATCCGCGCCGCCTCGAAGGCGCGCATCCGCGCGCGCACCCTGCCGTCGGCCGGCGACAAGGTGGCCGCGCCGCTGCCTGCGCTGCGCAGCCCATTGACGTCGAGCGAAAAGCTGATCATCGTGGGCGCCTCGACGGGCGGCACGGAAGCGATCCGCGAATTTCTCATGCAGATGCCGTCCGATTGTCCCGGCATCCTGATCACGCAGCACATGCCGGAAGGCTTTACGCGTTCGTTCGCGCGCCGCCTCGATTCGCTGTGCAAAATCTCGGTGCAGGAAGCGGCGGGCGGCGAACGCGTGCTGCCTGGCCACGCCTACATCGCGCCCGGCCATTCGCACCTGACCCTGACGCGCAGCGGCGCCAACTACATGACCAAGATCGACCAGGGTGAACCGGTCAACCGCCACCGTCCGTCGGTCGATGTGCTGTTCCGTTCGGCCGCGCAATCGGCCGGTAAAAATGCCGTCGGCGTGATCCTCACCGGCATGGGCAAGGACGGCGCACAAGGCATGTTGGAGATGAAGGCCGCAGGAGCGTATAATTTTGCGCAGGACGAAGCCAGTTGCGTGGTGTTCGGCATGCCGCGCGAGGCGATCGCTGTCGGCGCTACGCATGAGGTCGGTGCTCTGACGGCGCTGCCTGGCATGGTACTGGGACACCTGGCGGCGCATGGTATGCGTGCTTTGCGCGTGTAAGCCACGTTTTATATGATCTGAGGCAAGTTTGTTCGCCTAAAAGCAACGAAAATGCTATCCTACAACTTGCTGCCGTAGTGTCGACCATAATGTCGGCATTCATGTCGATATTATTAACAAACCGCTACAGAAACAACGGAGTTATTCATGGCTGATCCAAAGATGAAATTTTTAGTCGTTGACGATTTTTCGACGATGCGCCGCATTGTCCGGAATCTGTTGAAGGAACTGGGTTATGCCAACGTCGATGAGGCGGAAGACGGCGTGATGGGCCTGGCCAAGCTGCGCGCGGAATCGTTCGATTTCGTCGTGTCGGACTGGAACATGCCAAACATGGATGGCCTGACGATGCTGCAGCATATCCGCGCCGATCCCGCACTGGCCAAGCTGCCCGTGCTGATGGTCACCGCCGAAGCGAAGAAGGAAAACATCATCGCCGCCGCGCAAGCTGGCGCCAGCGGTTATGTCGTCAAGCCGTTCACGGCAGCGACCCTCGATGAAAAGCTGAACAAGATTTTCGAGAAGCTGGAAAAAGCCGGCGCCTGATCACGGCTTGATACCGATCAAGAAAAACGCTGCCCGTGCAAACCGGCGGCGTTTTTTTCGTCGGCTTGCGCCGTGCTTGCCTCCAGCTCATCCCGCGTGTCCTTCGCTCTGACCGGATGAAATTGCGCAAAGGAATGAAATATTTCCTAGAGTTAACTTTACACGTCAAATGATTTGGCCCATGATCGCTGCAGTATTCCCCCTTTGTCCCCGACCCCGACAAGAAGGAGCGCACGATGCGCCGAGCACCCGTATTATTTTTCGCCCTGAGCACGGCCCTGTTGGCGGCCTGTGGCGTGAGCCTTGAACAAACCGCCGTTGCGCCTGTCGCGTCTGTCGAAATGCAGTCGCCGCCCGCGCAGTCGCCTGCCGAAGCGGATGGCCGGCATGCCTATCTGCACCGCGTGGGTGGCCAGGATTATGTCAGCCTGAGCCAGCACGGCTCCGAGGGCGGCTTGCCGATCCTCACGGGCACGCAGCGCCATGCGCGCGCCATCCGCCTGCTGGCGGCCGATCCGGCCCAGGTGCGGGCCATCCTGCGCAGCCTGAGGCTGCCTGCGAACCAGCGCAAGCTGTGGGCGGGAGAGGAAATCGTGCTCGACGCGGCCAGCTATGACATGTTGCAAGCGGCACGCGGCAGCAACAAACCGCTGTTTGCCGAGCTCAAGCTGGTAGGGATGGAGAAGTAATAAAAGAAACGGGGCCGAACGGCCCCGCTGTGACTGCGTTTAAAACATCTGACAAAACCGTAGCGAGCGGCAGAGAGTTGTGGCCGAGAAGCGCAACCGTGCTGAAGCACGGTGAGCATCGCAGGCCGCAAATCGCGACGCGCAGCAGCTTTTGTTGTATGTTAAATTTCCAGGTTGTCGATGAGTCTGGTCTGCCCCAGCTTGGCGGCGGCCAGCACCACCAGCGGTTCGCCCGCGGCCAGTTCGGCGGCGCTCGGCGCCTGCAGGTTGGCGCGCTTGCGCACGGCGATGTAGTCCGATTTCCAGCCGCGGCTGTTCAATAGCTGCATGCTGGCCTGTTCCAGTTCGCCGACGGCCAGGTTGCCCTTGCGCACTTCCTCGGCCACGAAATTGAGGCCCTTGAACAGTTCCGGCGCTTCCGCGCGTTCGCTTTCCGACAGGTACATATTGCGCGAGGACAAGGCCAGGCCATCGTCGGCGCGGTAGGTTTCGGCGGCGATGATTTCCGTCGGCAGCGCGAACTGGCGCGCCATATTGCGGATGATCATCAGTTGCTGGTAATCCTTCTTGCCGAACACGGCCACGCGCGGACCCACGCACGAAAACAGCTTGGTGACGACCGTGCACACGCCTTCGAAAAAGCCGGGGCGGAATTCGCCTTCCAGGGTGTTGCCCAGGTCATCGGGCGGGCGCACGCGGTATTCCTGCGGTTCCGGGTACAGTTCCTTTTCCGTCGGCGCGAACAGCACGTACACGCCTTCCTTTTCCAGCTTGGCGATGTCGGCCGCCATGGTGCGCGGATATTTTTCGAAGTCTTCATTCGGGCCGAATTGCAGGCGGTTCACGAAGATCGAGGCGACGACAGGATCGCCATGCTTGCGCGCCAGGCGCATCAGCGACAGATGGCCTTCATGCAGGTTGCCCATGGTGGGGACGAACGCCGTGCGCAGCTGTCCGCTGAGCTGGTCGCGCAATTCTTCAATGTCGGAAATAATTTTCATGGATTGCTTTCGCTAAAACCCCGTTGTACGGTGGTCAGTGACAAAGGGAAGGGGTCAGGCGGGCGAATACGCCAGCCGGACGTAGATGGGGGCAAACGGTTCTGCCTGCGTGATTTCGATCAGGGTTTCCTTGGCCAGTTCCAGCAAGGCCACGAAGTTGACCACCACCACGGGTACGCCGCCGGCAATGTCGAACAGATCGCTGAATTCGACGAAACGCGACGATTGCAAATGGCGCAAAATGCTCGACATGTGCTCGCGCACGGACAGTTCCTGGCGGCTGATGCGGTGATGCTGGGTCAGCTTGGCGCGCTTCAGCACGTCGAGCCACGCCTGCTGCAGGTCCACCGGTTCCACGTCGGGCCAGGTGGGCGTCAGGCTTTGCTCGATGAAAATCTGCGTGCGCACGAAATCGCGCTCGAACTGCGGGATGGCGTTCAGGTCGTAGGCGGCCAGCTTGATCTGCTCGTACTCGAGCAGGCGGCGCACCAGTTCGGCGCGGGGGTCGCCGCCATCTTCCTCGACGTCGCTCTTGCGCGATGGCAAAAGCATACGCGACTTGATCTCGATCAGCATGGCCGCCATCAGCAGATACTCGGCGGCCAGTTCCAGGTTGCGCACGCGGATCTGGTCGACATATTTCAGATATTGCAGGGTCACCTGCGCCATCGGAATATCGAGAATGTTGAAGTTTTGCTTGCGGATCAGGTAGAGCAGCAAGTCGAGCGGGCCTTCGAAGGCTTCGAGGAAGATTTCCAGCGCGTCCGGCGGAATGTACAAATCCGTCGGCATGCGCATCATGGGCTCGCCATACAGGCGGGCGATGCCCAGCGGGTCAGCGGCGGGCGCCGCATCCGTTACCGTCGTTGCAGATGCTGCAGGGTCACCGCTGCCGTCGCCATCGGCGACAGGTGCGGGCGACTCGATGACTGCGCCGGCACCGGAAGCGTCGGCTTCCGGCGTGACTGCAGACTCTTCAGGCAACATCGTGCCGGTTCCAGGTCTTAGTTCTTGTTCTGGTAAACGTAAGCCTGTTGCTTGACGGCCGACGCCAGCTGGCGCTCCTGCTCATCGATGCTGACGGCCGGCTTGTCCCACAGCAGGGCGCGGCCCGCTTGCTGGCCCGCTTCCATGCCAGGGTTCTTGGCCTTCAGTTCGGCGATGAACAAGGTGTGGTCGGATACGTAGTTGTTGTGTTTTGCAGGCAGTTTCATATTCTCTTCTGAGTGTCTTATGGGTAAGGTCAGCCGGCCGTATTTTACCGCGCCGTGCCGCTTGGCGGGTTGTTGTATCGGCAAGTCCGGGGCGAAATTGCTAAAAATCAATAACGCAGCAGGCGCCGCATCACCATCGGCGCCGGTTCGGCGGGGTTGGCGTGCGAATATTCCAGTTCTTCGGCCAGCTCGAATTCGAAGGCCGCATAAAAATCGATCAGCTTGCGCTGGTCGCGCCGCACGGCCAGGCGCAATTCCTCGGCCTGGCACGACAGGCCGTGATGAATGATGGCTTCGAGCAAGTGCTGCGAGACATGGCTGCCCCGGTAAGCGGGCAGCACGCCCATGCGTGAAATCTTCCAGATGGCGGGGTCGCTGTCGAGCGGCATCCAGCGCAGCGAACCGGCTGGAATGTCGTCGATCAGCAACAGAAAACCGCCGCCGTGGCGCAATTGCGCTTCCACCTGCTGTGCCGTCTCGTGGTGCCCGCTGGACGAGGCCGCCACCTTGCCGGCCCACGCGGCGCGGGTCAGCTCGGCCATCAGTTGTGCATCGGCATTTGTTGCTTCGCGCACCACGATATTCATCATCGGTCCTTGTGGTGGCTTAACGGATGCGCATGCCAGGTTCGGCGCCCGGCCACGGGTTCAGGATGTAGATGCCCGGATTGGCCTTTTCGTCGGCGGCGGAGGCGGCCATGACCATGCCTTCGGAAATGCCGAACTTCATCTTGCGCGGCGCCAGGTTGGCCACCAGCACCGTCAGCTTGCCGATCAGTTCTTCCGGCTGGTACGCCGAGCGGATGCCCGAGAACACATTGCGCAGGCGGCCTTCGCCCGCGTCCAGGGTCAGGCGCAGCAGCTTGTCCGAGCCGTCGACCAGTTCGCAATTGACGATTTTCGCGATGCGCAGGTCGACCTTGAGGAAGTCGTCGATCTTGATTTCGGGCGCCAGTTCCTCGATGGCGGCAGCGGCGGCAGCAGGGGCCGCGGCGTCGTTCGCGGCGTCGCCAGCCGGTGCGGCGATGGCGGCGGCTGTTTGCGGCGCGTCAAACAGCGCTTCGATCATCTTTGCATCCATGCGCGTCATCAAGTGGCTGTAGGCACCGATGGTGCGGCCCAGCATGCTGTTCGAGACGGCGTCGCCGAACACTTGCGTATCGGCCCAGGTGAACTCGGCGTCGTTGAGGAAGGAGGCCACGTTCTTGGCCACGCCCGGCAGGACCGGCGACAGCAGAATCGTCAGCTGGCGGAACAGGATCAGGGCCGTCGTGCACACGTCGTGCAGTTCGGCCGTCTTGTCCGCATCCTTGGCCAGGATCCATGGCTTGTTTTCATCGACATACTGGTTCGTGATGTCGGCGATTTCCATGATTTCGCGCAAGGCCTTGCCGAATTCGCGGTTCTCGAAGTGCGCGGCGATGCTGGCCTGGCGCTCGACGATGACGCCGTTGACGTCCACCGTCAGCGCGCGGTTGATCCAGCTTTGCGCGCCTTCCGACAGCGTCGACGCCAGCTTGCCGTCGAAGCGCTTGGCAATGAAGCCGGCGCAGCGGCTGGCGATGTTCACGTACTTGCCGATCAGGTCGCTGTTCACGCGGGCGACGAAATCTTCGCCGTTGAAATCCAGGTCTTCCACTTTCGAGTTCAGCTTGAACGCGATGTAGTAGCGCAGCCATTCCGGGTTCATGCCCAGGTCCAGGTAGCGCAGCGGCGAAATACCGGTGCCGCGCGACTTCGACATCTTTTCGTTGTTGACCGTCAGGAAGCCGTGCACATTGACTTTCAGTTTGTCGATCACCGGGTGATCGGCGAACTTCAGCATGGCAGGCCAGAACAGCAAATGGAAGGAAACGATGTCCTTGCCGATGAAATGGATCTGTTCCGTCGTCGGGTCGTTCAGGAAGGCGTCGAAATCGATGCCTTTCTTGTCGCAATAGTTTTTCAGGCTGGCCAGGTAGCCGACGGGCGCGTCCATCCATACATAGAAGAACTTGCCCGGTGCATCGGGAATCGGGATGCCGAAGTAGGGCGCGTCGCGCGAGATGTCCCAGTCGGCCAGCTTTTCACCGGCTTCGCCCAGCCATTCGCTGACCTTGTTGACCATTTCGGGCTGCAGGCGGCCTGGCGTGTTGAGCCAATCCTTGAGGAATTCGAAGCAGCGCGGGTCGGACAGCTTGAAGAAATACTGTTCCGACGGCTTCATCACGGGCGTCGCGTTGGTGAAGACCGAGAACGGGTTGACCAGGTCGGTCGGCTGGTAAGCGGCGCCGCACACTTCGCAATTGTCGCCGTACTGGTTCTTGGCGCCGCATTTCGGGCATTCGCCCTTGATGTTGCGGTCGGCCAGGAACATGCCCTTGACCGGGTCGAAGAAGCGGTCGACGGTTTTCGTGACGATCAGGCCCGTATCGCGCAGCTTGCGGTAGATCGATTGCGACAGGTCGACGTTTTCCGGCGAATCGGTCGAATACCAGTTGTCGAAGGCGATATGGAAGCCATCGAGGTACTGGGCGCGGCCGGCGGCGATGTTGGCGACGAATTGCTGCGGCGTGATGCCTTCCTTTTCGGCGGCGATCATGATGGGCGTACCATGCGTATCGTCGGCGCCCACAAAGTGCACTTCACGGCCGGCTGCGCCATCGCGTTGCATTCGCTGGAACCGGACCCAGATATCGGCCTGGATGTATTCCATGATGTGGCCAATGTGAAAAGCGGCGTTTGCGTAAGGCAGGGCAGTGGTGACGAACAGCTTGCGAGTCATGATTGATGCACTTTTGGGATGGATAATAGGACATTTTAACAGCGGAAAGGCAATATGAGCAGATGCAGCGCCGGCAAGTGATGCTTTTGCCGCCATCGCACCATGCAAATTTGCGCTAGACTGCGCGTATTGCACATATGTAGTACACACGGAGATTTACATGAGCATCACAGTAGAAGACGTCAAGGCCGCGCTGGCCCAGGTTATTGATCCAAATACACATAAAGATTTCGTTTCCAGCAAAACCGTCAAGAATCTGAAAGTCGATGGCAGCGACATTTCGCTCGACATCGAACTGGGCTACCCCGCCAAGAGCCAGATCGACCTGATCCGCAAATCCGTGCTGGCCGCGTTGCGCGTGCTGCCGGGCGTGGGCAACGTCAGCGTGGGCGTGTCGTCGAAAATCATTTCGCACACGGTGCAGCGCGGCTTGAAGCCGATGAGCAACGTGAAAAACATCATTGCCGTCGCTTCCGGCAAGGGTGGTGTTGGCAAATCGACCACGGCCGTCAACCTGGCCCTGGCCCTGGCGGCCGAAGGCGCCACCGTCGGCATGCTGGACGCCGATATCTATGGCCCGTCGCAGCCGATGATGCTGGGCATCAGCGGCCAGCCGAAGACCCTGGACGGCAAGAGCATGGAGCCGATGGAAAACCACGGCCTGCAAGTGTCGTCGATCGGTTTCATGATCGACCCGGACGAGCCGATGGTGTGGCGCGGCCCCATGGTCACGCAAGCCTTGCAGCAACTGCTGGACCAGACCAACTGGCGCGACCTCGATTATCTGATCGTCGACATGCCGCCAGGCACGGGCGACATTCAATTGACCCTGTCGCAGAAAGTGCCCGTCACCGGCGCCGTGATCGTCACGACGCCGCAGGACATCGCGTTGCTGGACGCGCGCAAGGGTCTGAAAATGTTCGAGAAGGTCGGCATTCCGATTTTGGGCGTGGTGGAAAACATGAGCACGCACATCTGCTCGAACTGCGGCCATGCGGAAGAAATCTTCGGCGCCGGCGGCGGCGCGAAGATGTGCGCGGACTTCGGCGTGGAATTCCTCGGCGCCTTGCCGCTGACCATGGCGATTCGCCAGCAGACGGATTCGGGCACGCCCACCGTCGTGGCCGAGCCGGAAGGCCCCGTCGCCGTGATCTACAAGCAGATCGCCCGCACCATCGCGATCAAGGTGGCGGAAAAGGCGAAGGATATGACCAGCAAGTTCCCTAGCATCGTCATCAAGAACGACTAGTGGCTGGGTGGCCTTGCAAACCTACTGCGCAGCTCACTTTCGGGTCGGCGTTACTCACCGTACTAAAGTACGGTTGCGTTACTCAACCCGACATTGAGCTTGCTCGCTACGGTTTTCAAGGCCACCAGTGGCACCATTGGCTTAACTCGTCCCCGGCGCCATGACCGCCAGGAATATGGTTTCATGCAGTCCGTGTTGTTATTAACAAGAGGAGACATCATGCAATTGACTACCGTATTCCTGCGCCAGGCCGCAGTCCTGGTTGCCGGCAGCCTGCTGGCCGCCAGCGCCTTCGCCCAATCCGTTTCCTTCGTCGAGCCAGCCGATGGTGCGACGGTGACGAGCCCGTTCAAAGTGAAATTTGCCGTCAGCGGCATGGACGTCAAGCCGGCCGGCGACATGACGGCCAAGACGGGCCACCATCATCTGCTCATCAATACGGGGTCGATGAAGGCGGGCGAGATGATCCCCATGGATGACAAGCATTTGCATTTTGGCAAAGGTCAAACGGAAACGGACGTCACCTTGCCGCCGGGCCAGTACACGCTCACCATGCAGTTCGCCAATGGCGCGCACCAGTCGTATGGGCCGGAGTTGAGCAAAAGCATCAAAGTGACGGTCAAGTAAGTCGGATATATTGTCTGTTGCGGCACAGGCCGGGTTCCAGCGATAGGGCCCGGCCTTTTCATATTGTTGCTTCTTGTCATTGTTGTGTCATATAGTCGGCGTATGCTGCCCGGTGGCCTAACTTTTGATGAGTGGATATGACGAAACATTTCTCCCTTTCCCGGCAGCTGGCGCAGGCGCTGCTGCTGGTGACGAGCGTGGCGGCTTGCCAGGCATATGCGGCCAAGGCCGTACCCTCGGCTGCGGCGCAGCCGAAGCTGGTCGTGGTGCTGGTGGTCGACGGTTTGCCGCAGGAACAGGTGACGCGCTACCGTGAGCAGTTCGGCCAGGGCGGTTTCCGCCGCCTGCTGGAGCAGGGCGCGTGGTTCAGCGATGCGCACCAGGCCCACGGCATCACGGTTACCGCCATCGGCCACTCGGCCGTGCTGTCGGGCGCCTATCCTTACCAGCATGGCGTGATCGGCAATAACTGGATCGATCCCGTCACGAAAAAGTCCGTGTACTGCACCGAGGATGGCAATTTCCATTACATCGGCGAAGAGACGAAGCCGGACGACGGTACCGCGCCGACCAAGCTGCGCGTGAGCACCCTCGGTGACGAGCTGCGCTATGCCACGGGCGACAAGGCCAAGGTCGTCACCGTGTCGGGCAAGGACCGCGGCGCCATCCTGCTGGCCGGGAAAACGGGCACGGCCTATATGTACATGGAAAAGACGGGCAATTTCGCCAGCAGCACCTATTACATGCAGCAGCATCCGCAATGGGTGCAGCGCTACCAGGCGGCCAAGCCGCAGGACCGTTATTACGGCAAGAGCTGGACGCCGCTGCTGGCCGACGGGGCATATGTCAACGATGCGCGCGATGATCTGGTGGCGGCCAAGCCGGGCACGCGCAACACCTTCCCGTTCGCCTATTACAGCGACAGCGGCAAGCTCGACGGCGAGTACTACAGCCGCTTGAAGTCCGGTCCCTTCCTCGATGAACTGACCCTGGAATTTGCCCGTGCCGCCATCGACGGCGAAAACCTGGGCCGCAATCCGGCCGGCGTGCCCGACATCCTGGGCGTGAGCCTGTCCGCGCACGACTACGTGAACCATGCCTACGGCCCGGAAAGCAAGATGTCGCACGACCACCTGCAGCGCCTGGACCGCATGCTGGCCGGCTTCTTTCTTGATCTCGATAAAAAAGTCGGCATGGACAACGTGCTGGTGGTGCTGACGGCCGACCATGGCTTTGCCAACGTGCCGGAATTTACGGAAGCGCGCGGCGGCTTTACGGCCAAGCGCATCGACGGCGACAAGCTGGTCGCAAGCCTGAACCAGCACCTGGCGACAAGCCTGGGCGTGGATAAGCTGGTGACGACGTCGTCGCTGCCGAATATCTACCTCGATTACGCGCTGGCGGAAAAGAGCGGCGTCCATCGCGCCGCGCTGGAAGACGCGGCGGCCCGCTTCCTGCTGCAGCAGGACGGCCTGGCGCAAGTCTATACGCGCACGCAGATGGAAACAGGCGCCGTCGCCACGCGCATGGATACCCTGATGCGCCGCGCCTGGAACCGCCAGCTGTCGGGCGACCTGATGGTCGTCACAAAACCGGCCTGGTATTTCGGCAAGGGCAGCGGCGGCACCTCGCACGGCACGCCGTACACGTATGACACCAACGTGCCGCTGATGGTCTTCGGCCCCCGCTGGATCAAGCCGGGCGCCTACGGCCAGTACGCGGAAGTGGTCGACATCGCGCCGACCCTGGCGCATCTGCTGCGCATACGCCAGCCGTCGGCGTCGGAAGGGCGGATTTTGACGGAAGCGGTGCGCTAAGGGTGGTGCGGCGCGCTTGTCGGCTTACGCGCTTTGCGCTAACCCGACCTACGATGACCTTGTAGGTCGGATGACGCGGGGCGCAGCCACGCGTCATCCGACAACATCGTCGGCAAAACCGCTTACAGCAGCCAGTCTATCGGCAGCACCGACAGAATCGCCACCCCCATGCGCTTCCACACGCTGGTGCCCGGTTCCGTGTCGTAGCGCGTGGCGCCGCCGCTGGCGTCGCGGGCGATCCAGTACAGTGCGCCGTCGTCGCCAAGCAGCACCTGGTAGGCGCGCTGCGGGATGGTGGTGCGCATGGCTAGCCCCAGCTGGCTGGCCAGCGCGGGGCTGTCGATGACGAGGCCCATTTCCGTATTCAATTCGATCGAGCGCGGATCGAAATTGAACGAGCCGACAAAGATGCGCCGGTCGTCGACGGCAAAGGTCTTCGCATGCAGGCTCGATGCGGAGCTGCCGAAGCGGCCCGGCTGTTCGCGCGCGTCGCCGGCCTCCCACGAGCGGCGCGACTCGTACAGCAGCACGCCCGCTTCCAGCAGCGGTTTACGCCATTTTGCATAACCCGCATGCACGGCCGCCACGTCGGTCGCTTCCAGCGCGTTCGTCAGGATGCGCACGCCCACGCCTTTTTTTGCCAGGTCGGCAAAGGCTTGCGTGCCGGACTTGCCGGGCACGAAATACGGCGATACCAGATCCACTTCCTTTTCCGGCACACCGAGCAGGTTTTGCAGGTTTTCCGCCACGCGCGTGCCGGGCCTGGCCTGGTCCAGCACCTTGGCCGGGTCGTCGCTGACCATGCGCGTCCTTGCCCATTCGAAGGGCAGGGTGCGTTCCATCATCTGCTTGACGAAGGGCGAGGTGCGCAGCGCCTGCACGTATTCTTCGGCCGCCCTGGTGTCGTCGATGCGGTCCGCCTCGGCGGCGATGGTGGCCGCGTCGCCATCGACAGGGCTGGTCAGCAGCATTGCGGCCGGGTAGGCGGAGGCGCTGTTCCAGTAGCGGTCGAAATCCTGCGAGACCTCGCCGACGACGGGGCCGATGGCCAGCACGTCCAGGTCGGCGAACAGCACATCGCCGGCCGCGCCGAAGTATTCATCGCCCACGTTGCGCCCGCCCACGATGGTGGCGTGGTTGTCGGCCGTGAACGATTTGTTGTGCATGCGCCGGTTGAGGCGCGAAAAATCGGTGGCGAAGGCCAGCGCGCGCGGCGCGCGGGGCACGAAGGGATTGAACAGGCGGATTTCCAGGTTCCGCTGCTTGCCCAGCATGGACAGGGTCTGGTCCAGGCCCGCCGTGTTGTTATCGTCGAGCAGCAGGCGCACGCGCACGCCTCGTTCGGCCGCCTGGCGCAAGGCATCGAACAGCAGGGTGCCCGTGATGTCCTTGTGCCAGATGTAGTACTGCACGTCCAGGCTGCGCTGGGCGGCGGCGGCCAGCAGGGCGCGCGCGGCAAAGGCGTCGCGCCCGTCGACCAGCGGGTAAATGCCGGACACGCCGGGATGCTGCGCCACCATGGGCGCAATGGCCGTGGCCAATTGGGTGTGGTGTGTGTCGGCGATGACGCTGGAGGGGATGCGGCCGTCCAGCGAGGGCAGGGAAGCGCAGCCGGCGAGGACGGCGGACAGCAGCAGCGGCAGAAGCAGCCGGGTGGCGCTGCGGAAGGGAAGTGCTTGGGCGGGCATGGCGGGCTTTCATCGAGTTGCCCCGATGTTAGCAGATGCGCATGCCCGCACGCGGGCGAGGATTTACAGTTGTTCCAGCGCGATCAGCTCGGCCACCGTCTGGCGGCGGCGGATCAGGCGCGACGGGTGTTGCTCATCGGCGCCATCGACCAGGTATTCGGCTGCATGCGGGCGGCTGTTATAGTTCGACGACATCGACGCGCCATACGCGCCCGCGCCTTCGAAGACCACATAGTCGCCCACCTGCGCTGCCGGCAGCTGCCGGGTTTCCACCACGCCGCCATCGCGCTGGGTGAAGACGTCGCCCGATTCGCACAGGGGGCCGCCGACGACGGTGGCGTGCTGCTCATCGAGAGCGCGGCCGTCGTGCGCGATCACCGACATTTCATGGTAGCTGCCGTACATGGCGGGGCGCATCAGTTCATTGAAACCCGTATCGAGCAAGGTGAAGTGCTTGCCGCCCATTTGCTTGGTGGCGCGCACTTCGGCCACCAGCAGGCCCGCATCGGCCACGAGGAAGCGGCCAGGTTCGATTTCCAGGTGCACGCGATGGCCCAGGTGCGCCTCGATCTGCTTGCGCGCCGCATCCCACAGCTGGAAGTAGTGGTCCGTGTCGACTGGTTGCTCGCCTTCGCGGTAGGGCACGGACAGGCCGCCGCCCGTGGAAATGGCTTCGATGTCGTGGCCCATGTTCTTGACCAGGTCGACCATGGTGCCGCAGACGGTTTCCAGGTGGCTGTAATCGACGCCCGAGCCGATGTGCATGTGCAGGCCCACCAGGTGCAGTCCGTGGGCGCGAATGACGGCCAGCGCCTCCGGCAGCTCTTCGTACCAGATGCCGTGCTTGCTGTTTTCGCCGCCCGTATTGGTCTTGTTGCTGTGGCCATGCCCATAGCCGGGATTGATGCGCAGCCAGACGCGGTGACCGGGCGACACGGGGCCCAGCTGGCGCAGCATGTCGACGGAGCCGCAATTGACTTCAATTTTTGCTGCTGCCACGCGCGCCAGGGTGGCGCGGTCGAACAGGTCGCAGGTGAACACCACGCCGGCCGCGCCATTCGTTTGCGCCGGCGTAAAGCCTGCCTGCAGCGCGCGCTCGATCTCGCCCAGCGAGACGGCGTCCACGTGCACGCCCGCTTCGCGCATCAGGGTGAGCAAATGGATGTTCGAGTTGGCCTTTTGCGCGAAGCGCACGGTGTCAAATTGCGCCAGCTGCGCGATGCGCGCGCGGATGGTGGCCGCGTCATACACCCACAGGGGCGTGCCGTGTTCCTGGGCGAGTTGGGCGAGGGTGGCGTCTGGCACTGGTTTCATGGCGGTGGTCTTTATTATGTGATGGGTGGCGTCGGAGGTGGTGTCGGATTACGCGGGCTTTGCCCGCTAATCCGACCTACGATGCTGTCCATGATGGGGGTTTTCTGTGTAAACATAAAATATCCATTTAAGGTGACCTTATTCATTTATGATATGGGTATGACTATCTCATTGCGCCACATCGAGGTTTTTCGCGCCATCATGACGACGGGCAGCGTGACGGCCGCCGCCGCCATGCTGCACACCTCGCAGCCCACCGTCAGCCGCGAGCTGGCGCGCCTCGAACATTTGACGGGATTGACCCTGTTCGAGCGCGAACGGGGGCGTCTGCGCCCCACGGCCCAGGCGCTGCAGCTGTTCGAGGAGGTGCAGCGCGCGTATTTCGGCCTGGAGCGCATCGTCAGCACGGCGGCGGCCCTGCGCCAGTTCGACCAGGGGCAGTTGTCGATCGCCTGCCTGCCCGTGTTTTCCCAATCCTTGCTGCCGCAGGCGTGCAAGCGCTTCGTCGCCGACTTTCCCAAGGTGAGCATCAGCATCACGCCGCAGGAGTCGCCGCTGCTGGAAGAATGGCTGTCGGCGCAGCGCCACGACATCGGCCTGACGGAAGTGGGCAATGCGCCGCCGGGCACCGCGCTCGATACCTTGATGTCCGTCGACGAAGTATGCGTGCTGCCCGACGGCCATGCGCTCGCTGGCAAGGCCGTGCTGCGGCCGGCGGATTTCGCGGGCCAGCCTTTCATCAGCCTGGCCGCCGTCGACCCCTACCGCCAGCAGATCGACGCCATCTTTGCGCAAGCAGGCGTGGAGCGGCGCATGGCGCTCGACACGCACAGCGCCGCTTCCGTGTGCGCCATGGTGCGCGAAGGCGTGGGGCTGGCCATCGTCAATCCGCTCACGGCGCTCGACTATGCGGGGCAGGGCTTGCAGATCCGGCGCTTTGCCGTATCCCTGCCGTTCACGGTGAATCTCGTGAAACCCTTGCACCGGCCCCTGTCGCAGCTGGTGGCGCTGTTCGAGCAGGCGCTGCATGCGCAGGCGGACGAGGTGAAAAGGCGCTTGCTGCAGCTGTGACGGCGCTTGTGGAGCGGCGGCGGTCAACAGAGTAAAATGGCGTTTTACTTATTCAAGCCTGATTACTTCGATGACCACAAACGCTACTCCCGTCCGTACCCGTTTCGCTCCCAGCCCGACCGGCTATCTGCACCTGGGCGGCGCCCGCACCGCTTTATACAGCTGGGCGTATGCCCGTCACTTCGGCGGCACTTTCGTGCTGCGCATCGAAGACACGGACGTGGAGCGTTCCACGCCGGAAGCCGTGCAAGCCATCATCGAAGGCATGAAGTGGCTGGGCCTGGACCACGACGAAGGCCCGTTCTACCAGATGCAGCGCATGGACCGCTACCGCGAGGTGGTGGCGCAGATGCTGGCAGAAGGCACGGCCTACCATTGCTACTCGTCGCCGGAAGAAGTCGAAGCGATGCGCGAGCGCATGCGCGCCGCCGGCGAAAAGCCGCGCTACGACGGCACCTGGCGTCCGGAACCGGGCAAGACCCTGCCTGCCGTGCCGGCGGACCGCAAGCCCGTCGTGCGCTTCAAGAATCCGCTCGATGGCGACGTGACGTGGGACGATGTGGTCAAGGGCACGATCACGATCTCGAACCGCGAACTGGACGACCTGGTGATCGCCCGCCCGGACGGCACGCCAACGTATAACTTCTGCGTGGCCGTCGATGACTGGGACATGCAGATCAGCCACGTGCTGCGCGGCGACGACCACGTCAACAACACCCCGCGCCAGATCAACATCCTGCGCGCCATCGGCGCGCCGCTGCCGCTGTACGGCCACCTGCCGATGATTTTGGGTTCGGACGGCCAGAAGATGTCGAAGCGCCGCGATGCCGTCAGCGTGATGGATTACCCGGCGCAGGGCTTCCTGCCTGAATCGATGCTGAATTACCTGGCGCGCCTGGGCTGGAGCCATGGCGACGATGAAGTCTTCTCGGTGGCGCAGTTCTGCGAGTGGTTCAACCTCGAGCACCTGACCAAGTCGGCCGCGCAGTTCGACCTGGAAAAGCTCAAGTGGCTCAATAACCAATACATCAAGCAGGCCGACAATACCCGCCTGGCCGACCTGGCGCGTCCGCACATGGTCGCCGCCGGCGCCGTCTTCGAAGGCGCGCCGGATCTGGCGCAAGTGCTGGGCATGATGAAAGAGCGCGCCAACACGGTCAATGAACTGGCTGACGCTTCGATGCTGTTCTTCCGCGAGCCGCAGCCGGAAGCGGAACTGGCAGCGCAGCACATCACGGATGCCATCAAGCCCGTGCTGGCGCAGTTTGCCGAGCGCATCGCCACGGTGGAGTGGAGCAAGGAAGCCGTGGCCGCCATGATCAAGGAAGTGCTGGCCGCCAACACCATCAAGATGCCGCTGCTGGCCATGCCTTTGCGCCTGATTCTGACCGGCCAGCTGCAGACGCCGGCCATCGATCAGGTGGTGGTCATGTTCGGCCGCGACACCGTGCTGGCGCGCCTGGCAAAGTGGCTGTAATCGCCGCGCTGAATTGACCGTGTAAACGCAGTGCGGAAACCGCCCCTATGAAAAGTTACTCATAGACGAAAAAGGGTATTTGCAGAGTGAAACTTCTTTGCTATACTCTTGTTTCTGCACCAACGGGGGTATAGCTCAGCTGGGAGAGCGCTTGCATGGCATGCAAGAGGTCAGCGGTTCGATCCCGCTTACCTCCACCATCAGCAATGATGTTGCTTGTTGAAGTGGTGCAGATGTTGTTTGGAAGTTCCGCGGTCCCCATCGTCTAGAGGCCTAGGACATCACCCTTTCACGGTGAGTACAGGGGTTCGAATCCCCTTGGGGACGCCAGGTAGTTGTGGTATAGTAGTGGCAGTTGTTTGTACTGATTGTTGTAAGTTCAGGCCCGTAAAAAACGGAATCTGGATGGAAAGCAAGTAGTGGAACAAAGTCGCCAAGTGCGGCTTTTATTATTTCTGCGCCCGGGGGTATAGCTCAGCTGGGAGAGCGCTTGCATGGCATGCAAGAGGTCAGCGGTTCGATCCCGCTTACCTCCACCAACAGCGCAGAAGTAAGGCTACAAATTGTAGAAGTAAAAGTGCAGTACCGAGGTCCCCATCGTCTAGAGGCCTAGGACATCACCCTTTCACGGTGAGTACAGGGGTTCGAATCCCCTTGGGGACGCCAGTTCAGTCTGGTGTTTGGTAGTAAAGAAGTAGCAGTGTTTCTGCGCCCGGGGGGTATAGCTCAGCTGGGAGAGCGCTTGCATGGCATGCAAGAGGTCAGCGGTTCGATCCCGCTTACCTCCACCAACAGCGCAGAAATCACGTGATAATCAAAGTCGCCTCGAGCGGCTTTTTTTATTTCCGCGACACTTCCCGCCATACCCCTCGGGGGAATATGGCTAAGCTGTTAGCGCGCTTGCATGGCATGCAAGAGGTCAGCGGTTAGCTCCCGCCAACCTCCACCAACAGCGCAGAAACAGGCAGTGAATAAATCAAAGTCGCCTTGGGCGGCTTTTTTTATTTCCGTGGCACTTATCGCCATACCCGACAGGGGAGTGTGGCGTAGGTCGGATTAGCGTAGCGTAATCCGACAGCACCATCTTCTGAAGCCAGCATCCGTATCCATGCCGCCTCCACCAACAGCGCATCAATCACATGATAATCAAAGTCGCCTCGAGCGGCCGAGGTGGCCAGCGGGCGGCGCATGGCCGGCCGTTATCAGCGTTCCCTTATGCTGCCCAGCGGTCGCGATAGATCGGCAGTGAAGTCGACATATTGGGTGGAAAGCCCGCGTAGCTGCTCGAGCAGTGGACGGTTGTCTCCGCGCCGCCACTGAAAAGAATAGATTACCGGCGCTGGCATTTCGGCGGCGGCGAGCGGGAGCAGCAGACCCTGGTCAACCAGCTTTTGACTCCAGCCAGTGGGTAGTATGCCGATCCCGACAGAGGCAATCAGCATGCCGGCAATGGCCCCCCAATTATTGCAACTTATACGCTCAACGGCAGCGATGCCGTGAGCCAGTAGCCAGTCATCAATCAGTCGCGTGGTGCCAGCTGATGGCGGTAACGCAACGATGGGCTGTCCAGCGCCAAGTAAATCGGCGGCACCACGTAAGCCAGGCGGGCTGTCAGATACAGCCAGGGTTGGCGCGGCAAGCCAGATGAATTGTGCTTGGCTGACTGGTTGCGACAGGATGCCGTGGTGCGATGAGCGTCCGGCAATGATCGCAAAATCGAGCTCGCCCTTGGTGACACGGCTTTCCAGAACTGAGCCCACGTCGACATAGGGTTCGAGCGTCAATTTGGGATGCAGTGCCCGGACTTGCGCAATGAACTGCGGTAGCCAGGTCAGCGCGCTGAGTTCGCCAACACCAAAGGTGCAACGGCCCACTAGCCCGGCAGAGGGTGTGAAGGCGGTACGTATTGCGGCGGCGTCATCGAGCAGCGCCAGCGCGCGTGGCAGCAATGCCTGGCCTGCATCGCTGAGTACGGCGCGGTGGCCACTCCGGTCGAACAGATTGATGCCAAGCGCTTCCTCCAGTTCTGAAATGCGCTTGGAGAGAGACGATACGGACAAATGCAGGCGTTCGGCGGCAATCGCAAAGTTGGCGCAGGTGGCGGCCCAGTAGAACGCTTCGAGTTGCTTTAAAGTCATGGACATCACTTGTTCTCTTTTTTCGAAATTAATTGTACATAATTTTTCGCTTTTATCTAAATTGTGCTTGATCAAAAATGCTTGACAGGGCAAATCGCGTCGTTGCCAGGCGTTGGGCGGGCGGCATATGCAGGCCTTCACCCTTCGCCAAAGTGATGCATGTAGCAGTGAAATGACGAGTTTGCCATTTTTTTGAGAGGCGCAATGAACAAGAAGCGTTATGCAGTTATCGGCGGGGGGATAAATGGCCTCGCAGTCGCACGTCAGTTATTGTTGGATTTTCCCGACGCCACGGTGGTGCTGTTCGAAAAGGAGGCGAGTGTCGCCAGTCATCAGTCCAGCCACAATTCGGGTGTGGTCCATGCCGGTCTGTACTATGAGCCGGGGGGACTCAAGGCACGACTTTGCACGCGCGGGGGCGAATTGATTGGCAACTATTGCCGCGACAATGCGATCCCCTACGACGAGTGCGGCAAAGTCGTCGTCGCGCTACAAGAGGAAGAGTTGCCTCGCCTGGAGGCGATTTATCGGAAAGCGCAGGCCAACGGTGTGCCTGGCGTGCGGCTGATCGGCTCAAATGAGCTGCGCGAAATCGAGCCCAACTGCATCGGTCTGGGCGCCTTGCATTCACCGAAAACGGCGATTGTCAGTTACGGTCAAATTGCGGCCCGAATCGCCGATGAAATCAGGGAACGTGGCGGGCGCATTTGTCTGAATTCGCCGGTTGAGCGCCTGCTTGAGCAAGGCGGCGAAGTACGGGTCGAACTTGCAGACGGAGAGGTCTTCGATACGGTATTCGATCAGGCAATTGCCTGCGCGGGTTTGCAGTCAGATCGCCTGGCAGAGCGTTCGGGCGATCAGGACACGCCACGCATCGTACCGTTCTTCGGCCAGTATTACGTGATCGACGAGGCTTTCAAGTCGCATGTCAAAGGCTTGATCTACCCGGTGCCGGACCCGCGCTTTCCTTTCCTCGGGGTGCATTTCACAAAGCGTATCGACGGACAGATGACGATCGGCCCGAATGCTTTCATATCCTTCGGTCGCGAGAACTATGACGGCCGCAGCATGAACCTGGCCGACATCTTCAATTTTGCCAGCTACCCCGGCTTTTGGAAGTTTGCTGCCCGTAACCTGCCGGCGACGCTTCGGGAATTGAAGACTGTGGTCAGCGAGGCGAGCTTTGTCCGCGAGGCGGCGCGCTATGTGCCGACGCTTGCCTCGGTCGGTATTGTTCCGGCGGTGCGTGGGATCCGTGCCCAGGCAATGGAGGCCAATGGTGCGCTGGTTGACGATTTCGTGATTCGCCAACACGGCAACATTACCCACATCCGCAATGCACCGTCACCAGGGGCGACATCGTCGCTAGCCATTGCTGAATACATTGTGCGTGAAGTGATGAGGCGCTGAGTTTGCGTAGCGGACAACGTACGGTTGTCTGTCGCTCCCCAGCCAGCCCCAACTCGAACGCTCTAGGCGAAAAATAAAAAAATTAATTCATGAAGGAGACATTTTGAACATTCAAAAAACGGAACAGGAAACCCCGGCACAGACAAAAAGTCGTTTGCGCAAAGTGGCGGCAGCGACCATCGTCGGCTCAATGCTGGAGTGGTATGACTTTTATCTTTACGCGACGATGGCGTCGATTGTCTTCAGCAAGGTCTTCTTCGATACCTCGGACCCGGCGAATGCATCGCTGCAAGCCTTTGCCACCTTCGCCATCGGCTTTGTGGCGCGACCGATCGGGGGGCTGTTCTTCGGCTACTTCGGCGACCGCTACGGGCGCAAGAAAATGTTGTTCGTTACTTTCTGTATGATGGGCTTGTGCACGACCGCCATTGGCCTGGTCCCTTCCTACGCCAGCATCGGCGTTTGGGCGCCCCTGTGCCTGGTGCTGATCCGCATTGTGCAGGGCCTGGGCGCCGGTGCTGAACTGGCGGGGGCGGCGGTAACTTCCTACGAACATGCGGCCGACAACAAGAAGGGGCGACAAGGTGCGTGGCCTGCATTGGGGCTGAACCTTGGCCTGTTGCTATCGTCGCTGACCGTTTATCTGCTGACCGTCAATGGCGACAAGTTTTTGCTTGCCGGCGGCTGGCGCATTCCCTTCATCCTCAGTTTCGTGCTGGTACTGGTTGGGCTCTGGGTGCGTGGGAGTCTGCCGGAAACGCCAGAGTATCACCACTTCGAGGAAAGCCATCGCCAGAAGAGGCCGTTCCGCGAATTGTGGAAAACCAATCTTAAGGGCCTGGGCGTCGTCTTCTTTGTCGCCATCGGTTACAACGCACTGAGCTATGTCTTCAAGACCTTCTCGCTGGCCTACCTGACCCAGTTCAAAGGCATTTCGGCCAGCGTGACATCGCTATCGGTGACACTGGCCAGTCTGGTCGCAATCTTTACCGTCCCGCTCTTCGGCTATCTGTGTGACAAGTTCAGCAGCAAGAAGCTGCTGATCGTCGGCGGCCTGCTGTCAGCATTGTTCGCGTACCCGTTCATGCAGTTGCTCGACAGCGGCGAGAACAGGCTGATTTACCTGGCGCTGATCGTCGGCACCGGGGTGCTGGCGCCGATGATGTTCGCCCCACAGGGCTCTTTCCTCAGTCGCCAGTTTGCCGTGCAAAACCGCTCGACGGGGGTCGGTTCGGGGCGTGAAATCGGCACTGCCATTGCCGGCGGTATTGCCCCGTTGTGGGCGTTATCAATGGTGGCCCAGTCTGCGACTCGTGACACGAGCGCCGTGGCCTTGATGCTCACGTGCTCCGGAGCGATCGTCGCATTGGCAGCATACTTCGACCAAGGTTATCGCTTCAGCCATTACAAGAACTGATGGTCAAGGCGGCGGGCCAGGCTTGCTCAGCTCCTCCCGCCGCCCACCCCTTGTATGACGCGGGTTTGGGTCAGTGCAAACGAAGGCGGGGGGGCAAGAGGCTTTCCTTTTGCTGGTCTGGCTGCTGTTGCGGAGGACCTGTACCTCGCCCGCACAGCCGATCGATTGCACATTGAGCAATCGCCGCCGGGAGCGGTTTCCTCCATGGAAAATAAGATGCGCCTGCGGTTGATTTTGTGAATCACCCCATGCTATACTTCGCGCACGCTTTTTTGAGGGGCTAAGCAAAGCCTTCAACGAAGAGTCCGCTGAGAGTAAAGCCAGCACAGGTCCCCATCGTCTAGAGGCCTAGGACATCACCCTTTCACGGTGAGTACAGGGGTTCGAATCCCCTTGGGGACGCCAGGATTTAGTTGTAAAGCAAGAGTGCAGTGCTGAACGGGCCTGACAAGTCAGGCTTTTTTTGTTTCTGCGATTGCTGCAGTACCGGGTCAGGATGCGAAGTAATGCATTCAGGACAGATTTCTGTCCCCATCGTCTAGAGGCCTAGGACATCACCCTTTCACGGTGAGTACAGGGGTTCGAATCCCCTTGGGGACGCCAGATTCGCATGCAGTCAGCAAGTAAAGTAACAGGTCGGGATGCAAAGCAGCGCATCCAGGACAGATTTTCTGTCCCCATCGTCTAGAGGCCTAGGACATCACCCTTTCACGGTGAGTACAGGGGTTCGAATCCCCTTGGGGACGCCAGACCGGCTGAATCAGCCAACAAAAAAGCCGCCTGGTAACAGCGCGGCTTTTTTGTTATTGGCTGCCATGCCCACGTTTTTCTCTTCCCCTTGACTATGCCACTACCTACCGATCGCGCACCATCTCTCGCCATCTTCTGCAAAGTCGTCGACAACTACGGCGATATCGGCATTTGCTGGCGCTTGGCGCGGCAGTTGAACGGCGAGCATGGCGTCGCCGTCACCCTGTGGGTCGATGATTTATCCAGTTTCCGGCGCATCTGCCCCGAAATCGACGTGGCGGCCGAAGCGCAGCACGTGTCCGGCGTCACGGTCCGCCACTGGCGCGGCCAGGATGGCGCGTTTGCACCCGCCGATATTGCCGACATCGTCATCGAGTTTTTTGCCTGCGACATTCCGCCCGGCTATATCGCCGCCATGGCCCAGTGTTCGCCGCAGCCCGTATGGCTGAATCTGGAAGGATTGACGGCGGAAGACTGGGTCGAGGGCTGCCATGCGCTGACGTCGCCGCGCCACGGCATGATCAAGCATTTCTTCTTTCCCGGTTTTACCGATAAGACGGGCGGCTTGCTGCGCGAAGCGGCGCTCGATGAGAAAAGGCTGGCGTTCCAGTCCGATGCGCCCGCCATGGCGGCATTTCTCGGGCAATTCGGCGTCACGGCGGCGCAAATGTGCGCCGTGAAAGTATCGCTGTTCTGCTATCCGTCCGCGCCCGTCGCCGAGCTGTTCGCGGCCTGGCAGGCGGGTGAGCAAGCTGTGGTATGCCTGGTGCCGGAAGGCGTCGCGTTCGACGCCGTTCAAGCGTTTATTGGCGACGATGCGGCGGTAGTCGGTGCGGCGCGCACGCGCGGCGCGCTCACCGTGCACGTGCTGCCTTTCGTGCCGCAGGACGATTACGACCGCCTGCTGTGGGCTTGCGACGTGAACCTGGTGCGTGGCGAGGATTCCTTCGTGCGCGCGCAATGGGCGGGCCAGCCGTTTCTCTGGCATATCTACTTGCAGGACGAAAACTTGCATCACGTGAAATTGCGCGCCTTCCTGCAGCGCTATGCGGTCGATGCGGACGGCGCCATCGACAGCCTGGTGCAGGCGGCGCTGGCCTGGAATGGCGCCAGCGCGGACGCCTTGCCGTGGGCGCAGCTGTGGCCCGCATTGCAGGCCGATCTGCCGCGCATCCGGGCGCGCGCGCAAGCCTGGCAGCGGCAGATGCAGGCGCATGGCGATCTGGCAAGTAACTTGCTGGCGTTCGCCGGCGCGACGAGATAGGCGCTTGCCCAAAATTAAGGTAAAATGCCCGGTTATTTCTAACGTATTTTTAACCGATCAAACGCAAGCTTGCGGCGCTGATGGCGCACAGGCGGCAGATGGTCTTCATGCAACCCACTTTTTACGTACATTCCTATGAAACCCGCAAAAGAAATTCGTGTTGGCAATATCATCATGGTCGACAGCAAGCCAATGATCGTGTTGCGTTCTGATGTCAACGGTTCGAGCCGCACGGGCTTCACCTACAAATGGAAGATGAAAAATCTTCTGACGAACACCCCGATGGAAAACGTGTTCCGCGGCGACGACAAGTTCGACGTGGTTGTTCTGGATAAAAAGCCAGTGACGTATTCGTACTTCGCCGACCCGCTGTTCGTTTTCATGGACACCGAGTACAACCAGTACGAAATCGAAGAAGAAAACCTGGGCGATGCACTGCATTACCTGAAAGATGGCATGGAATGCGAAGCCATTTTCTACGACGGCAAGGCTATCTCCGTTGAACTGCCGACGACCATCGCCCGTCAAGTGGTGTACTCGGAGCCTGCGGTCAAGGGCAACACGTCGGGCAACGTCCTGAAAGAAGCCAAGATCGAAAACGCCATCGACGCGCACCGCCACACTGTGCAAGTGCCGCTGTTCGTGGCACAGGACGACGTCATCGAAATCGATACCCGTACCAACGAATACAAGCGTGTCGTGCGCAACTGATACGCGCCAGTGCTTGACCATCAAGAAACGCTGCCTTCGGGCGGCGTTTTTTTTTGCTTGAAAAATAATTCCTTTCAACAACAATTGAGTTGCAAGGACTGCTATGCTATGGCTAGCACATTATTGCGTTAGAAACACTGAGGTTTCCTGGAGATACGATGCAGCGCAGTCAGATGTTACGCAGTGGCGCGTCCCGGGGCGTGTCGCGCCCCGTATTGGCCCGTGCCACGGCGCCCGCCAGTCCCATGGCCCATTTGCTCGACGCAGGGGTCTTGCCGCAACAGCAGATGATGCAGGCAGGCAAACTCAGTTCCCATGCGCTGACGTCGCAGTACCTGGCGCGCATCCGCTCCCTGTGCAGCATCGGCGCGCGCGCCTATCCCGGCATTGAAATCAATCCCGACGCGCTGAAAATTGCCCTGGAAATGGACCGCGAGCGGCAGGTGCACAAGGTGCGTGGCCCCTTGCATGGCATCCCCGTCGTCTTGCGCGACAATATCGCCACGGGCGACCGCATGAAGACGCGCACGCAGGCCCCCCTGGCCACGCATGCCAGCTGCGATTCCTTTGTGGCGGCGCGCTTGCGCGCGGCCGGCGCCGTCATCATCGGCAAAAGCAATTTGCGCCAGTGGGCCGCCGTCAGCGTGCCGCATGCCAGTGCCAGCTGGGCCTGCCTGACTATCCTGGCCGTCGACAGCGCAGCGGACGGCTCCATCGTCGCGCCTGCTTCAAACTGCGGCCTGGTCGCCATCAAGCCCACGGGCAGGACCGCTGGCGGGCAGGGCGGTGAGCCAGCCACGGCAGGACCGATGGCGCCCAGCGTGCGCGAGGCTGCCTGGCTGCTCGCCGCCCTGACGGGCGAGCGCCTGGCCGATGGCTTGACGCTCGACCTTGCCGGCTTGCAAGGGCGCCGCATCGGCGTGGCGCGCAGCCTGTTCGGCCTGTGCGCCGGGACCGATGCCGTGATCGAGCAGGCGCTGCTGGTGTTGCGCGAACAGGGCGCCGAACTGATCGAGCCGCCGCCCGCGTCCGGGTCTGGCGGCATTGAAGCGCTGCTGCGTTCGCATGCGCTCGATGCGCTGGTGGGGCCGACCTGCCATGGCGTATCGCCGCAGTCCGATTTGCCGCATATTACGGTGCCTGCCGGCATGGTCGGGGGCTTGCCGGTTGGCTTGTCCTTCATCGGCCCTGCCCACGGCGACATGCCGCTCATTGCAATGGCGTATGCCTACGAGCAGGCGACTTTGCATCGGCGCACGCCCGCACTGCCATCGAGCATCACCCTGGCGCTGCGTTGACCATGAGATTCCTTTCGTTTTCTTTCGATAAACTATGCTTGCAAGCTTGCTGCTGAGTGCGGCCGTGGCCGCCACCCCGACTCCTTTTGATGCCGAACAACTGTCCGGCAGCTGGTCCGACAGCGTGAATACGAATAGTGTGTGCGAAGAAGCGCGGCACTTTACGCGCATGCAGTTGTCTGACGATCATCAGCGGCTGGCGATCTTCAACGACCGCACGTGGAAAAGCAAGCTGGGCGAAACCAACCGCTTTGCCGCGACGGTGGTGGCGGAAACGGAGCGCAGCCTGACGTTGCGCTATGACAATGAGACCCGCCTCAATGCCGCTGGCAAGCTGGTGGAATGGCAGTTGATCATCGTCGCGCCCGGCGTGTACCGCTGGCGCGAGACGGGCTGGCCGGAAGGCAAAGTCAACGGCGTGGTCGGCATCCGCTGTTCTCCCTGAGGCGCGCGCACAAGCATGCCATTCTGCTATGCTTCCGGCATTACACTATGCTTTTAGGAGATTGCATGTCTGTACGTTTGCTTTTACCCGTATTCCTGGGCGCCACCGTGGCGCTGGCCGCCGTGCCGGCACAAGCGCGTACGCCCAGACTGTCGCTGATCGAGCAGGCGCAGAGCTGCGACGGCGGCCATACCTGTCCGTATTTCCCCGATGTCTACAAGGCGGACTACGCCTTTCGCAAGGCCTTCAATGAGGGCTTGAAAAAGGCGGGTCTGAAGCGGCAGCGCTGGGTGCCCGATGGCGTGGCCAGCCCGCTCAAGCCCGTCGAGATCGACGGCAAGGCACGCCTGCTGAGCAGCGTCTGCGAACCGCACAATTGCGGCCACCGCTACTCCATCCTGTACGACCCCGTCGCACGCAGCATGACGGGCGTGTACATGGGCAGCGATGCCAAGGGCGGCTTGCGCACCGTGTATTTCGGCGAGCCCAGCATCGCCGAAGCCGACTTGCTGTACAAGAACTGATGCACGCGCCGCTACGCATTTCCAGCGAGCGTGGCGAGCTGGACGTGCCCATGATCCACCGCTACCTGAGCGAGCAGTCGTACTGGAAGCGCGGCGTGGCGATCGAAACGGTGCGCAAGGGCATCGACAATGCGCTGTGTTTCGGCGGCTATGTGGACGCCCAGCAAGTGGCGTTCGCCAGGGTCATCACCGACTACACGGATTTTGCCTACCTGCGCGACGTGTTCGTGCTGCCGTCCTACCAGGGGCGCGGCTACGGCAGGCAGATGGTGGCCGCCGTACTTGGTGATGCGCGCTTGCGCGATGTTGCCTGGATGCTGGGCACCGATGACGCGCATGGCCTGTATGCGGGCTTTGGCTTTGCGCCGCTGGAGGCGCCGGAAAAGTACATGCGCCGCCCCGCGCCATGAGAATTATCAAAACAACCTTTAGGTGTCAAGAGAACTATTGGCATTATTGTACGCAATAATGTTGCATTGATAATGACGTCGTGTCATTATGCGCGCTCTGCAGCGTGCGTTGCTGGTGCTGTGCTTTGCCGTCGCCCATGGGCGGGGCAAAGGTGGTGAGCGGTCCGATTGGTCGTCCCTGGCACGTTTTCTCGTCACTTTAAAGGAATACATCATGAAACAATATGGCGCCGAATTTCTCGGCACGTTCTGGCTGGTACTGGGCGGTTGCGGCAGCGCCGTGCTGGCCGCCGCCTTTCCCGGCCTTGGCATCGGCTTTGCCGGCGTAGCGCTGGCGTTTGGCCTGACGGTGCTGACCATGGCTTACGCCATCGGCCACATCTCGGGCTGCCACCTGAATCCTGCCGTCTCGATCGGCCTGTGGGCCGGCGGCCGCTTTCCCGCCAGCCAGTTACTGCCTTACATCATCGCGCAAGTGCTGGGCGCCATCGTGGCTGGCGGCGTACTGTACGTGATCGCCAGCGGCCAGGCCGGTTTCGACGTCAGCAAGGGCTTTGCCTCGAACGGCTTTGGCGCCCATTCGCCGGGCGGTTATTCGATGCTGTCGGCGCTGGTCATTGAAATCGTGCTGACGATGTTCTTCCTGATCGTCATCCTGGGCGCCACCGACAAGCGCGCGCCGGCCGGCTTCGCCCCGCTGCCGATCGGCCTCGCGCTGACCCTGATCCACCTGATCAGCATCCCCGTCACCAATACTTCCGTCAACCCGGCCCGCAGCACGGGCGTGGCCCTGTACGTAGGCGATTGGGCCACCAGCCAGCTGTGGCTGTTCTGGCTGGCACCGATCATCGGCGCCTTGCTGGGCGCGCTGGCCTACCGCTTGATTGCTGGCGAAAAAGAGTAGGTCGGCTTAGCCCGCAGGGCGTAAGCCGACAATGCCGACAGCTTAGCTTGTCGGCTTACGCGCGGCTGCGCCGCGCTAAGCCGACCTACGACGCTGGTTTGGCGGCTGCCGGTGAACAATCAAGTTGTAGGTCGGCTTAGCCCGCAGGGCGTAAGCCGACAATGCCAACAGTGCAGCTTGTCGGCTTACGCGCGGCTGCGCCACGCTAAGCCGACCTACGCGGCGCGCCACTCGCTCAGGTAGTGCTGCGGCGTGCGGCCCAGGATGCGGCGGAACATGGCGCTGAAGGCGCTGGGGCTGGCGTAGCCCAGCGCATAGGCGATGGCGGCCACGCCTTCGCCCCGGTCCAGGCGGCAGAATGCCTCGGCCAGGTGGACTTGCTGCAGCCATTGGCGGTAGTGCAAGCCCGTTTCCTTCGGGAATAAGCGGATCAGGGTGCGCGCGCTGGCGCCCGCATCCTGGGCCCAGTCCTCGATGCTGCGCCGGCTGCCGGGCGCGTCCATGATGGCCGAGCAGACGGCCACCAGGCGCCGGTCGCGGGGCCAGGGGATGGCGAGGGGCACGGTGTCGGCCGCCGCCAGTTCCGACAGGATCAAATGCGCCAGCCAGTCGCCGCGCCCCGCCAGCGCATATTCGATCGGTTCGGCCAGCAAGGCCAGGATCAGCTCGCGCAGCAGCCGGCTCACTTCCAGCACCTTGCAATCGGCGCCATACGGGGCCGCCACCTGCGCATCGATGTACACGGTGCGCATGCTCAGTTCGCTCAAGATATGGACTTCATGCACGACGCCCACGGGGATCAGCAGGGCGCGCCGGGGCGGCAATATCCACACGCCATGTTCGGTGGAAACGCGCATCACGCCTTCCGTCGCATACAGCAGTTGCGCCCGCACGTGGCTGTGCGGCGCCGTGTAGTCGCCGGCCGCATATTGCCTGGACATGGCCGTCACGGGGCGCGGTACATGCTGGTAATCGTGCGAGCTGGTGCTGCGGCTGAAGGGCACGCCATCGGGGTGGGTCTGGGCGGGTGGGTGGGTGTACATGTCGGTCGTTGGCTTGTCGCCTGATTGTCACTCAGTTGTCACTTGGGCGACGATTATTGGAAGTTATCAGTTCAGTGACCATACTATACTGGCTTCTTTGCCGGGCCGCCCGCCGTGCCCGATTATTGCGGAAGACACATGCATACAACCACAACTGCCCCGCCATTGGCCAAGTCCGTGCCGGCGGCTCCCTCGCTTCATAGTTCCCAACAACAATCCGGTCTGGCCATGCACATCCTGGGCGCCGTCGCCTTCGTGCATTTGCTCAATGACTTGATCCAGGCATTATTGCCGTCGATTTATCCGATGCTGAAAGCCGAGTTTTCACTCAGTTTTACCCAGGTCGGCCTTATAACCCTGACGTTCCAGTGCACGGCATCGTTGCTGCAGCCCTGGATCGGCTTGTATACGGACCGCCGTCCGCTGCCATTCCTGCTGCCGGTCGGCATGTGCTTTACCCTTGCCGGCGTGCTGATGCTGTCCGTCGTCTCGACCTTTCCGACCCTGCTGCTCGCCGCCGGCCTGATCGGCGTCGGTTCCTCGACTTTCCACCCGGAAGCGTCGCGCGTGGCGCGCATGGCCTCGGGCGGGCGCTACGGCTTTGCCCAGTCCCTGTTCCAGGTGGGCGGCAATGTCGGTTCCGCCCTGGGACCGCTGCTGGCGGCCGCCGTCATCGTGAACCGTGGCCACGGCAATGTCGCCTGGTTCAGCTTGCTGGCCGTGCTGGCCATCGGCGTGCTGTACAAGGTCAGCCACTGGTATAGCGGCCACCTGGCCAGCTTCAAGCCGAAGGCGGGCGGCCATGGTCCGAACTTGTCGCGCAACAAGGTGATTGGCGCGCTGGGCGTGCTGGCGCTGCTGGTGTTCTCGAAGTACATCTACATGGCCAGCCTGTCGAGCTATTACACGTTTTACCTGATCGACAAATTCCACCTGTCGCTCGGCGATGCCCAGCTCTACCTGTTCCTCTTCCTCGCCGCCGTGGCGGCCGGCACCTTCATGGGCGGCCCCATCGGCGACCGCATCGGCCGTAAGCGCGTGATCTGGATTTCCATCCTGGGCGCCGCGCCGTTCACCCTGCTGTTGCCGTATGTCGACCTGTTCTGGACGGCCGTCCTGACGGTGATCATCGGCTTCGTGATTTCGTCCGCGTTTTCCGCCATCGTCGTTTTCGCGCAGGAACTGGTGCCGGGCAAGGTAGGCATGATCGCAGGCATCTTCTTTGGCCTGATGTTCGGCGTGTCCGGCATCGCGGCCGCCGCCATGGGCCACCTGGCTGATATCTCCGGCATCGCCTATGTGTATAAAATCTGCTCCTATCTGCCGCTGCTGGGCATCCTGACGGTGCTGCTGCCACAGATCGAGCAGGCGAAAAAATAAGCGGGTGACGCGGGAGGGCTTGACGGCCCGCCCGCGTACATGCGATATTCGTCCCATGATCACTTTCATCCTCACTCCAGTTTCTGTATCCGGCGCCGCTGCTGCGCTGTGTCCGTGCGCCTGGCCCCGTGAGGATGCGGCTGCGCGCCGCTGACGTTTTACTCCTCATTCGATGGCCACAGTGTTGAAAAACCTGTGGCCATTTTCTTTTTCCGCAGCGTTAATGAAAGCCCCGCATGACACTTCATCTGTACGATACCTATGCGCGCAGCCTGCGCCCGTTTGAACCCATCGCCCCGGGCCAGGCGGGCCTGTACGCCTGCGGCCCCACCGTCTACGATTACGCGCACATCGGCAACCTGCGCACCTACCTGTTCGTCGACGGCTTGCGCCGCGCGCTCGCGTTCAACGGCTTGCAGGTGCGCCACGTGATGAACATCACGGACGTGGGCCATTTGACGTCGGACGCGGACAGCGGCGACGACAAGATCGAAGCGCGCAGCGCCCGCAGCGGCAAGTCGGCCTGGGACATCGCCCTTGAATTTACCCGCGCGTTCGAGGACGATCTGCGCCAGCTCAATATCCTGCCGCCCACCGTCTGGTGCCGCGCCACCGACCACATCGCGGAGCAGGTCGCTTTCATCCTCGACCTGGAAGCGAAGGGCTATACCTACCGCACGGACGACGGCATCTATTTCGATACGACGCGCCAGGACAGTTACGGCAAGCTGGCGCGCCTGAAGCGCGACGGCCTGCAGGCGGGGAAGCGGGTGGACTTGGGACAGAAGCGCGACATCTGCGACTTCGCGCTGTGGAAGTTCAGCGGTGTGCCGGGACAGCGGCAGATGGAGTGGGACAGTCCCTGGGGCCTGGGTTTCCCCGGCTGGCACATCGAATGCTCGGCCATGGCGGAAAAGCACCTGGGCGCGTATTTCGACATCCATTGCGGCGGCGAAGACCACGTGGCCGTCCACCACAGCAACGAGATCGCGCAAACGGAAGCGCGCCACGGCACGCGCCTGGCCAACTTCTGGCTGCACGGCGCCTTCCTCAAGACGCAGGATGCGAAGATGTCGAAATCCTCGGGCGACTTCCTGCGCCTGCAAAGCCTGGCGGAGCAGGGCATCGATCCGCTGGCCTACCGCTACCTGTGCCTGGGCGCCCACTACCGCAGCAGCCTCAATTTTACGGATGAAGCCTTGCGCGCCGCCAGCAGCGGCCTGGCGCGCCTGCGCGTGGCCGTGCATGGCCTGGGGGATGCGGACGGCGAGGCCGATGCGACATGGTTGGCGCGTTTTAGGGCCTGCATCAACGATGACCTGAATTATCCGCGCGCGCTGGCCGTGACCTGGGAGCTGCTGAAAAGCGCGCTGCCAGATGGCGTGAAAAAGGCCACCATGGCCAGCTTCGACGCGGCGCTGGGGCTCGATCTGCTGGCCTGGCAGCCGGCGCAGGTGGAAGTGCCGCAGCCGGTGCTGGCGTGGCTGGCGGAACGGGCCCACGCCCGCGCGCAGCGCCAGTGGGCCGAGGCGGACCGCTTGCGCGAACTGGCGCGCGCGGCCGGCTACGACATCGACGATACGCCGCAGGGGCAACAGGCGCGGCCTTTGTGAAGATGTCCTGCATAATGGCCGCCTGATGAAACTGGAGATGCCGTGAAGCGTCGTTTGCTGTTACTGAGTTGTTGCCTGGCCTTTTCTGCCGCCCGCGCGGCCAGCGAGTGTCCGGGCTTTCCCGTGCTGGCCACGTCAAGCGAAGCGCTGCTGGCGCAAGTGCGCGCGCTGCCGCCCGTCGGCATCGACCGCGAACGGCAGGCGTGCGCGCCGGCGACCGTCATCGACTTCGCCTACAGCGGTGGCATCTTGTGCCGCTTTGGCGACGACGGGGGGGCGGCCGATGCCGCGACCGCCGCCGTCACGCGCCTGGCCGATGGCGGTGAACTGGTCGAATACCTGTATCTGTTCCCGTATGCGCCGGCTACGCATGCGCGTTTGCTGGCGCTGCTGGCCGCGCGTTTTGTGCCAGTCGACAAGGCGGCCTGGCCGGCCTTCCTGCAGCGCGCCACGCCAGGCAAGGAAACCACGGCCCTGTTCACCCACGGCGGCTACTATATTTCGCTGGGCAAGCCCACGGACGGCGACCCGGCCGACTGGTATTCGAACGTGATCTTTGAAAAGATGGATAAACTCGCACTGGGCGTGCGCAAGGTGTGCCGGGAGGGGCGCGATGGCTGAAGCGGATGCCTTTCCCGCGGCCTTGGCCGGCACCGTGGCGCAGCTGCTGCCCGCGCTGGGGAGCGGCCGGACACACCCGCCATTTGCCGTGCGCCAGGATGGCGAGGCCTTGCTGATCCCGGCGCGCACCTATTATGACCGCGAGCCGCTGCTGGCCTGTACGCGGCTGCCCGGCGACGCGGGCGTGCTCGCCCTGTGCCTGGGCACGCGCCACCATGACGGCCATCTGCGCGAAGCGTGTGCAAGGCAGCTGCTGCTGCAGGAACGGGCGTGGACGGTGCCCTTCGTCGTGCACCTGTGCGGCGAATATGTGCTGGAGATTATCGAGGCAATTGGCGCGGCGCTGCCGGCCTGGAATGCCGATGCGCTGGCGCGCTACCTGCGGGAGAACCCCGCGTATCTCGATACGCTGGAGCGGCGCACCGTCAGTTACTGGAATTGCTATTACCGCGGGCAGTATCCCGTGTGGGACAGCTACCCGGGACGCAGGACCATGGCGGCCCTGCGTACCTTGCAAGGCCTTACGCCTCGATAAAGCGCATCTTGAAGCTGCGGCCCTTGATGTTGCCGAAGTCGCGGCCCAAGGTATTGCCCGCGTTCAGGCGCTTGAAGGCCGCTTCGGCCACCTTGCGGTCGAGCGCCACGTAGGTCATGAACTCGAACACGTTGATCTTGCCCACCTGTTCTTTCGTCAGGCCCGCATCGCCCGTCAATGCGCCCAGCAAGTCGCCCGGGCGCAGCTTGTCCTTCTTGCCGCCCATGATGCACAGGGTGACCATCGGCGCCGGCAGCGCCTCCATCCCGTCATCTTCCGCCAGTTCCTTCAGGTCGTGCCATTCGGCGGCGCTGTTCTGGTATTGCTCGATCAGCTTGACCCATTTTTTCTCGTTCGGCGCGCACAGCGACAGGGCCAGGCCCTTCTTGCTGCCGCGGCCCGTGCGGCCGATGCGGTGGATATGCACTTCCGTGTCTTTCGAGACGTCGACGTTGATCACGGCGCCCAGGTCGGAAATATCGAGGCCGCGCGCGGCGACGTCGGTGGCCACCAGCACGGAGCAGCTGCGGTTGGCGAACAGCACGAGGATTTCATCGCGCTCGCGCTGTTCCAGCTCGCCGTACAGGGCCAGCGCGGAAAAGCCTTGCTGGCGCAATTCTTCGGCCAGTTCGCGGCAATGCACCTTGGTGTTGCAGAAGGCCAGGGTCGATTCCGGCTTGAAGTGTTTTAACAGCTTGCCGACTGCGCTGTTGCGCTCGTCGAAGCCGATTTCATAGAAACGCTGCTCGATCTTGTCGTTGTCGTGCTGCGCCTCGACCGTCACTTCCAGCGGATTGACGAGGAACGATGCTGTGGCGCGGCGGATGTCTTCCGGGTACGTGGCCGAGAACAGCAGGGTCTGGCGGCGCGCCGGGCAGGCGCTGACGATGCCGGCGATTTCCTCATAAAAGCCCATGTCCGTCATGCGGTCCGCTTCATCGAGCACCAGGGTTTGCACGTGATTCAGGTTGATGGTGCCGCGGCCCAGATGGTCGCGCAGACGGCCCGGCGTGCCGACGACGATGTGAGCGCCGTGTTCCAGCGAGGCGATTTGCGGGCGCATCGGCGCGCCGCCCGTCAGAGTCAGGATCTTGATGTTGCCGGCCGCGCGGGCCAGGCGGCGCAGCTCATTGGCCACCTGGTCGGCCAGTTCGCGCGTGGGGCACAGCACCAGGCCTTGCACGGCAAACCAGGCCGGATTGAGCTTGTGCAGGATGCCGATGCCGAAGGCGGCCGTCTTGCCGCTGCCCGTTTTCGCTTGCGCGATCAGGTCGCGGCCATCGAGCACCGCCGGCAGGCTTTGCGCCTGGATGGTGGTCATCTCGTGGTAGCCGAGCGAATCGAGGTTGGCCAAAAAGGCGGGCGTCAGCGGCAGGCTGGAAAAAGAAGTGGTGGCGGATGTGGTGTTCATAAAGGGCGGAGCCGGTAAAAAGCGGGTGAATGGGCACAGTCTACAGGCGTTCTACGCCCTTGTGCGGATGGTGGTGTGGAAGCCGGCGGCGAACGGCCGCCGGCGTGGGGTACTAATTATCTGGCGCCCAGATGGGCAAACCGGTCAGATCGAGGCCGGCGTCGCGCGTCCATACGGGCAGGCCCGTGGCGTCGGTCGGCTCCAGCAATTCGAGCTGCACCTGCTTCAAAGCCACCTTGCGCGCACGCGCGCGGCGCTGCGGCTCCGGCGCCGGCTCTGGCGCCTCGAGCGCTGGCGGCGGGCCGAAACCGGGCAAGTCGATGGTGGCGTTGTCTTTTTTATCTCTCATTTGCTAACCTCTATCCCTGGCCTGCGAAGGCCAAGGGGCGGGCAAGGTGCTGCCCGCCTATGTCAATACGCTTTCACTTCATCCACAAAACAAAAGCCCGGCTACTGGAGTCGGGCTCATTGTGAATATCATCGGCAGGAAAAGCAGACCTGCGGATTTAAGTGCGGCACGCAGTGTATCACAGGCGTGCCGCACCGTGTGGGGCTTAACGGAAGCTGAGGGCGCCCGTCAGGTCACCCGGCGGCAACGCGCCCCGTGCCGCGAAGGCATCGTTGCGCACTTTCAGGCCTTCGAGCAGCGGCAGGTCGTGCAGGCGCGTGATCAAACGCAGGATCGACGTCGTGTCGTAGAAACTGTGGTCGACGGCGCCTTTTTTCGCGTACGGCGAGACGACGATGGCGGGAATGCGCGTGCCCGGGCCCCAGCGGTCGCCCTTTGGCGGCGCCACGTGATCCCACCAGCCGCCGTTCTCATCGAACGTGATCACCACGATCATGTCCTTCCACTGCGGCGATTCCTTCAGATGCTGGATGACGTTGGCCACGTGCTGGTCGCCCGACTCGATGTCCGAATAACCCGCGTGCAGGTTCAGATTGCCCTGCGGCTTGTAGAAGGTCACGGCCGGCAGCTTGCCTGCCACGGCGGCGGCGAGGAATTTGTTCGAGATCGGGCTGTCGCCCGTGCCGCCGTCGCGCAAGTGCTCGGCGCGCGCGGCCGTGCCGGGGGCGAACTGCTTGAAGTAGTTCAGCGGCTGGTGGTGGAACTGGAAGTTCGGCTTGCTGCCGCCGCCCTTGTGGTCGAGCGCCGCTTGCCAGCCGCCGCCATACCACGCCCAGCTGACGCCCTTGCGCGACAGCAGGTCGCCGATGGTGTCATAGGTTTGCGGCGGCAGGGTATTCGCGTCGGCCGGGTCGGCGTGCAGCGGGTCGCCGTCGAAGGCAGGGCGAATGTAGCTGGGCTGGTAGGGCGGCGCCATGGTGTTGACGGCATAGCCGTCCGGCGTGATGGCGCCGTCGTTCACGTATTTCGGCTTGCCGTCCAGCGCCGAGGCGGGGCACTCGGGAGACAGGGCCAGGCGCACGCCTTGCGGGCCGTCGGCCAGCACGGCGATCTTTTTCTTCGCTGCCGTCTCGGCAGCATTGAAGTATTCGTTGGCGCGGCCCGTGACGAGGAACTGGTGGTTCATGTAGGAGCCGCCGAAGGCCGCCATGAAGAAGTTGTCGCACAGCGTGTATTGCTCGGCGATCTGCCACAGGTTCAGGTTTTTCGACGTTTCGCCGTAGTGGCCCATCACCAGGCCGCCGCTGTCGGCCCACGCGGCAAAGCCGTCGTTCTTGCCGCCATTGATCTGCATCTGGTTGTTATAGAAGCGGTGCACGAGGTCGCGCGTGATGATGCTCTCGGGCAGGGGCTTGCCGGACGCGTCGCTCAGTTTGTAGGGAGCGTTGGGTAGGCCGGAAATCTGCTCTTCCTTGATCAGGTAATCGATGCCGCCGATATTTTGCTGATTCGGCACCAGGCCGCCCCAGATCTTCGGCAGGGTTGCCAGCGGCTTGCCGTCGCGGTCCAGCTGCTGCGCCTGTTCCGCGGTGACGGCGGACAGGGGCGCGCTGGTACCGGGGAAGTTGGCGAACAGGTTGTTGAAGCTGCGGTTTTCCAGGTAGATCACGACCACGTTCTTGACGTGCGCCTTGAGTTTCGCGTCGAGCGAACCCTTGGCGATGGTCTTCCTGGCTGGCGCGGCGTCGGCCAGCGCCGGCAGGCTGGCGGCCAGGCCGACTGCGGAAGCAGCCTGGAAAATGCGCCGGCGCGAGGGATTGGCGGGTTGGTCGGCCGGATCGGCTGGCAGGGCGGGGGCGAGGTCCTTCACACATTCTCCTTGGGTGTCTCTATGGGCACGGGCGTTGGCGGCAATGACCGGCAACGCCCGTGAAGCGGGAAAATTGTATCACCGGCCCTGCGCCAGTGCGAAATATTCGGCCTGCCCTAGAACTGGTAACGGACCTTCAGTGCCACCTTGCGCGCCGGGCCATGCATGCCCGAGTACCACCAGTCCGACACGGAAGCCGTGTACTGCTTGTCGAACAGGTTGGCCACGTTCACGGTGGCCGACAGCTTGTCGTTGACGTCATAGCGCGCCATCAGGCTGGCCACCGAGTACGCCTTCTGTTCCCAGTGCAGGGTACTGTTGATCTGCCACGCGTCGATGTCGGAATACACGCGGCTTTGCCAGTTCACGCCGCCGCCCACCGTCAGGCGATTGAGCTCGCCGGGCAGCCGGTAAGTGGTCCACAGTTTCACCAGGTGGCGCGGGAAGGTGGTCAGGATCGCCTTGCCGGTATTGTTTTCCGTTTGGCTGTAGGACCACGAAGCCGAGATGTTCCAGTCCGGCGTCAGCGCGCCCGTCGCTTCCAGGTCCACGCCCTGGGTCTTGGCGCCCTTGATGGTGCGGTTGGCGGGATTGTTCGTGCCCGGGACGGTGTAGCCGGGGTCCGATTCGGCCAGGTTGCTCTGGCGGATCTGGTACAGCGCGGCGGCCGTGTTCAGGCGGCCATCGAGCCAGCCGCTCTTGATGCCCGCTTCGAAGGTCTTGCCCTCGCGCGGCGCCAGCAGCTTGCCGTAGCGGTCTTGCTGGGCTTGCGGCTGGTAGATGGTGGAATAGCTGGCGTAGGCGCTGTGCGTGCCGTCGATGTCAAACACCAGGCCGCCATACGGCGTGAAGACGCGGCTTTTCGAGGCTGGCGACGCGCTGTAAAACGGCACGGAAGGCGCGTCCGAGATGTAGTTCTCGCTGTAGCGCAGCACCTTGGCGCCGGCGATCAGTTTCAGGCGCTCGGACAGGTTGAGGCGCGTGGCTGCATACGCGCTGGCCTGGCGGCGCGTGCTGTCGTAGGTGACGTAGGTATCGCCAAACACGGGCGTTGCCAGGCGATTCCAGCGGTACAGGTTGACGCCGCTGCCCTGGATGCTCCAGTCGAAGCGGCCATCCGTCTTGCTCTGGAATTGGTTGTAGTCCATGCCCAGCACCAGCTCGTGCTGGCGGCCGAAGGCGCTGAACGGCCCGCGCACGTTGACGTCCACGCTGTTGACCTTCAGCTGGTAATCGCGGTAGTCGGCGCTCAGGCCCAGGCCATCGCCTGTGGCCTGGTCGGGGAAGCCGGCGCTCACGTTCATGTAGACGGCGCGCTCCTCCTGCGACGACTGCACGCGGTTGGCCGAGATTTTCAGCTTCCAGTCGTTCGCCAGCGCGTGTTCCAAGGTGGCGAAGATGTCGGTTGAATTGGTGTTGAAGCGATTCGACCTGGCCGCCGGGCTGAAGGAGCGGGGCAGGTCCGTCATGACGCCATTGCTGTAGAACAGGGGGAAGCCCAGGTAGGAGAGGGAACCGTCCGAGCGCTTGCGCTGGTGCGTCACGCCGGCCGTCAGCTTCGTGTCGCTGGACAGGTCCGCCTCGACCACGCCGTAGACCACTTTCTTGTCGCGGCTGTAGCCGTCGATGATGCTGTCGCCTTCCTCGTACACGGTCACCAGGCGGCCGCGCACCGTGCGCGCCTCGTTCAGCGGACCCGAGATGTCGGCCATGGCGCGCCGTTCATCGTAGGAGCCCAGCTCGCCCTCGACGGCGGCCTGGAACTGCGCCGTCGGTTTCTTGCGCACCATGTTGATGGCGCCCGACGCGTCGCCCGCGCCCGTCATCAGGCCCGAGGCGCCGCGCAGCACTTCGATGCGGTCGTACAGCGCCATGTCGGCCAGGCTTTGCGACGGTATCGCGTCGAGGCCCAGGTTTTCCGAATGCGTGCTGATGCCGTCGAGCTGGTAATTGGTGATCGAATAGCCGCGCGAGGTAAAGCCCGTGCGCTCGCTGCCCAGCGAGAACAGGGTGATACCCGGCGTTTGCGCCATCACTTGCGCGATCGTGCTCAAGCCCTGGTCCTGCATGCGCTGCTGCGTGATGATGCTGACCGACTGCGGCGTTTCCCTGATCGACAGGCCCAGCGGCGTGGCTGTGGCGATCGGCAGGGTGGAGACATACGCGCCCGAGCCTTCGGTGGCGTCCTGCTGCGCCTTGACCGATACTTCCGGCATCATGGCGATGGCCTCCGCGCCGGAATCCGCCTGGGCCTGGGCCGGGCGCAGCACGTAGCTGCCATTGGCGCTGCGCTCGGCCTTCAGGCCCGTGCCGCGCAGCACGCCGTTCAGGGCGGCCAGCACGTCGTGGCGGCCGCTCAAGCCGGCCGACGTCTTGCCGCGCGTCTGCTCCGGCGTGAAACTGAGGATGACCCTGGACTGGCTGGCGACCTGGCGCAGCGCCGCCACCAGGTCGCCGGCCGGCACCTGGAAGTCGAGACTGGCCGCAGCGGCGGCCGCGCTTTCCTGCGCCAGGGCTGGCGCGGGAATATTCAGCAGCAGGGCCGAACCGATGAAGACGAGCTGGATGGCATACGCCATGGGTTTGATACGCGGCTTGGAATGAATGGCAGGAGACATGGTTACCTTGTGGTGTAGTCGTCAAAAAGAACGTTGCCTACACAGGTCACGCGAGAATCGAAAACGGGTACCTTTTTTTTGCGCTGGCGTCAAAATACATGTTCAGCGCTGCCGCCGCGCTTCCACCTGCACCCAATAGCGCGTGCGCAGGCGCACGTCCACCGGCAGGGAATCGGGCAGCGACAGCAGCACGGCGTCCAGGTCGGCCAGCGGGAATACGCCGGAGATGCGCAGGCCGGCCACCGCGTCGTCGCAGCCCAGCAAGCCGTGGCGGTAGCGGCTCAATTCGTGCAGGAAGTCGCGCAGCGGCATGGCGTCGGCCAGCAGCAAGCCTTGTCGCCAGGCCCAGATATCGGGCGAGACGGCGTGCGCGGGCACGATGCTGCGCGCGGTCATGCCGCCGCCCTGGCCCGCCTGGATCACTAGGCTGGCGTGGCCGTGGCGCGGCATCAGCCGCACGGCGCCTTCCTCGACGGCGACCTGGGTGTGGCCCTCGTCCTGTCGCACCGAGTAGCGCGTGCCCAGCGCCTGCGCCCGGCCTTGCGCCGTTTCGACGAGGAAGGGGCGGTAGGGCCGGCCCGTTTCGCGGGCGGTGGCGATGAAGGCTTCGCCCCGCACCAGTTGCAGCAGCCGCTGCGTGTCCGTGTAGCGGATGTTGACGGCGCTGCCGCTGTTCAAATGCAGGCGGCTGCCGTCGGCCAGGGTCAGCTCGCGGCGTTCGCCCACGCCGGTGGACAGGTCGGCCAGCGCGGCGCGGGCCATGCCGGGCGCATATTCCGAGCGTGCGCCGAACCAGCCCGTGATGCCGATGGCCGATACCCACGCCAGCAGCCGCAGGCTGCCGCGCCGCGAGACGGAACGCGAGAGGGGACTTTGCAGCAGCGCCTGGCGGCTGGCTGGCCCATCGAGTTCGCGCAAGCCGCCGCTGACGCTTTCGATGTGACGCCATGCCCGTTCATGGTCCGGGTGCGCCTGGCGCCACTGCTGCCAGGCCGTTTTTTCCGCCGGCGTCGTTTCGCCGCTCATCAGGGTGGTCAGCCATTCGGTCGCTTGCATGGCGACGGCCAGGTCGATGGGCTGGCCCTGGGCGTAGACGGTGGCGCCGCGCATGTCAGGGCGCGGCAAAATCGGGCACGGCAAAAAAGCACAGCAAGTTGGCCTTGCTCAGGTATTTTTTGACGGAATGCGTGGTGGTGCCCAGTTCGGCGGCGATCTCGGCATAGCTCATGCCGTCCAGGTGGGCCAGCAGGAAGGCGGCCCTGGCCTTGGCGGAGAGCCGGTCCAGCGCGCGGTCGATCAGTTGCAGCGATTCGAGCAGGATGGACATCGCTTCCGGCGACGGTGTACTCGCTTGCGGCTGGTGCAGCAGGGCGTCGAGGTAGGCCCGTTCCAGCTCTTCGCGCCGGCAGTGGTTGGCCAGCAGGCGCTTGGCGATGGTAGCCAGGAAAGGGCGCGGCTGCGCGATCCCGGCACTGCTGCGCGCGACGAAGATCTTGAGGAAGGTATCCTGCGCCAGGTCGCCCGCCAGCCCCGCATCGTGCAGGCGGCGCTTCAGCCAGTGCAGCAGCCACGAGTGGTGCTCGGCGTACAGGGCCTGGAATTCGGACGGCGGGGAAGGGGCGGACAGCATGCGGACGGGATGGAATATCTTAATCTAAATGAGAATTGTTCTCATAATAGCGCAGCGGCGCGCACCAGGCAATCAGGAAAACGCGGCGTTGCTGAAATGCGACTGCGCGCCCGGGCCGCGCGTGGCGCGGGCTTTGCGCCTGCGCACGGCAGATGTAAAAGTTTCCTTGGCGCAAGCTTTCATGTGAGAAAATGGGGTTGGCCATGTGGAGCGGAGCAAAAAAAATGATGTGGATGGTTGGCGGTGTCCTGGTTCTTCTGGTCGCCAGATTTTTATGGTTGGCCTATTTCCATCGGGTCAACGCGATGTCGCGCCAGGCGGAAGTGATGAACTGGATCGACATCGGCCGCGTGTCGAATGCCGATGGCGGCAAGGATATTCTGTTGGCGAGAAACGAGCGCGGTGCCCGGATCGACTGGCGCACGGGCGAAGTCTGGCTGATGAACCCCAAGGTGGGCGAGCCGTTTGCCGATTTTCTCGCCGTCGAGCGCTGGCTGACGATGCGCGACATGCCGGCGGCGAACAAGCCGGCCGCCGCTGCGCCTGCGCCAGTGGCGCCGGAGCCGGAAGCGGCGCCCGACGCCGGCCCCGTGCGCGATACCTTGCCTGCTTTCCAGCAAAAGGTCGATGCATGTTTGGCCAAGGCCGAGGGCGGACAGGAATTGCTGGAAACGAAGCAGGCGTTCGAGGCGGGCAGCGAGCCTTATCTCGAGGCGTCGACGGAATTGAGCAAGACCGCGCTGGAGCTGGAAGTGTCGCCCGCCATGGTGGCCACGTTTCATATCAGCGCCTTTGCCGCCCTGGCTGAAACGGCGGGCGCCGACAAGCTGGAACGGGTGGCGGCCAGCCTGCATGCGGCGGCCAGGCAGATCAGGGCCAGCGTCACCGCGTAACAGCATGGGCCCGGCCCGGAATGAAAAAAACCGCTGACTCCCTTGCAGGCATCAGCGGTTTTTTATGTATTGGTTGCGGGGACAGGATTTGAACCTGTGACCTTCGGGTTATGAGCCCGACGAGCTGCCAGACTGCTCCACCCCGCAGGCGAATTATAACCGAGTTTGCTGCATTGCGAAAGAGCGGATGGAAATGAAGGATATTTGGCTTGCAGGATGGCCATTGAGATACTGCGCCGCAATGGAAAAAGCCGCTGATTCTCTTGCAAGAATCAGCGGCTTTCATATATTGGTTGCGGGGACAGGATTTGAACCTGTGACCTTCGGGTTATGAGCCCGACGAGCTGCCAGACTGCTCCACCCCGCAGGCGAATTATAGCGGGGTTTGCTGCAATGCGCAATGGCTGACTCGATTACGCCGCCGCCAGGCGCCACAGCGAGGTGATTTCCTTCGAGCGGGCCGCGTGCAGGCTGTCCGTGGCGTCCTGCGCGCGCGGGTGCGTGGGTTTCACGTCCAGGCGGTCGACGACCTTCAAGCCCGCCTGTTCTATCCATTCGAGCAATTGCGTGCGCGGGCGCAGACCCAGGTGCTCGGCCAGGTCCGACAGGATCAGCCAGCCTTCGCCGGCAGGTTCCAGGTGAGCGGCCAGGCCGGAAAGGAAACCGCGCAGCATGCGGCTGTCCGGATCGTAGACGGCGTATTCGATCGGCGAGCTTGGTCGGGCCGGCAGCCATGGCGGATTGCACACGACGAGCGGCGCGCGGCCGGCGGGGAACAGGTCGGCCTGCACCACCTCGACCTTGTCGATCAAGTCGAGGCGGGCCAGGTTTTCGCGTGCGCAGGACAGGGCGCGCGGGTCCTGGTCGGTGGCGACGATGCGCTTGACGCCGCGCTGCGCCAGCACGGCGGCCAGCACGCCCGTGCCGGTGCCGATGTCGAAGGCCAGGCTGGCGCGCGCGGGCAGCGGCGCTTCCGCCACCAGGCCCACGTATTCGCCGCGGATGGGCGCGAACACGCCGTAATGCGGGTGGATGCGCTGGCCCAGGGCCGGCAGGTCCACGCCCGTGCGGCGCCATTCATGCGCGCCGATCAGGCCCAGCAGTTCGCGCAGCGAGGCGACGAACGCTTCCTCGCCGCGGCCATACGCTTCATTGCAAGCCAGTTTCACGTCCGGCGCGCGGCGCAGCGGGATCGTGTAGTCGGCGTCGAAAGGCAGCAGCAGCATGGCCAGGGTGCGGGCGCGCTGCGACTGCGCCTGGCGGTGCAAATGGAAGGCTTCCGTGGCCGATGGTTCGGGTTTCGCCAGTTTGGCGGCTTTGGCCTTCTTGCTCGGTTTGTCGTTCTTGTGGTCGGCGCGCCGCGCCAGCGCCTGCAGCAGCTGGCGCGCGTTCTGGAAGTCGCCGCGCCACAGCATGGCCGTGCCTTCGCAGGCCAGGCGGTAAGCCTGGTCGGCCGTCGTGCGGTCATCGGCGATGACGACGCGCTTGGGCGGCGGCATGCCGCTTTCCGAGCGCCAGCGGGCCGAATGCTCGGCGCCGTTTTCGCTCCAGTGGATCTGCGGATGAACGGTAGGGGAAGAAGTGTCGGACATGGATTTCAATCGATAGAAGGGGGCGCGCGGCATGGTCGCCTGCGCAGGCCGTCTTCCATTATACGTCGCTGGCCGTGCCGTTAGCAGTGTCCGTGCCATAGGCGAGTGCCAGCGCGCGGGCGCGCGCCTGGTCTTCCGGCGTGGTTTCCACGGCTTTCTGGTCGGCTTTGACCGCCGCGTCCGGCTGCACCAGCTTGAGCAAACGCAAGCTCAGGCTGCCTGCCAGGTCGCCATCCTTGCCGCTGGCGCTGGCGCCATCGGCGTTGCTGTTGATGTTGTTATTAAAAATGTTGCTTTGCAATTGCTGGCCCAGCAGCTTGAACAGGTCGTGCAGATTGCCGCCGAAGTGCGTGGCGGGCAACTCCTTGGCGGGCAGGGCGCCGTCTTCGGAGGATGTGGCTTCCGGTGTTTCACCTTGCGTTTGCTCAAGCACGCCCGCGCTGATGTTCGATTGATATTGCACTTCCAGTTCGAAGTCGAAGGTCTGCCCATCGGCCGTCGTGATCTTGCCCTTGCCGATGAAATGCGCGTTTTCATCGAGGCTGAAGGCGGCCGCGCGGCTGCTGCCTCCGGCGCCCGAGACGCTGGCGCTGCCGCTGCTGAAGCTGGAACCGGCTTGCAGGTCGACGGAATCGAAGGAGATGCTGGCGCCGTCGCCGAACAGCTGGCGCGTCATGTTGGAGAGAAAATCCTGCGCCACGTCGACGGTGGCGTTGCCCAGCGCATCGGTCCGTTGCGACAGCCCCTTGGCCGACAGGTCCAGGCCATTCTTCGACAGCGCGACCACGTCTTGCGCCGTGCGCTGCATCAGGGGCGAGCCGGCCAGGCCCGTGGCGCTGCTGCCCGTGCGGGACGGTTGCTGGCCAGCCAGCGTAGTCGAGGCGGGTTGACGGCTGGCGAGGGCGGGAAGCTGGGACATGGTCGGTTCTATATGGGCTGTGTACCGTATTTAACGGCAACAATCGCCCAGACTTTAACCATTAGTGGTGGTGCGACCAGCTACCGTCAGCCGATTCCAGGTAAGACTTGACGGCATCGGCCTGTCCCGTGGCGTGGCGCTTGAGTTCGCCGCATGCGCAAATGCCCTGGTATGGCTGGATATGCGAGCAGGCGGAGACTTTTTGCAGGTAGACCTGCATGGATTTGTGACATTTGACGCACTTGAAGGTGAGGCTGCGGGCGGCTTTCATGGGGCTCCTTGAACTGTTGCGGGGCGTAGCGGGTAGTTACGCGAAGGCGGCGATTTTAACGCACTCCGTCCATCGTTACACGTTGTTGCATCTGCGCCACGCGCAGGTCAACTGAATCCGCGCCATGACGTTGAGCGTATATAGGAGGTCGTCTGACCGCCATTGAAGAGGTAGCACCATGGACAAGCATGACAAGGAAAAGCCTGCACAGCCCGCCAAGGAGCTGGTCAGGAAGTGGCTGAAAGCGGAGCTGGAACAGCGCCGCCCCCCGCCCGACCCCGAGCAGATCCGCCGCGAACTGGGCTGGGATATGCTCAGGCTGTGCCGGGAGCCAGCCAGCCGCTAGCGGTTTACAACGCCTGACAAAACCGTAGCGAGCGGAAGTGGGTTGTGGTTGAGACGCGGAACTGTGCTAAGCACGGGGCCGCCGAGGCAGTGAGCATCGGAAACCGCGACCCGCGACGCGCAGTAGGTTTTGACAGGTGTTCTTAGCGCACCGTCACCACGCTCTTACCGCCTGAACCGGGCTGCACGAGGATGCGGGTGGCGATGCGCTCCGTCATTTCCTGTACGTGCGAGATGACGCCCACCTTGCGGCCCATCGCTTGCAGGCCGTCGAGCGCATCCATGGCCACGCGCAGGGTTTCCGTATCGAGGCTGCCGAAGCCCTCGTCGATGAACAGCGATTCGACGCGCACGCGGTTCGAGGACAGCGAGGCCAGGCCCAGCGCCAGGGCCAGCGAGACGAGGAACGATTCGCCGCCCGACAGCGAATGCACGGAGCGCAGTTCGCCGCCCATGTCCTGGTCGCGCACCATCAGGCCCAGCGACGGATTGTTCGGGTTGTCGATGCGTTCGAGCTGATAGCGGCGCGCCAGGTGGTTCAGGTGCGCGTTGGCATAGCCGAGCAGCACTTCCAGAGTGAATTGCTGCGCGTAGTTGCGGAATTTCTTGCCGTCGGCCGAGCCGATCAATTCATTCAGGCTGGCCCAGCGCCGCTCGATGACGGCTTGCGCCTCGATCTGCGCCAGCATCGCTTGCGCGCTGTGGCGCCGCGCGTCGTCCTGCGCGATCGCCAGCCGCAGCCGGGTCGCTTCCTGGTTGGCCGCCTGGCGTTCCAGCAGCAGCGCGTCGAGCGCATCCTGCAGCGCCGCCTCGTCCATTTCCAGGGTTTCCGGCGGCTGCTGCACATGCGCCGTCAGCTGCTGCCGGCGCTCGGCCAGCACGGAAACGGCCGCCGTGTGGCGGTCGGCGATCGCTTGCAGGGCGTCGCGTTCGGCGCGCATGGCGTCCGGTGCGATGGCCAGACGCGCGCGCAAGGCGTCCATGTCGGCGGGCGCATGGGCCGGATGGGCATCCTGGAACTGGCGCAGCCAGCCGTGCAGGGCGGCGCTGGCGCCGTGTTCCTGTTCACGCAGGGCAGCCAGGCGCTGCGACAGCTGCGCGCACGCTTCTTCCAGGCGCGTGCGCTGCTGGCCGGCCGATTGCGCCGCCGTTTGCTGCCGCGCCAGCAGCTCTTTGGCTGCCGCGATGGCGTCTGCCAGCGCACGTTCGACCTCGGCCACGCTCCGGCCCTGCCATAGCGCGTGGCGTTCCGCCTGCATTGCCGTGCGCTGCTTGTCGGCGGCGGCAAAGACGGCGTGGGCGTCCTGCGCCGTTTGCTGCGCCTTGGCGGCGGCCAGCTGCGCCGCTTCCAGCTGCGCGGCCAGGGTCGCCAGCGCGTGGCCGCGGTGGTCCTGGTCCGCCTGCTGTTTCAGCCATTGCCGGCTTTCCGTTTCACGCGCGGCGCGGAAGGCGGCCGGGCCGGCGCGCCAGCTGTCTTTCCAGTCCTCGGCGCCGTCGGCGTCGGCGAACGCGCCATCGAGCTGCGCCAGCAAGGCGTCGAGCGCGGCGCGCGCCGTCTCGCCCTTGTCGGCGTTGCCCGCTTGCTGCGCTTGCAGCTGCGCCAGCCGCGCCTGCGTCTCGGCGACGGTGCTTGTGCAGCGCGCGTGCTCGCTGGACGCCAGTTCATGCGCCGCCTGCGCCTGCTCGCGCCGTACGCCGGCCTGGCGCAGCGCCGTTTCCTGCTGCGCCAGTGCCTGCAAGCCGGCCGCATTGGCCGCCAGCTGCCGCGCGAACCAGTCCGCGCGCTCATTTGCCGGCGGCAGTTCCAATGTGTCCGCGTGCGGCTGCCACTGCGCGAGCAAGCTGTCGATGGCGGGCGGCAGGGCCGCCAGTTCGGCCTCCGTTTGCGTCTGTTCGCGCGCCGTCGCGGCCAGCGCCGCCTTGTGTGTGGCCAGCCGCTCCAGATTGCCGCGCGCCTGCGTGCGGCAGGCCAGCACCTCATCCTGCAAGCTGGCCAGCATCGCCTGCAAGGCATGATCGGCGTGGCTGTACGGGTGTTCCAGCGCGCCGCAGACGGGGCAGGGCTGCCCGTCCTGCAAATTGGCCCGCAGCTGCTCCACGCTGGCCGCGCATGCCGCCTCCGCGCCTTTCAAGGATTTTTCCGCCTGCGCCAGGCGCGCTTCCAGCAGCGCCGTTTGCGCCGCTTCCGCCGCCAACGCCGTGTTTTCCGTCTGCGCCGCCTGCGCCAGCTGGGCCGCCCTCGCTTGCCAGTGCGCCAGCGCCTGCTGCTGGCGCGCCAGTTCGCTCCAGGTCTTTTCCGCGCTGGTCAACAGGCGCGCGTGCGTCTCGAGCTGGCCGCGCTGTTCCTGCAGCCCCTGGCCATCGATGGCTTGCACGGCCGCCAGCGCCGCGCGCCGTTCGACATCGCGCGCCGTCAGCACGGCAGCGGCGCTGGCCAGCGCCGCTTGCGCCGCCTGCGTGGCGTCAAAGGCCTGGCGCAGCTGCTGTCTTGACTCGGCCATGCTGGCGTCGGCCGCATCGGCTTGCGCTGCCGCTTGCCCGGCCTGGGCAAACAATTGATCCCACAACTGCCACGATTGCGCCAGCGCCTGCCACTGCTGGTGCGCTGCCAGCCACTGGCGGCCCGCTTCCTGTTCCGCCTGCGCGGCATGCTGGCGCTGATGCAGATCGTGCAGCGCGGCGCGCGCCGCCTCGTTAGCCTGGTCGGCGGCCAGGGCGCCAGCTTGCGCCTGGCGATGCGCAGGCATGTGCGCCGCCATGCCGGCGTCGAGCGCCTTGGCCCGGTCAAGCAGGGGCGCCGCATCGCGCTGCGCCGCTTCCCGGGCCAGCAAGGCCGCTGCCGCCTGCTGCACGGCCTGCGCCAGCTGCGCCTCGCTGGCGATGGCTTGCGCCGCCTGCGCGCGCGACGCTTCCAGCGCGGCGCCCGTGCCGGCGATCTCGCCGGCCAGGCGCGCCACATCGTCGATCAGGGGCCGCGCCGGCTGCAGCAATTCCCATTGCGCCAGCGCCGCGCGGCGTTCCTCCGCGGCGGTCCGTTCGGCATCGGCGTTATCGAGCGTCTCTTGCGCGGCCGTCACCTGGGTTTGCAGCTTGTGCGTTTCCTGGTGCCAGCGCTGCTGCAGTTCCAGCACCGCCTTGCGCAGGTCGATGGTTTGCAGGGCGGTTTCGGCCGCGCCGCTTGACGCTTCGGTCTCGCTGCGCTCTTCCGGCGACAATGGCCGCTGGTCCGCCAGTTTTTCGCCCAGCCGTTCGAGCACCTGCTTTTCCTTTTTCGCCCGCTCGAAGGCGCGCATGGAAATGTCGGTATAGATGCTGCTGCCCGTCAGGGTTTCCAGCAATTCGCCCCGTTCATTGTCTTCCGTCTTGAGGAAGGTGGAAAACTCGTTTTGCGCCAGCAGCACGGCGCGCGTAAACTGGTCGAAGGACAGGCCGATGCGTTTTTCGATCTCTTCCTTCACCTCCGTCTTGGTGCCGCCGATGGGCTGCAGCGCGGGCAGCTGGTGCAAGCTCATGGCGGTCGCCTGCAGCGCCCCTTCCGCTTTGGTACGCGAGCGGCGCACGCTCCAGCGCGCGCGGTAGTGACCGCCGTCGTTGCCGACGAAGTCCACCTGCGCGTAACCGTCCGGCGTGCCGCGGCGCAGCAGGGTGCGCGTATCCTGCGCGTTGACGGTTTCCTTGCCCACGTCGGGCAGGGCGCTGCCCCGGCCCAGCACTTTCAGCAGGCGCGGCGTGGCGTCGTACAGGGCCAGGCACAGCGCGTCGAGCAGAGTGCTCTTGCCCGCGCCGGTGGGGCCACTGATGGCGAACAGGCCGGAGGACGCCAGCGGCTCCTGCTGGAAGTCGACTTCAAATTCGCCGGCCAGCGAAGCCAGGTTCTTGCCGCTGATTTTCAGGATTTTCATGGTTCTTCAGGTGTACTCAAGCGCTGGGCAGCAGCAATTCGGCCAGGGCCGAGAGGAGTTCGGGCGGCGCTTCCTTCGCGTATTTTTGCAGGTACAGGCGGCGGAAGATGTCGTCGGGCTGCAGCTGGCCCAATTGGTCGAGCGTCATGTTCTCGGGCGCGCTGCTGCGCGCAGCGCTCGACGTTTCGATCTTCGCCAGGCGCACGCTCTTGCCGTCGAGCGCCGTTTCGATGCGCGTGCGCAGGCCCGGTTCGGGCGCCTCGAGGCGCACGCGCACTTCCAGGAACGGCTGCGCTTCGGCCGGAGCGTCCGGCACGTCGAGGGCGGCCAGCTGCACCAGCACTTCGGCTATGGGCGCCGGTGCGGCGGGCACGCGCAGCAGGGGCACAGCGCGCGGCACCTCGATGGCGCGCACGGATTGCAGCGCTTCGCCGTCGATGTCGAGGCACAGCACCTGGTGGCGGTAATTCACTTCGGCAAACGACAGCGGTATCGGGCTGCCGCAGTAGCGGATGTGCTCCTGGCCGCCCACGGCCTGCGCCTTGTGCAGATGGCCCAGTGCCGCATACGCGATGGACGTATCGAAAATCCCCGAGGGCAGCATTTCCGTGCCGCCGATGACGATGCGCCGTTCGGAATCGTTCGACATTTCGCCGCCCACCATGTGGCAGTGGCCCATGGCAACGATGGCTTGCCCGGGCTGGCGGCGCGCCAGCGCCAGGTCGGTCAATTGGCGGTACAGCAGGGCGATGCCGCCCAGGTAGGCATCCTGCGTGTCGCCGGCCGGCAGTTTCGGCACGTCGCCCGGGCGCAGAAAAGGCACGGCCAGGCACCAGGCCTGTACCTGGCCATCGGCGCCCGTCAAAGGCAGCAGCAGGCGTTCCAGGTCGATCTGGCCATCGTCGCCGCGCAGCACATGGCCGATCACGTGCGTGCCATGCGCGGCCAGCAGGGGGCCGGGTGCTTCCAGCCGTCCCGCCGAATCGTGGTTGCCGGCGGCGACGACGAGTTGCAGCGCGGGCAGGCGCGCGCGCGCCTGCTGCAGGAAGACATACAGTTGCTTTTGCGAGGCGGCGGACGGGTTGGCATTGTCGAACACGTCGCCGGCGACGAGCAGCACGTCGACCTGCTCCATCACGAGCGTGTCGAGCAGCCAGTCGAGGAAGCGCTGGTGTTCGTAACCCCTTTCAAAATTGTGCAGGGTCTGGCCCAGATGCCAGTCGGAAGTGTGCAGCAGGCGCATGGTGTGGCAAGGGTAGGGAAGACAGGCGCCAATATAGCTGAAATGAGGCAGGTACTGGAGAATTGAACGAATTTCGAAGAGCGTTTTCGATTTTTATCGATACATCCAGAGTGCCTGAAAAACGTTCAGGGCAAGGCGTAGTGCCGTAGGCAGTACGAATAGTACGGCAAGGCACTGCAACGCAGCCATGGACGTTTTCTCAGGTGCTCAAGTCGTCAGCGCGCCGGCGCGATAGGTATTACGCCCATCCTGCTTGGCCTGGTACAGCAGCACGTCGGCCCGCTGCAGCAGCACGGCGGGGGAAATGTCTTCGTCGCGGTAGAAGGCCAGGCCGATGCTGGCGGAAATGCGCACGGTGATGCCGTCGAGTTCGAACGGCTGCCGCATGGCGGCGACGATTTTTTCCGCCAGCACGGCCGCGTCGTCGGGCCGGGCGATCTGTTCCATGATGATGGTGAATTCGTCGCCGCCCAGGCGGGCGATGATGTCGGTGGCGCGCATGGTCTGCGTCAGGCGCTGGGCGAAGGCGCGCAGCAGGGCGTCGCCCGTGCCATGGCCGTGCGTGTCGTTGACGGGCTTGAAGCGGTCGATATCCATGTACATGACGGCCATCAGGTGCTGCTGCCGGCGGCTCGCGTGCATGGCGTCGCTGAGCTTTTGCTGGAAGCCGGCGCGGTTCGACAACCCTGTCAATGCATCGACCTGGGAAAGCTTCAGCAGCCGCTGTTTTTCGCGCTTTTGCACGGTGATATCCTGGCGCATCACGTGAAAACCCACGACCTGCAGCCTGTCTTCGCCGATCTGCGGGATGTAGATCACTTCCATGCAGCGCTCTATGCCTTCCTTCTCGTCTTCTTCCTCGAAGCTCAGGGTTTCGCCGGCCAGTACTCTTTCGATATATGGCGCCACCGTGCCGTAGCGCGCCTCGCCCACCGTGTCGCGCACGCTCTTGCCCAGCGCCTGCCGCCCCGTCAGGCCGAATTCGCGTTCATAGGCGATGTTCAGGAAGCGGTAGACCTGGTCGGCGTCGATGTAGGCGATCATGGCCGGCAAGGTGTCGGCGATGGTGCGCAGCCGCGCTTCGCTTTCCAGCAGCGCCACTTCCGATTCGCGCAAGGTGGTAATGTCGTCCAGGCTGCCCACGTAGCCGTCGATCTGGCCGTCGATGAGGATGGGGGCAATTTTGACGGAGACCCACACCAGCCTGCCGTCGCGCTGCAGGCAGCGCAGGGTGGACTGGAATGGCGCGTGGCTGCGCGTGAGCTGTTCCAGCGCCACGTGCATCAGCGGATAGTCGTCCGGGTGCAGGGCGCTGGTCCAGCCGGCGCCCAGCGCGGCGGCGCGCGGCAGGCCCGTGATGGCTTCGAAGGTGCGGTTGACGTAGGTGCAGCGGCGCTGGCGGTCCAGGCGCACCAGCCCGAGCGGCGAGGCATCGTTGACGGCGGCCAGCTCGGCCTGTTTCTGGCGCAGTTCCAGTTCCTGCTGGCGGCGCTGCGAGATATCCTCGGCGATGCACAGGATATGCTCGACCTGATGGCGCTCGTCGAACACGGGCACGGAGACGGAGCGCAGGTAGCGCAGGCTGCCGTCACGCAGGCGCAGCGGCTTTTCCGTATGGTCGATGACACCGTGCTCGGCCAGGATGGCGCGGTCGTCCTCGGCATCGTGCAGGCCGAAGTCGGGCGGAAAGGCCTGGCAATCGGTCTTGCCGATGACGTCGGCGGCCAGGTGGCCCGTGATGTCCTCGGCCGCCTTGTTCCACACTTCCATCCGGCCGAAGTTTTCCGGGCGCGCGCTTTTCACGTACACCAGCACGGGCAGGTGGTCGATCAGCGACTGCAGGAAGCTGCGGTTGTCCTGCAGCGCCAGCTCGTCGTGCTTGCGCGCGCTGATGTCGCGCGAGGTGACGGCCACGCCGTCGGCGATCGGCACCACTTGGTGGCGCAGCCAGCGCGTGCCGCCCGACGCCAGTTTCAGCTCGAATTCATCCTCCAGCGGCTGGCCCGTTTCCATCACCAGCACGAAGCGCTTGAAAAAGCGCTCGCCGCGCAGCAGCGGCACGCGCGGCAGCACGCGCTGACCCAGCAGTTCGGAGCGCGGCTTGCCCAGCATATCGGCGGCCCGCTCGTTGATGTCGGCAAAGGTGAAATCTTCCACCGGCTTGCCCGGCGCGGGGCGCCAGGCTTTGAGCAGCAGCACGGCATCGAGGCTGGCCTGGTGCGCCGCGCGCAGCAGCGCCTGTGTTTCCTTGGCCTGGCGGATGCTGCGGCGCAGGCGCGCGCTCTGGCGCATCAGCAGCGCCGTAAAGCCGGCGATGAGCACGCTGGCGGCGAGCAGGGCGCCGATATACGCCAGGCGGCGGTGTTCGAAGCGCGTCAGGGCGACGGCATGGCTGACGCCCACCACCGCCAGCAGCGGGTAGCGCGGCAGCTCGCGGTAGCTGTAGATGCGCGCCGTCGCATCGACGGGCGGTTCGATCAGCAATTCCTCGGGCGCGTGCTGCGGCGGGCCCGGCATGCGGAAGTCGATGCGGTCGCTGAGGATCAATTGCTCGCCGATGCGCCCCACCGTCAGGCCGCTGTCGCGCGCCACCAGCATCAGCGCGCCATGCTCGTCGAGGTTCAGGCGGTCGTAGTCGTCGACAAAATACGTAGGGTCGACGTGGATGACGATGGCGCCCGCAAAGCGGCCCTGGCCATCGTTCAGGCGGCGCGCCAGGCGGATGGTCCAGTGCTTGCTGCCCGCGTCGAGCATGGGCGTGTCGACCAGGGCCGTGTCGGACGCATTGGCGGCCAGCGCCTTGAAAAATGCCTGGCCGGCCAGGTTTTCCGGCAGATACGCGTTGGCGCTGTCGATCACGTCGCCGCGCGCGTCGACGAGCGCGATCGGCAGTTCCAGCTTCGATGGCAGCACGCTGTCGAGCAAGCCCTGGCGGCGCGTGAATTCGTTCAGGCGCAGGGCGCCGTCCGTTTCCTCGTATTTGAGCTTGAACAATTGCGTGGCGTGATCGGTCTGGCGCAAGGTGAAACTGGTGTGGTCGGCCAGGGTACGGGCCAGCGACTGGCTGACGGCCACGGCGTCGCGCACGGCGCCGGCCCGTTCCTGGCCCACCTGGTACAAGACGGCCGCCCACAGCGCCAGCAGCAAGATGAGCGCGAACAGGGGTACCAGGCTGAGACGGTACAGGCGGCGGGCAAGGCGTTGCAGGGGTCTTGTTATCGCTATCACGGGCGCTTGCAGGCTAGGGTCATGGAAAGGTGAAGGGCGGCGTGGCGCGCATCATAGCCGAAATATGCTGACCTGCGCGCTGCCTGCTGCCCTAGCGTCTGTTCGTGGTCTGTCGCTGGGCTTATTTTGCGTTAAATCAAGAACCTGTGGTGCCGCGTACGCTAAAAAAAGCACGCCGGGGGCGGCACGGGCTTGCGCCGTGGCAGAAAAAGTACAATTGCGCCCCCATCCTCATTAAAATGGATGCTTCTTCCTCCCATATCGAAAGTTGTCATGCAGAGTAAAAAGCCCGACGCGGCAAGACTGGACAAGATCGTGGCCGAAGCGCACCGCGCCGCCGACCAGCGCGAGAGCGGCTACCGCGAGCGCTCGCTGAAGATGTATCCGTGGGTCTGCGGCCGCTGCATGCGCGAATTTACGCGCGCCAACGTGCAGCAACTGACGGTGCACCACCGCGACCACAACCACGACAACAATCCGCCCGACGGCAGCAACTGGGAACTGCTGTGCCTGTATTGTCACGACAATGAGCACTCGCGCTACCTGGAAGCGGACCGTGGCGCCGGCCTGCTGTCGGCCGAGGTGGCGCCCGCCACGCACAATCCGTTTGCCGCGCTGGCAGGCCTGATCAAGAAAAAGGACTGAGCGGATCGCCGCTTCTCCATGCGCATCCTGCTGACCGAAGACGACCCGCAGCTGGGCCGCGCCACGCAAATCGGCCTGGAACAGGGCGGCTACGCCGTCGACTGGGTCACGAGCGCCGAACACGCGCACACGGCCGTGCGCCTGCACGACTACGGCTGCATCCTGCTCGATCTGGGCTTGCCGGGGCAGGACGGCATGCAGGCGCTGGGCATGCTGCGCGACAATGGCTACAGCGGCGCCGTGCTGGTCGTCACGGCGCGCGACCAGGTGGGCGAGCGCATCGCCGGCCTCGATGCGGGCGCCGACGACTTCATCGTCAAACCGTTCGACCTCGACGAGCTGGCCGCGCGCATCCGCAGCGCCTGCCGGCGTGCCGCGGGCCGCCTGCGCGAGCACCTCGTGCACGGCGACCTGGCGCTCGATATCGCGGACCGGCAGGTGACGCAAGGGGGCGTGCCCGTGATGTTAACCGTGAAGGAATTTCGCATTCTGCAACTGCTGCTGGAACATGGCGGCCGCGTGCTGAGCCGGGAACAGCTGGAGAAAAACCTGTACAGCTGGGGCGATGAAGTGGAAAGCAACGCCGTGCAAGTGCACATCCACCACCTGCGCAAGAAGCTGGGGCGGGACTTGATACGCACCGTGCATGCGGTCGGCTATTGCATCGACAAGCCCAAAGCGGCCTGACGGGAAAAAGGCGGCCGGGAGGCCGCCTCTCTTGATCAGAAATCGACGGTGGCCGACAGCCACAGACGGCGGCCGTCCAGGCTGTTGACATAGCGGTTTGCGTAGTTCAAGGCCGGTGCGCGGTAAGGCTGGTAGTCGATGAAGTCCTTGTTGAGCAGGTTGTACACGGCCGCGTTCAGGGTTACGCGCTTGCTCAGCTGGTAACTGGTGCCCAGGTGCAGCATGGCGTAGCCCTGGTAGTCGCCCAGCGCAGCCTTGGCGGCGCGCGTGGAAGCCGAGGTGCCCGGATCGCGGAAGCGCTCGCTGCGGTATTCGGCGCGCAGCCAGCCGTTCCACTCGCGCGAAATATCCCAGCTCAGGCGCGCGTTGACGGCGTGCTTGGGCGTGTCGCTCAGCGGCTTGCCCGCATTGCTGCCGCTCTTCTGTTCGCTTTCCGTGTACGTGTAGTTGGCGCTGGCCGACAAGGTCTTGCCCAGCGGGAAGCGCGTGTTCAGCTCGACACCGCGTGTGACGGCCTCATCCACGTTGACCGACTGGCCAAACGCATCGACATTGGGCCAGTTGCCGAAGCTGACGCAGCCGGGACGGTTCGGCGATGGACGGTAGCTGCAGTTGACGAGGCCCGTGCCCGTCGTGATCTTGTCCTTGAATGCGTTGTTGAACAGCGAACCGCTGGCCGTCCAGCCAGCCAGGTTGTCGAAGTAGGCGCCGATTTCCGTTGTCGTGCTCGTTTCCGGCTTCAGGTCCGGGCTGCCGACGAGGGGGATCGTGCCCTGGCCGCCGAAACCGTTGATGCCTGGGGACAATTGCTCCACGCGCGGCGTCTTGTAGCCCTTGCTGACGCCGCCCTTGACGGTCCAGCTCGGTGTCGCGTTCCACACGGCATAGGCGCGGGGGCTGGTCTGGCCGCCGAAGATGCTGTGGTCGTCATAACGGGCGCCGAAGGTCAGCGCGACCTGCTCCAGTACCTGCCATTCGTCTTCCACGAACAGGGCTTTTTGCGTGAACTCGAATTTCTTTGGCGCCACGCCGTCCGTCATGTCCGCTTTCCACCATTGCGCGCCGACGGTCGCCATGTGCTTGCCCAAAGGCATGACCAATTTGGTGTCGAACACCTGGCTTTCCACTTCCAGCGTGCGCGCGCTGCCGGCGACGGCGCCGGGCGTGCCTGGCGGAATCGTGCGGCCCAGGGTTTCCGTCTTGTTCACCATGTAGCTGCTGTCGAGCGTGCCGAAGCCGAAGCGGCCCGTGTGCGACAGGGTCCACTGGTCGCGGTTATATTTTTGTTCCGGGCCGTAGCCGCCTTGCACGGTCTTGGTGCCGAGCTGGCCGTTCGAATTGTCGTAGGTCTGGCGGCCCGCGTCCGCGTCGAGGATGACGGTGTGATAACGGTTCGGCGTTAACGCCAGGCGCGCGCCGAAGTTGGCGATGTCCGCGCGCACGGGATTGGCGCCCATGCTGGCGGGCACCTCCGCGCCGGCCGCGTTGGGGACGCGGATGTCGGCCGCATCGCGGCGCTGCTTGCTGCCGCGCAGGGACAGGCCCAGCAGGTCGGTGGCGATGGGGCCGCTCAGGTAGAAGCGGCCGCTTTTCACGTCGCCGAAGTCCGATTCCTGCTGCGCGGTATAGTCGGCCGAGACGGAACCCATCCACTGCTTGCCCACCTTGCGCGTGATGATGTTGATCACGCCGCCCATGGCGTCCGAGCCGTACAGGGTCGACATGGGGCCGCGGATGATCTCGATGCGCTCGATGGCGGCCAGTGGCGGCATGAAGCTCGTCTGCGTGCCGCCGAAGCCGTTCGGCGTGACGTTGCCGGCCGCATTCTGGCGGCGTCCGTCGATCAGCACCAGGGTGTAGTCGCTGGGCATGCCGCGGATGCTGATGTTCATGCCGCCCGTCTTGTCGCCCGCCGCGCCCACGTCGATGCCTTCCACGCTTTCCAGCGCCTGCGTCAGATTGCCGAAGCGTTCCTTCGACAGCTCCTCGCGCGTCAGCACGGTGATCGAGGCGGGCGCCTGTTTGATGTCCTGCTCGAAACCGGAGGCGGACACGACCACTTCCGGCATGCTGGCCGGCGTGCCCGTCTGGGCGTGAGCCGGCAGGCAGGACAGGGCGGCCAGAGTCAGGGCCAGGGTGGTGGGACGCGGCAGGGGCGCGCGGCGGGTGCGGTTGGACATGCAAACTCCTGAAGGGTGAATGAATAATTGCGCTGTATTAACGAGGGAATGGGAATCATGAAAGCAATAAGAATCATTTACAATTGCGGCCATGGCTACCCAGAAAATATTTCGCTCCGGATCTTGCGCAGAAGTTCTTAAGAGATTCTTAACTGCCGGCCGCGGCGTGCAAACCTGGTCGCTGCGGCGCACCCTGCTGACGGTCCTGCTGGGCCTGACTCTGGCCCTGTGGGTGGGCAGCGCCGCCATCGTGTATGTGGAAGCGCGCCGCGAAAGCCAGGAATTGTTCGACCAGTCGCTGACCGAGACGGGGCATCTGCTGCTGTCGCTGGTGGCAAAGGAGGCGCGCGAACACGGCTTGACGGGGCCCATCGACCTGCCCCTGCGCGGCCAGCACAATCCCCACCAGTATTTGCTGTTCAAGGTGCGCGACGCGCAGCAGCGCGTGCTGTACCGCAACGATGCGGCGTCCGACATCGCCCTGTCGCGCAGCGCGCCCGATGGCCTGTCGTGGACCACGATAGGTGGCCAGCGCTGGCGTCTGTTCTCGCTGTGGGACCCGCAGCGCACTTTGCAACTGCTGGTGGCCGAGCCGACCAGCCACCGCGACGACATCAGCCGCGGCTTCTTTTACCGCGTTGCGCTGTTCGGCCTGCTGCTGGCGGCGCTTGCCACCGTCGCCATCTGGTGGGCCGTCCACCGCGTGTTTCGCGTGCTGCAAGCGTGCGCCGATGAAGTGTCGGCGCGCACGCCCGATGAACTGGCCGACGTCGGGCTCGCTGGCGCGCCGGACGAACTGCATCCGCTGCTGCTGGAAATTAACCGCCTGTTCGGCAGGGTGCGGCACAGCCGCGACAACGAGCAGCGCTTCACGGCCGATGCGGCGCACGAACTGCGCACGCCGCTGGCCGCCATCAAGACGAATCTGCAAGTGCTGCAGCGGGCCCGCAGCGCGGACGAGCGCGAGGAATTCATCGCCGCCCTGGGCGCCAGCGTGGAGCGCGCCACGCGCCTCGTCAACCAGCTGCTGGCGCTGGCCCGGCTCGATCCGCAGGCGCAAGCCCAGGTGGCGCTGGCGCCGGGCGACCTGGCGCAGCTGCTGGCGCAGCAGGCCGCGCAGTGGCAGGCGCTGGCCGCGCCGTACCGGCTGTCGCTGGCTGTGAACGTGGCGCCGGCGCCCTGCGCGCTCGATGCGGACAGCCTGCAGATGCTGTTGCGTAACCTGGTCGACAATGCGCTGCGCTACACGCCGGCGCCGGGCGCCGTCGAGATCAGCTGCGGCGTGGAAGGCGGGCGCAGCTATGTGCGCGTGGCCGATACGGGACCGGGCATCGCGGAAGACATGCATGAGCGCGCGTTCGAACGTTTTGTGCGCCTGGTGCAGGTGGAAAGTGCGACCCAGCTGCCCGGCAGCGGGCTGGGCCTGTCCATCGTGCGCCGCATCGCCGAGCGGCATGGCGCGGCCATCGTCCTGGGCGCCGGCCTGCAGGGCAGGGGGCTGGCGGTGACGCTGGTGTTTCCCGCCGCATAGCGTGGCTGCCGGCTGCGCGATCCGATAGCGATAAAACGCACAAGGCGCGTCCGGAATGCGGTATCTTTCTGTTATGCACAGACCTGACAAGCACCCGCCTTCCGACCTCCCCCCGCTCTCGCTGGCCGCCGCGCGCGCCCTGCACCTGGCCGCGCAGGGCTTGCTGCAGGCGCGGCGTAAAAAAGCCGTGAAGGCTGACGTGCTGGCCGCCATCCGCCGGATGGGCGTGCTGCAGATCGACACCATCCACGTGGTGGCGCGCAGCCCCTACCTGGTGCTGTGGAGCCGGCTGGGCGACTATCCGCAGCCGTGGCTCGAGCAATTGCTGGCCGAGGGCGCGCTGTTCGAATACTGGGCGCATGAAGCGTGCTTCGTCCCCATCGAAGACTATGGCTTGTACCGTCACCGCATGCTGGATCCCGCCGCCATGGGCTGGAAGTATTCCGTCAAATGGATGGCCGAGCAGGGCGACGCCGTCGCTTCGGTGCTCGACCATATCCGCGCCAACGGCGCCGCGCGCTCGGCCGATTTTGAGCGCACGGATGGCCAGGCGGGCGGCTGGTGGAGCTGGAAGCCGGAAAAGCGCTCGCTTGAAGTGCTGTTTACGTCGGGCGTGCTGATGATCGCCAAGCGGCATCAGTTCCAGCGCTATTACGACCTGGCCGAACGGGTGCTGCCTGGCTGGCACGACGGCTTGCTGCCGCCCGAGGACCAGGTGCGCCGCCGTTTGCTGCTGGCCAGCGTGAAGGCGCTGGGCCTGGCGCGGGCCGGCTGGATCAGCGACTATTTCCGCACCAAACAGCCGCGCGCCAGCCTGGCGCACGATCTGCAGGCGCTGGTGGACGAGGGCGCGCTGCTGCGCTGCGCGGTGGCCGGCTGGAGCGACGCCGTCTACGTGCATGCCGAGCATGGGGAGTTGCTGCGCGCGGCCGCCGCCGGCAAGCTGGCGCCCACCTTGACGACGATCCTGTCGCCGTTCGACCCCGTCGTCTGGGACCGGCGCCGCGCGCTGGAACTGTTCGACTTCGACTACCGGCTCGAATGCTACACGCCCGCTGAAAAACGCCGCTATGGCTACTTCACGTTGCCGATCTTGCGGCGCGGCGCGCTCGTGGGACGCCTGGATGCCAAGGCGCACCGCGCTCAGGGGTGCTTCGAGATCAAGTCGCTGGCGCTGGAAGAGGGCGTGCGCGTCAGCCCCCGCCTGGTGCAGGACGTGGCCGGCGCCGTGCGGCGCCTGGCGCTCTGGCATGCCTGCCCGCAGGTCGAGATAGCCCAGGCGCAGCCGGCGTTATTTGGCACGCAGCTGGGCGAGGCCCTGCACGACGGCGGCGCTGCCGCAAGGAGGGCCGCATGATGCTGCCGCCCGCGCCGCCATCCCTGCTCGCCGCCGACGGCCAGCCATGCTTCGGCCGCTACACGGGCCAGCTGAACGCCTTCGACTGGGCCGCGCTGGCGCCGCCGCATGCACGGGGCGCCCTCTGGCGCCTGTTCCACCACAAACGCTGGCATTACGTGGCCCTGTCGACGCCGGCCGTGTTCTGCGGCGTGGCCATCGTCGAGCTGGGCTGGACCAGCACGGCCTTCGCCTATGCCTTCGACCGCCACAAGGGCAAGATCGTGGCCAGTTTTTCGCAGGATGGCATTCCCGGCCTGTGCGCCACGCTGGCGCCGCATGCGGGTGCTTCCAGCCGTTTCCGTTTTTTGTCGCAGAAAATCAGCATCGAGGCGCAGCCGCAGCAGCGCTACCGCTTGCGGCTCGATTGCGGCCATTTCGGCATCGACGCGGAATGCGGCCCGCCCGTGGCGCCCACCTTGCTGGCCATCGGCCCCGTGGGCGAGGGCGGCAGCGTGCATGCGACGCAAAAGTCGGGCGGCCTGCCCTTGTGGGGCAGCGTGCGCTGCGGCGCCGTCGGCTACAGCCTGGACGACGGCGTGGCCAGCTTCGATTATTCGAACGGCTTGCTGGCGCGCGAGACGGAATGGCGCTGGGCTTCGGCGCACAGCCTGGACCTCGGGTTCAACCTGCAGGCCGGCTATTTCGGCGCGCATGAAAACGCGCTGTGGCTCGATGGCCAGCTGCATGCGCTGGGCCGCGCGCATTTCGACTTCAATCCCGACAACCCGCTGGCGCCGTGGCACGTATGGACGGACGACGATCTGCTGGACCTGCACTTCAAGCCGGAAGGGGCGCGGCGCGAGGATAAAAACCTGTGGATCGCCGCCAGCCGCTACATCCAGCCCATCGGCACGTTCAGCGGCTGGGTGCGCACCAGCGCGGACTCGCCCAAGCGCATCGTGGCGCAGCTGGCGGGCGTGACGGAAAGCCACCGCTCGCGCTGGTAGATGCACTATTTTTTTGCGAAACGCGTGACAAGGTCAAGTTTTTTTGGCAACGCATCCTATACACTGGCGCAGCCGCTCCGGCATCCCGCTCCGGCAATCCATGAGGCCAGAACATGAGTATCCGTAATCTCGACAAGCTGTTCAAGCCGGCCTCGGTGGCCCTGATCGGCGCCACGGCGCGCGAACGCAAGCTGGGCGCCATCGCCCTGTACAACCTGCTGGGCGGCGGCTACCAGGGAGAGATTTGGCCCGTCAACCCCAAGTACGACGAGCTGATGGGCCTGAAATGCTATCGCAAGCTGGCGCACCTGCCCAAGGCGCCGGACCTGGCCATCATCTGCACGCCGCCCGCCACTATCACGGCGCTGATCCGCGAACTGGGCGCGCTGGGCACGCGCGCCGCCATCGTCATGACGTCGGGCCTGGACCCCGTGCGCGAGCAGTCGCTGCGCCTGGCCATGCTGAAGGCGGCCAAGCCGCATTTGCTGCGCATCCTCGGCCCCAACAGCATGGGGTTGCTGGTGCCCAAACTGGGCTTGAACGCCAGCTTCGCCCACGTCGGTGCGACGAGCGGCAAGATCGCCTTCGTCTCGCAATCGGGCGCACTGGTGTCGGGCGTGCTCGACTGGGCCAACGCGCATGGCGTGGGCTTTTCCAAATTCATTTCGCTCGGCGCCAGCTACGACATCGATTTCGGCGACCTGCTCGACTACCTGGCCGGCGACATCGACACGGCCGCCATCCTGCTGTACATGGAAGACATCCAGGCGGCGCGCAAATTCATGTCGGCGGCGCGGGCCGCCGCGCGCAGCAAGCCCGTCATCGTGCTGAAGGCGGGGCGCGAGGCGGAAGGCGCGGCCATGGCGGCCTGGCATACGGGCGCGCTGGCCGGCTCCGACGCCGTCTACGACGCGGCCATCCGCCGCGCCGGCATGTTGCGCGTGTATTCGGCCGAAGAGCTGTTCGACGCCGTGGAAACGCTCACGCACATCCGTTCGCAGCGCGGCGAGCGCCTGGCGATTTTGTGCAACGGCGGCGGCCTGGGCGTGATGGCCACCGATGCGCTGGTGAGCAGCGGCGGCAAACTGGCCGAGCTTTCGCCGGACACCGTGATCGCGCTGGAAAAGGCGCTGCCACGCGGGTGGTCGCACGACAACCCCGTCGGCTTGCCCGGCGACGCGGCCGTCCAGCGCTATGCCGACGCCATCAAGCCGCTGCTCGACGAGCCGCAGGCGGACGCCTTGCTGCTGCTGCATGCGCCCACGGCCATGGTCTCGTCGATCGACATCGCCGAAGCCGTCACGCCGCTGATCAAGGCCACCTCGCGCACGGTGCTGTCGTGCCTCCTGGGCGGCACCACCGTGGCGCCCGCGCGCCAGGTTTTCAATCGCGCCGGCATTCCCACCTACGACACGCCGGAAAAGGCCGTGCATGGCTTCATGCAGATCGTGCAGTACCGGCGCAACCAGGAAACCCTGATGCAGGTGCCGGCGCAGCTGCCCATGTCGGCCACGCCGCGCCGCGCGAGGGTGCGCGAAATCGTCGCCGCCGCGCTGGCGGCCGGCCAGACGGTGCTCGGCGAATGCCGCTCGAAGGAGATTCTGGCCGCCTACGGCATTCCCGTCGCGACCACGCGCATGGCGGCCGACGTGGAAGAGGCGCTGGCCGTGGCGGCCGATATCGGCTATCCCGTCGCGCTGAAGATCCATTCGCCCGACATCGCCCACAAATCCGACGTGGGCGGCGTGGCGCTCGACCTCGACACGCCCGACATCCTGCGCACGGCCGCCGCCGCCATGCTCAAGCGCGTGCGCCGCATGCGGCCCGACGCGCTGATCGACGGTTTTACGGTGCAGCAGATGGCGCGCCGGCCGCAATCGCATGAATTGATCGTCGGCGTCACGACGGACGCCGCCTTCGGCCCCGTGATCCTCGTGGGGCAGGGCGGCATCGCCGTGGAAGTGACGGCCGACCACGCGATCGGCCTGCCGCCGCTGAACATGGTGCTGGCGCGCGACATGCTGGCGCGCACGCGCGTGTCGAAATTGCTGGCCGGCTACCGCAACCAGCCGCCGGCCGACATCGACGCCATCTGCTACACGCTGATCCAGGTGGCCGAGCTGGTGGCCGACATCGGCGAGCTGGCCGAACTCGACATCAACCCGCTGGTGGCCGACGCGGACGGCGTGATCGCCCTCGACGCCCGCATCCGCCTGCAGCCGGGCCAGCAGCGCGACCGCCTGGCCATCCGCCCGTATCCGCAGGAGCTGGAAGAGCAGGTGACATGGATGGATCAATCGATCCTGCTGCGCCCCATCCGCCCCGAGGATGCGCCGCAGCACATGGATTTGTTCCACGCGCTGGACCCGGACGACGTGCGCCTGCGCTTTTTTACCTCCATGCGCGAGCTGCCCGTGTCGCAGCTGGCGCGCCTGACGCAGATCGATTACGACCGCGCCATGGCCTTCATCGCCACGCACACGGGGCCGGACGGCAAGCCGGAAACCCTGGGCGTGGTGCGCGCCGTGGCCGACCCGGACAATATCCACGCCGATTTCGCCATCGCCGTGCGTTCGGCCCTGAAGGGCAAGGGCCTGGGCCATATCCTGTTCGAGAAGCTCGTCGACTACTTCCGCAGCCGGGGCACGGAAGCGCTGGTGGGCGAGGCGATGGCGCGCAACAAGGGCATGCAGCGGCTGGTAAAGAGCTTTGGCGGCGAAGTCACGCCATCGGAAGAGCCCGGCGTCGTCAACCTGCATATCGGCTTGCGCGCGCCGTAAAAGAAAGCGCGGCTGGCCCGCTGCGGGTTTGTGCAGGATCAAACCCATCGCTGTCGGTAGTCTTTACACTTTCACTTCCAGGATCAGACATCCAGCGCATTTTCGGGAGTGAGTGCATGCTTACGGCAACATATATATTGGTTTCCCTGTCGGTGGAACAGGCCAGCATCCGCATGAGCCTGCTGGCCTTTCAGAAGTACATGCATGTGCAGCTGCGTCACCAGAGCAGACTCAGCCTGGCGCAGCTGCAGTATGCGGGCGACTGGCTGAGCCGGCTGTACCAGGGCGGCTACTGGCGCAAGGTGGAAATGTATCTGGTGCCCGCCATTCGCCAGGCCGCACCGCATGCCGACGGCTTGCTCAATGAAATCAATGGCTTGAACCACGTGGCGCTGGAAAGCATCAATGCGGTGCAGCAGCGCGCTGGCGCCGCCATCGACCATTCCGAATTGCAGGCCGAGCAGCTGTGCGCGGCCATCGATGCCTTTTGCGCGGCCTTGCTGCAGCGCCTGGAAAAAGAAGAGCGCGAACTGTTCGCGCTGGCGCGCAAGGTCATCGTGGGCGAAGCGTGGTTTGCCATCGCCTACCAGTTCCTCGCCCACGACGCGCGCGCGCAGGAGGCGCGCCGTGGCAAGGCGCAGGTGCTGCCCTTTGTTTTGCCGGCGCCTTTGCCGACATCCTTGCCGGCGCCGGGCGCGCCTGCCACCGGCGGGAAAAACGCCGAGGCCGGCGACGCGTCGGCGCTGCTTGCACCGTCACCGCCGCTGCGCGCGCAGGCTTGAACGGGTAGCGAGCGCACACCCCGGCAGGCCCGCCTGTGCCAGGGTGGTTTTATCGCCGGGCACATGGCGCCGTCATAGGGAAAAGATTCATTTTAGTCATTTGATAACTTGTTCAGCCCTGTCCGATGCAATACCCCGGGCTTTGTTATGATGGTGGTTTTGATCCACGCGAAACCCGTCATGTTCGAATTTCTCTTCAAGCGTTCTGCCAGCAAGACTGCCGTCCCCGATCCTGTCGTGGCAGAACAGGCCGCCGCCTCGGCGCAGAGCGCATCGCGCCGCGCCGAACAGGTTGCGCGTGCCCATGCCGTGGCGGGCGACGAAGCCGCCGCCTGTGAATTCATCGTGTCCAGCGAATTTGCCGATGCCCGCCTGATCGCGGCCGAACACGTCCATAGCTTGCCCCTGCTGGAAAAAGTCCACCACGCCATGCGCAACACGGACCGCCGCGTTGCCAAGCTGATGCAGGGCCGCATCGACCTGATCCGTCATCAGGCGGCCGAGACGCAACGCGCCCAGGCCAGCATCGCCACGGCGCAGCGCCTGTTGAGCGATGACAAGCTGAGCCCGAACCAGGTAGCCGAGCTGGACCGTCAATGGCAAGTCATCAAGGCCACGCCCGAGCTGGAGAGCGCCTTTGCCGCCGCGCGCGCCGCGCTGGCCGCCCGCCTGGAAGCGCAAGTGGTGCTGCAGCGCGCCGTGATCGACACCGTCGCCGCCGTGCGCGCCTTGGCTGCCAGTGGCCAGTCCGCCGGCGAGCTGGCCCAGGCGCTGGCCCGCCTCGACGCGGAACATGCGCAGCATGCGCAATCGCCCGAACGCGCTTCCTTGCCAAAACACCTGGAAACCGATTTCATGCAGGCGCGCGAGCAGGCGCAGTCCGCCTTGCAGGCGCTGCAGCAGCACCAGGCCGTGTTCGACGCGCGCCAGCTTGCTCTGGCCGCATGGCAGGCGCAGGACGCCGCCACGCTCGATGCAGACACCTTGAAACGCGCGTGGCAAGCCTTGCCGCGCCTGCCCGAGTCGCCATTGTCCGACAGCCTGCAGCAGCAATTTGCGGCCCTGCTGGCCAGCGCCCCGGCACCGGTCGTCCCTGCCGCAGCCGTGGACGCGCCAGCGCATGGGGAACCGGCGCCGCGCAAGCCGCGCCAGGAATACGCGCCCGTGTCGAAGGAAGCGACGGAGCAGTTCTTCAAGACGCTCGACGCCATGGAAGCGGCGCTGCAGGATGGCTTGTTGCACGTGGCTTCCGAACATGACAAGACCTTGCGCGATAGCAAGCACGGCCGTTTGACGCCTGCGCAAGCGGATCGCCTGGCCCATGTGCGCGGCGAGTTCAAGCGCCTGGCCGACTGGGCGCGCTGGGGCGGCAATGTGTCGCGCGAGGAACTGGTCAAGGCGGGCGAGGAATTGCCGGCGCAGCAATTGCCGATGACCGAGCTGGCCAAGAAAGTGGGCAGCCTGCGCGAGCGCTGGAAGTCGCTCGACACCTTGTCCGGCCCCGCACCGAAATCGCTGTGGGAGCGTTTCGACGCCGCCTGCAGCGTGGCGTATGCGCCGGCGGCCCAGCATTTCAAGCAACTGGCGGAAGAGCGTCACGGCAATGCGGCCAAGGCCCAGGAACTGATCGCGGAAACGGCGGCCCTGGCGGCCGAAGAGAGTACCGACTGGAAACATGTTGCTTCCGCCTCGCAGCGCTTGCGCCAGGCGTGGACGCGCCTGGGCACCATCGACCGCAAGGAAAAGAAACGCCTGGATACGGAGTTCGGCGCCGCGCTGGACGCCCTGTCCAAGCCGCTGGACACGCAGCGCCAGATCGAGACGGCGCGCCGCGAACAATTGATCGTCGAAGTGGGCCTGCTCAAACCATCGGAGCGCAACACGGTCGACATGCTGAAAGCCTTGCAGGATAAATGGCAGGAACTGGCCAAGGCCCTGCCGCTGGAACGCCGCGCGGAACAGGCGCTGTGGCAGCGTTTCCGTGCCGCCTGCGACGATATCTTCGCCAGGCGCAAGGAAACGGCCCACGCGGCCGACCACGAGCGCCGCGAACACCTGCATGCGCGCGAAGCGCTGTGCGCCGCGCTGGAAACGGCCGTCGTGCCCGAGGGCGACGACAAGGCCCGCAGCGCCTTCATCAACCACTTGCTGCGTGACACGCGCGCCGCCTGGAACGCCACGGGCCCCGTGCCGCGCGCCAGCGAAGCGAAGATCGAGCAGCGCTACCAGGCCGCGGTCGCCGGCGTGCAGGCGCAGGCGGACGCCATCGCCGAACGCGCTGGCGCGGCGCAGGCCAACGCCCTGCGCGACAAGTTGCGCCTGGTGCAATCGCTGGAAGCCGCACTGGCCGATGGCGGTGCCGGCGCCGACGCGCAAGCGTGGAGCGAGCGCTGGAGCGCCTTGCCGCCGCTCGACGCCCAGTACGAACGCAGCCTGCAGCAGCGCTTTGCCGCCGCCCAGGCCGCGCTGGGCGAGGGCAGCGCCGCCTACGTGCAGCAATTGCAGGCCAATCAGGAGCGCCTGCTCGGTGAAGTCCTGCGCCTGGAAATCGTCGCCGGCGTCGACAGCGGCGCCGAATTTGCCCGTGACCGCCTGAAAATGCAGGTGGAAGTGCTGCAATCGTCGCTCAAATCGGGCCAGAAGCCGCTCACGCAAGTGTCGCAGCTGATGCAGCTGTGCGCGATCGCCGCCGTCACCGATGCGCGCACGGCCAGCCGCATCGAAACCCTGCTGCGCCGCATCGGAGGCAACGCGAAATGAGTACATCCGTCCGCATCCAGCACGCCGATTTTGACTTGAGTCAAGAAATCGCACAATTGCGTGCAGGCAACCCCAAGGTGGGCGCCGTCGTCGGCTTCGTCGGCACGGTGCGCGACATGAACGAAGGGCTGGACGTGGCCGCGATGGAGCTCGAGCACTATCCGGGCATGACGGAAAAGTCCATTGCAGCCATCGTGGAGCAGGCGCGGGGCCGCTGGCCCCTGTCCGGCGCACTGGTGATCCACCGCGTGGGGCCCTTGCTGCCGCAGGAGCAGATCGTGCTGGTGGCCGTGTCGTCCGCCCACCGGGGCGAGGCGTTTGCCGCCTGCGAATTCATCATCGACTACCTGAAGACGGAAGCGCCGTTCTGGAAGAAGGAAGACACGCCCGAAGGGGCGCGTTGGGTCGATGCGCGCGACAGCGACGAGACGGCCCTGGACAAGTGGGCCGCAAAAGCAAGCGCCATTTGAAGCGAACGCGCCGCGCACGCTAGCATTTGCCAAAATGCATCAGTTTTCTGCTTTGTGTATGCTTGAAAAGTACTGCCTCACCCCAATTTGGTTAACAACTAATTAACCGGGAGCGCTTTTCATGCGACAAGATAAACTGACTACCAAGTTACAGGAAGCCCTGGCCGACGCGCAAAGCTTGGCCGTGGGCAACGACAATCCCTATATCGAACCAGTCCACCTGCTGACGGCCCTGTTGAACCAGGACGACGGCGGCGCCCGCTCGCTGTTGCAGCGTGCCGGCGTCAACGTGGGCGGCCTGTCCAAGGCCCTGGGCGCGTCCATCGAACGCTTGCCGAAGGTCTCGGGCACGGGCGGCGACGTGCAGGTGAGCCGCGAATTCGTGGCCTTGCTGAACCTGGCCGACAAGGAATCGCAGAAGGCGGGCGATCAGTTCGTGTCCAGCGAAATGGTCTTGCTGGCCATGACGGACGACAAGTCCGACTGCGGCAAGCTGGCGCGCGAAAACGGCCTGACCCGCAAGGCCCTGGAAGCGGCCATCGACGCCGTACGCGGCGGCAACAAGGTCGATTCGCAGGAAGCCGAAGGCCAGCGCGAAGCCTTGAAAAAATACACCTTGGACCTGACGGAGCGGGCGCGCAAGGGCAAGCTCGATCCCGTGATCGGCCGCGACGATGAAATCCGCCGCACCATCCAGATCCTGCAACGCCGCAGCAAGAACAATCCCGTGCTGATCGGCGAACCGGGCGTGGGCAAGACGGCCATCGTCGAAGGCCTGGCGCAGCGCATCGTCAATGGCGAAGTGCCTGAATCGCTGAAAGGCAAGCGCGTGCTGGCGCTGGACATGGCCGCCCTGGTTGCCGGTGCCAAGTTCCGCGGCGAGTTCGAAGAGCGCCTGAAGTCCGTGCTCAAGGAACTGGCCATGGATGAAGGGCAAACCATCGTCTTCATCGACGAGATGCACACCATGGTAGGCGCGGGCAAGGCCGACGGCGCGATGGATGCCGGCAATATGCTCAAACCGGCACTGGCGCGCGGCGAGCTGCACTGCGTGGGCGCCACCACGCTCGACGAATACCGCAAATACATCGAAAAGGATGCCGCGCTGGAACGCCGCTTCCAGAAAGTGCTCGTCGACGAGCCGACCGTGGAGGCGACGATCGCCATCCTGCGCGGCTTGCAGGATAAGTACGCGCTGCATCACAAGGTGGAAATCACGGACGCGGCCATCATTGCCGCGGCGGAATTGTCGCACCGCTACATCACCGACCGCTTCCTGCCCGACAAGGCCATCGACCTGATCGACGAGGCGGCGGCGAAGATCAAGATCGAGATCGATTCGAAGCCGGAAGTGATGGACAAGCTGGAACGCCGCTTGATCCAGCTGAAAATCGAGCGCGAAGCCGTCAAGAAGGAAAAAGACGAAGCATCGCTGCGCCGCCTGGGCCTGATCGAGGAAGAGATCGTCAAGCTGCAGCGCGAATACAATGACTTCGAGGAAATCCTGAAGGCGGAAAAGGCCGTGGTGCAGGGCAGCACGCACATCAAGGAAGAAATCGAGCAAGTCAAGCTGCAGATGGAGCAGGCCACGCGCGAGAGCAACTGGCAGAAAGTGTCGGAGCTGCAGTATGGCAAGCTGCCGCAGCTGGAAGCCCAGCTCAAGCAGGCCGACAGCGGCATCCCGAAACTCGACCCCGACCAGCCGAAATTGCTGCGCACGGAAGTGGGCGCCGAGGAAATCGCCGAAGTGGTGTCGCGCGCGACGGGCATACCCGTATCGCGCATGATGCAGGGCGAGCGCGACAAGCTGCTGCACATCGAAGAGAAGCTGCATGAGCGCGTCGTGGGCCAGGATGAAGCGATTACGGCCGTGGCTGACGCCATCCGCCGCTCGCGCGCCGGCCTCTCCGATCCGAACCGTCCCTATGGTTCCTTCATGTTCCTGGGACCGACGGGCGTGGGCAAGACCGAGCTGAGCAAGGCGCTGGCGACCTTCCTGTTCGATACGGAAGAATCGATGATCCGCATCGACATGAGCGAGTTCATGGAGAAGCATTCCGTGGCCCGTCTGATCGGCGCGCCGCCCGGCTACGTGGGCTACGACGAAGGCGGCTACCTGACGGAAGCCGTGCGCCGCAAGCCGTACAGCGTGATCCTGCTCGACGAAGTGGAAAAAGCGCATGCCGACGTCTTCAACGTGCTGCTGCAAGTGCTCGACGATGGACGCATGACGGACGGCCAGGGCCGCACGGTGGACTTCAAGAATACCGTCATCATCATGACCTCGAACCTGGGTTCGCATAAAATCCAGGCGATGGAAAGCGATGATCCCGGTGTCGTGAAGCTGGCCGTGATGGCCGAGGTACGCTCGCACTTCCGTCCCGAGTTCGTCAACCGTATCGACGAAATTGTCGTGTTCCACGGCCTCGACGAGAAAAACATCGGCGCGATCGCGAAGATCCAGCTGAAGATCCTCGAAGAACGCCTGGCGCGCATGGACATGCAGCTGAGCCTGACGGACGCCGCGCTGCAGCAGATCGCCGAAGCGGGCTACGATCCGGTGTATGGCGCCCGTCCGTTGAAACGGGCGATCCAGCAGCAGATCGAAAATCCGCTGTCGAAGCTGATCCTCGAAGGCCGCTTCGGCCCGAAAGACGAGATCCGCATCGACGCCCAGAACGGCAACCTGGTGTTTACAGGGGCGCAGGTGGGGCTGGACAAGGTGTAATGTTGGCTGGTCAGTCCCTGCGGGATTGGAAGCTACCCCATTGGGGCAGCTTCCCCCGTCGGGTCTGACCCCAGTTTTACGGCATTTGCAGTGAGGAAGATGTGCGACGATTTGCGACGTCTAACAAAACCGTAGCGAGCGGCAGTGATTTGTGGCAGAGAAGCGCAACCGTACTCTAGTACGGTGAGCATCGCAGGCCGCAAAGCGCGACGCGCAGTAGGTTTTGTTAGACGTCCTCAGGCAGGGCGGTATCAGGCTAGACCTGATGCCGCCCTTCTTGCTATCATCGTCACTATTTTCTGACTAATTTTCGGAGGCGGTACGATGGCAAACACATGGCAAGCAGGACGGCGCATTGGACTGGGACTGACCTTGGCGGCGGCCGTGCTGGCCTTGTCTGGCCAAGCGCAGGCCCAGGAAGAGAAGGTCCTGAACATCTACAACTGGTCCGACTATATCGGCGACGATACGATCAAGAATTTTGAGAAGGAAACGGGCATCAAGGTACGCTACGACGTTTTCGACAATAACGAAATCCTCAATGCGAAACTGGTGGCGGGCAAGTCCGGCTACGACATCGTCGTGCCGACGGCCCAGTGGGCGCGCCTGCAGATCGACGCGGGCCTGCTGCGCAAGCTCGACAAGAGCAAGCTGACCAACCTGGGCAACCTCGATCCGAACCTGCAGGCGAAATTGTCGAAGATCGACCCGAACAACGACTATCTGGTCGACTGGCTGTGGGGCTACACGACGGTGGGCATCAACGTCAACAAGGTCAAGGCCGCGCTGGGCGGCATGCCCATGCCCGACAATGCCTGGGATTTGATCTTCGATCCGAAATACGCGGCCAAGCTGAAATCGTGCGGCGTGTCCTTCCTCGACTCGCCGTCGGAAGTGCTGCCGGCCGCCCTGCAATACCTGGGCAAGCCCGCCTACTCGAAAACGGCCGCCGACTACCAGGAAGCGGGCAAGGTGCTGCAGGCGATCCGCCCCTACGTAACCTTGTTCAGCTCCTCAGGCTACATCAATGACATGGCCAACGGTTCCGTCTGCGTGGCGCTGGGCTGGTCGGGCGACATCAATATCGCGCGCCAGCGCGCCATCGACGCGAAGAATGGCAACGTGATCCAGGTGCTGGTGCCGAAGACGGCCGCCCTGATGTTCGACACCATGGCCATTCCCGCCGACGCGCCGCACCCGAACAATGCGCACCTGTTCATCAACTACATCCTGCGTCCGCAAGTGCATGCCAGCCTGAGCAACAAGGTCTTCTACGCGAATCCGAATCCGGCCAGCATCAAATATGTACGCAAGGACATCGGCGAGAACAAGGCCATCTTCCTGTCGGACGCCGACAAGCAGCGCATGGCGGCGCCGGAAGCGACCACGGCCGATATCCGCCGCTTGATGACGCGCATTTATACGAAGTTCAAGACGGGAGTGTAATACGGGAGCGTAAAAACAAGGATGGCGCGAGAGACGGGCCTGTTGGCCGTCGCTGGCGCCATGCGATAGTGCCGAGGTGAACGCTACTCGTGATAGCGGTCCATCAGCTTATGGTGGCTGCCGCGCATTTCTTCGACCAGTTCAAAGGCGACAAAGCCGATGATGGCGGCGAAGATGGCGATGAAGAGAAAAACGAGGAAGGTGATTAACATGGTCTTTCAGCCGCCGTTGGACGGCCGTCCGCTGGGTTGCTCAATGTGCCGGAGCAGCGCTCCAGCACGTAGTTGATGCAATTAAACTCTAGCAGATCGGCAGCGCTTTACAAGGCTGCTGAGTTGTGAACTCCACCAGTATTTGTCCCAGCGCACTTTTTGCGCATTTCAATCTGGGGTCAGACCCGGCGGGTCTGACCCCGTGGCCTATTTCACGACCAGATCATGCGCCATCACGGCCTTCAAATAGACGCTGACGGGGTCTCCTGGCTCGGGCTGGGAGAACCTGTCCATCCTGCGCTGGCCTTGCGCATTTCTCTGTTTCAGTATTTTATTTCACCACCAGATCATGCGCCATCAAGGCTTTCAAATAGACACTGACGGGGTCACCTGGCTCGCGCTGGGAGAACCTGTCCATCCTGCGCTGGCCTTGCGCATTTCCCTGTTTTACTATTTCACCACCAAATCATGCGCCATCACGGCCTTCAAATAGACGCTGACGGGGTCACCTGGTTCGCGCTGGGAGAACCTGTCCATCCTGCGCTGGCCTTGCGCATTTCTCTGTTTTAGTATTTTATTTCACCACCAGATCATGCGCCATCACGGCCTTCAAATAGACACTGACGGGGTCGCCTGGCTCGCGCTGGGAGAACCTGTCCATCCTGCGCTGGCCTTGCGCATTTCTCTGTTTCAGTATTTTATTTCACCACCAGATCATGCGCCATCACGGCCTTGGGATAGACGCTGACAGGGTCACCTGGCTCGCGCTGGGAGAACCTGTCCATCCTGCGCTGGCCTTGCGCATTTCCCTGTTTTACTATTTCACCACCAGATCATGCGCCATCACGGCTTTCAAATAGACGCTGACGGGGTCGCCTGGCTCGGGCTGGGAGAACCTGGCCATCCTGCGCTGGCCTTGCGCATTTCCCTGTTTTACTATTTCACCACAAGATCATGCGCCATCACGGCCTTCAAATAGACACTGACGGGGTCGCCTGGCTCGGGCTGGGAGAACCTGTCCATCCTGCGCTGGCCTTGCGCATTTCCCTGTTTTACTATTTCACCACCAGATCATGCGCCATCACGGCTTTCAATAGACACTGACGGGGTCACCTGATTCGCGCTGGGAGAACCTGTCCATCCTGCGCTGGCCTTGCGCATTTCCCTGCTTCAGTATTTTATTTCACCACCAGATCATGCGCCATCACGGCCTTCAAATAGACGCTGACGGGGTCGCCTGGCTCGCGCTGGGAGAACCACCACGCGCTGGCCTTGCGCATTTCCCATTCCTGCTCCTCGCCCGTCAGCAGCAGGGCGGCCGCCTGGCCCAGGGTGGGTTGGTGGCCGACGATGAGCACGGTTTCCTTGCCGCCGGGCCAGTTGGCCGCCTTCAGGATGTCTTCCGCCTCGGCGCCGGGTGCCAGTTCCGGCATCAGCTTGAATTTGCGCCCCAGCGCCTCCGCCGTTTGCAGGGTGCGCAGGGCGGGGCTGACGAGGATGCGGCAATTTTCCGGTAGTTGCGAGGCCAGCCATTCCCCCATGCGGCGCGCCTGTTTCTGGCCTTTGACGGTCAGGGCGCGTTCGAGGTCGGGGAGGCCCGGCTCGGCTTCTGCGTGTCGCCACAAGATGAGATCCATGCTGTACTCCTGTGTGTAGAGTTGCCTATTCGCCGACCTCCGCGCCCGGCGTGCCCAGTGTGTGCATCAGGTATTGCTGGGCGCTGAACGGCATCTGCTTGCCGCGCGGCTTGCGGCGCGCATAATGGCCCGTTGGCTCCAGCTCCCATGCATTGGTATTATCCTTCAAATATGGGTTCAAGCCCTCGGCGATCACGCGCCGTTTCAGCGCCCGGTCCAGCACGGGGAAGGCCACTTCCACCCTGCGGAACAGGTTGCGGCTCATCCAGTCGGCGCTGGCCAGGTAGACATCGTGCGCCAGGTCGTTGCGGAAATAGTAAATGCGGCTGTGCTCGAGGAAGCGGCCGATCACGGAGCGCACCTTGATGTTTTCCGACAAGCCCGGCACGCCCGGCTTCAGGGTGCAGGCTCCGCGCACGATCAGGTCGATCTTCACGCCATCGGTCGAGGCAGCATACAGGGCGCGGATCACGGATTCATCGACGAGCGCGTTGACTTTCACGATGATGCGACCGCGCCGGCCTGAACGGGCGATCTTCGCCTCGTTGCGGATGGCCTTGATGATTTCGCTTTGCAGGCCGAACGGCGCCAGCCACAAATGGTTCAGATTGTGCGGCTTGGTCAGGCTGGTCAGGTGGATGAAGACTTCGTTCACTTCCACAGCCAGGTCCTGGTTCGCCGTCAGCAAGCCGAAATCCGTGTACAGCTTGGTGGTCGTGGGGTGGTAGTTGCCGGTGCCCAAGTGGGCGTAGAAGCGCAGCGCGCCTTCTTCGCGGCGGATGACGAGCGCCACCTTGGCATGGGTTTTCAGGCCCACCACGCCGTACACGACTTGCGCGCCCGCCTGTTCCAGCTTGTCGGCCCAGTTGATATTGGCTTCTTCGTCGAAACGCGCCATCAATTCCACGATGACTGTTACCTCTTTGCCCATCTTCGCCGCCGTGATCAAGGACTCCATCAGGTCCGAGTTCATGCCCGTGCGGTAGATCGTCTGCTTGATGGCGACGACGGACGGATCGTAGGCGGCGCTGCGGATGAAGTCGATCACCGTCTGGAACGATTGATACGGGTGGTGCAGCAGGATGTCATGCTTGGTCAGCGCGGCAAAGATGTCGTTGCCGATGGCCTTGTGCGCGAGGCCGGGGAAGAACGGCGGGAAGCGCAGCTCGGGCTGTTTGACGTGGTCGATCATTTCCGACAGACGCACGAGGTTCACGGGGCCGTTGACGCGGTAGAGGCGGCTTTGATCCAGATTAAACTGGTCGAGCAGGAACTGTGATAATTCTGGCGGGCAATTACGCGCCACTTCCAGGCGCACCGAGGTGCCGAACTGGCGCCCCACGAGTTCGCCTTTTAACGCCTGGCGCAGATTCTTGACTTCGTCCTCGTCCACCCACAGGTCGCTGTCGCGCGTGACGCGAAATTGCGAATAGGCAATTACTTCGCGCCCGGCGAACAAATCCGAGATATGCGCATGAATCACGGAAGACAACAGGCAGAAGGACACGCCGTCGCCGGAAATGTCGTCCGGGAGCTTGATGACGCGCGGCAAGACACGGGGCGCCTTGACGATGGCGATGGCCGTGCCGCGGCCGAACGCATCCTTGCCGCTCAGCGAGACGATGAAATTGAGACTTTTATTCACCACTTGCGGGAACGGGTGGGCCGGGTCCAGGCCGATAGGGGTCAGCAGGGGGCGCACTTCACGGTCGAAATACTGCTTGACCCAAGCGCGCTGCGCATCGTTGCGGTCGTTGTCGCGCAGCAAATGCACGCCCGCTTCGCGCAGGGCCGGCAAGACTTCGCTATTTAATATCTCGTACTGGCGTTCCACCAGCGCATGGCATTCCTTGCCGATGCGCTCCAGATTGGCCGCCAGGGCAGGGTGGCCGGCCAGCGAACCGCCGATGCTGCCGGCCGCCAGCAGGCTGGCCACGCGCACTTCGAAGAACTCATCCATGTTGCTGCTGACGATGCACAGGTAGCGCAGGCGCTCGAGCAGCGGAATGTTCGGGTCTTCCGCCTGGGCCATCACGCGCCGGTTGAAAGTCAGTTGCGACAGTTCGCGGTCAAGCAGGATGCCCGATTTGGTCACTTCCGTGTGCAGTTCAGGTTTCATATTCTTTTGTCTTTGCAGATAGTTAATTCTAGCCGTATTTCATCCGTATTTCATCGCGTATGACGCGTTGTGAGTGTAATCATGAAATATGACGTAAGCGTGACATAAGCTGTCATAAAGCGTCGCCCGTCCTGTCATTTTTCGCGCCGAAAAGGGCGGTTCCCGGGGCGTAGCCAATTATTTCAGGATTTTTTACCCATGTCATAAAGCTGTCATATTCGCTTGCTAGACTGCGCAGCATTCAACCGGGACTTTGTGCCCTAACAACCCTGAGGACTTGATATGCAAATGAAGCAAATGTTCAAATTTATCGTCGTGGGTGCTTCGGCAGCGATGGCATTTTCTTCCGCTTCCGTCATGGCGGCAGATATGACAGGTGCTGGTGCAACCTTCCCGTACCCGATTTACGCCAAATGGGCTGAAACGTACAAAGCCAACACGGGCAACGGCCTGAACTACCAGTCCGTCGGTTCCGGCGCCGGCATCAAGCAAATCAAGGCCAAGACTGTTGAATTCGGCGCTTCGGACATGCCTTTGAAGGCGGAAGAGCTGGAAGAAGCGGGCCTGATGCAGTTCCCGGCCATCATGGGCGGCGTGGTCACCATCGTCAACCTCGACGGCGTGACCCCAGGCCAGCTGAAAATGACGGGTAAAGTCGTTGGCGACATCTACTTGGGCAAGATCACCAAGTGGAGCGCGCCTGAAATCGCCGCACTGAACAGTGGCGTCAAGCTGCCGGACACGGAAATCACCGTGGTGCACCGCGCCGACGGTTCGGGCACCTCGTTCCTGTTCACCGACTTCCTGTCGAAAACCAATCCGGAATTCAAATCGAAAATCGGCGCTGGCTCGGCCGTGAAATGGGCCGTGGGCGTGGGCGGCAAGGGTAACGAAGGCGTCGCCGCCAACGTACAGCGCATCAAGGGTTCGATCGGCTACGTCGAGTGGGCTTACGCCAAGAAAAACAAGATGTCGCACACCCAGCTGCAAAACAAGGACGGCAACTTCCTGCAGCCTGACGACGAAAACTTCAAGGCCGCCGCCGCTTCGGCACCCTGGACGCAAACCCCAGGCTTCGGCGTGGTCCTGACCGACCAGGCTGGCAAGAACAGCTGGCCTATCACGGGCGTGTCGTTCATCCTGATGCACAAAGTTCAGGCTGACCCAGCCAAGGCAAAAGAAGTCCTGAAATTCTTCGACTGGGCCTACAAGAACGGCGGCCCTGCTGCCGTCGAACTGGACTACGTGCCGATGCCGGCATCGGTCGTGAAACTGGTGCAGGAATCGTGGAAAGCCAATTTGAAAGATGCATCGGGCAAGTCGATCTACTAATCGCATAGCCTGAGTCATTCATCCTTGCCCCGCCGGCAGTATGGCGGGGCAGGGAGTTAGCCAGGACCGCCCGCAAGCCCTTGCAGACGGTCCTGGCTAAAAGAATAAAAGTAGCTGAAAGAATAAAAGCAACGACGCCTGACAAAACCGTAGCGAGCGGAAGGGAGTTGCGGTCGAGAAGCGCAACTGTACAAAGGTACAGTGAGCATCGCAGGCCGTAAATCCCGATGCGCAGTAGGTTTTGACAGGCGTATTAAAACAGCAGCACCGGCAGTACCACCCACATCTGGCACAATATGAGCGCACAATCTACCTCCTCCACGATTCCCCTGCCAGGCGGCACCATGACCGATTCCATCAGTCACGCGCAAATGCTTTCCACCATGCGCAAGCAGCGCTTCCAGGATTTCATGTTCCACAAGGTGACGATGCTGTTCGCCCTGTCGGTGCTGATCGTCCTGGTCGGCATCATCATTTCGCTGATCATGGAATCGATACCGGCCTTCAAGACCTTCGGCCTGCATTTCATCGTGTCCGCGGAATGGGACCCCGTCAATGATCAGTACGGCGCCCTGATCCCCATCATCGGCACCCTGGTGACGTCCGTCATCGCCTTGCTGATCGCCTTTCCCGTCAGCTTCGGCATCGCCCTGTTCCTCACGGAAATCTGCCCGGCCTGGCTGCGCCGCCCGCTGGGCACGGCTGTCGAGCTGCTGGCCGGCGTGCCATCGATCATCTACGGCATCTGGGGCCTGTTCGTCTTCGCGCCCCTGTTCGCCGACCACGTCCAGCCCCTGCTGAAAGCCACGCTGGGCAACGTGCCCGTCATCGGCCAGCTGTTCAGCGGCCCCATGATGGGCATCGGCCTGCTGACGGCCGGCCTGGTGCTGGCCATCATGATCATCCCCTTCATCGCTTCCGTGATGCGCGATGTGTTCGAAATCGTCCCTGCCGTGCTGAAGGAATCCGCCTACGGTCTGGGCTGCACGCGCTGGGAAGTGGTGCGCAAGATCGTCTTGCCATACACCAAGACCGGCGTCGTCGGCGGCGTCATGCTGGGCCTTGGCCGCGCGCTGGGCGAGACCATGGCCGTGACCTTCGTCATCGGCAACGCGAATAAACTGTCGTGGTCGCTGTTTGCCGCCGGTAACAGCATCACCTCGCTGCTGGCGAACGAATTCGGCGAAGCGCAATCGGCGTTGCACGTATCGTCGCTGTTCTCGCTGGCCCTGATCCTGTTTGTCATCACCTTTATCGTCTTATCCGCCGCCAAGCTGATGCTGGCTGGCATGTCCCGCAAGGAAGGCACGAAATGAGCCAACTCAGCCAAGTTAGCACCCTCGACGTTCCGGCCAAGCCGGCCATGAACCCCGTCTACCGCAAGCGCCTGCTGATGCACCGCGTCGGCATCGCCCTGTCGGTGGCCGCCATGGCCCTGGGCCTGGCCGTGCTCGTGTGGATTTTGTTCACGCTGGTGATCAAGGGTTTCGGCGCGCTGTCCGTCGATCTGTTCACGCAAACGACGCCGGCTCCCGGCAGCGAAGGCGGCGGCCTGATCAATGCCATCGTCGGCAGCGCCCTGATGGTGGGCCTGGCCACCGTCGTCAGCACCCCGATCGGCATCCTGGCCGGCATCTACCTGGCGGAATACGGCGAAGAAAACAAGCTGGCGCAAGTGACGCGTTTCGTCACCGACATCATGCTGTCGGCGCCATCGATCGTCATCGGCCTGTTCGTGTATGCGCTGTACGTGGCGCACGTGAAACACTTCTCCGGTTACGCCGGTGCCATCGCCTTGTCCCTGATCGCCGTGCCCGTGGTGGTGCGCACGACGGACAATATGCTGCGCCTGGTGCCGAACAGCCTGCTGGAAGCGGCATTTGCCCTCGGTGCGCCGCGCTGGAAGGTCGCCACCCTGGTGCGCTTGCGCGCTGTAAAAGCTGGCGTCATCACCGGCGTACTGCTGGCCCTGGCCCGCATCGCCGGCGAAACGGCGCCGCTGCTGTTCACGGCCCTGAATAACCAGTTCCAAAGCTTTAACATGAATGCGCCGATGGCCAACTTGCCGTCCGTCATCGCATCGTTTGCAATGAGCCCGTACGACAACTGGCGCTCGCTGGCCTGGGGCGGCGCACTGCTGATCACCTTCAGCGTGCTGGCCCTGAATATCCTGTCGCGCACCGTGTTCAGCCAAAAAGTCCCACATTAAACAGATACCGAGCGAAGCGAACCCATATGAATACGCAAATGAATCCAGCCCAAGACTTGGCGCCAAAGAAAAAAACCATCGAGATTTCGGGCCTGAACTTTTTTTACGGCAAAACGCAAAGCTTGCATAACGTCAACCTGGACATTCACGAGAAGAAGGTCACGGCCTTCATCGGCCCGTCCGGTTGCGGCAAGTCGACCCTGCTGCGCACCCTGAACCGCATGTACGACCTGTATCCGGGCCAGCGCGCGGAAGGCTCCATCCTGTACCGCGGCCGCAACGTGCTCGACGCCGACCAGGACGTCAACATGCTGCGCGCCAAGGTCGGCATGGTGTTCCAGAAGCCCACGCCGTTCCCCATGTCCGTCTACGACAACATCGCCTTCGGCGTGCGCCTGTATGAAGACCTGTCGAAGGGCGAAATGGATGAGCGCGTCGAGTGGGCCCTGAAGAAGGCCGCGCTGTGGGGCGAAGTCAAGGACAAGCTGACGAAAAGCGGCCTGTCGCTGTCGGGCGGCCAGCAGCAGCGCCTGTGCATTGCGCGCGGCGTGGCCGTGAAACCGGACGTCTTGCTGCTCGATGAGCCGACCTCGGCGCTGGACCCGATCTCGACCTCGAAGGTGGAAGAGCTGATCAGCGAACTGAAACAGGATTACACGATCGCCATCGTGACGCACAATATGCAGCAGGCGGCGCGCTGCTCCGACTACACGGCGTATATGTATCTGGGCGAGCTGGTGGAATTCGGCGAAACGGACCAGATTTTCATGAATCCGGCCCGCAAGGAAACGCAGGATTACATCACGGGCCGCTTCGGCTGATCCGCCCAGAATAACGATATACAAGACTACTGAATACGGAGAGACAGCATGATAGGCGAACATTCATCCAAGCAATACGACAACGAACTCGAAGCGATCCGCTCGAAAGTGCTCCTGATGGGCGGCATCGTTGAAACCCAGTTCCTCGACGCGATGACATGCTTTCGCATCGGCAACCCGGAACGCGCCGACCGCGTGATGCGCGAAGACGACGTCGTCAACCAGCTGGAAGTGTCGCTGGACGATGCCTGCAGCCATTTGATCGTGCGCCGCCAGCCGGCCGCCAACGACTTGCGCACCATCATGGCCACTATCAAGGTGATTACCGACCTCGAGCGCGTAGGCGACGAGGCGACCAAAATCGCCCGCGTGGCGAAGAACTTGCACAAGCGGGGCAACGCCGTCGTCAACCATTACGAGATGGTGCGCGGCATCGCCAACACGGCCACCGACATGCTGCACGACGCGCTGGACGCCTTCGCGCGCAACGATGGCAAGCAGGCATTACAATTAATTGCACAAGACGCCATCATCGACCATGAGTTTCGGTCTATCATGCGCAACCTGATTACCTTTATGATGGAAGACCCGCGCACGATTTCGGCGGCGCTCGATACCCTGTGGGTGGCCAAGGCCATCGAACGGATCGGCGACCATGCGAAAAACATCGCCGAATACGTGATTTACGTGGTTGAAGGCAAGGACATCCGCCACACCAAGGTGGCTGCTCCCGCCATTTCCGAGGAGCTCCCTGAGTAAGCTTTATGGCATCTGATAAAACCACGGTATTGATTGTTGAAGATGAGCCGGCCATCGTTGAACTGGTGACCTATTCGCTGCGCGAATCCGGCTGGAATTGCTGTTCCGTACAAAACGTCGCCGATGCCTGGGAATTCATCCAGCACCGCACGCCGCATCTGATCCTGCTGGACTGGATGCTGCCGGACCAGACGGGTTTGCGCCTGCTGTCGCGCATCCGCGCCGACCGCAATTTCGCCGCCATCCCCGTCATCATGCTCACCGCCAAGAGCATGGAAGAAGACAAGCTGGCCGGACTGAACAGCGGGGCCGACGATTACGTCACCAAGCCGTTCTCGCCGCGCGAGCTGCTGGCCCGCGCCAAAGCGCTGTTGCGACGCAAGAGTCCGGAACACGCGCAGGCGCCCATGCGCGCCGGCAACGTGGCCCTGGACCCCGTCAGCTGCACCGTCATGATGGATGAACAGAAGATCGATATCGGCCATGCCGAATACAAGCTGCTGAAATTCCTGCTGGCCCATCCGGAGCGCGTGTTTTCGCGCAGCCAGCTGCTCGACAAGGTGTGGGGCGACCATGTGGTGATCGAGGAACGCACGGTCGATGTCCACGTATTGCGCTTGCGCAAAGCCTTGAAAGAGGCGGAAAGCCTGATCAAGACGGTGCGCAGCGTCGGCTACATGTTGTCTGAAAAGTAAAGCCTCACTCTATGAATCCGAAATTGCTGTTCTGGGTACCGGCCGCCCTGCGCATGGTGCTGGCGCTGCTGGGCGTGGCCGTCGTCTGGTATCTGTTCGGCGCCACGTATGCGCTGGGCATCGCCTTCGTGCTGATGGCCATGATGGTGTTCGTGCAGCTGTCGTATCTTTTCCAGCTGAGTAACTGGCTGGACAATCCGCAAAGCGCCAAGCTGCCCGACGGCTGGGGCGCCTGGACCAGCATCTTCGCGCGCCTGTACCGCATGCGCCGCGATGACGAGAAAAACCAGGCCGAGCTGACGGAATGGCTGGCGCGTTTCCGCCAGGCCATGCATCTGTTGCCCGACGGCGTAGTCATCATGGATGACGTGCTGTTCCTCGAATGGTGCAATCCTGCCGCCGAGAAACACCTGGGCCTCACGCACGAGCGCGACAAGGGCATGCGCGTGACGAATTTGATCCGCAGCCCCGAGTTCATGGATTACATCATCCTGGGCCGCTACGACCAGCCGCTGACGATTACCTTCCGCAACCGCAAGCTGATCGTGCAAATCATCCCGTTCGAGAACCGCCGCCAGATCCTCGTCACGCACGATGTGACGGAGACGGAACGCATCGAAATGATGCGCCGCGACTTCATCGCCAACGCTTCGCACGAATTGCGCACGCCGCTGACGGTCATCGTCGGCTTCCTGGAAATCGCTTCCGCCGAGCTGGACCTCGATGCCGCCACGCGCGCCGCCCACCTCAAGCTGATGACGGAGCAGGGCCACCGCATGCAGCATCTGATCGAGGACATGCTGACCCTGTCGCGCCTGGAATCGGTCGACTATCCGCTGCGCCCCGAGCCCGTGGACATCAAAAAGCTCATGCAGCAAGTCTTGCGCGACGCCAAGGGCTTGTCGGCCGGCAAGCATGAAGTGACCATGGAATGCGACGGCCCCGACGTGTTGGGCAGCTACGATGAACTGTACAGCGCCTTCGGCAACCTGGCCTCGAACGCCGTGCGCTACACGCCGGCCGGCGGCACCATCACCCTGCGCTGGCAGGATGGCCCGGCCGGACCGCAATTCATCGCGCAAGACACAGGCATCGGCATCAGCCAGGAACATATTTCGCGCCTGACGGAACGTTTCTACCGCGTCGACAAGAGCCGCTCGCGCGAAACGCAGGGCACGGGCCTGGGCCTGGCCATCGTCAAGCACGTGCTGCTGCGCCACGGCGGTACCCTGGCCATCCAGTCCGTGGCCGACAAGGGCAGCAGTTTTATCGTCAGCATGCCCAAATCCGTCGTCACGCCGCTGCAGGGCGAGTTGCTGGTCAAGTAGGCCGGGGAGGGGAGCATCCCCTGCCTGTTTCCCGTGCGACTAGTGCAAAGTTGGCATAAGTCGTTACAATCTGGCTATGACTTTAATCAACGCCTCTTTTCGCCAAGCCGGCGCGCAGCAACTGGCCCAGTCGCTGCTGGCCGCGCGCCAGGACACCCTTTCCCTGTTTGACTGTTACGTCACTGCCGGCCTGGACGTGGTGGCGGGCCTGCCCCGTCATCCGCGCCTCAATCCGCCTTTATGGCAACTGGCGCAGATCGCCTGGTTTGCCGAGTGGTTCATCCTGCGCGAAGCGGCGTCCAGCCATCCGGCCGATGCCATTTATAACTCCCTGCTGACACGCGGCGACGACTTGTTCGACGCCAACATGGTGCAGCAGCGCGCGCGCTGGACGCTGGAACTGCCCAGTCCTGGCGCCGTCAAAACGTATTGCCACGAAGTACTCGACAGGGTCCTCGATAAACTGTCGCGCGAAGCCAATGTCGACAGCGCCCTGGCGCCGTACCGGCTGGCCCTGGCCCATGAAGACTTGTGTGGCGAGGAAATGCTGGCCGGTCTGCAATGGCTGGGCCTGGAAGCACCCGAATCCCTGGCCGCCAGCCCGGCCTTGCCGCCCGGAGCGGGCCAGATCGCTCTCCCTGGCGGTACCATCGCACTGGGTTCGCCGCGCGGTGCCGGATTTGCCTTCGACAATGAATCGCCGCCCCACAGCTGCTACGTGGCGCCGTTTTCCATCGATGCCTGCGCCGTATCCAATGCCCAGTTTGCCGATTTTGTCGCCGATGGCGGTTACCAGAACCGCCAGTTCTGGAGCGCGGCCGGCAGCGCCTGGCTGATGCGGCAGGAGCGCTCGTCGCCGCTGTACTGGCTGCGCGAAGCGACGCAGTGGCGCACCATGCGTTTCGGGCAGCGCACGACCTTGCCGCCGAACGAAGCCGTGCGCCACATCAACCTGTATGAAGCGCAGGCCTACTGCGCCTGGGCCGGGCGCCGCCTGGCGACCGAAGCGGAATGGGAGTATGCTGCGCTGTCCGGCCACCCGCGCTTTCACTGGGGCCAGGTGTGGGAGTGGACGGCGACGCCGTTCGAGCCGTATCCGGGCTTTGCGGTGGATGCCTGGCGCGAATATTCGGCGCCGTATTTCATGCAGCACCAGGTACTGCGCGGCGCCTCCTTCGCCACGCCGCCGCGCCTGCATTCGGCCCGCATGCGCGCCTTCCATGCGCCCGAACGGGGCGACATCTTTGCCGGCTTGCGCACCTGCGCCTGGTAGCGCGCCGAGAACAGACATCATTTCAGGATACCCTTGAGTACAGATAACGCCCCGCAGTTCATTCCCAAACGCATCACGCCCACGCCGGAGCAGGTCGCCATCCAGACGGCGCAAAAGAAAGTGGTCTTGATCGACGCCAATGCCGGCGCGGCCAAGACGACGACCCTGGCCCTGCGCCTGGCCGAGGCCCTGCACCGGGGCCGCGCGCCCGAACGCATGCTGGCCCTCGTCTTCACGGAAGCGGCGCGCGTGGCCCTGCGCCAGCGCCTGCTGGAAGTGGGCGTGCCGCTGGGCGTCGTCAAGCGCCTGACGATCGACACCTTCGACGCCTTTGCCGCCAAGGTGCTGTTGCAGCTGGAAAACATGCAGGTGGCCTCCATGCGCAGCGATGAAGAGCTGCGCCCCGTGGCCTGGGAAGCGCTGGAAGTGGTCTCCGAGAAATACGCTCACCGCTATCCGCTGGAAATCAACACGACGAATGGCGCCATCGCCGAATTCCTGAAACTGCAATTGCGCACCAAGGCGCGCCTGGATTTCCAGAATCCCGACTTCGAGAGCAATTCCCTGGACGACAACCTGGAAATGCTGGGCATGTCGCGCACGCATTATCTGTGGCTGCGCGAATATGAAGGCTTGCGCGGCGCCGACACGGGCGATATCCAGTTCCGCGCGCCCTTCGACGCCACCTACGACCTCGTGCGCATGCTCGACGGCGACGAACCGTTGCGCCAGCAATTGCCCGCGTTCCAGATCATCGTGGCCGATGAATTGCACGACCTGAACGAGGCGTCGTTCCGCCTGCTGACCATGCTGATACGCCGCGGCAACGCCTTTTTCTGCGGCGCCGGCGACAAGGATCAAGTGATCTACACGTGGTCGGGCGCTGACCACCGCTTCCTGCGCCAGCGCTTCGAGCAGGAATTTCCCGCCTTGCAGCGCCTGCCGCTGACGGCGTCCTACCGCTACGGCCCGCAACTGGCGCAGGCCGTGGGCGTGCTGAAAAACAAGCCCAGCGTGTCGGCCCTGTCGCGCGCCACCCACATTGAACTGCTCGAGTATGACCATGCGCAGCCGCAAGCGTGCAGCGCCCAGCTGATCGCCGCGCTCGAACACGCACATGCGGGCACGACAGCCATCTTGCTGCGCGACCGCGACCAGGCGATCCGCGTGGAAACGGCCCTGTTCCAGAGCGGCATCGCGTATGGCCTGGTGGACATGAACAGTTATCTGCTGAGCCTGGAAGTGCTGATGCTGCGCGGCATGGTCGCCATCGCCCGCAAGGATTTGCACGCGATCAAGAGCGGCCCGCGCCGCGGCGAAATCCTCGAAGCCCTGGTGGCCTTCGCGGAAATCCCTTTTACACGCGCGGAATTGCAGCAAGCCAAGGCCGACGTGGCCAATTACCCTGACTTGCTGGAAGGCTTCTTGACGAACCAGCTGGCCAAGTCGCAGAACCAGGACAAGGCGGCGCTGACCCTGGCCGCCGTCGACTACCTGCGCGCGCTGCCCCCCGACGCCCTGGCCGGCGACGCGCTGCAGCACATCTTTGGCCTGATGCAGCTGGAACAGACGGCGCGCCGCATCTATGTCGACCCTGCCCAGGCGCGGGTCGTCGCCCGTTCCCTGCATGGCTTTATCGCCGTGTGCCGCGAAGCGGGCGTGGCGCTGGGCGGCTTCGCCGGCTGGCTGGGCGAGATGGAAGACGCCGTGACGGTCTCGACTGGCAAGGCCAAGCTGGTCATCGCCTGCATCGACCAGATCAAGGGCCTCGAATACAACCACGTGATCCTGCCTTACCTGGCCGTCGACGAATTCCCGCGCAGCAAGACTGATCCGCTGGAAGAAGAGAACCGTTTTTATGTGGCCGCCACGCGCGCACGCGACAGGCTCAGCTTGCTGACGCCGGAAGACCCCGCCTACCGGAGCCGCTACATCGCCGCCCTGCAGCTGAAAAACAAGACTGTTGCGTCCAAGGCATAAATCTTTTGCCGCGCGGCCGCTTTTTGCGAAAGACGAAAGCGGGCATACTTTGTTGCTGTGATTGATTGCAATCTGAACCAACAAAGGAGTAATGATGCGAGTATTCTTGACAGGTGCGGCAGGTTTCATCGGCAGTTCCATCGCGGCGGGCCTCGTGCGGGCCGGCCATCAGGTCACGGGCCTCGTGCGCAAGCCGGAGCAGGTGGCCGAGCTGGCCACTATCGGCGTGCAGGGTATCGTCGGTACCTTGAACGACCGCGAGCTGATCATCGAGCAAGCGAAGGCGGCGGACGCCGTCATCAATGCGGCCAGCAGCGACCACCGAGGCGCCGTGGAAGCGATTATTGAAGCGCTGGCCGGCAGCAACAAGCCTTTCCTCCACACCAGCGGCTCGTCCATTGTGGGCGACGCGTCGGGCGGCGAGGGCACGGAACAGATCTATTATGAAGACAAGCTGCCGGCGCCCACGGCCGACAAGGCGGCACGGGTCGCCATCGATGAGCTGGTGCTGGCCAGCGCAAACAAGGGCGTGCGCGCCAGCGTGTTGTGCAACACCTTGATCTACGGCCACGGCGCCTTGCCGCGCGACAGCGTGCAGCTGCCCCGTTTGCTCAAGCAGGCGCGCAAGAGCGGCATCGTGCGCCACGTGGGGCCGGGCCGCAACATCTGGTCCAACGTGCATATCGACGATGTCGTCAGCCTGTATTTGCTGGCGCTGGAAAAATCCCCGGCCGGCACCTTTTACTTTGTCGAGTCGGGCGAAGCGGCTTTCCGCGACATGACGGCCGCCATCGCCCATGCACTGGACCTGGGCCCCGCGCAGGACTGGCCGCTGCCCGAGGCGATTGCCGAATGGGGCTACGAGATGGCCTCGTACGGCCTCGGTTCCAACAGCCGCGTGCGCGGGGAACTGTCGCGCAAGCTGCTGGGCTGGCAGCCGCAGGGGCCGTCCGTGCTGGCATGGATCGGGAACGACATGCTGCGTTCGCCGCACGCCACGGCTGCTTGATGCAGCTCAGCAAATCCGCATCTGTGTGCGCTAGCGAACGGTGCTTTAGTCCGATCGGGAGTATGATGCCTTTGCTTGGTTGAGACGCACTGCCGTGAAGTTGGCGGCATGTTCGATCTTCCAGCAGGTCAGCCGGTCGCCTCAAGGATCGGCACCAGATTTCTGCCCGCGTTTGCGCCCTGCGCCGCGCGGCTATGCACTGCAACTCCAGGTCGCGGTGTGAACTGCGAATCCCTTCAAGGCCGGCCCTAGCCGGTCTTTTTTTTGCCTGTCGTTCCGCCGTTGCGCCATTCACCGCCACCTGTCCGCCATTCGCCGAAGCGCTGTTTTCGCGCAGCCGAAATCCGCGTATCTTTACGATCAATTCACTTCAAGGGGCGACCGTGAAACCTGAACCAGCGTACTACCGCCGTACCCAGCTGTTGTGGGGCGTGTTGCTGATCGCCATCGGCGCCGTGATCCTGCTGGACCGGCTCGATGTGATCCATCTTCATGATTACTATGCACTATGGCATTATTGGCCGCTGATACTGGTCGTCTTCGGCCTCAACAAGCTGGTCGCGCCCGTGTCCGCCAAGCAGGTATTGAGCGGCTTGTGGCTGATCTTCTTCGCCGCCTGGTGGTATGTGTCGTATGAAGAACTGTGGAACTTGAATTTCTACAATAGCTGGCCAGCCTTGCTGATCGCCTGGGGCGTGGGCCTCGTGCTGGAGCCGCTGTTGAACAAACATTTTATTGCCTATCGGGAGTCCGAGCATGAAAAATAGACCGCCGCTGCACTCGCCATCGCAGATCGTGCTGGGCGTCATCGTCATCGTCCTGGGGCTGCTGTTCCTGCTCGATAACCTCGGCTTCATCAATGTGCGCTACACCTTCCGTTTCTGGCCCACCATCCTGATCATTTTCGGCTTGCTGAAAATATCGCAAAGCCATAACCGCTCCGGCTACATCCTCGGCGGCGTGATGGTCTTGCTGGGCCTGAGCTGGACCCTGAAAGCCATGGGCTTGTTTTATATTAACTGGAGCATGCTGTGGCCGCTGCTCATCATCGCCGCCGGCGTGGCCGTGGTGTCGAAATCCTTGCCTGGCGCACAGCAGCGGCAGCGCCGCCGGCATTTTGCCGCGCCGCCCGAGGCTGGCGCAGCGCCCGACGCCTTCGGCCAGGCCAGGAATGGCGCCGTGTCGCTCGACAAGGAACCCGCCGATGCCACTGCGGCGCCTGGCACGGGCGGCCAGGCCGACGACGACAGCATCATCGAAGTGACGGCCATCCTCGGCGGCTACGTGCGGCGCGTGTCGTCGCAGCGCTTCAGGGGCGGCGATATCAACGTCATCATGGCCGGCTGCGAAATCGACTTGCGCCAGGCATCGATCGACGGCGAAGCCGTGCTCAACGTGTTTGCCCTGTGCGGCGGCGTCACCATCAAAATTCCGCCCGACTGGAGCGTCGTGCTGCAAGGCACGCCCATCCTTGGCGGCTTCGAAGAAAAGACCATCGTGCCGCCAAACCAGAACAAGCGCCTGTACGTGACGGGTTACGCCATCATGGGCGGCCTGGAAATCCGCAACTAGGCGCGCATGTCCGGACCCTTGTCGAAGCGGCGCGGCGCCGTGGTGGTGTTCCTGGTGTGCATCGCGCTGGGCCTGGCCCTGGCCTCCCTCCTGGCCAGGGTGGCGCACGCGCCTTGGCTCAATGCCGTCCTGCTGGTGGTGCCCGCCACGCTCGTGTATGCGATCGGTTCGGGCTTTTCCGCGTTTTACCTGTGCCGCGCCTATCCCTTGCACGCGCGCCATCCGCTCGCCATTGCCGGCGTGATGGGCGTGGCGGCCCTGTTCGCGGGCTTGCTGTGGGCAACCCTGCTGCAATTTCTGAACAGCGTCAGCCTGTTGCCGGATGTGCGCTGGCTGGGCGTGGACCTGACGCAGTCGCTGCTGGCCCTGTTCTTCGGCCTGGGCGCGCTGCTGTATTGTCTGGCCGCCGCCGTGCATTATCTGCTGCTCGAATTCGTGCGCGCCAGCATGGCCGAGCAGCGGGGCCTGGAAGCGCAGCTGATGGCGCAGGAAGCGCAACTGCGCATGCTGCGCACGCAAATCGATCCGCATTTCCTGTTCAACAGCCTGAACTCCATCAGCGCCCTGACGTCTATCGATGCGGCGGGCGCGCGCCAGATGACGGTGCAGCTGGCCAGTTTCTTTCGCCAGAGCCTGAGCCTGGAAGCGCACAAGCACATTACCGTGCAAGAGGAGCTGGTGCTGATCCGCCACTTTCTCGCCATCGAGCAAGTGCGCTTCGGCGAACGCCTGCAAGTGGCGGAAAGCATCGACACTGCCGCGCTGGCCTGTTTGCTGCCGCCCATGCTGATACAGCCGCTGGTGGAAAATGCCGTCAAGCACGGCATCTGCGGCTTGACGGAGGGCGGCCTGATCGCCATCGAAGTCCGGCGCGCGGGCAGCCTGTTGCAGATTGCCGTGCGCAATCCTGTTGATGCGTATCAGGGGCCAGCGCGCGGCAATGGCGTGGGCCTGGAAAATGTACGCCAGCGCCTGGCCGGCGCGTATGGCCACAAGGCCGGCGTGCACTGGACGCGGCACGGCGCGACGTTTGAAGTAACCTTATCGATGCCTGCGCAGACCGGCGGCACGGAGGAAGCATGATGCAGGCAAGAATGCGGGTGGCCATCGTCGATGATGAATTACTGGCGCGCAGCGTGCTGCGCGAATACCTGGCGCGCCACGACGATATCGACATCGTGGCCGAGTGCGCCAACGGCTTCGACGCCGTCAAGGCCATCGCGGAACTGGAACCGGAACTGGTGTTCCTCGACATCCAGATGCCGCGCCTGGACGGTTTCGAAGTGGCCGAGCTGATCGGCGCGAAGACTAAGCTGATCTTTGTCACGGCCTACGACCAGTACGCCTTGAAGGCGTTCGAATGCCATGCGCTCGATTACCTGCTGAAACCGTTCAGCGAACAGCGCTTCGACCAGGCGCTGGCCCATGCGCGCGCCAACCGCAGCACGCCGGACACTGTGCAAATGGTGGCGCGCGAGGCGGCCACGCGCGCCGCGCCCCTGGATCGCGTGCTGATACGCGACGGCGCCAAGGTCCACGTCATCGCCAGTGCCCGGATCGATTACATCGAGGCGCAGGACGACTACATCAGCATCCGTTCCGAGGGCAAGTCCTACCTGAAAAGCCAACGTTTATCGGAGCTGGAAACCCAGCTCGATCCCGCCAAGTTCCTGCGCGTACACCGCTCGTACCTGCTCAATATCGACGGCATCCGCCGCATCGAGGCGGCCACCAAGGACAGCCACGTGGCCATCTTGCGCGACGAGACGAGGATACCCGTGAGCAAGGCGGGGTATCAGAAACTCAGATTACTGGTGGGCTAGCATTTTCTATGGCATAGATGCTTAATCATCTATGCGTGATATCATCAGGAGATGATAATTGAATGCGCCGAAGACTTGGCCGGTCACGTTTCACGATGACTTCGATGCGGAATTCGATGCTCTGCCGATAGATGTCCAGGATGAATTGCTGGCGAGTGCCGATGCGCTGTCGAAGCTGGGGCCGGCTGCCGGGCGTCCTCATGTCGGGACGTTGAAGCATCCTAAACACCCGAACATGAAAGAGCTGCGTTTCAAGGGCAATAACGGGGCAGAGGTGTGGCGTGCGGTCTTTGCTTTCGATACCCGGCGAGAGGCGGTGATTCTGGTTGCGGCAGCCAAGCAGGGTATCGGCGAGGACAGGTTTGACAGGGATTTGTTGTTCAAGGCAAATGCGCGCTACGAGCAACACCTCAAAAACCTGACCACGGCGACAGCAAGGCAGGGCAAAGGCAGGAGATGATTTCAGGAACAGGAGCTAGCCATGGGAAGAAATCTGAATGACGTGATCCACAGTTTGCCGGCCGAGCGTCAGGCAAAAATTGCGGCTCTGTCCCAGGAGAAAATGCAGGAAATGATAGCGCATGCTGCCACGCTGACGGATTTCCGCAAGGCCGTGGGCAAGACCCAGGCGGAGGTTGCCAGGGAACTGGGGATTCAACAGCATGCCGTTTCCCAACTGGAAAAGCGTACCGATACCTATGTCTCGACCTTGCGCCGCTTCCTGCAATCGCTGGGCATGACATTGGAATTGTCGGTCGTTGCGAAAAACGGTGTTCGTATCGAACTGCAGAATTTTCTGCGTAGCCAGGAAGTTGATGCCGATGTCCATGACAGCGCACTTGCTGCATCTGCGACGCCCCCAGGAAAGCGGAAGGCCAGTGTGCCGCGCAAGCGGGCTGGCAACACCTGAAGAGATTAACCGCGTGCTATCCGCCAGCCGGTTGCACATCCCACCACGTGGGCAAGAGCTGGCGGATTTCCGGGCGTGAAAAACGGTCGTCGATCAGGTACACGACGCCCTTGTCCGACTGGGTGCGGATGACCCTGCCGGCCGCCTGCACCACCTTCTGCATGCCCGGATACAGATACGTGTAGTCGTAGCCGGCGCCGAAGATGTCGCCCATGCGCTGGCGGATCTGCTCGTTGACGGGATTGATCTGCGGCAAACCCAGGGTGGCGATAAAGGCGCCGATCAGCCGGGCACCGGGCAAGTCGATGCCTTCGCCGAACGCGCCGCCGAGCACGGCAAAGCCGATGCCGCGTGTTTCCAGGCCGAAGCGGCCCAGAAATTGCGCGCGGGCACCGTCATCCATGCGGCGCGGCTGCTGCCAGATGGGCACGTCCGGGTAGTGCTGGGCGAACAGGGTGGCCGTCTTTTCCATGTAATCGAAGCTGCTGAAGAAGGCCAGGTAGTTGCCCGGCGTTTCTGCGTATTGCTTCGCTATCAATTGCACGATGGGCAGCAGCGAAGCGGCGCGGTGCTGGTAGCGCGTGGAAATGGTATCGGCCACGCGCACGGACAGTTGTTCCGCCTGGAATGGCGATTCCACGTCGACCCAGGCCGTGTCGGCCGGCATGCCCAGGGTATCGCTGTAGTAATTCCACGGGCTCAGGGTGGCGGAAAACAGGGCCGTGCTGTGGCTGGCCGCGAAGCGCTCTTTCAAGAACGGTGCCGGCACGATGTTGCGGATGCAGACGGTGGAACCCGTCTCCGTCTTGCTGACGTCGAACAGCGAATGCTCGCCAAAGCTTTCCGCCAGGCGGTTGATCAGCAGCACGTCGAAATAGAAGCGCTGCAAGTCTTCATCGAGCGCGGTAGCATGCTCGGCCATGTAGTCGCCGATGGCCGTGGCCACGCCTTGCAGGGCGCCAAAGAATTTGTCGGGCAAGGCGGCATGCACGTGGTAATCGCCATCCTGCTCCTTGAGCAGGGCCGTCCACTGGCGCGAGAGGCGGTCCAGCGGCTTTTTCAGCCCTTCGGGCGCGAACTTGCGCAGCATTTTCAGGTCGATCTGCGCCAGTTCGGCCGAATACATGCTGCGCGCGCGCGACACCATATTGTGCGCCTCGTCAACCAGCACATTGACTTTCCAGTCGTGGGCCAGGGTCATGCCGTACAGCATGGCACTGAGATCGAAATAATAATTGTAGTCGCCGATGACGACGTCGCTCCAGCGTGCCAGTTCCATGCCCAGGTAATACGGGCAAATACCCTGCTGCAAGGCGACGGCGCGCACGGCTTCCTTGTCGAGGATCAAACCGCTGGCCAGCGCCACCTCGCGCGCCAGCGGCAGGCGGTCGTAAAAACCCTTGGCCAGCGGACACGATTCGCCGTGACAAGCCTTGTCGGGATGTTCGCAGGCACTGCTCTTGGCGCTCAGTTCCAGCACGCGCAAGGGCAGCAGCGGCGCGCTCTCCTTGAGGATGGCGCAGGCGTCGAGCGCCATCTGGCGGCCCGGCACCTTGGCAGCGAGGAAAAACAGTTTGTCGAGGCCATGCGCGGCCGTCGCTTTCAACATGGGGAACAGGCTGCCCACCGTCTTGCCGATACCGGTCGGCGCCTGCGCCAGCAAACCGCAGCCGCGGCTGCTGGCCTTGTACATGGCTTCGGCCAGCTGGCGCTGTCCCGGGCGGAAGTCCGCGTGGGGAAAGGCCATGGCCGTGAGCTGCGCGTCGCGGCTGGCGCGGTGCGCCATTTCCTGCTCGGCCCAGTCGAGGAACAGCGCGCAATGCTGCTCGAAGAACAGGCGCAGTGCCTCGGCCGTGCATTCCTCGTGCATGACGGTTTCCTTCTGGCTGGCGATGTCGAAATACACGAGTGCCACGCGCAGCATGGGCAGGTTCAGCTGCTGGCACAGCAAGTGGCCGTAGATGCGCGCTTGCGCCCAGTGCAGCTGGCGGTGGTTGGCGGGCATCGTGTCCAGTTCGCCCCGGTAGGTCTTGATTTCTTCCAGCTGCCGCCGCGCCGGGTCGTAGCCATCGGCGCGGCCCCGCACGTGCAGGGGGCCGAAGTCGCCGCACAGGCTGATTTCGCGCTGGTAATCGTCGTCGCGCCGGCCCGTGACGGTGGCGTGGCCGGCCATGCCTTCCTGCGCCGTGGGCGAGGGCGTGAAACGCAGGTCCAGGTCGCCCACCTTGGCCGTGAATTCGCACAGGGCGCGCACGGCGATCATGTACCTCCTGGCGCTCATGCCGCCGCCTGCCATTGCAGATAGCACACGCTGACGGGCATGGCGTGCTGGGCGCAATACGCGATCCAGCGCAGCTGGTTGTCTTGCAGGCGGTCGCCCGGACCCTTGACTTCGATCATGCGATAGCGCCGTTCCGCCGGCCAGAACTGGATCAGATCAGGCAAGCCGCTGCGGTTGCTTTTGATATCGAGCAAGATGCGCTCGAACGCCTTCTTCAGGTGCGCGGCGGGCATGCAGGCCAGCGCCAGGTCCAGCAAGCCGTCGTCCAGCGCCTCCCAGCTGACGAAGGGCGAGACGACGCCGTGCTTCGCGGCAAAGGTGGCGCGGATGGCGGCGTGGTAGCTGCCGTCGTCCAGTTGCGCCAGGCAGGCGGCGAAGTCAATGCTGCGGCGCTGGTAAAAATCGGCGCTGTGCAAGTCGGCCGGGCCACGGTGGAACGGGTGGAAGAAGGCACCCGGCATGGCCTTGAAGATGGCGGGCCAGCACAGCAGGCCGAACAGCGAGTTGATCAGGGTATTTTCCACGTAGTACACGGGGGCCTCGTCCTGCATCAGGTGCTGCCGCACCACGCCTTCCACGTAGTACGCCTCGCTTGGATACGGCAGCAGCAGGTCGATGCGCTCGACGCTGGCGGGGGCGCTGGCCGCCTGCTTCGCATGGCCCAGCTTGCGCCGCAAGCGGGGGGCCATGCGCAGCAGCAATTGTTGTTCCGCCTCGCTTTCCGGCGCCGCCAGGGCAATCATCAGGCGTTCATAGGCCGCTTGCGGCTGCTCGTCTTTTTCCAGCACGCGGATGGCGCGGCCCCGGGCGCCCGGATAGCGGCAATCGGCATAGGCGCGGTAGGCGGCCGGCCAGTCCTGGCATTTTTCCAGGTGCTGGGCGATCTGGAAACGCAGCTTGTCGCGCCGGCTGGCCAGCCAGGTATTGTCTTCTGGCAATGGCAGCGCCGCCAGTTCCTGCAGCACTTCGTCCGCCGGTGCGCTGTCGTTGTAGCGTTCCCGGCACTGGTGCAGCACTTCATAGTGCTCGATATCCTGGCGCGTGCGAAAACCGCGCGACTCGGGCGAGAATTCCACTTTTTCATACTGGTATACGCCCAGGTCGGACAGCACGAATTCCGACCAGTCCTGATGATAGTTGCCAAAGTAAATCAGGCGCAGGCGGTCGCACAGGGGCTGCAAACCGATGCGGTACAGCACGTCGCTGCAGGCCGGATGCCAGGCGGAAAACGGTCTGTGTTCCCCATGCTGTTCGCGCAAGACCTCCAGCTGCTCGGCCTTGCGCGCCGCCTTCAGGGACGGGGCGAGATCGAAAGCCTGGGCGATTTCCGCTTTCAGCAGCAAGTCGAACAGCTCGTCGAGCGCAATGACGGGATCGGCTTCCACCCATGCCAGGGCCAGCAAGGGCAGGGCGGCCGCGCGCGTGTCGCCGATTTCCGGATACTTGAGCTTACTGGCGCGAAACAGGCAGCCTTTGCGCATGACGAGGCGCACGAACAGGGCGCGCGATGGCTGCGGCAGTGCGCCGAAGGCGGCGATGAAGCGCGTTTCTTCAGGGCTCAGCAGATCGGCGTAACGGGCGCTGATCCAGCTCAGCACGTCCTGGAAATTATCCAGATAGTACAGGGGATTTTCCAGGACTCTCAACATGGGGATGGCAATAGGGCAAGATGCAAGATGATCGGTTTTACTGTGTTTATATACAGTTTAAACCTTCAGCCGCCGCTTGCCCAGCGATTTTATGCTCAGCCAGCCGCGCTGTAGGCAAAACAGGTATCAAACTTTTCGTAGGGAATCAGTTCGGCGCGCAGGCGGGCCAGTTCGATGTCGGTCAGCAAGCCCCGGTGCGCCTGCTTGCGTCCTTTCGGCAACGCCACCTCGTAATCGAGGATGTCCCTGGCCAGCAAGGTTTGCAGCACGTCCGCTTGCCGCGCCGTCAGGTAGCGCGCATGCGTGCCCAGGGTGTTGGCCAGCTGTTCCCTGAATGCCTCGTCGCTGACCTCGTTATAGGTATCCTGATCCGCCATGCTGTTCAACAACATGTGGAACACGAAATCCTGCAGGTTTTTCGCCAGGTACTGCGCTTCATTCTGGTCATGCCACAGCAGCACGACGGGCATGTCGCCGTCCTGCTGGCCGGAGGCGAAAAAGCAGTAGTGGTCGCCCGCGCCCGTTTGCGCGAACGGGATGAAGCGGAAGGCGGGATCAATCTGCCGGTAATCGTCCGCGTCGCGCAAGGTGTCCGCCTCTTCGGCCACGGCCTTGATGTTGAGCAATTCGAAATCATCGGCATGCAACAGCAGGGTAGGGCGCTCCGTCAAGGTGGGATAGACCAGCTTGTACCAGTCGGGCCCGTATTCGCCCACGGCCAGCATGCCGTCGCGCTCGAGCTGCCGGTACAGCGCAGGATAGATAAAGCCGTGTTTGCTTTCCATTTCTGACAGCGTCATGTTTGTCCTGTTCAACGTGGGTCATGGCGGCATGATAGCCGAGGCGATGCCTGGCACGCTTCACGGCGGCAAGGATGAGCATGATTAATAGATATTTCAGTTTGCTTGTGTGGCATGGTCAACGTATGCTTGCCAGACTAAAATTCGCTGAGCCCGCATGAAAAACATCATCCTGATTTCCGCCGCCTGTTTGCTGGCGCTGCTGTCGACCATCGGCGCCTCCTTGCCATACCCGATCCTGCCGCCCCTGTTCGCGGCCGAGGCGCCGAATGCCTTCAACAATTTCCTCGGCTTGCCGTCCAAATTGCTGTTCGGACTGGCGCTGACCATCAACCCACTCGGTTTGCTGATCGGCTCGGCCCTGCTGGGGCCCCTGTCGGACCGCTACGGCCGCCGCCCCTTGCTGATGCGCACGGCCGTGGGCGCCGCCATCGGCCATGCCATCACGGCTTGGGCGCTGGTGATCCAGTCCTATCCGCTGTTCATCGTCGCCCGTTTCATCACGGGTTTGCTGGAGGGTAATGGCGCCGTGGCGCGCGCCATGCTGGCGGACCAGCTGACGGGAGCGCTGCGCCTGCGCGCCATGTCGTGGCTGAACGGCGCGTTTTACCTGGGCTGGCTGGTGGGCCCGATCCTGGCGGGCGCGACCCTGCATTGGGGCGTGACGGTGCCGTTCTGGATCGCCGCCGCCGCGCTGATGCTCGTCGCCGTGCTGGTGGCCGTCGGCTTGCCGCGCGAAACGCCCTCGCTATTGACGACGTCGTGGTGGCAAGTGGCGCGCGACCGCCATTCGCTCAATTTGCTGCGCCATGAGGAGCTGCGCACCCTGTTCATCGTGCAACTGGCGTTCACCTGCGGCGTGGCCAGTTTTTATGAGTTCTATCCGCTGTGGCTGGTCGAGACGGCCCATTATCATGCGCAGGAGATTGCCTGGGTGAATGTGGGCCTGTGCGGCACGATGACGGTCACGTCCTTGCTGGCGGGCGGTCCCAGCCGCCATGCGCCGCTGCTGCGCGCCTGCTGGTATGCCTGCGGCGTGGCGCTGGCCGTGGGGATTTTGGCGATGGGCAATATCTGGGTGGGCATCGCCGCCATCGTGCTGTTTGGCATTCCGAATGCGCTGTACAACACGGTGATACAGGGCTGGTGCGCCGAGCGCTTCAGTGCGCACGGACAGGGCGCCGTGATGGGCTTGCTGGCCACCACCTTTTGCATCGCCAACATCGTCGTGGCCCTCAGCGGCTCCGTGCTGACCCTGATCGACACCCGCCTGATCCTCGTCGCGGGCGCCTTGTCCGCCGCCTGGGCCGCATGGCGCATGGCGGCCTGGCGCCGCCAGCTGGCCGGAACCGTCGAGGCGAAGGCTCGCCAGGATTTCTGCAGCTAGGCTCAGGCTATTTCTGGGGTGTGGGAGGGGGGGCGAATACCGGACCCTGCCGGTGAATTCTTGTAGGTCGGGTAGGTCGGATTAGCGCGCAAGCGCGTAATCCGACATCACCATGAGCGCCAGCAGTGCGTCGGATTACGCGCGGCCTTGCCGCGCTAATCCGACCTACGGCTTACTTTTTAGCAGCCTTCGGTTTGGCCGCCGGCGCCGCTTTTTCAGCCGCAGCCTGGGCGCCGGCCGTCGCTTTTTCCGTGGCCTGCGCCACTTGCGCGCTGGCCTTGGCGATCTGCTCTTCCACGGTCTTCACGGCCTGTTTCGTGGCCTTGGTCACTTGTTCGTAGCCGAGGAAGGCGTTGTCGATGGCGGCCTTGACGATGGCGACGGCGTTTTCCGAGCCTGGCGGCACGTTTTTCGTGACGTCGTAGATCAGGGCGCTCAGATTGCTTTTCGCTTCGGCCACATGGGCTTCGGCGGCCGTGGTGAATTCCGTGTGGATTTCCTTGATGATGTCGTCGAGTTGCTGTTTATACGCTTTTGCACCGGCCACGCCCGGCTGCAGCTGGGCGGCGGCGGCGGCCATGGCGGCCTTCGGATCCTTGGCCTGGCTGATTTCCTTGCCGGCGGCAAGGCCATCCTCGATGCCGGACTTGGCGGTGGCCATGTTCAGCGCCAGCACCTGTTCCACGCCTTGCACGGCCTTGGAAGTAAGGGTATTGAAGGTCATCAGCTGGAATTCAAACAGGGCCTTGGTGGCCGATGCGAATTGTTCGGGATTCGTAAACATGTGGTCTCCTCGGTTTGAATAGATACGTTCTTATCGTTCCATACTCTTTCGACGCCGCATTGCCATCGCTTGATCTCAAGCCGGTGCCCCGTGTGGTCATGGCCCCATTATTTAACAAGCGCCGGTTTTTCGCAACGGCTATCTTTGTACGGTCCCGAGGCCAGTTCCCAGCCAAATCCGAGGGTGGACTGGGCGCACGACAGGGTGCCGTCGATCTTGCTGCGCCATTTGTACCAGGGAGCCGGTCCGGCCGTGGCGTACGCGCAGGCGGCCAGCAGGGCCGTGGCGATCAGGTATTTCATAAGTACTCCGAAAGAAAAGCCTGCCGGCATTGTAGCGTGCCTGCCGTTCAGGGGGCGGGCGATTGCGGCGCCACGGCGGGCAGCTGCAGGGTGAAGGTGGTGCCGCTGGCGTCGCCGATGCTGCTGGTGGCGTCGATATGGCCGCCCAGCACCCCCGTGACGATGTTGTGCGCCACATGCAAGCCCAGGCCCGAACCACCGGAACCGAGCTTGGTCGTGAAGAAAGGGTCGTAGACGTGCACGAGGTCGTCGGCGGCGATGCCCACGCCCGTGTCGGCGATGGACATGGTGATCGTCTTCCCGTCGTCGCTGCCGCGCGCCCTGACGTTTATGGTGCCGCCGCTGCGGCCCTCGAAGGCGTGGCGCAGGCAGTTTTCCAGCAGGTTGCTCAGCACCTGGCCCAGCGGACCGGGATAGCTGTCCATCGCCAGGCCCTCCGGCACGTCCTGCGTCAGGCTCAGGCCGGCGGCCTTGAGCTGCGTGCACAGGGGCAGCATCAGCTCGGCCACGAACTGGCGCAGCAGGAAGTGGCGGCGTTGCGAACTGGCGCGGTCGACGGCGATCTGCTTGAAGCTCGAAACGAGGTCGGCCGCGCGCTGCAGGTTGCGCAGCATGATGGCGTCCGCCTCGCTGGCCTGGGTCAGGTAGGCGCCCAGTTCGGAGCGGCGCAGGCCATCGAGAAAGCTGGCCTGGATTTCGCGCGTGCGTTCGGCCATGGTGGTGGCCACCACCAGACCGTTGCCGATCGGCGTATTGAGTTCATGCGCGATGCCGGCGACGAGCGCACCGAGCGCGGCCAGCTTGTCGCGGCGCACCAGTTCTTCCTGCGTGATGGACAGGTTTTCCAGCGCGGCGGCCAACTCGCGGTTCGTCTGCTCCGAGTGTTCCTTGGCCTGCGTCAGGGCCGCAGTGCGTTCGGCCACCAGCTCTTCCAGGTGGGTGCGGTGGCGTTGCAGCTCGCGTTCATGGCGCATGCGGCCAATCGCGATGCCGGCCAGGTCGGTGGCCGTGTCGATCAGTTCCAGGTCGCGCGCATCGGGCTGGCGTACTTCGCGGTAGTACATGGCGAAGGAACCGAGCACGGCGCCATCCTGGCCGAAAATGGGTTGCGACCAGCACGCGCGCAAGCCGAACGGCGCGGCCAGCTCGCGGTAGGGCGCCCACAGCGGATCGCGCATGATGTCGCTGACCACCACCTGTTCGCGCAGGAACATGGCGGTGCCGCAGGAGCCCACGCCGGGGCCGATGGCCACGCCTTCTAGCAGGGCCATGTACTCGGACGGTAGGCTGGGGCCGGCCGCGCTGTGCATGTGGGTGCCGTCGTCGTCGAGCAGCATGATGGAGCACAGCACGCCGCGCGACTGGCCTTCGATCAAGAGCAGCAGCTGGTTCAGCGTGGGGATCAGGGGCGCGCCCTTGGCGACCATTTCCAGCAGGGCGCTCTGGCCCGAGCGCATCGCTTCGGCGAGGTTGCGTTCGGTCAAGTCGATGATGCGCGCATGCACGAGCTGGCGGCCCGGCACGGACAGGCGCATCAGGCGGATTTCGCAGGCGATCGGGTGGCTGTCGCGGTGGCAGCAGCTGGCGCGGAAGACGACGATCTTGCCTTGCAGGGTATCGCGGATCTTTTCTTCCAGCAGCTGCGGCGAGGCGCGGCCATCGCTCTGATGTTTGGGGAACAGCGGCTCCATGCCGCCTTGCAGCAACTCGGCCAGCGGCATGCCGAACAGTTCTTCGGCCAAGTGGTTGGCGTCGATCAGCAGCTCGTTGTCGATATCGAACAGCAGCACGGCGTCGGGTGAACCGGCCAATATCGAGTGGTAATTGACTTCCAGCGTTTGCGGATGCACGGGGCGCGGCGGCGTGGCGGCATGCGGCGCGGAAGCTTCGGCCTTGTGCAAGGCCAGTTCCATGAGGATTTTTTCCGCCACGTCGCGTGCATTGAAGGGCATCTTGATGTAGTCGGAAGCGCCGGCGCCCACGCTGCGGCCCTGCTCCTCGGCGCTGGGCGTGGCCGACATCAGCAGCAGGGGCACGCTGTGGCGTCCGCCCGCATTGCGCAGACGCATGCAGGTGGCGCCGATATTCGAGCCCGCCAGAGCCGCGTCGAGCAGGATCAGGTCCGTGCCGCCGGCCGCCAGTTCCACGCCTTCGTCGATATCGCCCGCCAGCCCCGTGCCCAGGTTATGCCGGTCCAGCACATACAGCAGTTCGCGCACTTCGTTCGGCGAATTGCTGACCAGCAGTACATTGGCCCGGTCGGTGATGGAAGAAATCAACTGATTCATGGTGTCGCGCCCTTACGCGGTTCATGGGCCTAGTATTACATCAAGGCAAGTAGGAGTAAACGATAATTCTTGATGATCAAAAGCAATCTGCTCAAGCCGCATTTTGCGCTGGCGGTGCCGCATCCAGGGCCGCGCGCGCCTGTTCGATGCGCGGGTAATTGTCTTCGATCCAGTCGACCAGCACGGCCAGGCGTTCGGCCGCCTCGCGCCCCAGCGGCGTGAGGCTGTATTCCACCTTGGGCGGGATCACCAGATACGCCTGGCGCAGTACGAAGCCGTCGCCCGCCAGCGCTTCCAGGGTTTGCGCCAGCATTTTTTCGCTGACGCCGCCCACTTCGCGGCGCAGTTCGCTAAAGCGCCGCGTGCCGCTCAGCAGCAGTACCAGCACCAGCACGGCCCAGCGGCTGGTCAGGTGGCTGAGCACGGCGCGCGACGGGCAGGTGGCCGCCAGCAGGTGCGCCTCCTGGTTCTGGCGGGCGAGGGCGGCGCGCAGGCTGGCGCCGGGAGTGTCTGTGGGCATGATAGTTGGTCTTCAATGTGAGGGTAATCCATACTTACCAAAAGGTACGTACTTACAATAAGTAAGTAATAGTCCTATTATAGGGTTTTACCAGCCACCCTCCAAGGAGAAATCATGATCGTCATCACCGGCGCCACAGGCAATCTGGGCCAGCACGTCATCGCCAGCCTGCTCGCATCCGTCCCCGCAGCCAACATCATTGCCGCCGTGCGCAACCCGGCCAAGGCCGCCGGTCTGGCCGCCCGGGGCGTGCAGGTACGCCAGGCCGATTACAACGACGGCGCCAGCCTTGATGCGGCCTTCAAGGGCGCAACGAAAATCTTGCTGATTTCGTCGAGCGAAGTGGGCCAGCGCGCGCAGCAGCACCAGAACGTCATCGATGCGGCCAGGCGCGCCGGCGTTTCCCTGCTGGCCTATACCAGTGTCTTGCGCGCCGATACGTCGCCGCTGGGCCTGGCCGCCGAGCACGTGATCACGGAAGCGGCCATCCGCGCGTCCGGCCTGCCGTACACTTTCCTGCGCAACGGCTGGTATCTGGAAAACCATACGGAGCACCTGGCGCCCGTGCTCGAGCATGGCGTCGTGCTGGGCGCGGCGCAAAACGGCCGCTTCTCGTCCGCCGCGCGCGCTGACTACGCGGCGGCCGCCGCTGCCGTGCTGACGGCGGTCCAGCCGCAAGCGATCTATGAACTGGCCGGCGACCACGGCTTTACCCTGGCCGAGTATGCGGCCGAAGTGGCGCGCCAGTCGGGCAAGGCGATCGTCTACAAGGATTTGCCGCAGGCGGACTTCAAGGCGGCGCTGGTGAGCGTGGGCGTGCCGGAAGGCTTTGCCGAGTTGCTGGCCGATTCCGATGCGGGCGCCGCCAAGGGCGGCCTGGAAGACCATGGCAAGCAATTGAGCGCGCTGACAGGCCGTCCGACGACGACGCTGCTTGACGCCGTGAAGGCGGCGCTGGGCAAATAAGGGGAGGGAGGGCGCCATGGCAACACATGGCGTTCTGTGTCCAGTCCTAAAATAGGTTGACAGTATTTATTGCTGCACAAACGCCCGATGCACCGCATCGGGCGTTTTGTACTTCAAGGCCGTATGTGGTCGTTCCTGGTTGTATATCCGCACCGATTGCGCCACCATTTTGCTCGCCTGTTTCAGGTCTGCAGGTCGATTCAGCAAGAACTCGCCTTTCAGAATGCCGTTGATACGTTCGGCCAGCGCATTCTGATAGCAGTCGTAGCCGTCGGTCATGGAGCAAGTCAGTCCATGACGACGATGAATTTCTTGATAGTAAGTCGAGCAGTACTGGATGCCCCTGTCTGAATGATGGATCAGCGGCGTCTTGCGCTGTCGTGCTCGCAGGGCCATCTTCAAGGCCTCGCTGACCTCTTCGGTTTGCAGGCTTGCGTGCACGTGATAGCCCACGATCTTGCGCGAATACGCATCCGTTACCAAGCTCAGATAGACGAATTTTCCGGCGGTCGGGAGATACGTGATATCGGCTACCCACACCTGCTCCGGCCGCGTGGCGAGCACTTGTCCCGGCCCCTCCCTGAGTAAATTGGGATGGCGCCGGAAGCGGTGATGGCTATTCGTGGTCTTATGATAGGCCCGCTGTGGTTGCACCAGCAGCCGCTCCTGGCGCAAGATATCAAAGAGTCCATCGCGTCCCAATTTGATTTTTGCACCGGAAAAGGCTGCACCGAGCATGCTGTGCAGCTTGCGCGTGCCGATGCGTGGCTGGCGCAGGCGTATCGGCTGCACCAGCTTGACGACAGTTTGCGCCCTGTCCAGGCAATGTCGCTCGCGCTGACGGCGCTGGTAATACGCTTGGCGGCTGATGCCGACACAGCGGCAGGCCCGTTCGACGCTTAATCCTTCGACTTGCTTGCGCGCGATGACCTGCCCAAAGGCTTTTTTACCGGCACCCCGTATTCGTCACGCAGGACGTCGAGAACCGCCTCGAACAGCGCGGATTTCTGTTTTTCTTCCTTGAGCTGACGCTCCAGCTCCTTGATGCGCTGCTCTGGCGTCAGTGGCCTGGCTGGTGTGTCTGTCATGGTCGCTCTCCGTTGGCTTCGGCCCCTGGGATGCGTCCAATCCTGCAGGCCGTGTTTGCGACACCATACCAAAACTGTCGACCGACCCTGTATTCCGTAGCGCGTTTGCGCCTGCTTGTACGTCATCTCGCCTTTTTCAACCTGCTCGACAACGCTCAATTTAAAAGCCAGGCTGTAATCTCGCTGACTGCGTCGAAACCCTTGTTCCATCGGACACTCCTTCTCTGTAACGAAAAAGTGTCAACTTATTCCAGGACGGGTCACTGCAATGAAAAAAGCCGCAAACTCGTGAAAGTTTGCGGCTTTTTTGCGAATTAGGTAATGGTGCCCACGAAGGGACTCGAACCCCTACACCCGAAGGCACATGGACCTGAACCATGCGCGTCTACCAATTCCGCCACGTGGGCACTGATGCTGCTTACTGCTATATCTCACTACTGTACTGCTTTACTGCGGACTACAACGAAAACGACTCGTTGCTGGTGGTGCCCACGAAGGGACTCGAACCCCTACACCCGAAGGCACATGGACCTGAACCATGCGCGTCTACCAATTCCGCCACGTGGGCATTGTGCTGCGTTTTGCTGCTGCTTGCTGTCTGCTGCGTGTTCTGCAGCGACGGACAAAATAATAAGGGTTGGCGGCGATTCGGTCAATGAACATTTTGCTCTTTTCTTCAAGAAACCCCCTTTTCCGCTGAAAAAAGGGTTTTCCCTATGAGAAATGGCGTAAAGCTGCCTGTTTTTTCAGCGTAGTCAGCGTCGCTGCTGCCATGCCAGCAGCATCAGTGCCAGACATAACAGCGGGAAGGTGCCCGGCGCCGGGATGGCGTTCGGGGCGATATCCCAGCCGATGGCGTCGAGGGCGATCAAGTCGTTCCAGCGCAGGCGCAATAATTCGCCGTATGCCACCGCCGGGTCCATGATGCCCAGGTCTAAATTGTCGCGCCAGTGGCTGGCCTGGTCGCCGTCGCCGTGAAAGCTGCCGTTGGCAAACAGCGGACCGCGCGTCGCGCCGCCATCGAGCGAGAAATACTTGTCGCGGTTGTCGGCCGTCCAGTCGATCGCGCCGGCCGCGGCGCTTTCTGCCGAGTAGCGGAACAAGTCCAGTCCCGAGACGTAGGTAAATTCCGTGTCGTCATAGGGGCCGCCCAGCGGCGGTGAGTTGTAGTCGAGGATATCCACGCCGCTGAGAAAGCCCAGTGCGTGGCCGATTTCATGCATGGCCACGCCGATGAAGTCGATGCTGTGGGCGCCGATGCCATTGCCGGGATCGAAATCGAAGTTGAAATCGCTGTTGAACTGGATGAAGCCGTCGCAATTGCCGATGCAGCCGTCCAGCGATTGCGGCGGCGGCGCCAGGCCGACGGCCTTGGCTTCGGCATTGCTCAGGAATAAATACTGATTGTTGGCGTCGCCATTGTTGTCGAGATAGGGCAGGGCGCTGCCGGGTCCGTTGGGGCTGTTGGCCGTGCGGTTGATCAGCATGCCGAAGCTGTCGCCGCCGGGCAGGTGCGCCAACGCCCGCTGGTCGATGGTGGACGTGGCGTCGGCGGCCAGGGCGCCGCGAAAGTCGCTGTAGCGGTAAAACGCTTCCGACGAGCCCGTTTGCCCCAGGATGTTGCCGCCCAGCGAATTGAAGCCCACCGTCAGCTCGATGGTGACATTGTCTTTCAGGACGCGCGACCAGCGCGCGGCCGCCGCCTGGAATCCCTGCTGCGCCTGCAGCGAAGTGCCGGGTACGTATTGCAGATTGAACAGGGGCGAGGCGATAGTGCTGATAGGTAACATCAAGGCGAGGACGGCGACGAGGCTTTTCATGGCGGCGCTCCAGCAATGGCGATGCCATCGTGCAGGCAAGAAGCGTGCTCACTCGTAAAATCAAGGACTTGGCGCGTGCGCAGCCGTCACCTGTCAAGAATGCCGACAGGGTTTGCTGAGGCTGGAAATGAAAAAAGCCGCAAACTCGTGAAAGTTTGCGGCTCTTTTGCGAATTTTGGTAATGGTGCCCACGAAGGGACTCGAACCCCTACACCCGAAGGCACATGGACCTGAACCATGCGCGTCTACCAATTCCGCCACGTGGGCACTGATGCTGCTTTGCTGCTTGTCGCTGCGTGTTCTGCAGCGAGGACAAAATCATAAGGGCTGGCGCGCATTCGGTCAATCAACATTTTGTACTTTTCTTCAAGAAATACCCTTTTCACCTGAAAAAAGGCATTTCCCTAGGAGCGGAGGATGGATGCAGCTGTTTTTTTAGCAAAAAACAGGCGTTTGGCGCTTATTGGGGCAGGGTGATGGTTTGCGTGCCTATCTGCAGCAAGCGTCCGCCAGACACCGGCTGCAATGAAGTTGGCACCGATTTGCAGCCGATATCGAGCACGATCAGGAACTCTGCCGCCATGGCCGGGCTGGTCTTGACGTAGGCGGCATGCTGCTGGCTGGCTTCGAGGGGCGGATTGGGGGCGCTAAAGCCGGACAATTGCTCCTCGTCTGGCCGTAGTGATTGCAGGCAAAGTGATGCCGTGCCATTTTCTATGCTGGCTCGGCCATTCGGGTAAAGGTACAAGGTATTGAGTGCATGGATGTTCCATTCGAAAGTGCGGGCCGTCGCGGAGGTCAGCTTGTCGAGCACTACCACCACGTCATTCTGGCGCGAGTACCATACCTGGCGCCTGGCCAGGCTCAGGTCGTTGCTGTAGGCGGCGCTGGCATCGCCTTCCACATAGTCGAGGTCCGTACCGTGCGTGAAGGCCGTGATCTTGCCGTTTTTGTAGCGCGTCTCGTAATGGCCTTCGACGAGTTGGCCTTTTCCGCCATCAAATGTGATGGCGTTATGCGCGCGCGACTGGCGGTACCAGCTTTTCGAGAGCGGCGATGCATAGTAGTCCTGGTAGCCGGCTTCGATCAGCAGTGGTTTGTTGCCGCTGTTGATGACCAGGCTGTTTTGATCGCCGTGGCTGTGATTGAGGGCTCCAAACGGACTCGATTTGAAGTAGACGGAAGTGCGGGCAGCATTGCTGATGTCGCTATGCATGGCCGCCCAGCCAATGCTGGGAAAGAGCATGGCGTTGGGCGGTGCTTCGGGTGCGACCGTATCGGCGGGAAGCGGGTAGGGCGCCTGCAGCAGGGTGATGGGATTTTCTTGTGCGCCTGGCTGGTTGCTGTACCAGGCGGCCGCTGGCGTGGCTTGCCGTGCTACATATGCCTTCAGGAGTGCCGGGTCCGGTTTGCTTTCATGGACATCGCCGAAGACATGGCGCGGTGCGTTCGGTGGAATGAACTGCATGAAATAATTGGAGAATCCCGCCGTCCAGGGTTTGTTGAACAGGCTGACGCCAGTGGCTTCGGCCAGCGGCTGCCATAATTGCATTTGCATGTCGGTGGTGTACTGGCCATACGCCGAGCCGTTGGCAAAGCCGCCTTCCGGGCCACTCCAGACGTGGACGATATGCATGTACGAGCGCACGGCGAAGTTGAACCAGGCTTGCGCTTCCGGTCTGGCATCGAGCAGCAGGGTTGAGGTGGCGGCAAGGTAACCGAGCGCCTCGACGCCGTGCGAGTCCATGGGGGACTGGTCCAGACGTCCGCCGGCGATGGACAGGTCCGCATAAATCGGTGTCAGCCGCTGCGCGGCGACCGACAGCCAGTGCGCGCGGCGAGGTGCGTCCAGATCCAGCCACAGAAAATCGGCGCCCTTCGCAAGTACCAGGGCAATCATGCGCGCGACCTGATCCTGCGCCTTATAGCTGGTGGGGCCCTCCGGATTCAGCGCGGCCAACTGGTCGCCGCGCAGTATGGCTTCGTCCAGATATCTGCGTTCCTGTGTCAGGCGAAACAGGAGGGCGGCCGCTTCCATCTGCCGGATTACGGCGCCGGCGGCATTGGCAATGCGGTTGTACTGGCCGCTATCGTTGGGCTGGGTCCACAGGCCATCGTGGACGCTGGCCACGGCGGTGGTATTCAGATTGACCTCACTCACGAGGCGGTTCAGGAAGGGGCGCCGTTTGCTGTTCATGGCGGCATCCCAGGCGCTTGCTTGCGCAAAGGAGGCTGGCAACTGGCGCGGGCGCGGGTGGGCTCGCACGGTGGCCGCCAGCTCGGACGATTCGGGAACGACAAAAGTGCGTGAATTGCTGTCGATGGTAAATGGCCGCTTATTGGACCAGTCGGGGGACGTCGAGAGAGGGCTCACGCGCCATTCATAATTGCCTGGCGGCAGTGCGCTTGACGGCAGCAGGAAGTTGCGCGAAACGGTGTGGGTGCTTGCTGTGCCCTCAGCCGGCAAAATCTCCACGACATATTGCGCGGGATAGCTGGCATGGCGCGGCCAGGCAAAGGAAGGGGGATTTTGCACCTGCAAAGTCACCTGTTCGGGCGCCGGTTTGACGATTTCGGGGCTGCTGGAACGGGTGCTCACCCAGTCGGTCGCCTGGCTGGTGCCAGCGCCGAGGCTTAATGCGATGAGGCTGCTGAAAAGAATCCGTTTGTGTTTGCCGGGCCTGCATGTCATGACGTCTCTCCGTAATGCTGTTGCCAGTCACGCGCGATGCGTGGCATGGGGGAGATGTCAATATACTATTAAATGGAATGCAAATATTCTTTTTTGATAATTATTTGGCGTTCGATGTGCTGCATCGGTATCCAGTCCTAAAATAGGTTGACAGTATTTATTGCTGCACAAACGCCCGATGCACCGCATCGGGCGTTTTGTACTTCAAGGCCGTATGTGGTCGTTCCTGGTTGTATATCCGCACCGATTGCGCCACCATTTTGCTCGCCTGTTTCAGGTCTGCAGGCCGGTTCAGCAAGAACTCGCCTTTCAGAATGCCGTTGATACGTTCGGCCAGCGCATTCTGATAGCAGTCGTAGCCGTCGGTCATGGAGCAAGTCAGTCCATGACGACGATGAATTTCTTGATAGTAAGTCGAGCAGTACTGGATGCCCCTGTCTGAATGATGGATCAGCGGCGTCTTGCGCTGTCGTGCTCGCAGAGCCATCTTCAAGGCCTCGCTGACCTCTTCGGTTTGCAGGCTTGCGTGCACGTGATAGCCCACGATCTTGCGCGAATACGCATCCGTTACCAAGCTCAGATAGACGCATTTTCCGGCGGTCGGGAGATACGTGATATCGGCTACCCACACCTGCTCCGGCCGCGTGGCGAGCACTTGTCCCGGCCCCTCCTTGAGTAAATTGGGATGGCGCCGGAAGCGGTGATGGCTATTCGTGGTCTTATGATAGGCCCGCTGTGGTTGCACCAGCAGCCGCTCCTGGCGCAAGATATCAAAGAGTCCATCGCGTCCCAATTTGATTTTTGCACCGGAAAAGGCTGCGCCGAGCATGCTGTGCAGCTTGCGCGTGCCGATGCGTGGCTGGCGCAGGCGTATCGGCTGCACCAGCTTGACGACAGTTTGCGCCCTGTCCAGGCAATGTCGCTCGCGCTGACGGCGCTGGTAATACGCTTGGCGGCTGATGCCGACACAGCGGCAGGCCCGTTCGACGCTTAATCCTTCGACTTGCTTGCGCGCGATGACCTGCCCAAAGGCTTTTTTACCGGCACCCCGTATTCGTCACGCAGGACGTCGAGAACCGCCTCGAACAGCGCGGATTTCTGTTTTTCTTCCTTGAGCTGACGCTCCAGCTCCTTGATGCGCTGCTCTGGCGTCAGTGGCCTGGCTGGTGTGTCTGTCATGGTCGCTCTCCGTTGGCTTCGGCCCCTGGGATGCGTCCAATCCTGCAGGCCGTGTTTGCGACACCATACCAAAACTGTCGACCGACCCTGTATTCCGTAGCGCGTTTGCGCCTGCTTGTACGTCATCTCGCCTTTTTCAACCTGCTCGACAACGCTCAATTTAAAAGCCAGGCTGTAATCTCGCTGACTGCGTCGAAACCCTTGTTCCATCGGACACTCCTTCTCTGTAACGAAAAAGTGTCAACTTATTCCAGGACGGGTCACTGCAATGAAAAAAGCCGCAAACTCGTGAAAGTTTGCGGCTTTTTTGCGAATTAGGTAATGGTGCCCACGAAGGGACTCGAACCCCTACACCCGAAGGCACATGGACCTGAACCATGCGCGTCTACCAATTCCGCCACGTGGGCACTGATGCTGCTCTATTACTTGTTGTAAAATAACTTTACAGCAATTCTGCTATTATAGCGACTTGAAGAGTTTTGCGCCAGATGAGCTTTCGCTCCATACTGCACATCAACCCTGTACCGCTTTCCTGCAACTGCATTCCCGTGAAGGTTTGTTGCTGCAAGAGACCGAGATTATAGAGCAATATTTGGCGAAGTCAAATGCATTGCGCAGCTTTTCTCCTTTTTTTCATCGGCGGGGCACTTGTTCGGTTTCCGCTACGCTGTGCGTTAGGCAAACCAAGGCGTCCTCCGGTACACTACCGCACATCACCGTGTCAATATTGACGGTGATGTCATCGGTCTTTGTCTTCCGTTTGATCACTGTCAATAACAACTATAGAAATACTTTTGAGCCAAAATACCCACACCATCCCCAGCCGGGAGGACATTCTCGGCATATTCCGCAGCGTCAACGCGCCTCTCGACCCGCAGTCTCTCGGGAAAACGCTGCAAGTGCATGCCGATTCCATGGATGTCCTGGTCCGTCGCCTGAAGGCGATGGAGCGCGACGGCCAGCTCAAGTCTGACGCCAGCGGTGTTTTCAGCCTGGCCGACCAGAGCGCGCTTGTCGCCGGTCGCGTCATGAGCCACCGCGACGGCTTCGGTTTCGTCATTCCCGACGACGCCAGCGCCGACCTGTTCCTGCCAGAGAAAGAAATGCAGAAAGTTCTGCATGGCGACAAGGTCATGGCCCGCATCGTCGGCACGGACCGCCGCGGCCGCCCGGAAGGCACGATCGTTGAAGTCACGCAGCGCGCCAATACCCACGTCATCGGCCGCCTGATCCAGGAAAACGGCACCTGGGTCGTGGCGCCGGAAGACCAGCGCATCGGTCAGGACATTCTCGTCACCGGTTCGGTGGGCAAGGCGAAAGCCGGCCAGATCGTCAGCGTCGAGCTGACCGAGCAGCCGATGCGCTTCAAGCAGCCGGTCGGCAAGATCGTCGAAGTGCTCGGGGCGCTCGATGACCCCGGCATGGAAATCGAGATTGCCGTGCGCAAATTCAATGTGCCGCACATCTTTTCCGCCGCCGCCCTCAAGCAAGCTGAAAAACTGCCGTTCGAAGTGCGCGCCGCCGACCTGAAAGACCGTGTCGACCTGCGCGACGTGCCGCTCGTCACCATCGACGGCGAAGACGCGCGCGATTTCGATGATGCCGTGTATTGCGAACCCGTCAAGGTGGGCCGCGCCAACTGCTTCCGCCTGATCGTGGCGATTGCCGACGTCAGCCATTACGTGAAACCGAACGACGCGCTCGATATCGACGCGCTCGAACGCAGCACGTCCGTCTACTTCCCGCGCCGCGTGATCCCGATGCTGCCGGAAAAGCTGTCGAACGGCCTGTGTTCGCTGAACCCGGCCGTCGACCGTTTGACCCTCGTCTGCGACGCCGTCGTCAGCGACAAGGGCGAACTGAAGGCTTACCAGTTCTACCCGGCCGTGATCCACTCTGCTGCGCGCCTCACGTATGACGAAGTCGCTGCCGTGCTGGGCAATACCAAGGGACCTGAAGCGGCACGCCGCGCGGACATCCTGCCGCACCTGCAGAACCTGGAAGCCGTCTACCGCGCCTTGCTGAAAGCACGCACGGAGCGGGGCGCCATCGATTTCGAGACGACGGAAACGTATATCGTCTGCAACAGCGCTGGCAAGATCGAAAAGATCATCCCCCGCACGCGCAACGAAGCGCACAAGATCATCGAAGAGTGCATGCTGGCGGCCAACGTCTGCGCAGCCGATTTGTTGCTGCGTAACAAGCATCCAGGCACCTACCGCATCCACGCCAGCCCGACCAAGGAAAAGCTCACGCAAGTGCGTACTTTCCTGAAACAGGTTGGCTTGAACCTGACGGGCGGCGACACGCCGTCGGCATCCGATTACCAGACCCTGATGCAGCAGATCAAGCAGCGTCCCGATGCGGCCCTGCTGCAAACGATGCTGCTGCGTTCGATGCAGCAAGCCGTCTACAGCCCGGACAATATCGGTCACTTCGGCCTGGCCTACGAGGCGTATGCCCACTTCACCAGCCCGATCCGCCGCTATCCCGACCTGCTGACGCACCGCGCCATCAAGGCGATTCTGCAAGGCAAGAAATACGAGCCGAAACTGTCCGATAAGGTCGTGCTGAACACGAATGTGTCGAACGCCACGCGCAAGCAGCAGGCGAAGGACAAGGCCGACGGCAAGCCGAAGAAGACGGACCTGACCATCTGGGACGCGCTGGGCGTGCATTGCTCGGCCAACGAGCGCCGCGCCGATGAAGCGTCGCGCGACGTGGAAGCCTGGCTCAAGTGCTACTTCATGCAAGACAAATTGGGCGAGGAGTTCACCGGCACCATCACCGGCGTGACCACCTTCGGCGTGTTCGTGCAGCTCGACACCCTGTTTGTCGAAGGCCTGGTGCACGTCACCGAGCTCGGTACCGATTACTTCCAGTACGACGATGCGCGCCATGAATTGCGCGGCGAACGCACGGGCAAGCGCTACCAGCTGACCGACCGTCTGACGGTGCAAGTGGCGCGTGTCGACCTGGAAACGCGCAAGATCGACCTGCGTCTGGTTACCGATGCGGAACTGGCGGGCGACGAAGCGCCGGCCAAGCAGTCTGGCGGCAAGCGCAAGGGCGAAAAGAAGTCGATGGTCAAGCCCGGTCCCGCGACCGAGCAGCGCCATGAAATCAAGGCCAGCGGCAACAACGGCGGCAAATCCGGCAATGGTTCCGGCGGCCGTGCCAATGGCGCCAAACCTGCCGCCAAGGCGCAAGCCAAGGCAGCGCCGCAAGCAGCAGCCCCCAAGGCCGCCGCGCCGAAGCGCAGCAAGAAACCAGCCGCGGCACCCGCTGCGGCGGCACCACGAGCAGCAAAAACTGTATCAAAATCAAGCAAGAACAAGCGATAAAAGAAACGATAACAAATGAAGAATAAAATGATTTTCGGCTTCCACGCCGTCACTTCGCGTCTGCGTCATGAAGCGTCGTCCGTGGAAGAAATTTTCGTCGATGCCAGCCGCGTCGACGGCCGCATGAAGGACATGATCGCCGCCGCCAAGGCGGCCAACGTGCGCGTCATGCCCGTCGATTCGTCGCGTCTCGATAAAATCGTCGGCACGCGCCGCCATCAGGGCGTGATCGCGTTTGCGTCGCAGCTGTCGCTGGCGCGCAATCTCGACGAGTTGCTGGACGCCATCGATGGCCCGCCGCTGCTGTTGATTCTCGACGGCATCACCGACCCGCACAACCTGGGCGCCTGCCTGCGCGTGGCCGACGGTGTCGGCGCGCATGCCGTCATCGTGCCGAAGGACCGCGCCGTGGGCTTGAATGCCACGGCCGCCAAGGTTGCCAGCGGCGCCGCCGAAACCGTCCCGTACATCACGGTGACGAACCTGGCGCGCACCATGCGCGAACTGAAGGACCGCGGCATCTGGCTGATCGGTACCTCGGACGATGGCGAAAAAGGCTTGTACGAAGCCGATTTCACGGGCCCGACGGCCCTCGTCATGGGTTCCGAAGGCGAAGGCATGCGCCGCTTGACGCGCGACACCTGCGACATCCTCGTCAGCATCCCGATGTTCGGCTCCGTCGAGAGTCTGAACGTGTCGGTCGCCTCCGGTGTGTGCCTCTACGAAGCCCGCCGCCAGCGCATTGCGCTGGAAGCCTAAAAAACGTCCATGGCTGCGGTGCATTGCCTCGCCGTACATTCGTACTGTCTTCGGCAATGCGCCTTGCCCTGAACGTTTTGTAGCGCTTCCAGAAAATCAGCCGCCGCCCTTGAGGCGGCGGTTGTTTATCTGCCTCTCCGGCAGCACGCCGCCGAATACGCTACCATTTGCATTCCACCTTATCCATTTTCATTATGTTCCACCACCTTCGCGAAGACATCAACAGCATCATTGAACGTGACCCCGCCGCCCGCAATGGCTGGGAGGTGTTGACCTGTTATCCGGGCCTGCACGCCATCGTCATGCACGGCTGGGCGCACTGGTGCTGGACGCGGCGCATGAAATGGGTGGGGCGCTTCATTTCGTATATCGCCCGCATCATCACGGGCATCGAGATCCATCCGGGCGCCGTCATCGGCCGGCGCGTCTTCATCGACCACGGTTTCGGCGTGGTGATCGGCGAGACGGCCGTCGTCGGCGACGATTGCACCATCTACCAGGGGGTTACCTTGGGCGGCACCTCGCTGCACAGCGGCGCCAAGCGTCATCCGACGCTGGAGCGCGGCGTCATCGTCGGCGCCGGCGCGCAGGTGCTGGGCAGTTTCACGGTGGGCGAGTACGCCAAGGTGGGCTCGAATGCGGTGCTGCTCAAACCCGTGCCGTCCGGCGCGACGGCCGTGGGCAACCCCGCGCACATCGTGCAAAAGGATGTCAGCGCCCTGCGCGAAGGCAGCACGGCGCATCTGTTTGCCGCGTATGGCGTCACGCCCAACGGCGACGATCCGCTGTCGAAAGCCCTGCAAGGCCTGATCACGCACGCCGTGGCGCAGGAACAGCGCATCGAAACCATCCTCGCCACCCTGAAGGCGGCGGGCATCTGCTGCCAGGGCGTGCCCGAGTGTGATAAATTCGATTCCGAGCAAATGAACAAGCTGGTTGATTAAGGATACAGGCATGAATACTGATGTGACGGCAGGCGAAAAAAGCAATGACAATCCGAATCTGCTCGACCCCTTCGAGATACGCGTGCTGGCTGTGCTGGCCGAAAAGGAAGCGCTGACGCCGGACAGCTACCCGCTCTCGCTCAACGCGCTGACGAACGGCTGCAATCAATTGTCCAGCCGCGACCCCGTCATGGCCCTGTCCGAAGAAACCGTCTACGACGTGCTGCAGCGCCTGATGCAGCGCAAGTTCGTCAACGGCATCACGCAGGCCGGCGCGCGGGTCGCCAAGTACGAACACCGTATGCGCATCAAGTGGTCGCTGGAACAGGACAAGCTGGCCATCCTGACGATCCTGATGCTGCGCGGCTTGCAGACGGCGGGCGAAATCCGCAGCCGCAGCGGCCGCGTACATGAATTCAAGTCCGTCGCCGAGGTGGAATCCGGCCTGCAGTTTTTGATCGACAAATACCCGCCGCTGGTGGCGAAACTGGCCGTCGCCCCCGGCGCCAAGGAACCGCGCTACGGCCATCTGCTGGGCGGCGAGGAAGCGCTGGCGCAGATCGAGACGGCGGCAGGTTACGCTGGTGCCGTCAGCGCGCCGCAGCAGGGCAGCAGGGTGGCCCAGCTGGAACAGGAAGTGCTGCAGCTGCGCAGCGACTTCGATGGCCTGGCGGCGCAGTTCGAGGCGTTCCGCAAGCAATTCGAATAAGCAGCCTTCACGCATGCGTTTTTCCTTCCTGTGCCGCGCCTGCGGCGAGACTCACACGGGCATGCCCAGCTTCGGCGCCGACGCGCCGTGGCTGGTTGAGCAGATGGCGCCCGCCGAGCGCGAAACGCGCTGCCAGCTCGACAGCGACGCCTGCATCGTCGACGAAAAACACTGCTTCGTGCGCGCCACCATCGACATCCCCGTGCATGGCTCGGATGAACCATTCAGCTGGGGCGTGTGGGTGTCGCTGAGCAGCGAGAGCTTCGATGCGTGGGATGCCTGTTTCAATGACGCCAGGCGCGCGCACATCGGCCCCTTCTTCGGCTGGCTCAGCACGCAGCTGCCCGTGTATCCGGCTACCCTGAACCTGAAAACCCGCGTGCACCTGCGCGACGACGGCATGCGTCCGTACCTCGAGCTGGAGCCGACCGGCCATCCGCTGGCGGTGGAACAGCGCGACGGCATCACGGCCGAGCGGGTGGCCGAGCTGTATGTGCGGCTCGTGCATGACGCGTGACAGGAGCCGCTCCCTGTCAGTCCGCCCGCGTTTCCGGTATCATTCGGCATGAATAATATTTCCTTCCAACCGTTTGTTATTGGTGTCGCTGGCGGAAGCGGCAGTGGCAAGTCAACCGTATCACAGCAGGTGCTGGCATCGTTCGGTGCCGACATGGTCTCGGTCGTGATGCAGGACGACTATTACTGCGACCAAACCCATCTCTCCCCTGAAGTCCGGCGCCAGCAGAATTACGACCATCCGCAGGCGTTCGAGTGGCCATTGCTGGTGCAGCACATCCAGGCCTTGCGCAATGGCGAAGCGATCGAGATGCCGGAGTACGACTTCACGCTGCACAACCGCTCCAACAGGACCATTCCCGTCAAGCCGGCGCCGGTGATCGTGATCGAAGGCCTGTTTGCCTTGTATGACGAAGACTTGCGCAACATGATGTCGCTGAAGATCTTTGTCGACACGGCTTCCGACGTGCGCTTCATCCGCCGCATGCAACGCGATATCACGGAACGCGGCCGTTCCGTGGAAAGCGTCATCGAGCAGTATCTGGAAACGGTACGCCCGATGCACAAGCAATTCATCGAACCGACCAAGCGCAATGCCGATGTGATCTTGCCGCACGGCGCCAACGGTCCCGCGGTCGACATGATCACGGCCAAGGTGGCCAGCGTGATCGGCCGGTTGACGCGGGCCTGATCCCCGCCGGTCCGCTGCGCGTATGCCGGGCCGGCATACGCGTTACGCGTGCAGGGCGCTGCCCAAATTCTCCCATCATGGAAGAGGGGACTCAGCCTTCCTCGCGCCAGCGGCGCAGGCGGATGGCGGCGTAAATCAGCGCCGTACCTGCCGCCGTACCCAGCCACACGGCTGGCGAGGCCAGGCTGGACCAGGAGTTGCTGAACACATCAGTGCGCGTCGCGTGCGATCCCCCCTCTGCCAGCGCGTGCATCTGCGGCAGCAGGTCCGGCTCGAACAGATACCAGCTGCCGGGGAGGGTGCCCAGCAGGGCGCGTCCGATGACGTTCATCTGTATCCAGTCGACGCCGCTTTCCGTCTGCGTCAGCTTGCCGGCCCAGACGGCCAGGATGAGCAGCAGCAGCGGCACGCCGACGGCCCACAGGAAGACTTTCGACTTGGCCCAGCTCGATACCATCAGCAGCCAGCCGACCGTCGGCAAGGCCCACAGGCAATACACGGGCAGCAAGCCGAACACGCGCAGCGGTCCCAGATACAGGCCGGGCGTGGCGAGCAGTTCGGCGAACACGTGGATGCCGTTGGCCGCAAGCACGCCGCTCAGGATCAGCACGAGCAGCAGCGAGGTCACGCTGGCGGCGGCGGCCACGATCAGCGGCGCGACGAGCAGGGCGATGGCCGCTTTCGACAGCACCGTCTGGGCATCCGAGATGGGCAGCGACTTCCAGAACAGCACGCTGCGGTCGCGGCGGTCTTCATGCAGGGCGCTCAGGCAATAGAAAAACACGAGAAAGCCCAGTGCCAGGAACAGCGGCGCGGCCGCGTACGTGTAGTTGTTGGCGACGGCGTCGATGATTTCCGTGCGGCGCGGGCCGAAGGTGCGGGTATTGAAGACCGTGCTCCAGGACACTTCTTCGCCATTGACGATCAGCGCCGTGCGCATCTTGGTCTTGGCGATGGTGGCTATCGTCATCAGGGCGCCCAGTACGGTCATGACGACGCCGATCAGGGCGGGCGTCCATACCAGCATGCCCTTGTGTTCCCACAATTCACGCCGGATCAGCCATTGCATCTTGTTTGCAGGGGAAATACTCATTGGTACGATCCTTTCATGGTCGCGACAAACAGGTCAGCCAGGCTGGGCGTGCGGACTTCGCCCAGGGCGGCCAGCTGGGTGCGGGCGACGCCGTCGAACAGCATCACCGACTTGCCGAACACGCTGCGTTCGCTGATCGGCTGCAGCGCGCGCGCCGGATTGACGTGCTGCGGGCCCACCATCACCTCGATGTAGCGCTCGCCCACCTCTTCCATGCTCGAGGCCAGCACGATCTTGCCGTCGCGAATAAACATCAGGTCGCTCAGGATGTGTTCCACTTCCTCGATCTGGTGCGTGGTGATGACGATGGTCTTGTTTTCATCGAAATAGTCTTGCAGCAGGTTCTGGTAGAACTGCTTGCGGTACAGAATGTCCAGCCCCAGGGTCGGCTCGTCAAGCACCAGCAGTTTGGCGTCGATGGCCATCACCAGCGCCAGGTGCAGCTGCACCACCATGCCTTTCGACATGGCCTTGACCTTCATCTTCGGCGCCAGCTTGGTGTGGGCCAGATAGCGCTCGGCCTTGCTGCGGTCGAAACGTGGATGCACGCCGGCAACGAAATCGATGGCGTCGGCCACGCGCAGCCAGCCCGGCAGGATGGCCACGTCGGCGATGAAGCATACGTCGTCCATCAGCGCGTCGCGCTGCAGGCGCGGATCGCGTCCCAGCACCGACAGCTGGCCTTCGAAGCCCGTCAGGCCCAGGATGGCTTTCAGCGTGGTGGTCTTGCCGGAGCCGTTCGGCCCGATCAAGCCGACGATGCGCCCCGGCGCGATATCGAAGCTGATGCCGTCGATGGCGACCTGTTTGCCATACTGCTTGCGCAGGCCGCGGGCGCTGATGACGCTGTCCTTGTTCAATGCATTCATGCGCTCTCTCCGTGTGCGCCACTGTCGCGGCTCGCCTGCAGTAGTTGCTCGAGGTTAAGGTCCAGTTGCGTGATGCGTTCCAGCATCGCCGGCCATTCTTCGCACATGAAGCGCTCGCGTTCACTGGCCAGCAATTTGTCGCGGGCGCCTTCCAAGACATACATACCGAGTCCTCTGCGTTTTTCCACCAGGGCATCGTCGACCAGTTCCTGATAGGCGCGCGAAACCGTGATGGGATTCAATTGATAATCGGCCGCCACCTGGCGCACCGACGGCAGGGCGTCGCCGGACTGCAGCACGCCATCGAGCATCATGCCCACCACCCTGGCCTTGAGCTGGCGGTAGATGGGGCTATTGTCATTCCATTCCGTGCTCATGGGATGCGCTCCCACAAGGGCGGGGCCGTGCGGCGCGTGAAAAATGCTGTAGGCATCGAAGCTCCGTGATGTAGTTGATCGGTGTTGTAGTTAACTATGACACTAAGTCTCAAAAAATCAACACGTATTTTCAGGCCATCCGCGCCTGCAGGTCCAGCGCATTGAACAGGGCTGCGCCGGCCGCCGTGTTGTCGAAGATGCACCAGCTGCCCGCCTGCGCCGATGTGTGCAAGTCGGCGGCCAGCGCCGCCAGGTAGTCGGCCGGGTAGTCCGAGTAATAAATCTTTGGGCTGCCGTGCAGGCGCAGGTAGGTCACGCTGGTCGTCGGTATGTGCGGCCCCGGCTGTCCCGCAGGCGGATCGGCCCGCACGCGCGTGATGCCTTGCAGCGTCAATAGTTCGGTCGCGCCCGCCTCGAACCAGCTGGGGTGGCGCGCTTCGCAGGCGAGCATGCCGTCGAAGCGCTGGCGCAGCGCATGGAAAAATGCGGCGGCCACGTCGGCCTCGAAACGCAGGCTGGGCGGCAGCTGCACCAGCACGCAGCCCAGTTTATTCCCCAGTTGCATGACCTCTCCCGCGAAGCGATCCAGTTCGGCCGCACAGTCGCGCAAGCGCCGTTCGTGCGTGATGCTTCGCGGTAATTTCACGCTGAAGCGGAAATGCTCGGGCACGCTGGCGGCCCAGCGCGCGTACGTGGAGGGCTGGTGCGGACGGTAGAAGGAACTGTTGATTTCCACGCAGTCCAGTACCTGAGCATAGCGCTGCAGGTGGCTGCCATCGAGGGGAAAGTGGCTGGCGGCGGCGCTGGCGATGCTCCAGCCAGCCGTGCCGATGTAAACGGTATGCATGGCGCCATTACAGCAAGGCCAGGCGGGCGCGGCTATCGGACAAACACCCGTGCGGCCGTCGGCGCAGGCCTAGTCGACGATCTCGCCGTTCAGGTCGTGGCGCGTGATGTTGCCGCGCGTATCGATGGCGATCCAGCCGCCGCGCGGCTGTTGTGGCGGCGTCACGTCGCATTCCCAGTCGGGCAGGACATAGCGCAAGGTATTGTCGACCTGGTGCAGGGCGGGGCGGTGCGTATGGCCGTGGATCATGACGGTGCTCGCATGTTCGGCAAACACTTGCGCGACAGCATCGGGGGTGACATCCATGATGTCCATGGATTTTTCGCCATTGTGCTCGCGGCTGCTTTGACGCAAACCATCGATGATGGCCTTGCGCTGCGCCAGCGGCATGGACAGGAACTGTTTTTGCCAGGCGGGCTGGCGCACCATGGCGCGAAACTCCATGTAGCTGACGTCTTTCGTGCATTCGGCGTCGCCATGCAGCAAGACGATGCGCCGGCCGGCAATCGTGGCCACGTGCGGTTCGCTGAGCAGCGTAGCGCCGGCGGCGGCGGCAAAGCCGGAGCCGACAAGAAAGTCGCGGTTGCCGGCGATCCAGTAGACGTGCACGCCAGCATCGCTGACGGCGCGGATGGCGGCCGTCATGCGCGCATTGAACGGGTCTTCCAGGTCATCGTCGCCGGCCCAGTATTCGAACAGGTCGCCTAATAGATACAGCGCTTGCGCATATTGCGCATGGTGTTCCAGGAAAGAAAGAAACGCCGCGCTGGTGCGCGGGTGCGAACTCTGCAGATGCAGGTCGGAAATAAAGAGTGCGGCAGGCATTGTCATCGTTCAACGCTCCCAAAAAGTGATGTAGATGGAGAGGCGCCAACGCGGCAATGCCTGTGATTCATGATGCCGTAGCCGAATTAAACTGCTTCGACTTTTTCGATGATGACGTCGGTCACTGGCACATCGGCAAACATGCCGGCGCGCGAGGTTTTCACGGCGCGGATGGCGTCGACGACTTCCTTGCCATCGGTAACTTTACCGAACACGGCGTAACCCCAGCCGTCCTGGCCTGGGTAGTCGAGGAAGCTGTTGTTCTTGATGTTGATGAAGAACTGGGCCGATGCCGAGTGCGGGTCCGACGTGCGGGCCATGGCCAGGGTGTAGGTATCGTTTTTCAGGCCGTTCTTGGCTTCGTTTTCCACGGTGGTGTCGGCAGGCTTCTGTTTCATGCCTGGCTCGAAACCGCCGCCCTGGATCATGAAGCCGTCGATGACGCGGTGGAAGATCGTGTTGTCGTAGTGGCCGGCTTGCATGTAGGCCAGGAAGTTGGCAACCGTTTTCGGCGCTTTTTCGGCGTCCAGTTCAGCGGTGATCTTGCCCAGATTGGTGGTGATGATGACGGAGGTCATGATGATCCTTAATAAATTGGATGAATAATTGATTCAGCGGCGCCAGGCAGGCCGGCGCCGCAAAAACGCTATTTTACAGTTTTGCGGGCGCGGACTTGAGTAAAGTCGCCGATTCGATCACCACGGGGGTGACGGGCACGTTCTGGTGCGGTCCCTTGTCTGCCACGGGCACGGCCTTGATCTTGTCGACCACGTCCATGCCTTTGATGACTTTGCCGAACACCGTGTAGCCGAAGCCGTCGCGGCCAGGGTAGTCGAGCGCGCCGTTGTCGTTCACGTTGATAAAGAATTGCGCGGTGGCCGAATGCGGATCGCCCGTGCGCGCCATGGCGATGCTGTAGGTGACGTTTTGCAAGCCGTTTTGCGCTTCATTCTTGATCGGCGCCTTGGTGGCTTTCTGCTTCATGTTCTTGTCGAAGCCGCCGCCCTGTATCATGAAGCCGTCGATGACGCGGTGAAACACCGTGCCCTTGTAATAACCGCTTTTGACATACTGCAAGAAATTGGCCACGCTTTGCGGCGCTTTTTCCTGATTCAGTTCCAGCACGATTTCGCCCATGCTGGTTTTCAGGGCCACATGGGGCGTGGGGTCGAGGGCGGTCGCCGGAGCGGCCGCCACGACGGCGCTGCCCAGCGTCAGGCCGGCAAACAGGGTGCAAAAGCGGGCCAGGAAAGACAGGCGTTTTGATTTGGTTTCTTGCATGAAGGCGTCCTTGATCGTTATTTTTCTCTAAACTTGCTTTAATTGTAAAGAGCTGAAAATTCGGTTGAACATCGTAAAAACCTGATTCATATCGGGCCAGTATGGTTTTTATCAATGTTATACTTGACCGCTAACGCCCCAATTCTAACAAACAAGAACAACAATATAGCGGGTCGACAGTTTTCGGCGCACACGGCAGTTCAGTGGCGCGGCACCCCCGGTGTCCGCGCCTGTCTGTCGTTTTGCCAGGCTGGCGGCCGCTTCACTTGCAAAGTACGATGAGCAATCTAAAGATTTACAACACCCTGGCTCGCGAGAAGCAGGTATTCGTCCCGATGGAAGCGGGCAAGGTACGCATGTACGTCTGCGGCATGACCATCTACGATTATTGCCATATCGGCCATGCGCGCATGATGATGGCCTTCGACGTCATCTACCGCTGGCTGAAGGCGTCCGGTTTCGACGTCACCTATGTGCGCAACATTACGGACATCGACGACAAGATCATCCGCCGCGCCGTGGAAAACGGCGAGACGATTTCCCAGCTGACGACGCGTTTCACCCAGTACATGGATGAAGACACGGCCGCGCTGGGCATTTTGACGCCCGACCACACGCCGCGCGCCACCGAGTACGTGCCGCAGATGCTGCGCCTGATCGAGCAGCTCGAAGCGAAGGACCTGGCCTACCAGGGGGCCGACGGCGACGTCAATTACGCCGTGCGCAATTTCCCCCACTACGGCAAGCTGTCGGGCAAGTCGCTCGACGACCTGCGCGCGGGCGAGCGTGTCGACGTCAACACGGGCAAGCGCGATCCGCTCGACTTCGTGCTGTGGAAGTCGTCGAAGGAGTCCGAGCCGGAAGAAGTCAAATGGGATTCGAAGTGGGGCAAGGGCCGCCCGGGCTGGCATATAGAGTGCTCGGCCATGTCCTGCGCCTTGCTCGGTGAACAATTCGACATCCATGGCGGCGGCGCGGACTTGCAATTCCCGCACCACGAAAACGAGATCGCCCAATCCGAAGGCGCGTTCGGCCACACCAGCGTCAATTACTGGATCCATAACGGCTTCGTGCGCCTGGACAATGAAAAAATGTCCAAGTCGCTCGGCAATTTCTTCACCATCCGCGAAGTGCTGCAAAAGTTCGATGCCGAAGTGATCCGCTTCTTCATCCTGCGCGCGCATTACCGCAGCCCCCTGAATTACTCGGACGTGCACCTCGATGATGCGCGCCTGTCGCTGACGCGCCTGTACACGGCGCTGGCCGACGTGGCGGTGGAAGAGGGCGCCATCGACTGGAACGAAGCCCATGCCGTGCGCGTGCGCGAAGCGATGGACGACGATTTCAATACGCCGCTGGCCGTGGCGGCCCTGTTCGATCTGGCAACGGAAGTCAACAAGAGCAAATCGCCCGCCCTGGCGCGTCAATTGAAGGGCCTGGCGGGCGTATTCGGCTTGCTTGAGCGCACGCCGCAGCAATTCCTGCAGGCGACCGTCGGCGCCGCCGGCGGCCAGGACGAGGCGGCCGGCATCGAAGCGGCGATTGCGGCGCGCAGTGCGGCGAAAAAGGCGCGCGACTTTGCCCAGTCCGACAAGATCCGCGCCGACTTGCTGGCCGCAGGCATCATTCTTGAAGACAAGCCTGACGGCTCGACCAACTGGCGCCGCGCATGATGGCGACGTCCAGGGAAAACGGGGAAGCGCCAGTAATCGCTGCGCAGGTGATCCAGGTGCCGCACTACTGGGAAGAGGCGAAGATCGAGCTGATGAAGCGCGACCGCATCATGAAAAAACTCATCCCGCAATTTGGCGACCTGCACCTGGTCGGCCACAGCGACCCGTTTACCACCCTGGCCCGTTCGCTGGTGGGCCAGCAGATCACGCCCAAGGCGGCTGATGCCGCCTGGAAAAAGCTGCTGCTGGCTTGCCCGAAATGCACGCCTTCGCAAGTATTGAAGGCAGGCGCCGAGCAATTGTCCGCCTGCGGTTTGTCCAAACGCAAGACCGAATACATCCTCGACCTGGCCGACCATTTCAAGGCCAAGCGCGTGCACGCGAGCCAGTGGGACCAGATGGATGACGAAGCCGTCATCGCCGAACTGGTGCAGATCCGCGGCATCGGCCGCTGGACAGCCGAGATGTTTCTGATATTTAATCTGCTCCGGCCGAATGTCTTGCCGCTTGACGACCCTGGTCTGATCCAGGGCATCAGCGTCAATTACTTCTCCGGCGAACCCGTTTCCCGCAGCGATGCGCGCGAAGTTTCTGCCAATTGGGAACCGTGGCGCACCGTGGCGACGTGGTATTTGTGGCGCAGTCTCGACCCTGCAGCCGCCCCTGCCGCATCCGATACAGCCCCCGGCGCACCAGCCGGTACGGTAAAATAAACATAGATGACGCCGCGCGCCCTGGCGCCGTGGCCGGTAAAACCTGGAGGTACAATGACTAAAACGACTTTCCTCAATTTTGAACAGCCGATCGCGGAACTCGATTCCAAGATCGAAGAGTTGCGCTTCGTGCAAGACGATTCGGCCGTCGACATCTCGGAAGAGATCGACCGCCTGGCCAAGAAGAGCCAGCAGCTGACCAAGGATATCTACGCCAAGCTGACCCCTTGGCAAGTGGCGCAGATCGCGCGCCACCCGCAACGCCCGTACACCATGGATTACGTGAATGAAATCTTTACCGATTTCCACGAATTGCATGGCGACCGCAGCTACGCGGACGATCTGTCCGTCGTCGGCGGCCTGGCCCGCTTCAACGGCCAGCCGTGCATGGTCATCGGCCACCAGAAGGGCCGCGACACGAAAGAGCGCGCCATGCGCAATTTCGGCATGCCGAAACCGGAAGGCTACCGCAAGGCCATGCGCCTGATGAAAGTGGCGGAAAAGTTCAACCTGCCCATCTTCACCTTCGTCGACACGCCAGGCGCCTTCCCCGGCATCGACGCGGAAGAGCGCGGCCAGTCGGAAGCGATCGGCCACAACCTGTATGTGATGGCCGAACTGAAAGTGCCGCTGATCGCCACCATCATCGGTGAAGGCGGTTCCGGCGGCGCGCTGGCCATCGCCGTGGGCGACGCCGTGCTGATGCTGCAATACTCGACCTACGCCGTGATCTCGCCGGAAGGCTGCGCCTCGATCCTGTGGAAGAGCGCCGAGCGCGCCTCCGACGCGGCCGAAGCGCTGGGCCTGACCGCCCACCGCCTGAAAGCCATGGGCCTGATCGACAAGATCATCAACGAACCGCTGGGCGGCGCCCACCGCGATCCGAAACAGATGGCAACCTTGCTCAAACGCGCACTGGCCGACACCCTGCGCCAGTTCCAGGGCATGAAAACCAAGGACTTGCTGGCCGCGCGCCACGAAAAACTGCTGAGCTACGGCAAGTTCAAGGAAACCACGCCGAGCGAGTAAGCCAGCGCAAGTCGGCGTAGGTCGGCTTAGCGCAGCGTAAGCCGACAAGACGTAAGTCGCCAAGACGTAAGCCGACAAAATATCAAGAGTTACCAGGGACAGTCCGCTAAACGACACCATCCGTTTAGCCGCCTGTCCCTCTTTGCATTCCCGGAGTCCGAATGAAAAAGCAACAAACCGCCACCGTGCCCGACATCTTCGCCCGCGCGCTGGACGCCTGCGCACCTGCACCCGGCAGCACCGTCGGCATCGCCCTGAGCGGCGGCCTCGATTCCGCGGCCCTGCTGCACCTGGCGCATGCCTGGGCGCAAGAGCACGGCGTGGCCTTGCACGCGTTTCACGTGCACCATGGCCTGAGTCCGAACGCCGACGCCTGGCTGGCCCACTGCGCGCAGTTGTGCGCCGGCATGGGTATCGCCTTCGAGGCGCGCAAGGTCACCCTGGAAAAGAATGCGAAGACGGGCACGGAAGAGGCGGCCCGCAAGCGCCGTTATGCGGCCCTGGGCGAGCTGTGCGCCGCGCACGGCGTGCGCCTGCTGCTCACGGCCCACCACCAGGACGACCAGGCGGAAACGGTGCTGCTGCAATTGCTGCGCGGCTCCGGCACGGCAGGCCTGTCCGGCATGGATGGCGCCAACAGCGCGCCCGAGCTGCTGGGCAATCCGGACCTGGTGATGGCGCGCCCGCTGCTTTCCGTGTCGCGCAAACAACTCGAAGCGTACGTGGCGAAGCATGCGATCGCGCACATCCATGACGAATCGAACGACGATCCCCGCTTTGCCCGCAATGCCTTGCGGCACCAGGTGATGCCCGTGCTGGCGCAGGCCTTTCCCGGTTTTCAGGAACGCTTCGCCCGCAGCGCCCAGCACGCGCAATCGGCGCAGCGCCTGCTGACGGAACTGGCGACGCAGGATCTGGCAATGTGCCTCGATGGCGACTGCATCGAACTGGCGAAATTGCGCGCGCTGAGCGCGGACCGCTGCTACAACCTGCTGCGCCACTGGTTCGGCACGCGCGGCTTGCGCATGCCGTCGACGGCATGGCTGGCGGAAATGCTGGCGCAATTGCTGGAAGCGCGGCCCGATGCGCAATTGCTGGTCACGCATCCCGAATGCCACGTGCGGCGCCACCGCGACCGGCTGTACCTGACGCCCAAGCTGAATGACCTTGCCGGCATGCGCGAGCGTGACGACGCGGGTATTCCCGGCCTGGAAAAGGCCGGCCAGCAATTTAGCTGGCAGGGCGAAGCGAGCCTGGCGTTCCCCGCGTATGGCGGCGTGCTGCATTTCGATGCGGTGGAAGACGGCGGCCAGGGTATCGATATTGCCTGGTTGCAAGCCCAAACCTTGACCATCGACTTCCGCCAGGGCGGCGAGCGCTTGAAGCTGGCCTTGAACCGTCCCACCAAGAGCTTGAAATACCATTACCAGGCGTTTGACGTGCCCGCCTGGGAGCGCGAACGCCTGCCGCTTGTCTGTGCGGCGCAACAATTGCTGTATGCGGCTGGTATCGGCCTCGACTGCCATTGTCTGAGTCTGCTGGATCGTCCTCGCGTGACCTTACGCTGGCTCTCCTGCTGAGCGCAGGGGTGGCCGCCACGGCCACTCCCGGGGCGGTCGCCAAGTGGCTGCTCCAGCCAGCTGGACTGTATGGATTGGTTATTTCCATATGTACAATTGGTATGAGCTAATGCGCTTTTTAGCTTGTTATTTTGCATTGCGGCATGTAGAGTAAAGCCCTCCTTTTTTATTCTTCTTGAGCGGAAACTTCACTCTTATGGCTTTAATCGTCCACAAATATGGCGGTACGTCGATGGGCTCGACTGACCGTATCAAGAATGTCGCCAAGCGCGTTGCCAAGTGGCACGACGCCGGGCATCAAATCGTGGTGGTGCCATCCGCCATGTCGGGCGAAACCAACCGCCTGATTGGACTGGCCAAGGAAATCATGGATCAACCCGATCCCCGTGAACTTGACATGATCGCCTCGACAGGCGAACAGGTGTCCGTCGGCCTATTGTCGATGGCACTGCTGGCGATCGGCAAACAAGCCGTATCCTATGCTGGCTGGCAAGTCGCGATCAAGACCGATTCCGCCTTTACCAAGGCACGCATCCAGTCGATCGATGACGAAAAAGTCAAACGGGACCTCGATGCGGGCAAGATCGTCATCATTACCGGTTTCCAGGGCGTCGACGAACACGACAACATCGCGACCCTGGGCCGCGGCGGTTCCGATACGTCGGCCGTGGCGATCGCCGCCGCCATGAAGGCGTCCGAATGCCTGATCTTCACGGACGTCGACGGCGTCTACACGACCGACCCGCGCGTGGTTTCCGAGGCGCGCCGCCTGAAGACCATCACCTTTGAAGAAATGCTGGAACTGGCTTCGCTGGGTTCCAAAGTGCTGCAAACGCGTTCGGTGGAATTTGCCGGCAACTACCGCGTTCCCACGCGCGTGCTGTCGTCGCTGACCGACCCGATGTTGCCGCTGGAAATAGAAGCCAATTCAGGCACCCTGATTTCGTTTGAGGAAGATACAAACATGGAACAAGCAGTCATCTCCGGCATCGCCTTCAACCGCGATGAAGCCAAAATCACCGTGCTCGGCGTGCCCGACCGTCCAGGCGTGGCCTACCACATCCTGGGACCGGTGGCGGACGCGAATATCGAAGTCGACATGATCATACAGAATCAGTCGGTCGACGGTAAAACGGACTTCACCTTCACCGTCTCGCGCGGCGAATACACGCGCGCGCTGGCCGTGCTGGAAGCGAACCGCGAAGCACTGGGCGCGGCCAGCATCACGGGCGACGCGAAAGTGTCGAAACTGTCCGTCGTCGGCGTGGGCATGCGCAGCCACGTGGGCGTCGCATCGCAAATGTTCCGTACCTTGTCGGAAGAGGGCATCAACATCATGATGATCTCCACTTCCGAGATCAAGATCTCCGTGCTGATCGATGAAAAGTACATGGAACTGGCCGTGCGCGCGCTGCATAAAGCGTTCGAGCTGGAAAAAGCTTAAATATCCAAAAATATTGCCCCACGCCCTTGACCAAAGGGGGGGCAATCGATATTATGACGTTCGTCGCTGCAGCGCAGTTAGCTACAGAGACATAGTTGAGTAATCAGCTAGGAGACGTGGCCGAGTGGCCGAAGGCACATCCCTGCTAAGGATGCATACGGCTTATACCTGTATCGTGGGTTCGAATCCCACCGTCTCCGCCAGTATTATGAAAAAGCCCCTATGAAGGGGCTTTTTCTTTTTCCCCTACCCACATCTCTACCCCCATTAGTTTTTTGCCGACGGCGTACGCGCATCCTCGATAATTTTTTCCTGCCATGCTGCGATTGCTGTCGAATCCCACACCACCGCGCGCGGCCCCAGGCTGATTGGCGCAGGGAAGGTGCCCTTCTTGATGCGGTCGTAGATTGCCGTGCGCTGGATGCCGACGATCTCGATCACCGAGGGCAGGCGCAGGAATTTTCGAACTTCGGTCATAGTGCTCATGATGTGCTTTCCAGTTGTTTCAGGGGTTTGATCAGGTCGAGCTGGCGCGGATCGCTTTTATCCAGCACGTAGATGTAGGTCATGCCGGCCGGCGAGCGGTCGTCGCAGTCCGGCTGGTCGTTGGCCACGGCCAGCGCGGCGGCCGTTGAGCACACGCCCACAGAGCGCTCGAACAGGCAGCCTTCGCAGCTGGGCGCGTTCGCTTCCTGCGCTTTGAAGCGCACGGTGGACGGGATGACCGGTTCATCACGGTCACCGCGCCATTTGTCGCTGGTGATGCACTTGGTCATGCAAACATCCTCCCTTGCGTTCTTTCCGCCTCCAGCGCTGCTGCGCATGCAGGATTAATCCACACCACCTCTGTTCTGGCTTTGCCACCATCGGCGACATGGCGCCGCTCATGTCGGATCCAATCCGGATACAGATCGTCGTCATACAGCTGGCTCGGATATCCCGATAGCACCACCATGCCGCGCGCCTGGCGCAGCGTGCCAGCCAGCGCACGATGATCGTCGTCGGTCATTTCATGACGGTAGCCATGCGTTTTGTTCGATCGGCCTACCAGCGATGACCTGGTGCTATGGCAGTAGGGCGGATCCGCGTAGATAAGCGTGTTCGGTGAGTCCATGCGTTCAATGACCTCGATTGCGCTGCGGTTTTCTATAACTACACCCCGCAAGCGATTGGTGAATGAAGGGATCGCATTCGACCAGGTGGAGTACTCCACCGAAGGCAGCACGCGGCCGTCGCTCAGCTTTGAGCGAAAGCCCGTGCGGCAGGAGCGCGTCGCTGAATCGGAACCGTGGCCCATGAAGGACTTCACTATCGTTTTGTGGGCCGCGTCCATATCACTGATGGCCGCCTCGTAAGCCCAGTCGAATTCTTGCCGTGCAAACGGCGTGAGTTCCACCAGACGTTGCAGCTCGAGCGCTTGCAGGGGATCGCGCAGCAGCCGGAATAGGTTGACCACGGTACCGTCCAAGTCGTTGTAGCATTCGGCACCCACGCGAGGCTTCTGCAGCAGCACCGAGGCGGCGCCGCCGAACGGCTCCACGTACACGACGTGGCTCGGGAAGAAAGTCAAGATCCAGGGGGCCAGGCGGAACTTACCGCCGTGATAGCGCAGCACCGGGCGCGTTGGGGCGCTCATGGTGCACTCCGGACACAGGTGACGCAGCGGCCGTACTGGCGCAGCTGGCGCGCCGTGGTGGCCTTGCCGCAGGCGCAGCGCTTACGCGTCAGTGTGTAGAACGGCCCCTTCTTGTTGGCCAGGTGTTGCCTTGTAATTTGAGCCGGGTTGGCAATCATGCTACGATTCCCTTTTTACATGGAGGCGCACCATGTGGACCTGCAAACGATGCACCGTTGATCTGAAATTTTCCGAGGTTGAGCCGGCTGTCGACCACTTCGGCTGCTATTTCCTTTGCCCGCGCTGCGGGTATCGAAACAAGCTGAAGAACGTTGGCCGTCCGGACGGTGATTTTGAGTTGGTCCAGACAGGCGACTAAATTTCGCAATGTCATGCCACCCTCGCAATCTCACGCTCATGCGCGAAGTTGGCGAGGATCAGTGCCTTGGCCATGGGTGGGCAGACTGAGTTGCCGCACATGCGCACCTGGGCGCTCTTCGTCAGTTTCAGGCCCTGGGCCGGGTCGTCGCCGATGATGTAATCGTCGGGAAATCCCTGGGCCCGGAACAACTCGCGCGGCTGCAGCATGCGCAGGCCGATGTCCACGATCTGATAATCCTGACCGTGGATCGTCACCAGGCCGAAGCGGTCACGGCTGGTGACGGTGGCAAGTGGCCCGTCGATCTCGGGCGCCTGGTCGGTACCGTAATACGACAGCAGGAAGGCGCGCACCTCGGCGTGGTGCTGGCCGCCGGCGCTGATCGTGCCCAGCGGCTCGTTGGTACCGGCCGCCGTGCTGGTGCCGCGCAGCTTTATCATGTTGCTCGTGACCAGTGCCGACTTGCCGCCACCGCCGGCCATGACCGTGCCGAGCGGCGCATCGGCGGCGTGGCCAACGCTTGCGCCCATGTCGCGCTGGATATGCGCCGATACCATGCTGAAATGGCCGCCCTTGACCTGTGCGCAGATCGTGCGCAGCGGTTCGTCTACCGACATCACGCGCTGATTGCTCGCGTTGGCGTGCTCGGTCAGGAATGCCGTCACCAGGCTGTGGTGGTCGCATGCGGTGACTGTGCCGATAGGGTCAGTCAAGTCCGACCCGACGACGCCCGTGTAATGCTTGGCCAGGAACGCGGTGGCCACGGCCTTGTTGCCGCTTGCCGTCACGGTGCCCAGCGGAGCCTCGACGGCGTGCGCGCCAGCGCCCCAGCGCTTCACGCCGCCGGGCGATACCTCGCCGTGCGCGGCGTCGACCAGCACAGCCGTCACCAGAGCTGCGTCGGCTTTCGACGTGGCGGTCGCAGTTGGCTCGTTCAGGCCGCGCGGGCGGCTCTGACCAGCACGGCCGCCGACGCCGGTCAGCAGCGCCGATACCAGCGCATGCTTGCTCTCGCCCACCACCGTGCCCAGCGGCTTCTCGATATCCAGCGCACGCGGTGCCTGGCCCTTGCGTTCGCCGTAACCCACCTGCACCAGCGTGGCCACGCCCAGCGCCTTCTCGCCGCGGTGCGCGCCAGTGATGGTGCGGAACGGCTCGCCGATGGATTCGGTGCGGTCGGCGCCCTGGTGTGTGACCGGGACGATGGTTGGCGCCACGACAGAAAAGCCTGGCGCACTGGTGATGGTCCGCAGGGGTTCGGCCGCCTCCCACACGTTCGGGGCCCTGCCGGTGGTCTTGCTGTTGGCCGTGTTCACGATAAACGGATCGGCCGCGTCGACCACATAGCGCATGATGCCCTTGGCGATGCGGCGCAGCGTGGCCGGCGCCAGCGGCTTGTCGCGCTCGAAGATGCTCGGGCACGGCAGGCTGAAGTCGATGCACTCGGCCGCCGTGCGGTACGGCAGCAGCTTGCCGGCGCGCACGCCGATGCTGTCTGGCGCACCATGGGTAGGCTCTGGCCACTTGATGGCGATGCCGTCGCGGCGCGCCACCAGGAAGAAACGCTTGCGGATTGTGGGCGTATCGTGGTCGCAGCCTCGCATTTCACGGTAGTCGACGGTGTAGCCGTGCCCGCGCAGCTGACGGATGAACGAATCGAACGTCTTGCCCTTGTTCGCCGGATCCGGCTTGGCGCTGCCGTCGGCCTCGACCAGTAGCGGGCCCCACGTCTTAAATTCCTCGACGTTTTCTAGCATGATGACGCGGGGCTTGCACTTGGCTGCCCAGCGCAACGTCACCCAGGCCAGGCCACGGATGCGTTTTTCGACGGGCTTGCCGCCCTTGGCCTTGCTGAAATGCTTGCAGTCCGGCGACAGCCAGACCAGGCCTACGGGGCGGTTGCCCGTCACCTTGATCGGATCGACGTCCCATACGCTTTCGCACAGGTGCGTGGTGTGCGGGTGGTTCGCCGCGTGCATGGCCAGTGCTTCGGGATCGTGATTGATGGCGATGTCGACCGGGCGGCCGAAAGCCTGCTCCAGGCCGGTGCTGGTACCGCCGCCGCCGGCGAAGTTGTCGATGATCAGCTCATTGCCCAGGTCAAGGGACATGGTGAAGAGGTCGCGCTTCATGGGCGCACCTCTGCCACCTGGCGACGAACCACCAGTACCGGCATGGCGCCCGCCACGCCGCGGAAGTGCGGCGCCGCTACTTGGCCAGCCGGTGCCGTCTGGATGCCCAGCAGCGCGGCGCGGGAGGCTTCCTTGAGTACGTACATGATGCCGTCGAGGCGGGCGTGGCCCTGGATGCCGCGCGAGAAGATCATGCGCAGGCGGCTCTCCATGCCCGCTTCTTCGATATCGAAGCCGGCTCGCTCTGCGATCTGGTAGAAGGTGCCGGGGCCGGCGATCAGCGCCTGCAGCAGGGCGTAGGAGCGGCTGCTGGGTTTCGGCAGTGGCAGGCGCCTCATGCTGCAACTCCTTCGGGAGCGGCCTGCAATTTCGATGCGTCGTATTTCTCGATTCCCCAGGCCAGTGCATAGCAGCACCAGACGAAACGGTGCGAGTATTCCTCGCTGTCCACCTCGTAAAAATCGGGGAAAACGAGCTTCCCGTTCCAGACAAAATCCATCGCTGCGCGGTAGGCCGCGTCGGCGCCATCATCCGCATGGTCCAGCACTTCGGATTGAAGCTCATCGCGCAGGCCGTGCCCGAGCTTTCCAGCCAGCCCCCGCTGCTCAATCCAGTCCATGACATTCGTCTTGAATTTCTCGGCAGAGTACTTCCGATAACCGTCGTGGTCTGTCGCCTGAAGCTTTTCGCCCCAGTACGAGAGGTTGACCGCCAACTTGGCGCCGTTGCGTTTTTTGTACTCCCGATCTGTGCGGAAGAACTCAAACATGTCGGTCAGTCGCTGAAACACGTAGGTTCCCATGTCGCCGGTGTAGCAAAGGTAGCCCGGCCAGGTGATCAGGTCGAAGTGCATGCAGCTCGTGCCCGGCTTGGCGAACCGAATATGTCGGCTCACGCCGTCTTCGCGGATCACGGTCATCGCATGCTCGGCGACGTCGCGCAGGAATTGGTCTTCAGGGAAGGTGGCGCTCACAGCACACCGCCTTTCGCATCCAGCAGCTGCTCGAGCTCGCGCTCCAGCCGGTTGCGGGTGGTGATCAGGCAGCTGGCCTGGATGCGGCGACCGGTCTCGATGCTGGTCAGGCGGTCGATCTCGGCCTGCGACGCCACGCTGCCGGCGCCCCAGCCCAGGACCAGCACGGACAAGAGGATGATGGCGGCGCTGGCCGCTGGTTCGATTTCGCCCAGGCTCATGGCCAGGCTGCCGGTGATGGCGCCGATGATGGCCACAGCGATCAGCAGGTAGATGTTGATCTTGAATTTCATGCTGCACCGCCTTCCAATGCGGCGAGGGCGGACTTGAAGTTGAAGCGGGACATGCGCGCGTCGGCCTGGGCCTGATCCATGCCCCAGTTGTGCATGAACATGGCGCGGATCTCGACGACGAGCTCGCTGTCCTCGGGCCACAGTTCGGCGTCGAGCAGACTGTCGGCGATGGCATCGATTGCCATAGCTGACGCGGTGTTGGTCAGGAAGGGGATGGGAACGTGCGTTTTGTGCAGGTCGGCAGGGCTGGTGGCGTGTGACATTTTCTCTCCATCGGTTGAGGTGGTGCGTCGATGGATGAATAGTAGCACTGCTATTTTTTCAATGCAATAGCAATGCTATTTAAAATTATTATTTTCATGAGAAATAAAAAAGCCCGCACGATGGCGGGCTTTTGCTTGTTCAGTTTTTAGCTTATGTGGGGAATGGCTCACCGCAACGGCGACACTCCTGCGCGTCGCCCGCGCCCATGTGATGACAGTTTCTACAGATTGATACTGAATTGCTTGTAGCACCTGAATCAACCGGATCTGCCGCGGATTGTTCTTGCTCGACTGGAAGTGCATCATTATTTTGGGGTTTCGAAATCGACGAAAAACCCACTAAAATTGCTCCGACAACTGACAGTATTCCGGAAAAAATGAGGAAGCTCTGGCGTTTTGCTATCAGGTCAATGTTGGACACCCGCATGTCAGGCGAGGTTACGCCATATCCGTAATCCCTCGCGGCCACACCAACAGTCGTGTCCATAAAAAGGCAGAAAGTTGCTAGAATTAGGCCTGCTACAAGTATCAAAATTCCTGCCAACTTCATATACGCTCCGTTTCCCTTTTGACGACCCTGCCGACTACGAGGCATTCACTATTACTACAGCGTTTCCGTCGATACTTCTGTTGGTCTGGATTGTCAGATGTAAGCCACCAATCGCCAGACTCACGCATGAAGCGCTTAATCACAGCCTCACCTTCGTAATTTACTGCGAAGACCTTGCCATCAATGATCTTTGTGTCGGCCGTATTGACAATCACCAGATCGTCGGCATAAAGATTGGGCTCCATACTCTCACCTTTTACTGACATTGCTATCAGTTTGCTAGGATTGAAGCCGTTCCTGTCCACCCAGTTTTTACTTACACTCAATTTGCTACCGTCGTAGATTTCAGGAACTGTTTGAAAGCCAGTTACGCCTGCGGATAGTCGCAGCTGAACCTTCGGAATCTGGTAAAAATCCGGGTTATTGGGATCAGCCAAGATTACATCTTGATACTCGCCAGCTAGTTCCCGCACGTCAAGTTGCGGCGCCAATGTCGCCGATTGCGAAACATAGTCGATCTGAGAAGCGAGAGTAGGGCTGAACGCGTGCACTTGCACACCAAGCCCGCGCGCAAAGGCTGTGGCCGCCTTGATGTTTAAAGGTCGGTGGCCTGACAGATACTGCCAAACCATACTTTGAGACCCAAGTCCGTGCTGGGCGCCAAATTCTGCTTGCGACACTTTTGGCTCGCGCGCGGCGAACAGCTCCTTCAGTCGCGCGGCGTCTTCAAGCTGCCAAGGTTCAAGTGTCTTTGTTTCGTTTTTCATGTTCAAAGTATAGCAATGCTATTTAATAGAGCAACGAGCATTGCTATTGACTTGTGCAATAGCAATGCTATTATTGCGGCATGAACCTCTCAACCTACTTGGCAGACTCGAAGATCCGAAAGGCTGACTTCGCCCGGCTTCTCAAAATTTCCCCAGCAGTGCTTCACCAGTGGCTGAAAGGGATTCGACCTATTTCAATTCGATATTGCGCCGCAATCGAAGGTTTGACTAACAAGCAGGTAACCAGGCAAGAGCTGCGACCTAACGATTGGAACTTGATTTGGCCTGATCTCGTCGCCGCTTCTGGTGGGGCGTTGGTCCTCGAAGTGTCCAACATTCAACAGAAACCAGAGTAAACCACCCCGAGGAATAAATCATGCGTATTGAGTCGCACAAAACCCTGATCGGCATCCTGCGCGAGCACGTGGCCGACTGGCGCCGGGCCGCTGGGCTGTCGAGCGCGAGCGCCATCGACCTGATCGTCGCGGCGCATGCGCAAGTCGGCGGCCCGGCCGTGACCGGTATCCGCTTCGATGCGCACACGGACGAGTTCCAGCGCATGAAGAACAACAGCGACCGCGTGCTGCGTTGGCTCGACGACGAGACCAAGGACACCAATTTTTTACCGGCGAACTTCGTTTTTTCCATCCTCGCCGGCATGCCCGATGACGCTCGCGTGCACTGCCTGAACGACATGCTGCGCCGCTTCGGTCTGTGCGTGCGTGCCATCGAGTCGAGCGACGAGGCGGGCTTGGCCCTGGGTGATATCTGCGACTTAGCCAGCGCCGACGCTGACGCGCTGGCGTCGCTGGCCAATGTCATCGCGGCGCCCACCCAAGCCAACTATGAGATTGCGCTACGCAAGGCGGCCCGGGCGGCCGAGAAGAAGGCGCGTATCGTCCGCATCCTCACTGGCGCGCGCAAGGCCTTAGCCCGCACCAAGGACGTGTTTCAGCGCGTAATGCACCCGACGCGGAGAACGAAGGAGAAGGCATGAGGCCGAGTGCAGGAGGCGTAGCTGGCTTTCACTATCCCAAGCCAGTTGCTATGACCAGGCTTGAGACTGCTGCCGACGATCAAAGAGGTTAATCCTGATTCGAGCGTTCCATTATTCGTTTGGCGTATTGCTCGATGAAATCGTGGCAAAAATCTGCCAGCACTGCGCCTTCTTTCAGTGACTGGGTGGTTTGGCGATGCAGCAGATCAGGCTGCGATTTGATGATGAGCTCTAGCATGCTTTCTGCGCTAATGCGAGCGGAAGACAGTTTCATGGGGAGTTCCTTTCGTAAATTGCTTAATGGGATTGACAATTTAACACGTTTAGATTTGCTCACCCAATTCCTGGCCACCGCGCCGGAACAAGTTTCAAACGGGGCAGCGGCTGCGCAGCTGCGACTTGGCGAATCCAGCCCGCCGGTCACGCCCCGACCCATTCACGGCTGGATGGAAGGCTGGACATGACTTTGAACAACGACCAGGCGCATGCGATACGCGCCGTCGATGCTGGACGGGGTGGGTGGAAATAATGTCCAACCCCTGGTTCCGCATGTATGCCGAGTTCGCGCACGACCCGAAGGTGCAAATGCTGCCCGAGGTAATGCAGCGTCGTTACGTCATGTTGATGTGCATGCGTTGCAGTAACGCGCTTGTAACGTTACAGGCAGATGAGATTGCGTTTCACCTGCGTATCGACGCCGCGCAACTTGAAGAAACGAAGGCGCTTTTCCTCGCGAAAGGTTTCATCAACGAGGCGTGGGAACTGCTGAACTGGGAAAAGCGCCAGTTCAGCTCAGACACCAGCGCACAGAGGGTGGCGAAGCACCGAGCGGCCAAGAAAGCAGCCGAAGAAGCCGCACGAAACGGCCATGTAACGTTACCGCAACAGAAAAGTAACGCCCTAGATACAGATACAGATACAGATACAGAAGAGAAGAGAAGAGCAGAGACAACGTCAAAAGCAGAAGCCAAAGCCACCGCGTCGCGGCTGCCTGCGGACTGGTCTGCATCAGCTGACGATATTGAATTTTGCAAAGCCGAGCGTCCCGACCTGGTGCCGACGCAGACCGAGCAGCGCTTCCGTGACTACTGGATCGCCCAGCCCGGCGTCAAGGGCCGCAAGGCGGATTGGCCGGCCACCTGGCGCAACTGGGTTCGAAACGAGCGTGCACCGCATGGTGCATCGGCAGGGCGCCCAGCGAAATTTGACCCGACCGCATTCGTCAATCGTGGCCGGCCGCAACCAGGGAGCCCGATATGAGCGCACTTGCTGCAGCTGGCAGCCCAAGCTGCTTCCTGGGCCAGTCAAGCACGGCGCCTGACTCGCGCTGGTTCGAGGTGCATCCGACCCTCAAGGTGTCGATGATCGAACACCTGTACAACCGCCTGGACGGTGCATATCCGCACTGGTGGGCATCCAATTTTGCCAGCGAAGTCGCGCTGCGGAACTGGGCCGAATCATGGGTCGAGGCCTTCGAGGAAGAGGGCATCACCCCCAAGGACGTCGCGGTCGGCCTGAAGGCCTGCCGTCTGCGCTACCAGAAGCCACCGAGCTGCGCTGAGTTCATCCAGGCATGCAAGCCCTTCGCCGACCCTGTGCCGGCGTACCACGAGGCCATCGTTGGCATCGAGGCCCGCCGCAAAGGCGAGTGGGGCGTCTGGTCCCATCCGGCGGTCTACTGGTCGGCGACGCTACTGGCACGCGATTTGATGATGCAGTCGTACGGCCAGGTAAAGGATCGCTGGGCGGCCACGCTGAGCGCGCAGCTGGCGCGCGGCCAATGGGCCGAGATCCCGGCGCCGGCGCCAGCGCTGCCGGCGCCGGGGAAGGGCAGTCTCTCTCGAGAGGATGCGGCCCGCATGCTGGCCGAGTTGGAGGCCAGTGGCGTCACCAAGTCGGCGCGGGCAACGCATTTCGACCACAAGACGTGGGCGCGCCGGATCATGGACCGGCTGGCGAACGGCGATAAGTCGCTGCATGCCATGCAGATCACCAACGCCAAGACCGCCCTTGGCATTATTTGAAAGATACGAATGAGTTTTCACCTGTTCCGGACCGGCAAGGCCAAGAATTACCACTACCGCTTCCAGATCGCTGGCGCGCGCGTGCAGCGCAGCACCCGCGAGAGCAGCAAGGCGAAAGCCAACGTGGTAGCGCAGCGTGCGTACGACGAGGCGCTGATCCTGACCAACGGCGGCAAAGTCGTGCCGACGCTGGCGGCCATGGCGCAGGAATGGCTGGAGGTGAACGGCCCGATCAGCAGCGCCGCGCACAAGCGCAGCGTCGAGACTACCGCCCGGCTGCACTTCTACGACCTGGGCCAACTGCCGCTGAACCAGATCACCACCAGCCTCGTAGAGCAGGCCCGTAATCTGCACCTGGTCGACCACGCCAAGGCCAGCGCGAACCACTGGCTGCGCGTGCTTAAGCTGATCGCAAACTGGGCCGTGAAGCGCGAGATCATCCGCTCGATTCCCTGGCAGGTGCGCATGCTCAAGGTGCAGAAGCGCCCGCGCTCGATCCTGCCTATCGCTGCCGTGGCCGAGTGGTTTGCAGCTGTCGATCAGGTCACGCGCGCAGACCCGTCGGTGGCCACGGCCATTCGCTTGATGTTCGGCCTGGGTCTGCGCGAGTCCGAGGCGGCCGGCGCGCGCTGGGAATGGCTGGACTGGCAGCGCGCCACCTACACGCCCGGCGTCACCAAGGGCCGCGAGGCCGAGCCCGTGCCTGTTCCTGCCTGGCTGGTCGAGCAGCTGGTGCCTCACCGCCAGGTGGAGGGCCTGATTGCCGGCAAGCGCGGCGGTGCCCATCAGCACCCGCCCGGCTTCGCGCGCAAGGCCATGAAGTCCGCCAACCTGAGCTGCAAGATCAAGGGCATCACCCCGCACAGGCTGCGCGGCACGTTCGCCACCATGCTGTCGGAGCAGGGCGTGCCGATCCAGACGATCCAGGCCGTGATGCGCCACAAGTCGCCGATGACCACCATGGCCTACCTGGAGAAAAACCGGGACACGGCGGCGCAGGCGCAGAACGATATCGCCGAGAAAATCGGTTTTGGGCGTGGCGAGAAAGTGGCGGGAGGCACCACGCAAACCCGCATGGATACAGACCTTCATGATTATCATCAGTCATCAGTTGATGGCAAATCGGGCCTCGATTCGGGGTCAACGGAACCAGCACCAGGAGAATAAATTGAACCCTAAAGATCACGTCCTGCGCGAAGTCGTCAACAGCTTGCGCGACATCGCTGTTGAGTTTCACGGAGCCGATCAGCTGCGCGAACGGCTGCGCGCCGCGCTGGCGCCGCTGCTCGATCAGCCGCCGGCCGCCGCCGAGCAAAAGCCCTTCATGTTCGCCATCATGGGACCAGACGGCACGGCACATATCGAAGAAAGCTGTGTCAGCAGCACCGCCAGCCAGCTGGCGCATGAGGTGAATTGCTTGAACGATTCCTCCGATACCGGCTACAGCATAGTTCCCGTCTTCCTGTCGGCATGCGCCCAGGCAGACTCTGGCGACGCCAAAAATGCAGCACGGTATCTGCATCTTCGGAACAAAATGTGTTTTACGTCATCGAGCGACGAGCTGCCAACTATGGCGCTGAGTTCCGCTATCCCCGCGCCAAATCATGACGTACATCACGACTGGTTTGCTGATCGGTTTGATGCCAGTGCTGATGCCGCCGTCGATGCCGACATGGCCCGTACTGAGGAAGACGACGAATGAGCAGCCGCGGCCCAATACCGGCGCCGGAAACACCGGCCGAGGCGGCGTACAAGCGCGACCGCGCCTTGTTGCGCGCGCTGTACACCTGCCAGCCCGTGCTGTTCGACGGCAAGCAGCACTTCCTGCACAGCATGTCTCCCCAGGTGCTGGGCGGCGGCGTATCGACAACTATTTACCTGATGGGCGACGCGACACCGCGCCAGCCCGGCGAAATCACTTTTATGGAGCAAGCGCAATGAGCCATCTTTTGGGCGCAAACCCAAGCTTTGCGATTTTGGATGAGTTGACTGACGCTGATCTCGTAGGCGCGTTGCATGCCAACGCGATCGACACCTTCCCCAGCGTGAACGGTTTTCCTGAGTTGCAAGTATCTGCCACCAATGTTCCTGGCATCCGCAGCGTAGTTTCAGCATGCCTCTCCATCATCGCCGAGCGTGCAGGTGCCCAATATCGGGCGGGTGCGAATGCAGCGCATGGCGAGGTGACGAGCGCATCCCAGGGAGTCGGCGATGTGACCAGTGAGGCAAGAGGAAGCGGTGCGCGCTTCAACTACGGCAAGCCGGATTACTCCCTGATCCCACTGACCACCTTGGCCGACGAGGCGCGCGTGTGGGCCTATGGCAAGGAAAAGTACGCGGCCTGGAACTGGGCCAAGGGCATGGCCTGGTCGATCCCGTTTGCCTGCCTGATGCGGCACATGGCAGCCTGGCAGGCCGGCGAAGAGTGCGATGCTGAATCGGGCCTGCCACACCTGGCGCACGCCATGTGCAATCTGCGCATGCTCACGCTCTATGCGACTAATTATCAAGAGGGTGATGATCGCCCGACAAAGGAACTGCAGCCATGAACCAGACACGACTCGGATCGCTGATCGAGGCCATTATCAATGTGGTGATCGGCTTCGCCATCAACTTCACCGCCAACATGCTGATCTTCCCGCTGTTTGGCTTTCACATCACCGCACGCGATAACCTGCTGCTGGGCCTGATCTACACGGTGATCAGCGTGGCGCGGTCGTACTGCATTCGCCGCTGGTTCAACGCAAAGCTGCACATGCTGGCACAAGCGGCGGCCACGGCGATTAAGAGGAATTGAGCAAAAGCGTTGGCGGGAAAGTGGCGAAGACCACCCCGCAACCCCGCATATTTCCTCATGTTCATGATTATTGTGAATCATCGGTTAAAAGCACCACCAACAACGAAAGGACGAAAAATGTTCAACTTCACATTTCCCTGGACCAAGCGCCGAGAAGCGCGCAAGGCAGCAGAACAGAAGGCGCGCCAGGATGCCGAGTTCGTGAGCGCCATCGTTGCCGTCAGCATGCGCGGTCACGAACGGGCGCAGCGGGCGCGCGCCGATGTCAGTACGGCACCAAGGCGCGCCAGCCAGGCCAGCACCATCTACAGCGCTCCAGAAAATAGCGAAGCGCCACCGAGCAGCTGGGCGCCGGTCAGCGCGCTGTCGCACCTGGTTGCCGGCGGCGGCACGTTCGATGGTGGAGGCGCTTCAGGCGACTGGGGTGGGTCGAGCTGCTCCTCCAGCGGCAGCGACTCGTCATCTGGATCGTCGGACAGTGGCAGCAGCTGCTCATCGGACTAAATTGCAACACAGCACAGGGATTGACATGCAACGAGAAAAAATTACGCTGGGATGGGCCGGCAAGAGCGCACCAGTGGCCGATATCACTTTCGTCGAGGTCGAGGACGAGGTTGTGGCACCAGATGCCCTGGCAGCGCCTTCGCGCGTCGTACTGGCGGTCACCGCGTGGACCGATCCTGAGCCGCTCGACCTGTGTCTTGAATTGTGGGCTGCCTGGATGGCGCACGATGCTGACCGCGACTTGGGCGTCAAAACGATGCGCGGACTGAGTGGGGAGGGGGATGGTCGCGGCGTGGATATGCACGAGGCGCAGCAGGCAACCGACACGCGCATCGCCCAGGCCACTGATGCGATGATCGATAGTATGGCGCGCATACACATCTGGGCGATCTACAATCTGTGCAGCCAGGCCACACCATGGAGGTTCCCAAACGCAGTATTTGCAGACGTTGCTATGGAGGCGCGCGCCGAGTTGGCCCAGCGCCTTAAAAATAATGTGTGCACTGCTGTTCTGTTCTGATATGATTCGTTCATAGGCGGTTTTCGCACGCCTAAACAAAAGCCCGCCTCTTTGCCGACGCGGGCTTTTTGCATTCCAGATCTCCGCCTTTCCCTGGGCTTTAGCCGCTGACCGCTTCGTGCGCCAGCGGCCTTTTTATTTGAGGTGTTCGATGAACCCGCGTCACTACCGAGACATGATCGTCCGCGCTGTGGGCGAGGCCGACGGCAAGACGCTTGGCCTCATAGTCGAGCATGTAGTTGACGCCGAACGCGCTAAGGAAATACTGCGCGCGAACGGGTACGGCGTGGCGGGCTTGTCTGCCAGTGCAACGGCCGCCCTTGTGCCACAAGTAAAACCAACTGAAAGAAAGCCACTTCCATGACCGTCCGCCTGCTGAAACCATACGCCCAGCGCCCTGTTGGTGCTATCGCCACGTTCGACGCAAGTACTGAGGCGGGCATGATCGAAGCCAAGCAGGCATCTGCTGACCTGACAGGTGGCTTTGAATACTTCTTACCGCGTCCAGGGATGAAACTGCAGGTGCCGCAGATTGCCGTTGGATCGCTGACTCTGCGGCCGGCCGAGCAAGCTCCAGCAGTCTTGCCTGAAGGTCAGGTGCTGAACGTATCAGGCATTGCGGGCACTGTTGGCAAAGTACATCGCCTCGACCCGACTGGCGGCAATACACCGCTGCAGTCGTGGACCATCGGTGCTGGTGCGTTGGCGCCTATCGGGGGGTATGCTGGCGAGCAGCGTTTTTTGCTGACTTGTTCGGCAGGCATTATTGATGCAACAGTTCAGAATGGCGCCGCTACTGCGCTGCAGCCCCGTAGCGGCCTGCTTGCCGCGCAATTGGCTGCTGCGCCGCGCAACCGCTTGTTGGTGGCGCCCATGGGCGCGGAGACTCAGACGTATGTAAACTTCGCAACATTTACTTGGCTGATGATCTTGCAGGTTGACGTGCCGTACGATGCTGCGCGGCCCATCCTATTCAATGCTGCCGCCAATGATATCCCTGGCCTGGTCTGCTGCGCTGCTGCCGGCGTAAATGCTGCTGATAAGACTGGCAATACACTTACATGGGTCGCCAGCACATTCGCGGGAGCCGCAACGGGGACCCAGAAAGCTGGCGCAGCTGATCGCCCGAGCGTCACCGCACCCGATTTCATCCCGGTCGCGGCAGTCCCGCGCACCGATGGCGGCCCTGGCTATCTGCTGTATCTGCGGGTCTGCGTGCCTACCGGTGGCACACTGACCAGCAGCCTCAGTATTAATACCGATCTGGTGCAACTCAACAGCCTAGGTAGCGGCATGATGTATTCCAACCGCGCGGGGGGCGATTTTGTTTCGACTGGGCAGGCCGCATATAACCCAGGCGCATCGCGTGGCGATTCCCCGATATGGGGCGTAGAACTCATCGTTCGCGGCCAGGCTGTGAGCATTTTAAATGCTGGCGACTCGATCACGCGTGCGCAGGCCTCGGCTGAGTTCAAGAGCCAGAATATGTTCCAGGTTGCAGCAAAACGTTTGAGCATGACGAAAGCCAGCATCCCGATCAGCAATGCGAATTGCGGCTGGTCCGGCCAGAAAAGCATTCAATACTTCGCACGCTTAAGCGACTTGCTGGCGGTAGTTCGTCCTACGATGGCCGTTTACGCGCCATTCTCGCCAAATGATGATCCGGGCACTGGTACGTTGACGCAGCCCATGGTGGATGGCATGCGCTGGCGCGTGTCGCAGTTTGTCGACGTGTGCCGTGCTGCACAGATCATCCCAGTGCTGTGGACAGGACTGCCCGCACTGAAAGGCTGGAATGTGGCATCTGATAACAGGCGCAAAGCGTTCAATGCTGAGCTGTTGTCGCTGTACGGCAAGGTGGCGGTGGTCACGGACTTTGATGCAGTGCTGAGCGACGGCGCCAGCCCGGCAGCGATTATCGCCGGCATGAGTGATGGTACCCATCCATACGACAACGCCATGAAACTGTTGGCAGATCGCTTTGAGACGGACGTGCTTGCGCCAGCCCTCAAGCTGCTCTCATAGTCCGAGGGAAGTACGATGCTTATTATTGAAACCGGCGGCGCCGGTCTAATGGCCATCTGATGGGGCGTCTGGCAGCGCTCAAGCCGCGTTTGCAGCAGCAGGCCATGAGCCGTGCGCCAGTGATGCAGCCAGGCTCATGGCGCACCGATCAAACGAGCAGCACCAAGCGCGGCTACGGCTACGCCTGGCAGAAGGCCCGCGCCGGCTATTTGCGCAGCCATCCGCTTTGCGTGTACTGCCTGCGTGATCCGGCCTATGCGGCCATCCGTGACATGGCGCCCAGCACGGCCATTTTGCGCTGTGCCGAGTTGGGCTTGGCTGCGCCCATGGCCTCCGTGGTCGACCACATCGAGCCGCATCGTGGCGACCAGGTGCTGTTCTGGAACAAGGCCAATTGGCAGTCGCTGTGCGGCACCCATCACAGCGCAGATAAGCAGCGCGAAGAGGCGGCCCATCGGCGTGGCGAATAGATGGCGCAAAAGCAACATCAGGAAATGTTTCAAAAAAGAAATGTTGAGATTGTGGAAAAATAACAACATGCATCAAAAGAAATATTTCAAAAAAGCAATATCGGGGGAGGGGGGCGAAAAGTTCCCGACCTCTCGCCGACCTAGACCGCGTCCTCTCCCACGCGCAGAATTTTTCCTTCACTGAGGGTTTTGTTAATGGCTTTAACAGGCAAAAAGCGTGCGTTCGCCGATGCCGTTTTGGCCGGCCGCAGCAATAAGGAAGCGGCGATCATGGCCGGGTACAGTCCGGCGACAGCATCGGCCGCCGGATCGCGCCTTGTTAAAGACCCGGCCGTAGCTGAGTACCTCAAGGCGGCGCGCGCCAGCGCGGCATCTGGCGCACCGGCGGCGCTGCCGACAGCCGTTCCACCGGCACGCCCCACGTTCGACTTGAACCGCGCGCTGCAGCATACGGACCCGAAAACGTTCCTGATGGCGGCGATGAACGATATCGAACTTGGCGAGAAGCTGCGCATCGATGCCGCAAAGGCCTTGATGCCCTTTGTGCACAAGAAGCCTGGCGAGGTGGGAAAGAAAGAGGAAAAACTGGATGCGGCACAAAAGGCCGCCGGCGGTCGCTTCGGCGCGCCACCCCCGCCGCCGCGCTTGGTATCTGGCGGCGGTAAATGACACCGCATCCAGAGTGGACGACGGCATGCCACGACTGGGAAACGCGCATTGTTGCAGGCCTTCCGCTGACGCCATGCCCGCCGCTATATCCTGACCAGGCTGCCGCGGCGTGGGCGATTTTTTCCGAACTGCGCATGGTGGACGCGCCCGGCAGCCCGAAGATGGGCGAGGTGGTCAAGCCTTGGGTGCGCGATTTTGTAGAGGCCATCTTCGGCGCATACAACCCGGAGACTGGCCGCCGGTTGATCAAAGAGTTCATGCTCCTGATCAGCAAAAAGAATGGCAAGTCGACCATCGCCGCCGGGATCATGCTGACGGCGTTGCTGCTGAACTGGCGCCTGGAGGGCGAATACATCGTCCTGGCACCAACGAAAGAGATCGCCGACAACAGCTACAAGCCGATGGCGGCAATGATCAAGGCTGATGACGAGCTGGCCGTGATGCTGAAGGTGCAGGACCATATCCGCACCATCACCCACCTCACCACCAACGCGACACTGAAGGTGGTGGCGGCCGATGGCGAGACAGTGTCGGGCAAGAAGGCCATCGGCGTATTTATCGACGAGCTGTGGCTGTTCGGTAAAAACCCGCGCGCCGACGCCATGCTGCTGGAAGCGACGGGTGGCCTGGCCTCGCGCCCCGAGGGTTTTGTTATTTTCGCTACGACGCAATCAGACGACCCGCCTGCTGGCGCGTTTCTGTCCCGGCTGCTGTATGCACGTGGCGTGCGCGACGGGACGATTCATGACCCGGCGTGCTACCCCATTCTGTATGAGTTCCCGGAGAGCATGCTCAAGGCTGGCGCGCACCGGGAAGTGGCGAACGCCTACGTGACGAACCCGAACATGGGCACATCGGTCGATGAGGAATTCATCGCGCGAGGCTTCCGCCAGGCGCAGGAAAAGGGCGAAGTGGAGTTCCGCGGCTTCCTGGCCAAGCACTTGAATGTACAGATCGGCCTGGCGCTGATGTCGAACCGCTGGCCGGGCGCCGATTTTTGGGAGCAGCAGGGCCTGCGCCCGGCGCTGACCTTGGACGATCTGCTGGCGCGCAGCGAAGTGGCCACCGTCGGCATCGATGGCGGCGGCTTGGACGACCTGCTGGGCCTGGCGGTGATCGGCCGCGAGCGCGAGACGCGCCGCTGGCTGCTGTGGACCAGGGCTTGGGCGCACCCCTCGGTGATGGAGCGGCGAAAAAGCGAGGCCGCCCGCTTCGAAGACTTCGCCAAGCAGGGCGACCTGGTGCTGGTCGAGCGCATCGGCGAGGACGTGGAGCAGGTGGCGGCGGCCGTGCTGCAAGTGGAGCAATCCGGGCTGCTCGACAAGGTGGGCGCCGACTCGGCCGGCATTGGCGCCATTCTCGATGCCATGGTCGAGGCCGGCGTGCCGCAGGAAAAAATTGTTGCTATTTCTCAGGGCTGGCGCCTGGGCGGTGCGATCAAGACCACCGAGCGCAAGCTGGCCGAGGGCGTGATCGAGCACGGCGGCCAGCCGATGATGGCCTGGTGCGTAGGCAATGCCAAGGTCGAACCGCGGGGCAATGCCATTTTAATTACCAAGCAGGCTTCCGGGTCCGCCAAGATCGACCCGCTGATGGCGACCTTCGATGCTGTATCCCTGATGGAACTAAATCCGCCGGCGCAAGGTGGCTCGGTGTATGAATCGCGCGGCATAAGGACTGTTTAACCCATGAGTTTATTCGATTTCTTCCGGCCATCTGCAGCGCCGGAGGCCAAGTCACGCCCGGACGAACCGGGTGATGCCCCGATACCTGTCGCCGCCGAGCCGTCGGCACCGAACATCCAGGCATCGACAGGCACCCTGTTCGCCGGCCTGGACGACCCTGACCTGCTTGCCTTCATGCGCACCGGCAGCGAGACCGCCTCGGGCGCCTATGTCAATGCGTCGAAGGCGCTGCAGAACATGGCCCTGCTGCGCTGCGTCACGCTGATCTCGGAATCGATCGGCATGCTGCCGCTCAACCTGGTCGAGCGTGGCGACGAGAAGCGCTATGCCACCGAGCACCCGCTTTATGACATTTTGAAGGCCAAGCCGAACAGCTGGCAGACGGCGTACGAGTTCAAGGCGCTGATGCAGCTGCGCGTCATGATGCACGGCAACGCCTACGCCCGCGTGATCTGGTCGCGCGACCAGGTGCTGCGCCTGATCCCGATGTGTCCGAAACGCGTGAAGGCAGAGCTGGACGACAGCTGGAACATGGTCTACACGTACACCCGCAAGGATGGCCGCCAGATCCCGCTGCCGGCGGAAGAAGTATTCCACCTGCGCGACCTGTCCGAAGATGGCGTGACTGGACTGTCGCGCGTGCGTCTGGCACATGAAGCCATCGGCATCGCGCTGCAGGCCGAGAAGGCTGCAGCACGCCTGTTCAAGAATGGCGTCATGGCTGGCGGTGCGCTCTCCGCGCCCAATGCACTCAGCGACACCGCCTTCGACCGCCTGAAAAACTCGATCAACGAGAAGACCGGCGCCGAGAATTCCGGCAAGTGGATGATCCTCGAAGAGGGCCTCAAGGCTGAAAAATGGGCCAATACGGCCGCCGATGCCCAGCACATCGAGAACCGTAATCACCAGATCGAGGAAATCGCTCGTGCCATGGGCGTGCCGCGCCCGCTTCTGATGATGGATGACACGTCCTGGGGCAGCGGCATCGAGCAACTGGCCATCCTGTTCATCCAGTTCTCGCTGCAACACTGGTTCACGATCTGGGAGCAAGGCATCGAGCGCACGCTGCTGTCGAAGGAAGACAACAAGAAGCTGCGTGCCAAATTCAACGAACGCGCGCTGCTACGCGGCACCTTGAAGGACCAGGCCGAATTCTTTACCAAGGCGCTGGGCAGCGGCGGCCATGCGCCGTGGATGACACAAAACGAAGTGCGCGAGCTGCAAGACCTGGCCCGTTCCAATGACAAGGGCGCAGACGAGCTGCGCGCGCCCGCTAACCAAGCGAAAACACCCAATGACCCTGTTAAAACTGCCTGAAATCAACGCCGCCCAGGGCCTGGGCAACATCCAGTTCGACATGCGCCCTGACGCCCTCGAGCGCTGGGAGCCGGGCATCCGCGCGGCGGCCGACGACGACGGCCCCACCATTTCCATCTACGACCGCATCGGCGAGTCTTACGACGGCGAAGGTGTGACCACCAAGCGCATTTCCGCCGCCCTGCGCAACATCGGCGCGCGCGACGTGACGGTGAACGTCAACTCGCCCGGCGGCGACTTCTTCCAAGGCGTTGCCATCTACAACCTGCTGCGCGAGCACAGGGCCAAGGTCACCGTCAAGGTGATGGGCATCGCCGCCTCGGCCGCGTCCGTGATCGCCATGGCTGGTGACGAGATCCTGATGGGTGACGGCGCCTTCCTGATGATCCACAACGCCTGGGCCATGGCGATCGGCAACCGCCACGACATGATCAAGGCATCCGAGCAGCTGGCGCCCTTTGATGCGGCCATGGCATCCGTCTACGCCGCCCGGTCCGGGCTGAGCGCGGCGGAAGCGGCCGCCATGATGGACAAGGAAAGCTGGATGGGCGCAGCCCAGGCCGTCGAGCAAGGCTTCGCCAGCGGCATCCTGGCGCGCGAGCAGATGGGGCACGATCCCGAGGCCAGCGCCGACACGAAATATCTTGCGATGGTGGAAGCGGCCATGGCCCGGGCGGGGCATTCCCGCTCCGTGCGCCGCGAAGCCATCAAGTCCCTGTTTTCTGGCACGCCGGGCGCTGCTGGAAAAATCGCCACGCCGAGCGCTGGCACCAAAGAAGTAGCAGCGTCACTGCAAACCCTGATCAACAATCTGAAAGGCAAATAATGAAAAAAGTAATGATGACCAGCATCGCCACGGCGATGATCGCCAGCGCCCTGGCGGCGCACGCTGCCCAGGCCAGCCAACCCGTTCCGCGCGGCATCGTGGCGGTGCGCGCCGACGGCGATGTGAATGCGCTGATCGAAGGCGTCAACAAGGCATTCCATGATTTCAAGGCCGAGCACACCAAGCAGCTGGACGAAATCAAGAAGGGCAACGCCGACGCGCTGCAGGCGCTGAAGGTGGACAACATCAACGCCGATATCGCCAAGCTGCAGGCGGCTGTCGACAAGGCCAACGAGCAGATCGCTGCGTCCGCAATGAATGGCGGCGGCGCGGCCCTGAAGGACAAGGAATATACCAATTCCTTCCAGTCCCACATGCAACGTGGCACCGTCGAAGCGAGCATGAACAAAGGCGCTGCTCCAGAAGGCGGTTTTCTGGCGCCAACCGAATGGGATCGTACGATCACCGATCGTTTGCTGGTGGTATCGCCAATGCGCGGTATCTGCTTCGTGCAGCCGACGTCGAAAGACAGCTTCACCAAGCTGTTCAACAACCGCGGCGCGACCTCGGGCTGGGTGGGTGAGGCCGCTGCGCGCCCAGAAACCAATACGCCAACGTTCGGCAGCTTGACCTACAAGCCTGGTGAGATTTACGCCAACCCGTCGGCAACACAGCAAATGCTCGACGATGCCGAGGTCAATCTGGAGGCCTGGCTGGCTGGCGAAGTCGATGGTGAATTTGCACTTCAGGAAGGCGCTGCATTCCTGTCTGGCAATGGTGCTGACAAGCCAACCGGCATCCTGACCTACATTACCGGCGGCGCCAATGCGGCGGCACACCCTTGGGGCGACATTAAAACCGTCGCCAGCGGCTCGGCGGCCGCCTTGACCTCGGATGGCATCATCGACCTGATCCATGCCCTGCCCGAAGAGTACACGGGCGATGCGCGCTTCATCATGAGCCGTACGACCCAAGGCTCGATTCGCAAAATGAAGGATGGCCAAGGCAACTACCTGTGGCAGCCGTCCATGCAGGCAGGCCAGCCTGCAACCCTGTCGGGTTACTCCATCACTACGATGCCCGGCATGCCGGCGGTAGCGGCCAACAGTACGCCGATTTTGTTTGGCGACTTCCGTCGTGGCTACATGATCGTCGACCGTATGGGCATTCGCGTGCTGCGTGATCCGTACTCGAAAAAGCCTTACGTCCAGTTCTACACCACCAAGCGCGTCGGCGGTGGCCTGCTGAACCCCGACACCATCAAAGCCCTCAAGGTCTCGGCATAACTGGAACGCCCCGGTCCACCCCGGCCCGGGGCCGCTATTGAAAGGAAAAATCATGATTTTCAGTAAAGAGTTTCTCGGCGTGCGCGACGGCGAAATCTATCCCGAAACGTTTCAGCCGGGCGATGAATGCCCGCCCGAACTGGTCGATGCGGCGCAGAGCCTGGAAGTGCTCGAAGTGCCTGAAGCGGTCGAGTCGAAGAAAAAGGACAAGTAATCCATGTTCCTGACACCTGAACTGGCCAAGGGCTACCAGCGCATCGTCGGCAACGATGAGGACGACGTGATCGCCCTGATTCTTTCGGCTGCCGAGCGCAACGCGCTGGTCTACCTGAACCGCCAGGTGTTCGCCGACAGTGCCGCCATGGAAGCGGCCATCACGGCCGGTACCGCCGGCGAGTTTCCGATGGTAATCGAGGACGATATCAAGCTCGGCATCCTGAAGCTGTTCGGCGACATGTACGAAAACCGCGAGGACAGCGTGCTGGCCGTGTCGGTGGCGCGGTTGCCGCTGGGCTCGCGCGAGCTGCTGCGCCCGCATCGCATCGGGAATGGCGTCTGATGCGCGCCGGCCAGCTGGACCGTCGAATCACCATCGAGCGCCCGGGCATGGTGGAGGGCGAGTATGGGCCGCAGCCTGGCGGCTGGGTGTCGGTTGCCGCACGCGTGCCCGCCCAGGTCAAGGATGCCCTGCCCAGCAAGTCGGAAACGGTGCAGGAGGGTATGGCTGTGGCCACCCGGCCGGCACGGCTGCGCATGCGGTATTTGCGCGGCATCACTTCCGATATGCGCATCACGCTGCATGGCGACATTGACGAGTTTTTCCAGATCGTTGGCGCCCCGGCCGAGATTGGCCGCCGGGAATGGTTGGAAATGACAATCGAGCAATATTCAACCCAGGGGCAATGATGGCTGACGACCGCAATATCACCGGCGGCAAGGCGCTGGACGATTTCCTCAAGTCCTTGCCGGCCAAGATCGAGCGCAACATCATGCGCTCGGCGCTGCGCCAGGGCGCCAACGTGTTCAAGGCCGAGGTGCGCGAAAACATTCCCGTCGACAGCGGCGAGCTGCGCCGCAGCGTGCGCGTGGTCACCAAGGCAAAGGGCGGTCGGGTTACGGCATCCGTGCGCGTGGGCAACAAGCGCGCCTGGTATGGACACATGGTGGAGTTCGGCACCAAGCCTCACAAGATCGTGCCGAAGAAGAAGGGCGCCCTGGTCATTGGCCAGACCCGCGCCATGGTGGTCGATCACCCGGGCGCCAAGCCCCATCCGTTCATCCGGCCGGCGTTTGACGCCAAGCCGGCCGCCGCCATCGCTGCCGTGGGCGCGCAGATCCGCAAGCGCCTGACCGCCGAGGGCATCAATGTGCCAGCGGCTGAAACCGACTAGGACGACCATGAAAATCAAGATGCTCAAAACTATCCCGGGCTCGACCGACGGCGTGACCGTGATCGAGCTGCAGGCCGGTACCGAATACGACATGACCGACGCCGCGCGCGGCGAGCGCCGTGCTGCTGCCTACATCCGCCGCGGCGAGGCCGTCGAAGTCATCGCGGCCGCCGCTGGCGGCGACCAGGCGGCAGTGGTGCCAGTTCCGCGGCCGCGCGGCAAAAAATGAGCGCAGTCAAAGTCATCCGTGCCTTGCTGACCGCGCATGCACCAGTGCTGGCCCTCGTGCCGGAAGAGCGCATCGTGGCCGGTACCGTGCCGCAGGGTACGCTGTTGCCCGCCATCGGGCTGACGGAGATCAGCCGCGTCGAGATGCCTACAGCATCGCTGTCGCAGCGCGCCGTCCAGGTGACGGCGCGTGTGCAGGTGACGGTGCACACCAGAACGTACCCGGAACAGAAGGCCGTGCTGCAGGCCGCCAGGCTGGGGCCAGGCGCGCATACCGGCACCGTAGCCGGTGTCTTGGTGCGCAGCGTGATGCGCGACATCGTCGGGCCTGACCTGAAGGATGAAGCGGCCAGCATTTTCGAGCAATGCCGCGATTTCAAGGTTGTTTTCGTCGAAGCAAATTAGTACTTCCCCGGTTGTATCAGCCCGCCCGCACCGCAATCCTGCGTGCGGGCTTTTTTATTGAAAGGTATCAAAATGGCATTCGAAAATGATTTCGAGACAGTCGCCGGCACCAAGCTGTATGTGTGCGCGACCCGCCCGGCCGACAACACGGTAGCGGCCTTCGCGGCGCTCACCTGGGTCGAGGTGGGCGACATTACCAACGTCGGCGGCGTGAAGGGGCGCGAATACAGCACTTCCACGCTGGCGACCGTCAGCAACGCCCATGACCGCGAAAAGAAGGGCTCCTACAAGTTGCCCAACGCGGAAATGGAATGCGCCTGGGTCGAAGACGACGCCGGCCAGATCCTGATCGAAGCGGCGGCCAACGACTACACCATCCCTGCGTTCAAGGTCGTCAAGCAGGGCGGCGGCATTCGCTACTTCACGGCCCAGGTCATGAAGTTTGTCGAAAACCTGGGCGGTAGCAACGACACCGTCAAGGGCGCTTTCACCCTGCTGCGCCAGAGCGACACCCTCACCGCGTAACAGCGGCAACCTCACGGCCTCGGCCACCCCTGCACCGACCTGGTCCGCTTCGCCCTTCGAGGGGCGGGCGGGCCTGGCACGGGCATTTATTCCCTCGAAGAAAGGCTTCACCATGTCCAATATCAAAAAATTCGCAGTCGACGAAACCAGCACGTTGCACCTGAAGGACGCCAATGACGACCTGATGTACGCCGATGGTGCAGACGGCAACCCGGACAAGAACAAACCCATGCGCATCAAGCTGTACGGCCCCGGCTCCAAGCAGTACGCCAAGGTGCAGGCCGCCAGCAACAACAAGCTGTTCACCCGCCTGAAGAAAAAAGGCAAGGAAGACCAGTCGGCGGAAGACCAGGCGCAGGAAGGTGCCGACAAGCTGGCAGCCCTCACGCATTCGTTCGAGAACATCAGCTACGACGACCTGACCGGTGAAGCGCTGCACAAGGCCGTGTACCTGGACGAAACCATCGGCTTCATTCCTGCCCAAGTCAACGGCCATCTGGGTGACTGGGCAAATTTTACGAAGACCTCGGCGAAGAACTAAGCCTGTTCGTGCGGTACAGCGCCTGGCTCGGCGCCGTGCCCGAGGCAAAAGAGGGCGCGCGGGCCGACAGCGCCGCGCTGTCGCGCCGCGAACGGATCGAGCGCGACGGTGGCGAAATTGAAACGCCGCCGTTCGACCAGGGCGATTACCTGATTGGCTACCTCTACGAGGTGGGGCCTACCGTGGCGGCCGGCATGGGCGCCGGCCCGGTGACATTTACCGAGATTGCCGCATGGCAGGCGGCGCGCGGCTTCGAGCTGGAGCCATGGGAGGCGCGCCTGCTGCGGCGCCTGTCGATCGACTACCTGGCCGAGTCGCACCGAGCTACCAAGCGGGATTGCCCTCCGCCGTGGGGTGGATCTGTTGCCGTTCGCGTCAGCGCCGACCGTGCATCAGCACGGGCCTTGGAGTTGTTTCTTGCATAGCAGGGGAAAAGCAAAAAGCCCGAACGCGGCAAACGTATCGGGCTTTTTTAATTCAGCATTCAATCTCGACTTGAAAGTGAATATACATGAAGTATACCCCGAAAAATAAAGTGAAGGTGGAGGGAAAGATGAACCAAAAGGATGCCGGGATTGTCGGTAAGCGCCTTGCTGCGGCGGCAGTGATTGCCGCAATCGGAATTGCCATCGGCTCAGCCTGTGCAGGATTGGCGCTCACATTGAAGCTGTTCTTGCAATAAAGACTGCCGCATCCGTAGTGCGGCAGTGCTTCACCAGTAAATTTTAAATACCCCATCACTCGCCTTCAGCGGGTTTTTTTTCGTCCACGCTACCCACGAGGTGGCTTTTTGTTATTGGAAAAGCAATGATTGTGGGTGATATGGAAATCCGGCTTCGCGCCGACATTGCTCGGCTGCAGGCCGACATGAACCAGGCGCGTCGCGTCGTCACGGAAACACAGGACAAGATCAACGCGGCCGCCAATGCCATGAAGACGGCGCTGGCCGGCATCGGCATCGGCGCCGGCCTGGCCGAAATCATCAAAATGGCCGATGAATACGCCAAATTCACGGCGCAGTTGCGCTTGGCGTCGACGTCCGTCGCCGATTACGCCGCTTCCTATGAGGCGGTGAAGCGTATCGCGAAAACATCGCAGCAGGATCTGGCCAGCACGGGGGTGCTGTATGCGCGAATTGCCAACGGCACGCGTGAACTCGGCACCACGCAAAAGCAAGTGGCTGCCATCACCGAGACCGTCAACCTGGCGCTGCGCGTGAGCGGCGCCACGGCAACCGAGTCGGCGTCGGCCCAGCTGCAGCTGTCGCAGGCGTTCGCGTCGGGCACGCTGCGCGGCGAGGAATTCAACGCCGTGAACGAGGCGGCGCCGCGCCTGATGAAGGCGCTGGCTGACGGCATGGGCTTGCCGGTGGGCGCGCTCAAGGCGATGGCGGGTGAGGGGTTGATCACTTCCAACATCATGGCCACGGTGCTGCCGAAGGCGTTGGAGTCGCTGCGTGAGGAAAGCAAGAATATCCAGACGATTTCGGGCGCCTTTACCGTGCTGAAAAATGAAATGCTGGAGTTTTTCGGCATCCAGGCTCAGGCCAATGGCACCGTAGCGATGATTACCAGTGCAATTCGGTTGCTCTCCGAAAATCTGGGAGGGCTGGTAATTATCCTTAAAACGCTGACTGCGTATCAAATCGGTACGTGGTTGGCAACCTGGGTGGCCAAGACGTATCAGCAGGTATCGGCAAGCATTGCCCTGCGAGCTGCTACGGTGGCAGCGGCTGAGGCCGAAATGGCAAGAACTACGACTCTTGTGGCGCAGTCGCAGGCAGCCATCACCGGTCTTGCAGTCACGCATGAGGCTACGCTTGTCAGGCTGCGCTCGGCAAATGCCGACATTGTTGCTGCTCAAGCCGCAATCGCTGCGGCCAGTGCTGCCGGTGCATTAAGTTTTGCACTTCGCACACTGCGATTGGCAACGGCAGAGCTTGCGGTCGCAGAAACGTTGCGAGCTGCGTTTCTGGTAGAGTCCGCCGCGCTTGATCGCGCCAAGGTCGCGGCTCTTGCGCAGCTTACAGCGGCAACGGCTGCGCAGGCCGCCGCCCAAGCAGCTTTGAATGGCGTCACTGCCGCAGGCATTACGGCCGCCGGTGTCGCGTCCAAAGCGATTGGATTCTTGGGTGGGCCAATCGGCGCGATCATCCTGCTGCTTGGTACTGCGGCCCTGGCATGGGAGGTGTTCGGGAAAAAAGCCAAAGCAGCCAATGAACAAGCGGCTGAATCTTTTGAAGAGGCCCATGCCCGGATCATCAAGGCCCTTGATACCCAGATCGATAAGCAGCAAAACCTGCTGCAGCTTAAAAATCTCGGCCTGACCAATCAACAGGCGGAAAAAGAACTGCCCATCATCAAGCAGCTGGAGGCGGCAACCAAAAGGATGGGCGACCTCAATGCGCGTGCTGGTGATTTTGCAGGAATCAGTAACGACGATGCAATTTTCAAGCGCATTGAGTTGAACAAGCAGATTAATGAATTGCTTGAAAAGCAAGCAAAAGCTACCAAGGGCGCGGCCGATGTTGCGAAGGTCACGGGAAACGAAGCCTATAACGAGTGGAAAAAGACCTATGCCACCCGCGAAGAGCAGCGTGCCGCCGAGATCGCCGACCTGAAATCGCGCAATTTGAATGCGGAGCAGTACGCCGACATTCTGGGCCGCATCAATTTGAAGTACGCCGACAAGGGTGCGGCAGCCGGGCTGAAAAAAGAGGAGCAAGCCTATGCGACCCTGATCGCCAGCATCCGCGAGAAGATCGAGGCCGGGCGCTTGGAGAATGCCACCGACGTCGATGCGACCGAGAGCCAGAATCTGCGCATCAAGCTGGAAGAGGAAATCAAGACAGGCAAGCTGAAACTGGCTGACGCGCACCTGATTGTGGCACGCGCGGCGCTGGAGGAACTGGCAGCTGAGGAAAAGATCGCCAAGGCCCGTGCCACGGAAAAGGATGTATCCGCGCGCATTCAGGAAAGCACGCTGGCGCGCCATGACTCCGCCGCGGCGCTTGCGGTGGAATACCAAATGATGGGCAAGTCCAGCGACGCACGTGAATTGGCCATGGTGGCGGTGCGCGAGCAGACGGCGCTGGAAAAGTTCCTACTGCAGGAAAAACTGGCCGGCAAGGCGGTCACCGAGGACCAGATCAAGCGCCTGACGGATGAGGCAGCCGCGCGCGTGCGTGTCGAGCAGGCCACACTGGCGCAGACCAAGGCGCTGGGCTATGCCGCCCAGCTGGCCGACGAGAACCGCCGCTTTGCTGCCGAATCGCTGTTTGACGAAAAGGCGCGCGCTGCCGCGCTGCTAAAAAACGACGCCGCCATGTGGCAAGAGCGCATTGCCTTGGCAGGTGATGGTACCGAGGCCCAGAAGCGCCTGCAGGAACAATACTTGACCTGGTACAGCAACCAGCTGGCCAAGCCCGAGATCGAAGCCAACCGAAAAATGTGGGAATCGATCGATACGACTGCACACGATACGTTCGTGTCCATCTTCGATTCGGGCAAGTCGGCTTTCGACCGCCTGCGCGACACCCTGAAAAACGGGCTGCTGGACCTGCTGTACCAAATGACGATCAAGAAATGGATCCTGAACATCGGCGCATCGGTATCGGGCGGCGGCGCGGCTGGCCTGGCATCAGCCGAAGGCCTGGGCCTGAGCGGCGGCGCGGCTGGCGGAGGCTTGGGTGGCATTGCTAGCCTGGCACAAAGCGCCAAAACGGCCTACACCATCGCCACTCAGGGATTCTCTGGCGTGGCCGCAGGCATCGGCGGCAGCATTGCCACATTGGGCAATCTTTTCGGCTCATCGGCGGTATCTGCGTTCGGTACGGGCATGAGTCTGACTGCTGCGCAGGCCAGCACAGCTGCAGCGGCCTACGGCTCGGCTGGTATGGCCGGCACCGGCTCGGCGCTGACTGCCGGTGCAGCAGCTGGGCCTCTGGTTGCCGCAGCTGCAGGCATTGCCGCGGGGGTGTTGGGTGGCCGAGCAATTTCGGGCCAGTACGGTAGCAACTCGACCGTAAACGTCGGCACTGGTATTGGCGCAATCGCTGGGGCATTCATGGGTGGCCCCATCGGCGCGGCGATCGGCGGCGCCCTGGGCGGCGTAATTGGCGGCATTGGCAATCGCATCTTCGGCATGGGCGACAAGAAGTACGGAGAAACGGGGATCACCGGCACGCTGTCCGGTACCGGCTTTAGCGGTACCGAGTATGCCAAATGGACGCAAAAGGGTGGCTGGCTGCGTAGCGACAAGTCGGACACGGACCGCAAAGCCGTCGACGCCACGACGTCCAATGCGTTTGTGGAGACCTACGCCGCCATTCGTAACGTCTCTGCCACCCTGGCCAATACGCTGGGCATCGATACGTCCAGCCTGGCCACGCGCGCCCAGGCGCTCAACATCAACCTGACCGGCCTTACCACTGAAGCGGATCGGATGGGCGCCGTGACCAAGTTCTTTGAAGGTGTCGGCAATGCCATTGCCGTCGAACTGCTGCCCAATGTCGGCCAGTTCAAGCAAGGGAACGAAGAACTGAGCGTCACCTTGCAGCGCGTGGCCGGAAATTACGCCGGCGTCGACGCTGCGCTGCAGCTGATCGGCCGCACATCGCAAGAGGCCTTCGGCGCTGTGGGCGTCGCCACCATTGGCGCGCGCGAAAACCTGATCAAGCTGGCCGGCAGCCTGGACTCGCTCTCCAGCGGGACCAGCTTCTTTTCCGAAAACTTCCTGACGGAAGCCGAAAGGATGGCGCCCGTGCTCTCGACCGTGGCCGATACGCTGGGTAAGCTCGGCATGGCCGGCACCACGACCATGGACGATTACAAAAAGAAGGTGCTGGGTCTGAACCTGGCCAGCGCGGCGGACCAGGAGCTGTACATCAAGTTGCTGGCTCTGGCGCCCGCGTTCAAGGCGGCATCGGATTACAGCAGCCAGCTGGCCGCCGCGACGGGCAACTATGCCGCCGTGGTCAAAACGGCCAGCGAGATCGCCAGCGAGCGGATGGATCTGCAGAAACAGCTGAACGAGCTGACGAAAAGCGAAACGGAACTGCTGGCCATCCAGCGCTCCAGCATCGCCGCCGTCAACCGTGCACTGTTCGACCAGGTGCAGGCCGCCAAAGCGGTGGTCTCAGCCAAGGATGCACTGGGCAAGGCCTACGAAAAGGAATCGGCCGCAGCCCAGACGGCGCTGGATAAATCGAAGTCGTGGGTGGCGACCTTGAACAGCCTGAACGACAGCATGGCCCTTGGCGGCCAGTCCGTGCTGACGCCGGAGCAAAAGTATGCCGAGGCGCGAGCCCAGTTCGAGAAGACCCTGGCGGCGGCAAATGCCGGCGACACGACGGCGCAGTCCGGGCTGTCGGCTGCCGAGCAGGCCTTCTTGACGGCATCGCAGGTAGTCAACGCCTCGGATGCGAAGTACGCGGCGGATTACGCGCGCGTCATCGCCGCCAACCAGGACGCTGCCAAGTGGGCCTCCGCTCAGGTCGACGTGCAGCAGGCCAGCCTGGACGCCCTCAAGGCCCAGGTGTCGGGCCTGATCACCATCAACGACAGTGTGCTGACGGTGGCGCAAGCCATCGCCAACCTGCATGCCGCGATGGGCACGGCGACCGGCCTGGGCGTGCAGTTCGACGGTTCCCATGCCGGCGGCCTGGCCAATGTGCCGTTTGACGGCTACGCGGCCGAGCTGCACCGCGGCGAAGTGGTAGTGGATGCGCAAGCGGCCGCTGCCATGCGCCGGTATTTCGGTGGTGCGCCAAGCCAGGGCGGCGGCAACAACGACGCCCTGGTGGCCGAGATCAAGAGCCTGCGGGAAGAGGTCAAGGGCTTGCGTGCCGATCAGGACAAGCAGACCGGCGCCGCCATCCAGGCCACAGTCGAATCGAACGCCGTTGCCGCGAAAACCGTGGTCGAGGGCGTTGATAAATCTGCCCGGGCAGCCGCTCGGGTGAAACAGGTGGAGTACAGTAAATGACAGATGCACAATTCCTGGAGTGGCTGGAGACACCTTCGGCCATTCGCATGGTGCTCATCGAGGTGCAAGTGAACGTGGCCGGTCAGGAGGTGACGCGCTATATCGCCTCCCGACCGTACCTCACCGGGCCGCTCGAGGTGCCGGCGAACACCGAGTATCTGCCTCTGGCCACCGGTGGCCTGGCCTTTACCGAGCAGGTCAGCCTGACGGGCGAGGCGGGCTTGTCCGGCGGTGATATCGAGCTGGACAATGCTGATGGCGCGCTCGATAGCTGGCTCGCCGACGTCTGGCGAAACCGGCCGATCAAGGTCTGGTCGGGCGACCTGCGTTGGCCGCGCGTGGATTTTCGCCTGGTCTTCGACGGCATCATTGCCGACGTTGGCAGCACGGACCGCAATTCCATTAACCTGGCGCTGCGCGACAAGCTGCAGCGCCTGGACACGCCGATTACCGAGGCCAAGCTGGGCGGCGTTTCGACAAACAAGGATGTAACGCTGCCCATTCCGCTCGGCGAATGCCACAACGTGACGCCGCTGCTGACGAACCCGGCGACGCTGGAATACGGGTTTCTCGGTGCTGTCGAGTCGATATTCGAGGTGCGCACCAACGGCAAGCCGGTGCCGATCACGGTCGACAACGCGACGGGCCGCTTCAAACTGACTATCAACCCGCTGGCCAATGCGGTGACGGCCAGCGTGCAGGGTGACAACGTCGGCGGCTATGCGCCCCGTATCGCGCCGCTGGTGCAGCGCATCGCCACCGGCTACGGCAAGGTGGAGGACCGTTTTACTGCCGCCGACCTGGACCTGCTCAACCTGGCCGCCTTCGATGCCGCGCACCCGCAGCTGGTGGGCCTGTATGTGTCGGACCGGACCAATCAGGCACAGGCTATCCAGCAGCTGGCGGCCAGCGTGGGCGCGCAGGCGCTGATGTCGCGCACCGGCAAGCTGCGCCTGATCCAGATCGCGTTGCCGGCCGCCGGCGTGCCGGTGGAGATCGGCCCCGACCAGATGCTGGAAGGCTCGCTGCATCCGGCTCAGCGCCTGGCGGTGGTGGCGGCCGTCAAGATCGGATACGACCGGAACTGGACCGTGCAGGCCAACCTGACGACCAGCATCCCGCCCGCGCATGCCGATCTGTACGCCACGGAATGGCTGACGGAGACGGTGGTCGATGAGGTGGTTAAGGCACGCTACCGCTTGACCGATGATCCGCCTCAAGTCGATACCTGCCTCAAAACCACTGAAGACGCGCACGCGGAAGCGGCGCGGCGCCTGGCGCTGCACAAGGTGCAACGCACGATTTACGAGTTTGACGGGGAGCCGGAGATGATGCTGTTGGAGCTGGGGCAGCCTGTGGTGCTGCGCGATAAGCGTTTTGGCCTGCAGGACGGCGCGCCTGGCGTGGTGGTGATCCTGTCGCCATCGTGGCTGACCGGCCGCGTCACCGTCGGGGTGTTGGTATGACCCCCATCGGCGGTACCCGTGACCGCTTGATCATGAACACCGTGCCGCGCTTCGAGCCGGCCAACGATCGCGTGCTGCTGCTGGCGGCGACGGCGCAGGCCTTCAAGGTGGCGGCCACGACAATCGCGGCGCCGGCCAGCATTGATTTCACGGCCGGGCTGGTAAATATGCAGGGCCAGGTGGCATTCTCCGCCAGCAATGCCAGCGTGCTGACGCGCGTCGGCAACGTGGCCACGCTGACGTATGGCGGCATGGTGGGCGAGAGCGTGACGATCACGGCCAGCATCGTGTCCGATGGCCTGACCTATACGGCCAGCCAGACCGTCAGCAAGATATTTGACGGCGTGACCGGCAATTCCTCGCGCGTTTGCTACAGCAAGACCAGCCTCTCCTCGCTGGCCACCGCCCCGGCAACGATCAGCACGGAGGGTAGCACGTCGTTCCCACCGCTCAATACCTGGGGCGCGGGTACGGTGTGGGAGGGATCGCCGCAGGCCTTTGGCGCCGGCGAATCGCTGTACCGGTCCGACGGCATTTTCAATCCGGCCAGCGGCACCACAAGCTGGGCCGCGCCCTACCTCAACGCATTGAAGGTGGGGCAGCTGAGCGCGATCAGCGCCGATCTTGGTCAGGTGACGGCGGGCGACATTTACAGCGCGACGCTGCATGGCGGCGCCGGGTATCCCTCCAGTAATTACGGCTGGCCCAGCAACGGCGGCACTGGCTTTCATTTGAGCGCCCAAGGTTTGCTTATCGGCAATATCAACGTGCCAGGTGGATTTTTCCAGCTGTCGAGTTCTGGCTATTTTGAAATGCCAGGGCTGACTGTGACCCCCGGATCAGCGGGATCCGCACCGATTGCAAAGTTTTCCGGGGAACTTGTGTCGGCCACCGGAACGATTGGCCTGTTGCGCAGCCGGGCAACTGGCGGGCGTATCGAAATCGCTGGTGACGCTATTAAAATTTTCGATGACTTCGGTACTCGGCGCGGCGTATTTGGGAACCGCGAAACATGAAATATGGACTGACACTATATAAGCCTGACGGCACAGTGCTGGTCAGATCGGAGAGTTTTGGTATCGTATTTGTTGACCTGATGGTCATAACGCCGGGCATGACTGCAGTCCGAGCATTTCCCGCATTCACCGGGCGCACGTTTAAGACACTAAGTGGCTCATTGGCACAACTGAGCTACCCAGGTGGGGTGCCGACAGTTTCTGTCGATGGATCTGAATTTAAAAAAATTGAAAAAATATATATCTTCTCTTTATGAAATTCGGAATCCATATTGAAAATAATGACGGTGGGCTGATTCTTTCTGCGGAAAGCCCGGGTCTGGCCTACATCGGCTCGGCGCCTTTCATCGGGTCGGCTGATGAGCCCGGCTCTCCCAGCACGGCGAAGGTGTTGGGCCGCTACCGTATATCTTCGATAAACGAGCCGCTGGTTTTCATCGAACTGGTGCCAGGCGCGCTGTTCAACGTCTATTCGGTGACGCTGTCGGCCAGCAACACGTGGGACATCTTGGTCTATTGCTCAGACGTCTCCGGTGGAAGCGGGGCTATTCCGACTGCTCGGGTGGCTACCGTCCATTGTTTCGCCCCACTTGTTGGTCCTGTGAGTAGCGGATATGGGTTTTGGCTATTTGATGCCGCCGGAAACTGCACATTTGATCTTGGCGCCAAGATGATCATGCCGCGTGCCATTGGCGAGTTCCCCGCAGCGACTCCTCCTCCCGACTCGTTTGATCTGCAAAGCTACGCAATACCAAGCATGGCACGCCCCGCGATTTGCGGCCTTGCCGACGGCGTCGGATCGAGAGGGTTGGTTAACATTTCCGGCTCGGGAACCTCGACGGAACTCGATTTTTCTGGCGCTTTTTTATTCCGCGCTCCCAGCACATTGGACCGAACGCAAATGTGCGTCTATGCGGAGCCTGTTGACATTCCGCCATTCGCGCTGCGAATGCGCTACCGCGCCAGCACCGTACTGCTCATTGATATGGCAGATTATTAATACTAAATTTTGGGATAACGACATGACCCACAAAGAGCTGGCGACACCATGAGCAACCTGCGCATCATCTACGACAATGCTGGCGACCGCGCCGTGCTCTCTGCATCCAGCCAGGCCGGCGCGCTGGGCCCGGCCAACCTGCAGCGCGGGCGCAAGTCCGCAGTGCTGCGCTCGGTCGGCACAACCCTGACCATCACCGCGACGCTGCCGCTGGGCGAGATCTTGGGCGGCGTGGTCCTGCCATTCTGCAACCTGACTTCGAATGCCAAAATGCGCGTGCGCGGCTATACCGCGCCAGGCGATGCCGTGCCGGCGATTGATACCGGCCTGATCCTGGCTTGCGCCTATGCACCACTGGGCGCCTGGGACTTTGGCGCTACGGCACTGGCGGTCAATGCCTTTTCGTTTGGCGGCGGCGCCTATGCTCGGGCCTGGTTCCCGCGCAAGACCGCGCGTCATTTTGTGATCGACCTCGCCGACCCTGGCAATCCCGCCGGCTACATCGAGTGCTCGCGCTTGGTGATGGGGAATTACTGGGAGCCGGAGAACAACGCCAGCTACGGCGCCAGCGTGACGCCGCTCGACACATCGACGCTCTACAGGACGGCCGGTGGTGAGCAGCGGGTTGCCGCTGGCAGCACCTACCGCAAGTTGTCTTTGCCGCTCGAGCACATGACCCCGCTGGATCGCGCCGCCGTGTGGCGCCTGGTGCGCGGCAGCGGCAAGCGCCTGCCGATTCTGGTGAGCCTGTTTCCTGACGATGCTGATCCCGAGCTCGAGCAAACCCACCAGCTGTACGGCCGCCTTGCTGAACTGGCCGCCATCTCGACACCGTATTTTCAAACCTATGCAACATCGCTTGATATCGAGGAGCTGTAATGGCAGACATTTTTTACGCGGGCATGCCGGACTGGCTCGACGCGCTCAATCAGTTGGCGAATGGGCAACTGGAGCCAATTCAGGTCGACTGGAACGCTATGCCCGGCTCCATCAAAGCGATCCTGAACAAGCCGATCCTGGCGGCCGTGGCTACATCGGGTAGTAAAGGCGACATTGGCCTCGGCAACGTCGACAACACCAGCGATGCCAACAAACCGGTGTCGATCCTGCAACAGGCAGCGTTGGACGGAAAGGCAGCCAAAGGCAGCAAGGCTGATGCTGGACTGTCCAACGTCGACAACACCAGCGATGCCAACAAACCGGTGTCGATCCTGCAACAGGCAGCGTTGGACGGAAAGGCAGCCAAAGGCAGCAAGGCTGATGCTGGACTGTCCAACGTCGACAACACCAGCGATGCCAACAAACCGGTGTCGATCCTGCAACAGGCAGCGCTCAATTTGAAGGTGAATGCGGCAAGTCCGAGCACCACTGGTACCTGGTCGCATAGCGGTGGGTCGCTATCGTTGAATTCCGGCGCGGCCAATTGGGGATCACTCGGCTCGGCCTCGGCGAGTTCGTCGTACCTCGCATTTATTCGGGGGGGAACTAGTGCACCCGCAGGGTACATCGGCACAGATGGCGGGGGGGTTATTAGTGGTGGCAGCGGCACCAATCTAGTGCTGAGAGCAACTAACTACTTACAGTTGGGGGCCGATTCAGGAGCTGTCCTGCCGATTACCGACGCTACGGCAACCTTCGGTTCTTCGGGCTACCGCTGGACGAATTCATATTTCACGGTGTCGCCGACCATCACGTCTGATGCGCGCGAGAAAGACAGGTTTCGCGTACTCACTCCCACTGAGATCGCGGCAGCCGCTGACCTGGCACGAGCGATTGGAGTCTACCGCTGGAAAACCGCAATAATGTTGAAGGGAGACGGTGCCCGCGAACATATCGGGCCGACAGTCCAGGCCGCGATACAGATCATGGAATCGTACGGTCTCGACCCGTTCAAATATGGATTCATCTGCTACGACTCGTGGCAGGGAGGAACCATCGAGCATGCGGCCATCGAGGCGACAGACGACCGGGAAATGCAGGCAGCATGGACGGAAACGATTCCCGCCGGTGACCGGTACGCATTCCGCTACGACGAGTTGAATCAGTTTATCGCGGCAGGTTTCGAAGCGCGCCAGGCCGCAATCGAGGCCCGGCTCGCCGCCTTGGAAAGCGCAGTTCCGTAATTTTACGTCGTTGACTTACAGCAATCTAGCCGCCTCCGGGCGGCTTTTTCATTTCCACCACCTGAAAGGCACTACATGGCCATCGAAACAACCGCCGCCGGCGGCGCACTGATCAAAATTTTTGGCATTCCGGTCCTGGCCGGCGCTGCCGCAACTTCACTGGGATTCATGTTCATGTGGCCAAAAACAGCCAAGGAAGCGGGCGTACGCTTCTTCGTCACCATTCTCTTTTCCGCCCTGATGGGTCCGGCCTTGGTCGTGGTCGTGCGCAACTGGGCGCCAAGTCTGTTCGACAGCGCGCGCGCCGTCGCCGTGCTGTACGGCAGCGACCCGGCCCTGGGCTTCCTGTTCATCGCTGCGCCGCTGATGGTGGCCGCCGGCTTGCCCGCCTGGTGGGTGCTGGGCGCCACGGTGCGCTGGCTCGACAAGCGCAAGGACAAGGACATCGGAGAGCTGGCACGCGACGCGGCCGCCATCGTCAAGGACGTGCGGGGTGGCCTGTGAACCTGAGCCCACATTTCGGTCTGGCCGAGCTGGTCGCCTCGCAGGTGGCCACCCGCCAGGGCATCGACAACGCGCCTGCACCCGCCATCGTCGCCAACCTCACGCGCCTGGCCGCGCTGCTCGAGCAGGTGCGCGCGCTGGTCGGCGCGCCCATCGCCATTTCCAGCGGCTACCGCTCGCCGGCGCTGAACAAGGCCGTGGGCGGCGCGGCCAGCAGTGCGCACGTGCTGGGCCTGGCCGCCGATATCAGCACGGCCAAGCTGGCGCCCAAGGCGCTGGCCCTGCTGATCCGGCAAAGCGATATCGCCTTCGACCAGCTGATCTACGAGGGCACATGGGTGCACATCGCGCTGTCGGCCAGCGCGCCGCGGCGCCAGGTGCTGACGGCCAAGTTCGCCGGCGGCGGCGTCAGCTACGTGGCGGGCATCGTATGAGCGCCCTGGGCGCGCTGGCGGGCGCCGCCGTCAGCGGAATCTGGAAGGCGGCGGCCATTGTCCTGGCCGGTGTTCTGCTGGCTGTTGCCAGCTCCACCGGTACCGGCTGGTGGCTGGCCGCCAGCGACCGTGACACCGCGCGCGCGGCGCTGGTGCTGGAGCAGGGCGTCACCGCTGCGCTGCGGGCCTCGATCGGCGAGCAAAACCGCGCCATCGATGGCATGGCCAAGGCAACCCTGGCGGCGCAGGAGCGCGGCGCCGCGGCGCAGGCGGCGGCAGCTGCCAATGGCAAGAAATACGACGCGGCCCTGGCGAAGGTCGTTGGCGTGCGTGCAACGACCTGCGACGAGGCCATGCCGGCCGTCAGGCAGATCCTGGAGGGCGTGCGATGAAAAAGGAAACCTTCAACTTGACCAAATTGGCATGTTTGGCCATGGCCTTGCTGCTTGTAGGCTGCACCAGCGCGCCGCCGGCGGTGCAGCGAGTCGAAGTTCCCGTCTTCACACCATGCGTAAAGGAGGTGCCGCAGCGCCCGGTCTACGAATTCGACCAGCTGGCACCAGCTGTAACGGATGGCGAGATCGTCCTGGCGCTGGCACGGGACTGGCCGCACGGCCGGAAGTATGAAGTGGAACTGGAGGCAGTAATTGCGGGCTGTATTCTGCCAGATGAAAAAGCAGAGCGCTGATTGTCGCTGCGCTAACAGCGGCAATCAGCCGGTGAAGCCTGGTGAGTGGGCTTGGATTGCTTCATGGGAGGAATTCAACTTTACCACTAGGAGGTACACATTTTGGCATTACCCATCATCCCTTGGATCGGCGGCAAACGACGCCTGGCTGACCGCATCATCCCGCAATTTCCGCCTCACACTTGCTACGTCGAGGTTTTCGCCGGCGGCGCCGCGCTGTACTTCATGCGGCCGCCGGCCGAGGTCGAAGTGCTGAACGACGTCAACGGAGAACTGATCAACCTGTATCGCGTCGTGAAGTGCCACCTGGAGGAATTCGTGCGCCAGTTCAAGTGGGCGCTGTCGAGCCGCGAGGTGTTCAAGTGGCTGCAGGACACGCCTCCGCATACACTGACGGACCTGCAGCGCGCGGCGCGCTTCTTCTACTTGCAGCAGCATGCCTTCGGCGGCAAGGTCGACGGGCAGAATTGGGGCACGGCCACGACCGCGCCGCCGCTCAACCTGCTGCGCATCGAGGAGAACCTGTCGGCCGCGCACCTGCGTCTTTCTAGCGCCTACATCGAAAACTTGGACTGGTACAAGTGCATGGAGCGCTACGATCGGCCGCATACTCTGTTTTACCTGGACCCGCCGTACTGGGAGACGGCCGGGTATGGCGTGGAGTTTGAATTTGCCCAGTACGAGAAGATGGCCGAGCTGATGGCCAGGCTGAAAGGCAAGGCCATCTTGAGCCTGAATGACCACCCTGACATCCGGCGTGTGTTTACCGACTTCCAGATGGATACAACCGGCATTCAGTACAACGTGGGCGGAGGTGGTAAGGCAGTCGAGCGCAGCGAACTGATTATTTACAGCTGGGATAAGGCAGCCGAGCCAGCTGGATTGTTCTAAGTCCAGGCGGCCGGGCGTGCAGACGTCTGCACGCTCGGCCGATGTTTACTTTACAGCCCTCAAAGTTTGGATATACTGTATGGATATACAGTATATTGAGGTGTTGCCGTGCTTGTAATAGCAGCAAAATTATATTCCGATCAAGGTGTGCCCTTGCCTCGGCACAGGGAAATTACCTTGCGCTATACGGCCGTAGGTAAGTTTTCGATGAATGAGGGCTATGAAAAAGACTTCGGGCGAACCGTGCGTGTGGCGAATTTGTGGCCAATCGGCGGCGGAGACTCCATACTTCCGACTTTGTATGACGCTGCCATTGTGTGGGTGGGGGATGGGATGTTGCGGGTCCGTGGATTTGAAATCAACCCCATGACCAAGGCTCATGTAGCAATGGCTTGGGGTGCGGAGATTGTGGCAGATCAGCGGCCTGGACGAGTACTGGCGCCACTTGATGGAGAAACAGAGATTTCAGTGATCACCACTCAAGCGGATCTGGAAAAAGCGGTCGCAGCCCGAACTGGCCCTGCGCAGTGGAAGCGCTGAAATTTGATTGCGTTGGAAAATAAGAAAAACCGTAGGAAAATGCAAAAAAAGATTGCAAGCCTACACTGATGCCCCGTGGATGGCTGTCACGCTCGCGACGACTGGGACGGAGTTGCAGTAGTTCGACCAGACCTGCATCAGCAGGATGCGTTTCTCCAGCAAGTCGCCCCGGCGATACGCTGCCTCGACCTTATCTGGCAAGCTGTGCGCCAGCGCATGCTCACAAACCTCGCGCGGGAACGAGTTTGCAACCGATTCGGAGCACCAGTCGCGGAACGTCGACCGGAAGCCGTGCACGGTGATATCGTGCCGATTCATCCTGCGCAACACCGCCGTCAGGCTCATATCAGATAGTGGTGTTGCCTTTTTGCTCCCTGGAAAAACATGCTTCTCCACGCGCGGCATCTGCTTGAGCAGAGTAATCGCCTCGGTCGACAGCGGAATACGGTGCTCTCGCCCGGCCTTCATGCGCATAGCCGGTATGGTCCACAGGGCACAGTCCAGGTCAATCTCCTCCCATACGGCGCCACGAACCTCGCCAGATCGGGCTGCGGTTAGGATCGCAAATTCCACGGCGCGCGCTGACATGCCTTCGCGCTGGCGCAGATCTTTCATGAACTCGCCCACATCCTGCCACGGCAGGGCAGGGTGGTGCTTCACCCGCCCCAGCTTGCCGGGATCCGCCAGCAGGTTATCTAGGTGGCCGCGCCAACGGGCCGGGTTTTCGCCCATGCGGTACTTGCTGACGGTCGCCCAGTCCAGAATGCTCTCGATGCGGCCCCGCAACCTGGTGGCTGTCTCCGTCTTTTCCTGCCAGATAGGGCTGAGCACCTTAACCACCAGGCCGGTATCGACGGCGGCCACAGGCAAGTCACCAATAAACGGCGCGGCGTAAGTCGCCAGTGTGTTCTCCCACTGCTCCGCGTGTTTGGCGTTCTTCCAGCTGCCACGGTGCGCTGCGATGTAGGCGCCGGCGCATTGGTTGAACGTGATGGCCCGAGCGCGGTCCAGCGCATCGGTCAGCTTGTCGGCCGCGCGAGTATCCAGTGGGTCTTTTCCTTCCAGCAGCAGCGCCCGGCAATCTCGCGCCTTGCCGCGCGCCTCGGCCAGGGTTACCGTGTGCACGGCTCCAAGGCCCATTTCGCGCTGCTTACGCTCCCGCGTGTAGCGGAAGATCCAGCTCTTCGTGCCAGTCTTCGACACCTGCAGGTACAGGCCGGCGCCGTCGCCGAAATAGCCTGGTGTTTTTGCCTTGCTTACTGCCAACGCTGTCAATTTTTCGACCGTGCGTGCCATTGCCTACCCCCATTCCTACCCACATATCAAGCACGGATTTTACCGCACTCAAGCGACACCAAGCGGACTAATTGGCAAAAAAAACTCATGAATTCAAGGGCGTAGAGGGGTCTAGCGGCATTTGCCGGACGCCAATTAGGCGGACACCGTCTCCGCCAGAATCAAATAAAAAAGCCTCCCCTGCGGGAGGCTTTTTTATTTGTCTGGACGGAACGGTGGGATTCGAAGACGGAGCGCCCTGAAGGGCGCGCAGGCTCTCCGAATCGCCCATCTGCCGCGCCCGCGCGGCCCCGTTGGCCGCTGCGCGGCCAACGCCGTCCCCTCATCTCAGGCAGTAGCGGCCAGCGCCTGCGCCGGCCTCTGCGGGCGCCTGCGCCAGCCTTTGCTCAGCAAGAGATTCTTTTTCACCGCATTCAGCCCAATCCCCTTAAAAAGTTGCATAATCCACAAATGCCGCGCAGAAATTTCATACTGGCCAGCGCGGCCTATGCCGGCGGCATTGACGGCATGGTCCGGATAAACGAGGGGGTACGCACATGCAGCTGCTTCGCCAAGTCAAACTGTCGCGCCGGCTGGCCTTGTTGGTCGCCATCTTTTCGCTGGGCCTGATCGTGTATGGCGGCTGGTCGCTGCGCGTGTTGCACGAACTGAAGGTCAACGGTCCCGTATATCACCGCATCGTACAGGGCAAGGACCTGGTGGCCGACGTGCTGCCGCCGCCGGAATACATCCTCGAATCGTATCTGGTCGCCTTCCAGCTGATGGCGTCCGAAGACAGAAGCGCGCAAGACAAGCTGGTCGAACGCCTGAAAACCTTGAAGGCCGAGTACGACACGCGCCATCAGTTCTGGCGTACCCAGGATCTCGATCACGATATCGCCGAAGCCTTGCTGACGCAGGCGCATGCCCCTGCCGTGGCATTCTATGAGACGGCATTCACGCGCTTCATCCCGGCGCTGCAGGGGCAGGACAAGGCGGGCGTGGCCACTGCCATGGCGGCCATGGCCGCCAGCTACGACAGCCATCTGGCGGCCATCAACCGCGTGGTCGACATGACCAGCAAGCGCTCGGCCGCGTTCGAGACCGAATCGGCCGACAAGGCACGCTCGGCAACCGTGCTGCTGGCGGGCTTGCTGCTGGCATCGCTGGGCGTCAGCATCGCCGGCGCCTTGCTGATCAGCCGCAGCATTACCGGCCCCTTGCAGGAGGCGTTGCTGGCCGCGCAGAGGGTGGCGGCCGGCGACTTGAGCAATCGTGTAGACAAGCGCTTTTCCGACGAGCCTGGTCAATTGCTGCAGGCCCTCGAAGCGATGAATGGCAGCCTGTCGCACACCGTGGGCCAGGTGCGCAGCAGCACGCAAAGCATCACTATTGCTTCGCGCGAAATCGCGGCCGGCAATTTCGATCTGTCATCGCGCACGGAGGCGCAAGCCAGTTCGCTGGAAGAAACGGCGTCCGCGATGAAGGAGCTGACCAGCACGGTAAAGCAGAATGCCGACAATGCGCGGCAGGCGAACCAGCTGGTGGTGTCGGCGTCGGAATTTGCCGTGCAGGGCGGACAGGTGGTCGGGCGCGTGGTCGATACCATGGGCGCCATCAATGCCAGCTCGCGCAAGATCGTCGATATCGTCGACGTGATCGACAGCATCGCTTTCCAGACGAATATCCTGGCCTTGAACGCAGCGGTAGAGGCTGCCAGGGCGGGCGAGCAGGGACGCGGCTTCGCCGTCGTCGCCAGCGAAGTGCGCAGCCTGGCGCAACGTTCGGCCAGTGCCGCGCGCGAAATCAAGGCCATGATCGGCGATTCGGTCGAGCGCGTCGACGCGGGCAGCAAGCTGGTGGACGAGGCGGGCGCCACGATGGACAAGATCGTGGCATCCGTGAAGCAGGTGGTCGACTTGATGAGCGAAATCGCCGCCGCCAGCCAGGAACAGAGCCTGGGCATCGAACAGGTCAACCAGGCCATCACGCAGATGGATGAGGTCACGCAGCAGAACGCCGCCCTGGTCGAGGAAGCGGCGGCCGCCGCCGGCAGCCTGGAAGAGCAGGCGGCCAGCCTGGTGCGGGAAGTGGGCGTGTTCAAGCTCGATGCGGGCGGCGCTGCCAGCGCGCTGGCGGCGCCCGCGCATCCGGGCCGCTGACAGGCTGGCTGGCGGTCAGGACGCCGTTCAGCTTGGCGTTTCCTGGGCGTGGCTGCGCTATGGCGCGCGGGCCGCTGCCGTGGCTTGCTTGTCGCACGTTGCCAAGGTACCTGTGCATGCGGAAAACGTTTCCAGATAGGTGATGGTTTTCTCGTACTCGTCGATCAGGTAGCGCAGCTGATATGCCATCTCGACAGATTCGCCCGTGCCTTTGTCCCGCAGCCTGTACATATCTTTCAAGAAGCGTTTTCTTCGCGCCAGTTCCGCAGCCAGGCGCGCCTTGCGCTCGGCGGCCGGTGGCAGCGGATACGGCTTGCCATTGATGGATCTGACGCCCTCGGGCGTCAGATCCAGGTCCTTGCCGGGGGCGCGAAATTCCACGCTCATGCTGCCATCCGCCTGCACCAGTATCAGCAGTTCGTCGGCGTCGCTGTTGGCTGGCAAGGTCACGGCCAGCACTTCAGGCTTGCCCTTGGGCAGCCAGCGATATTCGAGCTTGACCTGCAACGGCGCTGCGGCCTGCGCCGGCAGGTAGAAGCAGCAGCTGGCGGCGCTGCTCATGTAAGAACTCAGTGGATCGGTATCGACAGCGTTGTCGGGATCGCCGACGGAACTGATGCCCACCTGTATCATGCGCGGACTGTAGTTCAAGGTACTGACCGTTACCTTGCGCTCACCGGCGCCGGGCGTGTACGCGTGCAAGCCCCGCTCACCGCGCTCGTTGCCGCCCGCAAGCAGGGGCCGGTGGAACAGGGGGGTAATGCCGAAGCTCGCGATACTGCTGATATAGCCGGTATCGGACGGGCCGACGCGCGAGTCGCTGTTGCCCGGCGTGTGGTAGAGGTAGCCGATCTCGTCCAGCGATAGCGCGCTGACCATGCGGTCTTGCTGAAACAGTGGCGGTGACGCGTAGCTGTCGCCGTTGCCCATGACTTTGGCGTAGATGGGGCCCGTCCATGGACCATGGCCGCCAAAGCGCGCGAGTACCACGTACTCGCCCAGCAGCGATTTTACTTTCAGGACATCCTTGGTCTCGCCAGTGACGGGGTCGATGATGGAATAAATGCCCGGAAAGGGATTGGTGGCGACACGCCACAGCGTGGGCATGGCAAAGCAGAGTCCGGCAACGATGGCGATGCCGGTGGCGATGGCAGTGCTGGTTTTCATGCTTCGTCCAGTCGTTGTTGCTGCGTGTCCTGCGTTGCCGCAGTGGCGCCGGGGGCGATCCCTTTCATCCGGCAGAACGCCACGAGGTCGGCCGGATAGAAGGGCGCGCCGCGATAGCCGCTGTCATCGATATCGAGCACGCAGGTGATGGCGGCCGCTTCCCAGGACCAGTAGCCCCAGAACGAGGTGTCGCGCCGGTGGCTGTCGTAATAGGGCTCGCGGCGGCTGGCTGCATACCATTGCTGCAGATAAGCGTGCATCAGCGCAGGACGGGCATCTTTTTCTGCCGCGAATATCTTGAGTGTATTGACGTAGGGCAGATGGCGCGTGCACTTTGGCCAGGCGGCATCCCTGCCGGCGACGAAGCATGCCAGCAGCCGCTCCAGCAAGCCATCCTTTTCATGGTTATTGAAATCGATGACGGGCGCCAGCCGGGGCAGCAAACTGCCGCAGCCCAGCAAAATGCCTAGGCAGACCATGCGGTTGACCTGCTCGTAGCCGTCGCCGGGCAGGGCGAAGTGGGGAAATCCCTGTTCGGCTTCGCCGGCCTGAGCGTCAAATGCCATGTCATAGCGGGCAAACGCCAGCCAGTAAGCGAGTATCGTGGAGTACGCGGCGCGCAACTCATCCAGCGCGTGACCGGCGCTGTAGGCGAGGGCTAGCTGGTCGACGCCATCCAAGGCCCGCTGGCGCGTGGCCGTCATGAAATTTTCTGGTGGAATATGTTGCAGCACGTGCGCCGGCTGTTGCAAACCGGCTGCCACCATGTCGTAGCACTCATCCTGGCTTTCCTTGCTTTTAAGGTAGATAGCATAGGACAACCGCGCTTCCCTGCGCCGGGCCAAAAAATCCCGCTCGTTCAGCGTCTGCATCCTTGCCCCTTGCTGATTATGGTTGCGGCCATGTAACTTCGCTGGTGTAGCGGCCTTCCTTGCGTAGCCGTCGCGCATAGTCGACCAGATCCCTGGGGTACACCAGATGCGCGGCCTGGCTATCGTCCAGGTCGAGCAGGAAAACCGTCGCTCCCGCTTCGAATGCCCAGTAGCCGTAGTAGCCGGCATAGCCTTCTTCGCTGATATTGAGATGCTCGTTGTACCAGCGCGGATGATGTCGCATGGCCGGATACCACTGTTTCAGGTATTTCTGGAGCAGGGCCAAGGTAGCGTCCTCATCCTCCTCATAGAACACTTGCAGCAGGGTGTCATAGGGCCTGGCGATGATGCAGGCGTCGAGTGCTTGTCCATCCTCCACATATCCGTCGATCAATTGCTCGAACAGGCCATCGCGGCCACGGTGGCTGCGCAGCACGTGGATGATGCGCAGCACCGAACGGTGATCGCGCAGCAGGATGGCAATGCTGAGCAGTTGCAAGGTGTCCTCATAGTCGGACAGGACGTAAAACTCTGGTGCTCCCTCATATTCGTAGGGCCCAAACTCTGGAAACTCAAGCGCCGCATCCTGCTGATAGAGTTGATCGACCGCATTCCATTCTTCAAACTTATCCACGATGCCCGCGATGCGCGGCGCCAAGGCCTCGATGGACTCGCCCGCCGTATAGTCGAGCATCCAGATCCAGAGTTCTTCTAAATACAAAAAATGATGGACGGAAGCATTTTCCTGCGCTGAGTCGGCGACCTTTTTGTTTTCCAGTCCTCCTGCAATCAGCGCAAATTGATTGCTGCGCGTTTTGACATACAGTTCTTCATCCAGAAATTGCTGGCGGCGCCGCTCGGTGAATGGGCGTTTGTTCATCTTGTCTGGCTGCCGTCGTGATCGACGCGTAAGGAAGATGCGTTTACATGGAAAAATGCGGACATTGCCTGGGACTCCGTGTGATGAGGGAAACGTACTGGCAGTTGATGTAATGACTTGTTTGCAAGATTACATACTAGAAATAGTGATTCAACAAGCGTGATTCAATTGAATCGTGTGCCAGAAAGAAATATTCAAAATAGCTACCATGAGCGACTCGATGGCGTGCCGCAGGTATTTTTCGGCCGTCATCGTCTTTTACGTGAACCGGAGCAAGCATGAGCAAGATCAAATACGCGGCCGCAGCGGCCTTATGGGCCAGCCTGTCGCCCGCCATGGCGGCGTCCACCCCGGCCGCACCACCATTCCTCGATGTGCTCGCCTATCAGTACGCCAATTGCGTCAAACCTGCCTACCATCAGGCCGACCTGCTGGTACAGGACGGGGCGGGGCGCTACCAGATCGACGTCAAGGGGGAGGCCTACACGGTCGAACTGCAGGAACGCATGGGCTTTTCGCTGCAGGCGGGCACAGGCGGCCCCGTGGCGGCCGTCGTCAAGCTGGACCGGCCGCCACAGGGACAGTTCGCGGAGCAGGCGCGCTGGCGCGAGCGCTGGCTGCGCGACGTGGCCGAGCGCAGCGGCGTGGCGCTGGACGAGCGGGCGCTTGCGGGCGGCGCGCGCCTGCTGGCCGTCAACAAGGGTGAGATCAAGGGGAACTATGTGGGGCAGTCGCTGCTGATCGATCCGGTACGGCAGTTGTTCATCGATATCGCGTGGCCGAACACGCTGGATATCTATCGCGGCCCCGATGCCCTGCGGCAGGTGCGGCAAGTGCAGGACGATGTCTGGAAACGCATGCTGTCCTGCCCGCCGGCCGCGTGAAGCCGGTCGCCTTCGCATATCCCTGCTGCGTGCACGTGCATACACAAATAATAATGATTCTCATTTATAATTCAGCGCTATGGGGGTGCAATGGGCTGGCGCCATGGCGCCACGGGTAGTGAAGGAGGGCATGATGGGCAGTGTGTATGGCAACGAGGACGCGATCGCGCACGAGCATCGCGTACTGATGGGCGAATATGGGCGGGCGCAGGCGCGTTGCAGTGCGCAGCTGGCGGCGCAGGCGGCCCGCATCACGCAGCTGGAGTCGGAATTGATGCGCGCGCGGGCGCAGGTCGTGATCCGCGATTCCAGGCTGGCGCTGGCGCGCGATGAACTGGCCGAACTGGCGGCCAGCGTGCCGGGCTTGCCGACGCGAGCCCGGCTGGCCCGCCGGGTCGAGTGGCTCAGCGAGCGCGTGCAGGACCTGATGCGCGAGCTGCTGCGCCTGCAGTGGCTGCCGGCGCCATCCTTGCAGGCCGACGTGCGCGAAAAAGCCGTGCTGTATGTGGGCAATTATTCAAGTCTGGCACCGGGCCAGCACGCGGCCGGCGCCAACGTGGCGCAGCTGGCCATCGAGCAGGCCGGCGGGCGCTTCCTGCACCATGCGGGCGGCGATGACGGCGCCGACGACGCGGCGGCGCTGGAAGCCGGTCTGGTGGCGGCCGATCTGGTGATTTGCCAGACGGGCTGCGTCAGCCACGATGCCTACTGGCGCGTGCATGACCATTGCAAGCGCACGGGCAAGCAGTGCGTGCTGGTGGACCAGCCGCAAGCCATGCATTTCGTGCGCAAGGAGGCGCTGGCCGATTTTTGATGCCGGATTAACGCCTGCTTAATCCGCATGGGGCAGAATGGCCACCCATTCGATGTTATAGCGAGCGCCCATGCTGTCCCTGCAAATCGGTCCCCTGGCCCTGCCCACGGGCCTGGTCCTGTTGTTCGTTTCCCTGTGCGTCGCCTACGGCGCGGCGTGGTGGCTGCGGAAGCACCGCCGGCTGCCGGACGCCGGCCCCCTCGTTTCCGACATGCTGATCGCCGGCCTGCTGGGGGCGCGCGTGGCGTTCGTGCTGCGCTGGCACGAACAGTATCTGGCCGCGCCCGGGGCCATCCTCAATATCCGCGACGGCGGCTTCCTGGCGCCGGCTGGCATCGCGGCCGCGCTGGCCATCGCCGCGTGGCGCTGCCGGGGTCCCGCCATGGCGCTCATGCGCCGGCCGCTGGCCATCAGCGTGGCCTGCGGTGCGCTGGCCTGGGGCGTGTTGAGCGCAGGGCTGGGGCTGGCGTACGACAAGCCGGCGGCCTTGCCGGCCGTGGCCCTGCATGCGCTCGACGGCACCTCCACCAGCCTGGCGGCGCTGGCCGGTGGCAAGCCCATGGTGGTCAACCTGTGGGCCAGCTGGTGCCCGCCATGCCGGCGCGAGATGCCCGTGCTGGCCGCCGCACAGCAGGCGCGCGCCGATATCGTCTTCGTGTACGCGAACCAGCGCGAGGATGCGGCCGCCGCCATCGCTTTCCTGGACAGGAGCGGCGCGACCCTGCGCAATGTGGTGCTCGACGACGAGGCGGCGCTGGGCAAGGCGGCCGGTTCCTCGGCCCTGCCCACCACCCTGTTTTATGACGCGCAGGGGCGGCTGGCCGATACGCACCTGGGCGAATTGTCCGACGCTTCGCTGGCCAGCAAGCTGCAGAAGATCGCGCCCGTTCCCTGAGGCGGGTATGCCTTGTTGACTTAGAGCCTATCCCAGTAGGGAGCGTCTTTTGCAAGCAGCACATCAGGAGCGCGGACAAGGCGCGAGGAGGACGCGTGGCGAGCCACGCGACGACGAACAACGCAGTCCCCGCTTCTGAGGGGCGCTTGCAAGAGATGTATTCATCTACTGGGATAGGCTCTTCGCCATGGCGCTTTCTGATAGTATACCCCCCTATAGTATTTATCGGGGTGAATCATGGGCCACACGGCGCACAACAAGACCAGGCTGCTCAATCGCGTCAAGCGCATCCGCGGCCAGGTGGAAGGCCTGGAGCGGGGACTGGAAGAGGGCCGCGACTGCGGCGAAGTGCTGCAGCTGATCGCCGCCGTGCGCGGCGCCGTCAATGGCCTGATGGCCGAAGTGATCGAGGAGCACTTGCGCGAGCACGTGGCCAGTCCTGATCTCTCCGGCGAAGAGCGGGCCAGGGGCGCCGACGACATCGCGGGTATCCTGCGCACCTACCTCAAATAAGGAGATCGTCATGAAAACGCAATCCCTGAGCGAAGACCTCTCCGCCTGGCAGCACGAACACGTCTTCGGTGCCGCCAGCGACAAGGCGGAACGCCGCGCGCGCATCGTCATGTGGATCACCTTGGCCACCATGGTGCTGGAAATCGTCGCCGGCTGGTGGTACAACTCCATGGCCCTGCTGGCCGACGGCTGGCATATGAGTTCACACGCGCTGGCCATCGGCCTGGCCGCGTTTGCGTATGCGGCGGCGCGCCGCTATGCGCGCGACCCCCGCTTTGCCTTCGGCACGTGGAAGATCGAGGTGCTGGCCGGCTACACGAGCGCCATCCTGCTGCTGGGCGTGGCCGTGCTGATGGTGGCCGCTTCCGTCGAGCGCCTGTTCTCGCCGCAGCCCATCCACTATCCGCAGGCGATGGCGGTGGCGGCCTTCGGCCTGGCGGTCAACCTCGTGTGCGCGCTGATCCTCGGCGGCCACCACGACCATGACCACCATCATGGCCACGACCATCATGACCATCACGGGCACCACGACCACCATGGCCATGGCGAAGACCTGAACATGAAGGCCGCGTACATCCACGTGCTGGCCGACGCGGCCACGTCCGTGCTGGCCATCGTGGCGCTGGCCGGCGCGTGGGCTTACGGCTGGCAGTGGCTCGATCCCGTGATGGGTATCGCGGGCGCCGTGCTGGTGGCGCTGTGGGCGAAAAAGCTGATGCTGGACACGGGCAAGGTCTTGCTGGACCGCGAGATGGACCACCCCGTGGTGGATGAAATCCGCGAAGCGGTGGAAATGGAAAGCGCCGGCGACACGCCGCGCATCGTCGACCTGCACGTGTGGCGAGTCGGCAAGCAGCTGTATTCGTGCGCCTTGTCCGTCGTCAGCCGCGATGCCGCATTGACGGCCGCCGAACTGCGCGCGCGCATCGGCATCCACGAGGAAATCGTCCACAGCACCATCGAGATTATTCGCCGGCCTTGATAATGATGGGGAAAAAAGCCCGTTGATGCGGGGGGTAGGCCGTATAATGTCGGCTTTTACAGCACGCGCTGTTCACCAGACAGAGAAGAAAATGAGCACATTACCACCATGCCCGCAATGCCAATCCGAATTCACGTACGAAGACGGCAGCCAGTTGATCTGCCCTGAGTGCGCGCATGAATGGTCGGCCACGGCTGGCGAAGCCGTGGAAGAGGGCGCCCGTGTGTACCGCGATTCGGCCGGCAATATCCTGCAGGACGGCGACACGGTCAGCGTCATCAAGGACTTGAAATTGAAGGGCGGCGGCGGTGTCGTCAAGATGGGCACGAAGGTCAAGAACATCCGTTTGGTCGACAGCGACCACGACATCGACTGCAAGATCGACGGCTTCGGTTCCATGAGCCTGAAGACGGAATTCGTCAAGAAAGTGTAAGACTTTTCCTTGCCATTCGCGGCGCGCCTCGCATTGTTGCCGGCGCGCCGTTTTTTATTTCAGACCCCATGCAAATCGACCATCTCCGCCAGCGCCTGCGCGCCCTGGGCGCCAAGCCCCTGCACGAACAGCGCGTGCTGCGCGACTGGATACAGGGCCAGCCGCACGACCTGGGCCGGCGCCGCGCCGAAGACTTTTTGCCGCTGCCCGTGCGCGACGCCTTGCCTGCGCTCGACCTCGAACTGCAGGGCATGCTGAAACTGCTCAGCACCCATCCGGGTGCCGACGGTTCCGCGCGCCTGCTGGTGGGGCTGCACGACGGCCAGACGGTGGAAAGCGTGCTGCTGCCGCGCGACGGCCTGTGCGTGTCGAGCCAGGTGGGCTGCGCCGTCGGCTGCCAGTTCTGCATGACGGGCCGTGACGGCTTGATCCGGCAAGTGACCAGCGGCGAGATCGTCGCCCAGGTGGTGCTGGCGCGCACCTTGCGTCCCGTCAAAAAAGTCGTCTTCATGGGCATGGGCGAACCGGCGCATAACCTGAACAATGTGATGGAAGCGATCGAGCTGCTGGGCACGGAGGGCAATATCGGCCATAAGAACCTCGTGTTCTCCACCGTAGGCGACCCGCGCGCCTTCGAACGCCTGCCGCAGGGGCGGGTCAAGCCGGCGCTGGCCCTGTCGCTGCACACGACGAAGCCGGCGCTGCGCGAACAGCTGCTGCCACGCGCGCCCAGGCTCACCCCGCGCGAGCTGGTGGACTTCGGCGAAGCGTATGCGCGCCTGACCGGCTATCCGGTGCAGTATCAATGGACCCTGATGGAGGGCGTCAACGATGGCGACGACGAGATGGACGGCATCGTCGCGCTCTTGCAGGGCAAGTACGCGGTGCTCAACATGATCCCGTATAACACCATCGATGACTTGCCGTTCAGGCGTCCCAGCTGGGACAAGGCGCGGGCCATCTCCGCCGCCCTGCACGCGCGCGGCGTGCTGACCAAATTGCGCGATTCGGCCGGGCAGGACGTGGAGGGCGGCTGCGGGCAGTTGCGGGCGCGCGAAGCGAAGGGCAAGGTCATTCCCATCCGTGCCAGCGTGACGGCGTAGGTCGGATTAGCGGAGCGTAATCCGACATTCGCCCATACGCCAACAATGATGTCGCATTACGCGGTGCCCGCTAATCCGACCTACTCGCCCCGCATCCCACCGAGCAAATCGTTTTCATTCAATATCGCAAACGCGATCTCGGGATGCGCGGCCAGGCAGCGGCGCACGGCGGCGGGAATGGCGGCGCGCGTCTTGCGGCACAGGCCGGGCCGCTCCAGCAGGCGGATCTGGAAGCCGCGCACGGTGCGCACTTCGCCGCTGCCCGGCACGATCTGCAATTCCACGCCCAGGTTGCTCTTCAACAGCCGCTGCAGCTTCTGCAGCTGTGCATACGTGGCGATGCCCTCGATGTGCGCCAGCAGGCGCTTTTCTTCCGTCAGGTTCAGGCGCAGGATGGACAGGTCCGCCTGCGGATCGTCGAGCAGGCGCTCGCGCTCGCAGTCGCACAGCTGCGGCGGGCACTCCTTGCGGACTTCAAAATCGACGATGCGCATGCTGGTGTTCCAGTGACGTTCCAATGGCGATCCGGGATCAATCAAGTATCGTCCGCCGCCTGGCGCATGTCAATCAGCGCGGGCTGACGATCAGGCGCCAGCGGATGGCGCCCTGTTCGCTGCTGTGCTGGTGGTGGTTTTGCGGCGGCATGACGTGGCCTTCCGTCGAGACGATTTCATGCGCGCAGCCGTCGCAGCGGTAGATGCCCGAATACGGCACGGCTTCGCCGGGCGAGGTCAGTTCATCGAAACGCGGGTGCATGGAGCGCGCCACGTAGCTGGGGTTTTTGTAGTCGGCCATGGATTCCTCTGGATGTGGGCAGGTCTCCATTCTGGCACACAATCGTGCACGGCCTTGACCGCGTGTCTTGGCGCGCGCGCCGCCCTGTGTTGTAATGTTGATCATCCCGACGGAGTACGCAAGGCCATGAGAACCCGCATCAAGATCTGCTGCATCGCTTCCATCGACGAAGCGCAACTGGCCATTGCCGCCGGCGCCGACGCGCTGGGCCTGGTGGCCGCCATGCCGTCCGGCCCTGGCCCGATTCCCGACGCGCGCATCGCGCAGATCGCCGCCTGGACGCCGCCTCCCGTGGCCACCTTCCTGCTGACGTCCGAGACGACGGCGGCAGCCATCGCCGAACACGTGCGCGCCACGCAGCCGTCCACCGTGCAGATCGTCGGCCATATCGACCCCGGCGAAGTGGCGCAGCTGGCGCGCTTGCTGCCGCACGTGCGGCGCGTGCAGGTGATCCACGTGGAGGGACCGGAGGCGTTGGCGCTGATCCCCGCCTACGCGCCCCATGTCCACGCTTTTTTGCTCGATTCGGGACGCCCCGGCGCGGCTGTGCCGGAGCTGGGTGGCACGGGCCGCACGCATGACTGGTCCGTCAGCGCGCGCTTCGTGCGCGCCAGCCCCCGTCCCGTCTTCCTGGCCGGCGGCCTCGATGCGAACAACGTGATGGAGGCGCTGCGCCAGGTACGCCCCTACGGCATCGACCTGTGCTCGCGCGTGCGCACGGACGGCCAGCTCGATGTCATGAAGCTGGCCTTGCTGATGGCGGCCGTGCGCGACGCGGATGCGGCGCTGTATGCGGAAGGCTAAGCCGTAGTTGCCGATGCGTTCATCTCGCGCACGAACGCTTCCGTAAACGCGGCCACCATGCCGCTGGCCGCGCGCGGCGAGATCAGACCGACGACGGAGTGCGATTCCTCGTCCGGCAGCGCGATAAAACGCACGCCGGGCGGCGCCACCAGGCGCATGCTGTCGGGGACGATGGCGATGCCCATATTGGCTTCGATCAGGTTCAGTTGCGAGGTCTTGCGCGACAGGGCGCGCGCCGCCTTCGGGAAGAAGCCCTGTGCCAGGCACAGGCCCGCCACCAGGTAGCTGAGGCCACCCCGGTCCTTGTGCGGGATAGAGACGAACGCTTCGTCGCGCAGGGCGGCGATCGTCGTGCGCTCCAGCCCCGCCAGCGGCGACATCGCCGACACGGCCACCACCAGTTTTTCCGCGTACAGTTCGCGCACGACGATGTTGGCGTGCTTGCGCAGGGTGGGCAGGCGCACGAGGCCCAGGTCGGCGCGGCCTTCTTCGATATCAAACGCCTGGTTTTCCGACGAGCCTTTCGACACGTCGAGCGAAACGCCGGGGAATTGCGCCAGCAGCCGGTTCAGCACGGCGCCGATGGCGGGCGTGAGGGTGACGGAACTCGAATGCAGCAGGCGGATGATGCCTTGCGCGCCTTGTCCCACGTGGCGCGTCTGGCGCACGGTTTCGTCGATGTCGTCGAGGATGCGCTTTGCCCGCTCATAAAAGACCTGTCCGGCGGGCGTGAGCTCGATATGGCGCGCGTCGCGCGTGAGCAGCAGGGCTTGCACCTCGCCCTCGAGCTCCTTGATTTGCCGGCTCAGGGCCGACTGCGCGATGTACAGCTTTTCCGCCGCGCGCGAGTAGCTGCCCGCATCGACGACTTCGACAAAGTAGCGGAACTGTCTGATGGAAATCAATCGTATGCCTTTTCGAGATCGGAGACTGCCTGATTTGATATTGGCCTGGCCCCGGCGTTCGCGCTACAGTGGCCTGGTCTGCTGTCACTGCAAAGGAAAGACCATGCTGGAATTGATCGGGGTGCTGGGACTGCTCGTCAGTATTATCGTAAAACTGATTTTCGTCCAGATCGGCGGCGCGGCCGAGGGCAAGGAGGACTAATATGCCAGCGTCGCCACATACGGTGCCGACAACGCCAGCGTTTTCAGGCGGCAGGCCGGTGCGGCCCCATCCCACTCCGCCAACTGCTTGCCCGCGCACTTGAGCGCCGCCTCGCGCGCCGTCCACGCCTGCGCCAGGCGCCGCGGGCGCTGGTCTGCAGGGCAGTCGGCCAGCTTAGCTGCCACCTGCGGCCCCAGGTAATCGCGTGCCAGATGGAACCAGTCGGCAATCTCCTGCACGCGCATCACGTCGATGCCGACGGGCCCATACAGGCCGAGGGCGGCCAGCGACAGTCCCTCGTCATGGCTGAACGACAGGCCCGCCGCGCGTCCTGCCAGCAGCAAACGGGGAGGGGCGCCCGGCGTCGATTCCACTGAAATCGCCCCGATGTCCAGGTTTTGCCACTGCGCCGCCGCTTCGCGCACGGCCTGGCGCAGGCGCGCGCGCGCTTCGATACGTGACGGCGGCGGCACGATGCCGATCACCAGCATGCCGTCGCCCGCCCAAAGCACCGTAAAATCCATCAGCTGCAATCAGCTACGCAAAGGCGCGGCCGGGCAGCCCGCCCAGTTGCTGCCGGCGGGGATGTGCTCGCCCTTCATCACCAGGGTCAGCGGTCCCAGGCGCGCATTGTCGCCCACCTTGGCGCTGTACAGCACGGAGCTGCGCGGCCCCATGTAGACGCGCTGGCCGATCTCCACGTGGTCGATCTTCATCACGCGGTCTTCAAATAGATGCGTTTGCGGGCAGGTGAGTGCATTCAATTCGCTGTAGTCGCCGATGTGCACGCAGTCGAATTCCGTGATGTCCGTCGTGTCCATGTAGACGCCGCGGCCGATCTTGCAGCCGAACAGGCGGAAGGCCAGCGGCAGCCACGGCGTGCCGCGCAGGTAGCGCATGAAGTTGGGCACGGCGATGCCTTCATACAGGTTGGTCACGCCTTCCGAAATCCACACGAACGGCGTCCACATGGGCGCCGCGTGTTTGCGGTAACGTCCCAGCAGCAGCCACTTGAACAGCACGACGACCAAAAAATTGCCGATGCCGTAGGCGATGCCGGCGATCGCCAGGTCGCTCACCACTTCGCCCCAGCGCCCGGCGCCCGCGATCGGCATCACGTCCAGCACCAGCGTATAGCCGACGGCGATCACCACGGCGTGCGGCGCGACGATGCGGAACGCTTCGATCAGGCTGCGGCCCAGGCGGCGCAGCAGCGACGGCTTGAACGTCAGGTGCTCGGCAAAGCCGCTGACCTGTTCGCGCGCGGGCAAATGCATGGGCGGGGAACCGAGCCAGGTATCGCCGCTGTGCATCTGCTCATTGCGCGGCGCGTGCGTGTGCACGCCGATCAGCACATGTTCGGGCAGCACGGTGCCGTCCGGGATATAGCTGCCGTTGCCGACGAAGCTGCGGTGCGAGACGACGGTGGGGCGCATGGTCATCCAGCCGCCGTCGATCTGCTCGTCGCCCAGCATGACGGCGTCGGCGATGAAGGTGTCGTCGCCCAGTGTCAGCATGTCGGGCACGACACCCAGCGCCGTGGAAATCTCGGCGCCCTTGCCAACCTTGGCGCCCAGCAGGCGGTACCAGTAGGGCGCGTACACGGTGGCGTAGATGCCGTGCAGGACGTTCAGGCTCGATTCCTGGATATGGCTGACCAGCCACTTGGCGCAATAGATATTGCTGTGCACGGGCGAGCTGCCCGGCTTCAGGCGCGGCAGCGCGCCCCAGCGGATGGCGGCCGACAGCAGGGCCGTGAGCACGATCAGCACGGCGCTGGCGGGAAAGGCCAGCAGGAAGTAGCGGGCCAGCTGGGTCGTCACGTCGCGCCCCTGCAGCCACGGCATCATTTCGCGCTCGTCGAACCAGTCGATCAGCACGAAGCTGGGGAAGACGGGCATGAAGAACAGCACGGCGATGAGGACCATGCCGAAGCAGAAGAACACGGTTTCGCCCGTCAGGCGCAGGCGCGAGACGGCGGGGCGCGGCGGCTGGCTGGCCCGGTCATAGGGGCCGATGTCGCGCGCGGGCGATCCCGTCCAGACGCGCCCGGCCGGCACCGAAGCGCCGTCGGCCAGTGCCGACTGGCCCTCGAGGTGACCGAAGGCGCCCACTTGCGTATTGCCTTCCAGGATAGCGTAAGAGCTGATGCAGGCATCGTCGCCGATGCTGATCTGGCCCAGCAGCAAACGGCCCCGTTCCACGCGGGCGTTTTCAAAGTTGACGGCATTGCCCACGCTGACGTTGTCGCCGATGGACAGCAGGTCGGGCGCGCGCAGGGTCATCGAGCCGATGACCACTTCCTTGCCCACTTTCGCGCCCAGCGCGCGCAGCCACCAGCTGTTCAGGGATGAGCCGCTGAGCAGATACGCGGGCGCCGATTCGACCAGGCGGTCGGCCAGCCACCAGCGGTAATAGGTGACGCCCCACAGCGGATAGCTGCCCGGTTTCAGACGCCCGGCGATCAGCCACTTGCCGGCAATCGCAATGGCAAATTCGGCCAGGGTCGCCAGCAAGAACACGCCGATCGAGGCGGCGATGGCGCGCGGCACGGTGTCGCCCGTGTCGCCCGTGAAGAAGTGGTAGGTGAAGAACGGCGCCATCCACTGTGCCATGCGCAGGGTGACGAGGCCCGGCACGGCCGCTGCCTGGGCCGCGCCGCAGATCCAGCGCTTCCAGGCCGACGGTGGCGTCCAATCCGCTTCCGGCGTGGCCAGCGCGGGCGCTTCGTTCAGCACGGCGGCGATCTTGCCGATCTGCCGGTTCTGGTAAATGTTGCGTACCGTCATGTGGGCGTAGGCCGGATCGGCGCGCAGGGCGGACGCCAGGCGCGCTGCCAGGAAGGAGTGGCCGCCGAGGTCGCTGAAGAAGTCCAGCTGGCGCAAGATGGCCTGGCCCGGGAACAGCTTGGCCAGGGCCGCGAACAGGGCCGCTTCGGCCGGCGTTTCCGGCACGTCCGAGATCCCCGCCTCGCCGGCGGGCGGGGCAGACAGGGGCATGGCTTTCAAGGCTTTTCTGTCGATTTTTCCCGAGGTCAGGCGCGGCATCAGCGGCAGCAATTCAAAGCGGCCCGGCACCATGTAGGGCGGCAGGTGCAGGTTCAGGGCCGCGCGCAGGGTTTTCGCCGCCAGGGCGTCGCCGGGCGCCTCGTCGCTGCCGACGATGTAGGCCACCAGTTGGTCGATGCCGTCATCCTTGCGCAACAGGACGGCCACCGTGCCCACGCCCGGCTGCTGCGCCAGCACGGCTTCGATCTCGCCCAGCTCCACGCGGAAGCCGCGTATCTTGACCTGGTCATCGGCGCGGCCCAGGCACAGCACCTGGCCGTCCGCATCGATGCGGGCCAGGTCGCCCGTGCGGTACAGGCGCGCGTCATCGTCGCTGGTCGCCCACGGGTTGGGCAGGAATTTTTCCACCGTCAGATCGGGCCGGCCCAGGTAGCCCTCGGCCAGGCCGGGGCCGATGATGCACAGTTCCCCCGTTTCGCCGCGCGCCAGCAATGTCAAGGGACGGTTTTCTCCCGGCTCGGCCACCTGCAGCACCAGCAAGCCGTAGTTGGGCAGCGGCGTGCCGATGGTGACGGGTTCGCCGGGGCGCAGCCGCGCCAGGCTGCACGAAACGGTCGCTTCCGTGGGACCGTAGGTGTTGAACATGGCGCGGCCCGGGCGCGACCAGCGCTCGACCAGGGACTCGGGGCACATCTCGCCGCCCAGGTTGATCAGGCGCAGGCTCGGTACTTCCTCGGCGAACAGGGCCAGCAGGGTCGGCACGGCATGGAGCACGGTGACGTGGTTGGCGGCCAGCGCGCGCGGCAAGGCTTCCGGGTCGCCCGAAATCTCCTTGGGCCCCAGCCACAGGGTGGCGCCCACCAGGTAGGCGATCCAGATTTCCTCGAACGACATGTCGAAGGCGACGGAAAATCCCTGGTAGACGGTGTCGCTTTGCGTCACTTCCAGCACGGCGTTTTCGCTGCGCAGGAAGTGGCAGATGCTGCGCTGATTGATCAATATGCCCTTGGGCTTGCCCGTGGAGCCGGACGTGTAGATCACGTATGCCGGGTGTTCGGGCAAGACTGTGCCGCGCGCGGGCAGCAGTTCGCCCGGCGCGGCGGGGGCCAGCAGGCTTTCCGCGGTCCACACGGGACGCTGGACGCCAGCCTGCTCCAGGCGCGGCGCGAACTGCGCGCAGCTGACGACGCCAGCGCCATTGGCGTCGTCGAGGCACACCTGCAGGCGTTCGACGGGCGTGTCTTCATCGACGGGCAGCCAGGCGGCTCCCGCCTTGGCGATGGCCGCCTGCATCAGCAGCAGATGCGCGCCGCGCGGCAGCCACAGTCCCACGATGTCGCCGGGCTTGACGCCGGCCGCCATCAGGCGCGACGCCGCCAGGCCCGCCTGCGCATCGAGTTCGGCATAGGTGATGCGGCGCGCGCCATCGATCAGGGCGATTTGTTCGGGACAGCGGCGCGCCGTCGCTTCCAGCAGGTCGGCCAGCACTTCCTCGCGCAGCAGATCCGGTCGCGGCGGGCCGTACAGGATGTCGGCGTGGGTGGAAGGGATGCCTGGGCTGACTGCGGTGAAATCGTTCATGGATGACGCTTATCTGTAATGCGGTGTGAGGAATCTGACGGGCTGCGCATGGTGCGCGGCACAGTTGATACATTACAGCACGCAAGACATTTCAGCGTTGCAGAACGGGGAATTTTGCGGGACTTTCAATAATTATGTGGCTGCACGATCAACTGCCATGATTGCGGAATGTAAAACGGGGAAACATGGCGCCGATTTGCGCCACAGTAGCCGCCGCCGGATAGCCGTGCAGGGGGCGGCCGGACAGCGCCGCGTCCGCGCAGCCTTCGGCGCGGAACTGCTGCAGCACGTAGTTATCGACGCCTTTCGCGGCCAGGGCGGCGGCCAGGGACAGCAGCTGTGCGTCCGGCAGCAGGTCCGGGTGGGTGGTGGTGCGGCATTCGTAGGCGACGCCGCTGGCGAGGATGGCGTCCAGGCAGGCGCGCGCCGGGTCGCCGCTGCCGGCCACGCGGGTCACATGACGATAGTCGGCAAACGGCGCCTTGATGTCGAAGCCGACCCAGTCGACCAGGGGCAGCACTTCCTGCAGGCGCTGCGGATAGATGCAGGCCGTGTGCAGGCCGATGCCGAAACCCAGCGCCCTGACGTCCAGCATGGCGCGCGCCAGCGCCGGGTCCATGCATGCCTCGCCGCCGCTGAAGACGACGGCGTCGACGAGGCCCACGCGGCGCCGCAGCCAGGTCAGTACGTCCTGCCACGGCATGGCGCCTTCGGGCGTGCGCGCCTGCAAATGCGGATTGTGGCAATAGCCGCAACGCCAGGGGCAGCCCTGCACGAACACCACGGCAGCCAGCTTGCCCGGGTAGTCGGTGGCGGAAAAGGGCGTCAGGCCGCCCACTTTCAACTCAGCCATGGCAGGCCGGCTGGCCAACCCGGGCGCTCGCTTCCGTAAAATACTGGCGCTCGTGGAATTCGCCCTGCTTGCCGATGTTGAACGAGGCGACGGGGCGGTGATAGCCCATCACGCGCGTCCAGATTTCGCAGCGCTGGCGTTCGCTGTCGAGCAGGGTGATGGCGGGAGTGAAGTCGGGACGTGCATTCATGGCGTTTCCTCAAGTGATGGAGCAATGTGGGCCTGCTTGCGGGCGATCAGCTCCGCGTCGCAGGTGGGGCAGAATTCATGTTTCCCGGCCAGGTAGCCGTGGCGCGGGCAGATGGAAAACGTGGGCGTGACGGTGATGTAGGGCAGCGAGAAGCGGCTCAGGGCGCGTTTGACCAGCTCGCGGCAGGCGTTCGCGTCCGACAGCGCTTCCGTCATGTACAAATGCAGCACCGTGCCGCCCGTGTATTTGCGCTGCAGCGCGTCCTGCAATTCCAGCGCTTCGAACGGGTCGTCCGTGTGGCCGACGGGCAGCTGCGACGAGTTCGTGTAATACGGATTGTCGACGGTGCCGGCCTGCAGGATGGCGGGATAGCGCTTGCGGTCTTCGCGGGCGAAGCGGTACGTCGTGCCTTCGGCCGGCGTCGCTTCCAGGTTGTACATATGGCCCGTCTCTTCCTGGAAGGCCACCATGCGGGCGCGCACGTGGTCGAGCAGGCGGATCGCCAGCGCATGGCCCTCGGCGGACGTGATGTCATGGGCGTCGCCGCTGAAATTGCGGATCATCTCGTTGATGCCGTTCACGCCCAGGGTGGAAAAGTGGTTGCGCAGGGTGCCCAGGTAGCGTTTCGTGTAGGGGAACAGGCCTTGCTGCATCAGTTCCTCGATGGTGCGGCGCTTGATTTCCAGGCTGGTCTTGCCCAGTTCCAGCAGGCGGTCCAGGTCCGCCATCAAGGCCGCTTCGTCGCCGCGCCACAGGTGGCCCAGGCGCGCGCAGTTGATCGTCACCACGCCCAGGGAGCCCGTCTGCTCGGCGGAACCGAACAGGCCATTGCCCCTTTTCAGCAGTTCGCGCAAGTCCAGCTGCAAGCGGCAGCACATGGAGCGGATCATGTTCGGCTTGAGTTCCGAATTGATGAAGTTCTGGAAGTAGGGCAGGCCGTAGCGGGCCGTCATTTCGAACAGGCGTTCCGCGTTTTCGCTATGCCAGTCGAAATCCTCGGTGATGTTATAGGTGGGGATGGGGAAGGTGAAGACCCTGCCCTTGGCGTCGCCCGCCATCATGATCTCGATGTAGGCGCGGTTGATCATGTCCATCTCCGCCTGCAGCTCGCCATAGCTGAAGTCCATTTCCCGGCCGGCGATGACGGGAATCTGCTCGCGCAGGTCGTCCGGGCAGACCCAGTCGAAAGTGAGGTTGGTGAACGGCGTCTGCGTGCCCCAGCGCGATGGCACGTTGAGGTTGAAGATCAGCTCCTGCATGTACTGGCGCACGTCTTCATAGCGCAGGCTGTCCTTGCGGATGTAGGGCGCCATATAGGTATCGAAGGAGCTGAACGCCTGCGCGCCGGCCCACTCGTTTTGCAGGGTGCCGAGAAAATTGACGATCTGGCCGATGGCGCTCGACATGTGCTTGGGCGGGCCCGATTCGATCTTGCCCGGCACGCCGTTCAAGCCTTCATGCAGCAGGGTGCGCAGCGACCAGCCGGCGCAATAGCCGGCCAGCATGTCGAGGTCGTGGATGTGCAGGGCCGCTTCGCGGTGCGCCGCGCCCACTTCCGGCGGATACACCTGGTCCAGCCAGTAATTGGCGATGACCTTGCCCGATACATTGAGTATCAGGCCGCCCAGCGAGTAACCCTGGTTGGCGTTGGCGTTGACACGCCAGTCGCGCCGGTCCAGGTATTCATTGATGGACGCGGCGACATCGACCTGGCCGCGTGTGGGGGAAACTGCATTTGTCGTCATGAAACCTCCAATAAACACAACATGCGGTGTTTTTATGGAGATTAATCACTAAATATAGTGGCGTCAAAGGGCGCGTGCAGTTGCGTGACGAATCCTTGATGCAGGTGAAAAATCCACGTCAGCCGCTTTTGTTCCAGCGCGTTTCGCGCAGGATCAGCCAGCTCGCGCAAAAGAACGCGGCGCCGCAGGCGGCCACGCTGGCGACGGAGGCGGGCAGCACGTGCGTCCATATTTCCAGCGGCGTGTAGGTGCTCCAGCTGGCCACGCGCGCGTCGAAGGTGACGTAGTTCGCCAGCAGCCAGTAGACGGCCAGCAGGCCCGTGCAGATGGCGGCCTGACGCAGCAGCGGCATCTTGCGGCGCGCGAACACGGCCAGCAGGAACAGCAGCAGCACGCCCGGATACGCGCCCAGCACTTCCGGCGACAGCACGGAGAGGGTCCCTGCATCATAGCCATCGGGCGGGCCGGCCCACTGCACCTGCAGCGCGGTGAGGAACAGGGTGAGCAGGAAAATCAGCAGCGGTTTGCGGGTCATGGCGGGCAATCGGATAGGGAAAAAGTGGGGCATTTTACAGCCAGGTCAAGCAAGTTGAACGCGCGCCAGCCATGCATGCATTCCTTCACCTGTGTCAAGGACTGGGCGGTATGGGCGGGGCTATAGTCTGCACCCTGAGCCGATACAGGACTGTGAATATCATGATGCTTGAATCAACTACCGCCACCCGCGTGGCCGGACCGCTGGAACTGGTCTGCCCCGCCGGCAGCCTGCCCGCCTTGAAAGCGGCCGTCGACAATGGCGCCGACACCGTGTACCTGGGTTTTCGCGATGCCACCAATGCACGCAATTTCGCCGGCCTCAATTTCGACGAAAAGGCCATCGCCGAGGGCGTGCGCTACGCCCACCAATATGGACGCAAGGTGCTGCTGGCGCTGAATACCTATCCGCAGCCGCACAACTGGGCCGTGTGGCGCAGCGCCATCGACCGCGCCGCGCAAGCCGGCATCGACGCCATGATCGTCGCCGATCCGGGCTTGATGGCGTATGCAAGCGAGCATCACCCGCAGCTGCGCCTGCACCTGTCCGTGCAAGGCTCGGCCACCAACTACGAAGCGATCAATTTTTACCAGGAACACTTCGGCATCGCCCGCGCCGTGCTGCCGCGCGTGCTGTCGATGGCGCAGGTCGAGCAACTGATCGCCAAGACGGACGTCGAGATCGAGGTCTTCGGCTTCGGCAGCCTGTGCGTGATGGTCGAAGGGCGCTGCGCGCTGTCGTCGTATGCGACGGGCGAGGCGCCGAACACGCACGGCGTGTGCTCGCCGGCGAAATCCGTGCGCTGGCTGGAAACGCCGAACGGCCTCGAATCGCGCCTGAACGGCGTGCTGATCGACCGCTACGCACCGGGCGAAAACGCCAGCTATCCGACCCTGTGCAAGGGGCGTTTCGAAGTCAACGACGAAGAGTATTACGCCATCGAGGAGCCGGCCAGCCTGAACACGCTGGCGCTGCTGCCGCAGCTGATCGCCATGGGCGTGCGCGCCGTGAAGATCGAAGGGCGCCAGCGCAGCCCCGCGTATGTGGCGCAGGTGACGCGCGTGTGGCGCGAAGCGATCGACGCCTGCCGCGAAGGCAATGCGCGCTACGCCGTCAAGCCGGGCTGGATGGCGGCCATGGACAAGCTGGCCGAAGGCCAGCAGCACACCTTGGGCGCGTATCACCGCTCCTGGAAATAGCAAAACCTGCTGCGCTTCTCGGCCCCGCCGCGAGCCGCTCGCTACGGTTTTGTCACTTAAAAAAATATTGGAAAAGGCATGCTAAAACTCTCTTTGGGTCCCTTGCTGTACTACTGGCCGCGCGCCACCGTCTTCGAGTTTTACCAGCAGATCGCCGGCACCGCCGTCGATATCGTGTACCTGGGCGAAACCGTCTGCTCGCGCCGGCATGAGCTGCGCCTGGCCGACTGGCTCGATATCGCCGACATGCTGGCCGCCGCCGGCAAGGAAGTGGTGCTGTCGACGCAGGCGCTGATCGAGGCGGGCGCCGAACTGGCCACCCTGCGCCGCATCACGGGCAATGGGCGCTACGGCGTCGAGGCCAACGACATGGGCGCCGTGCATTGCATGGAAAAGGGCGCATCCTTCGTCGCCGGCCCCCATTTGAACCTGTTCAATGGCCCCAGCCTGCAACTGATGGCGCGCCTCGGTGCGCGGCGCTGGGTGATGCCGCTGGAAATGGGACAGACGGCGCTGGCCGAGATGCAGCGCCAGAAACCGGAAGGGCTGGAGACGGAAGTGTTTGCCTACGGACGCATGCCGCTGGCGTTTTCCGCGCGCTGCTTCACGGCGCGCAACCGCAACCTGCCGAAGGACGACTGCGGCTACAGCTGCCTGGAAGAGCCGGACGGCCTGCTGCTGCGCACGCGCGACGAAGTGCCCTTCCTCGTACTCAATGGCACGCAGACGCAGTCGGCGCTCGTCTACAACCTGGTGCGCGAACTCGACGCCATGCGCGACATGGGCGTGTCGGTGGCGCGCATCAGTCCGCAAGCCATGCATACGGAACAGGTGATCGCCATCTTCGACCGCGCCCGCCGGGGGCAGGTCAGCGGCATCGGCGCCCAGGCCCAGCTGGCGGCCTGCCAGCCGGCCGGCGCCTGCGACGGCTATTGGCACGGCCAGCCCGGCATGGAACAGCACGCCGCCCATTGAACGCATCGAAAGGAAGAACATGCAAGATCAACTGGAAAGATTGCCCGTCCCGGTCCCGGTCCCGGCCAAGCCTGCCATGAGCAAGCCCGCCGTGTCGTACCGGCTGCCCGAACCGCTGGCCGAATTGCTGTCCAAGCTGCCGCCGTATCCCGCCTCCTGGCTGTTCGTGCAAGGCTTGAACCGCCTGCTGGCGCCGCAATTGCCCGACGACGTGCGCTGCAGCCTGGAGGGGCGCAGCCTGCGCTTGCGCTTGCTGGACGCCGGTATCGCCTTCGATTTTGAGTGGCAGGGCACGGTGTTCGTGGCCGAGCGCTATGTCGACGTGCCGGATCTGTGCATCGCCGCCAGCGTGCATGACTTGATGCTGCTGGCGCGGCGCCAGGAAGATCCGGACACCCTGTTCTTCAGCCGCCGTTTGAGCCTGGAAGGCGATACGGAGCTGGGCTTGCTGTTCAAGAATACGCTCGATGCCATCGAATTGCCGCCGTTCGACCTGCAGTCGCTGGGACCGCGTCGCGTGCTGGCGCATTTGCGCGACCGGGGCGCGCGGGGAGGCTGAGCGGAAAAGGGGAGGCGGCGCTCAGTGGCGGCAGTGGCCGCAGGCGCCGCTGCACGATGGCAATTGTTCTTCATCGGACGCCTCGCCCATGAAGCCGGCGTCGTTGACGGCGGTCAGCAAACGTTCCTGCGTGGCCAGGCGTTCGTCGAATTGCACCGTGGCGCCGTGGCGCGCCAGCGAGACGCAGACGGTGGCGACGCCTGTGACGGCCTCAAGTGCGCCCGTCAATCTGTCGGCGCAGCCTTCGTGATCCATTCCAATAATATTCAAGCGTGCTGTCTGCATGTGGTCCTCTTGTTTTTCAGATAAAAAAACAGCGTAGGCGAGGGGCGCGCATGCCGTCCAGAGCAGCACGCAAGATTTATTTTCTATTTACGGTTTTATTGATCTGGATTAATTCGCACCGCTCCACTTCCGCCTGAATTGCTGTTGTTTTGTACACAGTTTCCATAATCCAGTCGACAAGCGTGCCCCGCTGCGCGATACTGTCATTCTGATAAGAACGCTGATGAAAGCGCTGGAAAGGAGGGGCCATGCAGCGCCGCCCCCTGCTCAAGCTTGCCGCCCTGTGGCCGTTGGGCGCTGCCGCCGCCGGCACGTCGCCGCCGCTGCAGCTCGTGTATCCGCGCCACCAGGCGCTCGATGATCCGCAGCAAGGTTATGTGACGGCCTTGCTGCAAATGGCGCTGTCGCGGTCGGGCCATGCCTATGCCTTGCGCCGCTCCGCACTGCGCATGGTGCAGACGCGCGCCATGCAGGAAATCGCCATGGCGTCAGGCAGCGTCGATGTCGTCTGGGCCATGACGAGCCGGGCGCGCGAAACGCAATTGCTGCCGGTGCGCATACCGATCGACCGCGGCCTGATCGGCTGGCGCGTGGCCCTGATCCATGCCCGCCAGACGCAGCTGCTGCGCGGCGTGCGCAGCGTCGCCGCTCTGGCGCGGCTGTCTGCCGGCCAGATGCGCGACTGGCCCGACTGCGCCATCCTGCAGGCGAACGGCTTGCGCCTCGATACCTCGAGCACCTACGAAGGCCTGTTCCAGCAGCTGGCGGCGGGGCGCATCGACTACTTTCCCCGCTCCGTGATCGAGGCCCAAAGCGAGCTGGCCAGCCACGCGCAATTGCCGCTGGCGCTAGACACCCACCTGGTCATCCGCTACCCGGCCGCACTGTACTTTTTTGTCGGCAAGCACCGGCCGGAACTGGCGCGCCACATTGAACTGGGACTGGAAACCATGCTGGCCGATGGCAGCTTTGCGCAGCTGTTCCAGCGCCATTTCGGCCGTCTCGCGCAGGGCCTGAATCTGTCCCGGCGTTACGTGCTGGAGCTCGTCAATCCGGACCTGCCGGAGGAGACGCCGCTGGCGCGCAAGGCACTTTGGTATCGTCCAAATCATTACTAATGGTTTAGTTGAGCTATGTCAAATGACTGCTTCAATCGTGCGCAGGATGTTTGAGGAAACGCAAAGCGAGTTCAACAGAACACCTGTTGACACTTATAAAATTTTCGCCGAACATCATTCCATCTTGCAACACTTTGCAATACTTTCCCAGCGATAGCCGCCATGGCGGCTGTCGTGCGGACCCGTGCGCCCGTTCAACGGCAAGCCGCCGCCAGCCACCGAACGCTGTGCTCCCTTGTAACCATCCGTTATCTTTTCGAAGGTTTGCCCATGCTCGATTCGATCGCGTCGGTATTGCACCAGGTGCCGGAATTGGCCCTGTTCCTGGCGCTGGCGCTGGGCTACGCGGTAGGGCAGATACGTTTCGGCCCGATCCAGCTCGGCGGCGTGTGCGGCACCCTGATCGCCGCGCTGCTGATCGGCCAGCTTGGCATTACCCTGGACGCCAGCGTGAAAAACGTTTTCTTCATGCTGTTCATCTTTGCCCTCGGCTACGCGGGCGGTCCCCAGTTCTTTGCCAACCTCAATGCCAAGGGCTTGCGCCTGGGAATACTGTGCCTGATCGAAGTGGTGGTGGTGCTGGCGCTGGTGCTGCTGGCCACGCGTTTCCTGGGCCTGGACCAGGGCACGGCAGCCGGCATGATGGCGGGCGCGGCGACGGAATCGGCCGTCGTCGGCACAGCCACGGACGCGATCTCGAAGCTGGCGCTGCCGGCGGCCCGCATCGCCGAGCTGCAAGCCAATGTGGTCACCGCGTATTCCATCACGTATATCTTCGGCCTGATCGCCATCGTCATCGTCACCAGCCAGATTTTTCCGCTGTTGTTGCGCGTCAATCTGCGCGAGGAAGCGGACAAATTATGGGAAAAAATGGGCGGCGCGCAGGCGGGCGCCGACGATTTGCAGGCGACGCCGGAAATGGTCGGCCGCGCTTACCGCATCAGCCGGGGCGCGGGGCGCCGCCTCGATGCCTTGCAGCATATTTTTGCGGGCCGCGCCAGCATCACGCGCGTGCGCCGGCATGGCAAGGTCTTGCCGCTGGAGCCGGCATTGCGGCTGCGCAATAACGACGAAGTGCTGGTGATCGGCCACCGTCCCGCACTGGTGGCGGCCGAAGCCATCCTGGGCGAGGAATTTGCCGACACGACGGGCTTGAACATGGCCGTCTCCGCCGTCGAAGTGGTGCTGCAGCAAGCCGCGCTGGTCGGCCAGCCCCTGAGCCAGCTGGCCTTGCCCACCGGCGTGCATGTGGCGGCCGTCATCCGCGGCGAGCACAGCATGCCGCCCTTGCCCGACCTGGCCCTGCAGCACGACGACGTGCTGCGCCTGTACGGCACGACGGAAGGACGCGAACTGAACACGGCGCTGGCCGCCATCGGCAAGCGCGTACCCACGGGCGACCGCAGCAATATCGTCTACGCCAGCATCGGCATCGTGCTCGGCGTGTATATCGGCGGCTTTACCGCCAGGCTGGGCGGCATTCCGTTTTCGCTGGGCACGGGCGGCGGGGCCTTGCTGACGGGGCTCGTATTCGGCTGGTACCAGGCGCGAAAACCTGGCATGCCGGGCATCCACCCCAGCGCGCTCGACATGATGAAGGATATCGGCCTGGCCACCTTCATTGCCTGCGTGGGCCTGGCGTCGGGACCGCAGGCAATCGAGCTGGTGCGCCAGTACGGCTTGTCGCTGCCGCTGATGGGCGTCTTGATCGCCGTCATCCCCGCCTCGCTGTCGTTGCTGGTGGGCCACTTTTTCCTCAAGCTGGAAGCGCCCGTGCTCTTGGGCGCCATCGCCGGCCAGCAGTGCAGCACCCCAGCCTTGTCGGCCGTGCAGAACGCGGCCGGCAATTCCACGCCCTTGCTGGGCTACACGATCACGTATGCGATCTCGAACGTGGTGCTGCCTCTGCTGGGGCCGCTCATCGTGGCCCTGGCCGGGTCCGTTCATGCATGAGCAGCTTGCAAGAGTACAGGCAGTAAAGAATTCCTTCAACACGAAAGGCGGTCCGCATGGAATGGTTGCATGAGTTATTCAAGAAGTCGCCCGAAATTGCCTTGTTTCTCTCCCTGGCAGTGGGCTACTACATCGGCAAGATCAAGTTCGGCTCGTTTCAGCTGGGCGGGGTCGCCGGTTCACTGCTGGTGGCGGTCCTCGTCAGCCAGGTCGGCGTGGCCATCGATCCCGGCGTCAAGTCGGTACTGTTCGCCCTGTTCATTTACGCGGTCGGTTATGAAAGCGGACCGCAATTCTTCAATTCCCTGGGGCGCCAGTCCGTGCGCGAAATCATCCTGGCCGTCGTGCTGGCCGTGACGGCGCTGCTGACGGTGGTCATCATGGCCAAGGTGTTCGGCCTGGACAAGGGCCTGGCGGCCGGCGTGGCGGCGGGCGGCTTGACGCAGTCGGCCATCATCGGCACGGCCGGCGACGCGATCACCAAGCTGGGCCTGGCGGCCGACGAGGTGGCGCGCCTGCAGGGCAACGTGGCCGTCGGCTATGCCGTCACCTATGTGTTCGGCTCGTTCGGCGCCATCATCGTCTGCGTCAACATCTTGCCTAAACTCATGGGTCGCACCATCCGCGAAGATGCGATCAAGGCGGAAACGGCGCTGCAGGCGGGCGTGCAGGTGCTGGGGCCGGGCCAGACGCCGGCCGCGCCCGACTTGATCGGCCGCATCTACGACGTGGGTCCCGGTGCCGGCCGCACCGTGGAAGAGATCGAAAGCGCTCATCCGAACACGGCCATCACCATCGAGCGCGTGAAACGCAATGGCCAGATCATCGACGTCAGCCCGGACCTGGTGCTGGCCGCCGACGATATCGTGCTGCTGGTGGGCCGCCGCGAAGCGATGCTCAGTGTGTCTTCCCAGCTGGGCAAGGAATTGCTGGCCGTCGAAGGCATGGAACTGGTGATGCAGCGCCGCGACATGGTGCTGACCAACAAGGCTTACCACAACAAGACGGTGGGCGAAATCCGCAGCGCGACGGCGCCGGGCGTGCGTCACGGCATCTTTGTCGTGCAGCTGAGCCGCATGGGCAAGATCCTGCCCATGCAGCCGGAAACCGTCGTGCAGACGGGCGACGTGGTGACCATCTATGGCGCCGAGCAGGACGTCAAGCGCGTGGCGGCCGAAGTGGGCTACATGATCGTGCCGAGCGCCAAGACGGATTTCGTCTACATGGGCGCCGGCCTCGTCGTCGGCCTGCTGGTGGGCTTGCTGGTGGCGCGCATCGGTTCGATTCCGCTGACACTGGGCAGCGGCGGCGGCGTGCTGCTGTCGGGTCTCGTGTTCGGCTGGTTCCGCGCCAAGCGCCAGACCTTCGGTTACATGCCCAGCGGCGCCGTGCAAATCCTCAAGGATCTGGGCCTGGCCGGCTTCGTTGCCGTCGTCGGCCTCACGTCCGGCCTGCAAGCCGTGCAAACCGTGCGCGAACACGGCCTGACCCTGTTCGGCGTGGGCGTCGTGGTGACCATCCTGCCGATGATTCTGACCATGCTGATCGGCCGTTACGTCTTGCGCTATGACAACGTGGCCGTGTTTGCGGGCGCCTTGTCCGGCTCGCGCAGCGCCAATCCCGCGTTCGGCGAAGTGCTGAACGCGGCACAAAACTCGATTCCCACCGTACCGTTTGCCATCACATATGCCCTGGCCAACGTTTTCCTGACCTTGCTGGGGCCGCTGATTGTGGCCTTCGTCTGAGTCTGCATGTATGTGCAAGCACCTTTGCAAGAACCCTCAAAATTATCAGTCTGATAAGGAGTAGCAAAAATGGATTTCAGTAACCCAAGCAAACTCGCCCTGTTGAGCCCCTTCGAATTGAAGGATGCGCTGATCCAGACGGCCAAGCAAAGCAACCGCCTGATGCTCAATGCGGGTCGCGGCAACCCGAATTTCCTGGCTACCACGCCGCGTCACGGTTTCTTCCAGTTCGGCCAGTTCGCCATGACGGAAGCGGAGCGCTCGTATGTGTACATGGACGACGTGGGCGGCTTTCCCACGCGCGAGGGCATTGAGGCGCGCTTTGAAATCTTCGTGCGCAAACATGAGGGCAACCCGGGCGCGCATTTCATCGAGGCGGCCGTGTCGTATGTGCGCGACCAGCTGGGCCTGAGCGCGGGCGACTTCATCTATGAGATGTGCGAAGCCATCCTCGGCTGCAACTATCCCGTGCCGGACCGCATGCTGCGCCTGTCCGAAAAAATTGTCGGCCAGTATATCCACCGCGAAATGATCGGCGACCATCCATTCGTCGGCAACTTCGACATGTACGCGGTCGAGGGCGGCACGGCGGCCATGACCTATCTGTTCGCCAGCCTGAAATCGAACCACATCATCCAGGAAGGCGACACGATCGCCCTGGGCATGCCGATCTTCACGCCCTACATCGAGATTCCTCAGCTGAACGATTACAAGCTGAACACCGTGCACATCGATGCGCCGCAATCGAACAACTGGCAATTCACCAAGAAGGAGCTGGACAAGCTGCTGGACCCGAAAGTGAAAGCTTTCTTCCTCGTCAACCCCAGCAATCCGCCTTCGGTCAAGATCGATGACGAGACCCTGGAATACATCGCCAAGATCATCAAGAAGCGCCCGGACCTGATCATCTTGACCGATGACGTGTATGGCACGTTTGCCGACAATTTTGTCTCGCTGTTCGCTATCTGCCCGTTCAACACCATCCTCGTATATTCGTTCTCGAAATACTTCGGCGCGACGGGCTGGCGCATGGGCGTGGTGGCCACGCATGAGAACAATGTGCTCGACGACAAGATTGCCAAGTTGCCGGAAACCATCAAGAAGCAGCTCGATGCGCGCTATCACTCGATCACGACGGAGCCGCGCGAACTGAAATTCATCGACCGCCTGGTGGCCGACAGCCGCACGGTGGCGCTGAACCACACGGCTGGCCTGTCCACGCCCGTGCAGGCGCAGATGACCTTGTTCTCCTTGTTCTCGCTGATGGATGAAGAGCAAAAGTACAAGCAGTCGATGAAACGCATCGTGCTGCGCCGCAAGGAAGCGCTGTATCGCGAACTGGGCTTGCCGATGGTGCACGACGCCAATTCCGTGCGCTACTACCATCTGCTGGACATGGAATCGCTGGCCGCGCAGATGCATGGCGTGGAGTTTTCGCAGTGGCTGCTGAAAAAACTCAAGCCGAACGAAGCGCTGTTCCGCCTGGCCGAGGAAACGGGCGTCATCCTGCTGCCGGGCCGCGGCTTCGGCACCACGCATCCGTCCGGCCGCGTCTCGCTGGCCAACCTGAACGAATACGACTATGCGAATATCGGCCGCGCCATCCGCAGCATGGCGTCCGAGTTCTTTGCCGTGTTTGAAAAGGAAAAGGAAAAGGGCGGCAAGAAGGCGAAGAAGTAAGCCGCTAGCCGTGTAGTCTGACAAAAACGGGCGCCCCGCATGAGGCGCCCGTTTTTGTCTGTCAGCTTGCGTAACCAATAGTGCAGGCTGGAATGGACATCCGTGGATATAATTGCTATTGTGAAAGTATAAACATGGCAACCCCGTGCTTTCCCCTCATTCATTGACTGGACGCTACATGGGCAGATTGCAAGGACATTTATCATTATTGCTGGCGAGCGCGCTGGGCGCGGCCATGCCGGCCCTGGCGGACCCTCTGACATTCAGCGAAGCGCTGCAGCAAGCGGCAGCCGCTTCGGGCGCCGTGCAGGGCGCCGCGCTCGACGTGCGCGCAAAAACCCTCAAGGCGGAGGCGCTGTCGAACATCGATGGCCCTTCCGTGGACTTGACGGCGTTTCGCGGCCGCCTGTCGACGGACTTGAACATCGATACGAGCGGCTTGTCCGGCGTGGTGGGCGGCATCGAGTCCGTGCTGCCATCGATTCCCGGCTTGCCCAAACCACAGATTCCCAATTCCCTGAGCCGCGAAGTGGTGACGGACCTGACCTCGTTCGGCTTGCTGGGCATGTGGCCGATCTACACGGGCGGGCGCCTGGACGCCGTCAAGGGCCTCGCGTCGAGCCTGACCCTGGCCGCGCAGGCGGAGCGCACGGAAGCGGAAGAACAGCTGGCGACCCTGGTGGCGCAGCGCTATTTTCAATTATTGCTGGCGAAGCGGGTGGTGGCCGTGCGGGCCGAAGTGACGGCCGGCGTGACGGAACATCAGCGCGACGCGGCCAGGCTGGAAAAGGGCGGCCTGATTTCGCGCGCGGAACGCCTGCGTGCCGACGTGGCTCTCGACAGCGCCCGCAGCGACGAGGCGCAGGCGCGCAGCGATGAGGAAATCGCCCAGGTGGCGCTCGACCGTTTGCTCGCCGTCAACACGCAAGTGCTTCCCAGCACGCCCCTGTTCGTCAATAGCTTGCCGGTGGGGACCTTGCAATCGTTCATCAGCACGGGCATGCGTGAAAATGCGAACTGGAAAAAGATCGACAGCAAGCGCGTGCAGGCCGAACAAGCCTTGAAGCTGCACGGCAAGGAGTACGCGCCCACCGTGTTTGCCATCGGTAATTACAACCTAAATCGCGGCAACGAAAAACTCGTGCGGTCGAACTGGGCCATCGGCCTCGTCGTGGCCGTGCCGCTCGTGCACCGCATCAACACAGGCAAGATGATCGCCGCCGCCAAGCTGGACCAGGAGCGCGTGGAAGTGGTGGCGCGCCAGGCCGAGCGCGACATTCCCACCCTGATCGAAAAGAATTGGCGCGCGCTGGAAAACGCCCGCATCCAGTACCTGTCCACGGCGTCGTCGGTGGAGCTGGCGCGCGAAAATATCCGTTTGCAAACGGTCGCTTTCCAGCAAGGACAAGTGACGTCGTTGGAAGTGGTCGACGCGCGCCTGAACCTGGCCAAGGTCGAGACCCAGCGCGCGCAGACTGCCTATAACTATGTGATGGGCCTGGCGCAATTGCTGGAAGCGACGGGCGAGACGCAGCGCCTGGGCAGCCTGGCCGCTGCGGCCGATATCCAATTACCTGTGGACAAATAATAATGAGCACCTCCAAAAAACCATTGGCCATAGTCGCCGCCATCATCGTCCTCGGCTTCGTGGGCTGGGGCTTGTACCAGGCGTTCCAGCCGCAGCGCCTGCCTTTGCAAGGGCAGATGGATGCGCAGGAAGTCAATGTCTCGTCGAAAGTGCCGGGCAGGGTGGGCCAGCTGTACGTCAAGCTGGGCCAGACGGTGCCGAAAGGGGAACTGCTGTTCCAGCTGACGAGTCCGGAAGTGGACGCGAAGATCGCGCAAGCGACGGCCGCCACGCAGGCAGCCGATGCCGTGGCGCAAAAGGCGCAAGCCGGTGCGCGTCCGGAAGAAATCGCCGCCGCGAAAGCCAACTGGGAGCGGGCGCAAACGGGCGCCACCATCGCCAAGACCACGTACACCCGCGTCAACAATATGTACGAGCAAGGCGTGATCGCGCAGCAGAAACGCGACGAGGCGCAAGCGCAATGGCGCGCCGCCGACCAGCTGGCGCAAGCGGCCCGCGCGCAATATGACATGGCGCAAAAGGGCGCCCGTCCGGAAGACAAGACGGCCGCCGCCGCCCAGGCGCGCCAGGTGGGCGCCGTGCTGACGGAAGCGCAGGTCGCCCTGGCGGAAACGAAGATCGCCGCGCCCGTGGCCGGGCAGGTCAGCAAGATCCAGATACAGCCCGGTGAACTGGCGCCGCAAGGCTTCCCCGTGATCACCCTGGTGAACCTCGATGACGCCTGGGCCGTGCTGCAGGTGCGCGAAGATGAAATGGCCGCGTTTGCCATGGGCAGCACGCATACGGCCAATGTGCCGGCCTTGAAGCAGCAAGTGAGCTTCAAGGTCAGTTCCGTGGCCGTGCTGCCCGATTTCGCCACGTGGCGCGCGGCCCGCCCGGGCGGCACGGACTTGCGCACGTTTGAAATCCGGCTGCGCCCCGCCATCAAGGTCGAGGGCTTGCGCCCGGGCATGTCGGTCGTGTTTCCACCGCTCTGATACGCGATGAACGAAGCGGATAAGGGGCCGGTTTCTGCGCTGGCGCGCGAGTGGGCGCGGCTGCGCGGCGACTTCTGGGACTTCGGCATGCTCAGCTGGATTCCCATCGTGCTGTGCGGTATGTTGTGGCTGGTGTTTTCCGCCGGCATCGCGCGCGACTTGCCCATCGTCGTCATCGATAACGACAACTCGACCTTGTCGCGCCAGCTCACGCGCTGGCTCGACGCTTCGCCCGGTGTCCAGGTGGCGGCGAAAGTGGCGTCCAGCGACGAAGCCCTGCATCGCTTGCGCGAGCGTACGGCGTTCGGCTACCTGCTGATCCCCAACGATTTCGAACAGAAACTGCTGGGCGGCAGGCAAGCCACCGTGCAATGGCTGTACAACGCGCAGTTTTCCTCGCACGCGGGCGCCTTGCTGCGCGACGTGCGCACGGTGAGCACGACCTTGTCGGCCGGCATCGAGATGACGGCGCGCGCAAAAAAGGGCATGTCGGGCGTGCAGGCGGCGGCCCAGTTCGAACCGATCCGCACGACACTGAACAGTTTGTACAATGAAAACACCAGCTATGAAGCATTTTTAACGTTGGCCCTGATGCCGGCCATGCTGCAGATCTTCATCGTCGTCGCCGTCGTCACGAGCATCGGACGCGAGTTGCGCGACGGCACGGTGCCGCAATGGCTGGCCTCGGCCAAGGGCAGCTGGCTGCGTGCCGTCGGCACCAAGCTGCTGTTTCCCGTGATCGCCTACTGCGCGCTGGCGCTGCTGTATCTGCTGTTCTTCAGCCTGGCGCGTGGCTGGGCCGTGGCGGGCAGCTTGCCGGCCCTGCTGCTGAGCATGTTGCTGCTGGTGCTCGCGTATTGCGGCATGGCCACCTTGCTGATCGGCGCCACCCTGTCCCTGCGCCTGGCCCTGTCGGGCGCGGCATTTATTACCGCACCGGCCTTCGCGTTCGCGGGCCAGGCCTTTCCCCTGATGGCCATGCCGGCACCGGCGCGCGCCTGGGCGGAAGCCTTGCCGCTCACGCACTATCTGCAATTGCAAACGAAATACTGGCTGGCCGGCGCGCCATGGCGTTATGGCGTGCAGGAAATGCTGATCTTGGCCGGCTTTGCCATCGGCTGCGGCGCCGTGGGCGTATTCCTGCTGGCGCGCCGCGCGAATATGCCTGCGGCCTGGGGGCGCGCATGATCTGGCCGGCTTTTATCGCCACCTGGCGCGCCATGCTGACGGACAAGGGGGCGCTGACCTTGCTGTTTATCGGCGGCATCATCTATTCCTTCTTTTATCCGCTGCCATACTCGACGGAAATCGTCCAGCGCGTGCCCGTGGCCGTCGTCGACCAGGACCGCAGCGCCATGTCGCGCCAGCTCACGCGCTTCGCCATGGCTCACCCCTCGCTGCAAGTCGTGGCCGTCACGCCGGACTTGCCCGTCGCGCAGGATTTGCTGTGGCGCGACAAGGTCATGGGCGTGCTGATCCTTCCCGACGGTTTGCAGACGGACGTGCTGGCCGGCCGCGCCGCCCATGCGCAGGTGGCGGGCAATGGCCTGTACTTGATGCTCAACAAGGTGGCCTTGAACGGCCTGGCGGAAGTGGTGGGCACGGTGTCGGCCGGCATCGAGTTGAAACGCCTGGGTGCTGGCACGCCATCGACCGTGCAGGCCAACCAGCAGCGCTCGCCCATCGCGTTTGACGCCGTGCCCCTGTTTAACGTCAAGGAAGGCTATGGCGCGTATGTCGTGCCGGGCGTGGCGACCTTGATCGTGCAGCAGACCTTGCTGATCGGCATGACCATGCTGTTCGGCACCTGGTACCAGCGCAAGAGCTTCCCCGTGGTCGGCCGGCGCACGGCGGGCGGCTATGCGGGCATGCTGCTGGCGTTTGCCTGCGTCGCTTTCCTCAATTGCTGCTATTTCTTCGGCTTCGTCTTCTGGTTCCAGGATTACCCCCGTGGCGGCAACTTCGGCGGCATGCTGTTGCTGCTGGTGCTGTTCTCGCTGGCGGAGGCGGCGTTCGGCATGCTGCTGGGCATGCTGTTCCGCACGCGCGAACGGGGCACGCAGCTGATGATCGCCACCTCGATGCCCGTGCTGTTCCTCGCGGGCCTGACCTGGCCCGTATCGTCCATGCCCGTCGTGCTGCAATGGCTGCGCTGGCTGCTGCCGTCCACGGCTGGCATCCAGGGCTTTGTTGCGCTCAACCAGATGGGCGCGTCGCTGCATGAAATCCGCCATGAAGTGGCGGGCTTGCTGGCCTTGCTGCTGGCCTGCGTGGCGCTGGGCTGGTGGCGCTGGCGCAAGCTGGAGGAAACCGTTGTCGATTTGAACAAGGCCGAAGGCACTTGATATGCAATAATTTCATTTCCGTAACCCCAGCGAAATGCTGGGGTCGGACCCTGAGGGTCCGACCCCGGTCCTTGGCTTTAGGGGTTGATTCGATGCCTTTTTGATGATTTCTATGTCTGCATTCAATTTGTTCCAGCGCTTGTCCCAAGCCCCCACCAAGCCCAAGGCCGCGCCCGCCGCGCGGCAGTTCGACGTGGCGGATTTGTACCAGGGCCCCATCGCGCTGGGCGCGGAAGGCGAGGCGCAAGCGCGGCCTTTCGATGAAAAGCTGCGCCAGGCCTACTTCTGGATCGTCAACCACGCCATCATCAGCCCCCACTACGACATCGAGTACAACGACGGCCCGTCGCAGACCTATTCCGTGGGCGACAGCCGCCGCACATTGAATTTGCCGTCGGCGCAAAGCTATTCGAGTTTTATTTTGCTGCCGCTGCTGACGTTCGCCACGCGCCGCAAATGCCTGTTTGTGGGCGGGCCGGGACGGGGCAAGACGGCCAGCGCGCTGCTGATGGGCGTGCTGGCCGGTTCCACCGTCAAGGAGGTGAAACGCGCGATGCAGCATGGCCACCCGCAGATGACGGTGGCCGATTTGCTGGGCAATCCGCTGCCGGCCGACCTGGTGAATGCGCAAAGCATGGACGATATCCGCATCGCCTGGCGCGCCTGGCTGGGCATGCGCGTGAAAATCGTCGATGAATACAACCGCATCCCCACGCGCACGCAAAGCGCGCTGCTCACCGTCATGGGCGACAATTACGCGGAAGTGCTGAACCATATTTACGAGTGCCCGGAAGCGGCCTGGTACCTGACGGCCAACGACGACCAGGGCGGCGGCACGTACCAGGTGATCGAGGCGCTGCGCGACCGGGTCGACGTGACGGTGCAGGCGCTGGCCTTCAACCCGCGCTTCCTGAACGAGCTGCTGCTGCGCGTGGAAGAAAACGTGCGTCCCGAAGAGCTGGTGCCGCCCGATATCATCTTCACGGAAGGCGAGGTCGATCAGATCGGCGAGGCGATCCGCCAGGTGGGCATACCCGACGCCGTGCGCCGCCGCCTGGAATTTTTTGCCAGCCAGTTCGAGCTGTTCGAGACGGCCGGCGGCCAGTTCGAATACATGACCAAGGACACGGCCCGTTTGGCCGGTGCCGACCGGGGCGCCGCGCAGGCGGCCGACAATGGGCGCGACCGCCTGAAGGACCTCGGTTGCCAGACTTTGAACGGCATCTCCGTGCGCACCCTGATGGCGCTCATGATCTACGCCAAGGCCATGGCGTATTTCCGCGGCAATGGCGAGGTGGAGCTGGAAGACTTGCGCCAGGTGCTGCCCTTCGTCTTGCATAACAAGCTGCAGCCGGACCCGGACGCGCCGTTTTTCGCGCTGCCGGAAAACGCCGCCTACCGCAGCGACAGATTAGGCTGGCTGCGCCGCCTGTTCGACTTGTCCAACGATGAATTCAACCGCCTGGACCTGGACCGTGACGATCCCGTGGGCGTGCTGTCGGCCGAATTCGACCTGGGCCTCGACGGCGTCAGCGAACGTGAAACCCTGGCGCGCCTGAACCGCATCGAAAAGCTGATCGGCGAACGCACGAAGGGGCGCAAGCTGTACGGCCCCCTGTACGACGACCTGCTGAAATTGAAATACCTGCACCAGCGCTATACCAACTACCGCAGCTGGCTGCGTTCGCAATGAGCGTGCCGCACTGTCAAGGCTTCCTGGAAGCGCTGGCCATGCTCAATGGCGAAGCGAGCGACCTGTGCGCGAGCTACGAATTATCACGCCTGCCCGACGCGCCCGATCTTGCCACGGCGCTGGGCTTGCGCGTGGAAGACCATGCATTGCACGTCATCGCACCCGCACGCGACTTGCCGGCCCCCTTGTGGCACATCAAGCTGGCGCCGTGCGGGCGCGCGCAGCTGGAGCAGGTGTGCCAGCGCTGGTTTTTCTCGTCGCGGCACATGCAGGCGGCGCCACCGGGACGCTTCCGCGCGCAGCTGGTGGCCGCCTTCCTCGCATCGCTCGACGAGGCGCTGGGCGGTTTTTCCACGTATGCCGTGACGATGACGCCGCCCGCCGGTTTCTGGTACGCCATCCACTGGGACGAGATCGCGTTCGAACTGAGCGATGAACGCTATCTGCTGCACTTTTCGCACAGCGACTGACGGGCCGCGATGATCTCTCCTGCCTTTGCCTCGCTACTTGCCAGCGGCCGCGCCCAGTTCAATGCGCGCGCGGCGGAAGCACGCCGGCGCTTTCCCTCGCTCGACATGGCCGCCTTCGGCGCCTTCTTGCTCGACGGCGTCGATCCGCTGATAGTCGCCGTGGTCGCCGCCGCGCCCGAGCGAGCGGGCGGCGCGACCCTCGCTGCCTACGACATGGCCCTGGAACTGGTGGGCCATGGGCTGGCCGGTCCGGCGGCGAAAAATCCGTTCTTGAATACCGTCTGGCGCGAGCTGGCGCCGCAGTTTGCGCCGCTGCTGGCGACGGCGCCCATCGACGTGCTGGGCATGCTCAGCAACGCCGCCATCCACATCGCCTCCGTGGCGGGGGCGCGTCCCGCGCAGTGGCAGCGCGAGCTGGCCGCCCTGGCGCCGCAGGTCGCCACGCTGGCGCAGCTGCGCGCAGTGGGCCAGGTGCTGGCGTGGCGCGCCGGCGTCGCGCATTTCCGCCAGGGCGCGCTGGCCGCCGCCGATACCTTGCCGCCGGACTTGGCGCTGGCCGCCTTTGGCGAGCCGGGTGCGCCATGGCCGCAGGTGCGTGCGCAGTTGCTGGACTATCCGTGGCGCGGCAATGCAGAGGGCAGGGAGTTCGGTAGCTTCACAGGCCTCGGCGGCGACTTCGGCGCGCCGCCGCAAGTGCGCGCTGCGGCGGATGGTTTTATCGTGCGCAGCGGCGAGCGCCATTACCTGCTGGTGGCCGACGCCTTTGGCGCCGTGCTGCACAGCGCCACGGCGCAGGAGTTCGAGCAGGGGCAAACGGGCATGCCGGCGTCCGTGCGGCTCGATGGGACGACCCTGCAGATCGGCGCGCGCCGCATCGAACTCGATGTGCCGACCGGCGACATCGCCATCGCCGCCAATGCGCATACGGTCGCCGTCACGTCGCCGTGGACGCACGCGATCCGCCTGCTGCCGCTCGCATGAACAAGATCACCGACACGGCCTTGATCGACACCTGGCGCGCTGCCTGGCCCGAGGCCCTGGCCGTATGGAGCAAATTTACGCGCCTGCGCGACCCCAGCCTGTGCGCCAGCCGCGTCGAGGCCAGCAAGCAGGGCCTGTCCGGCAGCTTCGCCATGATCCGGCTGCTGGACCAGAGCGTGGTGGTGGACTTGCCGCTGGTGACGGAACTGGGGCTGGACGGCTATGCGCTGGAAATCCTCGCCCATGAAATCGGCCACCATATCCTCGCGCCGGGCAGCGCCGGCGACCAGTTCCGTTTGCTAGCGCGCATGCGCCGCGCCTTGCCCACACTGGAGCAGCACGCGCCCATGGTGGCCAATCTGTACACGGACCTGTTCATCAACGACCGCTTGCAGCGCCAGGCGAATCTGCGCATGGCCGACATCTACCGCAAGCTGCAGCAGGGGCGCACGGTGGAAGCGCGCGCCAAGGGCAGCGGCGGCGTATGGACCTTGTACATGCGCATCTATGAAAACCTGTGGCAGCTGGAAAAGGGAGAGCTGGGCGGAGCAGGGGCTGAGCACGAGGCGGACGAACGCCTGGACACGGACGCCTGGCTGGGCGCGCGCCTGATACGCGTGTATGCGAACGACTGGATGCTGGCGGCGGGCCGTTTCGCCACCTTGCTGCTGCCCTATCTGGTCGACGATACGGACGCCCTGGGCCCGAGCCGCTATCTGCAGGACACGCGCGACGCGGCCCGGGGCTGCCAGACGTATGGCGCGCAGCAGATCGAGGATGACGAGGAAGGCGGCGCCATCCACCCGGTGCACGACAAGCGCATCTCGGGCCTCGATGGCGAGGAGCCGCAGGGCGAGGCGCCGGCCAGGCCGGGCGGCGGCCAGCTGCGCGAGCCGTTCGAGCTGGGCGACATTCTGAAGGCCTCGGGCATCGACCTGAGCGACCATGAAATCGCCATCCGCTACTACCGCGAGCGGGCCTTGCCGCACCTGGTAGCGTTTCCCAGCCGCCCCGCGCCCGAGTCGCAGGAGCCGCAGATGGAAGGGCTGGAAGCGTGGGAAATCGGCGATCCGCTCGAGGAAATCGACTGGCTGCAATCCGTGATGCAGTCGCCGCGCCCCGTGCCCGGCGTGACGACCGTGCGCCGCGTGTATGGCCGCGAACCGGCGCGCGCCATCGACGCCGTGCCCGTCGACCTGGACATGTACGTGGACAGTTCAGGCTCCATGCCGAACCCGCAGGCGCACACCTCGTTTTTGACACTGGCCGGCGCCGTCATCGCCTTGTCCGCCCTGCGCGCCGGCGCGAAAGTGCAGGTGACCCTGTGGAGCGGCAAGAACGAGGTGATGCAGACGCCCGGCTTCGTGCGCGATGAAGACCTGATCCTGGGCGTGCTGACGGAGTTTTTTGGCGGCGGCACCTGTTTCCCTATCCACTGTCTGCGCAAGACCTATGCGGGCAAGCGCGAACGGCCCGCGCACATCCTGATGATTTCCGACGATGGCATCACCACCATGTTCGACAAGGATGAACTGGGCAACAGCGGCTGGGATATTTCCGCCAAGGCGCTGGCCCAGGGCGGCGCGGGCGGCACCATGGCCCTGAACCTGGCGCGCGACTGGGATGGCGCAGCGGCCAGCAAGTGGCTGCAGCAAACCTATGACGACCTGAAACGCGCGCGCCGCGAGCAGGACTGGGATATCCACGCCGTCGAGCGCTACGAGGACTTGCTGGACTTTGCGCGGGCGTTCAGCCGGCGCCACTATGTTTAAATCCGGGGTCAGACCCGCCGGGTCTGACCCCAGCCTTTGCTTTTCGGGCTAAATTTGCACATCACTGTATAAGAAAAGGCCCATGAATATCTCTGGTCCCCACCTCGAAACCTTAACCCACCGCCTGGCCGACACGCCCGTCGAATTCTTCGCCGAGCCCCGTATTGCCGGTGTCGCCAATGCGCAGGCGGTGGCGGTTGCCGCGCTGGTCAACGACATTGTGCTGCTGCATGGCGCGCGTGCGCCGGCCGCGTCACTGCAGGGTTTTATCGGCGCCCAGGTGAAGGCGGACCGCAACCGGCTGGCGCTGGCCATGATCCTGTGCTGGCTGCTGGCCGACGAGTGGTTCATCGCACAGCGGTTGCCGCAGCATGACCTGCTGCAGGTGCTGGGCGAGGCGGCGCGCGAACTGGCCGCCGCCACGCCCGCGCACCAGTTCACGCAAGACCCGGAGCGGCGCGAGGAACTGGCGCGCATCGTGTTGGCGCGCCTGGGTTTTCGGCCCCGCGATGAAAGCGTGGCGCAGGCCACGGACCGCTTGTCTGCCATCAGCGGCACTGAGCGCCGCCGCCTGCTCGAAGCGAGCCGCCTGGCCGAGCAGCGTTCGCGCGAGATCCGCGAGGCGCTGGCGAAGAAGGCGGCCGAGGAATCGGCCGACAAGTGGTCGCGCGAATGACGCTCGCTGGCAAACCTGACGTCAACCTGCCGGGCGGTGCCTGGGAATCGGACCGCGACTATTGTCCCACCCTGACGCCGGCGGGGGCGCGCCTGCTGGAAAAGCTGCGCAGCCATCCTTGCGCGCCCCGGTACCGCAACCGCAGCGGCAACAAGCTGCTGGCGGCGGAGGTCGAAGCGCTGCGCGCCTATGAACAGGACGTCATGGATGCCGCGATCGGCTGGAGCGCCGCCGCGCCGCCGCCCTGGCTGGCGGATTTTCTCAGGACGACCTACGCCACGGTGCCGTATTATCGTGCCTGCGGCTCGCCCCCAGCGCGCCTTGCTGACGTGGCGCCCGTCAGCCGCGCCGAACTGGCCCACGACATCGCCGCCTTCGTGCCCGACGATGCGGACCTGGCGCGCATGATCAATTTCCAGACGACGGGCACCACGGGCCATCCGCTGCTGATCGCCTCGCATCCGCTGGTGGCGGGGCGCTACCTGGCCTTCCACAAGCGCGCGCTGCGCCGCTTCGGCGTGACCCTGCGCCATGGCGCGGGCCAGGTGGGCGTGATGCTGCTGGGGCACCAGCGCCGCTGCTTCACCTATGTCTCCGTCACGCCCACGATGAACGAATCAGGCCTGGCGAAGATCAATCTGCACGTGGACGACTGGCGCCAGCCTGAAGACCGCGCGCGCTACCTGGACGCCATGGCGCCCGAGCTGATCGCGGGCGACCCCATCTCGTTTGCCGAGCTGCTGACCTTGTCCATGACGCACAAGCCTGCCGCGCTGCTGTCCGTCTCGATGATGCTGTTGCCCGGCATGCGCGCGCGGCTGGAAGCGGCTTTTGGCTGCCCCGTGCTCGATATCTATTCGCTCAATGAAGTGGGACCCGTCGCCGTGTACGACGAGCGGGCGGGCGGCCATGTGTTGCTGCAGCACCGCTTGTACGTGGAAATCCTCGATGCTGCGGGACAGCCCGTGCCCGATGGCGTGCGGGGCGAGATCACGGTGACGGGCGGTTTTAACTTTTGCCTGCCCCTCGTACGCTACCGCACGGGCGACTACGCCTCGCTGGCGCATGGCCCCGACGGCCCCGTGCTGGTGGGCCTGGCGGGACGCAGCCCCCTGCGCTACAGGACCATCAATGGCGAGTGGATCAATAATATCGACATCACGCATGCCTTGAAGCCGCTGGCCATCGCCCTGTTCGGCGTGCACCAGCATGGCAACGGCGCCGTCGCGCTGCGCCTGGCGCCGAACGCCATGCCGCAGGCAGACCGGGCGCGTGCCTTGCTCGCGCCCTTTTTCGGCGACATCGCGGTCGAGACCTTGCTGGCGGAAGACAAGATCATTCAATACACCTCGGATTTGCGGGAAGCGGCAGCATGAAGCGCCATAAACGCGGCCTTGTGGTCGGCAAATTTTGCCCGCTGCATCAGGGCCATGAACTGTTGATCAACCGTGCGCAAGACGCCTGCGAAGAGCTGCTGGTGGTCAGCTACACCAAGCCTGAATTTCCCGGCTACGAGCCGGCGCGCCGGGAACGGTGGCTGCGCGCGCAATTCCCGCGGGCGCACATCGTGGTGCTCGACGATGCGCGCCTGGCCGCCCTGTGCGCGGCGCGCGGCGTGCCGGCGCGCGCGCTGCCGCACAACGACGCCGATGGCGACGACCATCGCCACTTCATGGGCTGGCTGTGCTGGACGGTGCTGGACTTGCCCGTCGATGCCGTGTTTAGCAGCGAAGAGTATGGCCCCGGCTTTGCGCAGGTGCTGGAACGGCATTATGCAGCTGGCGCGGTGGCGCACGTGAGCGTGGACCAGGCAAGAACCCTGGTGCCCGTGTCCGGCACTGTGGCACGGCAAGACCCGCATGCGCACAGCGCCTTCCTGTCGCCCGTTGTGCGCGCCGATTTCGTCACGCGCGTGTGCGTGCTCGGCGGCGAGTCGAGCGGCAAGACGACTTTGACGCAAGCGCTGGCGCGGCATTTCGAGACGGCCTGGGTGGCCGAATACGGCCGCGAACTGTGGGAAAGCCAGGACGGCGTGCTGGCCTATGATGATTTGCTGAAGATCGGCCGGGAACAGCTGCGCCGCGAAGCGCAGGCGCTCCTGGTTGCGCGGCGCTGGCTGTTTTGCGATACCTCGCCCATGACCACGTATTTTTACTGCATCGAGATGTTCGGCAGGGCCGAGCAGGAATTGGCGCAGCTGGCCGAACACCGCTATGACCTTATGCTGCTGTGCGCGCCCGATTTCCCCTTCATCCAGGACGGCACCCGCCGCGACGAGGATTTCCGCGCGCGCCAGCATGCGTGGTACCAGGCCGAGCTGGCGCGGCGGGGGATCGCCTATGTCAATGTGTCAGGTTCCGTGGGTGACAGGGTCAGGCAGGTGGCGCAGGTGCTGACGGGACCTTAATGGCGGATGCGTGGCGTACGCGGCGGTGTCGGATTACGCTGCGCTAATCCGACCTACGCTGTTACCGCCAAGGCCGCGCGGCACGTAGCCGTGCATGCCGCGTAATCCGACGAGATTGTTACAGCGGCCGCACGGGGATGCAGATCTCGCAAGAGAATTCGCCGGTGGCCGGGTCCATCGCCGTGGCGGCGGCAAAGCGCTCGAAGCAGGGGCGCTCGTCCCACTGCAGGCCGCTGGCCGGCAGCCATTCGCGCGCCATGCGCGTCCACGCGTCGGGGATGGCGCTGGACGGTCCCTTGAATTGCGCCACCGCATAACGCCCGCCTGGCAGGGTGGCGAGGCTGGCGCGTCCGCCTGACTGGAAGCCGTCGGGCACGGCGACGCAGGCGTCGTAGCGGCATTTTTCCGGCGGCGTGATGCTGGGATCGTCAAGGCCGATGCCGTAGCAGGTGGCGTCGCCCAGGCCGTGCGACTGCATCCACGGTGATACGGTGTCGCGCCAGAAGGCGCTGATGGCGGGGCCGTAGGGGCCGATATGGCGCTGGCAAGCGACAGTGGCGGGCGGCAGGTCGAGGATGGTGACTTGCATGGGACTCTCTCTATCAAGTGGATTGGAGTGCCCATGGTGCGGGAAGTTCGGCCCGTATTCCTGATCGGTATTGCGCATGGCCTGATCCGGATTGCTATCTTGCCGGCGCAGGCGCATGGCTGCGAGCATGGCGGCGTTTTTCGCGGCAATGCCGGCGCGCCAGGCTGTCGGCGTGCAGCCGAATTTCAGCTTGAAGGCGCGCGCAAACGCTTCGCCGGAACCGAAGCCCGTCGCCAGCGCGATGTCGAGTATCGACTCGCCGGGACGGCAGGCCAGCCGCAAGGCGGCCGATTCCAGGCGCCGGCGGCGCGCATAATCGCCCAAGGTTTCACCCATCCAGGCGGCGAACACGCGGTGAAAGTGGAAACGGGAAAAATGCGCGACATCTGCCAGTTGGGCCAGGTCCAGCGGCGTGTCCAGGTGGCGGTCGATATGGTCGAGCACGGCATTCATGCGGCGCGCGTATTCGGCGCGGAACAGCCCGGACGCCCGCTGTTCAGGGGGAATAGGAGGGGAAGACATGCCGCCGATTATGGCATGAACTCCCCTGGGAACGGCGCGAAAAAAAGCCTTACGCCGCGTTCAAGGCCTGTTCCAGGTCTTCGCGCAAGTCGTCGATATGCTCGATGCCCACGGACAGGCGCAGCATGTCTTCGGACACGCCCGCCTTGGCCAGTTCCTCGGGATTGAGCTGGCGGTGCGTGGTCGATGCCGGGTGCGTGGCCAGCGACTTGGCGTCGCCGATGTTGACCAGGCGCGTGAACAGCTGCAGGGCGTCGAGCACGCGGGCGCCGGCCGCGCGTGGATCTTCGCCGGCGGCCAGTTTCAGGCCGAAGGACAGGATGCCCGAGGCGCGGCCGTGCATGTATTTTTTCACCAGCGCGTGGTCCGGGTGGTCTTCCAGGCCCGCGTAATTGACCCACGCGACTTTCGGATGCTGCTTCAGGTGCTTGGCCAGGGCCAGCGTATTGTCGCAGATGCGGTCCATGCGCAGGGCCAGCGTCTCGATGCCCTGGATCAGCTGGAAGGCGGAGAGCGGCGAAATGGCCGCGCCCATGTTGCGCAGCGGGACGACGCGCGCGCGGCCGATGAAGGCGGCGGGGCCGAACGCTTCCGTGTAGACGACGCCGTGGTAGGACACGTCCGGTTCGTTCAGGCGCTTGAAACGCTCCTTGTGTTCGGCCCACGGAAATTTGCCGCTGTCGACGATGGCGCCGCCCACGGTGGTGCCGTGGCCGCCCAGGTATTTGGTCAGCGAATGGACGACGATGTCGGCGCCATGCTCGATGGGGCGGAACAGATAGGGGCTCGGTACCGTGTTATCGACGATTAGCGGGATGCCGTGCGCATGCGCGATTTCGGCCAGTTTCGCCACGTCCGTCACGTTGCCCAGCGGGTTGCCGATCGATTCGCAGAAGATGGCCTTGGTGCGCGCGTCGATCAGGGCGGCGAAGGTCTCGGGCTGGCGCGCGTCGGCGAAGCGCACTTCGATGCCGATCTGCGGCAGGGTGTGGGCAAACAGGTTGTAGGTGCCGCCATACAGCTGGCTGGCGGAGATGAAATTGTCGCCCGCTTCGGCGATGGTCTGGATCGCGTAGGTGATCGCCGCCATGCCCGATGCGACGGCCAGCGCGGCCACGCCGCCTTCCAGCGCCGCGACCCGCTTTTCCAGCACGTCCTGCGTGGGGTTCATGATGCGCGTGTAGATGTTCCCGGCGACCTTGAGGTCGAACAGGTCGGCGCCATGCTGGGCATTGTCGAAGGCGTAGGCCACCGTCTGGTAGATGGGGACGGCGGCGGCCTTGGTGGTCGGGTCGGGGGTGTAGCCGGCGTGCACGGCCAGGGTTTCGATTCTCATGTGGTCTCCGGTTCGAATGGGCTGCGGTGGTGAAGCGTTTGAAATTCGCAGCCATTGTGCCATGCCCCCGTTAACTGCTTGCTACGCTTGATAGAATATTAAGTTATAAGCTAATTGCTTCCTCAAATTTTGCGCGCGCAGCAAGCGCGTCAACGTCCTGGGTACGCTGCAGTATCCACACGCTGCACTGGCGAACACAACACCGGCCGGCAGTGCGCAGCGACGTTATTAATTTCGTTTGACTAATTGGCCATGTCGCGCCGCTTTCAGATGGCAGTGGCTTTGCGCGTACTTCAAGACAACCATGGCAGTACGCTTGCCGTCCATCCCCTCCTTTTTGGGAGCACGCAATCAGATTGCGCCGGCGCCGCATACCCGCCGTCAGCAGGTGCTAGACTACTTGATCAACTGACCCAACGGCAGGAGGAAAATGTGACTGTTCCTAACGAAACATGGTCCGAGCGCTTCGAGCGCGAATTCGAAGCTGGTTTAGCACTCCTTCGGCGCCGTCCGCTACTTGCCATTATTTTTGCAGGTGGATTGATTTTTTTTGCATGGCATCAGTTTTTCAAAACAAAAGATTTGTCGCCCGCCGCACCGCCTGCTGCGCCACCAACAGCGACGCAGAAAATGCTCCCACCCACAAGCGTGGGCGACGTGGCGTCGGCTACGAGTGAGTCCATGGCCCAGCCGGTTGCGCAAGCAATTACACCGACACCATCGCAGTCTCCAGTATCGGACACGCCTCCCGCCATATCTGCTACGACCGAAACGGCGACGCCTCCAATGACCGTTCGCCGGCTAGCCACAGTTGCGTTGACTGATTATTTTGATAAGCCGATTCTGATTGGCGATACGAGAAAGGACGTGCTAGAAAAAATCCCCAATGCAACTTTTGGCCAAAGGGGCCCAGGGATATTCGCCAGCATATCAACGAAATTTCTCGACCAATTCCCAGGCGTTGCAACTTTATTTTTTTCAAATGACGGGGTGACTCAAGTTAATTTTCTTTATGGATTTTCAGGTTCAACGATGCGAAATTATCGGCTGCATGGCACTGACGATGATTGGGAAGAAAAAATAACGACTAATGGCGAGGATATGACATACGTCGAGGCGACTGCAAAATGCGCATCTTTTCAGCATCTACGAGCGGAATTGACCCGGAAATTTGGAGCCGCAAAATCGATACGTGATATTCCTTTTATCGCCCCGGAAAATGATTCACGGACCAGAAGTTATAGGCAGCCAGTGGAAGATCGATTCGATGCGACCTATACTAATGCGGAAGTAAACTTGCACATCGTGGCTTATGATTTTGCATTCATACGTGAACAGACTCACACAATCATGGCAAAAGATAAACTGTCGCACAGATCTTGCTCCATTCGTGCGGAGTTCACTAAAAACGTCAAGACGATTGAGTGACTTGCAATCTCGCCCTTAGGCGGCTCACGTCCCCCCAGGCTTACCAAGGCGGGTTTGCTTGGGAAACAGCGTCGTATTGCTGCAGCTCTGCCTGGCCGATGAACCGTTCATGCGTGCCATGCTGGGCGCAGGCAAACGCGCCGCCGATGGCGCCGCGGCGCATGGCTTCGTCGAGCGGCAATCCTGCCAGCCAGGCGTGCAGGAAGGCGGCGACGAACGAGTCGCCGGCGCCATTCGTGTCCACCACGGGCAGCTTCAATCCCGCCGTCGGAGTGTGGCGCACGGACGCGCTGCCCCGTTCCAGCAGGTAGGCGCCGTGCGCGCCCGCCATGGCGATCACGGCCTGCGCGCGGCCTTGCGAAATAATTTCGCGCATGACGGACTCCGTACGCTCGCCCAGCGCCGCCGTGCTGAGAAACACCAGGTCGGCGCGCAGCGCAAAGACCTTGTGGTGCGGGTTGACGCCATCCCAGTCGTGCAAATCGGTCGACACCGTCGTGCCGCAGGCTTGCGCATCGTCAAACAGTGCGGCCACCCAGTCCATGATGGAAAAGTGCGCGTGGCGCGCCGGCCCCAGGTAGGGAAGATAAAACGCGGCCGGCATGCGCAGGTCTTCCGGGTGGCGGCCGTCGTACAGCGACAGCCGGCGCCCCTGTGGGTCGACCAGGTTGACGCTGCGCCGCGTGCCCGACGGTTCGACGATGTGTGAAAAATCGAGCTTGGTCTCTTTATAGCGCTGCAGGATGGCTGCGCCTTGCGCATCGTCGCCGATGAAATCGATGAACTTGCAGCGCAGGCCCAGCGCGTGGCAACCGAGCGCCACGCCATTGCCCGTGTGCGCCACGTAGTCGCGGATGGGCGGCACGTGCAGCGAATCGGCCACGGGCAATCGCAGGTCGGGAACGCGCACGATGGTGTCGATGCCGGCGCCGCCAACTACTAAAATGTCATAGGTACTCATGGTGCTGCCTTTTCTAACAGGACGGTGCCGGTCGCGTGTACCGCGACGGCACCATCTTTGACGATGTAGGTTTGCTGCGTGTAGGCGTCGCGCAGCAGGGCGCCATCGGCAAAGACACCGTGGACTTTCAACGAGACGGCGCCTTGCGCCTCGGGCACGGCGATGATGGCGTCACCATCCATCACGCGGGCGAAGGCGTACGGCTTGTCGTTGATGAACCGGTGTTCACCGCGCGCCAGGCCAGGGTGGCGCAGCCGGAACTGGCCCAGCTTGCGCGCATGCGCGAGGGTGGGAGCATCGAGCGACGACCAGTTCATATCGGAGCGGGTCGCCTGCTGTTCGTCGCCGATGGGCGCCGTGCCAGGCAGGCGCGCGCTTTCATCGCCATAGAACAGCTGCACGCCGCCCGGTGCCAGCAGCAGGGCGCTCAAGCCGTGCTTCAATTGATCGCGCGGGAACAGGCTAGTGTCGTGCGAGGAGATGTACGACAGGATGTCGTAGCGAGGCTCATTGCCAATGCGCTTGCCTAGCAAGCCCGCGTACTGGCGGTACACGCCGTCGATGCTTTTCCAGTCGCCGCCCGCGCGGTGTTGAAAGTCGAAATTGATCATCGAGTCGAAGCCGGCATCAAACCAGCTGCTGCGCTCGGGGCCATGGCCCCACGCTTCGCCCGTCATCCAGAACGGTGCGTCGTCGATCTTCTGTTCGGGATGGCGCGTCTTCCAGTCCTTCAATGCTTCCGTGGCCGCTGCGCGCAGGGCCAGCCAACTGGCCGGCTCCACGTGCTTGACGGTGTCGGCCCTGAAACCGTCGACGCCGAATTCGCGCACCCAGTCGGCCAGCCAGTGCACCAGATAGCCGCGCACCGTGGTGCCGGGCAGGGCGACGGCACGCGTGTCCGTCTTGCGCTGCAAAATTGGCGGCAAACCCACGGCCTTGCCGCTCTCCGTGCGGAAGTCGGGCAGGTAGGCCAGCTGCATCGTGTAGTCGTCCTTGCCGCCATCGGAATAGCCGGGCAGGCCGGCGCGTACCCAGTCCGGCCCCCACCATTGCTTGAATTCGAAGTTGTTGTAGTCGATGAAGCTGTGATAATCGCGCAGCGCGGCCTTGTCATGGCCGGGCCACAGCACGGGCACCTTGTATTCGGCCAGGGTGCGCAAGTCCGCATAGCCGGGGTGGTTCAGCACCACGTCGAACAGCACGCGGATGCCTTGCGCGTGGGCGGTGGCGATCATCTCGCGCAGCTCGTCGCGCGTGCCCATGTTGGCGTCCATCGTGGTGTAGTCGAGCGCCCAGTAGCCGTGGTAGGCGTAGTGCTGGAATTGCTGCTTGCCGCCCACTACCCAGCCGTGGATCTGTTCGTACGGTGCCGTGATCCACAGGGCATTGACGCCCAGTTCCTTGAAATAGCCGGCTTTGAGCTGCTGCGTGATGCCGGCGATGTCGCCGCCGTGAAAGCTGCCCACGTCGCCGCCTTGCGGGTCGGCGGCGCGGCCGTAACTGTGGTCGTTGCGGGGATTGCCGTTGGCGAAACGGTCCGTGACGGCAAAGTAGACGATGGGGTTGTCAGCGAAGCTGAAGCTGCCTGCCTGCGCCGAAGCGCACAGGAGCAGGGCGGCCAGCGTGGTCAGGGAGCGTCGCATGGTCAGCCCTTCACGCCGCCAGCCGTCAGGCCGGAGATCATCCATTTTTGCGCCAGCAGGAACACGGCCGTGATGGGCAAGCCGGACAAAATGGCCGCCGCGGCGAAGTCGCCCCACAGGTATTTTTGCTCGTACAGGAACAGTTTCGAACCGACGGCCAGGGTCAGGTTGTTCTGCTCATGCAGCAGCACGGACGCGATCGGGTATTCGATGATGGCGCCGATGAAGGACAACAAAAACACCACCATCAGGATGGGCACCGTCATCGGCAGCAGCACGTAGACGAAGGCCTGCCACTGCGTGGCGCCGTCGACCTTGGCCGCTTCCTCGATCTCGACGGGGATGGTTTGATAATAGCCCTTGATGGTCCAGATATGCAGGGCGATGCCGCCCGTGTAGGCCAGCACCAGGCTGCCGTGGTGGTCGATGCCCAGCCACGGCACGTAGCTGCCCAGCACGTCGAAGATGGCGTAGATGGCCACCAGGGCCAGCACGGCGGGGAACATCTGCAGCAGCATCAGCGCGGACAGCGTCTGCGACTTGAAGCGGAATTGCATGCGCGCGAACGCATACGCGCAGGTGGTCGACAGCAGCACGGTGACGGTGGCGCTCATGCTGGCCACCTTGATGGAATTCCACAGCCACAGCAGCACGGGGAAGTCCGGCTCGACCAGGGCGCCGTTGGGCGCCTGGTAAGACATGCCCAGCGCCAATCGCCAGTGCTCGAAGCTGATCTCGGGCGGGATCAAACTGCCCGAGGCGAAGTTGCCTGGTCGCAAAGAAATCGACAGGATCATCAGGAAGGGGAACATCACCAGCGCGATCAGCGCGATCACGGCGACGTGGGCCGCCAGGATGCGCCAGCGGTTGGAACGGTCGACAACGATAGCCATATGCTGTCCTTTATGCTTTGTTCATGCGCGTCAGGCGCATGTTGACCAGCGAAATCGCGGCCACGAGGAAGAAGATCAGGGTCGAGATGGCGGCGGCCAGGCCAAAGTTCTGGCCGGAATCCTCGAACGCGATGCGGTAGGTGTAGGACACGAGCAAGTCCGTCGTGCCGGCCGGTAACGTTGTGTCGAGGAAATCGGGACGCCCGCCCGTCAGCAAGCTGATCAGCACGAAATTATTGAAGTTGAAGCCCAGGCTGGCCACCATCAGCGGCGTCAGCGGCTTGATGATCAACGGCAGGGTGATCTTGAAGAAATTCGTCAGCGGTCCCGCGCCGGCCAGGGCCGACGCTTCGTACAGGTCCGACGGGATCGCCTTGATGAGACCCATGCACACCACCATCATGTAGGGGTAGCCGAGCCAGGTGTTGACGATCAGGATCATGGCCTTGGCCAGCGTGGTGTCCGAGAACCAGGCGGGCTTGATGCCGAACAGGGCGTCGAGCACGAGGTTGATTTCGCCGAAGTTGTTGTTGAACAGCCCCTTGAAGACCAGGATGGAGATAAAGCCCGGCACGGCGTAGGGCAGGAACAGCAGCGTGCGGTACAGGCCGCGGAAGCGCAGCGCATCCCAGTTCAGCAGCACGGCCAGCACCATGCCCAGGCCCGTCGTGGTGGCCACGCTGATCAGGGCGAAGACGATGGTCCAGACGAAAATGCGCAGGAAGGGGCCGCGGAACGCTTCATCGGAGAAGATTTTCACGAAGTTGGCAAAGCCCACATTGACCTTGAAGCCCGGTTCCAGTTTGCTGCCGTCCGGCATTTCATAAAAGCCCGTCTTGAAGTTCGGCGTCACGAGTTCGCCCGTGGCGACTTTTTTGAGGGTCTTGTCCGGCAATTGTTTGTAGACATGCGCGACGGGGCCGAATTCGCGCAAGCCCACCATGCGCAGCTCGATCCTGTTCGGCAGGATAAGCGTCAGCAGCTTCAAATCCTTTTGCAGGGCGATGATGTCCTTGATGGGCAGGGCAGGGGCCAGCACGGGCGCCTGCACGGGGTCAGCCGGCGCCACGTCCACCTTCAGCGGGACGGCGCGCTTCAGGGCCAGCGGCGGCGTCAGCAGCACTTCGCCCGTGTCCGGGCTTTCCAGGCGCAAGCGGTATTCCTTGTTGTCGGCATGCACGGTCATGGCATAGCCGGCGCTTTCCACGCGCTGCGTCTCGTCGAGCAGGTATTGCGTGGCCCTGTCATAGGTGAGCAGGTTGCGCGAACTGAAATTGGTAAAGCCGATCGACACCGTGTACACCATCGGCAGCAGCACGAAGACGATCACCGCCGTGATGCCGGGAAACAGATAACGGTAGGCATAGGCGCGCGGCGACGTGAAGACAAACGTCGTCAGGGTCAGCAAGCCGAGGAAGACGGCGGCCAGCATGGTCTGGCCGGAAATGTACAACATGAAGAGCAGATACAGACCCAGCGCCATGCTGATGGTCAATACCGTAGGGCCGATAAACTTGCGCACGATGGGATACCTGTGAAGATGGATGCTGGATGTCAAGCGTGGTGGCGTAGGTCGGATTAGCGGCTGCGCCGTGTAATCCGACATCAGCCGCCAACAATGTTTGTCGGATTACGGCCCTTCGGGCCTAATCCGACCTACCTAAAGCTAATTAATTGGCGGTCGTAATCCGCTTCGCCGCCGCATCCAGGCCATCCTTGGTCGTCTGGCGGCCCTGGGTGATGTTTTCCAGCGCCGATTGCATCGACGACCAGAAGCGGCCCATTTCCGGATTGTTCGGCATCGGGCGGCCCGCTTGGGCGCTTTCCATCGTCGCCTGGATGTTCGGATTGGCTTTCAATTCCGCGAACAGCACCTTGTTCGCTGGCGTGCCCAGCGGGACGTCGGCGTTGATGGTTTTCAGGCCATTGAGCTGCAGCATCTGGTTTTCCAGAAATTCCGTCGCCAGGTCCTTGTTCGGACTGGCTTTCGAAATCATCGCACCCAGCACGCCCACGAATGGGGTGGCCGTCTTGCCTGCCACGGTAGGAATCGTCGCCACGCCGTAATTGATCTTCGATTTGCGCGCATTGTCCCACGACCATGGGCCGTTGATCATCATGGCGATCTTGCCCTGGTTGAAGCCCGCTTCCATTTCCGCGTAGCCCGCGCCCTTCGGCATGGCGCCGCTGTTGATCAGAGTCATCAGCGCATTCACGCCGGCTTGCGAACCGGCATTGTTCACGCCCGTTTTCGCTGCATCGTAGCGGCCGTCGGACTTGACTTCAAACGGGAAGCCGCCGCCCGCGCCCAGCAAAGGCCACGTGAAATAGGTATTCGTGTAATCCCACAGGATGGCTTTCTTGCCTTGTGCGGAGAGTTTCTTGTCCAGCGCGGCGATTTCCTCGAAGGTCTTAGGCGGGGTCGGCACCAGGTCCTTGTTGTAGACGAGGGCGACGGCTTCGATCGAGATCGGGTAGCCCCAGGTCTTGCCGCCCACGGTAAAGGCATTCCAGGCCAGCGGCAGGATGGCGGCGCGCGCTTCCTTGCTTGGCGTTACTGGTTGCAGCAAGCCTGCGTCGATCCAGCCGCCGATGCGGTCATGCGGCCAGATCCAGATGTCCGGGCCCTTGCCGGCGGCGGCGGCCTGCTGGAATTTGTTCGGCGCATCTTCCGGGTGTTCGACGACGACCTTGACGCCCGTTTTCTTGGTGAATTCTTCGCCGACCTTGGCCAGGCCCTTGTAGCCTTTGTCGCCATTGATCCAGATCAACAGGGTGCCTGCTTCGGCCGCGTTCGCCATGCTGACGGCGGCCAGGTTGCCGATGCCGGCCAGGGCGGCGGCGATCAGGGTGGTTTTGATGAAGCTGCGTTTCGGGTGCGTGAAGGACATGTCAATCTCCAGTATCTTTTTTTATGCTAAGTTTATGTTGAGTATCAAGGCTGAAACGATGCAACCAGGCCAGGCGGCGCCTGTAGCGCCTAGCCCCTAAAGCGGATAGATCAGGTGCGGGTCTGGCCGTGCTCGTCGAACACGTGGACGCGGGCGGGCGCCACCTGCAGCGATACGGACTGGCCAATCGCCCAGTCCGTATCCGCATCGGCGCGCACCACCAGCGGCTCGTCGCCGCCCGGGACGTGCACATACAGATAGCTGATGTCGCCCAGTTTTTCCACCGCCTGCACGGTGGCCGTGATGGCGGCAGCGGCACCGGGCGCGCATGCCTGCACGTGCTCGGGGCGCGCGCCGACGGTGACGGGCATACCGCTGGCCAGCGGCTGCGTCAACGCCGCCTGCAGCATGCCGCCCGCGTTGGTGGCGATGGTGGCCACGCCGTCGATATAGCTGTGGATCTTGCCTTTGAGGAAGTTCATGCGGGGCGAACCGAGGAAGCCGGCCACGAACAGGTTGGCGGGATGGTGGTACAGCTCGAGCGGTGCGCCCACCTGTTCGATGCGTCCCGCGTTGAGCACGACGATGCGGTCGGCCAGGGTCATCGCCTCGACCTGGTCATGCGTGACGTAAATCATGGTCGAGCGCAATTCGCGGTGCAGATTCGCCAGTTCGATGCGCATCTGCACGCGCAAGGAGGCGTCCAGGTTCGACAGCGGTTCGTCGAACAGGAAGACGTCGGGTTTGCGCACGATGGCGCGGCCGATGGCGACGCGCTGGCGCTGGCCGCCCGACAAGTCTTTCGGCTTGCGTTCGAGCAAAGGTTCGATGCGCAGGATTTGCGCGGCGCGCTGCACGGCGTCGGCGATCTGTACTTTACTCATGCCGGCCAGTTTCAGGCCGAAGGCCATGTTCTGTGCCACGCTCATGTGCGGGTACAGGGCGTAGCTCTGGAACACCATGGCGATGCCGCGCTTGGCGGGCGGCACGTCGTTCATGCGCGTCTTGCCGATGAATAAGTCGCCGCCGCTGATTTCTTCCAGGCCGCAGATGCTGCGCAGCAAGGTGGATTTGCCGCAACCCGACGGGCCCACGAAGACCATGAATTCGCCATCGGCGATCTCCAGGTCGATGCCGTGCAGGGTTTGCACGTCGCCATATGCCTTCTTCAGGCCTGTTAATTTCAGTCCAGCCATGTCGTCCTCGTTCTCTCAATTTGGCCCCGCTGATGCGCGGGGCTCGTTATTGTAATTGGCGGCATGGCCGCCAAAGGGTACTGTTTAAGCGTGCGTGCCGAACCAGCCGCCATGCGGGGGCAGGCTGATCTGCTGGCCATCTTTACTGCCTGGCAAGCCGTGACCGGCCAGGCCGGCTGCTGGCCCCGCGTCAGGCCAGGCGAAGGTGACCGCCTCCGTGCCCAGGTTGAAGGCGGCCAGCACGGACGGCTGTCCCGGCAAGTCGCGGCGCAGGGCCAGCACGGGTTCCGGCGCATCGAAGAAGACGATATCGCCGCGCAGCAACTGCGGCAGGGTGCGGCGCCAGGCGAGGATGTTTTGCGCAAAGCGCAGCGGCGAGCCGGCATCGTTTTCTTCCACATCGACGGCGCGCGCCAGATGCTCGGGCGGCACGGGCAGCCAAGGTTTGGCATTACTGAAGCCGCCATGCGGCGCATCGGCCACCCATGGCATCGGCGTGCGGCAGCCGTCGCGGCCCTTGAACTGGGGCCAGAACGGGATGCCGTACGGGTCTTGCAGCGCTTCGAAAGGAATGTCCGCTTCCGTCAGGGCCAGCTCGTCGCCCTGATACAGGCAGGGCGTGCCTTTCAAGGCCGCCTGCACGGCCAGCACCACCTTGGCCAGCGACGGCGACGGGTTCTCGCCGCCCCAGCGCGTCATCACGCGCACGCTGTCGTGGTTGCCCACGGACCAGGATGCCCAGCCGTCGGCCACTTGCGCTTCGAATTCTTCCACCTGCTTGCGGATATGCGCGGCGGAAAACTCGGCCGTCAGCAAGTTGAAACTGTAAGCCATGTTCAGCTTGTCGGCACCCGTGTAGGCGGCCATCGTGGCCAGCGCATTGTCGTCACCCACTTCGCCGATGGAAATGGCCTGGTATTCATCAAGGATGGCGCGCACGCGCTGCAGGTAGGCGATGTTTTCCGGCTGCGTCTTGTCGTACATGTGCGCCTGCATGCCGTACGGGTTGATGGCCGACACGCTGCTCGCATCGCGCTGCGCGGCGGGCGGATTGTCGCGCAGCAACTGGTCGTGGTAGGGGAAGTTGCAGGAATCGAAGCGGAAACCGTCGACGCCGCGCTCGAGCCAGAAACGCAGGTTGTCCAGCTGCGCTTGCTGCACGGCCGGGTTGTGGAAGTTCAGGTCGGGCTGGCTGACGAGAAAATCATGCAGGTAGTACTGGCCGCGGCGCGGCTCCCATTGCCAGGCGGAACCGCCGAACACGGAGAGCCAGTTGTTCGGCGGCGTGCCGTCCGGTTTCTGGTCGGCCCACACATACCAGTCGGCCTTGGGATTGTCGCGGCTGGAGCGGCTTTCCACGAACCACGGGTGGACGTCGGACGAGTGCGACAGCACTTGGTCGATCATCACTTTCAGGCCCAGTTCATGGGCGCGCGCCACCAGGCGGTCGAAATCGGCCAGGGTGCCGAACATGGGATCGACGTCGCAGAAGTCGGCCACGTCGTAGCCGAAGTCTTTCATCGGCGACGTGAAGAAGGGCGAGATCCAGACGATGTCGGCGCCCAGGGCGGCGATGTAATCGAGCTTGGAGGTGATGCCGGGCAAGTCGCCGATGCCGTCGCCATTGCTGTCGAGGAAGCTGCGTGGATAGACCTGGTAGATGACGGCGCTGCGCCACCAGTCGGCGGGCAGGTGGGCGAGATTGTTCTGGATGGTCGGCATGAATGATTTCTTAAAAGTGCCTGTAGCCGTGGCTATCAGGGCGGCGCTGCTGGTTGGTAGGCGAACGTCTTATTTTAAAATTCAAAGCGCTTTGGGTATGAAATGAGTATAGTTCAAAGCGCTTTGAAAAGTAAAGCGATACACGCGCCAGACATACGATTTTTTTATGAGGGTGATTCAGGAGGGCAAAACAGAGCGGAAGAGGGCGTTTTACGAAACCCCAAGCAGAGGCTGGGGTCGGACCTGAGGGGGAATGCGTCCCAATGGGATGCATTCCAATGCAGTGACCGACCCCTGTAGTTTGCTCTAGGGGTAAATCAGGCGTGGATTACTGGTCCCGCCGACTCGCCCGGCAGCAGTTCGCACGGCCACAATTCCTGCAGGTCGGTGACGGGCGTGCCGTCCATCAGGGCCAGCAGCATGTGGATCATCTTCGCGCCGGCGCCGCGCGGGTCGGGCTGGACGACGGTGGTGACGTTGTGGCCAGCCAGGGAATCTTCCATCACGCCCCAGACGATCAGCGACATTTCGCGGCCGATGGCGATGCCCGCGTCGAGCAGGGCGCGCACGGCGCCCACGCCCGACATGTGGTTGTCGACGATGACGGCGGTGGGGCGCGGCGAGCGGGCCAGCAGGCGCTGCATGGCCTGGTAGCCGGCGCGGCGGTCGTGCGCATTGTCGACAAGGTTGTCGGGATCGACGGCCAGGCCGCCCGCCTGCATGGCGTGCTGGAAACTCTCGACGCGCTGGCGCACGAAGTTCAGGTCTGGCGTGGCGCTGATCAGGCCGATGCGCTGGTGGCCCAGCTGCGCCAGGCGCTCGACGGCCAGGCGCATGCCCGCTTCGTTGTCGTAGTCGAACCACGCATGCGGCTGGTTCAGCTGCGTGCGGCCATGCGCGACGAACGGCATGCCCTGCTGCGCCAAGTAGGCGATGCGCTCGTCGAACGGTTTCGTGCGCCCGACGATCAAGCCATCGATGCGGCGGCCCTTGACCATGCGTTCATACGTGTGGAATTCGTTGGTGGCCGAGGCGGGCGCGATCATCATGTCCATCTGCTGCGCTTCCAGCGCTTCGGACATGCCGCCCACGATGTCGATGAACATGGGGTCGGCCAGGTCGTTCGGCATCAGCGGGTAGATGATGCCGACGATGTTCGTGCGCCCCACAGCCAGGCTGCGCGCCATGGGATTGGGGCGGTAGCCGGCCGCCTGCGCGGCGGCCAGCACCCGCTCGCGCGTGCGTTCGCTCACTTCCGGATAGCCATTCAAGGCGCGGCTGACGGTGGTTTCGGATATTCCTAGCGTTCTGGCGAGATTTTTGAGGTTCATGAATGCTGCGTATGGGGTGGGTCGGGAGCGATGCGGTGCGATGAAGGGTAGTTTATCTGATAAATGCCGGAATGATCAGGGGTATGACCTGCGGCGGCGGCGCCCAAAAAAATACGCGGGCAAACCCAGGGGCGCCCGCGCTAAAAGAGGATACTGCTGAATCACTACATTGAAGCTGCCGGCCATCGCGTGCAGCGGCGAAATGGTGGGTCCGGTTACTGCCTGCCCCGAAATGCGGGCGTTGTTGCTGCCACCGGCAAGCGTCCGGGGACGCTTGCCGACGTTCTAGATGCCGGCGATTACCACCAGCTTTCCACCTGGAAGCCCATCGAGCTGCCATTGGTCTTGCCACCGAACACGCCCGTCGACGACAGCGCCGATTCCGCCGCGGCGGCCGACTGGGCTGCCTTGTTCCATTTGGCGTAGGTGTAGAAGGCGCGCAGCACGGGGCGCGACCAGAAGCTGTTGCCGGCCGACAGTTGCGGCGCGAAGGTCAGCTTGGTCAGGTTGCGGCTTTCGCCGCCTTCCGGCTTGACGATGTCGTGGCCCAGTTCCACGGCCAGGCTGTAGTTGTCCGTGAAGTGGTAGACGGGGCGCGCGCCGATCGACGTCCACTTGCTGCTCACGCCTGCCGTTTCCTTGTCTTCGTAGACGAAGGTACCCATGCCCGACCAGGAACCTTTGGGCTGGATCATGATTTGTTCCGTCAGGCGCACGACCTTGTCATCCTTGCTGGCGCCCAGGCTGAAGCCGCCCGTGTTGGCCGCGCTGCCTTTGCCGTACTGCAGTGCCACCTTGTTGAAGCCGCCCAGCAGATTGCCTTGCGTATGCATGATGGTCAGCAAGTGGCCGCTGGCGATGGGGGCTGCGCCTTGCGCGTTGCGTTTCTGGTTGAATTGCAGGCCCAAGGTCAGTTCGCCGTCCGGATTGACCTTGATGCCGGAGAAGCGCAAGTCGTGGGACAGTCCCATGCGCTTGCTGTCGCCGTCGTCGGCCGTGCGCACGATGGCGTAGGCCAGCTTGGCCGCGCCCAGGTCGATGTTTTCCAGGCCGGCGCCAGGGCCGCTGTTATTCCAGAAGTAGTAATCGGTGATGTGCACGTCCTGGCGGTCGTAGTAGCGCTTGCCGACCCAGGCGCGCGCTTCGGCGAAGGCGCCCGTGCCGATCTTGTCCGCCACCACGTTCATTTCGCGCCACGACGGGTCCGATTGTTCCCAGTCCTGGTTCTGGTTGACGGAGAACGCCACCAGGGTATTGATGCGGAAGGTGGTGCCGTTCGCTGCCTTGAAGGCTTCGCCGCCGAATTTCAGCTCGCCGTAGGTTTCGCACTCATTGCCCAGGCGATATTTGGACGAGGCGCCGGCCAGGCCGAAACACGCTTCCTTGCCGCCTTCGCTGCTGGTGCCGATGCCCGAGCGGATGTAACCGCCGAAGTCGATCGGCAGGGCAGCCTGGGCCGACGCGCTCAAGGCCATGAGCACTGCCGCTGGCAACGCTTTCAAGAAAAATTTGTTCATTGTGTCTCCAGTGTTTTTATAGATGTGGGATCGGCGCGCATCACTTTGCACAACCAAAGCGCTTTAACTATGTTTCAAAGCGCTTTGAGTATAGTTCAAAGCGCTTTGATAAGTAAACTCGTTTTGTTCTTGGCGTTGTTCGGAAACTTTGTGGGTGTTGCGGAGAAACATCAAAGGCGGGCGACGGCGCGTGGGCGCCGCCGTGTATGGCAGGAGGAGATCAGGAGGGAGTGTCGCAGGCGGGCAGGGTGGTCGAGTCCGTTGCGGCAAGGGCAGGATGCCGCAGGAAGACCAGAATCAGCAGGGCCGAGGTCGTCGTAATGCTGGCCAGCACATACAGCAAGTGGCAAAAGGCCGTGCCGTACGCTTGCGCCAGTTCGGCGGCGCCAGCCTGCGGCAGCAGGGTGGCCGCATGGCGCAGCTCGCCCAGCGCCAGGAAGGAGCCCGCGTGCGCCGCCTGTTCCGCGCCGATGCCGGCAAGGTCGACATGGCCCAGCGCCGCGACAGTAAACGTGCCCAGCAGCGCGCTGACGATGGCCAGCGCCAGGCCTTCGCCCGCCACCCTCGTCGTGTTAAAGATGCCGGCCGCCATGCCGGCCCGCTCGACGGGCACGACGCTGATGGCCAGGCCATCCATCAAGCCCCAGGGCAGGCTGATGCCGCAGCCGATCAGCAGCAGTGGCCCCAGCAAGCTGGTGGGCGACTGGCCTGGCGCGCAGGTCGACAGCCACAGCAAGCCGCCCGCCGCCAGCAGCAGGCCGCTGGCGCAGATGTGCGCGGCGGCAAGGCGTTGCGCCGCCAGGCCGGCCAGGACCGGCAGCACCAGCATGGGCGCGGACAGGGCGATCATCATGCGTCCCGCCTCCAGCGGGCTGTAGCCTTCGATGCCGATGAAGCGGGCCGGCAGCAATACGAGCAGCACGACGAAGGAAAACGCGGGCGCGGCGGCCAGCAATTGCACGCCGGCAAAGGCGGGCAGGCGGAACAGGGTCAAGTCCAGCATGGGCCGCGCGGCGCGCCGCTCCACGCGGATGAACGCGGCCAGCAGCAAGGCCGCGCCACCGAGCAGCGCCAGGCTGGCGGCGCTGGCCCAGCCTTTGTGCGGCGCCTGCAGCAAGCCATAGGTAAACAGGGAGAGCGCGCCCGTAAACGTCAGGGCGCCGGGCCAATCGACGCCTTGCGCTTGCGGGTCGCGCGTTTCGCGCATGGCGCGCGCGGCGGCCAGCAGGGCGGCCAGGCCGGCCACGGCCGTGACGATGAAGATGGCGCGCCAGCCCGTGTGCGTGATCAAGGTGCCGGCCAGGAAGGGGCCGAAGGCAAGGCCCACGCCGAAGGCCGTGCCGATCAGGCTGAAGGCGCGCGCGCGGGCCGGGCCGTCGAATTCCTGAGCCAGGGCCGCCAGTCCGCTCGACAGGGCCATGGCGCAGCCCAGGCCCTGGACGGCGCGCAGCACGTCGAGCCACAGGATGGCGGGCGCGGCCGCCAAGGCCAGCGCGGCGGCGGAAAACACAGCCATGCCCAGCAAGAACACGCGCTTGCGGCCATAACGGTCGGCCAGCGCGCCGGCCACCATCAGGCAGCCGCCAAAGCTGAGCATGAAGGCATTTGTGATCCAGGCCAGCGCCAGCGGCGTGCCGCGCAGGTCGGCGGCGATGGCGGGAATGGCGATAGCCGGCCCCGTAAAACTGAGCGGCATGCACAGCGCAGCGAGGCAGACGGCGGCCAGCACGAAGGCGCGCCGGGACGCGGAGGCAGGCTGCATGCGGTGATTCGTATCCATGGGAATGATTCCAGAAAGAGGGAATTCGATGATAATATGGATGTAATCCATGAAAAAGTGGCTGAAAATCCACTCATAACGGACAAATATTCCCTAATTGAGGTCGCATGGATAATTTGAACGGCATAGCCGCCTTCGTGCGCGCGGCGGAAACTTCCAGTTATGTGGCGGCCGGGCGGCTGCTCGGCGTGTCGGCTTCGGCCGTGGGCAAGAGCGTGGCGCGGCTGGAAGAAAAGCTGGGCGTGCGCCTGCTCAACCGCAGCACGCGGCGCATCAGCCTGAGCAACGAGGGCGCGCTGTTTTACGAGCGCTGCCAGCGCATCCTGGCCGACCTGGGCGATGCCGAGGCGGAACTGTCGCACCTGGCCGAGGCGCCGCGCGGCAAGCTGCGCGTCAGCCTGCCCGTGATCGGCTACCGCATCATCCTGCCCCTGCTGGCCGATTTTACGCGCCAGTACCCGGAGATCGAGCTCGACCTTGATTTCAACGACCGCCTGGTCGACGTGGTGGCCGAGGGCGTCGACGTGGCCGTGCGCAGCGGAACGCTCACGGATTCGCGGCTGATGGCGCGCGAACTGGGGCCGTTTGCCTTTGCCATCGTCGGTTCTCCCGCGTACTTCGCCCGCCATGGCGTGCCGGCCACGCCGCGTGCGCTGGAAGGGCACGCCTGCGTGCGCTATAAATTCCCCACCACGGGCAAGTTGCAGGAATGGGCGCTGCAGCGCGCCGAGGGCGACAGCAGCGGCGAGCTGCGCTTGCCGACCGCATTGACCTGCAACAATATCGAAGCCTTGATCGGTGCCGCCACGCAGGGCGTGGGCCTCGCCTATTTACCCGACTTTATCGTGCGCGACGCCATCGCACGCGGTGAACTGCAAGCCGTGCTGGCCGACAGCTTGCTGTACTCGAGCAAGTTCTGGGTGCTATGGCCGTCGAGCCGCCACCTGTCGCCCAAAATCCGTGTCTTTGTTGACCATCTGTGTACCCACCTGCATTTTTCCGCGTCCCCTCCCGACCCTGCATCCATCGCTTGATACCTCTGGCCCCCGCGCTGGCGGCGGGTTGGGGAATATTCCTACCCCAAAGCGATTAATCCTAATCCGCTAAATTTATATTTGCTGCGCCGCATCAAGCAATGCCGCACAGCATCAGCTTATGCCCTTCCTGAATACCAGTCATACGTTATTGAAATTGCCATAAGGAATTTATTTATGTTAATTTCATATCTGTTTCTGCAACATTGCATCGCTTCGGCGGTTGCGGGGACATGTGCAGGATTAGGCGCCATAAGCGTGTAGTAACCAACAATTAAGGGGTGACTGCCCCGTTCCGTTCAGGGAGTGTGCATGAAGACAGTGATGACGACGCCGCCGGATCCGGCGCCAGCCGCGACCGCGAAACCGGCCCGCAAAACGGGTTTGCTGCTGGGTGGCGGTGCACCAAATTCCACCCTGATCGCCGGCGCGCTGGCCGCTTTCCTCGATGAGGGCATCGAGTTCGACGTCATTTCCGCGTCCGGCGCGGGAGTGCTGATGGGTTTGCTTTACACGACGCCGCACGAGGCCACGCCGCGCCAGGCCTTGCAAAGCTGGGCCGACACGGGCGTGGCCGACAGCATCTACAAGATGATCCCGATCAACTACAAGGTATTCCAGAAGCCGGGCATGCACGCGAGCACCTTCCGCGACGCTTTCCAGCCGCCGGCCAACAATCCTTTTTTTCAGGCGTTCCAGCAAACGTTTGCGGGCGTGCCCACGGCCTGGTCGGACTGGGGCAAGCTGATGGTGTCGTCGCTGTCGCCATCGGACCTGTCCGCGAAAAGCCTGGGCCTGTGCGCGCATTTGCCCTTCCTGGAAAAAGCCGTCGACTTCTCGGGCGTGGCGCGCATGCGCCCCGATTTCTACATCAATGCCTACAACCTCAGCGAGCACCGCATGCAAATCTGGGGCAAGCACGAGATCGAACCCATCCACGTGCGCGCCGCGCTGTCGTTTCCCTTCCTGTATGCGCCGACGACCATCGACGGCGACGACTACATCGAAGGCGCGGCCCTCGACACGCTCAATTTCGACCCGTTTATCGAAGGCAAGGGCGAGCACTATGACGCCGACACCCTGGTCATCCTCGACATCCTCGGCGACGAGCGCCTGTTGCGCAAGCCGCGCAACCTGTACGACGCCTGGGTGCGCTCCATCATCACGCCGCTGGTGAAAATTTCCAAGAGCGAGCTGCGCCTGTTTGAGCTCGAGCACAACACGGATGCGCGCACGGGCCAGCCCAAGCGGCGTCTGCTGAAGCTCGACTTGATGGGCGGCATCCCGGAACAGCACTGGCCCGACACCCTGGACTGGTCGAGCTCGAACATGCAGCTGCTGTTCGACGTGGGCCACAAGGCGGGCCTGGCGTTTTGCCGCCAGCACGGCGACTTGCTGCGCCGCACGCCTGACGCAGCCCCGCTGGCGGCCTAAGGCCGCGCCGCCTGCAGCCGGTCCTGGCCACCTGATCGGCAGCTACTCATCCCGCCTGGCCTTGCCAGGCCACCTTTTTACTGTGAAACACCATGAATATCACCAAGCAACTCATTCTGACCCTCACCATCGCCTTGCTGGCCCTGCTATTGCTGGGCGCCGGCGGCGCCATCCAGCTGCAGCGCGCCCAGGAACGTTTCGACACCGTGCAAAACCGCATCATTCCCAGCATCCAGGGCTTGAATGCGGCCAAGGGTTTCCTGGCCGATTCGCGCCTGGCCGGCTATCGCCTGTCCGTGTTCTCGAATCTGGCCGACAAGACGGCGCTGGACAAGGCCGTGGCCGACGCCAACACGAATTTCGACAAGGTCATCGCCACCTACCGCGCCGAGCGCCTGTACGATGCGACGGACAGCAAGATGCTCGACGCCGACCAGGCCGCCATGGAAGCGTACCGCCGCGCGCTCGTGCCATTCTTTGCCGCCGCCTACGCGGGCGACATGGATGGCGTGCGCGCCACCTTGCTGGCCGGCACGCCGCTGGCCATCACGGCCGCCGCCGCGAAAAAGAGCATGGATGACCATATCGCCTACAACAACAAGCTGGTCGATGATGTCAAAGCGGAAAGCCTGGCCGCCTACGACACGGCGTTCAACACCATGCTGGCCGTGCTGGGCGTGGCCGTGCTGCTGACGGGCGCGCTGGCCTGGCATATCTACCGCACCATCAGTGGCGGCCTGGGCAATATCGAACATACGCTGGAGCGGGTCAGCGCCTCGATGGACCTGTCCGCCGCCATGCCCGTCGAGCGCATGGATGAAGTGGGCCGCACGGCCACCGCCTTCAACAAGTTTCTGGAGCGTATCGTCGGCGTGATCGCCACCGTGCGCGCCTCGGCCGATACGGTCAGCGTGGCGGCTGCGCAGATTTCCGCCGGCAACGCGGACTTGTCCGTGCGCACGGAGCAGCAGGCGTCGTCGCTGGAAGAAACGGCCTCCAGCCTGGAAGAGCTGACTTCGGCCGTGCGCCAGAATACGGACAATGCGCGTCAGGCGAACTCGTTGGCCGTGTCTGCCTCGGATGTGGCGCGCAAGGGCGGAGCCGTGGTGGCGCAAGTGGTCGGTACGATGGGTTCGATCAACGAATCGGCGAAGAAGATCGCCGACATTATCGGCGTGATCGACGGCATTGCCTTCCAAACCAATATTTTGGCGCTGAATGCGGCCGTCGAGGCGGCCCGCGCGGGCGAGCAGGGCCGTGGCTTCGCCGTGGTGGCAACGGAAGTGCGCAACCTGGCGCAGCGTTCGGCAGCGGCTGCCAAGGAAATCAAGGGCTTGATCGAGGATTCGGTAGATAAAGTCAACACGGGCAGCGCGCTGGTCGACCAGGCGGGCGCGACGATGGAAGAAATCGTCGCCAGCATCCGCCGCGTGACGGACATCATGGGCGACATCGCCAACGCCAGCCACGAGCAAAGCGCCGGCATCGAGCAAGTGAACCAGGCCATTTCGCAAATGGACCAGGTCACCCAGCAAAACGCGGCCCTGGTGGAAGAGGCGGCGGCCGCCGCATCCTCGCTGCAAGACCGCGCCGTCGAACTGGTCGATGTGGTGGCCGTATTCCGCCTGCGCGGCGATGCCAAGGAAAAATCATTGAAGGTGGCGGGCGGCTTGCCGGCCCCGGCTTCAAGCGCCGCCAGCCGGCGCCTGGCGCTGCCGGGCCGCAGTGCCCGCGCCTAAACTTTGTGACTGCCCCGGTACGCCGGTTTTTTTTTGCGGCGCAACCGTCCGGTACGCGAGCGTTGACGTTCTGCGCCTGTGGCGAGGGTCGTCAAGTTGCCCGGGCGGGCAGGGCGGAAGGAGGGGGGGCACCCGGCTCTTCGCCAGTCCGGGTGCCTGTCTCATTTTCGGGCGCGTGAGTCCGCTTACGCCCCAAAGCGGACTGTCGCTCTTACTACGTTGACAGGATGATGTGGTATCTACCTACACTTCAGTCATGGGGGGGAAATCGTCTGACCTTTGCTAGACGCGACAGGCACTAAACTGTTCTGCAATAATATACGACCGTCCAAATTCAAGTACTTGCAGTCGCCCATAGTCCACGTGCTTTGAACCGTCCCAGAGCTTTGGCAGGCACCCGGGTAACGCGTTCGTGATAATGGGCTTGTCCTTTAACGCCTCTAGAACGTGTTTTGCCACCGACTCAGGGAATCGCCCGAGTAGTCCGTAGTTCGAACTGGATATTCCCCTAATGGTCGGCACCGCATTCATAAATCTCACGATGCTTTCTGGCCGGCCCATGACTTCTATGCAGCATGAACAAACAATTCCGAACAAAATCTCAGGCGCCACTGAGTTTTGGGAAAACATAATGTCAACTACCGGCTCTAAAAAAGGCTTCAGTAATGGGGAATTACTCGAAACGGAAAGGGCCTCGGTTCCACTTGAGCAAAGAGACTCCTCGACTACTCCGAGGCAAGAAATCTCCCACAGTTCCGGGTCACGGCCATCGTGAAATTGAATCGACAAATTTAACTTAAGGTCATCTGCAAACCAGTTAGCATCGACAAGTCGAATCCAACCTTCAGCATCATCAAAGTTTTCGTTTAAGGATTCGAGTAAATCTTTCATATGCATCAGTACAATTTTGTTATACCCGACCGTCCGTTTTTGGCCGGTTGCCGCCGTTCATGTGAGACAGCTTCCGCCCCAAACCGGAAGTTCAGGAAGCGTCTAAGCGATCATTCAGCCTGTAAATTTAGCCGCGCTCACGCTTTGGGCGGCGAGCTGACAAACTAATCAGTCCAAGCAGCTAACATCATCAAGAATCCAATTTCGGCGACCTTGCTGCCATTCAGAAAGCGAGTCAGGCGAAATGTAAGATGACCAATTCTCGATATATTCGGCGATGGCTGCCGACGTTTGGTCATTAGTACGTTCGAGGTACGACAAAGTCTCATTAAGCCCCGCGCCGATGAAATACCACCCATCTAGCTCACCAATGTCCTGATTAAGGTACTGCGCCCTCCATATATTCACCGTATCGCTTGGCTCTGCGCAGCAGTAAAGCAGAAATGCGCAGTGGTAGATACATTCGGAAAACGCCCCATTGTCCTTCACAGTTCCGTCCCACAGCGCATTCCGGAATGCAATCTCTTCATCGAAGAGACGAAGCAACAATTGCCGGAATTGCTGGGGTTTTCGATCAACGATGAATCCATACATCGCCAATCGGTCATCAGGGTTTCGAAGACGCGCCGCCAAGGTGGGAGGTATTGCGCCAGTTTCCAAGACTTGGATGAGTTCGTGCTGGATTAGCTTCATTGTCAGCTTCCCGGTTGGTTCAGCTGTTCCTTGCGGTGTTCGCTGGAACAAAGTGTTGGGCGAAATTTTAAGAAAACTTCCACCATGGCTGCGGTGCCGCAGTAGTATTTAAATGTCCGCTTCTGGCCGGTTGCCGTCGTCGGCAGGTTCAGCCCCAAAACGGACATCTGAACGCAGGCTTGACGATATTGAATTCTACCCAAGGTCGAGATCTTCGTTCGCCACATCAAATGCAAGGAGCATCTCCACGCCCTCCTGATCGTCGCAGTCAATCAATAGCTCGCCGGAATCGAGTATGTCGGTGATTGGAACCGTCATGCCGAATGTGCCGCTCAATCCAATCTGAAGCGACATCCCTGGGGAAACAGTTCCTGACGATAATGAGCCTCGAACAATTGCTAACTGGCCGTTGCCATAATCTTCGATCGAGGTGCAATGAAAATTTGTTCTCACGAGCAGCCTAATATAAATGATCAGCGGCGCAGCTAAGCTCGGCTGAAGGAATAGTTAAAAGCGCGACCGCTGCGCCTGGCCGGCTGCCGTCGCCAGCAGTTTTCGCCCCACTGCCGACGTTCAGCCCGGACCTGCGGGTGCTCGCGTGCTTAGGTTTTTTCGGGCTTTGCGATGAGAAGCCAGGGGATGGCAAACGGGCCTGTCAGAGCGACTATCATGTCCCTGACCGCAGTTCTTTTCAGAAGGCGTCGTGTGGCAATCAGGTGGCAAGCCACTGCCGAAAGCAGCCAGATCAAAGCGGGGGATGTATGTCGTCACTGTGAACTCCGATCATAGTTGCGTTGCATGCAGGCGATGATAGCAGGCTCATCTTGGCGGTGCAATTCGGGACCGGACATCGTCCTGGCTGTTGGCTCCTGGCCGGACCCGCTTCTTAATCAAAGACAAGTCGCTGCCCCACCTCGAATGCATTCTCATGGCAATGAAACAGGATGCACGGCGTGTCGTTCGAATAGACCATCGCGTCGTCACGCGAAGGGACAAAAATATCCGACCAATTATCGACCAGGAACACACTGCTGCATACGAAGCATTCGTCTTCTCCAAACACAACTACGACCTGCTGACTTCCCTGCATACGGGCACGTAACCATCTGGTCGCGCTGGCCACATCATCGCCGAATGCGAACCGTTCGATGGAGCCAACGGTGTTAACGTCCAGGCCGGGATGCGTCTTCGAATCATGAAGGCGCACTACATCATAGGCACGGCGAGCCCCCTCGGCATCAAGCCAAATGATATCCGCTACGTGATGCTTTAGCTCTTCAACCCTCCAGTGTGTTGCTTTCATCATTTCTCAATATTCAAGGTGCTCACGGTCAGCGTTTTTAGGATAGCATCGTGCCCAGGTGTAAATGCATGCATTGTCATTTTTTTATCAGGTGCGCGCCTGCTCAATGACATGCCGGTTCAGCCTGGCTCGTAATGGCCCGGCTCTGTCTGTGGCAAGTACCGCCAGAATTCAATGATATTGATATGAATAGGGAGAATCCCCATTGATGCAAATCGAAGAGAGCATCCACATAGCCGTCCCGCCCATGGTCATCGATCAAATCTGGAGCGAAGTCGACCGATGGCACCTGTGGGATCCGGATACAAAGCAAGCCCGGCTTAATGGGCCATTCGCCGCTGGAACTCAGGGCAGGATAGTCCCGAATAAGGGGATGGGGATTGCGATGTTGGTTACCGAGCGCTCCGCAGGCAGCTCGTTCACCGTCGAGGGCTACATCCCCCTGTTCCGCATCCACTTCGAGCACACAGTTACTGCCGTAGACGGCGGATCGGCAGTCGTTCATCGCGTGTGGTTCACTGGCGCGCTTGCCTTTCTGTTCGGGCCAGGCGTTGCCAGACAAGTCCGGCAAGGGCTACCCAAAACGATGCGCTCGCTCAAGGCCTATGCCGAGAAGCGCCACGCGCCTCTCCATGATGGTGAGGCGGGCGGGGCGAAGGTGAGCACCGCCTGACAGATAGTTTCCCTTAGTCAATTCCTTGCAAAGCACCGCGTCAAATTAACGTGCCCTTCCCGTCATGATGGAATACAATTCCTGCGTGGCAGCCAGCTTGCCTGGCAAGGCCGGGCACGGCGCCTTTGACCTCGGAAAGATGTTGGCTTATGACTCTGCAGTTCCCCCAGCGAACGGCGCCGTGTGCGCCATCCACGCTTCGTATTTCACGCAAGTCCCTTGTTTCCCTGTTCGTCCTGACGTTGTCGCCTCTGCTGGGTACGGCGCCCGTCATGGCTGCCGCGCCTGCCGGCAGCAGCGTCATGCTGGAAGAACTGACCAGCACGGAGCTGCGCAGCCGTATCGATCACGGCGCCACGACCGTACTCGTGCCGATCGGCGGCGTTGAGCAGAGCGGGCCGTATATCGCGCTGGGCAAGCACAATGTGCGCGCCGGCATGCTGGCGCGCCAGATCGCACAGCAGCTGGGTAACACCATCGTCGCCCCCGTCGTTTCCTACGTGCCGGAAGGCGCGATTTCGCCGCCGGCCGGCCACATGCGCTTCGCCGGCACGATTTCGATACCGCCGGCCGCCTTCGAGGCCGTTCTGGAAGGGGCCGCCGCCAGCCTGCGTCAGCATGGCTTCCGCGACATCATTTTCCTTGGCGATCACGGTGGCTACCAGAAGAACGAGCAGAACGTGGCGAATAAACTCAACCGCGCCTGGGGCAAGACACCTGCGGGCAAGGAAGCGCGCGCCTACGCCTTGCTCGATTACTATGACATCACGCAATCGGCCTATATTGCCGAACTGCAGAAGCGCGGCCACAGCAGCGCCGAGATCGGCCTGCACGCGGGCTTGGCGGACGCGGCCTTGATGCTGGCGACGGACCCGTCGCTCGTGCGCAGCGAGGCCATGGCGCACGGGGCGAAGCCGGGTGTGGCGGACGGCGTGCGCGGCGACGCGACGCGGGCAACAAAGGAGCTGGGCCAGATCGGTATCAAACTGCAGGTGGACACCTCGGTGGCTGCCATCAAGCAATTGCTGCAACGAAATAAGTAAATCTTCCGCTGGAAGTGCTGAACTTCCGGCTTTTGCAACGAAACGACGCGAAAACACATGAAAAAATCTCAACGACGCACCATCGTCACCTTGTCCGCCCTGGCTGCCGCACTGGCCGGCCTGGGCGTGGCCAGCCAGGTCATCGGCGCCAGCACGCCGGCCCCGGCCGCTGTCGCCGCGGCGCCGGCGGCCGCCTATTCGCCGCTGCCGGGCATGCCGCCGCTGGTGGACCCGAAAAACGTGTACGGCAGCATCGCCAGCAGCAATATGAGCCCCGTCGTCAAGGATCACCTGCGCCGCGTCTACGTGCCTAATTTGCGCTCGAACGACGTGTACGTGATCGACCAGGACAGCCTGAAAGTGGTCGACAAGTTCAAGGTCGGCAGCGGCCCGCAGCACGTCGTGCCGTCGTGGGACTTGCGCACCCTGTGGGTGGCGAACAATGCCGAGCGCACGGACAAGGGCAGCCTGACGCCGGTCGACCCCTTGACGGGCAAGCCGGGCAAGGAAGTGCCCGTCGATGATCCCTACAATATGTATTTCACGCCGGACGGCAAGTCGGCCATCGTCGTGGCCGAAGCGCGCCACCGCCTCGATTTCCGCGATCCGAAAACCATGGCGGTGCAGTATTCGATCGACACGCCCCAGTGCGGCGGCATCAACCATGCGGATTTCTCGAATGACGGCCGCTACGCCATGTTCACCTGCGAATTTGACGGCACCATCGCCAAGATCGACCTGGTGGGCCGCAAGGTCGACGGCTACCTGAAATTGCAGATGCCGGCCAAGCGCTTTGCCGAGTCCGGCCCCGTGGGCGGCCCCGCGAATGAAATCTGCAGCGTCAAGAAGGGCATGCCGCAAGACATACGCATCTCGCCGGACGGCAAGAAATTCTTTATCGCCGACATGGACGCCGACGGCGTGCACATCGTCGATGGCGCCACCCTGAAGGAAATCGGCTTCATCCAGACGGGCGTGGGCGCGCATGGCCTGTACCCGAGCCGCGACGGTAAAAAGTTATACGTGGCCAACCGCGGCACGCACCGCATCCACGGCAAGCCGAAGGGCAAGGGCAGCGTCAGCGTGATCGATTTCGCCACGGAAAAAGTCGTGTCGAACTGGCCGATTCCCGGCGGCGGCAGCCCCGACATGGGCAATGTGAGCGCCGACGGCAAGTATCTGTGGCTGTCCGGCCGTTTTGACGACGTGGTGTACCGCATCGATACGAACAGCGGCGACGTGTCCAAAGTGAAAGTCGGCCAGGAACCGCACGGTCTGACCGTCTGGCCGCAGCCGGGCCGCTATTCGCTGGGCCATACGGGCAATCTGCGCTAAGCGGGGGGCGCATGGAAATCGATTCGCTGGAGCAACTGCGCGCGCATTATCCGCCCGCGCAGGGGCGGGCGCTGAGCAAGCAGCTCGACCACCTCGACCCGCATTGCATCGCCTTCATCGGGCTGTCGCCGTTCGTCGTGCTGGCCACGGGCGGGGCTGGCGGCCAGCTCGACGCCTCGCCACGCGGCGGCGCGCCCGGTTTCGTGCATGTGCTCGATGCCCATACCCTGCTGCTGCCCGATGCCAAGGGCAATAACCGCCTGGACAGTTTCAGCAATATTGCCGAGATGGGCAGGGCGGGACTGCTGTTCATGATTCCCGGCGTCGATGAAACCTTGCGCGTGAATGGCGAGGCCAGCCTCAGCGATGATGCGGCGCTGCTGGCGTATTTTGCCGGCGAGCGCAACCCGCCGCGCCTGCTCATGCGCCTGCGCGTGGCCGAAGCTTATTTGCACTGCGCCAAGGCCTTGATGCGTGCGCGCCTGTGGGATAGCACGGCCCAGGTCGAACGCTCCGTCTTGCCGACGATGGGCCGGATGATCGGGGACCAGACGGGAAGTATTGGCCCGCTGGAAACACAGGAGCAGATGCTTGCCCGCTACGCGCAGGATCTGTAGCTTTGCTTGCTTAAAAGGCAATGCTGGCGCATACTGCGCTTCCTTTCCCACTACCTGCAAGGAGCGCCATCATGATTCTTGATCACATCGGTTTGACTGTCAGCGATGCACAGGCCAGCAAGGCTTTCTTTTCCGCCGCCCTGGCGCCTCTGGGCGTCTCGGTGGTGATGGAAGAGCAGGGCTGGGTTGGCATGGGCAAGGATGGCAAGCCCGATTTCTGGTTCGGCGTGGGCGGCGCGGCGCATGCCGGCATGCATCTCGCCTTCGCGGCCGACAACCGCGCCCAGGTGGACGCGTTCTACAAGGCCGCGCTGGAAGCGGGCGGCAAGGACAATGGCGCGCCCGGCATCCGCGCCATCTATCACCCGAATTACTATGGCGCTTTCGTGCTGGGGCCCGATGGCCATAATGTCGAAGCCGTCTGCCACCGTCCCGAGCCTTGATGCCGGGCATTACCTGAAGAGAGCAGCATGAAGCACAGCGCCACCCTGTTTGCCGATGATGCCGGCCGCTATGCCTACGTCAAAGCGGGTTTCTCCTGGCCGGCCCTGTTCCTGGGTTCGTTCTGGGCGGTCGCCAAGCGCCGCTGGTGGCTGGTGCTGCTCATGTTGGCAATGGATGTGTGCCTGTGGTTTGGCAGCCATCTCGCCACCGAAATGCGCATCGGCCCGATGATGCTGCTGATGGCCGGCGCGGAACTCAGTTACCTGCTGGCGCGCGGCTGGTACGGCAACCGCTGGCTGGAAGCGTCGCTGCGCAGCCATGGCTACAAGCCCGTCGTGCCGGGCACGGGCGCCGCTGGCTGAGCTTGCCTGACACAGATTTCCCTTTCCGTTACTGACGTTTGCCAAGAGCAAGCCGTCCAGCCCAAACTTTTTGCGCAGCCTAGCGCACCTTTGATCCAGATCATGCCTCACCTGCGGTGCTCACGTAGCCTTGGGACTCGCGTTGCAAAGCATCTTCCCACCAATCGGATATGTTTTTTCGCGTTTCGTGGCGTAGCCCGGCTGTCTGTCTCACCGTTCGACAGCCGGTGGTGTCGCCATCTGTTTATGTCCACCCAACCGCTATTAATGAGGAACTCCATGTATCCATATTCCCGTAGTGTTACCCCCGCCGCCAAAAATCACCTGGAAGCGCAGCTGGCTTTCTTCAATGGCCTGTCGAAGTCGCTGTTTCAATCGATGCAGCATTTCAGTGACCTGAACATGCAACTGGCGCAAGGCTTGCTGGAAGAAAGCACGGTCACCAGCCAGAACCTGTTGACGGTCGAGCGCGCCGAAGATGTATTCCAGGTGGCCGCCGCCTCGGGCCAGCCAGCCGCCGAGCAACTGCGCAAGTATCAGCAACAGGTGTCGCGCCTGGCTGCCGATACGCAGGTCGAACTGGCCAATGTGGCAGAGCGTCATGTGAATGAAACGAGCCGTACCGCCAAGGCCCTGGCTGAAGAAGTGGCCCGCACCGCTTCGGAAGAAACGGAGAAAAACGTGCGCAAGCAGCAGGAAGCGATGCAGCGCATGGCCGAACCGTTCCAGGCCTATCAGCAAAACGGCGCTAACCGCGACCAGCAGCGCGGTGCGCAAAGCCGTGACGGTCAAAGCCTGCAAAGCGCCAGCCACCAGGGCAGCCAGCAGTCGTCCGGCAGCGAAAGCTCGGCCAGCGGCAGCGCATCGCAAGCGGGCTCCGCTCAAAGCAAGAGCAGCAGCGCCAGCCGTAAAGAGTAAGTACGAAGCTGCTTGCAGCTGAGCCGCATCGCGAGGGCCGAGCCTTGCTCTGCGGCCAGCCGGCACGCGGCATTGTGCGTATTGGTTTGGGCAGAGCGCCCGCCCTTCACGGGGCGGGCGTTTTGTCGTATGCGTGCAGCTCCGGGGCTGGCGTGCCTGAGCCAGGTGAGCGGGGCGGCAAGGCTGGGCCTGCCGGCGAGCCGGTATCTGACAAGACTGCGGGCAAGACCGCTGACGAGACCGCGTTGCCGGCGCCACTGTTCGCATCGATGAAGGCGCTGACGGCGTCCAGCGTGGGCGCCAGCCTGCGCAACGGGGCGGCCAGCGTGGCGACCAGGGTGGCGTGGCCCACATGGTCGAAATAGGTTTCCGTCACGGACCGGTGCAGCGCGCGCAAGGCACTGGCCAGGCCGCCTGTGTTGCGTTGTGGATCGACCAGCTTGTCCTTGCCGGGCTTTGGAGCGATCAGCAGGGCGGGAGGGGCGTCGGCCGTCACGTGGTGAATGGGCTGCGAAGCGGCGGGCGTGTCCGGGTAAAAGAACACGGGCCGGGTGATGGTGTTTTCGATCGGCAGGAAATCATAGGGGCCGGCCAGGCCTATCCAGCCCCGCAAGTCGTGCGGACGCATGCCATGGCGCGCCAGCAGGCTGGCGTCGAGCGCCAGCATGGCCGCATTGTAGGCGCCGGCGCTATGGCCCATGACAAACAAACGCGTCGGGTCGCCGCCATGGCGGCTCGATTCCATCGCGGCCCAGGCCACGGCGCGGGCCGCATCCTGCAATATCTCGGGGTAGTGCACGTCCGGATACAGCCGGTAGTCGGCGATCACGGCCAGGTAGCCGCGCGCCGCGAGCGCGTGGCCGACGAAGGCATAGTCGGCGCGCTCGCCCGTCGTCCAGTTGCCGCCGTAAAAGAACACCACCACGGGAACGGGGCCCGTGCGGGTCTTGGGCGCGTACACATCGAGTTTCTGCCGTGGCAGTGGACCGTAGGCCAGGCCGCGCGTCACTTGCGAGGCGCTGCCGGATGACAAGACATTGATGGCGGTCAAGGGCGAGCAGGCGGCCAGGCCGGCAGCGAGCGGGATGGCCGCCAGCAAACCGAGCAGGGTGGTGCGCAGGATCGTCATGCGGGCTCCCGATGGTGATGGTGGATGCTTGCAGTGTAGGCCAGGCTGGGCAGGGTGCACACGGGGAAGTTGCTGTTTGGTATAGATAAATGTTGCATGCGTCAATCAATCCTGTAACAGCCATTTGCGCGCCGTGGCGATGACGGCGTCCGACAGGGTGCGCGTGAGAGGGGTCTGGATATCCCAGGCATGCCAGGTCAGGGGCACGTCGAGCGCCTGCCCGGCCGCCACGTCGACCAGCCTGCCGGCGGCCAGCGCCGTTTCCGCCTGCAGCAAGGGCACCATGCCATAAGCATAGCCCGCTTCGATGAAGCGTACGAAGTCGCGCGCCGAACCGAGCACATGGTGCGGATAGCGGCCCGTGTAGCCGAGGCGGTGCTGCAGGTAGCGCTCGTGCAGCGCATCCTTGCTGCCAAAGGTGATGGCGGGCGCCTGGCTGACGGCTTCCACCGTAAAACCATGGGGAAACCACTGCTGCGCGAATGCGGGCGAGGCCACGCACAGGTAGCGCATGCCGCCCAGCGGCGTGGCCGTGGTGCCGGCCACCAGGTCGTTGGCGCTGGTGACGCAGGCAAACACGCGCCCTTCGCGCAGCTGGCTCAAGGTATGGTCCTGGTCGTCGAGGCGGATATCGAGCAGGCAGGACGGCGGCGACAGCAGCGGCCCCAGCGCTTCCGGTATCCACGTGGCGGCGCTGTCGGCGTTGACGGCGATGGCCAGTGCCGGCAATTGCGTCGTGGGGCCGGGCTGAGCGTCGAGCGCCGCTTCGAGCAGCTTGACTTGCCGGTAATGGGCGATCAGACGCTGGCCCGCTTCCGTGGGCAGGGGCGGGTGGCTGCGGATGATCAATAACGTGCCTTCCAGGTTTTCCAGGGTGCGGATGCGCTGCGACACGGCCGGCTGGCTGATCGCCAGCGCCTGCGCGGCCTTTTCAAAGCTGCCCAGGCCGATCACGGCGTCGAGGGCTGCCAATCCACGGTAATCGACGACGCGCATAAGTTTCTCTTATATATGGTTAGAATCATTCATTATACTTATATTTACTTTTTCTTTACACTGTTGAAATAGGGTAATAACTCCACTCTCCCGCGCGGTCCCCCTGGTTCCGCACCACCCTCCACCTACCTCTGATGACTTTGCCGTTGCCGGCAGAGCGTGGGCGGCCGTGCGCGTGATGGAAAGCAATGGAAAGGAATCGATATGGACAGCGCAATTTTCTTGAAAGGCATGGGGCTCGGCGCGAGCCTGATCGTGGCCATCGGCACGCAAAACGCCTTCTTGCTCAAGCAGGGGCTGAAGCGCCATTACGTGCTCACCTGCATTCTTGTATGTTTGCTGTGCGACGCCATCCTGATCACGGCCGGCGTGGCAGGCATGGGCACCTTCATTGCCGACAACCCCAATTTCCTGCTGTGGGCCAAGGCGGGCGGCGCCACTTTCCTGATCGCCTACGGCTTGCGCGCGGCCAAGTCGGCCTGGCGCCCGACGGCCCTGACGGTATCGGCCGCCAAGGCGCCCGAAGGCTATTGGGCCGTGATCGGCGCGGCGCTGGCGTTCAGCCTGCTGAACCCGCACGCCTTCCTCGATACGGTGATCCTGCTTGGCTCGATCGGCGGCCAGCATGAAGGCGTGGGACGCTTTTACTTCGCCGGCGGCGCCATCATGGCTTCGGCCCTGTGGTTCTTCCTGCTGGGCTTTGGCGCCCGCTACCTGGCGCCCGTGTTTGCCAAGCCCATGGCATGGCGCGTGCTCGACGGCATCATCGCCCTCGTCATGTGGGCCATCGCCGCCTCGCTGTTCCTGTAATCAGCGGGTCAGGAAGTTCAATATGCGGCTGGCCAGCTTGCCGTAAGGCGGCCGCAGCAGCGTCAAAGGGCTGTAGCGTGCCTGGTAGAACACGGGCCGCAGCTTGCTGAAAGTGTGAAAACCTTCGACGCCGTGGTAGTGGCCCATGCCGGACTCGCCCACGCCGCCGAAGGGCAGATCATGCTGGCCCACGTGGAACAGCGCGTCGTTGACGGACACGCCGCCCGACATTACCGTGTCGATCAGCATCTGCACGGTCTGCTTGTCGTTGCTGAACGGATAGATGGCCAGCGGGCGCGGCCCGCCGTTGATGCTGGCGACTACGGTCTCCAGCTTCGCATAGCCGCGCAGGGGCAGGATGGGGCCGAAGATTTCCCGCGTCAGCAGCAGGCTGTCCTCGGGCGCGCCCAGCACGATGTGCGGCGCGATCTTGCGCGTGGCCCGGTCATACGCTGGCCCCGGCAGCAGCGAAATCACTTGCGCGCCCCGTTCCCGCGCTTCATCCAGGGCCTGCAGCAGGCGCTCAAAGGCGGCTTCGTTGATGATGGAGGTGTAGTCGGGCGTATCGAGCCGCGGGTAGCGCGTGGGCACGATCCGGCGCGCATGCTCGACGAAGGCGGCGATGGCGGCCTCGGGCAGCCAGGCGTGGTCGACGCTGGTGCAGATCTGGCCCGCATTCAGGTACTTGACGAACAGGATGCGTTCGGCAGCCGTGCGCACGTCGAAATCGGCGCAGACGATGGCCGGCGCCTTGCCGCCCAACTCCAGCGTGACGGGGCACAGATTGCGTGCGGCCGCCGCCATGACGGCCCGGCCCGTCTGGCCGGAACCCGTAAATAGCAGATGGTCGAACGGCAGTTGCGAAAACGCCATGCCCACGCCGCCCGTCTCGTCGAAAAACTGCAGCTTTTCCGGTGGGAAATAGGCGGGCATGGTCTCCATCAGCAGCCGCGCCAGGTGGCGCGAGTTCTCGCTCATCTTGACCATGGCGCGGTTGCCGGCGGCAAAAATGTAAGTCAGGGGCACCAGACTCAGGTTGACGGGGAAATTCCACGGCACGATGACGCCTACCACGCCCAAGGGCTGGGGCAGCACGCGGTTGCGGGCGCCCGGAAAATTGCGCCAGTCCACGCTGCGGCGCTGCGGTGTCATCCACTTTTTCAACTTTTTCAGTACGTGATCGATGCCGTCGATGGCGGGGAATATCTCCGCCAGCAAGGTTTCATGGTGGGAACGGTTGCCATAGTCGGCGCTGATCGCCTCGCACAATGCCAGCTTGTGGTCGCGGATGTAGCGCTGCAGGGTTTGCAGGTCGCGCTTGCGCTCGGCCAGGGGCGGCACGGGGTGGGCCAGACAGGCGGCGCGCTGCAAGGCCAGGGCGGCAGCGAGTTCGGCGTGCTTCAGTTCCATGTTGTTTGCGACATCAGGCATGTTGCTCCTTGGCCGGCCGGGCAATACGCGCGCCGTTCCAGCGCACTATAGGCGAGTATTGGCAAATGTGCCGCCAGCGAGCCGACGCTGCCGCGCGATACCCCGTAAAATGTCCGTCAACTTGACGCTACGCTTTCCAGGAATGCCATGACCTCGACCACGCCAGACTCCCTGCACATCGTGTGCCCCCATTGCGACGCCGTCAACCGCTTGCCGGCGGCCCGGCTCACGGAACAGCCCACGTGCGGCAAGTGCCAGAAGGAGCTATTCACGGGCCAGCCCGTGGATCTGGCCAGCGCCCGTTTCCTCAAGCATATCGAACGCAGCGACATTCCCGTGCTGGTGGACTTCTGGGCGCCATGGTGCGGCCCGTGCCGCAGCATGGCGCCATTCTATGTGCAAGCAGCCAGGACCCTGGAACCGGCGTTTCGCGTCGTCAAGGTGAATACGGAAGCGTCGCCGGACCTGGGCAGCCGTTTCAATATCCGCAGCATTCCCACCCTGGCCCTGTTTTTGCGCGGCGTGGAAGTGGCGCGCCAGCCGGGCGCCATCGATGCCAACGCCATCATCGCGTGGGCGAGGGACAAGGCGCGTTTCTAGGCACAAGGGAAAGCCGTTCAGGTTTTCCATTTGACATTTAGTATGGCTCCATATTATATTGCGCCATATGATAAAACTCGAACAGAAATACACGGCCTTGCTCGGTGAGGTGCAGCGCCGCGCCAGCGGTCTCGACATGATGCAGTCCACGGCGCGCTTGCGCCTGTGTTTTGAAGTGCTGGGCCTGGCATCGGCCATCGATGGCGATTGCGCCGCGCGCCTGGGCCGGCATGGCTTGTCGGAAGGCAAATTTGTGCTGCTGGCCCTGCTGCGCGACGTGCCTGATGGACTCTCGCCGCACGCACTGGCCGAGCGGGCCGGCGTGACGCGCGGCACCATCACGGGCTTGCTCGACGGCCTGGAGCGCGACGGCTTCCTGGCGCGCCATCCTGATCAAGTCGACCGGCGCAAGCTGCTGGTGCGCCTCAGTGCCAAGGGAGCAGCGGCGGCCGCCACCCTGGTCGATGAGCACGCGCAATGGATCGCCAGCCTGTTTGCCGATTTCACGCCGGACGAGATGCAGTTGTTGAGTGGACTACTGGAAAAAGCCTGGCGCAAGACGGATAAGGGTGAAATGCAGGGTGTTGCATGAGCCGTGGCGTCGCCGACATCGCGCCCGCGCGCCTGGCCCTGCTGAACCAGGGAGCGGTGGCCAGCGCCACCCTGACGGAAGGGCTGGCCATCGATTTTGCCCAGCTGCTGGCCACCGCCGTGCCCAATCTCGGCGCGGCCCGGCTGGAGCGGATGCACGCGCAGGCCGCCGCCGGCATCACCGGGCGCATGGCGCTGGCGGCGCAATTGCTGCTCGATGCCGGCACCGACCTGGCGCTGCTGCAAGCGCACCCGTCCGACACGGTGCGGGGCTGGGTCTGCTTTGCCATCGCCGCCCAAGCGGGCTTGACCTTGCCGCAGCAGCTGGCCGCCATGCGGCCGCTGGCCGACGATGGCCATTTCGGCGTGCGCGAATGGGCCTGGCTGGCGCTGCGTCCCCGGCTGGCCGAGCATTTGCTGGATGCCATCGCGCTGCTGGCGCCATGGACGGCGGACCCGTCGGAAAGAGTGCGCCGCTTTGCCTGCGAAGCGCTGCGCCCGCGCGGCGTGTGGTGCGCGCATATCGCCCGGCTAAAGGAAGAGCCGCAGCTGGCCTTGCCCCTGCTGCAAGCCTTGCGCGCCGACCCGGCCGTCTACGTGCAGGATTCCGTGGCCAACTGGCTCAACGATGCGGCCAAGAGCCAGCCGGACTGGGTGCGCAGCCTGTGCGCGCAATGGCTGCTGGACAGCCCCGCTGCCGCCACGGCACGCATTTGCAAGCGGGCGCAGCGTTCGCTTACTTGATTCTTTGGAGGACAAACATGCATTACCTGTTAGAACTGTACAGCCCGAAACCGGCCTGGCTGGCCCTCGACGGCGCCGCGCGCCAGGCGTATTTCGCCACGGTGGGCGCCGGCATGGCGGCCTTGTCGGGCAGCGGCGCCGAAGCGCTGGCCATGGGCGCCATCAACGGCGGCAAGCTGCATGCGGCACCCCAGCAATTCTATGCCGTCTGGCGCTTCCCGGACGAGGCGGCACTGGACGCCTTGCTGGCCGGCATCGCCGCCACGGGCTGGCATGATTATTTCGACACCGTCAATGCGGCCGGCCCGGCCGTGGATTTTCCCGCACACCTGGCGCAGCTGGCCGCCGTCTAAGCGTACGGCGTTTTCCTTGCCGCTGCGGTAAAGTTGGCATTTCCATCTGATCACCGACGTTGATGCCAATCAAAGTGTTCTCCCTCCTGATGCTTGCCCTGGCGCCCATGCTGGCGTCGGCAGCCCCTGCCACCCCGCAAGCGCTCGTCGCCGCCGCCCGCAGCCAGGTGGGCGTCACCGTGCAGTACGACCCGCGCTACGAGCGCCTCGCCTATCCGGGCGGCGACGTGCCGCCCGAACGCGGCGTGTGCACGGACGTGGTCGTGCGTGCCTACCGTAAACTTGGGCAGGATTTGCAGGTGCTCGTGCACGAAGACATGCGCAAGGCGTGGCAGGTGTACCAGCAGCAGGGACGCTGGCAGATGAAGGGGCCGGACCGCAACATCGACCACCGGCGCGTGCCGAACCTGGGTACGTATTTTGCCCGCCACGGCACCAGCCTGCAGCCAAGCAAGGAAGCAAACGCTTACCGCGCGGGCGACATCGTCACCTGGCGCCTGCCGCGCAACCTGACCCACATCGGCATCGTCAGCGACAAGCAGTCGTGGGGCGGCGTGCCGCTGATCATCCACAACATCGGCGAGGGCGCGCGCGAGGAAAACATTTTATTCAGCTATCCGATTACGGGGCACTATCGTTGGCAACCCCGCTGAGGGGCAGGGGCGCGATCTCTTGCAGGATCGCCAGCACCCTGGCCAGCGCCGTGTCGATATCGAGCTTGTCGATGGCGCCATAGCCGAGGAACAGGCCTTCATGGCGGGCTGGACCGTGGTAAAAACCGGCCAGCGCATACAGGCTGACGTCGGCCAGGCGCGCGCGGCGCAGCAATTCCGCGATATCGAGCGGCGCCTGCGCCAGCGCCGCCACGTGGAAGCCGGCGCTGGCCGGCACCAGGCGGAACCATGGGGCCAAGGGGCCGTTGAACCAGTGCTGCAGCCGCTCGCGCCGCCCCGCATAGATGTCGTGGCAGCGGCGGATATGGCGCAGCAAATGGCCATCGCCGATGAACTTGGCCAGCGCATGCTGGCCCAGGCTGGCCGTATGGCAATCGCTCAGGTATTTCACCGTCTGCATGGCGGCCACGAGGGTGTGCGGCAGCACGACATAGCCCAGGCGCAATTCCGGCAGCATGATCTTGGAAAAGCTGCCCACGTGCGCGACGATGCCGTAGCGGTCCATGCTTTGCAGCGCATCCTCGGGCCGGCCCTCGTAGCGGAAGGCGCTATCGTAATCGTCCTCGATGATGATGGCGCCCAGCTGCTGCGCCCGTTCCAGCAAGGCATGGCGGCGCGCCATGCTCATCGGCATGCCGAGCGGAAATTGATGGGCGGGCGTGACATAGATCAGCCGCGTGCCGTCCGGGATTTGCGCGACGATGAGGCCATCCTCGTCCACTTCGACGCCCACCACGCGCGCGCCCTGGCTGGCGAACACGGCGCGCGCCACGGGGTAGCCGGGTTCTTCCACGGCAACCGTGTCGCCCGGCTCGAGCAGGGTCAGCGCGAGCAGGTGCAAGGCTTGCTGCGCGCCGCTGGTGACGAGCACCTGCTCCTCGGTGCAATGGATGCCGCGGCTGAAGGCGGCATGGCCGGCGATCGCCGCGCGCAAGGCGGGCAAGCCTTCTGCGGGGCCATAGCGGCCGCGCGCCTGGCCGCCCTGGCGCAGTGCATGCAGCATGCAGGCGCGCCATTCATCCTGCGGGAAATGCGCGGGCGTGGCACGTCCGCCGATGAAGGCGTAGCGTGCCGGCGTTTCCTGGCTGGCGCGGCGCAGGGGCGTGGGTGTCGCTTCCCAGCGGGCGATGCGCTGCGCGCTGGCCAGCGGCGTGCTCGCATGGCGGCGCTGCGGTGAGGCATGCGGCGTCTGCACGAAGCTGCCCACGCCCACTTTGCCGACCAGCAGCTTTTCATAGCCGAGCTTTTCATATACGTCGGACACCGTCTTGCGCGACAGGCCCAGCTGGCTGGCCAGCAGGCGCGAGGGCGGCAATTGCTGCCCATCCGTCAGCCGGCCCGAGCGGATCGCTTCGCTGAGCTGGCGGTACAGCTGGCCGCCCAGGTCGCGCGTGCCGTCGATCAGGATGTGTAATTCCATGGAGTATGTATTGGTGGTCTGCTGTTTTTCGGGGGGATTGGCCTGCCGCGCGTACTTCCTGCGCTTCTACAATGATGCATCTCTCATTATCAAGGAATGCATCATGACACAGCAACGACTCGATTTCACGCAAGCCTCGCCCGACGCCGTCAAGGCCATGTATGCGCTGGAAGCGGCCATCGCCAAACTGGGCGTGGAACATTCGCTGCTCGAGCTGATCCGCCTGCGCGCGTCGCAAATCAATGGCTGCGCCTTTTGCGTGGACATGCACACGAGCGACGCGCGCAAGGCGGGCGAAACGGAGCGCCGTCTGTATGCCGTCTCCGTCTGGCGCGAAACGCCGTTCTTCACGCCGCGCGAACGGGCCGTGCTGGCCTGGACGGAGGCGCTGACCCTGCTGCCGCAAAGTCAGGCGCCCGATGACGTGTATGCGGCGCTGGCGCAGCAATTGACGCCGGCGGAAATGGTCAACGTGACCCTGGCCATCGGCTCCATCAATACCTGGAACCGCCTGGCCGTGGGCTTTCGCAAGATGCCTGAATAAGCTCTTTGTTCGTTCGCGAACAGACGATAGGCTGGTCCCTGTGTAGGCTGGCAGGACGATTGATCAGCCAGGGAGCAGCCATGCAAGTACATATCGGGGAAGGCGCCGAAAAGACGCCGCAGCAGGAGGAAGAGGCGCGCCGCGAATTCATCGCCGAACTGTGGCGGCGCTTCGAAGCGTTGCAGGAATGGGCCGTCAGCCACTGGCCGGACCAGCAGCACCCCCTCAGTTCCGCCGACTTCGTCGAGACGCGCAAGGAGATATTGAGCTTGCGTTCGCCGGCCGGTTCCTTGAACCAGCCATCGCTGAACAATGAAGCGGAACCGGAGCAGGGCGGGGCGCAATACCAGGATGTGACGCCGGCACCGTGGCCGTAACCTTGGCCGTCATCGTGCCTCTATCTTGGTTGTAGGTCGGATTAGGACCGAAGGGCCGTAATCCGACAACATGGTTGGCAGATGCAGTCGGATTACGCGCTTGCGCGCTAATCCGACCTACGCTTCTGCCTTCCCTTGCGCAAACACCCAGCAAACCAAACTCACCAGCAGGCCCGCCATTACGCCATACGCCAGGTTCAGCGCGCTGTCGAACAGCAGCGGCGCCACCAGTCCCGACACCAGCGCGAACAGGCCGTAGGTCGGCTTAGGTCGTAGGTCGGATTAGCGCTTGCGCGTAATCCGACGTCACCCGCCAACAATGTTGTCGGATTACGCGCTTTGCGCTAATCCGACCTACGTTTCGGCTTTGCCTTGCGCAAACACCCAGCAAACCAAACTCACCAGCAGCCCCGCCATCACGCCATACGCCAGGTTCAGCGCGCTGTCAAACAGCAGCGGCGCCACCAGTCCCGAGACCAGCGCGAACAGCAGCATCTGGATGAACGACTGCATCGACGACGCCAGGCCGCTGTTGTTGGGGAAGTGGTTCAGGGCCATCAAGGTCATCGGCGGCATGGCGATCGACAGGGCGAACGAGTAGAAGAACAGCGGCAGCACGGCCCATGGCACTTCGGCGGCAAACACATAGTTGTAGCCGATGTTGGCCAGCGCGGCGATCAGCATCAAGATGAAGCCGGCCCAGATCATCTGGCGCTGGCTGTAGCGATGGGCGATCTTCGCCGACAGGGCCGAACCGAACACCATGCCGCTGATCAGGGGAATGAACAGCCAGGCGAAGGCCGTTTCCGGCAAATGCAGGATGTTGATGATGAAGTAGGCGGCCGAACCGATGTACAGGGCGAAGCCGCCAAAGGCGGCGCCGATGGCCGTCGACAGCAGCAGGAACTGACGGTGGCACAGCACTTTCCAGTAATTGACGGCGATGCCGCCCAGGTGGAAGGCGTGGCGCTGCTCCTTCGGCAGGCTTTCCGGCAGCGCGCGCCAGACGACGACGAACATCAGCACGCCGAAAGCAGTGAGGAACCAGAAAATCCAGCGCCAGCCCAGGCTGACCTGCAGCCAGCCGCCCAGCACGGGCGCGATGGCCGGCGCCAGTGCGAACACCATCATGATGTGCGAGAGGATTTTCTGCGCGGCGGCGCCGGCATAGCGGTCTTGCACGATGGCGCGGCCGATCACGGAACCGGCGCCCGCCGAGAGGCCCTGCAGCACGCGCCAGGCCAGCAGCCAGCCCAGCGATGGCGCCAGCGCGGCGCCCACGGAAGCGATCACATACAGCACCAGCGAGACGAGGATCACGGGACGGCGGCCGAACGAATCGGACAGGGTGCCGTAAAACAGCATCATGAAGGCGAACGTGAACAGGAAAAAGCTCAGGGTCTGCTGCACCAGCAGGGGGCTGGCATTGAAATCTTGCGTGATGGCGGGGAAAGACGGCAGATAGGTGTCAATTGCAAGCGGTCCGACCATCGCCAGGCCCGCCAAAATCCAGGTTAATAATTTAGTCATGTTGAAGAGTGTTTTTGTTAGTCCGTCATTTTACGCTAGCGGCGGGAATCGGGTCCGGTGCTGCGGCGGCCTGCCATCCATATGCGTTTTTCGTATATGGAACCTTGAAATTCTTCGTTTGCATCGCTTGCCGTCACCGTTAAGCTGGGGCGACCCGGCTTGTTGGCCATTTTCTGGAAGTGATACGCCATGCACAGTATTTATCCGGCGGCGCCCGCCGACGACACGGCCCAGTGGAACCTGGGACCCGTGATCCAGGCCCTGCGCAGCTCGCGCGAAGACAAGCACAAGATCCGCCATAACGGCAGGGTGCGTGAACTGCCGTCGCGCGAAGCGCTCACCACCATCGTCAACGGCCTGTCGGCGGCCCTGTTCCCCACGCATTACGGGCGTCCGAATCTGACCGATGAAAGCATCGACTATTTTGTCGGCGACACGCTGAACACCACCCTGAACCGGCTCAGCGAGCAGGTGCGGCGCGGCTTGCTATTTTCCATACCCGCTGGCGATGAACAGAACGGCGCCAGCGACGACGCAGCGCTGGCGCAGCAGGCGCGCGACATCACGCGCGCGTTTGCCGCCAGCCTGCCCGACATCCGCGCCCTGCTGGTGTCGGACGTGCAGGCCGCCTATGCGGGCGACCCGGCCGCCACCTCGGTGGCCGAGATCATGCTGTGCTATCCGGGCACCATCGCCATCTTGTACCACCGCCTGGCCCACCAGCTGCACGCGCTCGGTGCGCCGTTCCTGGCACGCCTGATCGCCGACATCGCGCACACCCTGACGGGCATCGACATCCACCCGGGCGCGCACATCGGCGCATCGTTCTTCATCGACCATGGCACGGGCGTGGTGATCGGCGAGACGGCCATCATCGGCCAGCGCGTGCGCCTGTACCAGGCCGTCACCCTGGGCGCCAAGCGCTTTCCCGCCGATGCTTCCGGCGCGCTGATCAAGGGCACGCCGCGCCACCCCATCGTCGAGGACGACGTGGTCATCTACGCGGGCGCGACCGTGCTGGGGCGCATCACCATCGGCGCGGGATCGACTATCGGGGGGAATGTGTGGCTGACGCAGAGCGTGCCGGCGAATAGCAATGTATCGCAGGCGCAGATGCGCAACGATTGAGAAGAATGAAAGGAAAAACGAACCCCAGCGCAGAAACTGGGGTCGTACCCTCAGGGTACGACCCCGGTATTTGCGGTTGGGTTTACTTCACCGTCAGCGCTTCATAGCGGGCCACGGGCACGCCATCTTTCAGCAGCAACAGTTCCTGGTCCGCGTAGCGGTAGCCGTTGACTTCGCCCAGGGTGGTGAGCAACTCGCGCTCGAGGTCCATGTCCTGCGGCTGGCACATCATCATGGTGCCGGCCAGCTGCCCAAAGTTCAAGGTGCTGACGCCATCGCTGGTGTAGCCGCCCATCATCTGGTTGCAGCCGCTGTGGCCACTGGCGCGGCCTTCGGCCAGCAGCAGGGTCACTTCGCGCTGCTCGGGCGCTTTGCGCACGATTTTCTTGCCCTTCAATTCCTTCAGCTTCCACTGCGTCCCTGCCAGCTTCGGCGCCGGCTTGGCGGGCGAGGTGGCGCCTGGCGCCGCAGCGGCTGCGTCGCTGCGCACGGGCGTTTGCGCGCAGCCGGCCGTGATGGCAACGATGGCGGCGAGGGGAATCAGTCTGGCAATCTTGAACATGGCATTTCCTTCTTCAAATGAATGACGTCAGATTAGCAGATACGCGCCGCGCCGGCGTGCACGGTTGACAAGCCTATCGCTCCTGCTCCAGCCGCGCCTCGAGCAAGGTGCGCGCCACCGCCACGTAGGCGCGGCAGGCCTGCGGGTCGACAAACGCTTCGCTGCCGGCCGTGGCGCTCGCTTCCAGGCGTTCCCACAGCTGCGATGCTTCCGGGTGGGCCGAGATCAGCACGTCGCAAGGCAGCTTTTCCAGGGTCTCGAAGCTGCGGCGCAGGTCCGCCACCGCGTTCGGATACTCGCTGCTGGCGCTGAACTTGAAGCCGGGGCGCGAGACGGCGTTGAGGCTGTCCGCGTAGACCATGTTCAGGCAGCGGGGGCCGTCGCACGATTGCCACGTCCAGCTCAGGCCCCCGGGCGTGTGGCCCGGCGTGGCGTGCGCCGTCAGTTGAATCGGGCCGACATTGAACTGGCCGCCGTCGCGCGCCAGACGCATGTCCTTGACGGGCGGGTACTTGGGCAGCGCGTGGTATTGCGGGTCGTCCGGTCCCACTTCGCCCGACGCCAGGTCCAGCGCGGCCGACGGGCTGGCGGCCACCAGCGCATTGCTGCGCCGCTGCAGCTCGGCCAGGCCGCCCGCGTGGTCGATATGGCCGTGCGAATTGAGGATCAGCTTGACGTCCTCGATGCGAAAACCCAGCGCGCCGATATTGGCGATGATCTTCGGCGCCGATTCCGGCAAGCCGCCGTCGATCAGCACATGGCCCTGCGGCGACGTGATGAGCACGGAACTGAGGCCTTTCACGCCCACATAATAGGTATTGCCGAAGATGCGGAACGGCGTCTGGTCGGCATTCCAGGCGGCGCAGACTTCGCAGTCCGGCGTCTGCGGCGTGGCTGGCGCAGGTGTTTGCGCCTGGGCGGCGGAGCTGGCCAGCAGCATTGCCAGGAGCAGCGCGCGTGGTGGTGTGAGGGGCATTGTGATCCTTATCCGTGTTGCCAGTGTGACATATGCTGACACGGAACGGGGCGCGATGCAAACGCTGGCAGTCATGCCGGCCAGGGCGTCGTCTGGCTAGCAGGCGCTCAGGCGGCGGCCAGCGTGGCGCCGGGCGGGGCCAAAGGCGCGATGCTGACCTGGCGGCCCGCGTGACTGGCGGGCAGGCGCGGGCCCTGGCCGAAGACCTTGTGGCGCAAGCTGCCTTGCTCGTACTGGGTGCGGTAGCGGCCGCGCCGCTGCAGTTCCGGCACGATGTGTTCCACCACGTCGGCCATGCTGTCGTGCGCCACGGCGAAGGCGAGATTGAAGCCGTCGATGCCCGTCTCGTCCAGCCAGCTTTCCAGCTGGTCGGCCACCTGGCGCGCGTCGCCCACGAGCACGGGGCCGCGCCCCCCGAGGCCGATGTATTCCGCGGCCTCGCGCACCGTCCACGTGCGGTCCGGGTCGGCCTGGCTGAACGAGGCCAGCGCCGAGCGGCCGGCCGGGGAATCGATGTAGTCGATGGTGGCGTCGAGCGGATAGCGGCTGAAATCGACGCCCGTCCAGCCCGACAGCAGCACCAGCGCCGCCTCGATGTTGACGTGGCGCAGATAGTCGGCGTGCTTGGCGCGCGCTTCTGCTTCCGTGGCGCCCGTGATGATCAGCGCCTGGGCGTAGATCAGCAGCGCCTCGCCATCGCGGCCGCTTTGCCGCACGGCGGCGCGCAAGTCGTCGGCGTAGCGCTTGACGACCGTCTTGCTGGGGCCACTGACAAACGTCGCTTCCGCGTGGCGCGCCGCGAAGCGCGTGCCGCGCGGCGAGGTGCCCGCCTGGTACAGCAGCGGCGTGCGCTGCGGCGACGGCTCGCACAAATGGATGCCGGGCACCTTGTAGTGGCGCCCGGCATGGTTGATCGGATGGACCTTGGCCGGATCGGCGTAGATGCCGCGCGCCTTGTCGTTGACGACGGCGTCGTCGTCCCAGCTCTTTTCCCACAGCTTGTAGACCACTTCCAGATATTCGTCGGCCAGGTCGTAGCGCTCGTCGTGGCCCAGCTGCTGGTTCAAGCCCAGGTTGCGCGCCGCGCTGTCGAGGTAGCCGGTGACGATATTCCAGCCGATGCGCCCGCCGGTCAGGTGGTCGAGGGTGGAAATGCGCCGCGCGAACGTGTACGGATGTTCGTAGGTCAGGGCGCAGGTGACGCCGAAACCCAGGTGCGTGGTGGCCTGCGCCATGATGGGCACGAGGGCCAGCGGGTCGTTCAGCGGCACCTGCACGCCGTGTTCCAGGGCCGCATCGAGGCTGCCCCGGTAGACGTCATACACGCCCAGCACGTCGGCGAGAAAAACCGCGTCGAACAGGCCCGCTTCCAGCAGCCGCGCCAGTTCCGTCCAGTGCGCAGGATCGGTATAGCGGTGGCTGCGGTCGCGCGCATGCGTCCACAGTCCCGGCGACTGGTGGCCGACGGTATTCATCTGGAAGGCGTTGAAGCGTATCGTCTTGGCCATGGCTTATTTGGCTGCCGTCTGCAAGGCTTGCTGGTAGTCGGGTTTCGAGTAGCCGGCAAAGTGCTTGTTCGTGATGTCAAGGAATTCGCGCGAGCGGTAGGCGGCCGCCAGGTCCTTGGCGAACGGCTTGTCCTTGTCGGCCGTGCGGATGGCCACCAGGTTGATGTAGTTGGGCGAGATTTTCTCGGCCACCAGCGCCTCCGTCAGTTTCAGTCCCGAGGCCAGCGCGTAATTGCCGTTGATGAAAGAGTAATCGGTGTCGCCCAGCGAGCGTGGCAGCTGCGCCGCTTCCAGCGGCAGCAGCCTGATTTTCTTCGTGTTGACGGCGATATCCTTTTCCGACGCGCGCACGGGGTCGAAGCTGGCGCGCAGCTTGATCCAGCCCAGCTGGTCCAGCAGCACCAGCGCGCGCGCCTGGTTGGTCGGATCGTTCGGCAAACCCACGGTCGTGCCTTCCTTCACGTCGTCCAGGGTCTTGTGCTTCTTGCTGTAGATGGCGATCGGCGCCGTGGGTATCGTGATCAGGTCCGTCAGGGCCAGCTTGTGCTCCAGCGCGAATTTCTTCAGGTAGACGATGTGCTGGAACACGTTGGCGTCGAGCGAACCCGCGGCCAGCGCGAAGTTCGGCTGGATGTAGTCGTTGAATTCCACCAGCTTGACCTTGTAGCCCTGTTTTTCCAGGATAGGCTTGATGCCCAGCTTGATCTGGTCCGCGTACGGCCCGGCGCTGGTGCCGATGGTGATCTCTTTCGGGTCCTTGGCGTGGGCGAAGCTGGCCGTCAAGGCCAGGGCCAGGGCGGTGAGGACGATGCTGCGGCGGGCGATGGTCATGTTAACTCCTGCTTAGTGAAGAACTGGGGTCAGACCCGCCGGGTCTGACCCCGGAAGTCCGTTAAATTGCCTGCGGCGCAAATGTATCGATTCGCCCAGGCCGTGGTTTTACGAATATGCCGTCGGCTCGGGCACCGTGCCGGTCAAGGCAAAGCGTCCCAGGTCGCGCAGCTTGTAGTCGATGGGGTCATGCAGGGTATGCACGCGCACGTTGCGCCAGTAGCGGTCGAAGCCATACCGGGCCGAGGTGGAGCGCGCGCCCGTCAGTTCGAACATCTGGCTGCTGATCTCCAGTCCCGCCTTGTGCGCCAGGCATTTGGCTTCGGCCACGGCCACGGCCAGCAAGCCCCGTTCGCGCGCCGTCACCAGCGCGCCTTTGCGGAAGACCTTTTCCAGTTCCTGCGCCGCCGCGTCGGCCAGCACTTGCGCGGGACGCAGCAAGAGCCACAGCTGGCCGTAGCGGTGCTGTATCAAAGGGTCATCCGTCGCTTGCGCCACGCCCGAGGCAAACCAGGCTTTCGCCTGCTCGCCCGTGTAGCGGCGCGCCGCTTCGAACGCGCCTTCGGCGATGCCCAGGTAGAGATTCGCCATGATCAGCTGCGCGATCTGCGAGCGCACCGTGGCTTGCGGCGTGGCGGCCTGCGCGGGCGCCTGCAGCACCAGCTCCCGCGGCAGGGCTACCGCCTGGAAATGTACGTTGCCGCTGTCCGTCTGGCGTTGGCCGAAGGAGTCCCAGTCCGCCTGCACGGTCACGCCATCCTGGCGCGTGGGCAGGGCGGCGATCAGTGCCGTCTGCGTGGGCGCGTGCCAGGCGGAGACGGTCAGCCAGTCCGACCCCACGGAGCCGGAAGAAAAGCTCTTGATGCCGTCGAGGACGTAGCCGTCGCCGCTGTCGCTGGCCGTGACGCGCTTGTCGAGGGGATTCAAGGCATTACCCCAGAACAGGCGCTCGTCAACGGTCAAGGTAAGCAGGCGGCGCTGTTGCTGCGCGCTGCCGTACAGCTGCAGACCCGCCAGCTGCAGATGGTGGAAGCCGAAGACATGCGCCAGCGCGCTGTCGGCCCGCGCCAGGATGCGGATCACCTGGTACACGAGGGGCCACGACGCGCCCTGGCCGCCGAATTCCACGGGAATCGACAGGGTCAGCAAGCCTGACTCGCGCAGCCATTCGCGTTCCTGCGCCGCATGGCCGCCGGCCTGGTCGCGGGCATTGGCCGTTTCGGCCAGGCGCGCGGCCAGCGCGGTGGCGATGCTGATGGCGTCCCGCAGGGGTTCCGGCACAGGAGGCTGAGGATGGGCGGCATGGAGTAAAGCGCTAGACATGGGACGGATTCCAGAAAGACGATGACGCCGATATTGCACCGCCGGGCGCGCGCCGTACACGAAGAAAACCGCGCATGGATATGCGAAAAAAGCCATGTGGGGATGAGCGCCTTCGCTTGCGGGGCGTCAGGCCTGGATAGACAAAAAACGCATATCGAAGCGCGAAAGCATTCGTTTTATCGGGCCGCTGATGGCGATAGGCTGCAAGCATCCAAGCATCCAAGCATCCAAGCATCCAAGTAGCCAAATCAAACCATCACGTACAGGGACGGGCATCACATGAGCATCTTGTTATTGGGCGGCAGCCCGCAACTCCCATCGAGTTCCAGCCGCTTGCTGCTGCATATCGGCGAACAGCTGGCGCTGCAGAGCCACAGCTACGCCCAGCTGCATGTGCGCGACTTGCCGGCGCGCGCCCTGCTGCTGGCCGACTACGACGACGCGGCGATCGCCCGCGCCGTGCGCGCCGTGGCCGACGCCGACGCCATCGTGATCGCCACGCCCATCTACAAGGCGTCGTATACAGGCTTGCTGAAAGCCTTCCTCGACCTGCTGCCGCAAGATGGTCTGGCCGGCAAGCTGGTGCTGCCGCTGGCCACGGGCGGCGGCCACGCCCACACCCTGGCGCTCGACTATGCGCTGCGCCCCGTGCTGCATGCGCTGGGCGCCAAGCAGGTCTTCACCAGCATCTATGCCAATGCGCAGCAGCTGGCGTGGCACGAAGAGGGGGGCTTGAGCCTGGACGCGCCGATCGCCGCGCGCGTGCAGGCCGGTATCGAGGAGCTGTCCACCGGCCTGTTCGTGCTGCAGGGCCGGCGTCCGCCCGCGCCAGTCGATATCTCGTTACCCGTGCGTTCGCTGCAAGACCAGCCTTACGCCCCTCAGTATCAAGCCGCCTGATTATTCACCGACCAAGGAAGCACCATGACACACCGCCACGCACAACGCCTCTCGCGCCGTACCACTCTGGGCTTGCTGTTTGCCGCCGCTGCCGGCGTGATGGCGGCCGGCATGCCGGCCACGGCGCAGGCGCAGGCCAAGGGGGAGGTCCGCATCGGTTATCAGAAATACGGCACTCTGACCTTGTTGAAGGGGCGCGGCACGCTGGAAAAACGTCTGGCCGAGCAGGGCGTGGGCGTGAAATGGACGGAGTTCCCTGCCGGCCCCGTGCTGCTGGAAGGCTTGAACGTGGGCAGCATCGATTTCGGCACCGTGGGCGAGGCGCCGCCGATCTTTGCCCAGGCGGCCGGCGCCAACCTGGTGTATGTCGGCAATGAGCCGGCGTCGCCCGCCAGCGAAGCCATCGTCGTGCCCAAGGGCTCGGGCTTGCGTACCCTGGCCGACTTGAAGGGCAAGAAAATCGCCCTGAACAAGGGCTCGAACGTGCATTACCTGCTGTTGAAGGCGCTGGAAAAGGCCGGCGTCGCGTACGCCGACATCCAGCCCGTGTTCCTGCCGCCGGCCGATGCGCGCGCCGCCTTCGAGCGGGGCAGCGTCGACGCCTGGGCCATCTGGGACCCGTTCCTGGCCGCCGCCGAAAAGCAGCTGGGCGCCCGCGTGCTGGCCGATGGCAAGGGCCTGGTGGCGAACTACCAGTTCTACCTGGCATCGCGCACGTATGCGGAAAAAAATCCCGAAATCCTGCGCATCGTGCTCGATGAAGTGGCCAAGGTCGATGACTGGGGCCGCAACAACCCGGACGAAGTGGCGACGATCCTGTCGGCACAGACGGGGCTGGGCAAGGAAGTCGTGGCGCTGGCCGCTACGCGCTATGCGTATGGCGTCAAACCCGTCTCCGTTGACGTCATCGCCTCGCAGCAAAGGGTGGCCGACGCGTTTTCCGCTCTGAAGCTGATTCCGAAACCCATCCTTGTCAAGGATGCGCTGCTGCCGGCGCGCCAGCTGGCCACCAGCGCAAAATAAGGAATAAATATCATGTCATTGAATGTCTTCTGGTTTATCCCGACCCACGGCGACAGCCGTTACCTGGGCACCTCGCAGGGCGCGCGCCCCGTCGATGCCGATTATCTGCGCCAGGTGGCCGTGGCCGCCGACACGCTGGGCTACGACGGCGTGCTGCTGCCGACGGGTCGCTCCTGCGAAGACGCGTGGGTGGTGGCGTCGTCCCTGATCAGCGTGACGCAAAAGCTCAAATTCCTGGTGGCCGTGCGCCCCGGCCTGTCCACGCCCGGCCTGGCCGTGCGCATGGCGTCCACGTTCGACCGCTTGTCGAACGGGCGCCTCCTGATCAATGTCGTCACGGGCGGCGACCAGGGCGAGCTGGAAGCGGACGGCCTGTTTGCCGACCATGCCAAGCGCTACGAGATTTCCGATGAATTCATCAAGGTCTGGCGCGCCACGCTGGCGGGCGAGGGCGGCGCGGCCGGCTACGATTTCGAGGGCAAGCATATCCAGGTGAAGGGCGCGAAAACCCTGTATCCGCCCGTGCAGAAGCCGTATCCGCCCCTGTATTTCGGCGGCTCGTCGGAACCGGCGCACGAACTGGCGGCCGAGCAGATGGACGTGTACCTGACGTGGGGCGAGCCGCCCGCCGCAGTCGCCGAGAAAATCGCCGACATCCGCGCGCGCGCAGCAAAAAAAGGCCGTACGGTGCGCTTCGGCATCCGATTGCACGTGATCGTGCGCGAGACGAACGAGGCGGCCTGGCGCGCGGCCGATGAACTGATCAGCCACCTGGACGACGACATCATCGCCAAGGCGCAGGCGGCCTTCGGCAAGATGGATTCCGTGGGCCAGCAACGGATGGCGGCCCTGCATGGCGGGCGGCGCGACAAGCTCGAAGTGTCGCCCAACCTGTGGGCCGGCGTGGGCCTGGTGCGCGGCGGCGCGGGCACGGCCCTGGTCGGCGACGGTCCGACCGTGGTGGCGCGCATGCAGGAATACGCGGACCTGGGCATCGACACCTTCATTTTCTCGGGCTACCCGCACCTGGAAGAGTCGTACCGCTTCGCCGAACTGGTGTTTCCGCTGCTGGGCAAGGGCAAGGCCGTGGGCGAGCAGTCCTTGAGCGGCCCCTTCGGCGAAGTCATGGCCAGCAATATCGTGCCGGCCGCGCCGCAGAAAAAGGCGGCCTGAGATGGCGACGGCCGCCGTCAAGAGGTTGCCCGGCACGCCATGGCGGAATGTCTTGGCGCCATGGGCCTTGCCCGTGGCGCTGCTGCTGGCCTGGCAGCTGGCGGCGCAGTGGGGCTGGCTGTCGAGCCGCATCCTGCCCGAGCCGTGGGCCGTGGCGAAGGCTTTCTGGCATCTGGCCGTGTCGGGCGAATTGTGGCTGCACCTGAAGACGAGCTTGTGGCGCGCGACGGTGGGTTTTGTCATCGGCGCGGGACTGGGCTTGCTGCTGGGCCTATTGACGGGCAGCTTCCGCCATGCGGAAACCCTGCTCGACACGACCTTGCAAATGGTGCGCAACATCCCGGCATTGGCCCTGATTCCGCTGGTGATCCTGTGGTTCGGCATCGACGAGACGGCGAAACTCTTTCTGCTGGCCGTCGGCGTCTTCTTTCCCGTCTACCTGAACACCTTCCACGGCATCCGCTCGGCCGACCAAGGTCTCATTGAAATGGCGAAAAGCTATGGCTTGTCCGGCTGGCCTTTGTACCGCGACGTGATCCTGCCGGCCGCCATGCCCTCCATTCTGGTTGGCGTGCGCTTTTCGCTGGGGCTCGTGTGGGTGCTGCTGATCGTCGCCGAAACCATCTCGGCGCAGGCTGGCATCGGCTACATGACCATGAATGCGCGCGAATTCTTGCAAACGGACGTGGTGCTGGTGGGGATACTGCTGTACGCCTTGCTGGGCAAGCTGGCCGATTTGTTCTCGCGCCGGCTGGAACGCCACTGCCTGCGCTGGAATCCCGCTTACCGCTAATGATTGAAGAGGACACCATGCTGCTTGCCCCCATCCAGATCGAAACGGATTTTTTGTCGCACTTCGTGCAGTACGACCCGGCCAGCGCGCCGCCGCAGGCGAAGACGGCGCCATCCACCCCTTTGCAACGGCGTGGCGTCCCCCTGGAACTGGCAAACCTGAGCAAATCCTACACCAGCCGCCCCGTGCTGAAAAACGTCGACCTGCAGCTCGAGGCGGGAGAATTTGTCGCCATCGTGGGACGCAGCGGCTGCGGCAAGAGCACCTTGCTGCGTTCGATCGCGGGGCTGGAAAGCATCGATGAAGGCAGCGTCGCCATCGGCAGCGGTGTCGGGGCGCCCGACATCCGCATCATGTTCCAGGAGTCGCGCCTGCTGCCATGGAAGACGGTGCTCGACAACGTGGCCCTGGGCTTGCCCCGTTCCGTCGGCGCGGCGGCCGCCTCGCTGTGGACGGTGGGCCTGGCCGAGCGGGCGGACGACTGGCCGTCGGCCCTGTCGGGCGGGCAGAAGCAGCGCGTGGCGCTGGCGCGCGCCCTCGTGCACGAGCCGCAACTGCTGCTGCTTGACGAGCCCTTGGGCGCGCTCGACGCCCTGACGCGCATCGAGATGCAGCAGCTGATCGAGTCGCTGTGGCTGGCGCGGGGCTTTACGGCCGTGCTGGTGACGCACGACGTGGCCGAAGCGGTGGCGCTGGCCGACCGCGTGCTGCTGATCGAGGATGGCCAGATCACGATGGACGTGCAGGTGGACTTGCCGCGGCCCCGTCAGCGCGGCCATGCTGCCTTCGCCGCGCTGGAGCAGGCTATCTTGTCGCGGGTGCTGCAGCCGTCTCGGCCAGGACAATAAAGCCATCGCCATCGACGGTCGCCACGATGCCTTCATAGCTGGCGATGGCCGGGTGGCGCGTGGCCAGCGGGTGCGCATGCGTGGCAGTGACGACGATGACCTTCGCGCCGGCCGCTTCTCCCGCCTCGATGCCGACCGAGGCATCCTCGAAGACCAGGCAATCCACGGGCGCCACGCCCAGTTTTTCCGCCGCCAGCAGGTAGCAATCGGGTTTTGGTTTGCCAGCCTTGACGTCTTCCGCCGTCACCATGATCGCGGGTATCGGCATGCCGGCCGCCTTCAGGCGCGCCGTGGCCAGCGCGCGCGGCGCCGAGGTGACGATGGCCCATTGCGCGGGCGGCAGCGACGTCAAAAAACGCAGCGCGCCCGCGATTTCAATAATCCCTTCCACATCGATGATTTCCGCATCCGTGATGCCCTGCGATTCGCGCTGCGCATCGATGCCGGGCAAGCGCAGCTTGGCGATGGTGTCGACCGAGCGCGCGCCATGGATCGTGGGCAGAAAGGCAGCCACGTCGAGGCCCTGGCGCTGCGCCCAGGTGCCCCAGATGCGTTCGGCGGCGGCGATGGAATTGATGACGGTGCCGTCCATGTCAAAAAGAAAAGCTCGGTAGCGGCCGGCGGCCGATGGTGTTGGGGATGACGACGGCGAGGGCAGTGCGGACATGGCTTCCTTCCAATTGATGGGCTGGAAGCCATTGTAACGGCAGCCGGTTTTTATTTCACAGGTAGACCGATTCAAACCTGGCCACGGGCGCGCCATCCTTGAGCAGGATCAGGTACTCGCCATCGAAACGGTAGCCCGTCACGCTGTTCAAATTGGCCAGCACGGCGCTTTCCAGCTGCATCAGCGGCGGCGGGCAGGCCATGCGCGTGCCGGCCAGCTGCGTGAAGCGCAGGGCCGTGCCGGCCAGCGTGTAGCCGCCCATGACCTGGTTGCAGCCCGTAAAACCATGGACCTTGCCATCGTCGGTGAGCGTGATGCGCACTTCGCGCTCCTGCCCGGGCGCCATCGTCACGGGGGCGCCATCGAGCTGCGTCAGCTTCCAGTAGGTATTCGTCAGGCTGTACGTGGGCGTCAGGCCCGTGTCCGGCCTGGCGCTGTCGGAGGTGGCGGCGCAGCCGCCGGCCATGGCGATGGCGGCGGCGAGGGAAAGGTATTTGAGGTGATGCAGCATGGAAGGCTCCTGGGAGGGGGGAATGCCCGCAGACTAGCAGGTTTTCCGTGCCGTTTAGCGCACGGCAGCGGCGATTGTTTCCATTTTGCCAGTCCTGGCATTACACTCATGCTTTCCATTGTTTTAACCTTGATCGGGGAGCCGGGCCGATGCTGCAAGCGCAAGCGCTGGATAACCGACTGGTCGCCACCACTGGCGACGACGTGCTGGTCGACCGCATCGTGCCCGGCGCGCCGCTGGTCATCGCCTTCGGCTTCGTCTCGTGGACGACGCGTCCCGCCTTCGATTTTTACGGGCGCCTGAGAAAGCTCGAGCAGGCCAGCGGCCAGCCGCTGAACAAGATCCTCGTGCGCGATTCGGGCAATGCCTGGTACCACCGCCGCATCGCGGGCCTGGGCAATCATGTCGACGAAACGGCGCAAGCCTTGCGCGATCTCGTGCGCCGCATCGCGCCAAGTACCGTCACCACCCTCGGCCAGTCCATGGGCGCGTACGCGGCCGTCATGTATGGCTTGCTGCTCGAGGCGCAGCAGATCGTCGCCTTCGGGCCGCTGTCTTTTCTCGACGTGCAGCAGGCGCGTTTGTATCACGAGCTGCGCTGGCTGCCCGTGATGGAGTCGCTGGCGCAGGATCCTCCGGCCTCCCGTTATTACGACCTGGCGGCCCTGTGCCGCGCCAGGGCCACCGAATATACGCGGATGCACCTGCTGTTCGGCACGCGGCCTGACGCGGCCAACGCGGGAGGCAGTGCCAGCGAATCGGTCAACCTCGACGCCATGCACGCACAGCGCCTGGCGCCATTTGGCCGCTGCACCCTGCATCCGTTCCCCCACTCGGGCCACGCGGTGGTGCAGCACCTGATCGACACGAAGCGCATCAATGGCTTGCTGGCCAGCTGCATACTCGGTCTGACCTTGGACGATGAACCGATGCCGGACATCAGCCGCGAATGGCAGGACTGGGTGGCGGAAAACCTGCGCCTGGGCTGCGCCGGCGAACAGCTGGTGGCGGTGCTGCAGCAGCACGGCTTTTCGCTGGCCAGCAGCATGGCGGCCGTGGATGCGGCGCGCGCCAAGGCCATATGACGCCGCAGTTCGAACTCGACACCCTGAAAATCCGCATCGCCGCTCCCGGACTGGCGGCGCTCGACCTGCGCGTGCGCGTGCAGCGCGCGCTGCGCCAGCTGATACTCGACGGCGTGCTGGCGCCCGGCGTGCGCCTGCCGGCCACGCGCACGCTGGCGCAATCGCTGGGCGTGTCACGCGACACGGTGGAAATGGCGTATGCGCAGCTGCGCCTCGATGGCTATCTGCGGCGCCAGGCGGGATCGGGCAGTTTCGTCTCGCCGACGATAGGCGCGAGCTTGCTGGGCAAGCCTGCGACGACGCTGCCGTCCTTGTCCGCGCAGCCGATGGCGCTCAGCGCGCGCGGCGCGCAGATACTCGCCAGCGGCGGCGTGGCCGACCAGCAAAGCGTGAAGGCGTTTGCCACGGGCTTGCCGGAAACGCGGGCCTTTCCGCTCGATGTGTGGGAGCGCTTGCGGCGCCAGGCGGCCGGCGAACACCATGCGGGCATGCTGCTGCACGGCGACCCGCAAGGCGCGGAGCCGCTGCGGCAGGCCATCGCCGACTATGTGAACCTGGAGCGGGGCGCGCGGGCCACGGCCGGCCAGGTGCTGGTGCTGAGCAGCACGCGCCAGGCCCTGTACCTGTGCGCGCAGGTGCTGGCCGACGCGCATGGCCCCATCCTGATGGAAGATCCCGGCTATTTCGGCGCGCGCAAGGCCTTCGAGATGGCGCAATTGCAGATCGTGCCCGTGCCCGTCGATGCGCATGGCCTGTCCATCGACCACCTGCGCGCGGACCGCAGCGGGGCCAGCACGATTTATGTCACGCCGTCGCATCAATACCCGACGGGCGCCACCCTGGCGCTCGAGCGCCGCCTCGCGCTGACTGCCTGGGCGGCCGAGCGCCAGGGCTGGATCATCGAAGACGATTACGACAGCCAGTTTCACTACGCGGGCTTGCCGACGGCTTGCGTGCAGGGGCTCGACGCACAGCAGCGCACGATTTACCTGGGCACCTTCGCCAAGTCGCTGTATCCCGGTCTGCGCATCGGCTACATGGTGCTGCCGCCCGCGCTGGTGAAACCGATGACGTATGCGCGCAGCATTCTCGATGGTCATACGCCGCAGCTGGACCAGCTGACACTGGCCCGTTTCATCGCCGATGGCCATTTCGCGGCCCATGTGCGCGCCATGCGCAAGGTCTACGCCGTGCGCCGCGATGCGATGGCGCAGGCCGTGCAGCGGCATTTGCCGCACGTCGTCACGGCGCAGCTGCCGCCGGGCGGCTTGCAGATGCCATGTCTGCTGCACGAAGGCAGGGACGAGCTGGACACGCTGCGCCTGGCGGCGCAGGCGGGCATCGTGCTGCCTGGCCTGAGCCGCTTGTACGCGACGCCGCCGGAACGCGGCGGCTGGCTGCTGGGCTTTGCGGCGCTCACGCCGCACGAGATCGACAGCGGCATCGTCCGCCTGGCGCGCGCGCTGGGTTGATTGTTCAAGTGGTCTGTTGGATGTGAATAAATTGGCCTGTCTGAGCAGTCCATGCGAAAGCTAAGATGCCCCTTTTCACAATCAGGCAAGGGCACACGCATGCAGACAAGTTCCACACCATCGGCCTCGATCGATAACATGGCGCAGGCGCGCTGGCGCGACCTGGCGTCCCCCATCATGGCGGCCTTCATCTCCGTCCTCGTCAACTATGGCGGCACCTTCGTGCTGGTGTTCCAGGCGGCCCAGCTGGCCCAGCTGAGCGCCGCGCAGACGGCGTCCTGGGTCTGGTCGCTGAGCATCGGCGTGGGCGTGACGGGCATCTGGCTCAGCTACCGCTACCGCGCTCCCATCATCACGGCCTGGTCCACGCCCGGCGTGGCTTTCCTGGCCACCGTCATGCCGCATACGCCGTATGCCGAGGTGATCGGCGCCTATATCATTTCCGCCATCGCCTTCATTGTGCTGGGCATGTCCGGCGCCTTCGAGCGCCTCGTGCGGCTGATACCGGGCGGCATCGCGGCGGGATTGCTGGCCGGCATCCTGCTGCAGTTTGGCGTCAACGCGTTTGGCGGCGCCAGCGCCGATCCCGTGCTGGTCGTCGTATTGCTGCTGTCGTACGCCGTGCTGCGCCGTTTCACGGCACGTTTTGCCGTGGTGGGCATCATGCTGATCGGCCTGGCCCTGCTGCTGGCGCAGGGGCGCATCGATGCGCAAGGCATCGAACTGGCCCTGGCCGCACCCGTGTTCGAGATGCCGCGCTTTTCCGTGGCGTCGCTGCTGGGCGTGGCGCTGCCCCTGTTCCTGATTACGCTGACGGGGCAATACATGCCCGGCATGCTGGTGCTGCGCAATGACGGCTACGCCGTCAGCGCCAATCCGATTTTGACGGTGACGGGCCTCGGTTCGCTGCTCATGGCGCCGTTCGGCGCGCACGCCTTCAATGTGGCTGCCATCACGGCCGCCATCTGCACGGGCAAGGATGCCCATGCGGACCCGTCGAAGCGCTATGTGGCGGGCCTGGCGTGCGGCGTGCTGTACATCCTCGTGGGCATCTTTGGCGTGACCCTGGCCAGCCTGTTCATGGTCTTGCCGCGCCCCTTCATCACGGCGCTGGCGGGCCTGGCCTTGCTGGGCGCCATCGGCAACAGCCTGGCGCAGGCGATGGCGGACGTGCGCATGCGCGAAACGGCCCTGATTACTTTCTTGGCTACGGCCGCGAACGTGACCCTGCTGGGCGTGGGCGGCGCCCTGTGGGGACTGGCGGCGGGGCTGGCTGCGCATGGGCTGATGCATGGCTGGCGCAAGGCGGCATAGCAAGACAGGTTGCCCATGTTGCCAGGCGGCGCATACAATTGCTGCGCCCGTGCCCGTTGGCACCGTACTTTCTCCGATGTGAACGATGGACGACCTGACTTCCCTGGCGCAGTATCTGCTGGCGATCACGCCTGCCTTCCTCGTCTGCGCCGCCATGCTGCTGGCTATTCCCCGGACGGTACCGCTGCTGCGCGTACTCGTGCATATCCTGTTTTTCGTGCTGGCGCGCGACGCGATGACGGCGCACGGTTACTGGCAGGTGGCGGCGGGCGGCTTGCGCTTCACGGCGCCGCCACCGGTCTTGCTGGCGCTGGGCGCCATGTCGCTGGGGCTGGTGGCAAGCACGTGTTGGCTGGAAAGCGAGGCGCGCGGCCAGATCCGCTGGCTGGGCATGCGGCCAGCCCTGTCCGTGCTGCTCGGCGTGGCGGGCGCGTGCGTGATCGTTGCGCTGGCGGCGGGCTTGAAAGCGCTGTTCGGCTTGCCGCTCTTGCCGCCCGTCGCGTCATCCACGCTGCCCTTGCTGCTGGGTTTTGCGCTGGCGGCCAACTGTTATGAGGAATTGCTGTTCCGCGGCTTGCTGCAGCAGCAATTGCGCGCCTGGCTGCCCGCCTGGCGCGCGGCGCTGGTGTCGGGCATGCTGTTCGGCCTGTGCCACGCCTTTCTCGCCACCACCGTCACGCAGGTGGGCGCGCCCATCCTCGTGTTTACCGTGATCGAAGGCGTGGTGGCGGGGCTGGTATATTGCCGTGCCGGCTTGTTGGGCGCATCGCTGGCCCATGGCCTGGCGATTTTTGCGCTGGCGGCCGGCTGGGTGTGAATGTCTACTAATTAATGAAAAGCGAGAAAGCGATGCCTGTCAGTTCCTACCTGAATACCCGTCCTGTGCTGGGCGAAAGAGTCTACCTGCATGACACGGCGCAAGTGATTGGCGACGTGCAGATCGGCGACGACTGTTCCATCTGGTGCAACAGCGTGCTGCGCGGCGACGTCAACCGCATCGTCATCGGCGAGGGCAGCAATATCCAGGACTTTTCCATGGGCCATGTGTCGCACAGGAATGCGGCCAAGCCCGATGGCTCGCCCTTGACCATCGGCAAATACGTGACCATCGGCCATTCCGTGATCCTGCACGGCTGCACGATTGGCGACGAATGCCTGATCGGCATGGGCAGCATCGTCATGGATGACGTGGTGGTGGAAAAGCACGTGATGCTGGGCGCGGGCAGCCTGGTGTCGCCGGGCAAGGTGCTGGAAAGCGGCCATCTGTATGTGGGCCGGCCCGCCGCCAAGGTGCGCGCACTGACCGAGGCGGAAATCGCCTACCTGCGCTATTCGGCCGAGCATTATGTGCGCGTCAAGAACAATTATCTGGCCGGCGGCGACGCCTGACCGCCAGCGCCCTCAAGGCGGCGCAGTTCCGGCCGCGGCGCCAGGTCGTGCGGCAGGCGCAGGCCTGACACGAGGCCCAGGCGCCGCAAGAGCAGCAGCATCCACCAGCCCGGGTCCCATTCGCCCGGCAGCAGGCCCAGCCTGGCTGAGCCTGGATACGCGTGATGGTTGTTGTGCCAGCATTCGCCCATGGTCAGCAGCGACGTCAGGCGGATATTCCTGCCTTGTACGGCGGCGCCATGGACCTCGAAGTGCATCTGCCCATGGTTGTGGGCGAAGTAGCCGATCAGCCAATGGCCGAGCACGCCGGCGCTGACCCGCGCGCAGACACCCCAGCACACGAAGCCCCAGCCGCCCCAGGCATAGAACAGCACGGCCCATGGCAATTGCTGCAGCATCCAGCTTCTTTCCAGGAAACGGTAAAAGCGGTCGAGCGCGATGCGCGTCTCGATGGCGATGTGGGGCGGGTGGTCGAGTTCCAGGCGGCAGAATAATTGCCACCAGGCATCACGCCAGAAGCCGGCGCCGTGGCGCAGATAGGGATGGCAAGCGGGCAGGCGCTGCGCATAGTCGCGCAGCTCGTGCTGGCGCAGCAGGCCCAGCGGGCCGCTGAGGCCCACCAGCACGCCCAGGTAGACGAGTACATATTCCAGCCATGGCGGGCATGCAAAGCTGTTGTGGATCAGCTTGCGGTGGCTGCCCAGCGAGTGGCCGAACAGCAGGACGACGGCCGTGCCGGCCGCAAACAGCAGCAGGCCCATCCAGCTGAAGAAGAGCAGGGCGCCCGTCACGGCGCCGGCCAGCATGGCTAGCAGCCACAGCGATTGCAGCGGCGCGTAACGCACCGTGCCGTCGAGGACGCTGCCGGCATGGGTGGCGCGGGCGCGGTGGCCGTCCAGGCTGGCTGCGGACATCAGCCCTTGGGGGCCGACGACGGTTGCGTGTACTTGTCGAAGTTGGTGATGTAGTCGTTGAAGTTGTCGGTCAGCATGCGCTTGTACTGTTCCGTGAAGAAGGCCACGGCGCCTTCCTTCTCTTCCTGCATCTTGGCCACGTCGTTGCTCTTGCTGGCGACGAGGAAGGCGTTGAAGCGGGCGGCCGCGTACAGCAGCGAGGTGGCCACTTCATTGCCGCCGCTGTGCATGCATTGTTCATTGGCCAGGGCGATGACCTGGTCGGCGCGTTCCCAGAATTCCGGGCCCGGTGCTGGTTTTGTCGTTGGTGTGCTCATAGAAATCCCTCATGAAAGTGCGCGCCAGTCTACACAGGGGGGCGCGGGCTGTCCAGCCGCGCGGCTGCCTGTCAGGGCGCTTGCAGGATCTGTGCGACCAGCACGGCCAGCGGCTGGCGGACGTCGAGCACCATGCCGGCTTCGTCCGGCAGCAGCGGCTGCAGGGTGGCCAGCTGGCTGTCGAGCAGGCTGGCCGGCATGAAATGGCCGGGGCGCTGCAAGCGGCTTTCCAGCACGGCGCGCGGGCCGTCCAGGTGGGCAAAGCGCAGGGCAGGATCGCCTTCGCGCAGCACGTCGCGGTAGGCGCGCTTCAGGGCCGAGCAGGAGACGACGAGGCCGCTGCCTTGCGCGCGGGCCGTGGCGATCCGGTCGCGCAGGGCGGCCAGCCAGCCGGCCCGGTCGGCATCGTCGAGCGCGATGCCGGCGGCCATCTTGGCCACGTTTTCCGGAGAATGCACGTCGTCGCCTTCCACGTAGGGCACGTGCAAGGCCTCGGCCAGCAGGCTGCCGACGGCGCTCTTGCCGCAGCCGGACACACCCATTACGACCCAGCGCACGGCGGGCACGCCCATGGTCAAGGGGCCGAGACGATGACGGTGACGCGGCGGTTTTCCGCCTTGCCCGTCTTGCTGGCATTCGAGGCTACCGGTTTGCTCATGCCCAGCCCCTTGACGCTGATGTTATCGCGTGGAATGCCCGATGCGCTCATGGCGTCGGCCACCACGTTGGCGCGCGCCAGCGACAGCTTGTTGTTGTAGGCTTCCGTGCCTTCGTTATCCGTATGGCCTTCCACGCGCATGTGCGTGATGCCCACTTTCAGCAGGGCGGCGCTGATTTTCTGGATGGCCATGCGGCTCGGCGGCGTCAGCTTGGCGGCGTCGAATTCGAACAGCAGCTTGTCGGTAAAGCTCAGTTCCCAGCCTTCGTCGGTCTGGTTGAAGCCTTGCTCCTTCAGGGTGGCGACTTGCTCGGGGCTGAACAGCGGTTTGGTCTCGGGCGTGCTTTGGCAGGCGGCCAGCAGGCCCAGCATGAACAGGCCGAGTAAGCCGCGGCGTAATTGCTTGTAGATGAATTGCATGGTGTTGCTCCTTGGTTCAGGGGTGAATATGGGGTTGCGGCAGGCGCGCCACCTGGCGCGTGCCGCGCTGCGCCTGCTTCGCGCGGTACATGGCTTCGTCCGCCGCGCCGACCAGCGAGATGGCGTCGATGGCGTGATCGGGGAAGACGGCCACGCCGATCGTCAGCGAGCTGACGATGCTGTTGCCGGTGGGCAGTTCAATGGCTTGCGCCATGGCGGCGATGATGTTGTCGGCGATGTGCATGGCGTCGCTGCTGTTGCGCAGCGGCTTGAGCACGATGGCGAATTCGTCGCCGCCCAGGCGCGCCACCAGGTCGCCCTCGCGCAATTGCTGCTTGATGCGCGCGGCGATCGTCACCAGTACGCGGTCGCCCGAGGCATGGCCGAAGGTGTCGTTGATGTACTTGAACCGGTCGCTGTCGAGGAACAGCACGGCCACCTTGCCATTGCCGACCCGCGCTTCGAGGATGGCGCGTTCCAGTTCCGCTTCCATGAAGGCGCGGTTCGACAGGCCCGTCAGGCTGTCGTGGTTGGCGCGGTGCGACAGCGAAGCGTGTTCCTTCTGCAGGTGGCTTTGCCACGCTTCCAGTTCGTCGAGCAGGGCGTTGAAGTCGTCATTGATCTGGTTCAGCTCGGCAATATTGGCGGGCGGCACGCGCAGTTCGAACGAGCGGTCGCGCCGCACGCGGTGGGCCGTTTCCGCCAGGTGGCGCAGCGGCGACGTGATCTCCGTTTCCATGCTGCGCGACAGGCGCACGGCGACGACCAGGCTCAGCACCAGGCAAGCGAGCAGGCAGGTCAGGCCGCTGAGCAGGAAGGGCAGCAGGCTGCGGCTGTGCGGCACCAGCCTGATGCTGCCGATCGCCTGTTCGTTGCGCGTGATGGGGAAGGTCAGCGAATCGGGCAGCATCCAGCCCGTCAGCGCGCGTTCGATGTAGTAGCGCGTGCCGTGCTCGCCCCGTTCCCAGCGGGCCAGCACCTTGCCGGCCTGGTCGCTCACCTGCGCCTGGTCGATATCTTCATTGACGCCGATCAGGGCCAGCGCTTCCCTGGCGGCCAGGGAGTCGCCAAAGACGACGGCCCCTTCCACCGTGTAGCTCATCGAACGGGCCACCAGGCGCAGGTTCTGGTCCGAATACACGCGCAGGGCCAGCAGCGCCACGGCCGTCAGGGTCAGGCCGGCCGCCAGCACGGCGATCAGCGACACGCTCAGGTGGGCGCGCCGCAGCACGCTGTCGAGCGTGGGGCGGGGCTTGCGGGCAGGCTTGTTGCTCATGCGGGCGCTCATGGCGGCGGTCCCTTGCGACGTGCAATTTGCAAGGCGTTCGGATGCACGCGCAGACCGCTGCGGGCGATGGCGTCGAGGTTGACGTCAAAGCCGATCTGCCCCTCGGCCAGGCGCAGGCAGAACATGGTGCCCACAGTGCAGGCCGTGCCCGGTTCGGCGACCGATAAAATCGGCTTGCCGATGATCTGCGTCAGCAGATGCTCGCGTTCGCCCTCGGGCAGGCTGCCCAGGTAGACGACGTCGCATTCGCTCGCGGCGCTTGCCAGCGCGGGGATTTTCACGCGGATGCGCTGGCCCAGGCTGGAGGCTGGCGTGTCGACGATGGCCGCGCCGTAGTGGGGCGCACCGAGCATGCACACGCGCACTTCCTGGCGCGCCACGGGCCAGCGCACATAACTGATGATGCCAAACAGGACCTGGGCCACTTCGGCCGGACGCCTGGCGTCGGCCGCCGCGCCCGCTTGCGCCCACGCCGCGCACGGCGCCAGCGCAGCGCAGGCGAGCAGCGCGGCCAGCAGCACGACAGCGGGCAGGACGGACGGCGTGGAGCGCTGCCGGTGGCGGGGGGAGGAGGGCACGGCGTCGGTGTCTTTATGCAGGTCGGTGGCTATTCAAATAGTTACTCAGCAACACAGACTGTACGGAAGTCCGTGTTGAAAGTAAATCACGGCATGACGCCATAAACCTTGCATTATAAACACGAATGTGAAAACTTGCATTCTTTACCATGAGAATTACTTATCAACACTGCCGTGGCGCGCTAAAGTGTTGCTATTCTTCCAGTGTCGCTTCCAGCAAGTCGATTTCGCGCAGCAGGCGCAAATGGATGGTGTCGTCCAGTTCGCCCGAGATGCGGCGGCGGAACAGCTCGTCGCGCTCGGCATTGAGCGCTTCCAGGCGCAGCGCCCGTTCGGCCTTGGCCAGTTCCTGCAAGCGCATCGCCTCGTCGTTGCTGCTTTCGCCATAGGCGAGGCGGCGCCGGTAGGCTTCGATCAGGCGGTTGGCCGCCTCCGTGACGACTTGCTGCTTGTCATTCTTGTCGATGCCTTCGCACACTTTTTCCAGCCGCGCGATGGCCGCTTCAGCGGCGGCGGCGCGGGCATTGCGCTCTTCCGTCGAACGGCGCGCGGGCGGCGCGAATACGAGGCCCTTGGTCAGCAGGGGCAGGGTGACGCTGGCCAGCAGCAGCGACAGCAAAATCACGCCCATAGCCAGGAAGATGACGAGGTCGCGCGCGGGAAAGCGCGTGCCGTCGGGCAGGAACAAGGGCAGGGTCAGTATGCCGGCCAGGGTCAGCGCGCCGCGCACGCCCGCGAACGACGCCACCAGCAGCAATCGCAGGCTGGGGCGCGCCAGCAGCGCCGCGTCCTTCGGCTCGCCCGCCACCTTCTTGTGGTGCTTGAACAGGGTCAGTTTCATCGAGATGAAGACCCAGAGGAAGCGCATGAAGGTCAGCCCTACCGTGATGGCGATGACGAACAGCGGCAATTTCCAGGCGCTGCCGGCGCCGATTTCGGCCGATGCGGCCGGCAAGCCGGCCACGGTGGCGGGCAGTTGCGCGCCCAGCATGACGAAGATCACGCCATTCAAGACCAGTTGCACGGTATCCCAGACGGCCTTGCGCTGGGTGCGCGTGGCGGCCAGCGGACGGCCGATCAGGTCGGCATAATGCATGGACACGCCCGCCGTGGCGGCGGCCAGGATGCCGGAGCCGTGGATTTGCTCGGCGCCCAGGTAGGCGGCGAACGGGATCAGGATGCTGATGAGGATTTGCAGGCCAGGCTCTTCGCCAACCTTGCTCACCAGCCATTTATTCGCCAGGCCCACGCCCCAGGAGATGCCCAGGCCGATGACGATGCCGCCGCCCGCTTCCTGCAGGAAACTCAGCGAGGCGGCGCCGATGGAAAAGCCGCCCGTCATCATGGCGCCCACGGCAAACGTGAAGCAGACCAGGCCCGAAGCGTCATTGAGCAAGGATTCGCCTTCGAGGATGTGCATCAGGCGCGGCGGGATCGGGTTGCCGGCCGCGATGGCCGAGACGGCCACGGGGTCCGTCGGCGAGAGGATGGCGCCCAGCGCGAAGGCGACGGCCAGCGGCACGCTGGGGATCAGCCAGTCGATGAAGAAACCCATGCCCAGCACGGTAAACAGCACCAGGCCGATGGCCAGCATCAGGATCGAGCGCGCGTCGGAAAAGAAGGCGCCCTTGGGAATGCGCCAGCCATCGAGAAACAGCAGCGGCGGAATGAAGAGCAGGAAGAAGATGTCGGGATCGAGCGGCACTTGCACGCCAAACAGGGCCAATCCCGTACCGCCGGCGATCTGGATCAGCGGCAGCGGCAGCTTGACCCAGCGCGAGCGGGCGAGAAAGCCGCACAGGACGACGGTCAACACGAGGATGAGGATGATGGTAACGGTATGCATGAAGAAGCGGCGGCGTGCTGAAACGCTGATTATAAGGCGCAGCCCGCCTGCGGCACGACCTCCGTGTCATTGCGTACATACAACAAGTCACAATCGCGGTAAGATTGTCACTGTGGCCTTGTTGCGGCCGCCATTGGCTGGCGGTCCGTGCGCCTTGCTTTTACCCTGGCCTTTACTTTTCATTGGTTCCTGTTTTGCTCAAGAAAATCCTCACCGGCCTGCTGCTGTCGCTGGCATTGCTCATCGTCGCGGCGCTGGCCGCCTACCTGTATTACTGGCGCCCCGCGCTGGCGCCCATCGATCCGCCCGCCGCCACGGCTTTTTCCCCGCAAGTGGTGGAGCGGGGCCGCATCCTGGCCGGCATGGGCAATTGCGCCGCCTGCCATACGGCCAGGGGCGGCGCCGAGTACGCGGGCGGGCACGGCCTGGCCACGCCGTTCGGCACGATCTATGCGACGAATATCACGCCCGACAGGCAGACGGGGATCGGCCGCTGGTCGCTGGCCGCCTTCCAGCGGGCCATGCGCGAAGGCGTGGGCCGCGATGGCGCGCATTTGTATCCCGTCTTTCCGTACACCCATTTCAACCTCGTTTCGGACGCCGACCTGACGGCCCTGTACGCGTATTTCATGACGCTCCCGCCCGTGTACGCGGCGGCGCCCGCCAACAGCGTGCCGTTCCCCTTGAACCTGCGCCCCTTGCAGGCGGGCTGGAAGCTGCTGTTTTTCAAGCCGGCCAGCTATCGACTGGACCCCGCGCAAGGGCTGGACTGGAACCGGGGCCGCTATCTGGCCGAGGGTCTGGCCCATTGCGCCGCCTGTCACACGCCGCGCAATGCGCTGGGTGCCGAGCTTGCCGGTTCGGCCTATCTGGGCGCGTCCATCGACCACTGGTATGCACCGGCCTTGACCAGCGCCAATACGGCGCCCCTGCCGTGGACGCAGGACGAGCTGTACGCCTTTTTGCGCACGGGGGCGACGGCCTTGCACGGCGTGGCGGCAGGTCCCATGTCGGCCGTCGTGCACGAAGGCATGGGCGCGTCGCCCGATAGCGATATCCGTGCCTTGTCCGTGTATTTTGCCGGCGTGGCCGGGGCCGAGCAGCGCAAGGTGGATGCGGATGCCGTGGTGAAAGCCGGCATCGAACGCTCGCAGCGCGTCAGCCTGGTCGACAACGACCGTGGCGCCAGCCTGTACGTGGCCGCCTGCGCGTCGTGCCATTCGAACAGCGATGGAAAACCCGCGGCCTTGCGCCCGGAACTGAGCCTGAACAGCGCCGTCAGCGCGCCCGATCCCGCCAACCTGATCCAGGTGATATTGCATGGCATCGGCAAGGACGAAGCCATGTCCGGCGTGCTGATGCCGGGCTTTGCCGCCTCGCTGACGGACAACGACGTGGCCAACCTGGCCGCCTATCTGCGCCGCAGCCGCAGCCACCAGCCGGCCTGGACGAACCTGGAAGCGGCCGTGGCACGCGCGCGCGCCGGCAAGTGATACTTGAAAGTGTCTTAAATATTTATGTATAACATTACCGTCAATGGCCAGCCCTTCGGCACCGAGGCCGACGCCGAAACACCGCTGCTGTGGGTGCTGCGCGACGAAGCCCATTTGAAAGGCACGAAGTTTGGCTGCGGCATCGGCATGTGCGGCGCCTGCACCGTGCACGTCGATGGGCGCGCCATGCGCTCGTGCATCACGCCGATTGCCGCCGTGGCCGGTTGCGCCATCACCACCATCGAAGGCCTTTCGCCGGACGGCACGCATCCGCTGCAGCGCGCGTGGCTTGCCACGCAGGCGCCCCAATGCGGCTATTGCCAGTCGGGCCAGATCATGCAGGCGGCTACCTTGTTGAAAGATTATCCGCAGCCGACCGATGCGAATATCGATGCCGTCATGAGCGGCAACCTGTGCCGCTGCATGGCGTATGTGCGCATCCGCAAGGCGATCAAGCTGGCGGCCGGCATGCAGGAGGCGCCCGGTGTTTAAGTTGCCGAAAGAAAATTCAGGGGCCCGTGCTCCTTCGCCGGGCCGGCGCGGCTTCCTGATCGCCGCCGCCGGCACGGGGTTTACCCTGGCCTTCCTGCGCGCGGACAGCTCATCGGCCGCCAGCAAGGCGGCGCCCGCGCCGCCGACAAAGTCCACCGCGCCCGAGTTCGATCCCAGCATCTGGTTCCAGATCGGCCGGGACGGCATCGTCACCGTCAATATCGCCAAGGCGGAAATGGGCCAGCACATCGGCACGGCCCTGGCGCGCATCGTTGCCGAAGAGCTGGAAGCGGACTGGAGCAAGGTACGCCTGCATTACGTGGACACGGACCCGAAATGGGGCTTGATGGTGACGGGCGGCAGCTGGTCCGTCTGGCAGAACTTCGATCCGCTCAGCCGAGCCGGCGCGGCCGGGCGCCTCGCGCTGGTCGAGGAGGGCGCGCGCCTGCTGCGCGTGCCCGTGTCCGCCTGCCACGCCCGGCTGGGCGTCGTGCATGGCCGGGGGCGCTCGATCAGCTATGGCGACATCGTGCGCCGTGGCAAGCTGGCGCGCCAGTACACGCCCGAGCAACTGAAAGCCATCGTGCTGAAAACGCCGCAGCAGCGCAGGCTGATCGGCCAGCAGGTGCAGGCGCTCGATATCCCCGCGAAAATCAATGGCACGGCCGTGTACGGCATCGATGCGCAGGTGGAGGGCATGCTGTACGCGCGTCCGAAGATCCCGCCCACGCGCTACGGTGCCAGGGTGGTCTCCATCGACGACTCGGCGGCAAAGAAAGTGAACGGCTATCTGCGCAGCGTGGCGCTGCAGGACCCCAGCGGCACGGTGCCCGGCTGGGTCATGGTGGTGGCCGAAACGTATGCGGCCGCCATGCGCGCGGCCGACCTGGTGCAGGTGAAATGGCGGGCCGGCGCGGCGGCCCACGTGTCGGAGCAGGACATCGTCAGCTATGCGGGCAAGCAGCTGGCCGATGCGGGCCTGGGCGCGCGCGTGGTCGACGATGATGGCGTGGAGCAAGCGTTCAAGGATGCCAGCCTGCAACTGGAACGCCATTACACGACCAGCACCGTGCTGCATTTCCAGCTGGAACCCGTGAACGCGCTGGCGCAGGAAGTCGACGGCGTCTGGCATATCCATGCAGGCAATCAATGGCAATCGCTGATCCTGCCCGTGCTGGCGCAGGCGTTGAAGGTGCCGGAGAGCAAGGTCATGCTGCATACCTATCTGCTCGGCGGCGGCTTCGGTCGGCGCCTGAACGGCGATTATTGCGTGCCGGCCGCGCTGGCGGCGCAAGCCGTGGGGCGCCCCGTCAAGATGATCTGCACGCGGGCCGACGACGCCCGTTTCGATTCGCCCCGTTCGCCGTCCGTGCAGCATGTGCGCATGGCGTTCGACGACGCCGGCAAGGTGTCGGCGATGGTGCACGAGGCCAGCGCGGGCTGGCCCACGCAAGCGATGATCCCCGCCTTGCTGGCCAAGGATAAGCAGGGCCATCCATATGACCCGTTCGCCATCGCCGGCGCCGACCACTGGTATGCGGTGGGCGCGCAGCGTGTGCGGGCCGTGTCGAACGACCTGGCTAACAGCAGTTTCCGTCCCGGCTGGCTGCGCTCCGTGGGGCCGGGCTGGACGAATTGGGCAGTGGAAAGTTTCATGGACGAGGCGGCGCAGGCGGCCAAGGTCGACCCGCTGGCGTTTCGTTTGTCCTTGCTGCAGGCCACGGGGCGCAATGCGGGCAGCGCGCCGAATGCCGTCGGCGGCGCCGCGCGCCTGGCCCACGTGCTGCGGCGGGTGGCGGACAAGGCGGGCTGGGGCACGGCCATGCCGCCCGACACGGGCCTGGGCATCGCCGCCACGTTCGGCCAGGAACGCGACATGCCCACCTGGACGGCCTGCGTTGCCCGGGTGAAAGTGGACCGCAGCACTTGCATGGTGAAAGTCGAAAAGCTGTTCATGGTGATCGACGCGGGCAGCATCGTCGATCCCGATGGCGCGCTGGCGCAGGCGGAAGGGGGCGCTTTGTGGGGCGTGAGCATGGCCTTGCATGAAGGCACGGCTTTTCTCAATGGCGAAGTGAAGGATACCAACCTGAACACTTACACGCCGTTGCGCATGGCCGACGTGCCCGAGCTCGACATTGAATTCGTGGCCAGCACGGCAACGTCAACGGGCATGGGCGAGCCGCCCACGACGGCCGTGGCGCCCGCGATCGGCAACGCCATCTTCGCCGCCGTAGCCTCGCGCGTGCGGCATTTGCCGATCCGCCCGGAAGCCGTGCTGAAGGGACTGGACCGGCACGGCGCCGTCTGATGCGGGCGCAGGGCGAATTTGACGTGCGCCGCGCGCGAACGGACGCAGGCTGGTACACTGAGGCTTGCCGCTCAGGGCGCGCAGGCGGTGCCCGTTCCGGCAAGATCAGCGCAAAATCTGTGCAATAGCAGCTTGATTTCAGCTCGATAGCGGAGGCAGCCATGCAAGAACAATTTGTCAGCATCACGGCCGATGAACTTCAAATGGACGGCGTGCTTGAAATGCCCGAGCGGCCCGTGGGCATCGTCCTGTTTGCCCACGGCGCGGGCGCCGATAGCGACTATCTGGGCGCCTCCAGCCACGCCACTTCCCAGGATTTTTTGCGAGCGGGCATCGCCACCTTGCGCTTCGATCAGGGCGGTATCGAGCCTGGCGGCGGCAGCAATGGCCACGCCTACTTCGTGCGCAGCGATATCGTGCTGCTGGCGCGCCAGCTGGAAAAAGCCCTGAGCTGGCTGCAAATCGACCCGTCCACCCGACGCTTGCCCTGCGGCCTGTATGGCTATGGCACCAGCGCCGCCGTCGTGATGCAGCTGGCGGCCTGGCGCAGCGCGGAGATCGCCGCGCTGGCCGTGTGCGATGGCCAGGTGGAAATGGCCGGCAAGGCGGCGCTGGAAAACGTGCGCGTGCCATCGTTGCTGATCGTGGGCGGGCGCGACCCCGACGTGGCCGGCCTGAACCGCATGGCGTTTGCCACCTTGCGCTGCGACAAGCAGCTGGAACAGATCGCCGCCCCTGGCGGCCCCGACACGCGCCACCAGGCGGCCCTGCTGGCCACGGACTGGTACACGCGCCATTTCAACGGGCATACCAGCACGGCGCAGTAATTCAATCGGCAAGTGCGTCAGGCAAGGGCGTCAGGCAAGGGCATCAGGCAAGTGCTTCAGCCAAGGGCGCGCAGATTCCGCGCATGGAAGCGCACGTGCTCTTCCATGAAACTGGCAATGAAGTAATAGCCGTGGTCGTAGCCGGCATGGCGGCGCAGCCGCAAGGGCTGGCCGGCGTCGCGGCATGCCGCTTCGAACACCTCGGGGAACAGTTGCTCGGGCAAAAACTTGTCGGCCAGGCCCTGGTCGATCAAGATGCCTTCGGGGAACAGAGGCGGCCGGCCCTGCAGGCCGCGCATCAGCGCGCTGGCGTCGTACGGCTGCCAGCTGGCCGCGTCGCCGCCCAGGTAGCCCGTAAACGCTTTCTTGCCCCACGGACATTGGCTGGGCGCGGCGATGGGGGCGAAGGCGGAGACGGAGCGGAACAGGTCCGGGTTGCGCAGGGCCAGCACCAGCGCGCCGTGGCCTCCCATCGAATGGCCGAAAATGCCCGTGCGTTGCGCATCGATCGCCAGTTCCTGTTCCAGCAGCGCGCGCAATTCCAGGATGTAGCTGTACATGCGGTAGTGGCGGCTCCAGGGCGCCTCGGTGGCGTCCACGTAAAAGCCGGCGCCCGCGCCGAAATCCCAGGCATCCGTCTCGCCCGCGATATTCGCGCCACGGGGGCTGGTGTCGGGGGCGATCAGGATCAAGCCTTCCTCGGCCGCCACGCGCTGCGCGCCGCCCTTGATCATGAACGTTTCTTCCGTGCAGGTCAGGCCCGCCAGGTAAAACAGGGCGGGGCGTTTGGTGGTGACGGCGCTGCCCGGCGCCATGTCGGGAATGAAGGCCGAGAAACGCATAGGCAAGCCGATGGCTTGCGCGTCGTGGCGATAAAAGCGTTGTACGCCGCCAAAACAGGCGTGTTCACTCAACAGTTCCAGCATGAATTCTCCTCGTTAATTGCACAGTATAGCCAGAGCGGCGCGGGGCCGGCACGGGATCAGCCCAGCATGGCCGCTAATGCAGGCAAGATGTCTTGTGCCGGGGCATCGGTCTTGAATGCCAGCAAATGGTCGGCGCGCGTCTTGCCCATGTTGATGGCGGCCACGGGCTTGCCCGTCTCGGCCGCCATGCGGCACAGGCGAAAGCTCGAATACACCATGACGGACGAACCCACCACCAGCAGGGCGCTGGCCGCGTGCATCTTGCTTTCGGCTTCGGCCGCGCAGGCGGCGGGTACGCCATCGCCGAAAAACACCACGTCGGGCTGCAGGGTGCCGCCGCAGCGGGGGCACACCGGCACGTGGAAGGTGGCCAGCTGGGACGGCTCCAGCAAGGCGTCGCCGTCGGGCGCCGGCGTGGCCGTGGCGCCCAGCATCCGGGGATTGTCGCGTTCGAGCTGATCCTGGATCAGGCGGCGCGTATGGCGGGTCCGGCAATCGAGGCAGATCACGCCATGTATGCTGCCGTGCAACTCCGTGACGGCGGCGCTGCCTGCCTGCTGATGCAGGCCATCCACGTTTTGCGTGACCAGGCCGCCGATCTGCTGATGCCGTGCCAGTTGCGCGATGGCCAGGTGACCGGGATTCGGCGTGGCGCGCGCCAGGGTCGGCCAGCCCACCATGCTGCGCGCCCAGTAGCGGCGGCGCACGGCTTCCTGGCGGCGAAAATCGGGGCCTTGTACGGGGGCATTGCCGCGCCGCACGCCTTCCGTGTCGCGGTAAGCGGGTATGCCGGACGCCGTGCTGATGCCCGCGCCCGTCAGCAGCAGCACGTCGGGATGGCGCCGCAGGAACTGTGCCAGCTGCTCGAGGGCGGCATCGTCGCTGACGCACTGCTGACTGGATGAAGGAAAGTTTTGCATGATGCGCCATGCTAACCGAAAAGCATGGCGCCGTTGCGAGGGCGAGGTTTACTCCAGTTTCATGCCGAAACGTTGCAGCCGTGGCTGCCAATGCTCCTGAATATCGGCCGAGACGAGGATGCGTTCGGCCTTGCCGATCAGCAGTGCGCGGGGCACGAAACCGAAGTAGCGCGAGTCGGCGCTGTTGTCGCGGTTATCGCCCAGCATGAGGAAATGGTCGGCCGGCACCGTCACGGGGGCAAAGCTGCGCGCCGCACCGGCGATTTGCGGCAAGACCTGGATGCGGTGCTGCTCGGTCGCGTTGCGCTCGCTGATGCGCTGCGCCGTCAGCTGGCCCACGTGGGCGATGGTTTCGGGCGCCGTGTCGAGCGCCGTGTACTGAGCCGACTGGCCATTGATGACCAGCTGTTCATTGCGCATTTCCACCGTGTCGCCGGGCAGGGCGATGATGCGCTTGATCAAGCGCGTGCCGTCTTTCGGCGAGGAAAAGGTGACGATGTCGCCCCGTTGCGGTTCACCGAGGCGCTGCAGCACGATATCGGTGAGCGGCACTTTCAGGTTGAAGGCGAGGCGGTTGACGAAGACCACGTCGCCCTCGAGCAGATTGGGGCGCATGGACGCCGACGGAATGGGATTCCAGTCCGCCACGGCCGTGCGGAACACGCCGAACAGCAGGAGAAACATCAAAAAACCTTTGTTGGCGCGCATCCATGTGCTCATGTCGGCTCTTTCGCTGGGCTGTGCCCGTGATGGTGTAGGGAGGCGCCATTGCTGCTGGCGTCCTATGCACGATGCACGGCGAGGCTGAAGCCAGTCTTAAATCCAGCGCATGCGGGGCCGATGGCGTGACCGCTGTTGCGTGCACGCATCACCATGCCTGCCATCAGGGATGGCGGCACGGCGCTTGCGTGTCGTCGTTGCCGTTCGGCAGGCGCTTGCCATGCATTTCATCCCACAGTTCGCCCAGCGCCACCAGCAGGCCGCCGGCCACGAGGGGGATCGCCACCAGCCATGGAATGCTGTCGAGCCAGGGACCCAGCAGGATGGCCGAGGCCACGGCGATGACGAGGGCGCTGCACCAGAAACGGCGCGGATGCCGGAGCGTGAACAGGTAATGAAGGTGCTTCATACATCCTCCTTGGTGAGCATGCGGAACAGCCGGGCGGCCAGGATGCTGCTGACGGCGATGACGATGCAACCGTCCAGGAAAAACAGCACCTTGCCCACCAGGTGCATGCCCTGTATCAGGTAGGCGGGCAATTCCTGCGCTTCCGCCCATTGCGTCATGCGTGCCAGCACGATGGCGGCGGCAAAGATGACGAGGGCCAAGGCCAGCACCAGCAGCACATGTTCGAACAGGCGTAGCCGCAGTTTCATGTTGGACTTGGCAAGGTAGGGAAGATTCCCGGACCTTGACGTTATCAGTCCGATATCGCCGTGCTTTGCGCTGTCACAAAGGCGCGCCCGATAGGATGAAAACGACGTTGGCGCGGGAAAATGGGCTTATGTGAAGGCCTTGATGACGGCATCGAGCTTGACCTTCAGCGACTTGTCGTGCGCGTGGATGGCCGGCACGTCGCGCTGCACGCCGAGCAGCTGGTAGACGGCCGTCTGCGCCGCGCGCACCGAGTATTCCACGGTAAACACGACATCGTCGGCGATTTCCACGAACTGGCTCACGAAGGCCAGGTTGACGGAGCCGGCCGGCACGGGCAGCGGGCGGTCGCTTTTTGCGCGGGGCATGAACATGCTGGTGATGTAGGGCATGCGGCAGGGAATGCAGTTGGCCGTGGCCATCATGTCGAGGTCGAAATTCAGATGGCCGCACAGCTCGCGCAGGATTTCCTCGCCGCTGCAGTCGGACATGGGCTTGGCGACGAAGTTGCCGATGCGGTCGGGGTGCAGCGCATAGCCCCAGAACACTTGCACGCCCTCGGGCTGGCCCGCGAAATGGGGCTGGTGCGCCAGCACGATGGACATGAACCAGTTGCTGTCCTTGAAGGTGACGAGGCCGCCCGTGCCCGCGCTGTTGCCCGTGAATTGTTCCATCCTGTCGAAGAAGGCGCTGTCTTTCAGGGTGACCGTGTACGAGGCCCAGTACGATTCGGGAATGCTGCTGTTGAAGGCGGCGGGGCGACCCAGTTGCGGGCGGCCCTCGGCCAGCTTTTCCCACAGGCGCCAGCCGTGGCTGTCGTTCTTCGTGCGCTTGGCCGGCGCGCTGTGCATGCTGCCATAGCTCGATGCATCCGTCATCGAGGCATTCTGGAAAAAGACCAGGTCGCCGGCAGCGACAGGAATCACGTCGGCCATGCCGCGGCGCTGGCAGGCAATGGCGGTGGCGCTCAGGCGGCCTTCGGATTCCTGCACTTCGATATCGGTTACCGCGCAATCCATGATGACGTTCACGCCTTGCTCCTGCAGCCACGCGACCAGCGGACGCACCAGCGAATCGTACTGGTTGTAGACGGTGCGCTTGACGCCGGCCAGCGTCTCGATGCGCGAAAACTCCATCATGAAACGGTGCAGATAGCGCTTGAACTCGACGGCGCTGTGCCAAGGCTGGAAGGCGAACGTGGTGGCCCACATGGTCCAGAACTTGGTGTCGAAAAATGCGGGCGAGAGCCAGTCCGTGATGGCGCTGCTGCCCAGGACGTCTTCATCGGCTTCCGTCAGCTTCAGCAGTTCCAGCCTGTCCTGCATGGAAAAGCCCATGCTGCTGACGTCGACCTTGAAACGGTTGCGGTCAACGAGGCGCGCGCGCGAGTGGGGAATATGCCGTTCGTTGAAGGCGATGGTTTCGTCGTAGACGCTCTGGCCCGCATGCTCGAGCGAGGGGATGCTCTTGAACAAGTCCCACGTGCATTCGTAATTGTCGGTGGTCAGCATGCGCCCGCCGCGCAAGGTGTAGCCATCCTCGGCATTGCCGCCGCCATCGAGGCTGCCGCCCGTCACGGGCGCCGCTTCGAAGATGGTGATGTTGCTGCCTTGCATGCCGCCGTCGCGTATCATGAAGGCGGCCGCGGCCAGCGAGCCGATGCCGCCGCCGACGAGGTAGGCTTTTTTATCTGTATTGTGCATATTGTTCCCTGAGTGTGATATTTGCCTATTTTATAACATCAGGGCAGAAGCGGCCTCACAATAGAGCAACTGCTCGGTTTTATTCCATGCCGGCGTGCTCGTTGCGCCGTTCAAAATACAGCAAGTCCGACCAGGCGCCCTGGAAATGCATGGCTTTTTCCGAGCGCCCATACTGGTGAAAGCCGTTGCGCTGCATGACCGCGACCGAGCCCAGGTTTTGCGGCCGCGCCGTCGCTTCCAGGCGCCACAGTTCCAGTGGACCGAACGCTTCTTCCAGCAGCAGGGCCACGACGCGCGTGGCGTAGCCGCGTCCGCCGAATCGTTCGCCGATGCGGTAACCGAGCGCCGCCTTGTTGAAATACGGGCGCGTGACGGCCGTCAGGTTGACCCTGCCGATGATTTGTCCGTCCAGCCTGGCCAGATACTGGTAGGCGCGGTCCTGCTCGCGCTCGCGCTGCGCCTGCTCGATGGCGGCGGCGATGGCTTCCTCGCTATAGTAGGACGGCGCCCGGGCCGTGACCCAGGATTCAAAATAGGCGCGGTTTTCCAGTTCGAAGGCGAGCAAGGCGCAGAGGTCGGCGCTGGTCGGAGGGGACAATTGGAGGCGGTCGATGTCTGGCATGGGATCTGGTCCGAAAGAGATGCGCCATTATAATCAGCTGGCGCATTCCGCCGCACACCCGTTTCTAACCATGAAGGAGCAGCATGCTGTCCCATCTCTGCCTCGGCACCAACGACTTTCCCCGCGCATACGCCTTCTATACGGCCTTGCTGGGAGAACTCGACCTGATCGAAAAATTTCATGATCCGGCCAAACCCTGGGCGGGCTGGATGGCGCGGCAGGCGCCGCGTCCCCTGTTCGTGCTGACGGCGCCGCACGACGGCTTGCCGGCTACGTCCGGCAATGGCCAGATGACGGCCTTGCTGGCGGCCAGCCGAGCGCAGGTGGACCGCTGCCACCAGGCCGTGCTGGCGCTGGGCGCCGTGTGCGAGGGGCCGCCTGGCTTGCGCCCCCATTACCACGATAATTACTATGGCGCCTACTTCCGCGACCTCGATGGCAACAAGCTGTGCGTCTGCTGCCACGGTGAGGAGTAACTCAGCGTTCTGCCCACACCTCGTCTTCCGTCCAGCCCAGTTCCAGAAAATCCTGCGCCCGCTCGTCCGCTTCGCCGGCGCAATAGAATTCGTCGAGCTGCGGCGGCGCGATGCGCGTGCCGGCCAGCATGGCGTGCACTTGCCCCCGGTGGTGGATCTGGTGCTGGAACACATGCGCCAGCAGGCGTTGGCGCGTGTCGACTTGCGGCGTGTCGCGCAAGATCGTCACGGGCCGCGCCAGGTCAAGGTCGCACAGACTGCGGCAATGGGCGATCAAGCGCAGGTCCGATGCGCGCTGCGCCGCGTGCAGGGCCGCGCAATCGGTGAACGGTTCATCCTGTGCAAAGAAGACGTAGCAGTCGGCATGGGGCGCTTCGCCGCGCAGCTCGCGCTCGAGCGCGTCGAGATAAAACCAGTCGCATGTGAGGATGTGGTTCAAGGTGAACTGGATGGTGGGAAAAAAACTGACGCGCGTGGCCTGAAACTCGGCCCGGGTCAGCTGCCCGCACGCTTTCAGCAGGCGGTGGTTGGCCCAGGCGTTGTTGTACGCCTGGCTGGTGATGTAGTGCGCAAGTGGATTGTTCATGATGGATCGCTTGTTAGGCAGGACAGGGGGCATGTCATGCTACTTTAGCATGTTGCGGCAGGTGGACAAAGCGCTCACGCCCGCCGCACCGGCGCCGCTGTCATCAAGTAAAATCGCGGGGCGGATTTCGCGATAGTGATGCACATAGGGCTGGAAGAATAAAATGGGTTGGATAGGAAAATTACTGAGCGGCGGCGGCGACAAGGCTGCGCACCTCACGGCAGCGGCGGCGCCCGAGGCGGCACGGCAGCCGGCCACCATCACCGAAATCGATGCCATTTACTACCGCTGGCTGGCGGCCGCCGGTTCGGCGCAGGCGCCGGCGGAGGCGGAACAGCAGATTCTGGACGAATTGGCGCGCCTGGTCCGTGAACCGGTCGCTGGCGCTGCGCTGATACCGCGCATTCCGGCCATCATTCCCCAGTTGATGCGTACCTTGCAAGATGAAAACATGAGCGCGGCCAAGCTGTCGGCCCAGCTGGCCCAGGACGTACTGCTGGTCGCCGAGGTCTACCGCGAAGCGAACCGGCCCCGCTACCATTCGCGCTACAACGCCAGCCCGTCGATCAACAACATGGAAGGCGCCATCATGCTGCTCGGGCAAAACGGCATGCGCATGCTGCTCGCCCGCGTCGCCTTCCGTCCCATCGTCAGCATGCAAAGCGGCGGCCTGACCATACGCACGGCGCCGCTGATCTGGCGCCAGTCCGAGAAATGTGCACTGGCGGCCAACCTGGTCGCGCCGGCCATGCAGGCCAACGCCTTCGACGCGTATCTGGCGGGACTGATGGCCAATGTCGGCCTGGTGGTGGCCTTCCGGCTGATCGACCAGATGCATGCGCCCGATGCCTTTCCGCAATCGGACGCCTTCATTGCCCAGGTGTTTGCGCAAGCGCGCATCTTGTCGGTACGGATCGCGGAATTATGGGAGTTTCCCGTGTCCGTCACCCGCGCGATCGCTCAGGTGGGGCAAGCCGATGCCGATCCGCAGGCGCAGGCGCTGGCGCTGGGCGAGCGCTTGAGCAAGCTGCGCATGCTGGTCGATACCGGCCGCTTTCCTGCCGATGATCCCTTCGTGATGACGGGACTGAGCAAGGCCGAGCTGCAGGTGTTTGACAAGCTGGCCGATGACGAGGACGACGACGAGGAGTGATGGCCGCAGGCCGCTCAACCTCGGCGGCGGCCATGCCGCTCAGCGCGCAAAATACAGCGCGTGCAGATGCTCGAGGTCGACATCGACCGCCGCCTGCGACAGCGCCACCTTACCGCTTTGCATCAGGTAGACGTGATCGGCCACGCCGACGGCGCGCGCCGTGTTCTGCTCCACTAAAATGATGGTGCGCTTGCCGTCGTTCAGGCGCGCGAGGATCTCGAACAGCTCGTTGACCACCAGCGGCGCCAGGCCCAGCGACGGCTCGTCGATGATCAATAACGACGGATCCGACATCAGGCCCCGCGCCATCGCCAGCATCTGCGCCTCGCCGCCGGAGAGCGAGCCGGCCAGCTGGCGGCGCCTCTCGTGCAGGCGCGGGAACATGGCGTAGGCTTCGGCCAGGCGCGCCGGCATGTGGCTGCGGTGCTCCTTCGGAAACGCGCCCATGATCAGGTTTTCTTCCACGCTCATGTCGCGGAACGTCATGCGCCCCTCGGGGATCATCGTGACCCTCGCATCGCTCATCTTCCAGGTGGGCGTGCCGTTGATGGGTGTGCCGTCGAGCGCGATGCTGCCCGCGTCCACGGGCAGCAGGCCCATGATGGCGCGCAGCAGGGTCGTCTTGCCGGCCCCGTTCGGGCCGATGATGGTGGTCAGCTTGCCCTTCTGGATCGAGAGCGACACATCCCACAGCACATTGATGGCGCCATAGCCGGCGCGCAGATTACTAATTTCAAGCATCGTTTCAGGCATGCGCTGCTCCCGTATAGCTTTCGATGACGGCCTGATCGCGGAATACGCAATCGGGCGTGCCGTCGGCGATCAGCTGGCCAAAATTGAGCACGGCCACGCGCTGGCACAGATTGCTGATGGTCTCGATGTCGTGCTCGATCATGACGATGCCCACGCCAAAGGCGGCGTGCAAGTCCTTGAGCATGCCCATGAAGCGGCGCTTGCCGTTCGTTTCCAGGCCCGCCAGCACTTCGTCTAACAGCAGCAGTTTCGGATTGGTGGCCAGCGCCTTGGCCACTTCCAGCGCTTTCAATTCCGTCAGCGCCAGTTCGCTGGCCGCGTCGCGCTGCGCCTTGTCCGCCAGGCTCGTGAAATCGAGGATTTCATCGATCTTGCGCATGTCCACCTTGCCGGTGCCGAAGCGCTGCGCCACGACGAGGTTTTCGCGCACCGTCAATTCATGCATCGGCTGCGGGATCTGGAAGGTGCGGCCCAGCCCCAGGCGCGCGCGCTGGTACATGGGCGTGGCCATGATGTCGCGTCCCTCGAAGCGGATGCTGCCGCCGGTGGGGCGCACCAGGCCGGAAATGGCGTTGAACAGGGTGGTCTTGCCGGCGCCGTTCGCGCCCACCAGGCCGATCACGTCGTGGCTGCCCACTTTTAACGTGACAGAATCGACGGCCGTCAGGCCGCCGAAGCGCACGGACACATTATCGAGTTCAAGCATGTGCTTTCTCCTTCGCTTTGAACATTTTGCGTAGCAGCGGCAGCAAGCCGTTCGGGCTGAAGACGATCATCGCCACCAGCAGCACGCCCAGCACCAGCTGGTGGCCCGTGGGGATCAGCGACTTGAAAATGAGCTGGTCGACCAGGTAGACCACGACGGCGCCCAGCACGGGGCCGAGTATCGTGCGGTAGCCGCCGAAGATGGCCGCCACGATCGGCAAGGTCACCCACAGGCTGTTGAAGGCGTAGTCGGGCTCGAGGAAGTTGATGTAATGGGCGTTGAAGGCGCCGAACAGGCCCGCCATGAAGGCCGACACGAGCAGCATCGCGCCTTTCAGCAAGGTGCTGTTGACGCCGACGACGCGCGTGGCGTCCTCGCTGTCGTGCATGGCGCGCAGGGCGATGCCGTAGTGGCTGGCGCGGATGCGGCTGTAGGCAAAGGCGCACGCCACCACCAGGGTCAGCACGACCAGGTAGGCGCCCGTCTTGCTGGCCAGGTCGAAGCCGAAAACGGTGGGTAAGGCCGGGATATTGTTGATGCCGCCGGCGCCGCCCGTCACGGCACTCCATTCCGTGGCCAGGATGCGGAAGATGTGGGCGTAGGCGAGGATGGCCAGCGCAAAATACGGCCCGCGCAGCCGCAGCACGGGCAGCATGATGACGGCGGCGATGGCCGCGCCCGCGCCGCCCAGCAGCATGGCGGCAAACACGGGCAAGCCCAGTTTCACGGTGGCCAGCGCGGAGACATACGCCCCCACGCCGAAGAACGCGGCATGGCCGAAGCTGACCATGCCGCCCAAATTGCCCAGCAGGGCCCAGGACATGGCCACGCCGCCGATGATCAGGGCCGCCACCACCATGCTCATCACATACTGGTTGGCGCCCAGGGCCAGCGGCACGGCGACATACGCGGCCAGCAGCAGGACTGCCGTGGAAATCAGTGTCGAGCGCTTCATCCGCGCCTCCGTTGTGCGCCGAACAGGCCGTTCGGCATGATGAACAGCACCAGCAGGAACAGCACCATGCCCGACAATTCCTGCAGCGCGGAGCTGGCCAGGGTGACGGTCAAGGCTTCGGCCACGCCCAGCAGCACGGCGGCCAGCAGCACGCCGGGAATCGAGCCGATGCCGGCCAGTACCGTGATGATGAAGGCTTTCACCGTCAGCGCGCCGCCGTAGGCAGGCTGGATCACGCCATAGCTGAACAAGGCGACGCCGGCGAAGGCGGCCAGGATGCCTGCGACCAGGAACGAGACCAGTTCCGTGCGGCCCGGATCGATGCCCATCAGTTTGGCCGCGTCGCGGTTACTGGACACGGCGCGCACGGCGCGGCCATACCAGCTGGTCGACAGCCAGCGCCACAGGGCCGCCATCAGCACCAGGCTGACGCCAAAGAAAATTACTTCACTGCGCATGCTGAAAAACGGGCCGATCTCGAAGCCTTCCTGCAGCCAGCTCGATGAGGTCGAGCGGATGTCGGCCTTCCATACCAGCAAAATGAAGTTGGTGAGGATCACGCCGATGCCGTAGGTAAGGATCAGCGAATTGATTTCGCGGTCTTTCTTGATGCGGCTGACGATCAGGTAGACGCCCACCGACGTCAGACTGACGATCACCAGCGCGATGGGAATGGCGAACATGGGCCCCAGGCCCAGGCCGGACTCCACGCTGTAGGCGATGTAGGCGGCCAGCAGCACCAGTTCGCCGTGCGCCAGGTTGATCACTTTCATGGTGCCGAAGACCAGCGCCAGTCCCAGTGCGATCAGGGCGTAGGAGCCGCCCTGCAGCAAGCCCGAATACAGGGCTTGCAAGATTAATTCTGTCATATCGTCATCCCGTCAGGCGGCCCAGGCGCATCGCGAAGAGGCACCAGGACCGCCGTTCATCGGTGCACGCCCGGCGGGCGCGCTCGTGTGCAGCGGGAGGCTGCTTACCAGGGCAGGGCAGGATAGTTCAGCTTGCCCGTCGCGTGTTCCTTCGGCCAGACGATCACCACTTTCTTGTCCTGGTGCTGCGCCATGCGGTGCACGAAGTTCTGGTTGTCGCCGTTGGCGGCGAACTGCACGCGGCCGATCAGGGTTTCGCGGTCCGTCTTGCGCATCTCGTCGGCCACGCCGCCTTTCTTGAGCGTGCCCTTGTCGGCCGCGCGCGCGATCGCTTCGAACAGCAGCATCGACTGCACGTAGCCGAACTGGCCCAGGTAGTCCGGCTCCTTCTTGTACAGCTGCTTGTAGGCGTCGCTGAAGGCCTTGCCGTCGGCCGTCTTGAATTCCGTCGGGAAGGGCAGCAGGGCCGTGCCGAAGACGTTCGGCATCAGGTCGGGGAAGTCGGCCGCCATCTTCGGCGTGGCCAGCGACCACACGCCCACCATGGCCTTGATCTTCGGTTTCAGCACGCGGGCGGCGCGGATGATGCCCACGTAGTCGTTTTCGTAGCCGACCATGGCCACCACTTCCGATTTATCCTGCAGCTTGATCTTGTTGATGATGGGCTTGAAGTCGGTAATGGCCGGGTCGAACGAGTGCGTCGTCACCTTCACGCCCTTGGCCGCCAGGGCCTTTTCCACGTCCTTGGCCAGGCCCGTGGTGGCATCCTTGGTCGAATACACGATGGAGACGGACTTGGCGCCCACATCCTGCAGCAGTCCCAGCATGGCTTTTTCGTAGCCGGCCGTGTTATTGATGCGGAAAAAATTCTTGCGTCCGCTGGCCACCAGGCTGTCGTCCACGCCGCCCGAGGTGATGTAGACCAGACCCAGTTTATTGGCCGTGTCCGAGGCGGGCGAGATATTGTTCGAGCCATAGCCGCCCGTGATGGCCACCACGCCCTGGCTGGCCAGCTTTTCCACGGCGGCGATGGCTTTGGCGGGCGCCGATTCGTCGTCGACGGTGATGATCTTGATGGTGTGCTTGCCGTTGGTCTTGTTGAATACCTCGGCCGCGACCATGATCCCTTCCTGCATGCCGGCGCCGACCCGCGCCAGGTTGCCCGTCAGCGGGATTTCCGCGCCGACCAGGAATTCGTCGGCGCTGGCCTGTGCCATCCAGGCGCTGGCAACCAGCGCTGCCATGGCGATGCGTGTATAGGTGCGTTTCATCGTGTCTCCTCCGGTGATGTGGCTTGGTTTTATTGTCGGGTCTGCTACTACATGGTCAACTTATCGTGCATTCTGCGCCATTTGCCGCAGCTGCCCCTTTAAAATCTTGCCCGTGGCCGCTGCCGGCAGCGCTTCCATGACGATGATGGCGGACGGGCACTTGTACGGCGACAGGGTCTGCGCCAGCCAGGCCTGCAATTCTGCCACGCTGGCGGGCTGGCGCGGGTCCAGCTCCACGTAGGCGATGACGTCCTCGTTGCCATCGGCCAGGGTGCGCCCGACCACGGCCGACTGCACCACGGAAGCGTGGGCGTTCAGGGCCGTTTCCACTTCCAGCGGATACACATTGAAGCCGGAGCGGATGATCAGTTCCTTGGTGCGGCCCACGATGAACAGGGCGCCGTCCGTATCCTGGCGCGCCATGTCGCCCGTATTGAGCCAGCCGCCGTCGCGCATGGTGGCCGCCGTCATGGCCGGTTCGCGGTAATAGCCGGCCATGATGTTCGGCCCGCGTATCCATAATTCCCCCGGCTGGCCCGGCGTCACGTCCTGGCCGGCCACGTCCACCACGCGCACTTCCACGCCGGGGATCGGCATGCCCACGGAATCGTCGCGGCGCGGCGTTTCCAGGCGCGTCTGGCTGATGGTGGGGGCGCTTTCCGTCATGCCGTAGCCATTGTGCAGCGCGGTGCCCAGCAGCTTTTCCACCTCGCGCTTGAGCGACGGCGCCAGCGGCGAGCCGCCCGCATACGCAAAGCGCAGCCGCGTGGGCAGCGGCGTATCGGCGCCGCCCAGGGTTTGCAGCAGCTTGGCGTACATGGCGGGCACGCCTTGCACGATGGTCAGTTCATCGTCCTTCAGTGCCGAGAGCAGGCCGTCGACGGAAAAGCGCGGCACCAGGTACAGCGCGGCGCCCGCATACAGGGTGCCCAGGGCCACCGACGCCAGGCCGTACACGTGCGAAATCGGCAGCACGCCGTAGGCGCGGTCGCTGCTGGTCAGGCCGCGCAGGGTGCTGGAGACGGCGGCGATGAACAGCAGGTTGCGGTGCGTGAGCATCACGCCCTTCGACTGCCCGGTGGTACCCGTCGTGTAGATCAGCGCGGCCACCTGTTCGTTGCCGGGCACCGTGTCTTCCGCGATGGCCGCCTCGTTCAAGTCGCCCGCCAGCAGCTCGCCCATGCCGTCGACCGTGGCGCTGGCCGCGCCCAGACGCGCCGCATGCGCGGCCGCTTCCGGCGAGGCGCCGGCCAGGAACAGCAGGCGCCGCGCGGAACTGTGCGCGGCGATGGTGTCGATCTCGCGCGCCGACAGGCGCGCATTGACGTTGACGATCCACGCGTCGATGCTGGCGGCCGCAAAAATCAGCGCCACCTGCAGCGCGCAGTTCTCGCCCACCACCATCAGGCGGTCGCCGGCGCGCACGTTCAGCTGGCGCAGCAGCTGCGCGGCGCTGTCCACACTGTGCTGCAGCTGGGCGTAGGTCCAGCTGCGCCCACCTTCATGCAGCGCGGGCGCGTCGGGCGCGCGCGTCGCCCAATAGATGGAGATGGCCGACAGGCGCGCCGGCAAGTGGGCCAGCAGGGCGGGAATGTCCATCGCGGCCTTCTTCACTTTTGTGCTGCCTTGATCATGTTGCGGGCGATGACGATCTGCTGGATCTGCGTCGTGCCTTCGTAGATGCGGAACAGGCGCACGTCGCGGTAGAAGCGCTCGGCCGCGTATTCGCTGATGTAGCCGGCGCCGCCGTGGATCTGCACGGAGCGGTCAGCCACGCGGCCGCACATTTCGGAGGCGAACAGCTTGCAGCACGACGCTTCCGTCGAAATGTCTTCCTTGTTGTCGCGCCGCCGCGCGGCGTCCAGCACCATGCTGCGCGCCGCGTAAATCTCGGCCTTGCTGTCGGCCAGCATGGCCTGGATCAGTTGGAACTCGGCGATGGGCTGGCCGAACTGCTGGCGTTCCATCGCGTAGGCGAGGGCGTCGGCCAGCATGCGTTCGGCCGCGCCCACGCAGACGGCGGCGATGTGCAGCCGGCCCTTGTCGAGTACCTTCATGGCTGTCTTGAAACCCACGCCTTCCTTGCCGCCGATGATGTTGGCGGCTGGTACCCGGCAATTTTCGAAGATGACGTCGCAGGTATGTGCGCCTTGCTGGCCCATCTTTTTATCGATTTTTCCCAGCGAGAGGCCCGGCGTGTCCTTTTCCACGATGAAGGCGGAAATGGCCGAGGCGCCCCGCTTGACGGGGTCCGTGCGGGCCATGACGGTAAAGATGCTCGCTTCGGGCGCGTTGGTGATGTAGCGCTTGCTGCCGTTGAGGATGTAAAAGTCGCCGTCGCGCACGGCCGAGGTGCGCAGCGAGGCCGCATCGGAGCCCGATCCCGCTTCCGTCAGCGCGAAGGAGCCGATGATCTCGCCGGCCGCCAGCTTGGGCAGATAGTATTGTTTTTGCGCTTCCGTGCCGTCGATCACGATGCCTTGCGAACCGATGCCGTTGTTCGTGCCGATCAGCGAGCGGAAGGCGGGCGAGGTGCGGGCGATTTCAAACGCGACCCGCACTTCCTCTTCCATGCTCAGTTCCAGGCCGCCGTAGGCTTCCGGAATGGACAGGCCGAACAGACCCAGTTCGCGCATTTGCGCCACGATGGTGGGCGGGATCGTGTCCGTTTCAGCCACCAGCGCCTCGTTCGGCACCAGCACTTCGCGCACGAAACGGGCGATGCTGTCGAGCAGGATGTTCAGGGTTTCTTCGTCGCGTATCATCGGGTTCCTCGGCGCTTTGATTTGATCTGTTGTTGAGAGGGGGCGCGCAGTCTAACCGCGGCCCAGGTTTTTTTCCACTGTCTTGACCAGGGCGACCAGGCGCGGTCCCAGGTCCGATTCGAGTTTTTCGCGCGACAGCAAAAAGGCGGGGCCGCCGCAATTGAAGGCCATCACCTGTTCGCCGTCGGCGCCCAGCATGGGCACGCCCACGGCATGCACGTCGTTCTGCCATTCGCCGGCCGAGATGCAAAAGCCCCGGTCCTGGTAATCCTTGAAGCCTTGCTCGATGCCGGCCTTGATGCGCGGCCAGCGCTCCGTCTCGTGCACGCGCGCATGGTCCATCAGGTAGTCGCGCTCGGCCTGCGGCAGGATGCACAGCAGGGCCTTGCCCATGGCCGTCGTCATCAGGGGAATGCGCGAACCGACGTCGAGGCGCAGCGTGACGTTGGCGCTGCTGCGGCACGTTTCCACGTACACCATGCTGAGGCGGTCGCGCGTGCCCAGGGACACGGAGGCCTGCGCATGTTCGGCCAGTTCCTCCATCAGCGGGCGCGCCATCTTGCGCACGTCCAGGTTCGACAGCATGCGGTAGCCGAGGGCCAGCACGCCGGCGCCCAGCTGGTACTTGCCCAGGCTGTCCGAGTAATTGAGGTAGCCGAGTTTGGTGAGGGTGTAGGTGAGGCGCGAAATGGTGGGCTTGGGGATGCCCGTGCGCTTGGCCATGTCCGCATTCGACAGGAAGACTTCGCCGGGACGAAAGCACCGCAGCACTTCGAGGCCGCGCGCCAGCGCGTTGACGAACTGGCGGTCCTTGCCTTCTTCGTCATCGCTGAAGACGATGATTTCCGGATCGGCTGCGGCCTGAATATTTGTCATATTTGCATTCATTTGCTGGCTCCCTGGAAATCAGTTTGCCTAGCCGACTCGCGCATGTCAACCGTTTTGTGAAACATTCGTTCGCACAGCGAAATGGTGCGGTGCATGAAAAATCGCCGGAAAATTGACTTGCGCGCCCGTTTTGCCTCTCCCCGCTTGAGCATCGTTATATACATCTGTATATTGCGCTGTTGGATGACGGCCGCCGCACGAGTGGCCGCTTTTTTGCATATCGCTATATAAGGCGATATATAACGGAAGAGAACAAGATGACGATGGTGAAACAGGTAGTGGCAGGCGCCGTGATGCTGGCGCTGGCGCAGCAGGTGGCTGGCAAGGAAGACGTGGATGCGGCGGCGCCGTTCGTGCTGGGCACGGTGACGGTGATCGGCCAGCGCGAGCAGGGCCAGGTGGAACAGCCGGTGGGTGCGCAGGTGAGCCGCGTTGAGATGCGCCGCTTTAACCGCGACAACGTGGGCGACGCCCTCAATTTGCTGTCCGGCGTGTCGCTGTCGACCAATGCGCGCAATGAGAAAACCGTCGCCATCCGCGGCTTCGATGCGCGCCAGGTGCCGCTGTACATCGACGGCATTCCCGTCTACGTGCCGTATGACGGCTATGTCGATTTCAACCGCTTCACGACCAGCGACCTGGCCGCGATCCAGGTGGCCAAGGGCTTCAGTTCCGTGGCCTACGGCGCCAATACCCTGGGCGGCGCCATCAACCTGGTGTCGCGCAAACCGACGGCTTTGATGGAAGGCGATGCTTCAGTGGGATTCGGTTCGGGCAGCGAGCGCCAGGTGTCGGCCAACGTGGGCACCAACCAGGGCCTGTGGTATCTGCAGGCGGGCATGTCCTACATCGACAGCGACGGTTTTCCCCTGTCGTCCGACTTCCGCCCCACGGCCACGGAAGATGGCGGCATGCGCAACAACGCCTATCGCAAGGATCATAAACTGTCGTTCAAGGTGGGCTACACGCCGGGCGGCGCGCACGCGGGCGATGAATATGCGCTCAGCTACTACAAGCAGCATGGCGAAAAGGGCCAGCCGCCATCGACGAACCCCGTCGGCGCGCGCTACTGGCAGTGGCCGTACTGGAGCAAGGAAAGCGTGTATCTCGTCTCGCAGACGCGTCTGGGCCAGCAGGAACGCCTGAAACTGCGCCTGTACCACGACAGCTACGACAATGAAATCACCTCCTATACAAACGGCAGCTACGCGACCCTGAAGACCAGCGGCCAGGGCAGCGTCAGCGGCGGGCGCAGCATCTATAACGACCGCACGAACGGCGGCGCGGTGGAACTCGAATCGTTCCGCCTGGCCGCGCACAGCCTGCGTTTTGTGGCCAGCTACAAGGCCGACGAGCACCAGGAACTCGACGCCAGGGGCGTGCGCACCACCTGGTACAAGGATGCCCTGTGGACGCTGGGCGCGGAAGACAGCATCGCCCTCAATGCGGCGACGGAACTGTCGCTGGGCGTGTCGCGCAATGCACTGCGCCCGGACACCGTCTACAGCGCCGGCAACGCCTACACCTTGCCCGAGAATCAATCGGCCACCGACCTGCAGGCGGGCCTGTTCCGCAAGACCGGTCTTGCATCGCGCGTGTACGCCACCGTGGCGCGCAAGTCGCGCCTGCCGACCCTGAAGGATCGCTACTCGCAGCGCCTGGGCACATATATTGAAAACCCGGCCTTGCGCGCGGAAGAGGCAATGAATTATGAGCTGGGCTACCAGGCAACCGTGCGCGGGATGGCGCTCGATGCCGCCCTGTTCTACAGCGACGTGAAGGACAAGATCCAGAGCGTGGCGAATGTGGCGGGCGGGCGCGCGCAGATGCGCAACGCGGGCAGGGCGCACATCAGCGGCGTGGAGCTGGGCGTGCGCGGCCGCGCCGGCGCCTGGCTCAATTTTGGCGGCAACTACACCTACACGGACATGAAAAATGTCAGCGACCGCGCCATCCGACTGACGGACGTGCCGCGCCACAAGCTGACGGCGCACGCCGTGCTGCACGCGGCGCGCCAGGTCGACGTGGTGGCCATCGCGGAAGCGAATAGCGGGCGCTGGGTTTCGAACACTTTGGCCCTGGGCGGCTTTGCCAGCGTGAACCTGAAAGCCGTGTACCGCCCCTTGCCGGCCTTGACCCTGGAAGCGGGCGTGAACAACCTGGCTGACCGCAACTATGCGCTGGCCGACGGTTTTCCCGGCGCTGGCCGCACTTGGCTGGCCAATGCGCAATACCAGTTCTGAGTTTTCACTGTCATGAAAGGACACAGCATGTTGAAGAAAATATTCCTTGGTTTGGCTTCGGCCGCACTGCTGGCGGCGGCCCCCGCATGGGCCGACCCGGCGCCGGCGCGCGAGAACATGAGCCGCGCGCTCGCCGTCACGGGCAAGGTGGCAACGCCGTTGACCCTGACGGTAGCCGACCTGCGCAAGCTGCCGCAAGCCAATGGCGGGGACATCGCCGTCACGCGCCACAACGGCGACAAGGCCGAAACCATCACCAGTTACAAGGGCGTGCGCCTGCGCGACATCCTCGACAAGGCGGCGCTCGATGCGCCCGGCCACAACGACGTCAAGAAGCTCGCCATCATCGCCACGGCCACCGATGGCTATGCGGTGGTGTTTTCCTGGGGTGAGCTGTATAACGCGCCGGCCGGCGAGGGCGTGATCGTCTACTACGAAAAGAACGGCAAGGCGCTCGACGACAGCGATGGCGAGATCGCCCTCATCTCGGCGAAGGATATCCGCACGGGTCCGCGCCATGTGAAGTGGCTGAACGGCGTCGAGGTGCGCAAATTGGTGGAATAGAGGCATGCTGGGGTCTGACCCGCCGGGTCAGACCCCAGCATTTTTCTAGTGGACTATTTACGCAAACATGGCACTTTTCATTGCTTGGCCCGCCACGTCGAACAATCCCCGCGCCTTTGGTGCCAAGCCCTGCATGTGTATCGACGCATGGATCATGCCGTCGAGCTGCACGCATTGCGCCGCCACGCCGTCGTCGCGCAAATACCGCGCATAGGCTTCGCCCTCGTCATGCAGCGGGTCGTACTCGCATACCAGCACCGTCGCCGGCGGCAAGTCCTTGAGCGACGTTGCCCGCAGGGGCGCCGCGTAGGCGTTCGCGCCGTCGGCCGGCTCGTTCAGGTAGGCCGACCAGCAAAAGCGCATGGCTTCCCGCGTCAGCGAGTGGCCCTCCGCATAGCGCTGGTAGGACGGCGTGTCGAAGGCAAAATCGAGCGCCGGGTACAGCAGCAGCTGATGCGCCAGCGCGGGACCGGCCTGGTCGCGCGCCATCAGGGCGGCGGCGGCCGCCAGGTTGCCGCCCGCGCTGTCGCCGCCCACGGCCAGCCGTTTCGCATCGATGCCCAGCGCCGCCGCATGTTCGGCGACCCAGCACAACGCGCGGTAAAAGTCGTTCAACGGCACGGGGAACTTGTGCTCGGGCGCCAGCCGGTAGTCGACGGAAACGATCACGCAGCCGGTGGCGTTGGCCAGCGCACGGCAGGGATTGTCGTACAGGTCCAGCGAGCACAGACACCATCCTCCGCCATGCGCAAAGACGATGGCCGGCAGGGGCTGGCTTGTGTCCGCGCCGGCGGGCACGTAGGCGCGCACGGTCAGCGCATGCTCGCCCGGCAGCACGTAATCCGTGATGGATGCGACGTCTTCCAGGGGGCCATGCAGCTGGCGCAACCCCGTTTCCGTGGCCGCGCGCAGGTCCGCCAGCGAGGCGGGCGGCGGCGCATCTTTTATCTCTTCCAGCCAGGCGGCAATCAGCGGATCGAGGCTCATGCTGATTTTTCTCCGGCCAGGAAGGGCAGCAGGTGGGCGATGAACGCTTCCGGCTGTTCTTCCATGATGAAGTGGCCGCATTCGGCAACGATGGCGCCTTTCAAATTGTCCGCCTTGCCCTGCATGGTCAGCAGCGGCGCGTCGTTGGTCGCATGGTCGGCGCCGATGGCCAGTACCGGCATGGTCAGGCTGCGTTTTGCCCGTTCCAGATTTTGACGGATGGTTTCGGGTATGGCGCGGTAGTAGGCAAAACCGGCGCGCAGGGCGCCCGGCGTGGCATAGGCATCCGCATACACGTCGACGGCGACCTTGTCGCGGCGGTACGACCAGCGGTCGAAAATGAAGCGGATGTACTCGCGCTCCTTGCCCGCCGTGAGCATTTCCGGCAAATCGAGCACCTGGTTGAACATGAAATGCCACAGGAAGATGTTGTCGGACGGCGCGACGAAAATCGGCGGCGCGGGCGCCAGACCGGGAATCACGGCTTCCGTCAGCGCCAGTTTCGTCACGGCCTGCGGGAAATCGCTGGCCAGCGCATAGCCGACCCACATGCCGATGTCGTGACCGACCACGTCGTATTGCGCGTGGCCCAGGGCCAGCATGGCGCGGTGCAGGGTGGCGGCAACGGCGCCCGTGTCATAGCCGCCGGCCGGGCGGTCCGAGTGGCCGCTGCCCGGTGGATCGATGGCGATGGCCTGGTAGCCGCTGGCGGCCAGCGCCGCCATCACGTGGCGCCAGGCATACCAGGTTTGCGGCCAGCCGGGGATCAGCAGCACGGGTTTGCCGGTGCCGGGACCGGCGATGACGCAATGCAGGCGCTGGCCGTCGATGCGGACGTAGTCGTGAATGTAGTCGTTCATATGTTTCCTTGATTAGTGATGCTCGATGCCGAGCAGGGTATTGATCTGTTGTGCGCTGACGGGGGCGCCGGCGAAGTCGTCGAAGATCTTGTCGGTGACGGGAATGATGTGGGCATTGATGAAGGCCACGCCTTCGCGCGCGCCCACCTCCTGATCCTTCAGGCAGCATTCCCATTCCAGCGTGGCCCAGCCCGCGTAATCGTTTTGCGCCATCTTCGAGAAGATGGCCTTGAAATCGACCTGGCCGTCGCCCAGCGAGCGGAAGCGCCCGGCGCGGTTTTCCCACGACTGGTAGCCGCCGTAAATGCCTTGCCGCCCCGTCGGATTGAACTCCGCATCCTTCACATGGAACATGCGGATATGGTCCTTGTAGATATCGATGAATTCCAGGTAGTTCAACTGCTGCAGCACGAAGTGGCTGGGGTCGAACAGCATCTTGCAGCGCGGGTGGCGGCCTACGCGCTCGTAAAACATCTCGAAGCTGATGCCGTCATGCAGGTCTTCGCTGGGGTGGATTTCGTAGCACAGGTTGACGCCCTGTTCCTCGCACACGTCGAGGATGGGCAGCCAGCGGCGTGCCAGTTCGTCGAAGGCCGCCTCGATCAGGCCGGGCGGGCGCTGCGGGAAAGGGAACAGGTAGGGCCAGGCGAACGAGCCGGAAAACGTGCCCATGTCGGTCAGGCCCAGGCGTTTCGACGCCATGGCCGCCAGCTTCACCTGTTCGATGGCCCACTCGGTGCGCGCCGCCGGCTGGCCGTGCAGATGTGCCGGGGCGAAGCTGTCGCACAGCGCGTCATAGGCCGGGTGCACGGCCACCAGCTGGCCGAGGATGTGCGTCGTCAGTTCGCTGATGACGAGGCCATGGCTGGCCAGCATGGCAACGAGGTCGTCGCAGTATTGCTGGCTGTGCGCCGCTTGCGCCACGTCGAACAGGCGCGCATCCCAGGCGGGAATCTGCAGGGCCTTGAAGCCCATGCCGGCCGCCCACTCGGCGATGGCAGGCAGGGTGTTGAAGGGCGCCGTGTCGGCGGCGAATTGTGCCAGGTGCAGGCTTGGTCCTTGGATGGTTTTCATATCGGCTCCTATTGTTTGTTGATCGACAAAGAATAGGCGAAATTGTTGGCGCGGTCAAGCCCGTGATGCAAAATAAATGGCGAACGCGGCGCGGGCGCCAGGCGTTATACTGGCCGCCACTTCGCAAGCAGAGGATCAAGATGGCAGGAAGACCGAGGGAATTCGACCGCGCGCTGGCGCTGGCAAAAGCGCGCGACGCGTTCTGGACGCGCGGCTACGAGGGGGTGTCGATGGCGGACCTGGTGGCGGCGCTGGGCATCGCCTCGGCGCGCATCTATGCGGCGTTCGGCTCGAAGGAGCAGCTGTTCCGCGAAGCCGTGGAACTGTATGAAACGGGAGAGGGCGCATTTGCCGTGCATGCGCTGGCGGCCAGCCTGAACGTGCGCGATGCGGTGGCGCGCATGCTGGAAGAAGCCGTGCTGCTGTATACGCGCAGCGGCCAGCCGCAAGGCTGCATGGTGGTCACGGCCGCCACCAACACGAGCGCGGAAAACGCGGGCATCGCCGACTGGCTGGCGCAGCACCGCCGCGCGCGCACGCAAGCCGTCATCGAGCGGCTGCGCGCGGCGCAGCTGGCGGGAGAGTTAAAAGCGGAGGCGGACGTGCAGGCGCTGGGCGACTACTATGCGGCCTTGCTGCATGGCTTGTCGGTGCAGGCGCGCGACGGCATTCCGGCCGAACGGCTGCTGGCGCTGATCACGCCGGCGATGGCGCCATTGGCGCTGGAAATGAACAAGCAGACTATCTAAGCGCTAGTGACTGTTGTGCTTAAGTCTTGACGTCGATCAGGCTGCCCAGTGCCTGGTCGGCCGCCTTGACGACGTTCGCCGACAGGTTGAAACCGGCCTTGTAGACGAGGTTATCGGTCAGTTCGGAAGCGAGGCCCACGCCGTTCGGCCGGCTTTCGGCCGCCTTGGCCGCATTGGCATTGGCGCCGCTGACGCTTTCGCTGGCGGCCAGCTTGCGCCCCTCGACGGAGAGGGTGACGCCCGTGCCGGCCGGGCTGGCTTCCTGGAACTGGGCTTGCTGCGGCTGGAAGCCCGGCGTATTCGCATTGGCGATATTGTTGGCGGCCACATCCAGCGCGCGCTGGTTGGCGGTCAGCCCCGAGGTACCGGTGGTGAGGGCGGATATGGACATGGCAACTCCTTCAGAATACGCCCAGTTTACTCCCGTCTGCGGAAAAAGTGTGGTGGTGCAAGGCAACAATTTTTCCCGCAGGTGCTTGCCGCAAAAAATATGTACGTCACGTAATTTTTTTATATTGTTCTGTGGCATTTCACTGCCTAGACTGGCAGGGAAGTCATCCACGGAGTCCGTCATTTTCCACCTGCTACGCCCCATTTTTCTGGGTTTGCTGCTCAGCCTGCCTTGCCTGCCCCTGAAAGCCCAGCTTGTTCCCTCCCAGCTACCGCTCGATGCGCGCCTGAACGAGCAAGTCATCATGGTGCCGGCCGGCGACGGCTTGCGCGAGACGCTGGAGACGACGGTGTTCCGTCCCCCCGGCTCCGGCCCGTTTCCCTTGCTGCTGATGAATCACGGCAAGCAGGCCGGCGCGGCCCGGCTGCAGCAGCGCGAGCGCTTCATCTATATGGCGACCGAGTTCGTGCGCCGCGGCTATGCCGTGATGCTGCCGATGCGCGCCGGCTTTGCGCGCTCCACGGGCGCCTACCGCGATTTCGGCTGCGACATGCTGGGCAACGCCCAGGGCCAGGCGCGCGACATGCTCGCCGCACTCGCGTATGCGCGCCGCCAGAGCTGGGTCGACCCGCAGCGCATCGTCGTCGCGGGGCAGTCGTACGGCGGCATGGCGGCGCTGGCACTGGCCACACGGATGGTGCCCGGCGTGCGCGGCGTGCTCAATTTTGCGGGCGGCTTGCGCGTCGACATGCCCGGCTGCGACTGGCAAGGGGCGCTGACCAAGACCTTCGCCACCCTGGGCGCCTACAACCACATTCCCAGCCTGTGGCTGTATGGCGCGAATGACGCGTATTTTTCGCCGGCGCTGGCGCGGCGGCTGTTCAATTCCTTTACCGGTTCAGGCGGCCGGGCGCAGCTGCTGGCCTATGGCCCGTTCAAGCGCGACGCCCACCTGACCCTGGGCAGCCGCGATGGGGTGGCCGTGTGGCTGCCCGCTACCGAGCGCTTCCTGGCGAAGATCGGCATGCCGGTGCGCCAGGTCTACCGCGTGGCCGAGGCGCCGGCGCCGCCAGCCACGCATTTCGCGCCGCAGGACGATATCGCCGCCGTGCCCTACCTGGAAGAGCAGGGCCGCGCCGCCTATCGCGTCTTCCTGGAAAAAACCGCGCCGCGCGCCTTTGCCTTGTCGGCCAGCGGCGCCTGGGGCTGGGCCGAGGAGGGCGAAAGCCCCGATGTGCGCGCGCTCGCTTCGTGCCAGCGCCGCAGCAGCCTGCCATGCCAGCTGTATTCGGTCGATGAAAGCGTTGTTTGGCCCGTCGCCGGCGCCAGCGCGAGCGCCGCCGGCGGCGCGCAATAGGCTGCCGCGCACGATAGTTGTCGCCGAAACGGGGGATGGGCGAATATACTAGTCGAAAAGGGAGGCGTTGCGCTTCCCGTCCGCCCTTATCATCAGCGAGAATTCACCCTTATGGCGTCATCCCCAGAAAACCTCAGCATGGCCGTGTTTTGCGACTTCGAGAACGTCGCGCTCGGCGTGCGAGATGCAAATTACGAAAAATTCGATATCAAGCCCATCCTCGAACGCTTGCTGCTCAAGGGCAGTATCGTTGTCAAGAAGGCATATTGCGACTGGGACCGTTATAAAAGTTTCAAGGGCACCATGCATGAGGCGAACTTCGAACTGATCGAAATTCCCCACGTGCGCCAGTCCGGCAAGAATTCGGCCGACATCCGCCTCGTCGTCGATGCACTGGACCTGTGCTACACCAAGGCCCATGTGAACACCTTCGTCATCATCAGTGGCGATTCCGACTTTTCGCCGCTGGTGTCGAAACTGCGCGAAAACGCCAAGCAGGTGATCGGCGTGGGCGTCAAGCAGTCGACCTCCGACCTGCTGGTGGCCAACTGCGACGAATTCATTTTCTACGATGACCTGGTGCGCGAGAGCCGCCGCACGGCCGCCAAGCGCGACGCGCGCGAAACTCCGGCGGCCAAGCGCTCGCCCGACGAGGAAGTGCGCCGCAAGGAAAAATACGAGTCGCGCAAGACGGAAGCGATCGAAATGGCCGTCGCCACCTTCGACGCGCTGGTCTCGGAGCGCGGCGACAGCGGCAAGATCTGGGCCTCGATGCTGAAGGAAGCGATCAAGCGCCGCAAGCCGGACTTCAGCGAATCGTATTACGGTTTCCGCACCTTCGGCAACCTGCTGGAAGAAGCGCAGACGCGCGGCTTGCTGGAATTCGGCCGCGACGAGAAATCGGGCGCCTATGTCTACCGCAGCAGCGGCCTGGTGCCTGTCGCTGCGCCCGTGAACGGGGAAGTCGCCAGTGACGTCATCGCCAGCGGCGAAGCCGGCGCGACGGCGGAAGAGGGCAATCACCGCGATGGCGGCAGCCGCCGCGATTCGCGCCGCAATGGCCGTGGCGGCCGCAAGCAGAACGAGCAGCGCCGCGGCGAGTCCGCGCCACAGGCTTTTGTGCCGGTGGCCGACGTGGAAACGGCCGTCGAGCAGTATGCGCCCGCGCCGCAGCCGGAGATCGTGCATGAAGTGGCCGAAGCCGCAGTCGAGGTCGTGGCGGAAGAGGGCAACGCCAAGCGCGGTTCGCGCCGCAATGGCCGTGGCGGCCGCAAGAACGGCGATGGCGGCCGTGAAGCGCGTGCCGAGGCCGTCGAGGTGGCGGTGGCGGTGGCGGAAGCCATGCCTGCGCCCGTGCCTGAACCGGTAGCCGAAGCGATCGTGGAAGCGGCCGCCGAAGCGAAGCCGAAGGCCAAGCCGCGCACGCCGGCGCGCAAGACGGCAGCGGCGAAGAAGCCGGCCAAAAAGGCGGCTGAAGCCGTGGCGGAAGCGGCGCCTGTGATTGCGGCGGCGCCGGTGGACGTGGCCGTCGTGGCGGAAGACAAGCCGGCCAAGGCCCCGCGCAAGGCCCCGGCACGCCGTCCCGCGCGCAAGAAGGCGGAAGCGGCTTGATTGACCGCTCGCAGCGGAAGGCTGGGGTCAGACGGGGACGCCGAGTCCCGACGGGTCTGACCCCGGGTGTCTGTTGCGTCTTAGCAAAGCGGTGTTAAGCATGTACCACGGTGAACGGTTCAACAGCATTTCCCATACGGTGGGCGCCGCGCTGGCGGCCATCGGTGGCGTCATCCTGATCGTCGCGGCGGCCCGCACGGGCGACCCCTGGAAAATCGTCAGCTGCAGCGTGTATGCGGCCATGCTGCTGACCCTGTACCTCACTTCCACCCTGTACCACAGCGTGCGCGGCAAGGCCAAGGCCGTGCTGCAGCGGCTCGACCATTGCGCCATCTACCTGCTCATCGCGGGCACCTACACGCCCTTCATGCTGGTGACCCTGCGCGGTCCCTGGGGCTGGTCGCTGTTCGGCGTCGTCTGGGGCCTGGCGCTGTTTGGCATCGTGCAGGAATATGTGTACGCGAAAGGCGCGCGCATCCTGTCGCTGGTGATTTACGTGGCCATGGGCTGGCTGATCGTCATCGGCATCAAGCCGCTGCTGGCGGCGCTCGAGTGGAACGGTTTCCTGTGGCTGGTGGCGGGCGGGCTGTGCTACACGGGCGGCATCGCTTTTTATGCCACCGATCACAAGCTGCGCCATGGCCACGGCATCTGGCATCTGTTCGTGCTGGCCGGCAGCAGTTGCCACTTTATCGCCATTTTGTTCTACGTTGCCTGACGTAGCGCGCAGCCGGGCCACCCTCGCTGACTATTGCCTGTAATCCATTATAATGCCCTGATCTGTGAAACAAGGGCAAGAATGGATATCAACTCGGACGACCTGAAAATCTTCGTCACCGTCATCGACAGCGGCACCCTGAGCGCGGCCGCCGTGCACCTGGGACAAACCACCTCCGGCGTCAGCCGGGCGCTGTCGCGCCTGGAAGACAAGCTGGCCACGTCGCTGCTGACGCGCACCACGCGGCGCATGGAGCTGACGGAAGAAGGGCAGCTGTTCCTGGACAAGGCGCGCGCCATCCTCGCTTCGATGGAAGACGTGGAAGAGTCGATCCGCATCCGCCGCCAGAAGCCGGCCGGGCGCCTGTCCGTCGATGCCGCCTCGCCCTTCATGCTCCACTGCGTGGTGCCCCACGTGGCCGAATTTCGCGCCATGTATCCGGAGATCCGCCTGGAGCTGACCAGCAACGACCAGATCGCCGACCTGCTCGAGCACCGCACCGATATCGCCATCCGCATCGGCGCCCTGGTCGACTCGACCCTGCATGCGCGCGCCCTGACTGCCAGTCCGCTGCACGTGCTGGCCACGCCCGCCTATCTGGCGCGCCACGGCGAACCGGCCACGCCGGAAGCGCTGGCCGGCCATGCGCTGCTGGGCTTTGCCCAGTACGACCTGGGGAATAACTGGCCGCTGCGCCACGCAGCGGGCAACAGCCTGCAGATCGTGCCCGCGCTGGCCGCCTCCAGCGGCGAAACCCTGCGCCAGCTGGCCCTGCACGACCAGGGCATCGTCTGCCTGTCCGACTTCATGACGAAGGACGACATCGCCGCCGGTCGCCTGGTGAAAGTGCTGCAGCCGTTCTACACGGGCTACCGCCAGCAGATCCATGCCGTCTACTACCGCAACACGCAGCTGGCGCAGCGCATCAGCTGCTTTCTCGAATTCCTGCAGCACAAGCTGTAGGCCGGGCATGAACGAGAAGGGCATGCAGTGCCCCACCTGCGGCGAATACGGCGACCTGATTCTTGCGAAAGTCAGAAAAACGGGGCAGGAGGTGGTCGTTTGCACCGAATGCGACAACCTGTGGGCCGAGCCGGGCAGCGCGCCCGACATCGATGCCAGCGAGGGCGTGGCGGAGTTTCTGGCGGCAGCCGGCCTCGCTGACGACTGGGAGGAACTGGCGCTGCTCGCCAGACTGCCGGCCGGCTAGCCTGCGCGCACGCGCGTCAGGCCGCAGCGTTCGCTTCCTTCGTTTCGGCCCGCAGCAGCAGTTCCACCTCGTGCGCAGGCAGCGGGTGACTGAAGTAATAGCCTTGCGCCTCGTCGCAGCCGTGCTGACGCAGGTAATCGAGCTGCTCGGCCGTTTCCACGCCTTCGGCCACCACGCGCAGTTTCAGATTGTGCGCCAGGGCGATGATGGAGACGACGATGGCTGCGTCGTCCGCGTCGCGCGCCACGTCGCCGACGAAACTGCGGTCGATCTTCAGTACGTCGATGGGGAAGGTGCGCAGGTAGGCGAAGCTGGAATAGCCGGTGCCGAAGTCGTCGATCGACAGCTGCACTCCCAGTGCCTTCATGTCGTGCAGCTGGCTGACGGCCAGCGCCACATCGTGCATGAACAGGCTTTCCGTCAGTTCCAGTTCCAGGCAGGCGGGCGGCAGGCCCGTTTCCAGCAGCACTTCGGCGATCGAGGCGACCAGGTTCGGCTCGTTGAACTGGCGCGCCGACAGGTTCACGGCCAGGCGCAGCGTGTCCAGCCCCGCCGCATGCCAGCGTTTCACCTGCGCGCACGCCTCGCGCATGACCCAGGCGCCGATCGGCACGATCAGGCCCGTATCTTCCGCCAGCGCGATGAAGCGCTGCGGCGCCACCATGCCCAGTTCCGGATGCTGCCAGCGCAGCAGCGCTTCCACGCCGACGATGCGCCCGCTGGCCAGGTCCAGCTGCGGCTGGTAATGCAGCACGAACTGTTCGCGCTCCAGGGCGTTGCGCAGCGCCGTCTCGATGCGCAGGCGCTCCAGGGTGGCCTGGTTCATGGCCGTCGTGTAGAACTTGATGTTGTTGCGGCCCTGTTTCTTGGCGCAGTACATGGCGATGTCGGCCTGCTCGATCAGGTTCTGCGTCTCGCCGTTCAGGGTCACGTCGCCGGGAGCGTCGTAGCGCGAGATGTCGTAGACGGCTACGCCGATGCTGCAGGTGACGAAGAATTCCTTGCCATCCAGCAATACCGGCTGGGCCACGGCATCCATCACGCGCTGCACGATGGCGGCGCTGAGCGCTTCGTCGGCCTGTTCGCACAGGATGGCGACGAATTCGTCGCCCGACAGGCGCGCCACCGTATCGGTTTCCCGCAGGCTGGCCTGCAGGCGCGTGGCGATGGTTTTCAGCAGCAGGTCGCCGGCCTTGTGACCGAGGCTGTCGTTGACGAACTTGAAGCGGTCGAGGTCGATCAACAGCACCCACAGCGCGCGGTTCTTGCGGCGCGACAGGGCCATCGCTTGCGCCAGGCGGTCGCGCAGCAGGGCGCGGTTGGGCAAGCCCGTCAGCACGTCGTGGTGGGCGATGTGCTGGATTTGCTGCTCGGCCAGCTTGCGTTCCGTGATTTCGGAACCCGTGCCCCGGTAGCCGCGAAATTCGCCGAACTCGTTGAACAGCGGTTCGCCATTGACGCTGAACCAGCGCAGCTGGCCATTGCGGTCGTGCATCGCATATTCGAGGTTGGAAAAGGGCAGGTGGGCTTCCAGATTGGCGATATGCTGCTTGCCCCAGCGCGAATTGCGCATCTCCGGGTTGTTGTCCCAGCGCGTCATGCCGATGAAGCGTTCCAGCGGCATGTTCGACTTGTCCGTGAAGCCGCTGGTGATGTGGGTGAAGCAGAAGTTGGCGTCCTGCTCCCAGTACCAGTCCGAGGACAAGGCCAGCAGGCGGCGGAAGCGCTTTTCGCTTTCCTGCAGGGCGCGCTCCGTGCGCTGGCGCGCGCGCACGTCGGCGCTGAGCAGCTCGTTGCTGCGCTTGAGGTCGGCAGTGCGCTGCTCCACCAGCAGCTGCACGCGGCGCGAGCGCTGCGTCAGCGATTGCACGAAGGCGGCCGTCAGCAAGCTGAACAGCAAGCCCATGATCACGGTGAACAGCGAGCCCAGGTGGTCGGCCAGGAAGGGCCGCGGATGGGCCACCACGCGCACGTGCCAGGGCCGGCCGGCGGAAAAAAAGGCACGGTCATAATGGCTGTGGTAAGCAAAGTGCAGCCAGCGCGGCAGCACCTCCCAGGTGACGCCCGCTTCGTCGGCAGGCGCCTGGCCGTGCCGGAAGATCAACTGGCGCGGGTCGGCGCCGGCGTCCGCATAGACGCTCAGTTCAAGCTGCGGGTCGCCCAGCAGGTCGGCGCCGGCGAGGATTTTCTGCACCAGTTCGCCGGCGCGCACGATGGCCGCCGTATCGCCGATCAGCGCCGCGCGCCGCTGCTGCACCGTTTGTAGTGGCACGCCGTGGCGGTACACGGGCCGTACGATGACGAAGCCCTGCTGCGGTCCCTGCGCCAGGGTCAGCAGGCCTGTGGCGGTGGTCTGGCCGCTGATGATCGATTGTTCCAGCGCGCGCGCCAGCATGCCGCTCGGGCTGACGTTCAGGCCGAAGGCGGGGCGGTTGCCCTGCAAGGGTTCGAGATAGTCGACCACCATATAGCTGGCCCGCGTCGTCGCGGGCACGATGACGCCGTCGCGCATTTCCATCATGGCGTAGTCGGGCACGATGCGCCGCAGCTCGGCTTCGAATGCCGCGCGCTGCGCATGCGGCACGATGCGGTGGAAATTGAAGGCCTGGATGAACGGGTGGCGCTGCAGCAGCGGCGTGGTGAAGTCGTGGAACTGTTCGCGCGTGACGGGCACGACGGCGGCAAACAGCTGGTTCGTCGTGGTCAGCACCTCGACCGCGTCGTCGAGTCCCTGCTCGATGGCGGCCACCCTGGCGCCGGCGCGTTGCTGCAGGCTCAGGCTCATCTTGTCGTATTCGAGCTGGCTGATGGCGGCGAACAGCACGGCCGTCACGCTGACGCCGCAGGCGAAGGTCAGCGCGGCCGCGGCGGAAATCGACAATGGCAGGCGGCCACGCAGCATGGTTTTTCCTATCTCACTTCATGGACACAATTGCTCGGCAGCACCTGCCGGCCCGCGCAGGCCGTAGTTTGTCATAAACCACATCCATCATGCGAATTTTGTACCAGATCGCTGCTAATAAGCAACAATATAGATGGCCATGGCGGACGACTATCAGTTGTCGCGTGCGCCTGATTGCCGGCGCAAACGCCACAGTTGCCATGCCGGCAGCAGCCGGTTCAGGAAAGCCAGGCCGCATACGCGGCGCCAGCGCACCAGGCGCACGACGCGCACGGCGCGGCCGTCGGCGCCTTGGCCTTGCTCAGGCTTGGCGGCGAAGATGATGCGGTTGTTGCCGGCGATGCCGTCGAAGTGACAGACGGCGCCGCGGAAGGTGAGCATCAGGCGCGCCAGCATGGCGGGATAGTGCTCGTCGTAACTGAACAGGTTGGCCGCCAGCACGCCGCCGGGCAACAGGGCGCGCAGGCAGTCCGCATAGAAGCGCGCGCTGCCGAGGGCGGGCGGCAAGCCCGTTTCGTCGTAGCCGTCGAGCAGCAGCACGTCGGCGCAGCCCGGATGCTGGCGGATATAGCTGACGGCATCCGTCTCGATGATGCGCAGGCGCGCGTCGTCGGGCGGCAGCATGAACTGCTCGCGCAGGGCGATCACGTCGGCGCGCAATTCCAGCACGGTGATGCGCGTGTCAGGCAGGTGGCGGTGGCAGAATTTCAGCAGCGAACCGCCGCCCAGGCCCACCATCAGGATGTGCCGCGGGCGCGGCACGAACAGGGTAAAGCACATCATGGCGCGCGCATAGCGCAGCAGCAGATGGTCGGGGCGCGACAGCAGCATTTCGCTCTGGATCATGCCGGGCTGGAATTCCAGGCGGCGCCGGTCGCCACAGGTATGCACCTGCGGGGCAAGTGGGGTGGTGCTTCTGTGTTCCGGCATGGGACGACTTCGCTGAGTGGACTGGGGAAGATGCTTTGTTGCATTCAGAGAAATCTGATAAGCTCCCGTGAGCATACCCGATTAATCCGCGCCGAGCATGCGTATATGCAGATATACGGCGCGCGGCGGCACGGCCGCGCAGTCGGGCACCATGGAGACAAGCATGTTTTTGGATCACCCCATCATTACGGCGACGAACAGTTTTACGGAGCCTGACCGCATCGAGCGGCTGACGCGCGTGTACGGCTACGCGGCGGCGCTGGCGGACCAGGCCGGCAATGTCGGCTTCATTGAAAAAGTGGCGCAGATCCACGACCACAAGGGCACCCTCATCGTGTTCTGGCACGAAGCGCCCAGCGACGTGGAAAAGCAGTATTTCGTGCAGGCGTGGGCCAGCAAGATCGGCGACGGCAGCACCAATGTCGAACACGAAATCTGACACAGCGTGCCGCGGCGGCGCGGCGATGGCGTAGCCCATGGATATCAAGACCCTGGTACTGGCCCTGGCGCTCGGCAACCTGAGCCTGTGCGCGGCCCTGTTTTTCTTCGAATACGAGCGCAAAAAGTCGCTCAGCATGTCCACCTGGGCGGTGGCCAAGCAATGCCAGGCCATCGCCTGGTGCCTGCTGTATTTCCGCGGCGTGCTGCCCGATTTCCTCTCCATCCTGCTCGGCAACAGCCTGCTGTTTGCCGGCATGGCGCTCGATGCGGGCGCGCTGTGGCAGGCGGCCGGGCGCGGCGGCTGGCGACGTTATGTCTTGCCGGCGCTGGGCCTGTCGGTGGCCCTGTTTGCCGCCTGCTACCTGTTCGACGTGGCGCCGCTGCTGCGCAGCGCCGGCGGCTCGCTCATCGTGGCCGGCTTTTTCCTCGCCGGCGTGGCCGCCCTGTGCCTGAAATGGCGCGAAGCGAGCATGCTGCGCCGCTTCCTCGTCGTCAGCATGGGCGTGCTGTCCTTGCTGATCGCCGCGCGCGGCGTGCTTGCCGCCACCGTTCCCGGTTTCGATGCGGAGCTGATGCAGCTGGCCGGCTTCGGCGCCCTGTACCTGATGATGCTGACGAACGCCTTCGGCTATCTGCTGCTGTCGCGTGAAAAACTGGGCGGCGAGCTGGCGCGCCTGGAAGTGCTCGACGCGGCCACGGGCGTGCCGAACCGGCGCGGCTTTTACCAGGCGCTGGCGCCGTGGATGGCGCTGGCGCGCCGGCCCGGCTTGCCGACGGCGCTGGTGGTGCTCAATATCGACCATTTTAAAAGAGTCAACGACAGCTACGGCCATCCGGTCGGCGACGCGGTGCTCAAAACCATCGTCGACACCTGCCGCCAGCAGCTGCGCGACAGCGACCTGATGGGCCGCCTGGGCGGCGCCGAATTCGCCATCCAGCTGCCGCGCACGACCCTGGCCGATGCGCTGATGGTGGCCGAACGCATCCGCGCCGCCGTCGAAGCGCTGCCCGTCAAGACGGAGCGTGCCGTGCTGCAGCTGACGGCCAGCCTGGGCGTGACCACCATCCGCGCCGAAGACAGCACCGTCAGCCTGTTCAAGCGGGCCGATGAGGCGCTGCAGGCGGCCAAGCAGGCGGGCCGCAACAGGGTGGTGGAGGCGCAGGGCGCCAGCACCCTCGATATCTAAGGCTCTGTTCCCGCTAAGTAGGGGAAGTTCAGGAATCTTTCCCAGCCCCGGCTGTCTGACTGTACCTATCAGACAAACGGGAGCCTTTCATGCAGTCAGCCGAATGGAAAACCTTCATCACCCAGTTTGCCGCACTGAGCCGTCGCCAGCGTCAGGCGAGCACTGCTCTGCTGCGCGGGGCAGGATCGCAGAACGCCACCGTGGCACTGCTCGAAAGCGTGGCCCGGCAGCGGTTACACTGTCCCGCCTGCAACAGCAGCCATGCGCACCGGCACGGTCATGCGCATGGACTGCAGCGCTACCGTTGCGTGCCGTGCGGGCGCACCTTCAATGCGCTCACCGGCACGCCGCTAGCCCGCTTGCGCCACAAGACCTTGTGGCTCGACTACGCCGATTGCCTGCTCGAATCGGCTTCCGTGCGCAAGGCGGCAAGCCAGCTGGGCGTGCACCGCAACACCGCCTTTCGCTGGCGCCACCGGTTTTTAAGCCTGGCCAAGACGGACCGGCCCCATTGCCTGCATGGCATCGCCGAAGCGGACGAGCTGTATGTGCTCGAATCGGAAAAGGGCGCGCGGCATCTGACGCGTCCGGCGCGCCGCCGTGGCGGCCATGCCCACAAGCGCGGCATTTCCAGTGAACAAGTCTGCATCCTGGTGGCGCGCGACCGCACGGGACAAACCCGCGATTTCGTCACGGGAAAAGGGGCGCTGACCAAGGCGCAGCTGCATGCTTGCCTGCCACCGGTGATCGACAAGGACATTTTGCTGGTCACCGATGGCCATGCCGCCTATCGGGCCTTCGCGCGTGAAGCGGGCATCAGTCACCAGGCCGTCAATGTGCGTGCCGGCATCCGCGTGCAGGGCGCCGCCCACGTGCAGAACGTCAACGCGTATCACAGCCGCTTGCGCGGCTGGCTGCGCATCTTCCATGGCGTGGCCAGCCGTTATCTGCCGAATTACCTGGGGTGGCGCTGGATACTCGACGCCGGGCGCATCCGCTCCCCAGAAACATTATTGAAGGCAACACTGGGCGAGTTCCCACATTTGACGGTGACATAGCCATATCTAAACCGGATTATTTCTTGTGCGAGCCCAGCCAGCTGGGTTCCTTGCCGCATTCTTTGGGCAAGAACAGCGCATCGAGGCCCGGATCGCAGCGCCGGTCAGGCGCCTTCATCGGCTCGACGCTGAGCCATTCGCTCTTGGGCAGTATCTTTTCTTCGCGTGGCGCCACGGGCGGCGCGGGCGGCAGGCTGTCTTGCCAGCGTGCCTCCGGGGCAGGCGCGGGCGCGGTGGCCCAGTTGGCGTCAACCTGCGCTGCCTGCGCCGGCGGTGTGTCCGCCTGCGCGGCGGCGCACAGCAGGCTGCCCGCGAAAAAGAACGCGCACATGGCTGTGCTGTTTATGGAAATCATGGTTTGTCCTTGGTCGGTGCCTGGAAGGCGGACCCTGCATTATGACGGCGGCAGCAAGCAAAAAGACAAGAAAATTGCAACGGCATGTTACCAAAGGGACTATAGTTACTGGTAGCAAGCAGGTGCACTGTGGCAAGGTGATTGAAAGGCGGGTCAGGCGCGGGTCGCCGTCATTCGAGATGTGTATTCCCTAACTTGCATTTAAGCTAGGCAAGTTATGCTGTGGCATGCACGCCAGGCTGTCCTTTGCCGTCCGCACCGCGCCCCTCTTTTTTTACTCTTGCCAGGCTCATAATGAAAATGCTCAAATCCCTGCCTGTATGGCCGCTTGCCGCCCCGCTTGCCGGCTGGCTGTTCCTGTTCGGTTCCACCCTCAATCTCGGCGGCGCCTATCAGATCCTGCTGGTGGCTGGCCTGATCGGCAGCGTGCTGGCCGCCGTATACCACGCGGAAGTGGTCGCGCACCGCATCGGCGAACCGTATGGCACCCTCGTGCTGGCGCTGGCCGTGACGCTGATCGAGGTGGCGCTGATCGTCTCGCTGATGCTGGCTGGCGGACCGGAAACGACGGGGCTGGCGCGCGACACCGTGTTTGCCGCCATCATGATCATTTTGAACGGCATCGTCGGCATCTGCCTGCTGCTGGGCGCCGGGCGCCACCGCGAGCAGACCTTCGGCCTGCTGGGCGTGAGCGCGTCGCTGGCCACCCTGGCGGCCATCGCCATTTTGACGCTGGTGCTGCCGAACTACACGTCGAGCGCCGCCGGCCCTTACTACAACTCCAGCCAGCTCATTTTCATCGCCGTCATCTCGCTGGTCCTGTACGGCACTTTCGTGCTGGTGCAGACGGTCCGCCACCGCGATTACTTCCTGCCCAAGGAAGCCGTCGGCGATGAAGAGGTGCATGCGGCGCCGCCCACGCCCACCGTCGCCTGGGTCAGCGCCGGTGCGCTACTGGTGTGCCTGGGCGCCGTGGTGCTGCTGGCCAAGTCGCTGGCGCCCGCGCTGGAGACGGCCATTGCCGCCATGGGCGCGCCGAAAACCCTGGTCGGCATCGTCATCGCCGCCATCGTGCTGCTGCCCGAAGGCCTGGCCGCCGTGCGCGCCGCGCGCGCGAATCGCCTGCAAACGAGCTTGAACCTGGCGCTCGGCTCCGCGCTGGCCAGCATCGGCCTGACTATTCCGGCCGTGGTGGTGGTGTCGCTGGCCACGGGCCTGACCATTACGCTGGGACTCGATATCAAGTCGACGGTGCTGTTGCTGCTGTCGCTGATGGTGGCCACCCTGTCGCTGGGCACGGGCCGCACCACGGTCATGCAGGGCACGGTGCACCTGGTGATTTTCGCCGTGTATCTCTTTACCACCATCGTCCCATAAGCTGCCGCACGGCTGCCGTTTTGTCACAATCCTGTCACGCCGCTGTCATACGATGAGGGTAGTGTGGTAGGATTTTTAAATCGTTTAAATGATTTATATAGTTTAGCAACTGAATTTGCCAACTTTTTCAGTTGGCACAGTCATGACAAGACAAGAGGCCAGTATGTATGCAGCGGTGGACCTGGGGTCCAACAGTTTTCGTTTACACGTCGGCAAGCATGATGGCGACACCATCCGCGTGGTCAAGAGCGTGCGCGATCCGATACGCCTGGCCGCCGGCCTGGACGCCAATGGCGACCTGACCGAAGCGGCCATGCAGGGCGCACTGGCCTGCCTGCAGCGCTTTCGCGCCATTCTCGCCGGCTTCGAACTCGATGCCGTGCGCGTGGTGGCCACGTCGGCCATGCGCGTGGCGCGCAACGGCGCCGTCTTCCTGCCGCTGGCCGAGCAAGCCATCGGCTACCCGATCGAAATCATCTCGGGCGAGGAAGAGGGGCGATTGATCTACATGGGCGTGGCCAATGCGCTGGCCATTCCCGGTGAACGCCGGCTGGTGATGGATATCGGCGGCGGTTCGACCGAACTGATACTGGGGCGCGGCAATGATATCGAACGCGTCGAATCTTTCAGCCTGGGCACGGTCAAGCAAAGCCTGTCGTTCTTCATCGGCGGACGCATCGACGCGCCGTCGTTCGAGGCGGCCATCCTGTCGGCGCGCAGCCATTTCGAGGATGCCGCGCCGCCATACCATCCGCAGCACTGGAAGACGGCCTACGGCTCTTCCGGCACCATCCGCACGATCGCCGACATCATCGCCCGCAACAAGCTTGGTGACGGCTTGCTCACCAGCGTCAGCCTCGATGCGCTGGCGCGCCGCTTCATCGAACTCGGTCACACCAGCCGCATCGACATGCCGGGCTTGCGCCCCGACCGCGCCAGCACCATCGTCGGCGGCCTGGCCATCTTGATCGGCCTGTTCCGCGAATTGGCCATTCCCGCCATGACGCCGATCGAGGCGGGTTTGCGCATGGGTGTGATGTGGGATCTGTACCTGCGTTCGACCAAGCGCGACCGCCGCGAACAGTCGGTGCAGGGCTGCATGGAGAAATTCCATATCGACCAGCAGCGCGCCGGCCGGGTGGCCGAGCAGGCGCTGGCCATGTACGCGCAGCTCAAGCCCACGTCCGATGCCCTCGTGAAATGCCTGCGCTGGAGCAGCCTGCTGCACGAGGTGGGTCTGGCCGTGTCGCAGACGGGTTATCACAAGCATGCATCGTATATCGTGGAAAATGCGGACTTGCCCGGTTTTACCACGCGCGAACAGAAGACCATGAGCCGGCTGATCCTGGCGCAGAAGGGCAACTTGCGCAAGATAGGCGAAGTGCTGTCCGATCCCGATTTCGCCAAGGCCGTGCTGGCGCTGCGCCTGTCGATTCTGCTCATGCATGCGCGCATCGAGGCCGACTTCAGCGAACTGCGCCTGCGCATGAAGAGCCGCATCGAACTCGACATCAAGCGCGGCTGGGTGGCGCACCATCCCACCGTGTCGTTCTGGATCGAGAAGGAGCAGGAATTCTGGGATGAGGTCGGGGTCGATTTCACCATCCGCGCCAGCGCCTAGAAGGTCATGGCATGCGCATGACTTGATGTGCAGCAAGCAAGATTTCAAAAAACAGTATATATTGTTTATATTATTTACTAGATTGGAGAATCCATGACCAAAACCACCCCAGCGAAAAAGGCCGACAGCGCGCCCGTATCGATGTTCCCGACCAGCGCATCGATCAACGCGGCAGCGGCCAAGGCCGCACCGGCCGCCAAGCCTGCAGTGAAGCCCGCCGCGAAGCCGGCAGCCAAGCCGGTGGCCAAGGCCGCCGTCAAGCCAGTGGCCGCCAAACCGGCCGCTGCGAAGCCGGCGGCAGCGAAACCGGCTGCCGCCAAGCCCGCCGCCGCCAAGGCGCCAGCCGCCAAGCCGGCGGCCAAGGCCGTCGTGGCCAAGCCCGTTGCCAAACCTGTCGCCAAGGCCGCTGTCAAGCCTGCCGCCAAGACGGCAGTAAAAACCGTTGCCAAGCCAGCGGCCAAGGTTGCTGCAAAGCCCGCCGCCAAGCCGGCAGCGAAAACCGCCGTCAAACCGGCTGCCAAGGCTGCCGCCAAGCCTGCGCCAGCGAAAAAAGCGCCGGTCGCCAAGGTCGCCGCCGTCAAGGAAAAAGCCCGCAAGCCGAAACTGGTGCGCGACAGCTTCACCATGCCCGAAGCGGAATACGAAGTCCTGGGCCAGGTCAAGAAAGCCTGCCTGAAGGCCGGTTTCGAGATCAAGAAAAGCGAATTGCTGCGCATCGGCGTGGCGCTGATCAGCCAGATCGACCTGGCCACGCTGCAAAACGTGCTGGCCGGTTTGCCGCAGCTGAAAACGGGCCGTCCGAAGAAGGATTGATGGCGCGGGCAGGGGCCGCCCCCTGCCTGGCCGTTCTGGTTTACCATGGGGCCTGTGATAGTTCCCCATGGTTGCCATGTTAGAAGAAACAGAGATCGAACGCGCCGGCTTCGTCGAGCGCGCCATTGTCCGCCACTGCGGCGGCGAATCCACTGCCGCCATCGACCACGTCGCCGAGGAAATCCCCGTCGCGCTGGTCTTCAATGGCATTTCCCACGTCGTCATGATGGCCACCCCGCGCGACCTGGAAGCGTTTGCCTACGGTTTCGCGCTGACGGAAGGCGTGGTGGCATCGGCTGCCGCCATCTTCGATTGCGAAGTGTTGCTGCGTCCCGATTCCGCCGAAGTGTCCTTGAGCATCGCGCAGGAGGATTTCGTGCGCCTGAAGGACCGGCGCCGCCAGCTGACGGGCCGCACGGGCTGCGGCGTGTGCGGCATCGACAGCATCGACATGCTCGATTTGCTGCCCGCGGCGCTGCCGCCATCCCTGATCCGCGTCGACTTGCCCGCCGCGCTGGCGCGCGCATCGGCCGGCTTGCGCGAACACCAGGCGCTGATGCGGGAAACGGGCGGCGTGCACGCGGCCGCGTGGTGCACGCCCGACGGCGACATCGTGCACGTGTTCGAGGATGTCGGCCGGCACAATGGTCTCGACAAGCTGATTGGCTACCTGGCGCTGCACGATATCGACATGCGGCGCGGCTTCGTCTTCCTGTCCAGCCGTGGCAGCTACGAGCTGGCGCGCAAGGCGGCGCGCATGCAGATACCCTTGCTGGCGACGATTTCCGCCCCCAGTTCGCTGGCCATTTCCATCGCCACGCAGGCCGGCATGAAACTGGTGGGTTTCTGCCGTCAGGACGCGTACGTGGACTACACGCCGGATATCGGCATCTGAACATTCGCAGCTTGCAGCAGCACCGGCACGGACTTCGACGTCGGCGTGCCGGCGCCGTTGGCCGTGCCGGCCAGCGGCACCAGCGCATTCGTCTCCGGGTAGTAGGCGCCCAGGCAGCCGCGCGGGATGTCATAGGAGACCAGCCGGAAACCGTCGGCCCGGCGTGCCACGCCATCGTCCCAGGCGCCTATCAAATCGACCATGTCGCCATCCTTAAAACCCAGCATGGCGATATCGGTCGCATTGGCGGCGACGGCCTTGGCGCCGTTTTCGCAAAAGGCGAACGTGGACGCGTGGTGGCGGTCGGGCCAGGCGCAGCCGGGGCAATCGAAACCGTCCGGCTGGTTTTGCGCCAGCAGCGCCTTCAGATTCCCGGGCGCGACGCGCTCCTGGCGCAGGCTGATGGCCGCGTGTTTCAAGGCGTCCCAGCCGGCGGCAGGCTTGGTGTAGGGCGTGATGTGGACGGCGTCGGTGTCTGTCATGGACTCTTTCGGCTGGGCGAGTGTGGTAATTATGCACGATCCCCGCATGGCATTGCCTTGCGTCATGGAAATGACATTCGGCTGTCATTTTCCTGACATATTAGGCAAGTACGCTGGAGTCGTCTTGATCACAGGGGGATGAAACCATGCAAAACATAATCGCATCAAACGAAGCCAAGGCCCGGCCGGTCCAGCTGGTGCTGAGCCAGGCCTCCACGGCGGCGGAATTGCGCGAAGTCCAGCGTTTGCGTTACAAGGTGTTTATCGAGACGATGGGATTGACGTCGCTGGCCAACGCCGATGGCCTCGACAGCGATGAATTCGACGCGCACTGCGATCACCTGATCGTGCGCGACGCCGACACCCTGAAAGTGGTGGGCACCTACCGCGTGCTGAGCGCGGCCAAGGCGGCCAAGATCGGCCGCCTGTATGCGGAAAACGAGTTCGACCTGAGCCGCCTGAAGAACCTGCGCGGGCGCATGGTCGAAGCGGGCCGCGCCTGCATCCACCCGAAATACCGGGGCGGCAGCGTGATCATGCTGCTGTGGTCGGGCCTGGCCGAATACATGCGCCGCGAGCGCTGCGACTACCTGGTCGGCTGCGCCAGCATCAGCCTGGCCGATGGCGGCCATAACGCCGTCGCCGTGTACCAGGCGCTGGCGGAAAAGCACATGGCCCCAAGCGAGTACCGCGTCACGCCGCACCTGCCTTTCCCCATCCACCAGGTGGAAGCGGCGCACAAGCCGCAAGTGCCGCCGCTGATCAAAGGCTATCTGCGTTCGGGCGCCTGGATTTGCGGCGAGCCGGCCTGGGATCCTGATTTCGAAAGCGCCGACATGTTCATGATGATGCCGTTGGCGAATCTGGACGAGCGCTATGCGCGTCATTACGGGGTGGTGCCTGGCTAAGGCTGCCAGGGCTCGCGCCGGGCAGTGAGGCCTGCAGCTGGCTGGCCAGCGCCTGCACGGCGCTGCGCAAGCCGGTCTCCGGGCTGTCGGGCGGCAGCAGTTCGAGCAGGAAGCGCAGCGGCGCCGTGATCGTTTCGGGTTCGCCGATGCTGCCGTGGCGCCGCACGGCGTCGTGGTACAGGGCCAGGAAGGCGGCGCGCGCGGAAGAGTCGAAGGACTGGCCGTCCGGCGCCTGCCACAGGGCCGCCAGCAGGGCGGCGCGCACGGGGGCGCCGGCGTCGATGGCGCGGTGTTCATCCGCGTGGCGCTGGCGCGCATAGGCGATGGCGTCGTGCAGCAAGTCGCCCAGCTGCGGATCGAGCGCGCGCCAGGCACCGCCGTCGCCATGGGCTTTCAGCAGCAGGGCGCCCGCCAGCACCTGGAAAATCAGGTCGCAGTCGGCCGCGCCGCTGCGCCGCCGCGCTTCTTCCAGCGCGGCCAGGCAGGCGTCCGTCATGGCGCGCAGGGCCGATGCGCCGGAGTTTCCTTCGCGGCAGGCCAGGCGCGCCTGCAAGGCCCAGTAGCGTCCCAGCAGGGCCAGGCGCTGCGCCGTGGGCGCCAGTGCCACCAGCAGGTCGATATGCTGTTTTCCATCCTGCAGCAGCTGGCGTCCCTGGGCCGTGTCGGGCACGGCGGGCACTTCGATGCCGGCACCCGCATCGAGGCCGCACAGGGCCGCGCCCTGGCGTATCTCCATTTCCGCCCAGTGCGCGAGCGCGCGCAAGCCCACCTTGCCGTCGGCCGCGCTGTGCGCCGCCCGGTAGTGTTCGATGGCGCGCAGGGTGTTCTCCAGTCCACCGAGACCGGCGCGCGTGGCGGCCATGTTTTCGCGGATGTCGGCGCAGCCGAAGAAGCGCGCGCGCACGGCTTCCTCTATGCTGCCCAGCTTTTCCTCGATGGCCGCGCGGCGCGCAGGATCGGCACCCGCCAGGCGCGCGTGCAGGGTTTCCAGGTCGGCCAGCAAATGGCCGTGGTAGTGGTAATCGGGCGCTTGCCAGGGCCGGCTCTGCGTGTTCGGAAAGCGGTAGCGGTCGTCGCCGTACGCCTGGTAGGCGCCCCAGGTGTTCGAGGCGGGGAACTGCAGATACGCCGCCTCGCGCGCCAGGCGCACGGCGTCGCCGAAGTATTCGCCGCTCAGCATGGCGTGATAAAAGCTGTGCGCGAAGATGCTGGCTGCCTGGTCGTCGATGCGCCAGCCGGCCGCGATCACCGCCTGCGAGCCCATTTCAATGAAGGCCGTGGCCAGGCTGGCGGCCAGTTTCGACCACGGCGCGATGGCGTCCGGGCGCATGTCGCCCAGGTGGCAGCAATTGATGAAGACGAATTGCGGCACGCGCTTCAATTTCCCCACCTGCGCCGCCGTCAGCCGCGTCTTCGGTCCCAGCACCAGGCCCGTATGGGCGATGCCGGGGCCGGCCACTTCGCCATGGCCGGCCAGGTGGATGGCGAAATAGCGCTCGTCGAACAGGTGCACCAGCACGCGCTGCGCCTGCGGGCGCAGCAGCTCGCGCACCTGGTAGCCGTACGCGCCGAACATGCGCGCCACGTCCTGCGCCTCGGCCTGCGCGGCGGGCAGCTCGGGCAGGCCGGAATCGGTGTCGCCGATCACCAGCACGCTGTTGCTGGGCGGGCTGACGGCGGGCGGCTTCTCGCGCAGGCTGGCCAGCTGGCGCACCATGCCGATGCGCGTCGACAGGGGGCTTTCCTCGCTGCCCGCCTCGTCGCGCATCAGTTCCCACGGGTAGATGGCGGCGCTCTGGTCGACGGCCAGGATCAGGCCGCGCATCTCGGGGATGGCCGCTTTCAGGCCATTGGGCAGCATCAGTTCGTACAGGGCGCGCGACAATCCCGGCTGGTCGGTGGTGTTGTCGGTGGCATCCATGATCAGGCCATCGACGGCTTGCCGCTGGTTCGGCTCCTCGTCGACGCTGTTGTGGGCGCGGTCCGTCAGCACGGTGAAGCGCAGGGCGCCCGAGAGATCCGCGGCGACGATCTGCACGCGGCGCCAGCCATTGTCGCCGCTCAGGCTGGGCAAGATGCGCCGGTAGCCGCCGGGGCTGTGGCGGATGCGCCGCTCGAACGAGAAGCTGCCTTGGTAGCGCGCCTCGGCCATGATCTGCTCGATGGCCACGGCGGCGGCGATGGCGCGCGCCTCGGACTGTTCATAGATGGCGATGTGGCCGATGCGGCAGGCCATGCCCGCGTCTTCGAGGCGCCGGTTGGCGCTGCGCGCGCCGTCGATCAGGGCCCGCGCGCACAGGGCGATGCTCAAGCCGCCGTAGCCGGAACCGGACAGCAGGCTGGCCACGCGCAAGCCGTGCTCGCCCATCGGCGGCGTGGCCACGTGGCCGGCGGCGCGCACTTGCAGGCAGACGCACGCGTATTCGAGCAGGCCGCCGGCAAACGCGCGCGCCAGTTCGCCCGGCGTCAGCTCGCCCAGCGCGCCCAGGCCGATGACGATGGCGCCGCCGGGCCGGCGTGCCGCATCGGGCTGCAGCACCACCAGGGCGGAGTCGGGGCGCTGCGGGAAGCGCCCCAGCGCGTGGATTTCCTGCAGCTTGCCCGCCAGCAGGCGGTCGAGAAAGCTCATGCTGCCGCGCAGCGATTCGGACGCGTAGCAGCCGCTCATGACGGGCGCATCGGCCGAGGCCATGCTGCCGTGGATGATGGATAGGCTCAGCTGCGGCGCGCGCCTTTCCGGCGCGCTGGCGGGGCCGGCGGCGCCGATGGCCGCGTCGAGCAGTTCCTGCGGCTGCGGGTACAGCGGCGTGGCGTCGGGCACGTAGGGATGGAAGCGGGGCGGGGCGCCGCCCGGCGCGTGCGGCGGGTGCCGGGGCAGGGCGGCGCCCTGGCCGCCGTCAAGCAGCTGCGCGATGGCCGGGTAGTATTCCTTTTGCAGCAGCAGGTCGCCATGCGCCACCGGCAGGTAGCAGGCCGCCACGCCGTCCGGCACCGCGCCTAGCCAGGCCGTGCGCCCATCGCCGTCCGGCGACCAGGCCGTCTCGATGGCGCCGTCGCGCAGGCGCAGCGCCACCGGCGTGGCGGCGCAGCCGGCCAGGTAGCTGCAATGGCGCGCGTCGAGCGGGGCCGCTTCCAGCAGGGTCACGGTGGCGCGCGCGGCGGCCAGCGCCGGCGCCTCGGGCGCTTGCCAGCCGCCGGGCAGGCCCGCTTGCGCGTCGCCGGCGGCCAGCTGCGCCCAGGCGCCGGCGTCGAAATAATCGATGCCGCCCGCCTGCGGCCACGGCAGCATGTCGAGCACGCCGGGAAAGGCGCGCACGAAGCCGAGAAACTGGCGCCGCGTGTGCTTCCAGCCGATCCAGCAGGCCAGCATCTGCACCAGCCGGTCACGCCCCAGCAGCACTTGCACCATCGCCTGCGTGCCACGGTTGGCCGTGCCCACCTGCAGCAATCGGCTGCCGGGCAGGGCGCCGAAGCGCTGCCAGCGGTCCTTCAGGGCCAGGCGCGCCACCAGTCCGCCCATGCCGTGGGCGACGATGCGCAACGGTTGGCCGCGCTGTTCGGCGTCGCGCATGGCGTCGTCGAGCACGGGCAGGAAGGCGCGGCACGACTCCTGCAGCGACAAGCGCCAGTCATAGGTAAAGGGCCGCACTTCCTGGCTTTGCGCGAGAAAGCGGGCGAACGGTTCATAGCAGGACTCGAGCCAGCCGGCGCTGACGATGTGCGGCTGGCCCACGGCCAGGCGTTCGATGCGCCCTTCGACCAGGTTGACGGGGTCGAACCAGATGCGGTTGTTGCCCACTTGCAGGTGGCTGCCCATGATGTCGGGCAGCAGCAGCACGATGGGCGCGTGCGCGCGCCGTTTCGGCACTTCGCCGCCGCGCGCCAGCGGGCCGTGCTCGATGCCGGGCAGCGGCTGGTAGGCGGTCTCGTCGCCGGCGAGCGCCTGCACGGCGGCCTGGCTCGATGGCGCGCGCTCGAAGTAGTTCAGGTGGTGCGTGTGCGGCCCGCGCAGCAGCAGTTGCCGCACGGGTGTGCTGCGCGTGGCGCCGCCGGCCATCGAGGCGCAATTGACCACCAGGTCGTTCTGCCCGCCGTACAGCTGGTCGTCGAGGCAGTCGCCCAGCCAGCCCAGCAGGCCGTCGCCGCTGCACGCGCCGGCCAGCACGTGCAGCGGACTGGCCACGCGCACGTCGGGCGCGTTGAGCAGCGCCACCAGGGGCGAGTCGGGCATCATCGCTTCCAGTCCCGGCAGGATGCGCGCGTCGCAGCGCTGCTGCACCACGGCCAGCAGGAAGGCCATGGCGCCGTCGGGAACGCCGCCGTGCAGCAGCAGGTTGAACATCACGCTGGCCCAGCGGTCCAGGCGGCCCGACATCAGGGTGGTGCCGCGCGACGGGCAAGCCACGCGCACGAAACGGGCGATGCGGATGGCGCGTGTTTTCAGTTCCACGCTCAATTCGCGCAGGCGCACCGCATCCGCGTCGTAGCCGCCGCGTCCGCCCAGCCGCGCCTGTGCCGTGAAGTGTTCGATATCGTGGCTGTTGAACGCTTCGCCGCCCACCGTGTTTTCGCTCAATCGCTCCAGGCCGTCGCCGGCCAGGTCGACGGCGCCGCGGCTGTCGATGCGCTGCGCCCGGGCCAGCAATTCGCCCACCAGCCCGCCGCGCGAATGGGTCAGCAGGTGCAGCACGGCGCCGTGCGGCAACTGGCGCACGAGGGCCAGCGCGTTCTCGATGGGACTGTCGCTGAGGCTGCGGTGCTCATAGCCGTAGATGCGGTTGCCGTACTGCGCCGCCAGTTGCGGCGCCAGGCCGTTGCGCCACAGGCCGGCAAAGCTGCGCTGGGTCGACGAGGCCGTGCCGTGCAACAGCAGCAGCACCGGTTCCGGCCCGGCGGGCAGGCTGGCGACGGCCGTCATGCCGCCCGCCTCGATGCCGCAGCGGTACAGGCCCAGCCGTTGTTCCAGCTGGCGGTCCTGGAAGGCGCCGGCCGCCGCCAGCGCCGTCATGGCGGCGGCGCCGCAGCGGTACACGCGCACGGCCCGCAGCATCCAGGCGCCCAGGCCGTCGCGGCTGGCGCCGGGCGGCGGGCGCGCCGCCTGCGGGCGCAGGGCCAGCCCCACTTCGATGCTGGCGGGCGCGCCGTCGCGCGCCAGCGTGGCCGGCCCCAAGTAGCGTGGCAGGTCCAGGCTGCCTGCCAGCAACGAACTGCCGTCGCACAGCAGCAGCTGCACCACGTCGGCCGGGCCGATATCGAGGGCGATGCGGCAGCTGCCGATGCCGCGCGCGCTCGACAGCACGTGGGTTTCGCTGTGCCAGCCGGGCGCGGCGGGGCAATCGCCGGCGCTGGCGAGCGGATCGCGCGTGAGCGTCAGGCGCAGCACGGGCGGCGCAAGGGGATCGCTGGACATGCGGTTGGGATCACTGGTTAAAAGCTGACCTTGATGCCTGCGCGGACTATGCGTGTTGTGTCAGATCAAGTATGTGTGGAAATGCAGGGGGAGAAGCTGGGAGGGCTGGCGCGGCAGGGCAGAGAAACGGTCAGCATGGTTTGGGCTGGGTCTCTTCGCTATCGTGCTCGGATGTTGTGCGGTGAGCGAACTACGCGAATTGTATGGCAAAAGTTCATGGCGCCGGGGACCTGGGTGCCTGGCATGGCATTACAACAGCGGGTGGTTCAATGGACTGGTGTGGCGGACAGTTCCTTCAGTTCGCGGATGGTGATGTCCGATTTTTCATGCATGCGCAATAAAATCGTTGCACCGACCGACAGTTTGCCGTGCCGAATCTTGCTGATGATGGGAGGCTGAACTTCCAGGACGCGGCACAGTTCCGCATCATTTTTCAAGTTCAGCTTCTCGATCAGGGTATCGAGCAGCTTGTTGGGCACAAAACTCGATGGTTCGAGCGCACGCGCCCGGTTCATCGCTTCAATCATTTCCAGCTTCTTTTGTCGAACGTTCATTTACTCCTCCTTCAGGTTATGCAAGGGACGAGACCACTTTTTATATGGTCCCGGCTATAGTTCGTCATCGCAGTACGGCTGTCTGGGTGACGTGACAACATTCGCGTTACAACATTGATAACCAGGCAAGTGTTTTCAATAATACTACGATAACAAAACTTGTGACAGATGGTCAGTTAAATTAACTGATTGTTTGATCAATTTGGTTGACGGTTGTTGTATTTTGTAAGCCGCTTTTCGTCAGAATCATGGTCCGGTCCGCCATTTCGGCGGCGGCCAGCGAGTGAGTGACCATGATCGCGCAGCTGCCGTTGGCTTTGATTTCGGCGCGCAGCAATTGCAGGATGCTGTGCGCCGTGTCCGGGTCGAGGTTGCCGGTGGGCTCATCGGCCAGCACCAGCGCCGGCTTGTGCACGAGTGCGCGGGCGATGGCCACGCGCTGCATTTCGCCGCCCGACAATTGCTGCGGAAAGTCGCCGCCGCGTCCGCCCAGGCCGACGGCCTCGAGCATGCTGGCGGCACGCTCCTGGGGCAGTCCGTTGAGCAGCAGCGGCAGGGCCACGTTTTGCAGCAGGGTCAGGTGCGGCAAGACGTGGAAAGCCTGGAAAATAAAGCCCATGCGGGCGCGACGCAGCCGGGTGGCGGCGGCGTCATCGAGGCTGGACATGGCAATGCCGTCCACCAGGATAGGGTGCGCTTCGGCACCCGCATCGGGCGTATCGAGGCCGGCGATCAGGTTCAGCAAGGTCGACTTGCCCACGCCCGAATCGCCCATGATGGCGATGAATTCCCCCGCCTTGAAGCGGCAGGAAATGTTGGCCAGCACGGGACGGGCATTGGCATAGGACTTCGACAGATGGCGCAATTCGAGCATGGTGATCTTGATTAATAACGGCTATCGTAAAGGGAGGCACGCGGGGGAGAGGGGGGCCTGGGAACTGCAAGGGGCGCGGATTGTTTGGCCGGCAATGTGTAGTATACGACAGCCTTATCATTTTTGCTGGGTAATACCAATTTTATGTGCATGCCGGCTGTTCGACCTTAAGTTACCTGCCGCACGGCTGGCTTGCGCGGATTCCGCTATGATGGAAAAAAGTCATCGGCAAGGCGCCCGCACACCGCTGCGGCAGGGGCGGCGCGCCCGGTGGCTGACCGTGCAAGCCCTTCGTGAACCTCATATTGACGACGCCAGCCCATGACCATGCCACTCGCGCAACAGCAGTCCGATTTGTATCCCGCCAGCAACGCCAGCGCGGCCAGCGCCACTCCTGTCACGATAGCCGAGATCAGCGCAGGCCTGTTGGCGCGCGATGCGTGGACGTCGCCCAAGTATCTGTACGACGCGCTCGGCTCGAAACTGTTCGAAGCCATCTGCGCCTTGCCCGAGTACTATCCGACGCGTACCGAGGCGGCCATCTTCGCGCGCCACGGCGCCGAGATCGCGCACGCCGTGGGGCCGGGCAGCACCCTGATCGACCTGGGCGCGGGCAATTGCGCCAAGGCCGCCAGCCTGTTTCCGCTGCTGCATCCGGCGCAATATGTGGCCGTGGATATTTCCTACGATTTTCTCAATGAATCGCTGAGCCGGCTGCAGCAGCGCTTTCCGCATATCGAGATGACCGGTCTGGGCCTGGATTTCTCCAGCCGCCTGGACTTGCCCGACAGCGTGCGCGACGCGCGGCGCCTGTTCTTCTATCCCGGCTCGTCGATCGGCAATTTTGCGCCTGAGCAAGCGACCGCTTTTTTGCGCCGCCTGCGCGCGAACGCGGACGGCGATGGCGGCCTGCTGATCGGCGTCGACCTGATCAAGGACGACGCCATCCTCGACGCCGCCTATGACGATGCGCTGGGCGTCACGGCCGCTTTTAATCTGAACATGCTGCGCCACGTGAACGGCCTGATCGGCGCCGACTTCGACGTGCGCGCGTGGCGGCACCACGGCTTTTTCAACGCCGACGAGCACCGCGTCGAAATGCACCTGGAAGCGCGCAGCGAACAAGTTGTCCATTGGAAAGGTGGCCAGCGCCGTTTCGCGAAAGGCGAACGCATCCATACAGAGGACAGCTATAAATATACGCGCCCGGCCTTCGTCGGCTTGCTGGAGCAGGCGGGGTTTTCCACCGTGCAAGTCTGGACGGACCCGCAGCAGTGGTTTGCCGTCATTTATGCGCGCATCATCAGGGACTAAGAAAAAGATGCTGATCGATCATTACAATACAGTGCGCCAGCACTCGCTGCGGCTGGCCGAACCCCTGTCCGACGAAGATTGCGGCGCCCAGTCGATGCCGGACGCCAGTCCCGTCAAATGGCACCTCGCGCATACGACCTGGTTTTTCGAAACGTTTATCCTGGAAAGCATGGAAACGGCGTTCGCGCCATTCCACCCGGCCTTCCGCGTGCTGTTCAACTCGTATTACAACGGCGTGGGCGAGAAGCACCCGCGCGCTCAGCGGGGCTTGCTGACGCGCCCCGGCATGGCGCAGGTGCGCGCTTACCGGGCCGACGTCGATGCGCGCATCGCGCGCCTGCTGGCGGGCGAACTGGCGCGCGACGAACGCGAACGGCTGACCATGCTGCTGGCGCTGGGCCTGGAACACGAGCAGCAGCACCAGGAATTGCTGTTGACGGACGTCAAACACTTGCTGGCGCGGAGCGCCCTGTTTCCCGCCTATCTAGACGGCGCGGTGGCGCCGGCGCGGCAAGCCGCGCAGCCCACGGCCTGGCTCGCCTTCGACGGCGGCCTGGCGCAGATCGGCCATGCGGGCGACGGCTTTTGTTTTGACAATGAATTGCCGCGCCACCCGCAATACGTGGCGCCGTTCGAACTGGCCAGCGCGCTGGTGACGAATGGGGAATTTCTCGCCTTTATCGAGGCGGGCGGCTACCGCACGGCGCATTGGTGGCTGGCTGAAGGCTGGGACTGGGTCCGCACGCAACAGCTGTCCTGCCCGCTGTACTGGCAGTGCGACGAGGCGGGCCGCTGGCAGGAATTCACTTTATCCGGCTTGCGCCCGCTGGACCCGCAGGCGCCGGCCACGCACTTGTCGCTGTTCGAGGCCGATGCGTATGCGCACTGGGCCGGTGCGCGCCTGCCGACGGAAGCGGAGTGGGAAGTGGCGGCGCAGGGCGTCGACATGCAGGTGGGCCAGCTGCATCCGGCGGCCGGCGCGCCGGGAACGGGACTGCGGCAGATGTTCGGTCATTGCTGGCAGTGGACCAGCAGCAGCTATGCGCCGTACCCGGGCTACCGCACGGCGCCCGGGGCGCTGGGCGAATACAACGGCAAGTTCATGCTGAACCAGTATGTGCTGCGCGGCTCGTCGTGCGCCACGCCGGCCGGCCATGCGCGCGCCAGCTACCGTAATTTCTTCCCCGCCGGCGCGCGCTGGCAATTTACGGGCATCCGCCTGGCGCGCCAGGTGGCATAAGCAAAGGTGGAATAAGCAAAGGTGGAATAAGCAACTTAGTGCAGGCGCGGGACGGCGGGCGCGTCAGGGCGGGGCGGTGCCTTGGCGCTCGCGTTCTGCTCGAGCTTGAACTGGCTGACGAGGGTTTCCAGGTCGCCCGCCTGTTCATGCATGGCCGCCGCCGCCGCGGCCGCTTCCTCGACCAGGGCCGCGTTCTGTTGCGTCGTCTGGTCCATCTGCATGATGGCCGCATTGATCTGCTCGATGCCTTCGCTCTGCTCGTGGTTGGCGACGCTGATTTCACCGACGATGGCGCTGACCCGGCCCACGCTGGCCACCACTTCATCCATCGTGGCGCCCGCCTGGCTGACCAGCTGCGCGCCCTGGCCGACCCGCGTGACGGAGTCGGCAATGAGTTCCTTGATCTCTTTAGCCGCCGCCGCCGAGCGCTGCGCCAGGTTGCGCACTTCCGACGCCACGACGGCAAAGCCGCGGCCTTGCTCGCCGGCACGCGCCGCTTCCACGGCCGCATTCAGTGCCAGGATATTCGTCTGGAAAGCGATGCCGTCGATGACGGCGATGATGTCGACGATCTTGCGCGACGAGGCATTGATGGCGTCCATGGTGCCGATCACTTCCGCCATGGCCGAGCCGCCGCGCTGCGCAATGGCCGACGCCGAGCGGGCCAGACTGTCGGCCTGGCGCGCATTGTCGCTGTTGCTGCGCACGGTGCCCGTCAGTTCGATCATCGACGAGGCCGTCTCTTCCAGCGCGCTGGCCTGCGCCTCGGTGCGGGCCGACAGGTCGGCATTGCCGCTGGCGATCTGGCTCGACGCCACGGCGATCGTACCCGTGCCGCCGCGCACTTGCCCCACGAGGGTGGCCAGGTTGGTGTTCATGTCGCGCAAGGCCTGCAGCAGCTGGCCCGCTTCATCCTTGCCGTCGGCCACGATCTTGCTGCTCAAGTCGCCTCCAGCCACGGCTTGCGCCACGCGCAGTGCATACGCGATCGGCGTGGTGATCGAGCGCGTGACCCGCCAGGCAAAGAGCACGCCCAGCAGCAGGGCGGCCGTGCCCAGGCTGGCCATCAGCACATTCGCCGCGGAAATATTCTGCTGGATTTGCTGGCCGCCATGCACGACCACGCCGCGCTGAATTTCATTCAGGCGGTTCACCGTCTTTTGCAGTTGGTTCAGGGCGGGCAGGGTATCGTCGCGTACGTGCTTGGCCGCTTCCGCGCGCTGCCCCGCCACCAGCAGCTTGTCTGCCTGGCTGAACGAGACGACATAGGCCTTGCGCTGCTGCTTCAGGGTGGCCAGCAGTTCCTTGCCTTCCGGCAGCACGATCAGGCGGTCGAGGATGGCCAGCGCATCGGTGATGGTGGCCTTGTTGGCATCGATTTCGCCATGGATGGCGTTGGCGCGGGCTGGATCTTCATGGATGAACAGTTCCAGTACCAATGCCGCGTTCGAACGCGTCGTGCTGCGGATGGTGGCGATGGCGTCCGCCTTGGCCCAGTCTTTCTCGATGATGGACTCGCTGAGCGCGCCGATCTTGTCCAGCCGGAACAGGCCCGTTCCCACCAGCACTGCCATCAGCAGCAGCACCACGCCAAAGCCGGCACCCAGGCGCGCGCCTATCTTCATATTCGTCAATTTCATACTCATTCACTCATTCCCTCGGTAGCGAAAGTAATCCTCAAGAAATTATTGGCAATTTATAGCGAACAGAAACAGATGTGATGCTAGGCGCGCTCTGCGACGCAGTGCAAGCACTGCTAGCGGAGGGCAACAAAGCAGCACGCTGTTTATGGAAGCTAGAAATGACAAGAATTTATTGGGGGTTACTTTTAAATCTGTCCCCGGTGGTCTTATTATGAGTCGATTATACGGCGCGTGATACTTCTTTTACAGCAACAATTGCCTTACGGAAATGAAAAAGCGGCACGGCGATCAAGCCGTACCGCTTTTTTTCCCTGTGCGAGAGGGAATGCAGTCCTTAGACGGCGCTCGCCGCCACGTTGGCCGTCGTTGTTTTTTCGGCTTCCGTCTGCCCGATGCGGCGGTTCACGGCCGACAGCACGGCCTTGAACGAGGCGGTGACGATGTTGCTGTCGATGGCGGCGCCGAACAGGGTCGGGCCGTTATCGAGGCGCAATTCCACGTAGCACGCCGCTTGCGCGTTGGCGCCGGAGCCGATCGAGTGTTCGTGGTAATCCATCAGCTTGATGTCGAGACCGAGCGCATTGACGAAGGCGTCGATGGGGCCGTTGCCACCGCCTTGCAGGGCCAATGGCGTCTGGCGGTGCGACAGGCTGATGTCGATCTGCACGGACTCGTCGCTGCTGGTGTCTTCCACCATGCGGTGCGAAGCGTAGGCGTACGGCGCCGTTTGCTCCAGGTATTCCTTCTGGAAGATTTCATGGATATCCTGCGCGGCGATTTCGCGGCCCGTGGCGTCGGCCACGGCTTGCACGGCGCGCGAGAATTCGATCTGCAGGCGGCGCGGCAAGACCAGGCCGTATTCCTGTTCCAGCAAGTACGCCATGCCGCCCTTGCCGGACTGGCTGTTGACGCGGATCACGGCGTCGTAGCTGCGGCCCAGGTCGGCCGGGTCGATCGGCAGGTACGGCACTTCCCAGATGCTGTCCGGTTGTTGCTTGGCGAAACCTTTCTTGATCGCATCCTGGTGCGAGCCGGAGAAGGCCGTAAACACCAGGTCGCCCGCATACGGGTGGCGCGGGTGGACGGGCAACTGGTTGCACTCTTCCACGCACTTGCGCACGGTATCGATATCGGAGAAATCGAGGCCGGGGTGCACGCCTTGCGTGTACAAATTCATCGCCAGGGTGACGAGATCGACGTTGCCCGTGCGCTCGCCATTGCCGAACAAGCAGCCTTCGACGCGGTCGGCGCCCGCCATCACGGCCAGCTCGGCCGAGGCGACGGCCGTGCCGCGGTCGTTATGCGGGTGCACGCTGATGATGATGGAATCGCGGCGCGCCAGCTTGCGCGACATCCATTCGATCTGGTCCGCATACACGTTGGGCGTGCTGCATTCCACGGTCGACGGCAGGTTGATGATCATCTTGTTGGCGGGCGTCGGCTTCCAGATGGCGCTGACGGCGTCGCAGATATGCTTGGAGAAATCGAGTTCCGTGGTGGAAAACGATTCCGGCGTGTATTCAAAGCCCCATTCCGTTTCCGGATGCTGGGCCACCAGCTGTTTTACGAGGGTAGTGCCGGTGGTGGCGATAGTCGTGATTTCTTCGCGCGACATGCCGAACACGACCTTGCGGAACACGGGCGCCACGGAGTTGTACAGGTGGACGATGGCGCGTTTGGCGCCGACGACGGATTCCACCGTGCGGCGGATCAATTCTTCGCGCGACTGGGTCAGCACGATGATGGTGACGTCGTCCGGGATGCGGCCTTCATCGACGAGCTTGCGCACGAAGTCGAAATCCGTCTGCGATGCCGAAGGGAAGCCCACTTCGATTTCCTTCAGGCCGATGGCGATCAGCATCTCGAAGAACCGCAGCTTCTTTTCCGCGCTCATCGGCTCGATCAAGGACTGGTTGCCGTCGCGCAAGTCGGTGCTCATCCAGATCGGCGGTTTGCTGATGATCTGGTTCGGCCATTGACGGTCGGTCAATTTAACTGGAGGAAAGGCGCGGTATTTGGAAGCTGGGTTTTGCAACATCATGATCGGGTACTCCTGAAGATAGGGGGGGAAATCAATGGTTGTGGCGCAAGCTTGCCGGGCGGCCACGCAACACTAGGCCAGGCAAGCGATCGGTAGCGGTAGCAGTGCGGCCGCGATGCCGGCAGGGGCGGTCGCAGCGGGGATTACGTGTACGTATGGGGATGGTGCAAACATCATCAAACCTTCCAGGGTTTTTGAAACGCGCCGGCGTGTGGCCAGGCGAAGCAATGCGGCAAACTTATGCGCGTGCTAGTAGTAGTCGCGATAGCGACAGCAGGGAAGGGGAGGAATGTTTGAAGGAGGACATGCACTCAATGTAAGGGATGTCGGGCGGGGCTGTCAAGCGTTTCCGTTTTACATGTAGTGCACGTGTGATGCCCCGTTCGGCATTTCCTGCTGCGCGCGTTCCAGGCAGCGCCGCAACAGGGCCGCATCGCGGGGCAGCCGCGACGCGAGCTCCTGCCAGCCCAGCAGCTCCAGCTGTTGCGGCATGTCCACCAGGCCCGTGATGGCATCCCAGAAGGCATCCCAGTTCATGCCATAGAAGGAAGGGAAATCCAGTGCGGTTGCCAGGGCGGCATGCAGCTGGCGCGGCGAGTTGATGTCGCTCAAGTCGACGCTGATATGGGTTGGCCTGTTCACAGTATGCCCTTGAGCAAGTTCTGCAGGTTTTGCCGCATGCCGCCCACCACCGCCTCGTGCTGCTCCAGGATGGCGGGCGCATCCTTGAACGGTGCCGGGTCCAGGTACAGGCGCGGCAAGTCGGCCACGGCCACGCCGCGCGGGCCGCCGCGCAGGATCTCGTCCACGTGCTTGTTGATCGAGTCGATGGCCGCCTGGATGCGCGGCGTGGGAGATGCCGCCAGGCAGGCGGCCAGCGCGGCGTCGAGTTCGGCGCGCGCTGGCGCTTGCGGCAGCACGGGGGCGGCGATCTGTTCCAGCGGCGACATGTTGACGGCGGGCTTGCGGCACGCGAGCAAGGCATCGAGCGCCATCAGCCGGTGCGCGCCGCCCCGTTGCAGCCAGTCAACGATTTGCGGCCACGGCGTGCCCAGCAGGGCCGCCGCCACGCCCCATTGCCCCGCCACGGGCGAGCCGATATTGTTCTCTAGCCAGGCGATTGCGGCCGGGTTGCCCGTGTAGGCCAGCAGGATGGCGTTCGACGAGCGCAGCGCGGGCGCCTGCGTGGCGAGTACGGTGATCAGCCAGGCGAGGGCGCCGTCGGGCGGCTGCCGCGATAACTGTTGCGCAAATGGGGCGCTCAGGGCGCGGCTGTCGGAAAATTGATATTCGTCGGACATGTTGACTGATTCGGCGAGTGATAGGCGGTTGGGACGATTCTGCATGCGAGCCAGCTACCCAGCGGGTGCTCTTCGCTTGGCCCATGGCCCGGACGCTGCTATTGCTCCGATTTTTGGCAGCGAGCGGAAAATGGCAAGGCGGTGCTGTTTTCAAACGGGGAATTGAATTCGCCCTTTACTTGCGTCAAGTTGCCGCTAAAGCGCATGGTCAGCGGGCCGCTGCTTGGCCCCGCGTCATATGTGCAAGACAAGCTGTCGCCGCTTTGCCGGCAATCGTAGAAATTACTCGCTTTGCCGCGCCCGTCAATGATGTGGGTGCCTTGCGCGCCGTGCCGGTCGGGGGCGTCGAAGCTGAGTTCAATCGTGTGCTCCCCCTGATCATTGGGAATCTGTATGTTACCCGTGCAGGTGAAGCCCGCCATCCTTTCCGCGATGCTATCTGGGCGCTGCGCCGCGGCGGGGGTGGCGTTGGCGCAGGCTGCACCGAGCAGGACGGCAACGAGCAAGCATGGGTGCGCGATGAAGCGGAACAGGTCTGTTTTCATAAGCCAGGAGGTGGTGAGGTGGGTAACCAGGCGCCAGTCTAGCAGCCGGCGTGGCGCGCACGGTTCGCAATCTTGTCACTATAAACATTTAAGACCGCCTTCAGTGCGGCCGGCCCCGCTTGCGCTACAATCGGCTCTCCTTTATTGCCACTGCCGCGCGCGGTTCTCTTCTGCCACCATGTTCCCTAAACGCCTGACCCTGCTTGCCCTGGCCGCCTTCGTGCTGGCCGGCTGCGATACCACCGCCCCGAAACCCGTACAAGTATTGACGCCGCCCGAACCCGTCGTCGCTCCCCGCAAGATCAAGATCGGCCTGGCGCTGGGCGGCGGCGCGGCGCGCGGTTTTGCGCACATCGGCGTGATCAAGGCGCTCGAATCGCAGGGTATACATGCCGACATCGTCACCGGCACCAGCGCCGGCAGCGTGGTGGGCGCCCTGTATGCGGCAGGCAATTCCGGCTTCGCCCTGCAAAAGATGGCCTTCGACATGGACGAGGCGGCCATTTCCGACTGGGCCTTGCCCCTGTTCGGCAAGTCGTCCGGCGTGCTGAAAGGCGAAGCGCTGCAAAGCTATGTCAACAAGGCGGTCGGCGGCGTGTCGCTGGAAAAGCTGAAGATTCCGTTTGGCGTGGTGGCGACCGACCTCAAAAATGGCCAGCCGATCCTGTTCCAGCGCGGTAACACCGGCATGGCCGTGCGCGCCTCGTCGGCCGTGCCCGGCGTGTTCCAGCCCGTGACGATCGCCGGCCATACCTATGTCGATGGCGGCCTCGTCGCTCCCGTGCCCGTGCGCTTTGCGCGCGACATGGGCGCCGACTTCATCATCGCCGTGAATATTTCGTCGCAAACGGATACGCAAAAGGCCATCAGTTCGATGGAAGTCATCATGCAGACCTTCGCCATCATGGGGCAGCGCATCAACCAGTTCGAATTGAAAGATGCGGACGTGGTGATCCAGCCCAGCCTGGGCACCATGAAAGGGAACGATTTCAACAGCCGCAACCAGGCCATCCTGGCGGGCGAGCAGGCGACGTTTGCCGTCATGGCGCAACTCAAGCAAAAGCTGAAAGCCAAACGCGAGCAGTAGGCGATCATGACGCGATCGCGCCGCTGCGCATTTCGTATACAATTTTGCTTTAACATAACAAGGATGTCTCATGCAATCGAAACCGATTTTGACCCTGGACGACGTAAAGAAAATCGCTGCCGCCGCCGAAGCGGAAGCGGTCAAGAATAACTGGGCGGTCACGATCGCCATCGTCGACGACGGCGGCCATCTGGTATGGCTGCAGCGCATGGACGGCGTGGCGCCGATCTCGTCGCACATCGCCCCATCGAAAGCCAAGACGGCCGCGCTGGGCCGCCGCGAATCGCGCATCTATGAAGAGATGATCAACGGCGGCCGCGTGTCGTTCCTGAGCGCGCCGGAAATCGACGGCTTGCTCGAAGGCGGCGTGCCCATCGTGTACGACGGCCACTACGTGGGCGCCGTCGGCGTCTCGGGTGTCAAGTCAGCCGAGGACGCGCAAATTGCCAAAGCGGGCATCGCCGCTTTGACGGCCTAAGTAGTAACCGATATTGCTTTGCAAGCCGCTCCGCGCAAGCCGGGCGGCTTTTTTCATGGGGCGCAGAATTTATGTTGCTGCGCAAAAAAATGCCGGGCTTTCTGAATTTTCTTCCTTGTGGAAAAGCTTCCTTTTGGTTATAATTCAAAGGTTTAGCCAATCACACATATACCGTAGCGACTACCCATCCCCTCATTCAAAATGACCGTTGAAACACCCTGAGTGCATCTGGCTCGGGTATCTAGGCGGTCGGTCTGACGTGGCGCAGCTACGGTAACTTTATCAGGAGTTGCCCTTGCCGCCATTTTTTTCTGGCCCTGCCGTTCCAGCCATATTAGCGCTTGCTGATGGAACGATCTTTAAAGGTTTTTCGATCGGTGCCGCCGGTCATACCACGGGCGAGGTTGTTTTCAACACCTCGATGACCGGGTATCAGGAAATCCTTACCGACCCAAGCTATTGCCGCCAGATGGTCACCCTGACCTATCCGCATATCGGCAATACGGGCGTCAATCCCGAAGACGTCGAGTCTTCCAAGGTACACGCCGCTGGCCTCATCATCCGCGATCTGCCATTGCTGGCATCCAATTTCCGTTCCACGCTCTCCCTGTCCGATTACCTGAAAGCTGAAAATATCGTCGCCATCGCCGGCATCGATACACGCAAGCTCACGCGCATCCTGCGTGAAAAAGGTGCGCAGGGCGGTGCCATCCTCGTCGGTACGCAAGGCAACGAGCCATCTAGCGCCCAAGCGCTGGAACTGGCCCGCTCCTTCCCCGGCCTGGCCGGCATGGACCTGGCCAAGGTCGTCTCGGCCAAGGCGCCGTATGAATACCGCGAAACGGAATGGACCCTGGGCGAAGGCTACGGCCAGCTGGCTGACGCGGACGCGAAATACCACGTGGTCGCCTTCGACTACGGCGTCAAGCGCAACATCCTGCGCATGCTGACGGCGCGCGGCTGCAAAGTCACCGTGCTGCCCGCGCAAGCGACGGCGGCCGACGCCCTGGCACTGAATCCGGACGGCATCTTCCTGTCGAACGGCCCCGGCGACCCGGAACCGTGCGACTACGCCATCGCGGCGACCCGCGAGTTGATCGAGAAGGGTATCCCGACCTTCGGCATCTGCCTTGGCCACCAGATCATGGCGCTCGCTTCCGGCGCGAAAACCTTGAAGATGAAGTTCGGCCACCACGGCGCCAACCACCCGGTGCAAGACCTGGAAACGAAGCAGGTCTTGATTACCTCGCAAAACCACGGTTTCGCGGTCGACGCGGCAACTCTGCCCGCGAATTGCCGCGTGACCCATGAATCGCTGTTCGACGGCTCCCTGCAGGGCTTTGCCCGCACGGACAAGCCGGCCTTCTGCTTCCAGGGCCACCCTGAAGCGTCGCCGGGCCCGATGGATGTTGCTTACCTGTTTGACCGCTTCATCAACTTGATGGCTGCGGAGGAGAAAAAGAAAAATGCCTAAACGTTTAGATATCAAAAGTATTCTGATTATTGGCGCTGGCCCGATCGTGATCGGCCAGGCCTGCGAATTCGATTATTCCGGCGCGCAAGCGTGCAAGGCCCTGCGCGAAGAGGGCTACAAAGTCATCCTGGTCAACAGCAATCCTGCGACCATCATGACGGACCCGGAAATGGCCGACGTGACCTACATCGAACCGATCACCTGGTCGGTTGTCGAGCGCATCATCGCCAAGGAGCGTCCTGACGCGATCCTGCCGACGATGGGCGGCCAGACGGCGCTGAACTGCGCGCTGGACCTGTTCAACAATGGCGTGCTGGCAAAATACAACGTCGAGCTGATCGGCGCGTCGCCGGAAGCCATCGACAAGGCCGAAGACCGCTCGAAGTTCAAGGACGCGATGACCAAGATCGGCCTCGGTTCGGCCCGTTCCGGCGTGGCGCACTCGATGGAAGAATCGTGGGCCGTGCAGCGCACCCTGGGCTTCCCGACCATCATCCGTCCATCGTTCACCATGGGCGGTTCCGGCGGCGGCATCGCCTACAACGAAGAAGAATTCGAAACCATCTGCAAGCGCGGCCTGGAAGCATCGCCGACGAAAGAGCTGCTGATCGAAGAATCGCTGCTGGGCTGGAAAGAGTACGAGATGGAAGTGGTGCGCGACAAGGCGGACAACTGCATCATCATCTGCTCGATCGAAAACCTCGACCCGATGGGCGTGCACACGGGCGACTCGATTACCGTCGCTCCTGCGCAAACGCTGACGGACAAGGAATACCAGATCATGCGCAATGCCAGTCTGGCAGTGCTGCGCGAGATCGGCGTCGACACGGGCGGCTCGAACGTGCAATTCTCGATCAACCCCGTCGATGGCCGCATGATCGTCATCGAGATGAATCCGCGCGTGTCGCGTTCGTCGGCCCTGGCATCGAAAGCGACGGGTTTCCCGATCGCCAAGATCGCCGCCAAGCTGGCCGTCGGTTTCACCCTGGACGAGCTGCGCAATGAAATCACGGGCGGCGCCACGCCGGCATCGTTCGAACCGTCGATCGATTACGTCGTCACCAAGATTCCCCGTTTCACGTTCGAGAAATTCCCGACCGCCGACCACCACCTGACGACGCAGATGAAATCCGTCGGCGAAGTGATGGCCATCGGCCGTACCTTCCAGGAATCGTTCCAGAAAGCCTTGCGCGGCCTGGAAGTGGGCGTGGATGGCATGAACGAGAAGACCAAGGACCGCGAAAAGATCGAAGAAGAACTGGGCGAGCCTGGTCCTGAGCGTATCTGGTACGTGGGCGACGCGTTTGCCCAGGGTTTTACCCTGGAAGAAGTGCACCAGCTGACCAAGATCGACCCATGGTTCCTGATCCAGATCAAGGAAATCGTCGACCTGGAATTGTGGCTGGACACGCAGAAGCTGGAAAACCTGGACAAGAACACCTTGTACAAGTTGAAGCAGAAGGGCTTCTCGGACCGCCGCCTGGGCTTCCTGTTACAGACGACCGACACGGCCGTGCGCCAGCAGCGCCATGCGCTTAACATCCGTCCCGTCTACAAGCGCGTCGACACCTGCGCGGCCGAGTTTTCGACCGACACGGCGTACATGTATTCCACGTACGACGAAGAGTGCGAATCGAATCCGACCGACAAGAAAAAGATCATGGTGCTGGGCGGTGGCCCGAACCGTATCGGCCAGGGTATCGAGTTTGACTATTGCTGCGTCCACGCGGCCCTCGCCATGCGCGAAGACGGCTACGAAACCATCATGGTCAATTGCAACCCAGAAACGGTTTCGACCGACTACGATACCTCGGACCGCCTGTACTTCGAGTCCTTGACCCTGGAAGACGTGCTGGAAATCGTCGCCATCGAAAAACCGGTGGGCGTGATCGTGCAGTACGGCGGTCAGACGCCATTGAAACTGGCGCTGGACCTGGAAGCGAATGGCGTACCGATCATCGGCACCTCGCCCGACATGATCGACGCGGCCGAAGACCGCGAGCGTTTCCAGCAGATGCTGCACAAGCTGGAACTGCGCCAGCCGCCTAACCGCACCGCGCGCACGGAAGCCGACGCCCTGGCGCTGGCGCAGGAAATCGGCTACCCGCTGGTCGTGCGTCCATCGTACGTGCTGGGCGGTCGCGCCATGGAAATCGTCCACGAGCAACGCGACCTCGAGCGCTACATGCGCGAAGCCGTCAAGGTCTCGCACGATTCGCCGGTGCTGCTGGACCGCTTCCTGAACGACGCCATCGAGTGCGACGTCGATTGCATCTCCGACGGCGAAACGACGTTCATTGGCGGCGTAATGGAACACATCGAACAGGCTGGCGTCCACTCGGGCGACTCGGCTTGCTCCTTGCCGCCGTATTCGCTGGCACCGGAAACCATTGAAGAACTGAAACGCCAGACGGCGCTGATGGCCAAGGGTTTGAACGTGGTCGGCCTGATGAACGTGCAGTTCGCGATCCAGAAGCAAGAGATCGATGGCGCAATGAAAGATGTCGTCTTCGTGCTGGAAGTCAATCCACGCGCGTCGCGCACCGTGCCTTTCGTCTCGAAAGCCACGGGTCTGCAACTGGCGAAGATCGCCGCGCGCTGCATGGTCGGCCAGTCGCTGGCGTCGCAAGGCATCACGCAGGAAGTCGTGCCGCCATATTTCAGCGTCAAGGAAGCCGTGTTCCCGTTCGTCAAGTTCCCGGGCGTGGACACCATCCTCGGCCCTGAAATGAAATCGACGGGCGAAGTCATGGGCGTGGGCCTGACCTTCGGCGAAGCGTTTGTGAAATCGCAACTGGGCGCCGGCGTCAACCTGCCAAAATCGGGCAAGGTTTTCATCAGCGTGAAAGCGTCGGACAAGCCGCGCGCCGTGCAAGTGGCGCGCGACCTGGTCGAGTCCGGTTTCACCGTGGTCGCCACCAAGGGCACCGCCGCCGTGATTGCTGCTGCCGGCATCGCCGTCACGCCAGTGAACAAGGTGATCGAAGGCCGTCCGCACGTGGTCGACATGATCAAGAACCATGAAATCGTGCTGGTAATCAACACCGTGGAAGAAAAGCGCAGCGCCATCGTCGATTCGCGGGCCATCCGCACGTCGGCCCTGGCCTCGCGCGTGACGACCTACACGACCATCGCGGGCGCGGAAGCGGCCGTCGAAGGCATCCGCCATCTGGATGAGTTGCGTGTGTATGATTTGCAAGGTCTGCACAAGACCTTGAACTAAGTGCGTTTGCAGTGACCGCCGTTAGGCGGTACACTGCATGCTTATCAACCACAGAGTTCCGTGCAGAGCAGCGCGCGGCCTCTGTGGTTTTCACTTGGTAAGTCCGTTAACCGTGGCAAAACACGGACAACGGCGCCGATAACTAGCAGATAGTAGAGATAACATGACCTCAGTCCCATTGACCAAATACGGCGCAGAACTCCTGAAGGAAGAGCTGCATCATTTGAAGACCAAGGAACGCCGCATCGTCATCGATGCGATCGCCGAAGCGCGTTCGCACGGAGATTTGTCGGAAAACGCCGAGTACGATGCCGCCAAGGAACGCCAGGCCTTCGTCGAAGGCCGCATCGCCGAGCTCGAAGGCAAGCTGGGCGCAGCGCAAATCATCGACCCGACCGCGCTCGACGCGGAAGGCCGCGTGGTGTTTGCCTCGACCGTGAACCTGGAAGACCTGGAATCGGGCCAGAAAGTCACGTACCAGATCGTGGGCCTCGATGAAGCCGACCTGAAAATGAACAAGGTGTCCGTGACGTCCCCGATCGCCCGCGCGCTGATCGGCAAGTACGCCGGCGACGTGGTGGAAGTGCAGGCGCCGTCCGGCCCGCGCGAATACGAGATCCTGGAAGTACTGTACATCTGATGCTGGGCCGCGTGCGCTTCCTCGTTGCCACCCTGTGGGCGGGCAGCCTGTGGACCATCGGCTTCGTCGTGGCGCCCACCCTGTTCGGCACCCTGAGCGACCGCGTGCTGGCAGGAAACATCGCCGGCAGCATGTTCCGCGCCGAGGCGTGGCTGTCCATCGTCTGTGCGCTGGTACTGCTGGCCTTGCTGCAATGGGCGCCCGGTGCGCTGGAGCTCAAGCGCCGCCGCCTGCTGGGTGCGCTGGTGCTGTCCATGCTGGTGTGCGCGCTGCTCAGCCATTTCGGCATCACGCCGCTGATGGCCGAACTCAAGGCGCAAGCGCCGTCGGGCATCATGGACGAGGCCATGCGCAGCCGCTTCGGTATGCTGCATGGCGTGTCGACCCTGATCTTTGCCGTGCAGAGCCTGCTGGCGGGCGTATTGATCTGGAAACAGCAGTAATCGGCTGTGGTGTTGTCGGATTACGCGCTGCGCGCTAATCCGACCTACATGACTGATGGTCGATATCGTAGGTCGGATTAGCGGCGCCTTGGCGCCGTGTAATCCGACAAGCGCAATTGCAATAAAAAAGCGGAGCAGGGGATATCCCGTGCTCCGCTTCTTGTTTCAAGCCCGGCCGCCTCGCGGTGGCCGGGTGAACAGGCTTACTTGCTGCCCAGTGCGCTTTTCTTGGCGCTTTTCTGACGTGGCTTGGCACGCTTGATGGAACCGCCTTCGGTAACGCGCTCATTGCCCTTGATCATGACTTTCGTCACGCTCGGGCGCTTGGTGCCGCTGGCGCTGGCCTTGACGATGGTCACTTCGCGCATGCCTTTGCCGGCGCTGACCTTCTCCTTAACCACTTCTTTTTTCGGACGGTAGATTACCAGCAGTTTGCCAATATGTTGTACCGGGGCGGCGCCGAGATTGCCGCAAATCGTATCGTACATTCCGACGCGGGCTTCGCGGTCGTCGCCGAACACGCGGACTTTAATCAGGCCGTGCGAATCCAGGCCAAGGTCGATCTCTTTGAGGACAGCAGGTGTCAAGCCCGCTTCGCCAATGATGACGATAGGCTTCAGCGCGTGTGCTTCGGCGCGCAGTGCGCTGCGCTCTACGGGTGTAAGTTTTAGCATAATAATATTTAGTAATTCCCTTAAAAGCAGTATTCTACGCGAATGGCAAAGAAGAAATTAAACAAAAACTGGTTGCACGACCACATAAATGATCCTTATGTGAAGTTGGCGCAAAAAGAGGGCTACCGCGCCCGGGCAGCATACAAGCTCAAAGAAATCGATGAAGACGAGAAACTGATCAAACCTGGCCAGGTGATTGTCGACCTTGGTTGTACTCCCGGCAGCTGGGCCCAGTACACGCGGCGCAAGCTGGCCGGCAAGGATGGCGGCGGGGTCAATGGTACCCTGATTGGCCTGGACATGCTGGAAATGGAGCCGATCGCCGATTTCCACTTCATCCAGGGCGACTTCCGCGAAGCGCGCGTATTGCGCCAGCTGGAAGTGGTGTTGCAAGGCCGCAAGGTCGATCTGGTGCTGTCGGACATGGCGCCCAACCTGTCGGGCATTGCCACGGCGGATGCCGCGCGCATGGAACATCTGATCGACCTGGCCATCGAATTTTCGCAATTGCACCTGAAGCCGTCTGGCGTATTGCTGGTGAAATGCTTTAAAGACATGGGTTTCAGCCAGATCGTGGAGAAATTCCGCGCTGAATTCAAGGTCGTGGTACAGAAAAAGCCGAAGGCCAGCCGCGATAAATCGTCGGAAATCTTCCTGATGGGCCGTGGAATCAAGAATCCGCTGAAAAATGCCGTAGAAGAAGATGATCCCGCCCTTGATATTTAAGAGGGAATCCGCACATGGGAACGAGAAGTGCAGTAGCGTCTGATGGCATAAAAGCCTAAATTGTTTATACTGCATTTTTTTGCGTGAACGCGGTTTTTTCGCGCGCACGGATCGGCGGGCTTTGGCACGGCCCGCTTATTGCGAGTAAAATCGTGTTTCTAGCTATAGGTAAAGAGATGCGCACTGCATCCAAGGAGTCTTCGTGAATAACATGTTTTCCAAATCTGCCATCTGGGTAGTCGTATTGCTGCTGTTGTTCATGCTGTTCAAGCAATTCGACAGTCATGGCGCCACAGGCGGCAGCAAGGCCATCGCTTATTCCGATTTGCTGGATGAAGTCAAAGCCAAGCGCGTCAAAGATGTCGTGATCGAAGGTTCGTCGATCACCGCCAAGCTGATGGACGACACCAAGGTGCGTACCACTGCCACCAGCCTCGACAAGGGCCTGATCGGCGACTTGCGCGACAATGGCGTGCATTTCGATGTGCGTCCGCCCGAGGAAGCGTCTTTCCTGCAAACTATTTTTGTTTCCTGGTTCCCCATGCTGCTGTTGATCGGCGTCTGGGTCTTCTTCATGCGTCAGATGCAAGGCGGCGGCAAGGGCGGGGCATTCTCGTTCGGCAAGTCGAAGGCGCGCATGATGGATGAAGCCAGCAACACCGTCACCTTCGCCGATGTCGCCGGTTGCGACGAAGCGAAAGAAGAAGTCAACGAAGTGGTCGACTTCCTCAAGGATCCGAGCAAATTCCAGAAACTGGGCGGCCGTATTCCCCGCGGCGTGCTGATGGTCGGTCCTCCTGGCACGGGTAAAACCCTGCTGGCGCGCGCCATCGCCGGCGAAGCCAAGGTGCCGTTCTTCTCGATTTCCGGTTCTGACTTCGTGGAAATGTTCGTCGGCGTGGGTGCCAGCCGCGTGCGCGACATGTTCGAAAACGCGAAAAAGCATTCGCCATGCATCATCTTCATCGATGAGATCGACGCTGTCGGTCGTCACCGCGGTGCCGGCATGGGCGGCGGCAATGACGAGCGCGAACAGACCCTGAACCAGTTGCTGGTCGAGATGGACGGTTTTGAAGCGAACTCCGGCGTCATCGTCGTGGCCGCCACCAACCGCGCCGACGTGCTCGACAAAGCCTTGCTGCGTCCGGGCCGCTTCGACCGCCAGGTGTCCGTCGGCTTGCCCGATATCCGCGGCCGCGAACAGATCTTGAACGTGCACATGCGCAAAGTGCCTATCGGTACCGATGTGAAAGCCGATATCCTGGCCCGCGGTACGCCTGGTTTCTCGGGTGCCGACCTGGCCAATCTGGTCAACGAGGCAGCCTTGTTCGCCGCCCGCCGCAGCAAGCGCCTGGTGGAAATGGCTGACTTTGAAGATGCGAAAGACAAGATCTACATGGGTCCCGAGCGTAAATCGATGATCATCCGCGAGGAAGAGCGTCGCAACACGGCTTACCATGAGTCCGGTCACGCCGTCGTCGCCAAACTGCTGCCGAAGGCCGATCCCGTGCATAAAGTGACGATCATGCCGCGCGGCTGGGCCCTGGGCCTGACCTGGCAGCTGCCGGAGCACGACAACTTGTCCGCCTACAAGGACAAGATGCTGGAAGAAATTTCCATCCTGTTCGGCGGCCGTATTGCCGAAGAGATTTTCGTGGGGCAGATGTCCACCGGCGCGTCGAACGACTTCTCGCGCGCCACCAAGCTGGCCCGTTCCATGGTGACCCGCTTCGGCATGTCCGACAGCATGGGCGTGATGGTCTACGAAGACAGCGAAAACGAAGGTTTCTTCGGTGGCGCCACCAAGACGATCTCGGAAGCGACCCAGCAAAAGGTCGATGCTGAAATCCGCAACATTCTCGACAAGCAATATGCTTTGGCGCGCACCTTGCTGGAAGGCAACCGCGACAAGGTCGAAATGATGACGAAAGCGTTGCTGGAATGGGAAACCATTGATGCAGAGCAAATCAATGACATCATGGCCGGCCTGGAGCCGCGTCCACCGAAAGTCATTCCGCCACGCCGCAATGCGGGCGACAGCGGCACGGGCGGCATCTCGCCAAACGTGACGGCACCAGCCTGATTAGTGCGGCCCTGACGGGCGGCACGCAAGGGGATGGCAAGAACGAGGGTAAGGAGCAATCCTTGCCCTTTTTCGTTGCCGCAGCAGTTTTTTCCTGACGACTACAAAGATTCACATGCGACACTATTTGCAATTCGGCCGTTTCGGCTTCAACCTGTCCGGCGCGCAGGCGCTGGTGATGGGCATCCTGAACATCACGCCCGACTCGTTTTCCGATGCGGGCCAGTATCAGCACCTGGAATTTGCCCTGTCGCGCGCCGAGCAGATGATGCTTGATGGCGCCGACATCATCGATATCGGCGGCGAATCGAGCCGCCCCGGCGCGCCGCCGCTGCCGCTGCAGGACGAGCTTGCGCGCGTCATGCCGGTGCTGTACGCCTTGCGCGACTGCGGCAAGCCCTTGTCCGTCGACACGTACAAGCCGGAAGTCATGCGCGAAGCCATCCTGGCGGGCGCCGACATGATCAACGACATCAACGGTTTTCGCGCGCCAGGCGCCATCGAGGCCGTGCGGGACAGCGATTGCGCGCTGTGCATCATGCACATGCAAAACGTGCCAGAAACCATGCAAGCCCAGCCGCAGTACGACGACGTGGTGCGCGAAGTCATCGACTTCCTGCGCGAACGCATCGACACCATGACGGCGGCCGGCATCGCCCGCGAACGCCTGTGCGTAGATCCCGGCTTCGGCTTTGGCAAAACGGTGGAGCAGAACTACGCTTTATTGCGCGCCACGCGCCAGCTGCGCAGCGAGCTGGACCTGCCTGTGCTGGCGGGCCTGTCGCGCAAGTCGATGATCGGCGCCGTGACGGGACGTCCCGTCGAGCAGCGCCTGGCCGGCAGTGTTGCCGGTGCGCTTGCGGCGGTAGCGCAAGGCGCGGAAATTATTCGTGTGCATGATGTAGCAGAAACCGTCGATGCCCTGAAGGTCTGGCGCATGGCGCACTGAAGCTGTAAGATTCATTATAAACAACAAAAGAGAAATTTATGACGCGTAAATATTTTGGCACCGATGGCATCCGCGGCCTGGTGGGCACCGCTCCGATCACCCCCGATTTCGTCATGCGCCTCGGTTATGCGGCCGGCAAGGTGCTGGCCAAGTCGGAGGGCGGCAAGGCGCGTCCGACGGTACTGATCGGCAAGGACACGCGCATTTCCGGCTACATGCTGGAAGCGGCGCTGGAAGCGGGCCTGTCGGCCGCCGGCGTGGATGTGATGCTGGCCGGCCCCATGCCGACGCCGGCGATCGCTTACCTGACGCGGGCGCTGCGCCTGTCGGCTGGTGTGGTCATTTCCGCCTCGCACAATCCGTATCACGACAATGGCATCAAGTTCTTTTCCGGCCAGGGCACCAAGCTGCCCGACAGCGTGGAACTGGAAATCGAAGCGGCGCTCGACGAGCCCATGGCTTGCGTGGCGTCGGACAAGCTGGGCCGCGCCAAGCGCCTCGACGATGCCCAGGGCCGCTACATCGAATTTTGCAAGAGTACCTTCCCGAACGAGCTGGACTTGCGCGGCCTGAAGATCGTCGTCGATTGCGCGCATGGCGCCGCCTACCATATCGCGCCGCACGTCTTCCATGAACTGGGCGCGGAAGTCATCGCCATCGGCAACAAGCCCGATGGCTTCAACATCAACGCGGGCTTTGGCGCCACGGCAACCAAGGCCATGGCCGAAGCCGTCGTCGAGCACGGCGCGGACCTGGGCATCGCCCTCGACGGCGATGCCGACCGCCTGATCATGTGCGACGCCACGGGCCGCTTGTACAACGGCGACGAATTGTTGTACGTCATGGTCAAGGACCGCCTGGCGACGGGTCCCGTGGCCGGCGCCGTCGGCACGTTGATGACGAATATGGCGCTGGAAGTGCTGTTCAAGCAGCAGGGCATCGGCTTTGCGCGCGCCAAGGTGGGCGACCGCTACGTGCTGGAAGTCATGAAGGAAAAGGGCTGGATACTGGGCGGCGAGGGCTCGGGCCATTTGCTGTGCCTGGACCGCCACACGACGGGCGACGGCATCGTCTCTGCGCTGCAAGTATTGTCCGCGCTCAAGCGCAGCGGCCAAAGCCTGCAGCAATGCCTGGCCGAACTGGTGCTGTTCCCGCAAACCCTGATCAATCTGCGCGTGGCGCCCGGTTTCGACTGGCAGAAGAATGCTGCCATGGTGGCCGAGAAGGAACTGGTCGAGGCCGAACTGGGCGACACGGGCCGCGTGCTGATCCGCGCTTCGGGCACCGAACCGCTGATCCGCGTGATGGTGGAGGCGAAGGACAAGGAGAAGGCCGAGTCGATGGCGCGCCGCATCGCCGACAAGGTCGGCAGCTGAAAACGCCCAAGGCGGCGTTGCACTGCCTTGCCCTGAACGTTTTCAGCAAGCCTCTTCAAGCAGGCGCGATAGTTATTTCCATCTAATTCGCCTGGGGCAATTGACGAAATTGGGCAGGGGCGTTATTATCTTGTCTTCGGAGTGTGGCGCAGCCCGGTAGCGCACCTGGTTTGGGACCAGGGGGTCCAAGGTTCGAATCCTTGTACTCCGACCAAAGTCATAAGCGGGCTGTCAGAAATGACAGCCCGTTTTCTATTGTGCGACGCCTTGGCATTGCTGGCGCGCATAGACTAAAATGCTGCACCTTTCCGCCCATCGTTCAACGGATAGGACAACGGTCTTCTAAACCGTGAATGGGGGTTCGATTCCCTCTGGGCGGACCAGTTCATGCTGGTCATGCACGCGACAGCCTGTCGCATTGCCATCACTCTTCATCTTTTGCCTGCCTGCCGTGTCACGGCTGCGCAAACAGTACCACGCTCAGCAAATATAACAGCGGCGCCGCGCACAGCAGCGCGGATAGTAGCGACCCCATTTTCTTGCTGGCCAGCCGGGCCAGGCGCAGCCGTTCCCGCGCGGGCAAGTGCTGGCGGATCACGCTGCGCGCGCGTGGCTGAAACGGTTGTTCGTGCATGAGATCTCCCTCGTCGATCAGCAGTGGATGCCGTCGAGCATAGCGAGAGGGATCTAAAAATGGTGTAAAAAGCGTGCCTGGCGCCGCAAGCGCGGCGTAAAGATGCGGCTGGCATGGAGGCGGCAGCGGGCGCCGTTGCGCCGCTGCCGCTGGTGATGCTTACTTTCCCTGGCGGCGGCGTGCCAGGAAGCCCAGCAGGCCCAGGCCGGCGAGCAGCATGGCATAGGTTTCAGGTTCCGGCACGGCGGAAATGAAGGCCCTATAGTTGCTCAGATCCTTGGGCAGGCCTTCCACCGTGAACGTGGTGCCGGCAGCCACTGGCGCGGCCCAGTGGAACACCAGTTCGCCCTGGCCGAAGTGGATGGCCAGATAGTCATAGGCGGCCGCGCTCGTATAGGAATTGACCCCGCCGCTCAGGCCTGCCGTGGTGCCGGCAGTGCAGCCCGAAGTGGCGCTGTCGCAATACGAAACGGCGGCGCCCAGGCTGCTGCCGAACACGCCATTGATATAGCCCTGGATGTCCGAGGGGCTCTGCGGCACCAGATTATCGTCATAATATTTCACCTCCAATGCCGGTGATGGCGAATAGGTGACGGTGCTGCCGGCGATGACGAAACCGCTGGCCGGCCCCACATCAACCCAGGTGGCCGCTTGCGCTGCACTTGCCAGTACGGTCATTGCGGCCAGCATGGATGCCTTGACGGCAATGCTTTTTATGCTTTTCATGAAAATCCCCTTGTGCTTGAGACAGTTGCTACATCGTGTAGGGATACGCCCCTGCCTGCCGAGGAAGTCATCCCATTGCCCGTTTTTAGCTGCTATTTCCTGCGCGTATTGAGTACGCAAATGCAAGCTTACTCTTGATGTAAATTAATACAATTTTAATAATTCTATTGGTTTGCTTGACAACATCGCATACGGCTATGTATGGATGTGCCAGCGATGGCCAACATGACGTTAGGAAATAGCGTGACAAGGCGCGCCAGCTTGTGCTAGCGGCGTTCGGACTTGGGAAAAGGGGAGGCGGGTGCTTCAGTCGCTGTTGTTGCTGACGCCAAACAGGCGATCCTTGGCGTTGAGCAGCTTTTGTACCTTGGCGCCCATTTTCATCAGTTGCGCCATCGATTCGGGCGACAGGCGCTGCAAGTCGTCGAACCAGGTGTTGGCCAGGTCGACCAGTTCATACATTTCGCGCATGCGCTCCTGCGCATATTGATCCACGGGTTCCGTGGCCGGCGCCAGCAGCGCTTCGCGCAGCACCGTCAGGGTCGGGGCCACCTCGCGGCGGCGGCGCTCGGCGGCCACCACGCGGAAGATTTGCCACACGTCGCCCAGCGAGGAAAAATACTCGCGCCGGTCGCCGGGGATGCGCGACTGGCGGATCAAGCCCCAGCCCTGCAATTCCTTCAGGCCGATGCTCACGTTCGAGCGCGAAAAACTCAGGTGCTCCGCGATTTCATCCGCGTGCAAAGGATGCTCCGCGACAAACAACAAGGCGTACACTTGCCCCACCGTGCGGTTAAAGCCCCAGCGGCTGCCCATCTCGCCGAAATGGCTGACGAAGGTCAGGATCAGCGGCGTCATTTGGATATTTTGAGTTTTCATAATTATCTGAATTTTTTCACGCCAAACCGCCAGGGTCAATTGATATATGTCATGTTTCGCAGTATTATACAAAAAATCGAATTTACAGAAAATTCTGAAAACTCAAAAAATATAAGATGACGACCTCGCCACTGTCCTTGCCCCGCTTTATTCTTCCCCGTGCCGCCAGTCTGGCGCAAGGCGGCGCCGCCTTGCTGTGGCTGCCGCAAGCGGCCTTGCTGGCCTGGGCCGTGCAAGCCATGCTCGATGGCGCGCCGTGGCGCGCGGCCCTGTTGCCGGCCGCAGGCGTGCTGCTGCTGGGCATGCTGCGCGCCGGCTGCGAAGCGTGGGGCGCGCGGCGCATGTATGCGGCCGCGCGCGCGCACCTGTCCACCTTGCGCGGGCAAGTGGCGCAGGCGCTGGCGCGCCGTTCGCCGCTGGACCGCCGGCGCGCGCAGTCGGGCCAGGCGGCCAGCGTCATCGCCGAGCAGGCCGAAGCCATCGTGCCGTATCTGGTGCGCTACAAGCCGGCGCGCTGGAAAGTCATGCTCGTGCCGCTCGTGATCCTCGCCGTGGTGACGCCGCTGTCGTGGATCGCCGCCTTGATCCTGCTCATCGCCGCGCCCCTGATTCCCGTCTTCATGGCCCTCGTGGGCATGGGTGCGCAGGCGGCCAGCCGCGCGCAGATGGTGGAAATGGGCAGCATGAACGCCTTTCTGCTGGACCGCCTGCGCGGCCTGGCCACCTTGCGCGCGCTCGATGCCGTCGATGCCACGGCCGCGCGGCTGGACGCCTCGTCGCAATCCGTGCGCCGGCGCACGATGGTGGTGCTGCGCATCGCCTTTTTGTCGTCCGCCGTGCTGGAACTGTTTTCCGCGCTGGGCGTGGCCATGGTGGCGGCGTTCATCGGCTTCTCGCTGCTGGGCAGTCTCGATTTCGGCACCTGGGGCCGCGAACTGACGTTGGGGCAGGGCTTGTTCATCCTGCTGCTGGCGCCCGCGTTCTTCGAGCCGCTGCGCGAGCTGGCCGCCGTCTGGCACGACAAGGCGGCTGGCGAAGCGGGCCTGGCCGGACTGGACGACCTGGCCGCCGAGGGCGTGCCTTTGCCGGGCTTTGGTGCGGAAGTTGCCGCCGTCTCCGCCGCCGCCATGGCGGTGGCGCCGCCGCCTGCCATTGACATCCATCAACTGCGCTTTGCCCATCCCGGCGAAGCGCCCGTGTTCGACGGCTTTGACTTGAGCGTGCGCGCCGGCGAACACGTGGCCCTGCTGGGCGCCAGCGGCGCCGGCAAGACCACCTTGCTGTCCCTGCTGGCCGGCTTGCTGCCCGCCGGCGGCGGCGACATCCGCATCGGCGGCGTGCGCCTGAATGACGGTACGGTCAATACCGTGCGCCAGCGCATGGCCTGGATGGGCCAGCGTCCGCACGTGTTTGCCGCGTCCGTCAGCCAGAACGTGACACTGGGCCGGGCAGGTGCGAACGCCGCGCACGTGACGCAGGCGCTGCACCTGGCCGACCTGGCCAGCGTGGCGCAGGCGCAGCCGGCCGTCATGCTCAGCGATGGCGGCCAGGGCTTGTCCGGCGGTGAAGCCGTGCGCCTGGCCCTGGCCCGCGTGGCCGTGCATCCGCATGCGGACTTGTTGCTGGTCGATGAGCCGACGGCCCACCTGGACAGCGAAACGGCGGCGCGCGTCACGGACGCCTTGCTGGCCCTGGCAAAAGGCAAGACGATGCTTGTCGCCACGCACGACCCCGTGCTGGCTGGCCGGCTGCAGCGCACGGTGCAAGTTGATGCCCAGGCGCATGCGCAGACGCAGAAGGCAGAGGCGCGCGCATGAAAACATCGCTGATATCGCACCCCGTGCTGCGGCAATTGCTGCTGGCCCAGCCCCGCAAGCTGATCGGGGGCGCCGTGCTGGCGGCCCTGACGGCCGTGGCCGGCATGGCCTTGCTGGGCTTGTCCGGCTGGTTTATTACCGCCACGTCGATCGCCGGCTTGCACGCGTCCACCGCCATCGTCTTCGACGTGTTCGGCCCGTCGGCCGGCATCCGCCTGCTGGCCATCGGCCGCACGGGCTCGCGCTATGCGGAGCGCCTCGTCACGCACGACGCCACGTTCGCCGCCCTGGCGGCCATCCGCGTGCAGCTGTTTCGCGGCTGGTCGCGTCCGGAAGCGGCCAGCCGCCTGCTGCGCCAGCCCGCCAGGCTGCTGTTCCGCCTGACGGCCGATATCGACGCGCTCGAATCGCTGTATCTGCGCCTGCTGGTGCCCGCCTTCACGGCACTGTGCGTGGCCCTGCTGGCCGGCGTGGCGTTGGGCGTGATGCAGTGGCAGCTGGGCCTGGGCCTGGCCGCGTGGCTGCTGGCCGCCGGCGGCGGCATCAGCTGGTTTCTGGCGCGCGGCGCCCGCCGTCCCGCCATCGTGCGTACGCGCGCCATCGAAAAACTGCGTTCCGCCACCATCGACCTGGTTGCGGGCCAGACGGACCTGGTGATGGCGGGCCGCATCGACGCCCAGTGCGCCGCGCTGGGACAGATCGACCGCTCGCTGGCGCAAGCCGATGTTGCCCTGCTGCGCCTGGAGACGGCGGCCGGCGCCGCGTATGGCGTGGCGGGCAGCGCGACCCTGGCAGGGGTGCTGCTGGCCGTGGCCGCGCTGGTGGAACAGCAAACGTTGAGTGTACCGCTGGCGGCCCTGGCCCTGTTGATTGCATTGACAGCCGTGGAACCGTTTGCGGGACTGCGCCGCGGCGCGCTGGAAGCGGGGCGCATGCTGCTGGCCATGCGCCGCCTGGCGCCGCGCCTCGATGCTCAGGAGATCGCAGTGCCGCCGGCTGACGGCGCACCGGGCTTGCGCCTGGAACATGTCAGCGCCGCGCATGCGGGCAGCCATGTCGCCATCTTGCACGACGTATCGCTGCACATCGGCGAGGGCGAGCGCGTGGCCTTGATCGGCCCCAGTGGCGCGGGCAAATCGACCTTGCTGGCCATCGCCGCGCGCGAGCTGGCGCCGCTGTCGGGCACGGTGCACGCGGGCCGCGCCTGTTTGTTCACGCAGAAGACGGAATTGTTCCAGGACAGCTTGCGCGACAACCTGCGCCTGGCCGACCCGTCCGCCAGCGACGCGCAGCTGTGGGCGGCGCTGCAGGCGGCCGGCCTGGACGACGAGGTGCGGGCCTTCGCGGACGGCCTCGATACCATGCTGGGCGAGGGTGGCCTGGGCTTGTCCGGCGGCCAGGCGCGCCGCTTGGCGCTGGCGCGGCTGTTCCTGCACGCATCGACCTTGTGGCTGCTGGACGAGGCGACGGAAGCGCTCAATGCGCAGACGGCGATCGATGTCCTGCAGCGCCTGGCCGCGCGCAGCGAAGGGCGCAGCTTGCTGATCGCCACCCACTTGCGGCGCGAAGCGGCGCTGGCGGACCGGCTGATCAGCCTGCGCGATGGCCGTATCGTCGGCGACGCGCGCCGTGGCACGCCAGCCTTCGAGGCGGCGCTGGCGGGCCTGCGCGGCGATTAAGGCATCAAGGAAAGACTGGAGGCACAGGCGGCGCTGCCTGACAGCTTTGCAACAACAGCGCCAAGCGAAACAGCATCAGATAGATACCAAGTTTACACACAGTAGGGAAATACCAAGGAAATCATATGGACTTCGATATTGTCGCTTTATCCAGACTGCAGTTCGCGCTGACAGCTCTGTACCACTTTATATTCGTTCCGCTGACGATAGGGCTGTCAGTGATCCTCGCCATCATGGAGACGGTCTATGTGATGACGAACCGCCCCATCTGGCGCGACATGACCAAGTTCTGGGGTGTCTTGTTCGGCATCAACTTCGCCATGGGCGTGGCGACGGGCGTCGTCATGGAATTCCAGTTCGGCATGAACTGGAGCTATTACAGCCATTATGTGGGCGACATTTTCGGCGCGCCGCTGGCCATCGAGGGCTTGATGGCTTTCTTCCTGGAAGCGACCTTCGTCGGCCTGTTCTTCTTCGGCTGGGACAAGCTGTCGAAGCGGGGCCACCTGGTCACCACCTGGCTGGTCGCCATCGGCTCGAACTTCTCGGCCCTGTGGATTTTGATCGCCAACGGCTGGATGCAAAATCCCGTCGGCGCGGCCTTCAATCCGCAGACCATGCGCATGGAAGTGACGGATTTCGGCGCCGTGCTGACGAACCCCGTGGCACAGGCGAAATTCGTGCACACGGTGTCGGCCGGCTATACGGCGGCGGCCATCTTCGTGCTGGGTATTTCCGCCTGGTATCTGCTGAAGGGCCGCCACGTGCAGCTGGCCAAGCGCTCGATGACGGTGGCCGCCTCGTTCGGCCTGGCTGCCACCTTGTCAGTCGTGGTGCTCGGTGACGAAAGCGGCTACCTGTCGTCCGAACACCAGAAAATGAAGCTGGCCGCGATCGAAGCCATGTGGACCACGGAGCCGGCACCCGCCGCCTTCACGGCCATCGGCTTTCCCGACGCGAAAGCGCGTGAAACGCATTACGCCGTGCATATCCCGATGGTGATGGGCTTGATCGGCACGCGTTCGCTGACGACGGAAATCCCCGGCATCGAGCAATTGGTCGACCGCGGCGAGCTGCTGATCCAGGATGGCATCAAGGCGTACGACGCGCTGCAAACCATCCGCAGCGTGGCGCCAGGTGCGCCTGTGCCGCAAGAGGCGAAGGACGTGTTCGAGTCGAAAGGCCAGTCCATGGGCTATGCCTTGCTGCTGAAACGCTATGTCGACGATCCGCGCCAGGCCACGCCCGAGCAGATCCGCCAGGCCGCGCTCGACACCGTGCCGCCCGTGGGTCCCTTGTTCTGGTCCTTCCGCGTGATGGTGGGCCTGGGCATGTTCTTTATCCTGTTGACCGGCACCTTCTTCATTCTGTCGACGCGCCGCACCCTGGACAAGCACCGCTGGCTGCTGAAGCTGGCCGTGTTCGCCATCCCGTTGCCGTGGGTGGCCATCGAGGCGGGCTGGATCGTGGCCGAAGTGGGCCGCCAGCCATGGGTCATCGAAGGCGTGCTGCCGACGGCCGTGGCCGTCTCCAACCTGGGGGCGTCGACGCTCCTGATTACCATCGCCGGCTTTGCCGCCATCTACACCGTGCTGTTGATTATCGAGATGAAGCTCATGCTCAAGGCCATCCGCAAGGGGCCGGAAGAGACGCCGCGGGCTCCCGTGCCAGCGGCCGCAGCCATTCATACTCAACGCGCCTGAGGAGGACCAGACCATGATTTTGCATGAAATGATTTCGTATGAAACCCTGCGCCTGATCTGGTGGCTGCTGATCGGCATATTGCTGGTGGGCTTTGCCATCACGGACGGCTTCGACCTGGGCACGGGCATCCTGCTGCCGTTCGCCGGCAAGACGGACCTCGAGCGCCGCGTCATCATCAACAGCATCGGTCCCGTGTGGGAAGGCAACCAGGTATGGCTGATCCTCGGCGGCGGCGCCATCTTTGCCGCCTGGCCGCAGCTGTACGCCGTCTCGTTCTCTGGCTTCTACCTGGCCATGTTCGTCATTCTCGTGGCACTGATCGTGCGCCCCGTGGCGTTCAAGTTCCGCAGCAAGCGCGAAGACCCCCGCTGGCGCGCCCGCTGGGACGCGGCCCTGTTCGTGGGCGGCTTCGTGCCGGCCCTGATCTGCGGCGTAGCCATCGGCAACGTGCTGCAAGGCGTACCGTTCCGTTTCTCGCCGGACATGCACATCTTCTATGACGGCAGCTTCTTTGCGCTGCTCAACCCGTTCGCCTTGCTGTGCGGCCTCGTCTCGGTCGCCATGCTGGTGATGCATGGCGCCACCTGGCTGCAAGTGAAAACGGACGGTGCCGTGGCGGAACGTTCGCGCCGCTACGGCAGCGTGGCGGCAATCGCCACGGTCGTGCTGTATGCGGCAGCCGGCGTGGCCCTGTGGCTGTGGGTCGATGGCTACCGCGTCACCAGCGCCGTCGTCGTCGATGGCCCGTCGAACCCGATGCTGAAAACGGCGCAAGTGCACGTGGGTGCCTGGTTCCTCAACTTTGCCGCCCATCCGTGGACCTGGATCGCCCCTGCGGCCGGTTTGCTGGGTCCCTTGCTGGCGTTCGCCTTGCTGCGCGCGCGCCGCGAAGTGCCCGCCTTGCTGGCCAGCGCGGCCAGCATCGCCGGCATCATCCTCAGCGTGGGCGCGGCCATGTTCCCGTTCATCCTGCCATCGTCGATCGACCCGCGCGCCAGCCTGACGGTGTGGGATTCTTCTTCCAGCCACATGACCCTGTTCATCATGCTGGTCGTCACGGCCGTCTTCATCCCCCTCATCGTGGCGTATACGACGTGGGTGTATAAAGTGCTGTGGGGTAAGGTTGACGGCAAAGCCATCGAAGACGACAGCGGTCACGCTTATTGAGAACACCTAACTAAACCTACTGCGCGTCGCCCTTTGCGGCCGGCGATGCTCACCGTACTGGAGTACGGTTGCGCTTCTCGACCACAAATCGCTGCCGCTCACTACGGTTTTGTTAGGTGTCGTTAGTTTGATAGTAAAAACGATCAAGCTGGAATTGAAGAAAGGAAATAATTATGTGGTACTTCGCCTGGATACTGGGTCTTCCGCTGGCGGCGACGTTCGCCGTGCTCAATGCGATGTGGTATGAAGTCGCCGATGGCGACACGACGCCCGAGCAGTACCGCGACACGCCGAACTAGTCGCGCCTGAATTTGATCTGCCCCGCCCGGTGCAATGGTTTTGCCATTGCCGCCCGGCGGGGCATTTTTATGGTTTTTCGCGGATTTCAGTCAAGCAAATCCCGCCATGCCGTGAAAGAGGAAAGATTTGTTGTACGGCCAACACGGTATTCGCCGCCGTACCGGCAGAACTTCACTGAGCCGTGCCGAACGCACGGCTTTTCATTGCCCGCTCCCTGCATTGTCATCGACGCGACGTACGTCCGCGGATCGAGCCGGTCTGCACAGGCGGAAATTCGCTAACACTTGCCCTTGCACACTTCACATCATTTGATAATAAATTTGTGATTTTTGTTTTGTTTTTGTTGTTTTCATTTATTTTTATTAAATTTACTTTAAATCGCCAAAATTTGGCTGTAAAATAAGTTGCTTCTTATAAATATGGAGTAATGATTTGGCAATGAATTTGACTTCGAATGATCGCCTCTCACTCATGCGAGAGCAATGTCATCTCGGTAGCTGAACCAGAGGCAAGCATAGTTAATTCAAGGAAAATATTATGAGCATGATAAGGGGACTCAAGCTAACGCACCGTCTGGCTGTACTGATTGTGATCTTTTCGGTCGGTTTCATCCTCTATGGCCTGTGGTCGTTCAAGACTCTGCAAGAATGGAAAGTGAACGGCCCTGTTTATCAGAAAATAGTGCAAAGCAAGGATCTGATTGCGGACGTGTTGCCACCGCCGGAGTACATACTGGAATCCTATCTGGTCAGTTTTCAGCTGCTGGCGACCGAGGATCGTGCCGAACAGGCGCAGTTAATCGCACGATTTAACACGCTCAAACGTGATTACGATGAGCGCCATGCATTCTGGAAGGGCGCGACACTGGATGCCGATATCGCCGGGCTGCTGCTGAACAAGGCGCATGCGCCGGCGCTGGCCTTCTACACGGTTGCACTGCAACAGTTCATCCCCGCAATAGAGGCACAGGACAAGGCCGGCGCCACCGTTGCGATGAAAAAAATGACGATCAGCTACGCCCAGCATCTGCAGGCCATCAAGCAACTGGTCGAGATGACCAGCCAACGCGCGTCGGCGATAGAGGCGGATTCGAGCGCGCGCATCACGGTGGCGGGCAGCTTGCTGTTGGCGATACTGCTGGTCTCGCTGGGCACGGCGATTGGGGTGGCTGTGCTCATTAGCAAGAGTATTACCAAGCCACTGCAGGACGCCGTGCACGTTGCCCGCATTGTCGCTTCCGGTGACCTGCGCAGCCATATCGCGACCGACTATCGCGACGAGCCGGGCGAATTGATGCGTGCTCTGAAAAGCATGACGGAGAGCCTGCGTCATACGGTGGGCCGTGTGCGTGGTGGTACTGAAACCATCTCGACTGCCTCGCAGGAAATTGCTGCTGGCAATTTGGACCTCTCGGCCAGAACCGAGGCTCAGGCCGGTGCACTGGAGCAAACATCGTCGGCGATGCAGCAGTTAACCAGCAATGTGCAGCAGAATGCCGAAAGCGCTCAGCAAGCCAATCAACTGGTCTTGTCGGCTTCAGCGGTAGCGGTGCAGGGCGGGCAGGTGGTCGAACGTGTCGTCGCGACCATGGTATCCATCAAGGACAGCTCGAACCGTATCGTCGAGATTATTTCCGTGATCGACGGCATCGCGTTTCAAACGAATATTCTGGCCCTGAACGCGGCTGTCGAAGCGGCGCGCGCCGGTGAGTTGGGGCGCGGTTTTGCTGTCGTCGCATCGGAGGTGCGCGCCCTGGCGCAACGTTCCGCCACGGCCGCCAAAGAGATCAAGCAGCTGATTGCCGAGTCGGTCGAAAAAGTCGAGCTTGGCAGCAATCTGGCCGATGAAGCGGGCGGCACGATGAAGCAAATCGTCTCCTCTGTCCAGCAAGTCGCGGGCATCATGGGGGAAATCGCCGTCGCCAGCCAGGAACAAAACGATGGCATCAAACAGGTGAATCAGGCCATCAGTCAGATGGATGCAGTGACCCAGCAGAATGCCGCCCTGGTCGAGCAGTCGGCGGCGGCAGCGGCCAGCATGCAGGAGCAGGCGGACAGCATGATGCAGGACATGCGCGTGTTCAAATTGCTGGCGTGACCTTGGTGACCGGCCTTGTGCAACCGGGGCCGCGCCTGGCCGGCCAGGAAAGGCATGGGACTCAGGCCGGCGACTTGCTGACTGGTTTTGGGGTGGCAATGGCGATCGGGTCGCTGGCCGGAAAGCTCTCCTTCAGCGCTTCATCGAGCGCTTCCTCGGCATGGCTTTCGCCCGCCGGCGTGGGCGAATCGCGCTCCGGTGGCGGGGCGGGCGTGGTGGCGGCGTTGGTGCTCGAATGCATGGTGATTCCCTCGCGGTGGTGCGCCAGGTAGCCGGGAGGCGGTGGCGCGGGCTGATGCTACCAGCCTAGCACATCGCGCAGGAATGGCGCGCAGGATGCGCCTGCCGCAGGGGCGGATGGCGGCGTCTGCTACACTGCGCTCCACTTTGACCGACGGAATTGCCATGACTTCCCTATCCCTGCCGTACCGCGCCACCGCAACCGAAGCCTGCGCCTGGCTGGCGCAACAGACGGGCACCCCGTGGACCCTGGCGCGCCTGCTCGAGCAGGGCGGCTTGCCGTTTATCTGGCTCGACTACAGCGTAGCCTGGGCCGAGCTGTTCCATGATGGCGTGACGCGCTATGCGGCGCCCGTCGTGTTCATCGAGGACAAGCAGCACCTGGCCGCGGGCGCCGGTGATGTCTGGCTGCGTTTTACGCGCGACTCGGGCAATCTCCCCATTGAACTCAAGGGGCAGGGCTTGCGCGTGCCGCTGGACGGCTTGCACTTCCAGGAGCGCGACCTGTTGCGTTTGCTCAAGGAACTGCAGCATCCGCAGCCGGTCGACACGGCAGCGGACAAGGCGCCCGTGGTCTTGCCCAGCGCCTTGAAAGGCCTGGGGCGCGAGCAGATTTTGATTGCCTTCGCCGGCGTGGGCAAGGTCGACCTGGACCAAGGCATGGCCAGCGGCGTGGGCATCTTTGGCGACGATGGCGCGCGCGTGCGCAAGAATTCGCGTGGCGGCAAGAACAGCCATTTGTGGCATCCGGTGACCCTGGCGTTCGGCTTGCACGATGTGCACCGCGTGCCGATGGCGCATTTGAAAAAGGCGTTCGCCACGCAACCGTTGCTGCGCGACTGGAAGGCGGACTGGCTGGAATCGCTGCGCCTGCTGGGAGAGTGACCTTATAACTCGATGGGGGCGACGTCCGTGCCGATATCGGGCGCCGCGTAATGCATGCTGAAATACACGAAAGCGCCGATATTGAGGGCGACCGTGATCCAGAACACGATGCGGAACGAGCGCTTGCTGGACTTGTGGCGCAGCCATTGCTGGGCCAGCACGGCGCCCGGCCAGCCGCACAGCAGTCCCAGCAGCAGCAAGGTGCGCTCCGGGGTGCGCCAGCGGCCCTCCTTGGCCGCGGACTTGTCGATCGCATAGGCAACGAAGCATCCCAGGCTCAGCACGCCATACACGAGGGCAACCAGGGCGGGGATGTGGAAAAAGAAGGTGGCGAGTAAGTACAGTACGACAAAGAACGCGATGACAAGGTAAGGCATAGGATGTGTTGGCTTGAACGGAGGGCGTGAGTATCCCACATGGGAGCGATGGCGCCGCTTAAAACAGGTTGCCTTGCGCCGTATCGACATGCACGGCGCGGCGGCGGGCGTGGCCCGTTTTCAGCGCTTCGCGGTCGCTGGACAGGGAAATGCCTTCCAGCGCCAACAGGGTTTCCTTGGCATGCAGACCGCCCGCAAAGCCCGTCAGCTCGCCCGTGGCACCGACGACGCGGTGGCAGGGGGCGATGATGGAAATGGGATTCTTGCCGTTGGCGGCGCCCACGGCGCGCACGGCGGCGGGGCGGCCGATCTGGCGCGCGATCTCGCCATAGCTGCGCGTCTGGCCATACGGTATCGTCAGCAGCGCGCGCCACACTTCCTGCTGAAATGGCGTGCCGGCAAAATCGAGCGGCACCTCAAAATGCTGGCGCGTGCCGGCAAAATATTCATCCAGCTGGCGCGCCGTTTCCTGCAGCACGGCGCAACCGTCATCGACGCGCATCGCGCCCAGACGCACGCGGTTCGGCTTGTCGTTTTCCCACAGGATGGCGGCCAGGGCTTCCCCGCGCGCCACCAGGGTCAGCTCGCCCACGGGCGAGGGCACCACGATGCAGTCGTATTCCATGTTGGTTCCTTGATCAGATGGCGCCAGTGTAGCAGGCTGGCGGCAGCCTGCGTATTGCGTGTAGGATAGTGTTTTATCGACATGGAGCACCGGCTTTGACGACGATCCCCACCTATGAGACCATTCGCGCGATTGCCCAGCGGCTGGTGCACGAGCGCTATCCCACGGCCGTGGCGGCCATCATCGGCGGCTCCTTCGCCACAGGCCGGCAAACGCCTACTTCCGATATCGACTTGCTGCTGCTGTTCGACCACGTCGATTGCGCCTGGCGCGACACCCTCGTGGCCGAGGGGCGCACGGTGGAACTGTTCGCGCACGACGTGGCCACGTTCACGTATTTTTGCAAGGAAATGGATGCGCCGGGCGGCACGGTGCCGCTGGCGATGATGGTCGTCGAAGGGGAAAACATCGTCGCCGCCGGCGACGCCTACGCGCAGCTGCACGCGCTGGCGCACGCTTTCGACACGGCCGGGCCGCCCGCGCTCGACGCGGAAAACCTGCAGCGCCGCCGCTACGCCATCACCACCGCGCTGGAAGACCTGGTCGACAGCACGCACCCGGGCGAGGCGCTGGCCGTCGCTTGCCAGCTGTACGAAGCGCTGGCCGACCTGCACCTGCGCGCGGCGGGGCAGTGGAGCGGCGGCGGCAAGCACCTGTTCCGCCGCCTGCAGGCCTTTGATCCCGTCATCGCCGGGCAGCTCGATGGCGCGCTGCGCCTGGCCGCCGCCGACTTGCCGGCCGGCCAGCGCGCGTTCGGGCAAGTCGCCGCCGCCGTGCTGGCGCCCGTGGGCGGTCCCTTGCTCGACGGCTTTACACTGCCGGCGCCCGCGCACTGGCGCGCTTAAAACATCGTGCGCACGGCCAGGCTGATGTTGCGCGGTTCGCCCCAGAAGACGCCGTCGAAGAAGCCCACGTTGCGGTAGTACTTTTTATCGAGCAAGTTATTCACGTTCAGCTGCACGCTGGCGTGGCGGTTGAGCGCATAGCTGGCCATGGCGTTGACAAGCGCATAGCCCGCTTGCGGAATGTTGGTGATGGTTCCCGATGGCGGGCGGCCGTACCACGATTCGCTGTAGGTGGCGCTTTGCGCCGTCATGCTGGCGCCCGCCCTCAAACCGGCCAGGCGGCCGTCGAAGCGGTAGCTGGTGGCCAGGCGCAGCAGGTGGCGCGGCTGCGTGGTGGCGGCGCGGCGGCCATCGGCCTCGGCCGCGTGCAGATAGGTATAGCCGCCGCTCGCTTCCCAGGCGGGCGATAACTGGCCGGAGACGTCGAACTCGACGCCCTTGGCCGTCACGCCGGCGCCATTGGCCACCATGGCCTGGCCGCCGTCGGGCAGCAAGAAACCGGGCGGTACCGTGCGGTCGAGTTCCGCCATGTTCTTTTTCTTCGTATGGAACAGGGCGGCCGACGCGTTCAGTTTGCCTTCATAAAATTCGCCCTTGATACCCAGTTCCGCATTGTCTCCCGTTTCCGGCGCCAGGAACTTGTTGTTGCGGTCCTTGCTCGATTGCGGGTTGAACAGCTGCGTGAAGCTGGCGTAGGCCGAATACTGCTTGTTGATATCGAACACGGCGCCCACATACGGCGTGACTTCATTGCGCGTTTCCACGAAGTCGCTGTTGTCCGTGTGCACGCCTCGTGTATCGTAGTTGCGCGTATCCGTGCGGTAAGTACTGCTGCGCGCGCCGATGATCACATGCAGCGGGTCGGCCAGGCTCAAACGTGTGGCCACATAGCCGCCCGCCAGGCGCGTCACGGTTTCCGTGTGCGAGCCGTCCGGGTGGAACACGGGGCGGGGGATGTTGCCCGTCCAGCTGCGGTAATCGGGGACGACGTTCGGGTAGTTGATTTCCGCCTCGCCGCCCAGCGAGCGGGCGCGCTGGTTGCCGCCGTTCCAGCCGACGATGGCCGTATGCTTGCGCCCCAGCAAGGTAAACGGGCCGCTGGCGTAGACGTCGAAATTATCGCCCGTGGTCTTGCCCGGGCCATAGGCGCCCGTCCACAGCAGCATGCCTTCGCCCGTGGCCGGATCGGGCTTGCCGCCGCCCGCATAGGCGACGGTGGTGCGGTTCGTGCTTTCCGTGCGCGCATAACCGAGGTGCATGTTCCAGTTGCCGGGCAGGCGCTGTTCCAGCGACGTGAAGATGGTGTGCTGCTTGTTGGCCCAGGTGCTCCAGGGCGTCGTGAGGCTGGTGTTGCGCGGCAACCTGGCCAGGCTGCCATCTGCATTCCAGTACGGCACGGCGCCCCAGGTGGCGCCTGTCGGCTTGTTGTCCTGGAAGTCGACGCCCGCCGTCAGCAGGGTGCCGGGACGCACGTCCGCTTCAAGGATGGCCATGCCCACCGTCTTGCGCTCGTGGTACATGTCCAGGTAGGAATCGCGTTTTTGCCAGGCCAGGGCCGTGCGCGCGCGCACGCTCCCCTCCGCGTTCAGCGGCGTGGACAGGTCGGCTTCGAAGCGCTGGTCATCCCAGCGGCCCATGATGAGACCGGCGCTGGCCTGGAAGTCCTTCGCCGGCCGCTTGCGTATCATGTTGATGGTGGCGGACGGGTCGCCCTTGCCGCCCATCAGGCCCGTGGCGCCGCGCACGACTTCGATGCGGTCATACAGGATCGTGTCTTGCAGCGGCGCATTGCCGCCGCGCGCCATGCCGTCGATCTGGATATTGTTGATGCCGAAGCCGCGCGCATAAAATGTCGTGCGCTCCGTATCGTTCTGGCCCACCTGGATGCCCGTCGTCTGCGCCAGCGCCTGGTCCAGCCGCACGGCGCCCAGGTCGTCGAGCAGCTGGCGCGTGATGACGCTGACCGATTGCGGAGTCTCGCGCAGCGACAGGTCCATGCGCGTGGCGCTGCGCGCTTCGCCGGCCGTGTACGACTGCGTGCCTTCCGTGGTCGCGGTCGACTGGCCCAGCACGGTGACGGCGGGCATGGTCACGTCGGCCGCGGCGGCGTCGGCGGCCTGTGCCGGCAGGGCCACGCCGGCGGCAAGACTGAGCAGGCTGATGTGTAATAAACGGGGGAGGGCGCGCAAGGCGGGCTGGCGCGAAGATGAGAAGGCTGTCGTTGATTGCATTATTTTCCTGGATATTTTTAGTCGTGAGTGTTCCTATCTCGTCTGGCGAGCTGCGCAGTAGCTGGGGGATGGCGTAACGCTGGCCCGTGGTCTGGCTTGGATAGCAGTTCCACCGCAAGGCCCGGCGCGGACGGGCAGTGGAAAAGAAAGGCGCGCGATTCCTGTCACTTTTGTGAATAAGAATCATTATCAATATAGGTGATATTTGCCAAATAATCAAGCGTGTGCACCAAAGGAGTGCAGGCAGGAGTGCCGGCAGACCCGGGGCGGCGCATCGGCTTGCCTTCTGCGATAATGCAGGCGCTGACAAATATTTTCCTTAATGAAAGAAATGCATGCGTACATGGATCGCTTGTGCCGGATGGTTGTGTGTCGTCTCGCTGGGTCAGGCCCAGGAACACGCGCCGCCGCCGGCTGTTCCCGCGCCGCTGCAGAGCGCCAGCGTGCCGCCCGCCGCCGATGCCGTTGTGCCACCGCTTGCGCCGGCCACATCCGCGGCATCAGCACCCAAGGCAACGGCGCCAGCAGAGGAAGCCTTGCCACCGCAAACGGTGACGATCACGGCCACCAGCGATGCCAGGGCGCCGCACGTGCGGTTCACGGCATACCGTGAAAGTTATCTGACGGCCAGGAAAGTGTGGCAAGTGTCGAGCGGCAGCGTGGTCATGGCCCTGCGCCTGATTCCCGCCAAGCTGAGCGCCACCATCGACGATGTGCGCGTGGCCTTGCAAGGCAATGGCGCCCCCATGCCGATCAAGGTGTCGGCCGGCGGCGTGTTTGTCGTGCCGCTCAACGATGATATTGCCGCGCAGGACGGCACGTTTTTGGTGAACAAGGGCAGGGGCGAGCTGACGGCCAATATCGTGCTGCAGCCGTCCGTGGCGCGCGATGCGTGGAACGTCACGCGCGTGGGGCAGGTCTTGCGCGACGCCCGGCGCGCCGTGCGGGCCATCACGCCGTGGTACAAGCGGCCGTTCGCCAGCGACGTGCAATCGCTGGCCTTTTGCGCGGCCGAGCGAGGCAGCGCCTTGCAATTGATGGATGGAGAACAGCTGATCGCGACGCTGCCCATGAACGAGGCGGCCGTCAACGACATCAACCAGCCCGTGTTTTGCAAGATTTTCGACGGCGAAGACAAATACCCGGGACACTACCGCGTGGTCATGCCCGAGCAGGCGACGGTGCTGTTGCTGTAATGAACTGCTAGTTAGGCTGGCGCTGCACCAGTTCCAGCGCCGCCGCCAGGGCCAGGTCCATGGTGGCCTGGTGGAAGATCAGCCACTGCGGCAACAGCGATAGCGCATGGCGGCCCTGTTCCAGGTCGCCTTCATCGACGGCGGCCCAGGCATGGTGCAAGCCGCTGAGCACGCGGGCATGCTGTTCGCGGTGGTTGGCCAGCGAGGGAAAGCCGATTTGCTCCATCAAATCCTCTTCCTCGCGGAAATCGCGTTCGACGGCCGCAATCAGCTCGCGAAACGCCACGCTGAAATGCTGGTCGCTTAACTGCCCCAGCCGTGCCAGCTCCTGAAACAGCGCCTCATGCGCCTCGTCGATGGCGGGAACGCCCAGCGCCATCTCATCTTTCCAATGCGATTTACCCATGCCGATGCCCCCGGTGAAGTCCGTCGCGGCGCGAAGCGGACTGTTCCAGTGTGGACGCAGCGAAGGGCGAAATCCATGATCTGGATCAAAAGTATGGTGAAGAGGGGAAGAGGAAAGCAAGACAAAGACAAATGGACGAAGGGAACAATTCCCCACTCGCAATAAAGCGGTCTTAACGATGCGCCGTGTTACCGAGCGCCGCTGAAAAACGCCGCTGGCAAGGCGTCTTTGACGCAGACAGTACGCTAGTACGGCAAGTCAAAGCAACGCAGCCAGCGACGTTTTCTCAGCCGCGCGTCTTATTGCCGAGGCCAGCGGGCCCACAGAGCTTGCGCATCGACATTCGGCACCTGCAACTGCTGTCCGGCCGACGTCTGCATCGCATCCCTCAGCACGAGGGGCACGAGCATCAGGGCCGACAAGGCAAGGCAGAGCAGCACTTTGAGCGTCAACATGGTCGTCTCCCGGTGTCCCGGCGGCGGCGCGGGGATGCGGCGCCTGCCGGTCACGTCCTATGTACTACCATGCTTGCAGTTTAGTTCATCTGATTGAAACTTCAACTAGTTGCTGTGATGCACTGCACCAGTGACGCCTCTTATTTGGCCTTGCGGCTGCGCCGCGGCTTGCCTGCGGCGGGCAGGAAAGAGTCGAACCACACTTGCGTCAATTGCCGCGTATTTTTCGCCGCTTCGCGCTTGACGGCGGCCGTGGCGTGGCCGCGCGCCGTGTTGGCGATGCGGTTGGCGGCGCTCAGGTACATGCTCATCCAGGGGTTCTTCATGGCTAGCCTCGCAAACAGTGGGTGGGGGCGGCGCGGATATGCCGCCATGCCGCTACTGTAGTCCGATGGCCGGCGCTGACCGTGCGGCGGCCCACATAGCCGGGCGGCGCTGGCAATGTGCTGAGGCAGATCAATACACGTCGCGGCGGTAGCGCCCGGCCGCCAGCAGGGCGTCGAGACCGTCCTGTCCCAGCACTTCTTGCAGTACAGCATCGATTCCCGCCGCCATGCCTTGCAGGCTGCCGCACACGTAGACGATGGCGCCTTGCGCCAGCCAATCGCGCAGCTCGCCGACGTTGGCGCGCAGGCGGTCCTGCACGTATTCGCGTTTGCCGCCTTCGTTGCCGTCGCGCGAAAAGACACGGTCCAGGCGCGCCAGGTGGCCAGCGTCCAGCCAGCCTTGCAACTCTGCGCCGCAGACGCTGTCAACAGCTTGCTGGCGCTCGCCGAACAGCAGCCAGTTGCGGGCCAGCCCCGCCCGCTGGCGCGCGCGCAGGTGTGCCCGCAGGCCGGCCAGGCCGGAACCATTGCCGATATAAATGCAGGGCACGTCGACCAGGGCGGGCGCGAAGGCGGGATTGGCTTGCAGGCGCAAACGGATGCCGGCGCCCAGCGGGGCGAAGCGCGTGAGCCAGCCGGAACAGAGACCGTACCCGTCGTTTGTGCCGCCCGCGTGGCGCTCCTGGCGCACCAGCAATTGCAGTTCGCCATCGGATGGCAGCGAAGCGAGCGAATAGCTGCGCGGCGCATGCTGGGCACTTTGCGCGTCGCCCTCGCTGCCATCCGCGTTGCAGGCGATGATTTCCGCCAGCGCGCCCGCTTCCCAGGCAGCATCGGCGGGGCCCGTCAAGGTGATTTCATGCAGTTCGCCGCCCAGGCTGCCCGGGTTCAGCAGCACGCGGCGCGTCAGGCGCCATTCGGCGTACGACGCTTCTTCCTGTACGCCGATGGCGTCGATGGCGCTGCCGCTGCAGCTGGCCAGCGCTTGCGACCAGGCGGCCAGGGCGGCGGGGTCATGCTTGTCCACTTCGATCAGCGGGAACATGGGCGTGGCGCCCAGTGCTTGCAATTGTTGCGCCAGCGCATGGCCAAAGCCGCAGAAGGCGCCGTAATGGCGGTCTCCCAGGGCCAGCATGCCGAATTCCAGGCCGGCCAGCGGCGTGCCCGCCGTTTGTTGCAGCAGGCGCGCGAAGCGGCGCGTGCCGTCCGGCGCCTCGCCTTCGCCAAAGGTGCTGGCGACGATCAGGGCCCGTTCGTACTGGCGCAATTGCGCGGGATCGAAACGGTCCAGCGACTGCACGTCGACGGCCACGCCGGCCTGCTGCAAGGCGCGCGCGCTTTCCAACGCCAGGCGCTCGGCCTGTCCCGACTGGCTGGCGTAGGCCACCAGGGTGGGCAAGCCTATATCTTGCTTGCCCGGAATGCCAGCCAGCAGAGCGCGCTGCGCTTGCACAGCCCGCTTGGCCTTGCGGCGGCCCAAGTACAGCATCCAGCCCGTGATGGCGAACAGGGGCAGGCCCAGGCTGGCCAGGGTGACGATGATGCGGCCGGGCAAGCCAAAATACGTGCCCATGTGCAGCGGATAAATGATGTTGACGAGGCGCTGCCCCAGCGCCTGCTGGCTGTACGGTTCGTTTTCCGTGACCGTGCCGTCGGCCGGCGCAATGCTCATGCGGCTGCGCGCCCGTTCGTGCGGCGCATCGCCGGCCAGCCACGTGAATTGCACGGCTTCGCCGGGGCGAACGGGCAGACGCACCGTAGCCAGGGTCCAGCCGGGGGCGTGCTGCTGGAAAACGCTCCAGGCCAGGCCGATGTCGGCGGCGGGCGATGGCGCCTGCGGCGCCCCTTTCTTGCCGGGCGCCTGCGCCGTGCGCGGGGGCTTGCCGGCCCAGGCGTCGATATTGTCGCGCACCACGTCATAGCTCCAGTAGATGCCCGTCAGGGTCAGCGCCACATAGACGACCAGGCACCAGGTGCCGGCCACGGCGTGCAGATTCCACAAAAAGGAGCGGCCTTTTAATGCAGGGTCGAAGGTCAGCCAGGTGCGCCAGTCCAGCGGACGGCGGGGCCAGCGCAGGTACAGGCCGGACAGTGCCAGGCCCAGCAGGCACAGGGCCAGCGCGCCCGCCACTTGCCGGCCCGGGTCGCGCGGCAGCAGCAGCCAGCGGTGCAAGGACTCCGTCCATTCGAAAAATGCGGCGCCCGCCAGCGCGGGCTGGGTCGCGCCCGTGTACGGGTGCAGATAAATGGATACACCGCGCCGCTGGCCGTTCTTTGGCGCGAAAAACAGGCGTGGCGCCGCGCCCGCCTGCGCATACATGGTGACCGATGCCACGCGCTGGCCGTGTTCGGCTGCGGCAATGCTGCTCAGTTGGGTCGGCGTCAGCGGTGCGCGCGTTTCCACGGGGACATGGCGCACGCCGGGGTTCATAACGTCGAGCAATTCATCCTTGAAGGCCAGGGTGGCGCCGCTCAGGCCGATGATCACCAGCACCGTGCCGGCCGTGATGCCGATAAACCAGTGCAATTGAAACCAGACCTGCTTCCAATTCCAGTGCCAGCGCCGTTGTTGTGGGACGGCAAGCTGACGAGTCTGCGTCGCCTCATCGGCGCCGGCGCGCGGCAGGGGGTGTGGAAGGGAGGAGGTCGTCATGAAGCGGCTTTCGATAGCGCCGCCATGCGGGGCGTCAGGCATGGCGGGGAAGAAGGAGGATTGACATAGTAACGCAAACGAGAATCATTCGCAAATGATGGCTCCCTGTTGTCGCGGGGCGGTGGCCATTCTCGTTTGCCTGATCGGGCGCTGGAGGCGCTACAATAGGGATACTGTTCACTAGTTCCCATTGCTGCCATGACCACTTCCACACCGAATCTCGTCGTCACCCCGTCCGCCCACCCCCTGTCCGACGCCGAGCGCGCCGCGCGCATGGTCAACCCGGCGTTTGGCCGCATCTTCACGGACCACATGGTGGTGTTTCCTTACCGCGACGGCAGGTGGCAGCAGGGCGAACTGAAGGCCTACGGCCCTTTGACGCTGGACCCGTCCGCCTCGTCGCTGCACTACGGCCAGGCCATCTTCGAAGGTTATAAAGCGTTTGCCCAGCCCGATGGCAGCATCAAGACTTTCCGCCCGGAACAAAATGCCGAGCGCTTCAACCGCAGCGCCGCGCGCCTGGCCATGCCGGCCATTCCCGTCGAGCTGTTCCTGGAAGCGGGCGATGCGCTGATCGCGCAAGACCGTAACTGGGTGCCGAAGAACACGGGCGAGAGCCTGTACATGCGTCCGCTGATGATCGCCACCGACCCCTACCTGGGCGTGCGTCCATCGGAAGAATACCTGTTCGTGCTGTTCGCCTCGCCGGCCGGCGCCTACTTCCCGAAAGGCGTGAAACCCGTCACCGTGTGGATCAGCGAAGACTTCGTGCGCGCCGCGCCGGGCGGCACGGGCGAAGCCAAGTGCGCGGGCAATTACGCGGCCAGCCTGATGGCCCAGTCGCAAGCGCAAGAAAAGGGCTGCGACCAGGTCGTGTGGCTCGACGCCGTGCACCGCGAGTTCATCGAGGAAATGGGCGGCATGAATCTGTTCTTCGTCTACAAGGATGGCGAGAAAGTCACCGTCGTGACGCCGGAATTGACGGGTACCTTGTTGCCAGGCATCACCCGCCGCAGCCTGCTGGAAATGGCGAAAGACCTCGGCTATGCGACGGAAGAGCGTAAATTGTCCGTCCAGCAATGGCGCGACGACATCGCCTCGGGCCGCATGACCGAAGTGTTCGCCTGCGGCACGGCAGCCGTCATCACGCCCGTGGGCGTGGCCAAGGCCAATGGCTTTGAAATGACCATCAACAACAATGAAAACGGCGCCGTCACCCTGGCCCTGCGCGAAGCGCTGCTGGGCTTGCAGCATGGCACGGCACCGGATACGCACGGCTGGATGCATACCGTCTGCTAAGTTGATGGTGTAATTTCACTACCGCGCCGGCACCCAGTTGCCGGCGTTTTTATATCTTGAAGGAAATACGATGAAAATTCGCTCTATCCTGCCTGCCTTGGCCGCCGTTTTCCTCAGCCTGTCGGCCGGCGCCGTCCACGCGGCCGACGCCGCCTGCGCCATTCCGCGCAACGTCAGTTATTACGACTACGACGTCAAGCCGTCGGACGAGAAAAACACCTGCTACAAGCAAAGCACGAACGTGCCCACCGATTACTTCATGCTGGCGCTGTCGTGGTCACCAGGCTTCTGCGACAGCCAGCGCCGCCGCGGCGCCGTGTCGAAGAAGGCCGCCTTCCAGTGCGCCGAGAGCAACCACTTCGGCTGGATCGTGCATGGCTTGTGGGCGCAGTCGAATAACCCGGGCACGTGCGAAGACATTTCCGTGACGCCGCCGCGCAAGACGGAGCTGCATCCGCGTTATTGCAAGGGCAATTTGCCGAAGCTGGCGCCGTCGGACATCCTGCCGTACATGTGCATGCAGCCCGGCGAAGCCTTGCTGCAGGGTGAATGGGAAAAGCATGGCGCCTGCGATTTCGATACGGCCAAGCAGTATTTCGAGAAGGAACGCGAACTGTTCCAAGCCTTGAAGTTGCCGGATTCCACCATGCCGAAAAACGCGCTGTTCCAGTGGATGAAGCAGCACAACCCGCAGCTGAAAGGCCGCTGGCTCGGCTATGAAAAGCACTCGGGCGAGTTGCGCATCTGTTATTCGAAAGATTTTAAAGTGATCGACTGCCAGAAGTGATGTAGGGTGAAATCGGCGGGCCTGCCCGGCAGAGTCCATCCATCCATGCTAGTGTCTTGCCTGCGGCACCGTATGCCGCCCCGGACGGGCTAGACGAACAGGCAACATGATGAAGCAGAAAAACAAGGCGCAGCCTTTCCTCGTGGGCGAGGACGGCTTGCCGCCCGGCGCCCGTTTATGGGCCATGCTGGCGCTGGCCATCGGCGTGGGCATGGCCTCGCTCGACACGGCGATCGCCAACACGGCCTTGCCGGCCATCGCCAGCGAGCTGCACACGACACCGGCCGCCTCCGTCTGGATCGTGAATGTGTACCAGCTGGCCATGGTGGCGACCTTGCTGCCGTTTTCCGCCCTTGGCGAAATCGCCGGCTACCGGCGGGTGTTTATCTCCGGCATGTTCCTGTTTACTTTGGCGTCGCTCGCCTGCGCGCTGGCCTGGTCCTTGCCGTCGCTGGTGGTGGCCAGGCTTTTTCAGGGCGTGGGCGCCAGCGCCATGATGAGCGTCAACACGGCGCTGCTGCGCGCCCTGTACCCCAAGCATTTGCTGGGCCGCGCGTTCGGCAACAATGCGCTGGTGGTGGCCGTCGCGTTCGCCATCGGGCCCACGGCCGCTTCGCTGATCCTGGCGACGGCGTCGTGGCCATGGCTGTTCGCCATCAACGTGCCGCTGGGCGTGGCCGGCTTTTTCCTCGCCAGCCGCATGCTGCCGGCGACTCAACTGTCCGGGCACACGCTCGATGCGCGCACGGCGCTGTACAACGTGGGCGCCTTCGGCTTGCTCATCTTGCTGTTCGGCGACGCGGCCCATCACGCGGACCTGTCGACCTTGCTGCCGGAACTGGTGGCCGTGGTGGTCTTTTTTATCTTGCTGCTGCGCCGCCAGGCCGGGCATGCGGCACCGATGCTGCCGATCGACCTGTTCCGCCGCCCCCTGTTCTTGTTGTCGTCGCTGACGGCCATCTGCACGTTTGCCGCGCAGGGGCTGGCCTTCGTTTCGCTGCCATTCTATTTTGAAGTCACCCTGGGCCGTTCACCCGTGGAAACGGGCTTTTTGATGACGCCGTGGGCCGTGCTGGTGGCCGTGATGGCGCCCGTGGCGGGGCGCCTGAGCGACCGGTACTCGCCAGGCGTGCTGGGCGGCATTGGTCTGGCGGCGCTGGCGGGCGGCTTGCTGACCCTCGTGTGGATACCGGCGCACCCGAGCGCGTTTGACATCGGCTGGCGCATGGCCTTGTGCGGCATCGGTTTCGGCTTCTTCCAGGCGCCCAATCTGAAAGCCATCATGGGCAGCGCGCCGCCCGAGCGGGCAGGCGGCGCCAGCGGCGTGGTGGCCACCTCGCGTTTGATCGGCCAGGCGACGGGCGCGGCGCTCGTCGCCTACTGCTTCACGGTCTCGGCCAGCCGGGGCACGACGTATGCACTGTGCCTGGCGGCAGGATTTGCCGCCGTGGCCAGCATCGCCAGCTTTTCGCGCCTGGTGGTGGCGCAGCCGGCGTGGCTGGCTGGCAAGGACAATTAAGCGTCTAGACGTCGATGGCCTTGTCCGAATGCATGCGCTTGCGCAATTCGAACTTCTGGATCTTGCCCGTCGACGTGCGGGGCAGGGGGCCGAAATATATGGCTTTCGGCACCTTGAAGCCCGCCAGGTTGTTCTTGCAGAAGGCGATCAATTCCGCTTCCGTCACCGTCGCCCCTTCGCGCAGTTCGACGAAGGCGCACGGCGTTTCGCCCCATTTCTCGTCGGGCTGGGCGATGACGGCGGCGGCCAGCACTTGCGGGTGATGGTACAGCGCATCTTCCACTTCCACGCTGGAAATGTTTTCGCCGCCCGAGATGATGATGTCCTTGCTGCGGTCCTTCAGCTTGATGTAGCCGTCCGGATACATGACACCGAGGTCGCCCGTGTGGAACCAGCCGCCCGCGAACGCTTCCTGCGTCGCCTTTTCATTCTTTAAATAACCCTTCATGCAGATGTTGCCACGGAACATGATCTCGCCGATCTGTTCGCCGTCGGCCGCCACGGGCTGCATGGTTTCCGGGTCCAGCACGGCCACGGCGCTTTGCAAGTGGTAGCGCACGCCCTGGCGCGACTTTAAAACGGCCCGCTCTTCCTGGCTCAAGGCCGCCCACTCGTCCTGCTCGGCGCAGATGGCGGCGGGGCCGTACACTTCCGTCAAGCCATACGAATGGATCAAGTCGAAGCCCATGGCTTCGATCTTCGCCACCATGGCCGCCGGCGGCGGCGCGCCGGCCACCATGCCGCGCACGGTCCAGTCGATTCCTTCGCGCCAGTTGGCGGGCGCGTTGGCCAGCGCCGCATGCACGATGGGCGCCGCGCAATAGTGTGTGATGCGCAATTCGCGCATCAGGTCGAACACGAGCTTCGGTTCGAACTTGCGCAGGCACACGTTGACGCCGGCGCGCGCGGCCACGGTCCACGGGAAGCACCAGCCGTTGCAGTGGAACATCGGCAAGGTCCACAGGTAGACGGCATGCTTGGGCATGTCCCACTCTAATATGTTCGACAGGGCATTCAAGGCCGCGCCGCGGTGGTGGTAGACGACGCCTTTCGGGTCGCCCGTGGTGCCGGACGTGTAGTTCAATGCGATGGCGTCCCACTCGTCCGCCGGCGGCTGCCAGTCGTAATCGGGGTTGCCGCTGGCCAGCAAGGCTTCGTAGTCGAGGTCGGAAAACGCATCCACTTCCGGTCCCAGCACGTCGTTGACCTGGATCACGCGCAAGCCGGGAATCTGCGCCGCCATCTGGCGCGCCAGTTCGGCAAATTCCGTATCGGCCAGCAAGACTTTCGCCTGGCCGTGGCGCAGCATGAAGGTCAAGGAGGCCAGGTCGAGGCGGATATTGAGCGCATTGAGGACGGCGCCGGCCATGGGAACGCCAAAGCTCGCTTCCACCATGGCGGGCGTGTTCGGCAGCATCACGGCCACCGTATCGCCCGTGCCCACGCCCAGCTTGATCAAGCCGGAGGCCAGGCGGCGCGTGCGCGCATAGGTCTCGCGCCACGTCTGGCGCAGGCTGCCATGTGCAATTGCCAGGCGATTGCCATATACTGCGGCTGCCCTGGCGATATAGTCGAGCGGGGTGAGGGCGGCGTAGTTGGCGCTGTTTTTGCCGAGGCCGGTGTTGAAATCAGCAGTCATGCTTGTCTCCTGTTAAATAAAATTCTGTAGCTCCCTGTTTCGGGATTGATACCGGTTAGCATAGCACCGGCGCTGGAAAATCACTGTCATCTTAGTGACAGGTCTGAAGGATGGAATGGATAGCAACGATAGTGTAGACCTTGCAATGCTGGAACTCGACAGCCACGACTGGTTCGCGGCCCTCGATGCGCGGCATCAGACTCTGTTGCGCGCAGGCAGCGTGCTCCGGCATTTCGAGGCGGGCGCCTTCATCACGCGGCGCGGCGAACCGTCGGCGCACTGGATCGGCGTGCACACGGGCTTGATCAAGCTGGCCGTCTACAACGCCGATGGGCGCGGCGCCACGTTCTCCGGCGTGCCGGCTGGCGGCTGGAGCGGCGAGGGCAGCGTGCTCAAGCGCGAATTGCGCCGCTACGACGTGGTGGCCGTGCGCGCATCGAGCATCATCCTCGTGCCTGTGGACCTGTTTCATCTGCTGCTGGCCGAGAGCCTTTCCTTCAATGCCTTCGTCATCCGCCAGCTGAACGAGCGCATGGGGCAATTCATCGCCACCATCCAGAACCAGCGCCTGCTGGCCGTCGACGCGCAGGTGGCGCAAGCGATCGCGCAGCTGTTCCACCCCATGTTATACCCGCGCACTTCCCGCGTGCTTGAGCTGTCGCAGGAAGAAATCGGCTTGCTGACCGGCATTTCGCGCCAGCGCGTGAACCAGGCGCTGGGCCATCTGGCCGAACTCAAGCTGATCAGCATCGCCTACCAGTCGATCCGCGTCGTGGACCTCGATGGCTTGCGCCGTTATGGCGTAGCGTCGCTGTGATGACAGACTGGGCGCGCGATGTGTGGCATGCTGGCGGCTGGCTTATGACATTGAATTGACGCATGGCACTCGTTTCCGATCATCCTCTGCACTTGCTGGGCTTGCGCTTTCCGCTCCGGCTGCGCGTTACCGTGCGCCAGGGTTTTGTCACCTTGCATAATGAAATCGCCACCAAGAAGCTGGGCAGCGGCGACAGCTTCGTCGTGCCTGCCTTCTTGCGCTTTGCCTGCGACGTGATGCCGGGGCGGGGCAAGCCGGCCGTGTTCACCTTGGCGCTGGAAGACGATGAAGCCGATGGCGGCCACGGCGGCGGCAAGCGCTGGAGCCAGGCGCTGGCGCAGCACATCTTTGATACGCCGCAAGGCAAATGGACGGCGGCGCGCCTGGCGGCCCTGTGGCAAGTGACGCCGCACAAGGCGCGCGCGCGCCTGTTTGCCGAGGGCGAGGCATTGCTCAGCCTGGTACGCGAACAGCGTCTGGCGCACGCGCTGCACACGGCGGCGCAAGCGGGCGCCGACGGGGAAGACGGCGAGCGCGACCTGGCCCAAGTGGCTGCCGGCTCCGGCTTTGCCTCGATCCCCGCGTTTTGCGACGCCTGCGTGGACGTGGCCGGTGTGCGCCCCAGCCTGTTCCTGCGGGGCCAGGCGCCCGGATAGCCAGACTCCGTTATAATCGGGGCCATGGGATCTTTATTGAAACGCAAACAGTGGCATATGTGGTTCGCCTGCCTGGCGATACTGCTCAATGCGCTGTCGCCGTCCCTGTCGTATGCGTTTGCCTCGCGGCACGCGAACGCGAACAATGCCGCCGTCGAAATCTGTTCGGCCAGCGGCGCCGTCTATACGCAGGCGGACCTGGCGCCAGCCGCCAGATCCACCACCGATTCCGTGCTGCACCACATCGAACATTGCCCGTTCTGCATGAGCCATGCGGGCAGCGTGGGCTTGCCGCCGTCCTCATCCTCGCCGCTGGCCGTCATCACGGGCCACGATCACTATCCGCCATTGTTTTACCAGGCGCCCAAAGCGCCGTTCGCGTGGCTGGCCGCCAGCCCGCGCGGCCCGCCTTCGGCTGCCTGAACGCAGCAGTCATACCTTCCACGTCTTAACCGTCTCCACTACGCCCATCGGGCCAGAATGCCATGAAACGTCGTCTTTTCCTTCTCGCCGGCACGGCGGGATTGCTCACGCTTGCCGCTTGCGAACAAGCGCCGAAACCCCATTACAACGGCCTCGACCTGACGGGAGGCGATTACAAACCCGACTTCAAGTTGAGCGGCCCCGACGGCAAGGTCTACACCCTGGCCGACTTCAAGGGCAAGTATGTGATGGTCTTCTTTGGCTTCACGCAATGCCCGGACGTGTGCCCGACAGCCCTGTCGCGCGCGCTGGAAATCCGCCAGAAACTGGGCGCCGATGGCGATAAACTGCAAGTGATCTTCATCAGCATCGATCCCGAGCGTGACACGCCCGAGTTGCTGGGCGAGTACATGCGCGCCTTCGACCCCAGCTTCCTCGGCTTGCGCACAGATCCGAAGAACACGGCGCAGACGGCCTTCAACTACAAGGTCTTCTACCGCCGCGTGCCGAGCGGCAGTTCGTACACGATGGACCACACGGCCATCAGCTACGTGCTCGACACCGAGGGGCGCATGCGCCTGGGCCTGAAGCACCAGTTGACGGGCGATGAGTGCGTGCAGGACATCAAGACCCTGATGAAATCGAAATACACCTTATAACTACCGAGGAAATAATCATGACCCATCTGAAAAACCTGCTGGCCACGGCCCTGACCGTGCTGTCCTTCTCCGCCGCTGCCCAGACGTCCGTGCAGATTAGCGACCCGTGGGTGCGCGCCACCGTGCCGCAGCAAAAAGCCACGGGTGCCTTCATGCAGATCACGGCGCCAAAAGCCATGCGGCTGCTGGAAGTGCGCTCGCCCGTGGCGGGCGTGGCGGAAATCCATGAAATGAGCATGGCGGACAATATGATGCGCATGCGCCAGGTCAAGGAAATCGCCTTGCCAGCCGGAAAAGCGGTGGAACTGAAGCCGGGCGGCTACCATGTGATGCTGCTCGACCTGAAAGGGCAGGTGAAGGCGGGCGACAAGATCCCGCTGACCCTGGTCGTCGAAGGCGAGGACAAGCGCCGCGAAACCATCGAAGTCAATGCCGTGGCCCGTCCGCTGGGCGCCAGCTCGGCCCCGATGCCGGCGATGAAACACTAAGCCTGCCGCTGTCCCTTGAAAAGCCCGGTACGCCGGGCTTTTTTGCGTCCATCTGAAAGTTAAACGGTTGTTTGATATAATTCCGCACAATATTAAACAGCTGTTTAAATGATGGGAATGGCATGGCGGAAGAGAAAGAAAACGAACCGGCGCGCGCGCGCATCCTGCAGGCGGCGCTCCAGCTGTTTGCCGACGAAGGCTACAAGCTCGCGTCCGTGCGCAGGATCTGCGAAGCGGCCCACGTCAACGTGGCGATGGTCAATTACTATTTTCATGGCAAGGAAGAGCTGTATCTGGCCGCCTTTGACCATGCGCGCGAACTGGCGCGCGCCTCGGCTGCCGACGTGGCCGCCGCCAGCGCGCAGGCGCAGCTGCCGCCCGTGGAACAGTTGCGCCTGGCAATCGAAGCGCTCGTGTCCGACATGTTGCGCGCGGGGCCGGCGTCCTTGTTCAGCCGGCTGGTGGCGCGCGAGCTGATCGAGCCGACGGCGGCCATCCACAAGCTGGCCGAGCGCAATGTGCGCCCGCAGCACGCCCTGTTTACAGGCTTGATCCGTGGCGTGGTGGGACCGGCCATGCCGGACGACGTGGTGCAGAAATGCGTGTTCAGCGTGATTGGCCAGGTGGTGTTCTATGCCCGTTCGCGCATCGTGCATGAACTGGTGGTGCCGGAGATCACCTATGACGAGGCGGGTATTGCCGATATCGCCCGTCATATTGCCGCCTTCTCGCTGGCGGCCCTGGACGGCTTGCGCCGCCAGCATTCTGCGCAGGAGTTTGCATGAAAACCAGAAACCTGACCCTGGTGCTGGCCGGGCTGGCCATGCTGGGCCCTTTCGCTACCGATACCTTCCTGCCATCGTTTCCCGCGATCGGCACGCATTTCGACGTCAGCAGCGTGCTGGTGCAGCAGACCTTGAGCGTCTACCTGGCCGCCTATGCCTTCATGACCTTGTTCTACGGCACCTTGTCCGACTCGTTCGGCCGCCGTCCCGTGATTCTCGCTTCGCTCCTGATCTTTGCCGCCGGTTCCATCGGCGCTGCCTTCGCCCCCAGCTTTGGCTGGCTGCTGTTCTTCCGCGGCATGCAGGGCGCCTCGGCCGGCGCGGGCAGGGTGATCGGCCAAGCTATCGTGCGCGACAGTTTAGCTGGCGCCGCCGCGCAAAAGATGCTGGCCAATATCATGATGGTGTTCGGCATCGCGCCCGCCATCGCCCCCATCATCGGCGGCTGGCTGCACGTGGCCTACGGCTGGCAATCGACGTTCGTGTTCACCTTTTCCGTCACCGTGCTGCTGGCGCTCGCCTGTCTGAAAGGCTTGCCGGAAAGTTTAGCTGTCGAGCAACGTCAGCCTTTCCATCCAGGCAACATCGCGCGCAATTACTGGCTGGCCTTGCGCCACCGGGCATTCCTCTTGCGTTCGCTGGCCGTGGCCTTCGCCTTTGGCGGCTTTGCCCTGTACATCGCCTCGGCCCCGCATTTTATTTTGGAGTTGCTGCATCTGCCGGAAACGGCGTTCGGCTGGATGTTCATCCCCATGGTGGCGGGACTGGTGCTGGGCTCGGCGCTGTCGGGCAAGCTGGCCCACGTGGTGAAAAGCACCGTGCTGGTGCGCTGGGGCTTGCTGGCCATGGCGGCCACGGGTGCGATCAATATTGCTTACAACCATTGGTTTGCGGCCAGCATCCCATTCGCCGTCGTGCCCGTGATGCTGTACGCGTTCGGCATGTCGCTGGCCTTGCCGGGCATGACCATGTCGACGCTCGACATTTTCCCGCAGATGCGGGGCTTGGCCGCGTCCCTGCAAAACTTCGTGCAAATGCTGGTGTTTGCGCTGGTGTCCGGTTTTGTCGCACCGTTGCTGTTCGACAGCGCATTCAAACTGGCGCTGGGACAGGCTTCGGCCGTCGTGCTGGCCGCCGCATTCTGGTGGCTGGGCAGCCGGCAAGGGGTGGGGCAGGGCGTGGTAGGGGTTGTCAAAACAATATGACGAGCCCTGGAAAAGGATGGCATGCATTCTGCTTTGTTACACTGTGACAATCAGACCCTCGCTGCGGGCAGCACAGCACGCGCGCGGGTCTAAGCAGTTTTGCAACTTTACCTTTGGCTATCATGCACTTGATTAACTCCAGTTTGAACCACGCCTTGCGCGTGCCGCTGGCTGCGGAAATCCACTCGCGGCCGTTTTTGCAGCTCGATGCCCCCGAGCTGATCACCCATCTTGCCGTTTATAAAGATGACAGCGCGGCACCCGGTGCGTCGAATATGGCGGCCCAGCACGCCACCCTGGCGGCCCTGTGCACGCATTTCGGCGTCACGCCGCCCGCTGCTGAAGCCAAGTATTTTTATTACGACTTTGGCCGCTTCCGCCTGAAATGGGAATGCCACACGGAATTTGCCACGTTTACCTTCGCCGAACATCCGGGCGCCGCCTTGCCACTGGAGCAGGCGTTCGAGCGCATGCCCCTGGAACAGTTGCCGCAACAATGGCTGGTGGGCTTGAAGGGCAAGCTGATGGTGGCGGCCCACGTGGTGCTCGAGCAGGCGACGGAGCCGGCCGAGATCTTCATGCAAGGCTTGTCGCGCGTCTTCGAGGGCAATACCCTGGCCGGCAGCAAGGTGCTGCAGGGCGGCGAATTATGGACGGATTTCACCATCCAGTCAGACGGCTTCAGCCGTTTCGTCATCCGCGACGCGGGCATGCGCTCGCAGCAGTCGGGCCGATTGGTGCAGCGCGTGCTGGAAATCGAAACCTACCGCATGATGGCCTTGTTGGGCTTGCCCTACGCCATGCAGGCGGCGCCATCGTTGAATGCCATCGAGAACGAACTGGCGACCCTGGCCGCCGCCATGGTCGATACGGACGACGCCCCAGGAGCCGGCGATGAGGGCGTCTCCGAGCAAGCCTTGCTCGACCGCATCACGCGCCTGGCGGCCCGCATAGAAAAGCTGTCGCTCGACAATAGCTACCGTTTTTCCGCCTCGAAAGCCTATATGGGGCTCGTCAAGGCGCGCATCGACGAGCTGCGCGAAGTACGCATCGAGGGCATCCCCACGGTCGAGGAATTCATGGACCGCCGTTTGACGCCCGCCATGAATACGTGCGAAGCGATGTCCAGCCGCCAGGAAGCGATGGCGCAGCGCATCGCCAACACCAACGACTTGCTGCGCACGCGCGTGGGCATCGTGCAGGAATTGCAGAACCGGCAAATCCTGCAATCGATGAACGCCCGCGCGGCCCAGCAGCTGCGCTTGCAGCAGGCGGTGGAAGGCTTGTCCGTGGCGGCCATTTCCTACTACGTGATCGGTCTGTTCAGCTACACGGGCAAGGCGGCCAAGGTGCTGGGGCTGCCCGTGAATCCGGAAATCCTCGTCGGCGCCCTGGTACCGTTCGTGGCGGCCGCCGTCTGGCTGGGCTTGCGCCGCATGCACCACAAGCTGCACGCGGACTGACCAGGGCAGGCACTCAGGCGGTGCGTACGCCGCGCGCCGCCAATCTTTGCTATCGTGCTGGCCTCATTGTTTGCTACAAGGAAATCAGCGTGCTTGCCAAGGTTGGAGATATCTACAGTGTGTTTTCGCACAGGCTGCAGCAGTATGTGGCTTGCCAGGTCACGGCCATCGACGATGCCGCGTCCGGCAGCGCCCCGCTGGCCGCCATTTTGCAGCTGGACTGGACGGGCAACACCTTGCCCGATGCGCACGCCGTGCAGGCGATGCGCCCGCTGGTGTGCGATTACTATTTCTGGAACAAGCGCCACGACCACAGCTTTGCCAGCGCGACGGTGCCGCGCCATTACACCCTGGTGGCCAATGTGGCGCCGCTGGTCGAGACGGTAGTGAAAAGCTACAGCGGCGGCTGGCACGTGGGCGACAGCGTCTGGCGCCAGCGCCGCTGGGAGCAGGTCGACCCGGCCAGGCGCCAGCGCTTCAAGGCGGCATCGAGCGAGGAAGTGATGGTCGGCGGCCAGGCCGTGCGCCAGAAGACGAGCCGCATCGGCGACGATATCCTGCAGGCGATCGGCGACCTGTCCGAACTGGACCAGCTGCCCTGCCTGACGACCATCGAGACGCGCCACGGCAGCGCGGCGTTGGCCGCCTACATCAACGGCAACCCCATCATCAACGAAGTGCACTGGCAATCCTCGACGGAGGGCGAACTCGACTTGCGCAACAGCAATGTCAGCCGCCTCGTCGTGCATGCCGCAGGCTTGCGCTCGCTGCGCCTGAACGAGGGTTTGAGCACCCTGATACTGAATGGCGCGCCGTCGCCATCGCTGCGCATCGACGACCCGCATGCGGGGCGCTTCCTGCGCCTGCAGTGTTCCGGCGCCCTGGCGCCATTCCACGGCCTCGACCAGCTGGCGCGCCTGTCGCTGAGCGCCATGCCGGCCGTGGATTTCGACATGGTGGCGCAGCGTTTCCCCTTGCTGACGGACCTGACCGTGTGGGGCAAGCCGGGGCTGGCGTCAAACCTGGCCAGCATCGCCAGACTGGACCGTTTGCGCTCCTTCACCGCGTATGAACTGTTCGGCTACGGTGCCGACGACTTCCCCGCGCCGGCGCAGTTGCCGGCCTTGTCCAGCCTGTGCCTGGCCAGCCTGCCGGCCGACGCCGCCAAGGCCATTAAGGCCAAGTACAAGAAGGCGGCGGTGCTGGGTCTGAACTTGTCCGTGACGCGGCCGCGCAAGCCGGAATGGCTGGCGGAAAACCTGGACAATCCGTTCCGCGACTGGGATGGCCGCGTACATATTTCGGTGGCGTATGCCAAAAAAGCCGCGCAGGCGTATAAAAAGCTGCTGGCCACGGCGCGCACGCTTGACGGGGTGGGCGATGCAGAGACTGTGCAAGCTGTGGCGCAGGAGATGGTCACCGCCTATGTCGGCGTGTTCAACCAGATCGAGCGGCGTTCCAGCGTCATCGAAACGGTGGAGCGCGATGAAATCTACGTGGCGCTGGAGCAGGTGCTGGCGCAAGTGCCGCTGAGGGATGTGGCGGCGCTGTATGCCCTGTTCGACCGCTTGCGCGATTTTTAGTCAGGCACGCGCTAGAAAAAAAGTTCTAGACATGGAGTTCTAGAATCGGTATTCTAGCGACATGTTAAAAAATACCTCCACTCCCCATCCCACGGCCGCCGAACTGGACTTGCTGCGCATCCTGTGGCGGCGCGGTCCGTCCGACGCCCGTGCCGTGTACGACGCCCTGGCCGCCGAGCGTACCGACGCCAGTTACGCCACCGTGCTGCGCCAGTTGCAGCTGATGCATGGCAAGGGCTTGCTGAGCCGCGACGAAAGCCAGCGGCCGCAGCTGTATGCGGCCGTCGATGCGCAGGAAAAGCTGCAGACGAGTCTGCTCAAGGACTTGATCGGCAAGGTGTTTTCCGGTTCCGGCAAGGCGCTGGTGCTGACGGCGCTGCGCGAGCACGTGAGCGACGCGGAACGCCTGGAAATTGAAAAAATCCTGCGCAGCAAGGATGGCAAGCAGTCATGAACGTGGATCTGCGCCTGGGCATCGAGTTGGGCAAGCTGGTCCCTGCGCTGGGCTGGGTTCTGCTGTATTTCGTCTGGCAGGGTCTGATCGTCGGTGCCGTGTCCGCCGTCCTGCTCTGCTTGCTGCGCCAGGCCAGCGCGCGCTGGCGCTATGCCGTCTGCGCGCTGGCGCTGCTGCTGTGCCTGTGTATTCCCGCCATCCATCTGCTTTCTCTGCTGTCTGGCACGTCGCCGGCCCAAATGCCGGTGGCCGCTCCGCCCGCCTGGCGCGCCGCGCTGCAAGCGTGGATGCCGGCCCTGGTGCTGGCCTGGAGCGCCGGTGTCACCCTGATGAGCTTGCGCCTGTGCCTGGGCCTGGCGTGGGTCGGCAAGCTGCGCCGCCAGGCCGTTGCTGCCCCGGCCATCTGGCAGGCGCGCCTCGATGCGCTGGCCTTGCGCATGGGTTTGCACGGCAGTCGGAAAGTGCCGCTGAAGCTGCATGGGGGATTGTCCAGCCCCGTCACGGTGGGTTTCTGGCGCCCCGTCATCCTGCTGCCGGCCGCCTTGCTGAGCGGCATGCCCGTCGCCTTGCTCGAAGCGCTGCTGGCGCATGAACTGGCGCACGTGCGGCGCTGGGATTACCTGGTCAACCTGCTGCAAAGCGTGGCCGAGGCGCTGCTGTTTTTTCACCCCGTCGTCTGGTGGCTGTCGGCGCGCATGCGGGCCGAACGGGAACAGGTGGCCGATGCGCTGGCTGCGCAAGCGCTGCAAGACCCGCAGCAGCTGGCCACGGCGCTGCATGCCTTGTCCCTGCACGCTGCCGCGCCGCAACATGCCGGCTTGCTGATGTCGGCCCGGGGCGGGGCGCTGCTGACGCGCATCGAACGGCTGATGACGCCCGGGCTTGACACGGCCGGCTGGAAACTGGCCGTGCCCGCCTTGCTGCTGGCCTGCGCCACCCTGCTGCTGCAGGTGCAGGGCAAGCCTGCCGTCAACGGGACGATCCTGGCCGATGCCGCCGTCGCCATGCTGGATTTGCCCGTCAGCGCGAAACACATGCTGGTATTTGACGACAGCACGGGCCAGGTGCTGATGGCGAAAGATGCGGACGCCGTCGTGCCCATCGCCTCGATCACCAAGCTGATGACGGCCATGGTGGTGCTCGATGCGGGCCTGGCCCCCGACGAACAGTTGCGCATCGTGCGCGCCGATGGCGACTCTTCAATGCAGCGCCACAGCCTGCTGGCCGAAGGCGTGGCCGTGTCGCGCGGCGCGCTGTTGCAACTGGCGCTGCTGCCGTCCGAAAACCGCGCCGCCGCCGCGCTGGCGCGCACTTATCCCGGCGGCAACGCGGCTTTTCAGCAAGCCTTGCAGGCGAAGATCCGCCACCTGGGCTTGCGCCGCACCAACCTGACGGACCCCGTCGGCAGTTCGCCCGCGAATACGTCGACGGCCAGCGAGGTGGCCAGGATCGTGGCGGCGGCCGCGCGCTATCCGGACATCGCCCGCATCACCAGCCACCCGCAGGCCAGCGTGGCCGTCAATGGCAAGGTCCGCACCCTGCGCAACACGAATCCGTTGGTCGGCGGCAAGGGCTGGGATATTTTATTGTCCAAGACGGGCAGCAGCCACGAGGCGGGCAGCTGCCTGACCATGCGCATGCGCAGCGGCGGCAAGCACGTCACCGTGGTACTGCTCGATGCCGACGGCGCGCAGCGGCGCTCGCTCGACGCCGGTCACATCCGCGACACCCTGGCCGGGAGCCCAGCCCGCATGCATTGATACCCCCCCCCGGGCGCGCCAGTGCGGGCGCCCATCTTTTTTACACTCTGGAGATGACAATGACACTATTGGCGAAGTTGATGCTGGCTACGGTTACGACCATGGCGGCAGGCACGGTGCAGGCAAAGACGCCGGCCCCGGTGCAGGATAAACCTGTTAATTGCGACAATTGCAAGGAATGGAATGCGCCCGTCAAGCCGTTCAATATCTATGGCAATAGCTGGTATGTGGGCACGGCGGGCCTGTCCGCCGTGCTGGTGACGAGCCCGCAAGGCCACATCCTGCTCGACGGCGCGCTGCCGCAATCGGCGCCCCTGATCATCGCGAACATCAAGGCGCTGGGCTTTCGCATCGAGGATGTGAAATATATCCTCAATTCGCACGCCCATTGGGACCATGCGGGCGGCATTGCCGCGCTGCAGCGGGCCAGCGGCGCCACCGTGATGGCCAGCGCCTCGGGCGCCCCGGTGCTGCAAAGCGGCACCAATGGCAAGGATGATCCGCAATACCAGGCCAATCCCGTCGTGCATGTGGCCAAGGTAAGCAAGGTTAGCCTCGTGGGCGAGGGCGATACCGTCAAGGTTGGACCGTTGAGCTTGACGGCCCACATGACGCCGGGCCACACGCCTGGCGGCACGACGTGGACCTGGACCTCATGCGAAGATGCGCGCTGCCTGAACGTGGTGTACGCGGACAGCCTGAACCCGTATGCGAGCGGCGATTTCCGCTATACGGGCAAGGGCGCGGGCAAGGGCAGGACGCCGGACGTATCGGCCGCGTTCGAAGCGAGCATCGCCAAGGTGGCGGCCTTGCCATGCGACATCATCATCCCCGTGCATCCGGGCACGACGGACGTGCTGGGCAAGGCGGCCAGGCGCAGCGGCACGGACAATCCCCTGATCGACGCCAACGCCTGCCGCGCCTATGCGGCCGAAGCGGGCGGCTTGCTGGCCAAGCGCCTGGCGAAGGAACGGGGCGAGGCGGCGCCTCTTGATGCCAAGGCCGCCGCGCACGCACATTAACCGTTCTATTCTGCCGCCTGCCGCTGTTTTTGCAGGCGTTTGACGAACACCGTCATTTCCTTGACGGCTTGCAGGTCACCTTGCTGCTGGGCCACGGTCACCCCGGTGCTCCACGCGGCCTGCGCTTCGTCCAGCCTGCCCAGCTGGAGCAAGGCCTTGCCCAGCAGTTTCCAGGCGGCGGAATAGCTTGTTTGCTGTTGCGTCGCCTGCGCCAGGTGGATGACGGCTTGCTCGGCGTCATTGTCTTTCAGGCAGGCGTCGCCCAGGCCAAAGCGCAGCAGGGCGCTGTCGCGGCCCTGCGCCAGCAGTTTTTCCAGTTGTTCACGCAGCATTTTCGCCTCACCTCAATATGCAAGTTAATTCTTGCATATTAGCGCTTGCGCGCTTGAGAAACAAGCCTGTCTTCAATCCGCCACATCCACCACCAGCTTGCCGCGCGCGCTGCCGTCCATCTGCGCCACATGCGCCTCGTGTGCCGTGCGCAAGCTAAAGCGGCGTGGATCGAGCCGCACCCGCAGCTTGCCCGCCTCTATTAATTTGTTGGCTTCGCGCAGGATCGCGCCATGGCGCGCGTGATGCTCGCCGCTCAACAGGGGCAGCAGGGTGAACACGCCCGAGTAAGTCGCCGCGCGCGCCGTCAGCGGGCTCAGGGCGAACGTGCCCCAGCCCAGGCAGCTGACGACGTGGCCGCCATACATGCGTGCCGCCTTGAAACTGGCGTCCAGGGTGGTGCCGCCCACCGTGTCGTAGACGATGTCGAAGCCGGCGCCGCCCGTATGCTCGGCCACGTAGTCATCGACCGTACTGGTGCGGTAATCGATGAAGCGCGCGCCCAGCGCCTCGATGGTGGCGCGGCTGGCGGCGCTGCCCGTGGCAGACACCTTCGCGCCCAGGGCGACGGCGAGCTGCACGGCCATGTGGCCCACGCCGCCCGCGCCTCCATGCACGAGCACGGTGTCGCCCGCCTTCACGTGGGCGCGGTCGACCAGCCCTTCCCAGGCCGTGATGAAGACGAGGGGCAGGGCCGCCGCCTCGCGCATGCTCAATCCTTGCGGCACAGGCGCCAGCAGGGCGGAATCGAAGACGGCGTACTCGGCCAGCGAGCCCTGGATGCCGGCGATGCCGCCCGCCATGCCATACACTGTTGCGCCAACGTGAAAAGTCGTCACGCCTTCGCCCACGGCCGCCACCGTGCCGGCCACGTCGATGCCAAGGATGGCGGGCAGGCTGGGCCGGGCGTGCGGGGCAGCGCCGGCGGCGATCTTCGTGTCCAGCGGATTGACGCCGCTGGCGGCGATGCGCACGAGGACTTGCCCGGGGCCGGGCTGCGGCACGGGCAGCTGCTCGATGCTCATGCGGGCGGAAAAGGTGTTGAGGACGAGGGCTTGCATGATGTTCTCCTGTGGTTGATGCCCCCAGTCTAGGCGGGAAGGGAATAAAGAAAAACCGGGCGCGGCCCGATGCACTATTTGAGTATCGTGGATAATCATAGGCAAAAAGGAGGGAAATACATGGACAGGCTGGAAGCGATGAAGGTGTTTTGCGCCGTGGTCGAGGCGGGCGGCTTCAGCAAGGCGGCGCAGCGCCTGGGCATTTCCACCTCGTCCGTGACGAACCAGGTGGCGGCGCTGGAAAAGCATTTCGGCGTGCGCCTCTTGCAGCGCACGACGCGCAGCATGTCGCTCACGGCCGAAGGCCAGCAGTGCCACGCGCAGGCGCGCCAGGTGCTGGCCGGCATGGCGGCGCTGGAATCCAGTCTGGAACAGGCGGCAGGGAAACCCTCGGGCAGCCTGCGCGTGGATATGCCCAGCAGCATCAGCCGCAATCTGGTGGCGCCCGCCTTGCCCCGCTTTACCGCCGCCTATCCCGATATTTCCCTGCGCCTGACGGTCAGCGACCGCCTGGTCGACATGGTGGAAGAGGGCATCGACGTGATGCTGCGCATCGGCGAACCGCAGGATTCGTCCTTGGTGGCGCGCAGCCTGCTGACCATGGATTACCTGTGCTGCGCCTCGCCCGCCTTCATCGCCCGGCATGGCATGCCGCGCACGCCGCAGGAACTGGACCAGTTTGCCTGCCTGCATTTCCTGTATCCGAAAGCGCGCCAGGTGCGACCCTGGCTGTTCCAGGATGGGGAAGCAGGCGAGCCGTACGCCCACACGCCCGCTGCCGCCTTGTCTTTCGACCATATCGAATCGATGATCGCCGCTGCCCAGGCCGGTTGCGGCATCGTGCAGGCGCTATCCGTTTCCGTCTTGCAGCCTTTGCGCGAGGGGAGCCTCGTGCCAGTGTTGCAGCCGTTCCGCACGCGGGGACCGGATTTGTGGGCGCTGTTCCACCCGCGTCAGCTGCGCGCCGCCAAGGTGCAGGTGTTCGTGGAGTTTTTGGCGCAGATTGTTCATGAAGGCTTTAATGAGAATTGATTATCAATTATAATGCAAGCCTATTGCATTGATTTGCGCCTTCGTCAGGAATTCCATGCCCGTGTTTTTACGCCGCCCCGTGGCGCTGTTACTTGCCGCTGCCAGCCCCTGGTCACTGGCAATCGATGATGTGCAGGCCGGCGATGTCGTTACCGTCAAGGCCGAGCGCCAGCACTACCGCAGCCTGTCTGCCACGGGCGCCACCAAGACGGACGCTTTATTGATGGACTTGCCGCAAAGCGTGCGCGTGCTCACAAGCGACCTGCTGCGCGACGCCGGCGTGACGACTTTGGCCGGCGCGCTGGACCTGGCCAGCGGTATTTCAAAACAAAGTCCGCTGGGCGGCCTGTGGGACAGCTATGCCATGCGCGGCTTCACGGGCGACCCGAATTTCGGTTCCGACTACATGGTCAACGGCTTCAGTTCCAGCCGCGGCTACAACGGCATGCGCGATGGCGGCAATACGCAGAATGTGGAAGTGCTCAAAGGCCCCGCGTCGGCCCTGTACGGCCGGGGCGAGCCGGGCGGCACGGTGAACATCGCGACGAAAAAGCCGAAGTTCGCGCCCGAGTACGGCGCCGATGTATCGCTGGGCAGTTTTCAGACGCGCCGCACCGCCCTGGATTTGACGGGACCGTTGAGCGACACCTTCGCCTACCGCCTGAACGCCGCGCATGAGGAGGGGCACAGCTTCCGCGATACGCTGAAAGTCGAGCGCAGCCTGTTTTCTCCCTCGTTTATCTGGCTTGCGGGCGAGCACACGACCGTGTCGTATGAAATCGAAGCGGTGCGCCAGCGCGCACCGTTCGACCGGGGCGTGGTGGCCGTGAACGGCAAGCTGGGCGCCGTGCCCGTGTCGCGTTTCCTGGGCGAACCGGGCGACGGCCCCATGACGGTCAAGTCGCTGGGCCAGCAGCTGTTTATCCACCATGCGCTGTCCGACGACTGGACGCTGCAGGCGGGTGCTTCCTACCGCGACAGCGAATTGCGCGGTTATTCGACCGAGGCGAACAAGCTGCTGGCCGATGGCCGTACCCTGAACCGGCAGCGCCGCCACCGCGATTTCTGGGCCACCGACGTCTCCGCCCGCGTCGAGTTGCTGGGCAAGTTCAAAACGGGCGCGCTGGCGCACGAGGTGCTGGCCGGCGTGGACGCCTATCGCTTCGACGACCACCGGGTACAGCTGCGGCGCAATCCCAGTGCCGCGAATGCCTATGCCATCGACATTTTCAATCCCGTGTATGGCGGCAAGGCCGCGCCGCTGGCCCTGTCCATCGACACGCAGGAAGGGCAACGGGCGCGCGGCCTGTACGCGCAGGACCAGATCGACCTGGGCGCCCAATGGAAGGCGCTCGTTGGCGTGCGCCGCGACAGCTACACGCAGGATGTGGCGAACCATCGCCTGAACGTGAGCAACCGCCAGTCGCTGTCGGCCACCAGCCCGCGCGCGGGCCTCGTCTACCAGCCGTCGACAATGTGGTCGCTGTATGCGAGCGCGGCGAAGGGCTTCCGGCCCAACAGCGGCATCAGCATCGATAACCAGGCTTTCCCGGCCGAGCGCAGCCGCTCGTATGAACTGGGCGCGAAGCTGGAAACGGGCAAGCTGACGGGGACGGTGGCCGTGTATGACATTCGCAAGAGCAATGTGCTGACGACCAATCCCGCCAACACGGATTTCGCCATCGCGGCGGGCGAGGTGGGCAGCCGGGGCCTGGAGCTCGATGTGTCGGGCGAACTGGCGCGCGGCTTGCGCGTCTCGGGCGCCTATGCCTACACCAACGCCACCGTCACGCGCGGCGACAATACGATCGTGACGGGCAGCCGCTTCGCCAACGTGCCGCGCCACAGCGCCAACCTGCTGGCCACGCAGCAGTTCGCGCTGGTCACGGGCACGGCCAGCGTGGGCGGCGGTTTTCAGTATGTGGGCGAGCGCCTCGGCGACGTGGCCGTCAGCAGCCAATTTACCCTGCCGGCCTATACGACGGCCAGATTGCTGGCGTCGTATGCGCCCAACGCCAGACTGCGATTGGCTTTGAGCGTGGAAAACCTGTTCAACCGCAGCTACTATGCGAGTTCCTACAGCCAACTGTGGGTGGCGACGGGGGCGGAGCGCACGGTGACCCTGAATGCGCATTACCGGTTTTAACTGTGGGGCTCTGTACATGCCACATCATTGTTCGAACCCAGCAGCATAGAGCCGGGGTCAGACCCGGCGGGTCTGACCCCAGATTTTGCTGGTGGGGTGAAATAACACTGCCGACTCACTAAAGTTTTTATACATCAACCAATGACTGCTCCCCTGACTTCTCCCGCCACCCTGCGCACCCGCATCGCCGTCATCGATGTCATGCGCGGCCTCGTCATGCTGATCATGCTGTTCGACCATGTGCGCGAAACGGTGTTCCTGCACCACCAGGTGGGCGATCCGATGGATGCGGCCCACGTCGATCCGGCCCTGTTCTTCACGCGCCTGGCGGCCCACGTGTGCGCGCCCATGTTCGTTTTCCTGACGGGACTCTCCGCCTGGTTGTACGCGCATCCGGCGGCCGGACCGCGCAGTGCGTCCGGTTTCCTGTTCAAGCGGGGCTTGCTGCTGGTCGTGCTGGAACTGGTGTTCGTCAATTTCGCGTGGAGCGGCGCGTTTCCGCCCGCCGTGCTGTACCTGCAGGTGATCTGGGTCATCGGCCTGGCCATGATGGCACTGGCCGTGCTGCACAAGCTGCCCTTGAAAGTGCTGCTCGTGCTCGGTGTGGCGATGATCGCGGGCCAGCATTTGATGACCGGCTTGCGCGCGGAACAGGACAGCCTTGGCTATTACGCTCTGACGCTGCTGCTGCAACGCGGTTATCTGGTGGCCGACGGTGCGATGAAGATCAAGGTCAGCTATCCGCTGCTGCCGTGGATAGGCGTGATCGTGCTCGGCTATGCTGCCGGCCCCCTGTATGCGCGCAGCCGCTCACCGGAAGGACGGCGGCGCTGGCTGCTGGCGCTGGGCGCGGGCAGCTTGCTCCTGCTGGGCCTGCTGCGCGGCTTCAATCTGTATGGTGAAACCCTGCCGTGGGTGGCGGGCGACACGGCCTTGCGCACGGCCATGAGCGTGCTGAACTTCACGAAATATCCGCCGTCGCTGGACTTTTTGCTGTTCACCCTGGGCCTTGGCTTGCTGGGCCTGGCCTGGCTGGAAAGCGTCGATAACGGGTTCACGCGGGCTTGCGCCACCTTTGGCGGCGCGCCCATGTTTTACTACTTGCTGCATCTGTATCTGCTGCTGGCCATCGGCCTGACCTTGACGGCCGTGCTGGGCGCCAATCACGGCACCCGCTACGGCGTCGAGCACATCTGGCAAGTCTGGCTGCTGGCCTTGCTGCTGATGCCCGTGCTGTACTTTCCCTGCCGCGCGTTTGCCAATTACAAGCGCACGTCGCAGCAGGCGTGGGTGCGTTACTTCTGAATCAAGCCTATTCTATTTGCAGTACAGCCTGTCAATGCTGTGGCTGGACGCCAGGTAATGCCGCGTCTGCCAACCGATGGCCACCCTGTAGGCGCACGGCGGGTCGAGCGCCACGTTGACGGGGAAGCCGCCATTGTTGCCCGACAGGTGAGGCCCGCCTGCGCCGCCGCGGAACAGATAATTGCTGGGCGGTGGAGGCGGCGTGAAACTGGCGGCCGGCAGCGGTGGCGGCGGATGCTGGATGCCGTTGTTGTTGGAAATCGTGATATTGAAAAAGCGCAAATGCGGATGGTCGATCGTGTACAGGATATGCACGAGGCCGCCCGCGATGGGGTTGCAGGCATTGCTGCGCAACTCTTCCAGGTCCAGCGCCACGATGACGGGCGAGTTGTCGAAGACGATGGAGTCGAGCCCGTCCGTGGCCACGAGCGCCAGGGTATTTCCGTCACGCACTTCGAAGCCCAGGCGGTAGCGGCGTATCGGTTCGCTTTCGGCCACCGTCAGGCTGCGGCCCGCGTCGAGGATGGGCAAGCCGCCCGGCAGCTTGGCCGGATGCAGGCTGGTGATGGCGGGCGTATTCACGGTGAGCAAATCGAAGGTGCGCAGGAAGATGTTGGGCGCCACGTTGACGACGGCCGTCGTGCCGTCGCGCATGTCCACGGTGACGGGCTTGCCGTCCACGCGTATCCAGCCGCCCGGTTTCAAGTCGCCCGCATCGACGATCACCTGCGCCGAGTCGGCCAAGCCCAGTCCATTCGTATAAAACACATAGCCGACGAGCGTGCCTAGCACTTGCGTGAGCGGCGCCAGGCTGGCCGGCGGCACCGTCGGCAAGGCTGTCGGGTCGTCCGTGCCGCCCGGCCAGGACCATTCGCCGATGAGGAAACGGTATTCGAGCGGATTGGCGGGAATGGCGCTGTTGCGCAGCGGGCAATTGCCTTTCAATGTGACGCCGCCGGCGAACACGTACGAGGCGCCGGGGCCGCCCGCATAGCCTTGCGCGGAAAAGCCCGCCAGCGAGGGGAAGGGGTGGATGTCGAACACTTCCACCTGCTGCCAGTGGGGCACGCCTTCCACATCGGGCGGTAGCACTTCTTTCGAGCACAATTCCACGCAGAAACAGTGGCCCACGTTTTCGCGCCCCGGCTGGCGCCCGTTGGCCTGCGTTTCCGACAGGATGGTGACGCTGCCCAGCTGCGCCGTGAAGTACACGTCGGGCCCGCTGGTGAACTCCACGTTGATGAACGGCGAGAACGGCGTGAGCGTGAAGTCCGACGTCAGGTAGTCGATGCGGAAGCGCCCTGTGGCATCGGTGACGGCAACGCCCAGCGCATCGTCCTGCAGCCAGTCCGCGTCGAACGCCCGCACGGTGGCACCCGCGATCGGCGTGTGCGGCGCATCGCAGGTGCGCAGCCGTCCGCAGATGGTCCAGGCGCCGAAGCGGGCGCGCACCAGGCACCAGAAGCGTTGCGGCAGGCAATAATCCCAGATGGCGACGAAATCGTTGTCGACCTGGCGCCAGCGGGGCTGGATGGTGGTGATGGAAAATTGCAGCGGCACGGGGTCTTTCGGTCCCGGCTTCAAATGGGGCACGGTGGGGCACAGGATATCGACCTCCACAGCCTCGCCCTGGTAATCGCCTTCCAGGGTGAAACTGTAGTTGCCGTCGTCATCCGTGCGCGCTTCGGCCAGCAGGAAGGGGGCTTTCGCCTGCACTTCCTCGTCAGAGAGGATGGCGAAGGTCTCCTTGGCGCTGGCCACGGCCAGGGCCGTGACGTTTTGCGTGTCGCGCGGCCGGTACAGGCGCACGATGACGTGCGACAACGGTTCCGGACATTCGGCACAGATCAAGCCGCACAGCTTGCCCCGCAGGATATAGGCCATGATGGTTCTCCAGCTCGGTTGGACAGTTGCGCCGTTCAAGATGGCGACGCTGTTACCAAGCTAGCAAACGGGCAGCCGATGGGTTTGATCCTGCGTAAAGGAGTGCCTATTTGATCAGCGCCAATACCTCGCGGAAACGCGGGTGCTTGCAGTCGCGTAGCCATTCAAAGGCCAGCATTTCCACCGTCACCAGCTGCGCGCCCAGCTTGCCCAGGCGGGCCAGCGCCGCGTCGCGGCTGGCGGCCTGGCGCGAACCGACGGCGTCGATGGCGATGATGACGTCATACCCGAGCTCGAGCAGGCCGATGGCCGTCTGCAGCATGCACACATGGGCTTCGCAACCCGTGACGACGATCTGTTTGCGTCCGGGCGGCAAGATCGCCTGCAAGCCGTCGGCACAGGCGCCGAAATGCGTCTTGTGCAAGGTCCGTTCGCACAGGGCGGCGATCTCCTCCACGTTCGGCCCCAGTCCCTGGCGGTTCTGTTCCGTGCCCAGCACGGGCACGTCGAGCAGGCGGGCGATCCTGGCCAGGCGCAGGTTTTGCGCCAGCACCAGGCCGGCGTCGTGGATGGCCGGCATCAAGCGGCCTTGCAGGTCGACAATGACCAGTACGGCCTGGTTTGCATCTATCAGCATGGCGATCTCCTGAAACACCTGCCAAAACCTACTGCGCGTCGGTAGTCGCGGCCTGCGATGCTCACTGTACCTTCGTACAGTTGCGCGTCTCGACCACAACTCCCTTCCGCTCGCTACGGTTTTATCAGGCGTTGTTAGTAATTAATATGTGGCGACAGTGTAGCGCGCCGCAGTGTGCTCAAGTTGGCCAGCTGGGCGTGGCCGTCTCGCCCATCAGATAGGCGTGATTCAAATCGATGGCGCTGCGCAGGTAGTTCCACAGGGCGCTGACCCGGGCGATGTTGCGCCGCTCGCTGGGCGAAATCATCCAGAAGGCGCGCAGCAGGTCGATCTCGCCGTCGAGCACGGGCACCAGTTCGTTCGACTGCTGCGCCACGAAGCAGGGCAGGATCGCCAGTGCCTGGCCCGCGCGCGCCGCGTGGTACTGGGCGATGACGCTGGTGCTGCGAAACGCGCGCAGGGAATCGGGTGCCACGTTGTCCATGTAGCGCAGCTCCGAACTGAAGACCAGGTCGTCCACATAGCCGATGATCGGGTGCTGCGCCAGCTGCGCCACGCTGGTGATCGCTGCGTGGCGCGCCAGGTAGCCTGGCGTGGCGTACAGTTTCAGCCGGTAATCGGACAACTTCGTCACGACATACGGGCCGGACAGGGGCCGTTCGATGGAAATGGCCACGTCCGCCTCGCGCTTGGACAGGCTGACGAAACGGGGCACGGCGATCAGGTCCACGCTGATGTGCGGGTATCGTCCGCAAAACTGCGCCAGGTGGGGCGCGAGCACGATGGCGCCGAAGCCCTCGGTAGCGCCCAGGCGCACCTGGCCCGACAGCAATCGGTTGTGTTCGCCCAATTCCTCGGTGGCGGCAAACACCGTGCTTTCCATGGTTTCCGCGTATTCCATCAGGCGGTGGCCTTCGGGCGTCAGCTGGTAGCCCACGTAGTTGCGGTCGAACAATTGCGTGCCCACCTGCTCCTCGAACTTGCGCATGCGCCGCGACACGGTGGAATGGTCGATGCCCAGCTTTTTCGCCGCGTCGACGAGGCCTGCGCTGCGCGTCAGTTCCAGGAAGACCCGTACATTGTCCCAATCGAGCACTTTGTTCTCCTTGTGCATTTTTGCAAAGGAATTATGCATTAATTTCACTTGAGTGCATATTTTTACACATGCAGAATGCATCTATACATATAAGAAAAACCCGTTCACCTGGAGACACGCATGAAAAAAACCGTTCTGGCCATGGGCGCGCTGGCGCTTTCCCTGTCTTTCACCGGCGCGCACGCGCAGATTTCCGATGGCGTCGTCAAGGTCGGCATCCTGACCGACATGTCCGGCCCGTATTCGGCCATGGGCGGGCGCGGCTCCGTCGTCGCCAGCCAGATGGCCGTCGAGGATTGTCTGAAGGCCGAATGCAAGGGCATGAAGATCGAGATCCTCTCGGCCGACCACCTGAACAAGGCCGACATCGCCGCCTCCAAGGCGCGCGAATGGATCGACCGCGACAAGGTCGACGCCATCGCCGATCTGACCAATTCCTCGGTGGCCCTGTCCGTGCAAAAACTGATGAAAGAGAAGGGCGGCATCGCCATGTTCAGCGGCCCGGCCACGGGGCGCCTGACGAACGAGGATTGCTCGCCGAACGGCTTCCACTGGATGTTCGACACGTATTCGCAGGCGGCCGGCACGGCGGCGGCGCTGACCAAGCTGGGACAGAAGTCGTGGTATTTCGTCACCGTTGATTACGCCTTCGGCCACTCGCTGGAAAAGGACGCCAGCGAAGTCGTCAAGCGCAATGGCGGCACGGTGCTGGGCGCCGTGCGCCATCCGCTGAACGCGTCGGATTTCTCGTCCTTCCTGGTGCAGGCGCAAGGGTCGAAAGCACAGGTGATCGGCCTGGCCAACGGCGGCGCGGACACCGTCTCGGCCATCAAGCAGGCGCGCGAATTCCGCATCGGCAGCGGCAAGGACCAGCGCCTGGCCGCCTTGCTGGTATTCCTCTCCGACGTGCACGCGCTGGGGCTGGAAACGGCCCAGGGCCTCGTCTACGCGGACGGCTTTTACTGGGATTTCGATGACCGCAGCCGCGCCTTCGCCAAGCGCTTCGAGGCGCTCAACAAGGGCGCCAAGCCGACCATGGTGCAGGCGGGCGTGTATTCGAGCGTCTACCACTACCTGAAATCGGTGGCGGCCGCGAAAAGCGACGACTCGAAGATCGTCGCCCAGAAAATGCGCGAGCTGCCGATCAAGGACGCCGTCATGAACAACGCCTCGATCCGCCCCGACGGCCGCGTCATCCACGACATGTACCTGGTGCAGGTGAAGACCCCGGCCGAATCGAAAGGCGCGTGGGACTACCTGAAAGTGCTGTCCACCATTCCCGCCGACCAGGCGTTCAAGCCGATGGATGGGGCGGCGTGCAATCTCGTTAAAAAATAATTCCGGGGTCAGACCCGTCGGGTCTGACCCCAGCTTTACGCCGTTGGGTTTAGCTGAACAAACATCGCACACCCGGAGCCTCAATCATGAACCAAGCCCTCACCTCAGTCCCCGCCATCCCCCTGCACATCGCCGGCAAGCATCACGCCTCGGCCAGCACGGAATGGCGCGACGTTGTCAACCCGGCCACGCAGGACATCGTCGCCAGGGTGCCGTTTTCCACGCCCGACGAAGTCAATCTGGCCGTCGCCACGGCCAAGGAAGCATTTAAAACGTGGCGCAATACCCCGCTGGCGGCGCGCATGCGCATCATGCTCAAGTACCAGCAGCTGATCCGTGAAAACATCGGCGCCCTGGCCGAACTGATCACGCGCGAACACGGCAAGACCCTGCCGGACGCGGAAGGGGAAGTGATGCGCGGTCTGGAAGTGGTGGAGCACGCGTGCTCGATCGCCACCCTGCAGCTGGGCGAAATCGCGGAAAACGCGGCCACGGGCGTCGATGTCTACAATATCTACCAGCCGCTGGGCGTGGGCGCCGGCATCACGGCCTTCAATTTCCCCGTCATGCTGCCATGCTTCATGTTCCCCATCGCTATCGCCTGCGGCAATACGTTTGTCCTGAAACCGTCGGAGCAGGACCCGTCATCGACCATGTACCTGGTCGAACTGATGTACCAGGCGGGCTTGCCGGCGGGCGTGCTGAACGTCGTGCATGGCGGCGCCGACGTCGTCAACATGCTGTGCGACCATCCCGACATCAAGGCCGTGTCCTTCATCGGCTCCACCCATGTGGGCACGCATGTCTACCGCCGCGCCAGCGAATCGGGCAAGCGCGCACAATCGATGATGGGCGCGAAAAACCATTGCGTGGTGCTGGCCGACGCCAACAAGGAACAGGCGATCAATAACCTGATCGGCGCCGCGTTCGGCGCGGCCGGCCAGCGCTGCATGGCCAATTCCGTCGTCGTGCTGGTGGGTGAGGCCCGCTCCTGGCTGCCGGAAATCGTTGCCCGCTCGCAAGCGCTGAAAGTGGGACCTGGCAGCGACCGCACGGCCGACCTGGGTCCGATGGTGTCCAAGGCGGCCATGCAGCGCGCGGAAAAGCTGATCCAGGCGGGTGTGGATGAGGGCGCGGAGCTGCTGCTCGACGGCCGCGGCCACAAGGTGGCCGGCTACGAGGGCGGCAACTTCATGGGCCCGACGATTTTCTCGAAGGTGGCTGCGTCGAACGCCGTCTACACGCAGGAAATCTTCGGCCCCGCCATGTGCGTGGTCGAGACGGAGACGCTCGACGAAGCGATCGCCTTCATCAACGCCAACCCGAACGGCAACGGCACCTCGATCTTCACCTCGTCCGGCTGGGCGGGGCGCAAGTTCCAGAACGAGATCGACGTGGGGCAGGTGGGCATCAACGTGGCCATCCCCGTGCCCGTCGCCTATTTCAGCTTCACGGGCTCGCGCGCGTCGAAACTGGGCGATCTGGGCCCGAACGGCAAGCAAGCCCTGTATTTCTGGACGCAGACCAAGACCGTCACGGCGCGCTGGTTCGCCCCGGACGATGGCGGCAGCGGCGTCAATACCACCATTGCGATGAAATAAGGAGGCGGCGATGAGCACCAATATCGTTTTCATCGGCCTGGGCAACATGGGGCTGCCCATGGCGCAAAACCTCGTGCGGGCCGGCCATGCGGTGACGGGTTTCGACTTGCTGCCGGCCAGCGTGCAGCAGTTTGCCGCCGGCGGCGGCCTCGTCTCCGACGACCAGGGCGCGGCGATAGGCCAGGCCGACATCGTCATCACCATGCTGCCGGCCAGCCGCCACGTGCTGGGCGCTTATTTGGGTAACCCTTTGGGCGACGCGGGCATCCTGGCGCAGGCGCGGCCCGGCACTCTGCTGATCGACTGTTCGACGATTTCCACCGAGGCGGCGCGCCAGGTGGGCCGCGCGGCCGAGGAAAAGGGCATGCCCATGCTGGACGCGCCCGTGTCGGGCGGCACGGCGGGCGCCACCAACGGCACCTTGACGTTCATGGTGGGCGGCGAAGAATCCGCGCTGGCGGCGGCGCGCCCCTACCTGGACGTCATGGGCAAGGCCATCTTCCATGCGGGCGGCTCGGGTTGCGGGCAGACGGTCAAGATCTGCAACAACATGCTGCTGGGGATTTTGATGATCGGCACCAGCGAGGCGATACGCCTGGGCGTGGCCAATGGCCTCGATCCGAAAGTGGTGTCGGACGTGATGGCGAAAAGCTCGGGCCGCAACTGGACCCTGGAGGTGTACAACCCGTGTCCCGGCGTGGCCGAGAGCGTGCCCGCGTCGCGCGGCTACACGGGCGGCTTTGGCGTCGACCTGATGCTGAAAGACCTGGGCCTGGCCGTGGAAAGCGCGCTGGCCAGCGGGGCGAGCGTGCCGCTGGGCGCCCTGTCGCGCAATTTATATAGCTTGCACAGCAAGGCGGGGGCGGGCGCGCTGGATTTTTCCAGCATTTATCAGCTGCTGGGCGAAAAAGCCTAAGGCTGCTGCGCCTGCAGGGCGGCCAGTTCCGCCCTGGCTTTTTCCAGCTTGCCTTCCAGCTTGGCGATCTTCTTCGGCTCTTTATTGGCTTCCTGGGCCAGGCGCAGCGAACGCTCCGTCTGGTTCACTTTCGCTTGCGCCTTCAGCACCTTCTTGTTGTGGCGTTCGACCAGCGCGTTGTCGCGGCAGTGGGCGTTGACTTCGTCGAGCGCGCGCGTCAGGCCCGCGACCTTGTCGGACAGGCCCTGTTCCTGCGCCTGCTGCAATTCGCTGCGGATGCTTTCGCGCTTGGCGGCGCAGCCGGCCAGCCGGGTGTCTGCGGCGCTGGCACCCACGCAGGCGGCGGCGAGCAGCAGGGTCAGGGCGGTTTTCGATAGAAGGTTCATGGCATTCCTGTGTCTGTGGTGAGCCCGTGCAATGTAAGCCTGCCAACGCCCCCTGTCAAACTTCGCCTACCGTGCGCGCCTGTCCCGCATGGCATCGGCTACCATGCGTGTTTTCTTCTTGTCGACACCGCCGCATGACCAGGAAATTACTATTGCTGCTCCCTTTGCTATTGCCGCTGCCTGTACTGGCGCAAACCTCGCCTACCTTGCTCGATCTGCAGCTGATCGCCATCAAGGCGCGGGCCGATGTGGCCAGCCATAGTCCGGAAAGCATCGCCGAATTTGCCGAAACCCGGCGCGTGGCCGAAACGGGCGACGTGGAGGCGCAGCTGGAACTGGCGCGCATGCTGCAGCTGGGCGTCGGCGCGCCGCAAGACACGGCGCACTCGATGGCCTGGATACGCAAGTCGGCCGAAGGCGGCTATGCGCCGGCGCAGGCAGCTTTGGGGCTGGCCTGCACGGTGGGCGGCAAGGTGCCCATCGACCGCGTGCAGGGAGAGTACTGGCTGCGCAAGGGCGTGGCGCAGGGCGACGCGCTGGCGCAAACCATGCTGGCGCTGGAATTCATCGATGGCAGCAGCCCTGCCGAAGAACAGGCGCTGGCCATCATCTGGCTGAAGAAGGCCGCGCTCGAAGAACACTTTATTCCTGCCTATAATGCGCTGGGCGAGCACCTGATGCGCGCAGCCGCCGATGAGCAGGAGCGCGGCGAGGCCTTCCGCTGGTATGACAGATCGGCGCGTGAAAAGGAACCGGCCGGCATGCGCAACCTGGCCCGCGCGCACGAGCTGGGCCTGGGCGTGGCGCAGTCGGACAAGCTGGCCCTGGTCTGGTACGAGCGGGCGGCATGGAGCGGCGACTTGCCCGCCATGCGGCGCATGCTCGACGTGTACGTGAAGGGTGAACTGGGACAACAGGCGAATGCCGAAGACGCCGCCGAATGGCGCGCCAGGCTGGCGGAAAGCGAGAAGAAATGAAGACCATCGTATTGTTATTGACCCTGGCGCTGGCGCAGCCCGTGCTGGCGCAGCCTGCGCCCTCCAAAGAACCGCGCCAGCATCCGGCGCTGGCCGAATTCGATATGTCCGGCCTCGACGACATGCGCGCGAAGGTGCAGGCCGTGGTCAACCGCCCGGCCGACCTGTCGCCGGAAAAAATCGCCGCCTACGACAAGACGCGCCGCGCCGCCGAAGGGGGCGATTCGGCCGCCCAGCTGGAGCTGGCGCAGATGCTGCACGAGGGCGAGGGCACGCCGCGTGACGTTGACGCCGGCCTGGCGTGGATGCGGAAATCGGCCGAGGGCGGCTATGGCCCGGCGCAGGCATTCCTGGGCGTCGCCTATACGCTGGGGCAGGGCATGGCGGCGGACCGCAAGCTGGGCGAATACTGGTCGCGCAAGGGCGCCGCGCAAGGCGTGGAACTGGCCAACTTCATGGTGGCCCAGCACTTTGAAAACATCCACAGCAGTCCGGCAGAACAGGCGCACGCGCTGCACTGGCTGAAGTTCTATGCCGAAAACGGTTTTATTCCCGCCTACAATGAAATCGGCTACCGGCTGATGATGACGGCCAAGGACGAGACGCAGCGCAAGGAAGCGTTCGGCTGGTACATGCAGGCGGCCAAGGCGCTCGATCCGCCGGGCTTGAACAATGTGGCCTACTCGTATGAAGTGGGGCAGGGCGTGCCGCAGAGTGACGAGGCGGCGCTGGGCTGGTATGAAATGGCGGCCATCGCCAAGAGTCCCCCGGGCCAGACGGGCTTCGCGCGGCTGCTGGAGCAGGGCCGCGGCGGCCCTACCCGGCAAGGGCCGGCGCCCCAGCCCTTCGAGTTGTACCTGCTGGCGGCGAAGCAGGGCGACGCGGAAGCCATCGAACGGCTGGTCAAGGTGTACGATAAGGGCGAGCTGGGACAGGCGGCCGACCCGGCCAAGGCGGCGCTGTGGCGTGAAAAGCGCAAGTCAGCCACGCCCCCTTAAGTGGACGAGACGGGGCGGAAACGGCATGCTATCATCATTGTTATCGATAACAATATCATGAGAGACCCATGAATCCCGATTTTCGCTCCAGGGCCATGCTTGAAAAGCACATCCAGCACACGATGCATTTCTACCACCCGCGCGCGTTTGACCCGAGCGGCGGCTTTTATCACTTCTTCCTCGACGACGGCACCGTCTACGACCATGCCACGCGGCACCTGGTCAGCAGCACGCGCTTCATCTTCAATTACGCCATGGCGCACCGCCGCTTCGGCGGCGACGATTACCAGGCGGCGCTGCGCCACGGCGTGGCCTTCCTGCGCGACGTGCACCGCGACCCGGCCACGGGCGGCTATGCCTGGCAACTGTCGTGGAAAGACGGCGTCAAGACGGTGGAAGACGGCGCCAACCACTGCTACGGCCTGGCCTTCGTGCTGCTCGCCTATGCCCACGCTTTGCAAGCGGGCGTGGCGGAAGCGCGCGCCTACCTGGACGAAACCTTCGAATTGATGGAACAGCGCTTCTGGCTGCCCGAACACGGCCTGTATGCGGACGTGGCCAGCGCCGACTGGTCCACCCTGGACGGCTACCGCGGCCAGAACGCGAACATGCACGCGTGCGAAGCCATGCTGGCCGCATTCGAGGCGACGGGCGAGGCGCGCTACCTGCACCGCGCCGAAACCCTGGCGCACAACATCACGGTGCGCCAGGCGGGCCTGGCCAACGGCATGATCTGGGAACACTACACGCCCGACTGGGCTATCGACTGGGATTACAACCTGCACGACAAGAGCAATATCTTCCGTCCCTGGGGCTACCAGCCCGGCCACTTCACGGAATGGGCCAAGCTGCTGCTGATCATGGAGCGCCACAGCCGGTTCATGGCCGGACCATCGGAGTGGCTGCTGCCCCGTGCGCGCGCACTGTACGACACGGCGCTGGCGAAGGCCTGGGATGGCGCGCATGGCGGCATCCACTACGGTTTCGGCCCGCACGATGAAATCTGCGACGGCGACAAATACTTCTGGGTGCAGGCGGAAAGCTTCGCCGCCGCCGCCGTGCTGGCCGCGCGCACGGGCGACGACGCCTACTGGCAAAGCTACGACAAGATATGGGACTACAGCTGGAAGCATTTCGTCGACCACGAACACGGCGCCTGGTACCGCATCCTGACGCCCGAGAACCAGAAAATCAGCAACGAGAAAAGCCCGGCCGGCAAGACCGATTACCACACCATGGGCGCCTGCTATGAAGTGCTGAACGTGCTCAAAGGTGCCGCATGAGCGCCGCCTTCCCGCGTGAATTTCCACAATTCGTGTCGGCCGGCGAAGCGCTGACGGACATGCTGCGCACGGGCCCGGACGCCTGGAGCAGCCAGGTGGGCGGCTCGACCTGGAACGTGGCGCGCGTGATGGCGCGCCTGGGCGTGCCCAGCGCCTTTGCGGGCGCCGTCAGCCTCGACGTCTTCGGCGACGCACTGGCGCAAGCGACCGACGCGGCGGGCCTGGACATGCGCTTCTTGCAGCGCCGCGCGAAGTCGCCGTTGCTGGCCATCGTGCATGAACTGCATCCACCCACGTATTACTTCATCGGCGACGACAGCGCCGACCTGCATTTCGACGCGGCGCAACTGCCGGCCGGCTGGATGCAGGGCGCGCAATGGGTGCATTTCGGCGGCATCAGCCTGGCGCGCGAACCGCTGGCCGGCAAGCTGGTGGCGCTGGCGCAGGAGCTCAAGGCGGCCGGCGTGAAAATCAGCTACGACCCGAATTTCCGCATCATGATGGATGCGCGCTACGACGCCACCCTGCGCCGCATGACGGAGCTGGCCGACGTGATCAAGGTGTCCGATGAAGATCTGGCGGGCCTGTTCCGCCACGACGACATCGATGGCGCGTTTGCCGTGCTGCGCGGCTGGAATCCGCACGCCACGTATTTGTATACGCGTGGCGCGCAAGGTGCGGCGCTGTACCTGGGCGAGCAGACATGGCAGGCGGCCCCGCCCGCCATCGAGGTGGTCGACTCGGTGGGCGCGGGCGACGCCAGCATCGGCGGCTTGCTGTACAGCCTGATGTACCGGCCCGATGCGGACGGCGGCCAGCACTTGCGCTTTGCCGTCGCGGCCGGAGCAGGCGCCTGCCTGGCGGCCGGCGGCTCGCCGCCCTCGGTGGACCTGGTGGAATCGCTGGCGCAGCGCACGCAGCTGCGTTAAGTCGTATGGCGCGGTGCGCCGGCAGGCAGGCGCACCACGCATATTTTTTACGCAATGCAAAAATTTATCATGGTCAGCTTGATCTGCATCGAAACGCGTTGACCTTCCCGCCAGGCCTACCTTGACGTTGGCAATCCTCCTACATGCACGCCGCATGGCCCTGTCTAGAATGGGGACTTCATTGCACACCTGGAGAAAACATCATGGCCACCCAATCCCATCAGGCAGCGTCCGTTTCCCAGCAAAATGCCGGTATGCAAGACATGGATGCGATCGAACTGCTGACGCAAGATCATCAGACGGTGAAGGACTTGTTCGAACAGTACGAGGGGCTCAGCGACAGGTCGCTCGCCAGCAAACGCAAGCTGGCGCTGAAAATCTGCGAGGAATTGAGCAAGCATGCGATGGCGGAAGAGGAAATCTTTTATCCGGCCGTGCGCGACGCCAGCCGCCTGAACGAAGACTTGATCGACGAAGCCATCGTCGAGCACGCCTCGGCCAAGGAATTGATCGCGCAAATCGTCGCCATGGCGCCCGGCGAAGACTTGTACGACGCCAAGGTCAAGGTCTTGTCCAGGCAGATCGAGCAGCACGTACAGGAAGAGGAGGGCGAGATTTTTCCGCGCGCGCGCGAGGCGCAGCTCGATCTGCTGGCCATGGGCGGCCAGATCGCAGCGCGCAAGGCGGAAATGCAAGTGCCCGGGATGCAGCCCTGAGCCTGCCTGGCCGCGTCTGACTAGCGCGCTGGCCCTGTCGACGCCCGTTACATCAAGGTAAGCGCCATCAGAGGATGCGTGGCGGGCGCCTGCTGGCGGCAGGCGGTTCGCCGCCAGCGGTGCAAGTGGTGGAATCGTTGCTGGAGCGTACGATATGGCGATGATGTGGGGATGGCGTGTCTATTCAGCGGCGCCAGGGCGCCCTTTTTGCGAGAATAGGCGTAAGATTTGCTCTCTTGCCATGTCAAGAGCCTGTTCTGGGAGTGTATTCATCCGGGGATAGGTTCGAAGTCATGCGCTGACCAATATGCCGTGCTTCCCATTGCCATGCATGGCGCCACTTGGCCGGGTCCGTGCGCTTTACAGAGCACGGGCGCTGAGAAGGAAGTCCGCATGCATAAGATCTGGAATTTTTTCAATCCCCGGAGCTTCAAATTCAAGATGACTGTGCTCGTGGGCGTACTGGTGCTGTGCGCAACGGGTTCTGTTGCGCTCACATCGCTGTCTGTCGCGCAAGGGCAGATGGTATCCGTTATCGGCAATCAGCAATATGCCTTGCTGACCAGTGCCGCGGCATATATCGACGAAGACTTGAATGCCAAGAAAGCGCTGCTCAAGGTGCTGGCGGAAGGGCTGCCTGCGGATGTGTATGAACATCCGCAGCGGATGCAGGCATTTATAGAAAATCATCCAACCCTGCGCGAGGAATTTTTCAATCTCGTCGCCTTTGATGCTACCGGGAAACTGATTGCCAGCATGAATGACCGGCGCGTGGCCGGCAAGCTCAATTTCGCTGCGCGCGAATATTTTATCGATACCGTGAAGCTCAGGGAAGGCGTGATATCGCGTCCATTCAAGAGCCAGCTGTCTGGCAAGCCCGTTGTGCTGGTAACCGAACCGATCTATGACAAAGCCGGAAAATTGCTGTATGTAATCGCTGGCAGTCTCAATTTGCAAAGCCCGACATTTTTTGGCCAGTGGGAGCAGCTCAAGCCGGGCAAGAGCGGTTATCTGTTCATGTTGACCGACGACGGCACGATACTCCACCATCCGGACCCGGCGCGCGTCCTGAAGCGGGTGCATGATGAAACGGGCGGCGCAACCCCTTCCACCTTGGCCGCATTGCGGGGATTCGACGGTTGGACGCAAGGTAAAACCAAGCTGGGCGTGCAGGCAATTATGACTTACAAGCATTTGCGCGCGGGAGATTGGATCATCGGCGCCGTCTATCCTGAAAGCGAGGCATTCACGCCGGTCACCGATATGTATGCCAAAGTCATCATTGCTTCGTCAGGCGTGGCCTTTCTGGCCAGTTGTGCCGGCTGGATCGCGGTGATGCTGCTCTTGCGTCCTTTGGGCGATCTGGGCCGGCATGTGGCGAGCATACGCTCAGGCAATGCCGATATTGCGGTGTTTGATATCGCCCGTAAAGACGAGTTCGGAAAGCTGAGCCGTGCATTCTATGCGCTGTCGCTGCAGAGGGAAGCGGCGGAAAACAACCTCGCCGCTCTGGCGCGTACTGACATGCTGACGGGCCTGCACAACAGGCGCATGTTTGACGAGGCGCTGGCCGCGGCATTGACGCGTGCGCGGCGCGCTGGCACGGGCCTGGCGCTGGCGTATCTGGATATCGACTATTTCAAAAAAATAAATGACACATATGGGCATGGTATCGGCGATCTGGTATTGATTGAATTTGCCAAACGGCTCAAAGCTTGCGTCCGGGCCTCCGACACGGTGGCGCGCCTTGCCGGCGACGAGTTTGTCATTATTTTCGAACAACTGACGGAGCAGTCCGAGCTCGCGGTACTGGGCAAGAAAATCGTGCAAGGGATGGCCGTGCACTTTGATTGCGGCGGTATCGGTCTGCATGTCACCACCAGTGTCGGCTTGGCGTTCTGCACCCGCGGCGATACGACGGCGGGGGCAATCTTGACGGCGGCCGATACGGCGCTCTACAAGGCAAAAAGCGCTGGCCGCAACGGTTATGCCGTCACTTCCATCGGCAGCCCCGCCTTGACCGAGGCGTTGTAGGGCCGGGTGCGCCGGAATGGCGGGTGGTGGCATCGCCTGTTCCGGCAGCGTCAAGGCCTGCGCTGGCCCTGTGCCGTCGGCGGCGCATAGCTGCCCGACGATGCGCGCTCTACCAGGGTAAATTCCATCAAGTGATGCGTGGCGGGCGCCGTCTCCCCGGCGCGGCGCTGGCGTATCTCGTCGATGACGAGCTTGACGGCGGCGCGCGCCATGTCGGCGATGGGCTGGTGGATGGTGGTCAGCTCGGGCCAGACGGTGCTGGCGACGGGCGTGTCGTCGAAGCCGCACACGCTCAATTGCGCCGGCACCTGCAAGCCCATGCCGTGCGCCACGGCCAGGGTGGCGGCGGCCATGTCGTCATTGCTGGCGAAGATGGCGCTGGGGTGCGGTTCGTGCGCCAGCAGCCGGCGCGCCGCGTCGAGCCCCGAACGGTAGGTAAAATAGCCTTGCGCCACCCTGTGCGGCGGCACCTGCAAGCCCGCTTCCCGCATGGCGTCCTCGAAGGCCTGGCGGCGCAGCAGGGCGGGCGTGTGCGCCGGGTCGCCTTCGATGAAGCCGATGTCGCGGTGGCCCAGCGCGAGCAGATGGCGCGTCATGGCCAGCGCGCCCTCGTAGTCGTCGATGCGCACGGCCGAGACGCCGGGCGAAGGGCGCGCCGTGGCCACGGCGATGGCGGGGATGCCCATGGTATTGAGCTGCGCCAGCACTTCCGGTGAATCGCACAGGGGTGGCGGCACGAGGATGCCATCCACGCCGGCCGCCACCAGGCAATCGATGCCGGCGCGCTGGCTGTCCAGGTCTTCGCAGCGTTCGAGCAGCAGCTGGCCGCCGCCCTGGCGGCACTGGTCCATGGCGCCGACGAGAAATTCGCTGAGGAAGGCCGCGCTGGGGTTGCTGTATAGCAAGCCGATGCGCAGGGTGCCCGTGCGGGCGGCACGGGCCGCCAGGTTGGGCTGGTAACGCAGGCTGGCGATGGCCGCCTCGACCTTGTCGCGCGTGGCCGCGCTGACGCTGGCGCGCCCGTTGATGACGCGCGATACCGTCATGGCCGAGACGCCGGCCAGGCGCGCCACGTCGTGCACGGTGGCGCCGCTGGCCGTGTCGGCGGCGGCGTGGGCGGCATGCGCCGCCTTATTCGAGGTGGCCACCGAATTTCAGCTTGCCGCTGATGCGCATGCCGTGCAATTGACCCTCTTCCAGCTGGGCGGCGCTGGTGCGCTGCGCCGTGTCGCGCCGCGCCAGTCCCACCGACAGGATATCGAGCATCATCAGCTGCAGCAGGCGCACGATCATGGGCACGAAATTGAGGTTGCCTTCCGGGTGGTTCAGGGTCAGCAGCACGTCGGCCAGCTTGGCCAATGGCGAACCGCTGGCCGTGATCGCCAGCACGCGGGCGCCGCAGCCCTGCGCCACCTTGACGGTACGCAGCAGGTCGGGCAGGGCGCCCGAACGGGAAATGACCAGCGCCACGTCGCCCGGCTTGAGCATGGCGGCGCTCATTTCCTGCGCCTGCGGATCGGCAAAGAAGCTGCTGACGATGCCCAGATTGAGCAGCTTGTGCTGCATGTCGTCGGCCACCACGCGGGCGCTGCCCACGGCCAGCAATTCCACGCGCTGCGCGCCGCGCAGCAGTTCGATGGCCGCCGTCAGCGCCTTCACGTCGAGCATGTCGCGCATGGCCAGCGCTGCCGAGGCATTATTGCCCAGCACCTTGCGCGCCAGTTCCGCGTCGGAGTCCGAAATCTCCACGTGGCAGTGCGCCACAGTGATGGCGCCGCCCGTCAGGCCGGAAGCGAGTTTTAATTTGAAATCGGCCAGGCCCTGCACACCGATCGAGCGGCAAAAGCGCATCACGGTCGGCTGGCTCACGCCGACCCGCTGGGCGATTTCGGCGATCGGCAGGGTCAGCATGGCGTTCGGCTCTTTCAATACCCAGTCGGCCACCTTGCATTCCGATGGACTCATGCGCCCGCGCGCCTGGCGCACGGATTCGAGCACGGGCGCGCCGGTATGGGCGCGCTTGAGCTTTTGCGCCAGGATGGCGGCGATGCCCAGAAAAGTAGGCAGTTCGGCCGTGATCAGAAACGTGGGGATCTGCGCCAGGTATTCGTTCAGGCGGCCCTTTTGCTCGAAGCGGGCGCGGAACTGCGACCGTTCGAACAAAGGCCCCAGGCGCGGCACGATGCCCCCGCCTATATAGATGCCGCCCAGGGCGCCCAGGGTCATGGCCACGTTGCCGGCGATGGAGCCGAGGATGGCGCAGAAGCAGTCGACCGCTTCCAGGCACACGTCGCATTCATTGTTCAGGGCGCGGCTGGTAATGTCGGCCGCCAGCAGCGGCGGCACGTCATGCCGGCCAGCCCGGTCGGACAGGGCGCGGTAGATCAGTTCCAGCCCGCGTCCGGAGGCGAGGCGCTCGGCCGAGACGTGCGACAGTTCGCGCCAGGCGAAGGACAGCACGTCCATCTCGCGCTGGTCGCAGGGGGCGAAGCTGACGTGGCCGCCTTCGCTGCCCAGCGCGATCCAGCGGTCTTCCGCGGGGATCATGCCCGACACGCCCAGGCCTGTGCCCGAACCAAGTAATCCGATGACGCTGTCGGCGCGCGCCATGCCGCCGCCGATCTGCTGGCGCTGGTCGGGCCGCAGGTAGGGCAGGGCCATGGCCAGCGCCGTGAAGTCGTTCACCACCAGCAAGGTGTCGAGGCCCAGCGCGGCGCGCATCGCCTCGATCGAGAAGAACCAGTGATGGTTCATCATGCGGATATTGTCGTCGTCGATGGGATTGGCGATGGCGATGGCCGCATGGCGCACGCGTGCCGAACCGGCGGCGCGCGCCTCGCTGCTATCCATATAGGCGGTGATGGCGTCGAGCAGCGACGCGTAGTCGTCGCAGGGCAGCACGGCGACCGCTTCCAGGTGGCCCTGGCGCGTTTCCAGCACGAAGCGGGCATTGGTGCCGCCGATGTCTGCCAGCAGGCGCGGGCCTTCACTGAAACGCTCCGCTGGATCGCTGCCTGCTACTTCCATTTTTTCATCAATTTTCATGGCGGTGCTTTGTCTCGTCTGCGTGCGTGGTCGTGGCCGCGCACTGTCGTTATGGGCAAAAACCAAGGATTTTAATTCGTATACGTGCCGCGTGCCGAAAAATGCGGGATGCCTGCGCAAATGCCTGTCCAAGGTGCCAGATGCGGTGGCGCCAGCGGAAAAAACAGGCCAGTCAACTCGCCTGTCGGTACGCAAATAAAGTGTCGCAGACTAGTCGTAGGATTACAACATAATATGTTGATATTTGTTCGTAGTATAGTTACTATGTCCCTGCTGGAAAGAATTCTGGCCAGTACATTCGGCCACGAATGACTAGATAAAAAATAACTACTGAGGAGACTTACCATGCTGCATCGCAACATGTTGAAGGCCGTGTTGAAGACACTGCCAGCTGCCATCGTTTTGGCCATCGCCAGCGGTTCCGCTGCCGCCGACCCTATGTACCCATCCGATTCCGAAGGCTTTCATGGCTACCTGCGCGCCGGCGCCGGCAGCAATACCTCGGGCGGCGGCGGTTCGCAAGGCTGCTTCGGTCTGGGCGGCAATACCATGAAATATCGTCTGGGCAATGAGTGCGACGCCTACACGGAATTCGGCTACACCAAGTCCGTCGCCCAGTCCGGCGGCGTGAACTACCTGGCCACCATCTGGGTCAACGCTTACGCGCCCAACTCGGATTTCGGCGACAACAAACTGGGCATCGTCAAGGCCTATGTCGAAGCACAGGGACTCGATTTCCTGAACGGCGGCACGGCCTGGATCGGCAAGCGCTTCTACTACCGTCCTGACATCCACATGCTGGACTTGCAGTACATCAACATGAACGGCACGGGCGCCGGCCTGGACCGCATTCCTGCGGGCCCCGGTAAATTCTCGTACGCCTTCTTCAAGGACAACGACATCAACACCGTGTCGAAGACCGGCGTCGTCAGCACCAAATCGGCCGTGCGCCAGAACTTCATCTACGGCGAGATTCCCGTCAATGAAAACGGCACCCTGGACCTGGCCGCGACCTACATCATCGGCGAAGGCAAGGACAACGACGCTTACGGCCAGAAGCACAATGGCTGGCAGTTGTCGGCCTTCCACCGCCAGGCGAAAGTGTTCGGCGGCGGCAATACCTTCGGCGTGCAGTACGGCGTCGGTCCTGGCACCGGCAAGGGCGCGCAGTTTGGCGCGTCGGGCGACACCAATTTCGGTTCGGACGTGAAACGCACGCGCATCTTCAATGACATGGCGATCCAGCCGATGGCCAACTTCGGCATGGAATTCGTCGCCCTGTGGCAAAAAGACGAATCGAACGCCAACGGTTCGTCGACCTGGACCTCGGTCGGCGTGCGTCCCGTGTACGCGTTCACCAACAACTTCAAGCTGGTGGGCGAACTGGGCACGGACCGCGTGACGCAAGCGGGCGGCCTGCCGGCCAAGCGCCTGACCAAGCTGACCATCGCCCCGACGATCTCGGCCGGTCCCGGCCTGTGGTCGCGTCCCGAGTTGCGCGCTTTCGTGACCTACGGCAAATGGAACGATGCGGCCACCGCCTCGGTCAATGCGTCGAACAACGGCGGCCCGATCTACAACAACAATACCAGCGGCACCTCCTACGGTTTCCAGGTGGAAACCTGGTTCTAAGTTTGCAGGCGTTGTCAGTCTCGATCAACCTGGCGCATCCTTCGCGGATGCGTTTTTGGCGCCGTCCCGTGATATAAATGCAATGTAGTCATGTCATGGATCGCGGCGCCGTCTTTACACCAAGATGATGCCCGTTTGCAAGCGGGTCTGAGCACAAGAGCGCCGGTACAGGCGCAGATTTCACCTTTTTCGGCCCCGTATGCCGAAGCCCCCTAAAAGCTTGATCAAAAAAGGAATGTGGAGATGAAACTGAAATTCAAGATTACCCAACTGGCCGCATTGACCACCCTGGCATTTGCCGGCAGCGCGTTTGCGACCGACGTGGAAGTGTTGCACTACTGGACCTCCGGCGGCGAAGCGAAGTCCGTGGGCCAGTTGCAGCAAATCGTGAAGGAAAGCGGCTTCGGCTGGAAAGATTTCGCCGTGGCCGGCGGCGCTGGCGAAAACGCCGCGACCGCGCTGAAAACCCGCGTCATTTCCGGCAACCCGCCGACGGCTGCGCAGATCAAGGGCCCATCGATCCAGGAGTGGGGCGCCGAAGGCGTGCTGGCCAATATCGATGATGCCGCCATTGCAGGCAAATGGGATGCCGTGCTGCCGAAAGTCGTCGCCGATATCATGAAATACAAGGGCCACTATGTTGCCGCTCCCGTCAACGTCCACCGCGTCAACTGGATGTGGGTCAATCCGGAAGTGCTGAAAAAAGCCGGCGTGGCCACCACCCCGACCACCTGGGATGCGTTCTTCGACGCGGCCGAGAAGATCAAGAAATCGGGCGGCATCGCGATCGCCCACGGCGGCCAGCCTTGGCAGGACGCCACCGTGTTTGAATCGGTCGCGCTGGGCGTGGGCGGCACGGAGTTCTACAAGAAAGCCATCCTCAAGCTGGACCAGAAGGAATTGACCGGCCCGACCATGCTCAAGGTGTTCGACACCCTGGGCAAGGTGAAGACCTACATCGACAAGGATGCGGCAGGCCGCGACTGGAACCTGGCGACCGCCATGGTCATCAACAACAAGGCCGGCTTCCAGTTCATGGGCGACTGGGCCAAGGGCGAGTTCACGGCCGCCGGCAAGGTGCCGGGCAAGGACTACCTGTGCGTGGCAGCGCCTGGCACGGACAAGGCCTACACCTTCAACATCGATTCGTTTGCCATGTTCACGCAAAAGGATGCGAATGCGAAGAAAGGGCAGATCGCCCTGGCCAATGCCATCATGAATCCGAAGTTCCAGTCGATTTTCAACCTGAACAAGGGTTCCATCCCCGTGCGTTCCGGCGTATCGAAGGACAAGTTTGACGCTTGCGCGCTGAAATCGATGGAAGACATGGACGCCACCAACAAGACCGGCGGCCTGGTGCCATCGTTCGCCCACGGCATGGCGCTGCCATCGGCCACGCAAGGCGCCGTGACCGACGTCATCGCCAAGTTCATGAACACCAACATGAGCTCGAAAGACGCGGTCGCAGCGCTGGCCAAAGCGGCAAAAGTGAAGTAATCACGACGGCGCCGGCACTCCCGCCGGCGCCCGCTGCATCGCATGCATCGCAGGCGTCCGCCCTGGCTTCGGCCAGGCCGGCGCCACACGCAGTTCTACTTCTACGGCTGTCCTATGTCCATACGCAAGCAATTCGACCGATGGATACCGCAGATGGTGCTGGGCCCCACGCTCATCGCCAGCTTGGTATTCGTCTATGGTTTTATCTTTTTGACCGGTTGGCTGTCGCTGACCGAATCGCGGCTGATGCCGAACTACGAGTTCGCCGGCCTGGTGCAATATTACGAGCTGTTCGACAACGAGCGCTGGTGGACCTCGCTCAAGAACCTCGGCATCTTCGGTGTCCTGTTCATCGGTTGCAGCATCGCCATCGGCCTGTTCCTGGCCATCCTGCTGGACCAGAAAATCCGCGCCGAAGGCGCGCTGCGCGCCATCTATCTGTATCCGATGGCGCTGTCCTTCATCGTCACCGGCACGGCCTGGAAATGGATGCTCAATCCCAGCCTGGGCCTGGAAAAGGTCATGCACGACTGGGGCTGGACCTCGTTTACCTTCGACTGGCTGGTGAACTCCGACATGGCCATCTACACGGTGGTGATCGCCGGCGTATGGCAGTCGTCGGGCTTTGTCATGGCCCTGTTCCTGGCCGGCCTGCGCGGCATCGACGATGAAATCATCAAGGCGGCGCAAGTCGACGGCGCGTCCCTGCCGACGATCTACTGGCGCATCGTGATTCCCGCCATGCGTCCCGTGTTCTTCAGCGTGCTGCTGATCCTGGCGCATATCGCCATCAAGAGCTTCGACCTGGTCATCGCACTGACGGCTGGCGGACCTGGCAATTCGTCGTCCGTGCCGGCCATCTTCATGTACCAGTTTTCCTTCACCCGCGGCCAGCTGGGCCTGGGCTCGGCATCGGCAATGATGATGCTGGCCACCATCGTGGCCGTGCTCGTGCCGCTGATGTACCTGGAAACGCGCAGCGCAAAGGCGATGAGATGACACCTACCCGCAATAATCGCCTCACCCTCGGACGGGTGGTGGTATACCTGCTGCTGATTTTGTTCGCGGTGTACTACATCGTGCCCCTGTACGTGACCCTGTCGACGTCGTTCAAGTCGCTCGACGAGATCCGCAGCGGCAACCTGCTGGCGCTGCCGCACGTGTGGCAGTTCGATTCCTGGTCCAAGGCCTGGTCTTCGGCCTGCACGGGCGTCACCTGCGACGGCATGCAGCCGTTCTTCTGGAACTCGATCAAGATGGTGATTCCCGCCGTGCTGATCTCGACCTTCCTGGGCGCCTTCAACGGCTATGTGTTCGCGCACTGGCGCTTCCGCGGTTCGGAAATCCTGTTCGCCGCCTTGCTGGTGGGCTGCTTCATTCCATTCCAGGTGGTGATCCTGCCGATGGCGCGTTTGCTCGGCGAATTCGGCCTGGCCAATACGACGACCGGCCTCGTTTTCGTGCACGTGGTGTACGGCACGGCCTTCACGACCCTGTTCTTCCGCAACTACTACATCGGCGTGCCGGAAGAACTGATCAAGGCGGCGCGCATCGACGGCGCCGGCTTCTTCCTGATCTTCCGCAAGATCGTGCTGCCGATTTCGGGTCCGATTTTCGTCGTCTGCATCATCTGGCAATTCACGCAGATCTGGAACGACTTCCTGTTCGGCATCGTCTTCGCCAGCGGCGATTCGCAGCCGATCACGGTGGGCTTGAACAACCTGGTCAACACGTCCACGGGCGTGAAGGAATACAACGTCAACATGGCCGCCGCGGTGATTGCCGCGCTGCCGACCCTGCTGGTCTATCTGGTCGCAGGCCGTTATTTTGTGCGCGGTCTGACCGCAGGCGCAGTCAAAGGTTAAGGAAAGAATATGTCCAGTTTATCGATACGCAGCATCCGCAAGGTGTACACGAATGGCGTCGAAGTCCTCAAGGGCATCGACATCGAGATCAAGGATGGCCAGTTCCTGATCCTCGTCGGCGGCTCCGGCTCCGGCAAGTCGACCCTGCTCAACATGGTGGCCGGCCTGGAAAGCGTCACCTCGGGCGAAATCCTCATCGACGGCAAGGTGGTCAACGACCTGCCGCCGAAGGACCGCGACATCGCCATGGTGTTCCAGTCCTACGCGCTGTACCCGTCGATGACGGTACGCGAAAACATCGCGTTCGGCCTGAACGTGAAAAAGGTACCGAAGGCGGAGCAGGAAGAAATCGTCTCGCGCGTGGCCGAAACGCTGCAGATCACGCACTTGCTGGACCGCCGCCCGGCGCAGCTGTCGGGCGGCCAGCGTCAGCGCGTGGCCATGGGCCGCGCCATCTCGCGCAAGCCCTCGCTGTTCCTGTTCGACGAACCGCTGTCGAACCTGGACGCCAAGCTGCGCGTGGAAATGCGCGCCGAGATCAAGCTGCTGCACCAGCGCCTGAAAGCCACCATCGTCTACGTCACGCATGACCAGATCGAGGCGATGACGATGGGCGACCTGATCGCCGTCATGAAGGATGGGGTGGTGCAGCAACTGGGCACGCCGCAGGAAATCTACGACAACCCGGCGAATCTGTTCGTGGCCGGTTTCATCGGCTCGCCGTCGATGAACTTCATCACCGTCAAGCCTGTCATCGAGGGCAACGACGTGTTTGTCGCCATCGAGAACGCGGGCAAGAGCATGCGCCTGGCGCTGCCGTTCGCCGCCGACAAGCTGCGCAGCTATGCGGGCCGCGACGTGATCCTGGGCGTGCGCCCGGAGCAGATCACGGACATGAGCAGCGCGCACGGCGACGTGGGCCAGGAACTCGGTTGCCTGATCGACCTCGTCGAGCCGACCGGTCCCGATACCTTGCTGACGACGCGCCTGAACGGCGCCGCCGTGACTTGCCGCACGCATCCGCGCGAAGCGGTGCTGCCGGGGCAGACCATGCAGCTGTCGTTCAACCTGTCGAAAGCGGCCCTGTTCGACCCGGCCAACGGCGAGCGTATCGCGTAAGCGCCACCTGCCATGAAAAACGGCCCGCTTGTCCAGGTGACAGGCGGGCCGTTGTCGTTTACGCCGCCGCGCTTATTGCGCCAGCGATTTTTTATAGGCGATGGCGTGGCGCAGCTTGCCCTTTTCGCCGATCAGCTCATCGAACGCTTCCCCGTTGACTTCCCGCAGGGCGCCCAGTTCGCGCGCGCTCTTGCCGCCGCTGACGCTGTCGCCGGGCCGCAGCGCCGCCATTGCCTGCGCGGCCAGCAGGATCGCATTGGCATACGCGACCGGATCGCGCAGGTCGACACGCGCCAGGTCCAGCGCGGGCATGCGGCGCAGCCAGTCGGCCCAGTAAAACTCGAGAAATTCCGTGGCGTGCTCTGGCGGCTCGTAGCCGATCCCGCGCGTAAAATAGACGAGCGAGCGGTACGGGTCGTCGCCCAGCGATGCGAGACCGATGGCGGGCGGCAGCTGCTGCGGCGTGATGGCCTGGTTGCGGCCGTTCTTCAGCCAGACCTTGTTTTCTGCGCGCATGCGGGTCCAGAAGGCCGCGTCGTCCAGCGCGCTGAAATTGTCGCTGACCTTGACCCAGACCTGCAATTGCTGATTGCGTCCGCCATCGGCTTCCCGGAAGGCGGAAAACGTGTGGTGGCCATCGGTCAGGTACACGATGCCGCGCGGGCCGATGACGACGGTCTTCATGTCGTCCGGGCGACTGCCCACGGCCGCCTTGCAGCGGTAGCCGGCCGGCGGCGCGGCCAGGGTGGCGCCGGCCACGTTGGCCGTGCCGGGCAAGACGTCGCCCTGGCCATTGGCCTCGCACAGGTCGGCAAATTTCCTGGGCTTGGCGATGTCCGCGATGTGCTTTTCTTCGGCCGCATAGCGTCCCAGCTTGTAGTACACCTGGTCGTAGCCGATGGCCGGTTGGGTCGGATGCAGTTCATCGAGGCGCACCTGCAGGATGCGCGGATGGGCGGCGCTGCCCGCCACGGTGGACATCAGCGCCTGCTGGCGCGCGCTGAGGGCGGGCGCGACGGCGGCATCGCGGGACCATGCCATGCTGGCGAAAGACAGGGCCAGCGCGGCGGCGGCCCGGGGGAATGCGGCGTGCATGCGACCTCCGAAGTGAGCGGTATGGCGTGCAGCATAGCGCGGCACGCGATTTCGCACAGTCCGACAGGCGCATGCACTGCGCCAGATCAAGCCAGTTTCTTAAAACCACGTCTCCACTTGCAGGCCGAACGAGGTGCCGCTGGTGGCGTTGCCGTATACGGGACCGGACTCGTTGGCCTTGTTGACGGCGGCCGTGGCGGCGTCGTTCCATTTGCCGTAGGTGACGAAGGCGCGCAACTCGGGACGCGACCAGTAACCCTTGCCCGCCGTCAGGGTGGGCGCGAAGGTCAGCTTGGTCAGGCGCTGGGCGGCGCCGCCCGTGGGCGAGGTCACGCGGTCCGTGCCCAGCTCGAACTGCAGCTTGAAGTTGTCGTTGACGGCATACACGGGGCGCACGCCCACGGTGGTCCAGGTCGAGCTGCCGCCCGAGACGTTGGACTTGTCGCGCTGCACGATGGCCACCATTTCCGCGCTCCATTCGGGAGTCGGCTGTATCCACAGCGAATTGAAGATGCGCAGGCGCGTCACGTCGCTGCCGTTGCGGATCGAGCCCGTGGTGCCCATGCGGTCGCAGCACTGGCCGCCGGCGCCCGTGCCCGGCCCCACGCCGTACTGGATGCCGAAGGTGTTGGCGCCGCCCCACACTTTATCCTGCTTGTGCAGCACGGTGGCCTGCCAGCCGCTGTGCGAGGTGCTGTCCTTCTTGTCGGGCGTGATGAGGGTGGTCAGCACTTCCAGCGTGCCATCCTGGTTGACGGGGATGCCCTGATAGACGAGGTTTTGCCGGATGGCCGAGTTGCCGGGCTTGTCGTTATCCTTGAAGAAGCCATAGCTGATGCGGCCCGGTCCCAGCTTGTACTGGTCGATGCCGCCGCCCGTGCCGTTCATATTGATATATTGCAAGTCCAGCATGTGAATGTCGGGACGCATGTAGTAGCGCTTGCCGATCCAGGCCGTGCCGCCGTTGAGCGTGGGTATGTTTTTCGCTTCCACGTACATCTTCGACATGCTCAGGTCCGAATCGCTGACGGCGGAGCTGGGCGTGTAGGCTGCCACCATGATATGGCCGACGAAGCTGACGCCGTTGGGCGACTTGGCCATTTCCTTCTGGTATTCGAATTCGCCATAGGTGTCGCATTCGTTGCCGAGCCGGTAGCGCATGGTGTTGCCGCCCAGGCCGTAGCAGCTTTGCGGGCCGCGGCTGTCCGTGCTCGAGCCGAGGCCCGCGCGGAAGTAGCCATGGTATTCGCCTTCGGCATCGCTGGCGTGGGCGGCGCCGCAGGCCAGCAGCATGGTGCAGGCGAGGGCCAGCGAGGTCTTGATCGGGTGTTGCATACAATCTCCTTGTCGTTATTAAAATGCGTGCTTGGGCACGTCGTCTACCGGATCGCTGCCGATCCAATCGGGGGGGCTGCCTGGGCGGAAAGGCTCAGGCGGCCAGATTCTGTTTCGAGGAAATCAGGTTGCCGGGCTGGCGCCGCGTGCGCGCCACGCCCTGCGCGTCGAACAGGTGGAAGGCGCTGCTGGCGGCCGAGACGGTGAATGGCTGGCCCAGCGGCACGCGGTTGTTGCCGTCGCCGCGTATCACCAGTTCCTGGCCGTTGTCCAGGCTCAGGTAGATGAAGTTGGCTTCGCCCAGGTGTTCCACCAGGCTGACGACGCCCTGGAAGCGGGCGCTGCCGCCGCCGTTTTCCAGGATATGTTCGGCCCGCAGGCCCGCCGTGACGGCGTCGCCCGCCTGCAGGCCGGCCGGATCGACGAGGGCCGTGATTTCCTGGCCGCTGGCCAGGGCCACGCGCACGCCATCTTCCTCGGCCGCAATGACTGTGCCCTCGAAGAAATTCATCATGGGCGCGCCGATGAAGCCGGCCACGAAGCGGTTCGCCGGCTGCTGGTACAGCTCCAGCGGCGTGCCGGCCTGCTGGATATGGCCGCCATGCATGACGACGATCTTGTCGCCCAGGGTCATCGCCTCGACCTGGTCGTGCGTCACATACACGATGGTGGCGTTCAGCTGGCGGTGCAGCTTGGCGATTTCCAGCCGCGTCTGCACGCGCAGGGCCGCGTCGAGGTTCGACAGCGGCTCGTCGAACAGGAACAGCTGCGGTTCGCGCACGATGGCGCGGCCGATGGCCACCCTCTGGCGCTGGCCGCCCGACAGCTCGCGCGGCAGGCGTTCGAGCAGGTGGTCGATCTTCAGGATGGCGGCCGCGTGGCGCACGCGCCGGGCGATGTCATCCTTGCCGGCGCCGGCGATCTTCAGGCCGAACGCCATGTTGCGGAGCACGCTCATGTGCGGATACAGCGCATAGCTCTGGAAGACCATGGCGATGCCTCGCTCGGCGGGCGGCAAGTCGTTGACGACCTTGCCGCCGATGGAGAGGGTGCCGTGCGAAATGCTTTCCAGACCGCACAGCATGCGCAGCAAGGTCGATTTGCCGCAGCCGGAAGGGCCCACCAGCACGACGAATTCACCGTCGCGGATGTCGAGGTCGATGCCGGCCAGCACGTTCGTGCGGCCGTCGTAGGATTTGCTCAGTTGTTGCAGGCTTACATGGGCCATGGTGCACCTATTATTTGACCGCGCCGGACGTCAGGCCGCGGATCAGTTGACGAGAGAAAATGACGTACATGACGAGCACGGGAATGACGGCCAGCGACAGCGCCGCCAGCACGGAGTTCCAGTCGGTCACGTATTGCCCGATGAATTGCTGTACGCCCAGGGTGACGGTCTTGGTGCGGTCCGACGGCGCCAGGATCAGCGGGAACCACAGGTCGTTCCAGGCGGGAATCATGGTGAACACGGCCACCGTGGCGATGGCGGGGCGGATCAGGGGCAGGATCACCTGGAAGAAGATGGCGAATTCGCCCACGCCGTCGCAGCGCGCCGCATCCTTCAGTTCGCGCGGCACCTGGCGCACGAATTCGGACAGGATCATCACGGCCAGCGGCAAGCCCTGCGCCGTGTACACGAGCACCAGCGCCGTCAGGGTGTTGATCAGGTCGAGCCGCACCACCAGTTCCAGGATGGACACCGTGCCCAGGCGGATGGGGATCATGATGCCCAGCGCCAGGTACAGGGTCAGCAGGCGGTTGCCCGTGAACGTGTATTCGGACAGTGCCCAGGCCGCCATGGCGCCGAACAGCACGATCAGCAGCAGCGACAGCAGGGTGACGAACAGGCTGTTGCCGAAATACAGCAGGAAGTCCGAATTGGCCAGCACCTTGTGAAAGCCCACGAGGGAAAAGGTGGCGGGCGTGGGCAGGGCCAGCGGATTGTCGAAGATGGCGGCCCGCGTCTTGACTGAGTTGATCAGGATCAAGACGATGGGGAACAGCGCGATCAGGGTGTAGCCGGCCAGGATCACGTGCACGGCGGCGCGGCCCAGGGGGCGGGTGGAAACGTTGCGCATGGCGGCCCTTACAGTTCGTAGCGTGTCAGCTTGCGCTGCACGAAAAAGAAATACACGCCCACGCCCACGAGGATGACGAGGAACATCATGGTGGCCACGGCAGCGCCCATGGTGGGACTGCCCAGCTGGGCCTGGTAACCGAAGAAGGTGCGGTAGAAGAAGGTGCCGAGGATGTCGGTGGCGTAGTTCGGCCCCGCCAGCGCGCCTTTCACGGAGTACACGAGGTCGAAGGCATTGAAGTTGGCGACAAACGTCAGGATGGTCACCAGTCCCAGGGTGGGCCAGATCAGCGGCAGCTTGATTTGCCAGAAGATGCGCATGGCGCTGGCGCCTTCCGCGTGGGCCGCCTCGATGATTTCCTCGGGCACGGCCAGCAGGGCCGCATAGATCAGCATCATGGGAATGCCGATGTATTGCCAAACAGAAATGAGCGCGATGGTCAGCAGGGCCGTCGATTCCTGGCCCAGCCATGGCGCGAAATAGCTGCCGATGCCCACACCATCCATCAGCGACTGGCCCACGCCCCACAGCGGCGACAGGATCAGCTGCCAGATGAAGCCGATGATCACCACGGACAATAAGGTGGGCAGGAAGATCAGGGTGCGGTAGCTGCGCTCGCCTTTTAATCCCTTGAGGCTGAAGAGGGTGGCCAGCAGCAGGCCGATGGGATTTTGCAGCAGCATGTGGATGAGAAAAAACTTGCAGTTGTTCCACATTGCATTCCAGAAACTTTGCGACCATTGCGGGTCGAACAGGATGGTGGCGTAATTGGCCAGACCGGCAAAATGATGGCGGCCGCCCTCATCGGTCGTGTACAGGCCCAGGCGCAGGGTATCGGCCAGGGGCAGGGCGCTGAACAGCGAGTAGATGATCAGCGCCGGCGCCAGGAACACGGCCACGTGCCACGGGAAAGCTTTCTTCACGGCGAAACTCCAGACGAATAAAAGCACCGGCGGCGGGGCCGCCGGCAAAACCGCGCCACCGGGCCGCTGCATCGCATTGCTCAGGCCGGTTGCGGGGGGAGGATAGGGGGATTACTGCTGCGGCTTGTACCACTTGGCAAAGCCGGCCTGGATCTGACGCGCCGCGTCTTTCGGCGCCAGCTTGCCGTTCAGGACCTGGGCGTTGACGTTCCACAGCTCGTTTTCCATGCTCGGTTCGCCCCGGTTGAGGATTTGCGCGTTCAGGCGGATGGTCGAGGCGCAACTGGCGCGCCAGCCGTTCATCTGCTTGGCCAGCGGGTCCTTGATGGAGATCAGGTGGTTCGACAGCGAAAAGAAGCCCGTCACCTTGTTGGTGTAGATATCGGCGAATTCCTGCGAACCGAGCCAGGCGAGGAATTTGTAGGCGTCTTCCTTGTTCTTCGACTTCTTGTTGACGCTCATGCCGATGTCCGTGTGGTCGGAGATATAGCACTTGTCACCGGCCTTGCGCACGGGCGGGTTGAAGGCGCCCAGTTCCAGCTCCGGGTCCTGCTTGAAGTAGGCGATGTCCCAGGAGCCGGACGGATAGATGGCGGCCTTGCCCAGCGCGAACTGGTTCTGGCTGTCGCCATAGGTTTGCGCGCTGGCGCCCTTGGACAGATAGCTGCCCAGCCGGGCTTCATATTCCCAGGCGGCGACGAATTGCGGATCGGTAAACCTGGCCTTGCCCGCGATCAGCGCCTTGCGGCCATCTTCGCCCTTCCAGTAATTGGCGCCGATGCTGGTAAACACCACCTGGTTCCCTTCCCACTGGTCGGCCGTGCCCAGCGCCAGCGGCGCATACTTGCCGCTCTTCTTGACCGTTTCGAGCACCTTGAAGAATTCCTCTTCCGTGGCGGGCGGCTGCAGTTTCAGTTCGCGGAAGATTTTCTTGTTGTACAGGAAACCATGCATGACGGAGGCGATCGGCATGCAGAAGGTGTCCTTGCCATCGTCCGTCTGCCACGCCACCTTGGCCGAGGCGGGAAAATTCTCCATGCCGGCCTTGCCGTCGAGCTTTTCCAGCTGGCCCCGCTTGTACAGGGCCAGCGAGACGTCGAACGGGCGGCAAGCGAGCAAGTCGCCGGCCGTGCCGCCGCTCAGGCGCGCGTTCAGCGTGGAATCGTATTCGGTGGGGGCCGTGGGCGAGAACTTGATCTCGATGCCAGGATGCTTTTTCTGGAAGGCGGGGATGAGTACCGTTTCCCACAGAGTCTTGTCGTCCACGCGCCAGCTTTCGATGGTGAGCGTGCCCGCTTGCGCCGTGCCGCTGGCCAGCAGCAGGGCCAGCAATGTGTTGCGCGCGGCCACGCCGCCTTGTGCATGCAATCGCATGATGTCTCCTTGTTGGTGTTGGTCTTGTTTGGCTGCCTGATACGCTGCAGTTGGCGGACAGTAGCATCGGGGGAAATGTGACGCCAGCAGCCCGCATTGCGCTGGCGATCGTTTCTTATCTTGTTGATTTAAAAGGATAATATTGAAATGTGCAGGGGCGCTCGCTTACCTTTCCTTACCATTGGCCGCTGCCGTGGCGCGCCATGCGGGGCGTCGGGCGGGCGGGACGCCCCGGGCGCCGTGCAAGATGGCGCAACAAAAGCTCACGTTTCTTTACAAATCAGGTGACTAAATTACCAACCTGCTGTTTTGTAGTTGGGCTATAGTTTGTCGCGACAAGAACAAGGGGACAGCATTGAAGACGCCACCGCGCAGCACCGCCGACCGCCATGCCGGGGCCGCCCGCCGTCGCGGCGTGGCGGCACTGGCACTGCTCTCACTGATGTGGACCGGCGTGCCCGTGCGGGCCGAGCCGCTGCAAGTGCTGCACTGGTGGACCTCGACCGGCGAGCGCCGCGCGGCCGACGTGCTGGTGGCGCGCCTGGCGCAGGAAGGCGTCGAGTGGCGCGACGCGGGTATCGCGGGCGGCGCCGGCGTCGGCGCGGGCAAGGTGCTGAAGAGCCGCGTGCTGGCCGGCAATTCGCCGGAAGTCATGCAGCTGATCGGCTACACCCTGGGCGAGTGGAGCGACCTGGGCCTGCTGCTGCAGCTCGACAGCGTTGCCGCCAGCAACAACTGGCGCGCGACCATGTATCCGACCGTGTGGGGCCTGCTGCAGAACCGCGGCCATACGATGGGCGTGCCGGCCGGCATCCACCGCATCAATACGCTGTTTTACAACCGCAAGATTTTCCAGCGCCTGGGCCTGGCCGTGCCGCGCAGCTGGAGCGACTTCGAGCGCGTGGCCGCCACGCTGCGTCAGGCCGGCATCACGCCGCTGGCGCAAAGCAGCGAGGCGTGGCAAGTGGCCACCCTGTTCGAGACGCTGGTGCTGGCCGAATCGGGACCTGCCTACTACCGCGCCCTGTTTGTCGACAAGAAAGCCGAGGCGTATGCGGACCCCCGCCTGCGGCACGCCTTGCAGCGCTTGAGGTCGCTCAAGCAATGGATGGCGGCGCCGCTGCGCGAACAGAGCTGGCCCGAGATGGCGCGCCAGGTCGGTGATGGCGAGGCGGCCATGTATATCATGGGCGACTGGGCAAAGGGCGAGCTGAACGCCTGGGGCCGCGCCACGGACGAGGTCTTCGGCTGCGCTGCGGCGCCCGACACGGGCGATTATCACCTGTACAGCATCGATACGCTGGCCATGTTCGCTTCGGATTACACGCACCAGGGCGCGCAGGAAAAGCTGGCGCAGGTGGTCGCTTCGCCGTCCGTGCAGCTCGAGTACAGCCAGGTAAAGGGTTCGATTCCCGCCTTGCGCCAGGCCGATCTGTCGCGCCTGGACAGCTGTGGGCGCGCTTCGGCGCAGGCGTTCGCGCGCGGCGCCGCCTTCCAGGCGCCCAGCCTCGTGCACCGCATGGCCACCGATGAAACCAGCAAGGACGCCATCATCGCCGAGGTGCACCGCTATTTCCTGGACGAGACGATCAGCGCGGCCGACGCCCAGCGCCGCATCGGCAGCATGTTGCAGGCGCTGAATAAAAAAGGACGAGACCATGTCACGCAAAATTCTGGTCGTTGACGACGATCAAAAGACCCGCATGCTGTTGAAGGCATATTTGGAAAAGAATCAGTACGAGGTGGGACTGGCGCACGATGGCGCCACCTTCCTGGCCGAATTCCACCGCCACGTCGACAGCCTGTCGCTGGTGATTCTCGACGTGATGCTGCCCGACACGGACGGCTTTGCCCTGTGCAAGGTAGTGCGCGCCCGCTCGAACGTGCCCATCATCATGCTGACGGCCAGCTCCGACGAGACGGACCGGGTGGTGGGCCTGGAGCTGGGCGCCGACGACTACATCGCCAAGCCCTACAGTCCGCGTGAATTGCTGGCGCGCATCAAGGCCATCCACCGCCGCACGGGCATCGACGCGGCCGCGCCGCCCCGCTACTACCGCTTCGTGGGATTCACGCTCGACACGCTGGAACGCACGGTGACGGATGCCGATGGCGAAGCGCTGCAACTGACGGGCCTCGATTTCCAGCTGCTGCGCTATTTTGTCGAGCATCCGGGCGATATCCTCGACCGCAGCGTGCTGTGCGAACAGACGCGGGGGCGCGACGCGGGGCCGCTCGACCGCTCGCTCGACGTGCAGGTGAGCCGGCTGCGGCTGCGCCTGAAGGATGATGGCAAGCAACCCGTGCTGATCAAGACGGTGCGCGGCGCCGGCTATGTGTTTTCGGCCGACGTGAGCAGTGCGCATGCCTGAGCGGGGCGCGCGCCGCCTGCTCGAGCGCCTGCTGCCGCCATCGCTGCTGGGCCGCCTGTCCGTCGTGATGGTGGCGGGCGTGCTGGCCACGCAACTGGTGGGTAACCTGATCTGGGCCGCGCAACTGCGCCGCGACTCGGCCGTGGAAGCGCGCATGGCTTCGCAGCACCTGGCCCGCAGCGCCAGCAGCACCATCCGCTTCTTTCTCAGCCTGCCCGCCAATTACCGGCCCATCCTGATCCAGCAATTCCGCGAGATGGGCGGCACGCGCTTCTTTGTCAACGTCAACCAGGGCCCGCTGGCCATCCGCGAAATCGCACCGCACGCACTGGCCGACACGGTGGTGGCGACCGTGGGTGCGGCGCTGAAGAGCGACTTGCCGCAGCTGGCCGGCTACCGCGTGGGCTTCGCCTGGCCGGCCGACCTGGTGGTGGCCGACAGCGGCGCGCGCATCGGCGACTTGCCGGAAAACTGGGTCCAGCATATCTTGCTGCTGAAACCGAATCCGGCCCCCGTGCTGGTGATCCAGGCCGAACTGGAACCAGGCAACTGGCTGTACCTGGCGGCGCTGATGCCGAATCCATATTTCTTGCAAAGCAGCAACCCTTGGACCCTGGACCGGGTACTGCTGCAGGCGCTGTCGCTGGCGGCCGTGCTGTTGCTGTCCATCCTAGTCGTGCGCTGGACCACGCGGCCGCTGGCGGCCCTGTCGGATGCGGCCGAGGCCTTTGGCCGCGGCGAGACGCCGCCGCCCCTGCCGCAGACGGGCAGCCGCGAGTTCGTGCAGACGGCGCGCGCCTTTGGCGCCATGCGCGAGCGCATCCAGCGTTATCTGGAAGACCGCGAACGCCTGTTCGTGTCGATTTCGCACGACCTGCGCACGCCCATCACGCGTTTGAAACTGCGCACGGAACTGCTCGACGACGATGTGCAGCGCAATGAATTCCACGACGACCTCGACGAGCTGGACATGATGGTCAAGGGGGCGCTGCAATGCGTGAAGGATAGCGACATCCATGAAAATGCCACCGAGGTGCGGCTCGACGCCTTGCTGCAGCGCATGGTGCGCGGCGCCCAACTGGCCGGCCACGAAGTGCATTACGTGGAGACGGGCCTGAGCGTGACGGCCAAGCCCCTGGCGCTCAAGCGCGCCATCGGCAACTTGCTCGACAATGCCTTGTTTTACGGCAAGACGGCGCACCTGTCCGCGCGCCGCGAAGGCGAGCACATCGTCATCCGCATCCGCGACGACGGCCCCGGCGTGGCCGAAGAGGCGTTCGCCAGCCTGTTCCAGCCCTATGTGCGCCTGGAACATGGCCGCGAGCAGAATGCGCACGGCATGGGGCTGGGGCTCGGTATTGCGCGCAGCATCGTGCAGGCCCACGGTGGCGAGCTGAGCCTGGCCAACCACCGCGAGGGCGGCCTGGAAGCGACCATCCGCCTGCCGGCGCAGTAAGGCGCCGGCGGCAGCGTCAGGCCAGCAGCGCGCTGGGCACGCGCGGCGAGGACATCAGGTCGCGGAAGGCGGCCCAATGCGCGGCACGCGTCGCGCCCTGGCGCTCGACATAGGCTTTCGCCATGTCCTGCCCCAGGTTGTAATTGATGACGTACGCACCCATGGCATCGTAGAACTGCAGGCGTTGCGCGGATTTCTCGGCCGGATACAGGCGCACGTTGATCAGCCATTCCAGCGCTTCTTCGCGCGTGATGCTGCCTTCGAGGTACTGGCGCGCGATGTCGTTGTCGGCGTAGCTCAGTTTGGCCAGCAAGGCATTGAGTTGCGCATAGCGGGGTGCCAGCGCCGGGGCCAGGCCGGCCAGCGGATACAGCACCTGCTGTTCGAAGTCCAGCCTTTCCGCATCCGTGAAGCTCAGTTCGATGCCGTAATTGGCCGTGCCTTCGGCGATCAATGATTGCGGCGAGTACAGCGGGTAGATGCAGTATTCCATCCAGCCCTTGCCGCGCATCAGGTCGCGTTCCAGCAGCACGTTGTAGACGTGGTGGCCCGGATACGCTTCGTGGCAGCCGAGGTCGACGGCGCGATCGATGTACACAGGCAAGTCCGTATTGATCTGGATCACACTCTGGTAGTTACCCTTGTACCAGTTGTAGCCGCTCCAGGGCTTGTCGGTGACGAATTCCAATACAAAATCTTCGCCGTCGGGCAGCGCGATGTACTGCAGGGTGCGCTCGCGGCCGGCGCGGATGGCCGCGTCCATGACGGCGCGCAGCTTGTCGGCGGGAATGACGAGTTGCGCGCGCAAGGCGTTGACACGCGCGCTGACCGTGCCGGGACCGGGCAGCAGGGCGTCGATCTGCGCCACCAGGTCTTCGTAGTACGCACGGCTGTGATGGGGCGAGACGGCGTCGTACAGGCGCGCGCTTTCCGTATCGAAATCGAGGCGTGCGCCTTGCAGCATGTCCGCGCGCGCCAGCACGGCGTGCAACTGCTTGCGCAGGTTAAGGGCGCGCAGGCAAGGTTCGTCGGCCAGCAGGGCCAGCGCCTTGTCAGTCGCGGCTTTGATGTCGCTCAAACTCAATTGCTGTTCTACCGCTTCCTGTTGCCATGCGGGCGGGCCGTAATAGGCGTCCACATACGACGCATCGTGCTGGCCCATGGCCAGGACCAGCTTGACGTAGCATTCGGCCACGTCGGCAAGGGGAGGGGAGTTGCTATCGTTATTCGTCATGGCGGCAGGGTTTTTCGCGGTTGGGCAGCGCTTATTGTATAGCGCAATGGCATGCGCGTGAGGCGTGTACGCGCCACATCATTTCTCTACAGTAACTGGGGAAACGCATCTTGATATACATCAGTGATCCCGGCATTCGGCACCTGCGTCATGCGGTTTCGCCGCAAGATGACGTGTCTTCTTTTTTATGCAACCACGTGATTTTCTCCTTGATCTTTCTTCGTTTATGGACGAATATGCTATACGAGATCCGGCACTATCTGACGTCATCGGGTAGGGATTTATATACGGAATGGCTGAAACGCCAGCGCGATACTACGGCCAGGGTGGCCATAGCCCGGCGCGTGTTGCGTATGATTCCCGGCAATTTTGGCGACCACAAGTTCTGCCACGATGGCGTGTGGGAATTGCGCATCGACGTGGGGGCCGGTTACCGCGTGTATTACGCCATCGCCGGCGAACAGATCATTTTATTGCTGTGCGGCGGCGACAAGCGCACGCAGCCGAAAGATATCGAGTACGCCTGTGCCTGCTGGCACGACTGGAAGGAGAGAGGACATGAAAGAGGAACCAAGCAAACCACCGAGAGACCGCTCGCATGACGAAGCGATGGCCGAATTGTACCGCGACGATCCCGCTCTCGCCCTTGAACTGATCAACAATATTCTCGTCGATGGCGACCATGGCGAACTGCTGGCCGTGCTGCGCCAGCTGACGCGCGCCTTTGGCGGCGTGCCCGCCGTGGCGCAGGCGGCCAAGCTCAATCCTACCCAGCTGTACCGTACCTTGTCGCCCGAGGGCAATCCATCGCTGAGCACCTTGACGGCCATCCTCGATGCCATGGGCTTGCGGCTGGCCGTGGAACCCAGGCAGCCCGAACGTCCATTTCCCGCGCCGGCCGCCTGAGTCCACGGGGCGCTTAGAACTCCACGGGTCGTGCCTCGCGCATCGCTTGCGTCATGGCCAGGCCGATGCGCGTCGCTTCCGTCGCGTCGTGCAAAGTCAATGACAAGGTGCGCCGGCCCAGCGCCGCATCCGTGAACTCCTGCGCTTCGATCAAAAAGGCGTCGGCGAAGCGGGCATAGAAGTCCGGCGTGCATTCGTTGCGCACGCCGTGCGCATCGGAAATTTCCACCCTGTTCAGGCGCGGATTGCTGCCCACGGCCAGGCGGCCGCCCGTGCCGAACACTTCCGTCAGGGTTTCATGGCCGTGCGCCATGGTGCGCGAAGCCATGAAGCTGGCCATGCTGCCATCGGAAAATTCGACTGTGGCCAGGCCGTTGTCGGCGTCGCCGAACGCCTGCAAGCCCGTGTGGATGGCGTTGGTGCCGCTCGCATACACGCGTTTGGGCACGGGATTGCCCAGCAGCCAGCGCGCCAGGTCGATATCGTGCACGCTGCAATCGAGGAAGATGCCGCCGCTGGTGGGGGCGAAGCGCATGAAGGCGCCGCTCGGGTCGTTCTGGTCGCAGGTTTGCGAACGCACGAGATACGGCTTGCCGATGAGCCCTAGTGCGATCTTTTGCTGTGCGTCATGATAGCTGGTGTCGAAACGCCGCACGAAGCCGATCATGATGGTCAGTTGCGGGTGGCGCGCCGCTTCCGCTTCCACCTTCAGGCAGTCGGCCAGGTCCAGCGATAGCGGTTTTTCGCAAAACACGTGCTTGCCGGCGCGCAAGGCGGCGATGATCTGGTCCGCATGTAGCGAGGTGGGCGTGACGAGGAAGACGGCGTCCAGGCTCGGGTGGGCCAGCAGCGCATCGTAGTCGGCATAGCCGGTGGTGATACCGAGCTGGCTGGCGGCCCAGTCCAGTTCAGCCGGCACGGGACTGCAGGCGGCCACGACTTCGGCGTTGGGCACGCGCTGCGCCAGGTTGATGGCGTGGCGCTGGCCCAGCCGGCCCAGGCCGACGATGCCGACTTTTAATGTTGGGGATGACATGGTGTCTCCAGGTATTTTTTTATTGGTTTATACAGTGACGACGCGCTGTTCGCGCCACGACAGCGTGGCCGCCTCGGCCAGTTCCAGTGCCTTCAAGCCATCGTGCACGGTGGTGCGCAGCGGCGTGCCGTGGGTGAGGGCGTCAAAGAAGTGCGCCATTTCCTGCGCGTAAGCCACGCGGTAGCGTTCCAGGAAGAAATCTTCCGGCTTGTCCACGCTGACGTTCAACGAGCCATAGGCCGTCACTTCCGTCGGCTTGTGGTTGCCCGCCTGCAGCATGCCGGCGCTGCCCAGCACTTCGAAGCGCTGGTCGTAGCCGTAGGCGGCGCGGCGCGAGGCATTGATCTGGCACAAACGTCCTTTCGCCGTGCGGATGGTGACGACGGCCGTATCGAGGTCGCCCGCTTCGCCGATGGCAGGATCGACGAGGCAGCTGCCCGTGGCGTGCACGCTGACGGCTTCATCGTCGAGTATCCAGCGGAAGATGTCGAAATCGTGGATCAGCATATCCTTGAAGATGCCGCCCGACACCTTGATGTAGCTCACGGGCGGCGGACCGGGATCGCGGCTGGTGACGACCAGCAATTCCGGCGTGCCGATTTCTCCCGCTTCAATCCGTGTCTTGACGGCATTGAAGGTGGGGTCGTAACGGCGCTGGAAGCCCAGCATGCACAGCACCTTGGCTTCCTTGACGGCAGCGGCGCAGGCGCGTGCACGGTCGATGGTCAGATCGACGGGCTTTTCGCAAAAGATGGCCTTGCCGGCAGCGGCCGAGCGCAGGATCAGGTCCGCGTGCGTGTCCGTGCTGGAGGCGATGACGACGGCCTTGACGGCCGGGTCGGCCAATGCCGCTTCCACCGTGGCGCTGCTGCCGCCATGTAAGCCGGCCAGCGCGGCCGCCGCTTCCTGGTTGACGTCGACCACGTACTTGAACTGCACGCCGGGGTGAAAGGCCAGGTTGGCCGCGTGGATTTTGCCGATGCGTCCGGCGCCGAACAACGCTACTTCAATCATCATGTTCTCCTGGGGTGTGGATTTCTTCGATGTCGAGCTCTAATTTGTATGCCAGCGCGATGAACAGCGCCTGGCACAGGCAGATGGTGCTGGTCAGCGAGCGGAAGGCGAAGGCGCTGCCCTCGGTGACGGTGAGCAGCGCGTCGGCGGCCCGCGCGAGCGGGGCCAGCTTGCTGTCGGTAATCACGAGGACCTTGGCGCCCTTGTCTTGCGCTGCCTTGATGCACTGCTGGGTTTCCTTGCCGTAAGGCGAGAAACTGATGGCGATCGCCACATCGCGTTCGCGCACGCTGCGCATCTGTTCGCGGTGCATGCCGCCCAGTCCGCTAATCAGGTGCACGCGCTTGTCCGTGTGTTCGAGCGCGTAGGCGATGTAGGAGGCGATCGGAAACGACCGGCGCACGCCGATCACATAGATGTTTTCCGCCTTGAGCAGCAGGTTGACGGCCGCTTCCAGCTGGGCGTCGTCGAGTCCGGCTGCCAGGTCGTCGAGGCCGGCGCGGCTGGCGCCGACGAATTCGCGCGTCAAGTCGCCCGCGCTCAGGGCGGCGTCGCGCGTGGAAATGAGCTTGCGGATGCGCTGCTGGTAGTCGGGCGTGGCGCCGGCCTGGTCCGTGTACGCCTGGCGAAACACATCTTGCATTTCGGAAAAGCCCGTGTAGCCGAAGCGCTGCGCGAAACGCACGATGGCCGACGGCTGCACGTCGCAGGCGGCGGCGATGTCGCTGATGCGCTCGAGCATCAGGCTGGCCCGGTGCTTTTCGATGTATTGCGCGATGACTTTCAGCTGGCGCGACAGGTTGTCGTACTCGGCGGCAATGTGCTGCATCAGCTGTTCGATGGGGGCGGTGGCTGCCATGATTTTTTTCCTCGGTGTGCTTGCTGGGCCGCGATGACGTATCAATTCCGTGCGGCTGGTTCTGGCGAGAATTATAGGAGGGAATCTTAAAAATAGAAACGAATTTCTATTTAAATTTATTTTGAAAATTTTATTGCATTTGTCTTTTTTGTGGCCTAAGCTGTGCGCAGTGCATCGGTTTGCGTGCCGCAAGGCCAGGCCGGTGACACCCTTCATAAAAGCTCGCAACTATAAAAATTAATCCGTCTAGGAGACATTCATGCATAGCAATAAAAGCAAGGGTTTGATGAAGTGCCTGGCCATCGCCAGCCTGGGCCTGAGCCTGGGTTTGAGCACGGGCGCCAGCCATGCTGCCGGCGAGAAATTCGTCATGGTCAGCCATGCGCCGGACTCCGATTCCTGGTGGAATACCATCAAGAACGCCATCAAGCAAGCCGGTGAAGATTTCAACGTGTCCGTCGACTACCGCAATCCGCCGAATGGCGACCTGGCCGACATGGCGCGCCTGATCGAGCAGTCGGCCGCGCGCAACTATGATGGCTTGATCGCCGACATCGCCGACTTCAGCGTGCTGCAAAAACCGCTGGGCACGGTCGTGGCGAAGAAAATCATGCTCGTGACCATCAATTCGGGCACCCTGGCGCAAAGCGAACAGTTGAAAGCCATCATGCACGTGGGCCAGCCCGAGTATGACGCTGGCCTGGGCGCCGGCAAGCGCGCCAAGGAAGCGGGCATCAAATCGTTCGTGTGCGTGAATCACTATGCGATGAATGCATCGTCGTTCGAACGCTGCCGCGGTTTTGCCGATGCGCTCGGCGTCGATTTCAAAGCGTCCACGCTCGACACCAATGGCGTCGACCCTGGCGTGATCGAAAGCAAGGTCAGCGCCTATCTGCGCAGCAATCCGAAGACCCAGGCCGTGCTGGCGCTGGGACCGGATTCGGCGCCGGCCGCCATGCGCGCCGTCGAAAAGCTGGGCCTGAAAGGCAAGATGTACTTCGCCAGCTTCGATTTGTCGGAAGAAATCGCCAAGGGCATCAAGGATGGCAGCATCCAGTTCGCCATCGACCAGCAGCCCTACCTGCAAGGCTACATTCCCGTTGCCGTGATGGCCATCATGAAACAGCAAAAAATCACTGACCTGGCCAAGGTCAAGGAAATCCTGATCGCCAATCCGAAATACCAGGCGCGCCTGGCCGAATACGGCCTGACGCCCATCTACGGCCCGCGCCACATCAGCTCCGGCCCCGGTTTCGTGACCAAGGAAAACATCGCCAAGGTCGAAAAATACGCAGGTCAATACCGCTAATCCACACAGTCGCCACCAGGAGTTGCCCAGCGCCGCACCGCCTCCGCGGGCGGCGCATGGGAGGAACACGCCTGGCGCCAGCGATGCTGGCAGGAAAGTAATCGGAATTGGTAACAAGTATCACTGAAAGGACTTCGTATGACTGCGCTCAAATCCAGCCTGGCTAGCCCCGGCATGAATCCTCCTCCGCCTCCCGGCGCCTCCAGCAAGCCAGTTGCCGCCGCCGACGAGCGCGTGGGCACGACCAGCTGGGTCAAACGGTTTTTCGGCCGCCCCGAGTTCGCCTCGATTTCCGGCGCGGTGCTCGTGTTTGCCTTCTTCGTCATCACGGCCGGCGATTCCGGCATGTTCAACCTCGATGGCGTCGTCAACTGGATGCAAGTGGCGTCCTACCTGGGCATCATCGCCATCGGCGCCTGCCTGTTGATGATCGCCGGTGAATTCGACCTGTCGATCGGCTCCATGATCGGCTTTGCCGGCATGATGATCGCCATCCCGACGATTTATTTCCACTGGCCATTGTGGGCCGCGATCCTGTTCGCCTTCGCCGGTTCCATGGCGCTGGGCTGGCTCAACGGCTATATCGTCATCAAGACGCGCTTGCCATCGTTCATCGTGACCCTGGCATTCCTGTTCATCCTGCGCGGCCTGACCCTGGCCCTGTCGATCATGTTCGCCAACCGCACCATCGTCAGCGGCGTGGGCGACCTGGCGGCGCAAGACTGGCTGGCCAGCCTGCTGTTCCACGGCAACGTCGCCACCGGCCTGTTCCAGTGGATGGGCGCGCATGGCTGGATCGCCGTGCTCGACGACGGCTCGCCGCTGGTGAAAGGCGTGCCGAAAGTCATCGCCTGGTGGCTGGTGCTGGCCGCCGGCGCCGCATTCGTCTTGTCGCGTACCCGTTTCGGCAACTGGATGTTTGCCGTGGGCGGCGACGCCAATGCAGCCAAGAATGTGGGCGTGCCGGTGCGCAAGGTCAAGATTTCCCTGTTCGTCTTCACGGCCTTCTGCGCCTGCCTGTTTGCCACCTTGCAAGTCTGCGACGTGGGTTCGGCCGCCGCCGACCGCGGCATGCAAAAGGAATTCGAAGCCATCATCGCGGCCGTCATCGGCGGCGCCTTGCTGACGGGCGGCTACGGTTCCGTCGTCGGCGCCTGCTTCGGCGCGCTGATCTTCGGCGTAGTGCAGATCGGCATCACTTATACCAACATCAATTCGGACTGGTTCCGCGTATTCCTCGGCGTGATGCTGCTGATCGCGGTGCTGTTCAATAACTTTGTACGCTCACGCGTCACGGAAGCGAGATAAATCATGAGCGAATATATTCTTGCCCTGGAAAATGTCAGCAAGCGCTTCGGCTCCGTGCTGGCCTTGCAAAACATCACCATGCGGTTGCGCGAGGGGGAGGTTCATTGTTTGCTGGGCGATAACGGCGCCGGCAAGTCCACCCTGATCAAGACCCTGGCCGGCGTGCACAAGCCCACCGATGGCCAATACCTGGTCGATGGCAAGCCCGTCGTCTTCAATTCGCCCAGCGAAGCGCTGGACATGGGCGTGGCCACCGTCTACCAGGATCTGGCGCTGGTGCCGCTGTTGTCCGTGGCGCGCAATTTCTTCATGGGCCGCGAGCCGATGAAAAAGCTGCTGGGCCTGGTTCCCGTGATGGATATCGACTATGCGGCCGACACGGCGCGCGACAAGCTGGCCGAGATGGGCATCATGGTACGCGACCCGCACCAGGCCATCGGCACCATGTCGGGCGGCGAAAAGCAGTGCCTGGCCATCGCCCGCGCCATCCACTTCGGCGCCCGCGTGCTGATCCTCGATGAACCGACGGCCGCCCTGGGCGTGAAACAATCGTTCAATGTGCTGAAACTGATTTACAAGGCGCGCGAGCGGGGCATTTCCGTGATCTTTATTACGCATAATGTGCACCATGCGTATCCGGTCGGCGACTCGTTCACGTTGTTGAACCGGGGCAAGTCGCTGGGCACCTTTACCAAGGATACGGTGAGCAAGGATGCCTTGCTGGACATGATGGCGGGCGGTGCGGAAATGCAAACGCTGATGAGTGAACTCGACGGTGTCACGATTTAAGGATAGCCATGAATAATTTCACACAATTTGCCCAGGGTAGGGCGCTGGACGTGATCTGCCTGGGCCGCCTGGCGGTGGACCTGTACGCGCAGCAGATCGGCAGCCCCCTGGAAGACGCCACCAGTTTCGCCAAATACCTGGGCGGCTCGTCGGCGAACATCGCCTTCGGCACGGCCCGGCTGGGCTTGAAGTCGGCCATGCTGTCGAAGGTGGGCGACGATCACATGGGGCGTTTCCTTACCGATACCTTGGCGCGGGAGGGCTGCGACGTCAGCCACGTCGGTATCGACCGCGAGCGGCTCACGGCGCTGGTGATGCTGGGCATCAAGGACAAGCACACCTTCCCGCTGATCTTTTACCGTGAAAATTGCGCCGACATGGCCATCGACGCATCCTTGGTGGATGCGGCTTTCATTGCGTCGAGCAAAGCGTTATTAATCACCGGCACGCATTTCTCGACTAGCGCCATGCACGCCGTCAGCACGCAGGCATTGCAGCTGGCGCGCGCCAATAATGTGCGCACCGTGCTCGACATCGATTACCGGCCCGTGCTGTGGGGTTTGTCGGGCAAGGCCGATGGCGAAACGCGGTTCGTCTCGAACGACGGCGTCACCAGCCATCTGCAGGCGATCCTGCCGCAGTTCGACCTGATCGTCGGCACGGAAGAGGAATTCATGATCGCCGGCGGCGGTGCCGACATCATGGCGTCCCTGCGCGCCGTGCGGGCCGCCACCCTGGCGACCCTCGTCGTCAAGCGTGGGCCGCTGGGCAGCGCCGTCATCGACAATGTGGTGCCGGCCAGCCTCGATGACGCGTATAACTACCGCGGCGTGCGCGTGGAAGTGCTCAATGTGCTCGGCGCGGGCGACGCTTTTCTTTCCGGTTTCCTGAAAGGCTGGCTGCGCGGCGAGGATTACGAGGCGTGCTGCCGCTATGCGAACGGCTGCGGCGCCCTCGTCGTGTCGCGCCATGGCTGCGCGCCGGCCATGCCGTCGCCCGTCGAGCTCGACTATTTCCTGGCTAATGCGGCCAAACTCACGCAGCCGGACCAGGATGCGACCTTGTCGCGCCTGCACCGCACGACGGTGGCGCGCAAACAGTGGAATGAGTTGTGCGTGTTCGCGTTCGATCACCGCACGCAATTTTTTGAGCTGGCGCAACAAACCGGCGCGCCCGAAGCAGCCATTGCGGCCTTGAAGCAATTGATGGTGCAAGCCGTGGCGCAGACGGAAACGGCCTTGCAACTGGCCGGCAAGACAGGCGTGCTGATCGATGGCCGCTATGGCGTTGACGCGCTCAACGATGCGACGGGGCGCGGCTGGTGGATAGGCCGTCCCGTGGAATTGCCGGGATCGAATCCGCTGCAATTTGACTGGGGCCGCTCCATCGGCTCGCACCTGCTCAGCTGGCCGAAGGAACACGTGATCAAGTGCCTGGTGCAGCTGCATCCGGACGACGCCGTGGAAAACCGCCTGGAACAGGAAGCGCAGATCAAGGCCTTGTACGATGCGGCGCAAGTGAGCGGTCACGAACTGTTGCTCGAGGTCATACCGTCGGAATCCTTGCCGCACAGTGACGATACCGTCTTGCGCGCCGTCAAGCGCCTGTACAACCTCGGCATCTACCCGGAATGGTGGAAACTGGAAAGCATGACAGCTGCGCAATGGCAAGCCATCGATGCCCTCGTGCACGAGCGCGATCCGTATTGCCGTGGCGTCGTCCTGCTGGGCTTGAACGCGCCCATCGCCGCGCTGGCCGCCAGTTTTGAACAGGCCAGTGCCAGCAGCACCTGCCGCGGCTTCATGGTGGGCCGCACCATCTTCCAGGAACCGAGCCGCCGCTGGCTGGCCGGCGAACTCGACGATGCGGGCCTGATCGCCGCCGTGCGCGCCAATTTCGAGCAGCTGATCAGCTTGTGGCAACGCACGCGCAACCGTCTGGAGCGTGCGGCATGAGCGCGACCATCCATAAAACCATCCGCTTGACCATGGCGCAGGCCTTGATCCGCTACCTGTCCGTGCTGCGCACCGAGGACGGTCAGCCTTTGTTCGGCGGCGCCTTCGCCATCTTTGGTCACGGCAACGTGGCCGGCATGGGCGAGGCGCTGTACCAGTACAAGGATGTGTTCCCCACTTTCCGCGCGCACAATGAACAGGCGATGGCGCACTCTGCCATTGCCTATGCGAAAGCCCACATGCGCCGGCGCATGATGGCCGTCACCAGCTCCATCGGTCCGGGTGCGACGAATCTGCTCACCGCCGCCGCCTTGGCGCACGTCAACCGCTTGCCCGTCCTGCTCCTGCCAGGCGACGTGTTCGTCTCGCGTGCGCCGGATCCGGTCTTGCAGCAGCTGGAAGATGGCACGGACGGCAGCGTTTCGGTGAATGACGCTTTTAAACCTTTATCACGCTATTTCGACCGCATCGTGTATCCGGAGCAATTGCTGACGGCCTTGCCGCGCGCGATCGCCGCCTTGACGGACCCGGCCGCCTGCGGCCCCGTCACCTTGTCCCTGCCGCAAGACGTGCAGACGATGGCATATGACTACCCGGAAGCATTCTTTGCGCCGAGGACCGTGCGTTTCCGCGCCGTGCTGCCCGTCGAGCAGGAACTGGAAGAGGCCGCGTTGCTGTTGAAAAATGCGAAGCAGCCGCTGATCGTCGCCGGCGGCGGCGTGCTGTACGGCCAGGCCGGCGCCGCCTTGCAGGCGTTTGCCGAACGGCACGGCATTCCCGTGGCGGAAACCCAGGCCGGCAAGAGTTCTTTACCGTGGGACCACCCCTTGCAGCTGGGCGCCATCGGCGTCACCGGTTCGCCCGCCGCGAATGTACTGGCGGCCCAGGCCGATGTCGTGCTGGCCGTCGGCACGCGCCTGCAGGATTTTACGACCGGTTCCAACTCCCTGTTTGCGCAGGCGCAGCTGCTCAGCCTGAACGTCAACAGTTTTGATGCGCTGAAACGCCGCGGCCTGGGCCTGCAGGCGGACGCGACACTCGGCTTGCAAGGCCTGTCGCGGCTGCTGGGCAGCTGGAATAGCGCGGGCCAGTGGCTGGACCGCGCGCAGCAGGCGGCGCATGCCTGGCGCGCCACCGTGCTGGCGATCACCGGCAAACGCGAGGTGGCCGGCTTGCCGTATGACGGCGAAGTCATCGGCGCCGTGCAGCGTTCCGCAGTCGACTCCACCACCCGCGACATCGTCGTCTGCGCGGCCGGTACCTTGCCGGCAGAACTGCACAAGCTGTGGCGCACGTCGGCGCCGGGCGGCTACCACATGGAATACGGCTACTCGTGCATGGGCTATGAGATCGCCGGCGGCCTGGGCGTCAAGATGGCCAAGCCGGAAGCCGAAGTCATCGTCATGGTGGGCGACGGCAGCTATCTGATGATGAATTCGGAAATCGCCACTTCCGTCATGCTGGACAAAAAACTCATCATCGTCGTGCTCGACAACCGGGGTTACGGCTGCATCAACCGCCTGCAGCAGGCCTGCGGCAATGCCTCGTTCAACAATATGCTGCCCGACAGCGCCCCGCCTATCGACTTCGCCCTGCATGCGCAGTCCTTGGGTGCGCTGTCCGAACACGTTGCCGACATTGGCGAACTCGAGCAAGCCATGTTGCGCGCCCGGGCAGCTTCCCGCACGTATCTGATCTGCATCGACACGGACGACACGCGCACGACCGAGGAGGGCGGCTGCTGGTGGGAAGTGGCCGTACCGGAAGTGTCGACCCAGCCCGGCGTGCAAGCTGCGCGTGCCCGTTATGAAAACGATCGCCTGAAACAAAGGAATTGAAATGACTACCTGGAATGTACGCATCGGCATCAATCCGATCTCGTGGATGAACGACGATTTACCGAGCCTGGGCGGCGAAACACCCCTGGAAACGGCATTGAAAGAAGGCGCCGAGATCGGCTATGTGGGTTTTGAACTGGGCAACAAGTTTCCGAAAGATGCCCCGGCGCTGAACGCTGTGCTGGGAAAATACCATCTGGCCTGTGTCTCGGGCTGGTATTCGGGCCGCCTGGCGCACCGCAGCGTCGAAGACGAGATCGCTTCTGTTGGCCCGCATTTACGCTTGCTGGCCGACAGCGGCGCCACCGTCATGGTCTACGGTGAAGTGGCCGACGCCATCCAGGGCGAAGCGCGCCCCTTGTACAAACGCCCCCGTTTCCAGACGCAGCAGCAATGGCAGGACTACGCCGACAAGTTGACGGCCTTTGCCAGGCATTTGCTGGCGCACGGCGTGCGCCTGGCCTACCACCACCACATGGGCGCCTACGTGGAAACGCCGGCCGACGTGGACCAATTGATGGCCCTGACGGGGCCGGAAGTCGGCTTGTTGTTTGATACGGGTCACATCACGTTTGCCGGCGGCGACGCGCTGGCGGTGCTCAATAAACATATCGATCGCATCTGCCACGTGCATTGCAAGGACGTGCGGCCCAACGTGGTGAAACTGGCCCGCAACGGCCACTGGAGTTTTTTGCAGGCCGTCATCAATGGCGCCTTCAGCGTACCGGGCGACGGCTGCATCGACTTCCCGGCCATCCTGACGCGGCTGTATCTGCATGGCTACGCGGGCTGGCTGGTGGTGGAGGCGGAGCAGGACCCGGCTGTCGCTCCCAGCTACGCATACGCGAAGATGGGCCACGATTACCTGGCACGCCTGGTCGATGCGATTCCGCGCCTGGGTCGGGAGGCGGCATGAGCCCGCTGCTGGTGAAAGCGGGGCAGGGACAGACCATCGTCGAAGTCACGCCCGCATCAGCCGGCTGGACGCATGTGGGCTTTGCCGCGCACCGCCTTGCGGCGGGCGAGGTCTTGACGCTGGAGACGGGCCACCGCGAGCTGTGCCTCGTCGTGCTGACGGGCACGGTCACGGTGCAGGCGGGCGATCACGTCTGGGAAGGCATCGGCAAGCGCGCCAGCGTCTTCGAGGACGTCTCGCCCTACGCCGTGTATGTGCCGCTGGACACCACGGTGCGTATCACGGCCGTGAGCGCCGCCGAGGTGGCCTTGTGCAGCGCCCCGGCCACGACCCACCGTCCGGCGCGCCTGATCGAACCTTCCAGCATGACGCGCTCCGTGCGCGGCAAGGGTGCGAATACCCGCTACGTGTGCGACATCCTGCCGCAGACGGAAGCCGCGGACGGCTTGCTGGTGGTGGAAGTCGTCACGCCGTCCGGCCATTCGTCCAGCTATCCGCCGCATAAACACGACAGCGACAATATTCCAACCGAAAGCTCGCTGGAGGAAACGTATTACCACCGGCTCCATCCCGAACAGGGCTTTGCCTACCAGCGCGTCTACACGGATGACCGCTCCATCGACGAAGCCATGGCCGTGGAAAACCACGACGTGGTGATGGTGCCCCGTGGCTACCACCCCGTGACCGTGCCGTATGGCTACGATGGCTATTACCTGAACGTGATGGCCGGCCCGAAACGCGTGTGGCATTTTAAAAACGACCCGGCCCATGACTGGCTGATGACGAAATAACCAAGGACAAGACAATGACGACCCCGATGATCGGCCACTTTATTGGTGGCAACCCCATGGCCTCGCGCACCGAGCGCACGAGCGACGTGTTTAATCCTGCCACGGGCGCCGTGACGGCCAAGGTGGCGTTGGCCACGCCTGCCGAACTGAACGCGGCCGTGGCCGCCGCCCATGCGGCCTTTCCCGCCTGGTCGCAAACGTCGCCCCTGCGCCGCGCACGGGTCATGTTCAAATTCAAGGAATTGCTGGAGCAAAACGCCGACAAGCTGGCCGAGCTGATCACGCGTGAGCACGGCAAGGTCTTCACGGATGCGAAAGGGGAAGTGACGCGCGGCATCGAAGTGGTGGAATTTGCCTGCGGCATCCCGCAGATGATGAAGGGCGAGTATTCGGAGCAGGTGGCCGGCGGCATCGACGCCTGGTCGATCCGCCAGGCGCTCGGTGTCTGTGTCGGCATCACGCCGTTCAACTTTCCCGTGATGGTGCCGATGTGGATGTTCCCGATGGCCATTGCCTGCGGCAATACGTTTGTACTGAAACCGTCGGAGCGCGACCCGTCGGCCAGCCTGCTCCTGGCGCAGCTGCTGACGGACGCGGGCTTGCCCGACGGTGTCTTCAACGTCGTGCAGGGAGATAAAGAAGCCGTCGATGGCTTGCTGCACCACCCGGACGTGCGCGCCGTCAGCTTCGTCGGTTCCACGCCGATCGCCGAATATATCTATGCCACCGGCTGCGCCCAGGGCAAGCGCGTCCAGGCCCTGGGCGGCGCGAAGAATCACATGGTCGTCATGCCCGACGCGGATATCCCCCAGACGGTGGACGCCCTGATGGGCGCCGCGTTTGGTTCGGCCGGCGAGCGCTGCATGGCCATTTCCGTCGTCGTGGCGGTCGGCAATGTCGCGGACCAGTTGGTGGAAGCCCTGGTGCCCCGTATCGCGGCGTTAAAGATCACGCAGGGCATGGACCTGTCGGCCGAGATGGGGCCGGTCGTCACGCAGGTGCACAAGGAGAAGATCGCCGGCTACATCGCGCAAGGTGTGGAAGAGGGCGCCAAGCTTATCTGCGATGGGCGCGGCTTTGTCCTGCCCGGTCACGAGCACGGCTTTTTCCTCGGCGGCAGCCTGTTCGACCACGTCACGCCGGACATGACGATTTACAAGGAGGAAATCTTCGGCCCCGTGCTGTGCATCGTGCGCGTGCCCGATTTCACGGCGGCGCTGGACCTGGTCAATGCGCATGAATACGGCAACGGCACGGCCATCTACACGCGCGACGGCAACACGGCGCGCGAATACACGCACCGGGTGCAGGTGGGCATGGTCGGAGTCAATGTGCCGATTCCCGTGCCGATGGCCTTCCACAGCTTCGGCGGCTGGAAGCGCAGCCTGTTCGGCGACCACCATGCGCACGGCCCGGAATCGGTGCGTTTCTATACCAAGCAGAAGGCGGTGACGCAGCGCTGGCCGGCTTCGACGGCGGCGGGTGCGGAGTTTGCCATGCCGACCCTGAAGTAAATCCGCTGTAAAACCGGCTGGTTCGCTTCTTGCTTACTGCAATGGTTGTGTTTAGCCATTGCAGATCGCTCCCATGACGTCCAGCCGTACCCAGCCTTTGCGCATCGTCGTCGTCAACACTATTGTCGAGCACGGCGTGCACGAGAATGCGGCCTTGGCTGCCCAAGTGCAGCGCGGCAATGCCTTGCGCATCGGCTTGCTGGAATCGGGTTTCGACATCGTCGCCTCCCTGCCAGCCGACCTCTACCTTCCTGAACGCATCGCCCAACTGCAGCCTGATCTCATCATCATCGACGCGGAATCGGATGCGCGCGACGTGCTCGAGCACATCGTCATCGCCACGCGCGACGAGCGCCGCCCCATCGTATTATTTACCGAAGACGGCGCCACGGCCAGCATCGACGCGGCCATGGCGGCCGGCGTCTCCGCCTACATCGTGGCCGGCTTGCATGCCGAGCGCATCTTGCCCGTGCTGAACGTGGCGCTCGCACGCTTTCGCCAGGAAGAAAAATTGCGCGCCGAATTGCTCGACACGCGGCACAAGCTGCTTGAGCGCAAGGTGATCGAACGGGCCAAGGGCCTGCTGATGACGCATCACGGCTTGACGGAAGACCAGGCTTACCAGCGCTTGCGCAGCATGGCCATGAACAAGAAACTCAAGCTGGCAGAGATTGCCCAGCGCATCCTCGACGTGGAGGACTTGTTGGGATGAATCGTCCATTTCCTGACACATGCTGGTGCAGCGCACCATCGCGGTGCGTTTCCAGCCGCCATGAAGCGGGCAGGTACGGGCACGCTCCTTGCTGCTGGAAGGTGAGAGCCTTGCCCACAGCGGCACGGCAAAACAGTATTTATCGGCAAGGAATGGTATGACAGAGAAAATGGCAGACAGCGCCCAGGTGATGCGGACCCTGCAGCCGGAAAGACAGACGATACGCATCGGCTACCTGCCGCTGACCGATTGCGCCTCGCTGGTGATGGCGTCGAAGCTGGGTCTCGATGAAAAATACGGCATCAAGATCGAACTGAGCCGCGAGATGTCGTGGGCCGGCGTACGCGACAAACTGAACAATGGCGAACTCGACGCGGCCCATGTGCTGTACGGCCTCGTGTATGGCGTGCAGATGGGCATCGGCGGGCAGCAGCGCGACATGGCCGTGCTGATGAATCTCAATCACAGCGGCCAGGCTGTCACCGTGTCGGCGGCGCTGGCGCGCGAGGGCGCCCACGATGGTCCCACCCTGGCGCGGCACATGCGCGCCACGGCGCGGCCGTTTGCGTTCGCGCATACTTTTCCGACCGGCAACCACGCGATGCTGCTGCAATACTGGCTGGCCGCGCATGGCATTGATCCGCTGCGCGACGCGCGCGTGATGACGGTGCCGCCGTCGCAGATGGTGGCCGCCTTGCGCGCCGGCCAGATGGACGGCTTTTGCGCGGGCGAACCGTGGGGCTACAAGGCCATCGTCGATGGCGTGGGCGTGACGGCAGCCGCCAGCGGCGCCATCTGGCCCGACCATCCGGGCAAGGTGCTGGGCACCAGCGCCGCGTTTGCGCAGCAGCATCCGAACAGCTGCCGCGCCCTCATCGCCGCCGTGCTCGAGGCGGGACGCTGGATCGATGCCAGCGATACCAACCGGCTGGCCATGGCGGCTACCCTGGCCGAGTCCGCTTACCTGAACACGCCGCAGGAAACGCTGGCGCCGCGCATTCTCGGCCATTACCAGGATGGGCTGGGCAAGATCTGGGACGAGGCGCACGGCTTGCAGTTCTACGGCGATGGCACCGTGAATTTCCCGTATCTGTCCGACGGCATGTGGTTCATGACCCAGCACCGGCGCTGGGGCTTGCTGCGCGATGAACCCGATTACCTGGCGGTGGCAAGGCAAGTCAACCGCATCGACCTGTACCGCCAGGCGGCGGAGATGACGGCCACGCCCGTACCAAAATCCCCCATGCGCAGCTCGACCCTGTGCGACGGCGTCGTGTGGGACGGCAGCGCGCCGGAAGCGTACGCGGCATCGTTTGCCATCGGCCATTTTTTCTGACTGGAGAGTGCATCATGACGCAATGTGGAAGCGTAACCCTGGTCGGCGCCGGTCCCGGCGACCCGGACCTGCTGACGATCAAGGCAGTAAAGGCCATCGCGCGGGCAGACGTGGTGTTGATCGACGACCTCGTCAATCCGGCCGTCCTTGCCCATGCGGCACAAGGCGTGCGCGTGGTCGAGGTGGGCAAGCGGGGCGGCTGCGCCTCCACGCCGCAAGCGTTCATCGAACGGCTGATGCTGGCCGAAGCGCGCGCCGGCCTGCACGTGGTGCGGCTGAAAGGGGGCGACCCCTATCTGTTCGGGCGCGGCGGCGAAGAGCGCGCTTATTTGCGCAGTCATGGCGTGGCCGTCGAGGTGATCCCCGGCATCAGCAGCGGCGTGGCCGCGCCGTCCGGCATCGGTGTGCCGCTCACGCATCGCGCCCGGAGCCAGGGCGCCATCTTCGTCACGGGCCACGGCAAGGATAGCGCCTCGGAGCCGAACTGGGCGGCCCTGGCGCAGAGCAAGCTCACCCTCGTCATCTACATGGGCGTGGCCAGGGTGACGGCCATCCAGGCCGGCTTGCTGGCCGGCGGCATGGCGCCCGGCACGCCCGTGGCCGTGGTGCAATCGGCCAGCCTGCCGGCCCAGCGCCAGTTGCTGAGCACTTTGCAGGAGCTGCCCGACGACTTGCTGGCCAGCGGCCTGGGCAGCCCCAGCATCATCGTCGTGGGCGAGGTGGTGCGCTGCGCCGATGCCTGGGATGACCATGGTGCCTTGCAGGCTGCCTGCGTCTGAGCCTGTCCGCGCCTAGCGGATCGGCAGGGCCACGGGACGGATGGGCGCCGCGTCGCCGCCACGGAATTTCAACGAGGCGCCGATGAAGGCGAACTGGTACACCTTGTCGCGCGACAGCGCTTCCAGGTCGACCAGTTCCAGGATGGGCGTGCCCTGCTGCGCCAGCAGATAGGTGTGCACGGGCAGGTAATTGTTCGCCACTTCGGACGGAAACGCCTCGAAACTGAGGTTGTCCGCGCCCACCACCATGGCGCCGCCATCTTCCACGAGGAATTTCGCCGCATCGAGCGACAGGCCCGGCGGATTGGCCATGTAGGTGTGCGCCTGCTCATAATGCTGCATGCGGCCCGTGCGTATCAGCACCACGTCGCCCTTTTCCAGCGTGACCTTCTGTTGCGCCAGCGCCGCGCGCAAGCCTTGCCGCGTCACCCGGTAATTATCCGGCAGTTGTTTGAGACCCTTGGCCACGGCCACGTCGATCAGCACGCCGCGCGCCACGATCGGCGGCAATTTCTCCGCGCCCGTCACGGTCCAGCCCCGGTCTCCCAGGTAGTGTTCCTCCGTAAAGCCATTCCAGATCTTGCCGTTCAGGCCGAAGTGGTTCAGGGCGTCGATATGCGTGCCCATGTGCGCATACATGGACACGGCCGAGCCCGTGTAGCTGACGTGGCGGTTCATCTGTTCGCCCACCTGCATGGAATCGGCCACCACGTTGCCTTTCGGCGTGTGCGTCATCCACATCTGGTAGGGCGGGTCGCCGGCCGCCTGCCAGCTGGGCATGCCAATATAGAAATCGACGGCCAGATCATAGCTCTTGCCGCCGTCGATGCGCGCCAGGATAGCGGCACGCGAGGCCGGCGTCATCAGGTTCAGGCGGCCGATCTCGTCTTTCGGGCCCCAGGGGCTGATGCCCACTTCGGGCAGGGCGGCCTGCACTGTCCCTCCGAGCAGGGCCAGCAGCAGGGCAGTCAGGGTGGCGGATGGTTTGAACATGGGGTACTCCTTGCGTGACATGAATAAAGAAGCCGCCATCATATTGTTTTCCATTTCAATGATAATCAGCGATAAAATAATAAGATATTCAACTGTAGAGAAATAATGATGGATGTCCTGGCGCACATGCGCGTGTTTCGCAAGGTGGTCGAGCGCGACAGCTTCAGCAAGGCGGCGCTGGATTTGAATCAGTCGGCGGCGGCCATCAGCAAGCAGGTGCGCCAGCTCGAAGCGCGCCTGGGCACACTGCTGCTGGTGCGCACGACGCGGCGCATGAGCTTGTCGGACGGCGGGCGTGCCTACTATCTCGAATGCTGCCGCCTGCTCGACGAAGTCGATGCGCTGGAGCTGGCCACGCGCGGCTGTACCGGCAAGGTGGCCGGGCGGCTGCGCGTGAATGCGCCGCTGTCGTTCGGCCTGAAGGTGCTGTCGCCCTTGCTGCCGGACTTCATGGCCCGCTATCCGGACGTCAAGATCGAGATGACCCTGGATGACCGCCTGCGCGACGTGGTGGGCGAGGGCTTTGACGTGTCGCTGCGCATCCGCGCCGCGCTGGCCGATTCGTCCCTGGTGGCGCGCCGCCTGGGCGACGTCGAGCAGATGATCTGCGCAGCGCCGGTCTACCTGGCGCGGCGCGGCACGCCGCGCCAGGCGCAGGACTTGCACGGCCACGATTGCCTCGCTTACCGCCTGGCCGACAGTCCCGGCGTCTGGCAGCTGGCCGGCCCGGAGGGGCCGAGCAGCATCGTGCTGCCCGTGCGCTTTTCCGCCGACAGCAGCCTGCTGCTGGCCGATATGCTGGTGGCGGGCATCGGCGTGGGGGCGCTGCCGTCGTTCGTCGCCGCGCCGCTGCTGGCCAGCGGCGCCCTGGTGCGCGTGCTGCCGTCGCACGGCATGGCCAGGCGCGGCGTGTATGCCTTGACGCCCGATGGACGCCACGTGCAGGAAAAGGTGCGCGCCTTTTGCGACTTCCTGGCCGGGGCGCTGCAGGGGGGCTAGGCACCCGGTGTTTTCCAGTGCAACCTTCCTGCGCGCTTTTTTTCTTGCACAAGCGCGTCGGGCATGAGCTTTGATAGTATCCTCGTACTTGCTGGGCGGCCGGAGCGCCGCACATTCGAGGAAACTGGAATAAGCGATCGACAATGCACACTTTGAGCAAGGGCGGGGCGGTATCGGGCTTCAGGATATGGGCGGGCGGCCTGCTGCTGGCCCTGGCGGTGGGCGGTGTCCTGTATGCGGGCGCGGCGCGCACGGTCAATGACGACGCCGAACAGCGTTTCGACAATCTCACGCATGGCGCCCAGCATAGCCTGATCACGCGCGTAAAAAGCTATTCCGACCTGCTGCGCGGCCTCGAGGCCCTGTTCCGCACCAGCGAGCACCTGACGCGCCGCCAGTTCCACGATTACGTGGCCGGCCTCGATATCGTGCGCCAGTTCCCGGCCATCGAATCGGTCAACTACGCGGCGGCCGTCCCGTCGGCGCAGCGCGCCGCCTTCATCGAGGCCGTGCGCCGTGACACCAGCCTGGCGCCGCGCGGCTATCCCGCTTTCACCATCCGGCCTGCGGGCGAGCGGCCTGAATACACGGTGCTCACCTACCTGGAGCCCGATTCCCTGCTGGCCGAACGCATGGGCGTCGATATCGGCGCCAACCCGCTGGTGGCGCAGTCGCTGGCGCAGGCCCGCGACAGCGGCCAGGTCAGCGCATCGGGGCAGGTGATCATGATCAAGGGGCCGCCCGCGCATATCGGCCTGGGCATGCGCCTGCCCGTGTACCGCAATGGCATGCCGCAGGGCAGCGTGGCCGAGCGCCGCGCCGCCTACCAGGGCTCCGTCGGCATCGGCTTTGGCGTGGCGCAGCTGGTGCACAGCGCGCTCGAACGCAGCGCCCTGGAACCGCTGCACCTGACCCTGTACAGCGCGGCCGACCCTTTGACGGCCAGCGGGCCCCTGTCCATCACGCCGCAGGACCGCCTGCTGTTCAACGATGACGGCGACCTGGCGGCGCCGCCGCCGCAACCGGGCAGCGATGCCGACTATTTCGACCAGGTGCTGCCCGTCGCTTACCAGGGCGGCCTGTGGAAAGCCCATTTCCGCGTGCGCAAGGCAGAGCTGTACAGCCCCTTCGACCGCTATTTTCCATGGCTGGCGCTGGGCGTCGGCGTGGCCGGCACCCTGCTCATTTACGGCTATATCTTTACCTTGTACCGGTCGCGCCGCAGCGCGGTGGCGCAGCGCACCCTGCTCGATACGGTGCTCGACAGCGTCGACGCCTACGTCTACATGAAGGATGCCGACCTGCGCTACCGCTATGTGAATGCGCGCACGGCAACCATCCTCGGCCGTCCCGCGGAGCAGCTGATCGGCCGCCAGGATGGCGAGTTGATGCTCGGCGATGCGGCGGCCGCCGCGCAGTTGACGGAGCGCCAGGTCTTCGACAGCGGCGCCAAGTTCGTCGGCGAGGAGCGCTTCGTCGATGCGCAGGGCCAGGTGCATCACCTGTGGAGCGTGAAGGTGCCGCTGGGCTTGCCCGGTCCCGTCACGGGCCTGATCGGCCTGTCCACCGACGTGACGGAACTGCACCGCCTGAAAGAGCAGGCCGACGCGGCCAGCCAGGCCAAGAGCGACTTCCTGTCGAACATGAGCCATGAAATCCGCACGCCGATGAACAGCATTATCGGCATGGCGCACCTGGCGCTGAAATCGGTGGCCGATGCGCGCCAGCGCGACTATCTGCAGAAAATCTTCCATTCGGGCCAGCATTTGCTGGGCCTGATCAACGACATCCTCGATTTTTCCAAGATCGAGGCGGGCAAGCTGGAACTGGAAGTGCTGGACTTCCGTCTCGACACCCTGCTGGCGAACATCGCCAGCCAGCTGGGCGACGCGGCCGCCGTCAAGGGCCTGGCGCTGCAGTTCGATATCGCGTCCGAGCTGCCGCAGCGCTGGCGCGGCGACCCGCTGCGCCTGGAGCAGGTCTTGCTGAACCTGACCAGCAACGCCATCAAGTTTTCCGACAATGGCAGCATCTTCGTGCGCGTGCGCCAGTCCGAGGAGCGCGCCAGCCATGCCATGCTGCGCTTCGAGGTGCAGGACCGGGGCATCGGCATGAACCAGGAAGAGGTGGCGCAGCTGTTCCGCTCCTTCCACCAGGCCGACCCGTCGACCACGCGCAAGTATGGCGGCAGCGGCCTGGGGCTGGTGATCAGCAAGCAGCTGGTGGAGCTCATGGGCGGCAAGGTGGGCGTGTACAGCCAGCCGGGCCTGGGCAGCACCTTCTGGTTCACGGCGCGCCTGGAGAAGAGCGCGCAGGGGGCCGACGAGCGCATCGCCGAAGTGGAGCCGGAAGTGCTGGGGGTGATCCGCGGCGCCTCCATCCTGCTGGTGGAAGACAACATCTTCAGCCAGCAGGTGGGCTGCGAGCTGCTGGAAGACGCGGGCGCCACTGTTTGCGTCGCCTGCAATGGCCGCGAGGCGCTGGAATTGCTGGCCCGCCAGCGCTACGACTGCGTGCTGATGGACGTGCAGATGCCGGAGATGGACGGCTTCGAGGCGACGCGCCGCATCCGCGCCGATCCGAAACTGGCCGGCCTGCTGGTGATCGCCATGACGGCCAACGCGGGCAGCGAAGACCGCGCCCGCTGCCTGGAGGCGGGCATGGATGAATTCGTGACCAAGCCGATCGCCCCGAATCTGCTGTTTCACCTGCTGGCGAAATGGTTTCGCCTGCGTGGCGGCATTGGCGGCATCGGCCGCGACAGGCTGGCGGCGGCACCGACAGCGCCGACAGCGCCGCCATCGGACGCCGCGCCGGAATCGCGCGACACGGCCATCCTCGATCTGGCCACCCTGGCGCTCACGTTCAGCAATGACGCCGTGAAGATGCGCAAGTACACCCAGCTGTTTCTCGACACGGCGCGCGACGGCATCGCCGAAATGGAGCAAGCCTTGGCGCTGGAAGACCTGGGGCGCCTGGCCGACCTGGGCCACCGCAGCAAATCGTCGGCGCTGGCCGTGGGCGCGCACGCTTTCGCCGCCCTGTGCCTGTCGATCGAAGGCTTGCGCCTGGGCGGCGACATGCAGCAGGCGCGCGCCTTGCTGGCGGCGCTCGGGCCGGCGCTGGCGCAGGTGGCGGAACAAATTTCCATGGAATTTGCCGCCAGCGACGCCCCTTGAGGCAGGCAGCGGCGATAATAGGCGTTTGACGTCTCCGGTCACCCGGCCGGAGACGCGGCAACCCATCGGATCAGCATGCATACACCCGTCACGCCCGGCCTCCTCATCCTGCATGGCAACCAGCTGGAACAGCTGCGCGCCGCCGTCTTCCAGTGGCTGCGCCAGCATCCGCTGGCGCCGCTGGAAACGGATATCTTCCTGGTACAGTCGAACGGCGTGGCCGAATGGCTGAAGATCGCCCTGGCCGAGGAGATGAAAGTGTGCGCCGCCACGCGCATCGCGCTGCCGGCGCGCCTGCTGTGGGAAAGCTACCGGGGCATGCTGGGCCGCGAGCGCGTCCCGCGCGTGTCGCCTTTCGATAAATCCCCGCTGACCTGGCGTTTGATGCGCCTGTTGCCGTCGCTGCTGGCCGACCCGGTGTTTGCGCCGCTGCGCTACTTCCTGGCCGATGGCGATTGCGAACGCCGGCTGCAGCTGGCCGAGCGCCTGGCCGACTTGTTCGACCAGTACCAGGTCTACCGCGCCGACTGGCTGGCCGACTGGGCGGCCGGGCGCGACCAGTTGCGCACGGCGCGCGGGGAAGCCATCGTCTTGAAGGAAGACCAGCGCTGGCAGGCACAGTTGTGGCGCGCCGTGGGCCAGGACGTCGAGGCCTTGGAGCGCGATACGGGCCGCGCCGACATCCATGAGGCCTTCCTGGCGGCGATCGCCGCCGGCGATGCGCCGCTTGGCAAGCTGCCGCGCAGGGTGGTGCTGTTCGGCGTGTCGGCCTTGCCGTACCAGACCTTGCAGGCGCTCGCTGCGCTGGCGCGCCACACGCAGGTGGTGCTGGCCGTGCCCAATCCATGCCAGTTCTACTGGGGCGACATCATCGACGGGCGCGACTTGCTGCGCGCGGAAAACAAGCGCCAGCGGCAGCGCAACGGCACCGACCTGGCGCACATTCCGCTGGAAGAATTGCATGCGCACAGCCATCCGCTGCTGGCCAGCTGGGGCAGGCAAGGGCGCGATTTCATCCGCATGCTTGACGAATTCGACGAACACGCGCAAGCCGAAGGGCGTGACGACAGCCTGCGCATCGACCTGTTCGGCGAGGAGACGGGCGAAACCCTGCTGCAGCAGGTGCAGGTGGCCATCCGCGAACTGCGCCCGCTGGCCGAACATGAGCAAACGCCGCCCGACGCCGGCGACCGCTCGATCGAATTTCACGTGGCGCACAGCGTGCAGCGCGAAGTGGAAGTGCTGCACGACCAGCTGCTGGCCATGTTCGCGCATAGCGCCGAGACGCTCTTGCGTCCGCGCGACGTGGTCGTGATGGTGCCCGACATCGACACGTTTACGGCCGCCATCCACGCCGTTTTCGGCCAGTACCGGCGCAACGACGAGCGTTTCATTCCATTCGAGATCGGCGACGTGAAGGACCGCAGCGTCAATCCGCTGCTCGTCGCGCTCGAGTGGCTGCTGCAGCTGCCGCAGCAGCGCTGCCGCCAGAGCGAGGTGCGCGACCTGCTCGACGTGCCGGCGCTGGCGGCACGTTTTGGCCTGCAGCCGGACGACCTGGCCACCCTGGGTGCCTGGATCGAAGGGGCGGGCGTACGCTGGGGCCTGGACCAGGAACACCGCGCCGGCCTGGGGCTGGGCGCGGCCGGGGAACAGAATGCGTGGATCTTCGGCGTGCGGCGCATGCTGCTCGGCTATGCCAGCGGCAGTGGCGCCAGCTTCGGCGGCATCGAGCCGTATGCGGAAGTCGGCGGCCTCGATGCGGCGCTGGCAGGGTCTTTGGCGCAGCTGGTCGAGGCGCTGCTGCACTGGCGCACCGTGCTGGCCGGCGCGCGCACGCCCGCCGAGTGGGGCGCGCAGGCGCGCGCGCTGCTGGCCGCGTTTTTCGATGCGGACGACGAGGGCGACCGCCTGACCCTGGCGCAGCTCGAGGGCGCCTTGCAGGGCTGGCTGGAAACCTGCGGGCATGCGGGCTTTGTCGAGGCGGTGCCGCTGTCCGTGCTGCGCGTGGCGTGGCTGGGCGCGCTGGACGAGCCGACCCTGAACCACCAGTTCGTCTCCGGCGGCGTGACTTTCTGTACCCTGATGCCGATGCGCGCCGTGCCGTTTCGCGTCGTCTGCCTGCTGGGCATGAACGATGGCGATTTCCCGCGCCGCGCGCAGAAGGCCGATTTCGACCTGCTGGCGCTGCCCGGAATGGCGCGCCCGGGCGACCGCTCGCGCCGCGACGACGACCGCTACCTGATGCTCGAAGCCTTGCTGGCCGCGCGCGACAAGCTGTACGTGAGCTGGGTGGGGCGCAATGTGCGCGACAATTCCGAGCAGCCGCCGTCCGTGCTGGTGTCGCAGCTGCGCGATTACCTGGCCGCCGGCTGGTCGCTGGACCGGCACCTGGTGTCGCTGACCACCGAGCACGCGCTGCAGCCGTTCAGCCGCCGCTATTTCGAGGCCGATGGCTTGCTGACCTATGCGCGCGAATGGCGCGTGGTCCATACCGATGCCGATGCGGCCGATGCCGATGCGCAGGCCGCCACGCTGCCGCTGGGCCCCTACGAACTCGATCCCGGCACGCGTCTGAAGCTGGGCGAGCTGGCCAGCTTTTTGCGCCAGCCCGTCAAGTACTTCTTTCGCCGCCGCCTCAGCGTGTATTTCGCCGACGCGGCCATGCTGGGCGAGGATGAAGAGCCGTTCGGCCTGAATGCGCTCGAGCGCTATCTGCTGGAAGACACCATGCTCGATGACGGCGGCGCCGTGGAAGATATCGACGACGTGCGCGCCAGCCTGGAGGCGCGCGCGGCACGCCTGGCGCGCGAGGGCGTGCTGCCCATCGGCCTGATCGGCCGGCAGGTGCAGGCGCAGCTGGTCGAGGCGCTCGTGCCCGTGCGCAGCGCGTGGCTGTCCTTGCGCGCCTCGTTCCCGCTCGCGGCCGACAAGCGCGCCATCAATTTGCCCTTCGGCGAGGTGCAGATCGACGACTGGCTCGACAGATTGTGCAGCAACGGGCAGGAGACGGCCTGGCTGATGCAGATTTCCTCGAAGGTGACGGACAAGGGCGGCCAGGCGCGCGGCGACAAGCTGATGCTGATGTGGCTGCGCCAGCTGGCCGCCGCCGCCCTCGGCTTTCCCGTCACCGGCTACCTGGTGGCGCGCGACGCCATCGTCAGCATGGCGCCGCTCGATCCGGCCAGTTCGCGCGACGCGCTGGCCACCCTGCTGGCGCTGTGGCGCGAAGGCATGAACCATCCGCTGCCCACGGCCTGCAAGACGGGCCTGGCGCTGGTGCAGCAGGGCGACCCGCGCGCCGTGTATGACGGCGGCTTCGACATCTCGGGCGAGCGCGAAGAACTGTGCCTGGCGCGCCTGTGGCCCGAGTTTTCCGCACTGGCCGCCGAGGAAGCGTGGCAGGACTGCACGCGCGAGCTGTATGGCCCGCTGGCCGACTGGCTGCAGCAACACATCACGATTGACCCGATCAGCGCGCCCGATGATGGCGCGGGAGAAGAACCATGACGAGCCACCTGCTCAACCCCCTGGCGTTTCCGCTGCACGGCTCGCGCCTGATCGAGGCGTCCGCCGGCACCGGCAAGACCTGGACCATCGCCGCGCTGTACGTGCGCCTCGTGCTGGGCCACGGCGACGATGACAGCCGCTTTACGCGTCCGCTGCTGCCGGCCGATATTTTGGTAATGACGTTTACGCGCGCCGCCACGCGCGAATTGTCGAACCGCGTGCGCGAGCGCCTGATCGAGGCGGCCGCTTATTTTCGGCACGAATCTGGCATTGAATCCGGCGGCGGCGACCCGTTTCTCGACGCCCTGCTCGAGTCCTGTCCGGACGAGAGCGAACGGCAAAAGGCCGCGCACCGGCTGATGCTGGCCGCCGAGACGATGGATGAAGCGGCCATTTTCACCATCGACGCCTGGTGCCAACGCATGCTGCGCGAGCACGCGTTCGACAGCGGCAGCCTGTTCGACGAAGAACTGGTCAGCGACGAGCAAGCGCTGTTCGAGGATGCGGCCCACGATTACTGGCGCCAGCAAGTCTATCCCTTGCCGCCGCAGGCGCTCGACGTGCTGCTGGCATGCTGGCCCGACGTGGCAGCGCTGAAGAAGGGCGCGCGCGAGCTGGCGCGCCGCGCCGACATCATGGGCATGGCGGACGAAGAGCCGTTGTCGGCGCTGATCGCGCGCGAACAGCGGGCGCTGGCCGCGCAGCTGGCCACCCTGAAGGCGGGCTGGGTCGAGCGCGTGGACCTGATGGCCGCCTGGATCAACGAACACCGCGCCGCCAATCCCAAGTGTTTTAACGGCGTCAAGATGAAGCCGGAGAATCTGGCGAAGTGGTTCGACGGCTTGCGCCGCTGGGCGCAGGATCCGCTCCTGCTGCTGCCCGCCATCACGGCCAAGGCGTGGGAACGATTGACGCCGTTCGGCATCGAGGATGCGTTTGCCAAGAGTTTCACGGCCCAGGTGCCCGAGTGCTTCGAGCATACGGAGGCGCTGGGCATCGCCCTGGCGGCCATCACGCCGCTGGCGCACAAGCTGCACCTGCATGCGGCGGCGGCCATCGCGCGGCGCATGGATCAATTAAAACGCCAGTCGCGCCAGTTCGGCTTTGCCGACATGCTGCAGCGCCTGCACGACGCGCTGGCCGGCGAGAATGGTCCGGCCCTGCGCCAGCGCATCATCGACCAGTACCCGCTGGCCATGGTCGATGAATTCCAGGATACGGCGCCCGCGCAGTACCAGATCTTCAATTTGCTGTACCGCATCGCCGACAACGATCCGGCGCTGGGCCTGTTCCTGATCGGCGACCCGAAACAGTCGATCTACGGTTTTCGCGGCGCCGACATCCAAAGCTACCTGGCGGCGCGGCGCGCCACGGCAGGGCGCCACTACCAGCTGGGCACCAACTACCGCTCGACGGCGCCCCTGGTGGCGGCCGTCAACCAGCTGTTCCTGCACGCCGAGCGCGACGAGGTGCCGGCCGGCGCCTTCCGCTACCGCAAAAACGGCGAGAATCCGCTGCCGTTCGAGGCCGTCGACGCCAAGGGCCGCGACGAGTACCTGGTGAACGCGGGCGGCCCCCTGCCGGCCCTGCTGGCCGCCTGCGCCAGCGATGAAGGGCTGCGCGGCGACGGCTACCGCGAGTATTTCGCGCAGCACTGCGCGGAGCACATCGTCGCCATGCTGGGCGATGCGCAAGCCGGTTTCGCTGGCCCCGACGGTTTTACGCGCCTGCAGCCGGCCGATATCGCCGTGCTCGTGCGCGACCGCAAGGAAGCGGCGGCCATCCGCCGCGCGCTGGCGCGCCGCCGGGTCGCCAGCGTCTACCTGTCCGACAAGGATTCCGTCATCGACAGCGAGGAAGCGCAAGACGTGCTGCGCTGGCTGGCGGCGCTGGCCAACCCGCTCGACGGGGGCCTGGCGCGCGCCGCCTTTGCCACGCGCACCATCGGCCTGTCGCTGGGCGAGCTGGCGCGCCTGTCGAGCGATGAACTGGAGTGGGAGCGCCGGGTCGAGCAGCTGAAGGCCCTGCACCTGATCTGGCAGCGGCAGGGCGTGCTGGCCATGCTGCGCCGCTTCATCCACGAACTGCGGTTGCCCGCCATGCTGCTGCAGCAGACGGGCGGCGAGCGGCGCCTGACGAATCTGCTGCACCTGGCCGAACTGCTGCAATCGGCCAGCCGCCAGCTCGATGGCGAGCAGGCGCTGATACGCTGGCTGGCCGAGCAGATCGCCGGCGAGGGCGACAACGGCGACGAGCGCGTGCTGCGCCTGGAAAGCGATGCGGAACTGGTGAAGGTCATCACCGTGCACAAATCCAAGGGCCTCGAATATCCGCTCGTGTATCTGCCGTTTGCCGTCACGGCGCGCAAGGTCGATAAGCGCAACCGCAGTTTCTTCGATTATGCGGATGACAAAGGCGAGCGCCGCCTCGACCTGTCCTTGTCCGACGAAGCGATGGCGGCGGTCGAAGAGGCGCGCATCGAGGAAGACTTGCGCCTGCTGTACGTGGCCCTGACGCGCGCGCGCCACTTCCTGTGGCTGGGCGTGGCCGCCCAGGCGGCGCGCAAGGCGGGCGAGAACACCCTGCACGAGTCGGCGCTGGGCTACCTGCTGACGGGCGGCGACAAGCTGCCGGCGGAGCAGCTGCTGCTGCGCTGGCAGCAGGTCGCGGGCAGCTGCGACGCCATCTATGTGAGTTCTCTGGCGCAGCCCGACGCCTGCACGGTGCTCGATCGCATCGAGCGCCGTCCCGAATTGCGGCCCGCACCCGTGTTCGTGGGCGAATTCGAGCGTGACTGGTCGGTGGGCAGCTTTACGTCGCTGACGCGCCAGATCGGTGCCGTGGCGGCCGCGCACGTGCCGCAGCGGGCGCTGGAAGAGACCTTGCTGGAAGATGGCACGGCCGTGGCCGTGGCCGCGCCGATGCAAATGGGCGACGCGCCATGGCACCGCTTCCCGCGCGGTTCCGTGCCGGGCAATTTTCTGCATGAGCAGCTCGAGTGGATGGGCGGCGAAGGCTTTGACGGCGTCCACGATGCCAATTTCGATGCGCGCCTGGCCGCGCGCTGCGAACGGGCGGGCTGGGGCCACCGCCAGGAAGACGCCATCGCCTGGCTCCGGGAAATCGCCGTCACGCCGCTGCCGCTGCTCGATGCATCGCTGTCGCAACTGGACAGCACCCTGTCCGAGATGGAGTTCTGGTTCCCCAGCGAGCATTTGTCCACCGAAGCGCTGGATAAACTGTGCACGCGCTTGCTGCTCGACGGCGCGCCGCGTCCCGCGCTGCCGCGGCGCCAGCTGCACGGCATGCTGAAAGGCTTTGCCGACCTGGTCATCGAACGGGAGGGGCGCTACTGGGTGCTCGACTACAAGTCGAATGCGCTGGGCGCCAACGACGCCGCCTACCACACGCAGGCGCTGGCGGCCGGCATGGCGCAGCACCGCTACGACATCCAGGGCGCCATCTACATGCTGGCCCTGCACCGGCTGCTGAAAAGCCGGCTCGGCGACGCCTACGACCCGGCCGAACATCTGGGCGGCGCCATCTTCCTGTTCCTGCGCGGCATAGCGAATGCGGACACGCATGGCTGCTACTGGCTGGCGCCGCAGCTGGAATTGCTGGACGGCCTCGATCAACTGTTAGAAGAAACGGAACACCATGCAGCATGACGCGCAGATGGACGCATTGTTTACCCATGTCGACGGCATCGCCGGGGATGGCCATCTGCGCCGCCTGAGCGCCGCCTTTGCCCGCTTCATCGCCAGTCTGGAGGGGCAGGCGCCGCATGCGCGCGCCGTGGCCGTGGCCTGCGTGGTGCTGTCCGAACTGGAAGGGCGGGGCCACAGCTGTTTGATGCTGGCGGACCTGGCCAGCGAACCTTCGCAGCTGCTGGGCTGGAACGAGGAGCTGTGGCATGGGGTGCTGGCCGTTGCCGGCCCGCTGCCGGACAGCGTCGCCGGCTGGCGCGCGCTGCTGGCCGGCGCGCCGCAGGTGTGGCAGGTGGGTGCGCCCGATGTGAAACAGCCGCTGGTGCTCGATGGCGACCGTTTGTACCTGCGCCGCTACTGGCGTGACGAGACGCTGGTGGGCGAGAAAATCGCCCTCCGCGCGCAGGACTTGAGCGAGCCGCCGCTGGCGCAGGTGCGGCAATGGCTCGACATCCTGTTCGACCAGCCCACGCAGGACGGTGGCCCTGACTGGCAAAAGGTGGCCTGCGCCGTCGCCTTGCGCGGCAAGGTGGCCATCATCACGGGCGGCCCGGGCACGGGCAAGACGTACACGGTGGCCAGTTTGCTGACCTTGCTGTTTGCCGTCTCGCCGCAGCCGGAGCAGCTGCGCATCGCGCTGGCCGCGCCGACTGGCAAGGCGGCCGCGCGATTAAAACAGTCGATCGACAAGGCGCTCGAAGGGCTGGCGGCGAAGGCCGGCGACGCGCTGCCTCTGCTGGAACTGGCGCGGCGCATGGGCGCGGCGCGCACCCTGCATAGCTTGCTGGGCGCGCGGCCCGATACGCGCGCCTTTGCCCACCACGCGGGCAATCCGCTCGACGTCGACGTGCTGATCGTCGATGAAGCGTCGATGGTGCACCTGGAAATGATGGCCTCCGTGCTCGACGCCTTGCCACCCACGGCGATATTGATCCTGCTCGGCGACAAGGACCAGCTGGCGTCCGTGGAAGCGGGCGCCGTGCTGGGCGACTTGTGCCACGATGCGCAGGCGGGCGGCTACACGGACGCCACCATCGCCTATGCGCAGGCGGCCAGCGGCGTGGCCATTCCCGCGCAGTTTGCCGGTAACGCCGGCGCGCTGGCCCAGCAGACGGTGATGCTGCGCCACAGCCACCGCTTCAGCGGCCCGATCGGCGAGCTGGCGCTGGCCGTGAATGCCGGCAGGCCCGACCTGGCCAGGGCGTGCTTCGCCGCCGACAGCGGCGGTCAGCTGGCGTGGAGCGTGCCGGCGCAGCAGGAAGACGTGCTGCGCCTGGCCTTGCGCGGGCGGGGGGATGCGCCGGGCGGCTATCAGCCTTACCTGGCGCTGGTGAACGCGGGCGAGGCCGCGTACGCGCAGTATGACGACTGGGTGCGCGCCGTGCTGCATGCTTTTGAAGCGTTCCGCATCCTGTGCGCCGTGCGCGAGGGAGAATGGGGCGTGGCGGGCCTGAACACGGCCATCGAGCTGCGGCTGGAAAAGGATGGGCTGATACGCCGCAGCGAATGGTATGTGGGCCGTCCCGTGATGGTCACGCGCAACGATTACGGCACGGGCGTGTTCAATGGCGACATCGGCCTGACCCTGCGCGACCCTGCGCGGCCGGGCTCCCTGCGCGTGTACTTCCTGGAAGGGGACAATGTGCGCAGCGTGCTGGCCACGCGTTTGCGCCACGTGGAGACGGCGTTTGCCATGACGGTACACAAGTCGCAGGGCTCGGAATTTCGCCACACGGTGCTGGTGCTGCCGCAGGAAGGCGGCGCCATGCTGGCGCGCGAGCTGGTCTACACGGGCATCACGCGCGCGCGCGACTTCTTTACCCTCGTCTCGCCCACGCAGGCCGTGCTGTTCGACGCGATTTTGCGCCGCACGCAGCGCGCCAGCGGGCTGAGAGGGTTGATCGGCTGAGGGCTTGATGGGAGGGGGTGCGTTTCCTTGTGGAAATATATGTGTTGTATTCCGAATATTGACGATAATTGTTCCGTTTTTTGTGTGAGAATGCTTACGTAGGTGAAGTAGTGCAAAAGCACTGTTTCACGCCAATCAAATCGAAACGAGGAGTCCATCATGTTGTCTTCCCTTCGCACGCGCCTGGTGCTCATTTGTGTGGCCATCGTCGTCCTGTCCATGCTGGCTTTGTCGGTCGCCAATTACGTCACCACGCGCAGCAGCATGCTGGCGTCGTCGGACCAGCAGATGCAGCAGCTGCTGCAAAGCCAGTCCGCCGTGCTGGCGCAATGGGTCGATGGCAAGAAGAAAGTCATGGCCTCCGTCGTCATGTCGGCCGAGACGCCCGATCCGCTGCGCGCCTTCCAGATCGCGGAAAAGGCCGGCGATTTTGCGGAAGTGTTCATCGGCTACGCGGACAAGCGTTCCGTGTTTACCCATCCGGGCCGCCCGGCCGATTTCGATCCGACGGCGCGCGCCTGGTACACGGACACCGTCAAGGCGGGCGTGCCGATGCTCACGCCGCCGTATGTGGACGCGGCCAGCCACAAGCTGGTGGTGTCGTTCACGGCGCCCGTCGGCCCGAAAGAGGCGCTGCTGGGCGTGGCAGGCGCGGACGTGCTGCTCGATACGGTGATTGCCAACGTGGTGGCGATCAAGCCGACGCCGCACAGCTTTGCCTTCCTCGTCGACCAGAGCGGCACCATCATCGCCCACGCGGACAAGGAACTGAGCCTGCAGCCGGTGACGAAACTCGATGCGGCGCTGTCGGCCGCGCAGGTCAACCGCCTGGAAAGCTCGCGCGCGAGCGAGGCCGTGCGCCTCAATGAGCGCGACGGCAAGCTGTACGTGACGCGCGTGGCGGGCACCGACTGGCTGCTGGCCGTGGTGCTCGACCAGCAGGAAGCCATGCAAGCCTTGCAGACGATGCTGACGACGGCCACCGTCACGGCCGCGCTGCTGACCGGGCTGGCGGCGCTGCTGCTGTCGCTGCTGGTGTTCAAAATGCTCAAGCGCCTGGAACTGGTGCGCGACGCGCTCGACGACATCGCCTCGGGCGAGGGCGATTTGACGCGCCGCCTCGACGCTTCCGGCGTGGATGAACTGGCGCAGATCGCGGGCGCCTTCAACCGCTTCATCGACAAGATCGCCGCCGTGCTGGTGAAGATCCGCACGGCCAGCGAATCGGTCAAGGTATCGTCGTCGGAAATCGCCGCCGGCAACCAGGACCTGTCGTCGCGTACGGAACAGCAGGCGAGCTCGCTGGAGGAAACGGCCGCTTCGATGGAAGAGTTGACCAGTACCGTGAAGCAGAACGCGGACAATGCGCGCCAGGCCAACCAGATGGCACAATCGGCGTCCGGCGTGGCCAGCAAGGGCGGGCAAGTGGTGGCGCAGGTGGTCGACACCATGGCCTCGATCAATGACTCGTCGAAGAAGATCGTCGACATCATCAGCGTCATCGACGGCATCGCCTTCCAGACCAATATCCTGGCCTTGAATGCGGCAGTCGAAGCGGCGCGCGCGGGCGAGCAGGGACGCGGCTTTGCCGTGGTGGCGACGGAAGTGCGCAGCCTGGCGCAACGCTCCGCTGGCGCAGCGAAGGAAATCAAACTGCTGATCGACGATTCGGTGGGCAAGGTCGATTCGGGCGCGCGCCTGGTCGACGAGGCGGGGGCGACGATGCAGGAAATTGTCGACAGCGTGCGCCGCGTCACCGACATCATGGGCGAAATCACGGCCGCCAGCGTCGAGCAAAGCTCGGGCATCGAACAGGTGAACCAGGCCATTGCGCAGATGGACCAGGTGACGCAGCAGAATGCGGCGCTGGTGGAAGAGGCGGCGGCTGCGGCCGAAAGCCTGCAGGACCAGGCCAGCACCCTGGCGCAGGTGGTGGGCGTGTTCAAGCTCGATGACGGGCAGGCGCCGGCGGCCGTGCCGCATGCCGCAAGGCCCGTGGCGCGCGTGCCGGCTCCGGCGCGCATCGCCAGCCGCCCCGCCACAAAAGCGCCCGTCGCCAAGCAGGAGCGCAGCGACGAGTGGGAGACGTTTTAAACTTTAAGTACGCCGGGGCGCCAGGGTCGGCGCCATCTGCTTTGCGACTTCAAAAAAAGCGTTGGTGGCCGGCGTGTTCTGGCGCCGGTCGCGCACGGCCAGGCCCACCTTGCGGCTGACGGGCGGGTTCAAGGGCAGGGCGACCAGCTCCGGATACTGTTCCCGCAGCCGCTGCGGCAGGGCCAGTTCGGCGACGATGGAGACGCCGTCGCCGCGGCTGACCATGTCGAGGATGGTGATGACCTGGCTGATGCGGTAGGGGACATGTGGCTGCAGCCCCGCGTTGGCGAACAGGGGCTCGATCAGGCAGGCGCAGCCCGCCTCGGACATGATGAACGGCCCTTCGCACAGCTGCGCCAGGGTGATGGCCGTTTCGCTGGCCAGCGGGTGGCTGCGCGGCACCAGCGCCATCATTTGGTCTTCCACCAGCGGCGCCGTATCGAAACGCTCGTCGGGCAGCACGACGAAGCCCACGTCGACCCTGCGTTCGCGTATCCACTGCACCACTTCATGGTCGGCCCCTTCGTCGATGTGCAGGGCGATGCCCGGATAGCGCAGGCGGAATTGCGCCGTGATGGCCGGTAGCAGATTCAACGACGAGGTGGGACCGAAGGAGCCGATGCGCAGGCTGCCCTGGCGCTGGCCCAGCACGTCGGCCGCTTCCTGTCGCATCGCTTCCGACAAACCGAGGATTTCGCGCGCGCGCACGAGCAGCTGGCGGCCCACGTCCGTCAGCTCCGCCGACGCCTGGTGGCGCACGATGAGGTCCACGCCCATTTCCTTTTCCAGCGCTTTTAACGCATGCGAGACGGCCGACTGGCTGATGCCCAGTTGCGCGGCGGCGGCGGAAAAACCGTGCAGTTCGGCCACCAGGGTAAAGATTTCCAGTTGCGTGAAGGTCATGCTGTGGTTTTCCTGTTGTATGAGTATTTGCTCATTATTTCATGAGTTGATATTAGTATTAATATATAAGTGTACAGCATGTACGCCACCCGCCGCGCAAGCGGCTTTACAGGAACTCCCATGTCTTCTTCCGCCGTACCTTCAGCCGCCTTGCCTGCCGCGCAATCGCCGCTCGTCTATCTGAAACTGATCTGCGTCGCCCTGTTCTGGGGCGGCACCTTCATCGCGGGCCGCGTGCTGGCGCAGCAGATGCCGCCCATGACGGCCGCCAGCGGGCGCTTCGGCGTGGCCGTGCTGCTGCTCGTCGTGCTGGCATGGAAACTGGAAGGGGGCTTGCCGCGCTTGGACCGCAAGCAGCTGATGACGACGGCGGCGCTGGGCCTGACGGGCATCTTTTTATACAATCTGTGCTTCCTGGCGGCCCTGTCGCGCATGCCGGCGGGGCGCACTGCCCTGTTCGTAGCCTTGAATCCCATCGTCACGGCGCTGGCCTCGGCCATGCTGTTCCGCGAGCGGCTCGGATCGTTCAAATGGTTGGGCATCATGCTGGCATTCTGCGGCACGGCCATCGTCATCACGCGCGGCGACCTGGCCGGCGTGCTGCACGGCACGGGCGGCGGCATCGGCGCCGGCGAAATCTTCATGTTCTGCGGCATTTCCAGCTGGGCCGCCTATACGCTGATCGGCCGGGTCGCGCTGAAGGGCTTGTCGCCCATCGCCGCCACCACGTATGCGGCGATGTGGGGCCTGGCTTTTCTGCTGGTGGGGGCGGCCGTCGAATTCCCCACCGTGCCGTGGCACAGCTTCGGCTGGCAAGTGTGGGCCGCCATCGGCTATCTGGGCGTGTTCGGCACGGTGATCGGCTTTGTCTGGTATTACGAGGGCGTCAAGGCGCTGGGTCCGTCGCGCACGGCCGTGTTCAACAACCTCGTGCCCGTGTTCGGCATCGTGCTGGCGGCGGCGCTGCTGGGCGAGCCGGTGCTCGCCTCGATGCTGCTGGGCGGTGCGGTGACGATTGCCGGCGTGGTGATGACCAACCGCCAGGGAAAATAGTTATGGGGTCAGACCCGTCGGGTCTGACCCCGGCATTCAGCCGTGCTTAGCGGGCGCGGCGGCGCTTCGATGGCTTGGCCGGCGCCTTCTTGTGCCGGCTGACGGAAGCGCGCATCACCTTCGGCTCTTCGATGCCGTTCTCGGCCGCCAGCATGCGGCGGATGTTGACGGCGTCCATGGCGCGCACGGAATTGGCGCGCGCGTTGAGCAGGATCATGGTGGCGAACTTGCCGGCCGACTTGATGCGCATGATCAGGCAGCGGCCCGCTTCATTCGTGTAGCCCGTCTTCGACAGACCGATATCCCAGCCCTTGGCGCCCACCAGGCGGTTCGTGTTGTGGTATTCCACGTCGCGGCCCTTGATCTGAATGACGTCCTTCGAATCGGTGGTGATGCGGCTGATTTCCGGGTAGCGCGAGGCGGCCACGGCCATCTTGACGAGGTCGGCCGCCGTCGACTGGTTATTCGGCGACAAGCCCGTCGGTTCTTCGATCACGGTCTGGCGCATGCCCAGGGCCTTGATCTTGGCGTTGACGGCCACGGCAAACGCCGTCGGGCCGCCGGGGAAGGTGCGCGCCAGCGAGGCGGCGGCGCGGTTGTCGGACGACATCAGCGCCAGTTGCAGCACGTCGTGGCGGCTCAGGGTGGCGCCCACGGGCACGCGCGAAGTGCTGTGTTTCAAGGTGTCGACGTCTTCGCGGTCGATGCTGATCTCTTCCTGCATATTCGCCTTGGAGTCGAGCACGACCATGGCTGTCATGAGTTTGGTCAGCGAGGCGATCGGCACCACCACGTTGGAATTTTTTTCAAGCAAGACTTTGCCTGTGCCGTCTTCGACCACCAGGATCGACTGGGAACCGAAGGGCACGGCGATGGCCGCTGTCGAAAGCGTCATCAGCACCGCGGCGAACATTTTTTTGAGCATGGGATTGTATGTGGGAAAGCAGTTTTGGGGCGCCATCGTGGGCGCTGCGCGCAAATCCGGAACAGGGCCGCGCGGGGACGCGGCGTGTATCTCGGAGGCAATATTTGCCAAGCTTAAACAATACCATTAAAGATCAAGCGATGTCTACGGTACAAGCCCGCGACAGGCGGCTTTGCGGGCAATTTGGCAAATAAATGGGGCTATTCTTGCCGTAGTGAAAATTGTTCCGCACTTATTGATTTCATCTTGGAAACTTCGTATGAATTAAGCAATATTGGCAGTCTGATCCGAAGGCGCCGTGCGCTTCGCCGTTGATGCCTGTTCCTTCGCGCTTCGTTGCACCGCGCTAGGCCCCGCAAGCGGGGCGCCGTAGGCATGCGTTCACGCTCGCAGCGCGGACTGCGGAGAACGCATCGTGCTAAAAAATATATGGACTGGTGCCGCAGCATCGACCTCGGGGCGCATGCAGGTGCCGGTGCGCGAACTGGCCCAGCGCGGCGTGAGCTTTCGCGTCTGCAATAACACCTTGCAAGGACGCAATATCGACCGCCAGCGCGTGCTGCCCGAAGCCGTCATCGTGCCCTCGGGCGTGACCGAGCTGAGCCGCTTGCAGTGGCAGGAAGGCCATGCGTATATCCAGCCCTGACGCCCGCGCCGCTGCCGGATGGCAAGGGCGCGGCGTGAAAGGGGGCAACGCTTACTGGATCTTGGCGATCGACACTTCCGTCGATTTGACCAGCGCGATGACTTCGCTGCCCACTTTCAGGTCCAGGTCCTTGATCGAGCGCGAGGTGATCACCGAGGTGACGATGCCGTGCGGCGTTTCCACATCCACTTCGGATACCACGGGGCCAAAGATGATTTCCTTGATCTTGCCGCGAAACTGGTTGCGTACATTCACTTCCGAGATAGCCATGCTGTTTCCTTTATGCCCGTAATACGCCGTGCGGCGCGACATGGCCAGAGTACGGCGCGCGCACGCTTTTGACCACGAATCGATGCGCATATCGATATGCGCAAACAGCTGCGGACATGAAAAAACCGGGACATGTCCCGGTTTCTCGTTGATGCAGATCAGATTACTTCTGATAAATCTTGTCGAACTCGCCGCCATCGTCAAAGTGTTTCTTTTGTGCCTGTTTCCAGCCGCCAAACACCTCATCGATGGTGAACAGGGTGATCGGCTTGAAGCTGGCCGCGTATTTCTTCGCTACCGCGGCCGAACGGGGGCGCAGGTAGTGCTTGGCGACCAGTTCCTGGCCCGGCTCCGAGTACAGGTATTGCAGGTAGGCCGTGGCTTCCTTGCGGATGCCGCGGCGGTCGACGACCTTGTCGACGACGGCCACGGGCGACTCGGCCAGGATGGAGATGCTTGGATACACCACTTCGAAGTTGTCGCCGAATTCGGCGCGCACCAGTTGCACTTCGTTTTCGAACGTCACCAGCACGTCGCCGATTTCGCGCTGCGTGAAGGTGGTGGTGGCGCCGCGGCCGCCGCCGTCGAGCACGGGCACGTTCTTGAACAGCTTGGTCACCAGGTCGCGCGCCTGCGCTTCGCTGCCGCCTTTTTTCACGGCATAGCCCCAGGCTGCCAGGTAGGTGTAGCGGCCGTTGCCCGAGGTTTTCGGGTTCGGCACGATGACCTTGATGCCGGGCTTGGCCAGATCGTCCCAATCCTTGATGTGTTTCGGGTTGCCTTTGCGCACCAGATATACCATGGTGGAATAGAACGGCGCCGCATTGTTCGGGAATTTCTTGGCCCAGTCGGCCACCACGAGGCCGCGGTCGACGAGGATATCGATGTCATTGGCCTGGTTCATGGTCACGACGGACGCTTCCAGGCCGTCGGCGACGGAGCGCGCCTGCTTGCTCGAACCGCCGTGCGACTGCTTGATGGTGATGGTTTCGCCCGTTTTGGCTTTCCAATCCGCAATAAATGCGGGATTCACATCCTTGAACAATTCGCGCATCACGTCGTACGAGGCGTTCAGCAAGACCACGGGTTCGGCGGCGGACACGCTCATGGGCAGGCTCATGGCGGCAGCGGAAGCGGCCAGGGCGCTGGCCAGGAACCAGCGGCGCGAGCGTTGGGTGAGTGTCGCTGCGGCAGTCGATACGGCGTTGGAATGGGTCATGTTGAACTCTTGTTGTGAGAATAGACAGACATAGTCTAAAATTCCGGCCGGAAAAGAAACGAATTTTTCGTAATATGCTTAGATACGATTCCCTTTGCGCTAAAAAACAGATATCGATTTTTGGAAACATTCGTGGGCAAGGCGCGCATCAGCACTTAGTCTGCAGGCATGGTGCCATAGGCAAAACCAGCGCGTGGCGTGCGGCAAAAAACCCGATTGCGCCGCTTGGTGTATAGTCGAATCGCACGATACAGGGGTAAAACCGTCTGCATCGGCAACTGGAATATTTTGTGAGCGTACATGAGTCTTGAAATTCGTATTGCAACATCGACCGACGCTTTCGAGGCGTGCAACGTATTACGACGCTCCATCGTCGAATGCTGCAGCCTCGATCATCGGGACGATCCGGCCATTCTGGAAGCCTGGCTGGGCAATAAAACACCGCAGATGGTGGCGTGCTGGTTTGCGTCGCCCACCAATTTCTCGCTGGTCGCAGTCGATCAGGGCGCCGTCGTCGGCGTCGGCTTGCTGACGCGCGCCGGCAAGCTGGCCCTGTGCTATCTGCTGCCCGAGGCACAGGGCCGCGGCGCCGGCAAGGCGCTGGTGGAGCAGCTGGAAGCGCAGGCGCGCGAGTGGGGCATCAAGGCCCTGCAACTGCACAGCACGGCCAGCAGCCAGGCCTTTTTCGTCAAGCAGGGCTACATCGAGGCGGGCAATGTGCGTTCGCCGTATGGCGTGGAAACGATTTTTTGCTGGAAACAGATTGACCCGGCAGGCATCGCCAGCGGCGACCCCAAGCGCAAGCGCTTCTGCAACTGCAATTCGGCCTGACGGCCCGCCAGCATTTCAGCCCGCCCATCCGGCGGCGGGCCTTTCCCTCCCTTTGAATCTTTCCCTTTAGTTTCCCTTCAGTAACTGATCTGGATATACACGCCTTGCGGCGCTGCATCGTTTGCGGGCAGCAAGGTGCCGCCGGCAAACAGTTTCAGTTCGCCGGGCGCGAACGCCAGCCAGTCCTCGTTTTGCGTCAGCGGATGCGTGGCGATGACGGCGATGCGGTCGTCCAGGTGGTTGTGCTGGCGAAAATCGATGCTGCGCTCGCAGTCGATCAGTTGCGCCACGGAAAACGGGTATTCGCGGATCACATAGTGCAGATGCGTGGAACAGTGGGCAAACAGCAGTTCGCCGTCCGACAGGATGAAATTGAAGGTGCCGTGCGCGGCGATGTCCTTGGCGACCTCGGCGATGGCGGCGCGCAGGGCGGCGCGCGCGGGCTCACCGGCGGGAAACTGTGTGCGCAAGCGGGCCAGCAGGTGGCAGAACGCCTGTTCGCTGTCCGTGTCGCCGCTGGCCTGGTAGTGGGCATTGGCGGGCGCGCGCCACGTTTTGAGATCGCCGTTGTGGGCGAAGGACCAGGTCTTGCCCCACAGTTCGCGGGCGAACGGGTGGGTGTTTTCCGGCGCGATGCGGCCCTGCGTGGCCTTGCGGATGTGCGCGACGATGTTTTTCGCCTTCACGGGATGTTGCTGCACCTGGGCGGCCAGCGGCGAATCGATGGCGGCCAGGTGATCGGTCAGCAAGGTGCAGCCGCTACCGGAATGATAGGCGATGCCCCAGCCGTCGCGGTGCTCGTCCGTGCGGCCGCCCCGCTCGGCAAAGCCGGCAAAGGAAAATCCCAGCGCGGCCGGCTTGCTGCTGTTCATTGCGAGTAACTGGCACATGGCGGCCCTTCCTGGTGGTATCGGTACACGCCCACAGTAAAGGCCGGGGCAGGGCGCTGGAACGAATGTTTCCGACTATCGATATGCGCCGTCCGTTGCGTCGTCCATATTTGCTGCGCGCATATCAAATGGCGAAACCATTCGTTCTCCTTTGCTTGGCGCGGCCTTACTCTGCACACTTTGGCGCCGTCGTCCCCATGCGGGACGCCGGCGCAGTCCGATGAAGGAGCACGTATGCCATTTCCCGTCCTGAAGAACTACCTGGCCCGCCTGTCGCACCAAACCCAGGCCGGCACCAGCGTCTGGCTCGACGGCGAAGGCAGGGCGCTGGGGCGCTTCTTCAATTGCACCATGACCAGCGCCTTCCAGCCGCTGCGCGAACTCGACAGCGGCAAGCTGGTGGCGTTCGAGGGACTGGCGCGCAGCGTGTCGAAGGCGGACGAGGGCTTGTCGCTGTGGCGCTTGCTCGACCACGCGGCCAGCGACGACGAATCCGTGGAGCTGGACCGGCTGTGCCGCATGCTGCACGCCATTAATTTCTTTCGCCAGAGCGAAGCGGAGCAGTCGGACCTGTACCTGAACGTGCACGACCGCTTGCTGAGCGCTGTCAGCAGCAACCATGGCCACGCCTTCCAGCGCATCCTCGACGCGCTGGGCTTGCCCATCGAGCGCATCGTGCTGCAATTGCCGACGGTGACGCCGAACCAGGGCTGGCTGCTCAACTACGTGGCCGACAATTACCGGCGCAACGGTTTCCGCCTGGCCATCAACGTGGCCAGCGTGCACGAGGCAACGGGCATGCTGGAGCGCTTGCACCCGCATGCGTTCAAGCTCGACGCGGGCAACCTCAGCGACGAGCAGGCCGTCGCCAGCTTCGTCACCGTGTGCCATGCGGCGAAGATCCGCGTCATTTTCAAGCGCCTCGACACGCCGGCGGCGCTGGCCGCGCTGCAGCGCGTGGCCGCCATCACGGGCTTGCCCATCGTGGCCCAGGGCTATTTATTGGACAAGCCCCTGACGGCGCTGGCGCTGGCAAACCGCGACGTCGCGGCCAGTGCGGCCGCCGGGTAAGATGCCGAATCCTGAAATGAGGGCGGCACGATAGGCATTGAGGGTTTTTCTTCGCAGCACAATACGCTATAGTATTCCCATCGTTACATTGGACTGACTATGGCATCGCGCAGAAATTTTCTACATCACGGTATGGGCCTGGCCGCGCTGGGCCTGGTAGCCACCCCACTCATCGGCTGCGCCTCGCGCACGGCCGCTCCCGCCTCGGCTTCGGCCAGCGCCAAGCCGCGTGCGCCGCGCACGGGCGTGCCGCCCCAGCCGACGCAGCTGGCCAGCGTCGACCGCTCGATCACCTCGCAGTCGCGCCAGGCCATCACGGAGATGGAACCGCCTCCCGACATCTTCGATGCGCAGGCGCTGGACCTGGAATTCTGGCTCAAGCCCCGCACCCTGGAAGTGGTGCGCCCGGCCAGCAATGAAAAGGCGAAACTGCTGTACTGGAAAGATGGCGAAGTCATCGATTCGGCCTACCAGGAACTGTGCCACTTGCTGCGCGACGTGAACGGCAAGAAGACGGCGCCCATCGACCCGAAACTGCTGGAAACCCTGTGGGGCACGCAAGCGTTCGTGGCCCGTTACGGCATCGAGCAGCCGCTGGAAATCCTGTCGGGCTACCGCACGGCCGAATCGAACGGCAAGCTGCGCGAAGCGGGCGTGCCGGCCGCGCGCCAGTCGCTGCACATCTCGGGCCGCGCCGCCGACATCCGCGTGGCGAATCTGAACGCGGAAGTGCTCGGTTCGCTCGTGCGCAGCTTCAAGCAGGGCGGCGTGGGCTTCTATTACCGCTCCGGCCCCCGTGGCGGCTGGATCCATGCGGATACGGGATTGCAGCGCGTCTGGAAAGGTTAAACACCTGACCAAACCTCGCTTGGCGCGCTTTGCGGCCTGTGATGCTCACCGTACCTTGGTACGGCTGCGCGTCTCGACCACAAATCACTGTCGCTCGGCTACGGTTTTGTCAGGCGTTTGTTTGATCAGTCATAGTGATACGGCGGCTCCGGCACGCTATCGGTGCCGGCGCGCCGCCATTCGTCGAAATTTACGGGGCGCTCCCAGAAAATGCGCCAGCCCAGGCGCTGGCTGGCCCGCACCTCCGGGTGCGCCTGCAGATAGCCGTCGATGAAACGGGTAAAGTCCGATACGTAACCGCTGCGGCGGTAGGGAAGTCGATGCGGCATGGCTGCTCCTTTCTTGCCTGGCCTGGCTTTTGACCTCTGGCGCACGCAAAAGTGCCGCGCTCTCTTCCATGAAACTCTCCAGCCATAACATCGAACTGTTCCTGGCCGTCGTCGACGGCGGCTCGTTCTCGGCCGCCGCGCGCGCCTTGCGCAGGGCGCCGTCGGCCGTCAGCATGGCGATGGCCAACATCGAGGCGGAACTGGGTATCGCCCTGTTCGACCGGGGCGCGCGCGAAGCCGTGCCCACGCCGGCCGCGATGGCGCTGCTGCCCCACGCGCGCCTGATCGCCGAGCAGCTGAAGCAGTTGCACCTGCATGTGCAGGAATTGTCGCAGGGACTGGAAAGCCGCATTTCGCTCGGTATCGCGGCCGAACTCGACCATGCGCCTTTTCTCGCCGCCGTGCGCGCGCTGTCGCAGCGCCATCCGCTGCTCGACATCGAAGTGCTGACGGCGCCGCAGGACGATGTGCTCGACATGCTGCACCGGGGCCGCATCAGCGCGTGCATGGCCTTTGCCGGCGGGCGCATCAACCACGAGGAACAGTTCCAGCTGGTGGGCAGTGATGCCTTGCTGGCGATTATTTCTACCCAGCATCCACCCGACGTGGCGGGCCGGCCCCTGTATATCGAGGAATTGGTGAATTTGCGCCAGATTATCGTGGCCAGCCGCGAACTCGACCTGGCCGATGCGCGCCCCGTGGTGGGGCTGTCCTACTGGCGCACCGACAGTTTGCCGATGGCGCTGGCGATGGTGGAGGCGGGACTCGGCTGGGGTAACTTTGCCGCCTCGGCCATCAAGGAATCACTGGCGGCGGGGCGGGTGCGCTGCGTGGCGTTCAAGAATACGGGCAATGGCCTGGTCGTGCCCATCCACCTCGTGTGGATGAAGGACCGGCCGCTGGGCATGGCGGCGCGGTCCTTTCTTCAGTTGCTCAGCGAAGCGGCCTGAGCATCATTGGGCTCCTCCTTCGGCTGCTGCGCCGACAGGGGCACGCCGAACAGGCCGTCGAAGAAGTAATTGAAGATGAAGCTGTAGCAGGGGATGATCAGCATCAGCGCGAAGTCCAGCACGAACGCTTGCCACAGGCTGATATCGAGCCACCAGGCGATCAGCGGGATCAGGTAGATGACAAGTGTGATCTGGAAGCCGATCGCATGCAGGATACGGCGCCAGACGGTGCGCGTGCGCGATACTTGCCGGATTTCCCAGTATTCGAACGCCGTGTTGTAGAGCAGGTTCCAGATCACGGCGATGGTGGTGATCATGATGGCCAGCGGGCCCGTGCTGGTGGGCGACTCGCCTGAAAGCAGGGTCAGCCAGGCCGTGGAAATGGCCATGCCGATGATTTCAAAGGCGGTGACGTAGACGATTTTGCGTTTGATGCCTTGCATGTAAAACCTGTAAAGAAGAGATGGCGCGTATTTTAAGTCAGCCATGCTGATGCTAAAAGTTGATGGCTATCAGTTTTTCTGATGGATGTGGCGTGGAATTACCATGCTTGCCGCGAACGAGGGATAATGGCGGCTGGCGGGCAAACGCTCCCCTGCATCACGGCAGCACATCACCGCAGTACATCACCGCAGAAAAGGTCAACGAGCATGCAAGGCGCAGCAGACAGCAACATTCCCGATATCCCGGATTCCCCCGCCAGCGCGGACGAACGTCCCCGTTTCCGCCCCCGTCCGTGGGAGCACCTGGAAACGCCATATGACGTGGAAGTGTGGATCGAGGAACATAATCGCAGCATGCAGGACAATATCCGCGCCACGGAAACGGGCGTGGGCATCTGCTTTACCCTGGCCGAAGGGGGCGACATCTATATGCAGACGAGCGCCGACGGCGCCGTCGTGCTCGACGTGACGCCGGACGCGGCGTGGGTGACTCCCCTGATCAGCGCCGCCACGGGCTGCGAGACGCCCGTTTCGTCCTTGTGGATATTGCCTGACGATAAGCTGATCCAGCTGATCGTGGGGCTATCGAGCCTGGTGGCCAGCACCTTGCTGGTGGTGGGCCATGATTTCGGCTTGCGCCGGCACCGCATGGGTCGCTGAATCGGCCTTGTTGCGGAAACGTTATCTGCGGCAGGCATGGCTCGACACTGCGCGTGACGCGTGCTAGTCTCGCTACTGCACCCACCTGTTTGCCAAGGCGGCCGTGCAAAGGACAGCCATGGATACAGCACCGCAAGCGGTACCTGCTCTGGATTCCTCCCCGCTCGGCCGCGACGGCGTGCCGCGCCATGTCGCGCCCCTGCTTGACGATGGCGTCTTCAGTCCGGAACGGATGAAGGCCGAACGCGAACAAGCTTATTTCAACGATTTATACCTGCTGGCGCCCGTCGCCTATTTCGTGCTCGGTCTCGATGGCGTGATCCTGCAGGTCAACCTGGTGGCGGCCGAACTGTTCGGCCTGGCGCGCGGACATCCCGGCCACGTGCTGTTCCGTTCCTTTGTCCACGAGGCGTTCCGCCACGATTACGACCAGTTCGTGCAGCGCGTGCTCAACAGCAGTGAACCCGAGCGCATCCAGCTGCAGGTACAGCTGCCGCCGCCGCGTCCCGGCACGCGCGAGGCCGGCTTGCCCGTCAGCCTGCTGGGCAGCGCCGATCCGAACGGCCAGGCGCTGCGCCTGGTGCTGGAGCAGGCCGAAGGCAAGCTGGCCGCGCTCGAACGCAGCGAAGAGCGTTTCCGGCGCATCGTGCACAGCGCCGAGGAGGGCATCTGGGAAATCGATGCGCAGGCGCTGACGAGCTTTGTCAATCCGAAGATGGCGCAGATGCTCGATTGCCAGATCGAGGATATGCTGGGCCAGCCGCTGGCCGCCTTCATGGATGAGGAGGGGCGCGCCATCCTGGAGCGCAATATTGCGCGGCGGCAGGACGGCATCGTCGAGCGCCACGAATTCAAGTTCCTGCGGCGTGACGGCAGCACCCTGTGGGCCACCCTGGCCACCAATCCCATCTTCGACTCCGCCGGCACCTACCTGGGCGCGCTGGCGCTGGTCAGCGACATCACGGCGCAGCGCGCGGCGTCCGAGCGCATCTGGCGGCAAGCCAATTTCGACCAGCTGACAGGCTTGCCGAACCGCCACATGTTTCTCGACCGCTTGCAGCACGAGGCGGCCCATGCCAAACGCGAAGGCGCTTGCCTGGCCCTGCTGTTCATCGACCTCGACCATTTCAAGCAGGTGAATGACCGCCTCGGTCACGAGAAGGGCGACATGCTGCTGCGCCAGGCGGCGCACCGCATCAGCGAGCGCGTGCGCGCCACCGATACGGTGGCACGCCTGGGCGGCGACGAATTCACCGTCATCCTGGCCGGCGTGGGGCAGCTGGGCGGCATCGAGCGCGTGCTGCAGGAGCTGACGGCCGCGCTGGCCCTGCCGTTCATGCTCGACGGCGACACGGCGCAAGTGTCGGCCAGCGTGGGCGTGGCCCTGTATCCGGCCGACGCCGAGGCGCCGGACACCTTGCTGCGGCATGCGGACCAGGCCATGTATGCGGCCAAGAGTGCGGGGCGCAACGGCTACAGCTATTTCACGCCGGCCTTGCAGCAGGCGGCCGAATTACGCCGCAGCACGGTGCGCGAGATGCGCCTGGCGCTGGCGCAGGACCAGTTCGAAGTGCATTACCAGCCCATCATCCGCCTGCGCGATGGCGCCATCGAGCGGGCCGAGGCGCTGTTGCGCTGGCGACATCCGCTGCGCGGCTTGCTGGTGCCTGCCGATTTCATCGCCTTTGCCGAGGCGAACGGTCTGATCATCGATATCGGCGAGTGGGTGTTTCGCCAGGTCGTGCGCCAGGCGCGCAAGTGGCAGGACGAGCATGGCGCTCCGTTCCAGATCAGCATCAACAAGTCGGCCATGGAATTTCGCTGCGACGCCGCGCTGTACCAGGACTGGGGCGGGCATCTGGCGCGCCAGGGGCTGGCGCCGGGCGCCATCGTCATCGAGACGAGGGAAGCGGTGCTGCTCGACGAGGGGCGCCAGGTGGTCGACCGGCTGCGCCAGTTCCGCGCCATGGGCCTGGCCCTGGCGCTCGATGATTTCGGCAGCGGCCAGGTGTCGCTCGCGTGCATCAAGAAGGCCGACATCGATTTTCTCAAGATCGGCCGTTCCCTGGTTGGCGAGCTGGGGCGCGATGGCGACGGGCAGGGCCTGTGCGAGGCGATCATCGCGCTGGCGCAGCGGCTGGGGCTGAAAGTCGTGGCCGAAGGCGTGGAGACGGCGTCGCAGCGCGACCTGCTGCGCGCCGCCGGGTGCGACTATGCGCAAGGGTACTTTTTTTCGCGCGCGTTGCCGGCGGGACAGATGGACCGCCTGCTGGCGTCTCAGCCGGCGGCCTGAAGCGTTTCCTGCGCCTGTCCGCCGCCTTCCATCAGCTCTTCCACGGCGGCCAGCGTCTCGGCGGCGCTGACCGAGGCCAGCGTCAGGCCCGGCGCCAGGATGACGCGGTAATGGCGGCTGGCCGGATAGAACCAGCGGTAGTTGTCGGTGCGTATGTAGTAGCCGACGATTTTCTTGTCGTATGCCGAGGCGATGTGGATCACCGACGTGTCGGGCGACAGCACCAGTTCGCAGCGGCGGATCAGGGCCGCCAGCTCCAGGATGTGGCCCGTGGGTGGCGCGCTCATCACGTTGGCATGGCCGGCGCCGCGCACGATTTCGGCGGCGCGCGCCTCGGTGCCCGGCGCGGCGATTACCAGCAGCGCATGGCGCGGATAGCGTGCCGCCAGGGCCGCGCAGCAGCGCTGGGCGTCGGCCACGCTGACCGTGCGCTGCGCATTGCTGCCCTGGAAATTGAGGCAGAACAAGCCTTCATGTGTACGCAGCAAGGTGTCGCAGGCGGCGTCGACCCGGGCCGCGTGCGCATCCACGCCGAACAGTTCATAGCGCGTATCGATGTCGCGCAAGCCAAATTGTTCGAAGGTGGCGAAAAAGCTGTGCAGGATGTGGCGGCTGCGGTCGCAGGGCACGGTATGGTCGAACATGCCCAGCTTTGCCGTCGAGGTGCCGTACTTGGGAATGGCAAAGCCCGTCAGATAGCGCGCACCGAGCCATTTGATACGCAGCAGCAAGGGAATCGAAAAGCGGTTGTAGGGATTGAAGATGACGTCGTAGCGGCGCCGGCGCAGCTCGGCGATGGTGCTGCGCAAGTCGCGCAGCAGCGGCTGCTTGTCCCAGATCAGGATTTCGTTCACATGCGGGTTGTCGGCGATGACATCGCGGTTGGCGCTGCTGGCGGCCACGTCGATCTGCCAATGCGGATAGTTTTTCTTCAGCTCGCGCAGCAGGGCCGAGGTGACGATCATGTCGCCGATCTTGTCGTTGCGCAAAATCAGTACCTTGCGCACCTTGGCGATATCGAGGGGCTGCTTGCCGGATTTGCCCAGCAGGGCATAGCTGATCAGCCGGGCGGCGGTTTTTATCAAGGAAACTCCGGAAGTAGATGGCGACAGCAGCATCTTACGGATTGGCTATGTCACCGTCAAATGTGGGAACTCGCCCAATGTTGCCTTCAATAATGTTTCCGGGGAGCGGATGCGCCCGGCGTCCAGTATCCAGCGCCACCCCAGGTAATTCGGCAGATAACGGCTGGCCACCCCCTGGAAGATGCGCAGCCAGCCGCGCAAGCGGCTGTGATACGCGTTGACGTTCTGCACGTGGGCAGCGCCCTGCACGCGGATGCCGGCGCGCACATTGACGGCCTGGTGGCTGATCCCCGCTTCCTTGGCAAAGGCGCGATAGGCAGCGTGGCCGTCGGTGACCAGCAAGATGTCCTTGTCGATCACCGGTGGCAGGCAAGCATGCAGCTGCGCCTTGGTCAGCGCCCCTTTTCCCGCGACGAAATCGCGGGTTTGTCCCGTGCGGTCGCGCGCCACCAGGATGCAGACCTGCTCATTGGAAATGCCGCGCTTGTGGGCATGGCTGCCACGGCGGCGCGCCGGACGGGTCAGATGCCGCGATCCCTTTTCCGATTCCAGCACATACAGCTCATCCGCTTCGGCGATGCCATGCAGGCAATGGGGCCGGTCCGTCTTGGCCAGGCTTAAAAACCGGTGGCGCCAGCGAAAGGCGGTGTTGCGGTGCACGCCCAGCTGGCTTGCCGCCTTGCGCACGGAAGCCGATTCGAGCAGGCAATCGGCGTAGTCGAGCCACAAGGTCTTGTGGCGCAAGCGCGCCAGCGGCGTGCCGGTGAGCGCATTGAAGGTGCGCCCGCACGGCACGCAGCGGTAGCGCTGCAGTCCGTGCGCATGACCGTGCCGGTGCGCATGGCTGCTGTTGCAGGCGGGACAGTGTAACCGCTGCCGGGCCACGCTTTCGATCAGTGCCACGGCGGCGTTCTGCGATCCTGCCCCGCGCAGCAGAGCAGTGCTCGCCAAACGCTGGCGACGGCTCAGTGCGGCAAACTGGGTGATGAAGGTTTTCCATTCGGCTGGCTGCATGGATGGCTCCCGTTTGTCTGCGATGCACAGTCAGACAGCCGGGCCTGGGGAAGATTCCTTGAGTTCCCCTATTTGTCGGGGACAGAGCCTACGGATTTCCACCGTCCTGAGCTAGGGGGCGTGCCCCATTATTGCCGCGTGCGCCAGGGCGGCGCACGCGCGGGGAGCGATTATTCGAGGCCCAGCAGGGCGACGACTCTCTCGCGGCTGATGCCGACCAATGCCGAGCTGATCGCCAGCAGCGATTCATAGCCGGGCTCGCTGGCCTTTTGCGTGAAGTTTTCCGCCAGGGTATCCATGCTGACGTGCACCTGCACCGGTTGAGCGCGGGCAACTCGTCCCGTCGCTTGCGCCAGGGCCAGACTGACGGAGCTGCGCGCCGCCTGCAACTGCGCCAGCGCCTGCACCACTTGCTGCAAGGTGGCGCGCAGGGCTTCCACGTCGCCGGTATGCCATTCTTCCGGGGCGATGGCGGCCGGCTCCGCATCCGTGCGCACGCGGCTCATCTGGCCGGTCGGATAGCGGATGCCGCTGCCGCGCACGGACAGGCTGTCGCGCACGTTGGCCCAGGCCGCTTCCGACGTGCTGAACACCAGTTCGCCATTCTCGCCCAGTTTGACGCCGATACCCGATGGCATCAAGGCGCGGTCGAAGCGCGAGACGATTTCGTTCGCGCTCAGGCCAGGTTCGATATTGACCGAGCGCAATGCCTGGTTCGCGCCGCCGACGGAAAACGCCAGCACTTCCTGCGGGCCTTCCTGCAGGCTGGCCATGGTCAGGCCGCGGATGCTGAAGTTTTGCTGTGCCGCGCGCGGGCTGGTATAGCTGAGTTGTGCGTCGAGCGTGCCGCCCGAGGCGCTGGCGCGCTGGCGCCAGGTATTGCTGAACTGGCGTACTCTCGCTTCGACTTGCCCTTCGCGGCCCTGGCGCGCGGCCAGCTTGGCCGCCAGCTCGCTTTTCAGCGCTTGCAACTGGCTGCTGCTGCGTTCCAGGTAGTCGAGCGTTTGCTGCGCGTTGGAAATCTCCCCCTGCAGCTGGTGATCCCAGTTGCTCAGGCCGCGTTGCAGGCTCGCCGTCGACCTCTTCGCCGCCGGCGCATCGCTGCGCGCGCTGGCGCTGCCGTTGATGGCGGCGGACGCGTCATCGACGACGCGGGCTGTGCCGGCGCCTTTGGCATTGACGCCGGAAGAGGAGGGAGTCTGAACGATTTGCATGATGGTCAGAGAAGATCAAACAGGGAAATGGTGCCAACCTTGGCGTATGCCTTGTATGTTGCCTGCAGGGCTGTCTGGTAGCCGGTCAGTTCGATGGCCGCCGCGCCCATGTCGGTCTTTTTCAGGTCCAGCAGGGCCGAATCGTTCGACAGCGAGACATTGGCCAGGTTGCCGGACAAGGTGGACAGAATGTTCTGCGCGCCGCCGAAGATGGCGATCTTGCCCGAGAGCAGATCCATGCCGTCGTCCGTGCCATTCAGGCCTGCGCCCACCACGGCCCGCACGGCCGGGTCATTCGGGCTGACGCCCGGCGTGCCGAGGGTGGTGATGACCTGGTCGATCTTGTTGAGCCATACTTCCAGATTCTTCACGTCGACGTTGGCCGCCTGCGTCACGCCATTGCCCACCACCACGGTCTGCGTGTCGGTATTGCCGATGTAGCTGTAGCGCGAACCGGCAGCCGCCGTCGCGTCGTACTTGATCGCCGGCTGGTCGGTGGCGGTGCCGGAAAACATGTAGCGGCCTTCCTGGTCCTTCAGGTTGGCCGTGTACAGCACGCTGTCTCGCATGGCGACCAGCGATTGCGTCATCGCATTCAGGTCGTCGGGGGCGTTGCTGCCGTCGGCCGCCCACACGAGCAGGTCGCGCGCCTGGCCCATGTCGGTAACCATGCTCGACAGGTAGTTTTCGTTTTTCAGCAGGCGCACTTTGACTGTGGCGATATTGTCCTGGTACTGGGTGACCATGGCTTGCTCGCGCGTCAGGCGCGAAATGCGCACGTTGCCGATCGGGTCATCCGACGGCAGCTGGATGCGCAAGCCCGATGCCATCTGCTGGGTCAGGTAATTGATGCGTTCTTGATTTTGCTGAAGAGAAATATTAATCAGCGATTGGTACTGGCTACTGGCAACACGCATGATCTTCTCCTTAACCCATCATTTGCAAAGTGGCGTCAAACAAGGTATTCGCCACGGAAATGACTTTCATGTTTGCCTGGTACATATTCTGAAATTCGACCAGGTTCATCGCTTCTTCGTCCTTGTTCACGCCGCTCGTGGATTTCCAGTCGTCGATCGCTTGCGCGCGCACCGTGCTGGCCGTTTTCAGCAAGGCCTGGTTCTGCTGGCTGTAGATCGCCAGCTTGCCGACCAGCTGCGTATCCGCGTCGCTCATCAGGACGGAACCCACCCAGCTGACGTTGATCGGTTGATTCTTGATGTCGATCAGTTTCTGCAAGTTGCCGCTGTCGCCGGCCTGGCCCGTCAGCGACAGGGCCAGGTCCTTGGCGTTGAAGCCAGGGGTAATGCTCAGCTTGCCATTCGCGTAGGCCAGCAGGGGACCGCCGGCCGTGCCGGCCATGGTTGTTCCCAGCGCCAGTTGCGCGTTGACCTTGCTGGTCAACTGGGTGGCCATGTCCTGCAGCGACTGCTGCAGCGGTTTCAGGGTATTTTTTTCGAATTCGCCCAGGCCGCCCATCTGGCCGCCGATGGCGACCAGATCGAGCGTGTACGAGGACTTGGCGAAATCGAGGCTCAGCGTCTGGTCGCCCGTGTTCGTCATGGTGCTGCTCAGGGTGCCGGCCAGGCTGCCGATGACCAGAGGCTGGCCCGACTTCAGCGAGACATTGCGCGAGCCGTCCGGCTGGTCGAGCACCTCGATGCCCATTTGCGAGGCCAGGCCATCGATCAGCTGGTCGCGCGCATCCATCAGCGACGACACGTTCGTGCCCGACGCCGTGGAGGTGCTGATACGCTGGTTCAACGCGGCGATATTGGCCAGGGTGGTATTGGCTTGCGGCACAATCGCTGCCCGTTGTTGCTGGACCGACAGCAATTGGTTGCCCATGACGGTGCTGATGCTGTTGAAGCGCTGCGCCATGGCATCGGCGGAAGTGACGATCTGCTGGCGCAGCGGCGTCGACGTCGGGTCGACGGCGGCCGCGTTCAGGGCCTTGAAGAAACCGTCGATGCCATTGCTGATGCTCGACGCATCGTCGCCCATCACGCGCTCGAGCTGGGTCAGGTAAGGCTGGGTCTGCGAGCGGGCGCCCTGGTCGGACGCGGCACGCCACATTTGCTGGCTCTTATAAGCATCGGCAAAACGCAGCAAGGCGGACACTTCCACGCCATTGCCGGCCGAACGCACGCCGGCGGTGGCGCCAAGCGATGACAGCAGCACACCCTGGCGCGTGTAGCCCGCCGTTTGCAGGTTGGCGATGTTCTGGCTGGCCGCATTGAGTGCGGCCTGGGCGGCGATGCTGCCTGACAATGCATTGCTGATGATGCTCATTGGGCAAGTTTCTTTCGTGAAGAGTGTGGCGCGTGCGGGTGGGCAGGCACTGAATCGTTGTTACCTTGTACAGGCGACGCTTCAGACGGATTTATTAAGCGGCGCCGCAATATTGTCGGTCTTGACAGCGCCACGGGCTGTCACCGGGGCGCCGGCAGGCGGCAGCAGCTGGCGCAGAATGGCGTCGGCGATGCCGAAGGCGCGCTGGCCGGCCATCTTGTCGGCCACCAGGTTATCAGCCATTTCCAGCATGTCGCTGTTGACCGGGTCCTTGAAGACGCTGTCTTCGCCCGCCATCTCGCGCGTGCCCGAACGCATCTGGCGCAGCATGTGCGAGATGAAGAAGGCTTCGAACTTGACGGCCGCCTCGGTGGCCTTGGCCGCATAACGGGGATCGGCAGGCGTGGCCGCGGCGGGCGTCTTGTCGTCGAGCGCCGAGGGCAGGGCGCCGCTGCTGTCGTTGATATTCATCATATGACCACCAGTTCGCCTTCGATGGCCCCTGCTTGGTCCAGGGCTTGCAGAATTGCCATGATGTCATCGGGCGAGGCGCCCAGGCTGTTGACCACGTCGATAATCGACTGCAGCTTGGCACCGGCCGGCCATTTGAACATATTGCCATTGCCCTGGTCGACGGACACTTTCGACTGCGGCGTAACGGTGGTCTGGCCGCGGCCGAACGGCGCCGGCTGGCTGACGGCCGAACTTTCGGAAATGACGACCTTGAGCGAGCCGTGCGTGACGGCGGCCGCCTTGACGCGCAAGCCTTCGGCGATGACCACGGTGCCGGTGCGCGAATTGAAGACCACTTTCGGCGTATCGACGCCGACATCGACGGAGAGCGCTTCGAGCTTGGCCATGAAGGCCACGCGCTGGGTCGGGTTTTCCGGCGCCAGTACTTCCACGCTGGTGGCGTCGCGCGTGGTGGCGACGGCGCCAAAGCGGCGGTTGACGGCTTCGACGATATTGATGGCCGTCTCGAAATGCGGGTGGCGCAAGTTCAGGGTGACGGTCGGCTTGGTCGAGAAATCGCTGAGGATTTCGCGTTCGATGTTGGCGCCGTTGGGAATGCGGCCTGAGGTCGGCGTGTTGACGGTGACGGACGAGCCGCTCTTGCCGGTGGCGTTCAAGCCGCCGACGACGACGTTGCCTTGTGCCAACGCATACGTTTCATTGTCGGCCGCGCGCAATTGCGTCAGCAACAAGGTGCCGCCGCGCAAGCTCTTCGCATCGCCCAGGGACGACACGGTGACATCGATGGCCTGGCCACGGCGGTATCCTGGGGGAAACACGGCACTGACCATGACGGTGGCGACGTTCTTGCTTTTTGCTTCGGCGCCGTCGGGCATCTTCACGCCGAATTGCTTGAGCATGTTGACCACGGACTGGCTGGAAAACTTCACCTGGGTGGTGTCGCCGCTGCCGTTCAGGCCCACGACGAGGCCGTAGCCGACCAGCGGGTTGTCGCGCACGCCCTCGATACTGACCAGGTTGCGCAGCACTTGCGCGGCGCTGGCGGGCAGGGCAAAGCCGGAGAGCGCGGCCAGCATGGCTGCCAGGGGCAGGGCGGAACGAAATTTCATGAGCTCACCTTAAAACGGCATCCATGGGCCGACGAAGAAGCGCGTCAGCCAGCCTGGTGTATTGGCTTCGGCCAGGGTGCCCTGGCCGGAATAGGCGATCTGTGCATTGGCGATGCGCAGGGACGAGACCTGGTTGTTCGAATCGATGTCGGCCGCGCGCAGGTAGCCGCGCAGGCGCACGAATTCCTCGCCCTGGTTCAGGGTCAGCGTTTTCTCGCCCTGCACGCGCAGCAAGCCGTTCGGCAGCACTTCCTGCACGATCACGGTGATGGCGCCGGACAGCGCATTTTGCTGCGTGCTGGTCGAGTCGCCGGCGAAGTTGCGGTCGGCCGACAGGTCGATGCCCGTCTTGGGTAAGGTCTTGCCGAGGATGTTGGCCGCATTCACGCCGACGGACGAACCTTTGTTGAACGAGGTGCCGGCCTTCTTGCTCGCCTGCGTGGTTTCCTGCAGGGCCACCGTGACGACATCGCCGACGCGGAAGGCGCGGCTGTCCGAAATCAAGTCCAGGCCCGCGTCGGGATTGAAAACGCCGCCGCCCACGCCGCCGCGCGCAGCGCTGCGCGGCGCCACGGGCAGCGGCGTATCGGAAAAGCTGGGCGCCACCGGCGCGGCCGGCTGGCTGGCGCAACCGGCCATCAACACCAGCAGCATGGCTGCCGTGGCTTTCATGGCGATTCTCATCAGCGTGCCGCTTGCGCCAGGTATTGCAGCATATTGTCGGCGGCCGACAGCACCTTGGTGTTCATTTCATAGGTGCGCTGGGCAGCGATCATGTCGACCATCTCTTCGACCACCTGCACGTTCGAGCCTTCCAGCGCGAACTGTTTCAGCTTGCCCAGTGCGCCTTCGCCGGGACGGCCTTCCGTCGGCGTGCCGCTCGATGCCGTTTCCTGGAACAGGTTTTCGCCCAGTGCCAGCAGGCCCGTCGGGTTGACGAAGCTGGTCAGGTTCAGCTGGCCCAGCTGGGTGCCGTTGACATTGCCCGGCACGGTGGCCGTGACCATGCCGTTTTCACCGATGGTGATCGCCGTCGCATTGTTCGGCACGGTGATCTGCGGCACCAGCGGCAAGCCCTGGGCGTTGACCATCACGCCGTTTTCATTGATGCCGAGCTGGCCGGCGCGCGTGTAGGCCGCTTCGCCGTTCGGGCGCAGCACTTGCAGGAAGCCGTTGCCGGTGATGGCGACGTCGAATTCGCGGCTCGTCGTTTGCAGGCTGCCGGTGGTAAACACCTTTTGCGTGCCGACCATGTGCGTACCGTTACCCAGCTGCACGCCCGATGGCGACAGGGTATTGTCGGCGCGCTGCGTGCCCGGCTGCTGCTCGACCTGGTAAAACAGGTCTTCAAAGACGACGCGGTCGCGCTTGAAGCCAACGGTATTGACGTTGGCCAGGTTGTTCGCGATGGCTTGCAGCTTGGCGTCTTGTGCCTGCACGCCGGTCTTGCTGATCCACATTGCTGGATTCATGATTTACTCCTGGTAATTGGTTGGCGTTGGGCTCAAGCGCCCAGCAGGCGGTTGCCGGACTCGGTCATCGCGTCGCTGGCCTTGAAAATTTTCATTTGCATTTCGAAACTGCGGTTCAGGCTCATGGTGGCGACCATTTCCTCGACGGCCGACACGTTGCTGCCTTCCAGGTGACGGTCGCGCAGGCGCACCGCCGGGTCGGCCTGCAAGTCTTCGCCGCTGCGTGCCACGATCAGGCCCGCCTCGTTCTTCGTCAACTCGCCCGATTCCGCATTGACCAGCTTGAGCTTGTCGACGGTCTGCATTTGCGCCGTTCCTGGCACCTGGATGGAAATCGTGCCATCGGCGCCGATCGACAGGCTGGTGTGCTCGGGAATCGTGATCGGACCGCCTTCGCCCAGCACGGGCCGGCCGTTGATGGTCAGCGCGCCCGTTTCATCGAGGTCCATGGCGCCGGCGCGCGTGTAGGCTTCACCGTTTTGCCATTGCACAGCGAGAAAGCCGGGGCCCGTGACGGCCACGTCGAGTTCGCGTCCCGTTTCCTTGATGGCGCCCGTGCGCGTGCCGACGGCGCTCGACTGCGTCTGCGTCATGTGGCGGTCGTCGTAGCCATAGCCGTTTTGCAGCGGCTGGGCAGTGGACACTTCCAGGTTGGCGCGAAAGCCGCCCGTCTCGATATTGGCCAGGTTGTTGGCGTGTACCTGCTGTGCCCGCAGGGCACGGTCGGCCCCGCTCATGGCGGTATAAATCAGCGCATCCATTGCTTTTTACCTTTGCGTATCGTGGATTACAGCGCTTGCATCAGCGATTGCAGCATGGCGTTCTCGGTCGAGATGACCTTCGAGTTCGCCTGATAGTTGCGCTGCGACGTCATCAGGCCCACCAGTTCGGAGGTGATGTCGACGTTCGACTGTTCCAGCGAGCTCGTCACCAGTTTGCCGGCCATGCCGACGCCCGGACGGTCATAGATGGCGGTGCCGGAGGTGGTCGAGGCGACCCAGCTGGTATCGTTGACGGCCGTCAGCCCGCCTTCGTCAGGGAAGGTGGCCAGGGCGATCACGCCGATGCTTTGCTTCTGGCCGTTCGTGTATTTCGCCACGACGGAGCCGTCGTCGGCCAGTTCCACGCCCGTGTAGGTGCCCGAGGCATAGCCGTCGGCGCGGTCGGTCGAGGTGGTCGCTTCACCGGCGAACTGGGTCGTGCCCGTGTAGTCGATGGCGATCGACAGCGCTGCGGCGCCAGGCGGCGTCGGGAACACCGGCGTGGCGGTCGTTCCGGTCACCAGCTTGCCGTTCGTGTCGAAGGTCATGCTCGTCACCGGCGTCACATCGGTATTGTCAAAGGTGTAGTGCACGTCCACGCCCGTCGCCGTCTTGACGAAGTACTGGCCCAGCGAGTGCTTGGCGCCCAGCGAATCGTAGACGATCGAGGACTTGGCGCTGTTGTAGCTCAGTTCGTTGGTCTTGTTGAAAGGCACAGCCTTGATGGTCCATTCGGACGACATGTTGGCGGCATATGCCAGCTTGGTCGATGCCACGGCGGGAATCTGGCCCGTCGGAATGTTCATGTCGCCCATGGTGCCCAGGGTGGTGCTGCCTTTGACGGCGGCATAGCCCTGTACCAGGCGGCCGTTCGAGTCGATCAGCTTGCCATCGCTGCTGGCCGAAAAGATGCCGACCCGGCTGTAGCTCATGGTGTTTTGCGCATCGCGCGCGACGAAAAAGCCGCGGCCGTCGATGGCCGCGTCGAGCGCGCGGCCCGTGTTCAGCACGCCGCCAGTGAGCGACATGCTTTGCGTGATCGAGCCGATTTCCGTGCCCGTGGCGCGCGAACCGGCATACATGGCCGAAAAGTTGGCGCGGCTGCTCTTGAAGCCGTAGGTGCCGGCATTGGCGATATTGTTACTGGTGCTGTTCAACTGTTGGTTGATGGACTGGATACCGGACAGCGCGATGTCGAAACTCATGTTGACTTCCTTTAGTGAAGGACGAGATTAGTGTTCAGGAAACGAAGGGGCGAGCGGATCAGGCCGTCTTGCCGTTGAAGCCGGTGATCGCGCCAGGGTTGACTTCGCCCAGGTTCGACACGCTCAAAATCATGCTGCCGCCGGACGACAGGCGCACGCTGTTGAGCTTGCCCGCGATGTCGACCGATGGTTTTTCGGTGCCATTGGTGGTGACCGCCATGGTGTACGTGCCTGCAGGCAAACCCAAGGCGACGGGATCGATGGTGAACGGCACCGTGCCGGCCGACTTGGCGCCCAGTTCGATCTTGTATTCCTTGTCGTCGATGCCTTTCAGGGTCACGGTGGTCTTGGTGGTGCCGGCCGCCAGCGCGATGCTGCCGCTGACCTTGCTCTTGTCGAGCTGCACCGTTTCGCTGTTGACCATGACTTCGGAGCCTACTTGCGCGCCCAGGGCCAGCACCTGCATCGATTGCAGCACGCTGGCATTGGCGCTGGTCAGCGTCGACAGGTTTTGCATCGCTTCCGTCTGCGCCTGCTGCGTCAATTGATTGACGAACTGGCTCGGATCGGTCGGCGCCAGGGGATCCTGGTTCTTGATCTGCGCGACCAGCAACTTGGTGAACATATCCTGGGTGGCATTGTTTTGCGATTTGACGGCATTGTTGTTGCTGCCGCTGCCGCTGGTGTTGTTTGTAAAGAGATTGGTTTCCATGGATTATGCTTCACCTAATTTGAGGAGCGATTGCTGCATCGACTTGATGCGGCCCAGAACTTCGACATTGGTTTCAAACGCGCGCGAGGCCGACATCATGTCGGTCATCTCGGCTACCTGGTTGACATTGGGGTAGAACACCATGCCGTCGGCGTTGGCCATCGGGTGGCCCGGTTCATACACCTTGCGCAGCGGCTCATCGCTTTGCACCACGTCGAGCACCTGAACGCGTCCGCCGGCGCCGCTGGCGCCCGGTCCATCCATCACGGCCGCAAACACGGGTTTGCGCGCGCGGTAGGTTTCGCCTTCGGAACCGGCAACGGAATCGGCATTGGCCAGGTTGCTGGCGATGGTATTGAGGCGCACGGTCTGCGCCGCCATCGCCGAACCGGCGATCTTGGAAATATCCTGGAAGCTCATGCTGATCCTTATTGTCCGGAAATGGCCTTGGACAGACCCTTCAGTTTCATGTTGACGAAAGTGAGGCTGGTCTGGAAGTCGGTGGCATTCTGCGAGAACGCCGCCTGCTCGACGCCGATTTCGACGGTATTGCCGTCGCGGCTGGGGTGGTAGGGTACGCGGTACAGGGCACTGGCATCGTCATCGGTCGACAGCAGGCCGGCCTCGTTATCCTGCAATTGTTGCAGGGCGCTGCCGAAATCCATGTCCATGGCCTGGAAGCCGGGCGTGTTTTCATTGGCGATGTTGGCCGCCAGCACGCGTGTACGGTCGGCACGCAGTGCGAGTGCATCGGCATGCACGCCCAGCGCATCCTTGAAATTAATCCCCATGGTCATCCTTTGTGTTGAATTCGATCGTGCTTTTTGCGGTTTGGTCCAGAAAACAAGTGGTGCAGAGGTAAAATCCCAGCCAAGTCATGTTGACGCATGGTAAGGTCATGCCGCTTCAGTATCTTTGATTAAGGTTAGCAATGATTTACTTTGAGAACTATTCCGTGATGTGGAACAAGGCGCAATGTCGTCACATACTGCTGCCAAGCCTATTTTTACTGACCAGCCTATATAGTAGTGCAGGTCGCGCAGAATTGCCAGCCGACAATATATTTTCACGTGTGGAACAGCTAGCTCGCGAGCAATTGACACAGCAGGCGGCCACGGCGGGACTGCTGGAACCCCAGTTTCAGGTGACCGTCGTGAAAAGCACGCGCCCCATGCCGGCGTGCGCCGCGCCCGTTGCGCTGGAAACGGCGGACAGCCGCTCGGCGCAGCGCATGCGCTTTGTCGCAGTGTGTCCTGGAAGCAACGGATGGCGTTACGAAATGCTGGCGCGCGGCAGCATCACGGCGCAAGTGGCCGTCACCAGCGCCCCCGTCACGGCCAATACGCCGTTGCAATCGGGTGACGTGGTGCTGGCGCGGCGCGACGTGACGATGGTGCCGGACAGCATTTCTGCCTTGCCTGGCGCGATTGGCCTGTCGAGCCGGCGCAGCTTGCGTGCCGGCGAAGTGCTGCGCCAGGGACAGCTGGCCTCGCCCGTGCTGATCAAGCGGGGCAGTGCGGTCAACATCGTGGCGCGCAAGGAGCAGGTGGAAGTGAGCATGGCCGGCGAGGCGATGGATCCGGGCGCGCTTGGCGAGCTGATCCGCGTGCGCAACGCCACCAGCGGCACAGTGATACGCGCCAGGGTGGTCGATGCGGGCGTGGTGGAGCCGGCCGAACTTCCCGGCCGTTAAAGGGAACTTACTCGGCGGCGGCCGTGCGCTGCAGACGTGTCGCCAGTTGGGTCAGCTTGGCGGCATAGTTGGGGTCGGTGGCATAGCCGCCGCGCGCCAAACCCTGCGCGAAGGCGCCTGCGTCGGCGCCCGTGTTGAGGGCGGCGCGGTAGCGTGGATTGTCGAGCAATACTTGCGCATAGTCGCGGAAGGCGCTGGCCTGATCCGGGTAGCTGCGGAAGCGCTCGGTTTTCTTCAGCGCCGTGCCGCTGCCGGCCTCGTATTCGGTCGTCAGGTTGCTGGCCACGTCGCCCTGCCATTTGCCGCCGGCCTTGATGCCGAACAGATTATTGGTGTCCGCGCCCGTGCCCTGGCGCAGCGGACGCTGGCCCCAGCCCGATTCCAGCGCCGCGTGGGCGGCGACGATTTCCGGCGCCACGCCCAGGCGCGCGCCCGTTTCTTCCGTCCATGGCTTGATCGAGGCGAGGAATTGCTGCTGCGTTTCGCCGATCTCGCCGCCCTGACTGATGGCGCCCAGCACATTGACGGGCTGGCTTTGCTCCAGGTAGGCGCGTCCTTGCGGGCTCAGGTTGGTGGCGTTGCCGCCGCCCTGTTCGATGAAGCGGGCCACTTCGCCCTGTACTTGCCGGAACACGCTGCCAAAGCCGCCGCTGGAGGCCGTGGATTCGGTGGCGCGCATATTGCTCTGCACGGCATGGGTCGCCGCCGTCGATGGCGTCGCCGCCGTGGCGCGGGTGGTCAGGAAATCAGCCTGGCGCATACGTATCTTCCTCGCCATGCAGCACGCGCTGCATGATGCTGTACTGCTCTGTTAATAAATCGCTGTTGCGGGCATTCAGGCGCTTGCATTCGAGCACCATCTGCTCGAGCGCGGCCCAGTCGCGCTGGGCGGTGGCACGCGCGTCTTCTTGTAACAGCGCAAACAATTGGGGCATGTCGCCTTGCGGGCCCAGCAGGGCGGTGACGAGACTGACACGCTGGCGGCGGCGTGCGTCGAGTGGCTCGACGGCGGCGACGACCTGGTCGGCCAGCGCCGTCAGCCGGGTGCTCTGGTGGTGCAAGGTGGCCTGAAATTGCTCTTCCAATAAGGTTTGCAGCGCGGCATAGCCGGCGCGGTCATCCGTCATGCCTTGCAGCACGCGGCGCACGGCTTCCTGGCGCGTGATGCCCTTGCGCGGCGCGGTCACGATTCGCCGCCGTGGAAACGCTGGATCAGGCCCGCCAGTTTCGATGGATCGAACGGCAACTCGCCCTTGGCCAGCGCATCGCGCAGCATGGCCACTCTTTCATGGTCGATCTCGGGCATGGCGCGCAGGGCGGCCATGGCCGGCTGCAGCACGGCCGATTGCAGTTCCGCCCCGGCCGACGAGCCTCCCATGGCGCCGGCGGCGCCCGCGTTCTCGGCGATCGCCTCGGCCGGCGCGACGGCGCTGCTGCGCACGGCAGCACCGGTGTTGCCGGAGGAGATTTTCATACGTTGTCCCTTGCCCTTAATTTGCATGCTCTTCCCGATCTTTCTTTGCGGGCAGGCCCAGTTTTTCGCGCAGGCGTTGCAGGGTGCCGGAGTCCGGTTCACCCACCTGCAGCTCGTCGCCTTGCGGCTTTTGTCCGGCCATGCCGAACATGGCGGCGATGCTGTCGGCCTGGCCACGCGTCAATATTAACAGTTCGATGCGGCGATTGATGCCGGCGCTGGCATTTTTCACGTCCAGCGGCGCGCGGTCGGCCATGCCGACCACTTGCAGCACGCTGTCCGGACTCATGCTGCCGATCAGCAATTGCGCGCGCGCCGACATGGCGCGGTTGGCCGACAGGGTCCAGTTCGAAAAGCCTTCATAGCCGGTATTGGCGTATTGCATCGAGTCCGTATGGCCGACGATCAGCATCTGGTTCTCCATTTGCGCAAACACGGGCCCCATCTGGCGCAGCAGCTTGCGGAAACGGTCGGTCGGCACGGCGCTGCCGCGCACGAACATGCCTTGCTTGTCCGTGTCGTGCAGCATGACGCGCAAGCCGTATGGCGTGATCACCGATTGCAGGTTGCTCTTCAGTCCCGCCTCGTCGCTGAGCTTGTCGAGCGCGCGCGACAGGGACAGCAAGTCTTCCGGCGACTGGTAGCTGACCTTGGTCTGGTTTTGCGGCGCGGCGCCAGCCTTGCCGTCCTGCGTCTGTTTGCCTTCCGTGCGCGTGTCGCCCGTGCCCTTGCGGGGCATGGGGAAGCGCTCGATCAGGCTGCCGCGCGGGCCGCCTTTCTGTTCCGGCATGACGCCCTGGCCTTCGCCCTGGCGGCTGCCTGCCGATGCGTCCATCATGATTTCCTTCATCGCCTGCTGCTCGCGCGCGGCCATCAGCCACAGCACGAGGAACAGCGACAGCAGGGCCAGGCAAAAGTCGGCAAACGCTACTTTCCAGGCGCCGCCATGGCCATCGTCGTCATGCTTGCGGCCGGCACGCTTGATGATGGCCTGTTCATGTTTCTCATGCGGCTTTAGCACGGCGGCCTCCCCGGCCTTGGCCTTGCTCTTGTTCGGCGCCGCCATCTTCCAGCGCATTGATCCAGCTTTCCAGCTGGGCGAAGCTCGGTTTGATGTTCAGCTGCACCAGGCGGCGGCCCGCATCGATGGCCAGCAGCGGCGGTTTGCCCGCCACGTGCGTGACCAGCACGACCTTCACGCATTCCATGGTCGAGCCTTCCTCGCCCACCAGCTGTTTCATCATGTTGCACATCGGATCGAGCACGCCGTAGCAAAAGAAGATGCCGATGAAGGTACCGACCATGGCAGCGCCCACTTTTTCCGAAATTTCCGCCGCGTCGGCGCCGTCGGCCACGGAATTCATGGCCATCACGATGCCGAGCACGGCAGCCAGAATACCGAAGCCGGGCATGGCTTCGGCGATCTTGTGCAGGGACTTCGACGGCTGCAGCAATTCGTCGTGGATGGCTTCGAGTTCCTGCTCCAGCACGCCTTCGAGTTCATGCGCGTTGATCTTGCCCATCGCCATCAAACGGAAGTTGTCGACGATAAAGGCCAGCAGCTTCGGCTCTTCCAGCACCAGCGGATAACGCTGGAACAGGGCGCTTTCGCGCGGCGCCTCGACGTGGGCGTCCAGCGCCTTCAGGCCGCCGGCGGCCGTTTGCAGCAGTTCATACATCAGCAGCAGCAACTGGCGCTGGAATTCCGAGCCTTGCTTCTTGTGCGTGACGATCTTGCGCATCTGGTGCAGCATTTCACCGAGTACATGCTTCGGGTTGCCCAGCACCAGGGCGCCGACGGCGGCGCCGATGATGATGATCAACTCGACCGGTTGCCAGATCGCGTGGACGGTGCCGCCCATCAGGGCGAAGCCTCCGAATACACACCCCATCACGATTAAGATACCGATAATTACCATGTCAACTGCCTTTCTGCGTCATTGTGCTGCGTCAATTTGATGGATAGTGCTGAAACTTATGCGTCTTGCAGCATGGCTTTCATCTTGCCCAGCGCCGTCTTGTTGAGCTGGCAGACGCGGGCGTCGCTCAGGTCCAGTACGGCGGCTATTTCCTTGTAGCTCAGTTCGAATTCGTAATACATCTGGATCACGCGCTGCTCGCGTTCGTCGAGCGCGCGCAGCGCCTGCTCCAGGCTGCGCCGCACCATCAATTGCTCTTCCGGGCTCGGTGCGCTGTCGGCCTGTCCCAGGCTTTCCTGCAGCACTTCATCGAAACTGGCGATCAGCTCGGCGTTTTCCGCCAACTGGTATTCCTGGAAAGCTTCCGGCGTCAGCTTCAGCGCGGCCATGATTTCCGCGTCCAGCGGCTCGCGTCCGAGGCGGCGGGTCAGGGCGCGCACGCTGTCGCGCAGACGGTGGCTTTCCTGGCGCACGGCGCGCGGGCGCCAGTCCTGGCGCCGCAGTTCATCGAGGATGGCGCCACGGATGCGCAGGCTGGCATAGCTGCCGAAAGACTGGTCCGGCACGCCGTAGCGGCGCAAGGCTTCGAGCAGGCCCATCAGGCCGATCTGTTCCATGTCGTCGCGGTCGATGGCGCCCGACACCTGCGAATTGAGCTGGCGCACGATGCGTTTCACCAAAGGGGAGTACGCCACCAGATGTTGTTGCTCTTCAGCAACGCTGAGCACGGCCGCGCAAGCGCTGGCGGCGGCATATTCGCCGGCGCCATACGCTTCCTGGTATTGCTCTACATAGGCCAAGGGATCTCCCACTAGGTCGGCTGGCGTGTTGGCTTATTCAATGATCAGCTTGCCGACCATGACTTCCGTGAACGGTTTTTCCATCTGTTCACGCTCGTAGCTGACATTGAAGGCTTTGTTGATCTGCTCGGCATATTGTTCCACGGTCATGGTCTGCGCCTTGTCCAGCGGAAAACTCGACAGGGTGCTGACGGCGATCGAGCGCATCAGCGGCAAGTGATCCTTGGTCAGCTTTTCCTTTTCCTCGGTGGTGGCGATCACCAGGTCGGCCGACAGGTAATGCGTTTCGCCTTCGCCGGGGCCGCGGCGCAACATCACGATGACTTTGTCCAGCGTGAGGAACTTGCGCGCCTTCTTGCCCGTGGCGGGCGGTGGCGGGGCTTTCGCTTCGGCGACTTCGGCATGGCCGGCGACCGGCTTGGCCAAATACCAGATGGCGCCGCCAGCGGCGCCGGCGGCCAGCACGGCCACGCCGACAAAGCCGGCTATCAGTTTCATTTTCATATTCATCAGGCGGTCTCTCGCTCGTGGCTGGCGTATGTGGTAGCGGCGGTGTTGCCGTCGGACAGGGCGCGTCCCGGCTCGGCGTCGTCCTGCTGGCGGCCCGGCTGACGCTGGCCGCGCGCATCGCCTTCGGCGAACGCCTGGGCAGCGGGGCTGCGCGGGGTGGCACTGATATTGACGGCCACATCGGTGTACTGGCGCTGCGCCAGGTCGCTGCGCATGTTCTCGCCGATGCCTTGCAACTGGCGCAACACTTCCGAATTCGACGCCGTGACGTTCACCTGCAGCGCGCCGGCCGTATGGCGGATGGAAATTTCAATGCGTCCCAGCATGGGTGGCTCGAGGCGGATCGTCGCGTGTTCGCTGTTGCGCCCGATCTGCGTCTGCAGGCGTTCGCCCAGCGCTTCGCGCAGCGGTTCCTGCCATTGCTGGGCTGGGCCGTTGAGCTTGATGGTGTCGCCGGCCGGGGCCGCTGTGGCCGTATTGCCGACCGCGCCCGTCAGGCCCAGGTTGGGCGTGGCCGGTGCCGGCGTCGCGGCGCCACGTTCGCCTTCGCGCGCGGCAACGGCAGGCGCGGCAACGGCGGTTGCCGGAGCGCTTTGCTGCAGCAGCGATTCGAACGGCTGTGCCGGCGCGCCGCCCTTGGCGGCCGTCGTCGGGTTGGCGGCGGCCAGCGGCTCGCGCGTGTCGCGGCCTGGCGCTGGCGCCGCTGCCGGCGCGTTCAGGGTGACCGCCGACGGATGCAGGCTGATGTTGAGTGCCGGATTGGCTTGCGCCGCATTCGCCTGCACCTGTGTCTGCGCTTGTGTCTGTACTTGCGCCTGGGCGGCGGCACGCGCCTCGGCTGCGGCCGCGTCCGTTGGCGGCAGCATGGTCACCGGCAAGCCGATAACGGGGGCGGCCATGGCCGGCAGGCTGCTGTCGGCCTGGCTGTCGCTGTCGCTCTCCTTCGCGGGAGCGGGCGTGTCGGCGTCGGCCGTTTCCACGCCCGTCACGTCAAGCACCTGCGCAAACAGGGGCAGGGCGGAGGGCACGGCGCCAGTAGCGGCATAGCCTGGTGTGCCGGGCAAGGCGGCGGCCTGTGACGGCGCTGCCGCCGGTGCTGGTGCAGCTGCCGCAGGGCTCGCCGGTGCCGGAGCGGCCGGCGCCGTGTTGAAGTTCATGATCATGCTTGATTCCCGTCCGAGTCGTATTCGCCGAGCGCGGCGTAGGCGACCCAACCTTCCTTATTTGCCTGTAATGCACCCAGGTGTTGACCCAGGCGTTCTTTTTCCTCAGAGCAAATTTTAACCGCTTGCGCGTGATTTTTGCGCAATTGCAACAATTCTGTTTGTTCCAGCGCACTCCATGCGCCCCGTTCGGCCAGCAGGGGGATGTTTTTCGCCAGGCTGGCGGACAGTTTTCCCATTGCTTCCCAATCCGCTTGCGCGATGGCGGCGCTCAATTGCCGGTTCAGCTGTTGCAGGATGCCGCGCCTAGGCATTGTTGGCCTGGACGCCCACCCAGCCGCGCTTGATGGTGGTCATCAGGGTCGTCACTTCGTCGATCAGGGTCGGGTCGAGCTTGATGCCGGCCGTGTACAGGCGCGCCACGCAATAGTCGTACAGGCGGGCCAGGTTGACGACCACTTCGCCGCCATTGTCGAAATCGAGCGAGCTCGACAGACCGTTGATGATCTGCGTGCATTTATCCAGGCTGATGGCCTTTTGCTCGTAGCGCTTGCCTACGATATGCCCGCGCGCGCGCGCCAGTTCTTCCAGCAGGCCGTCCGTCAGCACCAGTACCAGCTCGACCGGTGTGGCGCGGGCGGTCTGGGCATCCAGGTTGACGGCATGGTAGTTGCCGTAAGCTTCATTGTTTAACATGTCTTATTTCTCACTGTCTAAACTTGCGGCGGCGCGGCAGGCACGCTCGCCTTAGGATTTGTCGTTGCCAAACATGGCGTCGAACATGTCGACCGTCTTGTACATCTGTTCCTGCATGACTTGCAGGCGCGTATATTGATCCAGGAAACGCTTGTAGGCCGTGTTGTACTGGCTCGTCAGCAGGTCGGTGCTTTTGCTCAGCGACTTCTGCAAGCTGGTATTCGCATCGAGACGCTGCACCAGCTGGCCCTTGGTGATATTGCTCCATTGGCCCAACGCCTTGTCCAGGCCGCCTAACACGCCCGATGGGGCCGACAGGCTGTTGTTGCCAAACAACTTGTCCAGGTCGCCAGGGTTCGATGCCAGCTTGGCGGTCAGCTTGGCCGTATTCAGGCTCAGCGTGCCGTCGCGGTTGGCGGTCACGCCGTAGGAGACCAGCGAGACGCCGCCGACGCTCTGGCGCAGCAGATTGTTCAAATTGCTGCGCAGGGCGTTCAGGCCGGAATCGTGGGCAAAGATGCCGGCCGCGACGTTCTTGTCCGGGTCGCCGGAACTGGCCAGGCCGTCCAGCACGCTTTTCAGCTTGTTGTAGGCATCGACGAATGCCTGCACATTGGTTGCCGTGCCGCCGCTGTCGGTTGCCACCGTGACCGTCACGGGCGCGTCGCCCGTGTTCATGGCCTTGGTGAAGGTCATTTTCACGCCCGTCACGTTGGTAAAGGTATTCGACGCCTGCGTGATTTGCGTGCCGGTGTCCTTTGCGCCCAGCCAGACGATGGCGTCCTGCGCCTTGACGACTTCCTTGATGTTGGTGGCCGCATCCGTCACCAGGGCCTTGGTCAGCGCGGTATTCGTCACGCTCGACGCGTCCAGCGTGACGGCGTTTTCCTTGCCAGTCAGGTTCGATGTCAATACCAGCTGCGCCTGGTTGCCGATGGTGACGATGGAAGCCGTCACGCGCGAATTGTTCTTGCTGTTGCCATTGATGGCGGCGGCGATTTCCTGCGGCGTCAGGTTGCCGTCGGCATCCTTGTCGGCGGCGCTCAGGTCGATGTCAAAGCTGTTGTCTGCGGTGACGGGGGCCAGCGGATCGCCGATCCGCACGGCTAGCGTGCCGCTGCCGGCGGCGGGGCTGCTGGCGAGGCCGCTGTACGAAGTCTGGCTGGCTGTGGCCAGTTGCTGCACGAAAAAGGAATAGCTGCCGGCAACTGCCGTGGCATCGGCCGTGCCGCTGCCATAGGCGGTATTGCTGAAGGTGGCGGACTGGCTCAGCAGCGACTTGCTGCTGCTGCTCATGGTCGTCATCGTACTTTGGAAGGCGCTCATGGCCAGCTTCAGGTTGTTCAGCGCCGCGGCCGTGGTGTTGGCCAGTGCGGTTTGCTTAGTCAATTTGTCCTGCTGCGCCGCGACCGACTTGGTAGCCAGGTTTTTTGCAGTGACGAGCGGATCGTATTGCGGTGCAGTAATTACGTTTGCCATGCCAGACTCCTGAATAAAGGGATATACCGGTACAAGGCGACCCCCATTCCCGTTTTGTGAAGTTTTCCTGAAAGAAACTTACACCAACCTCATTTTACCTGTCCGCGGAACCAGAATTGCGTCGCCAGCTCGTCTTGCCGCTTGGCATCGACACGTTGTTGCTCATTTGCAACATATTTTTGTTTTTGCGTCAGCACCTGGTCCAGCACTTCGCGCTTGGCCCAGGCCGTATTGAGCGCGCGTTGCGAGACGGCCATGTTGGCCTCGTGCAAATGCAGGTCGGTACGGTGCTGGTCGGCCATCTGCATGACGGCTTGCTTGAAGTTGCCGCAGTTGACGGACAGCGCCAGGGGCAGGGCGCCACTGGGGCCGCTATCCGTGTACAGGCCCGTCAGGCGCTCCAGGTTTTTCTGGTAGCGCTCGCGCACGGCCGTCTGCGCCGCCATTTCGCCTTGCAGGCGTTCCACTTCGGTGCTGCGCAGGCCGACCAGGGTGGTCAGGTTGCGGATGGTATGCGAGTCGCTCACGTATGCTCCTAGGCCATGATCTGTTCAAGTTGTTCGATGCACGGCCCCATCGGCGCCTCTTCCTTGGTGCCCTGGCACAGGAAGGCTTCGATGGGCGCGTGCAACTGCACGGCGCGGTCGGTGATCGGGTCGGCGCCGGGCACGTAGGCGCCCAGCGGGATCAGGTCGCGCACGCGCGCATGGCGCGCCATCGATGCTTTCAGCGCGCGCGCCGCCTGCATGTGGGGGGGCGTGATCACCTGCGCCATGCAGCGGCTGATCGAGGCGGCGATATCGATGGCGGGGTAGTGGCCCCGCTCGGCCAGTTCGCGCGTGAGCACGATGTGGCCGTCGAGAATCGCGCGCGCCGTATCGACCACGGGGTCCTGCTGGTCGTCGCCTTCGGCCAGCACCGTGTAGATGGCGCTCATGCTGCCTTCCGGATGGGCGCCGTTGCCGGCGCTTTCCACCAGTTGCGGCAGGTTCGAAAACACGGACGGCGGGTAGCCGCGCGTGGCCGGCGGTTCGCCCAGGGCCAGCGCCACTTCGCGCAAGGCCATCGCATAGCGCGTGAGCGAGTCGACCAGCAGCAGCACGTGCTTGCCCTGGTCGCGGTAATGGGCGGCGATCGAATGGCACAGCTCGGTGGCCATGATGCGCATCAAGGGCGATTCGTCGGCCGGCGCGATCACCAGCACGGCCTTTTTCAAGCCTTCGGCGCCGAGCGACTTTTCCACAAATTCGCGCACTTCGCGGCCCCGCTCGCCGATCAGGCCGACGACGACGACATCGGCCACGGTCTGGCGCGTGATCAGGCCCAGCAGCACGCTCTTGCCCACGCCGGAGCCGGCCATCAGGCCCACGCGCTGGCCCTTGCCCAGGGTCAGCATGCTGTTAATCGCCCGCACGCCCACGTCCAGCGGTTCGACCACCGGTTGTTTCTTCAGGGGATTGATCTTCGGCGGCGTCACTTCCAGGATGTGTTCGCCGCCGAGGCGGCCCAGGTCGTCGATCGGCTCGCCCAGGCCATTGACCATGCGGCCCAGCCACGACGGGCCGATCTGCAGGCTGGCCTTGTCGGGCAGGGGCAGGACTCTGGCACCCGTGGTCAGGCCCGTCGCCTTCTTGAACGGCATTAAATACGACAGTTTTTCGCGGAAGCCGACGACTTGCGCATCGAGCCATTCGCCATTGACTGTTTCAATTTGACAACGCTGGCCCGTGTGCAGGCGGCAGCCGGCGCTTTCCAGCAGCAGGCCGGAGGCGCCGACCAGGCGGCCGGTGGGTGTCGCGACCGGGATGTCGCCGATCTCGAAGCTGCGCAGCGTGTCGGCGATCATGCAGGCGCGCCGTGGTCTGCGTGTTCGGCGGCCAGCGCCAGGTGGCTGCTGACCTGCTCCATGCAGGCCGACAGGCGCTGATGGCAGCCCGCATCGACTTCATTGTCGCCGGCCTTGATGCGGCATTCGCCCGCGTCGAGGCGCGCGTCGGCGATCAGGTTCCAGCGCTTGGCGCGCTTCGGATCGAGTTCGCTGATGCGTTTGAGTTCTTCCGGATTGAGGAAGACGTCGATTTCCTCGCGCGTGGGCGGCATCGAGGCTAGGGTCTCGTCGACCAGGGCCAGCAATTGCACCGGCTGCAGCGCCAGTTCCGCGCGGATCACCTGGCGCGCCACCTTGGCCACCAGGTCGACCACTTCCTTGCGCTGCGCTTCGCGGTAATCGGCGCGCACTTTTTTCAGGTCGCGCAAGATGGCGTCGACGGGGCGGGCCAGGCGGTCCAGCGCCACCAGCGTTTCATTGCGGCCTTCTTCGCGGCCCTGCGCCATGCCATCGCTGCGCCCGGCGTCGTAGCCATCCTGCTGGCCTTGCACCAGGCCCACTTCGTAGCCGTCGCGCTGGCCCTGCTCGAAACCTTCCGAGACGGACGCCTGCCACTGGCCATCCGTGTCCTCGTTGGAGGCACGCTGGCCGGCGGCGATGAATTGCGACAGCGGCGGGAAACGATACGAGCGGAAGTGTTTCATTCGATCACCGCTTCGGCAAACAGTTGCACTTCGATCTCGCCCGCATCGGCGAGGCCTTTGACGGTGGCCATGATTTCCTGACGCGTCTGTTCGATGCGCGACAGGGGCACGGGGCCGGAGCGGCGCATCATGTCTTCGAAACTCTGCGCCTGGCGGCGCGGCATGGTTTTCAGCACGGCGTCGCGGATCGACGGTTCCGCGCCCTTGAGGGCGATGGCCCACTGTTCCATCGGCACGTCTTCCAGGATGCGCGTGAGCGTGACATCGCTCTGCGTGGCCAGGATCAGGAAGTCGTACATGCTCAGTTCGATTTCCGACACGACGTCCGGGTCGTGCGCGCGCAGCAGTTCGACCAGCGCGGCGCGGTTGCCCGGCATGCGGTTGAGAATCTCGGCCGCCTGGCGGATGCCTTCCACGCTGGTGCTTTGCGTGTCGAGCGCGCCCAGGCAGCGGCCCACCAGTTCGTCGAGCTCGACCAGCAGGTCGCGGTCGATCTCGTCCAGGCGCGCCAGGTTCAGCAAGACCAGGTCGCGGCCTTCGGCGGGCAGGGCGTCGAGGATCTGGCCGGCCAGCGCGGGCGGCAGGAAGGCCAGGAACACGGCTTGCATCTGCACGTGCTCGTTGACGATGTATTCGGCCAGCCATTTTGGCGAGGCCCATTGCAGGCGCGCCATTTTGGGGCGGATGGCGTCTCCGTAAATGTTGTTGAGCACGCTATTTGCGATATCGCTGCCCAGCGCCATGTCCAGCGAGCGCTTCAGGTAGCTGCGCGAGGCGCCGTGCACGCCGCTTTGCTGGCGGTAGTCGTCGAAGAAGGTCTGCATGGCCGTTTTCACGGATTCGACCTTGATGCCGCTCATGCGCGACATTACTTGCGTGACTTCCAGCAATTCTTCGCGCGACAGGCAGCGCAGCACATTGGCGGCCTGTTCTTCGCCGATGCTCAGCAGCACGATGGCGGCCTGTTCCACTGGGTTCAGGCTGGCGCTTTCGTATTCGGCGCCGTCGGAGGGATTATTGTTGTTGAGTTCGGCCATTTTTCTGCATCCATTGTTTGACGACTTCGGCGACACGCTCGGGTTCTTTTTCCGCCAGCACTTTCAGGTGGTCGACCATCACGTCGACCGCCGAGCCTGGTGGCGGCAAGTCATAATTTTCCAGCAGCGGCACGACCGGCATGGCGTTGCCGGCGGCGGCTTCGCCCTCGAGCGCCAGCGGGCTGCCATTCACGCCCAAGGCCGGCGCGCCGGCGGCGGTCACGCCATTGGCGCCGGCGGCGGCGTTGCTGCCGCCCAGCGCCAGGGCCGGATCGAGCTGTTTCAGTGCCGGCGGCGCCAGGCGCGTGGTCAGCAGGCGCAGCAGCGGACGCAGGATCAGGAAGTAGCCGAGCACGGCGCCCAGGGCGTACAGCAGCCAGCTGCTGAAATCGACGACGGTGTCGCGCTCTTCCCACCACTGCGCCACGGGCGGCTTGGCAGGGAAGGGCAGCGCCGTCAGGCTCAGGCTGTCGCCGCGCTGGGCGTTGATGCCCAGGCCGCTGTTGAGCATTTTTTCGATATTGCCCAGTTCGGCTGGTGTCCAGCCCGTTTTCGGGTTCGGTGCGGCGGCGCTGTTGAGGACGACGGCGACGCTGAGTTTTTCCAGGCGGCCACGGCTGCGCTTGATTTGCGTGATGCTGCGGTCATACGCGTACTGGCGCGTGGTGGCGTTCTTGCGGGCCGTGCCGTCATCGGACGGCTTCGGCGCGCCATCGGCGGGCGCGGCGCCGGCGGCGTCGGCCGGTGCCGGCACGGCGGCCGCTGGCGGACGGTTCGACAGGCTGCCGGGAATGCCGGCCACGGTGCGGTTGCGTTCCTGCTCTTCGCGCATCGCTTCGCTCGTCACTTTCGGCGCTTCGCCGTATTTTTCCAGCGTTTCGTCCACGCGGTCGTTGTTCACGGCGGCCGTCACGCTGAGCTTGAAGTTGTCTTCGCCGATGACGGGGCCGAGCAAGCCCGTGACGTTGCGGCGGATTTCATCCTGAAAGCGTTTCGCGCCTTCATTGCCGGCGGCCGACGCATCGAAACCGTCCGTCAGGTCGACGTGCGAGGACAGCAGGTTGCCGCCCTGGTCGACCAGGCTCACGCGCGTGGGCGCCAGGCTGGCGACGCTGCCGGCCACCATGTTGATGACGGCGGCGATCTGTTCCGGCGCCAGGGTGCGGCCCGGTTTCAGCGCCACGACGATGGAAGCCGACGATTTGTCGCCGTCGCTGGCGACGAACGACGTCGACTTGGCAATCGACAGATGGACGCGCGCCGAAGCGATCGCGTCCATCGTCATGATGCTTTGCGCCAGCTCGCCTTCCAGGCCGCGGCGGAAGCGCACGTCCTGCACGAATTGCGATACGCCCAGCGGGTCATTCTTGTCCATCAGTTCCAGGCCGGCCGGCAGCTGCGCCGTCACGCCCTTCGAGGCGAGCAGCATGCGTACCTTGCCCAGCATGGCGTCGGGCACCAGCACCTGGCCGCTGTCCGGATGCAAACGGTAGGGGATGTGTTCGGCGTCCAGGGTGGCCATCATGTCCGTCACGGCCACTTTTTCGCGCGCGCCAAACACCGGCTTGTAGTTGGCCTGGTCGCGCCAGGCATACATGGTCACCATGGCGGTGATGCCGATGGCCAGCACGACGATGGGAACCAGGTTTTTCAGCAGGGCGGGCGGGATGGCGGGCTGGGCGCCAGGGCGCCAGCGCGCAAATGCGGACTTCATGGTGGTAATCACTTGGGGTAACTTTCGCTGGGAGGCTGGGCGTGGATCAGGACGTGAAGATTACAGAGGCAGTTTGATGAGTTCGTCGACCGCGCCCATGACCTTGTTGCGCACTTGCATCAACATGGAAAAGGACAGGCTCGCTTCCTGGCTGGCCAGCATGGCGCCGACCATGTCGTCGCTCTTGCCGCTGTCGACGTCGCTCATTTTTTGTGCAGCCATGCGGTCATCGCCGTTGACCTTGCCGATGGCGTCTTTCATGCTTTGCGCAAACGAGAAGCCGGATTGTTCCGGTGCGCCGAACTGGGCGGCCGGCGCGATGCTGGCGCCCAGGGCGCGCGCGTCATTGCTCAGTGCTGCCAGATCGGCCTTGATCAGACCTGCGAGTTCGTTGCTCATCTTGCCCTCTACTTTCAATATGCGGTGACGTATCAATCAGAAATTACTGGTGTTGCCATTCCGGCAGGCATTACATCCAATGCCATCTTGCCCGGCCCAATTGACAGGGCCCATCAGTTTTATCAGTTGCCACACCATCCGCTCAAGCAGATTCAACAAACCCGGCAGAACCGCGCCGAATGATTTACATGGCCATGATAACTAATAATTATCTGATAAAAGTTTCTTCTGGTGGCAATAAGAGGGGCTGGAAACTGCCATAAAAACCGGAATCAGGTAAGCGGAATGGCGCACTGCAAATCACTTTTTTCTCGCTATAAGCTTACCTCGAGGCAACTATAAAGTAAAGAGAGGATTGCCTCAAGGAATATTGATACATGGCAATATTTTGCTTTTTCATGTATTGTTCAGCACCGTAGTCATCCAGCATGCGATACGATGCGCAATCGTTTGCTCGCCGGCCGGTTGGCAAGGCCAAGATGATGCTGTATTTAATTTCGGGCGATCCGTATAATTTGTTCTGCCACCGCAATACCGACATGACCACTACATGACAATCATTACCAAGACAGATCAAACTGCGCGCCATCAAGTCCTCGATTCCTGTCTGCTTGGACGTCCTGTCCATTTGCTGCATGTATTCGGCGCCCAGCTGCGCGACGACCTGGCCGTGGCCCTGCGCCAGCCGATGAGCCGGCGCTACTGGGGCAATTTCCAGATCGATGCCGTGACCTTGTCGCGCGTGGAGAGCGAGGACAGCGCGAATCGCTGGCTGAGTTTTTCCACGCCGGCCGGTCAGCCGGGCTTTGCGCTCGAACGGCAGATCCTCTTGAGCGTGCTGAACTATCGCTACGGTAGTGCCGGCGCCAAGGGCGCGCTGCCCGATCCGGCGCAAGTGCGCGTGACGGCCACGGAAGAGCGCCTCGCTGTGGTGCTGGGACAACAGTTGGTGAACAGTTTGTTCACGCGCATCCACAAGAATCTGCAAATCCTGGGCAAGAGCAGCGACATCGACACCAGTGCCGAGGTGGCCGTGCAGTCCGGCGTGCACCCGGCGCGCGGCAGCTGGATCGTCACCGTGTCGCTCAGCGACGTCGAGGCGGGGCAGAGCGGCCAGTTCTGGTTCTCGCTGGACAAGCGCCTGATGGCCGATGTGCTGCGCGGCCTGCTGCCCGAACGCGCGCAAGCGAAGAAAGCCTTGCGTGGCAGCGTGCGCCCGCTCGCTTCGCGCCTGCAAGTGACCCTGGAAGGCCGGCTCGTCAGCAAGCAGATGCAGCTGGGCGCCTTGTTCGACCTGCGCGTGGGCGACGTGATTCCCGTCAGTCTGAGCCGTACTGACGTCATGCTGGACGACTCCCGTTTATTTACAGCGGCTGTTTCCGAACACAAGGGCAAGCTCTGTTTAACCTCATTTGAAGATGTCGAATAATATGAATATGACCGATACCAACCAGAGCGAAACCCTGCTGGAAGACCTGGGCGATGACATGATCATCGACCAGGGCGACGTTGCCGACGTGGCCAGCACCCGGGCGCGCCGCGACATTCCGCAGATGATGCGCAAGATTCCCGTCACCCTGACCCTGGAAGTGGGCTCGGCCCGCATTTCGCTGGAAGAGTTGATGGCCATCGGCCCGGAAAGCGTGATCGAACTCGACATGCTGGCCGGCGAACCGCTGGTGATCAAGGTCAATGGCACGCCGATCGGCCGTGCCGAAGTGGTGGTGGCCGGCGAGAACTATGGCCTGAAAGTCATCGACCTCGACGGCCTCAATCTCGACCTGATGACAGCATGAAGCTGGCGGTACCCGGCTTGAGCCGGCGCCGCGGCGCGCTGGCTGCCGCGCTGGCTGTCCCTGTTCTGATGCTGTGCTGCAGCGCCGCCGGCGCGCAGGACCTGCTCGCCGGCGTGGTGCCGGGCGCGAAGACCGACTTGTCGGTGAAGATGCAGATCCTCGTCGTCATGACCCTGCTCGGGCTGCTGCCCGTGATGGTCATGATGATGACCAGCTTTACCCGCTTCGTCATCGTGCTGTCCCTGCTGCGCCAGGCCCTGGGCCTGCAGCAGGGCTTGCCCAACCGTATCGTCACCGGCATCGCCCTGATTCTCACCTTGCTGGTCATGCGCCCCATCGGCGACCAGGTATGGAAGGACGCGTTCGTGCCTTACGACCGCGACCAAATCGGCATGCAGGAAGCCCTGAAGATCGCCGAAGTGCCGATTTCGCGCTTCATGCTGGCGCAGACGAGCAAGGCCGCGCTGGCGCAGATCGCGCACCTGGCCGGCGAACCGTCGACCATGCGCCCGCAAGACCACAGTTTCACGGTCAAGCTGGCCGCGTTCGTGTTGTCCGAACTCAAGACAGCGTTCCAGATCGGCTGCATGCTGTTCATCCCCTTCCTCATCATCGACCTGGTGGTGGCGTCCGTGCTGATGGCCATGGGCATGATGATGCTCTCGCCGCTCGTCATCTCGCTGCCGTTCAAGCTGCTGCTGTTCGTGCTGGTCGACGGCTGGACGCTGACCGTCAACACCTTAGTTACCAGCATACAGGGCTATTGACCGATGTTTACCCCTGAAGTCGCCGTCGACCTGATCATCGAAGCGCTGCATGTCGTCATGCTGCTGGTGGTGATTCTGGTCGTGCCGGGTTTGCTCATGGGCTTGCTGGTCGCGCTGGTGCAGGCTGCCACCTCGATCAATGAACAGACCATGAGTTTCCTGCCGCGCCTGCTGGTCACCCTGCTGGCCCTGATCCTGGCCGGACGCTGGATGGCCGGTTACCTGATGGATTATTGCGTGTCCATTTTTCAGCGCGCCGCCACCCTGGTCGGATAGCGCCGCGCGCCATGGATCAGATTTTCAATCAGGTGCTGCCGTTTCTGCTGGCCGTGTGGTGGCCGTTCTGCCGCATCCTGGCCATGCTCAGCGCTTCGCCCGTGATCGGCGACGCCATGGTGCCCGTCCCCGTGCGGGTGCTGCTGTCGCTGGTGCTGGCGATCCTGATGCTGCCCGTCATGCAGGCCTCGGGCGTGTCGCAGGACTTGTTGAAGATCGATCCGTTTTCCCTGCACGCCCTCGTCGCCACCCTGGAGCAGGCCATCATCGGCTTCGTCCTGGGCCTGGCTTTCCACTTCGCCATGTCCGTCATGTCGGTGCTCGGTTACCTCGTGTCGAGCCAGGTGGGTTTTTCCATGGCCGTCATGAACGATCCGCTCAACGGCACCTCGTCGGACGTGATCACGGGGATGCTCACCATCATGTGCATGATCGTGTTTTTCGCCATCGACGGCCACCTCGTGCTGACGGGCGTGATCGGCGCCAGTTTCAAGGCCTGGCCCGTGGGGCAGGGCTACGGGCCGCTGCTGCTGCAGACGGTGGCGTATAACGTGGCGTGGATTTTCGCCGCCGCCATGCTGCTGGCCTTGCCCATCGTCTTTTCCACCATGGTGGTGCAACTGGGCTTTGGCTTCCTGAACCGCGTGGCGCCGTCGCTGAACCTGTTTTCGCTGGGCTTTTCCATGATCACCATGTTCGGCCTGCTGATGCTGGGACAGATCGTGCGCTTTATCCCGGAGCACTACATCGCCATGACGAACCGCGTGCTCGACATGATCGCCGAACAGATGCGGGTGGCCCATGGATAGCGCACGTGCCAACAAGCTGCTGCGCAGTCCACTTCCGGGCATCCGTTGCTCGCTGTACCTCCGTACAGCTGCGCTACTCAACCCGGCATTGAACTTGCTCGCTACGCTTGTAGGGCACGTGCGGAAAGGTGTGACGCATGGCGGATAGCAGCACGGGCGACAAGACAGAAAAGGCGTCAGCACAGAAGCTGAAGAAATCGCGCCAGGAAGGGCAGGTGGTGCGTTCGCGCGACCTGTCGACGGCGCTGGGCATTCTGATCAGCATGAAGGTCTTCATTTACCTGCTGCCCGGCTATCTGGTGAGCTTTCGCGAGCTGTTCGCCATGGCCTTCATGCCGCTCGACAGCAAGGGCGCGCTGGACAATGCCATGTCGATGGCGTTTACCACGTCCGTGGGCTTGCTGATCAAGATGATCGTGCCGCTGTTCTGCGTGCCCTTGTTTGTTGTGCTCGGCTCATTGGTCCCTGGCGGCTGGGTCATCAGCACGAAGAACTGGATGCCGAAGATGGAGCGCCTGAGCCCGGCCAAGAACCTGGGCCGCCTGGTGTCGCCCAAGCATGGCTTTGAATTCGGCTTGTCGATCGCCAAGGCCGCCGTGCTGGGCATGGTGCTCGTGCACGTGAGCCGCTCCAGCCTGACGCAGTACGTGGACTTGCAACACCGGCCCCTGCAGCAAGCCATGCTCGACGGCTCGGCGCTGATGCTCGACGGCCTGATGGCGCTCATTTCCGTCTTCGTGCTGTTTGCCATCATCGACGTGCCGGCGCAGGCGTTTTTCTTTGCCCGCAACCAGCGCATGAGCAAGCAGGATGTCAAGGAAGAACATAAAAGCAGCGAAGGGCGGCCCGAAGTGCGCCAGCGCATCCGCCAGCTGCAGCAGCAGATCGGCCGGCGCAGCGTGCGCAAGACCGTGCCCGACGCCGACGTGGTGATCGTCAATCCCGAGCATTACGCCGTCGCGCTCAAGTATGACCAGGACCGCGCCGAGGCGCCGTTTGTCGTTGCCAAGGGCGTCGACGAGATGGCGCTGTATATCCGGCAAGTGGCGAAGGAACACAACGTCGAAACGCTGGAGTTGCCGCCGCTGGCGCGCGCCATCTACAACACCAGCCAGGTGCAGCAGCAGATTCCCGTGCAGCTGTACCAGGCCGTGTCGCAGGTGCTCAACTACATCCTGCAGCTGAAAGCATTCCGTACTGGGCAGCGCGCCGCCCAGCCCCCATTTCCCACCGAGGTGGTCGTGCCATCTCATTTGAGCGAGGTAGTACCTTCATGAATTTCCTGAACCGGTTGGTTGCCGAAATGCGCCGCCACAAGTTCGCCACGCCGCTGTTCCTGCTGGTGATCCTGGCGATGATCATCTTGCCGCTGCCGCCCGTGCTGCTCGATATCCTGTTCACTTTCAATATCGTGCTGGCACTGATCGTCATCCTCGTCAGCGTGTCGGCCAAGCGGCCGCTCGACTTCTCCGTCTTCCCGACGGTGATTCTGGCCACCACCATGCTCAGGCTGACCCTGAACGTGGCGTCCACGCGCGTGGTGCTGCTGCACGGCCATACGGGCGCGGATGCGGCCGGTAAGGTGATCGAGGCGTTTGGTAATGTGGTCATCGGCGGTAACTTCGTCGTCGGTATCGTGGTCTTCGTGATTTTGATGATCATCAACTTCGCCGTCGTCACCAAGGGCGCCGAGCGTATTTCCGAGGTGTCGGCGCGCTTCACCCTCGATGCCTTGCCGGGCAAGCAGATGGCGATCGACGCCGACCTGAACGCCGGCCTGATCAACCAGGAAAAAGCCCAGATCCGCCGCAAGGACGTGGCCGCCGAAGCCGACTTCTATGGCGCCATGGACGGCGCATCGAAGTTCGTGCGCGGCGACGCCGTCGCCAGTATCTTGATTTTGATCATCAACATGGTCGGCGGCGTGGCCATCGGCTCGCTGATGCACGACCTGTCGTTCGGCGACGCCTTCCGCCAGTACGCACTGCTGACCATCGGCGATGGCCTGGTGGCGCAGATTCCGGCTCTGCTGCTGTCGGCCGCGGCCGCCATACTGGTGACCCGTATCAGCGATTCGGGCGATTTCGAGCAGCAAGTGGCGGGCCAGGTGCTGACCTCGCCAACGGTGATCTACAGCGCGGCCGGCATGATGGTGGCGCTGGCCCTGATTCCGGGCATGCCGTGGTTCATGTTCATGACCTTTGCCGCCGTGCTGGCCTTTGTTGCCTGGCGTTTGACCAAGCGCGTGAAGGGGCCCGACGCGGCCGGCATGGCGGCCATCGAGGCGGCCTTGCGCGACGACAAGCCCGCCGAACTGGAGTGGCAGCAACTGCCCGCCGTGCAGCCATTGATGGTGATGCTCGGCTATAAACTGGTCGGCATGGTGGATAAAACGCAAGGCGAACCGTTGACCAAGCGCGTCAAGGGCGTGCGCCAGAGTTTGTCCGAGGCGATGGGCTTGCTGCTGCCGAATATCGGCGTGCGCGACGACCTGGCCCTGAAGCCGTCGCAGTACGCGATCGTGCTGTCGGGCACCGTGGTGGCGCAGGCGGAAGTGCAGGCCGACCGGCTGATGGCGATCCCGTCGCCGAACGTGTATGGCCAGCTGGACGGCATTCCCGGCATCGAACCGGCCTACGGCATGCCCGTCACGTGGATCGAGCCGAGCGAAAAGGCGCATGCGCTGGGCCTCGGTTACCAGGTCATCGAGGCGCCCAGCGTGATCGCCACGCACTTGTCGAAAATGGTGCGCGAATACCTGCCGGAACTGTTCCGCCACGAAGACGTGTCGAACCTGATGGAGCGCCTGACGGCCCTGTCGCCGAAGCTGGCCGGCGCGCTGGACAAGGCGCTGACGCACACGCAGATGCTGCGCGTGTTCCGTGTCTTGTTGGCGGAAAATGTGTCCCTGAAGGATATCGTGCCCATCGCCACCACCTTGCTCGACAGTTCGGAAACGACCAAGGACCCGATCCTGCTGGCGGCCGAGGTGCGTTGCGCGCTGCGGCGCCAGATCGTCAGCGGCCTGTTCGGCCAGAAGATGGAAATGCAGGCGTTTAATCTGGGCGGCGAACTGGAAAACATGCTGCTCGGTTCCTTGAACCAGGCGCGCCAGTCGGGCAAGGTGACGCTCGATAACTATCCGATCGACCCGCATCTGCTGTCGCAGCTGCAAGTGAACATGCCGGTGGCGCGCGAGCAGATGAAGCAGCAGGCCACGCCGCCGCTGCTGCTGGTGCTGCCGCAGATCCGTCCGCTGCTGGCCCGCTACGCGCGCCTGTTCGCGCCGGGCCTGCACGTGCTGTCATACAATGAAATTCCGGAAAACCGCGAAGTGAGCATCATCGGCACGGTGGGCTAGTACGGTGAATTGAAAGAAAAACGGCGCCGCGGGCGCCGTTTTTTTATGCTGCATCATTCCTGCTGCATCAATCCTGCTGTAGCAATTCTGTGCATCAATCCTGCTCGTCGATGGGCGGCAGCAGGTCGTGCTCCTGGCCGTCGGCCAGCAGCAGCACGGTGCCGCCCTGCGCCGCGTCTTCCGCGTCGCCATAGTCGTAGCCGAGCGGCGCCGCCACTTCCTTCGAGACAAAGATGGCCTCCTCTTCGGCTTCGGCTTCGGCCGCGGCAGCCGCGGGCGCATCGGGATCGGCCGCCGCTTCCGCTTCCGGCTGCGTCAGCAGCAGGGCCACTTCGGCCATGGCGCGGAACAGGGGCAGCGACAGCGAGGCGGCGCCCGCCTGCATCGGGTAATTGCCGTGCATGCGCTGTGCATGCAGCTGGCGGTTCAGGCGGCAGCGCACCAGGCGCAGGCCCGCGCGCCGCACGGCGTCGGCGATCTCGGGCAGGGCCAGGCGCAGATGGCGCAGCGCGGCTTCCTCGTCGGCGGCCAGTTCCAGCAGCACGCCGTCGCCGGACGGCTCCATCTGGATCACGACCCGGCCGATGCCGATGATGATCAGCTCGACGCGCAGCGCCACCTTGCCGCGCCGCCTCGGCGTTGCCTCGTCGTCTACGTCGCTGGCCAGCACGCGCAGCAGCAGGCGCTGGCCGCCCCAGCCATACACGGCAAAGCGCCACGCTTCGCTGTCGACCGTCAGGGGCGGACGGGCGCCTTCGCGCAGCAGGGCCGGTTGCTGCTCGGCCATGAAGAGGTTGCCCGGCACGTGCTGGCCGCGCGCCTGTTCCTGCAGGGCCGCATATTGTTCGCCATAGGTCCTGACCATCACGCGCCACGAGGCGGCCAGCTGCGCCGCGTCGGGCGGCTGCCAGACGAGCTGGCGCGTGAAGAACAGCTGATTGACCTGCATGGCGCTGCTGTCGCGCGGCAAGGCGCCGCCCGTGCCGTCGGCATTGGGCTTGATGAGGGACGCCAGGCTGTCCTGGCCCTGCTGCTGCAGCTGGGCGGGCAGGGTGCCGGCGTCGGGCGCGGGCGCCATGTAGGGGCCGATCGGCACCAGCGGCTGCACCACGCCCGGCACCATCGGCGTCGCGGGGCTGACGTCGAAGCGCTGGGTAATCAGGGGCACCGGATTGCCCGATGAAATGCGGTCTATCGCCATGCCACTATGTCCAGATCTGGTTCCATCAAAAAGCCTGCCGTCATGGCTGCAACAGGGAGAGTATCATTTTGTGCATGCTCTGGCTTTGCTTGAGCATTGCCGTGCTCGCTTGCAGCAACATTTGCGCCGACGTCATGTTCGCGCTTTCGGCCGCGTAGTCGACATCCATGATGCGGCCGATGGCAGCCTTGGTGTTGGTGACCATGTTCGACAGGTTGGTGTGCACGTGGTCCAGGCGGTTGCCGGCGGCGCCCAGGGCCGAGCGCACGCCGCCCACATCGTCGATGGCCGCTTCCAGCAGGGCGATGCTGGCATTCGCGCTGCCCGTCAATTCGTTGCCGGTGGCGGGCGCGCCGAAGTTGGCGCTGGCCGCGCCGAGCGAGGCCAGCACGCCGGCCATCTTGCCCGAGATGTCGAACACCATCGTTTCGCTCTGGCTGGCGCCGATCTGGAAGGTCATCGACGACGCCAGCGTGCCGCCGGCCAGCAGTTTGTTGCCGCCATAGCTGGTGTTTTTCATGACGTTGGCCAGTTCCAGGCCCAGGGCGTCGTATTCGGCCTGCATGGCGACCTTGTCCTTGGCGCCCGACGATGCATCGGCGGCCTGGGTGGCCAGGTCTTTCATGCGGATCAGCATGGTGTTCACTTCGTCGAACGCGCCTTCGGCCGTCTGCAGCATCGAGGTGCTGTTTTGCGTGTTGCGCATGGCGACGGCCATGCCGCTCGCCTGTGCCCGCAGCCGGGTCGCGATTTGCAGGCCGGCGGCGTCATCCATGGCCGAATTGATGCGAAAGCCGGTGGAGAGCCGCGTCATCGAGGTCGACAGCAGCGATTGCGCGCGTGCGGCGGCATTTTGTGCGGCCAGTGCTGCGATATTCGTATGGAGACTGAGCACTCGGCGATTCCTGTGGATGACGGCTGTTGGGCGGGCTTGCCCATCAAACAGGCGACCATGCGTGCCGCATCGTTAAAGATTGCCAGCAAATAGTTACTCTTGCGTGCAAAGGCGAGATACCGGGGACGAAAAAAAACCAGGCCAAGGCCTGGTTTTCAGCGACTGGCCGCGAACGGCCAGGCAGGGACATATTATTGCAGCAGGGACATGACCATCGAGGACATGCTGTTGCTTTGTTTCAACATTGCGGTGCCAGCTTGCAGCAGCATTTGCGACGACGTCATGTTCGAGCTTTCGGTAGCGAAGTCGACGTCCATGATGCGGCCGGTAGCGGCTTTGGTGTTGGTGGCGATGTTGGACAAGTTGGTGTTGACGTGGTCCAGACGGTTTGCAGCAGCACCCAGTGCCGAGCGAACGGTGCCGACGTCGCCGATTGCCGTTTCCAGCAGGGCGATGGTGGCATTGGCGGAGCTGGTCAGCTCGGTGCCGGTCGCAGCCGAAGCGTAGTTGGCGGTAGCCGAACCCAGCGATGCCGTCAGGCTGGTCATTTTGGCCGAAACGTCAAATGCCATCGTTTCGGTTTGGCTTGCGCCGATCTGGAACGTCATCGACGAGGCCAGCGTGCCGCCTACCAGCAGCTTGTTGCCGCCGAAGGTGGTGTTTTTCATCACGTTCGACAGTTCCAGGCCCAGTGCATCGAATTCCGACTGCATGGCGGTCTTGTCTTTGGCGCCCGACGAAGCATCGGCTGCCTGGGTTGCCAGATCCTTCATGCGGATCAGCATGTTGGTGACTTCGTCAAACGCGCCTTCAGCCGTTTGCAGCATCGAGGTGCTGTTCTGGGTGTTCGACATTGCAACGGTCATGCCGCTGGTTTGTGCTTTCAGGCGGGTTGCGATTTGCAAGCCTGCTGCGTCATCCATTGCCGAGTTGATGCGGAAGCCGGTGCTCAGGCGCGTCATCGAGGTCGACAGTTGGTTTTGGGTGCGGGTGATCGAATTTTGTGCGGACAGTGCAGCGTTGTTAGTGTGAAGGCTCAGCATGGTGTAACTCCTGGTTTGGTGGGTTCAGTCCGGAGCAACGGTTCTTTGTGCTCTCCCAAGTACAAGACGACCATCCGCATAAGCTTATTAAATGCTTTGTGGAAATTTTTTAAAATTCTTTTTAAAAAAAGTTTCACATCGGCCGGCGAGGCCGCCGCCAGCCCCCTAAGACTGGCTTGCCGCCGCGAGGCAGGCCCGGAAATGCGCGATCTTTGCCTCGTCGCTGGAAAGGATCTTGAAGCGCGCGCTGTCGGCCGCCTGCACGGCTATGCGCTTGCAGATGGCATGGTCTTCCTCGAATACCTGGCGATTCATCTGCGCGCTCGAGTCGAAAAAGCCCTGCAGCGTGGCGCTGGCGGCGGGCTTGGTTGCGGCCATGAGCAGGCGGCTGGAGAAATGCGTGCGCTGCGCTTGCGTTGACGGAAAGAAATGCTGCAGCGAATACGAATATGAAAACGTCGACGAGAGCATGGTAAACGGGAACAGGTACAGGCTCTGGTAGCCCTCGAACTGGCTGTCGAGCTGGAACAGGCGTTTGACGGAGCGCAGTTTCCTGGCCATGCCGGCGTTGCCCAGGCCCGCTTCCCATGTCGACGTCCAGTCCGTGAAACGGTTTTCGCCGTCGTCCAGTTGCAGTTGCGCCAGCGATTCCGGGTGCACGAACGGCACGTGCAGCGGCTCGAGCGCATTTTCCAGCGCGATGCGCCAGTCGCACTCATAGACATAGGCGTTGAAATCGCCCAGGCCGGCGACGTTGAAGGAAATGTTCTCCAAGGTGGCCTGGGTCTCGCCCAGCTGCGCTTCGAGTGGCATGCGCGGCTGTGGCGAGGCGAACAGGAAATCGGCGCACCAGTCCAGCTGCAGCACCTGCAGGCGGGCATTGTCCAGCTCGGCCGGCGCGTAGCGTTCGCGGCAGGGGATGTGCATGGCGCCGGCCCGGTAGGCCCATCCATGGTAGGGGCAGGCCAGCGGCGCATTGCCGCGTTTTTCGGTGAAGAAGCGCGTGCCGCGGTGCGGACACAGATTGTCGAAGGCGATCAGCTCGCCCTGGTCGTTGTAGACGACCACTTCCTCGCCCAGCCAGTCGAGTTTCAGATAGTCGCCGCTGGCCGGCAATTCGCTGCGGTGGCACAGCAAGTGCCAGAACTGGTCGCGCAGCTGGCGCGTCTCGGAGATGGTGCTCATAATGTCTTTGCCGGTGGCGTGTAAACGGTGGCGCCGGCGGCCACGCGGCGCATGACGACGGCGCCGGCGCCGACCGTGGCGCCGGCGCCGACGCTCACGCGTGGCAGGATGGATGCGCCCGAGCCGACCATGACGGCCTGGCCCAGATGCACGCCGCCCGTGATGTCGACGTGCGAGCTGAGCGTGCAGCCCCGTTCCAGCACCGCGTCATGGCCGACGCTGGCGTAGCTGTTGATGGTGACATAGTCGCCCAGTTCGCTGCCCGCCGAGACGAGGGCGAACGGGCAGACGACGGCGCCCTGGCCGATGCGGGCCGTGCGCGCGACCACGGCGCTGGGATGGATCAGCGTATGGAAACGGGCGCCGCGCGCGGCCAGCGCCAGCGCCACTTCCAGCCGGGCTTTCGGTGCGCCGATGGCCAGCAGCAGCGCCTCGCCGGCCGCCGGCCGGTAGTCGCTGATGCTGCCCAGCACGGGGTACGGGTAGTCGGCGTCGAGCATGGGCGCGGGCGGCAGCGTGTCGTCGAGCAAGCCGCCGATGCGGGCCGTGGCCGGGTCGAGGCTGTCTTCCAGCCAGCACAGTAATTCTCGGGCGAAGCGTCCGGCGCCGACGATGAGGATGGTTTGCATGAATACTCCTAACGGGCCAGGTAGCCGCCGTCGACGGCCCAGGTGGCGCCGCTGACCCAGCGCGCCGCCGGCGACAGCAAAAAGGCCGCCGTCTGCGCGATGTCGCTGCTGCGGCCGAAACCGAGCGGATGGCGCTCCGCGTAGGCGCGCATGGCCTCGTCAGGCAAGCCACGGCTCAGGCGCGCGTGCATTTCCGTTTCGACGGCGCCGGCGGCAATGCTGTTGACGCGCATGCCGCGCGGCGCCAGTTCCACGGCCAGGGCGCGCACCAGGCCGTCAATGGCGGCCTTGGCAGCCGAATACACGCTCATGCCGGACTGGCCGCTCTGGCCCGCCACGGATGACATGAAGAGCAGGGCGGCGCCATCGCTGAGCACGCCGCGCAGGGCGGCGCCGCGCGCCAGCGCCAGCGCCGTCTTGACGCTGGAGGCGAAGACGTCGTCAAACTGTTGCGCCTTGGACAATTTGACCGGGCGCAATAACTCGATGCCGGCCGCATGAAAGATGCCGCTCAGGGGCGCGTCAAGCGTGGCTTGTCTGAGGAAGTCGACGATGTGGTCGCCGCCGTCGAGTTCGAGCACTTCGGCCCGGTGGCCGCTGCCGTCGAGGGCCTGCAGGGTTTGCTCCAGGCGAGCCCGGTCGCGTCCGCTGATCAGCAGTTGCGCGCCGCAGCGTGCCAGCAGCAGGGCCGTGTCGCGGCCGATGCCGGACGAGGCGCCGGTGACGAGGATGCGCTGGCCGGCCAGCATGTCGGGTTGAAAGATCATGGTTCAGACTTCGATAAGGCGGTTGACGGTCAGCGATTGCAGGCCCAGCACGGCCGCCGACCAGGAATAGCCGACGCCAAAGCCGAACATGGCGATGGTCTGGCCCTGTGCCGCCGCTCCCAGGCTGTCGGCGATCAGCAGGGGGATGGAGGCGCTGGAGGTGTTGCCATAGCGGTCCATGTTGATCGGTGCGCGCCCGGCTGGCAATTTGGCTTTTTTGATAATGTGCTTGAGCATGAAGGTATTTGCCTGGTGAAACAGGAAGGCATCGATTTCGTCGCTCGTGCGGTTTGCCAGGCGCAGCAGGTCCGCCACCAGCGGCGGAATGCTCTTCAGCGTGAAATTGAAGATCTCGCCGCCGTCCATGTACAGCTTGGCGGGATCGCGCTGCGCCAGGCGCGCATCGTCGCCGGCGTAGGGGCGGCAGGCGCTGGCAGCCATCATCAGGTGCCGTTCGCCGCCGCCGTCGCTGCCGACGATGAAATGGGCGGGCGCCGCCGCCGCATCGAATTCCAGCGCCGTGGCCGTGCCGGCGTCGCCAAACAGCAGCGCGGTGGCGCGGTCGGTTTCATCGACGGTCTTGCTGATGGTGTCGCCCACCAGCAGCAGGATGCGGCACATGGCCTGGCCGTCGAGCATCTTCGCCGCCAGCCACAGGCCGTACGCGTAGGCCGAGCAGCCGAGATTGATGTCGAAGGCGGCGCAAGCCTTGTGCAGGCCCAGCCGTCCATGCAGGGCGCAGGCGGTAGCCGGCAGCACGTAATCGGGGGTTTGCGAGATGAAGATCAGGGCGTCGATGCTGTCGCGCTCCCAGCCCAGATCGTCGAGCAGGGTTTGTGCCGCCGCCTGGCACAGGTCGGCCGTCGTCTGGCCATCGGCGGCGCGGCGGCGCGACTGCACGCCGATCATCTTGCTCACGTCGGCCACCGCCTCGGCGCCGAAGCGCTCGGCCAGGTCGGCATTGTGGACTTGCGTGCGCGGCAGCGCGCACACCACGCCGCGCATGGCCAGATGGGCGGTGCTGAAGGGCAGTCCCGATTCCAGGCGCTGGCTGGACATGGTCAGACCTTGACGGCGATCAATGCCAGCACGTCGGCCAGGGTCTCGCAATTGGCCAGGGCCTGGCCTTCGAGCATCTGATCGAACAGCTCATCGGCCAGGGCGATGGTGGAAATGATGGCCAGCGAATCCCAGGCGTAATCGCCCAGTTTCAGGGACGGCACGACTTTGTCGGCGTCGATTTCCAGGATGTCGGCCATGCCGTTGAAAAATTCTTGCATTGTGTTTCCTTTCAAAGAAGTTCAGTACGCAGATGCGCGGGCGCCTACAGGCGCGCCAGCGTGCCGGCCCAGGAATAGCCGACGCCAAAGCCCAGCAGCAGGGCCGTGTCGCCCGGCATGATGCGTCCCGAGGCGCGCGCGCGGGCAATGGCGATGGGAATGGTCGAGGAGACGGTATTGCCGACAGTATCGATTTCAATCACAAATTTGTCTTCCGGAATGCGTATTTTGCGGCGCAAGGCGTCAAGCATGAATTTGTTTGCCTGATGGAAGATCACATGATCGATGTCATCGAGGGTCTTGCCGGCCGTGTCCAGCAGCTCCTGCATTGTACGCGGCACGGCGCCCAAGGTGAACTGGACGATCTGCGCGCCATCCATGAACAGGTCGTCCTGGCTGCGCCAGTTGCCGGACGCGTCTTCGACGGGCATGGCGGTGGCCGCGCTGCGGGCCGTGCGCATGCCGCCGGCCGGCACGATCAGGTTGTTCGCGCCGCTGCCGTCGGTGCCCAGGACGAAAGGCCCCAGCGCCAGTTCGGGCGCGCCGCCGGCGATCACGCTGGCGGCGGCGCCGTCGCCGAACAGCGTGCGTACGCTGCGGTCGCGCGCGTTGATGTACTTGGAATAGGTGTCTGCCGTCAGCAGCAGCACTTTCTTGCGGATGCCGCTCTCGATCAGGCCCTTGGCCATGGCCAGCGCGTAGACGTAGCCGGAACAGCCGAGGTTGATGTCGAGCGCGCCGCAGGAGGTCGGCAAGCCAAGCCGCTGCTGCAGCACGCAGGCGCTGCTGGGCAGCAGGTAGTCGGGCGCCTGCGTGCACAGGATCAGGAAATCGATGTCGCCACGCGCGACGTCATGCGTGGCGAACAGCTTTTCCGCGGCATGGAAGGCCAGGTCGCTGGCCGTTTCATGTTCCGCGGCGATATGCCGTTGCGCAATGCCCGTCTTGTCGAGGATTTTTTGCGCCGGCCAGTCGATGAACTCCTGTTCCAGCGCGGCATTCGTCAGGATCGCCTGCGGCAGGTGGTAGGCGATCGCGGTAAGGTGGGCGTAGTGGGGCATGCGGTGGCCGTTCGGTCTGGGTCAATAGGGAAGGGCGGGGCGCTCAGGCCGCCCCGGCGATCAGGGCGGTGATCGCGTCCACGCTCGACAGCTCGAGGGCCGGGTAGATCGGCAGGCAGATCACCTGGGATGCGGCCTGGCGCGCGACCGGCAGATTGGCATGCGCGGCGGACGGCATGCCGCGGTACATGGGGAAATCGCTGATGAGCGGGTAGAAATAGCGCCGCGCGTAGATTTCGTGATCGCGCAGCCGCTGGAACAGCGCGTCGCGCGCCAGCGGATACCCGGGCCCGACGAGGATGGGAAAATAGGCGTGATTGGCCGCTTCGGCGTCGGCCGCTTCCAGGCAGGTGATGCCCGCGACGCCGGCCAGACGCTCGCGGTAGTGGGCGTCGATGTTGCGCCGCTGTTGCCGCGCCTGGTCGATGCCCTTCAGCTGCAGCAGGCCGAAGGCGGCATTGATTTCGCTCATCTTGCCATTGATGCCGGCGGCGACGACGGTGACTTCGTCGACAAAGCCGAAATTTTTCAGATGGTCGATGCGCTGCTTGGTCTTGGCGTCTGGGCAGACGATGGCGCCGCCTTCGAAGGTGTTGAAGATCTTCGTCGCATGAAAGCTGATCACGGACAGGTCGCCGTAATTGAGGACGCTGGTGCCCCCGTGGCGCACGCCGAATGCATGCGCGGCGTCATAGATGACCTTCAGATCGTAATTGTCGGCAATCTTCTGGATGGCGTCGACATCGCAGGGCTGGCCGTAGCAGTGCACGGGCATGATGGCCGTGGTCTGCGCCGTGATGGCTGCCTCGATGCGCGCCGGATCGAGGTTCAGCGTGCGCGCATCGATGTCGGCGAAGACGGGCTTGATGTCATTCCACAGCAGCGAATGGGCCGTGGCAACGAAGGAATACGGCGTCGTGATGACTTCGCCCTTCACGCGCAAGGCTTGCAAGGCCGTCATCAATGCCAGCGTTCCATTGGTAAACAGGCAGATATGCCGCACGCCCAGGTAGTCGCACAGCGCTTTTTCCAGCTGCTGGTGGAAGGGGCCGCCATTGGTGAGGATCTTGTTTTCCCAGATGCTTTCCAGGTAGGGCAGGAAATCCTGCAGGTCCGGCAGCAGCGGCTGGGTGACGTAGATGGGTTTGGCGTCGCTCATGCCGCTATCTCCCCGGGCAACTGACTGTCGAGCGGCGCGTCGAAGCTGACTGGCGGCAAGTCTTCGCACCAGCGCTGCCAGGCCAGGCGCAGGCTGTTGGCCAGGCCTTCCGCAATCAACTTCGGCTGGCCCAGCGCCGTTTGCGCCAGGCGGTGCCGGGTGCTGAAGCGGTAGGCGCCCAGCAGCATGGGGTTGGCCGCCATGTACAGGGCCTTGCTGACAAATTCCTCGTCATCGCGGGCGATGAATTCCTCCAGCTGCACGTGGCGCAGAATCGAGGTGCCGGCGCGGCTCGGTACGGTCGGTCCGGCAACGGTGAGGGTGGGCACGCCCATCCACAAGCCGTGGAAGGTGGTGGTGCCGCCACCGTATGGCGCCGTATCGAGGCACATGTCGACGCGGTGATGCATGGCCAGGAAGCTGGCCATGTTGGCGCGCGGTTCAAAAATTAGCCGGTCGGCGCTGATGCCTTCTTCGGCGAACCACGCCGTCAGCCCGGGGTGGGGACCGGGCGCCGGCATGGCGGCCAGCAGCATCCTGGCGTCCGGGATGGCGCGCAAGACCCTGGCCCAGCGCGCGATGGTTTGGCGGTTGAGCTTGTTAGGGCGGTTGAAGCTGCCGAAAGTCAGGTATTTGTTCTTCAGCACGGGCGCCGGCAGGATGCCGTCCGCATTTTCGGATGGCAGGAATGGGGCGATGGTCGGCAGGAAGATCAGTTTTTCCGTGAAATGGCTGGCGAATGTCTCCGGCGGCGAGAAATGACGGTCGCTCAGGTAGTAATCCATGGCCTGCAGGCCCGTGGTCAGCGGATAGCCGATCCAGCTCATCTGTATGGGCGCCGGCTTGCGGGCAAAGGCCAGCAGGCAATTCTTGGCCGTATGCCCGGACAGGTCGATCAGGATGTCGATGCCGTCGGCGCGGATGCGCTCGGCCAGCTTTTCCTGGCTCAGGTGGGTCACCGGCAGCCAGTTGGGCAGCAGTTGCGCGATACGCATGGTGACATTGTCGACGCGGCTATTGTTATAGTACGCATACAGCGAAAACTGCGGCATCGCCACCAGTTCCTCGAGCAGGGGCGTAATGAAATGTGCCACGGCATGGTTGCAGAAGTCGCCCGAGACCAGGCCGATCTTCAACTGGCGCTGCGGGTCGCGCTCGTTCGCGTGCGGCTGCCACGCGGCGCGCAGCGGCGTTTCGTAGCGCTCGCCGAAGCCGAAATGCTCGGCCACCATGGCGGCAGGGTCGTCGGCATGCATGTGCGACAGGCCGAACAGCATGTTGCTGTAGACCTCATCGTACTGCGGATACCTGGCCAGAGCCGTGCGGCATGCCTGGACGGCGTCGTCGGTGCGGCCCATCTCGCTGTAGGTCGCGCAGGTATTCAAGTGGGAACCGATGAAGTCGTCCTGGATTTCCAGCGAGCGCGCATAGCTGGCCAGCGCTTCGTCGTAGCGCTTCAGCGAGCGCAGGCAATTGCCCATCGTAAAGTGAACGCGGCTGGAGTCGGGCGCGATGTCGCGTGCGCGCTGCAGATACTCGAGCGCCTGTTCCGACTGGCCGCTATCCTCGAACGCCACGCTCAGGTTGCAATGGATCAGCGATGAGCGCGGGTCCAGTTCCAGCGCGTGCTGGTAGATGCGGATCGCCTGGGGATAATCGCCGGCGTCCTGCACGGCGATGGCCAGGTCATTGTGCAGGTTGGCGACATCGGGCGCCAGGGCGAGCGCTTGCCGGTAAGCGACTTGCGCTTCCTCAAAGCGGCGCATTTGCTTGAGGCAATGTCCGAGGCAGGTGTGCGCCTGCAGCTTGTCTGGCGCCAGCTGTACCGCACGCTGGTGCAGGGCCAGCGCTTCGTCGAGTTCGCCGACCGATTGCAGGCCCAGGCCCAGCTGGGTGTGCGCGTCGGCGCTGTCCGGCTGGAGCTCCAGGGCGCGGCGATAGCTGGCGATCGCCGCATCGAATTCGCCCAGACTCACCAGCACGCCGCCCAGGTTGGAGTGGGCCTGGGAATAGTCGGGCTGCACTGCCAGCGCCTGACGATAGGCATCGGCGGCGTCGTCGAGCCGCTGCTGCGACTGCAGGCTGTTGCCCAGGCCATTCCACAGGTCCGCATGGCGCGGCGCCAGCGACAAGGCCGTGCGATAGCTCGCTTCCGACTGCGCGTACTGCTCCAGATTCTGTAGCGCGGCGCCGAGGTTGCTGTGCGCCATCACCAGCCGGGGCTCGAGCGCCAGCGCGCGGCGATAGCTGTCGGCCGCTTCCTCATTGCGCTCCAGCGCCTGCAGGGCATTGCCCAGGTTGCAGAGCACTTCGGCGTCGCCGGGCATGCTTGCCAGGGCGGCATTGTAGGCGCCGACGGCACCGTCGAGGTCGCCACGCGCCTTGCGCGTATTGCCCAGGTTAAAGTGCGCCATGCCATAGTCGGGCCGCAGGGCAATGGCCTGCAGATAGGCGTCTTCCGCTTCCGCCAGGGCGCCGAGCGCCAGCAGGGCGCCGCCCAGGTTGCTGTGCGCTTCGGCGAATGCCGGATTGAACTGCAACGCCTGCTGGTAGGACTGGACCGCTTGCGCATGTTCCCCGCGTGCCTGCCACGCATTGGCCAGATTGCAATGGGCTTCGGCGTCATACGGGGTGAGCTGGACAGTGGTTTGCAGCGCGTCGAGGGCATCCTTGCCCTGCGCCTGCAGGACGGTGCCGAGTACGCTCCAGGCAAAATCGGAGGTGGGGTAGCGCGCAATCAGCGCCCGGGTGGCCGTTTCCATTTCCACATACCGTGCCGCCTGGTACAGCGCCACCACGTGCTGGCATTCGTCGGCCGTGGGCGCGGCAGCAATCGCCGTGGCGATACGTGCGCGCAAGGTTTGCGCCTGGTCGTTATCGAGGCCGCGGCCGATGGCCGTATCGATGATGTCGAGCGCTTCGTCCCGTTCGCCCGCCTTGAGCAAGCCGTCGGCAAGCGATAGCCAGAACTGGCCTTCATCGGGATTGACCGACAGCGCCTTGCGCAGATACGGCAGTCCTGCCCGGAACTGGCCTACCTGGCCGGCCAGCAAACCCATATTGTGGTTGGCGATGGCATGGTAGGGCTGGGCTTGCAGGATGGCGACATACAGGTCTTCCGCCTCTTCCAGGTGGCCCGCCTGATGCGCTTTCAGCGCCAGCGCCAGTTGGGTGTCGAGTTGCGTTTCCAGGGTGGCGTCAGCGTTCATGAGAGGGAAGAAAAGTGTACCAGCGGCAATTGTAACTGCTGGGAGTGGCGAATAGAAAATTTCCCCAAGGAATTTTGCCCTAGTGCATCATTGAACAAATTTTGGTGTTCCTGGCAGGCCACAGCGGCAAGAAAGATTGCAATAAAAGTAAAAGATTCCGGCATCGGCAAGTGGGGGATGCCGGAATCTTGCCTGGGCTGTGCTGTCTGACGCTGCAGTGACATCGCCAGATAAAAAAAGCGCGGCCACCCGAGGGTGCCGCGCTGTTGTCCAGCTACGCGTGATGACGCGATGATGCGATGACGCGATGACAATTACATATTCGGATAGTTCGGGCCGCCGCCGCCTTCCGGTGTCACCCACACGATGTTCTGCGTCGGGTCCTTGATGTCGCAGGTTTTGCAGTGCACGCAGTTTTGCGCATTGATCTGCAGGCGTTCGGCGCCGTCGTCGTTCTTCACGAATTCGTACACGCCGGCGGGACAGTAACGCGCTTCCGGACCCGCATACGTGGCCAGGTTGACATCGACGGGCACGCTGGCGTTCTTCAAGGTCAGGTGGATGGGCTGGTCTTCCGCGTGGTTCGTGTTCGAGATGAACACGGACGACATCTTGTCGAAGGTCAGCTTGCCATCGGGTTTCGGATACACGATCGGTTTCGACTGGGCCGCCGGTTTCAGGCATTCGTGGTCGCCATGCGAGTGGTGCAGGGTCCACGGCGCCTTGCCGCGGAAGATCAGCTGGTCGATGCCCGTCATCAGGCTGCCCAGGTACAAACCTTTCGACAGCCATGGCTTGACGTTGCGCGCCACGTGCAGTTCTTCATGCAGCCAGGATTTCTCGAACGCGACAGGGTAGCTCGTCAGTTCGTCGTGCTGGCGCTGTTCGCCCAGCGCGCCGAAGGCCGCGTCCGCCGCCAGCATGCCGCTCTTGATGGCCGCGTGGCTGCCCTTGATGCGGCTCATGTTCAAAAAGCCCGCATCGCAGCCGATCAGCGCGCCGCCGGCAAACACCAGCTTCGGCAGCGATTGCAGGCCGCCGGCCGCAATCGCCCGCGCGCCGTACGAGATGCGCTTGCCGCCTTCGAAGAACTTGCGGATTTCCGGATGCGTTTTATAGCGCTGGAATTCCTCGTACGGCGACAGGTAGGGGTTTTCGTAGTTCAGGCCTACCACGTAGCCGACCATCACCTGGTTGTTTTCCAGGTGGTACAGGAAGGAACCGCCATAGGTTTTCGTGTCCAGCGGCCAGCCGCTCGAGTGGATCACCAGGCCCGGCTTGTGCTGGGCCGGGTCGATTTCCCACAATTCCTTGATGCCGATGCCGTACGATTGCGGGTCCTTGCCGGCGTTCAAGTCATACTTGGCCATCAATTGCTTGCCCAGGTGGCCGCGCGCGCCTTCGGCGAACAGGGTGTATTTGGCGTGCAATTCCATGCCCAGCTGGAAGTCGGGACCCGGCTCGCCGTCGCGCTTGACGCCCATGTTGCCGGTCGCCACGCCTTTCACGGAGCCGTCGTCGTTGTAGAGGATTTCCGCGGCAGGGAAGCCGGGGAAGATTTCCACGCCCAGGTTTTCCGCCTGCTGGCCCATCCAGCGCACCACATTGCCCAAGGAGACGATGTAGTTGCCATGGTTTTCAAAGCAGGCCGGCACGGCGAAGCCTGGCGTCTTGTACGCTTTCGTTTCGGTCAGGAACAGGATGCGGTCTTCCGTCACTTCGGTGTTCAGGGGCGCGCCCAGTTCTTTCCAGTTCGGAATCAATTCCGTCAGCGCTTTCGGGTCCATGATGGCGCCCGACAGGATATGCGCGCCCAGTTCGCCGCCTTTTTCCAGCACGCAGACGGACACTTCCTGGCTCTTTTCAGCGGCCAGCTGCTTCAGGCGGATCGCCGCGGCCAAGCCTGCGGGGCCACCGCCGACGATCACCACGTCATACTCCATGGTTTCGCGCGGTCCGTACTGTTCAACTAAGTTATTAGGCTGTGTCATGGTCTCGATTTATAGTCACTCAATTAGGTAGCAAGGATAGGGAATAAAGCATCATCGGGGAAATTTAAGCACGAGTGTGCTTGTTTTTGACGAGGATTGCAACTTTGGCGCCATTTTGCGTGACATTGCCCCTCGCCGCAATCTAAATCCGGCCATTTTGTGTAATGATGGCGTTTACTTTTGCTCGAGTGCGCGGCGGGGGAATTTGCCCGATTGCCATGGGCATGGCGTAAAGTGTTGTTTAAAATAAAACAGGAGTAGCTCGTGGGCATAGAAGTCAATTTCGAGGGCAAGATTGCCCTGATTACCGGCGCATCGAGCGGCCTCGGCGCGCGCTTTGCGAAAGTGCTGGCCCAGGCCGGCGCGCAGGTCGTGCTGGCGTCGCGCCGCACCGAACGCCTGAAGGAATTGCGCGCCGAAATCGAGGCGGACGGCGGCGCCGCGCACGTGGTGTCGCTCGACGTGACCGACTTTGCCAGCATCAAGTCGGCCATCGCCCATGCGGAAACGGAAGCGGGTCCCATCGATATCCTCGTCAACAATTCAGGTGTCTCCACCACGCAACGTCTGGTCGACGTCACGCCCGAAGATTACTCGTTCGTGATGGACACCAATCTGCGCGGTTCGTTCTTCGTGGCCCAGCAGACGGCCAAGCGCATGATCGCGCGCGCCAAGGGCGACCCGAAGAAACAGCACCGCATCATCAATATCGCCTCGATGGCCGGCTTGCAGGTGTTGCCGCAGATCGGCGTGTACTGCATGAGCAAGGCGGGCATGGTGCACATGACGCGCGCCATGGCCGTGGAATGGGGTAAATATGGCATCAACACCAACGCCATCTGCCCCGGCTACATTTCCACCGAGATCAATGAAGATTATTTCGCTACCGAGCAGGGCAAGAAACTGATCGAAATGCTGCCGAATAAACGGCCGGGCAAGCCGGAGGACCTCGACGGCCTGCTGCTGTTGCTGGCGGGCGAGGATTCGCACTTCATCAATGGCGCGATTATCTCCGCCGATGGCGGCATGGCCAGCATGTAAGCGGCAGAGGGAAGGTATTGTTGCCACAGGGAAAATTAGCGGCTATGATGTTTTTGCTTGCGGCATAGCGTCCGGGCATAACCACTATACGAGAATTTTTACGATGGCAACTCCTTCGAAGTTTGACAATGACACGTTTCAGCTGGCACGCGATCACTTGAACGCTTTTGTGGCAAGAACGGCCGCCAAGCTTGCCGGTGAGACGGGCAAGCTGCTGGAAGTGGGGCCGCAGGACCGCTCCACCGTGCGCGAAAACTTCAGCAATTTCAGCGTCGACACCTTTGATATCGTCGACACTTACAGCCCCACGCTGGTGGGCGACATCACCAAGGTCAATTCGGCGATCGCCGACAGCGCGTATGATTGCGTCGTCTGCCTGGAAGTGATCGAACATACGCTCAACCCCTTCGACACCGTCAAGGAAATCCGCCGCATCCTCAAGCATGAAGGCTATCTGCTCATTTCCGCCCCCTTGAACTGGCGCATCCATGGTCCGATTCCGGACTGCTGGCGTATTACCGAGCATGGCTGGAGCGCCTTGCTGCGCGATTTCGACATCATTGAAATTGATATTCTGGAAACGCCTGACCGCGAGCTGTTTCCTATCAAATATAACGTGCTGGCGAAGTGCAATAAGTTCAAAAACACGCAAGACAATGAACTGACGTTCCGCTTTATCTAGGAGTGGCGATGACACTGGCTGTAGTCAATGAGCAGACCCAAGACGTCTTGCAGCGCATCAGCGGGGAGCAGTTCCTGCCGGAGGTTTTCCGGGAGACAGGCGTTTTTGTCGTGCGTAATGCGATTGCACCGGATCTGCTGGCGCAATGGCAGCATGAGTGGGATATTTTTTATGATGCCAAGCTACGTGCCGGCCGCAATGTCAGCCAGGCCAATCCCGTTTCGCTGACCGAGGAATTGCCGCAGAAACTGCTGGAAATGTACCGCGCGCCGGTGTATGCCGCAACGCTGTCGCGCATATTCGGTCCCGACGTGGCGCTATACAATCACCGCTTCGTCATCAAGGATGCATTCAGTCCGAACAAGGTATTCCTGCACCAGGATAGCTGTTACCACCTGGGTAACTTGAACAAATGCAGCATTTTTACCGCATTGAGCCGTGTGGACGAGGATAACGGTGCGATGAGTTTTTATGTCGGCTCGCATAAACTCGGTTATCTCGGCGATGCCGGCGAAATCAACCCTGACAGTTTCAACATCCAGTTCGTCAAAGTCACGCCTATCCTCAATCCCGGCGATTTCGTGGTCATGCACAGTTCGACGTGGCATGAGTCGGGACCGAATGTGTCGGGTGTCCATCGCATTCTGGCAGATACGATTTTCCAGCCTGCGGACGACCCGACAGGCAAGGAATTGATCGCGGGCGAATGGAAGACCGATATTTTCTATTCGCCGCTCAATTGCATCCAGTATTTCGCCAACTCCAGGGTACTGAAAATCATCAAGTATGAGCAGGCAATGCGGGAGCAGGCCAGTTCGCCGTAAATTCCGCCGCTAGCGCTGCAGCTGCAGTCCCACGAGCTTGTGCACCAGCTCCGACGACGTCGAGGCGGCAAATTTGCGCATCAGCTTGGCGCGGTGCATTTCCACCGTGCGGGGGCTGAGGTCGATCTGGCGGGCGATGACCTTGCTGGTCTTGCCTTCCACCAGCAGGGCGGCGATTTCGCGCTCGCGCGGGGTCAGTTCCGCCGTTACGGGGCGTTTCTCGCTGACATCTTCGAACGTCCAGATGCCCGCTCCCAGCGGTTGGTTCGGCAGCATGGCGTGGCCCGTCACGTGACACCAGAACAATTCTCCATTACTGCGGCGCATGATGCGCTCGTCCGAATAGCGGCCCCTGGCGTTCATGATGGGGATGATGCGGTCACCGGTGCGCAGGAATTCGTCGTGCGTGGGGTAAAGTACTTCGAAGGACTGGTCGTCGAGCTGGGCGCGCGCATAGCCGAACATGGCCGCCAGCGCTTCGTTGCAGCTGCGCATGATGCGGTTTTCCGACATGCACATGCCCACGGGCGCGTGCAGGAAGATGCTTTCATAATCGATGGCTGACGCGGCGTTCATCTGATGCGTATCACTCTCACAGGGGGATTGCCGGCACGGCGCCGGTAGTTCTACGGTATTGTACTTTCCACTCGCGTATTTTATGCTGAGACGCTGCCTGAGTCATGGACTCAAGACCAAAGCTTAACAAAAGATAGAGGGACACCCATGAATAAAGTTTATCCTGACGCCGCCTCGGCGCTGGCCGGTATCGTCCAAGATGGCCAGACCATCGCCGTCGGCGGCTTCGGCCTGTGCGGCATTCCCGAAGCCCTGATCGGCGCCTTGCGCGATTCGGGCGTGACGGGCCTGACCGCCATTTCCAACAACGCGGGCGTGGACGGCTTCGGCCTGGGCCAGCTGCTCACCACGCGCCAGATCAAGAAAATGATCGCCTCCTATGTGGGTGAAAACAAGGAATTCGCGCGCCAGTACCTGGCCGGCGAACTGGAGCTGGAATTCACGCCGCAAGGCACCTTGGCCGAGAAACTGCGCGCCGGCGGCGCCGGCATCCCCGCCTTCTTCACCAAGACGGGCGTGGGCACCATCGTTGCCGACGGCAAGGAACTGCGCGAATTCGACGGCGAACAATACGTGATGGAACGCAGCCTCGTGGCCGACGTGGCCCTGGTCAAAGCCTACATGGCCGACCGTGCCGGCAATTTGGTCTACCGCAAGACGGCGCGCAATTTCAACCCGAACGTGGCCATGGCGGGCAAGATCACCATCGTGGAAGTGGAAAAACTGGTCGAAGTGGGCGAGATCGACCCGGACCAGGTCCACACGCCGAGCATCTTCGTGCACCGCATCGTGGTCAACGCGAACCCGGAAAAACGCATCGAGCAGCGCACCGTGCGCGCCGACTAAATACAAGATTGGGAGATGATCATGGCTTGGACAAGAGATGAAATGGCCGCGCGCGCGGCAAAGGAATTGCAGGATGGCTTTTATGTGAATCTGGGTATCGGCTTGCCGACCCTGGTGGCCAACTATGTGCCGGACAATATCGAAGTGTTTTTGCAGTCGGAAAACGGCTTGCTGGGCATCGGCCCGTTTCCCACCGAAGATGAGGTTGATGCCGACCTGATCAACGCTGGCAAGCAGACGGTGACGGCCTTGCCCGGCGCCGCTTACTTCAGCTCGGCCGATTCGTTCGGCATGATTCGCGGCGGCAAGATCAACCTGGCTATCCTGGGCGCCATGCAAGTGTCGGAAAAGGGCGACCTGGCGAACTGGATGATTCCAGGCAAAATGGTCAAGGGCATGGGCGGCGCGATGGACCTCGTCGCCGGCGTCAAGCGCGTCGTTGTGCTGATGGAGCACGTGGCCACGGCCAAGGATGGCACGACGTCGCACAAGTTGCTGAAACAATGCGACTTGCCGCTGACGGGCGTGGGCGTGGTCGACGTCATCATCAGCGACCTGGGCGTCATCGACGTGACGGAAAACGGCTTGAAGCTGGTGGAACTGGCGCCGGGCGTGACCAAGGAGCAGGTGCAGGCGGCCACGGGCGCGGAACTGGACGTTTCCGCCGTATAAACGGATCGTTGCATGCATAAAAAAAGCGGACAGCGATGTCCGCTTTTTTTTTCGCCGCGCACGCACTACGTCTGCGCCATGTCTAAGGCTGTCCCTGGAGTGTGCCTATGCTGGAACGGTGCAGGGCAGACGAAGTCACGACAAGGAGCAGTCATGAAGGCAAACTGGTACGCATCGCCACTACTGAGGCGCATGGCAGGGAGTGTGTTGGCAGCGGGCTTGGCGGCGTTGCTGTCCGCCTGTGCTGCCGCCGGCGGCGAGCACGTCAACCCAGTGGTGACGGAGAAAGTATTCACGGGCGATCCCGCCCTGGCAAAAAACATCTTTGTCTTTCTGGATGGGACGCGCAATGACAGCGCCTCCGGGACCAATGTGCGCCGGGTCTTTGATGCGGTGCTCCATGCCGACGAGGCGCAGACCAGCGCCATCTATATCGAAGGCGTGGGCAGCGTCGAAAGTCCCGTGCTGGGCGCCAGTCTCGGCCTTGGCATGGAGCCGCGTATCCTGCGCGGCTATGACTTCGTCGCGCAGGCGTTTCGCCCCGGTGACAAGCTCTACATTTTGGGCTTCAGCCGTGGCGCCCACCAGGCCCGCGCACTGGCTGGCCTGATCGCCTATGCGGGCGTGCCGGCCAGGTCGGAAGACGATATCGAACAACGGCTTCGGCGCGATAACGCCATCCTCGAAGTGGTCAAGCGCAAGAACGATGAAGCCTATGTGGATGCGTGGAAGGCGTGGCGGCCGGGACAGGAGCCGATCGCCGGTAAAGAACTGCGCGAACGTTTCAAGGTTGCCGTGGTGCCGGTGGAAATCCAATTTCTCGGCCTGTGGGATACCGTGCCCGGTTCCCTGTTCAAGGACTTCGGTGTGTGCAAGGAAATGAGCGACGGCAGGGACGGCGACCGCTACAAGTCCGATTCCTATCCGCCGATCCGCCGCATCCTGCACGCCGTGTCGCGCGATGAAAAGCGCAGCCGCTTCCATCCCATCTTGCTGTGTCCGCCCATTAATGCGGACTACACGAGCGTCAGCGAACTCTGGTTTCCCGGATCGCATGCCGATATCGGTGGTGGTTACGCCGATTCACGGTCGTTGTCCGACCTGTCGCTGGCGTGGATGATGACGGGCCTGGCGCAAGATTATGCGCTCCCGCCGTTGCAGCTGGCTGGCGATCCGCTGGGCCTGGCGCATTGGTCGATCGGCGACCGGCCGGCCAATTTGTTCAGCCATTGCGAGGACAGGGTATTGCCCGACGGCGCCATGCAGGCCCCGGCCCTGCAAGTGAGGACCGTTGCCGGCAGCGCGCCGTTGCGCATGCAGGGTGTGATCGAGCAACGGCCCTATCCGTTGGAGTGCTCGCGCTAGCCCGGTCGTTTATGCGGCGCCAGCCTTGCCGCGCAAGCCGTCCAGGCTGTAGGCGCCAGCGCCAGCAACTGCGAAGTACAGGAAGGTGAAGCAGTACATCACGGCCATTTCGCCGCCGTTCAGGATCGGTAAAAAGCCGGCAGGCGCATGCGCGATGAAATAGGCGGCTGCCATCTGGCCCGACAGGATGAAGGCGACGGGGCGCGTGAACAGGCCGACCAGCAGCAAGCTGCCGCCCACCAGCTCGATGACCCCGGCCGCGCCCATCAGGGAAAACAGTTGCAAGCCGTCGAACATGGCCACGTGCGGCGCACCGAACAGTTTTGCCGTGCCATGCTGCAGGAAAAGAAAGCCGAGGATGATGCGCAGCAAGCCCAGCAAGCGTGGGGACCAGGTGGCGTAGAGGGCGGGCGAGAGGGACATGGCGTACTCCATTCAAAGGTGGATGGTTCGGTGTCTGGCTTGCATTAACGCAATGTCATTATGCGGGAGCCTGGCGGCGAACAATAGACAGCACTGTAATGGTTTTTCATTCATTGATCATCCGATGAAATATTGATGCATGATTTACCATATGTTGATGATGCAATAAAAAACCCCTCGCGCATGCAAAAAGCCCCGCAGATCGCTCTGCGGGGCTTTTCAATGGAGAGTACAGCTTGCTTGGCGGGCTTACTTGACGATATTGACGGTCGGTGCAACGTAGGCGTCGTCGGTCGGGTGGGTGGGATGGGCCAGCTCGCTGTGCAGCTTGTCCATGTCCAGTTCCTTTTCCCATTTCGACACGACGATGGTGGCCACGCCGTTACCGACAAAGTTGGTCAGCGCGCGGCATTCGCTCATGAAGCGGTCGATGCCCAGGATCAGCGCCATGCCGGCCACGGGAATCGTCGGCACCACGGCCAGGGTGGCGGCCAGGGTGATGAAGCCGGCGCCCGTGATGCCGGACGCGCCTTTCGACGTCAGCATCGCCACGCCCAGGATGGTGAGCTCTTGCCAGATCGTCAGTTCCGTGTTGGTTGCCTGTGCCACGAACAGGGCGGCCATGGTCATGTAGATATTGGTGCCGTCCAGGTTGAACGAGTAACCGGTCGGCACGACCAGACCGACGACTGGCTTGGAGCAGCCCAGGCGCTCGAGTTTCTTCATCAGGGCCGGCAGGGCCGATTCCGACGAGCTGGTGCCGAGCACGATCAGCAGTTCTTCCTTGATGTACAGCAAGAAGCGGCCGATGGAGAAGCCCGTGTACTTGGCGATCAGGCCCAGCACGACGAAGACGAACAGGAAGCAGGTCAGGTAGAACGAGCCCATCAGTTTTGCCAGCGGAATCAGCGACGCCAGGCCGTATTTACCGATGGTAAAGGCCATCGCGCCGAACGCGCCGATCGGTGCGACTTTCATGATGATGTTGACCATGCCGAAGATGGCATGCGACAGCTCGTCGATCAGCTTGGTGACCGGACGGCCGCGCTCGCCCAGCAGGGACAGCGAGAAGCCGAACAGGATGGCGATCAACAGCACTTGCAGGATGTCGCCCTTGGCGAAGGCATCGACGAAGGTCTTCGGGATGATATTCATCAGGAAGTCGACGGTGCTCATGCCTTCGGCGTGCGTGTATTGCGCGATCGACTTGGCATCGAGGTGGGCCGGATCGGCGTTGAAGCCGGCGCCCGGTTTCAGGATGTTAGCAACCAGCAAGCCAATGGCCAGCGCGAAGGTGGAGACCACTTCGAAGTACAGCAGGGCCTTGCCGCCCACGCGGCCGATTTTCTTGACGTCCTGCATGCCGGCGATGCCGGAGACCACGGTACAGAAGATCACGGGGGCGATGATCATCTTGATCAGTTTGATAAAGCCGTCGCCCAGCGGTTTCATGTCGACGGCGTTCGAAGGGTAGAACACCCCCAGCAGCACGCCAGCCACGATGGCGAACAGCACCTGTACGTACAGGATTTTATAGAATGGTTTTTTCACGAGTGGTCTCCTCTTGCGGGTTGATGCTGCGAATCATCCGCCCATTGGCAGGCGTGCTCAATTGTGGATAACCGCAGATATGCAGTTTCGCTATATCGGGTATTGCGCCATGGCGAATGTGCCAGTGCTATGCTGCGACGCAGCAATTCAGCCGCGCGCTTGGAGCATTGCCCGCGCTGCGCTACACTGCCGTAGCGTCGCGCGCGGGACATCCCTTGGCAGGCAGAAAGCGGTGCTCTTTTTATATCGAATAAGGAAATCGAATGATCGAAGCGAGCATCAAATCCGTCCAGTGCATCTCCCCCGCAGGCCTGCATACCATGTCGTACAAGGAGTGGGGCGCACCCGACAATCCGAACGTGCTCGTCTGCGCCCATGGCGTGACGCGCGTGGCGGACGACTTCGACAACCTGGCGCGCGCCATGGCCAGCGATTACCGCGTGATCTGCCCCGACGTGGTGGGACGCGGGCGCTCGGGCTGGCTGGCCAATCCCCAGTTCTACCGCGTGCCCCAGTATGTGAGCGACATGGTGACCCTGCTGGCGCGCGTGCTGGCCAATGGCGAGCGCCAGACGGTGGACTGGTTCGGCACCTCGATGGGCGGCTTGATCGGCCTGGGCCTGGCCTCGTTGCCGCACAGCCCGATCAGCAAGCTGGTATTGAACGATATCGGCCCAACCCTGGCGCCGGAAGCCTTGCAGCGCATCGGCGACTACATCGGCCAGGACTTGCGTTTCGATACCTTCGAGCAGGGCGCCAAATTTGTGCGCGACGTGTCCGCCAGCTTCGGCCCGCACACGGATGCGGAATGGCATAAACTGGCAGTCGATGTGTTGCGGCAGGACAAGGATGGCCATTGGCGCCGTCACTATGATATGGGACTGGCCATGCCGTTCCGCTCGGCCACGCCGGAATCGGCGGCCAGCGACGAAGCCATGCTGTGGGCCGCGTACGATGCCGTGCGCTGCCCCACCTTGCTGGTGCGCGGCTCGGAATCCGATCTGCTGTCGCACGAGACGGCGCAGATCATGCTGGGCCGCGGCCCGAAAGCGGAACTGGTGGAAATCGCCGGCGTGGGCCATGCGCCCACTTTCGTCCACGACGACCAGATCGCCATCGCGCGCAAGTTTTTGCTGGGCAAGTAAGAAGGCAACAAGCAATACCGCTGTACAGATTTTGAAACAACCGAAAGAAGAAGCATGGAAATTACACGACTGCACGTAGGCAAACGCCTTTCTGAAGTAGCGATACATAACAACACCATCTACCTGGCGGGACAGATCGCGGAAGACACCACGCAAGGCATCGTCGGCCAGACGCGTGAAGTGCTCGGCCACGTCGACCGTTTGCTGATGGAAGCGGGCAGCGACAAGACGTGCATCCTGTCGTGCCAGATCTACATCGCCGACATGAAGGATTTCGACGGCATGAATGAAGTGTGGGACGACTGGGTCGCTTCCGGTCACACGCCGCCGCGCGCCACCGTGGAAGCGAAACTGGCCAATCCGGCTTGCTTGGTGGAAATCGTCATCATCGCTGCAGAGCGCTAAGTTATTGAGTTGTTAAGTTTATAAGGTATCACATGGTTTCCATCTCGGCCCCGAATAGCGCCACCTCGGAACAACTGGTAGAGGGCTTGAGTGCGCCGGACTGCGCGCGCGTGCTGGACGCGCTCGCGTATGCCACCGCAGCGTATGGCGACAAGCAGACCTTTGCCGGCCGCTCCGCGCTGGACTTCGCCATCGGCGTGGCCACCACCCTGGCGTTCCTGCGCAGCGATGCGGAAACACGCATCGCCGGCCTGATGTTCGAGCTGACCTTGCTGGAACCCGACACGGCGGCCGACATCGAGCCGCGCTTCGGCAAGCAGGTGTGCGACCTGGCGACAGGCGTGCGCCAGCTGATCCGTTTGCGTGCGCTGACCCAGGCGCAGCACGGCGGCGCTGCCGGTCGCGGCAAGAATGCTGCGCAGCAAGCCGTGGCCCAGGTGGAAACCTTGCGCAAGATGTTGCTGGCGATGGCGTCCGACATGCGTGTCGTGCTGGTGCGTCTGGCCGCCTGCGTGACGACCTTGCGTTACTTTGCCGACTTAAAACTGTTCAATGAAATGACGCGCGAGTACGGCAAGGAAACGCTGGATTTGTACGCGCCGCTGGCCAACCGCCTCGGCATCTGGCAACTGAAGTGGGAACTGGAAGATTTGTCGTTCCGCTTCATCGAACCGGAAGCGTATAAACGCATCGCCAAGATGCTGGAAGAAAAGCGCATGATGCGCGAGGGCTTCGTGTCCTCGGCGATTCTGCGCCTGCAGACGGAACTGGCTTCGGCCGGTATCCAGGCGGAAGTGTTTGGCCGCCCGAAACATATTTACAGCATCTGGAACAAGATGCGCGGCAAGGAACTGGATTTCACGGCCCTGTACGACGTGCGCGCCTTCCGCGTCATCGTTGCCGACGTGAAAACTTGCTACACGGTGCTGGGCGTGGTCCACAATATCTGGACCCCCATCCCGAAAGAATTCGACGATTACATTTCGCGCCCGAAACCGAACGGTTACCAGTCGCTGCACACGGTGGTGACGGCCGAGGATGGCCGGCCGCTGGAAGTGCAAATCCGCACGAATGAAATGCACAGCTTTGCCGAATACGGCGTGGCTGCGCACTGGCGCTACAAGGAAGAGGGCGGCTCGAACTTTGCCGGCCAGAAGTACGACGAAAAGATCGCCTGGCTGCGCCAGTTGCTGGCCTGGAAAACGGAGGTGGCCGACGCCGTCGTGGGCCAGGAAGAAATCCAGCGCGAATGGGTGGAAAAGCTCAAGTCCGCCACATTGGACGACCGCATCTTCGTCATGACGCCGCAGGCACGCGTGCTGGAATTGCCTGTCGGCGCCACGCCCGTCGACTTTGCCTATCACCTGCACACGGACGTGGGTCACCGCTGCCGCGGCGCCAAGGTCGACGGCATCATGGTGCCCCTGAATACGCAATTAAAGAATGGCCAGACTTGCGAAATCATCACGGCCAAGGGCGCGCCGGGCACGGCCGGGCCGTCGCGCGACTGGCTCAGCGCCGGCTACGCTGTCAGCACGCGCACGCGCTCGAAGATCCGCGCCTGGTTCCATGCCATCGACATGCAGGAAACCCTGGCCCACGGCCGCGCGCTGGTGGAAAAATCCCTGCAGCGCGAAGGCAAGACGGCCGTCAACCTCGAGGCGCTGGCGCAAAAGCTGGGCTTTGCCAAGGTCGACGAGTTGTTCCTGTCGGTGGGCAAGGATGAATTCAGCCTGCGCCACGTGGAGCAGGCGCTGCACGACAATGGTGAAGTGGTGGTGCCGGAAGACGCCGTGCTGGTGGGTAAAAGCCGCGCTTCCAGCGTGGAGCAGGGCGCCAAGTCCGGCGTGCTGGTGGTCGGTACGGAAGGCTTGATGACGGTGCTGGCCAAGTGCTGCAAGCCCGCGCCGCCGGACAGCATCGTCGGTTTTGTGACGCGCGGCAAGGGCGTTTCCATCCACCGCGCCACCTGTAAAAACTTCGAGGAAATGCGCGCCAAATCGCCCGAGCGCGTGATTTTTACCGAATGGGGCAGCACGGGCGGGCACGACACCGTGTATCCGGTCGACATCTTTATTCTGGCAGGCGACCGCCAGGGCTTGCTGCGCGACATCTCCGAAATCTTTTCGCGCGAAAAGATCAACGTCATCGGCGTCAACACCCAAAGCGCCAAGGGCCAGGCCCGCATGACGTTTACGGCCGAGATCAGCTCGACGGCGCAGCTGTTGAAGGCGCTGAATGTGATCAAGGATGTCAGCGGGGTCCTGGAAGCGCGGCGCAGTTAGTTGGAGTTACCCCGAGAGCAGAGGCTGGGGTCAGACCCGGCGGGTCTGACCCCGGTCTTTGCCGTTGGGTTCAATTAATGCGTCTTGTCACCCTGATGCAGCCCCGCCATTGCCGCCGTCTCCGGCTGCAAAGTAATATGGTCGATGCCATGCTTGGCCAGCAACATCTTCTTGATCGCCCGCAAGACCTTCGGCCAATGGTCGAGGTGCTCGATTTCCACATGGCCGATCAGGGCCGGCTGGCCCGGCGACATGTCCCACACATGCAGATCGTGCACGGCAATCACGCCATCGACTTGTTCCACGTCCGTGCCCACTTCGATGTAGTCGATGTGCAGGGGCACGCCTTCCATCAGGAAGTGGTACGACTCCTTCAATACCCCGAACGTGGATTTCAGGATCAGCAGCGATACCAGCACGGACAGCAGCGGGTCGATCTGCATCCAGCCCGTAAAGTAAATTACGGCGCCCGCGACGATGGCGGCGACCGAGCCGAGCAAATCGCCCATCACGTGCACGAGGGCGGCGCGCGTGTTCACGCTTTGCTTGTCTTTCGACAGTACCCACGCCACCACCACGTTGATCGCCAGGCCGATGAAGGCGACGATGAAGACCATGCCGCCCTTGACGGGTTGCGGGGCGGAAAAGCGCAGCACGGCTTCATAGCAGATCCAGCCCACCACGCACAGCATGGCCAGGCCGTTGACGAAGGCGGCCAGCGCTTCGGCGCGGCCGAAGCCGAACGAGTGGCGCGGCGAGGGCGGGCGGCGGGCGATGATCTGCGCCAGCAGGGCCAGGCCCAGCGCGGCCGCGTCCGTGACCATGTGGCCCGCATCGGAAATCAGGGCCAGCGAATTGGACAGGAAGCCGGCCGCCACCTCGATGCCGGCAAATGACAGGGTCAGGCCCAGCGCCCACGCGAGGATGCTCTGGCTGCGGCCCTCGAAAGAGTGGGTGTGCTTGGCGTCGCCTTTCAGGTGGGCGTGCAAATGGGTGGCGTCGTGTTCGGTGTGGGTCGGCTGCATGGAATGCTTTGTTGAATGAGGTTGCCGCCAGTGTAATTGAAAAGCAACAACATAGTCGGCACGTAAAAAAACCTGCAGGCCTAAAGGCACTGCAGGTTTTTGCTGAGATACATCATTTACTGCGCGGCCGTCTCGCCAAACTTGCCTTCGCGGAAATCCTGTACGGCCTGGAATACTTCCGCCTGGGTATTCATGACAAACGGGCCATACTGCGCGATCGGCTCGTTCAAGGGCTGGCCGGCGACGAGGATCACGCGGCCGCCTTCCGGTGCCTCGATGCGCACGCCGTCGCTGCCCGGTGTGTTGGCGAAGATGGCCATGCGCAGGGCGGGCACGGCCTTGCCATCGACTCGCACTTCGCCGCGGAACGTGTACAGGAAGGCGTTATGGCCTGGCGGCAAGGGCTGCTCGAAGCTGCTGCCAGCTGGCAAGTCGATATCGAGGTACAGCGGTTCCGTCAATTCGCGCTGCACGGCGCCCGTCACGCCATGGCTCTCGCCGGCGATCACTTGCACGGCCACGCCTGCGTCCGTCGTGTAGCGGGGGATTTCGCTGCTCGTGAAATCGCGGTACCACGGCGTGCGCATCTTGTCGCGCGCGGGCAGGTTCAGCCACAGCTGAAAACCTTCCATCACGCCTTCTTCCTGCTCCGGCATTTCCGAATGGATCACGCCGCTGCCGGCCGTCATCCATTGCACGCCGCCCGACGTCAGCAAGCCTTCGTGGCCCGCGCTGTCCTTGTGGCGCATGCGCCCCGTGATCATGTACGACACCGTCTCGAAACCCCGGTGCGGATGCTCGGGGAAGCCGGCAATATAGTCGTTCGGCTTGTCGCTGGCAAAGTTGTCGAGCATCAAAAACGGGTCGAGACGGCGCTGCAGCTGCTGCGTGAGCACGCGGTTGATCTTCACGCCGGCGCCATCCATGACGGCCTGGCCGGAGATCACGCGCTCGACGGCGCGCGGTGTGTTGACGGTAGTGATGTCGCTCATTGTGTTCTCCAGTTGGGAAGAACGGCGCTCGTGCGCCGTCCCGGTTTGATGCCCATGAATCTTTGTACTTATACCAGGATCGCGTTGATCTCGGCATCGGCTTGCGCCTGTGCCTTGGCCACGGCTTCCGGACCCATGCCCATGCCTTCCGAATACACGTATTGCACGTCGGTCATGCCCAGGAAGCCGAACATGGTGTTCAGGTAAGGCACCTGGCTATCGTTGGCGCTATCGCGGTGCAAGCCGCCGCGGGACAGGCCCACGTAGACTTTCTTGCCGGTCAAGAGGCCCACGGGGCCGTTTTCCGTGTACTTGAAGGTGACGTTGGCACGGGCAATCGCGTCGAACCAGCTTTTCAGTTGCACGGTGATGCCGAAGTTGTACATCGGCGCGCCGATGACGATGACGTCGGCCGCTTGTACTTGCGCAATCAGCGCGTCGTCCAGGGCGATGCGGGCCGCCTGTTCCGGCGTGCGCTTGTCGGCCGGGGTGAACAGCGCTTGCAGGGTCGGCTCGTCGAGCACGGGGTGCGGTTGGGCAGCCAGGTCGCGGCGGGCCAGGGTGGCGCCGGGATTGGCCGCTTGTACGCGGGCAACGATGGCGTCAGCCAGGCGGGTCGAGGCGGAACCGGTGCTGCGGGCGCTGGAATTGATTTGCAGGATGTTCATCTTGTTTTCTCCGTTGTGAGGTGTCTTGCGATGGATGAACTATAGCAATTCCAAAAACCATCCGGAAGCCGTTAAAATGGATAACATTAATCCACCCATGGAACAATCAAAGCTATGGATATCGATCCCGGAGATTTATTGCTGTTCGCCCGCGTCGTCGAGTGCGGCAGTTTTTCGCGCGCCGCCGTGCGCGTGGACTTGCCCAAGTCGACCCTGTCGCGCCGCATCTCGCAGCTGGAAGCGAAGCTGGGCGAACGGCTGCTGCTGCGCACCACGCGCAAGCTGGCGCTGACGGAATTTGGCGCCAGCCTGCTCGAGCATGCGCGCAAGGTGGTCGAGGAAACGGAGGCGGCCGGCGCGCTGGCCCAGCACCGCCAGGCGGGACCCAGCGGCTTGCTGCGCATTTCCATGCCGGCCGACTTCGGCGACGCGCTGATGCGCCAGGTGCTGGCCGAATTCGTGCGCCGCTATCCGGCCATTTCGCTGGAACTGGACTTGTCGGCGCGCCGCGTGGATTTACTGGAAGAAAATTTCGACCTGGCCATCCGCATGGGCAACTTGCCCGACGACGCCAGCCTGTCCGCGCGCCGCGTGGCCTTCAGTACGCTGGCCTTGTATGCCTCGCCGCAATACACGAGCGTGCACGGCTTGCCCGAGCATCCCGACGATTTATATGGCCATGATTTGCTCAGCTTGCCACGGGCCGTGCATGGCCTCGTGCATTGGACTTTGATCCGCGGCAAGACGACGTGGGAGCGCGACTTGCCCGTGCGCTTGCTGGCAAACTCGCCGGAATTGCTGGTGCGCATGGCCTGCACGGGCGTGGGCATCGCGGCCAGCACGGACCGCTTCGCCAAGGCCTATGTGGCGACGGGGGAACTGGTGCGCGTGTTGCCGGAGTGGAGTTTCCCGCTGGTCACGGGCTGGGCCGTATTTCCCGGCCGGCGCCTGATGCCGGCCAAGACGCGGGCGTTTCTGGACTTGATGGAAGAGATGTATCGCACGGACGCGCCCGTGTAGGCGCGCATCCTGTTGGCTTAGCTGGGCACGTTGCCCATGACTTCGCCCAGTTGCACGGGGCCGGCCGGTTGCCAGTTGGCGTTGAATTGCACGGTGTCTTTCGGGAACAGCATCACGACGGTGGAACCGAGCAGGAAGCGGCCCAGCTCTTCGCCCTGTTTCAGCACCACATTGTCGTTGGCATAGCTCCAGTCGCGGATCTCGCCCGTGCGGGGCGGGTTGACGACGCCGTGCCAGACGGTGGCCATGCTGCCGACGATGGTGGCGCCCACCAGGGTCATGACGAAGGGGCCGTTGGCCGTGTCGAACACGCAGACGACGCGCTCGTTGCGGGCGAACAGGCCGGGAATGCCGCGCGCCGTCGTCGGGTTGACGGAGAACAATTCACCGGGCACATAAATCATGCGCGTCAAGCGGCCGTCGCACGGCATGTGGATGCGGTGGTAGTCGCGCGGGCTCAGGTACAGGTTGGCGAAGCTGCCATGTTCGAACTGGGCCGCCAAGGCCGCGTCGCCGCCCACCAGGGCCGTGGTGCTGAAGTTGTGGCCCTTGGCCTGGAAGATCTGGTCCTTGTCGATCTTGCCGAACTGGCTGATGCGGCCATCGACGGGGCAGATGTAGTCGGCCTTGGCCAGCGGACGGGCATCGGGGCGCAGCGCGCGCGTGAAAAAGTCGTTGAAGCTCGTGTAGTGCGTGATGTCCGGGTCCAGCGCCTCATCCATGTTGACGTTGTAACGGCCGACGAACCAGCGGATCAAACGCGTGGTCATGGCGCCGCCTTTGGCGCCGGCGATCCGGCCGGCAAAGTTGGTCAATGCTCCTTTTGGAAGCAGATATTGAGGCAGGACGGCAAGACGGTCAGACACGATGGGAAGCCTTTGACGGGGTGATGGGAACAATGGTGAAAACGCATTATAGCGGCGATGTGGCGCGCAATGATATGCGCCGTATGCAAGGGGACGTATCGCAGCCTGCCGCCGAATTTAATTTGCTATAGGAAATATTTTCGGGAAACTGTGCCAGTCAGAAAAAATTACAGCACAATACGGCGGCCTGTTTTTTAGCTTTCAGCCATTTTTATTCAGCCAACTTTTTTCAGTCAGGTCATGATGCCACGCCGTTGCCTCCGCCTCACCGTCCTTTGTTCCGCCGTTTTACTTGCATGGAATGCCCATGCCCAGCAATCCGAAACGCCGGCCGTTGATACCGCCGCCGTGCCGTTGAAGGCCGAAAAGGCTGAAAATCCCATGCAAACCGTCGAAGTCAAGGGCAGCGGCTACGATCCGCGCCGCGACGATACGGCCAGCAAGATGATCGTGGGCAGCGAGGAAATCCTCAAGTATGGCGACACGAACGTCACCGACGTGCTCAAACGCTTGCCCGGCATTACCGTGTCCGGCGCAGCCGGGCGCTCGGGCGGCGAAATCCGCATGCGCGGGCTGGGCAGCGGCTACACGCAGATATTGCTCAACGGCGAACGGGCGCCGGCCGGTTTTTCGCTCGACACCCTGTCGCCCGACGTGATCGAGCGCATCGAGATTTTGCATGCGGCCAGCGCCGAATACAGCACGCAGTCGATCGCCGGCACCATCAATGTGGTGCTCAAGAAAGCCGTGAAGACGGCGCAGCGCGAACTCAAGCTGGGTGTGCAGGGCAGCGACGTGAGCTTTTCGCCCAGCGTGAATCTGCAACTGTCTGACCGCGACGGCAATTTTTCATACTCGCTGGCCGGTTCGCTGTACCGCTACGACTACCATTACGACAATCCCGGCCTGGAACTGGGCTACGCGCCCGACGGCCGGCAAAACCTGCTGCGTCGCACGAACGGCACGGGCGATGGCCGCCCGGAAGGCATCAATCTGTCGCCGCGCCTGAACTGGGTGCTGGCCAACGGCGACAACGTGACGGCGCAATTCTTTTTCAACGGCGGGCGCTCGAACCACCGCAATTTCAGCCGCGCGGAAACAGAACTGGGCTTGCGCCCCGATTACGACACCAACGCGGGCAGCTCCAGCAACCACAATGCCTTCGGCCGCAGCGACTTGACGTGGATGCACAAGCTGGGCGGCGGCGCCAAACTGGAACTGAAAATCGGCGCCTCGGCCGCCCGCAATACGTCCGACAGCCTGCAGCAAGGCTTTATCGACGGCGGCGGCCTGGCGCTCGAGCGCAAGGTGGGCGTGAAGGCGACGGAAAACGGCGTCAGTTCCACCGGCAAGTATTCCTCGCCCCTGCTGCCCGGCCATGCCCTGTCGATGGGCTGGGATGGCGCCTACACGGAGCGCGAGGAAACGCGCCGGCAGCGCGAAGCGGCCCTGGGCGTGCGTCCGCCCGTCAACAGCGACGAGGGTTTCGACGCCACCATCAAGCGCCTGGCGCTGTACGTGCAGGATGAATGGGAAATCACGCCGCGCTGGTCCATGTATGCGGGCGTGCGCTGGGAAGGCATCGATACGCGCAGCGCGGGCGATACCTACGACGAAGTGAACCAGCGTACCAGCGTGTGGAGCCCGCTGCTGCAAACCCTGTGGAAGTTGCCCGATACCAAGGGCGACCAGGTGCGCCTTGCCCTGACGCGCACCTACAAGGCGCAGCCGACGTCGAGCCTGATTCCGCGCCGCAATACCTCGACGAATAACAGCCAGACGGACCCTGACCGCGAAGGCAATCCTTACCTGAAACCGGAGCTGGCGCTGGGCATCGACGCTTCCTACGAGCATTACTGGGCCGAAGGCGCCTTGCTCAGCGCGCGCGCCTCGGCCCGCCGTATCGATGGTTATACGCGCCAGGGTTTGCTGTTTATCAATGAGCGCTGGGTCTCCACGCCCGTCAACGATGGCCGCGCCAATACGCAGACACTGGAACTGGAAGCGAAGTTCCCGCTGCGCGCCGTGCTGGCCGCGCCCGTGCCGGCCATCGACCTGCGCGCCAGCGTCAGCCGCAACTGGTCGCAAGTGGAGCAGGTGCCGGGGCCAAACAACCGGCTCGACCAGCAAACGCCCGTCAGCGGCAACGTTGGCCTCGACTACAAGACGCCGGACGGCGTCTTGACCACGGGCGGCAGCTTCAACTTCCGCAATGGCGGCCCCGTGCGCATCACCGAGCGCCAGAGCGCCTATACGTCGCCGCGGCGCGACCTCGACATTTATGCGCTGTGGAAATTCGATGCGAAGAACCAGCTGCGCCTGGCCGTGTCGAACCTGCTGGCGCAAGACTTCGAAAGCGATACCATCTATGCGGACGCCAGCGGAACCATCGTGCGCAACAGCATCTCGCCGAGCTCGCCGCAGGCGCGCGCCACCCTGGAAATGAAGTTCTGATGGCGATGTTCTCGCGCTGAAAACCCCGGCCGGCATCCCCGCTGGCCTATAATCTCGGCAATTGCGCGCGCGGCCAGCCCGTGCGCGCCGCCTTTTCATTTGCCAAGATTGCTTTCCCCATGACGTTTTCCTCCCTCGGCCTGATCGATCCCCTGGCCCGCAAACTCGATGAGCTCGGCTATGCCAAGCCCACGCCCGTGCAGGCACAGGCAATCCCGGCCGTGCTGGCCGGGCGCGACCTGATGGCCGCCGCCCAGACGGGCACGGGCAAGACGGCGGGCTTTGCCGTGCCGCTGCTGCAGCGCCTGACCCTGGAAGGCGTGGTGGCGCCGCAATGCGTGCGCGTGCTGGTGCTGGTGCCCACGCGCGAGCTGGCCGAGCAAGTCTATGCCAGCTTCCGCAGCTATGGCGGCAACTTGCCGCTGCGCAGCTTTGTCGCCTATGGCGGCGTGCCCATCGAGCCGCAGATCAGCAAGCTGCGCAAGGGCCTCGACGTGCTGGTGGCCACGCCGGGCCGTTTGCTGGACTTGCAGACGCAGGGCGCCGTCAAGTTCGAGCAGGTGCAGACGCTGGTGCTGGATGAGGCGGACCGCATGCTGGACCTCGGCTTCGAGCGCGAACTCGATATCTTGCTGATGACGATGCCCAAGCAGCGCCAGACCCTGCTGTTCTCGGCCACCTTCTCGGACGCCATCCGCGCCATGGCGAAAACCATGCTGAAGGACCCCGTGTCGGTGGAAGTGAGCGCGCGCAACAGCACGGTGAAAGCCGTCAAGCAGTCGGTGATCGTGTGCGACAAGAAACGCAAGCCGGAACTGTTCTTGCACTTGCTGAAGAAAAAGCGCTGGGGCCAGGTCCTCGTCTTCGTCAAAACGCGCAAGGGCGTCGAGCTGCTGGTGAACACCTTGCTGGAGCAGGGCGTGCGCGCCGATTCCATCCACGGCGACAAGACGCAGCCGAACCGCTTGCGCGCGCTGGCCCGTTTCAAATCTGCCGAGGTGCAGGTGCTGGTGGCCACCGACGTGGCCGCCCGTGGCCTCGACATCGACCAGTTGCCCGTCGTCGTCAATTTCGACTTGCCCACCGTGGCGGAAGACTATATCCACCGCATCGGCCGCACGGGCCGCGCGGGCGCCTCGGGCGAAGCCATTTCCCTCGTCTGCGCCGACGAAGTCGAATTGCTGTCGGCCGTTGAAGCGCTGACGCGGCAAACCCTCAAACGCAACGAGGAGCCTGGTTTTGAGGCGGAACACCGCGTGCCGGGCACATCCGCTGGCGGCACGATTCAGAAAAAGATCGTGAAAGTGCTGGCGCCGAAGGCGGCGGAGCGGGCGAAAAAGCGCCGTTTTTATAAGTAAAGGACGCACAAGGCGCGCAGCACGGATATCGCATTCGTGCCATCATGCGCCATGACCTCGATACCTTTGTTCCCGCTCAATACGGTGCTGTATCCCGATGGCTATCTGCCCCTGCAGATCTGCGAGGTGCGCTACCTGGACATGATACGTCAGTGCATCATGGGAGAGCAGCCGTTCGGCGTGGTGCAGCTGCTGGACGGCGCGGAAGTGCGCAAGCCGGGCCAGCTGGAAACCCTGGCGCCCGTGGGTACCCTGGCGCGCGTCATCGACTGGGCCGCGCCCTTGTCGGGCTTGCTGCAAATCAAATGCATGGGCATGCAGCGCTTTCATATCGTCTCCAGCGAACAGCTGAAAAACGGCTTGTGGATGGCGCAGGTCGAAACCTTGCCGCCCGATAAAACCATTCCCATCCCCCAGGAGCAGCAGAACGTGGCCGACGCACTCGGTGCCCTGATCCGCACCTTGCAGGAGCAAAAGATTCCGCCCGATCAAATGCCCCTGCAGCCGCCGTACCGCCTCGACGAGTGCGGCTGGGTGGCGAACCGCTGGTGCGAGCTGCTGTCCCTGAGCGCCATGCAAAAGCAATTGCTGCTGAGCCAGGACAATCCCGTGCTGCGCCTGGAACTGGTGCAGGATATGCTCACTGAAAACGGCTTGCTGGAAGAGTAGACACGCCAGCCCGCATGTTTTCTCGCGCTTCCGTTGTGCAATTGCAATTTCTATTGAGAAATACTTTACGCTTTGCCGCCGCTGGCATAAGATAATGCCCCTGGGCAAGATTGCCCTGGGCAACATTCAAGAGCAGACGACATGGCAAAAGTAAGCGCGGAACAGATCAATGCGGCAATGGAATCGATGGCGGGTGAAGGCCAGGCCATCACGGTGCGCGCCTTGCGCGAACGGCTCGGCAACGCTGCCTGCCTGGGCACCATCAGCAAGCTCTTGCAGCGTCGCAAGGCGGGCGCGCAGCGCCAGATCGCTGCCGCCGCCGAACTTTCGCCCGTGCTGCAGCAAGCCATCCTCGATTATGTAGGGCAGGAATTAAGCGCCAGCCACAGCGCGCATGAAGCCGAGATGAACGACAATCAACAGGAATTGATGGACCTGGCCAGCGAGAACGAGCGCCAGCAAGAGTTGCTCGACTTGCAGGCGGGCGAGCTGGAAACCTTGCGCGAGGAACTCGAGCGCGAGCGGCAGGTGGCGAATCAGGCTAGAACGGACCTGGCCAAGGCGCAGCTGCGCCTGGAAGGCTTGCCGCGCCTGGAAGAGGCGGCCGAGCAGGCGCGCATGGACCTGGCCAAGGCGCAGTTCAAGCTCGAAGGCATCCCGCGCCTGGAAGAGGCCGCCGAAGCGGCGCGCGCGGAACTGATCCAGGCCCAGCTGAAGCTGGAAAGCCTGACGCGCGTGGAAACGGAACTGGCGGCCGCGCGCCTGGAACTGGAAGCGGAACGCGAAGAGCTGGGCGAAACGCGCGCCGAGCTGGACGAAGAACGCACCTTGCGCATCAAGGCGCAGCAGTTTATCGTCGATCCGATCTTCAAAACACCTGTCTGAGGACGCCTGGCCTAAGCTGCTGCGCGTCGGTATAGGTAGCTCGCGACGGTTTTGTCAGGTGTCGATACGTCGGGGGAATATGTCATGCGGGCCTTGCTGGCTTAAAATGGCGCACTGTTGCGCCATGCCATGCCATGCCATGCCATGTGACGCCTTGATCGCAAAGAAGGTTTATGTCTGTAGAAAAAGAAGTACCGCTCCCGCTTGCGGCCGCCCCCATCGCGCCGCGCGCGCTGCCGCCCCGGCCGGCAGCCGAATTCAGCTCGCCCGAAGCGGCCCTGGCACGCAAGCTGGCGCGCGAAGACAAGGATGCGCAGGTGCGCGGCGTTACGTCCATCGACGCCATGCGCGAGGCCATCAAGCGGGCGGCGCGTGACTTGCCCGCCATTACCGAAGTGCCGCGCCTGGCCATGCTGGACGCCGCCGCCTTTCGTGCGCGCGCCGCGCTGGGCTTGCCCTTCCTGATGCGCGGGCTGGTGCGGCGCTGGCCTTTGTCGGCATTGGGGCCAGAGGTCTTGCGCGAACGGTTCAGCCACGTGCCCGTGCGCGCGCGGGTGGGCGACTATATCAATACGGCGTTCGCGGCCGACCGCGCCATGCAAGACATGTCGATGGGGCAATATCTGGATATGGTGGAAGAAGGGGCGCACGCGTTGCCGCCGTACCTGGGCAATCTGGAATTGCGCGAGCTGAACCGCCTGTGCCACTGGCCCACGTATTTCGACAAGATGGGCCCGCCGCGCTTCTGGGTGGGGCCGGCCGGCACGGTGACGCCATTGCATTGCGATTACGACGATAATATTTTCGCGCAAGTGTGGGGCCGCAAGCGCATCTTCCTGGCGCCGCCGCACCACGATGTCTTCCTGTACCCCAGCGAAGCGAACGCCATCCTGTTCGGTTCGCCGTTCGACCCGGAAGCACCCGATTTCCAGCGCTTTCCCCTGGCGCGCCAGGCAACCATGATCGAATGCCTCGTCGAGCCGGGCGACATGCTGTACGTGCCCGCCGGCTGGTACCACCAGGTGCGCGCGCTGACGTTTTCGCTGTCGTCGAACCGCTGGGCCAGGGCCATGCCGCTGGCCCTGCATGGCGGAGCGGCGCTGCGGCGTACGGAGGCCTGATCTTATGGCGCGATGGCCAGTGCCGGCAGGCGCAGCGCGGCACCTCGTGCTGGCAGTGGAAACCGGATGAGTGTGGCCAGCCAGGAATCCACGGAGAATCATGATGACCTCAACTTTGCACAAACCAACCTTGCACAAGCGCTATCTGGGCGCCTTGCTGGGGCTTGCCTGCGGCGATGCCGTCGGTACCACAGTGGAATTTTCTCCGCGCGGCAGCTTTGCGCCGGTGACGGGCATGACTGGTGGCGGTCCGTTCGGCTTGCAGCCGGGACAATGGACCGACGATACGTCGATGGCGCTGTGCCTGGCCGAAAGCCTGGTCCAGAAAGGGGCGTTCGATGCGGCGGACCAGATGGTGCGGTACTTGAACTGGTGGCAATGGGGCTACCTGAGTTCCACCGGCACCTGCTTCGATATCGGCGGCACGGTAAGGAGCGCGCTGGCCAGTTTCCAGGAGACGGGCAATCCCTGGAGCGGCTCCGCCGCGCCTGACACGGCGGGCAATGGGTCGCTCATGCGCCTGGTCCCCGTCGTGCTGTTTGCCTATCCCGATGCCGAAGCGGCCATGGCCTGCGCTGCCGACAGTTCCCGCACCACTCACGCGGCGCCGGAAGCCGTCGAAAGCTGCCAGCTGCTCGCCGCCTTGCTGTGCAGCGCGCTGGCGGGCACGGCGAAAGACGCGCTGCTGGACAGCATTGCGTTCCGGCCTGCGGAACCGAAGCTGGTGGAGCTGGCCAGCGGCAGTTTCCTCGCCAAAACGGAGCAGCAGATACGCGGCACCGGTTATTGCGTGGAATCGCTGGAAGCGGCGCTCTGGTGCTTCTTCCATACCGACTCACTGGAAGCGGCGGTATTGCGCGCTGTCAATCTGGGCGAAGATGCCGATACGACCGGCGCCATCGTCGGCCAGCTTGCCGGCGCCTATTATGGCGCCCAGGCGATTCCCCCGCTATGGCTGGATGCGCTGGCCATGCGCCGCGATATCGAGGAACTGGCGGGCAAATTGTTCGAGCGGGCTAGGGACTAGCGCAGGCTGCAGCCCACCAGCAGCAGCATCGGCCGCTCGCGCTCTTCCGCCAGGGCCGGCTGCTGCGCCACCTGCGCATCTGTCGGCCCCCATTCTTCCACGTGTTCCAGCTGGAAATCCGCTTGCAGCAGCGCATTGATGGTCGTGCCCAGGGTGCGGTGCTGCTTGATCACGCCGGGCGCCAGCCAGTCCGACACGCGCGGACCTTGCTGCTGGTAGCTGTCGACGGGCCAGCGCTTGCGGCCCTGTCCATCCGTCAGCCAGCCCGGCTGGCGCGGCGCCATGAAAATCGGGTGCTCGATGGAAAACACCAGCTTGCCGCCCGGCTTCAAGCCGTGGCGGATGGCGGCCAGCAAGGTGGCGAAACCTTCGACGTAGTGCAAGGCCAGCGAGCTATAGACGAGGTCGTAGCCGGCTGGCGGCAAGGCCAGTTGTTCCAGATCAAGCCGGGCATAGCTGACAGCTGCATGTTCTCCCATGCCGCCTGCCTGCGCCAGCATCTTTTCCGACACGTCCACGCCCAATACCCGCGCCGCGCCCTGTTCTGCCGCCCAGCGGCAGAACCAGCCATAGCCGCAACCCAGGTCGAGTACTTGCTTGCCTTGTACGTCTGGCAGCATGGCGCGCAGGGCCGGCCATTCGGGCGCGCTGTCGAGGCCGCCGATGGAGCGGGGCAGCTGGCTGTAGGCCGTGAAAAAGGCGTCGTTGTCGTAGATATTTTGGGTCATGGTTCAAGATCCTGATGGGCGCTGCGCTTGGCATGGCCGCCCCGCTGCGCCCGGTAAATGCCAGCGTGGCCGGAAAACAGGTAGGCCACGACGCAGGCGATGGCTGCGTACACGCCGATCTCGGCGCCGAACAGCTCCATCGCCATCAGGGTCGAGGCGATCGGCGTGTTGGCGGCGCCGGCGAATACGGCGACGAAGCCGATGGCGGCCAGCAGAGCGAAGGGCTGGTGCAGTACAGGCCCCAGCGCATTGCCCAGGGTCGCGCCGATGAAGAACAATGGCGTCACTTCACCGCCCTTGAAACTGGTGCCCAATGACACGATGGTGAACGCCATCTTGCCGAGGAAATCGTATGCAGGCAGCGGTTCCTTGAGCGCGTCGACGATGGTGGGAATGCCCAGGCCGATATATTTGTCGGTGCCCAGCAGCCACACGGCGAGCGCGACGGCGAGGCCGCCCGCCAGCGGGCGCAGCGGCGCGTAGGCGATCTTGCGCTTCATCAGTGCGCTCAAGCCGTGCGTGACGTGCGCAAACACCTTACCGGTCACGCCGAACAGCACGCCCGCGACCACCATGGCGGATAAAGTCCAGGCGGAGAGGGCGGGGATCAAAGGCACGGCGTAATGCGTATGCTGGACGCCCCACAGCAAGCCTACCTGGTCGGCGATGACGGCGGCAGCCAGGCAGGGCAGCATGGCTTCGTAGCGCAAGCGGCCGATGGCCAGCACTTCCAGGCCGAAGATGGTGCCCGCCAGCGGCGTGCCGAAGACGGAGGCAAAGCCGGCGCTGATGCCGGCCATCAGGATGATGCGGCGGTCTTCATTGTTCAGGCGAAACATGCGCGTGAGCTGGTCGGCCAGCGCGCCGCCCATCTGCACGGCCGTGCCTTCGCGTCCGACGGAGGCGCCGAACAGATGCGAGATGACGGTGGCGCCCAGCACCAGCGGCGCCATGCGCAGCGGAATGATTTTTTTCGGATCGTGGATTTCATCGATGAGCAGATTCGCGCCGCCCTCGACACTGCTGCCGTAGCGCAGATATAGCCAGCCGACGGCAAAGCCGGCCACGGGCAGCAGCCAGATCAGCCAGGCGTGCGCCAGGCGCGTCGCGGTTGCCCATTCAAGGGCGAACAGGAAACCGGCCGAGGCGGTGCCAGCCAGCACGGCCACGACAAAGGCCAGCAGCAGCCATTTCAAAAGATGCTGCAGCAGATCGGTGAGGGCGCTCAGGCGGTGCATCGGTCATCCAGTCATGGGCGATGGGTGGGTGTTTCTTACAGGCCCAGTTCCGCCACCAGCGCCTGGCCGATGGCCCGCTGTTCGGCCAAAATGGCGCGCAGGTGGTGGGGGCGCGTCTTGACGTTCGTCATGACCACGCGCAATACATTCGTCGGGCCAGGGTAGCGCGTCGATTCCAGGACCGTGCGCGACACAAAACTGTGGCCTTGCGCCTTTTGCCGGTTTTGCAGCTTGGCGTTCAAGGTGTTCAGTTGCTTGTTCAGCTCGGTCGCCGCCTCGACCTGTCCGCCGGCTAGCAGGCTGTCCATGCGCTGGCGCAAGGGCGCGGGCACGTAGCGGTAGGTGAGAATGAAGGTGTCGGAGCGCGTGACGAGTTCGAAATCCTGCTGGTCGGCCAACAAGTCCTGCAACTGGCCGGACAGGGTGGCCGCCTGCTGCAGCAAGGTCGTGTAGCCGGACACGCCCAGCACCTTGAACGAGGTCCACAGTTTCAAGGCGTCGAAGCGGCGCGAGCCTTCCAGCGAGGTCTGGCCCAGGTCGCCCGAGTTATCGCGCAGGATGTAGTTGGCGTTGTGCTTCAGCAGGTTCAGGCTGGCGCCATCCTTGAACAGCACCATGCTTTGCGCCATCGGCACCCACAGCAATTTATGCCCGTCGATGACGACGGAGTCGGCCAGGGCGATGCCGTCGTACAGGGGGCGGTACTGTTCCGCGATCAAGAGCGCGCCGCCCCAGGCCGCATCTACGTGGAACCAGATGCCTTCCCGCGCGGCAATGGCCGCCATGGCGGCCAGCGGGTCGATGGCGCCCGTTTCCGTCGTGCCGGCGATGCCGATCATGGCGACGACCTTGATCTTGCGCGATTTCAAATCGGCAATCGTCGCTTCCAGCGCGGTGACGTCGATGCGGTTGTCGCGGTCGACGGCCACCAGGTGCAGGGCGTTTTCGCCGAGGCCCAGGGTCGCCAGCGCCTTTTTCACGGAATAATGGCTGCGGGCCGAACCGATCACGGCCAGTCCCGCGTAGCCGGATTCTTGCATGGCGGCAAACAGACCGCGTTTGCGCGTGCCGGGCAATTGTTTTTCCAGTGCCACGGCCAGCGCCGTCAGGTTGCCCATGGTGCCGCCATTGACGACATTGCCCAGCGCGCCGCTGGTGGCGGCCATGGCCTGCGCGTAGACGGCGTCCGGCTGCTGGTACACCTGGCGGTGCAGCCAGCCCAGGATCTGCTTTTCGATCAGGGTCGATACGTACGCCGTCTCGATCTTGACCTGGTTCTGGTTAAGGGTGGCCGTAAACGCTTCGGCCAGCACGCTGATCCAGGGCAAGGCCTGCGTCATGTGGCCGATGTATTGCGGATGGTTCAGCTGGGCCGTATTGGCCAGCACGGTGGTGTCGAGCTCCTGCAGGAAATCCGTTATGGGCATGCCATGCGCGGGCAGGCAGGTATCGGACAGCTGCGTCAGCAGTTCCGCGTACGGCGTGTGCGGATACGGTTCGGCGCGTTCGGCCGCCAGCCAGCCGCCCAGCATGTGCAAGGCCTGCTGCAAGGGCGCGGGTGCCTGCTGTAGCGCATCGATGGAAAAATGCTGCTGCAGCAGTTGTTCGATAGGGGTCTCGGTCATGGCGCGTTGTCTTCTCTACGGATTGCTGGTGCCACGGTGACAAACGAATTGCGCCCAGGCGGAAGCGGGATTTTACCCGACTCCGCCTGGGCGCATCAGTTTGCTATTGCTGCGGGCGATCAGAAGTAGTTGAGGCCCAGCGCCGACTTGACTTCGTCGGCCGTGCGGGCCGCCACTTCGCGCGCCTTGAAGGTGCCTTCCTTGAGCATCTGGATGACCTGGCCCTTGTCTTTGGCGAACTCTTCGCGGCGGGCGCGGATCGGCGCCAGCATTTCCTGCAAGACCACATCCAGGCGCTTCTTGACGATGCTGTCGCCCAGGCCGCCGCGCACGTAATGGGCTTTCATTTCGGCCAGTGCCGCTTTTTCCGGATCGAACGCGTCCAGGTAAGTAAACGCGATGTTGCCTTCCAGGTGGCCCGGGTCTTCCACGCGCAGGTGCAGCGGGTCCGTATAAACTTTTTTCACGGCAGCCGTGATTTCGGCCGGGGTCGCGCCCAGGTTGATGGTGTTGCCCAGCGACTTGCTCATCTTCGCCTTGCCGTCGATGCCGGGCAGGCGGCCGATGTCCGGCACCAGCGCCTTGCATTCCATCAGCACTTCGCGGTTGTACATGCGGTTGAAGCGGCGCACGATTTCATTCGTTTGCTCGATCATCGGGATCTGGTCTTCGCCCACGGGCACCACGCCCGCCTTGAATGCCGTGATGTCGGCCGCCTGGCTGGCCGGGTAGGTCAAGAAACCGGCTGGAATGTCGCGCTCGAAGCCGCGCAGGCGGATTTCTTCCTTGACGGTGGGATTGCGCTCGAGGCGCGCCACGGTGACGATGTTCAGGTAGTAAAAGGTCAGCTCGGCCAGTTCCGGAATCTGCGACTGGATGAAGACCGTGGTCTTGCTCGGGTCGATGCCGACGGCCAGGTAGTCGAGCGCCACTTCGACGACGTTGCGGTGCACCTTGTCGATGTCTTCCATATTGTCCGTCAGCGCTTGCGCGTCGGCCAGCATGATGAATTGCTTGTAGCTGTTCTGGTAGCGGACGCGGTCGCGCAGGCTGCCCACGTAGTGACCCAGGTGCAGGGGGCCGGTCGGGCGGTCGCCCGTCAGGATCACGGATTGCGAAGCGATGGCAGCGGGCGACAGCGGTGCTGCCGGTGCGTCGTGCTGGTCTTGGGTATCTGGGGTGTTAGGCAAGCTCATCAAGTTTCCTTTTGAGCCGCCTGCATCGGGGATGATCCAGGCTGAGCCTGTTACGCCACCGATCGAGGCGGCGTGGATCAAATTCACATCACTGTAGAGTGGCCGCGCGAAAGTGAGCGGGACCACCAATTCAAGCAGGCGTGTTGTGACGGGATAAATTTCATGGCGTTATGGTTGCAGTTCGGACGCGTTCTGTCAAGTTGCGTGCCCATATATCTGCTGCGCTGCGTCAGAGGCTAGCCTATTGTGGAACTTGCTTTCCGGGTACTATTGCCATTCGGCCACTTTTGCGTGGCATGAATCATTGGAGAACAGTATGCGCGTGTCGTCCCCCGTCCGGCTCACCGGCCTGGCTTTTGTTATCAGTTCCTTGTTTGCAGTACCGGCGATGGCGCAAACGCCGCCGATGACGCCCGATATCGGCGCCAAGCTGGTGCTGCCCGATATGAATGATTACGTCAAGCGCGTGGTGATGATCCCCATGCGCGACGGCGTCAAGCTGTACACGGTGATCGTCGTGCCGAAAGACGCCAAGCGGGCGCCCATCATGCTCACGCGCACGCCGTACAACGCGGCGCGCCGCGCCCAGCGCGCCACCAGCGCCAGCATGCTGGCCACCTTGCCGCAGGGCGACGACACCCTGGTGGAAAACGGCTACATCCGCGTGTTCCAGGACGTGCGCGGCAAGCATGGCTCGGAAGGCGATTACGTGATGACGCGCCCCGTGCGCGGCCCGCTGAACAATACCAAGGTCGATAACGTGACCGATGCGTGGGACACCATCGAGTGGCTGTCGAAAAATATTCCGGAAAGCAATGGCAAAGTGGGCATGCTCGGTTCCTCATATGAGGGACATACGGTGCTGATGGCCCTGGTCGATCCGCATCCGGCGCTGAAGGTGGCCATTCCCATGAGCGCCATGGTCGACGGCTGGCGCGGCGACGACTGGTTCCATAACGGCGCCTTCCGCATGCCGAGCTTGTCTTACCTGGCGTGGCAAACGAGCGTGCGCGGCAGCGGTGAGGCGCCCGTGCTGGGCGTCTACGACGACTACGACGCGTATCTGCGCATCGGCTCGGCCGGTGATTTCGCGAAGAAATTTGGCATCGACAAGCTGACCTATACGAAAAAGCTGTTCGAGCATCCGGCTTACGACAGTTACTGGCAAGAACAGGCGCTCGATAAAATCCTGGCCAAGCGTCCGCTGATCGTGCCCACCATGCACGTGGTGGGGCAGTGGGACCAGGAAGACATCTATGGCCCCTACGCCACCTACGCGGCGATGGAAGGGCGCGACAAGCACAACAACCTCAATTACCTGGCCATCGGCCCGTGGCGTCACAGCGGCGTCAACTATGACGGTTCCAGCCTGGGCGCCCTGAAGTTTGACGGCGATACGGCGCGCCAGTTCCGCGAAAAAGTCATGCAGCCATTCCTCAATCAATACCTGAAGGATGGCGCGCCGGAAGCGAACACGGCGCCCGTCGTGTCCTATCAGAGCGGCACCAACCAGTGGCAGCGCCTGCAGCAGTGGCCGCTCTCCTGCGAGACGTGCGACACCAAGCTGACGCCGATCTACCTGCAGGACGGTTCCAGGCTGGGCTTTGCGGCGCCATCGGGCGCTGCGGATGCGGCGCAAGGCGCGTTCGACGAATACGTGGCCGATCCCGCCAAACCCGTGCCTTTCGTGCCCCGTCCCGTGCGCCTCGGCGATGCCGACGTGTGGAAACCATGGCTGGTCAGCGACCAGCGCGGCTATGCGGACCGCACGGACGTGCTCAGCTATGTTTCGGAACCGTTGAAAACGGCCGTGCGCATCGCCGGCGCGCCGATGGTCAACCTGTTCGCGGCCACCAGCGGCACGGATGCCGACTGGGTGGTGAAACTGATCGACGTGTATCCGGACGAAGTACCGTCGCAGCCGGCCATGGGCGGCTACCAGCTGGGCGTGGCCATGGATATCTTCCGCGGCCGTTACCGCGACAGCTTCGAGCACCCGACACCGATACCGGCGGGCAAAGTGGAGCGCTACCGCTTCGCCTTGCCGAACGCGAATCATGTCTTCCTGCCCGGTCACCGCATTGCCGTGCAAGTACAGTCGAGCTGGTTCCCGCTGTACGACCGCAACCCGCAAAACTACGTGCCGAACATCTTCCTGGCCGACCCGGGCCATTATAGAAAGGCGACGCAGCGCGTGTACCACGCGGCAGGGGCGGCCAGCGCCATCGAGTTGCCTATCGCGCCGCTCGACGCCCGCTAGGCGATGCGCATCAAGACTGCTCCCGCCGCGATCAGGCCGATGGCCAGGTAGCGGCGGGGGCTGATTTTTTCGCGCAGGAACAGGGCCGCAATGGCGATGGCGAACAGGATCGACGTTTCGCGCAGGGCCGCGATGGCGGCTACGGGCGCCTGCGTCATGGCCCACAGGGCCAGTCCATACGAGGCCAGGGTGCCGAAACCGCCGAGCGCGGCCAAACGCCATTGCGTTTGCGCATAGGCAAGCAGGCCGGCGCGGCGGCGCAGCACCGTCCACAGCAGCAGCCCGGTTCCGTTCAAGACGAAAATCCACATCGTGTAGGCGGCCGGCGCGCCGGACAGGCGCACGCCGATGCCGTCGATCAGGGTATAGCTGGCGATGACGCAGGCGTTGCCCAGTGCAAAGGCGGTGGCGCGTCCCGTGTTTTTCGCGGCGATGGCCGTGGCGGGCCCGCGCGCGGCAATATACAGGCCGAGGATGCCCGCGCAGATGCAGGCGATGGCGCCCATTTGCATGGAAGACAGGCGTTCGCCGATCAGCGGCCAGCTGGCCAGCGCCACGATCAGCGGGGCGCTGCCGCGCATCAGCGGGTAGGCGTGGCTCATGTCGCCCGCCTTGTAGGCGGCCGCCAGCAGAGAATAATAGGCAAGCTGCGCCACGGCCGAGGCGGCCACGTAGGGCCAGCTGGCGGGCGCGGGAGCATCGACGAAGGGCAGGATTGCCAGCGAGATCAGGGCCGCGCCAGCGGAGACGAGCACGGTCGTGAGGAAGGTATCCTTGCCCGACTTGACGATGGCATTCCAGCTGGCATGCAGCAGGGCGGCAAACAGGACGACGGCGACGACGAAACCGGACATGCAGGCCTTAGCGCGGGCGTATGCTCTGCGACAACAGTTCCTGGCGGTGATGGCGCTGGAAGCCTTCCATCAGGGTGCCCGAGCGGCTGGCTTTTTCCAGCAGTTCGCGCAGGGCCGCCTGGTCATCCGCCGTCAGCGACTTGCGCGACAGGTAGACGCCGCTCATGCCCCACGGCAATTCCGGCAAGGCTTCCAGACGCAGGCGGTCGGCCAGGCCATACACGCGCGCATCGTTTTGCGCCACGCCGGCCAGGATGGTGGGGCTCATGATGGTGGCGTCGATGAAGCCGCTTTGCATCAGGCGCGCCACGGACAGCGCATCGACCTCGTAGAACAGGCGGCCCTGGCTGCTCAGTTCCTTGGCCAGCGCCTGGTAAGAGGCGCCATAGTCGTAGCCGCGCACGAGCGCCACGCGCAAGTCGCGCCGCTCGATCAGTTCCTGCATGGTGTTGATGGGCGCGCGTGCGCCTTGCAGCGAGATCAGCAGGGGCCGGTTGCCCATCAAGGGGATGAACAGGCCGTGCTGGTCGCGCCGCGGCGTGCTGCTGGCGGGAATCAGCATATCGGCCTTGCCCGCCTCAAACATCGCCTCCAGGCGCGCCCGGGGCACGGCCGTGAAGATGAAATTGCAGCCCAGCTTGGCGCCCATGCTACGCAGCAAGTCGGGGTAGATGCCGCCGATGGCGGCGCCATTGACCACCACGCTGGCGCCGATGGCCGAGACGGGCACCTGGATGTCGCGCGAGCATTGCGCGCCCGCCAGGGTCGGCAGCGCCAGCGCCAGCATGGCCACGGTCCGGCGCCAGGCGCTGGAATAAAAGTCAGTCATACCCATCCTTGCTCACCATCGAATCGCGGGCGTCGGCAACGTCCGCTTGATTATCCCATTCTCGCCTATTTATTTCTCAAATGCAATATTATCCTGCCGACTACTTTGTGGTGGAAACCGCAAGTCTGGCCAGGCGCTGCGCCTGGAAGTAGCGCCAGGCCACCACGATGCCCAAGGTTTGCATGATGGCGCACAGATAGAAGGTGCTGCCGATGCGCCAGTCCTGTGCTGGCAAGTGGCTCAACTCGCCGAGGATCATGCTGCCGAGCAAAGGCATGATGATGATGCCCAGGCTGCTGATCGATTGCAGGGAGCCCATCAGTTCACCCTGTTCGCCGGCGTTCGATGATTTCGAGATGATGCCCTGCAGGGCCGGACCGGCGGCAAAGGCCAGCAGGTTGCACAGGATCAGCGCGTACATCATCCAGCCTTGCGTGGCCAGGCCGTACAGCAGGTAGGTGAGGGCGCCCGAAGCCATGCCCAGCAGTGACAAACGCACTTCGCCGAAGCGCTTGATGAGGATGCCCAGCAAGCCCGCCTGCACGACGGCCGCGCACAGGCCCACGCAGAACATGGCGATGCCGTTCTGGCGCGGCGTCCAGTCGAAGCGGAAATGCGTGTACAGCACCCAGGTGGTGTTGAGCATCATCTGCGCAAACGTCATCAGGCCGAAGGCCAGCACCAGGCCGCGGATCTCCACGCGGCGCACCAGTTTCAGCAGGGCGGCAAACGGATTGATGCGCGCCCAGGTAAAGGACGCGCGGGGACCGGGCTGCAGCGATTCGGGCACGCAGAAATAGCCGTAGAGGAAATTGGCCGCCGACAGGCCGGCCGCCACGTAAAACGGCAGGCGCAGATTGACCTCGCCCAGCAGGCCGCCCAGCATGGGCCCGCAGATGAAGCCCAGGCCGAAGGCGGCGCCGATCTTGCCGAAACTCTTGGCACGGTTGTCGTGCGTGGAAATATCGGAGGCGTAGGCGGACGCGACCGACATGCTGGCCGACGAGACGCCGCCGATGATGCGGCCGATGAACAGGCAGGCCAGGTTCGGCGCCCAGCCCGTGGCGAGAAAGTTGATGCCCATGCCGGCCATCGAGTACAGCAGCACGGGACGGCGTCCCACGCGGTCGCTGATGGCGCCCAGCATGGGCATGAAGATGAACTGCAGCAAGCCGAAGACGGCCGCCATGATGCCGTACCAGAATGCCTGCGCATCCTTGCCGTCGACAAAGTCGCCGATCAGGATGGGCAGCACGGGCACCACCAGGCCGATGCCCAGCATGTCGATGAAGACGCAGACGAGGATGAAATTGAGATTGCCGGCGCGCGCGGGCGCGGCGGGCGAGGACGGGGAATGGCTGTCGGGGCTGGTTTTATCGGACATGCATGCTTTCGGCGCGTTGGCATCGCGCCGGCGCGTTACAGGATGCTGCTGACGCGCGGCGCGATAGCTGAGGCTTGCATTATAGACAGCATGCGCGTTGCTGGCTATCGCCGCCAAGCTTATGCGCCCATTCCCCATTCGTCGGCAAAGGCGGCGCGGAAATCCGTCAGCACGGCCAGGCGCTGTTCGGCCAGCGCGCGGCCCGCCGCCGTCTGCATCTTGCCGGGCAGCTTGTCGAGCTTGGTGACGATATGGTCGAGTGCGTAGGCCTTGTCGTCGAGCGGGCGATGCGCTGCCAGCGGATCCGTGCCATGCGCCAGCGCGCTATCCATGCGCGCAGCCGTGTAGAACAGGCGCGCCAGTCCCACGGCGCCCAGCGCGTCGATACGGTCGGCATCCTGCACGATCTGCGCTTCGATCGTGTGCGGCGTCAAGTTGGCGGAAAAACTGTGCGTCTCGATGGCGTGGGCCACGCCGGCCAGTTTTTCTGGTGGAAAATCCAGTTCGGCCAGCTGGCGGCAAGCCAGCGCGGCCGCCTGGCGCGAGGCCAGATGGCGCTCGGGGTGGTTTTTCGGCAGGTTGATCAGGTCGTGCAGGTAGCACGCTGCTATCACGGTGAGGGCGTCGGCCTGCGCATATTCCTGCAGCAGAACGCTGGCATTGCGCCAGACGCGGTGCAGGTGGTTGATGTCGTGGGCGCTGTCATCGCCCAGGCCGGCCGAGGCCAGCGCCAGCAGGCGTGGCTGCCATTGGGAAAGCAAAGAATGCATGGTTCACCATCATAAAAAGCGGGGGGCGCCAGTGTGGCATAAAACGTGCGCACGCAACTATCCATTGCTCTAATGGTATTTGCTTTTTTATTTACTTCTGAGCAGAATGCGCGTCTTGGGGTTTTATTGCCCATCAGATATTTTTTTAAAACAATCATTCCACATTGAAAAGGATGCTCATGCACCGTTATTGGCTGATAGTCGGTTTGTTACTTGCCTGCGGTCACGCGGCCACCTGGGCCCAGGAAGCTCCCCGCTATACCTTGACAGAGGATATGGCGCAAACAGGCACAGTCATTAAACACAAGGGTGTGAAGGCCGGTATTCCCTTGAATTACAGCTATGCGCAACTCAGTGCGGAGCAGAAGCTTGCCGTACGGGATCAGTACGAAGGCATGCCGGCCACAGACGAGCCTCCCTATCCGCTCAAGGGCTTAGCACCTTTCTTGCGTGAAGTGTACGCGGCGCAGCGCATCTTGCAGGTGCGGGGCCAACTGGTGCTGGCGGTGCAGGTAAATAGCAAGGGGGAAGGCAAGGAAGTGGCCATCTTCGAGTCTCCGGACGACAAGATGGCGAACTTCGCCGCGGCTGCCGCCATCAAGCAGCGCTACAAGCCGGGGCTGTGCGGCGGCGTGCCTTGCACCATGGATTTTGTGTATACCGTGACATTCAACCTGCCGTCGAACGAGGAGGGCGGGGAGAGGGCGGCACCATAGCGGCTGGCGCCCAGGCGTGATGCTTTTGCTACAAAGTCAGATAATCGCGGTCCAGCGGAAACAACGATGCTCTTTTTTAGTGCACTGAAAATTTACATGCGGTAACATTGCCGTATTGCAATTTCAGTGCATTATTTAATAAATTCCCTATGGGCGTCCAAGATTGGTGATAGGCGCGTCCTGCGACATTTCTAAAGGATCATCATGAACACCAATTCCAGCGACACTGGCGCCACCGTTGCCAAGGCTGCCGAGTACCTGGCCTTTACCCTGGGCCAGGAAGAGTATGGCATCGACATCCAGAAAGTCAGCGAAATCCGCAGCTATGAAACGCCGACCCGCATCGCCAACGCCCCCGAGTTCGTCAAGGGCGTGGTCAACCTGCGCGGCATCATTGTGCCGATCGTCGACATGCGCATCAAGTTCAACCTGGGCACGCCCAGCTATGACCAGTTTACCGTCGTCATCATCCTCAATATCGGCAACCGCGTCGTCGGCATGGTCGTCGACCGCGTCTCCGACGTCACTACCCTGATGCCGGAACAGATCAAGCCGGCGCCGGACATGGGCCGTTCGATCAACACGGAATACGTGATCGGCCTGGGTACCATCGACGAGCGCATGCTGATCCTGGTCGACATTGACCAGCTGATGTCCAGCGCCGACATGGGCCTGATCGAAAAACTCGCAGCCTAGGCCGCCAGGAAAAGTCCGGGACGGCGTTGCATTGCCCCTGAACATTTCCCGACATCCTAATCCGAGAGGGTTTCTTAAAAACAATTGACTCTCGACATTGCTTGGTTTTTCTGCAAGGCGCACGCTAGCGCATTTCCTGGCGCACGGTTCCGCCGAACCGTGCGCCAGTTTCACTTCAGTTTCACTTTTACACCCGCCTTGACACCGCCGCCAGCCAGCGCGCCAAAGGGAAGCCATCAGCCGTGCGGCATGCTGGCATCAGGGCTTTTTAGGATAGTCACATGAATGTATTACGCAACGTCAGCATCGGTGTCCGCCTCGGACTCGGTTTTGCCGTGATTTTGCTGTTTTCCATGCTCATTACGGGCATCAGCGTCTGGCGCCTGCACGACGTGGCCAGCGCCACGCGCGTCATGATGGAGCAGCCGCTGGCGAAGGAACGCTATATTTCCGACTGGTATGGCCGCATCGACAGCGCCGTGCGCCGCACCATCGCCATTGCCCGCAGCAGCGATACCTCGCTCAGCGGTTATTTCGCCGAAGAATCGAAAGTCTCGTCGGCCAGCTCGGCCGAGCTGCAAAAGAAAATCGAGGCCTTGATCGACAAGCCCGAGGAAAAAGCCATGTTCGCGGGCTTGCTGGAGCAGCGCAAGGTGTACATCGGTTCGCGCGACCAGGTCTACAAGCTCAAGGGTGAAGCGCAGGTCGATGCCGCCAATGAAGTGTTTGAAAAGACCTTCGTGCCGGCCGCCGCCAAGTACCAGAAGATGGTGCAGGACTTGCTGGAACACCAGCGCGCCAGCATCGACACGACGGCGCGCGAGATCGACGCCGTCGCCAATACCAGCCGCAACCTGATGCTGGTGCTGGCCGCGCTGGCGCTGGCTTTTGGCGTTGTCTGTGCCTGGGTCTTGACGACGGGCATCGTGCGCCCCCTGCGCACGGCCGTGGATATCGCCCGCAAGGTGGCCGATGGCGACTTGACGGCGCAGATCGACGCCAGCGCCAAGGATGAAACGGGGCAATTGCTGCAGGCGTTGAAGGACATGAACACGAGCCTGCTCAACATCGTTGGCGAAGTGCGCAGCGGCACGGACAGCATCGCCACGTCCTCGACGCAGATTGCCGCCGGCAACCAGGACCTGTCTTCCCGCACGGAAGAGCAGGCCGGTTCCCTGGAAGAGACGGCGTCTTCGATGGAAGAGCTCACTTCCACCGTGAAACAGAATGCGGACAATGCGCGCCAGGCGAACCAGTTGGCGGCGTCGGCCGCGCAAGTGGCCGTCAAGGGCGGCGAAGTCGTGGCGCAAGTGGTGGGCACGATGGAATCGATCAATGCGTCGTCGAACAAGATCGTCGACATCATCAGCGTCATCGATGGCATCGCCTTCCAGACGAATATCCTGGCGCTGAACGCGGCCGTGGAAGCGGCCCGTGCAGGCGAGCAGGGCCGCGGCTTTGCCGTCGTGGCGTCCGAAGTGCGCAACCTGGCGCAGCGCTCGGCCAGCGCCGCGAAAGAAATCAAAACCCTGATCGGCGCGTCCGTCGAGCAAGTCAACGCGGGCAGCATGCTGGTGGCGCAAGCCGGTTCGACCATGAACGATATCGTCGACAGCGTGCAGCGCGTGAGCGACATCATCACGGAAATTACGGCCGCGAGCAGCGAGCAAAGCGTGGGCATCGACGAAATCAACCGGGCCATCGGCCAGATGGATGCCGTCACGCAGCAAAATGCGGCGCTGGTGGAAGAATCGGCGGCCGCCGCCGAATCGATGCAGCACCAGGCGCACAACCTGGCGCAGGTCGTCAGCGTGTTCAAGCTCAACGGCCAGCAGGCCAGCGGTGCGAACGGTGTAACACAAGCGCTGAAACGCCCGGCAGCGCCGCAAACCACCTTGCGCATCGGCACGCGCTGATGCCGCTGCGGCCGCCCCGTGCGGCCGCTTTCTGCTGTCCCCCTTTTATATAGTCTGGTTCCGCTTTTTTAGGATATTCACATGAATTTGTTAAGAAACGTCAGTATTGGTGTGCGCCTCGGCCTGGGTTTTGCCGTGATTTTGCTGTTTTCCATGCTCATCACGGGCATCAGCGTGTGGCGTTTGCACGACGTGGCCACGGCCACGCGCACCATGATGGAACTCCCGCTGGCGAAGGAACGCTATATTTCCGACTGGTATTCCAAGATCGATAGCGGCGTGCGCCGCACCACGGCCATCGCGCGCAGCAGCGACACGACCTTGGGCGCGTATTTTGCGGAAGAGGCGAAACAGTCGTCCGTCGTCTCGGGCGAACTGCAAAAGAAAATCGAAGCCTTGATTTCCAGCCCGGAAGAAAAGGAACTGTTCCGCCTGGTGAGCGAACAGCGCAAGGTTTACCTCGATTCACGCGCGCAAGTATCGAAGCTGAAGGCGGATGGACAGGAAGCGGAAGCGGAGAAGGCTTTCCAGGGTATCTTCGTGCCCGGTTCGACGAAATACCTGAAAGTGGTCAACGACATGCTGCAGCACCAGCGCGCCAGCATCGACACGACGGCGCGCGAGATCGACGATGTCGCCAAGACGAGCCGCAACTTGCTGCTGACCCTGGCCGTGCTGGCGCTGGGCTTTGGCGTCGTCTGCGCCTGGTTGCTGACGATGGGCATCGTGCGTCCCCTGCGCACGGCCGTGGACATTGCCCGCAAGGTGGCCGATGGCGACTTGACGGCGCAGATCGATGCCAGCGCCAAGGATGAAACGGGGCAATTGCTGCAAGCGTTGAAGGACATGAACACGAGCCTGCTCAACATCGTCAGCGAAGTGCGTACGGGCACGGACAGCATTGCGACCTCGTCGACGGAAATTGCCGCCGGCAACCAGGACCTGTCTTCCCGCACGGAAGAGCAAGCCGGTTCCCTGGAAGAGACGGCGTCCTCGATGGAAGAATTGACCAGCACCGTGAAGCAGAATGCGGACAATGCGCGCCAGGCGAACCAGTTGGCGGCATCGGCGGCGCAAGTGGCCGTCAAGGGCGGCGAAGTCGTGGCGCAAGTGGTGGGCACGATGGAATCGATCAATGCGTCGTCGAACAAGATCGTCGACATCATTTCCGTCATCGACGGCATCGCCTTCCAGACGAATATTCTGGCGCTGAACGCGGCCGTGGAAGCGGCCAGGGCCGGCGAGCAGGGCCGCGGCTTTGCCGTGGTGGCCTCGGAAGTGCGCAACCTGGCGCAGCGCTCGGCCAGCGCCGCGAAAGAGATCAAGACCCTGATCGGCGCGTCCGTCGAGCAAGTCAACGCGGGCAGCATGCTGGTGGCGCAGGCAGGCTCGACCATGAACGACATCGTCGACAGCGTGCAGCGCGTGAGCGACATCATCACGGAAATCACGGCGGCCAGCAGCGAGCAAAGCGTGGGCATCGACGAGATCAACCGCGCCATCGGCCAGATGGATGCCGTCACGCAACAGAATGCGGCGCTGGTGGAAGAATCGGCGGCGGCCGCCGAATCGATGCAGCACCAGGCGCACAACCTGGCGCAGGTGGTCAGCGTGTTCAAATTGAATGGGCAGCAGGCCAGTGTCAGCGGCTTGAAGGGGGCCAAGCGTCCGGCAGCCAAGGCGCCAGCAGAAGCATTGCAGCTCGGCCGCGCCGCCTAAGTTGCTTACCCAGTAACGGCTGGGGTCGTACCCTGAGGGTACGACCCTGGTATTCAAGCCTCTGGGGTGAAGCTTGCGATCGCCAGCTGCGACAGCCGGTCCGCCTCGCCATTGCGGTGGCGCGGCAGCCAGCGCAAGCTCACATCCGTGAATTGTTTCAGCAGGGCCACTACGGTGGCCCTCTGCGTTTCCAGCCCCTTGGCGCCGACCGGCGTCGTCCCCAGCACATCATTGATCACCACCTGACTGTCACCGTACAGCAGCAGTTGCACGGGCGGCGGGCGCACGCCGAGTGCCGCCTGCAGCACGGCCGTCAGGGCCGCATACTCCGCGTCGCTGCTGCTGCCATAACCGGCCGCTTCGCTCACTTCGATGCGTTCGCCATGCGGTCCCAGCAGCAGGGCGCCTATGCCCAGCTTGCCAGGGTTCGGGTGGGCGGACCCGTCGAACCAGCCGCGCCAGGCCAGCGGCCCGCCATGGTCCTGGCGCTTGAGCGCCAGCTGTGCGCGGCGCGCCTGCATCCTGGCTTCCTTGCGCAGTTTGCGCGCCTCTGCTTCCGCCGTCATGGCTTGATCAGGAAGGTGTCGATGAGGCTGCCGATCCAGCACGCCACCAGCACACACACGGCCACCGTCATGGCGGGGCCGTCGTTGGCGGAGAGGGCCTCCACTTTTTCCATGATCAGCTGCACGTCGAGGGGCAGGGCGCCGCTGTCGATCTGTGCCATAACCTGGTCTAACCGTGCCATGATCTGGCGCACTATGATCGCCAGCGCAACCAGGGCCGGCACGAGGAAGAGGCAGCCACGGGCCTTGCGTTGCAAGACAAAATGCCCGCTGCCGGGGAAGACGAGGGCCGACAGCAGCAGGGCGAGATGACGTTTGGAAAGGGAGGAGCCGCTCATGCGTGCCTTTTGTAGGGGAAAGAGCGGCTCATCATACTATTGCCAGCCGAATTTGCGCAGATACACGCGTTTCATGAACGTCGTCAGCACGGTGTAGCAGACGAGGATGCCCAGCAGCCATGGGAAATAGCCCAACGGCAAGGCTTGCAGCTTGAAGTAGGTCGCCAGCGGTCCCATCGGCAGGAACACGCCCACAGCCATGATGACGGTGGTGGCCACCAGCAGGGGCACGGACGCGATGCTGTCGATGAAGGGCAGCTTGGGTGTGCGGATCAGGTGCACGATCAGCGTCTGCGTCAGCAAGCCGACGACGAACCAGCCGGACTGGAACAGGGTCTGTTGTTCCGGCGTATTCGCGCCGAACACATGCCACATCAGGATAAACGTGCTGATGTCGAAGATCGAGCTGATGGGCCCGAAGAACACCATGAAGCGGCCGATGTCGCGCGGGTTCCAGGTCAAAGGCTGCTGGATCAGCTCGGCGTCGACATTGTCGAACGGGATGGCGATCTGCGACACGTCATACAGCAGGTTTTGCACCAGCAAGTGCAGCGGCAGCATGGGCAAGAACGGCAAAAAGGCGCTGGCCACCAGCACGGAAAACACATTGCCGAAGTTCGAGCTGGCCGTCATGCGGATGTATTTGAGCATGTTGCTGAAGGTGCGCCGGCCTTCCAGCACGCCTTCTTCCAGCACCATCAGGCTTTTTTCCAGCAGGATGATGTCGGCCGCTTCCTTAGCGATATCGACGGCCGAGTCGACGGAAATACCGATGTCGGCCGCGCGCAGGGCGGGCGCGTCGTTGATGCCGTCGCCCATGAAGCCGACGATATGGCCGTTGCCGCGCAGGGCGCGCACGAGGCGTTCCTTGTGCAGCGGGCTGAGCTTGGCAAACACGGTATTCTCTTCCGCAGCGCGGGCCAAAGTGGCGTCGTCCATGTCGTCCAGTTGCGGGCCTTGCAGCACGCCGTGCACGGCCAGGCCCACTTCGCGGCAAATCTTCGCCGTCACCAGGTGGTTGTCTCCCGTCAATACTTTCACGGTGACGCCATGTTCCGCCAGCGCGCGAAGGGCGGGCGCCGTCGATTCCTTCGGCGGATCAAGAAACGCCACATAGCCGATCAGGGTCAGCGCCGTTTCATCGGCCACGCCGTACACGGTCTTATGGGGCGGCACTTCCTTGACGGCCACGGCCACTACGCGCAATCCTTCCGCGTTGAGGCCATGCGTGGTTTCCAGTACCTTGTCCAGCAGCGCGGCATCGAGCGGAATGTTGACGCCGCCGAGGCGCAGATGGCTGCAGGCGGCGAGGATTTCCTCGACGGCGCCCTTGCAGATCAGTTCATGGTGGTCATTCTTTTCAGAGACGACAACGGACATGCGGCGGCGCACGAAATCGAAGGGGATTTCATCGACTTTCACGTAATCGCGGGCCAGTTGCATTTCCGTCTGCAATTCCACATGGTCGAGCACGGCGCGGTCGAGCAGGTTTTTCAGGCCGGTCTGGTAGTGGCTGTTCAGGTAGGCGAATTGCAGTACTTCATCGGACGGCTGGCCGAACACGTCCGTATGGCGTTCCAGCACGATCTTGTCCTGAGTCAAGGTGCCCGTTTTATCTGTGCACAGCACGTCCATGGCGCCGAAGTTCTGGATCGCATCCAGGCGCTTCACGACGACTTTCTTTTTCGACAGTTTCACGGCGCCCTTGGCCAGGGTGCTGGTGACGATCATGGGCAGCATTTCCGGCGTCAGGCCCACGGCGACGGACAGGGCGAACAGGAACGCTTCCATCCAGTCGCCCTTGGTCCAGCCATTGATCAGGAACACGAGCGGCGCCATCACGAGGGCGAAGCGGATCAAGAGCCAGCTGACGCTGTTCACGCCCGCCTCGAACGCCGTGGGCGTGCGCTCGGTGGCCGTCACTCGCGTGGCGATGGTGCCGAAATAGGTGCGGTTTCCCGTGGCCAATACCAGCGCCGTGGCCGCGCCGGAGATTACATTCGTGCCCATGAACAGCAGATTGGCCAGTTCCATCGGGTCTTTGCCATGGGCGTCGGCCAGCTCTGCCATCTTTTCCACGGGCAGGGATTCGCCCGTCATGGCGGCCTGGCTGACGAACAGGTCTTTCGCGGACAGCAGCCGGCAGTCGGCGGGGATCATGTCGCCGGCCGACAGCACGATGATGTCGCCCTGTACCAGCTGGCGGATGGGCAGCTCAATCTGCTGGCCATTGCGCAGCACGGTGGCGGTATTGCTGACCATGGCTTTCAGGCGTTCGGCGGCGCGGTTCGAGCGGCCTTCCTGCACGAAACGCAGCAGGGTTGATAAAATCACCATGGTGCCGATGACGATGGTCGCCTTCGGGTCTTCCGTCAGGTAGGACACGATGGCCAGCACGGTGAGCAGCAGGTTGAACGGATTCTTGTAGCACAGCCACAGGTGCTGGTACCAGGCCAGCGGTTTCTCATGTTCGACCTCGTTCGGCCCCGTCTGCGCGCCGATGACTTGCGCCTCGGCATCGCGCAAGCCTTCCAGGCGCGTGTGCAGGCGGTTCAGGGCGCTGTCCAGGTCTTCATGGGCGGCGGCCAGCAGCTGGCGCGCCAGGTGGTCGGGCACGGGCCGGGCCGTGCTGTTTTCCAGCGGCATGGCGCGGCGCCGGAAGTTGCCGGCCGTATGGCGCTTGCGCAGGAACGATTCGAATAAGCGGGTGAAGAGATTCATGGCTCTTCCTTTCACGACGAGGTGTTGACGGGCGGCGCAGCCGCAGGCAAGACTTGCGTGCCGCCAAGACACAATCGTGCTGGCGGGCAATCCGGGTCAGTAGCCGGTCGCGATCGGAAAGAGGGGGGGGGAGAGGCGCGCAGCCGGAGTGGCCGCGCGAGACACCGCACCTTGCTCAGCAAGGCACGGAGGAAAGAGCGTTCCGCGTTGCTTGCTGCTTAGCTGCCGAGGCAATCACCGATACAAGATCGGCTACTGTCACTAGAACAAGTACCCACGTGGGACTCCGTAAATGAATAATGGGGGCATCTTATGGATGGGCTGCGAGGGTGTCAACTGAAGAAATCTTAGGTTTCCAAAGTGTAATGTGGGTGTGGGTGTTGTTTTGGCCGGACGCGGCCATTCGCGTTGCTGTGACAATGTGTGATCCTTTCTGCTTGGCAATCCGTTATGCTCGGGTACGCTGATGGGCTGTAAATAGCCATGGTGAACACGATGCAAATACAGAAAAACACATGTCTATGGAATTCATCGTTGGGGCAGTCATAGCGGGACTTGTTGTCATGTTCTTTGCCGGCAAGCACTTTTCAAAAAAACTGCCCAAAGAAACACATTTCGAATGTGCCCGTTGCGGCACGCTTGCACGCCATACCGATCGCACCATCGACGCCTGGCGCAACAACAAAACCACATTCTTTTGCCAGTCCTGTCATCTCAAATGGGTGCGTGCCAGGGCGCCGCGCGAGTGTGAGCGTAGCGCTTCCCCTGCAGGATCCAGACCTGGAGCGAGATCAGGTTGCCTTGGCGTTGTTGTGTTGTTTGCCGTCGTTCCGCTGGCTGGCTTTCTACTGGTGTATGCCTATGCCTGACCCATTTTTGGCGTGGCGCGCCTCGCCAAAAAACTATCGTTCCCTGCCAGTTTCCACGCTGCTGCTGCTCCGCATGCGTAGAAACCCGTGGATGCCTGTTTTACGGCAAGCACTATTGGCAGCGACGGACGACTTTCGCCCCATTGTGTTGAGAAAGTCGAGCGGCAATGATTTCCAGAGGCTTCCGGCCGCCAGGCAGCCGGTGATCGTTCACCGGCGGCGGTACAGGCCAGGCTGGGCTGGCAGGATATTGATCTAAGGGTCTACCTGTCTGAGTTTTTCAACATCATAGGGCGTGACCGGCCAACGATAGCAAGCGGCCAGGAGCAGTCGTTCGAAGCGAAACTTGAGTAACTAAAATCAATGATAAAAATTATGGAATCTCAAATACAACTTCAGTTGGGACAGAAAATTTCCCGCATTTCCTTATTTTTTTTTCGCGTCAATTTTCTTTGGCTGCGCCTTTGCTCCTGACGTTGTACCGGCTAATGTAAGGTTTTTTTCCTTGGCTCTATCGGCATTATTTTATTGTGTGGGAAGCAATAAGTCTGCCTTGATTTCACCGACGAAGAGCCTGCAATGGAAGTTCATGCCGCCGATACCACGAGCTTTGTTTCTCGCTTTTTTTCAGTTGCTAGTATTGTCGGCTGTGATGATGCATCCTGGATGCTTAAATTGCCACGATTTCACTAGACACTGCTGAACTGCTCATAAGCTCTGGCTGGGCGACAGTTGCAAACAGTAAGCAATGCATGCAACGGGGCGGAGCCTGCCAACGACGGAAAACGGCGCACGCGGAACTTCGCATGCGAAAAATCCGGCAGCAAGCCGCACCACATTTGAAGGTGGCAAACCGCTGCTTCCGAAGAGTCGATGGCGGCTTGTGTCAGACCTGGTTGTCGGTTCAGCGTGTGACAGTTAGCTATACCGCATCAGGCCGGTTGCGCCGCCATCGCCAGCGAATCGGACAATATCTGCCACAGCGCCGCATGGCGCTGCTGCAGCGCGGCGCCGCCCGCGTAGATCAGCTCCACATGCAGGCTGTCGACGATGCCCAGGTAGGCTTGCGCATACAGGTCGATGCGCGCGGCCGGCAACGCTGGCGCGCAGCGGCCCAGGCTGGCCACGTAGTGCCGCTGCAATTGCGCCAGCAAGGCTTCGTAGCCCGTGCCCACTTCCACGCGCAGGGTGGCGGGCGGCAGGTACGCCGTGCGCAGCAAAAAGCGCAGATGGGCCGAATCTCCGTAGCGTTGGGCCATGCGGTCGCAGTACAGGGCGCCGGCCAGCTGGCCGCCCGGTGCCGCCAGCGCCGCCTCGTCGGCAAAGCAGGCGTCCATGAAGGCTTGCTCTTCGGCCAGTGCGTCGGCAAACACGTCAAGGAAGAGGGCGTCCTTGCCGGTGAAGTGCGAGTACAGCGAAGCCTTGCGCATGCCTGCCTGCGCGGCGATATCGCTGAGGGACGAGGCATCGTAGCCGTGTTCGGAAAAGTGCACGACGGCAACGGCACAGATGTTATCGGCCGAGGCCGAGCGTTTCTTCATATGAGGGTAGTAGTTGTGTGAAGCGTCAGTGCGCTCCCAGGCTGTTGGCGTGTGCCGGATGGACGCGCGCAGTGGCCAGAGTCAGCCATGATACCAGCAGGCCGGCCACCGTCAAGAACAGCAGCCAGGGCAGCGGCCCCCGTTCGGACAGGCCGGCCGCCAGCGGCGTGGCCAGCGACGACAAGGTCATCTGGATGGCGCCCAGCAGGGCGGCCGTGGAACCGAGCGCACGCTGTTGCGAACCCATGGCCATGGCCATCAGCGCCGCTTCCGCGATGCCCAGGCCACACAGGGACGCGAACATGCCGGGCACGACGGCGGCGATGCCGAAGCCTGCCCAGGCACCCAGCAGGGCCAGTCCCGCGCCGCCCAGCATGGCCACGCTGCCCGCCACGCTCAAGCGCGCCACGCCATGGCGGCTTACCAGGCGGCCGCTGGCCATGGCACCGAGCAGCACGGCCACGCCCGTCGCGCCGAACACGAGGCCGAAACTGCCGGCGGACAGGCCGAAATCGCGCTGGTACACGAGCGACGCGCCGCCGATATACGCAAACAGGAAAAAGAAGGCGGCCGACAGGGCCAGCGCGGGCAGCAGGAAGGCGCGGTCCAGGGCGATGCCCGCATACGTGCGGTGCATGCCTTTCGGCGATACACGCTGCTTCGGCGGCAAGGTTTCCTGCAAGAACAGCGCGCTATTAAGCAGGGTCAAGGCGCCCAGCGCGGCCAGGGCCAGCATCACGGCGCGCCAGCCGTAGTAAGAATCGAGCAAGCCGCCCACGGCGGGCGCCAGCACGGGCGCCAGGCCCACGATGGTCATCAACAGGGCAAACAGCTGCGCCGCTTTAACCCCATCGGCCACGTCGCGCACCATGCTCATCACCACGACCAGGGTCAGCGCCGCGCCCAGGCCTTGCACCGTCCGCGCCAGCAGCAGGGTGCTCAATTGATCCGCCTGCGACGCCCACACGGCCGCCATGATGTAGACGGCGATACCGGCCAAGAGCGGACGGCGCCGGCCCAGCATGTCCGTCAGCGGCCCGCACAGCAGCTGCCCGCCGCCCAGGGCCAGCAGGAAGACGGTCAGGCTCAGCTGCACGTTCGCATACGAAGTGTGCAGTTCGCGCGCCATGGCGGGCATCGACGCGAGGTACATATCGATGCCGGCCGGACCGAGCACGGCCACGAGGGCCAGGGAAGCCGCCAGCCCGAGACTGGCGGCGGGGAGAGTGGTTTGCTGCTGCATTGTGCTTCCTTCATCGTTCAAAAACACGGCATGGACATCGCCGTGTTTTTTATTGTACACTTACTGCCTACCGGTAGGTAGCTTGCTCAATCAATGAAAAGGATGGGGACGATGAAAAAGGAAACCATGACGGATGCGTTGCATCCGCAGGGAGGGCTGGCATGACGGAAGTGGGCATTTCACTCAGCGGCGTGGCCGTGGCCTTGCTGTTTGCCGCCTGGAGTTCGCACCGCACGCGCTGCGAGCGGCGCGATGTCGTGTTGCTGACGATGCTGGGCACCGCCCTGGGATTGCCGGGCGCGGCCTTGCTGGCGTTGTAGGTCGGATTAGCGCAGCGTAATCCGACGTCACCATATACGCCAACCATGTTGTCGGATTACGGCCCTTCGGGCCTAATCCGACCTACGATAAAAAAAAGCAGGCCGCGTGGCCTGCCTTTCTATCGCTGGCACGCCCGCCTAAGCGGGCGCGTGGCGCTTACTCTTCCTCGTACGAGCTGATCGGTGCGCAACCGCAGAACAGGTTGCGGTCGCCGTATACGTTGTCGGCGCGGCCGACCGGCGGCCAGTATTTGCGCTGACGCAGGGAAGCGACGGGGTAGGCCGCAATTTCACGGCTGTACTTGCGTTCCCAGTTGTCCGACATCAATACCTGTGCCGTGTGCGGCGCGTTTTTCAGCGGGTTGTCGTCGTGGTCGAATTCGCCGCTGGCGACCTTGGCGATTTCCGCGCGGATGGCGATCATGGCGTCGATGAAGCGGTCGATTTCGACTTTCGATTCGCTTTCCGTCGGCTCGATCATCAGGGTGCCCGGCACGGGGAAGCTCATGGTCGGCGCATGGAAACCGAAGTCCATCAGGCGCTTGGCCACGTCTTCATTGCTGATGCCGGTGGCGTCCGTGATCGGGCGCAGGTCCAGGATGCACTCGTGCGCGACCAGGCCGTCGTGGCCCGAGTACAGCACCGGGTAGTGCGGCGCCAGGCGGCGCGCGATGTAGTTCGCCGCCAGAATCGCCGTCTCGGTCGCTGCCGTCAAGCCTTCCGCGCCCATCATGGCGATGTACATCCACGAAATCGGCAGGATGCTGGCCGAGCCGAATGGCGCGGCGCTGACGGCGCCGATGCCGGCCGCGTCGCGCTGGTAGCCCGACGAACGCTGGTTCGGCAGGAATTTCGCCAGGTGGGCGCCGACGCCGATCGGGCCCACGCCTGGTCCGCCGCCGCCGTGCGGGATGCAGAAGGTCTTGTGCAGGTTCAGGTGCGACACGTCGCCCCCAAAACTGCCGGGAGCGGCCACGCCGACCAGCGCATTCATGTTGGCGCCGTCGATGTAGACCTGGCCGCCGTGCGAGTGGATGATCTCGCACAGTTCCTGGATGCCTTCTTCAAACACGCCGTGGGTGGATGGGTAGGTGACCATCACGCAGGCCAGGTTGGCGCTGTGCTTTTCCGCCTTGGCTTTCAGGTCGGCCAGGTCCACGTTGCCGTTGGCGTCGCAGCTGGTGACGACGACCTGCATGCCGACCATGTTGGCCGATGCGGGGTTGGTGCCGTGCGCCGACGATGGAATCAGACAGATGTTGCGGTGGCCTTCGCCGCGCGACTCGTGGTAGGCCTTGATCACCAGCAGACCCGCGTATTCGCCCTGCGAGCCGGCGTTCGGCTGCAGCGAGACGGCCGCGTAGCCCGTCAAGGCGCACAGCATCTCTTCCAGTTGCGCGATCATTTCGCGGTAGCCGACCGTTTGCGCGTCGGGGGCGAACGGGTGGATGTTCGAGAACTCGGGCCAGGTGACGGGAATCATTTCGCTCGTCGCGTTCAGCTTCATGGTGCACGAACCGAGCGGGATCATGGTGCGGTCCAGCGCCAGGTCCTTGTCGGCCAGGCTGCGCAGGTAGCGCAGCATTTCGTGTTCCGAGTGGTAGCTGTTGAAGACGGGGTGCGTCAGGTAGGCGCTCTCGCGCGCCAGCTGCGCCGGCAGCGCGCTGGTCACCGCCGCTTCGACGGCGTCCAGGTCAGGCGCGGCAGGCGCGTTGGCCAGGCCGTGCGCGAACACCTTCCACAGCAGCGCGATGTCGTCGCGCGTGGTGGTTTCGTCGAGCGACACGCCCACATGGGTATTGTCGATCTTGCGCAGGTTGACACCGTGGTGCATGGCCGTCGCGTGCAGCTGCGCCGCATCGGCCACATTGATGGTCAGGGTGTCGAAGTAAGTCGCGTTGACGACGCCGTAGCCCAGGGTCTTCAGGTTGGCGGCCAGCACGCCCGTAAAGCGGTGCACGCGCTGGGCGATCTGCAGCAGGCCGGCAGGGCCGTGGTAGACGGCGTACATCGAGGCCATCACGGCCAGCAGCACTTGCGCCGTGCAGATATTCGACGTCGCTTTTTCGCGGCGGATGTGCTGTTCGCGCGTTTGCAGGGCCAAACGGTACGCCTTGTTGCCTTGCGCATCGACGGTCACGCCCACCAGGCGGCCCGACATATTGCGCTTGAATTCATCGCGCGTGGACAAATAGCCCGCGTGCGGGCCGCCGAAACCGAGCGGCACGCCGAAGCGCTGGCTGTTGCCGACGACGACGTCGGCGCCCCATTCGCCCGGTGGCGTGAGCATGGTCAGGGCCAGCAGGTCGGCCGCGACGATGACCATGGCACCATTCGCGTGCAGCTTTTCCACGCCGGCGCGGTAGTCGCGCACGACACCGTTTACGCCAGGGTATTGCAGCAGCACGCCGAAGCAGGCGTCCAGCGACTCGATTTCGGCCGGGTCGAAGGTGCGCACTTCGATGCCGATCGGCTGGGCGCGCGTCTGCACCACTTCCAGTGTTTGCGGCAGCACGTCATTGGCGACGTACAGCACGTTCGATTTCGACTTGCCCACGCGCTGGATCAGGGTCATCGCTTCGGCGGCGGCCGTGCCTTCGTCCAGCATCGAGGCGTTCGAGATGCCCATGCCGGTCAGGTCCGTGATCACTTGCTGGAAGTTCAGAATCGCTTCCAGGCGGCCTTGCGAAATCTCGGGCTGGTAAGGCGTGTACGCCGTGTACCAGGCCGGGTTTTCAAAGATGTTGCGCAGCACGACGCCTGGCGTAAACGTGTTGTAATAGCCCTGGCCGATCAGGGACTTCAATACCTGGTTCTTGCCGGCGATGGCTTTCAGGCGCGACAGGGCTTCCTGTTCCGGCATCGGCTGCGAGTACGCGCCCAGGGGCAGGGCACCCTTGTTGCGGATGTTGGCCGGTACCAGGGCGTCGATCAGCGCGGCGCGCGATGGATAGCCGAGGGTCGCCAGCATGGCTTGCTGTTCGGTGGCGGAAGGGCCGATGTGGCGGGCGATGAAGGCATCGCGTGCTTCGAGTTGGGTCAGGCTGGTGCGGGTCATGATATAGAGGCCAAAAAAGACTGAAAAACCGGGAGGCGGCGCGCGGGCGCGGCGGCGGGGTATCGCTACAAAATTAAATGCAAACGGGCCGCAAACGCGGCCCGTGAGTCAAACGCGATTACGCGCTGGTGGTGGCGCCATAGGCGGCGGCGTCGAGCAAGCCGTCCAGGGCCGACACGTCGGCTGGCTTGATCTTGAACAGCCAGTTGGCGTAGGCGTCGGCGTTGATCGATTCAGGCGAGTTGACGACGTCGTCGTTGACGGCCACGACTTCGCCGGCGATCGGCGCGTAGATGTCGCTCGCTGCCTTGACCGATTCCACCACGGCGGCGTCGTCGCCGGCGCCGTAGCTGTTGCCCACGGTTGGCAGTTCGACGAAGACGATATCGCCCAGCGCGTCCTGCGCGTACTCGGTGATGCCGACGGTGATGGTGCCGTCGCCTTCAAGGCGTACCCATTCGTGGGAAGCGGTGTACTTCAGGTCTGCAGGAATGTTCATGTGTGGCTCCAGATGGTAAGTGTTCGTTATTGATTATGGTTGTACGGTCTTGCGGGCGGCTCTATAAATACGCTTACGCAGCCAGGATTTTACCGTTACGCACGAAAGGCAGCTTGACGACGGAAGCGGCCAGCTGCTTGCCACGGATTTCCACGTGCACGGTGTCGCCCACGGCCACGCCGTTGGGCACGCGCGCGAGAGCAATGGCTTCCTGCATCGTCGGGCTGAAGGTGCCGCTGGTGATTTCACCGGCGGCGTCGCTGCCGGCGATGATGACTTTCTGGTGCGCGCGCAGCACGCCGCCTTTTTCGCGCAGGATCAGGCCCACGAATTGCGCGTTCTGGCCCTTGGCCAGCAGGGCGGCCTTGCCGATGAAGTCGCGCTCGCTGACCAGGTCGATGGTCCACGCCAGGCCCGCGTCGAGCGGGTTGACGCTTTCGTCCATGTCCTGGCCGTACAGATTCATGCCTGCTTCCAGGCGCAGGGTGTCGCGCGCACCGAGGCCGGCCGGCTTGACGCCTGCGGCAGCCAGGGCGTTCCACAGCGCTTCCACCTGGGTGGCGGCCACGCCGATTTCAAAGCCGTCTTCGCCCGTGTAGCCGGTACGCGCCAGCATGACTTCGCCGAAGGCCGTATCCTTGACGATGACGACGTTGAACGGCTTGATGGCTTCGGACGCGGCTTGCGTTTCCGGCAGCACTTGCCACACCTTGGCGCGCGCGTTCGGGCCTTGCACGGCCACCAGGGCCATCGGATTGTTGGCATTGCGGCGCTCGGTAATCGTCAGGCCGCTGTTGGTGTTGGTGTTTTGCTGCTGCATCCAGGCTACGTCTTTTTCAGCCGTGCCCGCGTTGACGACGAGGCGGAACCAGTTTTCGTTGAAGAAGTAGACGATCAGGTCATCGATGACGGTACCTTCGGCATTCAACATGCACGAGTACAGCGCCTTGCCCGACACTTGCAGCTTGTCGACGTTGTTGGCCAGCAAGCCGCGCAGGAAGGCGCGCACGTTCGGGCCCTCGATATCGACCACGCACATATGGGACACGTCGAACATGCCGGCGTCGCCGCGCACGGCGTTGTGTTCTTCGATTTGCGAGCCGTAGTTGACAGGCATGTCCCAGCCGCCGAAATCGACCATGCGGGCGCCGAGGGCACGGTGGGCGTTGTTGAGTGGGGTCGCTTTGAGCGTCATGGATTCCTCGGGACGAAGGTAAAGGGGAAGTTAACAAAACATAGAATAGCCAAACACGGCTTTCCAGCGTGATCACTGACCCCCCTGTCCTTTGTACCTGAGAGATTACGGGGGCTTGCCCCGTGCGCCCCTTCGGTGGGCCGCCGGCATGTGCCGCGGCCGCTCTCCAGAGTTGAGCTGTAGTGTCGCCAAAGCAACAGCTTCAGTCCGCCTGATCGGTCCTTTTGCCTGAGAGTTTTTGGGTAGTGCCCCTTCGGCGGCAACGCTGGGTTGCCCTCTCCCGATCAAGTGGGAGGAATATATGCCAGCGGGGTGTTTCTGTCAATCTGTAAAGACGTTGCCAAATTGCAGCAAAAGCCCCGGTTTGCGGGGCTGGCGAGGGGAATGTTCCGCTGCAAAAGGGCGCCCGGGCGCGCGGGAATGCGCTATGATGAAATCCTGGCTTTCTTGCGGGTGCCTGCCATGAACACTACACAAAGCGAGACGCAAAACAACACCGAGCAGCACGGTTACTTTACCCTCTCGGGCGACGTCAACAGCGACATGGTGCGGCGCGTCTTCAATGCCGCTGCCGACATCACGGAAGACAAGCTCACCACCGCGCACATCCTGATCCAGTCCAACGGCGGCTATGTCAGCGATGGCATCTGTCTGTACAACTTCCTCAGCAAGTTGCCGCTCGACATCATCACCTACAACGCGGGCGCCGTGGCGTCCATCGCCGTCACCCTGTTCCTGGCGGGGCGGCACCGCCATGCCAGCGACACGGCCCGTTTCATGGTGCACAAGTCGCATGCGACCGCCTCGCCCGGTTCGCGCCCCGATGCGCTCAGCATCATCGTCGAGGGCTTGCGCGCCGACGACATGCGCACCGAGCGCATCCTGCGCGGCCACGTCAAGCTGACGGACGAGCAGTGGCAGGTGCACGCATATTCGGACCTGCACCTGACGGCCGACCAGGCGCTGGAAGTGGGCATGGTCGAATCGATCCGCGACTTTGCGCCGCCCAAGGGCAAGCGCCTGACGAATATCTGACGCGCCGCCGGTGCGGCATCCGCGAGATATTTTCGTATGGCAATTTCTGAGATGGAAATTGTAATGGAATGTAATTCTTCTCCGTAGTTGATGAAAACCCGGGCGCAAGCAGGGCCAGTCGTGGCATAGTGCACGCTGATCATGAAATAAGCGTAGGCACGATGACTTGGTGGAATGGGATTTCTTTTGCGGCCGACATGTCCGTCATGGGGCCGGCTGGCGTGGCGATTGCTCTGTGGCTGCTCGTGTCGCGCCAGTGGCGGCTGGTACTCAGCTGGAGCTTGTGGTACGGCGGCGGCCTGGCCCTCGTGGTGCTGTCGAAGCTGGCCTTCATGAGTTGGGGCGTGGGCAGCAGCACGCTCGATTTTACCGGTTTCAGCGGCCACGCCATGCGCGCCGGCGCCGTGTTTCCCGTGCTGATGTATGTGCTGCTGCAGCGGGCCGAACCGCGCTGGCGCCATGCCGGCGTGCTGGTCGGCGTGGCCTTTGCCGTGCTGGTGGCCATTTCCCGCGTGGTCGTGCATGCGCACAGCGTGTCCGAAGCCGTCAGCGGCTGCGTGCTGGGCCTGGCGCTGGCGCTGGGTTTCATGTGGAGCGCCCGTGGCGCCGTGAATTTTGCCGTCAGCCATGCGCTGGCCCTGGCCAGCCTGGCGCTGATGGTGGTGCTGAGCTTCAAGGCGGAGCCCATGCCGACCGAACAATGGCTGCAAAAACTGGCCCTGGTGCTGTCCGGCCATGAGCGCGTTTTTTCCCGCGCGGACTGGAAACTGGCGCAGGATGGCCGTCCTGCCCCCTGATCCGCTGCCGGCAGGCACCTGGCGCGACGGTTTTTTGGCCAGAAAAGCATCAGGAAATGGTATGATGAACCACTTTTTTGCGGCGAGCGGCCAGGCTGCCGTCGCGATGCGGCATCTGAACTGAACATGAACCGGGTTCACCCATAATATAACCGCCAGCATAGGCCAGGAACTCTAAAACACGTGCGTCTCTCTTCCATCAAGTTGTCGGGATTTAAGTCTTTCGTCGATCCCACCAATTTTCAGGTGCCAGGCCAGCTCGTGGGCGTGGTCGGGCCGAATGGCTGCGGCAAGTCGAACATCATCGACGCCGTGCGCTGGGTGCTGGGCGAATCGAAAGCGTCCGAATTGCGCGGCGAATCGATGCAGGACGTCATTTTCAACGGCTCCACGCACCGCAAGCCGGCTGGCCGCGCCTCGGTCGAGCTGGTGTTCGATAACAACGATGGCAAGGCGTCCGGCCAGTGGGGCCAGTACGCCGAGATCGCCGTCAAGCGCACCTTGACGCGCGACGGCACCTCCACCTATTACATCAATGGCCAGCCCGTGCGCCGGCGCGACATCCAGGATATCTTCCTCGGCACGGGCCTCGGTCCGCGCGCCTACGCCATCATCGGCCAGGGCATGATTTCGCGCATCATCGAATCGCGCCCCGAAGAATTGCGCGTGTTCCTGGAAGAAGCGGCCGGCGTATCGAAATACAAGGAACGCCGCCGCGAGACGGAAAACCGCTTGCAGGACACGCGCGAGAATTTGCTGCGCGTGGAAGACATCTTGCGCGAGCTCAATGCCAACCTGGAAAAGCTGGAAGCGCAGGCGGCCGTGGCCACGCGTTTCCACGCCTTGCAGGCGGACCAGGAAGAAAAGCAGAAACTGTTGTGGCTGCTGCGCAAGAACGAGGCGCAAAACGAGCAGACGCGCTATTTCCGCGAAGTGGAACAGGCGCAGACGGACCTGGAAGAGCAGACGGCCAAGCTGCGCAACGTGGAACTGACCCTGGAGCAGATGCGCCAGGCGCACTTTGCCGTGGGCGACCGGCTGCATACGGCGCAAGGCCATCTGTACCAGACGAATGCGGAAATCGGCAGCCTGGAAGCGCAGATCAAGTTCGTCATCGAATCGCGCGCCCGCCTGCAGGCCCAGCTGGCCACCCTGACGGCCCAGCGCGACCAGTGGACGCAACAGGGTAGCGAATACCAGGAACAGATCGAAGAGGCGGAGTTCCACCTCGAGGAACTGGCGGCCAAGGTGGAACAGTCGCAAATGATGGCCGAGCAGAAGGGCGAGCAATTGCCCGAGCTGGACGCGGCCTGGCGCGCCGCGCAAAACAAGAGCACGGAATCGCGCGCGCGGATTATGCAGGCCCAGCAGCAGCTGGAACTGGAATCGGCGCACCAGCGCAATGCATCGAACATCCTGGCCAGCCTGTTGACGCGCCGCGAGCGGCTGCAGCAGGAAAAGAACAGCCTGAGTTTGCCCGATAGCAGCCACCTGGAAAACCTGAAACTGCAGCTGGAAGAAAAGCAGCAAACCCTGGAAGAGCAGGGTTTCTACCTGGAAGAAGCGCTGGAGCAGCAGCCGAAGCTGGAGCAGGAGCGGGCCGAGGCGCAGGCGCAAGTCAATGCCGAGACGGCCGCCAACGCCCAGCTGGAAGCGCGTCTTTCTGCTTTGAAACAATTGCAGGAACGGGTGCAGACGCAGGGCAAGGTCCAGCCGTGGCTGAAAAAGCACGAACTCGACACCTTGCCCCGTCTGTGGCAAAAGCTGCAGATCGAAGCGGGCTGGGAAGCGGCCATGGAGTCGATCCTGCGCGAGCGTACGTCGGCCCTGCAACTGTCGAATATCGACTGGGCCAAGGCTTTCTTTGCGGACGCGCCGCCGGCCAAGCTGGCCCTGTACGCGCCATCGACCGTGGCGCCGCTGCCGTTGCCGGATGTGCCAGGCCTGAAACCGTTTTTGAACTTGTTGAAACTCAACGATCCCGGCTTGCGCGGCTTGCTGCAGGATTGGCTGTACAACGCCTACGCCGTGGAAGACGCGGCCGAGGCGCTGGCCGAACGGGCGAAATTGCCGCCGGGCGGCTATTTCGTCACGCGCGCCGGCCACGTGGTCACGGCCACCAGCGTGCGCTTCTATGCGGCCGATTCGGAGCAGGAAGGCATGCTGGGCCGCCAGCAGGAAATCGAGAATATCGGCAAGCAGCTGCGCGCCCAGCAACTGCTGGCCGAAGAGGCGCGCGCCCGTTCCGTGCGGGCCGACGCCGCCGTGGCGACGCTCACGCGCAACCTGTCCGACTTGCGCCTGCGCATACAGCAGCTCACTTCCTCCGTGCATACCCTGCAACTGGACGTGGTGAAACTGTCGGAAGTGGAAGCGCGCTTCAACCAGCGCAGCACGCAGATCGGCGCCGACCTGGCGGAAATCGCCGCGCAGGAAGCGGAGCAGCAGCAGATCAAGGCCGAATCGGAAGAGAAATTCGAACAGCTGGACATGGAACTGGGCAACTTGCAGGAAGCGCACGAAGACGGCCACACGGATTTCCTGCAGAAGGAACAGCGGCTGGCCGAGGCGCGCGAAGCCTTGCGCGACCTGGAGCGGGCCGCCAAGGATACGGAATACGCGGAAAAAGCCCACCGCGCGAAGATCGAGGAATTGCGCCGCAATATCGCCACGGCCAGTACGCAGGCCCAGCAAGTGACGGAAAGCCTGGAAGCTGGTCAGCAGGAACTGGCCAGCCTGGAAAGCGGCGCGGCCGCCGACGGCTTGCAGGATCTGCTCGAGCGCCGCACGACGCAGGAGCGGGCGCTGGCCGACGCGCGCCATGAACTCGATCAAATTACGCAGCAGCTGCGCCTGTCCGAAGATGCGCGCACGCAATCGGAACGCAGCCTGCAGCCGCAGCGCGACAAGATCATGGAAATGCAGCTCAAGGAACAGGCCGCGCGCCTGAACCAGGAGCAATTCGCCCAGCAACTGCTGGAGTCGGGCGCCGACGAGGCCGCCCTGACGGAAAAACTGCATCCGGATATGCGTCCATCGTATCTGCAGGGCGAAGTCACGCGCCTGACCAATGCCATCACGTCCTTGGGGGCCGTCAACCTGGCCGCGCTGGACGAACTGGCGCAGGCGTCGGAGCGCAAGAATTTCCTCGACGCGCAGAACGCCGACCTGACGGAAGCGATCAACACGCTGGAAGACGCGATCCACAAGATCGACAAGGAAACGCGCGACTTGCTGCAAGACACGTTCGACAAGGTCAACCACCACTTTTCCGAGCTGTTCCCCATCCTGTTCGGCGGGGGACAGGCTAGGCTGACCATGACGGGCGACGAGATTCTCGATTCCGGTGTACAAGTCATGGCGCAGCCTCCCGGCAAGAAAAATGCCACCATCCACCTGTTGTCCGGTGGAGAGAAGGCGCTGACCGCGACCGCATTGGTGTTTTCCATGTTCCGCCTGAATCCGGCGCCGTTCTGCCTGCTCGACGAAGTCGATGCACCGCTGGACGATTCGAACACGGAACGCTTCTGCCGCATGGTCAAGCGCATGTCCGACCAGACCCAATTCCTTTTCATTTCGCATAACAAGATTGCGATGGAAATGGCCCATCAATTGATCGGTGTGACGATGCAGGAGCAGGGCGTATCGCGCATCGTGGCGGTGGACATGGAGTCCGCCGCAAATTTTGCAACCGAGGCACAAGCAGCATGACAGACCTTCAAATTACCTTGTTCGGCGCCGGCGGCGTTTTTATCGTCGGCGTTTTCTCGTACAACAAATGGCAGGAATACAAGGCCAAGAAAAGCGTGGAGCGGGCTTTTTCCACCGACCACGATGACGTGCTGATGCGCGAGGGCGACGCCCCTGCGGTGGAAGCCCAGGAACCCGTCTTGCGTCAGGAACCGCGCTTTGACGCCGCGCCCGCCGCCAAGGCCGAACCGTCGTTCGGCGCGCCGCCCGCTAGCGCCGTGCCCGAAGCCCCCGTGCATGCGGAACCGTCGCTCGGCGATGCCGGCGTGGAAGCGCCTGCTGCCGTGGCCGCGCCGCTGCAGCAGGAAGTGAGCGCCGCCAGCGAACAGGCGACCAGCCTGGTCGACCCGCTGATCGATTGCCTGCTGCCTTTGTCGCTGGAAGCGCCCGTGCGCGGCGACAAGATCCTGCCCGTGCTGCAAACCCTGCGCCTGGTGGGCAACAAGCCCGTCCACTTCATCGGCTTGCACGTGAATGGCGACTGGGAACCGATCACGCATGGCGGTGTCTACACCAAGATGCAGGGCGGCGTACAGCTGGCCAGCCGCAGCACGGCCCTGAATGAACTCGAATACTCGGAACTGGTCACGCGCCTGCGCGGCGTTGCCGACGAGATCGGCGCCGAGCCGGAAGTGCCCGACATGATGGAAGTGATGGCCGAAGCGCGCAATCTGCACCGTTTCGTCGCCGGTCACGACGCCCAGCTGGGCGTGAACCTGCATACAAATGGCGCGCCATGGGCCATTTCCACCTTGCTGTTCGCGTTGGAAAAGCAGGGCTTCGACGTGCGTCCGGACGGCCGTTTCGTCATGCCCGACGGCGAAGGCAGTTATCTGTTCTCGCTGTCGACGAATGTCACCCTGGCCGAGGAAACCACGCCCCGTTTGACACTGCTGCTGGACGTGCCCTGCGTGGCGCCCGCGCGCGACGGTTTCGGCGCCATGGTCGCCTGCGCCAAGGCGCTGGTGGGCCGCCTCGACGCGACCATCGTCGACGATTACAACCAGGCCTTGTCCGATGCGGCGCTGGCCGAGATCGCCGGCCAGGTGCAAGAGTTTTACCAGGAAATGGATGCGGCCGACATTCCGGCCGGTTCCACCCGCGCCCTGCGTTTATTTAGCTGAAGAATCCCGCAACAATGACTGATCCGATCAACCAGGACGCCGCCGCTCGCGTCCTGGCACTCACGGCCGAACTCAACCGGCATCTGCACGCCTACCACGTGCTCGACAATCCCACCATCCCCGACGCCGAGTACGACAAGCTGTTCGTCGAACTGCAAACGCTGGAAGCGGCCCATCCCGACTTGCGTACGCCCGATTCGCCCACCTTGCGCGTGGGCGCGGCGCCCCTGCCGCAATTCGAGCAAGTCACGCACACGGTGCCGATGCTGTCGCTGAACAATGGTTTCACCGATGACGATATCATCAACTTCGACCGCCGCGTGCGCGAAGGCCTGGACCTTGATGGTACGGATGTCGACTATGCTGCCGAAGTGAAATTCGACGGCCTGGCCATCAACCTGCGCTATGAGCGCGGCCTGTTCGTGCAGGCGGCCACGCGCGGCGATGGCGCCACGGGCGAGGACGTGACGGCGAATATCCGCACCATTTCCGGCATCCCGCTGCGCTTGCATGGCGACAAGATTCCAGCCGTGCTCGACGTGCGCGGCGAAGTGATGATGTTCAAGGGCGATTTTGCCCGCCTGAACGAACGCCAGCGCGAAGCGGGGCAGAAGGAATTCGCCAACCCCCGCAATGCGGCGGCCGGCAGCCTGCGCCAGCTCGATTCGCGCATCACGGCGCAGCGCAAGCTGCGTTTCTATGCCTACGGCATCGGTGCGCTGGAAGGCGCCGCCATGCCGGTGTCGCACTCGGCCTTGCTGGACTGGTACGAAACCCTGGGCATCCCCGTGTCCAAGGAGCGCAAGGTGGTGCAGGGCGCGCAGGGCTTGCTTGCCTACTACGCCGATATCGGCGCGCGCCGGCCCTCCTTGCCGTATGAAATCGACGGCGTCGTCTACAAGGTGAACGCGACGGAAGACCAGCAGGAGCTGGGTTTTGTGTCGCGCGCGCCGCGTTTTGCGCTGGCGCACAAGTTCCCCGCCGAAGAAGCGCTGACGCAAGTGCTGGGCATCGATATCCAGGTGGGCCGCACGGGCGCCATGACGCCCGTGGCGCGCCTGGCGCCCGTGTCCGTGGGCGGTGTGACGGTGACCAACGCCACCTTGCACAATGAAGACGAAGTGCTGCGCAAGGATGTGCGCGTGGGCGATACCGTCATCGTGCGCCGCGCCGGCGACGTGATTCCGGAAGTGCTGAGCGTGGTGCTGGAAAAACGCTTGGCGCCGGCGCCGCTGCCGTTCAAGATGCTGGAAGCGTGCCCCGTGTGCGGCTCGCACGTGGTGCGCGAAGAGGGCGAGGCCATCGCCCGCTGCTCGGGCGGCCTGTTCTGCTCGGCACAGCGCAAGGAGGCTTTCCGTCATTTCGCGGGCCGCCGCATGATGGATATCGAAGGTCTGGGGGAACGTTATATCGATACCCTGGTCGAACTCGAATACGTGCATGGCCTGGCTGACCTGTACAGCCTGACCCTGGATAAATTGCTGGAAATGAAGCTGCGCGCCGACGAGCGCGACGGTTCGACGCCGGAAACAGTGCAACAAGGCAAGATTCCCACCAAGTGGGCGGAAAATCTGCTGGCAGGCATCGAAGCGAGCAAGCGCCCGCCGCTCGAGCGTTTCCTGTTTGCGCTGGGCATCCGCCACGTGGGCGAATCGACGGCCAAGACCCTGGCCGAGTGGTTGGGCAGTCTCGATTATGTGCGCCGGGCGCCGGCCGCCTTGCTGCGCGTGCTGCCCGACATCGGCGGCACAGTGGCCGAGTCGATTGCCGATTTCTTTGCCGAAGAAAAGAACCAGCAGGCGTTGCAGGCATTGCTGGACGCTGGTGTCACGCCGCAGGGCGAACACGCGCCCAGCGCCAAGCTGCGCGCGCAGCTCGAACAAACCACCTTGCTGGCCGCCATCGGTATTCCGAAGCTGACGGAGCCGCGCAGCAAACAGCTGGTGGAGCGGGGCGTGACCCTGGCCAGTCTGGCGGCGCAGGGTGCCAGCTTCCACGCGGGCTTGCCCGCCGCCGTGGCCGAAGCGCTGGCGCAATGGCTGGCCGATGAGGGCAATGTCAAGCTGCTTGGTCAACTGGACGCGCTACGAAATGAATTACTGTCACAATTGCCTGAAATGCCAGCTGCTGGCGGCAAACTGGACGGCAAGACCTTTGTTTTGACGGGCACTTTGCCCAACATGAGCCGCGACGAGGCTGCGGAGTTGATCGAGGCGGCCGGCGGCAAGGTCAGCGGTTCCGTGTCGAAGAAAACCGCTTACGTCGTGGCCGGTTCGGACGCCGGCAGCAAGCTGGCCAAGGCGCAGGAGCTGGGTGTGGCCATACTCGACGAGGCTGGTCTGCTGACCCTGTTGGCGCAAGACTAATCATTCATTACAGAAGACCCATGAAAAAAATCAGAAAAGCAGTCTTTCCCGTCGCCGGCCTGGGCAGCCGTTTCTTGCCTGCGACCAAGGCGCAACCGAAGGAAATGTTGCCCATCGTTGACAAGCCATTGATACAGTACGCGGTCGAGGAAGCCGTGGCTGCGGGTATCACGGAAATGATCTTCATCACGGGCCGCAACAAGCGCGCCATCGAAGACCATTTCGATACGGCCTATGAGCTCGAGTCGGAACTGGAAGCGGCCGGCAAGCGCCAGTTGCTGGAAATGGTGCAAAACGTCATTCCCAAGCACATCAATTGCATTTACATCCGCCAGTCGGCGCCGCTTGGCCTCGGGCATGCCGTGCTGTGCGCGCGTCCCGTGATCGGCGACGAGCCGTTTGCCGTCTTGCTGGCCGACGATTTCATGGATGTGGAAGAGGGCGTGCGCCCCGTGCTGGCGCAGATGGCCGATGTGTTCCAGTATGAAAACTGTTCGCTGCTGGCGGTGCAGGACGTGCCGCGCGCGGAAACCAGGCAGTACGGTATCGTCAGCGCCCAGCATTATCAGCCTGACCTGGAGCTGGTGTCGGGGATCGTGGAAAAACCCGTGCCGGAAGAGGCGCCGTCGACCCTCGCCGTGGTCGGCCGTTATGTGCTGACCAGCCGCATCTTCGAGCACCTGGAAAAAATCGGTACGGGCGCCGGCGGTGAAATCCAGTTGACGGACGGCATCGCCGCCCTGATGCGTGAAGAGCGCGTGCTGGCTTACCGTTACAAGGGGCAGCGTTATGATTGCGGCTCCAAGCTCGGTTATCTGAAGGCAACGACAGCGATGGGCATGAAACACCCGGAAACGGGCGCGGCCTTTCGCACTTACCTGCAAGAACTGCAATCGACACTGGACGCAAAATGACGGTACGTGAAATCCTGAAGATGGGCGATCCGCGCCTGCTGCGGATGGCCGAGCCCGTGCGTGAATTCGATACGCCCGAACTGCATGCCTTGATCGCCGACATGTTCGACACCATGCACGCGGCCAATGGCGCAGGCCTGGCGGCGCCGCAGATCGGCGTCAACCTGCAAGTGGTGATCTACGGCTTCAAGCAGAACCTGCGCTATCCCGACGCACCGCAAGTGCCGGAAACCGTGCTGATCAACCCCGTGCTGACGCCTTTGTCGGAACGCAAGGAAGAGGGTTTTGAAGGCTGCCTGTCCGTGCCCGGCCTGCGCGGCAGCGTGCCGCGCTGGAGCGAGCTGCACTACGAAGGCGTCGACCAGTTCGGCCAGCCCATCAGCCGCGACTGCGACGGCTTCCATGCGCGCGTGGTGCAGCATGAAGTGGACCACCTGCACGGCATCCTGTATCCGATGCGTATCGTCGACTTCACGCAGTTCGGCTATACCGAGGTCATGTTCCCCGACCTGGATCCGAACGACGACGATTAATTGCCGCTTAACCTGGACGTCCGGGGTCAGACCCCCGGATGCGTTAGCGCAAAGCTATGTGTTGGCGGTGTTGAGGGTCTGACCCCAGTACTCAACTAGCGCACCTTGCGGCTGCTGCCCAGGTTATCGAGCAATGCCTTCAGCTCATCCTGCATGGCATCCGTCAGGTTCAGGAAGCGGCAGCCGATCTGCACCTGCTCGCCCAGCAGGAAGGAGCGGAAGGTGCGCGACAGGCGGATTTCCAGGTCGGCGATCATGACCTTGTCCGGCCCCAGCTCCAGGCGCACGCGCGACAGCTTGCGGCCCACGTACAGGCCTACCGTGTCGCGCGGATGGGCGCGCATGCCGATGCCGCCGGCCGAGAAATCATACAGCTGCAATTCATATGGACGGCCCTCGAGCACGAAGGCGGCCAGGTAGTACACGCCCAGCGGTGTTTCCAGGCGGGCCGATTCGCGCCGCTCCAGGACCAGGCAATGGCTGGGAAAGTTCGTCAGGTAGACGTTCGGCCGCTCGGGATACGCTTGCCATTCGCCATTGATGGTGAACTGCAGTTTGGCGTTTTGTACCCACGACACAAACGTGGCGCCGCCAGGCGGCAGGGTCGCACCTTCATTGAGTTCCAGCACGAATTGCGGCAAGTCATCATCAACGGACAGGACGCGCCCCAGGATGAGGTCTTCGCCGCCAGCCGGGTAGATGGAGATGGCGTCGCCGTTGTCAGCCAGGCTGCACAAGGTTTCGCCGATATCCCACGGATCGCTCATATGGTGCGGCTTGGTGCCGGGGGCCATCGGCTCGGCCACGTCAGCCAGACTGGGCGCGCCCTTGCGCAGGGGATTGGGGATGGGATCGTTCACGACAGCGTATCTCTTTTGTTCTAATGGGGAATAGTGTATAGGTTTAAGGCAATATTTACTAAGTAAATCACAATAATTGATTTTATATCACTATATTCCTGTTGCTTATGTATGCTGGCCTGGCATGCCGCCTTGACGTCGCCGCTTAAAACTGTTCGTCTGCGCTCAAATAACGCCATTGGCCGGTAGGCAAGTCGCCCAGTTTGACCTTGCCGATGCGCACGCGTTTCAAACCCAGCACCTTCAGGCCCACGGCTTCGCACATGCGGCGGATCTGGCGTTTCTTGCCTTCGCGCAAAGTAAAGCTTAGCTGGTCTTCGTTTTGCCAGCGCACCTTGGCCGGCAACAGCGGCTTGCCGTCGAGCCACAGGCCGTGGTTGAGCTTTTTCAGCTCGCTGTCGGGCAGGGTGCCGCCCTTGGTGTAGCTCACGCGCACCAGGTATTCCTTGTCGATGTCGGTATCGTGGCCGATCAGCTGCTTGGCCACGCGGCCGTCCTGCGTCAGGACCAGCAAGCCGACGGAATCGATGTCCAGCCGTCCCGCTGCCACCAGGCTGCGCAGCTGGGTCGGATGGAATTGTTCCGGGCTGCGGTCTTCCGCCCAGCGGTTTTCCGCCTTGATCAGGGCCACGGCGGGCGTGTAGCCGTCTTCGGCCTGGCCGCTGACGTAGCCGACGGGTTTGTTGATCAGCACGGTGACGCGCTTCGATTGCTCGGCCGCCGCCTGGCGTTCCACGGTGACGCGCTGGCTCGGGTAGACCTTGCTGCCCAGTTCGGACACCACCTTGCCATCCACGCGGACCCAGCCGCGGGCGATCCATTCATCGGCTTCGCGGCGCGAGCACAGGCCCAGTTCGGACATGCGTTTGGACAAGCGTAATAATTCTTCGGTCATGTTGTTTCAGTTTCAGTAAGGGTAGGCGCTGCGCGGAAAGCTTACACTTTCAGCGCATCGAGTAAATCGGTTTCCAGCAATATCTGGTTGCGGGCATTGTTGAGCGCGGGGCCGTCGACGAGGAAGACGTCTTCGACCCGCTCGCCCAGGGTCATGATCTTGGCCGTGTGCAAGTTGATGCGGTACTTGGTCAGCACGTTGGCGATCGCGTACAGCAGGCCCGTGCGGTCGTTGGCCGCCACCGACAGCAGGTAGTACTGGCCTTTTTCATCGGGCCGCAAGTCCACCGTCGGCTGGAAGGGGAAGGTGCGCGACAGGCGCGACAGCCGTCCCTTGCCCGGCGGCGGCAGCGGCGTTTGCGACTGCAGCAGCTCGCCCAGCTCATGCTCGATCAGGCTGATGATGTCGCGGTAGCTCTTGGCGAAGTTTTGCTCGGTGACGAGGAAGGTGTCGAGCGCATAGCCATTTTTCGTCGTATGGATCTTCGCGTCGAGGATGCTGAAATTCTTGCGGTCGAAATAGCTGCAGATGCGCGCGAACAGGTCGGGCTGGTCGGGAATGTACACGGCCACCTGCAAGCCTTCGCCGATGGGCGCCAGCCGGCATTTTACCACCGGCAACTTGCTGTCGAGCTTGTCATACAGCGAGCGCGTCTGCCAGGCGATGTCGGACGCGTCGTGGCGCAGGAAATACGCCACGTCCAGCTGTTGCCACAGTTTCTGGTGCGCATCGGGCGGCAAGCCGTACAGGCGCAGGGTGGCCAGCGCTTCCTGCTGGCGGTTTTTGAGCTCGCGGTCGGCCGTGTGCGGCTCGCCGCCCAGCACGCGCAGGGTGATCTTGTACAGGTCTTCCAGCAGCTTGCCCTTCCAGGCATTCCACACTTTCGGGCTGGTGCCGCGGATGTCGGCCACCGTCAGCAGGTACAAGCCCGTCAGGTGGCGCTCGTCCTTGACCACTTTCGCAAAGGCGGCGATGACGTCGGGATCGGACAAGTCCTGCTTTTGCGCCACTTGCGACATGGTCAGGTGATTTTCCACCAAGAAAGCCACCAGTTCCGTGTCCTCGGCAGACAGGCCGTGGTCCTGGCAGAACTGGGTGGCGTCGGCCACGCCCAGCTTCGAGTGGTCGCCGCCGCGGCCCTTGGCGATGTCGTGGAACAGGGCCGCCACGTACAGCAGCCACGATTGCGAGAAATCGGCCATCAGCTGGCTGCAGAACGGATATTCGTGCGCGTGTTCGCTCATGGTGAAGCGGCGCATGTTGCGCACCACCATCAGAATGTGTTGGTCGACCGTGTACACGTGGAACAGGTCGTGCTGCATCTGGCCCACGATGCGGCGGAAATTCGGCAGGTAGCGCCCCAGGATGCTCATCTCGTTCATGCGCCGCAGCGCGTGGATGATGCCGACAGGGGCTTGCATGATGCGCAGGAACAGGGCGCGGTTGACGGGATCCTGGCGGAAGGCGGCGTCGATCTTGAAGCGCGCGTGCCACAGGGCCCGCGTGGCGCGCGAGGTCATGCCCTTCAGGGCCGGGCGCTCCGTCATGAGCACGAAGACTTCCAGCATGGCCGATGGATATTGCTCGAACGTGTCGTCGGCGCTGATGTCGATCAGGCTGTTGACTTCATTGAAGCGCTCGTTGATGGGCACGGCCACGTCGTCCTGCGGGAACAGCCGCGCTTCGATGTTTTGCAGCAAAATCGTGTTGAGCTGGGTCACCGTCTTGGCGGCCCAGTAGTAGCGTTGCATGAGGAATTCGCTGGCACGGCGCATGTGCGGCCCGCTGCCCGTCGCTTGCAGGCCCAGCGATTCGGCGATCGCCGTCTGCACGTCGAACACGAGGCGGTCTTCGCGCCGCCCCGCGTGCAGGTGCAGGCGCACGCGGATATCCTTGAAGGCGCGCTCCTTTTCCATCAGCTGGCGCGCTTCCGTCAGGGTGATCAGGCCGCCCGTGGCCAAGGTGCGCCACGAGTTCGCCAGGCCGGCCGCTTTGGCCACCCACAGGATCACCTGCAGGTCGCGCAGGCCGCCCGGGCTTTCCTTGCAATTCGGTTCCAGGCTGAACGCCGTGTCTTCGTACTTGGCATGACGCTGGCGCATTTCCGCCGTTTTTGCCTGGAAGAAGGCTTGCGGGTCCATGGCCGCGTCATAGCGCTGCTGCAATTGCGCGAACAGGTCCGCGTTGCCGCACACGAGGCGCGCTTCGAGCAAGCTCGTCTGCACGGTGATGTCGGCCTTCGATTCGACCAGGCATTCATCGACCGTGCGGATGCTGTGGCCGATTTCCAGGCCCAGGTCCCACAGCAGTTGCACCAGTTCCTCGAGCTTTTCCTGCGTGGCGGCGTCCGGCGATTGTTGCAGCAGGATCAGCAGGTCGACGTCGGAATACGGAAACAGTTCGCCCCGGCCATAGCCGCCCACGCCCACCAGGGCCGTGCCTGGCGGCAAGCCTGCTTCCTGCCAGGCCCGCGCCAGCACGCCATCGACGCTGTGGCGCAGGCTGCGCAGCAGTTTTTCAGGCTTGCCGTCGGCCTGGAAGGCCGCAATGACGACCTGGCGGTCGGCTTTCAGTTGCTGTTTCAGCTGTTCCCGAACTTGCTTTTTCATCTGGGCCCTGGGTGGCGGTGGGTCGGGTGGGGTCAGGCTTGATTAATGACGCTTATCAGGCTTTATTGCCGATAAAGGCGGGCGGCGGCGGCATGCCCGGCGAGACGGTCAGCACTTCATAGCCCGTTTCCGTGACCAGCACCGTGTGTTCCCATTGCGCCGACAAGCTGCGGTCCTTGGTTTTGATGGTCCAGCCATCGTTCATTTCGCGGATTTCGCGGCGGCCCGAGTTGATCATCGGTTCCACCGTGAAAATCATGCCCGCTTCCAGGCGCTCCAGGGTGCCTGGCTTGCCGTAGTGCAAGACTTGCGGCTCTTCATGGAAGACCTTGCCGATGCCGTGGCCGCAGAATTCGCGTACCACGCTGTAGCCGGCCTTTTCCGCGTGCTGCTGGATGGCGTGGCCGATATCGCCCAGGTGGGCGCCCGGCTTGATCTGATCGATGCCCAGCCACATGCACTCATAGGTGATTTCCGACAGGCGCTTGGCCAGGATGGTCGGCGTGCCGACAAGGAACATGCGGCTGTTGTCGCCGTGGTAGCCATCCTTGATGACGGTGATGTCGAGGTTGACGGAGTCGCCACTTTTCAGGACCTTGTCGCCGGGAATGCCATGGCAGATGACGTCGTTGACGGAGGTGCAGATGGCTTTCGGATAGGGCGTGTAGCCGGGCGGGCAGTAGTTGAGCGGGGCAGGGATGGTGCCTTGCACGTTGACCATGTATTCGTGGCACAGGCGATCGAGTTCGCCCGTCGTGACGCCCACCTTGACGAAGGGGGTGATGTAGTCGAGCACTTCGGCGCCGAGCTTGCCGGCAATGCGCATGCCTTCGATGTCGGCGGCGGTATTGATACGGATGGTGGACATGGTGTAATTCGCAATCTGCAAGAATTCAGGTGAAAAGCACAGACGATTCCTGCTGTATGGGGAAAAGTCTGCAAATATGCCGAAATTATAAACGAGGCGCCCTGAATCCGCCGCCTCCTTCCTATGGCCGGGAGGGGATTTGTGGGGAGAAAGCGGATGAAAAGGCGGTGCGGCCACGCCTTGCACCATCGTGGTGCGCCGGCTGTTTCCGCCGGGCGCGCGATTTGCGGTGCGGACTTGATGCGGCAGGCATTTCAGTGTAGAATCCCGGGTTGCTTGAATTCTCTTTTAAGCAATGCAGTAAAACAGTGTCTTTAATTTATATAAACACGCGAATCCGGTCGACAAGGGTGCCTGTATGGTGACTGATCGGATTCCAGACCCAACCCTGGAGTTAATAATGTCCGTAACAATGCGCGAAATGCTGGAAGCCGGTGTCCACTTTGGTCACCAAACCCGTTTTTGGAATCCAAAAATGGCACCGTTCATCTTCGGCCATCGCAACAAGATCCACATCATCAACCTGGAAAAAACCATGGCGATGTACCAGGACGCAATGAAGCACGTGCGTCAACTGGCTGCAAACCGTGGCACCATCCTGATGGTTGGCACCAAGCGTCAAGCTCGCGAAATCATCGCTGCTGAAGCACAACGCGCTGGCGTGCCTTTCGTTGATCAACGTTGGTTGGGCGGCATGCTGACCAACTTCAAAACGATCAAAACCTCGATCAAGCGTCTGAAAGACATGGAAGTGATGATCGAAGACGGTTCGATCGAGAAGCTGTCGAAAAAAGAAGCGCTGATGTTCTCCCGCGAAATGATCAAGCTGCAAAAATCGATCGGCGGCATCAAGGACATGGGCGGCATTCCTGACGCAATCTTCGTCGTCGACGTCGGCTACCACAAAGGTGCGATCACCGAAGCGGCTAAACTGGGTATCCCGGTCATCGGCGTTGTCGATACCAACCACTCCCCAGAAGGCGTGAACTTCGTGATCCCAGGTAACGATGACTCCTCGAAAGCCATCATGTTGTACGCTCGCGGTGTTGCTGACGCAATCATCGAAGGCCGTGCAGCTGCCGGTAACGAAGTTGTTGAAATGGTTAAAGCAGCCGCTGGCGACGAATTCGTCGAAGTTAACGAACAGGCTTAATGGCCAGGCTATCGCAAGATAGCCGTTTGTAAGCACAGCAGTAAGGGAAAAGGGGTGGCAGCAGCTCCCCCTTTTTTTTAACAAAAAAACGATAGTGACCGCTGGCGAGGCATGCATGCCCGGCCGCGACTATCGACTCACCGAATCAGGAGAAACACATGGCAGCGATTACAGCAGCGATGGTAGGCGAATTGCGCGGCAAAACCGACGCACCAATGATGGAATGCAAAAAAGCACTGACCGAAGCCGAAGGCGACATGGCTCGTGCGGAAGAGATCCTGCGCGTCAAACTGGGCGGCAAGGCATCGAAAGCATCGGCACGCATCACCGCTGAAGGCGTCGTGGCAACCTACATCGCCAATGGCGTAGGCGCCCTGGTCGAAGTGAACTCGGAAACCGACTTCGTTGCGAAAAACGACGATTTCCTGGCACTGGCCAACAACGCTGCCCGTCTGGTAGCGGAACACAACCCGGCTGACGTCGCTGCCCTGCTGGCCCTGCCACTCGATGGCAAGACCCTGGAAGACGTGCGCGCTGCCCTGATCGGCAAAATCGGCGAAAACATGACCATCCGCCGCTTCCAGCGTTTCGAAACCAGCGCCAAGCTGGCTTCGTACCTGCACGGTTCGCGCATTGGCGTGATCGTCGAATTCGACGGCCCCGATGAGCAAGTGGGCAAAGACGTGGCCATGCACATCGCTGCCATGAAGCCAGTGTCGCTGTCGTCGAACGAAGTTCCTGCGGAACTGATCGAAAAAGAGCGTTCGGTTGCACAACTGAAAGCCGAAGAAGACGCAGCCAAAGCGGCCGCCGAAGGCAAGCCAGCGCAATCGCCGGAAATCCTGGCCAAGCGCCTGGAAGGTTCCGTACAGAAGTTCTTGAAAGAAGTTTCCCTGCTGAACCAAGCTTTCGTGAAAAACGACAAGCTGTCGGTTGAGCAAATGCTGAAGGCGGCTAACACCAGCGTCAAAGGTTTCGCCATGTACGTAGTGGGCGAGGGCATCGAGAAGAAGCAAGACGACTTCGCAGCAGAAGTCGCAGCACAGATGGCTGCCTCCCAGGGAGCGTAAGTAAAGCGGGCCGAGAGGCCCGTTTTTTTGGCCCGCCCGCACCTGTGTGCCGGGCGGCGGCATGGGCAGCTTCCTCCCGCCTATCCGGCGCTGCAAGGCGCTGCGCCATGTCATACTCGAATAACCTCATTTATGGAGCCCCAGCTCATGTCAAAACCAGCCTACAAGCGCGTCCTCCTCAAGTTGTCCGGCGAAGCCCTGATGGGCGATGATCCCTACGGCATCAACCGCGCCACGATCGAGCGCATGGTGGCCGATGTGGCCGAGGTGGCGAAGTTGGGTGTGGAACTGGCAATCGTGATTGGCGGCGGCAATATCTTCCGCGGCGTCGCGCCTGGTGCGCAAGGCATGGACCGCGCCACCGCCGACTACATGGGCATGCTTGCCACGGTGATGAACGCACTGGCCCTGGCCGATGCCATGCGCCATGTCGGCATTACCGCGCGCGTCATGTCGGCCATCGGCATCGAACAAGTGGTCGAGCCGTACGTCCGCCCGAAAGCCCTGCAATACCTGGAAGAAGGCAAAGTGGTCGTCTTTGCTGCCGGTACCGGCAATCCGTTCTTCACCACCGATACGGCAGCCGCCCTGCGCGGTTCCGAGATCAGCGCCGAGATCGTCCTGAAGGCCACCAAGGTCGACGGCGTCTACACAGCCGATCCGAAGAAGGATCCGAACGCCACCCTGTTCCACACGATTACGTTCGACGACGCCATCGCCAAGCATCTGCAAGTAATGGATGCCACCGCATTCGCCCTGTGCCGCGACCAGAAACTGCCGATTAAAGTGTTTTCGATCACCAAGCCGGGCGCGCTGATGCGCGTCATCATGGGCGAAGACGAAGGCACCTTGGTTCACGTATAAGGGAAGCGGAGCGCCGAGAAGCCGTCCATGGCTGCGTTGCAGTGCCTTGCCGTACATTCGGCGCCGCGCCTTGCCCTGAACGGTTTTTGGCACTCCCGACTGCGCTGGTGTTTTCATCGCAAGCGAAGTAGCAATATTCATTATTATCAAGACAAGGAGTACAGCAATGTCCTTAGCTGACGTTAAGAAAAATACCCAGGAACGCATGACGAAGTCGCTGGAAACACTGCGGGCCGACCTGGCCAAAGTGCGTACCGGCCGCGCCCATACGGGTATCCTGGACCACGTGATGGTCGAGTACTACGGTTCGCCGACGGCGTTGACCCAGGTGGCCAACGTGACCCTGATCGATGCGCGCACCATCGGCGTGCAGCCGTACGAGAAGAAGATGGCCAACACCATCGAAAAAGCCATCCGCGACGCCGACCTGGGTCTGAACCCATCGGCACAGGGCGACCTGATCCGCGTTCCGACGCCGCCGCTGACGGAAGAGCGCCGCAAGGAAATGGTCAAGCTGGTCAAGAGCGAAGCGGAAGACGCGAAAATCGCCGTGCGTAACATTCGCCGCGATGCGAATGAGTCGCTGAAAAAACTGGTCAAGGAAAAAGCCTGCTCCGAGGACGATGAGCGTCGCTCGTCGGAAGAAGTGCAGAAGCTGACGGACAAGTTTATTGCCGACATCGACAAGATGGTTGTCGACAAAGAAAAAGAAGTGCTGACCGTCTAGTTTTCAGTCCTTTTGGCGCTGCCCGGAAAAGCACGGCTTTTCCGGGCAGTGCTATTTGGAGCATAATAGTTATCTTTTATTTTTTGGTATTCGTGTTTTCATGATCTATTCGAGTTCGACAACGGCAGTACCTGAAGTGGGCACGGTGCCGCGCCATGTGGCAATCATTATGGATGGCAATGGTCGCTGGGCAACCAAGCGCTTCCTGCCGCGTGTGGCTGGCCACGTCAAGGGCGCGGATGCCGTGCGCGGCATCGTCGAGGCTTGCATCGAGCGCGGCGTCGAATACCTGACCCTGTTTGCTTTCAGCTCGGAAAACTGGCGCCGCCCGGAAGAAGAGGTGTCGATGCTGATGCGCCTGTTCGTCACGATGCTGGAACGCGAAGTGGTCAAGATGCATGCGAACGACATCCGCCTGAAGGTGGTGGGTGACTTGTCGCGCTTCAACGACGAGCTGCAAACCCTGATCGCCAATGCGGAGCGCAAGACGGCGAACAACACGCGCCTGACGGTGTCCATCTGCGCCAACTACGGCGGCCGCTGGGACATCATGCAGGCAGTCAATAAAATGACGGCCCAGGCGCTCGCCGATGGCCAGTCTGCCGGACACGCTTACACGGAAGAGCAACTGGCGCCGCACCTGGCCATGGCTTACGCACCCGAGCCCGACCTGTTCATCCGCACGGGCGGCGAGCAGCGCATTTCCAATTTCCTCCTGTGGCAACTGGCGTACACTGAGTTGTTTTTCACCGAAACTTTCTGGCCCGACTTCAATGGCGAGTGCCTCGACGCGGCAATCGCGTCTTACCAGCAGCGCGAACGGCGCTTTGGCCGTACCAGCGCGCAATTAACTGAAAAGACAAACTGATGCTGAAAACACGGATAATCACCGCCCTGGTCCTCCTGGCGGTCTTGCTGCCGGTTCTGTATCTGAATTATTTCCCCGCCTTCGCCGTGATCGCCACGGCGTTCTTCGGCGCCGCCGTCTGGGAAAGCTTCCGCATCTTCAAAAATCGCCACGCGCTGCTGATCGCCGCCGTCTGGACTGCCGCCTTCGCGTATACTTTTTTTGTCGGCAACGGCATGGCGCAGCTCAATTTCTGGTTCGCCCTGTGCGTGGCCATCTGGCTGATCCGCTTCGTGCCTTCGCTGGCAACAGGCTTGCCGCCCACCGAAGGCCTGGGCAATACCTTGCTCAGCTTCGTGTACCCGGTGACCATCGTCGGCTGCTTCGTCGCCATCATCGCCCTGTTCCTGCATAGCCCTTTGTACCTGCTGTCCGTGATGGCCCTCGTGTGGATCGCCGATATCGGCGCCTATTTCTCGGGCAAGGCGTTCGGCAAGCGCAAACTGGCGCCAAGTATTTCCCCAGGTAAGTCCTGGGAAGGCGCCATCGGCGGCGGCATCGCCGTGCTGGTCATCTCCGCCATCACCATCGTGGCCGCGCCATCGCTGCCGGTATTGCAAGACACCTTCGCCGTGCAGCTGCAATTGCGCCGCGGCTGGCTGGTGGCCTTGCTGGTGCTGCTGCTGATCGTTGCGGCCAGCATCGTCGGCGACCTGTTCGAATCCCAGCTGAAGCGCCGCGCCGGCATCAAGGACAGCAGCAAGCTGCTGCCCGGCCATGGCGGCGTACTCGACCGTATCGATGCGCTGATCCCGGTCTTGCCATTTGCCGCCCTCGTGGCCAGCTGGCTTTAAGGAAACTCATGCAATACATCACCATTCTTGGCGCGACCGGCTCGATCGGCGTGTCCACCCTGGACGTCCTCGCGCGTCATCCGGAGCAATACAGCGTGTATGCGCTGAGCGCCCACAGCCGCGTGGCCGAACTGGCCGCCCAGTGCCTGCAATTTCGCCCCCGGCGCGCCGTCGTCGGCACGGCCGACGCCGCCCTTGAACTGACGCGTTTGCTGCGCGGGCAGGGCGTCGATACGCAAGTCGAGTACGGCGTGGACGCCCTGTGCGACATCGCCAGCGCGCCACAGGTGACGGGCGTGATGGCGGCCATCGTCGGCGCGGCCGGCCTGGCGCCCACCCTGGCGGCAGCGCGTGCCGGCAAGAAAGTATTGCTGGCCAATAAAGAAGCGCTGGTCATGTCCGGCCAGCTGTTCATCGATGCCGTGCATGACAACGGCGCCGTGCTGCTGCCCATCGACAGCGAACACAACGCCATCTTCCAATGCATGCCGCACGCCCATGGCCGCGCGCCGGGCGCCGCGGGCGTGGCGAAAATCGTGCTGACGGCTTCCGGCGGCCCTTTCCTGACGCGCGACGTCGAGACGCTCGACACGGTCACGCCGGACCAGGCATGCAGGCATCCGACCTGGGCCATGGGGCGCAAGATTTCCGTCGATTCGGCCACCATGATGAACAAGGGCCTGGAAGTGATCGAGGCGCACTGGCTGTTCGGCGCGCCGGCCGACCAGATCGAGGTGTTGATCCACCCGCAAAGCGTGATCCATTCGATGGTTTCGTACATCGACGGTTCCGTGCTGGCCCAGCTGGGTAATCCGGACATGCGCACGCCGATCGCCCATGCGCTGGCGTATCCGCAGCGCATCGCGTCCGGCGTGGCGCAGCTGGACCTGGCCCAAGTGGCCACCTTGCAGTTCGAACGTCCCGATTTCCGCCGTTTCCCCTGCCTGGCGCTGGCCTTCGACGCCTTGCGCGCGGGCGGCACGGCGCCGGCTTTGCTCAATGCGGCCAATGAAGTGGCCGTGCAAGCGTTTCTTGACGAACAGATCGGCTTCCGCCAGATCGACAGGGTCATCGCGCACGTGATCGAGACGGTGCCGCATGGCGCCGCTTCGAGCATCGACGCCGTGATGGAGCAGGACCGCCTGGCCAGAGCGGCCGCGCACGCGTATATCGCGCAAAGGCTGGCTGCATGACGCTCATCACCACGTTGCTGGCCTTTATCGTCGCGCTCGGTTCGCTGATTACCCTGCACGAGCTGGGCCACTACCTGGTGGCGCGCTGGTGCGGCGTGAAAGTGCTGCGTTTCTCGATCGGCATGGGAAAAGTGGTGTATTCGCGCAAGTTTGGCAAGGACCAGACGGAATGGGCGATCTCCGCGCTGCCGCTGGGCGGCTATGTCAGCATGCTCGACAGCCGCGCGCAAGACCTCAGCGACTTGTCGGAAAGCGAATTGCGCCGCGAATTCACGCGCCAGAGCGTGTGGCGCCGCATCGCCATCGTGGCCGCCGGCCCGCTGGCCAACTTCCTCGTCGCCATCGTGCTGTACGCGGGCCTGTTCATGCATGGCATCGAAGAGCCGTCGAGCAAGCTCGGTCCCGTGGCCGAACAGACTGCCGCCTATGCGGCCGGCTTGCGCAGCGGCGATACGGTCGAGTCGGTAAATGGCAAGCCCGTGGCCAGCTGGTCCGAGCTGCGCTGGGAACTGATCCAGGCTACCCTCGACAAGCTGCCGGCGCGCATCGAAGTGCGCCGTCCCGACCGTGGTCAGCAGGAAGCGACCTTGCCGACGGCCAGCCTGACGGAGACGGACCTGGAAGGCGACGTGCTGGGCAAGCTGGGGTTGACCCTGGCCCGTTCCGCGCCCACCCTGATGGAAATCATGCCCGATGGCGCCGCCGCGCGCGCCGGCCTGCAGAAAAACGACCAGATCCTGGCCATCGACGAACAACCCGTGCACGACGTGGCGGCCGTCATCGCCACCCTGAGCCAGGCGCCGGGCCGCACCTTGCAATTGCAGCTCTTGCGCCAGGGCCAGGACCTGACTTTGCCCATTACGCCGGACGCCGTGCCGGGCGCCGGGGCAGAGGGAGCTGTAACAGTTGGTAAGATACAAGCAAAGCTGGGACAGGTGCCGGATATGATCACCGTGGCCTCCGGACCGTTCTCTGCCGTGGGCAAGGCGTCCGCCAAGGTCTGGGATACCAGTGTCATGAGCCTGAAAATGCTGGGCAAAATGATCACCGGCCAGGTTTCTCTGAAGAATGTGACGGGACCCATTACCATCGCCGATTACGCGGGCCAGACGGCGCGCATCGGCTTGGTAAGCTACCTGAGCTTCATCGCCTTCATCAGTATCAGTCTGGGCGTGATGAATTTGCTACCCATTCCTGTTCTGGATGGCGGGCATTTGCTGTATTATTCGCTGGAAGTTTTGACCGGACGCCCCTTGCCGGAGCGCGTAGGCGAGATTGCCCAGCGCCTGGGGATAGGTTTGTTGCTGACCTTGATGGTGCTTGCCGTCTTTAATGACGTGTTGCGATTGCTGAATTAGGACGCTGGTTGAGGCCATTGCGTGAGTCGCACAAGCAATCTTTTGTGTATGTTGTCCATTGATTTACCCATTGAATAACCCCAATGAAATTACATTCTGCTCGTTTTGCCTTGCCTTCCTTTCGCCGCAGCCTGATCGGCGCCGCCGTCATGGCCATCTGTTCCGGCCACGCGCTGGCCGTCCAGCCATTTACTGTCAAGGACATCCGGGTCGAAGGGATCCAGCGTACTGAAGCGGGCACCGTCTTTGCCTACCTGCCGGTGCGTGTCGGCGAAACGTTCTCCGACGAGAAGAGCGTTGCCGCCATCAAGGCCCTGTATGCGACGGGCATGTTCAAGGATGTGCGCCTGGAAGCCGATGGCGACGTGCTGGTGGTGCTGGTCGAGGAACGTCCGGCCATCGCCAGCGTGGCATTTACCGGTACCAAGGAATTTGAAAAGGACGTGCTGGTCAAGGCGCTGAAGGAAATCGGCGTCGGTGAAGCCAAGATTTTCGACAAGGCCTCCGTCGACCGCGCGGAACAGGAACTCAAGCGCCAGTACCTGTCGCATGGCCTGTACGGCGTGAAGATCACCACCACCGTCACGCCGATCGAGCGCAACCGCGTCAACGTGGTGTTCGCCGTCGACGAGGGCGACGTGGCCCGCATCAAGCAGATCAACATCGTCGGCAACAAGGCCTTCACGGACAAGGAACTGCGCGAGCAGCTGGCCCTGAACACGGGCGGCTGGTTCAGCTGGTACACCAAGGCCGACCAGTATTCGAAGACCAAGCTGACGGGCGACATCGAAGCGCTGAAGTCCTACTATCTGGACCGCGGCTACATCGAGATGCAGGTCGATTCGACGCAAGTGTCGATCACGCCCGATAAAAAAGACATCTACCTGACGATCAACATCACCGAAGGTGAAAAGTACAAGATCGCCGGCACCAAGTTCGAAGGCGAGATGTTCGGCCGCGAAGAAGAGCTCAAAGCGCTGAACCTGATGCGCGAAGGCGACATCTACTCGGGCGCGCGCCTGACGGCGACGAACAAGCGCATCCAGGACCGCCTGGCCACGTTCGGCTATGCGTTTGCCAACGTTAACGCCAATCCCGAGATCAACCGCGAAAAGCATGAAGTCGGTTTCACCTTCTTCATCGATCCGGGCAAGCGCGTCTACGTGCGCCACATGAATATCGCCGGCAACACCACCACGCGCGATGAAGTCATCCGCCGCGAATTCCGCCAGTTCGAATCGTCCTGGTACGACAGCAACAAGATCAAGCTGTCGCGCGACCGTGTCGACCGCCTCGGCTACTTCAAGGACGTGACCATCGACACGCCGGAAGCGCAGGGTACGACCGACCAGGTCGACGTCAACGTGACGGTGGTGGAAAAACCGACCGGTAACTTCCTGATCGGCGGCGCCTTCTCGCAATCGGAAAAATTCACCCTGTCGGCCTCGATTTCGCAAGCCAACTTCGCCGGTAGCGGCAACACGGTCGGCATTGAACTCAATACCAGCCATTACAGCCGCACGATCGCGTTTTCGCAAACCAATCCGTACTTCACGGACGACGGCATTTCGCGCAGCTTCGAAGTCTATCTGCGCACGACGGAACCGCCGGCGCTGAACATCGGCAGCTACAAGATCAAGCAGACCGGTGGCCGCGTCAGTTTCGGCGTGCCGTTCTCGGAAGTCGACACCGTCTTCTTCGGCATCGGCGCCGAGCGCTCGCGCATCGAAACCGATATCACCAGCCCGATCCGCTTCAAGCAGTACGTGATCGACAATGGCGGCCCGTCCGACGGTATCGGTTCGGCCACCACGAATTCCATCCCGCTGACGGCGGCATGGCAGCGCGACAGCCGCGACAGCGCCCTGACGCCATCGATCGGCCGCTACCAGCGCGTCAACCTCGAGGCCGACCTGATCGGCGACCAGAAATACTTCCGCGCCATTTATGAGCACCAGTATTTCCGTCCGTTGTTCAGCAAGGTCACCCTGGCGCTGAAGGGCGAGATCGATTACGGCCACGGTATCGGCAAGCACGTGTATCCGGTCTTCAAGAACTTCTACGGCGGCGGCATCGGTTCGGTGCGCGGCTACCTGAGTTCCTCGCTGGGCGCGGTCGAACCGAGCACCAACGATGCCTTGGGCGGCGCTTCGCGCCTGATCGGTAATGCGGAACTGCAGATGCCATTCCCCGGTTCGGGCAATGACCGCAGCTTGCGCTGGTTCGGTTTCCTTGACGGCGGCCAGGTCTACCAGGAAGGCGAAAAAATGCGGATCTCGCAATTGCGCTATTCTGCTGGCTTGGGCATCAGCTGGATTTCACCGGTGGGCCCGCTCAAGCTGAGCTACGCCAAGCCCCTGAACGCCAAGCCGACGGACCGCCTGGAGCGCTTCCAGTTCCAGATGGGCACCGGTTTCTGACCGGCCATCTGAACGGGGGCGACAGCTTTTACTTTTTGACCATGGAGTATCATGAACACCGCATCCGCTACCCTGCCCAAGACCCTTGCCGTGATCGCATTGTGCTGGAGTTCGCTGTTGCCGGTGCAGGCGCAGGCTCAGGAGTCGAAGATCGCCTGGATCAGCAGCGAACGTATTTATAACGAATCGAGGCTGGCCAAGCTGGCCAGCGCCAAGCTGGCCGAAGAGTTCCGCTCGCGCGAAAAAGCCGTGCAGGAACTGGCTGCCCGCTTCAAGGTGGCCAACGAAGCCCTGGAAAAGGACATGCCGACCCTGAGCGAGGCGGAGCGCGCCAAGCGCCAGCGCGAGTTTTTCGAGCTGGACAAGGAGCTGCAACGCCGCCAGCGCGAGTTCCGCGAAGACCTGAGCCAGCGCACGAATGAAGAGCGCAGCGCCATCGCGGAAAAGGCCAACACCATCATCCAGCAGATGGCGCATATCGAAGGATATGACATCGTGCTGCAGGAAGCCCTGTGGGCCAGCCCGCGCATCGACATTACCGACAAGGTATTGAAGGCGCTGGACAAGTGATATTAGAATAGAGGTAATTAGATGGGCACTCGACTAGGAGAATTGGTCGAACGCTTCGGCGGGCAGTTGGCGGGCGATCCCAACCTGGAAGTGTCAGGTATCGCACCGCTGGCCGACGCCGGCGCTTCGCACATCAGCTTTCTGAGCAATAGCAAATTCCGCGCACAGGCGGCCCAGAGCGGCGCCGCCGCGCTGATCCTCACGCCGGCCGACGATGCGCTGATCGGCGTCGACTACGCCGGCGCGCGCATCGTCACCCCGAATCCCTATGTGTATTTCGCGCGCGCGGCGCAGTATTTCGCCGCCCTGCACGAGATCACGGCACCAATCGGCATCCATCCGGGCGCCTTTGTCGACGCCAGCGCGCAGGTTGACGCCAGCGCCTCCGTCGGCGTGCATGCGGTGATCGAAGCGGGCGCCGTGATCGGCGCCGGCTGCGTCATCGGCCCCGGCTGCGTGGTGGGGCGCGACGCCGTCATCGGCGCCGGTACCCAGCTGTTCGCCAACGTGACCTTTCACGCGCGCTGCGTGATCGGCCAGCGCGGCATCATCCATTCGGGCGCCGTGATCGGCACCGACGGATTCGGCTTCGCCAACGAAGGCGGCGTCTACATCAAGATACCGCAGACGGGCAGGGTGGTGATCGGTGACGATGTCGATATCGGCGCCAACACCACCATCGACCGCGGCGCACTGGCCGACACCATCATCGAAGATGGCGTCAAGCTCGATAACCAGATCCAGATCGGCCACAACTGCCATATCGGCGCGCACACGGCCATGGCCGGCTGTGTCGGCGTGGCCGGCAGCGCCATCATCGGCAAGTACTGCACCTTTGGCGGCGCCGCCATGGTGCTGGGCCACCTGACCATTGCCGACCGCGTCCACGTGGGCTCGGGCAGCATGGTCTCGCGTTCGATCCTGGAAGCGGGCCAGTACACGGGCTTTTATCCGCTGGCCAAGAACGCCGACTGGGAAAAGAGCGCGGCCATCGTGCGCAACCTGTCAAGCATGCGCGAGAAGATCCGCGCGCTTGAAAAAACAATTAAAACACTGACCACGCAAGACGAAAAATGACTACTGAAAAAAAGACCCTCGACATCCTCGCCATCAAATCGCTGCTGCCGCATCGCTACCCGCTGCTGCTGGTCGACCGCGTGCTGGACTGGGAAGCCGATAAAACCATCACCGCCATCAAGAATGTAACGGTCAACGAAGAGTTCTTCCAGGGCCATTTCCCGCACAAGCCGGTCATGCCCGGCGTGCTGATGATCGAAGCGCTGGCGCAGACGGCGGCCCTGCTGTCGTTCCTGTCGATGGGCGTGAAGCCGGACGAGAATTCGGTCGTGTACTTTGTCGGTATCGACAATGCGCGCTTCAAGCGTCCAGTCGAACCGGGCGACCAATTGAAGATGGACGTCGAAATCCTGCGCGTCTCGCGCGGCATCTGGAAATACAAGGCCGTCGGTACGGTCGACGGCAAGCTGGCGGTGGAAGCGGAACTGATGTGCACCATCCGCAGCGCGCAAGATGCCAGCCAGTCTGCGAGCCAGCCAGCGGGGCAGTAACATGGCGGCCATCCACTCCACGGCAGTCATCGATCCGAAGGCCGAGCTCGACAGCTCGGTCGAGGTGGGTCCGTACACCATCATCGGTCCGCATGTGCGCATCGGCGCCGGCACCAGGGTCGGCCCGCACGTGGTGATCGACGGCCACACGACGATCGGCAGCGACAACCACCTGTTCCAGTTTTCTTCCATCGGTGCGCAGCCGCAGGATAAAAAATGGGCGGGCGAGGCGACGCGCCTGGAAATCGGCGACCGCAACACCATCCGCGAGTTCTGCACCTTCAACACGGGCACCGTGCAGGGCGGCGGCGTGACGCGCCTGGGCAATGACAACTGGATCTCGGCGTATGTGCACCTGGCGCACGACTGCCTGGTGGGCAACAACACTATCTTTTCGAACAACGCGCAGCTGGCGGGCCACGTGGAAATCGGCGACTGGGTCATCATGAGCGGCTTCGCCAATGTGCACCAGTTCTGCAAGATCGGCGCGCACGCCTTTGTCGGCATGAGCACCAGCCTGACGCAGGACGTGCCGCCGTTCGTCCTGTTGAACGGCAACCCGGCGCAGGCCCATGGCGTCAATATCGAAGGCTTGAAACGCCGCGGCTTTACGCGCGAGCAGATCAACGGCATCCGCGCCGCGTATAAGCTCATCTACCGCGCGGGACTGACCCTGGAAGAGTCCAAGGCGGCCCTGTTCGAAGAAGAGCAGGCTTCCTCGCCCGAGGTGGCGCAACACATTCGCGCCATGCGCGAATTCCTTGGCGTGGCGTCGCGTGGCATCGTCCGCTGACCAGGACCGCGGCCTCGGTGTCGCCAATGTCGCCATCGTCGCCGGCGAGGTGTCGGGCGACCTGCTGGCCAGCCGGCTGCTGTCCGGCCTCGTGCCGCAGCTGCCCGGCGCGCGCTTCCACGGCATCGGCGGCGAGCACATGGCCAGGCAGGGCTTCGTGTCCGACTGGCCGCTCGACAAATTGACCGTGCGCGGCCTGTTCGAGATCATTCCCCGCTACCGCGAAATCAAGGGCATCCAGAACGCGCTGCGCGACCAGCTGCTGGCGGAGCGTCCCGCCGTCTTCATCGGCGCCGACTACCCGGGCTTTAACCTGGGACTCGAGCAGCAACTGAAGGAAGGCGGCATCCCTACCGTGCACTACATCGGGCCGCAGATCTGGGCCTGGCGCGGTGGACGCATCAAGAAAATCATCAAGGCCGTCTCGCATATGCTGGTGATCTTCCCCTTCGAGGAAGAGATCTACCGCAAGGCAGGCGTGCCCGTTACCTATGTCGGCCATCCGCTGGCCGAGATGATCCCCCTGCAGCCCGACGAAGCGGCCGCGCGCCGTGTCCTTGGCTTGCCGGAAGACGCGAATGTCGTGACCCTGATGCCGGGCAGCCGCATGGGCGAACTCAAATACAATACCGTGGCGTTTGTCGGCGCCTGCAAGCTGCTGCTGGCGCGCGACCGCTCCCTGCGTTTCGTCGCGCCCATGGCCGGCGAAAAGCAGCGCCAGTACTTTTTGCAACTGATCCGTGAGGCGGGCTTGCAGGACGTCGAAATCCTGCTCACCGATGGCGGCTCGCACACGGCCATCTGCGCCGCCGATGCGGTGCTGGTGGCTTCCGGAACGGCGTCGCTGGAAGTGGCGCTGTACAAGAAACCGATGGTCATCGCCTACAAGATGATGCGCGCTTCGTGGGAAATCATGCGCCACATGGGCTACCAGCCATGGATAGGCTTGCCGAACATCCTGGCGCGCGATTACCTGGTGCCCGAGCTGCTGCAAAACGCGGCCAGCCCGCAAGCGCTGGCCGATGCCATGTGGCAGCAGCTGAGCGACGTGCCGGGCCGTTTGCGCCTGGTGCAGCGCTTCACGGACATGCACCACAGCCTGCTGCGCGACAGCGCGCGCGAGAGCGCCAACGCCGTCATGCAGGTCATCGCCGCCAACCGCAAGTAAGCTCGAATCACCGCTTCAACCGCAGCACCAACCAAAGATTCAACGTGAAAAATATCTATCCCGGCCTGTTTGACGACTTGCCATTCTCGCTCGATGAAATCATCTGCGGCGTCGACGAGGCAGGCCGCGGTCCGCTGGCCGGCCCCGTGTTCGCCGCCGCCGTGATCCTCGACCCGAACCAGCCCATCGACGGCTTGCGCGATTCGAAAAAACTCAGCGAAGCCAGGCGCGACCTGCTGGCGCCGCAAATCAAGGCCAAGGCCCTGGCCTGGGCCATCGCCGAAGCGTCGGAAGAAGAGATCGACAACCTGAACATCTTGCAGGCGTCGATGCTGGCCATGCGCCGCGCCGTCGAGTCCCTGGCGACCGTGCCGACCCTGGCACTGATCGACGGCAACCGCTGCCCCGTGATGCCGATACGCGGCATGGCCATCATCGGCGGCGACGACAAGGTCGATTCCATTTCCGCCGCTTCCATCCTGGCCAAGACGGCGCGCGATGCGGCGCTGGTGCACCTGCATGCGGCCTATCCCGAGTACTGCTTCGACCAGCACAAGGGCTATGGCACCAAGCTGCACCTGGAGCGCCTGCACCTGCACGGCGCCTCGCCCGTGCACCGCCGCTCGTTCGCGCCCGTGCGCAACGTGATCGCGCTGTTTGGCGGGCAGGAGGTGGCGGCATGAAGACGATCACCTCGCGCGACAATGCGCAATACAAGGATTTATTGAAGCTGGCGGGCAGTTCGCAGGCGCGCCGCAAGTCGGGCCGCACCCTGCTCGACGGCGTGCACCTGTGCCAATCCTATCTGCAGCTGCGCGGCATGCCGGAGCAGTGCATCGTCAGCGAAAGCGCCTTGCAGAACCCCGAAGTGGCGGACATCGTCGGCCAGCTGGAAAGCCGGCGCGCGCATGTACTGGGCTTGCCCGATGCCTTGTATAACGCGGTGAGCCAGGTCGAGCACGGCGTGGGCGTGATGTTCCTCGTCGAAACGCCGGAACGGGCCGTCACGCAGCCCCTGAGCGTGTCGGCCGTGCTGCTCGATAACCTGCAAGACCCGGGCAACGTGGGCTCCATCCTGCGCAGCGCTGCCGCCGCCGGCATCACGCAGGTGTACTGCAGCGCCGGCACGGCCTTCTGCTGGTCGCCCAAGGTGCTGCGCGCGGCGATGGGCGCGCACTTCGTGCTCGACATCTTTGAAAACGTCGACCTGGCGGCACTCGTATCGAACGCCAAGGTGGCGACGCTGGCCACCAGCGGCTACGCCACGCAGCGTCTGTACGACGTCGACCTGCGCCAGCCCGTCGCCTGGCTGTTCGGCCATGAAGGGCAGGGCGTGGCCGACGACCTGCTGTCGATGGCCACGCACCAGGTAGTCATTCCCCACCTGGGCCAGATCGAATCGCTGAACGTGGCCGCCTGCGCCGCCGTGTGCTTCTTCGAGCAGCTGCGCCAGGGTCAGTCCTGATACTTTCACAGCAAGGCCCGCCATGCCTGACCATGCAGTTCTGCCCTTGCTTGCCGACGGTGCCACGCGTGACGAGGCCTGGTGGCGCCAGGTAGCCAGGTTTTATCCCGCGCCGCCCGACGCCATCGTCAATCTCGAGCACGGCTATTTCGGCGCCATGGCCGCCCCCGTGCAAGCGGCCTTCGAGCAGGCCGTGCGCTACACCAACGAGCAACTGAGTCCTTTCGTGCGCGGCGAATTCACGCGCACGCATGTGGATATTCTGCGCCGGCGCGTCGCCGCGCTGATCCATGCCGAACCGCATGAAATCCTGCTGACCCGCAGCGGCACCGAGTCGATGCAGGTGCTGATCACGCAATACCACGGCCTGGCGCCCGGCGATACCGTGCTGTGGAGTAATCTCGACTATCCGGCCATGCGCACGGCCATGCGCTGGCTGGCGCAGCGCCGTGGCGTCACCAGCACGCCAGTCGCATTGAACTTGCCCATCGGCGATGACGAGATCATCGCCCGCTACGCGCAAGCCATGCGCCAGGCCGTCAAGCCCAAATTGCTGCTGCTGTCGCAGGTGACGCCGGCCAATGGGCAGCAGTTGCCGCTGAAGGCCATCATGGCGCTGGCGCGCGAACACGGTATCGACGTGCTGCTTGACAGCGCCCATGCGCTGGGGCAGGTCGACGTCGACGTGCAGGCCATGGGTGTCGATTTTGCCGGATTCAATCTGCACAAATGGCTGGGGGCGCCGGCGGGACTCGGTGTCGTGTATATCCGCGCCTCGCAATTGCACAAGATCGAGCCGCATTGTGGCGACGACGATTATCCGCTGGACGATATCCGCAGCCGCCTGCACATGGGCATGCCGCCGATCGGCGCCATCCTGGCCGCGCCTGCCGCCTTGGACTTCCATGCGCGCCTGGGCGGCACGCCGGCCAAGAACGAACGCCTGGCCTGGCTGCGCAATTACTGGGTCGAGCGGGCGGCGCAGTTGCCCGGCGTGCGCATCCTGTCGCCGCTCGATGCCAAACGCGGCACGGCGCTGGTCGCCTTTGCCGTCGACGGCATGGAGGCGCGCGCGCTGCAGCAAGCCTTGCTGCAGCGTTTTGGCGTCTTTACCGTGCAGCGCAATATCGGCGATGCCGACATCGTGCGCGCCACGGTGGCAATCACCACCACCACCGCTGAACTGGACCAATTGGTGGCGGCGCTGACGGTGCTGTCCCGCGAGGCGAACGCCTGACAAAACCTTCGCGAGCGGAAGGGAGAGGTGGCCGAGAAGCGCAACCGTACTTGAGTACGGGGGCGCCGAGCCGGTGAGCATCGCAAGCCGCCTATACCGACGCGCAGCAGGTTTGGTCAGGCGTGCTAGTACTCGCGGCGGTTCGGCTTGATCTCTTGCAGGATCGTCGTGGAGATCTCTTCGATCGACTTGGTGGTCGAGGAAAGCCAGCGGATACCCTCGCGTTTCATCATTTTTTCCGCCTCGTTGACTTCGTAACGGCAGTTTTCAATTGCCGCATACTTGCTTCCAGCGCGTCTTTCGTTGCGTATTTCCGACAAACGTTCGGGCGTAATGCTCAATCCGAAAATTTTATTCTTAAATTCCAGCAGGGCCGATGGCAGCTTGTCGCGCTCGAAATCGTCGGGAATCAGCGGATAATTGGCCGCCTTGATACCGTATTGCATGGCCAGATACAGGCTGGTCGGGGTCTTGCCAGAGCGCGAAACACCCACCAGAATGACATCGGCCGAGGACAGGTTCTTGTGCGACTGCCCATCGTCATGCGCCAGCGAATAGTTGATCGCCTCGATGCGGTTCTTGTATTCCTCGCTGTCGACGATGTTGTGCGAGCGCCCGATGGTATGGGTCGACATCACGCCCAGCTCCTGCTCCAGCGGGGCCACAAAGGTCTGGATCAGGTCCATGTGCATGCCGCTGGACTTGCGGATCACGGCCGACAGGTCGTTCTTCACCAGGGTGGAGAAAATGATCGGGCGCTGGCCATCGGTGGCGAAGGCTTCGTTGATCTTGCGCGCCGCATCGTATGCCTTGTCCATGGTGTCGATGAAGGGCAGGCGGATCTGACGGAAGCGCAGATCGAACTGTGTCAGCACCGAGTGGCCGAACGTCTCGGCGGTGATGCCGGTACCGTCGGAAACGAAGAAGACGGTGCGGGCCGCGGAGGGCAGAGGAGGGCGTGGTTCTTGTGTCATGGGTTTTCGGATCAAGATTGTGCGTCGTCAATTTGCGCCGCACAAGGTAAAATGGCTGCAACGGTATGATTGTGCTGCACGACGCCAAGAATAACAAGAAGACTGTCTGTGCGCCGCGCGTAAAGATTTCTATCATCAGTAAGGGTGTCATTATGACCAACGCAGTATCGCAACAGCAGGAAGACAAGGATGCGGTGTATGTTGCCTCGTTCGAGCATTTGCGCATGACGGATGTCGAATCCGTCGGCGGCAAGAACGCCTCCCTGGGCGAAATGATCAGCCAGCTGGCGGAAGCCGGCGTGCGCGTGCCCGGTGGCTTTGCCACCACGGCGCAGGCATTCCGCGATTTCCTTTCGTATAGCGCCAACGGCGGCTTGCCGCTGGCCGAACGCATCGCCCAGCGCCTCGAAGGGCTGAACATCGATGACGTGCGTGCGCTGGCGCAAGCCGGCGCCGAGATCCGTCAATGGATCGTCGAAACGCCGTTCCAGCCACGCCTGGCCGCTGAAATCGATCAGTTCTACGCCAAGCTGGTGGCCGATTCCGACACCGAAATGTCGTTTGCCGTGCGTTCCTCGGCCACGGCGGAAGACTTGCCGGACGCCTCTTTTGCTGGTCAGCAAGAAACCTTCCTGAACGTGGTCGGCATCGACAACGTGCTCGAAGCCATGAAACAGGTGTTCGCGTCGCTGTACAACGACCGCGCCATCTCGTATCGCGTGCACAAGGGCTTTACGCACGCTGAAGTGGCCTTGTCGGCCGGCGTGCAGCGCATGGTGCGTTCCGACCTGGGCGCGGCCGGCGTGATGTTCACCATCGATACCGAGTCGGGCTTCAAGGACGTGGTCTTCGTCACTTCCAGCTATGGCCTGGGCGAAACCGTGGTGCAGGGCGCCGTCAATCCCGATGAATTCTATGTGCACAAGCCGATGCTGGAAAAAGGCAAGTCGCCTGTGATCCGCCGCAATATCGGCTCGAAGCTGCTGAAGATGGAATTCACGAACGAAGCGAAAGCCGGCCGTTCCGTGAAAACCGTCGACGTGCCCGTCGAAATGCGCAACCGCTACTCGCTGAACGACAGCGAAGTGGTGGAGCTGGCCAAGTACGCCGTCATCATCGAAAACCACTACGGCCGTCCGATGGACATCGAGTGGGGCAAGGATGGCCGCGACGGCAAGCTGTACATCCTGCAGGCGCGTCCTGAAACCGTCAAGTCGCAGCAAAAGGCGACCGACGTGCAGGAACGCTTCAAGCTGAAAAGCACGGGCACCGTGCTGACGTCCGGTCGCGCCATCGGTCAGAAGATCGGCGCCGGCCCCGTGCGCGTGATCCACGACCCGGCCGACATGGAGCGCGTGCAGCCAGGCGACGTGCTCGTTGCCGACATGACGGACCCGAACTGGGAACCGGTCATGAAGCGCGCATCGGCCATCGTCACCAACCGTGGCGGCCGCACTTGCCACGCAGCAATTATTGCCCGTGAACTCGGCGTGCCTGCCGTCGTCGGCTGCGGCGACGCGACCGACGTGCTGAAAGACGGCACGTTCGTCACCGTCGTCTGCTCCGAAGGCGACGAAGGCAAGATCTACGATGGCTTGCTGGAAACGGAAGTGTCGGAAGTGTCGCGCGGCGAATTGCCGAAACTCGATACCAAGATCATGCTCAACGTGGGCAATCCGCAGCTGGCGTTCGACTTCCAGTCCGTGCCGAATGCGGGCGTGGGCCTGGCGCGCCTGGAATTCATCATCAATAACAATATTGGTGTGCATCCGCGCGCGATCCTGGAATACCCGAACATCGACGCCGACCTGAAAAAGGCCGTGGAATCGGTGGCGCGCGGTCACGCTTCGCCGAAAGCGTTCTATATCGACAAGCTGGCCGAAGGCATCGCCACCATCGCCGCCGCGTTCTGGCCGAAGAAAGTCATCGTGCGCCTGTCCGACTTCAAGTCGAACGAGTACAAGAAGCTGATCGGCGGTTCGCGCTACGAGCCGGACGAGGAAAACCCGATGCTGGGCTTCCGCGGCGCGGCGCGCTACCTGTCGGCCGACTTCTCCGAAGCGTTCAACATGGAATGCGAAGCGATGAAGCGCGTGCGCAATGACATGGGCCTGACGAACGTGGAAATCATGGTGCCATTCGTGCGCACCCTGGGCCAGGCCGAAAAAGTCATCGACCTGCTGGCAAAGAATGGCCTGAAGCGCGGCGAGAACGACCTGCGCGTCATCATGATGTGCGAAGTGCCGTCGAACGCCATCCTGGCCGACCAGTTCCTCGACCATTTCGACGGCTTCTCGATCGGTTCGAACGACCTGACCCAGCTGACCCTGGGCCTGGACCGCGATTCCGGCATGGAATTGCTGGCCGCCGATTTCGACGAGCGCGATCCCGCCGTGAAAGCCCTGCTGGCCCTGGCCATCAAGGCTTGCCTGGCACGCGGCAAGTACATCGGCATCTGCGGCCAGGGTCCTTCCGACCATCCGGACTTCGCCGTCTGGCTGATGGAGCAGGGCATCGAATCGATGTCCCTGAATCCCGACTCGGTGATCGATACGTGGCAAAAGCTCGCTGCGCTGAAAGCGTAAGCTTCTTTATTGCCCCTTGAAAACCCGCTGCCACTGACCCGGCAGCGGGTTTTTTTATGCCTGCCATGGAGCGCACGGCAGTATCCGATGGGCTTGCGCCAGATCAGCTAAAATGATTCCACCAATACATTGAAACGGGAGTTCACATGGCAAGCAAGAAACCGAGCAAAGTGGCAAAGATCGACATCGGCATTTCCGAAGCGGACCGCGCGAAAATTGCGGAAGGCCTGTCCGGCCTGCTGGCCGACAGCTACACCTTGTACCTGATGACCCATAATTTTCACTGGAACGTCAAGGGGCCGATGTTCAACACCCTGCACCTGATGTTCATGACGCAATACACGGAGCAGTGGGCCGCGCTGGACCTGATCGCCGAGCGTATCCGCGCCCTCGGCTATCCGGCGCCGGGCACCTACAAGGAATTCGTCAAGCTCGCTTCGATCAAGGAAATCGACGGCGTGCCGCCGGCGCTGGACATGGTCAGCCACCTGGTGTCGGCACAGGAAGCGACCGCGCGCACGGCGCGCCGTTTGTTCCCGCTGCTCGAGAAAGCCAATGACCAGCCGACGGCCGATTTGATCACGCAGCGCCTCGATTTGCATGAGAAGACGGCGTGGATGTTGCGCAGCCTGCTCGAGAAATAAACGCCGGGCCGGCGGCGCTAATTCGCCGCGGGCTATTGACGCCATCCGGAATTGCGTTAGACTGCTTGTATATAGGTGTTTGGCAAGAATAATATCAGGCAGTGCAGCGCATTAAACCCCGTCGCTTATATAGGCTGCGGGGTTTTTTATTTTGGATTCACAAGGATGGAGGCATCATGGCTGAATGGGTGGGCTGGTTTGTCGCGGCTGGCGCGGTATTGATCCTGGAGCTGTTTACGGGCACGTTTTATCTGCTGATGATCGCCATCGGCGTCAGCGCCGGAGGATTGGTGGCGCTGGCGGGCGGAAATGGCAGCTGGCAGGCCCTGACGGCCGCTATTGTCGGCGTGGCGGCTACGCTGTTATTGCGGCGCAGCCGTTTTGGCAGGGCGGCGCGGCGCGATGCGGCGCAGGATCCGAATGTGAATCTCGATATCGGCCAAAGCGTGGCGGTCGCGCACTGGGTCGATGGTGCGGCGCGCGTCATGTATCGCGGCGCCTTGTGGGATGTGGAATTGATTCCCGGCAGCGATACGCAGGCCGGTCATTACACCATACGTGCCGTGCGTGGCAGCCGTTTGATTGTTGGATAACCTGGAGAATAGATTATGGAAGTAAGCATCGGAAGCGTGTCGCTGATCTTGTTATTGCTGGCGTTGGTATTTGTCTTCAAGACGGTCAATGTGGTGCCGCAGCAGCATGCCTGGGTGGTGGAACGGCTGGGCAAGTTCCATGCGGTATTGGGGCCTGGCCTGAATATTGTCGTGCCTTTTGTTGACCGCATCGCTTATAAGCATGTACTCAAGGAAATTCCACTCGACGTGCCGCCGCAGGTGTGCATTACGCGTGACAATACGCAATTGCAGGTCGATGGCATTCTGTATTTCCAGATTACCGATGCGATGCGTGCTTCATATGGTTCGTCGAATTATATTGCCGCCATTACGCAATTGGCGCAAACGACCTTGCGATCGGTGATCGGTAAAATGGAACTCGACAAGACATTTGAAGAGCGCGACCATATCAATACTGCCATCGTGAATGCCATCGATGAATCGGCGGCGAATTGGGGCGTCAAGGTATTGCGCTATGAAATCAAGGATTTGACACCGCCCAAGGAAATCCTGCATGCGATGCAGGCGCAGATCACGGCCGAGCGTGAAAAGCGCGCGCTGATTGCCGCCTCGGAAGGACGCAAGCAGGAGCAGATCAATATCGCCAGCGGCGAGCGCGAAGCGAACATTGCCCGCTCCGAAGGCGAGAAACAGGCATCGATCAACCGCGCCGAAGGTCAGGCCACAGCCATCGTTGCGCTGGCACAGGCCAGTGCCGAGGCGCTGCGCCAGGTCGGCGCCGCCATCCGCGAGCCGGGCGGCGAAGATGCCGTCAACCTGAAAGTTGCCGAACAGTATGTGGGCGCCTTCGCGCAATTGGCGAAGACAAATAACTCGATTATCGTGCCGGCCAATCTGGGCGATATGAGTGGTTTGATCGCCGCGGCAATGCAGGTGGTCAAAACCCAGAAGCCGAAAGGTGGCGTGGCGATTCCTTGATTGCCGGTGAATAGCAAACTCGTAGCAAGTTTTCGTCAATACTGCCCGCCATATCGCGGGCAGTTTTCATTTGCGCCACTGGAATATATGGCAGCAGCAGAGCTGGAGTATCAGCGTTGGAATCAGTAGCGCTGAGAATATTTTCTTTATGCTATGCTGTGCGCACTTTCTGGGTTATATGTTGTCGTGCGACGCTTATCTTTTTGATTGAAGTGGAATCTGCTGCACCGATGTCCGCGATGGACGACGACGCGGGATTGGAGGCCGGTGCATGGTGGCCGATAGTATTGGCCCCGTGTATGTTTTGAATTGCAATTTTTAATTACTATAAATTGCAATGAAACAAAAAATACTGCAGAATAAATGTGACCGATGGCGCTGTATTGAATCGCCGCCGCACAAAATACAGGTACTGGCGCAGACGGTACACTGCGGTGTCCGTCCCCTTGATTGAAGACTTGCATCGCCTGAAAGCCGGGAAGTGGGGGTTTTGGGAAAAGAATTGTAAAAAACAATCAAATCTTCAGAAAAAATCACCTCAATCGCGTTACAATTGGATAGAATTTAACTGTTCAGTTATATTTTTCAACTCACACAAGGAAATATCATGGATCTGTCCAGCTTATCCCTGTCCGAACTGCGCACCTTGCAGGACGACATCAAGAAGCAAATGAAAAAACGCGAACAAGACGATCTGTCCAAAGCGCGTGAACAAATCCTGGCGATCGCACAGAGCGTCGGCGTTTCCGTAAAAGATCTGGTTGGTACGGGTATCCGCGCTAAAACCGGCACGGTTGCCGTACGCTATCGCAATCCGGATGATGCGACGCAGCAATGGACTGGCCGTGGCCGTCAACCGAAATGGGTCAAAGAGTGGACCGATTCGGGCAAGTCGCGTGACCTGCTGAAGGTGTAATGTAATACGCCATTCATTCGGATGCTTGTCCTGTGCGGTAATACAGGTGTACAAGGCAGCATGCAAGCATCCGGAACTTTCCTCGTTTTTTGTCTTTGGCGAGGCAGGCCGAGTTGATGTCCTTCGCCGTATCTCCATGGCTTTTTCGCCAATACCGCTTTATTTCCCGCCTTACCTCTTTCTTTTCCCTGCTTTATTCCGTCGCGCTGAGTTTTTCCCGCTTGCCGCAGGCAATCGGCAAAATAAAACCCGGCATATAGCCGGGCTTGTTGGTATTGGCGCAGCACGCTGCGCGCGGTGCCGGATCAGCGGCGGTGCGATTTCATGGCCGCTTGCACTTCGCGCGCGCCATCGCGGTCGCGTTCCGCAGCGCGTTTGTCGTGCTGTTTCTTGCCCTTGGCCAGGCCGATTTCGCATTTCACGCGACCGCCCTTGTAGTGCAGGTTGAGCGGCACCAAGGTATAGCCGGAGCGTTCCACCTTGCCGATCAGTTTATCCATTTCAGCGCGGTGCAGCAGCAGCTTGCGCGTGCGTACGGCTTCCGGGTGGATATGGGTGGAGGCGGTCGGCAGGGCGCTGATATGCGCGCCGAACAGGAAGAGTTCATCGCCGCGGACGACGACGTAGGCTTCCTTGATTTGTACGCGGGCGTCGCGGATGGCTTTGACTTCCCAGCCTTCCAGCACGATGCCCGCTTCGTAGCGATCCTCGATAAAGTAGTCGTGGAAGGCTTTTCTGTTGTCTGCTATGGTCATGAGATGGTAAATGTGCGCGGGTCGGTTAAACTACTGTCTCGCGCAAGCGCGATAAAATCAAATGTATCCAACATCATAGCAAATGGTTCTTCAATGGCAGTAGTACATAAATCAGTTTTTCTCGGCTATAGCGCCGAACAAATGTTCGCGCTGGTGGCGGCGGTGGAAGATTATCCCAAATTCCTGCCCTGGTGCGGTGCGGTCGAGATTCGCGAGCGGGGCGAGAACACGGTCGTCGCCAGCGTGGGCATACATTACCACGGCGTGCGCCAAAGCTTCACCACGTCCAACGAGAACGTGCCGCCGACGTCCATCAAGATGAAGCTGGTGGACGGTCCTTTCAAGACCCTCGACGGCGTGTGGACCTTCAAGGCCCTGCGCGAAGACGCCTGCAAGATCGAACTGGACCTGCACTACGAGTTTTCCAGCCGCGTACTGGAACAGATCATCGGCCCCGTCTTCGGCATGATTGCCAACAGCATGGTCGATTCCTTCTGCAAGCGCGCGGAGACCGTGTATGGCTGAGACCAGCATGCAGGTGCAAGTGTGTCACGCGCTGCCGGACAGCAGCTTTTTGCGTACCTTGACGGTGCCTGCCGGCACCACCATCGGGCAGGCGGTGGCGCTGAGCGGCTTGCTGCAGGAAATGCCCGGCATCGACCTGGCCGTGAACATGGTCGGCATCTATGGCAAGAAGAAGCCGCTCGATACCGTATTGCACGAGCATGACCGCGTGGAAGTGTACCGCCCCTTGCAGGCGGACCCGAAAGAGGCGCGCCGGCGCAGGGCCAGCGGCAAGCCTGCCAAGGGCTGAGCGGGCAGGGCGGCCGCTGCCTGGCGCGCGCCATTTTTTGCTATTTTCAAATATCTTTTCTATGCTGCAAGGACGGAGGGCGCTTTTTTCTGTATAATCTGCTTTTGCGCCAATAGGAAATGCTATGCGTCTACTTCAAAAAGCACTCACATTCGATGACGTGCTGCTCGTCCCAGCCTACTCCAACGTTCTGCCCGCCGATACGTCCCTCAAAACTCGCCTGACCCGCAACATCACCTTGAATATTCCCTTGCTGTCCGCAGCCATGGATACGGTGACGGAAGCCCGTCTGGCGATCGCGATGGCCCAGGAAGGCGGCATCGGCATCATCCACAAGAATTTGAATCCGAAGGATCAGGCTCGTGAAGTGGCCCGCGTAAAGCGTTTCGAAGCTGGCGTGCTGCGTGATCCGATCACGATTCCGCCGGAAATGAAAATCCGCGACGTGATCGCCCTGACGGAACAATACGGCATCAGCGGTTTCCCTGTCGTCAAAGGCAAGGAAGTCGTCGGCATCATCACCAACCGCGATTTGCGCTTTGAGCAGGAACTCGACGCGGAAGCTTCCGCCAAGATGACCCCGCGCGAAAAACTCGTCGTCGTCAAGGAAGACGCCGATACGGCCGAAGCCAAGCGCCTGATGAACAAGCACCGCCTCGAGCGCGTGCTGGTCGTCAACGACGCATTTGAGTTACGCGGCCTGATTACCGTCAAGGATATCCAGAAGTCGACCTCCCACCCGTTCGCGTCGAAAGACAGCCAGGGCAAACTGCTGGTCGGCGCTGCCGTCGGCGTCGGTGCCAAGGATGAAGAGCGCATCGACCTGCTGGTCGCCGCCGGTGTCGACGTGCTGGTGGTCGACACGGCCCACGGCCACTCGCAAGGCATCCTCGACCGCGTACGCTGGATCAAGACCAAGTACCCGCAAGTAGAAGTGATTGGTGGCAACATCGCTACCGCCGCCGCCGCCAAGGCGCTGGTGGAATACGGCGCCGATGCGGTCAAGGTCGGCATCGGTCCTGGCTCGATCTGCACCACGCGTATCGTCGCCGGTGTGGGCGTGCCGCAAATCACGGCCATCTCGAATGTTGCCGAAGCACTGGAAGGCACGGGCGTGCCATGTATCGCCGACGGCGGTATCCGTTTCTCGGGTGATATCTCGAAAGCGCTGGCCGCTGGCGCCTCGACCGTCATGATGGGTTCCATGTTTGCCGGTACGGAAGAAGCACCAGGCGAAGTGATCCTGTATCAGGGCCGCAGCTACAAATCGTACCGCGGCATGGGTTCGCTGGGCGCGATGTCCGACGGTTCGGCTGACCGTTATTTCCAGGATGCCACCATGAAGGCCGACAAGTTCGTGCCTGAAGGTATCGAAGGCCGCGTGGCCTACAAGGGCAGCGTGCTGGCGATCATCTTCCAGCTGGTGGGCGGCGTGCGTCAATCGATGGGGTACTGCGGCTGCGCCACCATCGACGAGCTGCGCGAAAAGGCGGAATTCGTGGAAATCACCTCGGCCGGCATGCGCGAGTCGCATGTCCATGATGTGCAGATCACGAAAGAAGCGCCAAATTATCGCTCCGAGTAAGCGGTAACGAAAGTCCAGACCGGCGCCCAGTGCGCCGGTTTTGCAATTGACCCTGAATAAAGCTCCGACCATGCATTCTAAAATCCTCATTCTCGATTTCGGCTCCCAAGTTACCCAGCTGATCGCCCGCCGCGTGCGCGATTCCGGCGTGTTTTCCGAAGTCTTTCCGTATGACGTCAGCGACGAATTCGTGCGCAACTATGGCGCCGCCGGCGTGATCCTGTCGGGCAGCCACAACTCCACGCTGGACGGCGATTCGCCGCGCGCGCCGCAAGCCGTGTTCGAGCTGGGCGTGCCCGTGCTGGGCATCTGCTACGGCATGCAAACCATGGCGGCCCAGCTGGGCGGCAAGGTGGAAAACGGCCTGGTACGCGAATTCGGCTACGCCGAAGTGCGCGCCCGCAGCCATACCAAGTTGCTCAACGGTATTGCCGACTTCGTCACCGACGAAGGCCACGGCATGCTGAAAGTGTGGATGAGCCATGGCGACAAGGTGCTGGAAATGCCGCCAGGCTTCAAACTGATGGGCAACACCCCAACCTGCCCGATCGCCGCCATGGCCGATGAAGAGCGCCAGTTCTACGGTGTGCAGTTCCACCCGGAAGTAACGCACACGGTGCAGGGCAAGGCCATGATCGGCCGTTTCGTGCATGAAATCTGCGGCTGCAAGTCGGACTGGAACATGCCTGACTACATCAGCGAAGCGGTGGAAAAGATCCGCGCGCAAGTGGGCACCGATGACGTCATCCTGGGCTTGTCCGGCGGCGTCGATTCGTCCGTGGCCGCTGCCCTGATCCACCGCGCCATCGGCGACCAGCTGACCTGCGTCTTCGTCGACCACGGCCTGCTGCGCCTCGACGAAGGCAAGATGGTGATGGACATGTTCGCCAAGAACCTGGGCGTGAAAGTCATCCGCGTTGACGCGGAAGACCAGTTCATGGGCCACCTGGCCGGCGTCACCGACCCCGAGCAAAAGCGCAAGATCATCGGCCGCGAGTTCGTCGAAGTGTTCCAGGTCGAATCGGGCAAGCTGGTCAACGCAAAATGGCTGGCGCAAGGCACGATCTACCCGGACGTGATCGAATCGGCGGGTAAAGGTAAAAAAGGCCAGACCATCAAGAGCCACCACAACGTGGGCGGCTTGCCGGACACCATGAAGCTCAAACTGCTCGAACCCCTGCGCGAACTGTTCAAGGATGAAGTGCGCAAACTGGGCGTGGCCCTGGGCTTGCCGCATGACATGGTCTACCGCCACCCGTTCCCGGGTCCGGGCCTGGGCGTGCGCATCCTCGGCGAAGTCAAGAAAGACTACGCCGACCTGCTGCGCCGCGCCGACGCCATCTTCATCGAAGAACTGCGCAATACGCCGTATGAACCGGTGGTGGTGCCTGGCTTCGACCAGGATAGCGTGCCGACCAACTGGTACGAAGCGACGAGCCAGGCTTTTGCCGTCTTCCTGCCCGTCAAATCGGTGGGCGTGATGGGCGATGGCCGCACCTACGAATACGTGGTGGCCCTGCGCGCCGTGCAGACGCAGGACTTCATGACGGCTCACTGGGCACACCTGCCGCACAGTCTGCTGGGCAAGGTCTCGAACCGCATCATCAATGAAGTGCGCGGAATCAACCGCGTCGTCTACGATATTTCGGGCAAGCCGCCGGCGACCATTGAGTGGGAGTGAGTTCCCATAAGGAAACTTTGCATTTCCGAATAAGCGAGTAAGCCAAAGCCCTGTTTTTACAGGGCTTTTTTTATGCATCGATGCCGGACGCCATTGCCTGCTCTGCCGCCGCCAGGCCGCGCGGGGTTTTATTAGTGGTAATTGGATAGTTGAAAGACAGTTACCAAACAGCTAAAGTTCTCAAGAAATAAATAAAGTTGCCCTATAGAAATAATTAATTTATAATTTCCTTACGCAAATAATTACTTAAGGCAACATATGCACCTGCGCTTGACGCCATGGTGCGGTGTATTTTTGTTCAGCGGCACCTTGTGTGCCGCCGTGTCCGCGCAGACCCGTCCCGAAATCGCGCCGCCCCTTCCCACCCCGCCTGGCAGCAGCCAGCGCGACGATGCCAGCCAAGAATTGATACGCCAGCAAGAACGCGAGCGCCTCCTGCGACAGCAGCAGGAGCGCACGCCCGACGTGCGCCTGCTCGAGGCGCCCGCGGCCGCTTCCGCCAACCGCCTGCCCACAGGCGAATCGCCGTGCTTTACCATCGATCATCTGCAATTGCGGGGCGAGGACGCCGCCCAGTTCCAGTGGGCGCTGGCCGTCGCCGGGCACGACGACCTGGGGGCACCGGACTCGCCGCTGGGACGCTGCCTGGGCACGCAGGCCATCAATGTGCTGATGGGGCGCATGCAGAACGCCATCATCGCGCGCGGCTTTGTCACCACGCGCGTGCTGGCCGAGCCGCAGGACCTGAGCCGTGGCACCCTGGCCTTGACGCTGATACCGGGGCGTATCCGCCAGATCGGCTTTGCGCCCGGCACCAACCCCCGCGCCACCTGGTGGAATGCCGTGCCGGCGCGGCCGGGCGACTTGCTCAATGTGCGCGATACGGAGCAGGCGCTGGAAAACTTCAAGCGCGTGCCGACGGCCGAAGCCGATATCCAGATCATGCCGGCCGAGGGCGGCAATGCGAAGCCGGGCGAGAGCGACCTGCAGATCCAGTGGAAGCAGGGTTTGCCGTTCCGCCTGGCGCTGGGCCTCGACGACGGCGGTTCGCGCTCGACGGGCAAACTGCAGGGCAGCGTGACTCTGTCGTATGACCACTGGCTGACCCTGAACGATCTGTTTTACCTGAGCCTGAACCAGAACGTCGACGGCAACCGCAATGGTCCGCGCGGCACAGGCGGCATGGTGGCCCACTATTCGATTCCCTACGCCTACTGGCTGCTGGCCTTCACGGCCAGCGACAGCCGCTACCACCAGTCCGTGGCCGGCATCAGCCAGGATTACAACTACAGCGGCGCCAGCCAGAATCGCGAAGTCAAGTTGTCGCGTCTGGTGTACCGCGACGCGTCGCGCAAGACGACGCTGTCCCTGCGCGGCTGGCAGCGCGCCGCGCAAAACTTCATCGACGACACGGAAGTGGAAGTGCAGCGCCGCCGCATGGCCGGCTGGGAACTGGGCCTTGGCCACCGCGAATTCCTGGGGCAGGCCACCCTGGACCTCAACCTGCAATACCGGCGCGGCACGGGCGCGATGCACGCGATGGCCGCGCCCGAGGAAGCGTTTGGCGAGGGCACGTCGCGGTTCAAGCTCATCCTGGCCGACGCGGCCCTGTCGGCGCCGTTCACGCTGGCCGGCCAGCCGCTGCGCTACGCGGGCAGCTGGCGCATGCAGCACAACCGCACGCCGCTGGTGCCGCAGGATCGCTTCGCCATCGGCGGGCGCTACACGGTGCGCGGCTATGACGGCGAAAGCAGCCTCTCGGCCGAACGGGGTTGGCTGCTGCGCAACGAGCTCGGCGTGCCGCTGGGCAGCAGCGGCCAGGAAGCGTATGCGGGCCTGGACCATGGCGAGGTAGCGGGGCCGTCCGCCGAATGGCTGATCGCGCGCCGTCTGACAGGCGCTTTTGTGGGCTTGCGCGGCCAGTGGCTGGGCGTGCAGTACGACGCCTTTACCGGCTGGCCCGTGCGCAAACCTGAGCTGTTCCGTACGGCCAGCCATACGGCCGGCTTCAATTTGAACGCGAGCTTTTAATCATATATCCGACACCATGAGTACCTCTTCTTTGGACATTATCGCCCCCGCCTTGGGCTTGCCTGGGCACAGCGAGGCAGAACTGTTTGGCGCGCTGACATGGCTTTGCATGCATTCTAAGAATCATCGCGATCTGCCGCTAGCGTCTTTCAGCCAGACTTTGTTGAATCCGATCAAACAGCAGCAGTTCATGCTGGCGTTGACGTCGCTCGATGGCGTTCAGCAGCCGGTGGCTTACGTGGCCTGGGCAAATTTCGATGCCGATGCCGAAAGCCGCTATCTGGCAGACGGTAACCATACCTTGATGCGCCCGGAAGACTGGAATAGCGGCGACCGCATGTGGATTACGGACTGGGTCGCTCCATTTGGCCACACGGCATCGTTCGTACGCGAAGTTTCTACACGCCTTTCCGAATCCTGTTACCGGTTTTTGTATCACAAGGGAGACGAGACGGGTTTGCAAGTAAAAACATCCCGCGGCTGCGCGGTTTCCAAGGAGCAGGCGGCCAGCTGGTGGAGCGCCAGGCCCATGCATGCCAATTACGCCAAAACGACATCCATTTAAATATTTATAACACCTAGCGCAGCAAGTTTTGTTAGGTGTTCTCAACGAGAAGAATCCATGAATAAGCACCTGTACCGCATCATATTCAATCAACGCCGTGGCCAATTGATGGTGGTGGGCGAGAATGCCACGTCGCAAGGTAAAGCTCCTGGCGGCGAAAGTGTCATGAACGACGGTGCAGGGGGAGGTGGCGCGGAATTGACGCTGGCAACGTTGCGGCCGGCCTGCCTCGCGGTATTCAGTGCCTTGGGCATGCTGCTTTTTGTGACCGGTGCTGCGCATGGTCAGGTCGTGGCGGATCGCAATGCCCCGGGAGGCCAGCGTCCAACCGTGTTGCAGACAGCAAATGGCATACCGCAAGTGAATATCCAGACGCCGAGCGGGGCAGGCGTGTCGCGCAATACGTATAGCCAGTTTGACGTGCAGAGCAATGGCGTCATCCTGAATAACAGCCGTGGCAATACGCAAACCCAGACCGGTGGCTGGGTACAAGGCAATCCGTGGCTGGCCGGCGGCAGCGCGCGCGTCATCCTGAACGAAGTCAATTCCGCCAATCCCAGCCAGTTGCGCGGCTATGTCGAAGTGGCGGGACAACGCGCAGAGGTCATCATCGCCAATCCTTCCGGGGTAGCTGTGGATGGCGGCGGCTTTATCAACGCCAGCCGCGTGACGTTGACGACAGGTTCTCCCATTGTCAATGGCGGCAATCTCGACGGCTATGTGGTGCAGCGGGGCATGGTCACCGTCAGCGGCAGGGGACTGGATACGTCACAAAGCGATTACACGTCCATTCTGGCGCGGGCTGTGCAAGTGAATGCTGGCATATGGGCCAATGATCTGCGGGTCGTCACGGGCGCGAACCGGATGGATGCAAATCATGCGGTCGAGACTGCCGCATCTGGCGATGGCGCGAAGCCTGCGTTTGCACTGGATGTCGCCCAGTTGGGCGGCATGTATGCCGGAAAAATTACACTGATAGGCACCGAGGCTGGTATCGGTACGCGTAACGCCGGAACCGTGGCCGCATCGGTGGGTAATGTGGTGCTGCATTCGGATGGTTGGATCAGCAACAGTGGCTATATTCAGTCTGGTGCTGAAGGTGGCCAGGTACAGGCCAGCGCAGCGGGGGATTTGCAAAATGCGGGCACGATTTATGCCGCAGGCGATACTGGTATTTCAAGCGGTGGTGATATCAGCAACAACGGCGTGATCGCTGCTGCTGGCAATACTGCGCTGCATGGAGGCGGCCGCGTTGATTCAGCCGCCGGTGCGGTGCTGGCTGCTGGCCTGAATGCTGACAATATGCTTCGTCCAACGGGCGATTTGACCGTCGAGGCAAATGCCGGTGCAGGTATCCATGGCATCGGCGCCGCGGGCAATACGGTGCGGATTGCGGCAACCGCAGTCGATCTCGCCGGGGCTAATCTGTCCGCCAGACAGCTTTCTGCCATGGCAAGCCAGGGAGACCTGGATGCCCGGCACGCCGGGCTGGCCGCGCGCGACACGCTGGCGCTGCAGACCACGCGTTTACTGCGTACCGATGGTGCGCAGGCAACGGGCGGAGAGGTGAGTATTGCTGCGCATGACATATCGAATGTGGGCGGCCAGATTTTGCAACTTGGCGAAGGCGACCTTGCGCTTCGTCTGCCTGGTCAACTCGATAATAGTGCTGGACGGATTGCCACCAATAGCCACAACCTGACCGTGGATGTGGCGGAGCTGGTCAATACAGGCGGCAAGATCGAACATGCGGGCACGGGTGCCCTTGCTATTCATGCCGCCTCGCTGGCAAATCAGCGTGGACAGATAACCGGCAATGGCGACCTTGCGCTCGCGGCTGACGCAGTGGACCACCGGGAGGCGACAACGCTGGCCAGGCATCTGACTGTGCAAGCTGGTACGCTGGATAACCGCGGTGGCAGCCTCATTCAAACGGGAACCGAGCAAACAACGGTGGATGTTGCGCGGGGGCTGGAGAATAGCGGCGGCAGGCTGGAAACCAACGGCAGTCTTGGCCTGTCGGCAGCCAGTGTGCTGAGCGAGCATGGCCGCATTGCCGCAGCGCAGGCCGTCAACATGAACGTGGCCGGGGGCCTGAACAACACGGGCGGTGTGTTGGCTGCTGGACTTTCCCTGACCTTGAATGCTGGCGACGTGAACAATACGCGCGGCCAGATCCAGGCGGTATCCGGTGCGGCCAGCCTGGCCATCGGCGATTTGCAGAATACGGCCGGCAGCGTGTTTGCAGCGGGCGACCTGGCGATTGCGGCCGGCAAGGTCGACAACAGCGGCAGCCTGTACGCAGGCGCGCATCAAACGCTCAAGGCGACGGGCGCCATTGTGAACACGGGCGTGATCGCGGCGCAGGGCAATGCGACGCTCCAGGCGGCCAGCCTGGACAGTTCGGCATCGAGCCTGCTGGGCGCGGGCGTGAAGGCCGATGGCGGCTTGCTGGCGACAGGCGACTTGCGCGTGACGACGGCACAGGCGCTGCTGGCCAAGGGACAAAACCTGGCGGCGGGCCAGCTGGCCTTGAGCGGCGCGGCGCTGGACCTGACGGGCAGCCAGACGGGCGCGGCGAACATCGCATTGACGGCGACACAGGGCGATGTGCTGACGCGCCAGGCGCTGCTGACGACGCCGGGCACCCTGGCGGTGACGGCGGGAGCACATGCGGGCCAGACCCTGGTCAATGAACAGGGACAACTGAGCGCGGGGCAGCTGGACTTGCAACTGAGTAACCTGGACAACCGCCGCGGCACCGTGGTGCAGACGGGCACCGGCGATACGCGCATCGTGTTGAGCATGCCGGCCGGCGTACTGGACAACACCAGCGGCCGCATCGCCGTCAACAGCGCGAATGCGACCCTGGATGCGGGCAAGCTGATGAATACGGATGGCAAGCTCGAACATGCGGGCAACGGCACGCTGGCGCTCCACGCGGCAACGCTCGATGGCGAGCGCGGCAGCATCCTCGGCAATGGCCTGGTGCGCATCGACGCGGGCATCATGCGGCATGACCAGGCCAGCACGGTGGGGCAGCAAGTGACGCTGCAGGCCGATAGCCTGAGCAACCGTGGCGGCCATGTGCTGCAGACGGGCGATGCGGCGATGACGGTAGCCACGACGGGACAGCTCGACAACAGCGGCGGCGAGATCGGCGGCAACGGCGGCGTGCAGGTGCGGGCCGGCGTGCTGGACAACAGCAAGGGCCGCATCACGTCCGCGGCTGCGGCATCTGTCGCCAGCAAGGGCGCTGTGAATAACACCGATGGCGTGCTGGCGGCGACCACCGACCTGCAGGTCGGTGGTGCCGCGCTGGACAATACGCGTGGTGTCGTGCAAACGGGCACCGGTGCCTTGGCGCTGGATGTGGCCAGCCTGCTGAACCAGCAGGGCACGCTGAGCGCGGGCACGGACCTGGCGGCCAAGGTCGGCGGGGATCTGAACAACTCCGGCTTGCTGTATGCGGGCCGCGACCAGCTCCTGGTCGTCGGCGGCACGCTCGGCAACAGCGGCTCGCTGGCGGCGGGGCGCGATGTCAGTGTGCAAGCAGGCAGCATCGACAGCAGCGGTTTGCTGGGCGCGGGCATGCGGGCCGATGGCACGCTGGGCCAGGCAGGCAGCCTGGTCGTAACGGCTACGCAGGCTTTGCGGGCGACAGGCCAGAACTTGGCAGGGGGCGACGCAGTGCTGGACGGCGCCGCGCTGGACCTCACGGGCAGCCAGAGCAGTGCCGCGAATATTGCGCTGACGGCGCACGCAGGCGACGTCCTCACCAGCCAGGCGCAGGTGAGCACGGCAGGCTTGCTGGCGATCACGGCCAACGGCAACAATGGGCAGGTACTGGTGAATGCGGGCGGCCAGCTGAGTGCGGGACAACTGGCGCTGGCGGCGGCCAATGTGCGCAATGTGAAGGGGACGATCGTGCAGTCGGGCGCGGGCAGTACCGTCATCGACACGGGCGTGCTGGACAATACGGGCGGGCGCATCGCCGTCAACAGCGGCAACTTGAGTCTGGGCGCAGGGGCGCTGACGAATATCGATGGCAAGATCGAACATGCGGGCACGGGCACGCTGGCGATTCGCGCCACGAACCTGTATGGACAGCGGGGCCAGATCTCAGGCAACGGTGCATTGGTCGTGACGGCCGATAGCTTCGACCACCGCGACGGCGCATTGCTGGTCAGGCAGGTGACGCTGCATACCGGCACCCTGGATAATCGCCAGGGCAGCGTCACGCAGACGGGAACTGGCAGTGGCAGCGTGGCGGCCACCGGTCATCTGGACAACCGTGGCGGCAAGATTGAAGGCAATGGCGACATGGCGCTGAGCGCCGACATGCTGTTGAATCAGAACGGGCGCCTGGCGTTCGCCGGCGCGGCCGAGATCGTTACTGGCTCGCTGGACAATACCGATGGAGGCGTGCTGGCAGGCGGCCTGAATATACGTGGCGGCGACGTGAACAATACGCGCGGCCAGATCCAGGCGGTATCCGGTGCGGCCAGCCTGGCCATCGGCGATTTGCGGAATACGGCCGGCAGCGTGTTTGCGGCGGGTGACCTGGCGATTGCGGCCGGCAAGGTCGACAACAGCGGCAGCCTGTACGCAGGCGCGCATCAAACGCTCAAGGCGACGGGCGCCATTGTGAACACGGGCGTGATCGCGGCGCAGGGCAATGCGACGATCCAAGCGGCCAGCCTGGACAGTTCGGCATCGAGCCTGCTGGGCGCGGGCGTGAAGGCCGATGGCGGCTTGCTGGCGACAGGCGACTTGCGCGTGACGACGGCACAGGCGCTGCTGGCCAAGGGACAAAACCTGGCGGCGGGCCAGCTGGCCTTGAGCGGCGCGGCGCTGGACCTGACGGGCAGCCAGACGGGCGCGGCGAACATCGCATTGACGGCGACACAGGGCGATGTGCTGACGCGCCAGGCACTGCTGACGACGCCGGGCACCCTGGCGGTGACGGCGGGAGCACATGCGGGCCAGACCCTGGTCAATGAACAGGGACAACTGAGCGCGGGGCAGCTGGACTTGCAACTGAGTAACCTGGACAACCGCCGCGGCACCGTGGTGCAGACGGGCACCGGCGATACGCGCATCGTGTTGAGCATGCCGGCCGGCGTACTGGACAACACCAGCGGCCGCATCGCCGTCAACAGCGCGAATGCGACCCTGGATGCGGGCAAGCTGATGAATACGGATGGCAAGCTCGAACATGCGGGCAACGGCACGCTGGCGCTCCACGCGGCAACGCTCGATGGCGAGCGCGGCAGCATCCTCGGCAATGGCCTGGTGCGCATCGACGCGGGCATCATGCGGCATGACCAGGCCAGCACGGTGGGGCAGCAAGTGACGCTGCAGGCCGATAGCCTGAGCAACCGTGGCGGCCATGTGCTGCAGACGGGCGATGCGGCGATGACGGTAGCCACGACGGGACAGCTCGACAACAGCGGCGGCGAGATCGGCGGCAACGGCGGCGTGCAGGTGCGGGCCGGCGTGCTGGACAACAGCAAGGGCCGCATCACGTCCGCGGCTGCGGCATCTGTCGCCAGCAAGGGCGCTGTGAATAACACCGATGGCGTGCTGGCGGCGACCACCGACCTGCAGGTCGGTGGTGCCGCGCTGGACAATACGCGTGGTGTCGTGCAAACGGGCACCGGTGCCTTGGCGCTGGATGTGGCCAGCCTGCTGAACCAGCAGGGCACGCTGAGCGCGGGCACGGACCTGGCGGCCAGGGTCAGTGGCGATCTGAACAACTCCGGCTTGCTGTATGCGGGCCGCGACCAGCAGCTGACCGTGGGCGGTCTGCTGAACAACACGGCTTCCATCGCCGCCGCCAATCACACAACGATCTCCGCTGGCAGCGTCACCAGCAGCGGCTTGCTGGGTGCCGGCATGAAAGCGGATGGCAGCCTGGGTACGGCAGGCAATCTGACCGTCAACGCGGATGGCGTGCTGCAAGCGAACGGGCAGAACCTGGCCGCGGGCAGCGCCGTGCTAATGGGTTCCAGCGTGGATCTGTCGGCCAGCCAAACGGGCGCCGGCAATATCGCCATCACCGCGCGCAGCGGCGACGTACTGACGAACAAGGCAGTCATTTCCGCCAGCAACGTGCTGGCCATCACCGCCAATGCCAATAATGCCCAGGCGTTGGTGAATAGCCAGGGCCAGCTGGTGGCGGGCCAATTGCAGTTGAATGTGGCGAATCTGGACAACGCCAGCGGCGACATCGTGCAGACGGGCACAGGCGATACCGTGATTACCACCGGTAAGCTGGACAACACGGCCGGCCGCATCGCCGTCAACAGTAATAACCTGGCCCTGAACGCGACGGTGTTGACGAACCTTAACGGCAAGCTGGAGCATGCAGGTGCGGGCATCCTGGCCATCAACGCGGGCCAGTTCAACAACCAGTTCGGCAAGATCACGGGCAATGGCAAGCTCGACATCACGGCAGTCGCCTTCGATCACCGCAATGCGACGACGGTGGCGAATCAGATGACCGTCAACGCCGGCAGTCTGGATAATCGCGCCGGCAGTCTGGCGCAGACGGGCGCGGGCATGCTGACGGTGACTGCCACCGGGCAGCTGGACAATACGGGCGGCAAGATCGAGAGCAATGGCGATGCATTGGTGAAAGCTGGCGCCTTGCTGAACAATACGGGCCGCGTCGTGGCGGCGCAAGATGTCGAATTGAAAGCGGGAAGCCTGGACAATACGGAAGGCACGGTGGCGGCCGGGCGTCACTTGGTCTTGAACGGTGGTGACATCGACAATACCAAGGGGCAATTGCAAGCCGTTGCCGGTAACGCGACCCTGAACGTCGGCAAGCTCCACAACACTGCTGGCAGCGTGTTTGCAGGCGCCAACTTGAACGCCACGCTTTCCAGCTTGAATAACACGGGCAGCATGTATGCTGCCGGGAATCAATCCATTACCGCCAGCGGCGGCGTCGCCAATACGGGTGTGATTGCGGCGCAAGGCAATACCAGTCTTGCGGCCAATAGCCTCGATAGCAGTGCAAGCAGCTTGATCGGTGCAGGCATGCAGGCCGATGGCAAGCTGGGCACGGTTGGTGACTTGACGATCAATACCGCGCACATGCTGGCCGCACATGGCCAGAACCTGGCGGCAGGCGTGGCGAACCTGTCGGGCGCCAATGTGGATATCACGGGTAGCCAGACCGGTGCAACGCAGATCAGCCTGGCCGCGACGAGCGGCGATGTGTTGGCCGCCAAGGCCGTGGTGAGCACGCCGGGCACGCTGACGGTCCGCGCGCACGATACCTTGCGCAATACGGAAGGGCAACTCAGTGCCGGCCAGCTTGACCTGCACGTGGGTCACCTGGATAACACCAAGGGCACCGTGATCCAGACGGGCACGGGCGACACTGTCATCCAGACGGGCAAACTGGACAATAGCGTGGGACGCATCGCTGTCAATAGTAATAATTTGATCTTGGGCGCGGCCAGCTTGACGAATGCGGGCGGCAAGATCGAGCATGCGGGTGCAGGTACCCTGGCCATCACGGCGGCCACCTTGCAGGGCGCAGGCGGCAGCATCATCGGCAATGGCGCCGTCGATCTCAAGGCCGGTCTGTTTGACCATGCCAACGCCACCACCACGGGGCGGTCCCTGAGCGTGCAGGCTGACAGCTTGAGCAACCGGGGTGGCCATTTGCTGCAGACGGGCGTGGGCGGTATGACGGTGGCCGTCAGTGGCCAGCTCGATAATACGAATGGGGAGATGGCCGGCAACGGCGTGTTGTCGCTGCAGACCGGCAGCCTGGACAATACCAAGGGCAAAATCACCTCGGCAACGTCCGCCGACATCGTCAGCACTGGCGCACTCGTCAATACCGACGGCGTGATCGCGGCGGCGACCGATCTGCACCTGGGCGGCGCCATCGACAATACGCGCGGCCTGCTGCAGGCAGGCACGGGCGCCTTGAGCCTGGATGCGGCCAGCGTGCGCAACGTACAAGGCACACTCGGCGCGGGCACGGATATCACGGCCAAGGTCAGCGGCGACGTCCTCAACGCTGGCGTGCTGTATGCGGGCCGCAACCAGACCCTGGAGATCGGTGGTTTGCTCAGCAATACCGGTTCGCTGGCGGCCCTGGGCAATACGGCGATCACGGCGGGCAGCCTGGGCGGCAATGGATTGCTGGCGGCAGGCATGCGCGCCGATGGCAGCTTTGCCTCGGCTGGCGATTTGACGGTGAAAACGGCCGGCGCCTTGCAAGCTGGCGGCCAGAACATGGCGGCGGGCCAGTTGCAATTGACGGGCGGGTCGGTCGACGTGGGCGGCAGCCAGACCAGCGCAGCCAATGTCGGCTTGACGGCCTTTGCGGGCAATGTGACGACCAGCAAGGCCATCGTATCGACGAATGGCTTGCTGGCCATCACGGCGAATGCCGCCAATGGGCAGGCATTGGTGAACCAAAGCGGCAGCCTGAGCGCCGGGCAGCTGGCCTTGCGCGTTGCCAATCTGGACAATACCAAGGGTACCTTGATACAGACGGGCACGGGCGACACGGTCATCGAGACGGGCAAGCTGGATAACACCGGCGGGCGCATCGCCGTCAACAGCGCCAATCTGCGCCTGCAGGCGGGCGACCTGACGAATATCGATGGCAAGATCGAACATGCGGGCAAGGGCTTGCTGGATATCCGCGCCACGCATCTTTACGGCCAGCGTGGCCAGCTCACGGGTAATGGCGCGCTGCAAGTGGCGGCCGATTACGTCGATCACCGCAATGCCAGCACGATTGCGCGCCAGCTGACGGTGACGAGCGGTGCCCTGGACAATCGTCAGGGCGAAATCATCCAGTTAGGAACCGACCTGGCGAGCATCGTTGCCACGCGTAGTCTGGACAACAGCGGCGGCAAGATCGAGGGCAATGGCGATGTGCAGGTCGAAACGGCGACCCTGCTCAACGACCATGGCCGTCTTGTTTCGGCACAGAATCTCGGTGTGAACGCCAGTACGGCTTTGAACAATACTGAGGGAAATATTCTGGGTGGGCGCAAGCTGACATTGCGCGGTGGTGCAGTGGATAATACGCGCGGCCAGATCCAGGCGCTCGATGGCAATGCGGAGCTGGCTATCGGCGACCTGAACAATAATGGCGGCAAGGTGTTTGCCAGTATCGACCTGAATACGGTTGCCGCCAACGTCGTCAACAGCGGCAGCCTGTATGCTGGTGCCAACCAGACTCTGCGTGCCTCGGGCGATGTCAGCAATACTGGCACTATCCTGGCGCAAGGACACAACACGATCAATGCAGGCAGTCTGACCGGTTCCGCGTCGAGTTTGCTGGCTGCGGGCGTCAAGGCCGATGGCAGTTTGTTGGCCGCAGGCAACCTGAACGTGACGACGGCCCAGGCCTTGCGCGCCTCCGGTCAGAATCTGGCTGCGGGCAACATGGTTTTCAGCGGTGCTACGGTGGATGTGACGGGCAGCCAAACCAGTGCGTCGAACATCGCGCTGAACGCGAGCGCGGGTGACGTCTCCACCAGCGGCGCCGTGGTAACGACCCTTGGCACACTTGAAGTCCATGCCGCCAATCACTATGGCCAGCGTTGGGAGAACGGCCGCGGCCAGGTCAGCGCAGGTCAATTGACCGTGCAAGTGGCGAACCTGGGCAATGTACAGGGCAGCATCATCCAGACGGGCAGTGGCGCCAGTTCGCTCAACCTCACTTCGCCCGGCGGCGTACTCGATAATACGAGCGGACGCATCGCCGTCAACAGCGTCAGTTTGAACCTGAACGCTGGCGTGCTGGCAAATACGGACGGCAAGATCGAACATGCGGGTAGCGGAACATTGACGATGCATGCAGGCCAGATCAGCGGCCAGCGGGGCCAGATCACCTCGAATGGCAGTCTGGACATGACCGCGGCGGCGCTTGACCATCGCAATGCCAGCACGATCGCGCAGCAGGTAACGATCTCATCCGATACGCTCGACAATCGTCAAGGAAATATTACCCAACTCGGCCTCGGACAGACCGCTATCGGCGCCAGCCAGAGCCTGGATAACCGCGGCGGCACGATCGCCAGCAATGGCAGCACCAGCATCGCTGCCTACTCTTTGAATAACCAGGGCGGCACGCTGCAGGCGGCTGGCAGCGGCAGCCTGGATATTCGCGGTGGCGGCACGCTGGACAACAGCAAGAGTGGCGTGATCGCAGCCGGCGGCAATTTCACGGCGGCGGTGGGCGAGCTGTTGAACCAGGGCGGCAAACTGACGGCTGGCGGTACGCTGCACGCCAGCGCGGCCCAGGTGCTGCGCAACGAGGCCGGCTTGCTGGCCGCGACGGGTAACGTCGAACTGGCGGCTGGGTTCCTGGACAATACCGGCGGTAAGGTTGCCACAGTGGCAGGTAACTTGAATGTCATCAGCGGCGGCGTCTTGAAAAACGACGGCGGCACGCTGCAGGCCGTTGGCGACATCACGCTTCGGAGTGCTGACTTGAGCAATACGGTCGCTGCCGGACAAGACGCCGCCGGTATGATTGTTGGCAAGAATATCCGGATCGATACGGGCCTATGGGCGCTGGATAACCATCTGGGCACCATCGCCGCCAGCGAGACGCTGAGCGTGTACTCCGGCCCGTTGACGAATGATGGCGGCCTGTTGCAGTCTGGCGCTGGCATGCGCATCGACACGCGCGGCCAGGTCCTGAGCAACGGTAGCGCTGGCGCCTATGCTGCGCGCAACCAGGGCAATGCCGGCGGCATCGTCAGCGGTGGCGACGCCGTTCTGTCGATAGGCAGCTGGAACAACACGGCAGGTTATTTCGGTGCGGCAGGGGCGATCAGCGGCACCACCGGTTTGATCAACAATGCGGGTGGGCAGATCGTCGGCCAATCCAGCCTGGCGTTGTCTGGCGCTGGCCTCGATAACCAGAATGGCCAGATACAGGTGGTGGGCAAGCTGTCGTTCGCTACTCCCGGCGGCATCGACAACCGGAATGGATTGATACGCTCCGGCGCCACGGTCAGCCTGACGGCGGGCACGATCGACAACAGCACGACGCAAGGCAGTAACCAGGGTATCGAGGCGATTAACGCCATCCTGACGACGGGCTCGCTGAGCAACCGGGCGGGAGCGTTGCGCACCGATGGCAATCTGGATATCGTCGGCTCAGGTGTTTTTGATAATACACAAGGTCTGGCCAGCGCCGGCAGGGCGCTGAGCGTGGCCGATCTGGCGGCGAACCGCAGCCTTGCCATCATCAATACGGGAGGGACGGTGATTGCCGGCGCGCTGGCCGATGTGCGTGCCGCCAGTCTGACGGGCGATGGACGCCTGTTGTCGCAGCTGGACATGAACCTCGATCTGAGCGGTGGCTATAGCCATGGCGCCGGTGCGGAGCTCGTCGCCAACCGCAACCTTGGCATCGCCACCGGTGGTCAATTCCTGAACATGGGCAAAGTGCGCGCGGGCGGCACATTGACCCTGCGTACCAATTCCAACATCGATAACACGGCCTACGGTGACATCAGCGCGACCATCACACGCCTCAGTGCCGGCGGTCTGCTGGTGAATCGGGGCGTGATCGACGGTGTTGCCACTGAGATTAATGCAAACATCATTCATAACATTGGCACCGGACGCATCTATGGTGATCAGCTCAGCATTGGTGCCGGGACCCTGAACAATGATGTGGAAAATGGTGTTGCCGCGACCATCGCTGCGCGCAACGACCTGCAGATTGGCGCACAAACCATCAATAACTTCGAACACGCGCTGATTTTCAGCGCCAACAGCCTGTCTATCGGCGGCAGTATTGACGGCAATCGCCAGGCGACCGGGCGCACGGCGGTCTTGAATAACGCCAGCGCCACCATCGAAGCGTTGGGCAGCCTGAGCATGAGCGCTGCCCAGATCAATAATCTGAATAAGCATATTCAGATGAAAATGTCCTCATCGACGAAACAGGAGTCCGTGACCGAGTACCAGGGCGCCGGCGCGGCGAAACGCTATGTCGCCGGCACGCCGGGCGTGGAGACATATGATGACGAGTCGCTGCATCTGCGCACGCCAGATGGCACGTATGAAGTGTGGACGCTCTACAAGACCACGCGTACTTCGCGCCAGAGCGAGATCGTCAGTTCCGACCCCGGGCGCATCATTGCTGGCGGCAATATCTCCATCAGTGCCGACCTGGTTGCCAACGAAGACAGCCATATCATCGCGGGCGGGCTGCTGGACATGCATGGCAGCCGCATCAGGAATGGACAGACGCAGGGACAGAAAATCAGTACTGACAAAGGTACGGCGACCCTATACAAGCGAAAGTTCAAAAAAGGGCGCGATAGTACCAGCATTGGAAAACCGGCGGCTTTTACCGGGGCCGAGAAAACCGAGAGCATCACTCTTAACATTGCGCGGGAAGAACAGTTTGCCACGCCGCAGGGCAGCGGCATCAGCTTGTCCGGCGCCGCTACTGGCGGCGTCAATGCCTCCACCAGCGCGGCCGGCGCGGCCAGCGCGCAAGTGCAGGGCAAGGCCATTGTCAGCGTGCTGGCAGGCCTGGCCGGGGTTGCCAATGCGGCAGGCCGTCAGGCCGGCGCGGCCAGCGGCGGCAGTGGGCCGAACGGAACGACGCGGGTGGCGGGGGCCGGCCTGGGCGGCACTGTCGGCAGCGTCTCCGGGAGCGCAGTCGATGCGGTTCAACAAGGCAATGGCCCGACTGGTGCTTACCCGGGCGCCATTGCGCTTGGCACGGCGGCAACGGGTGCCATGGCCCAAGAGGTGCAGCATGTCGGCGGTACAGCTTCAACTACTGGCACGGATCGCCTCGGCCAGGCCGGCCAGGGGGGATTCGTTCGTACGGTCGCCGGCGCGCTTGCCGCCACCGTGACAGGTTCGAATCAGCTTGGCCAGGTCAGCCTGGCGTCCGGGAGCACGACTAGCATCGGCAATGCCTCCGGAGGCGTTTCCGCGGCGACCGGCGTCGGTGGCGTGCCGGGTGCGGCGCGCGGGGCCGGCGTCACGGAAGCGGCACTGGGCGTGCTGCCCGCCGACATGCAGGTGGGGCGCGTGACGGGGGCGGATGCACACGGCCAGGCCAGCCTGGCGCCGGCGGGCAGCACCAGCATCGGCAATGCATCCGGCACCGCCGCGCAGGCTGCCGGCCTGGGTGGCGTACCGGGCCAGACACGCCTGCCGGGCATTGCGCAAGTGGCGCTTACGGACGCTTCCGGCCGGGCGCAGTTCGTGCGCACCAGCAGCCCGTCAACGGCCTTGCCCAATGCAAGCCTGTTCCGCACCTTGCCGTCGTTGTCGTCGCGTTACCTGGTCGAGACGGATCCGCGCTTTGCCAATTTCCGCGAATGGACAGGTTCCGACTATCTGCTCAATCAGGTCAAGGTGGACCCGTCGGTGACGCAAAAACGCCTGGGTGACGGCTTCTATGAACAAAAGCTGATCCGCGAACAGGTGGCGCAGTTGACGGGGCAGCGCTTTGTCGGCGACTACACGAACGACGAGCAGCAATACCGTGCCTTGATGGACGCCGGCGTGGCATATGCGAAGAATTACGATCTGCATCCTGGTGTTGCATTGACGGCCGAGCAAATGGCAGCGCTGACGAGCGATATTGTCTGGCTGGTCGAACGCGACGTGGCGCTGCCAGATGGCTCGGTGCAGAAAGCGCTGGTACCGCAAATTTATCTGCGCCTGCGTGAAGGAGACCTGGACGGTAGCGGAGCACTGCTGGCCGGCAAGGACATCAATATCAATCTGTCGGGCGACCTGACCAACAGTGGCACGATTGCCGGGCGCAGCGTTGTCAAGCTGACCGCGGACAATGTGGAAAACATGGGTGGCCGCCTGAACGGCGACGCCGTCGCCGTGGCCGCAAGGAACGACCTGAATAATATCGGCGGCACGATCTCGGCCAACAGCGAGTTGATCGCTACCGCCGGGCGCGACATCCATATTGCCAGCACCACGCAAAGTGCCAGCAGCAGCGCTGGAGGCAACAGTTTCAGCCGCACGGATATCGACCGTGTGGCGGGGCTGTACGTGACCGGTGATGGCAGCAGTGGCGGCGGAACGCTGGTGGTGTCTGCGGGCCGCGACGTGAGCATGCTTGCCGGGGTCATCGGCAATGCCGGCAAGGATGGCCAGACCATCGTCAATGCCGGCCGCGACATCAACCTGGGAACCTTGACGACGGCCAGCAGCAGCAGCCTGAGCTGGGATGCGAAAAACTACCGCAAGGACAGCAGCAGTACCGAGGTGGGTAGCCAGATCCAGGGCAGTGGCAGCATTGTGCTGCAGGCCGGCAACGATCTGACTGCCCGGGCAGCCGATGTGCAGGCAGGCGCGGGCCTGTCTGTGACGGCGGGCCATGACATCGTGCTGAGCGCAGGCGCGAACCAGCTTACCGTCGACGAGGGACATGTACAGACCGGCAAGGGTTTCCTGAACAAGAAGACCATCACCACGCGCGACATGCTGGACCTGGGTACCTCGGCCGGCAGCGCTTTTGGCGGCGCCACGGTGGCGTTTGCTGCAGGCAACGACATCAAGCTTACGGGCGCGCAAATTCTCAGCGATGGCTCCGCCAGTTTGCTGGCGAAGAACGATATCAGCATAGGCGCGGCAAGCGAAACGAGCAAGGAACTGCACCACCGCGACGTCAAGGAAAGCGGCTTCATGAGCGGTGGCGGTTTTGGCTTCAGCTATGGCACGCGCACCACGACTACCGACCAGGAGCGTGACGCCGTCATCCAGAGCGGCCAGGCGCGCAGCACCGTGGGTTCAACCAGCGGCGCCTTGACCATCGTTGCAGGCAAGGACCTGAAGATCGGCGGCAGCGATATTGTCGCGGCCACTGACCTGAACCTGGCGGGCACCAGCGTGAAAATTACGCCGGGACAAGATAGTGATAAGGGGAAATTCGAGACCAAGACCACGCAGGATGGCTTTACCGTCGCCTTGGGCGGCAGCGTGGTGAGCGCCATCCAGACCTTGCAAACCATGAGCACGGCAGCCAGCACGGCGAAGAACAGCCGGGTGACGGCCATGGCTGCGGCGACCACGGCCATGGCGGCGAACGCCGCGGCCAAGGACATGATGAAGGAAGGCGGACCAAGCATCAGCATCAGCCTGACGGCGGGCCATTCGGAAAGCCAGCAGACGCAAACGACGGCGAGCACCACGCACAGCGGCAGCGTGTTGACGGGCAACAATATCAACATCACGGCCACGGGTGGCGGCAAGGATAGCAATATCACCATCCTGGGCAGCGACCTGAACGCGAAGAACGATATCCGCCTGCATGCCGACAACAACGTCAATCTGCTGGCCGCGCAGGATACGGAAAGCCAGCACAGCAAGAGCTCAAGCATGAGTGCATCGGTGGGCGTGCAAGCCATTGTCAGCACCAAGGGCACCTCGTTCGGCTTCACTGCCAGCCTCAGCGGCAGCAAGGGGCATGAGGACGGCGATGGCACGACGCAGCTCAACACGCATGTGAACGCGGGCGACAAGCTGATCATCAGCAGCGGCGGCGACACCAACATCAAGGGCGCCGTGGCCAGCGCCAACCAGGTGATTGCCGACATCAAGGGCAACCTGAACCTGGAAAGCCTGCAGGACACGGCCAAGTTCGACAGCAAGAGCCAGAGCATCTCCGCCAGCGGTACCGTCGGCTTTGGCGCCAGCGTCAGCGGCAGTTATAGCCAGAGCAATATGCACAACGACTACGCCAGCGTGCAGGAGCAAAGCGGCATCAAGGCGGGTGATGGCGGCTTCCAGATCAAGGTGGGTGGCAATACTGACTTGAAGGGCGCCGTCATCAGCGCCACGGAGGCGGGTAAGCTGGGCAGCAGCCTGGTTACGTCGACCTTGACGCACAGCGACATTGCCAACCATGCGATATCGAAGGGTAGCAGTGTGGGGGTGTCAGGTGGTTTTTCAGTAGCGGGCAAGGAGACCGAAGAGAATAAGAATTTGACCAATGTTGGCGGTAAAGGCGGTACTACCGCAGGCTTGCCCGCCATTGTCGCGCTCAGCGAGAACGCCAGCAGTACGACGCGTAGCGGCATCAGCGGCGGCACTCTGGTCATCACCGATGACGCGGCTCAGCGCGCGGCGACGGGCAAGGGAGCGGACGAGGCTATCGCGGGTGTGAACCGCGATGTGACCACCGGAGTGGATTCCAGCGGCAAGATTGGTAATAACTTCGACAAGGCTGCGTTGCAGGCGACGATGGATGTGACGGCGGCGTTTGCGGCAGCGGCGGCGAAGGAGGTGGGAGATTATGCCGACAAACGCTTGGCGGAATCAAAAGAACTCGCGAAGCAAGCGAATGATGAAAAAGATCCTGTCAAAAAAGCCGAGTTACTGCAGCAGAGTAAGGAGCTGGCAGAAACATGGAAGGAGGGTGGTTTTGCTAAGACTGCTATGCATACTGCAATTGGTGGTATCGTCGGCGGGGCTGGTGGGGCATTAGGTGCGGGGGCGGCAGAAATGACGACCCAAGCCCTATCGGGGCAAATTGCTAAGTTGGGCCTGCCTAAAGAACTGCATAGTGCATTGTTGTTGGCAGCTAGTGCATCCGTAGGGGCTGCGGTCGGCGGTGGCGCTGGGGCGAATAGCGCGTTAAATGAGGTGGCGAATAATTACCTTAATCACAACAAGGTAGGCATTAAAAATTCGGAGCAGGAGCAATATGATGCGGCACGGGCTGCTTGTAAGAGCTCTAGTGATCCGTCTTGTAAAACCGCCGAAGCTTTGGCGAAAAAGTCGGAGGAGCGGGATGCGTTGTTGACTTCGGCCTGTGCTGTAGGTCCGACAGAAGATTGTGCCGTGCTGACAAATAGAGCTATTGCATATGGTAATAGAGTTATTTACGATCATAAAAATCTGCCACATGCGATATCGAAGAATGAGCCGATGCTGCAGGCAATTCCAGATTATCGTGCTGGAACTTATCACTATACCCAGGCCGCCAGTTTGCGCGATGGCATGGAGATGGCGGCGACTGATTTTTTGATTGGTAAAGCGCTGGGTGGTATTGCTGCAGGTGGGAAGTATGTATATGATGGTTTGGCCAGTAGCGCGAAGGGGATCGCGCCAGCGCTTGGTGAGGCTGTTTTTAAGTATGCTGAGCGTACGGGCGTAATTTTCTATGCGGTAGAGAATACAGGTGTTTCGACAGTAAAAAACGGAGGTTTGTCCCAAGGGGCAAATATGCAACCTTCCGTTGCCAGCACGAGTGTCGCGGATGCGCGCAATACATATATGGGGAGAACCCCCGATAAGTTTTCAAGAGCTGGTAGTGAAGTGCTAGAGCGAATGCGCAGTGATGGAATGATTGTTGGGGATGGACCATTACTGCGTGGTAATCCAAATAATTTGGAACTTGTAACGCCAAAAGGACCGGTTCGGATCGATGAAACCATTGATATGGCTCACAGAACCGATGCCGTCACATGGTGGAATAGTACCGGTCGTTTTTTTGGCTCAAAGGCACCTGAAGTACGGCAATTTATGTTGAATTCAGATAATTACATGTTTCAAATGAGATCGGAAAATCGTTCGGCGGGAGCTAGTCTTGGTGTAACCTATTTGCCACCGGTTCTTCCAAAAAAAACAAATCTTAAGAGGTAAGCATGAGTAACCAGTTGGAAATTGATGAAAAAACACATAAAACTATTCAGGAGTTGTGCGCGCTTGGTGATAAGTTTGCCAATTCTCGGGAGTTTGAGTCTGCTATTGCTGAATATAATAAAGCCTGGGATTTAATTCCCGACCCGAAAAATGAATGGAATGCGGCGACATGGGTACTCGCTGCTATTGCGGATTCTGCATATTTGGCAGGTTATAAGACCTCTGCGCGTGAAGCGCTTGAATACGCAATGACTTGTCCACGTGCGATAGGAAATCCGTTCTTGCATATGAGGTATGGACAGGTGCTTTTCGATGCAGGAGAGTTGGACGCGGCGGCTGAGGAGCTAATGCGAGCATACATGGGAGCCGGAAAGGATATTTTTTCAGCAGAAGATTCGAAATACCTTGTATTTTTAGGAAGCCGAGCAAAGCTGTAAATTATTGGGAAAGCGAGGTGGGGGCACGAGGTCAGGTCCGCCATTCGTGCACAATCTCAGCTTAGACTGTCTCGATGAGAAGCAAGTTGCGCTTTATTAAATGCCGATACTGCCCGACTGACTGTCCTGCTAGAAATGTGAAAAGTGGCTGCGATATGGGCTATGGAAAAAACGGTTGAGGGGCGGGGTCAGGTCCGTCATTTGTACACGACCTCAGCTTTGGCCATCTCTTTTTTGGGTAAGTTGCGCCTTATTAAATGCCGTTATGGCTCGACTGACTGTCTTGCTCGACACGTGAAAAGCTGCGGCGATGTGAGATATGGTAAAGGCGGTTGACAGATGGGCGCGTGCCAATGCCTCGTCTCTGTCGCTATAGCGGGCCTGATATTGCGCGAGTGACAGTGTGACTGCGCGACGCTGCTGCCTTGGCGCATCTTTGAATGCATTGGACCGCTGCGATTGTTGATGTGCCGAAACGAAGGCGTCATCACTCAGAAGAATCTGATGGCAGGTGCTAGCGAGGGGGCTAGTTTTCCCATCTCGCCGGCGACAAATCGGCAATGACGGATTTTGGCGATGAGGGTATTTTTGAGGGTATCGGTAACTGAGTAACGTGGAAAACACTGAAAAATCAAAGGCATGGCAGCTTCATTGAGCATCGAGTGGGAGTGAGTTTCCTTTGAAGAATATTCTTGTCAACATGATTGACTAAGCTAAAGCCCTGTTTTTACAGGGCTTTTTTTATACTGGCTCGTAGAACAACTATCGCCGTGGTGCTGGACTATCGCTTATCCGATAGCAAAAAACAGTTGCAAGACAAATAAAGTTCTCAAGAAATAAATAAAATTGCCATACAGAAATAATTATTTTATAATCTACTTAAGAAAATAATTACGTAAGGCAACATATGCACCTGCGCTTGACGCCATGGTGCGGTGTATTTTGTTCAGTGGCACCTTGTGTGCCGCCGTGTCCGCAGGTCCGCAGGTCCGCAGGTCCCGGGGTCAGGTCCGCCATTTGTACACGATCTCAGCTTTGGCCGTCTCTTTTTTTGGCAAGTTGCGCTTTATTAAATGCCGATACGGCTCGACTGACTGTCTTGCTCGAGACGTGAAAAGCGGCGGCGATATGGGACATGGTAAAAGCGGTAGACAGATACGCGCGTGCCATTGCCTCGTCTCTGTCGCTATAGCGGGCCTGATATTGCGCGAGTGACAGTGTGACTGCGCGGCGTTGCTGCCTTGGCGCATCTTTGAATGCATTGGACCGCTGCGATTTCTGATGTGCCGAAACAAAGGCGTCATCGCCCAGTAGCATCTGGTGGCAAGTGTGGGCGAGCGGACTAGTTTCACCCATACCGGCCGCGACAAACCGAGAATAGTTGGCGGCCGCCTCGTCGCGCGTGGCGCCAAACTGGCTCAAGAGCCAGTCACGCGACAACCAGCATGGAGACGCTGCTTCGTCCAAAACGTAGTGATGGCTGCTCCAGTACCAGTCGCCGGGTGATGCCACCATGTGCGCCCGGACTGGATTCAAGACGATGTAGCGGGCCAATTCCAACAGATAATTTTCCTGCTGTACCAAGATGGCTTTGTAGCGGCCTTGCAATACGTGCCCGACAAGCTTGTGGCGCCGATTGAAATGCTGGGTATAAACGCCATTCAGTTGGCGCATGCCCTGCGACAGATTCGCTTCCACCGTTTCAACGAGCAGATGATAATGATTGCTCATCTGGCAGAAACTGTGCACGACAAAATGGTACCGCTCGCAGACTAGGGCTAGTACCTCTTGCCAGGCAAGGCGATCGGTATCGTCCCGGTAAATGGTGCCACGCCGGTCGCCGCGCGAAGTAACGTGGTAGAGGGTGCCGGGAAATTCAAGGCGTAGGGGGCGGGTCATGCGGTAGACGTTATCTGATCCGTACGCATTGGCACCGAGATTGCGCAAAGGTTTGGACAATGGCATGGCTGAGGCCGTGTCTGAATACCGGACCTGACCCCGTCCTCCCCGGTCGCCGCGCGAAGTAACGTGGTAGAGGGCGCCGGGAAATTCAAGGCGTAGTGGTCGCGTCATGCGGTAGACGTTATCTGATTCGTACGCATTGACACTGAGATCGCGCAGAGGTTTGGACATTGGCATGGCTGAGGCTGTGTCTGAATACCGGACCTGACCCCGTGACCCCGTCCCCCATGATGTTTATGTAATTCGGGATGCAAAATCGGGAGAGTTACTTCACTTCGGGAAAACAGGTCGTGACTACCTTACACGGTTTACAGAGCATCAGCGTGTTTTCGCGAAAAAAGATATAGCACTAGATGTCGATTTATTGCGTACGGTAGAGGGGAAGAAAAATGCAAAGGAGCTTGAGTTAAAATATATACAAACCTATACTAAAACTTTCGGAAAACGCCCTCCGTATAACCCAGTAAACCATTAGTGATATGAAAATTTCTCTCAGTTTTGCAGAAAAAAACCCTCAATTTTTAAAAAAAATACGCCGAATTAGATCGGACTTTGAAGGTTTTTTTGATGATTTCTCATTGGTGGATTTAATCAATCCAATTCATGAGGCAATATTAATTGGTGTGACTGATTCAAGAGGGGATGATTTTTTTGAAATAATTAAAAATAGAGATGGATACTTTCAAACTCTTGCAGGTTTGGGCGGCTTTAATGGTGATGAGGTATTGAGGAGGAAATTATTCCTCATAGTGTCTAGATCAATATCGGCGTGCCCATTTTCAAATCCTGACAGGGAAAAATTTTCTACTCTTTTGAAAAAATGGGAGGGTGAAATAATGAAATAATGAAAAATTGAGTTTCTCCGATGATCTAAGTATTTAGATTTGTGTGATTATGGCCCCATCCGTAGCTGGCCCCCTCTTCAAGGCTCGGCATGTTTTGAGTACACTCTTTCCTTCCGCCTAATACGGGAATCGACCGAGTCGCAGGCCGAGCTGGTGCGTCGTTACAATGTTACGCGGCAAACCGTCGGTCCTACACGCACACCAAAACCATGATAAGAGAATTCGATGACTGAGAAAGCATTTGCAATAGGACTTTATAGTTACACGACTCCAGCTCCAGGTGCTGATGGCTTGAAGGCATTCCATGATTTAGTTACGTCAATTTTCCATCGTATCGGGATTGCACCAACATATTTTGCGGCCGAAGGTTTAGGTTATAAAGGCGAGTTAACAAAAATTGGTGGAAGAGTATACACAAAGGCGCTGAAATCTGGCTTTTCTGATATTCATGTTATGTCATTGGTTGCAAATCCAGAAGGCAGCGCAGAGCCTGGTTATGATAGTTTTGCTTCGGCCTCTTTAAGTTATGTTGAAGAGATTGATGAGACGTTGTTTTGTTTGGCAATTGAAGAGCGCTTCTTGGAGTTTGGCGGCGATATTTTTGAAAGAATTTTAATGTCGTGTATTGGTCTGAGGCACTGGGATTTTGGGTATGCTCTTTCTGAATTTATTGAAAAGAAACCCGAATTCCATGTCCTGGGTCTGGACGTTGGAAAGCTGACGGCTGAGGATCGAAAGCGTTTAAATAAATGGTATGCGTCACTACCTGAAGTACGCTTCCAAAAAATTCGAGATGTGTATCCAGTAAACGTCCTAAATGATACACAATTAAATGCACAGGTTTCAGCTTCTCAGACCTTGGAAGATATTATTCGTGCAGATTCATTCTCTTCTTTGCGGCGTGTTGGCGATCGTCAGCTTTGGTTGTGGGAAGTCCAGCTAGGTGGTTTAGATGATCTTCGAAATATGCTTGCAACCGGCAGCGTATTGATCACCTAAGTAAGTGCTGATCAATTCGCTTTCGTAGCGAGTTTTGGCGCGCCAAATGGTCGACTGGCGCGTCGCTCGAGCCCGCACGGCCGGTGTCACGCACGGACTAGCTCAACCTAACCCCATCCCCCTGGATATGATGACGTCATTAAAAACAACTAAGCGATAATAAAGTGAGGAAGATTATGATTGAAATATTGCATCCAATGGAATTTGAATTGCCTTGTCCGCTACCCATTGAAATGTCCATAATATTAAATTCTGTTATAGAAAAGTATTTTGTTCATGATATAACTGCTGGTGATTATGTTAGAGCTGCTGAAGGTTTTTTCCGTTCTGTGAAAAGACGAAAAAATAATAATTATGTTGAGTATGTATTGGGGAAAACGCAGGAAATTTATGATGTGCTAATAAAAATCCAAGATTATATTAAAATTTCCAGGATTGACTATTTGCTAAAATCTGGGTTGATGATTGGTGTGTATGTTATGAAAGATAAGGGGGAAGTGGTCGGTTGCATAAAGGGATACCGTGCGGATAAAATGAATGAGGAGGAATTTATTAATTCGAATTATGAGTAGTTAAGAAAAACTAATATTTTCTTTGGTTTGGCGGTTTGGTTGGCGTGTTAATAATTAATGAAATTTGTTTTTAAAAAATTAATTGATGCATGGAGAGCTGGCAGGAGCGGGGGCGGTGTTAGGTCCACCATTCGTACACGATCTCAGCCTTGCTTATGTCTATCTGTGACAAGTTGCGCTTATTAAATACCGATACGGCTCGATTACTGTCCTGCTTAAAATGGCAGAATAGCCACTGTCTATCCACCTCTCTATATGCTTCTCTCGTTCTGGTGTTGCTGGTAGCTCATTGCATGACTATACTTCAGGGGATATTTTTCACGTTTGGAAATAAAGAGCGATAGTGCATGATTTTTTCAAAACTTACAGGGTAGGCGAATTATGTTTATAGAAGCCATTGAATTCCCTTTTCTTGCTCGTTTACAAAATGAATGGTTGGTGATCAGGGATGAGCTTGTTGCGTTAAGGGCGGCTTGTTGGACGGAGTGGCCGGAGAGGGATATTTATGACGGCGACTGGAAAGTATTTGGCCTGTATGTTTTTGGTGAGAAGAATCTCGAATTTTGTAACCTGTGTCCGCGTACAACCGAAATTATCGAGGGAATTCCTGGCATGGTGACTGCGGGTTTTTCATCAATGGCTGCTAATACTCATATAACGCCACATCGTGGCTATACGAACGATGTATTGCGCTGCCACTTGGGGTTGGTTACTCCCGAAAATTGTGCTTTGCGCGTTTCGAACCAGATACGCACATGGACGCCTGGTTCCTGTTTTGTCTTTGATGACACTCAGGAACATGAGGCATGGAATCGGAGCAATGCTACGCGCATTGTGCTTTTGCTTGATTTTAAACGTGATGAAGGCATTGATATTATTTTCCCAGAGGAAGTGTTCGCATATGGCCTGAATTAATCAGCCAGAATGGCAAGTAGCCGCGACCGTTTCAACAAGCCGGAACGCCAGGGGCGAGTCGGCCAGTTGTGCACGATCTTAGCCTTGAGGCGTGTGGTATAGCTTGTAGCTTGAGGCCAGTCGCAAAACTGTTGGCGAGATTTGCATCGGCTAAGCCGTCTGTCCCAAGCCGACCAGCCGGCCCAGCGTCTCCTGCGCATTCATGCTCTTGGCCAGCTTGACGGCAGTCATGCCGCGGCTGTCCACGGCATCGATGCGGGCGCCGTGTTGCAGCAGCAGGTCGAGGATGGCGAGGCGGTTGAACATGGCGGCCATCATCAACGGTGTCTTGCCGTCCGGGCTGGCGCCTTCCACATGCGCGCCATGCTGGAGCAGCAGTTCGGCGATCTCCAGATAGCCCTTGTAGGCCACGCCGGCCAGCGGCGTCTGGCCCTGGTCGTTGGGGACGTTGGCGTCGGCGCCAGCTGCCAGCAGCAGGCGCGACGTTTCCAGGTGGCCATGGTAGCTGGCCAGCATGATCAGGCTGTCGCCTTTTTCGTTGCGGAAGTTGACCGGCACGCCTTGGGCAAGCATGGGGCCCAGTTGCTGCGTATCGCCTTCGCGCACGAGGGCGAACAGGCTCTGGATGAATGCCAGGGTTTCGGCATCCATCGCTGCCGGGAGTTTTCGTGCATCGGCGGTCATCGTGTGCTTTCTGTGAGGTTGGGCCAGGCTTGCAGTCTACTATGCGCCCGCCGCCAGCGCTTTTTGCCGCGATGCCAATGCCGCGCCGATGAACAGGGCGATGGCCGAGGCGATCAAGCCCTGCTCCAGTCCCGCCGGGCCGTCGGCGATCCAGCCGACCACGACGGGGCCGACGATCTGGCCCAGCGCGAACACGGTCGTGTAGGCGCTGATGCCGGCCGTCCACGATTGCTGCGGCAGGTTATGCCGCACCAGCGCCGTGGTCGACGCCACCACCGACAGGAACACGGCGCCGAAGACCAGGCCGGAGAGGAAGACGACGGGCACAAAGCTCGTCAGCGCGGGCAGGATGGTGGCCACGCCCAGCACGCCATTTAATATCGCCAGCGATTCGCCGCCCCTGTAGCGGTCGAGCATGCGCGCCCAGATGCGCGACGAGGCCACCACCGCCAGGCCCAATACCGTATAGAACACGGTGATCAAGTTGGCACGCATGCCTTGCTGCTTGAGCAGGGCGATGACGAAAGTCATGTAGCCGATGTAGCCGACGCCAAACATGAAATAGCCAGCCAGGCTGGGAGAAAAGTCGCGCCAGGCGAAACGCCGCGGTGTGTCGACGGCGCGCGGCGTTTCGCCGATCGTTTTGGCCGGCAGGGCCATGAGGGCGGTGGCGGCCAGGCAGGCGAGTCCCAGGGCCAGCCACGGCCATTGCCAGGCATGCGCGGCGCCGTGGTCTTGCGCGGCGGCCAATGCCGCCGGCACCAGCAGGGCCGACAGCGCGATGCCGAAGCCCGTGCCGCCGTAGTACAAACCGATGTAGAAGCCGGCGCGCTGGCTGTGCATGGAACCGAGCCGCGCCGCCAGCACGCCGCCGGCGATGAAAATGAAGGCGCTGGCCACGCCCGCACACACGCGCTGCAGGAACAGGGCGGCCGTATCGCTGACCAGGCCCGACATCAGCATGAAGACGCTGGCCAGCACGGAACCGGCGATCAGCAGGCGCCACACGCCCAGGCGGCGCATCAGGGCCGGCGTGGCCAGCGCGCCGAGAAAATAGCCGAGCGCATTGAAGGTGTTCATGGCCCCGGCCAGCAGGTAGGACCAGCCCAGATCGTCACGCATGGGCGGCAGCAGCAAGCCATAGGAAAAGCGCGACAGGCCCAGGGCGACGGCGGCGCCCAGCGACAGCGCCAGCGCCGTGGCCAGCGGATGGGACGGGGAAGGATCGTGTGTTGGCATGGCCTCAATACCCGTTTATGTGAGAGCGTGGAGTGGGCGCCGGGCGGGGGCAATCGGCGGGCAAGGTCTGTGCGGGACAGCGGCTGTGGCGCTGACGACACGCTTTTTTACTGCCAAGTTAATGAACAGGAGCCTGGAAGTCAAGCAGGGCCGCGCCTGTCATGGCAGTCAACAATGCAAATTCTGTCATCGTTACTTTTGGAGAGAATTGTGAGACATGCAATCTCATATAATTGCAATTAGGAAATTAACTTGCCAAAATTCAATTTTGCGGGTTGCTCCTGATCCTCCATATCTTAAGGGCACTATGAACAAGAATAAACCTGGCGCGTTGTTGATGGCAGCGCTGATTGGTGCGGCGTTGGCTGGCTGCGCTTCCGAATCGTCGCAAGCCCTGGCTGTTCCCACAGTCGCCAGCGCGGCCCGACCTTACGTCGGTCCACGCACGCTGATCGCTGTCGGCAAGTTCGACAACCGCTCCAACTTCATGCGCGGCATCTTTTCCGATGGTGTCGATCGTCTGGGCAGCCAGTCGAAGACAATTCTGATTTCACACCTGCAAACATCCAACCGCTTCAATGTCCTCGACCGCGACAACATGGCCGAGCTCAAGCAGGAAGCTGACTTCAAGAAGCAGGGCCAGAACATCAAGGGCGCGGACTTTGTCGTCACGGGCGACGTGACCGAATTCGGCCGCAAGGAAGTGGGCGACAAGCAATTGTTCGGCATCATGGGCCGCGGCAAGACACAAGTGGCATATGCCAAGGTCACCTTGAACGTCGTCAATATCGCCACCTCGGAAGTCGTGTACTCGGCCGGCGGCGCCGGCGAATACAGCCTGTCGAACCGCGAAGTGCTGGGTTTTGGCGGCACCGCCAGCTATGACGCCACCCTCAACGGCAAAGTCCTGGATCTGGCCATGCGCGAAGCGGTCGAGCGCCTGGTGGCTGGCGTCGAAGCGGGCGCATTGCGCAAACAATAAGGTATTCCATGAAAACAATGATGAACAAGGGCGCAGCCCTGCTGGCCATGCTCGCCTGTGCCGCCCTGACCGGTTGCGCCACGCAATCGAAGACCCTGTACCAATGGGAAGGCTACCAGCCGCAAGTGTACGAATACCTGAAGGGCGAAAGCCCGGAGCAGCAGATGGCCGCCATGGAAAAAGACCTGCAAGTGATCGCTGCCAAGGGCAATCATGCGCCGCCGGGCTTCCATGCCCACCTGGGCATGCTGTACTCGATCGCCGGCAAGCCGGAGCAGGTCGCCGCGCAGTTCGAAGACGAGAAAAAACTGTTCCCGGAATCGACGCCGTACATGGACTTCCTGTTGGGTAAATTGAAAAAAGGCGAGAAATTATGATGTCGCGCATGTTGAAAATGGCCCTGTGCCTGGGTCCCGCCATCTTCATGGTCGGTTGCGCCACCAAGCAGGCGGCATACGATTACACCGCCTTCAAGGCGGCCAAGCCCCGCTCGATCGTGGTCTTGCCGCCGTTGAACAACTCGCCGGAAGTCAATGCCGGCAACAGCGTCTACGCGCAAGTGACCTATCCGCTGGCCGAAGCGGGCTACTACGTGCTGCCGGTGGCCGTGGTCGGTGAAACCTTCAAGCAGAACGGCTTGACGAACGCGGCCGATATCCACGGCGTCGATGCCAAGAAGCTCAACGAGATCTTTGGCGCCGATGCGGGCCTGTACGTGACGATTTCCAAATACGGCACGACGTACGCCGTGATCGACAGCGTGACGGTGGTGGCGGTCGATGCCAAGCTGGTCGACCTGAAGACGGGCGCCTTGTTGTGGCAGGGCGCCGCCAGCGCATCGAGCAATGAAGGCAACAACAGCGGTGGCGGCGGCCTGATCGGCGCCCTGGTGACGGCGGCGGTCAAGCAGATCATCAACACCAGCACCGATGCCAGCCATCCTATCGCCGGCACGGCGAATGCGCGCCTGCTGTCGGCCGGCGTGCCGAACGGCTTGCTGTACGGCCCGCGTTCGGAACGCTACCTGGCGCAGTAAGCGTCCTGCCGCACCCGCACGGGGCCTGCATCCGCCAGGGCCTGTCGCAGGCCTGCCAGGCCCGTGTCGAAAGGCATGCCTGGCAGCGCCGAACCGTTCGTCCACGATCATCACATCCCGGCCTGCGCGATGCGCACCCGGACATGACGCAGCCCGCAGTCCGCGGAGCCTGTGAGACTTCGACTGGCGCAAGCCCACTTTCCCCAGCCACGTTAAGATAGCGGTATTTTCAAGACTGCGAGGGGACCAGGTGCGCGTGTTGCTGGTGGAAGACGATCCGATGATCGGGGAAAGCCTGGTCGAGGGCTTGCGCGGCGAGTGCTATGCCGTGGACTGGGTGCGCGACGGCCACGATGCGGAGCTGGCGCTGGCCGGCTTCGCCTACGATTTGATGCTGCTGGACCTGGGCTTGCCCGGCAAGCAGGGCATGGACGTGCTGCGCGCCATGCGCGCGCGGGGCGCCGAGTTGCCCGTGCTGATCATCACGGCGCGCGACGGCACGCCGGCCCGCGTGGAAGGACTCGACAGCGGCGCCGACGATTACCTGGTCAAACCATTCGACCTCGACGAGCTGCTGGCGCGCATCCGCGCATTGCTGCGGCGCCGGGTCAGCCGTTCGCGCTCCGTCATCGAGCATGGCGCGCTGATCCTGGACCTGGCCAGCCACGACGTCACGTTCGAGGGCGAGCAGATCAAGCTGCCGCCGCGCGAGTTTTCCGTGCTGCGCGCCTTGCTCGACCATCCGGGCAAGGTGGTGTCGAAGCGCCAGCTGAGCGAAAAGCTGTACGGCTGGGATTGCGAAGTGGAAAGCAATACCGTCGACGTGTACGTGTACCAGCTGCGCAAGAAGCTGGGCGCGGATGCCATCCAGACCGTGCGCGGCGTGGGCTACAAGATGCGGGTGGCATCTTGCTGACCATCCGCCGCCAATTACTGCTCGGCTTGCTGGCCGCCACCTTGCTGTGCGTGCTCGGTGCCGGCATTTCGCTGTTCCGCTCGCTGCTGGAAGAAACCAATGAACTGGCCGACTTGCAGCTGCGCCAGCTGGCCGTGGCCTTGCCCGACGAGTTCGAGCCGCAGGCGGGCCTGGCCGCCGCGCAGGAGCCGGAAGAGGCGTTCGTGCTGCAGGCGTGGGACGAGGAGGGCCAGCCATTGCCCGTCCTGCAGGGCCAGCCGGCATTGCCGCGCTATGCGCTGGCCGGCTTTGCCGATGTCACATTGCACGGCGAGGACTGGCGCCTGTACGGCGAGACGCGGCGCGGCCGCTACGTGCAGGTGGCGCAGGCGCAGGCCGTGCGCGACCAGCTGGCCTGGCAGATGACCATGCGCGCCGGCGCGCCCCTGCTGGTGTTCGCCCTGATCCTGGCGCTGCTGATCGTCGCCGTGGTGGGGCGCGCGCTGGCGCCGCTGCACCGGCTGGCCGAATCCGTGGCCGGCCGTTCGCCGGAAGCGCTCACGCCGCTGGCGGCCGACGACATGCCGCCCGAACTGCGGCCCGTGGCGCTGGCGCTGAACAGCTTGATGGGCCAGTTCGAGGCGGCGCTGACGGCGCAGCGCACCTTTGTTGCCGATGCCGCGCATGAATTGCGTTCGCCGCTGACGGCGCTGAAACTGCAGCTGCAGGTGGCCGAGCGGGCCGGCAGCGAGGAAGAACGCCGCGTGGCGCTGGCGCGGCTGCATGAAAGGCTGGACCGCAGCACGCACCTGGTGCGCCAGCTATTGAGCCTGGCGCGCCATGAAACGGCGCTCACGGCCAGTCAGCTGCACACGGTGGACCTGGGGCAGTTGCTGGAAGCGGCCGTGGCCGACCACAGCGCGCTGGCCGACAGCCGCGCGATCGACCTGGGCGTGGTGGAAACGCTGCCGGCCCCGGTGCTGGTACAGGCCGATCCCGACGGCTTGCAGGTCTTGCTGAATAACCTGATCGACAACGCCTTGCGCTACACGCAGCAGGGCGGCCGGGTCGATCTGCAGGCGGCGCTGGAAGAGGGCAGGCCCCTGCTGCGCGTCTCCGACAACGGCCCCGGCGTGCCGCGCCAGCACCATGCACGGCTGTTCGACCGCTTCTTCCGCCCCGACGGCAACGACGCCTGGGGCTGCGGCCTGGGCCTGTCCATCGTGCGCCACATCGCCGAGCACCACCAGGCGGACATTGCGCTGGCCGACGGCGAGGCGGGGCGGGGCTTGCAGGTGACGGTGCGCTTTCCGCAAGCGGCCTGAACGAAAAAAAGCGGATGCCGGCGAGGGCATCCGCTTTTCAGTCACGCGCGAGGCGCTTAGGCCAGCTCGGTGATGAATTGCTCGCGCGCGGGGCGCACTTTTTTCAGGTCCACCAGCCAGTCGCCCTCGTCGGCGCGGTAGCCCAGCGGCAGCATGACGACGGAGCGCAAGCCTTTTTCACGCAGCTTCAGGATCTCGTCGACCTTGGCCGGATCAAAACCTTCCATCGGCGTCGAATCGACTTTTTCCTGCGCCGCGGCGATCAGGGCCGTGCCCACGCCGATATACGCCTGGCGCGCCGCGTGCTGGTAGTTGGTCTCGGCATCGCGCTGCGGATACGTGGCCAGGATCTGCTGGCGGTACGCTTCCCAGCCTTCATTCTTGAAGCCGCGCACGGTGTTGACCAGGTCAAAGCGGGCGTTGATGCGTTCGACAGTGTAATTGTCCCAGGCGGCAAACACCAGCAGGTGCGAGGCGTCCGTCACTTGCGACTGGTTCCACGCGTGCGGCTTGATCTGCTCGCGCAGGGCCGGATTCGTCACGACGAACACTTCGTAAGGATGCAGTCCGCTGGAGCTGGCCGTCAGGCGCACGGCTTCCAGGATGCGCTCGACCTTGTCTTGCGGCACCGTTTTCGTCGGGTCCATTTTCTTGGTGGCGTAACGCCATTGCAGTGTTTCGAGCAAATCGGACATGTGAATCCCTTTCAGAGTGAATAGTTCAGATTGGAAATGATAGCGGATTCAGCCATTTCAAGTGCGGCCCCTCAAAGAGAGTTGTATAGATGAGCTGTCTCTTGCCCTTTACAACCCCACCATGGCCAGCTCCACTGCCGGGTAGCGCGCGCCTTGCACGCTGGCGGGCGCGATGGCGGCGCCGATGGCGGCCAGCTCGGCGCCGCTCAGGGTGAGTTGCGCTGCGGCCACGTTCTCTTCCAGGTGGGCCAGGCTGCGGGCGCCGGGAATCGGCACGATGTCGTCGCCTTGCGCCAGCAGCCAGGCCAGGGCCAGCTGGGCCGCCGTGGCGCCGCGCGCCGCCGCCAGGCGCTGCAGCTCGGCAACCATGTGCGCGTTGGCCGCCATCGCCGGCGGCTGGAAGCGGGGCAGGCTGTGGCGGTAATCGTCTGGCGCCAGCGCGGCGCTGGATGCGAGCCGTCCCGTCAGGAAACCCCGGCCCAGCGGGCTGTAGGGCACGAAGCCGATGCCGAGCGCGCGGCAGGCGGGCAGCACGTCCGCTTCCACGTCGCGGCTCCACAGCGAGTATTCGGACTGCACGGCCGCAATCGGATGCACGGCGTGGGCGCGGCGCAGGGTGGCGGCCGACACTTCCGACAGCCCCAGGTGGCGCACCTTGCCCGCCCGTACCAGTTCGGCCATGGCGCCGACCACGTCTTCGATGGGCACGGCCGGGTCCACGCGGTGCTGGTACAGCAGGTCGATGCACTCGATGCCGAGCCGGGACAGCGATCCTTCCACCGCCTGGCGAATATGTTCGGGGCGGCTGTCGACACCGGCCATGCGTTCGACGCCCTGGCCGTGCGGCAATATCTTGAAGCCGAACTTGGTAGCGATGCTGACTTTGCCGCGCAGCTGTTTCAGGGCGCGGCCTACCAAGTCCTCGTTGGCGTAGGGGCCGTAGACTTCCGCCGTATCGATCAGGGTCACGCCCAGCTCCACGGCCCGGTGCAGCACGCGCAGCGAGGCGGCCTCGTCGGCGCCGCCATAGGCAAAGCTCATGCCCATGCAGCCCAGGCCGATGGGGGCGACGCGCAAGCCGGAGTGGCCCAGTGTTCTTTGTTCCATTTTTCACTCCTCTTCAAAAAAAGATGCAAGGAGTATGGATGAAGCAACAGCATGCGATAAGATGGCTAATCCTGTATGCATTACTGAATTTTTCTCATGAATTTTTTCCTCGACAATGGCTGACCTCAACGAATTGACGGCCTTTGCCGCCGTCGCCCGCCTGCGCAGCTTCCGCAAGGCGGCATTGGAGCGGGGCGTGTCCGCCTCCGCCCTCAGCCACGCATTGCGCGCGCTGGAAGAGCGCCTGGGCGTGCGCCTGCTGAACCGCACCACGCGCAGCGTCACGCCGACGGAGGCGGGGCAGCAGCTGCTGGCGCGGCTGGCGCCGGCCATGCGCGAAATCGACGATGCCTTGCAAGACTTGAGCGCCCTGCAGGATGTGCCCGCAGGCACGCTGCGCCTGAACGTGCCCCGTCCCGCCGCCCGGCTGCTGCTCGCGCCCATGCTGGCCGGTTTTGTCGCGCGCTATCCGCGCGTGCAGGTCGAAGTGGTCACCGATGACGGCATGATCGATATCGTGCGCGACGGTTTTGACGCGGGCATCCGCTTCGGCGAACAGGTGGCGGCCGACATGATCGCCGTGCCCGTGGGCGCGCCGCAGCCGTTCGTGGTGGTGGCGTCGCCCGCCTACCTGGCGGCGCATGGCGCACCGGGCACGCCGCGCGACTTGCTGGCGCACGCCTGCATAGGCCGGCGTTTTCCCAGCGGGCGCCAGTATGCGTGGGAGTTCGGGCAGGATGGGGAAGCCGTCAGCATCGCCGTCGGCGGTCCGCTGGTGTTCGACGACGACGAGCTGATGCTGCGCGCGGCCCGCGATGGGGCGGGACTGGCCTATGTGTACGAAGCCGACGCGCGCGCCGATATCGCGGCGGGGCGCCTGGCGTGCGTGCTGGAAGACTGCCTGCCGCCGCCGTCCCGTTACTTCCTGTACTACCCGAGCCGGCGGCAGATGCCTGCCGTGCTGCGCGCCTTTGTCGACATGGTTCGCGCCGACGGTCTTGCTTAGGCGGCCGGCGGCGCGCCGTGCTCGACCGGCCACTTGACGGTAAACACGCTGCCGCCCGCCTTGCCGCGCGTGCAGGCCGCGCTGCCGCCGTGCGCGCGCGCGATGGCTTCGACCACGGCCAGGCCCAGGCCGCTGCCCGCGTTCAGGTCGCCGCCGTCGCTGTCGCCGCGGCGAAACGCTTCGAACACGTGCGGCGCCAGTTCCTTTGCAATGCCGGGGCCCGCATCCTCGACGCTCAGGTAGTACTGGCCGGCCTGCACGCGGGTGCGCACGCGCAGCAGGCCCGGATGCGCATAGCGGCGCGCGTTGTCGAGCAGGGCCAGCACGATTTGCCGGATGCGCGCCGCGTCGCAGCAGACGGGATGGTCGGACAGGTGCAGCTGCAGCGTAAAGCCGGCCGCCTCCATCTCCTGCGCCAGCAGGCGGCGCACTTCCTCGATTTCCAGGGTCAGGTCCGTCCACGCCATGCGCAGCTGCATGTGGCCGCTGTCGGCCAGGCTCAGGGTGCGCAAATCCTCGATCAGGCGGCCCAGATCCTCGACTTGCGCCAGCAGGCTGGAAAACGGCACTTCCTCGGGTTTGAAGACGCCATCGACGACGCCCTGCAAGGTGCCGCGCAGGATGGTCACGGGCGTGCGCAATTCGTGCGCGATGGCCGCATTCCACGTTTCGCTTTCCTTGGCGCCCCGCTGCAGGCGCTCGGCCATGCTGTTGAAGTCATCGACCAGCATGGCCGTCTCGCCCAGGCTGCGGTCGCCCGCGAAGGCGCGCGCGGACAGGTCGCCGTGGGCCACGCGGCGCACGCTGTCCATCACGGAATTGATCGGTTTTAAGATGCGCGCGGCCAGCTTGAAGGCGAAAAAGGCGGCCAGCCCCAGGCCGAAAATGGTGATGGCAAAGATCCACAGCCATTCGACGGTGCTGGGCGACCAGTCGTCGGGCTCGGACAGCATGCCGGGATCGATCTTGAAGGCGACGGCGAAGAAGATCCACGAGCCGATCCAGATGATCAGGATGCTGCACACCATCAGCACGGACATCGACAGCACGATCTGCCGGTTCAGGCCAGTGAAGCGCATCAGAGCTCGCTTTCCAGGCGGTAGCCCACGCCGCGCAGGCTGGCCGGCATGTTCATCACGCCCGCTTCCTCGAGCTTCTTGCGCAGCTTGCTGACGTGGCTGTCCACCGTGCGTTCCATCGAATTGCTTTCGGGCATGCACGACTCCAGCAATTCCAGGCGGCTGCAGACGCGGCGCGGCGTGCGCGCCAAGTGCGCCAGCAGGCGAAATTCCGTCAACGTCAGGCTCAAGGGCACGGGCGCGCCGTCGCGCAGCACGCTGGCCACGTACGTTTCCTGGTCGATCTCGATGGGGCCGCAGCGCAGGCGCTGGCCGCCGACCGGGTGGTGGCGCACGCGCGAACGGCGCAGCACGGCCGCCACGCGGGCCACCACTTCGGCCGGATTGAAGGGCTTGATGATGTAGTCGTCGGCGCCCACGCGCAGGGCGGCCAGCTTGTCGGCATCCTGGTCGCGGGCTGTGAGCATGATGACGGGCGTCTCGCCGCGCCGCCGCACTTCGGCCAGCACGGCCCAGCCGTCGACGCGGGGCATTTGCACGTCGAGCAGCAGCAGGTCCGGCGCCAGCGCCAGGTGCTGCTGCAGCGCTTCCTGGCCATCGAGGGCGAAGGCCGTGCGGTAGCCGTCGCGCTCCAGATAACCGGCGAGGATGCGGGCGATTTGCGGTTCATCTTCGGCGATCAGGATGAGGGCGGAAGGGGGCGTGGTGGCAAGAAAAGAGGGCTGGCTGGCGCTGTGATGATAGTTCATTGAAATAGTCTAGCATTCTTCTTTCTCTCCATCGAATCTCCACATTTCTTTGACGAAATATCCACCTTGGCCTTTTATGCTGCGCTTATCTGTCGACCGGACCGCCGGTTGGGATCTGCCATAGAGAAAGACCATGCATCCGAGCCACTTCACCAAGAAAAACATGTTGATCGCCGCGGCACTGCTCAGCCTTGCCGCCTGTTCCAAACCCGCGCCGGACGAGGCGGCCGCGCCGCCCGCCGCCGTCACCGTGCTCAAGCTGCAAGCGGCGCCCGTCGTCCTCAGCGACGAATTGCCGGGCCGGGTGGCCGCCTTCCGCACGGCCGATATCCGCCCGCAGGTGGGCGGCATCGTGCTGCGCCGCCAGTTCAAGCAGGGCGCCGACGTGACAGCGGGACAGAAGCTGTTCCAGCTGAACCCGGCGCCATTCCAGGCGGACGTCGATTCGGCCGCCGCCGCCCTGCAGCACGCGGTGGCCACGGCGAACCGCGCCAGCAGCCAGGCAGACAGGCTGAAACCGCTGGTGGAAGCGGACGCCATCAGCCGCCAGGCGTATGACGACGCCGTGGCCCAGCGCGAGCAAGCCGTGGCCACCGTGGCGCAGGCGCGCGCGACCCTGGCGCGCCGGCGCCTGGACCTGGCCTTTGCCAGCATCGAGGCGCCGATTGCCGGGCGCATCGGTTCCGAACTGGTGACCGAAGGCGCGCTCGTAGGCGTGGCCGATGCTGCGCCGATGGCGCGCATCCAGCAGATCGACAAGGTGTATGTCGACGTGCGCCAGCCGGCCGCCGCGCTGGCCGCGCTGCAAGCCTCGGGTACGGGCGGTGCCGACAAGCTGCCCGTGACCATTCTGGGCGCCGACGGCCAGCCGCATCCCGTCACGGGCCGCATCCTGTTCTCGGGCATCAGCGTCGATGCGGGCACGGGCGACGCCGTCATCCGCGTGCTGGTCGACAATCCGCAGCGCCAGCTCTTGCCCGGCATGTTCGTGCGCGCCCGCATCGCCCGCGCCGTGCAGGCCAACGGCGTGCTGCTGCCGCAGCAAGCCGTCTTGCGCAGCAGCGGCGGCCAGGCGCAGGCCTGGGTGCTGGACGGCACGAACAAAGCCAGCCTGAAACCGATCGCCGTGGGCGACGTGGTCGAGCACCAGTATGTAGTCAGCGGCGGCCTGAAGGCGGGCGACACCGTCGTCATCGAAGGCCAGGAACGGCTGCAGCCGGGCGCCACCGCCGCGCCGCAGCCATGGAAGCCGGCCGTCGTGGCAGCCGCAGCTGCCGCCAAAGCGCATTGATGCGCCATTTGAATCCAATGAAAGTCTAACGACATGCCTCAATTTTTCATCAACCGCCCCGTCTTTGCGTGGGTGGTGGCGGTCTTCATCGTCCTGTTCGGACTGATCGCCATACCGCAATTGCCGATTGCGCGTTTTCCTTCCGTGGCGCCGCCCAGCGTCAGCATCAGCGCCGTGTATCCGGGTGCCACGCCGCAAACCATGAACGATTCCGTGGTGGGCTTGATCGAACGCGAACTGTCGGGCGTCAAGCACCTGCTGTATTTCGAGTCGTCCACCGACACCTCGGGTTCGGCCTCGATCACCGTCACCTTCCAGCCGGGCACCGACCCGGAAATGGCGCAGGTGGACGTGCAAAACCGCCTGAAGGCCATCGAGCCGCGCCTGCCGCAAGCCGTGCGGCAGAACGGCTTGACGGTGGAATCGGCGTCGTCGGGCTTTTTGATGATCGTCAGCCTGATCTCCGAGAATGGCCAGCATGACGAAGTGGCGCTGGGCGACTACCTGGCGCGCAACGTGACGGAAGAACTGCGCCGCATTCCCGGCGTGGGCAAGGTGCAGCTGTTCGGCTCCGAGCGGGCCATGCGCATCTGGGTCGACCCGGCCAAGCTGGTGTCGTACAACATCGCCATGGGCGAGCTGACGGCCGCCATCGCGCAGCAAAATGCGCAGATCGCACCGGGCCGCCTCGGCGATTCGCCCGCCGTGCACGGCCAGCGCGTGACGATTCCGCTGACGGTGCAGGGCCAGCTGCAAACCCCGGCCGAATTTGCCGCCATCGTGCTGCGCGCGAATGCGGATGGCTCGAAAGTGACCATCGGCGACGTGGCGAAAGTGTCGCTGGGGGCGCAAAGCTTCAATTTCAGCATCCGCGAAAACGGCCAAGCCGCGTCGGGCGCCGCCATCATGCTGTCGCCCGGTGCCAACGCCGTGCAGACGGCGGCCGCCGTGCGTGCGCGCATGGCCGAACTGGCGCACACCATGCCGGCCGGGATCAAGTACTCGGTGCCGTTCGATACGGCGCCGTTCGTGAAGATATCGATCGAAAAGGTGATCGTCACCTTGCTGGAGGCGATGGTGCTGGTCTTCCTCGTCATGTATCTGTTCCTGCAAAAGATACGCTACACCCTGATTCCGGCCATCGTCGCGCCGATCGCCCTGATGGGCACTTTTACCGTGATGCTGATGGCCGGCTATTCCGTCAACGTGCTGACCATGTTCGGCATGGTGCTGGCCATCGGCATCATCGTCGATGACGCCATCGTCGTGGTGGAAGCGGTCGAGCGCCTGATGGCGACCGAGGGCCTGTCGCCGAAGGAAGCGACGTCGAAGGCGATGCGCGAAATCACGGGTGCCGTGGTCGGCATCACCCTGGTGCTGACGGCCGTGTTCATCCCGATGGCCCTGGCCAGCGGTTCCGTGGGCGCCATCTACCGCCAGTTCACCCTGGCCATGGCCGTGTCGATCCTGTTCTCGGCGTTTCTGGCCTTGACCCTGACGCCGGCCCTGTGCGCCACGATGTTGAAACCGATCGGACCGCATGACCATGATAAAAAAGGCTTTTTCCTGTGGTTCGACCGCCAGTTTGAGCGCATGACGGCGCGCTACGAAAAAGGCGTGGTGGCGATGCTGAAACGCGCCGGCCGCTCGATGGTGCTGTACGGCGCCATCGTCGCGGCGCTGGGCGTGGCCTTCATGCAGCTGCCGTCGGCCTTCCTGCCCGAGGAAGACCAGGGCTACTTCATCACCTCGATCCAGCTGCCGTCCGACGCCACCATGGAGCGCACGCTCGATGTCGTCAAGCTGTACGAGCAGCACGTGGCCACGCGTCCCGGCATCGAAGTGAACCAGTCGATCCTTGGCTTCAGCTTTTCCGGCGCGGGACCGAACGCGGGCCTGGCCTTCACCATGCTGAAAGACTGGAAACAGCGCAACGGCGCCACGGCGCAGGAAGAAGTGGCGCTGGCGCAGGCGGCCATGTCGCAGGCGAAGGAGGGCGTGATCATGAGCCTGATGCCGCCCGCCATCGATGAACTGGGCAACTCGTCCGGCTTTTCGATGCGCCTGCAAGACCGCGCCAGCCAGGGCATCGCGGCCCTGCAGGCGGCGCAGAATCAGCTGCTGGGCCTGGCCGCGCAAAGCAGCAAGGTGGCGGGCGTGTATCCGGACGGCTTGCCGCCCGGCGCCAGCGTGCGCCTCGATATCGACCGCACCAAGGCCGAAGCGCTGGGCGTATCGTTTACGGCGATTGCCGACATGCTGACGGCGGCCATGGGTTCGACCTATGTCAACGATTTTCCGAACGCGGGCCGCATGCAGCAGGTGATCATCCAGGCCGACGCGCCGTCGCGCATGCAGCTCAACGACGTGCTGGCCTTGCGCATCCGCAATAACGCGGGCGGCATGGTGGCCCTGGGCGAACTCGTGCGCCCCGTGTGGAGCGAGTCGCCGCTGCAGCTGGTGCGCTACCAGGGCTACCCATCGGCGCGCATTTCCGGCAGCGCGGCGCCCGGCGTGTCCAGCGGCGACGCCATGCTGGAAATGGAGCGGCTCGTGAAGCAGTTGCCGCCGGGCTTCGCGCTGGCGTGGACGGGCCAGTCGCTGCAAGAGAAGGAATCGGCGTCGCAGGCGCCCATGCTGATGGCGCTGTCGATGCTGGTGGTCTTCCTCGTGCTGGCGGCCCTGTATGAAAGCTGGTCGATTCCCGTCTCCGTGATGCTGGTGGTGCCGCTGGGTTTACTGGGCGCCGTGCTGGCCGTGATGTTGCGCGGCATGCCGAACGACGTGTTCTTCAAGGTGGGCATGATCACCATCATCGGCCTGTCGGCGAAGAATGCGATTCTGATCGTCGAGTATGCGCGCCAGTTGCAGGCGCAGGGCAAGGGGCTGGTCGAGGCGACGGTGGAAGCGGCGCGCCTGCGCCTGCGCCCGATTTTGATGACGTCATTGGCGTTCGCGCTGGGCGTGGTGCCGCTGATGCTGGCCACGGGCGCCAGCGCCGAGACGCAGCACGCGATCGGCACGGGCGTGTTCGGCGGCATGATCACCGCCACCGTGCTGGCCGTATTTTTCGTGCCCGTGTTCTTTGTCGTGGTGCTGGGCGCCGTCGACAAGATGGGCACGTACTTCAACAAACGCAGTGATCGCATCGCCGTCAAGGCGGTGGAAGGAGAGTTGTAATGCGTTTATTTTTTCTCACGCCCCTGGCCGCGCTGGCCTTGTCGGCGTGTTCCCTGACGCCGCCTCTGGTCAAGCCGGCGGCACCGATACCAGCCAGCTATGCAGAGATTGCCGCGCCAGCCGCGGCCGACACTGCGGCCGACCTGGGCTGGCGCCAGATGCTGCTCGATACGCGGCTGCAGCGCCTCGTCGATATCGCGCTGGAAAACAACCGCGACTTGCGCGTGGCTTCGCTCAACGTGGAAGCCGTGCGGGCGCAGTACCAGATCCAGGATGCGGGCCGCTATCCGGCCATCGGCGCGAATGCGGGCGGCGTGCGCCAGCGCGGCGCCGACGCTGTGACACAGAATCAGTTCACTGCTGGCATCGCCATGAGCGCGTTCGAGATCGACTTGTTCGGCCGTCTGCGCTCGCTGTCGGACGCCGCGTTTGCCCGCTATCTGGCCACGCAGCAGGGCCAGCGCGCCGCGCATATGGCCCTGATCGGCGCCGTGGCCGACGCCTACCTGGAGCAGCGCCTGGCCGAGGAACAGCTGGCGCTGGCCCGGCAAACCCTGCTTGACTGGCGCCAGGCGCTGCTCCTGACGCAGCGCCTGCACGGCGCGCAGCAGGGCAGCGGCCTGGACGTGGCGCAAGCCGAAGGGCAGGCGGCCACGGCGGAAGCGGACGTGCAGGCGCGCGAACGGGCCAGTCTACTTTCGCGCAATAACCTGGAATTGCTGCTCGGTGCGCCGCTGCCGACGGACTTGCCCGCAAGCCGGCCGCTCGATGGCCAGCCCGTGCTGACGCAGCTGCCGCCCGGCCTGCCGTCGGACTTGCTGGCGCGCCGTCCCGATATTTTGCAAGCCGAGTACGCGCTGGCGGCGGCGAATGCGGAAATCGGCGCCGCCCGCGCCGCCTTCTTCCCCCGCCTGTCGTTGACGGCGTCGCTGGGCTTTGCCAGCCCGGAACTGGGCGACCTGTTCCGCGGCAGCGCGCGCAGCTGGTCGTTCGCGCCGCAAGTGACGCAGCCGCTGTTCCAGGGCGGCCAGCTGCGCGCGGAACTGCAGCTGTCGCGGTTGCGCAAGGACGTGGCCGTGCTGCAGTACGAACAGGCGATCCAGGCGGCGTTCCGCGAGGTGCGCGACGGCCTGGCCGGCAGCGCCACGTTTGCGCAGCAGATCGCCGCGCAGGAGCGCGTGGTGGCGGCGGCGCGGCAGCGCCAGCGCCTGTCGCAGCTGCGCTACGACGCGGGCCAGGACAGCCGCCTGGAATTGCTCGACGCGCAGCGCCAGTCGTATGCGGCCCAGCAAGCCCTGCTCGACGCGCGGCGCGACCAGTTCAAGTCGGCCGTGGCGCTGTACAAGGCGCTGGGTGGCGGCCTCGAGGAGTAAACCTCCGTCTACCAGGGCAGCGCCACGGGCACGCTGTCGCGGTGCTTCGCCTGGTAGTGGGAACGCAGGAATTGCGCCAGGAAGGTGAATTCGTTGTAGCAATGCATGAGCAGGGCGCGGGCGAATGCATCGGGGAAGAGGGCGGCGATCTCTTGCGGGCTGTGGCCGGCGTCCGGCAAGTCCTGGCCCATGTAGAAATGGCTGCGCAAGGTCATGCCCCAGGCCGTGTCGCGGCCCATGTGCAGCAGGCGCCCGCCAAGGACGGCGCCGTCCGCGGTGCGGGGCGGCGCATAGCTCATGCCCACCCTGGCGCATACGGCGGCAGAAATGCGGCCCTCGGCCCGCGCCGCCTCGTATTGCCGTCCCTCGAAGAATTCACGGGGATCGCGGAACTGGATGGCCAGCTGTTCGGCCGGCATGCCGCTGAAAAATTCTTCCGCCAGATGGATGGAGCCGATGTGCGTCTCGGCGCTGCCTTCAGCCCAGCCGCTGGCCAGATGGTCGACCGGGTGCCACATCAGGTAGCGTTCCGTGTCGGGCCGCGAGCGGAACCACCATTCAAACATCTCGCCAGTGCAATTTGGCAAGTCGGTGCGGCACGCCACGTGCAGCACGCCGCTGGGCAGCCGTTCGAAGCCCGTTTCCACCGCCAGGGGAGCGGGGTGCAGCAGGGCGTGGACGTCGTTGAGATCCATGGTCTTACCTTTCAGTGTGGGTGGTGGAAACAGCGGTGGTGCCTGCCGGGCGGCGGCGCAGCAGCGGGGCGGCCGCCACGGCCGCGCCCAGCAGGGCCAGCGCGGCCGTGGCGGCAAACATCGTGGCGTGGCTGCCGGGCAGATACGTCATGAAGGAAGAGAGAAATTGCCCGCCGAAGATGGCCATCGACAGATAGGCGAGGTTGCGGTTGCGGCTGGGCAAGTGGCTGCGCTCGACCGTCATGTGCGTGCACAGGGGCACGGACAGGCCAAAGCCCATCCCCAGCGCCACGGCGCCGGCCAGCAGCATGGGCAGCGCGGCGGCGCCCGCAAACAGCAGGTGTGCCAGCGCATAACAGGCGAAGGCGGCGCCCAGGGTACTGTGTTCATGCAGGCGCCGGACCACCTTGGGCATCAGCCAGGCGGCCGCCACGGCCACCAGCGACACGAAGGACAGCAAATACCCGGCCCGGTCCTCGCTCCAGCCCAGCTGCTGCAGGCGCAGGGGCAGGATGATGATGGCGGCGAAAAATACCGTCATGGAGAGCGCCGCCAGCGCATGGACGAGGAGCAGGGCGCGCGACGGGCCGGGCGCTGGCGGCGCGCCATCCATGCCGGCATCCCCGGCAGGGGCAGGTGCCGGCACGCAGCGCCAGGCGCATGCCAGCAGCACCCACGAAGCCAGATACAGCAGGAAGGGATAGCGCCAGCCCGCCGTGGCCAGCAGACCGCCCAGGGCGAGGAACAGCACGCCGCCCAGTTCGATCGTCATGCCTTGCCTGGCGATCATGCGCAGCCTTGCCTGGCCGCTGAACAAGGCCGAGATCAGCCCCGTGCCCGATGCCATCACCAGCGCCGTCGGCGCGCCCAGCAGGAAACGGTTGGCGAACACGGCAACGTGCCCATGCAGGAACATGCCCGACGCCCCCAGCAAACCGTACAGGAACAGCCCCGCCAGCAGGCTGCGGTGCAGTCCCAGGCGCTGCATGAGCATGGCGGCGAAAGGACCGGCCAGCACCACGCCCAGCGAGGGCAGCGTGACGAGCCAGCTGGCGGCGTCGGCCACGCCGAGGCGCGCGGCGATGGACGGCAATCCCGGGACCAGCACGCATCCCACCATGATGGTCAGGCTGGCAACGGAAAGGAGCGTGCACGTTGCTGTCTTCGATATACTGCGGCTGGACATGCGCCTCCCCCGGTGCTTGCGTTAAAAAAACCGTTAATCGGAACACTGTTCCGAATGATGGAACAATTATAGGGCCATGTACAATGCCGGTCAATGCCGTCACGGCAGCTATCGTCATGCACAATTGGGTAAAGAAATGAGTGAAGAAAACGAAGGCAATAGCGGCAAGCAAGTCATTGCGCGCGCGGCGGCGGTGCTGCGCGCGCTGGAAAACCAGACGGGCGGCCTGAGCCTGGCGCAGATCGCCAAGGGCGCGGACTTGCCGCGCACCACGGTGCACCGCATCGTCGCCGCGCTGGAAGCCCAGCAACTGGTCAGTTCCGGCGCCGGCGGGGTGAAGCTGGGGCCGGCCATCGCGCGTCTGGCGGCGTCGGCGCATACGGACGTGGTGGCGGTCCTGCGGCCGTATGCGGAAGCGTTGGGCCGGCGCACGCGCGAAACGGTGGACGTGTGCGTGTACCGCGGCCTGCATGCGGTGTCGGTGGACCAGTACTGTTCCGACCATGAACTGCGCGTCGTGTCGGCCGTGGGAACGGCCTACCCGATCCACTGCACCGCGCATGGCAAGGCCTTGCTGGCGCAGATGCCGGAAGACGCGCTGGCCCGGCTGTTCGGCGAACGCCTGGAAGCGCGCACGGACCAGACCATCACGGCGCTTGCGCAACTGCTGCCGCACCTGGAACAGGTACGCGCGCAGGGCTACGCCGTCGATATGGAAGAGCACGCGCCGGGCGTGTGCGGCATCGGCGTGGCCCTGAACACGGGGACGAGCGAGCGCTACGCGCTGTCGCTGGGCGTGCCGGCCCTGCGTTTCCACGCCCAGCGGGAACAGCTGCTGTCGGCGCTATTGCAGTGCAAGGCGGAAGTTGAAGCCGTGCTCGGCGTCAAGCCGTAAAAGCGCCGATCGGGCGCTTGCGCGCCAGGCTCAGCCCGCTTGCTGCACGTGGTCGCTCCAGAGGATTTCCCTAAAGTTCAGCTTGAACTGACCGGACGGCATGTCGTCGGGATGGCTTTCCAGCTCGATTTCGCTGACTGACAGATATCGCCATCGCCCTCAAGTGAGCGGGGTAAGCCCGGCAGGCTGCACCCGTTGCCTCACGACTTCTGCATTTGCTGCTGGAAGGTGAGTTCGATGAACTCGTCCGGGCGGCTGATGGCGACCAGGACGGTGACCCGCAAGATGCCTTCCAGGATGTCGTCGGGCGTCATGGTTTCACCCAGGCCGACGTGTACGCTGAAGGCATCGTCCGGTGTGGCGCCCGCCAGGCCGCCGCGCTTCCAGATGCCGGTCAGGAAGTTAAGGGCCATGCTCTTGATCGTGAGCCAGGTGCTGGCCACGTTCGGCTCGAACACATACGCCTTGATCGCCAGGCGCAGCGACTCCTCGAGCATGATCATGGTGCGGCGCACGTTGATGTAGCGCCAGTCGAGGCTGTTGCCGTCGAGGGTGCGCGCGCTCCACACCAGGGTGCCTTCGCCTTCGAAGCTGCGGATGGCGTTGACCGACTTGCCGCTGCTGCTCACGTTGAGGTCTTCCTGGTCCTCGTGCGTGATGTTGACGGCCGGCGCGCTCACTGCCACCAGGCCGATGTTGGCCGGCGCCTTCCACACGCCGCGCGCGTTGTCAGTCATGGTGTACAGGCCTGCCATCGCGGCGCCTGGCGGCAGCAGATTGAGTTGGCCGTGCATGGCCAGCAGTAGTTGCCGGTACAGGGGACTCACGTCGCGCAGTGCACGATCGATGGCGGCGATGCGGCCGGCCTGACCGTTTTCTGAAGACTGCGCGATGGCCATTTGCTCGAACAGGGCCGACACTTGCCGCTGCCCGCCGGCGTCCAGCGGCTGCAGCAGCACGTCTTGCAGCGCACCCCACTGGCTACGGCGGATGTGGGTGAAATTGAGTTCCTCCAGCGAAACGACCGTGGCCTGTACCCACGGATAGTAGGCGGCGCCAAAGGCCAGCGAGTCGCTGCCGATAGCATCCCGGAAAGCGGTCACGGGTCCATCCGTCAACGGCGCCGTGCCATGGTGGATGTCGAGGATGGCGAAGCGGTTCCGCATCTGTTGGCCGCAATGCATGAGCATGTGCCGTTGCAGCGCATGGCAGTCGTCCAACGCCAGCAGCATGGCGTCGGGCACGGCCAGCAGCGTCGCGCCCGGCTCCCGCAGCAGCGCATCGATGCCGGCGCACAATGCGCCGATGTCCGGCGTGTCATGATAATCGCCGACGGAGACGATATGGCAGGCGCCGCCGCCATTCATGAAGAAGAGCAGTATGCTGTGATACAGCAGGAACCGGCCGGCGGCCTGGCGCAGCGTGCACGACGCGCCAGCCGCGCGGCCCGCCTCCAGCATGAATTCGGGCACGGGCGCGCCGCCGAAGCAGGCTTCAAATTCCGCCATCGAGCTGATGCGCGACGGCTGCTTGCGCAGGGACCGGCCGTCGTGGCTGGCGCTGGCGGTGTAGCCGACAAAGCCCGGCACGGCCGTCGCCACTTCGACGACGGCATTGGGAAACGCGTTTTGTTCCACGATATACACGCCGGGAGTCTTGTATTGCGCCATGTGCATGCTTTCCTGGTTGGTCAGAGGGAGCGGGGCTGCATCGGGTCACGCATCTGGTCACGCATCGGGCCACGCATTGGGCCAGTATAGCCAGTGATAGCACGGGCATGGGCATTTCTCGCTTTACATTTATTTGATAATTCCAGTATTATTGAAATATTGAATATTTATTCGCGCTTTTTCCTGGACCACTGCCCCCATGCTCACCGCCTTCCTGATCTTTCTCGCCACCTTAACCCTTGTCATCTGGCAGCCGCGCGGCCTGGGCATCGGCTGGAGCGCCGTTATCGGCGCTGGCGTCGCCTTGCTGGCCGGCGTGATCCACTGGGGCGACATCCCCGTCGTCTGGCATATCGTGTGGAACGCCACCGGCACGTTTGTTGCCGTGATCATCATCAGCCTGCTGCTGGACGCGGCCGGCTTCTTCGAGTGGGCGGCGCTGCACGTGGCGCGCTGGGGCGGCGGCAGCGGGCGCAAGTTGTTTACCTTGCTGGTCTTGCTGGGTGCGCTGGTGTCCGCCGTGTTCGCCAACGACGGCGCCGCGCTGATATTGACGCCCATCGTCATCGCCATGCTGCGGGCATTGAAGTTTTCCGCCAAAGCCACCCTGGCCTACGTGATGGCGGCCGGTTTCATCGCCGACACGGCCAGCCTGCCGCTGGTGGTGTCGAATCTGGTCAATATCGTCTCGGCCGACTATTTCAAGATCGGCTTTGCCGAGTACGCGTCCGTGATGGTGCCCGTCAACGTCGTCGCCGTGGGCGCCACCTTGGCGGCCTTGCTGATCTTTTTCCGCCAGGATATCCCGTGCGACTATGACGTGGCGCAGCTGAAGCGCCCGGGCGCCGCCATCCGCGACTTGCCCACCTTCCGCGCCGGCTGGCTGGTGCTGGCGCTGCTGCTGGTAGGATTTTTTTCGCAAGAAGCCCTGGGCGTGCCCATCAGCCTGATCGCCGCCGTCGGAGCCGCGCTGCTGCTGGGCGTGGCGGGCAAGGGGCACGTGATTTCCACGCGCCACGTGCTGCGCCATGCGCCATGGCAAATCGTCGTTTTTTCGCTGGGCATGTATCTGGTCGTGTACGGCTTGCGCAACGCGGGCTTGACGGCGTACCTGACGGGACTGCTGAACCATAGTGCCCAGTACGGCGTGTGGGGCGCGGCCATGGGCACGGGCGTATTGACGGCCTTGTTGTCGTCCGTGATGAATAACCTGCCGACGGTGCTGGTGGGCGCGCTGGCCATCGACCCGACGACGGCGCAGGGCGCCGTGCGCGAAGCGATGATTTACGCGAACGTCATCGGCAGCGACCTGGGACCGAAGATCACGCCCATCGGCAGCCTGGCTACCTTGCTGTGGCTGCATGTGCTCGACAGCAAGAATATCCACATTTCCTGGGGATATTACTTCCGCGTCGGCATCGTGCTGACCGTGCCCGTGCTGCTGGCGACCCTGGCGGCGCTGGCGCTGCGCCTGTCCTGAGTTCCGTGTATGGTGGTGGCTGACAGCAACTTTAACGGGAAAGCCATGAAATTATTGCTTGTGGGCGCCACCGGCCTCGTGGGCCGCGAAGTGCTGCGCCTGGCGCTCAGTGACGCGCGCGTCAGCCAGGTCGTCGCCCCCGTGCGCAAGCCCTTGCCCGCGCATCCCAAACTCGATGCGCCGCTCGTCGATTTCGACCGCTTGCCGCCCGGCGCGCCGTGGTGGCAGATGGATGCCGTCATCTGCACCCTGGGCACGACCATGAAGGTGGCCGGTACGCGGCAAGCATTTTCGCGCGTGGACCACGACTATCCGCTGGCCGTGGCGCGCCTGGCGCTGGCGGCCGGCACGCGCGCGTACGCGCTCAATTCCGCCGCCGGCGCCAATCCCGGCTCGCGCATCTTCTACAACCGCGTCAAGGGCGAACTGGAACGCGACCTGGAGCAGCTGGGCTTCATGTCGCTCACCTGCGTGCGGCCCGGGCTGATCGGCGGCGAGCGCGCCGTGGCGCGCACGGGCGAGGGCGCCGCCTTGCGCCTGCTGCGCGTGCTGGGCCCCGTGCTGCCGCGCCGCTGGCGCATCAATCCCGCGCCGCACATCGCCGGCGCCCTGCTGGAAGCGGCGCTGGCCGCCGCGCCGGGCGTGCATGTCGTCGGTTCGGAACAGCTGGCCTGAACGCGCAGCCCGTATAATCGGCGTTCATGTTCTTTTGAGTACGCAAAATGCAAACAGTACGTCCTTACCGCGCCGGCGACCGCGACGCCTGCCTGGCTCTTTTCGACGGCAATACGCCGCGCTTTTTCGACCCGTCCGAGCGCGCGGCCTTCGTCGCCTGGCTGGAAGCATCAACGCAGCCGTATCTGGTCATCGAACGTGAGGTCGAGGGAACAACGCGCATCGTCGCCTGCGGCGGCCATGCCATCGAGGCGGGCGGCACGGTCGCCAGCCTGTGCTGGGGCATGGTGGCGCAGGACGTGCACGGCCAGGGACTGGGCCGCGCGCTGACGCAGGCGCGCCTGGACGCCATCCGCGCCGCGCCGCAAGTGGCCGGGGTGAGCATGAACACCAGCCAGCACACGCAGGGCTTTTATGCGCGCTTCGGCTTCGTGCCGGTCAAGGTGACGTCCGATGGCTTCGGACCCGGCATCGACCAGTGGGACATGATGTTGCAACTGCCGGCGTAGCCATTGCAGACAGCCATGGCGTCAAGTGGTGCTCAGATATTGATTGAAATGCCAACCTTCATCGCCTACCATCGTTGGATGTTTCAACTAGGAAAGATTCCCATGCAACCTACGTTCTTGTCCGATTTTGCACCGCACAGCTTCGCCAGACACGGAGGCCACCATGGCGGATGACCGCCACCCGACGGCGCCGCTCGTCATCGTCGCCAGCAACGGCACCGGCGGCGACATGCAACCGTTTATCGCGCTGGCGCAGGGCTTGCGGCAACGGGGGCGGCGCGTGCTGCTGCTGGTGCCGGGCTGGCAGGAAGCGGCTGCGCAGGCGTCAAGGCTGTCGTATCGCACCTTCGGCACGCAGGAAGAGGGGCAGGCCATGCTGGGCGACCCGGGCCTGTGGGATGAGCGCAAGGGCTGGGGCGTCGTGTGGCGCGGCCTCGTGCCGTACCTGGGCGCCGTGCGCGACGTCGTGCAAGGCTTGCCGGACGGTGAAGAGTGCGTGGTGCTGTGCCATCCCTTCCTCGTGCCGATGGCCGCCCTGGCACGCTCGGTACGCCCGGACCTGCGCATCGTCGCGGCCTATCTGGCGCCATCGAACCTGTGCAGCAGCCATGATTTCCTGGCGGCCGGCTCGCTGCGCATTCCCGCCTGGGTGCCGCTCGCCTGGCGCCAGGCCCTGTGGCGGATGATCCACCGCGGCATGGTCGACCCGGTGCTGCTGCCTGGCCTGAACGGCGCGCGCGCGCAGCACGGACTGCCGCCCGAAGCGCATTTTTTTGCGCACATGCTGGCCGCGCCCGATGCCTCGCTGGGGCTGTTTCCCGCCTGGTTCGCCGCCCCGCAGGCGGACTGGCCGCCGCATTTCGTGCAAGCCGGTTTCTCCGGCGCCGCCCCGCATGGCGCCGCGGCGCTGCCGCCGGAGCTGGAACGCTTTCTGGGCGAGGGCGAGCCGCCCATCGTCTTTACGCCCGGGACCGGGCACCAGCACGCGCAGCGCTATTTCAGCATCGCCCTGGACGTGTTGCGGCGGCTGGGGCGGCGCGGCTTGTTCCTCACGTCCCATGCGGCGCAGGTGCCGCAGCACTTGCCCCCCAGTGTCATGTGGCAGGCGTACGCGCCGTTCGCGGCCCTGCTGCCGCGCGTGGCGGCCGTGGTGCACCATGGCGGCATCGGCACCAGCGCGGATGCCTTCCGCGCGGGCATCCCGCAACTGATCGTGCCGTTCGCCTACGACCAGTTCGACAACGGCTGGCGGATCAAGCGGCTCGGCGTGGGGGATGTCTTGCTGGCCAGGCGTTTGTCGGCCGGGCGCATGCGGCGCCAGCTGGCGCGTTTGCTGGCCGCGCCCGAGGTTCAATTGGCGTGCGGCGAGGTGGCCCGCCGGATGGGGCAGGGGCCGCAGCCGGCGCACCTGCTCGATCAGGTCGAAGCGGCGTTGGCCGCCCGGACTGCTTAGGGCGTGTTGTGCGGCGTATCGTCGAGGGCGATGACGCGGTCGTTCGGGCCGGGCACGCAGCCGTCGGCGACCGGTTCCCAGCCCCGGTGCACCACCACCTGTTTGCCATCGTGGCAGATTTCCACGCGCTCGCTGGCGGGCAGGCGCTGGCGCGCGAACGCTTCCAGGCTGGCCGGCAGGCTCACTGCCAGCCGCATCGTGCCGATGGCTTCGGGCGGATGGTCGTCCATGTGCACCAGGGGCACGAAGATGGAACCGAGCATCAGCCAGCGGGCGCCCACGTCGACGGCGGCGGGGTTGTAAGGCGCGGCGCGCAGCCAGTCCTGGGCCCGCGCGCGCAAGTCGCTGCCCGCGGCCAGCTCCCCCCAGGCGGCGGCCAGCATTTCCGCCACCCACTGATTGCAGTTCTGGTATTTCAAATTGAAGGCATACGCGTTGGCGCTGTAGCGGCCTGCCAGCAGTTCTTGCACGCGCACGGGGTCGAGCAGGGCGCGGCGCAGGGGCGGCACGGTTTCGGCCGGCAGTTTCACGAGCGAGATGTAGCCGAGCGATGGATTGGCCGTGCCCATGGCGAAACCGGCCGTGCCCTGGTCGAAGATGCGCGGACGGCCCTCGTCGCAGGCGTAGTACAGCTGGCGGGCGGACCAGCCGCTGTCGTTGTCGTGGCGCCAGGCCAGCGCCGCGTGCGAATAGCGGATGCCGAAGCGGGCCAGGTCCAGGCCGGAGCGGCTGATCAGGGCCACGCTGCCTTCGCTGGCGGCCAGTTCCTCGCGCACGACGGCGGCAAAGCGCAGCAGCCGGTCCTGTTCCGTGGCCGTGAGTTCCTGCGCGCGGTCGCAAAAGCGCGACGAGGCCAGCGAGGTACCCGCCTGGGCGGCGCCAGCGCTGAAGATGGCGCAAACGCCCAGCAGCAGCAGTGCCGGGCGGTGCGGGAGAAAACGAATCAAAGGCTGACGGGACGCGTGGCCAGTTCGCCGTACCAGTCGTCGGCCAGCACGAGGAAGAAGGCGGCGCGCGTGTCGTTGCGCGAGAATTCGATGCCGTAGGCGCGGTTTTGCGCATGCACCATGTCGCCTTGCGCCAGCTGCTGTTTGTCGAGCGCCGCCTGCGGCAAGTCCAGCACCAGCGGCGTGGCTGTGGCCTCGGCCTGCATGGTCAAGCGCGTCATGCCGTCGCGGCCCGGCACGGCGGCCACGTCGATGATGCGGTAGGGGCCATTGGCCACCTTGTTGTCGCGCGAGGAGCTGTTGCTCGAACCGTTGAGCGAATCGGATATGCTGCCGCTCGACTGGGAGCCGGCGCTGGAGGCCGAGGAAACGAAACTGTCGGCGTTGGCGTTGCACGCCATGGTCAGAGCTGCGGCCAGGCCGAGCATGCGTAGGGAGGTAGTCAAGGCAGTTTTCCAGTGCACGTCAATGAAAGCGGGCCGGGTCCGTCCGGGCCTGCGCCATCATAGCAGATCGGCCGTCAGCTGAGCAGCACCTTGATCAGGGCCTTCGCTTCGGCCGACGGCTGCGTGCGCAGCGCCTGCAGCACGGGGTCGTGCTCCAGGTAGGCCTGCAGCGGCGCGCTGATGGTGACGTAAGCCTGCGGCAGCGGCGAAGGCACGGGCGCCAGCGCCTTGGCCAGCAGCAGGGTGTCGCGCAAGCCTTCGGGCGGCAACATGATGGTCGAGCCGGGCAAGGCGTTGACGGCATCGGCCACCGACAGCGGCACGCCCAGCTGGCGCATCAGCGCGCGGCCGATCACTTCCAGCGTGGAGGCCATCTGCGTTTCCAGCTCGGCGTACAGGCCCGGGGTCTTGTCGGCCTGGGCCAGCAAATAAAATCCGGCTACTTCATGCACGATACCGGCGAACAGCGCCGTATCGGCATCCGTCTGCGTGACGGCGCCTGCCAGCGCATGCGCCAGCGCCGCCACATGCACTGTGTGCGCCCACAGCTGGGTGGCGCGGGCGCGCAAGGCTTCGTCGCGGATGCCCGCGTTCAGCTGGCGGATGACGGCCGCCGTCGCCAGCGCATACAGGTTGCGGTGGCCCAGCCGCTCGACGGCGGCGCGCACGCTGGTGATGGCGGGCGTGTGGCCGGACGCGAACATGGCCGAATTGGCCAGCGCCACGGCGCGCGCCGACAAGGTGGGTTCGCACAGCAGCAGCCGGCTGATGTCGGCCGAGTGGCAATCCGGGTTGGCCAGTTCCTTTTGCAGGAGCAGGGCCGTGTTGATACTGGTGGGAAAGGCCAGGGTTTCCGTTTCGGCGCTGGCCAAAAGTTGCGCAAGGCTGCTGAGCGTGTTGACGTGCATGGATAAGAGGGAGCGAGAAGTAGCAATGTCCCCATATTATCAGGCAATCCGGCTGGCATGGCGTTCGCATGCCCAACCGGCCATGCCCGCCATCGGGAGCTGCGTTCCAGCGCCTTATGGCAGCAGCAAGGAGTGCTGGCTGGCCGTATGGAAATCGCGCCACACGCGGTTGATGGCGCTGTCTTCGCGGGCCGCGTACAGGCCGCAGTATGGATACAGGCCGTCGACTGCCGCGCGGCAGGCGGCGACCAGGGCCAGCGCACGCTCTTGCACGGCCTGCATGGCGTCCGCATCGAGCGTTGCGCCGGCGGCCACCGTTGCCCAGCTGTCATCGAGCACGGCATAAAAGCGCGCGCGGGCGGCGATGAATGCGTCTTGCTTGTCTTGCAACATGGATATTACTTCCGGCACCTCCAGCAGCGGCAGGCCGGCGCGCGCGTGGCGGCGGTGGCGCATGCATTCTTCGGCCAATTCCATGAAATGCGCGGCCATGCCGGCCACGTTGGCGGCCAGGGTCACGTAGGCGAGCGAATAAAACGGGTAGCGGTACAGGGGGCCGTCGGCCGTCGCGGCTGCGGGACTGATGGTGAAACCGTGTTCCTTGCCGAGCCACTGGCCGTCGATGCGGTAGCTGTGCGAGGCGCTGGCGCGCATGCCGATGCAGTTCCACGAGGGCACCAGCCGCACCAGCGCGGCGGGCACGAGAAAGGCGCGGATGCGCGGCTGGCCTTGTTCGTCGAGCAGGGGCTGGCCAGCGCGCCGCAGCCGGGCGTTCAGGGTGAAGTGGGTGGCCATGGGCGCGCCGCTGGCGTAGTCCCAGCTGCCCGTGATGCGGTAGCCGTCGCCTTCTTCCTCCGCGTCCCCGGTGGCCGCGCCGCTGCCGCCCAGGCAGGCGCGCGGCGTGCCGATGATGGCGCGCGCCATGTCGGGCGCCAGAAAGCCCGCGAACCAGCCGGCGCCCGCGCACAGGGTCAGCACCCAGCCCATGCTGCCGTCGACGGCGGCCACGGCTTCTTCCAGGCGCACCACTTGTGGCAGGGGCAGTTCGGCGCCGCCCGCGCTGCGCGGCGCCAGCATCGTCAGCCAGCCGCGCCGGTGCAGCAAGGCTTGCTGCACTGGATGCAGCAAGCGGGCGGTATCGGCCGCCTGGGCGTGGCGCGCGATGCGGCGCGCGTCGCGCTCGGAAAGAGTAGTAATGGCAGCGTGCGGCATGGGCAAAGTCCGGCAATGGCGAAGGCGGGCATTTTCGCACAGAGCCGGGCGTGCCGCGACACGGCCGTTCAAGCGGCCTTGCTCAATCCTTCCGCTTCCCAAGCAGCCTTGACGCTGTCGCGCTGGGACACTCGGCCCAGGAAGGCTTGCAGATTTGCCAGCGCGGACAAGTCCACGCCCACGTTCGGCGCCCAGCCCGTGATGACGAACAGGTAGGCGTCGGCGACCGTGAACGTGGCGCCGGTCAGATAGGACCGGCCTTCCAGGCGGCTGTCCACCCACTTGAATTTTTTGCCCAATTGCTCGATGAACAAGGCCTTGGTGGCGGCATCGAAGCGGGGATCGAACAGGGGACTGAACGATTTGTGCAGCTCGGACGTGATGTAGTTCTGCCATTCCAGCACCTGGTAGCGGGCCAGGCTGCCCACGGGCGGCAGCAGGTCCTGCCTGCCGGCCTGTTCGGCGATGTACTGGGCGATGACGGGGCCTTCGCTCAAGGTCGTCCCATCGTCGAGCGCCAGCAGCGGCACCTGGCCTTTCGGGTTGAGTTCATAGTAATTGCCGCCTTCCTGCGTGCGGTGCTGGCCCAGGTCGACCTTGGCCAGGGTGAATGGCATGCCCGTTTCGCGCAAAATAATGTGCGGTGCTTGCGAGCAGGCGCCCGGCGAGTAAAAGAGTTTCATGGCGATCCTATCCTCGAACAGGTTGGGAAGACGCCACTATAGTCCTGCGGGAGCCGCCGGTAAATGCGTGTTCGTGCGGTGGCTGGTCACGCCCGGCGAACGATTGCGCTGGCTCAAAGCCCGGGATAGCGCAAGGGGGCAAGCAGCAAGAAAAACGCGCACGCCATGCTGCTGGTGCGGATGGCTCACGCGCGCCCGCCGAGGCTGCCTCCGCCATCCACTGCCAAGACCTGGCCTGTCACGTAACTGGCTTGCTCCGATAGCAGGAAGCCGGCGGCGGCAGCGACTTCATCCGGCTGTCCCAGCCGCCGCATCGGTATCGTGGCAAGCACCTGGCGTTCCATTTCGCTGCCGACGGGGCGCGTCTTGCGGAACAGCGCCGTTTCCACGGGGCCTGGGGCGATTGCATTGACCGTCACGCCGTACTGGGCCAACTCCAGCGCCCAGGTTCTCGTGCAGCCGACCAGGGCGCTTTTGGCGGCGGAATAGGCGGTGCGGTCTACGCTGCCGTAGACTGCGCGGCTGCAGATATTCACGATGCGGCCATAGCGGCGCTGCTTCATCGCATCCACGAACTGCTGTGTCACCTGGATGGCGGCGCGCACGTTCAGGTCGAACACGCTCTGCAAGGTGGCAAAGTCGATTTGACCCAGCGGCTGGGGCGAGGCAATGCCCGCATTGTTGACGATGCCATCGATATCAAACTGTTTTTCCAGCGCCTTGAGAACCTGCGCCGTCTGCGCCAGATCGGCCAGATCGCAGGCCACCAAGGTGCCCGGAAAGTCGACGCCCGCAACGTGCCGCGCGATGCCGATCACCCGATGGCCTTGCTGATGCAGCAGGGTGCAGATGGCATGGCCGATGCCGCGTGTCGCGCCGGTGACGAGGAAAGTACGAGATGTCATGGGGAGGAGGTCCTTTGGCCTGGAAATGTCTGCCTGCGAAGGCTACACTTTTTTGCAAAGTCACGTCGCCGCAGCGGCCGACCATTCGCGCAGCAATTGCCCGAACGCTTCGGCCGCCGCCGTGCTGCCGGCGGCGCGCCAGACGAGCTGGAACTGGGCAGCGGGCAAGGCGGGCAAGCCATGCTGGCCATCGATGACGACCATGCCCGCTTCCAGGTCGCCTTGCGGCAGGGCCGTGACGGCCAGCCCAGCCAGCACGGCGGCGCGTAGTCCCTGCTGGCTGGGCGAGGTGAACGCCACGCGCCAGTCGAGCCCGGCGCCATCGAGGGCGTCGACGCCCACTTGCCGGTGCAGGCACGGCGCCGGTGAAAACGCCAACGGCAGGGGCAGCGCGCCGTCGTGGTGGTGGAAATCGTGCGCCGCGGCCCAGACGAAGCGCGTGCGGCGCAGCACGGCCGTCTCATCGCCGCTATCGGCCGGGGCCATGACGACGGCCAGGTCCAGCGCATCGGCGGCGACGAGTTGCTGCAAGTCAAGATAGGTGCCCACCGTGACATCGAGCCGCACGGCGGGAAACAGGTGCGCGAATTGCGCCAGCAGGGCGGGCAGGCGCGCGCCCATGAAATTTTCCGGCACGCCAAAGCGCACGGCGCCCGCGATCGAGGAACGCTGGAAGCGCCGCGACAGGGCATCCTGGGCCGCCAGGATCTGCCGCGCGTGGCGCAGAAAATCCTCGCCGTCTTCCGTCAGGCGCAGGCTGCGCGTCGTGCGCTGCAGCAGCGCCGTGCCAGCCTGCTGTTCCAGGCGGCGGATCTGGTGGCTGACGGCGGACTGGCTCAGGTGCAGCCGTTCGGCGGCGCGTGTAAAGCCGCCCGTGTCCGCTACGGCAAGCAAAGCGCGCAGCAGGGCGGTATCGAAGTCCATGGCGTCTAGTTCCTGTGATTCATGATGAAAATGAATGAATTGTACAAAATTTTATCATTTCCCTCATGAGTCGAGGCTTTCTAGAATGGCGGCTCGCGGTGCGCCGTCCCCACGCGCGCCTCCATGACTACCGACATCAAGGCTTCGATGCACCTGACTACTTCGCAACAAAATACACTGACCCTGGCCGCCGTCTGCCTGGCCTCGCTCATGTTCGGCCTGGAAATTTCCAGCGTGCCCGTCATCCTGCCCACCCTGGAAACGCTGCTGCATGGCGACTTCAAGGATTTGCAGTGGATCATGAACGCCTACACGCTGGCTTGCACCACGGTGCTGATGGCCACGGGCACCCTGGCCGACCGCTACGGCCGCAAGCGCTTGCTGCTCGCCAGTCTGGCGCTGTTCGGCGTCAGTTCACTGGTCTGCGGCTGGGCCGGCAGCACGGGTGTGCTGATCGCCGCGCGCGCGCTGCAGGGCGCGGCCGGCGGCGCCATGCTGATCTGCCAGGTGGCCGTGCTGTCGCGGCAGTTCCCGGCCGGCGCCGCGCGCGGCAGGGCGTTTGGTGCCTGGGGCATCGTCTTTGGCATCGGCCTGGGTTTTGGCCCCATCATCGGCGCGGCCATCGTCGCGCTGTCAAACTGGCAATGGGTATTTCTCGTGCACGGGCCGCTGGCCGTCGTCGCGCTGCTGCTGGCGGGCCTGGGCGTGACGGAATCGCGTGACCCGCAGCGGCGCAATCTGGACGTGGCGGGCATCGCCACCTTGTCGCTGGGCGTGTTCAGCCTGGCCTGGTGCATCACGCAGGGGCCGGCGCTGGGTGTCACGGACCCGCGCACCGTGGGCAGCCTGGCCGTGGCGCTCGTCAGCCTGGTGCTGTTTGCCGCCATCGAACGGCGCCAGCCCGAACCGATGGTCGATTTTGCCGTCTTCCGCATCCGCCGCTTCTCGGGCGCCTTGCTCGGCTCGGCGGGCATGAACTGCAGTTTCTGGCCGTTCATGATCTATCTGCCCCTGTACGTGCAGCATGGCCTCGGCTACAGCAGCCTGGGCACGGGCCTGACCCTGCTGGCCTACACCTTGCCCACCTTGCTCATGCCGCCGCTGGCCGAGCGGCTGGCGCTGCGCTACCGCGCCGACCTGGTGATCCCTGCCGGCATGCTGGCCATCGGCGCGGGTTTCCTGTTGATGCTGTGGGGCAGCCATGCGGACGCCGCCAGCTGGCTGACGATCCTGCCCGGCTGCCTCCTGGCGGGCACGGGCCTGGGCTTGACGAATACGCCCGTCACCAATACGACGACGGGCGCCGTGTCCGGCGAACGGGCCGGCATGGCGTCCAGCATCGACATCAGCGCGCGCATGGTCAGCCTGTCCATCAATATCGCGCTGATGGGTTTTATTCTCGTCGAAGGCATCCAGTCCGCCTTGCGGCCCCGTCTGCCTGGCGGACTGGACGCGGCCACCGTGCGCGCCATGGCTGAGGACTTGTCGGCAGGCAAGGGTGCCGGCGCGCTGCCGGCCGGCGTGGCCCAGCTTGCGCTGGCGCAAGGCTTTGGCGCCGTGATGCTGTACGGCGGCGTGGCCGCCTGCCTGTTCGCCGTGGCCAGCTGGCTGGTGTTTGGCGCCGGGAGGGTGAGTGCGCCAAGTGCGGGAAGGCTATAATCGGGGCACGTTGACAAGTGTTGCTCAACGTCATTACGAGGCTGCCCATGCATAAACTGATTTCCGAACTCACCCGCCTGTACCTGTTCGAGGAACAGCAGCACTACGTCGATGCGCAGGGCGGCGTCCAGCCTTTGACGCCGGCCGTGCTGGCACGCCACCTGTCGGGCGAGCAGACGGTGGCCGTGCAACTCGTGACCGAGAGCGGCCTGACGCGCGCGCTGGTGCTGGAGTTTGGCGGCAAGGGCGGCGGCGAGGCGCACTGGAGCGCGCTGTGCATGATCGCCAATGCCGTGCAGCACGAGCTGGACTTGCCGGCGCCCGCCGTCAGTATCTCGGGCGCGGCGTTCCAGTTATGGCTGTCTCTGGCCACGCCCGTGCCCGTTGCCCAGGCGCGCCAGTTCGTGCAGCTGTTGCGCTCGACCTTTTTGCCTGCGTCGACCGACATCCTCGCCGTCGCGCCGCCAGACTACGTAGCGCAGGTGGCGCTGCCGCCCGCCTTGCAGCCGTCGGGCAAGTGGGCCGCCTTCATTCATCCCAGCATGGGCGCCGCCTTCGTCGACGAGCCGGGCCTGGACATGCCGCCGCCGCCCGCCGCCCAGCTGGGTTTCCTGGAAAGCTTGCGCAGCATCACTCCGGCACAATTCGCGCAGGCGCTGGCGAAGCTGCAGGGACATGCGGGGCTGGCTGATGCCGTGCCCGTTCTCGCGCCCGTCGCCGCGCCATTACCGGCGGTACAGCCCGTTACGCAGCCAGGCTTGCTGCTGCAGGACGCTACACTGGAGGACATCGTGCGCTGGCTGCATGCGCGCAATATCGAGCCGACGTTCCGGCACAGGTTGCCGTAGCGGGGCTCTTAGACACCCAGGAGGCAATATGACAGTCAAGCGCATGGACAACGTCGGCATCGTCGTGGAAGACATCGATGCCGCCATTGAATTTTTCACCGAACTTGGTCTCGTTCTCGAAGGGCGCGCCCCAATTGAAGGCGACTGGGCCGATGGCGTCACCGGTCTGCGCGGCATGCGCGTGGAGATTGCCATGATGCGTACGCCGGACGGTCACAGCCGTCTCGAGTTATCCCGTTTCCTCGCGCCGGCCGTGGTCGCCGATCACCGCGACGCCCCAGTGAACGCTCTCGGTTACCTGCGTGTCATGTTTACCGTCGAGGATATCGACGATACGCTCGTCCGGCTCGTCCAACGCGGCGCGAAGCTGGTCGGCGAAGTCGTCCGGTACGAGCACATGTATCGGCTCTGCTACATCCGTGGTCCCGAAGGCATCCTCATCGGACTTGCCGAACAGCTCCCGCAGCAGACGTCCTGAGGGAAGCCGCCGGACGTAGAAAACCAAAGGCTCGCCGTCCAATCGCTTGCTGAGGCAGGCCTGCGCGAAACGCCGCGGCGGGAAATTGCTGCCGCATCGCTGCATATCGGCCGGCGCCTTTCTGTCATCAGGGCATGGTCATGTCCAGACCGACCATGCTGACGACGAAGAAGGTGACGATCCCGAGTGCCAGGAGCAATAGCGCGAAGATGGCGACCACCTTGCCGCTCGCGCGCAGCACCGCGCGATTCTGCTTCGCCTTGTCCTTATCCTTCTTGCCTTGATCGTAATGCCACTTGATGGCGAAGAACATGCCGGTGGCGAGCACGAGTGCCTTGAATGTCACGAAGACTATAGGGGTCCAATCGATCATTTTGCGTATTTCCAGTCTATTACTTGATTACTTGACACTATCTGTCGTGAGGCGCACTGCCTCAAATTGCTGCTTCAGCAGCTTCTGTTCCAACTTTTTCTTCCACTATTCCCCCAGGCATCCTGTTTGACTCTTTCATTATAGCCAGCTCTGAAATAACGACGGTATCGAGCGCAGCGATGTGCCGCATGCGGATGAGTGAGGAAAAAACGTCTGCGACTGCCATGCAAGGATGGTGTTGCTGCACGTTATGAGGCATACTACCTTAAAACAATCTCCATACATTGAGACAAAATGTCCCAGTTAAAAACCATACAAGATGAAAATTTGACGGGCTGGTTGCCGCGATTGGCCGGGAACAAGGGGCCCCGTTTTTTGCAAATTGCGGATGCCTTGCAGGTGGCGGTGGCAGACGGCTCGCTGACAGCGGGCGACCGTCTGCCGACGCAGCGCCAGTTGGCGGCACAGCTGGGCGTCGACCTGACGACGATTACGCGCGCCTACGACGAAGCCAGACGCCGCAACTTGCTGGAGGGGCGCGGCGCGCGCGGCACGTATGTCGCGGCGCCGAAAGTCGAATTGACCGCTATCCTCGACCTGAGCATGAATACGCCGCCACCGCCGGAGGGCGTGGACTTCGACGACATGTTGCGACAAGGTTTGTCTCAAGTACTGATGCGCGCCGATAATGAGTTGCTGATGACCTATCACTTGGGCGGGGGAAGCGACTCCGACCGCAAGGCCGGAGCAAGATGGCTGGAACCGATGTTCGGACCTCTGGATTCAAGGCAGGTGGTTGTCTGTCCCGGTGCGCAAGCGGCAATCGCCGCATTGATCCTTGCGCTGACGGAGCCTGGCGATGTGATCCTGGCAGAGCCGACGAGTTATCCGGGCTTGCGTGCCGCTGCGGCCCAGTTCGGCCGGCACGTCATCACGGTGGGCGCGGACAAACACGGGATGCTGCCAGAGCTGCTTGAGGAAGCGTGCCGCCAGCACCAGCCCGCGCTGGTCTACCTCAATCCGACATTGCAGAACCCGACCGCCATCACCATGCCGGAACGCCGGCGCAGGGAGCTGGCCGGCATTGCGCAGCGCTGCGATGTACGCATCGTCGAGGACGATCCCTACTGGCTTCTTGCCGATGCCCCGCCGCCGCCCGTTGCCGCGTTTGCCCCGGCACAGGTGCTCTACATCTCGACGCTGTCGAAATGCCTGACGCCCGGCTTGCGTGTCGCCTTCGTGCTGATACGCGACCCGGCGGAGCGCGAGCGTTTCCTGGTCGCGCTAAGATCATTTGCGCTGATGGTCGCTCCTCTGACGGCGGCCCTGGCCACGCAGTGGATACTCGACGGCTCGGCCGACAGATTGATGGAAGGCGTACGCAAGGAGGCGCGCCTGCGCCACCGGATGGCGCGCGATGTGCTGGCGGGACGCTACAGCGGCGCCGGAGACGGTCTGCATGTATGGCTCGAGTTGCCCGCGTATTGGAACTCCTCTCAGCTTGCGCTCGCAGCCGCCAGCTACGGCATCGCCGTCACGCCGGCGGAGGCGTTCGCAACGGGCAGCGCATCGGTGAACGCCATTCGCATCTCTTTGGGCAGCATCAAGGACCGTGGACGCTTGCAGGCCGGTCTTCAGCGGCTGTCTCACCTGCTTGCGCGGCGGCCCGAGTCATTCAGCGCTGCCGTGGTGTGACTGGCCGGGATGCGCCTCCGTATTGCCAGAAGCATCCCGGCATCAGGCCGCCATTTCCCTTGCCAGTGCCGACACCAGTTCCTCCGCCCCCATTTCCCGCGCCAGCGGCGCGCCTTGGCCGGCCCATTGCGCGGCGAAGTCGCTGTCGCCGTGCCGGCTGGCCAAGGCGTTCAATTGTTTGGCGGCATCGTAGGCGACGGGATAGTCGGCGGGCGGCGGGCTGCCCGGCGCTTCGCCGTGCTCGATCAGCCGGTTCGCCATGCCGCGCGCCAGTCGGCCCGAGAGCACGCTGGTCAACCGCGTGCTTGCGGCCCGTTCGCTTTGCAGGTTGGCGCGGTAGCCCGCATTGGCCGATGATTCCGGGCACAGCACGAACGCCGTGCCCAGCTGGGCCGCTGCGGCGCCCAGGTCCAGCGCGGCGCGGACGCCTTGTCCATCCATGATGCCGCCGGCCGCGATCAGGGGGAGAGCAGTGCGGCCGGCCAGCAGGCGCAGCAGCACGCTGGTACTGTGGCGCTCGTCCGGCGCTTGCGGGTCGAACGCGCCCCGATGTCCGCCCGCTTCCACGCCTTGCGCCACGATGGCGTCGACGCCGGCCTGTTCGATCAGCGCCGCCTCGCGCAGATTGGTGGCCGTGGCCATCGTGTAGACGCCGGCCTGGCGCAGGGCGGCGATCTGCTGCTGCGCCGGCAAGCCGAAATGGAAGCTGACGACGGCGGGGCGCAGCTCCAGCAGCAGGGCAAACGCTGCCTCATTGCCGAGAAAGGTTTGATAGATCTCGTCGAGTTCCGTAGGCACGGCCGCGCCCAGTTCCGCGAACAGGGGCGCCAGATGGGCCAGCCAGTCCGCCTCGCGCCGCGCATCCCTGACCGCCGGCGCATGGCAGAACACATTCACGTTGAAGGGGCGGTCCGTCAGCGCGCGCGTGTCGGCCATCATCTGGCGCGCCTGCGCCACGGTGCCGGCGCCGATGGCCAGCGAACCGAGGCCGCCCGCGTTCGAGACGGCGGCCGCCATGCGCGGCGTGGAGACGCCCGCCATCGGCGCCTGGATGATGGGGTACTGCAAGCCGAGACGGTCGAGGAAGCGCTGGGACGTGCTCATGATGTTTCCTTCATGAAATTGAGGATATTGTGCAATATTCTTATTTGAAGAATATAATAGCATGATAATTCTTGAATTGAGAACATGATGGACATGGAATCCCTGACGATTTTTTGCGCCGTGGCCAGTGAACTGAGCGTCACCCAGGCCGCAGCCAGGCTGGGCCGCGCGCCGTCCAGCGTCACCACGCGCATCCAGCAGCTGGAAGCCGACATGGGCGCGGAATTGTTCGTGCGCGCCAATAAACGCATGGCCCTGACGGCGGCGGGCGAGCGCTTTCTCGAGTATGCGCAGCGTTTGCTGGCGCTGGCGGAAGAAGCGCGGCATGTCGTCACGGGCGGGCGCGACGGCGGCACCCTGCGCTTGGGCAGCATGGAAAGCACGGCGGCCAGCCGCCTGCCGGCGCTGCTGGCCGCGTATCACGCCCGCTATCCGGACACGCGCCTGGCGCTGAGCACGGGGCCGTCGCGCCCCCTGATCGAGCAAGTGCGCACGGGTTTGCTCGACTGCGCTTTCGTCGCCTTGCCGCCAGCGTTCGGCGCCGCCGCCGCGCTGGAAGAGCTGGGGCTGGCATCGACCGCCGTGTGGCGCGAGGAACTGTGTTTGCTGTTGCCGGCCAGCGAAGGGCAGGCGCGCCGTGCCGCGGACGTGCGCACGCGCTCGCTGGCGGCCTTTCCGCAGGGCTGCACCTACCGCGGCATCGCCGAAGAGCTGCTGGGCGTGGCAGGTTCGACCGATTGGCGCGTGCAGGAGCTGAGTTCGTATCACACCATGATCGCCTGCGTGGCGGCCGGCGCCTGCGTGACCGTGCTGCCGGCCAGCGTGCTGGCGCTGTCCGATGCGCCGGCCACCTTGACAACGCTGTCCGCCGGGCAAGCCGACACGGTGCTCGTGTGGAGAGTCGGATTCGACGTGCCCGCCTTTCAGCATTTGCTGGTGCAACTGGGCGAGGCGGCGCCGTGAGCGGGGCGGCCAGGCTGCGCGCGGCCATCGCCGCGGCGGTCATTCTCGCCATCGGCATGGGCTTCGGCCGCTTCGCCTTCACGGCCATCTATCCGCAGATGGTCGAGGAAGGCGTCTTGAGCTTGCGCGAAGGCAGCCTGGCCGCCTCGGCCAACTATGCCGGTTACTTGCTGGGCGCCATCCTGGCCATGCGCGCGCGGACCCGCAGCGCGCACCGGCTGTGCCTGTGGTCGGCGGCCGGCACGGCGCTGTGCCTGGGCGTGCTGGCCGTGCCGATGCCCGTCTGGCTCATCGTGGCGGTGCGGGGCGGGGCGGGCGTCTTCAGCGCCCTGGCCATGGTGGCCGCTTCCTTGTGGCTGCTGGAACAGCGCCGGCATGGCCGCGGCGCGCCGCTGCTGTACGCGGGCGTGGGCGCCGGCATCGCCGTCTCGGCCGAATTGCTGGTGCTGGCCTCGCAGCTGGGCTGGCACAGCGCGGGCATGTGGCTGCTGCTGGCCGGCGTCGCCGCGCTGGCGGGGCTGGCGGCCGCGCCCGCGATTGCCGCTGGCGGACTGGCGACGCTGGACGCGCCAGCGCAAAGGGCAACTCCGGCGCTGGCGTCCGTGGCGCCGTGGCCGCTGGTGCTGATCTACGGCTTGGCGGGACTTGGCTACATCGTCACGGCCACGTATTTGCCCGTGCTGGTCGGCGCGGCCTTGCCCGGCTTGAATTCCGCCCACGTGTGGGCCGTGTTCGGCCTCGGGGCGGCGCCCTCGTGTTTCCTGTGGCACCGGCTGCACGAGCGCCTGGGCACGCGCCAGGCGCTCAGGCTGAACCTGCTGCTGCAGGCGCTGGGCGTGGCCTTGCCCGTGCTGGCGCCCTCGGCCGCCGGCTACCTGCTCAGCGCCATCCTCGTCGGCGGCACGTTCGTCGGCACGGTCACGATCGCCATGCCGGCCGCGCAGCGGGCCGCCGTCAAGGCGGGCACCAGCATGATGGCCGGCATGACGGTGGTGTATGGCGTGGGCCAGATCATCGGCCCCGTGCTGGCGGGCAGCCTGTATGCGCAGTCGCACAGTTTTAATAGTTCGCTGCTGGCGGCAGCCGGCGCGCTGCTGCTGGCCATCATCGTGAGCTTGCGGCTATAAAGTTCAAAGACCGAAGGCGCGGCGCATGAAAGCGTGCCGCAGCGCGTTGACCCGGGCGGAATCGCGCGTGTAGTACAGTTTATTGGTCAGCAGCACCGCATAGCGGCCGCGCCGGGGACTGATCCACAGGGCCGTGCCCGTGAAACCCTGGTGGCACCAGATGTCGTCCTGCGGCCAGCTGCCTGCCGCCGGGTGCCAGAACAGGCCGCGCGACGGGCTCAAGGAACCCGTTTGCACCGTCAGCGAATCACGCACCCAGCCGGCGTCGAACACCTCGCCATGCCGGTCCTGCGCCAGCATCGCCTGCAGGAAGCGCTGCAGGTCGGGCACATTCGAAAACAGCCCGGAAATGCCGCATACGCCGCCCAGCAGCCGCGTCGAAAAATCATGCGTCACGCCGGCAAGATGGGCGCCCGCCTGCTCGCAATACTCGGTCGGCGCGACCAGCTTGCCATGCGCAGCCGGCAGCGGGCCAAAGCGCGTGGCGGCCATGCCCAGCGGCCGCAGCACATGTTGTTCCAGGGCCTGGTCCAGGGGCATGCCCAGCAGCCGCTCGATGACCAGGCCGAGGATCAGGGCCGCGCGGTCCGTGTAGTCGACCGCCTGGCCTGGTATGCCTTCCAGCGGCTCGCGCAGCACGCCGCGCACGATATCGTCGTACACCTCGCCATAGCTGGCGCGCAGGCGGGCGCGCAGCGGCAGGCCGGCCGTATGCGTGAGCAGCTGGAAAATCGTGACGGGCGCCAGCGCATAACCGTGCGTGCCGGGCAGCACGTCGGCCAGGCGGGTGTCCAGGCCCAGGCGTTCCTGCTTCAGCAGCCGGCCCGTCAGCGACCAGACGCTGATGATCTTGGTCAGCGACGCGATGTCGAACAGGGTATCGACCTGCATCGCGGCACTGGCGGAATCGGGCGTGAGCCGCCCGGCCGCGCCCGCCACGCCGTCGTCGACGGTGCCCACGGCCCAGGCCGCACCCGGGAAAATCCGCTCCTGCACTCCGGCCTCCGCCAGCGCCGCCAGTTGCTCCGTACTGCTGCTTGTTATCTGCATGATGATTGTGCCGTCCTGCCGTGGTCTGTCACTTCTTCCCCCAGCCAGCGCGCCACCGATTGCGCCAGCCATTCGCCTTCGTCGAGCGGCAAGTCGTGGCCCGCGTCGCCGTGGATCAGGCAATCGGCTTGCCAGGCGCGCGCCAGGCGTTGCGAGCAGCGGTGGTCGACCAATTGATCTTGCGCGCCGGCCATCACCAGCACGGGCATCGCCGGGGGAATCGCCGGGGCGCGGTAGCGGGCGGCCGACAGCAGCTGGCGCAGCGCATTGCAGCGGCTGACCGGATATTCCTGCTGGTAACTGAGCCATTCGGCCAGCAGCGCAGGGGTGCCATGGGCGTGCCTGCGGCTCGTCAGGCGCAGGATCAGCGCTTCCTGGCTGCGTGCATCGCCGGCCAGCAGTTGGCGCAGCAGGGCGCCGTAGTTTTGCCAGCGCAGGCGCCGGTAAAACGGATTGAACGGCCGCATGCTCGTGTTGACGAGCACGCAGCGTGCGATTTCCTGCGGATAGCGGCTTGCCCATTCGACGGCCACCATGCCGCCCAGGGACAGGGCCAGCAAGTGGTATGGCGCGGGGATGCCGCGCGCCAGCAAGTGCTGGCGGCAGTCTTCCACCATGGCGGCCACGCGGGTGGCGCTGTCTTCGTCGTGGCGCGTGCCGTTGCCGGGCAGGTCGGGCGTGACGATGCGGGCGCCGGGCAGGGCGCGCGCCAGGGTGGCGGGGAAGCTGCCCCAGTGGCGCTGTTCGCGCATCAGGCCGCGCAGCAAGACCCAGGTAGGCGATCCGCTCATGATTCGTACCATTGCGCCAGGGCGCGCCGGCGCTGCGCCTTGCGCAGCAAGCCTTCCGGCATCCAGCGGCCGTGGCTGCTGGCGGCGCGCATGAGGAAATCGAACCACACCAGGTGCCGCCGCAGCACGCGCTGCAGGCGGTGCGCGGCCGTGGGGTTGAAGATGCTGACCCGGTTGAACAGCTGGCGCGGATTTTTCTTGACCCACAGCCACGAGCCCATTTCCAGGGTCAGGGGCAGGAACACGCGGCCCGTGTAGCTGGTGCCGTTCAGGTAGAGATAGTCCCACAGGTCGCCATGCGTGCGGTATTGCCGGCTTTGCGGCTCGAACACATAGTTGTGGTTGGGGTAGCTCTGGCTGAACAGCTCTTCCAGCGCGCCGATCTCGGCCAGGTGTTCGATCGGCACCTTGGTATGCGCATGGGGAAACCAGATGCGGTCGCGCAAGCCGAAGCCGGAATGGCAATCGAGGGCGATGCTGAACTGGCGCGACAGCAGTTCGCGTTCGACGAGGTCGCACACGGCCTGGCTTTCCAGCTCCATCGGCCCTCCGGCCGCGCCCCGGTACCAGGGCAGGCGGGGGCTGTAGCGCTGGCCGCCCAGCATGAACGGCACTTTTTCGCGCGCACTCAGCGGCGCGTTGCGCATCAGGTCCACGCCGCGCGGATTGCTGCGCGTGGCTTGCCACATGCCGCCCGGATTGACCAGCGGCATGAACACGAGGCGCATGGTTTCCAGCTGCTGGTGCAAGGTGGCGTCCCAGCGCAGGCGCGCAACCAGGCTTTCCAAAAAGGACAGCAGCACTTGCGTGCCGATGCGTTCGAGGCCGTGGATGCCGCCGAAAAAGCCCAGCACGGGCACGTCGGGGCTGGGATTGCCCATGGCGATCGAATACACGGGAAATGCGCGTCCATCGATGGCGATGCTGCAGGGCGCGGCCACTTCCAGGTGACTGCCGCCCTCGTCGATGAGGCGCTTCAGCATGACCAGCTCGGGCAGATTCTTTTCGATCATCAGGCGTCTGAAAGGGAAAGTAGCAGCCAGTGTAGCCGAAATCATTGCCGCGTCCGATGTCCCGCATGGCGAAATTTATTGGTGATAAGCATGTCACGAAGCCGTCATGTTTGCTGTGTAGTCTGTTGCAGTTGACGCAAGGATTGTTCATTGTAAACACCCCGGGCGTCCGCTTTACTCCTCACACGATAGCGACACGATAGCGATATGACAGGCAGCCCGGCATCCGTTCATGTGCTTGCGCTGGCCGGATACCTGGTACTGCTGGGTTTCCTGGCCGCGGTGGGGCCCGTGCGGGCGCAGCCGGCCGACGGCGCCGTCTTGCAGTTCGATATCGCCGCGCAACACCTCGGCGACGCGCTGGACCTGTACAGCCGCCGCACGGGCATCGCCGTGCTGATCGACCAGCGTTACGCGCAGCGCCAGTCGGCCGCCGTGCGCGGCCCCTATGCGGCGGGCGCGGCCCTGCAAGTCTTGCTGGAGGGCACGGGGCTGCAATCGCGCCTGTCCGACGCGCAAGCCGTCATCGTGTATGCCCCGGCCGCAGCTTCGGCGCTAGCCGCAGCGGACCTGCCGCCGGCCGCCATGCTGGCCGCCGCCGACATCCCGGGCGCCACGCAGGGCGGCGGCGACCACGCGGCCTATGTGGGCCGGCTGCAGCACGTGCTGCTGGGATTGCTGTGCCGCGCCGCGCAGACGCGCCCCGGCGGCTACCGCCTGGCGCTGCAGCTGTATCTGAACCGCGCCGGCGTCGTCGACCGCGTGCACCTGCTCGACAGCACGGGCTTGCGCGCGCGCGACACGGCGATTGCGCGCGTGGTGCTGGGCATGCGCGTGGGCGCGGCGCCGCTGCCGTCGATGCCGCAGCCCGTTTCCATCCTGCTGCTGCCGCAAGGGCCGGGCAGTGAAGTCGATTGCGCCGCTGGTGTGCAAGGAATCTCTGCGCCATGAGCCTGCCCGACCTGCGCACCAGGCTCAAAGGCCACCTCAGTTCGCGCTACGCCGTGCTGCGCTGGCGCCTCGAACGCGTGGTCGGCTGCAAGCACCATGCGGCCGATGCGCTGCAGGAAACCTGGCTGCGCCTCGAGGCGATGGTGGCGCCCGGTCCCGCCGCCGCGCCCGTCCATAATCCCGACGCCTATCTGCTGCGCATGGCGGCCAATATCGCCACCGATGCCTACCGCCGCGACCGCATCATCGTCACCGAGCGCGAACGCGAGGAGCTGATGCACATGGCCGACGAACCCGGCGACGACATCAGCGACCCGGCGCGCATCGTCTCGGCGCGGCTCGACGTGCAGGCGCTGGACGCGGCCTTGGCGGGCCTGTCGCCGCGCCGCCGCGCCATCCTGACGGCGGCGCGCATCGACGGCATGCTCAATGCGGAAATCGCCGAGCGCTTCGGCATTTCCGTGGCGATGGTGAAGAAAGAATTGCAGGCCGCCATGCAACACTGTAAAACGTGCATGGCCGACGCCGATGCGGCCCAGCGCAGCGATGTGTCGGGCCGCCGTAAATATTGATGAATCCCATGACCGCTTCCGACCGCGATCCACGCGACCTTGTTGAACATGACGACACTGCCATCGGCCGGGAAGCCGCCGCCTGGTGGGCACGCCTGCGTGCCGACGATTTCACGCAGGCCGACGCCGACGCCTTGCGCGCCTGGTGCGCGCGCAGCCGCGCGCATGCGCGCGCCTGGCGCGAACTCAGGCAGGTGTGGCAGGCGCTCGATCCCGCCTTGACCCGCGCCGCCGCCGCGCCGCCGCGGGCAAACGTGCTGGCGTTCCCGCTCCGTCCAGGGCGGCGCGCTTTTCTCGGCGGCGCGCTGGCGGCCGGCGTGGCCGTGCTGGCCCTGCGCCCGCCGCTGGGCGCCTGGCCGTCGCTGCAGGAGCTTGGCGCCGACTACCGCACGGGCACGGGCGAGCAGCGGCAACTGGCCCTGTCGCAGCAGATGACGGTGCAGATGAATACGCAGACGCGCATCGATGTGCGGGCGCCCGAGTCGATCGAACTGCTGGGCGGGGAAGCGGAAATCCTCGCCAGCGGCGCGCGCCAGCCCGTGTCGGTGGTGGCGGGCGCGGGGCGTTTATTGGCGCAGTCGGCCCGCTTCAATGTGCGCCACACGGGCGACGCCGTCTGCGTGACTTGCCTGGCGGGCGCCGTCGAGGTGGTCTGGCAGCAGCGGCGCCAGACTCTTGATGCAGGACAGCAACTGGTGTACGACGACGGGGGCGCGCAGGCGGCCACGGCCGCACCAAAGGGCGAAGCGAGCGCCTGGCGCACGGGTGCGTTGTCGTTTGCCGGCCAGCCGCTGTCCCAGGTCGTCGATGAAATCAACCGCTACCGGCCCGGCCGCGTGCTGCTGCGCAATCCCGAACTGGGCCGCCGCCTCGTGCGCATGCGCTTTTCCATCCGCCAGATGGATGGCGCGCTGGCGATGATACGCGACTTGACGGGAGCAGAAATGATCAGTTTGCCGGGCGGCATCGTCTTGCTGAGCTGATCTCGGCGGATGCCGGATGCCCCGGCGGCACGCGTATCAAAATATTTTTCAAAAAACATTATCCCTTCCGCCGCCCAGCTACGTCATGGAGGCATGGACGCTTGCGCTAACGCCAGGCTCCGTTCCCATCCCACTAGCCAGGAAACCATTGCCATGACCAAGCTTCACACTGCCCAGCGCCCAGTCCCAACCGTTGACACGGGCGCGCAGCGTACTTCCACGCTGGGCAGCCGCCTGCGGCTCACGCCGCTTGCTTACGCACTGACCACCATGCTGATGGCGGGCGCCTTCAGCACGCCGGCGCGGGCGCAGCAGGCGTTCAGCGGCGGCTGGTTCGCGGCCAAGGGGGCGGCGCAGAATACGGCTGCCACCTCGGGCCGATTGCCGAATGGCCAGCCGCTGCCCTTGGGCAGCCGGCCCGAGGGCCAGCAACAGCAGGCCAATCAGCAGTTGCAACGCTCGCTCAACAACCTGAACCTGGCCGCGCGCGCCATCGCCGCGCAGCAAGCGGCCCAGGCGCAGGCGCGCCAGAGTGCCGCCGGCGGCGCCAGCGCGCCGAACGGCGTGGCGCAGGGCGGCTTGCAGGTCGACACCAACAGCCTGACGGCCGGCTGGCTCCATGCCCAGGCGCCCGTGCAGACGGTGGCGAACGGCAAGACGGCCGTGGTGGTGCAGCAGACGGCGGACAAGGCCATCCTGAACTGGGAAACATTTAATGTGGGCAAGGATACGACCCTGACCTTCCAGCAGCAAAAGGACTGGGCCGTGCTGAACCGGGTCAACGATCCGCAAGCGCGTCCCAGCCAGATCCAGGGGCAGATCAAGGCCGACGGCACGGTGCTGCTCGTCAACCGCAACGGCATCGTGTTTACCGGCACGAGCCAGGTCGACACGCGCAGCCTGGTGGCGGCCGCGGCCCGCATCAGCGATACGCAATTCCAGAAAAACGGCATCTACAGCGCCGGCACGGCCGGCGCCACGACATTTACTGACGCGGCCGGCAAGGTACAGGTACAGGCGGGCGCGCGCCTGGCCAGCAATGCGCCCAAGGGCAGCACGGAAGGCGGCGGTTACGTGATGCTGCTGGGCAAGGAAGTGCACCAGGCGGGCGAGATCGCCACGCCCAAGGGCCAGGCCCTGCTGGCCGCCGGCGACAGTTTTACCATTAAAAAAGGCGTGGGCACGGATGGCAATCCGCTGTCGACCACGCGCGGCAGCGAAGTCACGCCGCAGTTCGCGGCCGGCAGCACGGCGGGCAAGGTCGTCAACACGGGCCTGATCCAGGCGCGCGAAGGCGACGTTACCCTGGCGGGGCGCGACGTGCGCCAGGAAGGCGTCGTGCTCGCCTCCACCACGGCCGCCACGCGCGGCACCGTGCACTTGAACGCGCTGGGCAGCGACGCGGCCGTCACCGTGGGACGGGGCGCCACCACGGCCATCGTCATCGAGGACGACGGCAAGACGACGGCGCTCGACAGCCAGCGCGACGCCATGCGCGGCCCGGCCGCGACGTCCACAGAAAACATCGTTGCCGTCAGCGACCGCCGCGACCAGTCGCGCATCGAGATCGGCAGCGCCGGCACGGTGGAATTCCTCGGCGACTCGCTGACCCTGGCCACGGGCGGCCAGATCGCCGTCAACGCGGCCAGCCGAAGCCTGCTGCGCGACGGCGCCCAGCTCGATGTCTCCGGCGCCGTGGGCGTCAAGGTGGCCATGGAGGCGAACAATGTCGAGATCAACGTGCAGGGCAACGAGCAGCGCGACGCGCCCGTCAACCGCGACGGCAAGGCCTTGCTCAACAGCAGTATCTGGGTCGACCGCCGCAAGCTGGTGTTCGTACCGAAGGGCACGAACGGCTACGACAGCGACCGCTGGTACACGGCCGGCGGCTTGCTGGAAGTGGCCGGCTACCTGGGCACGCAGGGCCATTCCGTCAGCGAGTGGATGGCGCAGGGCGGCACCGTCAGCTTCGGCGGCAAGGATGTCGTCACGCAGCTTGGTTCTGCCATCAACCTGTCGGGCGGCACCCTGGACGTGCAGACGGGCGCGCTGCGCCAGACCTGGCTCAAAGGCGTGGACGGCAAGTTGCATGAGGCGGGCAGCGCGCCGGCCGACTTGCCGTACGCGGGCGTATACAAGGGTTATGAGGAAGAACATGCGCGCTGGGGCAAGGATGCCAGCGCGTTCTACGCCAATCCATTGATCGCCGCGCAACAGCGCCTGGAAAACGGCTACACGGTGGGCCGCGACGCGGGCAAGCTGGTGGTCGCCACCGGTTCGGCCGTGCTGGAAGGGGGCATCGCGGGCGAGGTCTTCCAGGGCGAGCGCCAGACCCAGGCGCCGCAGGCCCTGCTCGACGGCTACCAGCAGTCGCAGTTCGCCGCCGCGCAGCGGGGGCAGCTGATCGTCGGCCAGTACCAGCCGATGTTCGACAAGCGCACGGGCGTGCTGCAGCACGCATTGTCGGCCGTCATGGACGAGGTGCGCCTGACGCGCGTGCAGGACGGCATCGCCGCCGGCCTCGACGTGGCCGACGTGCTCGCGTCAGAGCGCCAAGGCAAGCTGCTGCTCGATACCAACTTGCTCAACAGCCAGCAACTGGGCGCCATCCGCCTCGCCGCGAAAGGCGCGATCACGGTCGACAGCGCGCTGCAGGTGGCCGACGGCGGCAACATCACCCTGTTCGGCAAGGACGTGGCGATCAACGCCAGCCTGCGCAGCCATGGCGGCAGCATTGCGGCCGGTAATGTGCTGAATCAGCTCGGCGCGCTGGGCATGAACGACACGGTCGTCAATCCGGGCGGGCCCGTGGGCAAGCTGGTGCTGGCCGATGGCGTGAGCCTCGATACCAGCGGTCTGCTCAGCAACGTGCTGCGCGATCCGCTGGCCGCCGCCGGCCTGCCGTATATCAACGGCGGCAATGTGTCGCTGCGGGCGAATGGCGACGTGCGCGTCGGCAGCGGCAGCCTGATCGACGCCGGCTCGGGCGCGGCCATCCTGTCGCAGGCGAAACAGCAGGGCGGCAAGGGCGGCAACGTGAGCCTGGCCAGCTACGGAACGACATCGGACCTGGTGCTGGGCGAAGGCGCGCAAGTGCGCGGCCATGGCGTGCAAGGCGGCGGCAAGCTGGAATTACAGGCAAACAAGATTTTGATCGGCAAAACTGAAAAACCCGAGGCCGGCACCCTGCAACTGGGCGGCGACTTTTTTGAGCAGGGTTTTTCCAGTTACAGCCTGGTCGGCAAGCAGGGCTTGACGGTTGCGGACGGCACGCAAGTCGACGTGCGCATGCCCGTGCTGCGCGTGGTGGACAATGAAAAACTGGCCCTGTGGACGCCGGAACAGGTCACGGAAAACCCGCTCAAGGGCACCTTGACCCAGCGCAAGGGCGCCAGCCTGGCCCTGCAGGTGGGCGATATCCAGTCCGGCGCGGCCGACATGGCCGGCGCCGAGTTGCTGATAGACAAGGGCGCCGTGGTGAGCGTCGATGCGGGCCAGTCCATCAAGCTGGCCAGCGTGGGCCAGTTGACGGTGGACGGGCGCCTGAACGCGTGGGGCGGCAAGATCAGCCTGGGCGGCGTGGGCGTGGACGTGAACGTGTCCGAAGCGGTGGAAGCGGCCGGCCATGGCCGTTCCATCTGGATCGGCGACAATGCCGTGCTCGACGTGGCGTCGCGCGCCGTCACGGCCACCGATGCGCAGGGCCGGCGCTACGGCAAGGTGGCGGACGGCGGCAGCATCGTCGTCGGCGGCGAAATCGACCATGCGCAGGGCAGCACGTCGGCGGCCAGCCTGTTCGTCGTCGTGCGCGACGGCGCCGTGCTCGACGCGTCCGGCGCGCATGCGGTGCTGGACGTCAATGGCGCGGCTGTCGACGTGGCCAGCGCGGGCGGCAGCATCGCGCTGGCGTCGAACAACGGCTTGTACCTCGACGGCCAGCTGCTGGCCAAGGCGGGCGGTGCGGGCGCGGCGGGCGGCAGCCTGTCCGTGGCCACGGGCACCCCGGTCTACCTGAAAACGCTGGCAACGGACAAGGTGCTGCAGGGGCGCCAGCTGATCCTCTCGCAGCGCCAGCTTGCCAGCGACCTGGCCGCAGGCATCGGTGCGCAGGACGGCCAGCAGGCGCTCCAGTACGGCCATGGCCGTTACTCGGTCGAGCAGGTGCAGGCGGGCGGCTTCGGCAACCTGGCCCTGCTGGGCGCCGCCTCCTTCGATGGCGACGTGTCGCTGACGCTGCAGCAAAGCTTCCAGCTGTATGGCGCGCCCGTGCTGGCGCCAGGCAGCAAGGCCGGCGCGAAGGTCGGCATCGCGGCACCGTACGTGCGCCTGGCCAGCGTCAAGCCGGCGGGACGCGATTTCTATGTCACGCCGGGTACGGCGGGCCAAGCGCCGATGGCCGGCCAGGTCAGCATAGCTGGCGACCTGATCGACGTGCGCGGCCTGGTCGACATTCGGGCGGACGAGGTGCGCCTGACGAGCCGCGGCGACGTGCGCTTTCTGCTGTCGCCGCTGGGCTGGGACGGCAACCAGCCGACGACGGTGCTGTCCACGCCGGGCGACATGACCCTCAGCGCGGCCCAGCTGTACCCGGAAACGGGCGCCGGCGCCGCCGTGCGGGCCGGCTATGGTATCGTCAACGGCAAGATTGGCTACGATCCGGCCCACAGCCTGAACATCGCCCGCAGCACGGCTGACGTGCCGCTCATGCCGTATTCCGCTTTCGGCTCGCTGGAACTGGCCGCCGCGCACATCGAGCAGGGCGGCGTCGTGCGCGCGCCGCTGGGGCGCCTGGCCATCGGCGCGGCCGGCTATGAGAACGACAGGAGCCTGACCGTTAACTTGTTGCCAGGTAGTATCACCTCCGTCAGCGGCGCCGGCCTGGTCATGCCGTATGGCGGCACCGTCGATGGCCAGACCTGGAACGTCAACGGCAAGCCGGCCACCTTGATGGGCGTGGGCGGCATCAATGTGCAGGGCGGCCTGCGCATCGGCGTGGACATCGCCGGCGTGGCCGTGGACGTGCGGCCGGGCGCGCTGCTCGACCTGTCGGGCGGCGGCGAACTGACGGGTGCAGGTTTCATTTCCGGGCGCGGCGGCTCCACCGACGCGCGCACCCATCCGCTGGTGCAGGTGGGCCCGAATGGCGGCTTCATCCTGCCGGGCCTGGCAACCAACCCCGTGTACGCCATCGTGCCGGGCGCGCAAGCGCCGCAGGCGCCGTCGGGCGGCGACAAGGGCGCCGCCGATGCGGCCATCGGCCGGCAGGTGACGATAGGCAGCGGCGTGCCGGGTCTGCCCGCCGGCACCTACACCCTGATGCCGTCGACCTATGCCTTGCTGCCGGGCGCTTTCCGCGTGGAACTGAACGGCCTGGCGGGGCAAGGCAGCGCCGGCTCGCTGGCGCAGCCGCTGCGCAACGGTTCCTGGGCCGCGCCCGGCACCCTGTCGATCGCCGGCACGGACATCCGCGCGCCGCTGGCCAGCCAGCTGATACTCACGCCGGCCAAGGTCTTGCGCACGTATTCGCAATACAACGAAACCGGCTATGCGGCGTTCGCGCTGGCCGATGCGAAAACGCGCGGCATTCCCCGCGCACTGCTGCCTGCCGACGCGAAAACGCTCAAGCTGACCCTGGCGCAAGGCGGCGGCCCGGACACGTTCCAGTTCAAGGGCACGGGCAAATTCTCCACGGCCGAGGGCGGCTACGGCGGCACCGTGGTGCTGGGGTCGAGCAATGTCACCGACGGCGACATTGAAATCCTCGCCGACGGCGCGCCGGCCGCCAGCGGCGCCGGGCTGGTCAGTGTGCGTGCTTCAAGCCTGAACAATATCGGCGCGGCCCGTATTGTGGTAGGCAATGCACCGTCCGTGGAATATGGCCAGGGCGGCAACTACGTGAACTTCGGTTTCAACACGGCGCGCGCCATCTACCTGCGCGCGGGCGCCATCCTGTCGGCGCCGGAAGTGTTCCTCGTTGCCCAAGACCCGAGTAATTATCTGCTGGGCGACGGCTTGATCGATATCGCGCCCGGCGCCGGCATCAGCACTGTGGGGCGCGGCAAGGCCGCGTACGACGCCAACGACGGCTTTATCTACCAAAAAGGCCGCGCGGACGTGCACATGCTGGCCGCCTCGAACGGCTTGCTCAACGTGGCACCCGTCAGCGGCACGGCGCGCGGCGGCATCCGCATCGGCGTGTGCGGCGACGCCTGCACCGACAAAGGAACAGCGAGCCTGTACTCGGAAGGCACCTTGCTGTTGTCGACGAACGGCAGTTTCGCACTGGACGACACGGCCCGCTACGGCACGCGCAACCTGAGCCTGGCCGTGGGCGCCATCAACATGGGCAGCAGCGAGGCGCTGGCGGCGGCCCAGGCCAACGGCACGCGCTCGAGCGGCCTGGCCATGAACCAGGGCGTGCTGGACCGCCTGCTGCGCGGCGACACCAGCACCGGCGCGCCAGCCCTGCAGGCGCTGATGCTGAACGCGGCCGACAGCGTCAATTTCTATGGCGACGTGGTGCTCGACACCTACGACAAGGGCACGGGCAAATCCACCTTGGACCGCCTGGTGCTGACCACGCCGGCCATGTATGGACAGGGCGGCGCCAACACCGTGGCGACCATCCGCACTGCCAACCTGATCTGGGGCGGTGCCCTGTCGCCGGCCGGCAATGTCATCACGCATGGCGCCGGCACGGGCAGCGGCACCCTGAACCTGGAAGCGGAACGCATCGATTTCGGCTTCGGCCCGTTCACGCAGCCGGCCGGCGTCGCCTCGTTCGACCGCCTGGCCCTGGGTTTTGGCTCCGTCAACCTGAAGGCGTCGGGCCAGGTAACGGCCAACCACAAGGGCAGCCTGTCCGTCTACCAGGCGCAGGGCGCATATGAAACGGGCAAGGGTTTCCAGTACAGCGGCGGCAACCTCAATATCAGCACGCCGCTGCTGACGGGCGAGGCCGGTTCCGCGCACAGCTACACGTCGGGCGGCGCGCTGAAGGTAGCGGCGCCGGCCGGTACGGCGCCAGCGGCTCCCGTCAAGAATAACGCTGCGCTGGGCGCGCAGCTGGCGCTGAACGGCGACAGCGTGAGCGTGGCGACGGCCGTGGTGCTGCCGAGCGGCAAGCTGACCATCAACGCGCAGCACGACATCGCCGTGGCCGACGGCGCGCGCATCGACATGGCGGGTCGCAAGAGCACCTTCTTCGACGTGGACAAATACAGCTGGGGCGGCGACGTGATCCTGGACAGCCGCGCCGGCGATATCGGCCAGGGCGCTGGCAGCGTGATCGACCTGTCGGCCGAGAACAACCGCGCCGGCAGCCTGAAGGCCGTGGCCCTCGATGGCGCGGCCGGCATGGTGGATTTGCAGGGCAAGATACTGGGCGGCGCCAGCGGCAGCTACGACGCGGGCGGCACCATGGTCCCGTACAAGAAGGGCAGCGTGGACGTGCGCGCGCAAACCCTGGGCGCAGGCGGCGCGCCGGACAGCCGGTTCGCGTTGCTGAACACGCGCCTGAACGAAGGCGGCGTGACGGGTGCGCGCAGCTTCCAGCTGAAGCAGGGCGACTTGACCATCGGCAATGAGCTGAAGGCGGGCGAAGTGCAGGTATCGCTCGACAACGGCCGCCTGACGGTGGCCGGCACGATCGACGCCAGCGGCGAGCGCGTGGGCAGCATCCGCCTGGCCGGCAAGCATGGTCTCACCCTGGCAGGCAACGCCGTGCTCGACGCGCATGGCACGCTGTTGCGCGTCGACAGCTACGGCAAGATCATCGACAGCCCGAACCGGGCCATGGTCGAACTGAACGCGGGCGAGGGCGTGCTGGACCTGGCCGGCGGCGCGCAGATCGACGTGCGCCATGCCACGGCAGCCGTGGCCGGCAAGGGCAAGGGCGAATACGACGGCGCCGCGCGCGGCACGGTGGAACTGAGCGCGCCGCGCCTGGGCAGCGGCGGTTCCCGCACGGATGCGGACGCGGCCACCTTCGGCGACATCGCCATTGCGGCCGGCGGCGGTTTGACGATACGCGGCGCGAAATCGATCGCCGTCAACGCCATGCAGCGCTACGACGATGCGGCCTATGCCGCGGACCTGTCGGCCAGCGGCCGCCCCTACCAGGTGATCAACCAGGCATATCTCGACAGCAAGCATGCGGACAGCACGGCCTTCATTGACGCGGCGCTGGCCAACACGAACTTGCGCAATATCAAGCTGGCGGGCCTGGCCACGGCCGCGTATGCCGATGCGCTGCATCTGCGTCCCGGCGTCGATATCGTCAGCAAGACGCCGGACGGCGACCTGGTGGTGCAGGGCGACCTGGATTTGTCAGGCATGCGCTACGCCAGCCTCAATCCGCGCTTTCAAGCAACAAATGTGCGCGGGTCGGGCGAGGTGGGCAACCTGCTGCTGCGCGCCGGCGGCGACTTGAGCATCTACGGCAGCATCAACGACGGTTTCGCGCCGCCGCCCGCCACCAAGGATGACGGCGGCTGGGTCCTGCTGCCGGGGCGCGACATCAATGGCAGCGACGTCATCGTCCCGGGCCAGGGCGTGACCCTGGCCGACGGCACCTTGTTCCCGGGCGGGATCGCGCTCAATTACGACGTGCCCGTCAAGGGTTTCAATCTGCTGGCCAATACGCGCCTGCCCGTGGCCGTCGTGCTGGACCAGGCCATGACGGTGCGGGCGGGCACCGTGCTGGCCGCCGCCGTGCGCGACAGCGACGGCAATATTGTCCACGCGGCCGGCACCTTGCTGACGACGCAACAAGTGTTTACGCCCGGCATGCGCCTCGATGCGGGCAGCGTGCTGGCGCAAGCGGTCAAGGTGCGCGCCATGAGCTGGCCCAAGGGCGTGCCGCTGCCGGGCGTGGCTGGCGAACGCAGCGTTTTCGTACTTGATGGCAACCTGGCGCTGGCCGTGGGCGCATTGATCCCGTCCGGCACCGACGTCAAGCTGATGCCCGATGTGAAGTCGATTCAGCTGCGCCCGGAAGTGGCGGGCAGCCAGGGCAAGCTGTGGGCGATCGCGCCCATGCTGGCCGAAGGCTCGCAAGCCTGGGGCATGCGCCTGGTGGCCGGTGCCGACCTCGATGCGGCTGACACGCGCAGCGTGCAGGCGCACCCAAGCCACGGCACCCTGCGCCTGGCCGACAGCCATTACGGCATGTATGGCATCCTCGTGCCGCCGAAAGGCGTGCAGTACTGGAGCGAAGCGGCTGCGGAACTGGGCGTCGAAGGCATCGTGGCGGGCGAAGTCATCACCGAGGAATTCACCAGTCAGTTCGGCCAGACTGTGGCGGAGCTCTGCGCCAGCGACCCGTCCCTGTGCGTGCTGAAGGTGGCCTACGTGTGGACCAAGGCCGGCGCGGAAGAGTTTGCGGATGACAACGTGAAGGCGGGCGACCTGCTCGACCCCGTGGCGCTCAAGTGGCCGACGGTTTGCGAGGAAAAGCCCACCTGGTGCGGCACGGCCAACGCCACGTTCGACTACAAGGCCTCGAGCCTGCGCCACAGCGTGCTGCGCACGGGCACGGGCGACCTGGACCTGGTCAGCGGCGGCGACCTGCGCCTGGATAGCCTGTATGGCGTGTACACGGCAGGCATGTCGTCCGTGGCGACGTCGGCCGGCGATCCGTACAACCAGGCGCGCGGCCGCAATGCCGACGGCAAGGTGCTGAGCAATCCTGACGGTGCGCACGAACACCTGGTCGACGGCGGCGCCGACAGCGTGTACCGCGCCTGGTACCCGGACCAGGGCGGCAACCTGCTGCTGAACGTGGCGGGCAACCTGACGGGCTCGCTGATGACGGGCAGCAGCGCGATCAATCTGCGTCCCGTCGGTTCGGACAGCGGCCACGACAGCGCGGCCGTCGGCAACTGGCTGTGGCGCCAGGGCAGCGGCGCGGTCGCCACGGGTGGCCAGGCGCAGCCGGCGGCGTGGTGGATCAACTTCGGCAGCTATGTGGGCGATGCCAGCGGCAACAAGGGCGCCGACAAGCTGCTGGGCTTTACGGGCTTCGGTACCTTGGGCGGCGGCAACGTGCGCGCCGACGTGGCCGGCGACGCGGGCGTGCAGGCGCTGCTGTCCGGCAGCAGTTTTGACAACAATATCAATACCCGTTCGCAGGGCCTGCTGCTGGCCGTGGGCGGCACGGGCCGCGTGCAGGCCGATGGCAGCCTGCTGCTGACGGGCGGCGGCGACCTCGATCTGCGCGTTGGCGGCGCCCTCAATCCGGCCGGCACGGCAGGCCTCAACCACATGAATGGCGCGCTGGTCGATGTGCGCGGCCACGCGGCCACGTCGGCCACGCAACTGGGCAGCGTGGCGCTGGAATACGGCTCGCAGCCTACCCAGCACGTGCCGCTGGAAACGCGCGCCTACGATGCCTTCACCGCGACGCGCGCCGCGCCGAAGGGCGGCATGACCCTGGTGCCGGGCGACGCCACCTTCACGGTGGCGACCCTGGGCGACCAGGTGTTGCAGGACGTGGCCGACCCCGGCCGCGTGCCTTTGCTCAGCGCATCCCCGTTCACCAGCGCCGCGGGCGAGGCGGGCGTCGGCTACAGCTGGTTCAGCCTGTGGACGCCGCGCACGGCGCTCGACCTGTTCTCCGCCGGCGGCAATATGACGCCGTTGACGGCACCGGTCGGCACGGCCACCGACCTGGCCATCGTTTACCCGTCCATCGTGCGCGTCGCGGCGCCGAATGGCAGTTTGTACTACGGCAAGGCAACCGCCAGCTGGAATAGCGCCAACAGCTATGCCGAGCCGCTGGTGCTGGCGCCATCGCCGAATGCCCAGCTGGAGTGGCTGGCCGGCGATTCCATCTATGCGGGCGGCTATGCCGTCAGCCAGTCCGGCGCCGGCGCGGACAGCATGGCGACGCCGTTCAAGCCAGCCTTCGTGGGCTGGAGCGCGAATGCGGCCGACTCTAATCCCGTGACGGGCAACATTTCCAGCACGGGCGCTCCGGCGACGCGCTCGAACTTCCCGCTGTTCGCCTTCGGCCCCGATTCCGCCGCCGGGCGCGCCAACAGCGGCACGCAAGCGGCCCGCATCTATGCCGTGAAGGGCGATTTGATCGGCGTCAATAGCGGCCGCATGGTCGCGTTCTACGACGCCAGGCATGCGGGCACCACCTGGTATGAGGGGGCGCAACCGGTGTGGATGAAGGCGGGCCGCGATATCGTCAGCAGCGGTACGGCATTGCTTGAGGGTATAGACGGTAGCGAGAACACGAGCGGCATGATATTCAGGAATTACAGCAACCTGTTCGTGCACAACAATGCGTTTGACGTCTCGGTGGTCTCGGCCGGACGCGATATCCTGAACAGCTCCTTCAACGTGGCCGGCCCCGGCACGCTCGACATCAGCGCGGGACGCAACATATTGATGCAGGACAAGGGCAGCGTCGTCAGCCTCGGTCCCGTCGTCGCCGGAGATAAACGCCCGGGCGCCGGCATCGCCATGCAGGCGGGCGTGGGCGCGGCCGGTCTCGATTACCTGCGCTTCGTCAAGCCGTATCTTGACCCGGCCAACGTGGCGCAGACGGGCGTGCCGCTGGCCGAGCAGGCCGGCAAGGTGGTGAAGTCGTACGCGACCGAATTGACGACCTGGCTGAATGAACGCTACGGCTTCAAGGGCACGGCTGCCGAGGCGCAGGCCTTTTATCTGGCCTTGCCCGAGCCGCAGCAGCGCGTCTTTGCCCGCGACGTATATTTCGCGGAACTGAAGGCGGGCGGGCGCGAATTCAACGATGCGGACAGCGCCCGCTACGGCAGCTTCCTGCGCAGCCGCAATGCCATCGCGGCCCTGGCGCCGGCCAAGGACGCCAGCGGCAAGGCCATCGATTATGCGGGCGACATCGTCATGTACCGCGGGCTCTACGCCAAGCGGAACGACGGCGAGCAGCGCTGGGACTATTTCCCCCGCAGCGGCTACGTGCACACCAACTTCGGCGGCGACATCCAGCTGTTGACGCCTGGCGGCAAGCAGGTGTTCGGCATCGAAGGCGAGGCGCCGCCGTCGACCTCGGGCGTCATCACCAAGGGCGGCGGCAATATCGAGTTGTTCTCACACGGCAGCATCCTGCTGGGCCAGAGCCGCGTCATGACGACGTTTGGCGGCGATATCCTCGGCTGGTCGTCGGAGGGCGACATCAACGCGGGGCGCGGCTCGAAGTCGACCATCGTCTACACGCCGCCCAAGCGCGTGTATGACAACTGGGGCAATGTGACCCTGTCGTCCGACGTGCCGAGCACGGGCGCCGGCATCGCCACCCTGGCGCCGATCGCGGAAGTGCCGGCCGGCGACGTGGACTTGCTGGCGCCGCTGGGCACCATCGACGCGGGCGAGGCGGGCATCCGCGTCTCGGGCAGCGTCAACCTGGCCGCGCTGACGGTAGTGAACGCGGCGAACATCCAGGTTAAAGGCGAATCGAAGGGCATGCCGACGGTGGCGTCCGTCAACGTGGCCGCCATGACGAACGCCAGTGCGGCCGCCACGCAGGCGACGGCCGCCGCGCAGGACGTGGTGCAGCGCGAGCGCGCCGCCACCCGTGCCGCGCAGCCGTCCGTGTTCACGGTGCGCGTGCTGGGCTTTGGCAACGACGCACCGCCCGACAGCGCGCAAGCGGCGCCGCAGGATGGCGCGCGCACCGAGGCGGCCGACTACAACCCGCGCAGCGCCGTGCGCGTACTGGGCCTGGGTACGCTGCCGGAATCGGCCACGCGCCAGCTGACGGCGCAAGAGCGCAGCAGGTTGTCGCCATGATGGCCGGCATGGCTGGCGCCTTGCCCTTGCGCATGACAGGTGCCATGCGGCAGGCAGGCATGGCCTGGTACCGGCCTGCCATCCGGCCCCGCATGCAGGCGGCCAACGATATGGCGCCCGTGCCAACGCCGGCGCCGGGGCAGGGCGCCCGGCTGCAGGCGGTGTTGGAAAGCAATTACGCGGCCCTGCACCGGCGCCTGGCGCGCCACCTGGGCTGCGCCGAGCTGGCCAGTGACAGCCTGCACGACGCATGGCTGCGCCTGGGCGCGCTGACGGCCGGGGACGGTGCGGCCCTGGCGCACAGCCCCGTCGCCTATGTGTTTCGCGTGGCGTGCAACGCGGCCATGGACAGTCTGCGGCGCAATCGCGCCTGGCTGTATGCGGACGAGGAGGATGGCGTCGCCGGCCTCGTCGATTTCCTCGCCGATACGGCGGCGGGACCGGAGCGCCTGGCCGAGCTGCATGCCGACGTGCGCCGGCTGGCGCAAGCCGTCGACTTGCTGCCGCGGCGCCACCGGCAGGTGCTCGAAGCGCTGCGCGTGGATGAGCTGACCCGCCAGGAAGTGGCCGAGCGGCACGACATGTCGCTGCGCAACGTCGATACGGCCTTGCGCCAGGCGCTCGACCATTGCGCCCGCCACACGGGCTACGCGGCGCAGGGCGGCGTCGGCACGACCCGGCGCAGCTTGAGGCTGAACGTTCGTTCGCGTACAGACGCTTAGGCATCCGGCCGTCAGACTGCTGCTTCGGGCCTGCATGCGCCCACCCAGCCAGTCCACAGCCAGGAGGAAGCGCGAGATGACAGATTGTAATCACATCAATGCCGGCAGGCGCGGCTTGCTGATCGCCGGTGCGCTGTCGGCCACGGCGGTGGCCGTGCCCGGCGTGACGGGGGCGGCCGAAGCGGCCCATGGCGCGGCCCAATCCGGACAGGCGCCGCCCGTCCTGATGAAGGTCGGCCTGAACGTCAACGGCCGGCGCCACAGCCTGGAACTCGACACGCGCACCACCTTGCTCGACGCCTTGCGCGAACATTTGCAACTGACGGGAACCAAAAAGGGCTGCGACCACGGCCAGTGCGGCGCCTGCACCGTCATGCTCGACGGCCAGCGCATCAATGCCTGTCTGACCCTGGCCGTGATGCATGACGGCGCGAAAGTCACCACTATCGAGGGGCTGGGCACGCCGGAGAAACTGCATCCGATGCAGGCCGCCTTCATCGCGCATGACGGTTATCAATGCGGCTACTGCACCCCGGGGCAGGTCTGTTCGGCCGTCGCCGCGCTGGGCGAGATCCGCCAGGGCATCCCCAGCCACGTCAGCGCGGACCTGAACGCGGCCCCGCAAGCGACGCCCGAAGAATTGCGCGAACGCATGAGCGGCAATATTTGCCGCTGCGGCGCCTATTCCAACATCATCGAAGCCATCACCGAGGTGGCGGGGAGGCCCGCATGAGAGTGTTCAGCTATCAAAAGCCCGCCACGCCGGCCGAAGCGGCGGCCGCCGCCTTGACTACGCCGGGCGCCCGCTTCATCGCGGGCGGCACGAATCTGCTCGATCTGATGAAACTGGAAATCGAGACGCCCGCGCATTTGATCGACGTCAATGGCCTCGCGCTGGACAAGGTGGAGACGACGAAGGACGGCGGCTTGCGCATCGGCGCCCTCGTGCGCAACACGGCCCTGGCCGCGCACGCCACGGTGCGGCGCGACTATGCCGTGCTGTCGCGCGCCTTGCTGGCCGGCGCCTCGGCGCAATTGCGCAACAAGGCGACGACGGCCGGCAACCTGCTGCAGCGCACGCGCTGCCCGTATTTCTATGACACGAACCAGGCGTGCAACAAGCGCGTGCCGGGCAGCGGCTGCTCGGCCATAGCCGGCTTCAGCCGGCCGCTGGCCATCCTGGGCGGCAGCGAGGCGTGCATCGCCACGCACCCGAGCGACATGGCCGTCGCCATGCGCGTGCTCGACGCCGGCATCGACACGGTGCGGGCCGACGGCAGCACGCGCAGCATCCCCATCGCCGACTTTTACCGCTTGCCGGGCAGTACGCCGCAGCTGGAAACGGTGCTGCAGCCGGGCGAATTGATCACCAGCGTGACCTTGCCCCGGCCTATCGGCGGCACGCACGTCTACCGCAAGGTGCGCGACCGCGCCTCGTACGCGTTCGCGCTGGTGTCTGTCGCGGCGATCATCTTGCCCGATGGCACCGGCAGGCTGGCCCTGGGCGGCGTCGCGCCGCAGCCGTGGCGGCTTGCCGCCGCCGAGCAGGCCATGCCCGCTGGCGCGGCCGCCGTGAGCGAACGCCTGCTGGCCGGCGCCAGGCCGACGGCCGATAACGGCTTCAAGCTGATCCTGGCGCAGCGCACCGTGGCGTCCGTCCTGGCGCAAGCACCAGCGAAGAAAGGCTAGAGCGATGAAATTCACGACACCTGCGACCACCAATCCCATCGACCAGCTGAAGGTCGTGGGGCGCCCTACGGACCGCATCGACGGCCCCCTGAAAACCACGGGTACGGCGCCGTACGCGTATGAGCAGAACAAGGCCGCGCCGCATGCCGCCTACGGTCACGTCGTCGGCGCGGCGATTGCCAAGGGGCGCATCGCTTCGATCGACACCAGCGCCGCGCGCCGCGCGCCCGGCGTGCTGGCCGTGGTGACGGCGGAATCGGCGGGCAAGCTGGGCAAAGGCAAGATGAACACGGCGAAGCTGCTGGGCGGGCCGGACATCGAGCATTACCACCAGGCCATCGCGCTGGTGGTGGCGGAAACGTTCGAGCAAGCGCGTTCGGCCGCGCAGTTGCTCGATGTCAAGTATATCGAGCAGCCGGGCGCCTTCGATTTGGCCAAAGCAAAGGGCACGGCGGCCAAGCCGAAGGACGGCAAGCCCGACAGCAAGACGGGCAACTTCGCCGGCGCCTTTGCGAATGCGCCAGTGCGGCTGGACGCGACCTATACGACGCCTGACCAGTCGCACGCCATGATGGAGCCGCACGCCTCGATTGCCGCCTGGGAGGGGGATAAATTGACGGTGTGGACGGCGAACCAGATGGTGGACTGGGGCCGGGGCGATCTGGCCCGCACCCTGGGAATGCCGAAGGACAAGCTGCGCATCGTCTCGCCCTACATCGGCGGCGGTTTCGGCGGCAAGCTGTTCGTGCGCGCCGAAGCGCTGTTGGCGGCCCTGGGGGCCCGGGCGGCGCAGCGTCCCGTCAAGGTCGCCCTGACGCGGCCCATGATGATCAACAACACGACGCACCGGCCCGCCACCATCCAGCGCCTGCGCCTCGGCGCCACGCGCGACGGCAAGATCACGGCCATCGGCCATGAATCGTGGTCCGGCGACCTGAAGGGCGGTCAGCCGGAAACGGCCGTGATGCAGACGCGCCTGCTGTACGCGGGGGCCAACCGCATGACGGCCATGCGCCTGGCCGTGCTCGACTTGCCAGAAGGCAACGCCATGCGCGCGCCGGGCGAGGCGCCGGGGCTGATGGCGCTGGAAATCGCCATGGACGAGCTGGCGGAGAAATTGAACATGGACCCCATCGTCGTGCGCATCCTGAACGACACCAAGGTGGACCCGGAAAAACCGGGCCGGCCGTTTTCCCAGCGCCGCCTGATCGACTGCCTGCGCACGGGCGCCGTGGAATTCGGCTGGAAAGAGAGAGCAGCGCAGCCGGGCATGCGGCGCGACGGCCGCTGGCTCGTGGGCATGGGCGTGGCGGCCGCTTTCCGCAACAACCTCGTCATGCAGTCCGCCGCCAGGGTGCGTCTCGATGGCAACGGCATCGTGACCGTCGAGACCGACATGACGGATATCGGCACGGGCAGCTATACGATCATCGCGCAGACGGCGGCGGAAATGCTGGGCGTGACCTTGAACCGGGTCGTCGTGCGTCTGGGCGACTCGGATTTTCCCGTCTCGGCCGGTTCGGGCGGGCAGTGGGGCGGCAACAGCTCGACGGCCGGCGTGTACGCTGCCTGCGTGCGCCTGCGTCAGGCCATCGCCGGCAAGCTGGGCTTTGATGAAAAGGAGGCGCGCTTTTCCGATGGGCAAGTCAGCCAGGGCGAACGCAGCGTGCCGCTCGCCGCCGCCGCCGCCCATGGCGACGTCGTCGCGGAAGACCATATGGAATACGGCGAGCTCGATAAAAAATTCCAGCAATCGACGTTCGGCGCGCATTTCGTCGAAGTGGGCGTGGACAGCGACACGGGCGAAGTACGCGTGCGCCGCATGCTGGCCGTGTGCGCGGCCGGCCGCATCCTGAACCCGAAATCGGCGCGCAGCCAGGTGATCGGCGCCATGACCATGGGCGTGGGCGCGGCCCTGATGGAGGAACTGGTGGTCGACCGGCGCCGCGGCTTCTTCGTCAACCACGACCTGGCCGGCTACGAAGTGCCCGTGCACGCCGACATCCCGCACCAGGACGTGATCTTCCTCGATGAAACGGACCCCATGTCCTCGCCCATGAAAGCCAAGGGCGTGGGCGAGCTGGGCATCTGCGGCGTGGCGGCGGCCGTCGCCAACGCCGTCTACAACGCGACGGGCGTGCGCGTGCGCGACTATCCGCTGACCCTCGACAAGTTGCTGCGCGGACTGCCCGTCATGAGCTGACATCTGCCCGGCGCCGGCGCGCGCGTGACAAAGCGTGTATTTTTGGTAATTTCCAGATGCTATGCTCGGAACGCATGCTGCGGGGCAAGTTCCCTCTCCGCAAGGCCATGCCGCCAGGAGAATGCATGAACAGATCATCAATGCCGCCCCGGATACTGATCGTCGATGACGAGCTGGCGCACGTGCGCGCCCTGTGCGACACCTTGCGCGGCCAGGCGTACGACACGACGGGGCTCGCTTCGGGCGAGGCGGCGCTGGCCCTGCTGGCCGTCGAATCGTTCGACCTGCTGCTGGTCGACCTGATGATGCCGGGCATGAACGGCATCGCCGTGGTGGAAGCGGCGCGCAAGATCGATCCGGACCTGGCCTGCATCATCATGACGGGCGAAGGCACGATCGCCTCGGCCGTGCAAGCGATGAAGGCGGGCGCGCTCGATTACGTCGTCAAGCCGTTCAAGGTGTCGGGCATCCTGCTGATACTGGCGCGGGCGCTGGAGACGCGCCAGCTGCGCATCGCCAATGCGCGCCTGGAACTGCTGCTGCGCCAGCACACGGCCGAACTCGACGCCATGAACCGGGATTTGCGGCTGGCCCGCGAAGTGGCCGAGCGGGCGAACGAGGAAAAGACCAATTTCCTGGCCAGCATGAGCCACGAGCTGCGCACGCCGCTCAACGCCATCCTCGGCTTTTCGCAGATGCTCACGTCCGACTCCATCCCCTCGACGGCACAGGAAAAGAAAACCTTTGCCTCGCACATCTTCGGCGCCGGCCGGCATTTGCTGACCTTGATCAACGATATCCTCGACATCGCCAAAATCGAGTCGGGCAATATGGCGCTGTCGATGGAGTCCGTGGGCCTGGCCGGCATTTACCACGAATGCTGGCAAATGATGGAGCCGCTGGCGCGCAAGCGCGGCATCACCTTGACGTTCGTCGAAGCGGGCAGCGTGCACGTGCTGGCCGACCGCACGCGCCTCAAGCAGGTGCTGCTCAACCTGCTGTCGAACGCCGTCAAGTACAACCGCGATCAGGGCGAGATCCACGTCGATTGCCAGCCCGTCGATGCACGGCAGCTGCGCCTGTCCGTGCGCGACACGGGCGGCGGGCTGAGCGCCGCGCAGCTGGAGGTGCTGTTCCAGCCCTTCAACCGCCTGGGACGCGATGGGCGCGACGAGGAGGGCACGGGACTGGGGCTGGTGGTCAGCAAGCGCCTGGCCGAAGCCATGCAGGCGACCATAGGCGTGACCAGCACGCCCGGGCGCGGCAGCACTTTCTGGCTCGATATCGACAGTTGCCCCGCGCGCTACCCGCTGCAGGAAAGCCCGCGCCTGTCGGCCCTTGCCCGGCCCGCTGAATCGATGCCCCTGCCGGAGCGCAAGACGCTGCTGTATGTGGAAGACAATCCCCTGAACGTGACCCTGGTGGCGGGCTTGGTGCATTTTCGCCCCGATCTCGACCTGCTGTCTGCCGGCGACGGGCAGACGGGCCTGGACATGGCGCGCCGCCACCTGCCGCAGCTGATACTGATGGATTGCGACTTGCCCGACATCAGCGGCACGCAAGTCATGCAGCTGCTGCGTGCCGATGCCCGCACCGCACACATTCCCGTCATCGCGCTGACGGCCGTGGCCGGACCCGGCGATATCCGCCAGGGGCTGGCGGCGGGCTTTTTCCGCTATCTGACCAAGCCGATCGACGTGGCGGCGTTTTCCGAGGCCGTCAACAGCGCGCTGGAGTCGGCCACGGCGCAGTGCAACGCATGAACGGCCCGGCGCCGGCGCGGCGGACGGTCTGGCTGGCGGCCGCACTGCCGCTGCTGGCGCTGGCCGCCGTGGCCGTCTGGCGGCTCGCTGCCCGTCCCGCGCCGCCGTCCGGCCCCGTGGAAGTGCTGCGCCTGGCCGTGAATGCGGAGTATGTGGGCAGCTGCCCCGTGCTGGCCGCGCACGCGCAGGGCGATTTCGCGCGCGAAGGCATCGACGCGCTGGTGCAGCCGTATTCGTCGGGCAAGGCCTCGCTGGAAGCCGTGCTGCAGGGCAAGGCCGACCTGAGCACGGTGTCGGATATTCCCGTGGTGCTGGCCAGCCTGCAGAACCAGTCCGTCGTCATCATCGCCAGCATCTTCGAGGCCGAGCGCGACCACGGCATCGTGGGGCGCCTGGACCGCGGCGTGTCCACGCCCGCGAGCCTGAAGGGCAAGCGCATCGGCGTCACGTTGGGCACATCCGGCCAGTTCACGCTCGAGGCCTTTTTGAACCGCCAGAAGCTGCTGCCCGCCGAAGTCAGCGTGCGCAATTACGCGCCGGACCAGCTGGCCGGGGCGCTGGCGCGGGGCGAGGTCAATGCGGCGGCAGGCTGGGAACCGTTCCTGACGGGCATGACGCACGCCATTGCCGGCAATGCGGCCATCTTCTATGGCGAAGACGTGTATGCGGGCCTGTTCAACGTGGCCGGCACGGGCGGCTATGTGCGCAGCCACCCGGCGACGATGCGCAAGGTGCTGCGCGCACTGATCGCCGGCGCGCGCTTTTGCCGGGACGAGCCCGATGCCGCGCGCGCGCTGTTTGCCAAGGCGTCGGCCAGCGAGGCGCAGCGCCTGCAGGCGGCCTGGCACGGTTATCAGTTCGGCATCGTGCTCGACCAGCGCTTGCTGCTGGCGCTCGAAGACGAGGCGCGCTGGGCCATCAAGAACCGCCTGGCCGGGAACGGCGAGATGCCGAACTTCCTCGATGCCGTCTACCTGGACGGCCTGGAAGCCGTGGCGCCGTCTGCCGTGACGGTCATCCATTGAGAAGGCCACCGTGAAAATCGTCACGCGCTTCAAGCTGGCAGAACTGTTTTGCGTGCTGCTCGTGGCCATCATCGTCGCCGTGCTGTTCTCCACCAGCATGGCGATGCAGCGCGAACTGGCGAAGAACAAGGCGGCGGCCGATATCCTGCAAGCCGTCACGTCGCTGCGCTACCTGTCGATCGAATATGCGCTGCACCATGGCGCGCGCACGCGGGCACAGTGGCAGCTGCGCAGCGAGTCGCTGTCCACCGGCTTGCTGGCCACGCCGGCCTTCGCCGCCGGCGAGGAGCGCGCGCTGCTGCGGGAATTGCGGCGCGACCTGGCAAGCGTGGACGGCCTGTTCGAGCTGTTTGTCGCCAATCACCGCGAGCTGGGTCAGGACCCGCAGCGGCGCGAGGTGCTGGGCGAGCTGGAGTCGCGCCTGTCCGGCCAGATCATGGGCAAGGTGCAGGGTATGATCGCCGATGCGATGCGGCTGTCCGCATTGAGCCGGCAAGGCGTGCTGGACGCCCAGCAGCAGGCCAACGTGGCCGTGATACTGTTCGGCGGCATGATCATCGTGCTGGTGGCCGGTTTGATCTATTTCACCATGACCAGCGTCACGGGGCCGCTGGAGAAGCTGCGCCAGGGCACCCTGATCGTCGGCGAAGGCAAGCTCGATTTTGCGCTCGGCGTGCATACCAGGAATGAAATCGGCGACCTCGCACGCGCCTTCGACGGCATGACGGAAAAGCTGCGCCGCACCACCGTCTCGCGCGACGAACTGGCGCAGGCGAATGCGGCCCTGGAAACGCAGATACAGGAACGTCAGCTGGCCGAGCGCAAGGTGCATGAACAGCTTGAGCGCCTGAACCTGCTGCAGCAGATCACGCGCTCGATCGGCGAGCGGCAGGATTTGCGCAGCATTTTCCAGGTGGTGGTGCGCAGCCTGGAAGAGCAGCTGCCCATCGATTTCAGCTGCATTTGCCTGTATGAACCGTCCGAACACGCGCTGCAGGTGATGTGCGTGGGCGTGCGCAGCGAGGCGCTGGCGCTATCGTTCATGATGGGCGAACACGCGCACATTCCCATCGACGAGAATGGCCTGTCGAGCTGCGTGCGCGGCAAGCTCGTGTATGAAGCCGACATCGCCGACGTGGCGTTCCCGTTTCCGCAGCGCCTGGCGCAAGGGGGGCTGCGCGCCCTCGTCATGGCCCCGCTGCCGGCCGAAAACACGGTCTTCGGCATCCTCATCGTGGCGCGCCGCGCCGCGCACAGCTTTACCAGCGGCGAGTGCGAATTCCTCAGCCAGCTGAGCGAACACGTGGCGCTGGCCGCCAACCAGGCGCGGCTCTACGGCGCGCTGCAGCGCGCGTATGACGATTTGCGCCAGACGCAGCAGTCGGTAATGCAGCAGGAGCGCCTGCGCGCGCTGGGGCAGATGGCCAGCGGCATCGCGCACGATATCAATAACGCCATTTCCCCCGTGGCCCTGTACACGGAATCGCTGCTGGAGACGGAAACCAATCTCAGTCCGCAGGGCCGGCATTGCCTGGAAGTGATCGAACGCGCCATCGACGACGTGGCAGCCACTGTGGCGCGCATGCGCGAATTCTACCGCCAGCGCGAACCGCAACTGGCGCTCTCGCCCATCGACGCGAACCTGGTGGTGCAGCAGGTGCTGGACCTGACGCGCGCGCGCTGGAGCGACATGCCGCAGCAGCGCGGCATCGTCATCGCCCTGCACACGGAGCTGGCGCACGGCCTGCCCATGCTGCCGGGCAGCGCGGGCGAGCTGCGCGAAGCGCTGACGAACCTGGTCTTCAACGCCGTCGACGCCATGCCGGAAGGCGGCACCCTGAGCGTGCGCACCAGCTGCGCCGACGTGGCGGGCGAGGCGGCGCGGCAGGTGCGCATCGAAGTAGCCGACACGGGCATTGGCATGGACGACAATACGCGCCGCCGCTGCCTGGAACCGTTTTTTACCACCAAGGGCGAGCGTGGCACGGGTCTGGGCCTGGCCATGGTGTACGGCATGATGGAGCGCCATGGCGCCAGCATCGACATCGTCACGGCACCGGGGCAGGGCACGGCGGTGCGCCTGGTTTTTCCCGCCTGCGCCGCCGACGAGGGGCAGCAAGCGCCCGACATGGCCCATCTTGTGCCGCCGCGCCTGCGCATCCTCGTGGTGGACGACGACCCGATGGTGCTCAAGTCCCTGCGCGACATCCTAGAAATCGATGGCCACGAGGTGGTGTCGGCCGATGGGGGCCAGGCCGGCATCGATAGCTTCCTGGCCGCGCGCGACAGGCACGAGGATTTTGCCGTGGTCATCACGGACCTGGGCATGCCCCACGTGGACGGGCGCAAGGTGGCCAGCGCCGTGCGCCAGTGCTCGCCGGCCACGCCCATCATCATGCTCACGGGCTGGGGTCAGCGCCTGGCCGCCGACAGCGACTATCCCGAGCACGTCAACTGCGTGCTGGGCAAGCCGCCCCGGCTGAAGGAATTGCGGCGTGCCCTGAATGCGGTCATGTCGACGGTTTAGAGCCTATCCCAGTAGGGAGCGTCTTCTGCTGGCAGTTCATCAGGAGTGCGGACAAGGCGTGAGGAGGACGCGTGGCGAGCCACGCGACGACGATCAACGCAGTCCCCGCTTCCGAGGGGCGCCAGCAGGGGATGTATTCATCTACTGGGATAGGCTCTTAGCCTGCTGCGGCCTCCGTCACCGCTCGAAGACCAGCCAGGACCAGCTGACTCCCGCCTGGCGATTCTGCTGCTGAACGGATGGCGCCTGCGCACTCAGAACGACTGCGAGATGGTGGCGTGCCGCAAGGTCTATCGTTTCACTGGCAGAGACGTCAAAGATGCGCCGGTTCTCCGGGGCGGGGCCATGCCTGAGCGACATGACGAGCAGCGCGCCGGGCTTGAGCAACTGGCTGATGTTTTCCATCGCCGCGCTTCTTTCTTCCGCTGCAAGATGCATCCAGACGGCAGTGAGGAAAACCAGGTCGAACCTGGTTTCGCGCGCCGTCATCACTGACAGCGCGGGCAGGCTGTCGTCCACCCACTCGATATCGGGCGAGGCATGCGCCTGTATGCCCGCTTCCCGGAACGCGGCGACGGGCTCCACTGCCACCACCTTGTGCCCCAGGCTCGCCAGCCACGCCGAATCGGCGCCTGTGCCGGCACCGATGTCGAGCACGGCGCCTGCCCGGCGTGGCAGCAGGTGGCTGACCACTTTGTATTTATCAGCGGCGATCACGCCGGCATACCGGGTGATCAGCTGTCCGGCATTGTCGGCATATCCTTCGGTGCCCGGGACTGGGGATGCATGCATGCGATGGCGAGTGTCCAATGGGATGGAGGTCAAATCAACACCCTGCGCGCGGCGCGTGCGATCGGTGGTGTTGCCTGCGTAGGACAACTTTAGCAAAATTGCGCGACATCTTCCAGTCCCTGCCATATAATGAGAATCATTATCATTTATGTCGCCGGATCCGCTCTTGTCTGCCTTTTCTTTTCCCCCGAATGACGCCGCCTTGGCCGCCAGCCTCTTTACGGGCCACCAGGGCTGGCTGCTGCAGCGCTTGCTGTTGCGCTTGCGTAATCGGGCGGAAGCCGAGGATGTGGTGTCGGAAACCTTTGTGCGCGTGCTGCATGCGGGAAGATTGTCCGCCATCCGCGAGCCGCGCGCCTACCTGACGACGGTAGCGAAAAGCATCTTGCTGCAGCAGTGGCGGCGGCGCGATATCGAGCAGGCGTATCTGGAGACCCTGGCGCTGCTGCCCGATGCCGTCCAGCCGTCGCCGGAGGAACGCGCCGTGCTGCTCGAAGCGCTGGAACGCCTGTCGCGCGCGCTCGAGACCCTGTCCGCCAAGGCCCGCAGCGCTTTTCTGATGAGTCAGCTCGACGGCTTGACGTATGCGCAGATCGCCGCCCGCCTGGGCGTGTCGGCCAGCATGGTGCGCCAGTACATGGCGCAGGGCTTGCGCTGCTGCCTGGCGGTGGCGGACGCGGCATGAGCGTTGCTTCGTCCGTCCAGGATGCCGCCATCGGCTGGCTGGTCGAACTCAGCTCGGGCGAAGCGGACGAAGGACAACGCCAGGCCTTCGCCCGCTGGCTGGCCGCCGATGCGCGCCATGCGGCCGCTTGGCGTACGTTGGGGCAGGCTGTCGAGCACAGCGTCGGCCCGCTGCAGGCAGCGGGCGGGGCGGCGGCCGTCGGGCACACCCTGGCGCGCGCCGCGCGGCACGATGACCAGCGGCGCCAATGGCTGCAGGGCGTCCTGTGCCTGGCGGGCGCGGCGTTCGGCGGCGCCTGGCTGCTGCGCGGCAGCCCGTTTTTGCCGGACTGGAGCGCGGACCTGCACACGGCCACGGCCCGGCGGGGCCGCTACACGCTGGCTGATGGCAGCGTGCTGACCCTCGACGCCCGCTCCTCGGCCGATACGGATGTCCGTCATGAACACCGGCAAGTCGCCTTGCGCCAGGGCCAGTTGCTGGCGCGCGTGGCACCTGTTGCCAACGCGCCGTTCGTGCTGCGCAGCGCGCATGGCACGGTGACGGCGCTGGGCGGCGAGCTGATGCTGCGGCGCGAAGCGCGCGGCACCGTGGCGCTGGCCGTGCGGGGCGATCTCGACGTGCGTCCGGCCGGCAAAGGCCTGGCGCGCGTGCTGCGCCAGGGCCAGGCGGCGCGGTTTGACGAGGATCGATTGACCCTGCTGCCCGGCATGGCGGCTGGGCAGGCGACGGCGTGGGAGCAGGGCATGCTGGTGGCTGTCGATGAGCGGCTGGGCGACGTGGTGGCCGCCTTGCGCCCGTACCGCCACGGCTACATCGACATCACGGCGCAGGCGGCGGCGCTGCGCGTGTCCGGCAATTATTCGCTCGACGACAGCGGCGCCACCCTGCTGGCCCTGGCCGAAACCCTGCCCTTGACCTTGCGCCAGGGCCCTGGGGGCTGGTGGACGGGACTCGACCTGAAGACAAGCTGACATATTTTTTGCGCCGGCACTGTCACTTTCGGCGCGCCGCGACTCATACCTGGTGTAGCCCCACTTTTCCTTCACCATCAAGATAGAGTCCCAGCATGCCACCATTGTTGATGCGCCAGATTCCCCTGGCTGTAATGTTACTTTCCTGCGCCGCGCCCACCGTCCTGGCGCAGACGCCACCGGCCCACGTCGCGTCGGCCACCATGCGCTACGATGTGCCGGCGCAGCCCCTCAATGCCAGCCTGATCGCCATTGCCAGCCGTGGCGGCGTGCGCATTTCCATCGATGCGGACCTGGCGCGCGGCGCCAGCGGAGCGGCCGTGCAGGGCGATTTCACGGCGGAGCAAGCCTTGCGCCGCGCCTTGCAGGGCACGCGGCTGGCCCTGCTGAAGACGGACAGCGGCGTGTATACCGTGCAAAGCGCCGCGCAAGCCGCGCCGCAGGCCGCCGCCCAGCTGGAGGTGACCATGCCGGAAGTGGTCATCACCACCAACTACCTGGGCCAGGTGACGGAGGACACGGGTTCCTACACGACGGGCGCCGTCAGCACGGCGAACCGCCTGGTGCTGTCGCCGCGCGAGACGCCGCACGCGGTCAGCGTGGTGACGCGCCAGCAGATGGATGATTTCGGCCTGGTGCAGCTGAGCGAGGTGCTCAATCACACGCCGGGCGTGTATGTGCAGCACATCGACAGCGAGCGCACGATTTATTATGCGCGCGGCTTTTCGCTCGACAATTTCAGCTACGACGGCTTGCCGTGGACGCGCGACGCCTCGCTGAACCTGGGCGAATCGCTGGCCAATATGGATCTGTACGACCGGGTCGAGGTGCTGAAGGGCGCGAATGCGCTGATGAGCGGTGCCGGCACGCCGGGCGCCACCGTCAACCTGATCCGCAAGAAACCCACGCGCGAATTGCGCGCGCTGGCCGACCTGTCGGCCGGATCGTGGAGCAATTACCGCGGCATGGCGGACGTGGGCGGTCCCCTGAACGCCAGCGGCAGCGTGCGCGCGCGCGCCGTCGCGTCCTACCAGGACAAGCACTCGTTCGTCGACCGCTACCAGCGCCGCTCCGAACTGGCGTACGGCACGCTGGAGGCGGATCTGTCGCCGCGCACCTTGCTGACCGTGGGCGCCGACTACCAGCACACGGTGCCGCGCAATAGCGACTGGGGCGGCGCACCGCTCTTCGACGCGGACGGCAAGCGTTTCACCATGCCCCGCTCGTTCAACGGCGCGCCCACCTGGAGCACGCAGCAGACGGAGGCCAAATCCGTCTTCGCTTCGCTCGAGCACACCTTCGACAATGGCTGGCTGGCCAATTTGCGCCTGATCCACCAGGCCAACGCCCTGTATGCGCCCGTCGCCTACCTTGACGGTTTTCCGAAGGCGGACGGCAGCGGCACGGCCGTCACGGCGCGCCAGTACAACAGCGATGCCACCAGCAATGGCCTGGACGTGTACGCCAAGGGCCCGTTTTCCCTGCTGGGCCGCACGCATGAACTGGTGGTGGGCGCGAACGCCTACCGCAAGCAATCGGACGACGTCTTCAGTCCGTATACCTTCATCAAGGTCGACAATATCTATACTTACCGTGGCGTCGTGCCGGAGCCGCAGTGGGAACTGGACACGGCCCGCGAAGTCATCCGCCAGAAGGCCGTGTACGCGACGGGCCGCTTTTCGCTGCCGCAAGGCGTGCACGTGATTCTGGGCGGCCGCCTGTCGTCCTACGTCAACCCCACGGCCGATATCGACGAGTCGTCCATCTTCACGCCGTATGCGGGCCTGACGTGGGACTTCGCGCCGAATTTGACGGCGTTTGCCAGCTATAGCGACATCTTCAGTCCGCAAAACAGCCGCGACGTCGACAACAGGACCCTGGACCCCGTGCTGGGCAAGAATATCGAGGCGGGCGTAAAGGGCGTGTTCCTCAACGGCCGCCTGAACGCCAGCGCGGCCGCCTTCGAGGTGCGGCAGGACAACTTCGCCGAGTCCGTCGATGCGGTCAACAAGGTGACGGGCATGGACGCCTACCGCGCCGTCGACGGCGTGCGTTCGCGCGGCGTGGAACTGGAAGTGTCGGGTCAGCTGATGCCGGGCTGGCAGCTGCAGGCCGGCTACACGCACAAGGTGGCGCGCGATGCGGGCGGCAAGGTCAATACCCTGGCGCCCGAAGACCAGCTGAGCCTGTACAGCACCTGGCAGCCGATACCGCGCCTGACCGTGGGCGGCGGCGCCCGCTGGCAATCGCGCACCTGGCAGCAGACCCGGGCCGTGCGTGGCGGCTTGACCACTGTGCACCAGGGCTCGTATGCCGTGTTCGATGCCATGGCACGCTACCAGCTATCCGGCCGCCTGGCCCTGTCGTTCAACCTCAACAACCTGACCGACCGCGCTTACTATGGCATCAGCACGGGCCGCAGAGTCAGTTACGGCGACCCGCGCAATGCGATGCTGAGCCTGAATTACAGCTATTGACGTGATTGATGTAGAGCAAGCCGGGCGCATGCCGCCCGGCTTGTGCGCGTACTAAAAACGGTACGTCAACGTCCCCCGCACACTGCGCGGCGCGCCATACGTGCCTTGCGCATAGGTGTTGATGTTGATGTATTTCTTGTCGAGCACGTTTTCCACGTTCAGCTGGGCCGTCAGCTGGCGTGACAGCTGGTACGTGGCCATCAGGCTGACCGTGCTGTAGGCTTGCTGCGTGACGCGCTCCTTGCCGTTCGGGCCCGCATCGTCAAAGTAGAACTTGCTTTGCCAGTTGACGCCGCCGCCCACGGTGAGGCCGGGCTGGACTTTCCAGGTGGTGAACAATCGCGCCGTCGAGCGGGGCGACAGGGTGTTGATATCCTGCTGTTCACTGTCCTTGGCGCGGAAGTGGCTGGCGCTGGCCGTCACGTTCCAGCCTGGCGCCAGGCGGCCCGACAATTCCGCCTCGATGCCGCGGCTGGTGGCGCCGCGCGCCGCGTAATACGCTTGCGTGGTGGTGCCGGGGACCCGGTGTGCGCCGTCCGGCTGGGCCAGCTTGTCCTGCTTGATCTCGAAGAGGCCGATGGAGCCGTTGGCCTGGCCGCCGGCCAATTCCCCCTTCACGCCCACTTCCATGCTCTGGCCCGTCAGCGGGTCCAGCCAGGCGCCTGCGCGGTCCTGGTTTTCCTGCGGGCGGAAGATGTCCGTGTAGCTGGCATACATCGAATACGTGTCGTTCAGGTCCACCACCAGGCCCGCGTAGGGCACGAACTTGCTTTTGGCGAAGGCAAAGCGGGCGCTGCCGTCAAAGCCGATGCGGTCCTTGTCCCAGCGGCTCAGGCGTCCGCCGACGATCAGTCTGGTGCTGTCGGCCAGGTTCAGGCGCGCCGCGCCATACGCGCCGTATTGTTTCGTCGTGTATTTTTCCGACAGCACGGGCTCGCCCCAGGCCGGCTGCGTGTAGCTGCCATCCCAGGCGAGGAAATTGCCGATCGGTTCGGGATCGAGCGCTTCCTTGACGCTGAATTCGGCGTGCTGCACGGTGTAATTGGCGCCCACGATGGCTTCATGTTCGCGTCCGCCCAGGGTAAATGGCCCGGACAGTTTCACGTCGGCGCTGCTCTGGTCGCGCGAGCCGATGTAGCGGTTCGGGTAGCCCAGCATGCCCAGGCCCGTGGTGCGGTCGGGCCGCTCGGCCAGGAACAGCAGCGGCGTGTCTTCCGTGTGCTTGCTGTACATGGCTTGCGCCTGCGCCTTCCAGCCCTGGCCCAGCGCGTGTTCCAAGGTGGCGTGCACGTTGGTCTGCTCGGTGGCCCAGGCGGCCCAGCGGGGCGCCGTGGTGACGGAACGGTCGAAATCGGTGCGCGAACCGTCGCTGTACCACAGGGGGAAGCCACCCCAGTTGCTGCCTTTCGGGTCGTTCTTCTGGTAGCTGGCGCCCACCATGATCACGCTGCCGGGCGCCAGGTCCGCCTCGGCGGTGGCGTAGACGAGCTGGCGCTGGTTCGAATAGCCATTCGTAAACGACTTGCGGTCTTGCCAGGCGCCAGCGATCCTGCCGCGCACGGAGCCGTCTGCGTTCAGCGGCGCGGCCAGGTCGACGGTACCCCGGTAATCGCTCCAGGAGCCGGCCGCCAGCGACCATTGCCCCTCGAACTGCCTGGCGCTGGCCCGCTTGCGCACCAGGTTGATCGAGGCGGACGGGTAGCCGGCGCCCGTCAGCAAGCCCGTGGCGCCCCGCGTCACTTCCACGCGGTCGTAGATCAGCGAATCCATTTCCGATTCGCCGCCCGAATACTGCACCTTATACGTGGTGGGCACGCCGTCGTACTGGAAATTGTCGACGTCGAAGCCGCGCGCGGAAAAGGTGCTGCGCTCCGTGTCGAACTGGTTGACGGCGATGCCGGGCGTATTGCGCAGCACGTCGCGCACCGTCAGCAAGTCCTGGTCATCCATGCGCTGGCGCGTGATGACGCTGACCGATTGCGGCGTTTCGCGCAAGGACAGCACCAGTCCGGTGGCGCTGGCCGTGGCTGGCGTCGTGTACGAATGCGTCCCTTCCGTGCTGGTGCTGCGCTCGGCCGTGGCGCGCACGGCGATGCCGGGCAGGGTGGTTGCCTCGCTGGCGGACGGCAGCCTGCGCACGGCGTAGTGGCCGCCGCCCTGGTCGACCGCAATGAGGCCGCTGCCGTCGAGCAGGCGGGCAAAGCCGTCGGACACCTGGTAATTGCCGCTCAAGCCCCGGCTGTTCAAGCCGGCGTACAGGCTGGCGGCGCCGGAAATGCTGACGCCCGCCTCGGCCGCAAAGGCGGACAGGGCGGTACTGAGGGGACCGGCTGCCACCTGGTAGTGGCGCGCGGGCGCTTCCTGATGCTGGGCGAATGCGGGCGGCGTCAGGGCCAGGCTGCCCAACAAGGCCAGGGTCATACTGGTGTTGCGGTAGTGCTTCATTGCTTGTTTCCCTTCGTTCATGTGTTGGTCCTGTGTGGATTGACGGGGCACATGCGCGAAAGGGACATTTTTTTTAAAATATTGATGCGGGTTCGATGGAAATCCACCAGCGGCTGTGGCGCTGCACGCGGATGGGCAGCGATGCTTGTAATAGTGATAATAATTGATCCGTATCATGCAATTGGTACACGCCCGACACGCGCAGCCGCGCCACGGCCGGGTCGCAGCGCACCACGCCGTGGCGGTAGCGGCTCAGCTGCGCCAGCACGTCGGCCAGCGGCGTGTCGTCCGCGTACAGCAATCCCTTGGTCCACGTGGACGCATGCGGCGCCAGCGGCTGCTGTGCGCTGGCCGCCGCTTCGTCGAAGCTGGCTTGCCAGCCCGCCTGCACGATGACGGGCAAGCCTTTCGCGGGCCGCACTTCGACGGCGCCCTGCGAAACGGCCACCTGGGTGCGCGCGCCGAACAGGCTGTCTTCCTGGCGCACCGTGAAGCGCGTGCCGAGGGCACGGATGCTGCCGTTGCTGGTGCGCACGATGAACGGACGCTGGCGCGGATCGGGGCTGGTCGCCACGTGCAGTTCGCCGGCGCGCAGCTGGACCAGGCGCAGCGCGTCGCTGAAACCGAGGTCGGCGGCGCTGGCCGTGTTCAGGCTCAAGGCGCTGCCATCGGGCAAGGTGAGATGGCGGATTTCGCCCGTTGCCGTGCGCAGGTCCGCCGTCCATGCCTGCCACGGCGGCACTTTCAGCATGGCCCAGCCGCCTGGCCCGGCGGCGATCAGCAGGGCCAGGGTTTTCAGGGCGGCGCGGCGCGGCGCGCCGGACGGACGGTCGAGCACCGGCATGGCCAGCGGCGGGGGCAGCATGCCGAAGGTGCGGCAGACTTGCTCGGCCCGCTGCCAGGCAGTTTCATGGTCGGGGTGGGCGGCGCGCCAGCGGGCCAGGCCCTGCTGCGCATCAGCGTCCAGTTCGCCTCCTTGCAGGCGCATCATCCAGTGCGCCGCCACGCGCGCGGCGCGCGCATCGAGGGTTGCGCCCATGTCAGGCCAGCAGCAGGATGCATTGCTCGAACGCCTGCACCATATAGCGCTTGACGGTGCGCTCGCTGATGTTCAGGCGCGCGGCGATGTCCGCATACGCCATGCCTTCCAGCTGCGACAGCAAAAAGGCCGTGCGCACCTTCGTGCCCAGGCCATCGAGCATGGCATCGATCTGGTGCAGCGTTTCCAGGATCAGCAAACGCTCCTCCGCCGATGGCGCGGCGGGTGCGGGCAGCTGCGCCAGGGTGGCCAGCCAGGCTTGCTCCAGCGACTGGCGGCGGTAGTGGTCGATGAGCAGGCGCCGCGCCACGGTGGTCAGGTAGGCGCGCGGTTCGCGCAGAGTGGCGGCAGGTTCGCCAGGCGTGGCCAGCAGCTTGACGAAGGTATCCTGCGCCAGGTCGGCCGCATGATCGGTGCAGGACAATTTGCCGCGCAGCCAGCGCAGCAGCCAGGGATGGTGCTGGCCATACAGCAGTGCGACAGGATCGGCGGCAGGGGATACGGCATACGTCACGGCACACTCCAGTTGGCGCGGAAGTCCCGTGCCGCTGGCGCATGCAGGCCCTTCTTAAATGCGAATGGTTCTCATTTTACATTGACGCGCCCGAATGTCAATGCGCTGGCTCAGTTGGCATGGCCATCATGGCATTTCCGCTATACTGGCCCCCCAATAATATTGCCGCCACCAGCCGAAAATCACCATGGACCTCAGTACCCACGCCGCCGTCGTCAATTGCGAAGCGTATCGCGACGGCAGGAAGATCGCCCACTTCGACATCGACAAGGTGGGCGACTTTCTTGGCGACCCCGATTGTTTCGTCTGGATCGGCATGGCCAGCCCCGACGCCACGGCCATGCAGGCGCTGCAATCGGCCTTCGGCTTGCACGAACTGGCCGTCGAGGATGCGCAGGGCGCGCATGAGCGGCCCAAGCTGGAAGAGTACGGCGACACGCTGTTCATGGTGATGCACACGGCCACTCTGGACGGCGACGCCATCGTCTACGGCGAAACCCACGTCTTTCTCGGCCCCCGCTTCATCATCACGGTGCGCCACGGCCCTTCGGCCGGCTATGCGAAGCTGCGCGAGCGCAAGGAAAGCGTGCCCGAGAAGCTGGCCAGCGGCCCCGGCTACGTGCTGTATTCCATCATCGATTTCATCGTCGACCAGTACCAGCCGTGCATCGACCATTTGCAGGCCCGCTTCCAGCACTATGAATTGCAGCTGTTTAAGCCCAGCCTGAGCGAAGACAAGCTGCAGGATTTCTACCAGCTCAAGACGGAGCTGCTCAAGCTCGATGCGGCCGTCAATCCCCTGCACGACATCTGCACCCAGCTGATCCGTTTTCATGGCGACATCGTGCCCAAGGAAAACCGCATCTATTACCGCGACATCCTCGACCACGTCAAACGCGTCACGCACACGGCGGGGCAGATGCGCGAGCTGGTCAATTCGGCCATGCAGGTGGCGCTGGGGCAGATTTCGATCCGCCAGAACGAGGTCGTCAAGCGCCTGGCCGCCTGGGCCGCCATCCTGGCCGTGCCCACCATGGTCTTCAGCCTGTACGGCATGAACTTCGAATTCATGCCGGAACTGAAGTGGCGCGGCAGCTATCCGGCCGTGATCGTCGTCATCATCGCCGGCTGCTGCTGGCTGCACCGGCGCCTGAAGCGCGAAGGGTGGCTGTAGCGGCAGAAGGCCGGCATGCAAATATTGGAGAGTTTTGCCGCGCAATCAGCTGCTACGATGAAGTGGCATGGCAATGCGGTTGACGGCAGGTGGCTGAACCTCCTTGGCGTGGATAGCGGTCCGGCCGGCGCTGTACCCCAGAGCTGCCGGTGCGGACCACATTGCCTGTCCGGCGCCAAAGGCTCCTGGTTTTCAGGAGCCTTTTTTTTTGGAGCTCTGTCCCCGACAAATAGGGGAACTCAAGGAATCTTCCCCAGCCCCGGCTGTCTGACTGTGTATCGCAGACAAACGGGAACCATCCATGCAGCCAGCCGAATGGAAAACCTTCATCGCCCAGTTCGCCGTACTGAACCGTCGCCAGCGTCAGGCGAGCACTGCTCTGCTGCGCGGGGCAGGATCGCAGAACGCCGCCGTGGCACTGATCGAAAGCGTGGCCCGGCAGCGGTTACACTGTCCCGCCTGCAACAGCAGCCATGCGCATCGGCACGGTCATGCGCACGGACTGCAGCGCTACCGTTGCGTGCCGTGCGGGCGCACCTTCAATGCGCTCACCGGCACACCGCTGGCCCGCTTGCGCCACAAGACCTTGTGGCTCGACTACGCCGACTGCCTGCTCGAATCGGCTTCCGTGCGCAAGGCGGCAAGCCAGCTGGGCGTGCACCGCAACACCGCCTTTCGCTGGCGCCACCGGTTTTTAAGCCTGGCCAAGACGGACCGGCCCCATTGCCTGCATGGCATCGCCGAAGCGGACGAGCTGTATGTGCTGGAGTCAGAAAAGGGCGCGCGGCATCTGACGCGTCCGGCGCGCCGCCGTGGCGGCCATGCCCACAAGCGCGGCATTTCCAGTGAACAAGTCTGTATCCTGGTGGCGCGCGACCGCACGGGACAAACCCGCGATTTCGTCGCGGGAAAAGGGGCGCTGACGAAGGCGCAGCTGCATGCCTGCCTGCCACCGGTGATCGACAAGGACATCTTGCTGATGACCGACGACCACGCTGCCTATCGCGCCTTTGCCAAGGAAGCGGGAATCAGCCACCAGGCCGTCAATGTGCGTGCCGGCATCCGCGTGCAGGGCGCCGCGCATGTACAGAACGTCAATGCATATCACAGCCGCCTGCGGGCATGGCTACGCTCCTTTCACGGCGTGGCGACGCGCTATCTGCCGAATTACCTGGGCTGGCGCTGGATACTGGACGCCGGGCGCATCCGCTCCCCGGAAACATTATTGAAGGCAACATTGGGCGAGTTTCCACATTTGACGGTGACATAGCCTTTTTTGCCCGTGCCGCCTATGCCTGCGCCACCGCGCTTGCCGCCTCCAGGATCAGCGCCGCCACCTCCACGGGACGCGAGGCCAGCGACGCATGGCTGGCGTTGAGCGTGATGACTTTGCGCGCTTGCAGGCGCACCGCCATGCGCTCCTGGTTGACGGGGGAAATCATGCGGTCGGCGCTGGAAACCTGGTACCAGCTGGGCTTATGCTTCCAGGCCGGGTCGTTGACGGTGTCGCCGAAGGTGCTGGCCAGCGGTGCCTTCTGCACCACGCCCAGCACGGCGCCTTCTTCCGCGTCGAGGTCCTGGCAAAAGCTGTCATGGTATTGCTCGGGTTTGACCCACAGATAGCCGTCGCTGTCGCCTTCCAGATTGGCCGCACCCAGGGGCGGGTGTTCCTGCGTGATGCTGCCCGGGCTTTCGCCCGCATCGGGGGCGAAGGCGGCGATGTACACGAGGCCCGCCACATTCGGCGCATTGCCGGCCACGCTGATGACGGCGCCGCCATAGGAGTGTCCTACCAGCAACACCGGGCCATTTACTTGCGCCACCATCTTGCGCGTGCGCTCGGCGTCGTCGGCCAGCGAGGTCAAGGGAAGTTCGACGGCGCGGATGGCCGTGTGGCCCTGCCGGCGCAATTCGACGATGACGCGGCTCCAGTGGGTGGCGCCGACGGGGTGCGACACAGGCCGCGCGGCCCGTCAACAGGCGGCCGCGCAGTGTCCAGCCTGGCTATTCTAGGCCGTTCCCCGGCTGCAAGCATCGCTTGTCGAATGAGCAATCCCGGTTAAAATATGATCTGGAGCGTTGCAGCGGCACTCACCGGGTTTGCCCTGCACCAGCTCCGGTTGATATCAATAACAAACTACATGACAATGAAATTAGTATTCACCGCTACGCTGGGCCTTTTATCGCTGCTTCGCACATCGTCTTCCTTCGCGGAGAATGTGAATGGAAAAAATCTCTACATGCAGCGATGCGCCGTGTGCCACGGAGCCGAAATCAGAGGAACAGGGCCGTTGGCGAATAAAAGCAATCCCCGTACCCCCGATCTGACCACCTCCGCTTTCAAGAAACGGCTCAATGATTATCCCGGCGTGATCGTCTCGTCGGTCATCCTTCGTCCGAATGGCGACCTGATTCCGAAAACCTTGAAAGAAAATGGCGTCAAGATTGCGCCGCACGCCTGGAGCGTGCAGGATTTTCGCGATCTGAATCAATACATGAGCGGCGTGATTTTAAAAAACCGGTGATGCGGCGATGAGCGGCGGGCATGGCAATCCGGAGCCATTCCGAATTGTCGACATGGCCTATTCTTTTGCCGCGGTTGCCCACGTCGTATCCGCAAATTTGCTGGCATGCGCCTTGGTCATGTCGGCAATCTTCAACGCCGTTATTTTAAACACCATGCCTGCTGGCGAGAAAGTGAATATCAAGGCCACGCCACAGCCTTCCTGCGAACTTGAGTATCCCTCATATAGTGTGGGGTCGGCCGAGTTCATCACTTTTTTTTCGCCACGAAAATAGCCGTCCACATACACCAGGACGTCTTTGCGTTCTTCCGCCAGGTAGGTCGCGAAGAACGGCGCTCCGAGCACGGCAATGATGTCATTGGAATTCCTGGCATTTTTCGGCAATTCAAAGCCCTTCAAGGGCCTGCCGACGGTGGTTTCTTCACATGCGCTGGTCGTTGCCGCATACGTATGCGGCACAACGACGCTCAATGCGCCGATGAGTGCCAGCGACAGTTGCCATTTATTTTTTTGAAAGACCATATAGCCGCATTCCCTTGTCAAAAGCTTGTTGTACATCGTGCATGCCGGACGTCGCCAGTTCATAGCCGCTTGACATGGCGTGCCTGCGCTGCTCGGGCGTACCATGATGGTCGCGATCGTTGAAGTTGGTATCGCCCATGGCGAAAAATTCCTGCTTTAATTCTTCATACGCAATTTTCATTCGTTGGCCTTTCATCCCCATGTACCAGCCGGCCAGAAAGTCCGCGTGTAGCTCCGATGGCGTGACGGGGGATGGAAATATCAGGCCCTGTTTGAATTGCAATACGTGGGCCCACTCATGTGCGATGACGCCGCCCATTGCCCCTTCCCACACTTCAGGGAATTTTTGCGGAATTTTTTTGTCCTCGACCGGGTTCAAGGTCCCGCTCATGCGGTGCAGCATGCGGATCCCGAACATGACGCGATAGACGTCATGGCCCGGAGAGGCATAGGCATTCGCACCATCCAGATCGTTAATAAAACCAAAGTCCGCGCGAACGCCAAATGTGCTGGCGAGTTCTTCGATTTCATTCTTCACCCCTGAATCGACGCGAAACAGGCCACTTTCTTCCATTTTAAGGCGGTTTTCCCACATGGCGCCGCCTTTTGTCGCGCTGACAAAGCAGCCAGTATCAAGGTGATTGCCGGGGCTTGCAGAACTGGCGCCAGTGCTTGCGGCCAAAGCCAAGGCCAGGTGGAAAGTCAAATAGTGTCTGAACATGCGTTCGCCAAGTTTGTTATTGATTGCCAATCATATTACATGATCAGTTCATGATGAAAAATTACCGCACTGCGCCCTAGTGCGACACCAGCACCGGTAACGTCATCTCTTGCAGCACCGTGCGCGTGACGCCGCCCAGCAGCGCCTCGCGCAGGCGCATGTGGCCGTAGCAGCCCATCACGACCAGGTCGCAGTGCCGCTGGGCCGCCATGGCCAGCAGGGCCGTGCCCACGTCCTGGCCCGGCGGCGTGTCGTGCTGCAGCACCTCGACGTTGACGCCGTGGCGCGCCAGGTACAAGGCCAGGTCGGCGCCCGGCTGCTCGCCGTGCGCGGCCGGCTGGGCGTGCGAATTGACGACGGCCAGGGTCACTTGCCGGGCCCGCTGCAGCAGCGGCAGCGCATCGGTGATGGCGCGCAGCGCTTCGGCGCTGCCGTTCCAGGCCAGCAGCGGATGCTGCGCGATGGCCGCTGGCGCGGCGCAAGGCGCGTGCGGCACCATCAGCACGGGCCGGCCGCAATGGAGCATCAGGTATTCGGCCGTGCCGGCGATGACGCGCGACGGCGTATCCTGCGCATCCGTCTGGCCCAGGATCAGCAGGTCGCAATAGCGCGCCTGCAGCAGCAGCGCGCCTTGCGCATCGTCGTCGACGAAGCGCGTTTCGTAGGTGCCCAGGCCTTCCTCGCGGGCAATGCGCTCGAAGTCGTGCAATGCCTCGCTGGCCTGGGTGCGCAGCGCCTGCATCTGCGCCGGTGCAAACTGCAGCGCGTTGACGCCGCCGCCATAAGCGTAGCGCGAAATGCCGCTCATGGCCGAGCCGATCAGGTGCGCGCCTTCGGCAACGGCCAGGCGCACGGCCAGGCGGATGCGCTGGGCGCAATGGCGGGAATTGTCGACGTGGACCAGCAGGGTGGTGTAGGGCATGGCGTTTTCCTCGGTTGTTGGTTGTCAGGTCTGCAGCACGTAACTGCCCGGCGCATCGCCCAGGTCGGGTCCCATGGCCGGCGGCGCCGCTTGCGCGCCCGGGCGTTCTGCCAGCCAGGCTTGCCAGGCGGGCCACCACGAACCGTCATGGTGCGCCACCTCGCGCTGCCAGCTGTCCGCGTCGATGTAGGGCGCGTCGTGGCGGTGCGTGGCCAGCTGGTAGCTGCGGTGCGGCTGGCCCGGCGGCGAGACCACGCCCGCATTGTGGCCGCCCGAGGTGAGCAAAAAAGTGACGTCCGTGTCGGTCAGCAGCTGCAGCTTGTAGACGGAGCGCCACGGCGCCACGTGGTCCGTCAGTGTGCCGACGGCGAAGACGGGCGCCTTGATGTCGGGCAGGGCGATGTGGCGGCCCGCCGTGCGGTAGCGCCCTTCGGCCAGGTCGTTGTGCAGGAACAGACGGCGCAGGTATTCCGAATGCATGCGGCAGGGCATGCGCGTGGCATCCGCATTCCAGGCCATCAGGTCGCTGTCCTGTTCGTCGAGGCCAAGCAGATAATGGCGCAGCTGGCGCGACCAGATCAGGTCGTTCGAGCGCAGCAGCTGGAAGGCGCCCGCCATCTGTTTCGTATCGAGATAACCCTGCTTCCACATGGCCGCTTCCAGGAAACTGACCTGGCTCTCGTCGATGAACAGCGACAGTTCGCCCGGTTCCTTGAAGTCCACTTGCGAGGCCAGCATGGTCAGGCTGGCCAGGCGCATATCGCCGTCGCGCGCCATTGTCGCGGCGGCGATCGCCAGCAGGGTGCCGCCCAGGCAATAGCCGGCCGCGTGCACCTGCGGCGCGCCCGTGATGCGGATGACGGCGTCGAGCGCCTCCATCACGCCCAGCTGACGGTAGTCTTCCAGCGACAGCTCGCGGTCTTCTTCCAGCGGATTTTTCCAGGAAATCATGAACACCGTGTGGCCCTGGCCCACCAGGTAGCGCACCAGCGAATTGTGCGGCGACAGGTCGAGAATATAGAACTTCATGATCCATGCCGGCACGAACAGCAGGGGCGTCGCATGCACCCGGGCGGTCGCGGGCGCGTATTGGATCAATTCGATCAAGTCGTTGCGGTAGACCACCTTGCCCGGCGTGACGGCCACGTTCACGCCCACTTTATACGTGCGCCGGTCGGGCGCATGCGCGCCCATGGCGGCGCGCTGCCAGTCCTCGGCCGCGTGGATCATGCCGCGCGTCAGGTTGGCGCCGCCGCTTGCCAGGGTGGCTTGCTGCACCACGGGATTGGTCAGCAGGAAGTTCGACGGCGCCAGCATGTCGAGCCACTGGCGCACGGTGAACGTGACGACATCCTCGTGGTGCGGCGCGACGCCGCGCACGCCCGTGGTGGCGCGGTGCCACCATTGCTGCTGCAGCAGGAAGCCCTGGTAGACCAGGTTGTAGGGCCAGCGCCGCCAGGCCGGGTCTTCGAAGCGCCGGTCCTGCGGCAGCGGCGCGATGCACGGCGGCTCGGCGGCGCCGCCAGCGATGGCCGATTGCATGGCGTACTGTTGCCAGCGGCCGATCTTCTTCCACGCTTCCTGCAGCAGGGCTTGCTGCTTTGATGGCGCCAGCGCCAGATGGCTGAGCCAGTCGGCATAGGCGTTGCCCAGCGCGGCCGGCGAAATACCGCCCGTAAACTTGCCCAGCCAGGCATTCAGCAGCAGGTCCAGGGTGGCGCCTTCCGGCGCGCTTTCCGGGTAGTCGGGCGCCGGTACGCCTTGCCAGGCGCTGCCCAGGCGCTCATGTTCCACGTTGTGCTGCGCATCGCTCGGCTGCGTCTTGCTCATCCACGGCTCCTGTCATTTTTTTACAGGATAGCAAGAGCTTGTTTAAAAAATTATGATCTACATCAAGTTTGGCCGGATGCGTGCAGCATATGGCTTGCCGCCTGGATGGCCGCCTCCGTTTCCTGCACAAACAGGCGCAACTGCTCTTCCAGCGCATCGAGGCGCGCCAGCAACGCGCCCTGCGGCGCCTTGGCCGCTTCGCGCTCGATGGCGGCGGCGATGGCGACGGCCGGCGCGGCGCGGAAGTTGGCCAGCAGGCCGGCCAGGGTGTGGGCTTGCCGGCTCACGGTGGCCCGGTCGCCTTCCCGCATGGCCGCCCGCAAGGCATCCAGCTGCGCCGGCAGGGCGGTCAGGAACGATGCGCCGATGATGCCGATCACGTCGGCATCGGCCTCGGCCAGCGCGGCCCCGTAGACGAAGCGCGGCGTGTGCTTGTTTATTTGCAGCACATGCTGCTCGATCAGACTGTGGAAGGCGGCCGCGCGGAACGGCTTGGACAGGTAGTCATCCATGCCGCCGGCGATGCAGCGTTCGCGGTCGCCTTCGAAGGCGCTGGCCGTCATGGCGATGATGACGCTTCTCGGCATGCCTTGCGCTTCGCGCGCGCGTATCTGCGCGGTGGCTTCGAAACCGCCCATTTCCGGCATTTGCAGGTCCATCAGGATCATGTCGAAATGGCCGGCGGCCTGGCAATCGAGGGCGATGCGGCCGTTGGCCGCATGCGTGACGCGGTGGCCCGCGTTCGACAGCAGCACGGTGGCCAGTTCGCGGTTCATGGCGTTGTCCTCGACGAGCAGGATGTCCAGGCCGGGCGTGCCTTCGCTTACGGTCTGGCGCGTCGCCACGGGCGCGGCGCTGGGCATGCCGCGGCAGGTGCCCAGCACGCTCATGGTGACGGCCAGCAATTCCTCTGGACTGGCAGGCTTGAGCAGGTAGCCGTCGATGCCCAGTTCGCGGCAGCGCGCCGCGTCGCCCAGGCTGCCGCAGGACGACAGCACGACGACGGGCACCTGGCTCCAGTGGGGCAGGGAGGACAGCGCCGATGCCGTGTCGAAGCCATTCATGCCGGGCATGGCGAAGTCCATGATGATGCAGTCCGCCGGCAAGGCGCCGCGGCAGTGCTCCAGCGCCGCCTCGCCGGACTCGCAGGCCGTGACCATGGCGCCGCTGTGCTCGAAGATCCGGCGCAGGATGGTCAGGCTGCTGGGATTGTCGTCGACCACCAGGATGGCGCGTCCCGCCAGCGAGGCACCGGGCGACGGCAAGGACTGCTGTTCGCCGATGGGCAAGGCCAGGTCCACGGTGAAGCAGCTGCCCTTGCCCAGTTCGCTCGACAGGCCGATGCGGCCTCCCATCATCGTCACCAGGCGGCGCGTGATCGACAGGCCCAGGCCCGTGCCGCCGAAGCGCCGCGTGGTCGAACCGTCTTCCTGCTGGAAGGCGTCGAAGACGGCCTCCTGCATGTCGGCGGCGATGCCGATGCCGGTGTCGCGCACGCACAGGCGCAGGCGGGCCATGCCGTCGCCGCTGGCGCGCAGCCTGGCGCTGACGACCACCTCGCCCTGCGGCGTGAACTTGATGGCGTTGCCCGCCAGGTTGGTCAGTACCTGGCGCAGCCGGCCCGGGTCGCCGAGCAGGGTGTGCGGCAGCGCGGGATCGACGTCGAGCAGCAGTTCCAGGCCGCTGGTCTGCGCCCGCATGGCGTGGGCGCGCATGGTTTCCTGCAGCAACCGGTGCAGGTCGAAGGGGATGCTTTCCAGGGTCAGCATGCCCGCCTCGATCTTCGAGAAATCGAGGATGTCGTTGATGATGCACAGCAGGGCGTCGGCCGAGGCCTTGACGATTTCCAGGTACTTGCGCTGGTGGGCATCGAGGTCGGAATCGAGCACCAGGTCCGTCATGCCCAGGATGCCGTTCATCGGCGTGCGGATCTCGTGGCTCATGTTGGCCAGAAATTCGCTCTTCGAGCGGCTGGCCGATTCGGCCACTTCCTTGGCCAGCAGCAGCGCGCGCTCGGCCGCCTTCTGACTGGAAATGTCGACGATGGTGCCCACCAGACCGTGCAGGCTGCCGTCGGACTTCAGCAGGGCCGCCTTGCTGCACAGGACATCGACCTGCCGCGTGCCGACGATCACCCGGTCTTCATATGTGTGGTTGCCCCGGTCCTGCAGCAGCGCCACGTCGTGCTGCCGCGCTTGCTGCGCCTGCTGCTGCGGCAGGATGTCCGCCACCGTCAGGCCCGCGATGCGCGCCTGGTCGAGATGGAAGAAGGCGCAAAAGGCGCGGTTGGCGCGCAGGTAGCGGCCGTGCACGTCCTTCAGGTACAAGGGGATGGGAATGGTCTCGATCAGCGCATCGACGAAGTTGAGGTTGTGCCGCAGCTCGCGCGCCGCCTGGCGCCGCTCCGTGATGTCCGTCAGGCTGCCGGTGATGCCGGCCAGCTGCCCCAGGCCATCGCGTTCGGCGCGCGCGCACACGTCGATCCAGCGCACGTCGCCGTCGCGGGTGACATAGCGCGCTTCATGGCGCATGCTGTCCACCTGGCCGCCCAACAGCTGGGCCAGGCCGGCCGCGGCGCGCTCGCGGTCGCGCGCATCGACGAATTGCAGGATATGCTTGCCCAGGCTGTCGGCGGCGTCGAAGCCGGTGATGGTGTGCCAGGCGGGATTGAGGAAGGTCCAGGCGCCGCGCAAATCCGTGCGGAAGACCACCTCATTGAGGCTGTTGACGACGTTGCGGTATTCGCGCTCGCTTTTCGCGATGGTCTCGGCCATGCGCTTGCTGTCGCTGATTTCCGTGCGGATGGCGATGTACTGGTATGGCTTGCCGGCCGCGTCGAGGAAGGGCACGATGGTGGCGTCCACCCAGTATTGCCCGCCATCCTTGGCGTGGTTGCAGATTTCGCCATGCCAGACCCGGCCGGCCGTAATGGTTTGCCACATCTGCGCAAAGAAGGCGTCCGTATGCGTGTGCGAGTTGATCAGGCGGTGCGTCTGGCCGACCAGCTCTTCGCGCGCGAAGCCGCTGATGGCGCAGAATTTGTCGTTGACGTAGATGATGACGCCGGCCGTATCGGTGACGCTGATAATGGCGTGCTGGTCCATCGCAAAGCGCTGGTTCTGCAGTTCGATGCGGCGCAGCTCCTGCTGCGCCACCAGTTCGGCCAGCAGCACCGACAGGCCCTCGATATCGCCTTCCTGCGGCAGGTGCAGGCCGGATTCGTCGTTGTCGAGCAGGCGCACGGCCGCCACGCGCAGCGACTGGATCACGCGGTTGCGGCTGGCCAGTTCCGTACGCAGCAGGTCATTCGTCATGCTCAGTTCATTCGAACTCAGTTCCAGGCTGCGCGAGCGCAAGTCCAGGTCGCGTTCGGACTGATCGTAGGCGCCGTCGATGCGCTGCAGCAGGGCTGGCAAGCCGGCCAGGAAACCGGCCAGTTCACGCGGCGTGTCCGCTTTCCCGCACAGTGCCTGCGCCTGTTCCAGCAAGGCGGCGCAGGCGCTTTCCGAGTCGATATCGCAGACGCGGTTCAATTGGCGGGCGAGGGTGCGGTTCATGCTTCGCTCAACACAGTCACGGTCATCGTCTGGTTGTGCAGCTGGCATGCGCCATGCGGCTGGGCGATGCCGATTTCGCCGTTGGAGTAAAAACCGGCGATACAGGACGCGCCGCCCAGCAGGTCGGCCACCGCTTCGACCTCTTCCTCGGCCCGGTCGCCCATCACCAGCTTGCGGCCCACGCAGCTGACCAGCAGGGCCAGCTGGTCGCCCTGCGCATCGGCATGGGGCACGACGCCGCGCGCGGCCGTCTCGGCCCCGTCGATCAGCCGGTTGGTACTGGAATGCATGAGCTTCAGGTAGCCGTCGGCGAGGATGTCGCCGGCCAGGGTCAGCGAACCCTGTTCTTCGTCGACGGCGAGGATGGTGCGGAAGACATTGCTTTTTTCATGCGCGGCCGTGAGCATTTCAAACGGGAACAGCAGGCCCGACGCGGGCAGATCGCGCGCATGGTCGCCCAGGTACAGCTTGTAGATGTCGAGCGCCCGCGCGCCATCGAGGCCATACAGCACGTTGTCGACGCAGCGCGTCACCTTGCGCGCGGGGCCGAACGCTTCCCAGCCCGCATGGCTGCCGTAGCCGAGGCGGATATGCTCGCCGTACAGGCCGACGGCGACGATGGTATTGTCGGCCGCGCCGCGCGGACCCAGGGTCCAGGTCTGGCGAAAGGCGCCGCCGTCCGCCGCCAGCCCGCCCGACACCGTCACGCCCGGCGGCAGGTTCGCCTGCAGGCCGGCGATGAGGGCGCTGCCGTTGATGGCCACGCCCGTGCCCAGCATGAAGACGGCCGTCAGACCGTCCTGCGGCAGCGCCTGCGCCAGGCGCTCGCCCGCCTCGTGCGAGTCCGCCATGTCGCAGATGATGGCGTCGGCAATCGCCACCGTCGTGCGGGCGAAGCGGATGGCCGTGATGACGCAGCTGTCGTCGTAGACGCGCTTGCCGGCGATCTCGCCAGCCGTGGAGCAGCCGGCGATGACGGCGCCGGGCAGCTGGCGGCGCAGCGCCGCGTTCAGGCCGGGCGTGGCAAAGTAGGGGCAGGCGCCGAACACCAGCACCAGGTCGGGCGCCATCGCGGCCAGGGGCGCCAGGGCGGCATCGAAGTCGGCATGGTTTTTCAGGATCAGTTGTTGCACGCGCATGGCGGGCTCCTCGCTTACAGTGGGTGGGCGTGTTGCGGGACGGGGTCAGGCAGGCTGTCGCGGATGGCCAGCACCTCGTCCCAGGCGCCCAGGAAGGCGTCGAGGCAACGCGGGCAGAAATGGCTGCCCCTGTTTTGCTCCAGGTACTGGCGCGCCTGAGCCAACGGCCAGGCCGGCTTGTACGGGCGCTCCGAACTCAGCGCGTCGAAGACGTCGGCCACGGCGACGATGCGCGCCGACAGCGGTATCTGCTCCTCCGCCAGGCCGTCCGGATAGCCGCTGCCGTCGTATTTTTCGTGGTGGCCGCAGGCGATTTCCTCGGCCAGGCGGATCAGCGGCGAGTCGCTGCCGGCAAGGATATGGCCGCCGATTTTCGCGTGCTGGCGCATGATGGCCATCTCATCGGGGTCCAGCCGCCCCGGCTTGAGCAGGATATGGTCGGGCGTGGCCAGCTTGCCCACGTCGTGCATGGGCGCCGCCTTGAGCAGCAGGTCCTGCCATTGTGCGTCGAGGCCCAGCTCCCTGGCGATCAGCGCCGAGTAGCGCGCCATGCGCATGATGTGGGCGCCCGTTTCGGGGTCGCGGAATTCGGCCGCCCGCGCCAGGCGCGTGACCAGTTCCATCTCCCTGGCCGTGACGTTGGCGATCGCCTGTTCCACTTCGTGTTCGAGCAGCTTGGCGCGGTCGGCCAGCATGGTTTGCGCCGTGCGCAGGGCCAGCAGGTTGCGCACGCGCAGGCTGAACTCGATGGTGTCGACGGGCTTGGTGAGAAACTCCGTCACGCCCAGCGAAAAAGCCTGCTTGCGCACTGCGTGGTCGTTTTCGGTGGTCACCATGATGATGGGGATGTCGGCCATGCTCGGCATCTTGCGGAAAATGCTGAGGAACTCGTTGCCCGACAGGCTGGGCATCCGGTAGTCGAGCAAGACAAGGTCCGGCACATGCGACTCGCACCAGTACAGCGCATCGACGGGATCGTTCATGCAGACGGGTTCGATGCTGCTGGCCTTGCCCGCCAGGGTCGCCAGCAGGCTCAGGTTGGTGTCGTTGTCATCGACGATCAGGATGCTCATGGTGTCTCCGGCGGGGCGGGTTCGGGTGGTGGCGTGGCTGGTGGCTGGCTCAGGCCGCCAGTTTTCCGCCGGCGTGCATGCCCATGCCCGCCAGCAGGCTGTCGATGTCGAGCACGATCAGCATGCGCTCGTCGAGGGCGCCGATGGCCGTCACGTGGCCGGCCATGGCTGAACCGTGCAGCTGCGGCGGCGGCTTGATCTGCGCCGGCGCCAGCGGCACCACGTCGGCCACGCGGTCGACCACGATGCCGGTGGCGCCATGCGCGAAGATCAGGATGATCACCACGGTCGAGGCGTCGTACGCGGGTTCGGCCTGGCCCAGCGCGATGCGCAGGTCGACCAGCGGCACGATGCTGCCGCGCAGGTGGATGAACCCCTTGAGGAAGGCGGGTGCGTTGGCGATGCGGGTGACGGCGCCGTAGCCGCGGATTTCCTGCACCAGGCCGATGTCGATCGCATATTCTTCCTTGCCGAGTCCGAAGACCAGCAATTCCCGGGCATCCGCTTGCGCCAGCTGGCTCGCTGCTGCGGCATGTGTCGTGATGGTTTCCATGTGCTTGCTCCTGTCAGGTGCTGCGTGATGCATGAAACTGCGAAGGGTGTCGGGCGGGATTCAAGCCTGCTCGACGCGGTTGCGGCCATTGTTCTTGGCCTGGTACAGCGCGGCATCGGCTTGCATGAAGGCCGCCTTCCAGTCGCCGTTGTCGGGCAGCGGCGCCATTCCGATGCTGATCGTCACCGGAATGGACAGCTTGCCGAACTCGAAACGCGTCTCTTCCACGGCGCGGCGTATGCGCTCGGCCACCTGGCAGGCCATGCTCATGTTCGTATGCGGGAACAGGAAACCGAATTCCTCGCCTCCCACGCGGGCGACGACGTCCGAGGCCCGCGCCTGGAACTGGAACACGGCGGCGATGGTTTGCAGGACGGCATCGCCGGCGGCATGGCCATGCTGATCGTTGACGAGTTTGAAGAAGTCGATGTCGGCGATGCCGATGGCCAGTGGGGTGTGGGCGCGTCTGGCACGCGCGGCCGCGCGCACGGCTTCGACCTCGAAGGCGCGGCGGTTGGGCAGATGGGTCAGCGGGTCGCTCAGGGCGATGCGCTGCAACTGCTGCCAACGGGCCGCATTCTGCTGTTCGAGCGCGCGCTCGCGGCGCTGGTCGATGAAAAAGGCGCCCATGTAGTTTTCGTCGCCGAGCTTGCCCAGGTCCATGGCCTTGAGCACGATGGGCAGCATGGAGCCGTCGTGGTGGCGAATGGCGAAATGGCGTTTGTGCCCGAGTACCCTGGACTTCTTTTCGCCGGCCAGATAGGCGCCGATCTGCGCGCCATGCTGCTCGCGCACGGCATCCGGCAGCAGCGCCTCGATCTGCTGGCCCGCCAGGCTGCCCTGCGCATAGCCGCTCAGCGCATACATGGCGTCGTTCGCATACTGGATGCGTGAAGCGGTGTCGATGATGACGGCAGCGTCTTCTGCGGCGTCGAGCAAGCGCAAGGCCAGGACTTTATTCATGCGTATCTCCATTGGTGCGGATTTCCCGAGTGGCGAAAGGCACGATGTCGTCGCATCGTTTTCGTTTCCCCATGTCAATCATCATACCTCAAATAAAATAGAATGCAATGAATTTCATGATTTTAATGATTTGTGTTTGCCGCACAACTGCCGTCTTGTTTGCAATATTACCTCGCAACGTTGTGTTTTCCCTCTGTCCGAGACGAAAATCTATCCATTTGTCATCATTTCAAAAGTGATAAATTCGTTTATATTTTTCATTTAAATGTTGTAATTGGTTAAATCATGGGGCAAAATGAATTTGATCTAAATCAAAAAGATGGCAAATAGAGGCAAGTTGTTGGCAAGGCGCCTCTCGCCACTTGTCAGGATCTGTGCAGGAAAGAGCAGTGTTGTTCAGGCCAGGGCGCGAGCCCGCTTCTTTTCGGGTGGCGCCGCCATTCGCTTGTGTAGGACAGGGGAGACAGAAATGCGTACAAATATGCCGGTAACGAACAAGGAATATGTGCTTCATGACGGTCAGACGGTGGTATCGAAGACTGACCTGAAGGGCAACATCACCTATGTCAACCAGGATTTCATCGATATCAGCGGCTTTTCGGCCGAGGAGCTGATCGGCGCGCCGCAAAACATCGTGCGCCATCCGGATATGCCGGCCGAGGCCTTCGCCGACTTCTGGCGCACCATCAAGAGCGGCAAGGCGTGGACGGGCATGGTCAAGAACCGCTGCAAGAATGGCGATTACTACTGGGTGGAAGCGAATGCCGCGCCGATGCTGGAAAATGGCCAGATGGTGGGCTACACCTCGATCCGCGTCAAGCCCAGCCGGGAACAGGTGGCCGCTGCCGAGCAGGCATACCAGGCCATCAAGCAAGGCGGCACGACGCTGGAAGTGCGCGAGGGCGTGGCCGTGCACCGCTCGCTCCTGCGGCGCCTGAATCCGCTGGCGCAATTGACGCTGCGCGCCCGGATGTCTCTCGTGTTCGGCTCGCTGGCGCTGCTGTTCGTTGCCGCGCCGGCCATCTCCTATGTGGCGTCGGGACACGCCGGCATGCCGATGCTGTTCAGCACTCTCTGCGGCGTGGTGTCGTGCGCGGCCGGCGGCTACACCGTGCAGCGCGCGGCCGTGGTGCCGCTGGAGCGCATGCGCGGCGATATCGAGCGCATGAGCGCGGGCGACCTGTCGGGCAACATCAGCGCCAGCGGCAACGACGAACTGACGGCGGTGGCGCAGGCGCTGCGCGTCCTGCAGACGAACGTCAAGCTGCTGGTCGGGCAAATCAAGGAATCGACGGGCGTGGTGGGCCGCGGCGCGGAGGAAATCGCCGCAGGCAATGCGAACCTGTCGCGGCGCACGGAGTCGCAGGCCAGCGCGCTGGAAGAGACGGCGTCGTCCATGGAAGAACTGACCGGCACGGTCAGGCAGAATGCCGACAATGCGCGCGAGGCGAACCGCCTCGTCAATACCGCCTCCGAGACCGCGCACAAGGGCGAACAAGCCATGTCGCAGGTGATTGCCACCATGGGTTCAATCCAGGACAGCTCGCGCAAGATCGTCGACATCATCGGCGTGATCGACGGCATCGCCTTCCAGACGAATATCCTGGCGCTGAATGCGGCCGTCGAGGCGGCGCGGGCCGGGGAACAGGGGCGCGGCTTTGCCGTGGTGGCGTCCGAGGTGCGCAGCCTGGCGCACCGCTCGGCGCAGGCGGCCAAGGAAATCAAAGTGCTGATCGGCGATTCGGTGGACAAGGTGGGGGCGGGCAGCCGGCTGGTGCAGGATGCCGGCAAGACGATGGGCGATATCGAGCAGTCGGTGCGCCAGGTGGCCGGCTACATGGCGGACATTACGGCGGCCAGCCAGGAGCAGAGCGAGGGTATCGAACAAATCAACCAGGCCATCACGCAGATGGACGACGTGACGCAGCAAAATGCGGCCCTGGTCGAGCAGGCCGCCGCCGCCGCGGCCGGCATGCAGCAGCAGGCCGTGCAACTGGCGACGCTGGTCGATTCCTTCCAGCTGGTGCGCAGTGTGGCGGCCGGCGCGGCGGCCCGGCCGGCAGCCCGGGCTGCCGCGCCGCGCAAGCAGTTATCAGTGACGAGCCTGCTGAAACCGCAGCTGGCGTGATGCCGCGCCAGGCGCTGGCGCTGGCGCTGGAAAAGCCCGCTTACACCGCCTGGCTGGCGGCGTAGATCAGCAGGCCGGCCAGGCCGCCCACGATGGTGCCGTTGATGCGGATGAACTGCAGGTCGCGCCCGATGGCCAGTTCGATGCGCTCGCTCATTTCTTCCTTGCTCCACAAGTCCAGGCGGGCGGCGATGAAGGCGCCCACCTCGCCCCGGTAGCGTCGTACCAGCGCGCCGCTGCCGGCGACGATGGCGCCGTTCAGCCATGCCCGGGCATGCTCGTCCTTGCCCAGCACCTGACCCGTGTTGCGCGCCAGGCTGGCGACGGCTTGCGCCAGCACGGGCGCGTCGGCGTGCAGGTCGGCCAGCAGGCGCGCGCGGATGGCGTCCCACAGCTCGCCCAGCATCGCTTGCACCGTATCGCTGGCGATCAGCTGCAGCTGGTAGCGGCGCACCGTGTCCTGCCACTGCGGATCGGCCTTCAGGTGCAGCGCGCTGTCGGCGATCCAGCCGGCGATGCGCTGGCGCAGCGGGTGAGCCGGGTCGATGCGCACGGCGAGCGCGAATTTTTGCAGCGAAGCGATCATGCGCGGCTCGTACGCCTTCACGGCCTTTTTCACCAGCGTGTTCTCGATCTGGAAGGCGCCCAGCACAAAGTCGCCGATGGCGGCGTGGTGCGCCTCGTCGTCCAGGTAGGCGGCGCCCCGGTCGAGCAGGAAGTCCAGCAGCTGCTGCGGCTTGCCGTCGGCGATCAGTGCGTCGATGCAGTCGGCCGCCACGTCCGATACATTCAATTGACCGAGGTAGGCGCTGGCCTGCTCGCGCAGCAGCTGCCCCAGCTTGTCGTGGTCGGCCATCGCCAGCAGCTGTTTCACCACGCCCGCGCTGGCCATGCCCAGCTGCCGCGCATGGACCTCGTCACTGAGCCAGGCGCCCAGGCGGGCAGCGGGATCGGCTTGCACGATGCGCTCGGCGATGCCTTGCTCGGTAATGAAATGGTTTTCCACGAAGGCGCCCAGGCTGCGCCCGATATCCGCCTTGCTGTTCGGGATGATGGCCGTATGCCACAGGGGAATGCCGAGCGGGTGGCGGAACAGGGCGACGACGGCGAACCAGTCGGCGATCGCGCCCACCATCGATGCTTCGGCGAATGCCTCCACATAGCCCCATGCGGGATGGCCGCCCCGTTGCGAGCGGGCAACGGCGAAGACCAGCGCGGCCAGCAGCAGCAGGCCGGCGGCCAGCCACTGCATGTTGCGCAGGCGCGCGCGCTTGAGCTGGTCCGTGCTCTGGTCCAGCTGGGCGATAAGGTCGGGGGAAGGTTGCATGGATGGCGGTCTGCACAGTTGCGTGACCGCCATCTTACTGCGATGGCGCAGTGACGCGCTTACTGTTGCGGATGCAGCAGCGAACGGCGGCGCGCGTAGCCGAAATAGATGGCCAGGCCGATCACCAGCCAGATGGAAAAGGCCATCCAGGTGACCCAGCTGAGGAAGGTCATCAGGCCTACGCACAGGATCACGGCCAGCGCCGGCACGAACGGCACGCCGGGGCAACGGAAGGCGCGCGGCAGGTCGGGACGCTTCTTGCGCAGCACCACCACGGCGACGGAGACCATGGTGAAGGCGGCCAGGGTGCCGATGTTGATCAGCTCGGCGAGGATGTTGAGCGGAATCGTGGCGGCGATCAGGCCGAAGACGATGCCGACCAGCCAGGTGGCGAAGAACGGCGTGTGGAAGCGCGGGTGCACGGTCGACAGGCGCTTGGGCAGCAAGCCGTCGCGCGACATGGCGAAGATGATGCGCGTCTGACCGAAGGCCATCACGAGGATCACGGTGGTCATGCCGAGGATGGCGCCCAGATCGACGAAGCCGGCGATCCAGTTTTCGCCCGCATATTGCAGGGCCAGGGAGACGGGATGGTCGACGCCGAGGAATTTCTGGTACGGCACGATGCCCGTCATGATGGCCGACACCACCACGTACAGCACGGCGCACACGGCCAGTGAACCGATGATCCCGATAGGCAGGTCGCGCGACGGTTTCTTGACTTCCTCGGCGGCCGAGGTGACGGCGTCAAAGCCGATGAAGGCGAAGAAGACGAGGGCGGCGGCGCTCAGCATGCCGTGGTAGCCGAACGGCATGTAGGGTTGCCAGTTGGCCGGCTGCACGTGGCGCGCGCCGAAGATGATGAACAGCAGCACCACGCCCACCTTGATGGCCACCATGATGTTGTTCAGGCGCGCCGATTCGCGCACGCCCCAGCCCAGCATGGCCGTCAGCAGCAGCATGATGACGAGGGCCGGCAGGTTGATGAAGGTCGTCACGCCGGGCAGGGCGCCCGGTGCGGCCGTCAGGGCCACGGGCAAGGTGATGCCAAAGCCCGACAGCAGCGACTGGAAATAGCCGGACCAGCCGACGGAGACGGCGGCCGCGGCCAGGCCGTATTCGAGCAGCAAGTCCCAGCCTATCATCCAGGCCGCCAGCTCGCCCAGGGTGGCATAGCTGTAGGTATAGATGGAGCCGGCCACTGGCACGGTGGAGGCGAATTCCGCATAGCACAGGGCGGCGAAGCAGCAGGCGACGGCCGCCACGACGAAGGACAGCGACAGGGCGGGGCCGGCCGTCAGCGCGCCCGTGCCGGTGAGTACGAAAATACCGGTGCCGACGATGGCGCCGATGCCCATGAGCACAAGGTCGAACGGCCCCAGCACCTTGGCCAGACCTCCCGGCTTCTTGCTGTGGGCAATCATGTCATCCAAATTCTTGGTTCTAAATAAGCTCACTGTGTCTCCTGGTGGTTTTTGTCATGGCGCCATTGCCGCCTCGTGAGTAGCACGACGCAGCCAGATTCTAGCCCACGCGCCCGTGATTCTAGAAGGAAAACCGTACGCTACCGTGCGCGCCAGCCCTGTCAACTTGCCCGGCAGGCAAAAAAACAGCCCCGGACGGTGGGCCGGGGCTGGAAAGGAGACTGCTACAGTTGGTTACTCGGGCTTACTTGGAAAAGTGCGCCTCGATCTCTTCCAGGGTCTTGCCCTTGGTCTCCGGCAACAAAAACGCGGCCGCCAGGAAATACAGCACGGTGCAGCCGGCGCCGAAGAAGAACAGGGTCGAATAACCGTGCAAGCCCACGGTCGGCAGGAAGATGGCGGCGATCACGGTCGAGACGAACTGGTTGACCAGCAGGGCGATGCTCATGCCGTTCGAGCGGATGCGGGTCGGCATCAGCTCGGACAGGGCCAGCCACACGCACACGCCCGGTCCCACGGCAAAGCTGGAGACGAACACGCAGATGGCGATCGCCACCAGCCAGCCGTGCGTGGACGGGGGCACGGGGCCCAGGCTGGCCTTTTCGATGCGCAGCGGCGCCTCGCGTCCGGCGGCCGGGTCGGCGAACGGGTTCAGGTGCAGCTTGCGGAAGAACACGCCGATCACGCTGTCGGCCTGTACGGCGTCTTCGCGGGCGATCGTCACCTGGCGCAGTACGGGGTCGTCGCTGCGCAGGCTTTTCACGTTGGTGAACGGACCGTAGGCGTAGGCGATGGTCAGCTGCTGCGGCGTGCCGTCGGCGGCCGCGCCCAGGGCCGTCAAGGTGGCCGCATCGAGGTGCACGGCCAGGCCGTCGTTTTGCACCTGGGCGGCGATGGCGGGGCGCACGTCGGCCAGGTTGGCTTCGGCGCCGCGGAACAGCAAGCCGGCCGCCAGCAGCGAGACGACGATGCCGCCCGTGCCCAGCATCAGCAGGAACTTGCGGCCCTTGCGGTCGACCAGCAGCACGGCCACCACCGTCATCACGGCGTTCAGCACTTTCAGCAAGACGTCCGCCATATTGGCCGAGGCGCCCGACAGGCCCGCCTGGTTCAGGATATTGACGACATAGGCGAGGATGGAATTGATGCCCGTCGCCTGCGTGCAGGCGAGGATCAGGCAGGCCAGCAGGAAGGGCAGCACGTAGCGGCGGCTCAAGAGCGGGTCTTTTGCCCTGGCATTGCCGCTGGCCTTGGCCGCGTTCTCGGGCGTATCGAGCATTTCGCGCAGTTCCAGGTCGGCGGCGGCGGGCAGGCGCGTGCGCAGCAGCGACTGGCGCGCCTGTTCGACGCGGCCGCGGCGCGCCAGCCAGCGCGGCGACTCGGCCAGCAGCAGGGCGCCGATGGTGAATACGAGGCCAGGCGCCAGGCAGACCCAGAAGATGCTGCGCCAGGCGTGGTCCTTGGCGGCGAAGATGGCGGCGATGCGGCCCGCTTCCGGCAACGACTGCGCCGCCTGCGTGGCCGTTTCCACCGTCTGCGCCTGCAGCAGGCCGATCAGGGCGGCCGCTACCAGGCCGATGGTCAGCAGCAGCTGGAACAGGGCGGCACCGCGCCCACGCTGTTGCGCGGGCAGGCATTCGGCCAGGTACAGGGGCACGACGACGCCGATCAAGCCGCCGCTGATGCCTTGCAGCAGGCGGCCTAGCAGCAGCGGCGTGTAGCCGTCGGCCAGGGCGATCAGCGGGATGCTGGCGCTGAACAGGGCGCCGGCCAGGAACATCACCCAGCGCCGGCCCAGGATGTCGGCCAGGGCGCCGGCGAACAGCGACGACAGCACCGAACCCAGGAGCACGGCGGCGACGATAAAGCTCAGCTGCTGGGCCGTCAGTTTCCAGGCCACCGAGGCCGTCGATTCCAGGTAGGGCAGGGCGCCGGCGATGATGCCGATGTCTATGCCGTACAGCAATCCCCCCATGCCGGCAATAAATAGCAGGTAGCGCATGGCCCACACGGGGCCCTTGTGTGACGTGTCGTGCATGGTAACTCCGGGACGGGGTTGAGGTTGGGGGCTGGTTCTAGAGACGGAATCTAGCGGGTGGAAAGATCGATGGCCGCGCCTTCGACGAAGACGGACACGGGCTGTAGTGTGGAATCGAGGACGACGATATCGGCCCAGGCGCCCGGTGCCAAACGGCCCCGTTCGGATTCGCCCAGGTAATCGGCCGGGTACAGCGACAGGCGGTTCGAGGCGTCGGCCAGGTCCAGGCCCAGGTCGACGAAATTGCGCAGGGCCTGGTCCATGGTCAGCACGCTGCCGGCCAGCGAGCCCGTGGCCAGGCGCACGCAGCCCATGCATTTGTAGACGCGCTGCGTGCCCAGGCCGTATTCGCCATCGGGCATGCCGGTGGCCGAAGTGGCGTCCGTCACGCCGTACAGGCGCGGGATGGCGCGCAGGGCCGCGCGCAGGGCGCCCTTGGCCACATGCTGCAGGTCGGGGATGATTTCCGCGTATTCGGCATGCGCCAGCGCCGCGCCCACCATGCCGGGGTCGTAGTGCGTCATGCCCGTCATGCCGTTGTACAGGTGGGTGAAGCCCGAGACGCCGGCCTTGAGCGCCGCCACGCCTTCGTCATACGTGCCGGCGCTGTGGCCGATCTGCACGCGGATGCCCATCGCCGCCAGCTGCGGGATCAGTTCCAGGTGACCGGGAATTTCCGGCGCCATGGTCAAGACCTTGATCGGGGCGATGGCATGGAAGCGCTGCACCAGCGCCAGGCTCGCCTGCACCACGTCGGGCGGCTGCGCGCCCAGGCGGTGCAGGTTCAAAAACGGTCCTTCCAGGTGCACGCCCAGCATGCGCGCGCCGTTGGCGGGACGTTCGGCGATAACGCCGGCCAGTCCTTGCAGCGCGCGCACGATCGACGGCTCCTTGGCCGTCAGTGTGGTGCCCAGCAGGGCCGTGGTGCCGTGGCGCGCATGCACCTGCGCCACCGTGGCGCCCGCGTTTGCGCCCTCCATGATGTCGACGCCGGCCGCGCCATGCACGTGCAGGTCGATGAAGCCGGGCAGGATGGTGAGCGCGCTGTCGGCGGCAGGGTCTTCCTGTATCTGGACGATGCGCTGGTCAAAAGTGATGGTGCCCGTGATCCAGCCAGATGGGGTAAGGATTCTGCCGCTCAGCATGTGTTATTCCGCTATAAAAAGTTCGATGCCCAGCTTGTGCAGCCCTTCGCGGTATTCCTGGCTGATGCTGGCATCGGTGATGACGGTATCGACGCGGTCCAGCTGCACGATGCGGTGCAGGCTGACGCGGCCGAACTTGGAGGCGTCCGTGAGGACGATGATTTTCTTGGCCCGTTCCACCATCTTGTGGTTCAGGCTTGCTTCCGCTTCGTGGTGGGTGGTGACGCCGAACTGCAGGTCGAAACCGTCCACGCCCAGGAACAGCTTGTCGAAGCTGTAGGCCTGCAAGCAGGTTTCGGCCTGGCTGCCCTGGATCGACAGCGACTGCTTGCGCAGCAGGCCGCCCGTGAGGATCAGGTCCACGCCGGGCGCGTCGGCCAGTTCCCACGCGATGTTCAGGCCATTCGTGGCCACCGTCACGCCCGTCGCGTCGCGCAGATGGCGCGCCAGCGAGATGGTGGTGGTGCCCGAGTCGATGATGATGTTGTCGCCCGGTTCCACCAGCCGCGCCGCATAGGCGCCGATGCGCTCCTTCTGCTCGTGGTTGATGGCATCCTTCTGGCGTATCGTATGCTCGGGCGGCGGCGTGCGCGTCAGGGTCGCGCCGCCGTGGCTGCGCGTGGCCATGCCTTGCGCTTCCAGCGCATTCAAGTCGCTGCGGATGGTGACCGCGGACACGCCGAGCTTTTCCACCAGATCGGTCACCTGCACCGAGCCCTGCTGGGCAAGCATTTGGAGGATGGATTCACGGCGTTGGCTGGTATTTCGCATGGTGGCGGGCTCAGTAAAAAATGAAAATACCGAGCTTAACAGATTGCCGCTTCGGCAATGACGGCCACTGCCGCATTGCGGTTGCAGGCGCGCGCATATTGCGCCAGCAAGCTGCCGATCTTGTGCTCGATCAAGGCTGGCGCTTCCGCTTTCAGGCTGCCCTGCACCACGGCCAGATACTGTTCCGGCAAATGCTGGCTCAGCAGCGGCAGTGGAATCGCCACGGCATCGAGGTTGGCCAGCAGCTTGCCGACGGCGGCCGCCACTTCCGGCTCGCCCCAGTAATAGCGGCAACGGTCGCTCAAGCCGTAGCGGCGCATCAATCGCTGTTCTTCCGGCGTGCCCAGGTAATGCTTGATCCAGTTTTTCGGCTTGGCCACCATCACGTCGTCGAGCACCTGCATCAGCTGCGAGGTGGCGTGCGCCGGCAGCAGTTCTTCCTCGATCTGGCACAGGGCGAACAGTGCCTCGCGCAGGGCGAAGGTGGCGGCCGGGCCCACTTTCAGGATGGCGAAATGGTCGCGCACCATGGCGTGCAGGGCCGATTCGCGCTGGTAGTCGGTCGAGTGGGCTTCGAACACGAGGCCAGGCTGCTCGGCGACAAAGGCCGACAGTTCGGCGGCGGCCTGCGCATCGTAGTGCTGGATGCTGCTCTGGTCGAAATCGACGCCCGGCTGCACCACCATGGCGATGACGCGGCGCCAGGCGTCGTGCAGGCCGTTGTCGAGGAAGGCGCGGCAATGCACGTCGAGGGTGCGGCGCGCGGCCTGCGGGCTGGTGACGGCGCCGGCCTGCGCCAAGGACGCTTCGCCGCCGGGAACCGGCACTTCCGTGCCGATCACGTAGACGGGCGGCGCGAAGCCGGCCGCTGCGGCCGCCGCTTCGGCGACGATGCACAGGCGCGCCGAACGGGCGGCCACGGTTTCATCGTCGAGCTGCAGGGGATCATCGGCACAGCGCATGCTGCAATCGAGGTGGATTTTATGGAAGCCGGCCGACGCATACGCGGCGATCAGGGTCTCGGCGTGGGCCATGGCGGTGGCCGCGTCGAGGTGCTGCCAGGCGTTCGGACCCAGATGGTCGCCGCCCAGCACCAGGCGCTCGGTCGGGAAACCCTGTTCCCGGGCCAGTGCCAGCATGGTGTCGCGGAAAACGTTTGGTGTCATGCCCGTGTAGCCGCCGAACTGGTCGACCTGGTTCGAGGTCGCTTCGACCAGCAGCACGGTGTCGTACTCGCTGGCCACGCGCATGGCGGCGCGCAGCACGCTCGGGTGGCTGCAGCAGACGGCGTACAGGCCCACGCGCTCGCCGCGGCGGTGCGCCTTGATCACTTGCTGGATGGGCGACAGGGTAAAAGTCGGGTTTTCCGCTTGCTTCATCATGTTGACGCCTTTATATGTTGTCGTATCAAAAGGGCCGCGCCGCGCGCGCCGCCGGCGTCGCCAAAGCGGGGCGGCAGGATGGGCGGCACGTGCACGCCGGGGAACAGGTGGCGCTTCACGGCGGCCGGCAGCTTGTCGTACAGGTGCGGCAATTTGGACAGGCCGCCACCGAGCACGATGACGTGCGGGTCGTAGGCCAGCACCAGGCCGGCCAGGGCGTGGCCCAGCAAGTCGAGGTGCACGGCCACCGTGCGTTCGGCCACGGCGTCGCCCATGTTGGCGCGTGCCACGATGGCCAGCGGTTCGGCGCCATCGCCGCCAAAGTGCGCGTGAAGTTTGCTCATGGCGGGGCCGGAAACGTAGCGTTCCAGGCAGCCCGCCTTGCCGCACGGGCAGGCGTAATCGATCAGGCCATGCTGCGTCAGCAGGGTGGCGGGCAGGCTCCAGTGACCCCATTCGCCGGCCACGCCGTTAAAGCCGCGCAGCAGCTGGCCGCCCACGCAATAGCCGCCGCCGGCGCCCGTGCCGAGGATGGCGCCGAACATGCTGGCGGCATGGTCGGCCGCGCCGCCTTGCGCTTCCGACAGGGCGAAACACTGGCAATCGTTGCCGATGGCGACAGGGCGCTGCAAGGCTTGCTGCAGGGTTTGCGCCACCAGGCGGCCGTTCAGGGCCGGCACGTTGGAGCTCAGTTGCCGGCCGCTGGCGCTGTCGATCACACCGGGTAAACCGATGCCGACAGGCGCCGTCGTGCCCAGTGCCGCGTCGCCGCGCGCCACCAGGTCGACGATCGCCTGCACGAAGGCGCTAAAATCGTCGCCCGGCGTGGCGACTCTCTCGCGGAACATTTCGGTCAGTGCGCCGTCGCGGTCGGCAAAGGCGACCAGCTCCATCTTGCTGCCGCCGATGTCGATGCCGTGGTAGCCGGCCGTGTGATTAGAATTGGTCATGGCCATAGATGGTGACGCCCTGCACGACACGGTTGACGATGCCGCCGGCGAATGGATTGTCGGGGCGCAATTGCAGCAGCGCGGACTGGTGCAGCGCATATTGCTGGGCCATCAGCAGCCACAGCGGGGCCAGCCAGGCGTCGGGCCAGGCCGGCGCGTCGGCCGACAGGTCGCCGCCGATGCCTACCGTCAGGCACGTCTGCGCCACGCTGTCGCGCTGCAGCTCCTTGAGCAAATCATATTCGTACTGGCGCGCCAGTGGCTTGCTGCTGCGCAGCAGGATCACCAGGGACTCCGTGGTGACGGCCGATTTCGGGCCATGGCGGAAACCCAGCGGAGTATTTGCCATCGCCATCACGCGGCCGCCCGTCAATTCCAGGATTTTCAGGGCCGCTTCCTTGGCCAGCGCTTCCAGCGGGCCGCTGCCCAGGTAGACCACGCGCTGCACGGGTGTCGAGCCCAGGTCCGCCACGGGGGCAGACCAGTCGCGCAGGGCGTCTTCGCCCAGCTGCGCCAGGGTCTCCAGGCGCGCCACGTCGACGTCCTTGCCCAGTACCGACAGGGCCGCCAGCAGCATGCTGCTAAAGCTGCTGGTCATGGCGAAGCCGCGGTCGCAGCTGCCTTCCGGCATCAGCAGGTTATACGTATTGCTGTCGTTGGCGCCCTGGCGCGCCAGCTTGCCGTCGGCGTTGCAGGTGATGTTCAGGAAGCGCGCGCCGGGCACGACCTGGCGCAGCAGCTCCACGGCCGCCAGGCTTTCCGGGCTGTCGCCGCTGCGGGCAAACGAGACGAGCAGGGTGGGCGCATCCGCTTCCAGGTACAGCTCGTGGTGCGTCAGCAGGGTGGTGGTGGCGATGGCGCGGATCTGCGCGGGCCAGGCGGCATTCAGGGTGTCGACGGCGATTTCGCCCACATACGCCGAGCTGCCGGCACCCGTCAGGATCACGCGCTGCTGTGGATGGGACAGCGCATCGCCCAGAAAGGCGGCCAGGCTGGCTTGCTCGCTGCGCAAAATGCCGGCCAGCGCGCGCCAGATGGCGGGCTGATGGGCGATTTCCTCGGCCGTGTGCAGGCCGCCGATGTCGCGCCAGGTTTGAATGTCACGCTGAAGAAGGGTAGTCATGAGAGGTCAGTAAAGTGTTTGTTGGAGAAAGCATAAATACTAAATTTCGAAAAGTCAAATACGAAAGTAAAACGAAAGTAAATAGTTGTGTGGCTTGCGAAATAATGGCGTCGAACTGGTGCTTTTCTGGACATCAATCATGTTGCGCTGCCGCATGAAACCCAGTCGTGCCGCCGCCTGTCGCTGAAATGCCACGATAACGAAAGTATGTTTTGTGACATTTTGGTGAAACGTAAGAAAAATGCGCCAATTCTGGGCATTTTATTAATAAATCGGTCCAGGAACTTTCTTTTGATTGACGATATTTATTTTTCTTCTTAAAGTATTTCCATCACTTCGATTTCTGAAAGCCCGCAGATGAAACCTCTCCCGCTTCCCCGCCGCGCCCTTGCCGCCTGCGTTCTCGCCGCCGTTGCCACCCTGGCCGCTCCTGGCCTGCAAGCCGCGCCTATCGGCAATCTGCAGTCGCTCTCCGCCGTGCATGCGGCCGACGTGGCCAAGGGCGAGGCGCTGGGCTGGGATCTGCGCAGCGACACGGGCATGCAGCTGCGTATCAGCCTGCCGCAGGCGGACGTGTTGCGCATCCAGGCGGGCGGCAAGGGGGGCTTGACGGGTCCCGGCGACAAGGCCGCGCCCATCGTCGTGGGCCAGCCCGCCGCACAAGTGGCATACGAGATCAGCGAGCATCCCGACCATATCCTGATCAGCACCGAAGCCCTGAACCTGCGCATCGACCGCAAACCCTTGCGCCTTACCTTGTACCGCATGGGCGATGCGGTGCCGCTGTGGCGCGAAGTGCAGCCGCTGTCGCTCGACGACAAGCAGGGCGTGCAGGTGCTATCGAGCTTGCCGGGCGAGCGCTACTTCGGCGGCGGGCAGCAAAATGGGCGCTTCGAATTCAAGGGCAAGCAGGTGCCCGTGTCGTATTCGGGCGGCTGGGAAGAGGGCGACCGGCCGAATCCCGCGCCATTCCTCATGAGTTCACGGGGCTGGGGCATGCTGCGCAATACCTGGTCCGACGGGCACTACGATTTGCGCGACAAGGAACAGATCTCGCTGCAGCACGCGGAAGGGCGCTTCGATGCGTATTTCTTCGTCGGCAAGGACTTGCGCGACGTCGTCGCCCGCTACACGGACTTGACGGGCCGCGCGCGCATGCTGCCCCGCTGGGCGCTCGAATACGGCGACGCCGATTGCTACAACGATGGCGACAACGTGAAAAAGCCCGGTTCCGTGCCCAAAGGCTGGAGCGACGGCCCCACCGGCAAGACGCCGGACGTGGTGGAAACCGTGGCGCGCCAGTACCGCGAACACGACATGCCGGGCGGCTGGATCTTGCCCAACGACGGCTATGGCTGCGGCTACACGAACTTGCCGGAAACGGTGAAGGGCCTGGCCGGCTATGGCTTCCGCACGGGCCTGTGGACGGAAAACGGCGTCGACAAGATCGCCTGGGAAGTGGGCCAGGCGGGCAGCCGCGTGCAAAAGCTGGACGTGGCGTGGACGGGCAAGGGCTACCAGTTCGCCATGGATGCGAACAAATCGGCCTACGACGGCATCCTGAACAACTCCGACAGCCGCCCGTTTTTGTGGACGGTGATGGGCTGGGCCGGCATCCAGCGCTACGCCGTGGCGTGGACGGGCGACCAGAGCGCCAGCTGGGACTACATCCGCTGGCACATTCCGACCCTGATCGGCTCGGGCCTGTCCGGCCAGGCGTATGCCTCGGGCGACGTCGACGCCATCTTCGGCGGCAGCCCGGAAACCTATCTGCGCGACTTGCAGTGGAAGAGTTTTACGCCCGTCCTGATGGGCATGTCCGGCTGGGCCGCGGCCGAGCGCAAGCATCCGTGGTGGTTCGAGCAACCGTACCGCGACATCAACCGCCGCTATCTGAAGCTCAAGATGCGTTTGACGCCGTATATGTATACCCTGGTGCGCGAAGCGGAGCAATCGGGCGCGCCGCTGGTGCGCGGCCTGATGTGGGATTATCCGCAAGACCCGGCCGCCTACACGGAAGCCTATAAATACCAGTTCCTGCTGGGGCGCGACGTGCTGGTGGCGCCCGTCTACCGCAGCCAGGCCGTCAGCGGCGGCTGGCGCAAGGGCATCCACCTGCCGCAAGGCACGTGGTACGACTACTGGGATGGCCGCCAAGCCACGGCGGACGCGAAAGGGCGCGACCTCGATCTCCAGGTCACGCTGGACAAGCTGCCCGTGTTCGTGCGTGCCGGCGCCATCCTGCCCATGTATCCGGAAATGCTGTACGACGGCCAGAAACCGAAGGACCAGCTGACCCTCGATATCTACCCGCACGGCGATTCCGAATACACCCTGTATGAAGACGATGGCAACACGCGCCAGTACCAGGGCGGCGCCTTCAGCCAGCAAGTCATCCGCATGCGCCAGACGGGCGGCGACGTGCAGGTCGACATCGGTGCCGTCGATGGCAAGTACCAGGGCCAGGAAGCGCGCCGCGGCTATGCGCTGCGCATGCTGGCGGGCCAGCGACCTGCCGCCGTCAAGGCGGGCGAACGGCTGCTCGCGGCAGCCGCCGACCGTGCCGCCTACGACAAGGCGCTTGATGCCTGGTATTTCGACGCGGCAGACCGGCAAGGCACCCTGCACGTGAAAGTGGCGGCGCAGGACATCCGCCAGCCCTTGACCATGCAGGTGGCCGGCGCGCTGGCCGTGGCGCGTATCGATGCCGACCTCCCCGTCGCCCCCGTGCCGGGCCGCGCCTTGCCGGCCGACGCCATGCAGGTGGTGTCGCGTCCTGCGGAAGAAAGCGGCTATCCGCTGGAAAACGCCTTCGACGGCAAGCCGGAGACCTGGTTCCGCACCGTGCGCAGCCCGTCCGTGAAAAGCGGTCCGCATGAATGGGTGATCGGCTTTACGGAGCGCCGCCTGGTCGATGGCATCGAACTGGCGCCGCGCAACGACCAGCACTGGAAGCATGGCCAGGTTCGGGATTACGAAATCTACATCGGCGACAACAACGGCGAGTGGGGCGCGCCGCTTGCGCGGGGCACCCTCAAGCTGGAACAGGGCGTGCAGACGATCAATTTCCCCGCCACCGCCGGACGTTTGCTGCGCTTCCGCGTCATGAGCACGCAAAATCCGGAAGGCGATGGCGCCGCGTCCACCGACCCGATGGTGACGGCGGCGCAAACGGGCCCGGTGGCGCGCGCGTTCGACGCGGCGCTGGCGACCGACGTGGCGCCCGTGACCTTGTCCGAATTCCGCGTGCTCGAGCACCGCGTGGCCGAAGGAGAAGAGGTACAGCGCTATCTGTCGGACCTGGCGCTGCCGAAGACTGTCGCGAAAGACCGGCCGGCCGGCAAGGCCGCCGAGATGCGCATGAACGGGCTGTGGTTCCGCAAGGGCCTCGGCGTGGGACCCGCCAGCCGCATCGACTTGCAGCTGGCGGGCAACTGGAATCTGCTGCGCGCCGACCTGGGCGTGGACGATAGCTGCCGCAGCGCGGGCGGCTTGCAATTCCAGGTCTGGAGCGGCGAGCGGCTGCTGTACGACAGCGGCCTGGTCACGGCTCCCGGGGTGGTCAAACCCGAAATCGACGTGCGCGGCCTGAGCCAGCTCAGTTTGCGCACCCTGGGCGCGCGCGGCGCCCACCCGGCCCAGGTCTGCGGCAACTGGGCCAACGCCGTCCTGACCGGCACGGAGGGCGCGACGGTCAAGCCGCGCTAACTACTTCAATTATTTCACCAAAACGAGCCCCTCTTCGGACCGGGGAGGGGCTCTTGCAGCCTGACGAAAACAAATCACTTATAAAAGGGAGATGGGAATGCACTTGAAAAAACTGATGTCCGCCATGGTGGCGGTCGGACTTGGCTCAACCGCGTTGGCGTCGACGGCGCTGGCAGCGGAGGAGGAGAAACTGGCGCGCGTCGAAGTGACGGGTTCCAGCCTGAAGCGCATCAACGCGGAAACGGCGTCGCCCGTGCAGGTGATCAATGCCAAGCAGATCGAAAACATGGGCGCGCTCACCTTGCTGCAGGTGCTGGACAACCTGCCTGCCGCCCGTCCTGCGCAGCAGGATTTCCGTTCGATGTTCACCGGCTCCGATGGCGGCTCGCAGGCGAACTTGCGCGGCATGGGCGCGCAGGGCACGCTGGTGCTGCTCAATGGCCGCCGCCTGTCGTTCTATGGCGCGCCGGCCGGTTTCCAGACCATGTTCGTCAATATCGACGCCATTCCCGCCGCCGCCATCGAGCGCATGGAAATCCTCACCGATGGTGCGTCGGCCGTGTATGGCTCCGATGCCGTCGCCGGCGTCATCAACGTGATCACCAAGAAGTCGTATCAGGGCCTCGAGGCGCGCGCCAACGGCGAGTTTTCGCCCAGCGTGAAAGCGTACGGCGAGCGCCAGGCCAGCGTGCTGTATGGCGTGGGCGACCTGGCCAGCGACGGCTACAACGTCTACGGTTCCGTCAACGTCTACCAGCGCGACCGCATCGCGCTGGCCGATACCTGGCAGAAGCGCCCCTCGTATTTTTATGTGAACAATCCCAATTTCATCCCGAACATGCGCGTGGGCGTGGGCAGCGAGCCGGGCGTGATGAATCCGGGGACCTTCTTTGTCTTCGACAAGGCCAACAACAATGCCCGCACCCAGCGCGCCGCACCCGGCTGCAACAACAGCATCACCGAAGCGTCGGGCACGCGCTGCGTGTGGAATGCGCTGCCCAACCAGCTCGATACGGGTCCCACTTCGGAGCGCGCCACGGCCTACTTGAGCGGCCGGCTGAAGCTGGGCGGCGACATGGAAGCGTTCGCGGAAGGTGCGTTCACCCACATCAAGATGCGCGGCGAGAATGGCCCGTCCAGCTTCAACAGCGGCAGCACGAACAACTGGTTCGCGCGCAATACGGGCACTACCCTCAATACCTTCGCCACGCCTTTCCTGAGTCCCAACAACGTCTACCTGAAGGGCAAGCTCGATGCCGACATGGTGGCCAAGATGGGCGGCGCGGCCGGTTTGAATTACCTGCTGCAGGATGCCACGGGCCACTTCGGCCAGAAGAATGTCGATGAAAACTACCGCGCGCTCGTCGGCCTGCGCGGCAGCATCGGCGGCGGCTGGGATTTTGAAACGGCGCTCAGCGTGGCGGGCAGCCATTCCACGCTGTTCCAGACGGCGAACCTGAATATCAATGGCTTCAAGCAGGCGTTCGGCCCGTTCACGAAAGATCCCGTCAGCGGCCGCACGTATATCTCCGACAATCCCGCCTACAAGTTCGGCGAAATCAGCGAAGCCAATGCGGCGCTGCTGCGCGCCGCCTATCCGACCTTCGCCATCGAATCCTGGACCAAATTGATGACCTGGGACGCCAAGCTGGAAGGCACGCTGTTCAAGCTGGGCGAGCGCGAAGTGCGCGCCGCCGTGGGCACCAACGTCATGCGCGAGAGCTTCCTCACGCCCGGCAACGCGGATGCGGCCAATGGCCTGATCACGCAGCAGGGCGGTTCCTGGTTCGATGGCAAGCGCACCATCGCCGCCGTGTTTGGCGAAGTGGTGGTGCCGCTCAGCGACACCCTGGAAGTCAACGCGGCCGCGCGCCTGGACAAATACCCGCATTTCTCGGCCAACCTGGCGCCCAAGCTGGGCGTGATCTGGCGCGCGCGGCCCGACCTGATGCTGCGCGGGACGTATTCGGAAGGCTTTCGCGCGCCCAACCTGGCTGAATCGGGCTCGGGCGGCGTCTTTGCCCAGGTGGGCGGCATCCGCGACACGGTGCGCTGCGATGAAACGAATGCCATGGCGCGCGCCCTGATGAAGTCCAGGGTGGCGACGGATGCGGACCTGGGCAAGAGCCTGCTCAATTCGAACTGCTCGACGACGGTAGGCGGCCTGACGCCGCCGAACCAGAACCTGCGTCCGGAAAAGGCCAAAATTTCCACCGTGGGCCTGGTCCTGCAGCCGGCCAAGGACGTGAGCATCTCCATCGATTACTGGTTCATCAACCGCCGCGACGAGATCGTGCGCCAGGACTTCAACGAACTGTTTACGGAACTGGTGGACAAGTACGGCCCGACCCTGGCAGGTACATCGAGCGCCATCCGCAACGACCTGACGGACACGGACCGGGGCAATATGGCGGCGGTGGCGGCCATGTGCGCCAATCCCGCCAATGCGGGCGTGTGCGCGGGCGGCGTGCCGGGCTACTCGGTGGGCAACCTGGGCGGCTTGATCAACTCGTATTCGAACCGCGGCCGCACCCTGATGGACGGCGTGGACATCGACGCGCGCACGCGCTTTACGCTCGGCGACTGGGGCAAGCTGAGTACCGGCATCGCCGCCACCATCCGCAAGCGCGACACCCACGACAGCGAAGACGGCAGCGACATCAAGGGCAATACCGTCGGCTACTACGATTCGCCGCGCTACCGCGCGACAGTCAACGCCGACTGGAGCTACCGCAATTTCGTCAGCAGCGTCTTCATCAACTATTCCGGCAAGACGCGCTGGGCCTACGGTCCGTGGGACAAGGACAACACGCCGGAAAATTGCACCGCCGCCTCGGTATCGCTGCCGGCCGGCCAGTGCAAGGGCGCGCCGTCGTACACCACGGTGAACCTGGCCTTCAGCTGGAAGCCGCTCAAGAACCTGGACGTGGGCTTGAATGTGAAGAACGCGTTCAACAAGCAGCCGTACTACGACCCGAACGGCTGGGAAGGCTACAACCATAGCCAGGACCTGTTCGGCCGCCAGTTTGCCCTGTCGGCCAGCTACAAGTTCTTTTAAGACGTGACGCCGCCCCGGCCTGCCAGCGGGCCGGGGCGTTGTCATGAAAAGAAAAAGACAATATTCCGAAATGCACAATACGAAAGATAAACGTAAGTGAAAGGGGATTGCCATGGCTACTTTCGCGTTTTTCCATCAGGATTGCCGTGCGGAATGTCCCCTGCGGGCCGCCTTATTGCCGATGCGTGTATCCGCCACGCCACGATAACGAAAGTTATATGCCGCATCACGGATTGAATCGAAAGATAAAACGTCTTTATTTACTGAATTTAGCGATAAATTTGCGCTGTAACTTTCTTTTTGTTGACGATACTTATTTTTCTTTTTAAAGTAATCCCAAGAAAACGAAAATCAGCCGATACGGACTGATTTCCCGGAAGGAACGGCTGCCTGGCTCTACCTTCCGACGCTCACCATAAGAATTGCATCCCCCCGACTTCGCCCTGGAGCGGGGAGGGCGCGTATAACCCTCGATATAGACGGAGAGACACATGCATACCACCCGACTCAAATTGCGCGACATCAGCCGCGCCGCCGCGATCGTGATTGCCCTGGCGGCCGGCGTGCCAGGCCAGGCCTGGGCACAGTCGAACGCCACCAGCACCATCTTCGGCGAAGTGAGCGCGCCCGCCGGCGCCACCGTGGTGCTGGAAAACCTGGCGACGGGCGTGCAGCGCACCTTGACGCCGGATACGTCGGGCCGCTATGTGGCCAACTCCATGCCGCCGGGCCGCTACGCGGTGCGCGTGCTGCGCGCCGGGTCGGTCGAAGCGTCGCAGGAAGTCGAAGCCCTGATCGGCGCGGGCGCCGAAGCGAACTTCGGTCCGGCCGGCGCGGCCGGCCCCGTGGGCCAGGAGCAGACCGTCGTCGTGAAGGCGTCGCGCAATCCGATCGACGTGTCGAACACGAACAATGGCGTGATCTTCACGGCCAAGGAATTGAAAGCGCTGCCGGTCGGCAATGACGTGGCCTCCATCGTGCAGCTGACGCCGGGCGTGTCGCGCGGCACCAATAGCGTGTACGGCAATGCGCCATCGATCGGCGGCTCGGGCCAGTCGGAAAACGCGTTCTACGTCAACGGCTTCCCCATCACCAACATCCTGACCCAGGTGGGCGCGTCGGAACTGCCGTTTGGCGCGATCTCCAACCTGCAGGTGCTGTCGGGCGGCTATGGTTCGGAATTCGGCCGCTCCACGGGCGGCGTGATCAATATCACCACCAAGAGCGGCGGCAACAAGGTCGAATTCGGCGGCAAGGTCTCCATCATTCCCCGTTCGCTGAAAGGCGAGCCGGAAAACACGTATTACCCGAACACGGGCGCCAATCCCAAGACGGACGGCAATCTGCTGTACTGGAACCGCGACAACGGCAGCACCAGCAAGGTGGTGGGCCTGTACGGCAGCGGTCCCCTGATCAAGAACAAGCTGTTCGCCTTCGTGGCGCTGGAACAGACGCGCACCGACAGCCAGGCCGTCGCCGCCACCGCCGACTCGGGCACGGCCCTGGCGCGCGGCTGGAGCACGAGCCAGAGCAAGGTGGACCGCATGACGGCCAAGCTCGATTTCAACCTGACGGACGACCATCACTTCGAATATACCAAGCTGTATGACCGCACGAAGACGGACAGCCAGGCGTATGGCTACAGCTACGCCACGCATGCGAGCAACGGCGTACAGGCAGGCAAGGGCGAGACGACGGTCAACTGCTGCGGCTCGTCGGCCGCGCCGGGCGCCAACATCGACATTTTCAAATATACGGGCTACCTGACGGACAACCTGACCGTGACGGCCATGATGGGCGAATCGCGCACCTCGCACACGCGCACGCCGAATGGCTACAATCCGCTGCTGGCGCAAACGTCGTCGAACGCATCGACCCAGGTGCCGGGCCTGAGCTATGCCAATCCGCAGACGGTGACGGGCACCCTGGTCGACCCGTCGTCGGAAGACCGCCAGAAAGCCAAGCGACTCGATCTCGAATACAAGCTGGGCAAGCATTCGCTGCGCGGCGGCATCGACCGCATCGACGTGGAATCGAAAGTGGGCCTGAGCCTGGCCGGCGGCTACCGCTGGAGCTACCAGCGCGCGACCGATCCGAACCGCCCGATCAACGGCGCGTTTGAGACGCCGGCCCAGGGCGGCGGCTACGGCGCGCAAGGCTACTACGTCAGCAAGGACTTGAACGCCAACCTGGCGCGTCCGACCAGCGTGCAATCGGCGCAATACATCCAGGATCACTACCAGGTCACGGAACGGGTGCTGCTGGACCTGGGCCTGCGCCGCGAACAGTTCACCAACTACAGTACCGATGGCGTGGCCTTCATTTCGCAGCGCAATATGATCGCCCCGCGCGTGGGCGCCACCTGGGATTACCTGGGCGACGGCACCCTGAAATTCTTCGCCAACGGCGGCCGCTACCACCTGCCGGTGCCATCGAATTTGTCGAGCAACATGGCCAGCCCCTTCCTGGCCACCAGCGAGATGTACACCTACACGGGTGTCGATCCCGTCACGGGCGCGCCGACGGGCCTGCACGCGATCAGCAAGCCGTATTCGGCCAACAACGCGTATGGCCAGAGCCGCGATGCGCGCGAAGTGACGGCCATCGGCCTCAAGCCGCTGTCGCAGGATGAATTCTCGCTCGGTTTCGAACGCGCCCTGAGCAAGAATCTGGTGGTGGGCGCCAGCGTCCTGTACCGCAAGCTGAACGACACCAATGATGACACCTGCGACGCGCGTCCGCTGCAAGCCTGGGCCACGCGCAACAGCGTCGACACGAGCAACTGGGGCGGCTTCCAGTGCGCCATCATCAACCCGGGCCGCGACAACAGCCTGATGGTGGACTTCGACGACGGCAAGGGCTTGCGCCGCGTGGATATTTCGGCGGCCGAGTGGGGCAACCCGCTGCCATCGCGCACCTACCGCGCCCTGAACCTGTTCGTCGAGCACCCGTACACGAACGGCTGGTACGGCAAGCTGACCTACACCCTGTCTGCGCTGAAGGGCAATATGGAAGGCCAGACGGACAGCATCGGCGGCGGCGACGTGGGCCTGACGGTCAGCGACGACCACAAGGAACTGATGTACAACGCCTATGGCTACCTGCCGGGCGACCACCGCCATGCGTTCAAGGCCTACGGCTTCATGCAGGTGATCCCGGACGTGACGGTCGGCGCCAACCTGTCGCTGACCTCGGGCGCGCCGCGCAACTGCATCGGCGCGCTGCCCGATAACCTGAGGTTCGAGAACGACTACGGCGATTCCTACTTCTATTGCAATGGCAAGCCGGCGCCGCGCGGCAGCCAGGGCCGCCTGCCATGGCAAGCCCAGCTGGACATGAATCTGGCCTATACTCCCAGCGCCGTCAAGGGACTGAGCCTGAAAGTGGACGTGTTCAATGTGTTCAACAGCCAGACCGTGACCCGCTACAACGAAACGCGCGAAGACCATGGCGCCATCGCCCGCAGCTATCTGCAGGTGGCAGGCCGCACGGCGCCGCGTTCCGTGCGCTTCACGGCGGAATACACTTATTAAACTGCAACCGGCCCGCCGTGCGGCGGGCCGGCGACGATCATTACCAATGGAAGCGAGAAGAGACCAATGACGACACAATTCAATCGACGCAATTTCCTGTCCGCCAGCGCCGCGCTGGCCGGTGGTGCCATGGCCGGTAGCGCCTTGCTGCCTGGCGAGGCCAACGCCGCACCCGCCGCCGGCCGCGACAAGGTCCGCCTGGGCCTGATCGGCACGGGCATGCGCGGGCAGGTGCTGCTGGCCGAACTGGTGCGCCGCGACGACGTGGAAGTCGTTGCCCTGTGCGATATCGAACCGATCATGCTGAAACATGCGCTGGGCCAGGTGGAAAAAGCCGGCAAGCCGCGTCCGCGCACGTATGGCGAAGACCGCGACCAGAAAGCCTACAAGCGCATGCTGGACGCGGGCGGCCTCGATGGCGTGATCATCGCCACGCCGTGGGAATTCCATGCGCCGATGGCCATCGCCGCCATGCAGGCGAAAATCGCCGTCGGCTGCGAAGTGGTGGCCGGCATCACCCTGCAAGACCACTGGGATGTCCTGAATACCCAGCTGAAGACGGGCACGCCGTACATGTTGCTGGAAAACGTGTGCTACCGCCGCGACGTGATGGCGGCGCTGCAGATGGTGCGCGCCGGCCTGTTCGGCGAACTGCTGCACCTGCAGGGCGGCTACCAGCATGATTTGCGCGCCGTGAAATTCAACAGCGGCAATCCGGCCAAGCCGTACGGCGGCGGCGTCGAATTCGGCGAAAAGGGCTGGTCCGAAGCCCATTGGCGCACGCAGCACTCGGTCGAGCGCAACGGCGAACTGTATCCGAGCCATGGCATCGGCCCCTGCGCCATGTACACCAACATCAACCGCGGCAACCGTTTTACGCGCATCAACGCCTTCGCCACCAAGGCGCGCGGCTTGCACGACTACATCGTCAAGCAGCCCGGCGGCGCGCAGCATGCGAACGCCAAGGTGAAATTCAAGCTGGGCGACGTGGTCACCACCACCCTGGCGTGCGAAAACGGCGAAACCATCATCCTGCAGCACGATACGAGTCTGCCGCGCCCGTATTCGCTGGGCTTCCGCGTGCAAGGCACCGACGGCCTGTGGATGGACTTGAACAATTCCATCCATATCGAAGGCGTCAGCAAGCCGCACCAGTGGGACGACTTCAAGGCTTACCAGGACAAGTATGAGCATCCCGTCTGGCGCAAGTACGCGGCGCAAGCCGAGGGCGCGGGCCACGGCGGCATGGACTTCTTCGTCATCCACGCCTTTGTCGAAGCACTCAAGGCCAACGCGCCGATGCCGATCGATATCTACGATGCCGTCACCTGGAGCGCCATCACGCCGCTGTCCGAGCAATCGATCGCCGCCAACTTCCAGACCCTGGACTTCCCGGACTTCACGGGCGGGCAGTGGAAATCGCGCAAGCCGATCTTCGCCCTCGACGGCAAGTACTAAGCCTTAACGACCCGCTACCGCACCAGTTGCCGTAGCGGGTTTTTTCTTTCCCTATCCATTTTTCAACCGCGGCGCAGGCGCGCAGGCCCTTGTTCGTCCGCCGCAAGCCGTACCGCACCAGGAGACGTTGATGAAGCACACAAGTTCATTGCTCTTTGCATTCCTTCCCGCCATGCCGATGCTGCTGGCGGCCTGCGGTGGCGCCACCGCCACCGGCTCGGGCGGCACCGCCTTGCTGGCCGCCACCGTGGCCGCGCCCGCCACGTCCGCCACCGTGGAACTGGCCGGCAACGCCTTCATCACGAGCGGGAATGAGGGCGCCGTCATCAACGAGCGTGGCCTGGCCGGCTGGAGCAATCCCGATGCCGTCGCCAGCACGTATTTCCGCGTGGCCGAGGCGGGACCCGTGCAGGTGGCGCTCGACGCCAGCCTGGCCGATGGCGGCAACAGCACCATCCGCGTGAAGGTCAACGGCACGCCGTTCGACGTCAAGCTGGCCGGCAAGGAGCGCAAGACCTATGCCGTCGGCACGGTGAACGTGGCGGCGGCCGGCTATGTGAAGGTCGACTTGCAGGGACTGTCGCGCGTGAAGGACACGTTTGGCGACGTTGCGGCGTTGAAGGTGACGTCGAACGCGGCGCTGACCTACGCCAACGACCCCGCCAATTACTACTGGTCGCGGCGCGGCCCGTCCGTGCACATGGGCTACACGGTGCCCGCCAATACCGAGTATTTCTATAACGAGATGACGATTCCCCAGGGCCAGGACGCGATCGGCTCCTACTTCATGGCCAACGGCTTCAGTCAGGGCTACATGGGCATCCAGGTGAAATCGCCGAGCGAGCGCTGGATCTTGTTCTCCGTGTGGGATGCCGACAATGGCGCGAAAACCACCCTGGTCAGCAAGGGCGCCGGCGTGGTCGACAATGCGTTCGGCGGCGAGGGCACGGGCGGCCAGACCTATCTGTCGTATAACTGGGCGGCCGGCACGACCTACCGTTTCATCACGCGCGCGCGGCCCGACGGCAATGGCGGCAGCGATTACTCGGCCTGGTTCTTCGCGCCCGAGACGGGCAAGTGGCGCTACATCGCCACCTGGAAGCGGCCGGCGATTTCCACGTATTTGACGGGCGTGCATTCCTTCCTCGAAAATTTCATCGATACCCTGGGCTACACGGAGCGCCGCGTCCAGTTCGGCAACCAGTGGGCGAGGAACGTTGCCGGCACCTGGTCGGAAGTGACGGCGGGGCGCTTCACGGGCGACGCCACGGCCACCAATGCACAGCGCATGGATTACGCGGGCGGCGTGGAGAACGGCAGGTTCTATCTGCATAACGGCGGCTTCTTTGCCGATGTCGTGAAAAGCAGCCAGAACTTCACGCGCCCCGCGACAGGCCAGGCGCCCGCCGTCGATGTGAGCGCCTTGCCGATGCAATAGGCGTGGGTGCTTAGCCCGGCCGCTTGCCCGCCATCGCTTCGATGCCGCGATAGTAGGTAAGCGGCCGGCCTATCGTCACGCCCATCAAGGCCGCCGCCTGGATGATGTCGTTTGTATCGCGCCGGTACACGAGCAGCGCATCCATTTCGTCGGAGCCGTTGCCGTCGATCTGGATCAGCTCATAGCCGCCTTCGTCCACGGCGCGCTGCGCCAGTTCCGTATCGAGCCACTCGAAGTACGGCAGCGCGCTGCCGCGGCCTGCCTTGAGCAGTTCGTACGGGAAGTCGGGGAATTCGTCGAACATGTCCTGTATCTGTTCGTGCAGCTCATCGAGCTTGTCGCTCGACGCCATATAGCCGCCCAGCTGCGAGAGGATCTCCAGCGCATAGGCCTGGGCATCGCTGTCGATCCACTCATCGCGTGGCGCGGAGGGCGCAGCGGTGATGGCGGCGACGGCCTCGTCGAGCTCCTCGCCTTCGAGGTCACCGCAGGTCAGTTTGGTCAGCAATTCGGATAGCAGCATGTTCGCCTTTCAATGGGGGATGCATGGCCAGGGTGGCCGGCTTGTCGATGATGTTGCCGATACTATCATTGCCGCGTAGCCGGGAGCGTTCTGCTGAATTTGCAATGCAGGCTACGCCACCGGATACGATCAGCAAGGAAATTTTGGAAAGAAGCGCGTCAAACAAGCGCTGGCAGGGCGCTTGCGCCGCAGCAGCGCATGGATATAGAATGCGAATCATTATTATTTGTGAATCAGGGAGTATGCGACGTGTCGGCTGCCCAACCCGGCGCTCACCAGGAGGTGGGCAGCCTGTATCACGAACACCACCGGTGGCTGCAAGGCTGGCTGCGGCACAAGCTGGGCAACGCCTTTGACGCGGCCGACGTGGCGCACGACACCTTCATGCGCCTGCTCAATCGCGACGAAGCCATCGCCGCGCGCGAGCCTCGCGCCTTTTTGACGACGGTGGCCAAGGGCGTGCTGGGCAATCTGTACCGCCGGCGCGACCTGGAGGCGGCTTACCTGGAAACGCTGGCCAGCCTGCCGGCGCAGCACGCGCCCGATCCCGAGGCGCAGGCGATCCTGCTCGAAGCCCTGTTCGACATCGACCGCCGCCTCGATGGCCTGGCGCCTGCTGTGCGCCGCGCGTTCCTGCTGTCGCAGCTCGATGGCATGCCGCAGGCGGCCATCGCGCTGGAATTGAATGTCTCGCTGGCGACCGTGCAGCGCTACCTGGTCAAAGCCATGCATCAGTGTTTCTTTGCCCATCCGGCATCGTGATGGGCGCCTTCACGCCGGAAGCGGCCAGCCTGCAAGCGGTGGAATGGCTGGTGCGCCTGCAGGCCGGCGACGCCACGTCGGAAGTGGAGCAGGCCTGGCGCGCCTGGCGCGACAGCGACCCCGAACATGAGCAAGCCTGGCAGCATGTGGAGGGCTGCATGGCGCGCATGCGTGCCTTGCCAGCGCCGCTGGCGCACGGCACGCTGGCGCGCAAGCCGGTCCATGCGCAGGCGAATGCGGCGCGCCGGCAGTCGCTCAAGCTGCTGGCGTTGCTGGCCGTGGGCGGCGGCGCCTGGCTGGCGGGCGGCGATGAGCAGGCGCGCTTCTGGCTTGCCGACTACCGAACGGGCACGGGAGAATTACGCCACGTCGTGCTGGACGACGGCACGCGCATCGCGCTCAATACGGCATCCAGCATCGACGTGCGCTATGACGCGGGCCAGCGCCTGGTGACGGTAGTCAAAGGCGAGATCATGGTCAGCACGGCGCGCGATCAGGCCGGCCGGCCATTTGTCGTGCAAACGGCACAAGGCCGCTTGCAACCGGTGGGCACGCGCTTTGCCGTGCGCGTGGAAGGAGAGCGCACGCAGCTGGGCGTGTTCGCCGGTGCCGTCGACATTCAACTGGAACAGGCGTCCGATGCGGCGCGCAGGCTGCAGGCGGGCCAGCAAACCAGCTTTACGGCGGCGCAGATCGGCGCCGTTCGGACCTTGGCTGCGGGTGCGGATGCGTGGACGGCCGGCATGCTGGTGGCGCACGACATGCCGCTGGCGGAATTTATCGGCGAACTGGCCCGCTACCGCCATGGGCGCCTGGCTTGCGATCCGGCCATCGCCCACTTGCGCGTGTCCGGCATCTACCCGCTGGCCGACACGGGGCAGGTGCTCGACATGCTGACGCGCACCTTGCCCGTCGACGTGCGCCAGACCACGCGCTTCTGGGTGAGCGTGGTACCGCATCGGCAGCCTGCATGAATATTTTCTGAAAAGTGAGGGGTTTGCGATTTTCGCGTGACATAGCAAGTGAACCCTTCATTTACTTTCAGGAAAACAGTCCGCATGCCCAGCACAACACTTATTCACGTTTCTTCCGCCTCCCGTACCTGCCGCCGCAGCGTGGCGGCGCTGGCTGTCAGCCAAGCTCTGTGGCTGCTCGCCGCCAGCGGCGCCACCATCTTCGCTCCTGCGGCCCAGGCCGCGAATGCGGCGCGCATCGCGCTGGCGATACCGGCCGGCTCCCTGGAACAGGTGCTGGTGCGTTTCGGCCGGGAGACGGGTACCATGATTTCCTACCAGGCCGCCGCCTTGGCGGGCAAGCGCAGCGCCGGCCTGACCGGTAGCTACAGCGTGCCTGAAGCGCTGGGCGCCATCGTCGCCGGCTCGGGCTTGCGCGCCGTGCCGCAGGCCAATGGCGGTTATGTGCTCGACGTGGCAGCGGCCGATGGCGGCCAGACCATGCCCGAGATGAAGGTCAGTGCCAGCTTTGATGCGAACGGCGCGACGGAAGGCAGCGGCGCCTATACGACGCAGACCATGCGCTCGGCCACGCGCCTGGGCCTGTCCGTGCGCGAGACGCCGCAAGCCGTCAGCGTGGTCACGCGCCAGCAGATGGATGACCAGAACCTGCAAACGGTGGAAGAGGTGCTGCAAAACGCGGCCGGCATCGCCATCAACCGCTACGACAGCGACCGCACCTCGTTCTTCGCGCGCGGTTTTTCCATCGCCAGCTACCAGTACGACGGCATTCCCACCACGGTCGACAATGCGTTCAATGTGGGCGACAGCACGCTGGACATGACGGCCTACGACCGGGTCGAGATCGTGCGCGGCGCCACGGGCCTGCTGACGGGCGCGGGCGAACCGTCGGCCACCATCAACCTGGTGCGCAAGCGCGCATCGTCGACGCAGCTGGCCGGGAATGCGGCCCTGAGCCTGGGTTCCTGGCAGAATGCGCGCGCCAGCGCGGACCTGTCCACACCCCTGAGTGCCGATGGCAAGGTGCGCGGAAGAGTCGTGGCCAGCTACCAGGACAGCGAATCGTATGTGAATCTGTATCATGGCAAGAAGGCCATGGCTTACGCCACCGTGGAGGCGGATCTGGCGCCCGGCAGCGTGCTGATCGCCGGCTATGAATACCAGGACAACCGCCCGCGTGGCGGCATGTACGGTGGCCTGCCGCTGTGGTACGCGGATGGCGAACGGGCCACGTTTTCCCGCTCCACCACCACGGCCACCACCTGGAGCCGCTGGTTCAGCACCAGCCAGACTGCCTTCCTGCGCCTGGAGCAGGAACTGGGCAAGGGCTGGAACCTGACGGCCATGCTGAATCATGGCTGGGGCAATTACTCGGCGGCCGAACTTTTCGCCAATACCTGGCCGGACAAGGCCACGGGCCAGGGCGTGACGGGCTACGCCGGCTTTTACTCGGGGACGCGGCGCCAGGACAGCGTCGACGCCTATGTGCAGGGACCGCTGCAGCTGCTGGGGCGCACGCACGACCTGGCGTTCGGCGTCTCGGGCAGCAACCAGTTCGCCAGCAACCCCGGCATTGCCGGCGGCAGCGTCGACTACGGCAATTTTCATCAGTGGCAGGGCGTGACGCCGGAGCCGGACTGGAACGACCCGAATTTCTCGCGCTGGAAGCTGCTCGACACGGTGCAGCAGCGCGGCATCTATGGCACGGCGCGTTTTTCGCTGGCAGATCCCCTGAAGCTGATCGTCGGCGCGCGCTACAGCCGCTACAAGGCGGACCACGTCGACGACTGGGGCGGCGGCTATGCGTATGCCAAGCACGCCGTCACGCCATATGCTGGCCTGGTATGGGATATCGATGCGCAGCATGTGCTGTACACCAGCTACAGCAAGATCTTCAAGCCGCAGGGCTACCAGGACCGGTTCGGCCGCTATCTCGACCCCGTGCAAGGCAAGAATGTGGAAGCGGGCGTGAAGGGCGAGTATTTCGGCGGCAAACTCAATGCGGCGCTGGCCGTGTTCCGCATCGCGCAGGATGGCCTGGCGCAGGAAGACACGGGCCATTTTGTCGGCAATTCGCTGACGCAGGCGTACTACGCGGCCTCGGGCACCACCAGCAAGGGTGTGGAACTGGACGTGTCGGGCGAGCTGGCCAAGGGCTGGAACGTCTCGGCCAGCGTGTCGCATGCCGCAGCCGAGGACAACACGGGCGCGCGCCTGAACAGCTATGTGCCGCAGACCTTGGCGCGCGTGTTTTCCACGTACCAGCTGCCTGGCGGCTGGCGCGCCTTGTCCGTGGGCGGCGGCGTGAACTGGCAGAGCGGCGCCTACCGCGATGCCACGGGGCCGGATGGCACGGAGCGCGTGGAGCAGGGCGGCTATGCCGTGGCCAGCCTGATGGCGAAATACGCGCTGTCGCGCCAGCTGTCCCTGCAGGCGAACATCAGCAACGTGTTCGACAAGCATTACTACAGCCAGCTCGGCATGTACAACCAGGGGTACTGGGGTGCGCCGCGCAACGCCAGCGTTACCCTGCGCTACATCTTCTGATGCGCTTGCCTGGTGCTACAGCGGCCAGGCCTGCTTGGTGACGGCCACGGCGACGATGTAGGCGAAGACCAGCACGGCGAGGGCGAAGGCGGCGCCGCGCACGGCCGGCGTCTTGCCCCGTTTCAGCGCAATGGTGCCCAGCGCGATGTAGGCCACCAGCGCGCACAGTTTGGCGGCCAGCCAGGGCTGGCTGCCCGGCGACTGGCCGCTCCACACGGCCAGGGCGATCGCGCTGGCCAGCAGTGCCGTGTCGACCAGGTGCGGCAGGATTTTCACCCAGCGCTGCTGCAAGGCGGGCGAGGCGCGCAGCATCCAGGCGCCGCGCAACAGGAAAAGACAGCCGCTGGCGGCGGCGCAGCCCATGTGGAAATGTTTGAGGCTCAGATAATCCATGCGAGAGGTGGTGGGCGTTGATTGATGGTGGCGCCAGCATAGCCGCCTTTGGCGTCCTGCGCCATACGCCGTCGGGACGAGATGCAGCTAACGCAGGAATTTCACGTACACGAACTCCGGATCGCCCTCATCGAGATGGTCGATCCGGCCGCTGCGCACGAAGCCCGCGCCGGCGAACAGCCGTTGCGCGGCGCCGTTCGACCGGTTCGTCGAGGTGAATAGCTTCCCTGTCTGGCACGCGTCCGCGGCGGCCGCCAGCAGGCGCAATCCCACGCCGCAGCACTGGTGCGCGGGCGCGACCACCACCAGCGAGACAAAATCGTGGCCGAAGAAGTCGTCGTGCAGGAGCACATAGCCTGCCATCTGGCCGGCCCGGAGGGCCACCTGGCAGTGGCCCTTGCCGACGGCGGCGCGCACGGCCTTGCCACGCTCCGGGTGGGTCTGGGCATAGGCGTCGCAGGCCAGCATGGCTTTCACATCGCCAGCTTGGGCCACGCGCGTGATGATGTCGTCTGTTTCGTGCCTGTTCTGCATGCCGCTCCTTTTCTCCAGGCGCCGAGTGTGCCAAAAATGCACCGGTTTGTAAAACACCCGCCATCCAGGCTAGGCGCGCACCCCCGTCATCTAGTCACTTTTGCCGATGCGGCTATCCAGATTGCCTTCCCGGAATCACCCTGTGGCCGATAGTGCCTTTCGCCGCTGCCACGTAAGCTGGTCGGGACGGCTGGCCAGACGGCCAGTGCATTCATGGAGAAACATCGTGGCTACCCTAGATGGCACTAACAAGAACAGTAACAGCAGTAACAAGGCAGTCGAACCGGGCATGCGGCGCAAGCAGGCGTCCGTATTAATCAGCAGTACCTTCGCATTTACCATCTGCTTTGCAGTCTGGATGATGTTTGCCGTACTGGGCATCCCCATCAAGACCAGCCTGGGCTTGACTGAAACGCAATTCGGCCTGCTGGCCGCCATGCCCGTGCTGACGGGCTCCCTCGTGCGCGTGCCGCTGGGCATCTGGACGGACAAATACGGCGGACGCCGCGTCTTCTTCCTGCTGATGCTGGCCAGCGTGGTGCCGATCTACCTGATTTCCTACGCCACCGCCTACTGGCATTTCCTTGTGCTGGGCATGTTCGTGGGCCTGGCGGGCGGTTCGTTTTCCGTCGGCACGCCGTACGTGGCGCGCTGGTACGAAAAGGAGCGCCGCGGCCTGGCGATGGGCATTTTCGGCGCCGGTAACTCCGGTTCCGCGCTGACCAAGTTCGTCGCGCCGGGCATCGTCGCCGCCTTCGGCTGGCAGATGCTGCCCAAGGTGTATGCGGTGGCCATGCTGGCCACGGCCATCATCTTCTGGCTGTTTTCGTACACGGACAAATCGCACCTGGCGCCATCGGGCGAAAGTTTTTCGGCCCAGATGAAGGTGCTGAAGGATCCGCGCGTGTGGCGCTACTGCCAGTACTACTCGGTGGTGTTCGGCGGCTACGTGGCGCTGGCCCTGTGGATGACGAAGTATTACGTGGCCGAATACGGTTTTGATCTGAAGCACGCGGCGCTGCTGGCCGCCTGCTTCTCGCTGCCGGGCGGCGTGCTGCGCGCGCTGGGCGGCTGGATCTCCGACAAATACGGTGCGGCGAAAGTCACCTGGGCCGTGATGTGGGTGTGCTGGGTGTGCTTCTTCCTGCTGTCGTATCCGCAAACGCAGATGGTGATCGAGACCGTCACGGGGCCGCTGGCCTTCCATATCGGCCTGTCGCCGCTGTGGTTCACCGTGCTGCTGTTCATCGTCGGCATCGCCATGGCTGTCGGCAAGGCGTCCGTCTTCAAGTTCATCGGCGATGATTTTTCCGACAACATCGGCGCCGTCTCGGGCGTGGTGGGGCTGGCAGGCGGCCTGGGCGGCTTCATCCTGCCCGTGATGTTCGGCGCCCTGGTGGACTTCACGGGCGTGCGTTCGAGTTCCTTCATGCTCCTGTACGGCACCGTCTGCGTTTCCCTCGTCTGGATGCATTTCTCGTTCAAGCCGCTGCGTGCGGCACCAACTACTCAACCTGCAGGAGTTAAAGCATGAGCCGCTATATGATCAATACCTGGGAGCCGGAAACACCGAGCTTCTGGCAAAGCACGGGCAAGGCCACGGCCGCGCGCAATCTGTGGATTTCGATTCCCGCGCTGCTGCTGGCGTTCGCCGTGTGGATGGTGTGGAGCGTGGTGGTGGTCAACCTGCCCAACATCGGTTTTACCTACAGTAACAACCAGCTGTTCTGGCTGACGGCCTTGCCGGGCCTGTCCGGCGCCACCTTGCGCATCTTTTACTCGTTCATGGTGCCGATCTTCGGCGGCCGCCGCTGGACGGCCATTTCCACGGGTTCGCTGCTGATTCCCGCCATCGGCATCGGCCTGGCCGTGCAGGACGTGAACACCGGTTATCCGACCATGCTGATCCTGGCGCTGCTGTGCGGTTTCGGCGGCGGCAATTTCGCCTCGTCGATGGCCAACATCAGCTTTTTCTATCCAAAGGCGAGCAAGGGCTTCGCGCTGGGCATGAATGCGGGCCTGGGCAACCTGGGCGTGTCGGTGGTGCAGTTCGTCGTGCCGCTGGTGATCACGTTCGCCGTCTTCGGCGCCTGGGGCGGCGATTCGCTCACCTGGGTCAAGAATGGCGTGAGCAAGGAGATGTGGCTGCAAAACGCGGGCTTCATCTGGGTGCCGTTCATCGCGCTGTCGACTTTACTGGCCTGGTTCGGCATGAATGACCTGGCGTCGGCCAAGGCGTCGTTTTCCGAACAGGCCGTGATCTTCAAGCGCAAGCACAACTGGCTCATGTGCTGGCTGTACACGGGCACCTTCGGCTCCTTCATCGGTTACTCGGCCGCGTTCCCGCTGCTGATCAAGATCCAGTTCCCCGACGTCAACCCGCTCGATTACGCCTTCCTGGGACCGTTGGTCGGCGCCCTGGCGCGCGTGGCCGGCGGCGTGATTTCCGACAAACTGGGCGGCGCCCGCGTCACCCTGTGGTCGTTCCTCTTGATGATAGGCGCCGTGCTGGGCGTGCTGTACTTCATGCCGCAAGCGGGCGGAAGTGTGCACACTGCGGGCAGTTTCAACGGCTTCTTCTGGATGTTCATGCTGCTGTTCGCCGGCACGGGTATCGGCAATGCCTCGACCTTCCGCATGATCCCCGTGATCTTCCTGACGGAGCACCAGCGCGCGGCCGCCGGCAAGGGCAAGGCGGCGCAGGAACAAGCGATCGTCGACGCCAACAAGGAAGGCGCGGCCGTGCTGGGCTTCACGTCGGCCGTGGCGGCCTACGGCGCCTTCTTCATCCCGAAAAGCTATGGCACGTCGATTGCGCTGACGGGCAGCCCCGACGCGGCCCTGTGGTGCTTCATCGGCTTTTATGTCAGCTGCATCGCCATCACCTGGTGGTGCTATGCGCGCAAGAATGCGCCGATGCCTTGCTAAAGTTGGAATGTCTGGCAAGTCGTTCTTGCCAGACGTTGAGGAAATGAGAGTATGTCATGGAAGAACTGGAAAAATTCGTCAACGGCTTCAGCCTGTTTCAGCAGCAGTATTTCAGCGAGCCGCAAACCTTGTACGACAGCCTGCGCGACGGGCAGCGGCCCACGACCCTGCTGATCGGCTGCTGCGATTCGCGGGTCGATCCGATGCTGCTGACGGGCAGCGACCCGGGCGACATGTTCGTCGTGCGCAATATCGCCAACCTGGTGCCGCCGTGCACGCCAGACGCGCCGCCCGGCGTCAGTTCGGCCATCGAATTCGCCGTCTGCAAGCTCGAAGTGGCCAGGGTCATCGTGCTGGGCCATGCGCGCTGCGGCGGCATCCGCGCGCTGCTGGAACCGCAGCCGCGCGCGGAAGGGCAGGAAACGGACTTCGTGGGACAGTGGATGCGCATCGCCGAACCGGTGGCGCAAAGGGTGCGGCGTGACCTGGCGCACCGCTCGTCGGAGGAACAGCACCATGCGTGCGAACTGGCCAGCATCCTGCAGTCGCTGGACAACCTGCTCACCTACCCGTGGCTCAAGCGCCGGGTGGAGCAGGGCGTATTGAAACTGCATGGCTGGTATTTCGACATCGACAGCGGGGCGCTGATGGCCTATTCGGCGCGCCAGCAGCAGTTTTTGCCGCTTGTCTGTCCGATAGAGCGGGCGCGCCATCTGCATGAGCGCCCTTGGCCGGATGCGGCCAGGTAATCCGAAACGTGCCGCCAACAATGTGTCGGATTACGCTACGCTAATCCGGCCTACATCTGGTAGGTCGGATTAGGCGGGGCCGCCGAGGCCGCAGGCCGTAATCCGACAAATTCCCTCAGCTAAAACGCAATAAATCCCCGCTGCGGTCAAACGCCAGCAGGCTGTCGATGCGGCCTTGCTCGATCGCCGTCACCATGGCGCGCAGGGGCGCTTCGCATTCCTGCGCGGCGGGCGGCTGGCCCTCGCGACCCGCCAGTCCCGCCACGAAGACCACGTCCCAGTGCGTCTGCATCTGTTTCGACTCCTCCTTCAATGTCTCGAAGCTGCCCAGTTCATCGGGCAGCTTGTCGGCGCACATCACGGGCGTGAGGGACTTGCCCTGGCCGCCAGGCTGGGCCTGCGCCTGGGTAAAGGTGAACAGCAGGCGTTGCGGCTGCTCCTGGTTGCGGGCGCTGTGCAGCAGGCTGGCGTAATCGGTAATCGACATGGTGCTCTTTCTCTGTGTTGAACGATGACGACAGGTATACCGCAGCACGGTCGCGGCGCCCATAGGCAATAGTGACTATCCGGGTGACTACGCGCCTATGCATTCCTGGTGCCGGAAACCGACTTCTTGCCAATACCGCCGGGCACGGCGCGTCGATAGACTGTTTGTATCGACGCGTGGGCCATCCGGCTTGCAGCGTTTTTATGACCTGGCGCCGCTCCGGCGGCGCAATGTGGAGGTAGCATGAGTCACTTTCTGGACCGTCTTAAATTTTTTAGCAAGCCCGCCGAGCCGTTTTCGAACGGCCATGGCACCGTGGTCGACGAAGACCGCACCTGGGAAAACGCCTACCGCCAGCGCTGGCAGCACGACAAGATCGTGCGCTCCACGCATGGCGTGAACTGTACCGGCTCGTGCAGCTGGAAGGTGTACGTCAAGAATGGCCTGATCACCTGGGAAACCCAGCAAACCGATTACCCGCGCACGCGGCCCGACCTGCCCAACCACGAACCGCGCGGCTGCCCGCGCGGCGCCAGCTATTCCTGGTACGTGTATTCGGCCCAGCGCGTGAAATACCCGATGGTGCGGGGCCGCCTGATGGAAATGTGGCGCGAAGCGCGCAAGACCATGGACCCCGTCACGGCCTGGGACTGGATCAGCCAGGACCCCGTGCGCTCGCAGCAATACAAATCCATCCGCGGCCTGGGCGGCTTTGTGCGCGCCACGTGGGAAGAATCGAATGAAATCATCGCCGCCGCGAACGCGCTGACGATCAAGAAATACGGCCCGGACCGCATCGTCGGCTTCTCGCCGATTCCCGCCATGTCCATGGTCAGCTATGCTTCCGGCACGCGCTACCTGTCGCTGATCGGCGGCGTGGCCCTGAGCTTCTACGACTGGTATTGCGACTTGCCGCCGGCCAGCCCGCAAGTGTGGGGCGAACAGACGGACGTGCCGGAATCGGCCGACTGGTACAACTCGACCTATCTGATGGTGTGGGGCTCGAACGTGCCGATGACGCGCACGCCGGACGCCCACTTCTACACGGAAGTGCGCTACAAAGGCACGAAAACCGTGGCCATCTCGCCCGACTACGGCGAAATGGTGAAGTTCGGCGACATCTGGCTGGCGCCGAAACAGGGCACGGACGCCGCGCTGGCGCTGGCCATGGGCCACGTCATCCTCAAGGAATTCCACTCGGAAGGCCAGAGCGCCTACTTCCGCGACTATGCGCGCCAGTACACGGACTTCCCCATGCTGGTGCTGCTCAAGGAGCATAACGGCACCCTGGTGCCCGATTACTTCCTGCGCGCTTCGCACCTGGACAACAACCTCGACGAAACCAACAACCCGGAATGGAAAACCCTCGTCATCGATGAAACCACGGGCGCCATTACCGCGCCGGCCGGCTCCATCGGCTTCCGCTGGGGCGAGTCGGGCAAGTGGAACCTGGAACAGAAGGCCGGCGGCAGCGGCGCGCCCATCGTGCCGATGCTCTCCATGATCAACGACAGCGACGCCGTCACGGAAGTGGGTTTTGCCTACTTCGGCGGCAAGGACGCGTCCGACATGCTGCTGCGCAAGGTGCCGGTGAAAACCATCCGCCTGGCCGACGGCACGACGGGCCTCGTCACCACCGTATTCGACCTGACCCTGGCCAACTACGGCATCGACCGTGGCCTGGGCGGCGAGAACGTGGCCGAGAGCTATGACGACGACGTGCCGTACACCCCCGCGTGGCAAGAGAAGCACACGGGCGTGAAACGCGCCGACGTCATCACCGTGGCGCGCCAGTTCGCGGAAAACGCGGACCAGACGCGCGGCAAGAGCATGGTCATCGTGGGCGCCGGCCTGAATCACTGGTACCACATGGACATGACCTACCGCGGCATCATCAACATGCTGATGATGTGCGGCTGTATCGGCCAGTCGGGCGGCGGCTGGGCCCATTACGTGGGCCAGGAAAAACTGCGTCCGCAAACGGGCTGGACGCCTTTGGCCTTCGCCCAGGACTGGGTGCGCCCGATGCGCCAGATGAACGGCACCTCGTTCTTCTATGCCCACACGAGCCAGTGGCGCCATGAAAAGCTGGAAACGGGCGACATCGCCTCGCCATCGGCGGCCGGCGGCACGGGCGACCTGACCCTGCTCGATTACAACGCCAAGGCCGAGCGCATGGGCTGGCTGCCATCGGCGCCGCAGCTGCAGACCAATCCGCTGGAGGTGGCCAAGGCCGCCAAGGCGGCAGGGCAGGCGCCGGCCGCGTATGCGCTCGACCAGATCAAGGCGGGCCAGCTGCAGTTCTCGTGCGACGATCCGGACAATCCGGCCAACTTCCCGCGCAATATGTTTGTCTGGCGCTCGAACATCCTGGGCAGCTCGGGCAAGGGCCACGAGTACTTCCTGAAATACCTGCTGGGCACGCAGAACGGCTTGCTCAGCGACGAAGACGACTGCATCACGCCGAAACAGGTGAAAGTGCGCCCGGCCGCCGAAGGCAAGCTCGATCTGCTGGTGGTGCTGGATTTCCGCATGTCGACCACCTGCCTGTATGGCGATGTAGTGCTGCCGACGGCCACCTGGTATGAAAAAGACGATCTGAATACGTCGGACATGCATCCGTTCATCCATCCGCTGTCCGAAGCCGTGCAGCCGCTGTGGCAATCGAAGTCGGACTGGGAAATCTACAAGGGGCTGGCAGAGAAATTCTCGGAAATCGGCGGCGAGCTGCTGGGCACCCAGCAAGACATCATCCTCACCCCGCTGATGCACGACACGCCGGGCGAACTGGGCCAGCCCTTCGATCCCAAGGATTGGCGCGCCGGCGAATGCGATGCGATTCCCGGCAAGACCATGCCGAACATGACGGTGGTCGAGCGCAATTACCGCGACGTCTACAAGAAGTTCACCTCGATCGGACCGCTGCTGGAAACCATCGGCAATGGCGGCAAGGGCATTTCCTGGAAAACGGGCCATGAAGTCGAGGTATTGCGGGGCATCAACCGCACGGTGCTCGATGAAGGCGTGTCGAAGGGCCAGCCGCGCCTCGATACGGCCATCGATGCAGCCGAAATGATTCTGTCGCTGGCGCCGGAAACGAATGGCCACGTGGCCGTCAAGGCCTGGGCCGCGCTGTCCGCCATCACGGGACGCGAGCACACGCATCTGGCGCTGCCGCGCGAGCATGACAGCATCCGCTTCCGCGACGTGCAGGCGCAGCCGCGCAAGATCATTTCTTCGCCCACCTGGTCGGGCCTGGAAAGCGAGGAAGTCAGCTACACGGCCGGCTATACCAACGTGCATGAACTGATTCCATGGCGCACCCTGACGGGCCGTCAGCAGTTCTACCAGGATCACCTGTGGATGCGCGACTTCGGCGAGGGACTGTGCGTGTACAAGCCGGCCATCAACACGAAGACGACGGAAGCGCTGCTGGGCACCAAGCCGAACGGCAACAAGGAGCTGGCGCTGAACTTTTTGACGCCGCACCAGAAGTGGGGCATCCACTCCACGTATTCGGACAACCTGCGCATGCTGACCCTGTCGCGCGGCGGACCGCACGTGTGGCTGTCGGAAACCGACGCGAAGACGGCAGGCATCGTCGACAACGACTGGATCGAGGTCTTCAACGTGAACGGCAGCCTGACGGCGCGCGCCATCGTCAGCCAGCGCATCCCGGCCGGCATGACGATGATGTACCACGCCCAGGAAAAGATCATCAACGTGCCTGGCGCGGAGATGACGGGCAAGCGGGGCGGCATCCATAACTCGGTGACGCGCGCCGTGCCCAAGCCGACGCACATGATCGGCGGCTACGCCCAGCTGGCGTACGGCTTCAATTACTACGGCACGGTGGGCTCCAACCGCGATGAATTCGTATTGGTGCGCAAGATGAACAAGGTCGACTGGCTCGAAGGCCCGTTGCAGGAAGAAGGAGCATAGTATGAAAATCAGAGCGCAAATCGGCATGGTGCTGAACCTGGACAAGTGCATCGGCTGCCACACCTGTTCCGTCACCTGCAAGAACGTGTGGACCAGCCGCGACGGCGTCGAGTACGCATGGTTCAACAACGTGGAAACCAAGCCCGGCATCGGCTATCCGAAGCAGTGGGAAAACCAGGACAAGTGGAATGGCGGCTGGCGCCGCACGGACTCTGGCAAGATCGAGCCGCGCCAGGGCAGCCGTCTGAAGATCCTGGCCAATATCTTCGCCAATCCGAACCTGCCCGCCATCGACGAGTACTACGAGCCGTTCACCTACGACTACGAGCACCTGCAAAGCGCGCCGCTGTCGCAGACGCCGCCGACGGCCCGTCCGATCTCCGTGCTGACGGGGAAAAAGATGGAAAAAATCGAGTGGGGCCCGAACTGGGAAGATGACTTGGGCGGCGAGTTTGCCCAGCGCAGCAAGGACAAGCTGTTCGACAACATGCAGAAGGAGATGTACGGCACCTTCGAAAACACCTTCATGATGTATCTGCCGCGTCTGTGCGAGCATTGCCTCAACCCGACGTGCGTGGCGTCTTGCCCGTCCGGCTCCGTGTACAAGCGGGAAGACGACGGCATCGTGCTGATCGACCAGGACAAGTGCCGCGGCTGGCGCATGTGCATCTCCGGTTGCCCGTACAAGAAGATTTACTACAATTGGTCGTCCGGCAAGGCGGAGAAGTGCACGTTCTGCTTCCCCCGCATCGAGGCCGGCCAGCCTACCGTGTGCTCGGAAACGTGCGTGGGCCGCATCCGCTACCTGGGCGTGCTGCTGTACGACGCCGACAAGATCGAGGCTGCCGCCTCCGTGCCGCAGGAGCAGGATCTGTACCAGGCGCAATTGGGCCTGTTCCTCGATCCGCACGACCCGGCCATCATCGCCGAGGCGCGCCGCCAGGGCATCCCGGACCTTTGGCTCGAAGCGGCCGTCAAGTCGCCCGTCTACAAGATGGCCGTCGAGTGGAAAGTGGCGTTCCCGCTGCATCCCGAATACCGCACCTTGCCGATGGTGTGGTATGTGCCGCCGCTGTCGCCGATCCAGGCGGCCGCCGAATCGGGCAAGCTGGGCGTCAACGGCATGCTGCCGGACACGCAAAGCCTGCGCATTCCCGTGCAGTACCTGGCCAATTTGCTGACGGCCGGCGACCAGCCGCCCATCGTCACGGCGCTGGACCGCATGCTGGCCATGCGTGCCTACATGCGCAGCAAGACGGTCGAGAAGGTGGAGAACCTCACGGTGCTCAAGCAAGTGGGATTGACCAAGGCGCAGGTGGAGGACATGTACCACATCATGGCCATCGCCAATTACGAAGACCGCTTCGTCATCCCCAGCAGCCACAAGGAAATGGCCGAGGACAGCTTCAACGAGAAGGGTTCGTGCGGCTTCAGTTTCGGCAACGGCTGCTCGGACGGCAGCAGCGAACCGACCTTGTTCGGCAAGAAAAAACACGGTTCGGCCATCTTCATGCAGATGCCGAAGTCGCGCAAAACGGCGCCTGGCGCCTAAGGAACCGATATGAACAACGCTATGCATCACTACCAAGTCCTGTCGCGCCTGCTGCTGTATCCCGAGCCCGAGCTGATCGCGCACCTGCCGCAACTGGAGGCCGCGCTGGCGGCCGTGCCGGAGCAGCAGGCGCTGTTGCGGCCCTTGCTGGCGCACCTGGAAAGCAGCAGCCTGATCGACCTGCAGCAGCAGTACGTGGCCACGTTCGACCGCAATCCGTCGCACTCGCTGCACCTGTTCGAGCATATCCACGGCGAATCGCGCGACCGGGGCCAGGCCATGGTCGACCTGATGGAGGAATACAAGCGCCACGGCCTGCAAATGGTGGGCGACGACTTGCCCGACTTCGTGCCCCTGTTCCTGGAGTTTTTGGCGCAGCTCGACGAGGAAGTCTCGGCGCCGCTGCTGGGCGACGCCGTCCACGTGCTGGCCCACATCGGCCGCAAGCTGACGGCCAACGGCAGCCCGTATGCGCCCGTCTTCACCGTGCTCGAACGCCTGAGTCCCGTGGCGGCCGAAATGCTGGCCGAACCGCCGGTGCGCGACATGGATGAAGCGCTGGAAACCTTCGGTCCCGGTGCGGACGGCGTCGAGCCCTTGCTGCGTCAAGCCCCGGGCGGCGTCCATCCCGTGCATTTTCACCCGCAGCCGCGCCGCGCCGCTTGAAGCGCGCCCGCATGAGGAGAGTACATCATGAGTAATTATTTACATCAATTTGTGTATGGCATTTATCCATACATCGCGCTGGCCATCTTTTTTCTCGGCAGCCTGATCCGTTTCGACCGCGAGCAATACACGTGGAAGTCCGATTCCAGCCAGCTGCTGCACCGCGGCAGCCTGCGTTTGGGCAATATCCTGTTCCACATCGGCATCATCGGCCTGCTGTTCGGCCATGCGGCCGGCTTGCTGACCCCGGTCTGGGTGTGGGATACCTTGGGCGTGTCGCATAGCCTGAAGCAGGGCGTGGCCATGGCGGCCGGCGGCGTGATGGGCGGGCTGTGCCTGGCCGGCATCCTGATCCTGCTGGCGCGCCGCTTCGGCAATGCACGGCTGCGCGCCGTCACCACGGCCGGCGACAAGCTGGTGATGGTGTGGATTTTGCTGACCTTGCTGCTGGGCCTGTCGTCTATCTTCGTCTCGGCATCGCACATGGATGGCCACATGATGGTCTTGCTGATGAACTGGGCGCAGCACATCGTCACCTTCCGCGGCGACGCCGCCAGCTTCATCGTCGACGCGCCGCTGGTGTTCAAGCTGCACCTGTTCATGGGCATGTCGCTGTTCGTCATCTTCCCGTTCACCCGTCTGGTGCACGTGTGGAGCGGCTTTGGCGCAGTCGCTTATCTGGGACGCACTTGGCAACTGGTTCGTCGCCGTTAAGAAAGGAGTCATATCATGGGAATCTCCGTCAATGGCATCGATATCGACGATGCCGACATCGCGCAGGAACTGCCGCATCACGACGGTGCCGGCAATCCGCTGAAACAGGCCGTGCATGAACTGGTGCTGCGCCGGCTGCTGCTGGACGAGGCCGAACGCCTCGGCGTGCAGGGCGGCAGCGATGACGACCGCATCGAGGCGCTGTTCGCGCAGGAAGTGCGCGTGCCGCCCGCCGACGATGCGGCTTGCCGCACCTTTTATGCACAGCGCCCGCAGCTGTTTCGCAGCGGGGCGCTGGTCGAGGCGCGCCACATCCTGTTTCAGGTGACGCCGGAGGCGCCCCTGGAGCTGCTGCGCACGACGGCGCAAGCCGTGCTCGATGCCCTGAAACTGGCGCCCGAGCGCTTCGCCGAACTGGCGGCGCAGTATTCGAACTGTCCGTCCGGCGCCCTGGGCGGTAGCCTGGGCCAGCTGTCGCCGGGCCAGAGCGTGCCGGAATTCGACGCCCTCGTGTTCCGCCTGGAGGCAGGCGCGCTGGCCGGCCATTTGCTGGAAACGCGCTTCGGCTACCACATCGTGCAGGTGCTGCGCCGGGTCGAAGGCCAGGCCATCCCGTACGAAGCGGTGCAGGCGCAGATCGCCGACCGCCTGGCGCGGGCGGCGTGGCAGCGCGCCGTGCACCAGTACCTGCACCTGCTCGTGGGGCGCGCGGACATCGCCGGTATCGAGCTCGAAGGCACAGCCAGCCCGCTGGTTCAGTAAGTAGAAATGCGTAGCTAAAAAGGCGTAGGCCGCTAGGCCTTCTGGGGCACAGCCAGATTGTGCCCCAGCCTTTACAATCACGGAAGAATCAGGAGTAGCGTCATGGGTAGCGTCAAGTTGCAGGACCGTTTTGGCCGTTCGATCGATTATGTGCGGCTGTCCGTCACCGACCGCTGCGATTTGCGCTGCGGTTATTGCATGCCCAAGGGATTTCGCGGCTTCGAGGAGCCGAAGGACTGGCTGACGTTCGACGAGATCGAGCGCCTGCTGGGCATTTTCGTGCGCCTCGGCACGCGCCGCGTGCGGCTGACGGGCGGCGAACCCCTGTTGCGGCGCAATCTGCCGCAGCTGGCGCAAAGGCTGTCCGCGCTGCCCGGTCTGGACGACCTGTCGCTGTCGACCAATGCCACCCAACTGGGCAAGCATGCCGTGGCCTTGCGCGCGGCCGGCGTGGACCGCATCAACGTCAGCCTCGATTCGCTCGACCGCGCCTGCATGCAGCAGATCACGGGGCGCGACAGCCTGCAGCCCATTCTGGATGGCCTGATGGCGGGCAAGGCGGCCGGTTTCGACCCGATCAAGATCAATATGGTGGCCATGCGCGGCATCAATGACGGCCAGATCGAGGCCATGGCGGCCTTCTGCATCGAGCAGCAGTTCATCCTGCGCCTGATCGAAGCCATGCCGATGGGCAGCACGGGCCGCAATGCCAGCTACATGCCGCTGGGCCCCGTGCGCGAACGCCTGGCGGCCCGCTTCGGCCTGGTGCCGCAGGCAATGGAACTGGGGGGAGGGCCGGCGCGCTACATGGCGACCCCCGACGGACGCTCGAGCATCGGCTTCATTACGCCCATGTCGCAGCATTTTTGCGCCACCTGCAACCGAGTGCGCCTGTCCGTCGATGGTACCCTGTACCTGTGCCTGGGACAGGAAGAGAAATTCGCGTTTGGCCCCATGCTGCGCGGCGGGGCCACGGATGCGCAGATCGAGGCGGCGATCCGCGCCGCCATCGAACTGAAGCCGCAGCAGCATGATTTCAATACGCAGCCCGATAAAATTATCAGGTTCATGGCGCAGACGGGCGGCTGAGTGGAGGTGTCACTGCTGGGGTCAGACCCGCCGGGTCTGACCCCGGATCTTTGCCTGTGGGTGGAGTGATGTCGCTGACTTGACTGCATAGGGGCCACAAACAGGCATTCATTAGGGGTAGTATGAAATTCAAGGCGATGTTTTCCTCCTGGCAGAAGCTGTCGACCAAGATTGTCGGCGCGCTGCTGCTCATGCTGGTGCTGGCCTTGAGCGCCATCGGCTGCACCCTGTTTTTGTCGTGGCAGCTCGAAGGCAGTTCGGCCGCCATCAACGAGACGGGCCGGCTGCGCATGCAGACCTACCGCCTGACCCTGCTGCTTGCCAGCGACGCCCGCGAGCAGGCGCGCCAGCAAGTGCTGCTGATCGACGAGACCCTGGCCAAGATCGGCCACGGCGACCCGCAGCGTCCCCTGTTCCTGCCCCCCAGCACGGCCATCAAGTCCGAATTCGAACGCATCGGCGTCGCCTGGCGCAGTGCCTTGCGTCCGGCCGCCCTGGCCGCCGATTCCATTGTGCGCGCGCGCCAGTTCGAGCATGATGCCGACACTTTCGTGGGACAGGTCGACCAGCTGGTGCGCCTGATCGAGCACGATAGCGAACAGCGCACCTTCTGGCTGCGCGCCTCGCAGCTGATCCTCGTCGGCATGGCCGTCATCGGCACGGTCAGCATGATTTACCTGATGTTCATGCTCATCATCGAACCGGTGACGCGGCTGCGCCTGGGCATGCAGCGCATGAAGGAACGCGACTTCAGCGTGCGCCTGGCCGTCGAGAGCAATGACGAATTCGGCCAGCTGGCCAGCGGCTTCAACCAGATGGCCGACCGCCTGCAGGCGCTGTACGGCAACCTGGAAGAGGGCGTGCGCAGCAAGACGGCCACGCTCGAATACCGCAACCGCGAACTGGCACTGCTGTATGAAAGCGCGGCCTTTTTGCAGCGCCCGCAGCCCCTGGAAGATATCTGCGGCGGCTTCATGCAGCGCATCGTCGATTATTTCGAGGCCGACGGTTCCACCGTGCGCGTGCTCGACGCCGAGCGGGGCAACCTGCACATGGTGGTGCATACGGGCCTGTCCGAAGAACTGGTGGCGTCCGAGCATTGCCTGAAGGTGGGCGACTGCCTGTGCGGCACGGCCGTCGAGATGAAGGTGGCGAAGGTGCACGACATGCGGCGCATCGACAAGGCGCACGAGCTGCGCTGCCACCGCGAGGGCTTTGCCACCGTCTCCGTTTTCCATATCCACGCGCACGAACAGCACCTGGGCTTTTTCAACCTGCATTTCCGCCATGCGCGCGTGTTTTCCGCGCGCGAACTGGCCTTGCTGGAAACCCTGGGCCAGCTGCTGGGCATCGCGCTGGAAAACCTGCGCCTGGCCGCGCGCGAACGCGAGATGGCCATTTCCGAAGAGCGCAACCTGGTGGCGCAGGGTCTGCACGACAGCATCGCACAAAGCCTCAACTTCCTCAACCTGCAGGTGCAGATGCTCGACGACTCCGTGCGCAATGCGCGTTTCGACGAGGTGGCGGGCATCGTGCCGGCTCTGCACGCGGGCGTGAAGGAAAGCTACGAGGACGTGCGTGAACTGCTGGCCAATTTCCGCAGCCGCCTGATGGAGGATGACCTGATCGGCTCCCTGCGCGCGGCGCTGGACAAATTCCGCCGCCAGACGGGCATCGACGCCGAGCTGCTGGCCGACGTCGACGGCGCGCCATTCCCCCGCGAGCAGCAATTGCAGTTATTATTCATCGTGCAGGAAGCGCTGTCGAACATCCGCAAGCACGCGCAGGCCAGCCACGTCGAGGTGCGCCTCGCCGATCACCAGGATTTTACGCTGACGATCAGCGACAATGGCGTCGGCTTCGACGCTGCCGCCGTGCTGGAAAAGGGCGACAGCCATGTCGGCATCCATATCATGCGCGAGCGCGCGCAGCGCATCGAGGCCACGTTTGACGTGCATGCCTGCCCCGGCGGCGGCACGACCGTCGAACTGCATTTGTCGCGCGAGCAGCGCCGCGCCGCCTAAGCCACTATCTGAAAGTATAAAAAAATGGAGACTTCCGATAAACCGATCACCGTCATGCTGGTGGACGACCACGCGCTGTTCCGCAGCGGCATACGCTCGCTGCTGCAGCGCCATACGGACTTTTCCGTTGTCGGCGAGGCGGCCGATGGCGTGGAAGGCATCAAGCGCGCCATCCAGCTGCAGCCCGACGTGGTGCTGCTGGACCTGAACATGGCCGGCATGTCCGGCGTGGAAGCGCTGCAGCTGATGCAGCACGACTGCCCCGATACGGCCATCGTCATGCTGACCGTGTCGGAAGACGCCGAAGACCTGGCCACGGCCCTGCGCGCGGGCGCCTGCGGCTATTTGATCAAGAATATCGACGCCGACTACCTGGTGCGCGCCATCCGCCGCGCGGCGGCCGGCGAAGTCGTCATCGCCGAAGCGATGACGGGCAAGCTGGTGGCGCAGCTGCAGGCGGGCACGCGGCGCGAGGAACCCGTGTCGGAACTCGACAAGCTCACCCCGCGCGAAAAGGAAATCATCGACTGCCTGTCGCGCGGCGAGAGCAACAAGGGCATCGCCCGCACCCTGGACCTGGCCGAAAGCACGGTCAAGATCCACGTGCAGAACGTGCTGAAAAAACTCAACCTCACGAGCCGCGTGCAGGCGGCCGTGTACGCGGTCGAGCACCGCCAGGGCAAGTAGCCCGAGTCGGGGTCGGACCCGCCGGGTCAGACCCCATGGTGACTTCTCGCTATCTCTCTAGTCCTTTATGCCGATGGCGGCATCTGCGCTTTTAAAGTAGTATATTGAATATATCTTTAAAGGCGACTCCATCATGGCCATCACCCCGATCAGCGAACCTTCTCCACCTTCCACGACAGCAGGCGCCGCTCCCTGGCATGCCGGCCACGCCGTCTGGCAACTGGGCTTCCGCCCGTTCTACCTGCTGGCGGCCGTGTTTGCGGCCATCGCCATTCCCCTGTGGCTGGCCAGCTATGCGGGCCTGCTGCCGGGCGGTCTGCAGGTGGGTCTGGGATGGCACATGCATGAAATGGTGTTCGGCTTCGCGCTGGCCGTCGTCGTCGGTTTCCTCTACACGGCGGGGCGCAACTGGACGGGCTTGCCCACGCCGCACGGTGCGCAGCTGATGGCGCTGGCGGGGCTGTGGCTGGCGGGACGCGTGGCCATGCTGTGCGGCCCCGGCCTGCTGCCGGCGCTGATCGACTGGCTGTTCCTGCCGCTGGCCGCCTGGCCCCTGTACCAGGTGCTGCGCCGCTCGGGCAATACGCGCAATCTGTTTCTCGTCGGTCTGCTGGCCTTGCTGGCGCTGGCCAATGCCCTGTTCCACGCGGCCGTGCTGGGCTGGCTGCCGCTGTCGCTGTTTGTGCCCGTGCAGGCGGCCATCTTCATCATCGTGCTGATCGAATCGGTGATCGGCGCGCGCGTCATTCCCATGTTTACCCGCAATGGCGCACCTGGCAGCACGCCGGTGGCCAGCCCGAAACGCGCGCTGGTCGCCGTGGCCTGCATGGCGGCGGCCGCGATCGCGTGGCTGGCCGGCGCGCCCGCCTGGCTGACGGCGCCGCTGGCCTTGTGCGCGGCAGGCGTATCGCTGGCCAATCTGCTGGCCTGGCAGCCGCAGCGCACGGTGCGCGTGCCGCTGCTGTGGATTTTGCACCTGTCTTACGCGTGGATCGGCATCGGCTTTGCGCTGCTGGCGGCCGCCAGCCTGGGTCTGCTGCCGGCCAGCGCCGCCTTGCACGCGCTGACGGTGGGATCGATGGCGGGCCTGATCATCGGCATGATGACGCGCACCACCCTGGGCCACACGGGACGTGCGCTCAAGGGAGGCAGGGCGGAAGCGGCGATGTACTGGCTGATCCAGCTTGGCGCGCTGGCGCGCCTGCTGGCTGCCGTCGGTCCCGCCGCGCTGTCCATGCCGCTGCTGCTGGCGGCCGGCGCGTGCTGGTCGCTGGCCTTTGGCCTGTATGCGTGCGTGTATGCGCCTTATTTGTGGCGTGCCAGGGTGGATGGCCGCGAAGGCTAGCCTGGCGTCAGAACGGGCGCCAGGCCAGCAGTTTCCTGATTTCCGGCGTCCAGTAGGACAGCGATTCGCCCACGACGAATAGCAGCATGCCCAGCATGAAGGCTCTCAACAGCAAATCCCTGCACCAGATCATGGTGTCTCCTAAAATTTCATATTGGCAAGTCTATCATTGGCATGCGCTGCCATGTTGCGTTTCTGGCATGGCCGGCTGGCCGGGCGCCGGCGTCTGTGCCGTGAATGCGGCGGCGGCATCGATGGCGTGCGCCAGCGCCTGTTCCAGGGCATCAAGCGCGGCTGACGCATCGCCGCCCGCGTGCAGCAGCTGTTCGGCTTGCTGGGCGGCTTGCAGGGTGGCGGGCAGGGCCAGGCTGCCTGCCACGCCGGCCAGCTTGTGCGCCAGCGCGGCGGCGTCGCCGCGTGCATTGGCCGCCAGCAGCGCGCGCATGGCGCCCACCGTGTTGCGGTAAGTGTTGCCGAAGTGCGACAGATGCTGGCGGTAGGGCGCTTCGTCGAGCCACTGCGCCATCCCTTGCGCCAGGTCGATCACGGGCGCCGCACCGCCTGCCCGCGAGGGCGCCGCCGCTTCGGTCGCTGCCGGCGGCAGGGCCGGCAGCCCTTGCGCATGGCGCCGGTGCGCGCTTGCGATCAGGGCGATGGTCTGCGGCACGTCGAACGGTTTGCTGATGAAATGGTTCACGCCCGCTTCCAGCGCCGCCGTGCGCTGTGTCCGGAACGCCCCGGCCGTCAGGGCCACCACGGGCAAGTCCTGGAACTGCGGCAGCTGGCGCAGCGCGCGCGTCGCCTGCAAGCCATCCAGGACGGGCATCTGCACATCCATCAGCACGATGTCGACGTCGGACGGGTGGGCCAGCAGCCAGTCCAGCGCCTGCTGGCCATCGCAGGCGAACGAGGGCAGGGCGCCCTGGTCGCACAGGATATGGTTGACCACGTCGCGGTTGATGTCGCTGTCGTCAACCACCAGCACGCGCACGCCGGCCAGCACGCGTGCGCCCAGCGCTGCGTGGCCCGTGTCCAGGCCGGCCGCTTCAGCACGCCGCTGGCGCGCTTCCATCGTCGCGTTGTACAGGCTGGAAGCCGTCACCGGTTCGTTGAGGATGGCATCGGCCGGATTGGCCGGGTCCGTATGGCGGCGCGCGGGCGCTGTCGCCGGTGCGCCGCTGGCCGCCAGGATCACGATGGGGCAATCCTGCGGCGGCAGGTGCTCGCGCAGGGCGCGCGCCGTGGTTTCCCCGTCCATGTCCGGCATGCGCGCGGCCAGCACGATGACGCCGGGCCGCGCGTCCTCGGCGCAGGCCAGCGCATGCTCGAGCGCCGCCTGGCCGCCGGAGACGGCATGCACGCGCCAGCCCAGACCCTGCGCGACGGCGGCCACGGCGGCGCGCGAGTCGGCCTTGCCGTCGGCCAGCAAGACGCGCAAGCCTTGCATGTCGGGCGAGGACGGGGCGCTGGCGGGCATCAGCTGCAGCGGCACCGTGAAACTGAATGTGCTGCCCTGGCCCATGACGCTTGTCAGGCGCATGGCGCCGCCCATCAGACGCACCAGCTGGCGGCAGATGGTCAGGCCCAGGCCCGTGCCGCCGAAGCGGCGCGTGGTGGAGCTATCGGCCTGGGCGAAGGCGGAAAAGATCGCCTCCTGCACCTCGGGCGCGATGCCGATGCCCGTGTCGCGCACGCTGAAACACAGCACCGCGGCGTCGCCGTCGCGGCTCTCCAGCGCGCTCGTCAGCTCGACCGCGCCTTGCGCGGTGAACTTGATGGCGTTGCTGGTCAGGTTGACCAGCACCTGTTCCAGCCGCAGCGCGTCGCCCATCACCTGCTCGACGCCATCGGGCAGCGGCCCGATGCGCACTTCGATCGGCTTGTCATGCGCGGCCACGCCCATGCTGACGGCGATCTTTTCGATCACGTCGGCCAGGCGGAACGGCGCCCGTTCGATGGTCATGTGGCCCGCCTCGATTTTCGATACGTCGAGCACGTCGTTGATGATGCCCAGCAGGGACTGGCCGGCGGCGCGGATCTTGCGCGCCATGAGCAGCGCTTCGCCATCGAGGCCGTCGCGTTCCAGCAGCCAGGCCATGCCGAGGATGGCGTTGAGCGGCGAGCGGATTTCATGGCTCATGTTGGCGAGGAATTCCGCCTTGCTGCGGTTGGCCGATTCGGCCGCGTCGCGCGCCAGCAGCATGGCCTCTTCGGCCTGCTTTTGCGTGGAAATATCCTGGGCAAAGATCAGGGTCGCCGGTCCATCCTTGAGCACCACGCGCGTGGTGGTCTTGTACATGGGCACGGGCAGGCCCTGCTTGCCCAGGCCGACGGCCTCGAACACCTGTTCGCTGGGCGAATCCGCCTCGATCAGCGCTTCATTGGCGGCCAGCGCCGCCAGCGATGGCGCGGAAATCATGGCGGACCAGGGCAGGCCGTTCAGATTGTCATCCGCCGTGTAGCCGTGCAGCCTGCGGTAGCGGGGATTCGAGTAGATGAAGCGGCCGTGGCGCAGGATGGCGATGGCCACGGGCGCGTCTTCGATCAGGGTGCGAAAGCGCGTTTCGCTGTCGGACACGGCTTGCATGGCCTGGCGCTCCGTTTCCTGCTCCGCATGCCAGGCGGCCTGCTGCCGGCGCCGCCGCTGGCTCCAGAACAGCAGGCTGGCCGCGGCCAGCGCCAGCACGGCAAAGGAAAGGACGTAGCCGAGCGCCTGGCGTTGCAGCGGGGCGGCGATGGCCGCTTCTTCGCGGCTCAGGCCGATGATGAGGGCGCGGTCCATGTGCAGGGCCGGCGGGGCGATGGTCGCCATGGCCATGACGCGGGGGGCGGCGGGGGCGCCGGCAATGTCGACGCCGCTCAGGACGCCCGCCTGATAGCCGCTGTCGCGAAAGCGCCGCAGGAAGCTGCCGGGGACGTCCATATTGGCGCCATTGGCAGTCCTGGCCGGGTAATTCAGGAACTGCCGGCCGTCGCCATGCAGCACCACGGCCCAGACGTCGGGCGCGTACATGGCGGTGCGGAACTTGGCCGTGAAGTATTCGGGGGCGAAGGTGGCCACCACCACGCCGGCAAAGCGGCCTTGCTTGTCCTGCACCATGCGCGACGCCGTGATGACCAGGTCGCCCTTGAAGGTATGGAAGGGCGCCGAGATGTACAGCATGCGCGCATCGGGGGCGTCGCGCGCCGTCTGGAAGTAGCCGCGGCGCGAAAAATCCTGGTCCGCCAGTTCCGCGATGTTGGTGGCGACCGGCTTGCCTTGCGCATCGATGACCAGCATGGTGCGCACGCCAGGCATGGCGTCGACCAGCGCGGCCAGGCGCCGGGGCAGCGCTTGCCCGGCGTCCGGTGCCGTGCCGGCGGCCAGATAGTCGCGGATCACGCCGCCCAGCACCAGGTTGGTTGCCTCCAGGTCGACTTCGATATTTTTTGCCAGCAGCGCCGTCAGCACGCTCAGGCGCTCGCGTTCGGCGGCGTCATGGCGCGTCGCCTCGGCCAGATGCGCATAGGCGAGGGCGGCAGCGACGATGAGCAGCCCGAGGAGCAAGAACAGCCATTCGATCCATTGTCTGCGCACCGCCGCCGCATCTGTGTGATAGGTCATGTGGCGATGCTATACCCGATATGGATTGAGAACAACTTTTGCGCACAACTATGCATGTGATAGTGTGGCCAATTTGCCCCCAAGGGACAGGGGCAGGTGCAGGCGGAAGACGGCGCCCTGGCCCGGCGCGGATGCCACGCCGATGCTGCCGCCCATCAGCACGGCGAGCTGGCGCGCGATGGCCAGGCCCATGCCTGCGCCGTCATGGGCGCGGCTCGGCGAGTCGTCCGCCTGCGAGAATTTGTCGAAGATGACGCCCTGCTGCGCCTGCGCGATGCCGATACCCGTATCGCGCACTTCGATCTGCAGGTCCGCGCCGCTGTGCATGACGTGCACGTCGACCCGGCCCGCAGCCGTGTAGCGGATGGCGTTATCGAGCAGGATATCGAGCACGCGCACGAGGCGCACGCGGTCGCAATCGATGCTCGGCGGCGTGGCGGGCGCCACGTGCGCGGCCAGCTGCAAGCCCTTGTGGGCCGCGCGCGGCCGGTGCGGCGCCAGCGCCAGTTCCAGCAGCTGGTCCAATGGCGCGGCGCTGGACTGCAGCCTTACCTGGTCCTGTTCGAGCGCGCTCAATTCCATCGCCGCCTCGACCATGGCCAGCAACTGGCGGCCGCTGTCCTGTATCGTTTGCGCGTAGGCGGCCTGTTCCGGCTGGCGCAGCTGCTCCAGCAGCAGCTCGGAAAAGCCGAGGATGCCGTTCAGGGGCGTGCGCAATTCATGCGACATGTTCGACAGGAAGCGCGACTTCGCCTCGCTGGCGGCGATGGCCCTGGCGCGGCTGTCGACCAGGCGGCCGATCAGCAGCACCAGCGCGGCCCACGACAGCACGATCAGGGCGCTCGTGATGGCCGCCATCAGCAAGGCCTGGTCGCGGCGCGAGACGTAGTCGGCCAATACCGTGTCGCGGTCCAGCCCGACCAGCATGTACAGCGGGTAGCCGGCCAGTTTTTCGAACGCGTAAAAGCGCAGGACGCCGTCGACGGGACTGCGTTCGGTGAAGCCGCCCCGCGTTTTACCTTGCATCAGAGAAAATACCTTGCTGCCGCCGATATCCTGGCCGATGGTGTCGACGGTGCCGACCCGGCGCGCGCGCACCACGCCGTCGTTGCCGACCAGTTCGGTGGAGCTGTTGTCGCCCAGGTCGACTTCGTCGTACAGGCGGGTAAAGTAATACGGGTCCATCGAGACCACCACCACGCCCTTGAAGCGGCCATCGGCATGGTTGATGCGGCGCGTCATCTGGATCGACCATTTTTTCGACACCCGGCCCAGCACCGGCTTGCTGATATACAGTTCGCCGCTGTCGCGCTGCATGTGTACCCGGATGTGCTCTCGGTCGGCCAGGTTGGTGGGCTGGAAAGGGCGGCTCGACAGCACCGTGTCGCCCTGTTCGTCGACGATGGTAAACAGGTTGTACAGGGGGCCGGGATTGAGGCCTTGCCGCAGATCGGCCACGATGTCGAGGCGGCTGCCCAGCGCCTGGTAGCGGCTGCGCAAATACGTGACCGCCTGATCCGCCGCCTCGATCGTGCGGATTGCGTGTTCGTCAAAGACGCGCGCCATGCTGCGCGCATCGCGCCCGGCGCCGGCGACGGCGGCGTCGTAGGCGTGCCGCAGTTGCAGCATGGTGATGCCCCACAAGCCCGCCAGCAGCACGGCCATGAAGAGCGACAGCAGGGTGCGCGTATCCCAACGCTCCCAACGCTCCCAGGCCATGGCCTTCCAGTATCTGTGCTGCCGCATGCCGCCTCCGCAAGGTCCGCCGCCAGTTGTGCCGTTGTGCGAGGATGCCCGGCGTCGCTGGCGCGTCGTTTTATCAATTATAGCGAATATAATTGATTTTAACGATTAAAATGATTTTTTTGCGGGGAAAGTGTTGTATTGTGCGCGGCCCGGGCGGCTAAGTAATCCTCGGGAAATTATTGTGAATTTATGACGAACAGAACCGGATGCTGTGCAAGGCGCCTGCAGTGACGCAGTGCGAGCACTGCTAGCTGCGGGCAACACAGCACAGCGCCGGTTATGGAAGTCAGAAATTACAATAATTTATTGGGGGTTACTTCGCGTATCGCCGCCTGGCGCGTCAGCCAGCGGTCGACCATTTCGCGCAGCTGGGCGGCCGTAAACGGCTTGGACAGATAATCGTCCATGCCGGCCGCCATGCAGCGCTGCCGGTCGTCCTCGGTGACGCCGGCCGTGAGGGCGATGACGGGCAGGCGCGGCGCGCCGCTGGCCGCTTCGCGGGCGCGCAGGGCCTGGCACGCCTGGTAGCCGTCCATGACGGGCATCATGCAGTCCATCAGGACCAGGTCGTACTGCTGCTCGGCCAGCGCCTGCAAGCCCAGCTCGCCGTTTTCCGCCGTGTCGATGCGGTAGCCGCGCGCGCCCAGCTGCAGGCACACCAGCTGGCGGTTCAGCGCCGTGTCCTCGACCAGCAGGATGCGCGCGCCCCCTTCCGATGCGGGAACGGGCGCGCAGGCGGCTGCGGATTCCGATGGCGCGGCTGTCTCCGGCTCCGGCTCCGGCGCCTGCGCCGGCATGCAGGGGATGCGCACGGTGAAGCGGGAACCGGCGCCGGGCGCGCTGCTGCAGAAAATCTCGCCGCCCAGCAGTGCCACCAGGTGCTTGCAGATGGTCAGGCCCAGCCCCGTGCCGCCATAGGCGCCGCTGATGCTGTCGTCGGCCTGGCAAAACGGCTCGAAGATGCGGCTCAGCTGCTGCCCCGTCATGCCGATGCCCTGGTCGCTGACCATGGCGACGAGGCAGGCGCTGGCGCCGTCCGGCGTGGCCGGTTCCAGGTGCAGGCGCACTGTCACCGTGCCGGAGGGCGTGAACTTGATGGCATTGCTGAGCAGGTTGCCGAGGATTTGCGCGAGGCGCGTGCGGTCCGAGCAGATCAGCGGCGGCACGCTGTTGCCGATTTCGCTGACCAGGAACAGCTGTTTGCTATCGGCCTGCGGGCGGTGCAGCGCCAGCACGTCGTCGAGCAGCAGGCGCGGGTCGAAGTCGCGCAGCTCGATGCCCATCTGGCCTGCCTCGACCTTGGACAGGTCGAGGATATCGTTCAGGATGCGCATCAGGTGCTGCACGCCATCGCCGATGCGCTGCGCATGCTGCCGCTGCGACGCATCGAGCGCGGTGTCCTGCAGCAGTTCGGCCATGCCGGCGATGCCCGCCATCGGCGTGCGGATCTCGTGGCTCATGACGGCCAGGAAGCGCGACTTGGCGGCATTCGCCGCTTCCGCGCGCGTTTGCAGCGCCAGCGCCATGGCCGCGTCGCGCTCCTGGCGCCGCAGCAGGGCCAGGATCAGCGCGATGGCCCCGGCCAGCACGAGCAGGCTGACCACGGCCGCCCCGCCCATGGTGCGCAGCATGCGCCGCCAGGCCGCCAGATACACCGCGTCCGTGACGGTCACGTTGACGGCCAGCGGATAGTCGCGCACCAGCCGGATGCCGGCCAGGCGGTCGACCGTGCGTCCCTGGTCGGCCGCGCGCGGCGTGTCCACCTGCAGCACGCCATCGCTCTTGCCCTGTTCCAGCAGGCGGTAGGTGCTGCCCGTCAGGTTGCGCTTGCCCATCATCTCGGGCACGGCCGGCCAGCGGGCCAGCAGCGTGTAGTCGCTGCGGTACAGGGAAAAGGCCGTGTGTTCGCCGATGCTGGTGCTCTGGAAGAATTTGCTGAAGAAGTCGCATGACAGGCCGACCAGCACCACGCCCAGGAAGCGGCCGTCCGGTCCGCTGATGCGCCGGCTGATATAGAAGGTCCAGGCGCCATTGCCCTTGTTTTGCACGGGCGCGCTGACGTGCATGCCGCCGTTCGGGTGGCGCCGGTGATACTCGAAGTAATCGCGCTCGCCGAGGCGGATGGACGGCGCGGGAAAGGCGCGGCTGAAGGCCAGCACGCTGGCGTCGCTGCCGACGATCGATACGACGTCCACTTGCGGCACGCCGCCGATCTTGTGCCGCAGCGTCTGGTGCATGGCCTGGGTACCGACGGCGGCGGCCAGCGCCTGCGCGTCCGCAGGGGCGGCGGCCTCGATCTCGTTGCTGACGCTGTCGAGCACCAAACGGGCCGCCGTCATGCTCTGCGCCGTGTTTTCCGCCAGCAGCAGCGACAGGTTCGACAGGTCCTGTTTCCAGTCATCGACGGCTTCGCGGTGCAGCAGCACGCCGGAGACGGCGATGCGCAGCGCCAGCAGGCCCACCAGCACCAGGCCCACGACGGTCGTCATGGTGCGCGGCCGGTAGCGGTGCACCAGGCGCAGGACGGCCTGGCGCGCGTTCATTCCTGCGCGCCCGTGTATTCAAGCATGCTGCGGCGAACCTCCTGCTCCACCGCGCCGAGCAGCGCCGCCGTTTCGGTCAGCCAGTCCGCTGCCGCCGCACCTTGATGGCGCACCAGCTGCTCGAGCGCCGCCAGGCGCGCCACCAGGGCGCTGGCGCCCAGCAGGGCCACGGTGCCGCGCAAGGTATGGCAGCTATGCACGATGGCTTGCGCCGCACCGCCGCGCACGGCCTGCTCGACGCGCGCAAACATGGCCGGCGACGTGTCGAGGTAGGTCTGCGACAGGGCGCGGAACATCTCCAGGTCGTGGCCGGTGGCGTGGAACAGCACGGCAGGATCGATGTGGCGATAGGCTGGCATGACGGCTCCGTGGCGAGGGGAAAGCGGTGGCGGGAAGGTGACGCGCTAGGCGGCCAGGCTGTTGCGCCGCGCATGGCCGGCGCAGCAGGCGCGCAGATAGCCGCGCAGTTCGTCGTAATTGACGGGCTTGGCAAAGAACACCACGCCGGGCGGCACGCCGCCCCGTTCTCCCAGCTCTTCCTGCGTCAGGCTCGACAGCATGGCGATGTGCATGTCCGCCAGCAACGGGTCGGCCAGGATGGTACGGATCACTTCGTAGCCGTCGATGCCTTCCATGACGATGTCGGCCAGCAGGATGTCGGGCTGATCGCGGGCGATTTCCATCAGCGCCTGGTAGCCGTTCTCGCAAAAGCGCAAGTCCGCCTGCAAGCCCCATGAACCGATCTGTTTTTCATACAGCGCGCGTTCGATGGGATTGTCCTCGATCACGAGGATGGACGGTGGACGGCCCGATGGGACGGGGCGGTTGGCCCGTGCCGCGCGCTGGTCCTGGCCCGGCTGGCCGGGATTGCCCTTGTAGGCTTCGACGGCCGCGAGGGGAATGCGCCGGTGGCCGCCCTTGGTCTTCCAGGCTTCGATCACGCCGGCCTCGACCAGTTGTTGCACCGAGGTGACCGAGATGCCGAGGATTTCAGCGGCCTTTTGGGTAGTGCAAACGTCTGCAGTGTGCATGATGGGCTTTATGGTCGCGGATATAGTTGAAGGGAATGATACGCAATCGGGCTCAAAAAATCAATTTCAACGAATTATATGAATTCACTAAAAACCTCGCGTGCGGCGGGCCGGACTCGCGTGCGCGTGCGGCCGGGGGCAATATGCGTCTGCGGTTCCAGGAGATCGCGCCGTTCGCTGCACTCGGCGCTGCTGTGGCGTAGCAGGGTTTCCATGTCGTTTCTGTCCAGGCCCAGTACCCGCGCGGCGGCCAGGACCGGTCCGCGCGGCCCCGCGCCGTTGCGCAATATCAGGTCGGCGAAGCCGCTGGCCAGCTTCAGCAGCCAGGCCAGGTCCGTCATGCGCCCGGCCCGCCCGAAGCCGGGCGGCGCGGCATGGCAGCGCACGGCGTCGCACAGGATGTCCGGCATGCCCCAGCCCTGCATGAGCATGGCCGACAGCGCCAGCTGGTGGCGGCCGAAGCGCTGCGACTCCGCGCACAGCAGCCGGGCCCTGGCGCCATTGCCGTACTGGCCCAGCAGTTCTCCATATTCCTGCGGATGCCAGGTGGCCAGGGCCAGCTGGCCGCAGTTGGCCAGCAAGCCGCAGCTGTACAGCTCATCGGCCGGCGCCAGCTGCAGCGCGTCGCCGGCCACGCGGGCGGCGCACGCCATGGCCAGCGCGTGCGACCAGTAGCGCTGCGCGTCGAAGTGCGCGCACGTGGCCGCCGGCAGGGCCGGCGCGGCGAATGCCTGGCGCAGGGCGGGCAAGCCGATGGCGGCCAGCATCGCCGCGCTGACCGCCGCATGCGTGCGCTCGCCCGGCGGTACGCCCGCATTCGCCAGGCCGATGACCTTGCCCGTCAGGGCGGGATCGCAGCCCAGTTGTTCCGCCAGCTCATCGAGCGATACCTGCTGCTCGCACAAGTTTGCCAGCCAGTGGCAACGCCCGGCGGGCGAAGGCAGGATGGCGCCGCCGGGCAGGTGCGCGAGGTCGATATGCGCGCTCATGGCCGGCTCCCGACGCCGCTGCGGTCATCGGCTTGCGCCGCGCCCGCCGTCTGCAGGACCGTGACGGCCTGCGACAGCGCGTCGAGCGCCATCAGCAGTTCCGCATGCAGGCGGCGCAGCGCGCCGATATCGTTGGAAAAGCCCGCGTGCACGGCCTGGCGCGCCAGCGCCTGCAGCGGGAGCAGACCCATGGACTGGCTGCCGTCGAGGATTTCCTGCGCCAGCACGCGCGCCGGCGCGGTCCGTTCGCAGCGCAGCGCATGGGCGATGCCGGCCAGGCGGTCGCGCGTCTCGGCCACGAACAGGGCCAGAATCTCGCCCTGCAGGCGCCGGTCGTAGCCGAACATGGCGTCCAGGCGGGCCGCGTCGAACGACGGCGTGTCCGGCGCCCTGGGCGCTGGCGGCGGTGCGCTGTTGGCCACCTTGGCCGGCGGGGCCGCCTTGCGCATCTGCAACAGTGCATGCAGATCGGCCGGTGCCGCGCGGCCGGCCTGGCGCCCGCGGGTACGGCGCCAGAGCAGGGCGGCCAGCAGCAACACCAGGCCGGCCAGGGCCAGCGCCGTGCGCATCAGCGACAGGTCTTCGCAGCGAAGGAAGGGGGGGATGGCGAAGAGGGTGTTCATGACTGTGCTCCAATGAATGCTATCTAGGCAAGTGATGCTGCGTGATGGCGGACCTAAAAGACGTCCCAGTCGCCCGCATCGGCGGTGGCCGGTGCCGCGGCTCTGGCCTGGCCTGCGGGGCGCGTGGCGACCAGTTTGAGCGCCGCCTTGTGCTGTGCGGGCCGCCGGGCGGCGTGTGCTTGCGGCGCCGCGCCGGCCTGGGCAGGCGCGAGCTTGAAGGCACCCACCACGCCAGCCAGCCTGGCCGCCTGCTCCTGCAGCGACTGCGATGCGGCCGCCGCTTCCTCGACCAGGGCCGCATTCTGCTGCGTGACTTCATCCATCTGCGTGACGGCGCGGTTGATTTCCTCGATGCCCGTGCTTTGCTCCGCGCTGGCGGCCGAGATTTCGCTGACGATGTCGGTCACGCCGCGTGCCGTGTCGACCACTTCCGTCATGGCGGCGCCGGCCTGCCGCACCAGCTTGCCGCCTTGTTCGACCTGTTCCACGGAGTCGCCGATCAGTACCTTGATTTCCTTGGCGGCGGCCGCCGAACGGTGCGCCAGGTTGCGCACTTCCGTGGCCACGACGGCAAAGCCGCGCCCCTGTTCCCCGGCGCGTGCCGCTTCCACGGCCGCATTCAGGGCCAGGATATTGGTCTGGAAGGCGATGCCGTCGATGACGCTGATGATGTCGGCGATCTTGTTGGACGAGCTGTCGATCGCTTCCATGGTGCGTATCACGTCGTCCATGACTGCTCCGCCCCGCTGCGCCTTGTCCGAGGCGCTGACGGCCATTTGCTTGGCCTGGCGGGCGTTGTCCGCGTTTTGCCGCACGGTAGCCGTCAGTTCTTCCATGGCCGAGGCGGTTTCTTCCAGCGAGCCGGCCTGCTGCTCCGTGCGCGCCGACAGGTCCAGGTTGCCGGCCGCGATCTGGCCCGATGCCGTGCCGATGCTGTCCGTGCCGGAACGCACTTCGGCCACGATGCGTACCAGGCTCGCGCTCATGTCCGCCATGGCCTTCATCAGCTGGCCCACCTCGTCGGTTGACGCGGTGTTCACTTGCACGCTGAGGTCACCGCCCGCGATGGTGCGGGCCACGTCGATGGCGCTGGCCAGCGAGGCGGCGATGCGCCGCGCCAGCAGCAGACCCATGCCGGCCACCAGCGCCGTCACGGCCAGGGCCAGGCCGATGGAAATCCAGCGCGCGCTGGCAGCGGCGGCGGCGCCATCGGCCGCGCCCTTGGCGGACACGTTTTCGTTGTAGCGGTGGTGGGCGGCGAGGGCGTCGACCAGTTCCTTGATGATGGGCTGGTTTTCCATCAGCAAGTCGCGTGCCGCGTCCACTTCGCCCGCCTTCGACAGCGCCAGCACCTTGTCGCGCACCGTGTCGTAGCGCGCCAGCACGGCACGGTCGGCGGCCAGCAGCGCGCGGTCCTGCTCGTCGGTGACATCGTCTTTTTCATACTGGTCGAGCGCCTTGCCGACCGCCGCGCGCGCTTCCCTGATGCCCGCTTCGAGCTTGTCGCGCCCGGCCGCATCCTTGCTGGCCATGTGCTGCCAGACGGCCGTGCGCATCTGCGCGAACGGCACGAAAGCCTGGTTCAAGGTCAGCAGGCTGGGCACTGTGTTAACGGTGGCATAGCTGGCCGCCGTGTACACGCGGTCCATCTGGTAGATGCCAAAACCCGCCAGAGCGGCCAGTCCGAGGACGACGGAAAGAATCAATGCGTACAGCCGTTTAGCGATGGTCATGATGGGCGCCGGTCCAGTGAAGTGAAATGCAAGAAAAGTGGTTGGTTTCAGTGTTTTTTTCATTCTACGATAAAAATTCGTTTTATTCGAGAAATTTGTTGTTAATTTATTTTATTCAATGATTTTCATCAAAATCGTACTGCTGTGGCTGGCTCGACGGTCAGCTCGTGTATAAAAAGCCACACGGCACGCGGCGCGCGTTCTCGCGTGTGGCACGCTTTGCCGATTGGTGAAAAAATGCAATTTGCTTGATTGCAATCAAATACGGTGCGCAGGCGCGTGCCGCCGACTGACTCTTGTAAAGGAGCATCATGACTGCCTCTGCCCGGCCTGGACCCTTGCTTGTCATCACCGCAGTCATCTTCATCTTGCTGGGCCTGGCGCTTGCCGGCGGCGGCGCCTGGCTCGTCAGCCTCGGCGGTTCCTTGTATTACGTGGTGGCCGGCATCGGCATGCTGATCTCGGGCGCGCTCGTGTGGAAGGGGCGGCGCAGCGCCCAGCTGTTTCTCGCGCTGCTGCTGTTCGCCACCCTGATCTGGTCCGTCGTCGAAGTGAAGTTCGACTGGTGGCAATTGCTGCCGCGCCTCGATATCTGGTTCGCCGCCGCCGTCTGGCTGCTGCTGCCGTTCGTCGACCGCCGCCTCGATCCGCCCTTGACGGCCGGGGCCAAACCGCGCGATGCGGGCAAGAGCGCCCTGACGGCGGCCGTGGTGCTGACGGCCGCCGTGGGTATCTTTTCCCTGTTCCAGGACTATTACACTTTGCATGGCGAAGTGCCGGCCGAGAACATGGCGGCCGCGCCGCAAGGCGATTTCGCGCCGGGCGTGGCGCCCAACGACTGGGCCGCGTATGGCCGTTCCGGCTATGGCGACCGCTATGCGCCGGCCGCGCAGATCACGCCGGCCAACGCGGCGCAGCTGAAACAGGCGTGGGTGTACCACACGGGCGACTTCAAGGGACTGAACGACCCGGGCGAGATCGCCAACGAAGTCACGCCGCTGAAAGTGAACGGCATGCTGTACCTGTGCACGCCGCATAACATCGTCATCGCGCTCGATCCGGACACGGGCAAGGAACTGTGGCGCCACGATCCGAAGATCAACCGCGACGCGTCGAGCTACCAGCACATGATCTGCCGCGGCGTGGCCTACTGGGACGTCAACGCGGGCCGCGCCAAGGACGACCCTGCACCCGAGGCGGCCGGCATGGAGTGCCCGCGCCGCATCTTCGCGCCGACCATGGATGCGACCCTGATCGCCGTCAATGCCGATACGGGCGCAGCCTGCAAAAGCTTTGGCGAAAACGGCGCGATCGGCCTGTACCACGGCATGGGCATGAAGAAGCGGGGCTTTTTGATGCCGACCTCGCCGCCGGCCGTGGCGCAAAACGTGGTGGTGATGGCCGCCAGCGTGACCGACAATTTTTCCACGGAAGAGCCGTCGGGCGTGATTCGCGGCTACGACCCCGTCACCGGCAAGCTGATGTGGAACTGGGATGCCTCGAACCCCGACGACACGGCGCCGATCGCCGACGGCAAGACCTACACCAATAACTCGCCCAATTCCTGGGGCGTTTCCAGCGTCGATGAAAAGCTGGGCATGGTGTACATCCCGATGGGCAATGAAACGCCCGACACGTGGGGCGGCAACCGCAATCCGCATGGCGAGAAATACAATAGCGCCATCGTCGCGCTGGACCTGGCGACAGGCAAGGTGCGCTGGGTCTACCAGACCGTGCACCACGATATCTGGGACATGGATATCGGCGGCCAGCCCACCCTGGTCGACATCGATACGCCGAAAGGCAAGGTGCCGTCCGTGGTCGCCACGACGAAACGGGGCGACATCTATGTGATCGACCGGCGCGACGGCAGCCTGGTCGTGCCGGCGCCGGAAAAACCCGTGCCGACCGCCAACGCGGCCCCTGGTGACCGCCTCTCGCCCACGCAGCCGTTCTCGGTGCTCACGTTCCTGCCCGAGAAGCACATCAGCGAAACGGATATGTGGGGCACGACACCGTTCGACCAGCTCGCTTGCCGCATCATCTTCCGCCAGCACCGTTACGAAGGGCCGTTCACGCCGCAGACGGTGGCCGAAGGCAAGATCAAGGGCGCCATCATTTCGCCCGGCCCGCTGGGCATCTTCGAATGGGGCGGGGCGGCCGTCGATCCCGTGCGTCAGCTGCTGCTGGTCAATCCCGATTACATGGGCTTTTTGGAGCGCCTGGTGCCGCGCGCGCAAGCCAATGCGCCGGGCGGCACGGGCACGGAAATGGGCTTGCAGCCGCAGACGGGCGTGCCGTTTGCCGTGGAAATCAAGCCCTTCCTGTCGCCGCTGGGCTTCCCGTGCCAGGCGCCGCCGTGGGGCTATATCGCCGCCGTCGACCTGCGCACCATGAAAAAAGTGTGGATGCACAAAAACGGCACCACGCGCGACAGTGCCCCCGTGCCCATCGCCTTGCCGCTGGGCGTGCCCAGCCTGGGTGGCATCAGCACGACGGGCGGCGGCGTGGCCTTTCTCAGCAGCACGCTCGACTATTACATCCGCGGCTACGACGTGCGCAACGGCAAAACCGTATGGAAAGCCCGCTTGCCGGCCGGCGGCCAGGCCACGCCGATGAGTTATGTCTCCGACAAGACGGGCAAGCAGTACGTGGTGGTGATGGCCGGCGGCCACGGTTCGCTGGGCACGAAGATGGGCGACAGCCTGGTGGCGTTTGCCTTGCCGGACGAGGCGGTGAAGGAGGCGGGGAAAGCGAAGTAAGAGGATAAGTAAGTGAAGCGCATCGGCGGCATGGACTGGCCATGCCGCCGATGCGCTGCCATTGAGGTGCCCGACGCTATGGCACGCGGCGATTCAAGACGATGAGTTCGGCATTCTCCGCTGTATCGTCGCCCATCGGGTAGAACACGACCGCATAAGCATGCTCCGTGGTCTTGTTGATGCTGGAAATGATCAATTTGTCACGGGGTATGGGCAAAAGCGCGTTTGTCAGCAAGTTCCTGTAGCCTTGCTCGCCTTTGCTATAGAATATTTCCAATAACTTATCATTTTTCGTGGTCAGCCAGCCGTTTCCAAACTCGGTATTGAAACGCGTGACAAAAGTGTCGTCAGCGATGTCGACTGGTTGCCATGTATTGAACAGTGGATCGGCAAAGTCCACCAATGCAATGATTTCGCTTGCCCCAGCCGCATCTATTTTTTCGAGAATGATTTTATCGTTGTCTTGCGCCAGCAGATAAGAATCCTTGTCGAACGATGAGCTCAGTATCTGTAAAACATCGATATCCTTCGCGCCGATTTCCCGCGAGCGCAGGACATTGCCTTTTTCATCGATCTCCCGGTGCAGCAGGATGCTGCCGTCATTTGCCAGCAAATGAATTGCCTTGTTGCAAATGGCGATGCGGTTATTTGCGGGCAGGGGGATTTTGGCATTGTGTTTCTTCTTCAGCTTCCCATTGATAAACTCGATGGCCAGGATTTTGTCCGGTTTATTATCGAAGATATCCACATCGTGAAATATCGAATAGGCCTCCGTTGTTCCAATGAAGTGTCCGGTAAATGGACGGTTGCCCTTTGGCATTTCCACATCTTCGCGATGAAAGACGGGAATGCTGATTTCCAGTTCTTTATCAGGATGATAGGGGATGACGGAAACATAATTTTCCTGATCCGGACTCAGGAACAGTGTCGGCAAAATGCCGTCATCCTCGGCGTAGTTGTCAATACTACCATCAATCCCGACCACCGTATAAATCGCTTGTACGTGCCATTCTTGTCGTACACATAGTTCGATAGCAGCGTCTTTTCACCAAATGCAATGCTGTCTTTTGCCGATACGCCGACTTCGGCTACCAGCGTTGTCATGGTGCCCCAGTTTCCCTGGGTAATGGACGATGTATAGGGCGCTACCTTGTCGAGGTTTTTCATGCGTCAGATGGTTTCCATATCTTATTGTGCCGCCAATCCCAGCTTCAAGCCCACCAGCTTGCCCGGCGCAGCCTCCGTTTTTTCCGGCGCGCCCGCGCTGACCCTGGCCGCCGGCGTGCCGTCCTGCTGCAGGGCCGCCAGAATCGCCGCGCTGCGCTGGGCGCCCAGTTTGCTCAATGCATCGGCAGGCAGGGGCTGCTTGGCTTCCAGCTGTTCGCGCAAGCCGTTGTAGAACGCGCCCGTGTCGGCCACTTGCGGCTCACCCTCGATCAGCTTGCCCAGGCGTTGGAAGACGGGGATCTTGGCCGCCGCCGGCGCGGAAGCGTTGGCGGAGGCCGCCGCTGGGGCAGGCGCAGCCGATTCCGCGGCCTTTTTCTGCTTGTCCAGCTCAGCCTTGCCGAAGCGCTCGCCGTACAGGTCGCGCAGGGCGCCACGGATCTTGCGTTCGCCCAGGTTTAACGGTCCCGGTTCCTCTCCCGCTTCGAGCTTGATGCCGGCCTTGGCGGCGACGGCGCGGCGCACGGCCTGGGCGCGCAGGGCGGCTCCGTCCGTGTCGCTGTACTGGCCCGGCACGGCCAGCTTCAGCTGTTCGCGCTTGGCGAGGATCTGCGCCACCTGCTTGAGTTTTTCCCGCTCGGGCGGCAGCAGCACGGCGCTGCCCGCATCGAAGTCGATCGATTCCAGCTTGTCGGCGCTGATGCCCAGCAAGTTGCCCAGCGCGCGGAACGGCGCCGTGACGATTTTCGTCAGCACATTGCCGACGGCTTTCCAGATCAGCGCGCCATAGCTGAATTGCGGATCGTTCATGTCGCCCGACACGGGCAGGCCCAGGTCGATGCGCCCGTCGCTATCCTTGAGGATGGCCAGCGCCAATTCCAGCGGCAGCTTCAGGGCGTCCGGACTGTCGATGCGTTCGCCCAGGGTCAGCTTGTCGAGCACAATCTGGTTGGTGCCGTCGAGCTGGCGGTTGCGCACCTTATACTGCAAGTCCAGCGAAATCTTGCCTTCCGCCACTTTATAGCCGGCGAACTTCATCGTGTACGGCGAGGCGGACACCATGTCGACGTTCTTGAAGACCACGTTCAAGTCCGTGTTGTCGGTCGGGGCGAAGGGATTTAATTGTCCGCGCACGCGGGCCAGGCCGAATTCGTCGATGCGGCCATCGAGTTCGATCTGGCTGCGCGCATCGCGCTTCGTCGACAGGCCCGTGACGACGCCGTTCAATTCATAGATCTTCGCCGCAAACTGCGGGCGCAGGCTCAGGTCGGCAAAGTCCAGCTTGGCATTCTGCAGGCGCACGCGGCGCACGCGCACGGGGAAAGCGGCGTCCGGCGCTGCCGTAGCGGCGGGCGCGCTGGCCGCCACTGGGGCTTGCGCCGGCTCCGGCGCCTTCACCAGCAGGCGCTGCGCATTGAGGCTGCGGTCGTTTTCGATGATCAGCTGCGCATTCGGTTCGACCACGCGCAGCTCGGGGATGTCGACAAAATCGGGCCCCACGCTGGCCGTCAGCTTGTCGGTGCGCACGCTTTTCCATGACGCAAAACGCTTGCCATCCGTTTCATTGAGCACGAGGCCGGCGATATCCACGCCGCCCTCATAGCGTACCTTGGGCGCTTTCGGCGCGCCGCCGCCCGTCGTCAGGCGGCCGCTGCCGGAGAGCGAGCCGCCCGCCAGCTTCAGTTTCAGATGCTGCGCCAGCAGCGGTTGCACGGGCGCCAGGGTCAGCTGTTTCAGGTTCAGCTGCGCATCGACGGCGCCCGTGCCCGGCACGAACTTGCCGTTGGCCGTGAGCAAGCCGCCTTCGCGCAGGCCCACGCCCAGCTCGAACGGCAGCGCCTGCTTCATGTCGTTGCTGACCTTGTGCAGCGACAGCCGCGCATCCTGCAGCGTGCCCTTGATGCCCGTGCCCGCATCGTCGAAACGGGCGCCGAACTTGCTCAGTTCCACCTTGTCTACCGTCGTGGACCAGGGCGCGGATGGCGCTTCCTTGCTTGCGTCGGCTTTGCCGGAGGCAAACACGGGCAGCTTTTGCGCAATCGCAAACTCTCCCTGGCGGTTGCGCGCCAGGTCGATCTGCGCGCCGCTGGCCGTCACGGCGCCCAGGTGCACGGTATGCGCCGCCAGGTCGACCTTGCCTTCCGTAAAGCCCAATTGGGCCAGCTTGAACGGCGTTTGCGCACCGCGCTGCATGGCCAGATCGGCCAGACTGAAATTGGCGCCGTCGATGACGGTCGCCATGCCCGCTGGCCCCTGCTGCATGCCCAGCTGCAGCTGCAGTTGCAACTGTCTGGCGCTCAATTGCAGGGCAGGCGAGACGGTTTCATCGATGGCGGACACGTCCACATTGGCCAGCGCCAGCTGTTTTAAATCCACCTTCCACTTGCCAGGTTTGGCTGGCGCGGCGGTGACCGATGCTGCGGGGGCGGGATTGCCCGGCAGCACCAGGTTCGCCACGTCGATCTCGCCCTTGCTGTCGCGCCGCACGGCCACCTTGCCGCCGTACAGATTGACTTTATCCACCGTGACATTCTGGCGCGCCAGGTCCACGTTCACGCCGGCGATGCCCAGGGTGTCCAGTGATGTAAATGGCGCGCCCTTGCCGTCTTGCACCAGCGCCAGGTCGCGCAAGGCCAGGCCCGCGCCCTTGACGGTCGCTTGCAGCGTGCCGTCGGCATAGGAAAAGGCGTAGGGCAGGCGGGCCGACAGCTTGCCGCTGGTGACCGTCGCCCGCGTGTACGCCTTCAAATACGCGGCCAGGCCGGGCAGGGAAGCGTCGTTCAGTATCAACTCGCCTTCGCCCCGGATCGGGCTCAGCGAGGCCGTGCCGCGCCAGTGCAGCTTGCCGCCGCGCGCCGCGTCGGCGCTGAGGCTGTAGCTGCCGTTGGCATCGGGCAGGGTGGAGATATTGTCGAGTGTAAAGTTGATCGGCGTGAAGTTGTCCGCATAACCGGCCTTCTGGTCTTGCCAGTCCACTTTGCCTTGCTCCAGCGCAAAGTGGCCGATGACGAGGCGCGGCATGCCGCCGTCGCTCTTGTCCGGATGATTGCGTTGCCAGGTGGCCAGCACTTCGGCCAGGTTGAACTTGCCGTCCGGCGTGATGGTCAACTGCGCCTGCGGCGCCGTGATGCGGATTTCCGCCAGGCTCCAGGCGCGGCGCACGATGGATTTCCATTCGAGTTGCACGGCCAGCGCGCCGATGGACAGCAGCGGCGCGCCGCTCTGGCCACCAGCGCTGGCCGCTTCCTTGAAAGCGATCTGGTCCGCTTCCAGGCGCAAGGTGAACGGGTTGAAGCGCACGTCGGCGATGCTGGCCTGGCGCGCCAGTTCTTTTTCTGCAAATTTGGGCAGCTGGTTTTTGATGACGTAGGGTACCAGCCAGAAACCGGCCGCGCTGTAGGCGGCCAGGACGCAGCCGGTGCCGACGGCCCAGCGCTGCCAGCGTTTCCAGCGAAATGTTTTCGTCTGCACGCTTTTGTTGTCGATTGTGTTCACGAACTTACCTTTTGATCTTGTTGGGCGGCACATCCTGCACGCCGTGACTGTCAGTATGCCTCTTTGCGGCCTCGTCTGCAAAATCCAAACGTGTTCAAGTGATAACAGGCGCCAGGGTGGCCTTGTTTCTCCTGTAAAACTCACACAAACCCACTCTTACTTGATAATGATTCTCATTATCGGTATCATGCGCGCTAACCGTAAGTTTCCATCCGTACATATTTTCTCATTGAAAGCCCGATGTCATGTCTGTCGTCTCTCCCCGCACCCGCTTACTTCCAGTCGCCGCGGCCCTGTCGCTGGCCTTCGCTTCCCATGCGGCCCATGCCGCCAGCGGCCAGGACGATCTGACGGCTGGCGATGAGAAAGTCATGCAAGCCGTGCAAGTGACGGGCGCCCGCGCGCAAGGCCTGGTGCCCGTCACGACGGAGGCGGGCAGCTTTCGCGGCGCCAACATCATGGACGTGCCGTCGACCGTCAACGTGATCACGCGCGAATTGCTGGAGCAGCAAGCCGTGTCCGGCCTGTACGATGCTGTGCGCAATACGGCGGGCGTGACGCGCCAGCAAAATGGCGGCGAAACGTGGGATCAGCTGGTGATACGCGGCATCGCCGTGGAAAACCGCACGAATTACCGCCTCAACGGTTCCATGCCCATCATGAATTTCTCGCAAGTGCCCATGGAAAACAAGGAACGGGTGGAAGTGCTGAAGGGCGCCTCGGCCCTGTACTACGGTTTTACGTCGCCGGCCGGCGTCGTCAACTTCGTCACCAAGCGGGCGGGCAGCAAGCCCGTCACCAGCATGGGCTTGAGCCTCGATGACCGGGGCAGTGCCGTGGCGAATGTCGACGTGGGCCGCCGTTTCGGCGCGCAGCAGGAATTCGGCGTGCGCATCAACGCGGCCGGCGGCACCCTGGGTTCCTACCTCGATCATGTCGGCAATGGCAACCGCAGCTTTCTCTCCACGGCGCTGGACTGGCGGGTGACAAATAAACTGCTGTTGAAATCCGACCTGGAATACGACCGCCGCAAGGTGACGGAGCAGGCGGGCGTGGCCTTGCCCACCGCCGTGAAAGGCGTGATCAACCTGCCGCGCGCCGTCGATCCGCGCAACTTGATCGGCCCCGACTGGTCGAATTTCGAGGCGCAGACGAAAAACGCGCAATTGCGCGCCGACTACGCCATCACGGATGGCTGGGCCTTGACGGTGGAGGCGGGCCACTCGGAAACGGCGCGCGACCGCCGCCTGGCCATCTTCCGCCTGAATAACGCGGCGGCGCTGGCCACGGGCGCGGGCCGCATCACGGGCAATATCCAGCACAGCGTGACGGCGTCGGACTTGCTGCGCGCGGAACTGGCCGGCAACTTTAATACGGGTTTGATTGCCCATGAACTGACCCTGGGCGCCTCGCGCACGGACAAGTCGCAAGATCCTATCTACCAGAGCAACTACACGATCGCGTCGCAAAACCTGTACAGCCCCGTACCCGTGACGAATGTCGTGTTCGGTCCCAAGCCGACGGCGCCGACGACGGCTGCGCTCGAGACGCGCGACACGGGCTTGTACGCGCTCGACCGCATGGTCTTCAGCCCGCAGTGGCAAAGCGTCATCGGCGTGCGCCGCAGCAGTTATCAGAGCGACCAGGGCGCCAGCCACTACGACGTCAGCAAGACGACGCCGATGGCCTCATTGATCTACAAGGCCACGCCCGAACTGTCGTTTTACGCGTCCACGGCGCGGGGCCTGGAAGAGGGCGAGACGGGCCCGACGGGCACCGTGAACCAGGGCGTCAAGATGGCGCCCGGCGTGAGCAAGCAGAAGGAGCTCGGTGCGCGCTGGCTGACGCCGGGCGGCACCTTGCTGTCCGCCGCGCTGTTCGACATCACGCGCCCCGGCTATTACACGAATAGCAGCAACGTCTTCACGTCGGACGGCGAACAGCGCTACCGTGGCCTGGAACTCTCGACGCAAGGCAAACTGACGCGCCAGCTGTCGTGGCAAACGTCGGCCCAGTTCCTCGACCCAAGCTTTGCGCACATCAACGCCGATTACAACGGCAAGGCGCCGGAAAACGCGTCGAAACGCACGGCCAGCGCCTTCCTCGCTTACGCGTTTGACGCCGTGCCCGGCTTGTCCGTCAACGGCGGCGCGTATTACTACAGCGCCCGTCCCGTCAACGACCTGAACCAGGCCTTCCTCGGCGGCGTGAGCCTGTTCAGCGCGGGTGCCCGCTATGCGAGCACGGTCATGAACAAGGCCGTCGTGTGGCAGCTGAACGTGGAAAACACGGCCGACAAGCGCTACTGGGCCGGCGCGGGCACGCGGCTGGCGTCGGGCGCCCCGCGCGCCATCAAGCTGTCGATGAAGGTGGATTTGTAAGAACGCCTATCAAAACCTACTGCGCGTCGTGATCTGCGGCCTGCGATGCTCACTGTGCTCAAGCACAGTTCCGCTTCTCAGCCACAGCTCCCTTCCGCTCGCTACGGTTTTGTTAGGCGTTGTAAGCAAGGTTTGACTTGCACCCTGTGCGCAGGGGCCTTGCCCTGATACAATGTTGCCATGTTCATCAGCAAAGGCAAGGCCGGCATCGTCCTGTGGATCGCGTGTATCGCCATCTTCCTGGCCACGCTCGCCCCTACGGTGTCGCGCGCGCTGACGGTCGCCAGCGGCCTGGCCGTGCCCAGCCTGGAAATCTGCTCGGTGGCGGGCGGCATGCAAGCCGTGCCCGCCCGCTACGATGCGCAAGAGCCTTCCGCGCCTGAGAAATCGGGCATGCGCATGGGCGATTGCCCCTGCTGCAGCATGCATGCGGACACCTTGTCGATACCGCCCACCACCCTCGTGCTCGCTTCCGGCGAGCTCCTCACGGGCTTGCTGCCCGAGCTGTTCTACCAGTCCGCCACGCCATTGTTCGCCTGGACGCCCGTCCAGCCCCGTGGGCCTCCCGCCGCTTTCTGATCTGTCCCTTTCCCTGAACTGCCTTGCGCCGCGCGGCCATGTGCTGTGTTGCGCTTGCGCCTGTTCATCTTACCTATACAGCATCTGAAAGCAGCACCATGAAACATTTACCGTTCTTGATTTCCCTCGCCATCGCCATGCCCGCCGTGGCGCAAACCCACAATGAAGCAGGCACCACCGTTTTGCCGGAAATGAAAGTCATCGTCACGGCCATAGGCGACGGCTACCGTCCTGCCGCCGACTCGGCGCTCATGCTCTCCAGCACGCCCGGCTACAGCGTGGCGGCCGGCGGCGGCGTGTCCGGCTTGCCAGTGGTTAATGGCTTTGCCGATGACCGCCTCAAGATTCGCATCGACGGCATGGAACTGACGTCCGCCTGCGCCAATCATATGAATGCGCCGTTGTCGTACATTGATCCGCAACAAGTGCAGCGCATCCGCCTGATCGCGGGTGTGACCCCCGTCAGCGCGGGCGGCGACAGCATCGGCGGCACCATCGAGGTGCAATCGAACGCGCCCGTTTTCGCCCGGCCGGGCGCGGGCCTGCTCACGCAAGGCAGCTTTGCCGTGTCCGGGCGCAGCGTCAACAACAGCGTGGCGACCAGCGTGCACGCCACGGCCGCCAGCGACGTGCTCAGCATCGGCTACAGCGGCGCTTACACGCGCGGCCACAGCTATGAAGACGGCCACGGCAATACCGTGCTGGGCAGCATGTTTGAAAGCATCAACCAGGCCATCGTGCTGGCGGCGAAGGGCGATGGTCAGCAGCTGACCTTGCGCGCCGGCGTGCAGCACATCCCGTACCAGGGTTTCCCGAACCAGTACATGGACATGACAGACAACCATGGCCAGTTCGCCAACCTCGCTTACCAGGGCACATTTGCCTGGGGCGTGCTGGACGCACGCGCCTACTGGCAGCAGACGGACCACGAAATGGGCTTTTTCACGCCCGAGCGCAAGGGTTCGATGCCGATGATTACGCATGGCCGCAACACCGGTTATGCGCTGATGGCCAGTCTGCCGACAGGGGCTGGCGAGTTGCGCCTGGGTCAGGAGTGGCACGGTTTCCGCCTCGACGATTACTGGCCGGCCGTGCCCGGTTCCATGATGATGGGGCCGCGCACCTACCTGAACATCAATGACGGCAAGCGCGACCGCACCGTGCTGTTCGGCGAACTGGAAACGCGCCACGCTGCGCGCTGGACGAGCGTGCTGGGCGTGCGTGGCGAATCCGTGCGCATGGATGCGGGCGACGTGCAATCGTACGGCACCAACATGATGAACATGCCCGACGTGATGGCTGCCAAGGCCTTCAATGCGCGCAGCCGCAGCCAGCGCGACACGAATATCGATGCCTCCGCGCAAGCGACGTTCACGCCGGACCTTGCCAGCAGCTATGCATTCGCGCTGGCGCGCAAGGTGCGCTCGCCCAACCTGTACGAGCGCTACTCGTGGGGCCGCGGCTCGATGGCCATGACCATGACCAACTGGTTTGGCGACGGCAACGGCTATGTGGGCGATATCGACCTGAAACCCGAGACGGCGTACACGGCCGCGTTCACGGCCGACTGGCATGGCGGCGGCGAGGAGGGCTGGTTCCTGCGCGTCAATCCCTATTACAGCAAGGTCGACAATTACATCGACGTCGACGTGCTGGCGTCTTTCCACCCGTACATGAAAATGGGCGCGAACGGTAACTTGCTGCGCTTTGCCAACCACGACGCCAAATTGTACGGCGCGAATCTGGCCTGGCAGCTGCCGCTGGCCAGCAGCGCCCGCTGGGGCCGCTTCATGGCGACGGGCAATGCGGCTTACACGCGGGGAAAGCGCAGCGATGCCGGCGACCTGTACCGCATGATGCCGTTCAACGCCTTGCTGGCCGTCGAGCACAAGCTGGGCGCCTGGAGCAACCGCATCGAAACGAAGATCGTGGCCCGCAAGGACAAGGTCGACGTGCGCCGCTTCGAGCCGGAGACGGGCGGCTATGCGCTCGTCAACCTGCGCAGCAGCGTGGCGCTGAACAAGATGGCCAGCCTGAGCGCCGGTGTCAGCAACCTGTTCAACCGCGCGTATGCGGACCCGCTCGGTGGCGTGTACCTGTCGGGACTGAAGGCGAACGGCGGGGCGCTGCAAGCCTTGCCGGCCGAGGGCCGGTCGATTGATATGGGGCTGCAGCTGAAGTTCTAAGCCTGCTATCAGTGTGCGCCTTCCTGCCACCGATGCGGCAGGAAGGCGCACGCTGGCATCGCCGCATCGGTGAGCGCCATGTGGGCGTGACAATGTGCGCATGTTTCTCGACGGTAATTTGTTATGCTCTCTGGCGCCTGCTTCTGGCGTTGGCGCACATCGGTGCGATAGCGGAGGCTGAAGGCTTTATCTGCTCAAATGAAGCTGACTGAATAAAAGGTGTCCATGATCGCATTTAAAGATTTTCGTTCGACCACTGCGGGCAGTCCGCTTTCCGATGGCATGGACCGGTCGCTGGTATTGGCCAATGAATGGCTGTTAAAAACCGGCGTTCGTCCGGTCAACATCGAAACCATCACGGAAACGCGAGGCTGGACGGCGTTAGCCAAGGTTGAGCGAGGGATACGGGTTTGGTATGAAGTGGCGCCTCCTCCCTTGAAGTCCTGAGCTGTTCAGGCAGACCATTCCCCGCTCACCGGCCGCAGAGCCATCAACTTCCGCCTCCGCTCTTTTTTCGCCGTGAGCCCGTCAGCACGCGCAGCGCGGTGGCGATCGGCACCTTGTTCTTGGCCAGGTAGGCGGCGGCCGTGGCGGTATCGAGCATTTCCTGGAAAATAATGCCGACCTCGACCTTTTGGGCCGTCAAATCGTCCTGCCTTGCGCAGTCGAGGATATCCATATTCGTAGCAGTAACTTTGTCATTCTTGGAGCGCATTTTTGCCTCGGTAGAAAAGAGAAAAAATGTCTCCTTTATTTGCCTTTAAGATAACTTATTTTTGTGACTTTGTGGAAATTTTTCTTTAATCGATAGTGCCTTCAAGAATTAAATTTAGCTATGGGCCAAGGTTAGTGCCTGGGGATGAATGCGTGATAGATGACATTCCCTCATGCATTGCCTGATCAACCATCGTTTGCCAGCGGCGCCCGGATGCGCTCTAATCATGGCTTGTTCCTACACGAGGTTGCCATGCTGCCCACTCCCGCCATCGCCGCGCTGCGCGAAAAATTTCCCCTGATTGCAGAACTGATGGCCTTGCAGCCCTTGAGCTGGTTCAATCCCCGCATCGCCCCGGCGGCCGAGGGTTTGAAGGATGTGGGCTTGACGGCGGACGACGTGGCCGATGCCAGCGCGCGCCTGGCGCGCTTCGCGCCGTACCTGGCCAAGGCGTTTCCGGAAACGCAGGCCAGCGGCGGCGTCATCGAGTCGCCCGTCGTGCCGCTGCCCGCCATGCAGGCGGCCTTAGACATGACGAGCGGTCAGCTGTGGCTCAAGCAGGACAGTCATTTGCCCATTTCCGGCTCGATCAAGGCGCGCGGCGGCATCTATGAAGTGTTGAAACATGCGGAAATGCTGGCGCTGGACGCGGGCTTGCTGAAGGAGGGCGATGACTACAGCGTGCTGGCCAGCGACGCCGTGCGCGCCTTCTTTGGCCAGTATGCGATCGCCGTCGGCTCCACGGGCAACCTGGGTTTGTCGATCGGCATCATGAGCGCGCGTCTGGGCTTTCGCGCCACCGTGCACATGTCGGCCGATGCGCGGCAATGGAAGAAGGATAAATTGCGCAGCCACGGCGTCACCGTCGTCGAGTACGCGACCGACTACAGCGTGGCCGTGGAAGCGGGGCGCAAGCAGGCGGAGGGCGACCCCACCTGCCACTTCGTCGACGATGAAAATTCGCACGATCTGTTCCTCGGCTATGCGGTGGCGGGCCAGCGCCTGCAAGCCCAGTTCCAAGCGGCCGGCGTCGCGGTCGATGCGCATCACCCGCTGTTCGTCTACCTGCCGTGCGGCGTGGGCGGCGGTCCCGGCGGCGTGGCCTTCGGCTTGAAGCTGGCCTTTGGCGATTTTGTTCACTGCGTCTTCGTCGAGCCGACCCACTCGCCGTGCATGCTGCTGGGCGTGCACACGGGCTTGCACGAGGGAATTAGTGTGCAGGAGATCGGCATCGACAACCTGACGGCCGCCGATGGACTGGCCGTGGGACGCCCGTCCGGCTTCGTCGGGCGCGCCATGCAGCGGCTGATCGACGGCTACGCCACCGTCACCGATGAAGAACTGTACCGCTTGCTGGCGACGCTTGAGCAAACGCAAGGCTTGCGCCTGGAACCGTCCGCCGTGGCCGGTTTCGCGGGCATCCCTGCCGTGCTGGCCGCGCCGCAATACCAGGCGCAGCTGGAAACGGCCACCCACCTCGTGTGGGGTACGGGCGGCAGCATGGTGCCCGAGCAGGAAATGGCTGCCTACGTGGCGCGCGGCCGCGCCTTGCTGGCGGCCGGAGCCGCCTGATGCCGCCCGGCATGCCGCGCATGTCCACGCTGACGGCCAGCCAGTTCGCCAACCTGCACACGTTTCTCGTGGCGGCGCGCCATGCCAGCTTCGCGCTGGCCGCGCAGGAACTGGCGCTCACGCCCAGTGCCGTCAGCCACCGCATCGCGCGGCTGGAAAGCAGCCTGGGCTTGCGGCTGTTCCAGCGCCTGACGCGGCAGGTCAAACTGACGGCCGACGGCGAGCGCATCTTTGCCGCCCTGCAAATCGGCTGGGACGGCTTGCAGGCGGCGCTGGCCGGCGGCAATGCGCTGGCGGGCAGCATCACCGTGCATGCGCGCCCGTCCATCGCCCAGTGCTGGCTGGTGCCGCGCCTGGCAGGCTTCGCTGCACAGTATCCGGACGTGTCGGTCGACTTGCGCGTGGGCAATGAAAGCGTGGACTTTCGCGCCGGCCAGGTCGACCTGGCCTTGCACTATGGCGACGGCCACTTTCCCGGCCTGGCATCGCGCAAGCTGATGGAGGAATGGCTGGCGCCCGTGTGCAGCCCGCACTATGCGCGCGAACACGGCTTGTTTGACGCGCCGCATCAGCTGTCCAGCGCGACGCTGCTGCACGACACCCTGGCGTGGGCCGCCTGCGCGCCCGACGCCGAGTGGCGGTTGTGGCTGGACGGGCAGGCGCCGGAGGTGACCTTGCCGGCGCGCAGCCTGCGCTTCGACCGCGCCGACCTGTGCGCGCAGGCGGCCATCCACCATGCGGGCGTGGCCATGGGCCGGCGCCAGCTGGTGCAGCCGTGGCTGGCCAGCGGCCAGCTGGTCTTGCCGTTCGGCCCTTTCAACTTGCCCAGCCCGCAGGCGTATTACCTCGTGCATGCCGCTCGGCCGCTGCCGGCGAGGGTGCAGGCCTTGTTCGATTGGCTGCTGGGGCAGGCAATTTGATACACTGCGCCCCTCATTGAACCGCGCACGAAAGAATGCCCATGCAGCCAACCCCATCGATTTCGACCGCGCCGGCGCAATTGCGCGAGTTACGCACCGCTGCGCTGGCCTGCCTGCTGGAACCGGACCCGGCAACCAAGGTGGCGATGGTGGCGGCCATGGCCGAGGCGCCGCTGGCACTCGATGCGCAGGCGGACTTGGCGCCCACGGGCGCCGTGCCGGGCCGGCCCGAGCGTCCGGAACTGGTGCCGCCGCGCCTGGTGGGGCGGCGTTCGATGATCACGCCGGAAGGGCGCGCCATGCTGGTGCACGCGCTCGCGCATATCGAATTCAACGCGATGAATTTGGCGCTCGATGCCCTGTGGCGCTTCCCGGACCTGCCGGCTGAATACTATACGGACTGGCTGCGCGTGGCGAAGGAGGAAGCGACGCACTTTGCCATGCTGCAGGCGCACCTGCAGGTCTTGGGCCACACGTATGGCGACTTTCCCGGCCACGACAGCCTGTGGGAAATGGTCGACAAGACGCGCGGCGACGTGCTGGCGCGCATGGCGCTGGTGCCGCGCACCTTGGAAGCGCGCGGGCTCGATGCGATTCCGCCGCTGCGCGCCAAGCTGGCGCAGGCGGGAGATCTGGCCGCCGCCGCCATCCTCGACATCATCCTGCGCGACGAGGTGGGGCACGTCGAGATCGGCAACCGCTGGTACGGCTATCTGTGCGGGCAGCGCGGCCTGGAGCTGCGCGCGACGTATGCGGAACTGGCGCTGCGCTATGAAGCGCCCACCCTGCGCGGCCCGTTCAACCTGGAAGCGCGGCGGCGGGCGGGGTTTTCGGAGCTGGAATTGTCCGATCTGCCCGCCTGACCTTGCCTACGGATGGGCCGTGAGGCTGATGTGCCAGTGGCTCAGGTGTCCCGTCTCGATGTGCACTTTTGCCGGCTTGGTCCAGGCGCCCGCGCCGGGGATCTTGTCGGCCGGCGCGGCGGAAAAGCGCCCGTCGACGAGGGCCAGCTTGATGAAGCTGGGGCCGATGTAGATGATGCGCGTGCTGGCCGGCGCCGCTTCCTGGGCCAGCATGGCCCGGTTCGCCGCGATCCACGCCTGCAGCGCCGCCAGTTTCGGCTTTTGCGCGGGGTTGGCCACCACTTCCGCTTTTGCGTCGTTGATCAGCTGGTGAATGGCGGCGCCGTCGTTCTGGCCGCCCAGCGCGTCCGTATAGCCGCCGGCGCCGTCCGCGTAGCGCAGGTCGATCTGCTGGCCGTCGCTGTGGCCGCTGTGGCCGAGGATGGACCGGCCCGTTGCCGTCTGCGTCACGTGCTGGCCGCTGATGTCGTCGAAACGGTAAGCCTTGCCCGCCAGCCAGGCGATGGCCAGGCGCGTGGCCCACGAATCGCCGCCAGGATCGCGCGTGCCGTAGCGCCGCGCCGCCAGCGCCGCCTCGTCGTTGGCCAGGTACAGGGGGATATAGGCCGTGTCGCCCTTGAACGCCACTTGTCCCCCTTCGGCCGGGTCGGAGCTGGCATCGGTATTGTCGATGCGGCCCTTCAGGCGCACCGTGACGACGGCCTTCTTGTCGAGCTTGGCGCCGGCAAAGGCGGGCAGCACCAGGCTGGGAAATTTCACGGTGCCGGCAGTCTTGGTATTGGTCTGGGACAATAAATTCTGCGTGCTGAAGGCGGGATCGCCGCCGCCGGACGCAATGCCGATATTGACTTCCGTAATCGTCGCCGCCGCCGGCGTGTAGTGCAATTCCAGCGGCAAGGTGTGCGTGGCCGTGGCACTTCCTTGCGACACGGACACATACGGTCCCGCCAGATTGCCCGTCAACTTGATCGGTTGCAACACGGGGTGGGCGTCCTTGTTGGGCGAAAGGAATTTTGCCAGCGTCACCTTCAAGCCCTTGCACGCGAGGCTCAGTTCCACCGTCGTCACGGTGGCCAGAGCGCTGTCGCCGATATTCGTGGCGCTGACATTGCCGCCCAGGGTCAATGCCCCATCCTTGGTTTGCTTGCTGACATCGACGCACTCGGTCCTGACGATGGTGCCCTGCGTAAAGTGGCTCTGGTTGACGGCGCCTGCGGCGGCCAGGTTGACCCCGGGCAGCCCCGTCACGGAATAGGACCAGGTATCGTTGTACTGGCTTTGCGCCGTCGTGTAGACGGGATACTCGGCCGTGCTGACGGTGATTTTCACGCCCACGTTTTTCGTGTCCTTGGGCACCGTGAAGGCGATGGGCGAGCTGATGGTCTGGTTTTGCGCGGCCGCCGTGGCCGTGAAGGTCTTGCTGTCCGCGTCATCCTGCGGCGTGACGTCGCCCGCGGCGCGATGGCTGGCGGGCACCTCGCGCGCGGGCGGCGCGGCGCCATCCTGCGTGACGCTGCCGGCGGTATAGGTCTTCGCCTCGGCGCGCAAGGCCGGGCTCGCCGCATACGGGTAGACGATGTCGACATTGACGTTGCTGCTGCTGTTGAAGACGACGGCGCTGACGCTGACCACGTTTGGATGGACGAGGTCGTTCAAGGTCAGCTGATAGGTGTCGGGCAGCACGCCATTGAAGTGGAAGGCGCCCGTGGCGTCGACCACGGCTACCTGGCGCTGGCGGTTGTTGTAGCCGGCCAATAAAATTTTCTTGCCGGCCAGTCCCGTGGCATTGCCGCCTGCGGGCGTGAGCAGCTGTCCTTGCAGCACGATGCCGGACTTGATGACGATCAAGGCATAGCTGGCCGTGAACTCGCCATCCTGCGAGACGAAATTGAGATTCAGGTCGTAGCTGCCGTTGGGCAAGGATGCCAGCAGTTGCTGCATGGCCGTGGCACCGATGCTGAAGGTGCCGCTGGCCGTATCGAACGTCCAGTAGCTCTTGAGGCTGATGGCCGCGCCGTCCGGCATCGACAGCAGGCCGTCGCTGTCGTCCTGCAGGGCCAGCGGCGGCGCGCCCACGAGGCGGAACGCCATGCCGCCCGGCTGCAGGCGGTTGTTCGGCCCCAGCCCAGTGATGGCCAGCACGGGTGCCGCGGCGGGCACGCTGCCGTCGTCGTTCGGCTCCACATAGGTTTCCACGGCCGTCGGCAGTTCGGTCTGGATCAGCAGATCCAGGATGGTGACCTTGCCGCCCTTGCTGAGGGAAAATTGCGCATGCTGGTCGACGCCCGTGTCGCCCGGCGTGGAAAAGCGCAGGCTGCCTTCCTGCAGCAGCACGTCCGTGACGGCGCCGCTGGCCTTGACGCTGTCGGCTCCATCGGGAAAGCCCAGCCCGGACAGCGGCAGCACGACCACTTGCGCGGGCCGCACGGGGTCGAGCGCGATGCCGGTGCTGGCGCTGAAAGTCCAGGTCAGGCCGGCGCTCTGGAAGGCGATGCTGCGCTCGATGCGCAGGGTGATGGTGTCAGCGGGCGTGACGGTGGCGCCCGCGCCGATGCTGCCGGCCTGCACGTCGCCATCGATGATGGTGCTGCCTTCTGGCACGCTGGTCAGCACGGCTTGCACATTGCTGGCCGCCTCGCTGCCATTGTTGCGGATGTGCACGCGGTAAGTGTAGTCCCAGACCGTGCGGCTGACGCGCTGTTCAGCCACTTTATCGAGCATCGTCACTTCAAAGTCGCCGGCGGCCTGGACTGTGGCTGCCGCTGCCGCCAGCATGACCTTCGGCGCGGGCGACTGCGTGGGATCGTTGGGGCCGCCGCAGGCGCACAGGCCGAGCGCCAGGCCTGTGGCCAGCGCGGCGCCGGCCAGCTGCCGGCGCCGCAGGCACGCCAAGCCCAGCACGCCGGCCAGCAGCAGCCATGGTGTCGAGGGCAGGGGCACGGCGGCCGGCTGCGTGATGCCCGTGTCGAGTTCGATGAAGGAGACGGGGTCGAGGATGCTAAACGGCTGGGCGCCAGGGCTGCCCGCGCCAAGGTAATCGAAGGTGACGGAAAAGCCCGTGGCCGTGGCGCCGGGGACGATGCCGCCGGCCAGCGCCAGCGCGTCGAGGTAGCCGCTGGCGGGAATGGCGGGATCGGGCTGTACCAGCAGCACGTCCCAGCCCGGCGCCGTTGCGACGCCGTGCAGGTTGGCGTACTGGCCCACGCTGAAGAACAAGGTGAATTCCTCGATGGGCACGGCCAGGGTGGTATTGCTGACCGTGTAGTCGTAGCGCCACTGCGTGCCGCCCAGCGACGTCGCCGTGTAGCCGATGCTGGTGGCGTGCGCGGCCGACATTACGCATAGCAGCAGCGCCAGCAGCACTTGTTTGATAAAGCTCATGATCGTTCCCCCGTTGACTGGCGCCAAGCGTGCCCAGGCGAGAGGTCAAGCAGGAAACGTTCCTGTCTGGATTATGCTGCAAAAACAAGGGGTTGGCTGGGACGGGCCGGAGTAGGTGTCAAATCTGCCGACACCGGCCCTTATGGATGAGTCTGTCAGCGCTGTCCTACCCATCTTGTCGAAACCGTCTGATTGTATGCCTTGTGGAAACACGCGATGATCGTGTCCATGCTGCAACAGCCAACCAGTCCGACGGAGTATGCGATGCAAAAGCCAGACCAGTCCCTTCACGTGAACAAGCCATTCCTGCTGATCTGCCTGTTCACCTTTTCGACCCTGGCGGCCACTTTGATGAATGCGGGCGAGGCGCAGAACGGCGATGCCGCGCCGGCCCCCGTGGCGCGCGAAGCGGGGCATGGCACCTTGCCCGTGTGCCGCAGCGATGCCCTCACGCTGTCGGCCCAGTGCCAGCGCCAGCCCGCGCGCCAGGCTTGACCGCCGCCTTGCTGGCGGCCTGCGCTTGCAAGCGCTGCTGCAGCAAAGCCAGCACGGCCGCTTCCTCCGGCGCCAGCGCCGGCAGTTCTTCCCGTAATTGCTCCTGCGCCCGCGCGCGCATGCCTTCCAATAAACTGCCCTCCAGATACGATTCCAGCACGGCCGGGTGCACATAGCACTTGCGGCAGATCGTCGGCGTATTGCCCAGTTTTTTCGCCACGGACTCGATCGCCTGCACGATGTTTTTCTTGGCTTGCGCATCGGAATCGACCTGCTCGAACGCCTGCAGGGCCAGCGCGGCCAGCAGGGTGCCGGACCAGGTGCGGAAATCCTTGGCCGTGTAGTCTTCGCCCGTCACCTCGCGCAGATAATCGTTGACGTCGCCCGAATCGACGCCGTGGCGAGCGCCAGCGTCATCGATGTATTGAAACAGTTCCTGGCCCGGCAACTCGCGCATGCGCCGCAGCACCGTGGCCAGCTTGCGGTCGCTCAGGCGGATATCGTGGCGCACGCCGCTCTTGCCCTTGAAGTGAAAGGCCACGGCGCTGCCGTCGACCTGCACGTGGCGCGTGCGCAGGGTGGTCAGGCCGAACGATTTGTTCGCGCGCGCATATTCTTCGTTGCCGATGCGCATCATCGTCAGTTCCAGCAGGTGCACGATGGTGGCCAGCACTTTTTCGCGTGGCAAGCCCGGCAGCTGCATGCCGCGCGCGACGGCCGCGTGGATGGCGGGCAGGGCGCGGCCAAAGCTGAGCATGCGTTCATATTTCACTTCGTCGCGCACCTGGCGCCAGCGCGCATGGTAGCGGTACTGCTTGCGGCCACGCGCATCGCGTCCCGTCGCCTGCAAATGGCCATTCGCGTGCGGGCATATCCACACATCCGTCCAGGCGGGCGGAATGGCCAGCGCCTTGATGCGCGTCAAGGCGGCGCTATCGCGCACGATCTGGCCGTCCGCGTCGCGGTAGCGGAACTTGCCGGGCTTGCCCGATCGGGCGATGCCGTTCTGATGGTCGCCCGTGTAGCGCAGGCCGGCGGCGCGGGCCGTGGTGGTGGCAGATATTTCCATGACGATAGCTTACCTTGCAGGCCGCCCACCCGGCGCGCCATTATGCTAAGGTGCGCATTCGTAACGCCGTGCGCGGCAGACAGGAGCAGCAGATGTTTGGCAGAAAAAAGAATCTGGAAGAAGACCACGCCCCCCAGGCCGACAAGCAGTATGAAAAGAAATACACGGATGACAGCTTCTGGGACAAGGTCGTCAAGTTCGCCAAGACGGCGGGGCGCGAAGTCATCGAAAAAGCCCTGTGGCTGTACTACGCGGCCCAGCAGCCGAACACCCCGCTGTGGGCCAAGACGGCCATTTACGGCGCGCTCGGCTATTTCATTTCGCCCATCGATGCGATTCCCGACATCACGCCCGTGGTCGGCTATGCGGATGACCTGGCCGTGCTGGCGGCGGCCGTCGCCACCGTCGCCACCTACATCACGGCCGAGGTCAAGGAACGTGCCGCCGAGAAACTGCGCGGCTGGTTCGGCGCCTAGCCGCCGGCAGCGGGCAGACCCGGCTGGCCTTTGACGGCGTTGCGGTACCTGGCCCTGGCTTCAGCCTTCTTCACCGCCTCGGCGGCGATGTTCTGCGCCTTGATGCGGGCTTTTTCACTCTTGCTGCGCTGCTGCGCCACGTCCTTGTTGCCGATGCGGTTCGTCATGCTGGTCTCCTCGTTGATGGTCAAGTTTGACCAGCACAGCATACGTTCTTGCCCAGGCGCTACCGTGCGCCTGTTCACACAAGCGCCATGCCTACCTCGCTGGCGCGCCGCCGGCCCCGTGCGCGAGCAGGCGCAGCACGACTTCTTTCTGGAATGAACGAAACTCCTTGTCGGCGCTGACGTTCGCGAAGGCCAGCACGGCCGTCTTGCTGGCCCGGTCGACGCAGACGACGGACGCGGCCCCCGGGTCGCCGCCGCTGTGCGTGGCCAGCGCCCGGCCGTCGACGTCGCGCAGCAGCCACACCAGCGCTTGCTGCACGGATGAATCGGCGGGCACGACGGGGGCCGCTTGCGGGGCGAAAAACAGTTGCAGCGTCGCGTCTTGCAGGTAGCGGTGGCCATCGACCCGGCCGCCATTGCTGAAAATGGCCAGGAAACGGGCAAAGTCCTGCGCCGAGCTGCGCAGCAGGCCGGCCGGCCAGTCCGGATAGCCGACGGGCGGCAGCGCTTGCAGGCCCGGCTCCTTGTGCGCGTACGGCTGGGCGACGACGGCGCGCCGCGGCAAGCCGGCCAGGTTCCAGGCCGTGCTGTCCATGCCCAGCGGTTCGAACAGGTGCTCGCGCGCATAGGCGTCGAGGCCATCGGGGTTCAAACGGCCGACCAGATAGCCGAGCAGGGCGATGCCGACATTGCTGTAGCGCCATTCCGTGCCGGGCCGGGCGGCAAACGACACATCCGCGTCATACCAGGCGCCGCCGCGCGACAGATAGCCCTTGACGAAGTCGCGCAGGGGCAAGCGCGGGTCGCCCTGGACGGCAAACGCCGTCGTCTTGTCGTACACGGCGTCGGAAATGCCCGAGGTGTGGCTGAGCAAATGGCGAAAGGTGATGGGCACGTCGGGAAACTTCGGATGCATGAGCGGAAAGTCCAGGTAGGCCGCCACCTTGTCGTCGAGCTGGAAGGCGCCCTGTTCCAGCAGCATCATGACGGCCGTGGCCGTGACGAGTTTGCTGACGGAGGCGACATGGAACACCGTGTTCGCATCGGCCTTCTTGCCGGCCTGGATGTCGGCCCAGCCATAGCCGCGCGCGAAGACGGTTTGTTCGCCGCGCACCACGGCCACGCTCATGCCCGGCGTTTCCGTGCGGGCCAGGCCATCGCGCATGAAGCCGTCAAATTCCGTTTCCCACGCCAGCCTGGCCGGATCGGTGGCGCAGCCCGTTTGCAGCAGGGCCAGTGAGACGCCCAGTCCCAGCATGCTTCGTCGTTTCATTGATTCTCTCTTTTGCCATTTTTAATTATCTTAACAATATTTCCGTCCGCCATAGGGGCAATTGACAAATCATTGCTTTGCAGCAATGACAAAGGGAGCGGCGGGTGCTTGTTTGGCCAGTTATTTGCGCCAGTAGCGTTCCAGCAAAGGCTTGACCGTCAGACCGTGCACGACGATGGAGACGATGACGACGACGAGGGTGATGTCGGCCAGTTCGCGCGCCAGGCCGCGCGGCAAGCCATGCGCGATGGCATAGCTGAGGTAGTACAGCGAGCCGATGCCGCGCACGCCGAACCAGGCGGCCAGCCCCCGCAGCCGCACGCTGGTGCCGGAAGCCAGCAAGCCGAGCATCACGCTGGCCGGACGCGCCATCAGCAACAGGAACAGCGCCACGCTCCACGCCCGCCAGCTCCAGGCGGCGGCCGTGACGGCGCCGCCCAGCAACAGCACCAGGGTCAGTTCGGACAGGCGTTCCAGATGTTCCTTGAAGACGAGGGCTTCGCCGCTGACGGTCAGCGTCACCTCGCTGTCGTGCGGTTTGGCGGCGGACACGGCATGGGTTTCTTCCGCCTGCAGCAAGCCTTGCCGGTCTTTCGGCGCGCCGGCCAGCCGCAGTTCCGTCTGGCGCAAGGCCACGCCGGCAAAGAAGACGGCCAGGAAGCCCCACGCGTGCAGCCAGGTGGAGACGCCGTAGACGAGGGCGATCAGACCCAGGGCCGCCAGGTCATCGAGCACTTCATGCTTCGGCTCCTTGGCGCGCAGCTGCCAGCCCAGCCAGGCCAGCAGCGCGCCGCCGGCCGCGCCCAGGGCGATGGCGCCCGCGCTGGCCCAGAGTAAATCGCGCCACAGCCAGGTGGCGCCATGCGGCCCCAGTTCATGCAAGCCCAGCAAGCCCAGGCCCAGCATGACGAAAGGAAAACCGCTGCCATCGTTCATGCCCGCCTCGCTGGTCAGCATGAAGCGCAATTGCTCGCTGTCGCCCGCATGGCGCAGCTGCACGTCGGTGGCCAGCACAGGGTCGGTGGGTGCGAGGATGGCGCCCAGCAGGATGCCCGCGCCCAATGGCAGGCCCAGCAGCAGGCAGGCAAAGGCCGCCACGAGGGCCACGGAGATGGCCATCGACAGCCACGCCAGGCGCAGCGAGGGCAGCCAGCGTGCCAGGCTGAAGGGCACGGGCATTTTGACGCCGGCGGAAAACAGGGAGATGAGGACGGCGATTTCCGTCAGGGTTTCCAGCAGGGGCGCCTGTTGCACCAGGTCGAACGAGAACAGGCCGAGGAACAGGGGCCCCAGCAGCAGGCCCACGCCCAGGTAAGCCATGGCCGAGGTCAATGGCAGGCGCGCGATGCCGTCGGCGCCCAGGCCACGCGCCAGCATCAGGCAACCGATCAGGATGAACCAGGCGGTGGTGCTCATGCTCCTATTCTAGCGGCGCATGGGCCGGGGCAGCGCGCCGCAGGTTTTGTTATGCCTTGTACAACTGCACCGTATCGTTCTGCGCCTGCATGGCGTGCAGCTCGATCGGGTCGAGCGTGGAGCGCAAGCGGGGCAGGCTGTGCGGATAATTGGTCGTGATAAAGGCCAGCATCTGCTCGCGCACGAGGCAGCGCAATTCAAACGCCGTGCCTGAATCCACCGCGCTGATCAGGAAACGCACGCGCACGGCCCGCTCGTTCGAATCCGTCGCCTGCACGGTGCAGACGCGGCCGTCCCATTGCTTGGCGGATGCGCAGATGCGCGTCAGTTCCGCCCGCAGGGGCTCGATCGGGATGCTGAAATCGAGCCACAGGAACACCGTGCCGAGGATGTCGGAGGAGGTATGCGTCCAGTTCTCGAACGGATTTTCGATGAACCATTGCAGCGGCACGATCAGCCGGCGTTCATCCCACACGCGCACGACCACGTAGGTCCCCTTGATTTCCTCCACCGTGCCCCACTCGCCGTTGACGATCAGCACGTCATCGATGCGGATCGGTTGCGAAAACGCAATTTGCAGCCCTGCAATGAAATTGCCGAGCACTGGCCGGGCGGCAATACCTGCCACCAGGCCTGCCACGCCGGCCGAGGCCAGCAGGCTGGCGCCGATCTGCCTTGCGCCGGGCAAGGTCAGCAGCACGAAGGACACGCCCAGCAGGACGACGATGGCATGCGCGCTGCGCGTGAGCACGCGTGCTTGCGTGATCCGGCGCCGCGCGCGCAGGTTGTCGGCCGCGTCGACGGGATTGATCTGGGAAATCGTGATGCTGAGCGACTCGATGCATTGCATGGCCAGCCAGGTCAGCGCGATGATCAGCGCCACGCTGGCCAGGTGCGACATGGCGACGAGGCCCGGCGTGTCGTCGGGCGCACTGGCCAGCACCATGCGCAGGCCGAAGACGATCAGGCACAGCTGGCTGGCGCGGAATGCCACGCGCGCCACGTTGCTGGCCAGCGCGTGGCCATGGGCCAGTCTTTTCAGCAAGCCGATGCCGGCCCGGTGCACGCCGATGGCGACGAGGGTGACGAGCAGGGCGGAAACGAGCACGGTCAGCGCCGAGCGCAGCGGGCCTCCCATCAGCGAGTGAAACGTGCTGAGATCCATAGGCGAAAACTCCTTATTGATAAGTGAAATGGATGTCGGAAGCGGCTATTTTACGGGCAGATGACGTCGCGGGGGCGTGCGTTGCCGTACGGATAAGACTTCGGTCAAGGCGGATACTGGAAGAAATTGCTGCGCTGCGCCATGCCTCGTTGACGTTTCAATACGGAAAGCAAGCGGGCGTCGCCGCATTGGAAACATAGTCATACTTGCCATGCTTTTTGTTTTTGCAAAGGAAACCGATGATAGTACGATCACTCCGCATGTCCTTGCGCTTCATCCTGCCGCTTGCCCTCGTGCTGGGACTGTTTGCTTATATCGTGGTACCCCTGTTGGACAATATTACCCTGCGCTGGTATGTGCGCGACCTCGACAGCCGGGCTGAATTGCTCGCTGGAACCCTCCGCCCCTCGCTCACCGAATACCTGCCCGCGCAGGATGCCACCCGCATCAGCGAACTGTTCCAGGGCGCCACGCGCGACGAACGCCTGATCGCCATCGGCTTTTGCGACAACGGGGGCCACTTGCTGTACCAGTCCGCGCAATACCCAACTTCCATCGGCTGCTGGAGCACGCCATCGACGGGCGGCCTGTACAAATCCCTGGCGCAATTGCCGCAAGGGCAAGTCCACCTCAGCGAAACCCCCGTCATGCAGGACGCTTCCCAGCTGGGCCGCCTGGTACTGGTGCAGGACATGAGCTTTGTCGAACGCCGCAATACCGATACCAAGCGTTTTATTTTTGCCTTCCTGGCCGTGCTGGCCGTGCTCATTTCCCTGATGACCGTGTTCGTCGCCCACCTGAGCTGGCGCGGCTGGCTGTCGGCCGTGAAGGATATCTTGCGGGGCGAATTGCTGCCGAAAAGCAATGGCGCAGTGGCCGCCGCCACGGCGCCCGCCGCCGCGCCCGCGCCGCCGCCGGAAATGCAGCCGCTGATCGGCGACTTGCGCGAATTGCTGCAGGAATACCATTTGGAACGCCAGGGCGATAACGGCTGGTCGTCCGACTGGACGCCGGACAAGCTGCGCGCCTTGCTGGAAGCGGACTTGCAGGGCGACCAGGTGCTCGTCGTGTCGAACCGCGAACCGTATATCCACACGAAAGCCGATGACGGCAGCGGCGATATCCGCGTGCAGCGCCCGGCCAGCGGCCTGGTGACGGCCGTGGAAGCCGTGATGCGCGCGTGCTCCGGCACATGGATCGCGCATGGCGCCGGTTCCGCCGACCGCGAGACGGTCGACAAGCTCGACCACGTGCCCGTGCCGCCCGATAATCCCAGCTATACCTTGCGCCGCGTGTGGCTGACGGAAGAGGAAGAGCAGGGCTACTATTATGGTTTCGCCAATGAGGGCATGTGGCCGCTGTGCCATATCGCCCACGTGCGTCCCGTGTTCCGCTCGTCCGACTGGGAGCAGTACGTCAAAGTCAACCGCCGCTTCGCCGATGCCGTGATCGCCGAGGCGAAGACGGACAACCCCGTCGTGCTGGTGCAGGATTATCACTTCGCCTTGCTGCCGCGCATGGTGCGCGAAGCCTTGCCGAAGGCGACGATTATTACTTTCTGGCATATCCCCTGGCCGAACTCCGAATCGTTCGGCATTTGCCCATGGCGCGAGGAAATCCTCGATGGCTTGCTGGGCAGCACGATCCTGGGTTTCCATACGCCATTCCACCGCAAGAATTTCCTCGAAACGGTGGACCGCTATCTGGAAACCCGCATCGAGCCGGAAGCGTCGACCATTTCGTATGGCGGCGAGATGACGCAGGTCGAGGATTACCCGATCTCGATCGCCTGGCCCGAGGATGATCCGGCGCAGCCCGACGTGGCCGCGTGCCGCGCACAGATCCGTGCCGAGCTGGGCGTGGCGCCTGACCACTTGCTGGGCATCGGCGTGGACCGCCTTGACTATACGAAAGGCATCGTCGAGCGCTTCCAGGCCGTCGAGCGCATGCTGGAGCAGCAGCCCGGCATGGTGGGCAATTTTACGTTCGTGCAGATCGCCGCCCCCAGCCGCGCGTCGCTTGACGAATATCAAAGCTTTGACGCCAGGGTGCGCAAGATGGTCGAGCGCATCAACCGCCGCTTCGGCAGCGGCGACTATGTGCCCATCCTGCTGAAAGCGGAACACCATGGCCAGGACGATCTGCAGCGCTATTTCCGCGCCTCGGAAGTGTGCATGGTGACGAGCTTGCATGACGGCATGAATCTGGTGGCCAAGGAATTCATCGCCGCGCGCGACGACGAACTGGGCGTGCTGGTGCTGTCGCAATTCACGGGCGCCGCGCGCGAGCTGCATGAAGCGCTGATCATCAATCCGTATCATATCGAGCAGGGCGCCGACGCCCTGTACCGCGCCCTCGTGATGCCGCCCGTGGAACAGCGCGAGCGCATGAAAAGCATGCGGGCGAGAGTCAAACATTTCAACGTCTACCGCTGGGCCGGGCGCATGCTGCTGGACGCGGCCCGCTTGCGCCAGCGCGACAAGGTCATGACCAAGATCGACGCCCACAGCCGCATCAAGCGGCGCAAGGGGATGTGATGGCCGATATCCCTGACGATAGCGCAGCCCTGTTGCAGCTGCTGAGTGCGCCCGGAACAGCCGTCTTCCTCGACTTCGACGGCACCCTGGTCGACCTGGCGCCCACGCCCGACGGCGTGCGCGTGGCGCCCGGCGTCATCGAAGCGCTGGCGCTGCTGGCCGAGCGTCATGGCGGCGCGCTGGCCCTCATTTCCGGCCGTCCCATCGCGCAGATCGACGCCATGCTGGCGCCCCTGGTCTTGCCTGTTGCCGGCGTGCACGGCGTGGAGCGGCGCGGCGCCGATGGCCAGTTGCACGTGGCCGCCACGCCCGACGTGGCGCCCGTGCTGGCGCGCGCGCAATCGCTGGCGGCGATTCACCCCGGCTTGCTGGTGGAACGGAAGCGGGGCGCCGTGGCCCTGCATTATCGGCTGGCGCCCCACCTCGAGCAATTGTGCTTGCAAGAAATGACGGCCGCCGTGCAAGCGTGCCCGGGGGTATTGCTGTTGCATGGCAAAATGGTCCTGGAAGCCAAGCCGGCCGCCACCGACAAGGGCGGCGCCATCGCCGCCTTCATGCAGGAAAGCCCATTCGCCGGCCGCCGGCCTGTGTTCGCGGGCGACGACACCACCGACGAGGCAGGCTTTGCCTTTGTACAACAAGCAGGCGGGCAGGGCGTCAAAGTGGGCAGCGGCCCCAGCGCCGCCACCTTGCGCCTGGCCAGCCCCGGCGCCTTGCGCACTGCGCTGCTGGCCGCTGCCGTATCCCCGACATCGAAGGAGTAGCCCATGACGACATCCCTTGACACCCGCGCCAGCCAACCGTCCGCGCAAGCATCGCTGAACTGCGGCGTGGTGGGCAATTGCGCCTTCAACGCCCTGATCGACCAGGCGGGGCAGGTCGTCTGGTCCTGCCTGCCCCGTTTCGACGGCGATCCCGTCTTCAACCGCTTGCTGGACGACACGGAAAACGGCAGCGTGTGGGCCATCGACATCGAGGACTTTGCGCGCAGCGAGCAATTCTACGAGCCAAACACGGCCGTGCTGCGCACGCGCCTGTACGACACGCAGGGGCGCGGCGTGGAAATCACGGATTTCGCGCCCCGTTTCCTCAGCCGCGACCGCATGTTCCGCCCGCTGATGCTGATCCGCCGCGTGCGCCCGCTCGACCACGCCGTGCGCATCCGCGTACGGCTGCGCCCCCGCTACGACTGGGGCCGGCTGGCGCCGCAGATCACGCAGGGCAGCCACCACATCCGCTACGTGGGACCGGAACAGACTTTGCGCCTGAACACCGATGTGTCGCTGAACTATGTGCTGAGCGAAACGTATTTCGTGCTGGGCGGCACGGCCAACTTCCTGCTGGGCCCCGATGAAACGCTGGCCGGCGGCATCGACGAGACGGCGCGCATCTTCGAAAAGGAAACCATCAACTATTGGCGCACCTACACGCGCCGCCTGGCCGTGCCGCTGGAATGGCAGGACGTGGTCATCCGCGCCGCCATCACCTTGAAACTGTCTTTATATGAAGACACGGGCGCCATCATCGCCGCCATGACCACCAGCATCCCCGAAGCGCCGGGCAGCAGCCGCAACTGGGATTACCGCTATTGCTGGCTGCGCGATGCCTTCTTTGTCGTGCGCGCATTGAACAGCCTGTCGGAAGTGGGCACGATGGAAGAGTATTTGCGCTGGCTGACGAATATCGTCGCCCGCTCGAAAGGCGGCCACATCCAGCCCATGTACGGCATCGGCCTGGAAGAGCAGTTGCCCGAATCGATACTTGACCATTTGCCCGGCTACAGGGGCAACGGCCCCGTGCGCGTGGGCAACCAGGCGCAGGAACACTTCCAGCACGACGTCTACGGCAACATTGTATTAGGGGCGGCGCAGGCCTTCCTCGACCACCGATTGTTCCACCGGGCCGGCAAGGCCGAGTTTGCCGCGCTGGAAGCCGTGGGCGACCAGGCCTTCCGATTGCACGCGGAGCCGGACGCGGGCATGTGGGAGCTGCGCACGCGCGCCAGGGTCCACACTTCATCCATGCTGATGAGCTGGGCCGCCTGCGACCGCCTGGCCAAGGTCGCGCATAAACTGGGCTTGCCGGACCGCGCTGACCACTGGAACAGCCGCGCCGTGCTGATCCGCGAGAGATTACTGCGCGAAGCGTGGAGCGAGGAGCGCCAGGCGTTTGCCGAAAGCCTGGGCGGGCGCGACCTCGACGCTTCCGTCCTGCTGATGGCGGAAGTCAACTTCATCGACCCCATGGACCCGCGTTTCATCGCTACAGTCGACGCGCTCGAAGCATCGCTGTGCGACGGCCCCTACATGCGCCGCTACGAAGCGCCCGACGACTTCGGCAAGCCCGAAACGGCCTTCAACATCTGCACCTTCTGGCGCATCGATGCCCTGGCGCGCATCGGCAGGAAAGACGAGGCGCGCAAGATCTTCGAAACCATGCTGCTGGCGCGCAACCACCTGGGCCTGTTGTCGGAAGACACGCACCCCGTGACGGGAGAGATGTGGGGGAACTTTCCGCAGACGTATTCGATGGTGGGGCTGATCAACTGTGCCGTGCGGTTGTCGGCGCCTTGGGATAGTGCTATTTAAGTGCGGGCCTGGATCGCGGACCTGAGAGTTGTCCATGGCTGCGTTGCTTGGGCTTGCCGTACATTCGTACTGTCTGCGCCCGCGCGCCTTGCCCTGGCCATTTTTCAGGCCCGCTGGGCCCGAGGTGCCCGGGCTGGAGACTCGGGCCTTGGGTTGTTTTGCCATTGTTTAGATATTAAGTCTGAGTTTTGGGTAAAGCAGGCTCCCTGCGCCCATACAACCTGCACTCCGCCGCCAGCGCCAGCAAATTGGGATCACGCTCGCGGCTGCTCTGCATCAGCAGGGTAATCTGCTGATGCGAGCCGTAGCGCGCGTCCAGGGGCAGCAGTTCGATGCGCGAGCTGAAGGCGCGCACGCGGCCGGGCAGCAGGCTGTAGCCGATGCCGCCGCTCACTAAGTTGATCAGGGAGAAGATGTCGCCCACGCGCATGGCCGTGTCGGGCACGAATCCTGCCAGCTCAAACGCGTGGTTGAAGCTTTGCGAAGTGACGAAACCTTCGCTGAGCGTGACGAATTTGTCGTTGCGCAACTGTTGCAAGTCCACCGAGGCCGTTCCCGCATAGGGCGAGGCCAGCGGCGCGGCCAGGAAGATGTCGTCCTGGAACAGGGGCACGGCCACCAGGCCCGCATGCTGTTCGTCTTCCTGCACGCCGATGATGATGGCGTCCAGGCGGCCGTCGGCCAGGCTTTGCAGCAGGTCGCGGTTCGAACCCAGGGTCAGGTCGATGTCCAGGCCCGGCCGGCGCAGTTTCAGCGCGATCACCAGCTGCGGGATGCAGTGCAGGGTCAATGAATACAGCGAACCGATCTTCAGGCGCACGGGGTTGATGCCCGACATTTCGCGCACCTTGCGCACGCCTTCCTCGCATTCGGCCAGCGCGCGCCGCGCCGATTCGGCAAAGGTGTAGGCCGCATGCAGCGGGATCAGGCTGCGGCCCTCGCGCTTGAACAGGGGGCAGCGCAAGCCGTCTTCCAGCGAGTGCAGGGCGCGGTGCACGCTGACCGTGCTCTGGCCCAGCGCATCGGCCACCCGCGCCAGGTTGTTCAATTCCATGAAGCTGAGAAAAACTTCCAGCTTTTTCAAGGTAATTTCTTCGTTGATGGCCATGGCTACCCTTTTTAACGGCAGTTCATTAACTTCAGAGTAATGAACATGCTAGCAGATTGATTGTCGCGCTGGCGCTTTCGTTCTATCGTCTGGATTCGATAGCTCATTCCGGAGGCATGATGTCAACCGCCACAGCAGCGCCAGCGCAGCGGCAAAAACAATGGGACACGCGGCGCACCGAGAAGCGCCGCCGCCTGGAAGCCGTGCGCCAATACGCGAACGGCCCCGTGCTGCAACAGGGCGACATGGTCGCCGTGCTCGAAGCGCTGCTTGCGCCGGGCGACCGCGTCGTCCTCGAAGGCAATAACCAGAAGCAGGCCGATTTCCTCGCCCGGATGTTGACACAGGTCAACCCCGACAGGATCCACCATCTGCACCTGATCATGCCCAGCGTCAGCCTGCCCGAGCACTTGGACCTGTTCGAACGCGGTATCGCCCGCAAGCTGGACTTTTCCTTCGCCGGCACGCAAAGCCTGCGCATCGCCCAGTTCCTGCAGGACGGTTTGCTGGAAGTGGGCGCCATCCATACGTATATCGAGCTGTATGCGCGCCTGTTCGTCGACCTCACGCCCAACGTTGTCATGGTGGCCGGCTACATGGCCGACCGCCAGGGCAATCTGTACACGGGCCCCAGCACGGAGGACACGCCCACCCTGGTCGAATCGGCCGCCTTCCGCGACGGCATCGTCATCGCCCAGGTGAACCAGATCGTGGACGACGTTAGCGACTTGCCCCGGGTTGACGTGCCCGGCTCGTGGATCGATTTCGTCGTGCAGTCCGACAAGCCGTTCTTCATCGAGCCGCTGTTCACCCGCGATCCGCGCGTGATCAAGCCCGTGCACGTGCTGATGGCCATGATGGCGATCCGCGGCGTGTATGAAAAACACCAGGTGCAGTCGCTCAATCACGGCATCGGCTTCAATACGGCCGCCATCGAGCTGATTTTGCCCACGTATGGCGAGCAGCTGGGCTTGAAGGGCAAGATTTGCCGCAACTGGGTGCTCAACCCGCATCCTACCCTGATCCCCGCCATCGAAACGGGCTGGGTCGAGAGCGTGCACTGCTTCGGCGCGGAACTGGGCATGGAAGGCTATGCGGCCGCGCGGCCCGACGTGTTTTTCACGGGCCGCGACGGCTCGATGCGCTCGAATCGCGCCCTGTGCCAGCTGGCGGGCCAGTACGCGGTCGACCTGTTCATCGGTGCCACCCTGCAGATGGATGGCCTGGGCAATTCCTCGACCGTCACCAACGGCCGCCTGGCCGGCTTCGGCGGTGCGCCCAATATGGGCCACGACCCGCACGGCAGGCGTCATCCGACGCCGGCCTGGCTGGACCTGATCGAGACGGACGACCCGCTGGCGCGCGGCAAGAAGCTGGTGGTGCAGATGGTCGAAACGTTCCAGGACGGCGGCCAGCCGACCATCGTCGAATCGCTCGACGCCGTGGCCGTGGGCCAGGCCAGCGGCATGCCGCTGGCGCCCGTGATGATCTATGGCGACGACGTCACCCACGTGCTGACGGAAGAGGGTATCGCCTACCTGTACAAGGCCCGTTCGCTCGATGAACGCAAGGCCATGCTGGCGGCGGTCGCCGGCGTGACGCCCATCGGCCTGCGCCACGACCCGAAGACCACGGCGAAATTGCGCGCCGACGGCCTGATCGCGCTGCCCGAGGATATCGGCGTGCAGCGCGGCGCGGCGAACCGCTCGCTGCTGGCCGCGAAAAGCATCGCCGACCTGGTCGAGTGGTCGGACGGCCTGTATCAACCCCCCGCCAAATTCAGGAGCTGGTAATGACCGCAATGATGACGACGATGACAATGACGCCGGTGCGGGAACGCGCCGCCGCGCTGGGGCGGCAGGTGCTGCAGGCGCTGCTCGACGAAGTGACCCTGACGCCGAAACCGGGCCTGGTCGATTTGCGCAGCCGGGGCGCCCACGCGGACTTGAACTGGGCCCTGATGTGCCATTCGGCCTGCGTGCTGGAACCCGTGTTTTCCGCCATGGCCCAAGCGGCTTGGGAAAGCGACGATGACGATGGCCTGCGCCAGCGCATCGGCGCCCTCGGCCGCGAAGGCGAAGCGCTGATGCTGGCGGCCACGGGCGGCGTGAACACGCACCGGGGCGCCATCTGGGCGCTGGGCCTGCTGTCGACGGCGGCGGCGCAGCAGGGCGCGCGCGGCGCGTCGCTGGCGCCGCACGCCGTGGCGGCGCGGGCCGGCGCGCTGGCCCGGTTGCACGATCGTGGCGCGCCTGTCGTCACCGGCAACAAGGGCGAGCTGGCATGCCGCCAGTACCAGGTGGACGGGGCGCGGGGCCAGGCCCGCGCCGGCTTTCCCCTCGTGACGGGTGCCGGACTGGCGCAGCTGCGCGCCTCGCGGGCGCGCGGCGACAACGAGACGACAGCGCGCCTGAATGCCTTGCTGGCGATTATCAGCCAGCTGGACGACACCTGCGTGCTGTCGCGCGGGGGCGAGGCGGCCTTGCTGGACCTGCAGGCGGGAGCGGCGCGGGTGCTGGCGGCCGGCGGCGCGGCTACCAATGCCGGAACGCAGGCGCTGCTGGCGCTGGAAGCGGCGGCGCTGGCGCGCGGCGTGTCGCCGGGCGGCGCGGCCGATCTGCTGGCGGCGACCCTGTTCCTGGACAGATTACAAGAAGGAGAAGCGCATGGAGACGCGTGACTATACATTCCCCGCCGGGCAGCCGGCGTCGGGGCGCGCGCTGGCCGGCGTCGTCGGTTCGGGCGACCTGGAAGTGCTGCTGCAGCCCGCCGACGATGGCGTGACCCGCATCGTCGTCAACACGTCCGTCGACGGCAAGGGCGCCGTCTGGGATGCGCTCTTGCTGCGCGTGTTCGGCGGCGAGCCGCTGCCGGCGTCGACCATCGTCATCAACGACTGCGGCGCCACGCCGGGCGTCGTGCGCATGCGCATCGAGCAAGCCTACGAAGAGTTGCAAGCGGGGAGGGCGGCATGAGCACATTGAAGGAATTGCTGGAGCGCGACAGCTTCATCGAACGGGGGGGGCGCAGCCGGGCACACGCCTTGCTGGATGCGGGCAGCATGCGCGAACTGCTCGACCCGTTCTGCGGCATCGCTTCGCCGTGGCTGCCGCGGCAGGGCGTCACGGCCCAGGCGGACGACGGCGTGGTGGTGGCCAAGGGCCTGTTCGACGGCCAGCCGGCCGTGGTGCTGGCCATCGAAGGCGCCTACCAGGGCGGCAGCATGGGCGAGGTGGGCGGCGCGAAGATTGCCGGCGCGCTGGAACTGGCGGCGCGCGACAACCGCCAGGGCGTACCGACGCGCGCCGTGATCCTGTTCGAGACGGGCGGCGTGCGCCTGCAGGAAGCCAACCTGGGCCTGGCGGCGATTGCCGACATCCATGCCGCCATCGTCGACCTGCGCCGCTACCAGCCCGTCATCGGCATCACGGCCGGCACGGTGGGCTGCTACGGCGGCATGTCGATCGCGGCGGGCTTGTGCAGCTATTTAGTAGTGACGCGTGAAGCGCGACTGGGTCTCAATGGCCCCGCCGTGATCGAGCAGGAGGCGGGCGTGGACGAATTCGACTCGCGCAGCAAGCCATTTATATGGAGCCTGACGGGCGGCGAACAGCGTTTTAAGAGCGGCCTGGCCGACGCCTATGTGGAAGACGATACGGCGCAGATGCGCGCCATGGTGGCCGAGCTGTTCGCGCGCGGCGTGCCGGCCCGGCACCGCAGCGACCAGGCGGAAAGCTACCTGGCGCGCCTGGCCGATGTCGACGCGGCCGTGCAAGCCACGCCGGAAGCCGTGCGTTTGATCTACAGCAAAGGAGCCGCAGCATGAACGCCATCACCGACACGAGCCGCGGCGCCGTCTGGCTGGCGGCCCTGACGCACAACGCTGCGCCCCTGCCTGATTATCCACCGTCCGTGCGCGTGGTCGATGCGCCGCTGGCCGGCGCACCGGCGAGCTATCTGGCCGTGCTGCCCGACCCGGACAACCGTTTTACGCGCGCCCGCACGGGTGAAATCGGCCTGGTCGAGGCGTGGCAGCTGGCGCGCGCCGTGCAGCAGGTGGTTGTTGAAGACCGCGACCTGGCCGTCAAGCGGCCGTTTGTTGCCGTCATCGACGTGGCCAGCCAGGCGTATGGCCGGCGCGAAGAGGCGTACGGCATCCACCAGGCGCTGGCCGGCGCGGCGGGGGCTTACGCCGAGGCGCGCCTGGCCGGCCATCCCGTCATCGGCCTGATCGTCGGCAAGGCCATGTCGGGCGCGTTCCTGGCGCACGGCTACCAGGCCAACCGCCTGATCGCGCTCGACGATCCGCAAGTGATGGTGCATGCGATGGGCAAGGCCTCGGCCGCGCGCATCACCTTGCGCACGGTGGCAGCGCTCGAAGCGCTGGCCGCGACGATTCCACCGATGGCTTATGACGTCAAGAATTACGCGACCCTGGGCCTGCTGTGGCAAACCTTGCAGGTGGCGCAGCCCGACCATCCTTCGGCGCAGGACACGGCTGCCGTCGACGCCTGCCTGCAGGCGGCGCTGGCCGACATCCGCGCCGATCCGGAAAGGGACCTTTCCAGCCGCCTGGGCGCGCCGCATCGCCAGGCGTCGGCAAAAGTCAGGGAGGTGCTACGGCAGCAGTGGTAAGTGAAATAACAGAGAAGACACCAAGTCATTCCTATTCCAATAACGGAGACAATCATGATCATTTACGGAACCGCACTGCTGGCCCTGTGCCATTTGCTCGGCATCTTCCTGGGCGACCTGCTCGGGCAGCTGATGGGCGTCAAGACCAACGTGGGCGGCGTGGGCATCGCCATGCTGCTGCTGATCTGCGCCCGGCTCTACATGCAGCGCCGATCCTGGCTGCCGCAGATGACGGAGCGGGGCGTCGAATACTGGGGCGCCATGTATATTCCCGTGGTGGTGGCGATGGCGGCCCAGCAGGATGTGGTGGCGGCCCTGCGCGGCGGCCCAGTGGCCGTCCTCGCCGCCATCGGTTCCGTGCTCGTTTGCGGCGCCGTGATCTCGCTGATGAACCGGATGGAAACCGCGCGCATGGAAAACCCGGCCGCCGCCGAAGCGGAGTCGATGTTGGTCAAGGAGCACCGTCATGCTTGAACTCTTTGAAAAAGCGGCCATCCACAATGGCCTGGTGACGGCCTTCGCCTTTGTCGGCCTGATCATGCTGGTATCGATGGCGCTGTCGAAATACCTGACCTTCGGCCGCGTGCATGGCTCGGCCATTGCGATCGTGATCGGCCTGGGGCTCGCTTACTGGGGCGGCGTGCATAGCGGCGGCCACAAGGGCCTGGCCGATCTGTCGCTGTTCGGCGGCATCGGCCTGATGGGCGGCGCCATGCTGCGCGACTTCGCCATCGTCGCCACCGCCTTCGAGGTGCAGGCGACCGAGGCGCGCAAGGCGGGCCTGATCGGCCTCGTGGCCCTGGTGCTGGGCGTGGTGCTGCCGTTTCTCGTCGGCGCCGGCGTGGCTTACGCGTTTGGCTATTCGGACGCCGTCAGCATGACCACCATCGGCGCCGGCGCCGTCACGTACATCGTCGGCCCCGTCACGGGCGCGGCCATCGGCGCCAGCTCGGACGTCATGGCCCTGAGCATCGCGGCCGGCCTCATCAAGGCCATCCTCGTGATGGTGGGCACGCCCGTCGCGGCGCGCTTCCTGCGCCTGAAGACGCCCCGTTCGGCGATGGTCTTCGGCGGCCTGGCCGGCACCGTCAGCGGCGTATCGGCGGGACTGGCCGCCACCGACCGCAAACTGGTGCCGTATGGCGCGCTGGTGGCCACGTTTCATACGGGCCTGGGTTGTTTGCTGGGGCCTTCGCTGCTGTTCTTCGCCGTCAAGGCGGTGGTGGCCTGATGGAAGCCTGGCGCGCGCATGATTTATTGTGGGTATCCGGCTTGCCGGACGGCGCATCCATGCCTGCCTGGGCCGATGCCGCGTGGCTGGCCGCCGCACCTCTGGTGGTGCGGCGCGCCAACTGCGCGCCCGGGCGCATTCCCGTGGGCGTGCGCGGCCTGCTGCGCAGCGAGCGGCAGGCGTGCGAAGTGGAAGCGGCCGCCGTCGTGCGCCGCGTGACGCCTGAAACGGTGGCGAGGATGCCGCTGCCTGATTTTTCCTGCGCCGCGCTGGACGCATTGCGGCAGGTCGCGCCCCTGCTCGACGCCACGGGCTGGGCCTGGGGGCCGACGGGCGGCGTGGGATTTGCCCTGGCCAGCGGCTTGCCCGTGCTGCGGGCCGACAGCGACCTTGATCTTGTGCTGCGCCTTGCCGCGCCGCCGGACGCCGCGCAAGCCGAGGCCCTGCGCGCCATCGCGGAGACTGTCACGGCATGCCGGCTGGACCTGCAGATCGACACGGGCCATGGCGGCTTTGCGTATGCCGAGTGGGCGGCGGGGCGGGGCCGGGTCCTGCTGAAAACGGACCAGGGCCCCGTGCTGACTGCCACGCCATGGGAGCCGGCATGAGCGTGCTGTTTACCTTTCCCGGCCAGGGCGCCCAGTCTCCGGGCATGCTGCACGCGCTGCCCGGCGACGCGGCGGTGGCCGATACCCTGGCCGAGGCGGCTGAAGTGCTGGGCCACGATCCCTTGACGCTGGACACGGCTTGCGCGCTGGCGTCGACGCGGGCCGTGCAACTGTGCTTGCTGATCGCGGGCGTGGCCATGGCGCGCTCCCTGGCCGCGCGCGGCGCGCTGCCCGACATGGTGGCCGGCTTTTCCATCGGCGAGTATGCGGCCGCCGTCGTCGCCGGCGCGCTCGATTACGGCGATGCCGTGCGCCTGGTGGCGCGGCGCGGACAGTTGATGGAGCAGGCGTATCCCACCGGTTACGGCATGGCGGCCATCATCGGCCTGGATCCGGCGCAACTCGAACCCTTGCTGGCCCGGGTGCATGGCGCCGCCACGCCCGTGTATATCGCCAACCTGAATGCGCCGCGCCAGATCGCCATTGCCGGCAGCGAGCCTGCCTTGGAGGCCGTGATGGCGCAGGCCCTCGCGCACGGCGCCGGCAAGGCCAAGCGCCTGGCCGTCAGCGTGCCGTCGCATTGTCCGCTGCTGGAAGGCGCCGCCGCCGAAATGGCCGCCGCCTTCGAGGGCGTGTTTGTCCGCCGCCCATCGCTCGTCTACCTGAGCAGCAGTGCGGCGCGCGCGCTGTTCGACCCGGCGCGCATCCGCGACAGTCTGGCCGCCAACATGGCGCAGCGCGTGCAATGGGCCGTTACCGCGCGCCTGGCGTGGGAACGGGGCGCCCGGCTGGCACTGGAAATGCCGCCGGGCAGCGTGCTGACGCGCCTGACGGCGCCCGACTTCACGGATGGCGTGGCCGTCTGCTGCGAGGGCAACCGGGGCGACAGCCTGCTGGCGCTGGTACAGCGGGAGCGCAACGGCGCCGCGCCTTAAAGTTTGGCGCTCAGGCCAACTTGGAAGCCACGGCCCGGCAAGGGCGCGATGTATTTCAGCGGGGAGTTGTGCGGTCTGGCATCGACATCGAGCAGGTTGCTGCCGCTGATGAACACCTCGACGCTGGCAAACGGCGAATCCGGCACCTGCAGTGCGCGGCTTACCTGGAAGTTCACCATGGTGTAGCCGTCGAGCGGCACTTCCTCGCTGACGCTCTTGCCCAGGTACTTCTGCTTGTCGTAGCGGGTGCCTGACAACCGCGTCTTCCAGCCCCGGTTTTCCCACTGCAGATTGGCGCCGTAGCGGCTGGTGGGCATGTTGGGCAGGTAGGCGCCGTCATTGTGCGCGCGCAGCTTGTCAGGATTGTCCGCCTTGTTCTTGACCAGGTCGGCAAATGCGGAGAGGTTCAGCTTGCCGTAGGCGCCGAGTTGAACGGTCTGTGAGGCATCGATCTCGAATCCCTTGACCGTCGTATCGGTCTGCTTCCAGTATTTTAATGGCAGGCGATTGGCCATCTGGGCGCCCGAATGGCCAAGGTAGAGATAGTTCTCGTATTTCATGACGTAGCCCGTCGCGGACAGCTGGAAGCCGCGATTGGCAAACAAACCGGTCAGTTCCGTATTCCTCGCGCGCTCGGCCTTCAAGTTCTGGTTGCCTTCTTCCTGGGTCATGATCGAATAGTGGCGGTTGCTCGCATACAACTCATTGACGTCGGGCGCTCTTTCCGACGCCGAGTAGCGCAGCTTTGCGCCGAACAGCTGGCCAAGCCTGGTTGAAGCGCCCAGGCTATAGCTGTTCAGGCTGAACGACTTGTCGTCGAGTGTGGAGTTGCTTGCATTCCTCGACGTCTTGAATCCGCTCTTGCGGATGTCGTGCGCCACGTTTTCATGGCGAAAGCCCGCATCGAAGGTGGCCCAGTCGAATTCCAGGTTTTGCTTGACGAACAGGGCGCGGCTGAGCGTGCTTGCGTCGGGCAGGTACAGCTGCGTCCCGCTGCCGGCGATATCCCTGGCCTTGTAGCTGAGGCCAAGCAAGCCGCTCAAGGGACCGGCGCGCCGCTGCGCCAGCAGGAGCTCGGCTTGATTCGTGTCAAACCGGTAGTCATTCGCCTTGGCGGCACCGAGGCGCTCTCCCGACGCATTGTTCAAGCGGGACACGCGCAGTTGTGCGCTTTCAATGTAAGCGACGGGGTCGCGCAGATGCGCTTCCAGCGCATATTTATCCTGCTTGATGATCACGCCGACGGGCAGCCCCTCGTCATAGTTCGCTCCGAACGACTTGTTTTCCATGGAAAAGCCCGGCACGCCATATTCGCTTTCCTTGGAATCGAGGCTGACGGCCACGTAGCCGCGATCGAAAAAGTAAGTGCTGCCGACGCCAAAGTGGCTGTTACTGGCGTCGCTGTTGCCCAGGGTGCCGTGGTAATCGGGCGTCACGTCCTTGTTGATCTTGTTCTGGGTCATCGACGGCGTGCCCGGCACGTAAGCGGGGTTGGCCGGATTGACGTAGGTCTTGCGCTGCCAGACGGAGGTCGGCTGATTGGTATAGAAGGAAAAATCGCCGTCCGCCCAGTCCGGATTTTCCTTCATGAACTGGTCGATAAACGGCTGCGACGCCTTGTTATAGACTTGCTGTATCCGCGCTTCTTTCTGGCAACTGTCGGCCAGAAACGTATTCACGCCGCCCTTCGCGGGGAATAGCTGGCTGTTGCACACGCCGGCCTTGCTGTTGCCGGGAATATCGTAATGGCCGATGTTCTGGAATGACAGCTGCAGATTCGTCGAAAAGCGCTGCCCGTCGTTGAAGTTTGCGCGTAAGCCTTGCGAGTTCGCATCATTGAAGCCCTTGCGCAGCACCAGTTCCACATCCTTCCGCGTGCTCTCCATCTTGCGGGAAACGAGGCCGGAATCGACGTCGACGCTGCCGCCGATCGCATTGCCGCCGAAACGCACGCTATCGGACGATTTGTTGACGGTGACGCTGCGCGCAAACAGGGGATCGAACGGGATGTTGATGTCGCCGCTGAGCGCATTCATGCCGAGGATGGACTGGCCGTCTTCGAGGATCTGCACGCGGCTGCCGCTCAGGCTGCGGATCACCGGTGCGCCCGCATTCGGCCCGAAGGCGCTGCTTTGCACGCCCGAGACATGCTCGAGCATGCCGCCCAGCGTCCTGTTCTGGGCTTGCGTATTCTCGACCAGAACGACGCTGTCGATGTTTGAAGGCTTGTCTGCCCGGACCTTGATGGTTTGCAGGGTGACGTCGTCCGCCGCATAAGCGAGCGGGGCAGTGGACAGCATGGCAGCTGCGAATACGTGATGGCGCATGGGACTCTCTAAAAAGGCGGAATGGGGGCTGGCGCGGGATGCAGGAGCAGCGCGATGGTATAGATGCAATAGAGTTGCAATAATAGCCGGTACGCCATGCTAATGCAAGTAAACTGCATTTGAGGTTTGCGATGGCTGTCGCACGGCTAGCGCGCAGCGCAGACGGCCGGCATGTGCCGGCGACTGTGGTGCAAAGTGCGGAGGTGCGAGGGGCTTTGCGCGTTGCACATGATCGTGCCGGTGGCAATGCGTGCGGCGCAGGCTGAGTCACTCCGCCTGCGCCCTATGGGGCGCTACTTGAGGTGAGTGTCAGCGGCTTTTCGCCTGCAGCCGGCGCGCGCGGCGCTTTCTTTCCCAGATGACGATGCCCGTCACGGACAGCATGGCGACCATCAGCCCCATGCAGGACATCAAAATACGCCCCGGCAAGCCGAGGATGCGGCCCGAGTGGAGGGGGAATTGCAGTTGCACGAAGACGTCGGCGGCCGTGCCTTCCCATGGCTTGTGCTGGCCGATGATGCTGCCGTCCATGCCGTCGACGTACAGGTTCGACAAGCCCATGCCGGCCGTGCCGAATTCATCGGCCGGGTCGAAGAATGAGACGTTGTAGAACGAATAATTGCCGCCATAATAAATGCCGCCGATGGGCGCCGTGATGCCGCGCTGCACGGCTTGCTTTTTCGCAATGTCCACCGCCTGCTCGAAGCCGATGGCGGGCGTGATGTAACTGCCGTACGGCGCCGGCGTCTGCGTTTCATACGGTCCCGGCGTGGTGGTGGAGACCAGCGACATGACGGGGTAAAACACTTCGCGGTACAGGTTCAGCGAGAACGACGTGAACGCGACGACGATGATGACGGCCCACACCCACAGGCCGCCCGCGCGGTGCAGATCGAAATTGAGCTTGTAGCCGCCGGCCGCCCAGCGCACCACCCACGACGGTTTCCAGCGTTGCCACCAGCTGGCGGCGTCGCGGTGGCGCGGCGCCTCGTCCGGGGCGCGCTGGCGCAAACGGCGCGGCGTGGTCAGATACAACGCCACCATGCTGTCGAGCAGCCAGATGAGGGCCACGCTCCCCATCAGCCAGTAGCCCCAGCGGTCCGTGCCCCAGAACGCGGGCACGTGCAGGCTGTAATGCAGGTGGCGCAAGAACGGCATCAGGCTGCGGCGCGACAGGGAAATGGCCGTCGAATCGCGCGTGCCCGTGATCTGCGCCGTGACGGGGTCGATGTAAACGGTGTTGTAGCCGAGCACGAACGGTTTACCCGTGGCCGTATCGGTCAGCGGGCGCACCATGAAGGCGGCCGCATGGCCTTCTTCCAGGCCCAGGGTCATGTAATTGACTTCCACGCGCGGATCGGCGGCCGCCACCTTGTGCGCCAGCGCGAACGGCGCCTGCAGGGGGCCGCGGCCTGGCGTGTCCATGATGTCGGCATTGAGCCATTCATCGAGTTCATGGTCCCACGAGGTGACGGCGCCCGTGAGTCCCGCAACGATGAGGAAGAGGGCGATGGTGAGACCGGCCCAGCGGTGTATGACAGTCCAGAAAGCGCGCATGCGGTACAAACCTTCAACATGAAACCGGCTTGTTGCCGCCAGCAGGCGCCAGAACGGCGCACAGGAAAACGCCAGGCACACGCCCGGTAGTTTGATAATGGGAATCGTTCTCATTATCCGCCGTGACGTGGCGTTTGTCCAGCGCCAATGGTGTTGCCCAAGGTCAAATCGCGCATGTTAAGATGCTAGCAATAAATTAATTTACATTCCACATGGAAATATTGAAGGCTGAAGCGGCATGCGTATAGAAGATCGGAACAATGTCCGCGTAAGCGAACGCAGCGGTGCGCCGCAGGCGGGCGTGGCAGCCACCATGGTATTCATGCACGGTTTTGGCTGCGACCAGACCATGTGGCGCTACCTGGAGCCGCTGTTTCGCCCCCGCTACCGCACGGTGCTGTTCGACCTGGTCGGCAGCGGCGCTTCGGACCTGGGCGCCTATGATTTCGATCGCTATGCGCGGCTCGACGCGCATGGCGCCGATTTGCGCCAGATCATCCATGCCGTCGGCGGCGGCCCCGTCATTTGCGTGGGCCATTCCGTCAGCGCCATGAGCGCCTTGCTGGCCAGCATCGCCGAGCCGGAGCTGTTCGCCGCGCAAGTCATGCTGGCGCCGTCGCCGTGCTATGTCGACGATGCGGCGGCCGGCTATCGGGGCGGCTTCAGCCGTGCCGATATCGACGACTTGCTCGATGCCATGGACAGCAATTACCTGGGCTGGTCCGCCGGCATGGCGCCGGCCATCATGGGCGCACCCGGCCAGCCGGCGCTGGGCGAGGACCTGGCAAGCAGCTTTTGCCGCACCGATCCCGCCATCGCCCGGCATTTCGCGCAAGCCACGTTTTTGTCCGATCACCGCGCCATCTTGCCGCACAACCGCACGCCGGCCCTGATCGTGCAATGCAGCGACGATTTCATCGCGCCGCCGCCCGTGGGCGTGTACTTGCGCGACATGCTGCCGCACAGCAGCCTGCACGTGGTCGAGAATATAGGCCATTGCCCGCACATGAGCGTGCCCGATGCCAGCTACCGCGCCATCCGCCACTTTCTCGATGGCCTGCACCTGTAATGCGGGACGCGATGCCTTCCTTGCCTGATACCGGTACCTTGTTCCAGCACGCGGCCTGCGGCTTGTTGCTGTGCACGGCCGACGGGACCATCGTGCAGGCGAACGCCACCTTTTGCGGCTGGCTCGGTTATGGCGCCGGGGAATTGCTCGGGAAAAAGAAACTGCAGGACTTGCTGACCATCGGCGGGCGCGTGTTCCATCAGACGCACTGGCTGCCGCTGATGCAGGTGCAGGGCAGCGTGTCGGAAATCCTGCTCGACATGCGCCAGCGCCATGGGCAATCCATCCCCATGCTGTTCAATGCCGTGCGGCGCGTGCACGAGGGCGTGCGTTATGACGAGATCGCCGTCTTTGTCGCCAGCGACCGCCGCAAATACGAGCAGCAGCTGCAGCTGGCGCGCAAGGAAGCAGGCGAGCTCAACGACCAGTTGGCGGCCGCCGACCGGCGCAAGGACGAGTTCCTGGCGACCTTGGCGCACGAGTTGCGCAATCCGCTGGCGCCGATCCGCAACGTGCTGGAAGTGCTGCGCCTGGCGCAGCTGGACGACCCGCAGCTGCGCTGGGCCCGCGACGTGCTGGGGCGGCAAGTGGGGCACATGACGCACCTGGTCGACGATCTGATGGAAGTGTCGCGCATCACGCGGGGGCGCCTGGAATTGCGCCGCGCCAGCGTGGAGCTGGCGCCCGTGGTGGAAGCGGCCCTGCACAGCGTGGCGGAGCTGGCGGCGCAGTCGGGCCACAAGGTGCACGTGGAGCAATGGCCGCAGCCGATCTGGCTCGACGCCGATGCCACGCGCCTGGGGCAGATGATCGCCAACCTGCTGACCAATGCCGTCAAGTACACGCCCGCCAACGGCGTCATCGGGCTGGAAGTGGCCTGCACGGATAACGAAGTACACATTACCGTGCGCGATTCGGGCATCGGCATCGCGCCCGAACACCTGGACACCGTCTTCGACATGTTTTCGCAGCTGGAGCCGGCCCTGTCGCGCGCGCAGGGCGGTCTGGGCATCGGCCTGTCGCTCGTGCGGGGGCTGGCCGAATTGCATGGCGGCAGCATCAGTGCGCGCAGCGACGGCGTGGGGCAGGGCAGCACGTTCGAGCTGCGCCTGCCGCTGCCCGCCGTGCCCCTGCAGGCGCCGCCCGAGCCCAATCGACGCTTGCTGGCCGGCACACGCGAGGGCAAGGTGCTGGTCATCGACGACAGCGCCGACGCGGCCGAAAGCCTGGCGCTGGCGCTCGACATTCTCGGTTATGAAGTGCGCACGGCCTACGATGGCGCGGCCGGCATGGCGGCCGCGCAAACTTTTATGCCGCGCGTGATCCTGCTCGACATCGGCTTGCCGGAAATGAACGGCTACGACGTGGCGCGGCTGCTGCGCAGCGAGCCCTGCGGTCAGCACGCCATCCTTGTGGCCGTCACGGGCTGGGGCCAGGACAAGGATCGCCAGATGGCGTCCGACGCGGGCTTCGATCTGCACCTGACCAAGCCTGTGGATTTTTATGAGCTTGATGCGGTGCTGCAAAAGATGCTGCAGGCGCAGTGAGCGATATATGCCGTATCAACAATCATCGCGCAGCGTGATCCAGGAAGAATGGCATCTGCTTGACTTACTGGATGGCGCCCGCGCGCTGCACGATGCCTTGCTCGATTATGCAGGCGATGGCGTGTATGCCGACCTGCTCCTTCCCTGGTTGCGCGACAATCCGCAGGTACTGGGCTGGCTGCGTTCATTTGCGCAAAGGCAAGGAAATCCTGTTCCGCCGGCAAGCAAAGAGGAATTGTGGGTATTGCACGCGTTCAGCCGCATAGGCCAGCTGCTGATCTTGCCCTTGCAGCAGGGGCGCGGCAATGGGGAAGGCTGGGCCGGACCGCCGCTGTCGCTCGCCCAGTATGAGGCTTTCGTCGAGGCGCTGGGCATGACGGTGCTGCGCCCGGCGCAATTTTCGCCTTTTTATCACGAGATAGTCGAGCTGCAGCCCGCTGGGTCTGCACATGCGCGCGCCGCGATCTTGGCGTGGAGATGGCCGTGCGTGATGCTCGGCAACATGCTGTTTTCGCGTGGCGGCGTCGATGTCTGCGCTGGCAAGACAATTTTCAAGCCCGGCATCGCCGACGCATCGACGCTGTACTGGGCTGACCGCCGCAAGGGACGCCCTGTCAACGACCTGTCGCATGGATGGGGCAGCAATTCGCAATGGCGCACGTCATTCCGCCGCGACTATGTCGTCGGCGATACGCGACTTTACAATGTGGATGGCAAGTATGATCTGGCCACGAAAGGGGCCGATACGGCAGATGACGGCCGGTTTCCGGTGCTGACCCTGGCGGAAAGAATTGAGCTGCTGACGCAGCGATGCCTGGTCAGCAGCACGAAGGCCCATGATGAGCTGTGGCCCTATGACGACTGCTGGCGCGATTTGGCAGACAACGGCGGCGTGCGGGAGCGGTGGCCGCGCTGGCTGTCAGCCTTGCGCGGCAGCGGCAGGCGGTGAACAAATGCGTGAAACCGCGATACGGGATGTAAGCGAAGCGCACCCGGTGTCGGCATGGCAATCACCGGTATTGAATGGAAAAACATGGAACAACTGACAGAATTGGAAATCGCCTTTTTTCAATTGCGCATGGGTTTTGGCCCGGCGGACCGCTGTGTCGACTGGGCCGTGGAGCGTTTGCGCCTGGATGAGGAAGGCGACGACCTCGAGGTCGTGCTGCTGGCCAGCGCCCGCGGCCGCGATGAGGTGCTGCCCCTGGCCGAGGCCATCATCGAGCGCTACCGGGGTGTGCAGCGTCTCAGTGACCAGTTTCTGGCGGGAAAATTCATCGTCGAATTGCGCGCCGCTTATCTGGCGGGCAGGGAAAGCGTGGCGTCGCTCGACGCCATCCTGACCCGCCTGTACCCGGCGCTTCGCTATCCCGACTGGCTGGTCATGCTGAGCCGCAATTGCGAGTATGCGACGGATGTACCCGATTTCGAGCAGCCGTTCGAGGATGAATTCCACTATATTGCCAGCCTGTGGGCGCAAGCGGAGAGCCTGGCCGCGTTCGAGGGCGAATACAGCCGCGCGACGTCGGACCGGCATGATGTGGGCTGTGCTTGAGAAGGGGCATCTGACTGTACTATGAAAAAAATCGATATTTTTGTCTGTTCCGAAGCCGAGATGCGCGCATGTGCCAGCTGGCAGGACGCTTTCGATTCTTTCCCGTCACCGGCATCACCTTGCCCGGCGAACTGGATTTTGTGTCGCTGGGGCAATTGCTGACGTTCTCGACGGTGCCTGCCATCCGGCATGTGCCTTTTCCGGGCCGCGAGCTGTACATGTTCAGCGCTGCGATTGCGCAGGCGTTCGAGCGGATGGCGGCCGACGATCTGGCCGATATCGCGGTGGCATGGGCGCAGACCGCGCCATGGGCCGGGCTGGAGGTCAATCCCGTCGATCTGGCAGGATTCCCGATGGAGTTGAAAGCGAACTGGCATCGATCCGCCACACCGGATAAAGCCTTGTTCCTGTGGCTGGACGCCTGATGGGCAGAACATGGCTGGCGATGGCCGCCGTATAATTTTCGCAATCATTTTGCGGGGAATAAGGTACATGCAAAACAAGACGATAGGACTCATCGGCGGCATCGGCTGGGCTTCCACCCTGGAATATTATCGCTTGCTCAATGAAATGCTGGTGGCGCGCATCGGCCCCGCGCACAGCGCGCGCATCATGCTGGTCAGCATCGACCAGGCCGATTTCGTCGCGCACGCGGCGCAGCCCGATTCCCGCGCCATCGAGCAATTTCTCGTCGCGGAAGGGCAACGCCTGCAAGGCATGGGCGCGGATTTCTTCCTGCTGTGCGCAAACGGCGCCCACCGTTTCGCCCCGGCCGTCGTGCCACGCATCGGCTTGCCTTTTATCAGCATCGTCGAGGAAACGGCGAAGCGGGTACAGCAGTCGGGTGTGCGCAAGGTGGGCTTGCTGGGCGTCAAGCAGACGATGGCGGGCCGCTTTTATCACGATGCGCTTAAGCAGCAGGGCATCGTGACGGTAACGCCCGATGCGGCCGACCAGGAAATCCTGCACGACATTATCTATACGGAACTGGTGCAGAATATCTTTACCGATGCGAGCCGGAACATTTTCCTGGAGATCATCGAGAAACTGCGGCGGCAAGGCGCGCAGGGCGTGATTCTGGGTTGCACGGAGATTCCGCTGCTGATCCAGCCCGGCGATATCGACTTGCCGCTATTTAATACCACGGCCATTCATTGCGAGGCGGCGGTGGCGTTTGCCGTCGAAGACTAGCCGCTTGCATGTGCGCGGCGCCCGCAGGGGGCTGCCGCTCATTTCACACCATCAAGCCGGCTGCACACCGCCCACATTCCGGCTGCGGTTTTCCACCAGCACGGAAATGCCGAGCACGACGATGCCGCCGCAGGCCAGCATGGCGCCCACCCAGCCCGTCGAGCGCAAGCCCATGCCCATGGCGATGGCGATGCCGCCGGCCCAGGCGCCCAGGGCGTTGGCGATGTTGAAGGCGGAATGGTTGAGGGCGGCGGCCACCGTTTGCGCGTCGCCGGCCACGTCCATCAGGCGCGTCTGCACGGCCGGGGCGACGGCGATGCCGGCGCCGATGGCGAACAGGTTGATCGCCGTCAACCAGACATTGCTGCTGGTATAAGTAAACGCGGCCAGGGCGGCCACGTTCCACAGCAGCACGCCGAAGATCGTCCACAGGCGCGAGCGGTCGGCCAGCCAGCCGCCGATCAGATTACCCACCGTCATGCCCACGCCGATGATGGCCAGCAGGATCGAGATGACGAGGGGCGAGACTTTCGTGATTTCCAGCAAGGTTGGCGTAATAAACGTGTAGACGGCGAACATGCCGCCGAAGCCGATCGCCACCATCAGCAGGGTCAGCCACACTTGAAGGCGGCGGAACACGCCCAGTTCGCGGCGCGGGCTGGAATCGCCGGCGGCGACCATCGGCACGAAGATGCGCACCATCAGCATGGTCAGCAAACCCAGCGCAGCGACCAGCAAAAAGGCCGAGCGCCAGCCCAGGGTCTGGCCGATGTAGGTAGCCAGCGGCACGCCGAAGATATTTGCGACCGTGAGGCCCATCAGCACGCGGGCGACGGCCTGGCCGCGCCGGTCCGGTTCTGCCAGGGCGGCCGCCACCAGCGCTGCCACGCCGAAATACGCGCCATGCGGGATGCCGGCCACGAAGCGGGCGACGACCAGCAAGCCGTAGTTGGGGGCGATGGCGCTGAGCAGGTTGCCGCCAGCGAACATCAGCATCAAACAGATCAGCATCAGCCGGCGCGGCATGCGCGCCAGGAAGATCGTGATCAGGGGCGCGCCGATGACCACGCCCAGCGCGTAGGCGCTGATCATGTGACTCATCTGGGGCAATGTCGTGCCCAGGTCGTCGGCCACGACGGGCAGGATGCTCATGGAGGCGAATTCGCCCGTGCCGATGGCGAGGCCGCCGATGGCCAGGGCCAGGTCGGCATAGCCAGCGCCAAAAGGCGCGGTGACGCGCGGAATCAATGGGTCTACGGAGGCGTGCATGTTCTTGTTGTTTGGGTAAAGAATGACAGGGTGGAGAGGCGCGCAGTGGCCCGGCCGGAAGTGGCAACGCGCCACCAGAGTCGACGGCTGGCCGGTATTTTCGGGCTATAAGTACTGCCCAAAGACAACATTGTAAAAGATTCGGGCAAGCTCTGCTGGGCGACGGCTAAAATCTGCTGCACTGCACACAACAGCGATGGCGCTTGTTGTTAACGATAACACGGAATGGGCGCGATCCCGCCACAGGGCAGGCGAAGAAAACCTGGCTGTGGCGGAAATGGTCTTACTTCGCCAACGTTTGCTGCAGCGCTTCCAGTCCCGCCACGTAGATCCCGTGGAACAAGTCGGTTACTTCCTGCTCGCTCGCGCCCACGGGCGTGAAGCGGCCGGACCAGGTGACGCGGGCGCCAGCGCCGCCCGCCAGAGGTTCGACTTGCAGGGTCGACAGGTAATCCGTGGCGGGAAACGGCGCTTGCAGGATCGAATAGCTGTAGCTGCGCGCCGTGTTGTCATACGTTTCCAGCTGCTCGACGATGACGTCGCCTGCCGGGGTGGCCAGGTGGCGGATGCGGCCCCCGTCGCTCAAGGTGCTTTTGGGAATGTAGGGCAGCCAGTCGGGCAGCGAGTCGAAGCCGCCGATCAGTTGCCAGACCTTTTCCGGTGTGGCGGCGATGTCGATCGAGGTGGTGGTATGGGCCATGGTGAGTTCCTTGTATCTATTAGTTGGAGCCGGTTGGCAGCGGAGCATTGGCGGCTACCAGCTGTTCGGCGCGCATGTCGTGCCAGAACGCGGCGGGGATGACGCTGTGCAATGCTTGCTGATCTTCGGCCAGGCGTTCGGGACGGCTGGCGCCGGGGATCACGGCGGCCACGGCCGGGTTCGCCAATGAAAATTGCAGGGCGGCCGCCTTCACGCTGACGCCATGGCGCGCGGCAATGGCCTTGATACGTTCCACTTTGGCAATGATCTCGGGCGAGGCCTTCTGGTATTCGAAGTGCGCGCCGCCGGCCAGGATGCCCGAACTGTAGGGGCCGCCCACGACGATGTCGACGTTCTGGCTTGCCGCGGCCGGCATCATCCGCTGCAGCGCCCGTTCATGGTCGAGCAGGGTGTAGCGGCCGGCCAGCAGGAAGGCATCGGGCTGCGCTTCGCTTAAATCCAGGGTCAGTTCCAGCGGTTCCACCTTGTTCACGCCCACGCCCCAGGCCTTGATGACGCCTTCTTCGCGCAAGCGGGTCAGCACGCGGAAGGCGCCCGTGCGGGCAATCTCGAATTGCGCCAGCCAGTTGTCGCCATGGAAGTCTTGCGCAATGTCATGCACCCAGACGATGTCGAGGCGGTCCGTGTCCAGGCGCTTGAGGCTGTCTTCGATCGAGCGCAGGGTGGCGTCGGCCGAATAGTCGTCGACGATTTTGTTCTTGCGGCCGAATTCGAACAAGCCGCCTTTTTCGCCCAGTTCGCGGGCAGCCGGGTCTTCCAGTTCGTCGAGGATGAGGCGGCCGACCTTGGTGCTGAGCACGTAATCGTCGCGGCGGCGCTGCTTCAGGGCGGCGCCCAGGCGCAGCTCGGCCAGGCCGGCGCCGTAGAACGGGGCCGTATCGAAATAGCGGATGCCTGATTCCCAGGCGGCGTCAACGGTGGCCAGCGCTTCTGCCTCGGGAATGTTGCGGAACATATTGCCCAGCGGCGCCGTGCCGAAACCAAGTTTGCCTGTCAGTAAGTGTTTGATCGTCATGGTGTTTTTCCTTCAATGAGTGAGTCAATGGAGACAGAATAGCTGGACAAGTTAAGCCTGTCCAAGACATAATTGGCGCAACTTGAGTCCTGAAAGGTCTGACATGTTGGACATACGCCAATTGCAATATTTCATCGCCGTCGCCGAGGAAGAACATGTGGGACGGGCCGCCGAGCGCCTGCATATTTCCCAATCGCCGCTGAGCCGGCAAATCGCCCAGCTCGAAGAGAAGCTGGGCCTGACCTTGTTCGAGCGCAGCGCCCAGCGCATCCGCCTGACGCGCGACGGCCATACTTTCCTGGCCGAAGCGCGCGCTTTTATTACCCACGGGAACCGGCTGGAAGCGCTGGCCAAGCGCCTGGGGCGCGGTGATGAAGGGGGCTTGTGCATCGGCTACATCGAAAATGCCATGCATGCGGGCGTCTTGCCGGACGGCTTGCGCACCTTGCGCGCCACGCGGCCGCAAGTGCACGTCGCCCTGTATAACCTGCATTCGGCCGAGCAGATCGAGGGCTTGCGCCAGCGCAGCCTCGATATTGCGCTGCTGTGCGAACCGCCGCTGCCGAACGACCCGGACCTCGATTGCGCGCAGGTGCTGAGCGACCCCATGCTGCTCGCCTTGCCGGAGACGCATCCGCTGGCGCATAAGGCGGATCTGACGCCCGAGGACCTGGCGGGCCAGGAGTGGATTGCCGTGCTGCACAAAGAAAGCGTGCTGAAACACGATAACTTCATCGCCGCCTGCGCGCGCGCCGGCTTTACGCCCGATATCCGCATGGAAGCAACGGAGCCGCTGACGGCGCTGGGTCTGGTGGCGGCGGGCCTGGGCATGGCCATGATCCAGCACAGCCTGCGCCAGCACGCGCCGGCCGGCGTCGTCGTGCGCGAGCTGCCGTGGTTCAGCTACCGCACGCCATTGTGGCTGGCCTGGCACAAGGTGAATTTGCGCCCGCTGGTGGGGATCTTCCGTGCAACCTTGCTGGAACAAGCCAGCGGTGTGGCCATGGCGGGGCAAAAAGACGTATAAATAAGGCAATCATCTGTCGGGAGGATTGCCATGTTCGATCTGGAGGTGCCGGTGTGGGAACTGGTGGTGCGCGCCGTCATCGTCTACCTTGCCTTGCTGCTGATGGTGCGCATGACGGGCAAGCGGACGGTGGGGCAATTCACGCCGTTCGACTTGCTGGTGGTCATGTTGCTGAGCGAAGCCGTATCGAATGCCTTGTCCGGTGGTGACGATTCCGTTCCCGCCGGCCTGGTGCTGGCCTTGACCCTGATCTGCCTCAACATGCTGATTGCGTGGATCACCTCGCGCAGCCGCAAGCTCGCCGAGCTGGTCGATGGCACGCCCGTGCTGCTGGGCCGCGATGGCGTGATTTTCGATGATGTCGTCAAGAAATGCAGGGTGGCGGGCGGCGATGTCGAGCAAGCGCTGCGCGAGGCCGATTGTCCCTTGCCGGACATGAAATGCGCGTTCCTGGAAGCGGACGGCAAGATCACCATTCTGCAAAAATAGCCGCGGCGGCCAGCCACGCCTATATTTTCTTGCTGCGTTTTAAGTGCAGGGGCAGCAGCCACCACATACAGACGATCAGCGTGCCCATCAGGATGCTGGCGACGATGCCGGGCAGGTGGCCAAAGACTTCCGACATCACCAGATTGGTGCCCAGAATAAACGCCAGCGCGAGCGAAAAGGCGCCGCACATCATGATGCGGTCGGCCACGCGCTTGAAGCGTTCGCGGTCTTGCAGGGGGCGCATCACGCGGTGCTGGATGGCTGGCGCGCTGAGCAGTACCAGACTGGTCATGGAGAGGAAAAACGTCAGCAGGAAGACGACCTTTTCCGTCTGCACGATCTTCGCGAAGCCGCCGTTGAAGGGCAGGATGATGAGGAAGGCCGTCAGCATCTGCGCGCCCGGCAAGAGGATGCGCAACTCGCTGAGCAGATCGGACAGGTCGCCGTCGTCGCTTGGCTGGTCATCGTCTTGCTGCTGTCGCGCGTGTGGCATGGGGTGGTCCTTGAGGTAGTGATGGGACCAGTCTACGCGCAGGCGCCCGCGCTGACTGTGGGCGCGCGCACCTTCAGGAGCATTGCGCGATGTGTTGGCGCAAGCGCCACAGCGGTGTCGAGACGATGGCCGTGGCGCTGTGCGAGGCGTCATGGCCGCAATGGCCGCAGCTGTGGCGGCGGTGCGGTGCCAGCGCGAAGCTGCCCAGGTCCAGGTGCGGATGGCCGCAGCGGGCGCAGTCGCTGCAGTCCAGCGGCGTGCCTGCCTGCAAGGCGGCGGCGTAGGCTTGCGCGGCGGGCGGCGTGAGGTTCAGCTGGACGATGTCGGGCGGGAACAGGCCGGGCAGGGCGCGGCAATCGATGGCCAGCGCGGCCGCGTCGCGCGCCAGCAGGCTGCCGCCGTCATTGGCCAGGGCGCGCAGTTGCAGCAAGCCATCGGGGGACAGGCGCAAGGTGGTGGCGTGAAAGCGGCCGGGGTCGAACAGTTCCGGATACAGCACATAGCCCATGGGGCTGGCGTGCTGGCGGCAGCGCATCTGCCGCGTCGCCTGCCAGTCGGCCAGGTCGGCCTTGGCGCCCCAGTAGCACTGGTGCGTGCGGCACCAGTGGCGCGCCGCGCCATTGCGAAATTTTCCAGCCGGCAGCAGGTCGCACAGCACGATGGCATCGCAGCCCGCGCCGGCGCGAAAGTGCCCGGTGATATGCTGCGTGGTGACGGCGAGATGGCCCGTGCTCGCTTGCAGGGGCCAGCAGATGCCGGGCAGGGTCAGCGGCGTGGGCAAGTGCGCCTCCGCGCGGCGACCGGCTTGCCAGCCGCCATGGCGTAAAAAAGCCCGCCGGCTGGGGCGGGCCGTGCTGACGGGAATGCCTGCGGCATGGCCCGGTTTATTCTTCCGTATCGGCCAGGGTGACGATGGCGCGCGCCCACTTCGAGTATTTCAGGTTCGCCAGATCGCGCACGGTCTTGATATTGAACGCCTGCTTGAGCAGTTCCGCATCCTTCTCGCTCACGCCTTGCAGCGCATCGACGGGGGCATCGGCAATTTCCTTGAACGTCTTTTTTTCGTAGGCTTTGTCTACCGCTTTATTGATGTTCATGTGTTGATACTCCTCAGTAAGTAGGAAAATTAATTCTACACGGTTTTGTAACTCGTCAATTTACGCTTGCATGTTGTGCCGAACTAAATATGATGGAGGTGGGTGAGGCTGCGGCCGAGCCTGGTTTTGTTTCGCCTGTTAAATTGTAATTATAGCATTTGAATTATGTATAGTATAATTGTTGCGTGTGTCGGCGACTATGCGCCGGCCTTACCGGATGCCGCTGTATGCGGCACCAATTGACAGCGTTCAGGAGAATACGATGAGTTTGCTAGATCAACTTGCAGGACAGGCGATGAGCGCTTTGGGCAACAAGGGTGCGGACGGCGAAGCCTCGTCGGGACTGATGGCCAGCGTGATGGACCTGGTCAACCAGCATGGCGGTTTGCCCGGCCTGCTGCAGAAATTCCAGGAAAGCGGCCTGGGCGACCAAGTGGCCAGCTGGATCGGCACCGGCGCCAATGCGCCCGTCTCCGGCGATCAGATCAAGGATGCGCTGGGCGCCGACACGATCACCGAGATCGCTGCAAAAGCGGGCGTCGCCCCGGACGCGGCCTCGGGCGGCCTGGCCGCCTTGCTGCCCCAGCTGATCGACAAGCTGACGCCGAACGGTCAAGTACCTGAAGGCAATGACCTGGTCAGCCAGGGCTTGAATATGCTCAAGGGCAAGATCTTCGGTTGAGCAGCCAATGCCACAACAAAAAACCTCGCAGCGATGCGAGGTTTTTTTATGTGCAAGGTTTTGTGTGCGAACTATGAACGTCTGAAAAACGCCCAGGGCTAGGCGCCGCCCCGAAGACAGTACGCGAGTACGGCGAGGGGCAGGCAACAACGCCATGGGCGTTTTTCAGGCGGCGGCCATCATGCCGAAGTGGGGAGGCGCGCCGGTCAGCCTGGCCGTACTCCCCTCGACCAGATACGAACAATAGCGGCGCCGCTCGGCGATGCCGCCGCGCCGCTCCATCAGCTCGCCCAGCATGGCGACGGCATCGGCGGCCATCTTTTGCACGGGCTGGCGCAGGGTGGTGATGTCGTAGCTGAGCCAGCCCGATGCTTCCAGCGCGTCGAAGCCGGCCACGGACATTTGCAGCGGCACCTGGATGCCCATCTGGTGGCGCGCCGTGTCCAGGCAGCCGATGGCCATGATGTCGTTGCCGCAAATGACGGCGTCCGGCACGCGTCCCAGGCGGTCGATGACCTTGCGCAAGCCATGGCCGCCGCTGGCGTAATCGTAGTTGCCGCTGACGACGATGGGCGCGGGCAAGCCCAGTGTGAACAGCCGGTCCAGCACGCCGGTCTTGCGCTCCTGCGCGACGGCCGAGTCGCCGGGGCCGTCGATGACGGCGAACTGGCGGTGGCCCGCCTCGGCCAGGCGCGAGACGAGCAGGCGCGCCGCTTCGCCCTGGTCGCACAGCACCGCGTGCACGGCGTGTTCGCGCGGGCTGCGGTTGAACAGCACCAGCGGCACGTCGCGCCGGCCGAATTCGGCCATCTGCTCGTCCGACAGGCAGGCGGCCACGACGGCGCCATCGACCTGGTATTGCCACACATCGCTCAAGACCTTGCCGATGTCCGCTTCGCGCTCCAGGGTAAACAGCAATAAACGCTTGCCCTGGCGGGCGATTTGCTGGCTCAGGTCGGACAACACTTGCGGATAGTACAGATTGGCCAGGTTGGAAATGATGACGGCCACCAGGTTCGAGCGGCGCGTAATCAGGCTGCGCGCGGCCGCGTTGGGGATGTAATCGAGGGTGATGGCTGCCTGCATGACCTTGGCATGCGTGGCGGGCGAGACGCTGGCGCCCGGCTTGAAGCAGCGCGACACGGCCGATTGCGACACGCCGGCCAGCAGGGCCACGTCATACGAGGTCACGCGCCGTCCGGCGCCGGATACGGGGCGGGTGGCCGTGCCGGGGTTCCGGGCGACAGTATTCTTTTTTCGCATATTGGTCTGGCAAGCAACCTGTCTCAAAGTATTCCTGCAGGCCCGGCCGCTTGTGGCGGCCTGGGCGGGAAAAATGAGCATAGCGAAAATATTTCCATGTGGCAAGACTGTTTTCTTATCCATGTTGCAAATAATTTGATTGAATGGCAAGTGGTATGCATGCCCTTCCATGGTCATGGTCGCAGGGGCCGCTGCCATAGGGGCGGAGGCGTCCCGTCGGGTCCCGGCATCAATTTTCCAACAGGAGCTTTTGCGTGGGGCCCGTACCGAATGCAAAGCAAGCTTGGGATGTTCACCGGGCTGAACGGGTTTTTCTGGTGCAATGGCCTGCCTTCTGATAACATAACGCCCCTTTATTCAGGGAAGGGTCGACATGGCCAATGCTTGCGGCGTCGATTTCGGCACGTCAAATTCCACGGTAGGCTGGGCGCGTCCCGGGCAGAGCACCATGCTTGGCCTGGAAGATGGCAAGACGACCTTACCGTCCGTTGTCTTCTTCAATGCGGAAGACGAGGAAGTCAGTTTTGGCCGCGCGGCGCTGGCCGGCTATCTGGCCGGTTACGAGGGGCGTTTGATGCGCTCGCTGAAAAGCTTGCTGGGCACGAGCCTCATCGATGGCCAGACGGAAGTGGGTGGCCGCGCCTTGCCGTTCCGCATGTTGCTGGCGCAATTCATCGGCGAAGTGAAACGCCGTGCCGAGCAGTCCGCCGGCCGCGAATTCACGTCCGCCGTGTTCGGCCGTCCCGTCTTCTTTATCGACGATAATGCGCAGGCCGACCAGCTGGCGCAGGATACCCTGGCCGAAGTGGCCCGCTCCGTCGGTTTCAAGGACGTCGCCTTCCAGTTCGAGCCGATTGCCGCCGCCTTCGACTACGAGTCGCAAATCGACAAGGAAGAGCTGGTGCTGATCGCCGACATCGGCGGCGGTACTTCCGACTTTTCGCTCGTACGCCTGTCGCCGGAACGGGCGAAAAAGATGGAACGGCGCGACGATATCCTCGCCACGGGCGGCGTGCACATCGGCGGCACGGACTTCGATAAATACCTGAGCCTGTCCTCCGTCATGCCCTTGCTCGGCTATGGCAGCCGCCTGCACAACAATAGCGAAGTGCCGTCCAGCTATTATTTCAACCTGGCGACCTGGCACACGATCAACCTGGCCTACACCAAGAAAATCTGGGTGCAGCTGGCCGACGTGTGCCGCGATGCGCGCGAGCAAGACAAAGTGAAACGGCTGCAAACGCTGATTGACGAGCGCGCCGGCCACTGGCTGGCCATGAAAGTGGAAGAGGGCAAGATCGCCCTGTCCGATGCGGCCGAAGTGCAGCTGGAGCTGGACCGTTTGTCGCCCGCGCAAAGCCTGTTGCTCAAACGTGCGCAATTCGACGACGCCATCGGCCACCTGTGCGGCTCCGTGGAAGAAACCGTGCTGCGGCTGCTGCGCGACGCGGGCGTGGCGCCGGACGCCGTCGACACCGTGTTCTTCACGGGCGGATCGAGCGGTGTGCGCTTGTTGCGCGAAAAGATCGCCGCCCTGGTGCCGGCCGCGCGCAAGGTCGAGGGCGATCTGTTCGGCAGCATCGGTGCGGGCCTCGCGCTGGACGCGGTACGTAAATTTGGTTGATAAAATGTGCATGGCGGCGTTGCCGCGTCTTGCCGTACTAGTGTACTGTCTGCGACGCGGCGCCTTGCGCTGCGCATTTTATCGATACACCCACTGTTGCACCCACGAAAGAGCGCCCCATGCATGTGTTTGACAAACCGATCGTCATGATCGACTTCGAGACGACCGGCTTGTCGCCCGACATGGGCGACCGCATCACGGAAGTGGCGGCGCTACGCATCGAGGGCGGGCGGATCACGGACCGCTATGTGACCCTGATCAACTGCAATGCGCGCATTCCCGCGTTCATCACAGGCTTGACGGGCATCACGCAGGCCATGGTGGACAAGGCGCCGCCCGTGGCCGAGGTGGTGCCGCAATTGCTGGATTTTATCGGCAGCGACGCCTTGTCGGCGCACAATGCCAGCTTCGATGAAAAATTCCTGCGCGCCGAAAGCGCCAGGCTGAACCTGACGCCCGCGCACCAGTCGCTCGTGTGTTCCTTGAAACTGTCGCGCCGCGTGTTTCCCGGCATGGCCAGCTACAAGCTGGGCTTGCTGTCGAGCCAGCTGGGTATCGCCTTCAAGAGCGCCGCCCACAGGGCCGAGTCCGATGCGGAAGTGGCGGCGCAAGTGCTGATCCATATCGGCCGCCACTTGCGCAGCAGCTACGGTATCGCCGATGTCGATGCCGACCTGCTGGTGTCGCTGAACAAGCTGGCCGCCGCCAAGGTGCCGCAATTCCTGCAAAAGCATCCATCGCGCCGCTGAGCGCCTTAGCCTGTCTAAGCAGGCTCATCAAAACGATATAATTTTGTTATTTCCTTTGAGCCTGCTCAAGTCCTTCCCCCGCATCGAATTTAAAATTTAAGCAACACACGATTTCGCCACCCTGGGCCGCCGTTTTGCGCGTGCCGCCGGCAAGCGCGATGTGGATGGGGGCGCACATGGACAAGCACCATACTGCCAGAGATAGCCACGAAGCATATATCTGGTTCCGCACGGCTGCCGAGCAGGGCAATGCGTATGCCCAGTTCAATCTGGGATTGATGTACAAGAAGGGCGAAGGCGTGGCGCAGGACGATGCGCGCGCCTTTGTCTGGCTGCGCCTGGCCGCGCTGCAAGGGCTGGCTTTCGCGCAGAACCATCTGGGCGCCCTGTATTACCACGGCCGCGGCGTGGCGCAGAGCGATGCAGACGCTGTGCTGTGGTTTCGCCGCGCGGCTGCCCAGGGCGATGCCTCGGCCCAGCAAAACCTGGGGCAGATGTACCGCAAGGGGCGCGGCGTGCTGCAGAGCGACGAGCTGGCCCTGGCGTGGTTCTACCGCGCTTCCGAGCAGGGCGTGGCCAGTGCGCAATCCTTGCTGGGCGAAGCGTATGCGCAAGGCCTGGGAGCGAAAAAAAACGATGCGCTGGCCCTGGCCTGGTTCCGCAAGGCGGCCTTGCAGGGCGATGCCCAGGCGCAGCTGAACCTGGGGCTCGTCTACAAACGCGGGCAAGGCGTGGCGCAAAGCGATGCCCAGGCGCTGGCATGGTTCCGCCAGGCCGCCGCCCAGGGCCTCGCCGTGGCGCAGCGGCAACTCGGCGTGGCATATGCGGAAGGCCTGGGCGTGGCGCCCGACCAGCTGCGTGCCTACGCCTGGCTGCAGCGGGCGGCCGAACAGGATGACGCCGACGCCCAGTTCAACCTGGGCCTGATGCTGGCGCGCGGCCAGGGCGTGGACAAGGACGAGGCGCGCGCCGTCGTCTGGTACCGGCGTGCCGCCCTGCAAGGCCATTGCATGGCGCAATACAATCTGGGCGGCATGTTTGCCGGCGGGCGCGGCGTCGCCCGCGATTTGCGCCAGGCACTGGACTGGTATGCGAAGGCGGCGGCCCAAGGCGCGTCGAATGCGCAATTCAACCTGGGCGTGATGTATGCCAACGGCCAGGGCGTGGAGCGCGACGAGGTGTGCGCCGTGCGCTGGTACCGCACGGCTGCCGAGCAGGGCGATGCCAGCGCGCAAAATAACCTGGGCGTCATGTATGCGAATGGTCATGGCGTGCCGCAAGACGATGGCCTGGCCGTGCATTGGTATGCGCGCGCGGCGGGCCAGGGCCATGCGCTGGCGCAGTACAACCTGGGCGGCATGTACAACAGCGGGCGCGGCGTGGAGAAGGATCGCGTCTGCGGCTATATGTGGCTGGCGCTGGCGGCCGAGGGGGGCGATAGCGGGGCGGTCAGGGCCAGGGAAGCGGCCGCCACCAGGCTGGCGCCGGCGCAGCTGCAGGAGGCGCAGCAGCGCGTGCGGCAATGGCACCAGGTGCGCTCGCCGCCGTTGCCGCCGGTCGAATGACGCGCCGGCGCCGTGCGCGCAGTGATGCGCGCTGCATGCGATAATTGCCCAAGAGCATGCCGCGAAGGCGGCGCGGTTTTCGGCACAGTGAAAGGTGGAGCATGGTAAGGCAGGCAGGTGAGGATGCATCCGAGCAAAAAGTTATCGACGACATCGCCACGCATGGCTGGCATGGCGTCCACATCGGTGCCGATGAAGAGGGGCCCGGCTATGCGTTTACCATAGGCGCCGGCCACAGCTTCGGCCAGCCTGAATTGCTGATCATGGGCTTGCCGCGCGCCATGGCCCATCAGATACTCGACGTGGCGCTCGATGCCGTGCGCAGCGGCGCCATCACGGATTTTACGGCCACCACGGACGCCTTGCTCGAAGGCCATCCCTGCGCCTTCGTGCGCGTGCCCGTCGAGCAATACCGCAACTACGTCGGCTATGCGCGCTGGTATTACCAGGGCGATGATTTTACCTTGTACCAGATCGTCTGGCCGTCGCGTGATGGCCATTTTCCGTGGCAGGCGCAAGCGAGCGCGCAGTACGTGGAGAGCCAGCCCCTGCTGGGGCCGGCGCCGCTGGCCGCATGACGGCAGGCGCCTCCGTCCGCATTCTGACCGGCACGGCGACCTTGTGCGTGTTCGACCCGGCCGTCCTGCGCCACAAGCTCGACGATGACTGCGACTGGTGGAGCCTCCCCAGCGCGGAACTGGCGGCCGTGAATGCGGGGCAGGCGGCGTTTTTCAACGTGGGCGGCGACGGCGCGTATGACGTGGTTTTGCACAGGGAACTTGCCGAGCCGCATGCGAGCGTGCACCTGGCCGTCGTCTCGGGCCGCGTCTTCATCGGCGCCGGGGAAGACGTCACGGGCGGCGGCCTGGAACCGGACACGGCATACGGCGGCCTGTTCGTGGACGTGCCCGTGGGCAGCTACCGCGCGCAGGCACGCCGCGATGGCGCGCGCATCAGCCTGGCATTCGTGCCCGATGCGCGCAGCAGCAATGCGTTTGCCGACCTCGTGCGTATTTGATGCGCCGTTGCACCTTTGCTAGGCGTCCATGCGGGCCACGGCCGCGCCTTGCCGCCGGTCCAGGAACAGGCTGTTGCCGTGGATTTTCTTCGCCTGTTTCTTCGCTTCCGCCGCCTGGGTGGCGATCTGATGGTGCGTGTAATACTGGTGCGCCTCGACCTTGATCGCGCCCAGCGATAGGCTGATCAAGGAATAAAACACTTTTTTGCCTTGCCGGTCTTCGCTGATGTAGCCGCCCCGTTCGCAGTCGCTGGTGCTGTAGTAGGCGGGGATGGCGGCCGCGAAGTCGTCCAGCATGGCCTGGCAGCGCGTTTCCCAGTCTTCGCTCTGGAACAGGATCATGAAATCGTCGCCGCCGATGTGGCCGATGAAGTCGCGGTTCGGGTCGCAATGGCTGCTGAGAATTTCTCCCGTCAGCTGGATCACGTCGTCGCCCTTGCGGTAGCCGTACACATCGTTGAAGGGCTTGAAGTGGTCGAGGTCGCAATAGCAGACCCAGAAGCGGCTGCCGCTGTGCAATAAACGGTCGATATGCTCGTTGATGGGGACGTTGCCGGGCAGTTGCGTCAGCGGGTTGGCGTAACGGGCCGCATTGATCTGCATCTGCGTGATTTCGCGCATCAGGTCGTGGCCCGTGCCCATGCCGAGATAGCGGCCGTGTTCGGTAATGATGAAGCCGTTGAACAGGTGGTGAGCATCAGACTGCACCATGGTGTAGCTGAGTTCCTGCAAGCTCGTCTCGTGGTCGGCGATCAGGGGCGTGGCATCCATGAACAGGCTGCATGATTTCTTGCCGTACAGTTCGCGCTGGTAGGGGCGGGCGAAGTGGTCGATCATTTCGAAGCGGCTGATCAGGCCCAGCGGCACGCCGTCGTCGACGACGGGGATGATCATCAACTTTGGTTCTTTCAGGAAAATGTCGTAGACCTCGTTATTATTGAACTGCGGCGAGACGGCCGCCACCTTGTTCAGCAGCTTGCGGATGCTGGCGCCGTTCTTTTCCAGGCTGCTGCGTTGCGGATACACGGCCACGCCATTGCGCCCCAGCGCCTGCACCACTTCGGCGGGCAGCGCGCGCGCCGGCACCGCGTTGGGCCGGCCCAGGTGGTAGCCTTGCCCGAACGCCACGCCCAGGTCGCGCAAGACCAGCAATTCCGTCTGCGCCTCGATGCCTTCGGCGATCACCAGGGTGTCCGATTTTTCCGCGATTTCCTGGATTGAGCGCACGAACTGCAGTTTCACGGGGTCGTTGTTGATGCCCTGGATGAAATGCATGTCGATCTTCACATATTCAGGGCGCAGTTCCGACCACAGGCGCAGGCTGGAAAAGCCTTCGCCCAGGTCGTCGATGGCGATCTGGAAACCCATGTTGCGGTAGTGCAGCACCGCTTCGCGCATCAGCTCGTAGTCATACGTGGGCTGGTTTTCCGTCAGTTCGATGATGACACGGTCCGGGTTGATGCCGATGTGCTCGATGTATTCCAGGGTTTCGCCATGGCGGGCATTGCGCAGCAGCAGGCATTCGGGACTGACATTGAGAAACAGTTTTCCTGGCAACTGCAGTTCGGCGAAGCGTTCAAGCACGACCTGGCGGCACAGGTGTTCCACTTCGAGGGTCAGGTCGTGCGCGCGCGCCACCTTGAACAGATTCATCGGCGCGTGCAGCGGGCTGTCGGACGGACCCCGTATCAAGCCTTCGTAGCCGATGATGTCGCCGCTGTGCATGTGGATGATGGGCTGGAACAGCGCGCTGAGCTTGCGGCCCGCCAGGATGTCGTGCAAGGCATCCGTCCCTTCGATGCTCATGCTGGCCGATGGGGGCTTCAGGTAAGCCACGTTCGATGGCGTCGCGGGGGCCGGCGCGGCGGTGGCGGAGGGGAGGGCGAGAGTGTACATAGGCGGACGTGGCGGCACGGCCTCTGGACGGGCCATGAACATGTTGCCGATAGTAAAGAAGATTTATGACAGCTTGATGAAACGACTTTTCTTTTGATAATATTTCTTGTATGAACGTCAGTTTGCCGATTCCGCCGAAAGCGAGATTTATCATGGCGATCCATGTAAATTTGCCAAACAAAAGACGGTAAATCCATTGGATAACTGTGCTTTAAAAGTGGCAATCCGCGCTATGATTTCTCTTGGCGAAAGTCAACATGGGCAGCCGCGGTGTGTGTGCGGCTTGCTTTCCTCGACATCCAACAATGAGACAACAACCCATGCAATTACGTAGTGCAACCCTCATATGCAGCTTGCTGGCCGCTTTCGGTGGCAATGCCCTGGCGCAAAACGCCGCGATGCCATCGTGCCCGGCCGGCGACGGCGCTCCCGTGACGTATCCGGTCAGCAAAAAAGTCGATCAGCAAGACAGCTATTTCGGCACCACCATCGCTGATCCGTACCGCTGGCTGGAAGATGCCAACAGCGCGGAAACGGGCGAGTGGGTCACGGCGCAAAACAAGCTGACGCAGTCGTACCTGGGCACCATCCCCGAGCGCGCGGCGATCAAGCAGCGCCTGACCAAGCTGTGGAATTATGAGCGTTTCTCTACGCCAACGAAGCAGGGCGGCCGCTACTTCTACAGCCGCAACGACGGCTTGCAGAACCAGGCCGTGCTGTACACGGTAAAAAAGCTGACGGACGAACCGCGCCTGCTGCTGGACCCGAACACCCTGTCCACCGATGGCACGGTGGCGCTGGCCGGCACCTCGATCAGCCCGAACGGCAAGTACCTGGCCTACGCCACGTCCGCGTCCGGTTCCGACTGGAACGAGTGGAAAGTGCGCGACATCGAATCGGGCAAGGATTTGACGGACCACATCAAGTGGGCCAAGTTCTCGGGCGCTTCGTGGACCAAGGACAACACCGGTTTCTTCTACAGCCGCTATGACGCGCCGAACGAAGCGACCAAGCTGGCCGATATCAATTATTTCCAGAAACTGTATTTCCACAAGATCGGCACGCCGCAAAGCGACGACGTGCTCGTCTTCGACCGTCCCGACCAGAAGGAATGGGCGTTCGGCGGCAGCACCGTCAGCGATGACGGCAATTACCTGATCATCACGGCCACGCAGGGCACGGAACGCAAGAACCGCGTCTTTTACAAGGACTTGCGCCAGAAGAATGCCAAGGTCGTGGGCTTGCTGGAAGAGTTCGACGCATCGTACTCGTTCATAGACAATGACGGCCCCGTCTTCTTCTTCAAGACGGACAACAAGGCGCCGAAATCGCGCGTGATCGCCATCGATACGCGCAAACCTGCGCCCGCCGACTGGAAAGAGATCGTGCCGCAGGCGGCGGAAACCCTGGTCGCCGTCAACCTGATCAACAACCAGCTGGTGCTCGATTACTTGAAAGATGCGCAAACGCAAATCAAGATCGTCGATCTGAAAGGCAAACTGGTGCGCGAAGTGGCCTTGCCGGGTATCGGTTCGGCCGGTGGTTTTGCGGGCAAACGTGGCGACACGGAAACGTTCTACTCGTTCACCAGCTTCACGACGCCGGCGACGATCTACCGCTACGACATGAAATCGGGCAAGAGCACGGTGTACCGCCAGCCGAAAGTCGATTTCGACCCGAACGCCTTTGAAACGCGCCAGCAATTCTTCACCAGCCGCGACGGTACCAAGGTGCCGATGTTCATCGTCTCGAAAAAAGGCATGAAGCTCGATGGCACGAATCCGACCTACCTGTACGGCTATGGCGGCTTCAATATTTCACTGACGCCAAGCTTCTCCGTGGCGAATCTTGCCTGGGTAGAAATGGGCGGTGTCTACGTGATGGCCAACCTGCGCGGCGGCGGAGAATACGGCGAAGCCTGGCACCAGGCTGGTACCAAGTTGAACAAGCAAAACGTGTTCGACGATTTCATCGGCGCGGCGCAATGGCTGGTGGACAACAAGGTCACCTCGCCATCGAAGCTGGCGATCGGCGGCGGCAGCAATGGCGGCCTGCTGGTGGGCGCGGCCATGACGCAGCGTCCCGACCTGTTCGCCGCTGCGATTCCGCAGGTGGGCGTGCTCGACATGCTGCGTTTCCACAAGTTCACGGTGGGCTGGGGCTGGGTGCCTGACTACGGTTCGTCGGACGACGCCGAACAGTTCAAGGCGCTCGTGAAATACTCGCCGCTGCACAACCTGAAGGCGGGCGGCTGCTATCCGGCTACCATGATCACCACTGCCGACCACGACGACCGCGTTGTGCCTGCCCATAGCTTCAAGTTTGCCGCCGCCGCCCAGGCAGCGCAAGGCGGTCCGGCACCCGTGCTGATCCGCATCGACAGCAAGGCGGGCCACGGTGCTGGCAAGCCGACGACCAAGCAGATCGAAGAAGTGGCGGACCGCTGGGGCTTCCTCAGCCGTTCGCTGAAGATGACGCCGGTAGTGGCGGAGCCGGCTAAGGTGGCGGCACAGTAAAACCGGGTAGGTCGGATTAGCGCGGCATCGCCGTGCGTAATCCGACACCACCTGTCATGTCAGCACGATGTCGGATTACGCGGCGTGCCGCCGCTAATCCGACCTACGCTGGCCTGCTTCCGTAATCCTCGCCAGCACCCCCTCCCCAAACACCGCCTGAAACGGCAAATCCTTGCGCTGCGCATAGCCGATGTAGCAATCGCACTTGAAACGCGGACAGCTGCGTTCCTGCAGCATGTCGGCCAGGTCATCCTCATATAAATTCCCCAGCCGCTCGGGCACGAAGTGGCAGCGCGCCAGTTCGCCGTCGCCATCGACGGACAGCGACGCTTCGCCCGCCAGGCACGGTTTATTGCGCGAGGGAGACGGGCGGCGGTTTTGCGCGAACCACGGGTCGACGGCGTCCAGTTCGGCCAGGTCTTGTTCGCTGTAGTAGCCGGGGCCACGGCGGTCGTAGGCGTTCAGCCACAGGTAGACGTGGGCGGGCAGCGCCGCGCGCAGGGCGCGGACGGCGTCCAGATGCTCGTTCATGGCGACGACGCCGACGGAGTAGCGCACGCCCATGGCATCGAGCTTCGCGCAGCGGGCGAGAAAGCGGGACAAGGTCGTCTGGTCCGGGTGGAAGGTGCACCACAGGCCGACCTTTTCCAGCCCGTCCATGTTCTCCAGCCAGTCCAGGGGGCCGGACAGATTCGTCTGCAGCGCCACCTGGCGCACGTGGGGCAGCGCCGCCAGTGTCTGCATCGCGCTCCGGTAGTGGCGCCGCACCAGCGCCTCGCCCCAAGGCGTGAACAGCACGCCGATGGGGCGCGTCTGCTGCGCCACCCAGTTAGTGAAGCGCGCCACTTCGCGCGCGTCGCGGGCCAGCGCGGCGCGGCTGTCGCGCTTCTTGGCGAACGGGCAGTAGCCGCAGGCGTAGTTGCAGCTGGCCAGCGTGCCCCGGTACAGCAGGGACAAAGTGCCAGGCTGCGTTGTCAGCACGTCTGGCCGCCTTCGGCCATCAGCGCGCGCACCGTCTCGGATGCCAGCCAGGGGCCGATGGTGTCGGCGTAGCTGTAGCCCCGGTCATTCAGGCGCAGCAGAGGGCCATCCTGTTCCACTAGTTCCAGCGCGTGCAGCTCGGCCAGCTGCGGCAAGTCTGCTTCGCAGCGGGAGCCGAAGCGCGCCGCGTAGGCGTCGCGGTCCAGGCCCGGTTCCGTCAGCAGCGACTGGATTACGTAGCGCCGGCGCTGTTCTTCGTCATCGAGCTGGTAACCGTGTTCGGCCTGCGCGAAGCGCGCCTCGTCGAGCGCCAGGTAGTTGTCGATGATGTTGATGGTGTCAAGCCGCGCCACCGCGTACTCGCTTGAATAATGCAGGCTGGCCGTGTACGAGCGGGCGCCCGCGCCCAGGCCCACCATGCCGTCGTTCTGGCAGCAGTACGAGGGACCGTTCTGTTCCGGCGCATGGGGGGCGCGGAACATGCGCATCGAGACCTGCTCATAGCCCTGCGCGCGCAAATGGTCGCGCGCGGCCGCGTACAGGGCCAGACGGCTGTCGCCATCGCGCGCCAGCATGATGGGGTTGAGCGACTGCGCGCCCTGGCGGCGCGCTACCTTGCCGAGACCCGTCTGTTCGCGCACATACAGCGGATACAGATAGAGCTCCTCGGGCCGGAAGGCCAGTGCGCTGTCGATGGACGCGAGCAGGCTGGCGATCGTCTGTCCCGCGATGCCGTAGATCAGGTCCAGGTTCAGGGTGGGAAAACCGGCCGCGCGTATCAGACCGATGGCGTGATGGACGGTGGCGTTTTGCTGCGGACGGGCCAGCGCGCGCATTTCGCCGGCGGCAAAGCTCTGGATGCCCAGGCTGACCCGGTCGATGCCATGCGCGCGGCAGACGGCAAGCCGCTCAAACGTGATGGTTTCGGGCGACGCTTCGATGCCGGCCGGCGTGTGCTGCAGGTCGATGCCGAGGATGTCGCGCGCGCCGCACAGCAGGGTGTCCAGCTGCGCGGGCGACAGGTAGGTGGGCGTGCCGCCGCCCAGCGCGAAGCGGGCGAAGCGCCGTTCGCCCAGCGCGCCGTTGAGTGCGCGCATCTGCACCAGCACTTGCTGCACGTAGCGCTCGACCATGTCGGCGCTGGGGCGGGCCATGGCGAACAGGTTGCAAAAGCCGCAGCGCATCTCGCAGAACGGGATGTGGATGTAGGCGAAGAGGGCGGAACGGTCCTGCTGCGCCCACAGTGGCGCCAGCGGCGCCGACTGCGGCAAGGCGCGGTAGGCGGCCTTGTGCGGATACGAATAGGAATACGCCTGGTAGGGCGTGTGGCGCATGCGCTGCGCCAGGGTGCCCGGCTGTTCGGATGGATTCACGGTGCGGCTCCCTTGGAATGCGGTGGTAAAGAATCAATGAAAAAGTGCGCGTAAGGTACGTTCCACACGCTGTCGTGGGCGACCCGGTGGCCCCGGTAGCCGTCTTCGCCATACGCGCTGCCGTGATCCGAGCAGACGATGGCGAACGTGGGCGCACGCGCGCCGCAGGCGGCGAACAGGGGCGCCAGCGCCCCGTCCACATAGCGCAGGGCGGCCGCATGGCTGTCGAGGTTGTCGGCGCGGCAGCCGGGCAGATAGGCGCGGTTCGGCGTATGCAGCGCGCTGACATTGATGAACAAGAAGGTGCGCTGTGCGTTGTCGGCCAGCAGGCGGGTGGCCAGCGCCACCTGTTTTTCGGTCGAATGGCGGCCGGCCACGCCCATGCCTGCGCTCCAGTGGCTTTCCTGGAACAGCGACGGCAGCACGGAGCCCAGCGCCGTCTGTTTGTTAAAGAAACCCACGCCGCCGATGCAGATGGTGCGGTAGCCGCGCGCGGCCAGCGCGGCGGGAAGGTCCGCCTGCTCGAAGGCGTATGTGTGCGGCGCGGTCGTTTCGCTGCCGGCAAACGCGGAAGCGAACAGGCGCGGATGGCGGCCCGGCGCGGCCGGCGTGGGCAGGAAGCCCGCGAAGAAGGCCTGGTGCGCCGCATACGTGAACGTGGCGGGCGAGTGGCGGCGTTCCCAGCCGCCCGGTGGTAAAAAGCGCCCCAGCACGGGCAATTCGCCCGCCTCGTACAGGGCTTGCGCCACGTCAAAGCGCAGGGTGTCGAGCGTGAGGAAGACGATGTCGTGGCTGCCGACGACGGCGTGCATGTCGGGGATGATCGGTGTTTCTTCAAGCATGGGCCAGTTGTGCCGTGTAAGTATCGATGCCTTGCCAGAGCAGGCCGGGCAGCAGGTCGCCGAAGGCGTTCGCTTCCAGCACATGGGCCTGGCCGTGGCGCACGACCAGGTCGTAGCCCGTCACGTGGCAGGCGGGGAAGGCGCGCGCGGCCAGGGCGGCGGTGTCTTCCAGCGCGGCCAGATCGGCTGCGTTCAAGAGGCCGGACGCGTCGCCGCGCCGGTTGTCGAGGTGCAGATTCGTCATCATCTGCTGTCCGATGCGCGCCACGCGGTGCGCTGGCTGGCCCGCCACGGTCACGACTCGCAGGTCGTAATGGCTGTCGCCGCAGCGGGGCTTGTTCAGCCACCCTTCCGCGTACAGCTCCTGCGCGGCCAGCGCGTCGACGAGGGCGGCGATGTCGGCGGTCGTCTCGTAGCGCGCCATGCGCTTGACGTTGAACAAGCGCGTCTGGCCGGCCCCATGCTGCAAGGCGGCCGAGGTGGTGGCTTGCTGGCGCCCGGCCCGGTTGCGCCGGTAGGCGACGACGCCCGATGCGGACGAGCCGTAGCGCGGTTTCAAATAGACGCGGTCCAGGTCATGCTGGTGCAGCAGCGCCTGCAGATGCTCGTAGCCGTGCACGGGTCCCAGCAAGTCAGGTATCGGCACGCCGTGCGCGGCCAGGTGGCGCTGGCATGCCAGCTTGTCCGTCATGCGGCTGATGTCGGACGGCGCATTGAAGACGCGCGTGTGCGGCAGCTCAAGCAATTGCGCCGCCAGGGCAGTCATGGCGGAAGTAAAACCGGCAAACCACGCATCCATGGCCAGCAGTTCGCCGTGTTCGGGCGCAGCGACCGGCGGACGCTCCAGCAGCCTGCAGCCCGCCTGCAGCAACAGCCGGTGGGCGGCGGGATCGTCGCCGGGCGGTTCGATTTTCAGCAAGCCTGGCTGGCTCAGTGCAACATCGAGCAGCGCCGGCTGCGCCAGCCAGTCGCGCCATTCCAGCACTTGCGCGGGCGGCAGGCGCAGTTGCGCGCGCGCCGCCTGCATCAGGCGCACGCGCTTGCTGCCCTGTGTCGCCAGCAGGGTGAGTTGCGTGTGCAAAGGGCGAAGCTCCGCTTATTCGCCCACGGCCACGTAGCGGTAGCTTTCGCCGTCGTCCTCGTCCGCTTCCTGCGGGTCGTCCAGCACCACCTCGAAAGGCAGCGCCTTGAGTTTCGCCTGGTTTTCCTCGGAAATGTAATGGTGCGACAGGTCCAGGCGCTTCAGGTTCCCCAGCTGCGTGTGATTGAGCACGGCCACGGCGCCCAGGTCGCCGATGGTGCCCAGCGACAGGTCCAGCGTGTCGAGCTGCGCCACCAGCGGTTCCTCGGCCAGCCAGACGGCCAGGTCGTCGGCGATTTCCGCGTCGCGCAAGCCCAGGTATTTCAGGGTCGGCACGGTCAGCTGCGCCAGCACCTTGCGGTACAGGTCCACGTCGCCCGAGAAGCCATAGTCGTCCGTGCCCAGCCACAGCTCCAGGTGTTCCAGCTGCGGCATGCTCGATTGGGCCAGCGCTTCGGCGATCTTTTGATCGAGGCCGCCCGCTTCGATGGTGAAGCGGCGCAGGTGCTGGTGCGCGAACGGCTCGATGACGAGCTCATTGCCGCCACGGATGCGCAATTCTTCCAGCAGCGGGAAGGCGTCCAGCAGGGGCTTGTAACTGCCTTGCACGATCCACGAGATTTCGCATTCCTCGTACGTCATGTCGCCGATGAACAGGGCGCGCAGCTTCGGCAGCTGCGGCGCGTGGGCGATCAGCGCGGCCATCACTTCGTCGGCGCCTGATTCGTACGGGTCGCCCCACATGCCGATGATCAGCGCTTCGAGCGCGCCCTTGTCGGCTTTGTCGAGGAAGCCGGCGATCAGCTCGTCCATCTTGCGCTTGTCGTCGTATTCGAGCGACAGGCGGTAGACGATGCCCGGTGACGCATCGAACGGCAGGTCGGGGTCGTACTGGACGACTGTCTTGTTGTGGAAGGTGGTGGTGCTGTCGGAAATGGTCATCGCTGTGGCTCCGTGTAGGCGGTGGAGGCCTGGATGCCGCGCGCAGTGTGGCGGAGGGACGAGCCGGGATGTGCCGCGACGCTCTGCGAAGACATCCAGGCCTGGAAATCTTGTCTATACTAAAATCTTAGCATAGCCATATGGACATATTGCGCACTGCTGGCGTGCCTTATCGATGGATCACCACCAGCAAAGCCTTGCCCTCGGTCTTGCCCAGGTTGCGTATCGTATGCGGCTGGTCCGCCGGATAGCGTGCCGTGCCGCCATTCTTGACCTTTTTCTTCGCCGCGCCCACTTCCAGTTCCAGGTTGCCGTGGATCACCGTCAAATGCTCGGTGGTGCCCGGGTCGTGCGGCTGCGACGCCAGTTCGCCACCGGGCGCCAGGGTCACTTCATACCATTCGTATTTGCCGGCCAGTTCCATCGGCCCCAGGATGCGCAGCACGTAGCCCGCGTGGTCGCCGGGCAGGGTGGGGGTTTCGTGGGCATCCGTGATGCGGATGGTTTCCACGGCTTTTTCCGCGCTCGACAGCAATTCGCCGATCTGCACGCCCAGGGCGTTGGCCAGGCGCCACGTGATGGCGATGGTGGGATTGGCCTTTTCGCGCTCGATCTGCGACAGCATGGACTTCGACACGCCCGCGATGCGCGACAAATCCTCGAGTGTCAGGCCGCGCGCCAGGCGCAGCCGTTGCAGGGTGGCACCCACTTCAGGGGGAGAATTGGTCGAAACGCTGGTTTTCATCGGCAGGTGGCTTGCAAAGTTCAAAAGGCTTGGGTAATATCCACTATATTGAATTTCAGTTCGAAATAGTGGATTTTGAAGGAAATCACGGAAACGTGTAGACTTCAAACAGCGCTTCACGGTACAGCATTGTGCGCGCACCGGTCAAGCGGCGGCTTTTTCCCTATGGCGGCTGAAACCACACGCACACCACACGCATACATCAGGGACACAAGGAATATCATGAGCGAGCAAGCGAAGAACACCTTTTTCAGCGGTCTGCAACAGAATCTCGATCAACTGCGCCAGCAGGGCTTGTACAAGCCCGAGCGCGTGATCGCCTCGCGCCAGGGCGCTGAAGTGGTGTGCGACGATGGCCGTACCCTGATCAATATGTGTGCAAACAACTACCTGGGCCTGTCCGGCGACCTGCAGACGCAGGAAGCATCTATTGCCGCCACGCAAAAATACGGCTACGGCCTGTCATCCGTGCGTTTTATCTGCGGCACGCAAACCGTGCATAAAGAGCTGGAGCAGGCGATTTCCGCCTTTCTGGGCACCGAGGACACGATCTTGTATGCGGCTGCCTTCGACGCCAACGGCGGCGTATTCGAACCGCTGTTCGATGAAAACGACGCCATCATCTCGGACGCGCTGAACCACGCTTCCATCATCGACGGCATCCGCCTGTGCAAGGCCGGGCGCTACCGCTATGCGCACAACGACATGGCCGACCTGGAAGTGCAGCTGCAGGCGGCGATTGCCGCCGGCAAGCGCCATAAAGTCATCGTCACGGACGGCGTGTTCTCGATGGACGGCACGATTGCGCAACTCGACAAGATCTGCGACCTGGCCGACAAGTACGGCGCGCTGGTGATGATCGACGAATGCCACGCTTCCGGCTTCATGGGCGCGACGGGCCGCGGCACGCACGAGCACCACAATGTGATGGGCCGCATCGACATCATCACGGGCACCCTGGGCAAGGCCCTGGGCGGCGCCATGGGCGGCTTTACCTCGGCGCGCAAGGAAGTCATCGACACCCTGCGCCAGAAATCGCGTCCTTACCTCTTCTCGAACACGCTGGCGCCATCGATCGCCGGCGCTTCGCTGTCTGTGCTGGAGCGCCTGGCCAAGTCGACGGAACTGCGCGACCGCCTGCATGACAACACGGCGTTCTTCCGCAGCGAGATCGAACGCATCGGCTTTACCATCAAGCCGGGCACCCATCCGGTGGTTCCCGTGATGCTGTTCGACGCCCCCGTGGCACAGAAATTCGCCGCCCGCCTGTATGAACTGGGCGTGCTGGTGACGGGCTTCTTCTACCCGGTCGTGCCGATGGGCCAGGCCCGTGTCCGCGTGCAGCTGTCGGCCGCGCATACCCGCGAGCAGCTGGTGCAAGTGCTGGCCGCCTTCGAGCAGGCCGGCAAGGAACTGGGTCTGCTGACCACCACTACCACGACCAACTAACAAGAATTCAGGAAAATAGCATGGAACGCATCTTAGTCATTGGCGCAAACGGCCAAATCGGTAGTGAACTGGTGGGCGCGCTGGCGCAGCAGCACGGCGCGGACAACGTCATCGCCAGCGACATCGGCACGAACAATCTGTACCAGGCCAAGCGCTACGCGCAATTGAACGTGCTGGACAAGGACGGCTTGGCGAGCATCATCGCCGACGAGAACATCACCCAGGTGTATCAGCTGGCGGCCATGCTGTCGGCCACGGGCGAAGCGGCGCCGCTAAAGGCGTGGAGCCTGAACATGGATGGCTTGCTCAATATCCTGGAACTGGCGCGCGAGCGGGGCGAAGCGGGCAAGCCGCTGCGCATCTTCTGGCCATCGTCGATTGCCGCCTTCGGCCCGAACACGCCGCAAGTGAACACGCCGCAAATGACGGTGATGGACCCGACGTCGATGTACGGCATCAGCAAGCTGGCCGGCGAGCGCCTGTGCGAGTACTACTTCAACAAGTATGGCGTGGACGTGCGCAGCATCCGCTATCCTGGCATCATCAGCTACAAGTCGCCTCCGGGCGGCGGCACCACCGATTACGCGATCGCCATCTTCCATGCGGCCTTGCGCGGCGAGCGCTATGACTGCTTCCTCGATGCGAACACCACCTTGCCGATGATCTACATGCCCGACGCCATCCGCGCCACCATCGAACTGATGGACGCGCCGGCGGCATCGATCAAGATCCGTTCGTCCTACAATGTGGCCGGCGTGTCGTTCAACCCCGAGCAGCTGGCCAAGGCCATCGTGCGCATGGTGCCGGACTTCAAGATCAGCTACAAGCCGGACAGCCGCCAGGCCATCGCCGACAGCTGGCCGCAAAGCCTGGACGACAGCAAGGCCAGCGCGGACTGGGGCTGGAAGGCGCAGATCGGCGTCGAGCAGATGGTCACGGACATGCTGGCCAATGTCGATGCGGGGCAGGCGGCCAAGGCGGCCTGAATTCAGCACCGGCATTTATAAAAACATACTATATAAAGAGACACTACATGGATATGAGCGTATTTGACCTGTTCAAGATCGGCATCGGGCCGTCGAGTTCCCACACGGTGGGGCCGATGGTGGCGGCGCGGCGTTTTCTGGTTGAATACGGTCTGCTGGACCAGGTAGTGGGTGTCGAGGCGGCCCTGTATGGTTCGCTGGCGCTGACGGGCGTGGGCCATGCCACGGACAAGGCCGTCATTCTTGGTCTGATGGGCGAGACGCCGCAGGACGTGGCGCCCGATGCCGTCGACAGCAAGCTGGCCGCCATCGAGGCGGCCGGCGAGATCGCGCTGCTGGGCACGCACGTGGTGCCGTTTACGGCGGCCACGGGTCTGGTCTGGCACAAGAGCGAATCCTTGCCCGAACACCCGAACGGCATGCGCTTTACGCTGAAACTGCTTGATGGCAGCCGCGTCGACAAGGTGTATTACTCGATCGGCGGCGGTTTTATCCGCGAGGCGGGCGAGGCGCAGGCGGAAGCGGCCGTGGAATCGGCCGCGTCCGCCCGCGTCGTCTTCCCCTTCGATACCATGGAGCAATTGCTGGCGCATGGCGTGGAAAGCGGCCTGTCGATCCCTGAAATGCTGCGCGCGAACGAGTGCGTCAAGCGCAGCGATGAGGAATTGAACGCGGGCCTGGACCGCATCTGGCACGTCATGCGCGACTGTATCGCGCACGGCCTGGAAACGACGGGCAACCTGCCGGGCGGCTTGAACGTCAAGCGCCGCGCCGCCAAACTATGGCGCCTGGCGCAGGAAGCGAAGGCGTCGGACAACCGCGCCAACGACTTGCCGCACGACGCCGTGCACCTGGTCAGCCTGTACGCGATGGCTGTCAATGAGGAAAACGCGGCCGGCGGCCGTGTGGTGACGGCGCCGACCAATGGCGCCGCCGGCATCATCCCGGCTGTGCTGCGCTACTACGCGCAGGATTGCCGCCCCAGCGATCCCGTCGGCGGCGTGCGCCGCTTCATGCTGACGGCCGCGGCCATCGGCATGCTGTGCAAACGCAATGCCTCGATCTCGGGCGCCGAAGTGGGTTGCCAGGGCGAAGTGGGCGTGGCCTGCGCCATGGCGGCGGCCGGCCTGGTGGCGGCCCTGGGCGGCACGAATGAACAGATCGAGAACGCGGCCGAAATCGGCATCGAACACCACCTGGGCATGACGTGCGACCCCATCGGCGGCCTGGTGCAGATCCCGTGCATCGAACGTAACGGCATGGGCGCCGTGAAAGCGATCACGGCCGCCTCGCTGGCGCTGAAGGGCGACGGCACGCACTTCGTCAGCCTCGACGAAGTCATCGAAACCATGCGCCAGACGGGCGCGGACATGCAGGACAAGTACAAGGAAACGTCCCTGGGCGGCCTGGCCATCCACGTGATTACAGTCAACCACGCCGCTTGCTGATGCGCTGGTGGTGGCGTCGGATTACGCGCGCAGCGCTAATCCGACCTACGCCATGCCGCAAGCAACGCAGGTCGGCGCATGTCGGCGTAGGTCGGCTTAGCCCGCAGGGCGTAAGCCGACATCACCAAATAAGTAAGCCGACATCACCAATGCAGCAAGCCCACATCACCAAAGCAGCAAACCACCACCTCACTCATCCTCAAACAACTGCTCCAGCCTCCGCGGGTAGTTATTCAGAAAATCGCGCGTCACGGCATAGTGTTCCGTGTCTTCATACGCCACCTCATGGATGCCGCCGCCCGTAAACATCAGGATTTTCGCGTTTGGGTAGGCGAGCAGAATCGGCGAGTGGGTGGCGATGATCAGCTGCGAGTCATCCTGCACCAGCTGGTGGATCACCGATAAAGCCGCCATCTGGCGGCTGGGCGACAGGGCCGCCTCCGGTTCGTCCAGCAAATACAAGCCTTTGCCGCGCAGCTTGTTGATCAGGGTCGCCATGAACGCTTCGCCGTGCGATTGCGCGTGCAGCGACTTGCCGCCGTAGCTGCCCAGGTATTCCGGCATGGCGTCCATGTAGGTGGCGACGTTGAAAAAGCTTTCGGCGCGCAGGAAATAGCTGTCCTCGGGTTTTTTATAGCTCTTGCTCAGGCGCAAGTGTGCATGCAAGCCCGATTCCTCGTCCGACGGCAGGGCGATGCGCACGTTGCGCGTGCCGCCATCCTTGCCGAAGCCCAGCCCCACGGCCAGCGCTTCGAGCATGGTCGACTTGCCGCTGCCGTTCTCGCCCACGAAAAACGTCACGTCGGGGTGGAAATCCATGTGCACGAAGTCGCGGATGGCGGGGATGGTGAATGGATAGTGATCGAGGTCGACGACAGCGTCGGAGCGCAGCGCGGCGCTTTGCAGATATGGTTTTTTACTCAGCGACATGGCCGGTTTTCGACTCCATTATTGGCACTTTGCAGGGCAGAAAGCTCAGTGTGGCCTAAATCGTCGGCGCGCGCCAGTGCATACGCGGGTCATGTTCGCCTGGCTTGATCTCATACAATTATGGCTTGTTTGATAATAAGCAGCCTCTCCAATTGTCACATCTTGATCAGGCTGGCGCCACGCGATTCGCCTTGGACGGCCGCTGGCACTATAATATCCGCTGCCATTCATGATCAACCGCACTCAGCTCAACTGGACTCTTCAAATCTATGCATTACGTGTCTACCCGCGCTGACAAAGCGCCATCGAATCCGCAGCAATTCTCCGACATCCTCCTGGGCGGCCTGGCCCCCGATGGCGGACTGTATCTCCCTGAACACTACCCGCAAGTCACTGGTGCCGAGCTCAATGCCTGGCGCACATTGTCGTATGCCGACCTGGCCTGCGAAATCCTGAAGAAGTTCGCCACCGATATCCCGGCCGCGGACCTGAAGGCACTGACAGCGAAAACCTATACCAAGGCAGTCTACAAGAACGCCCGCGCCGGCGAAAACGCGGCCGACATCACGCCGCTGCGCGTACTCGAAGAAAACGTCGTCAAGGGCGGATCGACCACGCTGATGCTGCAGGCGCTGTCGAACGGCCCGACCCTGGCCTTCAAGGACATGGCCATGCAGCTGCTGGGCAACCTGTTCGAATACACCTTGGCCAAGCACGACGCCGAACTCAATATCTTCGGCGCCACGTCCGGCGACACGGGCAGCGCGGCCGAATACGCGATGCGCGGCAAGAAGGGCATCCGCGTCTTCATGCTGTCGCCGCACAAGAAAATGAGCGCCTTCCAGACGGCGCAGATGTTCAGCCTGCAAGACCCGAACATCTACAATATCGCCGTCGAAGGCGTGTTTGACGACTGCCAGGATATGGTGAAAGCCGTGTCGAACGACCTGCCGTTTAAGGCCAAACAGAAGATCGGCACCGTCAATTCCATCAACTGGGCGCGCGTCGTGGCGCAAGTCGTGTATTACTTCCGCGGCTACCTGGCGGCCACCACCAGCAACGAGCAAAAAGTGTCGTTCACGGTGCCGTCGGGCAACTTCGGCAATATCTGTGCCGGACATATCGCCCGCATGATGGGCTTGCCGATTTCGAAACTGGTAGCGGCGACGAATGAAAACGACGTGCTCGACGAATTCTTCCGCACGGGCGTCTACCGCGTGCGCAAGTCGGCCGAAACGTACCACACGAGCAGCCCGTCGATGGATATCTCGAAAGCGTCGAACTTCGAGCGCTTCGTCTACGACCTCGTGGGCCGCGACAGCGAGCGCGTGCGCGCCCTGTTCACGAAAGTGGAAACGCATGGCGGCTTTGACCTCTCCGGCAAACCTGGCAGCGATGGCGATGAATTCAAGCTGGTGGCCAAATACGGCTTCAAGTCGGGCAAGTCCACGCACCAGGACCGCCTCGACACCATCCGCGACGTCGCCGACGACTACGGTATCACCATCGACACGCACACGGCCGACGGCATCAAGGTGGCGCGCGAACACCTGGAGCCGAACGTGCCGATGATCGTGCTGGAAACGGCGCTGGCGGCCAAGTTCAACGAAACCATCCTCGAAGCGCTGGGCGTGGACGCGGAACGCCCGGCCGGCTTCGAAAACATCGAAGATCTGCCGCAAAAGTTCGTTGTGATGGGCACGGACGTGGAAAAAATGAAGGCGTACATCGCCGCCAATACGGGCTTGTGATGAGCGATCCGACTGCACAACGCAAACCCATGCTGTCGGTGGCCGAAGCGCAAGCCTTTATGCTGGGCGCGGCGCGCCCGGTGACCGAGGTGGAGCTGGTCGACACCATGCGCGCCAACGGCCGCGTGCTGGCCACGGCGCAAACGTCGACCCTGAACGTGCCCGAGCGCGACAACACGCAGATGGATGGCTATGCCGTGCGCGCCAGCGATTGCGCCAGCGGTGCGGCCAGCCTGCCCGTGTCGCAGCGCATCGCGGCCGGTCACGTGGGCCAGCCCTTGCAGCCGGGGACGGCGGCGCGCATCTTCACGGGCGCCCTGATCCCCGAAGGCGCCGACTGCGTCGTGATGCAGGAGCAGTGCACGGCGGCGGACGGCATGGTGACGGTCAACCACGTGCCGAAAGCCGGGGAATGGGTGCGCCGCCAGGGCGAGGATATCCGCGCCGGCGGCGTCATCCTCGGCGCGGGCCGGCGCCTGCGCAGCCAGGAAATGGGTCTGGCCGCTTCCGTGGGTCTGGCGCAAGTGCCCGTGCTGCGCAAGCTGCGCGTGGCCGTGTTCTTCACGGGCGACGAGCTGGCCATGCCGGGCGAACCTTTGGCGCCGGGCGCCGTCTACAACTCGAACCGTTTTACCTTGCGCGGCCTGCTGGAAAACCTCGGCTGCGAGATCACGGACCTGGGCATCGTGCCCGACAGCCTGGAAGCGACGCGCGCCGTGCTGCGCCAGGCGGCGCAGGGCAATGATTTGATCATCACCTCGGGCGGCGTGTCCGTGGGCGAGGAAGACCATATCAAGCCGGCCGTGGAAGCGGAAGGGCGGCTGAACATGTGGCAGATCGCCGTCAAGCCGGGCAAGCCGCTGGCGTTTGGCGAAGTGCGGGAGGCGTTCTTTATCGGCTTGCCCGGCAATCCCGTCTCCAGTTTCGTCACGTTTTTGCTGTTCGTGCGCCCGTTCATCCTGCGCCTGCAGGGCGTGGCGGGCAGCCTGGCGCCGCGCAGCTACAAGCTGCCGGCCGCGTTCGAGCGCCTGAAGGCGGACAAGCGCAACGAGTTCCTGCGCGCCAAAGTGAATGATGAGGGCGAGCTGGAATTGTTCGCCAACCAGAGTTCGGGCGTGCTGACCTCCACCGTGTGGGGCGACGGCTTGATCGATTGCCCGCCGGGGCTGTCGATTGCGCGCGGCGACATGCTGCGTTTTATTCCGTTTAACGAATTGCTGTACTAAGGAAGTATCGATGAAGATCAATCTGCGATTTTTTGCCAGCGTGCGCGAACTGGTGGGCACGGGTCACGAAGTGCTGGAAGTGGCCGGGCCGCTGACGGTGGGCGAGGTGAGAAACCTGCTGATCGCCCGGGGTGGCAACTGGGAGTACGCGCTGGCCCAGGGCCGCGCGCTGCGCACGGCGCACAAGCAGGTGATGTGCGATGCCGGTACCGTGATCGGCGAAGGCGACGAGGTGGCGTTCTTCCCGCCCGTAACGGGCGGCTGATCCCGTTTCTCAAACAAGACGGCCACTTCATCGAAGTGGCCGTTTTTTCATGACGACCTGGTTTTCGGTTTGTCCCCGCTGCACGTGGCGCAGGCGACGGCCTTCCTGTAGCGCCAGTATTTCGAGCCGATGAAGATGGCCGACGCCACCAGCGACCAGGCCAGCGCGCTGAGGATGTCGGTCTGGCTGGTCGTGCCCTTGCTGTACTCGACCACCGTCAGGATGATGAATAAGATCGAGCTGGCCAGCAAATAACGGGAAATCCAGAATCCTGCGCCCATGTGTTTCTCCTCTTGTCGTCGCGTTGTCGCGTGAAGTCAAGCCGCCGGTCGCTGCGGCCTCTGCGCGCAGTATGCATCATTTTTCGGCATTCTTGCCATCTCCGGGCCTTATCTCGACTAAAATGCCGGGGTTTTCACCGTCTTTCAGCCTGCCATGACCGATTCCAGCCTTCCTCCCTTTTACATCGCCGTCATCGGCGGCGGCCCTGCCGGCCTGATGGCCGCCCAGACGGCCAGCGACCAGGGGGCCAGGGTGGAGTTGTTCGACGCCATGCCGTCCGTCGGCCGCAAATTCCTGCTGGCGGGGCGCGGCGGCATGAACATCACGCACGCGGAAGGCTACCAGGCCTTCGTCTCGCGCTACGCCCGGCAGGCGCACCGCGTGAAACCGGCGCTGGACCAGTTCGGGCCGCAAAAGGTGCGCGACTGGGTGCACGGCCTGGGCGTCGAGACCTTTGTCGGCTCCTCGAACCGCGTCTTCCCCACGGACATGAAGGCGGCGCCCCTGCTGCGCGCCTGGCTGCACCGCCTGCGCGAAGCGGGCGTGCAATTCCACATGCGCCACCGCTGGACGGGCTGGCGCGACGGCCAGCTGGTCTTTGCCACGCCGGACGGCGAACGCCTGTACTCCTTCGACGCCGTGATCCTCGCGCTGGGCGGCGGCAGCTGGGCGCGGCTCGGTTCCGATGGCGCCTGGGTGCCGCTGCTGCAAGGGCAGGGCGTGGCCGTGGAAGCGCTGGCGCCGGCCAATTGCGGCTTCGACGTGGACTGGAGCGAGCATTTCAGCAGCCGTCATGCGGGCGAACCGCTGGCGACCGTGGCCATCACGGCGCATGACATCGACGGCTTGCTCATCAAGCGCCAGGGGCAGTTCGTCATCACGGCGGGCGGCGTCGAAGGCAGCCTGATTTATGCGCTGTCAGCCGCGCTGCGCGAGCAGATCGCACGCGACGGCCACGCCACCATCTGGCTCGACCTGGCGCCCGACCACACGCATGAACGCGTGTTCGAGGAAGTGACGCGCCCGCGCGGCGCCCGTTCCATGTCCAGCCACCTGAATAGCCGGCTGGGCATCAAGGGCGTGAAATCGGGCTTGCTGCGCGAATGCCTGAGCGCGGCCGACTTTGCCGACGAGGCCAGACTGGCGGCCGCCATCAAGCTGCTGCCCGTCACGCTCAAGCGTGCGCGCCCCATCGATGAAGCGATCAGCAGCGCCGGCGGCGTGGACTTCGAGGGCATCGACGGCAGCATGCTGCGCGCCATGCCTGGCGTGTTCGTGGCGGGGGAAATGCTGGACTGGGAAGCGCCGACGGGCGGCTACCTGCTGACGGCCTGCCTGGCGCAAGGCAAGGCGGCCGGCGAGCAGGCGGTCAGTTGGCTGGAAGGGAATTTTTGAAATTACAACAGCATTTGATCGTTAGCGCCACGACGCTGTTCACAATCGTAGCGAGCGGCCCCGAGTTGTGGCTGAGAAGCGCAGCTGTACTCTGGTACGGGGCCGCCGAGGCAGCGAGCATCGCCGGCCGCAAATCGCGCCGCGCAGTAGATTGTGAGCTGCGTCATCATCAATGCCAGATGATGTCGCCTGACCCGCTTTTCTGGGTCTCGCGCTGGCGCGGGTTGCCGTGCACGTGGATGTCGCCGCTGCCGCGCAGGGTCAGGTTGGCGGCGTCGCGCACGAAGACGGTGCTCTGGCCCGAGCCTTGCAGACTGACGCTGGCCTTGTCGGCCGCCAGGTGTTCGGCATCGATGTCGCCTGAGCCGCTCAGGTCGGCACGCAGGAATTTCGTGTTGCCGCTGGCGGCGATGCGCCCGGAACCGACCATTTCCAGCACGACGCTGTCGCTGTTGCCGGCATTGATATCGAGATCGCCACTGCCGTTGACGGTCGCTTGCACCTGCTTGTAGCGGCCCGTGAAGCTGACGTCGCCTGAACCCATAAGTTCCAGGATGAAACTGTCGCCGGAAAATCCCGTGATCCTGCTGTCGCCATTGCCGTGCACTTCCAGTCGCACGAGGGTTGGCAGCACCAGTTCCACCTGCAGCGGCTGGCGATGGTGGAACAGCATGCCTTTCGGGCCGATATGCAGGGTCGTGCCGTCGGCCGTCGTGTCGACGTTCGACAGCAGGCGTTGTTCGCCGCTCACTTTCAGCGATGGCGTGGCGCCGCGGCGCAGCACCAGGTCGATGGGACCGGCCAGATCGATGCTGTTGATATTGGCGGAAATCGGGCGCGTGTCGCTGCGCACGGCGCGGCCGGCAGCGCTGCTGGGATTGCTGATCCCCTTGGCGCGCAGCGCCGCATACGACATGGCGATCAGGACCATGGCCAGCAAGAGCATGGACAGGCCGACTTTGAGCAAGCGTTTCATGGCAGCCTTTCTAGTGACCTTTGAGCAGGGAGACATTCATGGCGATATAGCGCTTGATACCGATCAAGGTATAGCGCGTGACCACCAGACTGAGCAGGAATATGGCGATGCCGCCGAGCAGCATGCCGACGCCGAAGACGGTTTGTGTGGTGCGCGCATCGCGGTCCATGTCGGTGGAGATGCGGATGCCGCCGCCGGCCAGCGCTTCGGCCCGCTCCATCATGCGCGACGAAGCGCCGGGTGCCTCCGCTTCAGCCGGTTCACGCTGCAAGGGGCCGGGCACATGGTCGATTTCGATGCCCTTGTCGCCGATGGTGATGCGCGTTTCGCGCCGTTCGTCGCCTTCGCCGCCCTCGTCGCCATGAATGAAGACGTGGCGCAGCGGCCCCTCGAGCACCAGTTCGTTGGCGCCGGACAAGCCGCTGGCCGTGATGGCGATACCGGCCAGGTAAAAGCTCAGGCCGACCGCATACAGGGTGGCCAGCAGCGCCGCGTACACGGCGGCGGGCACGACCATGAACAGGTTGAAGATGGCCAGGCCCACCAGCGAGACGAGCAGGCGCAGCAGGTTGACGGGGGTTTTCTTTTGCTCGAACGCCTGGCGGTGGGTGCTGCTGCGCAAGGTGAGGGCGATCTTTTTCGGGTCGCCCAGGTCGTCGGCGATTTCGTGCTCGCTGCGGCCGGCCGCCGCGCCTTCGATGAAGGTCTGTTCGTAATAATTGAGGGTCTTGGCCACCAGGTCCGGCGGCAAGCCTGCCAGCGCGCGCCGCAGCGCCTCGAGATAGTCTTGCTTGTTCATCATATTCTTCCTGTTACTCCGCTTCGCCGCCTCAGCCCACCGCCGGCAGCAGCATGCTTGCCTGGCTCAGCAGCAATGGCGTTTGCGGCACTTGCTGTCCGTGAATGACGATCAGGGTGGCGAGCAGCACACAAGCGAGCAGCGCCATGGCTTTCAAGCTGTTTTTCAAGTGCAAGGTGGGGTGCATGGTATTTTCCGTGGCATGGCCGTTGTCGATGATCAGACTGTACCCAAGCGCACGCGAGCGCACCAGCACGGTGCGACAGAATGCAATTTCGCGGGGGCGAGCGACGCCAGGGCGGGATGCACCGTCAAGTCTGTTTTGCCGCCTTGCCCGTGTTCGCCATCCTGGCCGCCGCCACGCCGCTGCGCACGGCCGCTTCAATGGTGGCCGGATAGTCCTGCGTCCGGTCGTCATTGGCCGTGTAGTCGCCGGCCAGCAGCAGGCCCGGCATGCCGCTGGCATTGCCGGGGCGCGCCAGGTCCGGCGTGCAGGCAAAGGTGGCGCGCTTTTCCGTGATCAGCTGGGCCCAGGCCGGTTGCGCCAGTTCCGGGCGCTGCAGCACTTGCGCCAGCTGCGCAGCGATCGCCTGCGCCAGCGGGCCATGGCCTTGCTCGGCGGCAGGGCCGGACGCGCTGATGACGACGGCCAGCAAGCCGGCCTGATTCGCGTCGAGCTGGCCCCGGTCGAAGACGAACTGCCCCCAGTGCTGTTGCTCTGGCGCATCGACAAGCGCGTAAAACGGCAAGTCCAGGCGCACCGACGGGTCGTATTGCAGGTAGCAGGTGCTGATGGCTTCCGGCGTGAAGGCCTGCATTTTGGTAATAACGTCATTGAGGCGCGGGTCGTGCACGCCTTGCAGCAGGCCGGCCGCTTGCACGGATGAGGTGGCGACGATGACGCCGTCATAGTGTTCGCCATCATCGACGCCATCATCGAGTCGCCAGCGGCCATCGGGCAAGGCGTGCAAGGCTGCCACCTTGGCGCCCGTGCGCACCGCGCCGCCATGCTGTTCCACATAGCGGGCGGCCGCGTCGGGCAACAGGGCGGAGAGGTCCGCTTTCGGGATCAGCATGTCGGAGGCGCGGCGGCGCGATGCGCCCAGGCTGTCGCGCAGCACGTTGATGAAGACGCGGGCCGACGCGCGCTCGGGCGGCGTATTCAAGGCCGCCAGGCACAGCGGATGCCACATCAGGCGGTTCAAGGTGTCCGTCTGGTCGAAGCGCTGCAGCAATTCGGTTACCGTGCAATCGTTGTACAACTGCCAGCCCATCCACCGCATGGCCGTGGAAAAACGCATCAGGGACAGCTTGTCGGCGCGCTGCAGCCCCTTGGCGCGCAGCAAGGCCCATGCCAGGTGCAGCGGCGCAGGCAGGCGCGGCGCGAGAAAATCCATGCCTTTGGTGCCGGGCGGATAGCGCATCTGCAGGGGCACGGTGAGGATCAGCTCGGCCGGGTCTTGCCCCGCCAGCTTGATAAGGCGCAAGGTTTCCGTGTACGCGCCCAGCAGGATGTGCTGGCCGTTGTCGAGCACAGTCTTTTCCCGTTCGACCCGGCGCGCACGCCCGCCCAAGGTGCGCGCCGCCTCGTAGACGGTCACGGCATGGCCGGCGCGCGCCAGTTCCATGGCCGCCGCGCAGCCGGCCCAGCCGGCGCCGATGACGGCGTAGCGTTGCTTCACGCTACTGTCAGCCACGAACCCAGGTCTTCCAGGCCAGCCACAGTTTGCGGATCGGCGTGAGCGAGATGCGCTGGTTCAGCACGTGATAGCCGTCGCGCTCGACTTCGTTGAGCAGGGTGCGGTAGATGGCGGCCATGATCAGGCCCGGGCGCTGGGCGCGGCGGTCCTCCGCCGGCAGCAGGGCGAACGCTTCGTCGTAGGCTTTTTGCGCGCGCGCCACCTGGAAGCGCATGAGGTTTTCAAAGTTTTCGCTGTGGCGCGCGTTCAGCAAATCGGCCGCCGTCACATTGAATTGCTGCAATTCGCTGATCGGCAGGTAGATGCGCCCCTTGCGCGCATCCTCGCCCACGTCGCGGATGATGTTGGTCAGCTGGAAGGCATGGCCCAGCTTTTCCGCGTACAGCAGGGTTTCCGGGCGGGTCGCGCCGAAGATGCTGGCCGACAAGATACCGACCACGCTGGCCACGTGCCAGCAATAGCGGCTCATGGCCTGGTAATCGAGGTAGCGGGTCTGGTTCAAGTCCATTTCCATGCCGTCGATGATGGCCTGCAAATGCTTTTCTTCCAGCTGATACACGGCCAGGTGCGGCTGCAGCGCGCGCATCACGGGATGTGTGGGGTTGCCCTCGTACATGGCCTTGACTTCCTTGCGCCACCACACCAGCTTGGTGCGTGCCACGGCTTCGTCCGTGCATTCATCGACCGTATCGTCGACTTCGCGGCAGAAGGCGTACAGGGCCGTGATGGCCTTGCGGCGCTCGGCCGGCAGGAACAGGAAGCTGTAGTAGAAGCTGGAGCCGCTCTGGGCGGCCTTTTGTTGGCAGTATTCGTCGGGAGACATAGTCAAAAGAGCAAGGGTTGCAGATCGAAGCCGCTATTCTATCGTCTTACAGAGTGGGCGACGGGGGAAAAGCCGTTTTTACTTGTGTCTCTTGATGCAGGCTTTTGCGCGACATGCGCAGGGCGCGCCAGAAAATGATCAGCCAGTCGCGTTTCTCCAGCTTGGGACGGCGTCGGAACACGTCGTAATTGACGGCTTCGATGCATTCGAGAATGCGCAAGCCCCCTTGCACCACCAGGCGCAGTTCCCAGCCGATGCGTCCGCGCAAGCGCAGGGCCAGCGGCGCGCCGGACAGCATCAGCGCGCGCGCGCGGGCCACTTCGAAGCGCATCAGGGCACTCCACTTGCCGTGCGCCTCGGGCCGCTCGAAGGCGGCGGCGGAGACGGCAAAGCGGCTCAAGTCTTCCATCGGCAGATAGATGCGCTCTTTTTGCTGGTCGATGGCAACGTCTTGCAAGAAATTAATTAGTTGCAAAGCTGAACATATGGCATCGGAATCGCGTACATTCTGTTCATCGGCCGCACCGTACAGGTGCAGCATCAGCAACCCCACGGGGTTGGCGGAGCGGGCGCAGTAATCGAGCACGTCATCGTAGCTGGCGTAGCGCGTCGTTTCCACATCCTGCTTGAAGGCGGACAATAAATCGTGGAACGGCTTGAGCGGCAGCTGGAACTTGGCGATGACGGCGGCCAGACGTTCGAACATGGCGGCGTTCTCGCCGGCATGGCCTTCCTGGCGGGCGATGCGGCCCAGCGCCTCTTCGTAGGCGTGTAGAAAGGCCAGGCGTTCGGCCGGTGTGGCGTCGCCTTCGTCGGCCAGGTCGTCGGCGCTGCGGGCGAAGGCATAGATGGCTTCGACGGCGGGCACCAGGCGGCGCGGCAGTAAAAATGATGCAACAGGAAAATTTTCGTAATGGTCTACAGGCATGAACACACTTCTCTAGTCTTGCGTTTGTCCGGCACTCCCGCAAACGCTGGAATGTGGCCGGACGTTGTACGTCTCAAGATTAATGACGCAAAAGTCACTAAAAACTTTTACGCACGATTATAATTAATAACCAGAAAGTCATTAGCGGAAAATCGTCCTCCGCTACGACCAAACTGATATTGTCACAAATTTAAGGATATCGCGTGCGAAAAAGTTTGGCTTGGCCCAAAGGACAGGCAAAAAGTTTCTCCGCATAAAAATATTGCAGCCCGCATAGTAAAGGAAAATACCTTGTTTGCCCTGAAAACCCTGCGCCGCGAGACCGGCGCATCCGCACTTCCTGCCTTGCGGCTGATTGCCGCCGCGGCCCTTTCGACTACCTTGGCGGCCTGTTCCAAGCCTGCCGTCAAAGTGGAAGACGTGCGTCCCGTCCGTGCCATCGTGTTGTCTAGTAGTAATGTTGACGTGAGTGCCGAGCTGTCGGGCGAAGTCGTGCCCCGCGTCGTATCGCAGCTGGGTTTCCGCGTGGGCGGCAAGATCGTCGCGCGCAAGGTCGACGTGGGCGCCAGCGTCAAGAAGGGGCAAGTGCTGATGCAACTCGATCCTGTCGACTTGCAGCTGTCGCAGGCGCAGGCCAAGGCTTCGCTGGTGAGCGCGGAAACGAACCGCGACCTGGCGCGCGCGGAATTGAAGCGCTACCAGGACTTGCGCGAGAAAAATTTCGTCAGCCAGGCCGTGCTCGATGGCAAGGACGCCACCTACAAGGCGGCGCAGGCAAACGTGGAAGCGGCGCAAGCCCTGTACCGGGGCCAGGCGAACCAGTCCGGCTATGCCAGCCTGCTGGCCGATGCGGACGGCGTCGTCACGCGCATCGATGCGGAAGTAGGGCAGGTGGTGGCGCCCGGTGCGCCCGTCGTGGTGGTGGCCAAGAGCGGCGAGAAGGAAGTGGTGATCGGCATTCCTGAAGACAAGGTAGAAACCTTGCGCAGTGTCAAGGATGTGGTCGTGCGTCTGTGGGCCGACCCGAAGCAGGCGCTGCCGGGCAAGATCCGCGAAGTGTCGCCCGTGGCCGATGCGGCCACGCGCACCTATACTGCCAAGGTGAGCATCCCGGACGCGCCGCAAGTGCGCCTGGGCATGACGGCCGTCGTGCAGTTCGCTTCGCAGACGGCCACGCCGCAGATCAAGGTGCCGCTGACGGCCCTGTTCAATGAAAAGTCGCAAAGCTCCGTCTGGGTGGTGGAAAACGGCGCCGTGAAGCTCGTGCCGGTGACGGTGGGCGGCGTGGCGGGCAATGAGTTGCTGCTGGCCTCGGGCGTGAAAGCGGGGCAGACGGTGGTCACGGCCGGCGTCAACCTGCTCAAGCCTGGCCAGAAAGTGACCATCCTCGGCGCCGAACTGGCCAGCAAGCCGGATGTCGCCGCTGCCGCCGTCAGCGTGGGTGCGGCCAAATGAAGGGCGGCTTCAATCTGTCGCGCTGGGCCCTCGAACACATCCCGCTGACGCGCTACCTGATGGCCGTGCTGCTGATCGGCGGCATGCTCAGCTACGCCAACCTGGGTCAGGATGAGGATCCGCCGTTCACCTTCCGCGCCATGGTCCTGCAAGCGTACTGGCCCGGCGCCACGGCGCTGCAGATGGCCGAGCAGGTGACGGACAAGCTGGAAAAGAAACTGCAGGAAACGCCCTACATCGACGAGATCACCAGCTATTCGAAGCCGGGCGAAACCTTGATCCTGCTGGAGCTGCGCGAATCGGCGCCGCCCAAGGAAACGGCGGCCGCCTGGTACCAGGTGCGCAAGAAGATCGGCGACATCAAGGGCACCTTGCCGGCCGGCGTGGTGGGCCCGTTCTTCAACGACGAGTTCGGCGACACCTACGGCTCCATCTTCGCCCTGTCCGGCGACGGTTTTACCTATGCCGAAATGAAGGATTACGCGGACAAGGTGCGCCAGGAACTGCTGGCCGTGGGGCAGGTGTCGAAAGTGGAACTGTTCGGTGTGCAGGATGAAAAGATTAATATTATCTTTTCGCACAAGAAATTTGCCCAGCTGGGCATTCCTTTCGACGCCATCGTGCAGCAATTGTCCGAGCAAAACAGCATCAACGCCACGGGCGTGCTGGTGACGCCGACGGATAACCTGCAAGTGCGCGTGACGGGCGCCATGCTGACCGTCAAGGACCTGGAAAATCTGGAATTGCGCGCCAACGGCACCACCTTCCGCCTCGGCGACTTTGCCACGGTGAAACGTGAATTCGTCGATCCGCCCAAAGACAAGATGCGTTTCAATGGCAAGGAAGTGATCGGCCTGGGCGTATCGATGGAAAAGGGCGGCAACATCATCGACATGGGCAAGGCCCTGCAGGCAACCGTCACGCGCATGAAGGGCGAATTGCCGGTTGGCATAGAATTGCAGCGCGTGTCGAACCAGCCGGAAGCCGTGTCCGCTTCCGTGGGCGAGTTCGTGCATACCCTGATCGAAGCCATTCTGATCGTGCTGGCCGTCAGCTTTGTCGCGCTGGGCTTGCACACGAAGCCGCTGCGCATCGACGTGCGCCCGGGCCTGGTGGTGGCGCTGACCATTCCGCTGGTGCTGGCCGTCACCTTCCTGTTCATGCGCCTGCTCGACATCGACTTGCACAAGATCTCGCTGGGCGCCCTGATCATCGCGCTGGGCTTGCTGGTCGACGACGCCATCATCGCCGTCGAGATGATGGTGCGCAAGATGGAAGAGGGCATGTCCCGCTTCGATGCGGCCACGTTCGCCTATACGTCCACGGCCATGCCCATGCTGACGGGCACCCTGATCACGGTGGCGGGCTTCTTGCCCATCGGCCTGGCCAAGTCGGCCGCCGGTGAATACACGTTCTCTTTGTTCTCCGTCAATGCGCTGGCCCTGATCATCTCGTGGGTGGTGGCGGTCGTCTTCACGCCCTATATCGGCTACATCTTGCTGAAGGTGAAACCGCACGCGCATAACGACCATGAATTGTTCGACACGCCGAACTTCCGCCGTTTCCGCCGCGCCGTCACCTGGTGCGTGGAATGGCGCAAGACGACGATTGCCGCCACCCTGGCCATCTTTGCGCTGGGTATCTACGGCTTTAACTTTATCGAAAAGCAATTCTTCCCCGATTCCAGCCGTCCGGAGCTGATGGTGGAACTGTGGTCGCCCGAAGGCACGACGTTTGCTGCTAACGAGAAACAGGTGAAGAAATTCGAGGCCTTCGTGGGCAAGCTCGACGGCGTGGAAAGCGTCACCAGCTACGTGGGCACGGGTAGTCCCCGTTTCTACTTGCCGCTCGATCAGATCTTCCCGCAGACCAACGTGTCGCAAGTGGTGGTCTTGCCGAAGAGCCTGGCCGACCGCGAACGCTTGCGCCAGCAAATCGTCGACGTCTTCAAGAAAGATTTCCCGGAAGTGCGGGGCCGGGTGAAACTGTTGCCGAACGGGCCGCCGGTGCCGTATCCCGTGCAATTTCGCGTCATGGGGCCGGAGGTGGCCGGTGTGCGGGCCATTGCCGACCAGGTCAAGGACATTATGCGCGCCAATCCGAACACCCTGGGCGTGAACGATAACTGGAACGAATCGGTGAAAGTGCTGCGCCTGGACCTGGATCAGGACAAGATGCGTGCGCTGGGCGTTACCTCGAAAACGGTGATGCAGGCGGCCAATACAATTCTGTCGGGCACGGTCATCGGCCAGTTCCGCGAAGACAACAAGCTGATCGATATCCAGGTACGCCAGCCTTTGGCCGAACGGGCGACGATTTCCGTGCTGAATGACACGAATATCCCGACGGCGACGGGCAAGTCCGTGCCCATCTCGCAGCTGGCCCGCGCGCATTTTGTATGGGAACCGGGTGTGGTCTGGCGTGACAAGCGCGAATGGGCCATTACCGTGCAGTCCGACGTGATCGACGGCATCCAGGGCGCCACCGTGTCGACGCAACTGGCGCCGCAGCTCGATGCCTTGCGCGCCAAAATGCCGGCCGGTTACCGCATCGTCGTGAAAGGCGTGGCGGCCGACAGCGGCGAGGCGGAAGCGTCGATCTCGGCGAACTTGCCGCTGGCCATTTTCATCATCTTCACCTTGCTGATGCTGCAACTACACAGTTTCTCGCGTTCCTTGCTGGTCTTCCTGACGGGGCCGCTGGGCGTGGCGGGTGCCGCGTTTGCCTTGCTGGCGCTGGGCCGGCCACTTGGTTTCGTGGCCAACCTGGGCATCATCGCGCTGTTCGGCATGATCATCCGCAACTCGGTGATCCTTGTCGACCAGATCGAGCAAGACATCAATGACGGTTCGACGCCATGGGACGCCATCATCGACTCGGCCGTGCGCCGCTGCCGACCCATCGTGCTGACGGCCGCCGCCGCGGCGCTGGCCATGATCCCGCTGTCGCGTTCGGTCTTCTGGGGACCGATGGCGGTCGCCATCATGGGGGGATTGATCCTGGCAACGGCCTTGACCTTGCTGTTCCTGCCGGCCCTGTATGCGGCCTGGTTCCGGGTCAAGAAGCCGGAGCCTGCGACCGCAAAAGAGGGCTAGTAGGCAACGCCAAGGTGCAGTCATAAAAAAGGCGGCATCCCTCTGGGAAATCCAGTAGAATGCCGCCTTTGCTTTACCGAGGGCTTGCTCTATCAGTCCACGGTAGCCAGATCGCCCACGAGTTGTTAAAATCAGGGGCAGCAGCCTGTTGCAAGTAGCACAAAGTAGTACAAATGCGGATGTGGTGGAATTGGTAGACACGCTGGTCTTAGAAGCCAGTGCTTCGGCTTGGGAGTTCGAGTCTCCCCATCCGCACCAATCCGGGTTGTTCCAGCCCGGAAGTGCAGCACCATCAAAATTTTCCCTGAACTAATTTCATCAGCCCAGTGCGCCGAGTGCGCCCAGTTGCCTGCTCGACTGCTGCACCATCTGCGCAATCAGTGCCTGCGCCTGCGGGTAGCCGCTTCTTTCCATTAATTTATCATCTTCAGTCAGCGGCCAAAGTGCCTGCAAGACGCGCTGCCGTGCCTGCGGCCAGTTGTACTCCTGCGCATGGGTTGACTGCGGTGCTTCCTGATCCAGCAGGTACAGCGCCTCGCGCGTCATCGCCACCTCTTGCTGCGCCTGGGCGGCCAGCGTGTCGCTGCGGGGCGGCGGCTGCCGCGCGAGGAAAGTGTCGAGCTTGCGGCTCTGGCGTTCGTACAGGTCGAGCAGCAGGTGCAAGGTGGCGCCGCCGGGCCGCCGTTGCGTGTCGAGTGCGTCGAGCACGTCCAGCAGCCAATGCGTCATCTGGCGCCCGGCCAATCCCAGTTCCGGCCAGGTGGTGCTGTGCAATTGTTCGCCCAGGTAGCGGGCGCGGTCGATGGCGCGCCGGCTGCCGCTCATGTGCTGGCCGATGGGGCCGTACTGTGGCGCCAGCGCCGCTTCCTGCCGCTCGGCCAGCAGGCACAGCAACGCCAGGTGGACATATACATGAAAGGCGGCCAGGGTGCGATGGGCATCCCAATAGTGATTGCCATCGTTATCGGGCGCATTCCACAGTGAGCAGACCTTGGCGCCGTCGTCGCGCGCATAGTCGGGCGCCAGCAGGCTGTGGCCGTGGCGGAAGTCGTACAGTTTCTGGTGCAGCGACTCGTGCAGCAAGTGTTCGGCCAGCCACCAGGGGTTGCCGATCAGCTCCTGGTTCAGGAACACGCTGCCATTGACGCGAAATTGCGAGCTGGACGCCTTGCCGCGCCACGTGCCCAGCTTGGGAAACAGGGCGATCAATTGCACGTGAGACAGCGCGCTGGCCGTCAGGCGGGGCAGCAGGGTTTCCAGCAAGCCTAGCCCGCGGCGCAGCAGCGCCCGTTCCTGCGGCGTAGGGGTGGCCAGCGGCGCGCCGTAGTTATCGTCCATCACGGCAAGAAAGGCGCGCGCATACGGCGTGCCTTCCTGCCAGGCATGCCATATGCAGGTGTCACATTCGGTGTCCGCGTCTTCCATGGTGCGCCCCTCGTGCAAGCGTGCCACGGGCGGCAGATGGGCCACCAGCGGGCCGCCGGGCAGGCCCGCGTCCAGGTGCTCGCTGGCCGCCTGGAACAGTGCCGCGCATTGCGGCAGGGGCAGTCCGTACTCGTCACCCAAGTGCAGCTGGCGCATGGCGTGCTGGACGGCGCAGCGCAGCACCGTGTCGCCCAGTAACTGGCGTTGGCGCGCGGGCTGCGCCGTATCGAGCGCGCCGGCCAGCCGTTCGGCCTCGGGCAGGGTGCCGCCCAGCTTGTGCAGGCGCCGCCGGTAGGCGACGGCCAGCTGGTCGCGGATGTAGCCGCTGTCGCCAAAGGCGCGGTGGGTCACCAGCGCCGTTTCCACGGCGGCCAGCACGTCCGCATCCGGTGGAGCGGCTCGCAGGGTAGGCGCAGCCACTGCCGGGTCAGGCGACGGTAGGGTGGTCGTGGTCGTGGTGGCCATCGCCCTTCATGCGCAATTCCATTTCATCGACTTCCGTCTGGATTTTTTGCAGATCGTCGTCCGTGACGCCGTCGAGCAGGCGGCTGAGGACCATTTGCAGCTTGGCTTTGGCATTGCTGGAGTTGCTGGATGTGCTATCGCTCATGATGTTTTCTCCTTTAAATTCACTTGGAGAGGGGATGCGCGGCTTAGGTTTGCCTGAAAAATGGCCAAATTGAGGTAAATCAAAGGTTTTTTGGCCGAAATCTTCGCCAGGAGCGCATTTCTTTGTTTCGGACGGGGCGCCAGTTCGCATATACTAATGAACGAAGCAGGCTGGAAAGCCTGTCTCTGGCGAAATAAAGAATGCCGGGGCAAGAGTAAAGACAGGGCCATCCAGGCTGTAGCGATTCGTTCGCCGCCGCCGGTATCCTCTGTGGCGCGGCTGCAAAGCCAGCCACTTTCCCGAAGTCCTTTGTTATAATGCCACGCTTTACCGAATGATGGCCGGCCCTGCATTTACTGAGAAGCAGGGTTGGACGCTCGGAGCCCTGTCGCAGTACTGGAAGCGGCGGATTGTTTGGTGCCTGGTGCGGGTTTTCCCCTCCGCCGGGTAGACCAGGTCCATCGTCCTGTTTTCAGTGCTTTTACAGATGAATATGCGAGCGAGTGAAGCTGGACCCATGTCTTGCGCCAGTGATGGCGCAAGGGGTCGGGTCTTCTTTTCTCGCACCAACAGTGTTTATTTTTTGGACGATTTTTTACATGGCAACTGCAGTCGAAACCTTGGGCAAACTCGAACGTCGTATCACGATCTCCTTCCCGCTGACGGACGTCCGCACGGAAGTTGAGAAGCGCCTGAAAGTGCAAGCCCGTACGGCTAAGGCACCGGGCTTCCGTCCGGGCAAAGTGCCGTTGAAAATGGTCGCAGCACAATACGGCTACCAAATTGAATCCGAAGTGCTGAATGACAAAGTCGGCCGCGCGTTCAACGACGCCGCCAACGAAAACAATCTGCGCGTGGCCGGTTTCCCGAACATCGTGCCGAAAGAAGAAGCCGCCGAAGGCCAGCTGGCTTTCGACGCCACGTTCGAAGTGTATCCGGAAGTCGCTATCGGCGACCTGACGGCCGTTGAAATCGAAACCGTGCAAGCCGACGTGTCGGAAGCCGAAATCGACAAGACCATCGACATCCTGCGCAAGCAGCGCGTGCATTTCCACACCAAGGGCGAAGCTGGCGAACACGGCGACGGCGGTGAGGCTATCGCTGCCAACGGCGACCGCGTGACCGTCGACTTCGTCGGCTCGATCGACGGTGTTGAATTCCCAGGCGGCAAAGCTGAAGGCTACGCTTTCGTGCTGGGCGAAGGCCGCATGCTGCCGGAATTCGAAGCAGCGACCCTGGGCCTGAAAGTAGGCGAGTCGAAGACTTTCCCGTTGTCGTTCCCAGAGGACTACCACGGTAAAGACGTTGCCGGCAAAACCGCTTCGTTCACCATCACGCTGCAAAAGCTGGAATGGGCGCACCTGCCGGAAGTCGATGCCGAATTCGCCAAATCGCTGGGCGTTGCCGACGGCGACCTGGCCAAAATGCGCGAAGACATCAAAGTCAACCTGCAGCGCGAAGTCGCTGGCCGCGTAAAAGCACGCAACAAGGAAGCCGTCATGGACGCGCTGATCAAAGTTGCTGAGCTGGAAGTGCCAAAAACCCTGATCGCTCAGGATTCCGAGCGCCTGGCCGAAATGACCCGCCAGGACATGGCGCAGCGCGGCATGAACGTCAAGGACGTGCCTTTCCCAGCAGAACTGTTCGCGGAAAAAGCCGAGCGTCGCGTACGCCTGGGCCTGATCCTGTCGCAACTGGTGGGCGACAACAACCTGCAGGCTACGCCTGAGCAAGTCAAGGCGCAGATCGAAGACTTCGCCCAAAGCTACGAAGATCCGCGCGAAGTGCTGAAGTACTACTACAGCGACCGTCGTCGTCTGGGTGAGATCGAAGCCCTTGTATTGGAAGAAAACGTCGTCACTTACGTGTTGGGCCTGTCGAAAGTCACGACGAAAGCAGTTGCTTTCGACGAACTGATGGGAAGCAACGCACAAGCGTAAACCAGTTGGTATCCGGATGCCGCTCCCGGCCGTCAGGCCGGGGCGGCGCCCTCTAACTGCTTCACAAGGAAATGAAATGACAGGTATGAACCGTAATCCGGCGCTGGACACAGAGATGCTCGGCCTGGTGCCGATGGTGGTGGAACAAAGCGGTCGCGGCGAGCGCTCGTATGATATTTACTCGCGCCTGCTGAAGGAACGCTTGATTTTCATGGTCGGCCCGGTCAATGACCAGATGGCCAACCTGGTTGTCGCCCAGCTGCTGTTCCTGGAAAGCGAAAATCCGGAAAAGGAAATCTCGCTCTACATCAACTCGCCAGGTGGTTCGGTCTCGGCCGGCATGGCCATCTACGACACCATGCAGTTCATCAAGCCGGACGTCTCGACCCTGTGCACGGGCATGGCTGCTTCGATGGGCGCTTTCCTGCTGGCCGCTGGCGCCAAGGGCAAGCGTTTCTCGCTGCCGAACTCGCGCATCATGATTCACCAGCCGTCCGGTGGTTCGCAAGGCATGGCGTCCGACATCGAGATCCAGGCGAAGGAAATCCTTTACCTGCGCACCCGCTTGAACGGCATCATGGCCGAGCGCACGGGCCAGACGATCGAACAGATCGCCAAGGACACCGACCGCGACCGTTTCATGTCCGCCGACGAGGCCGTTGAGTATGGTTTGATCGACAAAGTGTTGACCAGCCGCGCTTGATGAGCCCCTACCGGTATTGCTAAGCAAGTAAGTAAACGCCCGGGCGATCAAACGTTCGGGCGTTTCGCTTTTATTTCGGGTAGCATGGAGCTTGTGCACGTTGTTGACTTGCGCCATGGGTAGCTGCCTTTCCGGCAACTACCGCACTCCGGCTTGCGATTTTGCAATATTGTTAATGCAGTTCCAACCAAAATGCCTTATGTCAGACAAAAAATCCTCTAGCGGCGAAAAATTACTGTATTGCTCGTTCTGCGGCAAAAGCCAGCACGAGGTGAAGAAACTCATCGCCGGCCCGTCCGTGTTCATTTGCGACGAGTGCATCGACCTGTGCAACGACATCATCCGTGATGAAACGTCGAGCATCGAGACGGTGACCGGCACCAAATCCGACCTGCCGACGCCGCAAGAAATTGCCGCCTTGCTCGATCAGTACGTGATCGGCCAGCAGACTGCCAAGCGCATCCTGTCGGTGGCGGTGTACAACCATTACAAGCGCCTCAAGCACCTGGGCAAGAAAGACGACATCGAACTGGCCAAGAGCAACATCTTGCTGGTCGGTCCTACCGGCTCGGGCAAGACCCTGCTGGCACAGACCCTGGCGCGCATGCTCAACGTGCCGTTCGTGATCGCCGACGCCACCACCCTGACCGAAGCCGGTTACGTGGGCGAGGACGTGGAAAACATCATCCAGAAGCTGCTGCAAAGCTGCAACTATGACGTCGAGAAAGCCCAGCGCGGCATCGTCTACATCGATGAAATCGACAAGATTTCGCGCAAGTCCGACAATCCGTCCATCACGCGCGACGTGTCGGGCGAGGGCGTGCAGCAAGCCTTGTTGAAACTCATCGAAGGCACGATGGCTTCCGTGCCGCCACAAGGCGGCCGCAAGCACCCGAACCAGGATTTCGTGCAGATCGACACGACCAACATCATGTTCATCTGCGGCGGCGCCTTTGACGGCCTGTCGAAAGTGATCGCCAACCGTTCCGAGAAGAGCGGCATCGGTTTCTCGGCCACGGTGCGCAGCAAGTCGCAAAGCTCGGCCAGCGAACTGATGTTGCAAGCGGAACCGGAAGATCTGGTCAAGTTCGGCCTGATCCCGGAACTGGTCGGCCGTCTGCCCGTCATCGCCACCCTGGCGGAATTGACGGAAGAGGCGCTGATCCAGATCCTCGTCGAGCCGAAGAATGCGCTGATCAAGCAGTATTCGAAGCTGCTCGAGATGGAAGGCGCGGAACTGGAGATTCGTCCGGCCGCCCTGCATGCGATCGCCAAGAAGGCGCTGGCGCGCAAGACCGGTGCCCGTGGCCTGCGTTCCATCCTGGAACATGCTTTGCTGGACGTCATGTACGAACTGCCGAGCGAACAAAATGTGGTGAAGGTCGTCATCGACGAAAATACCATCACCAGTGGCGCCAAACCTTTGTTGATTTATCAAGAGACTGCCAAGGCCTCCGGAGAAAATTGATTACTGCCGAGACAAATGCATAAAAAGGATTTTGATTCCTTAATGCATGGCAGTACAATTTAAATCAATGAGTGCAGGCTTCAATCGGAAAGCCACTCGCGGCGCTTAGCTGCGCGTGGCTTTTTTACTGTGAAAACTGCATTTATTACCGTCATGCGGGTGTGTTTTGCGAAATAGACAGAAAAATGTTTGTTTCACAGAATTATTTATTCTCGCCGGTCTTGTGTTTTGGCAGCGAGCGCCAACATCGTAAACACGCTTTCTATAAGGTACGCCATGACAACTTCCAAATTAACTGAGCAAACTCAACTGCCGTTATTGCCGTTGCGGGATGTCGTCGTTTTCCCGCATATGGTGATACCGCTGTTCGTTGGCCGTCCAAAGTCGATCAAGGCGCTGGAAGCTGCGATGGAGCAGGGCAAGAGCATCATGCTTGCCGCTCAAAAAGCAGCCGCGAAGGACGAGCCGTCTCCTTCGGATATCTATGAAATTGGCTGTGTTGCCAATATTCTGCAAATGCTGAAGCTGCCCGATGGCACCGTGAAGGTGCTGGTCGAAGGCGCGCAGCGTGCCCGTATCAACCACATCAGCGATGCGCCGACGCACTTTATCGCCGACCTGACGCCGCTCGAGTCCGAGCCTGGCGACGAGTCGGAAGTCGAAGCCATGCGCCGCGCGATCGTGCAGCAGTTCGACCAGTACGTCAAACTGAACAAAAAGATCCCGCCCGAAATCCTGGCATCCTTGTCGGGCATCGACGATGCCGGCCGCCTGGCCGACACGGTGGCCGCGCATCTGCCCCTGAAACTGGAGCAAAAACAAGTCATCCTGGAAATTTTCAGCGTGGCCAAGCGCCTCGAGCACCTGCTGGGCCAGCTGGAAGGCGAGCTCGACATCCTGCAGGTGGAAAAACGCATCCGCGGCAGAGTCAAGCGCCAGATGGAAAAGTCGCAGCGCGAGTACTATCTGAACGAGCAGGTCAAGGCGATCCAGAAAGAACTGGGCGAGGGCGAAGATGGCGCCGACCTCGACGAGCTGGAGAAAAAAGTCGCTTCGGCCAAGATGCCGAAGGAAGCGCTCGACAAGGCCACCAACGAGCTGAAGAAGCTGAAACTGATGTCGCCGATGTCGGCCGAAGCCACCGTTGTGCGCAATTACATCGACACCCTCGTCAACTTGCCTTGGAAAAAGAAATCCAAGGTCAATAACGACTTGTCGAATGCGGAAAAAGTGCTCGAAGGCGACCACTACGGCCTCGACAAGGTCAAGGAACGCATCCTGGAATACCTCGCGGTGCAACAGCGCGTCGACAAGCTCAAAGCGCCTATCCTGTGCTTCGTCGGTCCTCCGGGCGTCGGCAAGACCTCGCTGGGCCAGTCCATCGCCCGCGCGACGAACCGCAAGTTCGTGCGCATGGCCCTGGGCGGCGTGCGCGACGAAGCCGAGATCCGCGGCCACCGCCGCACTTATATCGGCTCGATGCCGGGCAAGATCCTGCAATCGCTGTCGAAAGTCGGCGTGCGCAATCCTTTGTTCCTGCTCGATGAAGTCGACAAGATGGGCGCCGATTTCCGCGGCGATCCTTCGTCGGCCCTGCTGGAAGTGTTGGACCCGGAACAGAACCACACGTTCTCCGACCATTACATCGAAGTCGATTTCGACCTCTCCGACGTGATGTTCGTGGCCACGTCGAACTCGTACAACATTCCGCCAGCCTTGCTTGACCGCATGGAAGTGATCCGTCTGTCCGGTTACACGGAAGATGAAAAGACCAGCATCGCGCAGCGTTACCTGCTGCCGAAGCAGATCAAGAACAATGGCTTGAAGGAAGAGGAAATCTCGGTGGCCGAGTCGGCCTTGCGCGACATCATCCGCTACTACACGCGGGAAGCCGGTGTGCGTTCGCTCGAGCGTGAAGTGTCGAAGATCTGCCGCAAGGTGGTCAAGATGCTGCTGCTGAAGAAATCCGACAAGAAAGTCATCGTCAACTCGAAGAACCTGGACAAGTTCCTCGGCGTGCGCCGCTATGATTTCGGTGTCGCAGAGAAAGAAAACCAGGTGGGCCAGGTGGTCGGTCTGGCATGGACGGAAGTGGGCGGCGATCTGCTGACCATCGAAGCCGTGTCGATGCCGGGCAAGGGCGGCATCATCCGCACGGGTACGCTGGGCGACGTCATGAAAGAGTCGATCGAGGCAGCCCGCACGGTGGTGCGCAGCCGGGCACAGCGCCTGGGCATCAAGGCGGACGTGTTCGAGAAGAGCGACATCCACATCCACGTGCCGGAAGGCGCGACACCGAAGGACGGTCCTTCGGCTGGCGCGGCCATGACGGTGGCGATGGTCTCGGTCTTCACGGGCATTCCCGTGCGCGCCGACGTGGCGATGACGGGCGAGATCACCTTGCGCGGCGAAGTGTTGCCGATCGGCGGCCTGAAGGAAAAGCTGCTGGCGGCCCATCGCGGCGGCATCAAGACGGTCCTGATTCCAGAGCAAAACGTGAAAGACCTGGCCGACATTCCGGACAACGTCAAGAACAAGCTCGAGATCGTACCCGTGCGCTGGATCGACAAAGTGCTGGAAATCGCCCTCGAACGCATGCCTGAAGCGTTGGCGGACGTCGCTGCGGTGGAGGCTGTCACGGCCGCCGCGGCCAAGCCTGACGCGGCCGGCGAGGTAGTAAAACACTAACGTTTTACCCCTGTTTTCCCCAAACAAGCGCTTTTAGAGCGCTTGTTTTATATTGAAACGTGAATTGCGCCCCCAAAGCGCTTGACACATATACAGTGTGGCTTGTTTAATACGCCTGCACATTTTTTTCGCCGGACAGCTGTGGTGCCAAAAGTGCCGCAACGATACGGTAAACGTTTTATACCTTTGTAATTGGGGATGCTAGTGAACAAGACTGAATTGATCGACCACATTGCTGAAAAAGCTGACATTTCCAAAGCCGCCGCTGCGCGCGCACTCGACGCTGTTATCGGCGGCGTGACGGAAACTTTGAAAAACAACGACAGCGTAACGCTGGTTGGTTTTGGCACTTTCTCGGTCAGCGAACGCGCTGAACGTACCGGCCGCAATCCGCGTACCAAAGAAGCGATCACGATCGAAGCAGCAAAAGTTCCAAAATTTAAAGCTGGTAAAGCTTTGAAGGATGCTGTAAACTAACGGACTTCGGTGAGGTGACAATCACCGGAAACATTTGGCGGCGCCTTCGGGTGCCGCGATTTCAAGGTTGACGTTCTGCGAATTGCAGCCTTGAATGCAAATGCAAGCAGTACTGTGTATTTTTCGGAGTGGTAGTTCAGTTGGTTAGAATGCCGGCCTGTCACGTCGGAGGTCGCGGGTTCGAGTCCCGTCCGCTCCGCCAAAAAAATACGCTCTTAAGGAGTGGTAGTTCAGTTGGTTAGAATACCGGCCTGTCACGTCGGGGGTCGCGGGTTCGAGTCCCGTCCGCTCCGCCAGAATATAGAAGCCCGCGCTGCTGAATAAGTAGCGCGGGTTTTTCTTTTTCAGCGCCAGATTATCTCGGTGCGACGTCTTTTAGAATCCCTTCCTGCCGTTTTGAATAAAACGCACCTCGATTTAAATCCGCTTTAAGCTGCGCCCGGTTTAATGCCTGCCCTGGCGCCTTGCCGTTCAGGCGGCGCCAGGGCAGGGCGCGCGCCCTGATTTACCCTTGCTATAGCGCTATGGGCATTGTAGAATCAGGAGATAATGGCTTGGGCGTCAGAATCCTGCTTTAGTTCCAGCGCCAAGTTGTTGAATCTAAAGGGGAAGTGGACATCTGTCCCGTCCATTCCGCCGAAGAAATCAAGGCGAACGCATGTTCGCCTTTTTTTATAGTGATCCACTCATCCCGAATTGGCTGACCATGTTTGAATTTATTCGTACCCATCGACGCTTGATGCAGTTTCTTCTGATGCTGGTCATCGTCCCGTCTTTTGCACTGGTCGGTATCAGCGGCTACCAAAGCTTCGGCGATGGCGCGAACACCATCGCCAAGGTCGGCGACCAGGTCGTTACGCAGCAGCAATATGAAGAAGCGCAACGCCAGCAGATCGACCGCTACCGCCAGATGATGGGCGAGCAGTTCGACCAGAAAATGTTTGACACGCCGGAAGCCCGCAAGAGCATCCTCGACAACCTGATCGCCGAGCGTGCCGTGGCCGCCGAAGTGGGCCGTAGCCGCCTGGTCATCAGCGATGCCGTGCTGCAAAAGGAAGTGCTGGAAATTCCAGGCTTGACCTTGCCGGACGGTAAATTCGACCTGGAACGCTACAAGGCCATGCTGGCCGCCCAAGGCATGTCCCCACAGCAATACGATGCGCGCCGCCGCAGCGACCTGGCCCTGCAGCAACTGGTCGGCGCCGTGCAAGGCACGGCCTTCGCCCCGAACACCGTGTCCAAGCGCCTGTCCGACATCACCTCGGAAGAGCGTGAAGTGCAGGAACTGCTGTTGCCGATCGCCCAGTACGTGCCGGAAGTCAAAGTGACGGACGCCATGATCAAGGCCTTCTATGACAAGAACAGCAAGTTCTTCGAAATCCCGGAACAAGCCAAGATCGAATACGTCGTGCTGGACGACAGCGCTGCGGGCGAGCAAGTCGACGTTAGCGACGCTGACGTGACTGCCTACTACGCGAAGAACCAGAAAGCCTACACGACGCCAGAAGCGCGTCAGGCCAGCCACATCCTGGTCGCCGTCAAGAAAGACGCATCGGCCGCTGACAAGGCCGCCGCCAAGGCCAAGGCCGAAGCGATCCTGGCGGAAGTACGCAAGGCGCCTGCCAGCTTCGCCGCCGTGGCGAAAGCCAAGTCGGAAGATCCGGCATCCGCCGAACAGGGCGGCGATCTGGGCGTGATCGGCAAGGATGGCTTGCCGGCACCGCTGCTGAGCGCTGTCGCGAAACTCAAGCAAGGCGAAATCAGCGATGTCGTCGCTTCCGATTTCGGCTACCACATCCTGACGATCACCTCGCTCAAGCCGCAGCACGTGCGTGCGCTCGATGAAGTACGCGGCGAAATCACGGCCGACCTGCGCAAGCAATTTGCCGCCAAGAAGTATTCGGAAATGGCTACCGTCTTTACCGAGACTGTGTATGACCAATCGGACAGCCTGAAACCGGTGGCCGACAAGCTGAAGCTGAAAGTGGAAACCGCCGCCAACCTGTCGCGCACGCCGTCGCCGGCACTGGGCAAGGCGCCGTTCAACAACGCCAAGTTCCTCACCGCCATCTTCTCGAACGACTCGCTGAAAGACAAGCGCAACACGGAAGCCGTCACCGTCGCGCCGAACGTGCTGATCGCCGGCCGCGTGGTGGAATTCAAGCCCGCCTCGAAGCGTCCGCTGGCCGAAGTCGAAGCGATGATCCGTCAGCGCGTGACCATGGAAGAAGCGGAAAAGCTGGCCAAGAAAGCGGGCGAGACCAAGCTGGCCGCCTTGAAAGCCTCGGGTGATGCGAGCGGTTTCGGCGCAGCGCAATGGGTGTCGCGCAGCAAGCTGGACGGTATCAACCGCGCCGCCATCGCGCAAGTCATGAAGGCGGACACGAGCAAGCTGCCAGCGTACGTGGGCGTGGACTTGCCAGCCCTGGGTTACGGCATCTACCGCATCGCCAAGGTGCAGCAGCCGGCGCAAGTGGACGCGGCGCGCCGCCAGCAAGAGAAAGACCAGATCAGCGGCATCCTGGCGCAACAGGAAATGTTCGACTACGTCGAATACCTGAAAGCCAAGGCCAAGGTGAAGATCGTCAAACCGGTCACCGCACCAGCGGCCCCAGCGCCGGCACCGTAAGATTTAGTTTCCATGCATAAAAATAGCCGCTCTTGAGCGGCTATTTTTTTGTCTGTGAGTCGGGAACTTTATTTAACCCACCGGCGTAAGACTGGGGTCGGACCCTCAGGGTCCGACCCCGGCAGTTCGGCCTTCGGGGTGAAAATTGAGTGAGCTTATGAACCGGCTTACTTCGCCCCCAGCAACGGCGCCAGCCGCGGCCAGATATTTTTCAAAATGGTCGGGTGCGCCTGCGCATTCGGGTGCATGCGGTCGGCCTGGAACAGCTGCGGCTGGTCGGCGATGCCCTCGAACATGAAGGGCACGAGCGGCGCCTTCCATTCCTTGGCCAGCTTGCCGTACACGCCATAAAACTGCTCGCCGTAAGCGCGGCCATAGTTGGGCGGCATGCGCATGCCCACCAGCACGACCTGCGCCCCCGTCTTTTTCACGGCGTCGCCCATGGCGCGCAGATTCGCTTCGGCGGCCGCCACGGGCAAGCCGCGCAAGCCGTCGTTGGCGCCCAGTTCGATCAGCACGACGTCGGGCTGGTGCTTGGCCAGCAGGGCGGGCAGGCGCGCGCGGCCGCCGCTGGTGGTCTCGCCGCTGATGCTGGCGTTGACGATGCGCGTATCGTTCTTTTGCGCTTGCAGCCGCTGTTCCAGCAGCGCCACCCAGCCAGTACCGCGTGCCAGCCCATACTCGGCCGAGAGGCTATCGCCGAGCACCAGCAGCGTTTTTGGTGCAGAATAGGCGTTCGCCATGCCTGACACCAGCAGCAGGGCTGCCGCAGGAAGCAGGGACAGCGTGCGCCGCCGCATGCGGCTGCCGCCCTTGACACTTATTTGTTCACGAAATTTTTTAAGATAGATCAGCATGCCCGAATTCCCTAAAGCGACTTCCACCAGTTTTCTCCCGTCCGACGCGGCGGCCCAGCGGCCCGCCGCACTCAACAGTCAAAACAGCCAAAATGCCCGGCCGGCCATCGAAGTGGTCCAGCTGGCCAAGCGCGTACCCGATGCCGATGGTGAGCTGACCATCCTGCATCAGGTCGATTTTACCGTGCAAACGGCGGAGACGCTGGCCATCGTCGGCGCCTCCGGTTCCGGCAAGTCGACGTTGCTCGGCTTGCTGGCGGGACTGGACACGCCCAGCGACGGCAAGGTGGTGCTTGACGGCACCGATATCTTCGCCCTCGACGAAGACGGCCGCGCCGGTTTCCGCAAGGAAAAGCTCGGTTTCGTGTTCCAGTCGTTCCAGCTGCTGGCACACCTGACGGCGCTGGAAAACGTTATGCTGCCGCTGGAATTGCGGGGCGACCCCGATGCGAAGGAAAAGGCGCAAGCCATGCTGGGCCGCGTCAACCTGGGCAGCCGCTTGAAACACTATCCGAAATACCTGTCCGGCGGCGAGCAGCAGCGCGTGGCGCTGGCGCGCGCGTTTGTGACGGAGCCGCCGCTGCTGTTCGCCGACGAGCCGACGGGCAGCCTGGACGCCGCCACGGGCGAGGCCGTGATCCAGCTGATGTTCGAGCTGAACCGCGAACGGGGTTCGACCCTGGTGCTGGTCACGCACGACAGCTCGATCGCGGCCCGTTGCGGGCGCACCATCACGATTGCGGCGGGCAGGCTGGTGTGATTGCTGGTGGTGATTGTCGGATTACGCGCTGCGCGCTAATCCGACCTACCCGACCTACCCGACTTCCGGGCCGTAGGTTGGATTAGCGCAGCGTAATCCAACGCCACCACACCGCATGCCTATGCCGACAAGGCATTGATCAACCTGCGTATCGCCGGGATCAATTCCCCCGCCGTCAAGCCGATCGGGCCGCTGCCTGCCGCCACCAGCGCATCGGCCGCCGCGCCGTGCAGCCAGACGGCGCCGAGCGCCGCTTCCCATTCCGGCCAGCCCTGGGCCAGCAGGCTGCCGCACAGGCCGGACAGCACGTCGCCCGTGCCGGCCGTCGCCAGGGCGGGGCCGCCCGTGTTGTTGACGACCACCTGGCCATCGGGCGCGGCGATCACCGTGCCCGACCCTTTCAATACGACGATCACGCCCAGCTGCGTGGCCAGCTGGCGCGCCGCGCCCAGGCGGTCGGCCTGCACCTCGGCTACTGTCATGTCGAGCAGCCGGGCCGCTTCCAGCGGATGCGGCGTCAATATCGTCGCGCCCGCGCCCGTGCGCACGGCCAGCGCCGATTGCAGCTCCGGTTCGGCCGCCATCAGGTTCAGCGCATCGGCATCGAGCAGCAGCGGGCTGTCGCTGTCAATGGCACGCTGCAGCAGTTCCACCGTATCGGCGTCGTCGCCCAGGCCCGGCCCCGCCACCAGCGCGGCAAAGTGCAGGCCCGAGAAATCCACGTCTTCGGCGCGGCGGCACATCAGTTCAGGCTGGCCGCTGTCGAAGGCGGGCGGTGCATCGGGAAACGCGATGTAGACTCTTCCCGCGCCCGCATGCAGGGCCGTGCGGGCCGCCAGGATGGGCGCGCCGGCCATGCCTTGCGCGCCGCCGATGACGGCCACGCTGCCGTAGCTGCCCTTGTGCGTATTTTGCCGGCGCGGCTGCAACTGGCGCGCGAACAGGTGCAGGCCGCCCAGCTGGGCCCTGGCTTCGGGCAGCAGGGACGGATCGATGGCCAGCGCCGCCACTTCCACTTCGCCCGCGTAGTCGCGGCCATTCGCCGTGTGCAGGCCCGGCTTGTCGCCGATGAAGGTGAGCGTGTGCGTGGCGCGGATGGCGACGCCGTCGATGGCGCCCGTGTCCGCGTGCAGGCCGCTGGGCACGTCGAGGGCCAGCACGGGGCAATCGAGATTGTTGACCAGCTGCGCCATGTCGCGGCATTCGCCTTCCAGGGGGCGCGACGCGCCGATGCCGAACAGGCCATCGATGACCAGGTCCCACGGCGCGGCGCCCACGGCGGCCGAGGCCATGCTGGTCGTCGCTTCCATGCAGCGCGCGGCGCTGTTGCGGGCGCGGCTCAGGGCCTGTTCGCGTTCGGGCGACGTGGCCGGTGCTTCGGGCGCCAGCCAGACGAGCACCTCGAGGCCGCTGCCGGCCAGGTGCGCGGCCGCTTCCAGCGCATCGCCGCCATTGTCGCCGGGGCCGGCCAGCACCAGCACGCGCCGGTGGCCCGTCTCGTCGCCATCCTCCTGCGCGTGCAGCAGCTTCAGGGCGGCGCTGGCGGCGGCCTGGCCCGCGCGCTGCATCAGCAGTCCTTGCGGCAGGTCGCGCATGGCCGCTTGTTCGATGGCGCGCAGTTCGGCGATGGCGTACAGCGGTGTTGCAGAGTCGATCAGGGTCATGGAGCACATTCCGTTAGTCAGCATGTCTTCAACATAAGGCCGAAGCGGGCGAAAGGCAAGGCGCGCACGCCTGAAACGCGTCCCTGTTTGGCGGCTACAATAGCCATCTCACATAAGCACGGGGGCAGGACGATGGACTGGCAATTCTGGATCGACCGGGGCGGCACTTTTACCGACATCGTGGCGCGCCGTCCTGACGGCAGCCTGGCCACGCATAAACTGCTGTCGGAGAACCCGGGCCAGTATCGCGATGCGGCGCTGGCCGGCATGCGCCAGCTGATGGGCCTTGCGTCCGGCGCGCCGCTGCCCGTGGAACAGGTGGGCGCCATCAAGATGGGCACGACGGTGGCGACCAATGCACTGCTCGAACGCAAGGGCGAGCCCACCGTGCTGGCCATCACGCGCGGTTTTCGCGACGCCTTGCGCATCGCCTACCAGAACCGCCCGCAGCTGTTCGCGCGCCAGATCATCCTGCCGCAACTGCTGTACGGCGACGTGATCGAGATCGATGAACGCCTGGGCGCCCATGGCGAGGTGGTGACGCCGCTCGACGAGTCGTCCGCGCGTACGGCGCTGGCACACGCGCATGCGCGCGGCGTGCGCGCCATCGCCATCGTGCTGATGCACGGCTACCGCCACCATGCGCACGAGGCGCGGCTGGCGCAGCTGGCGCGCGAGGCCGGCTTTACGCAGGTGTCCGTGTCGCACGAGGTCAGCCCCATGATGAAACTGGTGGCGCGCGGCGACACCACCGTCGTTGACGCCTATCTGTCGCCGATCCTGCGCCGCTACGTCGACCAGCTGGCGATGGAGCTGCCCGGCGTGCACCTGCAATTCATGCAATCGAACGGCGGCTTGACGGATGCGCGCGCCTTCCAGGGCAAGGACAGCATTTTGTCCGGCCCCGCCGGCGGCATCGTCGGCATGGTGCGCGCCAGCGCGCTGGCCGGCTTCGATAAAGTCATCGGCTTCGACATGGGCGGCACGTCCACCGACGTGTCCCATTACGCGGGCGAGTTCGAGCGCGTGTTCGAGACGCAGATCGCCGGCGTGCGCATGCGCGCTCCGATGATGAGCATCCACACGGTGGCCGCAGGCGGCGGCTCCATCCTGCATTTCGACGGCGCCCGCTACAAGGTGGGACCGGACAGCGCGGGCGCCAATCCCGGCCCCGCCAGCTACCGGCGCGGCGGCCCGCTGGCCGTCACCGACTGCAACGTCATGCTGGGCAAGCTGCAGCCCGCCTTCTTCCCCCGTGTCTTCGGCCCCGACGCGAACGAAGCGCTCGACGCGGCCACCGTGCGCGCCCAGTTCGAAGCGCTGGCGCGCACGGTGGACTCGACGCCGGAACAGGTGGCCGAAGGCTACGTCGCCATCGCCGTGGGCAATATGGCCAACGCCATCAAGCAGATTTCCGTGCAGCGGGGTCACGACGTCACCGACTATACGCTCACCAGCTTTGGCGGCGCGGGCGGCCAGCATGCCTGCCTCGTGGCCGACGCGCTGGGCATGCGCACGGTCTTCATCCACCGCCTGGCGGGCGTGATGTCGGCCTACGGCATGGGCCTGGCCGACCAGAGCGCCATGCGCGAACGGGCCATCGAGGCGGCCCTGGGCGTGGACCTGGCGCGCCATTTCGAGACCTTGGGCGCGCAGGCGCGCGACGATTTGCTGCGCCAGGGCGTGGAAGGGGAGCGCATCGCGCTCGTGCATCGCGTGCACCTGCGCTACGAAGGCACGGATACGGCCCTCGTCGTGCTGTTCGACACGGCCGCCGGCATGCAGGCGCAGTTCGAAGCGGCCTACAAAAAACGTTTTTCCTTTTTGATGCCGGCGCGCGCCCTGATCGTCGAAGCCATTTCCGTGGAAGCCATCGGCGCGTCCGATGCACCGGAACCGGCCGCGCCCGCATATGCGCCCCGTGAAGGCGCTCTGGCGCCCGTGCAGACGGTGGCCATGTACTGCGCCGGCGCCTGGCGCGACAGCGGCCTGTATGGGGCGGACAGCCTGCGTCCCGGCGATACTATCGACGGCCCGGCCATCGTCAGCGACGCCAATGCGACCACCGTCATCGAACCTGGCTGGCGCGCTGACGTCACGGCGCACGGCCATTTGATCTTGCGCAGAGTCGTCGCCGTGCCGGAGCGTGTCGCCATCGGGACCAATGCCGACCCCGTGATGCTGGAAATTTTCAACAACCTGTTCATGTCGATCGCCGAGCAGATGGGCCTGCGCCTGCAGAACACGGCCCATTCCGTCAACATCAAGGAGCGGCTCGATTTCAGCTGCGCCATCTTCGACGCCCAGGGCCGCCTGATCGCCAACGCGCCGCACATGCCCGTGCACCTCGGTTCCATGGGCGAGAGCATCCGCACCGTCATGACGCGCAATGCGGGCGCCATGCGGCCCGGCGACGTCTTCATGCTGAACGACCCGTATCACGGCGGCACGCATTTGCCCGACGTGACGGTCATTTCCCCCGTGTTTGACGAAGCGGGCGACGCCATCCTGTTCTATGTCGGTTCGCGCGGCCACCATGCCGATATCGGCGGCACCACACCCGGCTCCATGCCGCCCGATTCCACGCGCATCGAGGAAGAGGGCGTCCTGATCGACAATTTCAAGCTGGTCGACGGCGCCACGGGCGTGATGCGCGAAGATGCAACCCTGGCCCTGCTGGCGGGCGCCAGCTGGCCCGCCCGCAATCCGCAGCAAAACCTGGCCGACCTGCGCGCCCAGGTGGCGGCCAACCAGAAGGGGGCCGACGAACTGCATAACATGGTCGCGCATTTCGGCTTGCCTGTCGTGCAAGCCTACATGGGCCACGTGCAGGACAATGCCGAGGAAGCCGTGCGCCGGGTCATCACCACTTTGAAGGATGGCAGCTACGCGCTGGACCTGGATAACGGCGCGCGCGTCCAGGTGGCGATCAAGGTGGACGTGGCGCAGCGCAGCGCCGTCATCGACTTCACGGGGACGTCCGTCCAGCTGCCGAACAATTTCAATGCGCCGTCCGCCGTCTGCATGGCGGCCGTGCTGTACGTGTTCCGCACCCTCGTCGACGACGAGATTCCCCTGAATGCGGGCTGCCTGAAGCCATTGACCGTGATCATTCCGTCCGGCTCCATGCTCAATCCGCAGTATCCGGCCTCCGTCGTCTCGGGCAACGTGGAAACCTCGACCTGCATCACCAACGCCCTGTACGGCGCGCTGGGGGCGATGGCCGCCTCGCAGGGCACGATGAACAATTTCACGTTCGGCAGCGATAAGTATCAGTATTACGAGACGATATCGGGCGGCTCGGGCGCCGGTCCCGGCTTCGACGGCACGGACGTGGTGCAGACGAACATGACCAATTCGCGCCTGACGGACCCGGAAATCCTCGAGTGGCGCTTCCCCGTGCGCCTCGACAGCTACGGCATCCGCGCCGGTTCCGGCGGCGCGGGGCGCTGGCACGGCGGCAATGGCGGCGTGCGCCGGGTGCGCTTTCTGGAACCGATGACGGCGGCGATTTTGTCGAACAACCGCATTATTCCGCCGTTCGGCATGGACGGCGGCGAGGCGGGCGCGCTGGGGCGCAATTACGTCGAGCGCGCGGACGGCACGGTGGAGCCGCTCGCGCATATCGGCAAGACTGCCATGCTTCCTGGCGACGTGTTCGTCATCGAGACGCCGGGCGGCGGCGGTTACGGCAAGACGGAATAGGCCATGTCGGCACTGGCACTGGAACCGCTGAGCTGCGCGCGCACCTGGCCCACGTCGCGCATGGGCGCGCGGCCGAACTGGCGGCTGTATTCGCGGCTGAACTGCGATTCGCTGGCGTAGCCGACGCGGTAGCCGGCCGTGCCCGCGTCGATCTGCTCGACCAGCATCAAGCGCCGCGCTTCCTGCAGGCGCAGCAGCTTCTGGTACTGCATCGGCGTCATGGCCGTGATCGCCTTGAAGTGGTGGTGCAGCGACGACATGCTCATGTTCGCCATGCCGGCCAGGTGCTCGATGCGCAGCGGTTCGCAATAATTGTGCTTGATCCAGTCGATGGCTTGCCCCACCTGGTGCGACTGGCTGCTGGCCAGCGCCATGTGGCGCAGGCGCGCGCCGACAGGACCATTGAGCAGGCGGTAGGTCAGCTCGCGGCGGATCAATGGCGCCAGCGTGGCGATTTCTCCCGGCTTGTCGAGCAGGCGCACGAGGCGCAGCATGGCGTCGAGCAGCTCGGCCGACACGTCGCTGACGGAAATGCCGCGCGTGGCAGGCAGGATTTTCTGCTGCGCCGCGTTTTCGCTGCTGCTTTCGCTATCGAGCAGCGCGGCCACGTCGGCGATGTCGATCCCCAACACCACGCACAGATGCGGCTTGTCCACGCTCGCTTCCACCACGCGCACCTGCACCGGCAGGTCGACGGAGGTCAGCAGATACTGCATGCGGCTGTAGTGGAAGGTTTCGCTGCCCAGGGTGACGTCCTTCGCCCCTTGCGCGATGATGGCCACGCTGGGGCGCGCCGCATGGAACAGCGATTCCGTGACGGACGACTGGCGGTGGAAGGTCAGGTTGCCGATGGCCGTCGTGAAGTCGCCCGTGCGCGACGCGTGGCGGATGATCAGGGCGGCGATTTCATCTTGCGGAGTAAGTGGCGTGGGCATGGAGGTCAGTATGCGTGAGGCGAGGGAGGGTAGGGGCTGATCTTACGCAGATTTGGAGGATCGTGCAAAGGTCTTGCAGGATCGCGGTAACGGCGGACGGGCATCTCGGGCACACTTGTGCAATCGCATGCACGGCACGCGTCACCCCTCGCCACACATTACAGATACAGGAGTTTTCATGACCACCATCGCCAAAGGCTACGCCGCACTGGGCCCGACTTCCGCACTGCAACCGTTCACGTTCGAGCGCCGCGCCCCGCGCGAAGACGACGTGGCCATCTCGATCAAATACTGCGGCGTGTGCCATTCCGACATCCACCAGGCGCGCGACGAATGGGGCGGTGCCGCCTTCCCCATGGTGCCCGGCCATGAAATCGCGGGCGTCGTCACGGCCGTCGGCGCCAATGTGAGCAAGTTCAAGGTGGGCGACCACGTGGGCGTGGGCTGCTTCGTCGATTCCTGCACCACCTGCAAAACGCGCAACGTGGATCTGGAGCAGTACATGCCAGGCCTGATCCAGACCTACAACGGCCTGGAAGCGGACGGCAAGACGGCCACGCAGGGCGGCTACTCGGACAGCATCGTCGTCAAGGAAGGTTATGTGCTGTCGATTCCCGACAACCTGCCGCTGGACGCGGCCGCGCCGCTGCTGTGCGCCGGCATCACGCTGTATTCGCCGCTGAACCACTGGAAGGCCGGCCCCGGCAAGCAGGTCGCCATCCTGGGCATGGGTGGCCTGGGCCACATGGGCGTCAAGATCGCCCACGCCATGGGCGCCGAAGTGACGGTGCTGAGCCAGACTCTGTCGAAGCGCGAAGACGGCCTGCGCCTGGGCGCCGACCATTACTACGCCACCAACGACGCGGAAACCTTCAGCAAGCTGGCCGGCACCTTCGATCTGATCATTTGCACGGTGGGCGCGGCCATCGACTGGAACCAGTACATCAACTTGCTGAAAGTCGATGGCAACATGGTCATCGTCGGCATCCCGGATGGCGCCGTGCCGCCCGTGAACGCCTTCGGCCTGGTGGGTGCGCGCCGCAGCCTGTCCGGCTCCATGATCGGTTCGATCAAGGAAACCCAGGAAATGCTCGATTTCTGCGGCAAGCACAATATCGTGTCCGACATCGAGATCATTCGCATCCAGGATATCAATGAGGCGTTTGAGCGCGTGGTCAAGAGCGACGTCAGGTATCGTTTCGTCATCGATATGGCATCCCTGTAACACCCGGCCCGCCTGTGTTTGTTGGATTACGCGCTTTGCGCTAATCCAACCTACGCCTGTCCAGCGGTCCGGTTCGTCTGATTAGTGCGGTAGGTCGGATTAGCGCGTACGCGCGTAATCCGACAACCCCGCCAGCTCTCCATCCCCGCCCAAAATCAAGCACCCATGTCAATTTTTCTTTCCTTGCATCAAAAATCGGCATAAAATGAAACCGTACAGTACAGTTTCACTACGTAGATTTAAAAAACCAGCCATCCCCGGCGTGCTTGCCTGGGCAGGGGAGGCGTCATGGATAAAAAATGGACACTTCAGTAAATAAAGGCGCGCCGGCGATCCCGGCGGTCTTCAGGGGCAAGCGGCTTGCCCTGACGGCTTTCGGTATCTTTCTTGGTTTTTCCGGCCTGGCCCTGGCGGCGGGCGGCATCGAACTCATCACCCTTGGCGGTTCCTGGTATTACCTGCCGGCCGGCCTGGGCCTCATCCTCGCCGGCGTGCTGTATCTGCGCCGCAAACCGCTGGCCAGTGCCGTCGTCGCCGCGCTGCTCGTCGCGACACTGATCTGGGCCGTGTGGGAAATCGGCTTTGCCTTCTGGCCCATGGTGCCGCGCCTGGCGCCTTTCCTCGTCATCGGCCTCGTGGCCGCCTTGCTGCATCCGTGGCTGGCGGGGCATTCACACAGTGGCCAGTCGCGCGGTTTCGCGGCCCTGTTTGCCGTCGTGCTGGCGGCCGGTTTCGCCTCGATGTTCAAGCCGCATGGCGTGACGGAGGCCACGGCGCAGCCGCAGCAGGATGCGGTGGCGGCCATCAATGACGGCAGCGCCAACTGGGCGCATTACGGCTATGGACCGTCGGGCACGCGCTTCGCGCCGTACACGCAGATCGGCAAGGCCAACGTCAACCAACTGCAGGTGGCGTGGACCTACCGCTCGGGCGAGCTGGCCGAAGGGGCATCCGAATCGCAAAACACGCCGCTGCAGATCGGCGACACCATTTATACGTGCACGCCGACGAGCAAGGTCATCGCGCTCGACGCGGACACGGGCAAGGAACGCTGGACCTTCGATCCGAAGCCGGCCAACACGAAGACGTGGAACCGCTGCCGCGGCGTGGGCTACTACGAGCCGGCCAAGGTGACAAAGCCATTCCAGTTCGACGGCATGCAGGCGGCCAGCGCGCCGGTGGCGGGCGCATGCGCGAAGCGCATCGTGCAGGTGACCATGGATGCGCGCCTGATCGAGATCGACGCGCAGACGGGCAAGCAGTGCGAGGGTTTTGGCGACAAGGGCTCCGTCGACCTGACGGTCGGCCTGGGCAAGGTCAAGATGAACGTGCCGTACTACGCCTATACGTCCGCGCCCACCGTGGTGCGCAACCTGATCATCCTCGGCGGCTGGGTCTTCGATGGCCGCTCGACCGATGAGCCGTCGGGCGTCGTGCGCGCCTACAGCGCCGACACGGGGGAGCTGGTGTGGGCCTGGGACCTCGGTAATCCGGCCATCACGAAGCTGCCGCCGGAAGGGCAGACCTACACGCGCAGCACGCCGAACATGTGGTCGGCGCCCGCGTTCGACGATGCGCTGGGCCTGGTCTACCTGCCGACGGGGAACGAGCAGCCGGACTTCTGGGGCGGCAAGCGTCCGCCGCTGACAGAGAAGTATTCGTCGGCCATCGTCGCCCTCGACATGGCCACGGGCCGCGAGCGCTGGACGTATCAAACCGTTCACCACGATATCTGGGATTACGACGTGGCCGCGCAGCCCGCCTTGTACGACGTCCCGGACGGCAAGGGTGGAAAAATTCCCGCGCTGGTGCAGCTGACCAAACGGGGCCAGATATTCATGCTGGACCGCCGCACGGGCAAGCCGATTGCGGACGTGGTGGAAAAGCCCGTGCCGCAAGAGCATGCGGCCGGCGACTGGGTCTCCAAAACGCAGCCATATTCGACCGGCATGCCGGCCCTCGGCGCGGCAACGCTGACGGAGCGCGACATGTGGGGCGCCACCTTCTTCGACCAGCTGGCTTGCCGCATCAGCTTCCGCAAGCTCAATTACAAAGGGGAGTTCACAGCGCCAAGCACGCAAGAGACCTTGATTTATCCAGGCTACTACGGCGGCTTCAACTGGGGCGGCGCGGCCGTCGATGAAAGCAACGGCTATATGTTCGTCAACGATATCCGCATGCCGCAGGTGGTCAGGCTGGTGCCGCGCGAAACGGTGGACGTGGCCAAGCTGACGTCGGGCCACGGCGTGGGCAGCACCTATCCGATGGATGGTACGCCGTTCGTCATCGACCACAAGGCCTTCAATTCGCCGCTGGGCATACCGTGCCAAAGCCCGCCGTGGGGCGTGTTTGCCGCCATCGACCTGAAAACACGCAGCAAGGTGTGGGAGCGCCCGGCCGGCACGGTGCGCGATGCCGTCATCCACGGCGTGCGCGCCAGCCTGCCCATCCCGCTGGGCATGCCGACCCTGGGCGGCGGCGTCAGTACGGCGTCCGGCCTGGTGTTTTATGCGGGCACGCAGGATTACTATTTGCGCGCCATGGATATCGCCACCGGCCATGAAGTGTGGAAGGCGCGCATGCCCGTCGGTTCGCAAGGCACGCCGATGACGTATGTGTCGCCCACGTCGGGCCGCCAGTACGTCGTGGTGGTCGCGGGCGGCGCCCGCCAGAGCCCGGACCGGGGGGATTACGTGATAGCATACGCGCTTCCCAAGACACAGTAAGAGTTTGCTTCATGCCCCAGTTGCGCACCGTTCCCGCTTCCCCGAGTACCCGAAGCGAGGAGCGGCGGCGCAAGCTGCTGGTGGCGGCGGCGGACCTCTTCCTCGCCTCCGGCTACGATGGCGTCAGCATGGACGCCATCGTGGCCGAGGCGGGCGGCTCGAAGGCCACCGCCTACCGCTACTTCGGCAGCAAGCAGGAATTGCTGGTGGCCGTGGTCGAATACCTGTGCGCCGATTTCATCATCGCGCTGCGCCAGCTCGATACGTCGCAAGCGGGCCTGGAGCAGGGTTTGCAGCTGATCCTCGATGAACTGGTGGCCGTCGTCACCAGCCCCCGCCATGTAGACTTTTATCGCCTCGTCGTCACGGGTGCGGCCGCCGTGCCGGCCGTGGGCCAGACCTGGTACGAGCACGGCCCGCAAGTGTGGCACGCCCTGATCCTGCGCCTGCTGGAACAGCAGCGCACGCAGGGCCGCATCGCGCCCGACACCTCGTTTTCCAATCTGCCGCAAATCTTGTTCGACGCCGTCTTCTCGCACCTGACCACGCGCACCGTGATGCTGGGGCAGGGCGGCGATGCCGCCACGTTCCGGCCCTTGATCGCGGAGCTGATCGAGCTGGTGGTGGCGAGGGTGGAGCGCAGGTAAGCGGCGAAAAGAGACTTGAGCCCATCGGGCAGCATGCTTTTGCCATAGCATCACTCCTGCCAAGAACCCGCCGCTCATCCTGTCGCTGACTGTCGTGTCGCTGACTGCCGTGTACGTCCGCTATCGCCCCATACCGGTCATTGAAGTATTGCTCCTGACTCTGGAACTAGGCTAAATGGGCGCCAGCCGCCTGGTGGGTCCCATTCACCATCACCACGAATCCGACCCGCGCTCGCATCGTGAAGGACTACACCGTCGATCCCAAGCGGCGACTGCCCCCATATCAGACCTCCTGTATGACCTCCTGTATGGTCAAAAGCAAGAACTTCAGATGCCGAAGTTACAAGCACTGCGATGCGGCTATTTAGGTTCTCAAGGTCGCGCGAATCGTACAGATGGCCAAAGTAACCGTCCAGCTGATGGCGACGAACTTCGCCAAGGTAAAGATCAACGACGAACACGAACTGCCCAAAGCCGATGTAAACGATGCCCTCAGCGAAACGTGTGCTCTGAAAGCACGAGTACCCTGCGCTGGCAAGAATGTTTACGCGAGTCACCGGCGCACTATGGTGAGCGATCAAGACACTGGCAACGATGTTGGATTCTGAGGTTGGGCCGCGAGCAACAAGGACGCGACCATGTTCACTGTGCTCGCCAAGACTAAGAAATTTAACTTCCATCTGCATTTGTTTCCAAGGGATACGTCGAGTGACCGCTTCTGGTTGCCGTCGTTGGCCGGTTGCGCCCCGAAGCGGTCATAGAACTACCGAAGTAGGCGGATCAATGAAGTGAATTCACAGCGTCTTGGATATCGTTGATCAACAAGGCGAGATCGGGCTTATCGCCGTACATGTCGAGTTCGCGAGTGGCAATCAATCCCATGGACAGCGGCCCTGGCGCTGGGTCGGAAGGATATCCAGACACAAATACTTCGCACCAACCTAGTTGTCGTAGGATAGATTGCCCAGGCGGCCAGCCTTTCTCTGCCAGAGGCTGAATCTGCTGAATAGCTGATTGAATCTTCCGCAAGAGCATTATTTTATCTTCCATTTTTTCTTGCTCGCGCGAGTGACCGCTTGTGGCCGATAAGAGTCTCGAAGGTAGCCACCTACTCAGAAAGAACTTTTCCTGTGCCGACGATCTTCGCGCCCTCTAATACTTCGAATACTACCCCAGGAATGAGGGGCGAATAGTCTACACTGGACTGATAAACAAGGACTGCCTCCGCGTTCGCGGCGGTTCCAGGCATAACACCGCCTAGGGGGCCATTCAACAGCACGACTCCCAAATAATCACCCTGAGCGACACGAAGGTGTGGACGATAAATGCCCGAACAAAGGTCAGTCGCAGTTGCGCGGCCACCATCCTGAGGGGCTTTAAAGTCAATCTGAACCCGAACGCTGTGCTTTTTCATTGTGTTCTTTCCAGTTGAACTTTGTCCGCTCCTGGCCGATAACGGAAGCACTATGCGGCTCTCCAAATTGATTCGAACTCTTGATGGGAAATCGCACTGTATCCTGACTCCGATAAATCGAGAGGCTTTTCTGAGATCCCGCCAAATTCGTCGCTCTCATGCTCGGCACTATAGCAAAGCAGCGGACCAGAATCATACTGTTCTATTTGTCGGGTAACCCAGCCTGCACCATCGACTTCAAAGTACCACCAGGACGTGCCCCATGCATCGTACCTGTCATCTCTAGTCTCGTCCCAGTGTCTTTTTACGTAACTTGGCATACTTAAATTGAGTAATGAAGGGTAACGTCAGTCGTCCGCTTCTGGCCGGTTGCCGTCTTGTTCTATCTTAACCTCTGATGATAAATTGTAAATTGGAGCTCGTATCAACCCATCGTGGGCGGAGTCCTTTCGCAAACTCCTCCCTTACCTTGGTTAACGAATACTCGTCGCCCATGTCTGCTTCAATTTCACCGATGCAGCCCCAACAGTCGCCACCACAGTCAACTGATAGAGGGTCATCTTTCTGGTCCAGTTTTCGACTGCATATACTGCATGTATTTCGCATCTTCAAACCTCTATACGACTACACGTTGTTTGCGGCCACGGCGAGCGCCGGCTTTTGGCCGGTTGCCGTCGTTGGCAGGTTACGCCCCAAAGCGGATAACGGTTCCTGAGCGCAGATTGCTCTTAAGCGCGGTCAAGTACAGCGATCAAAGGTCTGAAGGGCTGTTTCACCAGAAATTTCCTGTGTAGGCAGATGCACATGCACCTCACTATCATCAATTGGAGAAAAACCTTTGTCGCTCCCCGTTGAGCAGGCGCTCTGCCGCGGCTGCCCCGGCCGGGGCGATGGACTCGTTCCGCCCCCGGGTCGCGTTGCACCAGGGGCGAATGATATAGTGGCGGAAATGTATACACTGAAAGAAACTACCATGAAAAACGATGCAAGCACTCGCCAGCCAGCCAGCCAGGCACCTGCCAGGCTCAGCAAAGGGGACTTCGTCACCGCACTGCGCAAGCAGCTGCAAGACGAAGGAAAGGCCGGCAAGTCCAGCGTGGACGTACGCGCTGCGACCCTGCACACGGACGTTGGCGTGTATCCGGCGCGCGGCCACTCGATGCCGACCTGTTGCACGGTGATGTATGAAGAGATGCAGCCCGGTGACGAGATTCTGCTGACGCCATCCGGCGGCAAGGGACCGACGCTGCTGGTACGGTATAAACTCCCGCGCTGATCGAACCTTGCCCTGCGCCGTGAACAGGTGTTCACGGCACCGCTCTGGCTTGCGGCGGCGAGTGGCGGACATTGGCACAGCAGTTGTTGACCATCCATTTCACATGCGGCTGGCGCTGGCAGCACCATCCATCACTGCGCAAGAATGGCGTTATCGCACCAGAGGCCGCTCAGCGGATGTTCAGTGCCGGTACCTTTGAAAACGCTTCCGCGATGAAGTCCATGAACACGACGGCCCGCGTTGGCAGCAGCCTGTTTGCGACATAGACGATTTGAACCGGGACGGGCAGGGCAGTGTGCGCCGTCAGGAGCAACTGCAAATTGCCATTCCTGAGTCCTTCCTCGAACAGCCACTGCGGCCCATGTCCGATACCGAGTCCCGCATTGACCAGTTCGCGCACGGCCTCGGGTGAGTTTACCCGTACCTTTCCCGATACTGCTACTTCCGTATCGCGGAAGCGCCATGTGGCACCCGACGACAGCAGGGTGTAGATCACGCAATCGTGCCCGCGCAGATCGTCGGGCGTGACCGGCACGCCGCGTTTGGCGAGATAGCCCTTGCTGGCGACAAACACGCGCTCGAACAGGCCGATGCGCCGCGCGCGCAGGGCGCTGTCTTCCAGATGGCCGATCCGAATTGCCAGTTCCGCTCCTTCATCGACGAGACCCACATAGCGATCATTGATCTGGAGATCGAGCGCCAGGCCGGGATAGCGCTCCAGAAAGGCGGGGACATGCGGCAACACAAATGCATGCGCCAGAGCGGTCGGACACGCGACGCGCAGCAATCCGGACGGATCGACGTTCTCCCTGAAGGACGATTCGGACTCGTCGACGGCGTCAAGGATGCGCCGCACTTCCGCATAGTAGCGTTCCCCTTCGGGCGTGAGGGCAAGCTTGCGCGTTGAGCGGTGCAGCAGCCGCGTCTGCAGATGCTCTTCCAATGCCGCCACATGACGGCTGACGTTGGGCTGCCCCAGGCCCAGGTCGCGGCCGGCAGCGGAGAAGCTCCCCGTCTCCACAGCGCGCGCGAAGCATGTCATCAAAAGAAACCGGTCCAAAGTTACTCTCCCCGATTCATGCAATTGGAGCATGAATTATATGCAAAGATACGATCTTATCGAATTTCAAGCATGGGCGCATAGTTCTTCCCACGGCAGGTCAGCCAATGCTGGCTGACCCTGAATCACCTACAGGAGAATTTTATGTCCCGCTTGCAAGGAAAACGTACTCTTATCACCGGCGGCACCAGCGGCATCGGCCTCGAAACAGCCAGGCAGTTTCTCGCCGAAGGCGCACGCGTCATCGTCACCGGCGTCACTCCGGAATCGATCGAGAAGGCCAGGAAAGAACTTGGCGCCGAGGTTCTCGTGCTGCGCGCCGATTCCGCCAATGTCGCCGCCCAACAGGAGTTGGCGCGCGCCGTCCAGGCGCACTACGGCCAGCTCGATATCGCCTTTCTCAACGCCGGCGTATCCGTCTGGACGCCGATCGAAGCGTGGACGGAGGAAATGTTCGACCGATCGTTCGACATCAACGTCAAGGGTCCCTATTTCCTGATCCAGGCGCTGCTGCCAGTGTTCGCGAACCCCGCATCGGTGGTGCTCAACACATCGGTCAGCGCGCACGTGGGCTCGGCGCATTCATCGGTATATGCCGCAACCAAGGCCGCATTCCTGAACTTGTCGAAAACGCTGTCGGGCGAACTGCTGGCACGCGGCATTCGCGTCAACGCCGTCAGTCCCGGCCCGGTCGAAACGCCGCTGTACGACAAGCTCGGCATCCCGGATGCCTACCGCGATCAGCTCAACAAGGACATTACCGCAACGATTCCGTTCGGCCGCTTCGGCACGCCGGAGGAAGTGGCCAAGGCGGTGTTGTACCTCGCTTCCGACGAGTCCCGCTGGACCGTCGGCTCCGAAATCATCGTTGACGGCGGCCGTACGCTTAACGGTTGACGTCACACAACTGCCGAACTATACGGATGCGCCCGCTCCGAATGCGTGAGCGGGCTTCATTTTGAAAGAGAGTATTCAATTGCGCAAACGGCGGCGATGGGACGGCCCACCTTGTCGAACGGCTTGTTGTCGATTGACGGGCAGGGCGCAGGCAAGAGTCAGGTCGCAATACCATACTTGTGCTGCGTAGCCGCATACTGCTGCTTGAGCGACTCCAGCTGCGGATGCCTGGGGTCGATCTTGCGGATCACCTGCATCTGGTGCTGCGCCTGTTCAGCGAGCGGGGCTTCCCAGCCCAGCATGTTGAGCTGGCGCAGGATGGCCTCGACGGAGGCGAACAGCACGGGCAGGTTGCCCGGCGTCTTGCGCAGGGCCTGGCGCAGCACGAAGACGGCGCCCTTGAGTTCTCCGCTTTCCGCCTTGCTGGCCGCATCCTGCATCAATTCCTGCACCTGGTTCGTGATCTGCTGGCCCATGCCTTGCGTCAGGTCGTGGCGGCCCGCTTTTTCAAAGACATCGACGGCCGCTTCCATCGTCACGTCGCTGTCGGCTTCGTTGACGAGTTTCATCATGACGTCGGACGCGGCCTGTTCCAGGTTGTTCTTCAGGCAGCTTTGCACGAGGCCCACCTTCAGCTGCGTCGACAGGCCCCGCGCGTCGTCCAGGGCGGCGGCGGCCAGTTGCAGTTCGGTGGCGGCGGCGATGTCGTTGCCCGACAGTTCATGCAGCATGGCGGCCGAGATGGCGCGGCACGCTTCCACGTTGGCGCTGCCCCGCAGGGAGCGCTCCATGTCGCGCAGCACGCCGCTCGCTTGCGGCGCGTCGCCCTTTTTCACCAGCGTTCTGACCAGGTTGACGTGGTCTTCCGGATCGCGGAATTCGGAGTACTTCGCCTTCGTCACGACCTGTTTATACGCTCGTTCGGCCGCGCCGATGTCGCCCGTGTCGAAGGCGATGCCGCCCAGGTGGCGCAAGCGGCGCACCATGTGCGGCGAGATGGCCACCGCGTCCTCGAGGATTTTCTTGGCCTGCAGTTGCTGGCCCATGGCTTCATGGTTTTGCGCCAGCAAGTCGTAGGCGGCCATGAAGCGGGGATAGGTCTCCACCAGTTCCAGCAGCGCTTCCTGCGCATCCTCGTGGCGCTGCTGTTCGAACAGGGTGCGCGCCAGGCCCAGGTGCGCCCAGGCCATGGGCCGCGTTGCCAGCATGTCGGCGTAGAGCTGTTCCGCTTCCTTCCATTCGTCCAGGTTGATGTGCAGTTCGGCGCGCAGGCGGGCGAAATCGGCCGCCAGGCGCGGGTGCTGCAGTTCGGCCGCGCGGCAGCTTTTCACGGCTTCGCGCAGGTCGCCCTTGTCGATCAGCTGATACGTGGGCAGAAAAACGGCGCGCCGCTCGATGGCGCGCGCGATGCGGCCGCTCAGCACGTCGACGGTGAACGGTTTTAATATGTAGTCGGACGGGGTCAGCTCCGCTGCGCTGATCACCTTGCTGTGGATGGCCTCCGAGGTCAGCATGATGAAGATCGTCCACAGGCCGATCAGCTTATGGTGGCGCAAGTCTTCCAGCAATTGCTGGCCATCCTGGCCATCCGTGCCGCTGCCAAGGTCGTATTCGCACAGGATGATGTCGAACGGTTTCTTCATCAGCAAGCGGATGGCCGTGCCGGCATTGACGGCATATTCCACCTTGGTGATGGCGGCCTGGTTCAGCATATTGTGCAGATTGCCCCGCATGCTGGGGTTCGGGTCGACGATCAGGACAGATAAGTCGCTAGTTTCTGGCATGGTTCAGCTCTCGTTCATCTGTTCGGTCATTTGCGGGAACTCTTCTTATATGTAGCTGCCTGGCAGTATTGTTTTTTATCAGCATACTGCAAAGCCGCCCGACACTGCCAGCAAAATGCATGCAATCGGGTGCCGTGCGCAAGGGCAGGCGCGTGCAGCGCCGTCCGGCGTTGTATTTCATGACACGAGCGCCCCTTGCGACAGTGCGGGCGCCTGTTTTTCCGGCCATTCCCCGACTACCGTGATAGTATTCTAAAATGCAACACCTGTTGCATGCCGCACCACGTCGCGGCAAGGCATGCGCAAGGCTTTAACGGGCGCTTTATCCCTCTCTGGTGTCGATACCCGTCATGCGCGTTCCTGAACTGTCTACCTTGCGGCGCATTGCCGTTCCCCTTGCCTTTGGCGGCAACAGCGAACAGCAGCATACGTATTTTGCGGAATTGCACCGGGTTGGCCTGATCACGCAAGTGATGGGCATCATCGCCTTCAGCCTGGCCTGGCTGCTGATGCCTCCGGCCTACCATCCGAACCTGACGCACGCCGTGCTGGCCTTGCTGGGCATGTTGGCGAGCCTGGTCGTGCGCGCCCGCTGCACCACCTTGCCCGTGCTGACCATGACGGGTGCCTGCGCCGTGCTGGCGCTGACCTTCGGCTTGCGCACCATGGCCGATGCTGTCCACCACGCCAGCTTCTGGGTCTTGCCCGTGGGTGTCTTCATGACCCTGGCCATCGCTTCCATCTTCAATGGCGGTCTCAGCTACCTGGCCGTGGTGGCCGGCGTGTGGTGGAACGTGGGCCACGGCCTGTATCCCGTCAACGCTGGCTTGCCCGACCAGCCCTGGGTGCCGTTGATGATCGCCGTCAGCGTGCTGTTCGGGCTGGCGCTGAACGTCAGCTTCAGCTTATTGCGCCTGCGTAACTATCACGCCAAGGTGGAATTGACGCGGCTGGCCTTCCAGGACAGCCTGACGGGCTTGAACAACCGCCGCATGTTCACGCAGCGGGCCCAGCAGATGCATGGCGCAAGCCACGGCGGCATGCTGCATTTCCTGATGATCGACATTGACGATTTCAAGATCATCAACGATCAGCAGGGCCACGATGCGGGCGACGCGGTGCTCATGCGCACGGCCGCCATCATCGCGGACAAGGCGCAAAGCCATCTGTGCGGACGCCTGGGCGGCGAGGAATTCGGCATCGTCTACGCGGGCGACCGCGAGGCCGTGCGCGCCTTCGCCGGCGCCCTGGTCGCCGCCGTCAGCCAGGCTTTCCATGCGGCACAGTTCGTGTCGATCAGCGTGGGCGTGGCCGAGCTGGACCGGGACAAGGAGCTGAGCCACAGTTACCGCCTGGCCGACGAGGCGCTGTACCTGGCCAAGCGCCAGGGCAAGAACCGCTATGTGATCGCCTGATCCTGTTGTTGCAAGTTGGCAAAAACTGCCGCTTTCAGGGGCAAAATGGCCGCAAAGCCATAAGTTCCGGTAATAAAGCAGGGGTAAAACGGGTATAATGCGCGCAAAGGAAATTTGCCGTACGAAAGATATTGTCATACCTACCTTTAACCCGCAGCCACGCTGCATCAACCACCTTCCAATCATGTTGATACTGCCGGGTTCCAATGCCCTGTCCCATTTCCGTAGCCACCGTCTGTTAAGCCAACTGCAAGCCGTCTCGCCTGCGATCGTTGCCGTGCAAGCACGCTATGTCCATTTCATCGATGCCAGCGCGCCCCTCACGGCCGACGACAGCACGCGCCTTGGCGCCTTGCTGACGTACGGCGAGCCGGCCCAGGCCGACAATACGGAAGGCGCTGCCGAAGAATTCTTCGTCATCCCCCGTTTCGGCACGATTTCGCCGTGGGCTTCGAAAGCCACCGACATCGCGCACAACTGCGGCATGGCGCACATCAAGCGCGTCGAACGCGGCATCGCTTTCCGCATCAACCTGAAATCGGGCATCCTGGGCAGCGCCATCGGCGCCGGCAAACTGACGGACGAGCAAGTACAGGCCGTGGCCGACCAGCTGCACGACCGCATGACGGAATCCGTGCTGCGCAGCGCCGACGACGCCAAGGACTTGTTCCGCACGCTGGAAGCGCGTCCGCTCGAATCGATCGACTTGCTGGGGCAGGGCAAGCGCGCGCTGGAAACGGCGAACACGGAACTGGGCCTGGCGATGTCGGAAGACGAAATCGACTACCTGGATGCCGCCTTCACCAAGGCCGGCCGCAACCCGACGGATGTGGAACTGATGATGTTCGCGCAGGCGAACAGCGAGCATTGCCGCCACAAGATCTTCAACGCCGACTGGACCATCGACGGCGTGGCGCAGCCCAAGTCGCTGTTCGGCATGATCAAGAACACGCACGAACTGCAGCCGAAGGGCACCGTCGTCGCCTACAGCGACAACTCGTCCATCATGGAAGGCGCCACAGTCTCGCGCTTCTACCCGCGCGGTGCGAACCACGAATACGCGGCATCGACGGAACTGACGCACACGCTGATGAAGGTGGAAACGCATAACCACCCGACGGCCATCTCTCCTTTCCCTGGCGCCTCCACGGGCGCGGGCGGCGAGATCCGCGACGAAGGCGCAACGGGCCGCGGCGCCAAGCCGAAGGCTGGCTTGACGGGTTTTACGGTCTCGAATTTGTCCCTGCCGGACGCCGTGCGCAGTTGGGAAACGGCCGCTTCCGTGACGGCGCCGCTGGCTTCGCGTACTGAGGCAGATCAATACGGCAAGCCGGAACGCATCGCTTCGCCCCTGCAGATCATGATCGAAGGCCCGCTGGGCGGCGCCGCGTTCTCGAACGAATTCGGCCGCCCGGTCCTGGGCGGTTACTTCCGTACCTATGAACAAAACGTCGGCGCAGACAAAGATTCCGTGTTCGGCTACCACAAGCCCATCATGATCGCGGGCGGCATCGGCAATATCTCGGCGCAGCACACGCACAAGAACGATATCCCCGTCGGCAGCCTGCTGGTGCAGCTGGGTGGCCCGGGCATGCGCATCGGCATGGGCGGCAGCGCCGCCTCGTCGATGACCACCGGCAGCAACACGGCCGACCTGGACTTCGATTCCGTCCAGCGCGGCAATCCTGAAATGGAACGCCGCGCCCAGGAAGTCATCAACGCCTGCTGGCAAATGGGCGCGGACAATCCGATCATCTCGATCCACGACGTGGGTGCGGGCGGCTTGTCGAACGCGTTCCCGGAAATCACCAACGACGCCAAGCGCGGCGCGATTTTCGACCTGCGCAAGATCCCGCTGGAAGAATCGGGCATGGCGCCGAAGGAAATCTGGAGCAATGAATCGCAGGAACGCTACGTCCTGGCCATCGCGCCGGAAAGCCTGCCGCTGTTCAAAGCCATGTGCGAACGCGAACGCTGCCTGTTCGCCGCCGTGGGCGTGGCCACCGAAGAGCGTCAACTCAAATTGATCGATCCGGAACTGGGCAACGAGCCGGTCGACATGCCGATGGACGTCTTGCTGGGCAAGCCGCCGAAGATGCAGCGCGATGTGGTCCACGTGGCCAACGATTTCCCAGCGATTGACCTGACGGGCATGGACCTGGTGGACGTGGCGAAAAAAGTGCTGCTGCTGCCGACCGTGGCCGACAAATCCTTCCTGATCACCATCGGCGACCGCAGCGTGGGCGGCATGACCGTGCGCGACCAGATGGTGGGACCATGGCAAGTGCCGGTGGCCGACTGCGCCGTCACCACCATGAGCTTCGAGGGTTATCTGGGCGAAGCGATGGCCATGGGCGAACGCACGCCGCTGGCCGTCATCGACGCAGCAGCTTCCGGCCGCATGGCCGTGGGCGAAGCCGTCACCAACATCGCCGCTGCCGCGATTGCCGACATTTCCGACATCAAGCTGTCCGCCAACTGGATGGCCGCTTGCGGCCAGCCTGGCCAGGACGCAGCCCTGTACGACACGGTGAAAGCCGTCGGCATGGACCTGTGCCCGGCGCTGGGCATCAGCATCCCCGTCGGCAAGGATTCGCTGTCGATGCGCACGACCTGGAAAGACGAGAACACGGGCGCGGCGAAATCCGTCACGTCGCCGGTGTCCTTGATCGTTTCCTCGTTCGCGCCAGTCACGGACGTGCGCAAGTCGCTCACGCCGCAGCTGAAAACGGACCAGGGCGATACGTCCTTGATCTTGATCGACCTGGGCCGCGGCAAGAACCGCCTGGGCGCCTCCGCCCTGGCGCAAGTGTTGCAGCAGCTGGGCAATGAAACGCCGGACGTGGACAGCGCGGAAGACCTGAAAGGCTTCTTCTCCGCCATCCAGAAACTGAACAGCGACGACAAGCTGCTGGCCTACCATGACCGTTCGGACGGCGGCCTGTACGCCACCCTGACGGAAATGGCCTTCGCCGGCCACACGGGCATGTCCGTCAACCTGGACATGCTGACCATGGAAGGCGAGCATTCGAGCGACTGGGGCGACGCCAAGAACTGGGCCGGCCAGGTGGCGGAACGCCGCAACGAACTGACCCTGCGCGCCTTGTTCAGCGAAGAGCTGGGCGCCGTCATCCAGGTGCGCGCGGAAGAAAAGTCGCTCGTCATGGACGTGCTGCGCACGTTTAACTTGGGCGCCTGCAGCCATATCATCGGCAAGTTGAACGACCGCGACGTGATCGAATTCACGCGCGACGCCAAGCTGATTTACACCCAGCCGCGCGCGGACCTGCACCGCCTGTGGAGCGAAACGAGCTGGCGCATCGCCCGCCTGCGCGACAACCCGGCCTGCGCGGACGCCGAATACGACCGCCTGCTGGACGTGCAAGACCCGGGCATGTCGCCGATCGTCACCTTCGACCAGAACGAGAACATCGCCGCGCCATTCATCGCCACCGGCGTGCGTCCGCGTGTCGCCATCCTGCGCGAGCAGGGCGTCAACTCACACATCGAGACGGCCTACGTGATGCACCAGGCAGGTTTTACCGCTGTCGACGTGCACATGAGCGACCTGATCGCGGGCCGCGTGAAACTGGACGACTTCCAGGGCGTCATCGCCGTGGGCGGTTTCTCGTACGGCGACGTGCTGGGCGCGGGCGAAGGCTGGGCGAAGACGATTCTGTTCAACGCCAGCCTGGCGGAACAGTTCGCGCGCTTCTTCAACCGCACGGACAGCTTCGGCCTGGGCATCTGCAACGGCTGCCAGATGATGAGCAATTTGAAATCCATCATCCCTGGCGCCCACGCCTGGCCGAAGTTCACGCGCAACAAGTCGGAGAAATTCGAAGGCCGCTTTGCCATGGTCGAAGTCATGGATTCCCCATCGATCTTCTTCAACGGCATGGCCGGCACCCAGGCCGGCATCGCCATCGCCCACGGCGAAGGCTACGCCGACTTCTCGCAAACGGGCGACATCACCCAGGTCACCAAAGCCATGCGTTTTGTGGACAACAAGGGCGCCGCTACAGAAGCGTATCCGTACAACCCGAACGGCTCGCCGGAAGGCATCACCTCCGTCACCACGCCAGACGGCCGCTTCACCGTGCTGATGCCGCACGCAGAGCGCGTGTTCCGCAGCGTGCAACAGTCGTATCACCCTGAAGCATGGGGCGAGGATTCGCCGTGGATGCGTATGTTCAGGAATGCACGGAAGTTTGTGGGGTAATTTACTTAGCTATTTACGGCGCGGCGCCTTGGTTCAAGGTGCTGTTGCTGGGGTAGGGGATGAGAAAGCCGCTGTCGGGAGACAGCGGTTTTTTATCGATAATTGACCATGTTATTTGGCATTAGTATCAGTATTGGTGTGCGATTTACGCCGGACTAGTAATATTTTGAAGTTTTGGTAGTTTCCAGATTGAGATTTTTGACATTCTTAAGGCTAATGTTCTTTTTAGCTTGTCTAAGAATGGTTTCACACGTATTTCATTCCGAGTATTTGTATTGTCACCTTCAGAATCAACTATTTGTACTGCAATCTCGGAGTATAGCTCCATTGCCTTTTTTGCATACTTTGCAATTGCATTGCTAAACTCTATAGTGTTCATTCTTTGCAGAGTGAGTTTGGATAAATCTGAGCCAGATTGATCAATAAGAGTGCTTGCAACAAATATGCCCCAAGGTGTGCCATGAATGCCAAGTATTGTTTTTATAACTGCATCTGGAGAGTCATTTGCTTTAAGTAGTATCATTCGCTCAGTTTCAATTTGTTGAGCTAAGAGCCACGCAAGAAATACACGTTCTGCTTGTAGACCTCTTGGAAAAATTGTTTTATAGACCTTGTCAAAGAGTTCGGTTTTTCGACGAACTGCGTCAAGAATAGTTTCTTCTGACATTGCTGCCAAATATTGTGCAATCTTGTCTAGCTCTATCCGCTTAGGATTTTTATTAACCCGTGCCCCTTCTTGTTTTGGTGCATAAGAGTAATCTATAGATAGAAAAGAATTTCTCAATCCCTCTTGAATAGGATCAAGCAATCTCACGGCCGATAGCTTAACAGGATTTTGAGTATTGTTATATCTAACAATGTCAGTCAGTATAGTCTTCTTTGCGCCCACAACCCTCACTAGCACCTGCGCTTTTTCTGCTGTAGTTGAAATGCCGATAGCCTTTGCTAAGCTTACTGTGGTTTGGCAGCCGTTCACAATCGAGAAATGTCTGAGGGTGAATTTCTTTTTCGTTATTTCTTCAATGCTGTCCGCAACAATTGTTATTCCATTATTTAATGCCCAAAACTCACCGGGTCTGTTAACGGCCGTTTCAATTATTTTTTCATTTATTCCGCCTTTTCTTTGGCCGATAAATAAACGTACATTTCCCTCGAAAAGCTGATTCGGATATTTTGCATACCATCTAGCTAATTCACTTGCTGCGACTGACCCTATAATTGCATGGCCAAAATCACCACGAATTTCTGAAAGTGGGTTGCCAAACGTCAAAGTGTCTTCAGGAACAGTTCTATCTGCAGTTTTTGCAATAAGATATTTATCATACAGCGTGTCTTGATGCTCATAGAAAAAAGAGACGTCAGGTCCATATGTTTTTGATCGGATTGTTGACTCTTTTTGTCGTGCTATTTGATCAGATTTCGCTGCCAATGTTACTAAGCCGAATACTAATGTTAGGTTCTGAATGTCGAGATCTTGCAATCTTGTCTGAATGTCAGCTCTGCCTGCATGTTCGAATGATATGGGATCTTTAATGCTTGAGACGGCAGCAACTAATGCATTCCATTTTTTCAATGGGGCGCTTCTATCTGATCTCTCAGCTACGTAACCCTGCAAAACATAAACTGTTTCTTGATCAGTATCTACATAAATAAAATCGCAGCCACCATCTTCTGGTCCATCTACTGATGCCGCATCAATTGCCTCATCCTCATCTATGCCGAGTAACGTTGTTGCGTACCAAGCCGCAATAGCTCTGTCTCTAGAAATTCCTCCACGTTTTGCTACTGCATCAATTGCTTCAATTAATTCTTTTCGAGGGTCTTTTATTTTTTCAGTTTTTTGTGTGGTTTTAGTTGCCATGATTTCTATTCTAGGATTGTATATTTTTATGTTGCGAATATTTGTAAGTGTAGAAGATATTTTTCCTATAATTTTGTATCAAATGATTTCAATCGTATGTATTGGTGTTTTTCTTTTTGAGTTATTTGTTTTCTCTTATGGCCAGTTTGCGATGTCAATATTTTTTTCAGATACATCCATTATTTCCCATGTCCTTGCTTGAAAATCCACAGTGCCACTTGTGGATTGTATTGGGTGTGCATCATATGCGCGCACTAAAAAATATGTTGGAATTTCAAGGTTTGAAGCATGCAGTGATTTAATGGAGTTGGTAAAATATATTTTATGATCTACATTGAGGTGATCTAGTGAAACTTTCCTAACTGCGGAATTTTTCCCAATGCCAGTATTTTTTTTGATCATACGACATTGAAATGGCATTTGTACAAGTTTTTTTGATAATATGTTGGATGTTCCTGCCATCAGAAAAATACAAGTAGCATCAGGATCGTGGCGTTTCATAATTGCAAGGCGAAGAAAATCTGTGAAGATTTTCTCATCTGTGCAATGGGTCGAGTTTGCCCATTTTGCCTCCACAAGAACATCGCAATTATCATTGGTGTGCCCTTTTGCCTTAAGAGTTAAGGCAAAGTCTACTTCCTTTTTTCTTCCTGATGTGTTCTTTATGTTTATAGCAGTATGTGGGAAATCTGAATAAACTCTTACGCCATTTTTTGAAATGGGAAATGAGCTAAGCATTTGTCCAACGGCTGCTTTAAGAGCCGCTTCAGAAAATAGCCCAGCTCTGTAGCAGCAAAATTCCAGATGCAGCCAACTTCCTACAGCCTCAGCTAAACGTCTCGCTGGATTCATTTGCATGTTATTCCTCCAATTTAAAATATATTAATTAATGTTCTTGTCTGGTTATTCATAAATAAGTCTTTGAGAATATTTCATTGTTCAATCTAAACCCCTTCGCCTCCCCCCACAATCACCACCGCCGACGGCACCAGCAAAAACTGCGCAATCAGCGTTCCCGCCAATCTGCTCCCCACCAGCCACACCACCGCGCGCCGGAATTGCGATTCTTCGATCTTGCCCTCGATGACGTCATCCGTCATGCCCGACACCACGTGCCGATGAAGACGGCCATCATGATGGTGGCGCCGCCGTTGATGATCGATGACAGGGTGCTGGAGGTGACGCGCACGCTGGGGTCGAGCACGCCCGCATACAGGGCGGCAAAGACGCCTACCGTCCACAGGGCCGTGGCGATGACGATGGAGGCGGAGACGCCGGATTTTTGGCGCAGGGCCGTGACGTTGCCGGGCTTGGGCAGGCTGGCGGAGGTCTTGAGGCAGGACAAGCCGCCCTTGAAGACGGTGTGCAGCAGCAGTTTGGGCACCGACCTGTGCACCTGGAAGTGCTCGACGGCGCGGCAGAAGGCGCGCTGGAAGGTGGAGATCAGGATTGCGCCCATTAACGTTGCCAGGCTGGCGGAGAATAGTAGCCAGCGGAAGTCGCCCAATAAGGTGCTGGCGGCAACGTGCTGGTCGATTCCCGTTTCCACGTGTTTGGCAAGAAATGGTCCCAAAAAAGGAATTCGAGGTGCGCGACAGCAGCATCAAAATGCTGAACAGGGCCAGCGAGACGGCGATGCGTACGGAGCAGGCGAAGGTGCCGATCATGTGGACGATGAACGTCAGTGCGCAAATCAGCAGCAATTGCTTGTCCATCACAACCTTGCAGTATGGAAAATGTAATTCCATGCTGCCATGAAATTATTTATTTTTCAACTGCAAATATGGCAATTTTCAAGTTAACTCGTTTTCGTCGTGATTTGTGTGTTTGTATGCTGTCGGCAGTTTTTCACCCCAAGGCAGAAACTGGGGTCAGACCCGACGGGTCTGACCCCGGCCCTTGTTCTGGGTTTTGCCATGCTTTCATCGGAGGCAAGGCTTGTTCCCGCCGCTTGCAATTCAGGCATGCGCCCTCAGTTGGGTGGGAGTGGCAACGTAGAGCGCTGCCGCACCCACACCAACCCGGAGGTACGCCATGAGTTTCGATTCCTTTTTGAGCAAGCTGAAGTCCAAGGCAAGCGAGCTGAAAACCGAGGCACTGAAGTACAAAAACAAGGATTTCCTGAACGCCGCGATGGCGGGCTCGGCCCTGATCGCCATGGCCGACGGCAGCGTCAGCGCGGAAGAGAAGCAGAAGATGGTGAAGTTTATTGAAAGCAATGACGCGCTATCGGTGTTTACCACCACGGACGTGATCAAGGCTTTCCAGGACTATGTCGGCCAGCTGGAGTTCGACAAGGATATCGGCGAAGCCAAGGCGTATCAGGCGCTGGGCAAGATGAAGTCGAATGTGGAGGCGTCGCGCTTGCTGGTGCGCATGATTATCGCCGTCGCTTCGTCAGACGGCAATTTCGACGCCAATGAGCAGCGCGTTGCCAGCAAGATCGCGCGCGAGCTGGGCTTGACTCCGGCGGAGTTCGAGTTGCAGTAAAGCCAGGCCAGCCGGCCCCGGCTGGCTTAACTCTTGTCCCACCACGGCGGCGTGCCCGACGACCAGGGGCACGCCATGTCCACTTCGCTGATCCTGTAGCGGATCTCGATCACCTGGCCGGGGCTGAAGGGACCGCGCTTCCAGTCGCCGGAATCAAAGACGTAGCCTTTGCCCTTGATGCAATGAGTGGTCGGATTGTTGCCGATGGGGCCGGTCGAGTGCAGGGTGACGCGCACTTCGCCGTTGGCGTCCAGCGGGGCGTCGCCGCCCATGAACAGTGGATCCGAGCCGACGTCGCAGACAGTGGTGCTGCCTATCTTGCTGCAGCGCTTGATGTACGTTTCCTGGCGCGCATTGGCCAGGTAATTGTCATGCCGCATCGGCTTGCCATCGTCATAGGTAAAGCGCAGGATGACTTGCGTGGGCTCGCTGGCAGGATGGCGCGTGGTGCTGGTGCAGGCGGCGCTGACCAGGGCCAGCAGGGGCCAGGCCAGCAGGCGCAGGCTGCGGCGCAGCAGCGTCGAGATCGGGTTGTTGCCGGGTGAGTGTTGCATGTGCCGTTGCCATCTGTCTCATGATCGGGGCGCCGATCATAGCATGTGCCGGCAGCGGTTCGGCTAGGGCGCGCCGCGATTCAATTCCTGCAGCACTTTCTTGCACAACACCCCATAGCCCACGCCCGTGCCGCGCTTGTGTGCGGCCAAGTCAACTCTGGCGCTGATGTCGTCCCACGCCACGCTGCCAGGCAAGGGACGCAGGTCGTCGTCGAGGTCCATTTCGAAATGGATGAAGCGGCCATCGGCACTCAGCAGCTTGCCGCAGACGAGGGGGAGGTCGGGGAAGGCCAGTTGCAGGTCGAGCATGATGGCCGTGTCCAGCGCCACGCCATGGCTGGCCGCGCACTGGCGCAAGGCGTCGGGCAGGGGGCGGGCGCGCCACCAGGCCGCCGTCTGTTTGATGGCGGCCAGGGTCAGCGCATTTTGCTGTTGCACAGAATATTGCTTGCTCATGGCTGTCACCCATGCGGAAGGCGGCTTGCTGCATCAACGCGATGCCAGGCTCATGCTTTGCACATGGGCGGGCACGATGTCACCGCTGGCCAGTTTTTCGGCCGGCACCACCATCAGCACTTCGCCGCCCACGCTGCCATTGTCGCGCAAGTCGATGCGCATGGCCAGTTGCCGGTCGAGCGCCACGAAGCTGTTGCTGCCGCTGGCGACGATGCGGTGTTCTTCCTGGTCATCGATGCGCGCATACATCATGGCGCCGATGCTGCTGGCGTTGCGCAGGTACAGCACTTGTCCGTTCGACAGCTCATAGCCGCCGCGGAACGGAGAAAATTCTTGCGCGCTCATGAAGTGCCTGTGGGCGGGCAGTTCGATCGTCTGCATGCGCCCGCCTGGAATGACGACGGTCTGGCTGTCGGGAAGCGTTTGTGCATTTGCCAGCAGGGCGCAGATGCCCAAGGTGCCGGCCAAGATCCATGTTTTCATTTTTTTACCCATCCTTGAATTTTGATGCCGTCCGCTGCCGGCGCGGCGATATTGTTGTCGATGCCAGGGAAATCGCGCCGGGTGGCCCGCATGCGCCGTGGTGACCTTGGCAAGGCGGGGGCGCCCGGTCTTGCCAGTGTAGGCAGGCAAGATGCCGCGCACATCATCCGATCGGATGACACGGCCTCAGGCATCCAACACGGTCAGGTGCGCCGTCGCGCCGTGGATCAGCGCGATCAGCTCGCCCTGGCGGCGAGTGTCGGTCTTCAAATAGGTGTGGTGCAGATGCGTCTTGACGGTATTGACGCTGATGCCGCCGCGCGCGGCGATTTCCTCGATGGTGGCCCCTTGCGCCAGTGCCTTGCCCACTTGCGCTTCGGCTTGCGTCAAGTCGAACAGCTGCCGCAAGGCAGTGACAGACGTGCTCGCTTGGGTGGGATCGCGCGCGATCAGCAGCGCGCATGGGGGCTGGCAATCGGCAAGCGGGGTGACTGTCAGGGCCAGGGGACCTTGCTGCTTGCGCGCCAGGCGCAGCGACTGGCATTGCGCTGCGCCGCCGGTGCTGGCGATGACCATGCGCACGGCGCGCGCCAGGTCGGGCGGCGCGGCGTGCGCCAGTTGCGCCGCATGCAAGGCGTGGCCGGCGGGCGTGGCGAAACGCAGTCCGAGGTTGGCGTCGAGCACCAGCACGATGGCGCCCATGGCGTCGAGCGCCGCCAGCGCGCAGTGGCTGGCCAGTTGGGCTTCGCGCAGGCGCTGCTGCAGGCACAGGGCGCGTTGCAGATGCGGCAAGAGTTCCTGCCATTGCTGGCCGCTCAGGTCAAAGCTGTCGAGCTGCGGCCAGTCGCCCGCGCCGCAGGCCGAGTCGTACATGGCGGCGATCAGTTTCCCCACATCCGCCGTTGCTGTACCTGTGTCCATGCTTGCCCCCAATCCTGACTACATCAATGTGCCGCAGGCGCGCAGGTGCGGAACTGGGTAAGGGCGGTGTTGCGCAGCGATTCGTCCCACCTTTGTGAGGAAGGTCTGTTCGCTGCCTTCTGTCCTGGGCAATTATCAAGATAGTACAAAGATATCGGTGCCGCAATGGTTCACGCCTGTCCTTCTGGATAGTGTTCTGCAGGAAACTCGCGCGGGTAAATCATGGCCATGATGTAAGATTCGCACTATGTCCGATTTCACATTTACCGATTGCCCATGAGTTCAATAATGATTCCCGACGTCGCCCTGGTCGACAACACCGAACAACGCACGCCGCTGGTGCTCGTGCTCGACTGCTCCGGCAGCATGGATGGCGAACCCGTCGCGCTGCTCAACGATGGCCTGGCCTTGCTGGAACAGGAACTCAAGTCCGATGTGATCGCCGCCAAGCGCGTGCGCATCCTCGTGATTCAATACGGCGCCCACGATGAAGCCGTGGTGGCCAGCACCTGGTGCGACGCCATGGATTTCACGGCGCCCCGGCTTGAAGCGAACGGCACCACGCCGACCGGCGCCGCCGTGGAACTGGCCCTGGCCGAGATCGAGCAGGAAAAGCAGCGCTTCCGCGCGGCGGGCGTGGCGTACACGCGGCCATGGCTGTTTTTGATGTCCGACGGCGAGCCGACCGATCCCTGGCAGCGCGGCGCCGAGAAGGCGCGCGCGGCCGAGCAGGCGAATAAAGTGGCGATCTTCCCCATCGCCGTGGGCGACAATGCGAATACCGATACCCTGGGGCAGTTTTCCAGCCGTGGCGAACGGGGCGTGAAGCAGCTGAAGGGCTTGCAGTTCCGCGAACTGTTCCTGTGGCTGAGCGCCAGCATGCAGGTCGTGTCGCAATCGCGCCCAGGCGCGCAGGCGCAGCTGGCTTCGACGGACGGCTGGTCCGTCGTGAATACGTGAAAGCCCGCTGATCCATGGCAATAGCAAAGCAGCAGTGGCGCGTGTTTGGCGCGTCCGTCACGGGCAAGGCGCATCTGGATAAAGACATCGCTTGCCAGGACGCGCACGCGCACGCCGTCGTGAACGACGTTTTGGTGGCCATCGTCTGCGATGGCGCCGGCTCGGCCCGCCTCAGCGAGCAGGGCGCGCAGTTTGTCGCAGCGCAAACCGTGCAGGCGCTGGCTGGCCGGCTGGAGCAGGGCGCCACCGTGCAGGATTTACAGGACGGCGCGCTGGCGGCGACCCTGGCGCAGATCCGCGCCGCGCTCGACGACATCGCCCGCGCGGCCAACGCCACCCTGGACGACTACGCCAGCACGGTGGTGGGCGTGGTCATGGGGCAAGAGGCCGGCTTCTTCTTCCACCTGGGCGATGGCCTGGGCGTGGCGCAGTTGATGGACGGCGGCGAGCTGATCTCGCTGCCCGCCAACGGTGAATACGCCAACGAAACATATTTCATCAGCGGCGAGCGCTGGCGCGAACAGCTGCGCCTGCTGGCGATTCCGCAAGCCGTGCGCGGCGTCGTGCTGATGTCGGACGGCTGTATGCCCTTTGCCATGAGCAAAAACAATGCAGCGCTGTACGCGCCGTTCATGGATGCCGTGCAAGGCTATCTGCGTACGGTCGAGAGCAGCGAGCTGGGCAATGCGGCGCTGGCGTCCACCCTGGCCGACCCGCGCACGCACCAGATCACGGGCGACGACAAGACCCTGCTGCTGGCCTTGCGCGCATGAGCCGGAAGCAGGGAGTCACGCCCGGATTCAGTCCGGGCGGCAAGATATGGCTCGATAAAGTCCGCAGCCTGGTGCTGGGCAAACTGATTAAAAGCGGCGGGGCGGGCAGCGTGTATCTGCTGCCCGGCGCGCCCGCGCAGGTTGCCAAGCTGTACCACCCGCACCTGGACCGGGCCGCCAACCGGCGCAAGCTCGAAGCGATGCTGGAACTGTCGCCTGAATTGCCCGATCAAGTGGAAAACGGCAAGCGCTATGTGCAGATCGCGTGGCCGCAAGCGGCCGTGTTCGACGGCCAGGGCGGCTTTGCCGGTTTCGTCATGCCCCTGCTGGACATGGCGCAGACGGCCGAGCTGGAACAGATCATGCAGGAGCGGCAAGCGCGCGCGGCGGGCTTGCCCACGGGACTCGGTCCCAAGCTGACCCTGGCCGCCAATCTGGCCGCCGTCCTCGACGCGCTGCACCAGCAGCAGCATTACGTGGTCGACTTAAAACCCGTGAACCTGCGCTTTTACCGCGATTCGCTGTACATCGCCATGCTCGATTGCGACGGTTTCAGCATCCAGGGCCATGCGGAACGTTTTCCTGCCGAGCAATTCACGGCCGACTACCTGGCGCCGGAATTCCAGCGCAAGGGCATGCCTGCGGGCACGGAAATGGCACAGGACCGTTTCGCCCTGGCCGTCGTCATCTTTCAGTTGCTCAACTTTGGCATCCACCCGTACAGCGGGCGGCCTGGCAATGCGCAGGCACCCACCGACATTCCCGGGCGCATCCGCGATGGTTATTACGCGTATGGCGCCAAGCGCCACAAGAACATGGCGCCCAACGCCACCAGCGGCCACGCGCTGATGCCGCCCGAATTGCGCGCCATGTTCGACCGCGCGTTTTCCCAGTCGCCAAACTCCCAGCGGCCATCGGCGGCCGACTGGGCGCAATTGCTGCGAGGCTATGCGCAGCGCAGCGGCGGCAAGCTCGTCGTTTGCGCCGCGAATCCCGAACACCAGCATTTTGCGGGCCAGGGCTGCGCGGCCTGCGCGCGCGACAAGGTCATCGCCTCGGCCGCGCAAGCGTCCGTGCAGGCGCAGCAGATGCAACTGCAACAGCCATCGTTGCCGCAGCAGCGCGGCGCGCACCATACGGCGCCGGGCCAGGCGCCGGTCTTCATCCCCGTGGCGGGCAACACGGGTGGCGGCATGACGGGCAAGGGCTGGGCCGTTGTGGTGCTGCTGATCGTGCTGTTCCTGATTGGCTTTACGGCCTGGACCTCGTCGCCCGACGAGGCGAAGGACAAGGCCGCGATGCAGGCCCAAGCCGAGCAGGCGGCCGGCCTGGAAGTATTCAGCTGGCGCCCCCGCAAGGCGGCCGGTTTCCAGCCGTCCGATGCGCGCAAGGCCGTGCGCAGCCTGTCGCAAGCGGTCAGCAAGGGCGACGATGACGCCGTCACGCGGGGCTTGCAGCTGTTGTACCGTGCCGGAGAGCAAAAATCGTCTGTCTACGGCGGCGACCCCGTCCAGGCGCAGCTGCGTGCGTCCTTGCTGGAAGGCCTGGGCTGGGTGCCCGGCTATGAGCCGTCGCTGGTGGCCAGCTATCTTGACTTGCTGCAAGCGAACCCGCGCGACCATCTGGTGGCGGCGGCCATGGGGCGCATGCACCTGAGCCTGAACGAACCGCAGGCGGCGCGCCAGTACTTCGAGCAAGCCTTGTGGGCACGCCCGACCGATGGCACGGCCTGGCTGGGCATCGCGGCGACGGCGCTGCTGCGTGGCGGCGACGAGCGCGATGCCGTCAACATGGTGGCGCTGGCGCAGCTGACGGCCTACCGTTATGCCGTGCAGAACGCCTTGCCCGCCGAGCCGGGCCAGCCGTCCGACAATGGCGTCGTGCGCACGATGCAACGCATGGACCTGAACGCCAAGATGCTGCGCCTGGTTCAGGGGTGGGATTACCAGAAGCGCTGGGACAAGGCGCTGGCCGATGGCGCGCTGCTGGCGGCCAGACTGAAGGCCATGCCGCCCTTGCGCGACCAGGCCGGCGGCGTGCAGCGCGAGACGATGACGACGGTTGAATATGGCGTGCTGGACGAACAGCATGCAACGGGTGAAAACCGCCTGACCCTGACCATTGCGGCCGACGGCACTCTCAGCTATGCGGCGGCCGAGTTGCCGATGGAGCCGATGCTCAACAAGGTGCTGCTCGACAGCGTGAAGCGCTGGACCTACTTGCCGGCCGTGCAGCACGGTCAATTGCGGGAGGCCAAGGTGGTGGTGCTGGTGCGCTATCGTAACGGCCGGGTCAGCTTCGTGCCGGCCGGCGTGGCCGCCACGATGGAAAATTAAAGGAATACCATGAAAATCAAGACTTTATGTGCGCTGCTTGGCGCTTGCCTGCTGACCCCGGGTCTGGCGCAGGCGGACATCGTGCAGCGCCAGGTGCTGACCAGCATGGCCGTCGAACCCGACAGCGAAGGCGGCGACGTGTTCACGATTGCCGGCACGACGGCCTGCGGCGGCAAGCAGATCCGCATGGATGCCCGCTCGGTCAATCTGGACGAGGCGCCGTACGACGCGCTGAAAGCCGATCTGGCCCGGCACATCCGCAGCAAGACGCCCATGCGCGTCACCCTGAAAAAATGCCCCGAGGATGCAAGCGTGCCCATCGTGCGCCAGATCGCCGCCTGCACGCCAGCCGCCTGTGCCGATGGCCGGGCGCGGCTGTACCTGCACGAAGGTTTCTACCCCATCGAGCAGGAAAAAGCGCCCAACGTGCTGCTGTTGCCCTTGCCGAAAGGCAAGCTGCCAGGCACATGGAAGGTCGATATTTATAGCGTCGCCGACCACAAGCTGCGCCTGTCCGGCCAGGTCAACCGCGCCGATTATGCCTCCGGCGAGCTGGTGGGCGGCTATGTGACGTATTTCCCCAATGGCAAGGTCGAGAAACAGGTGGCGCAGGATGGGCAAGGCCGGCAACACGGCATCGGCAGCAAGTACTATCCCGATGGCACGCTGGAGCTGCGCGGCAACTGGCGCCATGGCATGCCCGAGGGCGAGCACCAGCGCTATCACGCGACGGGCAAGCTGAGCGAGACGAGCCGCTACCGCGACGGCCAGCGCCTGGACGGGCCCGTGCAAACCTTCGATGAAAATGGCAAGCCCAGTACCAGCTACACTTTGCGCGGCGGCAAGATGGAAGGCGAGATGCTCACGTATTTTCCGGATGGAAAAGTCTCCAGCCGCTCGGAAATGCACGATGGCAAGTCCAATGGCGTGACGACGAATTACTACCCCGATGGCGCCGTGCACGCCAGGATGACGCAGGTCGACGATTTACCGGTCGGGGAAGCGCTGGAGTTCTATCCCGACGGCAAGGTGCAAAGCCGCCAGCGGTACGGCGACAAGGGCGGGCTGCTGAGCCTGCAGCGCTACAGTCCGCAGGGTGTGCTGGTGCTGGAACGACGCTGGGATGCGCAATGGCGCGAGCAGGGCACGTCGCGCTCGTGGTACGAAAGCGGCAAGCCCGAGCAATCGATCGAGTATGCGAACGACCGGCGCGACGGCTGGAGCCGCAGCTGGCACGAGGATGGCAGCCTGAAAAGTGAATGCCAGTATGTGGCCGGCAAGGCCCAGGGCGGCTGCGGCGAGGCGCCGCCGGCGCCGGAACTGCAGCGCAAGGAGCAGGCATGGCGCGCCTTGTGAAGCATGTGCTGCTTGCAACGCTGCTGTGGCCGGCGCTGGTCCACGCCGAGATCGAACAGCGGCAAGTGGTCAGCGCGATCAAGGCCGAGGCCGGCAAGGGCGGCGGCGATGTACTGACACTGGCCAGTGACAACGGTTGCGGCGGGCGCCAGGTGCGCATGGATGCCTTGTCCGTGCACCTGGACGCAGCGCAATACGCGGCCATGAAGCAGCAGCTTGCGCGGTTGATACGCGAGGCGACGCCCTTGCTGATGCGCATCAGATCGTGTCCGGCACCCGGTGCAGCGCTCGCCATGCCCGAAGTTAGCAAGCTGGGCGGCTGCGAGCCGCAAGCGTGTGCCGATGGCAAGGCGCGCCTGTACCTGAACCACAATCTGCGGCGCGGCGAAGTGAAGGAGCATGCGCGCTATGCGCTCGTCGTGCCGCTGCCGCCAGGCAAGACACCGGGCACCTGGCAAGTCGCGGTATTCCACGTGCGCGAAGGCGAGCCGACGCGGCTGTCGGGCCAGGTCGACGGCCCCGATTACCTGCGCGGCAAGCTGGTGGGCAATTACAGCATGTATTACCCGCATGGTCAGCTGGAAATGCAGGTGGAGCAGGACGGACGCGGCGTGCAAGAGGGCATGCAGACCCGCTATTACCCGGACGGCCAGGTTTCCCTGCGCGGCAGCTGGCGCAATGGCGTGCAGGAGGGCGAGGAGCAGACTTATCACCAGAGTGGCAAGCTGATCGAGTCACGCACCTACCGCAACGGCGCCCGCGCCGACGGTGTGGTGGAAACGTTCGATGAAAACGGCAAGCTGCGCACGCGCATGACGCGGGTCAAGGGCGAGACGGACGGCGAGCTGCTGCTGTTCTATCCCGATGGCAGCGTGGAAAGCCGCAGCCTGTATGTGAATGGCATCATGACGGGCCCCAGCACCGGCTATTTCCCGGATGGCAAGGTACGCAGCACGGTAAGCTATGTGGACGGCAAGCCCGCCGGCGACAGTGTCGAATATTATCCGGACGGCAACGTCGCCAGCAAGCGCACGCACAGCGGCCACTACGTATTGCGCAGCGAACAGCGCTTCAGCCGGGCCGGCGTGTTGCTCGTGCACAAGCTGTGGAACGCGGGCGGGCGCGAGGAGGGCGCCTTGCGTTCCTGGTACGCCGATGGCAAGCCGCGCCAGCTGATCGAGTACGTGGATGGCGAACGCCAGGGCTGGACGCGGCATTGGAACGAAGATGGCAGCCTGGAAAGCGAATGCCGCTATGTGGCGGACGAGCCGCAGGGGGAGTGTATGGGTGCGTCTGCCAAGTTTTCGTATACGGAAGATGGCATACACATAGACTAGGCGGCGGGCCGGTCAGGTCTTTTATCGGCCTGCGATCAAACGGGCATAGCGGTAATCTGGGATCAGCAACGGTTCAATATCTGCTCTCCAAACCCAGGCTGCGATATCACGCGGAGTTTCTTCCTGCGTAAAATCAGCAAAGAATTCCCGCAGGCTGGTGATGGCGATCAGAAAGTCTTCGGCGCCTAGCAATTGAAAGGAATACACCTCCTGGGTGATGAATTCTCCGCTTGTTATGCTGGACAATATTTCATGGTTGGAACTCAAGACCTCATCGAAAATGGCGCCAAACACACGCCATAGTGCATCATCGATACTGGCCCAGGACAGGTTTTCGGCCGAGGGCGGATGTTTGGGGTCAAGAAGACCGATAACAATAACACCCATGGATCAGTTCACTGCCACAAGGGCGCTACTGGTAGGCACAGCGTGGAGCCAGGCCGCAATGTTGCGCGAAATGAATAGCGCCACCACCATCCAACTAGCGACATTGTCGTCCCATGAGATGAACGACTGCTTCTGGCCGCTTGAAGCCACCTCAAATTCCATACCTGTTCCGAGCAGCGGCCTCAAGCTCAGCTTGCGCCAAGCCTGCTTGCCGCCAAAATTCAAAAAAATACTCCAATGTCTCGGCAGTAGCGCCACTATCCATAGGATGCAAGACGCATATGGCCGTTCTTATTTTCAAAACGTCCGGCTCGTCCGATTGGTCTCGTCCTTCAATTGCTCGCCAGAGGCGTACACGCTCAGCGATGACTTCCTCAGCCGTTGCCGCACCGGTGATGTATCGATTCGCCACCGCTGCCGCTGACCTGGCAACCTCAGGCAATTGTGCAGTCACTCTGCCAATGGCCTCAATCATGAATCGCTGCGCTAAAGATTGTTCTGCAGGGTCATCCAGGTCCACTGCGGATGCAATGGCATCAAAAAGTTTTTTATTTAATATGTGCATTAGTTTCGGTGATTGCGCGATGCCTGCAGCGGGGCCGCCTGTGGCAAATGGCGGCACACCGCCGTGATTCATCGCACGATGCAGCAGGCGGTGCTGCTTGTCGACTAGCGGTGTGGCGGCGTCAGCACGCTGGCGATGGCCTTCGGCAAGGTTTCCGGATAATCGCGGCTGAAGTGCAGGCCGCGGCTTTCGCGGCGCGACAGGGCGCTGTTGACGATCATCGAGGCCACGTCGACGAGGTTGCGCAATTCCAGTAAATCGTGCGTGATGCGGAAGTTGCGGTAGTACTCGTCGATTTCCTCTTTCAGCAGGGCGATGCGGTGCTGGGCCCGCTCCAGGCGCTTGGTCGTGCGCACGATGCCCACGTAATTCCACATGAAGCGGCGCAGCTCGTCCCAATTGTGGGAAATCACCACTTCCTCGTCCGCATCCGTGACGCGGCTTTCATCCCAGTCGGGCAGGTAGGGCGTGCCCAGCTTTTCCTTGCTTTCGATATCCTGCGCGCAGGCGCGGCCGATGACGATGCATTCCAGCAAGGAATTGCTGGCCAGGCGGTTCGCGCCATGCAAGCCCGTGCAGGCCGTCTCGCCGACCGCATACAGGCCCGGCAAGTCGGCGCGGCCGGACAGGTCCGTCACGACGCCGCCGCACGTGTAGTGGGCGGCGGGCACGATGGGAATCGGCTGCTTGGTGATGTCGATGCCCAGTTCCAGGCAGCGCGCGTAAATGGTGGGGAAGTGTTCGATGAGGAATTCGGCCGGTTTGTGGCTGATATCGAGGTGCACGTAGTCGAGGCCCCGCTTCTTGATCTCGAAGTCGATGGCGCGCGCCACCACGTCGCGCGGCGCCAGTTCGGCCCGCTCGTCGTGGGCCAGCATGAAGCGCTGGCCGGCAGCCGCGCCCGCTTCAGGCGGCAGTTTCAGCAAGCCGCCTTCGCCGCGGATGGCTTCGGTGATCAGGAACGATTTCGCATATGGGTGGTACAAACAGGTCGGGTGGAACTGGATGAACTCCATGTTCGAGACGCGGCAGCCGGCGCGCCAGGCCATGGCGATGCCGTCGCCGCTGGCCGTGTCGGGGTTGGTGGTATATAAATACACCTTGCCGGCGCCGCCCGTGGCCAGCACGGTGTGCTCGGCGGCAAACGTGTGCACCTTGCCCGTTTGCTCATCCTGCACGTACAGGCCGTGGCAATGCGGTTGCGCATTGCGCTGCGTGGGCTTCATGCCCAGCTTGTCGGAGGTGATCAGGTCGATCGCGCAATGGTGTTCGAACAGGCTGATGTTCGGGTGGGCGCGCACCTTTTCTTCCAGCGTCACTTGCACGGCGTGGCCGGTGGCGTCGGCCGCGTGGATGATGCGGCGCTGGCTGTGGCCGCCTTCGCGGGTCAGGTGGAAACCCAGCTCGGCCGAGGCGTCGCGCGTGAATGGCACGCCTTGCTCGATCAGCCATTCGATCGCTTCGCGGCCGTGCTCGACGATGTAGCGCGTGGCGCTCTCGTCGCACAAGCCGCCGCCGGCGATCAGGGTGTCTTCGATGTGCTGCTGGTGGCTGTCGCCGGAGTCCAGCACGGCCGCGATGCCGCCCTGCGCCCAGTTGCTGGCGCCATCGAGCAGCGCGCGTTTGGAAATGATCGCGACGGTGCGCGTCTCAGCTAAATGCAGTGCAACCGATAAACCCGCCAGGCCACTGCCGACAATCGCTACATCAAATTTCATGACATTTATCTTCTTTTAGGGGAAGCATACTATATGCCATTTCCCCTCATTCGGTAATGTATTGAGATAAATTCTGCCAGTGAAAGATCGCTGGGGCTGTAGCTTGTGGCGCATCAATGTCTTCTTGGAACAGTTCGCCATCATGGCAAGACCAGCAGCGGCCCGCCTTGCGCGCCGCCTGGTGCTTTTTGCCGCAGGGGGAACCATGATCCGCATCTTCAGCCATTATGTCTCGAAAACAGCGTTTATCTTGCTGTTGCTGGAAATCCTGCTCCTGCTGCTGTCGGCCACCCTGACGTCCTTGCTGTGGCTGGCGGACGGCAGCCGCGTGCTGCGCGTGGGCGATATTTACCTGTCGTCCGCCATCTTTGCGCTGGTCATCGTCCTGAGCATGAGTGCGCTGGGCATGTACCAGCACCGCTCACGCGAAGACATCCGCAACACCTTATTGCGCATCCTGCCTTCGTTCGCGCTGGGTTTTGCCGTGCTCAGCGTCCTGATACGCTTCATTCCGGCGCTGCAATTCGGGCGCGGCAGTGCGATGATCTTCGGCCTGGGCGCCATCGGCGTGCTGCTGGCGCGCCTGGTGGTATTCAAATCCTCGCAATCGGCGCTGATGGAAGGCCGGCTGATCCTGGTGGGCGGCGGGGCGCTGGCGCGCGAATGCATGGACTTGGCGGCCAGCAAGATCGGCTTCCATCAATTTACGGTGGTCGGCTGCATCGATGTGGCGGGCGAGCAATGCTGCGTGCCGGCCTCGGCCTTGCTGCCGGCCGGACCGTCGCTGCTGGCCACGGCGCAGCGCCACGCCGCGCATGAAATCGTCGTGTCCGTCAGCGACCGGCGCAATGGCGCGTTTCCTGCCAAGCAATTGCTGGAATGCGCGCTGGGCGGCGTCAAGGTGATCGACGCGGCCACGTTTTTCGAACGCGAAGCATGCCAGATCCGCATCGATTCCTTGCAACCGAGCTATCTGATCTATGGCGGCGGTTTCGACCAGAGTTTTTTCCGCGCCGCGTCGAAGCGTTTGTTCGATCTGGCGGCCAGCGCGGTTATCTGCCTGGCCACGCTGCCCGTCATGCTGGCGACGGCGATCTGCATCCGCCTGGAAGACGGCGGCCCCGTGTTTTACCAGCAAGAGCGGGTGGGGCGCGATGGCCTGCCTTTCAAGGTGCTGAAATTTCGCAGCATGCGTTGCGATGCCGAGCGCGACGGCAAGCCCATCTGGGCCCTGGCCAACGATGCGCGCATCACGCGCGTGGGCAATCTGATCCGCAAGCTGCGCATCGACGAACTGCCGCAGATGCTCAATGTGTTTCGCGGCGAAATGAGTTTCGTGGGCCCCCGTCCCGAGCGCGCGTATTTTGTCGAGCAATTGAAGGAGCAGGTGCCGTACTACAACATTCGTCACAACATCAAGCCGGGCATCACGGGTCTGGCGCAGGTGCGCTACCAGTATGGCGCTTCCGTCGATGATGCCGTCAAGAAGTTGCAATATGACCTGTATTATGTGAAAAACAATAGCCTGTTCCTCGACTTGCTGATCCTGCTCGACACGGTGCAGGTGGTACTGTTTGGCAAGGGCAGCCGATGATGCGGGCGCATTCGGCCTGGCTGGCGGCGGCCGATGCGGCGGCGCTCAGCCATGGTCTGGCATCGCTGGCCTTTTTCGTGCTGGCGCTGCTGCTCATCAGCAATTGGCGCGCGCGGCAGAACGTGCGCGCCTTGCTGGTCGCGTGCCTGGCGACGGGAGTCTGGGCCACGGGCACGGTGGTGCTGGTGCTGCTGGGGCAGCGCATCGCGCTGGCCGGCGACGCGCTCGAATTGCTGCGCACCCTGGCCTGGCTGGTGTTTTTGCTGCTGCTGATCGAGCCGTCGCGGCCCCGCCTGCGCCTCGTGCTGGCCGGCATCGTTCTCACGGCGCTGGCGCCCTGGCTGCTCTCCATGGCTTCCTCCTGGCTGGCGCTGCCTTTGCCGGCGCGCATCATCGCCAGTGTCTGCCGTTTGCTGCTGGCCGTGCTGGGCATGTTGCTGGTGGAACAGTGGTACCGCAACACGCCGCCCTTGAAACGCTGGGGCATCAAGTTTGCGTGCCTGGGCGTGGGCGGGCTGTTTGCCTACGATTTCTATCTGTACAGCGACGCCTTGCTGTTTCGCGCGGTCAACGATGACATCTGGGCCGCGCGCGGCATCGTCGACGCCCTGTGCGCGCCGCTGCTGGCAGTCTCGGCGGCGCGCAATCCGGGCTGGGCGCTGGGCTTGTCCGTCTCGCGCCAGATGCTGTACCGCTCGGCCGCCTTGCTGGGCTCGGCCATTTACCTGCTGGCCATGGCGGCCAGCGCCTATTATTTGCGCTATTTCGGCGGCACCTGGGGTTCCTTGATGCAGATGGCTTACCTGGGCGGCGCGGCCCTGCTGCTGGCGGGCGTACTGTTTTCGGGCAGCCTGCGCGCCAAGCTCAAGGTGACTATCAATAAACATTTTTACAATGCCATCTTCGACTACCGCGAGGAATGGCTGCGGTTTACGCGGGCCTTGTCGGAAGACGGGCCGGCCCTGGGCGAGCGCACGATACAGGCCATGGCGAAACTGGTGGAAAGCCGCGCCGGCGCGCTGTGGATACTGCGCGAACCTGGCCTGTTTGCCCCGGCCGCCAGCTGGAACTGGCCGCCGAGCACGTGGAGCGAGCCGGCGTCCGGCAGCCTGTGCCAGTTTCTGGAGGCGCGGCAATGGGTGATCGACGTGCCCGACTGCGAGCACAACCCGTGCCAGTACGGCGGCTTGCTGTTGCCGCCCGCGCTGCTGGCGCTGCCCGACGTGTGGCTGCTGGTGCCCCTGATGCTGCATGGCCAGCTGTTTGCCTTTGTCGCGCTGGCGCGGCCACGCACGCACATCGGCTTGAACTGGGAAATCCTCGATGTGCTGAAAATTGCCGGCAGCCAGGCCGCCAGCTACCTGGCGCACCGCGAATCGCTCGATACGCTGACGGTGGCGCGCCAGTTCGAGTCGTTCAACCGCATGTCGACTTTCATCGTGCACGACCTCAAGAACCTCGTGTTCCAGTTGTCCCTGTTACTGAGCAATGCGGAAAAGCACCGCGCCAATCCCGCCTTTCAGGAAGACATGCTGGGCACCTTGGACCATTCCGTGCAGAAAATGAAGACCCTGCTGCAGAAACTGGCGCGCGGCGAAGCGCCGGAAGCGCCCGCGCCGCTGCTGCTCGACGGCTTGCTGCGCCAGGCCGTGGCCGCCAAGGCGAGCCTGGCGCCGGCGCCCCGGCTGGAAATCGTCGATGGCGAACTGACGGTGCTGGCCAACCGCGCGCGGCTGGAACGGGTGCTGGGCCACTTGATCCAGAACGCCATCGAGGCCACGGCCAGCGATGGCAAGGTGGACGTGCGGCTGCGGCGCGAGCAGCACACGGCCGTGGTCGAGCTTGACGATACGGGGCAGGGCATGAGCGAACAGTTCATCCGCGAACGCTTGTTCAAGCCGTTCGACACGACCAAGACGGCGGGCATGGGCATCGGCGTGTTCGAAAGCCGCGAATACCTGCGCGAAGTGGGCGGCAGCCTGGAAGTGCGCAGCGAACCGCAGGTGGGCACGACGTTTCGCGTGATCCTGCCGCTGCATGCGCCTTTGGGGGCAGCGCCGTCGGCGCTGACCCCGGACTTCCGTTGCCCTATTCACTGACAGGAGCTGATACGCATGGCCAAGCAAAAGTTGCTAGTCATCGAAGACGATCCCGGCTTGCAAAAGCAGCTGCACTGGAGTTTCGACGGCTATGAGGTCTTGCTGGCGGGCGAGCGCGAGGCGGCGCTGGCGCTGGTGCGGCGCCACCAGCCTGCCGTCGTGACGATGGACCTGGGCTTGCCGCCCGACCCGGACGGCGCCACGGAAGGCCTGGCCACGCTGCAGCAAATCCTCGCGCTGGCGCCGGACACGAAAGTCATCATTTTGTCGGGCAACCAGGAGCGTGCGCATGCCTTGAAAGCCATCGCGCTGGGCGCCTACGATTTCCACCAGAAACCGTTCGAGGCCGACATGCTGGGCCTCGTCATCGCCCGCGCGTTCTACCTGCACGCGATGCAGCAGGAAAACCGCCGCATGCTGCAGACGCAGGCCGATTCCCCCCTGGCGGGCATCGTCAGCCGCGATCCCGGCATGCTCAAACTGTGCCGCAGCGTGGAAAAAGTGGCGCCTTCGTCGGCCAGCGTGATGCTGCTGGGCGACTCGGGCAGCGGCAAGGAACTGATCGCGCGGGGCTTGCATGCGCTGTCGAGCCGCCATGCCCAGCGTTTTGTCGCCATCAATTGCGCGGCCATCCCGGAAAACTTGCTGGAAAGCGAGCTGTTCGGCTATGAGCGGGGGGCGTTTACGGGCGCGGCGCGGCAAACGCTGGGCAAGATCGAGCTGGCCCACGGCGGCACTTTCTTTCTCGATGAAATCGGCGACATGCCGATGGCGCTGCAGGCGAAACTGCTGCGTTTCCTGCAGGAGCGAATCATCGAACGGGTGGGCGGACGGGCCGAGATCGCCGTCGACGTGCGCATCGTCTGCGCGACGCACCAGGATTTAAAGGTGCTGGCGGAACAGGGCCGTTTCCGCGAAGACCTGTTTTACCGCCTTAGCGAAATCGTGCTGCGCATTCCTCCGCTGCGCGAGCGGGCTGGCGATGCGGCCTTGCTGGCCCATCATTTCAAGAACAAATTCTGCGCCAGCGAAGGGCGCGGCAGCCTGCATTTCAGCGCCGGCGCGCTGCAGCTGATCGAAAGCTATGGCTGGCCCGGCAACGTGCGCGAAGTGGAAAACTGCATCAAGCGGGCCGTCATCATGAGCGACGGGCCGCAGATCGCCGCCGACGATCTGGGCTTGCCCGCCGGCGCCCAGGCGGCCCCCCAGGACGAATCGCTGAACCTGCGCCAGGCACGCGACGGAGCCGAATACAAGGTCATGGTGCGCGCGCTGGCGCGGGCCGACGGCAATATCGCCAAGGCGGCCGAACTGCTGGGTGTCAGCCGGCCCACGCTGTACGACTTGATGAACCACCACGGCATCAAATAGTGTCCGTGCACTGATGTGTATCAAATATCAAGATTGTGTAAGGCGTCGCACATACGCAGGCGCCGCCGTGGCGCATCCTAGCCTCATCAACAACGAGGAGGCGTCATGAATGCGATCAGTTTATTAATGCAGGACCACAAGGCCGTCAAAGCCCTGTTTGCCCAATATGAAGGCTTGAGCGACCGCTCATTTGCCACCAAGAAAAAGCTGGCCGACCAGATCTGCCAGGAATTGACCGTGCACACGCAGCTGGAAGAAGAAATCTTCTACCCGGCCGTGCGTCGTCCCATCCACGATGGCGACCTGATGGATGAAGCCCTCGTCGAGCACGCGAGCGCCAAGGAACTCATCGCGCAAATTACCGCGATGGACCCCGCCGACGACCTGTACGACGCCAAGGTCAAGGTACTGTCCGAGCAGATCGAACATCACGTCCAGGAAGAAGAGGGCGATATGTTTCCCAAGGTACGCGATACGGCCGTCGACCTCGACGCGCTGGGCAAGGAAATGGCCGCGCGCAAGGAACAGCTGACGGGCGTCGCCGCCTGAACGGCATAAAAAATCAACAACCAAGGGAGTATTTCATGCAAGCTACACAACTGTCCGTATCGGACCTGAACAACCCGGGCGTGTCCTGGGGCGCCGTGCTGGCGGGCGCCGCCGCGGCGGCCGCCTTGTCCTTCATCCTGCTGATCCTCGGCGTGGGCCTGGGCCTGTCGTCCGTATCGCCGTGGTCGTTCAACGCCACGGCCATCGGCGTGTCGACCATCGCCTGGCTGGCCTTCATGCAACTGGCCGCCTCCGGCATCGGCGGCTACATGGCGGGACGTCTGCGCGTGAAATGGAGCGCCATTCATACGGATGAAGTGCATTTCCGCGATACGGCGCACGGCTTGCTGGCCTGGGCCGTGGCTACCCTGATCACCGTGGCCGTGCTGGCCGGCGGCACGCGCGCCGTGCTGAGCGGCGCCATCGATGCAGGCAGCGGCGTGGCGGCGGCAGTTGGCCCGGCCGTAGGGGCGGGCGCAGGTGCTGCAGGTGCCGCCAGCGCCAGGCAAGGCGAGGGCGGCGGCGCCAATCCGCTCGATTATTTCTCGGACATGCTGCTGCGCGCGGCGCCAGCGCCAGCTGCGACCGGCACGCCAGCGATGGCGAATCCTGGCGCGACCGTCGCCGACCAGCGCGTGGAAATCGGCAAGATCTTCGCCACCAGCCTGTCCACGGGCAGCCTGGCCGCCGATGACCGCGCCTACCTGGGCCAGGTCGTGGCCAGCCGCACGGGCGTGACGCAGGCTGAAGCGGAAGCGCGCGTCGACGCCGTCTATGCGCGCGCCGTGAAAGCTGCCGCCGATGCGAAGGCTGCCGCTCAGCAAGCCGCGGAAACGGCCCGCAAGGCCGGCGCCCACACGGCACTATGGATGTTCGTCGCCTTGCTGCTCGGCGCTTTCGTGGCTAGCCTGGCGGCAACGTTTGGCGGCCGCCAGCGCGACCATGAGCGCGTGCTGCGCCACGTCACCATCTGAACCCCTACCTATTAGTTAAATCAAGGAGTCTGCCATGCGTTCCATCCTCTTGCTGTTGTTGGGTATTCCATTACCCATCGTCATACTGATCGCCCTGTTCGTCCGCTAAGCGGGCCAACATGAGAAAAACCGGCGCCCGCTGCAAGGTGGGCGCCGGTTTTTGCGTGAAAGCAGGCGCATGTGTAAGATGACGCCATCTTTCCACCGAGACTATCCATGAACGTGAGCACCATCCGTCCCTTGCTGAAAACCGCCGCCATCGCCGCCTTTGCCTGCAGCGTGCTGGCCTCGTGTTCCACCCTGATCGGCCCGCGCGACGTGAATGTGTCGCTCAGCAAGATGCAGCAAGGCCTCGAGCGCCGCTTTCCCATCGATAAACGGGTGCTGTCCGTGCTGGACGTCAAGCTGACCCGCCCGCAGCTTTCCTTGCAGCCCGAGCGCGAACGGGTCGCCTTGAGCGTGGACGCCAGCGTGATGCCGCCGTTCATCCGCCAGACCTGGCGCGGCAGTCTGGCCATGTCGGGCCGTTTGGTGCTCGACGCGCAGCGCAACGCCATCTACCTGAGCGAAGCGAGCGTGGACAAGGTGAGCATCGACGGCATGGACGAGGCGCAGCAGCGCCAGTTCGCCAAGGTGGCCAGCCTGGTGGCCGACCAGCTCATGCATGAAACGCCGATCTACACGTTCAAGCCCGACGAATTGCGCTATGCGGGCGTGCAATTCGTGCCCACGCAGATCAGGACCACGGGCAATGGCTTGACGGTGACGTTCGAGCCGGTGAAGTAGCGGTGAAGTAGCTTAGGCCCGGAATGCGGGAGCGGTGAGTTGCTTGGCCGTGTTATTGCGTGGCGTCGCTTCTTCATGGAACAGGTCGGCCAGGTATTCGCATAGCGCATCTGCTTGAATATCGTCCGGAATAATGAAATCGGCGGGGCGGCGCTTGCCTTCCGCACCCAGGTAGAAGGCGCGCCATGCTCCCGGATTGCCCCGGATGGCGATCAGCGTGCCGAAAATATTGAATCTGTATTCCTGCATCAATCTGCTCCATTCCCTTGCTCAGGTTTGACATTTGTTGTGCTATAGTAATATTTACTTATATAGTAACATTTACTGATCCAGGGGCGGACAATGGTCAATATCAGCACGGCGGGAATCCAACCCGGGGGACTGTCTGCCTCGGAAGGCAACAAGGTGTCATCAGGCAAGGCAGCATCGGACAAGGCCCAGACAACCCAGGCGCCAGCCGGCGTCGGCGCCGTCGCGGACGAGGTCGTGATTTCGACCCTGGCCGGGCGTTTGTCGACGGCAGCGACGGCGACCAGCGCCGCTATCGAGGGTTACGATCATCGATCGCTGGGCGCATGGGTCAATGACAATATCAGCAGCATCCTGTATCCGCTGGACGCCGGACACAAGGCGGCCGCCGCACAGCAGCTGCCGCAACCGAATGACGCGGCATCGGCCAGGTCGGCCGCGGCCGCGACCGCGTTTATCGATAACAAGGGTCCCAATCCGTTTGCGGGCTTGTCGCGCGAGCAATTGGCCACCATCACGCACGACGACAGCGGGACATTTACGGTCAACGAGCGGCGCGCCGCCTATACGCAGGCCTATGATGAAGAGCAGGCGTGGCGCAGCCAGGTCGTGGCGCAAGCCATGCAGGAATACAATACCACCGGCAAGATGACCAATTTCTTCAAGTCGGCGCTGGCGCATTTCAATGCATTGCCGCAGCTGGAACAGGCACAGTATCCTGAGAATTACGCGAGCGGCCTGCAAGATAAAATCAAGCTCGATTTTAACTATTTCAATCACGCGGCCGGCGATGGCGCGCCTACGCCGGGTTCGCTGGCCGACATGCAGCGCAATCAGGGCGCCAAGCAAGGCGCAGACCTGTTTGAGCTCCTGAGCCGCTGAACACTGGAATTGTTCAACGGACATTGTTTCCACGAAGGCAGGCCGACTATAATCCTGCCTCGCATGCCTGGACACAGCATGTTCTCCAACATGAAGTGAAAACAATTAAAGGAATCTTCGTGAAACGTTCGCTTATCAGCGCCGCCTGCTGCGCTTTGCTCGCCTTATCTTCGCCATCGCTGTACGCCCAGCAAGCCGCAACTGCTGCTGCGCCCGTCTCCGGCATCGACCTGAAAACCCTGGACCCGGCCGTCAGTCCCAGGGACGATTTCTACGGCTACGTCAACGGCGTGTGGACCCGCAATACGGAGATCCCGGCCGACAAATCCGTCTGGGGCACGTATATCGAATTGCGTGAAATCGCGCAGGGCCAGCTGCGCGGCCTGATCGATGCCACCGTCAAGAACCCGGGCAAGCCCGGCAGCGAGGCGCACAAGGTCGCCGACCTGTACACGAGTTTCATGAACGACAAGGCGCGCGATGCGGCCGGCTTCAAGCCCCTGAAGGCCGAGCTGGCCCGCGTCGTCGCCATCAAGGACAAGAAGGACTTGCCGGCGCTGTTTGCTTATTTGCAAGGCAATGGCATCCAGACGCCGTTTTCCGCCTATGTGGCGCCCGATGCGCAAGACCCCGAGCGCTACACGGTCAACATCAGCCAGTCGGGCCTGGGCTTGCCCGACCGCGATTACTACCTGAAGGATGACGACGCCAAGCTGCAAGCCGTGCGCGCCAAATACCTCAAGCATATCGAGACCATGCTGGCCATGAGCGGCGACAAGGCCGCGGCCGAACACGCGGCGCAGATCCTCGACATCGAAACGCGCCTGGCGGCCGTGCAGTGGACGCGCGTGCAGATGCGCGATCCCGTCAAGTCGTACAACCGCGTCGATTTCGACAAGTTCGCGGCACTGGCGCCCGCCTTCGACTGGAAAGCCTACTTTGCCGCCGCCGGCCTGGCGAAAAAGGAAAGCTCGGCCGTGGTGCGCCAGCCCAGCTTCATGACTGGCTTCTCCGAGACCGTGGCCGCCGTGCCGCTGGCATCGTGGAAGAGCTACCTGAACTGGCGCATCATCGAAAGCTATGCCTCTTACCTGGACAGCGCCACCGTCAAGGAGCGTTTCGCCTTCGACGGCACGGTGCTGCGCGGCGTGCCGCAAAGCGAACCGCAGTGGCAGCTGGCGCTGCGCTTCACGGATAACGCCATCAGCGATGCCGTCGGCAAGCGCTACGTGGACATGTATCTGCCGCCGGAAACCCGGCCCCGCGTGATGGCCATGTTCGACAATTTCGTCGCCTCGTTCAAGGAGGGCATCGAACAGCTCGACTGGATGGGCCCGGAAACCAAGAAGGAAGCCCAGCTCAAGCTGGCCGCCCTGAAGCCGAAGATCGCGTATCCCGATACCTGGCGCGACTACAGCAGCATGAAGACGCAGCCGAACGACCTGATCGCCAACGTGCGCGCCTCGCGCGTGTGGAGCCGCCAGCAAAACCTGGCCAAGCTGGGCAAGCCCGTCGACCGCGACGAATGGTCGATGACGCCGCAAACCGTCAACGCCAGCTACAGCCCCGCGCTGAACGCCATCACGATCCCGGCCGCCATTTTGCAGCCACCATTCTTCAATGTGAAAGCGGAAGACGCCGTCAATTACGGCTTGCTGGGCATCACCTTCGGCCATGAGATCAGCCATGCCTTCGATGATTCTGGCAGCCAGTACGATGCCAAGGGGCGCTTGCGCAACTGGTGGACGGCGCAAGACCGCACGGCCTTCAAGGCGCTGGCAGCAGGGCTCGTCAAGCAGTACGGCGCCTACAGCCCCGTGCCGGGCTACCACATCAATGGCGAGCTGACCCTGGGCGAAAACATCGGCGACAATTCCGGCCTGTCGATCACCTACAAGGCTTACCAGCGTTCGCTGGGCGGCAAGCCGTCACCCGTCATCGACGGCTTGACGGGCGAACAGCGCCTGTACATCGGCTTTGCGCAGAAATGGCGCGCGAAACTGCGTCCCGAAGCGGCGATCGCCCAGATCAAGAGCGACCCGCATTCGCCGGGCGAATTCCGCGCCAAGGGCACGGTCAAGAACCAGCCCGGCTTTTATGAGGCGTTCGGCATCAAGCCGGGCGACCCGATGTACCTGCCGCCCGAGCAGCGCGTAATCATGTGGTAAGCATGGTTTAAGCGGCTCACCGCGCCGGGAATTATTCCTTGGCGTGGTTGAGCGTGTACCGGGGCAGTTCGACCGTCAGGTCTTCGTTTGACACGCGCGCCTGGCACGACAGGCGCGAGTGGGGCTGCAAGCCCCAGGCCTGGTCGAGCATGTCTTCTTCATTGTCGCCCAGTGCGTTGAGCGAGTCGAAACCCTGCACCACGACCACGTGACAGGTGGAACAGGCGCCCACCTGGCCGCAGGCATGTTCGATGTCTATCTTGTGAAGCAGCAAGGCGTCGCAGATGCTCATTTGCTCGGGCGCGTCGAGGACGGCGCCGTCGGGAGCGAGCTCGGGATGGGGCAGGACGGTGATTTTTGGCATGCGGGATTCTCCTCGGTTATCTTGCAATACCGTCACCTTGGGCCTTCCCGCCTTGGCAAGGTCAAGCTCCCGCGCGATCCTGCGCGACGATGCACGCGTCGAGATGATCGAGCAATTGCAAGAACACGCGTTTATCCGCAACGTGATTCATCGTGGCGCTCGTCAAGACATCGCTGGCCACCGCCGTCACGGCGGCCCTGGCCTGCGCGCAGGCGGCATGCAGCTGCGCGCGATCGAGTTCCAGCAAGGCCGTATCGATGGCTGCGCGCGTAAAATCGTAGGCATCCATGCCGCAGCAGCCGGCCACGCAATGCGTTTCCAGCCGGCAGATCAGCTGCCACAGTTCCCCCAGCAAGGCATCGATGTCGATCGCCTGGTCATAGCGGCCGTCAAGATCGATGAATTCGATCCAGGCGTCGTCGCCGATCTGGATATCGTACTGGCGGTCGCGTTCTGTCATTTTTCAACATTCTCCGGGTCGGTGGCATCGCATTATAAAAAAACCGCCCGAAGGCGGCTTTCCTATGCGGTGCAAGCAAGGCGCTTAAATAAAATAGATCAGCGCGATGATGCCAATCACGAGCGCCACGCGGGTGACCTGGTAGGCCGTCTTGTTCCACGCCTTGAAGCGGCGGCGGTACTGGCCCATGGTCCAGGAAATCTGGAACAATTTACTCACGCCGCCCACCTGGTCGCCCAGTTCGTTGGGCGAGGCGGCGGCCGTCATCAGCGTGCGGCCCAGCCAGCGGTTCAAGCCTTGCGCCCAGCGGTAGCGCATCGGGCGCTCGATGTCGCAGAACAGGATGATGCGGTCGCTGTCGGCATCGTTGCGGGCCCAGTGGATATACGTTTCATCGAACATCACGGCCTGGCCGTCGCGCCAGCTGTGGCGTTCGCCATCGACGTCGATGAAGCAGCGGTCGTCGTTCGGCGTCTGCAGGCCCAGGTGGTAGCGCAGCGAACCGGCGAACGGGTCGCGGTGCGGGTTGAGCTTGCCGCCTTGCGGCAGTTCCGCGAACATGGCCGCCTTGATGGACGGAATCGATTGCAGCAGCGCATAGGTTTGCGGGCACATCTGCTGTGCCGACGGGTGGTTCGCGTCATACCATTTCAGGTAGAAACGCTTCCAGCCATACTTGAAGAAGGAATTGAAGCCCACGTCATTGTTCTTTTCGGCCGCCTTGATCTTTTTCATTTCCTGCATGCGCAGCGCTTCATCGCGGATGATTTGCCAGTTCTGCTGCAGCGGCGCCAGTTCCGGGAATTGATCGACGGACAGATAGGGCGTGGCCGGCACCTTGGAAAAGGTGTGCATGAACAGGTTCAGCGGCGCCATGAACGAGGAGTGATCGAAGATCTGGCGGCGAAACGGCAGGCGCACCTTGCCTCGAAAATGAATATGTAAAACAGAAAACACAAAAATGCCCAGCAAGGCCCACTTCATACACAACCTCGTTTTGAAAGAATGGGGCAATTATAACCAGTTAATGCCCCGGCTACCCCGTGCCACGGTGAAGGAAAGATGAAGCGGCGCGCGCTGGCGCTCTGTCCTACAATGGCTTTATTTCATCACTGAAGGGGTAACAATGGAAATCTGGCACGCACCGCTTGACCTGGCCGCCCTCAACGCCGCCAGCGAGGGCACGGCCATGCGCCACCTGGGCATCGAATTCTCGGCCTTCGGCCCCGACTGGATCGAGGCGATCATGCCCGTCGACCACCGCACCATGCAGCCTTTCAAGCTGCTGCATGGCGGCGCGTCCGTCCTGCTGGCCGAAACCCTGGGCAGCATGGCCGCGAATGCCTGCCTCGACAGCAGCAAGCAGGTCAGCGTGGGCCAGGAAATCAACGCCAACCACGTGCGCGGCGTGCGCGGTGGCCACGTGACGGGGCGCGCCACGCCCATCCACCGGGGCCGCACCAGCCAGGTCTGGGAAATCCGCATCAGCGACGATGACGGCAAACTGTGCTGCATCTCGCGCATCACCATGGCCGTTATCGACACTCCGGGCGCAGGCTGACGCGGCGGTTCTTGACTTGCATCAAGGCACTAAAAGCGAGCGCGTGGAATCATCCATAACGCTGTTCGCTTATAATTCAGTGTGCTGTTGTATTGCGCGGGGTTTCCAGCCGCGCAACTACATTGCCCGAAATTAAAAGCTGACTGCCCAAAAAACGCCAGTTAGAGACCCATCCTGCGCCATGCGGGAAAGGCAACACGACGGCGAGCAGATCGCTGGTGTCTGGCGAGCCCTAGCGGGGCTTGCCTGGCGGAACCGGCAACAATCAACTTTATACAGGGCAATAACAACAATGATGTCATTCAATCGTTTGACGATAGGCGCGCGCCTGAGCGCAGGCTTCGGGCTGCTGGTCTTGCTGATGCTGGTGCTGGCCGCCTTCGCGCTGCTGCGCATCGGCGCCATCTCCGGCGCCATGGACGCGCAAGACAAAGTACAGCTGGAGAAACTGGACCCTCTGTATGTGGCGCGCGAAGCGCTCGACCAGACGGGCCTGGCCGCCCGCAACGCATATATCTTCCATGACCAGGCCGCCGCCGAAAAGGAGCTGGCCATCCTCGACACCCAGAAAGCGCTGTACCTGGAAGCGCTGGCGAAGCTGGCGCCGCAGTTCGCCGGCGATGCGCAATTCGAGAAAGTCAGCACGGGCCTGAAAACCATGGCGCAGGAATTGCTGCGTCCGCGCCAGTTCCGCGCCACGGGACAGATGGCGCAGTACGGCACTTTCCTCGTCGAGGAGTGCAGCCCCCTGCGGCGCCAGATCGTGTCCGACATCGATGCCGTCCTGAAAAACGTGCAGCGCGAATCGGAGCAGGCCAGCGTGGCCGCGCGCGCCATCTACGGCCAGTCGCTGCGCTGGATCGGCGTGCTGGCCGCGCTCAGCGTGCTCATTTGTATTGCGGTCGCCACCGTCATCACGCGGGGCCTGCTGCGCCAGCTGGGCGGCGAACCTGCGTATGCGGCCACGATCGCCGGACGCATCGCGCTCGGGGAACTGGCCATCGACGTGCATACGCGCCACGGCGACGACAGCAGCCTGCTGTTCGCCATCAAGACCATGCGCGACAACCTGGCCGCCATCGTCGGCAAGGTGCGCCACGGTACGGAAAGCATCGCCACGGCCTCCACCGAGATCGCTACCGGCAACCGCGACCTGTCGCAGCGCACGGAGCAGCAGGCCGGTTCGCTCGAGGAAGTGGCGTCATCGATGGAAGAACTGATTTCCACCGTGCGCCAGAATGCGGACAACGCCCAGCAGGCGAACCACCTGGCGCGCGAAGCGTCGAAGGTGTCGGAGCAGGGCGGCAAGGCCGTGGCCGAAGTGGTGCACACCATGGGTCTCATCAATGCCTCGTCGAACAAGATCGTCGACATCATCGGCGTGATCGACAGCATCGCCTTCCAGACGAACATCCTGGCCTTGAACGCGGCCGTGGAAGCGGCGCGCGCGGGCGAGCAGGGGCGCGGCTTTGCCGTGGTGGCAACGGAAGTGCGCAACCTGGCGCAGCGCTCGAGCGCGGCCGCGCGCGAAATCAAGGCCCTGATCGACGATTCCGTCAGCAAGGTGGGCACGGGCACGGTGCTCGTCGAGCAGGCGGGCGCCACCATGCATGAGGTGGTGGCCGGCATCGGCCGGGTGACGGGCATCATGGCCGAGATCAGCCATGCCACGCAGGAGCAGGGCGCGGGCATCGAGCAAGTCAACCGCGCCATCGTCGACATGGACCGCGTGACCCAGCAAAATGCGGCGCTGGTCGAGCAGGCGGCGGCCGCCGCGCACGAATTGCAGCAGCAGGCGGCGCAGCTGGAACAGGAAGTGGGCATTTTCAAACTGGCCCCGCCGGCGAACGGCCCTTTGCGCCTGGCGGCCTGACGCCGATGGCACGGCGGCACGGCGCGCCGGCAGCCATGCGCCAATAGTCGTATTCCGCGCTACAATGAGCGCTGGATCACCGCCAGGACTACTCATGCAAGTGCGCAGCAGCCATGATCTATCCAGCCCGGACGACGACAAGCCGGCGCCGCCCGTGCTGCAGCTGGCCCTTGCCGGTCTCGGCTGGGGCTTGCTCACCTGCATGCTGTGCTTTGCGATCCTGTTCCTCACGAAATGGCTGCTGCCGCCCGAATACTGGGGCGCGCACACGGGCCTGTCCAAGTTCAAGCGCGAAATGTCGCTGCCGCTGCTGGTGTTCTGGGTCGTCATCTATTCTCCCATCCTGGAAACGTTTCTCGGCCAGTTGCTGCCGCTGGAAATCCTCAAGCGCCTGGGCGCCACCCGGCAGCTGAGCATTTTTATCGGCGCCATCCTGTGGGCCATCGTGCATTACATCAGCGGCGGCTTGCTGCACGCGATTGTCGCGCTCGGTTCAGGCGCCATGTTCAGCTTTGTCTACCTGCGCTACCGCGCGCCCACTGTGGCCGTGGCCTACGCGACAACGACCTTTTCCCGCGCCTGCAACAATATCGCCATCCTTGTCGCGGTGTTTTACGGCCTCGACGCGTAGACGCCTTTCTTTCTTCCTGAGCAAATACGGCAGCAGCGCCGCCAGCGCCACGGCCAGCAGCGCCAGGCCATTCAGCAACTGGCGGAAGGCGGCGTCGTAGCTGGCGCGCAGCAGTGTTTCGTGGCCGCCCAGCAGCTGTGTTGCCTGTTGCATATCGCCAAGCGCGGCGCGGCTGGCGGCCGCCAATAGCGGTAGACCGGCGGGCAGTTGCCGCGCCAGCGCCGCGGCGATCAGGCCGGCCAGCAGGGCGCCAGCCAGGGCAAGCGCCACGCCGTCGGCGCTGATGCGCACGGTATTGAAGATGCCCGTCGCCATGCCGGCCCGCTCTGTGTCCACCACGCTCAATGCCATGCCATCCATCAAGCCCCACGGCAAGCCGATGCCTGCGCCGACCAGCAGCAGGGGGCCGGCCAGCGCCGCGGTGCCGCCATGGCCCGGCACCTGTGCCAGCCAGGTCAGGCCCGCCGCGGCCAGCAGCAATCCCGCCGCGCACAGCATGCCGGCACTGATCCAGCGCGACAGCAGCGCCGCCAGCAAGGGCACGAGCAGCAATGGCGCGGCCAGGGCCACCATCAAGCGGCCCGCCGCCAGCGCGGACATGCCGTCGATGCCGATGAAACGCCCCGGCAGCATGACGATGAGCACGATGAACAGGAAGGCGGGCGAGGTGGCCAGCACTTGCACGGCCACAAAGCGGCGCTGGCGGAACAGGGTCAAGTCCAGCATGGGCTGCGCCGTCCTGCGTTCGATCCTGATAAAAATGAAAAACAGCAGCACCGACGCGGCGACGGGCAGCAGCACGGCCCCGCTGCGCCAGCCGTGTTCGGGCGCCAGCAGCATGCCCAGGGTCAGCAGGCCCAGCGCGGCGCTGAAGCTGATGGCGCCGGGCCAGTCCAGCCGGCCCTTGCCGCGCGGCGGATCGGCCGGCACGTTGCACCAGACCAGCAGCATGCCGATGGCGCCCAGCGCGGCCGTGGCGTAAAAGATGGCGGGCCAGCTGGCCAGCGCCAGCATGGCGCCCGCCGCCAGCGGACCGAAGGCCAGGCCCAGGCCGAACGTCGTGCCCAGCACGCTCATCACGCGACTGCGCGCCGCGCCGTGGAACAATGGCGCCAGCGACGACATGGCAGCGGCGAACGCGGCCGCGCCGCCCAGGCCCTGCACGAAGCGCAGCGCGGCGATCCATGCCACCGAGGGCGCGACGGCGATGGCCAGCGTCGCCGCGCAAAACAGGGCCAGCCCCGCCAGCCACACGCGGCGCCGTCCCAGCACGTCCGTCAGGCTGCCCGCCACCATCATGGCGCTGCCATAGCTGAGGATATACGCATTGACGACCCAGTTCAGGGCGGCGGCGCTGCCGTGCAATTCGGCGCCGAGGGCGGGCAAGGCCACGGCCGGGCCCGTGAAGCACAAGGGAATGAGCAAACCCGTCAGGCAGGCGGCCAGCACTTGCAGCGGGAGAGAAAAGCGGGCGGAAGAGGGCATCGGTGTCGGAGATGAAAGAAAGAGGGACGAGTATGGCGCGCCCGTCATTGAAGAAAAATAGGCTAAACTGCCGAACATATCGGACAAGAATGTCTTCAATGGAAAATCGTATGGATAGCCTGGGCGGCATCGCCATGTTCGTGCAGGTGGCCGACAGCGGCAGCTTTTCGGCCACGGGCCGGCTGCTGGGCCTGTCATCGTCGGCCGTGGGCAAGAGCGTGGCGCGCATGGAAGCGCGGCTCGGCGCGCGGCTGTTCCAGCGCAGCACGCGGCACCTGGCGCTGACGGCCGAAGGAGAAAAATTCCTGCAGCGCTGCAAGCGCATCCTGGCCGAGGTGGCTGCGGCCGAGCGCGAGCTGGGCGAATCGGGCGGCGCGCCGAGCGGCCGCCTGCGCATCAGCCTGCCACGCTACAGCGGCCTGTTCGAGCCGGCCATCGCCGCCTTCATGCAAGCGTATCCCGCCATCGAACTCGACCTCGATTTCTCCGACGCCATGGTCAACATCGTCAGCGACGGCTTTGACACGGCCGTGCGCACGGGCGAACTGGCCGATTCCGGCTTGATGCGGCGCAAACTGTGCACGTTCCGCCGCCTGCTGGTGGCCTCGCCCGCCTACCTGGCGCGCCATGGCCGGCCCGCCGACGGCGCCGAACTGCTGCGGCACCAGCGCCTGCACTACCGTTTTCCCGCCACGGGCCGCCTGGAACAGTGGCCGCTGATGGAGGAGTCTGCCCAGCCGGCACCCGGCATGGTGTGCAACAGCGTGGAAATGCGCGTCTTCCTGGCCGTGCAGGGGCAGGGCATCGCCTACCTGCCCGAATTCGCCGTGCAGCGCGAGCTGGCGGCGGAGCAGCTGGTTTCGCTGCTGGACGAACACACGCAGGCGGCAACGGCATTCTGGCTGCTATGGCCTGCCAGTCGCCACCTGCCGCCGCGCCTGCGCGTATTCATCGATTTCCTGGTGGAACAATTCGATCAGCGTACTTCGGGAGGCTGGCCTTGAGCGATGACAACACCGCCCTGCGGCGCCACGTGGCCGGCGCCACCGTGCGCCACGCCCACCCGTTCAGCATCGCGCCGTTGCCGCCGCAGGAAGCGCTGACGGCGGCCCTGCGCGACGACTGGGTGCGGCCCCTGTACATGGGTCTGCACCAGCCCCAGGCGAGCGCATGCGTGGCGCGGCTGGCGCAGGCCGACGATGCTCTCATCGCCCGCCTGCTGGGGCAATTCGACTGGCGCAGCCGCACGGCGGGCGCCTACCTGGCCGCATTGACGGGGCAGGGCGCCTTCACGGATCAGTTGGGCGGCCTGCTGCTGGCCAGCGAGGTCTGCTACGCGGGCAGCGCGTATTGCCTGGCGCTGGCCGTTTTCGACACGCCCGACAGCCGCGACTACCTGCACCGCTATCTCGAACATTACCTGCGCCAGCCGCAGTTGTACTTTGATCAGGAGCAAGCCATGGCTGCCATCGCCTGGCTCGATGGTCAGCACGGCCGGGATGAGGCGGCGCGCCACGCGCCAGCCTGGACCGGTTTTGCCGCCAGCCGGCCGGGTCTGGCGCTGGACGATGCGCTCGCGGCGTTTGCGGCCAGTATGGACGCTTGCGCACCCTGCAAGCTCTCAGGGCGCCCGCTAAGTAATCCTCAGGAAATTCTTGTGAAGTTTTGCAAGTCAGAAATCACAATAATTTCTTGGGGGTTAGTTACTTAGCATCGCTCCAGCCGCCGACGTCCCATCCCCACGCCGTACGGCCACTCCCTCCCCACATCCCGCTTTCATGACATTTGCGTGACAAATGGCAGTGTTTCCCCGCCTGATCTGTCACTGCAGGGTGCATGCCGAAGCTGCTTTTCGACGCGGCACGACTTTGTCATCCATGCCGGCTTGCGCTGGCATATCCACGCGTGATTTTTTTAAGTTTAACGACAGGAAACTGCAATATGACTAAGAAATTTGAATCCGCCGCCTTCGCGCCATCTTCCGAAGCGGCCGGCGTGTCCGCCATTGACGCCTATCTGAACAGCCTGGCGGCCCCGCAGCGTTTCGTGGGCACGGCGAACGCCGATGTACTCACCGGCACCACGGGCGCGGACGTGCTCGAAGGACTGGCGGGCGACGACACGTATTACGTCAACCATAGCGGCGACGTGGTCGTCGAGCTGGCCAACGGCGGCACCGATACCGTGTACACCAGCGTCAACTACACGGTGGCCGAGAACGTCGAGAACGTCCACCTGACCGCCGCAGGTCTGACGGTGACGGGCAGCGCCACGACCAACAACATCTTTTACGTCGATGTCCCTGGCGGGCACGTGATTGATGGCGGCAGCACGGGCAACGTGGTCAACTACGGCGGCGCAAGCGCGGGAGTGACGGCTGTCTTTGCGCCTGCGGACGGCCCACTAGTGGCGCGTCCTGGCGCTGACGTAGTGAGGAATGTGGCCAGCATCGTCGGCAGCAAGTTCAATGATGTGCTGACCGGCAACGAACTCAGGAATTTCCTTGCCGGCGGTTATGGAAATGACATTTTGCAGGGCGGCAAAGGCGACGATGGCCTGTTCGGCGCGATGGGTGACGATACCTACATTTTCGCCCGCGGCGACGGCGCCGATAACATCACCGAGATGGTGGAGGCGGGCAGCCGCAACGTCGTCTCCTTCCTGGCAGGCGTCAACGCCGACCAGTTGTGGTTCCGCCAGGTGGGCGCGAACCTTGAAGTGAGCACCATCGGCACGGCCGACAGGATCACCATCAATGGCTGGTATAACGCCGGCTCGCCTCCTCGCATCGATGAATTCCGCACAGCCAACGGCCGCGTGCTGCTGGGAAGCGACGTGGAAAACCTGGTGCGGGCGATGGCCGTCCTGGTGCCGCCGCCGGCGGGCCAGCTGACCTTGCCGGCCGGCATCGCCGCCGCGCTGGCACCAGCGCTGGCGCAGAACTGGCGCATGGAAGGGCCGAACCAGCCGACCAACGGCACTTTCACCGGCACGGCGAACCCGGACATCATCAATGGCACGGCGGGCGCCGACGTGATGGCCGGCCTGGACGGCGACGATATCTATTACGTCAACCATGGCGGCGACGCTGTCGTCGAACAGGCGGGCGGCGGACGCGACACAGTCTACACCACCGTCAATCACACCCTGGCCGCCAACGTGGAAGAGGTGCATGTCAGCGCCGCCGGCCTGACGGTGACGGGCAACGGCAACGCGAACGTCTTCCACGTCGATGCCGCCGGCGGCAATGTGCTGCGCGGCGTCGGCGCGAACACTTCGGCCACCTATGCCGCGTCCAGGGCTGGCGTGACGGCCGCCATGATCGCCGTCAACGGTGACGCCACGGCGCGCCCGGGCAGCGATGTGCTGGTCAATATTTCCAACGTGACAGGCAGCGCCCATGACGACATGCTGTCCGGCAACGAGCTGGCCAACACCCTGTCCGGCGGCCTCGGCAACGATACCTTGCAAGGCGGCAAGGGGGACGACGTGCTGACCGGCGGCCTGGGCGACGATACCTATGTCTTTGCGCGCGGCGACGGCGCCGACGTCATCGCCGAGCCCTCGGCCGACGCCAATTACGACAGCATCGCCTTTTTGGCCGGCGTGAACATCGACCAGCTGTGGTTCCGCCAGGTGGGCGCGGATCTGGAAGTGAGCACCATCGGCACGACGGACAAGATCACCATCCGCAGCTGGAACGCGGCTGCGCCGAACATCGAGGAATTCCGCACGGCCGCCGGCCACGTCATGCGCGGCGCCGACGTGCAGCTGCTGGTGCAGGCGATGGCGAACCTGGCGCCGCCGCCGCTGGGCCAGCTGACCCTGCCGGCCGCCACGGCCGCTGCCCTGGCGCCCGTGCTGGCCCAGGCCTGGCACTTCAACGGTCCCACGCAGCCCACGGGGCAGCACTTTGTCGGCACGGCGAACGCCGATGTCATCAACGGCACGGCCGGCGCCGACCTGCTCGAAGGCTTGGGCGGCGACGACACGTATTACGTCAACCACAGTGGCGACTTCATCGTCGAGCGGGGCAACGGCGGCAACGATACCGTCTACACCAGCGTCGATTACACGGTGGCCGACAATGTCGAATACGTGCGCCTCGCCTCTGCCGGCCTGAAGGTGACTGGCAGCGCCTATAACAACAACGTCTTTTATGTCGATACCCCCGGCGGCAATGTGCTCGATGGCGCCGGTGCCGGCAACTCGGTCACTTACAGCGGCGCCAGTACAGGCGTGACGGCCGTCTTCGCGCCCGTTGGTGGCCCCTTGACCGCGCGTCCCGGCGTAGACGTGCTGTCCAATTTCGGCATGCTGTTCGGCAGCAAGTTCGACGATGTGCTGATCGGCAATGAGCTCAAGAACATTCTCTTTGGCGGCTTCGGCAATGATATCTTCCAAGGCGGAAAGGGCGGTGACACTCTGGCCGGCCTTGCGGGCGACGACACCTATATCTTCGCCCGCGGCGACGGCGCCGACATCATCGCTGAGACGGAGGAGGCGGGCAGCCATGACGTCGTGTCCTTCCTGGCCGGCGTCAGCGCCGAGCAGCTGTGGTTCCGCCGGGAGGGCGCCAACCTGGAAGTGAGCACCATCGGCACCACGGACAAGATCACCGTGAATAACTGGTTTGCCGATACGGCCGTGCGCATCGAGGAATTCCGCATGGCCGATGGCCGCGTCTTATTGGGTAGCAATGTGCAAAACCTCGTGCAAGCGATGGCTGGCCTGACGCCGCCGCCGGCCGGCCAGCTGACCTTGCCTGCCGGCACGGCCGCCATCCTGGCGCCGGCGCTGGCGCAAAACTGGCGTGCCGCGCAGCAATTCGGCGCGGCCAGCCAGGGCGGTTCCTCTGCCTGGCAAGCCGATCCGGCGCAGCTGGTGCAAGCGATGGCCGGCTTTGCCGTGCCCGCGGCCGCATCGGCGCCCTGGGCCGGCCACGGCAACCCGTCGACGCAGATCCAGCTGGCGGCAGCGCAATGACCGCTTACGTTGATCGCTTGAGCACGTAGTTCCACCCCCGCGCAGCCGGGCCGGCCTTGCACGTGCCGGCCCGGCTGCGCCATTGATTTCCGACATGATCCGATGACCGTACTTCCCTATCGCCACGCCACTTCGTCCACCGAACCCGCGCCCGACACGGGCCTGCTGTCGCTGCTGCTGATGGCCAGCCTGCACGGCATCGCCGCCGACGGCGCCCAGCTCAAGCACGCTTTCGGCCAGGCCGTGTTTACGCGCCAAACCGTCTTGCTGGCCGCGAAAGGGCTGGGCTTGACGGCCAAGCTGGTGCGCCAGGCGCCCGAACGGCTGGCGCAAGCGCCGCTGCCCGCCATCGCCATCGGTCACGACGGGCGTTTCTTTATTCTCGGCAAGGTCGACAGCAGCGACGGCGCCGTGAGCAAGGTGCTGATCCAGCATCCGGGCCAGCCGCCGCAGATCCTCGGCCGCGACGCTTTTCTCGCCATCTGGTCGGGCGAACTGATCTTTTTTACCAGCAAGGCCAGCTATGCGGGCGAGACGGCCCGCTTCGACTTCAGCTGGTTCATCCCCGCCATCGTCAAATACCGCAGGCTGCTGGGCGAAGTGCTGCTCATTTCCTTCGTGCTGCAGCTGATCGGCCTGGCCACGCCCCTGTTTTTCCAGGTGGTGATGGACAAGGTGCTGGTCAACGACGCCATGCAGACCCTGAACGTGGTGGCCATCGGCCTGGTCTGCGCCATCGTCTTCGAGGCGGCGCTGGGCCTCATCCGCACGTATGTTTTCGCGCGCACCAGCAGCAAGATCGACGTGGAACTGGGCGCGCGCCTGTTCCGCCACCTGCTGGCCCTGCCGATCGCGTATTTCCAGGCGCGCCGCGTGGGCGATTCCGTGGCCCGCATCCATGAACTGGAAAACATCCGCTCATTTCTTACCGGCAACGCCATGACCCTGGTGCTCGACGTGCTGTTTTCCTTCATCTTCATCGCCGCCATGCTGTGGTACAGCGCGGCGCTCAGCGTGGTCGTGCTCGCGTCTATCCCCGTCTACGCGGTCCTGTCGATGCTGCTCACGCCCGTGCTGCGGGGGCGCTTGAACGACAAATTCAACCGCAGCGCGGAAAACCAGTCTTTTCTGGTTGAAACGATCAGCGGCGTCGATACCGTCAAGGCCATGGCCGTCGAGCCGCGCTGGCAGCAGCAGTGGGAAAGGCAGCTGGCCGGCTATGTCTCGGCGGGCCTGTCGGCGAACAACATCGGCATGCTGGCCAGCGGCGGCGTCACCCTGGTGAGTAAACTGGTGACGGCGGCCATCATGTGGTGGGGCGCCACCCTCGTCATCGACGGCAGGATGACGGTGGGCGAGCTGGTGGCTTTCAACATGCTGGCGGGACAGGTGGCCTCGCCCATCCTGCGCCTGGCGCAGCTGTGGAACGATTTCCAGCAAGTGGGCATCTCCATGAGCCGGCTGGGCGACATCCTCAACGCCCGCACGGAAGCGGGTAGCCAAGACGCGGGCAACCAGAAGGCGCGCCTGCCGCGCATCGCCGGCGCCATCGACTTCCAGCAGGTGGGTTTCCGCTACCGCCCGGACGCGGCCGAGGTGCTGCGCGAGGTGTCGATCGCCATCGCACCCGGCGAGGTGATCGGCATCGTCGGGCGTTCCGGCTCAGGCAAGAGCACCCTGACGCGGCTGGCGCAGCGCCTGTACATCCCCGAACGGGGCAGGGTGCTGATCGACGGGCAGGACATCGCCGTCATCGACACGGCGTCACTGCGGCGCCAGATCGGCGTGGTGCTGCAGGAAAACATCCTGTTCAACCGCTCCGTGCGCGACAATATCGCCCTGAGCGACCCGGCGCTGCCCATCGATGCGGTCATTGCCGTGGCGAAACTGGCGGGCGCCCACGATTTTATCTGCGAGCTGCCGGAAGGCTATGACACCATGGTGGGCGAGCACGGCACGGGCTTGTCGGGCGGCCAGCGCCAGCGCATCGCCATCGCCCGCGCCCTGATCGGGGACCCGCGCATCCTGATTTTCGACGAAGCGACGAGCGCGCTCGACTACGAGTCGGAAAAGATTATCCAGGACAATATGCGCGGCATTTGCGCGGGACGCACGGTACTCATCATCGCCCACCGCCTGTCGGCCGTGCGCGAAGCGAACCGCATCGTCGTCATGGAGCGGGGGCAAGTGGCGGAACTGGGCAGCCACGACACGCTGCTGAAACGGCCGGGCGGCATCTATGCCCATTTGTACAGCCTGCAGCAGGGTACGCACGGGAGCGCAACAGGGGACGCAACATGAGTGCCGGCCACCGTCTCGCCGCATATGGCGAATTGTTGCAACGCTATGGCCAGGTACTGCGGCATAGCTGGCGCCACCGCGCCGCATTGGGCGGCCCCGTGCTCAGCGAAGACGAGGCGGCCTTTTTGCCGGCCGCGCTGGCGCTGCAGGAGCGGCCCGTGTCGCCGTCGTTGCGCCTGACGGCCAGGGTGCTGATGCTGCTGGTCGGCTGCGTGGTGCTGTGGGCCGTTTTTGGCAAGGTCGACATCATCGTCCATGCGGCGGGCAAGATCATTCCATCCGGTAACACCAAGACCATCGCTTCCGTCGACGTGGCGGCCGTGCGCGCCCTGCACGTGCGCGAGGGACAGGCCGTGCAGGCGGGCCAGCTGCTGGTGGAACTCGACAGCCGGGGACCGGACGCCGAGCGCGACAAGGCGGCCGGCGACGCCGTGGCGGCCGCGCTGCAGGTGGCCCGCGCGCGCGCGCTGATCGCCGCCGTCGACACCCTGACGATGCCGAAGCTGGCGGCGCCGGACGCGATCCCGGCCCTCGAGCGCGCCGCCGCGCAGGCGCACGTGGACGGGCAGTACGCGAGCTTTCGCGCCCGGCTGGCGCACCTCGACGGCGAAATCGCCCGCTACGCCCAGGCGCTGCCATTGGCGGCCCAGCGGGCCGGCGATTACCGGGCACTGCTGGCCACGCGCGACGTGGCCGAACACGCGTGGCTGGAGAAGGAACAGGCGCGCATCGACCTGGCCGGCCAGCTGGCGTCGGCCCGCAGCGAACGGGCGGCCCTGGTGGCGCAAACGCGGAAAGATGCGTACGACGCGCTGGCGGAAGGGGCGCGAGTGGCGGCGGCCAGCGGCCAGGATGCGCGCCGCGCGGGCGCCCGCGGCAGCCTGCTGCGCCTGACGGCCCCCGTCGACGGCACGGTGCAGCAACTGAAGGTGCATACGGTGGGCGGCGTGGTGCCGGCCGCGCAGGCGCTGATGCAGATCGTGCCGCGCCAGGGCAGGCTGGAAATCGACGCCATGCTGGAAAACCGCGACGTGGGCTTCGTGCAGGCAGGGCAGGCGGTGGCCGTCAAGATCGACGCCTTCGACTACACCAAGTATGGCACCGTGCCCGCCGTCGTCAGCAGCGTCTCGCGCGACTCCATCGAGGATGAAAAAAAGGGGCCCGTCTACGCCGTCAGGATCACCTTGCGCCAGCCGTCCATCGTCGTCGACGGCAGATTGGTGCCGCTGTCGGCCGGCATGGCCGTGCGCGCGGAAATCCGCACGGGCACGCGCAGGGTGGTCGAATACGTGCTCTCGCCGCTGGTGCGGCACCAGAAGGAGGCGCTGCATGAACGCTAGGCACGCCGCCATTTTCTTCGCCGCCGGTTTGTTCCTGGCCGGCGCGCCAGTCCGGGCGCAGATGTTGGACGCCGCGCCATGCCCGTCCACGTACGAGGGCGATGTGCCGTTGACCCTGCCGGCGGCCGTCGACCTGGCCCTGTGCCGCAACGCGCAGGTGCACGGCGCCTGGGCCGGCATCCGGCTGCAGGCGGCCGGCGTGGGCGAGGCCAGGGCCGCCTACCTGCCCACCCTGAATGCGGGGCTGAGCCGGGTGCACGACCGCACGGCCTATCCAGGCGCCGGCACGCCTTCCGGCAGCCTGAACAGCAATACGGGTTCGCTGAGCCTGTCCTGGCGTTTGTTCGACTTCGGCGGGCGCGCGGCGGGCCAGCGTTCCGCGCAAGCCATGCTGGACGCGGCCCTGGCCAACCGCGACGCCGTGCTGCAAAAGACCCTGGCGGCGACGGTCAGCGCGTATTTCGAGGCGCAGACGGCGCGCGCCAGCGTGCGCATGCGGCAGGAATACCAGACGCTGGCCAATGAAACGGTGCAGGCCACGCAGCGCCGCGCGCAGCGGGGCCTCGGCTCGCACAGCGACACCCTGCAGGCGGCCAGCGCCCTGGCCAAGGCGGCCCTGGGCGCCAGCCGCGCCGACGGCGAGTTCCACAAGGCCCGTGCCGTGCTGGTCTACACGCTGGGTTTGCCGGCCGATGCGGGCGTGATCTTGGACGACGACGCGGACGGCGCGGCGGCGGGCCTGCGCGAGGGTTTGCAAGATGAGCTGCACGCCTGGCTGGCGCTGGCCCAGGCGCGCCATCCGGCCATACTGGCGGCGCAGGCGCAGCTGGCGGCGGCGCGCGAACGGGTGGAGATTGCCCGCTCGGAGGGCCGCCCCAGCATCGACCTGACGGCCAATATCTACCAGAACGGCCGGCCCAACCAGGGCTTGTCGCCGGCTTCCACGCGCGAAACGCTGGTGGGCATCTCGCTCAACATACCCCTGTTCGACGGCTTTGCGCGCCACTACAAGGTGCGCGGCGCGCAGGCGCAGGCGGGGCAAAGGGAAGCCGAGGCTGAGGAAGTGCAGCAGCAGACCCTGATGGAACTGGTGAAAACGCATGCGGAAGCCAGCATGGCGCTGGCCAACCTGGCCGCGTCGCAAGCGTGGCTGGATGCGGCGCAGGATGCGCTGGCCAGCGTGCGGCGCAGGTTCGGCCTGGGCGCGGCCGATATCCTGGAAATGCTGAACACGCAGTCGGCGCTGCTCGAGGCGCAGCAGGAGCGCATCCGTTGCCAGGCGGAATGGCGATCGGCCCGGCTGCGGCTGCTGGCCAGCGCCGGCATGCTGGCGCGCGACGACGTCGCGCAAGGGGGAGGCAAATTGCGCGCCCCGGCGGCGCAATAATGACTATATTGGTGGCGGTCCTTCCCGCACAGGGAAGGCGTTCCTGTTTCGGACTAGGGAGACATCATGCATAGCGTACAAAAGATTACCCCATGTTTATGGTTCAACGGCAACGCCGAGGCGGCGGCCCGGTTTTATACGGAAATATTTCCCAATTCGAAGATCGGCCAGATCCTGCGTTATGGCGAGGAAGGCAAGGAAATCCACGGCCAGGAGCCGGGCAGCGTGCTGACGGTGGCCTTTGAACTCGATGGCCAGACGTTTACGGGCTTGAACGGCGGGCCGCAATTCCAGTTTTCCGAAGCGATCTCGTTCCAGGTCAATTGCGAAACCCAGGATGAAGTCGACCACTACTGGAACCTGCTGTCCCGGGGCGGGCCGCCGGAAGCGCAGCAATGCAGCTGGCTCAAAGACCAGTTCGGGGTATTGTGGCAAATCGTGCCCACCCTGATGATCAAGCTGCTGGGCGACCCCGATCCCGTCAAGGCCGGGCGCGTGATGAAGGCCATGATGGGCATGAAAAAGATCGACATCGAGCAGATCAAGCGCGCGTACGCGGGCTAGCCTGTCACGCGGGGCAGGGGGCGCACGCCAGCGGCGCACCCTGTCCAAGATGGCCGGCATTTGCTATAGTTCCGGCCATCTTTCCATTGCCAGATTGACCCTGCCCATGACTATCAGCACCAGCAGCACCATCGCTCCCCGCACTTTCGGCACACCGCTGTCTTCCACCGCCATCAAAGTCATGTTGCTGGGTTCCGGCGAACTGGGCAAGGAAGTGATCATTGCGCTGCAGCGCCTGGGCGTGGAAGTGATCGCCGTCGACCGCTATCCGAACGCGCCGGGCCATCCCGTGGCGCACCGCTCGCACGTGATCGACATGAGCGACGGCGTGGCGCTGGCCGCCCTGATCGACCTGGAAAAGCCGGATTTGATCGTGCCGGAAATCGAAGCCATCGCCACCGACACCCTGGCGGCGCTGGAAGCGGCCGGGCAGATCACGTGCATCCCGAACGCGCGCGCGGCCGTGCTGACGATGAACCGCGAGGGCATCCGCACCCTGGCGGCCGAAACCCTGGGCGTGGCCACGTCGCCATACCGCTTCGCCAGCAGCCTGCAGGAGTTGCAGGCCGCTTGCCAGGAGATCGGCTTCCCGTGCGTGGTGAAACCCGTGATGTCGTCGTCGGGCAAGGGCCAGTCCAAACTCGATAGCGCCGCTGACGTGGACGCCGCATGGGCGTATGCGGCCAGCGGCAGCCGGGTCGATACGGGCCGCGTCATCGTCGAAGGTTTCATCGACTTCGACTACGAAATCACCCTGCTGACGGTGCGCGCCGTCGGTGCTTCGGGGCAGATCGAAACGCAGTTCTGCGAGCCGATCGGCCACTTGCAGGTACACGGCGACTACGTGGAATCGTGGCAGCCGGCCCGCATGGCGCCGCTCGCCCTCGAGCGTTCGCGCGAGATCGCCCGCAAGGTGACGGACAACCTGGGCGGCCTGGGCCTGTTCGGCGTGGAGCTGTTCGTCAAGGACGACATGGTGTGGTTCTCGGAAGTGAGCCCCCGTCCGCACGACACGGGCATGGTCACGATGGCCAGCCAGGTGCAGAGCGAATTCGAGCTGCACGCGAAAGCCATCCTCGGTTTGCCCGTCAACGTGGCGCTGCGTTCGCCCGGTGCCTCGGCCGTCATCTACGGCCAGCTGGAAGCGAAAGGCATCGCCTTCGAAGGCGTGGCCGACGCCTTGAAGGTGCCGGGCGCCGATTTGCGCCTGTTCGGCAAGCCGGAATCGTTCGCCCGCCGCCGCATGGGCGTGGCACTGGCCACGGCCGACGATATCGACACGGCCCGCCAGCGCGCCGTGCTGGCCGCGTCCAAAGTCAAGCCGGTGGCCCGCTGATGGCAGAGGCCAGCCTGCCGCTGGCCGACGCCGGCGGCGACGACATCAAGCGCAAGCTGCGCGGCCACATCGCGCGGCGCAACCTGGCCGGCGCCGCCAACGACTGCAAGTGGAACGAACTGCTGGCCGTCATGCGCGGGCGGACCGACTGGGTGCCGTCGTACCGCTACGGTTCCGTGTCCGGCTACGTGTCGCGCTGGGACACGGAGTGGGATTATCACCCGCCGTTTCCGTTCCTGGGCGTGGAGTGGTTCGACATCAGCCTGTACTCGGAAGAATACGTGGCCATGCTGCTGCCGAAGAAAATCATCGACCATGGCGTGTGGATCGTGCCGGAACTCCAACGCATCGGCTTCGATTTCGAGGTGCGGGACCGGGTGGCGCGCATCTGGGGCTATCTGCCCCGTTCCTACCATGACTTCCCGCCTGCTGACTAATTCAATGAGTATTGATATGCCTGGAAACGATATTCCACAAGTACCGCAACCGGACGACGCCGTCGTCGGCAAGGAAGCGGGCGCGCAAATGCTGGCCGCGGCTTGCGCCGCGCGCGACGCCTTTTATGCCACCCTGGGCACCGTAGACACTGACGTGCTGGCGCCGCTGGTCAACCCGGCCTTCATGGGTGGTCCGCGCTGGCCATCGCTGCGCCAGGCCTGGAGGGTGATCCGCCGGGCCGATACCATCATCATCGCCAGCGATGGCTTGAGCGATCCGTTCGAGGATGACGACGACGTGTTTGTGCCGCGCGGCCACCTGCTGGAAGTGTGCATCGAGGCGCCGCTGTCCGCCTTTGACGGCAAGGACGTGGCGCATTCCTGGCTGTTCGACCTGATCTACCAGGTCAGCCAGAACGTGGCCGACCATGGCTCCATCGACTTGCTGGTGCAGCGCCACGGCAGCGTCTCGATGGTGCTGGACGTGCGCGATGCGCCGGCAGGCCTCGAAGACGAGCACGAACAGGTGGGCGTGCTGCTGGCCCAGGGCGCAAGCAGCATCGCGCCATCGTTCGATACGCCATATGGCGAAGTGATGCTGCTCGCCGTCACCGCGCTGCAGCCGGCCGAACTGGCGTTCATCAGCGAGGCCGCCGACAAGGCGCAATCGCGGCGCGACCTGGCTGCCACGCTGGCCGCCTCGCCGACGGGGCATTGGAGCGTGGCCCAGCGGCCGGCCGTCATTCCCCGCTAGATTCTTCGACCGGCGGCACGGCCGGTTCCTCGGTTTTCCGTGCTTCCTTCGCTTCAACGACGGCCGGCGCCGGCGGCGGCTCGCGCCACTTGCCCGCCGCCTTCAGCTTGTTCTTCAGCCCCGGCAAGGGGAAGCCCAGCGCATAGGCTTTTTGCGCATGCGCGCTGGCCTTGTCGTATTCCTTCTTTTTCACATACATCAAGCCCAGGTTGTACTGGATGGTGGCCTGCTCGGGCGCCAGGCGGCTGGCCGCATCCAGCTGTTCCAGCGCCATCGCATCCTGGCCCGTGGCCAGCAGGTAGTTGCCAAACACCATGCGCGCCGTCACGTCCTGCGGCGCGAAGGCGATCGCCCGTTCGAAGTAGCAACTGACCGTGTAGCGGGCGCCCACCGGCTGCGCGCTTTTCAGCCGCAATCCCAGCTTGGCCATCGACGCCAGCGCCCGGTGGTGGTTCGGGAAGTGCTCCAGGGTGTAGAGAAATTCGCGCTTGACCTTGAGGATTTCGATCATTTCCAGCATGCCGCGGCTGGCCGCATACACGGCGCCCGACCAGGACCATGCGCGCGGATCGCCCTCGTCGCCGTACTGCGCCACTTTCGACAGGTCGACGGAGCCCACGAGGTCGGCCAGGTCGGCCGTGGTGGGATCGTGCGGCGCATATGTGCCGATGCCGCAGCGGCCCGCCTCGGACAGGTGGATGCGCTCGACGGGCATGCGCAGGAAGTCGCCCCCGTACTGTTCTTCCAGGCGGGCGCGGCAATGGGGACACAGTTCGCCGTGCAGTTCGGCATCATAGCTGGCGCGAAAGTCGGCGCGCATGCTGTGCGGCACCAGATGCAGCGGCGATTCGTGCACGGGACAGCCGGCGATGCCATATAGCGCGCCTTCACTGCTGTGGCTGTATTCTTCCAGCCCCCGCTTGAGCAGGATCACCATGGTCGACTTGCCGCCCGATGGCGGGCCCAGCAGCAACAGCATGCGCCGGCCCACTTCGGAGCCGGCGGCGGCCGCCTTGAAGTAGGCGGCGACCCGGTCGATCGCCTCGTCGATGCCGAACAGCTCGTCGTCGAACAGGCGGCAGCGGAAGCGCCCGCTGTCGTCGGTCTGGCCGTTCCAGCGCATCATGTCCCACAGATACTGGTGCGCGCTGCGCGTCAGCAGGCCGGCGCGGCCGGGCAGGATTTGCTCGATGAAGTCGGCAAAACTGCCACGCCAGGGACTGATGCGGTGTTTTTCCGCCCAGGCCGCCATGCCGTGCACAAAACCCGCATGCTGGCCTTGCTCGCCCGCAGGCGCGTCGTCATCGGATTGGTGTGGCCTACCAGGAATCGTCATTATTTTCCCATCCATACCGTTGCTGCCGTGTGCAGGCCCAGTTCCAGCCTGCCAGTCAAGTATACGACGCTGCCTCTGCCCGCACGACTGATCTCGCTCAACCTTGACGAGGGAACTATTTTTATCCTCGCCGCGCCCATTGAGACAGGGCAGCCATGCGTCAGCGCGGTTCAATCCAGATCAATACTGGCCTGCGCGGCACGTCCACACTGGTCTTGCGACGACCCACGAGGAGAACATAATGATAGGTAGCGAGAATGGTTTCAGCGCCCCGCCTGGCGGCAGCGGCAGGGGACAAAGCGCGGACGACGAAGAGGCCGTCGGCCAGTTTGCCGCCCCCGGCGAAGACGACCATACGATCGAGAGCGCGTCCGTCTCGGAGGTACCCGACGCCTTGAGCGGCGTCAGCATGGAATTGCTGGAAATCAAGCGCAGCATCGAAGACGGCATGCGCCAGGGTATTTCCCAGGCGGGCGGCGTGCGCGCGGCCGACGCCTTCAGCGACGGCGGCAATATCCAGGGCGTGTCCATCGGCCTGGGCGAGGGCGCCAGCGACAGCTCGTCCGGCGAGCCGGGCTTGCCGGCCCTGACCCTGTACGTGGCCGAACCCACCTCCGTCGACCGCGCAAAGGCCGCCATCGTGGGGGCCATGGGCGTGCGCGCCGTGGCCAGCGACAAGGTGCCCGTCAACATCGTCGTCACGGGCGTGATCGATGCGCAACCGCACCGTTTCCGCTTGCGCCCGGCGCCGGGCGGCGTGTCGGTCGGGCATTTCCGCATCACGGCCGGCACCATCGGCTGCCTGGCCGTGGGCCGCAGCGCGCCGCGCAGCGGCCGCTTGATGATCCTGAGCAATAATCACGTGCTGGCCAATTCCAACGGCGGCGTGTTCAACGATTGCATCGTGCAGCCTGGTCCCATCGACGGGGGACGTTGTCCGCAAGACCAGGTGGCCGTGCTCGAGCGTTTCGTGCCCATCAATTTCAGCGGCGGCGTCAATTACGTCGATTGCGCTACCGGCTGGGCCTGGCCTGACCGCGTGCGGCCCGAACTGGTCTACCTGAGCGGCGGCGTGCCCGCCTACTTCCGTATCAGCAATGCGCTGGTGGCCCCCGCGTTGGGCATGATGGTCGGCAAGTCCGGCCGCACGACGCAATTGACGCAGGGCCGCATCACGGGCCTGGGCGCCACCATCAACGTCAATTACGGCGGCGGCAGGATCGCGCTGTTCCAGGACCAGATCGCCATCACGGGCGTGAGCGGGGCGTTCAGCGCGGGCGGCGATTCGGGTTCGTCCATCTGGACCTGGAACCAGCAGCGCAATCCCGTCGGCCTGCTGTTTGCGGGCGGCAACAACATCACGTTTGCCAACCAGATGCGGCGCGTGGTGGCGGCGCTCGACATCAATTTGTACACCTGAGCACGCTGCCAGGTGCCGCCTTGCATAACGCTGCTTTTTGCACGATGATGATTGTATGAGAGGCCGCAGCCATGCATGGTTGTGCCCGGCGAACGGCGCTGCAGCGCCGGATGGCCGGGTGTATCATGGAATGCCTCAGGAGGGTTGTCATGTCAAACAGTAAATTCGTACCATCGCCATATGCCGTCTTCGAAGACGCTGCCATGCCGTACTTACCGGATGAGATTCCTGGACAGGGCATGGGGCAGTACACCCCGGCCGCGCCCCACGGCCGCCTGGAAGCGGCAAAGCGGCGCAACGAGCGGGCGCTGATGGCCATCGACGGCGTGGAAGGCGTCAGCGTGGGACACACGGCCGTGGGCAAGGACGCGCTCGTCGTGTATTTGCGCGACTCGTCCGTCAAGCGGCGCGTGCCGTCGCAGGTCGAGGGCTATCCGGTGGAAACGAGCATCACTGGCCAGATCGATATCCAGCGCTGGTAGGCAGGCCTGGCCGCGGATCGTTGCGGCGGAAGGCCTGTTGCCAGGCCTTCCGGGTTCCTTTCAGCCGGCCCTACTTGCTCAGGCGGCTGATCGCTTCGGCCACGCCCGCGCCATAGGCGGGGTCGCACAGCGTGCAATTGCCGATGTGGCGTTGCTTGACTTGCTCCGAAGCGCCCGAGATGGCGCGCGCCGTGTTGTCGAACAGCGCCTGCTGCTGTGCCGGCGTCATCAGCTGGAACAGGGCGCGCGGCTGCGAATAGTAATCCTCGTCGACCCTGTGGTTCCAGTGGTCGGCCGCGCCTTCGATGCTCAATGGCGGTTCGCGGAAGTCCGGCTGCTCGGCCCATTCCTGCTCGCTGTTCGGCTCATAGCCCAACGTTCCTCCCTGGTTGCCGTCGACGCGCATCTGGCCGTCGCGGTGGTAGCTGTGGAACGGGCATTTCGGCGCGTTGACAGGGATATGGCTGTGGTTGACGCCGAGGCGGTAGCGCTGCGCGTCGCCATACGAAAACAGCCGGCCTTGCAGCATCTTGTCCGGCGAAAAGCTGATGCCGGGCACCACGTTGGCCGGGTTGAAGGCCGATTGTTCCACTTCCGCGAAATGGTTGTCGGCATTGCGGTTCAGTTCCAGCACGCCCACCTCGATCAGCGGATAGTCGCCGTGCGGCCATACTTTCGACAGGTCGAACGGGTTCAGGTGATACGTGCCAGCCTCTTTCTCCGGCATGATCTGCACGTACAGGGTCCAGCGCGGGAAATCCTTGTTTTCGATGCTTTCATACAGGTCGCGGTGCGAGCTTTCGCGGTCCTTGCCGACCAGTTCCTCGGCTTGCGCATCCGTCAGGTTTTGTATGCCTTGCTGGGTTTTAAACGTGAACTTGACCCAGAAACGCTCGTTTTGCGCATTCAGGAAGCTGAAGGTATGGCTGCCGAAGCCATGCATGTGGCGGAAACTGCGCGGCAAGCCCCGGTCGCTCATCACCACCGTCACCTGGTGCAGCGCTTCGGGCAGCGAAGTCCAGAAATCCCAGTTGCTGTTGGGGCTGCGCAAGCCCGTGCGCGGGTCGCGTTTGATGGCGTGATTCAAATCGGGGAATTTCAACGGGTCGCGCATGAAAAACACGGGCGTATTGTTGCCGACCAGATCCCAGTTACCTTCTTCCGTATAAAACTTCAGGGCGAAGCCGCGGATATCGCGTTCCGCATCGGCCGCGCCCCGTTCGCCGGCCACCGTGGAAAAGCGCGCAAACATCGGCGTTTGCTTGCCCACTGCGCCAAAAATCTTGGCCCGCGTGTAGCGCGTGATGTCGTGCGTGACGGTAAACGTGCCGTGCGCGCCCGATCCCTTGGCATGCATGCGGCGCTCGGGAATCACTTCACGGTCGAAGTGGGCCAGCTTTTCCAGGAACCAGACATCTTGCAACAGGGCGGGGCCGCGGGGGCCGGCCGTCTGGATATTCTGGTTGTCGACGACAGGCGCGCCAAAGGCGGTGGTCAGCTTTTTCATTGGACTCTTTCTTTCATGGCTAGGCAGAGCAATGGACGCACCGGCGCTACTCAAACACTGGCTGGGCTGAATGCACACTCACCGGGGCTGGTCCAGAGTAAAATTTCTAAAATGCAAACCAGTGTAAACTTTTTGGTACGGGATGGCTTGCCACGCCGTCCGAGCAAGCTCAGCCGGCGTACTTGCATCATAAGCGCTCCATCGCTGCCGCTCCCGCACGCTTGCAAGTTGCAAGTATATAAAGGCGGGCACCGCTCACGCCACTGGCCTTTTGTCCAGGCCCTAGAACTTGTTCCAGTTGTTATGCCGGTGCTCCGTCGCTTCCTTCATCAGGTGGCCCGCGCGCAGGGCGTCGTCGGCCTGCACCGTCATCGCCAGCTCCTGGAGGGCGGGCGGGTAGTCGTGGTGGGCCGCTTCTTCCAGCAACTCACGGCCCTTGGCCAGGTCGCGCGGCACGCCGCGGCCTTCGCGGTAGGCGTTGTACAGCAGGAACATGGCGTGTGGATTGTCCAGTTCGCTGGACTTGGCCAGCCAGTGCGCCGCTATGACGGGATCTTGCGGCACGCCTTCGCCATTCGCCGCCAGCAGGCCCAGCATCAGAGCCGCCTTCGCATGGCCTTGCTGCGCCGCTTGCCGGTACCACAGCCAGGCTTGGGCCGGCGTGGCCGCGCGCAACATCTGGCCCAGCTCGAACGCCGCTTCCGTGTCGCCGGCGCGGGCCGCCTGTTCGAACAGACTCAGCGCCTCGGCGCGGCGCTCAGGGCGTGGCTGGTAAATCAGCGCCAGTTCGCGTTCGGCGACGGGCATGTCCTTGCCGGCCCAGCTGCGTACCTTGCGTTCGGCCTGGTGGTCGCCCGCCTGGCGCGCGAGCATGGCCACGGCTTCGATTTCCGCCGCCGTGGGTGGTGGCGACGACTGGCAGGCGGCCAGGACGGTAGCCAGCACGACGGCGGGAAGGGAGAGGGCGTGTTTCATCTGGATGAACTTTCATCAAAACAGGCCGGAACTGACGCAGTTCCGGCCCATGGACCTTATTTGCTCAGGTCGATGCGGTACTTGGCGAAACCGCTGGCATCGAGCCCGCCTTCGGCCGCCACGCTGGCGATGCCGCTGCCTTGCGCCAGCGCCAGGTGGCCCGGCGCCGAGCGCAGGATCACGGGGCCGGCCGTGGCCGTCTTGACGAAGCTCCAGCTGCGCGCGCTGCCATTGGCCGCCAGCGTCACCTTGCCGCCCTTGGTACTGAGCGACGCCAGGTAGTTGCTGACCACGGCCTGGTTCGCATCGGGCGACTTGATGATGGTCTTGCTGCCGTCGATGCCCGGCACGGCGCCGCCGCCACCGGCGCGGTAATCGTTGGTGGCGACGATGAAATCATCGCCATCGGCCACGGGCGCGCCCTTGTACATGAGGTTGACGATACGGCTGCCGACCTTTTTCGTCACGTCGATCTGGTACGTGAGGGCATTGTTTTCCGCGTAGAACACGTCGTAGTTGTAAATCGTGCCATACGACGGCACCAGGTCCTGCTCCGCCGTGGCGCTCGGATCGATCTGCGCGAATTGCTTGGCCGACGTTTCCAGCCACGCCTTCAAGTCCGCGCCCTTGATTTTCACGGCTTGCAGGTTGTTATTGCTATATAGATACAGGTCGCCCGGATTGCGCACCTGCAAACCGATTGGCGCGGCCGGCGTCGCGCCCGCGGCCACGTCCGTGAAGTCCGACGGCCCGTTGCGGCCCGCCTTGAATGGCGCGCTGCACGAGATGACGGGGATATTCTTGTAGCTGGACAAGGTCGCATCCGTGCTGGTGGCGATGAAGTTTTTCATGTAATCGAGCTGTGCCTGGTTCACCAGCTGGATGGCGCTCACGTCGCCCACCAGCGCGAAATAGGCGGACATCTCGAAATCCGTGCTGATGCCCAGCGGCTGCTTGGCGTAGGCGATGGTGGCCGCATGCTCGGTGGCTACCAGCGGCGCGATGGCCGGGTCGGCTTTCACGAGGGTCGTGCCGTCCGTGTACTTGAAGCCGCGCGATTCCACCGTCGTCTTGGCCGGCTGCACCACCCACTTGCCGCCCTGATAGACCATGGTCAGCTTGATGATGCCCAGACGGCGGCCCCAGCTTTGCGCCATGACGGTGGGCACGCCGTTCACAAAGCCGTTGACGGCGTCGATCTTCGCGCTGGCGGGGAAGGCGGCAAACGAGGCGTCCAGCGCGGCCGCGCCCGTCTCTTTGCCTTTCGGGAAGATCAAATGCGAGTGGCCGATCATCAGCGCGTCGATGCCCGTGCTGGTCAAGTGATAGCTGCCGTTTTCCATCTTCGGGCTGTAGGCGCTGGTGTCCAGGCCGCCATGGGACAGGGCCACGACGAGGTCGGCGCCCTTGTTGCGCAATTCCGGCACATACTGTTTCGCCGCTTCCTGCACGCCCGTCACGCTGACTTTGCCGGCGAGCACTTTCTGGTCCCATTCGAGGATTTGCGGCGGTACAAAGCTCAGCACGCCCACATTGATTTTCACGGTCAGCTTGCTGCCGTCGGGCGCTGTGGCGGCGAAATCGCGGGGCAGCAGGGCGTAGGGCTGGAAGATGGGCTTGCCGCTGCTCACGCCGACGACATTGCTCAGCACGGAAGGGAAGGCGGGCGCGCCGCAGGTGCCCGTGGGCTTGGCCACGCCCGGTATGCCGAAATCCGTGTTGGTGATCTGGCTCAGGTAGGGCAAGCCATAGTTGAATTCATGGTTGCCCATGCCGCCCGCGTCGTATTTCAGCGCGTTCATGGCCTTGTGCACGGCTAGCGTGCTGCTGCAAGGAACGGGCGCGGCCACGGCCTGCAGGTCGGCCAGCAAGGTGCCCTGGATGACGTCGCCATCGTCGAGCAGCACATTGTTCGGATTTTCCGCGCGCGCCGCCTGGATCAGGGTCGACGTGCGCTCCAGGCCCAGGCTCGTGTCTTCGGCCAGCGCGTAATAGTTGTAGCTCAAGACGTTCGAGTGGATATCGGTCGTTTCCAGCAATGCCACGGTGACCGTCGTGCCCTCGGGAATGGCTGGCGCCGTATTCGAACTGCCGTTGCAACCGACGAGACCCGCACTTGCCAGCGCCGCCAGCATGACCCAATTTGTTTTCATTACCGCCCTCGGAAAGATTCAAAGGACGCGACTGTAACGCCGCCATATGACGCGGCGATGACAGCCGTGCAAGGCGCATGGAGACAGGGTCGCGCGCGATGGCGCGGCTGCCTGTCAATGTGCCGGCAGTTTTTTCAGTACTTCATTGCTGAAGTAAGGCTCGTCTTCCACCCAGAAAATATAGTCGAGGCCCAGGTAGTTGCGGGCAAAGTCGAGCAAGTCTTCGACTGAATTCTTTTTCCCAGTACGGGGATTGATTTGGCGCAGGTTGCCGTCCTGTACGGCCATGCCCTTGACCAGGTTCGCCGGATAGTCCTTGATAAAACCGTAACTCTGGCCCATATGGCTTTTCCGATACGGCATCAGGTCAGGACCGCCGACGCCCATCCGCAGCGCTTGCGCTTGCGCAAACAGGCCGCGCATATAGCCCTTGTCGGTCCACGGCAGCCATTCACCGGGCAGGAAATTCAGATACACCATGGTGGTGGTGTGGGGAAAAGCCGCGGCCAGTACCTGCATGTTGTCCTTGATGGCGTCGACATATTGTTGCGGCTTGAAATCATCGGGGAACGTCGTATTTCCCTTGCCGTCCTCCACGCCAATGTCGATCGAGCTTTCGCTGAAATTGATGCCCTCGATTTTCCCGTCAAATTCCTTGCCCAACGCCTGGATCAAGCGTTGATAACGCTCGCGTACCGGCGCTTCCCACATTTTTGGCGACCAGCCATATTCATCATCGGTGACCGCTTTATGCGGGTCGCGTTCCGGTGCGGAAAGCATGCTCTGCTTGATGATGCCGCCCTGGTAGCGAGGATCGCTGAGCAAATACGCCGGCACATTGTGGCGCGGCGTGAATGATTTTTCCTGCAGTTGTATCCACAGCTTTTTCCCGATCGAGTCGAGATAGCTGATGTCGTGGCGGATCGGCGCAAAATCGTAACGGTCCTGTTCCGGCTCCAGGCTGCGCCAGGTGTACACGATTTGAGCACCGCTGAAGCGCGGATCGCTTAATGCCTTATCCGCGCGGATGTTTTCCCCGTGCGGTTCACGGTGATTGAAGTAAATATAGTGCTTGATCGGGTGCTTTATTTCCGCGGCAATCGCACTGCCCATCATCAAAATAACTAATGCAAAAAACGTTGTATGGCTGCGTAAGATCATCGATTCCTTGGGCACTGTGAGAATTTAGCTGTTCAGTCGCCAGGCGCTTGCTTCGATAGCAGAGCCGGTGCGATTCCACTATAGCACCTTGAGGAGGTGGCCTGGACTGCGCGGCGTGTTCAGGATGGCAGGTGACGATTGTCACGCCAATGCAAGTAAGTTGCATTATAATTCGCAAATGCAATTGAACTGCATTTATATCCGCCATCACGCACCCACCAATTCGAAGGATTCCCCATGCCCCAGCGCAAACTCCCCGTCACCGTCCTGTCCGGCTTTCTCGGCGCCGGCAAGACCACCTTGCTCAACCACATACTGCGCAACCGCGAAGGCAAGCGCGTGGCCGTCATCGTCAACGACATGAGCGAAGTCAATATCGACGCTTCGTTGGTCAAGGACAGTGCCGAGGCGGCCGGCGCGGCACTGTCGCGCACGGAAGAAAAACTCGTGGAAATGTCGAACGGCTGCATCTGCTGCACCCTGCGCGACGATCTGCTGCTGGAAGTGCGGCGCCTGGCTGCCGAAGACCGCTTCGATTACCTGTTGATCGAATCGACGGGCGTGGGCGAGCCGATGCCCGTGGCCGCCACCTTCGACTTCGAGGACGAGCACGGCGACAGCCTGAACGACGTGGCCCGCATCGACTGCATGGTCACCGTCGTCGACTGCGCCAACCTGCTGGCGGATTTTCATAGCGAAGACAGCCTGGAGCAGCGCGGCGAGATCGCGGGCGAGGGCGACGACCGCCAGCTGGCCAACCTGCTCACGGAACAGATCGAGTTTGCCAATGTCATCGTCCTCAACAAGGTCGACATGGTGGCGGCGGACGAGCGCCGGCGCGTGCTGGCCATTTTAAAAGCCCTCAATCCCGGCGCGCGCATCATCGAAACCAACCAGTCCGTCGTGCCGCTCGACGCCATCCTGGGCACGCACTTGTTCGACCTGGAGCACGCAGCCGCCATGCCGGGCTGGGCGCAGGAGTTGGCTGGCAGCCACACACCGGAGACGGAAACCTACGGCATCGGCAGCTTCGTCTACCGGGCGAAGGAGCCATTCCACGCGCAGCGCCTGCACGATTTCATCTCGCAACCGATACCGGGCGTGGTGCGCAGCAAGGGATATTTCTGGTTGGCCAGCCGCCCCGAGTGGGTGGCCAGCCTGTCCGGCGCGGGCAAGCTGATGAATATCGAGCCCGTGGGCCTGTGGTGGGCGTCCGTGCCGAAGGAGCGCTGGCCCACGGACGCCGCCTCGCTGGCGGAAGTCAAGGCGGGCTGGAGCGAAACGTACGGCGACCGCTACCAGGAGCTCGTCTTCATCGGCCAGGACATGGACCAGGCGGCCATCGAGGCGGACTTAAGGAAATGTCAACTCAACACCACGGAAACGCGCCAGGGCATGGCCGCCTGGCGCAAGCTGCCCGACCCGTTTCCCCAATGGCAACGAATGGAAGAACTCGAAGATTAACTTGGACAGGAACACACTATGACAGAACTGATCCCCGTCACCATCATCACGGGTTTTCTCGGCAGTGGGAAAACCACCTTGCTCGAGCGCATATTGCAGGGCGATCACGGCGTGCGCATCGCCGTGATCGAAAATGAATTCGCCGCCGAAAGCATCGACCATGGCTTGCTGGTGCAGGACAGCGACGAGCAGATCGTGGAAATGAACAATGGCTGCATCTGCTGCAGCGTGCGGGGCGACCTGATCCGCATCCTGGGCGATTTGCACGCCAGGCGCGCGGCGGGAAGCATCACGTTTGATCACGTCATCATCGAAACGACGGGCCTGGCCGCGCCGGGTCCCGTGGCGCAAACCTTCTTTGCGGAACCCTCCGTCAGCGAGTGCTACATGCTGGACGCCATCCTGACGGTGGTCGATGCGCGCCATGCGCAGCAGCAATTGACGGCGCACAAGGAAGCGCAGGAGCAAGTGGGCTTTGCCGACCGCATCCTGCTGTCGAAGACGGACCTGGTCAGCAAGGACGACCTGGCCGCGCTGCGCCAGCGCCTGGTCGCCATCAATGGCCGCGCCAGCATACAGAAAGTGCGCTTCGGCAATGTGCCCTTGCGTGACATCCTGAATATCCGCGGTTTCAATCTGAACGCCATCGTCGAGCTGGAGCCGGATTTCCTCGGAGAATTGGGCCACCGCCATGGGGACGGCGTGCAATCGTTCGTGTACCACCAGGCCCAGCCCCTCGATCTGCTGCAGGTGGAAAACTTTCTCGATGCCGTGGTGCAGCTGTTCGGCGCCCAGCTGATGCGCTACAAGGGCATTTTGTATGTTGCCGACTTGCCATGCCGCGCCGTGTTCCAGGGCGTGCACATGCTGATGGGCTCGGAATTGGGCGCACAGTGGCGCGACGATGAGCCGCGCGCCAGCAAGATCATTTTTATCGGCCGCGACTTGCCGCAGGAGATGCTGATCCGGGGCCTGGACCGCTGCGTGGTCAAGGCGGATAGTCCCGTCGGGGTGGCCGCATGAGCGTGGGAGCGGGCTTGCCCGCCCTGGCGCTGATCTTTCTGCTTGGCATGCGGCATGGCCTGGAACCGGACCACCTGGCCGCCGTCGATGGCCTCACCTTGCGTAGCCAGGCGGCCCACCCGCGCTGGACGCCGTGGATGGGGGCGCTGTTTGCCCTCGGCCATGGCGTCTGCGTGCTGGCCATCGTGGCCGTTGCCGCCCTGGCATCCAGGCAATTCACTCCTTCGGAAAGCGTGTTCGGCTGGCTGGAATGGCTGCCCATCGTCTTGCTGCTGGTGATAGCCGCGCTGAATGCGCGCAGCTTGCTGGCTGGCGCGCAACTGGCCGAGGTGCGCGGCCGGCTGCTGCCAGGCTGGCTGCGGCGCGCGTCCGGGCCGCTGGGCGCCATCCTCGTCGGCATGCTGTTCGCGCTGGTGTTCGATACGGCCTTGCAGGCGGCGGCCTGGGGCTACGCGGCCGTGGCGCTGGGCGGCATGGGGCCAGCCTTGCTGACGGGGACGGTGTTTGCCGTCGGCATGGGCGTGACGGATACCTTCGATGGCTGGGTCACGGCAAAGGTCATGCGCACCGGCAAGCTTGATGTCGTGCGGGCGTTCCGGCGCCGCCTGGGCTGGCCCATCGTCGCCATCTGCGTGGCGATGGCCGCTTACATGGCTGCCGGCAAGCTTGATCCGGCCTGGTCGCTGCCGGAAAGCTGGACGGCGGCGCTGGGCGCGGCCATGGTCTTGCTGATGGCGGCCGTGTACGGCTGGACCTTGCTGGGCTTGCGCCGCGTGCGTGCGTAAGGGAAGGGCGTGGGTATAATGGGAAAAAACTGCCGAGTCCTCCCATGCCCGCACCCGATATCGTCATCCGCCTGCTGACGCCAGCCGACACCACCGCCTTTTGCGCGCTGCGCCTGCGCGCCATCCTCGATTCGCCCAGCTCGTTTTCGGCGTCACGCGAGGATGAGCTGGCGCGCACGCCGGAAGAACACGTGCAGCGCATCGCCGGCGGCACCCTGCAGCGCGGCTTTGGCGCCTTCGATGGCGATCGTCTCGTCGGTTTTGCCGGCTTGCGGCGCGAATCGCTGCGCCAGCTGTCGCACAAGGCCGTGTTATGGGGCGTGTTCGTCGATGTGACGCAGCGGGGCCATGGCGTGGCGCGGCGTCTGGTGAACGCCTGCATCGAACTGGCCGAGACGGACCCTGCCATCATGCAAGTGCACTTGAGCGTGAATGCGGAAAACAATGCCGCCCTGCGCCTGTATGAATCCCTGGGATTTATCGCGTATGGCACGGAGCCGCGCTCGATGCGCGTGGGCGACCTGTTTTATGACGAGCATCACCTGGCCTTGCTGCTCAAGTGATGTCAGAAGGGTCTTACTTGCAGCGCGGGCACAGGCCCTTGATCAGGTAATCGACTTCGCCGCCGCTGAAACCTTCCGGCAAGAGCACGGGCGGCGGCAGCTTGACTTCGTTGAAGCAGGTGACGTTCGCGCATTTGGTGCACTGAAAGTGCGCGTGCTCGTGCGCCTGGTGGCCGGCACCGGCGCTGAAGCGCCACACCTGGTCGGCGCCCGCGATGCGGTGCACCAGTTCATTTTCCGTCAGCCATTCCAGCACCCGGTACAGGGTGACGGAATCGATATCGCTGTCCTGCGACAGCGCTTGCTGGATTTCATGGTGGGTCAGCGAACGGCTTTGCGCCATTAAAAAGTCGAGCACCTTCACGCGCGTCTTGGTGACGCGGGCGTTGGTGTTGCGGATCAGCGATTCGGCGTGCGGTGTAGAAGATGATGTCAACATGATAAGCCTGCTTGCGGGGGATCGGCTGACGGCGTCATCGCCGTGCCCGTTGCCACCCTATGGGCCGTATCTTAGCATGCGTGCCGCACCGGATGGAACGGCGTCATGGTTTGAACGTCCAATAGCGGCCGGCGGCCGTATCGACGGGCTCGAGAAAGCGCTGGTCGGCGCGCGCATGGTTGCGTATCAGATAAAACATGTCGGACAGGGCCGAGCGCTTTTCCGCAAAGTAGGAGTGCTTCATGAAGCTCGTGTCGACCCCGGTGGCGTCGATGGTTTCCACGCCCGCCACGATCAGCATGCCGGCGCCGCTGTCGCCTGCCCGCGCGTAGCCGTGCACGGCTTTCGAGGCGGCCAGCGCCAGGTCTTGCGAAGAGGCATATAAAGTGACGGGGTTGCGCGCGCCGGCCAGTTTGGGCGCGATATCCTGTTTGAAGATGGCGGCGTCGATGTCGGGCGCGGACAGGATGATTTCCGTGATCTTTTGCGCCAGCTGCGGTTGCGCGGCCAGCAAGTCGGCCGCGGCGCGCGCCAGGCCCCGGCTGCCCATGCTGTGGCCCACCAGATAGACTTGCGCCGCCTCCGTGCTGGCGAGAAAGTCGGCCAGGAAGGCCGTGATGTGGGGCGTGCTCCATTCGATATTGTTTTCATCGATGGTGTAGCTGGCCACTTCACCACGCGACGGCCAGCTGTAGAACACGGGCGCGCCGTCGAAACCGAGGTCGTAGGCCATTTGTCCCGTGCGCCGCGCCGCATCCTCGAAACTCACGTTGTAGCCGTGCACGAAGATAAAGGCGCTCTTGCCGGCCGACGCGCGGATCTGGGTTTTCAGTGCGGCAAAGAAGTTGTCGCGGTCCTGCACGTCGGCCGACAGCACCACCACGTGCTTGACCGGGTCGTCGCGAAATTCCAGGCGCCACAGCGACGGCGATTCCAGCTGGCCCATGCGGTGGTCGCGCGGGATGCTGATGTCGCAGCTGCCATAGCTGAGCGGGCCATTGCCTCCCATGACGTTGCGTTCGCCGCTGAAGCGCTGGGCCGGCGGCTTGCCCACGTCGCGCTGGCGGTCCGTGGCGAAATACACTTTCACCACCGCGTAGTTCGACACGACGGCGCTTTTGTCGGCGGGGGCGGGCGCCGTTTGCGCCGCAGGCGCTGCCGGCGGCAGGGCTACGGGCGGACGCAGCGCATCGAGCAAGCCTTGCGCGGCGAACAGGGTTTCCATGTCATCGGGTACTTTCGCCGTGGAGAGGGCAGCCGACAGGGCCAGTTGCAGCTGGGTATTGGCGGGTTCGGCCTCCAGCGCGGCGATGGCGGCCAGGATGGCGGCGGCGCTGTCGAACTTGGCGATGGCCAGCTTCAGGCGTTGATAGTGGCTGGCGACGGCTTCCGGCGCGTGGCCCGGCGCGCCATGTTCGATGGCCGCCACGACGGCGGAAGTAATCAAGTCCATGCGCTACCTGCCTCTCTGATCAGTATGAATTAAATATCAACTCATATTGCCATAAAAGCACGCGGAAAGCGACTTGTCCAGCACCGCGCGCACGCGGTGCGCGGCAGGTCAATGCTGCTTGTCGTCGCTGAACTGCTGCGCCAAGGATTGCAGAGGGGCCACCGTCAGGCCGCCGCGGCTCACGTGTTCGGGGATGGCTACGCGCACGGGCTTGCTGTGCATGTTGCTTGACGACAGCACGTTCGTGGTGGTCTCGGGCGCCGCGTTCCACACGGGATCGACGATGCCTTCGAACACATGTTTCAATTGCTCGCCCCAGGTGTCGCGGATCATGCGGAAATACTGGTTCTTTTCATCGATGGTGACGAAGCGCGTGACGGCCAGGCTGCCCGTCTCGTAGACGAGCAGATCGAGCGGCAAGCCGACGGAAATGTTCGAGCGCAAGGTGGAATCCATGGAGATCAGCGCACACTTGGCCGCTTCGTCCAGGCGCGTGAACGGGTTGATGACCCGGTCGATGATGGGCTTGCCGTATTTGGCTTCGCCGATCTGGAAATACGTGTTTTCATCATGCGATTCGATGAAATTGCCGGCCGAATACACCTGGAACAATCGGCAGCGCTCGGCGCCTATCTGGCCGCCCACAATGATGCTGACGTTGAAATCGATGCCGCAGTCGGCCAGGGCCTTCGCTTCGCGCAGGTGCACGGTGCGCACGGCTTCGCCCACGATGCGCGCCGCGTCGTACATGCTGGCCACGTTCCAGATGCTGCGTCCGTCCGCATCCACGTGTTCGGAGACGATCTGGCGGATCGCCTGCGAGATCGACAGGTTGCCGGCCGTCATCAGGACCAGCATGCGGTCGCCCGGGTTCTCGAACACGCTCATCTTGCGGAAGGTGCCCACCTGGTCCACGCCGGCGTTGGTGCGGGAGTCGGACAGGAAGACCAGGCCTTCGTTCAGGCGCATGCCTATGCAATAAGTCATCGTCGTAAATCAAATCCAAAAGGGGGAGCATTCTACACCAGCCGGGGCTTGAGTCTCGGCCGCAAGCCCCGGCCAGCCTCATTCCTGCCTATTTACACGGGCACGATCTGTACATCCACGTGCAGCGTTTCCGTGCCGCCGCCCTGGCGCACGCCGCGCACGGGCGCCGCCGAATCGTAGTCGCGCCCGATGGCCAGGCGGCAATACGCATCCGTCATCAGCCGCGCGTGGGTCACGTCGATGCTGACCCAGCCTGCGAAATCCGTGTCTTCCGTCCAGGCGTCGACCCAGGCGTGGCTGGCCGCGTGGCCCGTCGTGCCTGGGTCGATGTAGCCGGACACATAACGGGCCGGGATACCCCAGGCGTGGCAGCAGGCGAGGAACAGATGGGCGTGGTCCTGGCACACGCCGCGCCCCAGTGCCAGGGCGTCGCCGGCCGTGGTGGTGACCATGGTGGCGCCGCTTTCATACGCCACCTTGCCGACGATGTGCTCGGCCAGGCGCAGCAGATGGCCCGTGCCGGCCGTCACGCGGCGGTCCGGCAGGCTGGCGGCCGCCAGCTCCACGATGGCAGGGTTGGCCTGCGTCAGCGGCGTCGGCATGGTAAACAACAGCGGGGACAGGGTATCGACCAGGTTCAGTCGTCCCTTGTGCGGGTAGATGGTTTCCACCACGCCCTGGGCGACCAGGCTCAGCGACTGATGGCTGCCGTTAATGGTCAGCATATGCGACAGGTTGCCGTAGGCATCCGTATAGGCGTGGCACTGGCCCGGCGTCGTGATTTGCCAGGACAGGGCCCGCTGCTGCGGCTCGATACGCGGCGTCAGGTGCAGCTGCTGGATAGTGTAGGCCAGCGGCGCACTGTAGGCGTAGCGGGTTTCGTGGCGGATGGTGAGCTGCATCAGGCCGCCAAGGGAACGAGGAAGTCGCGGCTGACCCGGTTGCCCAGCTCATAGATGTTTTCCAGAAACTCCGTCAGGGTCACGTGCAGGCCCGCCTTCATGATGTCGTCAATATGGCCGAATTTCAGTTCCGCATGCAGCTTGCCGGCGAACCGCTCCGTATCGGCCGACACGTCGTTGCGGATATGTTTCAGATTTTCCACCACGTCATCCATGCAGGCAAGGAGCGACCTGGGCATGTCGCCGCGCAGCATCAGCAATTCCGCCACGCGCGCCGGCGTGATCACGTCGCGGTAGACCTTGCGGTAGATTTCGAAGCCGGACACGGAGCGCAGCAGGGCGGCCCAGTAGTAAAAGTCGCGCTGGGTGATGTCTTTCGAGGTGTCGCGCGCGCCATGGAACTTCACGTCGAGGATGCGCGCCGTGTTGTCGGCCCGCTCGAGGAAGGTGCCCAGGCGAATGAAGTGGATGGCTTCGTCCTTGAGCATGGTGCCCAGGGTCACGCCGCGCGACAGATGCGAGCGGTATTTGACCCATTCGAAGAAGGCGCTGGGGTCCGTTTCCAGCAGATTGCTTTTCAGGCGCTTCTGCATGTCGAGCCAGGTGGCGTTCTGGATTTCCCACACTTCCGTCGTCAACGTCCCCCGCACGGCGCGGGCGTTTTCGCGCGCACCCGTCAGGCAGGCCAGGATGGACGAGGGGTTGTTCGGGTCGCGCACCATGAAGTCGAGCACGTCGCGCGTATGGAAGCGGCCATATTGGTGGTCGTACGCGCTTTGCAGCTCGGAAATGCCCAGAGTGGCGCGCCAGCCTTGCTCCGCGTCCTGCTCGGACTGCGGCAGCATGGACGTCTGCATGTTGACGTCGAGCATGCGCGCCGTATTTTCCGCCCGCTCCGTGTAGCGGGCCATCCAGAACAAATGATCGGCAGTGCGGCTCAGCATGTTTTCTCTCCTGCAAAAGCTGCTTTTTCTTCTGATAATGTGGCTTCCAGTACCCAGGTATCCTTGGTGCCGCCTCCCTGCGAGGAATTGACCACCAGCGAGCCTTCGCCCAGCGCCACGCGGGTCAGGCCGCCCGGTACCATGGAAATGGTCTTGCCCGACAGCACGAACGGGCGCAGATCGATGTGGCGCGGTGCGATGCCGGCATCGACATACGTGGGGCAGGCGGACAGGGCCAGGGTCGGCTGTGCGATGTAGCCGCCCGGATTGGCCAGCAGGCGCTGGCGGAAGTCCTCGATCTGCGCCAGGCTCGACGCCGGCCCCACCAGCATGCCGTAGCCGCCCGCGCCATGCACTTCCTTGACGACGAGTTTCGCCAGATTCGCCAGCACGTAGGACAGGTCGGCCGCCTTGCGGCACTGGTAGGTGGGCACGTTGTTGAGGATCGGTTCCTGCGACAGGTAGAATTTGATCATGTCCGGCACGAAGGGGTAGATCGACTTGTCGTCGGCCACGCCCGTGCCGATGGCGTTCGCGAGGGTGACTCTTCCCGCGCGGTAGACGGACAGCAGGCCCGGCACGCCCAGCGAGGAATCGGAGCGGAAGGCCAGCGGGTCGAGGAAATCGTCGTCGACGCGGCGATAAATGACGTCGACGCGTTTGGGCCCGCGCGTGGTGCGCATGTAGACGGAATTGTCGTTGACAAACAAATCCTTGCCTTCGACCAGTTCCACGCCCATCTGCTGGGCCAGGAAAGCGTGCTCGAAGTAGGCGGAGTTGTACATGCCGGGCGTCATGACGACGACCGTCGGGTCATCGACGCCCATGGGCGCGACGGAGCGCAGGTTGTCGAGCAGCATGTCCGGGTAATGGTCGACGGGCGCGATGCGGTTGCGCGCGAACAGTTCCGGGAACAGCCGCATCATCATCTTGCGGTCTTCCAGCATGTAGGATACGCCGGACGGCACCCGCAGATTGTCTTCCAGTACATAGAATTCGCCCTGGCCCGCGCGCACGATGTCGACGCCGGCGATGTGCGCATAGATGTCGGAAGCGACGGCAATGCCCTGCATTTCCGGGCGGTACTGGGCATTCTTGTAGATTTGCTCGGCGGGAATGATGCCCGCCTTGATGATGTTTTGCTCATGATAGATATCATGGATGAACATGTTCAAGGCTTGCACGCGCTGCACCAGGCCCGTCTGCATCTGCGCCCATTCGGCGGCGGGGATGATGCGGGGGATGGTATCGAACGGAATCAGGCGTTCCGTGCCGGCATCGTCGCCGTAGACGGCAAACGTGATGCCGACGCGGCGGAACGTCAGGTCGGCTTCGGCCCGCTTGCGGGCGATGGTCTCGGGCGATTGCTGTTCCAGCCAGTTGTTGAATTCACGATAGTGTTCACGTACCTTGCTGTCCGTCCCCACGTCATCTGCAGTCATTTCATTGAAAAAATTTGCCATGTTGTGATTTCCCTTGAGCCGTGTCTGACTATAGCTCAGCAGGAAGCGTGCCAATGGCGCACACCCGAAAGTATGTAAAAAATGACCACTTTTGTGGCGTAAAACCGTCATCCGCACCGCTTTGGTGCGCTACGGCAGCGATTTTGCCGGCAGATGGGGCGTAGCTGCGATCAGGTGCCTGGCGTGACGAAGGGCCGGCAATCGATCGGCAGGTCGATGGTAAACGTGGTGCCCGTTTCCGGCGCACTGTCGACCAGCGCGCTGCCGCCGTGGCTTTCCGCCACGTTTTGCACGAAGGGCAGGCCGATACCCCAGCCGGGCGCGTTGCCTTCGTGCTCGCGGCGCAGGTATTCGAAGATGCGCTGCGTCTGGTCTTGCGCGATATTGCTGCCCGTGTTGTGCACGCTCAAGATCATGCGTTCGCGCAAACTGTCGATATGAATATGGATGGGACCGTCGTCGCCATACTTGACGGCATTGACGACGAGGTTTTCCAGGGCACGGCGCAGCGAATTTTCGCACCACCAGCCCGTCACGGAGGTGCCGCTGACCACGCATTTGCCCGGATGGCCGATATTGACGCTGTCGGCAACCTGCCGTGCCAGCGGCAGTACGTCGAGGCGCCGCAGGACGAGGGGCAGCTTTTGTCCCCGGTGGTAGCTGAGCGTATCGAGCAATTCCTGGATCATGTCGTCGAGGCGCTTGCCGTGCTCGATAATTTTCAGCGCCAGCGCCGCCACGTCCGGCTGTTGCGCGCGCCGCTGCAGCAGCTGTGCACTGTTGAGCATGACGGACAGGGGATTGCGCATGTCGTGCGACAGCCCGGCGGCGATGCGGCGCTGAAAACTTTCGTGCATGGCGGTAAATTCCAGGATGGCTTCGCGGATGCCCGTATCGATCGAGGCATTGATCACCTTCCAGTCCTTTCGCCGCAGCGGCACGCCCGCCTCCAGCGCGGCGGCGGCGAAGCAGTCGCGGAAAATCTGGTATTCCTGAATTACCTGTTCCGGGCCATAACTGGTCATGCGCGCCCGTTCGTTGCCATGCACGGCAGGCGCGTTGGTGTTGCTGGTGGCGTCGTCGCGCGGGTAGCCTGGCGTGAGCGCTTCGGCCAGGTTGTCGAAGAAGGCGGGCAAGGTGTTGATGAGGATGGGCGTGAGCAAGGCATCGGCGCCGCGTACCTTGGCGCGCACCTCGTGCTCCCACTGCGTCAGCACGGCATCGCGCATGCTGAAGATGCGCCGCGTGCGGGCGGGCATGTCCAGCGCAAGCATTTTCTGGTCAGAGGCATAGGTCATCGCGGCTCCCCATCGACATCCCGGCATCCGCGCGATGCAAGGCGGGAGCTAAAGTATCCTCCAAATCGGCGCGCAGGTGGCGTTCAATTTGACGCGTGGGCGCCCGTCATGACGGCGCTCAAATGGCTGAGGGCCGCATCCCATTGCTCCAGCGAAAAGTTTTGCGGGTCGTCATGACCGTTCGCAAAGCCCGTATCGAGCACGGCGTGGAAGGCGGGAATCAGCCACGTGCCCTTGCGCACGCTGGCGGCGATATACAGCAGGGCCAGGCGGTCGTATTGGGCCGGCGTAAAGCCGGGATCGGGCGCCAGGCCATCGTTGCCCTTGCCGCCGCCGGGCACGGAGTTGCGCGGCTGCACCAGTTCCACGTGCAGGAACAGACCCGTCAGCGACGGCTTGTCCTTTTCCAGCTTGCTGGCATAGCCGGCCGTGCCAAAGTCGCGCACGGCCAGGGAATCGCCGAGGCGGTTCACGTAGACATGGCCCTTCGGACCGCCGCCGAGCGCCGGATTGCGCAAGTTGAAATCGTTGAAATCCCAGCTGGCGTCGTTGATGTGATCGGGAATGGTTTCGTTGAGAAAATTCGGGTAGCTGGTGTCGTGGATGACGAAATAGCGGGCCATGGGCGCGGCCAGCCGGCCCACGGCGCGCGACAGCGGTGCATCGACGGCGCCGCCCGCGTCCGCCTCGGCGATGCCTTGTTCCGCCAGCCAGGCGCGCAGGGCGACGGGGGCGATGCCCGTGCGCTGGCCGACGTGGGCGGCAAGAAAGGCCGGCAGCGGCGCACTGTCGCCCAGACGCGCATACAGTTTCACGGGGCGCAGCAGACACATGGCTTGCGCCCGCGCATCGCCCTTGAAACCGCTTTTCCAGGCCGCGTAAGGGCAGGCGGCCTGCTTTTGGGCAGCGGCGGGCAGGGACAGGCAGAGCAATAACAGGAGGGCAGGGAGTTTCATGCGGGCATTGTCGCCCATATCCGGCCGTTGGCACAGGCGCGCACGCGAAGCGGCCCGGGGAAGGGGCAGCTTCGCGTCGGTCCGGTTAAAACGCCACGCTGCCCGATACGACGAAGGTGCGCGGCGCTGCCAGCACGAGGCTGCCCGCGTCGAACGAGGAGACGGCCGAGGCCCAGTAGCTGCGGTCGGCCACGTTGTCGATGCGCGCGCGCAAGGTCACGTCATGGCCCGCCACCTGCGTCAGGTAGCGCGCGCCGATGTCGACGCGGGTCCAGGACGGCAACTGTTTGCTGTTGGCCAGATCCGCATACTGCGTCGAGGTGTAGACGGTGCGGGCATTCAGGCTCAAGCCTGGCGCGTCGGGCACGTCCCATTCGCCGCCCACGCTGAGCTGTGTTTTTGGCGCGCCGATGGCGTTCTTGCCATTGTTGGCCGGCTTGTCCGTCTTGCGCTGTTCCGTATCGAGCCAGGTCAGGCCGCCCAGCAGGCGCACGCCCGCCATCGGCGTGCCGAAGACGGACAGTTCCAGGCCCTGGTTGCGCTGTTCGCCCGACAAGGTGGCGCGCGAGCCGACCACGGCCGGCAAGGGCTTGGCGGTCGAGAACAGCGCGGCGCTCATGCCCAGCCTGCCGCCGTCATATTTGACGCCGATTTCCTTCTGCTTCGACTTGTAGGGCGAGAAGACTTCGCCCTTGTTGCTCAGTGGCACGTCGTTCTGGCCATCGAAATAGGTACCGCTGGCAACGGGGCCCTTGACCAGCGCCTCGATGTAGTTGGCGTAGACCGACACGTTCTTGCCGGCCTTGTAGACGATGCCGGCCACGGGCGTCGTGGCGCTCTTGTCATAGCTGGAATATTGCACAGCCGTGCCATAGGCATATGCCGCATCGCGGATCTGCTGGCGGCGCAGGCCCACGGTCAGCAGCAGCCGGTCGTCGAGGAAGGCCATGGTATCGGCCACGGCGTAGCTGTTGAGGATAGTCTTTTGCGTCAGGCGCGGGTCGCTCATCACGCCGCCCGAGTTCGCGGGCACGGTGGGCGGCATGGCCACGTCCAGCGGATGGTAGATATTCGTCGGCAAGCCCGCGTAATCGCTGATCGCATACGCATTTTTCGCCTCGTTCCAGTGCCCGGACCAGCTGGCCACCAGGGTGTGGCGGACGGCGCCGGTATGGAGCTTGCCGCGCACGCCCAGTTCGCCCGTGCGGATTTCCTGCTTGCGGGCATTGTCGAAGCGGTACACGCTGGCATCGCCATTGAGCGCGCTCAACGTCGGTTGGGCCAGGCTGTTCGCTTCCTTCGTCGAGCGGCTGCCGAACGCGGCCCAGGCTACGACATCCTTGGCGAGGTCGACTTCGGCGCGTGCCGTGCCGAACACGTCATGCTCCTTCGAATAGCTCCATGGCTGGGCAAAGTTCTTCGACGCATCGGGTGCGCCTGGCAAGGCCGTCAGGCTGCCCGTGTTGATGGAAGGGCGCGGCGCCGTCAAATCGAAATTCTGGTAGCCAGCGTCGGCCGACAGGCGGTAGCCGCGGCCCCGGTAGTCGAGGCCGACCGAGAACATGCCCACGTCGTGGTCTTCGCGCTGGATGCCGGTTTCGCCCTGGCGCTTGGCGGCATTCACGCGCACGCCGAATTCCTGCTGCTCGCCAAAGCGGCGCGCCACGTCGATGGCCGCGTAGGCGTGGCCGCCCGATTCCACGCCCACGGTCAATTCCGTCAGCGGCGTGTTGCCGGCGCGCTTGGGCATCAGGTTGATGGCGCCGCCGATGCCGCTGCCGCCCGGCGCCGCGCCGTTGAGGAAGGCGCTGGCGCCGCGGAACACTTCCACGCGCTCGAGTAATTCCGGCGAGACATATTGACGAGGCAGGACGCCGTACAGGCCGTTGTACGCCACGTCGTCCGAATCGAGGGCGAAGCCGCGGATCACATACACTTCCTGGAAGTTGCCGTAACCGCGAGACATGCGCACCGCGCCATCGCTTTGCAGCAAGTCGCCCACGCTGCGCGCTTGCTGGTCGGCAATGAATTGCTGTGTATAACTGGTGCTGCCGAATGGCGAGTCCATCATGTCCACGGCACCGAGGATGCCCATGCGCCCGCCGCGCGCCACCTGGCCACCCGCATACGCTTTCGACAGTCCTTGCGCCGACGCGTCGGCCGAGGCATTGACGACTACCGTGGGCATGGTTGGCGCGTCGCCGGCCGCTGCTGCGGTGCTGGTTTGCGCGTGGGCGGCGGCGCTGGCCAGCAGGAAGGCGGCCAGGGCGAACGGGGTAGGGACGAGGTGGAAGGTGCGCATGGAGTTATCTGGATATTAATGAGAATGATTATCATTATATTCCAGCGCGGTGCGGCGCGTGGGAAAGTGTGAGAAAGCGATGAAAAAGTCGTCATTTGTGCAACATCCGATACCCCAGGGTGCCGGAATCTGGCGAGAAAAGGCGCGCCAGGCGATACCTTGTGGATTTATTAATGCCTATGGTCAAGTTTCGCTAAAATAAGCCATCGCGCCCGGCGCCCACAGGAAACCGCATGCCATTGCACCGCCATCTACAGTCCGCTTCCATGCGCCTACGGGGCGGCTTGAGCTTCAAAGGCGCGGCCGTCGCGCTGATCCTGGCCATGCATGTGCTGGGCCTGTATTTCCTCCTGCTGCCGGCGCGGCAGCTCAAGCAATATACGGAAGTGGCCTTCATGACCTTGCTGCCGCCCCGGCCCGCGCCGCAGGCGCCGCCGATGGCCATGCCGCCACCCATGCCGATTCCCGTGCCGCGCGCGCGGGCTCAGGTTCCGTCCGTCGTGCCTGACATGCCGCCCGTGACAGCAGAAGCCATCACCATGCCCACCGAGGAATTGTCCGTCGCGCCCCCGAACGCACCAGCTGGCCCCGATTTGCGCACGCGCGCCAGGCTGGCTGCGGGCGCCGCCGACAAGGCTTTGCGCGGCGAACTCAAGCAACAACAGCCTTGGCTGGCCGCGGCCGACCTCACAGGCGACAGCGCGTTCCAGAAACAGGTCGCCTCCGCCTGGCGCGGCGGCCCCGTCATCCGCGTAGAGGAATACCTGACGGCCGATGGGCGTCCCGCCACGCGCGTCGTCAACCCCGGCGGTGCCACGTGCTTTGGCATGGATGCGAACCCGGGCGCGGGCGCCGACCCGTTCAAGACGGGCGGCAAGATCAAACGCGTGCCTTGCCCTGGTTGAGCCGGATTGAATGCTATGTAGGTCAGATTAGCGCAGCGTAATCTGACAGTCTGCGTGGCGGCGCTTGTCGGCTTACGCCCTGCGGGCTAAGCCGACCTACGGCGGAATCGGGTCGCCCGACGCTGGCAAAGACCAGTTGTAGGTCAGATTAGCGCAGCGTAATCTGACAGGTTGCGTGGGAGCGCTTGTCGGCTTGCGCCCTGCGGGCTAAGCCGACCTACGGCGGAATCGGGCAGCCTGACGCAGGCAAAGACCGCGCGGCGTGCAGGGTTTTAGGGGGCGTATTAGGGTATGCCATCCCCGGCTGGGCCTCAAATATGCTAAGTTGCGTCTGCAAATCTTGTCGACACGACCCAGGACGCCCATGCCACCCGAACTCCTCATCCTCGCCCCCAGTCCCTCGGCTGCCGTCAACGCGCAGCTGGAACAGCAATATACCTGCCACCATGCCTGGCAAGTGCCGGCGGATGAACGCCGCGCCTGGCTGGCCGAGCGGGCGCCGGCCATCCGCGCCGTCGTCACGACGGGCGCGCTGGGCTTGAACGCCGCCGACATGGGCCTGCTGCCCGCATTGGAAATCGTCGCCGTCAATGGCGTGGGCCTCGATGGCGTGGCGCTCGACGTGGCGCGCGAGCGCGGCATTGCCGTTACCACCACGCCGAACGTGCTGACGGACGACGTGGCCGACATGGCGCTGGCCTTGCTGCTGGCCAGCGCGCGGCATGTCGTGGCACTCGACCGTTTCGTGCGCGATGGGGGCTGGGAACGCCGCGAGGCCATCGCCCCCGCATCTACCTTGCGCGGCAAGACGGCCGGCATCTTCGGTTTCGGCCAGATCGGGCAAGCCATCGCGCTGCGCCTGGCCGCCTTCGGCATCCATGTGCGCTACTTCCAGCCGCGCGCCATTGCCGGCACCGACGTGCCGCGCGCGGAGTCCTTGCTGGCCCTGGCGCAGGAAAGCGATTATTTGATCGTCTGCGCGCCTGGCACGCCGGCCACGCGCAAGATCGTCGACCGCACCGTGCTCGACGCGCTGGGGCCGCAAGGCACCCTGATCAATATCGCCCGTGGCGCCCTGATCGACGAAGACGCCCTGATCGCCGCCTTGCAGGATGGCCACCTGGGCGCGGCCGGCCTCGACGTGTTTGCGGACGAACCGCGCGTGCCAAACGCCTTGCGCGCCTTGCCCAACGTCGTGCTCACGCCGCACGTGGGCAGCCTGACCGTGGAAACACGCCATGCGATGGGTCAACTGGTCGTCGATAACCTGGCCGCCCACTTCGCCGGCTTGCCCTTGTTGACGCCAGTAAAGTTATAAATACCCACCCGGGACGTACCGTTTTAATCAAGCATGAATGAAAGAGTAGCTATGGAATTAAGTAAATCGCTGTTGCGCACGCGGGGCGGGCTGGACAGCGGCAAGGTGGGCATGATCGAGCTGTTCTTCGATCTCGTGTTCGTGTTTGCCGTGACGCAGCTGTCGCACGGCTTGCTGGCGCACCTGAGCGCCGTGGGCTGGCTGCAGACGGGCTTGCTGCTGATGGCCGTCTGGTGGGTGTGGATCTTCACCTCGTGGATCACCAACTGGCTCGACCCCGAGCGCATTCCCGTGCGCATCAGCCTGTTTGCGCTGATGCTGGGCGGGCTGATCATGTCGGCCTCGATACCGGAAGCGTTCGGCACGCGGGGCCTGGGCTTTGCGGGCGCCTACGTCGCCATGCAGGTGGGCCGGCCCCTGTTCGCCTGGTGGGCCGTGCGCCATGAAGCGCTGGCGCGCCGCCGCAATTTCCAGCGCATCGCCTTGTGGGCCGTGCTCTCCGGCATCTTCTGGATCGCCGGCGGCATCGCGTCGCCCGAGCAGCGCATCTTCTGGTGGGCCGCGGCCCTGCTGATCGACCTGGCCGGACCATGGATGCTGTTCGGCATGCCGGGCCTGGGCCGCTCGACGACGGCCGACTGGGACGTCGATGGCAGCCACATGGCCGAACGCTGCGGCCTGTTCGTCATCATCGCCCTGGGCGAATCCTTGCTGGTGACGGGCGCCACGTTCGCGGGCCTGGAATGGACGGCCGGCAACTGGCTGAGCTTCTTGTCTGCTCTGGTCGGCAGCATCGCCATGTGGTGGATTTATTTCGACACGGGCGCCGAAGCGGGCCACCACCGCATCGCCCACTCGAAGGACCCGGGCCGCATCGCCCGCAAGGCTTACACGTATATCCACGTGCTGATCGTGGGCGGCGTGATCGTCAGTGCCGTGGCCGATGAACTGGCCCTCGTGCATCCGGATGAAGCAAGCTTCGCCGGCATCAGCGCCTTGCTGGGCGGCCCGATCCTGTATCTGCTGGGCAATGCGCTATTTAAATGGGTCAGCAGCGACCGCACCGCGCCGCCGCTGTCGCATCTGCTGGGCATTTTGATCATCCTGGCGCTGATCCCGATGGCCTACGGCCGCCTGTATTCGCCCTTGATCCTGGCCTGCATCACGAGCTGCGTGCTGGTACTGGTGGCCGTGTGGGAGCACATGGCGCTGCGCCGCCCGCCGCCGGAGATCGATCCCTGATGCCGGCCTGACCTTATCCGGCCGGCGCGATGTCGTCCGGATCGCTGCGCGCATCGAGTTGCAGCTGTAAAAACGCCAGGTCCAGCCAGGCGCCGAACTTGGTGCCCACCTGGCGCATCAAACCCACTTCCTCGAAGCCCAGCTGCTTGTGCAGGGCGATCGAGCCGGCATTGCCCGCCTCGATGCCCGCCACCATCACATGCTTGCCCAGGCCGCGCGCCCGCATAATCAGTTCCCCCATCAAGGCCTTGCCGACCCCGGCGCCGCGGCGATCGGCGCGCACATACACGGAATGCTCGACCGTATGGCGGAAACCCTCGAACGGGCGCCAGTCGCCGAACGAGGCGTAGCCAGCCACCTTTTCCTCTGCATCGATGGCGACGAGCACGGGATAGCCGGCCCGCTCGCGATCGGCCAGCCAGGCGGCGCGGTTGGCCGCATCGACTGTCCGTTCATTCCAGATGGCCAGGGTATGGCTGACGGCATCGTTGTAGATGGCCGTGATGGCCTCGATATCGCCCGCGTGGGCATCGCGTATGCGCATGTTGATCTCCTTGCTAGTAGTCTACTATAATGGACAAATAATAGTGTGCCGCCCACGCCTTGTCCAATAAAATCCGAATGGAACCCGATATATGTCCACTAAACCAGACGAATTGAACCAGCGCATCGGGGCCCGGGTGCGCCTCGAGCGGGAAAGCCTGGGCTGGTCGCTGACGGACCTGGCGGCCCGTTCGGGCGTGTCGCGCGCGATGGTGCACAAGGTGGAACGCGGCGATTGCAGCCCCACGGCCACCTTGCTGGCGCGCCTGTCGGGCGCCTTCGGCCTGAGCATGTCCGAACTGATCGCCCGCGCGGAAATGCGCGAGGGACGCTTGCTGCGCAAGCTTGAGCAGCCCGTGTGGGTCGACCCGCAGAGCGGCTATGTGCGGCGCCACGTGTCGCCCGCGTCCGACATGCCGCTCGACCTCGTGCACATTACCTTGCCGCCGGGCGCCGTGGTGGCCATGCCGGCCGCCGCCTACGTGGCGCGGCGCCAGCTGATCTGGGCGCTCAGCGGCAGCCTCGTCTTCATCGAAGGCGAGACCCGCCACGTGCTGGACGAGGGCGATTGTCTGGAACTGGGTCCGCCGGCCGACTGCGTATTCCGCAATGAAACGGCCACCGCTTGCACCTACGCCGTGGCCGTCCTGAAGAACCGAGGCTAAGCCAGCGCCGCCGAGCGCAGCTGGGCGATGAAGGCGCGCGCGGCGGGCGCCTGTTCGTGGCGGCGGAAGGCCACGGCGATTTCCGAGCTGATCTGCGGCGCCGCCAGTTCGCGGAACACCACGCCGGGCAATTGCACGCTGGCCATCACGGAGTGGGGCACGATGGCGCAGCCCACGCCCAGCGACACTTCCGTCAGCACGGCCACCAGGCTGCCCGGGCGCGACACCACCTGCGCCGCAAAGCCGCCGCGCCGGCTTACCTCCAATGTTCCCAATTCCTGTTCCGGCACGATGAACGCCTGCTGCGCCAGCGCGGCCGGTGAAGCCGCGTTGACCCCAGCGAGCGGGCTGTCGGCCTGCACGGCCAGCACGAAGCGGTCGCGCAGCAAGATTACGCTGTCGATTCCTTCCGGCAAGTGCAGGGGCGGGCGCACGAAGGCCAGGTCGACTCTGCCCTGGTCCAGCAAGCCGGGCAGGGCATCCATCGCGTATTCGCGCGCGCCGATGCGGATGCCGGGGTGGCTGGCGCGAAACTGCGCAAACTGTCCCTGCAGCACGCCGGCATAGGCGGCCGAAGCCACGTAGCCGATTTCCAGCCGTCCCAGTTCGCCCCGTCCCGCCCGGCGCGCCACGTCCTGCGCCTGCGCCAGCTGCTCCAGCGCGCGCGCCGCTTCCAGCACGAACAGTTCTCCGGCCGCCGTCAGGGACACGGCGCGCTTGCTGCGCTGGAACAGGCGCGTGCCCAGCAGTTGCTCCGTTTCCTGCACCTGCTTGGTCAGCGCGGGCGGCGAAATGCCGAGTTCCGCCGCCGCCCGCGCGAAGTGCAGGCTGTGCGCCACGGCCAGCACGCAGCGGAAATGCCGCAATTCCATGTCTTTGTCTGTATTCACCATGGGTAAATTATAAGGCGCTTGTCTTATAACAGGAAATAACAGCAGCCTGCTTAAAATACAGGCATGAAGAATACCAACTGGACCCTCTATACCTGCTCGGGCGTGTGCGCGCTGATCATGCTCGACACCAACGTCGTCGCCGTCTCGCTGCCGTCGATCGCCCGCTCGCTCAACGCCAGCTTCGTCGACGTGGAATGGGTGGTCAGCGCCTACATGCTGGCGTTCGCCTCGTTTTTGTTGCCGGCCGGCAGCGTCGCCGACCGCCTGGGACGGCGCAAGGTCATGCTGTATGGCCTGGCCGTGTTCGCGCTGGCGTCCTTGCTGTGCGGCCTGGCGTGGACGCCGTTCGTGCTCAACGTGGCGCGCGCCATCAAGGGACTCGGTGCCGCGCTGCTGCTGACGTCCGCGCTGGCCGTTATCGGCCACACGTTTCACGCGGAAAAGGAAAGGGCACGGGCCTGGTCCGTGTGGGGCGCCGCCATGGGCGTGGCCATGACGGTGGCGCCGCTCTTGGGCGGCCTCGTTACGAGCGCCATCAACTGGCGCTGGATTTTCTACCTGAACCTGCCCGTCGTCGCCATCCTGATGTGGCTGGTAGGCAGGCACGTGGACGAGTCGAAGGACGCTTCCAACGCCAGTTTTGATCCATTGGGCGCGCTGCTGTTTTCCGCCGGCCTGTTCTGCATCATCTGGGGTTTGATCGACGCCAGCGTGGCCGGCTGGTCCAGCCATGCCACCATGCTGCGCTTTGCGGCGGGCGCCGCGCTGCTGGTAGTGTTCGTGCTGGTGGAACGGCGCCAGCGCGCGCCCATGGTCGATTTATCGCTGTTTGGCCGGCGCGTGTTCGTCGGCGCCGTGCTGGGCATGTTCGGCTACGCCATCGCCGCGCAAGTGATGATGACGTTTTTGCCGCTGTACCTACAGAACGCCTTCGGCTTTTCCGCCGTGCTGGCCGGCTGCGCCATGCTGCCGTTCGCCGTCGCCATGGTGGTGTTGTCAAGGCTGGCGCCGCGCGCCATGCGGGTGCTGGACGACCGCGGCATATTGGTGACGGGCTTGCTGATCGTCGCCGTGGGCAACGTCGCCACGGCGCTGGCCGCCGCCAGCCTGCAGTACGGCTGGGTGGCAGCCGGCATGGTCGTCACGGGCGCGGGCGCAGGATTACTCAACGGCACGACCCAGAAGGCCATCCTCGCCTGCATCCCCCGCGAACGCACGGGCATGGGCTCGGGCATCAGCACCACCACGCGCTTTGTCGGCATCGTGCTGGCCGTCGGCGCGCTGGGCGCCGTGCTGGCCATGCGCACGGCCGCCTCGTTCGAGAAACTGGCGTGGCTGCACGGCTTGAAAGCCTCGCCCGAGATGATAGGGCGCATCGTGGCCGGCAACGCGGCCGACGCTTTCGGCCAGCTGCCGCCCGCGCTGCAAGCCGTGGCGCAGGAAGCGGCGCGCCACGCCTTCATCGATGGCTTTGCCAGCGTGCTGTATCTGGCTGGCGGGCTGGCGGCCGTGGCGGCGGCGCTGGTGTTCGTGCTGGCCAGGCCGCTGGAAAAAGTGTAACTGTTCAGTAATATGCGCGTGCGCCGCCCGCACTTGTAATATGATGCCATCGAGAAATACATGGCAATCATATAACTATCGCAGGGAGTAGCATGCGCAGAAAACGCATTATCGTGACCAGCGTGCTGGTCGCCGTCATCGGCGTGGCCGCCCCCCTGAGCCTGGCCTTCTATTTGTCGTCCGTGCGCGCCGAGCAGGGCGAGCAGGAACGCCTGCGCCTGCTGGCCGGCTACGCGCTCGAGCGCGCCCACCGTTCCATCGCGTCGGCCGGGCTCGCCCTGCGCAGCGCCGATGCGCTGGACCTGGCGCCGTGCTCGGAGGCGCATATCCTGCAGTTGCGCCGCATCACCATCACCACGCGCAGCATCGACGATATCGGCTACGTGGAAAATGGCTTGCTCAAATGCACGTCCACGGGCATCGAAGAAGCGCGCATCGCCGTCACCCCTGCCGGTTTCACGCTGGCCAACGGCATGGGCATCGATTTCAACCTGCGGCCCGTCGTCAGCGGCGGCAAGCGCATGGTGGGGCTGTCCCACCGCGCCTACAAGGTGCTGATTGATCCCGTGCGCTTTTCCGACGTCATCGTCGACAGCGACATCCAGATGGCCGTGGCCATCGGCAAGCAGGGCGTGCTCGACACCCTCCATCATCCCGACCCGGCCGTGGTGCAGGCCCTGCTCGCCGGCCAGCCAGCGGCGGACGGCCACATCCATGCGACGCTGTACCGCGACGGCTTGACGGCCGTCATGATCGAGCCGCGCAGCAAGCTCAACGACAGGCTGCGGCGCGAACAGCTGCTGCTCTTGCCGCTGGGCCTGCTGATGGCCGCCTTCATCGTCGGCATCGTCGTGTGGCTGTCGCGCCGCCGGCTGTCCTTGCGCGGCGAACTGGAAACGGCGGTCGAGCGGCGCGAATTCTTTGTCCATTATCAGCCGATCATCGCGCTCGACACGGGCGTGTGCGTGGGCGCCGAGGCGCTGATACGCTGGCGCCGTCCCGAAGGCAGCATGATACGGCCCGACCTGTTCATCCCCGTGGCCGAGGAAAGCGACCTCATCCTGCCCATCACGGACCAGGTGATCGCCTGCGTCATCGCCGACATGCGCGCCGCGCTGCTGGCCGACCGCGAACTGCACATCGCCATCAACCTGTGCGCGAGCGACATCGAAACGGGCAGGGTGCTCGACGTGCTCGAACGCGCGCTGGCCGGCACGGGCATCGAGGCACAGCAGATCTGGCTGGAGGCGACGGAACGGGGCTTCATCAACGTGGAAGCGGCCCGCGCCACCATCGAAAAAGCCAGGGCACGGGGCCACGCCGTGGCCATCGACGACTTCGGCACCGGTTATTCCAGCCTGTCGAGCCTGCAAAACCTGCCGCTCGACGCCCTCAAAATCGATAAATCCTTCGTCGACACCATCGGCACGGATGCGGCCACCAGCAGCGTCACGCCGCACATCATCGACATGGCCCGCACCCTGAACATGCTGATCGTGGCCGAAGGCATCGAAACGCAGCAGCAAGCCGATTATTTGTTGGAACGCAAGGTCGAATTCGGCCAGGGCTGGCTATTTGCCAAGGCGCTGCCGGCCTTGGACTTCCTCGCCTTTTACGCAAGCCGCCGCCTGCCATCGCCCACATGAAACAGCCACGCTTTCCCTATTCCCTGCAACCGCTGCGCGTGCCGGGCGGCTGGCACATCACCGTCAACACCCTGTTCGAGGTCGAGCCTGGCCCGGATACCATGCAATGGTTCAGCAGCGCATTGCTGCTGTGGGGCAGTTGCCGCGACAGCGGTTACTGCTTCAATTCGCATTTCGAGCCGGAAGATGATCCGCAGGGCGAATTCGTGCTGGAAATGGGCAAGGTGGCATACGACCGCCACGGCAAGATCGTCCAGGGCAGCGACGCCTTCCTCGGTGAATTTCGCACGCGCAGCAAGGCGCAATTCGTCGCCCGGGTCGAGCAATTCATGCAGGACCCGGCAGCCTAGGGTTACTGCTTGCGCGGCAACACCACGTCCTGCCCGCCTTGCGTGAGCACGGCGCCGGCGATCTTGCCCGCGGCATCGCGCGTAAAGGCCAGGTCCGCCTCGATGGCGCGGAAGAAAAATTGATCTTTCGCGCTGGCAAACAAGGGGGCTGAGCCGACGCCCGTGCCTGCCGCTTCCAGTCCCTGCTTGCCCAGGGTCACCGTCAACGTGAAATCCTTGTCCAATGGATACTCGCCCACGTACTCGGCCAGCGCGGCGCGCGGCAATTCGATGGCGGCCGGCGGCTTTTTCAGCGGCGGCAAGGGCGTGCCGGGCAGCAGGGCGGACAAGCCCAGCGCGTCGATATCGCGCGCCGCGTTCGTCAACACCACCACGCCCCGCTTGCCGTCCGTCGTGAACGCCGCATAGCTGGTGTAGCCGCCCGTCTGGCCGCTGTGCCAGGCGTAGCTTTGACCCTGCCGCTGCTCCAGCAGCCATGCCAGGCCGATTTTCGTCTCGCTGTCCGGTGCCAGCTGCCGCTGCGGCTTGAGCGCCAGCGCATACGGGCGCAGCGGCTTGAACATGTACGCTTGCAGGTAGGCAACCATGTCGCGCGCGCTCGAATATACGCCGCCGGCTGGCGCCACCACGTTCAAATCCCAGGCGGGTGTCGGCTCGCCCGACAGCAAATGGCCGGGCGCCAGGCGCGCCAGCATGCCATGCGTGGGCGTGTTCGACGTCGAGCGCATGCCCAGCGGCACGGCGATGCGCTTTTGCAGCAGCGCTTCATAGCTGATGCCGGCCTGTGCGGCCAGGGCCGTGCCCAGCACGGCATAGCCGATGTTCGAGTAGTCAAATTTGGTGCCCGGCGCGCGGGGCAGATGGTAGGCGGCGAGAAACTGCCGCTGCTTCGCTTCCGTGTAGTCCGCATACGGATTGGCGGGGTCCTTGGGCGCGAAATTGTCGGGCAGGCGCGGCAGCGAGGAATAATGCGTGGCCAGGTCGAGCAGGCTGATCTGCTTGCCGTCGAAGGCCGGCATGGTGTACCCAGGCAATACTGCCGTCACCGGCGCGTCGAGTTTGACCTTGCCTTCGACGACGGCGTCGGCCAGCAGCAAGGCCGTCATGGTCTTGGTGACGGAACCGATCTGGTAGACGGTGTCGGCGCCCGGCTTGGTATTCTTGCCTGCATGCACGCTGCCAAAGCCGTAGACGGCGCTGGTCTTGCCGTCGATCACGGCGATGACGATGCTGGGGAGCATGCCCGTGCGCGTGAGTTCCTCGGCGCGCTGGCGCACGGCGTCGTCCAGGACGGGCGCGGCCAGGGCGGCGCCGCCGAGCAGGCAAAGGGGGAGAAGGGCGAAAGTGGGTGTCATGGGAACCTTGTCCAGGGTGGGCTGTATGCACGCCGGCACCTGGATAAGGTGGCTGGCATGCCCTGGGAAGCATACGGCGCCAACATGAAGGGCGCCTGAGTTTTATGCTACTTTTACCGCTTTGCTAAGGTTTGCGCTTGCCCGGCATGGCCTGGCCGTTCTGGTGCAGGACGACGCCCGTGATGGCACCCTGGGCGTCGCGCTGGAATACCAGTTGCGCTTCGACCACCTTGTAAAAGAAGGTGTCCTTCGCGCTGGCATATACGGGCGCTTCGGGCTGGCCCGTGGCGCCACCAGCAAGCCGTCGGGACCCTGGCGCACGCTGAGGACAAACGTGGGCGCCAGCGCATACTGGCCCGCATATTGCGCCAGTTCGGACGGGGCGATGGCGATTTCCTTCGGCGCCGGGGCATTCGGCGGCGGCAGGCTGCCGGGCAGCAGCACGCCCACGCCCAGGGCGTCGACGTCGCGCGCCGTGCTGCTCAGTACCACCACGCCCCGCTTGCCGTCCAGCGTGGAACCGGCAAAGCTGGCATAGCCGCCCGTCTGCCCGTTATGCCAGGCGAAAGGCTGGCCCTTGACCTGGTCGAGCATCCACGCCAGGCCGATCTTTTTCACGCCGTCGCCATCGCCTTCGCCGACGAGTACCCGGCGCGGCTGCACGGCCAGTTGCTGTGCTGGACTGGCCGCTCGCATGTACGATTGCATGTAGGCAATCATGTCGCGCGCGCTGGAGCGCACGGCGCCGGCCCCCGCGATGGCCTGGAAATCCCAGTTCGCGGCCGGCTTGCCATCGGCCAGGTGGCCGGGCGCCAGCCGCGCGCGCAGGGCGGGCGTCGTCACTGCCGAGCTGCTGGCCATGCCCAGCGGCCGGAAAATGCGCGCTTGCAGCAGTTCTTCGTAAGACATATTGGCTTGCGTGGCCAGGGCCGTGCCCAGCAAGCCATACGCGAGGTTCGAGTATTCATACGCGGCGCCCGGCGCGCGCGCCAGCGCATGGCCGGCCAAAAAGGTGCGCAGCTGCGCCTCGCCATAGCCGGCGTAAGGATTGGCCATGTCCGCCGGCGCCAGGTTGGCGGGCAGGCGGGGCAAGCCGGAAAAGTGCGTGGCCAGCTGGCCCACGGTAATTTTCTGGCCCGTCAGCGCGGGGATGGCGTAGGCGGGCAGCAGTTCGGCCACCGGTTGATCCAGTTGCGCTTTGCCCGCCACGACGGCGTCGGCCAGCAGCAAGCCCGTCATGGTTTTCGTCACGGAGCCGATTTCATACACGGTGTCGGCATCGGGCACGCCCTGGTCGCCGGGCCGCACGCGGCCAAAGCCGTACACGGCGCTGTCCTTGCCGTCGATCACGGCGATGACCAGGCTCGCATGCTTGCCGTCACGCACCAATGTTTCCGCCCGTTCCCGCATGGCCGCGTCGAGGGTGGGCGCGGCCAAGGCGGCACCGCCGGACAGGGACAGGAGGGGCAGCAGCAGGGTGCGTAAGCGTGGAGGCATCGTCGATTCCGTCAGGAAAGTGATTGGTGGGAATACAGCATAACAGCATCACTGGCAAGATAGCCGTTTTGGCAAGATGGTGCGGCGATCATGGCCGCCAGCTGCGCGCGCATGTCGGCGGCCATGCCGAGCAGCAATTCACCGCGCCGGCGCGCATCGGCCCGTTTCTTCGATGGCACCCCGGCCAGATCCGGCACGCGGTAAGCCGCGCAGGGCAAGTGATAATTGCCGTCGCGCATGCGCAAGGCATGCAATTCCTGCCACGCCAGGTCGTAATCGGCGGCGATATGGCGCCGCCGGCGCGCATTCAGGGCGATGCGGTTGTCGTTGCTGATCAAGAACAGGTTGGTGCAGGCAAAAAAATCGCCAAAGTCGCGCAATGCCGTCACCATCAGGTTTTTCGGACGACAACCGTGCAGCGCCCGCGTGGCGTCCTTGACGGCCAGCTTGCCCGCTTCCGAGCGCAAGCCTTGCAGCGCGCCCAGCTGCAGCGAGACGCCATCGGCGCGCGGCACGAACAGAAAGCTGGCCAGGTACAGGGGCAGGCCGTCGCGCGTCAGGCGCAGGCACAGTTCGCCCTCGCGGTAGCTGTCGTGGATGGCCGTCAGCTGCAAACGGTGTTGCGCCCCATCCTTGCCGTCGAACGCGGCCAGCACCACGGGTTCGCGCGCGGCCCGTTCGACCAGCGCACGCGCACCCGCTTGCCACAGGAAGCGGTAATGTCCTTCCAGCAAGGCCAGGCGATCCGCGCAACCGAGCCGGCGCGACGCGTATGGGCGGTAAATCTTGAAGCGCAGGCAGGGATGCAGCTGCGCCAGCGAGTTCAAGCCCGGCATGCTGCCGAGGAAGGCGTGCCAACGCGTGCGCTGGCGGGGAAAGAAGAGCGCGCCCAAGGCCGCTTTCAGGCGGTGGCCGCTGGCGGAATATAGTGGCACTGCGGGTGGCGTGGCGGGCGGCACGGCGGCGCCGTGGTGCAAGGTCAAAGCGATGTCATTCATGGTTCTGCCGGAAAATGGCAGGCGCTGCACAATGAGAGCCTTGCCAATTTGAATGCTACGCGGGCCAGGTGAATTTCATATTAAGAAGCTATTCCCACGGGTATTTAGAGGATGGAAACTAAACATTTGCCTTTTGGCAACGTGGCCGGTTATGCTCGCGTCACTGTGACCCGATGAAATGATTGCACCCCATGAAACTCCGCCATTTGCTTGCCATCCCCGTGCTGCTCGCCGCGCAGGCCGCCCACGCCCAGGACCGCACGGCCGATCTTCTGGCGCCGCTGGCGCAATGCATCAACCGCAGCGAGTTCCAGTTCAAAACGCAGGACCGCTTGCCGGCCAGCGCGACCACGCGCGTCGTCAAGATGGCGGCGGGGGAGCGCCGGGTCTCGACGGCCGATGGCTACCGGCTGATGCTGTTCCGCAAGAGCAGCTTGCCCCTCGCGAATCTGAAGATCGAGCGCAGCGCCGCAGGCCAGTTTGCCGCCGACCGCGAGACCATCGTGGCGCAAATGCAGGAGATGTCGGCCAGCAGCAAGCCGCCGCATCAGGTGCCGCTGGAAACGGACGCGCGCCAGGGCGTGGAAGTGCTAGGATTGAATAACGCCAGCATCGCGAAGACACCGGGCATTATCAGTTTCTATACGCTGCTGCATGCCGCCAGCGGCACGGTCGCCAGCGCCTACGTGCTGAACCAGCCGGCCGACCCGCGCGACTTTGCCACGGACGCCCAATACCAGGCCTTGCGCGACCAATTCATTGCTTCGCTTGCCAACTGCATGGCCGATCCTGCGCAGTAAGACAAGCGCACAGGAAGGAGACGTGAACCATGAAAAAAGCCGCAACAAGTACGCCGCCCGCCGGGGAAGCGGCAGGCACCGAACCGGCAGCCAGCCAGATCGACGCGAAAATCGCCTCGCTGGCGGACTGGCGCGGCAAGACCCTGGCCGCCGTGCGCGCGCTGATCCACCAGGCGGACCCGGACGTGGTCGAAGAAGTCAAATGGCGCGGCGTGCCCGTCTGGTCGCATGCGGGCATGATTTGCACGGGCGAAACGTATAAACTGGCCGTGAAACTCACCTTCGCCAAGGGCGCCGTCTTGCCCGATCCGGCCGGCCTGTTCAATTCCAGCCTGGACGGCAACACGCGCCGGGCCATCGACATCCACGAAGGCGAGCATCTCGATACCGCGGCGTTCAAGGCGTTGATACGCGCCGCCGTGGCCGCAAATACGGCGCCAAAACCAAAACGGACGAACACTTGAGACATTATCTGTATATCTGGCACGACCCGGCCGCGCGCATGCTGGTCGCCTCCGGCATCGAATTCAACGATGTCATCCCCGCGCTCCTGGACGCGGACGGCATCGTGCTGCGCAAGGGCAGCGCCGGGACGCCCAGGAAACCTGCCGGCTACCAGACCCTGGCGCGGCAGCAATTGCCAGCGCTGGCGCATGAAGATATCCATGCCTGGGGCAGCCACGCCTGGGCCGATTGGCAGGGCGCGCCGCCGGCCCCCGGCGATGCGGACGTGGCCGCGATGCTTGACCATCGTGGCGCGCTCACGCCGCCTGCCGCCTTGCGCAGCCGCTTTCTCGCCTTTGCGCACGACGACGGCTGGTACCTAAAACTGTTGTATGCGGCATGGGACGACGCGGCGGCCTTGCTTGCCGGCGCCATCGCGCCAACCTTGGGCGCGCTCGACATGGACGCGCTGCAACGGGGAGGCGAAGGTTATTGGCTGCAGGATGGCGCGGTCCAGGCCGAGCTGAAAACCCACGATATCGACAGCGTGCTGAACCGCCGTTTGTAGCCCATGAAAACGCCACAAGAAAAGAAACACCTCAGTTACGCCAAAGACCGCCGCAATACTTATGACGAAAACAGTAAATCCTCGCGCAAGGCGATTCACGCCGCCAAGGCACGGGCGAATCGCATGGAGAGACATACGCAAGAGCAACTATTGGCGTCCACCCTGAAAGCGGACGACGCCGAGCAGTTGGCAGCGGTCGAGAATCGCGTGCGTGCCACGCCGCCCAGGCGATGGCGCAAGTTTCCCGATACGGCGCTCGGCCTGGTGCTGGCGCGCCGCCGGCCTGCTTGATACTGGCGGCACGGTTTGGTCTCGGCGGCATCCAGGAAAAGATGTAAAAAGCGGGGCACAGGGCGGCTTTGCCGCAGCAGCGGCACCAGGGCAGCCTGGATGGCGTCCTCGAGCGCATCCTGGCGGACGTCGACGCCACGGTGTCCGCGATGGCTGTCCAGTGCGACGGTGCCCGTTTGAAATTGCAGCTCCCGGCGGCGGAAGATGTCTCATTGCTCAGTTGCCAGCGCCAGCAGCGTCGCGTTGATCGGTGTCAAGGTGAAATGCTGTGCGTACTCGTCCCGTCGGCCGTCATCTGGCAGGCGAAATACTGGGGCAAGCCTTGAGCGCTGGCCAGGCCCGTTCCGCGACCGTCATAGAGATCCCATACCATGTAGACAAGCTCAAACAGCGCGTTTCTCCTGGCTATCCATGAGCAGGGCCAGCCTGGCCGCCATGCCGGCATTGTCGCGCAGCAAGGTATCGCGTTCCAGCGTCAGCGCTTCGGCGCGCTGCTGCGCTGCCTGGCTATTTTCCGCCAGCATGTCGAGCTGTCTGTCCTGTGCAGCCAGCGCCACCTTGGCGTCGTTCAGCGCCAGCAAGGCCGTGTCCAGCTTGGCCAGCAGGGCGTCGGCCGAGGCGGCCGCCTGCAAATATTGAAATTCAAACTGGTCGCGCTCGGGACGCACGGTGGCCAGCGCCTCGCGGTCGGCGGCCGCTTCATCAGCCAGGCGCGCGTGTTCGGCCTGCAGCTGCGCCAACCGCATGTCCTGCTGCACCAGGGTCGCCTGCTGGCCTTGCAGGCGCTGCTGCAGCTGCGCGTTATCCTGCTCCAGACGGCTGATCCGTTGCTGCGCCTGCGCCCGTTCCTCGCTGCGCTGGATCGCGGCCGCTTCCTGGTAATGGTCGAACTGCGAGCGCACCTGCGCCAGCTGGCGGTTCAGGGCCGCGATTTCCTCGCCCCGGTCGGCCAGGCGCTGCGTCAGGCCCGCATTGTCGCTGTGCAAGGTCGCCAGCGTGACGGCGCGGAAATGGTGTTCTTCCTTCAGTTGCGCCAGCGCATGCTGGGTGGCGCGCAATTCCTGGGTGAGGGCGGCGCGCGCCTCCGTCAGTTTTAATCGTTCGCTTTCCGTCTTCTTGAGTTTTTCCAGCGCCGCGTCCAGTTCGGCGCGGTTCTGCTGCATGCCCTTTTCCAGTTGCTGCGCCACGTCGCGCTGCTGCTTTTCATAGACGCCGCGCATCGCTTCCATCAGTTCGGCCGGCAAGCCTGACTCCGTTTTCACGGCGCCCGCGCCCTGAAACTCTTCCTTCCAGCGCTTGAGCAAGGGTGCGATGGTGCTCTTGCTGCCCGTGCTGCCCAGCGCTTCGCGCACATTGTCGACCGTGGGATTGCGCCCATCGGCAGTGACGATTTGGGCTGCTTTCATAACATCAGAGTACAGAATGCCGGTCCGGGCCATGAAATCACCTATGAGCGAAATTTAGTAACGTATTACATGATACGTAATATCGCATAATATTACGATATAAATTTTCATCGTTTTTGAAAAATATAAAGCACGATAAGATCGCTTATCGCGTGTTATAGGGGTGCTTTGCATGCTATTCTGTGTGTCTCCCAGTACAAAATCCCGATTTCGCCGCCGCCATGCCCGATTTGCCTGTCCCGAAACGCCGTATCGCCGTGCCCAAAAACGCCGCCTTGGCTCCCGTGCCGTTACGCGGCGCCCTCGTCGATGCCGAGCTGGCCGCGCGCCACCAGGCCTTTTTAGCCGCGGCCACGTCCGACAACACGCGCCGCACCTACCGTTCCGCCATCCGCCACTTCCAGGCCTGGGGCGGGACGCTGCCCGCCGACGAGTCCACCGTCATCCGCTACCTGATGGCCTATGCGGACAGCCTGAACGCGCGCACCCTGGCCCTGCGCCTGACGGCGCTGTCGCAATGGCATATGTACCAGGGCTTTGCCGATCCCGCGTCCACGCCCACCGTGCGCAAGACCCTGGCCGGCATCGCGCGCCTGCACGGCAAGCCGAAAAAGAAGGCGAGGGCGCTGCCGCTGGAAGACCTGGAGTTGATCGTCGCCAGGCTGGCCGCCCTGGGCACCAACAAGGCCTTGCGCGACAGCGCCTTGCTGCAGCTGGGCTTTTTTGGCGCTTTCCGCCGCAGCGAACTGGTGAGTTTGAAGCTGGAAGACATCCGCTGGGAGCCGCAAGGCCTGGTGATCACCTTGCCCCGTTCGAAAACGGATCAACTGGGGGAAGGCATCGTCAAGGCGATCCCGTTCGGCGACGGCATCTGCTGCCCGGCCACGGCCCTGCGCGCCTGGCTGGGCGTGGCGGGCATCGCCGCCGGGCCGCTCTTGCGCACCGTCAACCAGTGGGGCCATGTGGGAGGAAAAGGATTGCACGCGAGCAGCATCAACACGATATTGGAAGGCTGCGCCCGGCTGGCCGGGCTCGATTACGTGCCGGAACTATCGAGCCACAGCCTGCGCCGCGGCATGGCCACCAGCGCGCACCGCGCCGGCGCCGATTTCCAGGCCATCAAGCGCCAGGGCGGCTGGCGCCACGACGGCACCGTGCATGGCTATATAGAAGAGGCGGGGCGTTTCGAGGAAAATGCGGCGGGGAGTTTGTTGAAGGGGAAGAAGGCGGCGGGCTGAGGGCATCCGGCAAGACCTTGCAGTGCGCCTTCAGCGGACATCCATGCGGGCGCAGCGCCCTGGGGGATTACGCAGGGGCTACGTCGACACGCTCAATTTCCAGCTCAGTGGCGGAGCTTAATTGCGCCGCAATAAGAGCGCTCAGATCCACGTCAGCACCGCCGTCGGATACGTCCGCGCAGGTATCGATAATTAGCTGAAAACAGTTGTCGCGTATCTCCCGCGTATCTATATCCGGCGGTGGAGGCGCCAACAGAGCGATTTCCAGTCCAAGCGCGAAGGCGCGATACGCCGGATATTCTTCGTATTTCCCTTCCTCGTCAGGCGAGAACCTGATGCCAAGTGCCTCGGCCAGAACGACAACCGTGGCTTCGAATGGTAACGTTGGCCGAATGTTCAGACAAGCCGTAAAGTAGCTTCCGCTTTGACAATTTCGCATGCAACCTCTGGTGTAAATTTAAAATAGATGATCTCTTGTCACGTCAGGTTTGGACGTCCGCTCCTGGCCGGAAGAAGCCACCTCAAATGCCATACTTGTTGTGAACGGCGGCCTCAAGCTCAGCCTGCGCCAAGCCTCCTTGCTGCCAAAACGCAAAAAAATACTCTGATGTTTCGGCAGAAGCGTCCATATCCATAGGATGCAAGACGCATATGGCAGTTCTTATTTTCAAAACGTCTGGCTCGTCCGATTGATCGCGCCCTTCACTTGCTCGCCAGAGGCGTACGCGCTCAGCAATGACTTCCTCAGCCGTCGCCGCGCCGGTGATGAATCGATTCGCCACAGCGGCGACTGACTTAGCAGCCTCAGGCAATTGTAAAATCACTCTTCCTATCGCCTCAATCATGAGTTGCTGAGCTAAAAATTGCTCGACAGGGTCATCCAAGTCCACCGCAGATGCGATAGCATCAAAAAGTATCTTATTAAGGTATTGTAATCACATTTTGTTTTAACTTTTACAAGTTCGAGTCTCTTGTGAACGTCTGGATTTGGCCGGAGCCGGCATCACAGTTTCTGATATAGAAATGTTGGGCACGTTCCCGCCCCATCTTTGCTAAATTTAACCACCTGAGTCAGCGCAGCGGCGACGTCATGATACTCGGTCAGGGTCAACACCTTGTCTTGGTCGGTATCACGCTCACAGGACAAGCAGCGTTGGATTCGTAGCGCAGAACATGCAACAACGCTTGCAAAAACATATCTGGGCTTGGCCAAAGATATGCACGCTTACGGTCAAGTGTCGGCAGCAGAGCAATCACTTTTCCCTCACCGTCGCCACACTTCACAAGCTTGCCAAGCAAAGTCTCGCCCACATAACAAAGCAATTCGTCAGTCTCTCCGAAGGACGTGACAAACGGCTGTATCGAAATAGTTTCTACTTGTGCCTGAATACGTAGCCAAAATGAATCCGGTGAGAATGCGAACGTTGAGGTCATTACAAATCTGATGAGGTTAAAGTAAGGTACTGGCTGTCTGCTTGTGGCCGGGTACCGACCGAGACATAAAATCCTCCTGCAGCACAATTTCACGCGCAAGAAAATACGTAGCTACGTGAACGCTTCATAAAACCCGCTGCAAGAGGAGCGACGCCATTCGGATTTGTAACAAACTCAAATTTTCTTGGGCAGATTCGCGCAGCTTCGCGTTGCGCGTGAATGAATATGCGCTGCTCAATTGAACCCTCAGTTTCAGCTAGCGCCGGTGATGCTGTCACTACCAACATATGTTTGCCATTACCGAGAGCTTCATGCTCTGCTTCTACACCACCGGTAATGCCAACTGACCCGGTATCTTCTGTAAGTGCGGCATGAGAACAGCCGCCGAATAAAGATATAAAAGCAAGCATGAGGAGCGAATTTTTCATCTTTTCTTATACCTGATGTATTCAATCGTAGATTGCGAGAGGCAGCTTCTGGTTGCGGATTCAATCGGTGGTCGCAACACTCTAACCTAAACGCCTAGGTTACAGGAGTGTTGAAGATGAAACAGAAACCACGAATTTATTATACCGAGAGCCAGAAGGCCTTGATGTGGGAATGCTGGAAGCAAGGCGACTCCCTGCAGATGATAGCCCAGCTATTTGATCGGAATACTCGTCGATACAGCGGATTCTGGCTGAGTCTGGTGGCATACGGCCAGCGCCGCGATGCAGTTCCCGACTGGCGCTGACGCTGGCCGGGCCAGCTATACAGCCTACCATCTTCTGCTGGATATCCCAGCTTGCAGCCGACGGGCCGTCCGTCCGCTTCCGCGATGAGCACCAGCGCGCTGGCGGGCAGCCGTTCCTGCAACTGCGCCGCTGGTCGAATTCGGGTATTGCCTGCAGCACATGCCAGGCTTTCGCGATGCTGCCGGGCCGTATCACGCGGCCGCTTGTTCCCGGGGACGGATGATCATGCAGGTGGCCGTCGCGTGCGCGTACACTTTGCCGGCTTCGTCGCGGATCGTGCCTTCGGAAATGACCAGGTTGCGGCCCGCATTGATGACCTTGCCTTCCGCAAAGACCGTCACGTTGAAGGGCAGGGGGCGGCACATCTTGATGTTCAGGTCCGTCGTGCCATAGCTTTCGCCGGCCGGCAAGACCGTGTGCGTGGCGCAGCCCGTGACCGTGTCGAGCACGGTGGCGGCGAAACCGCCGTGCACGCCGCCCATGGGATTCGTATGGTTTTCATTCGCCGTGGCCGTGAAGATCACGCGGCCGGGCTCGATCGTGTGAGCATCCATGGGCATGGTCTTGGAAATGCCGGGCCGGGGGAACAGGCCTTGCGCGAACGCTTGCATCAGTTGCAAACCTGTCATGTCTTTCGGGTGCATGGGTAACTCCTGTGGTGGTGATGGGGGGATGAATCAGACGTCCTGCGTAAAACGCAGGCGCGAGGCGTGCAGCAGGAAGCGGGCGACGATGGCCAGTTCTTCCTCGCTGAAACCGGCTTTCAGTTGTTCATTCAGGCTGTCGAGCAGGGGCAGGGCATGGGCCAGCACCTCGCCGCCCTTGGCCGACATGTGCAGGGTGCCGGCGCGCGCGTCGAGCGCCGACTGGCCCCGCACGATCAGGCCGTTTTCTTCCATGCGCGCCACCAGGCCCGTTACGGCCGAGTTTTTCAGCTGCAATGCCCGCCCCAGATCCTTCAATTGGCAGCCTTCCTCGCCCTTCAGGGCAAACAGGGCGACCACTTGCGTGCCGGAAAAGCCCAGTTCGCTGGTGAAAACCGCATCAGCCGAGCGGAACAGGTTCTGCCGGGCCAGGTTGAGCAGATTGAACAGGCGCGGCGAACGCTCGCCCAGCTGGCAGGCGGCATCGGGAAGGTCTGGCTGGGGGGAGGTATTGGTACGCATGCGAAGTATACTACTACGTATGCGTAATAAATCAAGCGACTATTTTCAGTCGCGCTGGTGGCGCCCCACGTAGCGTGCGCGTGGCCGTATCAGTGCCGCGCTGGAGGCTTGCTCGGCGGCATGTGCTATCCAGCCGGCCGAGCGGGCCAGCGCAAACACCACCATGCCCGCGCCCTTGGGCCAGCCGAACGCCAGTTCCATGGCGGCCAGCGCCAGGTCGGCATTCGGGCGGGCATTGAGCCGTTTGCTCGCCGTGGCGCAGACGGACAGAATGGCGGACAGATGGGGGTGTCCGGGCGATAGCACCGACAAGCGGTCCAGCAGATACGCGGCGCGCGGGTCGCCGTCTGGATACAGCGGATGGCCAAAGCCGGCAAATTCCGGTGCGATGGTCTTGTAATACTGGCCGATGGCGGCCCTGGCGTCCGGTGCGGCCAGCGCCTGCGTCAACATGCACCGGGCCGCCGCGCTGCCGCCGCCGTGCTTGTCGCCGCACAAGGCACCTAACCCGGCCATCAGCGCGGCGGGCAGGCTGGCGCCCGTCGAAGCGACGCAGCGTACGGCAAAGGTCGAGGCATTCAATTCGTGGTCGGCCAGCAGCACGAGGGCCGCGCGCAGCAATTCCGTTTGCTGCGCATCGGCATGCCACGCCCAGGCCAGCTGCAGGTGCAGCGGCAAGGCGGACGGCGCCGTCTGCAGCAGGGCGGCGGCCAGGATGCGCATCTGGGCGGGACCGGATGACAGCATGCTTGCAGGCAGATTCGCGGACGTGGACGCCAGCATGGCCAGGGCGAGCATGGCGCGCGCCAGCGGCGGCGCGTCCGGCGCGCTGGCCAGTCCTGGCGGCAGGGCCGGGGCGTCCTGCTGAAAATAGTCGCTAAGGTTATCGTCCCACAGCAGGCCGGCAGTCGCTTCCAGTGTCGCGGACTCGGCCAATGCCGTCGCATCGCAGCCCCGGTACAGCAATCGTCCATCGAGAATGTGGGAAATGCGCGTCTCCAGCACGGGCAAGCCCCAGTGCATGGCGGCCACGGCCGTCTGGCCGCCGCGCTTGGCGTCGTTCTTGCGGGCCGCCAGGCGCAGCACGTCTTCCTGCGGATAGCGCTTGCGGCGCGATGCACCGTTGCTGACGGAGGCCAGCAAGCCCCGGCTCACATAGGAATACAGGGTGGGCAGGCTGACGTTCAAGAGGCGCGCGGCCTCGGCAGCGGACAGATCGTTGTTCATGGCGGCCATTGTAGCGGCTGTCACTTTATATTGATTGATGGAATCAAGATTGACGGACCGGGCGGCGCGTCACTAGACTCATGCCTTTCCAGGAGTCTCCATGAGCACACACACCATTCGCACCCTGCGCCCCGATGACGCCGCGCCCTTGCTGGCCTTCGAGCAAGCCAACCGGGCCTGGTTCGAGCGCCATATCGACCGCCGCCCCGACGATTTTTACAGCCTCGACGGCATTCATGCCCACGTCGCGCAATTCCTGGACCAGCACGCACAGGGCCGCATGCACCCCTGCATCATCGTCGATGAACACGGACAATTGATCGGGCGCGCCAACCTCAAGGATATCGACGGGCAGACGCAAACGGCCGAAGTCGGCTATCGCATCGGCGCGCAGCAAGCGGCCAAGGGCCTGGCCACGGCAGCGCTGCGCCATCTGATTGATATGGCGCAAAACGAATGGCAGCTGGCCAGCCTGTGCGCCTACGCCATCGACGGCAATGCGGCGTCGATCCGCGTGCTGGAGCGCTGCGGTTTCGTGCAGGGAATGGCCGTGCCCGATATCGCCATCGTGGAAGGCAAAGTTGTCGATGGCCATGCCTATGCACTGCAGTTGCGCTCGGCTGGGGTAGACTCTGCCAGGTAATAGATAAGCAACATTGACAGATATGAATCATGAGGACCCAAAACGCGCAGTACGCATTGGCATCGTCGGCGCGTCGCTCGCCTACCACCGGGCCAGCAAGGGCCACAAGTCACCGTGGTCGAGGCAGGCGGCATCGCGTCCGGCGTGACGGGGACCTGATTTGCCTGGCTAGCACCACAGTTGCGGCAAACGCCGGAACAGGCTGTCCACGAGCCGGAGCAGGGCGCCATCGACGCCGTTGCCGCAACCCACGCCTTGCTGGCAGCGGCCGGGACGTTCGGCGCCACTGTCCGCACGCATACCGTTAATGCGACAGCACCGAATCGCGCGACCTGTGCCCGAGGTAAGGCAGCAAGCTGATTAATCCAAGCACTGCCAGCGCGACGCCGACCCACAGTGGGGAGCGCAAGCCGTAGCCGGCGGCAATGCCGAGGCCGCCGAGCCATGAGCCGGCGCCCAGGCCGATGTTGATGATGGAGGTATGGACGGTGTTGACCAGCGGCCCGGGATGAGCGGTCTTCATCACGCGGGCGATGATGGCGGGATTCATCGACATGCCCACGAGGCCTGTGACGACCAGCAAGGCGACGCTGATGGCCTTGTCGTGCGCAAAGACCGCGAACAGTGCCAGACTGATGCTCAGGATGACCATGCCCCATACCATGATGGGCGTGGTGTAGCGGTCCGCATAACGGCCGACCACGCCATTGCCTACCACGTTCGCGATGCCATAGACGCCCAGCAGCCAGGGGATCGAAGACACTGGAAAGCCGGTAATTTCCGTCAGGATGGCCGCAAAGTAGCTGAACGCCGCGAAAATCGCACCGATGATGAGGCCGCTGCTGGCATACGCTGCCCACAGGTGGCGGTTGCGGAACTCCCCCAGTTCCTTGCCGAGGCTGACGATTTCGGACGGCTTGGCGCGCGGCACCAGCACGGTGATCAGTGCCAGGCACAAGAGCGCCAGCAGTACCACCAGCCAGAAGCTGGCGCGCCACCCCAGGTGCTGGTCGATGAGCGTGGCGACCGGCACGCCGACCACCGAAGCGAGCATGAGGCCGCCGATCACGACGGCGGCGGCGCGTCCGCGCGCGTTGGGGTTGACGATGTCGGCACAAATGGCCAGGGACAAGCCAAAGCAGGTGGCGGCCGCCACGCCCGTGACCACGCGTGCAATGGCCAGCATGTCATAGCTGGTGGCCGACGCGGCGACGGATTGGGCAAGGATATAAAAGCCCAGCAGCCACAGCAGTCCCTTCTTGTTCGGCACGCGCAGTTTGAGCAAGGCAATGGTGCTCAGCGGCCCGCCGACGACCATGCCCATGGCATAGAGCGAGATCAGGTAGCCGATCCGTGTCACCGGTTCGTCCATGGCCAGGGCCAGCGACGGCATCATGCCCGCCACCATGAATTCGGATGTCGTTAACGAAAAGATCGTCAACCCCAGAATGTAAACAACCAGCGGCATAGCAATATCCTTCGAGATTAATAACTAAAACACTCGCCAGGCGCGCGTGCGCCCGGGCCGTATGGGGCTCGGGCGCGCGCCACATCCTGGTCAGGTGTTGCAAGACGTAAAGACGCTATCCGGAATGTCGCCGACTAGCAGGTTGGGGAAGTCGCGTACCGAAAGGTGCTGCGGATCATTGCCGGTGACCATGCGCAGCAGGCGGTTGCCGCCGGTCTCCAGGTAAAAGACCGATGGCGGCTTGCCCGCACGCTCGACTACCCAGGCGTCCGCCTCCTGGCCCAGCACGGTGTGGCGGCCGTCGTGACGCGCGCCGCCGTCCAGCAGCACGGCTTGCGGCAGGAACAAGTCATGGAACGGCGTGACCTCGTCGGCCAGCGCCGTGCCCTGCAGCTGCTCGCCAGTTGCCTCCGCCTGCCTTGCGTAGGCCACTTTCTGCTTGCGGCTTTGTTCGCGCCTGGCATCGCCGATTTCCGACATCCACAGCAGGTGCCCATGTTCCTTTTCCGACCAGGGATTGAACAGGCCATCGATGCGGCAGATGTTGCGCGCATAGTCGAACCAGCAATAGCCGGACGTGACCTGATCGTCCTCCTGCATCGGTGTCCAGTAGGAGATATAGGCGCTGCTCCATTGCAGCGGCAGCAGCGGCGGGGCGAGGTGTGTCGGCATGGCAGCTCCCTAGCGGCCCAGCGCGTAGCCGAGGCTGGCCATCAGCGCTTCCTGCAGCGACGGCAAGTCCTTGCGTCGCGCGTCGAAGCTGGCGGTCAGCTCTTCATTGCTCAGTCCGATACGCTCGCCCACGCTCTCAAACCACAGACGGCTGCTGTTGGCGTGGTCCTTGAACAATTGCATCAGGGGCACGGCGCGCGCGTTGAAGCTGTCCAGGGCGGCCGCCGTGCCGGCTTCGGTATGGAGGATCTTGACCAGCAGCAGGGCTGCCACCACCGCCATGGTGGTGCCATGGCCGATGGAAAAATGCCCCGATTGCAGCGCATCGCCGAGCAGCACGAACTTGCCGTCGCAGGCCCGGCCGCGGCTGAGAGTCATGAAGTTGCGCCAGCCCTGGCCCGGTTGGCTCTGCAACCCGTGCTCACCGAGTTCGGGCTTGAAGGTTTGGGCGATATACGCGGCGGCGTCGCGTTCGGACAGCGCCTCCAGCCCCGCCTTGGCGTACGTTTCTTCGCTGCATTCGACGATAAAGGTGCTCATCGTGTCCGAGTATTTATAGGCATGGCCGATGAAAATCCCTTGGTCATTGCTGCGGAACACCAGGTTCATCTGGTCGAACAGCTGGGTGGTGCCATACCAGATGTATTTGTTGCGGCCGAAATCGATGTGCGGCGCCAGCGCGGGCGGCAAGTCCAGCGATTTGTAGTTGACGCCATTCGACACCACCACCAGGTCGTACTCGGCTTCCAGCTGCGCCTTGTCCGCCGGCGGCGTTTCATAGCGGATGGCGATGCCGGCCGCCACGCACTTGGCGCGCAAGGCCTGCACCAGGGCCTGGCGTCCCACGCCGCACAGGGTCACACCGGTGCTCATCAGGTTGGGCTGGTCGTGATGCACGAGCTTGAATTCTTCCAGGAACTGGGGATTGAGCCGTTCCGGCTGCTCCAGGTAGGAGAGCGGATTGGCAGGATGGCGCGGCGGCCGTCCCGGCAGCACCACGCCCCAGCCCAGCACTTCTTCCGGGGTATTTTTTTCCGTAATGCTGATATCCCAGCCCGGTTGAGCCTGTTTCATCTGACTGGCAAAGATCAGTCCTGCGGGTCCTGCGCCGATAACGAGAATGTTCATTAATTTACCCTTCCAAGTTTGTACCAAACGTTTTGTTTCTTCTGGATTTGCTGCAGTTCATCGTAGGGAACCGATGTGAAGTACAGTTTCTCCGCCATGTCTGGCGGATAAACACGGGGGAATTTCTTGTGCATGTAGCGCGTGTAGCGCGTCTGCAGGAAGAAAATCAGATTCGGATTGCTCAGTGCTTCATAGTTGGCGATCGCCATGTCCTGCATGGCGTCGGCCTGCACCTTGCGCTGCTGCGTGAATTCGGACAGGGCGGGGCCCAGGGCATTGCCGTGCTTTTCCAGCAGGGAAACGAAGACGTGGACGTCTTCCAGCGCCATGTTCATGCCCTGCCCGAGGAAGGGGGCGGTGGCATGCGCCGCATCGCCGATCAGCAGGATATTGGCCTTGTAGTGGAAGGTGCTGGAGCGGACATTGATGAGGTCGTTACTGGGCAGCGTCATGAACTGCTCCAGCATCTCCTTGCGGTGCTCCGGCGGCAGGCTGCCGAAGTAGCGGCTGAAGAAGTCGGCCATGGCTTCGCGGTTCAGCGTGCCCAGGCTCGGTGTGCCGGTGTAGGGCAGGCACAGGGCAAAGCTGATGCTGCCGTCCGGAATGGTGGCCGCGCGGCCGGCAAACAGCCCCTTGGAATCCATGCCGAAGAAGTACAGCAAATCCTTCCTGAAACCCAAGTCCGCCGCGTTCGGCAACACCAAGGTTTTGTAGCCATGGCGGAAGTAACTCTGCCTGAACTCAAAGCGGCGCACGCCGCTTTGCATGGCGCGCCGTACCGCGGAATGGGCGCCGTCTGCGCCAATGATCAGGTCGCCATCCAGCTGCCGTACGGCGCCGTCCGGGGCCTGAATCAGTACGCTCTTTCTTTCCAGGTCGACATCCAGGCATTTATGCTCAAAGTAATACTTCACCTCGTGCTTGACGGCATGCCGGTTCAGCAGGCGCTGGAAGGCCGTGCGATCCAGCGACAGGGGAAACAGGCCTTCGAGCGGGGTCAGCTCGCGTATGCGGTGCCGGCCGCCCACGCTGAACGCCATGCCGACGATGGGCTCGCCGCACTGGTCGAGCTCCTGTTTATTGATGCCGGCTCCCAGGACGGCCTTGATGCCGCGCACGGTCATGCTCACGCCGATGGCGCGCGAGTTGACCGGGTCGGCGTTTGCGGCATTCTCCAGCAGCGGATCGCCGCGTTTTTCGACAACGTGGACATCGTGTCCCCGTTGCGCCAGATAAATGGCGCTGAGGCTACCTGCCAGGCCTCCGCCGACGATAATGATTTTATGCATTTCAGGCCTCTCTTGACATCTTTCCCCGAGATAAATCGGTAAGTTGCTGATTGAAAAACTCCAACATTTCTATCGGCGCCATGCCGATGACATCGCTCTCAAGGCTGCGCGCGTACTGCGCCAGCGCCAGGCATTTCTGCGCCAGCATGTCGCAGCCCAGGCTGTAGTCGCTGCTGACCCGGCTGCCGACCGGCTCGGGCACGGGCGGTCCCGCGTGGCGGCCGGGCAAGCCGGACGGCATGTTCATCAGGGCCGCCGACAGGGGGCGCAACAGGCCGGTCATGATGTCGATCGAGGCGTTCATCAGGCGCGAGCGGCGCAGGCTGCCCAGCGGCTGCTGCGCGAAATGGTGCGCCATCAGCAGGAAGGTCAGTTCGTAGCACCCCTGATACAGCCGCATCAGCGCGCGCGCCTTCGGGTCGGTCACCACGCTGCAGTCCGCGCGCGCTTCCAGCACGGGATTCTTCAGCGCCGGCAGGGCCGGCTCGAACGGCTTGTCGCAGGCTGAAAACTTGCCGGCGACGGCACGCAGGCGGTGGAAATGGGACGAGGCGAAATGTGGCGAATCGACAGCCACGCCTTCTCCCTGCTCGGTGACGAAGTCGATGGCGAACAGCGCGCTGTCGCGGTCGGACACCTCCAGCTGGTAGCCGGGATAGGCGCGGTTGGTCAGTTCTTTCAGGAACAGGTGGTGTTCGCCGCCGCGCTTGCCGCCGCCGCTCTCGAACAGGCCGGGCAGCTCGGCCACGGCCTGGCGGATCGCCGTATAGAAGGTCGCGATGGATTTGCCCGGCGTGGGAATATAGTCGGGCCATTCGAAACGCACGAAGCGGGCCAGCACGTGTTCGGAAAATGGCTCGAAAGCAAATTCCGTGTCCAGGCCGAAACGCTGGCGCGCCTGCTGGCCCAGCACCGGGGTGCCGCTAAAAAACGGTTCGCCCAGCGCCATCAACACATTGTTGACTAATAAGTAGTGAATCATTTCTTCATGGGCGATTTCCAGCAGCGCGCCGCGCGTACCGCTGTTGCGGCGCCGGTCTTCGCCGCCGCAGGCCAGTTCCAGCTCGGCCGGCAGCCAGCGGCCGGCCCGCACCAGCGCCGCCCCCTGCGCGTAATTGGGAATCGAATACGCGGCATACAGGTATTGCAGCATCAGCGACAATTCCAGGTCGATGGCCTTCTTCAGCTCGTCGATCAGCTCCGCCTTGCCGCCGATGACATGCTGTGCCGCCGGTTGCGGCAGCGCCGCCTTGGCCTTTGCCTCGACCTGCGTCAGGTATTTGAGGAACAGGCGCGACTTCGGCAGCGACAGTTCGCGGGTGCTGGGCATGTAATAGCTCTTGTCGCGGTTCTGCGGATCGCACATCTGCCACATCAGGCGCGAATACGTTTCGCACTTGCACTGGTCCGCCAGGCTGAAGACCTTGTCCGACATGAAGGGGTACACGAGCTCGTAGTAGCTCATCACATGCCGGTAGAGGAAGGCGTAGTCGACCTGTTCGGCCGGTACGTCGTCGAGGTCCCAGTCGTCAGGCAGCACGCGCACGCCGAGGTACTGTTTGTCGTTGCCGGTCCCCAGCACGATCCTGGTCGCGCCCGGCTGGCGGCCCGTCAGGGTCAGCGCCGTATAGCCATGCCCGAGCGGCGACGGCTGCTGCTGCACGGCCAGCAGCGCACCGTCCTCGGCCTGCGCCGAAAGGTCTGCGGGTGCCGCCAGCGCGCCGCGGAAGCGGCTTTGTACGGTGATCGTCTGCGGAAATTGCTCGTGCTTTTTCCGGTTCGGCGCTTCCAGGTACAGCTGGTTGCTGTCCGATTGCAGCACCCAGTCGGCTTCTTCCCACTGCGCCTGTGCGCTGCCCAGGCTGAGCGAACCCGAGGCGGCGGCATGTTGCAGCGGCACATCGAAGACGCCGTGATGGCGCCAATAGTCGCGGTACAGCTGCTCGGGAATCCGGGCCAGCAAGGTGCCGGCGCCGTCATGCAGCAACAGCTCGCCCAGCGCCTGCTTGCCGCCCAGGGCATGCGTCGGATGCTGTTCCGAGACGGCGCCCGTGCCGCGCGTGGTGAACGGAATGGCGGTCGGCATGTTGAACGAGACGCGGTCCGCATGTACTTTTACCAGCACCGGCCCCAGGCTGCCCTGGCGCGGCTGCAGCAGGCGGCCGGCCGGATAGGTGGCCAGCTCGTCGCGCCGCCACAGGCCGATGCTGCCGGCCAGGTCGTAGAACACGGGCGAGTCGGGTTTTTGCGGCGTGGACATATTGAACAGGCAATACTGCACCGTCAGTCCCAGCACCTCGTCGTCGGCCAGGGCTTGCTGCAAGGCATGCATGCTGGCCGGCAGCGGCAGGTCCGCATTGAACAGGAAATGCGGGTCCCCCTTTGCCACGGAAAACTGGAACAGCCTGGAGCGGCCGAATTCATCATCCAGGAAATGCCCGCTGCGTTCCGTGATATGGCCGCTGCCGAGCCAGCGCACCGAATGCGCCTGCGCGATGTCGGCGGTGAACAAGGTGGGCGTGTTTGGCGTGGCCAGTTTGTCGCTCAAGGTGAACTGGCCGGCGTAGATCAGCGTGGTGTCCGGCTGGGCCGGGTTGTTGTCGATCCACCTGGCGCGGTTGAGCGTCGTACGCAGATACTCGTTGTAGTGGCCCCACAGCGCCAGCTTGGCGCCCACCAGCGCGTCTTGCGTATCGACCTCGCCATCGCGCAGCTGGACGCCCGTGATCCTCGCGTTCTCCCACGAGAAATGATTGTTGCCGCAAAAGTTATAGCCCGCCGCCTGGCTGAAGATGCCGTCCGGATCGGGCTTGCCCTCCGCATTGAAACGGGGGGCAAGCTGTTTCAGGTGCGCATGGAATTCAGCCGGCGGCCGGCTCAGGTCGACAGCTTCGCCCGCCATCGATACCGCATTCGTGGCGATATCGATGTTGCCATGCGTATTGCGATTCCCGGTCGGCACATTGGCGCGGGCAAAACCCCGAAAATGCAGGCGGGGGAAGTCAAGTAGGCTCATGCGCGCTCGGTCGAGGTAGTGATGAAGGTATCGTTGGCGGCGGCGACGTCTTCCAGCTGATCTAGCCGTTGCAGCAACAGGCCGCTGGCTTGCTGGGCACTGATCAGGCTGCCTTCCATCCAGCCGCAATGCGCGGTATACGCATCCGAACAGGAAATGATGCCGTCCCGGTGCAGCAGGACGGCCGGGTGCTCGGCTTCCGGCTCCACGCAAAACTCGACGCCATGGGGCCAGAACTTGTGAAAGTGCGCCTTGATCTGTGGCAGCGGCTGACCGTCGAGCGGCAGCACTTCTTCCAGGTGGCTGCGGACACGCTCCAGGTACACGTCTTCACCGAGCTCGAGGCTGTCCCGCCAGTAGGCGGCGCTTTTGCTGTCGGTATAGAACAGCACATATTTGTCGCTCTTGAAGTAGATCTTGCGCAGGGGATTTGCCGCCATCAGCACCTTGTCGGTCAGCCCGAGCGCGTCCCACCAGGCCGTGTCGAACGTCAGGAAGCCCTTGAACAGGGGCAGCGAGTCGTACCGGAACGGACTCCAGGCGTGCGGGAAATCCAGGTTCAGGCGCGGCATGGCGGACGGCGGGATGGCCATCACCAGATGGCGTGTGCGGTGCATCTGCGTGTCGCCGTGGTGGCTGAAGGCGAGCACATGCTCGGCGCCGGATTTTTCAACGGACAGCAGGCGGTGTTCGAGCCGGAATTCCACCCCGGCGGCCTGGGCCTGGTGCTGCAACTGGCACAGCAACGCGTGGTAGCCGTCGGTCGCATAGTGCCACTGGTTGGCGGCGTTTTCCGTAAAATGCTGCGTTTCCGGGTGCTTCTTGATGATGTCGTAGGCCATGGCCGCCGACACCATCGGCAGCAGCAATGCGTCATAGCCGGTCGCCTTGATGATGTGGGTGGCCTTGGCGGCGCCCAGGTAATGGCTGACGAACGCGAGGAAGGAGTCATTCGGATGCTCTTTCAGCATCGGGCTCAGGTCATCCAGTGTTGCCTTCAGCTCTTCCAGCACGCTATCGTGGGAGATGACTTCGGTGAACGGGTAGACCGCATGCGGCAATCCGCTACCCTGCATGAGTTGCTGGAAATGCGGATGCAGCTGCGGCGAGTAGCGGGCGGCGCCCAGTTCGGCGATTTCCTCGCCATCTATTTTCCGCGACTGGATGCGGCCGCCGACGGTGGCGTTCAGGTCGAAGACCCGGATGCGCAGCTTCCTGCCGGCAGCGCCGTCGATCAGCCGATTGGCGCAAGTCAGGCCGCCTATGCCGGCGCCGATGATGCAAATATCAGAATACGTGCTCATACGAAATCCTTTTTAACGTTCATTAAAAAAGCTGCAAAATCGTTAGCAAAAGTTTCCCACGCCCGTGCAGGCAAGAGAGGGGGAACGCTGGGTGTTACCGCACTTGGCGAGCGTTATCGGCTGGGAAATGAAGAGCCTGGCGAGAACTGGCGTTGCGTCTGGTATGGTCGATTCTTGGCAGCAGAGTTTCTGTTTCAAATCAAAGATGGCACCGACAATAGCCCGGGTATCGGGCTGTCAGTTTGATAAATATCAATGTAGTTGTCGTCTGCAAGGCGCGCGCTGATCAAGCGCGAATGTTGCTACGCTCATCGAAAACAGGAGGCACCATGTCCGAATTCATCGACTTATTGCAATGCTCCGCCATGGCCACTACGCTGCTGGTGGCGTCGCTGGTGGGTTCGCGCACGGCTGCGCGGCGCCTTGCCGGGTTCTAGATATCGCCATCGTGGAAGGCAAGGTTGTCGATGGCCATGCCTATGCGCTGGAGTTGCGGCGCCCGTGGTAGACTCGGTCTTGTGATAAATAAGCAAAGTTGTCAACTATGAATCAAAGTGCTCCAGAACGCGTCGTCGTCGTCGTCATCGGCGCCGGCATCGTCGGCGCGTCGCTCGCCTACCACTTGGCCAGCAAGGGCGCACAAGTCACCGTGGTCGAGGCGGGCGCCATCGCGTCCGGCGTGACGGGCACCTCGTTTGCGTGGATTAACACCTCCTGCGCGGGGATTGATCCCATCGCGGCCCTGCGCGGCGGCGCCATCGCAGCCTACCGGAAGCTGGAATCGCAGGTGCCGGGCTTGACGATGCGCTGGCACGGCGCCTTGTCGTATGGCACGCAGGATGGGCGTGTGTCGCCCGAATCCATCTTGATTGACCGCTCGCGCATCGCCCAGCTTGAACCGCAGCTGCGGCAGCCGCCGGAACAGGCTATCTACGAACCGGAGCAGGGCGCGCTCGACGCCGTTGCCGCCACGCACGCCTTGCTGGCGGCGGCCCAGGCGCTCGGTGCAACGGTCCGCACGCACACGCCCGTGCTGCGTTTTACCGTCCGGGACGCACAGGTGACGGGCGTGGAAACGGCCGCGGGCCTCATCGAGGCTGATATGGTCGTGCTGGCGGCGGGCACAAGCACTGCTTCGCTGGCGGAAAAGCTGGGCGCCAGCCTGCCGATCCACGCCTCGCCCGCCATCTTCCTGCGCTACCAGGCGCCGCAGGGCCTCGTGCGCGGCATCATTTCCAGCCATGCAATGGAAGTGCGGCAAGCCGAGGACGGGACCATGCTGGCAGCGGAAGACTATCTGGACGACGCGCCGGAAAACCAGCCCGCCGCCATCGCGCTACGCACGGCCAGCGCGATTAGGGCAGAACTGGCGGGCGCCGAAGCCATTGTGCCGGAATTCGCCGGCATCGGCTTGCGCCCCATGCCCGCAGACGGCGTACCCGTCATCGGCTATCTGCAAAATATCAAAGGAGTGTACGTATGCGCCATGCATCCGGGCGTGGTGCTGGCCGCCATCGTGGGCCAGCTGGCCAGCGGGGAGATTGTCACTGGCGAGCCAGCGCCGGCCCTGGAGGCTTGCCGGCCCGCGCGTTTTCAGGCGCGCTGATTCCTAGGGCACAGGCGCCACGAACACGGGCAGCACGAACGGCGCCGGCTCCTGCGCATCGCCGTCCTCCGACGGGGCCTGCATGAAATCCTCATTGCGCCAGTCGCCGTTGACCACGCGCTCGGCGATCAGCGCCAGATCCTGCGTTTCGCGCAGTTCGCAGCGAAACGGCAGCCGCCCATGCGAGCGCGACACCAGGCTGAAGCGCAACTGCCGGCATTGCGCATCGTGCCAGCAATAGAACAGCATATCCTCGCCAGCGAGGGCACTGCGGCGCGCCGCGATCACCTTGCCGATGAAGGCGACGATATCGGCCGCATGGATCTGCGGTGTTTCCTCGTCAGTGGGCGAAAAGCTCCACATATTGGTCCTGGCTTCGTGGTTGATGTCGTCGGGATCAATCTCCACAGGATCGTCTTTGGCCATGGCGAGCCAGTTGCTGAACACCGTTGATAGCGTCATGTCAATCTTTCTATTTTCGTGCGTGCAAGCGGCTAGCGGGCAATGCGGTGGCGGCGTAGCCACTCATCGGCAACATCGCCCATGGTTTTCGCGGCGCCGTCGCGTATCCAGGCCATGAAATCGCGCTGGAACGTAAATTGCGGTCCGCATTGGGCAAGCAGGAAGCGCCTGACGTTCTGCGTATTCCTGTAGTGCACATCAACGACAGTGTGGCGGGAAATAATGCCGCCGTGCCAATCGAATTCCATGCTGTATTTCCTTTGCTGTATTACCTTGAATGGCCAGAGCGTGCCATTCTAGATCATGGGCAACAGTTCAGCGACCGTCCAACTGTCTCACCCCCTAGGCCCATCCGCCAACAACTCCGCCAGCCTGGTCGTCAGCCACAAACTCGTCTCGCTCAGCTTCTTCCCATGTATCGACAGCCGCCGCACCGGTAGCCTGGATAAAGCCAGCGCAGGGCAGGGCACTTCCTGCAGATAGCCCTTGTAATTGTCGTAATTGGCGATATTCAGCGGCAAAATCGCCCAGCCCAGCTCGTCCGCGACCATTTCCGCGATGCTGTAAAAACTGTCGGAGAACCACACAGCGGGGCTGAAGGCCTGTTCGCGATTCAGCTCGGAATCCATGATCAGCTGGCGGTAGCGGGTCAGCTCGTTGCGGCTCACTTCCTGGCCGTGCGCCATCGGGTGGCCCTTGGCCACGAACACGCCTTGCGCCACGCTGCCGATGTGCTGCTGCTCCAGCACGGGAGAAATCGGGCCGCGGTCGAAGTGAAAAGCCACGTCGGCTTGCTGCTGCTCCACGTATTGCGCCACTTCCGACGCCGTGGCGTTGAGCATCACCAGTTCCAGCGCCGGGTAGCGCGCCGCCAGTTCCTTGACCAGGGTGCCGATGGCCAGGTAGGGCAGGGCTTCGTCCAGGGCCAGGGTCAGCTGCGCTTCGGGCGCCTCGCTCAGCAGCTGGGCGCGCAGCTGCAAGCGCTCGGCCTGGCGCAGCAGTTCGCACGCTTCGAGGTGCATCACCTTGCCCGCCTCCGTCAGCACGGCGCTGCGGCGCGAACGGTCGAACAGTTCCACGCCGAATTCCGCTTCCAGCAGCCCGATCGAGGTGCTGACCACTGATTGCGCGCGGCCCAGCCGGCGCGCCGCGCCCGAGAAAGAACCGGCCGCGACGGCCGCTTCGAAGTAACGCATTTGTTCCAAAGTCCATTGCATCGTATCCACCTATCTGTTTTACAGATGGATTTTAACTTGAATGCCATTCAGGGACGACATAAAATGGTATTTACCAATTCAACAACACGAGATTCGCAATGAGAAACGCCCAAGCCCATACCCCCGCCATCCGCTTCAGCTGGTGTCACGATACCAGCGCCGAAGATACACTGTGCAAGCTCTACCTTGACAACGTCAGCGCCGACTATATCTCCCATTCGGAGCTGCAGGGCGAACGGGCCGATGCGCCCGGCAACTGGCGCGCGGACTTGCCTGAAGTGATACGCGGCGAAATCCGCGCCGCCCTGTCGCACGGCTGGGCGCATGGCGATTCGACCCTGCTGGCCGTCGCCACTGCCGGTGACGCCATCGTCGGCATGGCCTTGGTGTCCATCGATACGCGCCAGCGCGCCTCGAAATCGTTCGCCGCGCTGGACGACCTGGTCTTGCTGCCTTCCGTACGCGGCAGCGGCATCGGCAGCTTGCTGGTGGAGTGGGTGGCCGACGAGCTGCGCAGCCACGGCATCGCCCGTTTGTTCCTCGAATGCGGCGCGCACAACTTGAAAGCACAACAATTCTTCCAGGGCCGCGGCTTCAAGCAAGTGTCCGTCGTCATGCTGCGCGAGCTCGATGCGCCGGCAGTGTCGGCCGCCGTGGATGACAAGGATGGCGACCGTGGCTGACGCCCGCCGCCCCCGACAAGGCCAGGCCCGTGGCAGCCTGGAACGTAAATATTTGCGCAGCACCAGATTTATCCAAACCGATAGTTGTTAAAAGTTACACTAAAATCCATGAGTTGTTTATGCATCCAATGAAAAAATGGCTGACGCTGGCCATCGTCTCCAGCGCCCTGTTCCTGATCGTGGTCGACATGACCGTGCTCTACACCGCCTTGCCCGCGCTGACGCGCGACTTGCAGGCCACTTCCTCGCAAAAACTGTGGATCATCAACGTCTACGCGCTGGTCGTTTCCGGTCTGTTGCCCGGCCTCGGCACCCTCGGGGACCGCTTGAGCCACAAACCCGTTTTCCTCGCCGGCCTGGCCGTGTTCGGCATCGCCTCGCTGTGCGCCGCGTTTTCGCCGGCTGCAGAATGGCTGATCTTTGCCCGCGTGCTGCTGGCCATCGGCGCCGCGCTGATGATGCCGGCCACCTTGTCCATCATCCGCCTGACCTTTACGGATAACCGCGAGCGCTCGTTCGCCATCGGCGTGTGGGCGGCCATCGCCTCGGGCGGCGCCGCGTTCGGCCCGGTGCTCGGTGGTTTCTTGATGGAACATTACTGGTGGGGTTCCGTTTTCCTGATCAACGTGCCCATCGTGCTGCTGACCCTGGTCTTGGCCACTGTCATCCTGCCGAAACGGGCCGGTAACCGCGACAAGCCATGGGACTTGAAGGGCTCGCTGCAAGTCATGATGGGTTTGCTTGGTGGCGTGTATGCGATCAAGGAGCTGGGCAAGTCGCAGCCCTCGTATGCGCTGGCCGCCGCCTCGTTCGCCGTGGGCGCCTTCTTCATGCTCAAATTCGTCCGTCGCCAGAAGCGCCAAGCCCGGCCGCTGATCGACTTCGCCCTGTTCCGCGAACTGCCGTTTTCCAGCGCAGTGGCCGCCGCCATGGTGGCGTCCGCCGCCCTGATCGGCATGGAACTGGCGCTGAGCCAGCACATGCAGCTGGTGCGGGAACTGTCGCCGTTGGAAGCGGGTCTGCTGCTGTTGCCGCTGCCGCTGGCATCCGTGTTTGCCGGTCCGTTGACGGGTTTCATGCTGCCGCGTGCCGACAAGGCCAAGGTCTTGTGGGGTTCGCTGTTGCTGTCCGGTATAGGTATGGCATCGTATCTGGTGCTGCATGACGCCGCCGTCTCGGCGCAAGTGGCCAGCCTGATGATCCTGGGCCTGGGCCTGGGCGCCGTCATGACGGCCGCATCGAGCGCCGTGATGCTCAACGTGGCTCCCCAGCAAGCCGGCATGGCCGCCTCGATCGAGGAGGTGTCGTACGAGCTGGGCGCCGTGATCGGCGTGACGGTGCTGGGCACCATCATGTCGGCCGTCTACAGCGCCACCCTGGTGATCCCGGAAAGCGCGGGCCTGCTGCCGAACGCCCATGACACCTTGGACGCGGCGCTGCTGGCCGCCGAGCAATTGCCGGCCGAACTGGGCTTGCAAGTGTCGGAACTGGCCCGTTCGGCCTTCGACAAGGCATTTATTGTCGTGCTGGCAACGGCTTCCGCCATCCTGATGGCGGCCGCCGCCACCATCCGCCACCTGCATCTGCGGGCACGCCGCGCGGCCTGATCGCAAGCAACTGACCGCAAAGACCGGCACCAGCCGGCCTCATTGCCCGGCGACCGTCTTCCCGCCGGGGCCGGGCAACACCTGCCGGATCGCTGCCTCGACGATGTCGGGCGTCGTCAATGCCATCTGGTGGCTGGAATCGGCCACCATCCTGACCGCCTGCGGGTACAGCGCGTTGACGCCGTCGCGGGTGGTTTTATCCATCCTGAACGCGCCAAAGTCGACGGCGATCGCCGTGCTGGAGACGGGCCGGTTTTCCAGGCGTACCACGGGCTTGTCGATGTCAGGCAGGCTCAACACCATCTTGCCCGTCGCATCGATCTGTTCGATTTCGCGCCAGACGGCGCGTGAAAAGGCCAACTGGCCCACGATGCGCGTCAGCAATGGGAAATCCTGTACCGGCGTCACCATGCGCGGATACAGCGCATCGACCAGCACCAGGGCCTTGACTTCCTCAGGGTAAGTGCGGGCAAACAGCTGCAGGTACAGGCCGCCCAGCGAATGGCCGACCAGCACATAGGGCGGATGCAAGCCCTTGAAGCGCAGCACGGCGCGCAGCTCCTCGACGATGGTGCGGCCGTCGCGCGGCGCGGCGGCCGCTTCGCTGTTGCCATAGCCGGGCCGGTGATACGCGAACACGGAGGTGTCCAATGCCAGCCGCTCGGGCACCACGCCCCATTTGTCCAGCGTTGCGCGCGAACCATTCTCGAACACCACCACGTCCCGCGAGGTGGGATGGCGCAGGATCAGCGATTCCACCAGGCGCCCGTCGACCTTGTCGATGACGGGGGCGGGCTGGGTGGCAAGGGCGGGCTGGGCGGTGGCGGCACACAGTAAACATATCGGCAATAGCTTGAACATGGGCGTCTCCGGCAATAAAAATGCCAGCATGGCCAACGGCGACGCCCGCCGCACGGGCCTTGTGACGAATCGACAGCCAGGGCGACGGAAGGCAAGCGGGCAGGACGCGCTACATGGCCCGGAACAGGTGGACGAAGGCGCGGCTCACGGGCAGCTCGCCCGCGTGGCCGCGCATGCGCACGAATAAACGGCTGGCGTCGTCGCGGCGCGTGCCGTCCAGCCAGGCCAGATTGATCAGGGTAGAGCGGTGCACTTGCCAGAACTGTTCCGGATCAAGCTGGGCGGCCAGCTCCATGATGGGCGTGCGGATCAGGAATTCGCCATCCACGCTGGCGACGACCGTGTACTTGTCGTCGGCATGGAAAAAGCGCACCTTGGCCACGTCGAGGTGGTGCGTGCGCTCGCCCCTGGACGCGAGGATGTAGCGCAGCCGGGGGCGGGCAGGTCCGGGCGCGGCCGTCAGTTGCTGCAGCGCCAGTGCCATGGCCGCACTGGCGGGCGGCAAGGGCGCCACCGACCGCAAGCGCGCCACGGTACGGGCCAGCCTTTCGGTGGTAACGGGTTTCAATACGTAATCGAGCGCCGCCTGCTCAAAGGCTTGCAGGGCAAACTCGTCGAAGGCGGTGACGAACACCACGCGGGTAGGGCCTTCGATGCCTTGCGCCACCTCAAGGCCGGACAGCCCCGGCATCTGGATATCGAGAAAGGCGATATCGGGTTCCAGCTCGGCGATGCAGGCGGCGGCCTCGACGCCATTGCGCGCCATATGAATGATCTGCAAGTCCGGCCACAGGGCCAGCAGCTGGTCGCGCAAGTAGAGCGCCAGGTGCGGTTCATCGTCCGCGATCAGGGCGCGCGTCATGCGGCCTCCACTGGTCCTGCGCTGGCGGCGCGCTGGTACGGCAGCTCCAGCACGGCTTCGGTGCCATGCTCGCGCCCGCGCAGGACCAGGCTGGCCTGCGCGCCGAACTGGGCCTGCAGGCGCGAGCGCAGATTTGCCAGCGCCATGCCGCTGCCCGGACGCGGTGGCTTGCCTGGGGCCGTCAAGCCCATGCCGTCGTCAAGCACGCGGATTTCAAGACGGCCCGCGCGCACCTCGGCATGCACGACGACGCTGCCGCCGTCCAACATGGGCGCCAGTCCGTGCACGATGGCATTTTCCACCAGCGGCTGCAGCATCAGCGTGGGCATGCTGGCCAGGCACGCTTGCGCGCTGGCGTCGATGCGGAAACGCAGGCGCTCGTCCATGCGGATCTGCAGCAGGCACAAATACTGGCTGGCCATGTCGAGTTCCGCTTCCAGCGTGCTGTCGCCCTGGCGCAGCTGCGACAGGCTGGCGCGCAGGTAGCCGGAAAACGTTTCCAGCATGCGTTTCGCGCGCGGCGGATCGTAGTCCATCAGGCTCTGGATGTTGGCCAGGGTGTTGAACAGCAGGTGCGGCTCGATCTGCCCCTGCAGCAGGCGCAGGCGCGCCTCCGTCACCTCGCTTTGCAGCTGCTGCTGGCGCAGGCGCGAGCGCCACCAGGCCCAGTTGGCGCCCATGACAAACAGGATGAAGACGGCAAACTTGGTCAGCGCGGCAGGCAGGGAGACGAACATGCCCCACAGCTTGAAACCCACCAGTATCGGGACGATGGTGAAGCCGATGCTCATGCCGAGGATGATGGCGGCCAGGGACAGCGCGCCCAGGCCCATGCCGGCGCGGATGTCGCGCACATGCGACATGCGCTCGACGAGCGGCGTCGGCAGCCAGCGCCCGGCCAGGCGCAGCACGCCGAACAGGGTATGCACGATGCACAGGCAGATGCCGATATTCGGCAGCAGCGAGGCCCACCACCAGTGCGGCCGGTCGACCCGGCCGAAGATGGCGACCACGGCCATCAGGCCCAGTGCCAGGGCGATGCCGATCAGGGAGATGAGCAGCAGGCGGGTGAGGGTGGGCACTTCGTGCCGGGGGCGCAGTTCCCATAGGGAGCGCCAGCCCTGCAGCAGGGTCGTTTGTCTGGTCATGGGCGTAGTGTAGCGGCCGCTTGTCTTGTTGACCAGAACATGGCTTGCCGTTCGTCGGCCCCATTGTCGATTCGTCGCATGCGCCCGGCCATCCGCTGGCCCGGCTGTCAATCTGTGTTCTCACCCACCGATTACCAGGAGCCACATGAAGCACAGCATTATTTCCCTTGCCTGCGCCATCTTTTGCAGCGCCCAGGCAGCCGCCGCGGCCATCCTCCCTCCCATGGCCCGCATCCCCGCCGGTGTGTTTACCATGGGCAGCACGGAGCCGCGTATCGGCGATGGCAGCCATAATCCGGCCGAGGGGCCGCCCCACGAAGTGCGCGTGGCCGCATTCCGACTGGCAAAATACGAGACGACGGTGGCGCAGTTCCGGCAATTTGTTGCCGCCACCGGCTATCGGGCGGCTGGCGAATGCTGGGATTTCGACCGCACTGACGGCATCGCGCTCAAGGAGTCGGGCTGGGACGCCCCCGCGCATGCGCCAACGGACTTCCACCCCGTCATGTGCGTGAGCTGGAACGATGCGACGGCCTATGTGCAATGGCTGGCGCGGGAAACGGGCCGCCCATTCCGCCTGCCCAGCGAGGCGGAATGGGAATACGCGGCGCGCGCCGGCACCAGCACGAAATACGCGTCCGGCGATGTTCCTGAACAATTGTGTAGCTACGCCAACATGAAAGACCGGCGTTTCAAGGCCGCGGCCTGGCGCGATCACGGCCTCGACATGCTCGTCACTGATTGCGACGATGGCGCCGAGTACACGGCTGTCGTGGGCAGCTATGCGCCCAACGGCTACGGCTTGCACGACATGATGGGCAACGTGGCGGAATGGGTGGCCGATTGCCAGCATCCCGACTACCGGGGTGCGCCCGCCAATGGATCGGCCTGGCGCAGCGGCTGCGAGGTGGAAGGCGACTATTTTATGACACGCGGCGGCAGCTATTCGTCCTCGCGCCAGGTGCTGCGCAGCGCCGCGCGCGGACATGGCGGACGCGGCAATGCCAGCAGCCTGGGCGAAGGCTTCCGCATCGCCGAAGACCTGGGTAGCTGCACGGCCAGCCAGTGCGTCGATGGCGACGCCACTTTTGTCGCGGCGCTGACAGCGGCGCGACAAGCACGAGACTGATGGCTTGCTCAGCGCAGCAACGGCCGTGGGAACTACAGCGTGCAATCCTGTGCCTGCTTGCCGGCAATAAAGCGGGTAGTGGCTTGCTCGAAACAGGCGGGCGCCGTCCACAGGACGAAATGCGGGGCATTCTGCACGGTGGCCAAGGCCACCTTGCCGGCCTTGCTTTGCGTCAAAGCCTGCACTTGCGCCTGCGCGCCAGCGTACGGCGTCTTCGGATCCAGCGTTCCCTGCAGCACCAGGGTCGGCGGCACTTTTGCCGGCAAGGCGCCGAAATAGGCGTCGCGCGGGTAGGTGGGCAAGCCGCCGCCCAGCAGGATGCGGGGCAGGGGACTGGTCAACAGCAAGTCCGCCTCTTCGCGCTCGAGGTCGGCGGCCGTCCAGCCGGGGCGCAACGAGGGCTGCAGATTGTTTTCCGAATTGCTGATGATGCTGACCAGCGGAATCGACAGCGGCGACTGGGGATAGCTGCCCAGGCTGGCTGCCGCTTCCGTCAACGTGGCGCGCACGGCGGCCAGTTCCGTCTCGCCGCCCTGGTCCAGGTCGTGCAGCAGATACGGGATGCGGGCGCGGGCGGCCGGCACGTCGAGCATGCCGCCGAGGAAGTTTTTCAGGTTCTTGCCGGGAATCTTCGCCAGCAGGGCGGGGGCGGCCTGCGCCTTGTCCAGCACGCGGCGGTACAAGGCTTCGGCCGGCTCGCCCAATGCCGCATGGCAAGCCGCATCCGCGTCGCAACGGGCCAGCACCTGCATGCCGACCTGGTTGACCACGTGCGAACGCTGGCTCAAGTCCCAGCGCGCATCCGTTTGCGGTGGCACCAACGAATCGAAAATCACGCCCTGGACGGGCAGCGGTCCCAGCTGCAAGGTGCGCAAGACCAGCTGCGTGCCGTACGACACACTGTATACATACACGGGCGGCTGCTTGTGCTTGCTCCGTTCGCCCTCGATCAAGGCTTTCAAGTCACGCGCGGCCGTGGTGATGGAAAACTGGCCCGCGTATTCCGGCGTCAAGTTGATGCCCTTGAAGCAGCTGGCCCATTCGGCGCCGGCCAGCGCGCGGCCGCCGGGACTTTGTTCCGATTCCTCCACCTTGCACAGGCGCGACGAGTGGCCCGTGCCCCGATGGTCGGGGATGAGGAATTCAAAGCCGGGAAAGCTGCGGCGCAGGGTGGGCAGCAGACTGTAGAACGAGGCGCCCGATTCGCCGGGGCCGCCCGCCACCAGCCACAGCGTACCCTTGGCAGGCTTGCCGGCAGGCACATCGGCGGCAAACTTGCGCACGAAGACGTGCATGGCATCCGCGTCGCCGACGGCGCGGCCCTGGACATCGTAGCTTTCCGGTACGTTCAAGCCCGAACACAGGCTGCCGGGCACGGCCATGTCGGAGCAGGGGGTGAAGAACATCGGTTCGGCGTGCAGGGAGGCGCCAGCCAGCAGGGTGGCCAGCAGGGTCAAACGGGGCAGTAAGGTCATCGGCTACTTTGGCGGCGGTGGGAGCAGCCGCCAAAGTAGCGTTTTTTACACCAATTGTCCAGATGGGAATATTTCTGTCCGGGACTATGTTTGCTTGTTATTGCGCAACAGGCGCAAGCCATTGGCCACCACCAGCAGGCTGGCGCCCACGTCGGCAAACACGGCCATCCACAGGGTCGCCATGCCGGCCAGGGCCAGGCCGAAGAACACGGCCTTGATGCCGATGGCAAAGCTGATGTTTTGCACGAGGATGCTGCGCGTGCGCTGGCTCAGGCTGATGAATTCGGGCAATTTCCCCAGTTCATCGTCCATCAGGGCCACGTCCGCCGTTTCGATGGCCGTGTCGCTGCCGGCCGCGCCCATGGCAAAGCCGATGTCCGCCTGCGCCAGGGCCGGGGCGTCGTTGACGCCGTCGCCCAGCATGGCCACCACGCCGAACTCTTGCTGCAAGGCCTTGATTTCATCGAGCTTGTTTTCTGGCAGCAATTCCGCCTTGACCAGGCTCACGCCCACCTCGGCCGCGATGCGCTGCGCCGTCAGCAGATTGTCTCCCGTCAGCATGACGGTCGTCACGCCCAGCGCATTCAGGCGGGCAATGGCGGACGCCGCCGTCGGACGCAGCACGTCGGCCACGGCGATCACGCCCAGCGCACCGGCCGGGGTGGCCAGCACCATGGCCGTGTAGGCTTGCTGTTCCAGCCGCGCCAAAATCGCTTGCAGTGCCGGCGTCAGCACGTTCAACTCCGTCATCAGGCGCGCATTGCCCAAGTAATATGTCTGGCCATCGATATTGCCTTGCACGCCGCGTCCATGCAGGGCGGCAAACTGGGTGACGGGCAAGTGGCTGCCGGCGGGCGGACCCGCCTTGACGATGGCGGCGGCCAGCGGGTGGGCCGAGTTGGCGTCCAGGCTGGCGGCCAGCAGCAGGATGGCGTCGCGGTCGCTGCCCTCCAGGGCCACCACGTCCGTGACGGCCGGCTTGCCCATTGTCAAGGTGCCCGTCTTGTCGACGGCGATGGCCTTGATCCGATAACCCGTTTCCAGGAATTGTCCGCCTTTCACTAAAATGCCGCGCCGCGCGGCCGCTGTCAGGCCGCTGACCACCGTGACGGGCGTGGAAATGACGAGTGCGCACGGGCAGGCGATCACCAGCATCACCAGCGCCTTATACACCCAGGCCATGAAGGGCTGGCCCAGCAGCAAAGGCGGCAGCACGGCCACGAGGATGGCGAACACGACCACGGCGGGCGTGTAGTAGCGGGCGAAATTGTCGACAAAGCGCTGCGTGGGCGCCTGCTTGCCCTGGGTTTCCTCGATCACCTTGACGATCTTGGCCAGGGTGCTGTTGCCGCTGTTGGCCGTTACGGTGACGTCGAGCAAGCCCCGTTCATTGATGGTGCCCGCATACACGACGTCGCCCACGGCCTTGTCCACCGGCATGCTTTCACCGGTGATCGGCGCCTGGTTGACGGACGATTCGCCGCTGGCCACGACGCCATCGAGGGCGATGCGCTCGCCCGGTTTCACGCGCATGGTCGCGCCGATGGCCACGGTGGCGACGGATACTTGCTGCCAGGCGCCGCTGGCGTCGGCGACGGTCGCCGAGTCGGGCGCCAGCTGCATCAGACTGTGCACGGCGTTGCGCGCGCGGTTCAGGGACAAGCCCTCGATCAGCTCGGCGATGGCGAACAGGAAGATGACCATGGCCGCTTCCGGCCACTGGCCGATGGCGATGGCGCCGAAAACCGCCAGGCTCATCAGGAAGTTGATGTTCAGGGTGAAGGTTTTCAGGGCAATCCAGCCCTTTTTCAGGGTCGGCCAGCCGCCCGTGGCGATCGACAGCAGGGCCAGGGCGATGACGAGGGGCGAACTGTCTTCATGCGTGGTCCACGCCAGCGCTTCGGCGCCGGCAGCAGCCAGACCGGAAACGACCAGCAAACCTTTTTGCAGGCCGGACAGGCTGCCTTCGTCCGGGTCGCGCGCGACGGCCGCGTCCGCTTCCATGGGAATCGCCTGCATGCCGATGCCGTGCAGGGCCGCTTCCACCGTGGCCAGCGAGGGCAGGGTGTGGTGCACGTCGAGCACGCGGTTCATCAGGTTGAAATCGAGGCCCACGACGCCCGCCATATTCGCCAGCTTGTTGCGGATCAAGCGTTCTTCCGTGGGGCAATCCATGTTGGCGATGCGGTATTTGGCCGTGCTCGCGCCCGCGATGGCCGCGCTGGGCAGCGCGGGACCAGACGGAGCGGCAGGCGTGGACGAGCACACATGCTGGCTGGAACAGCAACTGGCCGCCTTGGATGCATGCTGATGCTCATGGTCGTGCTTGTGCTCGTGGGTATGATCGTGGCTATCGTGCGGCATCGCATTCGTCCTTCCGGTTTCGTGTATGCTTCCATTAGAAACCCTGTAGCCGCTACAGGGTCAAGCGGAATTTGCACGAAAGAATGAAAAAGGGGATGCCATGCGTATCGGAGAACTGGCCAAACGGACAGATTGTGACGTGGAAACCGTGCGTTACTATGAAAAGGCGGGCTTGCTGCAGGAACCGGGGCGCAACAGCGCCGGCTACCGCGAATACCGCGAAGAACACCAGGAACGGCTGCAATTCATCCGCCATTGCCGCTCCTTGCAGATCGGCTTGACCGATATCCGCGCCTTGCTGGAATTTAAGAACAATCCGGCCGAAGGCTGCCAGAGCGTCAACGAATTGCTCGACCACCATATCCTGCGCATCGCCGAGCAGATGGCAAATTTGCAAACCCTGCAGCAGCAGCTGGTGACCTTGCGCCACCAGTGCGACCAGCCGCAGCCATCGCAAGACTGCGCGATCCTGCAAAACCTGTCCGAGGCGGCCAGCGGCCACGACTGCGCCTGCCATACCGAACTCCCACAATCCCATTGATTCATGCTGAAACTGTTACCTGCAAGAGCTTTATTCACCTTGTCCCTGCTGTCGCCGCTGAGCCATGCGGCAGATATTCCCGCCGCCGCCGGCCACTACCTGACCCTGTACGCCGCCCCCGGCGTGCCGCAAGACGATGATCCGTACACCTGGAGCACGGTGGGCGGCAAGCAACTGACAAAGGGCGTGACCAAGGCGGACGGCCGAGCCTATCTCAAGGCAGAAGAGGGCGAAGAGACGTATGTCCTGGAAACGGTCAGCATGCGCTGGACGTTCACGGTGCCGGCTCGCTGCTGGCAAGAAGCGCCTGCCGCCTTCCAGTCATGCCTGAAACTCAAGCAAAGCGCCAGCCAATACGATATCCAGCACGATGCGGAAAAACAGGCCAGAGAGAAAGATCAACAGGCCAAGGCGGTAGCCTACGAGCTGGCGGTGCGGGCCAACGACGATGCGCTGGCCTGGCTGGGCAAATTGCCGCCGCAGTGGTCCGTACAGGAACACGCCAGGCGCCTGCTGGCCATCGGCGACAAGATCGAGCGGCATATCGCCAGCGGCTTGCGGCAAGGCGGCCCCGATGCGCGCCAGTTTGTCTGCAAGGCGCCCACGGCCTACGGCGCGTTGCCGCAGCAGCAAGCCGTGCTGGCCTATCAGCTGCAGCCGCGGCCCGTGCCGCACGCCGGTGCCGCCTGGGACCAGCTGCTTGCGGCTGCCGCGCAGGGCAACTGGATGGCGCGCCTGGAAGTGTATGAGGCGCTGGCGGAGCGCAAGGTGAGCGAACTGAGCTATGTGGAGCAGGCGCGCCTGGTGCAATTGATGGAATGGCTGCAGCAACGCGAAATCGCCGGCCTGTACAGCTTTTTCAGCGCCCGTACCCTTGGCGATGGTGCCACGCAAGACCGCGTGGCACGCCTGGCCGCCATGCAGGGCAGCGTTGCCGACCAGAGCGTCGTCGGGACGCTGCTGCAGGACGAGGACGATCCGGCACTGGCGGCGGCAGGCAAGCGCATGCTCGCCTGCGCGGCAGCGGCCATGCGGTCGCCGCGCTAACGCGGCAGCAGCGGCGGGCCGCCGTCGCCCAGCCGGAAGGCGTCGACCACGCGCAATAAATCATGCGCCTGGTCCTGCATGCTTTGCGCGGCGGCGGCCGATTGCTCGACCAGGGCGGCATTGCGCTGGGTCAATTCGTCCATTTCCGTGATGGCATTGTTGACTTCCTCGATGCCCTTGCTCTGGCGCTGGCTGGCCGCCGTGATGTCGTTCATGATTTCCGTCACCTGCTGAACGGAGGCGACGATATCGCCCATGGTGCGCCCGGCGCTGTCGGCCAGCTCGCTGCCCGTTTCTATCCTGGCAACGGAATCCTCGATCAGCTGCTTGATTTCGCGCGCCGCCGTGGCCGAGCGCTGCGCCAGGCCCCGCACTTCCGTGGCGACGACGGCGAAGCCGCGCCCCTGTTCGCCCGCGCGCGCCGCTTCCACGGCCGCGTTCAAGGCGAGGATATTGGTCTGGAAGGCAATGCCGTCGATGACGGCGATGATGTCGACGATGCGCCCGGAACTGGCCTTGATCGACCCCATCGTCTCGACCACCTGGCCCACGACGCGGCCGCCTTCCAGCGCCACGTTCGAGGTCGACAGCACCATCTGGTTGGCCTGATGCGCATGGCTGGCGTTTTCCTTCACGGTATCGGTCAGCGCATGCATGGACGAGGCTGTTTCCTGCAAGGAATGCGCTTGCGACTCCGTACGGGCCGACAAGTCCGCATTGCCGAGGGCGATTTCGCTCGCTTCCACCGTGATGGTGGAGCCCGCCTGGCGTATCTCGCCCAATAAAGTGTTCCAGTTTTTCAAGACGGTAGCCAGCGCCCGCGACAGCTTGCCCACCTCATCGTCGCTCCGGGCGTCGATGTGCGTGGTCAGGTCGCCGGCCGCCAGGCTTTCAGCGGCGCGGCACGCCTCGTCGATGGGGCGCACGACGGAGCGCGCCACCCAGGTGGCAATCAGGGCCAGCAGGGCAAAGCCGACAGCCATGGTGCCCAGCGACAGCCAGCCGGCGCGCTGGCCCGCATTTTTTGTCTCTTGCAGCGCGTCGACCGTGCGGTGGTCGAGGTTGAGCAGCACCTGGCGCAGTTGCCCGCTCACTTGCTGGTAGTGCCCGGCGGCATTTTGCATCGCCGCCACGCCCGTATTCGGGTCCATCGAGGCCAGGTCCAGCGCCTGCGCCACGCTGGCACGGTAGCGCTCGACACCGGGCAGCGCCTGGCCCGCTTCCGTGGCGGCGCCCGAGAATTGCTTGAGTTCCTTCAAGCCTTGCGCGATGGCATTGAGCTGGCGATCCGTTTGCGCGCCGAACTGCTTGAACTGTTCGTCCGACAGGCTGGCGGCGATGGCGATCTTCGCATACACGTCGGCGTGTACCTGACCCAGGGCAATGGCTTGCTGGTTGGCAAGCCGCTCGGCCGTCAAGGTCACGTCTTTCAAGTCGCGCATGCGGCTTTCGTTTTGCTGCATGGCGAAATAGGACAAGGCCCCCATGGCCAGCAGGCAAGCCAGCGCGACCACCGGGACGATCAACATCTTCTGTGCGATTTTCACATGAGGCCCATATCGTTGAGAAATTCGTTGAGAGATCGGTGTGCCATCCCGGCGCTGGCGGCGCGGCGGCAGGCTACAGGTAGATGCCGCCGCAGACGACGGTCTCGGCGAGTTTCTCGCAATACATCACCTTCGGCTCGATCTTCTTGGTTTCCGGATTCGTGAATTTGTATTCCTGCCAGAACGTGCCCTTGCTCTTGGCCAGGTCGACTCGTTCCTTCACAAAAGCCTTGCCATCAATATCCTTCAGCTCGATCAAGTTCTTGCCGACCATTTTCGGATTGGCGCCATGCGCAACCACCGTCCCGTCGAGTTTATAGACGACCAGGTACAGGTCGTGCAGGATGAATTGCGGCGACTTGGCCGTGATGTCGCCATACGCCTTGGCGTCGCCGGCGCTCTTGATGTAGGACACGCCTTTCTTGACCATGGCTTCCGCGTCGGCGCGCGTGGCGCCGCCTTCGGCAGCGCTGGCGATACAGGGCAGCATGCCGGCGGCAAGCATGACCGACAGGCAAATGGCAGGGGCGAACTTGGGCATGAGAATCTCCTTCACATTGCGGCAGGGGAAAGCCGGCGGGGAACCGGTGCGGTGAGGCGGCGCCTATCGAAGTGCCGACGTTTCATAGTAGCGCGATGCCAGCAGACATGCGCTGGTGCAACAGATTTTTTTTGAATGGGGCGTTTTTGCAACGTTGCGTGCACACGGCCGCAATCGCATCCACAGAGGGAAAGTGAGAGCGCAGACTAGCGTATCGATAGTGTGGTGCGGGCGCCGCGTTACCAGCTGGCCGGGTCTTCCGCCGCCGCGCGCGCCAGGTCGTCGTGCCAATCTTGCTGCACCAGGCGGTAGATATCGGCAAAGAAGGCGCGCGGATCGGCCATTTCATCCCACAAGGCAGGCAGGGCATTCGTGCTTTCCGGGTCATGTTCGAGGATGGCCTGGAAATCATAGCCGGGGTCTTGCAGCGCCTGCGCCAGCACGGCCACCAGCGCATGGCGGTGGCGATAGCTGAGTTCCTTGTATTGCGACGTGATGTCGCGCCGTATCAGGGCAGCGCGCTGCGCCGGGTCGTTCATGTCCCAGCGGTCCAGTTCCACGCCCAAGGTTTCTTCACGATCATACACGTCGAAGGGGCCGAGAAAATGGTGGAGCGTAGGAATGTAGGGAGCATCGCTCCAGGGGCCGCGCAGCATGGGACTCTTTCGTTTGATTGCTAAATGATCACGCGCATTCGGGCAAGGCCCAACTTTCGTCGCCCATGTCCGTCGGGTAGATGGCGCGCGTCTGGTTCTGGCCCCAGCGGGCATGGTCGAGGATGCCGTCTTCATGCATGTCCAGCACCCATTCCGTGCTTTCCAGCAAGGTGCCATCCTTGTGGTAGACGCGAAAGAAGGTGGAAGTGCTCAGGGCGCGCACGATGTTCTGCGGCACGCCGTTGCCGTAGTGGGGTACGTAGGTATTGATCACGCACGTGCGCTGATCGTTCCATTCCTGGGCATACACGGTGGCATTGCGCGCCGCGCTGACTTTGATGAAGAGCCAGCCTGCCAGCATGAGGATGAGCAGGAAGGCGGCGGCGATCAGACCGGTTTTCTTGAGTAGCTGCATGAGGTCATGGCATGGCCAAAAAACGAAGTTGCCGCATTGTATGTCAAGAGCAGATATGCTTGCCGTACGGCACGTACAGCAAGCATATCCCCGCTAATTGCCGGTAACTTGGCTATTTCCCCACCGCCGTGTGCAGGGTATTGGCCATGTCCAGATGATGTTGCAACGCTGGCAAGGTCTTCGCGGCAAAGGCCTTGATGTCGGGATCGCTCGCCTTCTGGCTGGCATCCGTAAACAGTTTCACCGCCTCCTTGTGCGCCGCCACGCCGATGGTGGCCGCATATTCCTTGTCAAACTGCGCGCCTTCCAGGCGGCTCAGCTTGTCGATCTGCGCCTGGTGCTTCTTGCCGGGCTGGTCGCTGACCTCAATTTGCTTGCTGCTGGCCAACTGTTTCAGCTCGTCCGCCACTTTCGTGTGATCGGTGACCATGGCATCGGCGAATTTCTTCACTTCCGCATTGCTGCTCTTGCTTTGCGCGACTTTGCTGGCGGCAATTTCCGTGCTGCCTGCGTCGGCGGCCTTGCTGAGGAATTGCTTGTCATACGCGCCCGGCGCCGCGGCGGCGATGCTGTTGATGGCGATGCCGCTCAATAAGGCAACGGCGGCGCCGATGGCCACGCTTTTGAAGGACGGGGCACGGGAGCTGGTGGTCGGGATAGGCATGGGAAATCCTTTCGAGTGTGGTTTTTTCTACAAGCTGATGACAATGTTAAGCCAGCAGCCTGCGCACACCCATAGGACAGTCGCGATCATGCCCGTAGGATTAGTCCTGTTCGTTAGCGCACAGTTCGACTTGCTTCAGGGCAAATAAGGCGGCAATGCCGGCATCGCGGCGCCACGCGGGCATGCCGATATCGAGCCATTCCGCCATCGCGTCCAGGTGCGACGGTTCCGAGACGCTGTGTTCGAGTTCGTCAAGCACCGTGTCGCGGTCGATATACAGGCTGTCCAGCCACGCGTCGAATGAAGGCGCCAGTTCCATCAGGCCATGGGCGCGCTTGCCTGTCCAGTCCGGTAACTCCTGCACATACGCCAGCACGCGGCCGCCGCCTTCCTCCGTCAGATCCAGATAAACCATGGAATTGCCGCCATCGCGGGCGAACGGCAGGATGCGCACCGGCATGTCCGTATGCTTGCGCGCCGCGCGGATTTCGCCGACCAAGGTTTCGTCGCAGAAATCGCCTTCGTCGGCGCTGAAAAAGGTATTGAAGCCCATTTTTTCCACGCCGCCATTGCCGTCCGGCACATCGCAGGTGTAATCAAACCAGGCGCCGTTGGCCGCTTGCAAGAACGCCAGGAAGGCGGGCGGCAACGGCGCTTCCAGCAAGGCTTCGATGGCGGCGAGCTGCTGCGCCGTGGGGGCGGGCTTGGCGCCCTCGAGCGCCAGGTGGCGGTATTGCGTGTAATAAGTCATTGATTATCCTTGTAGTTTCCTGCGGCCGCCACGCCATCCTCGCAGCCCGTCTCCACCTTGGCCAGCGCATCGACGAGTCCGGCCCGCAGCACGGCCATCGAGCGGGCCTTATCATCGATCTGGGCGATTTTCGTTTCCAGCATGGCCCGCTTGGTTTGCGCATCGAGCGCATTTTCCTGCCAGACGGCAATGACCTCGGCAATTTCCTTCAAGGTAAAGCCCAGCGCCTTGGCGTGGCCGATCAGCTCGATCCGGCGCAAGGCTTGCGCCGAATATTCCTTGTAGTTATTCGTCAAACCCGGCTGTGGCGCTTCATCCAGCAGCCCCTGGCGCTCGTAAAAGCGCACCGTGTCCTTGCTGACGCCCGTCAGGCGGGTGATTTCTCCGATACGCATCGATTCCCCTTGACCGTGGACTAAAGTCTACAGTTTACAGTAGAAACACTTTCAACTACACACCGCTGCCATGACCGCCATCAACTACACCAACCAGACCGTGCTGATCACGGGCGCCTCGTCCGGCATCGGCCGCGTCTTTGCGGAAACCCTGGCCGCGCGCGGCGCGCATTTGCTGCTGCTGGCCCGCTCCGGCGCCGTGCTCGACAGCCTGGCCAAGGAACTGTCCCAGCGCCACGGCATCCGCGCGCACGCGCTGGTGGCGGACTTGAGTCTGCCAGGCGCGGCCGCGCAGGCCCATGCGCAGGCTTGCGCGCTGGGCATGCCGCCCGACGTACTGATCAATAACGCGGGTTTCGCCACGCACGGCCGCTTCGAAAGCATCGATCTGGCGCGCCAGGCGGCTGAAGTCACCGTCAATTGCACGGCCCTGATGGAAATGACGCACTGCGCCTTGCCGCACATGCTGACCCAGGGACGGGGCGCCATCATCAACGTGGCGTCCACGGCGGCCCTGCAGCCCGATCCCTACATGGCGGTCTACGGCGCCAGCAAGGCTTTCGTGCTGTCGTTCTCGGAAGCGCTGTGGGCGGAAAACCGCAGCCGCGGCGTGCGCGTGCTGGGCTTGTGCCCGGGCGCCACGGAAACGGCTTTCTTTGACGTCGTGGCCGCGCCCGAAGCGGCCGTGGGCAAGCGCATGGCGCCGCAAGCCGTCGTCGACGAAGCGCTGCGCGCGCTGGACCGGGGCCGCAGCAGCCACGTGGCGGGCCGCCCGAACCGGCTGCTGGCCTGGTTGCCGCGCTTGCTGCCGCGCCAGACCGTGCTGGGCATCGTGGAAGGCATGCTCAAGCCGAAGGCGGCCTAGGCATCAAAAGATCATGGTGGCGAACATGGCCAGCACGGCCGTCGCCATGACGATGGTCGACAGCCAGCCCAGCGCCCGCAGGCGGCGCGAAATGGTCAATGTGCCCATGATGGCGGGGCGCGAGGCCATCACCATCATCAGGGCCATGATCGGCACGGAAATGACGCCGTTGATGACGGCGCTCCAGTACAGGGCCTTGATGGGGTCGAGTGGCGAAAAGCACAGGGCCGCGCCGATCACGGTGGCCGTGACGATGATGCCGTAGAACTTCTTGGCGGCCCGGGGCGCCAGTTCCAGGCTGTTTTTCCAGTGAAAGGCGCCGGCCATGGCGTAGGCGGCCGAGCCGGCCAGCACGGGAATGGCCAGCAAGCCCGTGCCGATGATGCCCAGGCTGAACAGGGCAAACGCGAAGTCGCCCGCGATGGGGCGCAGGGCGGAAGCGGCTTGGGCGGATGTATCGATGTGCGTGATGCCTTGCGCGCCCAGGGTCACGGCCGTCGTCAGCATGATGAAGAAGGCCACCAGGTTGGAAAAGCCCATGCCGATGGCCGTGTCCATCTTGATGCGCTGGAATTGCCGTGGCGCCTGTTCCGGCGCGCGGCGCAAGGCTTGCGCGCTGGCATCGGCCTGCAAGTCTTCTACTTCCTGCGAGGCTTGCCAGAAAAACAGGTAAGGGCTGATCGTGGTGCCGAACACGGCCACGATCATGGTGACCGAGGCGGCCGACCAGGCGAACTGTGGCCAGACCGTGCGCAGCGCCACTTCGCCCCAGGGAATGTGTACGGTCAGCACGGTGGCCACATAGGCCAGCAAGCCCAGGGTCAGCCATTTCAGGATGCGCACGTACTGTTGATACGGAATAAAGACTTGCAGCAGCAGCGACAGCAGGCCAAAGCCGGCGGCATACAGATGCGTGGGGCCGCCGATGATCAGGGTCAGGGCATCGCCCATGGCGGCCACGTCGGCGGCGATATTGATGACATTGGCCAGCAGCAACAAGCTGACGATGGCGTACAGCAAGGATTTCGGATAGTGGCGGCGGATGTTCGTTGCCAGCCCATGCCCGCTGACCCGCCCGATCTTGGCGCTGATGACCTGGATGCCCAGCATCAGGGGAAACGTCAGGCACACCGTCCACAGCATGCCGAAACCGAACTGGGCGCCCGCCTGCGAATACGTGGCGATGCCGCTGGGGTCGTCATCGGCCGCGCCCGTAATCAGGCCGGGGCCCAGCTTGCCCAGCCAGGTGTCGGATGGGTCGGCCTGGCCGCTGTCGGTCTGCATGCGTCGCTCCTGCGTGATGGAGCGAGCAGCGTATCACAGGCGGGCGGCGTGCAGAAGGGGCGCCGCCCGGGAAACTCGCGTCTCAGTAGCGCGCATCCTTGGGCTTGCCGCCCTTGGGCCAATCCTTGACCTTGTCGGGGAAGTCCGGACGGGGCATGTGCGTAAAATATTCGGCCACGTCAACGGCGTCCTGGTCGGACAGGTTTCCTTGGCCCAGGGGAAACTTCTGGCCATGGCCCATCACCATATTGGCCTTGACGAAGCCGGCCGCCGTGTAGGTGCGGGCCATGCCGGCGCCAATGTTGAAGGAACGCTCGCCCCACAGCGGCGGGAAGGCGACGACGCCGTTGGCGCCCTTGATGCCTTCGCCATTCGCGCCATGGCAAACGGCGCATTGCTCGGCATACACTTTTTTGCCATGCACGGGATCGGGCAGCAGAGCCCGGTCGATCTTCGCCACGCCGCGTCCCGCCACCTTGTCGCCCGCCTGCGTGGCGCCCTTCATCCAGTCGATGTAGGCGACCATCGCCTGCAAGTCGGGGCCGTCCACGGGCAGAGGCTTGCCGTGCATGGAGCGGCGGAAGCAGCCGTTGATGCGCTCTCCCAGGCTGATGACCTTGCCGGCGCGCGGCGCTTCCGACGGGAAGAAGGCGGAAATGCCGAGGAAGGGCGAACCGCCGGCCACCGTGCCGCCATTCAGGTGGCAGCTGCTGCAATTGAGGTCGTTGCCCACGTTTTGCGGCAGGCGGGCGCGCGTTTCCGTCATCAGTTGCATGCCGTGGATTAACTGACTGGCATTCGGATCGGCCGTCAGGGCGGCGAAGCGGGGCGTGACGAAGCCGCCCGCGTCCGGCGCCTTGAGCTTAAGCTCCTTGCGCACTGTGGCGATCTGCGCGGGTGTCACCGGTGCGCCCTGGTTGCCCCACTTGCCGCGCACAAAGGTGAGGATTTCCGCCAGTTCCGTGTCCGACAGGCGGTCATACGCGGGCATGCCGAAGGAGCGTGGCGAGTGCTGCGTGACGGCCGACTGCCAGCCCGTCAGCGCGATATGGATGACGGTGGTGGCGTCCTTCGACTGCACCGAGTCGTTCTGCGCCAGCGGCGGGAAGATGTTGTCCACGCCACGGCCGTCGCGGCGGTGGCAGGTGGCGCAAAACTGCAGGTAGCCCAGGCCGCCCCGCGTGTTGTACAGCGCATCGTTGCTGGCCGCCACGACGGGCGCCGTTTTCTTCGGCGGCGCGGCCGCCCCGTCCTTGGCTGGCAAGCCGTGCAGGTAGTGCGCCAGCGCGTCGAGGTCGGCATCCGTGAAGTATTGCGTGCTGTGCGTGATGACTTCCGTCATGCTGCCGGCCGCCGTGCCGAAACTGTTGCGGCCCGTTTTCAGCAATTGCACGATGTCGCCCGGCGTCCACAGATTGCGCAGGTTCACCGCATGCCAGCCGTCGAAGGTAAAACCGGACAGGTAATGCTTGCCGCTGCCGCCATCCTGGCCCATGGTTTTTTCCTGGAAAGCCACGCCGCGCGGCGTGTGGCAGGAGCCGCAATGGCCCAACCCTTGGGCCAGGTAGCTGCCCCGGTTCCACTGGGCCGACTTGGCGCTGTCGGGCTTGAACGGCGCGTCTTCGAGGAAGACGGCATTCCACAGCGACAAGCCCCAGCGCATGCTGAACGGCCATTTCATGTCCGTTTCGCGGTTTTGCTGCGCCACGGGCACCACGCCCCGCTGCAGGTAGGCGTACAGCGCCTGCATGTCGTCGGGCGTGATCTTCGCGTAGGAAGGGTAGGGCATGGCCGGGTACAGATTGTGGCCGTCCGCCGCCACGCCCTTGCGCATGGCGCGGTCGAACTGGGCAAACGTGTACGTGCCCAGGCCCGTCTTCGCGTCCGGCGTGATATTCGTGCTGTAGATGGTGCCGAACGGCGTTTTCAGTTCCAGGCCGCCGGCCATGGCGGCGCCGTTCGGGCTGGTGTGGCAGGCCACGCAGTCGCCAAGGCGGGCGACATATTCGCCGCGCTTGATCAGCTCGGCCGAGGCTGCGGGCATCCTGGCGGGCGCGGCGGCGGGTGCCGCACTGGCGTTGGCGCAGAAGCCCAGCATGCCCAGAAGCATTGCCGCCAGCCAGGCAGTGATCGAAAAGGAAAAAGCGGGAGGGCGGCGCAAACCGCGGTGCAGGATGGAAATGGCGTTCATGGTGACCCTTTATTATTACGCGCAAGCTTACGCAGTCGTCACCACGGCGAACATTGGGAATTTCTTTCGAGCAACTAGGTAATCTTCCCTAGTGTTTTATAGCGGGAAATCGTGTAGCGGCGCCTGCAAGCTGGCCAGGATGCGTTCGCGCAGCCAGCGGTGCGCCGGGTCCAGGTGCATGCGTTCGTGCCAGACCATGGCCATTTCGTAGTCGGGCAGGGCGACGGGCGGCTCCCATGTGCGCAGCGCGCCCAGCGCATTCTTCAGCAGGCGCGACGGCAGCAGGGCCACCATGTCGGACGCTGTCAGCAAGGGCGGCACGATCAGGAAATGCGGCACGGACAGCACCACCTTGCGCGTGCGCCCCAGCTTTTCCAGTGCCGTATCGACGTTGCTGCGGAAACCGCCGCCGTTGGGCGAGACGACGATGAATTCCAGCGCGCAGAACTGGTCGAGGTTGGGCGGCGATTGCAGCAACGGGTGGTCGTGGCGGCCCGCCAGCACATAGTGTTCAGTGAACAGCGTGCGGTGGCGCAAGCCGGGCGGCGCTTCTTCCTGCGCCAGGAAACCCAAGTCGACCTGGCCCGTTTCCAGGTCGTGCGCCATGCGCGCCGGCACGGCTTCGAACACGGCCATGCGCGACAACGGCGCCTGCGCGCGCAGGGCGGGCAGCATGGGCAGCAGGATCGCATATTCGGCGGCGTCGGCCGCCGCCAGGTTCCAGCGCACCTGGGCCGTGGCCGGATCGAAGGCCGCTTCGGGTTGCAAGACTTGCTCCAGCTGGGCCAGCACGGCTTGCAACGGTGCCAGCAGGGCCAGCGCCCGCGCCGTGGGCAGCATGCCGCGCGGACCGGGCAAGAGCAGCGGATCGTCGAAGGCCGCGCGCAGCTTGCCCAGTTGCACGCTGACGGAGGGCTGGCTCAGGTGCAGTCGCGCGGCCGCCCGCGTGACGTTGCGCTCGATCAGCAGGGCGTTGAGGGTCAGCAGCAGGTTCAGGTCCAGCTTGCGCAAATTGTCCATGACTATACCTTGTATATCAACTATTCATTTCCGCTATGATAGCGCAAGCCCTACAGTGGTTCCTGTGACTTTTACTCTTCACCTTTTACAGGAACTAACTGATGCAACTCCATGAATATACAAGCTTTGATGGATTAGGACTGGCCCAGCTGCTGCGCGAGGGCGCCGTTTCCGCTGCCGAATTGCACGACGCAGCCCTGCGCGCCTGCGCCGCCGTCAATCCGCAGATCAATGCCGTGGTCGAGCTGTGGCCGGCCGATGTATCACAGGTGGACGGCACCGCGCCATTCGCCGGTGTGCCATTCCTGATCAAGGATGTGGCCGTCACGATGGCGGGCCAGCGCAGCGAAGCGGGCAGCCGCCTGGGTGCCGGCCATGTCGCCGCGCTGGACTCCCACCTGATGACGCAGTTCCGCGTCGCCGGCCTGGCGACGTTCGGCCGCACGAGCACGCCGGAAATGGCCTTTGCCACCACCACGGAACCTGTGCTCTACGGCGCCACGCGCAATCCGTGGAATGTCCACCTGAGCGCGGGCGGCTCCAGCGGCGGCGCGGCGGCGGCCGTGGCGGCCGGCATCGTACCGCTGGCCCACGCGACGGATGCGGCCGGGTCCATCCGCGTGCCGGCCGCCTCGACGGGCCTGTTCGGCTTCAAGCCCAGCCGTGGCAGGGTATCGAACGGCCCCGCCATGGACGAAATCTTCAGCGGCCTGGGCGTGCAGCTGGGCGTGAGCCGCAGCGTGCGCGACAGCGCCGCCTTGCTCGACTGCGTGCAGGCAATCATGCCGGGCGAACCGTATGTGACGAGCGCGCACAATTTCACCTGGCTGTCGCAGGTAAGCGTGGCGCCCGGCAAGCTGCGCATCGCCGTGCAGCGGACCGCCAGCAATGGCGCCCGGCCCGTACCCGCTGTCGATGCCGCGCTGCAAGACACCGTGCGCCTGCTGGAAAGCCTGGGCCACCACGTGGAAGAAGTGTCGCCCGCGCTGGGCGTGTCGTGGCAAGCCTTCGTACACGCCAATGCCGGCATCTGGTGCGCCAACCTGGTGCCGTGGATCGATGGACTGGCGCACGAGAGCGGGCGGACCGTGTCGCTCGATACGCTGGAACCGGCCACGTTGGCCTGCTACCGCTACGGGCAGACGGTGTCGGCCGTCGATTTCGTGGCCGCCCTCGACGTGCGCAACACCGTCACGCGTCAGGCCGGCGCCTTGTTTGAGCAGTACGACGTGCTGCTCACGCCTACCATGCCGGATATGCCGTGGCAACTGGGGCGCTATGGAGAAAAGGAGGAACAGCTCGATGGGCTGGGCTGGACGGCGCGTCTGTTCGAGCATTCGCCGTACACGCCGCTGGCCAACGTGGCGGGCTTGCCGGCCATGTCCGTGCCGCTGGGCATGTCCATTGATGGCTTGCCGATCGGCATGCAGTTCATGGCCGGGTATGGTCAGGATGGAACCTTGCTGCGCCTGGCGGGCCAACTGGAGCGGACGGCGCCATGGCTTCCAAGGCGGCCGCCTGTGTGGGCAGGCAAGGTGCAAGCACGCCTTGCGGACGGCTGAAACCGGCCACCATAGCGGCTTTGGACAGCGACAAGAAGCCGGGGTCGGACCCGCCGGGTCCCACCCCAGTCCTTGTTCTTGGGTGAAAGGTATCAGGTGGGCATCGTAGTCAGCTGCGCCGCGCCCCGGCCTTCCATACGGAAACGAAATCGTTCCCACAGCCGGTCGTGGAAGGGCAGCACGATCACGTTGCAGATGGGCTCGACCACGGCCAGCAAGCCGCCGAAGGCCATGGAACCCGTGGCCCAGTACATGACGCTGAAAGCGACGCCCATGTGCATGGCCGTCTGGCTCAGCTTTTCACCGGCCAGGGCGGCAAAGCCCAGGCGGCTGGCCGCATAGCGGCGGCGGATCGCGTGCCAGGCTTTTTCATGCCACGGCAGCAGGCCCACATTGATGATCGGTTCGATGATTGCGGCCAGGCCACCGAGTGCCAGCGAGCCCGTCAGCAAATAGGCAAGGCCGAAGGCGATCGACATGTGCGTGCACACCTGGCTGAATGTTTTGATGGCTGTGAACAAGGGACGCTCCTTTCTGTTGAATTCGCTTATCCTTGATTTGGATAGTAACGATTCTCATTTACAAAAGGAAGTGAAATATTTCAACCGGATCGATAGATTTCATCTATTGATTTGGAAATATCAATTACCCATGCTGCAGGAGTATCCCGCTGCAGGCATCGCCGTCAGCGTATAGCCGTCGCCTGCGACCAGACGGCTTGCCAGCGCCCATCGCGCCACTCATAGCTATCCATATGCCAGTAGCGGGCGCGCGGCACGGCGTGTCCGCCAAAGACGATTTCCAGTTGCGCCGAGTAACGCAGGATGGCGGCCGTGCCGTACAGGCGCACGCTGATCGCGTCCGGCTCCCAGCTCAGATAGCGCATGTGGCCGGAGGCGATGGCGCCCAGGTAGTGTTCCCGTGACAGCATGCTGCCGATGGGCGTGATCAGCTGGAAGTCGTCGGCATGCAGGGCGCGCGCCGCCTGCGTATCGGCGGCCACGAGGGCGCGCAAACGGCAGCGTTCCGTATGGCGCAGCAGGTCCATCTGCTGTTCTTCAGTCGGTGCGGCATTGAAATCGTGCATGGCAGTCCTGTTCGGGTAGGTAATTGACATTTTGACGGTTTTTGTCCAAAAGTCATGTTGACACTATATGCTCAAAGTGTCAACATGACTGGATGACGACCGATACCCTGAAAAGCCAGCTCATCCTCGATGCGGCCCTGGCCGTGTTTTGCCGCTACGGCTACCGCAAGACGTCCATGCTCGACATCGCGCAGGCGGCCGGCATATCACGCGCGGCGCTGTATTTGCACTTCAAGAACAAGGAAGACGTGTTCCGCGCCGGCTCCGAACGGGCCCATGCCACCGTGATGGCGCACGTGGCGGCGGCGATGGCCGAGCCCGCTCCCGTTCTTGCGCGCATCGAAACGGCCTTGCTGGCATTCCAGCAAGGCTTGATGGCGGAAATTTCCGCCAGCGCCCACGGACAGGAATTGTTCGACGCCAACATGACCCTGGCCGCCGGCATCACCTTGACGGCGCGGGCAACCTTGGTGGCGGCGCTGGCCAGCGCGCTGGAACAGGCCGAAGCGGCGGGCGACATCGCGCTGCGCCGGGTGGACGCGACTGCCGCGCAAGTGGCCGCCTTGCTGGTGGCCACCATGGATGGCATCAAGCACACGCAGGGGGGAGGGGAGGCGTTTCGCCACGGCATTGCGCTGCAGGTGCGCGTGCTGGGCGCGGCGCTGCTGCGCATGTGAGCGGCAAAGCCCGCATGCGCAGTCGGGCAATGCCGCTTACGGCAAGGTTTTCAGGACATTCTTCGTCGGCACGGAGAAGTTATAGCCGTCGTGGCGGTCCCAGTTGATTGACCACGTCATCACGCCGCGGAAGTCCGGATACGCCTGCAGAGGCTTGATGGTGCCGCAGTTGAGCAGGCGCGTCAGGCAATTCAGGGCGTTGCTGACGTCGGCATTCGTCGTGAAACCGGAACCAGCCGAGCTGCGGCCCGATGGCACGCCGAAGCCCACCTGGTCCGGACGCAAGCCGGCGAAGGTGTTGCCGCCATAGTTAAAACCCTCGATCAGCATGCGCGCCGTGGCTACCAGCTGGTCGGCCGAGCCCGCCTTGATGGCACCCGTGGCGTACGGCGTGTAGATGTCGCCATTGTTGTAGTACTGCGGGTGCAGCACCGTCAGCTCGCTGCGCAAGGCATTGATGATGGGAATGTAGGCGCCCCAGATGCTGCCGTAGCTCGTGTAGCCCCCTTCCACGTACACCCATTCCGGCGCCATCGACAAATAAAAGCTGCTGCCGACCTTGGCTTTCAGGTTTTTCACGGCGATCGGCAGATAGGTCTGGATGGCCGCGCCCTGCGCCACGCCGTTTTCCAGGTCCAGGTCGATGCCGTCGAAGCCGTACTTGGTGATGATGGCGTACAGACTGTTGGTGAAATTCGTCGCTTCGGCCGTGTTGCCGACGGAAACGGAACCGTTTTGCCCGCCCAGTGACAGGATGACTTTCTTGCCTTTCGCGCGCTTGGCGGCCACGTCGGCGATGAACTGCGCTTCCGTGCCCGCGCCCGGATCGATGGTCAGGCTGACATTGCCGCCGCCCGCGTTGTCGCCGAACGAGACGACGATCACGTCCCAGTCGTCGCTGACCTGGCTGATCGGATACGTGGCGCCGCTGGGGTTGGTGAAGTTGTGCCAGTAGCCGATCAGCGCGTGCTTGGCCAGGCCGGTAGGCGTCGGTGTCGGCGTTGGAGTTGGAGTCGGCGTTGGAGTTGGAGTCGGCGTTGGAGTCGGGGTAGGTGTTGGCGTCGGTGTTGGGGTTGGTGTCGGGGTGGGCGTTGGGGTAGGAGTCGGTGTCGGCGTACCGCAGTCTCCCACCACCGTCCATGGCTGGCCGCTGCCGGCGCCGCCGCTGCTGGTCGACGGGTTATTGCCTTGCGTCCACCAGTTGGCCGTGTAATTGACGTTGTTGTAGCTGGCCTTGCCGCCGCCATTGTAGGCGGTGCCGCTGTTCCATGGCGTGTAGCAGGCGACCGCTTCGGTGGCGCCGGCCAGCAGCTGGCTTGCGCCGGCGCTGGAGCCGTCGCCCCCGCCGCAAGCGGCCAACGTCCCGCCGAAGAGGGTAAGGATGAGGGTATTCATGACTGTCCGGTTCATTGCGTCTCCTTGTGTATTTTTTTCATGGCCGAGCCGGTTTATCACCGTCCGATTTTTCAGAGTGCAAGCATTGCAGGTGGTAGTCAACTGGTTTTATTGTTTGTGCAAGATCACAATACCAGTTGCGGACTTTCCCCTTCGGATGGGCGATGCGGGCCATACCAGTGCCTATTTTCCTGTGCGCTGGTATGGTGCCAGGAATGGTGCCGGGAGCAGGGCGGGGAAGGGAGGATGACTCTCTCAGCGGCTGCGGTATTGTTTCCTGGCGCAAATCGGCATGCGGCACGCGACACGTCCAGCAGCGACAGAAAGCGGCGGCAATGCGCTAAAAGAAGCGCCGGGCGTGGATGCGAATGGGTCATACGGGTCTCCTGATCGCTTATCCTATGTTGAGACTTCTCATTCAACATAGTCGGCAAGCACCTGATTTCATTGAAATTACAAGGCCAGCAATCTACCGCTGGACAAGGCGATGGGCTGGCGTTCATGGCGCGTTTTTGTCCTTTTTTCAAGCGCACCGTGTTCCTTTCGTTAAAGAAAGCCTGTAACTTCCTGCATGGCAGCGTGCAATGACGAAAGCGATAACGATGAAAAAGATATTGATACTGGGTGCAGGCGGACAGGTGGCGCAGTGGGTCATCCGCGCCTTTGCGAGCCGTAAAGACTTCGCCTTGACGCTGTTGCTGCGCAATCCCGGCAAGCAGCCAACGCCAGTCCCGGCCAACGGCAACGTGCTGGCCGGTGACGTGCTGGACCAGGCTTTGCTGCGGCAAACGATGCCCGGTCACGACGTGGTCTACGCCAATCTGGTGGGCGACGACATGGAACAGCAGGCCAACAGCATCATTGCCGCCATGCGGGCCTCGGGCGTCGAACGCCTGATTTTCGTCCTGTCGATGGGCATCTACGATGAAGTTCCCGGCAAATTCGGCGAGTGGAACAACGCCATGCTGGCCGAAGACCTGAAACCATTCCGCCGCGCCGCCGACGCCATCGAAGCGTCGGGCCTGGCATACACCATCGTGCGTCCAGCCTGGATGACGAACGAAGACGAAGTCGACTACGAACTGACCACGCGCCACGCGCCATTCAAAGGCACCGTGGTCTCGCGCCGGAGCGTGGCAGACCTGATCGCCAGCATCATCGAAACGCCAGACCTGCACCGGCACGCCAACCTGGGCGTGAACAAACCGAACACGGACGGGGACAAGCCGTATTTTATGTAGCTGGTGAGCCACCGGCGACAGCGACGCGCAAAGGGCCAAAATCGCATTTGCGATTGTATAAGTTGCAAAACGGGGGATTTGACAAATTCATCCATAACTTCGCATAATTTATATTATGTAAAACGAAGGAAAGAGGCGGAACATACTTTTAGTAGTTCTAACCTACCAATGTGATTTATCACACGCTCGTCAGCAGGTCGCAATTTTTGCTAAGACCACAATCTGCTGACGCTACCTCCTGGATGCCCTAACTAGCAAAAACTATTAGTTTTGAAAAAAGTTCAGTCAATTCAGATTTTTCAACATCTCCCTCGCGATACTGCGACCGCCTAATAATCTGTTCAGCCGTCATGCTAGGCCAGAACCGATCAATAACATCATCTGGCTTCATGCCTACAGCATTTCCAATTATTTTTTTAGCGTCACAAGTGTCTGTAAAAAATACTCTATGACCAGTTTCTGAAAAAATCATATCCGCACATAGGTAATTTTCGACCTCACGCTTCCGTGTTGAATGAAAAGTTCTTCCTTTGCTTTCAACCTCTTCTTGGCGCTTTTTTATAGATTTCACTTGACTGGGATCACCACCAATATCTGAATCTAAAAATACGCACCACGGCAATCCAAGATCATCTGCCAGATTTAAGGTAACCCAATGCTTCACACTGCCGCAACCACCAATTAAAATAGGTACAATTCCAACTTCTTCCAAATTGGCAGGTATGTGACCTGCATCTTTTAAAATCCTAGCAGCATGACGCAAAAATGTCACATCTGACTTGCCTTCCACTAAGACTATTGCCTTCGCACGTTCCATACCAGTTTCTGGTAGAATTCCCAGACTTTCGGCAGCGGATTTTAAGACCTCGGGTGAAGGCATTTTTATTATAGGAACCCCATTGCTATCCTTTGTTACATATCTAATTCCCTCCGTCGGCATTAAGCCAGCAAGTGCCGGAACGTGGGTTGTAACTATAATTTGCCGGTTTGGCTGATTAGCAAGCGTTAAAAGAGCTTTCATCAACATCATTTGATAATTAGGATGCTGAGAGGTTTCTGGCTCCTCGATTGCATAGATAACGTTACGCTGAGAGCCGATCGCCAATTTTTCTGCTTCCGCACGGAAGAAATTTAACAAAATTAGTCGACGCACACCGCTTCCACGTTTATTTATTGGAATTCCATTTTCTCCGTCCAGAGTAAAATTAAAAGTCCATTTAGGCTTTTCCTTAAAACGAGGGGTAAGTTCATTCGCTAATTCTGGTGCCATTTCCCTTAATTTATCTAGTGTCCGAGATGCTACATCTAGTACGCTTGCCTCAACCTGTTGTTCTAATGCGGCAATTTGAACGTTGAGTGCACCGAGAGCATCTTTCACAGCCTGTTGTAATGGATTTTTAGCCTCAGCATCACCATCACTGCTTTCTCGATCAGCCTTAAAAAGTGCAAATGTCGGCAAATGATCTTGAATTTTTCCCCAAATCGATTTGCTATCAGTAGAAAGAGATTTTTCCACATCTAGAAGAGTTTGCTTACATTCCAACATAGGTTCACTTGCACGAATCGCCAGTCGCCATAATGAAGCAACACGCTTGTCTTCCACTGCATCAGCGACGCCGAGTGCCTCAGCAATCTTTTTTAAATCCGCAATTTTTAGACTTAAAAGCGTGCTGATAACCTTATCTGCTGGATGGTTACACAAAATCGATGTGCGCTCAATTTTTCCTGTATTTGCTTTAAAAGACTTTACTATTTCCAAATCGCCATCGGCATTAAGCAAATATTCTTGAGCAAGGGATGTCTTAACTTTTTCATCCAGAACAAGCAATTCAGGAAGTTCATTAAAGGTACAAGCTATTTCAAATTGTTCCATCCCTTCTTGAAGACTAAAGCAATTCATATCATTTTTGTCTGCCTTCGCACCATCTGTATCAAAAAAAATGGCGAGTGCTTCCAAAATAGTTGATTTTCCATAATCATTTCTTCCAACTATGCCGGTCATAGCTTCATCTATTGGAATAATAGTGGCAGCGCGGTACCCTCGGAAATGACTTAACTTTATTGACTTTAAACGCATTTCTCTCCCCATTCCTATAATTTAAAAACTTAGCCAAATTAGCGATCGTACACTGAGTAAACTAAACGATGAATCTACTTAGTTGTTTTTTTAAAAAAGTCTCTTTTCCGCAACAAGTGACATATTTATAGAAATTCACATCATATTATGTTGCAGCAACTCAAAAATTAAGATACCGATCATTATTTATTAAAGTCGCCACGTTTGGCGCGCTCACAGAAACCATGACACCGAATTGCATCTTTAAAGCAACGCTCACATACACGTTGTCGCAAACAGTACCGAGCCTGTTGTATAGCCCATTTTGGAACACCAAGCATATACATAAAGTCGCCTAGAACACTGGTTCGGTTGACTGCCCGCCAGTTTGTCCGCCTGGAGTTACGAATAATCCAGTACTGATTGCGAAACTCATCCTCAATTTGCTCCAGTATCCGCAGTGTATTAGCGTCAAAATTTGCCATATCACTTCCCTCCTCCCCGTCTATCAAGGTGGAGTAACTTTCAGAACGGACAATCGCCCAGCGCTTGGGCAATCCGGGTGCAGTCGCCAGGTACACGACGCCGAGATTGTTGTTGCACCAGGTCTGCAGGCCGTCCATGCAATGACCTGATAGCGCCTGGAATGCGACTTGCGCAGCGCGCAGCATGTTTGTACAAGACGGCACCCGCCATACATCCACTTCAGGCACCACGATGCCCCTGGAGCGGAAGTAGCGTTTCTGGTCGAGCGCCCTGCACTGCGTTTCCTTGTCGCAATACTTTGTCGCGCTCATTGAAGAACAGGCTCTTGGCGCTTTGCATTTTCATGTGGCCGTCAAGTTCGTGGCACAGCATGTTTTCTCTGTAGGTGACTGTGGAGTGTGGCCATGCGATCAGTACCGGCTGGAAGCCGCCCGCCCGATGCTGCCTAATTTTTTATACAACACATTGCGCAATATATTGTATTCTTGAGTCTCATCGGGGAGAAACATCAGAATGCGCTATCACTCATGTCTGCTTCAAGCGCTGTCGGCGCTGTCCGTCATTTGCGCATCGGGCGCTTTTGCCGAGGTGCCGGGCATCTCGCGAGACGAAAAAGACGCGATCATCGCCTCCCTCAACAGCACCTTGAATACGAACTACGCGTTTCCGGACATCGCGCGAAAAATTGCGCCGGTGCTTCAGGAGCGTCTGAAAAAGGGAGATTATGACTCGGCGGCGACGAAGGCAGAGTTTGCGAGCAAGCTGACCGACGATCTCATCAAAGTCAGCGGCGACCTGCATTTCTTCGTGGGTGCCGACGCAAAATGGATCGCGGAATTCAAGGCGAAAGCCAACCCGGCGCTCAAGGCCAAGATACGAAAAGAAGAATTGAGCAGGTTGGAAGAGACCAATTTCGGTTTCGACGAGGTCGCTCGCCTGAAGGGCAATATCGGTTATATACGGTTCAGCTATTTTGCCGATCCCGAGCTTGCCTATGATACGGCCGCGTCCGTTATGCGCTTCGTCGGCAATACGGATGCCGTCATCATCGATTTGCGATATAACAATGGCGGACATCTGGAAATGGCGCAATTCCTGGCCAGCTATTTCTTCTCCAGCGAGAAAGACCAGCTGCTCTTCGACTATTATTACAATGAGGATGGCAAGCGTATCCAGCGAGGGCAATGGGTGCTGCCGGGCCTGCCGGGCAAGCGCATGGTGGACAAGCCCGTCTATATCCTGACCGGCTCCACGTCGTTTTCCTCCGCAGAATGGTTTTCCTATGCGATGAAAAAGCTCGGGCGGGCGACGCTGATCGGGGAGCGGACCGCCGGCGGTGCGCATCCGGTTGCGCGCAAGCCGCTCAACGACGATTTTTTCGTGCAAGTGCCAATCGGCCAGATCCAGGACTCCGTGGACCATGGCGATTTCGAAGGTGTTGGCGTGCAACCCGATATCCCTAGCCCCTCTATTCGCGCCCTTCCTCTGGCGCACAAGCTGGCGCTTGAACATCTGTCCAAGACCGATGACGCCAGGCGAACCGAACTTGCCTGGCTGCTCCCGACCCTGACGGCAGCGATCGAGCGCCCGCACGTCGATGCCGCGATGTTGGCGAAAGCCGCCGGAAAATACGAAGGCCGCCAGATCATCCTGGACAATGGCACGCTTTACTATCTCTGGCGCGAACGGTTCCGGGTCGCGCTTGAGCCGATCGGTCCCAACCTGTTTGCGGTGGAAGGCGTGTCGGATTTTCGATACCGCCTGACTACCTTGCGCGGAAAAGTGACGGAGCTGGAACGCGTGAACAAGGATGGCAGCATCCAGAGGTACAAGCGCCTTGACTAAAAAAACCCATCAACCGGCCCCGATCGATGACGCCGTGTTTCTCGGCCGCGCTGTCGAACGGCTGAGCGTCCTGATCGCCGAGCAATCCAAGACTGTCTTCGATACGATGGGGATCGTCATCCCGGTTCGTTCGTGTTCGCTGATGACTGTCCTGGCAACGCTCGGCACGGCCTCCGCTGCGGATCTGGCGCGCGAACTCGGACATTCGCACCAGCTGGTCATGCAAAAGATACCAAAGCTGCTCCGCCTGGGCCTCGTACGGTATCGGAACGATGACAATGATGCCCGGCGACGACTATTGGAGCCCACGGAGGAAGGCTTGTCGCAGCTCGCGAAATTCGAGCAGTGCACGGTGCTGATACGGGCGGCCTATGCCGACCTGTTTGCCGAGGTGGGAGACGTCAGGCAATTCGTGGACCGGGCCGCCGATGCGCTCAACGAGAGGCCGCTGGACAAGCGCATCCATTCCCCGGCGCGTTTGACCTGACGCACAAGCAGTTTTGTCTTCAGTTTTTGCTGGCTATCCCCATGCTTTCCATGATCCTGGCCGTATTATCCTTGCAGTCCAGCTCATCGGGTTTTGCCTCGATCATCTGAATCAGCGACAGCAGATGGGCCTTGTTCTGCGCCAGCCGCACTTCCAGCGACTCGATATCGGCGATCTTCTTCTTGAGCGCCACCATCAGCTCATCATGTTTCCATGATGAAATATCCTCCGGCAAGACCTGCCTGATTTCGTCCAGGGAAAAGCCCGCCTGCTGGGCGTCGGTGATGATGGACAGTACCGCCACCGCTTCCAGCGGATAGTCGCGGTAGCCGTTCGATTGCCGGTCCACGGCTTTCAGCAAGCCCTTGGCTTCATAGAAGCGTATCGTGGACGCCGCCAGGCCGCTGCGCTTGGCCAGTTCGCCGATTTTCATCTTTTTTCCTGCTCCCTTATTGTGGTGTGTTATTCCGCAGGGCCGCGAGCAGCGCTTGCGCCACTTCCTTGCTCGATCCGGGGTTCTGGCCCGTGACGAGGCGGCCATCGGTCATGACGAAGCTGCCGAACGGGATGAAGCCTTTATCATATAGCGCTCCCCTGCCCTCGAGCTCGCTTTGCAGCAGATAGGGTACCTGATCCTTGATGCCGGCCAGCGATTCCTCCGTATTCGAAAACCCCGTCACGCGGCGCCCTTGTATCAGCGGCTTGCCGTTGTCGTCCTGCAGGTCGAGCAGGCCGGCGGCGCCATGGCAGACGGAAGAAACGATGCCGCCGTTGCGGTAGATCGCCTCGGCAATGCGCTTGAGGTCCTGGTTGCCCTTGAAATCCCACATCGTGCCATGGCCGCCCGTGTAGAAAATAGCCCGGTAGCCAGCAGGATCGATGTCGGCCGCCGCTCGTGTCGACGCCAAAGCCGCCATGAAAGCGCGATCTTTCAAGTGGCTTTTTGCGGCGGCATCCATATACAGCCATCCCAGGCTGCGCTCATCGAGCGGCACGGCGCCGCCGTTCGGGCTGACGAAGTCGACGCCATAGCCGGCGTCCTTCAGCGCGTCATACACATGCGTCAGCTCCGTGAGCCAGAGCCCGGTATGGTCGTTTCTGCTCGGATACTGGGAATGATTGGTCATGACCACGAGTACCGTACCTGGTTCCCGCTTTGGCGACGCCGGTTCGGCAGCGACGATCTGCATGAACAGCAAGGGCATGAGCGCGAGGAAAAGCTGCTTGAAAACTGACATGGGATCGTCCTCCTGATGATTGAGTGGCCTGCGCCATGTGATCCACTATAAGCTTAAAGCCAACTTGAATGTCAAGTGACAGATGGGCGGTGACAGGATTTTGTTGTCTCAGGCTGCTGCGTTTCTTCCAGCCCGTGTTGCGAACGGTACACAGGCAAAAAAAGTGCGTTTTAGAGCTTGACCTTCAAGTTAGCTTAAAGCTTATCGTGAGGTCATCGCAACCCTGGAGATAAGCATGAAGCCTTTTACCCCACTGACGCTGCCCAATGGAAGCGTCATTCCGAACCGCCTCGCCAAAGCCGCCATGGAAGAGAACATGGCTGACAACGATCACGCGCCCTCACAGGAGCTGATCCGCCTGTACCAGTCGTGGGCCGACGGTGGCGTTGGCTTGATGATCACTGGAAATGTGATGATTGACCGCCGCGCCATGACGGGACCGGGCGGCGTAGTGCTCGATTCTGCGCAATTTGGCGCCCGCTTCGGGCAATGGTCGCGCACTGCCCGTTCACGCGGGGCGCAGATCTGGATGCAGATTAACCATCCCGGACGCCAGATGCCGGCCGCCATGGGACAGGAAACCATCGCGCCTTCGGCCGTGCCCATGGATATGGGCAACTTTTCCAAGCAGTTTTCCGCGCCGCGGGCAATGACGGAAGCCGACATTGCCGACGTCAAGCAGCGCTTCATCGATACCGCCAAGCTGGCGGAGCAGTTCGGCTTTACGGGCGTGCAAATCCATGCCGCGCACGGCTACCTGCTCAGCCAGTTCCTCTCCCCTATTACAAATAAACGCACGGACCGCTGGGGCGGCTCGCTCGAGAACCGGGCACGGCTGCTGGTGGACGTCGTCAACGGGGTGCGGCAAGCCGTGGGCAAAGGCTTTGCCGTCGCCGTGAAGCTCAACTCGGCGGATTTCCAGAAAGGCGGCTTCAGCTCGGAGGACGCCAGGCAGGTGGTTTCCATGCTCAACAGCCTGGGCGTGGACCTGATCGAATTGTCCGGCGGCAGTTACGAAGCCCCTGCCATGCACGGCCAGACCCGCGACGGCCGCACCTTGGCCCGCGAAGCGTATTTCCTGGAGTTTGCCAAGGACATCGCCACCGTGGCCACGATGCCCATCATGGTGACGGGCGGCATACGCCGCTACCCGGTGGTCGAGCAAGTGCTGGGCAGCGGCATCGCCATGGCAGGGATGGGAACGGCGCTGGCCATCGACCCGCACTTGCCGAAAGCATGGCGTGCCGATCAATCGGCCAGCCCCTTGCTCAGGGCAATTACCTGGAAAAACAAGGTGCTGTCGTCGATCGGCTACATGGCGATGGTCAAGTATCAGTTGCGGCGCCTGAGCCAGGGCAAGCCAACGAAGCCCAATGTGGCACCGGCCCTGGCGCTGGCGATGCAGCAATGGGAAACCGCCATCAGGAACCGGCAGTATCGCCGCCGCATGAATAGCGGCGTGTGAATTGAATTTTTTAAATCCAACATAAAAGGTGCAAGCAATGAACATGAAAATTGCCGCGGCGGTATCCGCATTGATATGGAGTGCCGCCGCCGTCCCGTCGCGGGCCGACAGTCCTGCCGAAAACAAGCAGGTCATCATCAATATCGCCGGCCATGACGTGCCGGTGGCGGCCGGCGGCCTGTATGACCGCTATCGCTCGAACCCGCCCTTGTCGGTGATTGCGGCGGAAGCGCCAGACGTGGACTTGAGCTGGTTCAAGGGAATCAAAAAAGAAAAGGTCGCCATCGGCTTTGACTCGTATTCACCGAATTTTTATTATAAAAACAGCAAAATCACGGCCGTCTTCACGGCCGACCTGGCAAGGCTGAAGGAACTGATGCCGGAAGATATACTGAAGCAGGTGCAGCCATTGCAAGTGTGGCCGGGCCGGGGCGCGGTGGCGTTGACGGCCTACGCGTATGAATACTGCGACAACGACAGCTACAATGAAATTTCCCTGGCGATCGTGACGAACAAGCCCGGCACGTCCAGTTTCGGCCCTTTCACCTTGCTGGGACAATCGCTGTCCAACGATTTCTGGGGCTATGTGCTCAAGCTGCCCGTGAACACGGAACTGGCCAGGGTGCGCGGCGTCGTAGGCTACAACCTGCCCAAGTGGCTGACCGGCATCGAGCGCAAGGAAACGGACGCCGCCGTCTCCTTTGAAGTCATGGATAGCGCAACGGGCAAGCTCGATTTTGTCTTCGCGGGGAAAAAGCTGGACGGCCTGTCGCACCAGGCCGAGCTGGTGACGAACAGCTTCACCAACCAGGATGACGCCGGCCAGCTCACTTATGGCTATGCCGTTTCGCGCCAGCTCAGCCATGCAACGAGCACGAGCGCGGAAGCGGTCGGCCTGACACTGGGCGACGGCAGCTTCTCCAGCTATCTCAAGTCATTGAAGCTGGGGAAGATGATGAAATATGAATATGTGCCGGAATTTCAAAATGCGCTGTATGCGCCGAAACCATTAACAGAGCTCGGTGCCGAAAAATGATTTTTTGAAATGGCGCCAGGCGGGCAGCAACGGGACGCTTACTCCTCCTGTAGCTGCAATTCCCAATACCCCACGTCGATCCACCGGCCGAATTTACGGCCGACCCGCTTGAACATGGCCGCCTTCTCGAATCCCAGGCGCTCATGCAAGGCGACGCTGGCGTCGTTGGGCTGTGCGATGCCGCCGATGACCACCTGCAGTTGTCGCCGGCGCAAGTCCTCGATGAGCGCGCTGTACAGCTGCCGGCCGATGCCCTGCCCCACGCATTCGTGCGCTAGGTACACCGTCGATTCGACGGAAAAACGATAGGCGCTGCGGGCGCGCCAAGGCGTCGCGTAGGCGTAGCCGAGTATCCTGCCGTCGCGCTCGAAGACATACCACGGCAACTGTGCCCCCACAGAGGCGATACGCTGGGCCATTTCGTCGGTGTCCACCACCCGTTCTTCGAAGGTGATGGTGGAGTTGCTGACGTAATGGTTGTAGATTTCTATGATCGCGGCGGCGTCGGCGGTGGTGGCAAGTCGTATCATCAGGCCAATCCTGGTCGAAGGGTGGCAAAGACAGTTTATTTGCGCGGCATCTCGTGCGCCATGGCCGCCGCGGCAAGGGCGCGCGCATCGAGCGGCATGGATTCCTTGCGCTCGCTGTAGCGGCTGGTCAGGTAATCGGAGCGGTCGCGCACGACCAGGGTGAATTTATACAATTCTTCCATGACGTCGACCAGGCGGTCGTAGTACGGCGACGGTTTCATGCGGTCGTTGTCGTCGAACTCCTGGTAGGCCTTGGCGACGGACGACTGGTTCGGGATCGTCACCATGCGCATCCAGCGGCCCAGCACGCGCAAGCCGTTGACGGCGTTGAACGATTGCGAGCCACCCGACACCTGCATCACCGCCAGGGTGCGCCCTTGCGTGGGACGCACGCTGCCCATTTCCAGCGGCAGCCAATCGATCTGCGACTTGAACACGCCCGTCACGGCGCCATGGCGTTCCGGACTGCACCAGACCTGGCCTTCCGACCACAGCGACAAGGCGCGCAGCTCCTGCACCTTGGGATGGTCGGGGCTGACGCTGTCGACCATGGGCAAGCCATGCGGGTCGAAGACCCGTGTCTCGGCGCCGAAATGCTGGAGCAGCCGCTGCGCCTCCAGGGTCAGCAAGCGGCTGAATGAACGTTCACGCAGCGATCCGTACAGCAGCAGGATGCGTGGCGGATGCGTGGCCACCGCCGGCGGCGCCAGTTTATCGAGGGTCGGCGTATCGAGGTGGGCTGCGCTGATGTTGGGCAAGTCATGCATGGTGGTTTCCTTGTTTAATAATTCCATGATAGTCGAATTATGGAATTAATGTAAGCCTGTTTTATAGCAGAACGGATTCCCCTCTCCCCGTATAAGTTGATGTATATCAATCATTTTTTGTATCGTGTGCAGCAGAATATGACCATGCGCAAGTCGCTATCCAATAGACGATTGGTCCGCGTCTGCGCCCCGCACTACTCCGTACATACTTCAAAGGAATACCATGATCCCCACTACCATGAAAGCCGCCGTTGTCGAGCAACTGGGCCAGCCGCTGGTGCTGCGCGACGTACCCGTGCCTGTGCCCGGTCCCGGCCAGATCCTCGTCAAGACGGAAGCATGCGGCGTCTGCCACACGGACTTGCATGCGGCGCGCGGCGACTGGCCCGTCAAGCCGACGCCGCCATTCATTCCCGGCCACGAAGGCATCGGCGTGGTGGTGGAGTTGGGCACGGGCGTGACCGAGGTGCGGCTGGGCGACCGGGTCGGCGTGCCCTGGCTCTATTCCGCTTGCGGCCATTGCGAACATTGCCTGGCAGCCTGGGAAACCGTGTGCGCCGAGGCGCAGTTCGGCGGCTACACGAAAAATGGCGGCTTCGCCGAATACATCCTGGCCGACCCGCGCTACGTCGCGCATATTCCGGCCGGTCTTTCCGCCGTGCAGGCGGCGCCCATCATCTGCGCCGGCGTAACGAGCTACAAGGGCATCAAGGAAACGGGCGCGCGGCCGGGCCAATGGCTGGCCGTGTCCGGCATCGGCGGACTGGGCCACCTGGCCATCGAATATGCGGTGGCGATGGGCTTGCGCGTGGCGGCCGTTGACATCGATGAAGGCAAGCTCGAGCACGCACGCGCCCTCGGCGCCGAAGTGACGATCAATGCGCGCCAGGGCGACCCCGTGGCAGCCTTGCGCGAAGCGACGGGCGGCGGCGCCCATGGCGTACTCATCACGGCGCCGTCGATCGATGCCTTCCAGCAAGGCGTGGCGATGACGCGCAAGCGCGGCACCTGCGTATTGGTGGGCTTGCCGCCGGGCGACTTCCCTACGCCGCTGTTCGACGTCGTCGCCAACTGCGTAACGATACGCGGCTCTTTTGTCGGCACCCGCCAGGACATGGCCGAGGCGTTGGCGTTTGCCGCCACAGGCAAGGTCACGGCCGGCATCGAATTGCAGCCGCTGTCGGCCATCAACGAAGTCTTCAGCCGCCTGGAACATGGCAAGGTTGCCTCGCGCGTGGTGCTCGATTTCAGCAGCAGCTGAGCGCGACTCCCGCCGCGCGGCCGGTGTGTCCTATGGTGCGACGGCAAGCAATTGCCGTTGTTATCATGGCATTTCATAAAAGACACAACAAGGACACCGCGATGAAAAAAACCCTCTCCGGCCTGCTGGCCTGCGCCGCCCTCGCCTGGCCGCTTGCGGCCGGCGCGGCCGACCAGGCTCCATCCGCGCTGCCCGGACATTATTACCTGCAAGGCGTGATGGAAACGGGTTCCGAGCTGCTGCTGAAAAAGGACGGCACCTTCGAATGGGTGCTCAGCTACGGCAATACCGACCAGCAAGCCAGCGGCGAGTGGCGCGTTGCCGGCGACACGGTGACCCTGGTGACGGGCAACAGCGGCAAGGAGCCGCAGTTCCGCGTGTTCGAGGAAGCGGAAATGCGCATCCAGAAACCGGCCGAAGCGGGCCTGTGGGTGGCCATCGTCGGCTTCCCCAAAGTGGGGCCGATGGCCGGCGTGGAGGTAAAATTCGAGGCGCAAAGCGGGAAGACGGCCACGGCGGTAAGCGTGGCGAACGGCGACGCCATCGTCCGCATGCCGGCGTCGGAACGCTGGGTGCGCGCCGGCTTGCGCCGCCAGGGTTCAACAGCCGACTATCAATGGCTGGCCGTGCCGGCGGCGCGCGCGCAGGAACGCATCGCCGCGTTCGCCGTCACCGACGCGCAGTGGCTGCGGGGCCAGGCATTCCAGAAGCTGGCCTTGCGCGTCGTCGATGGCGGTCTGAAAGTCGACGATGCGGACAATGGCCTGTCCAGGGGCTTGTACGCCAAACCGGCATCGAAGCAGTAGCCCTCAATCTACCTCATTCCATTGCGCAAACGCCTTGCACCTGGCCAGCAATATCGGCCAGGGCAGCGCTGTTTTGCGCCCACGCACGCCCGTGCGCCGTTGACACCCTGCGCCGTCTGTCCTATAGTCGCCGGGTTAACGACAAATGAGAATGAGAATCATGTTCACTTCTATCAAGAGATGGCTGGTCTGCTATCCGCTCGTGGCTGCCAGCCTCAGCCTGTTACTGGCCGGAGGCGCGCAGGCGCAGGCGGCCGATCCTGGCGCCGGCGCCAAGCAATTGTGGCAATTGATTGACTACGTTGCCGTCGATTACAGCGGCGCCGTCGAGCACGGCAAGGTGGTCAGCGAGGCGGAATACGCGGAAATGCTCGACTTTACCGACAACGCAACGACGCAGATCGCCGCCCTGCCCGCCCACGCATCGCAGGCGGCCATCGCCGCCGCCATCGCCGACCTGCGCAAAGCCGTCGTGGCCAAGGCCGATGGCGTGGAAGTCAAGCGCCTGGCGCACCACGCGAATGACTTGCTGATTGCCGCCTACCCGATACCCGTGGCGCCGAAAGTGCTGCCGAACCTGGCGCGCGGCGCGGCCCTGTATGCGGCCCAGTGCGCCTCTTGCCACGGCGTGGCCGGCGGCGGCGATGGTCCGCTGGCGGCAAGCCTGGAGCCGAAACCGATCGCCTTCACGGATGGCGAACGGGCGCAGTCGCGCAGCCTGATGGCCCTGTACCAGGTCATTTCGCAAGGCGTGGCGGGCACCTCGATGGCCAGTTTCGGCCAGTTGTCCGAAAACGAGCGCTGGGACCTGGCTTTCTATATCGGCGGCATGTCGCACGATGCGGCGGCAAGCGCGCGCGGCGAAAAACTGTGGCAGGACGATCCGCGCAGCAAAAAACTGTACGCGGACCTGGCCGCCGTGACGACCGTGACGCAGGAAGCTGCGGCCGCCAAGCTGGGCGCGGACGAGGCGCAAGCCTTGACGGCATACCTGCGCAGCCATCCTGACAAGGCCGAGGCGCACAAGCCTGCCGGCCTGGCCCTGTCGCGTATGCGCCTGGAAGAAAGCCTCGCCGCCATGCATGCGGGCGACCGCGCGGCCGCCACGCGCCTGGGCCTGTCCGCCTACCTGGACGGTTTCGAGCCGATCGAGCCGATGGTCGGCGCGCGCAACAAATCCCTGCTGCTGGCCGTGGAAAACGCCATGCTGGCCTACCGCTCCGCCGTTGCCAAGGGCACGGTGGCCGACGCCGAGGCGGCCGGCGACAAGCTGCAGCAACTGTTTACCCACGTGGAAGCGGAACTGGGCGACGCCAAGGCCGATCCGATGACGACTTTTGTCGGCGCCCTGACGATCCTGCTGCGCGAAGGCGTGGAAGCGCTGCTGATCGTCATCGGCATCATCGCCTTCCTGCGCAAGGCCAAGCGCAACGACGTGTTGCCCTACGTGCATGCGGGCTGGGCCAGCGCCCTGGTGGCGGGCGGCCTGACGTGGGTGGCGGCAACCTATCTGGTGACCATCAGCGGCGCCAGCCGCGAGGTGAGCGAGGGTCTCGGTTCCGTGTTCGCGGCCCTGGTCCTGCTCAGCGTGGGCTTGTGGATGCACCAGAAGAGCAGCGCCGGGCGCTGGCAGGAATATTTGCACGAGAAACTCACGGCGGCGATGACGCGGCGCTCGGCCTGGGGCCTGTTCGCCCTGGCCTTCATCGCCGTCTACCGCGAAGTGTTTGAAACCGTGCTGTTCTATTCCGCCCTGGCGGCGGACGGCAACGGCGGCGCCCTTCTGGGCGGCTTCCTGGTGGCCATCGTGCTGCTGGTCGTCATCGCCTGGGCCTTGCTGCGCACCAGCGCCCGCATGCCGATCGGCAAGTTCTTCTCGTGGACGTCGGCCTTCGTGGCCGTGCTGGCCGTGATTTTGATGGGCAAAGGCGTGGCCGCGCTGCAGGAAGCGGGCTGGGTCGGCGTCACCCCCGTCGACTTCATGCGCATCGACTTGCTGGGCATCCTGCCGACGGCGGAAACCCTGCTGGCGCAGGCGTCCATCGTGGCCATCATCATCGCCGGCTATGGCTGGAACCGCGTCTCCGCAGGCAAGCGCAAGCTGGCCTGACCTTGCAATAGCCGGCATGGGCAAGCCGCCCGTGCCGGCACTTCCGCACTTTTTCCCCATTCACCTGTTGCCATGCCGCTCAAGGAGCGGCATGGCGCGCATCCACGTAGGCCCAGGCTTGCAGGCCCGACGCCAGGGTCACGCGTTCGCGCCGGTAGTCGGCCACCTCGTAACCATCCGCCTGCCGCAATTCCTCGAGCGAGACGGCCAGTACGGCGCCCGGCACGCTATCCGTCGGTTCGCCGCGCGAGGCGATCGGATGATGCGTCTTGCCGCTGGTCGCCACCACCTGCGCATCGTCGATGGCCAGCAGCGCCAGACGGTAGCCGGGTAACTGGTCGGGCCCGCTGTCGAGCAGGCGCCCGAAGGTGGCCAGTTGCACCCCGGGCTGCTGCAAGGTGCCGTAGGAAAACAGGTGTTCCATCGTTGCCGTTGAAATAGTTGCCATCTGTCGCTCCTGGTCGCATGTCGATAGCATGCATCGTAACGCCTTTTGGCGGCACAAGCCCTGCACGGTTTTGAAAACTGCGATATGATGACCATCATGCAGAACTCATCCAACAAATCATCTGACAAGCAACCCTCGGCGCAAAGCCGCAAGGAAGCCACCCACGAACGCATCGTCGAGGTGGCCACGCGCGCCATCCGCCGCAGCGGCTATGCGGGCACGGGCGTGGCCGATATCATGAAGGAAGCGGGCCTGACGCACGGCGGCTTTTATGCGCACTTCGCCTCGCGCGACGCGCTGCTGGCCGAAGCGGGCGACCGCGCGGGCGCCGAAGCGGTGGCGCTGGCGGCCAGGGTGGCGGCCGCCGCCCCGCCCGGCCAGGCGCTGCAGGCGATGCTGGCCGCCTATCTGTCACCCGAACACATCGCCGCCATCGAGGTCGGCTGCCCCGTCTCGGCGCTGGGTTCGGAAATGCCGCGCCAGGCGCCCGAGGTGCGGCGCGCCGCCACCATCCACATCAAGGAAATGATCGACCTGTTCGCGCGCCAGCTGCCGAACTGGGGCCAGCCCGAAGCGCACGCGCAAGCCATGGCGACGGTGTGCGCCATGATCGGCACCACCATCCTGGCGCGCGCCGTCGACGAACCGGCGCTGTCGGACGCCCTGTGCGCCGCCACCCTGGCGCAGTTCCAGGACACAAACCAGCCGTAACACCCATGGCCCGGGTCCGTCCCGGGCTTTTTTCAAACAACAATATGACGATCATCATATTCAACACTATCAACCACTGAAGGACTGCCATGAACGATAACAAGATTGCCCTGGTCACCGGCGCCTCGTCCGGCATCGGCGCGGCCACGGCCCAGCGCCTGGCGCAAGCGGGCTACACGGTGTACGGCACCAGCCGCCGCGGCGCGCAAGCCGATGCGGTCGGCTACACGATGCTGGCGCTCGACGTCACCAGCGACGCTTCTGTCGCTGGCGCCGTGGCCGAGCTGATGCGGCGCGAAGGCCGCATCGACCTGCTGGTGAACAACGCCGGTTTCGGCGTGGCCCCGGCGGGCGCCGAGGAAAGCAGCGTGGCGCAGGCACAAGCCATCTTCGACACGAATTTCCATGGCGTCGTGCGCATGACCCTGGCCGTGCTGCCGCACATGCGGGCCCAGGGCGGCGGGCGCATCCTCAACATCGGTTCCGTCGTGGGCTTTTTGCCCATGCCCTACGGCGCGCTGTATTCGGCCACCAAGCATGCGATCGAGGGCTACACTGAATCGCTCGACCATGAAGTGCGCGGCTGGGGCATCCGCGCCAGCGTCATCGAACCGGCCTATACGAAAACCACGTTCGAAGCCAATCTGCTGGCGCCCGATACGCCGCTGTCCGCCTACCGGCAAGTGAGCGCGGCCGTCACAAGCCGGCTGCAAGCGCTGATGGCCGGCGCCGATGACCCTGGCGTCGTGGCCGATACCGTCCTGGCGGCGGCCCAGGCAAGCGAGCCGACATTGCGCTACACGGCCGGGCCGCTGGCGGCGCGCTTGCGCCTGATGCGCCGTTTCCTGCCCGCCGCGCTGATGGACGCGGGCTTGCGCAAGGACCTGCGCCTGGCCTGAACGCCAGCATTTTTTCCCGCATTCAGAGAGAACATCATGCAAGCATTGCAACTTAAAAAATACGGCGGCCTCGATCACGTGGCGTTTGCCGACCTGCCCCGCCCCACGCCCGGCCCCGGCGAACTGCTGGTGCGGGTGCACGCCGTCGGCCTGAACCCCATCGATAACCTGATTCCCAGGGGCGACTTCAAGCCCATATTAAAACTGCGCTTGCCGGCCACCCTGGGCAGCGACCTGGCCGGCGTGGTGATGGAAGTCGGCAGCGGCGTCACGCGCTTCAAGGTCGGCGACGCCGTGTATGCGAGCATTTTCGACACGCCGCACGGCAGCCTGGCCGAATTTGCCGTCGTGCCGGAACAGGCGGCCGCCCTGAAACCGGCCAGCCTCGATTTCGTGCAGGCGGCGTCGATCCCCATGGTGGGCTTGACGGCGTGGCAAGCGATGCACGAGCGCATGCAGCTGCGGCCTGGCCAGAAAGTGTTCATCCCGGCCGGTTCCGGCGGCATCGGCACGTTCGCCATCCAGCTGGCCAGGCACCTGGGCGCCCGCGTGGGCACCACCACCAGCACGGCCAACGTGGAACTGGTGCGCGGCCTGGGCGCCGATGAGGTGGTCGATTACAAGAAACAGCCGTTCGAGGACGTGCTGCGCGATTACGACGCCGTGCTGGGCACGGTGCGCGGCGACGGGCTGGAAAAAGCCTTGCGCATCGTCAAGCCAGGCAGCCGCGTCGTCTCGCTGGTCGGCCCGCCGGATGCGGCCTTTGCCCGCGCGCGCGGCATGCACGTGGTGCTGAAACTGGTGTTCGGCTTACTCAGCCGCAAGATCATCGGCCAGGCGCGGCGGCGCGGCGCCAGCTACGCCTTCCACTTCGTGCGTCCCGACGGCGGCCAGCTGGCGCAGATCGCCGCCCTGCTCGAAGCGGGCACCATCCGCCCCGTCATCGACCGGGTGTTTCCTTTTCTGGAGGCGAAACAGGCGCTGGCCTACCTGGCGCAGGGACGCGCGCGCGGCAAGGTGGTAGTACAGCTGACCGTGCCTTAAACAAGCTGCGCCGCAACGGCTTCGGGCGCCGTGACTATGTGTGAGTTTTTTGTTGGCAATTTCCTCCATACTCGTTGTCAACCCCATGCCTATTGATACCGGTCAACCTCAATAAAGGTAGCTCATGCGCTTTTCCCCGGAATGCTGCTGGCTCGCTCTCACCCTCGCGGCGGGCATAGTCCATGCCGCCGAACCGGGCGTCACCGATACGCACATCCGGCTGGGCATGGTCAATGCCCAGACGGGCGCGGCCTCGGGGCTGGGCCGGGCCATGCTCGACGGCGCGACGGCCGTGTTCCAGGAAGCGAACCGGAGCGGCGGCATCCACGGCCGCAGCATCGAGCTGGTGGTGGCCGACGATGGCTACGATCCGGACCGTGCCATCAGCGAAACGCTCAGTCTGGTCGAGGAAAAACAGGTATTCGCCCTGTTCGGCAACGTGGGCACGCCCACCACCAACGCCGTCATCCCGATTGTGCAGGAAATGAAGGTGCCGCTGGTGGGCGCGTTTACGGGCGCGATGACCTTGCGCCGTCCCGTGGTGCATGAAATCATCAACTTCCGCGCCAGTTACGACGATGAGTCCGATGCCCTGGTGCAGTACTTCGCCAGCCGCGGCATCCAGCGCTTTGGCGTGCTGTACCAGGACGACGGTTTCGGCAATGCCGTGCTCGACGGCACCGTGCGCGCCCTGCAGCGGCGCGGCATGGAACTCGTTGCCAAGGGATCGTTCCAGCGCGGCACGACGGCCGTCAAGGCGGGCCTGGCGGCCCTGATCGGCCACGACCTGCAAGCGGTGATCATGGCCGGCCCCTACACGCCCGTGGCCGCATTCGTGCGCGAGGCGGGCCAGGCCGGGCTGAAGGCGGACTTGGCCACGGTATCGTTTGTCGGTACCGACAGCCTGCTCCAGCTGCTGGGCACGGAAGGCAACAACATCGTGATTTCGCAAGTGGTGCCCCTGCCGGAAGACCGCCAGTTGCCGATCGCCGCCGACTGCGCCGCCCTGCTGGCCCGGCACGTGCCGGCGGCCAGGCTGTCTTTCGTCAGTTTCGAAGGCTGCATCTCGGCCACCCTGATGGTGGCGGCGCTACGCCGCACGGGCGCCGACCTCACGCGCGAGCGCCTGATCCGGAGTTTCGAGACGTTCGACCGGCTCGATCTGGGCGGCTTGCGGGTAACGCTGCGGCCGGACAATCACCAGGCGTCGACGGCCGTTTTCCTGACCCGTATCGCCGACGGCAAAATCGTTCCGGCGGACCTGGCGCCTGGCGCGAAGTGATGCGCGCCCATTTTTGCGGCCCGCCCTGGAGCCTGGCATGAAAATCAGGACCAAGCTGATCATCAGTACCACCGTCCTGCTGGCCGGCGTGGCGGCCATGGCGGCGGCCGGCCTGCTGCTGGTGAAAGGCATCGAAACCCATGTCCATGGCTTGACCGACGAAACGGTGCCGCTGTACACGGACGTGTTGCGCCTGCGCTATACCGTGCAGGATATGGCGTCGGACTTTTTCGAGCTGGGCAAGGCGGAAGACCTGGCGCAGCTGGAGCAGGTATCGAACAAGATCGGCGCCAATATCGAGGCCGCCGAGAGCATCAGCGACGATTTGCGGCGCCATGGCGAATCGCAGGCGCCCCGCTACCACGCGGCCTTCGAACGGGAATTCCAGCGCATGCGCGTCGCCGTGCGCAAGCGCCTGGAAAACGAGGCCTATTACAAGGCGCAGGCAACGGAGATGCGGCAAGTGCTGGCGCGGATCAAGGCCGCCGCCAAGGGCGCGCGCAGCAAGATCCGCGTGGTCGACAGCCAGGCCCAGGCCACGGCCGCCGAAGTGCAGCTGCAAAGCCAGCGCCTGAACCAGAATGCCCGCTACCTGACCGACCTGCGCAAGAGCATCCACGACATGCAGATTGCGCTGGCCGAAACGGAAGCCGTGAAGAACCGTTTCCGCATCGCTCCCCTGCGCGAGCGGCTGACGGCGGCCGTCGCGCACCTGGCGGGAACCAGCGAGCGCGACATCAGCCCCGCCCAGCAGACGCTACGGGCGACCCTGCTGGCCACGGCGCGCCAGATGCTCGATCCCGCCGCCGGCTTGCTGGCCCTGCGCGCCGGCCTGCTGGCCGAAGGCGGCGCCAGCGCGGCGCAGCAGGCGCAATATGCGGCGCTCAAGGAACAGACCAGCACCGCCCTGGCCGCTGCCCACCTGCGCCTGGCCGAGGAGCTCGATCCCATCGAACTGCAGCTGGCCATCGGACGCGCCCGGATGGCCGAGGCCGGCCGCTACATGCGCACCTCGGCCCGCATCGAGGATGCCAGCGGCGAAATCAACCTTGCCGTCGACGCCATCAGCATCGACGTGGGCGAAGTCATGCTCGCCACGGCCGCCGCCGACGTCACCCGGCTGGGCCAGGATATCGCCCGGCGCATCAGCGCCCTGCACCGCGACATGGCCACCATGCAGGCCCTACAGCAAAGCATAGGCCAGCTGGGCTTGCTGGCCGAAACGAGGGTCGTCAACACCTACCTGGACGCCGTGGAGCGCTCGGGACAGCGGCTGGTGCAGGCCAAGGGCAGCGTGCTGGACAGCCAGACGGCGCTCGACGAGGTCATCGACCATGTGCGCGCCTTCGAGCGCGAACAGGCCGCCTATTCCGCGCAGCAAGTGGCGCGCATCACGGGGCAGCAGCAGGATGCGGTGGCCAAGGTGCGCGACGGCGTGCGGCATGCCTTCGTGCTGATCCTCGGCATCGCGCTGGTCCTGCTGCTGGCCTGCGTGGCCATCACGGGCCTGATCAGCGCATCGATCGCCAGGCCGCTGGCGCGTTTGTCCTACGCCATCGCGCATATCCGCGACGGCAAGGCCCTGTCGGTGCGCGTGGCGCAGCACGGCAGCGACGAACTGGGGCAGCTGATCACGGGCTTCAACGGCATGCTCGAGCACGTCGAACAGCGCGACCTGGCGCTGACGCAGGCCAAGGCCGAGGCCGATGCCGCCAACCGCGCCAAATCGGAATTCCTGGCCAAGATGAGCCACGAGATCCGCACGCCGATGAATGGCGTGCTGGGCATGACGGAATTGCTGCAACGCACGGAACTGAGTCCCAAGCAGCAGCGTTTCGTGCACACGGTGCACCGTTCGGGTGAAAGCCTGCTCAGCATCATCGACGACATCCTCGATTTTTCCAAGATCGAGGCGGGCAAGCTGGTACTCGAACACATCCCTTTCGACCTGCGCCAGGTGATCGACGACGTGGTGGCGCTGTTTGCCAACGGCATCCAGCGCAAGGTCATCGAATTTACCTGCCGCGTTGCCTCCGACGTGCCGCAGCACGTGCGCGGCGACCCCGTGCGCCTGCGCCAGATCCTCACCAACCTGCTCAATAACGCCACCAAGTTCACGGAACGGGGCGAAATTTCCGTCGATGTCAGCTGCCCCGCTGCCGGCCGGATCCGCCTGGAAGTGCGCGACACGGGCATCGGCATGGCGCCGGAAGCGGCCGCAGCCGTCTTCCAGCCGTTCCGCCAGGCCGACAGCACCACCTCGCGCAAGTACGGCGGCACGGGACTGGGCCTGGCCATCATCAAGCAGCTGGCGGAAATGATGGGCGGCAACATCGTGCTCCAATCCGTGGCGGGACAGGGTTCCAGCTTCGCCGTCACCGTCGTCGTGGGCGAAGTGGCGCCCGAGGATGCGCCGCCGGCGCCGCCGCCGCGCGTGTCGCTCGATGCCTTGAACGTGCTGATCGTGGACGACCATGCCACCAACCGCAGTATCCTGCTGCAGCACGCGATCGAGTGGCAGATGGCCGCCGCCAGCGCCGCCGACGGCGCCGAAGCGCTGGACCTGCTGCAAGGCGCGCTGCGCAGCGGGCGCCCGTTCGACCTGGCGATCATCGACATGCGCATGCCCGTCATGGATGGCGCCGAGCTGGTGCGGGCGATCAAGGGCGACGCGCGCATGGCGGCGCTGAAAATCATCATGCTCAGTTCGATCGACGCCTCGGCCGAGCTGCGCCAGGTGACGGCGCTGGGCGTGGAATACTGCCTGACCAAGCCCGTGCGGGCGCTGGAATTGCGCCACTGCATCGAGGCCGTCGGCGGCTTCGGCACCCTGGCGCCAGCGACGGCTGCGATACCTGCCACTTCGGCCCCGCCCGCCGCGCCGGATACGGCTGGCGCAGCTCCGGGCCAGGCGCCGCTGCGCATGCTGCTGGTGGAAGACAACGCGATCAACCAGGAAATCGCCCTGGCCATGCTGGAAGACACGGGCTACGAGGCCACGCCGGCCGACAACGGGCGGCGCGCGCTGGCCCTGTGGGAACGCTATCCGTTCGATGTGATCCTGATGGATTGCCAGATGCCGGAAATGGACGGCTTCGAAGCGACGCGGCGCCTGCGCCGCATGGAAGCCCAGCAAGGCCGCAGCCGCACGCCCATCATTGCCCTGACGGCCAACGCCATCCTGGGCGACCGCGAACTGTGCCTGGAGGCGGGCATGGATGACTACCTCGCCAAGCCGTATACGCGCGCCGCCCTGCTGGCCATGCTGGCCCGCTGGCGCCCGCCGGCGGCAGCGGAGACGGCGGCGGAAGCCGTCCCGGCGCAGGCTGCCCCGGCGGCGCCGGCTGAAACAAGCTCCATCCTCGACGCGGCCGCCCTGCAAAACCTGCGCGCCATGCGGCGTCCCGGCCGTCCCGACGTGCTCGGCCGCATCATCGATTTGTTTTACAGCGATGCCCCGCGCCTGCTGGGCCAGCTGGAAGTGGCGGCCGGGGCCAGCGACGCCGCGGCGCTGCAGCTGGCGGCGCACACGCTCAAGTCGAGCTGCGCCAACGTGGGCGCGCTGGGCTTGTCGGCCACCTGCCGTGAAATCGAACAATATGCGCGCGGCAATGACGTCGGCAGCGCGCTGCAGCATATCCGCGGCATCCAGCAAGAACTCGACCGTGTCCTCGCCGCCCTGGCCATTGAGAAGGAAACCCCATGAATACCGCACAGCCCCCGCAAGCCCTGGTCCTGGTGGTCGATGACGACACCATGACGCGCATCCTCGTGACGGAAGCGCTGGAGCCGGAAGGCTTCCGCATCGAGGAAGCGGCCAGCGGCCTGGAAGCGCTGGCCGCCTTCCAGCGCGGCGTGCCCGACCTGATCCTGCTCGACGTCGCCATGCCCGGCATGAGCGGCTTCGAATGCTGCGCACAGCTGCGCCGGCTGCCCGGCGGCGCGCACGTGCCCATCGTCGTACTGACAGGCAACGACGACGATGACTCCATCAAGCAGGCGCTGGAAGCGGGCGCCAGCGATTTCATCTCCAAGCCGATGCAATGGCGGCTGCTGGCGCACCGCTTGCGCTACCTGCTGCGGGCCAGCAGCGCATTAACCGAGCTGAGCCGCATTCAGGAAAGCCTCAGCCACGCGCAGGCGCTGGCCCGCCTCGGCAACTGGGAATACCGGGGCACCGGCGACGACGGCTACTGGTCGCCGGAACTGCTGCGCATCCTGGGCCTGGCCGCCGATTCCGGCCCCACCAGCTTCGACCGTTTGCTGCAATGCCTGCCCGAAGACCAGCGGCCCCTGCTGCTCGAAGCCTTCATGGAACTGCATGCCAACGGCACCAGCTACAGCCTGGAGCACAAGCTGCTGCAGCCCGATGGCGGCGAGTGCATCGTCTTTCACCAGGCCGAAGCCGTGCGCGAAGGCCATCAGGTGCTGCTGATGCGCGGTACCGTGCAGGACATCACGGAACGCAAGCTGCAGCAAAGGCGCATCGAATACCTGGCCAACCACGATGCGCTGACGGACTTGCCCAACCGCCAGTTGCTGAACGACCGCATCGGCCAGGCCATCGCCCACGCGCGCCGCACCCGTTTGCACCTGGCGACCCTGATGCTGGACCTCGACCGTTTCAAGTTCGTCAACGACAGCTATGGCCACCCCGTGGGCGATGCGCTGCTGCAGGAAGTGGCCCGCCGGCTCAAGCTGGCCGTGCGCGAAGGCGACACCGTGGCCCGCCAGGGCGGCGACGAATTCGTCGTCCTGCTGACGGACCTGCCCGACATCGGGACGGCCGAAGAGATCGTGAAAAAAGTGCTCGAGCTGTTCGCCGATCCGGTCGTGCTGGGCGAACATACCTTGCACGTCAGCACCAGTATCGGCGCCAGCGTCTTTCCCTCCGACGGCGACAGCGCCGACATGCTGCTCAAGACGGCCGACGCGGCCCTGTACAGCGCCAAGGACAAGGGCCGCAATGGCTGCCAGTTCTACAACCACAAGATGGGCGTGCTGGTGGAAGAGCGGGCCGAAATCGAACACGCGCTGCACCAGGCGCTGGCGCTGGGCGAGCTGGAATTGCATTACCAACCCAAGGTCGACCTCACCAGCGGCAAGATTTATGGCATGGAAGCCCTGCTGCGCTGGCGCCGCGACGGCATCGGGCTGGTGCCGCCGGACCGCTTCATTCCCCTCGCCGAGGAAACGGGCATGATCGTGCCCATCGGCGAATGGGTGCTGCGCACGGCCTGCGCGCAGCTGGGCGTCTGGCATGCCTACGGCTTTACGCACCTGACGATGGCCGTCAACGTGTCGGCACGCCAGTTCCGCCAGGTCGACATGCCGGAACTGGTGCGCGCAGTGCTGGATGACAGCGGCCTGCCGGCCCATTGCCTGGAACTGGAGCTGACGGAGAGCGTGCTGATGCAGAACCGCGACCTCGTGGTGCGGGCGCTGGAGCAGCTGAAGGAAATCGGCGTCACCCTGTCGCTGGACGACTTCGGCACCGGCTATTCCAGCCTGTCCTATCTGAAGCAATTCCCCATCGACGTGGTCAAGATCGACCAATCGTTCATCCGCGACGTGACCGACAGCGTGGATGGCGCTTCGCTGACCCGCTCCATCATCGCCATGGCCAAGTCCCTGCACCTGACCACGGTGGCCGAGGGCGTGGAAACGGAGGGTCAATTGGGTTTTCTCAATACCAACCGCTGCGACGCCATGCAAGGCTATTACTTCAGCCGCCCCCTGCCCGGCGCCGAGATGGATCTGATGCTGCATGCAGGTACCCATTTGCCGCCCGAGAGCTGCCATGCCGTGGCGCCCCAGCGCGTGCTGCTGCTGGTCGACGACGAGGAGCATATCCTGTCCGCCCTGCGCCGCTCGCTGCGCAAGGAAGGCTACCAGATACTCAGCACCACCAATCCGCAGGAAGCGCTGGAACTGGTCGCCTCGCACGCGGTGGGCGTGATCCTCACGGATGCGCGCATGCCGGGCATGTCGGGCAACGAACTATTGCGCCGCATCAAGGGCGTCTATCCCGAGATCGTGCGCGTGATGCTGTCCGGCTACCCTGAATTGCATTCGGTCACGGCGGCCATCAACGAAGGCTCGGTGTACAAATTCATCACCAAGCCGTGGGACGAAACCCTGCTGAAAGACCACTTGCTGGAAGCCTTCCAGCGTTTCGAATCGGGCGTGCAGCGGCCGCCGCGGGGCCCCCATGGCATCGAGATCAGCAACCGCGCCGCCTAGCGCGCCGCCAGGAGCCATCATGCAGGAGCAGCTGTTCTTCGAAGGCTTGCGCGCCCTGGCCGAAGCGGCCTTTCCCAAGCATTGCGCCTGCTGCAGGCGCGTCTTCGCCACGGCGCACGAGTTCATCGGGCAGACACGGGCGATGCGCCAGAATGTCTCGGGGCTCAAGCAAAGTTTCGATGACAACAACGTGGCCATCGTCGAGGTCTATCGCAATTGCCTGTGCGGCTCGACCCTGATGGATTTCTTTTCGGACCGGCGCGACAAGTCCGAACCATCGCTGCGGCGGCGCCAGCTGTTTGAGCGCCTGCTGCCGCTGCTGCAGGAAAAAGGCATGGAACAGGCCGCGGCGCGCGACTATCTGCTGCAAGTCGTGCGCGGCCAGTTGCCTTACCAGTAGCCGAGCACCTTCCACCACGTCGTGCCGACGACGGCAAAGATCAGCAGTTCCACCACGCACATGATGAAGCCGACCCGCCACCAGTTGCCCATCGTCACGAAGCCGCTGCCGAAGATGATGGGCGAGGTACCCGTCGCGTAGTGGGTCAGGGTCATCATGATGGCCGAGCCGGCCGTCATCATCAGCATGAACGGCACGTGGTATTCGGCGGGAATCAGGTGCAGGCCCACCGTCAGGAAGGCCAGCAGCATGGCGCTGATGTGCGCCGTCGTGCTGGCAAAGAAGTAATGCGAAAAGACAAACACCAGCACGAGGACGCCGGCGATCGGCAGCCAATCCATGCCGCTGGCGACAATCGCCGCCTTCATGCCGGCCGAAAACCAGGCGATCACGCCCGTCTTGTTCAGCTGCTCGGCCATCATGACCAGGGCGCCGAACCACACCAGAGTGTCCCAGGCGCTCTTTTCCGACAGCACGTCGTCCCAGTCGATGGTGCCGGTAATGATCAGCACGAACAAGCCGACAAACGCGACCACCGTCGCATCGAGCGAAAAGGCGGGGCCGAACAGCATGGCGGGCACGTTGGCCCACAGCAGCAGCAACAGGGCGAAGGTGCCCAGCATGACTTTTTCCGGCGGCGACAGCGGGCCCATGCCTTTCAATTGCGCCTTGGCGTAGGTGACGGCGTCGGGCGTGGCTTTCAGTTCCGGCGGCGACAGCCAATAGATGATCAAAGGCATCACCAGCAGGCAGACCAGGCCCGGCAGCAGCATGCACAGGGCCCAGGTGGTCCACGTCAGGTGGAAACTCTGGCCGCTGGCCTTGGCGACGAAATCGACCACCAGCGGGTTCGGCGCCGTGGCCGTCAGGAACATGGCCGACGTGATCGGGTTGGCATGGTAGTTGACGAGGGCCAGATACGTGCCCACCTTCTTTTCCGTGCCCTTGGCCGGGTCCGAATCGAAGGCGTTGGCGATCGATTTCATGACGGGGTGGACGATACCGCCGCCGCGTGCCGTATTACTGGGCGTAAATGGTGCCAGCACCAGTTCGCAAATCGCCAGGCCATAGCCGATGCCCATGGTGCGTTTGCCCAGCAGCGAGATGAACAGCAGGCCGATGCGGCTGCCCAGCCCCGTCTTCTTCAGGCCGCGCGATATCAGAATCGCCACGACGATCAGCCAGATCAGAGGATTCGAGAAACTGCTGAGCGCATCCGTGATGGCGCCCTTGGACGAAGTCGACGTCACCTGCGACAAGGACACGATGACGATGGCCATCATCGCCATCACGCCGATCGGCATGACTTTTAATATGATCGCCAGTATCGTGGTGAGGAAGATCGCCACCAGGCCCCAAGCCTTGGGCGTCAAGCCTTCGGGCGCCGGCAGCAATAGCATGCCGACAAGCAAGGCGGTGCAGATCAGGGCGGGGACAAGGCGGAATGGGACGGCTTCCTTGAAATGCAGGAACAGGTCGCGCACTGTTTTATACATCATGATTTCCTTTACTGGACAGGCATCCGGACGGGCAGTGGCGCCCGCTCGGCTTGTGATAATTCTTTTTAGCAACATCATACAAGCTCATACGCAACCGCCCCGCTCCATTACGCGTGCGCGTGCCAGGAAATTCCCGAATCGTTGACTTGAGCGCTATCACAGGAGCGGAATATATTGACGGCCAGTGACAATGGGTGACTTTTTTGGCAATTTTTCTCTGTATCTTTCCCCGTAGCTGCCGCCAGATATGCCACCAGGATTGCCAACCTTTCAGGGGAAAACTTGATGAATAGCACGGAACAGTATTCGATCCACCCATCCATCGGCATCGCCCGCGTGGGCAACAGCCATGATTCGTTCTATCTGGCGCCGGAAACCATCGGCGGGCTGCCGGTCGAAGCGGACGGCAACAACGATCCGCTGCTGGCCGATGGCAAGCCGGTCCACGTTGCCCAGTTCAAGGATGCGGCCGGCCGCGTGCGGCGCCAGGCGGCCAGTTTCCGCATCTACAAGTCCGTGGCGGGACGTCCCGGGGAAAAAGTCCTGGTCGACCTGCAAGACCCGAGCATTGCCAAAATCGAGTGGACAGTGCACGTGGCTAACAAGAAGGCGGCCTGGTGGAACTTCATCCCCCTGCTGGGCGACCTGATGTTTGGCCCGTACAACAGCTATGAAACCTGGGAAAATACGCCGCCCGCCTGGAACCTCACGCCCACGTCCTGGACCAATCTGCGCAACAGCGACGTCACGGGAGAGGCGGCACGGCAAAAACTGATCGTCGATCCGGGACCGCGCACCCTCGACGCGCCGCTGGGCAAGGCCCAGTTCGACAAGGACGGCGCCGGTTCCTATGCGCACGTGTCCTTCCCCGATCCGCAAGCCATCACGCAAGGCTATCCGGTGCGCACCCTGGGCGAAATGCGCACGGATTCGCGCGGCAACTTGCTGGTGATCGGCGCCTATGGCCGCGCCGGCGGCTCGGAAAGCATCACGGGCTTCGGCGGCGGCGATACGTGGAATGACGACGTGGCCGACGGCCCCGTCAGCGCAACCATCCATTTCAAGGATGGCAGCCCCTCCGTGGAGCTGAAAGCCTGGGTGGTCATCGGCTCGCCGAAGTTCGCGCCAGAACTGGTGAATATTTCCACCTGGGATGACGTCGTGGCCGACATGGCCATCAAATACAAGAACGCGCTGCCCGAGGCCTACGATGCGGCCCGCTGGAGCGGCAGCGATGGCTGGAACCCCGACTATGTCGTCAATTACGCGCAGGACATTCAGCCATTCCTCGCCAGGATAGGCGATTACCAGTGGGTGGCAACGGTGCCGTCGATGACGGCCTTCATCCGCCCCGCCTTCGACGTGGCCGATGCCTCGGAAGCAAACCGGCCCCAGCGGGAGAAATTCCTCAGTTACTTCAGGAAGCCATCGGCCATCCGGCCAGGGACAAAGGAACAGGTGCCGGGTTTTACCGGCGGCCAGGGCGGGCAATTGTTCAGCGCCGCCACCACGGACAATGCCGGCGCGGGCATACCGCTCGTGCCCCTGAATTCGGGCAGCAATTCCGTGCGCAACAACGTCATCAGCAAGTTTTCGGTATTGACGGATACGCAATACTTTGCCTTGCAGCAATGGGCGGCCGGCAAATTCGCCCCCGACGCGCCGGGCCTGGCCTTGCCGGGCATCGACCCGCTCGACCACGCGACCATCGGCAATTGCGTCGGCGAACCCATGTGCCCTGGCATCGAAGTGACGTGGAGCGTGCGCAACCCCATCATCTATGAAAAACCGTACGCCATCCTGCACCGCGTGGATGCCGACTACGCCAAAAACGGCCTCTCGCCGGGCCGCGACGAATGCGAACCGCTGGACTGGAGCGATCCGACCGTCGGCACCGGCTGCGAACCGGGCGACCTGACCAAGCGCATGGCGATTCCATGGCAGGCCGACTTCTATGACTGCTCCGTGCAGATGATCAACTTCGACAATCCGGACATCGTCAAGAATCCCGATACGATGATCCCCGTGCCGCCCACCTACTACGCCTACTGGTGGCCGCCGCAAAGCCCGTGGAACGTGATCAATGGCGCCACCACCAAGGAAGAACAGGCGCTCGCCGGCGTGCCGGCCGGCATGCAGGTGATGTACAGCCGCGGCATGAACAGTTTTTCGCAGATGATCAGCTCCTGGCACTACCTGGGTTTCATCGTGAACCAGAACGAGGATGCAGAATCGGGCCGCCAGTATCCGTACTTTGTCGAAAAGGAGCGCAATCACGCGAAATTCGTGGCTGCCAGCGTGGGGGTCGGCAATGCCAGCAGTTTCATCACGGGCGACGATGCCAACTACCTGCCCGCGTGGTTCCTCAAGGATGAAGATCCGCAGACGGCGCCCGAGAAGGCCTCGCAGCTGTTTGCCAGCGGCGGCGCGCAAGTGGCCCTGCATGACACGCCGAAGAAAATCATGCCGGCCAACCGGCGCCGGTTTTCCCATTGAGCATGTCTTCATCGCCCGACTACGACGTCGTCATTGTCGGCGGCGGTGCCGCCGGCACGGCCGCCGCCCTGACCCTGGCCCGCTACACGGGCTTGCGCATCGCCTTGCTGGAAAAGCAGCTGTTCGACGATTACCGGGCCGGCGAAACGGTCTCGTCGTCCATCTTCTCGATGCTCGACTTTCTGGGCGTGGGCCGCGACCTGCTGGACGGCGCCCAACTGCCCGCGTTTTCCCACGCGGCCGCCTGGGGCAGCGCGGAACTGATGTCGCGCGACGCCGTCTTCAGCAGCCATGGCCACGGCCTGCACCTGGACCGCCGGCATTACGACGCCATCCTGCTGGAGCAGGCGCGCCAGGCGGGCGTGGAGCTGTGGCGTCCCGCCCAACTGGTGCAGCTGGAACACGGCGACCCATGGCGTTTGCGCGTGGCGGCCGGCGGGCAGGAAGTGGACCTGACGGCCCGTTACCTGATCGATTGCAGCGGCAAGCAGGCGGCCATCGTGCGCCAGCGCAAGCGCCCCATCCACACGCAAGACGCGCTGGTGGCGCTGTACGCCTATTATCAGTTGCAAGAACCGCAATTCCTGCCGCACCGCACCCTGGTGGAAACGACGCAGCACGGCTGGTATTATGCGGCGCCCCTGCCCGGCGACCGCGTGGCGCTGGCCTTCATCACGGATGCCGACATCCTCAAGCGCCTGCGGCTGAAAGAGGAAGCGCCCTGGCGCGATGCCGCCATGGGCACGCAGCACGTGCGCGATATCATGCCGCGCCTGCCCGCGCCGAACGCCCTGCGCCACTATGCGATCCACAGCCGCGTGGCCTCGCTGCCGGCGGACGACAACTGGACGGCGGCGGGCGACGCGGCCGCCTGCTTCGACCCCATCTCCTCACTGGGCATCGGTCAGGCCATGGCGTCGGGCATCCATGCGGCGCGGGTCGCGGAAGCCTGCCTGGCGGGCGACCGGGGCATGGCGGCGGGTTACCGGCGCAGCGTCTTCGCCTCGTTTGAAACCTATCTGCAGATGCGGCGCGGCTTCTACGGCGCCGAACAGCGCTGGCCGGAGGCGCCATTCTGGCAGCGCCGGGCCGCGTCCTGATGCCGCCGGCGAAAAACTGAGCCAGGTCAAGAGACCGCATGCCCACCGCCCGTTTCCGGGCGAATTTCAGCCCCGCCTTGCCGTTCGCACTATAATGTCGGCACCGCGTGCGGCAGCATTGGCGGCGATAGACGGTAACAATTTCGTGTGGAGGCCAGTACAATAGCGTCTGGGCCTACACAGGGTTTCACTTTTGCCAGCAGTTGCCAGCAACTAACCATTTTTTTGACCAGCCAACAAATACTATGAGTTCGATGAATGAAGAGCGCGTTTTAAGCGTGCACCACTGGACGGATACCCTGTTCTCCTTTACCACCACGCGCGACCCGTCGCTGCGTTTCTCGAATGGCCACTTCACCATGATCGGCCTGCGCGTCGACGGCAAGCCATTGCTGCGCGCCTACAGTATCGCCAGCGCCAATTACGAAGACCACCTGGAATTCTTCAGCATCAAGGTGCCGGGCGGCCCCCTGACGTCGCGTCTGCAACACTTGCAAGTGGGAGACACCGTCATCGTCGGCCGCAAGCCGACCGGCACCCTGGTCTCCGACTACCTGCTGCCGGGCAAGCGCCTGTACATGCTGTCGACGGGCACGGGCCTGGCGCCTTTCCTCAGCATCGTGCGCGATCCGGACATCTACGAACGCTTCGACGAATTGATCCTCGTGCACGGCGTGCGCCAGGTCGACGAACTGGCTTACCACGACTTGCTGGAAGAACATCTGCCGAAGCATGAGTTCCTGGGCGAAATGGTCAGCGACAAGCTGCGCTACTACCCGACCGTGACGCGCGAAGACTTCCGCAACATGGGCCGCATCACGGAACTGATCGAGAACGGCAAGCTGGCCAAAGACCTGGGCGTGCCGGAACTCAATCCTGCCGAAGACCGCGTGATGATTTGCGGCAGCTCCGAGATGCTGCGCGACCTGAAAGACATGCTGGAAGCGCGTGGCTTCAAGGAAGGCAATACCTCGACGCCTGGCGACTTCGTTGTCGAGCGCGCATTCGCCGAGAAGTAATCGAGAGCAAATCCGCAGCAAATGCAGGGGCCCGGCCCCGCCGCTTCCCGCGGCGGCGCCGGGCCTTTTCATTGCCGGCTCAGCGGCGCAGCCCCGCGCTGGTACTGCAAGCCATTCATGAAGCGCTGCACGGGCGTAAAGGCACTGCTGAGGATATCGTCATGCGCGGCGTAATAGCGCGTCTCGATCTTCAGCAGGCCCAGCACGGTCGCATCAAGCTTGTCCGTCTGATACGGCCGGCTTTCCAGCGCGGCGCGCGCGGCCGTCGACTGCGGCGCTTGCTGGTTATCCCAGATCAACATGGGGATTTCATAGCCGCTCTTGTCCGACGCGGAATGGCCCGCGTGATTGCGGCTGTAGCCCACTTCCTGCCCATGGTCGGAGACGAACAGCAAGGAGGCGGCCCGGCCGGTCTTGGCCGTTTCCGCCATGCCGATCAGGGTGCCCAGCACGTAATCGCCATAGCGGATGGCGTTATCGTATTCGTCGCGCTGGTTGCGTATCCAGCTGGACCTGCCCTGGCTGGCCATCTGCGCGCTGACGGCGTCCTGTGCCCGGTCGAAATGGGCGAAGCGGCTGGGATAGCGCATGTCATAGCTGGGATGCGCGCCCAGCAAGTGCACGACGATGAGCTTTTTCGGCGCCGCGTCGCGCAGCGCGTGGGCGAATGGCTGGAACAGGTTGCCGTCAAAATTGTTTTCTCCACGACCGGTGCCGTAGTTGATGAAGTCGCTTTCATCGGCCTCGCCCGCCAGCAGCCCGATCCAGCCATCGTTACGCGTCTGGTTCGAAACCCAGAACGTCTTGTAGCCGGCCGCCTCGGCCAGCATCAGCAGATTCGGCTTGGCCATCCACGCATCGGGGTTGCCGATATCGGCCGGCGTGAGCATGGTCATCATCGATTCCACCGTGCTGGACGCGGGCGAAATCACATCGTTAAAAACCAGCAGCTTCGCGCGCATGGCGTCGAGCTGGGGCGTGGTCGCGCGCGGATAGCCGTACAGCGACATCGAGGCGCGGTTGGTGCTCTCGCCGATCACCAGGATGACGGTGCGCGCCTCCTCGCCCGCATAGCGCACATTCCAGTCGCGCGGCGCGGCCATGGCCGCCGTCAGCGCATGCTGCATCGATTTCATCGCGTCCAGCTGCGCGCTGTACTGCTGGTAGCGCAGCGGCCAGAACAGGGCCGGATTTTCGCGCCGCATGGTGGTATTGACGTGCAGCAGCACGAGAAACACGGCCATACCGGCGGCAAAGGCTTTGTGCGGCCAGCCCGGCGCGGTACCGGCGCGCGACGCCTGCCAGCGCTGCAGCTGGTGGTCGGCCAGCAGCACGGCCGCCGTCACGAGCACAAACCAGCCGGCCGCTTGCGCCAGGGCGACGCTGTTGTGCAGGAGAAATTCTCCCGTTTCCGCTTGATCTGTCGCAAACATGGCCTGCAAAACCGCATTCGGGTTCGGGCGCATGCCAAAATAGCCACGCAAGAAGCCTTTTACGGCGGCGTCCAGGTAAAACACGGGCACGACGACGCGCACCAGCACGGTGATCGCGCCGGAACTGCCACGCCATGCGTGCAGCACGCCGCCCACGCCCAGCAGGAAGGCCGCCAGCAACACGCTCAATTTCAGACATTCATTCGCGCTTAACTGATCGAAGAGGAAGAAAACCAGCAGGCCAGCAATGCTGAACAGGACACGGCAAAACAGAATCAGCATGGAGGCGATGGAGAGTAAGCATTGAACAAGGACAAGCCCGCGCGGACGGGCAAGCGATTGTAGCGCAGTCTGTTGCAACTTGTACCATCGTTTCCTGCGCGCTGCTGATTCACGCATGCTACTGACAGAAATTGTCAGTGCTTTTTATTATGATTTCGGCACCAGCTGGCCAGCCAGCCAGTACTATTGATATCTCCACCTGCGACAGGACTTTTCATGACACGTGCCATTACCATACTGACCGAAAACTTTGCCGATTGGGAAACCGCCCTGCTCAATTCCACGGCGCGCCTGTACTACGGTTTTTACACGCAGTTCGCCACGCCGGGCGGCTTGCCCGTCACCTCGTCCGGCGGCATGCTGGTCACGCCGCAGCTGGCGCTGGAAGATATCGTGCTCGAGGAACTCGATTTGCTGATGGTGTGCGGCGGCAGCCATTGGCAAAGCGGCAAGGCGCCCGACCTGGGCCCGTTGCTGCGCGCGGCGCGCGACAAGGGCGTCGTGCTGGCCGGCATTTGCGACGGCACGCGCGTGCTGGCGCAGGCGGGCGTGCTCGACACCGTGCGCCATACGTCCAACAGCGCGGGCAACTTGCTGGAAACGGGCTATGCTGGCGCCGCCCTGTACCAGGCCGTACCGTGGGCCGTGGCCGACCAGCGCATCATCACGGCGCCCGGCACGGCGCCCGTCACCTTCACCAAGGAAGTCTTGCGCGCCCTGGGCATCGCCGACGACAACCTGACGGCCTACCTGGCCATGCATGGCGCCGAGCACGGCCAGGCCGCGGCGGCGCGCTAATCCGGGGAAAGCACGCGCAAACGCGCCACGGCGTGCGTGTTGCCCGGGTCCAGCTCCAGCGAACGGCGGTAATGCGTGACGGCCAGCGCCGTGGCGCCATCGGCCTCGTACGCTTCGGCCAGGCTGTCGTGGCCATTCGCCCCTTGCGGATACAGCTGCACGCCCAGCTGGAAGACGGCCACCGCCTGCTTCGGCTGCTGCCGGCCCAGCAGGCGGTAGCCCCAGGCATTCAGGTCGTCGTCAGCGGGTGCAGGCAGCCCATGCTGGCGCCGGATGGCCGCCAGTTTCTGCTCCAGCCCTTCAAAGCCCGTGCCGGCCGCCTTGTTGCGCAATAGATGCGCGGCATACGCGCCGCCCCGCTGCTGGCGCAGGGCGGGAACATAAAAAGCGGCAATGGTATCGATCAGCTGTTCCGGCTGGCCGCCGGCCAGGTTGCTCAGAATAATGACGGCCAGGCCGTCGTCCGGATACACATAGAAGGCCGAGCGGCGGCCGCCGATGCCGGCCACGGCGCGGTGGCCATCGCGGCCGATGGTGGGCCAGCCCAGCGCCCACGGCGCCGGCTTGCCGTCGTTCAAACTGGTCGGCTGCCACAGCCGTTCCACACTGGCGGGCGCCAGCAAGCGCCCCGACTGCAGGGCGATGAGCCAGTTGGCCAGTTCGCCCGCATTGCTGTTGATGCCGGCCCCGGCGCGCATGAAGACGGGAAAGTCCTCGATCACGTTGCGGTAGCCGTTGCCGCCCCGGTCCAGCACGTAGGAACTGGCCTTGCCCACGACCACGTCCTTCGCATCGCCAAAGCCGCTGTGCCGCATGCCCGCCACGTCGAACTGCCGGTGCCGGATGAAGTCGGTAAAGGGCTGGCCGCTCTGGCGCTCGATCAATTGCGCCAGCAACACGTAATTGGTCTGGTTGTAGCGGTAGCGCTGGCCTGGCGGGGCTTCCACGGGCAGCGCCTGCACGGCGCTCCACGCCGCAGCGGCGTCGTCCGGTTGCGGCCCCACCAGCTTGCCGCTGCGCTGGTCGAGCACGTCGGGCAAGCCCGAGGTATGGTTGAGCAATTGCGTTACCGTCACGGCTTGCCAGGCTGCAGGCAGCCCCGTCAGGTATTGGCCGATGGGCGCGGCCAGGTCGATCTTGCCCTCCTGCACCAGCTGCATCACGGCCACGCCCGCAAACGCCTTGGTGGCCGAGTTGATGGAAAACAGGCTGGCGTCCGTCACGGGCACCTGATATTGCAGGCTGGCCAGGCCGAAATTGCGCTTTAGCAGGACCTTGCCGTGCCGGATCACGGCCAGTTGCAGCCCGGGAATCTGGCGCTCCCGCATTTCGCTGCGCACAAAGGAGGCAATTTCCTGTTCCGCGCGCGATGCCTGCGATGGGCTGGCGGGGGCGGCAGTGGCGATCGAGGTGACGGGAGCTGCCACGGCGGCAAGCGCCATGACGAGCAGGACGGACGGGAGGCGTGGCTTCAAGATGCGGCTTTCGACAGTTGAAAACGGAACCGCAGCATCCCATACCTATTTGTCAACGTCAACGACAATCTTGCCTGCTAGAAAGCTACTCTTCCAGCCACACATCTTCATACCCTTGCCGGTCGAGAATGAACTTGGCGCCGCTGGGCAAGGCCAGGTAATCGACCACCTGCGGCAGCATCTCGTGCAGGTGCTCCGCATGCAGGGGCTGGTAAAAGCCGCTGGCGTCGTCGTGTTCGCCGCAGTGGATGAACCAGCTGATGGTGCCGTTTTCCGGCAGCACGATGCGCGTGCCATAGATGGGCGACTGCGCCAGGCTGCCGATGGCCAGGGCCACCATGGGTTCGGGCGCCTGCGCCGGCAAGCCGAATTTGTCGCAGATGCGTTGCTGTGTTTCGCTGATCAGTTCAGTCATGGTGCTCTCAGGATCCGATGTAGCGGTAATGGAGGCGCAGCGCGCCATCGTGGCCGGACATTTCCAGGTGCAAAATCGCTTCACCCGGCTTGCCGTCGGCCAGCAACAGGCATTCCAGGCCCAACGGGCCGTCGCCGGTGGCGTACACATCGACGCCGGGCCGGCCGCCCTTGTCCGGCACAAAGGCGTGCGCCAGCGGCGTCAGGGACAGCGCCTCGTTGGCGGCAAAGTAGCTGTCGAGCATGTCGACGATCTCCGCGGCCACGGCCGGCGACAGACCCCAGTCGCGTTGCAGCGCAACAGGATCGCGCCCGTTCAGCGTCTGCACGAACGCTGCGGCCTGCGCGTACGCCAGCTCTCGCAGGCTGTCAGTAACTGTCATTTCCATATAGCGACTCCCGCCTTCTCCATTCAACAGGCGACATTATAGTGCGTGGCCGGGCGCATAGTCGATCCGTTTGCCATCCATAACCAAACGGCTTGCAGCTCATTTAAAACGCCGCCCTTATTATTTATCGCACTGCAATAACATAAATGGCCGGCGTGATATTTGGTGAGTATCTCGGACATAGAATCGCGAATACGGTTGATTTCCAATTGACGCTTATTTATTCCGGCGCTAATATCGAATGGCCATATACCATGGCACACAGCGCAAGCAGTACTTAACCATCACAAGAGGATAGTACAATGCAAAACCAATCCAAATTGTTCGCATTCAAACTGGCTGAAAAACAGGTACAAAAACAGGCGGCGCCCGCCACCGCCTGGAAAGTGCGCGACGGCGTCGCCGTGGCCGGCTGCACCGCCGTCGGCACCAATGATCAATATCGCGACTCTTCGCGTCTCAAGCCGAACGACAGCGGCCAGTATTGCTGATTTCCGGCACGCCATAACCCCGCCCGGCGCGGGGTTGCATATATTCCCCATATTCAAACCGGCGCCGTGCGGCGCGGATTTTTCGCGCGCAATGAATATATGAACCCCTCTCAATTGGAGATTCCATTCTTTAAAGCAGTTATCGGTAAAAATCGAAACATAACCATTAACAGAGGATCTCATGCACGATAAAACCAAGCTGTTCGCATTCAAACTTGCGAAAAAAAAGGAAGAGGAAAAACCGGCGCGTCCTGCGCCCTGGAAAGTACGCGACGGTGTCGCCGTGGCCGGCTGCACGGCGGTCGACAGCGAGGAACAATACCGCTATTCGCGCGTCGGCTCGAGTGACGGCGGAGAATTCTGCTGATCGTCGCGCCAACTGAAAGCCTTGCCGCGGCAAGGCTTTTTCATCTTCCCGATTTTCCGCTACTGCAGGCTCCCCGACATGCATAAAAAGGTTTTGATTATCAGCCATAGCGGCGACCTGCACGCCGACCTGGTGGCATCGATTCTCGCCGACCGCGGTCATGCCCCCTTCCGTATCGATCTCGACGCCTTTCCCCGCGATTACCAGCTGTGCCAGCGCATGCTGGGCGGCCAGGCCAGCACGCGGCTGCGCCGCCTGCCCGACGGCGACTGGCTGGACCTGCGCCAGGTAGGCGCCGTCTGGCTGCGCAAGGCGGCCGACTACGCCTATGCCAGCGCCGACCTGACGCCGCAGGAACGCGCCTATGCGCGGCTGGAAACGGAACAAGCCATCTTCAGCGTGCTGTACAGCCTCGATTGCTACTGGCTCAGCCATCCGCTGGCCCTGCGCGGCGCCCAATGGAAAGGCGAGCAGCTGGCACGGGCCGCGCGCATGGGCTTTCGCGTGCCCGCCACCGTGATCAGCAACGTGCCCGACGACGTGCGCGCTTTCCGCGCGGCCATCGGCGGACCCATCATTTTCAAGAGCATGTCCACGCCCAGCCTGGCGGCCGAAACGGTCGGGGATGCAGACAGGGTCAGCGGCGGCATCGGCACCACCATCGTCGACGACGCCATGCTCGACAGCCTGGACGCCGTCAGCGAACTGAGCTGCCAGTTCCAGGAATATATCGCCAAGCAATATGAACTACGGATCACCGTGATCGGCAAGCAGCTGTTTGCCGCCCGCCTGTATTCGCAGGACGATGCGCGCACGGCCATCGATTCGCGCGACATGTCGGCGCCCATCCGCTACGAAGCGGCGACCTTGCCGGACGACATACACGAGCGCTGCCTCGCTTTCGTGCACAGCTATGGTCTCGAGTATGGTGCGCTGGACCTGATCGTCACGCCCGAGGGCGAGTATGTTTTCCTGGAAAACAATCCTGTTGGTCAATTTTTATATGTGCAACAACTGGTGCCCGCCTTGCCCCTGCTGGAAAGCGTCGCCGATATCCTGATCGAAGGAGCGTTATGCCACAGCCAGACCTGACCCTGCTGCCTTCGCAGCTGCGCGCACTGGAGCAGGCGCGCGACAGCCGCGCCATCGTCCTGGCCGCCTCGCACCTGGACATGGAATTGCTGCCCGCCCTGTACGAGCTGTGCCAGGGCATCGGCCCTGTGGCGCGCCTCGACGTGGTGCTGCACGGACGGGGCGGCATCGTCAACGCGGCGCGCCGCATCGCCCTGCTGCTGCGCCAGCATGCACGCCACCTGAGCTTTATCGTACCTTTCCACTGCCAGTCGGCCGCCACCCTGCTGGCCCTGGGCGCCGATGAAATCATCGCCGGCGACCTGGCCCTGTTCTCGCCCATCGACCCGCAGCTCGACGGCGTGGACGGCGGCGCCATTTCCAGCCTCGACATCAAGGTCTTCGGCGACATGGCGCAGCAGTGGTTCGGCGTCGATGCCGGCGAAGCGCGCCAGCAATCCTTGTCCCTGCTGTGCGGCAGCATCTTTCCCCCGTCCCTGACGGCCTTTTACCGCACCACGCTGGAACTGGCGCAAATCGGCGAGGAATTGCTGGCGTGGCAATTGCCCGATGCCACGCAGGAGGCGCGGCGCGCCATCGTCGCGCAATTGGTGACCGGATACCACTCGCATAACTATGCCTTGACGCGCGAAGAGCTGGCCCGGCTGGGCTTGAACATGGCGCGCGATGCCCAGGCTGAACGGCTGGGCTGGGCCATCTCGACCCAGTTGCAGGCGCACATAGGCGGCGCCCTGCGCAGCGCCCCCGACGAACCGTGGAACGATGCGCTGCTGGCCTCGCGCGACGGCGTGCAGCTGCGGCGCCAGCGTCCGGGCGGCTTCGCGCCGCTGTGGACCGCGCAAACGGGGGCAGCATGCTGACGGCATTACTGTCTGATATTGCGCGCTGCTGCATCGCCTTGCTGCTGCTGGCGGCCAGCGTGGGCAAGCTGCGCAGCTACGGGGAATTTCGCGGCAACCTGACCGACTCGTTCGGCCTGCCGCCCGCCCCCGCTGCCTGGGCCGCGCCAGCCCTGGTGGCGGCAGAACTGCTGCTGGCCGGCTGGCTGCTGGCCGGCGGCGCCCGGCTGCCGATGCTGCTGTCGTTATTGCTATTGAGCTCCCTCACTGCCGTGCTGGCCTGGCGCTACTTCACGCACAGCGTGGTGCGCTGCAGCTGCTTCGGCGAAGCGGCGCGGCCCGTCTCGCAGTACGACTTGCTGCGCAACGCGCTGGCGGTGGGCATCAACGGCAGCTACTGTGCGCTGGCGCAAGATGCGGCCTTGCCCGTCGCCACCACTGTATTGGCGGCCGGCTTGGCGGCCATCGCCTGCGTGGCCATCATTTCCCTGCACGACATCGCCAACCTGGCAAAGGCCGGATGATGGATGCCGCGACCTTGCAACTGGTGCTGGCGGTGCTGGCGTTTGCCATCGCCGGCAATCTCTGGCTGACTCTGGCCGTGCTGCGCGCCAGCCGCCGCGAAAGGCTGGCGCCCACGGCACTGGAGCCGGGCGAGCCCCTGCCTGCCGTGCCAGCCCGTCCGCTGGCTGGCGGCGCGCGTTTCCAGCCGGGCGCCCCCGGCCAGGCGGCCGTGCTGCTGTTCCTGGCCAGCCGCTGCCCGAAATGCGCGGATAAGCTGGCCGGCATCGAACGGCTGCTGCCGCTGGCGCGCAATGCGGGCCTGGCCGTGTGGCTGCTCAGCGAGGAAGCGCCGCGCCGCCTGCGCGCCTTCCTGCCCGGCGACGCCTTGCGTGCGGCGGCGGCGCGCGTCAGTCTGCGCGACTACCGGCGCGTCAATCCCCAAATGAGCTCGCCGTCCTATGTCTTTGTCAATCACCAGGGACGCGTGGAAGCGGCAGGCCTGATCGGCGACGCAGACTGGCTGGCCCTCGTCGGACAATTGAACGCCGAACCGTCGCAGGAGCGCGCCGCATGAGCAATATCAACTTCGGCCCGCATTTTGAACGCCTGCGCCTGCTGTACCCCGTGCGCTGGCGCATCGCCGCAGGCCTGCTGTGCATGGTCCTTACCGTGGGCGCCCAGCTGGCCTTTCCGCAAGCCATCGCGTATTTCATCGACAACGTGACCGCCCTCACCCGGCACGGCGTCACGCCGGGCATGGTCGCCGCCATGCTGGCCTTCAGCGTGCTGTATGCGCTGGCTTCGGCCGCGCGCTTCTACCTGCTGCAATCGAGCGGACACATGGTTGTCATGGGCGTGCGCCGGCGCCTGTTCGACGTGGTGATCAACCAGCCCATCGCCTTCTTCGACAAGCACCATGGCGGCGAGCTGAACAGCCGGCTCACGTCCGACGTGTCGGCCCTGCATGAAAGCCTGACCATCGGCGCGGCCAACGCCCTGCGCTCGCTGTGCGTGTTTTTGGGCGGTATCGCCATGCTGCTGCAGCTGTCGCCCATGCTGAGCCTGCCGCTGGCCTTGTTCATTCCCATCAGCCTCTATCTCGGCAAGTTATCCGGCAGCAATTACCGGCAGCGCGCGCGGGCCATTTCGGCCACTCTGGCCACCAGCGGCAAGGTGGCGCAGGAATATTTTGCCCATGCGCGCCTGGTGCAGGCGTTCAACCAGCAAGGCGGCGCCATGGCCCGTTACGCGCAAGCCATGCGGGAGCTGCTGGAGGTGTCGCTGGCCGGCACGCGGCTGCTGGCCGTGTTCCAGGGCGCGCAAGGCTTGCTCGCGTTTGTTGCCCTGTTGACCACCCTGTGCTTCGGCGCCCACCTGATCGGCCAGGGCCGCCTGAGCGTGGGCGAGCTGACGGCCTTTGTCATCTATGCCAGCATGGTGACGGACACGGCCGGCTCCATCAGCGAGTTCTGGAACACCTGGATGCGCACCATGGGCTCGACCGACCGCATCTTCGAGATCCTGCGCAGCCACCGTGCCGTGCCCGAAGCGCCGCCGCAGCCGCCGCTTGCGGGCCACATCGCGCTGCGCGACGTGCGTTTTGCGTATCCCGAGCGCGTACAGGTCGCGGCGCTGGACGGCGTCAGCCTGTCCATCCGCGCGGGCGAAAAGATCGCCCTCGTCGGCGCCTCGGGCGCGGGCAAGTCCACCATCGCCAGCCTGGTGCTGGGCCACTACAAGATGGACGCGGGCAGCCTGCAATTCGACGGCATCGACGCGCAGGTGCTGGGCGTGACGCAATTGCGGCGCCAGATGGCCGTGGTGGAGCAGGAGCCGGCCCTGTTTTCCGGCAGCATCGCCGACAATATCGCCTTTGCCGTGCCGGACCGGGTCGTGGCGCGCGAAGCGATGGTGGCGGCGGCGCGCCTGGCCCATGCCCACGATTTTATCGCGGCCTTTCCGGACGGCTACGACACCCTCGTGGGCGAACGGGGCGTGCAATTATCGGGCGGACAGAAGCAGCGCATCGCGATTGCCCGCGCCATCCTGCGCGCGCCGAAAATCCTGATTCTGGACGAGGCCACCAGCGCGCTCGACGCGGCCAGCGAACAGCTGGTGCAGCGCGCGCTCGATGCGCTGATGCAAGGGCGCACCACCATCATCATCGCCCACCGCTTTTCCACCATCGTCAAGGCCGACCGCATCATCGTCATGGACAAGGGTCGGATTTGCCAGCAAGGCACGCACGCCGAGCTGCTGCGCGCGGGCGGCCAGTATGCGCGGCTGATGCAGCAGCAGCTGTCGCAATTCCAGCAGTTGCATGACAGTACGGCCACCCTGTAGAGTGGGCCAGATGAAAAAAACCTACCATGGCAGTTGCCACTGCGGCGCCGTGCGCTTCGCGGCCGAGATCGACCTGGCGGCCCCCAGCCTGCGCTGCAACTGTTCCTATTGCCTGAAGATCCGCTGCTGGGCCAGCCAGGTGCCGCCCGCCGACTTCCGGCTGCTGGCCGGCGAAGGCGACTTGAGCGCATACCGCTTCGGCGCCGGGCGCGAGCGCCACTATTTTTGCCGCCACTGCGGCGTACGTCCGTTTGGCTACGGTGCTTCGCCCCGCAGCGGCCCGTTTGTCGGCATCGGCGTGAACTGCCTCGACGATGCGGCGGCGGCCGAGCTGGCCCGGGTGCCCGTCACCTTTGTCGATGGCTGGCATGACGACTGGGACAGGCCGCCGCAGGAAACAGGGCACTTGTAAACAATGCAAATGTAGAAATGGTTGTCAGCTACGCCGGAGTTTTCCTACGTGGCGACAAGGAGTGTCCCTATGGTTAAGCCCGACGCTTGCAACGAGAATGGTCTCAACGGTGCTGCACGGCGCCGGAGCTCAGCAGGAACATCCGACCCAATATTGGAGCGGATGACGACGCAGACTAACCTTAGGGGACATGATCATGACTTCGAACAGCAACGACAAATCCGGCAGCCAATCGGACAAACAGCAATCGGGCAGCCAACAGTCGGACAAACAGTCCGGCAGCCGCCAATCGTCGGGCGGTACCCAAGGGGGCACGCACGAGCAGCACGTCGAGGCGGGCCGCCAAAGCCACAAGAATGACGGCGACAAGCAATCAGGCTCACAAGGTTCGCAGCAGTCGGGCCAGCAATCGGGCCAGGGCAAGAGCGGCGGCGGCAGCCAGCAATCGGGTTCCGGCTCCGGCACGCGCGGCGGCACGCATGAGCAGCACGTGGAAGCGGGACGTCAAAGCCACAAGAATGACGACAAATCCTGATTTCGCAGGCATGGCCCGATGCCGCTGGTCGACATGAAAGCGCTGAAGGCCATGCTGTGCGCCGGGCTGGGCATGGGCCTGGCCGCCTGCGGCGCCAGGAATACGGCATCGAACGTGGAGGCCCCGGGCGCGCCAGCCGGGGTCTCCACGCGCGTGCTCGATGCTGGCGCCGACGCCCTGCAAGCCCGGCCGCCCATTGCGGCCCTCAATGCCTATCTCGACGGTTTTCATTTCTACAACGGCAATCTGCGCGGTCAAATGGAGGCGCACCACTATTGCACCATCGTCAATGAAGAGTTGATTCAATGCGTGATTTACGACGGCAACGTCAAGGATGCCAAGCTGATGGGCGTCGAATACATCGTCAGCGCCAGGCTGTACCAAGGTTTGCCTGCGGCGGAAAAAGCGCTGTGGCACAGCCATGTGCATGAAGTGAAGTCGGGCCAGCTGATCGCGCCCGGCATACCTGCCGTGGCGGAAAAGGCGCTGATGCAAAAGCTGGTGGGCACCTACGGCAAGACCTGGCATACCTGGCACACGGATCTGCACAAGACCTTGCCGCTGGGCGTGCCGCAACTAATGATGGGCTTTACAGCCGACGGCCAGGCCGATGCCGCCATGGTCGCCGCGCGCGACCACCGCTTCGGCATCGATTCGGCCGAAAAACGCCGCCAGCGAACCGACATCGCCGCGCCCGCCATCGTTGCCGGTGCCGACGCCTGGCAGCACGGCACGGTCATCCAGCTGGCCGACCCGACGGGAATGCCGCACAGTGCATCATCACCGCCGCCGCCATCCACGCACACGGCCGCGCCCGCCATTTCGCGTCCAGCCAGATAGACGGCGTGCGAAAGGCCGTTGTCTGGATCGGCATTCTGGGCGATAATTACGCCCATGAACGATACCACTACCTTACCCCCATTGCCCGATCGCCTGTCGATCGACCCGAGCAGCCCTTACCACGTTGCAGCCGTGTTCGAGAACGACGTCGGCATCCGCTTCAACGACAAGGAACGTCTTGACGTGGAAGAATATTGCATCAGCGAACGCTGGATCAAGGTCGCTTCCACCAAGTCCCTCGACCGCCGCGGCCGTCCGCTGCAGATCAAGCTGAAGGGCAAAGTCGAAGCGTTTTACCGCTAAGCAACACCTGCAGTTGTCATCGAGGCCGATTTTCATCGGCCTTTTTTGCGTCCGCCGCTTTCCGCTCAGGCAGCGCTGGTGACCAGCCCGGCCGCGGCCGCCATGGGCAGCCACAGCATGGCGTCGGCCAGCACCTCGTCCGGCGCCCTGCCGCTGGACTGCGCCGCCTGCTGCGCGCACTGCGCCAGCGGCGCGCCGCCGGCCAGCGCCTGCAGGCAGTCAAATTGCCACGGCTGCAGCTCTTGCATGGCAAGCCGGTAATGCATGCGCGAAATGGCCACAAAGGCGGGACTGGCCTGCGGTTGGGCCGGAATGGCGTCGTCCGGCGCGGCCTGTGCCTGTTGCCAGAATGCACACAAGGGAAATGACAGGGCCAGCAGCCGCGTGCACGGCGCCAGGCGCCAGGCCGGCGCATTTCCCAAAAGCAAGTCCAGACCGGAAGGCAGGACGGGCTGCGCCAGTTTTTCAAGCCCCGGCGCCCTGCCCGCCTCGCTGCGCGCCCGCTCCAGCCGCGCCAATTCGACGGGAAAGCGCAAGACGTCCCCCTGCGCGCCGGCCGCGCCCTGGCTGGCGGCGAGAAAATCGGCAAAGCCGCCGCCCAGGTCATACAAGGTCGGGGAAGCGGACGGGTGGCGCCAGACATAGGCGCGGGCAAAGAAGGCGAACAGCTCGTCGCCCATGACCTTGCGCAACACGGGATAATCTGCCTGCAGGCATTCGAGCAGGCGCTGCACGTAGCCGTCCGCATGGATGTGCAGCGGCGCCGGCCCGCCCCGCGCCCGTTTCAATACTTGCTCCTGCGTCAAGCCGTGGCGCTCGCTGGCCAGCTGCGCGCCGCGCGCCGCACCGCCCGGCGCCGTCATCGCCGTCAAAAACCACGATTGCAATTGCGCCAACGGTGCGTCCGCGCGCGCGTCGCCGTCGGCGCTACGGGGCATGGGCGGCCTCCAGGTGAAAGCCCAGCGGCGCCGAGACGGCGGCCAGGCTCGCCGTGGCCGTGGCCGTGGCTGGTACGGCATCGGAAAACTCTCCCCGCCCGGCCGCGCGCGCCTTGTCGAGCTCGGCCAGCAGCTGCGGGTAAGCCGGAATGTCCGCATCCCATTCCAGCAGGGCCGACACGCCCCCCGTCAGCTGCTGCGCCAGCGCGTACAGGCGCCAGACGGCCGCCGGCACGGGTGCGTCGTGCGTGTCGATCAGCATGGCGCCGCAGACGGTGGGCCCGGCCAGGTGGATTTGCACGATGTGCTCATGCGGCAACTGGCGGATGTAGGCTGCCGCGTCATAGCCATGGTTATGCGCGCTGACGTGGACATTATTAACGTCGAGCAAGAGTCCGCAGCCCGTGTCCTCGGCCAGGCGGCCCAGGAATTCCCATTCCGGCATGCTGGACTGGGCAAACTCCACGTAGCTGCTGGGGTTTTCCAGGATCAGGGGACGGCCCAGGAATTCCTGCACTTGCCGCACTCTGCCCGCCACGTGGCGCAGGCTGGCTTCGTCCAGCGGCAAGGGCAGCAAGTCGTGGCTGTTGAGCGAGGCGGCGCCCGTCCAGCACAGGTGGTCGGAAATCCACGCGGGACGGATCTCGGCGGCCAGCTGGCGCAGCTTGCGCAGGTAGGCCAGGCTCAAGGGATCGCTGCTGCCGATCGACAGCGACACGCCATGCATGACGATGGGCACCTGCGCCGCCACCTGCTCGAGCACGTGGCGCGCATAGCCGTGGTTATCGATGAAATTCTCGCTGATGATCTCGAACCAGTCCACCTGCGGCCCGTGTTCCAGAATGTGCGCGTAATGGGGCGGACGCAGCCCCACGCCCAGGCCCAGGTTCGGCAGGCCCAGGCGCGGCCGCGCCTCGTGCAGGATGCCCCGCATCAGGTCGACGGCGGCAAGGCCAGGCGCAGGTCGGTGGGCGCCGGCGGCGCGCCCACCGGCGTGCCGCGCGCCGCCATCACCTTGCCGTAGGCTTCCCAGGCCTTGTCGTAGACATTGTCGCCCAGCGCAAAGCGCATGGTCTGGCCCAGCGGAATGCTGCGGTGCTCGGGCGCGGGACCGAAATCGTACAAGGTCATGGTGGCGGGTTCGGGCGGGTCCTTCTTCGTGGTGTTCGGATACAGCTGCGAGGCCGAAATCGGCACGGCGCAGCCGCCGAAGCCGCCGCATTTGTTGTCGCTGGGCGCGCTGTAGATTTTATCGTCCTGCGGCGGCGGTGGCACATAGCATTCGCTGCCCGGCGCCGCGGCAGCCTTGACCGAATGGCCGCAGGACGAGCCGCCCGTGTCGGCCTGGGCAAAGCCGCAGCCGCCCTGGGCATGGCAGCCGTTGGAGCCGCGGCACGTATGGTAGACGGCCAGCGCGGCGCAGGTGGACGACGCTTCGCCCTCCAGATGCATGCCCTGGCAGGCGTGGTACAGCACGCCATTCTCGGCCAGCGGCACGCCCGTCGCCAGGTTCGGCGCCTGGCCCAGCACGGCCCAGCAGATGGCCATGCGGTCGCCCGCGCCCACCATCGACGGATACGGAAACTCCAGTTTCTGGTTCAGCCAGTACTTGTCCAGCACGGAAGTGATGCCATAGATGGCGCCCGTGGCCACCGTGCTCAGCATCCCCAATGTGCCGCTGGTATCCTTCAGGCGGTTCAGGGCGCCCGCCACGGCAGCGGGCGCGGGGATGTTCTTCGGCGCGGTGGCCGGGTTGTAGCGCTCGTTGGTCAGCATGGCCTCGCTCCAGCGCCCGCCTTTCTTATGCCAGCCGGCCCAGGTCTGCACTGGCAGCATGGCCTTGACCTGACCGAAACGCTCGTAGTGGTCGAACGGGGCGCTGTCGTGGCGTGCCTGTGCGTCGCGCGATTCGGCGTCCTTGCCATTGTTCGCGTACGACGGGTAATCGCACTTCAACGCGGCCAGGTCTTCGCGGTAGTCGGGCTGCACGGCCATCAGGCGCTGCGCTGCGTCACGGCGGTAGCGCTGGATGGCCGTGTCGCTGCCCTCGCCCTGGTCCGTGATGGCCGCCATCATGTCGATGGCCTTGTTGAACGAGCCCGTCTGGCCGCCATCCTGGTCCTGCGGGTCGAAGCAGGTGTCGAACTTGCGAAACTCCGCCTTGGCGTGGCCCGGCACCTGGCTGTTGAACATGTCCTGCTGCACCGAGCCGTTGACGAACAGTTTTTGCCACAAGGTCTGGCCATCCGTGTATGCGATGCTGATATAGCGCGCATAGCACTCATACATGTAGCCGATGGTACCGAACAGGGGCAGATCATGCACGTGCTTGCCCGGCGTCCAGCCCACGAACGGTACCTCGGGGAAATATTTGGTGTGGTTGTGCGCGTCAAACTTCGCCAGCTGGGCGCGCGCCTGCTGTTCCGGCTGCTCGATGGCGAGGAACAGGTCACACTGGTTGTCGTTCAGCTCTTCCAGGTTGACGCGCACGTGGCGGTAGCCGGCCGTGTCCTGCAGGTCGACGATGTGCGGGATCACCGTGCAATCCTTGCCGTAGCAAGTCCAGCCGTGGTCCTGCGATTGCAGCTCCGAGCCCGTGAAGCATGGCGCCGTGCCGATGGCCGTGGCCAGGTTGGCCGCCATCTGCAGGTGCAGCATCTCCTGGATGAAGACGCTGAAGATGATATTGAAGGCCTTCTGCTCCTTCAGTTCGGGCCGGGCCGTGGTGCCCATGCCCGGCCACTGGCGGCCTTCGTAGTAGCTGATGCCTTGCGAGTTGATCTGGTGCGTGCCCTGGATCGAATACATGGTGGCCATGTACAGGGGAATGGTGAACAGTTCCACGCTGACGGCTGCCTGGGCGATGGCGCGCACTGCCGCCGTATCGGTGGCCAGCATGTCGAGCGGACGGTTGCTGATGGCGGCCTGGGTGCTTCCTAAAACGGGCATTTTCATTCTGTCTCTCCACAGGAACGATGCGTCTCGGATATCGGGCCGGGCTGCGCCATCTGCGTGCGCTGCTCACGGCACGGAAATCATACGCCTGAGAAAGATATTTTTGCGGCAATATTTATATGCCGGCCGACGCATTGAACTGCGCCTATGCAGCCGGCCTTGCACCATGAAAATAAGCGTTTCAGGCTGTCATTCGATGACAATTGAATAGAATCGACGAAACGCGCGCGTGTATAAGCAGCGCACCGGCCATGGCCGGCGCGTCGCTTGCATGATGATAGTCAAGCGGCCGGCGGCGGCTGGAAGGCGCAAAAGCCGGGCCACTGGTCGCGACTGTCGCACACTTTCAGGCAGCCTTGATTGCCCTTGAACGTGGCGACAACCTTGATGGGAAAGCCATACAGTGGCGTGGTGGCCAGGAAGGCGGACGGGCAGCTTTGCTCATTGCTGAAGCGGAAAGTGATTTCTTCGCGGCGGCCCTTGCGCGCAAAGCTCAGCATGAAGGTTTCATTGCTGTTCCACTGCGCCTTGCCCGGCACGCGGAAACGATAGCGCGGACTGCCCGGCTGCTGGCCGTCAAGTTTTTGGCCGAAGACGCGGCTGCTGGCCGTGGCCGTTTCCACCTTGGCGATCGGATAAGGCACGGCAAACATGTAGGTGCCCGCGAAACCCTGGTCGAAGCCCAGGCCCTTCTGGTAGAACGGCACGACGATATGCGGCGCGCCCGCGTATTCCGCGCTGTTGCGCGCCGTCATGCGCGACGTCAGCTTGTCGTCGGGCGCTTGCCCGAAGACGACGTCCACTTCCACCAGGGCCTGGCTCTTGTCGATGTCTTGCGCCAGATAATCCCTGGGGGCGATCTCGCTGTGCACGCAGCCGGCCAGCAAGACTGCGGCGAGGCCGCCGGCGATGATTTGAGGGTAGCTCATGGCTGTTTTCCTTCCGGCGGCGCGGAACTGAGGCCCAGGCCCGTCACTTGCCAGCCGCCCTTGCCTTGTTTCCATTGAAATTGCTGGCCGAACCAGGCCAGTTCCAGCTCGCGCCGGATGCGGTTGCTATCCGTGCGGCCCTGGCGCGCCTTGATGGCGGCGCCCGCCTGTGCGGAGGCGGCCTCCGACAAGGGTTTCAGCCACCGTTGATACGTGTCCGGCGGCAAGGCCAGCACGCCGGCCACGCCGTCGTCGCGCGTGGCGACGATGATCCCCACCTTCGTCAGCGCATTCGTCAGATAGGCGCCGCGCCGCCCGTCGGGCGAGACGGAGACCAGCATGGCGGACGCGTAATCGCCGGTGACGCCGCCCGGCACGTCAAACCACAGCAGCTCGCCCGTGCCCGTATCGAGCGCGCGGCCGTCGCGGGCAAACAGCAGCATCTCGGGACGGCCCGGCTGCGGCACGCCCCATTCGGGGTCGCGCTCCGTGCGCACCATGCTGTCGCGCTGCAGGGGACTGATGGGGCGCATCAGCGGTTCACCATTCTGCACGCCGATGAGGATGGTGCCCTGGCCCGTATAGCCCTTGGTGAATGCCAGCAGCATGGGCTGGCCCTCGCGCGTCGCTTTTAGCGGGCGCACCTCCACCACTTCGCGCGCGCCGCCGGGCCAGTAGCCGTGCTTGCGGAAAGTCAAGGTGACGAGCGCGTCGTGGCGGTCACGCGTGACGACAAAGTCGCCGTATTGCTGCATCACCGGCACATACGGCGCTTGCGCCTGCGCGGCGGGCACGATGGCGGCGGCCAGGGTGGCGGCGGCCGCCAGGCGGTGTAAAGAAAAGAACAGCATGGCATCCTGTAAAGGTCGCACTGGGCGAAGGAACGCCATCATAAACGATTCATCGCCAGCAACACTGTCCGATAGGAAACATCAATGGCGCTGGATTTCGATCAGCTCGATCTCGAACAGCTTGGGCCACAATTTTCCCGTGACAAACAAGCGCTTGCCGCGCGCATCCCAGGCAATGCCGTTGAGCACGGCGTCGGGATTGGCCGTGCCCCGCTGCTCGGGCGGCAGCAAGCCCGTCAGGTCGATCCAGCCCATAACTTTACCGCTGGCCGGGTCGATGCGGGCGATCACGTCCGCGCCCCACACATTGGCGAACAGTTGCCCATCGACCATTTCCAGTTCGTTCAGCCGGTCGATGGGCCGCCCTTCGGCTTTCACTTCGAAGCGGCGCACTTCCTTCAGGGTTTTCGGATTGAGCACGCGGATGGCGGACGTGCCGTCGCTCATGTAGACGAATTGATTGTCGCTGGCCAGGCCCCAGCCTTCGCCCGGGTAGCTGAATTTGCGTTTCAATTTGAAGGTCTTCACGTCGAAGACATAGCCGGTCTGCGAAATCCACGTCAGGCCCAGGAGCTCATCGCCCACATCCGTGATGCCTTCGCCAAACACATTCTTGTCGAGCATGCTTTTTTGCAGCACCTTGCCCGTCGTCAATTCCACCTTGCGCAAGGAGGACTGGCCATTCTGGCCCGTGCTTTCATACAGATGGCCATCCTTGAACAGCAAGCCTTGCGTGAACGCCTGGGGGTCGTGCGGATAGGTGTTCTTGACGAAATAACCATACACGGGCAAGGCGGCCTGGGCGTAGCCCATTTCGCTCATCAGGCCCACGGTGCATAACAATCCCAGCAGCAATGAGCCGGCCGTGCGTTTAAGTCTGGTATTGACGTTGATGTTCATCGGGTCGGGCGGAAGTTGGCGAGCGCCTATTGTAAACGTGCCGAGTCCGCCATGCGCGCGCTGACGAGCTCCAGCCAGGCGCGCGCCGCGAACGACAGCCGCCCGCCCCGGCGCCAGGCCAGCATCAGATTCCACTCCACGGGCGGGCCGTCCAGGGGGATGACGTCAAATTGCGCGGCATCAAGCGTGTCGCAATACATCTTCGGCAGCAGGCAGATGCCCACGCCCAGCCGCACCAGCGAGGCAATGAAATCCCACTGGCCGCTGCGGCCCGTGATGCGCGGCGCGAAACCGGCCCGCTGGCAGGCATCCTGCACGATGTCGTTCAGGGCAAACGCGGCGCCATAGAAGATGAAGGGGCTGTCGGCCAGATCGGCCAGGGCCACGGACGAGTGGCCTTGCCACGGCGAGCCGGGCGCCGCCAGCAGGCACAGTGGTGAGCGCACGAGGGGCAAGGCTTCGAAATCCTGCCAGGTGGCCGCATTGCCCGGATAGTCGAGCATGGTGCCCAGTTCCACCGTGCCGGTGCGCAAGTCGCGCTCGATCGCCTGCGTGCCGCTTTCATACATCTTCAGTTCGATGCCCGGATAGCGCTGGTGGTATTCGGCCAGCCACGGCGCCAGGGTCGAATGCGTCTGCGGCGACACGCCGACGCGCAGTTCTCCCCGTTCCAGATGTTGCAGGTCACGCAATTCCACCTTCAGTTCCGCATGCAGGGCCAGCAGTTCATGCGCGCGCGACAGCACCACCTTGCCCGCGTCCGTCAGCGTAAAACGCTTGCCCGCGCGGTCCAGCAGGGCCAGGTCCAGCGATTGCTCCAGCTGTTGCACCATCTTGCTGACGGTGGGCTGCGTCACGTGCAGCCTGGCGGCCGCGCGCGTAAAACTGGCTTGCTCGACCACTTCGACGAAGTAGCGCAGGGAGCGGATATCCATGATGCATTCCAATATCGAATGATAATCATGAGTTTAAGTCATTTTATCTTTTGATGTGGGCTCACTACAATGAAAACCTCCCCCATCCGTTTGAAAGCCCGCCGTGAAAGCCGCCCCTTGTTCCACCACTGCCCCACTCTCCATCCCCGTCTGGCGCCAGCCTGCACAGACTGCGTGGCAAGTGGGCATTTTGATTGCCGCCTGGTGGCTGGCCGACGCGGCCGCCTCCGCCCTGCACTTGCCGTTCTCCGGCGGAGTCGTGGGCCTGTTCGTGCTGGTGGCCCTGCTGCTGGCGGGCTGGGTGCGCCCCGCCGCCATCGAACTGGGCGCGAACTGGCTGCTGGCCAATATGCTGCTGTTCTTCATACCGCTGGTCGTATCCGTGGTGCAATTTACGCAACTGTTGAAGTCGCAAGGTCTGATGCTGTTCGTAAATATCGGCCTGGGCTTTGCCTGCGTGATGCTGGCGACGGCGCTGACGGTGGAAGGGGTGTGCCGCTATGAACGCAAGTTGCGTCTGAATAAGCTGCTGCGCCAGCGCGCCGCGAGGGCGCCAGCATGAGCACCCTGCTGCTGTCGCTGCTGTTCCTGCTGCTGACCCTGGTGCTGTTCTACGCCAACCAGGCCGTGCACCGCCACCACCCGCACTTCTTGCTGACGCCCGCCATCTGCACCTCGGCGATATTGATCGTCATCGTGCAGGCCACGTCGACCCCTTTCGCCACGTATTTCGGCGAGACGCGCTGGCTGCCGTGGTTGCTGGGCCCGGCCACCATCGCGTTTGCGCTGCCCATCTTCCAGGAGCGCAAGCTGATCCGCAAGCATTGGCTGGCCTTGTCGCTGGGCAGCTGCGCTGGCATCGTGGCATCGGTCGCCGCCACCTTGCTGCTGGACCGGGTATTTGGCGTGCACGGCGACATGGCGCGCAGCCTGCTGGCGCGTTCCGTGTCGACGCCGTTCGCGCTGGAAGCGTCGCGCCACATGGGCGGCTCGGCCCAGCTGACGGGCATCTTCGTGGTAATGACGGGCTTGTTCGGCTTGATGCTGGGCAAGCCGCTGCTGAAACTGCTGCCCTTGCGCATGCGCATCGCCCGTGGCGCCCCGTATGGCGCGGCCGCGCACGGCTTCGGCTTGTCCGTGGCGCGCAGGGTCGGCACGGAAGAAGGCGCCGTGGCCAGCCTGACGATGATCTTTTCCGGTGTCGTGACGGTGCTGCTGGCGCCGCTGCTGGGGCATTTGCTGGGCTAGCGGCCCGCTTGCAGCGCCTGCATGCCATGCACGATCAGGTCGATGCCCGCCAAAAAATCCTCGCGGTCGTCGTGCGCGCGCAGCTGGCCCGCCACCTTGCGGGCGAACGGAAACGCCTGCGCGTCGAGGCGTGACCAGGCGCCCGCCAGGGTGTCGAGGAAATGCGCGCGTTCCAGGCCCTGTTCCCGGGCGATGACGGCATTGGCCGCATTCTGCCCGCTCACGCCCAGCAGATAATTGAGCAAGGCGCATGCCGCCATCCACTGCCGGTCCTGCGGCACGCCCAGCGCATCGACCTGCCGGCCCAGGCGTTCCAGGATGCGCACGGTGGGCAGCTGGCCCGGCGCGCGCGACAGGGCCGAACCCAGCCAGGGATGCGCATCCATCGCCTCGAACATGGCCAGCGCCACGGCGCGGATGCCCGCCTGCGGCGTATCGCCAGGCGGGGCGTCCTGCATGGCGCGGGCGACGATGGCGTCGCTGGCGGCCGTGAACAGATCATCCTTGTCAGCCACGTGCCAGTAGATGGCGCCCGCCCCCGTCGCCAAGCGCGCGGCCAGGGCGCGGAAGGTCAGGCCGCCCTCGCCCGCTGTGTCGAGCAGGGCGATGGCAGCGTCGATGATGGAGTCGCGCGTCAGCGAGTCGGCGCGTCGTGGTGGGGTCGCTACGGTATCGGGCATCGCTTATCTTGACACAGATGATGGCTTGCCGCAAAATTCTTCTGGAACGCCGTTCCACTACTATTTTGAACACCACCTGAAAGATCACCATGCAAATCGCCATCATCGGCGCGGGCTTGGGCGGGCTGATGCTCGCCCGCGTGCTGCACGTCCACGGCATCGCCGCCACCGTGTATGAAGCGGATGCGTCGCCCCAGGCGCGCCGCCAGGGCGGCATGCTCGACATCCACGAGGAAAGCGGCCAACAAGCGCTGCGGGCGGCCGGCCTGCACGACGCCTTCCGTGCCCTCATCCATGCGGGCGGCGAAGCGAGCCGCGTGCTCGACCAGCATGGCACGGTCTTGCACGACGAGGGCGACGATGGCACGGGCGGGCGTCCCGAAGTGCCGCGCGGCGAGCTGCGCCGCATCTTGCTCGATGCCTTGCCTGAAGGCTGCGTGCGCTGGGGCCACAAGCTGACAAACGTCGCGACGCTGGACGGCGGCAGGTACATGCTGAGCTTTGCGCATGGCGCCACGGCGGCCAGCGCTCTGCTGGTGGGCGCGGACGGCGCCTGGTCCCGGGTGCGGCCGCTGCTCTCCAGCGCGCAGCCCGCCTACAGCGGCATTGCCTTCATTGAAACGTATCTGTTCGACAGCGACCGCCGCCACGGGGCCACTGCGCAAGCCGTGGGCGCCGGCGCCCTGTTCGCGCTGGCGCCGGGCAAGGGCATCCAGGCTCACCGCGAAGCCGATGGCGTGCTGCATGCGTATGTGGCCCTGAGTAAACCCGAAGAGTGGCTGGCAGGCATCGATTTTGCCGATCCCGCCGCCGCGCGGGCAGCCATCGCCGCCCAGTTTGCCGGCTGGGCGCCGGCGCTCACGGCCCTGATCACGGACGCGGACACGCCGCCCGTGCCCCGTCCCGTGCACCTGCTGCCCGTCGACCACCGCTGGCAACGCGTGGCAGGCGTGACCTTACTGGGCGACGCGGCCCATTTGATGGCGCCGGCCGGCGAAGGCGCCAACCTGGCCATGCTGGACGGCGCCGAGCTGGCGCAGGCGCTTGCCGCGCACCCAAGCGACGTGGAAGCGGCCTTGCTGGCATATGAAACGGCGCTGTTTGCGCGCAGCAGCGCGGCCGCGGTGGAGTCGGAACGCATCCTGCGCCTGTGCTTTGACGACGACGCGCCGCATAGCCTGGTGCGGTTCTTCACAGGCATGCGGGACGCCGGCCCGGCACGCACAGTGTGAACGGCGGCGCCAAAGCCCCACGCCGGCGGCCTTTATCGGGGATAATACGTCTTTCCCCATTCCAAGCAGCCGCGCCACGATGAAATACCCCGCAGTCCTCCCCTTCAGCGACATCCTGCCACGCCTGCATGAATTCGACGCCATCATCGACGTGCGCAGCCCGTCCGAGTTCGCGGAAGACCACTTGCCGGGCGCCATCAACCTGCCCGTGCTCGACGACGAGCAGCGCGTGCGCGTCGGCACGCTATATAAACAGACCAGCGCCTTCGAAGCGAAGAAGCTGGGCGCGGCGCTGGTGGCGAAGAATATTGCGCGGCATATCGAAGACGGTTTCCTCGGTCACCCGCACGAATGGAAGCCGCTCGTCTACTGCTGGCGCGGCGGCAACCGCAGCGGCGCCATGGCGCACATCCTGGCGCGCATCGGCTGGCCCGTCACGCAACTCGACGGCGGCTACAAGGATTACCGGCGCCACGTGAATGCCGAACTGGCCACCCTGCCCGAGCGCTTCGACTTCATCAACGTGCTGTGCGGCCCGACGGGCAGCGGCAAGAGCCGCTTGCTGCAAGTGCTGGACACGCAAGGCGCGCAAGTGATCGACCTGGAACAATTGGCAGCGCACCGCGGCTCCGTGCTGGGCGGCTTGCCCGAGGAAGAGCAGCCCTCGCAAAAATCGTTCGAAAGCGCGCTGTGGCAGCAGTTGCGCCAGTTCGACCCGGCATTGCCCGTCTTCATCGAATCGGAAAGCAAGAAAGTAGGCCGCGTGCGCGTGCCCGACGCGCTGATGGACAAGATGCGCGCGGCCGCCTGCACCGACGTGCGGCTGGCCACGGACCAGCGCGTGCAATTGCTGATGCAGGACTATGAACATTTCGTCGGCGACCCGGAGCGCCTGAATGTGCAGCTGGCCCTGTTGACGCAGCTGCATGGCAAGGAGAAAATCGCCCATTGGCAGCAGCTGGCGACGGCGGGCCAGATGGCCGAGCTGGTGGAAGAGCTGCTGATCCAGCACTACGACCCCGTCTACCGGCAATCGATCGCCCGCAACTTCAGCCGCTACGCCCAGGCGACGCCGCTGGTCTTGCCCGATATTTCAGAACATGCCTTTGAGCAAGCCGCGCGCGCGTTGTGTGGTATTGTCGGCACTAATTCCCCCTAAAGACGCAGTGCCGGGGTCGGCCCCTGAGAGTCCGACCCCAGACCTTGCGTTTGGGGTAAAAATGATCATCGTTGTACACAACATCAGCAGGAATTTCCATGTCAGATAGCGCAGCAACATCCAATACCCCCATCCGATTGACCGAATTTGCCCATGGCGGCGGCTGCGGCTGCAAGATCGCGCCCGGCGTGCTGGCCGACATCTTAAAGGGCAGCGGCGGCTTTCCGCTGCCGAAAGAATTGCTGGTCGGCATAGAAACCTCCGATGACGCGGCCGTCTACCAGCTCAACGACGAGCAGGCGCTGATCGCCACGACGGATTTCTTCATGCCCATCGTCGACGATCCGTTCGACTTCGGCCGCATCGCCGCCACCAACGCCATTTCCGACGTGTACGCGATGGGCGGCACGCCCATCATGGCACTGGCCCTGGTCGGCATGCCGATCAACAAGCTGCCCGTGGAAACCATCGGCCTCATCTTGAAAGGCGGCGAAACCATCTGCGCCCAGGCCGGCATCCCCATCGCGGGCGGCCACACCATCGATTCCGTCGAACCGATCTATGGCCTGGTCGTGCTGGGCCTGGTGCACCCGTCGCAGGTGAAACGCAACGCGGGCGCGCGCGCCGGCGATAAACTGGTGCTGGGCAAGCCGATCGGCGTGGGCATCCTGTCGGCCGCGCTGAAGAAAAATGCGCTGGACGCGGATGGCTACGCGTCCTTGATCAACAACACCACCAAATTGAATACCCCGGGCAAGAAACTGGCCCTGCTCGATGGCGTGCATGCGCTGACGGACGTGACGGGCTTCGGCTTGCTGGGCCACACGCTGGAACTGGCGCGCGGGGCCAAGTTGCAGGCGCGCATCGCCATGGCTGACGTGCCGCTGCTGCCGCAAGTGCAGCAACTGGCGCAGAATGGCAACATCACGGGCGCCTCAGGCCGCAACTGGCAGGGCTACGGCGCGCAAGTGGCGCTGGATGACAGTCTAACTGCCATCGACAAGGCGATCCTGACGGACCCGCAAACGGCCGGCCCCCTGCTGGTGGCGTGCGCGCCGGAAGCCGTCGAGCAAGTGCTGGCGATTTTCCGCGCCGAAGGCTTTGGCGACGCCGTCGTCATCGGCGAGATGCAGGATGGCAATACCGGGGTTTCCGTATATTAATGAACAATCTTTCAAAGGCAGTCCCATGACCACATTCTCCAACAAGTTCCCCGCCATCCTGGCCACCGTCGCCGCCACCCTGGCCATCCACAGCGGCCTGGCGCAGGCGCAGCAAGTGCTGCGCGTGTCCGCCATTCCCGACGAAGCGCCGACGGAGTTGCAGCGCAAGTTCAAGCCGCTGGGCAGTTACCTGGAGAAAAAGCTGGGCATGAAGGTGGAATTTACGCCCGTCACCGATTACGCGGCGTCCGTGGAAGGCTTGATCAATCACAAGCTCGACATGGTCTGGTTCGGCGGTTTCACGTTTGTGCAAGCCAACGTGCGCAGCGGCGGCAAGATCGTGCCGCTGGTGCAGCGCGAGGAAGACACGAAATTCCGCTCCGTGTTCGTGACCACCAGCAAGGACATCAATCAATTGTCTGATCTGAAAGGCAAGAACTTCACGTTCGGCTCGGAATCGTCGACCTCGGGCCATTTGATGCCCCGTTACTACTTGCTGGCCGCCAAGATCAACCCGGACACGGACATGAAGCGCATCGCGTTCTCGGGCGCGCATGACGCCACCGTGGCGGCTGTGGCCGGCGGCAAGGTCGACGCGGGCACCTTGAACATTTCCGTATGGGAAAAACTGGTCGAAGCGAAAAAGGTCGATCCAAGCAAGGTGCGCGTGTTCTACACGACACCCGGCTACTACGATTACAACTGGAGCGTGCGCGCCGACATGAACCCCGTCGTGCGCAAGAAGCTGACGGACGCCTTCCTGGCGCTGGACCCATCGACGGCCGAAGGCAAGGAAATCCTCGAACTGCAGCGCGCCACGAAGTTCATCCCGACCAAGGCCGAGAACTACAAGGATATCGAAGCGGCCGCGCGCGATGCGAAGCTGTTGAAGTAAACGACGTCGTCGCGTTTTATCGTAGGTCGGATTAGCGGCAAAGCCGCGTAATCCGACACAAGCGATAATGCCAACAATGTTGTCGGATTACGGCCTCCGGCCTAATCCGACCTACGCTGCCGTCGCATGGCGTAATCCGACACACCAACGCCCCCATACCGAACATCGCATGACATTCCAACTTCACAAGGTCAGCGTCCACCACGCGGGCGCCGCCGGCAGTGCGCTGGCGCTGCGCGAGCTGGACCTGGACGTGGCCAAGGGTGAACAGATCGCCCTGATCGGCCCGTCCGGCGCCGGCAAGACCAGCTTGCTGCACACCTTGGCCTGCGCGCTGCGCCCGGCATCGGGCACATTGCACATCCTGGGCGCATCGCCCTGGCAGCTCGGCAGCGCCGCGCGCCACGCCTTGCGCGCGCGCCTGTTCCTGGCGCCGCAAACGCCGCCGCTGCCGCCGCGCCAGCGCGTTGTCAACGCCGTGCTGGCGGGACGCTTGCCGCAATGGAGCTTGTGGACGGCCATCCGTTCGCTGGTCGCGCCCGTCGATCCGCGCGCCGCATGGGAAGCGCTCGGCAAATTCAACCTGCAGGATAAACTGTATGCGCGGGTCGACCGCCTGTCCGGCGGCGAACGCCAGCGCTGCGGCATGGCGCGCGCGCTCGTGTCGGATGCAGAAGTGTTCCTCGTCGACGAACCCTTGTCCGCGCTCGACCCCACCCTCGCCTTGCAGACGATCCACGTGCTGCAGGCGGAAGCGACGGCGCGCAACGCCACCCTGATCTGCAGCCTGCACCAGGTGGAGATCGCGCGCGCCTGCTTTACGCGCATCGTCGCCCTGCGCGACGGCCAGATCGTCTTCGACTTGCCTGGCGCCGAGGTCAGCGACGCCATGATCGCCGAGCTGTACCGCAACAAGGCCGACGCCGCGCCCCAGTTCGAATCGGTGGAAGCGAACCTGGACGCCACGAGGCCCCTTTGCTGAAGAGCGCCGACGCCGCCATGCCGCGCGACCCCGCCTGGCGCGGCCGCCTGACCGGGGCTGCCATCGTGCTGCTCGTGCTGTGGCCGATGCTGGTGCAGGCCGAATTCAAGCCGTGGATACTATGGGATGCGCAAAGCCTGGCAGCCACCAGGCAATTCATCGCCAGCTTCGTGCCGCCCGCCCACTCGCTGGAATTTTTGCAGCTGGTGGCCATTTCCAGCTGGGAAACCATCGCCATGGCCACGGCCGGCATGGCGCTTGCCATGCTGGGCGCCATTCCCCTGACCTTGCTGGTGACGGAGCGCCTGTCGATCTCGCGCATCGGCAGCGGCCAAGTGTCGCCGCTGGCCGCCAGCGTGCGCCATGGCGTGCGCGCGCTGCTGGTGCTGCTGCGCAGCGTGCCGGAACTGGTCTGGGCATTGCTATTGGTGCGCATCGTGGGACTGGGGCCGACGGCGGGCGTGATCGCCATCGCGCTCACGTATTGCGGCATGCTGGGCAAGGTGTATGCGGAAATCCTCGAATCATCGGACGCCGCCGCCTGCAACGCGCTATTGCACAACGGCAGCGGCAGATTAAAAGCCTTGCTGTACGGCGCCCTGCCCGAATCGGCCGCGGAACTGGTGTCGTACACGATCTACCGGTGGGAATGCGCGATCCGCGGCTCCGTCGTCATGGGATTTGTCGGCGCGGGCGGCCTGGGCCAGCGCATGGATGAATCGATGAAGATGATGGCAGGCAATGAACTGGCCACCATGCTGATGGTGTTCGTGCTGCTGGTGGCGGGCGCCGACGCCGTCTCCGCCATGCTGCGCCGGAGGCTGGCATGAAGACTGAACCGATGTTGCCCGCCCCTGCCCCCGTGCGCTGGTCGACCTGGGCCTTGCTGGCCGGTCTGCTGCTGCTGGTCATCGCCAGCTTCGCCACCCTGCCCATGAAATGGGGAGAATTCTTCAGTGCCGATGCCGTGCGCACGACGGCCGATTTCCTGCACGGCTTCGCCCCGCCCGAGCTGGCCAGCCCCTTCCTGATGAAAGTCGGCGTGGCGACGTTCGAAACCCTGGCCATGTCGGCCATCGGCACGGTGATCGCCGCCATCCTGGGCGCGCTGCTGGCCCTGCCCGCCAGCGGCCGTTTCGGCAGCCTGGCGCGCAACGCGACGCGTGGCGTGTTGAATGTGCTGCGCTCGATCCCGGAACTGGTGTGGGCCTCGATCCTGCTGATCGCCGCCGGCCTGGGCCCGTTCGCGGGCACCCTGGCCCTGGCCCTGCACACGGTGGGCGTGCTGGGCCGCTTGTTTGCCGACGCCTTCGAAAATTGCCCGCCCTTGCCGGCCGCCACCCTGCGCATCAATGGCGCCCGGCCCGCCGTGGCCTTTTTGTACGCGACCTTGCCGCAGTGCGGGCCGCAGATGATGTCCTACACCCTGTACCGCTGGGAAAACAATATCCGCGCCGCCGCCATCCTCGGCGTTGTCGGCGCGGGCGGCCTGGGGCAGATGCTGAAATACCATCTGTCGCTGTTCCAGATGCAGAACGCCGCCACCGTCATCGTCGCCATGCTGCTGATGGTGGCCGCCGTCGATGGCCTCAGCTACCTGCTGCGCCGCGCCATGACCCGCTAATTTTCACTTTTCACAAGGAATGCCCATGTCAGGCTGGTGGACGATTATCTCGACAGAAACGCCGGAACAGCTGGCCGATATGACGAAGGTCAACAAGGAAGCGTTTCTCGCCACGTGGGAAGCGGGCCTGTTCGGCGCCGACTGGATCGCGCAATTGTGTGAGCAAAGCAAGGCGACCCAGCTGGCCTTCAATGGTTTCCCCAACCGCTACACGGCCTCGGCGGACGTCATCGCGCCCCTGCTGCTGGCGGGCATCGCCGAAGCGCAGGACGGGGAATTTCCGCAAGACAAGCCCACGGGCTGGCCCGGCAGCATTACCGTGTATCCGGAGCGCATCGCCGCGTGCAGACCTGGACAGTTGCTGACCATCGAAGTGTGGGACCAATCGTAAATGATGATCAGAGGCAAATGATTTACACTGGCAGCTGAACAATAAAGGAGTCCATGCATGGGATTGGCAATAACAGTCGGCGCTCTGGCCGACCTGCACGAAGAAGACCCGGAAGGCGCGCAATGGTTGGCCGATTCCCTGGCGCAAGCGAACGCCCTGCTGCAAAAAGCGGGCTTGCCGCAGCATGGCGAACCGCTGGTCTTGCCGCAACTGCAGTCGCGCGCAGCGCTTGATTCCTTTCCATACAGCTACCTGCATTATTTGCGCCGCGCGTATGCGCATGCGGTCCAGGATGGGCAATGGCGGGCCACGCCGCTGGCCGAAGGCGAGGATCCAAGCGAAGATCCGGTGCTGGAAGCGGCGCAGGATGACCTGGACAGCCACCTGCTCTGCCATTCCGATTGCGAGGGCTTTTATTTCCCCCTCGTCTTCGACGACGTCATTTTTGCCGATGATGAACATCCGCTGCTGGGCGGCATGCTCGGTTCCTCGTACAGCCTGCGCGCCGAACTGGTCACGGTCGCGCCCGCGCTGGGCATTTTCCTGCTCGGCGACGAGCTGAGCGATGAAGAAGCGGCGCGCATCAATGCGCGTATCGACGCCGAAGACGGCCTCGAGCGCGAACTGATCGCCTGGCTGGCCGCGTATGAGGCATGCAGGCTCAGCATCGAACACAAGACAGCGATCGTCTTCAACTGAGCATGCTGATACGGCCCACCACCGCCAGCGACTGGCCAGCGCTGAAAGCCACGCGCCTGGCCGCGCTGCTCGACGCCCCCACGGCCTTTGGCGCCAGCCACGCCAGCACGGCCGCTTTTGCCGATGCCGACTGGCAGCAGCGCGCCATCAGCACGCCGCAGCGCACGTTTTTCCTCGCCTTTGACGACGATCAACCAATCGGCCTCGCAGCGCAGGTGCTCGCCGGTAATGGCGAGTGCCACCTGATCGCCATGTGGGTGCAACAGCAATACCGCGGCCGGGCCGTAGCCCAGGGGCTGGTCGACGCCGTGAAACAATGCGCGGTGGACAACGGCCATTCCCGGCTGGTACTCGACGTGGCGCCCGAGAATGCGCGCGCGGCCACCTTCTATCAGAAACAGGGTTTTGTCTTTTTGCCGGAATGGGAAGCGCTGGAGAGCCATCCGCATATCCGCGTGCAGAAGATGGAGTGGCTGGCGCCGGCTAGCTGATAGTGGCCCAGGCCCTGGCGCCGCTGGAACTGTCGGGGCGCGCACACAGCACGATGTAAGCAAAATTGTGGGGACGGCAGCAAACGACGCAATGATCCTGTTAATATTGCCAAATACTTAAATGACTGGCACCATCCGACGGACAAGCGCCACGGCATTCAAGCATGACGGATGTATTTTCCTGCCCCGCAGGCCACTCTTGCATAGACTGTCAACACCATGAAAAAACTGCTCCTGGGCGCCGTCGCCGCCTGCTGCGCGCTGCATGCCGGCGCCGCCCCTGTCGAAGACTTCATCAGCATCTGGAAACTGGAACGCACCACCGTCCCGAACTATGTCGTCATCAAACAGGAAGGCGAGCGGCTCGTGGCGCTGCGCTACTCGCGCAATGTGCTGACCAACAAGATCACCGAACGGCGCTTTCCCGCCAGCTATGCGAACGGCGACGTCACCATCGCTGCGGGCGAGACCATCATCGAAGCGCGCAGCGTGAACGACGTGGCGACCGTCACGACGCTGGCGGAAGCGTACAAAAAGATTTCGTCCTCCACGGCCGCACCGACTAGTTAAGGAATGGCGCAGATTTGAGTCACATCATCATCCGCCAGCGCTATCCGGGTGCAGAAGATGGAGTCGATAGCGCCGGCATGAGCGCAATCAGTTGGTACACCCCGAGGATGAAGCGTGTTTGACTGGATTTTCGACGCCATCGTCTGGGTCGTTCGCCTGCTGGTCTATAACGTAGTAGGAACGGTCATCGAAAAACTGTTCTATTGGCCGGGCTGGGCAATGCTACGGCTGCTCACCCTGGGCCATTACCCTCCGGCAAGAGGGCTTCCTCACCATCATTTTGCCGTCGCCCTGTTTGCTGCAATAGTCATTGCTTCCGGCTTGCTGATGGCATGGGCGTAAATGCAGATGCGCCGCCTGGGCGACCTGCGGCTGGCGTGCGAAGTCCACTGGGCCATCGACAAGGAGACCTTGCCTTTCGCCATGCGCACCATGATGAGCGCAATGGGCGGGCCCTGCAATTTCGTGTCGAAAAAGGGCACCTACAGCTTTGCCGAAATGCGGCGCATCACGGCTGCGACGATCAGTTTCAACGGCAAAAGCGCGCCCGTGCCCTTCAACGGCCATGCTTTCACTCCGCCGCTGCGGGAGCAGGACTGGAGCGATGACAGTATGATCGAACTGGCATTCGACAACGATCAGGCTGCGCAGTGACCAGCGCAGTACCCTACTTCACCCGCTGCTTTTCCAGCTTGCGCGCCAAGGTGCGCCGGTGCATGCCCAGCCTTCTCGCCGTTTCCGAGATATTGAAATCCGTCTCGGCCAGCATTTCGTGGATGCGCTCCCATTCCAGGGTCTTGATGTTGGTGGCGCGGTTCGTCAGTTCGATGTCGGCGTTGCCGGCCACGTGGCCGAAGGCCGCTTCGATGTCGTCCGTGTTCGACGGTTTCGCCAAATACTGGCAGGCGCCCAGCTTGATGGCTTCGACGGCCGTGCCGATGCTGGCGTAGCCCGTCAGCACGACGATCAGCATTTCCGGGTCGTGCTGGTGCAGCATCTGCACGCAGGCCAGGCCGGACGTATTGCCATTGAGTTTCAAATCGACGACGGCGTAGTCGGGGCAATGCTGTTCCAGCAAGGCGCTCGCCTCATCGAAATTGGTGGCCAGGATGACCTGATAGCCGCGCCGTTCGAACGAGCGGCCCAGGGTGCGGGCAAACGCGGCATCGTCTTCCACGATCAGTAACAGACGGTCATCCTGCATGGTGGTCGCTTTCTCTTTCCAGTTTGATGGCAGCCAGCGGCAAGGCCAGGTGCACCACCGCCCCGCCCTGTACCCGGTTGCGCGCCGTCACCGTGCCGCCCAGGGTACGCGCGACATTGACCACCAGGAACAGGCCGAGGCCGCCGCCGGGCTTGCCCTTGCTGCTTTGATATGGTTTGCCCAGGTGCGTCAGCATCGACGGCTCGAAGCCGGGGCCCGCATCGGTAACGACCAGGTGCAAGGCGTCCGCTTCGCGCGTCGCTTCAAAACGCAGCCATTCGGGCGATGCTTCCAGCGCATTGTCGAGCACATTGCAGATGGTTTGTTTCAAGGTCGAATCGAAGACGACGGGCACATCGTGCTCGATGCGGTTATCGTACTCGAAATCCTGGATCGGGCGGCTCGTGCGCCACTCGTCGACCAGGTCGTTGAGGAAGGTATTGATCGTCGTCTTCACGGAAGATTCCCCGCGCGCCTCGCCCGCCGACAATAAAATGCCGCTGACGATGCTCTTGCAGCGCTGCAATTGCGCCTGCATTTCCGTGATTTCTTCCAGCAATTCGCTGTTCTTGCTCAATTCCGGCATGCGGCGCCAGTCGCCGAGGATGACGGACAAGGTTGCCAGCGGCGTGCCCAGCTCGTGCGCGGCGCCCGAGGCCAGCAAGCCCATGCGGATGATGTGCTCCTCTTCCGCCGCGCGCTGGCGCAAGTCGGCCACCTTGGCGTCGCCGGCCCGCTGGTTGCGGTTGATGCGCGTGATGAACACCACCAGCAAGGCGGCGTTCAAAATAAAACAGATCAGCAGGCCCTGCACGTACAGGCTGGAAAAACCGCGCTCGGGGTCGATCGGCAGGATCAAGGGGCCGGGCAGCAAGGCCAGGCCCGCCAGGCACAGGCTGGTAATGGCCACCATGATCCAGGTCGACCACACTTCCAGCAGCACGGCGCTGAGGATGACTTGCAATAAATACAGGAAGGCAAACGGATTGCTGATGCCGCCGCTCAGGTAGAGCTGGGCCGTCAGCACGGTGACGTCGACCAGCAGGGCAAGAAACAGGGCCGTATTGGAAACGGGCTGGCGTTCGTGCCAGCGCAGCAGGCTGGCCAGGTTGAAGGCGATCAGGCAGGACAGCACTTCCAGCATGTAGGGCACGGGCAAGGCGATGCCCAGTCCCACGCCCACGCCGAAGATGGTGCTGATCTGGCCGATCACGGCCAGCCAGCGCAGCTGGATCAGCAGCTTCATGTTCTGGTGGCCGGCCGGATGTTCCATCTCGGCCGCCACGGCGCCGCGTTCTAGTACCTCGCGGTTGGGCAGGATTTCAATCCTGCCCGGCATGGTCGCTTTCCTGGCGATCGGCATTGCCCGCCTTGCGCGCGCGGCGGCGCCGGTCTTCGCGCACGATCCACCATGTGATGCCGGCCACCATCAGGGCCAGCGCGAACCACGTCAAGGCGTACACGAGGTGATTGTTGTGGAACGAGATCACGGTCAGGCCGCCGACGGGGGCGTCACTGGCCGTTTCCGATTTCTCTTTCGCATCGACGAAATATGGCGCCACGTTGCTCAGCATGTGCGAGGCGGCGATGGCGGCCACGTCGCGCGAATACCAGTGCTGCGTGGCAGGACTGTTTTCACGCAAGAAACCGCCGCCCGTCTCGCTGATGCGCAGCAAGCCGTCGACCTCGACGATGCCGGCCGGCGTGCTGGCGGCGATGCCGGCGCGTTTCGGCACGAAGCCGCGGTTGATGAGCACGGTGCTGCCGTCGGCCAGGCGCAAGGGCGTCACCAGCCAGTAACCGCTGCCCAGTGCCGTCGTTGCTTGCACCAGGGTATTGAAAATGGGGAGATAAGTACCGGAGAGTCGCACATGGCGGTATTCATCCGTTTGCTGCGTGATGCCGGCCCAGGCTGCGGGTCCAGGCGCGTCCGTTGCGGGCGCATGTACGCGTTGTTCGACGCGCTCGATCAGGTCAAGCTTCCAGAACAGGCGCTTGACTTGCCAGGTTCCCAGGATACAGAAACCGGCAAACAAGATCCCCGCCAGCAAGGCCAGTGCAATTTTTGAATAATGCACAGCCATGCCGCGTGGGCCTGGCGCGGCATCTTGCGATGCGGCGCCAGGGGCGCGCCCTGTGTTGCTTGGGCGCGGTTGACTCATCATGGAGCCGTTTTCGTATGCATGTACTCAGGCATCAGATCCGGCATCATGTTGTGGTTCATGTGGTACATGACCCACAGGGAACCGGCCATGGCAATGCCCACGATCATGATCGTGAAGATCAGCGCCATCATGTTCCAGCCGCCTTCGGACTTGGTGTTCATGTGCAGGAAGTACACCATGTGTACCACCACTTGAACGGCCGCGAACGCCAGCAGGACCAGACCCATGGTGCCCGAGTTGGTGATGGCTTTCGTCATCACCAGCCAGAACGGAATGGCCGTCAGGATCACCGACAGGATGAAACCGATGGCGTAGCTTTTCAGGCTGCCATGATCGTGGTTGTCATGGTGGTGGCTATCGCCGTGTGTGTGGTGGTCGCTCATGGCAGCACTCCCATCAGGTAGACAAAGGTGAAGACGCCGATCCAGATGACGTCCAGGAAGTGCCAGAACAGCGACAGGCACATCATGCGGCGGCCGTTTTCCGGGGTCAGGCCATGCTTGTTCAACTGGAACATCAAGGTCACGAGCCAGATCACGCCGAACGTCACGTGCAAGCCGTGGGTGCCGACCAGGGCAAAGAACGACGACAGGAACGCGCTGCGCTGCGGACCGGCGCCTTCGTGGATCAGATGAATGAATTCATACATTTCCAGCGACAGGAAGGCCAGGCCGAACAGGCCCGTGATGCCCAGCCAGACCAGGGTGCTGCGCAATTGCTTGCGCTGCATGGCCAGCATGGCGAAGCCGTAGGTGATCGACGACAGCAGCAGCATGGCCGTGTTGACGGCCACCAGCGGCAGGTCGAACAGCGCGGCGCCCGTCGGGCCGTCCGCATAGCTGCGGCCGACCACGGCGTACGTGGCGAACAGACAGGCGAAGATCAGGCAATCGCTCATCAGGTAGAGCCAGAAACCGAGCAAGCTGCCGTTTTCCGGGTGGTGCTCGCGCACAAAGTAGCTGCGCGTGCTTGGTGCGGCGCCAGCGGCGCCGGTGTTATGGGCGATGGTATCAGACATGGCTGCTCAGCAATTTAGTATAAGCGTCTTCGGTACGGACCACTTCTTCCGCAGGAATGTAGTAATCGCGCTTGTAGTTAAAGGTATGGACGATGATGGTAATCATCATGACCACGAAGCCGATGCCGGCGACGAGCCACATTTGCCAGATCAGGCCAAAACCGACCAGTGCGGACAGTGCGGCGATCACGAAACCAGCCCAGGTGTTCTTCGGCATGTGGATCTTCGTGAAACCGGACGTCGGACGCTGGTAACCGTGTTTCTTCATGTCAGTCCATGCATCGAGTTCGTGCACTTGTGGCGTGAAGGCGAAATTATAGTCTGGCGGTGGCGACGACGTCGACCATTCCAGCGTACGGCCGCCCCATGGATCGCCGGTGACGTCGCGCAGGGCGTGACGGTTGCGGAAACTCACATAGAACTGCATCAGCAGGGAACCGATACCCAGCGCGATCGAGACGGCGCCAAACCAGGCGATGATGGTCCAGATTTGCAAGGATGGATCTTCAAAGTGGTTGACACGACGGGTCACGCCCATCAGGCCCAGCACGTACAGCGGCATGAAGGCCAGGTAGAAGCCGACGAACCAGAACCAGAACGAGCACTTGCCCCAGAACGCGTCGAGCTTGTAGCCGAAGGCTTTCGGGTACCAGTAGTTAATTGCAGCAAATACACCAAACACCACGCCGCCGATAATCACGTTATGGAAGTGGGCGATCAGGAACAGGCTGTTATGCAGCACGAAGTCCGCTGGTGGTACGGCCAGCAGCACGCCGGTCATGCCGCCGATGGTGAAGGTGACCATGAAGCCGATCGTCCACAGCATCGGCAGTTCGAAGCGGATACGGCCGCGGTACATGGTAAACAGCCAGTTGAAGATCTTCGCGCCCGTCGGGATCGAAATGATCATCGTCGTGATGCCGAAGAAGGAGTTGACGCTGGCGCCCGAACCCATGGTGAAGAAGTGATGCAGCCATACCAGGTACGACAGGATCATGATGACGCAGGTGGCGTACACCATCGAGGCGTAGCCGAACAGGCGCTTGCTGCTGAACGTGGCGACCACTTCCGAGAACACGCCGAACAGCGGCAGGATCAGGATGTAGACTTCCGGGTGACCCCAGATCCAGATCAGGTTGACGTACATCATGGCGTTGCCGCCCAGTTCCGTCGTGAAGAAGTTAAAGCCGGCAACGCGGTCCAGCGACAGCATGGCCAATACGGCCGTCAGCACCGGGAAGGCGGCGACGATCAGGATGTTGGTGCACAGTGCGGTCCAGGTGAAGACGGGCATTTTCATCCAGGTCATGCCAGGCGCGCGCATCTTGACGATGGTGGCGATCAGGTTGACACCGGACAATAGCGTCCCGACCCCGGCAATCTGCAAGGACCAGATGTAATAGTCTACCCCCACGTCCGGACTGCCGACGATGCCCGACAGCGGCGGATACGCCAGCCAGCCCGTGCGGGCGAATTCGCCGACGAACAGCGAAGCCATGACCAGGGCGGCGCCCATGGTGGTCATCCAGAAGCTGAAGTTGTTGAGGAATGGGAAAGCCACGTCGCGCGCGCCGATCTGCAGCGGCACCACGTAGTTCATCAGACCCGTCACGAAAGGCATCGCGACGAAGAAGATCATGATCACGCCGTGGGCGGTGAAGATCTGGTCGTAGTGATGCGGCGGCAGGAAGCCGGCATTGTCGCCAAAGGCGATCGCCTGCTGGGTACGCATCATCAGCGCGTCGGCAAAGCCGCGCAGCAGCATGACCAGGCCCAGGATCATGTACATGATACCGATTTTTTTATGGTCGATACTGGTGATCCAGTCGCGCCACAGGGTACCCCAGACGCGGAAATACGTCAGTGCCGCAACGAGTGCGATACCGCCCAGGGCGACCATTGCAAAGGTCGCCAGCAGGATAGGTTCGTGAAATGGAATTGCATCCCAAGTCAGACGGCCGAATATAAGCTTCGTCAGATCAATATGGTCTAGCATTGTTACTCTCAGAGAAAAAAGGGAGGCGCCAGGCAAGCGGCGCCAGTATCTGCAGCGCCACTACGATGCGCTGCGGGATTCATGCAGTGGTTACTTGGCTTGAACGCCCTTTTCCACGACTGCATCGCTAGCGACTACTGCCGTTACGGCCGCTACCGGGCTTTTTGCCATCGTCAATTTGTATGGCTCGACCGGCGTCACGCACAGGGCGTCGGAAACGATGGTGCGGTTCAGAATTGCCTTGTACAGATCGTTAGGCACGGCGCTGTAGCGGCGTACCGGGTCGCGTTCGCTAGGCTGGGCCAGCGACAGGTAGTCGTCGCGGTTCAGCGCGCCGCCACCGGCACGTGCCGATTCCACCCATTTGTCGAAGTCCGCATCATTGACACCGTGGAACTTGAAGCGCATGCCCGAGAAACCGGCACCGCTGTAGTTCGCGGAGAAGCCTTTATAGACACCCGGCTTGTTGATGACGGCATTCAACTGCGTTTCCATGCCCGGCATGGCGTAGATCTGACCTGCCAGCGCGGGGATGAAGAACGAGTTCATGACGGACGACGCGGTGATCTTGAAGCGGATCGGACGATCGACGGGCGCGTACAGTTCATTCACGGAAGCGATGCCTTGCTCCGGGTAGATGAACAGCCATTTCCAGTCCATGGCCACGACTTCGACGATCATCGGCTTGTGGCTGGCGGGAATGGGACGGTTGGCGTCGATACGGCTCAATGGGCGGTATGGATCGAGGGTGTGGGTGCTGATCCAGGTCAGCAGGCCCAGCACGATGATGATCAGCAGGGGCGCGCCCCAGATAATCAGCTCGAGGCGAGTCGAGTGGTCCCAGTCCGGCTCGTATTTGGCCGCGGTGTTGTTTTTTCTATAGCGCCATGCGAACAGCAGGGTCAGGGCGATTACCGGAACGATAATCAACAGCATCAGCAATGTCGAGATGACAATCAGATTGCCTTGCTGAACTGCGATGTCGCCAGACGGATTCAGTACCACCGTATTGCAACCAGCCAACAATGCGAGAGGTAAAAGAAGCAGTCCGCGACGAACTTTTAATGAAAACATACAGGAAAGTCCAGTACAGGGGATGAAGATATGGTACTGTATTCTCACTGGAGCGCACTGGCAATTGGACGTTTTGTCCTACCCCTTGCTCGGACTTTCACTTGGTAGACGAGGACTTCTCCTACAACTATCTAATGAATAGTCCTGCTCCGGGCGTGAGACACCCGGGGTAAGTTACGCGTTGGCCGAACTCGAAACGATATTGGAGACGATCATCATGTCCAGCACGCGCACACACAGCGGCGATGTACCCGCCGACTTTTCCCCCCACTCCCTGCGCGACGCACGCGGGGCCGGCACGGTCGAATCGCATATCGACCCCGGTGAGATCGCCGTCGGCGTGATCATCGGCCGCGCTTCCGAATACTTTGACTTCTTTGTTTACGCCATCGCCTCGGTGCTGGTGTTTCCGCGCGTCTTCTTCCCGTTCGAAGAACGCCTGGAAGGGACGTTATATGCGTTCCTGATTTTCTCATTCGCCTTCATCGCCCGTCCGTTCGGCACCGTGATCTTCATGGAAATCCAGCGCCGCATGGGACGCAGCGCCAAGCTGACGTTCGCCCTCTTCCTCCTGGGCGTGTCGACGGCCGGCATCGCCTTCCTGCCGACCTACTCCCACCTGGGCTTTGCCGCCATCATCTGGCTGTCCGTGCTGCGCATCGGCCAGGGCGTGGCCCTGGGCGGTTCCTGGGATGGCTTGCCATCGCTGCTGGCCCTGAACGCGCCGGAAAACAAGCGCGGCTGGTACGCCATGCTGGGCCAGCTGGGCGCGCCCGCCGGCTTCCTGATCGCCGCCGGCCTGTTCTGGTTCATGCTGACCAGCCTGACGGATGAAGACTTCCTCGACTGGGGCTGGCGCTATCCGTTCTATGTGGCCTTCGCCATCAACGTCGTGGCCCTGTTTGCCCGTTTGCGCCTGGTGTCGACGAATGAATATGCGCGCCTGCTCGACGAACGCGAACTGCAGCCCGTGAGCGTGTTTGAAATGAGCCGCGGCCAGGGCCGCAACGTGCTGATCGGCGCCCTCGCCGCGCTGGCCAGCTACGCCCTGTTCCACCTGGTCACCGTGTTCCCGCTGTCGTGGATTTCCGTCTACCAGACGCGTTCGGCCCCGGACTTCCTGCAAATCCAGATGGTCGGCGCCGTGCTGGCCGCCATCGGCGTAGTGATTTCCGGCTTGCTGGCCGATAAAGTGGGCCGCCGCACCACCCTGGGCGTGCTGGCCGTGCTGATCGCCATCTTCAGCGCCTTCGTGCCGACCCTGATGGGCGGCGGCAATACGGGCCAGGACGTGTTCATCCTCGTGGGCTTCAGCCTGCTTGGCCTGTCCTACGGCCAGGCTGCCGGCGCCGTGACGGCCAACTTCCCTGCCCGCTTCCGCTATACGGGCGCGGCCCTGACGTCCGACCTGGCCTGGCTGGTCGGCGCCGGCTTCGCCCCGCTGGTGGCGCTGGGCCTGTCGGCCAACTTCGGCCTCGCCTATGTCAGCTTCTACCTGCTGTCGGGCGCCGTCGCCTCGCTGGCCGCGCTGAGCCTGAACCGGGCGCTGGAAATCCGCGACTGACATATATATATATATATATAGAGGCAAATCGGGTGGCAGCGTGCTGCCACCCGACAATACCCAAGAAACGCCGGCACCGTCCGGCGTTTTTTTATGCCACGGACCGGCTTACTGTATCGCCAGCTGCCGCCCGCCCGTGCCCTCTTTCTTCGGCAAGTCCAGCAGCAGCACGCCATTTTCATAGCGCGCCTGGGCGCCGGCCTCGTCCACCTCGTGCGGCAGCACGAAGCTGCGGTATTGCTGGCCATACTCGCGTTCGCTGCGCACGGTCTTGCCGCCGCCGTCGCGCGTCACCCTTTCATCCTTGAGTTCGGCACTGATGGAGACGCGGCTTCCGTCGATGGAGACCTTGATATCGTCCTTGTTGACGCCCGGAATGTCTGCCTGTACCTGATAGGCTTGCTCGGTTTCGGAAATGTCGACGCGCATGCGTGACGAACCCGCATCGCGCAAGCGCAAGGCGGGCGCGAAAAAGTCATGCATGAAATCTTCCATGTCGCTGAACGGGTCGAAACGTGCCAGCGGGTTTTGCGGATCGCGACGCATCAATTGATTAGCCATGATGTCCTCCTGCATGGGATGGTTTGCACACGGCGGTCGTCGCAGGGACGCCGCCACCTCCTGCATCTTAGGATGCGAACCGCTTGTCTCTTTGATCTGCCTCAATCGCGGCCAGCTTGATTTTTCCCCGACGATCATCTGTGCGCTGGCGCGCTTTGCACCGCCTTACGCGTCGGCAATTTAGCGCAAGACTGTTATGCTAGCGCACGCTATGCTTGACCACCAGAAACCTTGCATTTCAATTAAAATTGACTTTTTCGCGACAGCCTTACACGGACATGATGAATACCAAGACCCCGATCGACTCCTTCAGCTTTCGCCGCATCCTCGCCCGCAACGTTACCTTGCCGCTGCTTATCGGGATCGTCACGGCCCTCGTCTTTGTCGGCTTGATCGCCTACCTGCTCTCGGCCCTGCGCTCGGTCGAGCATTCCGAACGGGTGATCGGCAACGCCAACGAAGTCATGAAGCTGTCCGTCGACCTGGAAACAGGCATGCGCGGCTACCTGCTGACGGGTGATGAAACGTTCTTGGCGCCGTATAAATCGGGCAAGGCAAAGATCGCCGTGGAAATGAGCACCCTGCTCGAGCTCGTGTCGGACAACTCCATCCAGGTGGACCGGCTGCGCCGCATCCGCGCGCTGCAAGGGCAGTGGATGGAGTATGCGGAAGCCGTGATCGCCCAGCGCCGCAACAACCAGGAATTCCTCGCGCGCGTGCGCCAGGGCGAAGGCAAGCTGGAATTCGACGAAATCCGCCGCGAATTCCTCACCTTCCTGTCCATGGAACAGCGCTTGCGCCAGGAGCGGGCCGACTCGGCCGAGGGCCGCACCATGCTGGCCGTGGTGGTGTTCCTGATCCTCAGCCTGGGATTGTCCGGCTTGCTCGCCTACCTGGGACGTCGCGAACTGCTGCGCCTGTCCGATATCTATAACGATGCGCTCGAGCAGCGCGGCAAGGACAACGAGGTGCTGCAGGAGCAAGCATGGCTGCGCACGGGACAGACGGAGCTGGCCGCCCACACGAGCGGCCAGCTGGGCCTGCCGCAGCTGGGACGGCACGTGCTGGACTTCCTGGCGCACCGGCTGGAAGTGGCCGTGGCCACCCTGTACGTGGTCGACGAGGATGGCAGTCTGCGCCGCACGGCCGTGTACGGTTTCAACGAACAGGGCGTGAAGGAAAAACAGGTGTTCAAGCTGGGCGAAGGCCTGGTCGGCGAGACCGCGCGCGAAAAGCGCCTCAAGCACGTGCAGCAAGTGCCCGAGAATTATCTGACCGTGACGTCGAGCCTGGGCAGCGGCGCGCCGCTGGAACTGGTGTTGGTGCCCGTCAACAATGAAGGCCTCGTCAACGGCGTCATCGAGCTGGGCTTTACACATCCCGTCAGCGCCCGCGCCAAGGAATGGCTGAACCTGATTGGCACCAATATCGGCACGTCGCTGGAAGCGGCCCTGTACCGCCAGCGCCTGCAAAATGTCCTTGAAGAAACGCAGCAATTGAATGAAGAACTGGAAGTGCAGCAGGAAGAGCTGCGCACGGCTAATGAAGAGCTGGGCGAGCAGTCGCGCGTGCTGGAACAGTCGCAAGCCCACCTGGAAGAGCAAAAGGCGGCGCTGGAGCAGTCGAACGAGCAGCTGGCCGTGCAGGCGCTGTCGCTGGACCAGAAGAACATGGCGATCAGCCAGGCGCACGCCCAGCTGGAAGCGCGCGCGGAAGAGCTGCAGCGGGCCAGCCGCTACAAATCCGAATTCCTGGCGAATATGTCGCATGAGCTGCGCACGCCGCTGAACAGCTCGCTTATCCTGTCGAAGCTGTTGTCCGACAACAGCAGCGGCAACCTGACGCCGGAGCAAGTGACGTTTGCGCAAACCATTTATTCGGCCGGCAACGACCTGTTGACCCTCATCAACGACATCCTCGACATTTCCAAGGTCGAGGCGGGCAAGCTGGAGTTGACGCCGGACGCCGTGCCTTTCGACGAGCTGCTCAGCAGCATGAAGATGCTGTTCGGCGCCCAGGCGCAGCAAAAGAAACTGGTGTTTGACGTCAAGGTGGCGCCGGACACGCCGCCATCGTTCGTCAGCGACCGCCAGCGCCTGGAGCAGATCCTGAAAAACCTGCTGTCGAACGCCATCAAGTTTACCGATGCGGGCACGGTGTCCCTGCACGTGAGCGCCGATGCGGCCGGCCAGGTGCGCTTCCAGGTGCAGGATTCGGGCATCGGCATCGCCGACGACCAGCAGCACAAGATTTTCGACGCCTTCCACCAGGCCGACGGCACCACCAGCCGCCGCTATGGCGGCACGGGCCTGGGCCTGTCGATTTCGCGCGACCTGGCCGCCTTGCTGGGTGGAGGCATCGAGCTGGCCAGCACGCCGGGCCAGGGCAGCACGTTTACCTTGGTGCTGCCGGCCGTCATGCCGGAACGGGCGGTGGAGGCGGCGGCAGCGCCCCACGCCGCGCCGCAAGCGCCCGCAAAAACCGCGGCCGCCGCACCAAAGGCGGCCCCCGCCGCCAAGCCCGTGCCGCTGCCCACGTTCCAGGATGACCGCGATAGCGTGCCTCCCGCCAAGACGGGCCAGCGTTCCGTGCTGGTGATCGAGGATGAGCCGTCGTTTGCCGGCATCCTGTTCGACCTCGCGCATGAAATGCAATACCGCTGCCTGGTGGCGCACGGCGCCGACGAAGGCTTGCGCCTGGCCGAAGAATTCCTGCCCGACGCCATCCTGCTCGACATGGGCTTGCCGGACCGCCCGGGCTTGCTGGTCTTGCAGCAATTGAAGGAAAACCCGCTGACGCGCCACATTCCCGTGCACATCGTCTCCGGCAACGACCAGATCCAGGAAGCCATGCAGCTGGGCGCCATCGGCTACGCCACCAAGCCGCGCACGCGCGAACAATTGAAGGAAGTGTTCCACAAGCTCGAATCAAAATTCACGCAGCAGATGAAGCGCATCCTGCTGGTCGAGGATGACGAACGCCAGCGCGAAAGCGTGGTGCACCTGATCAGCGACAACGACGTGGAAATCACGGCCGTGGCCTTGGGTGAGCAGGCGCTGGAACTGCTGAAGACACAAATTTTCGACTGCATGATCATCGACTTGAAGCTGCCCGACATCCAGGGCAACGAATTGCTCGAACGCATGGAACATGAAGAGCTGTGCTCGTTCCCGCCCGTCATCGTCTACACGGGCCGCAACCTGAGCCGCGAGGAAGAAGCGGATTTAATGAAATATTCGCGCTCGATCATCATCAAGGGCGCCCGTTCGCCCGAGCGCCTGCTCGACGAAGTGACCCTCTTCCTGCACAAGGTGGAGTCGGAACTGTCGAGCGAGCGCCAGGGCATGCTGCAACAGGTGCGCAGCCGCGAGCGCGTGTTTGAAGGACGCAAGATTTTGCTGGTGGACGACGACGTGCGCAACATCTTTGCCCTGACGAATGCGCTGGAACAGAAAGGCGTGGTGGTGGAAATCGGCCGCAACGGCTTCGAAGCCATCAGCAAGCTCAACAGCGTGGACGATATCGACCTGGTGTTGATGGATGTCATGATGCCGGGCATGGATGGCCTGGAAGCGACACGCTTGATCCGCGCCGATGGCCGCTACAACAAGCTGCCCATCATCGCCATTACGGCCAAGGCCATGAAGAATGACCAGAAAGAATGCCTGCAGGCGGGCGCATCCGACTACCTGGCCAAGCCGATCGACCTGGACCGTCTGTATTCGCTGCTGCGCGTGTGGATGCCGAAGATGGAACGCATCTGATGCCACGCCACGCGATGGAAAGCCGCTGATGTCCCCGCGCTACACGGACGAGCAGCTGCATGCGCTGATGGAAGCCATCTATCAGCGCTACAGCTACGACTTTCGCGACTATTCCCTGCCCTCGCAGCGCCGCCGCCTGAACCAGGCGCTCGAGCGCTTCCATTGCGCCGACTTGCCTGCCTTGCAACAGCAAGTGCTGCACGACGCAGCCAGCTTTGGCAAGCTGCTGCAGATTTTGACCGTGCCCGTCACGCAAATGTTCCGCGACCCGGCGTTTTTCTTCGCCTTGCGCGAACACGTGGTGCCCGTGCTGAAAACCTACCCGTCGCCAACCATCTGGGTGGCCGGCTGCTGCACGGGCGAAGAAGCGCTGTCGCTGGCCATCGTGCTGCACGAGGAAGGCTTGCTCGAACGCAGCACGATCTACGCCACCGACATCAATCCGCAGGCGCTGGCCACGGCCGCGCGCGGCGTGTATCCGCTGCACCGGCTCGAGGAGTATGGCGCCAACTACCTGGCAGCGGGCGGCCTGGGCCAGCTGGCCGACTACTACACGGTCGAGCATGCCACGGCGCGTTTCGAGCAGCGTCTGCTCGACAGTATCAACTTTGCCGACCACAGCTTGTCCACGGACAGCGTTTTTATCGAAACGCAATTGATTTTGTGCCGTAACGTGCTGATTTACTTCAACAAAACCTTGCAGGAGCGGGCCCTGGGCCTGTTCCACGACTCGCTGTGCCACCGGGGTTTCCTGGGCCTGGGCAGCAAGGAAAGCACGCATTTCACGCGCTTTGCCGCCGACTTCGAGCCATTGCCGGGTCCCGAAAAGCTCTACCGCAAGCGTGCGCCGTCGCACGCCGCTTCCCATTACGCTGGGCGGCACATGCCAGGATTGAAACATGATGAATGAAACAAGCACCAAACTGCTGATCGTCGATGACTTGCCGGAAAACCTGCGCGCGCTCAATGCGCTGATCCGCGAGAGCGACCGCAGCGTCTACCAGGCCTCGTCCGGCGAAGAAGCGCTGGCCCTGCTGCTCGAACACGATTTCGCGCTGGCCATCCTCGACGTGCAAATGCCGGAAATGGATGGCTTTGAGCTGGCGCAACTGATGCGCGGCACGGAAAAGACGCGCCATATCCCCATCGTCTTCGTCACGGCGGCCGGCAAGGAAATGAATTTCGCCTTCCAGGGCTATGAAAGCGGCGCCGTCGACTTCCTGCACAAGCCGCTCGACATCAATGCCGTGCAAAGCAAGGTCAACGTGTTCGTCGCCCTGCACCAGCAGCGCAGCGAGACGCGGCGCCAGGTGCAGGCGCTCGAGCACAGCCGCCAGCAGCAGGAAGCGTTATTGAAGGAATTGCGCGCCACCCAGGCTGAACTGCAGCGCTCGCTGCGCCTGCGCGACGAATTCATGTCCATGGTGGCGCACGAGCTGCGCACGCCCCTGAACACGCTGTTCCTCGAGACGCAGATGCGCACCGTGAACCTCGAGCGGGGCAACCTGGCCGCCTTCGAGCCTGAAAAGCTGGGCAAGATGGTGGCGCGCGACGGGCGGCAAATCCGCAGCATGGTGCGCCTGATCGACGACATGCTCGACGTGTCGCGCATTACCAGCGGCAAGCTGTCGATCCGCCGCGAATCGGTCGACCTGACCAGCCTGGTGCGCCGGGTGGCCGACGACCTGTCGCCGTATGCCGCCGCGGCCGGCAGCGTGCTGGAAGTGCTGGCCTTCGAACCCATCCACGGTTACTGGGATGCCTTCCGCGTCGAGCAGATCGTCGTCAACCTGATCAGCAATGCCGTGCGCTACGGCCAGGGCCAGCCCGTCGAAATCAGCCTGGCGCACACGCAGAACAGCGCCGTCATCGAAGTGCGCGACCATGGCATCGGCATCAATGCGCGCGACCAGGAACGCATCTTCGACGCCTTCGAGCGCGTCATGCACCAGGACCGCACCGGCGGCCTGGGCCTGGGCCTGTTCATCACCAAGCAGCTGGTCGACGCGCATGGCGGCGCCATCACCCTGCAAAGCCAGCCCGGCAATGGCGCCCTGTTCAGCGTCACCCTGCCGCTGGCCGGCAGCTGAGGCCGGCATGACCATCACACCCGCCCCCCGCGGCCAGGCCGGCGCCAGCGGCGTCGCCTTCTTGCTGCAGCTGGAACGCCGGCTGCGGCTGCTGCAGGACACGGGCGAGATCCTGTCCCTGTCGGCGCAGCTGCTGGGACAGCGCCTGGGCGCCCAGCAGGTGGCCTGTTTCGATATCGACCAGAGCCTGCAATGCCCTACCCTGCAGCATGCGTGGAGCGACGGCCTGGCGCCCGGCGCCGCCGGCGAGTATTTCCTCGGCGATTATGCCGCCCGCCTGGCCGATGCCCTGGCCGCCGGCCAGGCGCTGGCCGTCAGCGATGTGGCGAGCGACCCGCGCACGGCCATGCCGGCCGCGCTGGCCACGTTCGCGCGCCTGGGCATCCGTGCCTTCCTGAACATTCCCATTGCCAAGGAGGGCCGGCTGGCGGCCCTGTTCGTCGTGCACAGCAGCGCGGCACGGCTGTGGCATGCGGACGAAATCGAACTGGCCGTGCAAGTGTCGGAACGGGTCTGGTCGACCATCTTGCGGGCCAGGGCGGAATCGCGCCTGCGCGCCCTCAGCGCCACCATGGAAACGCAGGTGGCCGAGCGCACGCGCGAGTTCGGCCGCACATGGAACGTCAGCCCCGACTTGCTGGGCGTGCTCAACCTCGACGGCTATTTCGAACACTCGAACCCCGCCTGGCAAGCCACCCTGGGCTGGTCGGTCGAGGAAATCCGCACGACGAAATTTTTTGAACTGATCCATCCCGAAGACTTACCGCGCACCTATGCGGCCTGGGAGGCAGCCAACCAGGGCCAGCCGGCGCTACGCTTCGAAAACCGCTACCGCCACAAGCTGGGCGGCTGGCACTGGCTGTCGTGGGTGGCCGTGCCCGAGGGCGAGAAAGTGTATTGCAGCGCGCGCGACATCACCGTGGAAAAGAAACTGGAAGCGGACCTGGCCGCCCGCAACAGCGAGCGCGAACGGCTGTGGCGCAGCGCGCAAGACCTGATGGTGGCCATCGATGCCGACGGCTGCTTTACCGCAGTCAACCCGGCCGCCAGCGCCATCCTGGGCTGGCTGCCCGAGGAAATGCTGGGCCGCAGCCTTTTCGACTTCGTGCTGCCCGAGGATGCGGCCGCCACGCGCCAGGCGCTGGCGCAAGTGTCGCGTGAAGCCATGCCCAGCTTTGAAAACCGCTACCGGCACCGCGATGGCGGCCACCGCTGGCTGTCGTGGGTGGCGGCGACCGAAGGCGACCTGGTGTTTGCCACCGGGCGCCACGTCACCCTGGAAAAGGAGGCGGAAAGCACCTTGCGCAGCATGCAGGAATCGTTGCGCCACAGCGAGATGGCCCTGCTGCAATCGCAAAAGCTCGAAGCGCTGGGCAAGCTGACGGGCGGCGTGGCCCATGATTTCAATAACGTCCTGCAAATTATCTCGGGCAATCTGCAACTGCTGCAGATGACCCTGGATGGCGACCCGCTGGCTGCCAAGCGCATCGCCAGCGCCTCGTCCGCCGTGGAACGGGGCGCCAAGCTGTCGGCCCAGCTGCTGGCCTTTGCGCGGCGTCAACCGTTGAAACCGCTGGTGACGGACCTGGCGCAGCTGCTGCGTTCGACGGAAGAGCTGCTGCGGCGCGCCACGGGCGAAACCATCGAGACGCGTCTGCTGCTGGCCGACGACTGCTGGCGCGCCCTGGTCGACCCGCACCAGCTGGAAAACGTCATCCTCAACCTGGCCATCAACGCGCGCGACGCCATGAATGGCCAGGGCCAGCTGACCATCGAACTGAGCAACAGCGTGCTGGACAGCGGCTACGCGGCCCGCCATGCGGACGTGGCACCCGGCGACTACGTGCAGCTTGCCGTCTCGGATACGGGCACGGGCATTCCCGCCGAACTGCTGGACAAGATTTTCGAACCGTTCTTCACGACCAAAAGCGAAGGCGAAGGCACGGGCCTGGGTTTGAGCATGGCCTATGGCTTCCTGCGCCAGAGCGGCGGCCACCTGACGGTGGACAGTCTGCCGGGCCACGGCAGCACCTTCCGCATCTACCTGCCGCGCTCGCTCGAAGCGGAAACGGAACTGCCGCTGCAACTGGGCGGACCCGTGCTGGGCGGCAAGGAAACCATCCTCGTCGTGGAAGACGACGTGCAGGTGCAGACGACGGTGGTGGACATGCTGCGCGGCCTCGGCTACGTCGTGCTGCGCGCCAGCGACGGCGAAAGCGCGCTGGCCATCGTCGGCAGCGGCGTGCCCATCGACCTGCTGTTTACGGACGTGGTAATGCCGGGCAAGGTAGCCAGCACGGAACTGGCGCGCCAGGCCCGCTTGCTGCTGCCGCAGCTGGCCGTGTTGTTTACCTCGGGCTACACGCAGGACGCCATCATGCAAGGCGGCCGCCTGGAGCCGGGCGTGGAGCTGTTGAGCAAGCCCTACCGGCGCGAAGACCTGGCGCGGCGCATCCGCCACCTGCTGGCCAATGGCCGCCATGTGACGGCCCTGCACCAGTACCGTGCGCAGCTGGCGCCGCAGCCTGCGCCGGCGCTGCCGGAGGGAAGGCATATCCTGCTGGTGGAAGACAATGCCGACGCGCGCGCGATGACGAGCGAACTGCTGGCCATGCTCGGTCACACGGTGCTGGCCGTGGGCACGGCCGAGGAAGCCCTGCCGCTGCTGGGCACGCCGGGACTGGATCTGCTGCTGACCGATATCAGCCTGCCGCAGATGTCGGGCGTCCAGCTGGCCGAGCTGGCGGCGCGCGACTATCCGCAGCTGGAAGTGGTGTTTTCCACCGGCCATGCGCCGGCCAATTCCGGCGTGCTCGACCCGCAGGCGCGCTTTCTGGTGAAACCATTTACCGTCAAGCAATTACAGCGGGCCTTGCTGCCGCCAGGTCAGTAGACGTCGAGCCGGCGTGCCTTCAGTGCGCTGGCCAGCTCTTCCAGGCCAAACGGCTTGCGCAGGAAGCGCGCGCTGGCGTCCTGCATCAGGCTGGCGCCCCAGTCGTGTCCTGAAGCAAACACCACCTCCAGCTGCGGCCAGTGCGCGCGCGCATGGCGCGCCAGCTCCAGGCCGGACATGGTGGGCAGGCTGATGTCCGTCACCAGCACGTCCAGGCCCGGCATGGCCAACAGCGGCATGGCCGCTTCCGCGCTGGCCACGCCGTGCACGGTGTGCCCCAGCATATTGAGCATCTCGGTGGTCATTTCGCGCGCATCGTCATTGTCTTCCACCAGCAGGATGCGCCGCCCGGACGGATCGGGCGCGCCCACCAGGCGGCGGTCGGCCAGCAAATGGCGGATGCGCCGCGCCAGGTCTTCGCGCCGGTAGGGTTTGCTCAACAGCTCGACGCCAGCGTCCAAGCGCCCGCCGCGCATGATGGCGTTATGCGTATAGCCCGAGGTAAACAGCACGGCCAGGTCCGGCAGCAGCAATCTCGCCTGCTGCGCCAGCTCCTTGCTGCTGACGGGACCGGGCATGACGACGTCCGTAAACAGCAGGTCGATGGCCACGCCCGTGCCCAGCAGGGCCAGCGCCGAGGCGCCGTCGTCCGCATGCAGCACGTCGTAGCCTAGGCCGCGCAGCATGTCGACCACCGTGTGCTGCACGGGCGCGTCGTCTTCCACCACGAGGATGGTCTCGCCGCCGCCCAGCACGGGGCCCGTCAGGCCAGGCGGCGGTTCGGCCAGCTTTTCCAGTGAGCGCGGCAAATATATCTTGAACGTCGTGCCGGCGCCCGGCGCGCTATGCACCTTGATGTGGCCCGCGCTTTGGCGGATGAAGCCGTACGCCATGGACAGGCCCAGGCCCGTGCCCTCGCCTTCCTTTTTCGTCGTGAAGAACGGTTCGAATATCTGGTCGATCACGTCGCGCTCCATGCCGTGGCCCGTATCCGTGATGGTCAGCAGCACGTATTGCCCCTCCAGCACATCGGCATGCAGGCTGGCATAGGCGGCGTCGAGCGTGACGTTACTCAAGGTAAACGTGAGGCGCCCGCCCTTGTCCATCGCGTCGCGCGCATTGATGGCCATGTTCAGCAGCACGTTTTCCATCTGGTTCGGGTCGACCAGGGTATGCCACAAGCCTTCGCTGATGAAGGTTTCCTCGGTAATCGCCTCACCCAGGGCGCGGCGGATCAGCTCATGCATGCGGCGCAGCAGCCGGCCCAGGTCCGTCACCAGCGGTTTTAATGGCTGGCGCCGTGCAAAGGCCAGCAGTTGCGACGACAGCTTGGCGCCCCGCTCGACGGCCGAGGCGGCTGAATCGAGGCGCCTGGCCGCCTGCGGATTATCGGCCACGGTCAGCTTCAGCAACTGCAAATTACCGGAGATGATTTGCAGCACGTTATTGAAATCATGGGCCACGCCGCCAGTCAGCTTGCCGATCGATTCCAGCTTTTGCGCCTGCAACAAGGCTTGCTCGCTGCGCACGAGCGCCAGACGCGCCTCTTTTTCATCGGTGACGTCGCGGCCGATGGCGTGAATCAGCTTTTGCGCCGGCACGGCCGTCCAGGAAATCCAGCGGTAGCCGCCATCGCGGCGGCGGTAGCGGTTTTCCATGCGCAAGGTGGGCGCGCCGTGGGCCAGGCGCGACAAATCCTGCAGGGCCGCCATGCGGTCGTCGGGATGCACGAGGCTGATGAAGTCCATGCCCAGCGATTCGATTTCCGGGCGCTCGAGGATCTTGCTCCATGCGGGGTTGACGGCAATGATCATGCCGGACAGGTCCGCCACCAGCATAATGTCGGTGGACAGCCGCCACATGCGGTCGCGGTCTGCCGTGCGGTTGGCCATTTCCACTTCCAGCGAGGAATTCAGGTAGGCCATCTTTTCCAGCACGTTCTTCTGTTCCTGCACGTCCGTATTCGTGCCCACCCAGCGCAGTACCTTGCCCGCCTCGTCGAACAGGGGCAAGGCGCGCGCCAGGAACCAGCGGTAGGCGCCGTCGCTGGCGCGGCGCATGCGGAACTCCTGCTCATAGGCGCTGGCGGTGGCGACGGCCCGGTCCCAGCTTTTCTGCGTGATCTGCACGTCGTCCGGATGCACGCAGTGGCGAAAGCCGCTCGATACAAGCGACTTCATCGATTGCCCTGTGTATTCGCACACCTGTTCGTTGACCCAGTAGGTGGCGCCGCTGCCATGCGCCAGCCAGGCCTGGTTGGGCATGGTCGAGGCAAGCGAACGGAACTGCGCCTCGCTGTCGAGCAAGGCGTTGCGCGCCTGCCAGTGTTCGTCGATATCTTCGCAGGAGCCATACCATTTCACGGCTTGGCCGCGTTCGTCTCGCCGGCAATACGCGCGCGAATGCACCCAGCGGTATTGGCCATCCTGCCGGCGCACGCGCATTTCCTGGTCCAGGGGCTGGCCGCTGCCCACCGCTTCGCTCCACGCCGCCAGTGTGCGGGGCACGTCCTCGGGATGGATGGCGTCCAGCCAGCTGGTACCGAGGCCGCTGCCGCCCGTCCAGTCGCGCCAGCGCTGCGCCACATAGTCGAGCTTGCCGTCGAGGTCGGCCGTCCACAGCACTTGCGTGTTGAGCTCGATGGCGTAATGAAAGTGTTCGCGGCTGTCGTGCAGCGCCTGTTCCAGCTGGCCCCGCTCGATGACATGCGCGGCCACGCGCGCGGCCAGCGCCAGCAGTTCGATTTCCGGTTGCGTGGGATGGCATGTCGCCTGGAAAAACAGGCCCAGCACACCCAGGATATGCCCCTTCGCGCCAAAGACGGGGGCGACCCAGCAGGCGCGGTAGCCGTGCAGCATGGCTTCCTTGCGTCCGGCGCTCCAGTTCACGTCGCGCGTGATGTCGCCGCAATATACGGGCGCGCCGGAAAAGGCCGCCGTGCCGAATGGAGAAGGCTGTTCGCCGCCGTGGCGCAGGGCCAGGCACAGGTCTTGTGGCAGGCTGGGCGCGGACAAGCCGCAAAAGCGGTCGGCCTCGTCGATGAGCACCAGGCAGGCATGCGCGCCGCCCTCGGCCAGGTCTTGCAGCGCCAGCAACAAATGCTCCAATGCCTGGGCCAGGTCGGCGCCTGCCGCGATGCTGCCCAGCGCACTATGTTCGGCGTCCAGCAAGGAAAGAATGTTGTTTGCGTGCACCGTGTCGATAAGGGGAAAACTGATGCCCGAAATATACCATGGGGCAACGCTCTTGCAGGAGGAAAACAGCATGCCCCTTGATCTCTCCCCCCACGCGACCCTATGCTAAAGTGTTGCTCTCTTCTCAAGCGAATCCCAGCATGCCTACCACCTTGCCGTCCTCCCTGATCGCCACCGCCCTGCTCGCCTCCGTCCAAGGCGCCGTCGCCGCCCCCATGAGCCTCGACGATTACCTGGCCCTGAGCGGCCCCGCCCCCACGGCGCAGATCGCGTATGGCCCCGCGCCGTCGCAATACGCGCAGCTGTTCCGGCCCGAAGGCAGCGGCCCGTTCCCCGTCGTCGTGCTCGTCCATGGCGGCTGCTGGACGGTGGCCTTCGGCGGCATCAAACAGATGCGCAACGTGGCCGGCGCCCTCGTCGCGCAAGGCATCGCCGTGTGGAACGTCGAGTACCGCCGGGTCGACGAGCCGGGTGGCGGCTATCCGGGCACCTACGAAGACATGCACGCGGCGCTCGACAGCCTGCAGCAGCACGCGCCCCAGTACCAGATCGACACGAGCCGCATCGTCGCCATGGGCCACTCGGCCGGCGGCCAGCTGGTGCAGTGGATCGCCGGCCGCGAAAAGCTGCCCAGGACCAGCCCCCTGTACCGCGACAAGTACTTGCCAATAAAAAATATCCTGAGCCTGGGCGGCCTGGCCGACCTGCGCCACGAGAAAGACTTGATCAAGAGCAGCTGCGAACGCGACATCGCGCAACTGGCAGGCAGCGCCAGCACTGAGCGTCCCGACATCTACAGCGACACCAACGCCGCCGACCTGATCCCCAACGGCAGCCGCACCGTGCTTGCCACGGGAGAACTGGACACCATCTCCCCTCCCCGCGTCGCGCACGACTACGCGGCCAGGGTGCTCAAGGCCGGCGACCATGCGGAGGTGCTGATTTTGCCGGGCGCCAGTCATTATGACGAGATTGCCGCGACGTCGAATGCGTGGAAGATGGTTTTGCCGGTGGTGCGGGGGATGCTGGGGATGGCGGGCGATCAGAACCAATAAGGCAATTGATCAATGCATGCGAATACGCAGTTTTCGAACCGGGCGATGAAGGTAAACCATGCGGGAGAGCAAGGAGCCATCAGCATTTATACCGGCCAGATCTTCGTGGCCCGTTTGACCGCAAGCCATCTCGTGCCGGAACTACGGGCCTTGAGGGCGCATGAGCGGGAGCACAGGACGATATTTCATGACGTTCTCGAACGCCGTGGCTTGCCGCGCTGCCGCAGCTATTCCCTGTGTGCGGCGGGTGGCTATGCGCTGGGCATCGCCACGGGGCTGTGCGGTGCGCGCGCGATCTCGCTGACCACCGTGGCCGTCAAACGGGTGGTCCTCCGGCATCTGCAGCACCAACTCACTATATTGAGCGACGACGATGATGCGGCTGGCGCCATTACAGCAATCCTCAAGGACGAGCAGGAACATCACGACCAGGCATCCATCCACGCGCAAGGCAGCGGGATGTTCGGACGCATACTGAGCGGCATGGTATTCGGCGCCACGGAATCGGTGATCTGGCTGGGAGTGCGCCTTTAGTCATACTGCTATTATTGGCCCAGGCGGAAAGCGGCCATGAGCCGTCTCATAGGAATGATATGCCAAGCACAAAAATCAATGCAATGACCCAGTGCGAATGGCTTGAGCTTGGTTTTTTCTATGAGAGAGATGACGATCTCAAAGAATGGCGATTGCGAGGCCTCAAAGCGGGACTTCGACAATTAGCCGAGGCGATACGCGCATATGCCGCCAACCCACGTAATAGGATTGTTTCGGAACACGAACACTTCGGACCGTACAAATATCTTGAAATTGGAACCTGCCCGACCACAGAAATTACTGACCACTGGATAGCCGGACCTATCAGTGAAATCTATCAGTTAGCGCAACTGATGGAAGCTCGCCTGGATAAAGTACTCGTGGGCGATTGTGTTTTTCTTCGTTCCGAATTCGCGCCCTCATCACCATATGAGTTTATCCTGGAAATTGAGGGGGATAACTTTGACCCGTCAACGGCGGATCTTGACAGCTGGCCGTGACCATGACATTTTCTGCTAAAGTCTGCGCCGGAGCGTAGCTTACTAACGGTAGCCTTCGGCCAATAGCAGCCACGAACATTGATTAATGATTTTTGCCAGATTGACTGGAAATGAACATCAAGGAATACGAGAACCTGCCAGATGGACTTCATCCTTTGACGGTTTGGGAGCATACCAGGATTGCACTGATCGAATCCGAAGGGGAGGACAAGTTCCTTACCCTCCGCAAACTTCGCGAGCTCGCGCACCATCAATGGCACACCTATGAAATTCCCCCATCAGGTCTTCGCGATCATTTACAACGTTGGCTTCAAGAGCATTGGCAGCATTCGTATCAGTTCATTGAATCCGTTCTGCTAATTGCCTATAGTTTCTGTCTAAACAAGGGGATTTATTCTAAGGCGCTAGAAGAGTTCCCTGGTGCTTTCAGCTTGAGCGAGCAAGATCTTGAACAGTCAGCAGGCGAAAGCATGAATCCGTGGTGGTCTTTGGCTCCAAAAGTAAAATGACTGAGCAAGGCGTAAGCGTGTTTTTCTTTGACATGTGACCGCTTTTGGGAGCAGCCTACCAATGACACCAACCGGCCAGAAGCCGCCGTTCGGCTCTATGGTCTAGAGCGTTTTCTGAGCTTTGATCACCGCGATGGTAGTGCAGCTAGAGTGCGGTGATACCCCATAAAGATGCCTCGTTCGGCGCTGGTTTGGGAGTGGGGAGCTACAGACGTGCAAGCTTGGCTCTCAAAAGGGACACCAATAATGCGCTGGGCCTGCCGGCTTTTGAAGAATAGGAGGCGACTCGATGAAGCTAAACAAGGCTTGGTGGGAGCATCTGGCGCCGAAGTCGATGATTGGACGGCGGCGCGAGGTTGAGCAATTGCTGGAAGACTTCATACGGGCCTCCGACTTCGGATTGGAATGGGCGCGGGTGGCTGCAAATCCCCACGGTGTTTTTAGGCTCACGCCAGGCAAAGTGATACCCGTGGTGCGCATGATATTCATGAGCGACCGTCAGGGGTTCATCGCTCCGTTCCAGAAGCTCATGGATGGGCATAGAACTGTGGACCGCAAGTCAGGGTACGGACTCGGCGCCTTGGGCGAAGGCGAGTTAGCTATCCGGCCTAGGATTTCGGTGGAAGTTGTTACTGACCCTGCGTATTTGGCTGCGGCCATGCGCGGAGCTACGCAGATTGACGAAAGCACGATCAGGAGCCCTAGCCTTGTATTTTCGTTGCCCGCAGTTTTCTTACTTTCGCCCAAGCACTACCCTGAACGCACATACGTCCTCTACCAGCATATCTTCGGCGCTGGTGCATCGTACCCTGACGATGGGTACTTTTATGTTGGTGTGTCCACCCGAAGCTGGCAAAAGCGCTGGTCCGAGCACTGTCGCGCGATTGGGACGGGCAGTCCATTGCTTTTCCATCGTCGATTTCGAGAGGAGCAAGAGGGTGGGCGTCTTACGTACGTGCACCACAAAGTGATGGCTATCACCGACGATCTGGAGCAGCTCTACGAGGCGGAAGAGTTTCTGGTGGAAGGCCATTGGGATGATGAACGCCGGCTAAATATGGTCCCAGGCGGAAAGAGTGGCCTACGCTACCTTCGGGAAAACGGAATGCTTTCGAAAGGCGCTGTTCCTCTGCCCGATGACCGCGACAAGATTCTGCACAAGTGGCTGAATGACCATCCACGCTTGGGATTACCGGCGCCGTGGGTCGCCGAAAAGTGGAAGGACAACGACTGGGCGATAGCGCAGATTTGCGGGCGGGACGGGCGCTTATCCGTCGTCCAAGTCAAGGCAATACGTGAGCTCGCCAACTACCACACGCCAGAGGAGATCTACGTCCGCATCGGGGCGAAAAACGTGGATCAAGTGAAACGAGTCTTGGATGGAAAAACCTACGCACGAATAGCCTGATCTCCCGAGTGTGCCGTACCAAGCTACTATAGTTCGCGCCGGCTTAAGGAAACGCGAGCTTAGGCCGGTACGAGGGCTGGTGAGCGGCTGCTTTGGGGCGACAGCTGACGCTCATCAACCGCGAACTGGCAACAGCAAGAAGAATAGGCCCACCCCCTCAACCCAGGCTCCCCGGGCCCAGCGGGCCTGAAAAATGGCCAGGGCAAGGCGCGCGGGCGAAGACAGTACGATGAGTACGGCGAGCCCAAGCAACGCAGCCATGGCCATTTTCTTAGGCTCGCGGCTCTGGCCCGCCGTTCAAAACAATACGATCACTGAACACGCGCCAGGTACTGTGCCAGTTGGGCAAAAGTAGCCTTAAACCCCTGCGTCATCGACTCAAACCCCTGCTTGAACGTCTCATGCTGCTCATCGGTCGCCTTGTGGGGCGTCGACCGCAAGGTCATCGTCGTCTTGCCGTTTTCCTCGGTAAGCGTCATGACATTGAACGATTCCAGCGGCCACGTCGCGCTGACCGGGTGCTGCACGGCATTGCCCTGCTTGTCGGCGAAGGACAGGATCGAGACGATCTTTTCCGGCGCTTCAATGGCCTGGTAGGTGAACTTGCCCCACATCTCGTAGCCATTGTCGGCGCGCATGCCGTAGTGGAAGACGCCGCCCGGCCGCAAGTCCAGCGCCAGCACGCTCAATTCGAAGCCGACGGGACCCCACCACTGGGCCAGGCGATCGGGCTCCACCCACGACTGGAACACCAGCTCGCGCGGCGCGTCGAAGGTTTGCGTGATGACAAAGTCGCTGCTGTCGCGGTGCTGTCCGTCCTGCTTCTGTTTTTCCGTCGTCATGCTGTCTCCTGATGGTGGTGGGCTCACTGTTAATGTACCAGCGGCGCCGGCAAACGGAAAGGCCTGTACGCCTGTCAAACCAGCATGCTAAAATATTAGTTAGACACCTAACCATTAGACGACTCACCTTATGATTTCTATCGAAGAGCGCTTTTCCGCCGCGCTCCACAAGACGGCGCGCGGCTGGCGCCATGCCATCGACCGGCGCCTGAAAGACCTGGACCTGGGGCAAGCGAGCTGGATGTGCATCGCCATGATCGCCAAATCGCCGCAGCCGCCCTCGCAAAGCGAACTGGCCCATCAGCTGGGCGTGGAAAACCCCACCATGGTGTCGATGCTGGACCGGCTCGTGAAATCGGGCTTCGTGCAGCGCCAGCCGTCGGAAACGGACCGCCGCGTGAAACTCGTCGTGCTGACGGAAGCTGGCCTGCAGGTGTATGACACGGTGCGCAAGGAAGCGGACGGTTTCCGCAAGGAACTGCTGCAGGGCATTGATCCCGGTCAGCTGCAGGCCGCCACCGAACTGCTGGAAGCGCTACAGGCGGCCACGGAGAAATCCGCATGAGTTCGGCCACAGCCAGTACCACGCCGGCGCTGCCCGCTTCACAGGACCCGACCTTGAACCGGCGCATGATCACGATTTCGATCATGCTCGCCACCATCATCCAGGCGCTCGACGGCACCATCGCCAACGTCGCCCTGCCCCACATGCAAGGCAGCCTGTCCGCCTCGCAAGACCAGATCACCTGGGTGCTGACCTCGTTCATCGTCGCCGCCGCCATCGCCACGCCCCTGACGGGCTGGCTGTGCGACCGTTTCGGCCAGAAAAACACCTTTCTCGTGTCGGTCGCCGGTTTCACGCTCGCCTCCGTGCTGTGCGGCCTGTCCGGCACCCTGTCCGAGATCGTCGCCGCCCGCTTGCTGCAGGGCGTGTTCGGCGCGGCCCTCGTGCCGCTGTCGCAGGCGGTCTTGCTCGACATCAATCCGCGCGAAAAACACGGCTCGGCCATGGCCATCTGGGGCATGGGCGTGATGATCGGCCCCATCCTGGGACCAACCTTGGGCGGCTGGCTGACGGACAGCTACAGCTGGCGCTGGGTCTTCTTCATCAACATCCCCATCGGCGCCATGGCCTTCTATGGCATCTGGCGCTACATCCGCAAGGACCCGCCCAACCGCCGCATGAACTTTGACATGTTCGGCTTTGCCACCTTGAGCCTGTCCATCGGCGCGCTGCAGATGCTGCTGGACCGGGGCGAGCAGAACGACTGGTTTTCCTCGACGGAAACGTGGATCGAAGCCATCGTGCTGGCCATGAGCCTCTGTTACTTCATCGCCCACACGGCCCTGCGCCCGGCCGGCAAGTCCTTCCTCGATTACCGCCTGCTGAAGAATTCGAACTATGTGAGCGGCTTGCTGTTCATCTTCATCGTCGGCATGGTGCTGTTCGCCACCCGCGCGCTGACGCCGTCGATGCTGCAAGGCTTGATGAATTACCCGGCGGCCATTGCCGGCCTGGTGACGGCCCCCAGCGGCCTGGGCACGATGCTGGCCATGCTGATCGTCGGCAGGCTGACGGGCAAGATCGATACGCGCATCCTGCTGGGCGTGGGCTTTTCGATTACCGCCTTTTCGCTGTGGCAAATGGCCAATTTCACCCTGGACCTGGTGCCGAAGACGGTCGTGTGGAACGGCATCATCCAAGGCATCGGCCTGGGCCTCGTCTTCGTGCCCCTGAGCGCGGCCACGTTCGCCACCCTGTCGCCGCAGATGCGGGCGGAAGGCACGGCAATCTACAGTCTGGTGCGCAATATCGGCAGCAGCATCGGCATCGCCCTCGTGCAAACATTGTTGGTACGCAATACGCAGATCGCCCATGCGTCCCTGACGGAACACATCAATATTGCCAACCCTGCCCTGCATGACCCCGGCATCGCACAGGTGTTCGACCTGGGCACGAGCACGGGCATCGCGGCGCTGAATGGCGAAATCACGCGGCAGGCGTCGATGATCTCCTACCTCGACGACTTCTGGCTGATGATGTGGCTGACCATCCTCGTGCTGCCGCTTTTGCTCCTGATCAAACCACCGAAGAAAAATGCGCCTGTCGTGGTCGACCACGCGGCCATGGAATAACCCTCATGCACACACCGATGAAACTCTCCCTGAGCGTCCTGGCGCTAAGCTTATCCCTGGCCGGCTGCGCCAGCATTCCGCCCGACACGCAACAGCTGCCGCAACAAGACCTGGCCACCGTGCAATTGGCGGCCGACATCCACCTGGCCAGCGAAGGCTGGCCCGCCGCCCAGTGGTGGCGCCAGTTCCAGGACGATCAGCTGGACCAGCTGATTGAACAGGCGCTGGCCGCCAGCCCGAACCTGGCGGTGGCAAACGCCCGCATCGGCTCGGCCCTGTCCGCGTTTGACGCCCAGCATGCGCAGCGCGGCCCCAGGCTGGACTTGGACGCGAACGCCAACCGGCAGCGCTATTCGGGCAACGGCCTGATGCCCGCCCCCATCGGCGGCAATTACTACAACGAGGTCACGGTGGGCGTGCAAGCCCATTACGACCTGGACTGGTGGGGCAGGCACAAGGCGCAGATCGCGGCCAGCCTCGGTGAAGTCAATGCCCGCCGCGCCGAATACGCGATGGCGGAACAGATGCTGGCCGCCGAGATCGCACGCCACTACTTCAGCATGCAAAACGGCTGGGCCCGCATGGACAACCTGCATGCGCTGGTGCAACTGCAGCAGCTGCTGGTGCTGGACAAGGAAAAGCGCATCGCCAACGGCCTCGGCGTCAGCGATGACCATCTGTCCGCGCAAACGCGTTTGAGCCTGCTTCAGCAGCAGATTGCCCTGCTGGAGACGCAGGTCGTCACGGAACGGGAAGCCTTGCGCGCCCTGCTCGGCGGCGACAGCTCGGCGCTGGCCAGCCTGCAGCCGAAACAGGCGCAGGCGCTGCCGCACGCCCTGCCCGCCAAGCTGGGCATGGAATTGCTGGCGCGCCGGCCCGACTTGCAGGCGGCCCGCTGGCGAGTGCAAGCATCGATGAGCAAGATCGAGGCGGCGCAGGCGGCGTTCTACCCCGATATCGACCTGAGCGCCTCGTTCGGCCTCGATGCGATCAAACTGGGCAAGCTGCTGCAGTCCGGCAGCCGCACCCTGTTCATCGGCCCCGCCCTGTCCTTGCCCCTGTTCGACAGCGGCCGCCTGCAGGCACAGCTTGCCGGCGCGCGCAGCGAACGCAACGAACTGATCGCCGACTACAACCAGAACGTCTTCAATGTCGTGCGCGACGTGGCGCAGGCCGGTGCCAGGGTACAAGGCGTGGAAAACCAGCTGCGGCTGCAGCAGGACAACCTGCGCGCCAGCGAAGCGCAGCTGCGCAACGCGAATGCGCGACTCAAGCAAGGGCTGGCCGACCGCGCCACGCAACTGAACGCGGAAATGACCGTGCGCGGCCAGGTGGACCTGGGCATGCAGCTGCAAAACCAGCGCCAGAACGCGGAAATCAGCCTGACCGTGGCCCTGGGCGGCGGCTACCGGGGCAGCAGCGACTTTGCCGCCACGACGACTCAACAATAACGATCGATTACGGAATACATCATGAGCAGCGACACCACAACCACCTCCACCGAACAGCCGGGCAAACGCAAGGCCGTCCTGATCGCCATCACGGCCGCCTTTCTCGTGGCCGGCGCCGCCTGGACCGCCTACTATCAACTGGTGCTGTCCAGGGAAGAAGTGACGGACAATGCCTACGTGGGCGGCAACCTCGTCACCCTGTCCGCGCAAGTGACGGGCAATGTCGACGCCATCCGCGCCGACGAGACGCAGATGGTGAAAGCGGGCGCGCCGCTGATCACCCTGAACGCCATCGATGCGGACCTGGCCCTGAGCCAGGCGCAGGCACGGTTGGGCAACGTCGTGCGCCAGGAACGCGAGCGTTATGCCAGCGTGGGACAGTTCGACGCCGTCATCGAGCAGCGCCGCCTGGCCTTGGCCACGGCGCAGGGCAACCTGGCGCGCCGCGCGCCGCTGGCGGCGGACCACACGATCTCGGGCGAAGATCTTGTTCATGCGAAACAGGCCGTCGACGACGCGAAAGCGGCCTTGATCGTGGCGCAGCGCCAGGCCGAGTCGGCCAAAGCGGGCGTGACCGGCGTCAACCTGGCCAGCCATCCGGCCGTGCTGTCGGCCAAGGGCGACGTGCTGCAGGCGTGGCTGGCCGTGCGCCGCAATGCCGTGGTCGCGCCCGTCTCGGGCTATGTCGCCAAGCGCAGCGTGCAGCTGGGCTCGCACGTCACACCGGGTACGCCGCTGATGTCCATCGTGCCGCTCGACCAGTTATGGGTCGACGCGAACTTCAAGGAATCCGAATTGCGCAATATCCGCGTGGGACAGGCGGCGACCATCGAAACGGATTTGTATGGCAGCAAAGTCGTCTACCACGGCAAGGTGCTGGGCATGTCGGCCGGCACGGGCAGCGCGTTTTCGCTGTTGCCGGCGCAAAACGCCACGGGCAACTGGATCAAGGTGGTGCAGCGCGTGCCCGTGCGCATCACGCTGGACCCGAAAGAGCTGGCCGCCCACCCGCTGCGCATCGGCCTGTCGACCACGGTGACTGTCGACACCAGCCATGGCGAAGGGGCAACCCTGGACCAGCCGATGGCGGCATCCACCGTCTACACGACCCAGGCGCTGAGCCAGCCCGTGGACGAGGCGGAGAAGATGGCCGATGCCATCATTGCGCAAAACCTCCTGAATTGATGCGTAGGTCGGCTTAGCGCAAGGCGCGTAAGCCGACAACATTGTTGGCATGGCCTGTGGTGGTGTCGGATTACGCGGGGCGTTGCCCCGCTAATCCGACCTACCTGGCCTTGCCAGCCGATGCTACCTGGTCCAGGATATGCTTGGGCACTGCCGCATAATGCTTGAATTCCATCGTGTACGTGGCGCGGCCTTGGGTCAGCGAGCGCAGGGTGGTGGAATAGCCGAACATTTCCGCCAGCGGCACCAGGGCCTTGACGATGCGCCCCGCGCCGCCGGGAATGTCGTCGACGCCCTGCACCATGCCGCGCCGGGCCGTCAGGTCGCCCATGACGTTGCCCATGAATTCTTCCGGCGTTTCCGCCTCCACCTGCATCATCGGTTCCAGCAGCACGGGCGACGCCTTGCGCATGCCGTCCTTGAAGGCGATGGAGCCGGCCATGCGGAACGCGTTTTCGTTGGAATCGACGTCGTGGTAGGAGCCGAACGTCAATGTCGCCTTGACGTCGACGACCGGATAGCCGGCCAGCACGCCCGCCTTCAGGGTTTCGATGATGCCCTTGTCGACGGCGGGAATGAATTCGCGCGGCACCACGCCGCCCTTGATGGCGTCGACAAACTGGTAGCCCGTGCCCGGCTCCAGCGGTTCAAGTTTCAGCACCACGTGGCCGTACTGGCCCCGTCCGCCCGATTGCTTGACGAATTTGCCCTCGATATCTTCCACCGCGCGCGTGATGGTTTCGCGGTACGCCACCTGGGGCTTGCCCACGTTCGCTTCCACGCCGAATTCGCGCCGCATGCGGTCGACCAGAATTTCCAGGTGCAGTTCGCCCATGCCCGACATGATGGTCTGGCCCGATTCCTCGTCCGTATGCACCCTGAACGACGGGTCTTCCTGCGCCAGGCGGTTCAGGGCGATGCCCATCTTTTCCTGGTCCGGCTTGGTCTTCGGTTCGACGGCCTGGGAAATCACGGGTTCCGGGAAGATCATCTTTTCCAGCACGATGATGTGGTCGATGGCGCACAGGGTGTCGCCCGTGGTGACGGCTTTCAGGCCCACGGCGGCGGCGATGTCGCCCGCATACACTTCCTTGATTTCCTTGCGCTCGTTCGCATGCATCTGCAGGATGCGCCCCAGCCGCTCGCGCGCGCTCTTGGTGGGGTTGTAGACCATGTCGCCCGAGTTCACCACGCCCGAATACACGCGGAAGAAGGTCAGCTGCCCCACGAACGGGTCCGTCATGATCTTGAAGGCCAGCGCCGAGAAATGCTCGTCGTCGGCCGGATGGCGCTCCACCTCGTTGTCGTGCTCGTCGTGGCCCATGATGGGCGGCACTTCCAGCGGCGACGGCAGGTATTCGATGACGGCGTCGAGCATGGCCTGCACGCCCTTGTTCTTGAAGGCGCTGCCGCACAGCATGGGCACGATTTCGTTGCGGATGGTGCGCGCACGCAAAGCCTGCTTGAGTTCCGCTTCCGTGAACGTGTCGCCATTCAGGTAGCGCTCCGTCATGTCGAGGCTCGCTTCAGCCGCCTGTTCGACCAGGTGCTCGTGCCATTCCCGCGCCTGCGCCAGCAGCTCGGCGGGAATCTCGCCATAGCTGAACTGCACTCCCTGGCTGGCGTCGTCCCAGGTGATGGCGCGCATTTTCAGCAAGTCGATGACGCCCGTAAAATGCTCTTCCGCGCCGATGGGCAGCTGGATGGGCACGGCCACGCCCTTCAGGCGCTCGCCGATCTGCTTGCGCACGCGCAAGAAATCCGCGCCCACCCGGTCCATCTTGTTGATGAAGGCGATGCGCGGCACATGGTATTTATTGGCCTGGCGCCAGACGGTCTCGGACTGGGGCTGCACGCCGCCGACGGCGTCGTAGACCATCACGGCGCCGTCGAGCACGCGCATCGAACGCTCCACCTCGATCGTGAAATCCACGTGGCCGGGCGTGTCGATGATGTTAATGCGGTGTTCGGGGAAGTTGCCGGCCATGCCTTTCCAGAACGCGGTGGTGGCGGCCGAGGTGATGGTGATGCCCCGTTCCTGCTCCTGCTCCATCCAGTCCATGGTGGCGGCGCCGTTGTGCACTTCACCGATCTTGTGATTGACCCCCGTATAAAAAAGGATGCGCTCGGTGGTGGTGGTCTTGCCGGCGTCGATATGGGCGCTGATGCCGATGTTGCGGTAGCGCTCGATAGGTGTTTTGCGGGTCATCACAATCTCCATGGCTAGCCCCGGCACGACTGTGTTTGCGCCGGTTTTCCAGTGTAGCAGACATCGATTTTGGCAGTGGCGGGTAACCGGTTTTTACCATGCGCGCAACACTGACATTAACGCGCACGCGCGTTGCACAGGACAAATAAGAGTTTCGGCTATACTTTCAACTTTATTAATCCAGCAAAGATTAATCAAAATCAATACGCACGGTGAATTACCGTGCAAGGCGACGCCGCCGGCATGCAGCCCAGGTGCGCACCGAATGACATGCCCCACTCAGCCTATGACCATCCAACTAAGAAAAATAATCCTCTCCTCCCTGCTGGCGTCGCCGGCGCTGGCCATGGCCGGCGAACTGGAACAGCAAATGCAGCGTTGCGCCGTGCTTGGTGACGCCAGCGCCCGCCTGGGCTGCTTCGACACCCTGGCCAAGGCGGCGGAAAAAGCCACCATCGCCGCCGGCGGCGATCCCGTCACCGCTGCCGTGGCCCTGGCAGCGGCTGCCGAGGTTGCTCCCATCACGCCCGTCAGCCCGCCGGGCGTGGCCACGCCGGACGCCGTCAACGCCGCCATCCCCGCCATCGCGCAGGCTGGCGCGGCGCCGCCGGAAGCACCGATTTCGCGCACCCAGCAATCGTGGGAACTGAACGACGCATCGAAACGGGGCCTGTTCAACTTCCGCCCGCACCGCGACACCTATCTGTTGCTGGCCAATTACAGCGACGCCTCGAACGACGAACCGTTCCAGGATTTCACGCCAGCCGGCATCAAGAGCCAGCACGTGGAATTGACCTTCCAGCTGAGTTTCAAGATGAAACTGCTGGAGGACATCGCCGGCACGCCCATCGACATGTGGTTCGGCTACACGCAGCAAAGTTTCTGGCAGGCGTATAACCGCAAGGCTTCGAGCCCCTTCCGCGAGACCAATTACCAGCCGGAGCTGATGCTGATCTTGCCGATCAACAAGAATTTCGCGGGCCTGGAATTCAATTACCTGAACCTGGGCCTCGTGCACCAGTCGAATGGCCAGACCTCGACCCTGTCGCGCAGCTGGAACCGCGTGTATGCCGAGCTGGGCGTGGAAAAAGACAACCTGGCCGTCACGGGCCGCATCTGGCACCGCCTCGACAACAGCGCGACGGACAACGACAATATCGACATCACCGATTACATGGGACATGGCGACTTGCGCGTGAGCTACCGCAACAAGGGCCATGAATACGCCGTGACGGCGCGCCGCAATTTCAGCAAGAAGCATGGCTCGATGCAGGCCAGCTGGGCTTTCCCATTGAAAGCCAACCTGAAAGGCTATCTGCAGCTGTTCTCCGGCTATGGCCAGAGCCTGATCGACTATAACTATTCGCAGAAATCGATCGGCGCCGGTTTCATGGTCGACCTGTAAGCAGTACACGCATAAAAAATGGCGCCGACGGCGCCATTTTTTATGGGAAATCCAGTTTAGTGCCGCCCGCCACCGAGCACCCGAGCCGGCAGCATGACGATGGCGCGCAGCAATTCGAACACGCCTTCCACGCCGATGCCGATCAGGCGAAATGGCAGCAACAGCAGCCAGGCCAGCGGATACAGCACGAGAGCCAGCAAGGCCAGGGGCCAGCACACCAGCAAGAGCAGCAGCCACAGCACGAATCCCAGCATCGCGTTCCCCTCGAATGAAATGTGCGGAGCAAGCCGTGCTTGCCCCGCTACCGTGACGGCACTATAGCCAAGCGCCGCGGGGGCGGCAACGGCCGTGCGACGAACTGCGTGCTACGGGGATGAACGGTGCAAAAACGGGAATGAACGGGGGCTTACTGGCCGACGCAAATCACTTTCGTGATGTACTCGTGCGCGTTCGGCTTCTTGCTGGCGGCCCATTTGATGGCCTGGTTGGCCTCTTCGATGGTCAGGATGGAGGCCTTGTCCTTCGACTTGATGAAGGACACGCCTTCAAACACGCCTTCCTTGCTGCGCATTACCTTGGCAAACACGGGCGGTTTGGTCTCGCCGTCGCTGATTTTGTTCTGTTGCACGAGGTAACGCTGATCGATCTGTTCCATGATAATAAAGCTGTCCAGTGGTAAAAGACGGAATATACCCTGAATGGACAAACGCCGCAGGATGAAATCGCTGCGGCGTTGCCCAAATTTGATTTCGAACGGCTGACAAAACCGTAGCGAGCGGCAGTGAGTTGTGGCTAAGAAGCGCAACCGTACTTTAGTACGGTGAGCATCGCAGGCCGCAAATCGCGACGCGCAGCAGGTTTGGTCAGCTGATCAGGCGTAGACGGGATTCTGCGTCACTGGCTGCAGATTCACGTCATAGATCACCTGCGCGCGGATCGACGTTTCCAGCGAGGGGATCGAGCCGCCCGCGCGGTACTGGAAGCTCACCTGCAGCACGTCGCCCGCCTTCACGGCCACCGGCGCGGCCAGCGGCAGACACATGTAGTGGTTCAGCCAGTCGATGGTGGTCGAGCGCTCGGGCACGACGGCCAGGATATTCTTGGTGACGAAACGCAAGGCGTTCAAGGTGCCGCTGCGCTCGACGACGAACTTGCCGTCGAAGCCGAACACGCTGTCCGTCGGCTGGCTGAAGTCGATGATGCTGTAGACGGACGGCGGCGCCAGTTCCAGCACACCTGGATGGATGGCCGTGGTTTCCTGGAATTGCACGATGGGCGCATAAAACCCCTCGAAATCGTATTCCTGCTGCATCGGCTGCACGGCCATGATGACGGCCTCGGGCAGGAAGATGGGCAGCGGGCCGCCGAAGCGGGCCAGGTAGCGGCGCTTGAACGATTCGATCACTTCCACCTGCTTTTCGCGCAGCATGCCCACATGGATCATTTCGCAGATGACCACATCGACGGGCTCGGGCGGCAGGTATTCGAAGGCGTCCGCATGAACGACTTCGACTTTTTCACCGTTCGGGTTGAGCGCCAGCATCTTGCGCGCTTCCTTGACCATGTCCGGATTGAACTCCACGCACCAGACCTTGTCGGCGCGCGCGGCCGCAAACCACGACAGCACGCCGGTGCCGCCGCCCAGCTCCAGCACCTTCATGCCGGGTTTCACCGCGTAATCGATCGCCGACTTGAACCCGTGCATGCGGTTCTGGTCCATCAACATATTGTGGTGGTAATGGACGGGGATAAATTGCCCCAGGTAACAACTCTCGATTTCTCGTTCATTCAGCATGTCTGTCCTCTTGGAGTCTGGCTCCGATGGCCGATCGGTTTTGTCATTCCAGAAAGCAGTGATATCGCACGGGCTGCGCGCGGGGCGGCGACAATACAGCCGGCGCCTGACGGTGGTGTGATGGCCCATGCGAACAATCTCCTGATTAATGCGACACGATCATTATCGTTAATCGCCAGGGAGAACAAAGGGCTGAGGTGAGAGGCAATTCCATGCCAGTTTTGGCGCTGGCATGGAAAATATTATCAGAACGATTACTTACATGTACTTATTTACGGGCAGCGCGCGCCTTCTGTGCCGCTTCGATGATGGCCACCACGCCTGGCTTGTCGCCGGCCTGGGCGAACTGCACGGCCGTCCAGCCATGGTCGCTTTTCAGGGTGGCGTCCGCGCCCCAGGACAACAGCAGCTTGACGGCGCCCTCCTGTCCTTCGCGGGCGGCAAACATCAGCGGCGTGATATTGGCAGGCGCGCGCGCATCAACGACGGCGTCGCGGTCGAGCAATATCTTCATGATGGGCAAGTCGCCCGCCGAGGCCGCATAGTGGAGCGCCGTCCAGCCGCTCTGGTTGACCTTGGCACCCTTGGCCAGCAAGGCGTTCACCGCGTCCAGCTTGTGCTTGTAGGCGGCCATCATCAGCGCCGTGTTGCCGTTGGCCGAACGCGCCTCGATGTCGATGCCGGGGGCGTCGAGCAGCAGCTTGAACACCTTGTCCGCATCGTCGCGCAGGGCCAGCACGAGCGGTATGTCGCCGCGCTGCGCGTCAGGCTGGTTCGGATTCATGCCGTCAGCCAGCATGCCGCGCACGCCGCTGTCGTTGTTGACGGAGACGGCGCGGAAGAAGGCATCCGGTTCCGGCGCCGCCTGGCCGGCCGTCGCCCAGCACAGCAGCATCGCCGCAGCGAGTTTTCTCATCATGTCGGACCTTAAGAAGTTATGGCAACTGATTGAATAGCTTGAAGAAATTGTCCGTCGTCTGTTTCGCCACCTGGTCCAGGGGGATGCCTTTCAGGGTCGACAGGTACTCGGCCACGTGGGCCACGTAGCCCGGTTCGTTCATTCGGCCGCGGAACGGCACGGGGGCCAGATACGGCGAATCCGTCTCGATCAGGATACGCTCGAGCGGCACTTCCAGCGCCACAGCCTGCAAATCCTTGGCGCTCTTGAACGTGACGATGCCGGAAAACGAGATATAGAAACCCATATCGATGGCGGCGCGCGCCACTTCGAGCGATTCCGTAAAGCAATGCATGACGCCGGCCACGCCGCCGGCGGCCACGCCCGCACCCTCTTCGCGCATGATGCGTATCGTGTCTTCGCTGGCCGCTCTTGTGTGAATAATCAAGGGTTTACGGGTGATTCTTGAAGCTTTGATGTGAGTGCGGAAACGCTCGCGCTGCCACTCGAGGTCGCCCGTCAGGCGGAAATAATCGAGGCCCGTCTCGCCGATGGCGATGATCTTCGGGTGGTCGGCCAGGCGCACCAGGTCTTCCACCGACGGTTCAGGCGTGTCCTCGTAATCGGGATGCACGCCAACGGAGGCAAAGATATGCGGATACTGCTCGGCCAGGGCCAGCACCTGCGGGAAGTCCGGCAAGTCGACGGACACGCACAGTGCGTGCGTCACCTTGTTCTCGGCCATCTTGGCGAGGATCTCGGGCATGCGAGCAGCCAGCTCGGGGAAATTGATATGGCAATGGGAATCGATATACATAAGGCGGGATTGTACCGGAGGGAGCAAAAACTGGCAGGGGAACGGCGGCGGCGCGCATCCCCTGCCGGGGCGGTTCGGATGCTGGCAGCCGATTACATCTGCGAGGCCGGATGTTCCGCGAGCGGAACGAAGTTGCCGGTCGATTCGTCGAGCGCGTCGAGCGAACCGTTCTCGATGTCGTACACCCAGCCATGCAGGGTCAGACGATGTTGCGCCATGGCCAGCGCCACCGAGGGATGCGTGCGCAGGTTATTCAGTTGCGCGACCACGTTGGCGCGCACCATGCCGTCGATGCGCGACTGCTCCGTCGGATGGTCGACCGATTCGTTGATCATGCGCGCAGCATCCGCATGGTGCAGCCAGCTGCGCACGGCCGGCATGTGATCGAGGCAGGCGCAGGTGGCGATCGCCTTCATCGCGCCGCAATCGGAATGGCCGCAAATGACGATGTCGCTCACGTTCAGGGCGGACACGGCAAATTCCACCGTGGCGCTGACGCCGCCCGGCTCCGGGCCGTACGAAGGCACGATGTTGCCCGCGTTGCGGATCACGAAGAGTTCGCCCGGCTCGCGCTGCGTCACCAGTTCGGGCACCATGCGGCTGTCCGAGCAGGAAATGAACAGGGCCTTCGGGGTTTGTCCCGTGGCCAGGGTCTTGAACAACTCGCGGCGCTCAGGAAAAACCTCTTTTTGGAAACGTAGGAATCCAGCAATAATGTCGCGCATAATCAATAGGGATCGTTATCTGAGCCGGTATTATCGCTGAATGGCGCAGGTTTCGCCTATTGCCGCGCCTACTGCCCTTCTGGCGGCTGCCACAGTTCCACCTTGTTGCCCTCGGGATCGATAACCCAGCCGAACTGGCCGTATTCCGAGTCCGGCGCCTTGTCCAGCACATTACAGCCTTCGTCGCGCAGCGCTTGCAGCAGCGCGTCGAGGTCGTCGACCCGGTAATTGATCATGAAGGACGCCTTGCCGGGCGCGAACTGCTCGCTGTCCTTGGCCGCCACGGACCAGATGGTGGTGCCGCCAGTGGACTGGCCAGCGGCGTCCGTCCAGGTGAAGGCGGCGCCGCCCCAGGGCTGCACGTCCAGGCCCAGGTGGCGCTGGTACCAGGCGCGCAGCGCGGCCGGGTCTTGCGCCTGGAAAAAGATGCCGCCGATGCCAGTGACTCGTTGCATGCACGCCTCCGTTGCTGTTCAGTGCCTTGACTGTAACACCGGGGGTCAAGCGTGGCAAACGGCGCAGAGATAATTTACATTAACTCAGTAACGCAAGCTCTTGATTTCATTGGCAACTTGACGCGTAGTCTAGCAGCATGTCTTCGAGGAACAGCTTGGGCGACAAGGGGTGTTCGGCAATTGCCCGGCGCTCGTTGGCGGCCTTGATGGCGGCCATCAGGCGGCTGACGTTGATGCGCCCGGCCAGCGCTTCCAGTTCGCGCCGGTGGCGCGGGTAGTAGCGGATGGTGCCGGACAATTTAACGGAAAACACGTCGTACAGCCAGCGCTGGAGCGATGCCACGAGCGGCGCCAGCGGCGCCTTCTGCAGTTTGTCCGCCGCCTTCAGGGCCGCTTCCACGCCGGGATTGGCCAGCACCTGCAGCAACTGTTCCGTTTCCTCGCGACCGCCCGATTCGGACTGGGCCAGCGCGGCCAGCGGCGCGCCGCCCTGCTCGCGCAGCCAGCTGTCCGCATCGTTCAAGCCTTGAGCCTTGAGCCACGTCAACGCCTGCTCGTGGCTGGGCATGGGCAAGGCAAATTTGCGGCAGCGCGACAAGATCGTCGGCAGCAGGCGGTCCAGGCTGTTCGAGGCCAGCAGGAACAAGGTGCCCGGCGGCGGCTCTTCCAGGGTCTTCAGCAAGGCGTTCGAGGCGGGCGTGTTCAGCGCCTCGGCCGGGTACAGCACGACCACGCGCAAGCCTTGCCGGTGCGTGGAAATGTTCATGAAGTCGGCCAGGTTGCGGATCTGTTCGATCTTGATGTCTTTCGACGGCGTCTTGGTCTTGGCGCTTTTCTTCGCGCCTTCACCCTCTTCGCCGTCGTCCGCCACCTCGTCTTCCAGCGCTTCCGGACGCACACGGCGGTAATCGGGATGGTTGCCCTGGCTAAACCAGCCGCACGAGGCGCAGGCGCCGCAGGCATGGCCGTCGGCGCGCACGTCTTCGCACAGCAGCGCTTGCGCAAAATGCTCGATGAAGTCGGCCTTGCCGATGCCTTGCGCGCCATGGAACAGGATGGCGTGCGGCATGCGCGGGCGCAAGGCTTGCAATTGCTGCCACGCGTCCTGTTGCCACGGATACAGAGAACTGGTCATATCTTCTTCTTTTAAATCAGCGCGTTACAATGCTTTGTGCAAGCAATACATCAAGCAATTGCGCGAGCTGCACCTGGATGTCGGCAATGCTTTGCGTGGAATCGATGATGCGGAAACGCTGCGGGAACTGGGCCGCGCGGCGCAAATACTCATTGCGCGTGGCGGCAAAGAAATCCGATCGCTCCTGCTCGAATTTATCCAGTGCGCGCGTGGCATCCAGGCGGGCTCTAGCCACGGCCAGCGGCACATCGAACAGGAATGTGATGTCCGGCTGCAAATGCGGGTGCACCCACGCTTCCAGCTGCTCCATCTTGCGCAAGTCCATGCCCCGGCCGCCGCCCTGGTAGGCGAAGCTGGCATCGGTAAAGCGGTCGGAAATGACCCACTCGCCCCGTTCCAGGGCGGGCGCGATGACTTGCGCGATGTGTTCGCGGCGGCTGGCGAACATCAGCAAGGCTTCCGTTTCCAGGTGCATCTTTTCATGCAGCAGCAGTTCGCGCAGCTTTTCGCCCAGGCTGGTGCCGCCCGGTTCGCGCGACGAGACGAGGCTCACGCCCCGCTGCCGCAGGTAATCGGTAACAAAGCCGATATGCGTCGACTTGCCCGCGCCGTCGATGCCTTCGAAGGTGATGAAGCGCGGTTGATAGTGTTGTGTCATGAAGCTCTTGATTTGATAAGGATATTAGCGCTGGTACTGGTTCACGGCGCGGTTATGGTCGGGCAAGTTGGCCGAGAACTGGCTGGTGCCGTCGCCGCGCGCGACGAAATACAGCGCCTGCGTGCGGGCCGGCGCCAGCGCCGCCGTCAGCGATTGCGCGCCAGCCAGGGCGATCGGCGTGGGCGGCAAGCCGCCGCGCGTGTAGGTATTGTACGGGGTGTCCGCTTCCAGGTCGCGTTTGCGGATCTTGCCCTGGTAATTGTCGCCCATGCCATAGATAACGGTGGGGTCCGTCTGCAACAGCATGCCCGTCTTCAGGCGGTTGACGAAGACGCCGGCGATCATGGCCCGCTCGGACTTTTGCCCCGTTTCCTTTTCCACGATGGACGCCATGATCAGCGCCTCGTACGGGTTTTTATATGGCAAGGCCGGATCGCGCTTGAACCACGCTTCGGACAGGCGGCCGATCATGGCCGTGTGCGCCTGCTTGAAAATCTGCATTTCGCTGGCGCCCTTGGCGAACAGATACGTGTCCGGGAAGAACAGGCCTTCCGGCAGCACGTATTCGGGGCTGATCTTCGCCATCAGCTCCTTGTCGGACAGGCCCACGGTATCGTGCTTGAGGCCGGGATGGCTGGCCATGGCCATGCGCATCTGCTTGAAAGTCCAGCCTTCGATGATGGTCAGCGATTCCTGCGCGAACTCGCCCCGCGCCAGCTGCGTGATCAGACGCTGCGGCGTCGTGCCCGGTTTCAGCTCGTAGGAACCGGCCTTGATCTTCGAAGTCTTGCCTTCGATGCGCGCCAGCATGTTGAACAGGATGGGCACGATGGGCACGCCCGCGTCCGCGATCTGCTGGCCGGCCGCATGCGCGCCGCTGCCCGGGCTGATCGTAAACGGGATCGCTTCGCCGTCCGTGGTGATGGGCTGCTGCGCCCAGTACACAAAAGTACCGCCGACGCCGATGGCGGCGATGACTGAACTGACTACAAGTTTTTTAAAGAAAGCCATTGTTCCGATTCTTGTGATGCGCTCGCTGGCGGGCAACGCGCGCTTGTTATGATCGTTCATTTGTGAAGCAAGTGCGCGCAAAGCGGCGCCAACACTGGCAATCTTGCCGCTGCCGACGCAATCTGCGCGACATCACTATAATGAACCCGTAATGATAATGCTTAATCGCTGATCTAATGGAAATTATGAATAACTGGAATCAATTTTTAACTGCCCAAGGCGCCCGCCCCCTTGCCGCCGAGAACGCGCCTGACGGCACCGCGCTTGCCACCAGCGTCTCCCCCATCGCCGATTTTGGCCACTCCCTGACAGTGCCCCAACTGCAAGAAGGTTTTGTCGCGGCCATCACGGACCAGGGCTTGATCGGCCTGACCGGCGACGAGGCAGCCAGTTTCCTGCACGGCCAGCTGACCAACGACGTGGAACACCTGAAGCAGGAACAAGTGCGCCTGGCCGGCTACTGCACGCCGAAGGGCCGCCTGCTGGCCAGTTTTTTGATGTGGCGCAACGCCACCACCATTTATCTGCAATTGCCGCGCGCCATACAGCCCGCCATCCAGAAGCGCTTGCAGATGTTCGTGCTGCGCGCCAAGGCCAAGCTGCACGATGCGTCCGTTGATGCAGCGAACCAGGTCATGCTGGGCCTCGGCGGCAAGCAAGCCGGCGCGGCCCTGTCCGCCTGGTTCCCCGCCCTGCCCGCCGCGCCGTTCAGCAAGGTGGACCACGCGCTGGGCACCCTGCTGCGCGTGGCCGATGCCTTCGGCAGCGCCCGCTATGAATGGCTGACGTCCGCCGCCACGGCGCGCGACGTGTGGCCGCAGCTGGCTGAAAAACTGGCCAAGGGCGGAAATGACGCCTGGCAATTGTCGGACATCCATGCGGGCATCCCGCAAATCACGGCCGCCACGCAAGAGCAATTCGTGCCGCAGATGGTCAATTTCGAGCTGCTGGGCGGCGTCAATTTCAAGAAAGGCTGCTACCCGGGCCAGGAAATCGTCGCGCGCAGCCAGTACCTGGGCAAGCTCAAGCGCCGCACCACCCTCGTCAGCATCGCTGACGCAAGCGTCGTGGCCGGTGGCGAACTGTTTGCCGTCAGCGACCCCGAGCAACCTTGCGGCATGGTCGTCAACGCCGCACCCAACGGTGATGGCGGCATCGACGCCCTCGTTGAAATGAAGCTGGGGGCGATCGAAGAAGGTTCAAGCGCCGCCGGCGCCGTGCGCTACGGCTCGGCCCAGGGTGCGGCCGTGCATTTCCTGCCCATGCCTTACGTGCTTGACGCACTCGACTTGTGAGAATGCCATGAAAGATTTGTACATTTATTATCAGGTCAAGCAAGAGCACGCCCAGGCGCTGGAAGCCAGGGTGCGCGCCTTGCAGGCGAAACTGGCGGCCGCGTCCGGCGTGGCGCCGCAACTGAAGCGCCGTCCTGACAGCAAGGATGGCTTGCAGACGTGGATGGAAATCTATCCCGTCGTCGGCGAAGGGTTTGCCGAATTGCTGGCCGCTGCCGCCGACGAGGCAGGCTTGCTGGCCCTGACGGCCGGCGCGCGCCATACGGAAGTGTTCATGGATTTGCCCCCATGTGCCTGATCGTTTTTGCCTGGAAAGTCAATCCGCACATTCCGCTGATTGCCGCCGCCAACCGCGACGAATTCTATGAACGCGCCAGCGCCCCCGCCGGGGCCTGGCCCGAGCACCCGCAAGTGTATGCGGGCCGCGACCTGCAGGCGGGCGGCAGCTGGATGGGCATCACGCAGTCCGGCAGCGGCAGCTCGCGCTTTGCCGCCATCACGAACATCCGCAGCCCGCAAGACCGCAACCCGGACGCCCCCTCGCGCGGCGCCCTGGTGGCGGACTATTTGGCCGGCAACATGTCGCCGCAAGACTATATCGCGCAAATCCGCACCGGCTGCAAAGCCTACAACGGTTTTAACCTGGTGCTGGGCGATGCCACTACGCTGATCTGGTTTTCCAACCGCGGCGATGGCGATGCGCGCAATGGCCAGCCTTTGGAACCGGGCATCTACGGCCTGTCGAACGCCCTGCTCGACGCGCCGTGGCCGAAGGTCCTGAAGACCAAGGCCCAGTTCGCCAGCCTGCTGTGCCAGGGCGCCCCCGACGAGGCCTATTTCGACATGCTGGCCGACACCACGCGCGCCCCCGACTTCCGCTTGCCCGACACGGGCGTGCCGCTCGACCTCGAGCGCGTGCTGTCCGCCGTCTGCATCGAAACACCGGGCTACGGCACGCGCACGTCCACCGTGGTGAAACTGTTCCCGGACTCGCCCGGCGAATTGCATGAGCTGGTGATCCAGTAGGTCGGGTTAGCGCGCAAGCGCGTAACCCGACAATACCAGCGTCCTCAACCGGCATCACCACCGTCCCCGATGTCGGATTACGCGCGCCTCTGGCGCGCTAATCCGACCTACGCAAGCTTTCCCTATCCTCATCGAAAACCCATCCATCATCGCCGCGCAGAAAAAAGAAAACGCTTGCATTAGCGCGCAAGCGCGTAACCCGACAACACCAGCGCCCTCAACCGGCATCACCACCGTCCCCGATGTCGGATTACGCGCTCCTCCGGCGCGCTAGTCCGACCTACGCAAGCTTTCCCTATCCTCATCGAAAACCCATCCATCATCGCCGCGCAGAAAAAAGAAAACGCTTGCATTAGCGCGCAAGCGCGTAACCCGACAACACCAGCGCCCTCAACCGGCATCACCACCGTCCCCGATGTCGGATTACGCGCGCCTCTGGCGCGCTGATCCGACCTACGCAAGCTTTCCCTATCCTCATCGAAAACCCACCATCCACCCATCCGCACAAAAAAGAAAGCGCTTGCGCAAGCGCTTTCTTTTGTTTACGATAGATTCCAACGCGGCGACACAGCCGCACACTATCGCAGCACACAATAAGAATAAAACCATCAGGAGACACCATGGCCACCATGGAAGATGTAGCGCGGGCGGCGGACGTATCGTTGTCGACCGTTTCGCACGTACTCAACGGCACCCGCAAGGTCAGCCCGAAAACCTTCGCCGCCGTCAACGCGGCCATGCAGCAGATCGGCTATGTACCGAACATGCTGGCGCGTGCCCTGGCCGGCTCCTCGTCGGGCACCATCGGCGTGGCCATTTCCGCTTTCACCAATCATTACTTCAGTGAAACCGTGCGCGCCATCGAGGCGGCCTGCACGCGCCACGGTTTGATGATGCTGTTTTCCGATACGCATGACGATCCCGAGCAGGAACTCAAGGTAGTGCAGAACTTGCACCAGCGCCGGGTCGACGGCATCGTGCTGGCGCCTTCGGGCGACTCGCACCATCGCACCCTCGACTACTTGACCAGCAACAAGATCGCTTCCGTGCTGGTCGACCGCATGTCGCCGCAGCCGTTCGACCAGGTGGGCGTGGAAAACATCGAGGCGACTGCCGAACTGGTCAGCCATCTGATCGCCGCCCACGGCCACCGCCGCATCGGCTTCATCGCGGGCGCACCCGGCCTGTCCACGACGCACGAGCGTATCGAAGGCTACCGCCTGGCCTTGCGGCGCGCCAATATCGCCTTCGACCCGGACCTGCTGCGCTCGGGCGACTCCAACCTCGAGCGCAGCGGCGCGGCCACGCGCGAGTTGCTGGCCCTGCCTGCCGGACAGCGCCCGACGGCCATCGTGGCCGGCAATAACCTGATGACCATCGGCACCATGCACGCCTTGCGCGACGCACAGATTGCGGTACCACAAGACGTGGCGCTGGCCGGCTTCGATGATTTCGACTGGGCCGATTACTTCAGCCCCCGCCTGACCGTGATGGCGCAGCCGCTCGAAGAGCTGGGCGCCATGGCCGTCGACCTGTTGATCGACCGTATCGCCAACCCGGGCCGCGCCCAGCACGTGCAGCGTTTGTCGCCGACCTTGCGCGTACGCAACTCCTGCGGCTGCCCCTGACCTTTCACTGTAAATCAACATGCATCCAGCGATTTCCCTCGGTATCGATCTCGGTACCTCCGAACTGAAAACCGTGCTGATGGACGGCACGGGCGCCGTGCGCGGCCAGGCCTCTGTGCGCATCGATACCAGCCGCCCACAGCCGGGCTGGTCCGAACAGTCGCCGCAGGACTGGTGGGCCGCCTGCGTCAACGCGCTGGGCCAGCTGCGCACCGGCTGGCCGCAGGACTACGCGCGCATCGTCTGCATCGGCCTGTCGGGCCAGATGCATGGCGCCGTGCTGCTCGATAGTCACGACAAGGTGATCCGTCCCGCCATCCTGTGGAACGACGCGCGCGCCGAAGCCGAAGCGGCCAGCCTGGCGCGCGACTATCCCGCCTACGCGGACGTAACGGGCAGCCTGCCCATGGCGGGCCTGACGGCGCCGAAACTGCTGTGGCTGCAAAAGCATGAGCCGGCCGCGTTTGCCGCCATCGCCTGCCTGCTGTCGCCGAAAGACTATCTGCGCCTGCAATTGACCGGAATCAAACTGACGGACATGTCCGACGCGGCCGGCACCCTGTGGCTGGACGAGGCCAACCGTGCCTGGTTCGCCCCCATGCTGGCCGCTTGCGGCCTGGTGCCCGAACAGATGCCGGCGCTGGCCGAAGGCGACGCGGCCACGGGCACGGTGCTGGCCGCCGTCGCGGATCAGCTGGGCTTGCCGATGGACGTGGTGGTGGCCGGTGGCGGGGGCGACAACCCCGTCTCGGCCGTGGGCATCGGCGCCGTCAACGGCGGCGACAGTTTCATTTCGCTCGGCACCAGCGCCGCCATCGTCTCCGTCACCGAGCAGCCGCTGGGCAACCCGGCCGGCGGCGTGCACAGCTTTTGCCACGCCCTGCCCGGCCGCTGGTATGCGATGGGGGCGATCCTGTCCGGCGCCAGCTGTTTGCGCTGGGCCACTGGCGTGCTGGGCCAGCCCGACGAGGCGGCCCTGCTGGCGCTGGTGGAAAGCGCCGTGCCGCTCGACGCGCCCATCGCGCCATCCGCGCCCCTGTTCCTGCCGTATCTGTCGGGCGAGCGCACGCCGCATAACGACCCGCAGGTGCGCGGCGCCTTTTTGCAACTGGGCCACGACAGCACGCCGGCGCAACTCGGCTACGCCGTGCTCGAAGGCGTGGCGTTCGCCTTGCGCGACGCCATGGCGGCCGTCACCTCGACCGGTGCCGTGGTGCCACACTGCATGCTCGTGGGCGGCGGCGCGCGCAGCCAGTACTGGGCGCAGCTGCTGGCCAATGTGCTGGGACGCGAAATGCGCACCTTGCACAACAGCGAACTGTCGGCCAGCCTCGGTGCGGCCAAGCTGGGCTTTGCGGCCATCGGCGACGCCAGACTGCTGACGCAGGGCTTGCCCATCAAAAACACTTTCCTGCCCGATGCCGCGCACAGCGCAGCCTTGAGCATCCGCTACGGCCGCTACCGTAGCCTGTTTCCAGCCGTGCAAGCTCTGCACCAACTCAGTGATAAGGAATAGCAATGAATCAGCTGCAACAATTGAAGCAACACAGCACCGTCGTCGCCGACACGGGCGACTTTTTGCAACTGGCCCGCTTCGCGCCGCAAGACGCCACCACCAATCCGTCGCTGATTTTAAAAGCCGTGCTGCAACCCGATTACGCGCCCTTGCTGGAGAGCACGGTCGCAGCCCACAAGCATGCCTCGCTCGACGATATCGTCGACCAGGTGCTGGTGCGCTTCGGCCTGGAAATCTTGAAAGTGGTGCCTGGCCGCGTGTCGACGGAAGTCGATGCCCGTTTGAGCTTTGACCGCGACGCTACCGTGGCCCGCGGACGCCGCCTGATCGCCCTGTACGAGCAAGCCGGCATTGGCCGCGAGCGCGTGCTGATCAAGGTCGCCGCCACCTGGGAAGGCATCCAGGCCGCACGCGAACTGGAAAAAGATGGCATCTTTTGCAACCTGACCCTGCTGTTCGCATTTTGCCAGGCCGTCGCCTGCGCCGACGCGAAGGTGCGGCTGATTTCGCCGTTCGTGGGCCGCATCTACGACTGGCATAAAAAATCGCTGGGCGCGGCATGGGACGAAGCGGCGCGCAGCCTGTCCAACGATCCAGGCGTGCAATCGGTCACGCGCATCTTTAATTATTACAAGCAACATGGCATCGCCACGCAAGTGATGGGCGCCAGCTTCCGCAACGTGGGACAGATCACGGCCCTGTCCGGCTGCGACTTGCTGACCATCAGCCCGGACTTGCTGGCCAAGCTCGAAGCGTCAAGTGCGCCGTTCGAGCGCGCGCTGGGCGGCGACCTGGGCGCGGCGCAGCCGGCCGTCACCTACGACGAGGCCGCTTTCCGCTACGCCCTGAACGACGATGCGATGGCCACCGAGAAGCTGGCCGAAGGCATCCGCGGCTTTGCCGTCGATGCGGGCAAGCTCGATGCCATGATCGAGAAATTACGCAGCCAATAAGTTTGCACCCGGTTTTTCACCCGTAGCACCGTTTGTTTTTACAATAAAAACCCTTGGAGATCCTCATGAAAAAAGTCATTACCGCCACCCTGCTGCTGTCCGCCGCCTGCGGCGCCTTCGCCGCCGACAAACCGCTGAAATCGATCGGCGTGAGCGTGGGCGACCTGGCCAACCCGTTTTTCGTGGCGATTGGCCGCGGCGCGGAAGAAAGCGCGAAAAAGCTGGGCGGCCCCGGCGTGAAAGTCACCACGGTGTCCAGCAAGTATGACCTGAACACCCAGGTGGACCAGATCGAAAACTTTATCGCCAACAAGACCGACATCATCATCCTGAACGCCGTCGATTCCAAAGGCATCGCCCCGGCCATCAAGAAAGCGCGCAATGCGGGCGTGGTCGTGATCGCCGTCGACGTGGGCGCCGTGGGCGCTTCGGCCACCGTGATGTCCGACAACACCATGGCCGGCGACGTCTCGTGCGCCTACCTGGCCAAGCAAATTGGCGGCAAGGGCAATGTCGTGATTCTCAACGGCCCGCCCGTCACCTCCGTGATCGACCGCGTCAATGGCTGCAAGAAAACCCTGGCCGCGTTCAAGGATATCAAGATCCTGTCCGACAACCAGAACGCGGGCGGCAGCCGCGACGGCGGCATGACCGTGATGTCGAATCTGCTGACGGCCCATCCGAAGATCGACGGCGTGTTCGCCATCAACGATCCGACGGGCATCGGCGCCGAACTGGCAATCAAGCAATCGAAGCGTACGGACGTGAAACTGATCACGGCCGTCGATGGCGCGCCCGATGGCCAGAACGCCCTGAAAAACAAGGCCGGCCTGTTTGCCGCCACCTCGGCGCAAAACCCGTACCGCATGGCGACCGATGCCGTGCAGATGGGCTACGACATCATGAACGGCCGTACGCCGAAGCAGACCATGGTGCTGTTGCCGACCCCGGCCATCACCAAGGAAAACGTCGCCACCTACACGGGCTGGGTAAAGAACTGATCTGCCTGACCTGAACCACGTGGCGCCGCCGGCCAGTTCGCGGGCGGCGCCAGTTTCACCAGCAAGGAAGGACAGTCATGAGCGACAATATTATTTTTGAAATGCGCGGCATCGAGAAGCGCTTCGGCGCCACGCGCGCGCTGCGCGGCGTGCACCTGACGGTGCGCAGCGGCGAAATCCATGCCGTGATGGGAGAGAATGGCGCCGGCAAGAGCACCCTGATGAAGATCCTCTCGGGCGTGTACACGCCCGATGCGGGTGAAATCCTTCTCGACGGCAAGCCGATCAGGATCCGCAACCCGGGCGAGGCCCGCGCCCTAGGCATCAACCTGATTTACCAGGAACTGAGCGTGGCCAAGAACATGACGGTGGCGCAGAACGTCTTCATGGGCAGCGAACCGCAAGGCCCGTTCTGGACCGTCAAGGGCGGCGAAATGCGCGCGCGCACGAACGCCATCCTGGCCGACCTCGGTTCCCGTTTCGACGCCGACACCATGGTCTCGACCCTGTCGATCGCCGAGCAGCAGCAGGTGGAAATCGCCCGCGCCCTCGTGCACGAAAGCCGCATCCTGATCATGGACGAGCCGACGGCCGCCCTGTCCGACCGGGAAACAGAACAATTGTTCCGCATCATCGAAGAGCAGCGCGACAAGGGTCTCGCCGTGCTCTACATCAGCCACCGCATGGCCGAGGTGGAACGCCTGGCGCGCCGCATCACGGTGCTGCGCGACGGCGCCTATGTGGGCGAACTGGGCAAGGACGAACTGGATCAAAAGAAAGTCGTGCAAATGATGGTGGGCCGCCCCGCCGACGACTTTTATGCGCACCAGCGCCGCACCACGCGCGGCGCCGAGCGCTTGCGCGTGGACAAGGTAGGCGGCGGCAAGGTCAAGCCCGCCTCGTTCGCCCTGCATGCGGGCGAAGTGACGGGACTTGCCGGCCTGGTCGGCGCGGGCCGCACGGAACTGGCGCGGCTGATCTTTGGCGCGGACAAGAAACAATCGGGGCAAGTGTGGCTGGACGGCCAGGAAGTGCACATCCACCGGCCGCTGGCGGCGATTCGCCACGGCATCGGCTACCTGCCGGAAGACCGCAAGAGCCTGGGCTTGTTCATGCAGTTGTCGGCCATGGAAAACATGTCGATGAATATCCTGTCCAGGCATGCGACGGCGGGCGTGGTCAACCGTGGCGCCCTGACCCAGCTCACGCGCGAGGCGATTGCCAACCTGAACGTCAAGGTCTCCGGCCCGGACGGCATCGTTGGAGGCTTGTCTGGCGGCAACCAGCAGAAAGTCTTGCTGGCGCGCTGGCTGGCCATCGCCCCCAAGGTGCTGATCCTCGACGAACCGACGCGGGGCGTGGACGTGGGCGCGAAGAGCGAAATCTACAAGATCATCCACCAGCTGGCGGACGCGGGCACGGCCGTGCTGTGCATTTCCAGCGAACTGGCCGAGCTGGTCGGCATCTGCGACCGCGTGATGGTGATGTGCGAAGGACGGCTGACGGGCGAAGTGACGGGCGACGATATCACGCAGGAAAACATCCTCGCTTACGCCACCCAGCTGGAAGCGGCATAAGAATAATCATTCAGGAGATAGACCATGACAACGAGTACCACCCGCGGCGCGGCACGCGCCGGCGAACCCTTCAATGCCTCGAACCTGATGCGCCGCCTGGGCATGCTGCCCGTGCTGGTCGTGCTGTACCTGGCCATGTATGGCCTGACCGTGTATTTCTCGGCCGACGGTACGTCCACGTTCATGACCAGCAACAACACCATGAACATCTTCCGCCAGGTATCGATCAACATCGTGCTGGCCTCGGGCATGACTTTCGTCATCCTGACCAGCGGCATCGATTTATCGGTCGGCTCCGTGCTGGCCGTCTCGGCCGTGGCAGGCATGCTGATGTCCTTGTCTGCCCAGTTCGCCGGCTTTTCGATTCCCGCGTTTCTGATCGTCGGCTTGCTGCTGGGCGCGCTGAACGGCGTGCTGGTCGCCCTCGTCGGCCTGAACCCGTTTGTCGTGACCCTGGGTACCATGACGGCCCTGCGCGGCGCAGCCTATCTGCTGGCCGACGGCACCAGCGTGCTGAACACGGAAATCCCGAGCTTCGAATGGATGGGCAACGGCAGCTTCCTGGCCGTGCCCTGGCTGATCTGGCTGGCCGCGGCCGTCGTGCTGCTGACCTGGTTTATTTTGCGCAAGACCACATTGGGCCTGCATATCTACGCCGTCGGCGGCAATATCCAGGCGGCCCGTTTGACGGGCATCAAGGTCGGTCTCGTGCTGATGTTTGTCTACACCATCAGCGGCCTGTTCGCGGGCCTGGGCGGCGCCATGTCGGCCAGCCGTCTGTATGCGGCCAACGGCAACTGGGGCACGGGTTATGAGCTGGACGCCATCGCGGCCGTCGTGCTCGGCGGCACGAGCCTGATGGGCGGCGTCGGTTCCGTCTGGGGCACCGTCATCGGCGCGCTGATCATCGGCGTGATGAACAACGGCTTGACGATCCTGGGGCTGTCGTCGTTCTGGCAGTATGTGGCGAAAGGTGTCGTGATCGTGCTGGCCGTGATTCTCGACAAATGGCGTCAGAGCCACGCGCAGAACTGATGGTGCTGGTGGTGTCGGGTTACGTGCTTCGCACTAACCCGACCTACCATGGCCGTCACAAGCCGGCGTAGGTCGGATTAGGCCGCAGGCCGTAATCCGACAACACCTGATGGTGCTGGTGGTGTCGCGTTACGCGCTTCGCGCTAACCCGACCTACCATGGCCGTCACAAGCCGGCGTAGGTCGGATTAGGCCGCAGGCCGTAATCCGACAACACCTGATGGTGCTGGTGGTGTCGGGTTACGCGCTTCGCGCTAACCCGACCTACCATAGCCGCCATAGGCCGGCGTAGGTCGGATTAGGCCGCAGGCCGTAATCCGACAACACCGGAAGCACCGTTAAAACACCAGCCGCATCTCCACATGCGCAATCCCCGCCTCTTCAAACACCTCCCCCTGCTGCACGAAACCGTGGCGCGCATAGAATGGCGCGGCCACGGTTTGCGCGTTCAGCACCACCGCCGCATCGCCGCGTTCGCGCGCCTTGTCCATCAGCAAGGTCAAAATGGCGCCGCCCACGCCGGTGCCGCGGCCCGGCTGGCGCACGGCCATGCGGCCGATGTGGCCATCGGGCAATAGCCGGCCCGTGCCGACGGCGTTGCCCGCGTCGTCATAGGCCACGGCATGCAGGCAGACGGCGTCCATGTCGTCGAGTTCGATCTCGGCCGGCACTTTCTGTTCATCGACGAAGACTTCAAAACGGATGGCGGTGGCATCAAGGCCCAGGGTGGCCCAGTCGCCGAGGCGGATGGTGTGCTTGGTCATGGTGTAAGGTAGAAAGAGACAGGCCGTTATTGTCGCACGGCCTGCCTTTCGAGAGGGAGATCAGCTGAGCTTGACCAGCTGCTTGCCGAAGTTACGGCCTTTCAACAGGCCGATGAAGGCTTCCGGCGCGCTGGCCAGGCCCTCGGCCACGGATTCGCGGAATTTCAGCTTGCCCGTCGCCACCAGGGTACCCAGTTCCGCCAGGCCTTGCGGCCAGAATTCCGGCTGCTCGGAAACGATGAAACCGCGCATGGTGAGGCGGTTGGTGAGGATGAAGCGCGCATTGTTGAGCGGCGTCGGTTCGCCGTTGTAGCCGGCTATCCAGCCGCACAGGGCCACGCGGCCAAACGCGTTGGTGCGCGCCAGGGCCGCGTCGAATACGGCGCCGCCCACGTTTTCAAAGATGGCGTCGATGCCGTCCGGCGTGGCAGCCGCCAGGTCGGCTTCCAAGTTGCCCGCCTTGTAGTCGACGCAGGCATCAAAACCCAGCTCGTCGACGACATATGCGCACTTCTCCGCCCCGCCCGCGATGCCGACGACCCTGCAACCTTTCAGTTTCGCCAGCTGGCCCACGACGCTACCCACGGCGCCGCTGGAGGCCGACACGACCACCGTTTCGCCCGCTTTCGGCGCCATGATCTGGTTCAAGCCATACCATGCCGTCATGCCCGGCATGCCGACGGCGCCCAGGTAGGCCGACGCGGGGATGTGCGTCGTATCGACCTTGCGCAGCATCGTGCCGTCCGACACGGCCACTTCCGTCCAGCCCAGGGTCCCCACCACCGTGTCGCCGACGGCGAACTTTGGATGCTTCGACTCGAGCACCACGCCCACCGTGCCGCCGATCATGGTTTCATCGAGCGCTTGCGGCGCCGCATAGCTTTTATTCGTGCTCATGCGCCCGCGCATGTAGGGGTCCAAGGACAGATACTGGTTACGCACCAGTAATTCACCATCCTTGATGGCTGGAATTTCTTTGGTTTCCAGACGGAAGTTATCCGGCTGCACTTCTCCCGTGGGACGCGAGGCGAGGACGATGCGTTGGTAGGTGGTCATAAGGGTTCCTGTTTGTGGGGTGAATTCAGAATTTAGCCCGTAACGCAAGAGCTGGGGTCAGACCCGGCGGGTCTGACCCCGGATTTACACTTCGTAATCCATGCATTGCCGCGCTTCGCGCACGGCGCCAAAAAACGGCTTGATCTTCACGTGCTCGGGGTGGTTCTGGTAGGCATCGAGCGCTGCGCGGCTGGCGAATTCGCTGTACAGGACGATGTCGTAGGTCGCTTCCAGGCCCGGCTGGGCCACGGCTGCCTCGAATTTCAGGATGCCGGGGACCAAATCCGAACAGGAATCGAGCAGGGCTTTCAGTTTCAGGGCATTCGTGGCGCGGTCGGCGCCTTCGGCGTGGTCTTTGAGTTTCCAGAAAACGATGTGCTTGAGCATGGTGGCAGCTGCTTGTTTATTAATGAACCATTACTGTACCCGCTATCGGCGCGCCTTGCAGAAAGTGACCGGCAAAAGAAAACGGGCGGCACTCAGGCCGCCCGCAGACTGGCTGTCAAGCAAGCATCACAGCACTTCGAACAGCCCCGCCGCGCCCTGGCCGCCGCCGATGCACATGGTGACGACCACGTATTTGACGCCGCGGCGCTTGCCTTCGATCAAAGCGTGGCCCGTCAGGCGCGCGCCCGACACGCCGTATGGGTGGCCGACGGCAATCGCGCCGCCATTGACGTTCAGGCGGTCCATGGGGATGCCCAGGGTGTCGGCGCAATACAGCACTTGCACGGCAAACGCTTCGTTGAGTTCCCACAGGCCGATGTCGGCCACCGTCAAGCCCGCCTTTTTCAGCAGTTTCGGAATCGCGTACACGGGGCCGATGCCCATTTCATCAGGTTCGCAGCCGGCCACGGCAAAGCCGCGGAAGACGCCCAGCGGCTGCAGACCTTTCGCTTCGGCCACTTTCGCGTTCATCACGATGGCCATGGACGCGCCATCGGAAAACTGGCTGGCATTGCCGGCGCTGATGACGCCGCCGGGCATGGCGGGGCGGATCTTCGCCACGCCGTCATACGTCGTGTCGGCACGGATGCCTTCGTCGGCGGCAATCGTCACTTCGCGCGACACCAGCATGCCGCTGGCCTTGTCGGCCACGCCCATGATGGTGGTCATCGGCACGATTTCCGCGTTGAACAGGCCAGCAGCCAGGGCGCTTGCTGCGCGCTGCTGGCTTTGCGCACCGTAGGCATCCTGGCGCTCGCGCGAAATCTGGTAGCGCTTGGCCACGGTTTCGGCCGTCTGCAGCATGGGCCAGTACACTTCCGGCTTGTGCTGCTGCAGCCAGACTTCCCTGTACATATGCGTGTTCATTTCATTTTGCACGCAGGAAATCGATTCCACGCCGCCGGCCGCATAGATATCGCCTTCGCCCGCGATGATGCGCTGCGCCGCCAGGGCGATGGCCTGCAAGCCCGAGGAACAGAAGCGGTTGACGGTCATGCCGGCCGTGGTGACGGGGCAGCCGCCGCGCAAGGCCACCTGGCGCGCGATATTGCCGCCCGTGGCGCCTTCGGGGAAGGCGCAGCCGACCAGCACGTCTTCCACTTCTTCCGCCTCGATGCGCGCGCGCTCGACGGCGGCCGCCAGCACATGGCCGCCCAGGGTGGCGCCATGCGTCATGTTGAACGCGCCCTTCCAGGACTTGGCCAGGCCCGTGCGGGCGGTCGATACGATGACGGCTTCATTCATGCTGTGTCTCCTTGTGGGGATATTATTGGGTGGGGTGTCTGCGGAATGAGAATAGCACATTTAAGTACGGTCGTTCGCAAAGTTGGAATGATCGGCAATTTGTAAGCTTGGTGTAAGTTTCAAGCAAGCATGACGTAAGGTTCGGAGAACACACTCGCCCCAAGCTGTTGCAAGAATGGTCAAAAAGACCTCGGCACCAGTTCACTATAAAACATAGGGAGACAAACCATGGCATCACCATCCGGCTCGGCCGACGTACGGAAAATGTCCACCAAGGGAACGCCGATTACGCCCGAGGAACGCAAGGTCATCTTTGCATCCTCGCTCGGCACCGTTTTTGAATGGTACGATTTTTACCTGTACGGTTCGCTGGCATCGATCATCGCCAAGCAATTCTTCATCGGCGACCCCACCACCACCTTCATTTTCGCGCTGCTGGCCTTTGCCGCCGGCTTCATCGTGCGTCCGTTCGGCGCGCTGGTCTTCGGCCGCCTGGGCGACATGATCGGCCGCAAGTACACTTTCCTGATCACGATTCTGATCATGGGCGGCTCCACCTTCATCGTCGGCTTGCTGCCGGGCCATGCGTCCATCGGCATCGCCGCACCGATCATCCTCGTCATCCTGCGCATCCTGCAAGGCCTGGCGCTGGGCGGCGAATACGGCGGCGCAGCCACCTATGTGGCCGAGCACGCGCCTGAAGGCAAGCGCGGCGCGTTCACGGCGTGGATACAGACGACGGCAACGCTGGGCTTCTTCCTGTCGCTGATGGTCATCCTGGGCACCCGCCTGGCGACCGGCGAGAAGGATTTCGAGGCCTGGGGCTGGCGCATTCCCTTCCTCGTTTCCGTCATCCTGCTCGGTATTTCCGTGTGGATCCGCCTGGCCATGAATGAATCGCCGGCGTTTGCCAAGATGAAGGCCGAGGGCAAGACCTCGAAGGCGCCGCTGACGGAAGCGTTCGGCAAGTGGAAAAACCTGAAGATCGTCATCCTGGCCCTGATCGGCCTGACCGCCGGCCAGGCCGTCGTCTGGTACACGGGCCAGTTCTACGCCCTGTTCTTCATGATCCAGACCCTGAAAGTGGACCTGGCCACGGCCAACGTGCTCGTCGCCATCGCCCTGCTGCTGGCCACGCCGTTCTTCCTGTTCTTCGGCAGCCTGTCGGACCGCATCGGCCGCAAGTACATCATCCTCGGCGGCTGCCTGATCGCCGCCCTGACCTACTTCCCGATCTTCAACGGCCTGACCCACTTCGCCAATCCGCAGCTGGAAGCTGCACTGAAGAACTCGCCAGTGGTGGTGGTGGCCGATCCCGCTTCCTGCCACTTCCAGTTCAACATGACCGGTACCAAGAAGTTCCCGTCGTCGTGCGACATCGCCACGGGCTTCCTGTCGAACAGCTCGGTGAACTACACGAAGGAAGACGCGCCAGCGGGCAGCATCGCCAAGGTACGCATCGGTGCGAAGGAATTTACCTCGTTTAACGCCGTCATGACGCCGGACGGCCTGAACTTCGATGCCGAGAGCAAGGCCCATGAAGCAGCGCTGAAGAAAGAAATCGGCGCCGGCATCAAGGAAGCGGGCTACCCTGCGAAAGCCGATCCGGACCAGATCAACAAGCCGATGGTCGTCTTGCTGCTGTTCATCCTGGTGCTGTACGTGACCATGGTGTACGGCCCGATCGCCGCCATGCTGGTGGAAATGTTCCCGACGCGTATCCGTTACACCTCGATGTCGCTGCCCTACCATATCTGTAACGGCTGGTTCGGCGGCTTGCTGCCGACCACGGCCTTCGCGCTGGTGGCCTTCAAGGGCGATATCTATTACGGCCTGTGGTATCCGATCGTCGTCGCCCTGGCGACTGTCGTGATCGGCACCCTGTTCGTCAAGGAAACCAAGGACAACAATATCTACGCCGACGACTGATCCGATGCAAGCCCCGGCCGCCAGGCCGGGGCCCGCAAAGCAAAACGCCGCTGACTGGTCAGCGGCGTTTGTTTTTTTAAGCAGCGTATGCGGCGCAGGCGGCGGCAAGCCTATTTTTCGCTCTTGCCCTTTTTCAGCTGGTCGCGCTGCTGCACGTATTCCTGGTAGCTGGTCTGGTTGCGCTTGCGGCAGGCGTTGCGGTCGTCGAAATTATTGAGGCTGTTGCAATACTCGCCGATCTTGTCCCGGTTCGCGTCATACAGTACTTCGCAGCCAGTGATGGCCAGCAAGAAGGGAACGATCAGATATTTCATTGCTACTCTCATGGATAGGGACGGATTGCGCGAAAAAACACCAGATTGCCCGCTGGATAAGCGTGCAGCTTTATCTTAACGCGATCCTGGCGAAAAGTACAAGCGCTCGGTATTACTAAATAGAAAGGATTCCCGGCGTGCCGCGCGCCAGGGCAGCCACCTCTTCGGCACCGGCATCCTCATTCAACAGCGGGTTGGCCGCCGCAAACGCCGCCAGATGCTCGAGCAGCACGCGCACGCGGGCCGGCAGGTAGCGCCGCTGCGTCCACACGGCATACACATGGCGCGGCTGCGGCATCCAGTCGGGCAGCACGCGCACGAGCGAACCGCGCGCCACCTCGTCGCGGCACTGCAAAAGCGGACACAGCAAGATGCCGATGCCCGCGTCGGCCATTTCCACGGCCAGGCGCATTTCGTTGACGCGCAGGCGCGCCTGCGGCTCGATCAGCATTTCGGCGCCGTCGCCGGGCCGCCGCAAGCGCCAGCTGCGCAACGGTTCGGCCACGATCAGCTCGTGCCGCTCGAGGTCCTGCAAGTCGCGCGGCACGCCGGCGCGCGCCAGGTAGCCGGGCGCGGCCACCATCACCAGCGCGGCGCTGCCCAGGCGGCGCTGCATCAGCGAGGAGTCATCCAGCGCGCCCACGCGGATGGCCAGGTCGGCGCCGCTGCCCACGAGGTCTTGCAGCAGGTTCGACAGTTCCAGCTCCAGGCGGATATCCGGATACTGCTGCATGAAACTGACCCAGGCCGGCGTCAGCAAGCCGCTGGCGAAGTTGACGGGCGCCAGCACGCGGATGCTGCCCGAGACGGCCGACAGGCTGGCGTCGAGCTGCTGCGTCGCCTGCCGCAGCGCGTGCACGAGGGGACGGCACTGCTCGTAGTATTGCCAGCCTTCCGCCGTCGGCTGCAGGCGGCGCGCGCTGCGGTTCAGCAAACGGTAACCGAGCTGGCTTTCCAGCTTCTGCAGCCGGCGCGTGACGGTGGCGGCGGGCAAGTCTTCCTTGACGGCCGCCGCATGCAGGCTGCCCGCCTCGACGATGGCGACAAACAGGGCTAGATCATCAAGCATGATTCGTCGAGCATGATTGCATTTTCGGAATTTGAAATTAAAAATATGGCTCTAGTATAGATTGCCGCAAGTTGTTACGCTGCATATCTTCACCATTTTGAAAGTGTCCCATGACCGACGCCCTGCGCCTGCGCTGCGTATTTGCCTTTCTGATGTCGCTGCTCATGACCCTGCTGATGAGCGCCTGGGTCACCTGGCTCAATATCGGTTTGCAGGCGGACTTCCTGCCCCGCTGGCGCCATGCCTTCTTTGCCGCCTGGCCCGTGGCCTTCTGCGCCGTGATGCTGTTCGCGCCCCGCGTGCAGCTGATGAGCCGCAACATCGTGGCGCGGCTCGCCCGCCGCCCTTAACCGGCAGTCGGCCAGCAACAGTATCACTCGGTCACTCCCGCCCACGGCCGCCCTGATCCGGGCTATGCTATGGCCGTCCTGTTTTTTACAGCGGAGTGCCCATGCTCGATCACGTATCCCTCACCGTCAGCGACCTGGAACGCGCCGAGCGCTTCTACGACGCCGTCTTTGCCGCGCTCGACGTGCCCAAGGTAGGCAGCGACCATGCCAACGCCTGGATAGGCTACGGCGAGCGCAGCGATGCACAGCACCCCGAGCGCAGCTACTTTTCCGTGCGCCTGGGCCCGCAGCCCGACGACGCGCCGCGCCGCCACTGCTGCTTCAAGGCCCCCTCGCGCGCGGCCGTGGACGCGTTTTGGCAGGCCGGACTGGCGCATGGCGGCATCGACCTGGGCGCGCCCGGCCTGCGCCACTATCACGCCAGCTATTACGCGGCCTTTCTGTTCGATCCCGACGGCAACCGCATCGAAGCCGTCTGCCACCGCGCCGAGGCCGGCTGACAGGTGGGGAAATCCGGCTCTGTTCGGCATTTCCACTTCGAGACGATTTGCCTATAATGGCTGGCACGCCATACCGGTCCGTGAACAAAGAAGGAGATTCATGCATCATCTATTCGTCGGCCGCCCCGCGCGCACCATGCTCCTCTCCAGCGCCGGCTTGCTGCTGGCAGGCTGTTTTTCCGGCTGCTCTCTGTTTCCATCCGCCCCGGCCACGCCAGGTGTGCCGGCCACTGCGGCCCTGCCCGACGCCAGCATCGCGTATACCCTGAGCGGCCGGGACGGCTTGCCCGTCGTGTTCCAGTCGGCCATGGGCGACGGCAAGGATGTATGGGCCAAGGTCGTGCCGGAAGTCGCCCGGCAGCACCGCGTGCTCGTCTACGACCGTCCCGGCTATGGCGACAGCCAGAAGACCACCACGCCGCGCGATCCCTGCACCATCGCCGCCCAGCAGCGCGCCCTGCTGGCGCAAGCGGGCCTGAAGCCGCCGTATATACTGGTCGGCCATGGCTTGGGCGGGCTGTACCAGTATGTGTATGCCAGGCTGTACCCGCAGGACGTGGCCGGCCTGGTCCTGCTCGACCCCACGCACCCGCAGCAGTGGAACCGCCTGCAGACGGACGCGTCCACCTACGCCATGCTCGTGAAGACGCGGCGCAAACTGATGTTCAACAGTACGGAATCGGCCGAGTTCGATGCACAGACGCAATGCCTGCAACACGTCGACATGAACAGCCCGCTGCGCGTGCCCGCCATGCTGCTGGTGCGCGACAAGTTCGGCATCGAGGAAATGGGCTCGTTTGAAAACGTGGTGCGGGCGCAGGAAAAGGATTGGCAGCGCCTGTCCGGCGCGCCGGCCATCGAGCGCATCACGGGCGCCGGCTATTACATCCAGAAAGACAACCCCGTCATCGTCAACGAGGCGGTCAAGATGGTGGCGAAGAAGAAGTAAACATGCTTGCTGGCGTCCTTGGTGGTGTCGGATTACGCGGCCTGCGCCGCTAATCCGACCTACGCCTCTACGAGGGCTCAAGAGCCGGGTAGGTCGGATTAGCGTGGCAAAGCCGCGCGTAATCCGACAATACTGTTGGCATCGGCTTAGCTATTGAAACCCTTGCCTTCGCCTGCCAGCTTCACCAGCAGGGGCGCCGGCGTCCACGCTTCGCCGTGGCGGCCTTTGGCGTAGCCGGCGATCGTATCGAGCACGTTCGGCAAGCCCACCGTGTCCGCGTAGAACATCGGGCCGCCGCGGAACAGCGGGAAGCCGTAGCCCGTCAAATACACCATGTCGATATCCGAGGCGCGCAGGGCGATGCCCTCTTCCAGGATGCGCGCGCCTTCGTTGACCAGGGCATACACGAGCCGTTCGACGATTTCCTGGTCGCCGATCTTGCGCCGCGTCACGCCGATGTCGGCGGAATGCTGAACGATCATGGCGTTGACCTGTTCCGACGGATACGCCTTGCGGTCGCCCGCCTTGTAGTCGTACCAGCCGGCGCCCGTCTTCTGGCCGTAGCGCCCCAGTTCGCACAGCAGGTCGGCCGTCTTCGAATACGTGACGTCCGGCTTTTCCACGTAGCGGCGCTTGCGGATGGCCCAGCCGATGTCGTTGCCGGCCAGGTCGCCCATGCGGAACGGGCCCATGGCGAAGCCGAATTTCTCGACGGCTTTGTCAACCTGCTCAGGCAAGCAGCCTTCTTCCAGCAGGAAACCGGCCTGGCGGCTGTATTGCTCGATCATGCGGTTGCCGATAAAGCCGTCGCATACGCCCGAGACGACGCCCGTTTTTTTCAGCTTTTTCGACAGCGCCAGCGCCGTCGCCAGCACGTCCTTGCCCGTTTCCTTGCCGCGGACGATTTCCAGCAGCTTCATGACGTTCGCGGGGCTGAAGAAATGCGTGCCGATCACGTCTTGCGGGCGCTGGGTGAACGCGGCGATCTTGTCCAGGTCCAGGGTGGACGTGTTCGAGGCGAGGATGGCGCCCGGCTTCATGACGGCGTCGAGCTGCTTGAAGACGGTTTCCTTCACGCCCAGTTCTTCGAACACGGCTTCGATGACGATGTCGGCTTGCGCGATGTCGGCATACGCCAACGTGCCGCTGACCAGCGCGATGCGCTGCTCGGCCTTCTCTTGCGTCAACTTGCCCTTCTTGACCGTGTTTTCATAATTCTTGCGGATCGTGGCCAGGCCTTTGTCCAGCGCTTCCTGCTTCGTTTCCAGCAGCATCACGGGAATGCCCGCGTTGGCGAAGTTCATGGCGATGCCGCCGCCCATGGTGCCGGCGCCCACGATGGCCGCGCTGGCGATCGTGCGCACGGGCGTGTCGGCCGGCACGTCGGGCACCTTGCTGGCGACCCGTTCGGCAAAGAAGGCGTGGCGCAGGGCTTTCGATTCCGGCGACTGCACCAGTTGCATGAACAGTTCGCGTTCGTACTTCAAGCCATCGTCGAATTTCATCGTCACGGCGGCCGCCACGGCGTCCACGCATTTGAGCGGTGCGGGGAACGGGCCGGACATGGCTTTGACGGTATTGCGCGAAAACTGCAGGAACGCTTCATGGTTCGGGTAATCGACCTTGCGCTCGCGCACTTTCGGCAGCGGGCGCACGTCGGCTATCTTCGTGGCGAAGGCCACGGCGGCGGCCAGCAAGTCGGCGCCGGGGGCGATGACTTCGTCGAACAGGGCCGTGCCGGCCAGTTTTTCGGACGCCACGGGCGTGCCCGAGACGATCATATTGAGGGCCATTTCCAGGCCCAGCACACGCGGCAGGCGCTGCGTGCCGCCCGCGCCCGGCAAGATGCCGAGTTTGACTTCCGGCAAGGCCATCTGCGCGCCAGGCGCGGCCACGCGGTAGTTGCAACCGAGCGCCAGCTCCAGGCCGCCACCCATGCAGACGCTGTGGATGGCCGCCACGACAGGCTTGGTCGACTGTTCGACGACGTTGATCAGGGTGTGCAGGGTCGGTTCCGTGAGCGCCTTGGGCGAATTGAATTCCTTGATATCGGCGCCGCCCGAAAAGGCCTTGCCGGCGCCCGTGATGACGATGGCTTTGACGGTCTCGTCCGCCAGCGCCTGGCGGATGCCGGTCACGGCGGCCGTGCGCGTCGCCAGGCCCAGACCATTGACGGGCGGATTGGCCAGGGTAATGACGGCAACGGCGCCGTTCACTTGATATTCAGCACTCATGTCTCTTCCTTATTGGTTTTGCTCAACGTATGAGGTGGTTGCAAGGGATGAAGCTTTACTATACCGTATAAAAGAACGCTCGTATTATTTTTGTCGTGTGCGCGCGGCCGCCAGCATGCTACGCCATGGTACAACATCGTTTGCGGATCGATTCTGCTGCCGACAGCAAACTCCGGCAGAAGCTATCAATTGGATATTCATTCAAATAACAAAACCGCAATAATAATAACGTCGTTTTATTATGCGAAGGAATGCGTTTGTGATATGCCGGCATGGGGTAATTACGACAATTCTTACATTATTTATTCCCTCCCCTTGTTTTTCGCCAGACGCTGGGGAATAATAAAATTATTGATTAAAATCAATACTCTACAATTTATCTCCTATAGGCCAAGCGCAGAAAAAACGTGGGCGGCAGTTCATTGCGCACATTCTCACCGATTATCACCAAATCACGGCCGATGCAATGACATTTTTGCCTTATACGGATAGCAGAAAAATAATAACAGCAGCCTTATCGCCCCCATTCCTCTTCTCATATCGAAGGACATACTATGGACGCAGCCAGCCATGTCAGCCCCACGCAGGATCTGGACTTAGAAGCGATAAATACTGCATTGAACCGTGTCCAGGCCGTCATCGAATTCGAACTCGACGGCACCATCCTGCATGCGAATGACAATTTCCTGCGTGTCGTCGGATACAGCCTGGCCGAGGTGCAAGGCAAGCACCATGCCATCTTCTGCGATCCCGAGTATGTAAAAACGGCCGAATACGCCAACTTCTGGGCCAAGCTGGCACGCGGCGAATTCGACCAGGGCGAATACAAGCGCCGCGCCAGGGATGGCCGAGAAGTGTGGATCAACGCGTCGTACAACCCCATCCTCGACGCGGACGGCAAACCGTATAAAGTCATCAAGTTCGCCACCGACATCACGGCCAGCAAGCACCGCAACGCCGATTATGAAGGCAAGATCGACGCCATCAGCAAGGCCCAGGCCGTGATCGAGTTCCGGCTCGACGGCACCATCATCCGCGCCAACGACAATTTCCTCAAGTCCGTCGGCTACACGCTCGACGAGATCGAAGGCAAGCACCACCGCATGTTTTGCGAGCCCGAGTACGCCAAGAGCGCGGAGTACGCGCAGTTCTGGCAAAAACTGGGCAAGGGCGAGTTCGACGCAGGCGAATACAAGCGCCTCACCAAGGACGGACGCGAAATCTGGCTCAATGCCTCGTACAACCCCATCTTTGACGCGGAGGGCCGCCCCTTCAAGGTGGTCAAGTTCGCCAGCGATGTGACGGCCCTGAAAAAGCGCAATGCCGAATACGAAGGCAAGGTCAGCGCCATCGGCAAGGCACAGGCCGTGATCGAATTCGACATGCAGGGCAAGGTGCTCGATGCCAACGGCAATTTCCTCGCCGTCATGGACTATGACTTGAGCGATATCCAGGGCGAACACCACCGCATGTTCTGCGAGCCCGAGTATGCGGGCAGCGCCGAGTACAAGAAGTTCTGGCAAAAGCTCAACCGGGGCGAATTCGACGCGGGCCGCTACAAGCGCCTGGGCAACCATGGCAAGGTGGTGTGGATACAAGCGACCTACAACCCCATCCTGGACCTGAACGGCAAGCCGTATAAAGTGGTCAAGTTCGCCATCGACATCACGGACCAGGTGAACCTGGAAAACAGCATCCAGGCCAAGGCCGCCAACGACAGCCGCAAGGTCAATGCCCTGCTCGACTCGGTGGCGCGCGCGGCGCAAGGCGACCTGACCTGCCATATCGTGCCCGAAGGCGGCGAACCGATCGATTTGCTGGCCGGCGGCATCAGCAAGATGATCGTCGACTTGCGCGGCGTCATCGGCAACGTGGTATCGGCGGCCAACGGCTTTGCCGAGGCTTCGCACACCATCGCCGAACGGGCCACGGGCGTAGCCGTGGGCACGCAGGCGCTGGGGGCCACGGTGGAAGAAATGAACGCCTCCATCGACGGCTTGACGTTTTCCATCAATTCCATCGCGGAAAACACCTCGAACGCCGATTCGCTGGCGAAAGCCACGCAGCAGGAAGCGGAATCGGGCGCGCGCGCCGTCGCCAAATCGATCGAGGCGATGGACCTGATCAACCGCTCGTCGGAAGACATCGGCGAAATCGTCAAGGTCATCAGCGAAATCGCCAACCAGACCAACATGCTGGCCTTCAATGCGGCCATCGAGGCGGCGCGCGCGGGCGAGCACGGCCTGGGCTTTTCCGTCGTCGCCGACGAAGTGCGCAAGCTGGCCGAGCGTTCCTCGCAGGCGACCAAGGAAATTTCCAAGCTGATCAACGAATCCGTCAAGCGGGTGTCCACCGGCAGCGAGATTTCGCGCCAGGCCAGCGATGCCTTCGACAAGATCGTCTCGGGCGTGGCCAAGACCACGCTGGCCATCTCCGATATCTCGAAGGCGGCCAACGAGCAGCTGCTGACGGCGCGCGAAGTGTCGACGGCGATCCAGTACATCGCCGAGGAAACGGAAAAGTCGGCCGCCAACTGCGACAGCATCGCCCGCTCGACGGATGGCTTGAACGAGCGCGCGGGCAGCCTGAACCAGACTGTCTCCGGCTTCGTGGTGTAGGCCATGAGCCACGCGGCCACCTTGACGCCCGAGGTGCTGACGACGCTGATCGCGCTGGTGCGCCAGCATACGGGCATCGCCATGGCCGCGCGCAAGAGCGTCTTGCTGGAACGGCGTTTGCAGCCGCGGCTGCATGCGCTGTCCCTGCACAGCTACCAGGCTTACCTGGACCGGGTGGCCAGCGACCGCGACGAGGTGGTCCATTTCATCGACCTGGTGACCACCAACGACACCCTGTTCTTCCGCACGCCGCAGGTCTGGGACTACTTCCGCGACCGCTACCTGCCCGCCTGGGCGCGCGCCCATCCCGACGGCTGCCTCGCCATCTGGTCCGCGGCCGCCGCCAGTGGCGAGGAGCTGTATTCGATCGCCATGCTGTGCGAGCAATTCAAGCTGCAAGTGCCCGCCTTCCGCTACCAGATCCTGGCCAGCGACATTTCGCTGCAGATCCTCGCGGCGGCGAAGGCCGGCCAGTACAGCGGGCGCTCCGTCGAGCGCATCCGGCTGTCGCACCAGGACTTGCTGCGCAAATATTTCTCGCCCGCGCCATATGGCGTCAAGGTCAACGACGAGCTGCGGCAACACGTCAGCTTTGCCCAGCATAACTTGCTCGAAGCGCTGCGCCCGGCGCGCCAATTCGATCTGGTGTTCCTGCGCAATGTACTGATTTATTTCGACGCGGCGCACCAGGAAACCGTGCTGCGCCAGGCCCGCCTGAGTCTCAAGGATGAGGGCCGGCTGATCCTGGGCGAGTCGGAAACGATCGCCCGCCTCGGTACCGGCTATCAGTTCGAGTTTCCCATGATTTACAAGGCGGGTAGCGCATGAGCATCATCATCGAACATGGCCTGGCGCCGCACCATGTTGGCATGGGGCAACTTAGCGTCGGTACGCATGGCGAGCAGCTGCAAGCCTTGCTCGGCTCCTGCATCGGCATCGGCTTCATCTGGAAGAACGGCCCCTGCTGCGGCCTGGCCCACTGCTTGCTGCCGGAAGCGCCCGGTGCCGGGCATGCCCTTGGCGCCCGCTATGTGAGCCAGGCCGTGCCCTCGCTGCTGCGCCTGATGGGCGTGCGCCAGGCCGATTATGCCGATATCGACGTGGTGCTGGCAGGCGGCGCCAGCATGTTCGGCCCCGCCCACGTCCACGGCCGCCTGCAGGTGGGCCGGCAAAACGCGGAAGCGGCGCAAAAATACCTGGCCCAGTGCGGCTTGCACGTCAGTTTTTGCGCGCTGGGAGGCCGCCACGGGCGCCAGCTGCTGATCGATTGCGCCCGGCACAGCTACGCCGTCACCGAGGTGGTGGCGCCACCCGAATGGATTCCACGCAAGGAAGGCGCATATGGATATGCATGAAGCGACGGGCTTGCAGGCCCATGGCGCAAACGACACGGCCGCCGAACTGTTCGGCTCCTTCCACCTGGGCGGCGATGAATTCGCCCTGCCCGCCAGCTGCATCCGCGAAGTGGTGAACTATCCCGCGAAAGTCACGGCCCTGTCCCTGTCGCCCGCGTATCTGGAAGGCATGTTCACCTTGCGCGGCAGCGTCATTCCGGTGGTCAACCTGGGGCGCTTGTTCCGCGCCGATGCGCCGCGCGCCGTGGGCACGGACAAGATCGCCATCCTCGATTTCCAGCAAGTACTGATCGGCATCGTCTTCCAGGATACGGGCGAAATCCTGCGCGTGCCCGCCAGCGCGCGCAGCGCCCTGCAATATGCGGCCAGCGACAGCCAGGCCGTCATCGCCGGCACGATTTTGCTCGATGGCGGCGCGCGCCTGCTGCAGATACTCGACCCGCACGCCCTGCTGCGCATCGAAAACGTGCCCCACGTATTGGCGCTGCAGGCGACGGGCGCCAAGCTGAGCACGGCCCGCTACCATGCGCAAAGCGAACGCCGGCAATGCGTCAGCTTCCATGCGGCCGGCGCCACGTTTGCCTTCGAAATGCTGGCCATCCAGGAAATCATCAAGGTGCCGGAACTGCACAGTTCCGTGCTGAACAACGAACTGTGCCTGGGGCGCATGCATTTCCGCGGCAACCAGGTGGCCGTCGTCGACTTCGGCGCCCTGCTGCAGGCGCCTGCGTACGACAAGGCGGCCAGGGAAGCCACGCCGGACCAGCGCGTCATCGTCGTGCGCCTCGACGGCACGACCGTGGGCTTCCTCGTCGACTCCGTCGACAGCATCGTGCATTTCTTTGGCGACCAGGTGTTGCCGATTCCCCTGCTGAGCAAGGCGCGCGCCGCCATGTTTGCCGGCTGCATCACGAAAGAGGGCCTGGGCGACATCATTTTCCTGAACCACAAGGACATCCTGTCGCAGGCGGAGATCGTCGAGATGCGCGACGGCCACGCGCGCCTGTACCCAGCCGACACGGAAATGGGCGCCGCCACGCACAAGGCGCGGCGCCGCGTCTACATTACGTTTACAGTGGAAACCCGCTTCGCCGTGGAAATCGGGCAAGTGCGCGAAATCATCGATTTCAGCCACGCCATCACCACGCCGCCGGGGATGCCGGCCTGCATGCTCGGCATGCTCAACTTGCGTCAGCAAATGATCAGCATCATCGATCTGCGCCAGCTGTATGCGATGCCGGCCCTGCCGGACGCCAGCAGCGGCAAGATCTTGATCGTGGAACGGGGCGCCGAACGCTACGGCTTTCTCGTCGACCACGTCGACAACATCATGACCATTTCCGACAGCCAGCGCTTTGCGGCGCCGCAAATCATCCGCACGGGAGAGCATGACGACTTACGCAGCGAAATGGATGAAATGATCGACATCGGTACGGATGCGCAGCGCCAGACCCTGTCCGTCTTCCAGTGCGATCATCTGCTGGAAAAGCTGGAGACGGCGCTGCCGCGAGCGGCCTAGGATTCCTTACATCCCCGGCAACTGGTGTCCCTTGAACTGCTCGCGCAGCTTGTTCTTCTGGATCTTGCCCGTGGCGCCCATGGGCAAGGCGTCGATGAACAGCACGTCGTCGGGCGTCCACCACTTGGCGATCTTGCCCTCAAAGAACTGCAGCAAGGCGTCGCGCGTGACCGTCATGCCGGGACGCAACACCACGACGAGCACGGGACGCTCGTCCCATTTCGGGTGGAACACGCCGATGCAGGCCGCCTGCAGCACGGCCGGGTGGGCCATGGCCAGGTTTTCAAGGTCGATGGTGCCGATCCACTCGCCGCCCGACTTGATCACGTCCTTGCTGCGGTCCGTGATCTGCATGTAGCCGTCCGCATCGATGGTGGCCACGTCGCCCGTGGGGAACCAGCCATCCTGCAGCACTTCGCCGCCCTCGTTCTTGTAGTACGAGGAAATGATCCACGGCCCCTTCACCAGCAGATGGCCATACGCCACGCCATCCCATGGCAATTCCTTGCCGTCATCGTCGACGATCTTCATGTCCACGCCGTAGATCGCATGGCCCTGCTTTTGCAGTATCTTGCGCTGCTCGTCCTTCGGCAAGTCCAGGTGCTTGGTCTGCAAGCCGCCCGCCGTGCCCAGCGGCGACATTTCCGTCATGCCCCAGGCGTGGATGACCTCGATGTCGAACTTGTCGATCAGGGTATCCATCATGGCCGGCGGGCACGCCGCGCCGCCGATCACCGTGCGGCGGAAGGTGGAAAACGTCAAGTTATTCTGCAAGGCGTGGTTCAGCAAGCCCAGCCAGACGGTGGGCACGCCGGCCGAGAACGTCACTTTTTCCGCCTCGAACAATTCATACAGCGACTTGCCGTCCAGCGCCGCGCCGGGAAACACCATGCGCGCGCCGGACAGGGGCACGGAATACGGCAAGCCCCAGGCATTCACGTGGAACATGGGCACGACGGGCAGCACCGTGTCGGAGGCGCGCACGTTCAGGGCGCTGGGCATGGCCGACGCATACGCGTGCAGCACGGTCGAGCGGTGCGAATACAGGGCGCCCTTGGGATTGCCCGTCGTGCCCGACGTATAGCACAGGGTGGCGGCCGAGTTCTCGTCGAACAAGGGCCATGCGTAGTCGTCCGAATGCGTGGCGATCAAGTCTTCATAGCACAGCAGGTCGGGGATGGTGCTGCTGGCGGGCATCCGCTCGCGGTCGCACATCAGCACGAAATGGCGGACAAAGGTGCAGTCGGCGGCGATTTTCTCCACCACGGGCAAAAAGGTCAGATCGAACAATAAAACCTGGTCTTCCGCGTGGTTTGAGATGTAGGCGATCTGGTCGGGAAACAGGCGCGGATTGATCGTGTGCAAGACGGCGCCCGAGCCGGACACGGCATAATAGGCTTCCAGGTGGCGGTAGCCATTCCAGGCCAGGGTGGCGACCCGGTCGCCCATGCCGACGCCGAGGCCATGCAAGGCATTGGCCAGCCGGCGCGCGCGCTGGTGGCAATCGCGGTAGGTGTAGCGGTGCATATCGCCTTCCACCCGGCGCGAAATGATTTCGCTGCCGCCATAATGACGCGCTGCAAACTCGATAATGCTGGAAATCAGCAGGGGCTGATTCATCATCTGGCCCATCACTGGACTCAAGGGGAATGCCGACATCGTGTCTCCTGGGGTGGCTACTCGGTTATTGTTGGAATTGACAGATTTTTCCTAGTTTCGTACGGTCGTGCGGAAATCGTCAACGCATTTCGATATTGCGCTGCAGCATGGAATTTTTGATTCCGTTTCCAGCCGCATGGGCAAGCGCCACGCGCCTTGGCGCGGTGCGGTAAAATCGCATTCCAGGCTGGCGCACCTTGCCGGTCCACCTTATTTGACTGGAATTGCCATCACCGCTCATACCTTACCACTGGATAACGCCTTTGCGGCCCTGCCGCCCGCGTTCTATACGCGCTTGATGCCCACGCCCCTGCCCGCCCCATATTTCGTGGCCGCCAGCGCCGCCGCCGCCGCCCTGATCGGCCTCGATGCGGCGCGTCTGGCCGAGCCTGATTACGTGGCGCTGCTGGCCGGCAATGCGGTTGCCGAGCGCTCGCAGCCCCTGTCGGCCGTGTATTCGGGCCACCAGTTCGGCGTCTGGGCCGGCCAGCTGGGCGACGGCCGCGCCATCCTGCTGGGCGATATCGCCACAGCGAGCGGCCCCATGGAGCTGCAGCTGAAAGGCGCCGGCGCCACGCCGTATTCGCGCATGGGCGACGGGCGCGCCGTGCTGCGCTCGTCCATCCGCGAATTCCTGTGCTCGGAAGCCATGGCGGCGCTCGGCATTCCCACCTCGCGCGCGCTGGCCATCATGGGTTCGCAGCAAGGCATCATGCGCGAAACGGTGGAAACGGCGGCCGTCGTCACGCGCATGGCGCCCACGTTTGTGCGCTTCGGCTCGTTCGAACACTGGTTTTACCGCAAGCAGCCGGACGAACTGAAAATCCTCGCCGATTACGTGATCGACAGTTTTTATCCCGAGTTGCGCGTCGCAGCAAATCCATACCAGGCCTTGCTGGCCGAGGTCTGCGTGCGCACGGCGCACATGATCGCGCAGTGGCAAGCCGTCGGCTTCATGCATGGCGTGATGAATACGGACAATATGTCGATCCTGGGCCTGACGCTCGATTATGGCCCGTTCGGCTTCATGGAAGCGTTTGACGCGGAACACATCTGCAACCATACGGACCAGCAGGGCCGCTATTCCTATGCCAACCAGCCGCAAGTGGGCCACTGGAACTGCTATGCGCTGGGCCAGGCTTTGCTGCCCTTGATCGGCGAAGTGGAACTGGCGCAGGCGGCGCTGGACACGTACCAGGGCGCGTTCGCCGAGAAAATGAATAGCTTGCTGCGCGCCAAGCTGGGCTTGCAAACGAGCCAGGACGGCGATACGGCCTTGTTCGACAACATGTTTGCGCTGATGCAAGCCAATCATGTGGATTTCACGAACTTCTTCCGCGCCTTGTCTACACTGCAGGTGGCAGCGCCCGAACATGACACCATGCTGCGCGACATGTTCATCGACCGGCCCGCCTTCGATACGTGGGCGGCGACGTACCGCGCGCGCCTCTTGCTGGAAAACAGCGTCGATGCCGAACGGCAAGCGGCCATGAACGGCGTCAACCCGAAATACGTGCTGCGCAACTATCTGGCGCAAGTGGCCATCGAGAAAGCCCAGCAGCAGGACTACACGGAAGTGGCGACATTGCTGGAAGTTTTGCAAAAGCCATTTGACGAACAGCCCGAACACCAGCACTATGCGGCCCTGCCGCCCGACTGGGCCAGCCACCTTGAAGTCAGTTGCTCATCCTGAGGAGTCATTATGACCACGAATAAAGTCAAGAAAACCGACGCCGAATGGCGCGCCATGCTCGACTCGATGCAATACGAAGTCACGCGCCACGCGGCCACGGAACGGGCCTTCACGGGCAAGTTCTGGGACCACCATGAACACGGCATCTACACCTGCGTCTGCTGCAACACGCCCCTGTTCGCGTCGGACACCAAATTCGATTCCGGCTGCGGCTGGCCCAGCTACTTCCAGGCGCTGGACCCGGCGAATGTCACGGAAATCGTCGATCGCAGCCACGGCATGGTGCGCACGGAAATCGTCTGCGCCGTCTGCGACGCCCACCTGGGCCACGTCTTCCCGGACGGCCCGCCGCCGACCGGCTTGCGCTATTGCATCAATTCGGCCTCCTTGCGCTTCGATCCGCAGCCTTGATCTGGCGATGGCTTGGGCGTTGCTCCTAAGCCATTCCTAAGATGATTCTAATAAGACCAGTGTAAAGTCTCGCCATGAAATTTCTATTCGACCTATTCCCCCTGATTGCCTTCTTCACCGCCTTCAAATTGGGCGGCATGTATGAAGCGGCCACGCACGATTTCGTGCAGCAATATTTGTCCGGCTTCGTGTCTGGCGGCCTGATCAAGGCCGACCAGGCGCCGTGGATACTTGCCACCCTCGTCGGCATCATCGCCACGGCTTGCCAGGTCAGCTATCTGCTGCTGCGCGGCCGCAAGGTGGACGGCATGCTGTGGCTGTCGCTGTTCATCTTTGTCGTGTTCGGCGGCGCCAGCATCTATCTGCATGACGATTTCTTCCTGAAATGGAAGCCGACCCTGATCTACTGGCTGTCCGGCCTGGCCCTCTTGATCGCCCACGTGGGTTTCAAGAAAAACCTGATCCGCAAGACCATGGAAGCGCAAGTGCAGTTGCCCGATGCCGTCTGGAACCAGCTGCTGGCCGCATGGATCATCTTCTTTGGCGCCATCGGCGCACTGAACCTGTTCGTCGCCTTCGTGCTGTACAAGGGCGACATGGCCGCCTGGGTCAGTTTTAAAGCGTTTGGCGCGACGGGCATCTTCTTTGCCTTCATCGTGGCGCAAACCCTGTTCCTGGCCAAACATATCAAGGAAGACGCATGATGAGCTCCACCACTGAAAACACCGCGCCGGAAACGCGCATGCAGCGCATTCGTACCCGCCTGGAAACGGCACTTTCCCCTCTGGAATGCGTGCTGGAAGACGACTCGGCACGCCACCGGGGCCATGCGGGCGCCGCCTCGGGCGGAGGCCATTACAATCTGCGCATAATTTCTAGTCAATTTGAGGGGCTCAGACTCGTCATGCGTCATCGACTGGTGTATGATTCCGTGCACGATATGATGCATAATGAGATACATGCATTGGCGATTGTGGCCCTGGCGCCGTCCGAAGTAGTGTAAGGACGGCGTTTTTGGCGTACCGGGGCGACTTGGTATGCCATTTGCCGCAAGCGCCATGCACGCGTTTTCTTCCCATGCGTTTTTTACGAAACTTTCCCTAACAGGATTTAATAATGACTTTTAAGCCAGCCCGCTTGCTGATCGCACTACTCGCCGTTGTCGCGGTACCTGTTTTTGCGCAAAATGTTGCCGTTGTTAATGGCAAGCCTATCCCATCGTCGCGCGTTGATGCAGTCGTCAAGCAAGTCGTCGCCCAAGGCCAGCAACCGGATTCGCCGCAACTGCGCGAAATGATCAAGAAAGACTTGATCGGCCGTGAAGTGCTGATGCAAGAAGCGGAAAACAAAGGTTTCGGTAAAGATGCAGCCGTCAAGCAGCAAATCGAGAACGCACGCCAAGCCATCGTCATCAACGCCCTGGTCGGCGACTACCTGAAAAAGAACCCGGTCAACGACGCTGAAATCAAGGCCGAATACGACCGCTTCGTGGCGCAGACGGGCGACAAGGAATACCACGTACGCCACATCCTCGTGGGCACCGAAGCAGAGGCGAAAGACATCATCGCCAAGCTGAAAGGCGGCGCCAAGTTCGAAGATCTGGCCAAGCAATCGAAAGATACCGGTTCGGCCGACAATGGCGGCGACCTGGACTGGGCAGCCCCGTCGTCGTTCCCGAAAGTGTTCTCGGACGCCTTCGTGAAACTGCAAAAAGGCCAGGTTACCGACACCCCGGTGCAAACGCCTAACGGTTTCCACGTGATCAAGCTGGACGACACCCGCGCGGCAAAACTGCCGACCCTGGAAGAAGTCAAGCCACAGATCGCCGAAGCGCTGCAGCAAAAGAAACTGCAAGCGTATCAAGAAGAAATGATCAAAAAAGCGAAAGTTCAGTAAGAACTGACCTCCCCGGCGCCCTTTTCGGCGCCGGTCGTGTATTCTGCGCCTGAATGCGCACTGCGCGCCAGTCGCGTATATCGATTTTTAGTATATTTATTAGGAATGAACATGATTTTGAAGCCAGCCCGCCTGATCTTAGCCCTGGTCGCCGTCGTCGCGATCCCTGCGTTCGCGCAAAACGTCGCCACCGTGAATGGCAAGGCCATCCCATCGTCGCGCGTCGACCAGGTCGTCAAGCAAGTCGTCGCCCAAGGCAAGCAAGCCGATTCGCCGCAACTGCGCGAAGCCATCAAGAAGGACCTGATCGGCCGCGAAGTGCTGATCCAGGAAGCCGACAAGCAAGGCTATGGCACGCGTCCGGAAGTCAAGTCGCAGATCGACAATGCCCGTCAAAGCATCATCATCAACGCCCTGCTGGCCGACTACGTCAAGAAGAACCCTGTCAAGGACGCTGAAATCAAGGCCGAATACGACAAGTTCAAGGCCCAGGCCGGCGACAAGGAATACCATGCACGCCACATCCTGGTGGCCACCGAAGCGGAAGCGAAAGACATCATCGCCAAGCTGAAAGGCGGCGCCAAGTTCGAAGAACTGGCAAAAGTATCGAAAGACGGTTCCGCAGCCAATGGCGGCGACCTGGACTGGGCTAGCCCAGCTTCGTACGTGAAGCCATTCTCCGACGCCATGGTCGCCCTGAAACCAGGCCAGATCACGCAAACGCCCGTGCAATCGCAATTCGGCTTCCACGTGATCAAACTGGAAGAAACCCGTCCGACGAAGCTGCCGGCACTGGAAGAAGTCAAGGGCCAGGTGGCCGAGTCGCTGCAACAGAAGAAGCTCGCCGCCTACCGCGATGAACTCATGAAAAAAGCCAAGATTCAGTAATATTGGATCGGCATGAAAAAGCGCTCCCGGTGAGCGCTTTTTTTACGACTGAAAGAAAGCGAGATGCCATGAATCTACATGCAGAATTGAAAGCCGCGCTGGAAGCGGCCGCCGAACCGGGCCGCGCAGCGCCCATGCAGGCCTACATGCGCGGCCAGTTCGTGTTCCTGGGCGTGGCGGCACCACAGCGGCGGCTGGCCGCCAGGGGCTTGCTGGCGGGCTTGAAAGGCGTGGGGGCCGAGGTGCTGCTGGAACATGCGCAACTGCTGTGGCAGCAGCCAGAGCGTGAATACCAGCATGTGGCGCTCGACATGCTGGCCCTGCACCGGCGGCAACTGGGCGTCGAACACCTCCCCGCCCTGCTCGGCCTGGCGCGTCAGCGCGCGTGGTGGGACAGCGTCGACGGCATGGCGGGCATCGTGGGCGAGGTGCTGCAGGCGGAGCGCCAGCGCGGCGGCGATGGCCATGCGCACATGGATGGCGCCTTGCGCCACGAGGACCTCTGGCTGCGCCGCATCGCCATGCTGCACCAGCTGGGCTGGCGCGCCGGCGCGGATGCCGCCTGGCTGTTCGGCGCGGCGCTGGCGCTGGCCCACGAAGACGAGTTTTTCATCCGCAAGGCCATCGGCTGGGCCTTGCGCGATTACGCGCGCCACGCCCCGACAGAGGTGCTAGCGTTTGCCACAGAGCACCGCCAACGGCTCTCTCCCCTCAGCTACCGCGAAGCGCTGAAGCACCAGCGACCTTGAACGACTGGCCGCCCAGCAATCGCAGCGCCGCGTCGATGCGCGGTGCCGCATCCCAGGCCGGCACGGGCGCCAGCAAGCCCAGCGCCATCTGCCGCAGCGGCTCGGCGATCACCATGGCCAGCAGCAAGCCGGCCAGTTCGTGCCCATCGTGCCCATCCTGCAGCACCAGATGGCCGCGCGCGGCCTGGCGCTGCAACCACTGGGCCAGCAAGGCCGTACCCCGCTCGATGCCGTTGCGCTGATACACGGCCAGCAAGTCCGCGCGGGCGGGAAACTCCGTGCACAGCAGGCGGAACAGGCCCACGGCATCGGCCGTCAACACGCGCGCCGCCATCGCCTGCAATATCTCTTTTAGTAATGGCAGCACTTCACCGGGCGCGGCCGCATCGTGCGCCATGGCCGGTAAGAAGGCGTCCGTCCAGCCGCGCACCACCAGCGCCACGAGTTCCTCGCGGTTGGCCGCATACTGATACAGCGACTTTTTTGCCATGCCCGCGTGGCGCGCCACCGCTTCCATGGTCGTGGCCGCATAGCCTTCGTGCAGCAGCAGCCAGGTGGCCGCCTGCACGGCCGCCTCGCGCGCTTCTTCGGGCGGGCGCGCCGGACGGCCCCGTCCACGCACAGCCTTGCTCTCTGCCTTGCTCTCTTCTTCCTGCATGCCGGCTCCAAGCTTGATCGATGGGCAATTTTACACTGAAACATATTTAGGAAACACTATGCGTTTCTTTAATATATAATTGCTTCACCCAAACAAAGGAGAACGACATGACGAAGCATATTGAATTCCCATGGAGCATCACCGGTACGGGCGACTTGCTCGACCCGTTCCCGCTGCACCTGGAAACGGGCATCACGCGCCTGGAAAATGGCTGCCTGCTGGTGGCGGCGCGCACGGAACTGCACGGCTGCAGCGGGCGCATGCTGGACTGGTGGTTTACGTTTTTCGAAACGACGCAGCACATCAAGTGGTGGCATCCGCACGACCACGTGGCCCATCACGGCTGGAACAATGCATGGAAAAAGGGAGAAAGCTATTACGGCGCCTCGATCGAGGCGGTGGAGTCGCTGGGCGATATTCCACCCGTGAAAGCCAAGCTGAAGTTCCATGATCCGAAGGAGGTCTTCGACCCGGTGCAGCTGCAGCAGGCAAGGGACAGCGGCGCCCTGTCGGCCGCCGTCTGCGCGCGCATCGGCTTTGGCGATTACGTCGTGCTCGACCCGTACGGCGATCCGCTCGATGGCGAAATGCTGCACCTGACACGCGACACGCCGACGGGCTGCGTGCTGCGCAGCCGCTTCTTGCTGGGCCGCAATAGCCTGGACCCCGTGCGCGACGTGCCCGACGTGCTGGGCCTGAATTTGCTGCGCCATTGCTACAGCGAATTTACCTATCTGTCGCGCTTTTTACCGTCGCTGTACTACGGCGAGCACGCCAATGGCGAAAAGGCGCCGCTGCCCTGGTAAAGAGCCTTACAGCCGCTTGTGCATGCGCGCCAGCGGCAGTTTGATCGCGTTGGGCAAGTCGAGGTGAAAATCTTCCGTGACGGCAAAGCCGCTGGCCAGGTACAACGGCACGCCGGGCAAGGTGGCGGCCAATTCCAGCGCCGTAAAACCCGCGGCCCGCGCCTGCCGCTCGCAGTGGCGCATCAGCATGCTGCCCAGGCCCTGGCGCGCCGCGGCCGGTTCCACGAAGAAGGCGCGGATGCGGCCCGGCTGGCTGGCCGGGTCGAGCAGCGGGTCCGGCCCGCTCTTCGCGCGGTCGGCACCGTACAGGGTGGCGCGCCGGCTCCAGCCGCCGCAGGCCAGCATGGCGCCAGCGCGTTCGATGACGAAATACGTGCGGTCGGCAACGAGCTGCGTATCGACACCGAACACGTGGCGCGTCACGGCCTCGGCCTGTTCCAATGTATAGAATCCCGCGCTCAGCGCCACGCCGGAACGGGCGATCAGCGCATTCATTGCAGGCACATCGGCCGGCAGCGCCACGCGCAGGCGCGTCAACGCGCCAAAGCTGAACCAGGCACGGCGGATGCGGCCCTGCTCCACCTCATAGGTCGCCACCAGTTCCTGTGCCGACACCCCATCGTCCGTGTCGCCATGGACGATTTCATGATCGATCACCAGCTTGCCGCAGGCTATACGATTGAGCAACTGCGCCCGCGGCTGGCTGGCGGCGAAGCGGGCCGTGAAGCGGGGGCCGATCTGCGCACTGCCTTGGGCCAGCAAGGTATCGGGATGCTGGAATTGCTGTGCGTCATCGGCGTAAATGGCCAGCAAGGCGGCCACATCGTGGGCATTGTAGGCGTCCAGTTGCGCCTGGACCACCGCCGTGGGCAAAATGCGTGTATCGTTGGCAAGCGCCATGCGTGTACCTGTTGTGGAGTCGATGGAAAGTTGCAAAGGGTAACATTGTCGCCCCTGTCGCGGCGTCGTTTACTGCGATAATAACAAGATTCGTCGCAAGTGGCATATTGAGGCGTCATCCATCAACCGTACAGCGCAATCGCACAAGCACAGCAGGAGTAAATATCATGAAATGGGAAGGCAATCGCGAAAGCGACAATGTGGAAGACCGCCGTGGCGAAGATGGCGGCGGGGGCGGCGGTGGGGGCGGCTTTGGTTTTGGCGGGCGCTCGATCGGCATCGGCACCATCGTCATCGCCCTCGTCGGCTCGTATGTGCTGGGCGTCAATCCCCTGACCCTGCTCAACCTGCTCAGCGGCGGTGGCGGCCAGGTCAGCACCCAGCAAAGCCAGGCCCCGGCGCGCCAGCCGCCCGAATCGGACGAGATGGCCCGCTTCGTGAAAACCGTGCTGGCCGATACGGAAGACACCTGGGGCGCCCTGTTCAAGGCCGAAGGCGGCAGCTATGTGAAGCCCAAGCTGGTGCTGTTTTCCGGGAGCATCCCGACGGCCTGCGGCACGGGCCAGAGCGCCAGCGGGCCCTTCTATTGCCCCGGCGACCAGAAAGTCTATCTGGACCTCGACTTCTTCAATCTGATGCAACAGCGCTTCAAGGTCTCGGGCGAGTTTGCCGAGGCCTACGTGATCGCGCATGAGGTGGGCCACCACGTGCAGAACCTGATGGGCTTGTCCGAGAAGATCGACAATGCGCGCCGCACGGCCTCCGAACGCCAGGCCAACGCCATGTCCGTGCGCCTGGAATTGCAGGCCGATTGCTTTGCCGGCGTGTGGGCATTTCACGCGAACCAAGACCGCAAGATCCTGGAACAGGGCGACGTGGAAGCGGCCCTGAAAGCGGCCACGGCCATTGGTGATGATGCGCTGCAGCGCCAGTCGCAAGGCCACGTCGTGCCGGACTCGTTTACGCACGGCACCTCTGAGCAGCGCGTGCGCTGGTTCAGCAAGGGCATCGAGAGCGGCCAGATTGCCCAGTGCAATACGTTCGAGGCACGCCAGCTGTAAAGATCGCCCCCGTGCCGCCCTGCGCGCGCACGGGGACGTTGCTTCTACTTCAAATCGATGCGCCCGTATTGCCCATGCGTCTCGTCATCCGGCCCGGCCGCATAGAATAGCGTATTGACGGGCTGGCTGTTGAGGCCATTGCCGAAGGCGATGCCCCACAAGCCATCGATCACCAGCGGCGTGCCATCGGTCTTGAGCAGCACGCCAGCGGCGGTACCCGTGTCGGGGTCATAGGCATTGATCTTGCCATCGCCAAAATTCCCTATCAACAACATATTGCTGGCCGTGCCGAAATCGGCGGGCGCCAGCGCCATGCCCCATGGCGCATTCAGGGCGCCGCCGCTCACCAGCCGCTTGATCAGTGTGCCGCCCGTGTCATACACGTTCACGATACCGAGGCCGGCGCCGGCCTCTTCATCGTCGCCGCTGGCTTCCCGCTTCGCGTAGGCGACATAGATGCGCTCGCCAATGGCCTGGATGCCGAACGGCGCATAGCCAGCCGGCAAGGCGGGGTCGCCGAATGCGCCAGGCAGGGCGACCCTGGCGAAGCCGGCATCGAAGACGTCGACGCGCCCGTTGTGGAAATCGGCCGCATACAGGTAATTGGCGCCCGCATAGCGCGAAATGGCCAGGCCCTTGTAGACGCTGCCGCCTGCGCTGCCGTCGAACACGACCAGGGCCGTCGTCGGGCTGACCGTGGGCGACCAGGCGGAAATAGTCCCGCTTTCGCTGGCGAAGATGAAGGGGCTGGGTGCCGTCACGCCGTTCTGGCTCAGCTTGAAGTCCTGCGTGCCGTTGAAGACGATGCCCGTGGGCCCGGCCGGCGTGCCGACCACCAGCGATTGCGGCACGCCGTTGCCATCGTACAAAGTGGACTTCGCCGTGCCATTCGCGGCCACCCAGACGAAACCGCGTGGGTTGAAGGCCACGCCCCAGGCGTTGACGAGGTTGGGGTCCGTGTGCGCGGCCGGCACGGCGGGCGTGTCCGACACCAGGCTGGTGGCCGCATAGGCGCTCACGGCCGGTGGATGGTGATGATGGCCGCCGCCGCAGGCAAACAGGGTCGCGGCCAGCGCGATGACGAAACCGGTGCAGATCAGTTGCTTGATGCGGTGCGTATCCATGGCATTCCCCTCGGCGTGATGGGCAGTATTGTGCTGCCTGCTTTCAGGGTAGAACCGGGCCATGGAGCATGCTTGAGGCGTGTCAAGCGCGGCAAAGATAGCCAGCGTCAGGGTATGCTGACGTCGTAGCGCTTGCCCATTCGTTTCAATTCGCCCGTCTCGATCAGGTTATTCAGTTCCTGGTCGAACTGCAGCCGCAACCTGTCGAAAGCGGGTGAGCGTGGATAGGCAAAATAGCCGTTTTGCAGTTCGATGATTCTGGGCAGCGGTTTCACCTGGCGGCCATAGCCGAGACGGGCGATGACGGGGTCGGTATTGCGGCGGTTGCTGATGAACACGTCGACGTGGCTGTGCACCAGCATCTTCAAGCCATTTTCCACATTGTTGGCCACGCTGACCTGCAGGCCGGGCCGCACGCGCTCCCAGTCCGCGCCATAGGCCCAGCCATTGAGCAGCACCACCCTGCGGTTCTTCAGCGCAGCGTAATCGCCATCCCAGCCGAAACTGGCGTCCTGGCGCGTATAAAAGACCATCTGGTCCTGGTAGAAAGGCTTGTCGGAAAACGCCATGCTGGCGATGCGCTCGGGCGTCTTGTAGGGACCGATCAGGATATCGGCCTGGCCCTGCACCAGCATGGCTTGCGCGCGCGCCCACGGCACCATGCGAAAACGCACGGTGTTACCCGTGCGCGCCGCCATCACGCGCAGCAGTTCCGCGCCCAGGCCGCCGTATTCGCCGCTGTCCTGATATTCGAACACGCGCTCGAACTGCGCACCCACGGCCAGCAGCTCGCGCGCCGGCGCCGGCAAAGGCACGGCAAACGCCGGCCACAGCAGCGCCAAGGCCAGCAGGCGCCGCCCCGCTCTTCTCATCAGCCGACGATGCGCAAAGAGTAATCGGTGGCCCGCACGTCCTTCGTCAGGCTGCCGATCGAGATGCGGTCCACGCCCGTTTCGGCGATGGCGCGCACGGTGTCGAAGTTAATGCCGCCCGACGCTTCGAGCAAGGCGCGGCCGTTGGTGAGGGCCACGGCCTCGCGCATCATGTCGTTGCTGAAGTTATCGAGCAAGACGGAGACGGCGCCCGCGTCCAAGGCTTCCTGCAATTGCGCCAGGGTTTCCACCTCGATCTGCACGGGCACGCCCGCATCGAGGTTGCGCGCGTTTTCCAGTGCCTGGCTGACGCCGCCGGCGGCCGCGATATGGTTTTCCTTGATCAAGATGCCGTCGTACAGGGCCAGGCGCTGGTTCTTGCCGCCGCCCACGCGCACCGCATACTTTTGCGCCAGGCGCAGGCCCGGCAAGGTCTTGCGCGTGTCCAGGATGGACGCCTTGGTGCCGGCGATCACATCGACATACCGGCGCGTGGCCGTGGCCACAGCCGACAGCAGCTGCAGGAAATTGAGGGCGCTGCGCTCGGCCGTGAGCAGGGCGCGCGCCGGCGCTTCAATCGTGCAGACGACGCTGTCGGCCGTCATCATGTCGCCTTCAGCGTAATGCCAAACGATGTCGATGCTGCGGTCCAGGCTTTTCATGATGCCTTCGAACCATGGCGCACCGCACAGCACGGCCGCTTCGCGCACGATGACACGGGCCGTGACGATGTGGTCGGGCGGCACGAGCTCGCCCGTCAGGTCGCACTGGCCCACGTCTTCCAGCAAGGCGGCCAGCAGATTGCCCTCGAACGCGCGCGCCAGGGCCGGATCGAAGGGAGCGAAAGAATTAACGAGGGTACTCATGCTGGACCGATTCCTTGGAACAATGTGGTTTCTTTTGCCAGGTCCGCGCCCGGCTTGAGGCCCGCCTTCTTGGCGGCGGCGAAGTCGAGCATGCGATTGATCGAACGCACGGCCAGCTGCCCGACGGCGGGATCGACGTGGATTTCGTTGTGCATGTTTTCCAGCGTTTGCGCCAGGTTCAGCAAGCCGTTCATGGCCATCCACGGGCAATGCGCGCAGCTTTTACAGGTGGCGCTGTTGCCGGCCGTGGGCGCTTCGATGAAGCGTTTACCTGGCGCGGCCGCGCGCATCTTGTGCAGGATGCCGTTGTCGGTGGCGACAATGAACGTGTCCGTGTCCATGGTTTGCGCTGCCGCAATCATTTGCGACGTCGAGCCCACCATGTCGGCCAGGGCCACCACGTTGGCGGGCGACTCCGGATGCACGAGCACCTTGGCTTGCGGATACTCTTCCTTGAGCAAATCGAGTTCGATGCCCTTGAATTCGTCATGCACGAGGCAGCTGCCTTGCCACAGCAGCATGTCGGCGCCCGTTTCTTTCTGGATGTAGGAACCCAGGTGCTTGTCGGGCGCCCACAGGATTTTCTTGCCCTGCGCATGCAGGTGGGCAACGATGTCGAGGCCGATCGACGACGTCACCATCCAGTCCGCGCGCGCCTTGACGGCCGCGCTGGTGTTGGCGTAAACGACGACCGTGCGGTCCGGATGGGCATCGCAGAAGGCCGTGAATTCATCGACCGGGCAGCCGAGGTCGAGCGAGCAAGTCGCGTCGAGGTCGGGCATCAGGACGGTTTTCTCGGGACTGAGGATTTTCGCCGTTTCACCCATGAAGCGCACGCCGGCCACGACGAGGGTCTTGGCCGGATGGTCGCGCCCGAAGCGGGCCATTTCCAGCGAGTCGGAGACGCAGCCGCCCGTGGCTTCGGCCAGGTCTTGCAGGTCGGCATCTACGTAATAGTGGGCAACGAGCACGGCTTCGCGCTCGATCAGCAAGCGCTTGATGCGCGTGATCAGTTCGGCTTTTTCAGCCGGGGACGGCGTCGCTGGCGTGCGTGCCCAGGCGTGGGCAGTGCAGCTGGCTCCGTCTTGTGGATGTTCGTACTCGACGGATTTGATGGCTAAAGTTTGCATGGCTGTGTCAAACAAAAACGGGATAGACCGGCACGATTGCAATGAAGCAGGTGCGCCGGAACGAATGAACCGCGGCGCGTCGGTGTGGTGCTGGCCGATGGTACAGCTGGCCGGCATTGTCGGATTACGCTACGCTAATCCGACCTACATGGCCTGCCTACTAGCGTAGGTCGGATTAGCGCACAGCGCGTAATCCGACCCAACGTGAGCGTACAAATTAATCGATACCCTGGCTCTTGAGGTAATCCTCGTAATTGCCGCGGTAATCGACCACTTCATCTTCCTTGATTTCGATGATGCGGTTGGCCAGCGAGGACACGAATTCGCGGTCATGCGACACGAAGATCAGGGTGCCCGCGTATTTTTCCAGCGCGATGTTCAAGGATTCGATCGATTCCATGTCCATGTGGTTGGTCGGCTCATCGAGCATCAGCACGTTGTGGCGGCCCAGCATCAGCTTGCCGTACATCATGCGGCCCTTTTCACCGCCGGACAGTACCTTGACGGCCTTTTTCACATCGTCGCCGCCGAACAGCAAGCGGCCCAGGATGGAACGCACGGCCTGGTCGTCGTCGCCCTCTTTCGTCCACTGGCCGATCCAGTCGGTCAGGTTCGTGTCTTTGGCGAAATCTTCCGTCGGGTCTTGCGGCATGTAGCCGACGTTGGCGTTTTCCGCCCACTTCACGCGGCCCTGGTCAGGCTGCAGGCCGGCGATGTCGCCCGCGATGCAGCGCAGCATGGTGGTCTTGCCGGCGCCATTGGCGCCGATGATGGCGATGCGCTCGCCCGCTTCGACCATGATGCTGAAGTTCTTGAACAGCTGGCGATCAAAACCTTTCGAGATGTTCTCGACTTCCACGGCCAGACGGTGCAATTTCTTTTCGCCGTCGAAGCGCACGAACGGGTAGGCGCGCGACGATGGCTTGATGTCGTCGACCTTGATCTTTTCGATCTGCTTGGCGCGCGACGTCGCCTGGCGGGCCTTCGATTTGTTGGCGGCGAAGCGGCGCACGAATTCCTGCAGTTCCGCAACCTTGTCTTTCGCTTTCGCGTTGTTGGCCAGCTGCTGGTTGCGCGCCTGGGTCGAGGCGAACATGTATTCGTCGTAGTTGCCCGGATAAATCTTCAGGGTGCCGTAATCCATGTCGGCCACGTGGGTGCAGACCTGGTTCAGGAAGTGGCGATCATGGGAAATGATGATCATGGTGGAGTTGCGCTCGTTGAGCACGTCTTCCAGCCAGCGGATCGTGTTGATATCCAGGTTATTCGTCGGCTCGTCGAGCAGCAGGATGTCCGGATTCGAGAACAGCGCCTGCGCCAGCAGCACGCGCAGCTTCCAGCCTGGCGAGACATTGCTCATCGGGCCTTGATGCAGGTCGATGGCGACACCGGCGCCCAGCAGCAGTTCACCGGCGCGCGATTCGGCCGTGTAGCCGTCGTATTCGGACACTTTGCCTTCCAGCTCAGCGGCTTGCATGTAGTCGTCGTCCGTCGCTTCCGGGTTCGCGTAGATCGCGTCGCGTTGCTGGATGGCGGCCCACATTTCCGTGTGGCCCATCATGACGACGTCGAGCACGCGCATGTCTTCAAACGCGAACTGGTCCTGGCGCAGCTTGCCCAGGCGCTCGTTGGTGTCGAGCATGACGTTGCCGCCCGACGGGTCCAGGTCGCCGCCCAGGATTTTCATGAACGTCGACTTGCCGCAGCCGTTGGCACCGATCAAGCCATAGCGGTTGCCGTCGCCGAACTTGACGGAGATATTCTCAAACAATGGCTTGGCGCCAAACTGCATCGTAATATTTGCTGTAGAGAGCATGTGATATTGGGTCTTTATTCAGTTAAAACAGCTAGTTAAATACTTTTCTCCCATTATACAGCACCCACCCTCATCACTCTATAGCGGTCCGCCGAGGGCGACCGGAGCACATGCGGAGAAATAATGGCAAGAAAATATGATTGCCGTATTTTAATTTAACGGATACGCTGCGGGGCATCCGTTTCCACCCCTCCATCTCACAGGCTTCACTTGAAAAAAATCACCATCGCCGCAGCCGTGGCCGTCATTGCCGTCGCCGCCACCGCCTACGCTGCGCCGTATTACACCTTGCACCAGATCAAGACCGCCCTGGCCGAGCGCAATGCCGAGGCCCTGGCCGGACACGTGGACTTCCCCGCCCTGCGCGCCAGCGTCAAGACCCAGCTCGAAGCGAGCATGGCGCGCAGCATCGCGGCGACCGCCGGCAGCGATAACCCGCTGGCCGCGCTGGGCCAGTCGATCGCCGGCGCCATGCTGGGCAAGATGGTCGATGCCATGGTCTCGCCCGCAGGTGTCGTCGCGCTGGTCAACAAGAGCGCCGTCAGCCCGCAAGCGGGAGCCGCAGGCGACGCGGACGCGCCCGCCGATGGCGCCCGGAAAAAAGCCGCGTATTCCGCAGGCTATGCCGGCCTGAACACCTTCGTCGTGCGCGCACAAGACGGCAATGCGCAGGACGGCGCACTGGTCCTGCAGCGCCATGGCGTGTGGGGCTGGAAACTGAGTTCGATCGAGATTGCGTCGGCGATGGCCGCACGTTAAAGGAAAGGAACGCGCATGCGCAGGCGATCTGAGACACAATGCGTGTCATTTTGCCTCGGATTGCAGGAAATTTCATGCTGAAACATACGGCTTTATCGCTGGCAATGGCCCTGGCCTGCGCCACGCCATTGGCCCACGGCCTCGATGGCACAGCCGGGAGCAGCCACTCCGTTGCCTCGCGCATGCAGGCGGAAACGTCCAGCGCGGCCGACCCCGGCGCCCCCGCGCCACTGCCCGTGCCCAGCGATATCTCGCTGGCCGAACTGGAGCGCCGCCTGGCGCTGGGCCAGGCGCAAACCGCCGAAAAACACTATGCCAGCGCGCTCGATCCGGCCGTGCTGAGTACCTTGGCGCAGCAGATGGGGTGCCACGATATCGCCGGCGCGCATCCGTTCGGCTTGCCGCTCGATCAAACGCAGCCCACCGTGCTGAGCGGCGCCCACCTGCTGGCCCGCTGCCCGGACCGCGCTTACGTGACGATCACGGCGATGTCGATGGCGGGCAAGGCGGGCAAGCGCGCCTCCCTCAACCCGCAGGCGTTCAGGCACACTGTCGATGGCCGGCCCGCGCGGCGCCTGTATTACAAGGCGCCCAACGGCCGCCAGAAGGAATCGCTGACCATCATTGATGGCAGCTATGCGTATGCGCTCGAATACTGGTCGCTCGATGACAGCCAGCACAGCGGCATGGTGGGCATGCGCCGCATGGAAACATTGACGTTGCCGCAACCAGATGGGCAAAACTAGCCAAAATACTGTATATTCATACAGTTATCAGCTATTTTCCTGCCCGCCATGCCCGCCAACCAGCAGCACGCCTTGCCCTACACCATTTCCGTCAGCGCCACGATCGATGCGGAGGTCGAGCAAACCATCCTCGACGGCTTGAACGCCTACAACGATGCGATCACGGGATACCAGGACAGGCAGGTGTTGAGCGTGGTCGTGCGCGACCGCGACAGCCAGCGCGTACTGGGCGGCGCCATGGGCCGGACCTCGCTGGGCCTGCTGTTTCTCGATTTGTTTTATTTGCCCGCCGCCTTGCGGGGGCTGGGACTGGGCAGCCAGGTACTGGCGCAGTTCGAGGAGGAAGGCCGCCGGCGCGGCTGCGCCTCGGCGGTACTGTACACCATCAGTTTCCAGGCGCCCGAATTTTACGAGCGCCGCGGCTGGCGCCGCTTCGGCGACATCGCCTGCAGTCCCGAAGGCACGAGCCGTATCTTCATGAGCAAGACCTTGTAGGCTGTCAACGGCAGCGGCCGGCGGCAAACCGGCCGCCAGCCGCTCTCCGATACCGCTGCTTACATGCCCAGCGATTTGAGCAGGTCGGCGTTGTCGTCGTCTTCCGGTTCCGCCGCAGGCGCCGGGGCGGCGTCGCGTTCGCGGTTCGCATACTCGCTATCCATCAGCGAATCGGCGTCGATTTCGCGCGAATCGAAATCGTGCAGCTTGATGAACTCGGTACGGTCGATCGCCAGTTCCAGATAGAAAATATTATTCTTTTCCGTATAGAAAGTGACGCGGCGCATTTCCGGGCGGTCCAGCGGCGTGTCGACGCTGAGCATCACCTGCTTGTTCAGCACCAGCATCTTCGGCTGGCTCTGGGTGATGTTCGTTTGCAGCTCGCGCCGCACCTTGCCCGTGAAGTCGCCGACGATCTGGTTCATCAGTTCGCCCATGATGTTCGACACTTCGTCCGACGTGTAGAAGCTGGCCAGCTCCGACTTCGGCATACCCATGTGCAACATGTAGCGCTCGTAGATTTCCATCGCCGTATCGGCGGCGAAATTGAGCACCACCAGGCCCGTGAAACCGCCATCGAACATCACGAAGCAGCCGATGTCGGGCTTGAGGCCCGTCTTGGTGATGCGCTGCACCATGCCCGAATAATTGACCTTGCTTTGTGTTGCCACGTTGAGCACCCGAACCACCGAGTTGCACAAACTCATCAACAAATCTTCTGTACCGTACACAACATCCTTTTCTGCATCCATGAGCAACCTCTCCTACTATTTTAAAGATGACAGCACTGTTCCCTGCCCGCCGCGAGCCGAAACATGACCGTTTCGCTCAGCAAGCGGACGACTTCACCTTTGCATGCCTGACCTTGCGTGGCAGTGCGCGCCGCGATGCCGCCGGCCCGAACCGCCCTCTTACCTTTTTCTGTATAGAAATAAGTATCAGATGCGCAGAATACCGAGATGTAACATTTCCGTCCAGCCATACCTGCATTTACTTGACGATCTGTGCGGAAATACCATAGCTGGCCAGGACACGGGTGCAGGCAGAAGAAATAGTAACTAAAAATCAAGTGCGCGCAAGACCACGCTGCTGACCAGCAGATCGCGGCTCAGGTAAGCGAAGGCGCGCTGGCCGATGCGCAGGCGGTGGCTGTCGAAGATGTCCAGCAAGTTGCCGCCCTGCTCCTGGTCCAGGCTGTGCAAGGCCGTCACGGTGATGCGGCAGGTCTTTTCCGCCCCGAAGACGGACAAATGGAAGCGAATGGCATCGCCCGCCGGCTCGAGCGCGATGCTGTCGCGCAGGATTTCATAGGGCATGGGCTGGCATCCCGCTGTGCGTATGGTCCGCTGGCCCCCGGCACCATCTGACTGACGGAATCGCCGAACAACGACGCTCAAGCTCGGCGCGGTTTTCTGCTAGGAATAAATGCATCATGACGTGTACGGCAATCTCAATGATCAATAACAAGCAAGCGTAGCGCGACGGCTCGTCAACTACCGTCTGTTACCGTACATATTCAACCGCGCGCCTGCCTTGGGGCCGTGCGGCGCACGTCCCGGGCCTCCCCCTGTGCTATTGTCGTCAGGTACATCACCAGGCAGGAGCCATGCATGAGCAACATCGTTACCAGCGTCTCGTTCCGCTACATCGATCCGCGCCACAAGGAACCGGGCCCCAGCCGGGAATTCATCAACCAGAACATTCTGCTGCCGCCGGGCGCCCATCTGCCGCGCATGGGCGAAGCGATCGAACTCATGCACTGGGACTTGAACCGCGACATGAAATCCGGCGTGTATTCGGTCCTGTTCATCCACACGCGCATCGCCTTGTTTGATGGCAATGACAAGCCATCGGGCTGGCACACCACGATCACCGTGGGCCCGCAGTCCGACGAAATCGACGCGCGCTTCCTCACCGCCCCCTCCTGACAGCCGTGCGGCCCTTGTTGCGGCCAGGCCCGACCACCTAAAATAGTGCTTTATATTAAACATGATCGTGACGGCAGCCGGTGGCACCGTCACGTGCGATGCAGGGAAAGACGACGATACAGATGAGCAATCTTGTAGAGCAGGCAACACAAGAAATGACGGCGGCAATCGAAGCGTGGTTTGCCGAGCGCCTCAAGCGTACCGACCTGGAAGCCGCCGTGAAGCGGACCACCTTGCAAATGGGCGTTTTTAACGATTTCCTGCTCGACTACAAGCCGGGACGCACCATGGCCGACGATTTCCATCTGGCCGAGGCCGATGATGTCGCACCGAGGACGCCTTCGCGCCTCGACGAAGCCGTCGTGCGCGACACCATCGCGCCCCGGCTGGCAGCGCTCGTGCGGGCGAAGCTGGAAACACTGGCCGACAAGCCCCTGATCGACTACCGCTTCAGCTTTCGCGGCAAATTCCAGACGGCGCAGGGCATGCTGCACCTGAACCTGCTCGAGTATGTCAACGCAGGCAAGCGCACAAGCTTGCTCGATCACATACACAGCTACGTCACGCAAAAGCTCGAGCATGGCAACCGCCCGACGAAAAAGCTGGAAACCTTCTTCCTGGCGCGCCACCTGCTCGATCCCCACCTGTTTCCCCAACCCGATATCGCCTGGACGATCGCCCAATTCGAGCGCATCGAGCAGCTGAACAAGTCGCGCCCGCAAGCGCTGGCCGAACACCGCAGCGATATCATCCAGGCCGTGTCGGCGTGGGCGGAAAAGCAGTTCCTGCCGCAGTTCTATGACGTGCAGCAATCGAGCTACCGCAGCACCGAATACACCTTGAAGGCGGGCGCGGCGCTTGACACGCAGGCGCTGGCGTCCATCGACCTGCTGCTGTATGGCGCCGTGATGATCTTGCGCCATGAACCGAGCTACGCCAAGTCGAAGGGCCTGAAATTCCTGGAAATCGCGCGCGAACTGGGCAGCGAGCGGGCCGAGCGCATGCTCAAGGAAGGCAGCGGCGCTTTCGCGCCCGACGCCATCCACCTGAAAAACGCGCAGCTGGAATGCCGCGCCAACGATGTGTTTGCCACCATCAGCATCGCGATAGCCCGGGAAGAGGAAGAGGCGTATGCGCAGGCACTGGCCTTCATCACGCATTTGCTGAACAACGGTTTCCCGAAAAGCTGCCAGATCAAGCTCAAGTCCAAGGTCAAGCAGTACCTGCCGATCAAGGGACTGGCGAAATCCGATACGCATCGCTTCTTTGCCAACGCCCTCGCCTATCCCGCCCTGCAGCCGCAGCTGGAAGCGTATGCGCGCGCCGCCATCGAGCAATTCGAATTCTATGCGGACACGGAAGGCGAAAAGAATTGCATGCCCGGCAGCTACGCCACGTTCGGCCTGGGCCTGCTCGATGCGCGTTATTTTCCGCTGGTGCAGCACTACATGGCCTACGTCGACGAGGAACACCAGTCCGTGCAGGACCAGTTCACGGCGGCCTTTGCCGAGCAATATGGCGTCACGCGCGACTCCGCCCCCGTGCTGGCGGCGTGCCTGCGCGCCTGCACGGACAACGCAAAGGTCAAGATCCAGGATGAACTGGAAGAGGTGGAGAAACTGGAACTGTTCTGCCAGCAACTGCAAGGGCTGGAAGGCTATCTGGTCGAGCACATGCTGTATCCCATCTGGGGCAAGCTGGAAAAACTGGCTACCCTGGCGCGCAAGGCGCAAGGCCGGCGCAAGGAGCTGCTGCTGGCCTTGCTGGAAGCGGCCAGCAAGACGCACGCCTAATGTGCGCAACGTTATGACTTTTACCATCTATAATGCGCGCGCCATAGTTGCTATAAAGCATTTTTTGGCGCCTGACATTGAATCGTGGAGAAAATACATGCACCAAACAGTAGCAACATCGCGCACTGCCCTGCTGGCGGCAGCCTTGGCCGCCGCCATGGCGTTGGCCCAGCCCGCCATCGCTGCGGAAACCGCCGTGGAACTGGCGCCCGTCGACGTGGCCAACCTGTACATCAAGACCATCATCAACCATGATGAAGCGAGCGTCGCCCAGCTCAATGCCTACCTGCGCCCCACGCGCCTGGCGGGCAAGCAGAGCGCCGAATATGCGTCGTACAGCGGCTTGAAGGAAACGGATGCAATATTCCCTGCAAAAACGGGCAAGCTGATCGCCGACCTGTTCCCTGCCGCCATGCGCGCGGCCGTCACGCCGGCCGCCGAACAGCTGGCCGCCAATGTCATCGCCGCCATGAATGGCGCCGCGTGCCAGGCCACCAAGGCGGCCCCCGTGACGGTGGAAAACGGCATGCAGACGGCTGCCGTCAGCTTCGAATGCCAGGTCGTCAAGGTGCCCGTGGCATGGGCGCTTGCCGCCCAGCAACTGGCGAAGAGCGGTTGCAAGGTCGAGCAATGCAAGGCAGGCCTGCAAAAGATCGCCGCCACCTACACGAGTTCGCCGAAGCAGACGTGGCGCGCCGTGTTCGCCGTCAGCCGCGAAAAGAACTCGGAAGCCTGGCGCAACGATTTCGCCCGCGAAACCTTCGATGAAATCTGGGAATACCTGTAATCCCGACCTCGTTTAGAATGGCTGGATGGAAAAATTGACCCCGGTACCACAGCCTGCGGGCCTCGCCTTGCTGCGCTTGGTCGACCCCGACCATGTGGAAGGCGCGGTGGTCGCGCAAGCACTGGCGCAAGACTTGCCTGCCCTGCACGCCAGGCAATTGCTGGCGCTGCTGCGCCGGCTGCGTGCCGCGCAATCCAATCAGCAGGATTATGCGGGCGCCAGCGTCGAGCAGGCCGAACAGCAGTTCGGCGCCGCCATCGCCGCCGTCAAGGCGGAGCTGGCCACGCGGCCGCACATTCCCAACAAGCAGGAAGCCAAGGCCCTGCGCCAGGCGGCGGCAAAGAGGCGCTGAACGAGGCGCAAGCCGCCCGCCAGCAAGGCCGTTTCGTGTGGGCAAGGACGCCAACCCCCTCCTATAATCGGAGACTCTCCTGTTTCCGCTCTTGAAAGGCATCCCCATGTCCACACGATTTTCCCGCCACGTAGCCGGCTGCGCCATCCTTGCCGTCGGCGGCCTGGCCGCCATGCAGGCGGCCCATGCCCTGGAGACGGGCCCCATCGACGCGCGCGCCGTGTGGCAGGAGCGCTCGCTATCGGCTTGCCGCAGCGAACAATCGCCCACGGCGCCCGACGTCTGCCTGCTGCGCACCATGCAGCGCTCGGGCGCCCGCCCGCAAGCCATCGCCGCCGCCAGGATGCTGGTCAAGGCAAACAAGGCGGGCTTCATCTCGGCCTGGCGCCCGCTGGGCAAGGCGGCCCTGGCCACCGTCACCTATCCGTTCCGCGCCAACACGAATGAAGGCACCCTGCTGATCGGCAGCGATGGCGCCGCCATCGACGTCGACGAGGACTCCGTGCGCGAGGAAGACCGCGCCACACCGGCCTGGCGCGCGTTTGCCGCCGCCCACCCAGACTCTGTCCCGTTCGCCCCCGCCGACTTTATTGGCAGCACAGCGACCGCCGATGGCGGCCAGAGCGTGCTATTTTCTACGCCCCTGATCACCTGCCACGCCTGCGCCGAGGATGGCGCACTGCTGGTTGCCTACACGATCGACAAGGCGGGAATCGTGCGCGAGCGCAAGCTATTGACGATCAAGTAAGCCTGCCTCAAAGATAAGATAGAATTGCTTAATGGCATGTCTATACGCGTACATGCCATCTATCCACTACTTATTATGGGAAAACATGCGCCGCTCTTGCCTTGCACTGCACCTCACCGCCGCCCTGCTGCTGTCCAGCTCTGTCCACCTCGCCACTGCCGCGCCCGCCGCTACGGCTAACGCTGCCGCCAGCGCGGCCACGCCGCTCGTCATCGGCGAAAGTTTCACGATCGACTCGCAGGCGCTGAAGGAACGGCGCCACATCAATGTGTATGTGGCGCGCGCCTGGGATACGCCGCCCGACGCGCCCCTGCCCGTGCTGTACATGCCGGACGGCGGCGTGGCCGAAGACTTTCTGCACGTGGCCGGCTTGCTGCAGGTGTCGGTAGCCAACGGCACGATGCGCCCGTTCATGCTGGTCGGCATGCAAAACACGCAGCGCCGGCGCGACCTGACGGGGCCGACCGATAATGCGCAAGACCGCAAGATCGCGCCCGTCGTGGGCGGTTCGCCAGCCTACCGGGCCTTCATCCGCGATGAACTGATGCCGGAAGTCAAACGCCGCTACCGCACGACGGGCGAGACGGCCATTGTCGGCGAATCGCTGGCGGGCCTGTTCGTGGTGGAAACATACCTGCTGGAACCGCAGCTGTTCGACCACTACCTGGCCTTCGACCCCAGCCTGTGGTGGAACCAGGGCGCGCTGCCGCGTCAGGCGGCGGAGCTGCTGGCCAAGGGCAAGCCGGGCAAGCACAGCCTGTACCTGGCGTCCAGCAGCGAAGCGGGCATCGCCATCGAAGTGCAGCGCCTGTCCGACGTGCTGCAAAAGCAGGCGCCGCCCGGCTTGCAATGGCACGTGGAAAAGATGCCGGAAGAGACCCATGGCACGGTCTACCATCCCGCAGCCCTGAAGGCTTTCCGCGCCGTGTTCAAACCGCAAGAACCGGCCAGGCAGTAAGACATGGACAAACTGTAATCTGGTGAGGGGCTCATGCGCAGGGTCGGGCGGGTAAAATCGGCGGCCCTGCTTTTCCCGCCTGAGTCCCGTCCGCCATGAACTTTTTGCAATTATTTATCCTTTCCATCGTCCAGGGCTTCGCCGAGCTGCTGCCCGTGTCCAGTTCCGCCCACGTCATCATGGCGGAAAAATGGATGGGGCTGGATCCCACGTCGCCCGAACTGACCATGCTGCTCGTGATGTTGCATACCGGCACCATGTTCGCCGTCATCGTGTATTTCTGGGCATCCTGGCGCGCCACCTATTTCAGTTCGGCCAGCGCCTTCCGACGCAATGTGCTGCTGCTCGCGGCCGCCACGGCCCTGACGGGCATCGTCGGCTTCGGCTTGCTCAAGGGCATCACCCATGTCATGAGCAAGGATGCACCCGGTTTTGAAATCGAGCACCTGTTTGGCAACGCGAAACTGATGGCCGCCGCGCTGGCCGCCGCCGGCGTGCTGATCATTGTGTCGTCGCGCCTGCAGGCGCGCCAGCATGGCACCTTGTCCATCGGCAAGGCGATGGTGATCGGCGCCGTGCAAGGCCTGTGCCTGCCCTTCCGCGGCTTTTCCCGCTCGGGCGCCACCATTTCCGCCGGCATCGCCATGGGCGTGCCGCAGCGCCGCGCCGAGGAATTCAGCTTTGCCCTCGCCGTCGTGCTGACGCCGGCCGTGCTGGTCAAGGAAGGCTGGCGCTTCTACCAGGCCGTGGCAAATGGCAGCCTGGATCATCTGGAACACGGCAACAGCCTGCTGCATTTGCTCGGCCCCAGCCTGCTGGGCATGCTGCTGTCGTTCCTGGCTGGCTTGCTGGCCTTGCGCTGGCTGTCGCGCTGGCTGGAACAGGGCCGCTGGCATTTCTTTGGCGCGTATTGCCTGCTGGCCTCTGCCGTGGTGCTGTACGTAGGGTAAAATCGCCGGGTTTGTCATTTGTCACTACCATCCCAGCCAGGTTTTACAGAAAGCCAACGATGAATTTCGCCGCCACCGCCGCCCTCTCCCTCGCCATGTCCACCGATGCCTTCGCGGCTGCCGTCGGCAAGGGCGCAGCCCTGCACAAGCCGCAATGGCGCGAGGCGCTGCGCACGGGGCTGATCTTCGGCGTCATCGAGGCGATCACGCCCATCATCGGCTGGGCCCTGGGCAGCGTGGCAGCGCCCTACGTGGAAGCGTGGGATCACTGGATCGCCTTCAGCCTGCTGGGCATCATCGGCCTGTTGATGATACGCAATGCCCTGTCCGACGCCGACGAGGAAGAAGCGCCGGCCCAGTCGCACTCGTTCTGGGTGCTGGCCGTCACGGGCCTGGCCACCAGCATCGACGCCATGGTCGTGGGTGCGGGCCTGGCCTTGCTGGGCGCCAATATCGTCGTCACGGCGGCCGCCATCGGCTTTTCCACCTTCGTCATGGTGACCCTGGGCGTGATGCTGGGCCGCGTGCTGGGCACGGTAGCGGGCCGGCGCGCCGAACTGGTAGGCGGCCTGGTACTGATCGTCATCGGCTGCGTGATCTTGTACGAGCATATCGGCCACCCGGCCTGAAGCCCGGGCGCGCACGGCACAAGCGCCGGCGTGGACGGCAGCGCGCTTTGTGCTACATTCAATGCTCTGCATTCCTGTCTCGCAAGGTGACCATCATGGAAACTATTGAGCTGCTTTTTGCCGCGCTGGTGCGCGAAACGGCCGAATCGATACGCGACCACCACGTCCCTTTTGCCATCAAACACGATGAGCGCGCGTATTTCGAGTGGATGGATGGGCACCCGATCCATGGCTATATTCAGGAAGCGTATCGCGAGATCGAGGAAACAGCCCAGCAGATTCGCGCCATTCGCGCTGGGTGATGACGGCTGGCAAAATCGGCTGCGCGGGGCGCTTTGCGGCCTGCGATGCTCACCGTACTTATGTACGGTTGCGCTTCTTAGCCACAAATCGCCGCCGCTCGCTACGCTTGCAACAAGCGTCGATACGCTAGTTGAATGCGTTCAAGGGACGTATTGATACAAATCAAACACTCTGCTATTCGATACGCGTGGCATGGTCTGGCCCATGACAATCAGGTCTGGAGGCGGCAAACATGGATCAGCAACAAAAACACCAGATCCGGGGCTATGAATTTCATGTGGCGGGGGCGCTGGAGAAGGATGGGCGCTACCGGGGCATGATTTTGATCAGCAAGCGCGGCGATACCCTGCAGGTGTACGCCAAGCCCGTGCTGATAGAAACGCCGAGCAGTTTCAAGTCCGTGCATGCGGCCTTGATCGAGGCATCGGCGTATGCCCAGGAACTCATCTATAACGGCGCCATCAAGGCGCTGCTGCCGGCCGACGGGCCGCTGGCCGGAAAACAGGCTCCGCAGCCGCCGGATTTCGTCGGCAACTGACGCCGGCAAGCGCATCCGGCCATCCAGGGTGGCGCGTATAATGACGCGCTTTCCCGGATGAAAAATCAACACCATGGAATTTGTGAATTTACCGCTCGTCTTCCTGGTCGGCTGCGCGCTGATCGCCTTGCTGGCCAAAAAGAATGGCTATTCGTGGTACCTGTTTTTCTTCGCGATTGCCGTGCCCGCTCCCCTGTTGCTGCTGGCTTTGCCCCATGTGCTGGGCGTGGAGGCCGCGTCGCTGACCTCCGTACGGCTGGGCACCGTCCTGCTGTTCCCGCTAGCAGGCTTGCTGCTGGCCATGCGGGGCAAGCGCTAAGGCTGTTTCAGCGTACCGGCACCCCATCGGCCAGGCGCCAGCCTACCGACAAGGCTATTTGCTGCGCCTCTTTTTCATTGCTGCAATCATCATAATCACAGGTATCCGCATACGCGCCGCACGCCTGGTTCTGGCTGATGTACGAACCGACCCAGCGGCCATCGCGGCGCTGGCTGGCCGTGGCGCTGATGATAAAGCCTTTGTGGATGGTGGGGTTTTCAAAAGACATAATTCCTCCGATGCAAAAAAAGCGTCAGGGATCTGACTGGGTTCCACTGTGCGCCACATGCTGCCAGCAGTCTGTACGTTTGATCACACTCACGAAAAGGATGCACGCCGCGCTCGCGCCTACAGGCGATCGGGTATGATTTCGGCATGTGTGGACGATTCGATCAAAATGACACGGCGCGCGTGCTGGCGTCATCCTTCGGCTGGACCGACGCGGTGTTCGACAGCGAGGCCGAGCCGCACCTGAACGTCTCGCCCGGCACGTACCGGCCCGTGCTGCATATCCAGGATGGTGTGCACCGGGTCGACGATGTCTTCTGGGGCTACCGCCCTGCCTGGGCCGCCCAAGCCGTGCCCGCCCCCGGCAAGAAAAAAATCCCCATCGCCATCAATGCCCGGCTGGAAAAATTGGCAAGCGCCTACTGGAAACCCTTGCTGCGCGCGGGGCGCGGCATCGTCTGCGTCGATGGCTGGTATGAATGGACGGGCGAGAAAGGCCGCAAGCAGCCGTGGCACATCCACCGCAAGGACCGCGCGCGCCTGTTCCTGCTGGCGCTGGCCCAGTTCGGGCCGTACAAATTCAACCGCGAGGAAGCGGGCTTCGTGCTGGTGACGGCCGACAGCCTGGGCGGCATGGTCGATATCCACGACCGCCGCCCCGTCGCCGTCAGCCTGGAAGACGCGCACCGCTGGCTAGCCCCCGCGCTCACGCCCGAGCAGGCGCTGCACCTGGCGCGCACCTGCATGCTCGACGTGGACTTGTTCGAGTGGCATGCCGTCGATAATCCGCTCGTGCCGTCCGCCAAACCCAAGGCACCACCGCCGGCGTCGCCGCAAGGCGCCTTCGACTGGGGCGCCGACTAACTCAGCCGGGCAAGCGCGCCAGCCGGCGCCACAGCGCTTCCATCGGCCCCTGGCGGAAGTGCCGCAACCAATAGTGGCTGAGCAGCACCTGCCCCGCCATGATCACTATGGCCAGGCCCAGCATCTCGACGGGACGCAGCGTGGCGCCCCAGCCCAGGCCCGGCCCCTGCAGCAGCCAGGTGCCTAGCAAGGATTGCAAGAGATAATTACTCAGCGCCATGCGGCCCACGGGCGCCAGCCATGCACCGAGCCAGCGCAGCATGAAGGGACCGGCCAGCATCAGCGCCGCCACATAACCGGCCGCCAGCACGGGACCGCCGGCGAACAGGCCCACTTCGAACAGGGCCGTATCGAACACGGTTTGATACGGATCGGCCACCTGCCACGCGACGGCCCCCGCCGCCAGCAGGTTGAACGGCAAGCCCACGCCCAGCCCCACGGAGCGCACGCGACGCCACAGGCGCTCGTGGCGCCGCGGCTGCGTCAGCCAGCCGCAGCGCACGGACAAAATGCCCAGCAAGAACAGCACGATGATGTGCGGCAGCATGACGGCGGCGTACAGCAAGGAGACGAGGAAATCGTTGGCGCGCAGCCTGGCCACGGCCCACACACTGCCTTGCGTGTAGGTGGCGTAGCGGGCCGCGAAGTTTTGCAAATCATGCGCCGTGTCCGGCGCGCCGCCCTGCTGCCCCACGGGAATGAGCAAACACATGAACAGCAGAAAACCGGCCGCCACCAGCCAGGCGCGGTTGCGTATGCGGCTCAGTTTGGCCGCAGCCAGCGGCAGGATCAGCATGCCGGCGACAGCATACGAGGTCAGCACGTCGCCGCTCCAGATGCAGAAACCGTGCAGCAGGCCGAACACGAGCAGCCAGCGCAAACGGCGCCGGTACGCCGCTTGCGCCTGCTCCCAGCTGCCCAGCTGGCGTTTCAGGGAACGTGTTTGCAGGGCAAAACCGGCGCCAAACAAAAAAGCGAAGATGGGATAGAACTTGAACTGCGCCAGCGCCGCCACGCCGAAAATGACGAGCTGGTCGAGCACGGGCGGCTGCGCCGGCAAGGTGCCGTAGCGCAAGGACAGCGTGCCCCAGGCAAAGCCCCAGATATTCACGAGCAGGATGCCAAACACGGCGATGCCGCGCAGCACGTCAAGCTGCAGCAACCTGCCGGGCCTGGCGCTCATGGCGTTGATGGCGTTCAGGGGCGCGCCAGGGTCGGGTAATCAACCACCTGCAGGGTGAAGCCGGACGCGTCCGATTGCAGCCGCGCCTGGCCGCCGAACGGCAAGGTGACCCGCCGGCGGATGTGCCCGAATTCGAGCCCCGTCAGCACGGGCACGGGCAGGCGCTCGCGCACGTAGGCCAGCATGACGTCGAAATCGTAGCCCCTGTCCATCGGACTCAGCTTATAGGCGGAAAAGTCACCGAGCACGACCGCATGCTGGCGTTCGAACACGCCCGCATGCAGCAATTGCAGCAGCATGCGCTCGACCCGGTACGGGTGCTCGTTGACGTCTTCCAGGAACAGAATGCCGCCGTTAATCTCGGGGAAATACGGCGTGCCGAGCAGGTGGACCAGCATGGCCAGGTTGCCGCCCCACAATTTCCCCACCGCATCAACCTGTGGATTGCCAACGGACGTGCCCGTGACCGTGTGCGTGGGTCCCGCCAGGCATGACCACAGCTGATCGAGCGTAAATTGCTCGGGCTCGTCGCGCGTAAAATCGTCGCAGATCATGGGGCCGGCAAAGCTGGCGCGGCCCGTTTTCGCCATCAAGCCCATGTGGAAGGCAGTAAAATCGCTGTAGCCGACGAACAGCTTGCGGCTGGCGGCCATGCGGTCGAAATCGATGTCGGGCAGGATGCGGCTGATGCCGTAGCTGCCGCGCAAGGCGATCACCACCTGCACGTCGGGGTCGGCGGCTGCCGCGTTGAGCTGCGCCAAGCGGCCCGCATCCGTGCCGCCGAAACGCTGGAAGCTGTGTGCGGGGTCGTAGTAGTTGTGGACGGTGGCGCCTTGCGCCTGCAGGCGGGCGATGCCGCGCGCCACGGCCACGTCATCGGGCGCGCAACCGCCAGGCGCCACGATGGCGATGCCAATTTCAGGTGTCTTCAAAATGCCCATGCCTTCAAAAGTGGTGGGCGCGCCTAGGCTGGCTGGGAGCGCATCTGGGGCGCCATCTTACCTTGCAGATGCACATCGATCAAGGCGAGCAGGCGCTCGATCAGCTGGGGCGGCATGTCGTGCCCCATGCCTTCGATCACTTCGAGCGTGGCGCCCGGAATCAGCGCCGCCGTATCGATGCCGCAGGCGACGGGGATCAGGGGATCGGCCGCGCCATGGATCACCAGCGCCGGGCAGCTGATACTGGGCAGCAAGGCCGTGCGCTCGCCCGAGGCGGCAATGGCGACCATTTGCCGCGCCACGCCTTCCGGGCAGCTGCCGCGCTGCAACGCCGCTTCGATGCGCTGGTATAGCAGCTTTTCCGACACGGGATAGGCGGGACTGCCAATGACGCGCACGGTGGCCGCCATATGGGCCATCAGTTCGGCGCGGCTGGCATTGCGTTTCGGGCGTTGCAATAACGCATTGCGTGCCGCCCGCGTGGGGCCGGGCAAGCCGCGCCGGCCGCTGCTCGACATAATGGAGGTCAGGCTGAGCACTTGCAGCGGCGCGCGCGCCGCCATCACTTGCGCGATCATGCCGCCCATCGACACGCCGATCACGTGCGCCTGCGCAATGCGCAGAGCCGCCAGCAAGCCCAGCGCGTCGTCCGCCATGTCATCGAGGGTGTAGGAAGTTTTGAGGGGCCAGCCCAGCAGGTTTTTCACGTAGGCCAGCGGCAGATACGGTTTGCCCGCCTGCGCCATCTTGCTCGACAGGCCGCTGTCGCGGTTATCGAAACGCACGACGCGAAAACCTTGTTCGACGATGCCTTCGACAAAGTCCGCCGGCCAGGCGATCAGTTGCATGCCCAGGCCCATGACCAGCAGCACGCACGGATCATCCGGGTTGCCGTGGCTTTCATAAGCTATGTTGAGGCCGTTCGCCATGATGGTTGCCATGATTGCCTCTCTTCAGGAACCAGCACGCAGACACGATCGCTGCGGCCTTGCAATCAGCATACCACTATTGTGCTTCAGACATGAGACCGGCACGCGGCACCCACACTGAAGTGTTGCTCTGGTCGCACATGACATAACCTACTGCGCGTCGCGACTTGCGGCCTGCGATGCTCACCGTACCTAAAGTACGGTTGCGCTTCTCGACCACAATTCGCTTCCGCTCGCTACGGTTCTGTCACGTGCTGATACTCATCAACTTGCAAAAACCTTATTTTGCCTTTGGCAGACTATCGGCCAGATCCACCCAGCTTTGCGGCTGCGGTTTGCCCCGCTCGCGCACGCCGAAGAAGGAGACCACTTGCGTGCCGTCGTTGTCGAAGAACTCGACGGACGTGACGCCGCCGCGCTTGACGACCCAGCCGCTGCGCAGGGCCGTGTCGCGGATGTGCAGGTTGAAGTCCGGGTCCAGCACGTTGAAGAAGCCGCCGGCCGCCATGGTTTTTTCGATCTTGCCGCTGTAGATCTGCGTCAAACCTTCATTACCCAGGAAGACCATGATGGCGACCTTGTCCTTGGCCGCGTTTTCCAGCAGGGTGCGCAGCGCTTGCGGCGTCACGCGCTCGACCACGCCGGCCGGCGCCAGGCGCAGCGCCTGCTCGCGCGTCAGGTGGAATTCGCGCATGATTTGCGCAAACTGGTGCACGTCCGTCATGTCTTTCCAGGCCAGCTGGAATTCCTTGACGTCGATCTCGCTGTCCGGCTTTTCCGCCGCCTTCGGCGCCACGGCCAGCACGTTCAGTTCCGCGCTTTGCTGCGGCGCGCGGAAGGTGGCCACCAATTTATCGTAGACGGCCACGCCAGGCTCGTTGCGCAGGTAGATTTTGTGCACGGCCGTGCCGTTGGCGTCAAAGAATTGCAGGCTGCGCGTCGGCTTGCCGTCGCGGCCCGCTTGTTCCACGGCAAATGCGTACTTCCAGTTTTCAAAGTGGAAACGCAGGTCGATCTGGCCGCCCAGGTAGCCGCCCGCGATATTGCGCTGGCGCGCTTCCGTTTCCGGGTCCTTGGCGTCGGCCTGCTCGGACTTGTCGCCCGCCTGCTTGAACTTGCTGGCGACGCCCGTCGTTTCGATGACGCCGTTTTCATTGCGCGTGATCGCTTGCACGAGGCCCAGGTCCAGTGCGGCGCGCATGATTTCGCGCGGCTGGTTGCCGTCCGCCTGCAGGCGCGTGACGCCCTTGCCGATGTTGGTTGCCAGCAATTGCGCTTCGGACACGCCCAGCGCGCGCGCCGCGTCGCGGATCTGCAGCTTCGGCTGTTCCGTGCGCAAGGTGGACCAGCGTTCCGCCAGGGTGGCTGGGGCCGCATATGCGTTTGCAATCAGCAGGCTGCCTAGCAGGGATAGAACGAGTTTGGATAACTTCATAGAGAGACCATTCAATCAAATATGGAAAATAAGAGGGGCAGGCGCCCCTCCCCGGTAAAAATTTAGAAATTGACGCTGAGGCTGGCTGCGACGTTGCGGCCCGGTTTGGCGTAGCGCTCGATCTCGGCGCGGCTGGCGGCCGTGGTGCCGGCGGCCAGGCTGCGCGAGGCGGCGTAGTCCCAATACTTGCGATCCGTCAAGTTGTACACGCCGACGACGATCTTCGCGTTTTTGTGCACGTTCCAGTACGTCGACAGGTCGAAGATGGTGTACGACGGCACGGTAAACAGCGGGCCAGCATCGCCGATCAGCAGGTTTTCCGGCGCCTGCTTGGCGCCCGCATGCACGGCCGTCAGCGCCAGGCCGAACAGCTGGTTCGCATGGTCGTAGCCGAAGGTCAAGGCCGACTTGGCCGGCGCCACCGAGTTCAGGCCGCCGCTCTCGCCCGTCTGGGTATTGAAGGAACGGCCCTTGGCCACGCCGGTCGCCAGGTCCACGTGGTAGCCCTGCATGGCCGGCGCCCAGGCGCCCAGCTCGGCGCGCAGGGTCAGCTCGGCGCCCCAGGTGCGGGCATTGCCGATGTTTTCCGGGCGGAACAGGCCGCGCGTGATGGTGGGGTAGTTCACCGGATCATCTTTTTGCATCACGTAGTCGATCATGTCCGTGTATTCCGTCTGATAGACGGACGCGTGCATGCTCAAGCCCCTGATGACGTCGCCCTTCAGGCCCAGTTCATACGCCTTGCTCGTTTCCTTGCGCAAGTTCGCATTGCCCAGCACGGCATAGCCCTGCCCCGTGCCCGTATAGCTGAACGAGTCGTAGGTGCCCGTGCGCTCGGCCGCCGTCGGCAGGCGCGTGCCGCGCGTGAAGGTGGCGTAGGCGTTCATCTGCGGCAAGACTTCCACGGACAGGCTCAGGCTGGGCGTGAAATAGGTGTCGCTCTCTTTGCGCACTTCCTTGGCCGCGTTCGGCACGGCGATCGCATAGGTTTGCAGGTTTTTCGGTTCGTTCTTGCGGTAGTCGGCACGCAAGCCCGGCGTCAGCACGGCTTTCTTGCCCGCCAGATTGAAACTGAGATCGTCGCGCACATACAGGGCCAGCTTGCTCGTGTCCATGTCGGCCATGCGGTTCTTGTTGGTGACCTGATGCTGGCCCGTGGCGACGATGACGCGGTCTTCGCGCCACGGACGGCGCGTTTTCAGCTGTTCCAGCTGCACGCCGTACAGCAGCGCGTTGTCCGCATTGAGCTGCTTGAACGCTTCCGACGTCAGGCCGATGCTGTCATTCTTGAAATTGGTATCGATGGCGCGCCGGGCCGGACTGCCGAACGTGTAGAGGCCTTGCGTCTTGTCCTCGGTTTTCGCGTTCTGCAGATAGACCTTCGACGTCAGGCGGTCGAACAGGGCAAAATCCTTGAGCACCACGTCGTGGCCCAGGCTCACGCGCGTGCGCTTGGTGGTGGAATCCTGCTGCACGCCCGTCGGATAATACGTGCTGACCTTGCTGCGCAGGTCGCGCTTGTTCTTGCGCTCGAACATGTCGACCGTCAAGTCCAGCTTCTGTTCGCCAGGCAAGGTCCACACGAGCTTGGACAGCAAGGCGTTCGAATGCCAGTCGTCCGGGTTGACGGGCGTGGTACCGCGGCTGTCCATCTGCTCGCCATCGCGGTGCACGTAGACGGCCAGGCCCTGCAGATTGGCGCCGATTTTGGCGGCGCCCGTCAGGGTGTGCGCATTGCTGCGGTCGGCCGTGGCGCGGCCGTATTTATAGGCCACGTAATGGTCTTGCCCTTCGCCCAGGTAATCCTCGGGCGACTTGGTGATGAAGGCCACGCCGCCGCCCAGGCCGGGATTGGCGCCGCTGGCGGCCGTCGTGCCCGAATCGATGCGCACTTCGCGGAAGGTTTCCGGATCAAAATAATCACGACCCGTGGCGAAAGCGTTGAGGGTGTTGCCGTCCGGCTTGGGCGCCGCGTCGGGCAGCGAGATGCCGTCGAGTTCCAGGCTGACCCGGTTGCCTTCCAGGCCGCGGATGTTGTAACCGGTATTGCCAGAGCCGTCCCACACGCTGCCGCTGCCCGAGGCCGCCGCCGGCGCACTGATCAAGGGCAAATAGCGCACGATGCCGCCCATCTCGGTGACATTGCGGCGCTCCAGGTCGTCCGCCGTGACGACCGTCTTGGTGCCGGCGCGGCGCTCATAGTCCTGCTTGGCGTTGACGACGATTTCCGGGAAGACAGGCAACTTGGCCGGCTCCTGAGCGGCCGTGCCCGCATTGATGGCGGCCGTCTGCGCGAGAGCAGGCAGCATCGGCGCCGCGAACAGGCCCAGCAAGGCGGCGCGCAGCACCAGGTTATGGCGGCGGGCAGGCAGATGAGCTGAGAATACGACGGGTGCAGCGGTGCGCTGCGGAAGCACAGTAGTCATGATGGTCCGGTTTAAGAGTGGAGGCTGGCTCTTGAACCCGGATCGATAACGAAAGTGTTAACGATGCATAAGGAAAGTTTGCTGGCGAAAACAATACTGTAACACGAATCATTCTCATTTGAGAATGGCAATTGGTCTAGACAGATGTTATTTCGCAACAATTATAAAAATGCCAGCCGGATGGCTGGCAAGGGATGGCTGGCATTCTGGCAAAGCCATGGCGGCCCTGCCCTGCCCGGCGTCAGGTAGCCGGACTGGCCAGCTTGCGCGCTTCCGCCTGCGCACGGCGGCGCTCGGCAAAGAAACGCTTGAGAAAAGCGCCGCACTCGTCGGCCAGCACCCCGCCAACGATCGCCGTCTGGTGGTTCAGCGCGGGCTGCTCGAACAGGTTCAGCACGGAGCCGCAGGCGCCCGTCTTCGGGTCGCCCGCGCCGTAGACCACGCGCGCCAGCCGGGCATGCAGCATGGCGCCCGAACACATCACGCACGGCTCCAGGGTCACGTACAGCTCGCAGCCGGGCAGCCGGTAGTTGCCCAGCTTTTCGGCGGCGGCGCGCAAGGCCATCACTTCCGCGTGCGCCGTGGGGTCGTGGCGGCCGATGGGCTGGTTGTAGCCCACGGCGATGACTTCGTCATCCTTGACGACGACGGCGCCGACGGGCACTTCGCCCAGGTCCCATGCGTGCTGGGCCTGCTCCAGGGCCAGCTGCATGTAGCGCGCATCGCGCGCGCCAGCGTGCATTTCAGTCATCGGTCACTTCTGCCCAGCAATTTGGCGTTTCATGCAGCACCAGTTTATGCAGGTGCAAGCCCGTGCCGAAATGGTCGGTGAACGCCGCTTTCAGTATCTCGAAGGCGATGCGCGCCAGGTTTTCCACCGTCGGGATACGGTCGATGACGACGGTTTTATGGTCGGGCAGGCTGGCCAGGAAATCGCGCACGGCCGTGTCTTTCTCATAAACGAGGAAGGCGTGGTCCCACACATCGACCAGGTGCTGCTTGGCCAGGGTTTTCACGTCGGAAAAATCCATGATCATGCCATTGTCGGAATTGCCTTCCGCTTCGATGACCTTGCCGACCAGCGTGATTTCCACCGTGTAGCGGTGGCCGTGCAGGTTGCGGCACTGGCTTTTGTGGTCGGGAATGCGGTGGCCCGCGTCGAATTCGAGCTTGCGTGTGATAGTCAGCATATTGTTTTATTAAGGTATTTGCAGGAGTTTATGGGTTTGCAGGCTCAGCTTCCACTTCGGGTTGCTTTTGCACGTCTCGATGGCCAGCTTCATGTTGTGCGCGGCCAGGGGGCCATCCATCGCCTGCACGAAGAAGTTCTCGAAGTCGAGCCCTTCGTAGGCGGCCAGGTCTTGCTGGAACTGGGGGATGACGACCTTGATCTCATTGCCCTTGTGGACGACCAGTGTCGAACCCATCTTCGGGCTGACGCAGATCCAGTCCACGCCGGCCGGCACGGGCAAGGTGCCATTGGTTTCGATGGCGATGGTAAAGCCGACCGCGTGCATGGCATCGATCAGGGCCGTGTCCAGCTGCAGCAACGGTTCGCCGCCCGTAAACACGACGTATTTGCTCGGCGCGTAGCTGGCCGGCCACAGGCTGTCGATCAGCGCGGCCAGCTCCTCGGGCGTCTTGAACTTGCCGCCCAGTTCGCCATCGGTGCCGACGAAATCCGTGTCGCAGAACTGGCACACGGCCGTGGCGCGGTCGCTTTCGCGGCCCGTCCACAGGTTGCAGCCGGAAAAGCGGCAAAACACGGCCGGACGGCCCGCGTGCGCACCTTCGCCCTGCAGGGTGTAAAAAATCTCTTTGATGCTATAAGTCACTGTATTTCCTAAGAGCTGGCTGGCGTCATCGCGCAGGGCGAACGCATCGAGGCCGGCGCACCGCACCGTCACCGCAAAAGCCGATTGACAACCCTCTATTATATGCCGCCACGACACTTTCCGTGCAAATGCCGTGCCCGCCGTCTGGCGCCGCGGCATCCGGCAGCAAGAAAGCCACAGCGGCCGTCAAAACTGCGCAGCTTTTGCGTTTAGACAATATAAATAACCCATGGTTAATATATTTTCTGTAAGAACATTGCCTGCTGGAAAACATTTAGGGAGCGAGAAAATGATGCAACGCTGGCTACGCCCGCCGTGTCGCCTGAGCATTCTGGCTTGCCTGGCGGCCGGCGCACTCGCTTCTCTGCACGCCGGTTACGCCGCCGGCCCGATACTGCAGACCGGCACGCCCTTGCGCCTGATGCTGGCCTGCGCCATCCTGTGCGGTGCGCTGGCGCTGATGCTGTGGCGCCAGCACCGCCTGGCGCTGCGCCTGCGGGCGCTGGAACAGCTGCGCGCGGACGCCGAGCAGGAGCGCCTGGCCAGCGGGCAGCAGCAGGCGCGCGAACAAGAGCGCCAGCGCATCGGGCGCGACATCCACGACGACCTGGGCCAGCATCTGCTGACCTTGAAGATCGACCTGTCCATGCTGCAGACCAGCACGCATGGCACGGCGCCCCAGCTGGCGCAGCAACTGGCCGTGATCGTGCGCAATGTCGACCTCAGCATCGCTGCACTGCGCTGCGTCATCCATGACTTGCGCCCGCCCGCCCTCGACGCCGGGCTGCAAGCAGCATGCGAAGAGCTGTTGGCCGACTTCCGGCGCACCACGGGCATTGATTGCCGTTTCGATTACCGGCTCGACGCCGCCGCCGGCCGCGCGCACGGCGCCTTGCTGTACCACGTGGTGCAGGAAGCGCTGGCCAATATCGCCCGCCACGCGCGCGCCACGCATGTCCGGCTGTGCCTGCAGCAAGCGGGCGCCACCGTGGAATGCCGCATCCGCGACGACGGCATAGGGCTGCCGGGCTCGCCGCCGCGCCTCGGTTGCGGCCTGTCCGGCATGCATGAGCGCGTGGCCGCCGCCGGCGGCAGCCTGCACATCGACAGCCGCAGCGGCGCCGGCACCACCTTGCGCCTGTCGCTGCCGCTGCCGGTCCGCCATGACGAGGCGATGGCCCATCGCTGAAAATATTGCTCAATATCAACACCTTCGGCCCGCCACACTGCATCATGGCCAACGAACCAGCCCCCACTCACGCCCAAGAAGGATGCTTTCATGCCGGATAGCCACGCACATGCCAGCGTATCGCCGTATGGTGAAGCCCAGGGTTTCGCCGTCAAGATGATGGAATTACTGGTCGTGCCGACCTTCGTACTCGATGTGCATGGCAGGGTGATGATCTGGAACCGCGCCTGCGAGCAGCTGACGGGCGTGCCAGCGTCCGAAGTGCTGGGCGCGCGCGAGCCGGGCCGCTGCTTTTATAACGACGAGCGCCCCACCCTGGCCGACCTGCTGCTGTCCGGGCGCGGCGGCGACATGCGCGCCCTGCATGCCCAGCAACAATATCGCAGCGGCACGGGCAGCAACCTGTGCGCGGAAAACTGGTGCGACATGCCGCGCACGGGGCGGCGGCGCTACCTGGCCGTCGATGCCAGTCCCATCCATGGCAATCACGGTGAACTGATCGCCGTGGTCGAAACCCTGCGCGACATGACCGATGAAAAACGCGCGCAGGTGGAACTGGAACGCCTGGCCACGCGCGATGGCTTGACGGGGCTGGCCAACCGGCGTTGCTTCGACGACACCATCCTGGCCGAGTGGCAGCGCGCGCAGCGGCAGGAGCAGCCCCTGTCGCTGCTGATGGTCGACGTCGACAATTTCAAGGAATATAACGACAGCCACGGCCACCAGGGCGGCGACCTGTGCCTGCGCAAGGTGGCCGGCGCCGTGGCCAGCGAAATGCGCACGAACGACCTGGTGGCCCGCTACGGCGGCGAAGAATTTGCCGTCATCCTGCCGAACCAGTCGCTCAAGGGCGCGGCCATCGTGGCCGAACGCATCCGCCAGCGCGTGGAACGGCTGCAGCTGCCGCGCAAGCGTCCCGACGGCGCCTGCGTCACCGTCAGCATCGGCGCCGCCACGGCCCTGCCCGGTCCCGGCACGGAACTGGGGCAGTTGATCCACACGGCCGACTGCGCCCTGTACCGCGCCAAGCACCTGGGCCGCAACCGCATCAGCCTGCCGGAAACGACGCTGACCTGAGCACCTGTCCCTGCGGCACGCCTTGCCTGCCCTGACGGGGCCGCCCCTTCATGCCAAAACGCCTTGCCCCTATGCACGGCGGCATGAATATTCTATGCTGCGGCGTTGCACTTTCATAACATCCAAAAAAGAAGGAGCCCCCGTGTCAAGAATCATGCCCGCTTTATTACCCGTTTTCGCCCTGGCCCTGTCGGCCATGGCCGCGTCGAACCTGGGTGCGGCGCCCGTCAAACCGGCCGCCGCCCACGGCGCCACCGCCGCCAAGGCCGATTTGCTGCCGTTCAAGGCCACGGAAAAAACCCTGGCCAACGGCTTGAAAATCATCGTCGTGCCGACCGGCTTCCCGAACCTGGTCTCGCTGCAGATTCCCGTGCAGACAGGTTCGCGCAATGAAGTCGAACCGGGCAAGTCCGGCTTCGCGCATTTCTTCGAGCACATGATGTTCCGCGGCACCAAGGCCTATCCGCCCGAGAAATACCAGGAAGTCATCACCCGCGCCGGCGCGCGCCAGAACGCCTATACGAGCGACGACCTGACCAATTACCACACGACGTTCGCCAAGCAGGACCTGGAAACCGTGCTGAAGGTGGAGGCGGACCGCTTCCAGCACCTCGACTATGCGGAAGACGCGTTCAAGACGGAATCGCGGGCCGTGCTGGGCGAATACAACAAGAACAGCGCCAATCCCGTCTCGAAACTGTTCGAAGTGATGCGCGACAGCGCCTACACGACGCATACCTACAAGCATACGACGATGGGTTTTATCCAGGACATCGAAGACATGCCGAACCAGTACGCGTACTCGAAACTGTTCTTCGACCGCTGGTACCGACCCGAGCGCACCACCATCATCATCGCCGGCGACGTGGAGCCGCAGCAGGCCATCGCGCTGGTGGAAAAATACTGGAGCGGCTGGCAGCGCGGCAAGCAGCAGGCGGCCGTGCCCGTCGAACCCGCGCCGCGCGGCCCCGTCTACAAGCACGTGGCCTGGCCCACGCCGACCCTGCCGTGGGTAGCCGTGGGCTTCCACGCGCCCGCGTTTTCCGTCAATGACAAGGACCAAGCCGCGCTGGCGACCTTGCTGTCGCTGTCGTTCGGCCGCACCTCGCCGCTATATAAACGCCTGGTGCAGAACGAACAGAAGGTCGACCAGCTGTTCGAGATGACGCCGGACCGCGTCGATCCGACCCTGGCCGTGCTGGGCGCGCGCGTGAAAAACATCGACGACGCCGCCTACGTGCGCGACGCGATATTGGCCACCGTGGCGCAGCTGCGCGACACGCCGGTGAGCGAAAAAGACCTGGCGGACGCCAAATCGGCCGAAAAATACGGCTTGATCCGCTCCCTCGACAATACGGAGCAGATCGCCGGCACCCTGGCGTCCTTCGTGCATTTCGACCGCTCGTATGCCACCATCAACCAGTACTACCGCCTGATCGACACGCTCACGCCAGCCGACCTGCAGGCGGCCGCGCGCAAATACCTGACAGATGACGGCCTGGTGGTGACCACCCTGTCGCACCAGCCGATGGCAGCCGCCATCGCCACGACGCCAAAGCTGGCCAGCCTGCTGCCGGCCGCCTCGAACGCGAAGTTCGACGTGCTGGTGCAAAAGTCCGCGCTGCCGCAAATCCGCTACAAGCTGCTGTTTACGGCCGGTTCCGCGCAAGATCCGCAAGGCAAGGAAGGCCTGGCCGCGCTGACGGCCGCGATGGTGGCGTCGGGCGGCTCGTCCGAGCGCAAGATCGACGAAGTCAACCAGGCACTGTTCCCGCTCGCCGGCAGTTTCAGCCAGCAGACGGACAAGGAAATGACGACGTTTACGGGTTCCATCCACAAGGATAACTGGACCCAGTTCAACGCCATCGCCCTGCCGCTGCTGCTCTCGCCCGGTTTCCGCGAAGACGACTTCCGCCGCCTGAAGGATGCGCAAAAGAATGCGCTGCTGCTGGACCTGAAGGACAACAATGAAGAGGAATTCGCCAAGGAACGCCTGCAAACCAATGTGTATGCGGGCACGCCATATGGCCATCCCGTACTGGGCACGGTCGCCGGCATCGACGCCATCACGCTCGACGACGTGAAACAGTTCTGGCAGACGGCGTATGTGCAGGGCGCCGTCAAGGTGGGCCTTTCCGGCAACGTGTCCGACGCCATGACGGCCTCGCTGACGCAGGCGCTGGGCAAGCTGCCGGCCGGCCCCGGCTTGCCGGCCACCGTGAAACCCGCGGGCCGCAAGGCGAACGGCCTGGAAGTGGAAATCATCGAGAAGAACACGCGCGCCACGGCCATCTCGTTCGGCCTGCCTTTGGAGGTGACGCGCACGCACCCGGACTTCCCCGCCCTGTGGCTGGCGAAGACGTGGCTGGGCGAGCACCGCGCCTCGAATTCCTACCTGTACCAGCGCATCCGTGAAATCCGCGGCATGAACTACGGCGATTACGCGTACATCGAAGCTTTCCCGCGCGGCATGTATCAGTTTTTCCCGAATCCGAACCTGGGCCGCAAGGCGCAGCTGTTCGAAATCTGGATCCGCCCCGTGGCGCCGGACAACGCCCACTTCGCCCTGCGCGTGGCGCTGACGGAATTGGGCAAGCTCGTCAACAACGGCCTGACGCAGGACGATTTTGCCACCACGCGCGATTACCTGATGAAGAACGTCTTCGTCATGACGTCGACGCAAGACCAGCAGCTCGGTTACGCGCTCGATTCGCAATGGTATGGCACGCCCGAGTTCACCAAGCTGATGCGTGACGGCTTGTCGAAACTGACGGTGCAAGACGTCAACCGCGCCATCAAACAGCATCTGTCGGCAAAGAACCTGTCCGTGGTGATCGTCGCCAAGGATGCGGCCGGCCTGAAGGAAAAGCTCGTCAGCGACGCGTTTTCTCCCATCAAGTATGACGGCAACAAGCCGCAGGCCCTGCTCGATGAAGACAAGGTCATCGGCGCGATGCAGCTGAACATCAAGCCGGAGGCCGTCACCGTGACGCCGGCGGCGCAGGCGTTTGCGAAGTAAGCCGGCGCAGCATCAACCCCATCCGATGCAGACCGTCGGATGGGATGTCGTTCCGCACGGGCGCCTGCCGCTCACTTTGCCGTAGCAAATTCATAGCACATATATATATTCCTCATGACATCCGAAGTAGTAGATTCCCCACGAGCAGAAACGCTCCCGCCGACCATGCCTGACAGCAGCCAGGCGAGACGCCCGCGTCCTGCAGCCGTCACGGTGACTGCCTATCTGTTACTCATGAACGCGGGCGGCGCGGTCATTTATTTCCTGCTGTTCGGCCGCCACACGGCGTCCGGTGCGCTGCAGTTACTTGAAGCATCTGGCTATGCCGACTTTTTCATTGCGATTGGCCTGCTCCGCGCCCAGCGGTGGGCGCGCATGGCCTACGTCATTGCGGGCATGATCGGCATAGGGGTGATGATCGCCATCGAATCGCCGGCACAGGGCAGCCTCGCCCTGCGACTGCTGTTCGCCGTACCGGCATTCGCGACCTTCCTCTACCTGCTGTACCGTGAGGATGCCCGGCTCTACTTTGCATCAGCGAAACTGCCCCGCCCCAGCCCTGGCGGTCGGCGGCGCATCGGCGCGTGCCTGTACATCATCGCTGCCGTCTATGCTTACTGGTGCCTCAATGCGATTGTACTGGGCATTACAGAGATCTATCCGGCAAGCCTGCATCGCGACAAGCTGATCTTTATTACCTTGCCGGTCATTTTGATCGCGGAGTGGGTGGGCAACACACCGGGACGCCTGGCCAGGGCCAGCATCCTGTCCATCGCATTCGCCCTGTACCTGGCGCAGATGTTTTTCTATAAATATATCTCACCGTACGCCGTTCAAATTGGGCCATCGCTGTGGCAACTGCGGAACTGGGCCATCGGCATGGGCGGCATCGCAATTGCCCTGCATTATCTGCAGTGGTCACGGGGGCCGCGAAAATGATGATCAGCGCTGACGCTGCACAAGCGATGATATTGCAGTTCTGCGAAGGCGACACGCAGTCGCCGCACTACATGAAGCACGCGATCCAGTGTTGCGTCCTGTCCGAACGCGGCGACTACTGGATCATCCGTGCCAATTCAGAGGCATATGTGGTGCATGGCCGCAGCGAGTATTGCTACGTCGGCGTCAATGCATTCTTGCTTGACGTCCTGTCAGGCAAGATCGAGACCGTTGTGAGCGGAAACCGTGTCAGTCACTACCTACAGGATAAATATGACGTCCGCGACGCGGCCGGCCAAGCTTACGTGCTTGAACCTGCCTTTGAGCGATCAGACAAAGCAGCAGTCGTCCGCCTGCGGCAAACCCTAGCTTGTCGCTTGCCCCACGCCCTGGCGCTGCTGTCGCCTGAACATCGCAGCTGGCTGACGGGCCAGCGTCGCGTGATGCAGTGGGCGCAACGCGAGCTCATGGCAAATGGCGTGGCAACCGAAGTTATGCTGCGCCCGGGGCCGGGCGGCGCATTGCATATTCCAGAGCAAATCTGGCATTGGGATTTGCTGCAGGCCGAACTCAAACGGCTTCCCGGCCTGGCCTGACGATACTAAAGCGGCCCGGCCATGGCCAACTCACTCGAAGGGATTGGCCACCGACGTCACCTCGGGCGGCGGCAGCTGGTCGGGCAGTTCCTGCTTTTCCAGCTGCGCCACCACGTCGGCCAGCAGTTTTTGCAGCTGCTTGGCCAGCGCCAGGCCCGGCTTGTCCAGGGTCAGGTCGATGTCGCCGCTGATGCTGATGCGGTCGATACGGTTTTCGATGGTCAGGCTGCCAATTTCCAGCACATCGCTTTCATTGGCATACGGGACGAATTTTTTTGCGCACATGGGATTTCCTTTTTGACGGTCTTGTTATTTCTTGGACTTGCTCTTCACCTTGGGCAAACTCAGCATGCGCAGTTTCTGCTGGCGCGTCAGCGACGGTAACAGATCGATGCCTATCCTGTCTTCCAGTTGCGCAATGCTCAGCACTTCATACGTCTTCGTGTCGACGTTTTCAATGAAGTAGGCGGCGCCGGCGCGCTGGCGCGGGCTGTACACGGCCTTGTACAGATGACTGGGCACAATGACTCTTCCCACCTTGCGCAGGTTGCCGCCGATAAAAGCCGGGCCCGTGATCACGTACAGGTCGCCCTCTTTCTTCGCCATCTTGCGCACGGCGCCTTCGATGCCGGCCCACACATAGCGGTTGTTGCGCGCGTCTTGCGGCACCATGTTAGCCAAGGTAAAGCTGTCGCGCTGGCTCTGGCGGTCCGGCATGTCGCCGTTGGGCGCCATGTGGCCACGGTCGAAGCCGCTGCGCGCATAGTCGGCCAATTCGGCGCGCTGGGCGGCGGGCAGCTTGCGTTCAGCGTGGAAGGAGTTTTCGCGCGACAAATCCTGCGCCGCGTCCAGATTGTTCGCCGTCAAGTGCTCGGCCGACCACAGCGGCGTGCGCGTGATACCCGAGTGCATGACGCCAAACACGTTGTAGCACAGCTCTTTGGTTGCCACGTCCAGCTTGGGGTTGGTGATTTCCGGCTTGCGGCCGTCTACGTAGTGGGCGGGACAGGCATCGGCATGCGCCAGGTTCGCGGCAAAGGCGGAAGCCAGCACGCCGCACGCCAGGGTCAGCCTGGCGATCGTTCCTTGAATCATATTTCCCTTTGAAATCTTTGCAGGCCAGCATTCTAGCGGACGGCGGCCCTCGCCACAAACCGGCACCAGCCTGGCGTGCGCGCCTGTGCGGGGCGGCAAATTGGCGTGCAGGCGGGCGGGCAAGCGGCCCTGCGCAAAGCCGGCGCAAATAAAGGCCAACAGGCCGCGCACGGCCATTCATATCTGCTAAGATTGCCTTGATTCGTTCGCATCGACCATTCAAGATTTGGAGAGCATATGATCAAAAAAACCCTGCTGCTGATCGTTGTCGTCGTCGCCGCCATCCTCGGCTATGCCACCACCAAGCCCGACACCTTCAGTGTCCAGCGCGAAATCACCATCAAGGCCCCGCCCGAGAAAATCGCCGCCCTGATCACGGACTTCCATTACTGGGCCGCCTGGTCGCCGTGGGAAAAGCTCGATCCGGCCATGCGCCGCACGTTTACGGGCCCGGCCAATGGCCTGGGCGCGCAGTATGCATGGCAAGGCAATGACAAGGTGGGCGCCGGCCGCATGGAAATCACGGAAGCGGCCCAGCCCGAGCGCACCGTCATCAAGCTGGACTTCCTGAAACCGTTCGAAAGCCACAACACCACCACCTTTACCATGACACCCGAGGGCGACGGCACCAAGGTGAACTGGACCATGACGGGCCCCAGCCCTTACGTCAGCAAGGTCATGACCGTCTTCGTCAGCATGGACAGGATGATCGGCAAGGATTTTGAAAAAGGCTTGAACAACCTGAAGGCGGCTGCGGAACGCTAAGTCTGCTCGCAGCACATGGCAACAGGGCCCGCGCGGCCCTGTTTTATTTGGCGCTCCCCCTTGCGGGCCCCGTCAGAACTGCTCGATCCAGGCGGCCAGGTGATCCGGCGTGAGCGCCGGTTCAGCCTGCACTACCTTGCCCTGCAAGCCCAGTTCCGTCTTGCTGAGCTGCAATGACCAGCCGCGCCGTGCCAGCCACAACAAGCTGGCCAGCCAGAACGAGTGGATGGCCGAGACGGGCGCCGTGGTCGGCGTTTCCAGGAATTCCGTCAGCAGCCGGCCATCGAGGAACAGCGCCGTCCCGCCCTGGTTTTGCAGCGCCGCGCCAAACACGGGCAGCAGCATGTCGATCGCCTGCTCCACGCCGCGCCCCGGATGCTCGCGCTCGAGCGTGTCGAGCTGCTGGCGCACGGCGGCAGCAAAGGCCGTGCCGCGGAAGGCTTCCGAACTGACCAGGTCGGCATAATCCATCAGCAACCAGTCCGGCTCGGGCGGCGTGACGCCGGCCGTCAGGGCCGCCGACAGATACGCTTCCACAGGCAGCTGCTGTTCCGGACCGGCCAGGCTGGCGCACAAGGCGTACAGGGTGCCGATGCGGTTGGCGACGGCTTGCCGCTGGCGCACCATCAGCTTTTCGCGCAGCAACTGGGCGTGCTCATTGCGCAAGCGCGCCAGTTCCAGCGCCTGCTTGAGTTCCATGCGCAACGCCGCGATATCCCACGGCTTCTGGATGTAGCGGTGGATCTGCCCCTGATTGACGGCTTCCACCGTGTGCTCGAGCTCGGAATACGCGGTGGTGAGTATGCGCACGATGTGCGGATGGCGGTCCCAGCAATACGACAGCAGCTCGTTGCCGTAGGCGCCGGGCATGCGCTGGTCGGAGACCAGCACGGCGATGCGGTCGGCCTGCTCGTCGAGTATGCGCTTGCCTTCCTCGACCGAAGTGGCCGTCAGCACGTCGGCCAGCGGCGCGATGGCGCGCTGGAAGTATTTGAGGGCGTTGGCCTCATCATCGACATAGAGTATCGTCGGCAAGCCTTGCGCCGGCTCACGCTGAGCCGGTAAACGCAGATTGGCGTCAATCATGCTCGTTCCTTATATGTACTGGAAAATTCAGGGTTACCGTGGTGGAAGTGTCAAATTCGGTGGCGATATCGAGGTTGCCGCCGAACGACTGCATCATGCGGTGGCAAAACACCATGCCCCAGCCCTTGCCTTCGCCACCACCGGCACTGACGGGGTCGGTCAACAGCTGTGCGACGATCTCGGGGGCGATGCCGGCGCCATTGTCGCGCACCGTGATGCGGCCCGCATCGATGCGGATGCCGATCGCAGGACGGGCTTGCTCGCCGGCCGAACGCAAGGCATTCGCCAGCACCGACGATAAAATCAGCGCGACGCAATTGGGCGACTCGGCAATGGAGAAATCGTCGCCCACTTCCACCGTAATGGCGGCGCGCTGGTCCGTGCTCAAGGGATAGCTGTCGAGCAAGGCATCCAGCAGCTGGCGCGCGCTGCCGGCGCGGCGTCCGCCCTGCATGCCGGGCTCGGCGCTGGCCAGGCGCACCGTGTCGACAAAGCTGGCCAGCACGGACAAACAATAGCGCGCATTGTCGTGCATCAAGGCGGCCGCTTCGCCGATCTCGGCCTGCGGTGCGGCGTCCGCCTGCGCGCGGCGCGCAATGCCGCGCGCAAAATTGGCGATGGCCGCCAGCGGCGTGTTCAATTCATGCGCGAGAAAGGCCAGCGATTCCTCCATCGCCACCAGGCCCTGGCGGCGGGCGGCCCGCTCGCGTCCCGTCTGCACGGCCAGCTGCAGCGCCGCTTGCATGGCGGCCAGGTCGAGCGGCTTTTCCAGCAAACGGAACAAGGTGCCGCCGTTGATCAGCTCGAGCAGCACATCCTTGTCCGCATACGCGGTGACGAGCATGCAGACGATGTGCGGATAGCGCTGCGCCACTTCCTGCAGCAATTCGCTGCCCAGGCGGTCCGGCATGCGGTAATCGGTGACGAGCACGTCGATCTGGCCGGCCTCGTCTTTCAGCAAGGCCAGCGCAGCATCGACGCTCTGCGCCGTCAGCACGCGGTAGCGCTGGCCGACGGCGCGCTCGAAATACTTGCAGGCGAGCGCTTCGTCGTCCACGTACAGCACGCTGGCGCGGCTATCGTTATCCATGCTAGCGGCCCTCCCAGTCGGAGCGCTGCAAGTCGAAATTCATGCTGGCCCATACACCCAGCTCGCTTTCGGCGGAGAGGGTGCCGCCGTGGCGCTCGATCACGCCATAGCTGATGCTCAGGCCCAAGCCCAGGCCCTGCCCCACTTCGCGCGTGGTAAAGAACGGTTCGAACACGCGCGCCAGGTTTTCCGGGGCGATGCCGGGGCCGTTGTCGCGCACGCTGATGCGCAGGCGGTTGTCATCCCAGTGGGCCGTGATGCGGATCTCGAACGGCGGCGCATTGCCCTTGCGCATGGACAGCACGGCATTGCCCAGCAAATTGATCAGTACGCCCACGATGGCCGCCTCGTCGCCGCGCACCAGGGTGTCGACCGGCAAGTCGTGGCTGATGCTGACGTTCTTCGTTTCGTGGCCCACGACGCGGATGGCGGCCTCGAGCGCGCTGCGGAACTGGAAGTGGCCCGTTTCCAGTTGGTTGCCGCTCTTGCGGTAGGCAAAGGTTTTCAAATCGGACACGATGTGCTGCACGCGCAGCATGCCCTGCTTCGCGTCGGCCAGGCATTCGCTGACCAGCGCGCTTTGCTTGGCGGCCGGGTCTTCGATGGCCACCTCGATGGCCATCATGCAGAAGTTCACGGGATTGTTCACTTCATGGAGCATGCCGGCGGCCAGGGTGCCGATGGCGGCCATCTTCTCTTGTTGCAGCATCTGTCCCTTGATATCGGCCAGGCTTTTATTCGTTTCTTCCAGCTGCGTGTTCTTTTGCGCCACTTCCGCCTTCAGCTGGAACAGCATGAAGCGGGCGCGTTCATTAAAATAGGTAAATACGGCGCTGATGCTGGCCGACATGATGAGGAATAAACAGTTGACGACAAACGTGCTTGGCAAGTCGAAACCGCCCGCATGCCAGGCGCACGCAGCCACATACAGCAGGCAGGAAATCGCGCCAAAGACCATATTTTGCCACAGGCCGAAGGCCAGCACGATGCCCGATGAATAGATGGCCAGGGTCATGCCCACATAATAGATCGAGGTGGCGCCTTCCGTGACGGCGATCATCCAGGCGATCATGATTTGCGGCAGGATCAGCCAGACAAAGGTCAGTCCCTGGATGCGGTCTTGCGCCCAGCGCGTGCGCATGGTCAGCACGACGCAAAAGATCAGCACGGACACGACGATGCGCGCGCTGGTGAACGCCGACTGTTTGTCCGGATACAGGGCCGAATCGAGGCCCATGCCCAGCAGGATCAGCACGATGCCCGTGTAGGCCCCGCCGCGGCTGAATTCCAGGCGGAAGTCGCGCAAAACGGCCGTGTAGCCGGCGTGCAGGCCTGGGGTATCCATGATCAAGGAATGCTCACTTCCGCAAACACATTCACGCCCGTGGCGTCGACATAGATTTTCGGGTCCCTTGCATGCTCGGGCAGCAAGGCCGACAGGCCCGCTTCATTGCGATAGATCAAATGCCATTCCAGCAAATGCTCCATGCCGAACTTGCCCGGATTATCCGCGTGCACATTCGTCACCAGCAGCCGCCCGCCGGGACCCACGCGCGAGGCGAAGTGCATCAGCAGGCGCGCGCACACCTTGTCGGACAGATAGTCGAACAGGCCGGCGCAATACACGGCGTCAAAACTGCCGGGCAAGCCCGTGGCGCCCGAGCCGTGGCGGCGCTTGAGCAGGTTGTGCACGGAATCGTGCACATAATCGATCTCGACCACGCGCCCCGTGCGCTGCATGATGGTGGTCAGGCGCGCGCGCGTCCAATCCAGCGTCTCGCTGCTGAAGTCGACCAGCTCGAAGGCCAGCCATTGCGCATCGGGGCACGTTTCCAGGAAACGCTGCACCTCGATGGCCGGGCCGCAGCCCACGTTGAGCACCTTATACACACGCCCGGCGGCGCGCGCCGCGGCCGCCTTTTGCGCCAAAAACTCCGTCAGGATATCGATGCGGTTGCGGTGCGCCGTCGCCACGGCCGCCTGCAGAAAGGCCGCATTGACGATCTGAAAATACGTGCTCGGGCCCTGGCGCGGATCGTCCAGCAGCTGGTTGACCATCTGGTAATCGCCCGCATAGCCGAGCGGCTTGGTAAACGTGCGGAAAACGAACGGGGCGCGCAGGATCAGCGGGTGCAGCGCCGCCTGGGCGAAGGCGCGGTGGGCCGGCGCCCGCTCTTCCTCGACCAGCGAGGCTTCCACCTCGAGCTGGCGCAGGTAAAGCTGGGTCTGTTCCATCAGCGGCAAGGCCAGCTCGTCGAAGATATCGGGGCGCAGGCGGCCGTTTTCCTTGGGCAGCGAGTCGGACAAGTCGACCTGCTCGACCCAGCGCGCCACTTCCGACAGGAAGGCGCGCATTTCGTTGACGACGATCTGGTAGTCGCGGCGGATGCGGAAGCGCTCGCCCCAGCCGGCGACAAAGGCGCTCGACTCTTTCAACACGGCGCCCTTGACGACGACCACATCGCTCAGCTCGCGCCACTCGTCGATCAGGGTCACGGAAACGATGGCGGTCAGGCCCGTGTTGACGCTGCTGATGACGACGGCCTTGCCGACGTAGGCGTTTTTCGCCCCCATGCGCACGGTCACGTCATTGAGCACCTCGCTGACCTGCACAATCGAGTATGGATTATAGATTTCCATGACCAGCGAATTGCGCTGCAAGTTGAAAATCGTGCCGCGCACCGCCTCACCCTGGGTGTTGCGGAAACTGACGACTGGATCGATCTGCGATTGTGAATACACGATTGAGCATTATCAAGTTGCCCGGTTTCCGGCGCACCACACTGGTGACGCCAGTTTCCAGGCTGGGTTAAGGCACGGCACGCCGGTTGTCTGCCGCCGGCCCGCCATCGTGATGGCGGTATTGCGGCGTCGCGTGACGCCGTACCGGAGCGCCTCAAAGCGCGTCTGTCCGCTCTCTGATCGAGTGTACTATGGATGTAGCAGAACGGGCAATTGTTCCCTCAGGAACGACCTTGCGTGGCGCCGGCGCGCAACGCCGGCGATCATCCAGCAACGAACAGGGCCAGCGCGTGACGCAATAATTGCGGCGTTTGCCCCGTCCAGCGTTTGAACGAGCGGCGGAAGTTGGTGGCATCATGAAAGCCGAGGTAGGCGGCCACGGCATCGTTGTCGTAGCCATGCGCCTGGAACAGATAAATCGCCTTGTGCGCGCGCACTTGGTCCAGCTCGGCCTGGAAATGCGTGCCATGGCGCGCCAGATGGCGTTTCAGGGTGGCGGGACTGACGCCGAATTCCTGCGCCGTGCGCTCCAGGGTCGGTGCGCAGCGGATATTGAGCAGCAGGTAGTCGTACAGCGCACCGAGCAGGCTGGCTGCCGGCACGGGCGCCAGGGCCGCCGCGCGCAAGGCCAACGCCGCCGCCGTGGCATTGCCGCGCGGCCAGGGCTTGTCGAGCCAGCTCGAATCGATGAGCATGGCGTCCACCTGGCAATCGAAACGCAGGGACTGGCCCAGGTGCACTTCGTGCTGCTCCACGTGGCGAGGCCGCGCGCGGTTGAAACAGAAGCGCCATGGCAAGGACTCGCCCGCCAGCCAGCGGCACATGGCCGCCAGCGCCGTCATGTGCATTTCCACCAAAAAAGGCAGCTGGCTGGGCGCGCCGAATGCATCGACCCAGTACAGCACGTGCATGTCGCCGGCCTCGCGCAAGCGCGGCTGCAGCAGCGGACACAGCAAGGTATGAAAATCGCACAGGATGGTCAAGGCCTGGCGCAGATTCTGCGCCTGCAGCAAGGCATGGCTGGCGGCGCCATAATGGCCGGGCAACATTTGCTGGCCCAGCATGAAGCTGGTGTCGGCACTGTCGAGACCACGCGCCACGTTGGCCAGCAATTGCAGGTATTGCGCGGCGCTCACCTGGCTTTCCGCGGACGGCAGCGCGCCGCCGTCCAGGCCCGTGCCCTTGAGCAGCGGCGCCGTGGCCAGGTCGCGGCTGCGCGCGTAGTCAAGCACCAGCGCCGGCTGGTGATGGGCCGCGATGCCGGGGTCGCCCTGCTGAATCAGCGGCATCAGGCGGGCGCGGCGCTGCCGGCCCTGGGACTGGCGCTGCGGCCCGGCGTTTCCACGGCCCGGCTCAGCTCGGCCAGCACCACTTCCGGCACGCCATCGGTGAGCGAGCACGCATGCCGCAGGCTCAGGCGGATTTCGCGGTTGTCGTTGGTGTGGTGGCGCATCTGCCCCACCATGACGCACAGGTGGCGTGCCCGCACGGCCGCATCCTCGCGCGACACGCCCGGCATCAGCACGGCGAAGCGGTCGCCCGCATAGCGGCACAGCAGATCGTCATTGCGCAAGTTCAACAGCAGCATGTGGCCCACGGCTTGCAGCACGCGGTCGCCTTCGCGGTGGCCGTATTCGCGGTTAATTAGGTGAAAGCTGTCGATGTCGAGCAAGACCAGCGCGCAATCGAGGCCGGGCCGGCGTTCCTGCTCCAGGCGCATCTGCGTGCGCAGGTAGCTGGCGTCGGCCAGCTGGGTGATGCGGTCGAAGGCGCGGTGGTCGCGGAACAGGCGTTCGCGCTTTTGCAGATGTTCGTTCAGGCGGAACTGTTCCTGGCGCCAGTAATACATGCCGATCGTCAGCACCAGCATGCCGAACGGGATCAAGGCTTCCAGCCAGTTATCCCATACTTCCTGCTTGTCGATGGCGAAGAATTCATCGAGGCAATCGGCCCAGGACCCCAGCATGATGGCGCACAGGCCGCCGGCGATCAGGCTCGTCACCCGTCCACGCGGCCGGCTGCTGAGGGTAAACAAAAACCAGATGCCCGCCATGACGGCCGTGCCGCCTTCGCAGACGATATCCATCCACTTCCAGACGGCAAACGGTTTAACGTGGCCCAATGTGGCGTACAGGAACAAGAACAGGGGCAAGGCCAGTGCGGCGGCAATCAGGCTGTTACGGTGCAATGGCAGCATGTGGGAAAACCTTTAAAAGTGGTGCTGCCGCCACGATAGCGCCTGCCCATGACGGCACGATGACATGCCCCGCTCCCGTGCGGCAGGTGCAAACGGCTCATCATTACCAGGGACACCCATGCAAATACGGCGAGCCTTTGCCCATGCGCCCTGCGCCGGCAGGTCATTTCAGCTCACCCCGGTTCATTTCCGGCCGGAAAGCGTTCACCCGCCGTTGTTTTCAGGCTGGCAATCGATTGCCTGTCACGCAACCGTCATATTTGCTGCCTAGAATCCGCCCGGTTCCTTCCTCCCTAACCGAGCTCTTCATGAAAACCACGCACACATCGTTCCCCTCTCCGCTGCGCCTGACGGCCCTGTCCCTGGCCATCATGGCCGTCTTCAGCGGTCAAAGCCATGCGCAAGCACAAGATGCGGCTGGCCAGCCGGCCGCCACCGTGGTCGTCAGCGGCCAGCGCGCCAGCCTGCGCAACGCCATCGCCGCGCAAGAGAAAGCCGACAACATCATCAGCGTCATCAGCAGCGACGATATCGGCGGTTTGCCCGATAAAAACGCGGCCGAGGCGCTGGCCCGCTTGCCGGGCGTGTCCGTCCAGCGCGACCAGGGCGAAGGCCGCTACATCACGGTGCGCGGCCTGGGGCCTGACCTGAATGCCGTCACCATCAACGGCGCGCTGGTGCCGTCGCCGGAAGCGGGCCGCCGCGCCGTGGCGCTCGATATCCTGCCTGCCGGCCTGATCCGCACGCTGGAAGTCTCGAAGACCTTGCTGCCGGAAATGGACGCCAACTCCCTGGGCGCCACCATCGAAGTGAAATCGCTGTCCGCCTTCGACTTGCCGGGCAAGCTGCTGTCGGCCAACGTGGCCGCCAGCCATGATGAAAAGACGGGCAAGACCAGCCCCAGCGGCGGCGCCCTGTGGGCCCAGCGCTTTCTCGATGGCAAGCTGGGCGTGGCCGCCGGCCTGAGCGCGGAAAAGCGCTCGTTCGGCTCCGATGACGTGGAAACGGGCGGCGCCTGGAGCAAGGGCAAATTGTCGGGCCTGGAATTGCGCGACTACCTGCCCGTGCGCAAGCGCGGCGCCCTGGCAGTCAACCTCGATTACCGTCCGGAAGCGGGCAACAGCTGGTTTTTGCGCTCTTTTGTGAGCGAATTTTCCGACGATGAAGTGCGCGACCGCCTGACCATCAGCAATATCGCCGGCGGCAGCCTTGCCGAAGGCCAGACGGCCAGCGCGCGCGCCGAACGTCGCATCCGCCAGCGCAAGTACACGCAGCAAGTACGCTCGCTGGTGCTGGGCACGCAGCAGAAATCGGGCGACTGGACCCTGGACGTGAAAGGCGGCCTGAGCCGCGCCACGGAAGACACGCCGGAATCCTTGAACGACGGCCGTTTCCGCGGCCTCAGCAATTTTGCCGGCATCAGTTTCAATGGCACCGAGCAACCATCGTTGAGCGGCCCCGCCTCGCTGTACGACCCGGCCAGCTACGCGCTCAACGCCATCACGCTGCAAAAGCGTTACTCGAAGGACAATGAACACCATGCACGCATCGACCTGGCGCGCAAGTTCGACATCGCCACCCTGAAATTCGGCGCCAAAGTCAGCCGCCGCGAAAAGACGAATGACACGGATCAATGGGCGTATAACAGCAGCAAGGCTTCCAGCGGCAATTACTGGGGCGCCGGCTCCACGTCGATGAGCGCCTTCGTGCAGGGCCACAATCTCGATTACGACCTGGGCAACATCGGCGTGGCGCTGGACCCGGCGCTGATACGCGCCAGGGTCGCCGGCCTGGACCGCGACAAGGCGCGCCTGGCCACGGAATCGGTCATCAACGATTACCGCATGCATGAAGACATCAACGCCATGTATGTGCAGAACAGCTATGATTTCGACGCCTGGCACATCCTGGGCGGCGTGCGCGCCGAGCGCACCAGCTTTGAAGCGGCCGGTTCGCAGGTGGACAGCGCCGGCGTCGCCACCGCCTTGACGCGCGAACGTTCGTACACCAATTGGCTGCCGAACCTGCAAGCCCGTTATGACGTCGATCAAAAGACCAGCGTGCGGGCCGCCTGGACGCAAGCCGTGGTGCGCGCCAACTTCAGCCAACTGGCACCGGGCATCAGCCTGGCCAGCAACACGGAAGCCGTGATCGGCAACCCGGACTTGAAACCCTTGAAGGCCAACAACCTCGACCTCGGTATCGAGCGCGTGCTGGGCAACGACGGCGTGATGTCGGCCTACGGATTCTACAAGGACATCAAGAATTTCACGTACACGACCAACCTGGCCGGCACGGGAGCTTGGACGGGCTACACGACGGCCACCTCTTATGCGAACGGCGACGCGGCGAAAGTCAAGGGCATCGAACTGGCTTACATGCAGCCGCTGCGCATGCTGCCGGCGCCCTTCAACAAATTCCTCGTCGGCGTGAATGGCACCCTGAGCACCTCGCGCGCGCAAATCGGCCGCTACGACAAGGCGAGCAAGCAGCAGATGAACCGCGACATCCGCCTGCCGGGCCAGTCGAACCAGGTGATGAATTTGATGCTGGGCTATGAAACGGGCCCGGTCAGCGCCCGCCTGGCCCTCAACTACAAATCGCCCTACCTGCTGGAAATGGGCGGCGATATCCTCGATCAAAGCCAGGACCGTATCGTGGACAGCCAGAAACAGCTCGACTTCTCGCTGTCGTACCAGATCAACAAGCAGTTCCAGGTGGTCTTTGAAGCGGCGAACCTGAACAACGAGAAATACTATGTCTACCAGGGCACGAAGCAATACAACGTGCAAAACGAACAATACGGCCGCACTTTCAAAGTGAGCCTGAAAGCCAGCGCCTTCTGATGATGATTCTCAATAACATGAAAAAAACCGTACTCTGCAGCGCTTTGCTGGCTGCCTTTTGCCTGGGCGGCATCGCGCAGGCCGCCCCCGCCAACGCCCTGCCGTCCTTTACGCAGGAAGCGGAAGAACTGGCCCGCCTGCCCGGCGGCGGCTGGCTGACTTTGGACAAGCACGGCTTGCGTCTGTTCAATGCGGCCAGCCAGGAGCAGGACCGCATCGCCGTGCGCGCCAAGCAGCTCGACACGCGCATCGATGGCAGCAAGGTGCTGGCCGTCTTCCTGGAAGCGGACACGCAGCGCCCGCTGCCCGTCTCCGTCGACGTGCAGGCGGGCAAGCTGGTGAAACTGGCGCCGTTTCCGGTGCCGACGTTTTCCGTGGAAGCATCGTGCCTGTACCGCGACGCCCAGCAGCTCGATCACCTGTTCTTGATCGACAAGGATGGCCAGGCGGAACAGTGGGTGATGCAGGGCGAGCAGCGCAGCCTGGTACGCAAGCTCGCCCTGCCGCCGCACGCGAAACATTGCCGCGCCGACGATGGCGCGCAGCGCCTGCTGGTGAGCGAGTCCAACATGGGCGTGTGGGCGTATGAGGCCGATTCGGAAGGCATGGGCAAGCGCGAAGTGGTGGCCCTGCGCAAGCCGTACGGCCAACTGGAAGGCGGCGCCGGCGCCCTGGCCGTGCTGCCGGGCGGCGTGGCCGTGCTCGACGGCAAGGCGGACAAGCTGCACCTGGTCACGCATCAGGGAAATACATGGATGGCCCTGCCGGCCCATACCGTCGCCTTGAACGTGCGCAAGGGCGACAGCCAGCTGGCGCTGGACAAGGACGCCTTGCTGCTGCGCGGCAAGAACGGTTGGCAGGCGCGGCCCTTGAAATGGGCAGGCAAAGCGGAAACGCAGCCTGCGGTAGCCATCATCGCCCCGCAAGCGCAGACGGAACCGATGGCGCGCCAGGGCGACGCAGCCGACGACCCGGCCATCTGGCTGTCCAGGAATCCAGCCGATGCGCGCATTCTCGGTACCAACAAGAAACAGGGGCTATTGGTCTACGACCTGCAAGGCAAGCAGACGCAGCTGCTGGAAGTGGGACGCCTGAACAACGTCGACGTGCGGCAAAACATCCAGTTGGGCGGCAGCAAGGTCGACCTGGCCGTGGCCACCCAGCGCGACGACAACAGTATGATGTTATTTACCATCAATGCCAGCGGCGAGGTGGCGGAAGCGGGCCGTTTTCCTACCGGTCTGAAAAGCATCTACGGCATGTGCTTGTACCAGCCAGCCGGCGGCGGCGTACAAGCGTTCATCAACGACAAGGACGGCACCTTCCAGCAGTACCGCATCGGCCTGGAAGGCGGCAAATTCAGCGCGACTCTGTTGCGCAGCTTCAAGGTTGACACCCAACCGGAAGGCTGCGTGGCCGACGATGCCAACGGCCGCTTGTTCCTGGGCGAGGAAACGCGCGGCATCTGGACCACCTCGGCCGACGCCGCCAGGCCGGACGCGCTGACCATGGTCTTGCCCGTGGGCGCAAACCTGGCGGCGGATGTGGAAGGCATGGCCATCTACCGCAAGCCAGGTGCCAAGCCCGACACCGGCTACCTGATCGTCTCCAGCCAGGGCGACAGCAGCTACGTGGTGCTCGACGCGCAAGCGCCGTACAAGGTGCGCGGCCGCTTCAAGGTGGGCTTCAACTTGCCCGCTGGCATAGACGGCACCTCGGAAACGGACGGCCTCGACGTCACCTCCGCCAACCTGGGCGGCGCGTATGCGCAAGGCATGCTGGTGATCCAGGACGGCTACAAGCGCTTGCCCGATGGGCCGCAGAACTTCAAGTATGTGGCGTGGGGGGATGTGGCGAAGGCGTTGAAGCTGGAGTAAAAGAGACGGTGAGCGTGGGTCAGTGGCATTCGCAACGTGACACCTGCTTGAGCCAGAGGGGCAAACGAATGAGATCGTGTCTGTCTGCCCCACAAACCCTCCGGGCGCGATTTCCGCCTTCTACGCGCCCGGGCCAATGGCTCGCGGACAGTGGTGATGCCGTTATTGCACTGCCTCGTAACCCTGTGTGTTCGAGGTACCTCAGCATTAGTTGAATTTGGGAAATGCATAATTTGCAATATATTGCAAATGTTATAATTTGATAGATTATCTGTCATTATTGCCTGCCATACTTGTGACGCTGCATATCGACAAGGTAGGTAGGTAAAAAACGTAATTTTCGAAATTCAAAAAATGGAGAAATTGATGACTATCGTTGGAAGCCAAATTATTTTCCCAAAGGGTAACGAAACGTTTGTAAAGCTCACAAAAGAGGCGCCAGGTCCGCTACCTTGCCCCTCGGGAGACATTATTGCACCATTCGCAGCATTTCCAGCTCCGGCACCCGGCACATCGCGCTGGTACCGTCTGAAAGCAGTCTATTTTGACGAAAATGCAGGTGGTCAATGCAACGTGCAAATTCTTTTCAACATGTTTTCTGGCGAAACGATCAAATTTACCCTGCCTCAGGTTGCGAGCGGTGCTGGCGCGTCGAATTTTCACTATAGCGACTGGTACAAACCAGGAACAGTGAATGGGGAATACTCCCGTATCACCGCCTATTTTTCTAGTGCGGCCCCATATAACAACTCTGCCGGAATTTACTCGCTGATCTTGGAAGCCTACGACGTTTTAGCGTCACAAGCTGCATAAACAAACCGGGATCAGCTAGACAGGTATATTCTATGTGAAGCGTCACGCATTCGTTGCATGCGTGACGCTTGAGGTAGTCTGACATTCTCTGACCTCGTGCGCGCCTCAAAAACCCTCTCCAGCTCCGGCATGAAGCCGGTGGCACCATTTTCCCGACTGTGATGATCAAACACAGCCTGTTTGCCGACCAGGAGCACAAAGCAAAGCTTAACAAGTTTGGCGATACGCTGCGACTGCTGGAACAGCGTGCTGACTTCGCCGCGTTAGCCGCAGCAGTCGATGCCGCTGCTCCAGGCCCCAGCTGCAAACGCGTCGGTTGTTTACCGTTCTCAACCAAACGGATGGTGCGTGTGCTGCTAATTTTACGGCTATTCAATCTCAGCGACGAGCAGATGAAACACCAACTGCTCGACCGCCTCGGTTTGCAACGCGTTTGGGTCGCGCATGAGCAGCCATATCCCTGACCGGAACACGTTCCGGACGCCAGGACTATCGGCGGGCGGGCCCCTTGATCGCTTATGGCGTCACTAATTTCTCAGCACACAAACCCGAACTCCAGTGATCAGAGCTTTCCTAAAAATAAAGCCGTGCATCCGATGCCGTATTAAAATACCGCCCCATGACCTCCCCCGCCTCGACCTCCGCCCTCCCCGACAACATCCTGCTCGCTTCCCTGGCCGTCCTGGGAGGGCAGATTTCCGTCAATCTGGGGGCGGCGATTGCGAAGAATCTGTTTCCCGTCATCGGGGTCGAGGGGATTACGGCGTACCGCGTGGGGTTCTCGGCGCTGATCCTGCTGGCCATCTTCCGGCCGTGGCGCTACCGGCTGACGCGCAAGGATGTGCTGAATTTGCTGGTCTACGGTTCCGTGCTGGGGTTGATGAACTTGCTGATTTACCGGGCGTTTGCGCTGATACCGATCGGTATCGCCGTCGCCATCGAGGTAACGGGGCCGCTGGCCGTGGCCATGCTGTCGTCGCGGCGGCCACGCGATTTGCTGGCCGTCGCGTGCGCCGTGTTTGGCTTGTATTTACTGTTGCCGCTGCAAGGCAGTCCGGGCAGCCTGGACCCTGTCGGCGTGGCGTATGCGCTGGGGGCGGCCCTGTGCTGGGCGCTGTACATCATCTTCGGCAAGCGCGCCTCGACCTTGCAGGGCGGCCAGGCCGTCGCCTGGGGCATGACGGTGGCGGCGATGGTGACGGTGCCCATCGGCATCACCTACTCGGGAACAGCCTTGCTGGCGCCGTCGATTGCCTTGATGGGCCTGGCAATCGCCATGCTGTCCAGCGCGCTGCCGTATTCGCTGGAAATCTTTGCCTTGCGCCGCTTGCCGCAAGGGGTGTTCGGCATGTTCAGCAGCGCGGCGCCGGCCGTCAGCGCGCTGGCCGCCATGGCGGTGCTGGGAGAATTGCTGAGCCTGACCCAGTGGCTGGCCATCGCCTGCATCGTGTTTGCGTCGGCCATGGCGGCGCTGGGCGCACAGGGCGGCAAGCGCTAGCGGTATTGCATCCGTCGTGCGCCGCTTCCTCGCATCCATGTCGTGCTGGCGGGCAGATTTTGATGTGCGCCTGTAAAATGCGTCATCGTTTGCCACGCATTGCATGCCCGCCTCACCGATGACATCCACCTTTCTTTGTCGCCTGCTCTTCCCTCTGGCCGCTGCAGCCCTGCTGCTGGCGCCAGCAGCCGTCGCGCAGGCTGCCGCTCCCGCCCCCCTCACCGGCAATGCCGAAGCGGGCAAGGCAGCATTTCGCAAATGCGCTTCCTGCCATCAGGTGGGACCATCGGCGCGCGGCGGCTTCGGCCCCAAGCTGACGGGCGTGATCGGCCGCAAGGCCGGCGCCACTACCGACTACAAATACTCGGCGGCCATGAAAAACGCGAATATTGTCTGGACCGAGCAAAACCTGGCCGCCTTCCTCAAGGCGCCCAGCGATTTCATTCCCGGCAATAACATGCGCTTCTGGGGCATCGGCAATGCGCAGCAAGTGGCCGACTTGCTGGCCTACCTGCGCACGCAGCAAGCCGTCCCATAACGCATGCATGGACAGCCGGACACCGCATCCAGCTCATGACGCCAACTCAAGCCTCCAGCGCTTGCAGCACGCCCTTGCGCTTCTTGTGTGCCGCCTCATAAGCGCGCAGCCGCTTGCGCTGGGCAGCGGACAGGCCGTCCAGCTTGCCGCGGATCTGCGCCACCGTCAGTTGCTGGTAGCCAGCGATGGGCAAGTCAGGCGGTGACGCCTCCGGGGCAGCGCCGCCGGCTTTTTTCCGCTCCTGCGCTTGCCTGGTTTCACCCGACTGCGCCCTTTGCTTGTTCACGATGCGCGCCGCGACCTCTTCCTCGCGGCCCGGGTAACGTCCTTCCTGCTTGAAATCGCGTTCCAGCTTCTTGAATTCGCGTTCACGCTTGGGGCTTGCACCAACAGGCATCTATCCTCCCGTCTAGGATTTGGCCGGGAACTTGCGCAGGCACAGGTAAATGGAATACAGCGCCGCCAGCCCCACCAGCACGTACACGCCGCGCGAAGCCGCCGTCATGGCACCGAGGATGCGGGCCACGATGTCGATATCGAACAGGCCCACCAGCGCCCAGTTCAAGCCGCCCACGATCAAGAGGATCATGGAGATCCAGTCGACCACGTTCAAGCGCTTTTCCGACATTTCCTGTTTTGCCGCACCGTCCGATCCTGCCTGGATATTCGCCATATCAGCCTCCTGTAAGAAGAAAGGACCCGCCGCCGGGTCTATCAAAGAACAGTGTAGGCGCGGCACCGGCACACGCCAGTCGGACGATGCCGGGTATCGACGTAGGACGGGTCTGTAATAAGGCAGGTGATTTTATCTGGCAACAAGCCAGCTCACGGTGGGGGCCAACGGCATCGTGGGCTGTCTTCCGATGCCTGAGTTCCCCTTGCCAGGTCATTGCTGCAGTTGCTTGTACATGATGGTGGTGGCGTCCAGCCGGTCGCCGGCCGGCGCCAGCGCATAGGCGGGGATGCTGCCCGCCACCACGTAACCGAGCGACAAATACAGCGCTTGCGCATGGTCGCCGCTGCGCGTGTCCAGGGTCAGCAGGCTGCACGGCAGCTGCCGCGCCTGTTCTTCCAGCGCCTGCATCAGCTGGCGGGCGATGCCATGCCGGCGGAAAGCGGGCGCGACCAGCAGCTTGCGCACTTCGGCCCGGTGCGCCTGGTTGGGATTGGTGTCCCAGTCCAGCTGCACGGCACCGGCCACCTTGCCTTCCACTTCGGCCACCAGCAGCAGGCGCACGCCGCGCGTGACGGCCGGCAAGACGTTATCCGTCCAGAACGCCTGGCTGGCCGCCGTATCGAACGGCAGGATAAAACCGATGCTGGCGCCGTCGTGCACGCAGTCTTGCAGCAAGGCGCCCAGTTCCGGCAGGCGTACAAGAATATCGGCGGGCAAAAAATGGCGTAGCGATGGGGACATATCAACCTCAGACGATGAACAAAAAATAGCGGGCACCGCTGTCCGGCGGGGTCGTAAACGCGCTGGCGCCATGCAACTGGTAGCGCAGGCAATCGCCGGGCAGCAAAGCGTGGGAGCGGCCGTCGACCGTCACGTTGAGCTTGCCCTCCTGCAGCAGCAGATGATGTTCCATGCCGGGCCGGGGCGAGGCGGCGTAGGCGATCGTCACGCCCGCACCCAACTCGCATGCGAGCGCTTCGCCGGCCAGCGCGCGCGACGGGGGCGAGACGGAGCGGCGGACAAAGCCGGTGTCCGGGTCCGTCCACACGGTTTGTTCCGCCCGCAGCAGCAGGGGCGGAAAATCGTCCTCGACCATGCGCAGCAGGCGCGACATGGCCAGGCCATACGCGGCGCACAGCTTGCCCAGCACGGCTGTCGTCGGGCTGACTTCGCCATTTTCCAGGCGAGACAGGGTAGCGCGGCTGACCTGGCTCAAGTGAGCCAGCTGGTCCAGCGACCAGCTCCGCTCCACGCGCAACTGTTTTAATCGCGCGGCCAGGCGCTGTTCCGTCTCGCTCTCTGTGAGTATCGAATTTTCCATATAAGGGAATTTATTCCATATATGGAAAAACGTCAAGCCATGCGCGAGGCGTGGCGGCACAGTTCCAGAAAACCTGTCAAACGGGGCGAGAGGATCTTTTTGGCTTGGCGGATCAGATAGAAATTGCGTTCCAGGGGCGGCAGCATGGTTTCCAGCTCCACCAGTTGGCCGCTGGCCAGCAAATCGGCCACCACCACCCGCGACAGGCAGGCGATGCCGAGACCGGCCGCCGCGCCATACTTGATCGCTTCCGAATTGCTGAACTCGCCTGCGGCGCGCAGATAGTGCAGGTACGGCACCAGCGCCTGCTCCACGGCTTCGCGCGTGCCCGAGCCCGCCTCGCGCAGCAGCCAGCCCGCCTGGTTCAGCTCCGCAAAGCTGAGCAAATGGCGCAGCTGCGCCAGCGGGTGCGTGGGCGCGGCCACGATCAGCATCTGGTCCGTCAGCCACGGCTCGACCAGCAAGCCCGCTTCGTGACACGGCCCTTCGATCAGGCCGATATCGACACGGAACTCCGCCACGGCGGCCGCGATGTCGGCCGTGTTGGCAATCGTCACCTGCGGGATGCTGCGCCCGTACTGCTGCGACGCCTGGGCCAGGATCTGCGGCAGCAGATAGATGCCGATGGTCGTGCTGGCGCCGATCTGCAGGCTGACGGGCACGGACGGGTCGGCGCCCGCAAACTGGCGCTCGATGCTGGCGGCCGCGTCGCGCATCTGCCGCGCCTGCGGCAACAGCAAACGGCCATTGTCGTTGAGCAGCAATCGCTTGCCGACCCGGTCGAACAGTTGCGCCCCGAGCAGGGCTTCCAGCTCGTTCAGGGCCGCGCTGGTAGCCGATTGCGACAGCGCAATCTGCTCGCCGGCCGCGCTGGTGCTGCCCGTGTCCGCCACGGCCAGGAATATCTGCAGTTGCCGCAAAGTCAAAGCCATCTTATTTACCTATTTTTTAGGTCAAACATACAAAAACAATCCGTTTTACCATTTAATCGACAAACTGTACAGTCATGCCATACGAACCATGAACCATGGAGTACGGCATGTCTTCTCTATCAACAACTAATACCACCAGTTTCAGCGACCGCTATGGCCGCCTCCTGCCCGGCCTGCTGCTGAGCGGCCTGATCGCCTGGGGCGCCATCGCGCTGGGCAAGCTGGAATGGATGCAAAGCCACGGCATGAGCGCCCTGACCCTGGCCATCATGCTGGGCATTGTGCTGGGCAACAGCGTGTATGGCAGCCTGGCGCCCACCTGCGGCGCGGGCGTGGCTTTTTCCAAGCAGACATTATTGCGTCTTGGCATCATCCTCTACGGATTCCGCTTGACGTTCCAGGATATCGGCCAGGTGGGCCTGGCCGGCATCGCCATCGACGCGCTGGTGCTGGCGTCCACGTTTGGCCTGGCCATGTTCCTCGGCACCAGGGTGTTCAAGCTGGAACGCAACAGCGCCATTCTGATCGGCGCGGGCAGTTCGATCTGCGGCGCGGCAGCCGTGATGGCGACGGAGCCCGTCGTCAAGGGGCGCAGCGAGGACGTCACCGTCGCCGTCTCCACCGTCGTGGTGTTCGGCACCATCGCCATCTTTTTGTATCCCGTGCTGTACCAGCTGAACCTGGGCTGGCAAGTGCTGGGCGCCACGCCCACGGCCTTCGGCGTGTACATCGGTTCGACCGTGCATGAAGTGGCGCAAGTGGTGGCGGCCGGCAAGTCGATCGGGCAAGAGGCGGCGAATGCGGCTGTGATCGCCAAGATGGTGCGCGTGATGATGCTGGCGCCGTTCCTCGTCATCCTGTCGGCCCTGCTGGCGCGCGGCAAGGCCAAAGATGGCGGCCACGACAAGGCGGCCAAGCTGGCCATCCCCTGGTTTGCCTTCATTTTTATTGCCGTGGTGGCATTCAATTCGCTGGGCCTGTTGCCAGCGGGCACGGTCGCCACCATCACCGACATCGACACGGCCCTGCTGGCCATGGCCATGGCGGCCCTGGGTTTGACGACGCACATGTCGGCCATCCGCCGCGCCGGCATCAAGCCCCTGTTGCTGGCCGGCCTGCTGTTCTGCTGGCTGATCGCCGGCGGCGCGGCCATCAACCATGTGGTCGCAAGCCTGTTTGCCTGACCTTGAGCCGGATTCAGGCCGGGGCCGCTGACACGGGAGCCGAAAACTTCGTACAATAGACGTGTTTTGACTTCCCAATCCGGCTTCGGCCCCACCCAGGAACATCCATGCACCTCTCGAACTGGCTGCTTTTCTGCAGCGTCGCCCTGCTCGTCACGTTTTCTCCCGGCCCGGCCGTCTTGCTGGCCATCTCGAATGCCATCGCCGTCGGCCCCCGCCGCGCGATGATCAGCAGCATGGGCAATGGTTTTGGCTTGTTCATCATTTCCGGCGTGGCCATGGCCGGCATGGGCGTCGTGCTGGCCACCTCGGCCACGGCCTTCATGCTGCTGAAACTGGCCGGCGCCCTGTATCTGGTGTTCCTGGGCATCAAGCAATGGCGCAGCAAGACCAGCGTCGTGGCCGATGCGCCCGTGGTGCAAGGCGCGGCGAATCCAAATTCATTCTGGAAACTCTTCCGCCAGGGCTTGACGGTCGCGCTGACCAATCCGAAAGCCATTTTGTTCTTCTCGGCCCTGTTTCCGCAATTCATCACGCCGGGCGAGCCGGTGGCCATCCAGTTCACCGTGCTGACGACCTCGTTCGTCGCCTGCGCCATGCTGGCCCATCTGTTCTATGCCAACCTGGCGCGCCTGCTGAAAACCCAGCTGGCAACGCCAGGCCGCGCCAAGCTGTTCAACCGCATCACGGGCGGCGCCTTCGTGCTGCTGGGCCTGAGCCTGCTGCGCCTGCGCAGCAAGGCAGCATAAGGTCACTGCGCCGATAGAAACGCCTCGATGCTGGCCGCCAGGGCCAGCGGCGTTTCATTCATCGGATAGTGTCCCGCATTGCCCAGCACCTCCAGCCGGGCTTGCGGGTACCACGCCAGATACGTGCGGCGCATCAAGTCCGCATCAAAGCGGGGGTCGTGTTCCCCCACCAGCGCCAGCAAGGGCAGGTTCGGCGCTGATCCTTGCACTTCGCCGCTGAAATCCGTTTCGCTCCACGCGAGAAAATAGGCGGCGAACGCGGCCTGATCCGAACTTTCCCACGAATACTGCGCCTTCCAGTCCAGCCAGCTTGCAGGCAAGCGCCCGCCCGTGCTGCGATCGATGATGGCGCGCCGCGCCTGCACATCGTCGCTGGCGTCGAGAAACAGTTGCCGGGCCGTGCCCTGCAGCGCCACGCCGCAGCTGGGCACGGGCGCCACGGCCACCAGCTTGCGCAGCCGCAAGGGCGCCAGCAAGGCCAGCCGTTCCAGCGCCATGCCGCCCATCGAATGGCCGACCACGCTGAATGTGGCAAAGCCCAGCGCATCGGCCAGCGCCAGCGCGTCGCGGGCGACCTCTTCCATCGAATACTCGCCCGACGCGCCGCGCATGCCGCCATAGCCGCGATTGTCCATGAAGACATAGCTGAAGGCGCCGCCATTGAGGGCCGTTTCCATGGGCGCGAACGCGTGCGCGTCGCCAAACCAGCCGTGCAGGACGATGACGGCGTGGGGGCCATGGCCCACGCGATGATAGGTATTGTGCATATGCATCCTTGAAGGAAAAGTCTGCATGGTAATGGCACAGGTAACGGCCCGCCTTCGATGCCAGGTCAAACACTGTAGAGTACGGGCCATGGATGATTTTTATACGGAAGTGCCGCGAACACTGATCGCCACGGCGCGCGACTATGCCGCCGGCGAGATATTTCCCAACCACAGCCATGCGCGCGGGCAATTCGCGTATGCGGCGCGCGGCGTCATCAGCGTGCACACGCCGCAGGGCAACTGGCTGGTGCCGCCGCAACGGGCTTGCTGGCTACCGGCCGGACTCGTCCACGGCATGCGCATGCATGGCGCCGTGACCATGCACAACGTGTTTATCGCCCCTGACGCCATCGCCAGCATGGATTTGCCATCCGATTGCCAGGTGCTCGATGCCACGCCGCTGCTGCGCCAGCTGCTGGCCGAAGCGGTGACCGTGGAAGCCTTGTATGTGCAGGCGTCGCGCGCCGGGCGGTTGATGGCCTTGCTGCTCGACGAAATCGCCGCTGCCAGTCCCCTGCCCCTGAGCGCGCCCCTGCCGCAGGACGCCAGGCTGGCGCGGCTGTGCATGGACATGCTGCGGCAACCGCGCCTGGACAGCGGCCTGGACGCGATGGCGATGCAGGCGGGCATGAGCCGGCGCACGTTCACGCGGCAGTTCCGCACCCAGACGGGGCTGGCCTTTGCCCAATGGCGCCAGCAAGCGTGCCTGCTGGCCGCCATCACGCGGCTGGCCGAAGGACAAGCCGTCACCCGCGTGGCGCTCGATCTCGGTTATGCCAGCCCCAGCGCCTTTACGGCCGCCTTCCGCCGCGTGCTGGGGCAGGCGCCCAGCGACTATTTAGCTTAGGCAATCATGGCGGCGATGCGCTGTGCCAGCGCCTGCGCCAGTTTCTGCACATGGTAGCCATCGACAAAGCCATGGTGGGCCTGCGCGGAAAACGGTATCCGCATGCAGTCGTCCGGCTGCGCGGGGCCGAATTTTCCCCAGGTAAAGGTCGGGATATCGGCGTCGCGGTGGCGGCAGATCGGGTGCTCGATCGCCGCCAGCTCCAGCCATGGCAAACAGGTAATGAAGATATTGTTGCGCTGCTCGCGCTCGCTTTGCCCCTCGCCCGTGTTGATCAGCGCGCAGCTCGCTTCGGCGATGCGCTTGGCTTCCAGGCTGCGTTCGATGAAGAGATCGAGCTGGTCCGTCATGATGAAACGCGTATAGTTGAGGTTCTCGTCGCTGTTGATGACGGTGTAGGACGCGGGAAAATCGTCGATACGGATCACTTCGCCCTGGCAGATGCGGTACATGAAATTGTCGATGTCCTTGACCGTATTGAGCAGGCAAAACAGGAAAAAGTGAAACACGGGAATGTTCCGTTCCTTGCACCAGGGGCGGAAATCGGGCACGTCGAGCTGGAAATTGATGTTGACGAGGGGATTGTCAAACGCGCGGAACAAATCGTAGCGGTCGCGCCGCTTTTCAAAATTTTTCATGCGGCGAGTGTAGACGATGGAAGTGCTGGCGGGCAAGTCACGCCGCACCAGCGCCGCTGCCCGCCAAAATCTCCCGGGCCACCTCGGCCACGCCTTCTTCCAGCTCGGCAGCCGTTGGCGACAGGGCGAAGCGCTGCAATTCCCCGTCCACCGCGGCAGCGAGCCCGGGGGAATGGCGCACGATGCCCAGCAGAACAACATATTTCCATTGTTCATCGTCACTGGCCAGCACCGTCTTGAGATACGGAGCCAGGCGCGGACCGATGCCGGCCAGGTAAGGCAGGAGGACGGCGGCCACGGGCCAGTTGGCGTCCTGCACCCACTCCAGGATCTGCGGCATGGCGGGACGCAGTTCTTCCCAGCGCAAGGCGGTCAGGGCTTGCGCATTGTCCGTATCGTGTTTGTCGCGCGGCAATGGCAGACTCATGCGAGGCATCCTGTCATGCGGCGCCGCCATGCGCCAGGCCCCGCTGCACCTTCCACGCCAGCGGCAAGGTCAGCAGTAATACGGCCGCCAGCGCCAGCAAGGCCGTGGGCACGCTCGTATGGTCGCCCAGCGCGCCGAACAGCACGGGCGACAGCGCGCCGCCGCCGATGCTGCCCGTGTAGAACAGGGCAAACGCGTGCTCGCGCTTGCCTGGCTCGGCCAGTTCCGGCACCACGCCGTACAGCACGGACGAGGTGCCGTTCAGCGCCAGCCCCAGCAGGGGCAGCATGGCCATGATGCCGGCCAGCGGCAGCCACAGGGCCGCGACGATCAGCAGCGAGGTCATCGATTCCGTCAGCCACACGGTCTTCATCATGCCGATGCGCGCGCCCAGGTAGCCGCACAGCAGCTTGCCGAAGGCGCCGCCCACGAACAGCAGCGACAAGGCCACGCCGATGCCGGCCGTGCCCGCGCCCTTGCTTTTCAGCAAGAACGGCAAGAAGGTGAGAAAACCCATGCGCACGGCGCTGTCCAGGGTGCCCGTCGCCAGCAGCGCGCGAAAGCTTGCTTTGGAGCCGCTGCCAGTGACGAGTTTGACCGCTTTCTTCTGACTGGCCTGGATCTCTTCCGGCTTCGGCAACAGCCACCACAGCAAGCCGGCCGCCGCCAGGCCCAGCAAGCCCAGCAGGGAAACGCTCGCTTGCCAGCTGCATACGAGCAACAGCAAGCCCACCAGCGCGGGAATCAGGGTCTTGCCGATATCGCCCGCAAAATTGTAGTGCGACAACGCTTCCTTCACGCCGCCGCCCGCCTCGTGCGTGTCGGTGACGATGGAAGACGCCAGCGGATGCTGGGTGCTGGCGCCCAGGCCGCCCAGCAGCAAGGCGATCAGCAGCACGGCCAGGCCGCCCGCCTGCCCCGCGATCAGGTAGGCGACGCCGGCCAGCGCCGTGCCGCCCACCAGCATGCGCTCGCGTCCCCAGCGCTTCGCCAGGCGGCTGGCCAGCAGCTGGAACCCGGCCATCATGCCCGAGTAGGACCCGCGCAACAGCCCCACCATGGCGTAGCTGATGGCAAACTGCGCCTGCCAGATGGGCAGCAGCACATAGATCACGTCCGTCAAGCCGTCATGCACGGCATGCGCGCTGCAGGCGGCGAACAGCGAGCGGCGGCGGATCGATTTATCGGAAGGATGTGCTTCGGGGGACAGCGTGGCAACGGACGGTTCGGTCATGACTGTGCATGCGGGAAATCAGGAGGCATCCAGCTTACACCAATTAGCAAGTTCGCATCCTGAGCCAGCATGGGTGAACGCTGGAAAACGCGCGCGGCCTGGCGCCATCGCGTTGACGGCGCCAGGCCCCTGCACTACTTGGCCATCGCATCCTTGGCCATGCCATCCTTTTTCATTTCATCCTTTTTCATTTCATCCTTCTTCATACCGTCTTTCCCCATGGCATCTTTTGCCATGCCATCCTTGGCCATGTGATCCTTCTTCATGTGTTTCTTGGCCATCGGCTTGTGCATGCCGTCCTTGCCCATCGCATCCTTGTGCATGGCGTCGGCCGAGGCAGGCTTGGCCATCGCGTCTTTCTGCATGGCGTCCTGGGCAAACGCGGCGCCCGACATGAGGATGGCGGAAGCGATGATGGCGGCGAAGGTGGTAATGGTGGTTTTCATGATATGTCCTTGTCTCAGTGTTGGATGGGCGAGATTGCCCGGTGGTAAAACTATTGCTGCGCTACAGGGTGCTGCTTGCTGCTGAACATAAGGAAGGCCGGGAGGTGCTCAGGGCCAGGCGCATTGCCGCAGGCAGTACGACTAGTACGACAAGGCAATGCAACGCCGCCCTGGCCGGCTCCCCGGCCTTTCTAGGAACCGCCGAACCAGTTGTAGCCCTGATTCTCCCAATACCCTCCCGGGTAGGTATTCGTGACAAAAATGGCCTGGATGTGCTTGGGGTTCTTGTAGCCCAGCTTGGTCGGCATGCGCAATTTCATCGGGTAGCCGTATTTCGGCGGCAATTCCTGGCCGTCGTACGTGAGGGCCATGATGGTTTGCGGATGCAGGGCCGTGGCCATGTCGATGCTCGTGAAATAATCGTCGGCGCACTGGAAGCCGATGTATCTGGCCGTCGTGTCGGCGCCCACGCGCTTGAGGAAATGGGAAAACGGCACGCCGCCCCACTTGCCGATGGCGCTCCAGCCTTCCACGCAGATGTGGCGCGTGACCTGCGTTTCCTGCGGCAAGGCGCGCAGCTGCGGCAGGGTCCACGGCTTCTTGTCGGCGATCAAGCCGCTCAACTCCAGGCGCCAGGCGTCGCCATCGACCTGTTCCACCTCATCCTCGCCGTAATAGGCGTTGAAGGGAAACGGCCGCGTGATCATGGAGTCCGGGTAAGTCGGCGCCAGTTTATTCGGGTCGAACAGCCAGCCCTGCACCCGGTCGTTCATGCGCGACACGGCCGTCAAGGCTGTCTCGATGCTGGACGGGTCGCTGGCGTTGCAACCCGTCAGCAAGGACAGGCCCCCCAGAGTCAGGCTGCGCTGCAAAAACAGGCGCCGCGACGGCTGTTTGATCTGGCGCAAGGCGTCGGCCAGCATGGCCTGGCCCTCTTCTTGCACGAGGATGGTTTTTTTCATGCTCATCTCCTTAGCGGCCGCGCAACATGGCGACCAGGGTGCGCGGCACCAGTGCCACCATCAGCAGGTGCACGCCCACAAAGCCCGTCAGCAGCGCCATGGCGATGAAGTGGACCCTGCGCGCGCTCTCGTAGCCGCCCAGCAGTTCGCGCAGCAGGGGAAACTGCACGGATTTCCACAGCACCAGGCCGGACAGCACCAGCACGATGCAATCGAGCATGACGAACAGATAGGCGGCGCGCTGCACCATGTTGTAGCGGCGCGGGTCCGCATGGGCCAGCTTGCCCTTCAGCGCGGCGATGAAATCGGCCAGCAGCGCTCGCGGCGAGAGGGGAAAGAACTGGCGCCGCAGCCGTCCCGAGACGATATTGATGACCAGATACAGCAGGCCATTGGCCACCAGCAGCCACATGGCGGCGAAATGCCATTGCAGGGCGCCGCCCAGCCAGCCGCCCAGGGTCAGCGCGCGTGGCAACTCGAACGGGAAGAATGGCGCCGCGTTGTAGATGCGCCAGCCGCTGGTGGCCAGCACTACCACGGCCACGGCATTGAACCAGTGCGTCAGGCGCAGCCAGGCAGGGTGGATCACGCTCGCTTGTCCGTTCATCACATCACCCCTTTCGCGCAGGATGCCGTACTGACGGCTTGCAGGATGGCGCTGCTGTCGGCCCGCTGCACGAAGGCGACGATTTGCAGGTTTTCCGGGCGCCAGCTGGCGGGCAGGCTGACTTCGCGGCGCAGCCGGGCGCGGCCTTGCGCCAGCGCAACCGGCCCCAGCCACAGGCGCACGGCCGCATCGTGATGCAGGGTGGCGCCGCGGTTTTCGCCGCGCAGCACGGTCGAGACGATGCCGTTTTCGCTGATGGCGACGTATAGCTGGCCGTCCGTCCGCGCATCCGGCGCGCTGGCATCGGCTTCCAGCAGCAGCTTCCCACCCGGCGCCGGCGTGGCGGACAGGCGGATAGCGACGGGCGCGGCGGTCGCGTTGATGCGGCGGATGGCGGCCGGCAGCTGCGTATCCCAGCCGCGCAATTCCGTGCCGCCCACGAAGAACTGGGGCGTATAGGCCACATGGCGCGGCTGGTGGCGCAACAGCTCGGCCTGGCGCGCATCGAATTGCGCCTGCGCCAGCGGGTCCGTCCAGCCGATCTGGTCCCAGTACGTGACGTGCAGGGCCAGCGGCACGATCAGGCTGGCCGCCCCCGCTTCCTTGCGCAAGGCGTTCAGGCGCTGGTCGGCGGGCGGGCAGCTGGAGCAGCCTTCGCTGCTGTACAGCTCCACCAGCGCCGCCGTCTGCGCACCGCTTTTGACTTCGCAGCGCTGGCCGGAAGCCATCTGCGCCATGGCCGGCGCTACCACAGCCATGCTCAGCAAGGGTAAAAGTAATGTTGCAAGGCGCTGCTTGATGTCCATGGTCTTTCACCGGTATATTAAAAATAGGAAGCGTGCTTGCCTGTCAATTCGCCGCACCGTGCGGATTGGTTACAGCCACCCTCAAATAATTTAAGATTTATTTTTTTCAACGCCTGTCACCAAAGGCTTGCATGCAACGAATACCAATAAGCGAGCAGTTGCACGGCACGGAATTGCGGCTGCACGGCTTGATGCTGCGCGGCCTCGATGGCGATGCGGCGGCGTATCGCAGTTTCTTGCAGGCAAGCAGCGCCCATTTGCGCGCGTTTTTCCGGCGCCGCCTGCAGCGCTGGCCGGACGAGGTGGAAGACCTGGTGCAGGAGTGTCTGCTGGCCATCCACAACCAGCGCTTGACGTATGACACGGGGGTGCCGCTGACGTCGTGGATCCATGCGATCGCGCGCTACAAGATGATCGACTGGCTGCGCCGGCATGGTCGGCGCGAGGCGCAGCACTTGCCGTATGACGAAGAAGATAGCGCGCAGGAACTGTTTTCCAGCGCCGATGCCGAGGCGGCCGAGGCCAGCCGCGACCTGGGCAAGCTGCTGGCCACCTTGCCGGCGCAGCAGCGCGACGCCATCGTGCATACCAAGCTCGACGGCTGGTCCGTGCGCGACACGGCGGCGGCCATGGACATTTCGGAAGCCAGCGTCAAGGTGGCCGTGCACCGCGGCTTGAAGGCCCTGGCGGCCCATTTAAGGATAGAAGGAAACGCACCATGAAAACCGATGACTTGATCGCCATGCTGGCCAGCGGCCCGGACGTGGCCGCCGCGGCGCCGCCCGGCACGCACTGGCGCGCCGCAGGCACCTTGGGCGCCGGCCTGCTGGCCAGCGTGGCCCTGATGGCCATGCTGCTGGGCGTGCGGCCCAACCTGGAACAGCTGGCACTGCTGCCCGACTTCTGGATCAAGGTGGGCTTCGTCGTGTGCCTGTGCCTGGCGGCCTGGCACGTCAGCCGCCGCCTGTGCGTGCCGGGCGCCAACACAAGCGCCCTGCCCCTGCTGCTCGCCATGCCCCTGCTGCTGATGTGGGCGCTGGGCGCCATCATCCTGAACGAAGCGCCGCCCGAACAGCGCGCCGATCTGTTCTGGGGCGCCACCTGGCGCAGCTGCCCCCTGCTGATCGCCATGCTGTCGCTGCCCATCCTGGCCGCCGTGCTGCGCCTGATGCGCCAGCTGGCGCCCACGCGCCTGCGGCTGGCCGGCGCCGCCGCCGGTTTTGCCGCCGGCGGCATGGCTGCCCTCGTGTATTGCCTGCATTGCCCGGAGCTGGCGGCCAGCTTCGTCGGCTTCTGGTACGTGCTGGGCATGCTGGTGCCGACCGCCATCGGCGCCGCCCTCGGTCCCAAAGTGCTGGCCTGGTAGGGGGCCTACAAGGTCAGTTGCAGACTTTGACAAAGAGTTGAATCCGTTTTTTGTAGCCGTTCGTATAAGCCAGGCAGCCTGCAGTTTCTTGGACTTGTCTGTCAACGCCAACAAAAATCGGGAGAATCGAAATGTCATTGTCATACTCGAAAACCGCACTGGGCGCCGCACTCCTGGGCAACCTTCTCGCCGTTTCCTTCACTTTGGCCATCGCGCCAGCCGCCTACGCGTCCAGCCACCGCGAAGCGCCGTTCATCACGCAAAACCCCAAAGTCGACGCCACCGACTTCTACATGTTCCGCAGCTATGAAGCGGGCCGCGGCGCCTACACCACCCTGGTGGCCGACTATATTCCCCTGCAGGACGCCTACGGCGGCCCGAATTACTTCGCCATGGACCCGAACGCCCTGTACGAAATCCATATCGACAACAATGGCGACGGCAAGGAAGACCTCACCTTCCAGTTCCGCTTCAGCAATACCATCAAGGACGGCCAGTTCACCGTGGGCGGCAAGAAAGTGTCGATTCCGCTCGTCATCAACGGCGGCGCCATCGATTCCGTCAACCCGGCCGGCCTGAACGTGCGCGAAACCTACAGCGTGACGGTGGTGCGGGGCGACCGCCGCTCGGGCACGCGCAGTAGCGTGACCAACGCCACAGGCGGCGGCACGACGTTCGACAAGCCCGTCGACTACATCGGCACCAAGTCCATCCCCAACTATGCCGCGTATGCCGCGCAGCACGTCTACACGGTCAACATCCCCGGCTGCGCCACGCCGGCGCGCATGTTCGTCGGCCAGCGCAAGGACCCGTTCGTGGTCAACCTGGGCGAAACGTTTGACTTGATTAACATCAAGGCGCCTGCCACGGAGTTTGCCGCGAATGCGGAGTCCGCCGCCAGGGATGACCTGGCCCGCAAGAACGTCACGGCCATCGAGATGGAAGTGCCAACCGCGTGCCTGACGGCGGGCCTGGAGCCCGTCATCGGCGGCTGGACCACGGCCAGCCTGCGCCAGGGGCGTCTGCTGAACCCGGCGCCGGGCAGCACCGCGGCATCGAAGGAAGGCGGCGCGTGGGTGCAAGTGTCGCGCCTGGGCATGCCGCTGGTGAATGAACTGGTCATCGGCCTGAAGGACAAGGACCGCTTCAACGCCAGCAAGCCGTCGGGCGACGCGCAGTTTGCCGACTACGTCACCAACCCGACGGCGCCGGCGCTGGTGGAAGTGCTGTTCGGCTCGGCAGGCGCCAAGGCGCCCACCAACTTCCCCCGCAACGACCTGGTGGCCACCTTCTTGACGGGCATCAAGGGCGTCAACCAGCCCGTCACCGTGACGGCATCGGAAATGCTGCGCCTGAATACGTCCATCGCGCCCACCGCCGTGGGATCGCAAAAGCGCCTGGGCGTGATCGATGGCGACAACGCAGGCTTCCCGAACGGCCGGCGCCCCGGCGACGACGTGGTCGACGTGGTGCTGCGCGTGGCCATGGGCAAACTATGCACCTTGAACATCGGCTGCTCCCCGGCCGACGCTCCCGCAGGCGCCCTGCACTTCACGGACGGCGCTTTCCTGGATGAAACCTTCTTCACGGCGGGTTTCCCTTACCTGAAAACGCCCGTGGCCGGTTCGCCACAGCAGTAACAAGGAGAACGCGATGAAAAAGCTCTATCTGATCGGCGCCCTGGCGCTCGCGGCCCTGCTGGCCGGCTGCGGTGGCGGCGGCAGCAGCCATGGCGGCGATAACGGCAACGGCGGCACCACGCCGCCGCCCGTGGTCTTGCTCGATGCGTTTTATATGGCCGTCAGCAACGTCATCCTGACCACCAGCGATGACAAGGATGGCGTCGCCATCGACGCCATCATGGCGACGTCGCCGGAAGACACGGAACCGGTGCCGCTGTAAAGCCCTTGCGGGCGCCGGAGTGTCCGCTCTCCGGTACCCGCATCAATGACTGTTGATGGCATCCATGATGAAAACACCGATTTCCCTGCTGTGCGCCTGCCTGCCCCTGCTGGCCCAGGCCGCGCCCTACACGCCGAAAGACGGCGGCGCCGTCATCGAACAGCTGCCGCGCCGCGCCGACGCCACGCAGAGCGAGCTGCGCGGCCTGCGCCAGCAATTGAATGCCACGCCGCAAGACATGACCCTGGCGGCAAGCCTGGCGCAGCGCTACATCGCCCTGGCGCGCAGCGAAACGGACCCGCGCTACCTCGGCTACGCGCAAGCGGCCTTGGCGCCCTGGTGGCGGCAAGCGGCGCCGCCCCTGCCCGTGCGCCTGCTGCGCGCCACCATATTACAAAGCACCCACAAGTTCGGTCTCGCCCTGCAAGACCTCGACGCCGTCATCGCGCAGCAGCCGCACAACGCCCAGGCATGGCTGACGCGCGCCACCGTGCTCACCGTGAAGGGCGATTACGCGCAGGCGACCGCCAGCTGCGCCCGGCTGTCGGCGCTTTCCACGCAGCTGGTCACAGTCACCTGCCTTGCCAATATCGCCAGCGTCACGGGCCGGGCCACCGCCAGCGAGCGCCTGCTGGACCTGACCCTGCAAAGGAGCGCCGGCGCGGCGCCCGAGCTGGAAAGCTGGGCCGCCACCCTGCTGGCGGAAATGGCCACGCGGCGCGGAGATTCAACGCTGGCCGAAGCCCGCTACAAGACCGCGCTGGCGCGGCAGCCGCGCGACAGCTACCTGCTGGGCGCCTACGCGGATTTCCTGCTCGACCGGCAGCGTCCGCAGGAAGTCGTCAAGTTGCTGCAAGACCGGCAGCGCATCGACGCCCTGCTGCTGCGTTACGCGCTGGCCCTGCAATCGCTGCCCGGCCAGCAAGCGGCATTCCAGGCGGCCAAGGCCGAGCTGGCGGCCCGCTTCACCGCCGCCATGCAGCGGGGCGACACCGTGCACCAGCGCGAGCAAGCCCGTTTCGCCCTGTTTTTGCAAAAAGATGTGCCGGCCGCCCTGCAGCTGGCGCAGCAGAACTGGGCCATCCAGAAGGAAGCGCCCGACATGCGCATCCTGCTCGAAGCGGCCCTGGCCGCGCGCAACTACGCGGCGGCCCGGCCCGTACTGGCGTGGGTGGCGGCGAATGGCGTGGAAGATACGGTCCTGCAAGGACTCGTCAGACAGCTGGGCCCGCAGGATGGGCAAAAAGTCAGTATTATCAGGAAAGCAGGTGTGCTGTGAGGTGTGCTGTAAAGCGCTGCCTGTTCATCCTGCTCCTGTGCGCCTGGCTGGCCCCCGCGCAGGCGCACAAGCCCAGCGACAGCTATCTGAGCCTGACCGTGCACGGCCAGCAGATCGAGGGGCAATGGGATATCGCCCTGCGCGACCTCGATTTCGCCATCGGCCTCGACGGCAACGGCGACGGCGCCCTGACCTGGGATGAAATCCGCGCGCGCCATGCGGCGATTGCCGCCTACGCGCTGCAGCGCCTGCAGCTGACCAGCGACCAGGGCGCCTGCCCCCTGCAAGCCGCCGGGCAGCTGATCGACAACCACACGGACGGCGCCTACAACGTGCTGCGCTTCCAGGCCACTTGCCCGGGCGGCGCTGCGCCGGCCAGTGTGACCATCGGCTACACGCTGTTCGCCGACCTCGACCCGCAGCACAAGGGGCTGCTCAAGATCGATAGCGGCGGCGCCACGCAAACGGCCATCTTCGACCCGGACAGCCCGCGCCAGACCATCTCGCTGGCCGCGCCCGACCGCCTGGCGCAGTTCGGCGCCTACGTGAAACACGGCATCTGGCACATCTGGATCGGCTACGACCATATTTTGTTTTTGCTGTCGCTGCTGCTGCCGGCCGTGCTGCTGCCGGGCTTGCGCGAGCAGCAGCACGGTCTGAAGGCGGCCTTCCTTGACGTGCTGAAAGTCGTCACGGCGTTCACGCTCGCCCATTCCATCACCCTGAGCCTGGCCAGTCTGTCGCTCGTATCGCTGCCGTCGCGCTGGGTGGAGTCGGCGATCGCCGCTTCCGTGATCCTGGCCGCGCTGAACAACCTGCTGCCCCTGTTCCGCGGCAAGCGGCCCGTGGCCGCGTTCGCCTTCGGCCTGATCCACGGCTTCGGCTTTGCCAGCGTGCTGCGCGACCTGGGCTTGCCGCAAGGCTCGCTGCTGGCCAGCCTGCTGGGCTTCAACGTGGGCGTGGAAATCGGCCAACTGGCCATCGTCGCCGCCTTCTTGCCCCTCGCGTGGCTGCTGCGCAAGACCTGGCTGTACCGGCAAGTGCTGACCGTGGGGTCGCTGGCGATTGCCCTGGTGGCGTGCGTGTGGCTGGTCGAGCGGGTGGCCGATATCAAGCTGATCCCGGCCTGATGCGGGCCCGACAGCGTTGCTGGCCCGCCACTGCCGGGCCACAAGTCGCGGCAATCGGGCTACAATACGAACAATTCTCAATCGCATCAAGGCCTGTCTGTCCTGTGGACCGTGGCATGGAAAGGTTGCATGCTACGCCCCGAACTGGAACTGCACCAGCAAATCGAAGTCCTGTACAGCGACCACCACGGCTGGCTGCAGTGCTGGCTGCGCCGCAAGCTGGGCAACGCCTTCGATGCGGCCGACCTGGCGCACGACACGTATCTGCGCATCCTCGCGCGGGGCCGCGCGCCCCAGCCGGAAGAATCGCGCCAGCATCTGGCGCAGATCGCCAACGGCCTGGTGGTGGACCTGTTCCGCCGCAGGCATATCGAGGCCGCCTATGCGGACGCCATCGCCGCGCAGCCGGAAGCGACCGTCCCCACGCCGGAAATGCGCGCGCTGATCGTCGAGACACTGCTGGAAATCGACGCCATCCTCGCCAGCCTGCCAGCCAAGGTGCGCGACGCCTTCCTGCTGTGCAAGCTCGAAGGCATGGCGTATGCCGACATCGCCGCGCGCCTGGGCGTATCCGTCTCGTCCGTGGAAAAATACATCGCCCGCGCCCTGCTGGCCTGCTGTGCGGCGCAATTCGCATGAGTTCCCAAGCGGACGGCGCCCCCATCGCCCCCGCCGCGCTGCAGCGTGCCGCCGAGTGGATGGCGCGGCTGTGGGCGGAAGACGCCAGCGTGGCCGACGCGGATGCCTGCGCCGCCTGGCGCGCCGCCCACCCCGAGCACGAGCGGGCCTGGGCCCGGCTGCAGCGCTTCGCCCGGCAATTCGACGCTTTGCCGCGCGAGGTCGCGCGCGGCGCGCTGGCGCCGGTCCAGCGCCGTGCCACCGGGCGCCGGCGCGCCTTGCAGCTGCTGGGCCTGATCGCGGCGGGCGGCGGCACGGCCCTGCTGGCGCACGAATCCGGCCTGTGGCAACGAACGGGCATGGGCAGCGACTACCGCACTGCCGTGGGCGAGACGCGCGCCATCGTGCTGGCCGACGGCACGCAGGTGGTGCTCGACACGGCCAGCGCCATCGACGTGCGCTACAACGCCGGCGAACGGCGCATCGTGCTGCGCGCGGGCGCCATCCTCGTCACCAGCGCGCATGAAAACGCGGCAGTCTACCGCCCTCTGCTGGTGGCAACGCCGCAGGGCACGGCCACGGCACTGGGTACGCGCTTCTCCGTGCGCCTCGACGATGGCGTCAGCCAGGTCGCCGTCTTCCAGGGCGCCGTGGCCCTGCAGCCGGCCCGCGCCGGGGCGGAATCCCTGCATCTGCAGGCGGGCCAGCGCGCCGGCTACACGCGGCAGGACGTGCAGGACGTGGCGAGCGTGGAAGACAGCGCCGCCGCCTGGGCGCAGGGCAGCCTGGTGGCCGAGCGCATGCGCCTCGATGACTTGCTGGCCGAGCTGGGCCGCTACCGCCACGGCGTGCTGCGCTGCGACGAGTCCATCGCCGCTCTGCGCGTGACGGGCGTGTATACGCTGCGCGACACGGACCGCTCGCTGGCCAACCTGGCCCTGAGCCTGCCCGTGCAATTGCGCTACCGCACGCGCTACTGGGTCAGCGTGGGGCCGCGCCAGGCGTCCTGAAAAATACCTGCAAAATAATTGAAAAAACGTTGAGGGTTTTGGCTTTTCGTTCGGAATAAGGGAAGAACGAATTTTTTCCCGCCACTTTCCAAGGATTTGCACCATGCCTGCTCGCCTGACCGCTCCCGCAACCAAGCTGCGCCCGTTTCCCCTCGCCGCCGCCATCCAGGCCCTGTTCCTCGCTGGTGCCGCCGTGGGCGCCCTGGCCGTCACGGCACCAGCCGCCCACGCCCAGGCGGCAGGCAACACGCAGGCGCAGCGCCAGTATTCCATTCCCGCCGGACCGCTGGAACGTGCGCTGACCAGTTTCGCCAGCACGGCCGGGGTGGAACTGTCGGCCGATGCAGCGCTCCTGCAGGGCAAGCGCAGCGGCGGCCTGACGGGCAGCTACACGGTGCGCCAGGGCTTCGAGGAACTGCTGCGCGGCCAGGGTCTGCGCCTGGTGGCGGGCGCGCATGGCGCGTATGCGCTGCGCACGGACGCCTCCGCGGCACAGACGCCAGCGCCAGCCCAGGCCAGCGCCACCCTGCCCGCGATCACCATCAATGCGAGCAGCGAGCGCGAAACGGCCACGGGCCCCGTGCGCGGCTATGTGGCGCGGCGCGCCGCCTCGGCCACCAAGACCGACACGGCCCTGAACGAGAACCCGCAATCCATCTCGGTGGTCACGGCCGATGAAATCAGCGACCGCAATGCCGAATCGCTCGACGAAACCCTGCGCTACACGGCCGGCGTGACGCCGAACCAGCGCCCGCTGGGCAGCGACGATTCCTCGCTGCTGCGCGGCTTCACCATCGAGACGAACGGCATCCTGCAGGATGGCTTGCGCAATTCGGGCCGCACCTTTGGCGCCTCGATCGAGCCGTATGGCCTGGAACGCCTGGAAGTGCTGCGCGGCCCCGCTTCCGTGCTGTACGGGCAGATTCCGCCTGGCGGCATGGTCAACGCCGTCAGCAAGCGCCCCAGCGCGGATGCCGTGCGCGAAGTGGGGATTGAGTACGGCAGCTACCAGCGCCGCCAGTTGAAAGCCGACGTGGGCGGCGCGCTCGACGCACACGGCGACTGGACCTACCGGGTCGTCATGCTGGGCCGCGAAGCCCATACGCGGCTGGAGCGCGACCGCGACAACCGCCTGTACTTCGCGCCTTCGCTCACGTGGCAGGCGGGACCGGCCACGCGCCTGACTTTGCTGGCCCGCTACGAGCAGGACAACCAGCAGTACGCGTTTCCCAACCAGCTGCTGCTGCCTGGCCCGCGCGGCCAGGTCGATCCGAAGGTCAACCTGATGGGCGACGATAACCGCTTCAAGCGCCGCAATACCATGCTGGGCTACGAGTTCGAGCACAGCTTCAATGACACCTGGTCGCTGCGCCAGAACCTGCGCTACACGCGCCTGAACAACGACCGCACGGACATGTTCCCGCTGGGCCTGAATGACGATGGTACGGTGGAGCGCTATTTCATGCCCGTCGATACGGCGTCGAAAAGTCTGTTCGCCGACACCCAGCTGCAGGCGCGCTTTGCCGCCGGCGGCCTGGCGCACCAGGTGCTGCTGGGCGTCGATTACGCGAACATCCGCAACACGGACGACTACCGCCATCAAAAAGGCTTTATCGCGCCGATCGACCTGTACCAGCCCGTGTACGGCAAGCAGCCGCTGCTTCCCGCCAAGGCGCCCACGCGCGCTGAAGCGCCGTCGCGCCAGCTGGGCCTGTATGCGCAGGATCAATTGAAATGGGACCGCTGGGTAGTGACGGCCGGCCTGCGCCGCGACAAGGCCACGCAGTCGCGCGACGTCACCGACCTCCATAGCGGCGCCGTCAAACCCGACTTCCACCAGTCGCCATCGGCCACCACGGGCCGCGTGGGCGCCGTCTACCTGTTCGATGGCGGCTGGGCGCCGTATGTCAGCTACGCCACCTCGTTCTCGCCCGAACTGGGCATCACGGCCAACGGCAGCGCCCTGAAACCATCGCGCGGCAAGCAGTTCGAGGCGGGCGTGCGCTACGAACCCGTGGGCCAGCGCGCCAGCTACACGGCGGCCGTCTTCGACCTGGTGCGCGACAACGTCACCACCTCCGACATCGGCAATCCGGGCCGCCTGCAGCAAACGGGCCAGGTGGGCTCGCGCGGCTTGGAACTGGAAGCGCGCACGGAGTTTGCCAGCCGCCTGAGCCTGATCGCGCAATACACCTACCTCGATACGGAAGTCAGGAAGAGCAATAACGGCGACCTGGGTCTGCAGCAAGCGGGCGCGCCGCGCCACAGCGCCTCGGCCTGGGCCCGTCAAGCGTTCAACCTGGGCACGGCGCTGCCCGCGTATGCGGCGCTGGGCATGCGCTTTCTCGGCGCCATGCGCTCGAATTCCGACGGCGAGAACCTGAACATCCGCAATGGCGGCATCACGCAGTGGGATGCGGCGCTGGGCGTGTCGCGCGGACCGTGGCAGTTTGCCCTCAACGTCAACAATGTGCTCAACAAGCAGACCCTGTATGACTGCGGCTACCTGCCCAATCTGTGCTACCGCAATGCCGAACGCACGGCCAACGTCAGCGCCATGTACCGGTTCTGATGCCATCGCTGCAAATGCGCCCTGCATTGGCGGCGTTGCACCGCTACGCCGGCCTGCTGATGGCCGGCTTCCTCATCGTGGCCGGCGTCACGGGCAGCGCGCTCGCGTGGAAGGATGAACTGGAGGCGGCCCTGCTGCCTGCCGTCTTCCGCGCGGCGCCGCCAACGCCGGGCGCCGCGCCGCTCGACGCCCTGCTGCTGCGCGAGTCCGTCGCCGCGCGCTTCCCGCAGGCGCAGGTCAGCTACGCGCCGCTGTCGGCACCGCCCGGCCACAGCATGCAGTTCTACCTGCGCCCGACGGCGGACGCCGCGCCGCTGGCCAGCGACGAAGTGTTCGTCGATCCGTACACGGGCGCGCTACTGGGCCAGCGAAAATGGGGCGAGATCGGCCAGGGCGCCATCAACCTGCTGCCCTTTATCGAGCGCCTGCACTCTGCGCTGGCGCTGGGCGACACGGGCTTGCTGATTTTCGGCCTGATCGCCATCGTCTGGACCATCGACTGCTTCGTCGGCGCCGCCCTGACCTTCCCCGCACGCCTGAAAAAACGCTCGCCGGGCAGCAAACCGTGGCTGCTGCGCTGGCGCCCGTCGTGGCTGCTGCGCCGCCATGGCGGCACTTATAAACTGGTGTTCGACCTGCACCGCGCGGGCGGCCTATGGCTGTGGGCCATGCTGCTGGTGTTTGCCTGGAGCGGCGTCGCCTTCAACCTGTACGGCGCGTATGCGGCCGTGATGCATCCGCTATTTCCCCATCAGCCAGCCGAGGAAGTGGTGGCGCGGCACACGCCGTCGCCGGGGCCACGGCTGGACTGGCCTGCCGCCCGCGCGCAAGGTCGCAGCCTGATGGCGCAGCTGGCGCGCAGCGGGCACTTTGCCATCCTCGAGGAAAACGCGCTGGCCTACGAGCGCGCGCTGGGCGTCTACAGCTACAGCGTGCGCAGCAGCCGCGACGTGCGCGAACACAAGGGCCTGACCACCGTCTTTTTCGATGCGGCCAGCGGCCGGCAGCTGGCCGCCTGGCTGCCCACGGGCGCGGCCAGCGGCGACACCATCCGCAGCTGGATCAGCGCCCTGCACATGGCCTCGATGTGGGGCTGGCCCTTCAAACTGTTCATTTGCGCCATGGGCGTGCTGGTGGCGGGCCTGAGCGTGACGGGGGTGCTGATCTGGCGGCGCAAGCGCCAGGGGCAGGGCGCTAAGCCATTAATCAGGGAAAACCGATGAACGCCCGCGGCACGGCCTGCGTCAGCCACACGCCGTTGTCCGACACATAAAACACGTGGCCCTGCGCCTGCATCGCGGCCGCATCGACCGTCAGCACGACGGGCTTGCCGTGGCGCGCACCCACGGCCACGGCCGTTTCGCGGCTGGACGACAGGTGCACATGATTGCGCGCTCCCGGCAGCAGGCCGCCGGCACGGATCGCCGCTACAAAGCGGCTGGCCGTGCCGTGGTACAGCATGGCGGGTGGCGTGGCGGGCGGCAGTGCGATATCGACGGCGGCCAAGGAATGCCCCTGGTTGGCGCGGATGCGCAAGCCGTCATCGCTGATCGCGTAGCGCGTCTTGCTGTCGCGCGCCACCACCTCATCCAATTGTTCACGAGAAATAGAACGGCCATGGCTGGCCGCCTGCGCCAGCAGCTGGCCGATATCGGCCCAGCCTTGGGCATCAAGGGCGAGGCCGATTTTTTCGGGAGAGTGGCGCAGGATAAGGGAAAGGAATTTACTGGTTTGTACTAGGTGATTGCTCATGCCCCAGTTTATCGTTATCAGAACGCATACGACAAGGTCAAGCGCGCGGACCGGGGTTCGACGGGATGAAAGTGCCGGTCATTCACGCCGTCCGCCCCCTCGCCGGGCAGGCGCGACGCATAGTAGTAATCGATGTCGCTGGCGCGCTTGTTGAACAGGTTGAACACGTCGAGCGACAGCCGCGTCCTGCGGTCGAGCTGGTAGGCGAGGCGCGCATACGCCAGGGTGGTCGACGCCGAGCGCACGCTATTGTCCTCGATCAAGGGACGGGGGCCGAAATAGCGCAGCTGCAAGGCGCCCGACCACGGTCCCCGGTCCGTCACGGTCACGCCGAACGACGCCACCCTGTCGATCGAACCAGGAATATAATTGCCGGCCGCATCGTTTTGCGTGTAGCGCGAGCGCGAAGCTGCCAGGTCCAGGTCGAACAGCAGCCACGGCGCGGCAACATAATGGTTATTCCACTCGATGCCGTGGCGGTGGCTGGCACGGCTGGGCTGCGTTTCGCCCGCGTCGCCCACGAACAGCAGTTCCGACGCGAGATCGAGCCGCCACAGGGCCAGCGAGCTTTGCAGGCCCGGCAGCCATTCCGTGCGCGCGCCCAGTTCCATGCCCTTGCTCGGCACGAGGGGCGTCACGGGCGCGGAAGGCGTGCCGTCGGGCAAGCGCGTCTGCGTCGTGCCCCGCGCATCGTTGCTATGGAAACCCTTGCCATAGTTCACAAAAAACTCCGTCTTGCTCCACGGCCCCAGGATCAAGGACAGTTTCGGCGACACCACGTGGTCCTGCGCCGTACCGCTGTTGCCGGCGATGCTGCTGGCCACATTGAAACGGTAGGTGTCGTAGCGCACGCCCGCCACGGAACGCAGCCACTGCAGCCACTGGGTCGTGTTTTCGCCGTACAGGCCGACGCTGGCCTCGCGCACCCGGTCTTCGCGCACCGTGGCTTGCCGCACTCTGTCCACCGTGCTGTACAGGCCCACCGGCGACACCCGGTCATGGCGCGCCTGCACACCGAGCTTGTTGCGCAGGGAAAGACCGAACAGCTGCGTATTCCAGCTTTCGCTCGTGTTGACACCGGCCACCGTGCGCCGCTCGCTTTGCTGGAACTGGTCGCCGGCGGCCGGGTCGGCCAGGAAATAGGTGAAGTCACTGTTGAGTTCCAGCTGCGAGCGGATCAGGTACGCGTCAAACTCGAACACCCGGTTTTCCGTGCGCCGGCGCATCGCATACGACAGGCTGGCGCGCGAGGTGTCGCCGCCGTCGCTGGGCGCGAGCGAGCCAAAACGGCCGATCTGGCCGGACTCCACGGCGCGCAGCGGCACCTGGTCCGTGGCGTTCCAGCTGTTCTTGTAGGCCATGGCCGTCACGCTGAAGCCGTCGTCTTGCGTTCCCTGGCTGTAGCGCAGCACGCCGCTGACCTTGCGCACGCGCTCCGGCACGTCCCAGGGGCCATTGTTGCGGTTCACCTCCAGGCCATACAGCAAGGTGCCTGGTCCTGCATCGAGGGAATCGGCCACGACGGCGCGCACATAGCCATGCTGGCCCACGGACACACTGGCCTGGCCTTGCGGCAATTTGTCGGCCAGGCGAATGCGCGCCGCGCCCGCCGAGGCGAAATCGCCTTCGCCCGCGAAATACGGCCCCTTCTTGTAATCGATGCGCTGCACCAGCTCGGGAATGAGGAAATTGAGGTCGGAATAGCCCTGGCCATGCGCATGCGTGCGCATGTTGACGGGCATGCCGTCGACGTACGTGGCGAAATCCGTGCCATGGTCGAGGTTAAAACCGCGCAAGAAATACTGGTTGGCCTTGCCGTCGCCGCTGTGCTGGGTGACGATCAGGCCCGGCACGAATTCCAGCAATTCGCCCGTGCGCAAGGCGGGACGGTTGACGATCAGCTCATTGGTGATGACGCCCTGGCTGGCCGCATCCGAGGTGCCGACGGCGTTGTCGTAGTGGCCCGTCACGCGCACGGTGCGCGACGCATCCGTGGGCGATGCGGCCTCCGGCGCAGCCGCCTTGCCGGCACCGGCCACCAGCAACAAGGCACAAGCTGCCAGCTGTTTGCGTTTTATCAACCGCATCGCGTCTCCCCTTTTTATGATGTCAGTACAGGCTCCTACGGGATATATACGCGGCAGACCGGCTGCCTGGATTCAGCATTTTTCAAGGAGCGACCGTGGACCTGAGCGACAGCAGCGGCAAGGCGAGCAAAAGCGTCACGGCGGCCGTGCGCAAGCGCGACGTGCTGCCGTACATCCTGCTGTTCATCTTGCTGGCGGGCTTGCTGGCCGTGCTGGCGGGCGCCCTGCTGCCGCCCTACTACCACGCCGTGCCGGCCCTGCTGTGGAGCCTGGGCTTTTGCGTCAGCGGCATGCTGCTGGGGTTTTTATTCGGCATACCGCGCAGTCTGCCCTCGGGTACCGTCAACGCCGCCCCGCCCGACGAGCAGGCTAATGGCAAGGGCCGCTCCACGGACGAGCCTCCCCCGGCAAGCGCGGACGCGGCAACCGGCAACCCCAGCAATACCCTGTTTCTGGGCACGCCCACGCCCATGGAAATCAATTCGAATCTGGTGGAAGTGTCGGACTGGCTGACGAAAATCATCGTCGGCGTGGGTTTGATCGAGCTCAAAAGCCTGCCTGGCAGCGCGCGCAGCATGGCCGCCTTTATCGCGCCCAGCCTGGCCACGGACACGCCCACGGCCATGGCGGTAGTGGGCGGCATCATGCTGTTCTTTTCCGTGCACGGCTTTTTGATCGGCTATTTGCTCACGCGCATTTACCTGTCCATCATGATCAAGCGCGCCGACAGCCTCGTCAAAAACGAATCCGTGCGCCTGGAAAGCGGCAAGGAAATCGAAGTGACGGAACTGAGCCGTTTGCAGCAAAAGTCGCTCGACGACATGCAGGAAGCCGTCACGCAGCTGCTGCTGGCCCATCCCCCCGATGGCGCCGCCGCCGTCACGGCCCTGGCCGCCGCGCCGACGGCGCAACGGCCGGTCAGTCTCGTGCTGTGGCTGGACGACCACCCGCGCAACAATACCTTGCTGATGGAGCAGCTGGAGCGGGAAAACATCAAGGTGGACCAGGCCGTGTCGACGCGGCAGGCGCTGGCCATGCTGCAACAGAAGCACTACGCGCTGTTCATCACGGACATGGCCAGGGTGGAAAACGGCCGCCGGGTCAAGGATGCGGGCGTGCGCACGGTGCGCGAAGTGCGGCAGGCGCAGCCCGCATTACCGATCATCGTCTATTGCAACAAGGATACGTTGGCAAGCTATGGCACGGAAGCGCAGGCGGCGGGTGCCCGTTTCATCACCACCTCGGGCACCAGCCTGCTGGCCAGCGTCAACAAGCTCATACATGAACAACGCGGAAATGAGGCTCAGCCGCCGTCGCAGGCGTAGCTGCCCACGTGGTGCAGCGAGCTGCGGTGCGGATGCGCCAGTCGATTCGGCGCAAACACGCACACGGCCGTATCGGCCAGCACACCCTGCGCGTCCGCGCACGCCTGCGCCAGCCAGTTGTCCGCATACGACACGCCGTCGAGCAACTCTGCCAGCGGCGCGGGCGCGGCCAGCAGCGCGCTCTCGAAGCAGGCCGGCTCATAACACGTGAGGCCCGTTTCCAGGAAGAATGGCGACGGCACGGCATCGCCATCTTCCGTGTACGCGGGCGCCAGGTAAGCCTGCAGCGCTTCCCAGCTGGGAAAGCGGCCGCTGCAGGTGAAGACGTGGACCATGGGCAAGTTGGACGTCAACTTACAGCTTCTCCATCTTTTGCCGCACGGCCGGCGCCGTCGAGGCCGTCGGCGCCAGTTCCAGATAGGTTTTATAGGCCGCTTTCGCCTTGGCCGCATCGCCGGCTTTGGCATACGCGTCGCCCAGGTTCAGGTAGGCGATGGCGCGCGACGGGTCCATCTTGACCGTGTTTTCAAACCAGCGTGCCGCTTCGCGGTATTTTTCCTGCTTGTAGAAGACAAAACCCAGGTTGTTGGCCGCCAGCGCGAAGTCGGGACGCAATTTCAGCGCTTCCGTAAATTGCGCTTCCGCCTGCGCGTACTGTTTCTCCTTGTACAGCTGCAAGCCGCGGTCGTTGGCCCGCTGGGCCAGCTGGCGCGTGGAGGTCGGCACGGCGCCCGGCGTGACGATCTTCTGTTCGCCGCCCTGCAAATCCTTCACCGTCACGCTGGCCGCCGCCGGTTTGGCGTCGAGCTTGCTGTTCAGGGCGATGGCTTCCGTCGACAGCTGCGTCGTGTTCGGGCTGAGGAATTCCGTCTCGCCTGGCAATTCGAAGACGAAATCGCCTCCTTCCGATCCGGGCAGGCTGCCGAACGCGGGCGTCTGGTTCGACACGCTGGACACGGCGGGCGCTACATACGCCGCCAGTTCCGTGGCCGTGATGAGGCCGTCACCGTTCAGGTCGCCCTTGCCCGCCAGGCCTTGCAGCAGGGTCCACGTAAACACGGAGTGACCGTTCGGTCCGCCATCGGCCACCAGCTGGTCGCCGCCGCCGGCCGTCAGCATTTGCCGGCCGATGCGTTTGGCATTGTCGCGCAAGAAAGAGCTGGAACCGGCGCCGCGCGTCAGGCCCAGGCCGCTGTAGCAGGCGTCCATGACGAAAAACGCATGCTTGGCCGTCAGGGACTCCGCGATATTCTGGATTTCCGTCATCGGAATCGCATCCGTGGCGAACTGCGCCGGGTCGGAATCGACGGGCACGATGTAGCCGAGGTCGCGCCCCGAGCTCAGCTTGCGCGTGGCGCCGTGGCCGGCGAAGAAGACGAAGATGCGGTCATTCTTTTGCACGCCGCCATGGGCCAGCTTGTCGTGGAAAGCGGCCAGGATATTGTTGCGCGTCGCTTCGCCATTCTTCAGGGTCACGACGCGCTCGGGCGCGAACGCGAATTTCTCGATCAGCGTTTCGCGGATGCCTTGCGCGTCGCGCACCGCATATTGCAATTTCGGCCACTTCGCGTAATCGTCGATGCCGATCACGACGGCCCAGGAATTCGCGTAGCCGGTGGTGACGGGCACTTTCTCGGGCGCGGGCGCCGTGCTTTTTGCCACTTGGAAACTCGTGCCATCCCAGCCCGCGAATTGATAGCCTTCGGCGATCAGCTTGTCGAGCACGGCCGGCAAGGCTTTCACCGTGCGTTCGTGGATGTCGTGGAACAGGACGATGCCGCGCCCCGCCTTGTCGACGGACGCCAGCACGCGATTGGTAATCGAGCTGGGCACGGGGTCGGCCCAGTCCAGCGAATCGATATTCCACATCACGGATTTCAAATGGGCATCGGCCAGCGCGGCCATGCCTTCGCTGTTGCGCGCGCCATACGGAAAGCGGAACAGCGCGGCCCGCTCGGGGCTGATGGCCTTTAATAAAGTGTCGGTGCCGAGGATTTCGCCTTTCAGCTTGTCGCCCGTCTGTTTCGACAGCTGTGCATGGCTGAAACTGTGGTTGCCCACGGCATAGCCTTCCTTCATCAGCTTGCGGCTCACTTCCGCGCCCGCGCCCAGCTTGGCGTGGCCTTCCGCGTCCAGCGACCCCAGGTTGCGGCCCACGTTGAAGAACACGGCCGGCACGCCATACTGTTTCAAAATGGCGCTGATTTCTTCCGTGTAGCGGCGGTGCGGGCCGTCGTCGAAGGTCAGCACGATGGTTTTCTTCGGCAAGCCCAGACCGAAGATTTCCGCCTCATCTTTTTTTGGCGCCGGCTTGGCTTCGGGCATGGAGCCGGCGGGAGGAACAGCATACGGCACGACGATGCCGTTTTCCTTCAGAATCTGTTCGCGGCTGTACAGTTTTTTCAGCTGCGCCACGTAATCGTCCCACCGTTCGCGCTTGAGTTCGATGGCGCGCTGGCCCAGGTTGCCGAAGATTTGCCGGATTTCCTTCTCGTAATTGCGCTCGATCTCGCCCAGCGCATCGAGGTCTTCGGAAATGCGCTTGTGCAGCTTGATGGCAGGCAAGGACGAATCCTTGGCCACGTCGGCCAGCATGCTTTGCAGCAGTTCGCGGAAAGCCAGGCGGTCCGCGTCATACAGGCCGGGATCGGATTCGATATAGGTGAGCAGGCTGTCGAGCGCTTCGAAGCGGCCCGGATTCGTGGGTGCCGTCAATTGATCGAGCGCTGCATCGAGCTTGGCGATGCGTTCCTGGTTTTCATGGAACAGGGCCTGGCCCACTTTACGGGCTTCGTCGCGCGCGCCTTCGGGCAAGCTTTGTTCGTCGGCCAGCAGCACGATGATCTTGCGGAAATTGCCCAGCAAATCGCGAAATTGGCTGGCCACGGCGGCCGTATAGACGGCGGAATGCGGTGCGGCGGCAGGGCTGCCCGAAGCCGGGGCACCGGGCGTGGCGGTGGCGGCCGGACGGGTGTAGCTATAAATGCCGGCCCCAGCGGCGAGAGCCACGACAACGGTGGCGGCGATCTTGATCGGCTTGGAAGTCACAGGCTTGTCATTCCCTTCACATACTATGCATACAATTCAGATGGCGCGGATGCGCAAGATGCATAATTGTAAAGCACGCTTGGCACTTGCTCAGCCCGCACGATGAATTTCGGCAATAATATCGCTGCACACCTTCATAGATAGTGAAAACGGGAACGACGATGCACAAGAAACTCTGCGCTGCGGCGCTGATGCTGGGCGTGGCCCTGATGCTGCTGCAACTGCGCGCGCACGCGGGCGACGACGTGGTCAATGTGGCGGGGCGCGTGTGCCTGCCGCACTGACCACCTGAGTAAGCCGGACCGTGTGCCTGTCACTGGTCCGGGTCAAAATGCTTGCGCAAGCCTTGCCAGCACTCGAAATAATCGTGTTGCAGCAGGCCGCCGTCCAGCGCGAACGGTGTGGGCTTGAGGATGGTGCGCGTCTCGAACATGAAAGCCATGGTATCGGCCACCTTCGCGGGCGCGGACGTGTCGCCGTGCGAGGCTTTTTCGAACGTCTGCGCATCGGGACCGTGGCCGGACATGCAGTTGTGCAGGCTGGCGCCGCCCGGCACGAAACCGGCTGCCTTGGCGTCGTACACGCCGTGGATCAAGCCCATGAATTCGCTGGCCACGTTGCGGTGGAACCAGGGCGGGCGGAACGTGTGCTCGGCGGCCAGCCAGCGGGGCGGGAAGATGGCGAAGTCGATGGCGCCGAACAGCGGATTTTCGCTCGGCGCCTGCAGCACGAGGAAGATCGACGGATCCGGATGGTCGTAGCTGATCGAGCCGATGACATTGAAGCGGCGCAAATCGTATTTGTACGGTGCGTAATTGCCATGCCAGGCGACGACGTCGAGCGGTGAATGGTCGAGCGTCGTGCGCCACAGGTGGCCGCCGAACTTGGCCACCAATTCGCAATCGCCGTCGATATCCTCGTAGGCCGCGTGCGGCGTGAGGAAGTCGCGGCTGTTGGCCAGGCCATTCGAGCCGATGGGCCCCATGTCCGGTAGGCGGAAAGCCGTGCCGAAATTTTCGCAGACATAGCCGCGCGCCTTGCCGTCCGGCAGGGTCACGCGGAAGCGCACGCCGCGCGGGATCACGGCGATTTCCTGCGGTTCCAGTTCGATCAAGCCCAGTTCCGTGGCAATCGCCAGCCGCCCTTCCTGCGGCACGACCAGCAATTCGCCGTCGGCCGAATAAAAGAAGCGCTGCATGGAGCGGTTGGCCGCGTACACGTGGATGGCGCAGCCGCTCATCGCTTCGGCGCTGCCGTTTCCCGCCATCGTTTGCCAGCCATCGATGAAATCGACCGGCGTGGCGTCGTCGGGCAGCGGCAGCGGGTCCCAGCGCAGCTGGTTCGGCGGCGTCGGCGGCATGGCGTGGAAATCGCTGACGATGCGCGTGTTTTCAGCCAATGTAAACGGCGGATGCTGGCTGGCGGGACGGATGCGGTACAGCCAGGAACGCCGGTTCTGCGCGCGCGGCGCCGTAAACGCCGTGCCCGACAATTGTTCCGCATACAGGCCCAGCGGCGCTTGCTGCGGCGAATTTTGCCCCTGCGGCAAGGCACCGGGGATGGCTTCCGTGGCAAACTCGTTGCCGAAGCCGCTTTGGTAGCCGGCGCCTATCATGCGCGCTCCGCCAGGCCGTCGGCCGCGTCGCGCAGCAAGCCTTGCACCACGTCGGCCTGGCCGATGGCGCCCATGGCCAGCAAGGCGAAGCGGGCCAGGAACAGCGGCGAGCGCTGCTCGCCCAGGCCGCCCATGGTGTGGCACAGCTCGGTGTATAAATTATCGAGTTCGATGTCGGTCATATGATCTCCTGATTTACTGTGCTCTTCCTTCGTTAACCCAAAAAGCGGAAGAGCTGGGGTCGGACCCTCAGGGACTCGGCGCCCCCTTCCGACCCCGGAATTTGCCACTGGGTTTGGTTCAAGACAATGCCCGTTTCAAAGCATCCGCCACCTGCCCCACCCTCACCTCGCGCCAGCGCCCCAGCACGTGCCCATCCGGGCGCACGAGATAAAACGTGCCGGGCTGCGCGTCAAACAGCGAGCATACCTGCGCCGTGTGGTCCCAGGCGCACCCTTGCGCGCCGCTGCGGGCGATCGCCACGGTCGTCAACGGCAAGCTGTCGCCCAGCGCCAGCAGTTCCGCATGCACTGCGCCATCGTCGCTGAAATACAAGCCCGTGAAATGGCCATCGGCGCGTTTGAGCAAATCGGTAATATACCCCGCTTTTTGACCGCCGTTGTGCGGCAGCGCCAGCGGGCACTCGGGCAAGACCGTGCCCGGCGCGGGACCGGCTGCGAACACGTCCAGCTCAGGCGCATTCAAGGCCGATTGCGCATACGCGATGGCGCTGGTCTGGCGCGGGTTGATCAGCGAGCGCACGTGCGCATGCTTGCCTGCCAGGCCCAGCACGGCCGTGCGCATCAGCTCGAAGGCGAACGTGGGCGGCGCCATGAATTCCGTGCTTTTCGTGCCATGACGCAGGTTTTCATGGGCGGCATAGACGCGCTCGTCCGAATAGCTGTCGAGCAAGCTATCCGGCGCCCGGCCCTTGACGACGTAGGCGAGCTTCCAGGCCAGATTGTCCGCATCGTCGATGCCGGAATTGGCACCGCGCACGCCGAAGATCGGTACCAGGTGGGCCGCATCGCCCGCGAACAACACGGCGCCGTGCCGGTATTTTTCCAGGGTCAAGGCGTTGGCTTTATAAATGGTGATCCACACGGGATGCCATGGCTGTGTCTCCCCCATCATGGCCAGCAGGCTGTCCACGCGGGGTGCCACGTTTTCCAGCAGCACGGCCGCCTGCGCATCCTCGTCGTCGCGCAGCTGGTAATCGATGCGCCAGATATCGTCGGGCTGCTTGTGCACCAGCACGGTCGAGCCGGGATTCGACGGCGGATCGAAATACGCGAGGCGCTCCGTGGGGCGCTCGCTTTTCAGGTGGATGTCGACGATGACATAGCGCCCTTCATAGCTGGTGCCCTGCAATTTCAAGCCCAGCGCCTCGCGCACAGCGCTGCGCCCGCCATCGGCCGCCACCAGCCAGTCCGTGTCGATGGTGTAGGTGTCATCGGGCGTGGCCAGCGTGACCGTGGCGCCATCGGCGCGCTGCTGCACGCCAGTGACGCGCGTTTGCCAGCGGATATCGATCAGCTCGCTCTGGCGTTCGGCCGCATCGAGCAGGAATTGCTCGATATGGTATTGCGCCAGGTTGACCATCGGCGGCAATTTCTGGTTCGCGTCTTGCGGCATCGTAAAGTGCAGCACTTCCTCGTCGCGGTAAAAGCTGCGGCCGCCCGCCCACGGCAAGCCTTTGCTGATAAAACCGTCGAGCGCACCGAGGCGGTCGATGATTTCCAGGCTGCGCCGCGAGATGCAGATGGCGCGGCTGCCCGTGCAGACGCCATCGTCCGCCTCGATCAGCACCGAGTGCACGCCGTGGCGCGCCAGGCCCAGGGCCGTGGCCAGTCCCACGGGGCCGCCGCCGACGATCAGGACCGGGACGTGCTGCGTGCCGGCGCCAACAGCCTTGCCGGGCGGATACACTTTGGGCACATGGGGATAAGGGTGAAACGTGTCGCGCATGATGGTGTCCTCTCAAGAATGTGTTTTGCCGCCGCGCGCAATCGGCAGGGTCAGCACGATGGCAGCCCCGACCACCAGCAGCACGCTGGCATACAGCAAGCCCGTGGCAAAGCTGTGCGTGAAATCCTTCAGCCAGCCCACGACGACGGGGTTCAGGGCCGAGCCGATATTGCCCGTGGCATTGATGACGGCGATGCCGATGGCGCGCGCACCCAGGCTCAGGGCCCGGTCCGGCGTGGTCCAGAAGACCGACATGGCCGTGTAGGCGCCCGTCGAAGCCATGCACACGCCCAGCAACTGCAGCACGGGGTTGCCGGAATAGGCGGTCAACAGCCAACCAAAGGCCGACAGCAGCATGGGCCAGACGATATGCCAGCGGCGCTCCTGCAAGCGGTCCGAGCGGCGGCCCCAGACAATCATGCCGATCACGGTGCAGACCTGCGGTATCGCCGCCAGCAGCCCGATCTGGGTGTTGCTGGCGCCGCTATTGAAACTTTTCACGATCAGCGGCGTCCACACGGCCACCATGGCCAGGGTATTCACCAGGCAAAAGTAGGCGATGCCGAATTTCAGCACGGTGGGCGACAGCATTTCCGCCAGCACGGAGACTTTTTGCCGGGGCGCATCAGGCTTGTGCTCGGCCGCCAGCATGCGCGCCAGCACCTGCTGTTCCAGCTTGCACAGCCAGTTTGCCTTGTTGGGCGCGTCGTCAAGGTAGCCGTAGACGGCCAGGCCCAGCAGCACGGAAGGCATGCCTTCGAGCAAGAACAGCCATTGCCAGCCCTTCAAGCCCCAGTGGCCGTCCAGCCCCAGGATCAGGCCCGACAGGGCCGAACCGATGGCGGCCGTGACGGGCATGGCGATCATGAACAGGGCATTGGCCCGTGCGCGGTAGGCGCTGGGAAACCAGTACGTGAGGTAGAGCAGCATGCCGGGCAGGAAGCCCGCCTCCGTCACACCCACCAAAAAGCGCAGCGCATACAGGCTGGCCGGGCCGCTGGCGAACAGGGTCGCCGTCGAGGCCAGGCCCCAGGCGATCATCATCGAACCTATCCAGCGGCGCGCGCCGATGCGGGCCAGCACGATGTTGCTGGGAATGCTGCAGGCGATGTAGGCGATGTAGAACAGCGTGGTGGCAAAGCCGAACTGGGTGCCGGACAGGCCCAGGTCCTGCATCATGGTCAGGCCGGCAAAGCCGATGTTGATGCGGTCAAGAAAGGAAAACACGAACAACAGGAATAAAAATCCCAGCAGATGGCGCGATACCTTGCGCATCACCTGCTGTTCCAGTTGCACGCTGGCCGCGTCGAGGACGGGCGCCGGGGTGGCCGCGTCGAGGACGGGCGCCGGGGTGGCGGCGATGGCGGGGGTGGCCCCTTGGGCGATGGTCATGCTTGTCTCCATAAGGTGTCGCCCTCCCCTTGTTGATTTTATTGGGTGAGAGCGGCCGGGTGGTCCCGGCTTGAAACACAGTATGCAGACGCCCGCCGCGAACCCTGTCCCCATTTTGGGGACATTTCGCGGCGAACACCGTCAAAAAGGCGGAGCCGTCCCTACGTCCAAGGGACTAGACAGGTGCTGGCGCCATGCACAGGGCAAACAACTGGCGCTGGCTGGAAATGCCCAGGCGTTTATACGCGCGCTTCTGGTAGGTGATGACGCTCGATGGCTGCAGGCCCATGGTCTCGGCGATTTCCACGGCCGTGAAGCCTTCGAGCACACAGCGCAGCACGTCCAGTTCGCGCTTGCTCAAGGCGGGACAATGCTGGCGCAGCCTTGCCAGCATCATGGGCGCGACACCCTGCGCGGGCTGGCCGTTCAAGCTGTAGTGGTGCCTGGCCGCATGGGCGAACAGCGGGGACAGGGTTTCGATGGCGGCGATTTCGCCAGGCTGGAACTGGCCCTGGCTGCTGTCGCGGTAGAAATTGACGGACAACCAGATATCGCCGGCCGGCTGCACCAGCAAGGATAGCCGGTCCGAGACATTCGGCTTTTGATAGCAGGTGGCGCGATAGCCGGGATGGTCGATCTCGTCGCTCGCTTGCTGGTGCAGCACGATGGCGGGATCGATTTTCCGCCCGGGCGCGGGCGCGATCACGCGCTGGTTGCCGTCGAGCGCGTAATAGTGGCGCGCGTAGCTGTCCGCGATATCCTGCAGGAAACGTCCGCCGCGCCGGTCGGCCACGGCCACCGTGCGGGGCCGGTTGCCGAATTCATAGGCAAAGATCGTGCACTGGGAAATGGGCGCGACCGTGCTCACCGTCTTCAGGATGGCCCCGGCGACGGCATTCACGTCGGCATGGCCGATGGCAGCCACCAGATCGAGGGCGCGCCCCAGATCCAGCTGCCCTTCCGCCTGCCGCCGCTCCACCTGCCAATAGCGCATGGCCGTCTCCCGTGACGCTTATTGTTGACGCTGCGGCAAGACCCAGTCCGGCCGGATGTAGTGGCAGGTGTAGCCGTGCGGCAAGCGCTGCAGATAATCCTGGTGCTCCGGTTCCGCTTCCCAGAACGGGCCGGCCGGCGCCACTTCCGTCACCACCTTGCCGGGCCACAGGCCGGACGCATCGACGTCGCGGATGGTGTCTTCGGCCACGCGCTTTTGCTCGTCGTTCGTGTAGAAGATGGCCGAACGGTAGCTCGTGCCGCGGTCGTTGCCCTGGCGGTCCGGCGTGCTGGGGTCATGGATCTGGAAGAAGAATTCCAGGATCTTGCGATAGCTGATGGTGCTCGGGTCGAAGATGATTTCGATCGCTTCCGCATGCGTGCCGTGGTTGCGGTAGGTGGCGTTGGCGACGTCGCCGCCGCTGTAGCCCACGCGCGTGGCGATCACGCCCGGATAGCGGCGCAGCAAATCTTGCACGCCCCAGAAGCAGCCGCCGGCCAGGATCGCGGTTTCGTTGTCTTGTGCCATGGTGTCTTTCCAGTTCTAGTCAGAAGCAGCTATCTTACTCTGTCGCGCGACTTTCTTCAGCGGGCCAGCAAGCGCTTGAGCTGCGCCGCCTGGTAGGCACCGATGGCGTCATTGAACAGGCAGCGGATCAGGGGATCGTCGACGATGTCGGCCTCCGCCAGTGCGGCCCGCGCCCCGGCATCGAACGGGCCATCGTTGATGCGCATGTACATCGACGTCAGCGATTCGCCCAGCACCAGCGCCGCATCGCATTTCACCAGCGGCACCTCGGTGGTCCAGCCGGGCGCTTCGTTCGTCTCGGGCACGAGGTCGATCAAGTCGCCATGCGTGCGGTAATGCAGGATGGTGGCCGCGCCGTCATGGCCGTACAGGGCCAAGCGCCACAGGCGCGGTTGCTGGAAGTAGCTGTCCTCGGGCAGCTCCATGTCACGGTAGCGCTCAAGCAAACCGTTGCGGCAGAAATCGAGCACCAGCGCTGCGTCGGCATCGCTCAAGGGCGGGAAACGGCGGGCGATATCCGCCGTGGCGGGCGGCGGCGCGTCGGGGCGATAGTCGAAATCCACGTCCTGCGGTCCGACCGGGAGCACCCAGGGCAAGGGTTCGGCGCTGCTCACTCCGTGCGCGTCGAGCAGCACGGCCGTCGACGGATCGAGGCGGAAGATGTGCGCCTCGGGCAGCGCGGCGCCGATTTCATCGGCAAAGCGGCGGTAAGTGATCGGGAACATCGCATGGTTATACCAGGACCAGTCTTCCTGCACGAACTGACAGGAGCTGGGCACGAGGTAACGGGGCGCCAGCGCGCGCAGCTGCGGCACCCAGTCGTCGGGAAGCTCGACCGGGCCTCGCGCTGCCAGCGACGGCGCGATGACGGCGATCTCGCGCATGGTCTGGAACGGCCACAGCACCATGTCCCAGGGCGCGAACGCGGCCAGCTGCGCCAGCGTCTCGGGGCCGATCCACGAGTCGACGACGTTGAGCACATTCATGCCGGCTGCGCGCACCTGGAACAGCGAATCGACGTCGTCGTCCAGCGCCCGGCGCGGGATCACCTCGATGGCGCCCACGCGCACGGGCACGTCCACCTGCAGGCGCTCGACGGACGTAAAGCCGAGCGCGCGGATCATCGCGAACAGTTCGTCGAAGACGCAGTACAGATAGATGGGCGTGGCGCGGTCCAGCGCATCGAGGCTGTCGAGCGAGCAGTGGTCGTCGTGGAAGTGCGAAATGAAGACGGCATCCCAGCGCAGCCGGCGCACGGCATCGAGGTCGAAGCGCACGGACGGAAACGCGTGGCAGTTGCGGCTGAAGGGGTTTTCAACGATGGGGTCGAAGGCGATGGTCGTGCCTTCGCATTCGAAGACATAGCCGGCGTGCAGGATGCGGGAGATTTTCAGGGGCATGGGAAATCGGAAAGAACCCAACGGCGGAAATGCCGGGGTCGGACCCTGAGGGTCCGACCCCAGACTTTGCCTTTGGGGTAAAAAAGGACGCTAGCTGTGCGCCAGAGACAAGGCTCAATACGGATTATTCAGCACATCCATCGCAAAGTACGTAAAGATCATGTCGGCGCCCGCGCGCTTGATGGCGCCCAGGGTTTCCTGCACCACGCGGCGCTCGTCGATGGCGCCCGCCTGGGCGGCGAACTTGATCATCGCGTATTCGCCGCTGACCTGGTAGGCGCCGATCGGCAGGCGCGTCACTTCGCGCAGGTCGCGGATGATGTCGAGGTAGGCGCCCGCAGGTTTCACCATCAGCGCGTCCGCGCCTTCGGCTTCGTCGATCAGGGACTCGCGCACCGCTTCGCGGCGGTTCATCGGGTCCATCTGGTAGGTCTTGCGGTCGCCCTTCAGGGTACTGCCGGCCGCGTCGCGGAACGGGCCGTACAGGCCCGAGGCGAACTTGGTCGAATACGCCATCACGGGCGTGTCGTGGAAGCCGGCCGCATCGAGCGCGCTGCGGATGGCCGCCACCTGGCCATCCATGGCGGCCGACGGGGCGATGATGTCGGCGCCCGCCTGGGCCGCGATGACGGCCTGCTTGCCCAGGTTCAGCACCGTGCTGTCATTGTCGACCGTGTCGCCATGCAGGATGCCGCAATGGCCGTGGTCCGTGTATTCGCAGAAGCAGGTGTCGGACATGACGACCATTTCCGGCACGGCGTCCTTGATGATGCGCGACATGCGCGCCACCAGGCCGTCCGGGTTCAGGGTGTCCGTGCCGTGGCTGTCCTTGTGGTGCGAAATGCCGAAGGTCATGACGGAGCGCAGGCCGGCGCGCGCGTAGCGCTCGATTTCCTGCGCCAGCTTCGCTTCGGGAATGCGGCGCACGCCGGGCATGGACTTGATGTCGATGAAATCGCTGCTGCCTTCGTCGACGAAGATCGGCAGGACCAGGTCGCGCGGATTGATCTCGGTTTCGCGGAACAGCTCGCGCAGTTGCGGGGTCGCGCGCAGGCGGCGCATGCGCGAAGTGGGGAATTGTGCTGGCATGGGGTGACTGGCTTCAGGTTAACAACGCCAACAAGTATACGCCGATCGCGCCGCTTGCGCCGGGCTGCCCGGCAAAAAAGCCGCGCAGGTCAAAAAATGCCGCCTTGCGCCTTCATTGCGGCTGCAACAGGGCCGCCACTTGCCAGCGCATGTCCGCCGCCAGCTGCACCAGCATGGCGCCGCGGCGGCGCGCATCAGCGCGCTTTTTCGACGGCACCAGTTCCAGGTCCGGCATCCGGCAAGGGCCGCATGGCAGCCTGTAATTGCCGTCGCCGGCAGGCAGCGCATGCAGTTCGCGCCACGCCAGGTCGTAATCGCACGAGATGTGGCGGCGCCGGCGCCAGTTCAGCGCGATGCGGTTGGCGTTGCTGACCAGGTCCAGGTGGCCGCAACCGAAAAAATCGCCCAGGTCGCGCAAGGCGGCCACCATCAGGTTTTTCGGTCGGCAGCCGTGCAGCGCCCGCGTGGCGTCCTTCACCGCCTGCGCGCCCGCCTGCGAGCGCAGTCCCTGCAAGGCGCCCAGCTGGATGACGGCGCCTCCGGGCTGGGGACGGAACAGGAAACTGGCCAGGTACAGCGACACGCCGTCGCGCGTCAGGCGCAGGCACAGGTCGCCCTCGCGGTGGCTGTCATGGATGGCCGTCAGCTGCAGGCGGTAGGTGGCGCCATCCTTGCCCTCGATGGCGGCCAGCACCAGCGCGCGGCGCGCCGCGTATTCCACCAGCGGCCGGGCGCCCGCCTGCCACATGAAACGGTAATGCCCGCGCAGCAGCTCCACCCGCGCCGCGCAACCGAGCTGGCGGCTGGCGTAAGGACGGTAAATCTTGTACAGCAGGCTGGGATGGGCGTGCGCCAGCGCCGCCAGGCCAGGCGTGCCTGCGACAAAGGCTTGCCAGCGCGCGCGCTGCAGAGGAAAAACGACGGCGCCCAGCGCGGCCTTGATACGGTGGCCATGCTGGCGCAGTGCGGGCAGCGCGGCGCGCTCCTCGATGATGGCAAAAGTATGCATGCGTATGCTTCTACAACAGGTCTCGGCAAACAGAACGCGGCAGGACCGCGGCAGCCCGAAACAGGCGGCAGCACGCATGCAGCCGCTCTACGCCGGGTAGAGCGGATGATAGGTGGGAGCTAAAACAATGGGGGTTACAAGTTGGTAATGTGCTGCCTGCCTACGCTAGCGCAGCAGGTGCAGGCGCAGCCGCAAGCCCGGCGCCGCATCCTCGATTTCCAGACTGCCGCCATGCAGGGCCGCGATGGCCGCCACGATGGACAGGCCCAGGCCATTGCCGGGCAAATGGCGACTCTTGTCGAGGCGGTAGAAGCGCTGCGTCAGCTTCGGCAATTCCTCGGCCGGCACGCCGGGGCCGTTGTCGCGCACGGCCAGCCAGCCGCCCTGCGCGTCGCTGCCGGCCGACACTTCCACCGTGGCACCCTGCCCCGCGTACTTGATGGCGTTGTCGACCAGGCTGGCCAGGGCGCTGCCCAGCAGGTTGCGGTCGCCCCGCGCCGGAACGCCCTCGCCATACATCTGCACCAGCAGCACGCCCTGCTCGTCGGCCGTCGCTTCATACATTTCCACGATATCGGCGCCGATCTGGTGCAGGTCGATGTCGTCGAAATTCTCGGGACGCATGCCCGATTCGGCCGCCGCGATCTGCAGCAGCTTGTCGAACACGCGCGTCAGATCGTCGATGTCGTCGATGGCCGCCTGCGCCGCGCTCTCGTAGCCGGCCACGCCCTGCTGCTGGCGCAAGGCGCCATCGAGCTTGTTGCGGATGCGCGCCAGCGGCGTGCGCAGGTCGTGCGCGATCGCGTTCGACACGTGGCGCACGCCTTCCATCAGGTGTTCGATGCGGTCGAGCATGCGATTGATGTCGCGGCTCAGCAAGCCGAATTCATCCTCGCTGGAGACGGGAATGCGCCTGCTCAGGTCGCCCGCCTCGATTTCCCCCGCCGTGCGGCGGATCTGCCCGATGCGCGCCTCGAGCTGGCGGCGGAACAGCCAGGCGCCCGCCACCACCAGCAGGATAGCCACCCCGCCGCCATAGGCCAGCGAGCGCAGCACCAGCGTGCGGATCGACTTGCCCTCCTCCATGTCGCGTCCGACGAACAGGCGCGCGCCGCCCGTCAGGTCGCGGATCAGCATGCGCGCGGGCACCCGGCGCCCTTCGCGCGTGACGTCGCGGTGCAGCAGGCGGCCCACGGGGCTGCCCAGGTCGGGCCAGGACGACAGATTGCCTGCCACGCGGCGGCCATCGGCATCGACCAGCAAAAAGATCTCCGTGTCGCTGTCGGTGCGGTCGGTCAGCAGATGGGCGATTTCCGCCATCGTGCGGCTGCTGCCGCCCTGCTCGTACAGCGCGGCGAGGCGCTCCGAGAGCAGGGTCAGCTTGCGGTCCACGCTGCGATCGAGCACGCCGATGGTGCCGAAATAGAACACGGCGCAGACGATGCTGATCGACACGACCACCAGCACGCCATAGCCGAGCGCCAGCCGGGCCGCGATCGAGCGGTGCAAGTTACGCACTGTCGAGCACGCCCAGGGTGTAGCCGACGCCGCGCACCGTGTGGATCAGCGGCGGAGAAAACTCCTTGTCCACCTTGGTGCGCAAACGGCTCACCTGCACGTCGATGACGTTGGTCTGCGGGTCGAAATGGTAGTCCCACACGGCTTCGAGCAGCATGGCGCGCGTGACGGACTGCCCCTGGTGGCGCATCAGGTATTCCAGCAGGCGAAATTCGCGCGGCTGCAGCGCGATTTGGCGGTTGGCGCGCGTCACGCGCATGGTGCGCATGTCGAGCACCAGGTCGGCCACCTGCAGCTGCGTCGATTCGGGCACGGGCGCGGCGCGGCGCAGCAGCGCCTCGATGCGCGCCAGCAGTTCGGCGATGGCGAACGGTTTCGACAGGTAATCGTCGCCGCCGCTGCGCAGGCCGCGCACGCGTTCGTCGACGCTCGACAGGGCCGACAGCACCAGCACGGGCGTGTTGCGGCCCATGCCGCGCAGGCGCGCGACGATGGCCAGGCCGTCAATCTCGCCGGGCAGCAGGCGGTCGAGCACCAGCGCATCCCAGTCTTCGCCGCAGGCCAGGCGCATGCCGTCGATGCCATTGTCGCAGGCGGTGACGTCGTGGCCCGCTTCGCGCAGGCCGGCACAAATGTAACGGGAAGTTTCGGCTTCGTCTTCGATGACCAGGCAGCGCACGGGGATTCCTTGTAAGATCAGGCAGCAAATACGCGCAGCATACGCCAGGCGCGCGCCACTTGCCAGCCCCGGCGTGCACCGCCAGGCGGCGGCCGGCTAGTTACATTTGCCGCGCAGCTTGGCGATCGCCACGAAGGGCAAGGCATATACGCCACCGATGCCGATCGGGCCGATGCTGGTGGGCTGGCGCTTCAAGCCGTCGGCGTGCAGGCAGTCGGGCACCTTCGCCTCGGCGAAGGCGGCGGAGAACTGCTCGTATTTCCGGTCGGCGCGTATCGTCACCTGCTGCATGGCCGGCTGCGGCAGCGCGTCGCGCGCCTGCGCCTCTTCCGCCAGTACGGCGCGCACGGCGTCGCGTATCATCGATTGCGTCAGTGGCGGTGCCGCTCCCGCTCCCGCTCCCGGCGTCGTCTCCGGCGCCTGGCCCCCGGCCTGCACCGCCGCGCACAGCCAGACCGCGGTGACAAGCTTGCAAGCTATTTTCATCGTCATCATCCACACATGCCAGGTTTGCAATATTTCCATCAATATAGCAGCATTCGTGCGCGCCGGGGCGTGCGGCGAACGTTGACGGGGTCGGGTACAATACAGCCTCGAGAATGTTTGGCCGCGCCCGCGCGCGCATGTTTTATCGGCGCTTCCCGGCTTGCCGCGGCCAGCATCGCCACCACTGCCACTAACGAACATCAGGCGCGCCTGGCGCGCGCCACAGACCACTACAGCCATGAAATCGACCCACTCTCTCGCACTGGCGCTGGCCATGGCCATCACTTGCGGCAACGCCGCCGCCGCCGACACCAAGCAAAGCATGCTGTTCGATGAAATCCCCATCGGCAGCTGGAGCACTTCCGCCGAACTGGGCGCCATCACCACCTCGGGCAACACGGTCGGTACCTCGGTGACGGGCAAGATCGACGCGCGCCAGGAACTCGACGACTGGAGCAACCAGTACATCTTCAGCGGCTACTTCAAGGAAGACGAAACGACGAACGACGAAGGACAAAAGATCCGCGAACGCTCGGCCGAACGCTTTTCCGCCTCCGCCAAGGCCGCCTACAAGCTGATGGCCGACCATGAAAAACTGTTCGTGCTGGCCTCGCACGTGAACGACAAGTTCGGCGCCTACACCAAGTACTCGACCCTGGCCGTCGGTCACGGCTCGCGCTGGTATCAGTCGAGCGACAAGAGCGTCGACGTGGAATTCGGTCCTGGCTATTTCAGCGGCACCAATGACGCGGGCGAATCGGAACACGGCCTGACGGTGCGCGGCGCAGCCGCCATGAAGTGGAAGATCAGCCAGTCGGCCATGTTTACGCAGACGGTCAGCGTGGAACGGGGCACCTCGAACACCCACTCGATCGCCGAAACGGCCCTCAGCACGAAGATCAACGGCACCATGCAGATGAAGGCCGCCTTCAGCGCCCGCAACGATACCCGCGTACCGGACGACAAGAAGAACACGGATACGCAAACCTCGCTGACCCTGGTCTACTCGTTCTGAGATGCCGGCCACGCTGATGCGGCGCTTGCGCCTGGGCGCCCTGCTCTGTGCCGCGGCGCTGCTGAGCGGCTGCGCCGCCGTCACCGTCAGCGCCATTTCGCCGGCCGACTACCTGCAGCAGCGGCGCGGCGACATCCTCACCACGGGCAAACTCAGCGCATCGGCCAGCGAAGTGCTGCGCATCATCGGCAGCGACATCGCCGCCTGCGAAGCCAATACGGGCAGCTGTCGCGCCGACCTGGCCCGCTCCGAGCTGCTCAGCGACGAACAGCGCCTGGCAACCCTCTCCGAATTGTGGCTGGAAAGCGCCCTGGCCGAAGAAAAACAGGGCGGCCACCCCAGCGCCGAGCTGCTGGCCGCGTGGCTGGAATCGGCCCGCTATGCCTACGCCTACCTGTTCTACACGACGCGCACGCCGGGCCAGCGCGCCTTCGAGGAACGCCAGACGCAGATCCGCGACTACTATAACTACGCCGTGCAAAAGGCCGTCGGCAACCTGTTCCGCCACCGCGGCGAATACCGCCCGGACGGCCATGTGATCCGCGTCGCCGGCTGGCAGATCGACAGCGAACTGTCTGCCCTGCGGCTGCCCGCAGACGGCACCCTGCCGGAAGAACTGCTGCCGGCCACCTCGCTGACGTTTTCCGGCCTGCGCAATGTGTACCGGCGCGACGGCTTCGGCGCCGACCTGGTGGCCGTCATGCCCAAGCCCCCGGCGTCGACAGGCGACTATGTGCCGTACCAGGAAACCCGCTTCCCCGTCGTCACGGCGCTGATCCGCTTCGACGGCAAAAGCCTGCAGGAAGTCCTGGCCACGCAGCAGCTGCTGGTGATGCTGGTCGACCCGACGCGCAGCGAATCGACGCGCATGGCGGGCCAGGAACTGCCCGTGGCAGCCAATTTCACGGCCGGCTATGGCCTGTGGCTGGCCCGCTCCGGCTTCGGCGTGCAGGCGCTGCGCACCCTGTTCGGCCGCGCCGACGGCATTTCGCGCCCGCAGGTGCACCTGATGCAGCCCTACGACCCGAACAAGCGCACCATCGTCATGCTGCACGGCCTGGCCAGCAGCCCGGAAGCGTGGATCAACGTGGCGAATGAACTGATGGGCGACGAACAGCTGCGCCGCCGCTACCAGATCTGGCAAGTGTACTATCCGAGCAATGCGCCGCTGGCGGCCAATAACGCCGCCATCCGCAAGGCGCTGACCGCGACGCTGGCGCAGTTCGACCCGGCTGGCAAGGCGGATGCCGCGAACGAGATGGTCTTGATCGGCCACAGCATGGGCGGCGTGCTCGCGCGCCTGATGGTGTCCGACGCCAGCAACACCCTGCTCGACGCCATCACGGAAGAATACAATTTGAAGGGCAAGAAGGCGGAAAAAGTACGCGCCGGACTGGCGCCCTACCTCAATTTCACGGCCATGCCGCAGGTGAACCGCGCGATCTTCATCGCCGCGCCGCACCGCGGCACCTCGTTCGCCAACCACAAGGTGGCGCGCTGGATCGCCAATCTCGTCACCTTGCCCATCACCATGCTCGACCAGCTGTCCGACGCGGCCGGCAGCCTGGCGCAGCTCGACACGGGCAGCAGCGAGCCGCTGCGCATCCCCAACAGCATCGATAACCTCAGCGACAAGGACCCGTTCGTGCGCCTGGTGGCGGACCTGCCCATCAGCCCGAAAGTGCGCTACTACTCCATCATGGGCAACGACACGCCGGACCTGCCGCTGGCCGAATCGAGCGATGGCGTGGTGCCCTACGCCAGCGCCCACCTCGACGGCGCGCTGTCGGAAAAAGTCATCCCCTCGTGGCACAGCGTGCAGGAAAGCCCGCAGGCGATCCTGGAGATACGGCGGATTTTGCGGCTGCCGGACAGCTTGCCCTGATATACAGCGCTGCCTGATGCAGAAAAGATGCGCTTTTCGCTTGATAAAGTTGCGAAACATGATAATCTTGTGTGTAAGACGCCTGGCGCATATACCCGAGGAGCGAACATGACAGCGCATCTGCATCACGACACTCTGGCGCCCGCGCGCCGGGAATGGACCGACAACGACCTGCGGGTAGTGGAACAATTCTCGCAATTGGTGAGCGCACAGCTCGACCTATTGGCGCAAGGTCCCGAGCGCGAGCGCCTGATCGACCTGGCCACGCGCGCGCTCGATGCGGCGCGCGCCTCTCTGCGCGCCACCCCGCCATCGATACCGCTGCAACTTCCCGTGTCAAAACTCAAGGTATCCGATGTCATTGGGCAAGGATGGGTGGAACTGTCGCAGGCGTCGCTGTATCGCGCAGTGGAAAGCCAGCGGTTTTATTGCGTGACACCCAAGGGGCGCAGTATCGGCAAGGAGTTTCCGGCGTGGCAATTTGTCCAGCCCGTGCCGGAACTGATCGCGCCCGTGCTCGCCATTCTCGCCGGCCAGCCCGGCAGTGACATTCATGCCTTCTGGGTCAGCAGCGCAGACGAACTCAACGAACTGTCGCCGGCAGAGCTGCTTGCAGGCAAATCGTTCGAAACGCGGGCCGAAGTGCATCCCAGTCAGCAGGCGCTGCTGGATCTGCCCGCCAGCGAGAGATTGCGCAAGGTGCTGGCGGCGGCGAAGTGGCAGCATAGGGGCATGGCCGATATCGTAGGCTAGCCTCGCATGACGCTACAACTGAAAGATACGCTTGTCCCGCCAGAAATGACCGCGCGCCTGCCGGCGCTGGCATTGCTGCGCGCTGAATTATTGAGTCATATCATCACCCATCCAGCAGGCCAGGCCGTGGTGCGCGCGGCGTGGAACATGGCATCGATCTGGCCATTGAAAGTCCAGCGCACCTACCGCTTCGGCCCGCCCGCCGAACTGGCAGATGCGGCCGGCTTCCCCTATCACTGGGCGTATCTTGCGGACGATGCCTATACGGCTGCCTGGGAAGCCCAGCTTTGCCAGAACGACGTGACGCGTCCGGGCACCTTTTATATCGCGCATGGTGCGGAACTGGCCCTGATCGCCACGCTGTCGTTCAGCGCCCCGCTGCAATTGCTCGACCTGACCGGGCTGGCCGCCAGCCGCCTGGGTATCTACGATCAATTGCGCAGTCCCGACCACGGCTGGTGCCAATGGCTGGGCTGGCAGCTGGATCAGATCATTGCGCAGGAGGCAGGCGCGATTCACGGTTTCGTGTATCCATCGCGGCGACAACCCGGCAAACTTGCCTATGCGATATCCTCTCGCCACATGGCAACCTTGGGCACAAGCATGGCATGCGCCCATGTGCAATTCGGCAGCACTGAAGCATATGCGCGCTTGCTGGCCGACCGCCTGCGCGTGGATCCGCCCTGAGCTGATACGCCCTACGCCGGCTCGCGCCACTTGTCCTTGATCTCCAGCATGGCCGGCAGCTGTTCGATGAACAGCGCCAGCAGCGCGGGATCGAAATGCGTGCCGCTGTCGCGCTGCATGGTGGCGATGGCCTCTTCGATCGTCCAGGCGCGCTTGTAGGGGCGCTCGCTGGTGAGCGCGTCGAAGACGTCGGCGATGGCGACGATGCGGCCTTCATGGGGGATTTCTTCGCCTTTGAGGCCTTGCGGATAGCCGCTGCCATCCCATTTTTCATGGTGCGTCAGGGCGATGGTGCGCGCCATTTTCAGCAGTCCGCCCGCGTGCTCGCCGATGATGGCCGCGCCGATTTCCGCGTGGCGGCGCATGACTTGCCATTCTTCCGCATCGAGCTTGCCCGGCTTTTGCAGGATGGCGTCGGGGATGCCGATCTTGCCCACGTCGTGCATCGGTGCCGCATTCAATAAATCTTCCGCCCTGGCCGCGCTGTAGCCGGCCGCCAGTGCCAGCTGGCGCGCGTAATAGCTCATGCGGATGACGTGCATGCCCGTCTCGTTATCCTTGTATTCGGCCGCCTGGCCCAGGGTCTGGATCACCTGCAGGCGCGAGCGGCGCAATTCCTCGGCGTCCACCAGCGACAAGTGCGTGCGCACGCGGGCGCGCACGATGGGCGGGCTGACGGGCTTGGTGATGTAGTCGACGGCGCCCGCGTCGAAGCCGTCCGCCTCGTCCTTCACGTCGCACAGGGCGGTGACGAAAATGACGGGAATCGCGGCAGTGACCGGCATGGCTTTGAGCTGGCGGCACACTTCATAGCCCGTCATGGCCGGCATCATGATGTCGAGCAGGATCAGTTCGACGGGGTTGTTCTGCGCCAGTTCCAGCGCCTTCTCGCCATCCTTGGCGTACAGCAGGCGGTAATCGTCCTGCAGAATCTGGCGCAGCACCTGCAGATTCGTCGCTTCGTCGTCGACGAGCAGCAGGATCGGTTTGTCTTCTTGTAAGGTCATCGTCAGTCCAGTATCAGGAAAGGTCGGCAGCCGCAGGAGCCTCGAGCCACGCCAGCAGCTGGCGCAGCACGCCCACGGCGCGCGCAAATTCAAAGTCGTCGATGGCGCTGGCCAGCGCCTGCAGGCGCGGCTGCTGGCCATGCGGCGCCAGCATGGCGGCGATCTGCGCCATCAGGGCGTCGTCGAGCTGCCCGCCCTCCAGGCTGGCGATGGCTTGCCGCAGCAAGACGCCGGCAGCTGGCGCATCGAGGGGCGCGCCGGCGGCCGTCGCGTCCATGGCCACGGCCGGCATATTTACCTCTTCCAGTTCACCGGCCAGCGCCATGAAGGCGGCGGCCAGCTGCACCAGCAATTCGGTGGCCGGCAGCTGGCGCGCGATCGCTTGTTCGATGCGTCCCAGCAGGCTTTCGACCTGCACCAGGCACAGATTGCCCGCCGCGCCCTTGATACGGTGCAGCAGGTGGCCGGCCACGCTGCCGCCGCCGCGTTCCAGTTCCGCCGCCAGCATGGCGGCGCAGTCGCCATTGGCCTGCACGAAGCGGCCGATCGCCCGCTGCAAGGCTTCGCGGCCGCCCCACAGGGCGATGCCGCGCTGCCAGTCGACCTGGCCGGCGGCCACGCGCGCCGCCGCGCCGGCGGCCGGCGGCGGCATGGCCACGGCGATATCGAGCAGGCGCGCGATTTCCGCCGTCAGCTTGTGCATTTCCAGCGGCTTCGAGGCAAAGCCGTTCATGCCCGCCGTCTGCGCGGCGCGGCGGTCCTGTTCCAGCACGCTGGCCGTCAGGGCGATGATGGGCGTCGCCTTCAGGCCCTGCTCGCGCTCGTACACGCGGATCAGGCGCGTCGCTTCCAGTCCATCCATGCGCGGCATCTGCACGTCCATCAGGACGATGTCGAAGCTGCCCTTGCTGAACTCGCGCACGGCGCTCTCGCCATCGCTGGCGGCGATCACCTGGTGGCCCGCCGCGCCCAGGCTGATCAAGAGCAGCTCCACGTTCTGCGGCACGTCGTCTGCCGCCAGGATGCGCAGCGGCGGCAAGGCTGCCACGGGCTGCTCGCTGCGGCGCGCCACGGCCTTGCCCGGCGCCAGCGGCAGCAGCACGTGGAACACGCTGCCCACGCCCAGGGTGCTTTCCACCGTGATGGTGCCACCCATCAGCTCGACCAGCTGCAGCGAAATCGTCGTGCCCAGGCCCGTGCCGCCAAAGCGGCGGCTCATCGAGGAATCGGCCTGCGTGAATGGGGCGAAGATCTTGTCCAGGCGGTCGGCTGGAATGCCGATGCCCGTGTCGTGCACGGCGATATGCACTTGCTCGCCCTGCATGCCGACGGCCACGCGCACATGGCCCACTTCCGTGAACTTGACGGCGTTGCCGATCAGATTCGTCAGCACCTGCTGCACCCGGCGCGCGTCGCCGAGGAAGAACTGGCCCATGCCGGGATCGACGTCGACATGCAGCACCAGGTCGCGCGCGTGCGCCGTGACGCGCAGGGAGGCGGCCACGTGGTCGACCAGGTCGGGCAGCGAGAAGTCCACCAGTTCCAGCTCGGTGGCGCCCTTTTCCAGCTTGGCCGTGTCGAGGATGTCGTTGAGCAGTTCGAGCAGCGAACGGGCCGACTGGCGCACGGTGCCCAGGTGGCGGCGCTGCAGGCTGTCCAGGGCCGTCCCCAGCAGCACTTCCGTAAAGCCGATGATGGCGTTCATCGGCGTGCGGATTTCATGGCTCATGTTGGCCAGGAAGCTGGTCTTTGATTCGGCGGCCAGCTCGGCGCGGTCTTTCGCCGCGCGCAGGTTTTCCTGCATGGCGCGCCGCTCGCTCACGTCGGTGGCCAGCTTGACCACCTTGAACGGCTTGCCGTCCGTGTTGAAGATCGGATTGTACGACGCCTGTATCCACACTTCGCGGCCATCCTTGCCGATGCGCTTGTACTCGCCCGTATTGAATTCGCCGCCCGCCAGGTGCTGCCAGAACGCGATGTAGTCGGGCGAGGTCACGTGGGCGGGTTCGCAGAAGATGCTGTGGTGCAGACCCAGCACGTCGTCGAGCTGGTAGCCGACCAGGTCGAGGAAGTTCTGATTGGCCGCCAGGATGCGCCCCTGCAGGTCGAATTCCGCCACGGCCGTCGCGCGCGAGATGGCTGTCACCTTGCCTTCGTATTCGGCGTTGCGCAATTCGCTTTCCGTGATGTCGAGGATGACGCCGTCGATCCAGCGCACCACGCCGTCGTTGTCGAGCACGGGGCCGCTGCTTTCGCGCACCCAGCGCTCGCGCCCGTCGCGGTGGATCAGGCGGTAGACGTTCTCGAAGTCGCGCTGTTCGCCGGCCGCCTGCACGCAGGTGTCGTTGACGCGCTGGCGGTCGTCCGGATGCACGAGGTCGAACAGCCTGACCCGCCCTTCGATGAAGTCCTGCGGCGTCCAGCCCGTCAGGTTGAAGACGGCGTCGCTGATGAAGATCATCTTCCATTCGGGCGCGAAGCTGCAGTGGAAGGACACGCCCGGGATATTGCGGATCAGGGTACGGTACTGGCGCTCGCTGTCCTTGAGCGCCTGCTCCATGCTGCGCGACGAGCGCATGTCCGTGACAAACGCCACGAACAGGGGCTGGCCCGGCGTATCGATCTTGCCGATCGCCACGCGCATGGGCAGCACGGCGCCGTCCTTGTGGCAGCCATCGAGTTCGCGTCCGCTGTCGAGGATGCGCGAAGCGCCCGTTTCCAGATAGTCGCGCAGATAGCCCTCGTATTCGGCCGCGTCGGCCGGCTGCAGCAGCACGCTAGCGTCGCGCCCGACGATGTCCGCTTCGCGCCAGCCGAACAGGCTTTCCGCGGCGGGATTGAAGGAGCGCACCTTGCCCTGGCCATCGATGGTAATGAGGCCATCGGCCGCTGTGTCGACGATGGCGCGCAGGCGCGATTCGCTGGCGCTGGCGTGGCGCAGCAGCTGGCGGTAGCGCAGCAAGCCATTCGCGGCGGCCACAAAGACGGTCAGCGTGACGGTAATCAGGGCCACGGCCAGGGCGACGAACGAGGCTTGCACCGTGATCGTGTTCTCGCCTGCCGTGGGCGTGCCCGAAAAGCGCGCCGCCAGCATGCCCGTGTAGTGCATGCCAGAAATGGCCAGGCCCATCACCACGCTGCTGACCAGCAAGGATGTAAGCGGACTGAGGCGCTGGCGCATGGCGTTCAGGCCGAAGCGCACCCACAGCGCCAGCATGGCCATGGTGACGGCCACCAGCAGCGAGAGCACAAACAGCCAGGGTTCGTAGCGCAGGGCCAGCGACGTCTGCATGGCGGCCATGCCGCTGTAATGCATGGAGCCGATCCCAACTCCGACGAGCACGCCGCCGACCACCAATTGCCGCCAGTTGATGCTCGGACGGGCCAGCAGGTGCAGCGCCACCCACGAAGCGGCCATGCCTGGAAGCATCGACAGCAGGGTCAGGCCGGGCGCGAAGGACACGCGCGTGCAGATATCAAAGGCCAGCATGCCGATGAAGTGCATCGACCAGATGCCACCGCCGAGCGCGATGGCGCCCGTGATGATGGCCGTCTGGCGCTGGAAGCCGCGCTCGCTGCTGCGCGCCATGCCGGCGATCTGCAAGGCCATGAACGAGGCAAAAATGGCGATGCCGATAGAAAACAACACCAGCCAGGCATTGTGCGTGCCATAGATGTACGGCAAGGTATCGTTCGATACGGCAAAGGTGGAACTCAGCATACTGTCGTGAACCGAATAGAGTGAAACGTGACGTCGCAAAACATGACGGCGCACCGCGCGCCGGCGCCGGGCTTTTTAGTAAAGCGGCAACACAGCGAAAATGACAACGGCAACAGTCGACCAGGGCAAGGCTCGGTCATCACGCCCGCGCCTGCCGCGCGGGGGAAAGGTGCTTTTTACAGAGGGAAAAAGCGGAATGCGTACGAACTCTGGCGCGGATATCTGGCCGCCAGCGTGACGATGATTTTTTAAAGAATCATGAGTATAGTTGCTTTGCGAACATATTCATAGGACTTCAGCAATATAGTTGCCAAAAGAAAAATATTCCGCAGCCCTGATGCGACAATTTCCGGCCGCTCAGCCTGGCGGCCACTGCGCGCGTATCGCGGCAGATTCCTGATAGGTGGGACCGGCCCGCACGGCGACAGGAATACCGGCCAGTTTGCAACGGCGGCTCAACTCGTCCTTGATCTGCCGCAAGGACCAGCGCTGCGGCACGGGCAGATCCATGCCAATCACGCGAATCAGCGGGCAGTCGTCGAGGGTCGAGTGCAGCAACAGCTCCAGGCGCGCCATCGGTGGCCCGCCCCGGTAGACGGTTACCGCGCCCGCGTAGGCGACCACCTCGAGCGCGCGTATCTGCCGCAGTTCCAGCTGCAGCGCCTTCTCATGGCCGGGCAAACGCCGCGCCACCCGGCGCAGCAACAGGCCGGCGTCGTTGATTTCGACATCAAAGGACAGATTGCGATCCGGCAGCAGGACCAGGCCGACGGTCCAGGCGGCCAGCGCCGGCAGGAGCAGCAGCACCGCATCGCCCGCGTATGGCACGTCGCGCCAGACGGCTTGCAGGACAAAGGCGAGGATCAGGGCGCAGCCGCCCAGCAGCACGCTGCGCCACAGTACGGGACGCAGATTGGCCATCATCGCTGCCTGGGAACTTGCATCGTCGGCCGGCGCAAAGCGTATCCATTCGGCGCGTGCCCCTTTGAGCTTGCGAGACGGCGCTGCGCTCAAGCGGTCGGCGCCAGCATGCCGCGGAACCACGCCAGCTGTTCGCGCGTCAGGTAGTTGGCACCATCGCCGTGCAGGATGACGATCTCGATCTCGGGAGGAATCGACGCGATCAGTTGCGCGCCCGTGACGGGAATCTTGGGAAAATTGATGCCGGCCAGGAAGGCCAGGTCTTCCGCCACCGTCACGCACTGGCGCTCGGGATTCGGCGACGGCACGAGGAACAGGTCGATCTGCTCGCTCTGCCCGCCGATCACGACGTGCAATTGCGCGGCCAGCAGTTCGGGCAGGATCAGCTCGATGTTATTCTCGGCGCGCGATTGCTGGAAAGCGCTTTTCAGGGGCGTGAGGACAGGCGTGGCGGACATGGGAACCGTGTAAAAGTGAAGACGGCGGCAGTGTAGCAGAGGCGCCCGGCCGGGCGCGCTCCGCTGGCGTCACCCCTACAGCTTGTAGTTCAGGGACAGCAGCACGCTGCGCGGCGCGCCGTAGCGTTCCAGCCCGCCCGACCACGCATAGCCGAGGCCCTGGTAGTAGCGGCGGTCCAGCACGTTGTCGACGCTGACGCGCAGCTGCACCTGCTCGCTCAGGCGGTAGCCGGCCGTCAAGCCGACGATGGCGTAGCCGCCCTGTTGCGTCAGGTAGCCCGTGTCGCGGCGGTAGATCTTGTCCTGCGCGTACACGGAGCCGCCCAGATTCCAGCGCGCCAGGCTGCCGCGCAGCTGCACAGTCGTGTACAGCTTGAACAATTGCTTCGGCTCATCCGTGGCGATGCGCTGGCCGATGTTCGCCGCCACGCTGTCTTTCGTGTATTTGGCCAGCACATAGGTGTAGCCGCCGGCGATCTGCCAGCCCGGCAAAGGCGAGCCCGAGAGTTGCAGATCGACGCCTTCGCTCTGCACCTGCCCGGCCGCGCGGGCGCAATAGATGGCGCCGCCCGTGGGGCAATTGACTTCATCGGCCATCGCGCGGTTATTCTGCTTGATGCGGAACAGGGCGCCGCCGGCATTGAGGCGGCCGCCGAAGTACTCGCCCTTGACGCCCACTTCCAGGTTGGTGCCGCTCAACGGCGGCAAAGTATTGCCGCGCACGTCCAACGAGCTTTGCGGCTCGAAGATCTGCGTGCCGCTCGCATACACGGAGTGATGCTGGTCCAGGTCGTAGACGAGGCCCGCATACGGCGTAAACTTCGCGTTTTCCGTCAGGCCGCGCCGCCACGTGGGGTTGCTGGCATACCAGCCCGTCACGTCCTGCGCATACCAGCCGAAGCGCCCGCCCAGCACCAGGCGCAGCGGATCGGCCAGGCTGAAGTTGCCGGCCGCATAAATTCCCTTCTCATCCGTCTTGCGGCCCCAGTTGTACGGCTCGAACGGCGCGCCGTTCATGCGATAGGCATGGGGATTCCACTGGCGGATGTCGATCACGCGCGTGCCGGCGCCCTCCCAGCTCTGACCCGCATCCGAATCGTCGTGGCGGTAGCTGGCGCCCACGATGACGTCGTGCTGGCGGCCGAACCAGGTGACGGGGCCGCTCAGGCGCCAGTCAGCCACCACCTGTTCCGTGTTGTACTTCCAGCCCGTTTCCGACTGGCCGAAGCGATAGATCTCGCCATCGATGCGGCTGTTGGTGGTGTTGCGCGTGCTGGACGAGGCATCGATGCGCGTGATGGCAAAGCGGCTGCGCCAGCCCTGCTCCAGCCTGGTTTCCAGGTCGGCGAAGACGACGTTGTTGTCGCGTTTCTGGAACGAGTCGGCATTGTTCAGGAATGTCGAGCGCGGCAAGTCCATGTGGCGGCCGTCGGCAAACGTCGGCAAGCCGACAAACACGCCGTCGGTGCGGCTGTGCTGGCGCGAAAAGCCGATGCCGGCCGTGGTCGATGGCGTCAGGTCCGCTTCGACGATCGCATACACGGTGCCATTGGTGTTGTTGACCACATCGACGAAACTGTCGCTGTCGCGCCAGCTGGCCGCCACCCTCCCGCGCACGCTGCCCGAGGCGTTCAAGGCATTGCTGGCGTCCACCGTCAATTGCCGGTCCTTCCAGCTGCCCAGGTGGGCGGATGCGTTCAGCAAGGGCGTGGCCGTGGGGCGCTTGCGTATCATGTTGATGCTGCCCGACGGCGCGCCCGCCCCTTCCATCAAACCCGTGGCGCCGCGCACCACTTCCACCCGGTCGTACATCAGCATGTCGGCGGAAACATTACGCTCATTAAAACCCGTGACATCGAGCGGCAAGCCATCGACGTTGACGTGGCTCAAGGCAAAACCGCGCGCAAAATACGTGGTTTCCTGGTCGGACACGCCCTGGGTCTTGCCATAGATGCCAGGCGTGGCGCGCGCGACGTCCTGCAAGGTGGTCAAATCGAAATCTTCCATCTGCTGGCGCGAAATCACGCTGACCGTTTGCGGCGTGTGGCGTTGCGACAGGTTCAAGCCCGTGGCCGTCGACATCGCGCGCGCCGTATATAAACCCGTGCCTTCCGTGGCGCGGTCCGCCTCGGCGCTGACGACCACGGCCGGCATGCTGGCCAGGCCGCCATCGGCCGTGCTGGCATTCATTTTGCGCAACATATAATTGCCGCTGCCGTTTTCAAGCACTTCGAGGCCGCTGCCTTGCAGCAACGTTTGCAAGCCGGCCGCGACGCCATAACGGCCCTGCAAGCCCGGCGTCACCAGGCCGTCGAGCGCCACGCCCTGCGTGGACAGGTTCACGCCGGCGGCGATGGCAAACGAGGCCAGCGCATCGCGCTGGCTGCCGGCGGGAATGCTGTAGTCGCGTGTGCTGGCTGCCTGGCTGGCCTCGGCCGCCAGCGCCATGTGCGGCAAAGTGGCGCCGGCGCCGCCCACGGCGAGAAACAAGACCAGCGCGGCGCGCACGGCGCCGGTGGTGGGATGGAGCGTCATGCGTGCTGCTGTCAACGTGCGGTGCTGTAAAGCCATGTAAACCCTTTCGATGGTTCGGATTGTTCGTTCTCTACCTTGTATGACGAAGCAATCTGCAAAAAGGGACAGGCAAGAAGTAAATTGGAGCACGTCGGCTTACGCCCTGCGGGCTAAGCCGACCTACCATACCCGACAGGCGTAGGTCGGCTTAGCGTGGCAAGGCCACGCGTAAGCCGACAAGCTCAAGCCGCCTCGACACTGATCCAGTAGCGCGTGCGGCGCGCCAGCCGGATCGGCAAGGCGCGCTGCAGCAAGAGCAGGATGTTCTCCGGGTCGTGCAACTGGAAGATGCCGTCCACGGGCATGGCGGCGAGCGCCGGATCGCAGCGCAGCACGCCATAGCGGTAGCGGGCTACCTGTTCGAGCACCTCGCCCAGCGGCATGCGCTCGGCGATCAGCACGCCCCGCAGCCAGGCGTCCGCATGCGGCGCCAGCGGCGTCAAGGCGGAAACGGCCGCGTCGTCAAAACTGCCCTGCCGGCCCGCATCGACCCTGCGCAAGGCGTCGGAAGCTTCCCTTGGCCGGATCTCGACGGCGCCCTCGCTGACGCTCACCTGCGTGCGCGGCGCCAGCACGCTGCCGCCGTGGCGCACGCTGAAGTGCGTACCGAGCGCGCGCACGACGCCATTACTGCTGCGCACGAGGAACGGGCGCGCCGGCACGGCCCCGTCGTGCGCCGTGGCGACGTGTATTTCCCCGGCATGCAAGACCACCAGCCGCGCCGCGCCGTCAAAGCGCACGTCGATGGCCGTGTCCGTATTGAGTACCAGTTGCGTGCCATCGGGTAATGTCATGTGGCGGATTTCGCCCCTGGCCGTGCGGATGGCCGCGCGCCACGCTTGCCACGGCGCCGACTGGCTGGCCAGCCACAGTGCCGGTCCGGCCACGATCAGCCCGGCCAGGCCGTAGAGCACGGCACGCCGCTGCGGCGACTGCGGCGCCCCGTCCGCCGCCTGGCGCAGCACCGGCGGCACGCTGGCCAGGGTGCCGCACACGAGCTCGGCCCTTTTCCAGGCCGCTTCGTGCGCGGGATCGCTGGTGCGCCAGGCCTGGAAGGCTTGCTGTTCGTCAACGTTCAAAGGCCCCCCATGCAAGCGCACCAGCCATTGCGCCGCCGCGCGGGCGGCGCGCGGGTCGATGGCAGCCGTGCTGGCGTTCACAGGATCAAGAGGATGCAGCGCTCGAACGCCTGCACCATATAGCGCTTGATGCTGCGCTCGCTCACGCCCAGGCGCCGGGCGATTTCTGCATAGGCGAGGCCATCGACATGCGCCAGCAGGAAGGCGTCGCGCACGAGCGGCGGCAAACCATCGAGCATGGCATCGATGCGCTGCAAGGCTTCCAATACCAGCAAACGCTCTTCCGGCGACTGCATCAGCAATTCAGGCTGCTGCGCCAGGGTTTCCAGCCACGCCTGCTCCAGCGACAGGCGCCGGTAATGGTCGATCAGCAGGCGCTGCGCCACGGTGGTGAGATAGGCGCGCGGTTCGCGCAGGCTGTGCCGGCTCTCGGGCGGCGCCGTCAGCAGGCGCACGAAGATATCGTGCGCCAGGTCGGCCGCATGGTCGGCGCACTGCAGCTTGGCGCGCAGCCAGCGCATCAGCCAGCCGTGGTGGCTGCTGTAGATGCCTGCTATCGACTCGCTGGACTGCGCAATGTTCACTCGGGACTCCAATGCGCGCAAGGCAAGGCGCGACTAATTGATAATAATTCTCATTATCACAAATCCGGGCCTCCGGCGTCAATGCCGGCGCCTGCCTATCGCTGGAAACCGTTGTTTCAGCGCGCTTGCCGGCTGCTAAGTAACCCCCAATAAATTATTGTGATTTCTGACTTCCATAACCGGCGCTCTGCGGCGTTGCTCACTGCTAGCAGTGCTCGCACTGCGTCGCAGCGAACGCCTTGCATAGCATCCGGTTCTGTTTGTCATAAATTCACACTAATTTTCCGAGGATTACTTAGCGGTTGATATACACGCTCTTCATGACCATGCCGCCGCGCATTTTCTTCGCGCCCGGCGCCAACCCGGCGGGACAGGCACCGAGGAATACGCCCGCCAGTTCCGTGCGTTGCACCTCGGTCTTGCCGTTCAGTTCGATAGTGGTATCGGCGGTCAGGGTATAAGCCTTGGCCAGGTCGCCCTTGAAACTGCCCGCCAGCTTGGCGCCAGGACAGCTGGACTGGAAAGTATAGCTGTCGCCCTGGCGGCTTTGCGACGCGATCTGGCATTCCTGCTCGAAATCGCTCCACAAGTCGTCGTCGATCAGGCGGTCGCGTTGCTGATCAACGCAAATTTCCCAGGAAAACGGCGAGGTGGCGGGCGTCACCTTCCACAGCCCCGTGGCACGCTGCAAGCGCTGCGCCGGTTCCGCCGCCGAGGCGGACGTGGCTGCGCACAGGGGAAGGATCATCATCAGGAACAGGGTCGCGCTGCGTTTCATGGGCATTCCTTTTGGCTAAAAGTTTAAATATAGCAAAGAGGAACGCATGCAGGCCGCACGCTTAGCCGTGCATCCCGGGCCTGGCTGCCAATACGAAGGGAATGGCAAACGGCCCCAGGAGCACCACCAGGATGGCCCTGACAGCCGTAGTTTTCAAGGAGCGGCGCTTGGCAATGAAGAGGCAAACGAAAGCCGACAGCGACCAGATCAAGGCAGGCAAGTATTCAGTCATCATGCACTCCGGATGCGCCTTGCAAGGCAGGAGAACCATGCTGACACGGAAACGCGGGCATCGCAATGGCAGATTGGGCGTCTGCAAGGCAATGCGCCGCTGAGCACGTTTTTTTCAGCAATTCTTAAGACTGAGGCTCATAGCACTGACGACAGTGGTGAAGCTGTCGCCTTGACTACGTTGCCGGCGGCACGGGGCATGGCGTCTGACCGGCCATTTGCGCATAGGTACTGGCGGCGCCGCCCAGATGGATGAAATCCGTGTACAGGACACGCTTGCCGTGCAGCGTGTCCTGAAATCCGCCCAGGTAGGCGCCCGTCTTCGGATAATTGCCGCGCAACGGCAAGTCCACATTCATATAGTGGGTCGGGAAATTGCTTCCCTCATACACCAACTTGCCATTGAGCCACAGGCGCGATGCGCCCGTGCCTGAGGCATGCTGCCAATCCGCATCGAGTACCACGCAATACCATTTCTCACGTTCAATTTTCCCCAGCACCAACCGTTGATGCATCGTGTTGTTCGGGGTCGCATCGGGCACCATCACACCGTCCTTCAGCGTGTAGGTGTCGCGGTGATTGGCCCGCGTCTCCAGCAGCAGGTCAGGGCCGTCGGCGACGATCGAGAACGGTGGCGACGTCACGACGATGCCCCTGGAGCTGTGCACCTGGAAGACGACGATCCAGCCATCCTTGCCCGTCAAGTCCCAGTCGGCGGGAAAATACACGCCGCCCGCATACCAACGGCGCCCCTGGGGCATGCGCTCATACGATGGCGTTACCTCTGTGCGCTTGCCATAATCGTCGGGATCGCTGGCATTGACCGTCATGCGAAATACCTTGCGCATCTCGACGCCTTGCGTCACGGCGGGATCGCCCACCAATTCCAGGCCAGCAGGATTGCCGGCGCTAATGCCATACAGCCAGCTGAAATAGCGTGTCGTCACATTGTCAAAACTGGCTGGCCTGGGCAAGCTGGTCGGCGCCATGGTGGTCACGGGTCCGCCGATGCTGTTGACGACCTGCGCGTGCAGCGGCGTGGCAGCCAGCAATGCCAGCATGGCGGTGGCGATAAATGAGCGCATGGGAAACCTTTGCTTCAGGGATTGCTCAAGGCGCTGCATGGCAAGGCGTCTTTTGCGTCAAGTCATTGAGTGATGCGGCGGCATCGCCCACCCATATAAAGTCGGCATACATCACGCGATGGCCGGGTGCCGCCCCCTCGGGTACGCTCAAGCCCACGCGCGGCACGTGCAGCGCGCCCGCATAGCTGTTGTGGCTTAAGCGGGCAAAGAAAGTTTCCTTCGCACTGCCATTCATGTACACCCGCAATTCACCGGTGCCGGCCACCGCAGACCAGTCAGCACGCACCACCATGCAATGCCAGCTGCCCAGAGTTGCCGGCCCAGCCAGCACCGTGCGGCGCGCAGAATTGGCGGGCGTGATATCGCTAGTCCGATGATTGAAATTCATGTTCAGCGTCAGCTGGTCGCCACGTATCTGCAGTGCAAGCGGCGGCGCCAATGCACCTGCCCCGCTGCCGTTGTCGACCTGGGCCACGGTGACGGGCACGCTGGTGGCAATCCAGTCGACCGGCAGGAAGATGCTCATGGCATACCAGCGCCGGGGCGATTGCACGGGATGCTGTTCGTTCAACAGGTAGGCATCGCTGTGCGGCGTGGCGTCCGTGCTGTACCAGTCAGCGCGCACCACGGGCCGCGTAACGCCGCCCAGCGTCGCCGTCGTCACCTGGACACGCTGCTGCGCATGCTGGCGCACGCCATAGTAATCAGTGAAATGCTGTGCGATGTCCGCCGCCGGGGTGGCAGGAAAGACGGCCGCCCCGGCATGCACCGGCAAGCCCGCAACGGTCAACAAGGAGATGGCGGCAAGACGAAATAACTGCATGCAAAGCCTTTATGGATGGGCTATCAAAAACACGATGCATGTAATTGTATTTAAATCTATTAATTTTTACAATTAATAAATATATTTTTTATAATTGCTGGATATACGGGGCAAAGCAGGATGAGGCCGGGTCCGCCAGGCGGGCACCGGCACCAGTGGACGATTTAGTGCTGACCGATCTTCATGATCTTCAACGCGTTCGTGCCGCCGACCTTGCCCATCGGCTCGCCCCAGGTCAGCACGACGGTGTCTCCCTTGGTCACGACTTTATGTTCCACCAGCAAATCTTCCGCCTGCTGCAAAACCTTGTCGCGGTCCGTGCCGGACGTCAGTTCCAGGGTGCTGACGTTGCGGTACAGGGCCAGCTTGCGGCGCGTGCCCACGCTCGGGGTCAGGGCCACGATGGGGATGTCGATGTTGCAACGGCTCATCCACAGCGCCGTGGAGCCCGATTCCGTCAGGGTGGCGATCGCTTTCACGCGCAGGTGGTGGGCTGTAAACAGCGCGCCGTAGGCGATCGACTGGTCGATGCGCGAGAACGTGGCGTTGAGGAAATCGGCGTCCAGTTTGCAGGTATCCCACTTTTCCGCGTCCAAACAGATGGCGGCCATCGCTTCCACCGTTTCGATCGGGTAGCGGCCCGAGGCCGTTTCCGCCGACGTCATGACGGCATCCGTGCCGTCGAGCACGGCATTGGCCACGTCGGACACTTCCGCGCGCGTGGGCACAGCGTTGACGATCATCGATTCCATCATCTGCGTGGCCGTAATGGCAAGCTTATTCGACGCGCGGGCCATCTTGATCATGCGCTTTTGCAAGGCCGGCACGGCCGCATTGCCCACCTCGACGGCCAAATCGCCGCGCGCCACCATGATGCCGTCGGAGGCGTCGAGGATTTCCTGCAGCGCGGGAATGGCTTCCGCCCGTTCGATCTTAGCGATCATCATCGGCTTGTGGTCCCACGCTTCGCCGGCGATATTGGCCAGCTGGCGCGCCATGACCATGTCCGTGGCGTTTTTCGGGAAGGAGACGGCCACGTAATCGGCCTGGAAGCTCATCGCCGTTTTCACGTCTTCCATGTCTTTCGCCGTCAGGGCTGGCGCGGACAAGCCGCCGCCCTGGCGGTTGATGCCCTTGTTGTTCGACAATTCGCCGCCGATTTTCACGGTCGTGTGGATTTCGCTGCCGACGACTTTATCGACCGTCAGGACGATAAGGCCATCGTTGAGCAGCAGCACATCGGCAGCGCGCAAGTCGCGCGGCAATTCCTTGTAGTCGAGGCCGCAGCGCTCGATGTTGCCCAGTTCGCCGTTTTCGCCCCATTTCGCGTCGAGGATGAACTTGGCGCCGTTTTCCAGGAAAATCTTGCCTTCTTCAAACTTGCCGACGCGAATCTTCGGGCCTTGCAAGTCGGCCATGATGGCCACTTCGCGGCCGCACAGCGCTGCCGCTTCGCGCACCATGCGGGCGCGGTCGATATGGTCTTGCGCCTTGCCATGCGAAAAGTTCAGGCGCACGACGTCGACGCCGGCCTTGAACATGCGGACCAGGGTATCGATATCGTTCGAAGCGGGGCCGATGGTGGAAACGATCTTGGTGGCGCGTTGCTGTACTTGCATGGTCATGGTGTGCTGCTTTCTATAAAGTTCGTGCTGCTGCAAGGGCCGGCCTTGTGGGCCGGCCGTCCTGGTGCGCTGGATCAGCGCTGGTTCTTCTTACTTGGCCGCCATCAGGGCGACCGTGGTGTCGAGCATGCGGTTAGAGAAGCCCCACTCGTTGTCATACCACGACGACACTTTCACGAGGCGGCCCGACACCTTGGTCAAGGTCGAATCGAAGTTCGACGAGGCCGGGTTGTGGTTGAAGTCGATGGAAACGAGCGGTTCCGTCTGGTACGTGAGGATGCCTTTCAGGGCGCCTTCCGACGCCGTTTTCAGCAAGGCATTCACCTCTTCCACCGTGGTATCGCGCTTGGCGATGAAGGACAGGTCGACCAGCGAGACGTTGATGGTCGGCACGCGCACGGCGAAACCATCGAGCTTGCCATTGAGTTCCGGCAGCACCAGGCCGACAGCGGCCGCCGCGCCCGTCTTGGTGGGAATCATCGAATGCGTGGCCGAACGGGCGCGGCGCAAGTCTTCATGCATCACGTCGGAGAGTACTTGGTCGTTCGTGTAGGCGTGCACGGTGGTCATCAGGCCCGATTCGATGCCGATGGCGTCGTTGAGCGGTTTTACTAATGGCGCGAGGCAATTCGTCGTGCACGAAGCATTCGAGATGACCGTGTCCGTGGCTTTCAGCACGTGCTGGTTGACGCCGAACACGATGGTGGCGTCCACGTCCTTGCCGCCCGGCGCGGAAATGATGACTTTCTTTGCTCCGCCCTTCAAATGCGCCGAGGCTTTTTCCTTGGTCGTGAAGAAACCCGTGCATTCAAGCACGACGTCCACGCCCAGTTCTCCCCATGGAATCAGGGCCGGATCGCGCTGCGCGAACACGCGGATGCGGTCACCATTGACGAGCATATTGTCGCCGTCGATGGTGACGACGCCGGGAAACTTGCCGTGCACCGTGTCGTAGCGCGTCAAATGCGCATTCGACTTGGCATCGCCCAGGTCGTTGATGGCGACGATTTCGATATCCTGCTGCTTGCCGCCTTCATAAAACGCGCGCAAGACGTTGCGGCCGATGCGGCCATAGCCATTGATGGCAACTTTGATGGTCATGCTGTCTCCTTGTTGTTTTCTACTGAATTCGTAAAGCCAACCCAAGTGCAAAGCTGGGGTCAGACCCGGCGGGTCTGACCCCGGAATTTCGGCAACTTTGCCCTAAAAGTTAACCGCTGTTGCGCAACCCCGCCGCAATGCCATTGATCGACAAATGAATCCCCGTGCGGGCCGCCGCATCCTGTTTACCCTCGCGGAAGCGTTTCAGCAGCTCCACCTGCACGTGGTTGAGCGGGTCGATGTAGGGGAAACGGTTGCGTATCGAGCGCTGCATCAGCGGGTTGGCTTGCTGCAACTCTTCCTGGCCCGTGATCAGCTTCAAGGCGTCCAGGGTGGCCGCGTATTCGGCGCGGATGCGTGTAAAGATGGCGTCGCGCAGGGCCTTGTCCTTGACGAGCTCCGCATACTTGCCGGCGATGGCGATGTCGCTCTTGGCCAGCACCATATCCATGTTCGACAGCAGGGAAGTGAAGAAGGGCCAGTCCGTGTACATGCCGCGCAGCACGTCCGCCCCGTCGGCGGGATGGGCGGCCAGGTAGGCTTGCACGGCGGAACCAAAACCGAACCAGCCCGGCAGCATCAAGCGGCATTGCGCCCAGCTCAACACCCAGGGAATGGCGCGCAAATCCTCGATCGAGGTCGACTTCTTGCGCGAGGCGGGACGGCTGCCGATGTTCAGGGCGGCAATTTCCGCGATCACCGTCGATTCCCAGAAGTACTGTTCGAAGCCCTCGGTGCCGTAGACGAGGTCGCGGTAAGCGTTCAGGGCCGTGCCGGACAGCTCTTCCATCGCGGCCAAATGGCCCGCGCCGGCCGAAGCCTTCGGCTGCAGCTGCGCCTGCGGCAGCAGGGTCGACTGGATGGTGGCGGCCACCAGCACTTCCAGGTTGCGGCGCCCTACTTCCGGATTCGCATACTTGGCCGTGATGACTTCGCCCTGCTCCGTCAGGCGGATCTGTCCCTGCACGGCGCCGGCCGGCTGGGCCAGGATGGCTTCGTAGCTGGGTCCGCCGCCGCGGCCCACGGAACCGCCGCGGCCGTGGAACAGGCGCAGCTTGATCTGGTATTGCTTGAACACCGTCACCAGCTCGATCTCGGCCTTGTAGAGTTCCCAGCCGGAGGTCAAGAAGCCTCCGTCCTTGTTGCTGTCGGAATAACCAAGCATGACTTCCTGCTGGTCCGCGCGCGACGCCAGCAAACCCCGGTAGAACGGCAAGCCGAAGGCGCGCGCCATGATGGCGGGGCCGGCGCGCAAATCGTCGATGGTTTCGAACAGGGGAATGATGTTGACGTCCACTTCGCGGCTGTCCTGGCGCAGCAAACCCACTTCTTTCAGCAGCAAGGCCACTTCCAGCAAGTCCGACACGCTGGCCGCCTTCGAGATGATGCAGTTCGGCACCGATTCCTTGCCGTATTTGACGTGGGCGTCGCGCACGGCGCGGAAGATGTCGAGTTCGGACGTCGTTTCTTCCGAATACTGCGCATACGGCGACGTCAGCAGGCGTGGCGACTCCAGCTCGGCCAGCAGCAAGCTGATGCGCTGCTCTTCATCGAGGTCCAGGTAGACGAGGCCCGGCTGGGCGCCGGCGAACAGTTCGCCCACGACGCGCTCGTGCACGTCGGAATTCTGGCGCAGATCGAGCGGCGCCAGCGAAAAGCCGAACACCTTGACGGCACGGCGCAGCTGGCGCAGCCGGCCCCGCGCCAGCGCGCGCAAGCCATTGCTGACGAGCGAGTGCTGGACCACGTCCAGGTCGGCCAGCAGTTCGGCGGCCGCCGCGTAAGGCTGCACGCCGTCCGCTTGCTTGCCCTTGCCAGAGAGCACCACGCGCGTCGCATCGAGGCGCGCATGGATGCCGTGCAGGGCGCGGCGGTACGGTTCGTCGACCCGGTGCGGCGACGCATCGGCCGAGCGCTCGGCCAGCGCGCGCAGCGGCTCGCTGCAGGCGTTCAGGATTTGCGCCAGCGACAGTTGCGAAGCGAGCTTGCGCAATTCACCGAGGTAAAAGTCGAGCACCTTGTCGGCTTGCGTCTGCAGGGTGCTGCGCAGGATGTCGGCCGTGACGAAGGGATTGCCGTCGCGGTCGCCGCCTATCCAGCTGCCGACTTTCATGAAATTAGGCAGTTCCGCATCTTCCCAGCGGGCATCGCGCTGGGCCAGCATGGTTTCCAGCGAGGAATATAATTTCGGCAATTCGCGCAAAATCGTGTGGTCGTAGAACGACAGGCCGTTGGCTACTTCATCCATGACGGACAGCTTGCTCGTGCGCAACAGTCGCGTTTGCCACAGGGTGACGATGCCGCGGCCCAGCGCTTCTTCGTTCTGTTCCGCCTCTTCCGGCGTCATTTGCACGCGGTCGCGGTCGCTCAACAGGCGCGCGATGGCCATCTGACAATTCTGGATGCTCTTGCGCTGCACTTCCGTCGGGTGCGCCGTGAACACGGGGCTGACAAACGCATCTTCAAAGAAGGTTTCCAGCGCATCGGCCTTGCCCGCGTCAAACACATTGCCGACGGCATGGCTGAGACTGCCCTGGCGCGGCGGCGAACCGGCGATCAAATGGGCGCGCGTGCGGCGGATATGATGTTGATCTTCCGCAATGTTGGCCAGCAGCGAGAAATAGCTGAAAGCGCGCGTCAATTGCGTGGTTTCTTCCTGCGACAGCGCTTGCAGCGCGTCCGACAGCTGCGCGCGCGCCGCTTCATCATTGTCGCGGCGGAAACGAATGGCCAGCTGGCGCACATGTTCGATGCGCTCGAAGGCAGGGTCGCCCAGGTGGTTGCGGATGGCGTCGCCCAGCAGACGGCCCAGCTGGCGGATATCGCTGCTCAGCAGCTCGTCTTTCACTTCATTCATTTGCATGGTATGTATTTCCTGGGGCGGCCACGGTGGCACCGCACAGATTGCGTAGTACGCGCTCCCCGGCCGGGAAACGCCCATCATCCGATTTTTGTAGTAAATTTACCTTATTGCTTCACCATCCTCTTGATTTTCATCAATAAAATCCATGCTCAAAGGGCCAACAAGGGCCTGCAAGCTATTTACCAGGGCAACAATATGAAAATTTACTACGCATTTAAGCGAAAGGCAATCAACTTTTGTCTTTCGAGGATCAAAAGTGACGGCGCAACACACAGGGCCGGCGCTCTCCTGTATGCTGCGGATGAAACAAGGATGTAATCCACATCTTATGAACGATGCCCATGCGACTGACTGCCTACACTGACTACACCCTGCGCACCCTGATGTACCTGGGCGTGCACCGCGACCACCTTGTCACCATCCAGGACATCGCCGACCTGCATGCTATTTCCAAGAATCACCTGATGAAGGTGGTGCACCAGCTGGGCCTGTCGGGCATCGTGGAAACCGTGCGTGGGAGGAATGGCGGCCTGCGCCTGGCGCGCGACCCGGCCGAGATCAATATCGGCACCGTGGTACGCGAAACGGAAAATGACTTTTTTATGGCGGAATGTTTTAACAAGGAAAACAATACCTGCCCGCTGACGCCCGATTGCCTGCTGAAAGCCAAGCTGGGCCAGGCCACGGCCGCCTTCCTGGCCGTGCTCGACACGGTAACCCTGGCATCGATACTCGAAGCGACGCCGGGCGCGCCAGCGCTGGCGGCGGGCGTGATTCCCCTGCACGTGGCAAAGTAAGGCCATACCAATGTTGCGCAACTGCCGCGCCGGGAAGTAGCATGCGAAACGTGGGCTGAAGAAATGGCAGAAAACACTGCCCTGACTGCCGGCTAATTGATGCGGATATACCAATACACAGCGGCATTGCGAGGCCGGGTTTCCGGTCCACCCTTGTTTTCAACGGAAACCGCTGTCGATCCGTTCTCAGACGCTGCCACTACCCTGGCAGCGATCCCCCCATAAGCGGCAGCTTCGATCCTTTCGGCTATCCTGGGAAGAGCGGCAACATGATTATGCGCGGCAAAGGAATCCGGCTGCACGCTACCGGCCATGCGTTCGCCGTCTGGATCATTCCTTGCACCTTCATTTATTCCGCGCAAGAACAAACCACGCAGATCGGGGACCGTGCGCTTTCCGCTGGAAATTTTTTCGTACACCGAACGCGTCACATCCCGCCCATCCGCGAGAACCCACGTGTATTTTTCAGGAACATAGGTGGAATCAAGCCCTGCCTGACGGTAAAACTCGGCAGGCGGCAGCATCGAGCCGATGACCGCGCCTATCGGAATGAGATTATTACCGATAACTTTTTGCGCTGTTTCCGTAGCCACCCTTTGCGTTTGGATGTAACTGCTGCCTAATGCTGAAGCCAAGCCGATCAATGCAATCATTATGGAAGGCAACCAGTGAGAAGAATGAGTCCCTGATGCATTCATGACATCCCCTTCCAGACGTACGTCCACACTTTGCGCCAAAGACATAGATAGCCGCTCATGGTCACAGCCTCTTACTTCGCGGGCACCGCTCACCGGAAGTACTCTCTTTATAGGTCAAACAGCCTCAATCCTTACTGACCTTTCTCAATTCATGAGCAAAGCGCCCGACTGCAAGATGCACAGAAATGAATTGCAGGCGCGCAAAACAATCACGCCCGGCGAACCGGGCGTGATTGTTTTCTTCAACAACACTTCTTTACATCAATGCGCGCTGGCGCCTGCCGCGCCGATGCCCGTTTCCGAACGCATTTGCTGCGCTTCGTAGCCGGCGCGGTCGATGCGCGCGCGGGGGCTCTTGTCGAGCACCGAGAACAGCCAGATGCCGACGAAGCCCGCCGTCATCGAGAACAGCGCCGGTGACGCATACGGGAACAGCGCCTCGCCATGACCGAGCACGTCGACCCACACGGACTTCGACACCACCGTCAGGGCGACGGCCGTGATCAAGCCCAGGAAGCCGCCGATGGTGGCGCCCCGCGTGGTGCAGTCTTTCCACAGCACCGACATGAACAGCACGGGGAAGTTGGCCGAGGCGGCAATGGCGAAGGCCAGCGAGACCATGAAGGCGATATTCTGCTTTTCAAAAGCGATGCCCAGCACCACGGCGATAATGCCCAGCACGATCGTCGTCACGCGCGACACTTTCAATTCATTGGCGCCCGTGGCCTTGCCCTTCTTGATGACGGTGGCATACAGATCGTGCGACACGGCCGACGCTCCCGACAGGGTCAAGCCCGCGACCACGGCCAGGATGGTGGCGAACGCGACCGCCGACATGAAGCCCAGGAAGACGTTGCCACCCACGGCCTTGGCCAAGTGCACGGCCGCCATGTTGTTACCGCCCAGCAATTTACCGGCCGCATCCTTGAACTCGGGATTGGTGCTGACCAGCACGATGGCGCCAAAGCCGATGATGAAGGTCAGAATGTAGAAATAGGCGATCCAGGTGGTGGCCCAGAACACGGACTTGCGCGCTTCCTTGGCGCTCGGCACGGTGAAGAAACGCATCAGGATGTGCGGCAGGCCGGCCGTGCCGAACATCAGCGCCATGCCGAACGAGATGGCCGAGATCGGGTCCTTGATGAAGGAACCGGGGCCCATGATGGCTTCCTTGGTGGCATGCACGTCCACCGACTTGGCGAACAGCGCTTCCGGGCTGAAGTTGAATTGCGCCAGCACGGCCACGGCCATGAAGGTGGCGCCGCCCAGCAGCATCACGGCCTTGATGATCTGTACCCAGGTGGTGGCCGTCATGCCGCCGAACAGCACGTAGATCATCATCAAGGTACCGACCAGGACGACGGCGATCCAGTATTCGAGGCCGAACAGCAGCTTGATCAGCTGGCCCGCGCCCACCATCTGCGCGATCAGGTAAAAGGCCACGACGACGAGGGTGCCGGAGGCCGAGAAAATGCGGATCGGCGCCTGCTTGAAGCGGTAGGCGGCCACGTCGGCAAAGGTGTAGCGGCCCAGGTTGCGCAGGCGCTCGGCCATCAAAAAGGTGATGACGGGCCAGCCGACGAGAAAGCCGATGGCGTAGATCAGGCCGTCATAGCCGTTCAAAAAAACGGCGGCGGAAATGCCGAGGAACGATGCGGCCGACATATAGTCGCCCGCGATGGCCAGGCCGTTCTGGAAGCCCGTGATGCCGCCGCCCGCCGTGTAGAAATCGGAAGCCGACTTGGTCTTCTTGGCCGCCCATTTGGTGACGAACAGGGTAAAGATGACGAAGACGGCGAACATGATGATCGCCGTCCAGTTGGTCGGCTGCTTGACTGCCTGGCCCAGGTCGGCGCCGGCCGCGAACGCGGCATTGCTGGCCCCCAGCAAGGCCAGCGCGCTCAGGCCGGCCACGCCGCGCAGCGCATGCTTGGCGGCGCTCATGCCTGCACCCGTGCCTGGATGGCGCTGGTCAGGTCGTCGAATTGCTTGTTGGCGCGGCGCACGTAGATGCCCGTGATCACCACGGTAAACACGATGACGAACAGGCCGATCGGCATGCCCCAGGTCATCACGCCCGTGCCCGTTTTGGCAGCAAGAAATTCCTTGTCGAACGCGATGAGCAGGATGTAGCCGTAGTACACCAGCATCATCAGGCCCGTCAGGGCCCAGCCGAAGCGCGAGCGCACCTTGACCAGCTGATGATAATTGGGGTCGCGCTTGATTTGTTGCACAAGATCGTCATGCATGGTGTTGCCTCCGTTATGTAAAAAACTGCTCTTTTCTTTTCGAGCTTGCATTCACGATACGGCGCGAGGCTTACCCGCCCCTTACGGCGGCGGTTTTTTCTCGCAGGGGCAACACAAGGCAGTAGAAATCAGTTCAAGGCGGCTGCCGGTCCGAAGAATTCATGGTGCGTCTGCCGTTCCGGCACGCCCAGCTCGCGCAGGTATTGCTTGACGGCCCGCATGAACGGCTGCGGCCCCAGGAAGTAGGCGTCGACGTCGCGCGAGGCCGGCAGCCAGCTATTCAACTGCTCTTTATTCAGCAAGCCGACGGCGTCCGGGGCATCTTGCTCGCCGGCATGTTCCGCGTAGCAGTAATAGCGCTGCAGCTGCGGATGCTGCGCGGCCAGTGCATCGATCTGCGCGCGGAACGCATGCACGCCGTGGTGGCGCGCCGCGTGGATGAAATGCACGGGACGCGTGCCGCGCAGGGCCGCCGTCAGCATGGCCAGGGTGGGCGTGATGCCCACGCCGCCGCTGATCAGCACCAGCGGCTTGTCGCTCTCGGTCAGCACGAAGTCGCCCGAGGGCGGCGTCAGCTGCACGGTATCGCCCGCCTGCACGTGGTCGTGGAAGAAATTCGACACCTTGCCGCCCTCTTCGCGCTTGACGCTGATGCGGTAGGTCTGGCCATTGCTGGCGGCCGACAAGGAGTACTGGCGGCGCATGGGCACGCCATCGACGTCGACCAGCACGCCGATGTACTGGCCCGGCGCAAAGTCGAGCACGGGCTGGCCATCGGCGGGCGCCAGCAGGAAGGACGTGATCTCGCCGCTTTCCACCGTCTTGCTGCGCACGGTGAAGTCGCGCGCGCCGCTCCAGCCGCCCGGCGCGGCAGCCTGCGCCTTGTAGATGCGCCCTTCCTCGCCGGCCAAAATATCGGCCAGCTGGCCGTAGGCCGCGCCCCAGGCATCGATGACGGCGTCGCTGGCCACCTCTTCGCCCAGCACTTCGCGGATCGCCTGCAGCAGGCTGGCGCCCACCAGCGGATAGTGCTCGGCGCGGATCTGCAGGGCCACGTGCTTGTTGACGATGGTGGCCACCAGCTCGCCCAGCGCTTCTAGCTGGTCGATATGTTTGGCATACATCAGCACGCCATTGGCCAGCGCGCGCTGCTGGTCGCCGCTGTGCTGGTGCGCCTGGTTAAAGTACGGCAGCACTTCGGGATGATCGCGGAACAGATTCTTGTAGAAATGGCGCGTCAGCGCTTCGCCGCCCTGCTCGAGGATGGGGACGGTGGCCGTGATGATGGCGCGTTGTTCTTGGGTCAGCATGTGAAATCCCTGTATGAATTTGAAATAAGAAGAAAGCCGGAAAATAACGGCAGCTAACAAAACCGTAGCGAGCGGCGATGATTTGTGGCTAAGAAGCGCAACCGTGCTAACGCACGGTGAGCATCGCAGGCCGCAAAGCGCGACGCGCAGTAGGTTTGGTTAGCTGCCCTACAACGCTTCGATGGCGGGATAAAGGTCGTGATCCTCGCGGCGCATGCGCTGGAACAGCGCGTGCAGCACGGTATTGGCTTCGCTGCGGAAGGCGTCCGGTTCGGCAGCCAGGCGCACGGGCGTATTCCAGCGGCCCGCGAAATCGAGGTAGGCGCCGGCGATGCCGTGCATCTCGTTTTCATACTGGCGCCCCAGCCGGGCCACCGTGGCCACGCCGGACGCCTGCGCGGCCGGGTACAGGTAGCGCTGCTCGACGGCCAGGTGCAGCTTGATCAAGCCGCTCATGGCGACGATCTGTTCGGCGATCGCCTGCGCCTGCGCGGCGACACCGCCGCGCGCCAGCCGGCGCAAGTCGTCGATGGCGGCCAGGATGGCCAGGTGCTGCTGTTTGAATTTGTCGATATTCATGGCGTGTTTCTCTTGTTGAGTGTTGCCAGTGTAGCGGAATTCACTTAAACATGCAAATTACATGCATCTTTAAAAGCGCCAATGTTTCCCACAGGAATGTACATCGACATGCGCCACTATGTGCGGCACAGAACACAAGCTAAAGCCACGTCTGCCTATAATTTATTCATCACAGCGCGGACCCGTTTGCGGCCGTGCCGCACCCTCCACTTCAGCCAAGGATCAGCATGAAAAACAAAGCGGGCATGGGCCAGGCGCAGCAACTGGCCGGCATCATCAACGAACACCACACGGAACTGCTGGACGGCTGGATGGCCGGCCTGATCGCCCGCCTGGTGCGGCGCGACAAGATCGCCGAAAACGAGCTGCGCCAGCAGGCGTCGCAATTTTTGCCGCTGCTGGCGGGCGCGCTGGAAAGCGGCGACTCGTTCGACATCGAAGGCGGCGCCTGGGACGATACGCGCCAGCTGCTCGCCGAAATATCGCAGTCGCGCGTGCGCCAGGGCTATTCGCCGATCGACACGGCCAGCTTCATGTTCTCCCTGAAGGAACCGCTGTTCGCCTACCTGCGCAAGCAAATCACGGCGCAGCCGGATCAGCTGGGCGACGCCATCGTCAGCACCAGCAAATTGTTCGACGAGCTGGGCCTGCTGACTATCGCCATCTACCAGAAGGCGCGCGAACAGGTGATATTGCGCCAGCAGCAGGAATTGCTGGAACTGTCCACGCCCGTGGTGCAGCTGTGGCAAAACGTGCTGGCCCTGCCCCTGATCGGCACCCTCGACAGCGCCCGCACGCAGGTGGTGATGGAAAGCCTGCTGCAAAAGATCGTCGACACGGGCGCACTGATCGCCATCATCGACATCACGGGCGTGCCCACCGTCGACACCCTGGTGGCGCAGCACCTGCTGAAGACCATCGCCGCGGCGCGCCTGATGGGCGCCGACTGCATCATCAGCGGCATCCGCCCGCAGATCGCGCAAACCATCGTGCACCTGGGCGTCAACCTGGAAGACGTGATGACCAAGGCCACCCTGGCCGACGCCTTCGTCGTGGCCCTGAAACGCACGGGTTCCAGCATCACCTACCAGCAGCAACAACACTGAGGCGCCTATGGAAAGAATCCCCATTTTACGCATGGGCCGGCTGCTGCTGGTGACGATCCAGGTGGATATGCATGACCGCCTGGCGATGACCCTGCAGGACGACCTGACCACCCGCATCGTGACGGACCGCGCCACGGGCGTACTGATCGACATTTCCGCGCTCGACATCGTCGATTCCTTCATCGGCCGCATGATCAGCAACACGGCGGCGATGGCGAAAATCCTCGACGCGCGCACCGTCGTCGTCGGCATGCAGCCGGCCGTCGCCATCACCCTGGTGGAACTGGGGCTGACCCTGGAAGGCGTGAGCACGGCGCTCAACGTGGAGCTGGGCATCAAGATGCTGGAACGGAGCGGCGCATGCGCATGACGGGGGCGCCGTGCTAGGCGCGCAGGCACAGGAGCGGGCGCAGGCGGGGACGCAACAGCTGCAGCAGATCCTGCCCCTGCACAGCGACGAGGACGTCGTGCGCTTGCGCAAGCAGGTGCGCGATAGCATGGTCGCCATGGGTTTTGGCCTGATCGAACAGACCAAGATCATCACGGCGGCCAGCGAACTGGCGCGCAACACCCTGCGCTACGGCGGCGGCGGCGAAGCGCGCATCGCGCGCGTCAGCGATGGCGCGCGCCAGGGCCTGGAACTGCGCTTCGTCGACGCGGGACCGGGCATCGACGATATTCCCCTGGCGCTGACCGATGGCTATACCAGCGGCGGCGGACTGGGACTGGGGCTGGGCGGCGCCAAGCGCCTGGCCGACGCATTTCACATCGACACGGCGCCCGGCGCGGGCACCACCGTCACCATCGCGAAATGGAAGCTGTTTTGAACCACCAGGAACCACAGCCTGACATTCTCAGGCAAAGAAGTTTTCCCATCGGCGAACCGAGCGAGATCGCCGCGGCCCGCCGCGCCGGCAACGAGCTGGCGCGCCGCATCGGCTTCGACGATGTGCGCACGGGCCAGCTGGCCATCATCATCAGCGAGGCGGCCACCAATATCGTCAAGCACGCGCAGCGCGGCGAGATCCTGCTGCGCAAGGTGCTGCGCGGCGGCACCAGCGGCATCGAAGTGCTGGCCATCGACAACGGCCCCGGCATGGCCAATGTGCGCCAGCACATGCAGGATGGCCATTCCACCACGGGCACCTACGGCGTGGGGCTGGGCGCGATACGCCGCCTGAGCCAGGAATTCGACCTGTACACGGGGCCCGGCAAGGGCACGGTGCTGATGATGGTGGTATGGGGACCCAACGCCAGCAGCGCCATTCCCGCCCATCCGAACTGGCGCATCGGCGCCGTGTGCCTGCCGCTGGCCTCGGAACAAGTGTGCGGCGACGCGTGGAACGTTGTGTGCGAAGGCCATGAACTGAGCCTGATGGTGGCCGATGGCCTGGGCCACGGCCCGCTGGCGGCGCGCGCGTCGGAACGCGCCAGCGCCCTGCTGGAACACGACACGCCCGGCCTGCCGCCCCTGCCCGCCCCCTTCATCGAACTGGCCCACGGCGCGCTGCGCACCACGCGCGGCGCGGCGTTGGCGGTGGCGCATATCGACAGCGCGCGCCGCGAATTGCGCTATGCCGGCGTGGGCAACATCGCCGCCTGCGCCTTCGACGCGCAGCAGCGCCGGCATCTGCTGTCGCATAACGGCATCGTCGGCAGCAATCTGCGCAAGGTGCAGGAATTCTGCTATCCGTGGCAGCTGGGCACGACCCTGATCATGCACTCGGACGGCTTGCACACGCGCTGGGACCTGGAACAGTATCCGGGCCTGGCGCAATGCCACCCCAGCTTGATCGCCGCCGTGCTGTACCGCGATTTTTCGCGCGGGCGCGACGACGTCACGGTGGTGGTGCTGCGCGAACATGAGGAACATCAGGCTGTAACGGCAGAAAGGACAGGTGGGGCATGACGCAACGCATATTGACGGTCCATATCGGCAGCGAACTCGATGTGGTGGGGGCGCGCCAGCGCGCGCGGCAGATCGCCGCCCTGTGCGGCTTCGGCGTGCAGGATCAGGTGCGCATCGCCACGGCCGTGTCGGAACTGGCGCGCAACGTCTACAACTACGCGGGCAGCGGCAAGGTGCATTTCGCCATCGATGGCCAGACGGCGCCGCAGGTGCTCAGCATCCGCATCGAGGACCAGGGTCCCGGCATCGCGCAGCTCGACCGGATACTGGCCGGCACCTACCGCTCGCCCACGGGCATGGGCCTGGGCATCCTGGGCGCGCAGCGCCTGATGGACCGCTGCCATATCCACAGCGCGCCCGGCGACGGCACGCAAATCACGCTGCACAAGCTGTTCCCGCGCGACGCGCCCCTGCTCGACGGGCAAAGCATCGGCGCCCTGTCCGGCAGCCTGCAGGCGCTGCCCTCGGATATCACGCTGTCCGAGGTGCAGCAGCAGAACCGCGAACTGCTGAGCACCCTGGCCGAACTGAAGACGCGCCAGGACGATTTGCTGCAACTGACGCGCGAACTGGAAGACACCAACCGGGGCGTGGTGGCGCTGTTCGCGGAACTCGATGAAAAAGCCGACCACCTGCGCCGCGCCGACCAGATGAAGTCGCGCTTCCTGTCGAACATGAGCCATGAATTCCGCACGCCGCTCAGCTCCATCCGCGCCCTGTCCAAGCTGCTGCTCGACCGCATCGACGGCGAACTGTCGGAGGAACAGGAAAAGCAGGTGCTGTTCATCCTGCAAAGCGCCGTCAGCCTGAGCGACCTGGTGAACGACCTGCTGGACCTGGCCAAGATCGAGGCGGGCAAGGTCGACGTGCACGCCAACAGCTTCCAGGTGGCCGACCTGTTCAGCGCCCTGCGCGGCATGCTGCGCCCGCTGCTGGTGTCCGATACGCTCACGCTCACCTTCATCGACCCCGACCCGGCGCTGCAGATCCATACGGATGAAGGCAAGCTGTCGCAAATCCTGCGCAACTTCATCTCCAACGCGCTCAAGTTCACGGAGGCGGGTGCCATCGTCGTCAGCGCCACGCCCTTGCCGGAGCAGGACGCCATCCGCTTTTCCGTCTCCGACACGGGCCTGGGCATCGATGCCGAAGACGTGCAGCTGATCTTCGAGGAATTCAGCCAGGTGGAAAACCACATGCAGCGCAAGGTCAAGGGCACGGGCCTGGGCCTGCCCCTGTGCCGCAACCTGGCCACCCTGCTCAATGGCACGGTGTCCGTGGACAGCACGCCGGGCCACGGTTCGCTGTTTTCCGTGGTCCTGCCCACCAGCTACCATGCGCCCGAAGGCAGCCTGCCGCCGAGCGCGCCGGCCAACGACAACGGCAACGACCAGCGCATCGGCGTGCTGGTGGTGGAAGACAATCCGCCCGTGCGCCTGCTGTATGAAAAATTCTTGGCCGGCAGCGAATTTCGCGTCGTCCCCGCGCGCAGCGTGCGCGAGGCGCAGGAACGCTGGGAACAGCAGCGCCCCGCCGCCGTCATCCTCGACATCCTGCTGCACGGCGAAACGGCCTGGCACTGGCTGGCCGAGCTGAAAAACAACCCGCTGCGGCGCCAGGTGCCCGTCATCGTCGCCACCGAGATCGACGACGTGCGCAAGGGCCTGGCCCTGGGCGCCGACGCCTATTACGTCAAGCCGCTGTCGCGCCAGCAATTGCTGGCGACCCTGCGCGCGCTGATCGGCAACCAACACCACCGGCAAGAGCCGGTTCCGCCGCAAGGCACAACCACCTGGGACAATGCGCATGCTACCGGATAACAACAGCGATGCTCTGATCCTGAACGTGGATGACAGCGATGGCGCACGCTACGCCAAATCGCGCATCCTCAAACGCGCCGGCTTCAAGGTCATCGAAGCCTCGAACGGCGGCGACGCGCTGCTGCGCGCCCGCCAGGACCGCCCTAACCTGATCCTGCTCGACGTCAAGCTGCCCGACATCAACGGCCTGGAAGTGTGCCGCCAACTGAAGGGCGGCGCCGAGACGAACACCATCCTGGTGCTGCAGACGTCGGCCTCCTGCATCGGCACGGCCGACAAGATCCGCGCCCTCGATGGCGGCGCCGACAATTACCTGGTCGAGCCGATCGAGGCCGATGAACTGATCGCCAACGTCAAGGCGCTGCTGCGCCTGGGCCGGGTCGAGCGCGCGCTGCGCGACGTGGACCGCCGCAAGGATGAATTCCTGGCCACCCTGGCCCACGAATTGCGCAATCCCCTGGGCCCCATCCGCACGGCGCTGGCCCTGTTGTGCAAGCTCGACCCCGTCGTGCCGGCCGTGCAGGACAATGCGCGCCGCACCATCGGCCGCCACACGGACCACCTGGTGCGCCTGGTGGACGACCTGCTCGACGTGTCGCGCATTTCGCAGGGCAAGATCTCGCTGCAATGGGAAAGCGTGAGCCTGCTCAGTGTCATCCGCAGCGCGCTGGAAACGAGTTCGCACAGCATCGAGGCGCGCGGCCATGCGCTCGACGTGCATCTGCCCAAGGAAGAACTGTGGGTCTGCGGCGACGCCGTGCGCCTGTCGCAGATCGTCGCCAACTTGCTGCTCAACGCGGCCAAGTTTACGGCGCCGGGCGGGCGCATCGCCATTTCCGCCGCGCGCGAAGGCGACAATGTGCGCATCCGCCTGAGCGACAACGGCATCGGCATCGCCGCCGCCAGCATCGACAGCATCTTCGGCCTGTTCGAGCAGAGCGGCCATTCGCCCGACCGGGTGCAGGACGGCCTGGGCATCGGCCTGTCGCTGGTGCGCAACCTGGTGACCTTGCACGGCGGCCAGGTCAGCGTGCACAGCCCCGGCGTGGGACTGGGCAGCACCTTCGAAGTGATGCTGCCCCTCGACGCCAACGTGCCCGTGCCGGCCGCCGCGCCGGCGCCCGAAGCGGCCAGCGGCGGCAGCCAGCGCATCCTCGTGGTCGACGACAACAGCGATGCGGCCGACACCCTGGCCGAACTGCTGGAGATGTACGGCCACACGGTGCGCACGGCCTACACGGGCGCGCAAGCGACCGAGCGCACCCTGGAATTCAAGCCCGACATCGTCTTTCTCGACATCGGCCTGCCCGACATGAGCGGCTACGACGTGGCCGGCAAATTGCGCCAGCTGCCGATACCGCAGCAATTCCAGCTCGTGGCGCTGACCGGCTATGGCCAGGAACACGACCGCCAGGCGGCACTGCAGGCCGGGTTCAACGAGCACTTCGCCAAGCCTGTCGATTTCGGCAAGCTGGCCATGCTGGGGCTGCATATCGCACCATGAGCGCAGAATGAACGCACCATGAGCGGGGTAGCCGGCTGCCGATTGCCGAGGCGTCGGCTATAATCGGCGGCCGGCGATGGCGCCGCATCGCATCCGCCGCGCCGGGCACCCCCACCATTGGAACGATCACATGAAAACCCGCACGCCGCTGCTGCGCATCACCATGATACTGGGCGCCCTGCATGCCCTGCTGGGCTGGCTGCTGCTGCCAGCGCTGCCCGTCGGCCTGGCCGGCTGGCTGCTGGGCGGCGCCGTCCTGCTGGCGTCGACCATGCTGATGCCGATGACCATCTTCGCCCGCGCCGTCACCAACGATGCGCGCCTGGCCGACCGTTTGAGCTGGGCCGGCTCGCTGTGCATGGGCTTTTTTTCTTCGCTGTTCGTGCTCACCGTGCTGCGCGAACTGCTGATGCTGATCCCCGCCACCCGCCCGCATGCCCAGGCCTCCGCCGTGGCGGCGCTCGCCCTGGCGCTGCTGGCCACCGTTCTTGGTTTCATCAACGCCCGCCGTGTGGCGCGCGTGCGCGAAGTGACGGTGCCGATTACCGGCCTGCCGGCCGCCCTGCAGGGTTTTAACATCGTGCAGCTGAGCGACATCCACGTGGGCGCCACCATCAAGCGCGCCTATGTGGACGCCATCGTCGCGCGCGCCAACGGCCTGCAGGCAGACCTCATCGCCATCACGGGCGACGTGGTCGACGGCACGGTGGCGCAACTGGCCAGCCATACGGCGCCGCTGGGCGAGCTTCGGGCGCGCCACGGCGTCTTTCTCGTCACGGGCAACCACGAATACTATTCGGGCGCCGCGCCGTGGGTGGCGGAATTTCGCCGCCTGGGCTTGCGCGTGCTGATGAACGAACACACGGTGCTCGAGCACGACGGCGCGCGCCTGGCGCTGGCCGGCGTCACCGATTTCAATGCCGGCGCCTTCGATCCGGATCAGCGCAGCGACCCGCAGGGCGCCATCGCCGGCGCGCCAGCCGATATCCCCCGCATCCTGCTGGCGCACCAGCCGCGCAGCGCGCCCGAGGCGGAAGCGGCCGGCTACGACCTGCAATTGTCGGGCCACACGCACGGGGGGCAATTCTGGCCATGGAATCTGTTCGTGCCGCTGCAGCAGCCCTACGTGGCGGGCCTGCACCGGCAAGGCCGCCTGTGGATTTATGTCAGCCGCGGCACGGGTTATTGGGGCCCGCCGAAGCGCATCGGTGCGCCGGCGGAGATCACGCGACTCAGGCTGGTGGCGGCATAGAACTTCAAGGAACTACAAGATTCACAGCTCTGCAACACCTGATTGCAGCCGCCGAAACGTTCTTTGATGCTGTTGCGATAAGAGGAAATGGCAGTTTTCAGTTACTTTAGGAATAATCCTAATGGTAATATGGGTTGCCATGATATCAACCTTGGAATCGAATATCCCATGACCTCATCGTTTAACTTTAGTGATCTTTGCGACCAGAATATCAATGTCTTAATAGGGTCCGGTGCCTCGTTTGGTTTGTTCCCGACGTTGGAACTTGGAATTAAAGCGGATGATGGGACACATACTACGGTTGAGTCTCTGGCCACCCTTTTCGCCGATCGATCCGACCCTCGATATTCAGCCCTCTTTGTGCACTACTACAAGACGTGTATCGAACCCGTTCTCTCGTTTGACTATTCTGGTGCGATGAAAGCCGGGCCACAAGCGACAGCTCTGGAAAATTATCGAAAACTCCTCAGTTCGTTGCTCTTGCTGTTGAAGCGTAAGAGACCTGATCAACGCAAGGTATGCAACTTATTTACGACGAATTATGACGGGTGCATTGCCCATGCTGCGGAAGAACTTTGGAAGGAGCGCAAGCACGAATTCTACCTTAATGATGGAACGACTGGTTTTAAGCGTCGCTATCTGGATGCTAGGAATTTCAGTACTGTGACGACGCAAACCGGAGTATTTGGACGACACCGTAACGAAGTCCCCCAAGTCAACTTGATCCATTTACACGGTTCAAGTTACTGGTTTAAAGATGCAGATCGAATACAAGTCAATTATCTGACAAACAACGCAGATAGGCTGGTAACCTCAGGCGCGCTCGCCAGATGCGATAATTTTTCCGACGTGCTACTCGACGCAACGAAGATGGTGAAAGACCTGCCAGATGTGAGATTTATCGGAAAAGAAACTTCAGCGTTTTGGTCAAAATACGATTTACTACCTATCGTAAACCCCACAAAGTGGAAGTTTCATGAAACCGTCTTTGAAGAGCATTACTATCAGATGCTCCGATACCTGAGCTATGAGCTTGAGAAGCCCCATGCTGTGTTGTTGACTTTCGGATTTTCATTCGCAGATGAACATATTCGTCAGTTGGTTAGGCGTTCACTATCGAATCCCTCACTTCAAGTTTATGTATGCTGCTACAGCGTAGGGGCGAAGGCCTCTATTGAAAAGCATTTTGGTGAGTTTCCGAACGTGCAGGCAATCGTTCTCGACGATCCGCTGGATTTCAGTGCATTCAATGATCAGGTATTTACTGCTTCGCCGCGCGTAGTTGGCGTAAAGGATGCATTAGCTGAAGTGGCTGCGGCATGACTATCCGCGTCGGAGAGGTCGTCGCTGTCGAAGGGACAAAAATTACAATTCGTATCTTCGAAGAGTCGAATCGGGATACGCTTTTTTTGCACGGGGAGAAATATAAAGGCATATCGATCCGAGAATACCTATCGATACAACGTGGTTTCAAGGACATCATATGCTTAGTCCAAGGTGAATATCTGGATGAACGCCGATTCGAAGGTGACGGTAGTAGTTCGTACTTTGTACGCCGGATCGAAGTAAAACCAATCGGATACCTAGAAGAAGGACGATTCAGAGAAGGAATCAAATTCCTTCCAATGATCAAAGACTCTGCTTTTCTCATGCAGGAATCGGCTGTCAAGGCCCTATACACGTCAAAGGACGAGTCTAAGGGCTTGATGATTGGACAGCTTCTCAAAGAAGAAATTCCAATAGCGATCCCATGGCAGCGTCTCTTCAATACGCACATTGGAATTTTTGGCAATACCGGTAGTGGCAAGTCGAACACACTTACCAAACTTTATACTGCATTGTTCGAAGCCAAATCTCGTGATTTTGCTCAAAAAAGCAGATTTGTATTACTCGACTTCAACGGAGAATATACAAATAATCAATTAATCGATGCCGAACAAAAACGTGTTCTTCGTCTGCGGACTGCTGTTGACGGGGGAGACAAGATCACCATCAGCCAAGACGAGTTTTGGCACACCGAAACGCTGTCGATTTTGTTTCAAGCAACCACTAACACGCAGCGACCATTTATCAATCGAGTCGTAACGAGCTGGGACAAACATCGCAAACAAGTAAATAGCCTGGCACGCTTCTTTGCATTTACTTGCAAATCAGTTTTCTCATCGGCCGCCCCAAGGACTGAATGCCTGGACTTGCTGCGGGTCGTATGTAAGTTAATTCAAGCCGAAGAATTGCAAGCGTTTCTTGGCACGGTCAATTGGCATAGTCAGCAGGGCAAGTTTTTTGTGGCAGGACCGCGATTTTTCGACTCTGATGGGAATAGGTATGCTGCCTTACTGCAAGTATTAGTGAGTGATGTGAACATAGATAATCTCAACACATTCGATGAATTTTTGGTTCGTGCCCACCTTCATCTAACGCTTGACGTTTTAAGCAGTTTTGTTCAGTTTGAACACATTCAGCCACTACTCAAACGCAGTGAATCCGCGTTTACGAATCTAAGGCGGGTTGTCGATATTTCAGATGCCTTACCCGAAGCACGCATTTTGACAGTAATCTCGCTGCGCAATTGCAACCAAGATACTAAGAAAGTGCTCCCACTATTAGTGGCGAAACACTATTACAACAGCCATCGTAGCAGCGTCGCGTCGCCTCCCGATAGAACAATGCATTTGATCATTGATGAGGCCCACAACATTTTGTCGGAACAGTCATCAAGGGAGCACGAAGTTTGGCGGGACTATCGCCTTGAGCTATTCGAAGAGATTATTAAAGAAGGTCGCAAATTTGGCATGTTCTTGACTCTATCAAGCCAACGCCCAGCAGACATTTCTCCAACTATTGTATCCCAACTTCACAATTTTTTTATTCATCGTTTAGTAAACGAACGAGACCTATATTTGATCGACAACGCGATCAGCACGCTCGATCAGGTATCAAAATCACAGATTCCCAACCTGCCGAAGGGGTGCTGCATTGTGACTGGTACTTCATTTGACCTGCCGATGACTCTTCAAGTGGATCTTCTAGAGAGACATAAACAACCAGATAGCGAGGACGTGGACCTTGCTGATATCTGGTCAGAGAAAATTGACGATCTCATTTAACTATTGAAGAAACCACGAGGAGCAAGAATGAGCGAAAACATCTACAACATTTTTTTGCTATTTGAGAACGACGTTTGTTCGGAACTAGCTTACAGAGTTCATCAATACGGTGGAGCCCAAGAACATGCAATGGAATTCCTCAGGATACAAGTTGAAAAGGATTTTCGCTTGGCCACAAAATTCAAACTGACTGGTCCATTCACACGGCAGCAATTTAACGCCCGTAGTCGCTTTGGGGACAGCCACCATCTAATCGAAGAATTTTTTGTACAGGTTGACGCTGGGCCCGCACCATTGCTCTGTATAACGCCTGTCAAGGATGGAAATGTCTTCTTTAACTATAGTTGCTCAGGAGAATTAGATGTAAATGATGTGGCACAGACGCTTGGCGAGAGGGGCTATATGGACGATTGGCTCGTTAAGTATACGAACACATCAGGCATCAATCTTTCTTTGCTCATCCATGATGACTACTTCCTTGCTATAAAGCTCGCATTCAACAAACGGCTCTATGTATCGGCGATGAAATTGTTGGTGTCGTGCATTGATAGCGTTGCGTATATCGAGTACGGTGACGTACCAGGGCCGCAGCCATTTATCCTATGGCTCGATGCCTATGCTGATTTGGCGCCGCTCGGGATTACATCCGCAGAGCTTTGGGAAATGCGCAATGGCATCTTGCACATGACGAATATTAACTCGAAAAAAGTTCGCGCCAACAAGGTACGGCGCATCTCTTTTAGAGTGGGTGGATTAGGCAGCGCCACGCAAAACCCCTCTGGCGATGTCTACTATTTCGACTTCTACAGTTTAATTCAAGCCTTCGGTGCTGCTCAGGGACGATGGGTGGAGACTTACAATAACAACCGAGAAAAGTTTGCACAATTTATCGAACGTTACGATGAAACAATTTCAGATAGTCGGCAAACCATTTATACGACCAGTGAAAGTGGTCACTAATAACCTATCGTCACAATCCGGTGTTGCACCCACGTACGTCGCCAAACTGCGGCCCACGCAGCTAAGTATGTGCCTGCTGCTCCATTCACATTCAAAAGCAACCGGCAATATGTATCTGGGAACTCTTGCTCATTAATCGGGCCGCATCTGCGCGGCGAAATCGCGCTGGCGGAACTGCTCCAGCAAAAAATCGACGAAGACGCGCGTCTTCGCGGGCAGCAGCTTCTTGCTCGCATAGTACACGGACAGGGGGCCGGAATCGGCGTGCCAGCCGGGCAGCAGGCGGATCAACGCGCCGCTGCGCAAATGGGCCAGCGCGTGCGGCATGGGCAGCAGCGCCACGCCGACACCCATGATGGCTGCCTGCGCCATCGCTTCCGGATCGTCGAAGATGGCGCGCGGCCGGCATTCGGCCACGCCTTCGCCGCCCGAACCATCGCGCAATATCCAGCTGCGCAATCTGCCGCTGCCGGCCGAGCGGCGCGCCACGCCGTCGAATTGCGCCAGGTCCGAAGGATGGGCGGGCATGCGTTTCCCCCGCATGAAGGCGGGCGACGCCGTGGCGACGACGTGGGCGTGACCCAGTTCGCGCGCCACCACGCCGGGCGTCAGCTCGATGCCGCCGCCGATGGCGACATCGAAACCTTCGCCGATCAAGTCCACTTGCCGGTTGTCGAAATGGCAGTCGGGGATGACGCCCGGGTAGCGCGCGATGAACTCGCCCAGCAAAGGCACCACATAGCTGCGCCCGAACGACGGCGCCATGCTGATTTTCAGGATGCCGGCCGGCTGGCCGCCCTCTTCGGCCACGCCGGCGATCGCCTCGCGCAGGGTAGACAGGGCGCCGCCGATCTGCTGCAGGAAGCGTTCGCCCCCTTCCGTCAGGGTCAGGCGGCGCGTGCTGCGCTGGAACAGGCGCAGGCCCAGGCTCGCTTCCAGCCGCGCCACGTTCTTGCTGACGGCCGCCGGCGTCAGCCCCAGGCGGCGCGCGGCCGCCGAAAAGCTGCCCAGCTCGGCGGACAGCACAAACGATTGCAAGTGATTGAGGGCATCCATGCGCCTATTCTACCCGCTCACTTGATCGTTTTGGTTGAAAGTGATTGTAGCGATTCATGGCTAGCGCGGCAGGAATGAAACCTAGATACTGAATTCCTCGACTCCTCACACAGAAAGCCCATCATGCAAACCCAAAGCAACCATACCCAGTCACTGCTGAACAAGATCGCCTTTGTGACGGGCGGCTCGCGCGGCATCGGCGCGGCCATCGTGCGCCGCCTGGCCAGCCAGGGCGCCCATGTCGTCTTCACCTATCAAAGCTCGGCCGCCGAAGCGCAGGCGCTGGCGGCCAAGGTGGAAGCGGCCGGCGGCAAGGCGCTGGGCGTGCAAGCCGATGCGGCCGACGCCGCGGCCCTGACGGCCGCCATCGACCAGGTGGCGGCGCAATTTGGCCGTGTCGACATCCTCGTCAACAACGCGGGCGTATTCCTGCCCGGCGCCATCGATGACTTTTCGCTGGCGGACTTCGACAAGACGATTGCCGTCAACGTGCGCGCCGTGTTCGTGGCCATCAAGGCGGCCGTGGCGCACATGCAGACGGGCGGGCGCATCATCAATATCGGCAGCACGAATGCGCACCGCATGCCCTTCGGCGGCGCGGCCGCCTACGCCATGAGCAAATCGGCGCTGAGCGGCCTGACGCAAGGCCTGTCGCGCGACCTGGGACCGCGCGGCATCACCATCAACAACGTGGAACCGGGCCCCGTCGCCACCGACATGAACCCGCCCACGGGCGACTTCGCCGACCTGATGCACGGCCTGATGGCCCTGCCCCGCCACGGCACGGCCGATGAAATCGCCGGCATGGTGGCTTACCTGGCCAGCGACGAAGCGGCCTTCGTCACGGGCGCGGGGCTGAAGATCGACGGCGGTTTTGCCGCCTGATCCAGCCCGAACATCAGCGAACGGTGCGCCGCCACACCCGCCATGGCGCCGTCGGCCACCGCGAACGCCACGCTGCCGGCCATGCGGCCCGCGTCACCGCAGCAAAAGATGCCGGGCACGCTGCTGGCCTTTTGCTCGTCGGTGCGCACGAACGGACCCATGGCGCCCTCTTCCAGCGCGCAGCCCAGCGTCACAGCCAGGGCACTGGCCAGGCGGGTGCGGGTGGCCACGAACAGGCCGGCCATCGCATGGCGGCTGCCGTCGGCCATGACCACGTCGGCCACGCCGTCGATCCGCGCCACGGGCGTGCGCAGCACCGTCACGCCGCGCGCGCCCAGTTGCGCCAGCTGCGCCGCATCGGGCTCGAACGCGCCATTCAGGAAAAAAGTGACCGTGCCCCAGTCGGGCAACATCAGCGCATGGTGCATCGACAGGGGCCCTGTGGCCAGCACACCGATGGCGCCCTGCTGCAGTTCATAGCCGTGACAATAGGGGCAGTGAAAGACGCTGCAGCCCCAGCGCTCGGACAAGCCATCGACGGGCGGCAGCTCGTCGATCACACCGGTGGCCAGCACCAGGCGGCGGCCGTGAACGACATTGCCGTCCGCCAGGATCACGTCGAAGCCATCGCCATCGGGGCTGGCCGCCGCCTGCACGGCCGTGCCGTCCAGCCAAGTGACGGTGGCATACGCCAGCAGCTGCGCCTTGCCCTCGGCGGCGATGGCGGCCGTCCCGCTGCCGTCCTGGGTCAGGAAACCGTGGGAGTGGCTGGCGTAGCGGTTGCGGCGCTGGCCGCCGTCGATCACCAGCACGCGGCGGCGCGCGCGCGCCAGTTGCGTGGCGGCGGAAAGGCCGGCGTAGCTGCCGCCGACGATGATGGCGTCAAAGATGTGCATGGGGTGCTCCTCGGTGGATGGCATATTGTTGGCTGAAACGGTCGGCCAGGTCGGCCAGGGTGACGGCGCCGAAGCGCCGGATCAGCAGCGCCTCGGCTTCGTCGAAGGCGCCGGCCAGCGACTGGTTGACCACCTGCTCCACCAGGCAGCCAGGCTGGTCGACGCGGTTGCCCATGGCGAAGATGGTGGGCGAACCGACGGCCACGTAGATGTCTTGCAGGGTCACCCTGTGCAGGTCGCAGACGATACGCCAGCCGCCGCCATGCCCCTTGCCCGAGGCCACGTAGCCGCGCTCGCGCAAGCCGGCCATCACGCGCCGCACCAGCACGGGGTTGGTGTCCAGGCAGCCGGAGAGTTCCTCGGACGTCATCGGGCGTCCCGCGTGGGCCATGTGCAGCAGCACATGGAGGATCGATGATAGTTTGCTGTCGCGTCTCATGTAACTCATGATAGTACATAAGTTCCGCATATGCAAACGAGTTGCAAAATCCTGCACAAAAAAAAAGGGGTCAGACCCTGTCGGGTCTGACCCCAGCCTTTGCTTCAGGGTGATTTTTTAAGCTGCGGATGTTTCCTTGCGACGCCGTCCCCGCCACCACAGCAGCAAGGCCAGCAGCACCAGCACGCCGACGATGATGCCGGCGCGGGCCAGGCCAATCAGGTTCGAGGCACGACCGCCGTTGCGCAGGGTCGTCACCTGCTCCGCCGTCACCTTCACGTCAGGATTGCCGTACATCTTCTGCACGTAATTGCCGAGGGTGACGATCTGCTCGTCCGACAGGGTCTGGCGGAAGGCTGGCATCAGGTGTCCCGCAGTATGATTACCCTTGCCATCCTGCCGCTCCACCCCATCAAGGATCGCCATCACCAGGTTGTTGCTGTTGCTGCGGCCCGTCACCGAGTTGTGGAACAAGGGCGGCAAGCTGCCGTCGAAACTGCCCTCGCCCTTCGCCTGGTGGCAGCTGGCGCACTGCGCATCGTACAGCTGCGCACCCGACATCTTGTTCAATTCCTGCGGCAGCGGCACGCCGCGGATCGCATCGAGCTCATCGCCCGCCTGGCCCCATTGCGTCACCGGTTTCGTGTCCGCCTTGTCGCGGATGGCGGGCACGCTCTTGATGTAGTGCGCGATGGCGTCCAAATCCGCGTCGCTCAGGTGCTTCAGGCTATGGTCGATGGCTTCGGCCATCGGTCCGGCAGCCTGCCCCCGGTGCGCGGCGCGGCCCGTGCGCAGGTAATCGACCAGGTCTTGCTGGCTCCAGCTGCCGATGCCGCTGTTGGCGTCCGAGGTGATGTTCGGCGCAAACCAGGTGCCCAGATCAAAGCCCCCCAGCTCCTTCGACAGCTGCTCGGCCATCAGCGCGTTGCGCGGCGTGTGGCAGGTGCTGCAGTGGGCCAGCCCTTGCGCCAGGTAGGCGCCGCGGTTCCACTCCATGCTCTTGGCCGCATCGGCCACGAACGGCTTCTTGTCGAGGAAGAGCCAATTCCAGCCCGCCATCGACAGGCGGATGTTGAACGGGAACGGCAAGTCCGTCTGTGTTGCCGGCGCCGTGTCCACCGCCGCCACGCCATGCATGAAGTAGGCGTACAGGGCGGCCGTGTCGTCATCCGTCACCCTGGCGTAGGCCGTGTAGGGCATGGCCGGGTACAAGTGCGCGCCGTCGGCCCGCACGCCATGGCGCACGGCGTCGGAAAACTGCTTGAGCGTGTAGTTGCCAATGCCGTGCGTTGTCGACGGCGTGATGTTGGTGGCGACGATGGCCCCCAGCGGCGTGGCCAGGGACAGTCCGCCCGCCATCGGCTTGCCGCCCGGGACGCTGTGGCAGGCGATGCAGTCGCCCGCCGTCGCCAGGTAGCGGCCACGTTCGATGGCCTGCACGTCGGCGCCGGGGGCGTTCGCCGCCAGCACGGGCAAGGCCAGTGCCAGCAAGGCGGCGCCGGCTGCCATTCTGAAGGTCGCCATCATGCTGTTCCTCCCTGTTGTTCGTCGAGGATATGCTTGACGGTGCGCAGTGCCACGGCCAGGCCGTTTTCCGTCGAATTGCAGGTGCCCGACGTGGGCAGCACGCCGGTGCTGCACAGGAACAGGTTGGCATGATCAAACGTGCGGCCCCACTGGTCGCACACGGCCTTGGCCGGATCGGAACCCATCGACAGGGTGCCGCAGATGTGCTGGTTGTTGGCGAACACGCCTTCCTTGCTGTGGCGCAGATTGGTGCCGCCCATCAGTTTGGCGATCTGCTCGAAATCCTGCTTCGAGCGCTCGTGGCCCCGTCTCGTGTACTCGTCGATCGCATAATGCGCCTGCGGCTTGGGGATGCCCATGGCATCCTTCTCGCTGCTGAGGGCGATGCGGTTTTCCGGGTTCGGCAGCACTTCCAGCACGTTTTTCAGGCTCATTTCGCGCGCCGAGCGGAAACGCAGCTGCTGTTCGAATTCGGCGCCAAACACGCCCTTGCCGATCAACTCCCTGGTCGCGCCATCGACGCGCGAGATGTTCGTGAAGTCGAGGCGGTACGGCGAATGCTGGCTGCGGAAGTCGCCGTCGCGCATGGTGTTGATGGAATTGGGACTTTGCGGGCCCCGGCCCAGCCACAGGTCTTCATCGGCGTCGAAGGTGATCGAGGTGCTCGGGTGGTCCATCAGATTGCGGCCCACCATGTCGCTGCTGTTGGCCAGGCCGTTCGGGTACTTGTCCGTGGCGGAAACGAGCAGCAAGCGGGGGCTTTCGATGCCGTTGGCCGCCAGAATGAAGGTCTTGGCCGTGACCCGGTGACTCTTTTTATCCACGTCGTAGTACAGCGCGGCCGTGATGCGGCCCTGCGCGTCGTGTTCCAGCTTGTAGACATTGGCGTTGCACACGATTCTGACGCCCGCGTCTTCCGCCTGCTGCGCGGCGATGCCGCCGTGGTATTGCGCGTCGATGGGGCAGATCGGCTGGCAGCTGTTGTTGCCGCAGCAGGCCGGGCGGCCATCGTAGCTAACGCTGTTGCGCGCCACCGTATTGCCCACCACCTTGAACGACGGGTCGAGGCGTTCGCGGATGCGGCGCATGGCGTACGGCTCCGTCACGGCATCCATCGGGAATGGCTGCTTGCGCGGCGAACCCGTGTTCTCCGCACCCGAGACGCCCATGATCTCTTCCGCTTCCTGGTAGAACGGCTCCAGGTCTTCGTAGCTGATGGGCCAGTCGACGCCCACGCCGTACAAGGTGTGGATGCGGAAATCGTTCGGCACGTTGCGCCACGCCTGCGCGGCCCAGTGCCACGAGGTGCCGCCAAACTGGCGGATGTATTCGGCCGGGTACGGATACGGACCGGCCTGCACCAGGTAGCCGTTATCCTTCGGCTGGTAGATCGGGTGCGGCGCCGTGGCGACGGACGGATACGGCGACATCCAGTCGCTGCGGCGCGTCGTGTTGCGGAAACGGGCGACGATTTCGCCGCGCGACACGCGCGGGCCCGCTTCGAGGATCAGCACCGAGGCGCCGGCCAGCGCCAGTTTGCGCGCGGCCAGCGAACCGATGATGCCGGAGCCGATCACGAGGTAATCGGCGGAGAGTGCTTCAGCCATGATGGCTCCTTAAATGGGTTTTCTGGCCCAGCTACCGTAGGCGCCGTAGGAATACGTGGGAGGCTTGAGGACGTCGGCCACGACGGCCGCGTTCAGCGCCTGCTCGTAGGCGACGCAGACGGCCGCCTCGCCCGTGCCGATGATGCCCAGGTACCAGGCGCTGGCGATCTGGCGCGGCAGGGCCGCCAGCGGCGACTGGGCCGGGTCAAGCGCATCGAGCGCTTCCTGCAGGCCGGCCGCCTGCAAGCCCTGCGCATTGATCAGGGCCAGCAGCGCGCGCACATTCGCGGGGAAGGCGGCGTCCTGCGCCACCAACGCGTCATACAGGCGCCGGGCCAGCACGGGATCGAGCACCTGGCGCCCGACCAGCATGGCCGACACGCCCAGGAAGGCGCCCTGCTCCGCACTGGCGACCGGCTCGGCCAGCGCCCAGGGAATCAGCGCCGCGGCCGAAGCCGACAGCAAGCCGGCCAGCACCATGCGGCGGCCGGGATTCAGGGGGCCGCGGCCCTCCTTGTTGTGTATAGCGTCCAATTGAAGCTCCCGTGAGTTCAGCAACCGTTCAGAAAGAATGCTTGAGACCGACCATCACCACCGTCTGGCCGCCGTTCGACGACGGCGTGCCGTTTTGCGAATCGCCGACCGAGGCGACGGCGTCGACGATGGCGCCGTTCTGGCCCAGGGTCTGGCCGCGCGCCAGCTGGCGCGCTTCGATCAGGTAGATCGCCGTGCGCTTGGACAGCGCGTAATTCTGTTCGAACGACAGCTGGCGGTAGCGCGCGCGGTCCGACACGCCGTTGGCGCGGCTGGCGTAGGTGTCGCTGTAGCCGGCGCTCAGGAACCACTGCGGCGTCCACTGGTAGCTGGCGATCAGGCCGGCCGTGTTGAAGATGGCCGTGTCGCGGAACGTGGAATGGCTGCCCGCCTGGTATTGCACGTTGCTGGCGTTGGCGCCCACCATCCACTTGCCCATGGTGTAGCGGGCGCTGGCGGCGATGAATTCGATGCTGTCGGCCGAGGCGTAGCCCTGATTGATGGCGGAGATGCCGAAGCTGGCCGCGGCCTTGTCGCTCCAGCCCGTGCCGTTCTCGCCATTTTTCAGTTTCAGATAGCCGAGCGCAAATTCCGCCGGCGAGGTGCTGTACTTGACGGCGGCGCTGAAGCTGCTGCCCACGGCATTGCCCTCGGCCGCTTCGCCGAAGCCGTATTGCGCGCTGGCCTGCAAGCCGCGCCACGCTGGCATGCTGTAGGTGACGGAATTGCTGATGCGCACGGTCGTATCGAGGCCGTCGATATCGCCCGGGTGTGCGCCGGTGGCGCCCGTCAAGACGTTGCTCGACGCCAGGGAACCCACGAGCAGGTAGTACGGCGTGTACTGGCGCCCGGCCGTCAGGCTGCCGTAGGCGTGCGATTGCAGGCCCACGTAAGCCTGGCGGTTGAACAGGGCGCTGGCCGAACTTTGCGCACCCGTATCGCTTTCAAAGCCGTTCTCCAGCAGGAACAGCGCCTTCAGGTCGCCGCCCAGGTCTTCCACGCCCTGGAAACCGATCTTGCTGGCGGACAAGTTACCGCTGCGCATGTAGGTGTTCGACTTGCCGCCCTGGTTGCTCGCGTACGCGGTGGCCGCGTCGACCACGCCATAGATGGTGACATTGCTTTGGGCGCAAACGTTTGCGCCGATGAGCGTGGAAACGGCCAGCGCCGCAGCGCGCATGCATGTATGGTTCATTTTTTTCCTGACTTTCCTGTTTTATCTGGCGAAATACGGGCGTGGCGCCCCGTTGCCGCCCCATCAACAATGGGGCATCCGCTGTTCTTCTTGATCTGGATCAAGTGCGGCAAATTATACGCTTATTTACTCACATGTAAGTGATTGACTGTAGAGCATAGTCTTATAGCAAAACATTGATTAGTCTTATAGCAAAACCAGAAGGCGCGCAGGCGCACGCCCGGCAAGGTGCGGCAATGCGTGGAACGGGCATGACAAAAGCAGCGGCGGCGCGTGTCGAAAAACACGCGCCCGATGATGCTCAGGCAAGGAGAAGTTTGGGGTTCAGCGCAGGATGGCGGGCGCCACCGGCAGGGTTTCGAGGGCAATGAAGGCTTCCAGCGCGCGGCGCATGTCTTCGAACACCTGCTTGCCGTACGCTTCTTCCAGGTGGGCGTATTGCAGGTCGATCAGCTTACCCATCTGCAGCAGCAAACTGGCGCCCGCTTCCGACAGATGCACCTTGCGGCGGCGCTGGTCGCCTTCGAACTTGCTGCGTCCAATCAGGCCGATCTCTTCCATGCGCGCCAGGATGCCGCTCATGCTGGGGCTGGAAATCTGGCAGATTTCGCACAGCTCGCGCGGTTCCAGGGTGGGGCTTTCGTTCAGCGCGCGCATGATGCGCCACTGCTGCTCCGTCACGCCGAAGTGATTGAGGATGGGGCGGAAATGCTGGAGCAGGCTGTCGCGCGCCTTCAGCAGCAGTTGCGGCATGTTCGGATAACGGATCGGTAGCTGCAAGCGGAACTCCCTGGGTGACCGGCAAATGAGCGTCATTATACGGCCGGCCCAGGGCAAACGGCGGACTGACAACGATGTATTTTTCGCTACGTCCGCCCTGCCCCACGCCCTTCTCCCCGCCCCTCTGCCCGCCCCTCTACCTCCTCGTGCGCATGCCGCTGCACGGACCACAGCACGCCCGCCGTCAGCAAGACCATCGCGCTCCACTCCAGCGGGCGCGGCATGCGCTGCGCGTAGGCGAAGCCGTACAGCAGCGCGAACAGGGTCTCCGACAGGATCAGCTGGCCCGACAGGGTGACGGGCACCCGGCGCGACGCCAGATTCCACAGGTAGTTGCCGATCACGGAAGCGCCCAGCGCCAGCAGCAGGCACACAAACCAGAAGCGGGGCCAGTCGCGCGCCGGAGAGCCATCGGCGCCGCCCGCCGGCTGCAGCGCCAGCATCACGGCGCCCACGACCAGCGCGATGACGCCGCTGGCCAGGCCATACAGCATGGCCCACTCCGCGGCGCTGACATGCGCATGGCGCTTGAGGAAACGGGCATTGTCGAGCGCATACCAGGTCCAGCACGCGAGCGCGCCGATGGCGCACAACACGCCGGCCAGCTTGTGCGCCAGGCTGGCGCCATCCGCGCCCGCGCCGCCTGCCTGGCTGAAGATATCGACATTGATGCAGGCGATGCCTGCGGCCACCACCAGCAGCGGCAAGGCCAGGCGGCGCAAGGGCGGCGCGCCGTGGTCCTTGTGGCCGAACAGCGTCACGCTCAGGGGCAGCAAACCGATGATCAACGACGTGGGCGCCACACCGGCCAGCTTGACGCCATACGCCAGCAGCAGGTAATACACGACGTTGCCCGCCAGCGCCTGGCGCAGCATGGCCAGCCAGTCGCCGCGCCGCAGCCGGCGCAGCAGGGGCAGGAGGCGCGGCAGCATCAAGCCGGCCGCCAGCGCGCCATAGCAGATGTAGCGTCCCACCATCAGCTCGGCCGGAGAAAAATCCGGCAGCAAGACGGGCACAATGAAAACGGCGCCCCAGAAGGCGCCGGCCAGCAAACCAGATACGATCCCACGCCACATGCAGCCACGCTCACGTCATTATTCAAGGACGCCAGTATAGGGTATGCGGCGCGAGTCGCCCGCCGTCAGCCCTTCGCTTTTCTCTGCCCGGGGATGAAGTGTTCGCGCACGGCCTTGGCCAGCAAGTCCGGCGGCAGCAAGCCCTGTCCCAGCAGGAAGTTGTTGAAGGCCAGGCGGTCGAATCGGTCTCCCAGCGCCAGCTCCGTTTCCGCGCGCAGCTGCAGGATGCGCGTATAGCCGTAGAAATAGCTGCCCGCCTGGCCCGGCATGTTGAAGGTGTAGCGGTCCAGCTCCTGGCGCGCCATCGGTTTCGACAGCATCACTTCATCCGTCAGGATGCGGCCCGCCTCTTCGCGCGTGACTTGTCCCAGGTTCAGCATCGGGTCGAGCATGGCGCGCGCCGCGCGCAGCATGCGGAACTGCAGCGCGATGAACTGGCCCTCGGCCGGCTCGTACGGGATCATCTCCGCTTCCGCGTACAGCGCCCAGCCTTCCACGTTGACGCTGTTGAACGCATACAGGCTGCGCGCCTGCGACACGCCCCGTTCCACCATGGCGCTGAATTGCAGCTCGTGGCCAGGGCGGCCTTCGTGCGCGCTCAGGGTCCAGGCCGCGCCCGCGAAGTTGAAATCGTCATACGCTTCGCCCTTGCCGCTGGCAGCCGGATTGCTGACGGGCAGGACGAACTGGCCGTGCTCTCCCGTATTGCCGATCAGCGGAGGCGGACGCATATGCGGCGCCGGCTGGGCCGCCGATTCGGCGGCGGACGCCAGGCGCATGGTCATGGCGCGCGCAGGGATATCGACCACGCGCTGCCGGGCGATGCGTTCCTCGAGCTGCGTATTGACGCCCTTGTAGTGCGCTTCGAGCTGCGCGTTGGGGATGGAATCGCTCTTCAGCGCGCGCAGCACCTGGCGGTAGTCGCTACCGTCGACGCCCTTCAAGGCCAGCCTGGCCGCCACCACGGGCGCCAGCGCCTGCATGGCGGCGCGCGTTTCCAGGTAGGATACCTGCGCCCGTTCCACCAGCGCGCGCGGCTCGATGTCGATGCCCACCTGCTTCAGGCGAAACGCGTACAGCTCGGGCGCCATGCGGAAATCCGTGCGCGCCAATGGCAGCACCACCTGCTTTTCCCATGCCGCATAGTCGTTCAGCTGCTGCTCCATGGCGGCCAGCGCGGGTTCGGCGCCCGCGATCTTCATGTCGGCGAACAGCTTGCGGATGCCGGCGATATACGTGGGCACGTTTTCCAGCGACTGCGCCACCTGCAGGCGCACGGGACCGGCCAGGTCAGGCGTGCCGATTTTCTCCGTGAAGCGCGCCTTCGCCTGCTGCGTGATCGGCGTGCTGCCCGGGAACTGGCCCACATAGCGCCGCAGGCGCTCAAGCGCCTTGGCGCGGCGCGCGGCCGGGCGCTGCTCCTGCAGCAGGCTTTGCATGCTGCCAAAGACCATTTGCGGCACATCGACCCACGGCAAGGTGTATCTGGCTTCCAGCTCGGTGCCGGCGATTTCCTGGTCGACGGCGCCGATCAGAATTTCCAGGTCCTGGCGTATGCGTTCGTCGCGTTCCAGTTCCAGCTTCTGCTGCAACTGCGCGCGCGCCTTCCGCATGGCCGCGACCTGGCGCCCGGTGATGTCCGGCCCCAGGTCGGCGGCCAGGCCGTCGTACTGGGCCAGGCCCCTGTCGGACGCGTCTTCGGGCGAGAACTGCGCCTGCGCCGCCAGCACGATGGCCGCGTTGCGGTTGCTGGCCTCGACCCAGGCGGACGACGCGGAAGCAGCTGCGGAAACGACGGGGTCGGCCGCCATGGCGGGCATGGCCAGCGCGGCTGCAAGCGCGGCGGCGAGCACGGTCTTGCACAATTGCGGAGTGACGGACATCGGGGGATTCCTTCAAAGGTGAGCGATGAGCGAAGCGGCGAGTATCGGCCAGCCTCGCAGGCCTGTCAATTCACCCCGTTCAGGACGGGCAGGTTCCACGGCGTGACGATCTGGATGGCGGACAGTGACGGCGATTGCGCCAGGGCCGGCAGCGCGCCCTGTGCCCGCAGGATTTCCTGGCATGCACGGCGCATGTCCTGGCCCAGGTCGTGGTGCAGCACGGCCTGGATGGCGCCCGACTTGAGCAGCGCCACGTTGTCCGCGTCGAGATCATGACCGATGAAGACCTGGCAGGGTCGGCCCGCTCGCGCAAAGGCCTGCACGATGGCGGCATTGCCGCCGCCGATCGAATACACGGCGGCGATGCCCGGATGATCTGCCAGGGCTAGACGCACCAGCGCCCCCGTGGCCCCGTCGATGCCGTGGCCCTCGCTCACTTCGACGATGGATAAATGGCGGTGACGTTCGCGCAGCGCCCGGCGAAAGCCGATCTCGCGCTCTTCCTCGCCATGAAAGCGGTTGCTGCTCAGGGTCACCAGCACCTGCTGTTTTTTCCTGCTGCCCAGCCACTGGCCGACCAGGCAGGCGGCCGTCTCGCCCGCCGCGCGGTTATCCATGCCCACGTAGCTGCGGCGCGCGGAGCCTGGCAAGTCAGTCACCAGGGTCACCACGGGAATGCCGGCCGCCGCCAGCCGGTTCACCGCTTCCGCCACCGCTGGCAAGTCCGGTGCTTTCAGCAGCACGCCGTGGCTACCGTTCTTGCGGATGCGCTCCAGCAGGTCGACGATGCCGTCCACGTCCAGCGTTTCATGCAGGTGAAAGCGCGAACGCAGCACGGCCGGATGCAGCGACGGCAATTCGGCCTCCAGCACGGCCCGCACGGCGTCCGTGAAGCGGCGCGGCGCCACCATCAGCACATCGAGCATGAATTTTCTGCCAGACAGGCCCACCTGCGTGCTTTGCCGCGCCAGTTCATCGAGCGCCTGCATCACGCGGCGCACAGTATTGGCGTGCACGCCCCCGCGCTGCTTGATCACGCGGTCGACCGTGGCCACGCTGACGCCGGCCTGCAGCGCCACGACCTTGACGGGGAACGGATGCGTCATGCCATATCCAATTCAGATTGATGGTTTTTTGATGAATTTTTTGATGAAAAATGCGGATTTTCATCCCTATACTGATTCTACAACTTAAACAACGGAGACACCGCATGCCCACCACAGACGCCACCGCAGCGCCGCCCAGCCCCTTCTGGCTAGCATCAGAAAACTGCGACCTGCAGGATTTCATCGCCACCGTCAGCCTATGCACGGCGCTGGCCGACTATCCCCACGCCGCTGCGGTGAAAGAAAACATTCTCGTCTACGACTGCGACCGGGTGCGCGCGCTGGCCGCCAGTGCGGTGTCGCTGCGCGCGCTGCAGGCCGAATGGGGCCGGGCGCTGATGGATGGTCCTGGCGTCATCGTGCTGCAACGCGCCGTCGCCGACATGGACACGCTGGAACAGGTAAGCGGCGTGTTTCGCGCGCTGATCGCCGAACAGCATGCGAGCGGCCAGGCGGCCGGCGACCATTTCGCCAAGGCTGGCGCGAATGACCGCATCTGGAACGCCCAGCAAAAACTGTGTCTGCGGGCACCCGAGGCATTCGCGCGCTATTACGCCAACCCCGTCTTCGCGTGGATCGCCGAGGCCTGGCTCGGTCCCGCCTACCAGATGACGGCGCAAGTGAACGTCGTCAACCCGGGCGGAGCGGCCCAGGCGCCGCACCGCGACTATCACCTGGGCTTCCAGAGCGCGGCCAGCTGCGCCGCCTATCCCGCGCCCGTGCACCAGATGTCGACCCTCTTGACCTTGCAGGGCGCCGTCGCCCATTGCGACATGCCGCTGGTATCCGGTCCCACCCTGTACCTGCCCGGGTCGCAGCGCTACCGCGCCGGTTTTCTCGCCTGGCAGCAGCGGCCGTTCCGCGACTACTTCGCGCGGCATTGCGTGCAGCTGCCGCTGGCCAAAGGCGACGCCGTCTTCTTCAACCCCGCCCTGTTCCATGCGGCGGGCCATAACCGCTCGCCCGACATCCGCCGCATGGCCAACCTGCTGCAAGTGTCGTCGCCGTTCGGGCGCGCCATGGAAGCGCTGGACCGCCGCGCCATGAGCGCCGCGCTGTATCCGGCCCTGCAGGCGCTGCGCGCGCAGGGAGTCCTGGATGACATTGGCATCAGCCACGCGATTGCCGCCTGCGCCGAAGGCTATGCCTTCCCCTGCAACCTCGACCGCGACCAGCCCATCAACGGCATGGCGCCGCCCACGCAGCAGCAGCTGATGCACGAAGCGCTGGCGCAAGACTGGCCCGCTGCGCGCTTTATCGACGCGCTGGACAGCCACGCCTGGCGCCGGCAAGCCTGAATCCCTCACCGCGACACGAACGGAGTACCCGCATATGCAAGACATCCACATCGGCCTGATCGGTGCCGGCTACATGGGCAAGGCCCACACCATCGCCTACAAGGCTGTGCGCAGCATTTTTCACACGGCCCTGAACCCCGTGTGCGAATGCATCGGCACCAGCAGCAGCGAAGGCGCCGCCCACAGCGCGCAGGAACTGGGCTGGAACCGCTCCACGGGCGACTGGCGCGCGCTGGTCAATGATCCCGCCATCGACGCCGTCATCGTCGCCACGCCGCCGGCCACGCACAAGGACATCGTGCTGGCGGCGCTGGCCCTGGGCAAACCCGTATTCTGCGAAAAGCCGCTGGGCATGACGGCCGCCGAATCGCTGCAACTGGCGCAGGCGGCGGAAAGCGCGGGCGTGGCCAATATGGTCGGTTATAACTACATCCGCACGCCCGCCAGCCAGCTGGCGCGGCAGATCATCGAATCGGGAGAGATCGGCGAGATCATCCACGTCGCCGCCGAACACGTGGAAGACTACCTGCACGACCCGCGCGCGCCCGCTTCGTGGCGCACGCGCGAAGCGACGGCAACGCGCGCCGGCGCGCTGGCCGACGTGGGCTCGCACCTGCTCAACCTGGCCCTGCGCCTGGGCGGTCCCGTCGACGCGCTGGTGGCCGACATGAATACCGTGCACGCGCAGCGCCAAGGCCCGCACAGCATGGAAGCGGTGGAAAACGACGACCAGGGCAATGTGATGCTGCGCTTTGCCAACGGCGCGCTCGGCGCCCTCACCTTCAGCCGCGTGGCGGCCGGCCGCAAAATGGGCTACACCTACCGCATCACGGGGACCAAAGGCGCGATCGCCTTCGATCAGGAAGACCAGAATGCACTATGGCTGTACGACGCCGGCCGTCCCGCGCAGCGCCAGGGTTTCCAGCGCCTGCTGATGGGGCCTGCCCACCCCGACTACCTGGCGTTCAGCCAGGGCGCGGGGCACGGCACCGGGTACAACGAGCAGATCGTCATCGAAGCGCGCGATTTTCTGCAGGCTATCGCCAGCGGCGCGCCCGTCTGGCCCACCTTCCGCGACGGCTACGAAGTCGACCGGCTGATCGATGCCGCGCTGCGCTCCGCACGGGAGCGCAGCTGGATTTTCGTGCGTTGACAACAGGGACGGTTTAGTAAGCCAGCCCGTAGCCGAACTTGTACAGCGGATGGGCCGTGTCATACGGCACGTCCGATTTCTGCACCTGCACTTCGGCCATCGACGACGGCAGCTCGAACGGCAGCTTGCCCTGCGGCTTGGCCTTGCCCGTCAGGACATCGAACAGCGCGCCGTCGCTCACGCCGAAGTTGGCGAGGATGGCGCTGGCCTTGTCCTGCACGTTGCCTAGGATGGCCGGGCGGTCCAGGTACACGGTGACGACCGTCTTCGGCGCATACTTGGCCGCGTTCTTGATCGCCTCGTAATTGGCGTTGCCGTCGACGTAATCGAGGCGGCCCTCGTGCTGCATGCTGCCGAAGATGTAGTTCGGGTGCAGGGTTTCATACGGCGCGGCCACGCGCAGCAGGGCCACGTCCGCTTCCTGCGGCGTGGCGACCACCGTGTAGCCATACTGCTGCGCCACGGCCGCATCGATGCCGTACAGGTAGACCTTCTTGACGGTGGCGGCCAGCGGCAAGACCTTGTCCTTGTTTTCCAGCAAGACCAGCGAGCGGCGCTGGGCTTCCAGGCCCGCTTCGATGAAGTCCGCCTTGCCCACGGTGGCGGCCGCCTTGGCCGCATCGACGAACGGATGCTCGAACAGGCCCTGCTTGAATTTCTGGATCAGGATGCGCCGCGCCGACGTGTCGATGCGCGCTTCCGTCAGCTGGCCCCGTTGCACCGCTTGCGTCAGATAAGGCGCTTCCGTCACGCCGCCGAACTGGTCCATCCCCGCCGTTACGGCCTTCACGTAGCGCTCGGCCTTGGTGGCGTCTTCCATGCCCCACGGCGTGCCGAAACCGATGAAGGAAGGCGCGACGCCAGGCGCCGTGCCGTTGCGGCAGTTGGCGTCGCAGTCGGAGGTGATGCCCCAATCGGACAGGATCACGCCCTCGAAACCGTATTTGCCGCGCAGCAGATCCGTCAGCATGGTCTTGCTGAAGCCGGCCGCCACTTGTTCCAGGGTGATGCCGTCGATGGTGATATTGCCGTCCGGCAGGGCGTAGGTCGGCATGACGGAGGCCGCCTTGGCCGTGAACGCGCCTTCGAACGGCTTGACGTGGTAAGCGAAGTTGTTGCCCGGGTAGGTCATGTAGCGGCCATAGTAATTGTGGCCGTCGAAGCCCTCTTTCGTGGCGCCATAGCCGACCCAGTGCTTGACGACGGCCACCACGCTGCCGTCATGCAATCCCGTATTGCCATCCTGGAAACCTTCGATATAGTGCTGCACCATGCGCTTGGCCAGGTCCGCGTCTTCGCCGAAGGTGCCGTTGATGCGCGACCAGCGCGGCTCGGTGGCCAGGTCCGCCTGCGGCGACAGCGCTTGCGTGATGCCGACGGCCAGGTATTCCTGGCGCGCGATGTCGCCGAAGCGGCGCACCAGCGCATCGTCGCCGATGGCGGCCAGGCCCAGGGTTTCCGGCCACTGCGAGAAACCCTTGGTACCGGCGCTGGCGCCCACCGTGTACTGGAAATGGTGGCGCGGGTCCGTGCTGATGGAGACGGGAATGCCGTGGCGTGAAGTTTCGCTCAGGGCCTGCACCTTGTTGTACTGGGCCGCCATATTGGCCGTGTCGCCCGCCATGCGGGTGATGAAGGTGTTGACGTATTGCTTGACGATCAGGTCTTGCAGCGCCGTCAAATCGTAGGCGCCGCCCTGGCCGATGCCGGTGGGATCGGCCACAGTGGGTGCGGTGCCGTGCATCATCAGACCCGTTTTTTCATCGAGGCTCATGCGCGACAACAGGTCGTCCGCGCGCGCCTCGGCCGGCAGGCGCCAGTCTTCGTACGGGTCGATCTTGCCGTTGCGGTTCATGTCCTTGAAGGTATAGCCGTCGACTTTCAACTGGGTGTAGGTGGTGGCGCCGAACACGGGCTGCGTGTATCCCTCGCTGCCGGTGTGGTTGTTGCCGCAAGCGGTCAGGGCAAGCGTGGCGACGCAGCCGGCGACCACGCGGGCCATCGGTTTCAAAGTGCAATTCATCATTATCTCCAAGACTGTTTTTGTAGGTATCAAGGCGCGGCAGCAAGGCCGGCCGAAAACAATATAGCGTGAGAATGCGTGAGTTTCTTGACCGCGCAGCACGCGTTTTATACCCGCGAGAACAATTTTTGGTTAGATGGCACAACAACCAACAATCTCCTACAAAGTGCTAATATTTGTGAAAAATTACTACAACAAGCGGAATACGCTGAATAAGCAGGAGACAGCCTTGCACAAACCCGACACGCGCACGGTTTCGAACCGCATCGCGCAGCAATGCGCGCGCGCCATGCAGGCCGATGGCCACGATCCCGCCGACTTTTTTCGCCAGACGGGCATCACGCCGGCGCAGCTGGACGAGCCGGGCGGCCGCATCAACGCCGAGCGGCACCGCCGCATGACGGCCTACGCCCAGCAGCTGCCGCAGCACCGCGGCCTGCTCGATCTCGACGTGACGCACTGGTTCGCGCATTACTCGGGCATCGCCCACGTCTGCTTCAATCGCCCCACCCTGCGCAGCGCGCTGCACGAGCTGCTGCACTTGCGGGGCCTGATCGGCGAATTCGACTTCATGCTGATGAGCGAAAATGGCACGCGCATCGAGATCGAATACCTGTCCGAGTTCTGCCAGCTGGGGGGCGCCATGCAGGCGCTGGCCAATTTCCGCATGCTGTCGCTGGTCGCGCGCGCCTACGACGACGGCACACCCACCGCCTTCCATGCCGGTTTCCAGGGCAAGGCGCCGTGGTTCGCGCCGGCCATTGCCGAGTGCTTCGGCGCCGCCGTCACCTTCGGCCAGGCGCGCAACACCCTGACGTTCGACGCGCCTGCGCTGGACCGTCCCTTCGCCCAGTTCAACGCCATGCTGGCGCCGCACGCGCTGTGCTACGCGCAGGGGCAATTGCAGCAATTGCAGGGAGCGCAGCTGTTTTCGGCCCGCGTGGAGCAGGCGATCATCGATTTGCTGGGCCGGCAAGGCGCCGGGGACGCCGACGGCACCGCATTGCTGCCGGCCCTGTGCGACGGTATGGCGATGAACCGCTGGACCTTGCAGCGCCAGCTGCAGCAGGAACAGACCTCGTTCCGCGCGCTGGAATTGCGCGCGAAAAGCCGCGAATCGCGCCGTTTGCTGCGCGAAACGAGCCTGAGCGTGGTGGAAATCAGCGAGCGCCTGGGTTTTTCCTCGCAAAGCGCATTTACCCGCTTCTTCAAGACCCAGTTCGAACTGCCGCCGGCGCGCTACCGGCAGGATGCCGCCGGAACCTAGAGAAAGAGACAAGCAACAAGTAACAAGTAACAAGAAACAAGCAAACAAGCAAACAAGCAAACCGCCAAACCACGAAACGGCCCAAGTCAGAAAGACAGGCGCCCCGGGCCAAGCGGACCTGAAAAATGTCGAGGGCCAGGCGCGGCGACGCAGACAGTACGCCAGTACGGCAAGGAAGCCGCAACGCCGCCATCGGCATTTTCTCAGGCCCGCGTCTCCGGCCCGCTGTTCTCAATCTACACCACCCTTGCCTGCGGCCGTATCCTGAACCAGATCGCGTACATGGCCGGCAGGAACACCAGGGTCAGCACCGTGCCGGCAAACGTGCCGCCGATCAGGGTATAGGCCAAGGTGCCCCAGAATACGGAATGGGTCAGCGGAATAAAGGCCAGGATGGCCGCCAGCGCCGTGAGGATCACGGGACGCGCGCGCTGCACGGTCGCCTCGACCACGGCGTCGAACGGCGCCAGGCCGGCCGCCTCGTTCTGGTGGATCTGGCCGATCAGGATCAGTGTATTGCGCATCAGGATGCCCGACAGCGCGATCAGGCCGACCAGCGCATTGATGCCGAACGGCTGCTGGAACAGCAGCAAGGTGGGCACGACGCCGATCAGGCCCAACGGGCTGGTCAGGAACACCATCACCATCGCCGAGATCGAGCGCACCTGCAGGATGATCATCAGCAGGGTCAGCGCCAGCATGATAGGGAACAGCGGCAGCATCGCTTGCGTTGCCTTGGCCGATTCCTCGATGGAGCCGGCCTGCTCGATGCGGTAGCCGGCCGGCAGCTTGTCGATGACGGTTTGCAGCTGCGCCGTGATGGCGCCCGAGACGTCGGGCGGCTGCATGCCGTCGGCGATGTCGCCGCGCACGGTAATCGTCGGCTGGCGGTCGCGCCGGCGCATCACGGGTTCTTCCGAGCGCACCTCGACGCCGCCCACCTGCGACAGCGCGATGCGTTCGCCATTCGCGCCGGCCAGGGTCAGGTCGGCGATGCGCGCCGGGTCCAGCCGCACGTCGCCTGCCGCGCGCGCCACCACCTGCACCGTGCGGATATCTTCGCGCACGGCGGTGACGGGCACGCCGCTGAGCAGGAACTGCAGCTGCTGCGCCACGGCGGCCGACGTCAGGCCCATCGCCTGCAAGCGGTCCTGCTGCAGGCTGAAATGCAGGGTGGGCGTGCGCGTGCCCCAATCGGTATTGACGGTACGCATCATCGGGCTGGCCAGCATCACGCGCCGCACCTCGTCGGCGATGCCGCGCAACACCTCGGGATCGGGGCCGCTGACCCGGTAGGCCACGGGAAACGGCGAGTACGGGCCGAACACCAGTTGCGTGACGCGCACGCGCGCCTCTGGCGCCAGGCCGGCGGCAACGGCCACGCGCAAGCGCTGCTTGAGGCTGTCGCGCGCCAGCTGGCTGTCGGTGCGCACGACGATCTTGGCAAACGAAGGATCGGGCAATTCCGGCCCCATGGCCAGGTAAAAGCGCGGTGCGCCCTGGCCCACATAGGCCGTGACGATCTTCGCTTCGGCCTGGCGCGCCAGCCAGGCTTCCACTTTCGCCGCCGCGCCGCTGGTCTGTCCGATCGCGCTGCCGTAGGGCAGCTGCACTTCGATCAGCACTTCAGGGCGGTCCGAGATCGGGAAGAACTGTTTCTTGACGACGGCCATGCCCAGCACAGCCAGCACGAACAGGCCGATCACGGTGCAGAACACCAGCCATTTGCGGGCGATCACGCGCCCCAGCAGCCGGCGAAAGCGGTGGTAGCGCGGCGTGTCGTACAGCGCATCATGGCCGCCGGCGACCTTTTTCAGCTCGGGCAGCAGCTTCACGCCCAGGTAGGGCGTAAACACCACCGCCACCACCCACGACGCGATCAGCGCGATGCCGACGATCCAGAACATATTGCTCGTGTATTCGCCGGCGCTGGAGCGGGCAAAGCCGTTGGGCATGAAGCCGACGGCCGTTACCAGGGTGCCCGCCAGCATGGGTGCGGCCGTATGGCTCCAGGCGTAGGCGGAGGCGGCGATGCGGCTGTAGCCCTCCTCCATTTTCACGACCATCATTTCGATGGCGATGATGGCGTCGTCCACCAGCAGGCCGAGGCCCAGGATCAGGGAGCCGAGGGTGATGCGGTCGAAATTCTTGCCTGTCGCGGCCATCACGATGAACACCACGGCCAGGGTCAGCGGCACGGCGGCGGCCACCACGATGCCGACGCGCCAGCCCATGCTGATAAAGCACACCAGCATCACCACCAGCAGCGCAGCGAGAAACTTGAGCATGAATTCGTCGACGGCCGCGCTGATATTGACAGCCTGGTCGGTAACCTTGGCCAGGCTCATGCCCAGCGGCATGGCGGCACCGATGGCCGACACTTCCCCGTCCAGCGCCTTGCCCAGGTCCAGCCCGTTCCAGCCGTCGCGCATGACCACGCCCAGCAGCAGCGCCGGCTCGCCGCCATTGCGCACCAGGAAACTGGCCGGATCTTCCTGGCCACGGCGCACGGTGGCGATATCGGACAGGGCCAAGGTGCGCCCCTGCACCACCACGGGCGTATCGCGGATCTTTTGCAGCGCGTCGAGCGCGCCGTCGAGGCGGATGGACACCTGCGGCCCGCGCGTTTCGACCGAGCCGGCCGGCGTGAGGGCATTCTGGCCGTGCAGTGCCGCGAACACGTCCTGCGCCCGCACGCCCAGGGTGGCCAGGCGTTCCTGCGAAAACTCCACGTAGATGCGTTCGGCCTGTTCGCCGATGATATTGACCTTTTTGACGCCCGGCACGTGCAGCAGCCGCTGGCGCAAGGTTTCCGCCTCGCGCACCAGCAGGCGCTGCGGCTCGCCTTTGGCTTTCAGCGCATACAGGGCAAAGGTGACGTCCGCGTATTCGTCATTGATCATGGGGCCGATCACGCCGGCCGGCAAATTGGCCGCCTCGTCGCCGGCCTTCTTGCGCGCCTGGTAAAACTCGGCCTGCACCTGCCCGGGCGGCGTGCTGTCGAGCAGTGTCAGGGTCGTGAAAGCCAGCCCCGGCCTGGTGTAGGTCTCGGCCCGTTCATACCAGCGCAGCTCCTGCAGGCGCTTTTCGATCTTGTCGGCCACCTGGTCCTGCATTTCGCGCGCGCTGGCGCCAGGCCAGGCGGTGACGATGGTCATCACCTTGACCGTGAAGGCCGGGTCTTCCGCGCGCCCCAGCTTGAAGAACGACAGCAGGCCGGCCAGCGAAATGAGACAGATCAGGAACAGGGTGACGGAACGCTCGCGCACGGCCAGCGCCGACAGGTTGAAGCCCGCCGCGCTCATGGATGCGCTCCCGCGCCGGCGGCCACTGGCGCCGGCTCGAGCCTGACCCGCTCTCCCTGGTGCAGCAGATGGGCGCCCAGCGCGACGATGCGTTCGCCCGCCTTCAGGCCGCTGACGTCGGCGCCGTCATCGTGCAGCCCCTGCACCTTCACCGGCCGCCAGGTCACTTGCGCCGGCGTACCGGCGATCACCCACACGCCCTGACCCTTGCCCGCATCGTGCAGGGCCGCCAGCGGCACTTGCACAGTGCCGCTGGCGGCATGCGCGCCGGGCAGGCGCAGGGTGACGGTGGCGCCCAGCGGCGCGCTTGAGAGCGCCGCGTCGAGCACATAGCGCGCCTCGAAAGTGCGCGTTTGCCGGTCCGCCGTCTGCGCCAGCTGGCGCAAGGTGGCCGGCACGCTGGCGCCCGGCCTGCCGAACAGGGTGGCCTGGGCCTTGGAGCCGAGCGCGGGGCGTACGGTTTCCGGCAGCTGGATCGCCGCTTCGCGCCGGCCGTCATGGGCCAGGCGCACCACCACCTGCCCGGCCGCGACCACCTGGCCCGGTTCGGCCAGGGTGTCCATCACGACACCGTCGGCGTCGGCCAGCAGCACCGCGTACTGCAACGCATTGCGCGCCACCCCGGCCAGGGCTTCGGACGCTTTCAATTGGGCGCCGGCCGCGTCAGCCGCCGCCTTCACCTGGTCGTAATTGGATGCCGAGATGGCGCCGGTGCCGCGCAAGTCGCGGTAGCGCGCCTCCTCGTCCGCCGCCTGGCGCGCGCGGGCGCGGTCGGCCGTGACGGACTCCTGCCGCGCCTGCGCCAGCAGTTGCAGGTCGTCGGCGTCGAGGCGCAACAATGGCTGGCCACGGCGCACGGCCTGGCCGGCGTCGACCAGCCGTTCGCGCACCTTGCCGGCCACGCGGAAACCGAGGTCGCTTTGCACGCGCGGCGCGACCACGCCCGTAAAGCTGCGCGTGCCCGCTTCGGCGCCCTGCACCGGGACGGCGCGCACCAGCGGCGTGGCGGTGCGCGGATCGGCCTGCGCCTTGTCGGCGCAGGCGCTCAAGGCCAGGGGCAAGGTGGAGATGACTACAGATGAAGCGAGGCGGCGCCAGCGCATAAGAATCCCATGAATGAGTGATCAGGGTTCTCATTCTGGTACTAGTGACCAAATAAGTCAATGGTCACAACTTAGTGCAAAACTATGGCGACAGGCTGCGCAACACCAGGCTGGACAGTTGCAGCACCGCCGTTTCGCTGCTGTCGACGCTGTGCTGCAGCAGCAAGGGATTGACGTAGGGGCGCATCACCAGATAGATCGCGCTGGCCGTTTCGTCGAGCGGCGTCTTGCGTTCAAAGTCGCCCGTCTTGCGCCCCTGCTGCAAGATATCCTGCAGCAAGGCGCCCATCGCCAGCTCGTAGGCTTGCACGGCAGGCCAGCGCCCGGTGGCGGCCGAGGCGGCGATGTCGTACAGCTTGCGGTCCTGGAAAAACAGCCGCAAGCTGGCCTCGACGCTGGTCCGGAACATGCGCCGCAGCTGCTCCGGCGGCTGGCCGGCCGCCGCCACCGCGTTTCTCACCTCGGTTTCGATCTGGCGCAGGCAGCTGGCGCAGATATGCTCGCCGATGGCTTGCTTGGATTCGAAGAATTTATAGATATAGGCCTTGGAAAAGCCGATCGCCCTGGCCAGGTCGGAGACCGTCGTCTTTTCATAGCCGTAGCGGCTGAAGTAATCGGTGGCGGCGGCAACGATCTGGTCGCGCACGTCGTGGCCGGCCGGGCCGCGCGCAGGGCTTGGTGTGTCGGGTGTGGTGGAATTCATGGCGACAGCTTAACGCGCCGCGACGGAATGCACAATAAGTGACCGATATGTATTATAGTCACACATTATTTCTTTTTTGAACTGGAAGACCACCATGCCACTGCCACGCCTGCGCCTCCCCTTTCTGCTGATCGCCGCCGGCCTGGCCGCCACCGGCTGCACTGCTGGCCTGGACTACCGCCGGCCCGAAGCGCCGCTAGCGGCGCAGTATCTGCACCAGGCGGCGCTCGGCGCGCGCCAGGACGCGGACGCCGCCGAACTGCGGCAGTGGTGGACAGCGTTCGGCGATCCGCGCCTGACCCGTCTGGTAACGGTGGCGCTGGCGCAAAACCTCGACCTGGAGCAGGCGCAGGCCAGGGTCAGGCAGGCGCGCGCCGCCACCGGGGCGGCAGACGCCGCGCTGCTGCCGTCGGCCAGCATTGGCGGTCAGGCGGCGCGCGCCTACCAGTCGGTGCAAACGCCGCTGGGCAAGGTCTTGAACGCCACGCCAGGCTATGACCGCGCCGGCAGCGCGCGGGAATTGAACCTGCAGGCGTCGTGGGAACTCGACCTGTTCGGCGGCCTGCGCCGCGAACGTGAAGCGGCGCGCGCCGATTACGAGGCCAGCGAGGCTGGATGGGCCGCAACGCGCCTGGCCGTGGCGGCGCAAACGGCGGACCTTTACCTGTCCATCCAGGGCCTGCAGGCGCGGCTCGACCTCGCACGCCGGCAGGTCGACACCGACGCGGCGCTGCTGGAACTCGCCACGCTGCTATACGACAAGGGATTGGCGAACGAGCCGGCCCTGCGGCAGGCCGAAGCATCGCTGGCGCAGGCGCGCGCCGCCGTGCCCGGCCTGGACACGGCGCGCGAGGTGGCGCTGCATGCACTCGACGTGATGCTGGGCGCGGCACCCGGCACCTACGGCGATGAACTGGTCGCCGCCGGCGTGATGGCGCGCGCGCCGCGTATCACGGCCGGCGGCTCGCCAGGCGAACTGCTGCGGCGCCGGCCCGACCTGATCGCCGCCGAGCGGCGCCTGGCCGCCGCCAGCGCGCGCACCGGCGCGGCCGTTGCCGAGTACTACCCGAAATTCAATTTTGGCGCCTTGTTTGGCAGCGCCACGGCCGGCGGCGCCCTGTTCGGCAGCGGCTCAGGCCAGGCCGCCGGCATGCTGGGCCTGCGCTGGCGCCTGTTCGATTTCAGCCGCATCGATGCGCAGATCGAGGCTTCGCGTGGCCAGGAAGCCGAGCTGCTGGCGGCCTACCGGCTCGCCGCGCTGCATGCTGCCGAAGACGTGGAAAACGCCTGTTCGGCTCTGCTGCGCCATGAAGAACAGGCCACTCTACAGGCGCATGGCGTAGAGGCGCTTGAGCGCGCCCGCGCCGCTTCGCTGGCAGCCTACGAGAAAGGCGTCACCAGCCGGCTTGATGTACTGCAGGCCGATACGAGGCTGCTGCGTGCAAGGGACGCGCGCGCGCAGGCGCAAACGGCGTCGGCGCGCGCGGCAGTCGCCGCCTACCGGGCGCTGGGCGGCGGCTGGCAGGCGCCGCAGGCCGGGGCCGAGGCGGTCGCTGCCAGGTCAATGTGATGGCGGCCCGAGCCACAGCCGCCGTGCCTTCGGTGTTCCACCGCCGTTTGATGCGGGTGGTGGAACAGTATTGCCAATTGAGTAATTCCTCCCCATACTGCCAGGCATTGCCCTTCATTGCCGTCCACTATGCTTATCAGCCTGCGCCCCGTCACCGTCGACAATTTCGACCTCGTCAGCGACTTGCCCCTGTTGCCGCAGCAGCGCGACTACCTGGCCAGCAACGACTATTCCATCGCGCAAGCGAGTTTCCATCCCGCCATCCTGCATACGCGCGCCGTGTATGGCGACGAAGAGGTGATCGGCTTCCTGATGTTCGTCTCGCCCGACGCCGACGACCCGCCCGGCCACTACCAGATCTGGCGCTTCATGATCGACCACCGGCGCCAGGGGCAAGGCCATGGCCGCGCCGCCCTCGCCCTGGCGCTGGCGGAAATCCGCGCCCGCCCGGATGCGCGCAGCATCGAAATCTGCTACAAGCCCGGTAATGCCAACGCGAAACAGTTCTATGCCAGCATGGGTTTCGTGGAAAAAGGCATGGATGCGGATGGCAATGACATGCTGGCCATGATCGAACTAAGCTAGCTGCCTGACGTCGCGCCCGCATCGGCCCTGGCATCGAACGCCAGCCGTGCCGCATCGATGGCGTCGCGGTGGCCGTAGGCCCAGGCGCCCAGCGCGCTGATGGGAATCAATAGCGAACGCCCCAGGTCCGTCAGCGCATAGTCGACGCGCGGCGGCACGGTGGGAAACACGGTGCGCGTGACGAGACCGTCGCGCTCCAGGCCGCGCAGGGTCAAAGTCAGCATACGCTGCGAAATGCCGCCGATCAGGCGGCGCATCTCGTTGAAGCGCTTGGTGCCATTGCCCAGCAACATCACCACCATCACGCTCCATTTGTCGCCCACGCGGGTCAGGATATCCGTGATCGGGCGGCACGAGTCCGCCACGCCCGCATGGCCGCCGTGGTCGCGCATGCGCTTTTCCAGCTCGGCCCCGCGCGCAGCCACCTCGCCCATGGTCACATCCGTGTGCCCCAGTGTGGAAAAAGTGCCTTCTTGTGCGTTCATTTGATAGTCACTATATTTAACCAGGTTACAAAAACATACCACCCGATCATACCATCCAAGAAGGCAACCATGAACATCCTGCATATCGATTCCAGCGTCCTTGGCGAGCATTCCGTCAGCCGCCAACTGAGCGCCGCCATCGTGGCCCGCCTGCAAGCGGCCGCGCCCGGCGCCACCGTCCACTACCGCGACCTGGCCGCCCAGCCCTTGCCGCAATTTACGGCCGCACCCGGTGCCGCCGAAGGCGAAATCCTTGCCGCCGCGCTGGAGCAAGTGCTGGCCGCCGACATCATCGTCATCGGCGCCCCCATGTACAACTTCGCCATCCCCAGCCAGCTCAAATCGTGGCTCGACGCGCTGGCCGTGCCCGGCAAGACCTTCCAGTACGGCGCCAATGGCCCGGAAGGCTTGCTGGGAGCCAAGCGCGTGATCATCGCCTCGACGCGCGGCGGCTACTACGGCGCCGACACGCCGATGGCCGCCCTGGAACACCAGGAAAGCCATCTGCGCGCCTTCCTCGGCTTTCTCGGCATCCAGCAGATCGAGATCGTGCGCGCCGAAGGCGTCAAGGTCAGCGACGCGGCCAGGATGCAGGCCATGACGGCGGCCTTCGAGCAGATCGGCGCGCTGCAGGCGGCGTAGGTTCAGCTTGATTATCTGGCTGCGGCGGAAACTGTTTCGGCGCAGCCAGACTGGGCATGGCGGACAAGAAACGGCAAACTGCGCTAAGCTGCATCCGCCCCACCACTTTACAAGGACCACCATGACCCTGATCGTCGTCGCCACCATCGATGCCCAAGCCCAACATATCGACGCCGTGCGCGCCGCCCTGGAAGCCGTCGTGCCGCCCAGCCGCACGGAAAGCGGCTGCTTGCGCTACGAACTGCACCTCGACAACAAGATTCCCACGCGCTTCATCATGCTGGAAGAATGGACGGACAACGCGGCCCTGACGGCGCACTACGCGACGCCCCACTTCCACGCACTCGTGGCCGCCACCGAGGGCAAGGTCGTCAAGATCGACGTGGCGGAATTGAGCAAGCTGAAGTAACAACCGGCGCGCTGCGCAAGCGTGCCGCCATCTTGGCAAGTTGCCATCTATAATATGGCAACTTTTCTTTATGGCCATCATGACGACACTTTCCTCGATACGCGGCGCCGCAGCGGCAGCCGCCTTGACCCTCTACACCGCCGCCTTCGCGCAAGCGCCCATGCCCAATCTCGTGGGCGAATACAATCTGCTCTCGTCGAAGACCGTGCCGCCCAGCAACTGGGGCTATTCCAAGGCCCGTGTGTCGATCAAGCAGCTCGACGACCATCACCTGCTGATCCTGCTCGCGTGCGAATGGAAACGCGAACCGAAGGCCGTCTGCGGCGACTATTTCTATGCCCAGTGGCGCGACGATGGCCTGTATCTGCAGGACATGAACACGTTTGCCATGCGCCTGTACTTCGATCCCGCCACGCGCAAGCTCACCATCATTTCGCGTGGCGCCGACGCCAAGCAAAGCGTGCGCCACGAAGTGTTCGGCACGACGACCGAACCGCTGGTCGATACCGCCCTCGTGCGGCGCATGAAGCGCGAGCAATCGAATGCCGACAGCAAGGAAAACCGGCGCGTGTTCGGCCCCTACACCAAGTGGACCTACCAGGAAAACCGCATCGAATTCCAGCGCCAGGACTTGACGGCGCGATAATGCGGCGACTGATCCAGCCCATGCGGCGCCAGCTGCTGCGCCTCGCCGGCGCTCTGCTGTGCTCGCCCTTGCTCGCGCGCGCGGCCGACAACGAGCTGCCCCGCGCCGTACGCCAGCGCATCCTGGCCACCCTGGACTACCCGCTGCCCAAGGTGCTCAATGTGCACCATCTGGCCCTGATACGGCGTTTCAGCATCGGCTGGTCGCCCGTGGAAAGCGGCGCCGCACGCCAAGCAAGCAGGAATCTGTTCCAGCGATGACCCGGCACAGCAGCTTATTCCCGTGCTGTCAATCCGATTCGGCGCCTGTCTCGCTCAACCTCGACGGGGGATGATGGGCAGGCCCTTTTTCGAGTCCGATCATTTTGGGCGGCGATGGATCTTTTCTGCGCTCGCAGACCAATACGCGCAATGCGACAGATAGCGGCACGCCATTTGTATGCAGGTATTTTGCTGCCACGGCAGTGCCAAGCATTTCCTGAAAAATAATCGCCACATCAATTTTTTGTGCTGTCAATGCATCGATCCGCCTGGGATGATCCGGCTCCACCTGCACGGGGCCGCCGATGTAATTTTTAGTCACCATGTCAATTCATGTCAAGTAGGGGGACAAGCACCGCATGCTCCCGCTTCGGGCTACCGCAATTCGGCAGGCCGCCTTTATTGATACTCTTCCGGTCTCTTGCGTATCTCCGCCCTTACTCTGTGCATACGGCTTCGCACTGTTCCCATTCGGTACGCCATCTTTATCGCAATTTCGCCATCGCCCATACCTTCATCCTCACGCAACAATAATGCCTTTCCCAGGGAAGGCAGGAAATGGGCGATAAAAAGAACGATGTTCATTCCAGTTTCCATTGCACCGAAAATCTCTTCTTCATGAAAAATATTCAAGGCATCAATTGCACAATCTACGCCGCCAATTAAACCATCAGAACCTGATTTAATTCTGCCGGCATTGCAATAATGGGTTTTATACCATTCACGGCCATTAACAATCTGAACCATACCATCAATATATTTCTCACGATGAATATATTGGCGCGGAAAATATCGTATGCGGATACGCCATCTGCTATACGGCACCTCAAATATCTCTTCGGCACCCGCACAAAAAATTTTCCAAAAATAACTTTCATTTCCCATGAGCATGCTTCACTCGGCGAAGCCAGAGTTGAGCCATATCCTAACAGCAAGAATACCTCCTCAAATTAATACGCAGAAAACATTGATTTATATCAATATAAGAAATACAAGATAATAAATATTGCAAAACATATAAACACATATCCATCGGGAAACAATTAACCTGAAACTGTTTCTGCGATGTGCAAAAATAACGCCGCTCCATGGTTGAACTTTAATTTATTAAAAATAATAAATATTTCTTTATGGAAAATTTTTATAATGCCGTCTTCTTTGTTACATTCGCCTTCGTGCGCGATGGAAATTTTTTATGTAGTAATATTTAAAAAAATTTCAAAGCATTTTGGGTGAGCATTTCCAATGACAAAAAAGACAAGCACTTCCTACGTCATCGAGTTTACGCAACGAACGACGCGAGTGTTGAGGTCGCTCAATGTGAAGTCTGGAAGAGTGAAGATTGATATCAAAGATACGGCGATGCCGTTCGACACGCGAATAGTCGATGCCTGGGTCAACATCGAAGACGGCGTCCTGTGGCTGGAGCATGAAACGGGAGAAGACTATACGGTGAGAATCAGGCTTGCCACAGTGCTGCGCTGGTCACGTCAACCAAAATGGTAGGCAGCCTGCCGCCACCGCTCGGCAGTTTTTCGGGCCTTGCCCGCTACCGTTTCCCATAACATGAGGAAATCCTGAGTCCCGGCTCCATCGTCCGGTTGGACATCCACCGTGGGAAACAGACCACATTGCCCTGCGTTACAAGGAATCGAGCCTGGCCAGCATCGTGGCCGCCTGCTGCCGGAAAGCGGTGACTGTTTCCTCGTCCATTTTTTCCAGCTGGCGATACGCCATGCCGATGCGGGGATTGTGCTCCAGCGTGGCCGCGTTGCGGTGGAAAAAATCCCAGTACAGGGCATTGAAGGGGCAGGCGCGCTCGCCGATGCGCGCCTTCTTGTCGTAATGGCATCCCTTGCAATAATCGCCCATGCGGTCGATATACGCGGCGCTGGAGACATACGGCTTGGTGGCCAGCAGGCCGCCGTCGGCGAACTGGCTCATGCCGACGGTATTGGGCAGTTCCACCCATTCGAAGGCATCGATGTAAATGCCCAGGTACCAGCCGTGGACCTTGGCGGGATCGAGGCCGGCCAGCAGCGCGAAGTTGCCGATTACCATCAGGCGCTGGATGTGATGCGCGTGCGCCTGTTCCAGCGACTGCGTGATCGCCTGCGACAAACAATGCATCTTCGTCTTGCCGTCCCAGAACCAGGAGGGCAGCGCACGCGCATGGCCAAAGAAATTCTTTTCCGCATAACCGGGCATCTGCGCCCAGTAGACGCCGCGCACATATTCGCGCCAGCCCAGGATCTGGCGGATGAAGCCCTCGACCGCGGCCAGGGGAGCGTGGCCGGCGTAATAGGCGGCCTGCGCCCTGTCGACGACTTCGCGCGGGTTCAGCATTTTCACGTTCAGCGCGAACGACAGCAGGGAGTGGAACAGGCGCCAGGCCTTGCTGCTCATGGCATCCTGGAAATCGCCAAAATGCGGCAAGGCCCGCTCGATGAAGGCATCGAGCTGCTGCAGCGCCTCATCCCGGTTCAGCGCCCAGGCCAGCCGGTCCGCACAGGGCGCGCCGAAGCTCTTCACGCCGGCGGCGACGATGCCTTCCCATAGACGCGAATGGTCATGCACGGTGCGCGGGTCTTGCGGCTCGGCGGGCGTGCCGCGCCAGGGCTTGCGGTTATCGTGATCGAAATTCCACTGGCCGCCGACGGGTTTTTTCGCGTCTTCCATCAACACCTGATGCGTGCCGCGCATCTGGCGGTAGAAAAACTCCATCAGCCATTGCTTGCGCCCGGCGAAAATATCGGCCGCCTCGTGGCGGGCCGTATAGAAATGCTCGCTGTCGACCATCAGCCACGGGATGGCCGAGCGCCGTCCGGCCTGGTAGAGCTGCTGGTCGAGGCGCCACTCGTCGGGCGCCTGGTATTCGACGGCGCCGGCGTCATAGTGGCGAATCAGCGCTTCGATATTCTCCGGTATCGAGCGCGTGCTGGCCACGTCGCCGATGGCGATGTAATGCACGGCGTGGCCATCCTCGCGCAGCTGGCGCGCAAAGTCGCGCATGGCAGCGAAGATGGCCAGGATTTTCTGCGCGTGATGCAGCACATAATCGGTTTCTTGCCGCACTTCCATCAAGACGTAGATGGTGGCGTCGTCGACGTCGGTAAACCAGCGGTGCTGCGTATTGAGCTGGTCACCGAGGATCAGGCGCAAGGTGGGCTTCGGTGTCATTATTGTCCTGTATCAAATAACATCGTGGCCGCTAGCCTTGCGGCATTGGCTGCGGCGCCGGGACAGGCGCGGGAGCCGGTTCCGCCACGGCCTTGCCATGCGCTTCCTGCCCGCCCTCTTCCGCCGGCACGGCCAGCGGCGCGGGCGGCGCGCCTTCCTGCAGCAGATCGCCCGGCTCTTCCACCGGTTCATCCTGCGGTTCCTCGACGGGTTCCACGTGGCGCAGCGGTGGTGGCGGCTTGCCGCCAGGGAAGATGGCGTCGCGCGACAGCTTGCCCGTGTCGAGCGCCGTCTTGAAGAAGTCGCCCACCACCAGCACGGCGTTGTGGCCGCCCTGGCCCCAGTAATTGCTGCGCATGGTGACGCGCGCGTCGTTGAAACCCACCCAGGCGCCGCCGACGAGTTGCGGGTGCATCAGGATGAACCAGCCGTCCGCATTGTTTTGCGTGGTGCCGCTCTTGCCGGCCACGTCGGAACGGATGCCGAAGCGGCTGCGGATGGCCGTGCCCGTGCCCCGGTCGATGACGCCGCGCATCATGTCCGTCAGGGTGGCGGCCGATTCGGCCTGCATGGCGCGCTTGGGCTTGTCTTCGCCGAAGCGGGCGATGACCTTGCCTTCGCGGTCCGTGATGTGCGTGACGACGAACGGCAGACGGGCTTCGCCCTGGGCCGCGATGCTGGCGTAGGCGTTGACCATTTCCAATAAGGTGACAGGACTGGTGCCCAGCGCCAGCGACGGCACTTTTTCCAGCTTGCTGTCGCGGATACCCAGCGCGCGCGCCAGCTTGATGATGGGCGGCAAGCCCACGTCCTGCATCACTTGCGCCGTGATGGTGTTTTTCGAGTAGACGAGGCCGTCGCGCATGGTCATGTCGCGGCCCGTCGTGCCGCTCATGTCCGTCGGGCGCCATTTGGTGCCGTCGGCCGCCTTGATGTCCATCACGGCATCGCGGTAGACATGGTCAGGGCTCAGTCCCTTTTCCAGCGCCGCGCCATACACGATGGGTTTGAAGGTGGAACCGGGCTGGCGCGCCGCCTGCGACACGTGGTCGAACTGTTCGCGCGCAAAGTCTCGGCTGCCCACCCAGGCGCGCACGGCGCCCGTGGCCGGGTCCATGGCCGCAAAGCCCGCTTCCAGCCGCGTCTTCGACTTGCGCAGGGCCGCCATGAAGGCGCGGTCGCCCTTCAGCTGCGCCAGCGCCGCTTCGGGCGTGCCGCCGGCCGCCGTCAGCTTGCGGTAGTCGGCGGACTCGCGCACGAAGGCGTCGAGCAGCGCCGGATGCGATTTCCAGAAATAATCGAAGGGCACGCTGCCGCCCTGCATGCCCGCGTACATGCCCGTCGACGTGGACGACGGCACGCCGGCGCGGCTCCATTCCACGTCGGCAATCGCCTGCAAGGCATTCGCCTGGCGCTCGACGGCGCGTTCGGCCGCCTGCTGCAAATCATGGTCGAGCGTGGTGTGCACCACCAGCGCATCGAGTTCCAGATTGTAGTCGTTCTCGTCGGCCCAGTCGATCAGCCACTTGCGCACATAGGCCGTGAAATGGCTGTCCGACTGCGCCCGCTCGCTCTGGCGCTCGAAATGCAGGCGCAGCGGACGCTTGATCAGCTGCTTGTAGCGCGCCTCGTCGATGACGTCGTGCTTGCGCATCTGGCCCAGCACCACGTTGCGCCGCTGCAGGGAGCGTTCGGGATTGCCGACGGGATTGTAGTAATTCGTCCCCTTGAGCATGCCGACCAGGGTGGCGCTTTCCAGGATGTCGAGGCGCGCGGCGGGTTTGTCGAAATACGTGCGGGCCGCCATTTCGATGCCGTAGGTGTTGTACAGGAAGGGAACCGTGTTCAGGTAGGCTTCCAGGATTTCCGTCTTGCTGTAGGTGGCCTCGATTTTCAGGGCCGTGATCAATTCCTTGAGCTTGCGGTTCAGGTTGCGCGAGCGGCCGATTTCCTCGGGAAACATATTGCGCGCCAGCTGCTGCGTGATGGTGGAACCGCCTTGCGGGTTGCCCCCTGCCGTATGCAGAATGGCGCCGGCCGTGCGCGTGAAGTCGATGCCGTGGTGTTCGTAGAAACGGTGGTCTTCCGTCGAGATCAGCGCACTGATCACGTTCGGCGAAATCTGCTTTAACGTGACCCGCTCCTGCAAGCCCTGGTCGAAGCGGGCAAGTTCCTTGCCATCGGCGCTGACCATGGTGGTCGGCGCGGCCGCGCGCGCCTGGCGCAAGTCGTGGATGCTCGGCGTCAGGGGGATCAGCAACAGCATGTACAGGATCACCAGCGCCAGCAGGGCCAGAAACGACCATAAGACCAGCACCAGCGCGCGCCGCACGGGCGGCAAGGTCATCAAGTGCGCGTGGCCGCGCCGGTACAGCGCCACTGCCTTGATCCACGCCACTCCCGCCACGCGCACTGCCTGCGCGCGCGCCCGTATGAACGCCTGCCGTGCTTTTTCCTGAAACTGCTCCATGCCTGATGCCATGCTTGTAACCTTGTCTGATGCCGGGGAATCCGTTTCAGCAAGTATATAGGGCGGGCAACAAAGCGGGCCGGAATTTACGCCAGGCAAGCATCGAGGCGCGCCAAGGTGACGCCGACATACGCGCCCACGCAGCGCCCGTCATGCGTCGTAAACGGGTTTTCCAGCTGTAGCAGGCCGCAATCGCAGACGACGGGATCGACCTGGGTCACGATGCCGAGCGCCAGGTAGCGCCAGCCATCGAGGCGCACCAGGCGCTTTTCCCGGCCAGGATTGGCGCGGAAGATGGCGTCCCAGTCGTCGATTTCGCTGGCCATGGGCCACAGTTCGAGCTGGACTTGCGCGCCGGCGGCCAGTTGCCCGCCACCAAACTCGTCCATCACGTGCAGGCGCTGGCCGCCCACCTCGATGACGGCTTCCAGGTACTCGCCCTCGGTAGCGATGAAGGTGGCGACGACGATGCTGGCCGTCACTTCTGCGCCTGCTCCAGCAGGGCCGGCAATTCCTTCAGCATCGCCTCGCGCGTGCGCAAGCCTGCGGACTGCTGGCCCTTCTGCTCATCCTGCACCAGGCGCGCGAACACGATGCTGCGCCCGCCCTTGCTGGCCCAGCCCACGAACCAGCCGTAGCCATGCGCTTCGTCGAAGCTGCCGTCAGGCTTGCGCGGGAAAGCGGCGCCTGTCTTGCCATGCACTTGCCAGCCGCCCACGTCCGCCAGGCGCGTCAGGCGTCGCGTCTGCTCCATGGCCTGCTTGGTGACGGGCAATTGATCGTTGACCAGTTTGCGCAAGAAGCCCAGCTGTTCCAGCGGCGAGATTTTCAGCGAAGAGCTGATCCACGAGCGCTCCAGGCTGTTGTCCTTGCCCGGGTCGCCCGACACATCCGCATTGCCGTAGCGCAAAGCCTTGGCGTATTTCTGGAAGCGCTCGGCGCCCAGCGCCTGCGTGATCTGCTGCGAATACCAGACGACGGAATACTGCATCCAGCGCGACGGGTCCGTATCCTGGCGCCACGCTTCGCCACCCCAGTCCACATAGCCCTGGCGGAATGGCAGGCTGGGCTTGTGCTCGTCCTTGAGGAAGCCGGCGTCATAGCCCATCAGGCTGAGCGCGATCTTGAACGTGGACGCGGGAGTAACACGGTCGATGCAATTGCCCTCCTGCAGCAGGACGGCGCCTGTCTTGGCATCGGCCATGGCGGTGCAGATGGTGGCGGAATGGGCTTGCGAGCCGGCCAGGACGGCGCCTGTCAGGCCGAGGATAAACTGGAACAATGCGCGATATTTCATGGGCCTCCGGGGCTGAGGGAGAATGACAAAGCGAAATTGTACCGGGCGGCGCGGCGCGATGCCAGCGCTGATGCAGTGCATGCGCGCTAGCGCCCCGCCGGCACGCCCGGCTGACGTTCCCGCTTCAAATGCTCCTCTTCCAGCTCGTCCATGCCCAGCTTTTCCTCGTCGATCAGCACATGCTCGCGCCGCTCGCGCTCCAGTTCCTCTTCCAGGCTGTCTTCGCCAGGGTCCTGCGTGATGTTCTCCGGCATGCGGTCTTCCTCCACGGTGGTTGAGTGAAAAGTTCAGGCAAGCTGGCCCGCCTGTGCCACGGCATCGTGCGGATGCAGGCTTTCCATATGCCGTACGGTAACACGCGGCTGCGCATAATGCGGCGCCAGTGCCGCCTGCACGCGGCGGGCCGCGTCCTCCACGTACATCAGATTAGCACCATTGAGGCGCGCAAACGCCTGTTCGTCGGCCCGTTTCACGGCCGTCTGCAAGGGTGTCGCCAGCGCCGCTTCCACCCAGTCGATCAGGGGAAACAAGTCCAGCTCCGCCTGCTCCGTCAATGGCACGGTCACCGTCGCCGTGCTGCGCTGGCTGTGCGGCGTGGCCAGGCTCGCGTGTTCCTGCAGCCAGTCGCTGGCGGCTGCGCCGTCGATGCCGCCTTTGCCGAACTGCGCCGCAAAGGCCTCGGCCAGCAATTGCCGCGCCAGCGCCGCCGAGCACGGACAGGTCGACGAGTAGCCGATCTCCACCGTCAGGGACAGGGCAAAACCCTGCGGAGAAACACTGGCCTGCAGGCGCACGGGATACGATTTCCAGCCCGCCAGCCCCGCCGTCAGCAGCGCCGGCTGGCGCCGCAGCAGGGGAAACGCCAGCGCGATGCGCGCCTGCGTGCTGCCGCAGTCGGCGTGACGGTCCACCATGCGCCGCAACACGGCGGCCAGGGCGCCCGCATCGAGCGGCTGCGCGGCGGCAAAGGCATCGAGCAGCAGATACAGGCGCGACATGTGGATGCCCTTCACGTGCGGATCGGGCAGATCGACTTGCACGTCGGCCCACGCATGCACTTGCTGCGCCTGCCCGCCCTCTTCCAGCCACAGCGGCAAGGCGATGCCCTGCATGCCGACCCATTCCAATGGCAAGGGGCTGCCTGAATGGGAACCGGCCGCCACGTCGGGCAGGGGCGAAGAAAGGGAATCGCGCTTCATGGTTAAGGCTCCATATGCAAACAAGTTGCATATCATGGAGAAAAAGCGTCGCATTTGCAAGTATCTTGCATTAAAGCGGCAAATGATTTATCTTGACTCGCTAACACATGTCAGATAATGTTGACATATGACAGATACAAATACAGCCCATCCCACCGGCGACCGCTTGCTGGCCATGCTGGCGGCGCTCGACAATCCGCACCGGCTGCGCATCATCGCGGCCCTGGCCAGCGGCGGGCGCAACTACATCAGCCAGCTGGCGCGCGACCTGGGCATCAGCCGGCCCCTGCTGCATTTGCACCTGCAAAAGCTGGAGCACGCGGGACTCGTCACCAGCCAGCTGGAACTGTCGCATGACGGCAAGGCCCTCAATTACTTCGAGGCCAGCCCATTTGAATTGCTGCTGACGCCGGCCAGCATCGCCGCCGCGGCGTCCACGCTCACTCCCAATGCCGATTAATCCTGAACTGTAGAGGTCATCATGTCTGAAAATATCTTTTTCGCCGCCTTCTTCTTCCCCTGCACGGCCGCCGTCATCATCTTCGCCCTCAAATATACGTCCGGCATCGTGCAGGCGCGCGCCCGGCTGGCGCAGGACGGCGCCTACCAGGAGCTGGCCAGGTCCATGGCCGCCGCGCAGGCGGAAACGGCAGCGTCGCTGACAGCATTGAGCGCCTCCGTGACGCAGATCCAGGCGCGCCTGGGCAGCCTGGAAACGATACTCAAAGAAGTCGAGTAAACCCTTTCATAGCCACCCCACGACCAGGAGACCGCACCATGAATACCGTATCGACCGCCCGTCTGTATGCGCTGCGCGCCATGTATCTGCTGATTGTCCTGGGGCTGGGCAGCGTGCTGTGGCCCGGCATCGTCACGCCGCACGCGCCGTGGGAACTGGCGCGGGGCACCGTCAACTGCATGCTGGCCGCGTTTTCGCTGCTATGTTTGCTGGGCTTGCGCTATCCGCTGCAGATGCTGCCCCTGCTGCTGTGGGAGGCGCTGTGGAAGACCATCTGGCTGCTGCTCGTGCCGCTGCCGCAATGGCTGAACGGCCAGATCGATCCCGCCACTACGGCAACCACGTTTGAATGCGCGTTCGTGGTGCTGGTCTACCTGGCCATTCCGTGGCGTTATGTGCATGCGCATTACATCGTCAAGCCGGCCACGCCGTGGCGCCAGCTCAGGCAGCCTTGCGAAACGTCAAATTGATGCGCTGCGCGCCCAGCAGCGCGTGTTCGCCCTCCTTCAGCGGCGCCACGCCGTGGAAGCGCAGACGGTCGGCGCCGCCCCACACGACCACGTCGCCATGCAGCAGCGCGATGCGCGCCGCCTTGTCGCTGCGCTCGGCGCCGCCGAACAAAAAGGTGGCGGGCAAACCGAGCGAGACGGAAACGATGGGCGCGTTGAAATCGCATTCGTCGCGGTCCTGGTGCAGGGCCATGCGCGCACCGGGCGCATAACGGTTGACCAGGCAGGCGTCGGGCGTGAAGCCCGGATAGCCGGCCGCCAGCGCCGCTTGCTGCGCCAGGCACAGGAACACGGGCGGCATGGGCGGCCAGGGTACACCGCTGGCGGGATCGAGCCGCGCATAGCGGTAGCCGCGCCCATCCGTGACCCAGCCCAGGGGGCCGCAATTGCTCATGGCCACGGACATGCGCAAACCGCCCGGCGTGGCCATGTGGCGCAGGGGCGCGGCCAGCACGATGGCGTCCAGCGCCGGCAGCAGCTCGGGCAGATACGGCAGCGCAAAACGGCGCAGCAGGACCGACGCGGACGAGCCGGGCACCAGCGGCACCGGTCCGGTCGGGACGTCGTCTTCATCGGCAAACAGGGTCAGGTTCATGCCGCCTATTTTAGCCGCATTACACAAAAAGCCCCCACGGTGCGCTACAGTAGCGCTTCCAGCCACTACCACCCGCCTCCACGATGGATCATTACGCCGATTTGCTGCACACCCTGGCGCAGCAGGAAGAATCCCTGCAATTCGAACGCTTCGACAACGACGCGGCGCTGGCCGTGGGCCTGTGGATCGTCGAGGAAGTGCGCAAGCGGGGCAAGGCCGTCACCGTCAACATCACGCGCAACGGCCAGGTGCTGTTCCACCACGCCATGACGGGCGCCACGGCGGACCAGGCGGACTGGATACGCCGCAAAAACAACACGGTGCAGCGCTTTTGCCGCAGCTCCTACTACATGGGCATCTCGTATAAAAGCCGGGGCAGCACCTTCGAAGACGTGAAGTACCTCGATGACATCGAGTACGCGGGCCACGGCGGCGCGTTTCCCCTGCTGATACGCGGCGTGGGACTGGTCGGCACGGTCACCGTGTCCGGCCTGGCGCAGGCGGACGATCACGCGCTGGTGGTGGCGGCCCTGCAGGCGCAGCTGGACAAATAGTCAGGCGTCCAGCGCCCGGCGCAAGGCGGCGCGCGCCAGCAAGCGCGTGGAATCGAGCGTCGGCAGCGGCGAATTGGCGTCGCCGATGATCAGCGGGATTTCCGTGCAGCCAAGGATGACGGCGTCGCAGCCCTGCTCACGCAAGCCGGCGATGACGGCCTGGAAGCGGGTGACGCTTTTCGGCCGGATCACGCCCGGCACCAGTTCTTCCATGATGATGCGGTTGATTTCGCTGCGCTCGTCTTCGCCCGGCCGCACACAATCGATGCCGCGCGCGGCCAGCCTGTCCGGATACACGGCGCTGTCGACCAGCCAGCGCGTGCCCGTCAATCCCACGCGCTGGTAGCCGCGCGCGGCCGCCTCGCTGGCCACCACATCGGCGATATGCAGCCAGGGCAGCGGCGAGCGGGGTGCCACCAGCGCGAATGCCTGGTGGATGGTGTTGTCGGGGCAGATCAGGAAATCGGCGCCCGCCGCGGCAAGCTTGTGCGCCGACGCCAGCATCAGTTCGGCCACGCCGGCCAGGTCGCCCGCATTCAGGCAAGCCACATAGCGCGCCAGCGGCGGCGTGTGCAGCGTGACTTCCGGATGTTCATACGCTCCCAGCGCATGCGCGCCCTCTTCGCAAATCGTGCGGTAGCACAGGGCCGCACCTTCGGCCGAGCAGCCGACGATGCCGATATGTTTGCTCATGATCTTCCTCCTGGATTAAATACGTTGGCCGCCGTCGATGGGAATTTCCGCGCCCGTGATGTACGAGGCGCGCTCGCTGCACAGGAACTCCACCAGATCCGCCACTTCGGCCGTCGTGCCCAGGCGGCGCAGGGGGATTTGCGTGTCGACGATGTGCGAGGTGCCCGGCGACAGAATCGCCGTGTCGATCTCGCCCGGCGCGATGGCATTCACGCGCACGTTCAGCGGCGCCATGTCGTTGGCCATCTCACGCGTTAGCGACGCCAGCGCCGCCTTCGAGCTGGCGTAGGCGGAGCCGGCGAACGGGTGCACGCGGTAGCCGGCGATCGAGCACAGGTTCACGACGGCGCCGTGCGCGTTCGACAGTTCCTGCGCAAAGCCGCGCGTCAGGGCCAGCGGCGCAAAGAAATTCGTGTTGTACATTTCCTGCCAGGTCTGCATGTCGGTGGTCAGCGAATTGACGCGCGAACCGCCCGGCCCCTTCGGCGACACGCCCGCGTTGTTCACCAGCGCGTGCAATTTCGAGTCGCCCAGCATGGGGCGCAGGGTGTCGACCATCTGCCCGATCTGGCTCAGGTCCGACAGATCCATGCACACATGCGTGTTGTGCTCCTGGCTGCGCGGGCAGCCGCCCGGAATCGGGCTGCGCGACACGGTGATCACGCGCCAGCCCAGGCTGCGGAAGCGCTCTGCCACGGCGTGGCCGATACCGCGGCTGGCGCCCGTGACGATGGCCGTTTTCTGTTCAATCTTCTGTTCAGTCTTGTGCGTGTTCTGCGTCATGTGCTTCCTTGTCTAGTTGTGTTGCGCCGGCGTGGATGCGCTCCTGGCGCATCACATACGCCAGCATCTGCGTGCCGCCGTCGAGAATGTCCTGTTCGATGGCGCGCCGCGCAGCCGCCCCGTCGCGCTGGCGCAGCGCGGCGATGATGGCGTGGTGGTGGCCGACGCGCATGTCGGGCGAAAAGCTGGCGTAGCCGGCGGCGATCAGGGGCGCCGTCTGCATCCACAGGTGGTCGACGAAGCGTTTTAACGTCGGCATGCCGGCCGCCTGGGCCAGGCCCAGGTGAAACGCCTGGTTGCATTGCAGGGCCGCCGGCAAGTCGTGCCGCGCAATCGCCTCTTCGTTCGCCTGCAGCAGGCGTTCGAGGTCGGCCAGGGTGGCGTCGTCGATGCGCTGCGCCGCCTCGAACGCACCCAGCCCTTCCAGTTCCAGCCGCAGCGCGCGGATTTCCAGGTAGCGCGCCACGCTGAGCACGGGCACGCGGAAATCGCGCGGCGAGCGCAGCACCAGCGCCTCTTCCTGCACCAGTTGCAGCATGGCGTCGCGCACGGGCGTGACGCTGGTACCGAGCTGCAGCGCCAGCTCGCGGATGCGCAGGCGCTCATTCGGCTGGTAGCGTCCGGCCGCCAGCGCCTCGCGCAGCATCGCGTACACGGACTTGCCCAGGTTGACGTGCTGCAGACTGTCCAATTGGTGCTTCATGCGTATTTTTGATCTTTTGAAATTATGATGCATCATACATCAATGTAAAAAACAGTGTTTTTCCAGACGTGCGCTGCGGACAGGAAACAAGGAAACACCGCAAGCACGTACAATCAGCCGCCACCGCATCGAAAGGAGCGCTCTTGAACTGGGATTATCCGCACGCCCACACCCTGCCCGTCACGCCCGAACCGGGCGACATCGACGGCTTGCAGCACACCAACAACGCCGTCTACGTGCGCTGGTGCGAGCATGTCGCCTGGCACCACTCGGCCACACTGGGGCTGGACCTCGACGATTACCGGCGCCTGGACCGGGCCATGGCGATCCGCCGCGGCGCATACGACTACCTGCTGCCGACGCGGGCCGGCGAAGCGCTGACCCTGGCCACCTGGCTGTGCGCCAGCGATGGGCGCTCCAGCATGGAACGGCGCTTCCAGCTGATCCGCGACAGCGACGGCGCCACCGTCGTGCGCGGACGCTGGGACTTGATCTGCATCGAATTGAGCAGCGGCCGCGCGCGCCGCCTGCCGCCCGAGTTCCTGGCCGTGTACGAACCGGCCATCGTCGCGGCGGCCGCGTAAAGCGTCGCCCGGGCTGCCGTTTTGCGCGCCGTTCGGCGAAGATGCGGGGCTTTTCCTGCGCCTTCGCAGTGCAACATGCATTTCGCTCCTGATTTGCCCGTGCATGCTTTAGAATCAGCGACCTCAGCCCCGTAAAAACAGGATAAAACATATGACGGCAGTCGGGAATACCGAACCACAAGAGCTCAAGCGCGGCCTGAAAAGCCGCCACATCCAGCTCATCGCCCTGGGCGGCGCCATCGGCACCGGCCTGTTTCTGGGCATCGCGCAAACCATCAAGATGGCCGGCCCTTCCGTGCTGCTCGGCTATGGCATTGCCGGCGTCATCGCCTTTTTGATCATGCGCCAGCTGGGCGAGATGGTGGTCGACGAACCCGTCGCCGGCTCTTTCAGCTATTTCGCCGACAAATACTGCGGCCACCTGCCCGGCTTCCTGTCGGGCTGGAACTACTGGGTGCTGTATGTGCTCGTCAGCATGGCCGAACTGACGGCCGTCGGCATCTACGTGCAGTACTGGTGGCCGGGCGTGCCGACCTGGGTCTCGGCACTGATCTTCTTCTGCGCGATCAACGCCATCAGTTTGCTCAATGTCAAAGCCTTTGGCGAGATGGAATTCTGGTTCGCCATCATCAAGGTGGTCGCCATCATCGGCATGATCGTCTTCGGCGCGTATCTGCTCGCTTCCGGCGACGCGGGGCCGCAGGCGTCCGTGGCCAACCTGTGGCAGCACGGCGGCTTTTTCCCGAATGGCTGGCAGGGGCTGGTGATGGCCATGGCCGTCATCATGTTCTCGTTCGGCGGCCTGGAGCTGGTAGGCATCACGGCGGCCGAGGCGGATGATCCGAGCACGACGATTCCGCGCGCCACCAACCAGGCCATCTACCGTATCCTGATCTTTTACATCGGCGCGCTCGGCATCCTGCTGTCGCTGTACCCGTGGCAAAACGTCGTCACCGGCGGCAGCCCTTTTGTCCTGATCTTCCATGCGCTCGACAGCAACCTGGTGGCCACGGCCCTGAACGTGGTGGTGCTGACGGCGGCACTCTCCGTCTACAACAGCGGCGTGTACTGCAACACGCGCATGCTGTTCGGCCTGGCCAAGCAAGGCAATGCGCCGCGCGCGCTGCTGCACCTGAACCGCCGCGGCGTGCCGCTGGTGGCGCTGGGCGTGTCCGCGCTGGCGACGGGCGCCTGCGTGGTGGTCAATTACTTCATGCCGGGCGAAGCGTTCGAAGTGCTGATGGGCCTTGTCGTGTCGGCGCTGATCATCAACTGGGCCATGATCAGCTGGATCCATTTGCGTTTCCGCGCGCAAAAGAAGGCCGAGGGCAAGACGACCCTGTTCCAGAGCCTGGGCTACCCGTTCACCAACTACGTGTGCCTGGTGTTCCTGGCCGGCATCCTGGTGATCATGTACCTGACGCCGGGCCTGCGCATCTCCGTCTACCTGATTCCCGTGTGGCTGGCCGCGCTGGGCGTCGGCTACTGGATCAAGCAAAACAAGGCCAAGGCATAGGCTGTTTTGCGCCGCATCCAGCCAAGCAACAAGCAAGCAAAAAGCCCGTCTTCGCAGACGGGCTTTTTGCATGGACGCGCGGTCATGTCTACGCGACGGCGGCTCCGCCCTCTTCCGGCTGTGCATCGGTTCGCCACATGCTGACGGTCTGACCCGCATACGATTGCAGCAGCACATCGTCGCTCAAGGTCAGCATCGCCTGCTGGCGCTGCTCCGCCTTCTTCTCGGGCGTCATGCCGAGCTCTCCGGTCCGGTACGGTCCCAGCACGGGCAGCAAATCGCGCAGCACGGAATAATTGCCTGGTATGGTCTTGTCCGATTCCAGCTTGGCCAGGAAATACTTCATGACATGCTCGGACTGCTTGCCCTCCTGCCGCAAGCTCGCCTTCACCATCTTGCCATCCTTGTAGGCCACCTGCGCATCGCTGCTGGCCGTATCCTCGATCTGATGATACGTATAGTTCTGCGATTCCGTGCTGTCCGTCAGGCGCAGCGGCACGCCGGGGACGAGGGTCTCATGGAAGCTGGCGCTCAGCTTCGATTGCTGCTGCTGCCTGACTGACCGCTCGTCCTGGCTGGCGCCGGCCTGCAGCGTCTTTTGCGACACTTCATAATTGAAGCCATCCTTTTCCGAACTGCGCATGGGATTGCTGAATTTCACGGCCTGCGATACGGAGGCGCTGAAATCGGCCAGCCCCGTCAGGATGGACTTGTCCTCGGCCGCCAGGCGCCACTTGCCCGTCTCGGGTGTGTCCGTGGCCGCTTGCGGCGCGGCGGTATTGCTGTGCAAGGCCGTAAAGCTATCCTTGAGCATGGCCACCAGGCCCGCGTCGCCATGACCGCGCGACGCCGCCTGGTCGAACTGCTTCATGTAGCTGCCCAGCGCCTTGGCTTGCCGTTCGCGACTGCCCAGGGTATTGAGTTGGCTGGCGTCGACCTTCAGGTCCAGGGAGCCGGCCTCGCCGCTGAAGCTGACCTGGCGCTGCGCGCCATCGGCCTGGAAATCCAGGGTTTGCACGCCCTCTATCTCGCCGCGCACCTTGACTTCCGCATGCAGTTTCACCGACGCCAGCAACTGCTGGTCGAACTGCATCAAGCCTTCCAGCTTGATTTTCGGCGTATCCCGTCCCATGCCATCGATGGCGTCCTGAAAACCCTTCGCCAGGTCGCCCAGGGCGCTGGCTTCAGCGTCGCTGAGGTCGCCACTGGTCGTCATGCTCACGGCCAGGCCGTCGCCCTGACTGTCGAGCGACAGCTTGACTTCCACACCGCTTTTGGTCGTGATGCTGAGGGTAACCTTGTCTTCGCCATTGCCATGCAGGCTGCCCGGCGCGATGCCGGACGCCGCATAGACATTCGGCGTGGTGCTCGGCGGCGGCTGCCGCATCGCCTGCGAGAAATTGTAGTTGCCCAGCTTGGCCTGCCCCAGCATGGCCGCGCCCAGGCCGCTGAAGCGGCCGCCAAACGCATGCGAAGAAAAACTCTTTGTCATCGCCTCACTCACCTTGTTGCGGGTCGCGCTTTCCCATATCGTCGGCGAAGGCAGCAGCTGCGCGACGGCTTGCGTCGCCCCGATGTCAACAATGGAGGACGGGCTCGGCGCCGGAGACGGCGCGGCATCCGCCTTGGTGGCAGCGGCATTGGGCGCGCGTGAGGGACTTGGATTCCAGCTCGGGATCGAGGAGACGGAGGTCATGGGTCTTATGCCTTGCTAAACGAAGATGGATGGTTAGGTAAAGTATGCATAACTTTCATTTTTTGATAACTGGTAGCCGTCGAGTACTGCCATGTTTTCTCAGAGCAAGGGATGGGTCGCATCTCAAGCGCTAAGCAGACACTGCTATAACGACGTGAAATGTGAAATCATGAGCGCAAAGGAGCATGAAAATTTTTCATTCTTGATACAAATCATGCTCCGCCGCCATACCAGCGTTCGCAGGTGTTCGCCATCTAACTCAATTTGAACAGTTGCCACAAGTAAATTTCTACTGTTGCTCAAATGCTGAAAGTGACGAAGTGTGATATTTCGCCCGCCCGCAATCAATATGATCGCTGAGTGCTTCGTGATAAAGCTGCATATGCTTATTCGGAACCGCAAGCACGGCCTTAAGGAGGCAATATGAAATTTATGCACTTAACCATCGCCAAGCGGCTCGGCATGGGCTTTGGCCTGGTCGCCCTGTTCCTGTTGCTGGTCATCGCGCTGGGGCTGACCAGCATGCGACAAATCCAGGACCGCATGGATGAAGCGACCAAGGTCAACAACGTCGAAACCAGGCTGGCCCAGACTATGGACTTGACAGTGACCGAGCGGGCGCTGGCGCTGCGCAATCTGATTTTGCTGAAGGAGGAGAAGGAGATCCAGATCGAGGTCGCGCGCATCGCCGAGCAGGAAAAAAAATACGCCGCTGCCCAGCAAAAGCTGGGGGAAATGTTCGCCAAGCTGGAAGGCACCTCGAGCGAAGAAAAAAGCCTGCTCGAACAGATCCGCACACAAAGCGACCTGGCGGCGCCCTTCATTCAGCGGGCCGCCGCGCTGGCGCTGGAGCACAAGCAGGACGATGCCTACAAACTGCTGCGCTATGAATTCCGCCCCGTGCAAAAGCGCTGGTGGGAATTGCTGCGCACCTTGATCGCCGTCGAGGAAAAGCAGAATAACGAGGCCTCCAGCATGGCCGAGGCGGCCTACAGCCAGGCGCGCCTGGTGATGCTGAGCATCGGCTCGCTGGCCCTCATCACCAGCCTGCTGGCCGCCGTGCTGATCACGCGCAGCGTGACGCGCCAACTCGGTTGCGAGCCCGACGAAGCGGCGGCGATCGCCGGGCAGATTGCCAGCGGCAACCTGGCCGTGCCCATTCATACCCGCCCCGGCGACACGCACAGCCTGCTGCACGCCATGCAATCGATGCGCGACAGCCTGGCGCAGATCGTCCAGCAAGTTCACGCCAGCACCGAGACCATCGCCACGGCGGCAGGCCAGATCGCCATGGGCAACCTGGACTTGTCTTCGCGCACGGAACAGCAGGCCAGTACGCTGGAGCAAACCGCTTCATCCATGGAAGAACTAACCAGCACCGTGCGCATCAACACCGACCATGCACGCCAGGCCAACGGGCTGGTCGAATCGGCCTCCAATGTCGCCACCAAGGGCGGCGCCGTGGTGGCGCAGGTGGTCGACACCATGGCGGCCATCGATGTCTCGGCGCGCAAGATCGTCGACATCATCGCCGTCATCGACGGCATCGCCTTCCAGACGAATATCCTGGCGCTGAACGCGGCGGTCGAGGCGGCCCGTGCCGGGGAACAGGGGCGCGGCTTTGCCGTGGTGGCCACCGAGGTGCGCAATCTGGCGCAGCGCTCGGCCGCCGCAGCCAAGGAAATCAAGGACCTGATCGGCGACTCGGTCGACAAGGTCCAGGCCGGCAACCGGCTGGTCGAACAGGCAGGATCGACCATGCACGAGGTGGTCGCCAGCGTCAAGCGCGTCACCGGCATCATGTCTGAAATGATGTCCGCCAGCCAGGAACAATCCGCTGGCATCGAGCAAATCAATATGGCCGTGACGCAAATGGACAATGTGACGCAGCAAAATGCGGCACTGGTCGAAGAAGCCGCCGCCGCAGCGCAAGCGATGCAGGAACAGGTCAACAGCCTGAACGATGTCGTCAGCGTCTTCCGCGTGGGCAACATCGCTGGCGGCCGCGATGCGGGACTGCGCCTGGTCAGCCGTCAGCCACCGCCGCCGGCAGTACGGCGCGCGCCCGCCACGGCAAAGCCGGCTCGTCCGGCCGTCGCCAAGCCCAGCGAAATCGAGTGGGAACAGTTTTGAGCCGGCAACGGGGGAGTGGCACACGTGGGGAAACTGGAACAGATCGCCGCTGCGGGCGAAGTGGTAGCGACGCACATCTTCCCGCATGCAAGCCATATCGGCAAGGAACAACGGGGCCTGCTGGCCGGTCAGCAAGGCGCGACGCTGTGGCTGACCGGCCTGAGCGGCGCAGGCAAGTCGACGCTGGCGTACGCGCTGGAAAGGCGGCTGCTGGCAGAGGGTCACCTGAGCTGCGTGCTCGACGGCGACAATATGCGGCACCACCTGAATGGAGACCTGGGTTTCTCTCCCCGCGATCGCCAGGAAAACATCCGCCGCAGCGCTGTCGTGGCCAGGCTGATGAACGATGCCGGCATGATGGTCATCTGCGCCTTCATCTCGCCGCTGCGCAGCGACCGCGAGATGGCGCGCCAGATCATCGGCAGCGACAATTTTATCGAAGCCTATATCAGCACGCCGAGCGCGCTATGCGAGGAACGCGACCCCAAGGGACTGTACAAAAAAGCGCGAGCCGGACTGATCCCTGCATTTACGGGCGTCTCCGCGCCCTACGAGGCACCGCTGGCGCCGGCGCTTATGCTGGACACGGGCGTGCTGTCGCTGGAACAGGCCTGCGAGCGGCTGTTCCAGCAACTGTGCCCGCACTTCATCTGATGCCGCGCGGCCACCTTTTCGAGGAATGATGAGATGATCAGCAGCCACCATCCCGGCGACGGCGCGCGCCCGCGCCCCGTCATGATGATCCCCTTGCGCCGCTGCGGTAGCCATGCCCTGCGCCTGCGCCTGAACCTGTCGCCGCAGTTTTATTCGCCGTATCCACTGCACCTGGTTGACATGATGCCGCTGCTGCCCCTGTACGGCGACTTGCGCGATGACCGCGCCTACTTTCGCCTGGTGGTCGATGTGGTGGGCCTGGCGGCGGCCAGCATGGTCAAGTGGCCCGGGGTCGTCTTCGATCCGGTGGAAGTGTTCGAGACGCTGCGCGGCCAGTCGCGCAGCATCCACCGCGTGGCATGGGAGCTGCTGCTGCGCGCGGGCGAACGCCGCCAGGCGCAGGTGGTGATGGACAAGTCGCTCGACAGCGTGCACTACGCCGACGACATCGTACGGCTATATCCCGACATGCTGTTCCTGAACGTGGTGCGCGATCCGCGCGCGCAAGTGGCGTCGATGAACCGCGCCATCATCCACGATTTCGACACGCTGCTCAATGCCAGGACCTGGCTGGCCGCCCATGCGGCAGCCGACCATGTCGTGCAACGCTATCCGCAGCGCGTGCTGACGATACGCTATGAAGATTTCCTGTCGCGGCAACAAGAGACGCTGGAAACGGTATGTGATTTTCTCGGCATCGCCTTCCTGCCGCAAATGCTGGACGTGGCCGCGTCGGCGGAGGCGCGGCAAATCGCGCAGTTGTCATCGCTCTGGTCGGCCAACTGCCATGCACCGATCGCGACCAACATCGACAAATTCAGGCAGCAACTATCGGACGATGACATCAACCTCATCGAAACGCTCACCGGCCCGTATATGGACCGCTACGGCTACGCGCGCCTGAGCCGCGGCGACGCCAACATCACGCCGGCGCTGATCGAGCTGGCCGGCAAGCGCTCGGCGCAAGGACGCGAACGCGCCTGGCACGCCTTGGAACAGGATAACTTCCGCGATTACGTGCTGCGCCGCTGCCGCGCCGACTATCTGACCCAGCTGCATGCACGGCTCAGCCAGGCCAGCGGCGCGCAGGGCAGCAGCAGCATCGTCACGCTGGATCAACTCGACCAGGGCTCGTTTGTCGTCAGTGATTAAAGTCTGGCCATCGCCAGTTCCACGCTGCCCTCCTGCGCCGGGCAAGTCGCGCTGCCCAGTCACTTATCCCTAAAAACAACAATTTCAATATCGATCGGCAATGTCCACTAGAATGGTGGGCATATGAAACATATGATTAGCGCGCCGGTCGCCAGTTTCACCGATTTGCTGCTTGACGCCGTGTGCATGGTTGACGTGGACGGGCGCTTCGTGTTCGTCAGCGCCGCTTGCGAACGCATCTTCGGCTACACGCAGCAGGAAATGATCGGCAAGCTCATGCTCGACATGGTCGCCCCCGCCGACCGCGCCCGCACCCTGGCCGCCGCGCGCGCCATCATGGATGGCCATGCGCAGACGCACTTTGAAAACCGCTACCTGCGCAAGGATGGCAGCCTGGCCCACATCATGTGGTCGGCCCGCTGGTCCGCCGCCGACCAGCTGCGCGTGGCCGTGGCGCGCGACATCACCTTGCTGAAACAGGCGCAGGCAAAGCAGGCAGCGCTGTACGCCATTTCCGAAGCCATGCAGGCGACGCAGGATTTGCCCGCCTTGCTGTACCGCATACAGCACATCATCGGCGAGCACTTGCCTGCGCGCAGCCTGACCTTGCTGCTGCAGGACGAACACGGCGCACAGCCTTTGATGACCTGCCATGCCGGCGACAGCGCGCCGCAGCCGACGCCGTCCCTGGCCAGCCTGCTGTGCGACGAAGTCCTGCGCAGCGGCCGCCCCTTGCTGCTGCAGGCGGGACAACTGGCCGGCCTGCCGCCGGCGCTGCAAACGGCGGCTGGCACCCTGTCCTCGTGCTGGCTTGCCGTGCCGCTGTATTCCTCGCTGGGCAGCATCGGCGCGCTGGCCTTGCAAGGCGGCCAGGATGCCGTCATCGGCACGGCGCAAGACCAGGATTTGCTGCAATTTGTCGCAAAGCAACTAGCGACCGCCATCGAGCGCCGGCAGTTGCAGACGCAAATGCAGTTCATGGCCATGCACGATGAACTGACCCGTTTGCCGAACCGCCGCCTGTTCCACGACCGCCTGCACACGGCGTTCGCCCGCGCGCACCGCCAGGAAGGCCGGCTGTCGCTGCTGTTCCTGGACTTGAACAACTTCAAGCGCGTCAACGACGACCACGGCCATGCCTGTGGCGACCTGCTGCTGCAAACGGTGGCGAACCGCCTGCGCGATTGCATGCGCGAAACCGACACCTTGGCCAGGATGGGCGGCGATGAATTCGTCGTGCTTCTGGAAAGCAATGTCACACCGGCCGATGTCAGCCTGATCGAGCAAAAGATCCACGCGGCCCTGGCCGCGCCGCTGCACCTGGGCAACGGACAGCAATTGCGGATCACCGTCAGCATCGGCGTGGCCCACTATCCGGAAGACGGCGATACCATGCAACTGCTGTTGCGCCATGCGGACCGGGCCATGTATGCATCGAAGATGCTTGCCGCCGCCTCGCGCTAGGCTGCCCTGGCGACAGTACCCGCATGCTATACTTTCCGGCGATGCTAAGACTCTTCAAAACATGGCTGATCCTGCTGCTGATCGCGGCGCTGCCGCTGCAGGCGGCCGCTGCGGGCGCCATGCGGGCGTGCGCGCCGCTTGCGGCATCGCCTGCCGCCGCGATGGCAGCGGCTTGCCAGCATTACGCCGCGCAGTCATCCGCCATCACGGACAGCGCCGGCACGCCGGAAGAAAACAAGACCCCTGCCAAGCATGCCGCGTGCGGCGCCTGTTCCCTCTTTTGCCTGGGCGCACTGATGCCGCCCGGCCTCGCCCTGCCCGCCGCCGCCGGCACGGGTGCGCAACGCGTCGCCGCTGCAACGGATACCTTGCTGCCGGGATTCATTCCCGACGGCCCGCGCCGGCCCCCGCGGCCGCTTTCCGCTTAAATTCCAAGCTCGTCCCAAGCAGGCCACTGCGGTGGCCACGATAGCCCTATTCCGTCTGAAAGCGACACATGATCAAACATTACATACTGCGCGGCGCCTTCGCCGCCATGCTGGGCTTGCCCACGTTCGCCATGGCGGCCCTGCCCGTCATTGAAGTCTACAAGAGCGCCTCGTGCGGCTGCTGTTCCGAATGGATCAAGCACCTGGAAGCGAACGGTTTCACGGTGCGCGCGAAAAACGTCGAGATGCCGGCGCAATACCGCAAGCTGGCCGGCATTCCCGACGCGCTCGGCTCCTGCCACACGGGCCTCGTCAACGGCTACGCCATCGAAGGCCATGTGCCGGCCAGCGACATCAAGCAGCTGCTGCGCGAAAAACCCAAGGCGAAGGGCCTGGCCGTGCCGGCAATGCCGATGGGCTCGCCAGGCATGGAAGGGCCGCGCAAGGATGCATACGACGTCTTGCTGGTCAAGAGCAATGGCAGCACCAGTGTTTACAAGCACTACCAGTAAGATGCAGGGCCAGTAAGATGCAGGGAAAATGAAAAACGCCGCCGGAATCGCTTCCGGCGGCGTTTTTTTGTCAGGCAGTAAAGAACTTACTGCCTGTCAGGACTGCATCAGATGGTGTCGAGCACGGCATTCAGGCTGGCGCTAGGACGCATGACCGCTTCCGTCTTCGCGGGATCCGGCAGGTAGTAACCGCCGATATCCGTTTCCTTGCCTTGCACTGCTTTCAGCTCGGCAACGATCTTTTCTTCGTTGTCCGCCAGGGCTTTTGCCACTGGCGCAAAGTGCGCCGCCAGTTCCGCATCATCCTTCTGCGCTGCCAGGGCTTGCGCCCAGTACATGGCAAGGTAGAAATGGCTGCCGCGGTTGTCCAGCTCGCCGGTGCGTGGCGATGGCGACTTGTTGTTGTCCAGCAATTTGCCGGTGGCTTCGTCCAGGGTTTTCGCGAGGATCTTGGCCTTCGCATTGCCCGTCTTGATGCCCATGTCTTCCAGCGACACGGCCAGCGCCAGGAACTCGCCCAGCGAATCCCAGCGCAGATGGTTTTCTTCCACCAGCTGCTTGACGTGTTTCGGTGCCGAACCGCCGGCGCCCGTTTCGTACATGCCGCCACCGGCCATCAATGGCACGATCGACAGCATCTTGGCGGACGTGCCCAGTTCCAGGATCGGGAACAGATCGGTCAGGTAGTCGCGCAGGATGTTGCCGGTTACGGAAATGGTGTCCAGGCCGCGGAAGGCGCGTTCCAGCGTGTAGCGCATGGCGCGCGTCTGCGACATGATCTGGATGTCCAGGCCCTTGGTGTCGTGCTCCTTCAGGTAAACCTGTACCTTCTTGATGACTTCGTTCTCGTGCGGACGATAGGAATCGAGCCAGAACACGGCAGGCATGCCCGAGTTGCGCGCGCGCGTGACGGCCAGCTTGACCCAGTCGCGGATCGGCGCGTCCTTGACCTGGCACATGCGCCAGATATCGCCCTCTTCCACCGTTTGCGTCAGCAGCACTTCGCCCGTTTCCAGGTCGGTGATGTTGGCGGTGCCGCCTTCAGGCACTTCAAAGGTCTTGTCGTGCGAACCGTATTCTTCCGCTTGCTGCGCCATCAGGCCCACGTTCGGCACGGTGCCCATGGTCTTCGGATCGAAGTTGCCATGCCATTTGCAGAAGCCGATCATTTCCTGGTAAATGCGTGCGAAAGTCGATTCCGGCATGACTGCCTTGACGTCTTTCGGACGGCCGTCGGCACCCCACATCTTGCCGCCGATACGGATCATGGCCGGCATCGACGCGTCGACGATGATGTCGTTCGGCGAATGGAAGTTGGTGATGCCCTTGGCCGAATCGACCATGGCCAGTTCCGGACGATGCGCGTGGCAGGCGTGCAGGTCCTTGAGGATTTCATCCTTTTGCGACGCTGGCAACGTGTCGATCTTGTCGTACAGGTTGCTCATGCCATTGTTGACATTCACGCCCAGCTTGTCGAACAGTTCGGCGTGCTTGGCGAACGCGTCCTTGTAGAAGATGCGCACGCAGTGGCCGAAGACGATCGGGTGCGAGACCTTCATCATGGTGGCCTTGACGTGCAGCGAGAACATCACGCCCGTCTTGAAGGCGTCGTCGATTTCCTTCTCGTAGAACTCCAGCAGCGCTTTCTTGCTCATGAACATGCTGTCGATGATCTCGCCCGCTTGCAGGGAAACCTTCGGTTTCAGCACGATGGTCTTGCCCGAGGCCGTGACCAGTTCCATCTTGACATCGCGCGCTTTTTCCAGGGTCAGCGATTTTTCGCCGTGGTAGAAGTCGCCATGGTGCATGTGCGAGACGTGGGTTTGCGACGACTGGCTCCACTCGCCCATCGAGTGCGGGTGCTTGCGCGCATACTCTTTGACGGCTTTCGGTGCGCGGCGGTCGGAATTGCCTTCACGCAGCACCGGATTGACCGAGCTGCCGATGCATTTGCCGTAGCGGGCCTTCAAGGCTTTTTCTTCTTCGGTCTTCGCATCTTCCGGATAGTCGGGCAGCTTGTAGCCACGGCCTTGCAGTTCGCGCACGCAAGCGATCAACTGACCTTGCGAGGCGCTGATGTTCGGCAGCTTGATGATGTTGGTGTCCGGATTCTGGGTCAATTTGCCCAGTTCAGCCAGGGTATTCGGGACTTTTTGCGCGTCCGTCAGGAATTCGGGAAATTCAGCCAGTACACGTGCCGCCACCGAAATATCGCTGGACACCACGTCCACGCCAGCCGGCGCGGTGAATTTTTTGATAATCGGCAGCAGGGAATACGTCGCGAGCAGCGGCGCCTCGTCAGTCAGCGTGTAGATGATTTTGGATTTTTGTGTTGCCATGTTCATTCCCTTGTATGCGGTGATGCCTGGTGGTTAACTTTCTTCATTCCAAACACAGGACGGTTAGCCTTGCTTTGGACGGCTAGTGTGCCGGCGGTGACGCCGTGCTTGCCCACCGCGTATTTTAGACTGTCCTGCCGCTGTTTGTGTATCCGATGGCGACGAATCTTATATAAGACAGCAAATATCCGGAACTACCGGGCCAGAATGGCCATTTTCCGCATTGAAATGGATGCGGGGCGGCGGCACGGCATGTATGCCGCCCCGAAAAAACATTCCATATTGACAATATCCAAGTGGAAGCGACGTCACGGCCCCTCGTTCTTGACGATGCCACGCACATTCGTCAGCGCCAGGCAAACGTTCAGCACGATCAAGGCCCAGGCTTCGTCTTGCCAACCCCAGCACACCCACAGCACGTTGCTGAACAGGAAAACCCAGAACCCGGCAAGGCGCCGCGCGGCCATGCGCGAGCCCACCAGCCAGGCCGCCAGCAGCGAAGCGGCCATGGCGGGCCATTGCAACAGTTCGATAATGTCCGACATGGCGCCTCCTGTGCATCGTTCAGTTGGCAATATTGTCTGTTGTTTTATCAGCGCACGCCTGCCCATCCCGCCCCACTTCCCCGTAAATCCTCAGTCGGCTTGATGTCGATTAAGCCAGCTTATTAAAACAGCCATACGATGAGCGTGCTTGCTTCTTTTATTCATCCATTGTTTGTCTTTTCTCAACTGAAAGGTATTTCAAATGAAACCTGCTATGCGGAAAATCAAGTCAATACGGCAACAATTGGGACAGGGCATGACGGAATACATCGTCATCGTGGCCCTGATCGCCGTCGCCGCCATCGGCGTATATCAATTGTTCGGCGCCACCATACGCAACCAGACGGCCGGTATCGCCATGGAGGTGTCGGGCAAGAACGGCACAGCCGCCATCGCCAAGGCCGGCGGGGCCGCCACCAAGGCCGAGACCGCCGCCAAGGACACGGCGAAGAACAGCCTGTCCACGTACGGCGACCAGGCCACCACCGGCAAGCAGGACTAGGCTGCCGCCGCCAGCGAGCCCCCGAGCCAATGAGCGCCTCATCCACATCATCATGACACCGCTACAGGCAGTCCGCCTGCCCCCCTTCGCGCAACGCCGCCAGCAAGGCCAGGCGCTCATCTATGGCATCGTCGTTCTCATGGGCGGCCTGGCCGCCCTGCTCTTCGTTTTCAATACGGGCCAGCTCACGGCGGAAAAAACCAAGCTCGTCAATACGGCCGACGCCGTCGCCTACAGCGCCGCTGTCATGCAGGCGCGCGCCCTCAATTTCGACGCCTACACCAACCGCGCGCTGATGGCCAACGAGGTCATGATCGCGCAAGCCGTCAGCATCGCCGCGTGGTCCGCCCATGTCGTCAAACATACGGAAAACGTCACGCCCCTCAACTGCCGCAGCTATTACTCCGTGCCGGCGGCGCTGCTGCTGATCGATTACATCCCCGTCTGCTACCTGCTCAGCTTGCCTACCGCCAGGAATACCGCGCAAGCCGTCGACCAGGTGGCGCAGCAAGCAGCGCAGGCCAGCGTGCTGGCGTCCGAAGCGGCCAAGGCCGTCCTGCAGGGGGCGCAGGCGAACATGGCGGCCACCATCCTGCCTGCCCGTAAAACGCTGATGCAGCAGGTGGCCGACGCCAACTATGCGGGCGACGGCAGCGTACATGTCGACAGCATGCCCATCACCGATACGTTCACGCAGTTCGAAGGAAGCAGCTTCATCCGCGCGTATGCGGGCGCCGAACGGGGCCGCTTCAAGCAGGCGGCGCTCGCTGCCGCCCAGCGCGATGCCTTCGTCCGGCAGCGCTCCTGGACCTCGGCCAATCACCTGCCTTGCCTGTTGGGCAACAAGGCGGAGTTCCGCCGGCGCGGCGGGACGGAGCTCGTCGACTTCGACGAGTGGAAAGCCATGGACACGGCGTCGCTGCACCACTGGTCCTGGCATACGCACGGCCTGTTTCGCCTGCCCACCTGCGACGACGATGAAATGCCGCTCGGCTACGGCACGCAGGCGGCGGCCCACGGCACGCCCGACGACAGCGGCGCCGCTTACGGCCAGTCGCGCCCTGGCAATCCCCGCGCCAGCGCCCTGGCCAGCAGCAGCGACTGGCATTACAGCGGTTTGTCCACCTTTTACGACATCGCCGTGCCGGCCCTGGCCTACGCGTCGACGGACCCGCAGCCGCGCCTGACCTTCGCCATCCGCCTGACGCGGGCGAAAGGCCAGCTCAGGACATCCGATGGCAGCTCCGGCATCAAGCCGGGCGGCCGCCTGGCCCTCATCGACGGCAAGCCGGCCCACGCCGTGCTGGCGGCAGTGTCCTCCGCACAAGTGTATTTCGAACGGCCAAGCGGGCGCGACGATGGCATGACGGAGTTGGCCAGCCTGTTCAACCCGTATTGGCAAGTGCGCCTCGTGCCGACCTCGGCGGCCGATCTGGCGGCCGCCACAGCAATGGGAGGCGCGCGATGAAGCCGTTTGGCCTGTCCCTGTTGCTCCTGCTTTGCATCCTGCTGCCGGCCAGGGCCAGCACGCAGGCCGAAGATGCCGTGCGTCAAATGCCCATGGTCCACGAAGCGCTGGCGGCGCGCGACGCCACCGTCAAGGTGCACCTGGTCAGCGCGCGCGGCTACCTGAACGGCAAGCCCGGCGACACGGCCGGCCTGGCCCGCCTGCACGCGGAAGTACAGGCTTGCGTCCAGCGCAACAGCGAACGGGGCATCGCCTCGAAGCCGCCACACGCCTGGCCCGAACATGTCATCAGCATGCGTCTGGACACCTATGCTGCCGTCAACCGCAGCATCGTGTACGCCGCCGGCCTGTCTTATGCCATCGATCCCCGCGATTGCAGTCTGATGGAAGCGCGCACCAGCAAGGCCAGCCTGTCATCGAGCCTGGGGACCTGCGAAGTCGATTTGCTGGCAAAGACGGCGCACGGTCATTGCGATGCCACGGGGCAGGCGCGCGCCGCGCCGCCGCGCCGCCAGCCGCCGATGACGGCGGCGCAAAAGGCCGACATCGTGCGCCTGGCGGCCGGCAGCCCGGCCATGGCCGCATTCGCTGCCGCCATGCAAGCGCACCCGCAGGCGGGCATGGGCGAACGCAAGGTCATCCTCGGCCTGGAATGCGAGGTCCGGCCCAATCCGCTCGACCCGGAGGGCAAGAACTGCGTGTCGCGCGGCGGCTCCTTTTCCTCGCTGGACGCCATCGGCGAAGCAGGCATGTCCGGCATGACCTTGGAAATGAGCTCGCCCAACGGCATCGAGCTGCGCGCCACGCAGGCCAGGCTCGACACCCTGGTGCCGAACGCCGTTTTCGCGCCCTACCTCGAGGGCGGCTTTCGCATCACGCGCCCGGAGAACCGGCCATGAAACGGCACAGCTTTCGCCCCAGGCACGACCGCGGCCAGGCGCTGACGGAGTTTCTCGTGCTCGCCGCCGCCCTGTTGCCGCTGTACCTGCTGCTGCCCCTGATCGCCAAATACCAGGACATCGCCACGCAGGCCGGCATGGCCAGCCGCTACGTCACCTTCGAGGCGATCACGCACAACGATGCGCAGAGTGCCTGGAAGCCGCCGGCAGCCTTGGCCGGCGAAGTGCGCCGGCGCTTTTTCAGCAATGCGGACGCCCCCATCAAGACGGGCGATACGGCCGGTAATTTTCTCGCGCACCAGAACCTGTTCTGGCGCGGGCCTGCCGGCATCGCCCTGATCGCGGACTTCGACAGCGACGTGGCCGTCAGTTTTGGCCCCGGCAACGCGGCCAGCCATGCCGGCGCTTTCACGCCCGCCAGCGACGGCGCACCTTTCAACGGCTTGCCGGGCGCCTCCGCAGGCCTGCACACCGCCGACGAACTGGGCTTGCCAAGCCGCGGCATTTACCGGGGCAACGTCAGCGTGCGCCTGGCTAAGTTGCCGGCAGGCATCGTCGCCTATCAGCCGTTTGACAGCCTCGACCTGGCCATCCACCGCCATACGAGCGTCGCCATCGATGGCTGGGCAGCCGGGGGACCAGCCCAGGTGCAGTCCCGTCTCGACAGCAAGCTGCTGGTTCCCGCCACGGCGCTGCGCGATGCGGCGGGCGTGGTCAATGCCAGCGTGACCCTGGTGGAAATGGGGCACATCCAAGGTCCGAAGCTGGGGCAGCTCGACTTCTGGCGCGATGTCGTGCCGCCCGACCGACTCAGGTAGGCATTGCGCCATCCACCTTATCCGCATCAGGGGAGATTGCAGAAATGATAGCAAAACAATATCTTCGGCGTCTATCAGGCGCGGCACTGGCGCTGTTGCTGCCCTGCAGTGCCGCTGTGTCGGCGCCGACAGCCTGGCCCGTGATCGCTGTTCCCGCCGGCATTGAAACATTTGCCACGGGTGGCGAGATGCGCGTCAATGGCCTGCCGCTGCACGTGCGCGGCGTGCTGTCCGCCAGGACGCCGGCCCAGGTGGCGGCGCTGTTCCGCGCCAGCCTGGGACAACCGCTGGCGGAACACACGCGGGACGGCACGCTGGTGCTGGGACGGGCGCTGGGCGAATTTTACGCCACGGTGCAGCTGCAGCCAGCGGGAAGCGGTACGCGCGGCCTGCTTGCCGTCAGCCACCTGGGCGCCGCGCCGGGGCCGCACGATAGCGCCACGGACAGGCTGCTGTCGCGCTTTCCTGCCGGCTCGCGCTTGCTGACGCAAACGCGTTCGGTGGATGGCCCGCGCCGCGCCGAGTTGCTCACTGTCAGCAACGCCATGGGCGTCGAGAGCAATGTCCGTCACTTGCGGCGCGCCCTCGAAGCGCAAGGCTACACGCTCGAGCATGCGGACTCGGCTGCCAGTGCGCCCGGCGGCGCCACCTCGCTGTTTTTCAGGACCTCCGCCAGTGAAGCGCTCGCGGTGATTTACCGCGACAGCCAGGGCCACACGGCCATCGCCCTGAACACCATCACGCGCCTGGAGTCCGCCAGATGAGGCCGCGCTTCCGCCTCCGCCCGCAAGAGGGCCAATCCAGCGTCGAGTACGCCATCGTCTGCGCCGCGCTGGCCATCGCCCTGGGCGTGGGCATGAGCGGCGAGACCAGCGTGCTCAGGCAACTGCTGGCCGCCTTCAAGTCCGTGTACCAGGACTTCAGCTACGCCATTTCCCTGCCCGGCTGAGCATCATGAAAATTCCCTTTCCCCCGTTTTCGAAGATCAACAAGACCTGGGTGGTACTGGGCGCCGCACTCGCCATCGGCCTGCTCGCCGCCGTCGCCACGCGCAGCTTCCTCAGCTCCCGGGTGGCCGAAATCGAGGCGCGCAATGTGCATCAGACGCTGAGCGTGGTCGTCGCCAAGACGGATCTGGCGCAAAACACGATCTTGTCGAACGACAACGCGGCCGTGCGCAAGATTCCCGTCGAATATGCCCACTCGGGCGCCGTGCAGCCGGGCGATTTCGAGCGTATCGCCGGCAACGCCATCGCGTTTCCCGTCAAGGCGGGTGAAATGATCATGTGGAGCCAGATGGCGGGCAAGCGCGTGCCCACCTTTTCCGCGCGCCTGGCGGCGGGGCGGCGCGCCATCACGGTGGTGGTCGATGAAATCAATTCGATCTCCGGCATGCTGGAACCAGGCGACCTGATCGACCTGATGCTGACCATCGACCAGAACGGCAGGAAGGTCGTGCTACCGCTGTTGCAAAGCATGCAAGTCATGGCCACGGGCCAGCGCTCGGTGGATGACGCGAAAAACGGCGAGGCCGCGCAATTTGCCACCGTCACCCTCGACACCACGCCCGCGCAAGCGCGTAACCTCATCATCGCGCGCGAAAGCGGCAAGCTGACGGCCTTGCTGCGCAATCCGGCGGACAAGGCCGCGCCCGGCCAGCAAGACTATGACCTGTCGTTGCTGTTCGACACCCGGCCGGATAGCCTTCCCCTGCCGCAGCGGCGCGGCATCCCCGTGCTGTATGGCGGCAGCGGCATGCCGGCGCCGCCCGACGCCCTGCGCCTGCAAGGGCATCGCAGCGGTACCGATCCGCCAGTGGCGATGCCGCCGGCGCCATTGGCCGCCCCACCGCCCATTCCGCTCATCAACGCTGCCGCCGCGCCGCCCTGAGGCGTACCGGCGACAGCCTGCCTTGCGCCAGCGCGCAAGCCACCGCACGCCCTTTGTATGGACACAGTCCCATGAAACGCTACTTCCTCACCCTGCTGTCAGCCCTTTGCGTAACGCTCGTGCTGGGCGCAAGCCTGGCGGCACCGGCCTGCGCCCGCGCCCAAACGGCGTCCCAGGGCGTGATCGAAGGCAAGGCGCCGCTCGCAGCCAGGGCCGGCAGCATGCCAAAGACCGCCAATACCAGCAGCGCGGCAGCGCGCTACCAGCCCATCGCCAAACAGGACGATGCCGAAGCGGAGCCCGAACTGGAGCTGTACCTGGGCGAATCACGCGTCTTCCCCACGCCGGGCGTGGCGCGCATTGCCGTAGGCAATGGCCAGGTCATCACCGCCAACGCGCTCGACGACAGGGATGTCATCATTTTCGCCAACGGCGCCGGCAACTCCTCGTTGTTCGTCTGGCACCAGGATGGCCGCTACCAGCGCGTAAAAGTCACGGTGCTGCCGCTCGACATGCGCAGCTATGCGCGCGATATCGCCAGCTTTTTGTCGGCCATCCCGAAAGCGAAGGCCAGCGTGGTGGGCGACAAGGTCGTCGTCGAAGGCGATGAATTGTCCGACGCGGACCGCGACAAGGTGGCGGAACTGGCCAGGCGCTATCCGCAAATCGTCAATTTCACCAGCCCCATCGGCTGGGAGCAGATGGTCATGATGGACGTCAAGGTGGTCGAGTTCCCCCGCACGGAACTGCGCGAGCTGGGCCTGAAATGGAGCGCCACGGGCGGCGCGGCCATCGGCGGCATCTGGGCGCCGTCCAGCCGCGGCGATGCGGGCCGCTATGCGATCAATGTGCGCACGGGCGAGGCCAATGCGCCGCCGATCACCGTGCCGAATGGCGGCAACGGCGGTTTCGTGCCCCTGCCCTCGAACCTCACCATCCTCAGCGCCATCAACCTGGGGCTGAACGCGCAGTTACTTGCACTACAACAAAATGGCACTGCCAGCATCCTTGCCGAGCCCCAATTGTCGACGCGCAGCGGCTACAAGGCCAGCTTCCTGGCCGGCGGCGAGATTCCGTATTCCGTCGCCTCCGTCAACGGCGTGACGGTACAGTTCAAGCCCTACGGCATCAAGCTCGACATCGAACCCAAGGTGGGCAGCAATGGCGTCATCCGCGCCGTCATCGAGTCGGAAGTGAGTTCCATCGACGCCTCGCTGTCCACCAGCAGCGGCCCGGCCTTGCTGACGCGGCGCACGCGTACGGAGTTCAATGTGCGGCAGGGCGAAACCATCGTCCTTGCCGGACTGCTGCAACGCAATAGCAGCAGCGACGTCGACAAAGTGCCCCTGCTGGGCGACATCCCCATCCTGGGCACTCTGTTCCGCTCGAAGCGCTACCAGAACAAGGAAACGGAGCTGGTGGTATTCGTCACGCCCAGCATCGTCGACAGCCGCAGCGCCGGCCTGGCGGACCGGGTGCGCAGCGCCACGCAACGGCTGGAGCAGCAGCTGGGCCAGCCGCCCCACCTCAGCGACGCCTTGCAGCCCGGCGCGGATGCGGCCCGCTTCAACCAGGCGCCGCCGTCCGTGCCGGCGCAATGAAGGCCATCATGTTCCAGGTCGACATCCTCCACCCCGACGGCAGCGCCAGGCAAATGAGCGTGCCCGACGATTGCATGGTCGGCAGCAAGACCAGCAACGACATCTGGCTCGACAGCTGGCGCATCGGCAAGGAACACGCGCGCCTGCTCAGGACGCCTTCCGGCGTGTTGCTGGAAGACATGGGCTCTTATGCGGGCACCAGCGTCAACGGCGTGCGCATCCGCAGCCAGCATGGCCCGCTGGCGCCGGGCGACGTGATCGCCATCGGCCCCTACAAGCTGCAGGTGCAGGAACTGGCCGGCACGGCACGGCCCGTGCAGGCGGCCGCTTTCCACTCGCGCTCGAGCAGCGCCGCCACGCGCAACCAGCGCGCCACGGCGGAAATCCACGCCTCGCGCCTGGCGGCGGAAAAAATGCAGCAGCACATGCAGCGGCAAGCGGGCGACGGCGCCGCGCCGGAAGAGGACTTTGCCATCATCCTGGCGCCGCAGGCACGCCAGCAGCTGGAATTCGAATGGCGTCAGCGCCTGCACGCGATCTTGCTCGAAACCATGGATTTGCGCCGCCACGACGTATCGAAAATGAGCGATGAGCAATTGCGCGCGGAAGCGCGGCGCTACATTCACGACATCATGCGGGCGCAGCGGGCCGAGATCCCCGAGGAACTCGACTATGAACTGCTGGCCAGGCAAGTGCTCGACGAAGCCGTGGGCCTGGGGCCGCTGGAGGAATTGCTCGACGATGCAGGCGTCACGGAAATCATGGTCAACCAGTTCGACCGGATTTATATCGAGCGCGACGGCAAGCTGGAAAGGCATCCGCTGACGTTTACCAGCGAACGGGCCGTGCTGGGCGTCATCGAGCGCATCGTCGCGCCGCTGGGCAGGCGCATCGATGAATCCTCGCCCATGGTCGACGCGCGCCTGAAGGATGGCTCGCGCGTCAACGCCATCATCGCGCCGCTGGCCCTGAAAGGCCCGGCATTGACGATCCGCAAGTTCGCCAGATACAAGATGACGGCGGACAATCTCGTGCAACTGGGCGCCCTCAGCGCCGACATGGCCGCTTTCCTGCAAGTGTGCGTGGCGGCGCGCAAGAATATCGTCGTCTCGGGCGGCACCGGTTCCGGCAAGACGACCTTGCTCAACATCCTGTCCAACTTCATTCCCGCGGGCGAGCGCATCATCACGGTGGAAGACGCGGCCGAGCTGCAACTGCACCATGAACACTGGGTCAGCCTGGAGGCGCGCCCCGCCAATGTCGAGGGCAAGGGCGCCGTTTCCATCCGCGAACTGGTGCGCAACACCCTGCGCATGCGCCCCGACCGCATCGTCGTCGGCGAATGCCGGGGCGGCGAGGCGCTCGACATGCTGCAGGCGATGAACACGGGCCACGACGGTTCGCTCACCACCCTGCACGCCAACAGCCCGCGCGACGCCCTGGCGCGCCTGGAAACCATGGTCTTGATGGCCGGTATGGAATTGCCCCTGTCCGCCATCCGCGACCAGGTCGCCTCCGCCATCCACCTGATCGTGCAGCAGACGCGCTTTGCCTGCGGCACGCGCCTGGTCAGCAGCATCACGGAAATCACGGGCATGGAAAGCGGCAAGTTCCAGATGCAGGAACTGTTCCGTTTCGTCCACCTCGGCTACGGCGGCGCGGGCGAAGGCGAAGGCGAAGGCGCTATCGTACGCGGCTATTTCAGCGGCTGCGACCTGCTGCCGGGCTTTTACGAAGCATTGCGCAGCCAGGGCCAGCCGCTCGACACGACGATCTTCCGCCAGCGGGAGGCGACATGAACAGCGCCATGAACGCCGCCCACATGCTGCTGTTCATCACCGCCATCGCCGCCCTGGCGGCGGCCATCCTCGCCTGGCTGGTGATCGACATCGGCATCGCCACCATGCTGCGCTACCGCGCCCACTTCACGGAACGCACGCGTTTCCAGGTGCGCGAATTCTTCCTGTTCGTCGATCCCGCGCGCATCTTCCTGGCCCACGCGGCCACCATGACCCTGGGCGCCATCATCGCCGGGCTGGCCAGCGGCAGCATGCTGGTGGCCGCCCTGGCCTTCCTCGGCCTGGCGCTGCTGCCGCGCGCCGTGTATGCCTGGCTGCGCCGGCGGCGCCTGCGCAAGTTCGAAGAGCAGTTGCCGGACGCGCTGATGATGCTGGCCGGTGCCCTGCGCGCGGGCCTGAGCCTGAACCTGGCGATGTCGCAGCTGGTCATCGAGGCGCAGGCGCCGCTGGGCCAGGAATTTACCCTGCTGCTGCGCGAGCAGCGCCTGGGCGTGACCCTGGAGCAAAGCTTGAACGGCTTGGTGCGGCGCATTCCCACCCAGACCACGATCCTCGTGGTGTCGGCCATGCGCATCGCCACGGAAACGGGCGGCGGGCTGGCGGAAATGCTCGAACGCACGGCCAGCACGGTGCGCAACCGATTGCACATCGAAGGCAAGATCCGCGCGCTGACGTCGCAGGGCAAGTTGCAGGCGTGGATAGTCGGCCTCTTGCCCGTCACCCTGATGCTCGTGCTCGACCACATGGAGCCGCAGGCGATGGACCAGCTGTGGCACACGCGCATGGGCTGGGGGGCGCTGGCCGTCATCGCCACCCTTGAAGTGCTGGGCATCCACGTCATCCGGCGCATCGTCGCCATCGATGTCTAGGCGCCGCCATGTCTCCCACCCGCATCGAACTTACCATCACTGCCCTGGCCATGCTGTCCGGCCTGGCCATGGCGCTGCTGGCGACTTTGCTGGCCAGGACGGTGGCCGCCATTCCGGCCGAGGACCGCAGCTACAAGGATGCGCCGCCCCTCGCCTTCCGCCTGCTGTGGTGGCCCATCCACTGGGGCGGCCATGCGCTGCGCCCTTTCATTGCCAGGGCGCCCACGGCCTCGCTGCCCGTGCGCTTGCGCAAGGCGGGCCTGGACTACAGTCTCAGCCCCTCGCAATTCGTCGCGGCGCGGCTGCTGTGCGCGCTGATCGTCGCCGCCTTTTCGTGCTGGGTGCTCGATTCGCTGGGCCAGGGCAGCCGCAGCGGCGTCGGCGCCGCCCGCTACTGGCAGGCAGGGCTTGCCGGCGCCGGATCCGGCTGGTGCTACCCGGGTATCTGGCTGCGCGACCGCATGGCGCTGCGCAGGAGCGCGCTGAACAAGTCCCTGCCCTTTTACCTCGACCTCATCACCCTGTGCGTGGAAGCGGGACTCAATCTGCAGGGCGCGCTGCAACAGGCGGCGCTGAAAGGGCCGAAAGGCGCGCTGTGCGACGAAATCAAGCGCGTGCTGCGCGATGTGCGTAGCGGCAAGGCGCGTGCCGACGCGCTGCGCGCCATGAGCGAACGGGTGCAGGAACCGGCCGTGACCAATTTCGTCACGGCGCTGATCCAGGCTGAACGCATGGGCATGAACCTGGGACCCGTGCTGCGGGCACAAGCGGATCAGCGGCGCTCCGAGCGCTTTCTGCGCGCCGAAAAACTGGCCATGGAAGCGCCCGTCAAGCTGCTGTTTCCCCTCATCGCCTTCATCTTTCCCTGCACCTTCATCGTCCTGTTCTTTCCCATCGTCGTGCAATTCATGCAGTCGGGCCTATAAGGAGCCGCCATGCCCACGCGCCATTCCAGCATCCTGCACACGGCCAGCGGTGCGCACGCGCTGGAACTGCGCCTGGCGGACAGCTTTCTCACGCGCCTGCGCGGCCTGATGCTGGCCGCGCCGCTGCATGGCGCGCAAGGTTTGCTGATCACGCGCTGCGCCAGCGTGCATGCGGCCTGCATGCGCTACCCCATCGACGTGGTCTACCTGGACCGCCACGGCGTCGTCACCGGCTGCGCCGCCGGCCTGCGCCCGTGGCGCGCCAGCTTCGGCGGCCTCGGCTGGCGTGCGCCGCGCACGGCGCACACGCTGGAACTGGCCGCCGGCGCCATCGCGGCCCTGCACATCCGCCCCGGCGACCGCCTGCAGCATCCACGGCTGGAAGCTGCGCCCGCAACGGTGGCCGGCACGCGGGACAAGACCCAGCGCGGCTCGGCGATGATCGAATTCACCGTGGTCGGCCCCATCATCACCCTGCTCGGGCTGTCGATCCTGCAATACGGCATGTTGTTTTTTGCCAGGACACAAATCAACTACGCGGCCTTCATGGCCGCGCGCGAGGGGGCCGTCGCCCATGCCAGCGTCAGCAGCGCCTACGCGGCGTACACGCGCGCCCTTGTTCCCCTGTACGGCGGCGGCCAGACGCCAGCCCAGCTGGCCGCTTCGCTGGCCAAAGCGAACGCAGACCTCGGCGCCAACGGCACCGGTAACGCCAGCATCGAGTTGCTCAACCCGACCCGGCAAAGTTTTGATGACTGGAACGACGTGCACAGGCAAATCGCGCTGCATACGGGCAACCGCCGCGTCATCCCGTACAGCGGCCAGAGCCTGAAGGAGCAGAAAGTGGGCGCCACTTCCGGCCAAACCATCCAGGACGCCAACCTCATCAAGCTGCGCATCACGCATGGCTACCTGCCAAAAGTTCCCCTGGTCAAGAACCTGTATGCCACCTACCTGAAATGGCTGGACCCGCACACGGACGCCTTTCATACCAAACTGCTGGCCAGCGGCCGCATACCCGTGGTCACGCACGTCACCGTACACATGCAGTCCGACGCCATCGAGGGCAACAGCCCCGTTTCCATGCCGGGGCCGGGCAACGGCGGAGCGCCCGTCAACCCCGGCAACCCGCCCGTCACAGACCTGCCGCCGCCCGCGTGCGACAACCTCAGTTGCACCGACCCGCCCGTGACGCCGCCCCCTTGCAACCCGTTCACGGACCCGCGGCATTGCGTGCCGGAACCGTGCTCCATCGTCTGCTGCGACCCGAGCTGAGGTAAACCATGTTGCCATCTCTATATATTCATCGTCTGCGTCCCCGCAGTATCAGCCTGCCGGCCTGGTTCTTGTTATCCTGCATGCTATCTTTTACCTTGCCCGCGCGCGCCTGCGGCCCCGAACCGGGCGGCCCCCCATCCCCCTGCAGCGGCGCCGTCGCCGGCGTGGGCGGCAGCGGCAGTCCCGATGCGGGCGCGGGCAATCCCATCAACGTCATCACCGGCAATAAATACCAGCGCGAGGAAGACTTGCCCGCCCTGCCCGGCGTGCTGGGAGTGGAAATCGTACGTCACTACAACAGCGCCTACAGCAAGCCAGGCAGCCCCAACGGTCCCATGGGACGCGAATGGAAACTGTCGTATGAAACCGAATTGATCGACAAATTCGGCCGCATCCAGATACTGCAGGCCGACGGCGCCCGCGTCATCTTCGACCGCGATCGACGGCATCCGGACCTGTGCAGCACGGCGCTGCCGGCCCACGGCCGCCTGACGCTGGCGCCCCAGGCCAACGGCGCCAGCGACTACACCTGGACCCTGCCCGACGGGCGCCGCCTGCATTTCAATACCTTGGGCAAGCTCGACAGCATCACGGCCGCCACGGGCGAAATGCTCAGGCTGCTGTATGACGACAACCATCTGCTGGTGCAAGTGACCGACCCGCAAGGCCGCAGCCTGCACCTGCGCTACCTGGCGCACACCTCGGCAGGCGCCAGGGCCGGCACGCAATTTCGCGGCGTGCAACACATCGACAGCCCCGTGGGACGCTTTTCCTACGACTACGGCGGCGCGCCGCCACCGGGAGCACTGTCCTTCGAGCGGCGCATCCTGCTGGCCAACCTGCTGCGCGTGCACTTGCCGGCGGGCGACAAGGCGCAGCCCGCTGTCAGCCGCCGCTACCACCACGAAGACCCGCGCCTGCCCTGGCTGCTGACGGGCATCAGCATCGAAACCGGCAGCGCCGGCGGCCCGCCCGTGGCCACGCGCTACGCCACCTTCGGCTACGACAGCAACGGCCGCGCCAACCTCAGCACGCATGCCGGCAATGTCGGCAAGGTCACGCTCGATACCAGCGAGGGGGGAAAAACCGTGCTCACCAACAGCCTGGGCCAGCACACCGTCTACCGCCACGCCATCGTCGGGGGGCAGCAGCGCCTGCTGGAAGTACGCGGCGCCGGCTGCGCCAGCTGCGGCGAAAGCAATGTGCGCTACGCCTACGACAAGCTGGGGCAACTGCTGGAAACGACCCGCCTGGACGACAAGGGCGAGCCCGTCAGTGCCAACTGGCGCGAACTGGATCCGCTGGGCCGCACCGTCCGCGCCGGCAGCGTGACATACCAGCACGGCAAGCGGGGCATCGCGCAATGGCGGCTACGCCTGGAATACGCGGGCGACGATCCCGCGCCCACGCTGATCGCCCGCCCCAGCGTCGTGCCGGGCAAGGAGCGGCAAACGCGCATCGATTACAACGCCATGGGCCAGATCCTGCGCGTGACGCAGACGGGATGGGTGCCAGGCCACGACGGCCAGCAGGCAACGGCCGCCATCGCGCGCACCACCAGTTACCAGTACGCCATCATCGCCGGCCGCAGCCTGCAGACCCGTATCGACGGCCCCCTGCCCAACGGCAAGACGGGCACGCCGTCGGACTCCGACGTCACCGTGTTTGAATATGGCCAGCCGGCGGACAAGAGCGACGCGGGCAAGCTGGCGCGGTATGACGAACATGGAACAAACGACGTCCCCCTGACCGCCATCATCGCGCCTGGCAATCTCAAGCGCGCGTTCACCTATGACGGCGCCGGCCGCATCGCCACCATCTCCGATGCGCTCGGTCAGATCACGCAGTACGCCTACACGCCGCGCGGCCAGTTAATGCGCCAGACGCGCGACGGCGCGACGTATGCGGCGCGTTACGACGGCCTGGGTAATCCGCTCGAAATCGCATACAGCGACCAGGCAGGCCAGCAGTCGCTTGCCCGCCTGGGGTACGACGCCGCCGGCCGCCGCATCTGGAACGCCTCACACCTGGGCATCGTGACGCGCCATCGCTACGACACGGAAAACCGCCTGCTCGACACCACCACGCAATCGAGTACCATCAAGCAAACCCTTGGCTACCGCTACGACCCGTTGGGCCATCTGCTGGCCATGACCGATGCGAATGGCGCGCGCTCGACGATCAGGTGGAACGCACGCGGCCTGCCTGATACGGTGGCCGATGCGCTGGGGCGCGTCACGCGTTTGCGCCATGACGCCATGGGCAATATCGTCGGCGTGACGCAGTGGGCGAACACGCCGGAGGCATTGGGACAAAACACGGAAACCCGCTTCGAACGCGATATCGACGGCCAGCCCACGGCCGTGACAGCGCCAAACGGCGCCACTACCCGCTATCTGCGCGATGATTTCGGCCAGGTCATCGCCACCATCAGCCCCGACAGCGGCATGACACGCCGGCAATTCGACGCCGCCGGCAGGCTGATAGCGGGCACCGACGCCATGGGTAACCAGGCCAGCTACGCCTACGATGGCGCCGGGCGCATCGTGCGCCAGGTCATCACCGATGTCGGCGCTCCGGCCGGCCAGCGCCAGACCGTCACCACCTGGCGCTACGCGGGCGCACACTTGGTCGCCATCGATCACCCGCAACAATCCGAGCGCTACAGCCACGACGCGCATGGGCGCCTGTCCGTCAAGACCGTCATCATCACGCTCCACGGCGGCAGGCAGGCCAGCTATCACACCCGTTACCGCTACGACAGCCTAGGGCAGCTGAGCGGCATCAGCTTGCCGGACGGCAGCCTGCTCGAATACCGGCGCAACGGCCAGCAGCAAGTAGTCGCGCTTGAGCGCCAACTCGTCCACAGTCCCTGGCTGCGCTGGCTGCTGCCAGGGACAAGCATCGTCAAGGACCTGGAGCGCGACGTGATGGGACTCAAGCGCTACACCTATGGCAACGGCATCGAGGCCCTTTACCAGCGCAGCAAGGAAGGGGCGCTGGCGCGCATCGTCTACCGCAACGCGCGGGGGGACCAATCCGGGCAGCAAGCCGTCTTGGCGTTGCAAGCCGTGCTGGGCATCGGCCAGGCCGTGGCCGCGCCGGAATCCGCGCTGCCAGCCGAAAATGCGCAGCACGCCGCCCAGGCTGGCGCGTTGGGCCTGCCACCCGATCCGGCCGCCCTGCTCGATCACCGCTACCTGTGGGACGTGCAGGGCAACTTGCTGTATACGAGGGACAGGGACGCCGCCAGCAACTACGCCTACGATGCCCACGACCGCCTGATTGCGGCGGCAACGGCCTCCCTGGCCCCGTCAACGGCGGCAAGCTTCGACCGCTACCACTACGACAGCGGCGGCAACCGCTTTATCAGCCAGGAAGAGATCGCCAGCCAGGATGAACTGCGGCGCAACACCGTCCGCGCCAGCGATACGAAAGACGCCCGCTACGACGCGGCCGGCCAGCCGCAGCGCATCGGCCAGCGCCGCTATGCATGGGATGCGCTGGGCCGGCTGCTGGCAGTGCATCAGGGCCTGGACCTGCTGGCGCGCTACCGCTACAACCATCGCGGGCTGCGCATGGCCAAGGAAGTGCGCGGGATGCGTACTTATTATCTGTACGACGACGACAGAAAGCTGCTGGCGGAAGTCGATGCCGACGGCAAGGTCAGCCGGCAATACATCTATCTTGCCGGCCAGCCGCTGGCGCTGATCGACACGGCGGCCGACGCCGCCGCCGAATTACGGGAACAGCGTGGGCCGCTGGCGCAAGCCATGGCCGACATCTCGGCCATCTGGCAAGCCTGGTTCAGTCACGGCGAGAGCATCGCCTTCCTGCACAACAACCATCTGGGGGCGCCCGAGCTGGCTACAGACGCCCATGGCAAGCCCGTGTGGCAAGCCGCATATGCGCCATTTGGCAAGTTAAGAAAAACAAACACCCAGTACGCCTTCCAGCTCAAGCTGCGCCTGCCGGGCCAGTATGCCGACCAGGAAACGGGCTTGTACTACAACGACCAGCGCTATTACGACCCGGCCCAGGGCCGTTACCTGACGCCCGACCCGCTGGGCCTGCGCGCCGGCGCCAACAGCTATGCCTATGTCGCGGGCAATCCGCTCAAGTATGTCGATCCGAACGGGCTGATCCTGTTTGCGTTTGATGGCACGGGCAATAGCGAACATCCGAAGCCGGACAGTTCGATTTCCAATGTGCTGAAGTTCTACGAGGTCTATGACCAGATCAAAAATGGAAAGGCTTTTTATATCACCGGCATCGGCACCACCAACCCGGATATGCCCTACGCCGGCAGCGCCATTACGGGCGAAGGCTTCGACCAGCGCGTGAGCCTGGGGCTTACCTTTCTCAACGACTACATCAAAGAAAGCGCGAACACTGGTCTCCTGGATATTGACGTGGTGGGTTTTAGCCGAGGTGCAGCAGAGGCACGCTTTTTTCTCAATGTCGTTGCCGACAACCTCAAGAAAAATGACGGCGCCTATGTGACTGATGGGAAAAGCCGCTGCCTGAACCTGCGCTTTGAAGGTCTGTGGGATACCGTGCCGCATCTCGGCATACTGCATGAAGGTGAAAAGCAATACTTCTTTTCAGTACCGGCCGCCGTCAAATACGCGGTGCATGCAGTCGCGCTGAACGAGCACCGCGGTGGGCCGCCTGACTTCGATCTGCGCTCCATCATGGACAGACCCGGCCAGACCAGTTCGGCGAACCGCCTCGAAAAGGCGTTCATTGGTAGCCATTCCGACATCGGCGGCGGCTTCGGCACCGGCGACCTGTCCGATGTGGCGCTGATGTGGATGGTTGAACAGGCGAAGGGACAGGGAATCGCCATAAGCGAAAAAAAACTAGAAAAAAATGGATGGGACATTATCACTAATCCCATCTTGCATGACCGGAGCGGCAACAGGTTCAACAGCGACGACATTACCGTCACCAGATACGTCGGCTATGAAAACGGCAAGGAAGTATCGCAGACGGACGCGGTCTTCGATGGCAAGCGAACCTCGGACACCAACGATTTCATCAATTTTTTTCCCGATGCTTACAAGTGCGGCACGATGGCCAATCCCGATATCGGGCTGGTGGACATGAACAAATACAAGCTCTGGCTGGCCAGTTATGGCTTAAGCATCACCACCGGCCCCATCGTCAACGCTTCCTGCAAGGCACCATCATGAAAACATATCTGCTCCAGGCAGTTTGCTTCCTGGCGGCCATCGCCCTCTGCACTGCCTGTGCCGCGCCACACTCGCAGCAAGGCCCCGGCATGATCGTGACCTTCAGCAACGGCATCAAAGGAAAAGAGGTCGACGTGCTGCGTGCGCGAACGGCGAACGGCGTATTTTTTCCGACCCCTGGCTCCCTGGGACCCGACAAGAATCCCATGACTGGCGGCAAGACCATGGGTGCCGCGCCGGATGGCCGCGAACTGCCGCATTGGGTGGAGTTCGAATGGCAGGTATGGCCCTATCCCTACCCGGACAGGCCTTCTGATCCTGTAGCGCGGCAAGTCTGGAGTGACGGCGTGCATGCCATGTCCCGCTCGCTGCCCATCCAGACGGCCCGCGTCGCCGTCCAGTCACGCGTGCCGCAAGACGTCATCGACGAAGTACTGGCGTCGAACAGGCAAAGAGCGCCGCGGGCGCTGCCGGACAAGATGCTGTGGGTGTATTTCATCTGGTACGAGACGGGCATCAAACTCCGCTGGAAACTGAAAAGCAGCTGCTGTGGCTTGTTGCGCGAAGGCGGCGACGAGCTTGCGCCATGACCAAAACCCCAGGCAACCAGCACCGGCCGGCGCGCCCGCCGTGGCCGTCCCCCCCCACCTTCAACGCTTCCTGCAAGGCGCCATCATGCAAAAATATCTGCTCCAGGCAATTTGCTTCCTGGCGACCATCGCCCTCTGCACAGCCTGTGCCGCACCACACTCGCAGCAAGGCCCCGGCATGATCGTGACCTTCAGCAACGGCATCAAAGGAAAAGAGGTCGACGTGCTGCGTGCGCGAACGGCGAACGGCGTATTTTTTCCGACCCCTGGCTCCCTGGGACCCGACAAGAATCCCATGACTGGCGGCAAGACCATGGGTGCCGCGCCGGATGGCCGCGAACTGCTGCAATGGGTGGAGTTCGAATGGCAGGTATGGCCATATCCCTACCCGGATCGGCCCGCTGATCCTGTAGCGCGGCAAGTCTGGAGCGAAGGGGTACATGCCCTGTCCCGCTCGCTGCCCATCCAGACGGCCCGCGTCGCCGTCCGATCGCGCGTGCCGCAAGACGTCATCGACGAAGTGCTGGCGTCAAACAGGCAAAGAGCGCCCAACGCGCTGCCGGACAAAGATCTCTGGGTGTATTTCATCTGGTACGAGACGGGAATCAAGTTTCGCTGGAGGCTGCTGCAAGGCTGTTGCAAGATGCTGCGCGAAGGCGACGACGAGCTTGCGCCATGACCAAAACCCCAGGCAACCAGCACCGGCCGGCGCGCCCGCCGTGGCCGCCGGCCCTACCTTCAACGCATCCTGCAAGGCACCATCATGAAAAAACATCTGCTCCAGGCAGTTTGCTTCCTGGCGGCCATCGCCCTCTGTGCAGCCTGCTCTGTAACACGGTCGCAGGACGGCCCCGGCATGATCGTGACCTTCAGCAACGGCATCAAAGGAAAAGAGGTCGACGTGCTGCGTGCGCGAACGGCGAACGGCGTATTTTTTCCGACCCCTGGTTCACTAGGTCCTGACAAGAATCCCATGACCGGCGGAGCCACCATGGGCGCCGCGCCCGATGGCCGCGAACTGCCGCAATGGGTGGAATTCGAGTGGCAGGTATGGCCCTATCCCTACCCTGTCAGGCCTGCGGATCTTGTAGCGCGGCAAGTCTGGAGCGAAGGGGTACATGCCCTGTCCCGCTCGCTGCCCATCCAGACGGCCCGCGTCGCCGTCCGATCGCGCGTGCCGCAAGACGTCATCGACGAAGTGCTGGCGTCAAACAGGCAAAGAGCGCCCAACGCGCTGCCGGACAAAGATCTCTGGGTGTATTTCATCTGGTACGACACGGGCATCAAGTTTCGCTGGAGGCTGCTGCAGGGCTGTTGCAAGATGCTGCGCGAAGGTGGCGACGAGCTTGCGCCATGACCAAAGCCCCAGACAACCAGCACCGGCCGGCGCGCCCGCCGTGGCCGTCACCCCCACCTTCAACACTTCCTGCAAGGCACCATCATGAAAAAACATCTGCTCCAGGCAGTTTGCCTCCTGGCGGCCATCGCCCTCTGCACTGCCTGCTCTGTAACACGCTCGCAGCAAGGACCCGGCATGATCGTGACCTTCAGCAACGGCATCAAAGGCAAGAAGGTCTACGTCATACGTGCGAGAACGGCGAACGGTGTATTTTTTCCGACCCCCGGCTCCCTTGGTCCCGACAAAAATCCCATGACCGGCGGAGCCACCATGGGCGCCGCGCCGGATGGCCGCGCACTGCCGCAATGGGTGGAGTTCGACTGGACCGAATGGCCCTATCCAGCACCGCCTCCACCAACAGAGCCAAGCGCCCTACAGGCATGGAACGACCGTGTGGACTTGCTGACCCGGACTTTGCCGCACAAACGTGCCCGCGTCGCCGTCCAGTCACGCGTGCCGCAAGACGTCATCGACGAAGTACTGGCGTCGAACAGGCAAAGAGCGCCGCGGGCGCTGCCGGACAAGATGCTGTGGGTGTATTTCATCTGGTACGAGACGGGCATCAAACTCCGCTGGAAGCTGAAAAGCAGCTGCTGTGGCTTGCTGCGCGAAGGCGGCGACGAGCTTGCGCCATGACCAAAGCGCCAGGCCCCACAGAGCGACCAAAAACATCAGGCCTGTTCCTTGGACTGGCAGCAGGATCTTGCCGAGTGCCGCCAAGCCCGCCAGCGCAGGCATGAGCACTAAAGTGGCACGCAGGCTACGCTCCATTAGCCAGCCGGCCAGCAGCGTGCCAACGAAGTTGGCGACACCAAAACCCAGGAGCATCAGAGACAAACCGTTTACATCTATATGGACAACGCTTTCAAGAGCGGGGCGAATATAGGTGAACAATGCATATTGCCCGGTATGGGCCAGTACGCAGCCCAACATCCCGATCCCGATCCCCGGGCGACGGAGCAATCGCAGTACCGATGTGGTGCGCGTCATCGTGCGCGGCGCCATACGGGGCAGCGTGAACAATTGAAACAAAAGTGTTAGCCCTCCGACAGCCGCGGCTGCTATAAATGCACTGCGCCAGCCATATATGCCCCCTAAGTAACTGCCCAGCGGTACGGAAACGACCGTCCCGATGGCGATGCCGCTGAATAATCAGAACGGCTAAAATGAGCAAGCAAAATCAAATTTTTCCATTGTCTAATCTCGTCAGTGAACTATTGACAAGTACTGAAGCATCAGCGGGCAAGACTGAACTTTCATTAAAAATATTAAAAAGATATGTCCATTTTCGATCTCGTCCTCAATATCTCTCCCTCCTTCCATCGCCAATGTTCAATTCGGATTGAAGGTGAGGCCACGGGACTGGCCACATTTGAAGCCCTTCAGACAGGCCTTCTTCCGCGCATTACACATAGTTTGCCAGTCGAAAGTGAACAAATGGCGACACTCCATAGACGTTCTTCCGCCATGTTAATGGAGTGGGATGAACAGTGGAATCAGCTTGGCTTGGATGGAATTAGCATTAACGGAGTTTTCGGTTCCTCGAGTTCGAAGCCTCAGTTGTTTTCGTTGTGGAGTCCGAAAGAAGGGTGCGCTGCACACACGATGCTGGCTGCTGTGTTTGAATGTTTGCCCTTTGACCGTTGCAGCGGGCCTGCTGGCGAACTGCTCGAGATTGTGCGGAGCTATTTAGACCTGCAGCCGCCCGTCAGCATCATCAACTATAAGCCGACGCATCTTCGGCTTGCACCGTGGGTGCATGCAAATGACGCGTGCGAGGTCGAAAGCCATTTGCGGATGCTTGCCGATGACGGTGACTTGATAGTTGATGCGTCCGGTATGGAGCGATTTTGCGGAGCGCTAACGCAGCTACTGCCTGTTGAGCATCTGCTGAAAAGACGTGGGGAAGTACGTTGGATAGTCCGCAGCGAGTTTTCAAATGCTCTCATACAGGCTGGTGTTGCACAGTCTATGATTGAAATTGTTCCAGCCCTTCCGATTTCGCGCAAGGGTGAACCGATAGTGCTCGGCGGTATTTTTGTGGGTTCTTCAGAATTGATTTCTTTTGCCAAAGCCGGAGAAAGGATGCAATTGGTTCGCAGTTTTAGAAAAGAATACTCACTGACGATCGAGCAAGCCTCTAAGGCTGCAGCGGAGCTAATGGAAATTGTCGCATGCCATCCAATGCATTGAAGGAAACAAAAGCACGTTTTTCTTCGCTCAATTTCCAGTGATGAATCGGCGCCAGTAGCTTAGACGCTCCTGAGACATAGTTCTTGAAAGATGAAAAACCGATGGATCGTGTTTGGCATGGGCGTCCTGCCAGGCACCTGGTGTGCGATCTCGTAGCTGCCCGCTCCAACGACGAGATCGGGTCTGGCCTATCTATTCAGCTCTGCAATGATGCATTTAAGTTAAAGTGTTGCGTTGATCGATTGAACCCGCAGCCAAAAGCAGCCTTTGTCAGTGATGGATTTGCTCAGTTCCCTTCTGCCTGAATCGCGACCATGAAGAATCAATACCGTGTAACAAAATATGACCCCTCGCTGAGAGATGCGACAGGCGGATACACAGGCTGCGATTGGACTTCGCGATCTGATATCGGACGGGTATTTGACGGTGGGATGCTGTCTGAGGCGGTGTATCTGAATGTTGAAAATAGCTACCTGTCCGCTATGAAAAGTTTCCTGGATGAGGCAGGTATCGAGTCATTGGCGTTGACGGCATTGGAATGTCGCGACGCCCCCGCAGATGGCTTTCTGCACCGGGGGAACCTATCTATTGCTCAAAGCCTCGATTTCGCGCGTCTTGTCCTTCGCGAAGAGGCCTGGGGAAAACTCGTCGTGCCAGGCAAGGCGTATGTCCACTTTGGCTACGACTACTACATGTACATCGGAGTACCCTCGAAATGCGAGCGGTCGATTGCGATCGCACGCGATCTAGGTCTATTTGTCGAACGAATTCGCTCGCCTCATCTTCGTCAACAGCCATTCAGATAAGTTACCCGACTTCGGATGAGGCAAACGAGTCAGTGCAGTGGTTTAATGTACCCGTCAGTCAAAAAGTAATCGAGTGGGATGGTCCCGCGTCAGGCATAAGCCGACACCAAAGAGCACTAAAGCACCTCTCAGCCCGCCTAAATGCGGGCTGTTTTCGTTTTCAGCCTGGCACTGTCTGGCAAGTTTTCGCACCACCAAGCCCCCCTCCGCTACTATGAACTGCCCGGAGCAATCAGCTGCATCCGCCCGCATGGTCGTTGCCACCGTGCGCGGCGATGAACATGGCGACTGCGGACCGGCAATAGGATTCGATTTCGTTGTCGTCCTCCGCTATCGCTTCATTGAAGCGTGCGATGATCAGCAGATCGGAACCTTTTAACAGCGCGGCAAACAAGCGGGCAGACCGGAGAGGATCTGGCACATGCAGAACCTCCTTCGCGTGCAACTGACGCAACAGGGCCTCGATTTGGGCGATGACATGGGCGGGGCCTGCTTCGTATTGGAGCTTGCTTAGCGACTGTTGATTCGTCTTGTCGGCCATGATCATGGCTTCGATACGACGGACGTCCGGGTTCAAGAACGTGCGAAGCAGGGATGATCCCACCGCCATGAGCTGATCCTCGGCCGAACCGTCTACGCCTTCAAACAGGGCCTGCGGTGCAAACTGATGGCAGCGGGCCGCGATGGCAGCGCTAAACAGCGCCTCCTTGTTCTCGAAGTGCCGATAGATGCTTAGCTTGGATATCTTCGCCCGCTGGGCGACCTTGTCCATTGTCGTCGCTTGAAAACCCAATTCCACAAAAAGCTCGCACGCCGCGTCGGCGATCGTTTGGCCAAGCGCCTCGTTGGTTGGCCGGCCGCGCCGGCCCTGATTTTTTTCAGTCATAAAAATTCCAGTACTTGACAGTATCCAATTCTTTAATTAGGATACCACATAGTATCCAAAAGGTGCAAACCCAATGGACAGGTTATTGCGCGCCAAGCCCTACCCAGCCCTCACCCACACACGGAGTCCATCACCATGAATGACGTCATCATTATCGGCGGCAGCTTTGCTGGCCTCGCCGCCGCCCTGCAGCTCGGCCGTGCCCGCCGCAAGGTCACGGTCCTCGACAGTTGCCGGCCGCGCAACCGCTTTGCCGGCCATTCGCATGGTCTGCTCGGCCACGATCACAAGCCGCCGCTGGACATCCTGGTCGAGGCGCGGCAGCAGCTGGCGCGCTATCCAACGATCAGGCTGGTCACTGCCCGTGCCGAATGCATCTCCGGTACGATCGACGATTTCTGCGTCGTCACTGACGATAACGAAAGCCTAAGGGCACGTCGCCTGATCCTGAGCTATGGCGTCGTCGATCAAATGCCTGATATCCCGGGCTTCGCCGAAGGCTGGGGCACGTCCATTGTGCCCTGCCCCTATTGTGACGGTTTTGAAGTCGCCGGCCAGCATTGGGGCCTTGTCTGGTCCGGTCCGCAGTCGCACAATTATGTCAGGCTGTACGGCGATTGGACCGAGACGCTGACGGTCTTCGCCGATGGGCACGACATTCCACCCGATATCCGGGCCGATCTGGCGCGCCGCAACATACCTGTCGTCGATGGCCGAATCATGGAAATCACCCGACACGGAGGCGAAAATGCCACTGTCAAGCTCGATACCGCCACCAATGTCGCGGTCGACATCCTGTTTGCGCATCCGCGCAACAAGCCGTCCGCAAGCCTGCATGAATCACTGGGCCTCGCTACAGTCAATACGCCACTGGGCATCGCCATCAAGGTCGACGAGCGCCGCGAAACCAGCATACCCGGCATCTACGCCGCCGGCGATCTTGCAAACCCAGCCATGGCCTCGGTCACCACGGCAATATCGCAGGGCGCAACGGCGGGTATCTCCGCTCAGCAGTCGATGCTGGTTTGAGGGCACAGATTTGTGATGAGCATGGCCATCGAACCCGACAGCGCCGGTGTACGCATCCCTCCGCCCGTCATCTATCCGGGAGCGCTGCTGTCGGGGTTGGCGGCGGAACAGATCGAACGCGCGGCCGCGCTCGCAATTCCTCACCCACTCACGTTCATGAGATCCTCTCCGCGCAGGTCGAGGACCGCCATCGGTTCGCCGCACGGCATGCGATGGCGGTCGTCCCCCCGACGTCGACCACTTCCTACACATCGAGGCCCCCGAGGCGATCGCGGAACGGATCGCGGCGTGGGGCCGACTCGTGTCATCCCCCCCCTGCCTCGACAAAAGGGGTCTAGTCAAGAACAAATCAGAACAAGGAGATAGCATGACAGAGCAAAATGCCTATCAGGTCGCCAACTGGAATCATCAAAGCGGAGAACGCTGGGTCGCAAACCAGGCCCGGCTTGATGCCATGGTGGCGGTGTTCGGCCAAGCCGCGATCGAAGCCGCCGCGCCCGCGACGGGCGAGCGCGTGCTGGACGTCGGCTGCGGCGCAGGCGCGTCGAGTCTGGCTCTGGCCGCCCGCGTCGGCGCGCAGGGGCAAGTGCTGGGCGTGGACATATCCGAATCGCTGATCGGCCGCGCACGCACGCTTACGCCACAACATACGCCGGCCCAGTTCCTGGTAGCCGACGCCAGCAGTGCCGAGTTGCCGGAAGGCGCGTTCGACATCCTGTTCTCGCGCTTCGGAGTGATGTTCTTCGGCGATCCAACAGGGGCGTTCGCCCATATGCGACGCGCGCTGCGGCCGGGCGGGCGGGTCGTTTTCGTCTGCTGGCGCGGCGCGGCCGAGAACGAATGGATGCGCCTGCCGATGGGCGCGATAAAGGGCATCGTCGCGCTGACCGCGCCGCCCGATCCCGAAGCGCCCGGCCCGTTTTCGTTCGGCGAGCGGGATCGGGTGACGCGCATCCTGACGGCAGCCGGTTTCACCGATATCGCTATCGCGCCCTTCGATGCTTCCGTCCCGTTCGGCGAGGGCGGAACGCGGGACGCTGCGATCGACGACGCGGTGAAGATGGCGCTCGAGGTCGGCCCGCTGTCGCGCGTACTCGCCGCTCAGCCCGATGAGATCCGTGCCCGCGCCGCGGTCGCCGTCCGTACCGTCTTCGCGGGCCGCCCCGGCGAGCACTCGGTGATGATCGACGGCGCGGCATGGATCGTCACGGCGCGCAATCCGGCAAGTTGACACGGATTAACACGGGAGACGCCCGCCGCTTGGTGGAACGGGGCGCCTTGGGCCGGGCAGATTGATATCCCGTCTGGCGTGGCTCTGACGCCACTGGCGCTGCGATGAAAAATGTGCCGTCTAGGATGTCCGACTTTATTGGTCGTCCAGATAAAAATATGAGCTTGCAGGGACTGCTGAAGGTCGCGACCGACCGTTTCCGCCCGGCCGATAGCAGACGACATGCGTGGCTTAGGCTTTGAGAGCAAGGAAGAGATATGATAGGCGTAAGCCTGCTTGATATGAAAACGGCCGCAGGAAGCGGCCGTATCGTTTGGGACTGGACAATGGACGAAAATCCCATTGCCCCAAGTTTGCCCCAAGTTCGTATTCAGACAAAAGATGAAATCCTGAGTCATTGAATACAAACGAAAAATTTGGTGGGAAGTGCAAGTTTCGAACTTGCGACCCCTGCAGTGTGAATGCAGTGCTCTACCCCTGAGCTAACCTCCCGAAGCGAGGCGAATTATCGCATAGGTGTTGCGGCATCTGCAAGGGCTGGCAAGAGGAAATTTACCATGCCCCGCTTTTTTCTCAGGCGGCCGCTGGCGGCGACGTGACGGCGGTCCAGATGCACTGGCCTTTGGCAGCCTTGTCGAGGCCGGCGATGGTGGATTCGTGGGCGGCGAGCTCGTCGGCCGTGGCGCTCTGGAAGATGACTTCGGCCAGGGGCACGATTTCCAGCACGGCGCCGTCGGCGGCCACTTCCACCTCTTCTTCCATGCTCAGGCTGTTTTGCCCGCGCGTCATGGCCAGGTAGACGTCGGCCAGCAATTCGGAGTCGAGCAGCGCGCCGTGCAGCTTGCGGTGGGCGTTCGAGACGCCGTAGCGGTCACACAGGGCGTCGAGCGAGTTGCGCTTGCCCGGATGCATTTCCTTCGCCTGCACCAGGGTATCAATCACGCCAACCACTTGTTCATGCACGGGCGGCAGGTTCAGGCGCTTGAATTCCGCGTTGAGGAAGCCGATATCGAACGGGGCGTTGTGGATGATCAGTTCGGCGCCGGCGATGTAGGCGCGGAATTCGTCGGCGATTTCCGCGAATTTCGGCTTGTCGCTGAGAAATTCCGTCGTCAATCCGTGGACGGCCAGCGCACCCTCTTCCGAATCGCGCTCGGGATTGATGTAATGATGGAAATTATTCCCCGTCAACATGCGGTTGTTCAGTTCGACCGCCCCGATCTCCAGGATGCGGTCGCCCGTACGCGGGTTCAGGCCGGTGGTTTCAGTATCGAGAACAATTTGACGCATGGCGGATTCATTCGTAAAAGCAAAAAGCGAAGGGCACAGTATAGCAAACCTGTGTGCTGCTGCAATCGCACCCAGACATGTTCGAACGCCCAACAAAACCGTAGCGAGCGGCAGTGATTTGTGGCCGAGAAGCGCAACCGTACTCTAGTACGGCGAGCATCACAGGCCGCAAAGCGCGACGCGCAGTAGGTTGGGTTGGGCGTTCTTACGCGCGCACAGTTTCCACGCCCAGGTTGGCCAGCTGATCGGCTCGCTCATTGCCAGGATGGCCATTGTGGCCGCGCACCCAGCGCCATTCCACTTCATGCACGGCCTGGGCCGTATCGAGGGCCTGCCACAGGTCGACGTTTTTCACGGGCGCCTTGGCCGCCGTTTTCCAGCCGCGCGCCTTCCAGCCGTGGATCCATTCGCTGATGCCCTTCTGGACATACTGGCTATCGGTATACAGCACCACCTGGCACGGACGTTTGAGCGCCGTCAAGGCTTCGATCACGGCCTTCAATTCCATGCGGTTATTCGTCGTATTGAGTTCCCCGCCGTAAATTTCTTTCTTGGCGCCATCGGCTACCATCAGCGCGCCCCAACCGCCCGTGCCGGGATTGCCCTTGCATGCGCCATCGGCGTAAATCTCTACCTTATCCATCTTGCTGTTCCCGCCTTTTATTCGTGACCGGTGCGCCTGCGGGCGCCGTCGCCGGTTTCTTGGTCCACGCCGGACCGATCAAACGCATCCCTTTGACGCGCTTGATCGCCTGCACTATATACACTGCGCCCAGATATGGCCACCAGCGCGCGCCCGCCTTGTCCATGAAAGCGTTGCGGCGCAGCCATTTTTCTGTCCTGCAGGCAGGTGCGTAGCAGCCGAAGTAGCTTTGGCTGACGCCCATGTTCAGCAATTTTAACCAGTCTTTCATGCGCGGCATAGAGATCAGCTCGCCCGCCTGCGGCAGGTAATGGCGTCCCGTGACCCGCCCCAGCCCCTGGCGCACGCCCCACAGGCTGGCCGGATTGAAGCCGCAGACGATCACGCGCCCCTCGGGGATCAGCACGCGCTCGACTTCGCGCAAGACCTGGTGCGGCTCGGCGGCAAATTCAAGCACGTGCGGCAAGACCACGAGGTCCAGGCTTTGCGAGTCGAACGGCAACTCGTCAAAAGCCGACACGAGGGTGAGGCGGCTGTCCTGCGGCGGACGCGATGGCAGGCGCGAATCGAGCAGCCATTTGTTCGGCATGCGGTTGGCGGCCAGTGCGTCGAGCTGGGGCAAACCGATCTGCACGGCATTAAAACCGAAGATGTCGACGGTCAGACTGTCGAGACATTGCTGTTCCCAGGCGCGCACGTACACACCGGCCGGCGTCTGCAGCCAGCCGTCAAGCGCTATAATGGATTTTTCGGATGCCACACTGTCCATTCAGTTTTCTCTTTTGCTCATGACACACTCCCCTGAACACGCTTTATCGGTACTTGCCGTGCCCGCCTTTGCCGACAATTACCTGTGGCTGATCCATGACGGCCGCCACGCCGCCGTGGTCGACCCCGGCGATGCGATGGCCATCCTCGATGCGCTCAAAGCCCATCAGTTGACCTTGTCCGCCATTTTACTCACGCATCACCACGCCGACCACACGGGTGGCGTGCCTGAATTGTTGCAGCATTTCGCCGTCCCCGTCTTCGGCCCTCGCAATGAGGCTATCACAGCCATCACGGAACCGCTTGCCGAAGGCGATGTCGCTTACGTGCCCGAGCTGGGCTTGCAAATGACCGTCATCGACGTGCCCGGCCATACGAAGGGGCATATCGCCTACGTGCGCCAGCGCGACGAGCGCAGCGGCGCACCGTGGCTGTTTTCCGGCGACACCCTGTTTGCGGGCGGATGCGGCCGCCTGTTCGAAGGCACGCCGGGCCAGATGGCCGACTCGCTGGGCAAGCTGGCCGCCCTGCCCGACGATACCGAGGTATTTTGCGCGCATGAGTACACCTTGTCCAATTTGCGCTTCGCTAACGCCGTCGAGCCGGGCAATGTGGCCTTGCAGGAACGCATCGCCATCGACACGGAAAAGCGCCAGCAGGGTTTATCGACCGTGCCGTCGACCATTGCCCTTGAAAAGGCCACGAACCCCTTCCTGCGCTACCGCGAACCGGCCATCCTGAGCAGCCTGAAGGTGGAAGGCAAGCTGACCACCGATGCTTCGCCCGTCGAAGCGTTTGCAGCCTTGCGGATGTGGAAAAATAATTTTTAAACGTACCCTTTCGCCATAAAAAAATCCCGGCAGATGCTGATGGCATCGCCGGGATTTTTTTATACGGTTATTTGCTCAGGATCAGATTTCTTCGTACAGCGGCAAGGTCAGGAATTCGGCGAACGATTCCGACGTCGACATTTCCTCGAAAATCTGGCCGGCGCGCACATAGGTCGGACCATTGCCGCCCGGCGCATCGCGCTGCACCTTGGCCAGCTCTTCCGGAATCATGGCGCGCACCATGTCTGCCGTCACCTTGCGGCCGTCTTCCAGCACGCCCTTGCTGGAACGAATCCACTGCCACACTTGCGAGCGGCTGATCTCGGCCGTGGCCGCGTCTTCCATCAGGTTGTGGATGGGCACACAACCGTTGCCGGCCAGCCAGCTGCCCAGGTAGTGGATGCCCACGTTGATGTTGTAACGCAAACCGGCTTCCGTAATCGGCGCTTCCGGCTGGAAGTTCAGCAAGTCCGATGCCTTGACATCGATGTCGGGACGCTGCTTCTCGATCTGGTTCGGTTTGTCGCCCAGCACTTTCGTGAACTCGCCCATGGCCAGTTCCACCAGACCCGGATGGGCAACCCAGCCGCCGTCATAGCCGTCGGTGGCGTCGCGCGCCTTGTCGTTGCGCACGCCGCCCATGGCGATGTCGTTCTTTTCCGGATCATTCTTGATCGGGATCAAGGCCGCCATGCCGCCGATGGCCGGTGCACCACGTTTGTGGCAGGTTTTCAGCAGCAGCAAGGCGTAGGCGCGCATGAAGGGCGCCGTCATCGTGACTTTCGCGCGGTCGGCCAGGCAGAAATCCTTGTCCAGCTTGAATTTCTTGATACACGAGAAGATGTAATCCCAGCGGCCCGCGTTCAGGCCCGAGCTGTGCTCCTTCAGTTCGTACAGGATTTCATCCATTTCAAACGCGGCCAAGATGGTTTCGATCAGCACCGTCGCCTTGATCGTGCCTTGTGGCAAGCCCAGTTCGTTTTGCGTCATGACGAAGATGTCGTTCCACAGGCGCGCTTCCAGGTGCGATTCCATCTTCGGCAGGTAGAAATACGGGCCGGCGCCGCGCGCCAGCTGCTCCTTGGCGTTATGGAACATGAACAGGGCGAAATCAAAAATGCCGCCGGAAATGCGCTTGCCGTCGACCAGCACGTGCTTTTCATCGAGGTGCCAGCCGCGCGGACGCACAACTAGGGTCGCGATCTTGTCGTTGAGCTTGTACGACTTGCCATTTTGCTCGAGCGAAATCGTCTTGCGCACGGCGTCATACATATTGATCTGGCCCGTGATCTGGTTATCCCAGTTCGGCGTGTTCGAATCCTCGAAGTCCGTCATGTAGCTGTCCGCGCCGGAATTGAAGGCGTTGATGACCATCTTGCGCTCGACGGGACCGGTGATTTCCACGCGGCGGCATTCCAGCGCCTTCGGAATCGGCGCGATCTTCCAGTCGCCGTCGCGGATGTGCGCGGTTTCTGGCAGAAAATCAGGACGCTCGCCCGCGTCGAGGCGCTTGGCCCGTTCCACGCGCACGGCCAGCAACTCCTGGCGGCGCGGCTCGAATGCACGCGTCAGCTTGGCCACCAGCGCCAGCGCGGCCGGCGTCAAAATCTGTTCGTAGCCGGGGGCGATGTCACCCGTGATTTGCATGCCATCGGGAAGTGCGATCGTGTTCTGCGTCATGAAGTTCTCCGGTTTTTAGTCAATATAAGCAAAGGAAATCTGGTGATCCAAGTATAAGCGCAACAACTGCGCAGGCAAGCTGGACAGAGGCGCAAAAACACTCTGCCAGGCGGCGCGTTTGTTCTATAGTATTGCACTATAAGGCATGGAAACGAGATTAAAAATCACTTCATCTATGCGTTTTTATCACAAGTGATGACATAGCGGGAGCAACACATGGGCCAGTTCAGACAAATATCGACCTTCGTGGAAGTGGTGGCCAAGGGCAGCCTGTCGGCCGCCGCGCGCGCGGAAGGCATCGCGCCGGCCATGATAGGCCGGCGTCTCGATGCGCTGGAGCAGCGCCTGGGCGTCAAATTGCTGCAGCGTACGACGCGCAAGCTGGCGCTCACGAATGAAGGCGCCGCTTTCCTGGAAGATTGCCAGCGCATTCTGGGGGAACTGGAAGAGGCGGAAGCGGCCGTGGCCGAGCGCAGCGTGAAGGCCAGCGGCCATCTGCTCATTTCCGCACCGGCCGGCTTCGGGCGCCAGCACGTGGCGCCATTGATCCCCTCGTTTGTCGCCGAGCACCGCGACGTGACGGTGTCGCTGAATCTGAACGACCGCCTCGTCGACCTGATCGGCGAAGGCATCGACGTGGCCATCCGCATCGCCAGCCTGTCCGATTCCTCGCTCGTGAGCACCAAACTGGCCGACAACCAGCGCGTGCTGGTCGGCTCGGCCGCCTATCTGAAACGGGCGGGCACGCCGCGTATCCCGGCCGACCTAGCCAAGCACAATTGCCTGGCGATCAGCAGCGAAGGCAGCCAGCGGGGCTGGACCTTCCGCGAAAACGGCAAGAATGTGATTCTGAAAGTAGCAGGCAATATGGTCTGCAACGATGGCGAAGTGCTGCACGACTGGGCCCTGGCAGGCAAAGGCCTGGCGTGGCGCTCGATGTGGGAAGTGGGCGCGGAGATCGAATCGGGCCAGCTGGTGACGGTGCTGGACCAGTTCGCCGCGCCGGGCAACGATATTTATGCCGTCTTCGCCCAGCGCCGCCACTTGCCGCTGCGCATACGGGCATTTGTGGATTTTTTGCGGCATGCATATTCCCAACCCGACTACTGGCGCGAGCGCGCCATCTGAGGATGCCGGACCCAAGCTGCTGCGCGACGGTTTTGCCCCCCCGTCGTGACGCATGAGGGAACAACTTCAGCCCCCTGATCGTGCGTAGGTCGGCCAAGGTCGGCGTAGGTCGGCTTAGCGCAGCGTAAGCCGACACCGCCAGCCCATGCACCTCGCCAGCACCGCCATTGTCGGCTTACGCGCAAGCGCTAAGCCGACCTACCAGCTACCCGCCTGCCCGGCGAGGCATGCCGGCCAAAAATCACTGGTGTTCGCAATGGCTTGATTGCGCACCGCGACGTACCAGACGCAGGCCAGCATGGGTCAGCGTAGGTCGACGCAAGTCGGCGTAGGTCGGCTTAGCGCAGCGTAAGCCGACACCGCCAGCCCATGCACCTCGCCAGCACCGCCATTGTCGGCTTACGCGCAAGCGCTAAGCCGACCTACCAGCTACCCGCCTGCCCGGCGAGGCAGGCCGGCCAAAAATCACTGGGGTTCGCAATGGCTTGATTGCGCACCGCGACGTGCGAGACGCAGGTCGGCATGGGGCAGCGTAGGTCGACGCAAGTCGGCGTAGGTCGGCGTAGGTCGGCTTAGCGCAGCGTAAGCCGACACCGCCAGCCCATGCACCTCGCCAGCACCGCCATTGTCGGCTTACGCGCAAGCGCTAAGCCGACCTACCAGCTACCCGCCTGCCCGGCGAGGCATGCCGGCCAAAAATCACTGGTGTTCGCAATGGCTTGATTGCGCACTGCGACGTACCAGACGCAGGCCGGCATGGGTCAGCGTAGGTCGACGTAGGTCGACGTAAGTCGGCGTAGGTCGGCTTAGCGCAGCGTAAGCCGACACCGCCAGCCCATGCACCTCGCCAGCACCGCCAATGTCGGCTTACGCGCAAGCGCTAAGCCGACCTACACGGTGACGCAAGCACGCCAAAAGAGCGCGCAGCCCACGAAAAACCCATACCTCACGGAAATTCAGGCGAAAAAAAATCCTCGGAGACCGAGGATTTCTTTATTTCGTTTGATCCAGCGTATTAGATTGGCTGAATGTTCGAAGCTTGCTTGCCTTTAGGGCCAGCGGTCACTTCAAAAGAAACGCGTTGGTTCTCTTGCAGGGACTTGAAGCCGTTCGACTGGATAGCCGAGAAGTGAGCGAACAGATCTTCGCCGCCTTCGTCAGGGGTAATAAAGCCGAAACCCTTCGAATCATTGAACCATTTTACGATGCCAGTTGCCATTACAATTTCCTATTTCAGTTAAGTTGGGCTTGCGCCCGTTATATCGTTTGAAGCAAGAAAGAAATGACAGACAAACTGCACTACTACCTCGAATCCAACGATGCCCAATTATACCAACAAAACTGAGAAAAACCATTCTTTCGCAAAATAAACTTGCGAACACTACTTTAATAGCCAAATCCCCGTCTTGCGGCGCCCTTTACCAGCGGCATGGAGACACTATATCCTAATCTTCGACGCGGGTGCTTTGCGTTGCATCAAATGAATCATTGCAACCACATCTCTGTAGTGCTGTCGCTCACGCGGTGAAATGGGTGGCGCCCGCATCACGTTCTGCCCAGTCCAGTAGCGCCGTCACTTGCGCCCGCAAGGCGGGCCATTCCGCCACCGCTTGCGCTGGGGTATTGAGCATGGCGCGCACCAGCTGTTCGATGCGCCGGCATTCCTGGCCCAGCGCGGCAAAGCCGAAGGTGGCGGCCGAGCCAGCCACCGCGTGCAGCGCGCGGTGCAGCTCCGTCAACGGTTCCAGACGGGCGCCTTCGCTGTCGCAGCGGCCGCTTGCCTGCGCAATCGCCTGCATCAGGGCCGGCACGCTGGCCGCATACTTTTCGTTCAATGCACGCAAACGCGTGCGGAAATCCGGATCGATCAAGGTTGCCATCGCAATACTCGCCTGAATGACTTACTTGGTGCCGAAGATACGGTCGCCGGCGTCGCCCAGGCCCGGCACGATGTAGGCGTGGTCATCCAGGTGCGAGTCGAGCGCGGCGCAGAACATCTTGACGTTCGGGTGCGCGTTCTGGAACACGGTCACGCCTTCCGGTGCGGCCACCAGGGCCAGGAAGATGATCTGCTCGTCCGTCACGCCCCGTTTTTTCAGCACATCGACGGCATACACGGCCGAATTGCCGGTCGCCACCATCGGGTCGCACAGGATGAAAGTGCGCTCGTTCAGGTCCGGCAGGCGCACCAGGTATTCCACGGGCATGTGCGTGGCCGGGTCGCGGTACACGCCGATATGGCCCACGCGCGCCGACGGCACCAGGTTCAGCAAGCCATCGCTCATGCCGATGCCTGCGCGCAGGATGGGCACGATGGCCAGTTTCTTGCCGGCGATGACGGGCGCATCGATGGTCACCAGCGGGGTCTTGATTTCGCGCGTGGTCAGCGGCAGATCGCGCGTGATTTCATAGCCCATCAGCAAAGTGATTTCCTTGAGCAATTCGCGAAAGGTGCGCGTCGACGTGTCGTGCTCGCGCATGTGGCTCAGTTTGTGCTGGATCAACGGGTGATCGGTAACGAACAAATTCGGGAAGCGTGGGTCTTGTTTCATATTGTTTTTCTTTCTCTACTCTCTGGCGCGGCGGCAAGCATGCACCGCAAGCGCGCTGTGTGTCGATAAAATCATGGATTGCAGCATTATCCCAGTCCGCAGCCCGCCTGTGGCCGGAATTTTCGAAATATTCGGATTTATTGAAATCAATACTCGCGCAGCGCGCGCGCCAGGATGGCCGCGCAATCGGTGCCCGCCGGCAAGCGGCCATACGCTCCGCCCGGCGCCTGCACCAGCCTCGACTGCAGGAAGGCTTGCGCAACGAACGGTGGCGCATGGCGCAGCAGCAAGGCCGCCTGCACGGCCAGCACGATGCGCTCGGACAATTGCCGCGCGCCAAATTCATCCGTTTGCGCTCCATCCAGGTCGGCCAGCAGGCGCGCGCGGCAGGCAACAAAGGAAGCGTCATCATCGCCGGCCAGCGCCAGCTCGGCCGCCAGGGCGTCGCGCGCGGCAGGCGACTTGCCGAAGGCGCGCAAGACATCGAGGCACATGACGTTGCCCGAGCCTTCCCAGATCGAGTTGACGGGCAGTTCGCGGTACAGGCGCGCCAGCGGCGCCTCTTCCACATAGCCCGTGCCGCCCAGCACTTCCATGGCTTCCGCGCCAAAGCCTGGCCCCCGCTTGCAGATCCAGTACTTGCCGGCCGGCGTGAGCACGCGCGCCAGCATCGCCTGCCCTGCATCGTCCTTTTCATCGAAACAGCGGGCCAGGCGCAGCGCAAAAGCCGTGGCAGCTTCCGACTCGAGCGCGAGGTCGGCCAGCACGTTTTGCATCAGCGGCTGCTCGGCCAGCGGCTTGCCGAACACGGCCCGCTGGCGCGCATGGTGCAGCGCCTGCGTCAAGGCGGCGCGCATGATGCCGGTGCTGCCCAGCACGCAATCGAGGCGCGTATGGCTGGCCATTTCCAGGATGGTGGGAATGCCGCGCCCCGGCTGCCCCACGAGCCAGCCATAGGCATTGGTGAACTCCACCTCCGACGAGGCGTTCGAGCGGTTGCCCAGTTTATCTTTCAGGCGCTGCACGCGGATGGCGTTGCGGCTGCCGTCGGGCAGGTAGCGGGGCAAAAAGAAACACGACAGTCCACCCTCGTCCGCCTGCGCCAGGATCAGATGCGCGTCGCACTGGGGCGCCGAGAAAAACCATTTGTGGCCGACGATGCGCCAGGCGCCCCCTGCCTCTGCACCGAACAGCGCTTGCGCCTCGTCCGGCGGCACGGGCACGGCGCGCGTGGTATTGCTGCGCACGTCCGAGCCGCCCTGTTTTTCCGTCATGCCCATGCCGACCAGGGCGCCCCGTTTTTGTTCCACGGGCAAGGAGCGGGGATCGTATTCGCGCGACAGGATTTTCGGCAGCCAGCGCTGCGCGATCTGCGGCAGATCCAGCGCCTGGCGCAGGGCAGGCACCGAGGCATACGTCATCGTCACGGGACACTGCGTGCCGTTTTCCACCTGTCCCACTAATAGATAGGCGGCCGCGCGCGCCACCTGGGCGCCAGGACCGGGCGAGGCCCAGGGCGACGCGTGCGCGCCGGCGCCCACGAGGATGTCCATCAGTTCATGCCAGGCCGGATGGAACAGCACTTCGTCGATGCGCCGGCCGGACCGGTCGAACTGCTGCAGTTCGGGCGTGTGGATATTGGCCAGACGCGCCAGCGCGTACGTCTCGGCCCGGCCCAGCTTGTCGCCCAGCGCGTCGAGCTCCTGCAGCGCCGCGCCGCCGCCTTCTCGCAGCAGCGCTTCGATCAGCGCCGGGTCGCAGGCGAACAGGTTGACGTTTTCAAACGGCGTGGCCTGGTTGAAAACTTCATGCGTATCAAAAGCATTCATGGGGGTCTCCCGCGATTTGTTATCATGGCGCCCTTGCCTGCCGCGGGCGCGCCGTCAACACCGTCTGCCAGCCAGACTAGCGCAAAGCGCAAGGCGGGGCAAGCGCGCCAGGGGAAGCAAGCGCAGATAAATGTTTCCACGTGGAATGAAAATACCCATGTGTGTCGCGCGGCATGATTTTTTTCATGGAAGGCAGGAATATTTACAAAACCTGAAGCAATGTTGCTTTATTTCATGTAATCGAATGCTTTTCAATGATACATTTCGTGTGGATCGCGTTCCGATAGCCGCCCTTCCGGCCCCTATGGCGCGCGTCACGCACGATGCACTGTTTCCGTTGGCGCCCTGCCCTGCAGCGAGCGCCGGCACTGATAATAAAAAGGTAAAAGCCAGCACGATGTTTTCCAGTACCCCATCCGCCGCCCACCGCGAGGCCCGCCACGAGTTGGACAACCTCATGGAAGAGGCAGGCGACGTCGTGTTCCGGCTCGATACGGACGGCCTGATCCTGTTCGCCAGCAAGCGCGCGGCCACCCTGTTCGGCGCGCCCTCGGGCCTGTCCGGCCATTTGCTGCTGCCGCTGGCCACCGAAGCGTCGCGCGCGGCGCTGCAGGCGGCGCTGGAAGACGCGCTGGAAGAGCCGGGCCGCCTGGAAGTGCGCCTGCAAGCGCCGGACCAGGAAATCTGGTTCGAGCTGCGCCTGTCGTCTTATATGAACGCGGCCGGCGTGGCCGAATTGCTGGTGGTCGGGCGCGACACGTCGGCCCAGCACAACACGGAAGAACGGCTGCGCCACATGGCCACGCACGATGCGCTCACGGGTCTGCCGAACCGCCTGCTGCTGTCGGACCGCATCCGCATGGTGATCGCCCAGGCCGCCCGTTCGGGCCAGGGCTTTTCCGTCGCCACCATCGGCCTCGATGGTTTTAAAAAGGTCAACGATGGCCTGGGCCACCCCGTCGGCGACGCCGTACTGCGCCTGGCCGCCGCGCGCCTGCGCAAGACCCTGCGCGACAGCGACACCCTGGCGCGCGTGGGCGGCGACGAATTCGTCGCCGTGCTGCCTGGCAGCGCCACCGACGCCCAGATCAAGCTCGTGACGGGCCGCCTGCTGGCCACCCTGCAGGCGCCGTTCGAAGTCGATGGCCACACGATCTACGTGGGCGCCTCCGTCGGCGTATCGATCTATCCGCTGCACGCGGAGGATGAAGTGCGCCTGGTGGCGCTGGCCGATGCGGCCATGTCGCGCGCCAAGGAAACGGGCAAGGCCCGCTGCCTGGTCTACAGCCCGCGCCTGAACGGCCCGTCGGAACACGATATTTCGCTGGAAGCGGCCATGTTCCACGCCGTGCGCGAAGGCGAATTCCTGCTGTTTTACCAGCCCATCGTCGACGCGCACACGCGCCAGATCCAGGGCTTCGAAACCCTGATGCGCTGGAAGCATCCGACCCTGGGCCTGGTGCCGCCTGTGCGCTTCATCCCGATTGCAGAAGCCAATGGCCTGATCAACCTGCTGGGCGCCTGGGCGTTGAAGGCGGCCTGCGTGCAGCTCAAGCAGTTCCAGGAAGTGGCCAAACGGCCGTTGTACATCTCCGTCAACATCAGCCCGCGCCAGTTCCGCAACGATAAATTCCTCGACGTGCTCGATGAAGCCATCGCGTTTTCGGGACTCTCCGGCGAACACCTGGTGCTGGAAATCACGGAAGGCACGCTGATGATCGACCCCGTGCATGCGGAAACCATCCTCGTCAAGATGACGGAGCGCCGCGCGCGCATCGCCATCGACGATTTCGGCACCGGCTACTCCTCGCTCGCGTATCTGAAGCGCTTCCCCATTTCCGTGCTGAAGATCGACCGCACCTTCATCAAGGACTTGCCCGAATCGAGCAAGGATGCGGCCATCTGCAACACCATTCTCGACCTGGCCAAGCATTTGAATTTGTCCGTCGTGGCCGAGGGCGTGGAAACCGAGGAGCAGATGCACTTCATCGAGTCGCGCGGCTGCCAGTACGTGCAAGGCTACCTGACGGGCAAGCCGATGCCGGCCCATGCCGCGCTATCGGCCTTGAGCGACAAAACCTATGCGGCGCTGGTGCCTGCGCCGTCTGCCAATGAACCGCGCGGAGGGGTGCAATGAATCCAGGTCATTTCACGGTACCGACACAGCTCGGCAAAAACACCCTGGACCTGCTGTGGGCGCGCACGCGACAGCAAGGCGACATGCCCGGCTTCGCGAAAGCCATCAGCGCCATCCTGGGCGCCATGCGCGGCGAGGATGACCACGAATTCGACATCACGCAAACGGTGCTGTCCGACCCTGTCCTCACGCACAAGGTACTCAGGCTGGCCAACAGCGGCATGTATTCGGCCTTCGGCCAGCGCGTCAACACGGTCTCGAAGGCCGTGCTGGTGCTCGGCATCGACGCCATCGGCCACCTGGCGCTGGGCCTGAAGCTGATCGAGGAGCTGTCGCAGGCGTCGCCCGATTCCGTCAGCGCCCACGTGGAAATGGAAAAAGCCGTGCTGGCCGGGATGGTGGCGCAGCAGGTGGCCACCAGCGCCGGCAGCCTGCAGGCGGAGCAAGCCGTCGTCTGCTCCATGCTGCACACCCTTGGCCGCATGATGGTGACGTTCTACATGACGGATTTCTGGGCGCGCATGCAGGCGCATGCGGGTCCCGGCAACGAAGCTGCCGCCGCGCGCGAAATCCTCGGCCTGTCGCTGCCCGAAGTGGGCTATGCCACGGCCGCCCACTGGGGCTTGCCGCAGCACCTGATCAACGGCATGCGTCCGATGGACCCGTCGCCGGACAACTCCCCCGTCAGCGGCGCCGACTGGATGGCGGGCCTGTCGACGATGGCGGCGCGCTGCGCCGACTCGCTGTGGCATGACGATGCGGCCGGCGCGGCGCAGGTGCATGCGCTGATCGACGATTATGCGGGCACCCTGGGCATCACCGCGACGGACCTGGTGGTGGCGGTGGACAAGGCCAAGGCGATGGCGGCGGCCGACCTGTCGATCGCACCGCTGTCGAAACCGGCCGAACGGCGCGCGCGCCAGCTGGCCTCGACGCGCATGCGCGCCGAAGGCAATCGCGTGTTGATCGGCGGCCTGGCCGACCTGCGCGGCGCCATCGGCAGCGCCAGCCCGGGACAGATGGTCTCGATGGCGCTCGAAACGCTGCACCAGGGCTTCGATTTTTCGCGCTCGGTGGCGTTCGTGCGCAACCACAGGGACCATTTGTATTCGGCGCGCATCAGCTTGGGCGAAGGCATGGCGGACCTGCAGGATTTGATGGTGTTTGGCGACGCGTATGAGCCGAACGTCTTCCATGCGGCCCTCAACAGCGACCGCGTGATCTTCATCGACAACGCTCGCGACCCGAAATTCGCCGCCAAACTGCCGCAATGGTGGAAGACGACCCTGTCGGAAGCGCGCAGCTTCGTCGTGCTGCCGCTGTCGGCCAACGGCCACCCCACGGGATTTTTATATGGCGACTGGGACGACAGCTTCCCGCCGATCCAATTGAATCAGACGGAATTCAACCTGATCAACGATATCCGGGCGTTATTGGTGCAGTCGGTGGAGATGCGCCATCAATTGGAATTGGTGGCGAACAAGGTGGCGTGACAGGAGGCGCCGACAATGGTGTCGGATTACGCGCTGCGCGCTAATCCGACCTACATGGCATGGGCCGTAGGTCGGATCAGGGCCGCAGGCCCGTCATCCGACAACATTCAATTTACTTCAGCTTCGGCGTATTCACGCTGACATCGCCGCATTGAGCGCGGTGCATCAGGGCGTGGTCGATCAGCACCAGCGCCAGCATGGCTTCGGCGATCGGCGTGGCGCGGATGCCCACGCAGGGGTCGTGGCGGCCGAACGTTTCCACCATCACGGGATTGCCCTCTTTATCGATCGAGCGGCGCGGCGTGCGGATCGACGACGTCGGCTTGATGGCGATCGACACGCTGATGTCCTGCCCCGTCGAAATGCCGCCCAGCACGCCGCCCGCGTTATTGCCGATAAAGCCTTCCGGCGTCAGTTCGTCGCCGTGCTCGGAACCCTTTTGCGCCACCGAATCGAAGCCGGCGCCGATTTCCACGCCCTTGACGGCATTGATGCCCATCATGGCATAGGCGATGTCGGCGTCGAGCTTGTCGTAGATGGGCTGGCCCAGGCCGACCGGCACGTTTTGCGCGATCACGTCGATGCGCGCGCCGATGGAATCGCCGTCGCGGCGCAGCTGGTCCATCGCCGCCTCCATGCGCGCGATCAGGTCCGCGTCGCCGCTGGCGGCAAAGAACGGGTTCGCATGCACGTGCTCCCACGACTGGAACGGCACGGGAATATCACCCAGCTGGCTCATGCAGCCCTTGAATGTGGTGCCGTACTGCTGCAGCAGCCATTTCTTGGCGATGGCCGCCGCGCCCACGACGGGTGCCGTCAGGCGCGCCGACGAGCGCCCCCCCCCGCGCGGATCGCGCACGCCGTATTTATGCCAGTAGGTGTAGTCGGCGTGGCCGGGGCGGAAGCTTTCCGCGATATTGCCGTAGTCCTTGCTGCGCTGGTCTTCATTGCGGATCAGCAGCGCGATGGGCGTACCCGTCGTCACGCCCTGGTACACGCCGGAGAGGATTTCCACGGTATCCGATTCCTGGCGCTGCGTCACGTGGCGCGAAGTGCCCGGCTTGCGGCGGTCCAGCTCGGGCTGGATATCGGCTTCCGACAGGATCAATCCCGGCGGACAGCCATCGATCACGCAGCCGATGGCCGGACCGTGCGATTCGCCGAAAGTGGTAACAGTAAACAGCTTGCCAAAAGAATTGCCGGACATAGTAGGAAGTGGTGAGGACTGGAAAACTCAATTCTACCAGCCTGCGGGGCATGCCATGCCGCTAATGCCAGGCCACTGCCCGATATTTACCCGCCACCCACCCTCCCGCCGCGCCTTTCGCCCCGCCCCAAACCGCCATTTTAAAATCCCGCGTTATTTTTTCGCATAAAAAATACCAAATAAGCGTCGCAATCATGCAATGCAAGAAATATTGCCCTACAGAATAGACTTAAAAAAACATTTTGCTTATTAAATAGCTATATACTTGGATCAGAGCGCGGCACACAATACTGAACGCCAACCCAGATTTAGGCTGCGCCGAGAGCACGTCACAAAATGCCCAGGGCCAGGCGTCGTTGCCGAAGACAGTACGCAAGTACGGCGAGGCAACGCAACGATAGTTGAGTGCTGTTTTTCGTTGTTCCAGAGTGCATCAGAAATGCCCAGGGCTAGGCGTACTGCCGAAGACAGTACGCGAGTACGGCGAGGCAGTACAACAACGCCATGGACATTTCTGATGTGCTCACGTTCCGTATTGAGTCATCCTGGAGAAGCTATACATGCCCGCACCGATCATCCCCCTTGACGCCAACAAGGACGATCACGACGACCTGGTATTCCTCGATGAGCAACCAGCGGCGTCGCTGGCCGTCGCACAGCGCAGCGTCTGGCGGGTGATGATCATCGACGACGATGAAGACGTCCACTCCACCACCACATTCGCCCTGGGCAATCTGGAAATGCAGCACCGCCCGCTGGAATTCGTGCATGCGTATTCGGCCGGCCAGGCGCGCGAACTGCTCAAGCATGAAGACGACATCGCCGTCATCCTGCTCGACGTGGTCATGGAACAGGATGACGCGGGCCTGCACCTGGTGCGCTACATCCGCGAAACGCTGAAAATGACGGACGTGCGCATCATCCTGCGCACGGGCCAGCCCGGCTATGCGCCGGAAATCGACGCCATCCGCGATTTCGACATCAACGACTACAAGACCAAGTCCGAACTGACGCGCATCAAGCTGTTTACGACGGTGACGGCCGCCATCCGCTCGTACGAGCAGATCCGCTCAATCAACAGCAGCCGGCGCGGCCTGGACCGTATCGTCCACGCCAGCACGCAGCTGATGGCGCTGCATGGCGTACAGAATTTCTCGGCCGGCGTGCTGGCGCAGATCGCCGACCTGCTGGGCACCCGGGCCGACGGCGTGCTGTGCGTGCAGGACTTGCAGGACAATGGCAGCAAGGAGCTGCTCGTTTCGGCCTGTACGGGCAGCTTTTCCAGCCTGCCGCACAGCGCCCTGTGCGGCCTGCAAAACCCGCGCGTGATGGCCGCCATCGAGCACACGCTGGCGCAGCGGCGCAATGTCTACGCACACGACTACGCCACGCTGTACTTCGCGGGCAAGGCCGGCCGCGACGCGGCCGCCTACCTCATGCTGCCGCGCCCCCTTTCCGCCATCGATGAAAGCCTGCTGGAAGTATTCTGCAGCAACGTCGCCGTGGGCCTGGACAACGTCGAGCTGGTATCGCACCTGCACAATGCCGCCTTCTACGACCAGTTGTCGAAGCTGCCGAACCGCACGCGCCTGGTGGAAATCCTCGACGCCACGCTGGCCGGCCCCGCGCGCGACGACGCCACGCTGTCGCTGGTCGACCTCGACCACTTTGCCGAGACCAACGACGCGCTGGGCCACCAGTTCGGCGACATGCTGCTCGTCGCCGTGGCGGGACGCCTGCAAACCCAGCTGGGGCCGCAACTGACGGTGGCGCGCCTGGGGGGCGACATCTTTTGCGTGCTGGGCGACTCGTCGCAAGTCAATCCAGCCAAGATCCTGGCCCTGTTCCAGGCGCCGTTCTGCATCGACGGCCAGGACGTGCAGCTGTCTGCCACCCTGGGCCTGGTGCGGCTGGGCGAACATGCGGGCACGGGCGCCGACGCGCTGAAGGATGCCGACATCGCCCTGAAACGGGCGAAAAGCCAGCAGCGCGCCGGGCACTTCTATTTCTCGCGCAGCATGGGCATCGAAATCCGCGAAAGAGTCCGCATGATGCACGCGCTGCGCACGGCCTTCAGCCAGGACCAGCTGTTTGTCGTGTATCAACCGCAGATCGACCTGACCACGCGCCGTCCCGTGGGCGCCGAAGCGCTGCTGCGCTGGCAGACGCCGGACGGCAAGTTCATCTCGCCCGACCGCTTCATCCCGATTGCCGAGTATTCAGGCATCATCATCGACCTCGGCGAATGGGTGCTGCGCACGGCTTGCCGCGAACTGGTGCTGCTGCGCGAGCAGGGCCACCGCAACTTCGTCATGTCCGTCAACGTATCGCAAGTGCAGTTCCGCCACCCGCTGTTCCTGGAAATGCTGCGCGCGGCGCTGGAAGAGACGCAGGCGCCACCCGAGTTCATCGAGCTGGAAATCACGGAATCGATGGCCATGGAAGAGCCCGATTTATTGATCAAGATGTTGTGGCAGATCAAGCAGACGGGCGTAAGCATCGCCATCGACGACTTCGGCACGGGCTTCTCGTCGCTGTCCTATTTGCAGCGCCTGCAAGTGGACCGCCTGAAAATCGACCGCGCCTTCGTCACGGAGATCACGGGATCGGCGCGCGGCAGCAGCATCGCCGAAATGGTCATCCAGCTGGGCCGCAACCTGGGCCTGGCCGTGATCGCCGAAGGCGTGGAAGACGAGCGGCAAGCGCAGATCCTGCAAGCGCTGGGCTGCCCGATGGCGCAGGGCTTTCTGTTCGCCCGCCCCATGACGGCCACGGCGCTGGGCACCTGGCTGAACAATGAGGCGCTGCAGGGGGCGGCATAGGCCAGGCCTTGGATCGCCAATGCAAAACGCCGGCAATCGCCGGCGTTGTCTTTACTGCATGAGTGAAGATTAATCCGTCGTTTCGGCCGGCCAGTCGCGGATGTACGCTTTCAGCATCTGGTTTTCAAAGCTTTGCGCTTCGAGCACGGCGCGCGCGACGTCGTAGAAGGAAATGACGCCCAGCAGAGTCTTGGCGTTCATGACGGGCAGGTAGCGCGCGTGCTTTTCCAGCATGATGCGGCGCACTTCATTGACTTCCGTGTCAGGCGTGACGGTGATCGGGTGGTCATCCATGTGCTTGCGCACGGTGCCGCCGCCGATCTGGCCCGCATTTTCATGCAAGGCGTTCAACACTTCGCGGAAGGTCAGCATGCCGACCAGGTCGCCAAATTCCATGACCACCAGCGAACCGATGTCTTTTTCAGCCATGGTATTGGCCGCGTCAAGCAGGGGCTGGTCAGGCGTGACCGTGTAGAGGATATTGCCCTTGACTTGGAGAATTTCAGATACTTTCATATTGGCCGTCCTGTCCGCGTGATTGGTATTTTAGTTATTCTAAGCCCTTACTGCGACTGTAGCCTATGCCTGCGGAAAAATCCAGCCTTGCGCGCAATCAAATCGAGGGGGATTGCGCGCAACTTTTCATCAGCCCCGGCGGCGGAACCACCCGGCAATCGAGAGGCGCTCGCGCGCCGTCGGCAACACTTCGTGCAGCATCTCGCCCGACATGAACATGGCCATGCGGCCCGCCTGCGGCAAGATATCCACCTGAGCGCCATCCTGCGGGTGCAAACGCAGCGCGCCGCCATGCTCGGGCAGCCAGTCGTCGTTCAGGTACAGCACGACGGACACGGTGCGCTTGTCGTCGTCGCGGAAACGGTCCAGATGGGCCCGGTAAAAGGCGCCCGGCGCATACAGGGCGAAATGGCTTTCATACTCTTCCAGCCCCAGGAACAGCTCGCGGTTGAGCATGCGCCGCAGCGCTTCCATGTGTTCCAGGTAGCGGTCGCACGCGCTTGACCTGCCCGTTTCCAGCCATTCGATATGGTCGCCGCGGATGTCCGGCTGCAGCAGCGGCGCATGGCCGCTGCCCACGCCGGCCCCCTTCATCTTGCCGCTGAGCATGGATTGCACGCATTCGGCGGCCAGTTGGCGACTCAGTTCTGGGGAAATGAAATGCTCTTGCATGAGCCAGCCTGCCTGGCAGAGGCCGTCGACGATAGAGGGTCCGGGTACGGCAAGGGAGCCGTCGAACGATATTGCGGGCATAAAATCTTTCCTGGTGGACATGCATGAGAGTGCGCCTGAAGCCCAGGATTTCGTTCGCTTGCAACTGCTTCCCTGCGGCGCGGCGCACGCGCACAGCTAAGACAGCCCGAATATCGCTGATACGATATCGTACCACCGCCGCACCGCGCCGGTCACTTTTTTTACACTTCAGGTTACACGCGAGCTGAGCCTGACCGTCCGCCAGCACGGCCCCATGCGCCCTGCACAGGAGCCCTTTTGCTCAGCTGCAAATCAGGTTACGATCTTGCCACTATAAAACTTGGCGGAGACACCATGAGCGGCCCGAAATACCCCGGTTTCGATACCTTATCCCTGCATGCGGGTGCCGCGCCCGACCCGGCTACGGGCGCGCGCGCCACGCCCATCCATTTCACGTCCTCGTTTGCCTTCAAGAGTTCGGACCATGCGGCCTCGCTGTTCAATATGGAACGGGCCGGCCACGTCTACTCGCGCATCTCGAATCCCACCAACGCCGTGCTCGAAGAGCGCATCGCCGCCCTCGAAGGGGGCGTGGCCGGCATCGCCACGGCCAGCGGCCAGGCCGCCATGCACCTGGGTTTATGTACCATCGCCGGCGCCGGCTCGCACATCGTGGCCTCGCGCGCCCTGTACGGCGGCTCGCACAACCTGCTCGCCTACACATTAAAACGCTTCGGCATCGAGACGACCTTCGTCGACCCGCGCGACGTGGACGCCTGGCGCGCTGCCATCCGCCCGAATACCAAAGTCCTGTTCGCGGAAACCCTGGGCAATCCCGGCCTCGACGTGCTCGATATCCCGACCATTGCCGCCCTGGCGCACGAGCAGCACTTGCCGCTGATGCTCGATTCGACGTTCACCACGCCGTATTTGCTGCGCCCCTTCGAGCATGGCGCCGACCTGGTGTTCCACTCGGCCACCAAGTTTTTATGCGGCCATGGCACGGCCATCGGCGGCTTGCTCGTCGACGGCGGCACTTTTGATTGGCAGGCGGCCTACGACCAGACGGGCCGTTTCGCCGAACTGTGCGAACCGTATGACGGCTTTCACGGCATGGTCTTCGCCGAGGAATCGACGGTGGCGCCGTTCGCCCTGCGCGCGCGGCGCGAAGGCTTGCGCGACTTCGGCGCCGTCATGAGCCCGCACAACGCCTTCGCCATCCTGCAGGGCATCGAAACCCTGGGCTTGCGCATGGACCGCCACGTGGCCAATACGCGCAAGGTCATCGATTTTCTGCTGGTCAATCCGGCCGTGGAATCCGTGTCCTACCCGGAACTGCCGTCGCATCCCGATTACGAGCTGGCCAAGACCCTGCTGCCGAAGGGCGCGGGCGGCGTCTTCACCTTCCGCCTGCGCGGCGACCGCACGGCGGGCCAGCGCTTCGTCGACAGCCTGAAGATCTTTTCGCACCTGGCCAACGTGGGGGACGCCAAGTCGCTCGTCATCCACCCCGCCTCCACCACGCACTTCCGCGTGCCCGACGATCAACTGGCGCAGGCCGGCATCACGCAGGGCACCATGCGCTTGTCGGTGGGCCTGGAAGACGCCGACGATTTGATCGAAGACCTGGCCCGTGGCCTGAAACTGTCGCAGAAAGGCGCCTGACATGCAGCTCACCATTGAGAACACCACGGCCTACTGCTACACGGGTGGCAAGCCATTCAACCCGAACCAGCCCACGGCCGTCTTCATCCACGGCGCGCAAAACGACCATAGCGTGTGGGCCCTGCAGACGCGCTACTTTGCTCACCACGGCTGGAACGTGCTGGCCGTCGACTTGCCGGGCCATGGCCGCAGCGGCGGCGCGGCGAAAACCAAGGTCGAGGAACTGGCGCGCTGGATCCTCGCCGTGCTGGACGGGGCCGGCGCACCCAGGGCCATGCTGATCGGCCACAGCATGGGATCATTGATCGCGCTGGAAGCGGCATTCCTGGCGCCGGATCGCGTCAGCCACCTGGCCATGCTCGGCTCCACCTACCCGATGAAAGTCTCGCCGGCGCTGCTGGAAACGTCGCTCAACGATGAACAGGCGGCCATCGACATGGTCAATATCTGGTCGCACTCGTCGATCGCGCAAAAGCCGTCGTTTCCTGGCCCCGGCTTTTACGCCATGGGCGGCGCACGGCGCCTGAAGCAGCGCATCGCCGCCCTCAACCCCGATCACGTGTTTCACACGGATTTTTCTGCCTGCAATGCCTACGCGAACGGCGAAATCGCCGCCGCTTCGGTACACTGCCCCACTTTATTCATTTTCGGCGCGCGCGACATGATGACGCCGCCCAAGTCGACCCGGCTGCTGACAGCGGCCATAGCGCATGGCACCGTGGTGCAGGTCGACAGCGGGCACGAATTGATGGCCGAGCAGCCGGACGCCGTGCTCGACGCGCTGTTTGCGTTTGCGCAAACGGCAGCGGCAGCGGCAGCGGCATGAACGCTTTTTTTAGGATAGATGCACATGTTGTTGAATACCCTGTTTGAAGAATTGACCGGCCGCGGCAGCGGCACGGAGGCGGAGCGGCACGAACGCTACAACTGGCTGCAACAGCTGCGTTTCAATAACCCGCAAGCGGAAGAAGGCGGCCCGATGGCCGGCATTCCGTACTACCAATGGTGCCGGCTGCCGCAAGCGCTGATCGTCGCGGGCCAGCACACGGACCTGCTGGTCGGCACCACGAGCGCACTGTATCTGGTCTTCGAGGGCCGCCACGCGGCCGCGTTTGCGGCCGAACTGGGCCTGCAATACGACGCCAACAACCGCATCGACCGCCCCGGCGGCCTCGACGAGCTGCTCGATGCCTATGAAGAGCAGGACGACGGCAGCTGGGCCACCCTGCCGAACGAAGCGCCAGCGCCGCCGCTTGCCGGCTGGGACGACGTGTACTTCCGCGTGCGCGACCTGAGCGACGGCAGGACCATCCAGAGCGTGACCACCATCGCCTACGAAAGCAGCCGTTTCCCTGGCTACACCCTGCTGGGCACGACCATGGTGGGCGCGGGCGCCATCGCCCACGACGACGAGACGGCGGAATATTTGCAGCAAATCTTCGCCGACTGGGCCATTCAGCGCGAATGCGCCGATGTCTGTCTGCCAGCGCAGGAACCGTGGCCCCACGCGCCGCGCCAGACGCCGCCCGCGCCTTTCGGTACCCCCTTCGATTTTGCCCGCAATCTCGCCTATCTTGACACCCTGCTGGCCGCCTACGAACGCGCGCAGGGGCAGGCGGAAATCGATGGCGGCGATAGCGCTTACTGGGCATGCGCGGCCGCCAGCGTGGCTTACCAGGTCTTCTCGCTGCGCTACACGGCAGGCCTGCCCTTGCCCGAAGTGGAAACGGCGCTGGAAGCTGCCATCGGCGCCTGCGAAGCGGCACGCGCGGCCCTGGCCGAGGCCTACGATGACGATGCCTTGCCCGCCTTTGATTTCGAACAATTGACGGATTACGCGCGTACCCTGCAGCTGCTGGGCGCGGCCCTGCTGTTCGGCCGCCACGACCTGGCCGCCCGCCTGGCCGCCCTGCAGACGGCCTTCGACGGCGAAGACGGCGTGTACGAAGCGCTGCTGGCGACCATCGACCCGACGCGACCCGCCGTCGACGAATGGTATTTCGCCGAGCCCTATTCGGCCCTGTTCGAGTGCCTGGACGCGGACGATGCCGCGCAGCAGCTGGAACACCTGCGGCACTATCTGGCCAGCTGGCATGGCGCGCTGGTGCACGAAGACTGGTTCAACGGCCATTTGCGCGCGCACGGCCTGGGCGGCTACTACGGCCTGTGGGCCTTCGAGGCGGCCGCCGTGGCCAAACACCTTGGCCTGGAACGCAGCGCGCTGGCGCATTGGCTCATGCCGCCCGCGCCCTGAATCTCCCGTTCACTTTTAGATAAAGATCAATGATCAATACCGCAGCCCTGTTCAGCACCGCATTTTTACCCGGCCAGGCCGGTTTCGACACCGAGACGATCAACGGCCTGGCCGAATGGCGGCTGGACGTACCTGCGCTGTTCAAGCTGCTCATCGGCGCCGGCACGCAAGCCGTCGCCTGGCCCATCTACGGCGACGGCGAAGACTGCCCCTGCGTGCTGGCCGCGCCGATGGCGCAGGCACAGGCCAGCTGGCAAGCGTTGTCCGCGCTGATGGACAAGCCGCGCAACGCGGCCGCCATCGTCGCGCGCAGCGCCATCAGCGCCCTGCTGGCCAGCGGCCAGCCGTGGCTGATCCTCGATTGCGTGCAGCTGATCGCGCACGATATCGGCACGCCGGAATACGCGGCCGCGCTCGAGGCCCTGCGCGCCGAGGCGCAAGCCCTGCACTCTGCCCTGCAGCGCGGCGACCGGGACGCGCTGGCACCGCTGCTGGCCGCCGGCGCCGCATCGCCGGCCACCGGCTACTGGTCGGCTACGGCCGAGGCGCAACTGGCCGAGGTCGAGGAACTCGATGCGCAAGATTTGCCGTTCCTGCAAGGCCTGGAAGTGCTGGGATGGGAGGAGGACGCGCTGTGCTATGCAGTGAGCGCCGCCGCTGAACCGGACGTCACCGGCCTCGTCACGTCCTATGGCCGCTGGATCGTGCCGCTGTCGCAGCGCTATGTCGACCTGGGCGTTTACTACGCGGACGATGGCTGGATCACCTTTGCCACGGCGGACGCCCCCGATGCGCACGGCGTGCTGGACCTCAACGGCACGGTGGTGCTGCCGCCATCCCCCGGCGCCCTGTACGTCATCAGCCCCCATCTGGTACAGAGAATCGCGCCGGACGGCGCCAGCAGCCTGCTGCGCCTGCCCGACGGCGCGCTGCTGATGGACGGGGTGGACAACATCTGCCAGCGCGACGATGGCTTGATCGACATCGAACGCCAGACAGACCAGACAGACGATGACGGCAAGCGCAATGTGCACGGCGTGGTCGACACCACGGGCAAGGTCGTGGTGCCGCCGGCCTACAGCTCCGTGCAGGATTTCGGCACGAAGAAGAAAATCGCCATCGTCAGCCAGCGCATCGCCGGGCGCTTCCTGTTTGGCCTGGCGAACAGCCAGGGCGAGCTGCTGGCGCCCTGCCAGTACGAAGCCATCGATAGCGCCACCACGTCGTCGCCGCCCAAGCTGCGCAAGAACCTGATCTTCGCCATCGACGCGCAAGGCCTGGCCTGCATGCTGACGCCCGATGGCAAGCAGGCGTTTACGCCGTTATATCCGCCCGCCCACCACTTGCGCGGCGTGGCCGTGCAAAGCGATTTTTTATATGTGGTCAACGATGGCATGGCCTGGAGCATGGATTTCACGGGCCAGCTGCTCGAGCAGTTCGACACGGTGGAGAACTTCAAGGCGGCCATCACGGCGCAATTGAGCGAGTCCATCGGCCTGGGCCAGAAAAAGCCCGAGAAAAAGCCCGCCAAGCGCCGCAGCTTCACGCCGGCGCAGATCCTGGCCAAGGCCGACCGCGAGCAGTTGCGCAGCATGGCCGCGCTGCTCTTGCTGGGCGATGCTGCACTGGCCGCACGCTGCGTGGACATCACCCTGGAAGAACTGGCGGATGACGACCCGGAAGCGGAATACGAAGGCGAGACGCCCGAAGCGGCGTGTTTCTTCCTGCTCTGGTCCACGGCCGCCGATGCGCTGGGCCACGGCACCAGCCTGGACTGGAAATCGGTCGATGAAGTGCCGCGCATCGCCCGGCACATCGGCCTGCCCGCGCTGCGCGATTTTTCGTGGACGGAACGCGAGGATGGCGACGCGATGGCCGAAGGCCTGGCCGCCATCGCCACCCACCTGGCGCCGCATCAGCTGCGCCTGGTGAACCTGCACGGCGGCGAAGACACGTATTATCTGGGCGTGGTACGCACGCAGGATGCGGCCGCGTTCAGCAAGGCGGCGCAGCAGGCGGCCCTGCGGCCCGTGCTGCTGTGACGGCTTGCCGGCCCGTCTGCTGATATCGCACCCGGCCGGCAACATGGAACGCCGTTACTGGCCGGGTGCATCTTTACTTGACGGAACGATCGAACAGCGCCTTGTCAAAACGCAGGGTAATGACTTCGGTATCGTCCGGCTTGCCTGGCTTGCGGCCGTCTTCACCGGGGTAGTTCGTGTCAATTGCCACGACTAGCGTGTGGGCATCGAGGACTTCAACGCTCTCCACCGAGTCGAAAGGCATGCTGAACTTACCCACAGGCATATTGCTCGCCTGCCCGCCGATGCCTTTGGGGTCGGAGATATTCAGCAAGTCCACCAGCAGCGTTTTCTTGAGGGCGCCATCAGCATCTTTCTCCTTCAGGTCGACCAGGTACAGGCGCTTGATCACGGCCTTGGCGCCCCAGAAGCCGTCGCGCTCGATGAGCACGAACTTGCTGCCGCCGACATTGGTCATGTCGCCGATCACGACGCCATTATCCTTGGCCGCGCCATCCTTGCGGTACACGAGATTCTTGCCCGTATAGTGCATGGCGGCGGGGTCGAACTCGAAGATGTTCAGGTAGCGCTCATCCGCGGCAACGGGCCGCAGGGACGGGTCGCTTGGCGCCGCTTCCGGCACCGCGTAGAGCAGGCTGCGGTCGGCGTTATAGGCCAGGCTTTCGAAGCCCCGGCTGCCTGACAGGGTGATGCTGGCGCCCTTGCCCAGCACTTCCGGATTAGCCGGGCTGCGCAGGAAGGGATGGGGAACGGGATCGCCCATGAGCGTGCCGTTTTTGTCGAAGTGCAGGATATACGGGCCGAACTCCTCGCCCACGAACCAGGTGCCATCGGCGGCGCGCGCGAGCGATTCAATGTCGAAGTCAAAACCGGTCAGCAGGCGGCCCGCGCGAATGCGCGCATCGACGGCGATACCGCTGTCGGAAAAGACCAGTCCGCCGGAGGTGTTGCTTGGGTAGTTGACATAGTCGGCCGTGATTTTCAGGTCGATGCCCTTGCCGTCGTTTAAGAAACCCCTGGCGTCGTTGAAGGCGAGGAAGCTGTTGATCTTGATGCTGCCCGGCGTCTTGCTGGCGTCTGCGTCCGTGCGGAAGTTGATGCTGGCGTTATACAGGCCGAGCACGAAATCGGCCGAATTGCCCTTGGCGCCGTAGCCATTGTCGGCCATGGCAGTCCAGCTGCCGTCGTCATTCCTCAGCAGAGCGGAGAAGCCCGGAATCGGCACGCCATTGGCAAACGGCGGGCTGACGCCAAGCGCCGCGGCCATGAACTGTCCGGAAACCGGCGCCGGCCAGCGCGCCGTGTCAGGCAACGCTGCCCAGCCGACCAGCTGGTGCGGCAGTCCCTCCCCCTCCTTGGGCACCGCGTCGGGAGCCGCAGAGGAACTGCCGCCGCAGGCAGCCAGCATGCCGCTGACCATCACGATGGCCAAGCCGCGGCACAAATTCAAACCGCTCAAATGACAACGCATATTTGCTTCCTCTACAAGATGAATGGAGAGGAAAGCTTACCGGCCTTCGGTGACCAGTTTATGACATGCGTCCCTAGCGCGCGAGGCGGATGCCGGCAGGAAGCGCACCGCCGGGCCCGTCAATTGCAGCGCACTTCCCCGAAATGCTGCGCCAGGCTCAGGCCCAGTCCCTGCTCCACGGCGTTTTCCACCTGCGCCGCCAGCGCGGCTGCCTCTTCCGCCGCCTTGATGTCGCGCTCGTTGGTGGAACCGGCCGGATAGCCGGAGTTCACGCGCATGCCGCCGAAGACGAACAGGCGGTAGACGTCGGCCAGGCTGATGCGGTTGACGTTGCCCAGCAAGACCCAGTGGTCGGAACTGTCGGCCACGCGCTTGCCCCACTGTACCCGCACGGCGCCGTCCACGTTGACTCTTCCCACCCAGCCCTGCTGCACCATCTTGTCGAGCAGGGTTTCCATCTCTTCGAAGCCCAGGCGCGTGCTGCGCCGGATCTCGGCCGCGCCCACCAGGGCCGAATCGGCGCAGTGGCACGCCTGGTGCAGCACTTTCAGGATGGCGACGGCGTCGACGAATTCGCTGCCCGGTGCCGCCTCGTACCACCAGCGCTCGTATTTCACGACGGGCAAGGCGGCCACCAGCAAGGCGCCCACCAGGGTGATCATCCAGCTCAGGTATATCCACACGAGGAACAGCGGCAAGGCGGCCAGCGCGCCATAGATGCGCGAATAGGTGGGGAATTCCTGGATGAATTCGCCGAAGCCGCGCTTGGCCACCTCGAACGCCAGCGCCGCCAGCAAGCCGCCCCAGGCCGCGTCGCGCCAGTCCACGTCGCGATTCGGCACGGCGATGTACAGCAGAGTAAACGCCAGCATGGTCAGGCCGATCGACACCAGCGTGTAAAACACGGCGCCGATGAACGGCACGGCGCCCACCACGCCGCTGGTGGCCATGAAAAGGCGCGAGGTCACCGTCAGCGACACGCCCACCAGCAGCGGCCCGAGAGTCACGATGGCCCAGTAGACGAGCAAACGCTTGGTCCAGCGGCGCTCCTGGCGCACGCGCCAGATGCGGTTGAAGACGCGCTCGATCAAGCCCATCATGCCCACCGAGGTGACGATCAGGGCGCCCGCGCCGATGGCCGACAATCGCGTCGCCTTCGACGCGAACGTCGTCAGGTAGTCGAGGATGGTGTTCGAGATGCCCTTGGGCATCACGCTTTGCACGAAATAGTCTTCCAGCGCGTGGCGGAAGGTATTAAACAGGGGGAAAGTGGTGAAGATGGCCAGGGCCAGCGTGAGCAGCGGCACCAGCGCGAACACGGTGGCGAAGGTCAGGCTGCCGGCCACTTGCGGCAGGCTTTCCTCGCGCACGCGGCGGCGCGCGAACTGCAGCAGGTCGCGCGTTTCGGACCACGTCAGGCCGCGCACGACGTCCAGCCCCATGCTCAGGGTGCGCCACAGGTATTGGAAGAACGGGAATATATATTTTGAAAACATGTGCAAAATCAGAACGGCGCCATGACAGCAGTCGTATCAGGCTGTAAAGCGCCCTATAATACCAATGATGAAGCCAACCAATCTGATTATTCTCGTATTGTTTTATTCACGCCATGGCGCCACGCGCCAGTTGGCCGAGCTGATAGCCCAGGGAGTGGAAAGCGTGCCTGGCTGCGATGCGCGCCTGCGCACCGTGCCCGCCGTCTCCACCGTGACGGAAGCGACGGCGCCCGAGGTGCCGCTGGACGGCGCGCCCTACGTGGAACTGGACGACTTGCAGGAATGCGCGGGCCTGGCCCTGGGCTCGCCCACGCGCTTCGGCAACATGGCCGCCGCCATGAAGTACTTCTGGGATGGCACGGCCAGCGACTGGCTGGCCGGCAGCCTGTCCGGCAAGCCCGCCTGCGTGTTCACGTCCACGGGCAGTCTGCACGGCGGCCAGGAATCGACCCTGCTGTCGATGATGATTCCCCTCTTCCACCACGGCATGCTGGTCATGGGCTTGCCCTACACGCATCCGGAACTGATGACGACGTCCACGGGCGGCTCGCCGTATGGCGCCACGCACTGGTCGGGCATAGACGGCGACAAGGCCTTGAGCGACGATGAAAAACGCCTGGCCGTCGCCCTGGGCCGGCGCCTGGCGGAAAACGCCGCGAAACTGGCAGGTGCATGATGCACGGCACACTGCACAAGTATTTTCACTGGGGCGCCATCGCCAGCCTCGTCACCCTGATCGTCTGGTGTCTGCTGTGGGAAACCGTCGTCGCGCCCCTGCAGCCGGGCGGCTCCTGGGTCGTGCTGAAGGCGGCGCCCTTGCTCATTCCCCTGTACGGCGTCATCAAGCGCGACGTCTACACCCTGCAATGGTCGTCGATGGTGATCCTGCTGTACTTTACGGAAGGCGTGGTGCGCGGCTACAGCGACACGAACCCCACCTCGGCCCTGATGGCCTGGGGCGAGGCGGCCATCGTCTGCGTCTATTTTGTCTGCGCCGTGCTGTATCTGCGCCCGTATAAAAAGGCGGCCAAGCGCATGGCCAAGGAGCTTCTGGAAAAAGTGAATAAAGTGAGCATCAAAAAATGACCGAACAGCCAGTGCATGACCAAGCCGACTTCCTAGCCGCCTGCCGCGACCTGCTGGGCGATACCTACGTCCTCACCCGCGATGCCGACACGGCGCCCTTCCTCACCGACTGGCGCGACCGGTTTACGGGCAAGGCCCTGGCCGTGCTGCGCCCCGCCACCGTGGAACAGGTGGCCGCAATCCTGCGCGCCTGCGCGCAATGGCAGGTGCCCGTCGTGCCGCAGGGCGGCAATACGGGCCTGGTGCTGGGCAGCATTCCCGACGCCACCGGCACGGCCGTCGTGCTGTCGCTGGCGCGCCTGAACAGCATCCGCGCGCTCGACCCCGTCAACCGCACCATCACGGTCGACGCGGGCTGCATCCTGCAAACCATCCAGGAAGCGGCCAGCGCCGCCGGCTGCCTGTTCCCCCTGTCGCTGGCGGCCGAAGGCAGCTGCACCATCGGGGGGAATCTGGCGACGAACGCGGGCGGCACGGCCGTGCTGCGCTACGGGAACACGCGCGAGCTGTGCCTGGGCCTGGAAGTGGTCACGCCGCAGGGCGAGATCTGGAGCGGCTTGCGCGGCCTGCGCAAGGACAATACCGGCTACGATTTGCGCGACCTGTACATCGGCGCCGAAGGCACCCTGGGCGTGATCACGGGCGCGGTCATGAAACTGTACCCGCAGCCGAAGGCCTGCATCACGGCGCTGGCCGCCATGCCCTCGCCCGCCCACGCCCTGCGCTTGTTAAGCCTGATGCAGGACCATTGCGGCGCCAGCCTGACGGGTTTTGAGCTGATGTCGCAATACTGTTTGCAACTGGTGGCGCAGCAGTTCCCCCAGCTGCCGCGGCCTTTCGCTGACGCGCACGGGCAGTCGCATGGGCAATATGTGTTGCTGGAACTGTCCAGCAGCCAGTCCGAGGCGCATGCCGTGGAATTGCTCGAAGCGAGCATCGGCGCGGCCCTGGAAGACGAGTTGATCGAAGACGCCGTCGTCGCCAGCTCCGTGGCGCAGTCCGAAGGCCTGTGGCAACTGCGCGAACATATTCCGCTGGCGCAGGCGCAGGCGGGCAAGAACATCAAACACGATATCTCGCTGCCGATTTCCCGCATCGCCGACTTCATCGCCGTCACGGATGCGGCCCTTGCGTCAGCCTTCCCCGGCTGCCAGCTCGTATGCTTCGGCCACCTGGGCGACGGCAACCTGCATTACAACGTGGCGCCGCCAGCCGGCATGACGGACCGGGATTTCCTGGCCAACCAGGATGCCATCAACCGCATCGTGCACGACCAGGTCCACGGCTTTGGCGGCTCGATATCGGCCGAGCACGGCATCGGCGCACTGAAAAAGGCGGATCTGGCGCACTACAAGTCGCCGCTGGAACTGCAGCTGATGCGCGCCGTGAAGCAGGCGCTGGACCCGCAAAACATCATGAATCCGGGGAAGATATTGTGAAGCCATCGTCTCTCCTGCTCTGCGCCATGGCCTTGCTGGCCGGTTCCGCCAGCGCGCAGGACGTCTACAAATGCGTGCAGGATGGCCAGACCAGCTATAGCGCCACGCCCTGCACGGGCGGCCAGCTGCAGATCCTGGAAGTTCCCTCGCCTCCGCCCGCCGTCGACAAGGGCGCGGCCACGCGTCAGGAACGGGTGGCCAGCCAGATGGAAGCGGCGCGCAAGAAGCGCGAAAACCTGGAAGACCAGGCGCGCGAACGGGCCGCCAAACAGAAGGAAATGCACGAGAAGCATTGCGCCCAGCTACGGCTGGAACAAAAATGGGCGGCGCAGGACGCCGTCGGCGCGGGTGATAAAACCCGCAATGCGGCGCAACTGAAAGCGCGGCGCGCCGGCGAGCGCCTGGCCGTTGAATGTCTGAATTGAGTGCGCCGGCAGCCAATCCCGCAGGTATGCGCCTGTTGTCGCGCTGGCTGCTGCTGGGCGAATGGCGCGCGCATCCCGTGCGCGCCTTCGTCGCCATCCTCGCCATCGCCATCGGCGTGTCGCTGGGCTTTGCCATCCATTTGATCAACGCGGCCGCCTTCAATGAATTTTCCACGGCCGTCAAAAGCCTGTCCGGCCAGGCCGACGTGCAAGTGGCCGGGCGCGAAGCGCTGTTCGACGAAGCCGTCTACCCGTGGCTGGCGCAGCGCGACGGCGTGGCCGTTGCCTCCCCCGTGCTGGAACTGCAAGCCGGCGTGAGTGGCAAGAAGGACGGCGGCCCGCTGCACATCCTGGCGCTCGACGTCTTCCGCGCCGGCTTCATCTCGCCCGACCTGATCGGCGCGCCGGCCGAAGGCCAGCCTTTCGACACCCTGGCCGACGACGCCATCTTTTTATCGCCTGCCGCCTTGCGCTGGCTCGACGTCGCCGAAGGCGGCCAGGTCGCGCTGCAATCGGGCACGGGCACGGTGTCCCTGCGCGTGGCCGGTTCGCTACAGCGCGCGCGCGCCGGCCAGCGCATCGCCGTGATGGATATCGGTGCGGCGCAATGGCGCTTCAACAAGCTGGGCAAGCTGTCGCGCATCGACCTGAAACTGCGCCAGGGCGTCAACCGCGACGCCTTCCAGGCCGCGCTGAGCAGCGCGCTGGAAGCGCAGTACCCGGGGCGTTTCCAGGTAGGCCAGCCAAATGATGAAAACCAGAATAGCCGCAACAATAACCTGAGCCGTGCCTACCGCGTCAACCTGACGGTGCTGGCCCTGGTCGCCCTGTTTACGGGCGCGTTCCTCGTGTTTTCCACGCAGGCCCTGTCCGTCATCCGCCGCCGCGGCCAGTTCGCGCTGCTGCGCGTGCTGGGCATGGAGCGCAGGCCATTGCTGCGCCAGGTGCTGCTGGAAGGCGCCAGCCTCGGTATCGTCGGCGCGGCGCTGGGCATCGCCGGCGGCTATGCCATGGCCGCCGTGGCCCTGCGCTTTTTCGGCGGCGACCTGGGTGCCGGCTATTTCGCGGGCGTGCAGCCGCAGGTGCAGTTCACGCCCGTCGCCGCTTTCGTGTATTTCGCGCTGGGCCTCGGTGTGGCCTTGCTGGGCTGCGCGGCGCCCGCGCTGGAAGCGGCGCGCGCGGCCCCCGCCATCGCCTTGAAATCGGGCAGCGAGGAAGTCGTGACGACGCGCCTGGCCAAGACCTGGCCAGCGCTGGCGTGTCTGCTGCTGGCCGGCGCCTTGACGTTTTTGCCGCCCGTGTTCGAACTGCCCCTGTTCGGCTACCTGTCCATCGCCCTGCTGCTGATCGGCGCCATCGCCCTGATGCCGCAGCTGGCGGCCGTCGTCTTCCGCGCCCTGCAAGCCGCCTGGCTGCGCACGGAAACGAGCAAGCATGCGCCCGTGCGCAGCCTGACCGTGGCCCGCCTGGCGAACGCCTCGGGCCAGGCCGGCATTGCGCTCGGCGGCGTGCTGTCGAGCTTTAGCCTGATGGTGGCGATGGCGATCATGGTGTCGAGTTTCCGCGTTTCCGTCGACGACTGGCTGCTGCAGATCCTGCCGGCCGACGTGTACACGCGCCCGGCGGCCAGCGGCGGCACGGCGGGCCTGAGCCCGCGCGAGCAGGCCGCCATCCTCGCCCTGCCCGGCGTGGCCAGGGTGGATTTCCAACGCCTGCGCTCGCTGTCGCTGGCGCCCGAGCGCCCGAACGTCATGCTGCTGGCGCGCCCCATCAACTTGCGGGACCCTGGCAAGAGCATGGTACTGGTGGGCGACACCCTGCCCGTGCCGGCAGGCAGCCGGCCCGTGTGGCTGTCCGAAGCGGCGGCCGACCTGTACAACGTCAAGCCTGGCCAGCAGATCGCGCTGCCGCTGGCGGGCGGCCTGCACAAGTTCTTCGTCGCCGGCATCTGGCGCGACTATGCACGCTCGTCCGGCGCCATCCACATGCCGCTCGATGACTACCGCGCCCTGACGGGCGACATGGACGTCAGCGATGCGGCCCTGTGGCTGGCCAAAAATACCACGGGCGAGCAGTTGCAGCAGCGCCTGAAAGCCCTGCCTTTCGGCGCCAGCCTCGAAGTGTCGAACCCGTCGGCCATCCGCGCCCTGAGTCTGCAGATATTTGACCGCAGCTTCGCCGTCACGTATTTACTGGAAGCCATCGCCATCGTCATCGGCCTGTTCGGCGTGGCCGCCACGTTCTCGGCGCAGACCCTGGCGCGCGCGCGCGAATTCGGCATGCTGCGCCACGTGGGCGTGACGCGCGGCCAGATCCTGTCCATCCTGGCGCTCGAGGGCGGCGCGCTGACGGCGCTGGGCATCGCCACCGGTTTTGTGTTGGGCCTGTTGATCAGCTTTGTGCTGGTCTTCATCGTCAATCCGCAATCGTTCCACTGGACCATGCAGCTGCACCTGCCGTGGTCCTTGATCGCCACTGTGGCCGGCGCCCTGCTGACGGCCGCCGCCCTCACTGCCCTCATCGCGGGGCGCCAGGCGCTGTCCGCTGGCCCCATCCGCGCCGTCAGGGAGGACTGGTAATGCGCCGTTTGACTTGTTTATTATTGTTTTGCAGCGCCGCCGCCATCGCCGCGCCGCCCGCCTTCGCCCCCGTCACGCCGCTGCCGGCCGGCCAGACCCTGCGCATGCCGCACGATTTCGGCGCCCATCCCGCCTATAAAACGGAATGGTGGTACGCCACGGGATGGGTAAAAACCGCCGGCGGCGAGCAGCTGGGCTACCAGGTGACCTTCTTTCGCAGCGCCACGTCCGCCGACGCGGACAACCCCAGCGCCTTCGCGCCGAAACAGCTGATCATCGGCCATGCGGCCCTGTCCGACCCGAAAGTGGGCAAGCTGCTGCACGACGAGAAAAGCGCGCGCGAGGGTTTTGGCCTGGCCTACGCCAAGGTCGGCGACACGGACGTCAAACTCGACGACTGGCGCATGCGGCGGCAAGCGGACGGCACTTACCAGGTCAGCCTGGCCGCGCGCGATTTTAATTTGCAGCTGGTCCTGGCGCCCACGCAGCCCGTGCTGCTGCAGGGCGTTGGCGGCTATTCGCGCAAGGGCGCGCGGCCCGCGCAATCGAGTTACTACTACAGCGAGCCGCAGCTGCGTACCACGGGCACCATCGCCCGCGCGGGCGGCAAGCCGGAAGCGGTGACGGGCGCCACCTGGCTCGATCACGAGTGGTCGAGCCAGGTGCTTGATGCGGACGCCAGCGGCTGGAACTGGATAGGCGCCAACCTCGCTGACGGCGGCGCCCTGATGGCCTTCCAGATCCGCAGCAAGACAGGTGCTAAACTATGGGCGCACGCGACATGGCGCGATGCGTCCGGTAAGATGACGCAGTACGCGCCCGGCGACGTCGATTTCACGCCTACGCAGCTGTGGCGCTCGCCCCGCACGCAGGCCGAATACCCGGTCGCCACCGAGATCCGCACGGGCGCCACGCGCTGGCAGATCAAGCCCTTGCAAGCCGACCAGGAGCTCGATTCGCGCCGCTCGACGGGGGCCGTGTACTGGGAAGGCGCCGTGACGGTGGAGCGCGACGGCCAGCCCGTGGGCCGCGCCTACCTGGAAATGACGGGCTATGTCCAGCCGATGAAGTTGTAAGCAATGCATAAAATGCCGGGGTCAGACCCATCGGGTCTGACCCCGGACAAGCAAAAAAGTAAATCAAAGCGAAAAACAATGACAACCAGCACAGAAACAGGCAGCACCAGCAAAGCAACCGCCGCAACCGCCGCAAGTACCGCACCGACTCCCGACACCGGCAGCAGCCGCGAACTGAAAAAAGGCAGCCTGGCCGCCTTCAAGGGCTTGATGCCCTTTCTGACGCCGTACCGCAAGCAGTTCTTCCTGGCCGGAATCGCGCTGGTGGTGGCCGCCGCCTCGACCCTGGCCATTCCCGCCGCCTTCAAGCAGATGATCGACCTGGGTTTCGGCGGCGCGGCCGGCTCGAAAAGCATCCAGCACGTCGACCTGGTGTTCCTCGCCCTGTTCGGCGTGGCGTCCATCCTGGCGCTGGCCACGGCGGCGCGCTTTTACACGGTGTCGTGGCTGGGCGAGCGTGTCACAGCCGACATCCGCAGCGCCGTGTACCGCCACGTCGTCACGCAAAGCCCGGAATTCTTTGAAACGACGCAGACGGGCGAAGTCCTGTCGCGCATCACCACCGACACGACATTGATACAAGCCGTGGTCGGCACCAGCATCTCGATGGCGCTGCGCAATGTGCTGCTGTTCCTGGGCGGTCTGGTGATGCTGTTCGTCACCAGCGCCAAGCTGGCGGGCATCATCATCGGCCTCTTGATTCTCGTCGTCGTGCCCATCATCGTGTTTGGCCGCCGTGTGCGCAAGCTGTCGCGCGATTCGCAGGACCGCATCGCCGACGCGTCGGCCATGGCCGGCGAAATCCTCAACGCCATGCCCACCGTGCAGGCGTTTACGCACGAAAAGATCGAATCGAAACGCTTCGGCGACTCCGTCGAAGGCGCCTTCATGACGGCCATGCGCCGCATCCGCGCCCGCGCCCTCTTGACCATGATCGCAATTTTGCTGGTCTTCGGCACCATCGTGTTCGTCCTGTGGCTGGGCGCGCGCGCCGTGCTGGAAGGCGCGATGACGGGCGGCGACCTGGGCCAGTTCATCCTGTACGCTTCCATCGTGGCCGGCGCCATCGGCGCCCTGTCCGAAGTCATGGGCGAAGCGCAGCGCGCCGCCGGTGCCACCGAGCGCCTGCTGGAACTGATGGCCGTCAAATCGGAAATCGAGTCGCCTGCCACGCCGCTGCCGCTGCCCGCGCGCGCCGCGAATGGCGCTTCGCTGTCGCTGGACGACGTCATGTTCTCGTATCCGTCGCGCCCCGATACCCACGCGCTCGATCACGTCAGCCTCGACATCCGCGCCGGCGAAACGGTGGCCGTCGTCGGCCCGTCCGGCGCCGGCAAGACCACGCTGTTCCAGCTGTTCCTGCGCTTCTATGACCCGCAAAGCGGCAGCATCCGCCTCGACGGCGTCGACATCAAACAGCTCGACCTGCACACCCTGCGCGACGCCATCGGCATCGTGCCGCAGGATACCGTGATCTTCTCGGCCGACGCCATGGAAAACATCCGCTACGGCCGCGCCGGCGCCAGCGACGAGGAAGTCATCGCCGCCGCGAAGATGGCGGCCGCCCACGAATTCATCGAGCGCCTGCCGAACGGCTACAAATCCTTCCTCGGCGAACGGGGCGTGCGCCTGTCCGGCGGCCAGCGCCAGCGCATCGCCATCGCCCGCGCCCTGCTGAAAAACCCGCCGCTGCTGCTGCTCGACGAAGCGACCAGCGCGCTGGACGCGGAATCGGAACGCCTGGTGCAAAAGGCGCTGGAAGCGGCCATGGTGGGCCGCACCACCGTCATCATCGCGCACCGCCTGGCCACCGTGCAGCGGGCCGACCGCATCATCGTCATGGAAGACGGCAGGATCGTCGAGACGGGCACGCATGCGTCGCTGGTGGCGCTTGGCGGCATCTACGCGAATCTTGCCGCACTGCAATTTCATCACGTACAGCTCAATCCAGCGGAATAATCATGAACGCACTTTTCCACGCCAACCTGGGCATCACCGATTTCTGGACCTTTTTACTGGGGACCATCTTCATCGTCATCCTGCCCGGTCCCAACTCCATGTACGTGCTGTCCGTGGCCGCCCAGCGCGGCGTGCGGCCCGCCTACCAGGGCGCCTTCGGCATCTTCGCCGGCGACCTGATTCTGATGGTGCTGTCGGCCTGCGGCGTCGCTTCGCTGCTGAAAGCCAGCCCGGCCCTGTTCTACGTCGTGAAATACATCGGCGCGGCTTACCTGGGCTGGATCGGCCTGCAGATGCTGATAGGCTGCTGGCGCAAGCTGCGCGCGCCCGCTCCCGCTGAAGGCGAAGCGGCAGCCGTGCCGCCCCCCGTCAAGGAAAGCGACCCGTTCCGCAAGGCGCTGATCATCAGCCTGATGAACCCGAAAGCGATTTTGTTCTTCATCTCGTTTTTCATCCAGTTCGTCGACCCGGCCTTTGCAAAGCCCGTGCTGTCCTTCATCGGCCTGGGCCTGATCTGCCAGGTGATCAGCTTTACCTACCTGACGGCCATCATCTTTGTCGGCGCGCGGCTGGCCGAGACCTTCCGCCGCCGTCGCCGCCTGTCGGCCGGCATGGGCGGCGGCGTGGGCGCCATGTTCATCGGCTTTGGCGCAAAACTGGCCACGGCCACCCTGTAAGGAAAACACCGTGAACGAGCTTGAACTGCGCCAGCGCTGCCACACCATCCTGCCGGGCCACCGCCAGCCCACGCCAGCGGCCACCTTCGCCGCCATGGCCGCCTGGTGCGATGCCAACGATGTTGCGCACGATACCTATGGCGAGGGCGCGCTGATCGAACAGTTCGAGAACAAGATCGCCGGCCTGCTCGGTTTCGAGGCGGCCGTGTTCTGCATCACGGGCACCATGACGCAAGTCACGGCCCTGCGCCTGGCCTGCCAGGACCGGGGCTCGCGCCTCGTCGCGCTGCACCCGACCTCGCACATCCTGCGCCACGAGCGGGGCAACCATGAATTGCTCGATCACTTCAAGGGCTTGATGCTGGGCGACCCGCACCGCCCGTGGACGGTGGACGACCTGCGCGCCGTGCCCGATGCGCTGGGCGCCGCGCAGGTCGAACTGCCGATGCGCGAAATCGGCGGCCAGTGTCCGTCGTGGGATGCCTTGAAAGACATCAAGCGGCACTGCCGCGAACGCAATATCCACCTGCACATGGATGGCGCGCGCCTGTGGGAAGCACAAGCCGGTTTTGGCCAGTCCCTGCCCGCCATCTGCGACGGTTTTGATTCCGTCTACGTGTCGCTGTACAAGGGCATCGGCGGCCTCGGCGGCGCCATGCTGGCCGGCAGCCGCCCGTTTGTCGAGCGTGCGCGCGCGTGGTTCCACCGCCAGGGCGGCAACATCGTGCACCGCACGCCCTACGTGGTGGCCGCCGCCATGCAGTTCGACGCGCGCCTCGCCGCCATGCCCCGCTATTTTGCGCGCACGCAGTGGCTGTACGCGCTGCTGCGCGATTTTCCATCGATCGCCGTCAACCCCGCCCAGCCGCAAGCGAACATGCTGCATCTGCACCTGCCCGTGTCGCGCGAGCGGGCCATCGCCATCCGCAACCAGGTGGCCGAAGACCACGGCATCTGGCTGTTCGGCCGCGCCAGCCACGCGGCCCTGCCCGGGCACAGCGTGGTGGAGTGGTATGTGGGCGACAACTTGCTGGAACTGCCCGACGACACCGTGCGGCTGGCATTGACCCTGCTGGATCAGGCCATGCGTAACAAGGCACCATCGGCGTAGGTCGGGGTAGGTCGGGTTAGCGCATAGCGCGTAACCCGACAACACCACAGCCACAGCCATCGCCAACAATACCGTCGGATTACGCGCGGCTTCGCCACGCTAATCCGACCTACACCCTACCGCGCCCAACAGCGCACCACCGCTGGGGTCTGCCCCCAAAAAAAAAAGCGCCCGAAGGCGCTTTTTTCCTTTCATGGCGGCCGGGTTGGCCGCCACTACCTGCTTAGAACTTGTAGTTATAAGCGAGACCGATCAACTGCATGCGGGTCTTGAACAGGCCCTTGGTGGTTTCACCGTTGCCGGTGCAGCCCGTCTTGACCGGCGAGCAGTCGTTTGTGTAGTTGACGTCAGCATCCTTGAAGTCGATATAGCTGTAAGCCAGGTCGATCGAGGAATTGGCGTTCAGCTTCCAGTTCGCGCCGATCGAATACTGCATGCGGTCGCTGTCCGGCAAGGCCGGGTGGCGCAATTCGGCGCTGCGGACCGGCGCCTGGTCGTGGGCGATACCGGCGCGCAGCATCAGGCTTTCGCTGTACTTGTAGTTGGTGCCCAGCGACACGCGGTAGGTGTCTTTCCAGTTCTGGCGAATGCGCTCGGCGCCTTCGGCCGTCGGCGGGAACTGGATGTCCAGGTTCTGCAGGCGCGAAGTGCGGGTCCAGGTGACGTCGCCCATCAAGGCCCACTTATCATCCATCTGATGGAAGGCGTTGACCGACAGGGTTTCCGGCGTGCGCAATTCCACCAGCGCTTCCGAATTGACCTTGTTCGATGCCTTGGCGATGAAGGCGTTCACGGCCGGATTGCTCGTCACTTGCGAGAAGTCCCAGATGGTGCTGCCCTTGAGCTTGTGCGAAATCGACGAGCGGTAGGCGATACCGAAACGCGTGCCTTCGTTCAGCTGGTACAGGTAGCCCAGGTTGAAGCCGAAGCCCCAGTCATGGCCATCCATCGAGGCATGGCCATCCTTGATCGGGCCCTGCAGCGCGGCGCCCGCAGCTTGCGCCGCAGCCAGACCCTGCGTCTTGGCGATATTGGCCAGGAAGGCCTGCGATGCGCTAGGGGCAAACTTGCCCAGGAAAGCAACCGAACCCGGCACGTCCACGCCCTGGCCCAGTTCCGCCTTCATGTATTCGGCCGTCACGCCGAAACCGAACGAGTGGTGCTGGTCCAGCTTGAACGACACGGAAGGATTCAGGGCGATGGCTTCGAGCTTGATATTGGTGATCGCGTAGCGGCCATACCAGTCGTTGCCGTAGTCAAGCTTGGCGCCATACGGCACGAACAGGCCAGCGCCGACGGTCCACTGCTCATTGATTTTCTTGCTGGCATACAGCGCTGGCGCGAACACGGCATCCGGCGCATAGTCCTTGGTTGCCGCGTAAGGCGTGCGGTTGCCCGGGAAGAAAGGCTTGGAGCCCGAATCCGTGTAGGTCGAATGCGGTACCACCAGGGTGCCGCCGCCCACGAATTGCGTGCCTTCCAGGCGCGCCATGCCGGCCGGGTTATAGAAAATGGTCGACGCGTCGGCCGCTTCGGCGCCGCTGGCATCGGCCGTGCCCTGGGCGGAAACGCTTTGCGAGCCGAAACGGTAGCCCGATGCCTGGGCGGTGGAAGCGAAGCCGGCGCATGCGACGGCGATGAGGAGGGGCAGATATTTATGTTTCAAGTTAGTCTCTCTTTATTATATGAAGTGTCTTCGTCACATTGTCCCGGGTAGCTCAACCTCACCCGTCCTGCACTGTTCTTGCCGCCGTGAACTCCAATTCACTGACGGCATGAGCGAAGCATATAATATTTTTTAGAAAAAAGCGAACGTTCGCTCTTTTTATGAAGCAGCGTTGTTTTCCATGCCAATCACGACGCACTACAGCGCCGGCGCCGGTGCTGGAAGCGGTATCAGGAAGCGCTGATGCATCAGCGCCAGCATCTGTTCGGCCGGCACGGGACGCGAGATGAAATAGCCCTGCACTTCATTGCATTGCAGCGCGCGCAGGATGTCGAGCTGCTCGCGCGTCTCCACGCCTTCGGCCACCACGCTCATGCCCAGCGCATGCGCCATCGACAGGATGGCGCGCACGAAGACCTCGCCCTGCTCCGAGCGGCCCAGCTCCATGGTGAAGGCGCGGTCGATCTTCAAGCCATCCATGGCGAACTTCTGCAGCTGCGACAGCGAGGAATAGCCGGTACCGAAATCGTCGACCAGCAGGCGCACGCCCAGCGCGCGGATGGCCGACAGCTGCTCCACGGCGCGGTTCTGCTCATCCATCATGGCCGATTCCGTGATCTCCACCTCGATCAGGCGCGCGTCGATGCGGTGGCGCGTCAGCGCCGACGCCAGCACCTGGTGCACGTCGCCGCGGCCGAACTGGCGCGCCGACACGTTGATCGATACGGGCACCAGTTCCAGTCCGCTGGCTTGCCAGCGCGCCATCTGCAGGCACACCTTTTCGATGACGACTTCGCCCAGCTGCGAAATCAGGCCGCTGCTCTCGGCCACGGGGATGAATTCCAGCGGCGGCACCATGCCATGCTGCGGATGGTGCCAGCGCACCAGCGCCTCCATGCTGCACAGCTGCCCGCTCATGGCGTCGACGCGCGGCTGGTAGACGACGAGGAACTGGTCCTGCTCCAGCGCCGCCACCAGGCTTTGCTCCAGTTCGCGGCGGCTGCGGATGGTTTCGAACAATTCCGGCTGGAAAAAGCGGTGATGGCCCTTGCCCGCCACTTTCACGGCGTACATGGCGATGTCGGCGTTCTTCAGCAGCACTTCCGTCTCGGCGCCATCGCGCGGATACAGGCTGATGCCGATCGAGGCCCCCATCTTGTGGCGTTCGCTGCCCAGGTAAAACGGTTCGTCAAAGGCGATGGCGATGCGCTGCGCCACCTGCTCGGCGCGGCTGTCGTCCTCCACGGGGTCGAGCACGACAACGAATTCGTCGCCGCCCAGGCGCACGACGTGGTCGCCCGGCCGCAGCACGGCCTTCAGGCGCAGGGAGGCGGCGCGCAGCACTTTATCTCCCTCGGCGTGGCCCTGCGTATCGTTGATATCCTTGAAGCCGTCCAGGTCGATGAACAGCAGCGCCAGCATGCGCCGCGCGATGGCGGCGCGGCCCAGGGCGCCGGGCAGGAATTGCTGCAGCCAGTATCGGTTGGGCAAGCCCGTCAAACCGTCCTCGTTGGCCAGGCGGCGCAAGTCGCGCTCGTGCTCCTTGGCCGTGCTGATGTCTTGCAGAGTGACGGCCAGGCGGTCGCCGCTGCGCACCAGGCGCCGGCGTATCCAGCGCAGCTTGAAGGGATTGCCTTCCGGCAGTTCGATCTCTTCCTCGGAGAAGCCGGACTCCATGGCGGCCCGGTAATTGTGGATCAGGTCGCGGAAATACGGCTCATGGGCGCGCGACTGCAGGCGCATGCCCAGCAATTGTTCGCGCCGCACGCCGAAGTAGCCGGCGCCCGGCTCGTTGCAGTCGACCATCTCGAAATCGAGGATGCTGCCATCGGCGCCGCGCAGGGCGGCGATGATATAAAAGCCGTCGCTCGTGCCTTCGGTGGCCATGCGGTAGGCATTGCGCACGCCTTCGGACTGGTGGTGGCGCCACGCCAGGCGCAGCGACAGCACCGTGGCGACGGCGGCAAAGGCCAGCAGCAGCACGGTGACGGCCAGCGCGATGCCGATATAGATGGTGCGCGTTTCCTCGTAGGGGTGCAGCATTTCGCCGTCCGACAGGCCGACCACGGCCGCAAACGGATAGGCTTTCAACGCCTGCCAGCCCACATAACGGCTTTGCTTGTCGGAAAAAGCGATCCGGCCGCCCGAATGCAGGGCGCCGCTCTCCGTTTCCAGGAAACTGGTGTCGAGGAATGGCGTACCCTGTGCGCTCTGGGCCGGCAACACGCGCGCACCGAGACGCGTGCTGAACAGCTCGCCCTCTTCCCCCACCATGGCGGACATGCCGAACTTGCCGAAATTGACACTGTTGTAGAATTCGGAAAAATAGCTGGAGTGGATGGAGATCAGCAGCACGCCGTCGAAATTGCCATCCACGTCTTCCAGCCGGCGCGTGAAATGCACGAGGCTTTCGTCGGCGCCCGGGGGTGCCGCCGCTTCGCTGGCGGCATTGGCCTTTCCCAGCGCGATGCGCAGCGCGCTGGAATTGCTGCGCCAGTGGCGCAGCAGGAAATCGCTGCGCTCGTTGACGCGCAGGCGCTGCAGCGGCGCCGTGGCCGTCACGGGATGACCCTTGCGGTCGAGAATGGCGACGATGGCAAATTGCGGCAAGGCATACATGCCCTGCGTCTTCAATTGGTCGAGACGCAACTGGCCGCGCGAATTTTCCCATTCATACTTGAGCTGCAAGGTCAGCTGGTCCATCTGCTCCAGGGTGCGCAGCAGATACTGGCTGTAGGCTTTCGACAACGAGGAAACGCTGTCGAGCGCCTGCTGCTGCGCCACCTTTTTTTCCGCCTCCAGCTGCAGCAAGGTGGCCGTCCACAGCACCGCGCACAGGACCAGCCCCAGCAAGGGCCAAGCCAGGATCAGGCGCAGATTGGCCTTGAAAAAATCGGCCCTGCTCATCTCCACTACGGCGCCGTTATTATTATTTACAAATTGTCGCAAGAACATGGTGCAGCGTCTGCCGTTTCTGTGTATTTCTTCAAGGACACACAAATTACCACAGAGTCATGTTTACAGGTAAGCCGGCCGCGTAATTATGTATGCGGCCCGCAGACCGCCTGTCGCGCCTGCGTTACAATCACCATCCTTACCGTTGGAGAAATACATGCAGCAATATCAAGATTTGATCAAGACCGTGCTCGAAACGGGCAGCTGGCAAGACAACCGCACGGGCATCCGCACCCTGAGCGTGCCGGGCGCCATGATGCGTTTCGACTTGGCCAACGGCAACTTCCCTGCCGTCACGACCAAGAAACTGGCTTTCAAATCCGTGATCGGCGAATTGTGCGCCTTCCTGCGCGCCTCGCGCAACGCGGCCGAGTTCCGCGCGCTGGGCTGCAAGGTGTGGGACCAGAACGCCAATGAAAATGCGCAATGGCTGGCCAACCCCTACCGCGAAGGCGAGGATGACCTCGGTCCCGTGTATGGCGTGCAATGGCGTCAATGGCCTGCGTACAAGCTGCTCGACGCCGACCAGCCCGCGCAAATCGCCGACGCGCAAGCGAACGGTTTTACCCTGGTTGCCCCCATCGTCGAGGACGGCGTGCAAAAAGTGCTGCTGTACAAGGCCGTCGACCAGTTGCGCGAATGCCTGGACACCATCATGCACAATCCCGGCAGCCGCCGCATCCTGTTCCACGGCTGGAACCCGGCCGTGCTTGATGCCGTCGCCCTGCCCGCCTGCCACTTGCTGTACCAGTTCATCCCGAACGCCAGCACGCGCGAAATTTCGCTGTGTTTATATGTGCGCAGCAACGATATCGGCCTGGGCACGCCGTTCAACATCGCCGAAGGCGCGGCCCTGCTGCACCTGGTGGCGCGCCTGACGGGCTACACGCCGCGCTGGTTCACCTACTTCATCGGCGACGCGCACATCTATGAAAACCACCTCGACATGGTGGAAGAACAATTGAAGCGCACGCCGTTCCCGGCGCCCAAGTTTGTCATTTCCGACCGCGTGCCCGATTACGCGAAGACGGGCAAATACGAACCGGAATGGCTGGAAAAGATCGAACCGTCGGATTTCTCGCTGGAAGGTTATGAACACCATGCGCCGATCAAGGCGGCGATGGCCGTCTGATGGCGGTCGCACCGCTGGCAGCCCTGCACCGCAAGCTGTTTGACGAAACGGACGGCGTTAAGTTTTCCAAGCTGAAAGACCGGTTGCTGAAAAAGCATGCGGCCGACGAGCGGCAAGCCGTGCTCGCTATCCTGACCGCCTACGCCAGGGAAGGCCAGTTGCTGCACTGGCGCGCCTTCCTGATGACGGATATCGTCGCCCTGGCCGAACCGGGAGAATACGGCGATTTTTTCAGCTGGAGCCTTGATATGGACGGCCTCGCCTACTGGGGCGTGGATGGCATGCTCAAAAGCATGGGCAAGGAGGCGTATGCTCCGCTCGTGGCCTTGGCCACTGCGGAAAATGCCAAGCTGAGCGTGCGCGCCAAGGCCGTGAAAAGCTTGGCCGTCTTCAGCCGCCAGCCTTTCGATGCCGGTTTGCCGTACGATCCCGGCCATTGGAAGGAAGAGCAGCTGCGACTGGAGGCTGTACAGGCCTGGCAGCGCGATGGCTACCCGGATGGCGCAGGCCATGCGGCGCCCGCCACTCACGCGGCGCTCGAGGATCCGCGCACGCCGCTGGAAAAGGCTGCCGCCAGGCTGGAGAAAAAACTGGCGGCCCGGCGCAAAAAGGAGCAGGACCTTGCGCAGCCATCGAACTGGCTGACCATCGCCAGCGCCGCCGACATGGCCGGCATCGCGCAGCGCTGGGCCTTGCCGGAGCAGTACCGGCGCTTCCTCGCTTGCCATTCGCCGCTGCGGGTGTTGATCGACAGCCAACAATATTTCCAGGGCTTGAGCCTGTACGGCGCGGCCGAGCTGGTCAAGGCCCAGTCCGGTTACGCCTGGGATGCCGTCAGCGGCGCCGCCATCGCCGGCTGGCCGGAACAATACCTGGTGATCGCCGACGCGGGCGCCGATCCGTATTGCCTGGACTTGGGCGCCATTGCCGGCGGCGATGCGCCCGTGTACACGGCAGAACACGGCATGGGCGCATGGCGCTTCGAGCGCCATGCGGACAGTTTCATCGACTTCCTGAACGAGATCGCGGCGGCGGCCTAGCCTGCTTCGCCTCCCGGTCCGCCCGGGCCGGGACCGCCTGGGCCGCCCGGCCCCCGTCCGCCCGGCGGACCGAAGCGCGGTTCCCGTTCGCCCTCTTTCGCCGCCGACGTGGCGCCGCCCAGGCGGTACGACAGCCCCACGTAAATCATGCGTCCATCGAAGCGCCGCGTGCTCGTCTCGCGCAAGGAAGCGCTGTTGATGACGGTTTCCATCTTGTTGCTGCTGAACACATCGGTCACATTCATGACCAGGCTCAGCTGCGGCGTCACCGTGTGGCGCCAGCTCACGTTCAAGGTGTTGTTCGGCGAACGGTAGCCCTGTCCCGACAGCATCTTGCCCTGCATTTGCAGGGCCAGCTGCAGCTGGTTGGCCGGGTTGATCTGGTAATTGAGGCGCGCGCGGCCGCTCAGGGCATTCGCCGTGCGCGTGCTGCGGTTGCCCAGGTCGTCGGAACTCGTCTGCTGGCTGCGCGCCAGGTTGCCGCTCGTGTTCAGGGTCAACGATGGCGTGAGCTTGCCGCTGACGCTGAACTCCAGGCCGCTCGAATGGCTGCCCTCGCCGTTTTCCCGCGTTGTCAGCAGCACATTGTCACTGATGAAATAGCGGTAATCGACGATGGCATCCGTGTCGCGCCGGTGGTAGGCACGCAAGCTGCTTTCCAGGCCAAACAATTTGGTTTCATAGCCGATCTCGAACGAATCCGTCTGCGTGGGTTTCAGCTTCGGGTTGCCGGCCGACACATTGAACTCATCGCGGTAGATCACGTACGGGTTCAGGTCGCCCGCGCTCGGGCGGCGCAGGCGGTGCGCATAGCTGAAGCGCAGGTTGCTCTCGTCGCTGACCTTATACGTGGCGAACAGGCTGGGAATGTAGTTGATGTAATTGTTGCCGGCCTCGACGCCGCTGGTGATCTGGCGCACGTTCAAGTCCGTGTATTCGGCGCGCAAGCCGGCCAGCGCACCCCAGCGCTCGCTCAGGCGCATCTGGTAGGAGCCGTACAGCGCAATGGTGCGTTCGTCGAGCTCGAAACGGTTGCTGCGCATGGGGTTGACGGTGGCAAGCAGACTGGCCGGGTTGATGTCCGTGTACAGGGTGTCGAAGCTGCTCTTGTTGTCGGCCACCTTGTAGCCGAGCTTGGCCGTGCCGCCCGCCAGCGGACGCTCGTAGTCGCCGCTGAAGTCGACGATGCGGTTGCCCGTCTCGCTGTGCTGGCGCGCGCGGCTGTCGAAGGCATTCACGGGCGCCACCGCATAGGTATTGGCGTAATCGCTGTCGCTCTCGTTGGTCGACGACGACACGCGCAAATCGATCTTGAGAGTTTCCCCCGGCAACTCGCCCTTGTGGTCGTAGCGCGCGCCCCAGCTGTAGTTGCGGCTGTCGCCGTTGCGCACGGTACTGCGCACATAGTCGCCGATGGTGCTGCCCGTGCTGTCGCCATTGAGGTAGCGGTCGAGCGAGCGCTGGTCGTTGCTGCGCCCGTTATACGACACGCTGGCGGCAAGGGTGTCGTTGGCGTTCAGGTTGTAATTGACGGTGCCATGCAAGCCCAGCGAGTCGTTCAAGCCATTGCTGGTGGACTGCTGACTGCTGGGGGCGAACGCGCCCGTGCCACGCTCCAGGCGCTCGCGGCTGACCTCGGCCACGGAATTGCGGCCGTCATGACGCACATTGATGCCGCCCTGGTAGCCCCACGGCCCCTCGTTATAGGTGCCGGAGACGGAGCTGTTGTAGCGTCCGGCAATGCCCGCATTCGCGTTGACGGTGGCAAAACCGCCCGGCTTGCGGTTGCGCCGCATCACCAGGTTCAGGATCGGGCCGCCACCGGCCTCGTTGCCGAACTGGGCGCCGGGATTGTTGATCACTTCCACGGATTCGATATCGTCGGCGGCCATGGCGTTCAGGGTGGCGCCGCGCGAATCGCCCTGCAGCATGGCCGACGGCTTGCCATCGATCAAGATCTGCACATTGCTGCTGCCGCGCAGGGAGACGGCCCCATCGGGATCGACGGCCACCGACGGCACATTGTTCAAGGCATCGGCCGCCGTGCCATTGGTGCTGCCGACGTCGGACTTGACGTCGTAGACTTGCCGGTCGATGCGGCCCGTGGGACGTTCGGCCGTCACGCTGACGGACGGCGGCGCATCCACGGCGGGCGTCTTGGCAGGCGGCTTGACGATGGTATCACCGGTGACGGTTTGCGCCTGAACAGCGGCGCCGGAGACGAGCAGGCTGCCGCCCGCCAGGCAATGGAAAAGAAGTTTATGCATTTGGCTAAAAGATAATCGAGACGCTACGGATGAGGCACTACGCCGCAGCGTGAGAGCACATGTGTGGGCACAGTTCAAGCATGCCACGATTACAAGGAGCAAAGCAAATGCGAACCATTGTTATTTACTTCAATTTACAAATCTCTTGCACTTGTGGCTGTACAGCCTCATCCGATGACCTTTGCGCTATCTTTACGTTACCTCAGCAAGCCATTGCCGCGCGCCAGTTTCAGCCAGCCCGGATATTCCGTCATCAATAAATCATACAGTTCTGCGTCGCTGTGCTCGTCGGGCGAGCTGACGGAAAAGTAATTGGCGTTGTCGACCAGGCGGCCCTGCAGTTCGTCGAGCTTTTCCAGAAACGGGAAGTCGGAATCGGCAAAGGCGGCGAGAAACTTGCTTTTCGACTTGCGCCCCTTGCCGATGCCCATGAATTGCCAGAAGATGGGCTCGTTACTGGCCCAGCGCAATTGCTTTTCCGTCGTCGCCTGGTCGCTGGTGCCGCCATCGGTCACGAACATGACGTACACGGGCAGCTCGGCCGCGACGGGCCGCGTGCGCTCGCCGCCGGCCTTGTCTGGGAAATAAAACGCGCGGATCGCCTGCATGGCGGCGCCATAGCGCGTGTCGCCCTCGAGCGGATGGCGCTGTATGGCCTGGCCCACATAGGTATTGCAGTTGCTCAAGGCCATCGGTGCCGGATGGTGGACGTTCTTGCCGAACAGGAAAACGTCGATCTCGCCATCGTCGTCGAACTTACAGCCCAGCGCCAGGATGCGCTCGGCAAAGCGCTGCACCAGCCCCTCTTTATACAGCCGTCCCATGGAACCGGAAATATCGAGGCACAGGCACACCTTGGCCCGATGGTCGGACAGGCCCACTTTTTGCAAGGACACGCCCGCCTGCTTGACCAGGCTGACCAGCTGCGGTGCCTCGCGTTCGACGCGCTTTTCCAGATTGATCTTCGCCTGCATGACGGCCGAAGCCGCCGCAGGGGCGGCAGAGGTGGCAGGAGAGGCCTGGTCGACTTCGCCGCCGAAATGCTGCACCAGCGCATCGAGGCCTCCATTGAAGCCCTGGCCCACGGCCATGCAGCGCCAGCCGCCGTCCTTGCGGTAAATTTCTGCCAGCATGACGGCTTTTTCCTGTGCGAAATCACTGCCCGCGAACGCGAAGCGGGCCAGTTCGCGTCCGCCCGCCTGCAGGCGCACATGGCCCGATTGCAGCTGCGACATCACGCCGCCGCCATCGATGGAAGCCGTCACGACGAGGCGGTCTATATTCGCCGGCAAGCGCGCCAACTGCAAGGCAAACGCGGCCGTGTCGCCGCCGCTGCCCGTGCGCACTTCCACGCCGCCGCACGGCGTGCGCGGCTGGTTGAAAAAAGTCATGTAGCGCTCGTCGGACAGCTTGCCGGCCGCATCGAGGCCGAAACAGGCGACGTCCAGCGCAAGGCCCTGCGCGGCGACGCCGATGTCCAGCACGCCGTCGGGAACGAGATTGGCCAGCGGCAAGCGCTGTCCCTTGCTCAAGGTTTCCATCAGTGCCTCCTAGGCGATATAGCGGCGTGGATTGTCCGCATTGCAATCATCTTCATCTTCCTTGTCCTCGCCCTTGAAGACGACGGGACCGTTGAAAGCCAGCTGCAGGTTCTCGCCCTGCCAGCTCAGCCACGGCGTCGCTTCGCTGCCCGGCTCGGACGTCTTGCCGGACGGCTCGAGAATGATGCTGTCGGGCGTGACGCGCGCCATGCCGATCACATAGGTGTAGACGCTATCGTCCTCGGCCGCCTTGGACAAACGGAAATCGAAGTCGCACTCGACGATCTGCTGGCCATACTGCATGACCATCTTGGGCCGCATGGAGGCGACGGAAACGGCGCCATTGGCCACCGCCGAATACACGCTGAAGACGAGGCCTACCGTGCCGCCGTAATGCTGCGCCAGCGCCGGATTGACTTCCACCGTTTCCGTGGCCGGCTCCTTGCCGGATGCGCCCGCCACGTCGCCCAGGTGGCGCACGAAAGGCATGCTGTCGAAGTTGCCGGCCGCGTCCGGTGCCTGGATGAAGCGCATCTGGCCGTTCGGCAAGAGGATGCCCACGCGTAAGTCGAGATCGTCGTTATCGTCGTCGCCATCGCCGTTATCGACCCAGGTGGCCTTGACGGTGAGTTTGCGCGGCGCGCCCGCGCCCTTCTCCAGCGACACCTTGTGCGTCTGCCCCGCCTTGGTCAGCGAAATTTTCGACAAGGAAATCTTGGGTGCCGGCGCCGGTTCCGCTGCCGCCTGCGCCACTTCGCCGCCGAAATGCGCGACCAGTGCATCGAGGCCGCCATTGAAACCCTGGCCCACGGCCATGAAGCGCCAGCCCCCGTCCTTGCGGTAGAACTCGCCCAGCATGACGGCTTTTTCCTGCGCAAAATCAGATCCTGCATACGCAAAGCGGGCCAATTCTCTCCCGCCGTCTAGCAGACGCAGGTAACCGCTGCCCAGCTGCGCCATGGTCGCTGCCCCATCGATGGCGGCCGTGACGACGAGGCGTTCGATGGCGGCAGGCAAACGGTCCAGCTGATAGCTGAAGCCTGCCGCATCGCCGGACGGCGCCGATGTTTCCACGCCGCCGCACGGCGTGCGCGGCTGGTTAAAGAAAGTCATGTAGCGGTCGTCGGACAATTTGCCGGCGGCATCGAGGCCGAAACAGGCGAAATCCAGCGGCACGCCGGCGCTGGCGAACCCCAGTTGCACGACATTGCCCGTGACGAGGCCGGACAGCGCCAGGCGCTGCCCCTTGATCAGGTTTTCCATGGGATTATGTATTCAGATGTGAGAGTTTCGGACAACGGCCCAGGGCGAGGCGCGTCGTCCGATGACAGTACGAATAGTACAGAACCTGCATGGCGACGCAACGCCGCCATGGATCGCTTTTCTGGATTCTATACAAAGCTACAAGAGCTTCGGACAACGGTTCAGGGCAAGGCGCATCACCGAAGACAGTACGAATAGTACGGCGAGGTGACGCAACGCCGCCATGGGCCGTTTTCCGGAGCTCTTAGGCGTTGATGCCGAACGAGCGTGCCAAGGGGCCCAGGCCGCCTTTGAAACCCTGGCCGATGGCCTTGAATTTCCATTCGCTGCCGGCGCGGTAGATTTCGCCGAAGATCATGGCCGCTTCCGTCGAGCCATCTTCCGACAAGTCGTAGCGGGCGATTTCGGTGCCGTTGTCGCCGTTCAGGCAACGGATGTAGGCCTTGCCCACCATGCCGAAGTTTTGCTTGCGGTTTTCCGCATCGTGGATGGTGACGGCCACGGCGATCTTGTCGATGTCGGCCGGCACGTTGGCCAGGTCGACGGCGATTTTCTCGTCGTCGCCGTCACCGCCGCCCGTGGTGTTGTCGCCCGCGTGGACGATGGAGCCGTCAGCCGACTTCAGATTGTTATAAAAAATAAAATCAGCGTCGGAACGGGCCTTGCCATCCGTTTTCAGCAGGAAGGCGCTGCCGTCCAGGTCGAAAGCGGCGCCATCGGTGGCGCGCGGGTCCCAGCCCAGGCCAATCACGATTTTCTTCAAGCCAGGAGCTTCCTTGCTAAAGTTGACATTGCCGCCTTTTTGCAAACTGATCGCCATGGTGTTTCCTCTTTAATGTGTGGGTTGCATTCGGTGTTTCAGGTCACGTCGCCGGTACCCCGGCTTGATGAGCCATGAGCCTACCATAAAGTTCCTGCTTGTCAGCGGCGCACTATTGAAAATAATGCCATGCGGAAAATGCCGTACGGCTGCCCCAATACGCAAAATGACGGATAATGCCGCTCGACGAAAATTTTCACCCTCATGAGCGACTTGAACCCGGGCTTGTCTTTGCACAATAAGAAGATACAACTCGACTGTATCCCCGGCACCCTGTGCGATGAACGCCTGTGGTCACGCCTGGCGCCTGCCCTGGGCGACGCCTTCGATCTACGGCACGTGCCCCTGCACCAGGCACGCACGCGCCCACAAATGCAGGAGCTGATCGCCAGCCACAGTGCGCCGCAAGCCCACCTGGTGGGCTTTTCGCTGGGCGCCTACCTGGCGCTCGAACACGCACTGGCCCACCCGCAACGCGTGCAATCCTTGACTTTGATCGCCAATTCCGCCAAAGGTTTGCTGCCGGCGGAAATCGAAGCGCGCCAGCGCATCGTCGCCATGCTCGAGCGCAATGCCTATGCGGGCATCACGCGCCAGCGCCTGCGTGAACTGCTGCACCCGTCGCACCTGGACGATGCCGCCATCACGGGCCTGATCCGGCAAATGGGCCTGGACCTGGGCAAGGACGTGCTGCTGGCGCAATTTCTCACCACCATCGACCGTCCTGACCTGATGGCGCGCCTGCCTGAACTCGATTTCCCCGTGCTGATCGTGGGCGCCGAAGACGACAAGCTCGTCCATCCCGACGATTTGCGCGCCATGGCGGCCCGCCTGCCGCAAGCCACCTTGCACTTACTAAAAGACAACACCGGCCACATGATTCCGCTGGAAGCACCAAGCGAGCTGGCGCAAGCCATGCGTGCGCATCTGGAGGCTGCCGGCAATTTCAACGATAATGACGGGCATCGGGCCATGCCCCCACCACTTTGACAGAAGCAATGAGCCATTTGACCATCATCGTCGCCACCGACCAGCAAGGCGGCATCGGCATCAACAACACCTTGCCGTGGAAACTGCCGGAAGACCTCGCGCATTTCAAGCGCCTGACGACGGGCCACCCCATCCTCATGGGCCGCAAGACCTTCGATTCCATCGGCCGGCCGCTGCCGAACCGCCGCAACATCGTCATCACGCGCAATGCCGACTGGGGCCATGAGGGCGTGGAAGCGGTCTCGTCGGTGGAAGCGGCCATCGCCCTGCTCGACGGCGCGGAAGGCTATGTCATCGGCGGCGCCGAGATTTACCGGCAGTCGCTGGCCCTGGCCCAGCGCTTGATCATCACGGAAATCGGCCAGACCTTTGATTGCGACGCGTTTTTCCCCGCAGTGGACCATGCCGTATGGCAAGAAACAGCGCGCGAGGCCCATGTTTCGGAGAAATCCGGCCTGCCTTACGCCTTTGTCACGCTGGAACGCAAAGCCTGATAAGGTGATGTCGATCGCCAGCATGCTGCTGTAATACCCCTGTCACACCCATGCGTCACGCTAGCGTACGCTTGTGACGCTTTGATGCGATATTTTTTTCCCGCAGACGCCGCATTTCTGCGAGAATCCCGTTCTTATTTTTTTTCTGCGGCTGCCGGGTTGTACGACCGCCTGACCGTCGCGCCCTAGTCCGCCCCTTCACATCTGTCAGGGGCGGCTTGCTTTTTTGGAGACATGCATGAAATTTCGTTTCCCCATCGTCATCATTGACGAGGATTTCCGTTCTGAAAATACGTCCGGCCTGGGTATTCGCGCCCTTGCCGCCGCAATGGAAAAAGAAGGCATGGAAGTGCTGGGCGTGACCAGCTACGGCGATTTGTCGCAATTTGCCCAGCAACAATCGCGCGCGTCAGCCTTCGTGCTGTCGATCGACGATGAAGAATTCGGCGGCGGTTCCATCGAGGAAACCGACCATGCCTTGAAATCGCTGCGCGCCTTCGTCGAGGAAATCCGCTACAAGAACGCCGATATCCCCATTTATCTGTATGGCGAAACGCGCACTTCGCGCCACATCCCCAACGATATTCTGCGCGAACTGCATGGTTTCATCCACATGTTCGAAGATACGCCGGAATTCGTCGCGCGCCATATCATCCGCGAAGCGAAATCCTACCTGGACGGCCTGTCGCCGCCGTTCTTCCGCGCGCTGGTGCACTACGCCAACGACGGCTCCTACTCGTGGCACTGCCCCGGCCACTCGGGCGGCGTGGCCTTCCTGAAGTCGCCGATCGGCCAGATGTTCCACCAGTTCTTCGGTGAAAACATGCTGCGCGCTGACGTCTGCAACGCCGTCGAGGAACTGGGCCAGCTGCTCGACCATACGGGTCCTGTCGCCGCGTCCGAGCGCAATGCGGCGCGCATCTTCAATGCCGATCATTGCTATTTCGTCACCAACGGCACGTCGACCTCGAACAAGATGGTGTGGCACTCGACCGTGGCACCGGGCGACATCGTCGTCGTCGACCGCAACTGCCACAAATCAATCTTGCATTCGATCATCATGTGCGGTGCCATTCCCGTGTTCCTGATGCCGACGCGCAATCATCTGGGCATCATCGGTCCCATCCCCCTGCATGAATTCACGCCGGAAAGCATTGCCCGCAAGATCGAGGCGAACCCGTTCGCGCGCGAAGCGAAGAACAAGAAGCCGCGTATTCTCACCATCACGCAATCGACCTACGATGGCGTGATCTACAACGTGGAAACCCTGCGCGAAATGCTGGACGGCAAGATCGACACCCTGCACTTCGATGAAGCATGGCTGCCGCACGCCACCTTCCACGATTTCTACAAGAATATGCACGCCATCGGCAAGGACCGTCCACGCGCCAAGGAATCGATGATCTTCTCGACCCAGTCCACGCACAAATTGCTGGCCGGCCTGTCGCAGGCCTCGCAAATCCTCGTGCGCGAATCGGACACGGTCAAACTGGACCAGGACGCCTTCAATGAGGCTTACCTGATGCACACCTCGACCTCGCCCCAGTATTCCATCATCGCCTCGTGCGACGTGGCAGCGGCCATGATGGAAGCGCCGGGCGGCACGGCCCTGGTGGAAGAGTCGATCATGGAAGCGCTCGATTTCCGCCGCGCCATGAAGAAGATCGACCAGGAATGGGGCCAGGACTGGTGGTTCCAGGTGTGGGGTCCGTCCACCTTCAACGACGAAGGCATGGGCCAGCAGGAAGACTGGATGATACGCGCCGAGGATGACTGGCACGGCTTCGGCGACCTCGCTCCCGGCTTCAACATGCTCGACCCGATCAAGGCGACCATCGTCAACCCGGGCCTGTCGCTGGACGGCCAGTTCGGCGACACGGGCATTCCCGCGTCCATCGTCACCAAATACCTGGCCGAGCACGGCGTCATCATTGAAAAATGCGGCCTGTACTCGTTCTTCATCATGTTTACCATCGGCATCACCAAGGGCCGTTGGAATACCCTGCTGACGGCCTTGCAGCAATTCAAGGACGACTACGACAAGAACCAGCCGATGTGGCGCATCCTGCCGGAATTCGCGGCGGCCAACCCGCGCTACGAAAAAATGGGCTTGCGCGACCTGTGCCAGCAAATCCACGATTTCTACAAGGCGTACGACGTGGCGCGCTTGACGACGGAAATGTATCTGTCGGACATGATCCCCGCCATGAAGCCGTCGGACGCGTTCGCCAAGATGGCGCACCGCGAAATCGAGCGCGTGGCCATCGACGAACTGGAAGGCCGCATCACGTCCATCCTGCTGACGCCGTATCCACCAGGCATCCCGCTCTTGATCCCGGGCGAGCGCTTCAACAAGACCATCGTCGACTACCTGCGCTTCGCGCGCGACTTCAACGAGCGCTTCCCGGGCTTCGAGACGGATGTGCATGGTCTGGTGAAACGCGAGGTCGATGGCAAGCGTGGTTACTTCGTCGACTGCGTCCGTCAGTAACAGTTCATCCAATCTGCTGCGCGTCGCGACTTGCGGCCTGCGATGCTCACCGTACTTCAGTACGGTTGCGCTTCTCGGCCACAATTCGCTTCCGCTCGCTACGATTGGATGAACCGTCGTGACGTTCGTTAAAAACGGTTAATTCTGACGTTTGTTGTACGTCATTCAATAGCGCCGCCTGATGTGCATCAGGCGGCGTTTTTCATTGTGCGCCTTCCGCGCACGCTTGTGCCAGATCAAACGGCTGGGGTATCGGGCTTCTAAGATGGGCGACTCGTGCCCTGTGATGGCTGGCATATGATGCTCAAGGTGTGGCTGGAAATCGTGCAGCAGGCGGCGGCTGGCAGTGGCGCCTTGCTGATGACGGCCTTGAAGCAGGCTCAGGTAACTATAGCCCGGCGGCACGAAGGTGAGGAAGATGCAGCGGGCATCGTGTTGTTTGCCGAAGCCGATGCCAAGCTGCTGCAAGCACTGCCGGCACTGTGCTGCCATGCCCGCGTGCTGGCCATTGCCGCCTGCGGCCAGCCACCCAGCTGCGCGCAACAGCGCGCGCTGATGGCCGCCGGCGTGCTCGACGTGCTGCTGTGGCCGGCGGGCAGCGTCGATGCGGGCCCGGTGCTGGCGCGCCTGCAACGCTGGCAAGCCGTGGCGCAGCTGCTGGCCTCCAGCGCCGTGCGCCGGCAGCTGGTGGGCGACAGCGCCGCCTGGAGCGCCCTGCTGCACCAGGTGGTGGAAATGGCCGCCTTCAGCCAGGCGTCGATGCTGATCATGGGTGAAACGGGCACGGGCAAGGATTTACTGGCGCAACTGGTCCACCGCCTCGGCAACTGCAGCGGCGGCTTCATCGTCCTCGACTGCACCACCCTGTCGCCGGAACTGGCGGGCAGCGAACTGTTCGGCCATGAACGGGGCGCCTTTACGGGCGCGGCGGCCGCGCGCGACGGCGCTTTTGCCCTGGCGGACGGCGGCGTGCTCTTCCTCGATGAAGTAGGCGAACTGCCGCTGCCGCTGCAGGCCCAGCTGCTGCGCGCCATCCAGGAACGCAAATACAAGCGCGTGGGCGGCAATACCTGGCAGCCAACCCAGTTTCGCCTCGTCTGCGCCACCAACCGCGAACTGGAAGACGAAGTGGCGCGCGGCGCCTTTCGCGCCGACCTGTATTACCGCATCGCCGGCTGGCGTTGCCAGACGCCGCCCCTGCGCGAGCGCCAGGACGACATCCTGCCGCTGGCCCGGCATTTTCTCGCTGAACTGGCCCAACAAGAGCCGCCCCCGCTGGACGCCGCCGTGCGCGAATATCTGCTGCTGCGCGATTATCCGGGCAATGTGCGCGAACTGCGCCAGACCGTCACGCGCATCTGGCACCGCCATTGCGGCCCCGGCCCCATCACCATCGGCGCCCTGCCGCCCGAGGAACGGCTGCTGGCGCCGGCCTGGCCCGACCAGCATTTCGAGGCGGCCGTGCGGCGGGCCCTGGCCCAAGGCTGCAAGCTGTCGCACATCACACGCTGCGCCGCCGACGTGGCCATCCGCCTGGTGCTGGCCGAGGAACACGGCAACAACCAGCGCTCCGCCGCCCGCCTGGGTGTGACGGACCGCGCCCTGCAGATACGCCGCAAGGCGGCCGCCTGCACGGCGCAAGCCGCTACTGCCGCGACACCGCTGGCCACGCCAGCCGCCCTGTGATCTGTCTCACGCCAGCCCCGCCAGCCGCAAAAAATTGCCGCCCGTGATCAGCGCCGCATCCAGCTGCGGCAAGCCCAGCAAGTGAATCTTGTGCAATTCCAGCCCCGGATGCAACCAGGGGCCATCCGAGCCGAACAAGACCTTGTGCGGCCCGGCACGGCGCACGGCCTGTTCCAGTAAATCAAAGCGGCGCACGCCCGAGCTGTCCGTATGGATGTTGCGGTGGCGTACCAGATGGTCGATCAGCGCCAGCTGGGCCGCCCAGTCGTCGCCGAAACTGCCCAGGTGGGGCAGGATGAAGTTGACGTCGGGATACTGCTGCGCCAGCAGTTCGGCCACGGCCACCTCGCCGGCCGGGTCGTACAGCACGGGCAGACCGAAGAAACGGGCCGCGTCGCACACTTCGCCGCTGATACGCGCGTCAAAGCGGTGCGCCTTGATGCCGACAAAACCATAGCGTTCGACGGCCGTGCGCACCAGGTCCATGATGCGGCCCCGGTCGCGCCGCGCATGCACGAAGGCAAAGCCATAAAAACGCTGCGGATCGGAAGCGGCCAGGCGCGCCACGCCGTGGTTGGCAATCGCATAATCGGAGTGGAAGGCGGCGAACAGCACGCTGCGGGCGATGCCGGCCGCCTGGGCCCGGCGCAGGTAGGCGTGCAGCGGCGCATCGCTGTCCCACGGCCCGCTCAAGCCGTCGCCTGGCCCCGCATGGCAGTGACTATCGATGACCAGCGCCATGCCCGCCTCCCTGCGCTCAGTTCCAGTCGCCCATGACGACGATGCGGTTGCCGCGTCGGCGCCAGCGCCCGCTTTCCTCTTCCTGCTGCGGCGCAGGCGAGCGGAAATGCGGCAATTGCTGATGCAAGGCCCGCGTCAGCGCACTCTCGACGGCGCGCGCACTGCCATCGCCGTCGGCCGCCAGACGGGCCGCCTGCCCCGCGATGCGCACGAAGCGGCGCGCCATCTCCAGTTCGCGCTCGGCCGGCGCCTCGGCTTCCATTTCCAGCTCCAGCGCATCGCTGGCCGCGCGCCCCAGGGCGGAACCGAGCGCCGTGCCCACGCCCGGTATCGGTATCATCGAACCGAGAGCGCCGCCGACGAAGGGCAAAGCCGTCTTGGCCACGGCCTTCAAGGCGCCGCCCAGGGGCTTGGCCACCTTGGCGATAGTGGAACCCACTTTCTTGACGCCCTTCCATACGCTCTTGAAGACCTTGCCGAGAAACTGCTCCAGTTCCTCCTCGCTGGCCACTTCCAGCAATTCCATGGCCAGCTGCAATTCCTCCTCTTCGCTCAAGACGGCCGGCGCCGCCCCCTTGCCGGGCCAGTCCGGGCCGAATTCCAGCACTTCAAACGCGGCGCCGGCCCGCTGCCGGCATTGCGCGCATGCGCATTCGAGTTGGTGCATGATGCTCTCCTTCGCAATGATCAAGGCGTGGCTTCCGGGTCCACATTCAGCTCCACATTTCACCGAGCACGGCCAGTTCCAGTTCGCGCCGCTGGTTGGTCAGCACGCCGCGCTGGTTGGCGAACATGTCGTCGTGGATGCGCTGCTCGATGCGGCGGCGCTGCGCCGCCGAGGACAGGGGCGCCACATACACCTGGTGCCCGCTCAGGTCCACGCCCATCATCTGGCCGCACAGCCGGTGCTGCAGCAGGCGCCGGTGCAGGTCGTCCGTCTGGCCGCTGTAGGCGCGGCGGCGCCCGCCCGCATCGAATTCGATCACATACAGGCCCGGCCCCCGGCCATTCGGATCGCGCAAGGCATTGGCCAGCGTCCCCAGCGCCAGGTAATTGAGGGCGGCCGCTTCCGGCACCCGGCCCATGGTGCCGGCCAGGGTCGGCGGGATTTCGCCCTGCTGCTGGCCGTCGTCCTGCCCCTGGTCCTGCCCTTGGTCCTGGTCAGGTTCCGGCTCCTGCTGGTCTCCAAACGCGGGTTCCGCCACGGGATAGGGCGCCGGATAAAGCGTGGGATAGATGGCCGGATAGCCGCCCCAGCCCCGGTAGCGCGGCGGCAGGTAGGGCAAGGGCGGCGGCGCCGGGCGTGGGGGCCGACGCGCCGGATTCGCCTGGTAGCGCGGCGGCATGGGGCGGCGCGGGCCGCGCAGTGGGGGCCGCGCGCGCACGCCGCCGCCATAGCGCCCGCTGCCGGGCCGCCAGCGCTCGCCCTCCCACTCGGACTCGGATTCCCCCTCCTGCGCCCACTCCTGCTCCTGCTCCCACTCGTACTCACCTGCCGCTCCCGCTTGCCCCGCAAAGGGCAGCATTTCAAACGCGTCGTTCATATCGCCTCCTCGTGTGATGTTCAAGCAAATTCATCGCCTGCTCCAGTTGCCCGGGCGTCTGATCGGCCCGCAGCAGAAAAGTCAGCGCCCCGGGACCTTCCCCCGCTTGCGCCAGCGCCAGCACGCCCGCCGCGCGCAAGGCTGGCTGCAAGTGGGCGCGTCCGGGCAGGCGCTGCACGGGAAAGCTGCCGCCCCGGCAAGCGATGCCAGACGCCGCCATCCCCGTCCTCCATTGCGCCACCCTGTCCGCCAGCCTCGCGCGCAGCGCGTCGCCGTGGCGCGCATTGAGCGCCATGGCACGCCGCGCGGCCGCCAGCACGGCGGCCGACGGCGGACTGGCATGCACGCGCGTCTGGCTGTGCGCCGCAAAGCGCTGCAACAGGCCGCCGCTGCCTGCCAGCACGGCCAGCGGCACGCCAAAGCCCTTGGCCAGCGAGGCGCCGACGATCAAATGGCCGCCCGCCTCGTCGCAAGCGCCCTGCAAGCCGTGCAGCCGCGCCGAGCCGCCGCCTTGCGCGCCCGCCACGCCCAGCACCTGTGTATCGTCCAGCAGCAGATAGCCGCCGCCCTGGCGCGCCAGGGCCGCATAAGCGGCCAGCGGCAAGACCTGGTCGCTGCCCGGCACATAGCCGTCGGCCAGGATCAGTGGACGCCGCCCCTGCCTGCCCCAGGCCGCCGCCAGGCGCCGCAGCGCCGCCATATCGCCGCTGGGAAACAAGCGCAGCGGCAAGCCCAGCGCCTGCGCCCGCTCGGCGCCCCAGCGCGCGATGGCATAGCTGCCGCCATCGATGAGGATCACCAGCCGCTCGGCAGCCAGCATGCCGAACAGGTCCCAGAACAGGTGCAAGGTCGACGGCAGCACGCAGGCCGCCTCGCAGCCTTGCAGCGCAGCCAGGGCCGCGGCCAGCGCTTGCGCGCCCGGCGGCTCCCGCAGCGCGGCCGGCTGGCCCAGGGTCAGGCTGCTCCACGGCGCCAGCGAGGCCGCCGGATGGCGCATGCCCAAGTACAGGGCACTGGTAAAGTCGAGCATGCACGCGCCCCGCTCCCGCCCTAGACGCTGCGCAGCTGCTGGCTCAGGCGCTGGCGCAGCAACACCGAAGGCATCGTCGATTCGACCACCGGGTCGCTGCTGTCGACGGACAGATCGACCCCCGTGGCGGCGCGGTAGCCGTGGATATAGCCTTGCACTTGCGGCCGCCAGAAGCGCGCCCAGTTGAACGCCTGCGTGGGTTCATAGATATCGCTCCAGTTGCCGTAGCGCACGGAGAGCAGCAATTGCTCGCCAAAGATGGCCAGGTTACGGAAATGCATGACGCTCGTGTCCGTCCAGCCCTGCAGTTTCTTCATGGCGTCGACCCGGTCCATCCACGGTTCCGGATACGCGACCATCACGCGCGTGGGCAAGAATTCGCGGAATTCGGGGCGCGCCAGCATCCATTGCTGCATCAGCATCTCGATGCGCGCCGTCGACGGCAAGTCCCCGAACTGGTTGTGCGCGCCCTGCGACAGGATCAGGTGGATCTCCTTGAGTGCATTCAACACGGGGAAGGCATCCGCCTTCACGGTGGTGTCGTCATCCTGCTTGTAGAACGAGGTCAGCAGGCGCAGCAAGTGGTGGAAGGCCTCCAGGAATTTGGAGCGGCTGTCGGCTGGCCGGAAGTGCTGCACTGCCTTGCCGTCCAGGCGCACACCGTAGTGATGGTCATACTCGTAGTTCCGGCGCATCACGGTCAGCCGATGCTGTTCATCCTGCGTGTATCCCCACAGTAAATTATTCAGCGGGCGCAGCATGTCGATTTCCGTGTTCGACAAAGGATCGAGATGGTTGCCCGGCGCGCGCAAGTTCTGGAAGCGCTGCGCGATGGCGTTCATGGTCTGCACCAGCATGCCTTCTTCATGCCAGTACGACCAGATCAGTTCCAGCAGGCAGGGATTGGCCAGCTTTTCCTGGATGATGCCAAAGCACAGGTCGACCTCGCCTTCCTGGCCGCGCGGGATGCTGATCGGGATGTCGGGCAGCTTGCGGCGGATCACGGCCAGGTAGGGCAAGGTCTGGAAGCCGTCCACGTTTTCCAGGTAATCGTTGCGCAGCACGGTTTCCAGGTCGCGCCCTTGCGGTATGTCGCGCCGGTCCAGATAGGCGTTGTCCTCGGCCGGATTGAAGGCCAGCGGTTGGTTCAGCACGCCGCAATTGACCATCACGAACGCTTCCGTCGCCACTTTCAGCACGCGGTAGGAATCGGCATCGGAAAACGGCAGCGCGCGGCGCTGCTTGAGCTGCTGGAACATGTCGGCCTTTTTCACGAAGCGTTCCTGCTCGAAACCCCGTACGCTGGCCAGGTCGCCGCAAAACAGGCTGTCCATGAAATGCAGGTAATTCGTAAACGACATCGCCTCGGTGCTGTTGCGTATCAGGGTCCACAGCGGCAAGTCTTCCGTCGGCTCCGTTTCCGTGCGCGTCAGCGATACGCCCACGTTGCCCGTGATGGGCTGCGGCTGGCGCTCTTCCGTCTCGTATTCCGCGTCGAGCGCCAGCATGGCGTGCGGGCTCAGCCCTTCCGGCACGGGCAAGGCGTTGCGCAGTTCGGGACGCTGCGACAGCATCATCTGTCCCATGAAGCGGTGCATGCCGGCGCGCCGCACCGGCGTGGAAAACGCGTTCGGCGTACCGCGCATGGGCACCCACGGCGCGGCGGCCAGCAGTTGCACCTGGTCGCGCCCGTCGGCGCTCTGATCGCCGTCAAACGAGACGGTGGCGATGGCGCGGTCGCCCACCCTGCCGAACTGACAGTCGCTGGGATGGCAGTCGGCCGTTTCAAACGCCAGCGTCACCTGCGGGTTGAGTTGGGGCGTGAAGCACAATACGGCGCTGCAGCCGGCCTGCACCGTCACGCACTGGGGCGCCGTGGCGGGGAAATTGCCATACACCCCCACGTAACTGCCCGTCATCAGGTCGGTAAACACGGTGCCGCCACGCCCATCCGTCCAGCGCACGCCCACCAGCATGGCGGGATCAGGCACCCAGGTGGCGGCATTGAAGTTGTGGCAATCCGCCTCGGCTCCCCGGTACAGGCTGATGGCGGCATTGACGACCATGGCCCCGCTGTCCTGCTCGTGTACGGTGACCGCGATGCTGCCGCCGTGGTGTTTCGGACCCGCCTGGCCCGCCCCTCTGCTTTTGCTGCTCATCTTGCTGCTCATGTCGTTCTCCTCAATGGATAATCAAACGGGATGCCAGGGGCGGCAGCAACCTGCCGGACTGGCGGCCATGCCGCACGACGTCGGCGCACAGCTCCGACGTGTCCAGGGTGCTGCGCAAGGCCCAGTGGGTCAGCAAACGCCCCAGCAGCTCGCTTTCGTCTTCCGGACTCAAGGTACCGCTGGCGCGCGCCTGGCCCAGCACGGCGAACACCAGGGTCGGCGCGGCCTGGTACATCTGCGCCGGCGCCAGGGTCCAGCTGCGAAACAGCTGCGCCAGCATGGCGGGCTGGCGCGTGTGCACGGCCATGGCTTCGACCAGCGAGCCGCCGCGCAAGGCCGGTGGCCGGTGCTGCACCAGCAAGCCCACGAGGGCCGCCATGCTGGCCTGCAGCTGCTCCAGCAGCCGCTGCCGGGCCGGCGGCAGGCCGGTCAGCGGGTAGTACGACAGCCACAGCTGCTCCAGCCGGTCCCATTGCGGATGCGGATACAAGGCCCGTCCCATGGCACAGCTCAGGCGCACCCGCAGCCATGGCACCGGATGGGGATCGTCGATATTGAGGCGGAAGACAAACACGCGCGGCAGGCTGACCACGCCGATCAGGCCCAGGGTGGCGGCCACGCCGACCCGCGCCAGCGACCAGAAGTCGGCCACGATCTCGGAAATCCACCGCTCCCACAGCTGCCACACGTGCACCAGACCGCTGCCGCCGTGCTGCATGGCTTGCAGCACGGGCCGCAAGGACGCCACCAGGTCCAGCAGCGCCGCGCCCTGGTGGCCCACCTCGTGCACCAGCGACGAAGCGATGCTGCTGCCGATCATGCGTTCGCGCGGCAGGCGGATGATGGCGACGGGATTGTCGCCGCCGCCCGGCAGGCGCGTGCGCGCGCGGCGGATGGCGGCGCCCGGCCCCCGGTCCAGGTAGCAGATCACGGGCGGCGCCTGGTACACATTGCCGGGCAGCGCCAGCGCATCGGCGGCAACGATGTCGAGACCGGCCAGCCACACGCCCGTCTTGTGCTCGCTGCGCTGCGTGATGACTTCGTTGAACAGGTCGAACTGGGTCAGCGCGGCATTGAATTTCAGGCGCAGAAAGGTGAAGCGGCGCTGCGCCTCGGCGGCGGTGGCCATGCTGGCGCCATCGGCGTGCTCGCGCCGCAGCCAGTGCTGGAACTGGGCGACCATGCGCCGCAATTCACGCCGGCCCTGCACCAGCTGGCTTTCGATGGCCGACTGGGCGCTGGGCATCAGGGCGGCCGCCAGCACCGTCGGCTCGATCAGCGCGAACGGTTCCAGCCGCGCCAGCCGCGTCAGCAGCGAGCGCGCCTCCTGCGCCAGCATCCAGGCAGCATAAGCGCCGATGGCCATGATGTCAGACGCCGTACAGGACGATCTTGTGGCCCTGGCGCGCCCAGCGCCCGCTGGAGGGGCGCATGCCCGCCGAGCCCCTTGCCGCGCCGCCCTGGGCCATGGTCCCGCCCGCAGCGGCGCCGCTGCCGTTCTGTGTGGCGACCTGGCTGCCGGGGCGGCCCAGCAGGCCGGGCGCGAACTGGCGCGCCGCCGCGCTGGCGGCCGCCTGGGCGATGGCGCGCGGGTCGCCCGAACCGCGTGCCTGCGCGGCGCGGTTGACCGTGTCGGCGGCCAGGCGCACGAACTGCTTGGCACCCTCGAATTCGCGGTCTTCGTTCGACGAGGCCTCCGCTTCCAGCCCCAGCGCATTGCCGGCGGCCGAGGCCAGGCCGCTGCCGATCTTGGCGCCCAGCGGGCCGCCGAAATAGCCGCCGATGGCGCCACCGGCCAGCGGTATCGCCTTTTTCGCTACGCCCTTGAGCACGCCGCCGATGGCTTGGCCCACGGGCGACTTGATGATGCCGCCCGCCACCGAGGCGGCCTTGCGCAGGAAATTGCCGAGGAACTGTTCCAGTTCGGCTTCATTGCTGACCGACAGCAGTTCATTGGCCAGTTCCATTTCCTCGGCTTCGGAAAACATGGCGCTCGCGCCACCCTCGCCGCTCCATTCGCCCTGGCCAAACTCGAACTGTTCCGCTTCAAAGCCGGACATCTCCTGCCCGTATTCCAGGGTCGTACGATCTAAGTCATGCATGATGAGCTCCTAAAAGTTAGCACCTCGGTTGACACTACAGCGCCGGACAGACTGGCCGTCCGGCTAACAATCGAGCACGACGATGTGCCCGCCCTCGCGGCGCCAGCGGCCACCGTCCGGTCCCGGCGCTTGCGCCGCCTGCCTGAGCAAGCCTGGCGCCACGCTGCGTGCCACTTGCAACAGGGCCGTTTCCACCCGCGCCCTGGGCGCGCGCGCACCCGTGCCGCCGTCCTGCGTCAGCGCCGTATTGACGGCATCGATCAGATGCACGACCTGGCGCGCCAGTTCGAATTCCTTGTCTTCCGGGCTCAAGCCCTCCAGTTCCATGCCGAAGATGCCCGCAGCGCGCCGCTTGAGCGCCTGTGGCGAACCGCCATGCAGGGGCAGCAGGGGCGCCACCACCTTGCCCAGCAGCTGGCGCAGCGGCCCTTCCAGCGGCGTGCCGCGCACTTGCTGGCCCGCCGCGGTGGCGCCCAACTGGCGCGCCAGGAAAGCATCGAACTGGGACGGCGCCTGCAATTCCAGCAACTGCGCCGCCAGTGCCAGCTCATCTTCGTGCTGCAGGGACAGCACGCCCGGCGCTTCCGGCAATTCCATTTCGGGACGATAGGCGAGCAGGCGGCTGGTCATGACAGGCTCCGGTGAAAGGCGGGCGGGTGGTCCATGCCTCCCTGACGCAAGGGCCATGCCAGCCAGGTGCAGAGGGAAAAACGGGACGCGACGGCGAACGCCTTTTCGCCGATGCGATAAAAACCATGGTTTCCGGCGAAGCTGTTTTCGCCCTGTCCATGAGCTTTCAAACAAGCTTAATTAGAGGGAATTTATTACGTCGCCTATCGACCACAAGCAGGCGTTCGCGTAAAAATATTTTTCCATTTGTAAAAAATAAAGTTCATCAAAATACTATAAAAAATCACTTAACATCGGTCAAAAATGCATTAAATCGAAAAATAGACAAGACGCAAATGTTCTTTTGAGCACGCACTTTCAGTAGGCAGGCAATACAATAACGAGGTCAGATTTTGATTGCCACAAAGAAACTAAATGATCCATCCTACTTTGCGCCGCTTGCTGGCTGCTGTAACACTTCTGAGTTTGCTGAACGCCTGTGGTGGCGGTGGCGGCGACAGCCCGACCGCCACGGTGGCGCCGCCTGCGGACATGAAGCCGGGCGAGCCGGCAGTTCCCGCAGAAACCGTCCCGCCGCCCCCACTGACCACGCCACCGGCCGCGAAGGTGACGACATTTACGCGCCAGCAGGCGTCACGCTTCCTGGGCCGGGCCACGTTCGGGCCGAATATCGCGGCCATCGATGCACTGGCCGCCAGCGACAGCAACGCCTGGTTCCAGTACCAGTTTTCCAGACCGCAAAGCTTGCATCGCAAATATCTCGATGCGAAATTTCCACCAGCGGACACGACGGCCAGCAAGGCCTTGCCTCAGAATTTTTATGAATCATTCTGGCAGCAGGCCGTAGGCGGCGACGACCAGTTGCGACAACGCACGGCGTTTGCCTTGTCGGAAATTTTCGTCATTTCCACGCAAAACGAAGCCGTGTGGCCGCACGTGCGCGGTGTTGCCAGCTATTACGACATGCTGGGACAACATGCTTTCGGCAACTTCCGCACCTTGCTGCAAGGCGTCGCCACGCATCCGATGATGGGTCTGTATCTGTCGCACCTGCGCAATCAGAAGGAATCGGCAACGCGTACCCCGGATGAGAATTTTGCCCGCGAAATCATGCAGTTATTTACGATCGGCCTGTATCAGCTGAACGCTGACGGCAGTTTGAAATTGTCCGGCGGCAAGCCCATCGATACCTACTCGCGCGACGATGTGAGCGGCCTGGCGAAAGTATTGACAGGCTGGAGCTGGGCCGGACCAGACCAGGCCGCTAACCGTTTCTTTGGCAGCGTGGCCGATCCGGACCGCGACTGGAAACCGATGCAGAATTACACGGCCTTCCATTCCACCGGAGAAAAACGTTTCTTGGGAGTCAGTATTTCGGGCGCCACTACCGGCGAAGCCGACCTGGCGCAAGCCCTCGACACTCTGTTCAACCACCCGAATACAGGCCCCTTCTTCGGCCGCCAGCTGATCCAGCGGCTCGTCACCAGCAATCCCAGCCCCGCCTATGTGGGCCGGGTAGCGGCCGCGTTTGCCAATAATGGCGCTGGCGTGCGCGGCGACATGCAGGCGGTGCTGCGTGCCGTGCTGCTCGATCCGGAGGCGCTGGCCCCGGCCGGCACAACCTTGCGTACGGGGAAATTGCGCGAACCGCTGGTACGCCTGGGCAACTGGATGCGCGCCTTTAACGCCAAGGATGCAGCTTCGCAATACCGCATCTATTACCTGAGCGATCCGCTCACGGGCCTGGGCCAGAATCCCATGAATGCACCCTCCGTCTTCAATTATTTCCGTCCCAGCTATGTCCCGCCCAATTCGCCGCTGGCCGCCGCCAGTCTGGTGGCGCCGGAAATGCAGATCACGGCAGAGCCGTCCGTCACCGGCTATCTGAACTTCATCCAGGACGCCATCAGCGGCGGCGTGGGAGAAAATGCCTCGGTGAAGGCGGACTATGCGGCCGAGCTGGCCCTGGCCGACCAGCCTGCAGCCTTGCTCGACCGCGTCGACCTGCTGCTCTTGGCCGGCAACATGTCGACCAAGCTGCGCGGCACCATCCTGTCCACCGTCAATAGCGTGCCGATTCCGGCCGCCACCGGCAGCAATGCCGCACAGGTCAACCTCGCAAGAACCTACCGCGTACGCCTGGCCATCTTCCTGTCGATGGCCTCGCCTGAATACCTGGTCCAGAAATAAGGAAGCCGCATGTCCCATCTCCCCCCTTTTTCCCGCCGCCGCTTCCTCGGCTCCATGCTGAGCCTGGCCGGCAGCACGGCCGCGCCGTTCGCCCTCAACCTGGCAGCCATGGGCCAGGCTGCCGCCCAGTCGGCCGATGACTACAAAGCGCTCGTGTGCCTGTTCATGGCTGGTGGCAACGACGCCTTCAACACGGTGCTGGCAACCGACACATCGTCCTGGAATGAATACACGCGCCTGCGCAACACGGGCAGCAATGATTCGATCCACCTGCCCGCCGTCGGTGCAGCCGGTGGCGTGTTGCCCATCGTGCCGGCCACCGTGCAAGCGGGACGCAGCTTTGCCCTGCATCCCGCCCTCGTTCCGCTGAAAAGCCTGTTCGATGACGGCCGCGCCGCCGTCGTCGCCAATGTGGGCACCCTGATCCAGCCAGTTACCCTGGCGCAATATAAGGCGGGCGGCGTGGCCCTGCCGTCCAAGCTTTTTTCGCATAACGACCAGCAATCGACCTGGCAGTCGGGCCTGCCGGAAGGCGCCAGCGTGGGCTGGGGCGGACGTCTGGGCGACTTGCTTGGCGCGGGCAACAGCAACGCCATGTTCACGGCCGTATCCGCGGCATCGAACGCGCTGTTCCTGAGCGGACGCCAGGTGCGCCAGTTCCAGGTGGGCCAGGCCGGTGCGGTGCCGATTCGCAATATCGATCTCAGCGGCAGCCTGTTCGGCACGGCGCAGGGGCCGGCGGCATTGCGTGAAATCATCACGACGGCCGGCAGCGACCTGATGGAACAGGAACATGTGGCCACGATCGGGCGCGCCATCTCCAGCCAGAGCGTCCTCAGCGGCGCCATGCTGGCGGCCGGCGCGGGGGGCGTGCCGAATCCCCCGCCCTACGTCAATCCGAACACAGGCGCGTCCGGCGTCAATCCGCTGGCCGTGCAATTGCAGACGGTGGCGCGCATCATCGGCGGACGCGGCGCCCTGAGGGTGAAACGGCAAGTATTTTATGTGACCCTGGGCGGCTTCGACACGCATGACCGGCAAAAGGCGCTGCATGCCGACCTGATGGCCCGGCTGGCCCATGCGCTCGCCTACTTCGACACGACCCTGGCGGCCCTGCAGGGCGCGGATCTGCGGCGCCAGGTGACGACCTTTACGGCGTCGGACTTCGGCCGCACCTTCAGCAGCAACGGCGATGGCACGGATCACGGCTGGGGCGCGCACCACTTTGTCGTGGGCGGCGCCGTCAAGGGCCGCGACATCTACGGCACCTTCCCCGTCACGGGCCTGGGCCATGAGCTGGACGTCGGTTCCGGCGCCCTGCTGCCGACCACCTCCGTCGACCAGTACGGCGCCACGCTGGCCAAGTGGTTCGGCGTGGCCGACAGCCAGCTGGCCGAGGTGTTCCCGAACATCGGCAACTTCAGCCGGCGCGACCTGGGGTTCATGACGACAACTTAACCATTGACGGCGATCACCAGCGTGACGACATAGCCATCCGTGGCATTGCCCGTCACCGTGGCCATCTGCAGGCTGGTGCCGTCGCTGAAGACATTGTCGCTGGCATAGCTGATCTGCGCCAGGTTGCGCACGCTGGCCGTGTAGCCGCTGGCCGTGTAGGCCTCATTCAACGTTGCCATTGGAAAAGTGAATTGCGAGGTCTTGATGCGGTTCGAGGCAGAGGCCGCCTTAGCCAGGCTGGGATAGACCTCGACATGCACGTGCGGCATGCGCCCCGCATAGCAGCCGGGAAAGATCGTCGTGAAGCTGAGGTTGCCGGCGCTGTCCGTTTCCTGCACGCCGCGCAGGTAATTTTGCGCCGTCACGCCGCTCGAATACAGCGAATACAGGCCGTCGCGGTCGCAATGCCATACATACACGGCGTAACCGGCCAGGCTGGCGCAGCTGCCGCTGGCGTTAAGCAACTGCAGCTTGATGGTGAGCGGCACACCCGCCGCCACACCCGTGGCGCCATTAAAACTGGCGCGGATATCGCTGCGCACGACACCCGACTGGTTCAGCACGTTAATGATGCTGCCGCCATAGGTGTTCGTGCCATCGGCAGGATACGGCCCGCCCGTTTCCTCGGGAATCACTGTGCATGCGCCCGTGCTGGGTGTCGTGACCCCAGCGGCGCCGCTGCCTGCCGCCGCGCCGCTGGCGTCCGACCCGCCGCCGCAGCTCATCAGGGGCAAGGTGGCGGCGCCGGCCAGCAGCCAGCGCAGCACCTGTCGCCGCTCGGCCGCCTGTTGCCGCATCATTTCGAGGTCGGATGCCAGACCGTGATCATGTAGTTCCATAGATATTCCATCAAGTGGGGCAAGCCCGCCAAGGCGGGATTCAGGCTGGCGCACAGGTACAGCGCCTGCGTCGCATGGCGCGAGAGCGCCTGCAAGCTGCTGCCCGGACGCAAGGCATGGATGCGCATGCTGGCTCTCCCTGCGCTCGCGCCTGCCGCTTACTCGGAGCGCCGGAGGTCGCGCGGACCCTGGCGGCTGTCGTGCCGCTGCTGCACCTGCTGGCGCTGTGCCGCCGTCAGCACGGCCAGCAATTGCTGCTCCAGCCGCGCATGCTGCAAGCTGATCTTCGCCATGGCTTGCGCCGCCGTGTTCGCCAGCGCGCTGGCTTGCGCATCGTCGTAGGCGCTGGAGGCGGCCAGCGCGCGCAGCTGCTCGTGGGCCTTGAAGGCGATCTTTTCCTGTTCCCGCAGCAAGGGCGCCTGGGCGTAGGTGGCGGCAAAAATTTTATCCTGCTGCGCTTCGCTCAGGTCGATGCCATGCAGGAACGGCGGCAAGCCTGGCGCGCCGGGTCCGCCTGGGCCGTGACGGAAGCCGGACGGCGGCCCCGGCATGGCGCGCGGCGGCGGGCCGGACGGCGCAGCTTCCTGCTGGGCCAGGGCGAGCAGCGGCATGCTGCAGGCGCACAACAGCAACAGGGATACGGCGATACTCAGGTATTTCATCGGGCGTTCCTTTCGTGGAGATCAGCGCTGATTGTCGGCGTCTGGCGTGTAAAGCAACGTCAGGGCCGCGTAAAAGCGTGTAAAGGAAGCTGCGCAAATGTAAGCGGACGTATGTAAAAGCGGGTAAAAGGGCCCTGAACCGCGCCTGTTGACTGCTATCATCGGGCGATATTCACCCGAAAAAAGCACAGGCATGAGCAAGGTTTTGTTAATCGATGACGACGTGGAACTGGTCGGCATGTTCCAGGAATACCTGACGCAGGAAGGTTTCGATGCCCGCGCCGTGCATGACGGCGAAAGCGGCGCGGCCGAGGCGCTGACGGGCCTGTACGCCATCGCCATCCTCGACGTCATGATGCCGCGCATGAATGGACTGGAAACCCTGCGCCGCATCCGCGCCGGCAGCAACCTGCCCATCCTGATGCTGACGGCGCGCGGCGACGATACGGACCGTATCGTGGGCCTGGAGCTGGGCGCCGACGATTACGTGACGAAACCGTGCACGCCGCGCGAGCTGACGGCGCGCATCCGCGCCATCCTGCGCCGCGCGCAGGCGGCGCCGCACGACAGCTCGGGTCTGGCGCCGCTCACCGTAGGGCAACTGACGATGTGGCCGGAACAGCGCCGCGTTTCCTGGGCCGGCGCGCACCTGGAGCTGACAAGCACGGAATTCAACTTGCTGGAAGTGCTGGTGCGCCATGCGGGCAAGCCCGTCAGCAAGAATCAATTATCGGAACTGGGTCTGGGCCGTCCCATGGCCCGCTTCGACCGCAATATCGACGTGCACTTGAGCAGCCTGCGCCGCAAACTGGGCAGCCTGGCCGATGGCCGCTCCTGCCTGCAGACCGTGTACCGTCTCGGCTACCAGCTGATCAAGGAGTAAGCGTGGGCCGTCTGTTCTGGAAGTTTTTTCTATGCATCATGCTGGCGCAAGTGACCGCCACCATCGGCATCGGCGGCACCTTCTGGCTGAAAAACCGGGCGGCCCAGCAGGAGCGGGCCCTCGACATCGACACCAGTCCGCCCGCGCAAATGATCATCGAGGCCGCCAGCGCCACCCTGGAAGCGGGCGGCAGCCAGGCCTTGCGGCAATTCCTGGGCAAGCTCGAGCGCATGCGCGTGTTTGCCGTCGATGCGCGCGGACACGAACTGATGGGCCGCGCGGTGCATCCCGCCATGCTGGCCAAGGCGCGCGCCATGCTGGAGCAAAGCCAGGCCCATCCCGTCGTGCGCACGGTCACCGGCAGCGACGGCCAGCGCTATCTGCTGTTCCTGCCCTCGTCCGAACGCTTCCGCAATGCCGAAGCAGGCGCCGCGCGCGACACGCTCAACGCCGTCGCCATGAGCGGCCCGCGCGCCATGGGAGCCGGTCCACGGCCCCACGAAGCAGGCACTGCGCCGCCACGCGGCGAATTCGGCCGCGGCCCGCCCCCGCGCATGGACACGCCCTACCGCACCTTCATTCCCCTGGGGGCGGCCATTGCCGCCAGCCTGCTGTTTTCTTTCCTGCTGGCCTGGTATTTTGCGCACCCCATCCGCGACCTGCGGCAAGCGTTCGAGGCCGCCTCGCACGGCAATCTGGCGCCCCGTTTTCACGCCAGCGGCAAGCGCGGCGATGAATTGACGGACCTGGGCCGCGATTTCGACCGCATGACGGGCCGCTTGCGCAGCCTCATGGAAAGCCAGACACGTCTGCTGCATGACGTCTCGCACGAGTTGCGCTCGCCGCTGGCACGCCTGCAGGCCGCCATCGGCCTGGCGCACCAGCAGCCGGAAAAGATGGCCGCCTCGATGCAGCGCATCGAACGCGAAAGCGAACGCATGGATAAACTGATCGGTGAACTGCTGACGCTGTCACGGCTGGAAGCCGGCGCCGGGCAAACGGGAGCCGGGCACATGCACAGCGAAGACGTCAGCATCGCCGACCTCGTGCACGACATCGTGGACGACGCCCGCTATGAGGCGCGGGCACGCCAGTTGAACGTCGAACTGGCGGGCGATGCGGCCATGCCCGACACCAGCGTCACGGGCCAGCCAGAATTGCTGGCGCGCGCCGTGGAAAACGTGGTGCGCAACGCCGTCAAGCACAGCCCCGATGGCGGCACGGTGGAAGTGGAACTGTCGCGCATGTCCGACTGGCTGCGCATCGCCGTGCTGGACCGGGGCCCCGGCGTGGCTGGCGCGGACCTGGCGCGCATTTTCGAACCGTTCTTCCGCGCCAGTAATACCCAGCACAGCACGGATGGACACGGCCTGGGCCTGGCTATCGCCCGGCACGTCATCAACGCCCATGGCGGCCGCATCGGGGCCAGCTTGCGCAGCGGTGGCGGCTTGTGCGTGGAAATGTTGTTGCCTGTCAAAACGCCAGGCTGACCTGTCGGCAAGCCTGGCGCGTGGATGTGTTGTTACGCCTGCGTATCGATGATGCTGCCCAGGGTCGACGCGCTTGACCTGGCGGGACTCGCCACGGTCTCGGCACTGCTGGCCGTTTGGGAATCGCCTTGCGCCGCCTTCTGCGCGGCTGCCGCCTGTAGCTGGGCAATTTGCGCCTGCAAGGCCTGGATTTGCTGCGCCAGCTGCTGCTGCAGCTTTTGCGACGCGTCCGTCTGCTCGCCCTTCTGCGACTCCGTCAACTGTTTTTGCGCCGCCGTGATCTGCTTTTGCAGCGCCGCGATCTGCGCACTGCTGCCCGCACTGGCGCTGCCGGCCGCGCCGACTGTACCGCCTGCGCTGCCGGAACCGATTGCCGCTACCATATTGCCTCCCTGATTATTCAACACCTTATTATCGGCGCGCAAGGTACTCAATACAGGGCGGCAAGTGTAAAGGCGGGTAAAGCCATGTAAAGACGCCGCGCGCACCATCCAATTGCACACCAGCAAGAAAAACTGGCACACTGGCGCTTCCTGCCTTGACCACGATCCATGATGATGACGCCCCTGCTGCCCGCCCTTCCCGACCTCGTGCCCCGCCAACGCTGCGGCGTGATCGAGTTTCCCGTCCACCACATGCGTGGCGGCACATCGACGGGCCTGGTCTTGCACGGGGCCTGCGTGCCGGCCGAGCAAACGCTGCGCGAGGAATTGCTGCGCCACCTGATGGGCGTGCCCCAGTCCGGCCGGCAGCCGGGCAACCGGCAAATCACGGGCATGGGTCGGGGCGCGCCCACCAGCAATAAAGTCTTCCTCGCCGAGGTGGAACAGCATGCGGGCCAGCCGCGCCTGGTCAGCACCCTGGCCCAGCTGGCTGGCGAACACGGCGATATCGACTGGAGCGTGAACTGCGGCAATATGTCGTCCGCCCTGCAACTGTGGGGACTGGACAGCGGCGTGATCGAGGCGCTGGCCATCGGCGCGCACGATATCGATATCCGCAACACCAACACGGGCGTCATCACCACCTCGCGCATGGCGCGCGAACGCGACGGCAGCTTTACGGCCGCCAGCATTCCTGGCGTGACCGGCAACTTCCCCCGCGTGGACCTGTTCCTGCGGCAGCCGGCAGGCGCCAAGACGGGCAAGTTATTACCAACAGGCAATGCGCAGGATGTGGTGCACGGTTATGCGGTCTCGTGCGTGGATGTGGCCGTGCCCATGGTCATCGCGCCAGCGAGCCAGTTCGGCAAGACGGCGCACGAGTCCATCGCGGAACTGGAAGCGGACACGGCGTTCATGCAGGCGATCCGCCAGGTGTGGAGCGCGGCGGGTCTGCTGATGGGCTTGCGCAAGCGCGATGGCGGCTTGATGACGTTGGCGGAATTGGAACGCAGCGAAACCATCCCCAAGTACTGCATCGTGGGGCCGGCGGCGGGAGAGGGAAATATTGCTGTGCGCTACTTTACGCCGCAATCGGGCCACGCTTCGCTGGCCGTCTCGGGCGGCTGCTGCCTGGCGGCCGCGTGCCTGATACCGGGCACGGTGGCGCATGCGCTGGCGCGCGGCGTGCCGCCAGTCAAGCAAGCGGAAACAGAGATGGAACTGGGCATAGCCAACCCGGCCGGCATCCTGGACACCACCATCGTGGCGCGCCAGGACGGGGTGACGGGCAACATCGCCATCGACGGCGCGGCCTACCGGCGCAGCGCGCAAATCTTGCTGCGCGGCCATGTTCCCCTGTACCAGCCGTCAACGGCGCTGAAGGCGTGGCTGCTGAAACAGATTTAAAGCAGGACTGGCGCCCTGCCCGTTCCAGCAATCAATCAGGTCTTCGGCAATGTCACGCCCACCTGGCCCTGGTATTTGCCGCCGCGGTCCTTGTACGAGGTTTCGCACACTTCGTCGGATTCGAAGAACAGCACTTGCGCCACGCCTTCGTTGGCGTAGATTTTCGCCGGCAACGGTGTCGTATTCGAAAACTCCAGGGTCACATAGCCTTCCCATTCCGGTTCGAACGGGGTGACGTTGACGATGATGCCGCAACGCGCATACGTGCTCTTGCCCAGGCAAATCGTCAAGACGTTGCGGGGAATGCGGAAATATTCCACGGTACGGGCCAGCGCGAAGGAATTGGGCGGGATGATGCAATAACCCTTGCCCGACACATCAACGAAGTTATTCGCGTCAAAATCCTTGGGATCGACGATGGTGGTGTTGATGTTGGTAAACAACTTGAACTCGTCGGCGCAACGGATGTCATAGCCATAGCTGGAGGTGCCGTAGGAAACGATGCGGTTGCCGTCGCGTTCCTTGACCTGGCCCGGTTCGAACGGCTCGATCATGCCCGTTGTTTCCGCCATGCGGCGTATCCATTTATCGCTTTTAATCGTCATCGCAGCAGTATCTTTCTAGAATATCGAATGGCGGGGGCGGCGCGCCAGGTGCAGGCGCGGCCCGAATGGCAGGATTTTACGCGAAAATCCGCCGCTGTTGGCCCCCATCCCCTGAAAATCCTTGGCGGAAGGCTATTGTTTCGCCAGCAATGCCGTGATCATCTCGCGCACCACTTGCGCCGTCAGTTCCGGGTTTTCCATGGGAAACAGATGGCCGCCCGGCACCTGGCGGAAAAACTTGCCGACCAGTTTGCGCGTGGCCGTCAAGCCCGCCTGGCGGCATTCCACCGATTCCGTGCCGCCGATAAAGCCGATGGGCACGGGAAACCCATCCTTGACGAGGCCGCCGATATGGTGCGGCAAGCTGCGGTAGACCTGCGTTTCCACTTCGCGCGTAAAACGCAGCTGCACCCCGTCCGGATGGGGAGCCAGGCCGCTGTCGATGTAATCGCGCAAGACTTGCGGCGCCCAGATGGCGAACATGTCCTTGGCCGCGAAGTGTTCATACGCGGCTTGCGCATCGGGCCACAGCTTGCGCCGCCTGGCGGAAAAACGCGAGGGGGAAAACCGCTCGCCCAGCGCCGTGTTGCGCGCCAGGCGCACCAGCAAGGCGCGCCAGCCCGCCACCACGGGCGAATCGAGCAAGACCACGCAACGCACCAGGTCGGGCCGCTGCTTGGCCACCATCACGCTGAGCATGCCGCCCAGCGAATGGCCGACGAGGATCACGGGCGCGCTGTAGCGGCGTTCCAGGTCGTCGATGTACTCGCGCACCAGCTCGGGCCAGCCCGTGCTGACGGGGTAATCCGGATCGTGCGCATGCATGTCGAGCGCCTGCACGGTGTAGTGCTGGCCCAGCAAGCCGAACAGCTTGCGGTAGGTGCCGGCAGGATAACTGTTGGCGTGGGCAAAGTGCAGTTGCGGGAGGGTCATCGTGGAACGAGGCCGGTGAATGCGATAGGCAATTGTAATGGCATGCCGGCAAGACGGATCAGAGGAAGACCTCTAATTTGCGAGCTGGCAGCGGGCGCGCTGGCGCCATGCCGGGCACGAACGAGGCCAGTACTTCGCCCAGCTCGGCGTTGGAATCGACCACGCAAAAAGCATCGTCAAACGCATGGTGGCGGTTCATGGGATTGCGCACGACGATGCATTCCAGCCCGGCCGCCCTGGCGGCGCGCAAGCCGCGCGGCGAGTCTTCCACGGCCACGCAGTCGGCGGCGGCCAGGCCCAGGCGCTGCAAGCCCAGCCGGTAGCCGTCGGGCGCCGGCTTGCTTTCGCCATACATTTCGCGCGTCAGCACGAAGTCGAAGTGGCTGAGCAAGCCCGTGGCCGCATGGCTGATGCGGAAATGCTGTTCGTAGGCACTGGTGACCACGCCCATGGCCACGTGCGGGCGCAGCGCCGCCAGCACTTGCCCGATGCCGGGGATGGCCAGCTGGCCCGCCTGGCGCAGGCGTTGCGCAAACAGCACGGTGCGCTCGGCCCGCAGGCGCTCGACCAGTTCGATGGCATGGCCCTGCCCCAACAGCAGATGCCAGGCGCCGTAATTATTGTCCAGGAACCAGTCAAAGAATTGCTTCGGCGTCAAGTCTATGCCGTAGGGCAAGAGCAAGTCGCGGTTGCTTTCGTAAAACAGCTGCTCGGTATCGACCAGCACGCCATCGTTGTCCCACAGCACGCCCCGGATGGTTTTCATGGCTTGTTGTCGTTCAAAAACTTACTTGAAGAAGATGTCGTAGGACAACTTCACGATCAGCAGCACCAGCAGCACGAGGAAGAGGATGCGCACGAAGGCGGCGCCGCGGCGCACGGCGATCCAGGTGCCCGTCAGGGCGCCCAGGATATTGCACACGGCCATGGGCGCCGCCACCGCATACACCACGTGGCCGGCGGGAATGAAGAAGGCCAGCGCGGCCACGTTGGTGGCGATATTCACCAGTTTCGAGCAGGCCGAGGCGAGGATGAAATCGAAGCCGAAGACGCGGATGAACAGGAAAATCAGGAAACTGCCCGTGCCCGGCCCGAACAGGCCGTCATAAAAGCCGATGGCGCCGCCGATGACGATGGCGAGGACGCGTTCGCGCGGGCCAATGGGGCGCGCTTCGCGCGTCGTGCCGAAATCCTTCTTGATGAAGGTGTAGATCGCCATGATGATGATCAACACCAGCACCATGGGGCGCACCACTTGCTGCGGCACGTAGGACACAGCGGCCGCGCCGATGAAGGACATGACGAAGGCGCTGGCCACGGCGGGCAGCACCAGCAGCCACGGGATGTGCACCTTGCCGACAAAGGAGCGGGCGGCGAACGTGGTGCCGCAGGCGGACGCCAGCTTATTCGTGCCCAGCAAGGACGTCGAGGCCATGTTCGGCATCAGGTTGAACAGGGCCGGCAGCTGTATCAGCCCGCCCCCGCCCACGGCGGCGTCGATCAGGCCGGCAAAGAAGGCGAATAAACACAGCAGCGAGATGGTCAGCATGATAGGCAATATGGAATGGGCGACAGCGGCAGTATAGGCGGCAGTCACTTTTTCGGATGCAACTTCAAATTGCGGAAAACGCAATCAGCCGTAACGCTTGACGGAATGCGCCCCATGCGGTCTACTGGCCTCTTTTGCCGGGAGCGACGCGATGTCGATGAAACTGATGTGGGAGATCCGCGCCTTTTGCACCGTGGTGGAAAAGCGCAGCTTCATCCATGCGGCGCGCATGCTGGGGCGCTCGCCGTCGGCCGTCACGCGCGCCATCCAGTTCCTCGAAGACGCCATCGGCGCCGAGCTGATCCTGCGCACGCAAAAGCAGTTCACCCTGACGACGGCCGGCGAAACCTATTACGCGTCGGCCAGGCACTTGCTGGAAACGCAGGCCGAGGCGGAAGAGCAGCTGGCAGAGCTGAGCAACTCGCCGCAAGGCTGGGTGCGCCTCTCGGCGCCGGAAATTTTGTCGCTGGGCTTCCTGCCGAAAGTGGTGGCGCAATTTTCGCGCGACTATCCGAACGTGTCCGTGGACATCCATTTCTCGGACAAATCGATCGACCCCATCCAGGAAAAGCTCGATTTCGCCATCCGCGGCGCCTTCCCCCAGTCGAGCGAGCTGATCGGCTATCCCCTGTGGAATTACCGCCGCTACATGTACGCCTCGCCCGACTATATCGCCCACATGGGCGCGCCCGAGGAACCGGAAGAGCTGGCCGGCCACGACGTCATCATGCACTCGGCCCCCCGCATTTTGCGCGACTGGCATTTCGTTTCCACCGAGCGCAACGTGCGCTACCAGGTGCAGCCCCGCTTCCGCTTCACTTCCGGCATCGCCACCTTCCAGGCGGCCCTGGAAGGCGCTGGCATCGTGCGCCTGGCCAGCTGGCTGGCGGAACCGGCCGTGGCGGCAGGCACCCTGCGCCGGGTCTGCACGGCATACCGGCTGACCTCGTCGAAGGAGCTGGACCCGAGCATCCATGCCGTGTATGGCACGTCGAGGATGGCCAAGGGGGCAAGGTTATTTCTGGAATATGTGCGGCAGCGAGGGCTGGAAATACCCGATGAACGGGCAAGTTAGCATCTATTTCGCGGCGATGACGTCGCTATACACGGCGAACTGCGCGCCGTCGAAAACAAAGGCGGCCACCTCGCGCATGCCCAGTCGTTCATGCGCACGCAGCGAGCCGATATTGTCGCGCCGGATGAACAGCACCGCCTCCGCGCCCCCATGCCGCGCACGCATGGCAGAGTACAACAGCGCCAGCAAGCCCTGCCCCCGCTCCGAGTCCGCGATGCAGACGGGGCCATACACATAGGCCTTGTCACTTCCCCGATACGCGGCCAGCATGGCCAGCACCACGGGCGCCTGCGCGGTGGCAGCTGCATTGCTGAACAACACGCCAACGACAGGCCCGTCGGCTGCGCGCCGCGCCACAATGACGGGCGATTCGCCATCCGCCATGCTGGCCACCTTGTCGCGCGAAAACTCGCCCGTCAGGCTGCCGCCCTGCGAGGGGGAATTAGCTTGCAACAAGGTCGTGATGGCGTCGATGTCGGCGGCCTGGGCCAGGCTGATCAGATAATGGCTGCTTAAATGGAACAATCAACGCTCCTCGATTGGGTTCTTCCGTTGAGATGCTGCTGAAGCGAATATGAAAACAGCTAGTGTGCAACTGCACAGTCCGCCACCTTGCTGGCCTTGGCGGCATCGGCCACCTGTACGGCGCTGCGCTTGACATCTCCCCACAGGTAAAAGATGAGAAAAATTCCCACCAGTGGAAAAATAAAGTGCAGGACCTCGTACTTTTTTTGCAGTGCAGGACACTCTTCGCCAGCGCAGCTCTTCTTTCGCCATAGCCCCACCACGCCGTAGCGACATAAATAAATAACTGCGTTCATCGTCACTGCGAGTATCCACACTATCGAAATAATAAGGAGGCTGAATAACCATTGTCCGATATTCGGCAGAAAACTCGTCGTCAGCACGTCCGAAAAGACGAGCGACAATAACATCCCGGTGCTAATTGACACTGTATGCGAGATGCCATGTATGACAGGCACCAGCACTTTCTGCCTGAAAAAAAGCCCCCACTCGGCAGTCAACAACATGGTGCATGCCACCAGAAAAAGGACAAGATTGAACAAGGGCGCTGGAATATCCTGGTAATGCACAATGAATTTGCGCTGTAGCGATTTGGCCATATCATTGAAAGGCTGATCACTCGTAAATTGCAATCCAAACAAGATCAAGCCAGTAAACAAGCCGCTCGCGATACCAATACCCGTATGCTGTATCGCCTGCGCCAACGCTGGCGAAATCCCCTCCACATAACGTAACCCTTGATCCCACCGAATCGAACGCAAGCGCCGGTAAGCAGCGTCGGCCTTCGCCAGCAAGCGCTCGAAGGGATTGCATTCATCGCACATAATGGGTCTCCTGTCCGGCATCCGATGCGGCGCACTACCTTATCGCCCATGCCAATACCGTGGCCGGCTGGCCCGGTACAACGTCGCGTCGATATCGTCGCCAAATTCCAGCACCACCGCCCCCGTCACATCCGTGCGCAGCCGCGCAATGCCCATGTCGCCATAGCGCGCATACACTTGCGGCTTCGGATGTTTGTAGCGGTTCCGGTGCCCGACCTGGAAAATCGCCAGGGCCGGATGGACGGCGTTCAGAAAGGCCGGTGTCGACGAGGTGCCGCTGCCGTGGTGCGGCGCCAGCAGCACGTCGGCGGCCAGGTCGCCATCGGCCGAGCGCGCCAGCAACTGTGCTTCCTGCGCCGCCTCGATGTCGCCGGCCAGCAAGATGGCATGCTTGCCTGCCGTGATTTTCACGGTGCAGCTGCGGGCGTTCGGCGTCAAGCTGATGTCCGTGCGGCTGGCGGGCAACGGGTGCAGCATGGCAAAGTGCACGCCTTCCCAGGTCCAGCTTTGACCGGCCACGCAATGCAGATACGGACGCCCGGCTTGCCGCCGGGCCTCGACGGCCGGATGGCCATCGAACAGCGACGAGGCCAGCCAGCCCACGTCTATGTTTTCCAGCAGAGAGATAGCGCCGCCCGCGTGATCGAGGTCACTGTGGGAAATGATCACGCCGTCGAGCGTAGCGATGCCCCGTGCGCGCAGATACGGCACGATGACACGGCTGGCGCCGTCGGCATCGAGGCTGTAGGCGGGCCCCGTGTCGTACAACAAGCGGTGTCCATGCGTTTCCACCAGCACGGCCATGCCTTGTCCCACATCAAAGGCCGTGATCCACATCTGGCCCGGTGGCGGGCTGGACGGCAAGGCCGTTAGCAGGGGCAGCCAGCCCAGCATGCCGGCCCAGCGGTGCGGCCATCCGCGTGGCGCCAACAGCCAGGCCGTGCCGAACAGTGCCCAGCAAAAACTCCACATTGGGGGCGCGGGCGCCGTCCAGACGGCGAAGCGGCGCGCACCGAGCCAGTCCAGCACCTGCGCCAGCATCTGCACGACGGCATGCGCCAGCAGCAACAACCCGTCGCACAAAGGCGCCGGCAGCAGGCTGCCCGCCAGGGACAGGGGCGTGACGATCAGGCTGATGACGGGTATGGCCAGCGCGTTGGCCACAGGGCTGACCAGCGACACTTGCGAAAACAGCAGCATCGTCAACGGCACCAGCCCCACCGTCACCACGTATTGCGTATGCGCACCGAGCGCCACGGCCGCGCGCAGGCGGCGCCAGCGGCTGGCGTTCTGCGGCAAAGGCGCCGTGGTGCGGCCTGCCGTCGCGTACAGCATGGTGGCAACGGCGCCGAACGACAGCCAGAAACCGGGCCACAGCACGGCCCAGGGATCGAGCAGCACGACCACGCCCAGCGCCAGACACAGGATATGGACGATGCTGGTGATGCGCCCCAGCCACAGGGCCAGCGCCACCACCAGCAACATATATAAAGTGCGCTGTGCGGGCACGCCGAAGCCGGCCAGCAGCACATACACCAATGCCGCCAGCGCGCCGGCCAGCGCCGCCACCTTTTGCGCCGGCAGCAGCAAGGGCAGCTGCCGGTCCGTGAAAAACGAGCGCCGCCACAGCGCGCCCGCACCAAGGGCGAACAGTCCCGCGATCATCGTGATGTGCAGGCCGGAAATCGAGATCAAATGACTGACGCCCGTGCGGTTGAACACCTGCCAGTCCGACTGGGGAATGGCGCGCTGGTCGCCCACCACCAGCGCCACGATCACGCCCGCATACTGTTTTCCGTCAAGGCTGCGCAGTATGCGCGCACGCAAGGCCGCGCGGCTGGCCTCTACCACGTTGCCGAAACCGGGCACGAAGGCGGCCAGGCGCACGTTCGGCGTATCCGCGCGCGGCTGCGGCCGCACGTAGCCGGTGGCGCGCACGCCCTGCTCCAGCAGCCACGCCTCGTAATCGAAACCTTATTCCGCCACCCACTTTTCATAATATGTACTTGACAGGAGGAAACTCAAATCCCATCATGCCCGCCTTATTCTACATGCCACTTTTCGTTCTATGTTTTATACCGTATTTTTGCCTGATGAAGACTCGATGAGAAAGGCCGGATTCGGCTATCGCGCGAAAGCGCCTGCCATATTTTGCGAGCACTGGAAATACCAAAAAGAAGTGTCGTGGTACTTACGTGACCGGGCAGCGGGCGAGGCATTTGAAATTGGCCGAAGCGTTCGTAGTTTTCCAACGGCCAGCTCGATGGATGGCTATGCGCGAGCCATGACGGATTTCCTCGAATGGTGCGACTGGGTCGGATGCAAGTGGCAAAAGGTTGAGTACCAGGCAGACTTGATCGATCGTTATCAGGTCCACATGCAATCGGGGGCGTGGGCTGTTCGCGGCGTCGGTCTAAAACCGCGAACTTATAATCTTCGTGTTGACGAAGCGTGCCACTTTTTGCGATGGGCAGCGCGAAAAGAGCTGCGTGCCAAATTCACAGTGACGACACACCGAACCTCGCTTAATTTAGGTGGCCCGTCTGCTCGGGGAAAGTCAATCGAGGTCGAGAGTCGGACCGGTAGGGTGCGGCCCGATCCGATTTCCCTGCGCATACCCAAAACCCAGGAAATCAACCGATGGCGCAACTACGTCCAAATAAGAAGAGGAGAAACGATGGCACTGATGTGTGATCTCATCATGGCCACCGGCATTCGTGAGCAGGAGTGCGCGCAATGGCGGACTTTCACCCTTCCGACAGACAAGTCCAAAAGGGTCAGCGTAGACGGGTATGTCACGGTCAAGATCGAGTACGGTGCGAAGGGAACGAAACGCAGGAATGCCAGGGACGACACGGTAGGTCCACCCCGAAATATCAGCGTCCCTACATCGCTGGCGGAGAGATTGCACGAGTATGCTGGCGCCCGCCGTACAAAATCGCGACAGGTTTATGTGAATGCAGCAAAGAACCCTGCCGAGCGAAGAAAGCGGCAGCTCGAGCGGGAGGATCGACTGTTTTTGTCGGAACACGACGGACGCCCGATCAGCGCAGATACGATATACAAGGCATGGGCAATTATGCCTGAGGAGTACATGCCATATCTCGGATGGTCCCCTCACTTGGGACGGCACTACTGGGCTTGCATGGCACTTTGGAATTCCTTTATGGAACGGGAAGCACTGTTGGCCGAAGGCGTGGTGCCCACAACCGATTGGATCACCGCAGGGGCGAATAGCGACATGCTTTTGTTAGTACAACCGCAGCTTGGTCACGTGGACGAAAAGACCACCCATGCCTATTTAGTTTGGCTGGGCCAGATGGGCAGAGCGTACTTGGGGTCGAAATCACGTGGGAACACTGACTTCACAGACTGGCTGGAGGAACCTTGTAGTGCCTGAACTAACACAGAAAAAGCGGAAAGGCCACGGCACCGCGCCGCCGGCGGAAGTCATTTCCCTCGAACCGTCAGACCCTCTCTACTTCATGACAACGCATCCGAGGAATCCAGGAGAGTTTAAATTAAGAATATTTGCGACGGGCGCAACAATGCTTGATTACCCGCCGACGCATAAGAAAAGCTTTATCCCGTATTCCGGTCGTGCAACCCTTATTGGCGAACTCGCTCCCCATATCCGCGGATTGTATGGATCATCGCCGGCAAACAGCGTTGAAACCATCATGGGCGTCCTTCGCTGGTGGTGGAGGCATCTTGACAAGTGCGAAACGATAGCACCCGTTGCAAGCGTAGGCGATCTGAATGACGTGCACTATGCTTCATATCGTGCGTCGCCAACTTCAGAGGGCTCTGCGCAGTGTTTTTTCAGGCTAGTGAGTTTGGCTCGGCAAGCTCAAGGTTTGCCGCCCCTATACTGGACCGCCATGAAGGATCCAGAACGGGTAACTGACCTCATTGCCCATGAGGACGTAAGACGCATCTACCATTTCATCAAGCGCCCCGCGTTCGATGCGTTGCTGCGATACGAAGAAGATCCGGACCGTCCGCCCGAACGGATTGAAGTCCTCTATCTTTTTACATTGTTCATCATGAGCTCCGGATGGAACGCACAGACGGCATTGGATATCGATATTGCTTCTGAGTGTGGACACGGCACGTTAAAGTGCATCATCCCTCACCCTCAAAATGATGCGTTCTGCTACGTGCAGTCCAGGAAGATACGCGCCGGCGGCTCTGTCCAGTACGCCCTGAGCAGAAAACAGTCTCAGTTGTCGCCATCAAGTATTGTGCTTGCCCTGCGCCGTCAGACTGCGACTCTGCGGCAGCGACTCATCCGTTATCTCGCCATTCTCGAATGGCAGCTCGAGCGCTGGAAAAAATATGGTGGCAAGACGCTTGTAGAGCTCAATGCGAGAAGAAAACTGATTGCCGATATTGAGCGCCAAGCCAAATCGCCATGGTTGTTTGCAAGGCAAACAGTGGTAAGCGGCAGGGGGCGAGATGTTGCCATTGCCGATATCGGGGTAGTTAGCAAGTATTCTTTGAGTTCGGATGGGCGTGTACAGACACCATTGATTGTTTGGGCCAGAAAAATCAATAGCCAACTTGCACCGGGTGAGAAGCCAATTGCCGAGCAGATGGTGCTGAGCGATTTGCGCGACGCCTATATTTCGTGGCGATGGGAACGAAGTGGTTATTCATGGCTGGACGCCATGCTTGCAGCTGGCCACAAAAGCATGGAAACTCTGAAGCGTTATCTCAACAAGAAACAGCACAAGGCAGCCTCGAGACGGGAGTTTCTCAAAGTTGGCGACGCATTATGGGAAACGATCATCGGGGTTCGCGGCACCGGTGCCGCAGCAAGTCTACCTACCGTTGTGGCAGCAAAAGTGGCCGGAGCAAGCGAGGAACAGGTGGTACGCTGGCTAAAAAGCAGAGACCAAACCTATGTCGGTACGGGATGCGCGGACTTCTATAATCCTCCCGAAATGTTCGCGCTAAATCGTCAGCCAGGCGATGGCTGTCGCGTGCAGCGGTGTACGCTGTGCGAACATGCCATCCTGCTGCATACAAGCTACCACCATTTAGCCAAGCGCCAAGTCGAACTCCTGATACATCAGTCGGCTATCTCTACGGCAAGCTGGCTTGAGTCCGATTACCCATCTGAGCTCGAGAACATCCAAATCGCGCTTTCAGTGTACAAAGATAAGGACGTGACGACCTCTATATCCTACTGGGAAGCTCAGGTTCGCGATGGAAATCATTCAGTGTTGTCCATGGAAGGATCTTATGCTTAGCGCTGTACCCAGTATCGAAAAGCAGAGTGAGACTGCAAACGCCGATCTAATTTCGGCAGAAATTTCTCGTGTTTTGCCAAGCGGGCTTACCGCGGAGCAGATCCAACACAAGGGCAAGGATGAACTGCTCGCCTTGCAGCGGCATTTCAACCTCGGGACAATTTGGGGCGAAATTCGGATTCCTGACGAATGGCTATCTGACTCGATAAGACCTGGTGCAGGCACCGTCAACCTGTACAAGCGATTGGGCACCCGAGCCACCTCGCAATCAACCTTGGAGTTGGCAGTGCTGACAGCTATGCGCATGGTGCTGCTTGCCTTCTGCTCACCTTCGAAGTCAGGACGCCAGTTCCCGGCGTATCTCGGCCCATCCAGCATTCTCACTAAACTCACCGGAGCGTGGATCAATTTTCTGAAGTTTGCGCTAGGTCAGCCAGCTGTGGACAATGGCGGGATGTTGGGACGCCTTGGAAGTTACACCTTCAAACGCACAGAATACGCAGAGGGAGAACGTTTCCGAAATTTTCACTCACGCGGCTTGTGGTGGGACCCTGTGCCAGTGATTGCGGTTTCTACGATTGCCGAGGAGTCGAACCTGTCTGCGAATGAAACGCCAGATCCATTGCCCACAAGCCCAACCACAGACCCGTATCTACCTCTTCCCGACGCATTGGTGCACCAAGTAGGTCTTCGTGCTGCATGGATAGTCAAGGACCTCATGCCTGTTTTGTTGGAGGCATATCGCAAGGTTGCGGCGGTTCAGAAATCGAATGCGCATCTGGCCACTTCAATGATAAGCCGAAGCACAACCGCATTCCTATCGGCGTACATCTGGAAGGATACGTCGGGCAAACCTATTAAAGCGTTGCCGTTCCAACTTGATGTTGAGGGTTCAGGCGTTAATCCAATCTGGCCACCGTCGAATCAAGCGTCCCTTCAGGCATACCTGCGGATGGGACAAATGGCAAATTTTTTCGTGGTCGGGCTTAGCGCCGGGCCTCGGGCAGGCGAGATCAATTCATTTACGACCAATTGTTTGAGAACAAGCCGCGACGGAATGGCCCTGGCTAACGGTCAAACATACAAACTGGTTGATCGATTCGAGGGCGAGGAACGGGATTGGCCCATGCCAAAACTCGCGGTCCAGGCAATTCAGCACCAAATCACACTGTCAAAATTGGTTACCGGATATTACTCCAACATTTTCAAAGAGGGCAAAGAGCCATTGTGGCGCACCTTTTACCATGTAAGCAAGGGCGGTGTCCTGAGCGGATCTCACAACGATGAGATGCGTAAGTTCGTAACAAATCTGGGCCTAAATGGACTACTTGATGAGCAATCTCTATCCCATCATCGATTCAGGAAAACGATTGCGCGCCTTGTAGCGCTGGCGTACGTACACGCACCCAAAATCCTAATGGACGTGTTCGGTCACAAATCCATCGAAATGACCATGCACTACATTCTCGCCGATCCGACGATCCTGGCGCAAATGCGCACGATCCGGAAGGAGTTGGTACTGATCATGGCGAAGAAGGCGATCCAAAACGCTTCCATGAACGGAGGTCCAGCAGCTTCAAAAATCCGGACCGCAGTACGCGAAATGAAATTCAGGCATGCCGATGACTACGGCGTCGATAACGAAGATGACCTCGCGATGATTCTCACGGGACAAGGGGTGTTTTGGATGCAGCCGCGACCGGGGGTCATTTGCACGAAGCTGCTCGATCAAGTCGGACCGTGCGCTAAAGGCAGAAGTCAGCCGAATCCAGCTCGGTGTCAAAGTGACTGTTCATTCCGGCTTGAGGAAGCCGACAATCGGGCGCAGGTTGATGAGACCATCGCGGATATCGTTAAAAAAATTCAGCGGGCATGGGCGCATGAAGACGAGATGCTTGCGGGAGTATGGGCGGGCCAACTGGTCACCCATGTAAAGCGATTTGACGACTTAATGGCGAAGTGGAAAACTCATCCCATCGTTAAAACGACGCTGAACAGAGAGATCAGGGGAGTGGAAGATGTCGGAGCCTAAATTGCCGCTGAATGCAGGATTGCGTGACGCTGCGGCCGCGTACGCTAAACAGAAGAGCAACCACATTGTCAAGCTGCTTCAGGACATCATGAAGACTATCGATGAGGAGATGGCCGCCAACGACAGTATCTACCCTCTCAACGCGGGCAAACTAAACCAGCGTGAATTATGTCGTCGTGCAGGCATCTCGTTCATGACCCTCCAGAGTCCGGTTCACAAGTTGACCACGCGCGTGCAGGTGGACACCTGGCTGAAGTCTAAATTAATTGTCACCAAGAAGGCTGCCGCGAAGGCTGAGGTGAACCGGACGGATCACTGGAAGGAACAACATCGCCTGGTCACTACGCAGATCTGCATTTACGAATTGCAGTTAAAAGAGAAGGACCTGATCATCGCGAAGCAGCACGAGGACTTGGAAAAAATTGAGAGTGAGCTAGCGAAAATGCGTAAGGGGCGGGTCGTGAGCATCGCTAAAAATAGATCCTTGGAGCTATAGAATGCCAAGGCCTCCGTAGGTGGACTCGCCTTTGATCGCGAGCTGCGCCGGAGCGTTCGCAATGCATACCTGCGGCAACGGAGCACCGGCGCAGACGTGCTTCCCAGGTTGCGCGACGCCGTCGTTTTGTGGGGCGGCGACGATGCCTGGACCGTGACGGGATTCGAGACGGACCCACTTACGCGGAAGGCCGTCGCGCAGTCGTGGTATGTGAAGGCGAAACCTAGCAGTGCTGATAGGTGGCATTCATGATAGGTAGTGAACGTGCGCTGAGGGGCATCTACTGCCCTACGGTGAGGCAAAAGTGAAAATAGCCGGCGCTTTCGCGCGCGAAAGTCGAGCCTGGCCCTAGCAAGGCGATTTTCACGTCGTTTTTCCCGTATTGGTGTAAAACCCGGACGTCATTCCTTTGGCTACGCTCCACTCGGGGTACAGAAGGCTGAAAACGTGGTTGATCGCCTTATGCGCCTCCCGCAGGTAATCGGCTGCCTGGGTCTCGGTTATCACCACCCCGTCGGGGCGATGCAATAACTTATTGCGCGTTTCCATTCCTGTCTTAATCACAGCCAGATAGGGTGACTTCTCGCCCAGGTAGTGCTTCATGATTTTGTCGTACAGCTTGGTTAATGGGGGCGAAGGCATTTCGAGAATAAGCAACTCGATTTCGGGATGCTTGCGGATCAAGGCTTCCTTGATTGCGAGCTCGAGAGCAATGGTAATGTCAATCCAACGAAATCGAGGCTCCGATTCCTGCATCGCCCTGAACAGATGTCGCATACCGATCAGCGGTCGGTAACCCTTGTCCAGGCCCACCTGCATCGCCGCCGCTCCGCCCGTCGAAAACGTCACCATCGCGGAGCTGCTGGTCTCGGGCGGTATCGGGACAAATTTCTCTTCGCCTTCACCGTCTGACCATGTGAAATTAGCCGCCATCCCAAGCGCATTATCGAAAATGTCGGGACGTATGAGGAAATACTTGATCGCCTCAACAACCCGGCGCGCGGCCCCGTCCAGGCTTCCGAGGACGCTCGCCAGCTCGGCCGGATAGCTCTTCACCGACACTGTAGAGGACATAAGCCAAGCGTGAAGCTCGGCGCTGACCTCGGCCTCGGCCTGGGCAACTGCATAGATCTCGCCCGCGGGGATATCAACCGCCACGTGCAATGCCCCCGAGGCGACGTGGTAGAACTCGCTCGCTTGTCCAACCGGGGGAAAAGTGCTTTTCCGTTTTTGAATCGGAAAGTGGGCGGTGAATCGTAAATTTGGCATGGTTGCGCTGACGTGGTGGACTTGCCCCATTATATCTATTGGACAACTGCCGCCCATCGGCAATGCTGACTTTCGACAGTCCACTAGCGGCGCACGCACCGTCTCGCGCAAATAATCTGTCGCGGCGCCGCCCCCTTAAGAATCCCCCAGGAGCACGGTGAGTACATGAGGACGAAGAGTACATGAGGACAGGGAGTACACGCAAATTCCCTAAGTATTTGATTAAAAATATAAAATTCTATAAAAATGCGCCATATCGCGCCGTTCAACCGAGGTTCGCTGCACCAATTCACGTACGTTCACCACCCTGAAAGTCGCTTAGGCGCTGTTCAGCCGCGTCGAATAGCGCACGTATTGCCTCATTGCTATTTTTTGTGCACAAGCCGATCATGGTGACATCCACTTTGAAAGGCAATTATGATCAACGAGAAGCAGTCCCAAGCGCGACGGATGAAAATGGCAGAACGGGCTCAGCAAAAAATGGACCTGCATTTCCCGGGCTGGCCAGAATTCTGGGTGTGGAATCGCAAGCGCGATGCAGGCTATATCAGCGTGCCGCGCATCTTGCCCATTGCCATGCAGGCCATCGATAATCATGCGACCAAAGGCTCGCCCGGCGGACACACCCTCTTTTGCCTCTGGGCGCGTTCTCCCGACCACGTGCTGGTGACAATCGAGCACCCAGCCACGTTCGCTGCCGAAGCCGGCTTCATTGGCAAGCGCGCCGTTGATACCTGGCGCAAACGCATGAAGGTTTTGCGCGACTTGGGTTTCATCATTCCGAAAAAGGGACCAAGCGGCGACTTCCACCACGTCCTGTTAATCAGCCCGATCGCTGGAGTGGAACGTATGTATCAGAACGGTCAGGTGCACGTCGACCTATACGACCGTTTCCTGGGCCGGCTCGCCGATACTGGAGCGTACGGTCAGCTTGAAGCGTTCAAGGCGGCGTGGCAGGCCGAGCGCGAAGCGGCTCTGGCGGCAGCAGGCTCTGCCGCGGCAGCTCCCCGCCTCCCCGCCTCCCCCGCCTCCGCCGCCTCCGCCATCGTCCGTGGCGCCGGCCGCCCCGCCCCCGGCCATTGCGAATACTCCGACCAGTTAGAGCTGTCGTAGTGGCACCGATCGCTGTCGTGACGCCAAAATTGGCCGTGGTATTGCGGTTTGCGGCTCAGGGTAAGTACCTATTCCGCTTCTACGCGCAACGGATAAAGCCGGTATCAGGTCGAGCATAAGGGCCCGGCCGCAATGATCTTGAAAGGATCAAAGTTATGTCGAAGTTTGCATGGATCGCCAAGGCGATCAAGGAATTTCCCGCCATATTGCCGGCGATCGCGAAGCACCCCCTGCCGGCGTGTGCACTGATGATGTTCATCATCGCGCTAGTGAGCTTGTTGCGTTAGGAATCGCTTCGGCCAGTTTGTAGGGCGCAGCTAATGCAGCTACGAAACGCTTAATGTGGTGTTAAAACACCATGTTTAAGCAGGGCGAAACGCCCCGCTGCTGCAGCATCTGCGAGGCCTACCTACACAGGCAGGCGCAGTGGGGCTCCTCGGCTTCTTAAAACTGCATGCTTACAGCGTTGGGTAAGTTATGGCAAATCTGGGCGACTTGGCTGCTTCTGACGAAGGCACAACGCCGGCTTTTGCTAAAAACCAACAGGGAGAATAATTTTTTAATTGCAACTGTCAAAATGGCAATTAATTGTTCGCTCTGACGTATGATTGGAAGTCCACTGTAGGCAAGTATGGTGGACATGCCTTCCAAGACAATGCTGTTTTACGAATGCGCCAATGACTTCTCGAAACGCTGCTGCGGTGTTTGCGGTAGCCCTTAACCGATCCGCAGATAATTTTCTCAGTCGCTGCAACCTACGCCGCTGCTGCACTGTCTGGGAGTTTGGGCGTGACGGAATGCCGGTCACGGTCGGGGCAGCAAGATAGTGTATTTCGTACCGAAGTTCGTAGGATCGGAAGAACCCGTCAACTACTGGCGAAAGGCGGCGGAAGCTTTTTGGCACCGCTACACGTTTTTCACTGAATTTGGGGGTGTAAGCCGGGCGCGCAGCCAGCGTAGGCCACCACCAGCACCTGTCCAGGAAACGGAGGTTTATTGGACTGCGCACGCTCCAATGGCTGTCGGCCGTCATGCCCGGCGCTCGCCGTCCATAAACTCAGTCCATCAAACTTGTGCCATGAACAACGACTCTCGATGAGCTTTTGGAACATTTTCAGTTGCAGTTATTCCTGGTTCGCGCCGATGGAGTGCAGGTCGGCCCCGTCAAATGCAGGTTCATTTGCAGCTAATGCTGGTTTGAGGGGGCCGTCAAATGCAGTTAATTCTGGTCGAGAATCGGCTGGAATGCAGGTCAGACCATATTCAAACGCAGGTCGTTACAGCTAATTTAAAGAATTGAGAATTTTAATGAATATAAATACTAATTTTGAGATACAGGTTGAGGTTACCGTTAAGGAAGGTGATACGAGTACAGAGCGGGGCGCGCTATTAGAGTCGCTTGCGAAGCGGATTTTAAAGGCTCTTCAGCATGAGCATGTCACGACGGATGTTCGGGTTACTGGATGCGAGCTTGATATTGTTGCGACTGACATCCAATCAGGAGCTCGAATAGCGGTTGAATGTAAGGCGTATCGAGATCGCACAATTTCTGCAGATGTCCTGACAAAGATGCTCGGCAATCTAATGGTGCACGACTTCAACGCCTCTTGGTTGATTACCACAGCTAAGCTTGGAAAAGACGCCAAAGGTATTGCAGATAAATTTAGATTAAAAAGTGTTGAGCAGCGCCTTCAACTTAGAATCTATGAGCCAGAGGAACTGGTCAAACTATTAGTTTCAGTTGGGCAGATAATTGATCCTACTAAATTGCCAATCCCGAATACTGAAAGAATATTACCTGGGCGGACGCTTTTAATTACTGACGTTGGCGAATATTGGGCGATCAGCGCTGTAGGGCCGACCTCCGGTGTGGCCGATACCGTGATGGTGTTTGATGCCCTCACTGGCGCCCAAGTTAGTAACTTACCTCTTATTCAGCAACTTTCAGAGCGTGACTCTAATCTACGCGAGCTCAACTGGGTGAGCGGATTTGATGAACTCGCGACCCTTTCTGCGCTTACTGACGCATCTTTAAGAATAGAATTAGACAACATTGCACCAGTACCGATTTCCGATGATTGGTCTGATTATCGGCCAGCTCGCCCAGAGGATTTTGTTGGGCGTGACGAATTATTAAAGACTATAACCGGATTTTTTGATGAGATTAGATCGAGAACAACGGCAACCCGTCTATTAGCCATCAAAGCTCCCTCGGGCTGGGGGAAAAGCTCGTTCCTCGTGAAATTGCGTTCGATTTGCGTTCAACAAAAATTTCGAGAAAAGATTTTTCTGTATGCCGTGGATTGCCGCACCGCAAGCTCTCCCCGGTATCCAGAACTCGCGTTGAAGCGTTGCCTTGATGAGGCAGTTCGCGAGAATTTTGTTATCGGCCCAAGTGGCGGGTGCAGGGTAGGCTCTTCTGGCGATCCATTTTCCGATCTCTCTGTTCAAAACGTATTAAAAGAGCTCCGGGAACAAAACAAGTTAATTGTTTTGTTTTTTGATCAGTTTGAGGAAATTACAACAAAACAAGAACTGTCCGATTTGTTCGTTCAAATAAAAATGCTCTGTTCCGCAGTTGAATCAGCGAATGAAAATGTCGTACTCGGCTTTTCATGGAAGACTGATGGCTCGATACCGGCCGACCATCCCGCATATCACGTTTGGCATTCCTTCGCTGACCGCCGACGTGAGTTTGAACTCCCGTTGTTTTCTAAATCAGATACGTCTCAGCTCCTCACTAGGTTATCCAAAGAACTTAAACAACCCATCGAACCAAGTCTTCGAAGATTACTTTCTGAACATTGCCAGGGTTATCCGTGGCTTCTTAAAAAATTATGTGTGCATGTTTTCAGGGTTTTGCAGACGCAGCCTGCAAGACAGCGCGAACTTCTTGAACGCGCGCTAGATGTGGAAGCACTGTTCAACAAGGACTTGGCCGATTTGGATTCAGCACAAATTGCGTGTGTTGAGAGGATTGCTTCCGACTCCCCTGCCGACCATTTTAAAATTGCAGAGCAATTTGGCGATGATGCTGTGTCCGCTCTTATACAACGAAGGCTGGTCATTCGAAGCGCAGGAAAATTGGTACTTTATTGGGATATATTTAGGGATTACGTATTGACAAAACAGGCTCCCTCGATACCAACACGGTATATGCCAACTTCCTCGCCTGTAACTATGAAGCAAGTAGTAGCGGCGCTGCCAAGTGCCAAGCAAATTTCTATTCTTTCGGCGAAAGTCGGATTACGACCAGGAACGCTCGATAACGTGGCACGCGACTTGGTAATGATGGGAGTTTGTCAATATGATAGAAAAAATGCCAAGCTTGCATTAGTACATAAAAACCAACGAGACACGCTTGCTTCGGCTTGGCGATTCTTTTCATCTCATGCATTACTGCGAAAGCTTGTGGAGCAATTCGGAAAGGGGTTCCGAGGCGTATCATTATCAACGGTTGAGTCAGTGCTAGCAAGCGAATTTGCTAGTTTTGAATATTCTGATAAGTCTTCTAGAGTGCTAACCCTACGTTTTCTATCGTGGCTGCAGTGCTTCGGTATTTTATCGATTGACGGCGAGAATTCTATTAGTCATGAAACAAATCAAATTATCCCAACCGACTTAACGCAGTTAAGAGTTGAATCGCGTAGCCGTAGTTCAAAGCCGCAATTTTTAGGAGAAGCACCGCCGGCGCGTGTACTTGAGCTTCTTGAAGCACTACAGCTACCTGGGTATAAATTAGTATCTACAGATAGAAATGCAATTCGGATATTGTATAGCTTGCGGTTGATTCCGTCTACTATGCAGCCCTTGCTTGCCGAGAAAATACCGAAAAGTCAGATTGAATCGTGGTTAGCCGGCAAGGTACTTGTTCAGCCTTCAATCCGCCTAGCTAGAGAGTTATTACGCATTAACCCTAATGTAACCGCGCTCGAGGTTGGCGAGGCCCTAACTAACGAGCGTAACATATCTGACGCGTCTAAACGGCGTTATGGACATGGTGTAATGGTCTGGGTGAATTGGATTCACGACTTGGTAGCGGGAAAATCGATCACTCAGTCGACGCTATTTGAGGAAAAAAGTTAAAAAATAATTGCGTTGCGCCGCCTGCCGTATTTGGCGAGAGTCTTGGTGGGCTATGGCCAGCGGGTCTTAGAAGAACCGCTGGTCTCCTCATGGAATTAGTAACTTGATCCGTTTTTGTTATTTGAGCGATCCATAAACTCATAACGCAACACGGTTCTTCAGCGACCGCTTTGGGGGGCGGATTCAATCGGTCAATACAACACACCTTTCAAATTGCTGTGCCGTCGTTTGGTAGTGTAGCGTCTTCCTGGGACGTTCGTTCAGCCTTCTAGCCACCTCATCAAGATTGTCCTGTGAGTAGGTGGAAAGGTCGAGCCCCTTCGGAAGATACTGGCGCAATAGCCCGTTTGTATTTTCATTCGAACCTCGTTGCCACGGATTCTGCGGATCGCAAAAATACACTTAGATACCGCACGCGACAGGTTGGCGACGTAACTCGTCGAAGCAGAAGAGCTTTGCGACGATGGATCGAATGTATAGGGAGGGCAATATCAGCTATGGCTGAGTTACGCATGAACTGATTTGGGTAACCCATTAGCCAAGTCGGTATCGAGGCGCTGAAGCCAAAGGCCCGAGCGCCATGAACTTCCTTTGGCGATCCGCTGAGTTATCTGACCAGAATTGACGGCGTTCTACGCTCTTATTGATTTTTCTTGTAAAAATACAATTCTTTTCCGGAGTAACGAGTGAACGTATAACGGCTGACGTTATATCTGCTCGTATAGGCTGAATTGGGACAGTCGTAGAACGTCCCCGGCGGCATAGTGTATCCATGGGATTCGCGTTGCCGTGCGGACGCTGCAGGCGCACCGTCAGCCGCCAGCGTTCGCCCGGCTGCACGTCGCCCACTTCGTTCGTCACCTCATCGCGAAAGCCCGCGTACCAGGACAGGGCGATCAGGGGAGGCACCTTCGCATTGAGTGCCTTCTCCACGGCAAAATTGAAGCGCACGCCCTGCTCGAAGCGGTACGGCAAGCTGGCCACCGTGCCCGTCACGACGATGTCCTGTCCCTCGTCGGCCAGCGCCAGTTGCGGCGCCATGGCGGCCTGGGCCAGCCAGGCGGCCCAATAAAAGCCCAGCCCCACGCCGGCCGAGAGCGCAATAGCGGAACGCCAACCGGAACGCCAGCGCGCGTGTCGGCACAACAGCCACGCCATCAGCAGCGCCGCGCCAGCGATCACCGACAGCAGCGCGCCCGCGTGCGGCGGCAAGCTTGCCTGCGTCTGCAACCAGGCGGCGCCAGCGGCAAAGCCGAGTATCAGGGTGCGCATGGGAAGGCAGGATCAAGGCAAAATCGGCTCGCTGCGAAAGAGGCTCAGTTACTGTGATCGCTTTCCACGCCTTGCCGTCTGATCTGGCGCAATGGTGCACTGGATAAGAACGCTCATGCACTGCATCCACCAGCTACGCCTTGTCCTATGCCGTACTGACCGACCTCGTGTCGGTCAGCAATAACCCCTTAGCGGTGCTCGACCTGGCCTGCGGCGAAGGTCATGCGTTCATGGAGGCCGCAGCGCCGCTGCAAGCCGGCGACGGATTGATCGCCACCGGCTGGGGGCTCCGCGCCGTGCGCGCACGGGCAGCCTGAACTGCCATCGGCGCCATGGCTTGCTGGCGTCAGCAACAGGCTACGATAGTGGCAGCCGCAGCGCGCAGTATTCCTCCCGTCAATTGCAGGATTGCAGGCAGGCGGACCGCTCGGCGCCGCACTCGGCTTGAGAGGTACCGGCGGCGATGCAAGCCCGCCATTCGGCAGCGCAGGCGCTATAGCAATTGGCAAAGGCTGGCGTCGCAGTCACCGCCAAACCGAGACCTGACGCGAAAAGAAATGCAGCGAGCTTTTTATTCATGGAGTTCTCCCAAAGTCGGATGGCTGATGAATCCCCGCGCGCGCCATCCTCTGGCGCAGGGCCACATACACAGGTATGTCGGGTGTCATCGCGCGCTGGCCGTACGTCAGCGCGAAATGGAAAATCCTGCGGCCGCCAGCAAATCCTGGAGCACCGCCAAATCAAAGCCGTGCATATCAACGGCACGCCCCAGCCGATAGCCAGAGCGGCATCCAGAATAATGCCGTACGTCGCCGTCAATTTCAGATATTTTGAAAAAATACCAAAATACCCTTGCAAAATCTGAAGCCATGATCAGCTCGCCATTATTAATTGTCAAGACAATTCAATTCATTTCACGCCATCGGCCAATTCCTTGCGCAATGAAAAATACAGACACGATACGAATATCATCACCGTGACTATCGATAAAAACATACTCTTTGTTATCATCGGCGCCACGGCAATTGAAATTTTAATGTTAAATTCAAAAAACTAACAAAGTTAATAAAAATACATTCATGAAAATTCCAGCCGAATAAAAATGCAGCAGGGAAAAAACGCTAAGCGCAAAGCACCGGATATCGGATTCCCATTTCGCGTTCAAGCAAGATGATTGGCAAGCAGGCGGCAGCGCCGCCCTCCATGGTTGCGAGGCTTATCCGCCTCAGGGAATCATCGTTTTACAGATCAGCGCTCGTGCGGCAGCGGCACCGTGCGCCGGGGGAAAATCTTTACCCTGCGCACGGTATAATCGGCCTCGCTTACTTCAACACCCAGGCACGACATGACTTCCTCCGCACTTCCTCCCGATACCTCCACCGACCTTTCCGACAGCAGCGAAGACAATAACGACGCCACCCTGGTCGCGGAACTGGGGGAACTGGCCGAGCATATCCGCCTGGTGAAAATGGAAGGCCGCGTCTTCGTGCGCTTTTCCGGCGTCGTCAAGGCAGGCCACCTGGTGGTGCCGTATGCACTCGTGCCTGCACAGGGCGTGCTGGCGCGGCCGGCCAAGTGGCGCAAGATGGACCGCGAGACCAAGCTGGCCCTGGTGCGCGAACGGGCCAGCGCGGCCGTCTTCGAGGAACTGCGCCAGCATGTGATGGATTTCGTCGCCGATATCGCAGGCCTGAGCGAGGATGTAGACACGGACCCGATGGTCTTCCTGCACACGCTGGCCGACATGCAGACGTCGGAGCCGGCCGGCATGGTCTTCGACCGCATCCGCCAGCGCTTCCATCACGCCATCGAGCGCCAGCAGGAAGAACAGCACGCGGCGCGCACGCGCCAGAGCATCAACCTGGCCGAATACCCCGCCTCGTTCGAGATGGCGCGCCGCCTGCCGCGCCGCTTCATCGCCCTGCTCGGACCGACCAATTCCGGCAAGACGCACCGCGCCATGGAAGCGCTGGTCAAGGCAAAGAGCGGCATCTACCTGGCGCCATTGCGCCTGCTGGCCCTGGAAAACTATGAACGCCTGCAGGAAGCCGCGCCGCACGGCAAACCGCTGGCCGTGAGCCTGATCACGGGCGAGGAGCGCAGGGTCGTCGACGGCGCCACGCACGTGGCCAGCACGGTGGAAATGCTGGATACGAAAACCGTCGTCGAAGTGGCCGTCATCGATGAGATCCAGATGCTGGCCGACCCGGACCGGGGCGCCGCGTGGACGGCGGCCGTCTGCGGCGCACCGGCCCACACCGTCTACCTGGTGGGGGCGCCGGAAGCGCGGCGCGCCATCGAGGCGCTGGCCGAACGCCTGGACTGCCCGCTGGAAGTGCACGTCCTGAAACGCATGGCGCCCCTGTCGATGGAGCCGACGGCCGTGCGCAAGGTACGCAACCTGCGCCGCGGCGACGCCGTCATCGCCTTTTCGCGCCGCGAAGTGCTGATGTGGCGCGACATGATCACGGAAACGGGATTATCGGTGGCCACCGTCTACGGCAACCTGTCGCCCGAAGTGCGGCGTGCGCAGGCGCAGCGCTTCCGCGACGGCACGGCCGACATCGTCGTCGGCACGGATGCGCTGGCGATGGGCCTGAACATGCCGATCGCGCGCATCGTCATGACCACCTGCGTCAAATACAATGGCCGTGAAGAGGAAGAGATTTCGGCCGCGCTGGCGCGCCAGATCGCCGGACGCGCGGGCCGCTATGGCGTGCATGAAGAGGGCCTGGTGGCCGGCTACGACAACGAGACGCATGAAGTGATGCGCGCGCTGCTGAAGGAAAAGCTGCACCCGCTGAACACCAGCGGCTTTGCCGTGGCGCCCTCGCTCGAACATCTGCACCGGATTTCGTCGGTGACGGGAGAGCTGTCGCTCAGTAAACTGCTGCGCCGCTTCATCCACAATATCGACGTGCCGGACGGCTTCTTCTTCCCGCGCATCACGGAAGACCAGAAGGAGCGCGCCGTCTGGCTCGACACCCTGCCCCTGTCCGTTGCCGACAAATTTACTTTGTCGCTGGTGCCGATATCGAGCAAGGTGCCCTCGCTGCAGACGGCGTGGGAGCACTGGGCGAAGAATCTGTCGCAGGGAAAAACGAGCACCTTGCGCCAGCACGCGCACGGCGGCGGCACGCAGAATCTGCAGCAGGTGGAAGACACTTGCCGCTACTATTCCGCGTATGCCTGGCTCAGCTACCGCCTGCCCGAATTCTTCCCCGATATCGCGGTGGCGCAACACCTGTCGCGCGATGCGTCCGAGCGCGTCGATTCCATCCTGCGCGCGCACAATGCGGCCTCGCGCGGACGGTCGAAGAAGTTCAAATAGGCGTCACCTGACGGGCCAGAACCAGACCTCGCCGCAATCCCAGTAGCATTCGCTGCCGCAGACCTTCACGCCGATGGAGGGCAGCAGGATGTCGATATGCCCGCCCGCGCCGCCCAGGTAGCCGGGAATGCGGAAGAAGGCGACGACGCCCTGGCGCTGGCCGATGCCTTCCATGGCGTCATCCCCGGTAAATTTTTCGGGCGCGCCAAACATCGAGGGGCTGGCCAGCATGTGCGACAGCTTGGCCTGCCCCGGTTCGATCAGCGCGCCCTTGAATGCCCCCTTGCGTATCGCCATGCGACCCTTGACCTGGACCCCGGCCTTGATCAGGGCCAGGCTGACGCGGATGGCGCAGGTGTTGGCAAAGCTGTCCTTGCCGATCAAGTCTTCCCAGCCGATTTCGCGGAACAGGGCCGCCTGGTCGACGGCCGCCACGCTGGAGTAATTTTCACGCAGCTTGATGAATGCAGGTTTCACGTCAGCCTCCCGTCATCCCTGGTCGACAGGGAACATCAGGCCGATTGTAGGAGGATGCGGCGGCTCCGCACTGAGCGAGATCAAGCGTAAACCGACGACACCTGTAATGCCAACAATGACGTCGGATTACGCGCGGCATTGCCACGCCAATCCGACCTACTTGAGCATGTAGGTCGGCTTAGGCCAAAGGCCGTAAGCCGACGACACCCGTAACGCCAGCGAGGACGTCGGATGAAGGCCGCTTACGGTTTGCCCGCCTCGTAGTGCAGCTTGAGCACCAGCCCGTTATGGTCGTCGGCCATATAAATATCGCCATCCTGGCCCTGCTTGACGTCGACGGGCGCGCCCCTGCCCTGCTTGCCCTTGCGCTCCCAGTTGCCGATCAGCTCGACGGACTTGCCCAGGGGCGCGCCGGCCTTGTCGGGCAGCAGCGCCACCAGGCGGTGGCCGTTGCTGCGGTAGCCGTGGTAGCCGATGATCAGGCTGTTCTTGTACAGCGCCGGGTAGCGGCTGGCCGTGTAAAAGGTCATGCCCAGCGGTGCGGCATGGCCGGGCAGCAGGCGCTGCGGCGCCGCATACTGGGCGGCGCAAGCCGTCTTCGGATATTCGGGACTGGCGACATTGTCGTCGTAGCAGTACGGCCAGCCGTAATGCCGGTCGGCCTTGATCAGGTTGAGTTCTTCATGCGGCAGGTTCTCATCGCTTTTCAGCTCCGGCATGGCCGCCTGGATGGCGTCGCGCGCGTTTTCCGCCTGCCACAGTTCGCCCGTGGCCGGATGGAAGGCCAGCGCCATCGAATTGCGCAAGCCGCGCGCATGCGTGCGCCAGCTCGTCACCGTGCCCGCCGGCCAGGCCATCGTGTATTCGCGGATGGCGCCCAGCGCCTCAAGGCCTTCCGCCGAAGGACAAGCCTTGGCCGGATCGGGCGCCTTGCCATCGTTCTCGCAATGGTCGGTGCTCGAACCCACGTTCACGTACAGGTCGCCCTTGGGACTGAAACGCATGTTCGTCAACAGGTGCAGGCCCAGGCCCGGCAGGCGCGGCGTCTTGGCCGTGCCGCCGATCACGTCGGTGATGGCGCGGGCGGGATCGCGCAGGTCGAAGCGGAAGATGCGTCCCACCTCGCCCACGTAGACCAAGCCGTCCGGTCCCTGCACGATGCCGTTCGGGCGATCAAGCTTGTCGAGCAGCAGCTTGCGTTCATAGCCGCCACCGGCCGCCTTGGGCTGCAGCAGCCACAATTTACCCTGTTTCGGCGCCCATCCCGTCATGTCCGTGACGAGGATGTCGCCATTCGTCAGCGGCAGCACGCCACGGGGAAATTTCAGGCCGTCGGCCAGCACGGCCACGCAAAAGCCGGCCGGCGTGGTCACGTCGAGGCGCGGCATGCCGTCGCACTGGGCGCCGGCCGCCGCCATGGCGGGCGCCAACGCGCTGGAAAGGCAGGCCGCCAGGGCGCCCGCAAGCATTTTCTTGTTCATGGTTTCACTCCATCAGGGGTAATCGAGGCAGTACGGCACGCGCGTTGGCGCTGGTTTGCGCCGCCACGTCGGCAAGTTCCAGGCCGCGCAATTCGGCCAGCACGGCGCCGATGCGGGGCAATTCTTCGGGGCTGTTGCGGCCCGGGTGGATCCAGCTGGGCGAAATATCGGGCGCGTCCGTCTCCAGCACGATGGCGTCCAAAGGCAGGTCCGTCGCCATGCGGCGTATCTGCAAGGCGCGCGTAAACGTCATGGCGCCGCCGAAACCGAGCTTGAAACCGAGATCGATATAGCCCTGCGCCTGCTGGAAGCTGCCATTGAACGCATGGGCGATGCCGCCGTTCGGGCGGATCTGGCGCGCGTGCTTGAGGACGATGTCCTGCGAGCGGCGCACGTGGGCCAGCACGGGCAGGTCGAAGTCGCGGGCGATCTTCAGCTGCTCGCGCAGGAAGTGCTCCTGCTTGGCGCGCATGGCCGGTTCGCACAGCATGGGAATGAAGAAATCGAGGCCGATCTCGCCGATGGCGACAAAACGCGGATCATGCATGGCCAGCGCCACGGTTTCGCGCAGTGCGATCAGATCGTCTTCCGTGGCCTGCGGCACGTAGATCGGGTGGATACCGAGCGCATAGCAGGCGTTGGGCGCCGCCGCCAGGTCGCGCACGATGGCGAAATTGGCCCGTTCGACGGCGGGAACGACGATCATGCCCACGCCCTGCTGCTGCGCGCGCGCCGCCACCTGCAGCGATTCGCTGCCGAATTCATGCGCGTCGAGGTGGCAGTGCGTGTCGATCCACATGGCGGCTCCTTAGTACTGGTACGGCTGCAGCCCTTCGTCCGTCAGGCGCAGCACGCGGTCGCAGCGCCTGGCCAGCTCGATATCGTGCGTGACGATGACGAAGGCCGTGCCCAGGGTGCGCGACAGTTCCAGCATCAGGTCGAAAATCTGTTCGGCCGTGGCGTGATCGAGGTTGCCCGTCGGTTCATCGGCCAGCACGCAGGCCGGCTGCGTGACGAGGGCGCGGGCCAGGGCCACGCGCTGACGCTCGCCGCCCGACAATTCACCAGGCGTATGCGTGACGCGCTTGGCCAGGTTGACGCGCGTGAGGATTTGCTGCGCCAGTTCGGTGGCCGGAGCGCGCTTCATGCGCCGTATCATCAGCGGCATGGCGACGTTGTCCAGCGCGGAAAACTCGGGCAGCAGGTGGTGGAACTGGTAGACGAAGCCCAGCGAGGCGTTGCGCAAGTCGCCGCGCGCCTTTTCGCTGAGAGTGGCGAAATCCTTGCCCAGCAGGGTCACCTTGCCGCTGGTGGGCGTATCGAGCCCGCCCAGCAGGTGCAGCAGGGTCGATTTTCCCGAGCCGGAGGCGCCGACGATGGCGACGCGCTCGCCGCGATGCACGTCGATATCGATGCCGGCCAGCACCTGCACCTTGTAGCTGCCCTGCGTAAAAGTCTTGCCCAGGCCACGGCAGCTAAGGACGGCGGAATCGGCGGAAGTGCCGTTGGAGGCAGGTTTGTTCAGATCGGTCATGGTCGTATTCAGTGGTTTATTCATAGCGCAGGGCTTCCGCAGGTTTGACGCGGGCAGCCCACCAGCTTGGGTACAGGGTCGCCAAAAAGGCGAGGATCACGGCCAGCACGCCGATCTTGGTGACGTCGGGCCAGCGCAGGTCGGACGGCACGGTGCTGATGAAATAGATGTCCTTGGAGAGGAACTGCACGCCCAGCAGATGCTCGATGAAGGGCACGATGACGTCGATGTTCATCGCCACCAGCACCCCGCCGGCCACGCCCAGGATCGTGCCCAGGATGCCCACCAGCGCGCCCTGGATCATGAAGATCTTCATGATGGAACGGGGCGAGGCGCCCAGGGTGCGCAAAATCGCGATATCGGCCTGCTTGTCCGTCACCGTCATCACCAGGGTCGAGACGAGGTTGAAGGCGGCCACGGCGATGATCAGGGTCAGGATGATGAACATCATGCGTTTTTCCGTCTGCACGGCGGCAAACCAGTTGGCGTTCAGCTTGGACCAGTCGCGCAGCCACAGGTCGCCCGGCATGGTTTTCTTCAGTTCCGCCGCCACTTGCGGCGCCTGGTTCATGTCGGCCAGGCGCAAACGCAGGCCGGACGGGCCGTCGAGGCGCAGCAGGCGCTGGCCATCTTCGATATTGATGAAGGCCAGGCCGGCGTCGAATTCATTGTGGCCCGCCTGGAAGATGCCGCTGACGGTAAAGCTGCGCATGCGCGGCAGCACGCCGGCCGGCGTGACCTGGCCCTGCGCCAGCATCAAGGTGACTTTTTCGCCGAGGTTCACGCGCAAGGCGCGTGCCAGCTCGATGCCCAGCACGATATTGAAGGTGCCCGGCTGCAGCGCCTTGAAGCTACCCATGCGCGTCTGGCCGGCCACGTCCGAGACGTTCGGCTCTTCCTCGGGCAGCACGCCGCGCACGATGGCGGGGCGCAGCGCATCGTCGCGCAGCAGCATACCCTGGGTTTCCACGAATGGCGCGGCGCCCTTCACGGCCGGATTCCTGAACGCTTGCGCCGCTTCCGCGCGCCAGTCAGGCATGCTGCCGCTGTTGTCGAACACTTCCACGTGGGCCAGCACGGACAGCATGCGGTCCGTCACTTCCTTCTGGAAGCCGTTCATCACGGACAGCACGACGATCAGCGCCGCCACGCCCAAGCCGATGCCGGCCATGGAAATGAGCGAGATGAAGGAGATAAAACTGTTGCGGCCACTGCGCTTGCCGGCCCGTGTGTAGCGCAGGCCGACCAGCCATTCGAAGGGAAGATTTTTTAACATGCTTGTGAAGTGATTGATTCTTGTGTAAGCGACATGCCACCGTGCCAACCCAATGGCGAAGTGCCGGGGTCGGACCCTGAGGGGCCGACCCCAGGTTCTGCCTTAGGGGTAATTTTCTTATTCATAGCGCAGGGCCTCGGCCGGCTTGACTCTGGCGGCGCGCCAGCTCGGGTAGATGGTGGCCACCAGCGCCAGGCCAAAGGCGATCAGGCCGATCTGCGCCACGTCCAGCCAGTGCACGTCCGACGGCACGGCGCTGATCTGGTAGATTTCCTTGGAGATGAAGTGCAGGCCGAAGATGCCTTCGATGAAGGGCACGATGACGCCCACGTTCAGCGCCAGCACGACGCCGCCGATGACGCCCAAAGCACTCCCCAGCAAGCCCACCAGCGCGCCCTGGATCATGAATATCTTCATGATGGAGAACGGCGAGGCGCCCAGGGTGCGCAGGATGGCGATATCGGCCTGCTTGTCGGTGACCGACATCACCAGGGTCGAGACGAGGTTGAACGCGGCCACGGCGATGATCATGCTGAGGATGATGAACATCATGTTCTTCTGGCTTTGCACCAGCGCATACCAGCTGGCACTGGCGCGCGACCAGTCGCGCATCCACAGCTGGCCCGGCATCGAGGCTTTCAGTTCGCGCGCCACCTGGGGCGCCTTGTTCATGTCGTGCAACCGCAGACGCAGGCCGGACGGGCCGTCGAGCTGCAGCAGCTGCTCCGCGTCCTGCATGTTCACAAACGCCAGGCTGCCGTCAAGTTCATTGTGACCCGCCTCGAAGATGCCGGCCACCTTGAGCGCGCGCATGCGCGGCATGACGATGCCGTTGGCCGGATCGCCCGCCCTGGGCTCGCGCTCGAGCATCAGGGTGACGTTCTGCCCCACTTTCACGTCGAGCGCCTTGGCCAGGTCGATGCCCAGCACGATGTTGTACGAGCCTGGCGTCAATTCCTTGAAACTGCCGTGCTTCATCTGGGCGGCCACGCTCGAGACGGTGGCTTCCTGCTGCGGCAGCACGCCGCGCACGACGGACGGGCGCATGGTTTCGTCATTGAGCAGCATGCCCTGGGTTTCCACGAACGGCGACACGGCCTTCACTTGCGGGTTGGCGTAGGCGGCGCGCTCCTGCGCCTGCCAGTTGGGCATGGAACCGCTCGTGTCGAACACCTCGACATGGGCCAGCACCGACATCAGGCGGTCGGTGACTTCCTTCTGGAAGCCGTTCATGACGGAGAGGACGACGATCAGGGCGGCCACGCCCAGGCCGATGCCGGCCACGGAAATGAGAGAGATGAAGGAAATGAAGCTGTTGCGGCCACTGCGTTTCCCGGCGCGCGTATAGCGCACGCCGACCTGCCACTCAAAAGGAAATTGTTTGATGATGCTCATGCGCTCCCGCGACAACGATGATATGCGAGCGCGCAGTGTGCCACACAATGGGCATTTCATGCATGATCTCTGCGTCATCTCTGTGTGAAACCGCGCACGCCGGCGCTATTTTACCTCCTGCGCCAGGCCGAAAACCCGCAGCAGCTGCCCCGCCAGCGCATATTGCCGCATCTGCGCCAGGGTCAGACGGTGCAGCTGGTCGATGCGCCGCTGCTGTATCGTGAAATAGCTGTCGCGCGTCTGGATGACCTGCTGCAGGTTGCGCCGGCCCGCCTCGTACTGGATGGTCCCGCCGCGCACGACGAAGGCCATCTTCTTTTCCTGCTCGTCAAGCAGGGCCAGCGTGCGCTGCGCATTGGCGATGCGCGGCAGCATGCTGGCCAGGTCGGCGCGCGTGCCCTGCTCGGCGCGCGCCACGTCCGCCTCGGCCGCCTGGGCGCGGCTGATGCTTTCGTCGCGCTGCGCCAGGCTGCCCCCGCCGAGCGGGATTTCCCAGGAGACCCCCACCGACCAGCCCCGCTGCTGGATGGTCGACGGCGGCGGCGTGGTCTTGTTATTGAGCAGATGGCTGACATTCAGATCGATTTTGGGGGCCAGGGTGGCCGCCACGCCGCGCACGCGCAACTGGGCCGCGGCGGCCCGCTCGCGCGCGGCGCGCAACTGCGCCTGCTGCGTATCGGCATTCTCCAGCGCCTGCGCCGGCAGCGGCGCAAAGGCGAAATCGGCAAACTGCGCCACCGGCTCGAAGGCCAGCGCCTCGAGCTTGATGCGCGCCGCCTGCTGGTCCGTCAGCAAGCCGTCGTGCACCAGTTCCGCGTCCAGCTGCGAACTTTGCGCCAGTTCGCGGTCCACTTCCGACGATTTGCCCAGTTCCGCCTGGCGCGTCACCTGCCGCACCAGCTGCGTCACGTCGCGCAGGCGTTCCTGCGACTGCTGCAGGCTGCGTTCCAGGCGCTGCATGTCGAAATATGCTTCGGCCAGCTTTTCCGCGCTTTCCGCGCGCGCGCGCTCCACGTCGAAAGCGGCGCCCGCCATCTCGCGCTCGGCCGCATCAAGTTCGGCGCGGTCGGCGCCGCCGTTGTACACGTTCCAGCGCACGCTCGCTTCCACCTGGTGCGTGCGGCGCTCGACCTCCAGCGTCCCATCGAGGTCCTTGCTGCGCCCCCGCGTCGCCTGCAGCGCCGCAGTGGGAAACAGGCGCGAACGGGCCTGCTTGTAGCGCGCTTCGGTGGTGGCCAGCGCCGCCTGCGCCGCAATCACCTGCGGATCGCGCGGCACGGCGCGCGCCAGCAAGGCAGGCAAGCCGCGCGCGGACTGCGCCTGGAAAGTGGCCGGCGGCGCGGACTGGGCCGCCGCGTTTGCGCAGGCCAATGCCATGCAAATCAAGAAGGCACGCATCACCGCTCCTGCAGGGAAGACTGCAAGCCGCGCAGCACGGGCTTGAACACATATTGCAGCACCGAGCGGCGCCCCGTCAGGATGCCCACGTCGACGGGCATGCCTGGCGTCACCGGCAATACCTTGCCGTGCGCCGTCAGCTGGCTGCGGTCGGTGCTCAGCTGCACCTCGAAATACGGTTCGTTGCGCTCGTCGGGAATCGCGTCCGCCCCCACGCGCACCACTTGCGCCTGCATGCGGCCATAGGTGGTGGCGTCGTACGCCAGCACATTGGCCGACGCGCTCTGTCCCACATGGATAAAACCGATGTCCGACGGTTTCACGCGCACGGAGATCAGCATTTCCGAATCGGCCGGCACGATTTCCAGGATAGGTTTACCCGGCTGCGCCACGCCGCCGACGGTTGCCACCAGCACGCGGTTGACGACGCCGTCGACGGGCGCCGTCACGTCGCGCCGGCTCACCTGGTCCTGCTGGCCTTTCACGGTGCTGGCCAGGGCGCCGGCCTTGGTTTCATACTCGCTGCGCTGCGCGCCCCACTGGCCGCGCATGCGCGCTTCCACTTCGCCCGCCTGCGCCTGCGCCTCGGCCAGGGTGGCCGTCAGGCGCGGCACGGAGGTGCGCAGGCTGTCGAGTTCCGTGCGCTGCTGCTGCACGCGCTGCTGCGCATTCAGGTAGTCGCCGCGCGAACCGGCACCCTCTTTGAAGAGCCTCTCCTCGATGGACAGGCTTTCCAGGGCGATTTTCAGGCCCGTGTCGAGCTGGGCGATGCGGCTGTGCGCCTCGGCCAGCTCGCCGCGGCGGCGCGTCACGCCTTCGCGCGCGGCCGCCGTGGCCGACGCGAATTCGCGCTGGCCGTCGCGCCACAACTGCATTTCCTTGGCGATCAGCTCGGGCGCCTCTTTCTGCCATTCCGGCGCAAACTGGGGCGTGCCGCCGGACAGCAGCGCATCGAGGCGCGCCCTGCCCGCCAGCGCGGCCAGGCGGTTTTGCACGCTGGCGCCCAGGTTGGCCTCGTACTGGGCCGTGTCCAGGCGCAGCAGCAAGTCGCCGCGGCGCACGCGCTGGCCCGGCTTCACCAGCATTTCACGCACGATGCCCCCTTCCAGGCTTTGCACTTCCTGCAGGTGCGATGGCGGCGTGATGGCGCCCCGGCCATTCACGGACACGTCGAGCTGGGCGAACATGGCCCAGGCCAGCGCCAGCACCAGCAGCACGGACGTCAAGGCCAGCATGCGGATGACGATGCGCTGCGGTTCGCGTTCCGGGTCCGGGTGGGCCGCCGGCAGCGGGCGGGCGTTCGGGGCATTGAGGGCGCTCATGCCGCCACTCCCTGTTCCACCGCAGGCTTGGCCGCCTGGCTGTTCAAGACGCGCATGACGTCGTCGCGCGGGCCGTCGGCCACGATGCGCCCCTTGTCGAAGACGATCAGGCGGTCCACCAGCGCCAGCATGGCCATGCGGTGCGTCACCAGCACGATGGTCGTCTCCTTTAAGGTACGCAGCCGCCCGATCAAGCGCTGCTCGGTGGCCGGGTCGAACATGCTGCTCGGCTCATCGAGCAGCAACATCGGCGGTTTCACCAGCAAGGCGCGGGCCATGGCCACGGCTTGCCGCTGGCCGCCGGACAGGCGTTCGCCGCGCTCGCCCACTTCCGTCGCCACGCCGTTGGGCAGCTGGGTGATGATGTCGTCGAGGCAGGCCAGGCGGATGGCGTCGAGCAGGCTGGCGTCGTCGGCCTGGCTGCGTCCCAGTTCGATGTTTTCGCGCAGGGTACCGTGGAACAGGGTCACGTCCTGCGGCACGTAGCCGATCTGGCGGCGCAGGCTCAAGGGGTCCAGCTGGGTGCTGGCCAGGTCGTCGAACAGCACGCTGCCGCTTTGCGGGCCGTACTGGTTCAGCAGCAAGCGCAGCAAGGTGCTCTTGCCGGAACCGAGCTTGCCGATCACGCCGACGCGTTCGCCGGGGCGGATGTGCAGGTTGAGCTTATCGAGCAGCGGCGGCGAATTCGGGTAGGCAAAGCCCACGTCGCGAAATTCGATGCGCCCGGACAGGGGCGGCGCCTGCAGGCTGGCCGCGTCATCGTCGGTGGGCGCTTCCATGATTTTATTGAGTGCGTGATACGACAGCTTGGTCTGTTCCCAGCGTATGATCAGGCCCGCGATCTGGCTCACGGGCGCCAGGGCGCGGCCCGTCAGCATGCTCACGGCGATGATCTGGCCCAGGGTCAGAAGATGCTCGCCCATCAGCAAGGCGCCCGTGGCCACCACGGCCACGCCGGACAGGGCCAGCACGGCCGTGTTGATGTAGTTGACCCGGCTGACGATTTCGCGCGTCTCGACGCTGTTGGCGGCGATGGCCACCGTCAGGCTTTCCCATTTGCGCCGGCTCCACGCTTCGGCGCCCAGCGCCTTGATGGTGTCGAGGCCATTCATGGTTTCAAACAGGTGCGCCGTGCGCTGCGCGCTTTCCTGCATCGAGGCGGCCACGTGGCGCGCCAGGGCCGCGCGCGAGGCGAAGGCCACCAGCAGCAGGATCGGGATGACTGCCAGGGGCACGAGCACGAGCCAGCCGCCGACCAGGGCGATCACCAGCAGGAACAGCAGCAGGAATGGCAAGTCGCCCAGGGTGGTCAGGGTCGTGGAGGCAAAGAATTCGCGCACGGATTCGAAATCGCGCACGGTATTGGCCAAAGTGCCGCCGGAAGCGGGCCGGCTGGCCGCGCGCAGGCGCAAGCACTGGGCGAAAATGTTCGACGACAGCGCCACGTCCATGCGGCGCGACGCCGTTTCCACCAGTTCGCCGCGCAGCAGGCGCAGGGCCAGCTCGAAGCCCGTCAGCACCACGACGGCGATCGTCAGCACCCACAGGCTGGACGTGGCATTGTTCGGGATCACGCGGTCATATACGGCCATCGCATAGAACGGCACCAGCGCGCCGATGACATTGAGCACCAGCGTGCCCAGCAAGGCCCAGCGGAAGACCCAGCGGTTGCGGTTGAACACGTCCCAGAACCAGCGTCCCGCCACCGGCATGCTGTAAAGCAAGCTGCGCTGGTCGAAGAACATGACGGGACGCACGGCCACCCAGCGCCCATCGGGCACTTCCCGCGCCAGCGCGGCGGCGTCAAACCAGGCGCTGCCTTCGATGCCGGGCACGTGGCATTCATATTTGCCATCGGCAATGGCCAGTATCACCAGCGCCTGCCCTTCCCCGTTGAGCAGCAAGGCCGGCATTTCCGTGGGACGGCGTGGCTTATCTACCGGCAACACGGTGCCGGCCAGGCTGGCCTGCGCCAGCGCCTGTTCGAGAAAGTCAGCCGTGGCCGGTGCAGCCTGGGCCGCCACGCTGGCGCGCAGGCGCTCGGCCTGCACGGCAACGCCGAAAAAGCGCGCCAGGAAGACGATGGCGTCGGCGATGGCATCGGTGGACATGCCGGCGGAAGCGGTGGAGGTGTCAAGGGGTGGGGTCATGATGGATTCACAATAAAACGCTGCGGCGCGCCGGTCGGGCGCGCCGCAGCGGGAACGCTATCGCTTGCGCGATGAGTGATGACTAATGAGTAATAATTAAGTCAGCGCGGAAGCGCCCTTGCGGCGGCGCGCCATGAAGCCCAGCAAGCCCAGGCCCGCGACCAGCATGGCCCACGTCTGCGCTTCCGGCACTGGTGACACGGCCAGCAGGGTTTGAGAAGCGGGGTTGACGCTCGTCAAGCTCGTGTAGTTGTACAGGTTCTGGATGGCGCCATTGCCCGTTGCCACGCCCAACATGGTGTTGGCCTGGCTGACGACGGCGTTGCTCAGGTTTTTGAAGCGCAGGTCGCCCGTCAGCAGGTTCGTGTTGTCGTTATTCAATTCCCACAGGGCCAGCTGGAAGGCGGCGGCGCTGTTGGCGCTGGTCGACACAGTCGCGATGGACGAAGCGTAATACCCTTCATACAGGCGCTTGACGGAATCGCTGGCGGCGAAGGCGCCGCTGCTGTAGCTGTTCGAACTGTTGCTTACGGCCACATGGGGATCGAGGCAAAACGCCAGGAAGGTGTTGCTGTCGTATTTGACTTCCCACAAGGTCGGCGAGATGGCGCTGCCCGAGCCGAAGGCACCGCCAGCAGCCGTAAACAGGCTGACGCTGTGCGAATCGACGACTTGCAGATTGGAGGCGGCCAGGGCGCTGCCGCTGGCGAGGGCGAAGGCGGCTGCGGCGATGGCGCCGCGAACGATCAGGTGCATGGATTGTTTCATTGTGGTTTCCCTATTTCGATTATCAAGTGTGAAAAAAGCGTGGAAAGCGCCGGCGCCCCGTGACGGGCGCGCCGGTGCGGCATTGCCGGGCAGGCTCATGGCCCGGCAAGGGACATCAGGCAGCCATTTCCTGGGGCTGGGTATTTACGTGAGCCATGGCGCGGCGCAAGAGGTCGGCCATTTCGCACTGGGCCTGGGCTTCTGCGGCAAGGGCTGCTGCTGCGGCCGGCGCGGCGGCGACGGTGGTCACCGTGCCATCCTGGCCCAGCACCACGTCGAGCGTGCTGTCGTCGCGCAGCAGGTCGGCCATGCTGGGCAGGGTGACGCCGGCAGCGGCCGCATCCTTGGCATCGACGTTGAAATACACGTCCGTCATGTCGACCGTCTTGCCGTCGGCCAGGGTGGCGCTGCTGCGCTCGAGGTGCAGATTGCTGTTGGCGTCGAGGAAAGGCAGTTCCGTGTAGCTGACCGCCAGGCTGGCCACGCCGGCGTCGTGCAGGGACATCAGCTCGCCATCGTCCGTGACGCCATTGCTGTTGGCGTCGCGCCAGATGCGCAGTTCGGCGAACTTGTCGTCATGCGCATCGACCACGCCGTCGTGGTTCGAGTCATAGCTGGACAGCTTGGCGAAGCCCGTGCCCTTCTCGTTACCACCGAACAACTCGGAGATGTTGTCGATCTTGCCATTGCCATTGCTGTCGATGGCCAGCAAGCCGTCATGGGCCGAGACCCAGCCCGTCTGGATGGCGCTGCCCGTGCCCAGCAGGTCGAAGCTGCCGTGGAAGTCGGCGCGGGCGATCGTGTGCACGCCGTCACCGTTGAGGTCGATGACGATGGGCGTGATGGCCGCATCCCAGCTCATGTCGTTCTGACCCGACGCCAGCTTCAATATGTCCGTGTAGACCACGTTGGACGTCGTGCCGTTGCTGTTGACATCCGAATCGATATTGTCGTTCGTGCCCACGTTCTTCGCGCCCCATTTCCACGTATCCATGGCGTAGCCCGCGTGGTACACGCCCGACTTGTCGAATTTCAGGGAATAGCTGCCCGGATCGAGGTTGCTGAACAGATAATTGCCGTTGGCATTCGTGTAGGTGGTGGCCAGCAGCACGCCGCTGCCCGAGTACAGCTGCACCTTGATGTTGGCGATGCCCGCCTCGTTGTAGTCTTGCACGCCGTCATGGTCGGCGTCGCGCCACACCTTGTCGCCCAGACTGGCCTTGCGGTAGATGCCCGCATCCCAGCTCATGTCGTTCTGGCCGGCGGCCAGGTTGATCAAGGACGAGCGCCCCGTGCTGACATCGACGTCGGAATCGGCCGTATCGCTGCCCAGATTGGCCTTGGTGTAATAAAAGCCTGATGGACGGATGACTTCAACCTTGTAGCTGCCGGCCGCCAGTTCGCTGAACAGGTAGTTGCCGCTGGCATTCGTCGTCGTCGAGGCGATGACGACGTTGCTGGCGTTGAGCAGGTTGACTTTTACGCCCGCCACGCCCAGTTCGCCTGCATCCTGCACGCCGTTGTAGTTATTGTCTTCCCACACGCGGTCGCCGATGGAGGCCGTGTTGAGTTTGACCAGGCCGGCATCCCAGTCCACCTGCACATCGCCCGACTTCAAGGTGGCCCATGTGGTGGTGAAGCCGCTGGCCGGATTGACGTCCGAATCCGTGGCGTAACCGCCGATATCGGCCTTGGTGAAGCCATAGCCGGCCGGCGGCACGAAGCCCAGGTAATATTCGCCGGGGACCAGGTTGCTGAACAGATAATTGCCGTTCGCATCCGTGGAGGCGCTGGCCACGACGACGCCTTGCGCGTTGTACAGATTGACTTTCACGCCACACACGCCCGCCTCGCCCGCATCCTGCGTGCCGTTGCCGTTCGCATCGAACCAGACGCGGTCGCCGATGGAGGCCGTCTTGTACAGGCCGGCATCGAGATCCTTGTAGTTCTGGCCCGCAGCGACCGTCACCTGGCCGCTGTTGCCCAGCGTGTTGATGTCGCTGTCGAGCGCATCGCTGCTGCCCGCATCCTTGACGGTGGTCAAATAGCCAGCGGGGGCGACGACGGCGATGGAATACGTGCCCGGATCGACATTGAAGTTGTAATAGCCGGTGGCGTCCGTCAGGGTCGAGCCGATCACGCTGCCGGCCGCATTTTTCAGCTGCACGGTGACGCCGCCGATGCCGGACTCGCCCGCATCCTGGATGCCGTTGGCGTTGCTGTCATGCCACACGCGGTCGCCCAAGGTGGCCGGCAAGGCCACGATGCCGGCATCCACGCTGTGGTTGCTGTCGCCCGAGGCCAGCAGCACTTGCGCTGTCCTGCCATCGGCATTCGCGTCGGAATCGCGCTGCTCATCGCCGCCCTGGTCCTGGCCCGTGAAGGTATAGCCGGCTGGCAAGGTGGTCTTATCGAATTGCACGCTGTAGGCGCCCGGTTTCAAATTCGTGAACAGGTAGTTGCCGTTCGCATCCGTCACCACAGGGCTGCCGACGGCGTTGCCCGACGCGTCGAGCAAGGTCACTTTCACGCCAGCAGCACCCGCTTCGCCCGCGTCCTGCACGCCGTTCTTGTTGGTATCGAACCAGACCCGGTCGCCCAGCTCGGCCGTGCGGTACAGGCCCGCGTCCAGGGTCAGGTTAGTTTCGCCCGGCGCCAGGGTGACGGGCGCCATCTTGCCGGCCGCATCGATATTGCTGTCCTTGCCCGCATCGCCGCCCTGGTTCGCTGCCGTCGGCACATAGCCGGCGGGCGCCACCACGGTCACGGAATACGTGCCCGGGTTGACGTCAAAGTGGTAGCCGCCGCTGGCGTCCGTCGTGGTGGAGGCGACCACATTGCCGGCCGTATCCTTCAATTGCAAGACCACATTGGCGATGCCCGCCTCGCCCGCGTCCTGCACGCCGTTGGCATTCTTGTCTTCCCAGACGAAGTCGCCCAGGTGGGCCATCGGCACCTTGAAGGTCAGGTAATGGGGCGCCAGACTCAGGTCTTGCGCATTGCAGCCGGCCGTGCCGCCGTCATCGCGCACCTTGAAACCGAGGTCGAAGTCGCCCGCCACGGTCTGGCTCGGCACGAAGACCAGGTGGCCCGCGCGGATGTCGTCGATGGACACTTCCGTGCCCACCGTCACGGCCACGCCATTCAACAGAACCTGGCCCGCCGTGGTGGTATTCGTGATGACGATGGACTTGAAGCCGTCGTGCTCGACGTCGTCGTGGAAGCCGAAATCGCCTTCGCTGAGCACCATGTTGTTTCCATTGAGCAATGTAAACGTCTTATCGGCCGCGTCCGGCGCGTCGTTGACGGGGTCGATGATGACTTGCAGGCTCAGCTGGACGATATCGCCATTGCCCTTGTCGATCGTCACTTCGATGGTCGAAAAGCTGCCGTTGTAGTTGGCGGCCCAGTCGCCGGGACGCACATACACGGTGTCCGCATCGAGCATGCCGAACAGCGGTGTGTTCTCGGTCGATTCCGTATCGTCAGGCAACAGCACGGTGAAATTCTTGATGTTCAGTTCGCCTTGCACCGAGTAGCCGGCCTGGATCAGCAGGTCGCGGATATCGAAATTCTTGTTGATGTCTTCGCAGACGTGGACCGTGGTCGACAGGTTGTAGGTAGTCATGCGGCCTCCTGACGGCATGCCACGGCGGCAGCAGGAGCGGAAGTACGAGGGGCCAGGGCGCGATCAGCCTGGCCGCGCAAAGCGGCGAATGTATACATAAGTGGGCTTCCAAGAAGGGACTTGTTTAAAAATGAAGCCGGCAGATCTTGTATACAATTTCGAGGGACACAGGAGCCAGACGACGCAACCACGCAGCAGGGGGTGATTGTCTTTCTGATATTAAGTTAGCGCAATTATATCCACTATCTTTTCAAAAGAGAATCATTTTCCGATGACAAAGATAAAATTTAAATAATGAAGATGCTTTATTGATATTTTTAATATGCAAGGCGGCTGGCTTGCCCGCGCCAATCTGTGGCAACGATCGAGGCGAAAACACATGCGCCCTACTCGCACGCCGCCGCTATCGCCTACAATCTCGGGATGAATCAACTTACCCTCGTCTTGCCCTTCGCCTTGCCCAACGCCGAACTGGCTGCCGACCTGCTCAAGGTCTTGCAGGCGCCCGCGCTGGCAGCGCTGCTGTCGCGCACCTCCACATGCAATTTAGAAACTTTTGACAACGCCAACCGCTTGCTGCCGCATGAAGCGTGGCTGGCGCACGCCCTGGACCTGTCGCCCGCGCCCAACGGCGCGGCGGCGCAGGCGGCCTTTGCCGCCCGGGCCATGCGCGGCTACGGCCTCGTGCCGGAACCGGGCGCACGCTACTTCCTGCTGCATCCGGCCCACCTGGCCATCGCCCGCAGCCATATCAGCCTGGAAGACTTGCGCCAGCTCAAGCTGAACGAGACCGATGGGCGCGCCCTGTTCGACATCGCTGCCCCGTATTTCGACGAGATCGGCCAGCCGCTCGCGTATGGCGACGCGGGCACCTGGTTCATGCGCGCCGATGGCTGGAGCGACTTGCAGTGCGCCACGCCGGACGCCGCCACTACGCAAGACCTGTCCGTCTGGATGCCGGAAGGCGAGCACGCGCGCGCCGCGCGCCGCCTGCAGAACGAAGTGCAGATGCTGTGGCATGAACATCCGGTCAATGCGGCGCGCGAAGAACGGGGCTTGAAAGCCATCAATGCGTTCTGGATCTGGGGCGGGAGCGTGGCAACAGTGGAGGCTGCGCGCTGCGCGGCCAGCCTGCATACGCAGAACGCGCCGGGCTGGCTGGCCGCGCTGGCGGAACCGGCACGCCGCGATGCCAGTCCAAACAGTGTGCTGGCGGACCAATCCGACACGATCGTCGTGCTGGGCGGCTTGACCGAAGCGGCACAGGCCCAGGAATGGGGCATGTGGCTGCAGCAGCTGCAAGCGCTGGAAGCAGACTGGTTCGCGCCCCTGCTGGCGGCCTTGAAAGATGGCCGCCTGGGCCAGCTGCGCCTGGTGCTGACCCACCGCGACGCCTGGCTGGACGTCACTACCAGCAAGCATGCGCAGCGTAAATTCTGGCGCGCGATTACCCTGAACAAGTTGAAAGCATCATGACCCGTACCCGCATCGCCACCCGTCCCTGCCCTTACCGCGAATCCGAATTGCTGCGCCAGGGCGGCATCCATCCCGTGCTGGCCCGCCTGTACGCCTCGCGCGGCCTGTCTGACGCGAAAGAACTGTCGATTGAGGCCAAGGACTTGATACCGCCGTCCGGCTTGCTGCACATCGGCGCGGCCGGCGTCTTCCTGGCCGATGCCATCGCCGCCAAGAAACGCATGGTCATCGTGGCCGACTACGATTGCGACGGCGCCACGGCCTGCGCCGTGGCCATCCGCGGCTTGCGCGCCATGGGCGCCGACGTCGATTTCATCGTGCCCAACCGTTTTGAATACGGCTACGGCCTGACGCCGGAAATCGTCGAACTGACGGCGCGCGAAAAATCGCCCGACATCATCATCACCGTCGACAACGGCATCGCCAGCATCGACGGCGTGGCCGAGGCGAACCGGCGCGGCATGCAGGTCGTCGTCACCGACCACCACTTGCCGGCCGACACCCTGCCCGACGCGGCCGTCATCGTCAACCCGAACCAGCCTGCCTGCGGTTTCCCGTCCAAGCATTTGGCGGGTGTGGGCGTGGTGTTCTACGTCCTGCTGGCCCTGCGGGCCGAGCTGCGCCGGCGCGGCATCTTTGATGCGCAAACGCAACCCAAGCTCGACAACCTGCTCGACCTGGTGGCGCTGGGCACGGTGGCCGACGTGGTGCGTCTCGATACGAACAACCGCATCCTCGTCGCGCAAGGCTTGAAACGCATGCGCAAGGGCAATATGCACGCGGGCGTGGCGGCGCTCTTTCGCGTGGCGGGCCGCGAAGCGCGCAGCGCCACGCCGTTCGACCTGGGCTTTGCCCTGGGACCGCGCCTGAATGCGGCCGGCCGCCTGCAGGACATGTCGCTGGGCATCGAATGCCTGATCACGGACGACGAAGGCCGCGCCTGGGCGCTGGCCCAGCAATTGAACGACATCAACCTGAAACGCCGCGAAATCGAGGCGGAAATGCAGGATACGGCCCTGCTGCACCTCGACGATTTCGAGCCGGCCAACAGCAGCACCATCAGCGTGTTTGACGAATCCTGGCACCAGGGCGTGATCGGCATCGTCGCTTCGCGCCTGAAGGAAAAATTCTACCGCCCGACGATTACCTTTGCACCCGGTGCCGACGGCTGGATCAAGGGTTCCGGACGCTCGATTCCCGGTTTCCACTTGCGCGACGCGCTCGACCTCGTGTCGAAACGGGCGCCTAGCCTGATTGACAAGTTCGGCGGCCACGCCATGGCGGCGGGCTTGACCATCCGCGCCGACGCCTTCGACGCCTTTTCCCAGGCCTTCGAAGCCGTGGGCCAGGCTTGGCTCAGCGCCCAACAGCTGGAACGGGTGGTGGAAACGGATGGCCCGCTGGAAGACGCGTATTACACGACGGCCTTCATCGAGCTGATGGATGGCCAGGTGTGGGGCCAGGGCTTCGCCCCGCCCGTCTTCTGCGACGAATTCCGCGTCGTCAGCCAGCGCATCCTCAAGGAACGGCATTTGAAACTGTTGCTGGAAAAGAACGGCGTGCGCTTCGACGCCATCTGGTTCGGCCATACCGATGCCCTGGGCGAACGGACAAGGGTCGCCTTCCGGCTTGATGCGAATGAATACAATGGCACGACCAAGGTGCAATTGATGGTGGAGCACGCCGAGCCTGTGTAGTGACACCTGACAGTACCTACTGCGCGTCGGTATGGGCCGCCTGCGATGCTCACCGTACTAGAAGTACGGTTGCGCTTCTCGACAGCCTCTCCCTTCCGCTCACTACGGTTCTGTCAGGCGTTGCGAATTTTGTGGTCTTATTGCCATGTCTCATGTTTACGTGAAACAATGTCGGATCAAACAACAGCGACGGCTGGAACAGCGATTCACACCACCTGAAAGTTATCCCGCACCATGCTGACCGGCCTGAACCACCTCACGCTGTCCGTGCACGACCTTGATCGCAGCGTCGTCTTTTACCGCGATACGCTGGGCCTGCGCATGCATGCGCGCTGGGAGAGGGGCGCCTACCTGTCGGCCGGGGATTTGTGGCTGTGCCTGTCGCTGGATGCGGGCGCGGCGATCGGCGCGGGCGGCTACACGCACTATGCCTTTTCCATTTCCCAGGAAGACTATCCTGCCTTTGCCGCCCGCTTGCGCACGGCTGGCGTGACGGAATGGCGGCAAAACAGCAGCGCCGGCGATTCCCTGTATTTTCTCGACCCGGACGGCCACCAGCTGGAAATCCATGCGGGCAGTCTGGCGCAGCGGCTGGCGGCCTGCCGGGCAGCGCCGTATCAGGGCATGGTGTTCGAGGATTGACGATGGTCAGCGCATATTCAATAAATTCATTAAATTCATTGCGCCAGCAAAAGAGCATCCGCTGTTACTGCACAAAAACACTGTCACGCATCGATAAACCCTTGATAATCTTGTTTTTAAAACTGTTTTTAAAACTTAATCAAGCTGACAATATTCCATCCGCAATGGGCAAAATCGCCACATTTTATTGCAACAATAAAAATATTGATTGGAAATAGTTAACACTTATTTGGCAAATTCACTAGAATTGATAGCACATCAGGTAATTTCCAATGATGCATGATCAGTTCTGAGGGCAAACCCGTCGAAAGGCGGGGACGCAAAGCCACCGGCCTACCGCGCGCAAGCGCCATGGCAGCGGGGCTGCCAATGCAGGGCCGGGACCGCCAACGCGCGCCACCAGCCTCGATGCATTGTCGAGATGTGGCCCTCGCCCAACTCGGAGAGTTTCGCCATGAAAAAATTCATTCCCACGCATGCCCGCCACGGGCGCCTGCTGCTGGGCGCCACGGCCGCCATCCTGCTGGGCGCGTGCGGCCCCGGCCAGGAGACGACGGCGCCGCCCGCTGCCATCGCCACGGCCGCGACACAGTTCAGCGTCGAGGTACCCGTCATCCCCGCCGGCGTCGGCACGCTGGTGGCGCAGCCGATGTTCCATGCTGCTCCTGCCCTCCTGGATGCGCCGGACGGGCGCGACAACGCCAACAGCAGCGGCTCGGCCCACTGGCGCCCGCACATGCAGCGCGTCCCCCGCGCCATGGCGGACATGGTCACGCGGCGCCTGACGGCGCAAAAGATCGCTGCAGCGGAACAGGCGGCGCAGAATATCGCGCCGTTGCTGTCCGGCGGCACGAGCGACACCGTCGCGCCGATGGCCGGCAGCAGCGTGGTGGCGACCTACTCTCCCGCGCAAATCCGCGCCGCCTACGACTTGCCCGCCCTGCCTGCGGCGGGCACGGCGCTGACGCCAGCCCAGGCGGCCCAGCTGGGTGCCGGGCAGACGATCTACATCGTCGATGCCATGCACAACCCGAACGCGGCGGCCGAACTGGCCATCTTCAACCAGAAATTCGGCTTGCCCGGCTGCACCACCAAAGCCATCGCCACGAATGCCGCCCTGCCATTGCCGCCAGCACCACTGAGTGGCTGCGAATTGTCCATCGTCTACAACACACCGTCGAGCACGATGACGGCCACCGCGCCCGCCTATAACTCGGGCTGGGCCATGGAAATCGCGCTCGACGTGCAGTGGGCGCACGCCACGGCACCGCTGGCGCGCATCGTGCTGATCGAGGCGCCCGACGCGTCCGTCAACAGCCTGCTGGGCGCCGTGCGTCTGGCCAACCTGATGGGCCCTGGCGTCGTCTCGATGAGCTTTGGCGCCGCCGAAGGCAGCTGGACAGCCTCCGTCGACAGCGCCTTCACGGGCAAGAACATGAGCTACCTGGCCGCCACGGGCGACTCGGGCAGCGGCGTGTCCTGGCCTTCCGTGTCGCCGAACGTGCTGGCCGTGGGCGGCACCACGCTCAGCTACAGCGGCAGCGGTGCGCGCAGCGAAGCGGCCTGGTCCGGCACGGGCGGCGGCATCAGCGCCTATACGGCCCTGCCCAGCTACCAGACGGTAAACGTGCCCGGCCTGACCAATCTGCTGCGGCGCAACGTGGCCGATGTAGCCTTCAATGCCGACCCCGCCACGGGCCAGTACACGGCCGTGATGGCACAGGGCAGCAGCACCGCAAGCTGGCTCAGCATCGGCGGCACCAGCCTGTCCACGCCGCAATGGGCCGGCCTCGTCGCCATCGCCAACGCCAGCCGCGCGCTGCAGGCGAAGACGGCGCTCGGCTTGCCGCACAGCATGCTGTACGGCCAGATCGCCACCGTGCCCGGCACCTTTGCCAGCAGCTTTGCCGACATCACGCGCGGCAGCAACGGCACCTGCAGCGTGTGCACGGCCAGGGTCGGCTATGACCCGCTGGGCGGCCTGGGCACGCCGAACGTGAAAAACCTGCTGGCCAGCCTGTCGGGCACGCAGATCGCCCCGACAGCCCCCGTGGTGGCGCCGGCCGGCATCAGCGGCGCGGCCGGCAAGCCGCTGTCGTTCACCGTCTCGGCCACCGCTTCCAATCCACTCAGCTACACCATGCTGGGCGCACCGGCCGGCATGAGCATCGCCGCCACGGGCGTGGTCAGCTGGGCCGCCCCCATTGCCGGCACGTATGCCGTGACCATGGTGGCCAAGGATAGCGTCACCGGCCTGACCGGCCAGGGCGTGTACAGCATCGTCATCGCCCCCGTCGCGCCGCCCGTCGTCACGGCCGGCGCCATCACGGGCAAGGTGGGGACGGCGCTGACGTTCAATGTCAGCGTCACGGCCGCCAATCCCGTCACTTATGCGCTCGCCGGCGCACCGGCCGGCATGACCATCAGCAGCGCCGGCCTGGTGAGCTGGGCCGCGCCCGTGGCCGGCACCTATGCCGTCACCGTGACGGCCACGGACAGCAAGACTGGCCTGAGCGGCAAAGGCGTCTATACGGTGGCCATCGCCGCCCCGCTGCCGCCCGCGGTGACAGTGTCCAGCGTCAGCGGCAAACCGGGCGTGGCCCTGTCGTTCACGGCCACGGTGGTGGCGCCCAACCCCGTCACGTACAGCCTGTCGGGCGCGCCGTCCGGCATGGCCGTCAATGCCGCCGGCGTCATCAGCTGGGCCAGCCCCGTGCTGGGCAGCTACAACGTGACCGTCATCGCCAAGGATACGAAAACGGGCTTGACGGGCCAGGCCGTGGCCACGGTGAAAATCGCCGCCGCCGGCCCCACGATCAGCGCCGCCGCCATGACGGGCGTGGCCGGCAAGGCCATGAGCGGCAGCATCGTGCTGACGGCGCCAGGTGCGACCTCGCTGCGGATCTCGATCGACGGCGCGCCGCTGGGCATGCAGTTCTCCATGAGCGGCCTGACCATCACGGCCTACTGGCCGCAACCGGTGGCCGGCAGCTATGCGCTGAAGGTCGTGGCGCTGGACAATAACGGCTTGACGGCGCAACTGACGGTGCCGATCACCGTCACGGCAAGATAAACCAGCGTCGCCCGCCAACGGGGCGCAGCGGGACACACGTCCGCTGCGCCCCGTTTTGCATGCGCGCGGCCGTTGCAACGAATCCGAAAAAGGAGTATAAATAGTCCTTAAACAGAGTTTTATTGAAGGACATATCATGCATCTCGCCTATGCCTATCCCAAGAGCCGCTTCGAGCCGGCCGTGCTCGTCGACCTGAACGCCAAAGCCGAGCGCGAACGATTGTCGCAAGCGGCACTGAAGGGGTTTTTCAAGCTGGCCGCCGCGTGGAAACTGCGCGACGACGATGCGCGCGAATTGCTGGGCGGCCTGTCCAGCAGCGCCTGGTACGAGTGGAAGAAACACCCGGACCGCGTGCTGGAAGTGGACCGCATCACGCGCATTTCCTATTTGCTGGGCATCTACAAGGCCTTGCACATCCTGTACGGCGACAAGCTGGCCGACGAATGGGTAAGTTTGCCCAACAAGAACCCGATCTTTGGCGGCCGCACGCCCCTGTCGCAGATGCTGGCCGGCGGCTTGCTGGCCATGCAGACGGTGCGCAAGCTCCTCGACGCCCGCCGCGGAGGGCTGTGATCGTGCCGGCCGCCGCGAATTCCCCGCTGCCGCCGCTGGCCGCCTTGCGCCAGATCGACACCTGCCGCCTGATCCCGTCGCGCTTCGCCGACATGGAGGATTCCGTGCTGGCGCCGCTGGCCGAAGACGACGGCCACCTGCGCGAGCTGTTCGAACTCGATAACGCGACGAATGCGCGCCTGGTGGCCGAGTACGGCGGCGCGCCAGGAATTGGCGTGGACGAGCTGGTTTTTGGCGTGCCGCACTTTCGCATCATCAACGCCGCCTACACGTATGCCCGCCCGGAAGGGGCGCGTTTCAACGATGGCGAACGGGGCGCCTGGTATTGCGCTTTCGACATGCCCACGGCGCTGGCCGAGATCATTTTCCATAAAACCGTGGAATACCAGGAAATCGACTATTTCGACGACAGCGTCAGCTACCAGTCGCTGCTGGCCGATTTTTCCGCCAGCTTCCACGACCTGCGCGGCCAGGAGCGCTACCAGGCTTGCCTGGACCCGGCCAGCTACATCGCCTCGCAAGACCTGGCCGCCATCCTGCTCGAGGCCGGTTCCATGGGCGTGATCTTCCCCAGCGTCCGGCACGCCAGCGGCACCAACCTGGCCTGCTTCCGCCCCGCCCTGGTGGGCAATGTTCGCAAAGGCGTCGCCTATCGGTTAACATGGCAGGGTACGCCGACGCCGCACGTGGAAGCCTTGCCAGGCAAATAAACCGCGCGCACCGGCATCCGACTCACCGAACATTGATATTTCGCATGCAAACCAATCCTGAAAAAGACACCGAACTGCGCCTCAAAGTAAACAGCGAAACGGCCCGCCTGGCCTGGAGCGAACTCGAAAAGCACTTCGCCCAAGGCAATGTCGTCTGGATCGCCAACGAGCTGGACCTGGTCGAAGTGGCCGTGCGCATCTCGCACGACGACAAGGCCACCATCACGCAATGGATGGTCGACGGCAAGGTCGCCAAGGTCTCGGACCAGCAGGCGCTGGACTGGCAGGCGGCCGATGCGTCCCTGTGGGCCGTCGTCGTCAGCCCGTTCATCCTGGTGCAGCAGGAAAAGCCGACGAAACATTAAAGATTACATTCGAACATCAGCCGTAACGGTGCGTAGCCAAGCATGGTGGCCGTAATTATTCGCATCTATATTTGCTAATAATTACGGCAGCTGGCGCACTTGCATTAAATTTCATTACTAACACAAAAGGCTAAAAAGGAATCTCGTCACCTAAATCGTCCCTTGTGGCACGATGAAGTACAAATAAAGATTCATTTGCCTCAATCCATTCCCAAGCTTGTGGCGTTAGCTCAAGACCTGGATAACGCTCGCTGCTGTAATCCTCCTGCATCATAGTTTCTTCGATGAATTTCTTGGTCAATAAACGCTTCATCCCAAGATTGAATCCAAGACTCGTTACTCCAGCACGTTCTGCGTCCTGTTTTGCGGAATATAGCCCGGTTGGACTATGTGGACTAAGGCCGCCTGCCAAAATTGCCATTACTCTTAATTCTGGTGGAGATAAACCTGCTACAGGAGCAACAGCCTCTGCGTCAGATATAAACTGCAATGCTGCATCTTTTTTCACGTAGGCCTTTATCTTTTCCGTTATATCCGCCTTGAGCTTACTGAAATCGCTAAGTGATTCAGACTTATATACTATGATTGTACGATGTTGGATATCGAACGGAAATTTCTTGCCAAGTCGCTCCGCGTTACAAATCATTACTACTGGTCGCCCAGATGCAAACGCATATCCGAGTTCATACCAAACATTCGGGTTATCCACTGTAATATCTGCAAGGCAAACAATAGCCGATCGAATGCCATTCTCGATTGATTCAATTGGAACCGACACGCTCGGATCTTGATCGACACGATAGGCATCATATCCAGCCGCCCTAATGGCGGGTTCGTAAACGTCGTTATACCTCTTATCGTATGGACCGCCATCAAATGGCTGGATTACAAAACACGTTGGCATATATTTTCCATAAGAAAATTGGGCGCTAACTTAATATTTATCAACCAAAATATCTGATCAATCCAAGTTTTAAATCATTAAACGCCATAAAAACTGAGCAAAAATACTCACCCTACAATATTCAGCCTATCGCATTTTTTAGAATAAAAACTAAAACTGACGCCAAAAGAAGACTACAGCAAATTTAATCACACAGCTCGAGCATTAAGTAACGCGAAGCAAGCGCCCCTTCAGTGCCCGCCCCCCAGATACGCCGCGATCACCTTCGGGTCGGTTTTCAGGCTTTCGGCCGGCCCATGCACGGAGATGCTGCCGTTTTCCAGCACGTAGCCGTAATCGGCCACGTTCAGGGCGGCGGCGGCGAATTGCTCGACCAGCAGCATGGTCACGCCTTCGGCCTTCAGTCGCGTGATGATGCGGAAGACTTCTTCGACCAGGATGGGCGCCAGGCCCATCGACGGCTCGTCCAGCAGGATCACTTCCGGGTTCAGCATCACGGCGCGGGCCATGGCCAGCATCTGCTGCTCGCCGCCCGACAAGGTGCCGGCCAGCTGGTCGCGCCGCTCCTTTAGGCGGGGGAACAGTTCCAGGGCCTTGTCCAAATCTCCCTTGATGTCGCCTTTCGGGCGCGCGCGCGTAAAGCGGGGGAAGGCGCCCAGCAGCAGGTTGTCCGTCACCGACATCGAGGCGAACACGCGCCGCCCTTCCGGCGAATGGGCCAGGCCGGCGCGCGCGATGCGGTGCGAATCGAGGCCCGTGACATCCTTGCCGCCCAGGGTGACGGTACCGGATTTGGGTTTGAGCATGCCGGAGATGGCGCGCATGGTGGTGGTCTTGCCGGCGCCGTTCGAGCCGATCAGGGTCACCAGCTTGCCCTTCGGGACGTCGAGCGAAATGCCGTGCAGGACTTCGACTTTGCCGTAGGCGGCGTGCAGATTGTGAATGGTCAGCATGGTCTTCCTCTCAGTGCGCCGCAGGGCTCAGGGTGTCGGCGCTGCCGCCCAAATAGGCTTCGATCACTTTCGGATCGCTTTGGACAAGCGCGGGTGCGCCTTCGGCGATCTTCTGGCCGAAATCGAGCACCGTCACCACGTCCGACAGGGCCATCACCACGTCCATGTGGTGCTCGATCAGGATGATGGTGATGCCGTGTTCGCGGATCTTGCGGATGATGGCCATCAGTTCCTTGATGTCGGGCGCCGTCAGGCCCGCCGCCGGCTCGTCGAGCAGCAGCAGACGGGGGTTGAGGCCCAGCGCGCGGCCGATTTCCAGCAAGCGCTGCTTGCCATAAGGCAGATTGCGCGCCTCTTCGTTGGCCAGGTCCGCCAGGCCCACGAACTCGAGGATGCTGGCGGCCCGCTCGCGCGCCGCCGTCTCTTCGCGCTTGTAGCGCGGCGTATGCAGCATCACGTCGAGCACATTCGACCTGAACGTATTGTGCAAGCCCACCAGCACGTTCTCGGTAGCCGTCATCTCGCCGAACAGCTGCACGTTCTGGAAGGTGCGCGCCACGCCGCCCAGCGCGATTTCGGACGGCGTACGCCCGGAAATGACGGCGCCCGCAAATTCCACCTTGCCCGCCGTCGGCTTGTAGATCCCCGTGAGCACATTCATCATCGTGCTCTTGCCCGAGCCGTTCGGCCCGATCAAGCCGTGCACGGAGCCCTGCGTGACGTTCAGGTCCACCTGGTTCAGCGCTTTCAGGCCGCCGAACTGCATCAGCGCCTGGTCCACGCGCAGCAGGGTCGCGCCCTGCTGCCCGCCCTGCGCGTGGTCGAACGGCGCCACGCCGTGCGAAGCGACGGCCTGCACATGGCGCCGGCCCTTGCCGATAAAGCTCATCAAAAAGCCGACGATGCCGTCCTGCAGGTAGTACACGACAAACAGGGTCATCAGGCCGAAGATGGTCAAACGCCAGTCGACCATGTTTTCCAGCTTGTAGGAAAACGCGGCCAGGCCGATGGTGGCCGCCAGGGGCACGAGCACGCCGCGCACGGTGGAGCGTTTTTTCGCCAGCATGAAGGCGGAGCCGATCACGCCCAGCACGGCGGCGGACACGGCGATCTTGCGGAACAATTCGATGTCCGACAAGAGGCTGGGCAGCATGACGACGATCAGGGCACCGATCAGCGCGCCCGAACGCGTCTTGCGTCCGCCCATGATGACGGCCAGCAGGAACAAGATCGTCAGCTCGAAGTTGTAGGTATTCGGCGAAATATACTCTTCCGAATACGCATACAGGCTGCCGGCCAGGCCCGCGAAACCGGCGCTGATGACGAACGCATACACCTTGTAGCGGTAGACGGACACGCCCATGCAGTCCGAGGCGATGGGGCTGTCGCGCAGCGCTTCGAACGCCCGTCCCAGGTTCGACTTCAGGATGCGGTGCACCACCACCAGCGAGATCACCAGCAGCGCGGCGACCATGTAGTAGTACTCCACTTCCGTCAGCTTGTGGCCGAACAGGACGGGTTTGTGGATCTTGATGCCCATCGGGCCTTCCGTCAGGAAGCTCATCTCGTTGATCAGGATTTGCACGATGGTGCCGAAGGCCAGCGTCACCATGGCCAGGTAGGGCCCCGTCACGCGCAGGGCAGGCAAGGCCAGGATGGCGCCGAACAGGGCCGCGCCCGCGATACTGGCGGGGATGGCCAGCCAGAACGGCGCGCCCAGCTTGAACACCAGCACGCCCGTGGCGTACGAACCGATGCCGAACAGGCCCGCGTGACCGAGCGACACCTGCCCCGTGTAGCCGACGACGATATCGAGGCCGAACAGCAGAATGGCGTAGATCAGGATGGTTTCGGCCAGGTGAATGTAGTACGGGTTCGGGATGACGATGGGGAACAGCGCGAGCGCGGCCAGGCCCGCCGCGCTCAGCGCCAGCATGGTGATTTTCTTGTTCATGTGGTCCTCAGACTTTCTTGATCGCGGCTTTGCCGAACAGGCCGGACGGCTTGACGGCCAGCACCAGCAGCAGGAGCAGCAGGCCGGGCACTTCCTTGTAGCCGGTGGAAATGTAGTAGCCGGTGGTCGTTTCCGCGATGCCCAGGATCAGGCCGCCGACGATGGCGCCCACGCCCGACGTCAGGCCGCCGATGATGGCCACGGCAAACGCTTTCAAGCCCAGCGAGGCGCCCATGGTGGCCCCCGTCAAGGTCAGCGGCGCCACCAGCACGCCCGCAAAGGCGGCCGTGGCCGACGACAGCGCATAGGAAAAGGTGATGACCATGCCCGTGTTGATGCCCATCAAACCGGCCGCGTCGCGGTCGTTGGCCGTCGCCACGACGGCCTTGCCGTAGATCGATTTGCGGTTGAATACTTCGACGGCCAGCATGATGGCCAGCGCGCCGACGATGACGGCCACCTGCATCTGCTGCACGTTGGCGCCAAACACCTGGAACGGCGCGGCCGACAGGGGCGACGGGAACATCAGGTCATCCTTGCCCCAGATGTTTTCCGCCACGTTCTTGAAAATGATGGCCAGCGCGATGGTCGACATGATCCAGCCGAATTCGGACTTGATCTTGATGGCGGGCCGCACGCCTATCCATTCGACGAACACGCCCTGCAAGGCGCCGAAGACGATGACGATGGGGATCATCAGCAAATAGCTCATGTAGGGGCCGCCGTGGATGGTGCCCACCAGCGACAGGCCCACGAGCGCGCCCAGCATCAGCGATTCGCCCTGGCCGAAGTTGAGGGTGCCGGACGTGGCAAAGGTCAGCTGGTAGCCGAAGGCGATGACGGCATAGATCATGCCCAGCGCGATGCCGCTGAAGACGAGCTGCAGGAAGATTTCCATGGTATTCCCCGAAGGATGGGAGATAAAAAAATGGCCAGTCCTGATTCCTCAAGGCTGGCCACTGCGCGGCGAATGTCTGCCAGGCTTATTTCGCGAGGACGACTTTGCCGTCCTTGACTTCGCCGAAGACCGTCAGGTCGGCCGTGATCGCTTCATGGTTGGTCTTGCTGAACGGCTTGTTGTAGGTGGTGACGGCGCCTTCCACCTTCTCATTCAGGTTTTCCAGCGCGGCGCGCACTTTCGGACCATCCGTGCCGCCCGCCTGCTTGAAGGCGGCGGCCAGCAGGTAAATGGAATCGTAGCCTTGCGCGGCCGAGACGGCCGACGGCATGCGTCCGCCCGACGGCTTGTAGGCGGCCACATAGGCGTCGATGAAGGCCTTGCGCTTCGGCGTGCTTGCGTCCTGGATGAAGGTTTGCGGCATGCGCGTGCCGTTGCCGTTCTTGCCCGCGTTGTCGATGAAATTGCCCATGGCCAGGGTCCAGCTGCCGATCAGCGGCACTTTCCAGCCCAGTTTTTCCATGCCGTTGGCGATCTGCGCCAGTTCCGGGCCGATGCCGTAGGTCAGCACGACTTCCGCCCCCGCCTGCTTGGCTTTCAGCAGCTGGGCCGTCATGTCGACGTCCTTGATGTTGTATTTTTCAACGACGACGGGCTTGATGCCCTTCTTGTCGAGCGCCTTTTCCAGGTCTTCACGGCCCAGCTGGCCATAGTTGGTGGAATCGGCCAGGATCGCCACTTTCTTGAACTTGCGGTTCTCGATCGCTTCATGCACGATCATGCCGGACTGGATCGTGTCATTGGCCGCATTGCGGAAGATGTAGTTTTCCGGCTGGTCGGCGAATTGCTTGGTGACGATGGAACCCGTCGCCACATTATTCATGACGGGAATTTTCGCTTCCTGGTAAAAGCGCTGCGAAGCGAGGGCCACGCCCGTGTTGATGTAGCCGACCGTGGCGGCGACCTTTTCCTTGTTGATCAGTTCCTGGGCGATCTGCACGCCGCGTTCGTTCTTCGCTTCGTCATCGCGCTCGATCAGCAGCAAGGAACGGCCCAGTACGCCACCCTTGGCATTGATTTCCGCGACGGCCAGCTTGACGCCGTCGCGCATCGACACGCCCATCGGCGCGGAACCGCCCGTAAACGGTCCGGACACGCCGATCTTGATGGGGTCGGCTGCGACTGCCGCCTGCGAGAAACCCAAAACCAAACTTGCCACGAGCAATTTCTGTTTCAAATTCATTGTCATCTCCTCTGCTACAACGTTTTAAATGCCACTTATTTTTATTGTCGTACGCTGGATAACCGCCCCATCGATAAATCATTGTAGGTGAGTAAACATGCACCAGCAACAACTACATATGACGCGTCGCAACATGCAGAAAAGAGCTAATTGCTGGCCCGATGTCAGTCTTTTGTAAGGAAAATATGACGCAAATTGGAACACACTGCACCATTTGGCAACAGCCCTGGCGCCGATACGGGGCCGCCAGGCGACTTCACAGCGAGCTGATCTGGCGCAATACTGCGACTGCCCAGCATGCTAACGTCGGCCATGCCAGCGCGTGCGCGCCGGCCCCGTCAGCCACTGCTACCGCATGGAGGCCATATGCAGCGCCCGTCGAACTCGTCCATTTCCACCCTGCTTCTTTGCGCCAGCGCCAGCCTGCTGCTGGGCGGCTGCGCCGCCAACCTGGCGCCCGTGCGCAGCTTCGCCGAACAGACGCAAAAGGTGTCGCTGCACTTCGAACCCATGCTGGCAGGCGGCGTCCGCAGCTGCATGGACAAGGCCATGCGCAAGCGTCTGATCCTGGCCGAGCGTTTCGATGCGCAAGCGAGCGAACAGGCGGCGCGCGCCGATTGCGCCGCGATCGCGCAAGCCAGCGCGTCGATCGCCAGCCTGAACGACGTCCTGCTGCGCTATGCCCAGACCATGGCGGCGCTGGCCGATGACAAGCTGCCCGTCTACAAGGAAGAGTTTTCCGGCCTCGGCGATGCGCTGGGCAGCCTCGCGCAGCCGGGCGCCGGCGCGCCCCTGCTCGATGCGGACAAGCTGGCCAAGGTCGTCAAACTGAGCGAGCATCTGAGCCGGCTGGCCACGCAGCGCCGGCAGAAATCGGCCTTGCGCGAATTGCTCGACGAGCAGGAAGCCGTCGATATCGTCAGCAATGCGCTCAAGGAGTATGCGCAACGCAGTTACCGGGCCGGCTTGCAGGATGAATTGCGCGACCTGGATCTGCTGCGCGGCGCCGTCGATAACGCCGCGCCGCGCGAACCGCTGGCCGCCAACTACATCCGCACGCGCTTGCACCTGGAAGGCCGGCAGTTGCAGGAAAGGGAAAAGATCGTCGCCGCGTATGTCGCCGCCGTCGACGCGCTGCAAGCGAGCGTGGCCGCGCTGCGGGCCAATTTCGACCGCCTGCAGGCGCCGGAACTGGAGCGGCAGCTGGCGCAATTTTCACGCGACGTCGACACGCTGCAGCGGCAAGCGGCGTTCTATGCCCCCGCCCGCTGGTAAGCGGCGCGCACACAGGAGTATCCCATGCCCCCACTGACCGAACTGAGCGAACTGACGAAAGACCAAAGCTACGCCATCGCCGACAGCCTGGCGCAGGCGTCGAGCCTGGTGCTGGAATTGCGCATCCGCGAACGCGAGGCGCTGGCGCCGGACGAGCGCGCGCTGCTGGAACAATATGAAAATCACCTGGACCAGATGGTCGCGCTGTTCCGTGCGTATGGCATTTACCTGACGGCCGAAGGCGCCGAGCAGGCGCGCGTCGACATCGAGGGCGCCATCGCCAAGGGCAAGTCGCAGCTCAAGCGCATCGCCGACATCAAGGCGGCCATCGGCACGGCGGCCAGGCTGGTCGACCTGGGCGCCGCCATTTTGTCGCGCGACCCGTTCGCCATCGGCGAGGCGGCGGCCAGCTTGCGGGCCAAGCCTAAAAAAGACGCTCAGGCTTGACCCGGTCGCCAGGCAAGCGGCTTACTCGATGCTGAGCACACCCTGGTCCGAGCTCAGATACGTTCCTGCGCCATCGGCCGCTTCGGCCAGGCTCCAGGCGTAGCCGCCGGCCGCCGGTGCCGACGTCAACGCGTAGTGCGCGCCCGGTTTCAGTCCTGTCGCCAGGATGGCGCCGCCGGCATGGGTAGAGACCCAGTCCATGCGGGCGGCGGGCGCCACGTCGCGGTTGAACAGCACATGCAGCTGACTACCCAGCAACAGCGCCTCGGTGTTGGCTGCGGCAGCCAGGCGTATGGCGCTCGGCGCAGCGGCCGGTCCCGTGCCGCCGTCATTGTCGGCAACGGCCAGCACATGCAGGAAGTACTCGGGCGCGTTCAGGGCGGGCGCCGCGGGCGCCGCCACTTCCAGGCGCCAGACGCCGACATCGCTGGTCGACGATTGCTGCTTGCTGACCAGCGGCGTCTGATTGCGCCACAGGTAACTGCCATCGGCCTGGCGCCGGCGCACGGTGAAGCGGCAATCGGCGCCGTTGCCGGCAACAGCACCAGTTTCGAGATCGGTCTGCGCGCAGCCATTGCCCCCCTCCTGCGCACCGCCCACCTTGCGCACGCTGGCATTGAGCGGCAGGATCGTCTGCGCCGTCAGCATGCCGCCGCCATTGCGAATGGTGGCGATGCGCTCCTGGCCCGCCTTGTAGCCCAGCTGGTACTGGCCATTGCCCAGCGCCGTCACGCCCGGCGCGCCCGATACGGGATCATTTGCCGTGTGCAGCAGGAACGTGGCCGGCAAGGCCTGCTTGCTGCGCACGCTATCGAAGACGACAGTGACCGGCTTGCCCCAGAACGATGGCGAGCGCAGGAACAGCACGTTGCGCACAAAACCGTTGGCCATATCGAGCTTGCTGGACGCATAGGCCTTGCTTGCATTGCCGCTGGTGTAGGTGTACTGCGGCGTATTTTCGTAACGGATGATGCCGTCGAGCGCGTTCGGGCCAGCAGGGCTGATTTCCTCGATCGTCGGATAGCCCTGTCTCGGCGCATAGAACCATTGGCCGCCGTCATTGCTGAATTCCCTGTCTCCGCGCGTGAACCGCTCGTTCTTGTCGAATATCAGCAGCGTATTGTGGGCAATGCTGCGCGTGTAGTAATTCCACCAGTGGCTGCTGCCATATTCTTCATACAAGCCCGTGTCGAGCAGCAGCGGAGCCTTGTAATTGAGCGAAAAACTGTTCTGGTCGAAGTGCTGGTGATTTTCCGCGATAAAGGACGTCGATTTGAATTCCAGTAACGTGGCATTCGCATAGTCCCAGCTATCACGCATCAGCACCTGGCCCGACGTCCGGAAATGGCGCGACAGTTCCAGCGATTCCAGCGGCGCTGCAGGCAGTTGAACGGGCCACAACAGCCGTTCCAGTATCAAGGCATCGTGCGAGCTGCGCGACGCCACGACATGCTCGCGATAAAACTTCCCTGCCACGCCATCGGCCGTATCCGTCACCGCGCCCAGCGCCAGCTGCCCGATCAATGTGCTGCCGAGCGGCGTTGTGAAATTGTCGCCGCTGGCGGGAAAGCTGCCGTCATGGCGCAAGCCGTAGATATACGGATAGATCAGCCTGGCTTGCCAGTCGGCCTGCAACAGGGGCGCCGTGCCCGTACTTTCCAGCGCGCTGCGCCACAGGAGCAGGCGCTCGGGAATGCTCGATACACCATAGGCAAAGCCCATATGGTGGCCGCCGTCGACCGAAATAAGAGCGCGTGCAGCAAGAAAACCCTTTTCGTAGTGCGCATACGACGTTTCAATCATCGGCAACACTTCCGGATGCTCGTCGACGATGGCCAGCAAGCCGACGGTGACATTATTAACGGCGCTGAACGGGTGGCCGCTGATATAGAAACCGGCGATGGACGGCTTCGATTCGCTGCGGTCCCACTGTTCATACACGGGCTTCTTCTTGCAATCAAAACTGGTGCTGGTGATATATAACTGCTGATAGCCGCACATCGAGACAAACAGATTCTCGTGCCCCTGGCCCGTATCGGCGGCGATCGTTTCCTTGATTCGCTGCGCCGTCAGGTCGCGGTAGGTGCCGAAGCCCACGGCGTCGGGCACGGCGCGCGCGCCCGTTTCGGCAAACAGCCAGTCGTACAGGATGCCCATGGCGCCGACGCGCCCGCCCGACGACCACTCGCCGCCGGCCACGGGGGGCGTCACCAGCAGCTTGTCGAGGTAATTCAGGGCGCCATTCAGATATTTCGCATTGCCCGTCAGGCGGTAGGCCATGGCCAGCATCTGCGCAGTTTCATAAATCGTGCCGCGGCTGCCGGTGGCCACGTTGCACAGCTCCGGCACGCCGCTGGCAGGGGGAATCAGCGGGCAGGCTTGAAGCGTGCTCACCCGTACGTCGACACGCTCCATGAAGCCGTACCAGGCCTTGTTGAGCAAAGCATCCATCGCCGGTGCTTGCCACAATTCATGGCCAGCGCCATCGAGCAAACGGAAATTGCGCATGGTTTCGTTGCGCCGCATGCCTATCCTGCTGATCTGCCCATCCGCCTTCCATTCCATCGGTGGCGTGGCGCTGGTGCCGTCGACCGTTCTCCAGCCCATGGGCACGGCAACGCCATTGACTCTCAAGTCAACTTTATGGGTCTGGCTGTTCCATGACAACTGGATGTTCGACCAGACATCGGGTTTCAAATCGATCCTGGCGACAGACAGATACTGGTCCAGTCCATTGACCTGGAAACCGACCTGGAAACCGAGGCTTTCCCCCGCCGCGCCGGCCGGGCTATCGTAGGAATCGACGTGGCGGATAAAAAAGCCGTTGCGGCTCGGACTGAATTCGCCAAAAATCGGCTGGTTGACGCTATCGAGCGGATCCTTGCGCCCGGCGAACAGCTCCAGGCTGATGCTGCCGCCTGCGGCTGGGAATGCGGCCGGCAGATTTGGCAATTGCGGTTTCAGCGCATCGAAACTGGCTTGATTCAAGAATAGCCGCGGATGGCCTTGCTTGATCGGCGCTGGCAATTGCGCCATCGCGGTAGAGGCAAGCAGGCAAAACATGCCGAGCATGGCATGCGCCATTTTCCTCGGCAAGAACGGTATACCGCTTCGGCGATGGTGAAACATTGTTTTTTGTTGGCGAATCATTTGACTTTGCACACGGGCTCCCGGAATCATCCAGTTAATAAAAAAACCATATGTCGAATACTGCCATACAATTTTTTAAAAAAGCCAATAATGACTATCAAATAACAAATTATTGAAAGAAAATATAAGCAGTCAGAATGATCACGAAGAATTAATCTTTCCGATCAAAAACAAACAATTCCTTCAACACATTCCAATTGCAACAGGCCTGCCCCAGGCAGCCGGCCATGCCCTCAAGGCTCAGGCGGACGGTGCCCCATCGCATGCGTGGCCATCTTCAGATACAGGAACGATTGCTCCTCGCTGTGCGCGTAGCCCATCTGTCCTTCGGCCAGGGCCACGGATTTCTGCTGCAGCGCTTCCGGGTATTCGAGGTCGCAGGCGGCGTCGAGCCAGTAGCGCGCCCTGGCTTCGTCGGTATCGAGCAGCATGTTCGCCACGATGAACATGGCGGGCGCCACGCCCCGCTGCGCGGCCAGTTCCAGCCAGCGCAACGCGGCGGCACCGTCCTGCGGCCCGCCCATGCCGTTCTTGTGCATCAATCCCAGGTAGTACGCGGCGGGGCCGCTGCCCTGCCCCGCCTCCCGTTCGAACAGGATGCGCGCCTGCGGCTGGGCCGCGACTCCCGCGCGCATCAGGGTCTTGGCCTGGGCCGTCAGGTCCGGTGCCGCCGATGCCAGCGGCGATACGGCCAGGGCGATGGCACACAACCATGCCTTCACTTCGACAGGTCCACTTGATACAGCGCAAAGCCCTTGCCCGCACCATCGTCAGCTTTCAGCTGCGTCACGTTGTCGATGCCGGCCGCTTTCGCCAAGTCGATCACGCCCGGCGCGGAATGGAACACCACAGGGCCTTTCGTGGCAGCTTTGGCGAAGCGCCAGCTGCGCGCCGAACCGTTTTTTGCGCGCGTCAGGTTTTTCTGCTGCGTCACATACGCGATCAAGAGTTCGCGGTTGTTATCGGGCGAGGCTACCACCGTCTTGCTGCCGTCGAGGCCAGGGAAATTGCCGCCGCCGCTGGCGCGGTAGTTGTTCGTCGCGATCAGGAATTCCTGCGCCGCGTCCACAGGTTTACCCTTGTAGGTCAGCGCCTTGATACGCCGGCCCGGCGGCTGCGTGACGTCGATCTGGTAGCGCACGTCGGCGCTGGTGATGGCGTCAAAGTTGTAGCTCGGGTGGGCGGTGTTGACCAGCTCCTGTGCTTCCAGCTTATTCGGGTCGATGGTATTGAAGCGCTGCGCCGACTGTTCCAGCCAGGCTTTCAGCTCCGCGCCATTCATCTTCACGCCGTACAGCGCGTTCGGATACAAATACAGGTCGGCCGCATTGTTCAGCGCCACATTGCCCGCCTTCACGTCCGTGTAGTCGGATACGCCGGCCGAGCCGCTCTTGAACGGCGACGACATCGACAGCACGGGCAAGTGCGCGTACTGCGGCAGGTTCGCCTTCACATACGCGGCCAGATAGCTCGATTGCGCCTGGTTCACGACTTCGATGGCGCTCACGTCGCCCACGTCGGCGAAATACGTCGACATGCGGAAATCCGTGGCGCCGACCGGTGTCTGTACGTAGGCGATCGTGGCCGCGTGCTCCTTGGCCACCAGTGTGGCGATGGCCGCATCGGGAGTGACATAACTCTTGTCCGCGTTCTGGATGCCGCGCGCTTCCACCGTCGTGGCGCTCTTGTCGACCACCCACTGCTTGCCGTCGTGGCGCAGGCGCAAGCCGATCACGCCCAGGTGCTTGCCCCACAAATTGGCCATCACGGTGGGCACGCCGTTGACCAATCCTTTGACCTTGTCGACGCCGGGCAAATTAAATTGCGGCACCGTGCTGGCGGCGTTCGGGAACAGCTGGTGCGAATGGCCGATCAGCATGGCGTCCACGCCCGGCACTTGCGACAGGTAGTAATTGCCGTTTTCCATGGTCGGCGAGTACGGGCTGTCATCGAGGCCGCCGTGCGAGATCGCCACCACCAGTTCGGCGCCATTCGCGCGCATCTCGGGAATGAATTTTTCCGCCGTCTCGCGCACGCCCTGCGTATAGACGCGCCCTTCCAGCCAGCGCTTGTCCCAGGCCATGATGGTGGGCGGCGCAAAGCCGATGATGCCCACCTTCACGGTGGCGGTGATGGCCTTGCCATCGGGACCGGTGGCCGTGATCTGCTTGTCGATGATGTGATATGGCGCAAACAGGGGCTTGCCCGTCCTGGCGCTGTAGACGTTGGCCAGCACTTGCGGGAACGCGGGACCGGCGCAGCGCGGTTTGCCGGCGTCGACGCTGTCGACGTCGAAGCGGTTGCCCGTCACCTGGCTCAAAAACGCCAGGCCGTAGTTGAATTCATGGTTGCCGATGCCGCCGCCGTCCACTTTCAGCAGATTCATCGCCTTGTAGATGGCCAGGGTCTGGTCGCAAGCCAGCGGTTTTACCAGTGCCTGGTAGTCGGCCAGCGCCGTGCCCTGGATGGTGTCGCCGTTGTCGAGCAGCAGATTGTTCGGGAATTGCGCACGCGCCTGGGCGATCAGGGCCGCCGTGCGTTCCAGGCCGATCGACGGTTCCGCCTGCAGCTTGTAGTAGTCATAACTGAGCACATTCGCGTGCAAGTCCGTCGTCTCCAACAGGGCCAGGGTGGCGCTGCTGCCGGCCGGCGCGGCCGAAGGCGCCCGCGCGGGTCCCGTGGCGGCGGGCGGCAAGGCGCCGCAGCCGGCCAGCAGCAGCGGTAACAGGGCGAGACGGGGCAGTTGACGCAGGGGGTGGCGCATGAGAATTCCTGTGGAAAGACAATATCGCCAGCATCATACGCAGCACGATAGCCATCATCAAGGCAAAAATATTGTCGCAAATATAGCAAAATACGCATTTTATTGCCACGCGCGGCCGCAATTGCGCCGCGGCGGCAGCGGAAACGCGCCACGCTCGCGTATAATTCAGGGTTTGATTTCACCATAGAAGACCAGAACATTATGGAAGCCGAACGCATCAATATCATCTCCGCCCTGCTCAACGACCTGACGGTCCGCGAAGCCGAACTTCGGAGGTATCTTTGACTTCACTGTCAAGTCGGAGAAACTAGAGCAAGTCAACGAAGAGCTGGAAGATCCAACCGTCTGGAACGATCCCAAGCGCGCCCAGGACCTCGGTAAAGAGAAGAAGGCGCTGGAAGCGATCGTCTTCACGCTGACCAAGGCCGATGCCGACCTGCGCGACACCCGCGACCTGTTCGACATGGCCCGTGAAGAAGGCGACGACGAGACCCTGGAAGCGATCGAGCAGGACGTGCAGGAAATCCGCAAGGTCATCGAAAGCATGGAATTCCGCCGGATGTTCAACAATCCGATGGACCCGAACAACTGCTTCATCGACATCCAGGCCGGCGCCGGCGGCACGGAAGCCCAGGACTGGGCTTCGATGCTGCTGCGCCAGTACCTGCGCTATTGCGAACGCAAGGGTTTTAAAGTTGAAATCCTCGAGCAGTCCGACGGCGAAGTCGCTGGCATCAAGACGGCCACCCTGAAGGTCGAGGGCGATCACGCCTACGGCTTCCTGCGCACGGAAACGGGCGTGCACCGCCTGGTGCGCAAGTCGCCGTTCGACTCGGCCAACGGCCGCCACACGTCGTTCACGTCGCTGTTCGTGTATCCGGAAGTCGACGATTCGATCGAGATCGACGTCAACCCGGCCGATATCCGCGTCGATACCTACCGCGCGTCGGGAGCCGGCGGTCAGCACATCAACAAGACCGACTCCGCCGTCCGCATGACCCACGCACCGACCGGCATCGTGGTGCAGTGCCAGAACGACCGTTCGCAGCACCGCAACCGCGCCGAAGCGATGGAAATGTTGAAAGCGAAACTGTACGAGCATGAACTGCGCAAGCGCATGAGCGAACAGCAAAAGCTGGAAGACTCGAAGACGGATGTGGGCTGGGGTCACCAGATCCGCTCCTACGTGCTGGACCAGTCCCGCATCAAGGACTTGCGCACCGGTTTCGAGACGGGCAATACCAAGGGCGTGCTCGATGGCGACATCGACGACTTCATCTCCGCCTCGCTCAAGCAAGGCGTATAAGGATGAACGCATCCGCTCCGGCACTGGCGCAGCGCGCCTTCCTGTTCGACATGGATGGCACGATCGTCGACAACATGGCCTTCCACACGACATCGTGGCTGGCGTTCTTTGAACGCCACGGCCATGCGCTGGATGCGGACGCCTTTTTCCGCGACACGGCGGGACGGCAGGGACACGAAATCATCGCCAAGTATCTGGGCGAGGATGCCGACCACGTCACCCTGCTGGCGGAAAAGGAAGTCGTCTACCGCGAACTGTATGGCCCGCACCTGGCCACGGTGCTTGGCTTCGACCGGCTGATCGCCAGCGCGCGCCAGCATGGCGTGGGGCTGGTGGTGGGCACGGCCGCGCCAAACGAGAATATCGCGTTCACGCTCGACGGCCTGGACCTGCGCCACCGCTTCGACGCCATCGTCGGCGCCGCCGACGTGGAACGGGGCAAGCCGCACCCGGACGTGTTCCTGAAAGGCGCACAGCTGGCCGGCGCGCTGCCGCAAGACTGCATCGTCTTCGAAGATGCGCCCCTGGGCGTGGAAGCGGCGCGCCGTGCCGGCATGCGCGTCGTGGTACTCACCACCACCCTGCCGGCCGAGGCGTTTGCCGCATTCGACAACATCATTGCCATCGTGCCGAATTTCTCCGCACTCGACGTCGACGCACTGTTTGCCAGCGTGGCGCCAGCGCCGGCACCACATCATCAATAATCACCAACGAAGAACACCATGACTACGGATATCCAAGAACAAGCCGCCGCCCCCGATGAAAACAAGATCATCGCCGAGCGCCGCGTCAAGCTGGCCGCACTGCGCGAACAAGGCGTCGCCTTCCCGAACGATTTCCGCCCCGAACACAAGGCGGCCGATCTGCACGCGCAATACGGCGGCAAGACGCGCGAAGAACTGGAAGCCGAACCTGTCACCGTGGTGCTGGCCGGCCGCATGATGCTCAAGCGCGAAGCGGGCAAGAAAGCCGCCTTCGCCACCCTGCAAGACGCTTCCGGCCCGAAGGCCGACGGCCGCATCCAGATCTACGCCACGCTTGATCTCACCGGCGAAGCGGCCATGGCCGCCCTGCACCACTATGACCTGGGCGATATCCTGGGCGTGACGGGCACCCTGTTCAAGACCAAGACGGACGAACTGACCATCAAGGTCACCGAACTGCGCCTGATCACCAAGTCGCTGCGCCCGCTGCCGGACAAATTCCACGGCCTGGCCGACCAGGAAACGAAGTACCGCCAGCGCTACGTCGATCTGATCATGAACGAAGAGACGCGCCGCACCTTCAAGGCGCGTACCGCCGCCATCTCGTCGATCCGCCGCTTCATGGAAAAGAACGAGTTCATGGAAGTGGAAACGCCGATGCTGCACACGATTCCGGGCGGCGCTGCGGCCAAGCCGTTCATCACGCACCACAATGCGCTCGACATGCAGATGTTCCTGCGCATCGCGCCCGAGCTGTACCTGAAGCGCCTGGTCGTGGGCGGCTTCGACCGCGTGTTCGAGATCAACCGTAACTTCCGCAACGAAGGCGTGTCGATCCGTCACAACCCGGAATTCACGATGATGGAATTCTACGCGGCCTACACCGACTACAAATGGCTGATGGATTTCACGGAAGCCGTCATCCGCCAGGCCGCCATCGACGCGCACGGCACCGCCACCCTGACCTACGGCGGCCGCGAACTCGATTTGGCAAAACCGTTCCACCGCCTGACCATCGTCGAAGCGATCAACAAGTACGCGCCGGGCTACACGCCGGAGCAGTTGAACGATGCGGAATTCATCAAGGAAGAGCTGAAGAAATTCGGCGTCAAGCCGTTCGCCACGGCCGGCCTGGGCGCGCTGCAACTGGCGCTGTTCGAAGAGACGGCTGAAGCGCAGCTGTGGGAACCGACCTACATCATCGACTACCCTGTTGAAGTGTCGCCACTGGCGCGCGCTTCCGACACGGTGGCCGGCATCACCGAACGTTTTGAACTGTTCATGGTGGGCCGCGAGATCGCCAACGGCTTCTCCGAGTTGAACGACGCGGAAGACCAGTCGGCACGCTTCCTGGCGCAAGTGGCCGCCAAGGACGCCGGCGATGAAGAGGCGATGTTCTACGACGCCGACTACATCCGCGCGCTGGAATACGGCATGCCGCCAGCCGGCGGCTGCGGCATCGGCATCGACCGCCTGATGATGATCATCACGGATTCTCCGAACATCCGCGACGTCCTGCTGTTCCCTCACTTGCGCCGCGAAGAGTGATGAACACCTGAAAAATCTACTGCGCGTCGCGATTTGCGGCCTGCGATGCTCACTGTGCTATAGCACAGTTGCGCTTCTTAGCCGCAACTCCCATCCGCTCGCTACGATTTTTCAGGCGTTCGATGCTTCAAGGCAAAAAAAAAGCCGCCTGATTTTTTTAATCAGGCGGCTTTTTTACTTATGCGGCCTGCCGTCAGCCGGCCAGGGTCACGCGCTGGTGGCTGCGGCTGGCCTGCTGCGCCGCCAGCGCCGTCGCCAGCGCGCGCATGCCGTCGTCGCCCGTGGCGGCCGGCTGCCCTTCGCCGCACATGGCGCGCTGGAAGGCACGCACCGAGCGCACGTACAGGTTCTCGTGCTCGACGGGGATGTCGACGCTGCCGCCGTCGCGCGTCAGGCTGATGGTGCCGACGGGGCGCTGCGTCATCACGCCGGTGGCGAAGATGGTGCCCTTGGTGCCGATGATTTCCACGCCGGACAGCGAATACGGCGCGTTGAACGCGTCGTGCACCTGCACCAGTGTGCCGTTGTCGAATTCGATGACGGCCATCAGCCCCTCTTCCAGCCCGGCCACCGTCATGCCGCCGCTGGTGGCGCAGGCGGTGACGTGGCGCGGTTCCGAATCCAGCAGGAAGCGCAGGGTGTCGACATCGTGCACGAACATGTCGAGCGTGACGCCGCCCGATTCCGGCGCATCCAGGCGCCAGCCGCGCAAGTGCTGCGGCAGGTTGTTCGCGTGCAGTACGCGGCCATACAGGGGCTGGCCGATCTCGCCCGCGCGTATCAGCTCGCGCACCTTGCCGTGGCTGGCCGCGTTGCGCAGGTGGTGGTTAATCCCCAGCACCACGCCCGCCTCGGCGCAGCCGTCGAGCATGCGGCGGGCGTCGTCCAGGTTCAGTGCCAGCGGTTTTTCGCACAGCACGTGCTTGCCCGCGCGCGCCGCCTGCAAGGTCTGCGCCATGTGCCATTCGTTGGTGGTGCTGATGTACACGGCATCCGCGCCCGGATGGGCCAGCGCCGCATCGAGGTCGGTATAACTGGCGGCGATGCCGAATTGCGCCGCAAAGGCGGCGCCGCGCACAGCATCGCGGCTGACCACGGCCAGCACCTCGGCGTCGCCCTGCTGACGGATCGCGTCGACCATCCATTCGCGCGCCACGGTGCTGGCGCCGACCAAAATCCATCCGGTTTTCTTCATTCGATTCTCCCGTTAAAAAGTGTGGCGCAGGCCCAGGTTCCAGGCCTGGTTGCCGGTGCCGTTGTCGGTGGCATTGCCCACCAGGTAGGCGGCGCCGTTGCGGTTGTCGATGTGCGCGTAGGCCGCGTACAAGGTGCTGCGTTTCGACAGCGCATACGTGTAACCGATGCCAATTTGAGAAGCGTCGCCGTTGGCGGCGCGCCGGTCGTCGCGCCGCACGTACGAGAACAGGATGCGGTGCGGGCCCACGGGCACGGTGGCGCCCAGCATCAGGTCCGCGCTGTCGACCGTGGTGGCGGCACCGGCCGTACTCTTGCTGACGGCGACGGCGCCATGCGCCTTGACCACGCCGAAGTCCCAGGTGGCGCCCAGCACCGTGTTGCGCGCCCGCCCCGTCAACAGCGCGCTTGACAGGGTGTTGGCGTCCTGGTGCGCCATGCGCACGTACAGCGGCCCGCTGGCATAGGTGGCCGCCGCGCCCATGTAGCGCTTTGCCGACGCGTCACCCGGCACTTCGCCGAAGCCGTACGCCAGTTCGCCGGACAGTCCCCCGCGCACGGGCGAGCTGTAGGTGATGCTGTTGTCGACCCGGCTGATGTAGCCGGCCGTGAAGACATTGCTCATCCTGCCCGCAAAACCCAAGTAAAACGGGTCCAGCACGCCCAGGCTGCTATCGATGAACGTGTACTGGCGGCCCAGCCGCAAGGTGCCCGCCGCGCCGGCGAGGCCGACGAAGGCCTGGCGCCCGAACAGCAGGCCGCCCTGGGCCGAAGCGCCCGTGTCGGCCAGGATGCCCGCATCCATCGTAAAGATCGCCGTCATGCCGCCGCCCAGGTCTTCGCTGCCCTTGAAACCGAGCCGCGAGCCGTTGGCGATGCCGCTCGTCAGCTTGAGCACCCTGCCTCCGGGGCCGCCGCTCTCGGACACCATGCCCAGGTCCGCGATGCCGTACATGGCCACGTTCGACTGCGCCGCGCACAGGCCGCCGCAGGCGCCCGCGCCGATGATCATTGCCCTTGCTACCTTGTTCTTCATTTCTTTCCCTGTCTGTCTTTTTATGGATACCGTTCTTAGCTGACCAGGTGGCGCGGGCGCTCGCCGCGCAGGCCGGCCAGCAGGTTGTCCACGGCCTGCTGCGCCATGGCGTAGCGCGTTTCATGCGTGGCCGAGCCGATATGCGGCAGCGCCACCACGTTGGCCATGCCCGGCAGCGGATTGTCCGGCGCCAGCGGTTCGCGCTCGAACACGTCCAGGCCGGCACCGTGGATGGTGCCCTGCTGCAGGGCCTCGATCAGCGCCGCCTCATCGACGATGCGCCCGCGCGAACCATTGATGAAGATGGCGCCGGGGCGCATCAGCGCGAATTCGCGCCGCCCCATCATGCGTTCCGTCTGCGCCGTCAGCGGCAGGACCACGCAGACGAAATCGGAGCCGGCCAGCAGCTCGTCGAGCGCCACCTGTCGCGCGCCCAGCGCCGCTTCCACCTCGGGCACCGCTTCGCCGTTCACGTACAGCACCTGCATGCCGAAACCCAGCGCGGCGCGGCGGGCGACGGCGCGGCCGATGCGGCCCATGCCCAGCATGCCGATGGTCTTGCCGTGCACGTTGACGCCGTACTGGCTTTCGCCCACGCTGCGCGTCCAGCGTCCCGCCTTGACGAATTCGGCCAGTTCAACGACCCTCCGCGCGCTGGCGAGGATCAGCGCGAAGATCGTGTCGGCCGTCGTTTCCGTCAGCACGTCCGGCGTATTGGCCAGCAAAATACCCCGTTCGCGCAGGTAGTCGACGTCGAACTGGTCGACGCCCACCGAAATGGTGGAAATGATGCGCAGGTCGACGGCCGGGTCCAGCAGTTCGCGGTCCAGGCGCACGCTGGCGCCCAGCAAGCCATGCGCGCCGCGGATGGCGGCGGCGAATGCGGCGCGGTTGCCCGCGTCGATCGCCTCGAAATACGTCACATCGCATTCGGCGCGCAGGCGCGCCAGCAGCGGCTCGGCCAGCTTTTTATACACAAGCACATGTTTTTTCACGAGTGTTCCCCTGTTCGGTTCAAGATTGGCCCAGCGCGTCGAGTTGGGCGCGGGTCGGCAAGCCTTCCATGTCGCCGGCCACCTGGATGGCGAAGGCACCGACTCGGTTGCCGCGCCGTACCGCCTGGGCCAGCGGCAAGCCTTCCAGCAAGGCGCTGACCAGGCCGGCCGCGAAGCCGTCGCCGGCGCCTACCGTGTCGACCACCTTGTCCACGCGCTCGCCCGGCACCATGCCGCTGTCGCCGTCGGCCGTGCGGTAATAGGCGCCCTCTGCGCCCAGCTTGATGACCACCAGGCGCGCACCCTGCTGCAGATAAAAGCCGGCGACGTCGCGCGGCAGGTCGTGACCGGTGAGGATTTTTCCCTCCCCCAGGCCAGGCAACACCCAGTCGGCCCTGGCGGCGAGACGGTTGATCTGTTCGACCATGACGGCTTGCGACGGCCACAGCGAGGGCCGCAGATTCGGATCGAACGACACGGTCCGGCCATGCTTGCGCATGAAGTCGATTGCCTGGCCGGCGAACGCCAGGCTGGTGGCGGACAGCGCCGCGGCCACGCCCGTGGCGTGCAGGTGGCGCGCGGACAGGAAATAGGCGGGGTCGAAGTGCTCGGGCGCCAGCCGGCTGGCGGCGGAACCCTTGCGGAAGTACTCGACCAGCGGATCGGCGCCGTTCTCGGCCTTCTCCTTGAGCAGGAAGCCGCTGGACTGGCCGGCGACGGCCGCGACCCGGCTGCAATCGACGCCTTCGGCCTGCACGCTGGCGCGGATGAAGCGGCCGAACGAGTCATCGCCCACGCGGCTCAGCCAGCCGACTTTCAAACCGAGGCGCGCCAGGCCGATGGCGACATTCGTCTCGGCGCCGGCCAGGCGGCGCGTGAAATGCGCCACGGCCGCCAGGTCGCCCGTTTCCTCGGCAACGAACATCGCCATCGCTTCGCCGTAGGTGACGACGTCGAGCGCATGCGCTTCATGCATTATTTCGTGTTCCGTCATGCGGCCTCCAGCATCTGGATGTAGCGGCCCGTTTCGGCCACCAGGTCGGTAGCCTCGAGCGGGAATTCGATGGCCCGCTGCACGCCCGGCGCAAAGTGCGCGAAGACGGCGCGCCAGGCCGGATCGGCGGCGGAGACGGCGCAGGCGGACAGCCGGCCCCCGTCATCCTGGACGGCCTTGCAGTGCACATAGCGCACATACGGCGCCAGCAGGCGGGCCGCCTGCTGCGCATCCTCGCCCACCCAGCGCCAGTTGCCGATGTCAAAGGTCAGGCCCACGGGCAGCCCGATGTCGCGCGCCGCCGCCAGGAAGCGCGCCATCGTCGCCAGCTTGCCGCCATGGGCCGTCTGGTCGTTTTCCACCAGCAGCGCCACGGGCGCGGCCGCCAACTGGGCGCTCAAGGCGTGCAAGTCCGGCGCGGCCGGGTAATGGCCCAGCGACACCTTCAGGTAGCGCGCCCCGAGGTGCGCCGCCTCGTCCAGCATCTGCTGCAGCAACTCGTGCCGCAGCAGCCCGTCCGCGTCCCACAATTCGATGGGCGTGGAATACACGCAGTACAGGCCGCGCGCAGCCACCGCCGCGCCCATGCGCGCCAGGTCCGGCAAGTCGGAGGTGAACAGTTCGCGGCGGATCTCGATGCCGGCGCCGCCCGCATCGGCCACCACGTCGATGAAATGGCTTTGCCCCAGCTGCCTTACCCTGCTTGCGCCATAAGCAGACGCCGCTACCAGGACGGGGCTCATTTGATCGCTCCCGCGCCGACGAACTGGCGCGCTTCAGGCGTTTGCGGATTGCTGAAAAACGCTTCCGACGGCCCGCTTTCCCACACCAATCCCTGGTGCATGAAGACGGTGACGTCGGCCATGCGCCGCGCGAACTCCATCTCGTGCGTCACCAGCAGCATCGTCATGCCCGCCTGCGCCAGCTCTTCCATCACCTTCAGCACTTCCTGCGTCAGTTCCGGGTCGAGCGCCGACGTCACTTCGTCGAACAGCATCACCTGCGGCTCCATCGCCAGCGAACGGGCGATCGCCACGCGCTGCTGCTGGCCGCCCGACAGCTGCTCGGGATAGGCTTCGCGCTTGTGGTCCAGGCCCACCTGCTTGAGCACGCGCAGCGCCGTGGCGCGGCCCTGGGCGTCGGGCACCTTCTTGACGATGCGCGGCGCCAGCATGACGTTTTCTTCCACGGTCAGGTGGGGGAACAGGTTGTAGCTCTGGAAGACCATGCCGACGTCCTTGCGCAAGTCGAGCAGGTGTTCCTGGCGCGCCGTCAGCGTGTGGCCGGCGACGACGATGCTGCCGCTGTCGATGGTTTCCAGGCCGTTGATACAGCGCAGCATGGTGCTCTTGCCGGAGCCGCTGCGGCCGATCACGGCGATCACCTGGCCCCGCTCGACGGCGAACGAAACGCCCTTGAGCACGTGATTGGCGCCGAAGCTCTTGCTGATATTGTCGATTTCAACGATGGGCATGGAATTTCCTTTCCAGTGAATGGCTGTAGCGCGACAGCGGATAGCACAGCGCGAAGTAGATCAGGGCGACGACGGGGAAGACGATGAAGGGCAGGAAGGTCGCATTGCTGACCAGTTGCCCTGCCCGCGTCAGTTCCACCACGCCGATGATCGAGGTGATCGAAGTGTTCTTGATGATCTGCACCATGAAGCCCACCGTCGGCGGCAGCGAATGGCGCAGCGCCTGCGGCAGGATGACGTAGCGCAGCTGCTGGTAGCGGTTCAGCGCCAGCGCGGCCGACGCTTCCCACTGCTGCCGCTGCACGCCTTCGATGCAGCCGCGCCAGATCTCGCCCAGGTAGGCGCTGGCAAAGATCGTCATCGCCGCGCCGGCCGCGATGACCGGCGACAGCTTGTAGCCGAACAGGGCCAGGCCGTAATAGGTCAAAAACAGCACGATCAGCACGGGCGTGCCCTGGACCAGCTGGATGTACAGGGCGCTGATGCAGCGCAGGAGCGGGCTGCGCGCCGTGCGCAGCAGCGCCACGGCGAAGCCGGCGATGCCGCCCGTGATGAAGACGATCAGCGACAGGCCGATGGTCCAGCGCGTGGCCTCAAGCAGGAATTGCAGGTTATCCCAGGAAAAGTCACTGATCATGTCAAGCTCCCATGCGCGCCGCGCCCAGACGGCGGCGGCGTTTGAAGACGATCTGGCCCAGCACCCAGAAGCCGAAGCGGAACAGCAGGGCCAGCACGATGTACAGCACCATCACGACGATGTAGATCTCGAAGCTGCGGAAGGTTTCCGCGTCGAGCAGGTGGGCGGCGGCGGTCAGCTCTTCGGCGGAAATGGCCGACACGACGCTCGAGGCCAGCATCATCAAGGTGAACTGGCTGGCCAGCGCCGGATAGACTTTTTCCAGCGCCGGCAGCAGCACCACGTGGCGCATCACCTGCCAGCGCGTCATGCCCAGCGCCTGCGCCGCCTCGAGCTGCGACGGATGCACGGCGCCGATGCCGGCGCGCACGATCTCCGCCGCATAGGCGCCCAGGTTGACCGTCATGGCGACGAGCGCGGCGCCGTTCGCGTCGAGCTGCAGGCCCAGCGACGGCAAGCCGAAGTAGATGATGAACAGCTGCACCAGGAACGGCGTGCTGCGGATGATCTCGACATACGCGCGCACCACGGCGCGGGCATAGGCGGGACCGTTCTTCAGGATGACGGCGGCGCACACGCCCACCGCCAGTCCCAGCACCATCGCCATGGCGCTCAGGCGTATCGTCAGCGCCGCGCCCCACAACAGGCGGTCCAGCGATTGCATGACGAGTTCGAAATGAAATTCATACGGCATACTCAACTCCTTGTCTGCGTGCGCATCCCCGGCCGCGCCACCATGGCGGCGCGCCGTACGGACGGGCACTTTCCTATGCGGCTTGCTGTATCAGAAAGTCGGCAGCGCCGGCAGCGGCGCGCCGCTCCACTTGCGCGCGATGGCGTCGAGTTCGCCGTTCAGCTTGACGTAGTAGATGAAGTTGTTGAGCCACTGGTGCAGCTCGAAGTCGCCGCGGCGCACCGCCATCGAGTTCGGCTGCAGCGAGTAGGTGAAGCGGACCTCGATCTTGCCCGCGCCGCGCGTCTTGATGATGTCGAGCGCCATCGTGCTGGGAATCGAGACGGCATCGACCTGCTTGCTGAGCAAGGCCTGGGTGACGGTGGCATCATCCTCGAAACGTACGATATTGGTGCCGGCCGGCGCCAGGCGGCTCAAGGCCGTATCGTTCGTGGTGCCGCGCGTCACGCCCACTTTCTTGCCCTTCAACTCGGCCAGGGCCTTGAATTTGCCGCCCACCGGCGCGACGATGGCCAGTTCGAACGCGCTGTAAGGCATGGTGAACATCAGGGTCTTGGCCCGTTCCGGCGTGGGCGCCAGGGTCGCCACGAGGAAATCGACCTTGCCCGACTCCAGCGACGGCACGCGCGACGGCGCCGTCAACGGGACTATTTCCACGGGCAGGTTCATGTATTTGCCGATCAGGTTGGCGACGTCGACGTCATAGCCGACGGGCGCGCCCTTGGCGTCGATGCTGCCGAACGGCGGCGTGCCGCTGACCACGCCGATGGTCAGCTTGCCTTTTTTGATCAGGTCGCCAAGCGTCTGGGCGCCGGCATCGGCCGCCGCACCCAGGGCAAACGTTGCTGCGAGCGCGCACGCCACGATCTTCGAATACAACAGTGTAGTCATCTTCATGCTTCAGTCTCCTGTGATCCCGGTACCGGCCTCGTCGAGGCACTGCCGGGAATATTGTCAAATGGACGATTCGGATCGCCTCTTGCCGTGTCATTTCAACTTCATGCCAACCATTGCCCTGCCTGACTATTCACGCTCCTTTCCCAGGTGAATACCATCTATGAAACCGGTTCCATAACTGTCTCAAAAAAAAGGGCAACGCCCTCTTCCCTTCCTCAAGCGTCGCCGCCCTTGCGTACTTCTCTACCCTGGGTGGAATTACGCACAATCAACTTACCCGGCAACAGCACCTCGCGCGGCGGGCACTGCTCGCCCTGCAGGCGCGACAGCATGCACGTCATCGCCGAAAAGCCGATGTCATAGGTCTGCTGCTCGATCGTGCTCAGGCCCGCCAGCGGCGACCACGGCAACTCGTCAAAGCCCAGCAAGCCCACGTCCTGCGGCATGCGCAAGGCAAGGCGCTGCAGCATCAGCGCCAGTTCCAGCGCCACCATGCCGTTCGAGGCCAGCAGCGCCACGCGGCGGCCGCGCCACCGCGCCAGGCATAGACGCACCTGCGCGTCGATGGCGGACCGGTCGTCCAGGTCCACGGCCAGCACTTCGCCCACGCAGCCCGGATGTTCGGCCATCACGGCCTGGAAACCGTCGGCGCGCATCAGCCGCGAGCTGACGCCCGTCAATGGCGGCGCGACGAAGGCGATGGCGTCGAAACCCTGTTCGATCAGATGCGCGGTGGCCAGCCGGCCCGCCTGCACATTGTCCAGGCCCACGAGGTCGAAATCGGCGCCCTCGATGCGGCGGTCGACCAGCACGATGGGCATGTCCGCCTGCTGCAGGTCGGACGACTGAATATTGCGCCCCTGCGTGTTGACGATCAGCCCTTCCACGCTGTACGAGCGCAGCGCGGCCAGCGACTGCCGTTCGCGCTGTTCGTCATTGCCGGTATTACACAGAATCAAGGTATAGCCATGCTGCTGGCAAGCCGCTTCCACGCCTTGCAGCACGGCCACCGTGTAGGGATTGAGCATGTCGGCCACGACCATGCCGATCAGGCGCGTGCGGCCCCGCTTGAGACCGCGCGCCATCTGGTTCGGCTGGTAGCCGAGACGCGCGATGGTGCTGGCGATCTGCTGGCGGATATTTTCGGACAGGGCATCGAGTTCGCCGCCGAGAAAGCGCGACACGCTCGTTTTCGACACGCCCGCCTCACGCGCCACCTGGGCGATGGTCACGGGCCGTGGCGGCTCGCCGGAGGCTGTTTTTTTGTTGCCGCGTACTGAATCCAAGGTGCTCTCCACTACCTGTTGATCTGCATATTTTTATTTTGGAACCGGTTCCAAAGATAGCACCCACGCATCGATGACGCAAGCGATTTGATTGCCTGTGGCGGCGAAGGAACACGATGGGTGCATGGATGGGAACGCGGATGAAAAGGCGCCGCCCGCCCCTTGCAAACGCAGGAGGCGGGCGGCGCAGGCTGGAAAGCGGCTTATTGGACCACGGTATAGCACGGCACGTAGGCCGTGCCCGCCAGCTTCATGCGGTGCTGCGCGACGAACGAGGCCAGCAGCGCATCCATGGGGCCGGCGATGGATTTGTCGCCGTGGATCTCGAAGTTGCCATGCTTTTCGATCGAGCGGATGCCGTCATCCTTGACGTTGCCCGCCACCACGCCCGAAAACGCACGGCGCAACTGGGCCGCCAGCAAGTGCGTGGGCTGGTTCTTGTGCAGGCTCAGGTTGCGCATGTTTTCATGCGTGGGCTGGAACGGCTTCTGGAACTCGTGGTCGATCTTCAACAGCCAGTTGAAGTAATACGCGTCGCTGTGCGCCTTGCGGAATTCGCGCACCTGGCGTATGCCTTCGAGCATTTCGCGCGCCACCAGTTCCGGGTCGTCGATGATGATCTTGTAGCGCTGCTGCGCTTCCGGGCCCAGCGTGTCGTGGATGAACTGGTTGATCTGCACGAAGTACTCGCGCGATGTTTCCGGGCCCGTGAAGATCAGCGGGAACGGAATCTCGGCATTGTCCGGGTGCAGCAGGATGCCGAGGATGTACAGAATCTCTTCGGCCGTGCCCGCGCCGCCGGGGAAGACGACGATGCCGTGACCGGCGCGCACGAACGCTTCCAGGCGCTTTTCGATGTCCGGCATGATGACGAGGTCATTGACGATGGGGTTCGGCGACTCGGCCGCGATGATGCCCGGCTCAGTGATGCCGAGATAGCGGCCATTGTGCAAACGCTGCTTGGCATGGCCGATGGTGGCGCCCTTCATGGGGCCCTTCATGGCGCCCGGGCCGCAGCCCGTGCAGATGTCGAGGCCGCGCAAGCCCAGCTGGTAGCCCACTTCCTTCGAATAATTGTATTCGGCGCGGTTGATCGAGTGGCCGCCCCAGCAGACGACCAGGTTCGGGTTGAGCTGGGTTTGCAGCACGTTGGCGTTGCGCAGGATGTGGAAGACGGCGTCCGTCACGCCTTCCGTGCTCTGCAAGTCGAATTTCGGGTTGCCCGTCACTTCGTCGCTGACGAAGATGATGTCGCGCAGCACGGCGAACAGGTGCTCGTGGATGCCCTTGATCATCTTGCCGTCGACGAAGGCGATGGCTGGCGCGCCCTTGATGTCGAGCTTGATGCCGCGCTCGCGCTGGATGATGGAGATTTCAAACGACTGGTAGCGCTCCAGCAGGGCGCGGCCATCGTCGATGGTGCTGCCGCAATTCAAGACCGCCAGCGCGCAGCGGCGGAAAGTGTTGTACAGGCCGCCCTGGCTGGTGTCGAGCAGTTTGTTGACTTCAGTCTTGGAGAGCACGTCCAGGCGGCCTTCCGGTGAAACCAGAGTATCGATAACGTCGTGTTCCATAATGCGAAAAATCCTTTAAAAATCGATGCTCGAAGGTCTTGCAGCCTTAATATACGACAAGTCAGGCAAGTTGTGCTGTGCCGCCGCAAAATCGCCCGGGCCGTTCTTGCCTGCAAACCGGTTTGACTAATATGAAACAGTCATTCTTGCTAATGCGAATCGAAACCTTCGCTCCGCGCAATTTGTAGATTAGAATGCCAGCCTATTGGAATTCCCGTGCGTACGGTTCTTCATGAGAGTCCCCGCCGCCCGCAGGCTTCCATAAGTTCGTTGTATCGATTGACTATAATAATTTTTCAGGAGGAACCGCATGAGCGGTGCGACTACGCCCAACAAGGAAGCCGTTATTCCCGAGTTCAAGCAGATTATGGGCCATCCAAGCCCATTGTGGATGTTGTTCATGACTGAATTCTGGGAACGCTTCGCGTTCTACGGAGTTCGCTGGGCGCTGGTACTGTACATCGTGGCCCAGTTCCACGGCGGCGACGGTTCGGGACAGGCAGCGGCCAACCTGACCTACGGTTCCTTCCTCGCGCTGGTGTACGCCGGCGCCCTGTTCGGCGGTTACATCGCCGACCGGGTCATCGGTTACCAGCGTTCCATCCTGCTGGGCGCCATCTTCATGGCTGCCGGCCTGTTCTGCATCTCCGTGCCGAACCAGGACATCTTCAACCTGGGCCTGGCCACGATGATCGTCGGTAACGGCATGTTCAAGCCGAACATCTCGACCATGGTCGGCAAGCTGTACACGACCGCCGATCCGCGCCGCGACAGTGGTTTCACGATCTTCTACATGGGCATCAACATGGGCGCCATGGTCGCGCCTGTCTTCACGCAATGGCTGGCCGAGTCGATCTTCGGCACCAGCGCCATGCCGTCGTACAAGATGGTCTTCATGGCCTCCGGTTTCGGCATGCTGATCAGCCTGGTATGGTTCTTCATCGGCCGCCGCGCCCTGAAGGGCATCGGCGCTCCGGAAGCCGGTTCCGGCAACCCGATGCGCGTCGTCTGGGTGGCCGTCGGCTCCCTGTGCGTAATCCCGCTGATGTATTTCCTGCTGACCGTCGGCGCTGAAAAGCTGCAAATCGTCCTGACCGTGCTGTTCGTCGGTCTGGCCGTCATGCTGATGATCGAAGGCATCCGCAACGGCAAAGTGGCGCGCGACCGCGTCATCGCCATGCTGCTGATCTTCGTCTTCAACATCCTGTTCTGGATGTTCTTCGAACAGGCTGGCAGCTCGTTTACTTTCCTGGCTGACAAGATCGTCAACCGCGACCTGGGCTTCTGGATCTTCCCGACCGCCTACTTCCAGACCGTCAATTCGGTCGCCATCATCGTCTTCGCGCCGATCATCGCCGCCGTCTGGGTCTTCCTGGCGCGCCACAACGTCAACCCGTCGATCCCGCGCAAATTCGGCCTGGGCTTGCTGGGCAATGCGCTGGCCTTCGGCCTGCTGATCTTCGCTCTGTCGAGCCTGGTTGGCGCCGATAACAAGATCCCGTTCTGGACCCTGACCACCGTCTACGTGCTGCAATCGATCGGCGAGCTGTGCCTGTCGCCTATCGGCCTGTCCATGGTCACCAAGCTGGCGCCGGTGCGCCTGGTGGGCCTGGGCATGGGCGGCTGGTTCCTGTCGACCGGCATCGGCAACAACCTGTCGGGCATCTTCGCCAGCCACGTCAGCGGCACGAGCGGCATGTCGGTGCAGTCGGCCCTGTCCGGCTATACCTTCGGCTTCTGGTCCCTGCTGGGCGCCGGCGTCGTGTTGTTCCTGATCGCACCGCTGATCAACAAACTGATGCACGGCGTGAAGTAAGCGTTCTGCCTTAGCTGAAAACGGCGGCCTGCGGGCCGCCGTTTTTCATTCCGGCGCCGGTTATTGCCTTGGCGGGCGGTACAATACCGCCAGGGCCACCGGCCACTCCCCCCACATCACCAAAGAATATTATGTCCAGCATCTCCACCACCTCGCCCCTCTCCGACGACGAATACGCCGAACTCGACACCCTGCTGGCCGCGCCCGCGCTGGAAGGCCGCGCCATGGACGTGTCGATGCTCGAAGGTTTTCTCACGGCCGTCGCCCTGAACCCGAAGCAGATCGCGCCGGAACAGTGGTTGCCATGGGTATGGGACAAGGCGGCCGGCAGCGCCGCGCCCGCAGCGGATGCTGCCAGCGAACGGGCGGCCAGCCTGGCCCGCCGCCACCACGCCTACATGGTCGAATGGCTGGCGAAGGATCCGGACAGCTTCGAGCCCATCTACGTCTGCGGCCCCGAATGGAGCGTGCCCGCCTGGTGCGCCGGTTTTGTGCTGGGCACCAGCCTGGACAAGCCCCAGTGGGCGGCCCTGGCCGTCAGCCATCCTGATTACCTGGCGCCGTTCCAGCACCTGGCCAGCGCCAGCGAACTCGATGACGACGCGGCCGAAACGGCCATGGATGGCGTGATTCCCGCCGTGATCGCCATCAACGCCGCCTGGGCGCGCCAGCGCCACCTGAAAAGCCAGGTGCAAAGCCAGCCCGGCGCCACCGTGCTGCGCGAACTGCCGAAAACAGGCCGCAACGACCCGTGCCACTGCGGCAGCGGTAAAAAATACAAGAAATGCTGCGCCGACGCCGATAGCGCGGCCGGCTAAGGCGATTACTCCTTGCGCAAGCTGCTGACGGCCATCCTGCGCTTCCTGCTGCGCCACGCGCTGCAGTTCGCCCTGTTCATCGTCATCCTGCTGGCCGGCCGATTGCTGCTGGCCGAATGGCGCAGCTACAGCGCCGGCAGCGAGGCTGTCGCCGCCCTGCGCCAGGCTTCCGGCAGCGCCGATAGCCATGGTGCCAGCCTGGCCACTGCCGCCACGGACCGCATCAACGCCCTGCGGCTAGCATCACAAGCAAGCATCGCCACGCGCCTGACAGAAGTACAAGCGCAATTGACGGCCTTGCGCGCGCGGCAGCAACCGTCGCTGTTTACTATTCCCCTGCCCGACACGCACACCCTGGCCTTGCATGCGCAAGACGAAGCCACGCGCCGCGTGGAAATCGAAGTGCTGGCGCAGGAAGCCCGTTACCTGAGCGCCCTGCAGGCGGCGATCGGCGGCGAAGATGCACGCCAGACGCTGGCGCGCCTGCATGCGGAACATGTGCGCGCGTATGCCGCGCTGCAAAATAATGGGCGCCAGCGCCGGCAGCTGGAAGCGCAGCATCCCGTGGCGGCGCGCCTGCCCGGCAGCGACGCCTACGCGCAGCTGTCGCAGCTCGACGCGGAGGGCCAGCGCTTGCGCGACACCAATCTGCAAGCCTATCAGGCCTGGCTGGCGCAGCGCGCGCGCACCAGCAACGCCACCAACATCACCCGCCCCGCGCCATTCGCCGTCGATAATGCGGCGCTGGCCGGCGCGCTGGCGCCCGTACAAAAGGCGATTGCGGCAGGCGAAGAACAACTGGCGCGCAACTGGATCGCCCGCTGGCGCGCTCCCGTGCTCGACGTGGCGCCCACGGCCGCCTTGCTGGTGCTGTCGGCCATCCTGCTGCCCGCCGCCATCAAGGCCTTCTTTTACTTCGTGCTGGCGCCCATCGCTTCGCGCCTGAAGCCCTTGTCCATCGCGCACGCGCTGGGCGTGACGGCCACTGCGCTCCCCCTGCCGCCCGATGGCCAGTCCCGCATTTCCGCCGTCTCGCAGGGCTTGCTGCTGCAGCCCGGCCAGCGCATGCTGATCCATCCCGAATACCTGCAATCGTCGCCCGTCGGCACGCATAAACGCACGCAGTGGCTGCTGGACTGGCGGTTCCCGTTCACCAGCCTGGCCGCCGGCATGGCGGCGCTGACGCGGCTGGAAAGCGACGTGACCGCATCCGTGACGATTTCCGCCAGCGACGACCCGCTGCTGGAAGTGGCCGTCGTCCACCTGCCAGCCGGCAGCGCGCTCGTGTTCCAGCCGCGGGGCCTCGTGGGCCTGGTCTGTGACGCGGGCCAGCCGCTGGCGATATCGAGCCACTGGCGCCTGGGCAGCCTGCACGCCTGGCTCACCCTGCAGCTGCGCTTCATCGTGTTTCGCGGCCCCGTCACCCTGATCGTGCGCGGCTGCCGCGGCGTGCGCCTGGAACGGGCGGGCCAGGGCCGCTCCATCAGCCAGTCCGCCACCCTGGGCTTTACCACCGACGTGCTGTACTCGACGATGCGCAGCGAAACCTTCCTGCCCTACCTGCGCGGCCAGCAGGCGCTGCTCAACGACCGCTTCGACGGCGGCAACGGCGTCTACCTGTACGAAGAAACCCCGCGCCACGGCAAGCAGCCGGGCAAGGTAGGCAGCTGGTTCGAGGGTTTTACTGACGCGATCTTGAAAGTGTTCGGCATCTAGCCGGAGAGACCATAATGAACGATTTCCTGTTTGCCGATTTTCTCGAAGACCACGCCGTGTATGCGGCGGCTGAGGCCTACTGGCAGGCCCGCCTGGCCTTCCTCGACGGCCAGTGCGCGCCGTATCTGCGCACCGCATTTGCCAATGGCCAGCCGTTTTATGACGGCAATCCCATCGTCAACCTGGCGGACCGCAACGCCGGCAAGGCGGCGCGCATCGTGCAACAATGCCCGCAGGAGTGCGGCCCCTGCTACACGAGCTTCAGGCAAGCCATCGAGCTGGCCGGCAGCGATGGGCAGCATCGCCCGGCGCAGGAAATGGTCATCGTGCTCACGTTGACCGAAGACTCGGCGCAGAAGGCCGTCGATGAACTGCGCGCGTGGTTTGCGCCAGCATAAGGATGCCGGCTACGCCGCAATCGAATGCGACACCGTCAGCCACTCGCCCGGCTGCAAATTCGCCGCCGCCTCGCGCGCGGCCAGCACGCTATCCGGGTCCAGGTCGGACCGGTTCAGCTTGTAGGAATAGGCGAAATCGTCGGCATCGAATGCCTGCCCCGCCTTCACGTAATACTTGAAGCCGACAAACGAGTCGGGATTGGTGACGACCGAATACTCAAGCGTGACGGTGTTCATGGCGGGCCTCGTCGGCGATGGTGATACAGCCATTATGCGTCAATTCCCGCGGCAGCGACGCGGCGGCCAATCCTTGCGGTAAGTCAATAGCCCTGCCGATGGCCGGCGCTACAGTAGCCTGAGCCAACCACCGGATGGAAAGCCATGCGCGCCTTGCTCGCGAAACTCAGGAATACTCTGGCGCCGCAGGCGGGCCTGCCGGCGGCGGCGCGCATGGAGCGGCTGTCGGACCGGCGCGGCCTGCCCGCCTTTGATCCCGGGCCGCAAGCCGTCGTCAAGGCCTGCACGGCCTGGCTATGCGCGGCGCAAGACCATTCCGGCTCCAACGACGGCGGCGTCGCGCGCGATTACAGCCTGCTGACGGGCTGGGCTAGCTCCTATCCCGAAACCACCGGCTACATCATCCCCACCGTCATCGCCCTGGCGCAGCGAACGGGCGACGAGGGCGGGGATGATGCGCTGCACGAGCGGGCGCGCCGCATGCTCGACTGGTGCGTGGCCATCCAGTTCCCGGAAGGCGGTTTCCAGGGCGGGAAGATCGATTCGACGCCGCGCGTGCCCGTCACCTTCAACACGGGCCAGATCCTGCTTGGCCTGGCGGCCGGCGTGGCAGCGTACGGCGGGGCCTACGAGGACGCCATGCACCGCGCGGCACGCTGGCTGCGCGACAGCCAGGATGCCGACGGCTGCTGGCGCCGCCATCCGACGCCGTTCGCCAGCGCCGGCGACAAGGCGTATGAAACGCACGTGGCGTGGGGCTTGTTCGAAGCGGACCGCGTCGCGCCGGGCCACGGCTATGGCGCGGCGGGCCTGCGCCAGGTCGACTGGGCGTTGACGAAGCAGCGTCCCAACGGCTGGTTCGCCTCGAACTGCCTGGACAACCCGCTGCTGCCCCTGACCCACACCATCGGCTACGCCTTGCGCGGCGTGCTCGAAGCGCACCGCTTCTCGGCGCGCGCCGACCTGCTGGAGGCCGCCGCGCGCACCGGCACGAGCGTCGCCAGGGCCGTGGCGGCAGACGGCTACCTGCCTGGCCGCCTCGGACCCGACTTCCAGCCGGGGGCCGGCTACGCCTGCCTCACGGGTTCGGCGCAAAACGCGCATTGTCTGTTCCTGCTGTACCAGCTCACGGGCGAGCGGCGCTACCTCGACGCGGCGCGCCGCCTGAATCGTTACGTGCGGCGCGCGGTCAGCATCGACGGCCCCGCGCACGCGCGCGGCGGCGTCAAGGGCTCGTTTCCCGTCGATGGCGACTACGGCACCTGGGCTTACCTGAATTGGGCCGCCAAGTTCTGCATCGATGCCAACCTGCTGGAATTGGAGTCAGGCCATGCTTGACGGGGCCAGGCGCACCGCCAGGGCCGCGCTGGAAGCGTGGCGCCGCGCCGCCAGCGCCCGCAACATGCGCCACGGCGCGCGCCACGTGACGCGCGCCGGATTGGCCGCCGATCTGGCGCGGCTGGGCATCGCGCACGGAGACACGCTATTCGTGCACTCTTCGCTGAAAAGCCTCGGCTACGTGGAAGGCGGCGCGGCGGCCGTGATTGCCGCCCTGCAGGACGCCGTCGGCCCGCAAGGCACCCTGCTGCTGCCCACCTACTATCTGCCGGGCGGGACCGTGCGTGCCACCTGCGACATGAAAGACTATGTGTTCGACCCGCGCCGCCATGGCACGCACATGGGGCGCCTGCCCGAAGCGTTCCTCGCCAGCGCCGGTGTGCGGCGCAGCATCCACCCGACCCACTCCGTGTCCGCGTGGGGCCGCCATGCCGACACTCTCACCGAGGCGCATCACCGCGCGCCGTCGATCTTCGGCGTGGATTCGCCCTGGCAGCGCTTCATCGGCTGCGAGCAGGCCAAGGTGCTGGGCCTGGGCATTTCCATGGGGCCGGTGACGTTCTATCACGCGCTGGAAGACGCCATGGGCGACGCCTTTCCCGTGCCCGTGTGGGCAGGCGATACAAAGCTGCTGGCCTGCCTGGACCACGCCGGCCGGCGCTGGGACGTGCCCGTGCGCCCCTTCGATCCCGCCATCGCGCAGCGCCGCATCGACCATCCCGGGCGCGGCGACCTGCGCGACTACTTTCACCGGGAGTTCGACGCCGCCGGCCTGCGCGTCAACGGGCACGTGGGCGATGCGGCGTCATGGTGCATACCGGCGCAGGCATTTTATGACCACCTGCGCCAAATGGCGTCCGAACACGTGACGATCTACGCAAGCGCTGCGCAACTGGCGGCGCGGCCTGTCTAGCCTGGCCTTTCACGGCACGGCCGGTGACGCTGGCAACGCCGCCGCGCGCCCGGTGCCACTTGCGCTGCGCTGCAGGTCGTACGCACCGCCGCCATTGGCGACAAAATACAAGGCACCGCCGTCGTCACTCACCTCATCCTCGATGGGGCCGCCCGACCCGCGCTTGCGGACAGTCCAGCTTCCCGCCTGCAAATCCGTCACCAGCACCTGCATGGACGCGCTTTGTGCCGGCAGCTCGAAGGTGACGGTCCCGCCCAGCGGCAAGCCGCTCCTGGAAAACAGCACCACGCGGTCCTTGATCTGCACGCCGGCCAGCAGCGGCGAAGCGATGGCCGTCGTGGGCAGCGCTGGCAGCGCGCTGCCGGCATCCATCACCTGCATGACATTGAGGAACAAGTCCGTTTCGCTGGTGGCCGGCGGCGACACTTCCAGCCGCCAGGCGCCCGCTTCCTCGGTCGAATAGTCCGCTTCAGGCTGGATGGGATAGTTGATGCCGCCGACGCTGAATTCATTGCCGCTGCCGCCCACCTTGGCCAGCACGGCATTCGTTGGCAACACGGTGCGGTTGATCAGCTTGCCGTTGTACTGCAAGGTGCTGTTGTAGTCCCAATCCGTACGCTGGATGACCACCGTGTCGCCGCTGATTTCCGGCTCGGACTGGCTGTGCAACAGCCAGGTCTTCCTGAACCCCGCATCGCTGGCGCTGACCTTGTCGAACACGATCAGCGCGGCCGGGTGGTTCGCATCCTTGAGGTTCAAGAACACGAACGAGCGCTGAAACTGGCGCACCTTGCTGCTGTAGGCCGCCGTCAGGTCGCCCTTGATGTAGCTGAAGTCCGGCGCCTGCACCTGGGGGCCGGACTGGTGCCGCAGGACCGTGGCCACCTTGTAGCCGTTGGCCAGTTCCGCCAGGCTTTGCGGCTCCTCGCCAGGAAAGCGCTGTCCGCCGTCATTGGCATAGCCGTCAAAATTCTCGCCCGGGTCATACACCAGCATGGTGTTGTGCGCGATGCTGCGCTTGTGATAGTTCATGTCGTGCGCACTGCCGTATTCGAGCGGAATGGCGGGATCGGTCACATCCCTGCCGCTATAAATACCCGAATCGATGGCCAGCCCGCCCTTGTAGTAAATCTGGAAATGCCCGGCGTCATAATGCTCGTGGTTGCCGAACCAGTCGCCGCCCAGCTTCGTCGTCGCCACGACATTGCCCGACTCGACATGTATGCCATCGGTCCAGCCCGTGCGGGCGATCATCAAGCCGGCGGGATCGGGGAAATACTTGGTCAAGGGCAAGGTGGCCGGATTGGGCGTGCTGTCCATGCCTGTATTGCCAAGCAAAATAGGCCAGATGCTGTCCTTGGCATGGATAAAACTGGTCGACTGCTGCAGCGACTGCTTCAAATACTCCTGCTTCAAGGTGGAATTGTTATAGTAGGTCGCGGGCAACATGAAGGCCAGCGGTTCGCTCCAGGTCTGCCTGCTGTTGGTATAGGAGGAATGATAGACGTCGCCATCACGCATCCATTGCCCGTCGGGGCGGCGCGTGTAGAGCCAATGATACGGCGTCATCTGCTGCACGGGATCGAACACGGGGGCAGCGCCCATGCGCCGGAACAGCCAGGCGGCGTACATGTCCGCCAGGAAACGCACCGTGCCATAGGACGCGCCCTGGTGATAGGCTTGCGCGGCGTAGGCGTAGTTACGCGGCGCGATATAGTCGGCAAAGAAGCGCCCGGCAACGATGTTGTAGACCAGCGGCGCCTCGTCATAAAAGGCGATGGCGGCCGCTAGCTGGTCACGCAGCAGCTGGTTGTCGCTGCCATGGCCCACGACGGCGCCTTGACGCGATGGCGGAAAGCCGATTTCCATCGTGGCGGCAATCTGCGTAAAGCGCGTGACGACATAGGCGCGCTGCTGCGCGCTCATCAGATGGAAGCACCAGTCATACACCATGGCGCTGGCCAGGATGATGTCGCCTTTTTCGTTCGGGTGGCTATACCCGGGCGAAAAGCGCACGGCCGCCAGGTAGTCGAGCAGCATTTGCACGGCTTCGCGCCCCCGTTGCGCCTGCACCGGCGAACCGTCGCGTTCGTACAGCAGCGAGAACAGCGCCTTCGCCTTGATCGTGCTTACCACGTCGACCTGGTGGTTGCTCCCGGCGGGGCCGCCTGGCACGAACACGGGTAGCGCCACGACCGCCGGTGATGCGATAAACCCATTCAGGACAGCGCGATGCGTAGCCATCTCCTGTGCATCAGATTCGAACCGGCTGCGTATGGCCGCCAGGTCGCCCACCCGGGCAAACAGGCGCGGATGCTCGCCTGGCGGCGGCAGCACGGTGGGCAGCGGGTACGCGCCATAGCCCTGCGGCACAAAATCGGCGAGCGCCGTCACCAGCAGGCAATCGATGCCCACGCCGCCCTCGCGGTACTGGAGCTTCAGTTCGCGCTCGCCCGCGGCCAGCCAGCGGGTGACGGGCACCCAGGTCCACTGCGCGGCCTGGCCGGCAATGAACGGCACGGAGACGCTGGCATACGCGCCATTGTCGAGCGCCAGGTACAGCGATGCGGCGTCCGCCGCCGGCGCCAGCACGCGCAGCCAGACCGTGTAGTTGCCGTCGCGGGGCACGGCCACCGTGTACGACAACTCGGCCGCCGCACCCGGCGTATCGGCGCGCGCCAGGTCCGATGGCGTGGACAGGTAGCTGCCGCCGGAAATCACATTACTGCCAAGATACTCTTGCGTCCAGGGACCGCCCGGCGCCCCGGCTTCCGCCTCGAACATGGCCTCGACGGGAAATGCCGCCGCATGCAGGGGGGGACTGGCCGCCAGCAAGGCGACATGGATCAAATATTGCAACTTGTGACGGCATCGCAGCTTGAACATGGATGGAACTCCAGTTTGTTGTATTTTAAATATTGCTAACAATATACCACCCTGAGCCCATCTGATTGCATTTTTACAACAAATACTGGCTGCAGCAGCCTGCACGGCGCAAAAAAAACCGCCCGGTATCACCCGGGCGGTTTTGGCTGGCAATGCGGATCGGTCGCGTGCTAGGCCTGCGATGCCTTCTTCTCGCGCGCCACGAAGTACAGCAGCACGATGATGGCCGCATACGGCAGCAGGGACAGCGCATCCGAGTTCAAGCCCGCGTAGAACGGGTTGCCGTGCTCGGCCCAGTCGGCCATCATCTGGTCGAAGTGCGTGAGCACGCCGGCCGTGATGGCAATGATGATGCCGGCCAGCGCGCCGCCGGCGATGTAGCCGGACGCCAGCAGCACGCCAGAGCTGCGGTCGCCCGCCAGCTGGCGCTCTTCTTCATTCAGCTTGGCGTTGTGTTCCAGCTTGTTGTTGCGGCGGTCCGCCAGCCAGCGCACCAGGCCGCCGACGAAGATCGGCAAGGTCGACGACAGCGGCAGGTACACGCCCACCGAAAACGCCAGTGACGGAATGCCGGCCATTTCCAGCACCACGGCGATCATCACGCCGAACAGCACCAGGGTCCATGGCAGCTGCTGGTCGAGGATGCCCTTGATGATGTAGGACATCAGCACGGCCTTCGGCGCATCGTATTTCTTTACTTCCGAGCCGTCCGGACGCTTGCTGTAGTGGCCATTGATGCCCGGATCGACCAGATAAGCGAGTTGCCCATCTTCCTTGACAAAATATTTGCCGGCCGGGCCGCCCACGGTATCGGTCTTTTGCCAGACTTTGTACGTGTTGTGGTCGCTCTCGGCTTGCGGGCCATGCAGCTCGCCCGTCACCGTCAGCTTCGATGCATCGACCGTCAGGCCAGGTGCCACTTGCGCGGCCGGCACGTAGACGGTGCTCGCCTCGTTCAGCTTCAGCAGAATCGGACCGAGGATCAGCGCGGACGACAAGGCGCCGGCCAAAATCGCGTACTGCTGCAGGCGCGGCGTGGCGCCCACCAGGTAGCCCGTCTTCAAGTCTTGCGAGGTGGTGCCCGCATTGCTGGCGGCGATGCAGACGATGGCGCCCACCGACAGGGCCGTCACATAGTAACGCCCGCCCGTCCAGCCCATGATCAGGAAGATCAGGCAAGTGAACAGCAAGGTGGCCACGGCCATGCCGGAGATCGGGTTCGACGAGGAGCCGATTTCGCCCGTCAGGCGCGACGACACGGTGGCGAACAGGAAGCCGAAGACGAGGATCAGCAGCGCGCCGAGGAAATTCATGTGCAGCGGCGTGGCGAACGTGATCACGGCGATGATGGACAGGCAGCCGATGACGACCCACTTCAGAGGGATATCCTGGTCCGTGCGCAAGGTGGAATCGGTCTTGATGCCCTTGCCGATGCCCTTCAGGCCGGCCGACAGGCTGCGCCAGATCATGGGCATGGCGCGCACCAGCGAAATCAGGCCGCCGGCGGCCACGGCGCCCGCGCCGATGTACAGCACGTAGGCGCTGCGCACGTCGTCGGCGCCCATTTCGCTGATCAACTTGGTGCCCGGCGAGAGCACGGTCGTCAGGCTGTCGCCGAAGAACTTGATCATCGGGATCAAGAGCAGATACGACAGCACGCCGCCGGCCGCCATGGTGGCGGCGATGCGCGGGCCGATGATGTAGCCCACGCCCAGCAATTCAGGGGAAATCTCGGCGCCGATGGAGCCGCCCTTGAGCGGCGCGGCAAATTCCACGCCCGGCGTGTCCTTCCAGCCCTTGAACGAGATATTGAAGACTTTATACAGCAGGCCGACGGCGAAACCGCCGAAGATGATCTTGGCGCGGCGCTTGGCGTCCAGCGCGGCGGCCGAATCCTTCTCGATGCTTTCGCCGGCGGCGATGCGAGATTCTTCCGTGGCGGCTGCCTTGAGCACTTCGGCGCAGGCCGTGCCTTCGGGGAATTTGAGTTCCTTGTGCTGGTCGACGATCATGGTGCGGCGCATGGGGATCATCATCAGGATGCCCAGCAGGCCGCCGAGGATACCGACCAGCATGACTCTGGAGATTTCCAGGTCGAAGCCGAGGATCAGGATGGCGGGCATGGTCACGCCCAAGCCGAAGGCCAGCGATTCGCCGGCCGAACCGGCAGTCTGCGTGATGCTGTTTTCCAGGATCGACGAATCCTTGCCGCCCACCTTCTTGGCCAGGCCGAACAGGGTGATGGCGATCACGGCGACGGGAATCGAGGCGCTGACGGTCAGGCCCACCTTCAGCACCAGGTACAGCGAGGAGGCGCCAAAGACCATCCCCAGGATGACGCCCATGAACAGCGCGCGGAAGGTCATCTCGGGCAGCTTCGCATCGGCCGGGATGTACGGCTTCATGGCGCTCGGCATTGCATCTTTTGCCATAAATAAATCCTTAATTGTATAAATTAAACAGCCCGGATTGACGCCCGGGCTATTTGCTTGAAGCCGAGACTATCGCACAGCCGCGTTTCGATGAAAAGGTTTTTTGCTCCCGGTCCCGGCGCCTGGCCCGCGCCGGGAGCGCCGCCGCATTGGTCTATAATCGCTGCCACCGTGCCCTGCACGCTCATGTGAGACTGCCTTGACTGCCAAACGATCCGGATTCCCCTGGCCTTCCCGCCGCGCCGCCGTGCGCGGCTTCATCATCGCCGGCGGCGCCGCGCTGGCCGCCGCCGTGCTGCTGGTCGCTTATCTGTTCCTGTACGTGCGCCCCCGCCTGCCCGAGCTGGGCGTTATCACCGATTACCAGCCGAAGATCCCGCTGCGCGTGTACACGGCCGACAATGTGCTGATCGGCGAATTCGGCGAAGAGCACCGCGACTTCGTGCCGATCGCGCAAGTGCCGGAAATGATGAAGAAAGCCCTGCTGGCCATCGAGGACAGCCGCTTCTACGAACACCACGGCATCGACTTCGTGCGCGCCGGCGGCGCCGTCCTGTCGAACCTGCGCCACGGCTTCGGCCATGGCGGCGGCTCCACCATCACCATGCAGGTGGCGCGTAACTTCTTCCTGACGCGCGAAAAAGTCGCCTCGCGCAAGCTCAATGAGATCATGCTGGCCCTGAAAATCGAGGCGGCCCTGTCGAAAGAGCAGATTCTCGAGCTGTACATGAACCAGATGTACCTGGGCCAGCGCTCGTTCGGCTTCGGCAGCGCGGCGCAGACGTATTTCGGCAAGCCGCTGAATGAACTGTCGATCGCGGAAATGGCCATGCTGGCCGGCTTGCCGCAAAACCCGTCGCGCCACAACCCGATCAGCAACCCGAAAAAGGCGCACGCGCGCCAGCAGCTGGTCTTGAAACGCATGCGTGAACTCGATTACATCAGCGAAGGCCAGTACCGGCAGGCGCTGGCCCAGCCGCTGCATATCAACAGCCGCGGCAAGCAGGGTTTCGATACGCACGCCGAATACGTGGCCGAACTGGCGCGCCAGGCCGTGTTTGCGCAATTCAAGGAAGACAGCTATATCAAGGGCATCAGCGTCTACACGACGATCCTGAAGGCGGACCAGGACGCGGCCTACGCCTCGACGCGCCGCAACGTCATCGCCTACGACCAGCGCCACGGCTACCGCGGCCCGGAAACCTTCATCGACATGCCGGCCGATCCCGAGCAGCGCGACGACGCCATCGATGCTGCGCTGCAAAAACGTCCGGACAGCGACGGCCTGATCGCCGCCGTCGTCACGGAAGTCGCCAGCGGCAAGGTGGTGGCCGACACGGGCGACGGCGACGCCAAGGCCATCACGGGCGACGGCTTGCGCTTTGCCGCCCCGGCGCTGTCCGCCAAGGCGAGCGCCGGCATCAAGCTGCGCCCGGGCGCCGTGATCCGCATCAGCCAGGACGCCAAGGGTAACTGGGCCATCACGCAAGTGCCGCTGGTGGCCGCCGCCTTCGTTTCGCTGGATGCGGACACGGGCGCCTACCACGCCATGGTGGGCGGCTTCGACTACAACCTGCAAAAGTTCAACCACGTCACGCAGGCGTGGCGCCAGCCCGGTTCGGCCATGAAGCCCTTCGTGTATTCGGCGGCGCTGGAAAAAGGCTTTTCGCCGGCCACCCTGATCAATGACGTGCCACTGGAAATGCAGGCAGGCGGCAAGGTGTGGGCGCCGCAGAATGACGACTTCAAGTTCGACGGCCCCATCACCATGCGCTACGCGCTGGCGCAGTCGAAGAACGTGGCCTCGGTGCGCATCCTGCGCGCGCTGGGTGTGCCGTACACGCACGACTTCCTGGAAAAATTCGGCTTCGATCCGGCCCGCCAGCCCAGCAATCTGACCATGGCGCTGGGCACGGGTTCCGTCACGCCCGTGCAGATGGCGGGCGCCTACGCCCTGTTCGCCAATGGCGGCCACCAGGTGGAACCATACCTGATCGACCGCATCGTCGACGCCAGGGGCACCATCCTGATGCAGACCAAACCGCCCGCACCGAACGACGACAAGACCCTGGCGCTGGACCCGCGCAACGCCTTCGTGATGGACAGCATGCTGCGCGAAGTGGCCCGCACGGGCACGGGCGCGGCGGCGACGAAAAAACTGGGACGCAGCGACATCGCCGGCAAGACGGGTACCACCAGCGACGCCGTCGACGGCTGGTTCGCCGGCTACAGCGGCGGCATCGTGGCGGTGGCGTGGATGGGCTACGACGAGCCCAAATCGCTGGGCGGACGCGAATTCGGTTCGACCCTGGCCATGCCGATCTGGATCGACTACATGCGCACGGCCCTGTCGACGCGCCCGCAAGTCACGCGCGACGTGCCGGCGGGCCTGAGCCAGGTCGACGGCGAATGGCTGTACGATGAATTCATCGACATGAATGGCGTGAAGACGCTGGATATGGAGGCGGAGACGCCGACGGACCCGGCAGCACTGCCGGAGACGCTGCCGGTGGAAACCACGAACTGACACAGGTAACTTGTCGGATTACGCTTCGCTAATCCGACCTACCTCTTACTGCATCGATCACCAGTCGTAGGTCGGGTTAGCCGGGACGGCGTAACCCGACAAGTGCCGCAGAGGTTTACACCGTATCTTGTCGGATTACGCTTCGCTAATCCGACCTGCCTCTTACTGCATCAATCACCAGTATCTTGTCGGATTACGCTTCGCTAATCCGACCTACTTCTTACTGCATCAATCGCCAGTCGTAGGTCGGGTTAGCCGGGACGGCGTAACCCTACAGGTGCCGCAGAGGCTTACGCAGCGGCCATGCTCAAATATCCGCGCACCGTGCCGACTACGCTGTCGGCAAAATCGTCGACATTGACCTTCGCCGCGCGGTACTTCCAGCGTTTCACGTACCAGTCCTGGAACAGGGCCAGGCAGTGCGCCGCCAGCAGGGTGGGATCGCCCTGCGGCTTCGGTTCGATTTCGGCGATGGTGGCGGCGATCAGGGTCTGCACATACAGCTCGGAATTTTTCGCCATGCTGCGCTGCTCCACCTGCAGCACGCGCGAATCCATGAAGACGAAATAAAACCACGGCTGCAGCACTTCGGACAGGTAGATCGACGAGCGTATCATCGCCTCCAGGCGGTCCAGCGGCGACTTCACGTCAACGAACAGCAGCGGCAAGGCTTGCGTGGCGTGGCGCACCACGTCCTCGATCATTTCCGCCAATTGATCCTTGCTGGTGATGTAGCCATACAGGCCGCCCATCGACAGCCCCGTTTCGCGGCACAGGTCGCGCAAGCTCATGGCGCGGAAACCCACGTCATTGGCCAGGCGAAAGGTGGCGACAAAGATGCGTTCGAGATTTTCCAGCGCCGGCTTGCGGCGTTTGACGCCGATGCGCTCCGCGTGGCGGTCAAGAATATATTCCCAGATGTTTTCGCCATTTAAAGGCGTCATCTGCTGAAACTGTTCAAAATTAAAATGGGTCGACAAGTGCATTCCCAAGTAACGGTGTATGAGCAATGTAAGACAGCACCTGGGCGGCGCTGCAAGACGGCGGGACGGCGGATGCGGTGCCGATTATAGCTCAGGAAAACAACTATTTGACCTTTCAACTATGCAATGGGCTCATAGGCAACGCCAAATGCGCACAGTTATTGCGCTGCATCATGCAATTCACAGCAATTTAAATCCAGCAATGCTACATTCAATAAACCGAGCGCTCGCTATTTTTAATGCATCGAGAATGTAAGGAGTGCACGGTTCATCGCTACAGCATCGACATTTCCACTATTCAATAATAACGGAGACAAAATGAAGACTCGCTTTTGGCAACTGCTATCCACCCTGCTGTTTTCCCTCGCCATCCTGCCCGGCAGCGCCGGCGCCGCCGGCTACACGCAAACGAAGTACCCGATCGTGCTCGTGCACGGCCTGTTCGGCTTCGACAAGCTGGGACCCGTCGACTATTTCTATGGCGTGTCCGACGCCCTGCGCAGCGGCGGCGCGCAAGTGTATGTGACCACCGTGTCGGCAGCCAACAGCACGGAAGTGCGCGGCGAACAGCTGCTGTCGCAGGTGCGGCAAATCCTCGCCGCCACCGGCGCGGCCAAGGTCAATTTGATCGGCCACAGCCACGGCGGCCCCACGGCCCGCTATGTCGCCTCCGTGCGGCCCGACCTGGTGGCGTCCGTCACCAGCGTTGCCGGCGTCAACAAGGGTTCCAAGGTGGCCGATATCCTCAGCGGCGCCATTCCCAACACCAGCGGCGCGCTGGGCAATGCGCTCGCTTCCCTGATCGGCATTTTGTCGGGCAACAAGGGCTTGCCGCAAAACGCGGGCGCCTCGCTCGCCTCGCTGTCCACGGCCGGTTCGCTGGCCTTCAATAGCCGCCATCCGCAAGGCGTGCCCACCTCCGCCTGCGGCGAAGGCGCCTACCAGGTGCAGGGCGTGCACTACTTTTCGTGGAGCGGCGCGCAACCGTACACGAATGTGCTCGACGTGGGCGACCCGGCGCTGGCGGCCATCAGCCTGGCCTTCGGCGGCGTGAAGAACGATGGTCTGGTCAGCAGCTGCTCCAGCCACCTGGGCAAGGTGATCCGCGACGACTACGCCATGAACCACCTCGATGAAGTCAACCAGTTCGTCGGCATCGTCAACCTGTTCGAGACGAACCCCGTCACCGTCTTCCGCCAGCAGGCCAACCGCCTGCAAGGCCTGGGACTGTAAGGAGGCTGCGATGCGCACGAACGCGAGATGGCTCATCGGCGGCAGCCTGGCGGCCCTGGTCCTGTACCTGGCATTGCGGCCGGGGGAGCCGCCCGCTCCGCCGCCGGAGAAGGCGGAACCGGACCTGTTCGCGTTCGTGCGCTCGATGGAAGGCACGCGGCCCGACGGCAACGTGACGGTGGCCGCCGGCGACAAGCTGGTGGTCGACGCGGAACTGGGGCACCTGTTCGACTACTACCTGGCGGGCCTCGGCGAAAAGCCGCTGGCCGCCATCCGCAGCCAGATCGAGGCGGAACTGGACCGGCGCCTCGCGCCCGTCCCCGCCCGCGAAGCCAAGCGCCTGCTGGGCGCTTACCTGGCCTACAAGCAGGCGCTGGCCGGCGCGGAACAGGCCTTGCCGGCGCAGGCCGATCCCGCCGTGGCGGCGCGCGCGCGCCTGCAAGCGATGCGCGCCCTGCGCGGCAATTATTTTACGCCCGAGGAAAGCGCAGGCCTGTTCGGCGCCAGCGACGCATATGACGACGATGCCGTGGCGCGCATGGCGATCCTCGGCGATACCTCGCTCGATGAAACCCAGCGCCAGGCGCAACTGGCCGTGCTGGACCAGAAAATGTCGCCCGCCCAGCGCGATGCGCGCGACGCACCCGCCAGGGTGGCGCAGCTGGACGCCTCGGTGAAGGCGTTGCGGGCCCAGGGCGGCGGCGAGAATGAAGTCTACCGCCTGCGTGCCAGCACCTTCACGCCGGCGGCGGCGGCGCGCCTGGCGGAACTGGACCGCGAGGAATCGCAGTGGCAGCAGCGCATCATCGCGTATCAGGCGCAGAAGGCGCAGCAGGCCATCCTGCCCGGCGGCGCGCAGGATGCGGCAGCCCTGCAGCAGCTGCGCGACGCCAGTTTCACGCCGGAGGAACAGCGCCGGCTGGGTGCCTACGAATAGCCATCAAGCCAGCTGCGCCAGCAACCGCGCCAGCAAAGCTGCTGCCGCCATCACGTCCGTGGTGTCGCGCCCCTGCCGGAAGCCGGCATGGACCGGGGCCAGCATGGCATGCGCGGCGGCGCCGTAGCCTTGCGCCTGCATCACGGCCGCCAGGCTGGTGGCGCAGCGCAGCTCCCAGCCCGGCGCCTGCTGGCCCCGGGCAAGCTGCAGCGCTTCTTCCAGCTGCACGCGCACCGCTTCCAGGCCGGCCGCATCGTCTTGCGCCAGCGCCCGCCAGCGGTGGTGCGCGTCGCGGCGCAGCACTTCCGGCGCGCTCCATGGCGCCAGTCCCGTGCGTGCGCGCCGCAGCGCCTGGCTATCGGCGGCCGCGTCGTGCAGCGTGGCCATCAAATCGATCTGTATCGGCCAGCTGCGCACGGCAGGCCAGGGAAATTCCGTCAGCGTATCGCCCGCGTCGAGCAGCCGCTGGTAGGCGGCGCCCCAGGCGCTCCAGTACATCAAGCCATAGCGGGCCGCGTGCTCGCACAGCAGGCAAGTCCAGGCATGCGCCAGTCCCCGCTGCCCGCACCACAGGGCGACGGGAATGGCATTGATGGCCAGCGCCACGCACAGCGTGACGCCATTGTGCTCGAAGCCCACCGTCACCGCCTCGCGCGCCAGCGCCAGTGCGTCGTCGGCGCGGCCCTGCATCCACAGGCAGCGCGCCAGCGTGCCGCGCAGGCAAACCTGGTGATCGGCCAGCAAGGCGTTGTTGAAGCCAAGCTGCCCGGCGCCCTCGGGATGCGCGAGCACCATGCGCGCCAGCGCCGCCGACTCCGCGTAGCGTCCGCGCAAGTACTCGCCCGCCGAGCGCATGCGCGCCAGCACCAGCCGCAGCGCCGTGTCGTCGCGCGCTTCGCACAGGAGGGCCAGCTGGGCCACGTAACTGTCGGCGCGCTGGAAATCGGCGAGCTGCAGGCTGCAGATCCACATGCCGCAAATCGCTTCCGCACGGCGGCTGTCATCGTCCGTGCGCATGGCCAGCGCATAGCCGCGCTGGAACGAACGCAGCATGGTGCCGGTGACGCCCTGCGTATGCAGCAGCAGGTGTGCCTGCGAGGCATGCAGCTGCATCTCGCTGTCGGGGTCATCCACTGCCTGCGCGGCCATGCACTCGAGCGCCCGCGCGACGCGCACGCGGTATTCATCCATCAGCGACAGCTGATAGAACAGGGGTTGCGCGGCCAGAGTCAGGGCCACGCCCAGCGCCACGTCGCCCTCCTCGCCGAAGGTCCAGTCGATGGCGGCCCGCAGGTCATCCACATGGCGGCCGTAGCGCGCGCTCCAGTGCGCCGGCGGCATGCTCTCCCAGTCGGCGGCGATGCGTCCGGCCAGGCCAAGGCAATGGCGCGCATGGCGCCGCAGCACGGCGCTGGCGTCCCCGCCCGCCGCCAGCTGCGCGCTAGCATACGCGCGCGTGGTGTCGAGCAGGCGGTAATACACGTGCTGGCAGCAAAATTCGATGCTGACGAGGGACTTGGCCGCCAGATCGGCCAGCGTGTCGAACACGTCGCAACCCGCCACGGCGCTGGCCGACTCCAGGCGGAAGCGGCTCTTGAACACGCTCAGCGCCTGCAGCACCTGGCGCTCTTGCGCGTCGAGCAGGCAGTAGCTCCAGTCCAGGGTGGCGCGCAGGGTCTGGTGCCGCAAGGGCATGTTGCGCGCCCCGCGCGTGAGCAGGCGAAAGCGGTCGTCGAGCTGGCGGCGCAATTCATGCAAGCCGAAATGGCCGATGCGCCCGGCCGCCAGCTCCAGCGCCAGCGGGATGCCGTCGAGCCGCCGGCAAATGTCCACCACCACGGGCACATCGGCGTCGGCCAGCACGAAAGCATCGTCGACGGCCGCGCAGCGTTCGCAAAACAGCTGCACCGCGGCGAAATGCCGGGCTGCCGCCGCATCGGGCACGGCATCGGCCGGCGGCAATTCCAGCGCGGGCAGGCGCTGCAGCTGCTCGCTGGTGATGCGCAGCGGCTCGCGGCTGGTGGCCAGCACGTGCAGCAACGGCGCGCCCTTGAGCAATGCGTCGGCCAGCATGGCGGCCGCGCCGATCACGTGCTCGCAGTTATCGAGCACGATCAGCATGTGGCGCGGGCGCAGGTAGGCCAGCAGGACCGGCATGGCGTCGCCGGCCGGCACCGCCACCCCCAGCGCCGTGGCCAGCGCCAGCGGCACCAGGCGGGCCTCGTCCAGCGGCGCCAGGTCGACGAAACACACGCCATCGGCATAGCGGCGCAGCACGCGCGTGGCCAGGACGACAGCCAGCGTGGTCTTGCCGATACCGCCCGGACCGGCAATGCACAGCAGGCGCAATTGCAGCAGCTGGTTGGCCATCGTTTGCAGCGCCTCGGCGCGGCCCAGCATGCGCGTCAGCATGACGGGCAGGTTGTGCCGCGGCTCGACGCCCGCCGTTCCGGGCGCCGGCTGGCCCGTGTGCGCCAGCGGCGCCAGGAAGCCATAGCCGCGCCCGGGAATGGTGGTGATGTAGCGCTGGCCATCGCGGCCATCGCCGAGCGCCTTGCGCAGCGCCGCCAGGTGCACGCGCAAGGTCGCGTCGTCGACCACGGCATTGGGCCAGACGATGGCCACCAGTTCATGCTTGTCGACGATGTCGCCGGCGCGCTCCAGCAGGGCCAGCAGCAAGTCCATGGCCCGGCTGCCCAGGCGCAGCGCGCGATCGCCCTCGAACAGCACGCGTTCTAGCGGCAAAAGGCGAAACGGGCCGAAGACATAGGCCGGGACGGGACTGTTTATCATTCTTGCGTGGGGGAGAAGTGTTAAAGCATGCGGCTTGCAGTGGCCATATTTTACTGAGCATCCACGCCAGGCCGCATGGCGCCATGTTTCGGCACTGTTACAAGGCCGGCCGGCGCGCCGTCGGCCAGCAGTGCGGCCACGTCGGCCGCGGACGCCGGGCGGTGCAGGTAAAAGCCCTGCACCTGGGGGCAGCCCAGCCGCCGCAGCCGCGCCAGCTGCTCGCCGTTTTCCACGCCTTCGGCCAGCACCTGCAAGCCCAGGCCGCGCGCCAGCGCAATGGTCGAGGCGACGATCACAGTGTCACTATCTGCGCTGCCTGCGCTGCCCAGGTCGCGGATGAAGCAGCGGTCGATCTTGATGGTGTGAATCGGCAGCATCCTGACATGGCTGAGCCCCGAATGGCCGGTGCCATAGTCATCGAGCGAAATGGCCAGGCCCAGCGCGCGCAGCCGGCGCAAGACCTGCGTCGCCTGCGCCATGTCGTCGATGCAGCAGCTTTCCGTCACTTCCAGCTCCAGCAGGCCAGGCACGATGGCGTGCCGCCGCAGGCAGCGCAGCACGAAGTCCGGCAAGTGCGGCTGGCACAGCTGGCGCGCCGAGACATTCACCGCGACAGGCACCAAGGGCAGGCCCGCCGCGCGCCACTGCGCCAGCTGGCGGCAGGCGGCATCGATACCCCAGTTGCCCAGCGCGACGATGGCGTCGGTCTGCTCGGCCAGGCCGATGAATGCATTCGGGTAGATCAGGCCGTGGCGCGGGTGGTCCCAGCGCAGCAGCGCTTCCAGGCCCACCAGGCGCAGTTGCGCCGTATCAAACTTGCCCTGGTAGTGAAAACAGAATTCGCCGTCGCCGATGGCGCTGTCCAGGCGCGCCTGCAGCTCCCGGCTGCGCGCCGACGCCATGCGCGTGCCGCCGCGCCCATTCAGCGCCCGCCACAGCATGGCGCAACCCGGCGCCAGCGCCGCCAGTCCCGCCAGCGCCACGTGACGCGGCTGCGCATCGTCCAGCCAGATGCCCAACGGCAGGCAGACGGCCAGCGCAGCGCACAGCAGCGACCGCGCGCGCGGGCCGTGCCAGAACCTTGCCAGGCGCGCCACTAGGCCAGCAGGCGCGGCACGGCCGGCGCGCTCCGGCGCGGCAAGGCGTGCGCCGGCCCCTGCTGCAGGCGAAACACGCTGACCACCTGCAGCAGGTTCGCCGCCTCGCCTTCCAGCGATTGCGACGCGGCCGCAGCCTCCTCCACCAGGGCGGCGTTCTGCTGCGTCACCTCGTCCATCTGCACGACGGCCTGGCTGACCTGGCCGATGCCCGTGCTTTGCTCGGCGCTGGCAGCCGTGATGTCGGCCACCATCTGGCTCACGCGCCCCACGGCCGCCACCACTTCCTGCATGGTGGCGCCGGCCTGTGCGACCAGGGCCGCGCCCGCGTCGACCTGCTGGGTGGAATTGGCGATCAGGGCGCGGATATCGCGCGCCGCCGCGGCACTGCGCTGCGCCAGGCTGCGCACTTCCGTTGCCACGACGGCAAAGCCGCGCCCCTGCTCGCCCGCGCGCGCCGCTTCCACGGCCGCGTTCAAGGCCAGGATATTCGTCTGGAAGGCCAGCATGTCGATCACGCCGATGATGTCGGCAATCTGCGCCGATGACGCGCTGATGGCGTCCATGGTGTGGATCACCTGGCCCACGGCTTGCCCGCCGGCGCCGGCGATGTTTGCCGCCTCGACGGCCAGGATGCTGGCATGGCGGGCATTGTCCGCGTTCTGCTGCACGGTGGAGCTGAGCTCCTCCATGGCCGACGCGGTCTGTTCGAGCGAACTGGCCTGCTCCTCGGTGCGCGACGACAGGTCGCTATTGCCGGCCGCGATCTGCGACGAGGCCGTGGCGATGGTGTCGGTGCCGCTGCGTACCCGCTGCACGATCTCGAGCAGGTTGCCGTTCATGATGCACAGCGCGTCGAGCAGCTTGCCCGTTTCATCGCCGCCGTGGCGGCCGAAGGTCGATGTCAGGTCGCCGGCGGCCACGGTCTGCGCGACGGTCAAGGCATGGCGCAACGGATGGACGATGCTGCGCGTGACCAGCCATGCCGTCACCAGCGAGAAACCGATGGCCAGGGCGCTCAGCGCCAGCATCATGGTGCGCGCCGACAGATATTCTGCGTGCACCTGGGCGCCCGCTTCTTCCATGCGGTCATGCTGGTGCGTGATCAAGGTTTCCAGCGCCGCCATGTAGCGCAGCTGGTCGTTGCGCACGGTACCGAGCAGCAGCTCCGCCGCCTCGTCGCGCGCATCGGCGTCGAGCAGGGCCAGCACCTTGTCGCGGCCCTCGTTGAAGGTGGCGCGCGCCTGCGTCACGGCCGCCATCAGTGCGCGTCCCTGCTCCGACAGCACGATGCGTTCGAGCTGCGCCAGGCGCTGCTCCGTGTCCGCGCCCGCCCTGGCGATGCTCGCGCGCTCCTGCGCCAGCTGCTGCGGCTCCATCATCAGCAGCAGGTTGCGCGAGGAGCGCGCGATGATGTTGACATTCTTGATGATGTCGTTGGCCAGCACGGTTTTCGGATACTTGTCATCGATCACGTCGCGCATGCGCAGCTCCAGGCTGGACAGGTGCAACATGCCCAGCGCGGCAGTCGCCAGCAGCAGCAAGGTCAACAACGCAAAAGAGCAGCGCAGGCGCGTGCCGATTTTCATATTTGCCATCATTATTCGCATCCTTCAATGTGGTGCATCATCGGTCACCGCGCCGGGCTCGCATGCAAGGCTGACGGCAATGGCTGCCGCCTGCCACGAATGGCTGGACGCAGCAGGCGGAGGGGTCAGCCGGGATGTGGCCGAGGCGGGAACAAGGGTGGTACGGCAGGCAGTGTGAGTTATCTCACAAGCAATGTCGCGTTAAGTTTTGAAAAGATTTGCTTAGATGACAAAACAGCTATTTTTATAACGCTGTTTTTTTAGTAAGTAGTAACCGCAGTGCGGGCTTGGGCGCACATGCAAAAACGGCCGCACAGGGCGGCCGTCCGGTCAGCGCATCCTGGCGCCGTCAGTCCGTCAATCCGTCAGAACACTTCCCACTCGTCGTCGCGCGATGCGCTCTGGCGCTGGGACGGCACGGCGCGCAAGGCCGGGCGGCCTGCAGCGGGGCGTGATGCGGGAGGCGATGCCGGACCCGGTGCGGGACGCCTGGGCGCGGCACTGGCCACTGCGGCGCGCGGCGCGGCAGGCTTCACGCGCGCGGCCGGCGCCTGTGCGCCATCGAGCTTGAAGACGCTGACCACCTGGGCCAGCTGGCCCGATTGCTCCTGCAGCGATTCGGCCGCGGCGGCCGCCTCTTCCACCAGGGCCGCGTTTTGCTGCGTCACCTGGTCCATCTGGCCGATGGCCTGGTTGATCTGGTCGATGCCCGAGCTTTGCTCCTGCGTCGCCAGGCTGATCTCCGCCATGATGTCCGTCACGCGCTGCACGCTGGAGACGATTTCGGCCATCGTGCTGCCCGCCTCGGCCACCAGCTTGCTGCCCGTGTCGACGGCCACGACGGAGTCGCCGATCAGGGTCTTGATTTCCTTGGCGGCCGCCGCCGAGCGTTGCGCCAGATTGCGCACCTCGGTGGCCACGACCGCAAAGCCGCGTCCCTGCTCGCCCGCGCGCGCCGCTTCCACGGCCGCATTCAGGGCCAGGATATTCGTCTGGAAGGCGATGCCGTCGATGACGGAAATGATGTCGACGATCTTGCGCGACGAGTCGTTGATGGCGTCCATGGTTTCGACCACCTTGCCCACCACGGCGCCGCCCTTCACGGCCACGCCCGAGGCGGAGAGCGCCAGCTGATTCGCTTGCTGGGCGTTGTCGGCGTTCTGCCGCACGGTGGACGTCAGCTCTTCCATCGACGATGCCGTCTCTTCCAGCGAACTGGCCTGCTCTTCCGTGCGCGAGGACAGGTCCAGGTTGCCGCTGGCAATTTCCGACGAGGCCGTGGCGATCGTCTCCGTGCCGCTGCGCACCTGGCCGACGATGTTCACGAGGCTGGTGTTCATGTCTTTCAGCGCCTGCAGCAGCTGGCCCGTTTCTTCCGTTGTGTGCACCTCGATGTGGCTGGTCAGGTCGCCCGAGGCCACCGTTTGCGCCACTTTCACGGCCGAATTGATCGGCTGCGTGATGGCCCGCGTGATGTAGGCGGCGCAGCCGATGCCCAGCGCGGAAGCCAGCAAGCCGAGGATCACCATCAGGCTTTCCGAGCGGATCACGGCGGCGCTGCCTTCCTTGACGCTGGCATCGGCCACGCCGTTATTGAGCTTGATGATCTCGTTGAGCGTGGCTTCGGCCTTGCTGAACAGGCTGCGCGAATCCTGGTACTGCTTGTAGAACGCCACGAACAGCTCTTTCTGCCGCGGCTCGTCGCGGTTGTCGGCCAGCTGGCGCAGGATGGCGCGCACCTTGTCGTCATCGCCCTTCCAGGCCGCCCATTCGTCCAGGAAGCGCTTCCACAGCACGGCTTCCTCGGGGGTTTGCGGCAGCGGCTCGTACAGCTTGCGGCCTGCCTCGATATTGCTCCAGGCCTTGGTGCGCAGCTGCAGCGCTTCCGCGAACTTGTCCTGTGCCTGGTAATTGTTTTCATAGATGGCGGCCGTCAGGGTGGCGGCGGCGACGGCCGTCTGGCCCTCGTTCATCATCATCAGGCCCTGGATCGACGGCAGGCGCACCACGCCGATCTCATTGACGGCGGTCCCCACGGTGGCGATGCCCGTGTAGCCGCTGATGCCCACCACCAGCAAGGCCACCATCATCACGGCAACGAGCGTCGCCAGCTTCCATTTGATCAGTAAATTCTTAAACATGGCTAGGTCCTTTATAAAGTCACGACGACTGCTGGCGAAGTTGGGGCTGGCATGTTCGAGTAAAACAGCTGACACTTGTATAAAGGTGGCGGGGATAGGGCGTACGCTTCGTTACAATTGGCGAGATTTCATAAGTGAAAGCATAGTGGAAAATACGCTCGCTGGCTGCTACATACTTGATACAAAACAAGATTTCTTTCTTTACTGTGGCGCATATTGCACAGTGGACAGAAAAAACGGCCTGGCGCCCCGCTTTGGTGCAAAAAATCCCGATACGCCACTATTGGCTACGCAGTTGATAGTCGTATAAGATGAGCAACAAGCAAACAACAGGCAGACCATGGCTTATCCTATCGAACACAAACTGGTGATCGGGGTCGCTTCCAGCGCCCTGTTCGACCTGGCAGAATCGCACCAGGTCTACTTCGACAGCGGCCCCGAGGAATACCGCAAGTACCAGGAAGCGCATATCGACACGGTCCTGCCGCGCGGCGTGGCCTTCCCCTTCATTCGCCGCTTTCTGAACATCAACAAGCACTACCCGCGCCAGTCGCCCGTGGAAGTGGTGCTGTTTTCGCGCAATTCGCCGGAAACGGGCTTGCGCGTCATGCATTCGATCGCCCACTACGGCCTCGATATCTCGCGCGCCGCCTTCATGACGGGCAAGTCGCCCTATCCTTACCTGCCCGCCTTCAACGCCTCGCTCTTCCTCAGCGCGAACGAGGACGACGTGCGCAGCGCGCTGGCGTGCGACTATCCGGCCGGCCTGGTGCTGCCATCGCGCACGGAAGACGACGAAAACGACGAGGAACTGCGCGTGGCCTTCGATTTCGACGGCGTGATCGCCGACGACGAGGCGGAAACCGTGTTCAAGCGCAACAATGACGTCGATGAATTCCACGCCCATGAAACCCTGAACGTGGGCACGCCGCACCGCCCCGGCCCGCTGGCCGACCTGTTCCAGAAGCTGGCCACCATGCAGCGCCTGGAAGAAAAGGCGCAGCGGCGCGACCCCGGCTACAAAAAGATCCTGCGCATCGCCATCATCACGGCGCGCAACGCGCCCTCGCACGAACGCGTCGTGACGACCCTGAAAAGCTGGGGCGTGGCGGCCGACGAGACGTTTTTCCTCGGCGGCATGGACAAATCGCGCGTGCTGTCCGTGTTCAAGCCGCATATCTTCTTCGACGACCAGTTGAGCCACCTGAAATCGGCGGGCGGCACGATACCCATGGTGCATGTCCCATTCGGCATCGCCAATGTCCGCGCAGGATAAAACCTGCTGCGCGTCGCGCCTTGCGGCCTGCGATGCTCACCGTACTAGCGTACGGCTGCGCTTCTTGACCACAAATCGCTGCCGCTCGCGACGGTTTTCTCAAGCGCGGAGGTGCGGGCGATGGTCTATAATCTCGCCTGTCAGCGCCGTCACTGGCGGCGCGGCGCGCATCACAGCTGTTCCACTCAACTGCCTCTGCCACTAGTGTCATCGCCTGCATGTCCTTAGACTTAACGAAAGCCCTCCCCAAGCCCGGCAACCGCTACGCGCTGCCCGCCCTGTATGGTTCATCCGACGCCTATGCCCTGGCGCTGGCCGCACTGGAATTGAAAGCGCGGGGCCAGATGCTGGCCGTTGTGGTGGCGCAGGCCAGCGACGGCCAGCGCCTGCTCGATGAAATCCCGTGGTTTGGCGGCAAGGAACTGCGCTGCCATCTGCTGCCGGACTGGGAAACCCTGCCCTACGACGCCTTTTCGCCGCACCAGGATCTGGTCTCGGAGCGCCTGGCCACCCTGCACGAAATCCAGACGCGCCAGTGCGACGTGCTGATCGTGCCGGCCACCACGGCGCTGGTGCGCCTGGCGCCGCCGTCCTTCCTGGCCGCCTACACCTTCTTCTTCAAGAAGGGTGAAACCCTGGACGAGGCACGCCTGAAGTCGCAGCTGACCCTGGCCGGCTACAGCCATGTGTCGCAAGTGATGTCGCCGGGCGAATACTCGGTGCGCGGCGGCCTGCTCGACCTGTTCCCCATGGGTTCGGCCCTGCCCTACCGGCTCGACCTGTTCGGCGACACCATCGAAACCATCCGCACCTTCGACGCCGACACCCAGCGCTCGCTCTACCCCGTGCATGAAGTGCGGCTGCTGCCGGGCCGCGAATTTCCCATGGACGAAGCGGCGCGCACCACCTTCCGCAACCGCTGGCGCGAGCAATTCGAAGGCGACCCGTCGCGCTCCGTCGTCTACAAGGACATCAGCAGCGGCATTGCCTCGGCCGGTATCGAATACTATCTGCCCCTGTTCTTCGAGCAGACGGCGACCCTGTTCGACTACCTGCCGCCCGACGCCTCACTGGCCCTGGTGGGCGAGATCGACGCCGCCATCGGCCGCTTCTGGACCGACACGCAGTCGCGCTACCGCTTTTTGAAGGCCGACCGCGAGCGGCCTATCCTGCCGCCCGAAGCGCTGTTCCTGTCCGACGAGCAGTTCTTTGGCCTGGCCAAGCCCTACCCGCGCCTGGCGATTGCGAAATCGAACGATGCGCTGGCGTCCGAACTGTCGGCGCCGATTCCCAACATCGCCGTCAACCGCCGCGCCGACGACCCGCTGGCCAACCTGCGCAGCTATCTGCTGCAAGCGGGCCGCCGCGTGATGATCTGCGCCGAATCGAACGGCCGCCGCGAAACCCTGCAGCAGTACTTCAGCGAATACGACCTGCAGCTGACACCGGTGGAAGGCAGCGACGGTTTTCTGCAGTCCGACGCCAAGCTGATGCTGGGCGTGGCGCCGCTGCACGCGGGCTTCGAGCTGTTTACGCCGGAAGGAAATTTATCCTTCATCACCGAGACGGAGCTGTATGCCGGTTCCGGCCGCAGGGTCGGCACCAAGAAACAGGAAGGCGTGACGCAGGTCGAGTCGATGGTGCGCGACCTGTCCGAGCTGAAAATCGGCGACCCCGTCGTGCACATCAACCACGGCATCGGGCGCTACATGGGCCTGACCAGCATGGACCTGGGCGAAGGCGAGACGGAATTTTTGCACCTCGAATACGCGAAGGACACCAAGCTGTACGTGCCCGTGTCGCAGCTGCATGTGATCTCGCGCTATTCGGGCGCCTCGCCGGAAGACGCGCCGCTGCATTCGCTCGGCTCGGGCCAGTGGGAAAAGGCGAAGAAGCGCGCCGCCGAACAGGTGCGCGACACGGCCGCCGAACTGCTCAACCTGTACGCGCGCCGCGCGCTGCGCCAGGGCCACTCGTTCGAATTCTCGTCGCACGACTACCAGCGCTTCGCCGACAGCTTCGGCTTCGACGAGACGCCGGACCAGGCCGAGGCCATCCACAACGTCATCAAGGACATGACGTCCGGTAAGCCGATGGACCGCCTCGTCTGTGGCGACGTCGGCTTCGGCAAGACGGAAGTGGCGCTGCGCGCCGCCTTCATCGCCGTCATGGGAGGCAAGCAGGTAGCGATACTGGCGCCCACCACCCTGCTGGCCGAGCAGCATGCACAAACCTTCGCCGACCGCTTCGCCGACTGGCCCGTGCGCATCGCGGAATTGTCGCGCTTCCGCACCGGCAAGGAGATCACGCAGGCGTTCAAGGGCATGGCCGACGGCACCATCGACATCGTCATCGGCACACATAAACTGCTGTCGGACGACGTGAAATTCACGCGCCTGGGCCTCGTCATCATCGATGAGGAACACCGGTTCGGCGTGCGCCAGAAGGAAGCATTGAAAGCCTTGCGCGCGGAAGTGGACGTGCTGACCCTGACGGCCACGCCGATCCCGCGCACCCTGGGCATGGCGCTGGAAGGCTTGCGCGACTTTTCCATCATCGCCACGGCGCCGCAAAAGCGCCTTGCCATCAAGACGTTTGTCCGCAGCGAGGGCGAAGCCATCATCCGCGAAGCGTGCTTGCGCGAACTCAAACGCGGTGGCCAGATCTACTTCCTGCACAACGAGGTGGAAACCATCCAGAACCGCCTGGCCATGCTGACGGAACTGCTGCCCGAGGCGCGCATCGCCGTGGCGCACGGCCAGATGCACGAGCGCGACCTGGAAAAGGTCATGCGCGACTTCGTCGCCCAGCGTTTCAATATTCTGCTGTGCACGACGATCATCGAGACGGGTATCGACGTGCCGACGGCGAACACCATCATCATGCACCGCGCCGACAAGTTCGGCCTGGCGCAGCTGCACCAGTTGCGCGGCCGCGTGGGCCGCTCGCATCACCAGGCCTACGCCTACCTGCTGGTGCACGACGTGCAGGGCCTGACGAAACTGGCGCAGCGCCGCCTGGACGCCATCCAGCAGATGGAAGAGCTGGGCAGCGGCTTTTACCTGGCCATGCACGACCTGGAAATCCGCGGCGCCGGCGAGGTGCTGGGCGAGAGCCAGTCGGGCGAGATGACGGAAATCGGCTTCCAGCTGTATTCGGACATGCTCAACGAAGCCGTGCGCTCGCTGAAGGCCGGCAAGGAGCCGGACCTGGCCGCGCCGCTGGCCTCGACCACCGAGATCAACCTGCACGTGCCGGCCCTGCTGCCGGCGGACTTCTGCGGCGACGTGCACGAGCGCCTGTCGATCTACAAGCGCCTGGCCAACTGCGCCACGCAAGAGAAAATCGACGATATCCAGGAAGAGCTGATCGACCGCTTCGGCAAGCTGCCCGACGCCGTCAAGGCCCTGGTCGAGACGCACCGCCTGCGCATCGCGGCGAAAACCGTGGGCATCGTCAAGATCGACGTGCATGGCGAGGCGGCCACCCTGCAATTCATGGCCAAGCCGCCCATCGACCCGATGCGCATCATCGGCCTGATCCAGAAGAACCGCCATATCAAGCTGCATGGCCAGGACAAGCTGAAAATCACGGCCGCCATGCCGGACCTGGCCGCGCGTGTGACGCAGATCAAGACCACCATCAAGCAATTGACGGTGTAGACCATTTCGACCATTTATGCAGGCCTGACCCATGACCAATACCACAACCATCACCATGAACCTGATCCTGCAGGGCCTCGACGGCGATAGCGCGCGCCTCGAACGCATCGCCGCGCTGGCCGCACCCACGTCCGTCACGCGCCTCGGTCCGAATGCCGTGCGCTGCGAGCAGATCGCCTATTCGCCAGCCCTGCGCCCCACCATCGAAGTGGCGGCCCAGGCGGCGCAGCTGGACGCGACCTACATGATGGGCCAGCGCGAACTCAGTGAGTTCAAGCTGGTGGCGATGGACATGGATTCGACCCTGATCACCATCGAGTGCATCGATGAAATCGCCGACATGCAGGGCCTCAAACCGCAAGTGGCGGCCATCACGGAAGCGGCCATGCGCGGCGAACTCGATTTCGCGGCCAGCCTGAAACAGCGCGTGGCCCTGCTCGAAGGCCTCGATGCATCGGCCCTGCAGCGCGTCTACGACGAGCGCCTGAAACTGTCGCTCGGCGCCGAGAAGATGCTGGCGGCCGTGCAGGCGGCTGGTCTGAAAACCCTGCTGGTCTCGGGCGGTTTTACCTTCTTCACCGAGCGCCTGAAAGAGCGCCTCGGCCTCGACTACACGCACGCGAACGAACTGGAAATCGTCGACGGCAAGCTGACGGGCAAAGTCTTAGGGGGCATCGTCGACGCGGAGGAAAAGCAGCGTACGGTGGAACGCGTGTGCGCGGAGATGGGCATTTCCCCATCGCAGGCCATCGTCATGGGCGACGGCGCCAACGACTTGAAAATGATGGGCATCGCCGGCCTGTCCGTGGCCTTCCGCGCCAAGCCCGTGGTGCGCTCGCAAGCCGATGTGGCGCTGAACTTTGTGGGACTCGATGGCTTGCTCAACGTCTTGAGCTGAGCCGGGGCCAAGTTCGCGGCGCCGGACGGTGCGCGCACGGTTGCATAAGTTTGCTATATTGCAAACTTATATTCACCCCGCCCGCCCACCGTGAAAGAACACCGCATGCCGCCACCGCTGCCAGAAGAAATACAACGCCACCTGGATGTGTTCGTCGCCGCCGCGCAAACGGCCTTCGGCGCCGACCTGGCCGCCGCCGTGCTGTTTGGCTCGGCCGCCGACGGCCAGTTGCGCGCCACGTCCGACGTCAACCTGCTGTTGCTGCTCAAGCGCTTTACGCCGCAGGCGGCCGATGCGCTGCGCGCTCCCTTGCGCCTGGCGCACGCCGCCATCGACTTGCAGGTGATGTTCCTGCTCGAAAGCGAATTGACGCAGGCTGCCGACGCCTTCGCCGTCAAGTTCGCCGACATCATCGCGCGCCACCGCGTCCTGCTGGGCAATGATCCTTTCGCCAGCCTGCACACGAGCCGCGATGCCGTGCTGCGCCGGCTGCGGCAAGTGCTGCTGAACCAGCAGGTGCGCATGCGCGAACGCTATATGCTATTGAGCCTGAATGAAGAACAGCTGGCCGGCGCCATCGCCGACGCCGCCGGTCCCTTGCGCTCGGCCGCCGCCTCGCTGGCGCAGCTGGAGGGCAAGTCTGCGCTGTCCGGCAAGCAGGCGCTCGAAGCGTTTGTCGACCAGCTGGGCGAACCGTCGCTGCACGCAGCCTTGCAAGCGATGTCGGCGGCGCGCGAAACGGCGCGCCTGGCGCCGGGGCAAGCCCTGCCCGCCTTCACCAGCCTGATGACGATGACCGAACGCCTGCGCGAGCACGCGGAGCAGATGCGGTGAACGGTCTCAATCCCTTTGACTGGAGCGGACCGTGGTTCCTGCTGGCCTATCTGATCTTCGGCCTGCTCGTGTACTACGGCGTGCGCGAGCTGCTGATCCGCCAGGAATTGCGCAATCCGCACGCCCAGCTGACACTCGCCGACGATCCCTACCGCATCGCCTTCTTGCGCGGCGGCGCCCTCGAAGCCGTGAAGATCGCCGCCATCGTGCTGGTCGACCGCGGCTTGCTGCGCGCCGATGGCCCGCTGCTGGAAACGGCCAGCGCCGACAGCCTGCGCTTCGCCAGCCACGACATCGAACGCGACGTGCTGCGGCTGTACCTGGGCCGCCAGGGCCATAGCAAGGAACTCGCCGTGCAGGCCGGGATGCTGCCATCGTGCCGCGCCTACCAGGAGACCTTGACGCAGCAGGAATTGCTGGTCGGCCCGCCGCTGCTGCGCCGGCGCGAACGCATCACCTGGGCCGCGCACTGGCTGCTGGTGACGGTGGCCGGCGTCAAGGCCGTCATCGCCATCAGCCGCCAGCACTACAACCTGCTGTTCCTGGCAGTCCTGCTGGCGATTTTTCTCCTCATGCTGCGCGGCCTGCGTACCCAGGCGACCAGCTGGAGCGCGCAGCGGCTGCTGACCGACTTGCGCATGCTGTTTGGCCGCCTGAACATGCGCTCGGCGCGCCTGCAGGCAGGCAGCAGCAGCGCGGACATGGCACTGCTGGCCGCCATCTTCGGCATCGGCGCCCTGCCCTTGTACGTGTACGCATATGTCGCCGAGCTGTACCCGGCGCCCCGGCACAGTTCGGGCGGCGACTCGTCGTCCGGCGGCACGGGCGACTCGGGCGGCTCTTCATCGGGCGGTGACGGCGGCGGTGATGGCGGCGGCAGCGGCTGCGGCGGGTGCGGCGGTGGCGGCGGCTGTGGCAGTTAGCCAGGCAAGCGCGCGCGACCGCGTCGGCCTGGGCTGGCGCGGCGAACTGGCCGCCGGCATCCTGTCCCACCTGGCGCGGATCGACGTGCTGGAAGTGATCGCCGACGATTATTACCATGCCCCGCGCGCCGGCATCGCCGCCCTGCGCCGCCTGGCGCGCCAGGTGCCCGTCAGCCTGCACGGCGTGGGCATGGGGCTGGCCTCGACGATACCCGCCGACCCGCGCCGGCTGCAGGCGATGGCGCGCCTGATGAAGGAGGTGCAGGCGGAATCGTGGTCCGAACACCTGAGCTTTGTGCGCGCCGGCGGCGTGGAAATCGGCCACCTGGCGGCGCCGCCGCGCACGCCGCACAGCGCCGCCGGTGCCGTCGCCAATATCGCGCTGGCCACGCGCATCGTCGGCAGCACGCCGCTGATGGAAAACATCGCCACCCTCGTCGCCCCGCCGGCCAGCACCATGGACGAAGCCGAGTGGGTGGCGCAGATTATCCACGGCGCGCAAGTGCCGCTGCTGCTCGACCTGCACAACCTGTTTGCGAACGCCGTCAATATTGGCGAGCAGCCGGAACAACTGCTGCTGCGCCTGCCGCTGGACAGGGTCGGCGCCGTGCACCTGAGTGGCGGCCACTGGATAGCTGCGCCGGGCGGCGGCCAGCGTCTGCTGGACGACCACCTGCACGACGTGCCGCCTGAAGTCTTCGCTTTATTGACCCTGCTGGCGCGCCATGCACCGCAACCGTTGACGGTGATCGTCGAACGCGACGGCAATTACCCGTCGTTCGGGCATGTGCTGGGCCAGCTGGAGCTGGCGCGCGCGGCCTTGCGCGCGGGGCGCGGCGCATGAGCTCTCCCGCACTGGAAACCTATCTGGCCAGGCTGTACACGGACGACGCCGTACGTGCCGCCTTCCTGCTCGCGCCGCGAGCGCAAGCCTTGCTGCACGGTTTGTCGCCGCAGGAAGCGGACGCGATGGCGGCGATGGACCGCGTCGGCCTGCAGATGGCGGCGGCCAGCTATCGCGCCAAGCGGGCCGCGCACGGCAGCAGGTCCACGCCAGCGCAACCCTGGTGGCGCCGGCTGCTGGCCGCCTGGACCTGACCGCCTACATCTGCCACAGCCGCAGCGGCAGCAAGCCCCACCAGGCCAGCACCAGCAGCAGTTGCAAGGCCGCCAGCAAGGCCACCCAATCCCATTTCGCCCATGAGCCCGCCTCGGCCGCCGTACCGCGGCTGCGCCAGCAGCGGGCCAGGCCGAATGCCGTGGCCAGCGGCAGCGCGCCCGTCGCCAATGTCAGCAGCACGCTGGCCACGGTGACGTCGCCCAGGCGCAGATAGGACTGGAAATAGAAAAACGGCAGCGGCAAGAGCAGCGCCAGCAGCGACAACAGGGGCGCGAACAGATGGTCGCCCCGTCCCAGGCTGCGCAGCGCGGCGCGCCAGACGCCCACCACCAGCACGTACAGCAAGCCGGCAGCCCCCAGGGCCAGGCTGCCCCACAGCACCAGCATGCGCAGCATCGACGCGCGCTCATAGCTGCGCAAACCGTCGCTGAGCACATGCTTGCCATCTTCCTGCATCAGCACATGCGATGGCGTGCTGCGGTCGCTGGCGCGGAACAGCAAGCCGCCCACCGGTTCCAGCTCCTTCGGCTCGCCCTGGAACGGGATCAGGAACAGCGATTCGCCATCCCATTTGAGGCGCGTAAAGCCGAAGACGGCATCGACCCAGGCCATGCTGGCCATGGCGCTGGGCGACGGCACGTAGACGCCCTGCCAGTTTTCCACCGTGGGTGCGGGCGTGCCCTGCGGGGCCGGCGCACGCAGGGGCAGTTCCAGGTCGCGCAGCAGCAGGCGGTTGAAGCGTTCATAGTCGGCCCGCTCCGCATCCGTGTTGAAGGCCACGAAGAAGGCGCTGTCCTGCTCCGGATAGATGCACAGCATGGCGCGGAAACCCACGGCCGTGCCAGGGTGGCAGGCGCCCACGACATTGTGGCGGTCGCGCACGGCCAGCGCCAGACCGTGGCCCGTCGCCAGGCCCGCCTGCGCCGCATCCGTGCCGGCCGGTTCGGACAAGGCGCCCATCAGGGCCAGGTCGATGAACTGCGTACCCTGCAGCTTGCCGTCGCCCATCAGGAACTGCGCCAGCTTGCCCATGTCGGCCGCCGTGGTGGTAAATTGCGCGGCAGGACGCAGGTACTGGGGCACGGCCGGCTGCGCCACGCCATGCTCGAAATAACCCATGGCCAGGCGCGGATCAGCCTGCGCGCCTGCCTGGCTGACAAAGCCAAACGTGCTGTCCCCCATGCCCAGCGGCTGCAGCAGCTGCGCATCGAGGTAGCGTTCATACGGCTGGCCCGTGACTCGCTCGATCACCATGCCCAGCAAGCCATAGCCCATATTCGAGTAGGCGTAGCGGCTGCCGGGCCGCGTGCGCACGCGCAGCAGATTGCCGCCGCAGTCAAAAGCGGCGGCCAACGGCGTGTCCGGCGCCGGTTGCAGGCTGAAGGCCTGCCAGAAGCGCACATTATCGAGACCGGACGTATGCGCCAGCAGGTGGCGGATGCGCACAGGATCGCTGGCCAGCCACGGATTTCTCAGCGCCAGTTCGGGCAGCACTTGCTGCAGGGGCGTGTCGAGCGTGAGCTTGTCTTCGCTGATCAGGCGCAAGACGCCCAGCGCCAGCGCCACCTTGCCCACTGAGCCCACCTGCATGCGCGTATCGGCCTGCATCGGTACTTGCCTGGCGGCGTCGCGCAGGCCGGACGCGCCGACTTTGACTGTGCCGTCGGGCAAAACTTCGCTCCAGACGGCGCCCGCCAGTCCCTCTTCCTTCAAGCCGGCGGCAAATTCCGCCTCGAGGGCAGGAGCGGCGGCATGGGCGACAGTGGCCCACAGCAGCAAGGCCGGCACGGCGCGCCGCAGCCAGGACCCGGCGCGCGCGGCCAGGGTGGAATATTGATTTCGCTTCAACAATGTACTCTGCCTTTTTCCATGGACTGCGCTGCCTCGCCGCTTTGCTTGTTACAATTAAAAATTGCGCAACGACGGGAGCTTTCATGTCACAAGATATTATTTTGGATACCCAACTCCAGCAGACCAAAAACCTGGCCTGGTGGTTGTACCTGATACATGGCGCCAGCTTCGTGTTTTCGCTGGGCGCGTTTTCCTTCATTCCGCTCATCATCAATTATGTGAAGCGGGACGAGGCGGCCGGGACCTTCGTGTACAGCCATCACAGCTGGATGATCCGTTCCTTCTGGTGGTATGCGGCCTGGATCGTCGTCGGCGCCATCCTGTGGATCACGCTGATCGGCATTCCGCTGGCCATCATCGTGTGGGGCGTGGCCTGGCTGTGGAAAGCCTACCGCCTGCTGCGCGGCTTCCTCGACCTGAACAACAACAAACCCGTGCCCATGTAGGCGCTTGCGGGCAAGCCCACATGCTTGCCCCATACCGCTACATCGCCGCGAACGCCCGTTCGATATCGGCGATCAGATCCTGCGGATCTTCCAGCCCCACATTCAGGCGCACCAACTGGCCCGGCAACTGCCAGCCCTTGCGCATGGCGGCGATGCGGTACGGCATCACCAGGCTGTTCGCACCGCCCCAGCTGTAGCCAATCTTGAACAACTGCAAGGCATCGACGAAACGGTCCGCCTGCGCCTCCGTGTAGCGGGCATCGAACAGCACGGAAAACAGGCCGCCCGCGCCCGTGAAATCGCGCTGCCAGATGGCGTGGCCCGGGCAATCGGCGAAAGCCGGATGCAGCACCGTGGCGATCTCCGGCCGGCTCTTGAGCCAGGCGGCCACCGTGCGCGCGCCCGCATCGTGGGCGTCGAAGCGCAGCTTCATCGTCGGCAAGCCGCGCAGCACCAGGTAGGCGTCGTCCGCCCCCACGCCCATGCCCAGACGCATGTGCGCCTGCGCCAGGCGGTCGTGCAGCGCCCGCTCGCGCGTGATCAGGGCGCCCATCAGCACGTCGGAACCGCCCGACTGGTATTTCGTCAGCGCCTGCATGATGATGTCCACGCCCAGGTCGAAGCCGCGCAGGGCCAGGCCCGCCGACCAGGTATTGTCCAAAGCGACGAGCACGCCGCGCGCGTGGGCGGCCGCGCAGATGGCGGGCAAGTCCGGCACTTCCATCGTCACGGAGCCCGGTGCTTCCGTCCAGATGAGCTTGGTATTTTCCTGGATCAAGGCCGCGATGCCGGCGCCGATGAGCGGATCGTAATAACGGGCCGTGATGCCGAAATCCTGCGCCAGCCAGCGTCCCAGTTCGCGGTTCGGGTTGTAGATATTTTCCGGCAATAGCACGTCGTCGCCCGTCTTCAGCAAGGCAAAGTCCGCCATGGCGATGGCCGCCAGTCCCGACGGCGCCAGCAGGCAGTGCGTGCCCCCTTCGATCTCGGCCAGCCGCGCTTCGAGGGTGAACGTGGTGGGCGTGCCGTGCAAGCCGTAGGTATAGGCGTTCTTCTCTTTCCAGTCGCCCGAGCGCATGGCCGCCACGTCCTTGAACAGCACGGTCGAGGCGTGATGGATGGCGTTGGGAAACGCGGCAAAGCCTTGCGGCGCCTGGTAATCGCTGTGGATCAGCGCGGTTTGCGGAGATTTGGGTGTGGTCATGGCGTCAGGAATAAAAAAAGGCGGATCAGCCTGTGCTGATCCGCCTTGATTGTAAGGGCTTATGCCCTTGCCTGCCGTACGTATGACAGAGTGTTACACCTGCATAAAAAACCTTCAGACCAAGGCGCGCTGCCGCAGACAGTACTTTACTGTACGGCAAGGCAGCGCAACGCCGGCATGGACGTTTTTTACTCGGCGGCGCCCCACAGGTCGTGCGCGTCGGCCGACGTGATGGTCACGTCAACGAACTGGCCCACGGCCAGCTTGCGGTGCGGCTCGAACGGCGGCTTCACATACACGACGCCGTCGATTTCCGGCGCGTCGGCGGACGAGCGGCCCACGCCGCCGGAGCGGGTGACTTCATCGATGAGCACGCGCACGGTCTTGCCGACCTTGGCTTGCAGGCGTTTCTTGGAAATTTCTTCCTGCAGCAGCATCACGCGGCCGCGGCGCTCTTCGCGCAGCTCTTCCGGCACGGGGTTGGCGATGGCATTGGCCGTCGCGCCTTCGACGGGCGAATAGGCGAAGCAGCCGAGGCGGTCGATCTGCGCTTCCTTGAGAAAGTCGAGCAGATACTCGAATTCCGCTTCCGTTTCGCCAGGGAAACCGGCGATGAAGGTCGAGCGGATGGTCAGGTCCGGGTTGATGGCGCGCCAGGCCTGGATGCGGTCCAGGTTTTTCTCGCCGCTGGCCGGGCGCTTCATGCGTTTCAACACGTCAGGATGCGCATGCTGCATCGGAATATCGAGGTAAGGCAGGATGTGGCCGCCACTCATCATCGGGATGATCTGGTCCACGTGCGGGTACGGATACACATAGTGCAGGCGCACCCAGGCGCCGTAGGTCTTGGCCAGCTCGCCCAGCGCTTCCGTCAGCTGCGTCATGTGCGTCTTGACGGGACGGCCATTCCAGAAGCCGGAGCGGAATTTCACGTCCACGCCATACGCCGAGGTGTCTTGCGAAATGACCAGCAATTCCTTGACGCCGGCCTTGAACAGGTTTTCCGCTTCGATCATCAGTTCGCCGATCGGGCGCGAGACGAGGTCGCCGCGCATGGACGGGATGATGCAGAAGCTGCAGCGGTGGTTGCAGCCTTCGGAAATTTTCAGATACGCATAGTGCTTCGGCGTCAGCTTGACGCCTTGCGGCGGCACCAGGTCGAGGAACGGCGCATGCGGTTTCGGCAAGTGGAAATGGACGGAATCCATCACTTCGGCCAGCGCGTGCGGGCCCGTGACGGACAGCACTTTCGGATGCACCTTCATGATGATGTCGTCGCCGGCAGCGTCTTTCTTGGCGCCCAGGCAGCCGGTGACGATGACCTTGCCGTTTTCAGCCAGCGCTTCGCCGATGGCGTCGAGCGACTCTTGCACGGCAGCATCGATAAAACCGCAGGTATTGACGATCACCAGATCGGCGCCAGCATAGGATTTCGCCGTTTCGTAGCCTTCGGCGCGCAGTTGGGTCAGGATTTGTTCGGAGTCGACCAGCGCTTTCGGGCAGCCGAGCGAGACAAAGCCCACTTTCGGCGCCGCACCTGGCATGGCCAGCATGGCCTCGGACTGGGCGGAAGGAACGGGAATACGGTGAATTTCAGACATAGTTGGCAGCTGGAAAATGGTGAGGCGAATCGGCTATTGTACCCCGAGCCGCCCCTTGCTGTCAGCGCGGGTTCCTTTTGCTGGCGCATCTGCAACGCTACAACCGCAACTTTGTTCCGGCCACTGCCGTCATGGCAGTGCGCGAATCAGATCCCGCCCCGCATCACCGGTATCAAGAAATTAAAAAATAATGCCACAAAGAAACTAATGACTGACATATAATTGTTTTTTAAAAAACTAAATCAATCCCATGTCTTTTTCCTTTTCCAATCTGAAAGCGCGACGCTCGGCTGTCGCGGCTTGCGGTCTGAGCGTATTGCTGCTGAGCGGCTGCGCCGTCAACACCTCGGTGGTCGATCCACTGAAAATGAGCGCGCAATCGGGAGATAGCCCGGTGGTGCTCAGCATCACGTCGAACACCAAGGACATTTACGGTTTCAACACGATCAAGCTGCGCCGCGTGGTGGCGGGTGAGCAGCGCAGTGATTTCAAGCTGGTGTCCGAAAACCTGGTGATGAAAAAAGTCGAGAGCGCGATGGCAGGCGATACTTCCCTGTTCATTGGCGCACTACCGCCTGGCGAGTATGAATTCATCGAGTTGATCGACACCCGGGCCAACAAGCTCTTGCGTGTGTATTCGACCATCGTGGGAAGCTTCCAGATCGAAGCGGGCAAATCGGCGGATCTGGGCCGACTGATTGTGACACGCGGCAATTTCGGCGTGCAGTACGGCCGCAGTGCACAGGTAGCATCCAATGCGGAATTGATCCGGCGCTTTGCCCCCGACTACAGCGCCATGTTTGGCGCCGCTGCCAGCCTTGGCTGGAGCACCCCACGCCACGCGCGGGACGATGTCGAGCAATTTGCTCGCGCCCACCCGGCCGGGGCCGAGTGCGTCACCGAAATGCCCGATGGCCGGGTGGCCGCCACCAGCCGCATGGGCGCCGTGCTGATACGCTCGACGCAAGGGCTATGGAAGGTCATCAATGCGCAGACGGTGGAGTCGCTGTCTTGCGTATTTCCCGTGGACCTGCCCAATGCCGAATTGATCGCGGTAGGCGAATCCGGCTCCCTGCTACGCAAGGCGCGTGACAGTGACAAGCTGCTTCCTATCGATGCAGGCAACCTGCCGCCCGGCAATCTGCTGCGCATCGGTGGCAACTCCAACGATGGCTGGTACGTGATGCATCGCAAGGGAGATGAGTTAAACATTTTTCATGCGAATCAACTGGACGCTGGCGACTGGCGATCTGTGTACCATACCACCGTGCCCGGATCGTGGCTGCATGGCCCAGGCTTGTTCTGGACATGGCAAGACGCGGGTCGGATCGGCTATGCGCTGGAAAGCGGCTTGATCGGCGAGTTCGATTACCGCACGGGCAAGTTGACCGAACGCTTTAGTCCGCACAAGAAAAACCTGACGGAATTTACCCATCAAGCCAATGGCACAGAAAGCGTCCTGGTAGCGGCCGGCCTGGCAGGAAGATTTCCCGACGCCTATGTTTCACGGGATCGGGGCCAGAACTGGACGACTATCGTGTCGCCATTCAAAGTCCTGATGTCGCCCGTGGCACCCCTCAATGACGGCAGATTGCTGATGGAGGCCGGCATGTATAACGAGGGCGCACTGCTGGTCAGCAGCGACGAAGGCAAAACCTGGGGGCCGTATGCGCCATACACACTGCGCCACACACCATTGATTTTCCCCTCCGGCCTCGCTCTCAGCATCCAGGAAGATTTCAAGGGTAACGTCAGCATTTACAGCTCCATGGACAATGCCAGGACATGGAAACTCGAGCATTCAAACCAGGATCTACTTTCCACCTTGCAACAACTGAAGCAATAGCATTCAGCATCGGCAGCCGGCGGCAAGACACCCGCAAAGCACAACGGCACAGGAATTCCTGTGCCGTTGCGTGATCCGCATCGGTTGCGGCCTACTTTTTGTCCGTTGGAGGCACCGGCGGAACAAACGGGAACGTGCCGAACAGATTCTTGCTCTGGCTCTGCATCTGTTCCTGCATCTGCACGAACAGGCTCTTGCTCTGGTCAATGTAGTTGTTCATCATGCCTTGCATCATCGGACCCTGGACATTCATGAACTGCGTCCACATTTCCGGGCTGAAAGGCTTGCCTTCGAAACTGCCGGCCGACGTGCCCGTGAATTTGTGCTGGATATCGGTGAACGCTTGCACGTTCTTTTCCAGGTAGGATCCCATCATGCCCTGCATGGCGTGGCCATAGTAGCGGATGATCTGCGACAACACGCTGCTCGAGAACATGGGCGCGCCGTTCGCTTCCTCTTCCAAAATGATTTGCAGCAAGATGCTGCGCGTCAGATCTTCATTGGATTTGGCATCGACGACGGTAAACACTTCATTGTCCAACACCAGCTGCTTGACGTCCGTCAAGGTGATGTAGGAACTGGTTTGCGTGTCGTACAGACGGCGGTTGGGATATTTTTTAATCAGGCGGTCTATACTTTTTTTTGCACTACTCATCACAAGTTCCACTTATTGCGCCGCAGCGCATACTGAGTTAATCCGAAAAAAAAGCGAACGTGGGTCCGCTTTCGCACCTGCCTACGTTTTCCATTATAGAGTGGAAAACGGCTCCATTGCACATCAGGGTAGTAGATTCCCGCATTTATTGCAACGCAACTAAAAGTAGATTATTGACAAGACCGGAGATTACGCCGGCCTTGCCTGGCAAATCGCTTTGTGAATTAATCCGCCCTGACTTTAACATACCGCCCCGGCGCCGGCTCGATTGCCGCGTGGCGCTTGTTGCCCGGCTTGGCTGGCGCCTTCACCTGGGCGCCGCCGTGTTCGGCCAGGAAGGCCGCCCATTCGGGCCACCAGCTGCCCACGTGTTCGGTCGCGCCTTCCATCCATTGCTCGGCGCTCAAGGGCCTGGTTTTCGCCGTGCGGGCGCCTTTGCCTGCGTCGTTGCTCCAGTAGCTGCGCTTTTTCTTCGAGGCCGGGTTGATCACGCCGGCGATGTGGCCCGAAGCACCGAGGATGAAACGGTTGGCTTTCGGCTTTTTCGGGTTCAGCAAGGCCGTGCTGGCGTAGGCCGCGCCCCAGGGCACGATATGGTCTTCGCGCGAACCGTAGATGAAAGCGGGCGCATCGATGCTGCTCAGGTCAACCTTTTCGCCGGCCACCGTCAGCTTGCCCGGGACTTTCAGGCTGTTTTCCAGGTAGGTGTTGCGCAGATACCAGCAGAACATGGGGCCCGGCAAGCCCGTGCCGTCGCCATTCCAGTACAGCAAGTCGAACGCGGGCGGCTCCTTGCCCTTCAGGTAATTCGACTGCACGTAGTTCCACACGAGGTCGTTCGGACGCAGGCTCGAGAAAGTGCTGCCCAGGTCGCGGCCCGACATCAGGCCGCCCTTGGCCAGGGTTTGCTCGCGCAGCGCCACTTGCGGCTCGTCGATGAAGACGTCGAGCGCGCCCGCGTCGCAAAAGTCGAGGAAGGTGGTCAGCAGGGTCAGGCTGGCGGCCGGATTCTCGCCGCGCGCCTTGAGCACGGCCAGCGCCGTCGAAACGATGGTGCCGCCCACGCAAAAGCCGAACATATTGAGCTTGTCCTGGCCGGAAATGTCCTGCGTCACCCGGATGGCTTCGATCACGCCCTGCTCCACGTAATCGTCCCACGTCAGGTGCTGCATGCTCATGTCCGGATTGCGCCAGGACATCAGGAACACGGTATTGCCCTGCTCCACCGCATAGCGCACGAGCGAGTTTTCCGGCTGCAAGTCAAGGATATAGAATTTATTGATGCACGGCGGCACCATCAGCAGGGGCCGCTGGTGTACCGTGGGCGTACTTGGCGTGTACTGGATCAGCTGGAACAAGGCGTTTTCAAACACCACCGTGCCCGGCGTGGTGGCCACGTTGCGGCCCACTTCAAAGGCCGATTCGTCCGATTGCGAGATGCGGCCCTTCTGCATGTCGGCCAGCATATTGCTCAAGCCCTTGGCCAGGCTCTCGCCCTTGGTCTCGATCAGGGTTTGCTGGGCGTCGGGATTGGTGGCCAGAAAGTTGGCGGGCGACATGGCGTCGACGATTTGCTGTACCGCAAAGGCAATCTTTTGCTTCTGGTGCGGCGTCGCTTCCACGGCATCGGCCATGGCGCTGAGAAATTCCGCATTGAGCAGGTAGGCGGCCGCATTGAAGGCCGACAGGGGGCTGGCGTGCCAGGCGGGCGCGGCAAAGCGGCGGTCTTTCAGCTCCGGCGCCTTGCCAGCCATAAAGTCAGCCCACAAGCCCGTCAGCTTGGCCACGTAGGCATTTTTCAGTTGCTCGATCGCTTCCGGCTTGATGCTGGCGCCCGCATCCTGCAAAATGCCGGCAATCGGATTGCCCTGGGGCTGCGGTACCATGTTGAACCACGTCTTCCACTGCTCAGGATTGCTGATCTGCGCCATCCATTCCTTGGTCATCATTTGAGGATCGGGCATGTTCATAGCTATATAAGTCCATTCAAGAATTGGGGACGCCGAACAAAACCTACTGCGCGTCGGTATAGGCGGCCTGCGATGCTCACCGTACCTTCGTACGGTTGCGCTTCTTAGCCACCTCTCCCTTCCGCTCGCTACGGTTTTGCGCGGCGTCGAAACGTAGTCGAAAAATAGAAAACTTTAATATCAACTGCATGCAAACTCTTACTAATTGCCAATACCAATGATGCTCATGACCGCTGTTGCCTGGATCTATGTCGTCGGCCTCATGGCGCTGACGGAACCGTCCATCGTCGCCGGGGTGATGACCTTCGTGCTGTACTGCGTCATCCCGCTGTCCATCCTATTCTATCTGACGGGCTCGCGGCGACGCAAACGCAAGGCGGCGCGTATCGCTGAACTGAACGCCCGCGCGCTCGCCTCAGCAGACGATAAAACAAAAACGGCAGACACATAAGTGTCTGCCGTGCAGATTATTTGCGCCAGATCAAACTGGCCTGTCTTCCCGTGACGCCGTCGCGCCGGTACGAGTAAAACTGCGCCGCATCGCTGACGGTGCAATATTCCCCGCCCGCCACTTGCGCCACGCCATCGCGCAGCAGCATGGTACGCGCCAGCGCATAAATATTCGCCAGATACTTGCCCGGCTTGCCATCGATGGCGGCGAACGCATCCGACAACACTTGCCGCTCGACGTCATCGCGCGCGCCGTCGCGGAACGCCTGCAGCACTTCCTGCCCCACTTCGAATTGCTGCGGACCAATGGCTGGCCCCAGCCAGGCGAGGATCTCCGTCGCGCCCTGCGCGCGCATGCTGTCCACCGTGCGCTGCAAGACGCCGTTGGCCAGGCCGCGCCAGCCCGCGTGGGCAGCCCCGACGACCAGGCCATCGGTCGAACAGAACAGCACAGGCAGGCAATCGGCCGTCATTACCACGCACACGGCGCCCGCCTGCGTTGCGATGCTGGCGTCGGCATCGGGCACGCAAGCGCCCAGCGTAGCGGCATCGGCGACGGCCACGCCATGCACCTGCGACAGCCAGGCCGGCTCGCCAGGCAGGATAGCGGCAAGACGCGCGCGGTTGGCGGCCACATGATCAGGATCGTCGCCCACGTGCGTGCCCAGGTTCAAGCCGCCGCCGCCCTGCCCGTCAGCATATGGCCCCTGGCTGACGCCGCCCGCGCGCACGGTCGCCAGCGCGCCCACGTTGGCGGGCAAACCGGGCCAATGGGGAACAATGCAAGGCAACGGCGACGTCATCAGACCTGTTCCGGCTCGGGAATGCCGGCCGTGGCGATCAATTGCGCGAAATCATCGGCCAGCGGCACGATCCATTCGCACGCTTCCAGGGTACCCGGATGCACGAGGCCCAGGCGGCGCGCCTGCAAGGCCTGGCGCGAGAAGACAGATACCAGGTGCTGCTTGCCGTACACGGAATCGCCGACCAGCGCAAAGCCCAGATGCTGCATGTGCACGCGGATCTGGTGGGTGCGTCCTGTTTCCAGGCGACATTGCATCAGACTCACGGGACGGCGGTCGAGTTCGCCGCTGCCGATCAATTCATAGTGCGTGATGGCGGGCTTGGCGGTGAAGTTCTCCGACACGGCCATCTTGACCCGGTCGCGCGGGTGGCGCGCGATGGACGCATCGATGGTGCCCGCCATTTTCGGCGTGCCCCACACGAGCGCGAAATATTCGCGCTTGACGGTGCGTGCCTGCAGCTGGCGCACCAGGTCCGTTTGCGAAGCCAGGGTCTTGCCGACCACCATCAGGCCGCTCGTATCCTTGTCCAGGCGGTGCACGATGCCGGCGCGCGGCACGCCAGCCAGTTGCGGGCAGTGGTGCAGCAAGCCGTTGAGCAGGGTGCCCGACCAGTTGCCGGGGCCCGGATGCACGACCAGTCCGGCCGGTTTGTTGATGACGATGATATGCTCATCTTCGTGCACGATGTTCAATTCCATCGCTTCCGGCTTAAAAGCCTCGTCTTCCGGCGCGCTTTGCGGCAGAATGACGATCTTCTCGTCGCCATAGGCGGTCATGTTGCGTTTGGCAACTTTTCCATCGACGGTCACGAAACCGGCTTCCAGCCACAATTGCAAGCGGCTGCGCGAGTATTGCGGCACCAGCTGGGCGATGACTTTATCGAGGCGGTGGCCGCAGGCGTCCGGCGTCAGTTCCAATGTAATCGGGGCCATTTCCTCGAAGACGTCGTCGGCGGCAAAATCGCCGTCAAACGCCTCTTCGGCGGCATGGTCAGAAAGGGAGTCAAACGCGGGGTCAGCCAAATTAGGCTTCGGAGTTAATATCACAGCATTCCCATCGGCTATAATCAGCCTATTGTAAAATCTTGGTTAAAACCTTCTTGCAAAACGTCATGCAAAAAAAATTATCGTTGGTAGTCGCTTCAGTCGTTCTGCTCGGCATGTCCGCTTGCAGCTTGTTGCCTGAAAAAGTGGATGAGACCAAAAACTGGTCCGTTACGAAATTATACTCGGAGGCGCGTGAAGAAATGGCCGGGCAGCACTATGAAGCTGCAATCGGCCTGTTCCAGAAGCTGGAGGCTAACTATCCTTTCGGCAACTATGCTCTGCAAGCGCAGATGGAGATCGCTTACGCGTATTATAAGTCGGGAGACCAGGCGCAGGCATTGGCTGCCGTCGAACGCTTCATCAAGTTGCATCCGAACCACGCCAATGTAGACTATATGTACTACTTGCGGGGCCTGATCAGCTTTAACGATCAGATCAGCTTCCTGAACTTCCTGTACGAGCAAGATCCGACCGAGCGCGATCCGAAAGCGACGCGCGAAGCGTTTGCGGCCTTCAAGCAACTGGTCGACAAGTTCCCAAATAGCAAATACGCGCCCGATTCGCTGGCCCGCATGAACTATTTGATCGATGCCATGGCGAAATACGAAGTGCACGTGGCGCGCTATTACTACCGCCGCGGCGCCTACCTGGCCGCCGCCAACCGCGCGCAAACGACGGTCAAGGACTTTGCCGCCTCGCCCGCCATCGAAGAAGCGCTGTTCATCATGTACCGCTCGTATGACAAGCTGGGCTTGACCGACCTGCGCGACGACACCTTGCGCGTGCTGACCAAGAACTACCCGAACACGGCATTCCTCAGCCCGGAAGGGGTGAACAAGGAACGCAAGTGGTGGAAATTCTGGCAGTAAAATAAGAAAAAACCGGGCTAGCCCGGTTTTTTTACTTATTCGCCGACCTTGCGCCGGAACACCCAGCTGGTGTCGTTCGACGCTTCCGGCACGAAACCGTAGCCGTCCACGTCGAACTGCTTGAGCTGCTGCGGATCGCGGATATTGTGGACGGCCGCATAGCGGGCCAGCATGCCGCGCGCGCGCTTGGCGTAGAACGAGATGATTTTATATTTGCCGTTCTTCCAGTCCTCGAACACGGGCGCGATGACGGGCACGTCCAGCTGGCGCGGCTTGACGGATTTGAAATATTCTTCGGAAGCAAGATTGACCAGCACTTGCGCGCCCTGCTCCTTCGCTGTGCGGTTCAGGCCGTTGGTGATGGTATCGCCCCAGAACGCATACAAATCCTTGCCGCGCGTGGTGGACAGGCGCGTGCCCATTTCCAGGCGGTGCGGGTGGATCAGGTCCAGCGGGCGCAGCAAGCCGTACAGGCCAGATAAAATGCGCACGCGCGACTGGGCATAGTCGAGCTGGGCCGGCTGCAGGCTGCGCGCCTCGAAACCGGCATACACGTCGCCATTGAAAGCCATGATGGCCTGGCGCGCGTCCTCCAGTTGCGGCGTCCAGGACGCGTAGCGGGCCACGTTGAGGGCCGACAAGGCGTCGGAAATGCCCATCAGGCTGCCCACTTCGGCGGGCGAGAACTGGCGCATGCGGGCTATGAGCTGGGCAGAATGGTCGAGAAAATCGGGGGTGCTGTGCAACGAGGTTGTTGGCGGCGTCTCCAGGTCGAGACTCTTGGCGGGCGAAAGCACGATCAACATAAATTATCACTACAGAATAGAATTGCCGACATGATACCTGCTCCACAAAAACTCGTCCTCGACACCAACGTTTGCCTCGACCTGTTCGTCTTCAACGACCCGCGCTGGGCGGGCCTGCTGGCGGCCATGGAAAGCGGCGCCGTGCACGCCATCACGCGCGAAGATTGCCGCGCGGAATATCTGGTCGTGCTGCATTACAAGCATTTGCCGCTCGATGAAGCCAGCCGCGCCGTCGCCGCCGCCCGCTTCGACGCCCACATCACGGTGGTGGCGCCGCCCGTCTCCGGCGTGCGCCTGCCCGTCTGCACGGACAAGGATGACCAGAAATTCCTCGAACTGGCGCGCGACGCCAACGCCGACATCCTCATCACCAAGGACAAGGCGCTGCTGAAACTGGCCCGCAAGACGGCCAAGGCCGGCATGTTCAAGATCATGGTGCCGGAAGGCTGGGCATTGCCCGGCTGAGCCGCCAAAGCCCCGCACGCGACGGGGCGCGCTGCGCTAGAATGGGAAACGATTCCACTTTCCGCACCGCGACCCTACCGTTCATGAACAGCCCGTCCCTGCCCCACCTGACTCCCACCCTGACCACCCGCTTGCCTCTGGTGGGCACCACCGTGTTTACCCGCATGTCCAGCCTGGCGGCACAGCATGGCGCCGTCAACCTGGGCCAGGGCTTTCCGGACTTCGATTGCGACCCGGCACTGGTCGAACGGGTCAGCGACGCCATGCGCGCCGGCCACAATCAGTACCCGATGATGACGGGCGCTGCGCCCCTGCGCGAGGCGATTGCCGCGAAGATCGCCAGCCTGTACGGCCACGCCTACGATGCGGGCACGGAAATCACCGTCACGGCCGGCGCCACACAGGCACTGACCACGGCGATTTTATGCTGCGTGCATCCGGGCGACGAAGTCATCGTCATCGAACCGGCCTACGACAGCTACCTGCCCGCCATCGCGCTGGCCGGCGGCGTGCCCGTGCTGGTGGCCATGCAAGTGGGTGAACAAGGTTACAGCGTGCCGTGGGACAAGCTCGCTGCCGCCGTCAGCCCCAAGACGCGCTTGATCATCATCAATACGCCGCATAACCCGACGGGCACGATTTTGCGCCCGGCCGACGTGGCCGCGCTGGCCGACATCGTGCGCGGCACGCAAATCCTGATTTTATCGGACGAAGTCTACGAGCACATGGTGTACGACGGCGTGCCGCACGCCTCGCTCTCGCGCCACCCTGAACTGGCGGCGCGCAGCTTCATCGTGTCCAGCTTCGGCAAGACGTATCACGTGACGGGCTGGAAAGTCGGCTACGTGGCGGCGCCCGCGGCCCTGACGGCGGAATTTCGCAAGGTGCACCAGTACAACGTGTTTACCGTCAACACGCCCATGCAGCACGGCATTGCCGGCTACATGGCCGACCCGCAGCCCTACCTGGACTTGCCCGCGTTTTACCAGCGCAAGCGCGATTTGTTCCGCGACGGCCTGGCGGGCAGCCGCTTTACCCTGCTGCCGGCCGACGGCACGTATTTCCAGTGCGTGCGCTACGATGCCATTTCGCAAGAGACTGAAGCGCAGTTCGCCGAATGGCTGACGGCGGAAATCAAGGTGGCCGCCATTCCCGTCTCCGCGTTTTACGCGCAGGGCAAGGAGTCGGGCATCGTGCGCTTCTGCTTTGCCAAGCAGGACGAGACCTTGCGCCTGGCGCTGGAGCGCCTGCGCAGCATTTAACGACAGTATTTCTCCGCCACGGCGGAGTAAAGGATGACAGCATGGTACAGCGTCGCATCGGCCCGGCCGACCTGGTTCCCGGCGAACCCCTGCCCTGGGATCTGTTTCTGGCTGACCACAGCGCCGGCCCGCAACTGCGCAAGGGGCAGATCATCACGGACGGTGCGCAGCTGGGACGGCTCATGCAATTGGGCCTGTACGTGGGCACGCCGGAGCAGCCGTCCGTGTTGCGCTTGCTCAATGAAGCGGCGCAGCGCCTGGAGCGCCTGCTGCTGGCCTTGCGCAGCGAAAGCAATGCCGAGCGCGACGTGCGCGACATCGCCCGCGAACTACTGCGCGCACTCGAACACGATGCCGACATCGCCCTGGCCAGCATCCTGCTCAACCAGATCGCCGGCAGCTACGCCGTGCGCCACTGCATCGAAACGGCCTTGCTGGCCATGCTGGTGGGCCGCAGCATGCACAAGTCCCACGATGAACTCTTATTGATCGGCGCGGCCGCGCTGACGATGAACGTGGGCATGCTGCGCCACCACGACAGTTTCCAGGACCGGCGCGGCCCCCTGAACGACGAAGAAATGCGTATCGTGCGCCAGCATCCACAGGAAAGCACGGAACTGTTGCGCTGCGCCGGCGTCGACGACGAGGAATGGCTCAGTTGCGTGCTGCTGCACCATGAAAACGACGACGGCAGCGGTTACCCGCAGGGGCGCACGGCCGACGAAATCCTGCAAAACGCCAAGCTGATCGGCCTGGCCGACCGCTATTGCGCGCGCGTCTCGGCGCGCAACTACCGCCGCTCCATCGTGCCCGACCAGGCGCTGCAGCACATCTTCCTCGACCAGGGCGTGCCCATCGATCCGCTGCTGGGGGAACGGTTCGTCAATCTGCTGGGCAAGTATCCGCCCGGTACCCTGGTGCGCCTGCGCAGCGGCGAACTGGGCGTCGTCACGCAGCGGGGCGCCGCCCTCGTGCATCCGCTCAGCGACCCGCTGGGCGCGCCGCTGGCCGCCGCCCAGCTGGCGCAGATGACGCCGCGCGACACGGGCGACAGCCAGTTCGCCATCGTCTCGTCGCTGCATGAAGACGATGCGGGCGTGCACTTCAGCATGCGCCATGTGTGGGGCGATGAAGCGCGGCTGTAGTCTGGCCGGGCAACGCCGGCGGACAGCGCCACCAAATGTTATTTCGCGGTTTTCGGCGGACGGATGCCCGTGTACTGTGCGCTGACGAGCAGCCATTGCTTGTCGACTAGCCGGGCGACGTACCCTGCGCGCATGGCGAAGTTGCGGGCACCCCCTTCCTGATTGAGCCGGTAGGACAACCGGGCCGAGATGAGCGCCGTATCGCCAAAGAGGCGCACCGCCGGTTCATCGACCTGGACTTCCGGACTCGGCCGCTTCTGCTCGGGCGCATAGAAGGACAGCATTTTTTCACGCCCGTCCACCTCGCCGACCGGCGATATTTCCACGTAATTCTCGGCCGTGACGGCTTTCAACGCGGCTTGATCGAAGCTGCTCTGGGCCTGCGCATGGCGCTGCACCAGGGCCAGCAGTTCGGCGTCGGCGGGAGCCGCCTGCGCACCACCCATCGCGCCCAAGGCGCCCAGCAGGCAGGTGGAAAGAAGATATGAAAGGGGTAATTTCATGCGTATGTCATCCTGATCGAGGTCATTGGGAAGCATCCGTTGATGACGGCGCTACCGTCAGCATCGAACACTCGCTTGCGGGCAGCCCATCATGAGGAAACCCACCACATGCTATCGCCTTGCCATTTTCTCGCCCATGCCATTGCGACAAACTGCTGAATCGGGGGATTGAAACGCCATTCCACCGCCTCGGGATGCACATGGCGATGCTTTCAGATATGCCCGCAAGCCCTGCCTCAGCGCGCGTCGGGCAACTTCTGTTGCAGATCAAGGTTGAGCGCCCACTGCTCTTCCACGGCAATGACGCGCCGCGAACTGGTCTTGAGCGAGCCCTCTTGCGTCCACAGAAATGGATAAAAATTCAGGCATAGCTCGCCGGGCAAGGGCAATTCGGGCAATTCGTCAAAGTCCTCCGCGTCGCCAGGCTGGCGGCCGTAAAACTGCCGCAACTGGCTGGTAAAAGCCCATTGGACAAACGTCGTGAAGCCGATCTCCAGCGCTTCCCACTCCAGCGTCTCGGGAGCCAGGTAATACATATTGCCCTGGTCGTCCCCGAGTGCGCCGCCATTGATGGCAAAAAATCCGCCCAGCACGTCGTCGGCGACCAGCAGAAAACCGTCGGCCTTTCCTTTGTTCCAGGCAGCGATATCCCGGCCCAGCCTGGCATGTCCCGACCCCAGTATGCGCAGCCAGCCGTCATCCACCAGGATGCCCCCCGTTTCATAGGCTATCGCCCCCAGGGGAGAACGCGTGGTGACCTGCAGGCTCAGCAGCACATCCTCCCTGCCGGCCGCGGGCGGCAGCAATTCCACCGGCAAGTCGGCCTCGTCGGCCCATTGCCTGATCAGCGGAAACGCCGGGTCTTCACTATCGAGTAATTCATTCAATGTACGCATGTAATCTGACCTTATCGATGACCGCTTGCGGCGGTCGGAATGTGCACGGCGACGCAGGCACTGTCTGGCGGGCGGCACCCGGCACCGTTCATTTTGCGGACGTCAGATACGCCCGCAATCCATGCGTGAGCACAAAAGGAAACACGCTCGCATGGTCTTCGTCCTCGAACACGCGCAAACGCGTTTTCAGATTCGGAAACTTGCGCGATTTCAGCTTGCCGTCGAATTCGCGCACGTCGGCCACCATGTCGGCGTCTTCCTCGGAGCGCGAACGTTTCTTGCCTGCCGCCAGCTTTTCCAGGCCGCCGATGCCGAAGAACACGGAAGCTGGCAAGTCCTTGTGGCTGGCGGCATACGCCTGCTCGCGGTCGAACATCACGCCGGCGTCGTACCACAGCGACGGACTGCCAAGGATGTAGTGCTCGAAGGTGCGCGGTTCCGTCAGCAAAAATTGCAGGCCCAGCAGACTGCCGTAGGAATGGCCGATAAACACCTTGCGCTGCATATTCACGCGATAGTTACTGGCGATAAAGGGAAACACCTCGCCCGCGATGAACTGGCCATACGCCTTCGCTTCGCCGAACGCTGGCTGCCGCCCCGGCATGTCCGAGCGGTAATCGTGCTTGCGCGGCGTGGTGGGCGTGTAGTCGCGGCGGCGGCTGTACACCCCGCCGTCGCCGTTGGCGTACGACAGGCCGATCACCACCACTTCTTCCATCCCGGCATGCTTGTTCAGGCGCTGCGCGATATTGCGCACGACGGGAAACGCATAATTGGCATCGACGACGAACAGCACCGGGTAGCGTTTATTCCCCTGCCGATAGGAATCGGGCAAGGCCACATACACCTGATAATCGCGCTTCAAGGTTTGCGCATGGATGTCGCGCACTTCCGTATTCTCCAAAACGTAACTGGCGGGGGCGGTGGCGGGGGCGGCATGGGCATTGTTGAGCAGGCAGCAGAGTGCGAGCAGCAGGCTGAGGGATTTCAAACGGGGTTCCTTGACGTAGTCAGTGATGGCGCGATGATATCAACAATCTGAAAAAGAAATGACACTGTTCTAATCATGCCAAAAATACATCCGCACTACAATATCAAAACTCGCCCTCCATGAGCAAGTCTTCCGGCAAGGTCTCTGGCATGAGGGCCAGCAGCGCTGGCGGGATATATTGCACGGCTTGCCGCTCGTCTTCCGCCAGACATTGAAAATCGACGATGAAATGCGCGATATGGCTCAGATACTGCTCGACCAGTTTGCGATACGGCTCGCTGACAAGTTCTGCCTTCAACTCCAGCAGCGTTGCATGGGCGCGCTGGAGGAAAATAGGGATCACGTAATAGTTCTTGCTCAGGAAAAGGCCCGTCACATGGTTGACATGGCACACCAGCGCATACGTCGGGCTGGCCATGCGGTAACACTGGTCCGGACAAAGGCGCGGCGAATTGATATGTTCCTGGTAGCGCCTGATTTCCCGGCGCGCCTCTTTAGCCCCCTCGCGTTCATTGCGCATGGCGCGTCCTTTCAATCTTGTTCACTAGCAATATCCGCCACATGCAGGGGGTGGAACGCGAGCAGGTCGCCATAGCTGGCCACCGCATGCTGCGGATGGTTCGCGATGGTGCCGCTGTAGCAGCCCTCGTATTCATCGATGCCGGTCACCTGCACCCACATCCGTTCGCACTGGCCGTCGCCGCGCGCGCCATCCTCGGCGGCGAAGCGGAACACGAGTTTCACGCAGGCGCCGATGGGCAGCGCATCGCGTACCGCGGCCGGCGGCGGCTCGATATCCGTCAAATAGCGGGAAAGCCAGACGGCGTCTTCCAGGTAATAGCCCTGTTCGGCAAACGCGGGAAACGGCTTGTCCTTGAAACGCTCCCAGTGTCCCGCCCAGTCATCCCGCTGCGCGCCCCAGCCACAGGGCAAGCCATGCAACTCTGCCAGCAAATCATCTCTTCGTATCATGTCTGCCAGACAGACAATCTTGACTGAACTCAACATCGTTTCATTTGAGGCCGCGTGAAATTGCCAATCCCCTTCGTAGTCATGGGACACCAGCACGATGGGAGCGCCGTTCAAGACCTCCGTGGTCGTGAAGCAGGCGGTATTCGGGGCATCGGGGAATTTCCAGGCAACGCTCATCTTGTCTTGTCCACGGATTCATCCGTTTCAGGCAATTGCCGCGGCGGCGGCAGTCGATAGCGCCAGCAACGCTGCCGACAGGAGAAGCGTACGTATCGTGCTCGCCCCGCTTGCCAACGGCGGCGCCGCAATCGGCCGCACTTACTTGGCCGTGGTCAACTGCACCAGCTTGCGCTCGATGAACGCCTGCAGCTGCGGCGACAGGGTTTGCAAGCCCTTGGCGCGCTCGAACGCCTGGCGCGCCTGGGCCGGGTGGTTGTCCGCTTGCAAGGCGATGCCGAGACCCATCCACCAGACGCCGTTGTCGGGCGCCGCCTGCAGAGCCAGCTGGTAGTGCTCGGACGCTTCGCGGTAGCGCTGCTCGCGCTGCAGCACGCCGGCCAGGAAGGCGTGGTATTCGCCGCTGTCGGCGGCGTACGGCAAGCTGCGCATCAGGGTGTCGAGCGCGGCCGCGCCGCCGTTGGCCTTGTCCAGCTGCAGACGGGCCAGCATCATCGCTTGCGCCGGCTGTTTCGGGTCCAGTGCCAGACTCAGCTGCAACTGGCGGGCAGCCTCGTCGGGACGCTGCGCTTCGAGCAGCAGGCGCACCAGGGTTTCGCGCGCGCCCTGGTGGCGCGGGTCCAGCTGCAGGGTCTGCTGCAAACCGGGCAACGCTTCGGAGACGCGGCCATCCTGCAACTGGGCCAGCGCGCGCCGGTATGCATTCTCCACGCGCTGCTGCGGCGTGACTTGTTTTCCGTCAATGATGCGCTCGCTGGCGGCGGGCGCTGCCGTCCTTACAACGGGCGCAGCGGCAGGCTTGGGGGCTTTTTCCGTGATGCGCCTTATTTCGGCTGGCCGGGCCTTGGCTGGCGCGGGGGTAACTTCCTCGGCCTGGAACGCGGGCCTGGGTTCCGCCACCACGACGGGCGCCGCCGGGGCAGCCACTACCGGCACTGGCACAGGTGCAATGGGGACAACAGGCACAGGAACGGGAACGGGCGTACTGGCCACGCTGACCAGCACGGGCGGCACGGGCGGGCGCTTCAGGTAGACCCAGCCAAGGGCGATCGCCGCCGCCGTCAGGCCGGCAGCGCCGCCGAAGATCAGCGCGCGCGGCAAGCCCCGCTCGCGTTCGGGCACGGAGCGGATGCCGGCCGCGTCGCCGCGTCCATCGGGAGTGCCGCGCGCATCGAGGTCTTGCAACATCTTGTTAATCAGGCTCATCTACAGGCTCATCTTCGTCATCGGTTCAATAAAGTCCAGCTCACGCCGCAGGCGGCGGCCAGCACGCCGGCGCCTGCCAGCCATGGCCAAGGCTTCCGCCACAAGCGCGGCTTGCTGGCCAGGGTATCGCTGGCGGCCAGCGCCACGTGGCGCCCGCTGACCTGCTGCCGGCCTTCGCCATACGCCACCATCAGCGCCTTGTGCGCCATGATGTTGATCAGGCGCGGGATGCCGCCGGAAGCCTGGTACAGCTTGCGCACGCCGCCACGGCTGAACAGACGCGCGCCATCGAAACCGGCCACGCGCAGACGGTGCGCCACATAGAAATCCACGTCGTCGCGCGACAACGGTCCCAGGTGGTAGTGAAAGGTGATGCGCTGCGCCAGCTGGCGGATTTCCGGCAGGGCCAGCTTGACGTCGAGTTCGGGCTGGCCGAACAGCACGATTTGCAGCAGCTTGCGTTTTTCCGTTTCCAGGTTCGTCAGCAGGCGCAGCGCTTCGAGGCTGTCGACGGGAATCGCCTGCGCTTCATCCAGACACAGCAGCACGCGCTTGCCTTGCGCCGCCAGGTTAAGCAGGCGCAAGTTGAGGGATTTGAGTAGCTGGTGCTGATCCGCATCTTTCTCCAGCAATACATCGAGGTCGTCCGCCAGCGCCAGGATCAGCGATCGGGGCGGCAGGTTAGGATTCGGGATATAGGCCGTGACGAAATCCGGCCCCAGCGATTGCATGAACTTGCGGCACAAAAAGGTTTTACCAGTGCCCACTTCGCCAGTGATCTTGATGAAGCCCTCGCCATTGCGCGCCGCCACCAGCAAGGTGTTGAGCGCCTTTTGCGACTGCGGGCCGTTGAAAAAGAAACTGGTATCGGGCGTGAGGCCGAACGGCGCCTCGCGCAAGCCGAAATGGGCCTGGTACATTTAGCGCCGCTCCGACGGCCGGCGCGGGTCGAGCGCCTCGATGCGTTTGCCCGAATCGAGCAAGTCCTCGTTCCAGCTGTTGGCGCCTTCGACGATGGTGGGCTTGATCAGCACCACCAGTTCGCGCTTCTGGATCACCTGGCCCGTGTTGCGGAACAGCGCGCCCAGCACGGGAATATCGCCCGCGCCCGGCACCTGAGAACGGTCCGAGGTCGTGGCCTGGCGCATCAGGCCGCCGATGGCGACGATCCGCCCATCCTGGCTGCGCACCATGCTGTCCATCTCGGAGGTGCTGGAGGCGGCCAGCGGCAGTTTCAGCGAGCCGGCGCTGCCCAGGTCGATTTCCTTGCTGATGGTCGACACCTGGCTGACGGACGGGTGCACGTGCAGGATGATGTTGCCATCCGCATCGATCTGCGGCGTCACGTCCAGCACGACGCCGGAAAAGAACGGCTGCAAGGTCACGTTGGGGCTGGTGGTGGCGCCGCTGGCCGTCGTATTCGTGGTGGTGGACACGCCCGTCACGTAAAACTCGTCCGTGCCTATCTTCAGCACGGCCTTCTGGTTGTTCATGGTGGCGATGCGCGGACTCGACAGCACGTGCACGGAGCCTTGCGATTCCAGGAAGGAAATCATGGCGGCAAAGTTGGCTGTCTGGAACGCCAGGCCGAACATGGAGCCGGCCGCCGTCGCCGCCGAGCTGAGGCCGAAGCCGCTGCTGGCCGTCAGGCCGCTGCCATTCGTCATGTTGGGCGGCTGGCCGCCGTTGAACGGCAGCGGCGCCAGGCTGCCGCCCGGCTGGATGAAGCCCGTCGAGATGCGGTTCGTGTGGCCGCTCTTGATCGAGGCGAACGAGGCCCAGTTGATGCCCGTCTGCGTGTTGTCGTTGAGCTCGACTTCGAGGATTTTCGCTTCCAGGATCACCTGGCGGTCGACGGACAGCTGCGTGGCCTTCAGGTACATGTCGACGTTGCGCAGCTCTTCCGGCATGGCGCGGATGACGATCACGCCCGACTGCGGGCTCAGCACCACTTGCCGGCCGCCCTCGGTGCTGCCGACGATGGCTTCCAGCGCCGCCTTCAATTCCGGCCAGAAGTCTGCCGTGGACGAGGTGGTGAGGTTGCTGCTATCCAGGGTGCGGCCGCCCTGGCCGCCATTCGTCTGCTGGTTCTGCTCGCTATTCTGGTTGTTGCCCTGGTTGCCATTGCCGCCCGAACCGCCCGAATTGGTCGAACCGACCGAGCCCACCGAGGTCGACGACACGCGCAGGTTGGAACTGCCCCTGCGCGCGCCCGTCAGGTAATTGACATGGAACAAGCGCGTCTGCATGGTCAGCGGCTTGATGTAGATCTGCGTGCCTTCGACCTTGTAGTCGTAGCCGTACAGCTCGCGCACGGCGTCGAGCGCCTGGAACAGGGTCACGTCCTTCAGGTTGGCCGAAATCGTGCCGCCGATATCGGGATGGACCAGCATGTTGTAGCGCGTGCCGGCCACGATGGAGGTGAAGAACTGGCGCGCCGGCACATTGTTGAAGGCCACGTTGAAGCGCTCGTCGAGCGCGGCGCGGGCCTTCGGCAATTGCTGGGCCAGGGCCGCCACGGGCGGCAGCAGCGCCGCTTCCACGGCATCGGGCTGGGCTGCCGGCGTGGTGGTGGCCGCCGCGCCCTTGACGGCGTCCGTAATCGCATTATAGGTGTCGCGCTTGACGGGCGCGACATTGCAGCCGCCCAGGCCCAGGCTGACGCTGACAAGCGCCGCCATCGTGCTGATCTTGAACATGCTCGCCTTGTGTTGATTGAATTGCTTGGCCACTTCTTCTACTCCTGCTTGCGGTCGGTCTTGCTGTCGGTCTGAGGCGGTATCTTGCTGCCCGGGTACAGCTTGAAGGTTTCCAGTGTTTTGCCACGCCGCAATAATACGGCCGTGTCGCGGATCTCCGTCACCACGGCGTCGCCCACCTTGCTGCCGACCTTGACTGTCTGGCCATCGATGACGGCGAGGCGGCGGCCGCCCGGCTGGGTGGAGATGAGCACCGATTGCAGGCGCGGCTGCGCGGGCGTGACGGGAGCGGCGCTGGCAGGCGCCCACAGGGCCCCGGGCGGGCGCGTGGGGTCGTCCAGCGCCTGCGCCTGCACGCCGCTGCAGGCCAGGCACAGCGCCAGGAGCGGCGCCCAGCGGCGCGGCGCGCGGCCGGCGGTCACAGTGCGATCCATGTGTCATCCATGCTGAGGGTATATAAAGTCAGGGTCAGCGTCGCTTGCGGGTAAGTTTCGGCCTCCAGGCGGGCCTGGCCCCAGAAGACCCGCGTCGGCATCGCCTGCAGCGCCTGCATGTACTGCAGCATGTCGGCATAACTGCCCTGCAGCACCACTTCCACGCCATGCCGGTGCAGCAGGGGCGCCGGGGCGCTTGCCTTGGCGGCGCCGTCGCCGGACGCTGCGGCTGCCGGGGAAGCGCCCACGCCACCTCCAGACAAGGTTTTCAGCGCGACCACGCGCAGGCCGGCATGCCGGCGCAGCAACTGTTCCAGCAGCGCGACCATGCGTTCGGGCGCCACCAGGCCGTGCTGCTTCTGGCGCAGCTGCTCTTTCATTCTCGCCCCTTCCGCCAGCAGGGCCGCCAGACGCGCGCGCGCATTCTGGTCCGGGTCCACTGCGTGCGCCAGCATGGTCAGTTCGATTTCCTTGGCGATGGCTGCCTTCTGGTTTTGCTTTTGCGCAATGCTCGCATGCAGCGCCGCCCGTTTCGCGAACAGCGGATTAAAGAACAAAAAATAGAAGACGAACAGGAGCGCGGCCACGCCCGCGCCGAACAGCATCAGCCGCTCGCGCCGGCTGAGGGCGTCGAAGGCAGCGGCCCATTTTTTCAGCAAGGGCTGCATCAGTGTTTTCCTCCCGCTGCCGCGGCGGACGCCGCAAGCTGGCTTGATGATTGCAAGCTGAAAGTCACATACGGCGCCGCCGGTGCCTTGCCTTCGGTGACCGCCGGCACCGGCGGCTGGCCGATGTCGAGGCTGGCGAAGCTCTTGCCTGCCAGCATATCCTGCTGGCCCAAACGCGTGATATACGCGGGCAGCAGCGACGCGCGCAAGGCGCGGCCCTGCAAGCCGAGTTCACTGCCGGCACCGGCGATATTGATGTTCGTCAACCATACGCCTTCCACCCTGGCCTGCGCCAGCGCGCGGAAATAGCCGGCAAAGCCCTGGGTATTGCCCAGTTCGCCACTGGCCAGCACGGCCGACGCATCCAGCAGCAACTGGCGCTGCGCCTCGGCTGCCGCGACTTCCTGCGCCAGCGCCGGATCTTTCTTGCGTGGCGGAAAATCACGCAAGGCCTGGTCGCGCCTCGCCTCTTCTTTTGCCAGCGCCGCCTGGACATCCGCGTCCTGGCGCTGCAGTTCCGTCAGCGAGCGCTGGCCCAGCACGCACAACAGCAGCAAGCCCAGCGCCAGCGCACCGAGGCAGGCGCCGGCGGTGCGCGCCGACATCTGGTGGGTCGTCTGTTCGAACTGGGGGTTGAACAGATTGATCTGCTGGCTCATGCGCCCTTCCCTTCGCTCTTGCCCGGGAGCATGCCCCCCTCGCGCAAGGCCGCGCCCAGCGCCAGGAAGTAGCGCGCCTGCATGTCCGGCTCGCGCAAGGCGGCAACCCGGGAAAAGTCGAACACCTGATTCAGGTCCAGCCGTTCGACCGGCATGTACAGATTATCGGCCAGATAGCCGTGCAAGCCATCGCTGGCGCCCGTCATCAGCATCAGGCGCGAGAGCGAAATGAAGTGGAACTGGCGGTCGAAGTGGTCGAACGAGCGCTGCAGCTCCAGGGTGACACGATCGTAATACTGGCTGGCGTCGGGAGAGTGCAATTGCGGCAAGGTCACATCGATGCGGCGCGCCTGGTACAGCTCGCCATTGAAACTGATGGTCAGCAAGCCGCCGTCGCCATCGAAGGACAGCACGGCGATGCCGCGCCCCGGCGTTTCCAGCAGGGTGGCGATATTGCGCTGCGCCATTTCCGGGATATCGATCACGGACAGGCCGATCTTGCATACGCCATACAGCCCCTGGCGCCGCGACACGGCGCTGTTGCGCGCGGCGACGGCAAACACGCTGCTGCCGCGCTGGGTGCCGTTCGGGTCACCGGGGATGTCGAACACGTCGATGGTGGCCTCGGCCAGAGGAAAGTCCAGCATGTCCTTCAGGCGCCAGCCCACGGCCGTCTTCAATTCCTCGCGCGGCACAGCCGGCGCTTCCAGCGACAGCAGCTGGTACTCGCCGCCGGCCAGCACGGTACTGCAGTGGCGCGTCGCGGCCTGCAGTTCCTTGCCCAGCTTTTCCAGCACCTCGGCCGACGCGGGCCGTTCCGCCGCCTGGTAACTGGCGCACAGCACGCGCGGCAGGCCGTCGGCGGGACGCTCGACAACGACGGCGCTGACACCTTCGCGGCCAAACGCCGTCGCCAGCCAGCCATCGTATTTTCTTGCTCTTGCGAATAAACCCATGCGAACTATCCAGTGTAAGTGCCTGCCCGACTTGTCGCGCAGATAATGCATCAAGCCAATTCTAATTCATGAAACCAATTTTGTTGTGTAAAAACAATAAATTAGCGATCTTTTTTTCAAGCAGTTGACCTTACTGCGACAGCACGGCCTGCAGGCGACGCTGGACGTAATCGGGGTTGTTGCCTGCGTGCGGACATAACGGCTCGGCCGCGGCCGGCTGGTTGCAGGACGTGGCCGTGATGGTCCAGCTGCTCAGTGTGCCCGGACCCGTGGCCTTGACGCACTGTACGCTGACAGAAAAGGAGGACAGCGATGTGCCTGCCGGCAAGGCAAACGACACGGAAGGAGCGCAGTTTCCATCGATCAGCTGGCTGTACACGCCCCACTCGATGCCGGCGCGCGCGGCCTGCTCGGCGCGCACGCCCTGCACGTCCATCGCCGATTCAACTTGCTGCAGGGTAAACACGTTCACCATCACGGCGCCCAGCCCCGCCAGCACCACCAGCAGGAAAATGGCCGTCACCAGGCTGAAGCCGCGCATGCGGCGGGAGGGAAATATTCTCATGGCGCTCATGGTGTGTTACTGACCTGTACCTGCTGCACCAGGCGCAGCGTGCCGGTATTGCTGTTTTCCGCGCCGAGGCTCAGGACGATGCTGAGCAGGCCGCGCGGCCCGTTCTTCAACACCTCATAGGTAAAACAGCCTTCGGGGGGAGCCTCTGTTTGACCAGATCGCGTCACCGTGTTTTTCAAGATTTTTTGCGCCAGCAGTGCGCGCACGGGGGCCGTTGACAAAGGCGCCGCCGCCGCATCGAGCGGCTGCGTCGCCTGGATGACATAGCCGGAATAACGCATCAGGGTACCGGCCTGCGGATCGCAAACATAGCTGACAGGCGTCGTCACCACCTGAAAACGGTGCGATGGCGAGGGGAACTTCAGCGGCGCCTGCGCGAGGAAGGGATTGCTCTTCAGGGTCACCAGCGTGCCGCTGACGGCATCGACCTGCGCCAGATTGCAGATGCCGGCGTTGACCGCACAGCCGTAGGCATCCGGCAGGTTGTCGCCCATATTGTAGACGGCGATAAAGTCGCCGGGCGCGATCTCCGGCGCGCTCCCGACGACGGTAAATTGATTGGCGTTCGCGCCGGCGGCGACGGGATTGAAGGCCAGCACGGCTCCGAGACCCGGTGCATCGTCCTCGGACAGGTAGCGGCCGCCCGATTTCGTCAACAGCAACTCCAGGTATTTCCCGTCCGCGCTGACGCGCACGCTGTTCGGCAGGGCAAGGCGCACGTCGCGCGCGATGCGCCGCGTGGCGGTATCGGCCAGGTCGGCCAGGTCGGCGCGGGCATTGGCATCGATATAACCTTGCACGGGCAGGCGGATGAACATGGCCACCATGCCGCCGATGATGCCCGTGATGACGATCACAATGATCATCTCCACCAGGGTAAAGCCGCGCGCGCGGCGCCGGAAAGAAGAGGTATTCATGGGATGCTGTTCGGCGCGTAGCGCGTGCGATAGCCGTCGAGTACGACCTGCTGCTTGTCGCCATAGGCGACGCTGACCTGGATATGCAGCACCTTGGGCGCCGCGATGCCGTTCAGCGCAACGGTATTGATGCTCACCGTCGCCGCATACTGGCCGGCAAGCGCTGAGAACGGGTTGCCGGCCACATCCGTGGTGTATGTCGAGGTTCCGCCGTCGCTGGCCACGTAATCATTGACGTTGTCGTAAGGCCGCTGCGTGGTGGCGCCCTGTATGCCAAACGCTTCCTTCGTGGCGCAACCGGCCTCGCCGGTCGCCGTCTCGGCTGCCGGGTCGTCCACTGCGCAATAAGTGAAGCGCGCGCCCTCGATTTCGTCGAGCATGCCTTGCGCAATGGCCAGCGCCTGCTTGCGCAGCTGCGGGTCGACGCTATTGCGCGTCGTCAAGCTCATCACGCCAAGGATGGCCGTCACCGCCACGCCCACGATGACGATGAAGAGCACCAGTTCGATCAGGGTCACGCCGGCCTGGCCGCGCCTGGTGGCACGGCGCCTAGCGGTACACATAGCCGGTCTCCGGTGCGACGTTGACCTGGTATTGCTGCCCGCCCGCAACCACGGTCAGCACCAGGATAGTGGAAAAATCGCCGTACGCCGCGTAATACGGGCGCCCCAGCGGGTCAAAGTAAAACCCCGCGCCGCCCGTCAGCGTAACGGCCGCAGGCCATCCTTCGCACAGCCAGTTGCTCCTGTCGCTGCAAGCGAGCAGTGTTTCCTTGCTGCCGCTGTTCGTCCCGGCGGGCGGCACCACCTTCTGCTCATCGCTGCAAGCGGCATCGAAGCACAGCGCCACGCTTTTGCCGTCGATGCGCACAAACACGGGACGGTTTTGCGCCACCGCAAGCTTTTGTCCATAGCGCACGATACTCGCCACCTGATCGCTGGTACTGCGGGCATCAAAGGCATCGCGCTGGAAAAACCGCGAAACGGCAAACGTGGCCAGCAGGCCGGCGATCACCAGCACCGCGACCAGTTCGATCAGCGTGAAGCCGCGCGCGCGGCGCCGCAGCCTGGGCCGCGAGAGCGTCATACGTTGCGGCAAGGTGGTCGATGGCAGGGACAATGGCAATACCCGTAAAAAAGCCCAACCGGCATGGCCTGGCGTTGGGCGGGCGGAAAACATGGCGTGGCCACGCCGGCTTGCCGGCATGGCAGCTGCACGCCCGGATTAGCTGCAGTTGGTCGAGGTCAGGGCCGTCGTGTCAACCACCGCCGGCAGGACTGGCGTGGTGCCTGACGCAGCCACGGCAGTCGTATAGGTCACCTTGCAACTTGTATGCTTGTTATCAGGCAACACCGTCAGCACGGTTCCCGTCGCCGCAACGGTGGCGATATCGTAGTCAACCAGACCGCCTGCCGCCGAGGCGATGCCAGGCGATGCGATGCCGGGGTAGCCGCTGATGCCCTTGATGTCCGTGCCTTCCATGTTGACGGCAACGGCGTCGGCAGGCGAACCCTTGACCAGCCATTGTGCGTGGAACAGGGCCGAACCGGATTTCAAGGCGCCCGCTGCCGCCTGCATCTTGGCGATGCGCGCATCGGTCGACATGTCGACGAATTTAGGAATGGCCGTCGCTGCCAGGATACCCAGGATCACGATGACGACGACCAGTTCAATCAGGGTAAAACCCGCCTGGGCGCCGCTTTTCATACTACGTAAGGATTTCTTCATACCAGCTTCTCCAAAATCAAATAAAAACATCAAAACCAACGCCATGAAACGTGCGCTGCACGGCACGCCGTTGCAGCGCGTCAGGCTATTTCCACAACACAATATCGGGTTCCTGGACGAGCTTGTCAATATCGGCGTCTGCACCTGGCAAGATTACCTTAAATTTCACTACATCAAGCTCTGAACCGGGAAAAATATTGCCATTACTAAACAAATAGATGATTTTTTGTTCTTTTCTGTCGTACAACCAATTACCGCCGGGTAATTCATCGAGCACGGGGGCATCGAATTCGCCCAGGTAGTTGGCTGGCTTGTCGGCCAGCCAGTCGAACGGGTTTTGCCGCGCCAGCGCCGGTATGCGCGCACGCCCGTCCGCCAGGTACAGCTGCAGCACCTGCACCCGCAAGCCGGTGCGCAAGGCCCCCAGCGTCTGCGCCATAGCCAGCTGCTGCGCCTGCTGCTGGTAGTAGCCGGCCCGGTTCAGGAACACGCCCACCAGGATGGCGAACACGCTTGCCACGACGGCCAGTTCGAACAGCGTGAAACCGCGCTGGCGGGCAGGCAGCGCCATCAGTGCAGGGCCGCGCGGCCCAGGTCCCAGATCGGCAGGAAGATGCCCAGCGCCAGCACCAGCACCATGGCGCCGAGGAAGACGATCAGGATCGGCTCGATCTGCGCCGACAGGGTTTTCAGCTCGTAATCGACTTCGCGCTCGTACATGTCCGCGATCTCGTCCATCAGGTCGTCGAGCGAACCGGACTCCTCGCCCACGGCGATCATCTGCAGCACCACGGGCTTAAACACGCCGGCCGCCACCGAGGTGCGCAGGATGCTTTCGCCCCGCTCCACGCCGTCGCGCATCTGCTCCACGCGCGCACTCAGGTAGGTGTTGTCCACCGTTTGCGCCACCACCGTCAGCGCCTGCACGATGGGCACGCCGCTGGTGCTCGACAGGGCGAAGCTGCGGGCGAAGCGGGCCATCGTGCCCTTCAGGATGATCTTGCCGGCAATCGGCAGGCGCAGCTTGGCGCGGTCCCATTTATACAGGCCCTCTTTCGTGCGCAGCCAGGCGCGCCAGCCGAAAAAGCCGCCCACGCCCAGCATCAGCAGGATGGGCCAGTAGGTCACCGTGAAGCGCGAGATGCCGATCAGGAAGCGCGTCATCAGGGGCAGTTCCGCGTGGAAGCTGGCGAACACTTTTTCGAACTGGGGAATGACGAAGATATTCACCACGATCATCGCGGCGACCATGGCGAAGACGACGAAGCTCGGGTAGCGCGTGGCCGACTTGACGCGCGCGCGCATGTCGCGGTCGAATTCCAGGTGGTCGAACAGGCGCAGGAAGACCTCATCGAGGCGCCCCGTCATTTCGCCCACGCGCACCATCGACAGATAAAACGGCGTGAAGATGGCGGGATGGCGCGCCATGGCGGCCGACAACTCGCGCCCCGCATCGAGCGATTCGCGCACGTCCTTGATGATGCGCCCGAACGCGGGGCTGATGGCGGATTCCTGCAGGCCGGCCAGTCCCCGCATGATGGGCACGCCCGCCTTGAGCAGGGTGTACAGCTGGCGGCTGAACAGCTGCACGTCCATGGGCGTGACTTTTTTCTCGGTCAGCTTGTCCCACCAGCCCAATTTGCTGGCGCCGGCGCCCGCCACCGTCTGTTTGGTGGCGCTGATGTCGACGGGCGTACTGCCGCCCGCCATCAACTGATCGGCCACGGCGCCGCTGTCGGCGCCCTCCATCACGCCCGTCAGCAGTTCGCCGTTGGCATTGCGCGCTTTGTAAGCAAAAAACGCCACGTCAATCCTCGCTCTGGTTGCTGATGCGCATCGATTCCATCACCGTCGTGCGGCCTTGCACCACCAGCTGCACGGCGTGGCGGCGCAAGGTGTCGCCCGCCATCTGCGCCGTCGCCACCTTCATGAAGTGCGATGGATCGGCATGGTTGGCGGCATCGGCCACGGCGCGCGTAATTTCCAGCAATTCGTACACGCCCGTGCGGCCCCGGTAACCCATGCCATTGCAATGCGAACAGCCTTTGCCGTGGAAATACTGGTTGCGCTCGACCAGCTCGCCCAATTCCAGGCGCAGCCATTCGTATTCGTTCGGCGTGGGCTGGTACGGCGTGCTGCAGCTTTCGCAGATCACGCGCACCAGACGCTGCGCCAGCACGGCTTGCAGCGAGCTGCCCACCATGTAGCGGGGCACGCCCATGTCCATCAGGCGCAGCGGCGTGCTGATGGCGTCGTTCGTATGCAGGGTCGACAGCACCAAATGGCCCGTCATGGCGGCGCGCAAGCCGATTTGCGCCGTTTCCTGGTCGCGCATCTCGCCGACGAGCACGATGTCGGGATCTTGCCGCAAGGCCGAACGCAGCACTCTGGCAAAGTTCAGTTCGATCTTGTCGTTCACTTGCACCTGGTTAATGCCGGGCAAACGATACTCGACGGGGTCTTCCACCGTGATGAGCTTTTTTTCCACGGAATTGAGTTCGGACAAGGCGCAGTACAGGGTCGTCGTCTTGCCGCTGCCGGTCGGCCCCGTCACCAGCACGAGGCCGTTCGGGCGGCTGACGATGGCGCGGAACTGCTGCACCAGCTTGGGCGGCATGCCGATCGCGTCCAGGCGCAAGGTCGTGCCGCCCTGGTTCAGCAGACGCATCACCACCGATTCGCCGTACTGCGTCGGCATGGTGGAAATACGCACATCGATGCGCTGGTTTTTCACGCGGATGGCGAAACGGCCGTCCTGCGGCAAGCGCTTCTCGGAAATATCGAGGTCCGACATCAGTTTCAGGCGCAGCGCCAGCGAACTGGCGATCTTGCTGTCCGCTTCGGTCTGCAGGTGCAGCACGCCGTCAATGCGGAAGCGGATCTGCAGCCGGCCTTCCTGCGGCTCGATGTGGATGTCGGAGGCGCGCACCTGCGTGGCATCCTCGAACACCGATTGCAGCAGCTTGACGATGGGCGCCTCTTCCAGGCCCGGGTTGGCGGCCAGCGCGCCGAAGTCGACGGACACGTCGCCCAGGTCCTGCTCCAGCTCGCGCGTCAGGGTCGAGATGTCTTCCGTGCGGCGGTAGATGCGGTCGATGGCGGCCAGCACTTCCGTTTCATTGACCACGGCCAGTTCGATCTGGCGCTTGACCAGGCGCGAAATTTCATCGTACGCGAACAGGTCGGTGGGATCGGACATGCCGACCAGCAAGCCCTCGCGGCGGTCTTCCAGCACCAGCGCGCGGAAGCGGCGCGCCTGGGTTTCCGGCAGCAGCCGCACCAGTTCGGGATTGATGTTGAAAAACTTCAGATTGATGTAGGGAATGTCGAGCTGGCGCGCCAGCGCGCCCGAAATCTGCTCTTCCGTGACGAAGCCGTGCTCGACAAAAACGCGGCCCAGCTTGCGTCCCGAACGCTTCTGTTCCGTCAAGGCCTGGCCCAACTGTTCTTCCGTCAGCAACTTCTGCTGCACCAAAATTTCACCGAGCCGGACTTTCTCTGGCCTTGCCATTGCTTACTCCTCGACAAACAAATTTCACAGAAGATACACGCCTGCGGCGCGCACAGGCATTTTATTCCAGAACCTGTTGTTTCTTAAAGAAAATACATTCCATCATTTGATTTTTGCGCATTTCAACACGATGCAAGGAAACACTTGCCGCCCGCCTGCGCCCATGGCAATAATGGCGGTCGTTCACCGTCTTCCCTGCCGACCATTGCCCCTATGAACGCCTGCGCCATCGAGTTCCACAACGTACATCTGCAGCTGGCGGGCAGCGCCGTGCTGCGCGGCGTCGACCTGCAGGTGCGCGCGGGTGAACTGTTCGGCCTGGTCGGCGTGAATGGCGCGGGCAAGACGAGCCTGCTCAAATGCCTGCTCGACTTTTGCACGCCGGAGCGGGGCGAGATCGCCATTTTCGGCCGGCCGCACCGGCATGGCGCGGCGCGCCAGCCCCTGTCGTTTCTGCCGGAACGTTTCCAGGCGCCTTATTACCTGACGGGCGGCGACTTCCTGCGCTACCTGTCGCGCCTGCACGATGTGCGGCCCGATGCGCACGCCGTGCAGCAAGCCCTGGACGCGCTGGACCTGGCGCCGGATGCCTTGCTGCGCCCCGCGCGCGCCTATTCGAAAGGCATGATGCAGAAACTGGGGCTGACCGCCTGCCTGCTGTCGGGCAAGCCGCAACTGGTGCTCGATGAACCGATGAGCGGACTCGACCCGAAGGCGCGCGCGCAATTCAAGCAGGTGCTGCGGCAAGCGCATGCGCAGGGCCGCGGCGCCCTGCTCACCTCGCATGCGCTGGCCGATGTGGAAGAATTGTGCGACCGCATGGCCATCCTGCATGCGGGCCGCATCGTATTTACGGGCACGCCCGCCGAATGCCGCGCCCGCCATGGCGGCACGGAAGACGCCAGCCTGGAGCAGGCTTTTCTCAATTGCATCGCGGCATGAACACCGACACGCAGGTTTCCAGCCACTACGCGCCCTCGCCGCACGGCATGTATCTGCGCCATTTCGGCTTGCGCACGGCGCCGTTCGGCATCACGCCGGACCCGGCCTTTTTTTATACGGGCAATACGCGGGGCGAACTGCTCGATGCGCTGCTGTATGCCGTCACGCAAGGCGAAGGCATCATCAAGCTGACGGGAGAAGTGGGCAGCGGCAAGACCATGCTGTGCCGCATGCTGGCCGAACGCCTGCCGCCCCAGGTCGACGTGCTGTACCTGCTCAATCCCTGCCTGGAGCCGGACGAAGTCCTGCACGCCATCGCTGCCGAACTGGGCCTGGAACTGGACGGATGCCGCGCCGATGCCGCGCTGCGCGCCCTGCACGGCGAGCTGATCGCCAGGCATGCGGCCGGGCGCCAGGTGGTGCTGCTGGCCGAAGAGGCGCAAGCCATGCCGGGCGCCACCCTGGAAGCGCTGCGCCTGCTGACGAACCTGGAAACGGCCAGCCACAAGCTGCTGCAAATCGTGCTGTTCGGCCAGCCGGAATTGCAGCACACCCTGGACTTGCCCCAGTTCCGCCAATTGAAGGAACGCATCACCCACAGTTTCACCGTGCCGCGCCTGCCGCAAGCCTTGCTGAACGATTATCTGGCGTGCCGCCTGGCCGCCGCCGGCCGCATGGCGCCGCTCGTTTTTACGCCTGCCGCCCTGCGCCGGCTGGCGCGCGCGGCGCAGGGCATCGTACGCAGGGTCAATATCCTGGCCGACAAGGCCTTGCTGGCCGCGTTTGCGGACGATGCGCAGGAAATCAGCGCGCGCCACGTGCGCCTGGCCATTGCCGACAGCCCCTTCCACCGCCCGCCCTGGCATGCGGGCAAGCTGCTGGCGGGCGTCTTGAGCGCGCTGATGCTGTTGCTGGCCGCGGCCCTGTTGTGGCAATGGCTGGTGCCGGGCCAAACAGCGGCTATCTCGGCCCCGGCTGCCGTCCCACGCGCACCGCTGCCGGCGCCGTCGACGCTGCTCGAGGGCAAGCTGGCCGAATCGCGCGACTGGCTGGCACGGCAAAGGCCGCAGCAACTGGTACTGCAAATCGCCAGCCTGCCCGCCACCGAAACGGCCGCGGCGGAAACTTTCCTGCAGCAGGCGCAGCAAGCGATCGGCCTGCGCGATCTTCACGTGTTTCGCCTGCCTGGCGCAGCGCCCGCAAACGCCATCGCGCGCCTGGACATCGTCTACGGCAGCTTCGCCGACCGGGCCAGCGCCGAAGCCGTTTGGGCGAGGCTGGCCCCCTCGTCGCCACAGAAAATATTGCTGAACGACATAGGTAGTATCCGTACGGAAATGAAAGCCGCGACACCGGCACCAGCGGCGCGTGGTAGCCCCTGACTTTATTTCGGTATATTGCCTCCGGAGCCCGCACAGCCGATTGATTTTAGGCGATCATGCTGGGTAAAATTGCAAAGGCACAACACGACTCCAAGGGCGAACTTTTCATGAATCAACACCCTATTCCTGTGCTGGCCTCCTGGGTCGCCCTCGCCTGCGGCACCGTGCTGTCCGGCTGCGCCACGCATCAAATGCCGCTGTCGCCTGCCCACCTCAATACCGCGCCCGTCGCCGGCGGCGCCATTCCCGAACCGGTGCAGCAAAGCAGCGCGCTGGCCGCGCCCTTGCCCGCGCCCAAGGTGGAAACCTACAGCGTCACCGTGCACAAGGTGCCCGTGCAATCGCTGCTGTTTGCGCTGGCGCGCGACGCGGGCATGAATATCGACATCCACCCGCAGATCGAAGGCAGCGTCACCCTGAATGCGCTGAACCAGACCCTGCCGCAATTGCTGGCACGTATCGGCAAGCAAGTCGATATGCGCTACGAAATCGATGGCAAGAACCTGACGGTGCTGCCCGACGCACCCGTATGGCGCAATTACAAGATCGATTACGTCAACATCGCGCGCAGCACCAACAGCAGCGTGAATATCGCTACGCAAATTTCCACGGCGGGCGGCGGGTCGAACAATGCCAGCAATCCCGTTGGCAGCACGCAAGGCAGCGGCGGCAACGGCAATAACAATTCGACCACCCTGGTCGTGAATCGTTCGGAAAATAACTTCTGGTACAGCCTGGAAAAAAATATCCGCGACCTGCTGCGCGACACCACGCTCAACGACGTGCAGGTCGACCCGCTGGCGCAGCTGAACCAGCAATTGACGGCCGCACAGGGCAATACGCCAGGCCAGCAGGGACAAGCGGGTCAGCCAGGCCAGCCGGGCCAGCAGCAGAATCAGGGCGGCAACCAATACGGCAGCCAGGCGCCGATGCAGACTGGCGGCCAGTATGCGCCAGGCCAGCAGGCACCCAACCAGAATGCGAATCCTGGCCAGCAGCTCGACGCGAACGGGCTGCCGCTATTAAAACTGGCCAACAAGGGAAGCCCCTCGTCCGTCGTCGTCAACGTGGAAGGCGGCTTGATCGCCGTGCGCGCCACGGGTCGCCAGCACGAAAAGATCGCCGAATTCCTCGATGCCGTGTTGCACAGCGCCAAGCGGCAAGTGTTGATCGAGGCGACCATCATCGAGGTGCGCCTGAGCAATGAATATCAGCAAGGCATCAACTGGTCGCGCCTGACGGGCAGCCTGAGCCTGAACCAGGGCCGTGTCGGCACCCTGCCCCTGCCCAGCGGCGTGCTGCCGGGTACGTCGCCCGGCATCTTCGTGCTCAACTACATGAAGGATAGTTTCAGGACCACCATCCAGCTGCTCGAATCGTTCGGCAAGGTGAAAGTGCTGTCCAGCCCGAAGATCAGCGTGCTCAACAATCAAACGGCCATGCTGAAGGTGGTCGACAACAATGTCTTCTTTACCATCAAGGTGACGCCCGCCGTGATCAGTTCGACGGGCACCATCACCACACCCGCCACCTATGAGTCGAAACTGGAAACGGTGCCCGTCGGCTTCGTCATGAGCGTCACGCCGCAGATTTCCGACAGCGACGAAGTCACGCTCAATGTGCGCCCCACCATTACGCGCATCGTGGGCTATGTGCAAGACCCGAATCCGGCCCTGGCCACGGCCAGCGTGATCAGCCGCGTGCCCGTGATCCAGGCGCGCGAGCTGGAATCGATCATGAAAGTGGGCAATGGCCAGATCGCCGTGATGGGCGGCCTGATGCAGGATTCCATCGACAATGCCAAGGATGGCGTGCCCGGCCTGTCCAGCCTGCCCGTCGTGGGCAATTTGTTCACCTATCGTAATGAGGCAAGCAGCAAGACGGAGCTGGTGATCTTCATGCGCCCCGTCGTGGTCAAGGATGCCAGCATCGAAGGCGATTACCGCGACTACCGTTACCTGCTGCCCGGCCAGGCGCCGCTCAACAGCCAGCCGTACACGGATGGCCCGCCGGCGCCAGCCGTCCAGCCGCAGGCACGCCTGCAGGGAGACGTCCCATGAGCTTGTTGATGCAGGCGCTCAAGAAAGCCGAGCGCGCCAAGCAGAACAGCCTTTCCGACGAAGAACTGGAAAAGCCGTCCGAAGCCTACGACCAGGTGCTGGAACTGGCGCCGGCCGACGCCCTGCCGCCCCGCCCAGCGCCTGCCGCGCCACCGCCCGCGCAGCCGGCAAGCAGCTTGCGCCTGGAACCGCTGCAGGACGCTCCCGCGCCGCAGCCCGAGTCCAGCGGCGCGCAGCCCGGTTCACAGCAAGGCACGCAACCTGGCCCGCCCCCCGAGCCGCCGCGCGCCCGTCCGGAACCGCCGCCCGCCAAGCCACGCGCCAGCCGCAGCAATCCGCCGCCGAAAGGCCCCACCGGCCCCATCAGCGTCGACCCGGCCACCGTGCGCCTGGCCGTGCTGCTGGCGATCCTGCTGCTGGTGGCGGGATCGATGGCGTACTGGTACTGGCGCGCCAGCAGCAGCCCCGGCGCGGGCGCCAACCTGCCCGGCGTACCCATGCCGCTGACGGACGCCCCGGGCACGGCCGGCGTTGCCGGCCCCATCGTGGTGCTGCCCGGGGCCGGCGGCGTTCTGCCGGACGCCCCGGCGCCCGCTCCGCTGCCGCAGGACGCGCCGCGCGAACAGCGCCCGCCAGCCGGCGCGGCGGAACAGCAGGCGATGATCCAGGCCGCCGCGCAAGCGGCCGTGGCCGCCCAGCTGGCGCAACTGCCGCCGCCTGCGCAGCCCAGCCTGCCACCGGTAGCCGCGCCCGACAATAGCCAGATCCAGGTGCTGCGCAACGATACGGCGCCGCAAATCAACCCAGGCGTGCAGCAAGCCTACCAGGCCTTCAACGGGGGCCAGCTGGGCCTTGCTCGCCAGCAATATGAAAGCGTGCTGCGGCAGGATGCCAACAACCGCGACGCGCTGCTGGGCCTGGCGGCCGTGGCCCTGCGCGAGAACCAGGGCGCGCAGGCGGCGTCGCTGTACGTGCGCTTGCTCGAGATAAACCCGGACGATGGCGTCGCGCTGGCCGGCCTGATCGGCCTGCGCCAGGGCGACGTCGTGCAGAGCGAAGCCAGGCTGAAAGCCATCCTGGCCCGCACCCCCGACAGCGGCCCCGTGCTGTTTGCCCTGGGTAATCTGTACGCCAAGCAGCGCCGCTGGAACGAAGCGCAGCAGCAATTTTTCCGCGCCTACGGCGCCGCGCCCGGCAATCCCGACTATGCCTTCAACCTGGCCGTCGGCCTGGACCGGTTGAACCAGCCCAAGCTGGCCGCCACGTATTACCAGCGCGCCTTGACCCTGGCGCAAACCACGCCGGCCGCCTTCGACCAGGCCGTCGTGCAAACGCGTTTGCGCGAACTGGCGGCCCCCGCGCCGGCAGCACCGCCCCCGGCCGAGCCTGTCACCATCACACCCCGTCAGGAATAAGCACTACATGGCAGAACAGGCAAAACTTCCGCTGGGCAAATTGCTGATCCAGAAAGGGGTGATCAGCGAAGACCAGTTGCGCATCGCCCTCATCGAGCAGCGGCGCAGCAGCGAACCGCTGGGCAAGCTGCTGATCACCCTGGGCTTCGTCACGGAAGCCACCGTGCGCGAGGCCCTCAGCGAAAACCTGAAACAGGTCAGTGCGGACCTGTCGAGCCTGGTTGTCGACGCCATCGCCCTGAAGCTGATTCCGAAGGACGTGGCCAAGCGCTACCGTGTCTTTCCCATCGTCTATGAGCGGCAGGCGGACAATCTGATCCTGGCCATGGCCGACACCAGCAACATCGTCGCGCTCGACCAGATCAGCGCCATGCTGGTCAAGGGCATCACGATTTCCACCGTGCTCGTCAACGAATCGGACATTTCGCGCGCCATCGACCAGTACTATGGTTTTGAATTGTCGATCGACGGCATCCTGCACGAAATCGAAACGGGCGAAGTCAGCTATCAAAGCATGGCGTCGCCATCGGACGAGTACAGCCAGCCCATGGTGCGCCTGATCGACGCGCTGCTGGCCGACGCCGTGCAGAACGGCGCCTCGGACATCCATTTCGAGCCGGAACAGTCGTTCCTGCGCATCCGCTACCGCATCGACGGCATCCTGCGGCAAATCCGCAGCCTGCACAAATCGTACTGGCCGGCCATGGCCGTGCGCCTGAAGGTGATGTCGAACATGAATATCGCCGAAGCGCGCGCGCCGCAGGATGGACGCATCAGCATCAAGTTTTCTGGTCGGCAAATCGACTTCCGCGCGTCCGCGCAACCCACGACGCATGGCGAAAACGTCGTGCTGCGCGTGCTGGACCGGCAGAAGGGCATCGTCCCGCTGGACGGGCTGGGCCTGGCCGAAGCGGAACTGAACTTGCTCAAACTGATGATCGCCCGCCCCGACGGCGTGATCCTCGTGACGGGCCCGACGGGCAGCGGCAAGACCACCACCCTGTATTCGATACTCAACCATATCAATACGGAAAGCGTCAACATCATGACCCTGGAGGACCCGGTCGAGTATCCGATGAACATGATACGCCAGACCTCCGTCAACGAATCGGTCAAGCTGGGCTTTGCCGACGGCATCCGCTCGATGATGCGGCAAGACCCGGACATCATCCTCGTGGGCGAGATCCGCGACCGCGAAACGGCGGAAATGGCCTTTGCCGCCGCCATGACGGGCCACCAGGTGTATTCCACTTTGCATACGAGCTCGGCCATCGGTTCCGTGGCGCGCCTGCTCGACATCGGCATCCTGCCCGACATCATGGCCGGCAACATCATCGGCATCGTGGCGCAGCGCCTGGTGCGCCGCTTGTGTCCGCATTGCAAGGAAACCGTGATCGCCGACGACGTCGAGCGCCGCCTGCTGGGTCTGGCAACAAGCGATGCGCCCGCCTCCATCTGCCGCGCCGTCGGCTGCGAGCGCTGCGCGCACCAGGGCTACAAGGGCCGCCTGGCGATCATGGAAATCCTCAAGATGACGGCTGAACTCGATGAATTGACGGCGCGCCGCGCCAGTTCGCGCGAATTGAAGAACGCGGCGCGCGCGGCCGGCTTCAAGGGCATCGTCGACGACGGCGTGCGCCGCGTGCTCGAAGGCGTGACCACGCTGGAAGAAGTAGGCCGCGTGGTCGACTTGACGGAAAGGCTGGCCTGATGGCGCAATATGTCTACCGCGCCATGGATGCCGCCGGCGCATTGATTCCCGGCAGCATGGAGGCGGCCAACGTGCCGGACCTGGAAGCGCGCCTGCACCGCATGCAGCTGGACTTGATCGACTGCAAGATCACGGGCCAGTATCTGGTGCTGCTGGGCAAGCGGGTCATCCACCGCCGCGACCTGATCAACTTCTGCTTCCACATGGAACAATTGACGGGCGCGGGCGTGCCCATACTGGAAGGCTTGAACGACTTGCGCGAAAGCACGGACCACCCGCGCCTGCGCGAAGTCGTCACGGATCTGATCGAAAGCATCGAAGGCGGCTTGCCGCTGTCGGGCGCGCTGGCCCAGCATGGCGACATCTTCGACGCCACGTTTACCAGCCTGATCCTGGCGGGCGAACAGAGCGGCAAGATCGCCGAAGTGTTCAAGAACCTGTCGGAAAGCCTGAAGTGGCAGGACGAGCTGGCCTCGCAGACGCGCAAGATCGTCATGTACCCGGTCATCGTCGCGCTGGTGGTGGCGGGCGTGACGTTTTTCCTGATGATCTATCTGGTACCCCAGCTGACGGCCTTCATCCGCAACATGGGCGGCGAGCTGCCGCTGCACACGCGCGTGCTGATCTTTGTATCGAATGTGTTCATCGATTACTGGTATGTGCTGCTGGCCTTGCCCGTGCTGCTGTTTTTCGGCCTGCGCGCGCTGATCCGCCGCAGCGAGGCGGCCCGCTACGCGTGGGATGGCTTGAAGCTGCGGCTGTGGCTGGTCGGCCCCGTGCTGCACAAGATCATCCTGGCCCGCTTCGCCACGTTTTTTGCCCTGATGTATGCTTCCGGCATCACGATACTCGAATGCATCCGCCTGTCCGAAGGCATCGCCGGCAACCAGGTGGTGGCGGCCGGCCTGCGCCGCGCCGCCCAGCTGATCAGCGAAGGCCATGGCGTGACCGCCGCCTTCCAGCACACGGGCATCTTCCCGCCACTGGTGATCCGCATGCTCAAGGTGGGCGAGGCCACGGGCTCGCTGGACACGGCCTTGCGCAATGTCAGTTACTTTTACAACCGCGAAGTGAAGGAATTGATTGAAAAAGTGCAAGCCATGATCGAGCCGGCCATGACGGTCATCCTGGGCCTGCTGCTGGGCTGGATCATGCTGTCAGTGCTGGGGCCGATCTACGACACCATCAGCACGATGAAAACTTGAGACCCGAGACCTGAGACCGCCGTGTTCCGCAAACAATTACTCTACATCACCAGCGATGCCCTGTGCGCCTACGACTGGGACCACGGCGTGCTGGGCCAGGGCCAGGCCTTCCCCGCCAGCGCGGCCGGGCTGGACGGTTTCGCCGCGTGGCTGGAAGATCCGCAGGGGCAACGGTCGGGCGTGCCCGCCTACCTGCTGACGGACTTGATCGAGGAAGATTTCCAGCGCCAGCTGCTGCCCCACGTGCGCGGCAAGGCGGGCCGTGCCCTGCTGGAGCGGCGCAAGCAGCAATTACACCGCGACACGCCCTACCGGGGCAGCACCCTGCTGGGCCGCGAAAGCACGGGCCGCCACGACGACCAGGTGCTGTTCTTTGCGCTGACCAACCCATCCTTGCTGCAGCCATGGACGGAGGCGCTCGAGCACTTGCGCGTGCCCGTGGCCGGCATTTATTCGACCAGCCTGCTCAGTATCGCGCTGGTCAAAAAGCTGTCGATCGCGCATGAACACTTGCTGCTGGTGACGCAGCAGTCAGGCGGCTTGCGGCAAAGCTACTATGAAAAGGGCCAGCTGCGCTTTTCGCGCCAGACGGCCACCATCGCGCTCGACGGCGTGGCCGTGAATATTGCGCTGGAAACGGAAAAAACGCGGCAATTTCTCACCAGCACGCGCATGCTGGCGCGCGGCGACGTCTTGAATACCGTCATCCTGGCGCCGGCCGCGCAAATCGCCAAGCTCGAACTGCTGTGCGACAACGGCGTCGAAGTGGCTTACCACTTCATCGACCTGCAGCTGGCGGGCGAACGGGTGGGCTTGCGCCGCACGCCGGCGCTGGCCGACGAATTGTTGCTGACTTTGCTGGGCAAGCATCCGCCGTCCAGCCACTATCCGCCCGGCGCGCTGGCCCGCTACTACCATTTCCAGCGCGCGCGCAAGGCGCTGTATGGCGCCAGCACGCTGATCGGCGCATCGGCGGCCCTGTGGTGCGCGATTAACTTGCTCGGCGGCATAGCCGACGGGGCCGCCATCGAACGCCTGGCGCAGGAAACGGCGTCCTATCAGGAGCGCTACCGCAGCGTCATGTCGACCCAGCCGCCGGCGCCGGCCAAGACGCAAAACATGAAAGTGGCCGTGACCCTGGGCCACATGATCGCCAGCCAGGCGCCGGAGCCGGGCCGGCTGCTGGGCATGCTGAGCGCCGCACTGGATCAGGCGCCGCAAGTCGCGCTGGGCCAGCTGCACTGGCATGCGGGCCAGGCGCCCGCGCGCGTGGCGAGCAATCAGACGCCGCCACAGCAGCAGCAAAGTACGGGCGCACCGGCCGGCAGCGCCCTGGCCGGCATTCCCGTCGCGCCGCCGCAGGCCTTGCGCCTGGAAGCGGACGTGGCCATGCCGAACAACGATTACCGCGCGGCCCTGGCGGCCATCACGGCCTTCGCGCAAACCCTGGCGCGCCAGCCGGGCATGCAGGTGACGATCGAGGAAACGCCGCTCGACCTGCGCCCCAGCGCGGCCCTGTCCGGCAAGAGCGCCGTGCCGGCGCCGGCCAGCCAGGCCCGCTTCACCCTCTTGCTCGCGTGGCAGCCATGAGCGGCCCCGTCAAACAGCCGCCCCTGCCCGGCATGCAACGGAGCGGCACGCCCGCGCGCGCGCTGCCGGCCTGGCTGGGCGAACTGCATCTGATACGCCGCGCCCTGCTGTGCTTTGCGCTGACCTTGCTGGCCAGCGTGGTGCTGCTGAGCCTGAGTGCCGCCTACCGGGCGCGTGAAGCGCAGCAGCTGGACCTGGCCCAGCGCACGCGTTCGGCGGCCGCCCTCCTGTTCAACCATGCGGAGGCGGAAAAGCAGGAAATCCGCGCCTACGAACCGCAATTCTTGGCCCTGCGCCAGCGCGGCCTGATCGGCGAGGAAAACCGCCTGGCCTGGATCGACGCCATCCGCCGCAGCCAGGAACAGCGCAAACTGCTGCCGATCAGCTATGACATCAGCCCGCAGCAAGGGCTGCAAGTACCGTTGCCCATGGTGATGGGACAATATCAGCTGCGCGGCAGCCGCATGCGCCTGCAGATGGATTTGCTGCACGAGATGGATTTGCTGAACCTGCTGGACGATTTGCGCCAGGCCGGCTATTTCGCCGTGCAGGATTGCACGCTCAAGCGCCACGCTGCGGCCGGCGCCGGTCCAGGCAGCGGAGCTGCGCCCACCGTGGGCGCCGAATGCGAGCTGCTGTGGCTGACCCTGGGCAGCGCGCCCGTGCCGGGGCGGCCATGAGCGGCACCCCCGTCCTGCGCGCCCCCTCCTGCGCCTCCCCTCCTGCGCCCCCTCGTCCTGGGCGTGCTGCTGGCCGGCGCCGCGCTCACGGCCCAGGCACAGTCGCCGCAACTGGGCCGTTTGTTCCTGTCGCCCGACCAGCGCGCCCAGCTCGACGCGCAGCGCTACGGCCCGCCGGCGCCCGATCCTGCCCTGGCGGCGCCCCCGGCCCGCCGCCGCCACCGCCGCCTGCCCCGCCCGTGGAATTGAATGGCGTGGTGCAGCGCAGCAGCGGCCGCTCTACCGTCTGGCTGAACCAGGAAACGCAAAACGAACCGCACAACCGCCTTGCGCGCGACAAGTCCGGCACGCCCGGCGCCCTGACCTTGCGCCTGTCGAACGGCCAGGTGGTGCTGCTGAAGCCCGGCCAGCGCTACGACCCGGCCAGCGGCACGGTCACCGAGGCGCCGCCATGACGCCGCGCCAGGCGCATCGCCAACTTCGTCGCCAGCGCGGCGCCGCCCTGTTGCTGCTGGTGGCCGTGCTGGGCCTGGGCACGGCCAGCCTGCTGATCGGCGCCTTCGGGCGCAACACGGGCGAGGCCGAACGCCAGCAGCGCACCCTGGCCACCCTGGCGCAGGCGCGCGACGCCTTGCTGGGCTTTGCGGCGGCCAATGGCCGCCTGCCCCGTCCGGCCGCCTCCGCCCTCGACGGGCGCGAACGGGCCGCCGACTGCGCCAACGACGCCGAGTGCAGCGGCTTTTTGCCGTGGGTGGCGCTGGGCGTGGACGGCGTCGACGCCTGGGGCAAGCTGCTGCGCTACAGCGTTACGCCGGAAATGGCGCGCGCGCCCATCGTCTCGTTTTCCGCTGTCGCCAACAGAGTCGTGCTCACGCGCGACGGGCGCGGCGCATTCGCCTTCGTGGCGGGCCAGGACCAGTGCGACGTCAGCGCCCAATGCCTGCCCGCCGTGCTGTTCTCGCAAGGCAAGGATCACTACGGCACGGCCGCCAGCGGCGTGGCGCAGATCAACACGGCGCGCGGCAATATCGACGAAGCCGCCAACGACAGCGCCAGCCGCCGCTTCATTAACCGCCCCGCCACCGAGCTTGCCACGCCGCCCGGTGGCGCCTTTGACGACATGCTCACCTGGATTACCTTGCCCACCCTGTATCAACGCATGCGCGCCGCGCGCAACCTGCCATGAGCGCCCTCCATCCGCGCCGCCAGGGCGGCTTTTCCCTGATCGAGATCGCCATCGTGCTCGTCATCGTCGGCCTGATGATCGGCGGCCTGGTCACGCCCTTGACGGTGCAGCTGGAACAGCGCAAGGTGGCCGAGACGCAACAGGCGCTCAATGAAGCGAAGGAAGCGCTGACGGGCTACGCGCTGCGCTACGGCTACCTGCCGTGTCCCGCCATCTCCGCCGGCAATGGCCTGGAAGACCGGCGCGGCGCCCGCTGCACGGGCGAAAAACGTGCGGGCTTCCTGCCCTGGGCCACCCTGGGACTGCGCCAGGGCGACAGCTGGAACAATCTGTTCCGCTACAGCGTGACGCCCGCCTTCAGCGACAGCGAGCAGCAATTCAACCTGGGCACGCCGCGCGACATCAGCATCGTCACGCGCAACGGCGGCGCACTGTTGCAGGCGACGGCGTTAAGGGACATCCCCGCCATGATCATGTCCCACGGCAAGAACGGCTTTGGCGCCACGGGCGTGCAGGGCCAGCGCCAGGCTATTCCTTTCAGCAACAATGTCGACGAGCGCAACAATGCATCGAACGCCACCACTGTCATCAGCCGCGCCGCCAGCGGCCCGCAGCAGCCCGGCGGCGAGTTCGACGATATCGTCGTCTGGCTGTCGCCGAACATCCTGTTCAACCGCATGGTGGCGGCGCAAAGGCTGCCCCGCTGATGCACGCATCCATGCTCCGGCCCGCCCTCACCATCGCCCGCTACACGCTGCTCGAAGCGCTGCGCAGCCGCCTGCCGTGGCTGTTCGTGCTGGCCGCCTGCGCCGCCGCCGGCCTGGCCGGCTTTCTGCAGCAACTGGCGCTGACGGAAAGCGGCGCCGTGCAGGCGTCGCTGCTGGCGGCCGCCTTGCGCCTGGCCGGCGTCTTCCTGCTGGCCACGTTCATCATCACCAGCATGGCGCGCGAAGCGGCCGACCGGGGCTTGGAATTGCTGCTGGCCTTGCCCATGCCGCGCGCAGCCTACCTGCTGGGAAAACTGCTGGGCTACGGGGCGCTGGCGGCCGTGCCCGCCGTGCTGTTCGGCCTGTTGATGGCGCTGTTCGCCGCGCCCGCGCAAAGCGCGCTGTGGGCGCTGTCCTTGCTGGGAGAATTGTGGATCGTCGCCGCCTTCAGCCTGCTGTGCGCGGCCAGCCTGCAGCAGGCCCTGCCCGCGCTGGCCGCGACTGGCGGCTTTTATGTGCTGGCGCGCATGCTGGGCAGCCTGCAGCTACTCGCGCACGGCCCGCAGGCGGGCGACTCCCTGGTGCAACGGGCCACGGCAGGCGCCATCGACGTGCTGGCCCTGCTCTTGCCCCGCCTCGACGCCTTTGCGCGCACGGAGTGGCTGCTGTACGCGACCGGCGACTGGCAAGCCCTGGCCAGTGTGGCGGCGCAAACGGCCATCTATGTGGCCTTGCTGGCCAGCTGCGCGCTGTGCGACTTTTACCGCAGGAACATCTGATGGCCGCCGCCCAGCGTCCCTGGTCGAGCGTGCCGCGCCCCCTGTGCTGGCTGCTGGCGGCCTGCGTGCTGCTGCAGCTGGGCTGGCGCCTGGCGCAGCAGCAGGCACCGCCACAGGCGCGGCCCCTGCCCGCCGCGCCGCCGGCAGCCGTGGCGCGCCTGGCCAGCCTGGGCGAGCCGCTGGCCATGGCCAAGGCCATGCTGCTGTACCTGCAATCGTTCGAAGACCAGCCCGGCGTCAGCCTGCCGTGGCGCAAGCTCGACTATGACCGCCTGGCCGGCTGGCTGGAGACGGCGCAAACGCTCGACCCGCGCAGCCGCTACGCGCTGGTGGCCGCCAGCGAAGTGTACGCGGGCGTGGCCGATCCGCAGCGCGCGCGGCGCATGCTGGCCTTCGTCGCCGCCAGCTTCGCCGCCGACCCGCAGCACCGCTGGCCCGCCATGGCGCAGGCGGCGCTGGTGGCCAAACACCAGTTGCACGACCTGCCGCTGGCGCTCGCCTATGCACGCCAGCTGCGCCGGCTGGCGACGGGGCCGCAAGTGCCAGCCTGGGTGCGCGAGATGGAAGCGTTCATCCTGGAAGACATGGACCAGCTCGACAGCGCACGCCTGGTGATCGGCGGCCTGATCGCCAGCGGCCAGATCAGCGACCCGCACGAACTCGCTTTCCTCGCGCGCAAGCTCGATGCACTGGCCGACAAGAAAAAGGCGGCGCCATGAGCCACCGTCCGACATGCCGTGCGCGCGCGGCGCCAATTGCAGTAAACTGCCATACCAGTCCCCAGCACTTTTTTCCAAGGAAATTCCCATGATCCCACGCCGCCAGCACGGCTTTACGCTCGTAGAAATCGCCATCGTCCTGGTCATCATCGGCTTGCTGCTCGGCGGCGTGCTCAAGGGACAAGGCTTGATCGACAGCGCCAAGGTGAAGAACATCATCCAGCAGTCGAATGCGCTGACGGCCGCCGTCAACGCCTACCAGGACAAGTTCCGCGCCCTGCCCGGCGACGATATCCAGGGCACCGTGCACGTGCCCAATTCGGCCGGCAACGGCAATGGCGACGGCCAGATCGGCGACGGCCAGCCGCGCGAATTCACGCTGGCGCCGCAGCACCTTGCGCTGGGCGGCTTCATTACCGGCTCGTTCAACGGCACCTCGCAATTCATGACCAGCGCCCAGGGCGGCGCCGTCTACCTGTACAACGATGAAGTGGGCGGACGGGCCGGCAACGGCATCCGTTTCGACAACCTGCCCGAAGGCTACGCCGAGCAGATCGACAGCAAACTCGACGATGGCGTGGCCAGCACGGGCAGCGTCCGGGCGAACATGCCCTATGGCAATACCGGTGCTATCATCCCCCGCACCGCCGTCTTTTTCTGAGCCGCCACTCACTATCGAAGGAATACCATGCCACTGCACCGCAAACTCATCGTCTCCCTGGCCGCCGCCTGCGCCTTGCTGGCCGGCGGCGCGCACGCCCAGTACGTGGGCCCGACAGCCGGCCCGGCCGCGCCCGGCAATGTGGCCGCCATCCTGAAAAATCCCGTCGACGACCAGGCCGTCGTGCTGCGCGGCCACCTGCTGCGCAAAGTGGGCAACGAGAAATACACGTTTTCCGACGGCACGGCGGAAATCCGCGTGGACATCGACGACAAGGTCTTCATGAACCGCCAGATCGACGCCAGGACTCGCGTGGAAATTCGCGGCGAAGTGGAAAAGGATTTCATGGAAAGCCCGGAAATCGATGTCGATGTGCTGACCGTGGTCCCCTAAGTTTCCCTGCCCTCCCGCCGCCACGGCGGGAGGGGCGTTACCTCCCTTCTGTATGCCTTGCGCAACCTTTTTTCCATCCAAGAAACTAGGCTTGTCAGAACAATCAATTTCGTCTAGCATCTTTTCATTCAAGGTCAGCCAGCGCCAGCGTGAGCCTGCCTGTCGACTCATCCATTCTGGGAGCTTTCCGGGTGCAAGATTTGCCTTCGATACGCTCAAGAATTTCATGGCTGGTGTTCGCCTGGGTCATTCCGACGGCCCTCGTGTTTCTCCTGCTCGTGGCGCAAAGCTACACGCGCGAACGCGACCATGTCGTCAGCGAAACGGCGCAGGCGGCGCGCGCCGTCTCCGCCGCCATCGAACGCGACTTGAGCGGCGCCCAGATGGCCGCGCGCCTGCTGGCCGCCTCGCCCGCCCTGCAAGACGACGATATCGGCGCCCTGCGCGCCCTGGCCGGCAGCCTGCTGCAGCCGGGCCTGGCCGTCAGCGCCTTCATCGTCTCCGACGCCAAGGGACGCCAGCTGATCAATACATCGCTGCCCGCCGGCCAGACACCTCCCCCCTTGCCGCAAAAATGGGCCGCCAGCATGGACCGCGCGCGCGACTACGGCAAGCCACGGCTGACCAGTTTGCTGACGGCGCCGGACGAGGTGCCGCGGCTGGCCCTGAACCAACGCTTGCCGCGTAACAAGGGGCCCGCCTATGTGCTGACGGCGCTGTACCCGCCCGACTACCTGCCCTTGCTGCTGCGCGAGCTGCACCTGCCGGCCTACCTGGGCGCGGCCATCGTCAACGCCGACGGCATCAACGTGGCGCGCACCCTGGCGCCCCAGCGCTATGTGGGCCAGCGCAGCCCGGCGCCCCTGCTGGAGCAGATACGCCAGCAGCGCGAAGGCGTGCTGCGCCACGCCACCCTGGAAGGCATCGACGTGTATACGGGCTTTCGCCGCGCGCCGGACGACGCCTGGACGGTGGCCGTCACCATCCGCACCAGCACGGTGGCCGAAGCCCTGCTGCGCTCCGTCGTCACCGGCTCCCTCATCCTGGCCCTGCTGCTGGGCGCCGGCTTTGCCCTGGCCTGGCGTGTGGGCGGCCGCCTGGCCCGCACCCTGCAGGAACTGACCGTGCAGATCCATGCGCTGGCGCAAGGCAAACCCCTGCTTTCGAACAAGCACACGGACCGCGAATCGGCCGACATGGCAGCCGCGCTGGGCGCGCTGGAACGCGACTTGCGGCGCCACCGCACACAGCTCGAAAGCCTGGTGAGCGAGCGCACCCTGGCCCTGGAAAAATCCACGCGCCTGCTGGAAACCGTCTACGCGACGGCGCCCATCGGCATGCTGTTCGTGGGACTGGACTTGCGCGTCGTCATGATCAACCAGTACCTGGCCGCCATCCACGGGGCCAGCGTGGCGCAGCATCTGGGCCGTCCCGTGGGTGCCATGCTGTTCGACGACGCCGTGCGCATGGAGGTGGAACGCTGCGTGCGCCAGGTGCTCGAGACGGGATCGCCCATCGTCGACCTCGAATTGCAGGGTCATGGCGGGCGGCAGCGCGAGCAGCTCAGTCACTGGATCGTCTCGTATCACCCGATTTTCGGCCCCGAGCAGCAGTTGCTGGGCGTGTCGGGCCTGTGGCTGGACATTAGCGAGCGCAAGCGCAGCGAAGCGGAATTTCGCCGCTCGAAACACCTGTTCGGCACCATCATTGAAAACATCCCGGCCATGGTCTTCGTCAAGCGCGCCGACAAGCTGAGCTTTGAAATGGTCAACCGCCACGCGGAACTGACCCTGGGACGCTCGCGCGAGCAATTGCTGGGCAAGACGGACCACGACTTCTTCCCGCCGCAGCAGGCGGCCGCCTTCGTCAGCGCCGACCGCAAGCTGCTGGCCACGGGGCAGATGGTGGAAATCGACCAGGAGCCGATCAACACGGCCGACGGCACCACGCGCCACTTCACCACGCGCAAGGTGGTGCTGCGCGACGACGCGGGGCGCGCCAGCCACGTGCTGGGGGTGTCGATCGACATCACGGAACGCAAGCGCGCCACCGAGGTGCTGCACGCCACCACCTTGCGCCTGGAACAGAGCGAGCGCTTCATCCGCACCGTCACCGACAACCTGCCCGGCATGGTGTCGTACTGGGGCGCCGATCTGCGTTGCCGATTCGCAAATAATTTCTACAATGAATGGTTTGGCCGCAGCAGCGCCGAACTGGCCGGCATCCACATGAGCGAATTGCTGGGACAGGAACTGTTCGACGTGTATGCGCCCCACGTCGAGGGCGTGCTGGCGGGTCGGCCGCAAAGCTTCGAGCGCGACCTGCTCGACCCCACGGGACAGGTATGCCATACGTGGACCAATTACATCCCCGACGTCGACGACAGCGGCGGCGTGCGCGGCTTCTTCGTGCTGGCCTCGGACGTCTCCGAACTCAAGCGCACGGAATTGCGCCTGCACGAACTCAATGAGCAGATGGTGCGCGCGCGCGACAAGGCCGAGGCGGCCAGCACGGCGAAGAGCGAATTCGTCGCGAACATGAGCCATGAAATCCGCACGCCGATGAACGCCATCATCGGCCTGGCGCGCCTGCTGGAAGAGTCGCCGCTGGAACGGCGCGAACGCAGCTACGTCGGCAAGATCCAGATGGCCACGCAGTCGCTGCTCCATATCGTCAACGACGTGCTCGATTTTTCCAAGATCGAGGCGGGACAGATGGTGCTGGAACAGCGCCGCTTCCAGCTCGAACGCATGCTCGGCAGCGTCGGCGTGCTGCTGGCCAGCAGCGCCTGGGCGCGCGGCGTGGAGCCCGTGTTCGTGCTCGACCCGGGCGTGCCCGATGAACTGATCGGCGACGCCCTGCGCGTGGAACAGATCCTGATCAATCTGGTGGGCAACGCCGTCAAATTCACTTCGCATGGCGAAGTGGTGCTGTCCATCGGCATGGCGGCCGAGGACGCGGCCAGCGTGACCCTGGAGTTTTCCGTGCGCGACACGGGCATCGGCATCGGCGCGGCCGAGCAGGAACGCATCTTCGACGCGTTTTCCCAGGGCGACAGCGGCACCAGCCGCAAATACGGCGGCACGGGATTGGGGCTGGCCATTTGCCGGCGCATGGTGGAATTGATGGGCGGCCAGCTCAGCGTGAAAAGCGCGCTGAGCCAGGGTTCCGACTTCCGCTTCCGCTGCCGCTTCGGCAAGGCGGCGGCGCCGCACGAGCCGCGCCGCAAGGGCGCGCCCAGGGCCCTGTCGCTGCTGATCATCGACGACAACGCCAGCGTGCGCGCCATGCTGGAAGACTGGTGCGCGGCGCAGGGCTGGCACAGCCGCAGCGCCGACAGCGGCGCGGCCGGCCTGGCCTTGCTGCGCCAGGCCGGTGGCCCGGACGGCTTGCCGCCGGCAGACCTGGTGCTGCTCGACGCGGCCATGCCAGGCATGGATGGCATTTCCATGCTCACCGAGGCGCGCGCCGATGCGCTCTTGGCGCTGCCGCCCGTGATCATGCTGGTGGCCGACCAGGACAGCGAAAACCTCGAACGCCTGGCCGACAGCCTGATGCTGGCCGGCATCGTCTCGAAACCAGCCACCCCGGCACGCCTGCTGGCGGCCGTGACGGCCGTGCGCGAAGGCCGCAGCGCGCCTTCCGCGCTGCCCGTGTCCACGCCCCTGTCGGGCTTGCTGGAAGGCATGCGCGTCCTGCTGGTGGAAGACAATGAAATCAACCAGGAAGTGGCGCAGTACATCCTGCTGCACTCGGGCGCGCGCGTGGCCGTGGCTGCCAACGGCAGGCTGGCCGTCGACTTGCTTGCCAGCACGCCGGACGCCTGGGACGTGGTGCTGATGGATTTGCAGATGCCCGTCATGAACGGCTACGACGCTACCCTGGCCATCCGCGCGCTGGGCTTGCCGGACCTGCCCATCGTCGCCATGACGGCCAATGCCATGGACGAGGACCGTCTGCGCGCCATCGCCAGCGGCATGAATGCGCATGTGGCCAAGCCCATCGATGTCGACGACATGATCGAGACCCTGACCCGGCTGGTGCCGGCGCCGCCGGGAGCTGGCACTGGCGGCAGCGCCATGCCGGCCGCGAACGCCGTCGCGTGGATGGCCGATGTGCCGGCCACGGTGCCCGGCATCGACCTGGCGGCTGCCCTGCACCGCTTCGGCGGCGACTACGGCGCCTTCCTGGCCCTGCTCAAGCGCTTTGAAAATTCGCAAGGCGACGCCGTCGAGGACACGCGGCGCCTGCTGGCCGCCGGCCAGACGCGGCAGGCGGCGCAGCTGCTGCACCGCGTGTGCGGCGTGGCGGCCAACCTGGGCGCCGCCCACGTCGCCAGCCTGGCAGGCGAGGCGGAAAAAACGCTGAAAACGGGGCAATCGCACGCGACACCCGCCTTGCTGGGGCAGCTGGAACTGGCGATGGCCGAAGTCATCGAGGCGGCGCGCACCCTGCCCTCGCCCCTGCGGCGCGGGCAGGGTGCACCCGCCGCACCCGGCAGCGCGCCGCCAGACCTGCGCGCCGGCCTGGCCGACTTGCTTGTCCTGATCCGCAACAATAACCTGAAGGCGCTGGCCCAATTCCACGCGCTGCACCCCGCCCTGCAACAATCAGACCGGGAAGCGGCCCTGGCGCTGGCCAACGCGATCGAAACCCTGAATTTTTCCGAAGCGGAAAAACTCGTGCTCGATCAGCTGAAACGAGAGGAAAACAAGTGAGCTGGACCAACCTTGCCATGAACGGGCGCATCCTCATCGTCGATGACGCCATGGAAAACATCCAGATCCTGCACCAGTTGCTGCGCGAGGAACACGACGTGCTGTTCGCCCTGAGCGGAGAGAAGGCGCTGGAGATTGCGCATAATCAACTGCCGGACCTGATCCTGCTCGACGCCGTCATGCCCGGCATGGATGGCTACGCCGTCTGCAATGCGCTGCGCGAATCGGCCATCCTGAGCGCCATTCCCGTCATTTTCGTCACGGCCCTGAACCAGCCCGAGGACGAGACGCGGGCGCTGGAAGCGGGCGCCGTCGATTTCATCACGAAACCGTTCAACGCAGCCGTCGTGCGGGCCCGCGTGCGCAGCCAGCTGACCATCAAGCGGCAGGCCGACGCCATGCGCGAGCTGTCGCTGACGGATACGCTGACGGGCGTGGCCAACCGGCGCAGCTTCAATGACACGATGGACAGCGAATGGCGGCGCTGCGCGCGCGACGGCGTGCCGATGGCCCTCATCATGGCCGATATCGACCACTTCAAGGATTACAACGACACGTATGGCCACCAGGCGGGCGACCTGTGCCTGCAGCAGGTGAGCGCCGCCCTGCGCCGCTGCGCCGTGCGCCCGCCCGACCTGCTGGCGCGCTACGGCGGCGAGGAATTCATCATCCTGCTGCCGCAGGAAACGCGCGACGGCGCCGAAGTGGTGGCCCAGCGCATCCTCGACGAAGTGCGCGCGCTGGAAATTGCCCACGCCAGATCGAGCGCCGGCCCGCACGTCACCGTCAGCCTGGGCATGGCCAGCGTCATGCCCACGGAAGGCATGGACCCCAGCGCCCTGATCCGCGCCGCCGACGCCCTGCTGTACCGCGCCAAGCAGACGGGGCGGGACAGGTATTGCGCGTGGGAGGGGGAGTAAAGAGAAGGCGCGCGCACCTGCGTCGGCTTACGCCCTGCGGGCTAAGCCGACCTACGCCGACCTGCGATGTGGGCTCAGCTTGCCGCTCAGGGATAGCAACGCATCAGAAACTCCGCCACGCACACGGGTTTCGTGTCGCCTTCCCTCTCCATGGTCACGGCCCAGTTCACTTGCGCCCCTTCCGGCACATCCTCGACGGAGAGGATGTCGAGCCGCGCGCGCAGGCGGCTGCCGACGGGCACGGGCGCCGGGAAGCGCACTTTATTGAGGCCATAGTTGATGGCCATGCGGATGCCGGCCATGTGCAGCGCACCCTGCAGCATGGCGGGCAACAGGGACAGTGTGAGAAAGCCGTGCGCCACCGTGCAGCCGTACGGCGACTCGCGCGCGCAGCGCTCGGCGTCCACATGGATCCACTGATGGTCGTCCGTGGCGTCGGCAAAGGTGTCGATGCGCTGCTGCGTGATGGTGAGCCAGTCGGAGACGGCCACGTGCTGTCCCGACAAGGCCTGGAAACCGGCGATGCCGGCGATATCACGCATGCTGCTCTCCGGCCGGACGGCGGCCGAACATGCCCATGCCTTCGACGGTGGTCACCACCTCGCCATGCTGGTTGCGCACGCTCCACACGGAAATGACGATGCCGCGGTCCGGCTTCGACGTCGATGGGCGCACTTCCTTGACCTGGTAGGTCAGTTGCAGGGTGTCGCCTGCGCGCACGGGTTTGAGCCAGCGGATGCTGTCCAGGCCGGGCGAGCCCATGCTGGACGAGTGCTTGAGCAGGTTATCGACCACCAGGCGCATCATCATGCCGCAGGTATGCCAGCCGCTGGCGATGACGCCCTTGAAAATGGTCTTTTCCGCCGCAGCATGGTCGACGTGAAACGGCTGCGGGTCGAAATCCGTGGCGAAAGCGATGATTTCCTTTTCTGTCACGTGGCGCTGGCCCAGGTCGATTTCCAAGCCTTGCGTAAAGTCTTCGAAATACCAGTGTTTCGGGGCGATAGCGGTCGATGCGGTCATGCGGTCTCCGTCGGCAAGAAGCCCGGCTGGGCGATAAAGCGCTCGATGTGATGGTCCACGTCGCCCAGGGTCAGGGCGATCATGGAGAGGCGCTTGAAATGATGGGCGGCGGGCAATTCGTCCGTCACGCCCATACCGCCATGCAATTGCACGGCTTGCTGGCCGACAAAGGTGGCGGCCAGTCCCACCCGCGCCTTGGCGGCGGACACGGTACGGCGGCGATCAAACGCGTCGTCGCTATCGGCCTTGGCGGCGGCCAGCATGGCCATCGAACGGGCTTGCTCCAGGTGGATGAACATGTCGGCCATGCGGTGCTGCAGGGCCTGGAACTTGCCGATCGGCGCGCCGAACTGCTGGCGCGTCTTCAAGTAGTCGAGCGTGGCGGCGAAGATGGCGTCCATGGCGCCCACGGCTTCCGCGCACAGCAAGGCGGCGCCGTAATCCACTGCCGCGTCGAGCACGGGCCAGCCCTGCCCCTTTTGTCCGACCAGGGCCTCATGCCCCAGCACCACTTGCACGAGGATCACGGTGGCGGCGCGCTGGCCGTCGATGGTGCGGTAGTCGCGCACGGAAACACCGGGCGCGTCGACGGGCACGAGGAATAGTGAAATGCCCTCCGTCTCATCCTGGCCGCCGCTGCTGCGCGCCGACACAATCAGAGAATCCGCCTGGGCGCCATGAATGACGACGGTTTTCTCGCCGTCGAGCACGAAACCGTCGCCGCTGGCCGTGGCCGTCGTGGCGATGTCGTGCAGGTCGTGGCGCGACTGCCGCTCGCCGAGCGCGCAAGCCAGTTTCAGGCTGCCGCTGGCCACCTGTTCCAGCACCGCATCATGGCCGCCCGCCAGGGTCAAGAAGCGCGCGCCCAGCACGGTGGCGAAATACGGTTCGACCACGAGGCCACGCCCCAGTTCCTGCATCACCAGCAGCATATCGACGGCCGTGCCGTCGAAACCGCCCGCGGCGGCCGGCAGCGGCAAGGCCGTCATGCCCAGCTCGGCCAGGGTGGCCCAGGCGGCATCGGACGTACCCGTGGCGGAATGGATGATGGTTTGCCGCGTCTCAAACGGGTAATCCTTGTCGACCCAGCGCCGGAGCGCGTCGGCGAATTGCTGCTGTTCCTGATTGAATTGGAAGTCCATGTCGTCTCCTTCTGGCTTACAGGCCCAGGATCATCTGCGTGATGATGTTTTTCTGGATTTCATTCGAGCCGCCATAGATCGATGTCTTGCGGTAATTGAAGTAGTAGGCAGCCAGCGGCGCGGCCAGGTCGTCGCCAGCGCTGCTGTGCGGCGCGCTGCCGTCAAGAAATGCCGGGTCGAAGGGCAAGGCTTGCGGGCCGATGGCTTCGACCATCAGTTCCGTCAGTTGCTGCTGCAGTTCGGAGCCGCGCACCTTCAGCATCGACGCCTGCGGCCCCGGCCCCTTGCCCTCGTCGCTGATGACGCGCAAGACCGTCATTTCCAGCGCCATCAATTCGATTTCCAGGGTAGCCACCTTGGCGGCAAAGGCGGGATCGTGCAGCAGCGGCGCGCCGCGCTTGGTCTGCCGCAGGGCCAGCTGCTTGAGGAAAGTCAATTCGCGCTTGGAGCGGCCCACGGCGGCGATGCCCGTGCGCTCGTGGCCCAGCAGATACTTGGCGTAGGTCCAGCCCTTGTTTTCCTGGCCGACCAGATTGCTGACGGGCACGCGCACGTTATCGAAAAAGACTTCGTTCACTTCGTGTTCTTCGTCGAGCATGATGATGGGGCGCACGGTGATGCCCGGCGTTTTCATGTCGATCAGCAAGAAACTGATGCCTTCCTGCTTGCGCACCGTGCTGTCCGTGCGCACCAGGCAAAAGATCATGTCCGCGTGCTGGCCCAGGGTGGTCCAGGTTTTCTGGCCATTGACGATGTAATGGTCGCCGTCGCGCTGGGCCGTGGTTTTCAGCGAGGCGAGGTCGGAACCGGCACCGGGCTCCGAATAGCCCTGGCACCACCAGTCGTCGCAATTCAAGATGCGCGGCAGATAGTATGCTTTTTGTTCGGCGTTGGCGAAGGCCATGATGACGGGCGCCACCATGTTGATGCCGAAAGGCAGGATCGGCGGCGTGGCGGCGCGCGCGCACTCGTCTTCCCAGATATGGCGCTGCACGGACGTCCAGCCCGTGCCGCCGTATTCGACGGGCCAGGCCGGCGCGGCCCAGCCTTGTTGCGCGACGATCTTGTGCCAGCGCACGTAGTCGTCGCGGTTCAGGCGCAGATGCTGGCGCACCTTGCGCTGCAAGTCCGCCGGCAGATGGGTGTCGAGGAAGGCGCGCACCGTGTCGCGGAACGCCGTCTCCCCGGCCGTGTAATGCAGGTCCATGTCTGTCTCCTTGTTCTTATGAGTTGCCGTGATGCCTGCACGCAAGGAAGCTCAGCGCACAAAAAAGCACGACCGTTCTCAAGGATTGTACAACAGATTGGGAGCGGCGCCAGGGGTTTTACACAGGCCGGCGCCGGGTGGCATTGGCCGGCTGGCGGCCCGCAGCCGCCGTCGGCATCTTGTCTATGTGTGCGACAGAATATTGATGAGCTTGCCGAAAGGGTCGCGCACGAAAAAGCGCCTGACGCCCCAGGGCTCATCGCTCAGCCCATACTCGATGGCAAACCCTGCGGCAACCATGCGTGCAAATGCGGTATCGACGTCATCGACTTCAATCGACAGGTCTGGCACGGCCGTATTCGAGCCGCCTTGCGTGGCGAAGCTCACTTGAACACTCATCTCGGTTTGCGCACCATACGTCATGATCCAGCCGTGGTCCATCAGCAGGCTCAGGCCCAGCACCTCCTCGTAAAACCTCCGCGCCAGGCCCGGATCCGACACGGGGACATTGGCAACGATACGCTTGACTTGCATATTTTTCCTCCGTGTTAATGATTGAACCATTCAAAGCTCACCCCTGCCATTCCACATCCACAACCGCACCCAGAAGTGGTGGCGAATCGAATTGAAATTCATTCCATGGCAGATAGCCAATTCCACCACCTGCCGGTAGCAGGCAGCCAACTCGCCCTCTCGTCCGCCAAGTTCGGACGTAAGTACCATGGATGGTTCAGACCGTGGAAATGAAGGCGGCTGAAGGCACTGTGTACATGTTGACGTGTCCACGCCTGCATGTCTGTCCGGACCGAAATAGAACTCTTTCTTCAAGAGAAAGCAAAGCTCTACATTCAGCAACGAAACTGGTTTGGCTTCAGCCATCCAAGGTTTCATATGGTTGCAATAAAATTAATCTCAAGGGTTCTACGGAAAGGTCCGCTTCTGATGAGATTGCCACTTTTCACGATTACCTCTTTAGTAACAGCCCACGTAGAAGCAAATCCAATGCCGCAACTCCTTTTATCAAGCGCGCATTGCCTTCGTCACCATCGGCGATCCAGAACGCCGCTTCTGCGAGACTGCCGTAGATCATCGAAGCCAGTGCCTCTGGGCAAGTGTCGGCCACGATGCCTTGATGAATCAGCTCGCGGATAAGCCCTTGCATCGACTCGAGGCAATGACGCTGCGAGTCCGGTGAAGCGCCTCCCAGCACCGCCCTGGCATCGCGTAAAACGATGCGCTGAATTTCCGGCTCCAAGGCCATCTCCAGATAGGCACGGCAGCGATGGCGAAAGCCTTCCCACAGATCGCCAGCGCTGTCGGAGATGCTTTGCAGGCGACCATCCATTTCCGCGTCGATCTGCTCTACCACCGCCAGCAGCAAGCCCTTCTTATCGCCGAAGTGATGATACAGCGCACCACGCGTCAGTCCTGCCTGCGCGGTGAGGTCGTCCATTGACGTATCGGCATAACCGCGCTCGCTGAACACTGTGCGGGCGGTAGCCAGCAACGATGCTCGGGTTTCTTCCATCTCCACACGCGTGCGGCGAACCATTGCTTTCCCCTTACATACATAACGTATGATTGTTTACATACAGTGCGTATGAATATATACTATTCATACGCGATGTATGTATTATCACTGGGACGCGTCTCCGCTGCAAGCATCGCATGCAGGGACCGATATCGATCCCCTTTGGCATCCGCTGCCACTGCATATCAGCGGTCCGACGCCGCCTTTACCGGCACAAGCCGTTTATCGAATGATCAAATGAAGGATATGCACCATGAGTACGTCCCCCTACGCTGCCGCAGAAAGGGCTGTCCGCCACCCGTGGCTGGCGGTCAGCGCTGTCGGCATGGCCACCTTTTCGGTCGTGACGACGGAAATGCTGCCGGTCGGCCTGTTGACGCCGATCGCTGACACCCTGGGCACCTCCACCGGAACCGCCGGGCTGATGATCTCGCTGCCAGCATTGCTGGCGGCCTTGTTCGCGCCGCTGGTCGTGATCGTCTCGGGAAACCTGGACCGGCGCACAATTCTCTGTGGCTTGCTCACTCTATTGTTGCTCGCAAACATAGCCTCGGCTCTGGCGCAGAACATGGCGTGGATGCTGGCGGCACGTGTTCTCGTCGGTTTTTGCATGGGCGGAATCTGGGCCATCGCCGGCGGTCTGGCGTCCCGGCTTGTTCCTGCCCGCTCGATCGGCTTGGCAACGTCGATTATCTTCGGTGGCGTGGCGGCCGCTTCCGTGCTGGGTGTGCCGCTAGGCGCACAAATCGGCGACGTTGCAGGATGGCGCTGGGCCTTCGGCGCCATGGCGCTGTTCAGCGGCCTGGTACTGGTGCTGCATCTGGCTGTCATTCCCGCCCTGCCCGCTGCCGGTTCGACGACCTTGCGCCAATTCGGCAAACAGCTGCACAACCGGCAGTTGCAGGCGGGGCTGCTCCTGACCCTGTTGCTTGTAACCAGCCATTTCACGGCCTTTACCTTCGTGCGCCCGCTGCTGCTGTCGATGTCGGGGTTTGATGCGCAATGGCTGGGCACACTGCTGTTTTCCTATGGCTTCGCGGGCATCATTGGCAACTTCCTGGCCGGCGGCGTTGCGGCGCGGCGCGCAGCGCCAACCATCCTAGCCATCGCGGGCGGCCTGCTGCTCACGCCACTGCTGTTTCTGGCTGTCGGCGACTCCAGCATCGCTGGCGGCGTGGTGTTGCTGGCTTGGGGACTGGCCTACGGCGGCGTATCGGTCGGCCTGATGACCTTGATGCTGAAGGCGGCGCCCGGGGCCGTGGAGATCGTCGCCGCGCTGTATGTGGGAGTCTTCAATATCGGCATTGCGCTCGGGGCGTGGGCCGGCGGTCAAGCCGTGGACAGGCTGGGCCTCTCGGCCAACCTCTGGCTTGCCGCAGGTTTCGCCGCTGCTGCTTTGCTGCTGGCTTTTGGCATCAACTTTGTTAATGCCAACAAACAACTTGGCCCTGCACGAGATTGACTCTTGCCGCCATCAGCCATACAAATGCAGCAGCACCTGCACGGCAACGATCTTGACGATGGTCATGCTGGGGAAAATCATCGCGTAGCCGAGGTTCGGGCGGTCCGACTTGGCCAGGCGGTTGGCGAACACCAGCACGGCCGGATTGCCCGTGGCGCCGGCCGCGATGCCGAGCAACTCGGGAAACGGCAGGCGCAGGAAGACCTTGCCCAAAATCACCACGAGGGCTACCACCACCAGCACCGTCACGGCCCCGAGCGCCAGCATGGGCAAGCCGTCGGCGCCCACCTGCTGCACGAAAGGCAAGCCGGAGGCCATGCCGACGGAGGCGAGGAAAATCGTCAAACCATAGTTGCGCATGACCAGGTTGGCCGACAGAGGCAGGCGCCAGCTGATCTTGCCCACCCTGCCCAGCCGCCCCAGGATCAGCGCCATCACCAGCGGACCGCCGGCCAGGCCCAGACTGAACGAGCCTATCCACGGCAAGGGGATGGGCACCAGGCCCAGCAGCACACCCAGCACCATGCCCATGCCCAGCGACACATAGCTGAACTCGGCCGTGGCCGTGATGGAATTGCCGAACAGCTTGCGCACGTCGGCCGCATGTTTGGCCGGCGCAATGGCCATCACCCTGTCGCCAAATTCCAGGGTCAGGAAAGGATGGGGCAAGATCATGGCGTCGCCACGGCGGATGAAGGCGATCTGCAGGGGGAAATCTTTTGCCAGGTTCAGTTCGCCCAGCGGTACGCCGACGATTTCCGCATCCGAGACGAACACTTCCGTGCCGTCGAACGCGCTGCGGTCCTTCATCAGCCGGCCCGGGTCCAGGTGGCCCAGCGCCGTGCGCGCCGCCTCCACGCCCGCCACCGTCCCCGACACCATCAGCGCGTCGCCCACGCCGAGCACGAGCGAGGGATCGGGCAAGCGGTTCTGGTGACCCTGGCGCACGCCGATCACTTGCACGCCAGCCAGCGGACCGTCGGCCAGTTCGGACAGGGCCGCGCCCGCCAGTTTCGCTTCGTCGATGGTAATTTCGGACACGACGATGGGTGCCGGCGGCGGCGTCAGCACGGGTTTTAATATGCGCCCGGCCAGGTACAGGCCCAGCATGGGACCGACGACGCCGAACGGATACGCGACCGCATAGCCGACGGCCGCGTCGCCATTGCCGTGCGACGCTTCCAGCGCCGCCTGCAAGGCGGCCGTGCTGGTCATGGCGCCGGCAAATACGCCGCTGGCCATGCGCAGCGAGATATCGATCCACTGCCCGCCCCAGACGGAGACAGCCAGGCCGCCCATGACGGCGGCAAAAGCGATCAGATTGTGTTTCTGGCCCGCCCCGCGCAAGCCGGCGAAAAACTGCACGCCGTACTGCACGCCTATGCCATACAGGAACAGCAGCAGGCCGATGGAGCCGACCATGGGCGGCGGCACGGAACCGGGAGCAAATGCGCCCAGCGCCAGCCCCGCGAACAGCACGCCGCCCACGCCCAGCGAAAAGCCGAACACGCTGATGCGCCCCAGCGCATAACCGGCGCCGATGACGAGAAACAGGGCGAGGATGGGCGTGGACTCCAGCGTGTGGCGAAATAATTGAAGCATCGGGCAACCTTGGTCTGGGGAAGGCCCAGTTTAGCATGCACAAAAGCAACACGATGGCGATGATGACAAGCAAGCGTGCGCAGGTTTGCACCTTTAGAACGGGCAAAAAAAAGCCCGCTGCGGGAGCGGGCTGAATCTAATTCCTGTGAGGAAGTAGAGGAGACAGGTGCAATGATGCCGCGTCGCAACATATAAATCCAATTGCATGTTGTGATGATAGAAATATGCTTTATCAATATCTCGTTCAGGCCGTGCCAAAAATGACGAGTTTTCGATGCGATCGTTGTTCACGCGTCACCAGCACGCGGGCTTGCCCCACGCTTACGCAAACCTGCGGCGCAAACCCCGCTGGCAAGGTCTGCGCATCGCGCGCGATGCGTTGCTGCTCATTGATCAGGTCATAATCTGCACGCTTGAAAAACAGTTGCTCGATACCGGCACCGGCGTTTTCCGCTGGCTGCGGCTTGACGACGATGAGCGACCAGTTCTCGTCACCGAGAAACTGCTTTTGCTTCAGGAAGGCGTTGACCCTGTCCGCAGGCGGCGCCGAACCGGGCAACTCGTTCTGATACAGCGCCAGCGGACACAGCAGCGTGCCGGCCGGCCACCCCATATCAGGCAACGCTGCGACCGTATCCGGCCGCAATAGGGCGAGATGGCGCTCAAGCGGATGCCGCTCGTCCGAGCAGGCGCCCAGCGCCATCAGCGCGAGCATGCCCGCAGCGCGAAACAAAGGCTGCATCAACTTGTCACCTTGTATGTTTATGGTTAAGCAAGCTTATACTAATGTGGTACTTACAGTGCATGCAGATTCGGCCTGACGATGGTTATCACGCGTTCCTTTTGATGCCCACAGCGTGATCCACGTAGCCGTCGGGACGTATGAGCAAGGCATGCGCGCCTGCCGGTGTTACTTGGGAGTCCGCAGGCACAGCTTTGATCGTATCGACCCATCGCATATCGAGCTCAGGCGTGTAGTTGCCACCCTCGCGATCCTCACTGGTCGTCAGGTGCAGCAGTAGCCAATGACCACTCCGCAAAAAACTGAACAGCGAGGCTTGACCACCGTTATCCAGTTTTAGCTGCCAGTCAGGCAGCCGCCGCCCTGTCCAATCGGGCAGCAACGCCCATCCCTGCGGAACATCGACAACTGAGGTCGGGTATCGAATCCCGTAGCCGGACAAGTCATGCGCAAGCACTGCATTAAGAGCGGGAATTTTCATCAGCTCACTAAACGTCTCTCGCAGCGCCTGTCCCGGAGCATCAAACGAATTCATCATTAGTGCACTTTGCGCCAAGGTATTTTGGTACAGCGCGGCACCAACGGCATGACGCTCTTTGTGGTAGCTGTCTAGCAGCGACTCTGGCGCATGTCCGTTCACTACGCCCGCCAGCTTCCAGCCCAAGTTCATCGCGTCCTGCATGCCCACGTTCATACCCTGGCCGCCCGCAGGAAGGTGGATATGAGCGGCATCACCGACCAGCAAGATTCGATCTTTGCGGTAGACACTCGCCAGGCGGGTTTCATTCGAGAAGCGTGATAGCCACGTCGGTGCATGCAGACCAAAGTCCTGTCCCGCCACCCGTGTGGTCGAATCAGACAACTCTTCGAGCGTGACGGGCGTGGTCGCAGGCACATCAACTCGGCCGGTATCGATCACGATGACGCGGAACATACCACGACCTAAGGGAACGATCATTAATCCACCTGCCGCGTTGCCTACACTGAATCCCGGCGTAGACGGCGGTGCGCTCAGACGAACGTCGCCAAGCATGACAGTCTTCGTAGCCGGCAGACCATGGAAGGCGATGCCAGCGTGCTGGCGAACCAGACTGCGCGCGCCGTCTGCACCGACCACGTAGCTGCCAGAAATATCGAAAGGGGTGCTGTGCTGTTGCCCCATCACGGAAATGCCATCGGCCGTTTCGACAATGCGCTCCACCGTAGCATTCCTGCGCAATTCAACCCCTAGCTCAAGCGCCCATGTCTCCAGCAGTTGCTCGGTCACGCTCTGTGGGATGAACAGTGTGTAAGGATAGGTGGTGTCGATCACCGAAAAGTCAAGTCGCGTCTTCAATCCCGCAAAATGCCCGCTGGGAATCTTTATGCCGTTCGCCAGAAAGCGCTCAGCCACGCCACGTTGGGCCAGCATCTCCACCGTCCTGCCGTGCATGGTTAGCGCGCGCGACTGCGCTATTGGCGCGTCACGGCGCTCTAGTACTGTGACGCGTATTCCTGCCAACCGCAATTCGCATGCCAGAGTTAAACCTACAGGGCCTGCACCTACTACGATCACATCCGCATTTTCATTTTTCATTTGCACCTCAATCTAACATCGTTAGTTAAAAAATTTATGTTAATCTAACGTCGTTAGCCTGTCAAACAAGAAGTTTATGAAGATCCAACGTAAAGCCGTAATTGCCACCGCTTTGAACCTGCTGGACGAGGTAGGTATAGAGGGTCTTACAATGCGCCGTCTTGCCCAGGAACTGGACATCAAAGCAGCATCACTGTATTGGCACTTCGCCAATAAGCAGGCTTTGATGAATGGCATAGCCGACGCTTTGATTGAAGGGGTCGCGCATGGGCATCCGGACGAACTGTCCCCCTCGACTGCTTGGTTCAATGCGGTCAGCGTGACCGCACATGAGATTCGAAATGCGCTGCGCAAGCGGCGGGACGGTGCACGCGTATATGCTGGCACCTACGTCATCACCGACAACACACTTCGCGTTGCCGAGGCGTTGATCGGCCCTTTGTGTGAGGCTGGGGCCTCCACTCGGTTGGCGTCTTGGGGTGCCTTCAGCATCATCTATTACGTAATGGGCTTCGTGATGGAAGAGCAACCGCTGGCTGCCCCTAGTGAAATATCGCTGGCCATCGCAACTCACCGTGACCAGTTTGAAGCTCTGGCGGCTAAGGGCTATCCACATGTTTTGGCTGCGGCAGCGGATTTATTCAACCCGGATTTTGATGCGCGATTTGACGCTGGCCTCGATCTGCTTATCACCGGTCTTCGCATGAGGATCGCAGAAAGTTCCCATGCTTGAACTAATTATTAACTTTTTTTACTTCACACTTGCTCCGCGAACCTATGTCATACCCTTTGGAGGGTTATAGGTCGAGGAACACGATTTTTCTTCAAGGATTTATACTAAGCGAGCGAGCTGCATTGATTCTCACGTATTGCACGGCATGTCGCCAGGTCGAGCGATGCAGTATCTGGAGCCCTGGAATTCCTCGCCGTGGCGTTTTCAATACGAGGTGACGTATTAGCCACATCACGCGTTTTAAAGTCTGTTTTCGGCCGAAGCGGAAATTGCCTCTGAGGTATTGTCCGTACAGGTAAACCCATGCGAGGCGCCGCATCGAGACGATTTTCATGCCTCACATGGGTTGGTACGGAACCTTCGAGACATTGGCGCCCGATTGTCTAGACCCAAACGAGACGATGTCCATGGCCTTCGGGTGCTTGCACTTAAGAGATGCGGCCGTGGCAGCCCGCGCGATAAGGCGCAAGGGCAAAAAAAAGCCCGCTGCGGGAGCGGGCTGAATCTAATTCCTGTGAGGAAGTAGAGGAGACAGGTGCAATGATGCCGCATCGCAGCATCATTATCCAATTGCATGTTGTGATGACAGAAATACGATTGTTCTATATCTCAGCCATAGCGGCCTCCCCTGCCCCTGCGATTCCTATGCCACGTTGTCGGCACGCAAGGTTTTCGCGGCCGCCACCATGTTGGCCAGCGCGGGAATCACCTCTTTCCAGCCGCGCGTTTTGAGGCCGCAATCGGGGTTGACCCACAGGCGCTGCGCGGGAATGCGCTCGGCCGCCTTGCGCATCAGATTCACCATCTGTTCCTGACTCGGAATATTGGGCGAGTGGATGTCGTAGACGCCGGGGCCGATATCATTCGGATAATTGAACTCGTCGAAGGCGTCGAGCAATTCCATGTCGGAGCGCGAAGTTTCGATCGTGATGACGTCTGCATCCATGCCGGCGATCTGCGCGATGATGTCGTTGAATTCCGAATAGCACATATGCGTGTGGATCTGCGTTTCATCGGCCACGCCGTTGGCCGCGATGCGGAACGATTCCACGGCCCAGCGCAGGTAGTCGGCCCAGTGCGACTTGCGCAGTGGCAAACCTTCGCGCAGTGCCGCCTCGTCGATCTGGATCACGCGGATGCCGGCCCGCTCCAGGTCCAGCACTTCGGCGCGCATGGCCAGCGCCAGCTGGTGGCACGAGACGGAACGGGGCTGGTCGTCGCGCACGAAGGACCAGTTCAGGATGGTGACGGGACCCGTCAGCATGCCTTTCATCGGCTTGTCCGTCAGCGACTGGGCGTAAGTGCTCCACTCGACCGTCATGGCGCGGGGGCGGCTGATGTCGCCAAACAAAATGGGCGGCTTGACGCAGCGCGAACCGTACGATTGCACCCAGCCGAACTGGCTGAAGGCATAGCCGTCGAGCTGTTCGCCAAAGTATTCCACCATGTCATTGCGTTCCGCTTCGCCGTGCACGAACACGTCCAGGCCCAGGGTTTCCTGTTCCCTGACGCAACGGGCGATTTCCCCCTGCATCAGCTTTTTGTAGCTGGCTTCGTCCAGCTGGCCGTTGCGGAACTGGCTGCGCGCCTGGCGGATTTCCGCCGTCTGCGGGAAGGAGCCGATGGTCGTCGTCGGATACAGCGGCAGTTGCAGCAGCGCAGCTTGCTTGACGGCACGCTCGGCATAGCCGCTCAGGCGCTGGCCCAACGTCGCATCGATGCGCGCCAGGGCCGCTTTCACGTGCGGATTGTGCACGCGGGTCGACTGGCGGCGCGCTTGCACGGCCGCAAGATTAGCATCGAGTGCCGCCTGCACGGAGGCGCGGCCCTGGTTCAGGGCGCCGGCGATGGTGTGCACTTCATCAAGCTTCTGGCGGGCAAAGGCCAGCCAGGACCGGATATCGTCATCGAGCTTATGCTCGCTGTCCAGGTCGACAGGCACGTGCAGCAGCGAGCACGACGGGGCGATCCACAAACGGTCTTGCAGGCTGGCGTGCACGGGTTCCAGCCACGCCAGCACTTGCGTCAAATCCGTCTTCCAGATATTGCGGCCATTCACCACGCCCAGCGACAGCACACTGCTGGCGGGCAATTGGGCGACGACTTGTTCCACCTCATCGCGGGCGTTGACGGCATCGAGGTGCAAGCCTTGCACGGGCAGCTTGCACGCCAGCGGCAAATTGTCTTGCAGCTTGCCGAAATACGTGGCCAGCAACAGTTTGACGTGCTTGACCTTGCTCAAGGCATCATAGGCCGTGACGAGGGCCTGCTGCCACGCGCCGTCGAGTTCCGTGACGAGGACCGGTTCATCGATCTGCACCCACTCCACGCCCTGGCTCGCGAGTTCCTGCAGTAGTTGCACGTAGACGGGCAGCAAGCCTTGCAGCAGCGCCAGCTTGTCGGAATCATCCTTGGCCTTGCCCAGCAACAAATAGGTGACGGGGCCGATCAGCACGGGTTTGGCTTTCACGCCGAGCTGGCGCGCTTGCGCCAGTTGCCGCAACAGGCGGCTGCTGTCGAGCTTGAATTGCGTCTCGGCCGAAAATTCCGGCACGATGTAGTGATAGTTGGTGTCGAACCATTTCGTCATTTCACCGGCGTGGACGCAGCTGCAATCGCTGTCGCTGGCCGAGCGGCCACGGGCCACGCGGAAATAGTTGTCGAGCGCGGCGCCTTCCAGGCCGCGCACGCGCTGCGGCAGGTTGCCCAGCGTAAAACTCAGGTCCAGCACCTGGTCATAAAAGGAAAAGTCGCCCACGGGCGCGAAGTCCAGCGCGCGCTGGTCTTGCCAGTGACGCTGGCGCAACTCAGCACCCTGGCCTTCCAGCGCGTCCAGGCTGCTTTGCCCCTTCCAGTAGTCTTCCAGGGCGAATTTCAGTTCGCGTTTGGCGCCGATGCGCGGGTAGCCCAAATTGTGTGTCGTGACGGTCATGGTGATTGCCTCCCAGTGAAGTGTGGGGTCATCATAGAGGCTTTCATCCATGAAAAATAATGGTAAAACTTCATACATCCATTAATAATACTCATGTATGAGCATGCTGAACGTATTCACGAGGCCGTGCCGCGCGGAGTCGGGCACCTCGTTCGCCGCGCGTGCCGGCCGGTGCCCAGGACCAAAACGACAGGCAAAAAAAAGCCCGCTGCGGGAGCGGGCTGAATCTATTTCCTTGGAGGAAGATAGAGGAGACAGATGAATGATGCCGCGTTGCAGCATATAAAACCACTTTATATTCGTGATGTCAGAAATACGCAGCAGTGATATTAGGGGCAACAGACAATTCCATGCGGCAACTTTTATGCTGCCGCTTCCGTCTTTCCGTCGCCGGAACGCAACATATTCTTGATGCCGCGCAAGGCTTGCCGCACGCGGGCCTCGTTTTCGATCAGGGCAAAGCGCACGTATTCATCGCCGTACTCGCCGAAACCGATGCCGGGCGACACGCTCACCTTGGCCTTTTGCAGCAGCAGTTTGGCAAATTCCAGCGAGCCCAGGTGACGGTAGGCTTCCGGGATATGCGCCCAGATATACATCGACGCCTTCGGCTTTTCCACCATCCAGCCTGCTTCATGCAAACCTTTCACCAGCACGTCGCGGCGGCGCTGGTACTGCGCGCAGATTTCCGTCACGCAGCTTTGGTCGCCTTCCAGCGCGGCAATGGCCGCCACTTGCACGGGCGTGAAACTGCCGTAATCGTGGTAGCTCTTGATGCGCGCCAGGGCCGCCACCAGTTCCGCATTGCCCACCATGAAGCCGATGCGCCAGCCCGCCATGTTGTAGCTTTTCGACATGGTGAAGAACTCGACGGCCACGTCGCGCGCACCGGGTACCTGCATGATGGACGGCGCCTTCCAGCCATCGAAGGTGATGTCGGCATACGCCAGGTCGTGCACCACCAGGATATTGTGCTGCTTCGCCAGCGCGACGACGCGCTCGAAGAATTCCAGTTCCACGCATTGCGCCGTGGGGTTCGACGGGAAACCCAGCACCATCATCTTAGGCTTCGGGTAGCTTTCGCGGATCGCCCGTTCCAGTTCGGCAAAGAAATCCACGCCCGGCCCCATGCGCACGGAGCGGATATCGGCGCCCGCGATGACGGCGCCCCAGATGTGAATCGGGTAGCTGGGGTTCGGCACCAGCACCGTGTCGCCCCGGTCCAGGGTCGCCAGCATCAAATGGGCCAGGCCCTCTTTCGAGCCGATGGTGACGATGGCTTCGCTGTCCGGGTCGATGTCGACCTCGTAGCGCTTCTTGTACCAGTGTGCAATCGCGCGGCGCAGCCGCGGAATGCCCTTGGACGCGGAATAGCCATGCGTGTCGGGGCGTTTCACCGTTTCGACCAGCTTGTCCACGATGTGGGCCGGCGTGGCGCCATCGGGATTACCCATCGACATGTCGATGATGTCCTCGCCACGGCGGCGCGCGGCCATCTTGAGTTCGGCGGTGATGTTGAAAACGTAGGGGGGAAGACGATTGATGCGCGAAAAGCTGCGCGGAGCTTGGCTGTCGGTCATGGTATCTCTATACGTAAGCGCCCGGATCCGTCCGAGCGACGTTGGCGCAATGAGTGCGCCTGCAACGATACTAACCCGGTTTATCCAGCACTGGCAAGGGTGCTGCAGAGTCGTTACAATGCAGGCTGATCGAAAATGAGCGCACCGGTTGGTAACCCGGTAAGTGCCCGGCACAGTCCGGCATGCTCCCGCCCACGCGGACCCACGGCGCTGACCCTTGGCTGTTACACCAGCCGGGGAGGTGTTCTGGTTCGTGCATTTTCCCGCCGCGCCATCCCTCCCCTGCTTTGATTAGGAATATAAAACGGATGGCAACACACGACACCGCAGTAACTGGCATGACCCTGGACCGCGCCGGCATCGAGCAGCAACTGGCCCTGCCGGTGCGCCACTTCATCGATTGCGCCTTCGATGGCGAAGACCTGTCGCGCCTCGACTTGCAGGGCTGTACGTTTGAACGCTGCACCTTTGCCGACACCAGCTTGTTCGCCAGCAAACTCGCGCGCAGCACCTGGCGCCGCTGCCGCGCCGGCAGCGCCGATTTCGAATCCGTCGACGCCGTTGACGCGAATTTCGAAGGCTGCGACCTGAACAACACGAAATGGCGGCGCGCCAAGCTGGCATCGGTCACCTACCGGGGCTGCAAGCTGACGGGCGCCTCGTTCGAGGAAGCGGCCCACCTGGGCTTGACCTTCGAAGACAGCCTGCTGGTGGGCGCCGACCTGCGCGGCTTTTCGTTCCGCAAGGCAATACTCAAACAGCTCGATTTTTCCGACGCCTACCTGGCCGGCTGCGACTTCCGCGACGCCGTCTTCGAAGGGGGCAGCTTGCGCAACGCCACCATCAAACTGGCGAAGTTCCAGGGCGCGGACTTGCGCGGCGCCGATATCGACGGTTTCAAACTGAGCGAAGCTGCGCTGCTGAAAGGCGCTGTCATCACGCAGGCGCAGGCGGCCAACTTCATGCGGGCGCTGGATCTGGTGGTGATGTAAGCCTTGCCCACAGCCGTTCTTGACAGCAAGCTTGCGGTAAAAGCGGGTTGCCGCAACCAAGGGTTCAGGGCTGATGGCATTTTCCATGTCCATTGCCCACGCTGCGTCGCTCGCCAGTGGTTTTTCAGGCCCACACAATTTCTCACGCCACGCGATTCACCGCAGTCCATGCCAAATAATGCGTGCTATATTCCGCACGCAGGTTTCCATTTAAACATCCGCCGACGATACTGCCCAATAACAATGATGAAGATAATAAAAATAATCTTATTCATACTGCTGTGCATCCTGACATCCATCACCATTCCGCCAGCGGGAGTAATCTTCAGTTATATGGCGCTGCGTGAAAACAAGGAGAGCATCAGAAGATTCATCGTCAAGATATCTCCCGACACCGAAAAAATCATTCCTGCGCTGATCGAAAGATATAACGATCCCAAGACCATTATTTCACTTGTTATTTTTTCCATTGCCACGATAGGCGGCCTGATCCTCCTGGTTTCGCACCTGCATATCCAGGAAACAGATGATTATGTAAATTACATCCTCGAACAGGTGGCGCTCACAGGCATTCTCGTCGTTGGGGTGTCAGGCATTGCATGGGTACTCTTTTCGCTGAATTCCGTTTTTGCAAGCCTGCTGGCAAAAGTGGGGGTTTCCCTGGCGGTGTCTGCCTGCGTGATTTTTTCGCGCCTGAGCGCTGTCGATTTTTTTGCGGCCAATTTTCCTTTTCCGCCGTCCTACCTGCCCTTTTCGTTTGGCCTCGCCACCCTGATATTTGCCTTCTCGTTCAGCGCCTTTGCCTATGCTGTGCTGGCAATCATTTTTGAGGTCATTTTCCTGTTGTTCTTGTTTATTTTCGATTTCAAGACCAATAAAAAAACCACTTACTTCCTCTTTGCAATCTCCATTGCTGGCTTTATCGGAAGTTATTCGGCGGCCCAGGCCATGATCCAGGGCATATCAAACAAGGGGCCACTGTTCATGATCAAGGCCGCTGAACGGTATGACTTCACTACCAATCATATGTGCCAGGTGCAGGAGGGCGAAACTGTCCTCTTCATTGACAATGTAGCGGATCGCGCGATTGCAGCGACTTTCCCGCCGCCCCCGCAAGGCGAAAAAATTTCCCCTCGAAATATCTCTGACGCCACATTAAAAAGCTATCTGCCGACACATTTCCGCACCGTGCATTGCAACCAGCTAGCCGAAGCACAAAAGGAAGCTGGCTGGTGCGGCAGTCCCCAACGTTATGGCTATTGTGATGCCGATGGCAAACTGCGCAAATAAAGAGGCAAAAAAAAGCCCGCTATGTAAGCGGGCTGAATCTATTTCCTTGGAGGAGATAGAGGAGACAAGTGCATCTTGCGGCATCGCGGCATATCACGCCACTTTATATTCATGATGATAGAAATATCCATCAGTGATAATGAGATGCCATCAGGGTTTCAAGCCGTGCGGCGCGTGCCCAAGGGTAAAAATTCTGCCAGCCACACCAGCAGGGCCAGGCCCGGAAACGCCATGCCGGTCAGCAAGGTTGCCTGCCAGCCATAGCTGGCATACACCCAGGCGCCGACGGCCGAGCCGGCCGCGCCGCCGGCGAAGAACAGCGCGAAATACAGGCCGTTCAAACGGCCCCGCACTTCCGCGCCCAGGCTGAAGATGGCGCGCTGGCCCAGTACCAGGTTGGCCGCCACGCCCATGTCGAGCACGATGGACGCCACCACCAGCAAGCCCAGCGCCACGTGCTTCGATTCCGGGGCGAACATGGGCAAGGCAAACGCGACGATACCCAGCGCCAGCGCAGCAGCCGTGGCCGGCAAAGTGTGGCCAGCATCGGCCAGGCGGCCCGCGATGGGCGAGGCGACGGCGCCCGCCATGCCCACCAGGGCAAAGATGGCGATGCCCGTTTGCGACAGACCGAACGCGGGGCTGGCCAGCACCAGCGGCGTGACGGTCCAGAACAGGCTGAAGGCGCCAAACAAACCCGCGTGATAGGCGGCGCGGCGGCGCAGCACGGGCGTGCCCAGCAGCAAGTGCCACAGCGAGGCCATCAGGGCTGGATATTTCATGCTCGACACGGGCTGACGCACGGGCAAGGCACGGCGCAGCACCAGCGCCAGCAATACCATCAGCACGGCGGCGCCGCCAAACACCACGTGCCAGCTGGCGTGCGCGGCCACCAGCGACGCCACGGGACGGGCCAGCATGATGCCTAGCAACAAGCCGCTGACCACCTTGCCCACGGTTTGCCCCCGCGTCGCTTCCTGCGACAGGTGGGCGGCAAACGGCACGATCACTTGCGCCGCCACGGAACCGAGGCCGATGGCCAGGGCGGCGGCCAGGAAGACGATGGCGCCCGTGGAGAGGGCCGCCACCACGAGGGCCGTGGCCGTCACCAGCAAGGCCGTGACGATCAGGCGGCGGTTTTCCAGCAAGTCGCCCAGGGGCACGACAAACAGCAGGCCCAGGGTATAGCCCACTTGCGTCAGGGTGACGATCAGCCCGGCCGCCTTGGCCGACAGGCCCGTCGAGGCGCTGATGGGGCCGACGAGGGTTTGCGCGTAATACAGATTGGCGACGATGAGGCCGGAAGCGATGGCCAGCAACAGCACCATGGCCGGTGCAATGTCGTGGGGAGTGGAAGATGAGGCCTTGTTCATGTTGTTTCCTCGGTTCGATAGGGATGTCGCCATTCTAGGGAAAACTATGGCAAAGATAATCAGGGCATAATCCACTTATACTTTTCACATAAAATGAACAATGAGAATGGACGATATCCTATGGACAAGATCAAGGCCATGCAGACCTTCGTGCGCATCGTCGAAGCCAACAGCTTTTCCAAGGCGGCCGAGACCCTGAATTTGCCCCGTGCCGCGCTGACGGCCACCCTGCAAAAGCTGGAAGCCTACCTGGGCACGCAATTGCTGCAGCGAACCACGCGCCGCTTGTCGCTGACGCCGGAAGGGGCTGAGTACTTTCGCCATTGCATTGATATTTTGAAAGCCGTCGACACGGCGGAACTGGCATTTCGCGGTCCCGACGCGAAAAAACCGCGCGGCTTGCTGCGCATCAACCTGCCCAATACGGTGGGCCGCAGGTTGGTCGTGCCGCATATCGCGCACTTCCACGCCGCCTGGCCGGACGTGCAATTGCAGCTGAGCCTGACGGATCGCCTGGTCGACCTGACGCAGGAAGGCATCGATTGCGCCTTGCGCGTGGGCACCTTGCAAGATTCCGCCTTCATCGGCAAACAGGTCGGCCTGATGCGCTTCGTCACGTGCGCCTCGCCCGCGTATCTGGCGCGGCACGGCACGCCGCAGACCCTGGCCGACCTGGCCACGCACCAGGGCATCATGCATTACTCGGGCCGCACGGGACGCGCCTTCGACTGGGATTTTCAACAAGGCAAGGAAGTGCTGCGCGTGCAGATGGCCGGCCCCATCGCCGTCAACGACGCGGACGCCAGCGTCGATTGCGCGCTGCAGGGGCTGGGACTGGCGCAGGCGGCCGTGTACCAGGTGCGCGCGCACCTCGACAGCGGCGCCCTGGTGGCCGTGCTGGCCGATCATCCGCCCACGCCCATGCCGATGTCGCTGCTGACGCCGCAAGGCCGCCTGGCCACGCCCAAGCTGCAGGCGTTTGCTGGCTGGATCACGGCCTTGCTGGCGGCACAGCCCGACGTGCAAGCGCCCACGCACAGAATCTGAGGCAAAAAAAAGCCCGCTGCGAGATCGGGCTGAATCTATTTTCTTGGAGGAGAATAGAGGAGAAAAGTGCATTATGCTGCATCGCGGCATATCAATCCAATTGATTGTTGGAATGATAGAAATACGCCAAACGGATAACTGATCGGGGCGAAAAAAAACCGGCTCCCAAGGAACCGGTTTTCTAGTGCATGAAAGCCTTACTTCGCTGCCGTCACCGGCGTCGCCTTGCCATCGGCGCCATACGGCAAGACCTTCGCCGCCATGCGCGTATCGGCCTTGATCAGCGCCACTTCGTCGGCCAGGATGCGCGCCGCTTCGTTCAGCAGCACGTCCTTGGCGCTCTTGGCGGCCGTTTCGGCATCGAGTTCGGCGCTCAGCGCGCGTTCGTCGCCCTGTAAGCCGTCGTCGGTGCGCAAGGCGCCCTTCACGGCGGCGATCTGCTTGGCCGTCTTGCTGGCCGCTTTCGCGCCCTTCAGCACGTCTTTCGGATCGGGAATCACCACCAGGTCGTCGGCCGGATTCGAAATCTGCGCGATCAGGCGTTTTTCACGGGCCTTCGCGCGCGCTTCCTGGGCATCGCGCTCCTTGCGGCGCACGGTTTCATTGAGCGAAATCTGGTTTTCCTTGCGCTGCTTGACGACGAGAGCGATGTCATCGAGCAAGTACTGGAAATCCTTGTCCTTGGCCACGCGCGCTTCATGCTTCTTGTCCAGCAGCGGCACGATATCCTTCAGGTCGCCCGTCGGCATGTACGGCGCCGGCTTGATGGCCACCCATGGCAAGGCATTGTCATAGCTCGATTCGCCGAAGTTCTCCGTGTCCGACATGGCCGGCAGCTTGATGTCGGGCGTGACGCCGCGCAACTGCGTGGTGCCGCCGTTGATGCGGAAGAACTGGGCGATGGTCATCTTCAGCTCGCCGAAACGGGCTTTCTCGCTGCCGCCGAAACGGTCGAGGTTGAACAGAGTTTGTACGGTGCCCTTGCCGAAGCTGCCTTCGCCGATGATGACGCCTCGGCCGTAATCCTGCACGGCGGCGGCGAAAATTTCGGAAGCGGAAGCGGAACCGCGGTTGATCAGCACGCCCATCGGGCCATCCCAGGCCAGGCCCGCGTTGGTGTCGCTTTCCACGTCGACCTTGCCTTCGGCATTGCGCTGCATCACGACCGGTCCCTTGTCGATGAACAGGCCCGTCAGTTCGACGGCTTCGTTCAGCGAACCGCCGCCGTTGTTGCGCAAGTCGATCAGGACGTTGTCGACCTTGTCCTTCTTCAGCTCGGCCAGCAAACGGCTGACGTCGCGCGTCGCGCTTTTAAAGTCCTTGTCGCCACGGCGGCGCGCTTCGAAGTCCTGGTAGAACGTCGGCAGGGCAATGACGCCGATGCGGCGCTTGACGCCATTTTCCCGCACTTCGATGATCGATTTCTTCGCCGCCTGCTCTTCCATGCTGATTTTCTTGCGCACCAGCGGCAAGACGACGTGCTTGGCATCGGGGCCGGCATCGGCCGGCAGGATGTCGAGGCGCACGACGGAATCCTTGGCGCCGCGGATCAGCTGCACCACATCGTCGATGCGCATGCCCAGCACTTCGGTGATGGGGCCGCTTTCGCCCTGCCCCACGCCGACGATGCGGTCGCCCACTTTCAGCTTGCCCGACAGGCCGGCCGGGCTGCCCGGCACCACTTCGCGCACCACCGTGTATTCGTCGCGCGTCTGCAGCACGGCGCCGATGCCTTCGAGCGACAGGCGCATGGCGATGTCGAAGTTATCCGAAGCGCGCGGGCCCAAGTAATTGGTGTGCGGCTCGATCGACATGGCGTACGAATTCATGAAGATCTGGAACACGTCTTCGCTGTTGAGCTTGCGCGAACGGGTCGTGTAGCTTTCATAGCGCTTGTCCAGCGTCTCGCGGATGGCCTTGTCTTCCTTGCCCGCCAGTTTCAGGCGCAGCCAGTCGTTCTTGACGCGCTTGCGCCACAGGTCGCGCACTTCCTCGTCATTCTTCGGCCAGGCGGCCTTTTCGCGGTCGAGCTGGTAGCTCTCGTCGGCGGTAAAGTCGAACTTGGTTTTCAACAATTCACGCGCATACGCCATGCGCTCATCGAAACGCTGCTGGTACAGGTTATAGATGGCAAACGGCGCCGTCAGGTCTTCATTGATGATGGCGTCGTCGAGCTTGGTGCGCAAGGGAGCGAAGCGGTCGATGTCGGCCTGCACGAAGAACAGTTTTTCTGCGTCCAGGGATTTGAAATAGCGGTCGAAGATTTTCTCCGACATGGCGTCGTCGAGCGGCATGGCCTTGTAATGGACGCGCGTCAATACGCGCGATGCCCACAAGGCGGCCTGCGTTTGCTGGGCCAGCGGCTTCATGGTGAGCGGAGGAGCGGCGCTCTTGTCCGTCTGGGCTGCGCCAGCGTGGGCTGACAGGGCGAGCACCAGGGTGACCAGCATCATTTGCTTCTTCATCGGCTTCTCCGAAAATTAGTTAAATCAATTCCAGGCGGCGCAGAGATGCATGCGCCAGCCAGCAAGACAGTAAGGGGATACACGACTGGTCTGCATATTATTCTACAGGATACGGCCTGGCAGTCTCCCAAGGAAGATCAGTTTCTTCCTGGAAGCTTAAACGCGGATTAAAGGCGGCGTCTCATTCATTACAAAGTGAAACATTCGTGAGAAAAATCGCATCATTCAGCAGCGATGAATATCAACATGCGCCACTGGAATGAAAAAAGTCAATAGATTGAAGCGGTAATCCTTGATCTCAATGATGTTTTTATGTGAAAAAATAATTCCTGCGGGAAACACTTAGTAACAAATGGCAAGCAACATGCTATCATCGCGCCCTGAAATACAGCTTGCCTGCGCGCCGCTCCCACAGCCGGCGCGCTTTCGTTTCAACAGTGTCCCCACCAGATCCCCTCCCCGCGTGTCATGTCATGACCAGGAATGGCCGAGCTGATTACCCTTTGCCAGACTCACACTATGCCTACAATTTCCTTCTCCCCCCGCCATTGGAGTGTCGGCGGCAAGATTACCGTCTTCACGTTTGCCCTCGTCAGCCTGATCCTCGCCAGCCTGACTGCCTTGATGAGTATCAATACCTCGCGCGTGCTGGAACAGCGTGCCGAAGCGGCCGTCACCAGCGAACTCAATAGCGTCATGACGACCACGCAAGTCTTCCATACTGCCATGGTCAACGAAGCGGCCAGCTTTGCGCGCCTGTTCGCGGCCGAATTTCCCGGCCCGTTCACGGTCGACGCGGGCGCCATGGTGGCCGTGGCCGGCAAGGCCACGCCGGCCCTGGCCAACGGCGGCAAGGTGCTCAACCTCGATACGGCCCTGGTCGACCGCTACACGGCGCAGACGGGCGTGATCGCCACCATCTTTGCCGCCAACGGCGATGAATTCGTGCGCATCAGCACGTCGCTGAAAAAGCAGGATGGCGAACGCGCCATCGGCACCCAGCTCGACCACAACCACCCCAGCTACGCGCCCCTGCGTGCGGGCCAGCGTTTCGTCGGCATGGCAACCTTGTTTGGCAAGCAATACATCACGCAATATGATCCCGTGCGCGACGCGGCAGGCAAAGTGGTGGGCGTGCTGTTCATCGGCCTCGATATCAGCAAGAATCTGGCCATGCTGAAAGAGAAGATTCGCCAGGTCAAGATCGGCCAGACGGGCTACATCTACATCGTCGACACGGCTCCCGGCGCCAATTACGGCCACCTGGTGCTGCACCCGAACAGCGAAGGCAAGAGCGCGCTGGACTTCAAGGCCAGCGACGGCCGGATGTTCATCCAGGAAATGCTGGCGCAGAAAGACGGTGCCATGCGCTATACGTGGACGGCGCCTGGCGAAACGGCTGCCAGCGCGCGCGAAAAGCAGCTGTATTACCGTCAATTCAAGGATTGGCAATGGATCATCGCGGGCGGCACGTTCACGGACGAAATCACCTTGGAAGCGCGCCAGCTGCGCAACCAGCTGGCCATTTCCGGCTTCGTCGCCCTGCTCGTCTTCGCCCTGCTGCTGTACTGGCTGGTGCGCACCCTCGTCTCGCGCCCGCTGGCCGCCGCCGAAACGGCCGCCGCGCAAATCGCCGCCGGCGACCTGACGGTGCACCTCGATACGACCAGCCTGGACGAAATCGGCCGCCTGCTGCGCGCCATGAACCGCATCAGCGACAACCTGTCGCAAGTGGTCGGCAACGTGCGCGGCAGCGCCGGGCAAATCGCCACGGCGTCCGGTGAAATCGCCAGCGGCAACCTGGATTTGTCGAGCCGCACGGAACAGCAAGCCAGTTCGCTGGAAGAAACGGCCGCCTCGATGGAAGAACTGAGTTCCACCGTGCGGCAGAACGTCGATCACGCGCAGCAGGCAAGCCGGCTGGCGCACGACTCGTCCAGCCTGGCAGCCGAAGGCGGCGCCGCCGTGGCACAGGTGGCCAGCACCATGGACGCCATCCGAAGCTCATCTGGCAAGATTGCCGACATCATCGGCGTCATCGACGGCATCGCCTTCCAGACGAATATCCTGGCCTTGAACGCGGCCGTGGAAGCGGCCCGCGCCGGCGAACAGGGACGGGGCTTCGCCGTCGTCGCCACCGAGGTGCGCACCCTGGCGCAGCGTTCGACGGCCGCCGCGAAAGACATCAAGGATCTGATTCAGGCATCGGCCGGCACGGTGGACCTGGGCCACGCCCAGGTGAGCCAGGCCAGCGCCACCATGGACACCGTCGTGGCCAGCGTCCAGCAAGTGAGCACCATCATGGCCGAGATCGCGCAGGCGAGCGAAGAGCAGCGCAGCGGCATCGAGCAAGTCAACCAGGCCATCGCCCAGATGGACCAGGTGACCCAGCAGAATGCGGCCCTGGTGGAGGAGGCGGCCGCGGCCGCCGACGCCTTGCAGGAGCAGGCGCATGAGCTGAACCAGGTGGTGAGCGTGTTCAAGCTGTAAAAGCGGGCGCGGTGCTAAGATGGCGCATACCACCTTGCCAGGAGACACGATGCACGACGACTATGTTTTGATTGCCCGGCTGATGATCCCCACGGATGCGCACGTCATCCGCGGCTGCCTGGCAGCGGCCGGCATCGACGTGCTGCTGACGGATGACCAGCACATGCAGGCCGACATGCTGCTGGCAGCCGCCATCGGCGGCGCCCGCGTCATGGTGCGCGAACACGACGTGGCGCGCGCCAATGACATCCTCGCCGCGTTCGAGCGGGGCGATCTGGCGCTGTCGGACGATGCGGACGTGGGCGTGCCCGTCGCCGAATAAGGAATTAGCTTAGGAGTAGAAACAGCGCCCGCAAGCCTGGCGGTAACTCTCGTTGCCGCCTATGCTGATCTGCTCGCCTTCCTTGATGCGGCGGCCCTGCTCGTCCACGCGGATGTTCATCGTGGCCTTCTTGCCGCAAGTACAAATATTCTTCAACTCTTCGATATCGTCGGCCAGCGCCAGCAAATAGGCCGAGCCGGGGAACGGTTCGCCCTTGAAATCCGTGCGCAAGCCGTAACAGATGACGGGCACGCCCTTCACTTGCGCCAGCTGGTGCAATTGCTGCACCTGGGCCGTGCTGAGAAATTGCGCCTCATCCACCAGCAAACAGGCGACCTGGGGAATATCGTCCAGGAAATTCGTGTCGGCATGAAAGATATCGACCTGGCGCTGCGGCCCCAGACGCGAGGTGACCCGGCCCACGCCGTAGCGGCTGTCGATGGCGGCCGTGTACAGGCGCACCTGCTGGCCCTGCTCTTCATAGTTGTGCGCGACCTGCAACAAGGCCGTCGACTTGCCCGCGTTCATCGCGGAATACCGGAAATAAAGTTTTGCCACCGCCGCCTGCCCTGTCTGGTTGATTTTCAATACTATTTAGTATCTTTTCGAGGCGTGATTATAAATCGCAATGGCGGGCTTGCGGCAGCTTAATAGTCCTGCCTGTGGTGCGGCAAGCGGGCGAAAAACGGCGCATACTCGCATCGCGCACCTTGCCGCCGATATACGCAGCGCGCATATGCAAGCATGGAAACATTCGTTCGCCGCACTCGTCCACCCGCCTACACTGCGCGGCACGGAAGGCGGCTCGGGACACGATCCTGAGCGGCTGTTTCTCTGACAGGAGCCAACATGAATGATCGAATGCCATCCCCCTCCCAGCCGCCAGCGCTATACAAGCTGATCGGCAACACCCCGCTGGTCGAAGTCACCAGGCTCGATACGGGCCTGTGCCAGCTGTTCCTGAAACTGGAATCGCAAAATCCCGGAGGTTCCATCAAGGACCGCATCGGCCTGTCCATCATCGAAGCGGCCGAAGCGGACGGCCGCCTGCAGCCGGGCGGCACAATCGTCGAGGCGACGGCCGGCAACACCGGTATCGGCCTGGCCCTGGTCGGACGCATCAAGGGCTACCGCGTGATTCTCGTCGTGCCCGACAAGATGTCGACGGAAAAAGTGCTGCATTTGAAGGCGCTGGGCGCCGAAGTGCACACCACGCGCTCGGACGTGGGCAAGGGCCACCCCGAGTACTACCAGGATTACGCGGCGCGGCTGGCGCGCGAACTGCCGGGCGCCTTCTTCGCCGACCAGTTCAACAATCCCGCCAACCCGCTGGCCCACGAAACGACGACGGCTCCCGAAATCTGGGAGCAAACTGGCCATGACGTGGACGCCATCGTCGTCGGCGTCGGTTCGTCCGGCACCCTGACGGGCCTGACGCGCTACTTCCGCAAGGCGCAGCCCAAGCTGGAATTCGTGCTGGCCGACCCGCAAGGCTCCATCCTCACCGAATACATCGACACGGGCAAAGTCAGCGACACGAGCGGCTCGTGGGCCGTCGAAGGCATCGGCGAAGATTTTATTCCGTCCATCGCCGACATGGACAGCGTCACGAAAGCCTATACCATCAGCGACCAGGAAAGTTTTGATTCGGCGCGCGCCCTCTTGCGCGCCGAAGGCATCCTGGGCGGCTCGTCCACCGGCACGCTGCTGGCCGCCGCCCTCAAATACTGCCGCGAGCAGACTAGCCCGAAGCGCGTCGTCACGTTTGTCTGCGACACGGGGACGCGCTACCTGTCGAAGGTCTACAACGACGGCTGGATGCGCGACCAGGGCCTGTTGCAGCGCGCGCTCTCGGGCGACTTGCGCGACCTGATCGGACGCCGTTACGACGAGGGCGACGTCGTCAGCGTGGCGCCCGGCGACACCCTGCTCACGGCCTTCAACCGCATGCGCGCCAGCGACCTGGCGCAACTGCCCGTCATCGACGGCGGCCAGCTGGTCGGCATTATCGACGAATCGGACTTGCTGCTGCATGTGTCGAGCGACGCCGCCCATTTCGCAGGTCTGGTGGGCGCCACCATGACGACGCAGATCGAAACCCTGGCGCCATCGAGCGGCTTGCCCGCCCTGCGCGCCACGCTGGACCGGGGCTTGACGGCCGTCGTCGCCGACGATACCGGCTTCTATGGCTTGATCACCCGCTTCGACCTTCTCAACCACTTACGCAGGACTTTATCTTGAGCCAAGAAACCACCCGCAAGCGCCATCTGGCCACCCGCGTCATCCACGCCGGCCAGTCGCCCGACCCGTCGACGGGCGCCATCATGCCGCCCATTTACGCCACCTCCACCTTTGTGCAGGACAGCCCCGGCGTGCACAAGGGCCTCGATTACGGCCGCTCGCACAATCCCACGCGCTGGGCGCTCGAGCGCTGCGTGGCCGACCTGGAAGGCGGCAACGCGGCGTTCGCGTTCGCCTCGGGCCTGGCCGCCATCTCGTCCGTGCTGGAATTGCTGGACGCGGGCAGCCATATCGTCGCCGGCGACGACATGTACGGCGGCACCTACCGGCTGTTCGAGCGCGTGCGCCGCCGTTCGGCCGGTCACGCATTCACGTACGTCGACCTGACGAATCCCGAGAACCTGCTGGCCGCGCTGCGCCCGGAAACGAAGATGGTGTGGGTGGAAACGCCGACCAACCCCATGCTGAAACTGGCCGACTTGCGGGCGATCGCCGACATCTGCCGCGAGCGGGGCATCATCGCCGTGGCCGACAACACGTTTGCCAGCCCGATGGTGCAGCGCCCGCTGGAGCACGGTTTCGACATCGTCGTCCATTCGACAACCAAGTATTTGAACGGCCACTCGGACATCATCGGCGGCATCGCCATCGTCGGCGCGGAAGCGCGCCAGTCGGAATGGCGCGAGCAGCTGGGCTTCCTGCAAAACTCGGTGGGGGCGATTGCCGGGCCTTTCGACAGCTTTTTAGCCTTGCGCGGCGTGAAAACCCTGGCCATCCGCATGCAGCGCCATTGCGAAAGTGCCCTGGTGCTGGCGCAGTGGCTGGAACAGCAAAAGGAAGTCAAACAGGTGTTTTATCCGGGCCTGGCGTCGCACCCGCAGCACGCGCTGGCGCAGCGCCAGATGGATGGTTTCGGCGGCATCATCTCGATCGACCTCGACACCGACCTGGCTGGCGCGCGGCGCTTCCTCGAGCGCTGCGAAGTATTTGCCCTGGCCGAAAGCCTGGGCGGCGTGGAAAGCCTGATCGAGCACCCGGCCCTGATGACGCATGCCAGCATTCCCGCCGAACAGCGGGCCAAGCTGGGCATAGGCGACGGCTTGATCCGCCTGTCGGTGGGGATCGAGGATATCGAGGATTTGCGCCATGATCTGCGCACGGCGCTGGACGCGATTTGAGGGGAGAGGTGTCGGATTACGCTGCGCTAATCCGACCTACGGCATACCGAGGCCGGTAGGTCGGATTAGCTCGGCAACGCCGGGCGTAATCCGACACACCACAAACCTCACTCCCCCGGCCGATACCTGCGCTCCAGGTGCTTCGCCACGTCCTCCGGATAAAACAACACCTCCTTGAATTCGCCGCGGGCATACATGGCCGCCTGGTCCTGGAAGTGCGGCGACTTCGGGTCGCCGCTCTGGCCGCCCGCGAGGATGCTTTTCGCCTTGATGCGGGGGCCGAATTCCACGGCCGCGACAAAGCTGTTGCCGCGTTCGCCGTAGATGCGTTTCGTGCGGCTCTTGCTGCTCTGGCCATACGCAGCCAGCGCGCCCCAGTTGCCCGACGCGTAAGGCACCGGCAAGCTCGGCTGCGCATCATCGAACGGCTGCACGATGTCGCCCGTCAGGCGCTGGAAGCGGTTGATCTCGCCCCACGGCGTTTGCCAGTGGCCGAAATCGCGCTGCAGTTTGTCCGCCGCCGTCGCCAGGGCAGCCAGCCGCTGCGCCGCCGTAACCTTGTCCGTCGCCAGAAAATCGACCACGGGCACGCCTTGTTCCCTCGCCTGCTTGCCCGTCAGCTCGGCCAGCTCCTGGCCCCAGAACACGGCCAGGGACGTGGCCGTGGAAGTGAGCGAATAGCGCCAGTCCCAGGCCCGCAGCAAGGCGATCTTGCCGGCCAGCGCCAGCTGTTGCGCGCCGCCGGCCGGCAGCGCATCGTAGGCGGCGAACAGCGGCGGCAGCAGCGCTTCAAAGGCCGTCAGTTCGCTGTCGTAGGACGCGGCGATCAGGCTGTCGAGCGTAAAACCCGTCTTGTTCTGAAAAACCTTGACGGCATGCAGGCCGCGCGCGTTTTCGCCGTAGACCGACATGTAGGCGGGATAGTCCTGCTGGCGCGGGCTGTTGGCGCCGGCCGCCGAATACGGCCAGTTGTTCGTGTTCTGAATCCAGCCATTCTTCGGATTGAACAAGGTGATGGTTTGCGCCACCGTGTGCAGCCCCTTCCATTCCGTGGCCGGGTCGCTGCCGTCGACGGGCTGCTTCCAGTTGAAGCGCGGGTCGCGCACGGGGATGAAATTGCCGTGAAAGTAGGCGATATTGCCGTCCGCATCCGCATACACCGTGTTGTTCGACGAATTCGTGCGCAGCTCCATCGTCTTGTAAAAGGCCGCGTAATCGCGCGCCTTGGTGCGCGTGTACGACTGCATGAGCGCCTTCAACGGCTCGCTCATCAGGCGCACGGCCACCCATTTACCGTCCAGCGCGCGCACGATGGGGCCGTGGTGGCTGTAATAGACGGTGATGGTTGTCGATCCCATGCGGCCATCGGCCAGTTTATAGGGCAAGGTGATCGGCACGGTTTTCAAAGGGCGCAGCCCGCCGTCATAGCGGTAGAACCATGCGCCGTCCTTGTCGACGATGCTTTCCAGGTATTCGTCGATGACGTCGCCGCCGCCCGAGGTATGCATCCAGCCCAGGCGGTCGTTAAAACCCTGGTAAACGAAGAACTGGCCCCAGGTGACGGCGCCGTACGCGTTCAGGCCTTCGCCGCTGGTCACCTGCACTTCGGGACGGAAGTAGAACGAGGTGTGCGGGTTGATCATCAGCAGCGCATGGCCGTTTTTGGTAATCGCGGGCGCGATGGCGAAGCCGTTCGAGCCGCTCGGTTCGGGGTCCAGGCCTGACGCCAACCTGGTCTCCACGCTGGCCAGCGCCATGGCGACGGGCCTGGCCTGCTGGCCGTAGAACGCTTCGAGCTGCGTCAGGTTGACCGATTCGATATCGCCGCCGATGCTGCCCTCGCTGAAACTGAGGGCCATCCACGGCTCGAAATGCGTAATCAAGCGAGGTTTGACGTGCGGATGCGTGGCCAGGTAAAAATTCAGGCCGTCGGCAAACGCATCCATCAGCTTGCGCAGCCACGGCGGGCTGGCGCGGTACTGCGCCTGCAGCTCCTGCGGATCGATGAAGAGCTTCATGCGCAGGTCGCGGTACAGCTCCCGCTCGCCCTCCACTTCCGCCAGCCGCCCCATGGCATTGATGTAATTGAGTTCCACGCGGGGGAAGTCATCCTCGGCCTGCGCATACATCAGGCCAAAGACGGCATCGGCATCCGTCTTGCCCGTCACATGGGGCACGCCCCACGTGTCGCGCGCGATGCTGACGTTGGCAGCCTGCGCCTGCCAGCGGGCCATATCCGTGACGGAAGCGGCTGGCACCGCCAGCACGGGAGGAGCGGTAACGATGCCGCAGGCGATGGCGGCGAACAAGGCACGGCGAACTGGCATGCACTACTCCAATATCAGGATGCGTCGATCAGGGTGGCGATACGCTGGTTGAGCTCCACATTTTCCGCCTGCAGCTGCGCCACTTTCTGCTTCAAGCTGGCGATCTCGCCGCGCAGGCGCTCCGTTTCGGACGGCGCCTGCGCCGCGTTTTCCGCCCACGGCTCGTTGCCCGTTTCCGGCGTGTCCTGCGAAACGTGAGGCGCTTTCGGCTCGCGCGGCGTGCGCGTGGCGGCGCGCTGTTCGCGGATTTCCTTGGCCGCCTGGCGCAGCAGCTTCTTGCCGCCGGCGACGGCCGCCACCTGCTCTTCGGGCGGCAGCGATGCCACGGTGGCCGCCGCATTGATGGAGATCGTGCCCGAACGGACGGCTTCCACCAGTTCGGGCGAAGCGGCTTTCTGGATCTTCTCGATCTGGCTGATCTGGTTGCTGCTCAATCTGGCCGCCTTGGCCACCTCTTCGCGCGTGCTCATGGGAGGCTTGGGTGCGTTTTCGCCATCGGGGGCGTCTGCCGCGCTGACGGGCGCCGGGCTGCGCGCGGCGACGATTTCCTTCTTGCGCAAGGCCAGCACGCCGCGCTGGAAGTCCGACACGCTGCGGCGCGCCAGGTGATTGTCGATCATCCACAGCATGACGTCGTCGAGCGAGGTAAAGCTGGTGTTCTGGATGGTCTTGAATTCGATGCCGTGCTGGCGGCAGATGGCGTAGCGGTTATGCCCGTCGATCAGCACGTCGTTCCACAGCACCAGCGCATCGCGGCAGCCTTCGGCCAGCAGGCTGCGCTCGAGCGCCGCGTACTCGCTGGCGGTGAGCGGGTCGATATACGACTGCAGCACCTGATTGATAGTGATATTCATGGTTGTCCTCAATATTGCGGCGCGATGGTCCGCGCCGGCACGAATGCTACACCATCCGCCCTCCATAAGGCTGACCGAGGTCCCCCATCGCTCGTCACGGCAGAAAAAAGCGCATTTTTCCTTTCCTTCAGAAGCAACTGAACTTATCATTTGGCAATATTTAACGACCTTCCCCTTACTCGCGCCTGCTTGCGTATGAGCGCTTCGAAGACAAACAAGGAAATCAATGAAAAAGTTATGCCGCGTCGCCATCGCTGCCCTGGTACTCAGCGGGTGCGCCACCATGGAAGTGCGCGAGACCACCCGCACGATGGAACGCATCGGCCATGATCCGCAACTGAATGTCGTTTCAAAGGTCACTGCCGGTGAAGCACTGTTGTCCACATTTCAATACACAAGCAAAACGGGCTATCAGATTTACGATGGACGCGCCGTGTCGATTGGCGGCGGACGTGTAGCTGTCATCGAGGGCGACTTCCTGTACCGCGCCGATGTCGAGGGAAAACCTGCTTACTGCACTGAACGGCAGGTATTCAATATGCTGCTGCCCGGAATGACCAAGAATGCCTGTTTTGCCGACCGAAACAATGATGGCCTGCTGGACCAGGTGATGATCGCAGGCGATCTGGCGTGGTGGCACGAAGACGTCAGCCCCGGCATCAAATTCGGCCCGGGAGTGGAAACTGCACCTATCGACAGGTCCATCAATTCACAATTGCTATATCAGGGCTACAGCAATAAGACTTTGCGCATTGCCTACCGGGAGTATGCGGGCAGCCTGGCAAGGCCGTCGTTTTCGCAAGATTTATCATTCGAGATCACAAATTTTCCTACGGAAATCACCTTCAGGAAAATCAAGATACAAGTACGTAGCGCAGGAAATCAGGGCCTGGAATACCAAATCATTGGCGGCTACTGACACTCGCGGGCAAGCTGCGATCCAGGCAGATATAGCATGAAAAGAAAGTACGCCACCGCGATCATTTTTACCGTCGCCGCCATCGGCTTCACCTGGGTCAGCCCCTACATCGCCATGTACCGCATCAGCATCGCGGCGAAATCCGTGCGCCTGGAAAACCTGGCGCAGCAGGCCGACCTGCCTGCGATCCGCGCCAGCGTGGCGCGCCAGCTGCGCGCGGGCGGCGAAACGGCCAATGACGATGATTTCAAGGAAATGCTCGACACCATCGTCTCGCCGCCCGGCATCACGGTATTGATCTTGCACGGCAAGCAGGGGGCTGATGGCAAGCGCCACGACTTCGGCATGGCGTACCGCTCGTGGAATGAAGTGGTGCTGCGGCGCAGCGGTGCCGGACCCGCCGCCAGCCAGTTTCTGCTGCGCCGCCATGGCATCTGGGACTGGAAACTGATGGACATTACCCTGCCGCCGGAATTACTCTAAAGAAACTTGATCTAAAACAACACTTACCTAAACCGTCATATTGATTTTGGGAAATATTATGTAGAATGCCAACACCTCAGGCGCACCGGGTCGCCAGGCATCCGAGAGATTGCACGATGAAAAGAATGATGCTTCTCGCTGTAGCGGTACTGGTCGCGCTGGCCGGCGTCTTCTATGGCAGCCCGTACTTCACCATGAACAAGATCCGCGCGGCCACCATGGACGAGGATACGCAGGCGCTGGCCGCGCAGATCGACCTGGCCCAGTTGCGCGGCAGCCTGGGGCAGCAATTGCACACCCTGTTCTCGGCGCCGGAAGTCGCCGACGATATCAATCCCGAGGTCATCGATCCCTTGCTCGACACCATGCTGATGCCCGAAGGCATCGTCGCATTGATGAAGCTCAATGACCGCTACGAAAACCCGATCGCCAAGGTCAGCGACATCAGCGGCCGCAAGCGCAACACCAAGCCCGACTACAGGCTGCGCTACACCTCGTGGAACAGCGTGGTGGTGCAGCGCGCCCACAGCAAAAGCCATATCGGCGAACTGACCCTGACGCGCGACGGCCTGTGGCACTGGAAGCTGGTATCGGTGGCCCTGCCAAAGAACTTGCTGGCCGACGCGTAAAGCGCCCGCCCTTCGTGTCGTCAATCCAGCGGCTATCCGACACCGGACACTGCTATCATCGGATTTTGATTTCCAACGGAGGCAGCATGTCAGACCTGGTACAACACGCCCTGGCCCACGCGGGCAAACCGGCCACCACGCCTTGGGTGGTGACCTTGGTCGGCGGTGAAAAACTCACCGGCCCCATTTCCCCGCTCAGCGACGGCTGCTACGCCATCGGCCTGGGACAAATCAAGTACTTTTCCAGCGACAAGGTCGCCTGCCTGAATGTATCGGGCGCGGGCGCATTTCCTATCTGAAGATCTTGCCAATGGATGACGCGCGGGATACTCAGCAGGACAGCCTGGCGGCGCAGCTGCAGGCGCTGGAAGCGGCGCTGCAAAGCCAGGCGGTGCGCGCCGACAGGGCCAGGCTGGCGGCCCTGCTGGCTGACGACTTCGTCGAGTTCGGCAGCTCGGGCAATCTCTGGACGCGCGCGGCAACCCTGGCGGACTTGCCGGTGGAAGACTTTTGCCAGCGCAGCATCCACGATTTTCAGGCCCGCTTGCTGGCGGACGATGTTGCCTTGGTTACCTACCGCTCGCAACGCCACGCCAACGGCACCCTGCCCGCCAGCGCCAGCTTGCGCAGTTCCTTGTGGAAATGGCGCGATGGCCGCTGGCAAATGATTTTTCACCAGGGCACGCCCATTCCCGGCTGATCCACCTCCCCGAAGATACTGTCCTGCGCCCGATCAAACGGCGCAGGAACCAGCATCCATGCCGAAAAGTTGTTTTTTGACACGCAAAATATCATTGATTTAATGAATTTTTTGTGCAACAATGAATTTAATAAATAAAACAAATAAATTATTGAAATCGGTTTTTTAAATTAATTCCATCCTTGCACCACGAATCCGTGTTCTGGATAGAAAAGCACTGCGTAGGACTCGACCCGTCGCCAGGCAAGCGCCTGCCACCGGTCTCACGCAAGCCCCCTTTCTAATCATCACCACGTATTTTGGAGAGACATCATGGACAAATTCACCGTACGCACCCAGCTCACTCTGGCTTTCGGCCTGCTGGTCTTTTTCCTCATCGGCATATCGATCCTGTCCGTGCGGAGCTTTTCCAACTTCAACGCCAGTTTTGACCAGTATGTCAACGGCATCACCGCCCGCGCCAATACGGCGCACCGCGTACGTGACGCAATCGACATGCGTGCCGTGGCGGCCAGGAATCTGGTGCTCGTCACCAAGCCGGAAGACCTGGAGATCGAACGCAAACAGGTCTTGCAGGCGCAGGCTGAGGTCGTCAAGAACATGCAGCATCTGCTGCAGCTGACACAGCAGCCTGAGGTATCGGATGAAGTGCGCGCCATAGTCAACAAGATAGACGGCATCGAAAAACGCTATTCTCCCGTAGCGATGGCTATCGTGGACCTGGCGCTGCAAAAGAAAACCGAGCAGGCCATCGTCAAGATGAATGAGGAATGCCGCCCGCTGCTGGCCGCCCTCGTCGCCGCCAGCGATGAATATTTCGCCCTGACGGACCAGCGCTCTACCGCCATCTTGCAGGAAGACAACGAGCGTTACACGCTCAACAGGAATATTCTCATCGGCGCCAGCCTGCTGTCCATCGTGCTGGCAGCCCTGGCGGGCTGGCTCATCACACGCAGCCTGCTCAAGGCGCTGGGCGCAGAACCGAAGCAGCTGTGCGACGCCGTCAGCCTGCTGGCCGGCGGCGACCTGACAGGCAAACTCAACGTTGCACCGCACGATACCGCCAGCGTGCTGTCGGCGCTGCAGCGCATGCAGGAGTCGCTGACCACGGTAGTGTCGTCGGTGCGCCAGGATTCCGACACCGTTTCCCTTGCCGCCGCGGAAATTTCCAGCGGCAATAGCGATCTGTCGCTGCGCACGGAACAGCAAGCCAGTTCGCTGGAAGAAACCGCTTCGTCAATGGAAGAGCTCACCAGCACCGTGCGCAAGAATGCGGAAAATGCCCGCGAAGCCAATGTGCTGGCCACGACGGCATCGGACGTCGCCAGCAAGGGCGGCGCCGTGGTGGGGCAAGTGATGGGCACCATGGACCTGATCAGCGAATCGTCGCGCAAGATTGTCGACATCATCAGCGTCATCGACGGCATCGCCTTCCAGACCAATATCCTGGCCCTGAATGCCGCCGTGGAAGCGGCACGTGCCGGCGAACAGGGCCGCGGCTTCGCCGTCGTGGCGACCGAAGTGCGCGGCCTGGCCCAGCGCAGCGCCAGCGCAGCCAAGGAAATCAAGGCGCTGATCGACGATTCCGTCAGCCGCGTCGATGCGGGCTCCAGGCTGGCGGCGCAAGCGGGCACGACGATGTCCGAGGTGGTCGCCAGCGTCGCCCGCGTCAGCAACATCATCGCTGAAATCACGGTGGCCAGCCAGGAACAGTCCGCAGGAATCGAGCAGATCAATCAGGCGGTGACCCAGATGGATAGCGTCACGCAGCAAAATGCCTCGCTGGTGGAAGAAGCGGCGGCGGCGGCCGAATCGCTGCGCGAGCAGGCCAGCCACCTGGTGGAAACCGTGAGCATCTTCAAGACGCATGACAGCCATCTGGCGGCACCCGCACCGGCGCCAGCACCGGCACGCGCCAGTCACAAGCCGCTGCACCTGGTACCGGCAACGGCCAGCAGCCCCGCCAAGCGCCAGGCCGCGCCGGCAAAACCCCGTGCGGCGCAAGCGGAAGCCGTGACGGCCGGCGACTGGGAAGAGTTTTAAGCACATACAGGCATGCAGCCACGCATGCCCCGCTTCACACGCACAGGGGAGAGCCGCAGCCGGCCTCCCCTGTCGCGTTGCAACAACACGCCCCTCACATAAAAAATCCGCGGCAACTGTTGTATTTGTGCCGCCCCGGATCCCGCTACTACGCCGAAATGGCGCATGCTTTTTTGCGCCGCCGCAGGAAACCGCGTCGTCTTGTCCAGCCTATTTTGTTCCCGCACAAGCCTGCCGGCACTCCACTATGCACCCGCCAGATAGTGACGACAAATACGATTTTATTCGCGTATTGAGTCGAAACGGATATGAATAACCATCGTAGGAAAATGGCATGAATACCAAAATTTCCCGTGCTAGCATGATTTTTCGTTCAGCTGGCCAGCGCCAGCTTGCATGCCCCCAACAACCTTGACCGACAGGAGCCGTTTCATGATGACACCGCATGCCAGCACAGTACGCCACACCCTGATTGCCCTGGCAATCAGCGCCGCCTTTCCGCTGCAGGCGATGGCACAGGATAGCGTCCCGGCGCCAGCCGCCGACGCGCCTGCCGCGCCGGCGGCACAGACCGGTCCTGGCCAGCTGGAAACGGTGATCGTGACGGCGCAGCGGCGCGCGGAAAACATCAAGGACGTGCCCATGTCCATCGCCACCTTGAAAGGCGACAAGCTCGACACGCTGACGGCCGGCGGCGCCGACATCCGCTTCCTCAACAGCCGCTCGCCCAGCGTCTCCGTCGAATCGGATTACGGCCGCACCTTCCCCCGCTTCTACATTCGCGGCCTGGGCAATACCGACTTCGACCTGAACGCCTCGCAGCCCGTGGGCCTGGTGATGGATGACGTAGTGCAGGAAAACGCCATGCTCAAGGGCTTTCCCGTGTTTGACGTGGATCAGGTCGAAGTGCTGCGCGGCCCGCAAGGCACCTTGTTCGGCCGTAACTCGCCAGCCGGCGTGATCAAGTTCGATTCCGCCAAGCCCGTCTTCAAGACGGAAGGCTACCTGAGCGGCGGCTTCGGCAAGGATGGCATGAAGAACCTGGAAGGCGCGTTCAACGTGCCCGTCAGCGACACGGTCGCCCTGCGCTTTTCCGGCCAGACGCAGCGCCGCGACGACCGCGTGCACAACCCGCGCCCCACCGGCACGCGCGACTTCGAAGGCTATGAAGACAGCGCCGCCCGCCTGCAGGTATTGGTCAAGCCCACGCGCGACTTCACGGCCCTGTTCAACGTGCACGCGCGCAATCTCGACGGCACGGCCACCCTGTTCCGCGCGAATATCCTGAAACAGGGCACGAACGACCTCGTCGACGGATTTGATTACGACAACTACCCGACCGACGGCATCAACCGCCAGCACCTGAAAACCAAGGGCGCCAGCATGCGCCTGAAATGGGACTTGCCCGGCGTCACCTTGCATTCGATCACCGGCTACGAAAAGCTCGATTTCTACAGCCGCGCCGACGTCGACGGCGGCTATGGCGCCGTGTCCGCGCCGCCGATGGGTCCCGGCTTCATCCCGTTCGTCGTGGAAACGGCCGACGTGATCCCCAAGCACAAGCAGATTTCGCAGGAATTCCGCGCCGAGTCGTCTGCCCGCGGCCCGCTGCAATGGATAGCCGGCCTGTTCTACTTCAAGGAAGATATCCAGATCGACAGCATCGGCTTCAACAGTCTGGCGCCCGGCAACCCGCAAAGCCCGAACTACGCCACGCAAAACCAGAGCTCGAAGTCGTACGCGGCGTTCGGCTCGCTCAACTACACGGTCTCTGACGCCCTGAAACTGCGCGCCGGCCTGCGCTACACGACCGACAAGAAGGATTTCTCCGCCAAGCGGGTGGAGGCGACCACGGCCGGCCCCTTCGACTTGCACGACACCTCGCACAACGTCAGCTGGGACTTGAGCGGCACCTATGTATTGACGCCGGCAACGAATGCCTACGCGCGCATCGCCACCGGCTACCGCGCGCCGTCGATGCAGGGCCGCCTGAACGGCCTGGCCGACCGCCCTTCGTTTGCCGGCGCCGAGAAAGCGCTGTCCGTCGAGGCGGGCATCAAGCAGGACCTGTTCGACAAGCGCGCGCGCCTGAGCCTGGCCATATTCCAGTACCGCGTGAAGGACAAGCAACTGACGGCCGGCAGCGGCGCCGTCAACATGAACCAGCTGATCAACGCAGACAAGGCCACGGGCCGCGGCGTGGAACTCGATTTCCAGGCGAACCTCAGCGATTCGCTCAGCATGACCCTGGGCGGCAGCTACAACCATACGGAAATCCAGGACAAGAAGCTGTTCGTGCAAAGCTGCGGCAACGCGCAAAACAACCCGGCCAGCGGCTGCACCGTGACCGACCCGCTGGGCCCGTTCAAGGGCACGGCCTACATCGACGGCAACCCGCTGCCGCGCGCGCCGGAATGGCAAACCAACTTCACATTAAAGTACAGCATTCCCCTCGCCAATGGCGAGTTCTACGCCTACACGGACTGGGCCTACCGCACCAGCTACAACTTCTTCCTGTATGAAGCGAAGGAATACAAGGCCAAGGAACTGCTCGAAGGCGGTTTGCGCGTCGGCTACAAATGGGACAAATACGAACTCTCCGCGTACGGCCGCAACATCACCAACCAGATCCAGTCGCTGGGCGCGATCGATTTCGACAACCTGACGGGCATCATCAACGAACCGCGCACGTATGGGGTGCAGTTCAAGGCAGTGTTTTGATGGCGGGTAGCGGATACCTGGCTATGTCTGCGGCCCCGTCGCTCAGGCACAAGATGGCGTAATACACATCACCTGTGCTAGAATCTCGCCGCGCTGCCCGGATGGTGAAACTGGTAGACACTGGAGACTTAAAATCTCCCGCCTGTAAGGGCGTGCCGGTTCGATTCCGGCTCCGGGCACCAGCGCACAGAATTCAGAAGCATCGAAAAAGCCACCAAATCCAATAAAATCAACGGGTTAGTGGCTTTTTTTACGTCCCGGCATTTCCCTTAATCCAGATTAAACCCGACAAAAACCAATAGCGATTACGCCAAATTTACGCCATGATTACGCCTCAACGAGAGGGATGCATGGCTTCATTCAGGAAACGGGTTGGCGGTTGGCGGGCAGAAATCGCCATCCTCGGCACACGGGAATCTAAAACATTCAGTACCAAGGCCGAGGCTGCGGCCTGGGCGTCGGAACGCGAAACCGAAATCCGGCGCGGCGCCGACAGCGGCATCGTCATCGGCAAAAGCTGCGGCGACGCGTTCGACAGGTATCTGGAAGAAGTCTCGATCCACAAGCGCGGCGAGCGCTGGGAAAGGCTGCGCCTCAACGCCATCGGCGAAGTGATCATTGGCGGTGAAAAAATCAAAGACATCAAGCTGGCCAACGTGACGCCTGAACTGCTTGGCGCCTGGCGCGATCAGCGCATGACCGGGGAAGGCAAGGTCAGTGGCGCCACCGTGAATCGTGAGCTGAACTTGCTTTCCCACGTTTTTACGACTGCGCGCAAGGAATGGAAATGGCTTGCGGACAGTCCGACGAGCGACGTGCGCCGCCCCAAGCCTGCCGCGTCCCGCGAACGCATTCCTACCGAGGATGAAATCGAACGCCTGTGCAATGCACTTGGCTTCGCCAACGAGCCTGTGACAACGAAGAGCCAGGCCGTGGCGGTCGCCTACCTCTTCGCCATCGAGACGGCGATGCGGGCCGGGGAAATCTGCGGCCTGATGCCTGCCTGGGTAGATGGCACTGTCGCCCGCCTCCCCGCCTCGATCAATAAAAATGGTGTACGGCGAGACGTGCCCCTATCGACGCGCGCGCTGGACCTCCTGGCGCTGTTGCCGGACTCCGGCGAGGCGCCGTTGTTCGGCATTTCCACATCCTCGCTCGATGCCCTATTCCGCAAAGCGCGCGAACGATCCTGCATCGAAGGACTGACTTTCCACGACAGCCGGCATGCGGCCATCACGCGGCTGGCAAAAAAACTAAACGTGCTGGACCTGGCGCGCATGGTCGGCCACAGGGATTTGCGTATGCTCCAGGTCTATTACAACGAGAGTGCCGAGGATATGGCGGCTAAGCTCGGGTAGGCACGGCTATATGCAAACGAAGTGGGCGGCATAGACGACACTAGGAGAACGGACTTCCTCAGAAAAGCCGCCCTAAAATCAGCACTCTCGTGACATTTGACAAGAATCGACGGTTAGTAAAGTTGTACCATGGTGTTGGTTACAACTCCAACTTTTCCACGAGGGCACTATGTCACATGAACTCGCGCTCACAACTGCGGTGAGTACAGAAAATAATAACGTCAACAACTCCATCTGGATCGGGCATTGGAAAAATCAGATGGGCTCTACGATGGAATTGCAGCTAACCGGTTCCGACTTGTCTGGCACCTACGTGTCAAGCAGCAGCAGTGCCGGCGGCCCAATTAAAGGTCCCTTAAAGGGCTATGCAGCGGGAGATAGAGCGGCGTTCGTCGTGATGTGGCCAGGCGGATCGATAACCACGTGGGCAGGCCAAATTATCAATGACCAGCTAAACCCATCCATAAAAACGTTGTGGCATTTAGTGACGGATGTTCCTGATGCCGATGAGCCAACAAAATTTTGGCAATCTACACTTGCTGGCGCAGACGAATTCACTCGATGATAGATGCGGATTCGATTCCCACCCCCACAACTAAATTGTTTAAAATCAAGTAGTTAGAAAGAAAAAGAGTGTCATTATTTGGGTTGTTTTAACCTAGGAATGACAACAAAATGACAGCCTTTTTTCCGTGTACGCGCCTGACACGGTGATCTGAGATCTGTACCCTGTTCATGGTTACCCGATACGGGGTTCGGAGATGTTGGCGACCGAATAAATGCAGAACTGGTCGTAATTTCAGACACTGCGGAAGGACGGATTACAGGCCCCCGTCTCGGTGCAGACGTTATAGATTCGTCGGGCCAACGTAAGACCAACCAAGCTGGCCATCATGGCAGAGGCAGTGTCATGCTCCTCACCTGGCACATCACTTGGACTACCCAAAACCACAGGTACTAGGCACACGCCTCAAAAATGTTAAACTTTGCAAGCATTTTCTTTAAATACGCGTAGAATACGTGAAGAACATAACGCAAAAAATAGTACAAAAATGACAATTCAACCCCAGACCACATGCAATGAAATAAGGGAACTGATTCATACGTTTGTGGATAAAGGTAAATTTCTAGACCGTGACTCACAAGTAGCCCTAGAAATTTTTGCAGAAATCGACAAGCTGGATAACTCCAATCCAGATGAAGGATTAGAACTCCGTGCTGCTTTGTTACATATTTGCGGTGATTTAAACGGTGCAATTACTGCATTAGATCAACGAACGAACAAAGATTTAAGCTCAGACTTAACTATATTGGCAAACTACAGTAGGTGCGAAGCCGCGCAAGCACTTTTTGCGAAGTGCGGTCCTACTACAGGCATGTTTTGGTCAAATGTTATGTATGCGAAACCTGCTGGAGCATTCCACATGGCGGCTAGTTTCGCTCGTGAAGCAGAGCGCATGCACTTACAAAGTACGAAGAGTACTTGCACCAGTGTGTACTCCTTAGAGGAGATTTTCATGATTGACGAAGTTCTTGATGAACTAGGAATCACCGACCCTAGTGCTGGAAAGATCATGGAAGTTGCAGGACGCGTCCTTGAACAACATGGATATATGTTCCTAAGCGCCGGGCCAGAGATTGAGATTTTTGGCGACCGCGGAGAGCAACGCACCATAAACTTAACCTATCGCGTCGCGGCAAGCTCTTCTGATGCAATCAACATGTACATGGACTTCATCGATGGACTATTCCAACGAGACTTAGATATGCCAATAGGGTTCCACGTGAGTTTTGGCGGGTCAAACGCATGACAACGACCTCGCAAGACCTCATTAACTCTGTTACAAAAAACCATACCCTTTCAACCTGCGAAGCCGATTGGCGGGGGATCTGCTCCAGATCCTATTACACGATATACCAGGATGGGAAAGAGTTTCACAATCAGCTTCCGATACCCGGAAACCTACGTCCGGGGAGTGCCTCTGGCATGCATCAGGAGTTGCTTGAACGCCTGTCTAATCCGGGAATTCCTAAGGCAGATAGAAAATGTTTGCTATCAAAGCAAATTGGTGCACTTATGACAAGTCTCCACCTTAGACGAATCAAAGCTGACTATAAACGGCCAATGCTTATCACTCGCCAGGATGCAGATGACAGTCTTGCCGAGGCAAACGCAGTGTTTACCGCCATTTACGGTGGAACGGCGGCTATACATCCCGTGGTTGCCACGCCTGCGCCGACTTTGCCGCAAGCGGGACAACCGGCAGTAAAGGCAGGAAATCGAGTGGGGGCGCCTAGTAGGCCTACGCTTACCCGAATAAAATAAAAGAGGCCCGCGTATGCGGGCCTTTTCTATTCCGTCCATCGCGATGCTCTAGCGGTCACCAACTCACTTACATACTCTGTCGTACACGAACGGCTTCAAGTAAACGTCTTGTTCTCAACTTCGATAGTTTCTACTATCGGCTGGTTGACTTTCTTAAAGTGGAATGGTCCGTGAAGTTTTAATGCAACCCATCGACGTACAGAGCCTCTTCCCTACTACTCCCCACGCAGCCACGCACCACCAGCACGAAAAACCGCTCAAAGTGCGTCAAAATGCGTCAAATTGCATGCCCCCTCTTCGCCCCGCCGTGCCAGTCCTCATGCGCCTTCGGCCATAGTGCAAATTTGAGTCAAAAGACCTCTATATAGCGGGCAGGTGTGGAGGGGGGACAACTGCGCGCGCCGGGCCGAAACTGACCTTTTTCTTGCCCCGGGTGCAACATCATTCGTCAGGGCGTGAAAAAGCCGCCTCTTGGGCGGCCTGTGCGGTGGCTGGGGCGCTCCGGCGCGGCTGGGCTATCTCAGCCCCGCCCTGCCGGCTATCGCGGCGTAGCGGTCATCCTGCGCGGCCGGCGCGTGCCTTCGCCGCCTGCTCCTTGTCGTAGTCGTCGCGGCAATCCACATCGCAGAACAGCAGTGCGGGCGCCAGCGGCTCGTCGCAGTAGTGGCAGCAGCCGTGCGCCTCCAGGCCTGGCCGGCGCCGCACGGCGGCCAGGCCGCGCGCCACCTCGGCAAAGATGATCTTGTCCGTGTTGTCGACGTGGTCGCTCATTGCACGCCCTCCCCGCCCGTGGCCAGGTCATACGGGGCGAACTTCACCACTTCCACGCCGGCCCACTCGTTGATCGCCATGAACTGTGCCTGCAGCGGCACCAGCTCGTTGCGCGCGAAGACGCGCGCGGCAGGTTCCACGGCGCCGAAGCCGCCGGCATTGTTCGGCAGGATGCCCATGAGCTGGGGCGGCACGCGGTGCGCGGCCAGTTGGTCGTCGCGCGTGACGCTCTTGATGTTGAAAAACTCGTCCTTGGCGGCCACGTCCGACACGGGCAGAATCTGGATGCCGTCCTTCTTGCCGTTCGGCGCGTACATGAACAGGTTGCGGAAGTTGCCCGGCCCCTTGCTGTCGCGCATGGCCTGGCGCAGGTTGTCCACGTCCTGGGTGTTCGCCGCGGCATCGGTCATGTAAAACACGAAACCGGCGTGCGAGCCGTTCTTGTAATACTTACGGCGGAACAAGGTGGCCGCCTCGTTGAGCCATGCCGACTGCAGCGCGCTCAGGTACTGCGGCACACCGTACAGCTCCTGATTCACGTCCGGTTCCATCAGGTGGAAGACGCGGCCCTTGTCGAACTGGTGCACGGCCTGGTAGCCGTTCACGAAATAATAGGTATCCAGATCGACGCCGCGCCGCATGTACTTGGCCAGCGCATGCTGGTACATCAGCGCCTTGCCGCTGCGGCTGGGCCGGTCTTCCAGGTAGGCATTGCCGAACGTCAGGAAGTCCAGGGCCATGCGCTTGAAGGCGTCGCGCGACAGGTACTTGCTGGGGATCAGCGTGGACGCCAGCACGTTGGCCTTGAAGTGGATGGCGCTGCTGTGGTGCACGCCCGCGTTAAACGACTTGGCCAGGCCAGCCAGGTTGACGGGCGGCTCGTACCAGTGCCCGTTCTTCCAGCATTCGAAGCAGTCGAGAATGTCGGCGTGCTCGAGCACGGGCGTGGGGTCGCCGAAGGAAAACGCCTCGATGCCGGCGGCGGCCGGCGCCGTGGCCGCTGTGGGTGGTGCGCTCTCGGCCTGCCGGCCGCGCAAGTGTCGTGCTTTGCTCAAGAATAAATCTCCATGAAAGAGTGGTGGTTGTCGGTGGTGCCTTCGAAGGGCTCGTGATCGAGGGCGTGCATGCAGGCCCACGCCAGATCGGCGTGGCCGGTTTCGTCGCTGCGGCCGGCGACATACGTCACGTGCCGCCCGCTGGGGGTGAGGGTCTTGTGGATGGCCATGAAGGACTGCGCAATGTCGGTCCAGCCGGCGTCGAATTCCAGCCGGCCCTTGCTGATGATGTTTTTCGCCTTCAAGACCATGCGGGTTTTGACTTCGGGCGAGTAGTTCAGGGCCGTGACGGCCGGGAAGAAGCCGCGCACGATCGGCAGCACGCCGATACCCATGCCCGTGGTATCGATGCCGATGTATTCGACGTTGTAACGCTGGGTCATCTGGCGGATGGCGTCGGCGTGATCCTCGAAGCTCTGCCCGCGCCACTGGTGGCGCTCCAGGATGCGGAACTTGCCGCCGGCCGTCATGGGCGGCGCCAGCACGACGCAACCGGCGCTGTCGCCGTTCAAGGCCGGGTCGTAGCCGATCCACACGGGGCGGTTGCCGAACGGGCGCAGGCCCAGCAAGGGCTTGTAGTCGTCCCACTCGACCCAGGAATCGACCATGCAGCGCTGCAGCTCGGCCAGCGGGAAGACCGAGGCCGAGTCGTCGATAAAGTTGCACATCAGCAGGTTGTCGAACTGGTCCGGGCTGTATTCGAAGTTGCGCAGCTCGTCGATGTCGAACAGGTTGCAGCCGCCGCGCTCGGCGTCGAGGATGGTGACGATCTGGCGCCATATCTTGTCCTCGCCCGTAAAGCCCGACGACAGGCGGGCGTGGCTCACGTCGATGTTGACTTGATCCGCCTTGGCGCGGCGCTTGTTGAACAGCTCGCCCGTCCAGAACGGGTAAGCCTGGTGCGTGGTCGAGGATGGCGTCGAAAAATACGTCTTGCGCCACTTCTTGTGGATGGCCATGCCCGAGGCCACCTTGTTGAGTTCCTGGAAATTCTGCGTCCAGAAGAATTCATCGAAGTAGAAATTGCCGTGATAGCCCTGCGCCGTGCGCGCATTGGTGCCCAGGAAATACAGGTGCGCGCCGTTCGGCAGCACGATGGGGTCGCCCGTCAGCTCGATGCCGGCAGCTTCACGCGCGAATTGCACGATGTATTGCTTGAAGACGTGCGCCTGCGACTTCGAGGCGGACAGGAAGATCTGGTTGCGGCCCGTCGCCATCGCGTCGGCCAGCGCCTCGCGGGCGAAGTACCACGTGGCGCCGATCTGCCGCGACTTGAGGATGGCGCGCGTGCGCTGGTCGCCGTTGCGATACCAGACCTTTTGATAGTCGAAGAGCGAATCCTGGAAGGCGTCGAGCAGCTGGATTTTCTGTTCTTCGCTGAAATCGTTGCGCGTCGGCTTCTTCTTCGGGCCGGCGTTGCGGTTCGCCAGCTTGGGGTTGAGATCGACCTCGTTGCCGCCCGGCTGCTCGTAGCGGCGCACGCGCGCCGCCTGCACGATGGCGCGCATCAGCAGATCGATTTCCTTGTAGTCGCTACCGCTCTTGACCTCTTTTTCGATCAGTTTGACCAGGCGCAGCTCGGCCGCTGCCTCGACGTGCTCGATGGCCTGCGCCTTGTCCCACTCGTCGCGCGCCTTCCAGCTATTGATCGTGCTGCGCTTGATCCCTAAGTGTCGGGCGATGGACGAAATGCGCCAGCCCTTCCAGTACAGGGCGCGCGCAGCACGGCGCGGCTCGGATTCGGGCACGGCCAGTTCGGCGATTATTTCTTCGGTTTTTTGTTCAATGACTAGCATGCCGCCAGCGTAGGCCGCGCGCGCGCGGAGCGGGGGAAGGCAAAAGTCGCTATGGCCCATAGCAACCCGCACCGCATTGAATCGCGGCGCCAAGACGTTGACCATGGCGTTATCCGATCAACCGAGACACGCCACCATGCCTAAATCCCAATTCTTCCGCGTCGCCACCGAAGGCGCCACCACGGACGGCCGCAACATCGACCGCGCCACCATCGAGCAGATCGCCGCCACCTACAACCCGAAAACCTACGGCGCGCGCATCTGGCTCGAGCACATCCGGGGCATCCTGCCCGACAGCCAGTTCAAGGCCTACGGCGACGTGATCGCCGTGAAAGCCGAGGAAGTGGACACGGACAGCGGCAAAAAACTGGCCCTGTTCGCGCAGATCGAACCCACGCCGGAACTGGTCGCCATCAACAAGGCAAAGCAAAAGCTCTACACCAGCCTGGAAATTGCCCCCGACTTTGCCGACTCGTCGCAGCCCTACCTGGTCGGCCTGGGCGTCACCGACAGCCCGGCCAGCCTGGGCACCGATGCACTGAAGTTCTCCGCCGCCCGCAAGCAGCAAAGCACCAACCTGTTCGCGTCGGCCGTCGAGGTCGAGCTGGAATTCGAAGAGCAGGGCATCAGGCTGGCCGACGCCGTGAAAAACCTGCTGTCGCGCTTTTCGAATAAATCCGGCAGCGACGCCGCGCAGTTCGCCGACATCAGCGAGGCCGTCGAGGCGCTGGCCGGCCACGTCGTCACCGCCAACGACAACTATGCCGGCACCCTCAAGCGCCTCGATGCGGCGGAAAAGGCGCAGAAAGCGACCCAGGAAGAGCTGGCCGCTTTCAAGGCGCAGATGGACGAAGCGCCCGGCAACGGCCCGCGCCGTCCGGCCGCCACCGGCAACGACGGCGCCGTGCAGACCGAGTTTTAAGCGCCCTCGCCCTTTCTTCCCCCATTCAACAACGGAGCATCAATACATGAAAAAGCAAACGCGCCAGGTCTTTAGCCAATATGAAACCCGCCTGGGCCAACTGAACGACACGGACAACGTGGCCAAGACGTTCAGCGTCACGCCCAGCGTGCAGCAGAAGCTGGAAAACAAGATGCAGGAATCGAGCGAGTTCCTGTCAAAAGTGAACATCATCGGCGTGGGCGAGCAGGAAGGCGAAAAACTGGGCCTGGGCGTGTCCGGCCCGATTGCCAGCCGCACCAACACCAAGGACAAGGAACGCGAAACGCGCGACCTGTCCACCATGGACAGCACGAAGTACCGCTGCGAGCAGACCAACTTCGACACGCATTTGAGCTATGCCAAGCTGGACGCCTGGGCCAAGTTCCAGGACTTTCAATCGCGCGTGGCCAATGCCATCCTCACGCGCCAGGCGCTGGACCGTATCGTCATCGGTTTCAACGGCGTGAAAGTGATGGCCACCACCGACCTGGCCAGCAATCCGCTGCTGCAGGACGTGAACAAAGGCTGGCTGCAGCACCTGCGCGAGCAGGCGCCCGAGCGCGTGCTGGGCCTGGTGGCAGCCGGCATGCCGGGCAAGGTGATCATCGGCGACGTGGACGGCGCCGACTATGCCAACCTGGACGCGGCCGTCACGGATGCCGTCAATCTTCTGGACCCGTGGTATCAGGAAGACACCAACCTGGTGGCCATCGTCGGGCGCAAGCTGTTGAACGACAAGTATTTCCCGCTGGTCAACACCAAGCAGGCGCCCACGGAAACCCTGGCGGCCGACATCATCATCAGCCAGAAACGCATCGGCGGCTTGCCGGCGGCGCGCGTGCCCTACTTCCCGGACAACGCCATCCTCATCACGCGCTTCGACAATCTGTCGATCTACTTCCAGGACGGCGCGCGCCGCCGCCGCGTGGTGGACGAGCCCAAGCGCGACCGCATCGAGAACTACGAGTCGTCCAACGACGCCTACGTAATCGAAGACCTGGGCCTGGCCGCGCTGGTGGAAAACATCGAGCTGAAAGACAAATAATGGCGAACCAGTCCCCCGCCCTGCGCCACCGCGCGCGCATGCTGGCCGAGCGCACGGCCGGCGCAGCCGCGCCGCAGGGCGTCACCACCGGCACGGCCTACGAGCTGATGCTCTACAAGCTGGCCGATGACCGCCGGCGCCTGAAGTCCATCCAGTCGGTCGAACGCAAGATCGAGGTCAAGACCACCTTGCTGCCGGATTACGCGCAGTGGATCGACGGCGTGCTGGCCGGCGGCAAGGGTGCCCAGGATGATGTGTTTGCCACCCTGCTGGTGTGGCACATCGACACGGGCGAGTACGAGCGCGCCCTGGTCATGGCCGCCTACGCCCTGGAGCACAAGTTCACTCTGCCCGACACCTACAGCCGCGACATCGCCACCCTGATGCTGGACGAGTTTGCCGAGGGCTTCCTGCACGGCAAGCTGGCCGCCGATCCACAGCACGCGGCCCAGGTGCTGGGCCAGGTGGAACAGTTGACGGCCGCCAGCGACGCGCCCGACCAGGCGCGCGCCAAGCTGCACAAGGCCATGGGCCTGGCCATGATCGCCGTGCTCGATCAGGCCGACGAGACGGACATCGCCCCGGAACTGGTGGCGCAGGCGGAAACAGCCATGGGCCAGTTGAAGCGCGCCCGCGCGCTGTCGGAATCGTGCGGCGTCAAGAAGGATATGGAAAAGCTGGAACGGCGCCTCAAGCGCGCGGCCGGTTCCACGTAAAGAGCATCCCCCGCAGCACGGCGGCACGGGGGGAGTCTGGCCAAACCTTTGACCTGATGAACCCCGTCCACCGCCCCCTTTTTGAAAGCGCCCCGTATGTCCTTCATGGCCCTGCCCCCGTCCATCCCGCCCGGCGCCACCCCGGCGCCGCCGGCGCCTGTCCCTGGCGTCATCGAGAACGACGGCTGGTTTCCCGACATCCTGCTCACCGATATGCGCGACGCCATGCGCCTGGACGGCACCGTCACCGACGCGCGCCTGGTGCAAGCCGTGGTCGATGCCATCCTGCAGGTCAACCGCGAGCTGGCCGACTGGCAGGGCAAGCAGGCCGCTGCCGGCATCACCGCCCTGGTAGACGTGCCGGCTGCGCGCATCAACCGCGAATCGCGCTTGCTGGCGCAGTACCGGCGCGCCGTCTACAGCACGGCGAAAGCGGATCTGATCGAGCGTTACCGCGATTACGACAGCACGGCCACGTCCGTCAGCGACAAGAAAAGCATGGAGTGGCTCGACGAGGCACCCGGTGCGCAGCGGCGCAATGCGCAATGGGCCATCGCCGATATCGTCGGGCGCACGCATCTGACCGTGGAATTGATCTGATGCAGGTGCGCACGCAGCAGCACGACACGGTAGACGCCCTGGTGTGGCGCTACCTGGGCGACGGCGCGGGATACGTCGAGCAGGCCTTGGCCCTGAATCCCGCGCTGGCGCGCTACGGCGCCGTGCTGCCGGCTGGCCTGGTCGTCACCCTGCCCGAGCCGGCGCCCAGCACGGGCCAGGTGGCGGACATCGTGCAGCTATGGGATTAACGCAGCAATCCACCATTTTTACTCTCATGAAAAATCTATCTACCCTCTCACCGGAGAATCAAGCAATGTCCGCAGAATCGTTTGGTGGTTTCGCCACCCTGGTCAAACTATACGGCTTCAAGGCGGCGCTGGGCATGGTCGGCGCGGCCATGCTGTACATCGTGCTGCCGCCGCTGAACAGCGACGGCACCTTCAACAAAGGCGAATTCGTCGCCCGCCTGGCCTGCGCGGGCGTGTTCTCGTGCCTGCTGGGCGGCACCGTGTATCAACTGCTGTGCGCCCAGCTCCCCGCCATCGGCGCCATGGTCAACGCTTCCGCCATCGACCTGATCGTCGGCGCGCCCGGCTGGTGGGTGTCGCGCGCCGTGGCCCTGTGGTTCCAGCGCCGCAGCGACAAGGACATCGCCGAGCTCGTCAAAGACGCGAAGGAACACTGATGGCCACCATGGAAAATCCCCTGATCGTGCGCACCATCGATGCCATCCTGCGCGCCGAAGGCGGCTATGTGAACGACCCGCAAGACAAGGGCGGCGAAACCAATTACGGCATCACCGTGGCCGTGGCGCGCGCCAACGGCTATCAAGGCCCGATGCGCGAGCTGCCCGTGGCCATGGCGCGCGCCATTTACACGGCGCGCTACATCACGGAACCGAAGTTCGACCAGGTGCTGGCCCTGCATGCCGGCATCGGCGCCGAAGTGATCGACACGGGCGTGAACATGGGGCCGCATCGCGCGGCCGAGTTCCTGCAGCGCTGGCTGAACGGTTTCAATGACACGGGCGCCCGCTATCCCGCCCTGTTCGTCGACGGCCGCCTGGGCGCGCAGTCGCTGGGCGCGCTGGCCGCTTTTCTCAAATGGCGCGGCCAGGATGGCGCCGCCGTGCTGCTGCGCGCCCTGAACGGCCTGCAGGCGGCGCGCTACCTGGACATCACCGAAGCCAACAAGAGCCAGCGCCGTTTCCTGTTCGGCTGGATCAAGGAACGGGTGGCCATGTGACCGCAACCACCTGGCGCCCGCTGGCCGCCTGCCTGCTATGTGGTGCCATCGCGGGCTGGACGGCGCAGGGCTGGCGCAAGGATGCCAGCATCGCCGAGCTGCAGCGGGCGGCGGCAACCCAGGCGGCCACCGCCGCCACCGCGCTGGCCCAGGCCACCGCCCGCGTGCTGACGTTGGAGCGCGCCGCCGGCACCGCCCTGGCGCAGCGCGCCGACCACCTCACCCAGGAGCAAACCCATGCGAAAACTGAACGTGACCGTTTCAGCCTTGATGTGCGCAGCGGCGCTGTGCGCCTGTCAATCCCCGTTGCCAGCAGCCAGTGCGCCGCCACTGCAGATACCGCCGCTGCCGCAGGCGATCGGCACCAAACGCGCGCCGAACTTGACCCAGCGACTGCGGCAGCTCTTAACGCCATTGCCGGCGACGGTGACGACGCCACCCGCCAGCTGAACGCCTGCATCGACGCCTACAACCTAGTACGAGACACCTACCATGTACAAACCGAATAGCCTGCGCCAGCACTTGGCCGCCGCCATCCCCGACTTGCAGCGCGATCCCGACCGCCTGCTGGTCTTCGCCGACGAGGGCAACGTGGTGGCGTCGGCCACCGCTTCCCTCTCCTTCGAATACCGCTTCAAGCTCAACCTGATCGTGACCGATTACGCGGGCGACGCCGACGCCATCATGGTGGCCCTGATCGCCTGGCTGAAAGTGCACCAGCTCGATCTGATGGCCAACGAGGAAACCCGCAAGCACGGCATCGCCTTCGAGGTGGATTTCAACAACCATGAAACGGTCGACATTTCCATCAAGCTGGACCTGACCGAACGCGTGGCCGTCAAGACCGGCGAGGCGGGTCGCCTGGACATCAAACACCTGGCCGAGATACAGCACACGCCCGCCTACGCGGACGAGTTCTGGAAGCTGTATGACGGCGAGACCCTGCTGGCCGAATGGCGCACGCCCGAGGCGACGCCATGAGCGGCGACCTGCACGCGCTGGAAGCCTGGGCCGGCGCCCTGCTGGCTAAGCTGCAGCCCGCCCAGCGCCGCGCCATCAATCACAAGGTGGCCATCGACCTGCGCCGCAGCCAGGCGCAGCGCATCAAGGCCCAGCAGGGGCCGGACGGCGCGGCCTATCCGGCGCGCAAGCGACGCAAGGAATTCAAGGGGAAGAATGGGCGCATCAAGCGGCAGAAGGCGGCCATGTTCGCCAAGATCCGCACCGCCAAGCACTTGATAGTAAAGGCGAGCGGCGACCAGATCGAGGTCGGGTTCTTTGGCTGGGTGGCGCGCGTGGCGCATGTGCATCAGTTTGGCCGGCAAGACCGCGTGTCAAAAAAAGGGCCCGCCTACAAATACCCGGAGCGGCCGCTACTTGGCTTGAGTGAGTCGGATCGGACGTTGATACGTGAATCGTTGCTGCATCAAATGGATAAAAATTGAGATGCTTCAATGCAAACTTCAACTGACAGTAGTTATCAAATGAGTTAGAGTCGTATGATACCGAGTGCAACCGGCCAAAACCGGCCGAATTTACCCTGCGAAATTCCTTGCTTTTCCGTCTGTTGGTAAACTTTATGATATTTTGATATGTACGAAGATGACAAGGATAAGGTTCGTCGCAACCTGGTGGCCTTAAGCGGATTCATCCTTGTCTCCGCCTATCTTAAGCTGAGGTTGCCGAATAAAATATTTGACGTTGAGCTTCCGAAAGAAACCAACAAGATTTGGGTTGTGGTTTTGATCGCCTTGGCTTATGCGTTTTGGCGGTTTATTCACAGCGATGAGGCACGCAAAGCGCGGTCGAGCATTGCCTCCCAATATGCTGATTGCAGACTCCAAGTCTATAACTACTTGCTCTTTCGAGATTTAAAGCGGATATTTCTCGCCAAGCCGCCACGATGGCTCAATTCCTTGCCAATAGATGCGAGGCTAGAGCAAGAACGAAATAGTTCCCAGTATCAATACGTTCGCCTTACTGCACTTGCACCACGCAACACGCGGAGGTGGCCACATCAGGGATTCGAGCAACGGAGCGGCGCGACAGCGGTGGAAATGGAATTCGCGGGGCTCTACACCGCAGACAGGGCGTCAACAATGTTTCCCGCATCTCCCAACATAGAGCAACAGTTTTTGACAACTGTCGGAGAACAAACGTTTACGTTCCCACGGTGGATCGAATTTTTTGTAACCTTGTCTGCAATCATTATCTTATTGGTGCGCAGCGAGATTATTCCCGAAGTTCTAATACCATATGGTATGGCCGCCAGTGCAGGAGTGATCGCACTTGTTCGGGTACTGAGCTGAGTATTTTCACAAAGGTTCGAGTTGAGACGAAGTCATTCACTCACCACCTCGCCCCCAACTTGCGAATATAGGCTTGTGCCTTACTGGCTTCCATAGTCGCTAAGCCGCTTATCAACCCGCCCCCGCGTGCATCCGCACGCGGACTTCGGCAACATGCACTGCATGAACGCCGACCTGTCCGACCTCACCCGCTTGCTGCAAAACCTGATCCGCCTGGGCACCATTGCCGAGGTCAACGGGGCCAAGGCGCGCGTGCGGCTGGGGCCGACACTCACCACTGAATGGCTGAAATGGGTCACGCCGCGCGCCGGCAGCACGCGCACCTGGTCGGCGCCGACAGTTGGCGAACAGGTCATCGTCTTTTCCCCGGGCGGCGACCTGACGCGCGGCATCATCCTGCCCGCGCTGTACTCGCAGGAATTTGACGCACCAGAAACCAGCGACACCATCCACACCACACACTACCCGGACGGCGCCGTGGTGCAGTACGACCATGCGGCCCACGCCCTGACGGCCCTACTCCCCGGCGGCACCGCCACCATCACCGCAGACAAGGTGACGTCGAACGCCCCCAGCACCATCTGCACGGGCGACCTGACCGTCATGAAAAACCTGATCGTCATGCAATCGGCCACCGTGGAAGGCGCCACCGCCCTGAACGGCGGCGTGAACGCCAAGGCCGGCGCCGCCGGCGGCGTGGCCATGGCCGTGCAAGGCACGATCAAAGCCAGCGACGACGTGCTGGCCGGCGCCATCAGCCTGGCCAAGCATCCGCACGGCGGCGTCAAGGCCGGCGGCGACCAGTCGAATGGGCCACTGCCATGATGGGCATGCACGCCGCTACCGGGCGCAGCCTGACGGGCCTGGGCCACCTGCGCCAGTCCGTGACCGACATCATCACGACGCCCATCGGTTCGCGCATCCGTCGCCGCCGCTATGGTTCCGAAGTGCCCGAGCTGATCGACCAGCCCCTCAACAGCGCCACGCAGTTGCGCATCTATGCCGCCACCGCCTTTGCCCTGCGCCGCTGGGAGCCTCGCTTGCAACTGTCCAGCGTACAACTCACGCGCGACACGGACGGCGCCATCGCCTTGCTGCTCGATGGCACGGCGAATGGCCAGGGCATCACGCTGGCCGTGCCCGTCAAGCAAGGCGGCGTCGTATGAGCACGCCTATCGACCTGACCCAGTTGCCCGCGCCCAGCGTGGTGGAAGCGCTGGACTTCGAAACCATTCTGGCCAGCCGCAAGGCGCACCTGGTCAGCCTGCTGCCGGAAGCGGAGCGCGCGGCCGTCACGGCCCTCCTGGAGCTGGAATCGGAACCGGCCACCAAGCTGCTGGAAGAGAACGCGTATCAGGAAACCATCCTGCGCAACCGCGTCAACGAGGCGGGCAAGGCCGTCATGCTGGCGTTTTCCCTCGATGGCGACCTGGACCAGCTGGGCGCCAACGTCAACGTGGCGCGCCTGACCATCACGCCGGCCAATCCGAACGCCCTGCCGCCCGTGGCCGCCGTCATGGAAGATAACGACGCCTACCGCCTGCGCATCCAGGAAGCGCCGGACGGCCTGTCCGTGGCCGGCCCGAAAGCGTCGTATGAATTCCACGCCCGCAGCAGCGACGGCCGCGTCAAGGACGCGAGCGCCACCAGCCCGGCGCCGGCCAGCGTCACCGTCACGGTGCTGGCCAACAACGATACCGGCATTGCCGGCGCAGACATCTTGGCCATCGTGGCGCGCGCGCTCAACGCCGAGGACGTGCGCCCCCTGGGCGACCGCCTGAGCGTGCAGGCCGCCCAGGTCATCGACTACCAGATCGAGGCGACCTTGTATATCGGCGTCGGGCCAGAAGTGCCGATTCTGCTGGATGCCGCGCGCGCCAACGCCGCGCGCGTGTCGCAGCCGCGCCGCCCGCTGGGCCACAGCATCTATCGTTCCGCCTGCAGCGCCGCCGTCCACGTCGAAGGCGTGCGCAAGGTCGTCTTGAACAGCCCGGCGGCGGACATCGAACTGAACGCCACCCAGGCCGCGCGCTGCACCGGCATCAATCTCAACGTGGTGGTGCTCGATGAATAAGCACGTGCCCACCCTGCCGCCGAACACCACGGCGCTGGAGCGCGCCATTGCCGTGGCCTGCGCCGAGCTGGTCAACGTGCCCGTTCCGCTGCGCGACGTGTGGAACGCCGACCGCTGCCCCGTCGCCCTGCTGCCGTTTCTGGCCTGGGCCTGTTCCGTGGATCGCTGGGACGACGCCTGGCCCGAATCGATCAAGCGCGGCACCATCAAGGCGTCCTATTTCATCCACAAGCACAAGGGCACGATTGCCGCCGTGCGCCGCGTGGTCGAATCCCTGGGCTACCTGATCCGCATCACCGAATGGTGGCAGACCACGCCACCGGGCACGCCCGGCACGTTTCGCCTCGACGTCGGCGTGCTCGATACCGGCATCACGGACGCCATGTTCCAGGAAATGGAACGCCTGATCGCCGACGCCAAGCCCGTCAGCCGGCATTTGACGGGCCTGGCGCTGTATCTGGAAACCCGGGGCCAGGTGCGGATCGGGCTGGCCACCTATCACGGCGATGCGATGACGGTCTACCCGTGGATCGCCGAAGAAATCGAAGTGCGCGGCACGCTGTTACAGGGCGGCGCACCCCATACCATTGACACCATGACCATCTATCCATGAGCACATATTTCGCTATTCTGACGCAGGTGGGCGAGGCCAAGCTGGCCAACGCCATCGCCCTGGGCCAAACCCTGAAACTGAAAAAAATGGGCGTGGGCGACGGCAACGGCGCCCTGCCGATTCCCGACCGCTTGCAAAAGGCACTGGTGCATGAAGTGCGCCGCGCCGACCTGAACCAACTCGCCATCGACCCGGCCAACGCCAGCCAGATCATCGTCGAGCAAGTCTTGCCCGAGGACGTGGGCGGCTGGTGGCTGCGCGAAATCGGCATCTACGACGAGGCGGGCGACCTGTGCGCGGTGGCCAACTGCCCGCCCAGCTACAAGCCCCTGATGGTCGAGGGCAGCGGCCGCACGCAGGTGGTGCGCGTGGTGCTGATCGTCGCCAGCACGGCCGCCATCGAACTGAAAATCGATCCGTCCGTCATCCTGGCCACCCGTCAATATGTCGATGACCAGGACATCGTTGTCCGCGCCTATAGCGACACGCTGATGGCCCAGCACCTGGCCGCTCTGGACCCGCATCCGCAATACAGCATGAAGGAGATCGTGACACCGCCGAAATTTGACGCGTCGAAAAAGCTGGTCAATGCCGATTTTGTGCAGCGCGCGCAAGGAAACATGGTGCGCTATGCCGACGTCATTGAAAGCCGCACGCTCACCGCCGAGGATATGGGCTGCGCCTTGTACTTCCCGACTGCGGGCAAGACCATCACCATTCCCGACCCTGTATCGCTTGGCATTCCCAACAATTCCGGCAAGTGCGTCAAGTTCTTCGGGCTGTTCAATAGCGGCACCATTCTTGCCGCGCCAGGCGTGAACATGGGATTTGATGTCGGCAGTGTGCCGAGCATCACAATTAAGCCGGGACAATTCCTGACCCTCATGGCGACCGGGGCAAAGGTTTGGCAAGTCATCGACTCGACCGCCGAGCTGTGGCGCAATGCCGACTTTGCGGCAATGTTGTCGTCGAGCGGCTACCAGAAACAACCCGGCGGCATGATCCTGCAATGGGGCGGCGGAGCGCAGACACCGGAATCCGGCTATGTCGATGTGATCTTTCCGATTCCGTTTCCAAACGCGTGTTTTCACGTCTTCACTGGATATGAAGGGCAAGGCGGAAGCGGGTCCAGTCTGCCCAGCAACATCAACGTCGGTATGAGGACAAAAACGGGCTGTCGGTTGTTCACCTACAACGGAAATGCGCTGTCGGCCGGCATCACCCCATCCTACTTTGCGATTGGAAATTAATCATGCCCGTCAGATATTCACCGAGCACAGGTTTTTTTTACCCCGTCAACATCACGTACCAGGATATCCCGTCCGATGTGTTTGAGGTATCCGAGGCGGACCACCTGGCCGCCCATGCCGCCCGCGCATCGGGCGGATCGTTCAAGTTTGTCAAAGGGACGTTGCGCACCACGCCGCCGCCAGCCATGCCCTACGCGCGAGTGTCCGCCGCCTATCTCGATAGCGTTCGCGCGCGTCGTGACGCCATCCTCAACCGCCTGGCCGGCATCGGCTTTGCCGCCATGGCCGACGGCGACGCGGACACGGTGCGCGCCATCACTGCCGCGCGCGCCTGCCTGCTCGACATCACCATCTGCCCGACGGTGGCCGCCGCGCAGGACATGGCAGCGCTGCAAGCGGCTGTCAACGCCGAATTCGCGCGCATCGCCGCCACCCTGTCCGACGAGGCGCGGCGCGCCTTCGACGAGGCCGGCACGGCAGCCCCCCAGTAACGCTTTTTCACCACTCACCAGGAGAGCCACATGGCCACCGACTACCACCATGGCGTGCGCGTCATTGAAATCAACGAGGGTTCGCGCCCCATCCGTACCGTCTCCACGGCCGTGCTGGGCCTGATCGCCACGGCCGACGATGCCGACCCGGCTGCCTTCCCGCTCGACACGCCCGTGCTCGTCACCAACGTGCTGGCCGCCATGGGCAAGGCCGGCAAGACGGGCACCCTGTACCGCGCACTGGAGGCGATTGCCGCGCAAACCAAGCCCCTGACCATCGTCGTGCGCGTGGCCGAAGGCGAGACGGAAGCGGAAACCACCACCAACGTGGTGGGCGGCGTATCGGCGGACGGCAAGTACCTGGGCGTGAAAGCCTTGCTGGCCGCACAAAGCAAGCTCGGCGTCAAACCGCGCATCCTGGGCGCGCCGGGCCTGGACACCAAGGCCGTCACCAACGCCCTGGCCAGCGTGGCGCAGCAACTGCGCAGCTTCGTCTACGCCTCCGCGTATGGCTGCAGCAACGTGGTGGCCGCCACCACCTATCGCGGCCAGTTCGGCCAGCGCGAGGTCATGATCATCTGGCCCGATTTTGTGAACTGGAACACCGCCACCGACGAGGAAGCGAGTATTTCCGCCGTCGCCTACGCCATGGGCCTGCGCGCCAAGATCGACGAGGAAACGGGCTGGCACAAGACCCTGTCCAACGTCGTCGTCAACGGCCCGACCGGCTTGACCCGTGACGTATTTTTCGACCTGCAAGACCCTGCCACCGACGCCGGCGTGCTCAACGCCAAGGAAGTCACCACCCTGATTAACATGGGCGGCTACCGCTTCTGGGGTTCGCGCACCTGCGAGGCGCCGGGCGGCTTCTTTTATTTTGAAAGCTACACCCGCACGGCCCAGGTGCTGGCCGACACCATCGCCGAAGCACATTTCACCTTTGTCGACCTGCCCTTGCATCCGTCCCTGGTGCGCGACCTGCTGGAAAGCATCAACGCCAAGTTCCGCGACCTGAAATTGCAGGGCTACATCATCGACGGCCATGCCTGGTATGACGAGCAGTACAACGACAAGGACACCTTGAAGGCGGGCAAGCTGGCCATCGACTACGACTACACGCCCGTGCCGCCGCTGGAAAACCTGCGTTTCCAGCAGCGCATTACCGACCGCTACCTGGCTGACTTCGCCTCGCGCATCGCCGCGTAATCGCCCACATCACCACCCTGCCCGCGCCCGCGCGGGCGCAACTGAACAACGGAGAACACTATGGGCCTGCCCCGCAAACTGAAAAATTTCAACCTGTTCCAGAACGGCGTGTCCTTCCTGGGCATGGTGCCGGAAGTCACCTTGCCCAAGCTGAGCCGCAAGATGGAAGAATACCGCGCCGGCGGCATGAGCGGCCCCGTGTCCGTCGACTTCGGCAACGAGGCGCTGTCGCTGGAATGGAGCGGCGGCGGCCTGATCGCCGAAGCGCTGAAACAGTACGGCGCGCACACGCACGGCGCCGTTCAACTGCGCTTTGCCGGCGCCTACCAGGAAGACGATGACGGCACGGTCGCCGCCGTCGAAGTGGTCGTGCGCGGCCGTTACAAAGAAATCGACATGGGCGCGGCCAAGATGGGCGACGACACCACGCACAAATACACGATGCCCTGCAGCTACTACAAGCTGATGATCGACGGCGCCACCGTCATCGAACTGGACTTCATGAGCGGCACCGAGAACTTCGGCGGCGGCGACACCAACGCGGCCATCCGCAAGGCCATCGGCCTGTAATCCCCCTTTTTACTTTTCACCACCACCCTGCAAGGACAACACCATGAACACCGAAAACAACAATCAAGCCGTCATCGAACTGGACGAGCCGATCAAACGCGGCGACACCTTCATCGCCTCGCTGACCGTGCGTAAACCCAAGGCGGGCGCCCTGCGCGGCATTTCCCTGATCGAGCTGGCCAACCTGAACGTGTCGGCCCTGCAGATCGTGCTGCCGCGCATCACCGAACCAACCTTGACCGCGCACGACGTCGCCAACATGGACCCGGCGGACTTGCTGGCCGTGGGCGCCGAGGTTGCCGGTTTTTTGGCGAGCAAAGCCGATCGCCTTTCGGTATCCCCGGCGAAGTAGAAGACGCCATGGCCGACATTGCCGGCGTCTTCCACTGGACGCCGGCCGCGATGGACGGTTTTACGATTGATGAACTGATGGCCTGGCGCGAACGCGCCAGGCAACGAAGCGGAGCGGAATAGATGGCTGGTCGGGATCTGAAATTACAGGTGGTATTTGCGGCACTGGACAAGATTACCGGCCCGCTGAAAAAAATCATGGGCGGCTCCAGCGACACGGCCAAGGCGTTGAAGGCGACCAGCGACCGCTTGCGCGAGCTGAACGCCCAGCAAAAGAACATCGGCAAATTCCGCGAGTTGCACGGCGGCCTGGACGCCACCCGCACCAAGCTGGAAGCGGCCCAGCAGAAGGTGGCCAGCCTGGCCACCAAGATGAAACAGACGGAAGCGCCCACGCGCGCCATGACGCGCGAGTTGAACGCCGCCGTCAAAGCGGCCGGCGCCCTGAAGACGGCCGGCCAGCAGCAGGCCCAGCAACTGCAGGTCATGCGCGAGCGCCTGGCGGGCGCCGGCATCGGCACCAAAGACCTGGCCAACCACGAGCGCACCTTGCGCCGCGAAATCGAGGCCACCAACAAAACCATGACCTTGCAGCAGCAGAAGCTGGCCAATGCAAACGCCAGGCAGCAGCGCGTGACCAATGCCACCCAGCACGCCGACAAGCTGCGCAACAAGGCGGGCAACCTGGCCATGGCCGGCGCCGGCGCGACCGCCACGGGCGCCGTGCTCGGCGCGCCCGTCGTGAAGGGGCTCAACGAGGCCAAGCACTATCAAACGGAAGTGGGCCGCGTCAACGCGCTGGGCCTGGGCGATAAGGTATCCGCCGAGGCCGTCGCCTTCGCGCGCAACATGAAGACCTACGGCACCAGCCAGCTCGACAACCTGCAGCTCATGCGCGACGGCATGAGCGCCTTTGCCGACGTGCACCACGCGGAAATGGTCGCCCCTACCCTGGCCAAGATGAAGTTTGCCAATCACGCCTTCTTTGGCGAGGCCGAAGGCGCCGACAACGAACGCAAGTTCATGGACATGCTCAAGGTCATCGAGCTGCGCGGCGGCCTGGAGAGCAAGGAAAAGTTTGAAGCCCAGGCCAATATCGTGCAGCAAGTCATCACTGCCACGGGCGGGCGCGTCGGCCCGAATGAATGGCTGAACATGATCAAGACGGGCGGCATCGCGGCCAAGGGCTTGAAGGATGACGCCTTTTACTACCAGATGGAACCACTGGTGCAGGAAATGAGCGGCAACCGCGTCGGCACGTCCCTGATGAGCGCCTACCAGAACTTGTACCAGGGCCGCACGACGAAGCGTTCGGCCAAGAAATTGGAAGAATTTGGCTTGATCGGCGACAAAAGCAAGGTCACGCATGATAAAGCGGGACAACTTTCCTTCCTCAATCCTGGCGCGCTGCTGGGTTCCGAGCTGTTCCGCGAAAATCAGTTTGAGTGGATGGAAAAGGTGCTGTTGCCGCAACTGGCCAAGAAAGGCATTAAAGACAAGAACCAGGTGCTCGACGCCATCGGCAGCATCTTTTCGAACCGCACGGCGTCGAACCTGTATTCGCAGATGTATTTGCAGCGCGGGCAGATTCACAAGAACGAAAAGCTCAACCGTGGCGCCGCCGATATCGGCAAGCTGGAAAAGCTGGGCCGCGACTCGGCCGCCGGCAAGGAACTGGAAGCGCAGTCGAAGCTGGCCAACTTGAAACTGACCATGGGCGAAAAAATCCTGCCGCTGTATGCGCAGGGGCTGGAAATGGCGATCAGTGCCATCACACGCCTGAACGGCTTCATGGAACGCAACCCGACCGTGGCCAAGCTCATGATTACCGCCTTTGCCGTGCTGGCCGGCATGCTGCTGGTGCTCGGCCCGCTGATGCGGGGCGTTGCCGCCATGATCGGCCCGTATGCCATGCTGCACGTCATGTTCGCCAAGATAGGCGTGACGGGCGGCGTGCTCACGCCCATCCTGCGCGGCCTCGGTGGCGCCTTCATGTGGGCCGGCCGCGCCGTGCTGTGGCTGGGCCGCGCCTTGATGCTCAATCCAATTGGCGTGGCCATCACGGTCATCGCCGGCGCCGCCTACCTGATCTATAAATACTGGGAGCCGATCAAGGCGTTTTTCAGCGGCATCTGGTCGCACGTCAAGACCGCCTTTGCCGGCGGCATAGGCGGCGTCAGCAGCCTGATCGTCAACTGGTCACCGCTGGGCCTGTTCTATCGCGCCTTCGCGGGCGTGCTGAGCTGGTTCGGCATCGCGCTGCCGGCCAAATTCAGCGAGTTTGGCGCCAGCATCCTGCAGCGCATCACCGCATCCTGGGAACCTATCGCCGCCTTCTTCGCCGATATCTGGGCGCGCCTGCGCACGGTCTGCGCGGGCGGCATGGGCAGCATCACGGCCCTGATTATCAACTGGTCGCCCGTCGGCGTGTTCTATCAGGCGTTCGCGGGCGTCATGAGCTGGTTCGGCATCCAACTGCCGGCCAAATTTACTGACTTCGGCGCCAACATCCTGCGCGGCCTGGTCAACGGCATCACCGGTTCCATGGGCGCCGTCAAGGACGCCATCAGCAATGCCGGTTCCAGCACCATTGCCTGGTTCAAGGAAAAGCTGGGCATCCACAGCCCGAGCCGCGTCTTTGCCCAGCTCGGTGACTACACCATGCAGGGCCTGGCCGTGGGTCTGGACCGCAGCGAGGGCGCGCCGATTGCCAAGGTTTCCGGCCTGGCGCAGCACCTGACGCAACTGGGCGCCGGCATCGCCATCGGCACGGCCACGGCGCTACCCGCCAGCGCCTTCGACACGCGCGCGCCGCTGGCCAAGGGCGCGTTCGGCGCCGGATTGAGCATCCAGGGCGACAAGATCGAAATCACGATCCAGGCGCAAGCCGGTTCCGATCCGCAGGCCATCGCGCGCGCCGTGTATGCGGCCATGGAACAGCGCGACCGCGAAAAGGCGGCGCGCATCCGCTCGTCCCTGCGCGACCACGATTAGGAAAGAAGCACACCATGATGATGATTTTAGGAATGTTCGTCTTTAGCCTGCCGACGCTGGCCTATCACGAGCTGCAGCGGCAAACGGAATGGAAGCACGCCAGCACGGCGCGCGTGGGCCTGCGCGACGCACACCAGTACGTGGGGCCAGGCGACGACACGATTACGCTGTCGGGCTGGGTGGCGCCGGAACTGACCGGCTCCCTGTACTCGCTCGACGCGCTGCGCATGATGGCCGACACGGGCAAATCGTGGATTCTGATCCAGGGCACGGGGCGCATACTCGGCTCGTATCGCATCACCAGCATGACCGAGGGGCGCACCATCCTGGACGGCAGCGGCGGCGCGCGCCGCGTCGAGTTCTCGATTGCGCTCAAGCGCGACGACGACGGCGTGCTGGCCATGGTCGGCCTGGGCGACATCGGCGACCTGAAAAACATGCTCAGCATCGACGGCATGACCAGCAGCATCGCGGGCGCAGCCAAGAATGCCGTGGGCAGCGTGGTCGGCAATGTGGTCGGCGGCATCACGTCGAAATACGGCGGCGTCGTCAGCGACATGAAAGACAAGATCGGCGGCAGCATCAGCGGCGCCATCGGCAGCGCGGCGGACAAGTTCAAATGAGTACCAACATCCCCGCCTTCAGGGTCAGCATCGAGGACAAGGATTTGACGGCCATCGTCTCGCCGCGGCTCATCAATCTGACCTTGACCCTGTGCCGCGGCGACGAGAGCGACCAGCTCGACATTTCCCTGGACGACAGCGACGGCAAGCTGGCCCTGCCGCCGCGCGGCGCGCAGATCGCCCTGGCGCTGGGCTGGCAAGCCACCGGCCTGGTGGACATGGGCAAGTTCACCGTGGACGAGGTGGAGCACAGCGGCGCGCCCGACACCATCACCCTGCGCGCCAGGTCGGCCAACCTGATCGACACCTTTAAACAGCAGCAGGAACACAGCTTTCACAAGACCACCCTGGGCGCCATCATCGAGGCGATCGCCTTCCGCAACGAGCTGGCGTCGGGCGTGTCGGCGCGCCTGCGCGATACGGCTGTCGAGCACATCGACCAGACGCACGAAAGCGATGCGGCCTTCCTGCGCCGGCTGGGCAGGAAATACGATGCGGTGGCCACCGTAAAGAATGACACCCTGCTTTTCATCCCCATCAACCAGAGCCGCACCGCCAGCGGCAAGGCGCTGCCCGTCATCCCCATCACGCGCGCCCTGGGCGACGGCCACCGCTACCACAGCGCCGAAAGCGACGCCTACACGGGCGTGCGCGCCTTCTGGCACGACGAGCGCTACGCGCGCCGCCGCAGCGTGGTGGCCGGCGTGCCGGGTAACAGCAAGCGCCTGCGCACCACCTTCGCCAGTGAAACCGACGCGCGCGCGGCGGCCGTGGCCGAATGGCAGCGCATCCTGCGCGGCCTGGCCACCTTTGAAATGAGTCTGGCCCTGGGCAACCCGGCCGTGTTCCCGCAATCGCCCGTGACGGTGCAAGGCTTCAAGCCCGAGATCGACGCCACAGAATGGCTATCGGTCAAGGTCACGCACAGCCTGGGTGGCAACGGCTTTACCACGCGCGTGGAGTTTGAAACGAAGACGGAAGCGGTGGAGGCCGAACGCGAGGAAGAGAAAGACCCGGACGAAGGCATCACGGGCGTGGTGGCGAATTGGAAGGACGTGGCGGCGAAGAAGAAAAAAGCAGGGCAGGAGCAGGCCGGCGCCACGGGCACGCTCAAGACGCTGGAGCATCTTTACAAGAGCAAGCAGGCCGCCAAGCGGGCGGCACTGCATGCGTGGAAGCATATCGAAGAAGTGCGGGAAATCATCCAGGAAAATAGTGAACAATATTAAATCTAAGACAATATACAATTTTTTGGTAAAAACCGAAAAATCAAATCAACACATATCGATACGATGATTCTTTAGGTCGTTTTGGGTTTTCCAGGACTCAGGTTAAATACTCCCTCGCCATACCAACACAATTTATCCGTATCGGAGTTGAGGGAACGCCAAGGTTGGGTTCTGCAATCGGACTCTTTATCAATACGAGTTGAAACTATGCAAGATGTGTAAAATGGGCAATGCCCCTTTCTTGCTTCGGTAGTGGGGAGAATACTTCCGTCTGGAGTCAAATGTCTAGAGACATAGTCGAAGGAGGCCTGCATTATTCGACGAGCGATGTTTAAATCGGGATTCTTCCCAACGACTGCAAAGTCAAATAGTACATCTCGCCCAACTTCATCTTCAAATCCAGGATGCTCTTGCTTTCCGGCACACATTCCATGACGAGTCATCAACTCATCCATAAGCGCTTTAAAACCATCAGCTCCCGCAGAGTACATATTTTCGATAAAATCCAACTCAAAGAAGGGACTCACCTTGCGAATTTCGAGATTCCGACGCATATATGAAACCGTCTCGTTCACCGCTAAGCCCATTGACTTTGAGTATGAGAACATGGAGTCAAGTCTATCTAGCCACGCCAAATATTCAGGTTCGTGCGTTAAAATCTGCTCAATAACCCTATCTGATAAGTATTTCATCCTCTTATCAGCTATCGGATCAATGGCTTCGCATTCCTTCAAAATCTGCATCAAATCACTTACGGGGCTGGTACTTTGAAGACTCGCTAGGCCGCACATTAGAATATCGTCGTCGCTTAAGGATGGCGCAAAGTAGCGGGAAAAAATAGTTAGCACATGATAGGGAACAATGGAGGTTTCTTTCGATTTCTCCTTTGCGAGTCGTTCGAGAAATCGTTTTTCTAACTGGTAAGCCACTGACTCAATAATTTCTTCAGGACCAAGTACGATTGTTCCAATAGTCTGATCACCGTGCTTATTGGAGATGAAAACCGAAATACTCAGATGAGTTATACCACCATCTTCGCCTGCCGCCTCCGAAACGAAGGATTTTATTGTGATACTTTCTGGAACTGTATCACGGGGTAGACGAACTGCCATACTTTTACGTGCGGCTTTTTGTATTTCAATTAAATCACGAATTCTAAATAATTCTGGTTTTTCATGCTCGATCTTCCCGGTACTTCTCCCTAAGCTATCGGTGGTATAACGAAATGCACTCCACAATTCCGCAAGAGCAACAAAGGCGCCAATCCCATGCAGGGTCGAAATATTGTGAATATAATGAATCCACTCATGAAAGAAATATGAAATATCTTTAGCACAAGAAAATCCTCCTTCAACATTTTCCTCTTTTGGAACAATTATCATTCCAGTTGAAAATGTAATAAGCTGGCGGTCTGGCATATATCTAGCAATCGCCGAATTAAGATCCTCATATTTCATTTCGCAATCACTCTATTCAGTGGCATCTAAGACCGGAACGGCGGCACTCGTCTCAATTTTTTTACTCGTCCGTATAGCTTGAGCGGCGATGAGCTGTTGATGGCCACGATCTGTAATCCGCCAATAAGTATTTCTATCCGAGACAGTTCTCCTTTTTACACCGGCAGCCATATACCCAAGGGCCTGAAGTTGTATTTTTATTCGATCTTCAGTAACACTACGTAAAACAACATTGGAAATCGACAATTTCCCGACAGGAGGTGCGGCGACATGATGAAATGCGCACAGGCGAAGTTTTGCGTTTAGTTCAACTTCAGTACACTCATTTACCAATATTGGACCAACATAACGCAATATTGAATCCCAACTAACGTAGATATGCTCTCCCTTGTACTCTCCTTTTTCTTCACGCTTGACTTGGGGATTTAAGTTGAATTTCTCAGAGCCACTTGCCAACTCCTCAATATTAACAAATGGAGACGCTATATTTACCGCAGCAGCCATCAACTCAGCTACCTTGGCTCTCAAATTTGCAAGTTCGATTTGCATTGCCTCGGTGGCCGCAAACCGACCACGTACCCATCCCTCTGCTGGATTCGACTTCCGCATATTTACTAAGCTCCTAGAGACTAATCCTCCTAGTTCTGCTGCTGACATCCATGCCTTGCGGTGATGCGCTAGCTCTACCTTCTTACGGAAATCTTCTAATTTCTTTCTACCTTGCTCCGACTTCTCTGTCTTTGAAACAGGCAGTTTTTCTATATCACCATGTAAAAAAGCCATAATCGGCTTTTTCTGTGATACGGCGTAGTCATACTCTTTCTCAGTGAAGCTAATTCCAATAGCATCTGTACTGCCATAGCGCCCAGCAAGAACTAAGCAATAATAATCAGAGTCATCTATAACACCTTTTATCAGATCCCATGCTTCGCCGTCCGTAGCTGGAAATAGTTCCATTCCAGCAGGAATACAGTCCAGTTCCAGTAATGCCTGAATTATTTCTGCACGCTCTTCTTTTAAATCAGAAAAGGTAGAAGAGATGAACACTTGATGTCTTTTTTCCATAGCTTCCCTTCATTTTTGTAAGGTAGAATCGGTTTTAGTTGTATCCATCAGGACTTAAAAGTCCTCTTCATCGAGCGATTTTTTACTTTTTTAATCCACTGAAAACTATACATAAAAAGCAGGAAACATTTACAATATGCATAAGAAGATTAATAATTTCCAGACTATTTTTCCTTTTTCCGTCCGCTGCCGGCCACATTAAAAGTCTGCGGTCCAATGATATTGCCCACGAAATTTTGCCCAATCTTGCCGTGGGCTTCAACGTGCGGGGCATTACCCGCTTGTGATGACGGAGACGTTGGCGAGCGCATACCACCAATCATTCCAAGTACGCCTGCTTTCCCGCGAACGTCCATACTTCGATAGCCAGTCAACAATTCATGCTCGTCCGCAGGTAACGAAGAGAGCGCATGTTCCCCGGTCAGCAAATACAACACATCTACCCCAGCCGCAGCTACGGCCGCCAAATAGTCAGAATCTGGCGTGCGAGAACCATTTTCATAGTTGAACTGGGCCCCCTTCTTTACTCCACCAAGGGCCGCAAACTCGTCCTGATTGAGGCCGAGACGCTTTCGTTCTTCCTTGAGACGATCAAAAAAATACTTCATTTGAGTACAAATACCTTTCCAAATCACTCAAATGAGTGATATATTTACGCCATTCCGTAGCGATTACAGATCATAACATTATGAATAATTTGTCAAAAGTCGGACGCATTACCAAAGGCGTCACCTCCCAGCCGCTTGGCGTTCGTCTGGCTCCTGACGAGGTAAAAGAAATTGAGACTCTTGCCGCCGACCAACAACGATCCCGTGCATGGTTCCTGCGCTTTCTGATCCTGCGCGGCCTCGCCGACTACAAGCGTGAACTCGCATCTAAACCCACCCACTAAGGACAACGTCATGTACCCCGATGCAAAACGTATCCGCAGCCACCGCGTCATGCTGCGCCTCGACGACTATGAGCACCAGCTCGTTTCCTCGATCGCCAACTACCAAGGCGAAGAGCTTGCGGTGCTGGTGCGCCAGATCGTGATGCGTGAAGCCCTGGCCGTGATTGCCTTGGATGACGCCACTATCAACAGCGTACAACGTCGCAGCGTTTAAACCGAGTCACTTTTGAGCAACTCTAAAGTTACAGAAAATGCCAGACCATCAAATTCACCTCAATGACGAAGAGCGCGCGGTGCTGGAACTCGTGCGTCAGCGCCAGGGGCTGGCAAGTATCGATCAGGCGGCTGAATGGCTCGTCAAGTCGCGCTTACGCATACAGTCGAAAAACATGACAGGTCGCGGTCGCGCCCTGTACCAAGTGGAAAGAAAGCTGAAATGAGAGTCATCGGCCTGCCCTGCCCGCATTGCACCTACACCGTCCGCGCCGTCAAGAGCCGCATGATGTCCGCTATGTTCAAGGAAATCACCTATATGTGCCAGAACCCGGACTGCGGGCACGTCTTCGTGGCAGGCCTGGAAGTGCTGCGCACCCTCTCGCTGTCCGCCATACCCAAGGCCGATATCCGCATTCCAATGTCCCAGCATGCGCGCGCGGCAGCCACCAGCCAGCTAGCCCTGGACCTGACTGCGGGTTGCTGATGACTATCCCGATCCTCGCGCCGCCGTAGCCCGGCTGCCGTAACTCCCCTCTTTTGCTGTGCCCTGCAGCGCTCCCTATTGAGCGTGCGGGATTCGTTCAACCTGAAATAAGGAAAACCGATGGAAAACACGCTGTACGCCGCCAGTCATGCCGACAAATCCATGGCATCAAGCACGATCCGCCCGACCTTGCAAAATTGCATTGTCCCCGTGGCACCAACGTGTTTTCTGCTGCAAGCCAGTGCGGGCATCGGCATCGCGGCGCTGACCGCCCACATCCATGAGATTGCCAAGACCTATCACGCCTACGGTGCTGCCAATCTAACCTTTATCGTCAGCGACGCGCAGGCACTGGAGCGTGAGGGCTTTTTCGCGCCAGCCAAGCAACGCGCCCTGGTCGGCAAGCTGTCCATCGATGTGAACTACATTTTCGCCAATGAAGCGGGTTCCCGGTACTGCTGCGGCGCATCGCACACGCTCCCGTACTGGGCAGAACAATTTCTCAAGCCAGGAGCACGCTGATGCTGCGCTTGGTCAAAACCTGCGGCATCTGGCTGCTGTCGTTCCTGATCGTCATTGCCCCCGGCGTGCTGCGGGCCATTGGCTTCATCAAGGACTGAACCATGCCGGCGTCGCTTATCGACAATCACCTGTCCTTCCAGCCTGCCGCCGAGATTCTGGCTGCGCGCGACAAGGACATGCCGACGCCACCTGGCGCCGGGCATGCGCTGGCCGCCATCGCCGAAGCAAAGGCCCAGCTGCGCAGCATCAAGCCGCGCAATCTGGCGCCCTTCATGGCCCAGGCCTGGGGATTGTCGCCGCGTGGCGCGCGCCGCTCTGTGCTGATCGCCGCCGGCATGGACGCCGACCGCTGGGAATCGCCCATCCACTCATTTACCGAGGAAGAGCGCATCGAGCTGCGCGCCGCCACCTCTGCCGCTATCCGTGTGTACGAAAGACTGTTGAATGCAATCTAAACAAATCCTGCTGCCTGCCCCGCAGCGCCACGAAGCCTTCTTGCGCTCCGCCCAATTCGCGCCCGAGCTGGCCCGTATCCCGTTCAAATGGCGCAACCGCGTCATCACGGCCGCCATGGCAAAAATGGCCTGGTCGTCCTGGTACAAAGTCTATGAATCCGTCGCCACCAGCTTTGTGCGCAAATTTGCCGACCAGTACGTGCCGGCCGGCGTCGACTTGTCGCAGAGCGATGCCGACATCGTGGCCACTGCTGAGCGCGCTGCCTCTGGCGTCTCCAAAATGCTGTGGATGGCCGTGTCCGACAAGCACGCCCTGCAGATCATGGAAGACGAATGCGCCTCGTATGGCATCGAGCTGCCCGAGTTCGACACGATGACCGACACCATCGCCCGCCTGGTGGACGCCCGCTGGTGGCGCCGCCAACTGCGCAAGCGGGTCAAGCGCGCCTTCGAGGCCGGCAATATCCGCCTGGGCTATGTGAAATACAGCGGCGAACCCTACGCCAGCAACGACGCCGTGCTGTCGCGCCTGGCGCAAAACCGGCGCAACGCGGCGGCGCTGGCCGCCACCCTGGTGCAAAACGAAAACGGCCAGCAATTCAGCATAGCCGAGCTGGCCGAGAAAACGACTGCGAATAAAGCCATCCGGCGCGGCGAGCTGATGTTGCGCATCAACGGCTTCGAGCAGATCGCCCGCGAGTGCGGCGACCAGGGCATTTTCATCACCTGGACGTGCCCTTCGCGCTTCCACGCCATGCAGCACAGTGGCAAGCCAAACGACAAGTTTGACGGCTCCACGCCGCGCGAGGCGAATGCATACCTGGGCAAGATGACTTCCCTGTGCCGTTCCGCGCTGGCGCGCCGGGGCATCGGCCTGTACGGCTTTCGCATCGCCGAACCGCATCACGATGGCTGTCCGCATTGGCATCTGCTTCTGTTCGTGCGCCCGACAGCGAAATACAAAACGGCCCACCTGCGGGACGTGGCGGGCCGCGCCATCCGCATCATGAAGCGCTACGCATGGCGCGTGGACCGTGGCGAACCGGGCGCATTCGCGCGCCGTCTGGACGTGAAACGCATCGACTGGTCCAAGGGCAGCGCCGCCGGCTACATCGCCAAGTATGTGGCCAAGAACATCGACGGCGTGGCCGAGCACAAGACCAAAGAGGGCTATGTCGTCACGGCCGACACCGAAGGCGATGTCGAACTGACGCCCTCCGCGCGCGTCGAGTCCTGGGCCGCTTGCTGGGGCATCCGTCAATTCCAGCAATGGGGCGGCGCGCCCGTCACCGTGTGGCGCGAACTGCGCCGCATCGAGGAAAGCATGCTCAATGAAGCGCCGGCCGCCATGCGCCGCGCCTGGGACGCCGTGCAAAAGATCGACGGCGAAAAGCGCGCCTGCTGGGCCGAGTACCTGCGCGCCCAGGGCGGTGCCCTGGTGCCACGCAAGGAGCTGATCGTCACCCTGGCCAAGGACGAAAAGACCGTCATCGGCCGCTACGGCGAAACGCTGCGCACCACGCCCTACGGCGTGCGCTGCAGCGACCTCATAGGCGTGGTCTTCAAGTCGGTGCGCCATACGTGGACGCCGGTACAGGCCACAGGCGGGCGCGGGGTGGCTGTTGGGGTTGCCGTTCCTCGGACTCGTGTAAATAACTGTACGCATCCCGACCGCCCTGCCCCGGCCACGCCGCCGACGGCGCCCGTACCCAATCTGTCCGACGAGGCAAAAACAGCACTGATTGCCGCCTGGGCGGCCGTCAACGCCTGCCCGTATCCCCGGCTGATCGTCCCCGACACCCCACCCCAAGAAGGAAATGGCACATGAGCACCTATGCCGTGATCGTTCGCACGCAAACCGAACGCTTTGAATTTTTTGAGGTTGCCGCATCCAGCGGCGACGTGATCGACGCTGCCATCGACCGCTTTGGCGTGTGCGGCGTTACCGCCAAACTGAAAGGAGCACCGCAATGCTGACCACCCTGACCAATTCGCCGCGGCAAATCGCCCTGGGCGACCGCGTGACATTCGATACCGATGAAGGCTACCAGGCCGGCACCGTCAACGACCTGCGCCGCGACGTGGGCAATGGCGAGCTGCATGCCTGGGTGGAACTGGACCACCAATGGCCTGGCATGTTCCGCGCCGTGCCACTGGGCGCCATCGAGGCGGTCAAAAAAGCAGCCGCGCCTGTCGGGTGCCCAGCATGACAGCGGAACGCTCATTACCTGCCGTGGCGGCCTTGTTCGTGCGCGCCAATTCCATCTACAAGACCATGCCGGCGGTTGACGCCTGGGACGCGGAGCGCGACGCCCGCGCCTGGCCGGGTGGCGTGCCGGTGGTGGCGCATCCGCCGTGCCGCTCCTGGGGTACGCTGCGCCACCTGGCCAAGCCGCGCCCAGACGAAAAGGAACTCGCGGTGTGGGCCGTCGCCCAAGTGCGCAAGTTCGGCGGCGTGCTGGAGCACCCGAAGCGCTCGACCCTTTGGCCACACTGCGGCCTGCCAGCGATCGGCGAGCGGGACCAATTTGGCGGCTGGACGCTACCGATTTTCCAAAGCTCGTTTGGCCACCGAGCGGAAAAGGCTACCTTGCTGTACATCGTCGGCTGTGCGCCGGCTCAAATACCGGCCATGCCCATCGTCCTGGGCGACGCCTCGCATGTGATCGCTCCATCCGGCCGCAACCGCGCCGGCGAGCGGCGCCGGAAAGGCGATCCGGGCTGGCGGCCGGAATGCGGCAAGGCAGAACGCGAACACACGCCGGCCGAGCTGGCGCATTGGCTGGTGGCCTTGGCGCGACGCTGCATGGTGCCCGCATGAACAGCCCATTCCTGTTCGATGGCCCGGGCGTCATTTCGTTCAGCGGCGGCCGTACCAGCGGCATGATGCTGTGGATGACGCTTCAAGCCTACGGCGGCACGCTGCCGGCCGACGTGGTGGTGTGCTTCGCCAACACCGGCAAGGAAGAGGAAGCGACCCTTGAATTCGTGCGCGACTGCGGCGAGCGCTGGGGCGTTCCCATCGTCTGGATAGAAAACCGCCCTCGCAATGAAGCGCGCGGCAAGGAATTTGCCATCGTGGACTTTGCAACGGCCAGCCGCCGCGGCGAGCCGTTCGCCAATCTGCACGACGAAAAAAAATTCCTGCCAAACCCGGTCGCACGCTTTTGCACGGCGGAACTCAAGGTACGCCCGATGCAGCGCTACTTGAAGTCGATAGGCCTGGTCGAGTGGACTACGTTTATCGGCATGCGCGCAGACGAACCCATGCGCGTGGCGCGGCTGGCGAATCAGGACTACGGCAAGCACGAAGTGAAAGAAGCGCCCCTGGCGGCGGCCGGCCTGACCGTGGCTGACGTCAGCGCGTTTTGGGCAGCACAAGATTTTGACCTGGGCTTGCCGAACATGAGCGGCAAGACGATGCACGGCAACTGCGATCTGTGCTTCCTGAAAGGCGGCAACCAGGTTTTATCCCTGATCAGGGAAAAGCCCAGTCGCGCCCTGTGGTGGATACAGCAGGAAAAGAACGCCCAGGCGTCCGGATCTGGTGCTGGCGGCTGGTTCCGCAAGGACAGGCCCAGTTATCAGGCGATGTATGACATGGCAATGAATCACGGGGAGCTGTTCCCCTTCGATGATGCCTTAACCGATTGTGGATGCACGGATTAGATGGAGATTACGAAAATGGACCAATACAAAGAATTTTGCCGCCTTCGTGACTATCGCAAGCACGGTGCAGAAGTCCCGCAGCGCACCGAGGCCGAAGCGTTCGCTTTGGTGATTGCCGGATACGCGGATCAGAAATACATGGCCCTGGCCGCGCGGCATGAGTCGGTACTCGATGGCGCAATTCTGATGGCTGAGGAATTTGCCGAAGCGCGCACCCCGGACGAGGGTGGCAACGCATTTCGAAACTATGCCGAAATCCTGCGTGCTTTAAAAAATGAGCATGCGCTGTTCGCCAGAGTTACAAAAGAACAACACCTTGTCACAGCATTGCCGAAGAACCTTACAACTATCACTGCCGGTACGGCGGCCAGGAGCACACAATGAATATGAACGAAACGGAATTCGTCGCCAAACTGGCTCTGGCCATCGATAAATTGCAGCGCCCCGCCATTCCGCTGGCGATTGACCTGTGGGACATCGCCACAATCGCGCAGTACTTAAAGCGGGAACCGGGAACCGTGCGGGAACGCATGGCGTGCCTTCCAAGCTTCCCGAAAGCCATCCGGCTGCCAACGTCGAAGGGGCATGCGCAGCCCCTGTATAATGCAAAGGAGGTGATCGCCTGGGCCGAATCGTACCGAGAAAAGAATTAATTTCGTTTACGCCAAAATTACGCCAACACCCCGGAAAGCCGCATTATTCAATAGGTTGAGTTTCCGGCTCCGGGCACCAGCGCACAGAATTCAGAAACATAAAAAAAGCCATTAAACCCAATAAAATCAACGGGTTAGTGGCTTTTTTTACGTCCCGAGATTCCTGCTAATGCATAGTAAACCCGACAAAAACCTCTAGCGGTTACGCCAGATTTACGCCGTGATAGCGCGGGCGATGCCATCATGGTGGCCCTGCTCGCCTGGCTGAAAGTTCACCAGCTCGACCTGATGACCAATGAGAAAACGCGCAAACACGGCATCGCCTTCAAGTTCGAATTCAACAACCGTGAAACAGTCGATATCTCGATCAAGCTGAACCTGACCGAGCGCATCGCGGTCAAACCGGCGAGGCCGGTTGCCTGGACATCCAGCATCCGGCCGAGATAAAGCACATGCCGCCCTACCGGGACAAGTTCTGACAGCAGTACGACGTCCCCCCTGCTGAAATGGGCCGCGCGGCACGCTGACAGCACGCCCACCTAGTCGGTGCGGACCATGGGCGAACAGTTGATCGTCTTTTCCCGAGAGACCACCTAACGCGCGGCGTGATTACGCGGCGATGTATCCGCAAGCGTCTGAGGCACGCGAGTCCGACGACACTATCCACACGAAGCATTACCCCGACGGCGACGTGGTGGAGTACGACCATGAGGACCACGCCCTGCCCCCTGCCCCGGCGTGATCGCCGCCATCACCGCCCACAGAGTGACGTCAAACGCTCTCTAGAAAAGCGGCTGACCATGGCCGTGCGGCGGCGATAAAAGCCAGCGAGGACGAGCTGGCGAGCACCATCAGCTTGTTCAAGCAGCCTCACGGCGGCGTCAAGGCCGGCGGTGCCATTCGAATCCAAAAAAATGAACCTAATTAGCTCTCTGCTGACTAATAGAGAGCCAATCTTAACAATCCATCAAAAAGAAAATTATATACAGTCACAGTTTCAAAAAACTGATGACGGAATGAAATTTAATTTAGCATCAAATTGTCAGATTGAGAAATTTACTCAGCCAATTAAGGAAGACGCACCGAAGCAACCAATAGAATCAGGCACCATTTCTTATACCGATGAAATACAAAAATACAAATTATCAAAAAATTCCATAAGCGCGTTTCGCACATTCTCACCTGCTTGACCTCATCGCCAGAGGAAAAAAATATTCGTAATGCTTAGGAATCTGTCCGCTTTCCACCAAGAATCCTAAGCATGAATTCAAAGATGGTTCATACTGGAGAAATTATTATGCACAACAAAAATGTTTATTGGGACGAGACCATGATGCAGAACGATTTTCATCAACCGTCAATATTGGCAATCGGCGACAGCTGGTTCTGGTATCCTCTTCCTGGTGGCTCATTATTAAGCAAATTAGGAAATTTGGTTGAAAAAAAGGAGCATTACATTCTAGCTCACGGAAATAACGGTGCCGAAGCCTACGATTATGTTTACGGAACCTATAAAAGAAGAATCCAGACCGCATTACAACTACATGGGGATTCTTTGTCGGCTGTTTTCATAAGCGGTGGAGGGAACGACTTCGCCGGCCTATCCGATATGCGCCCGCTACTGCTAAAAGACTGCTCCGCCTGCACTTCGGCTGAAGCTTGCTACCGATCCGGTGATGACGAGCAAAGCCTGAACCGATTTTTAAATAAAGTTACGGGAAGCTTCATCGCTCTTATCGACAAGATAATTGGTGCAACTTGGAATACGACGCAAAATGCAACCGGTCCAACGAAGATCTATTTACATAACTACGACTATGCTCGGCCAACAGGTATCGGCATCTTTGGTGCCGAAAGCAAATGGCTGCGAGCATCGCTAGTAGTCGCAAACGTGCCTACCCACCTGCAGGATTCCTGCATCCGTTTTTTGATCGACGAGTTCACTTTGCGGTTGAAGGGGTTGGTCGCTCGTTATCCCGGCCGCGTTCGTCTTGTCGATAGTCGCGGCACCTTAGGTGACGACGACTGGGCTAACGAACTTCATCCAACGTCGACGGGTTTCGAAAAAATTGCGCACAATGTGTGGCTACCCATATTGCAAGGCGATGGACTTGCACCTAAGTGATAACTACTTCAAGAAAGGTATGGAGGCTTCATCAATTCCAGAAAATCCTCTTGTATCTTGCCCAATAGCATGTGCTGGCCGAGGTGCGGCATCTACGCGTAACTCTTCCTTGTCTGTAAATTCCGACACTTCCATCACCTCTACTTCTTCACCTTGCCGCGACTGTCATCACGATCAATTCCCACACCCGGGCTAACCTGCTCCCACTGACGTTTTTACAACACCCCGCCCCCCTCTCCCTCCTCCAAAGGCCCCTACTGATATAATACTTACAATCAAGTAATATTCCGAAATGTGCGCCTCCAGGCTCCCGCAACCGTCTGTGTACTGCTAGCCCATGCGCTCTCTTTTCGACCACGAGATCATCAAACAGCTGCACAGCGGTGTCCGCTCACGGGTTTACCGTGCCAGGGCCGCCGATGGCACCGCGTTGATCGTCAAGAAACCCAATCAGCAGTTCCCCTCCTTTCAGCAACTGGCGCAATTCAAGCGCGAGTATGCGATCGCGCGCCGTTGCCGCCATCCGGGCGTGGCGCATCCGCTGGCGCTGCAGCTGCACGGCGGGTGCTGGACGATGATCGTGGAAGATTGCGGCGGCCTGGCGCTCGACCAGGTGTTGCGTGCGCAGGTGGCGGCGCGCAGGATGCCGTCGCAACCCGCCTTGGCGCTGGACGACTTTTTCGACATCGCGCTGCAACTGTGCGCGGCGCTGGACGAGGTTCATCGTCAGGGCGTGATCCACAAAGACATCAATCCCGCCAATCTGGTGTGGAATGGCGGCCGGCGCCTGCTGCAGCTGATCGACTTCGGCATCGCCTGCGAACTGCCGTACGAAAGCCATGGCATCGCCAATCTCCAGACGCTGGAAGGCACGCTGCGCTACATGGCTCCGGAACAGACCGGACGCATGAACCGGCGCGTCGATTGGCGCGCCGATTTCTATGCGCTGGGCGCCACCTTCTACGAGCTGCTGGCCGGCCAGGCGCCGTTCGAGACGGGCGACGAGATAGAACTCGTGCATTGCCACATTGCGCGCAGTCCCGACTGGTCGCACCCGGCGCTGGCAAGCTTGCCTGGCCAGCTGCTGCCGATCATCCAGCGGCTGCTGGAAAAAAATGCCGATCAGCGCTACCAGAGCCTGCAGGGCTTGCGCAGCGATCTCGAAGCATGCCGCGCGCAAAAGCCGGCGCAGACGCTCAAGCTGTCCGACCACAACGGCCATTTCCTCGTGCCGCAAACGCTGCACGGGCGCGAGGATGCCATCGCCGTGCTGCTGGCGGCATTTGAACGCAGCGCCGCGGGCAGGTGCGAGATGCTGCTGGTGGCCGGCCATTCGGGCATCGGCAAGTCGGCGGTCGTCAACGAAGTGCAAAAGCCCATCATCGCGCGGCGCGGCTGCTTCCTGTCCGGTAAATTTGACCAGCTCCAGCGCGACGTGCCGTATGCCCCGCTGATCCAGGCCTTCCAGGAGCTGGTGCGCCAGCTGCTCGGCCAACCCGAGGAAACGCTGCGGCAGTGGTCCGCCAAACTGCACGAGGTGCTGGGCAGCGGCATCGGCATGCTGATCGAACTGATTCCCCAACTGGCGCTGATCGTCGGCCCCACGGACGCAGTGCCCGCGTCGGACCCGGCACAGGCCCAGCTGCGCCTGGACCGCCTCTTCCCCCGCTTCGTCGAAGTGTTCGCCTGCGCCGGGCATCCGCTGGTGCTGTTCCTCGACGACCTGCAATGGGCCGATGCGGCCACGTTGCGAATGATCGAACTGCTGATGGTCTCCTGCGACAAGAGCTGCATGCTGTTCATCGGCGCGTATCGCGACAACGAGGTGAGCGCCGATCATCCGCTGATCGCGCTGCGCGACAAGCTGCTCGCCCGCGAGGTACGCCTGTCGACGCTGTTACTGAGCGCATTGACCGAGCCGCAGGTGGCGCAAATGGTCTCGGCCACCGTGCGCGTGGCAACCCACGATTGTGCGCCGTTGACCAGCATTTGCTACCGCAAGACGGCCGGCAATCCCTTTTTCCTCAACCAGTTCCTCGCTTCGCTCAATGAGACGGGCCATCTGCGCTACCGGGCCGCCGACGATTGCTGGGACTGGGACCTGCCCGCGATAGAACAGGCCAAATATACCGACAACGTGGTCGAGGTGCTGCTGGAAAAAATCCGCCGCCTGCCCACGGTGACGCAGCATCTGCTGCAACTGGCCGCCTCCTGCGGCAACCGCTTCACGCTCGATACGCTCGCGCTGGCAATGGACCGCGCTCACCGCAAAACGCAGCAAGACCTGTGGCCGGCGCTCAGGGCAGGCTTGATCCAGCCGCTCGACGAACGCTATAAGTACGTCAGTGGCGAGAGCGATGCGGCCAACAGCGGCGTCGCTTACCGCTTCCTGCACGACCGGGTGCAGCAGGCCGCCTACCTGGTCGCCGACGACGCTACGCGCGTGGCCAACCATCTGCTCATCGGCCGCTTGCTCCTGCGGCATACGGCGCTGCAGCACCAGGACGCAACACTGTTTGAAATCGTCGAGCAGCTCAACGCCGGTCGCGCGCTGATCAAAGATGCGGACGAGCGCGTGCAGCTGGCGACGCTCAATCTCCAGGCCGGCGTGAAGGCACGGCGTTCCGCCGCGTTCCAGTCCACGCTGGAACACATGCGCATAGGTCTCGAGCTGCTGCCGGAGCACGCATGGAGCGTCCACGCCAGCCTTTGGCTCGACCTGCAGCTGGGCGCGGCCGAAGCGGCTTACCTGTGCGGCCAGTTCGATACGGCCGAGGCGATCTATCCACTGGTGCGCGCCCGCTCCCTGAGCCCCTTGCAGCAGGTGCGCTGCATTACCATCCAGGCGCACCAGTATCAATTGCAGGGCCGCCTGCTCGACGCCATTGCCGTGCAGCGCGACGGCCTGGCGCTGCTGCACATCGACATCCCGCACGATGTGGCGCAGATGAAGGCGCGCTTCAGCGACATTCTCGCCGACATCGGACAGCAGCCTGGCGCGCACGCGCCCGACACCCTGCTGGCGGCCGATGACATGTGCGAGCCGGACGCCGTGGCCGCGATGCAGATGATGCAGGGCCTGTGGATGGCCAGCTACTACGCCGGCCAGCAGGATCTGAGCGCGCTGATGGTGGTGTCGATGACGCAGCTGTCGATGCAGCGGGGGAACAGCGATTTCAGCGCTGTCGCCTATGTCGGCTACGCGATGATGCTTGCGCTGTACAGCGGCGACATCGCGCGCGGCTACGCCTTCGGCGCGATGGCGATGGCGCTGGCCAGGCGCCGTGCCAACCTGCAGACGCGCACGCTCACGGGCCTGATGTTCGGCGCGCTCAGCAACCACTGGACGCAGCCGCTGCGCAGCTCCGACGCCCTGTACGAAGAAGCGTTTGGCTGGGCGCTGGAAATCGCCGACTTCGTGCAGGTCGGCGTGGTGGCGGCCGTGCGCGCCACCGACCGTATCATCCTCGGCGACTACCTGCCGCACCTGATGCACGACATCGAGCACGACCTGGCGCTGATGCGCGCCAACGGCCAGCAGGCGATGGCCGATTGCTGCGTCGCCGCCGCGGTCCAGCCGATCAAATGCCTGATGGGTCTCCTGCCCCGTCACGACAGCTACGATGATGGGGCCTTCAGCGAGGCGCGCTTCCTCGATCAGTATGGCGGCTCGCAGCTGTACCGCGCCTACTTCTTGCAGGGGAAAATACGCAACGCCTACCTGTTCGACAGCGCCGACGCCGAGCCGCTGGCCGGCCAGCTTGGCATCGTCACCCAGATCATGCGCGGTCAGGCCAAGGTTGCCGAGTGCAGCTTCTACGCCGCGCTGATCCTGATCCGCGCCTTGCGGCGCGATCCTGCGCGTGCCGATGCGGGCGATATGCTGGCCGTGGTCGACACGCTGCAAACGAGCCTCGCCGAGTGGTCCAGGCAAGGCTCGGACAATAGCGACGCCAAGCATCTGCTGGTGATGGCCGAGATGGCACGCTACCGGAAAGACCTGCAGCTGGCCACGCGCTGCTACCAGCAGGCGATCGACGCGGCCGGCCTGGCGGGCTACGTCAACATGCAAGCGCTGGGCAATGAACTGTGCGGCGAATGCTGGTTCGACCAAGGACATGCGCGCGTGGCCGGCGTCTTCATCCAGGACGCCATCGCGCACTACGGCCAGTGGGGCGCGCAGGGCAAGGTGGCGCAGCTGCAGGCGCGCCATGGCGCACTGCTGTCAAGGATGGATGGCCGCGGCGCACAACGTCATTCCGTCTCCCACACGCACGGCAGTTCAGCGCTCGACCTGGCGTCGCTGCTGAAAGCGTCGCAGATCCTGTCGAACGAAGTGGGCCTGCGCAGCGTGCTGACGCGCCTCATTACCATCGTGTGCGAAAACGCCGGCGCGCAGGTGGCGCGCCTGCTGTTGCTGTCCGAAGGCAACTATCAGCTGGAGGCCAATATCGATGGCGATGTCGTCACTGTCCTGCAATCGCGCCAGTTCGACCTGAACGCCGCCAGCGACTCGCAGTTCCCGCTGTCGCTGCTGCGCTACGTCATTCGCACCGGCGCCGAGGTGATCGAAGACTGCATCACGGGCGCCTCGCGCTTTGCCGCCGATCCGTACGTGCAGTTGCACCTGCCGCGCGCCGTCATGTGCCTGCCGATACGGCACGGCGGCCAGATCGGCGGCATCCTGTATTTCGAGAACCGGCTTGCAGAAGCCTCGTTCACGGAGGAACGCGTGGCGTTCCTGCGCATGCTCGGCGCCCAGGCGATGATCTCGATCTCCAGCGCCAGGCTGCATGACAGCCTCGAACGGCGCGTTGCCGAACGCACGGAACAGCTGGAAGACGCCAACCGCAAACTGGCGACCTTGTCCATCACGGACGGTCTGACCGGCCTGGCGAACCGGCGTCATTTCGACGACGTATTGCGTGCCGAATGTGCGCGTGCCACGCGCGTCGGCCGGCCGCTTGCCGTCATCATGCTCGATGTCGACTACTTCAAGCGCTTCAACGACAGTCACGGCCACCAGGCCGGCGATGCATGCCTGGTGCGGGTCGCGCATGCGCTGGCGGCCGGCATGCGGCGCGCGGGCGACCTGACGGCGCGCTATGGCGGCGAAGAGTTTTCGATCGTGCTGCCCAACACCGGCGCGGACGAAGCGCGCCAGATCGGCGAAGCACTGCGGCGGGCGATCGAAGATCTGGGTATCTCCCACGCGAACGCGGAGGCGCGGCAGGTGACGATCAGCGTCGGCATCGCGGTCCAGCCGGCACCGGGAGCCGCCGATCCGGACGCCCTGCTGCGCCTGGCCGATGCCGCGCTGTACCACGCCAAGGATGAGGGACGCAATTGCGTGGTGCTCAGGGTGCTGCCGCCTGGCTGACCGGCAGCGCCGCGCACCGCATTCACGGCGCCGGCGATGCCTCAATCGCTGCCGTGACTGTTCTCGCGCGCCTGCTGCCGCGCTTTTTCGCTTGACGCCAGCCCGTTGAAGAACAGATTGAGCAGCACGGCAACGATGGCGGCCAGCAGGATGCCGCTGTGCAGCAACGGCGACAGGACTTTCGGCATGTGCTGCGCATATTGCTCGGCCACCAGCGGCAGCATGCCGAAGCCGATAGCCAGGGCCACGATGAACAGGTTGTTGCGGTTGCTCTTGTAGTCGACGCCGGCCAGAATGCGGATGCCCGTCGCGGCGACCATGCCGAACATCACCAGCCCCGCCCCGCCCAGCACGAACGCCGGCACGGCTTCGGCCGTCTGCGCGATCTTCGGGATCACACCCATGATGAGCAGGAGGATGCCGGCCGCCACGCAGACCCAGCGGCTGCGCACGCCCGTCACGCCCACCAGGCCCACGTTTTGCGAAAACGACGTGTACGGGAAGGTATTGAAGATACCGCCGATCAAGGTTCCCAGACCATCGACGCGCAAGCCGCGGCTGATGTCGGCCTGTTCGATACGCTTGCCCGTCATCTCGCCCAAGGCCAGGAACATACCGAGCGACTCGATCATGACGACGATCATCACCAGGCTCATGGTCACGATGGCAACCAGGTCGAAAGTCGGCATGCCGAACTGGAACGGCGTAACGATGGCGAAAGCCTTGGCGCTGGCCACCTTGGCGAAGTCGGCCTTGCCCAGCGCAAACGACAGGGCCGTGCCGGAGATGATGCCGATCAACACGGCGATATTCGACAGGAAACCACGGCCATACTTGGCCACCAGCAAGATGACGGCCAGCACGAAGAAGGCGATGCCCATGTTGTCCAGCGCGCCGTAGCCGGGGTTGGCGATCAGGGGCACGGGGCCAGGCGGCGCGGGCAAGCCGGCCGCCGTGGCGGCAGCGGCCATCTTGAGAAAAGCGGGATCGGCGATCTGCGCCATGGCGGGCGGCCCGCCCATGGCCCAGTTTACGCCCACGCGCATCAGCGACACGCCGATCACGGCGATGATGCTGCCCGTGACCACGGGCGGGAACAGGGCCAGCAGGCGGCTGATGAAGGGCGCGATCAGCATGGAAACGACGCCGGCGCCGATCACGGCACCAAAGATGCCGGTGATGCCCAGGGCCGGATTGTTCGCCATGGCCAGCATGGGACTGACGGCGGCAAAGGTCACGCCCATCATGACGGGCAGACGGATGCCGAAATGCTTGCCGATTCCCAAGGACTGAATCAGGGTCACGAGGCCGCAGCAGAACAGGTCGGCACTGATCAGCGCCGCCACCTGCTCGGGCGGCAGCTTGAGCGCGCGGCCGACGATCAGCGGCACGGCGATGGCGCCCGCATACATGACGAGTACGTGCTGCAAGCCCAGGGTGAACAGTTTCCCGGCCGGCAGCACTTCATCGACGGGGGACGGAGCGGCAGGCGTGGTACCGGACACGCCGCGGTGGATGGATTTCAGACGGGGAGAGGCCATTTACGCTCCATTTCCTGGGTTACTGCGGCACGGATGGGTGCAGGTGAAAAGGAAAAGCAAGACAGAAACGGGACGACAGAAACACACTAGCGGCCGATGATGCATGCGAAGCTCCTTGGATGGAATGACCGAGGTAGCCATGCACGCTTCGTGCCAGGTGATTGTATACAGAGATTGTGCCGAAAGTCAGCAGAAATCAGCTAATCAGGCGGTGAATGCACCGTTTTCTCGCATGCCGCCCCGCATCTGCACCAGAAGGCGGCGGCGCTGGCAGGCCACGGGTGAATGGGGACTGCTGCCTGGAACGCCTGTCAAAAACCAATGCGCATCGTCATTTGCGGCCGGCGATGCTCACTGCCTCGGCGGCACGCTGCTTCGGGCAGTGGCGTTTCTCGGGCCAGCGGGACGCCGGGCCTTCCTTGCGCCCGTCACGGTTTTGGTGGGCGCTATCAGGCGCAGTCAGGCGCCATCAGGCGTTGTTAGCCGCCCGCACAGGCATCGAGCAGCGCTTCCAGCTGACGCACATGGGCGGCACGCAATTGCTCGCGCGCCAGCAAGGCTTGCACTTGCTCGAAGATGCCGTGGGCTGGCACCGCCGGCAAGGCGGGCGAGGCGGGGCGCGTGGCGATGCATGGCGCGCTCACCGGCCACGCTTGCACCTGCGATGCTGGCCCCCATGCCGCACAGCCGGTCAACAAGCTTACCAGCAATAAACTGGCTAAACGATTGGCGAGGCTGCCTGCATGCCTTCCGGCACGTTCGCCTGGCGGCCTCATGGCATTTCTCTGGCGATCAAGGCCTCGGCGGCACGGCAGGCGTCGCCTTCGGGCGGCAGCGCCAGGATGCGCGCTGCCGCCGCTTGCGCGTCTGCCTGCCCGGTCTGCGCTGTGGCCAGCGCCTGGCGTACCCGCGCCGACCGGCGTGCGCCCTCTTCCCGCATCGTGTCGAGCGCCTGGCTCTGGCGCCGCAACACGGCTTGCACTTCGAGTACTTGCGCCGCGCACGCGGCACGGCCCGTTTCGCGGCCCCAGCGCTGGGCGCAAAACACGGCCGTGCCCAGCAACAACAGCATGGCCACAATGCTCCAGGACGGCTTCATGCCAGCACCTTGCGCGCAGCCTGGTACAAGGACAGACGCTCTGCCAGGCCGTTCACGCCACCGTTGATGCGACGCGTCACCCGTTCCTGGTCACCCGCGTCTGCCAGGCGGTTCAAGCCGCGCGATTGCCAGAACCAGCCCGCCGAGCGACATGCGAAAGTCGTCTGCTCCAGCAACTGCGGCGCCGCCAGCAAGTCGATATCCAGCGCCACGCCGCACGCCGCGTAGTTGGCGCGCCCCGTCACCTGCAGCAAGCCGCGCCCCTTGAAGCGCACGCCATCGCCAGCGACCACATTACCCAGGTCCGCGCGTCCTTCATAGGCCGTGCCGCTGGCCAGCTCGCGCACATAACGCAACTGTCCCGATTCGTGCCCCACCTGCGCCAGAAACGCCGCCTGGCGCAGCGGCGTATCGATGCTGAACTCGCTCATCGCCGCATTCAGCGGAGCCAGGAACAGCGTAGCGCGGCGGCCGGCCAACGGCATGATCTGCATCAATTGCGCGCCTGTCACAGCATGCCCCGCACATCCTTGACGGCAGCGGCCGCATCGGCCGCCAGTTCGCCGATATCCTTGCCGCGCCGCTTGTCGAACCAGCGCACGCAGGCGCCCAGTACCCACCAGGCAGGCAAGCCGGCCGCCACCATCAGCGGCGCGGCGATAAATAAAAATCCCGTGGCCGGGTCGCCGCCATACAGGCTCGCCACGGTTTTCGCACTGTCGAACAGGCTGGGCCACCACGACAGCACGGCGGCCACCAGCACGGGGCCGAGAAAGGTGGAAATGATGATGCTGGAACAAAAACGAATAAATGCCTCCTTGGTGGTTTGGGGCCACATGAACATGAAGCCCAGCGACGTGGCGGCGGCGCCGGCCAGCACGGGCACGCCAAACAGTTTGATCAATGCGCCGCCGGCGGCGGTGGTTTCGAGGGCCATGGTTGCCTTTCAGGTGATGGAAATGAAAAAACCCGCCGAAGCGGGTTTGTGGTGACGATGAATGATATGGACTAGGACGCCTCGAGCGCAGCAAGGCGCGCCTCTGTTCTGGAGATACGAGCCACGAGGCCACGGGCGATAAACAGATTGAGCTGATCGTTGCGCAGGGAATACAGACTACCTGCCTCCCTGATGACCACTTGCGTTGCCTCCACGGCCTCAGCTGCAGGAACAACGACATTCCCATCGGCATCGGTAAAAGCAGGCTGAGGGGGCACGGCCGGCCGATAACCCAGCTCCTCCTCCCACTGGTCGAAACAGATGAATCCGTATTCGAACGGATCGAGTCCATGCTGCTCCATGATGGCAATGATGCCCTGGACCGTGCCGCCGACGTGCCGGCGAGCATCCGCCCCTTTGGCCTGGATCGACTCCAACCACTTGTAAGTGCCGACACTTTCAGCGATGGTCTCCGCCGCACTGATCTCAGCGTCTGTCATTGGGCGGATAGGTGTCTTCATCCTGGCGTCCGAGGTATTGATGGCGCCTGTAACGGCATATACGGTGGTGTATCTGGATGCGGGCGCGCCAAGGGACAACACGCTATCTGACGTTGGGTACAACTGTTGCGGATTAATGGCGACGATATCGCTTAACACGCCACCTTTTCGCAACTGAAATGCGAACGTAGAATCCACGGCACTGTTATTGCATAACATCCGCCCACACAGGCCATTGGCGTTATACGAATCCCATATTGAGGGATTCAGGCCCGAGGCCTTCGCAGAGAAAACGCCGTATCCGTTTTGTCCCTGGGAGATAATTTCAGTTGACCCCCCGGATGTTACCGTCAACGTAGGAGAATTCATCGCTACTGAAACTAAATTGCTGAACGTCATCACCCCGGTATCCGCTACACGGAATCGCTCAACCGAATTTGTAATCATTGACAGTGTGCCTGCTACAGGCGAGTACAGGCCATACCCGCTGGCACCGATCAGGTACCCGACAGTCGACCGCACTGGTCCTGTGAATGAAGGGTTGGACTTCGGAGCCAGTAAATTCATTGCCTCCTGCTGGAGAATACTCACGGGTTTGTTAGCATCAGATGTATTGCTCACTTTATCCAGGGACGCTGCATTTGCCTTGAGGTCCAGCGCTTCCTGCTGCAAAAGGCTGATCGGTTTATTCGCGTCGGCTGTATTGTCCACTTTACTCAGGCCCACATCGTTTTTGCTGCCTGACGTGGCCACCGCCGCAAACTGTGGTTTACCAGTAATGCTGCCCCAGGTCGGCACATATGAGCTCGGCAGGGCGTCAGTAATGCCATAGCCAGCCAGCGTTGTCGCGCGCACCGCTTTTTTGGTATCCAATTCGGCCAGAGCCGCCTGCACGTTTGTCGCAACGATGCCACCCGCCGGCGTGCTTGCAACTTGCGACGCCACGTTCGTCGGAATCGTCACCCAGGCGCCAGCCTGGAATACGCGCAGGCAGCCGCCGTTCAGCACCGTGTCCCAGTAGGTCGCGCCGGCCAGCAGCGCACCGCCATTATTGTCAACGTCCGGCGGAAGCGCCTTGGCGCCAAGATAGCGCACTTCAAGCGATTTGAGCGCTGCCTCCGCCTTTGAGGCAGCGATGGCAGCAGTACCATCCGACTCTGCCGCCGCAGCGGCTGCAGCCGCCGAAGCAGCAGCGCTCGCGGCCGCCGCCGCGGAATTCTGCGGGATATCGACAATATCCTTCGCCTTGGCCAACTGGTTCAGCTGATAGATCAGATCCTGCTGGCCGTATTTAAAAGCATCAGTCATTACAGCTCCTCGACTTCAATGGTAGTGGTATATGCCTGGAAAGATGGCGTGGTGATGGCGGCCAAGTTGGCCAGGCGCCCATACACCTGGTGAGTCTGCTCGAGCTCGACGTCGTCGCTGTCCGGAAACAGGCTGACAAATAGCGGATGCGACAGACCATTCCCGCGCACGATGCGCCACAGCTCGGCTCGATCCATTGGCGTCATGTGGTCGAGAGAAATCGACAGTTTTCGGTACAACGCACCGCGCTCGACTTTCTGCTCGCCGGCGCCATTGCGGTACTGGCTGCTGGTATCGCCTGGCGTGACGCCGGCGCCGTAAGATGCGTTCTGCTCGGGGCTCCACCAGGCGCCGGCCACCAGGCGCGCAGCCTCAATGTAGCCGGCAGGGTTGTCGGGATCGACCAGGTCGATCACCAGTTTTTTGACGCTGCGCATCTGGAACCAGCTGCGGCCATACGTGCCACCTCCGTAGCTGAATGCATTCACACCGAGGGGCAGCGCCCCCCAGTTCCACATGCCCAGTCGCGCGTACTCGCATGCCGGCACGGTGCCGATATCGAAATCGGGTACGGCATCCCCTGGCTCGACGTAGCCGCGCACGCGAATCGTCGCCGTCGGCGTCAGGTTGCAAAATGGCAGAACCACGCCGCCGATGATCTCGGGCGTGGGCCAGGTGGCCGTAATGGTCAAGGCCTGGCCGAGCGAACGCAGCACGTCATACTTGCCCTCGTGCTGCAGGTTGGCCGGCCCCAGCGCGCCAGCCTGGCTGGACGCGGTCAGCACCGCCCGGTCGCCGGCGTTGTCATGGATGATGCGCAAGTTGTTCATACGTCACTCCGCGCTGGCCAAACAATGGCCTCAAGTTCTTCAAAGGAATTCGCTGCCGCGATCTGCTGGCGCAAGTGAAGGCCAATGGCGAATGCCTCGGCAACTTGCGCCCCCAGAGCTGCGCCAACGGCGATCATGCCGGCAGCATCGAGCGTCAGGTGGGTGTTATTTGATAAGGTCCAGTCAATGCTGTATGGCCGGCCGGCAGCCTGCGCCATCAGGGCCAGCTGCGTCGCACCAACTATGCGATCCTTGTCTGCCTGGTACACGACGCCATCGCACGCGAAATCCGCAGCTTCAGCCATACAGCGTGCCGCCTTGATGCGATCCCAAGTGCGCGCTTTGACGCCATCCAGCGTTCTTGCATCTATCCACATGTCTGCCGCCACATCATATTCGTGATATTCGCTGGGCTGGGGCGGTATCGTTTTTCCTGTGCGCTCGTTTGTTTGAGTGCCGTCACTGTTAATAATTATTGTTCCCATTAAAAATTCCTTGCGATCACAATCGCCTGACATTGTTTAACATAAAGCTTGCCCATATTCGCAGCGGTAAGGTATGCATTGGTGCCGGAAACACCGAACTGCACGGTGTCACCCACGTTGATATCCAAGGTAAGTCCGTAGACCGTTGCGGCAGGAGCATCGCCATCCTGCCGCTCCTGGACTCCGCTCAACCAGAGCCAGTTCCCGCTATTGATGCGATACCAGATGCTCAGTTGATCGTCGACCACCGCCGTGCAAACGATTGAAAAAAAGACTCTGCCAGAGCGGATACGGAGCGCGGCAGGCCACCCTGGAGCGTTGTGCTTGAACAGCACTTCCAGATTCGTAAATACGGCAGCAGAATTGAGCGACGAAGCTTCAACAAATACTCCGGATGCGGACGATTGCAGGGAAATCGATGGATAACCGGGTTCGAAAAATGCCGTTGCAGCGGAGGCAGTGCCAACAGACACACGTGCAGATGAAAGATCGCCAGAGAATGTACCTTTCACAGCGTCCAGCTCACCGGAAAATTTTCCTTTGGCTGCATCCAACACACCGGCAAAGCTGCCCTTCGCCGCTTTTAACTCACCGGTGAAGCTCCCATCGACACTGTCCAGATTGCCGCTGAAAACGGCGCGGCCATTAATGATGGAAAAGCCAGGCGCATAGATATTGCCTGCCGCATCGATCTGCACATACTTTCCCAGGCCCGGATTGCCAAACAGCAATCCACTCTCGCTCAGATGAAAACCGCTACCGCCATTGCTTGGCCATGCATAGGCATTGTTGGGATAACCACTACCGCCGTGCAGCGTCGCGCTGTAAATATCGCCGGCAGTAACTTTGCCGAGATCGGCGGAAATCGCACTCAACTGCCCCACCTTCAGCGCATTCAGATACGGCGCCGCCCACTTGGTCGTGCCGCTGGCCGGATTGAAAATACCATCGGACCGGTACAGCGATTCACCTGCGCCAAACAGCGGCGGCGAACCTTCCCACACCGTGCCTGCGCCCCAGGTGTCAATTGGCGGGAAAGAGGCATCGCCCTGCGTACTGAGCGTCGCCGGGGCGCTGGCCAGCGACAGCAGCGTAGTCTTGCTGTAGGCAACGCGAGCAGAATTGCCTGTCACGCCGTCGAAAATCTTGCTCACCGTCTGGCTGGCCGTGTAGGTCAGACCGTCAGCCACAATGGTCGCCGTGATCGTCACGCTGTCGCCCACCATGCCGGCATACGCCAGGCTGGCCACGTTGCCGACGCGCGTCAGCACGCTGGCATTGCTGGCGGTGAACGCCACCTGGCCCTGCATGTTCACCAGGCCAGCCGTGAAATCGATGCTGGCAGGAGCGGCAATAGTCGTGGCGGCCACCTTGAACGCCTGTGCAGTCGCCGCCAGCAGCAGCACGCGGTCGTTGGCCGGTGCGAAGCGCGGCACGGTACTCATGATCAACCTGTCACGCTCCCCCACAATCGCGCTCATACGAGCACCCCCACCGTCACCCGGCCCGTCAGCCAGAAGCGCGACAGCAGCACCACCACGCCCGGCACGCCATCCTGCAAGCCAAAGCGCTCGGCGCGCAGTTGTACGGGCTGCCCCAGTTCCAGCATCATCATTTCGGGTTCTCCATCGAATTCGTAAATGGTCCGCGGCACCTTGTTCAAGGCCAGGCGCCGTTGCGCTTCCGCGCGGGCGTCGGCCCGCGTCTTGAGGCAGGTATCGATCTGCGCCGGGTCGTCGGAAAGGCGGTAACGTGTGCGCACGGCTTCATCGACCACCGTTTCGGTCAGCCATTCCGTGGCATACAAATCCGCATGCGCGGGCGGAATGCTGGTCATCAGGCCGGCCTGCAGCGTGTAGTTGCGGTCGAAACCGATCTTCACGGCCGCCGTCACGGGCAAACGCTGAGCGGGACGCAGCGAGCGTTCGCGCATCTGCTCCAGACCGATCGCCACCGGCACGCCGGCGGCCGGCAATGCGATCTGCACCAGGCGCAGCTGGCCGGTGCGCGACATCAGCGCTTGCGCGCCCACGCTCGCCGCCAGCTGCTGGATGGCCTGCGCCTGGTTCGTGCGGTCCGCAACATACAGCCCCACCGGCTGCGGGTGGGCCGCATCGAAGGCAGCCAGGTTGTCCATATCCAGGTCCGCCACGGTAAAACGGTCGGCCGCCTTGCCGTAGGCCGTGGCGATGCGCTGCACCAGCGGCGCGATGCGCGGCGCATAACCGCCGCCCTTGTCGCCCTGCACGCTGGCCGTGATCGTGGTGGAAAACGGGTCAGTCGTCAGCTTGAAGCGCCCCGTCTGGTCATTCAAGCCCACGGCAATCGGCTTGCCGTTCGTGCGCACCTCGAACGTCGATTCGACCGCGCCGAGAAAACCATATTCCAGGGTGGCGGGATTGATCAGCAAGGGCGCCACGTTGTGACACTCGCCAAACGGTATCGGCAGGATGGCGTCCTTGTTGGGCGTCGTACCGCCCAGCTTGGTTTCGGAGATCGGCGTATTCAGGCGCTGCAGCTTGTCGCGCAGCACCAGGTTGACCGACTCGCGCCCCGCACTGGCCACGTCGGCGATGATGCCGTCGAAGACCAGCTGGAAGTCGGCCCGTGGCCAGGAAGGATCGCCGGCCCAGGCCTTGATCGGCCGGTTCATCCAGACGTCATCCAGCCAGCCATCGAGAGCCCCGTCGGCGTTATCGAGTTCGATATCGCCGCCCGACAGCCCCGCCTCGCCGGACAGGCTGACCTGTTCCGTGAAGGCCAGGCCGCCCTTGGCCAGCGGCAGGTACGCAGTATTTTCCGGCACCTCCTGCGGGCCGGTCACGTAGGGCCGCGAAGCGATATACCGCGTCACTTCGCTGCCGGCCATATTCACTTGCGCCTCGATCAGCACCATGCGGATGGCCGACGGGCTTTGCAGCCATTTCTGAAATTGCGCATCGGTCATGCATATTCTCCTTTCACCGCATTGGCCCAGGCGGATGCCCGGGACGATTTATCCACGCCATCGACCACCGTCCTGGCGGCATTCGCGTTCGATTCAAAGGTGGCCTGGATGGTGGCGCCCGTTTGCGCCCGCTGGTCGGCGCGCAAGCCTTCCAGCTCCACGCGCATGGCCTGGTTGTCTTCGCGCAGGCCGCGGATTTCGGCGACCAGGACGTCGGAGCCGACGTTCGCCGCCGACGAGTAGCGCACGGGGTCGAAGACTGCCGCTGCAACAGGGGAAGTCATCGCTGCCAGCGCGGCGATGACGGGAGGATTACCGAGTTGCACACCCAGATCCGCCGCACCGCCCATCGCCGCCCGCAGGCCGGCAATGGCCTGCGCCACCGTCAGCACGCTGTCGTTAATGGTGATCAAGCCCGATACCTGGGCATTGAGCGCATCGAGGCTGGCCTGCTGCACGTCGACCTGCGCGGCTGCCCATTTCAATGCTTCCTTGTTCGCTTCCACCACACGGGCATAGTCCGCCGCATAGCGGGCGTCGGACGCATTGACCACTTGCGATGCCGTCAAAAACGCCTGTTCGGCGGCAGACAAACCCGATTGCGCCGTCGTGTCGCCCGCATTCGCGGCCGCCAGTGTCTTCTCGAACTGCGCCCGCGCCTCGGCGTACTTCTGCTCCGGCGTCAGCGTCGACTGGGCGCCCAGCGCCATGCTGGAATTGAGCCCGTTCAAAGTCGTCACCCACGATTTCGACTTCTCCAGCGCCGACTTGGCCGCCGTAGATTCCGTCTCGTAGGCCTTGGCCAGCGCATCCTTCGCGCTGGTCACCGCCTTGACGGCCTGGATCTGGTCGAACAGCCCGCGATTGACTTCGGCAACGCTGCTGCGTTGAGCCGCCAGCAACTGCGCTTCCGTCTTCGTCAATTCGTTCAACTGCTGCTGCATATCCTTGCGCTCGCTGGCGATGTCGCTGGCTGTCTTGCTCACTTCGGCGAGCTCGCCGGTGGCGGCGCTGAGGTCTGCCGCATAGTCGGCCGCCTTTTTGAACGGCTCGGCGATGGCAAGCAGCTGCACATACATGTTCTGGCCGGCGGCCGTGTTCAAGTCCTGTGCCAGCACCAGCGCCTTGAATTGCTCGCTCGTCGTCACGCCGGACTGTCCCATCGCCGCCATCGCGCTGCGCACCGATTTGGTGATGGGATCCATCTGCTCGGCTTCGCTCAGGAAGTTCTGCACGAAGAAGCTGGTGCCGCTGGTCAGGGTATCGAGATCGCCAGCCGCGTTTATCAGGCTTTCGCTCAGGGCCACGGCGGCAAGACCGGAGCTGTTGAACGACTTGCCCAACACGGCCAGCACATCCGTCACCTGCATGTAGTCATTCGCAACGCGCGCCAAGGTTTCCAGATAACCCTCGCCGACCTTCTGGTACTGCTCCAGGCCACCAACGCCAAACTTGGCCATATCATCGCCCAGCTTGGAGAATGCGGCTTCCAGCGCTTTCTGAATCTCATCGCCCTTCAGGTCTTTCAGCGATATCTTTCCCATATCGACCACGAAGGACTTCAACCGCGCATTGAATGCATCACCGTCCATCCCAAGCACGCCGGCCGCAGCCTTGACGGTGTCGGACAGGCCGAGAATAACTTTACTGAACTGGTCGTTCGCTTCGCGATCAAGGCCACTCAAGGCCGTACGTTTCTTGTCACGGGAAAACCAGCCTCCCGACGTTTTGGTATCCGTGTACTGACTGGCTGATACGCCACCCGCCTGAATGCTGTCAAGCGAAGCTTTGTTCAACATTAGTCCTGTGTCAATCGTCGTCGTTTTACCACCGAAGATGGAACCAAGGATGCCGCCAGTGATTTTTCCTACCAGCCCACCCGTCAGCTTATCGAGTGTAAGTCCAATGACGCCGCCAGTGATTGCAACGGCAAGCGCGGAAGAACCAAATGCCGCCGCGCTGCCCTTGTTATCAGCGGCCATAACGCCAGTTACGCCGGAATTGCGCACCAACAGCCCGCCCAAGCCACCAATGCCTGTCGCCACCTGGCGCAGCGAATAGGCCATCGAGGCGGAATACGCCAGCCCCAGGCCGGAGTTTTTCTCCATGATTTCCAGTGAATTCGCAATCGAATTACTTTTCGCGGTGGAGTCCCCCAATACCGTACCAGTACCGGTGGCCGCCTGCCGGTCCCTGGCCGTAGTATCGGCACCGCCACCACCGGAAACAGCGACCCCAATTGCCAGCAGCATGCCAGCCACCATCGCAAATGCACCGATATTGGCGGGAAATGGCGCAGCCAACGACGCGGCGAGAGCCGACGTGCCATAAGCGCTGGACTTGGCAGCTTCTGCGGCAGCTACTGGACCAACAGAGGCCGCAGTACTGGTAATCTCGGCCGTCGTCGCCGCAGTTTTCGCCGTTGTCACCAGGGTGATATTCGTCAGCTTTTCAAACAGCGACTTGGCATTCATGGCAAATTCATAGGCGCGAAAACCCTTTTCCACCTTTTCCATGACTTCATAGCCAGTCGAATGTTCCTTGAAAAAGCCTTTTGCCGCCGTGGCCATTTCGCGGTACTGCCTGACCGTCGACATGTGTTTTTTATCTTGTGCCTTGTCCTTGTCTTTGTCGGTCTTTGCTTCGCCCATCTCCTTGACAAAGGTAAAATCGATATCGTCCTGTGCCTTACGGAAGCCCAGCAAGGCCGTCGTCATCTTGCCGATGGTGCCGCCGACCTTGCCAAACGCCGTCTCCAGTTTTTCAGCAAACGTCTTGGCAAACTCCCCCGCCTCCTTCCACTCGGCCTCGCTATACTTACGCGTGGGCGCCGCCGGTGCCGCTTTTGCCTTCGCATCGGCCGCCACTTTACCGGCGGTGTCCAGCTTGTCCTGGCGCTGTTCTTCCAATGCAAACGCACCATATTTGGCACCCGCGCCGGCTGTGGCAGGGCTACCTTTGGCGCGGAAAGCAGCCAGCCGCGAATAGGCATTGCCCAGGCCACTTACCACATTGAAGGCATCGACCAGCGATTTTTCCTCGCTGGCATTCACTGCACCCAGGGCCTTCGAGGCGGCGGTGGCGGCGCGTGCCTGCTCCGCCAGGGCGCGCAGTAACAGCGCCGACGATTCCGCCTCTGTATTGGCCGCCTTCATGCCCTCGGCCGCAGCCAGGCTGGCCTCGCTAATTGCTTTCAGTACCTGAGCGGTGTCGGTCGCCTTCGTCAAGTCAATGACAAGTTTTAATTCTGTTATCTCTGGCATGTTTGGCCCATAAAAAAAAGCCGCGCATGGCGGCCGGGTTGAAAAATGCGGGTCAGCCCGCCGCATGCTGGTGCGACAGGAACAGCGCGTCGAGCTGGTCCAGCAGCTGGTGCTCGAACGGCTCGATGGCGATGCCGTGGCGCGCCTGCCAGGCGAGGATTTCCGTGCTGGCGATGGGATTGACGGCCATGCCGTTCTGCCGCTTGCGGTTCAATTGCGCGAACCATTCCCACACGTGGGCCAGCTCGAACGGCACGGGCGACGCAGCTTCCTCGGGCGGCGCGCGGAACAATGGATGGCGCCGGGCCGCATCGATATGCTCCCCCTTGGCATGGCCATCGGCCGCCCGCGCGCCGCGCTCGAACTGGTGCCCGGCGTAGCGCAGCAGGCTGGCCGTCAGAGTTTCAAAAAATTCGACTCGTTTTCCAGCGCCGTGGTGACCTTTTCCTGCCAGGTCGGGTATTTTTCAAAGGCCGCTTCCAGCAGCGCCGGATCGAGGGGTACCGGTGCGCCGTTGCTGGTAAAACCGTACCAGCCCGTGACCACGGCCAGCGCCAGGCGTTTCTGGTTGCCGTCGATGGCTTGCACCAGCAGTTCCGCGCCTTCGTCGGTGGAGGCGTCGATGGCCGTCTTGCGGCGCGCCGATTTCTTGTAGCCTTCGGCGCGCACGGCGTTGTTGGCCAGGCGGTATTGCTCGCTGTTCTTGCCGACGATGGTCAGGCCGGCCACCGCTTCGCCGTCCGCGTCGAAGATGACGGGCACGTCGAACGTGACGGGCGTGGCAGCCGCATGGATATTGCCGATGTCGAAACCTGCCTGGATTTTTTGTGCGTTGTTCATGTGTGCTGCTTTCTGTATGAAGTAAAAAGTAAAAGGCCGCCATCACGGCGGCCCCGGATCAAGCGTCAGCCGCTTACAGCGCGCTGTCCTGGATGCTCAAGGTGGTCGCTTCATGCTGCGCATCGGCGCCCTTGTAGCGCAGGACGTCGAAGGCGCAGGTGACGATTTTGTTTTTCTCGCCGTCGTCGATCTTGGCCGAGGTGATCTTGATGCGGCCCATGGCCAGCGCCAGCACGTCGGCGGTTGGCGCCGTGCCCGACGCCATGGCGTAGGCCAGCGGGATTTCCGTCTCGGACTTGAAGTAGTCGAGATAGGTGGCGTCCTGCAGCAGCACCGTGAACTGGCCCGAGCCCATGACCTTGCCGCGCGAGGCGGCCGTGGCGTACTTCGAGCCGATCACCGGGTCGACCTTGACCTGGCCGTCGAGCGAGACGGACATGCCGGTGCAGATCTGCGACGGGATGCCGTTCACGGACAGCATCGCCGTGGCGCCCGAGAACTTGCCGGTGCCCGGCGCGGCCAGCGGCGTGGGGAAGTACGGCACGGCCGTGGTCGGGCCTTCCGCCTTGCCCATCAGGGTGAAGTCCAGGCTGGTGATGCCGTTCGGCTGCACGGCGATATCCATCTTGCTGACCAGCTGATCGACGAAGCTGCGGTGTACACCGATCTTCGGGTCCTGCACTTCGGCCGTGAACCAGTCGGTGGTGTGGCCGCTCAAGGGGGTGAAGCTGCGCTTGCCCACGGCCGCCACGCCGACCGAGTCGCCGGCCGCCTTGACGATCATGGCCGAACCGTCCATGAACTGGCCATTCAGGTTGGTCGCCGTCACCGACGTGACGAAGAAGTTCTTTGCATTGTTGGCGGCGGCCGGCGCCGTCATGCCGGTGATGCGCACCACGCTGCCGGCGCGGAAACCTTCCGCCAGCCAGGAACCGGCGCTGCGCGTCAGGCCGGAGGCGGCAGCGGCGATAGTGGTTTGCGCGGCAGCGACGCCGCCGGCCGTGAAGTCGCGGCGCAGCAGCGCTGCCATCAGCGGTGCGTAGGTGCCGCACGCCGCTTCGGCCTTGATGGCGCCCGTGGTGCGGAAATTGCCCAGGCGGGTATCGCCCTGCTGCTGGCTGGCGTCGATTTCGGCGCTCGCATATTTGTCCGCTTCCGTGTCGAAGGTGGCCGTGACGCGGGGATAAATCTGGCCGCCGCCGGCGGCGGCCTTGCTGCCTTCGGCACTTTGTTTGCTGATAACGATCAAGCTGTCGATGCCGTTTGCTGTCGATGCCATAAGTAATACCTTTCGTGGGATGAAAAAAAAGACCACAGCTGTGGTCTTGAGGGGGGAACTGCCAAGTATCGGGAAAATAAAAAGCCCGCACGCGGTGAGGCGGCGGGCTGGCGTCCGGATGGCATGGGGCCATGCCGGATGGATGTTGGGCGAAGGGGCCATGAAGGCCGTTCGCTGCGCTGATTTCCCCTATCGGTGTCGCGCCAGAGGCGCGTCTATTACGAGTGGAGAAGCATGTGGTCCTGCGGTGTTGCCGGTGTTTCTGTTGCTGCGTGATCGAGACTCTATTGTAGGGGCGTTTTTTTCAGCGCCAGGCATATTGCAAAAAAACTTTTCAGTGCCCCAGGCGGCGCATGGCGCGGGCGCCGTGCGACTGGAAGATGCCTTCCAGCTCGCTGACCATGTCCTTGATGCGTTCGAGCTCGAAACCGCCGGAGCAGCTGATGGCCGCTTCGCCGGCGCCGTGGCACGCCTTGCAGACGACCGGCGCGCCGGCCTGCATGGCGGCGACGACGCCCGTGCCGTGGCAAACCTTGCACTTGCTGTCGAGCCAATGCGCGAGCGACGCTTCGGCCACGCGGCGGTACAAGGTATTGGCGGCCTGCGCATCCCAGGCCGTCTGCGCCTTGACCCAGCGCCGTGCGCGGCCCTTCTGCGTCACGGCCGCCGTCCAGGCGCGCAGCAGCTGCGCCAGGTTGCCGGCATTGCCCTCGAACAGGCGGCTGACGGTGCCGTCCGCGTATTTGACGCGGCACAGCAAGGCGCCCATGTCGCCGGCCAGCGCCGCGGCCGCGATCACGTCCAGGTCGTGGTGGACGGCATCGTCGCGCAGGTTCTGCGACGACAGCGATGCGATGAATTTTTCTGCAAACCCCATGATTTTCTCCTCGTTGATTCTTGTCTTAGTTTTCCCGCGCCGGCCCGAACAGGGCCGCCACCAGCGGATCGCGGCGCGCCGCACCGCGTGGCCAGCTGGCCGTACGGCGCACCTGCGGCGGCAGTTCGGCCCAGCCGTCGACCTCGTCGTCCTGCTCGCCCAGCGCGTACAGGGCGGGCCGCTGGCGTCCCGGCTCCGTGCAATGGCGCTGCGCCAGATGAATCTGCCCCATGCCGCACATGTGGCGCAAATAGCGGCTCATGGTGCCCGCGTCGAGTCCCAGCAAGGCGGACAACTGCGCCGCGCTGGCCTGGCCCTGCTCGCGGATGTACTGCGCGATGCGGGCGATATGCAGCTGCGACTTCTTGCTGCGTCCCTGTAACTGGCGCCCCTGCCGCGGCACCGCCCTGCTTTCAACCGACTGACTGCTGTTCAACATCTGCCTGACCTCCCGTGGTGTCGCCAACCGGCAAACGCTGTAGTGCGTTTGCGACAGGCAACGAGTGGACTTTATCAATCGCTAATGTTAAAGTCAAGCATTTGGTAATTTATCAAACGGTAAATTTCAGGTTTAATGTGGAGATGAATATGTATCAATACAGACGCGACCGCCTGCTGGCCCTGATCCGCGAGCACTACGACAACACGCGCAAGAAAATTTCCGACGTCAGCGGCTGGAGCGAGGCGCGCATCTCGCAAATCCTCTCGCCCACCTACCGCGAGGGACGCGCGTTCAGCGAAAAGATCGCGCGCAAGCTGGAAGCGGATCTGCAGCTGGACAGCATGTACTTCGACCAGGGCGCGGCGCCCGACCAGGCGGCCATGGCCGCGCGCGCGCTGGCCGGCGTGCAGCCCGTGGTCGTGGAAGATGGCGAAGATGAACGCTTCTACCCGATCCGCAAGGTGAAGCTGCGCCTGTCGGCCGGCATCACGGGCTTTGCCATCGAACCGGAAACGCACGACGGCAGCACCATCAGCGTGCCGCGCAGCTGGGTCGAGCGCAATGGCTACCACCCTGAAAAACTGGTGGCGATCAAGGTCAAGGGCGAGAGCATGGAGCCGGCCCTGTACGAGGACGATGTGGTGATCATCAATACGGCCGACAACCGGCCGGCCGACGGCATCGTGTTTGCCATCAATTACGAAGGCGAACCGGTGGTCAAGCGCATGGCGCGCGACATCGGCGAATGGTGGCTGACGTCGGACAACCCCGACCAGCGCAAATACCACCGCAAGCTGTGCCGCGGCAATGAATGCCTGATCGTCGGCAGGGTTGTGCGCAAGGAAAGCGACCGGATCTGAGAACGAAGTTTATCGATTGATAAACTTCGTTCCCATCATGGCGCTGACGCCAATGCTGCCTGGATCTGCTGCAGCGATGCCGGATCGTCCATCGACGTCAGGTCCCCCGGACTGCGTCCTTCGCAGATGGCCTGGATCGAACGGCGCAGCAGCTTGCCCGAGCGCGTCTTCGGCAGCTGCGCCACGAACAGCACGCGCGCGGGCCGCGCCACGGCGCCCAGCTGGCGGTCGACCACGGCCATCACTTCGCGTTCCAGCGCTGTTTTCGCCTCGACGCTGTCAAAACCCTGCGGGTCCTTGAGGATCACGAAGGCCATCGCCACCTGGCCTTTGAGCTTGTCTTCCACGCCCACCACCGCCACTTCCGACACGTTCGGATGGCTGGTGATGCTTTCCTCGATTTCGCGCGTGCCCAGGCGGTGGCCGGCCACGTTGATCACGTCGTCCGTGCGGCCCAGAATGAAGTAATAGCCGTCCGCGTCGCGCACGCCCCAGTCGAAGGTCGAATACACTTGACGACCGCTGAAGGTGGACCAGTAGGTGTCGACGAAACGAGAGTCGTCGCCGTAGACCGTCTGCATGCAGCCGGGCGGCAGCGGGCCTTCCAGCACCAGCACGCCCTTCTCGTTGGCGCCGCACTCCTCGCCCGTCGCCTCGTTGAGCAGCTTGACGCGGTAGCCGTACATGGCCTGGCCGGGGCTGCCCAGGCGCGTCGGCGTGTCGGCAATGCCCTTGGCCACCGAGAGGATGGGCCAGCCCGTCTCCGTCTGCCAGTAATTGTCGATGATGTCCACCTTCAGTTCGTCGGCGATCCACTGCGAGGTGGTTTCATCGAGCGGCTCGCCTGCCAGGTACAGGGCCTTCAGGGAAGACAAATCGTATTTGCGCATCAGTTCCACCGGGTGCTTGCGCAGCACGCGGATAGCCGTCGGCGCAGAGAACATGCGCGTGACCTTGTATTTTTCAACGATGCTCCACCAGATGCCCGCATCGGGACAGATGGGCAAGCCCTCGTACAGGATGGTGGCCATGCCGGCGATCAGCGGGCCGTAGACGATGTAGGAGTGTCCCACTACCCAGCCGATATCCGAGGTGGCAAAGAAGGTTTCGCCGGGCTTGCCGCAGAAGTTGTACTGCATCGACGACGCCAGCGCCACCGCATAGCCGCCCACGTCGCGCTGCACGCCCTTCGGTTTGCCCGTCGTGCCCGAGGTATACAGCACGTACGACGGCTCGTTCGATTCGAGCCAGGCGACTGGCACCTGCGCGTCCAGGTGCCGTTCGCGCAGGGCCGCGTAATCGACGTCGCGGCCAGGCGTCCGTTCCATCGGCACCAGATGGCGGTCGACCAGCAGCACATGCTGCGGCTTGTGCGCGGCGATGCGGATGGCTTCGTCGAGCAGCGGCTTGTAGGCAATCGCCTTGCCATTGCGCGAACCGGCATCGGCGGAAAACACCAATTTTGGCTGCGCATCGTCGATGCGGCTGGCCAGGCTGTTGGCGGCAAAGCCGCCGAACACCACGGAATGCACGGCGCCGATGCGCGCGCACGCGAGCATGGCAAACGCCGCCTCGGCGATCATCGGCATGTAGATCAACACGCGGTCGCCCTTGACCACGCCCAGCGACTGCAATATGGCGGCGCAGCGCTCCACTTCGCGCTGCAGCTCGCGAAAGCTGTAGCTGCGCTCCGTGTTCGTTTCGGTGGAAATGGCGATCAGCGCGGCGGCATCGCCCTGGCGGTCCACCCAGCGGTCGACGGCGTTGTGGCACAAATTCGTGGTGCCGCCGACGAACCATTTGGCGAACGGCGGGCGGGAATAATCGAGGATCTGCGAAAACGGGGTGTTCCAGTCGATCTTTTCCGCTTCCTCGCGCCAGAAAACGTCAGGCGTGTCGATCGAGCGTTGATAAAATGCTGCGAAATTCATGTCTCCTCCGGTATGCGTGCAATCTGTGTTTTTTTGTTCGTGCATGTTCTGCTTATCTGTTCATCTGCTTCCTCCAGTGTGGCCATGCTGTGTGGCGAGCAGCTGCCTTGAAAACAATGCCGGCTGCGCCGCCGCGCAACTGTTGCGTTCCTGCGCGATCCGCGCGCGGTTTTGCTCGAGGCTGGCGTCATCGAGCGGCATGCCAAACTGCCCATCGCCAGGCGCAACATCCTGCGGCGACATCACGCGCTGCAATACGATATCGCCCAGCGCCTTCTTGAAATGTCCGGCCTCCCAGTACCAGCGCGTGGCAGTGCCGCGCTCATTGGCGGCGGGTATCGGCTCGCAGTTGTATGCGCCATAGCCGCTGAAATCCGTGAGGGAAATATGCGCATCCGGGTAGCGCGCCTTGACCGCGCCAATTTCCCGCACCAGCTGTGCTTTCCATACTTCGAACAGGGGCCACAGCCCGGCAGCCTCGAACATGGCCAGCATTTGCGCGTGATACGGATAGATCACCAGCTTGATATCGGCCTCGGTGGCCGCCATCGCCAGCAAAAAGGTGCGCAGCAATCGAAAGTCTTCGGTGGCAAGGCTCCGCGTCGATTTGCGGCGCAAGCTGGCGGCGCTTTCCTGCGCCCGCTGCGTGAACATCTTGTGGTAGCCATCCCGGCGCGCATGGGCGCCGTACTCCAGCAAGGGATTGAAGCCATCGGCCGACAAGGTGGCCGCCTCATCGTCGTGCTGAATGCGCAGCGTGTGCACGGCATCCTTGACGGAGGCCAGCGAAAAGAGCGCATCGAAGCGCCAGAACGCGCGGCCATGCGCCGGCGCGGCGGCCGCTGACGCAGCACGTGCGGACGGTGCGACGGCGGGATTGAGAAAATCGATGAATTCCATGCCCACGATGACCGTGCGTGGCCGGACGCCGGCCTGGCGCAGTTGCGCAAACTGGCTGGCGGATGTCGCCAGGCCCGTGCCCGGAATCGCCAGATTGTAGCCGGCGCCCAGCGCCGACAAGGCGCTGGCGCGCGGATCGAAGCCGATCTCCGCGCGCGAATTGCCGAGGATGATGAAGCGCGGCTGCCTGCGCAGCGCATGTTCCTGCTTGATCTGGTTCTGGTAGCGGCTCAGGCCCGGCTTGACGGCATTGAAATTATCGCGCCGGACGACGCCATACAGGCCATAAGGGTCGACAACGAAAACGAAGGCGCCCGCCAGCACGGCGCCCCCCGCCAGCACCAGCGCCAGTACGGCCAGATAGGATTTGAAAGGGGATGCCGTCATGATGCGCCCTTTCTAGAATTGAAAATACAGGAATTCAGCGGGCCGGTTCAGGGCCAGCATGCTCGCCAGCGCGAGCACGGCGATGGCGGTCGCCCACGCAGGCGAGGCGCGCCAGGTGAGCCAGGCGCGCAGGTGTCGCCCACCGGCAGGAAAATCCAGCGCCGGATCAAAGTGGCGCATGATCTGCTGCGTATTCGGCATGGAAAAAGTAATCAGCGCTGCCACCGCTATCCACGTCCAGCTTTCAATGAACACCGTGCCGCCGCCCAGGTAATAGCCCATGCCCATGGCGGCCAGCACAGGCTGAAGCGGCAGCAAATGGGGCGCCAGCGCATCGGGCAAATCCAGGCCAAAGCCGCCCGCCATGCCTTGGATGATTGTCAGGGCGGTTGCCATGTCGGGTGCGCGAAAGAAGACCCAGGCGACGCAGACGGCAATGAAAGTAAGGGCCGTCGCCAGGATGTTGCCAACGCGCGTACCGGACGGCAGGTGCAGCTTGCGCGTCACCGTGCTCCAGGCCTTGTGGATCGCCAGGTAAGCGCCATGCAGCGCGCCCCAGACGATGAAATTCCAGCCGGCGCCATGCCACAGGCCGCCCAGCACCATGGTGATCATCAGGTTCAGGTAGCGCCGCACGGGCCCGCAGCGGTTGCCGCCCAGCGGGATATACAGGTAGTCGCGCAGGAAGCGCGACAGGGTCATGTGCCAGCGGCGCCAGAATTGCGCGACATTGCGCGCTTTATAGGGCGAAGCAAAATTCAGCGGCAGCCGCACGCCAAATAGTCTCGACAAGCCGATGGCCATGTCGGAATAGCCGGAGAAATCGAAGTACAGCTGGAAGGCATACGCGAGCACGCCAGCCCAGGCGATCAGCAAGGATGGCGCGGCGGGATCACTGAACAAGGGCGCCGAATAGGCGCCGATATTGTCGGCAATCAGCACCTTCTTGGCCAGGCCGATGAAAAAAATCGTGCTGCCGATGGCGATATTGCTGGCCGACAGGCGGAAGGTACGCCGGTCGGCGAATTGCGGCATCATTTCCTTGTGATGCAAGACAGGACCGGCAATCAGATGCGGGAAATACGTGACGAACAGCAGATAGTGGACGAAGCGGCTTTCCTGCGCCTTGCCCTTGCAGGTGTCGACCAGGAAGGCGATCTGCGTAAACGTGAAAAACGAGATGCCAATCGGCAGAATCACGTGCAAAGCGGGAATTGGCTGCGCCAGCAATTGCGCCAGGCTGGCAACGAAAAATCCCGCGTATTTATAGTAGGCAAGCAAGCCGAGGTTGGCGGCAATGGCGGCAATGGCGGCAGCCAGTATCCATTTCTTGCGCGGCCGGGGGCTGGTCGCCAGCCAGGCCGCGCAGCCATAGTTAAAGACGACGGAGCCCAGCAACAGCGGCAGGTAGCGGTAATCCCAGTACGCGTAGAAGAACAGCGACGACGACGCCAGCCAGGCGGCAGCCCATAATTCGCTGCGCCGTCCCAGGATGAAAAAACCGGCCACCGTGATGGGCAGATACGCGAACAGGAAGACGTAAGAGTTAAATAACATCAGTTCACCCGTCGGGAAGTGTGGGAGGTCGCCAGCGTCTGCGCTGCACGCATCGCGGCTGACGCTCCCCCATTTTCCTTGTCGCTCCGTTTCTTTGCTAGCAGAAATATCAACTGATCTGCCTGCGCATCGGCCTACCTGGCCTTAAAACGCGTCGCCGGGAATGCGCACGCTGCCTTCCATCAGCACGCGCGCGCTGCGGCTCATGATGGCCTTGGTGACGCGCCATTGGCCATCGACCTGCTGCGCTTGCGCGCCCACCGTCAGGGTGCCGGACGGGTGGCCGAAGCGCACCGAGTTGCGGGCTCCGCCGCGGGCCGCCAGGTTGACCAGGGTGCCGGGAATAGCCGCCGCCGTGCCGATGGCAACTGCCGCCGTGCCCATCATGGCGTGGTGCAGCTTGCCCATGGACAGAGCGCGCACGAGCAGGTCGATGTCGCCCGCCTCCACCTTTTTTCCGCTCGACGACACATAGCCGGCCGGTTTGGCGACAAAGGCCACCTTCGGCGTGTGCTGGCGCTTCGCCGCTTCATCAAGATGGGAAATCAAACCCATGCGCAGCGCGCCATGCGCGCGGATGGTCTCGAAGCGGGCCAGCGCGGCCGGATCGCCATTGACGGCGTCCTGCAGTTCCGTGCCCGTGTAGCCGATGGCGTCCGCATCGACGAAAATCGTCGGGATGCCGGCGTTGATCATCGTGACTTTCAACACGCCGATGCCGGGCACGTCGAGGTCATCGACGAGATTGCCAGTAGGAAACATGGCCGAGCTGCCACCATCGCCGCCCTCCTCGTCCGCGGCCGGGTCGAGGAATTCCAGCTTCACTTCGGCGGCCGGGAAGGTCACGCCATCGAGTTCGAAGTCGCCCGTTTCCTGGACTTCGCCCTGCGTCATGGGCACGTGGGCGATGATGGTCTTGCCAATATTGGCTTGCCAGATGCGCACCGTGGCGATGCCATCGGCAGGCACGCGGGCCGCGTCCACCAGGCCGCTGGCAATGGCGAACGAGCCGACGGCGGCCGACAGGTTGCCGCAGTTGCCGCTCCAGTCGACAAAAGGCTTGTCGATCGAGACCTGGCCGAACAGGTAGTCGACGTCGTGCTCCGGCATCGTGCTTTTCGCCAGAATCACCGTCTTGCTGGTGCTCGACGTGGCGCCGCCCATGCCGTCGATCTGCTTGCCGTAAGGGTCGGGACTGCCGATCACGCGCAGCAGCAAGGCGTCGCGCGCCGCGCCCGGCACTTGCGCGCTGGCGGGCAAATCCTGCAGACGGAAGAACACGCCCTTGCTGGTGCCGCCGCGCATGTAGGTGGCGGGGATCTTGATTTGGGGTACGTGGATCATGAATTTTCCTGGAAGAGGTAGGTCGGATCAGCGGGGCATCGCCGCGCGTCATCCGACACATTGTTGGCGCGTTTTGGCAGACAGCGTCGGATTACGCGCAAGCGCTAATCCGACCTGCCGTTACGCGGCTTTCGAAGATTCGAGGAAATCCTGGGCAAATCGCTGCAGCACGCCGCCCGCCTCGTAGATCGACACCTCTTCCGCCGTATCGAGGCGGCAGGTGACGGGCACTTCGACCTTGTCGCCGTTCTTGCGGTGGATGACGAGGGTCAAGGTGGAGCGCGGCGTGCGCTCGCCCACGACGTCGTAGGTTTCGCTGCCGTCCAGGCCCAGGGTCTTGCGGTTCACGCCAGGCAGGAATTCCAGCGGCAAGACGCCCATGCCCACCAGGTTGGTGCGGTGGATGCGTTCAAAACCTTCGGCCACGATGGCTTCCACGCCGGCCAGGCGCACGCCCTTGGCGGCCCAGTCGCGCGAGGAACCCTGGCCATAGTCGGCGCCGGCGATGATGATCAGGGGTTGCTTGCGCTCCATGTACACCTCGATGGCTTCCCACATGCGCGAGATTTTTCCTTCCGGCTCGATGCGCGTGAGCGAACCGGCCTTCACTTTGCCGTCCTCGATGACCATCTCGTTCTTCAAGGTCGGATTGGCGAACGTGGCGCGCTGCGCCGTCAGATGGTCGCCCCGGTGCGTGGCGTAGGAATTGAAGTCTTCCTCGGGTAAACCCATCTTCGCCAGGTATTCGCCGGCCGCGCTATCGAGCATGATGGCGTTCGATGGCGACAGGTGGTCGGTGGTGATGTTGTCGCCCAGGACGGCCAGCGGACGCATGCCTTTCAAGGGGCGTGCGCCGGCCAGCGCGCCTTCCCAGTATGGCGGCCGGCGGATGTACGTCGTCTGCGGACGCCAGTCGTACAGCGGGCTGACCTTGATGCCGTCATCCGCCTGCGCGGCAAACATCGGGATATACACCTTGCGGAACTGCTCCGGCTTGACGCTGGACGCGACGATGGCGTCGATTTCCTCGTCCGACGGCCAGATATCTTTCAACAGAATCGGTTTGCCGTCCGCGTCATGGCCCAGCACATCCTTTTCGATGTCGAAGCGGATGGTGCCGGCAATCGCGTAGGCCACCACCAGCGGCGGCGAGGCGAGGAAAGCCTGTTTCGCGTACGGGTGGATGCGGCCGTCGAAGTTGCGGTTGCCCGACAGGACGGCCGTGGCGTACAGGTCGCGCGACACCACTTCGTCCTGGATGACGGGGTCGAGCGCGCCCGACATGCCGTTGCACGAGGTGCAGGCGAAAGCGACCACGCCGAAGCCCAATGCTTCGAGCTCCGGCATCAGGCCCGCTTCCTGCAAGTACAGCTCCACGGTTTTCGAGCCGGGCGCCAGCGACGATTTGACCCACGGCTTGCGCGTGAGGCCCAGGTGGTTCGCATTGCGCGCGATCAGACCGGCCGCGATCATGTTGCGCGGGTTGTTCGTATTGGTGCAGCTGGTGATGGCGGCGATGATCACGGCGCCGTCCGGCATCTTGCCCGGTTCGTTTTCCACCACGCCGGAAATCCCGCGCGCGGCCAGTTCCGACGTCGGCACGCGGTTGTGCGGATTCGACGGCCCGGCGATATTGCGCACGACGGACGACAGGTCGAAGCTCAAGACGCGCTCGTACTGCGCGTCCACCAGGCTGTCTGCCCACAAGCCAGTCTCCTTGGCGTACAGCTCCACCAGTTTGACCAGTTCGTCGTCGCGGCCCGTCAGCTTCAGGTACTTGATGGTTTGCGCGTCGATGTAGAACATGGCGGCCGTGGCACCGAATTCCGGCGCCATGTTGGAAATCGTGGCGCGGTCGCCCAGGGTCAGGTGCGATGCGCCTTCGCCGAAGAATTCCAGGTAGGACGAGACGACCTTCTGCTTGCGCAAAAATTCCGTCAGCGCCAGCACCGTGTCGGTCGCCGTGATGCCCGGCTGTGGTTTACCCGTCAGCTTGACGCCGATGATGTCGGGCAGTCGCATCCACGAGGCGCGGCCCAGCATCACGCTTTCCGCTTCCAGGCCGCCCACGCCGATGGCGATCACGCCCAGCGCATCGACCATCGGCGTATGCGAATCCGTACCCACCAGCGTATCCGGGTAGGCCACGCCATTTTGCACCTGGATCACGGGCGACATGCGCTCGAGGTTAATCTGGTGCAGGATGCCGTTACCGGGCGGGATCACGTCAACGTTTTTAAAGGCCTTCTTGGTCCAGTCGATGAAATCGAAACGGTCTTCATTGCGGCGGTCTTCGATGGCCCGGTTCTTGGCGAAGGCGTCGGGGTCGAAACCGCCGCATTCGACGGCCAGCGAATGGTCGACCACCAGCTGCGTGGGAACCACCGGATTGACCAGGGCCGGGTCGCCGCCCTGGGCCGCGATGGCATCGCGCAGGCCGGCCAGGTCCACCAGGGCCGTCTGGCCCAGGATGTCATGGCAGACGACGCGCGCGGGGAACCATGGAAAATCGAGGTCACGGCGGCGCTCGATGAACTGGCTCAGCGAAGCGTTCAGGGTAGCCGGGTCGCAGCGGCGCACGAGGTTTTCGGCCAGCACGCGCGAGGTGTAGGGCAAGGTGGCATAGGCGCCTGGGGCGATTGCATCGACGGCGGCGCGCGTGTCGAAGTAATCTAGCTGGGTACCCGGCAAGGATTTACGGTACAGGGTATTCATGGGGGTACTCATTATTTGCGGTCCTTGATTGGCACGAATTCCAGGTCTTCCGGGCCGACGTAATTGGCACTCGGGCGGATGATCTTGTTGTCGATGCGCTGCTCGATGATGTGGGCGGCCCAGCCCGAGGTGCGCGAGATGACGAACAGCGGCGTGAACATCGCCGTCGGCACGCCCATCATGTGGTAGGACACGGCCGAGAACCAGTCCAGGTTCGGGAACATGTTCTTGATTTCCCACATGACCGATTCCAGGCGCTCGGCGATGTCGAACATCTTGGTCGACCCCGCTTCCTGCGACAGCGAACGGGCCACTTCCTTGATGACTTTATTGCGCGGGTCCGAAATCGTGTAGACGGGGTGGCCGAAGCCGATCACCACTTCCTTGTTGGCGACGCGCTCGCGGATATCCGCTTCCGCTTCGTCGGCGTTGTCGTAACGCTTCTGGATGTCCAGCGCCACTTCGTTGGCGCCGCCGTGTTTCGGGCCGCGCAGTGCGCCGATGGCGCCCGTGATGGCCGAGTGAATGTCCGAACCCGTGCCGGCGATGACGCGGCTGGTGAAGGTCGAGGCATTGAATTCGTGTTCCGCGTACAGGATCAGCGACGTGTGCATGGCTTTTTCCCACGACGCCGACGGTTTTTCGCCATGCAGCAGGTGCAGGAAGTGGCCGCCGATCGAGTCGTCGTCCGTTTCCACTTCGATGCGCTTGCCGTTATGGCTGTAGTGGTACCAGTACAGCAGCATGGAGCCAAACGACGCCATCAGGCGGTCGGCGATGTCGCGCGCGCCCGGCGCGTTATGGTCGTCCTTTTCCGGCAGGGTGCAGCCGAGCACGGACACGCCCGTGCGCATCACGTCCATCGGGTGGGCGGCGGCCGGCAGCGCTTCCAGCGCCGCTTTCACTGCCGACGGCAAGCCGCGCAAGGACTTCAGCTTGGCCTTGTAGCCTTTCAGTTCCGCCAAGGTCGGCAGCTTGCCGTGCACCAGCAAATAGGCGATTTCCTCGAACTCGCAGCTGTCGGCCACGTCCAGGATGTCGTAGCCGCGGTAATGCAAATCGTTGCCGGTCTTGCCGACCGAGCACAGCGCCGTGTTGCCGGCGGTGACGCCGGACAGGGCGACGGATTTTTTAGGCTTGAAAGTGGCGGCTTGCGGTGCGGTCATTGTGTTCTCCAGATTGAATAGTCTCGGGTGCGTCACTGCGGGACCGGCATGCGGTCCCTGCTTTTTGCTTATTTCTGCTTATTTCTTTTGCGCGGCGAACAGCGCGTCGAGTTTTTGCTCGAAATCATGGTAGTTGATCGATTCATACAGTTCCATGCGCGTCTGCATGGTGTCGACGACGTTCTTTTGCGTACCGTCGCGGCGCAGCGCCTGGTAGACGTTTTCCGCCGCCTTGTTCATGGCGCGGAAGGCCGACAACGGGTACAGGGCCAGGCCCACGTGGGCGCTGCGCAGCTCGTCCAGCGTGAACAGCGGCGTGGAACCGAATTCCGTGATGTTGGCCAGGATCGGCACGTTGACGGCCTTGGCGAACGTGGCGTACATGTCCAGGTCCGTGATGGCTTCCGGGAAGATCATGTCGGCGCCCGCTTCGACGCAGGCGACGGCGCGCTCCAGTGCCGCTTCCAGGCCATCGACGGCCAGCGCATCGGTACGCGCCATGATGACGAAATTCGGGTCCGTGCGCGCATCGACGGCCGCTTTGATGCGGTCGACCATCTCTTCCTTGCTGACGATTTCCTTGCCCGGACGGTGACCGCAGCGCTTGGCGCCCACCTGGTCTTCGATGTGCAGGCCGGCCGCGCCGAACTTGATCATCGATTTCACCGTGCGCGCCACGTTGAAGGCTGAGGCGCCGAAGCCCGTGTCGGCGTCGACCAGCAGCGGCAGATCGCACACGTCGGTGATGCGGCGGATGTCGGTCAGCACGTCGTCCAGGCTGGAAATGCCCAGATCGGGCAAGCCCAGCGAGCCGGCCGCGACGCCGCCGCCGGACAGGTAGATGGCCTTATAGCCGGCGCGCTTGGCCAGCAAGGCGTGGTTGGCGTTGATGGCGCCGACGACTTGCAACGGGGATTCTTCCTGGACGGCCTTGCGGAATGCGGCACCTGCGGAGTATTGAGTCATGTGTTCACCTTATGGGTTTCGGACGGTCCCGAATGTTTCACGGAGTGGCTATGAACATTGATATTGCAAATGCCGTGCCAGCACCATGCGCTCGCGCGGAAAATGCACCACGGCACAGTGAAAACCAGGGAAATGGCCACGCATCGGCGCTGCACGCGTTGTCACGCCAGGGAACAGCGATGTCACGATTCAGGCCAATGATGTTTCAAATATGTTTCAATCATTCCATTTGAAACATTGAAACATGAAACATATGAGACTGCCACCGGCGACGCGCATAAAAAAACAGCCGGCGGGCGCCGGCTGCAGGTTTGCTGGAAATTCAAGGACTAGGCCAGCCGCACCAGCGGATTGGCGATGATGTTGTCGATCTGGCGCACGGCTTCTTCGCAGGCGGCGGCAATGGCGCCCTCCTCGTCGTCGCGCACGAATTGCATGGTCGAGCCTTCGAACACCTCCAGGCCTTCCGCCGTGGCGCGTTCAATGTCGCAGCTGGCCGACCATTTGCCATCGGTGGTGGGCACGGCCAGGGGAACGATTTCCCAGCCTTTATAGTGAATTTTAGAACTGCTATTCATGGGGTGCCTCCTTGGTGACTGACTCAATACTGGAAATCGTAGCATGAAGCGGCACCGCTAGCGACGTGTTTCACGCGCCGGCGCGCGGTCAGGCCGACTTTCAGGCTAAACGATTTACGCTGGCTCAAGGACGCAGCAGATTATCCACTTCCGTCCTGGCCACTTCCAGGCCCGCCGTGCAAGCGGTCTCGGGCGCCGCGTAGCCGCCCAGGGTACGGCTGCGCGTGATCGCCTGCGCTTCCGGCTCACCGTCGCGCTGCAGGCGGTAGGTAAAATCCCATAAATCGTCGTTATCCTTTTGCGGGGTCACGGAAATCGTAAAACCGCGGTACTGTTCGCTGCGTGCAGTGATATCGTTCATGAATTCCTCCTTGGAAGAATGAGGTTACCATGCTGCAAGCGCGAGCGTGCGCACGGCTGCGACGGAGGCATGCATGCCCGCTTATCTGTTTTTCGCATGTCAAATGTCAATTTGCAGCATTTTTTTAGCGAACTCTGGCGATATAATGCCATTCCCTTGCCCGTCCCTTGCCGCCGCGATGACTCCACAAATCCAAGCTTTCTTCGACCCGACCACCGCCACCGTCACCTACGTTGTCTACGAAGCGGATGGACGGGACTGCGCCATCATCGATTCCGTGCTCGATTACGACCCGAAGGCGGGCCGCACTTCAACCGCCTCGGCCGACAAGGTGATCACCTTCGTGCGCGAACACGGCTTGCAGTGCCGTTGGCTGCTGGAAACCCATGCGCACGCCGATCATCTTTCCGCCGCGCCCTACCTGCAACAGCAGCTGGGCGGCGACGTGGCCATCGGCGCCGCCATCCAGACGGTGCAGCAGGCCTTCGCCGCCGTCTACCACCAGGACGGCGCCAGGGCCGACGGCTCGCAGTTCGACCAGCTGTTCGCGCCCGACCAGGTGTTTCATATCGGAAAACTGGAAGTACGCGCCCTGCACGTGCCCGGCCACACGCCGGCCGACCTGGCGTACCAGATCGGCGACGCCGTTTTCGTGGGCGACACCTTGTTCATGCCGGACGTAGGCTCGGCCCGCTGCGACTTCCCCGGCGGTTCCGCTACCCTGCTGTACCGCTCCGTGCAGCGCTTGCTGGCGCTGCCGCCGCAGACGCGGCTGTTCATGTGCCACGACTACCCGCCCAACGGCCGCGCGCCGCGCTGGGAAGTGACGGTGGCGGAACAGCGCGCAAGCAACATCCATTTGCGCGACGGCATCACGGAAGAACAATTCGTGGCCATGCGCACGGGCCGCGACGCCACCCTCGACATGCCGACCCTGATCCTGCCCGCCATCCAGGTCAACATCAACGCGGGCAAGCTGCCCGAGCCGGAAGACAATGGCGTGCGCTACCTGAAGATTCCGCTCAACGCGCTGTAATTTCGCGGGGCCACGCTCCGCCCCTCCCTCCCGCCTCATCGCACCTCCCCTGGCGCCGCCTGCCCGCGCGCCAGCGCGCATGCGCCGCTGCCTCCCCAAGCATCAGGAATCGTGAGCCGCACGCTCAGTATTTACGATTTGCTTCGTCCTTCGTGGCGGCTTATCGTGTATCCGCAATTGCCTGGCCCTGCCTTCCGGGAGCCCGGGCACTTGCCAGCCGGCGCCGGCCCTGTTGCCATGCGCTCCACTTTCCCCCTTCCTTTGCCTGGACAGGCACCACGATGACTTACTTGACCTATGCCAGCCCCCTGCCGCCTGCGCCGCCCTTGCGCCGCATCGATGCCGCCGCAGCCAGCCAGTCCGACGACATTCCCGGCGTGTGGACGCAGGTGCGCGGCATGGCGCAGCAGCTCGCCAAGCTGATACTGCCGCACGACAGCCCCGCCGGGCTGCCGCCATCTTGGCACAGCGCCTGGGCGCGCGCGATATGCGCCCGGCCGTGCTGCGGCCCCTGTTCGAGGACAATCCAAGCACGCAGCCGCCCATCCTGGCCAGCATCACGGCCGACCTTGCGGCCATCGCGCAGCGCGATCCCGCCTGCCCCGACAGCTTGCACGCGCGGCTGAACCTGAAGGGTTTTCACGCGCTGCAAACCTGCCGCATGGCGCACCATCTGTGGACGGCGGGCCGCAGCGAGGCCGCCTTTGCCCTGTCCAGCCATGCGGCCGGCATCTTCGGCATCGACATCCATCCGGCCGCGCGCATCGGCGCGGGCATCATGCTCGATCAGGGCAGCGGCATCGTCATCGGCGAAACGGCCGCAGTCGACGACAACGTCTCCATCCTGCAGAACGTCACCCTGGGCGGCACCGGCAAGGAGCATGGCGACCGCCATCCGAAGACACGCTCGGGCGTGATGCTGGGCGCGGGCGCCAATATCCTCGGCAACATCGAAATCGGCACCATGAGCAAGGCGGCAGCCGGCAGCGTGATCCTGCAGGACGTGCCCGCCCATTGCACGGTGGCCGGCATTCCCGGGCGCATCGTCCGCTGCCACCTGGCCGACAGCCCGCCCGCCTTCGAGATGGGCCAGATGCTGCAGCGCCGCCCACGCACCAGACATGGCGTCAAACGCAACAATATAGTGCAAATGATGCGTCTTCCGCCATGCCAAATCCCTCGTTACCATGGAATCACTCTTATTGGATGGACAAGCCACCTTATGAATTCGCCGTCAAAACCCCTACCTCCAAGCCAGCAGGCCACCCCGGCCGGCACCGCCACCATGCCCGTGCGCGGCGCCCTTGCCAGCCTGTCCCTGTCGATGCTGCTGCCCGCGCTGGGCACCAGCATCGCCAACGTGGCCCTGCCCGACATGGCCAGGGCCCTGCATGCGCCGTTCCAGGACGTGCAATGGATCGTGCTGGCCTACCTGCTGGCCATCACCGCGCTGATCGTCAGCGTGGGCCGCCTCGGCGACATGCTCGGCCGGCGCCGCCTGCTGCTGGCCGGCATCGCCCTGTTCGCCGCCGCTTCCATCCTGTGCGCCCTGGCGCCCACCCTGTGGCTGCTGGTCGCCGCGCGCGCCCTGCAGGGCCTGGGCGCGTCCGTCATGATGGCGCTGACCATGGCCTTTGTCGGCAGCACCGTGCCCAAGGCGCAGACGGGCAGCGCCATGGGCCTGCTCGGTACCATGTCGGCCGTCGGCACCACGCTCGGGCCCGCGCTGGGGGGCCTGCTGATCGCCCGCTTCGGCTGGCAATCCATCTTCCTCGTCAACGTGCCGCTGGCGGGCGTGGCGCTGCTGATGGTCTGGCGCTTCCTGCCGGCTGACCGGGGCGGCGCGCACGCCAGGCGGCCCGTGTTCGACCACCGCGGCACCTTGCTGCTGGCGCTGACCCTGGCCGCGTACGCGCTGGCCATGACCCTGGGGCGCGGCCATTTCGGCATGCGCAACGCAGCCCTGCTGCTGGCCGCCTGCGTGGGCGGCGCCCTGTTCGTCCGCGTCGAACTGAAGGCGCCGGCGCCGCTGATACGCCTGGCCATGCTGCGCGCGCCCGTGCTCAGCGCCGGCCTGGCGACCAGCATGCTCGTATCGACGGTCATGATGTCGACCCTGGTGGTCGGTCCGTTCTACCTGGCGCGCGGCCTGGGCCTGGGCACGGCCGTCACCGGCATGGTGCTGGCGGCCGGGCCGCTGGTGGCGGCGTTCTGCGGCGTGCCGTCCGGCTGGCTGGTGGACCGCTACGGCGCGCAGCGCATGGGCGGCGCGGGCCTGTGCGGCGCGGCCGCCGCCTGCTTGGTGCTGTCCCTGCTGCCGGCCAGCCTGGGCATCCCCGGCTACGTCGCGCCGATCATGCTGCTCACGGCCAGCTACGCGCTGTTCCAGGCGGCCAACAATACGGCCGTGATGGGCGACATCGTGCCCGACCAGCGCGGCCTCATTTCCGGCATGCTCAATCTGTCGCGCAATCTGGGCCTCGTCACGGGCGCCTCCGTGATGGGCGCCGTCTTCGCCGCCGGCGCTGGCGATATCGCCGGCGCCCGGCCAGCCGCCATGATCCGTGGCATGCACGCCACCTTTGCCGTCGCCAGCGCGCTGATACTCGCCGCGCTGGCCATTTTCGCGCTCGGCCGCGCCCTGGCCAAGCCCCCTACGCCTTCTGGAGACCCCGCATGATGCGCCCCCGTCCGATCCCGTCCCTGCCCTTCCCACTGCTGCTGGCCCTGGCCTGCAGCGCCACTTTATCCGGCTGCGGCCGTTCCCAGGCCGCGCCCGGGAGCCCGCCGCCCAAGCCGACCGTTTCCGTGGCGCTGCCGGAAACGTCGATGGTGCAGGCAAGCCTCGACTACACGGGCCGCATCGAACCGTCGCAGCGCGTGGAAGTGCGCTCGCGCGTATCGGGCTACTTGCAGCAAATCGCGTTTCGCGACGGCCAGCAGGTCAAGGTCGGCGATGCGCTGTTCGTCATCGACCCGCGTCCCTTCGCGGCGGCGCGCGACCGCGCCCGGGCCAGCCTGGCCCAGGCCCATGCGCGCAGCAAGCTGGCCACGGCCCAGTTCGAGCACAGCAGCCGGCTGCAGCAGACGGGCGCGGCCAGCACCGAGGAGCTGGAACGGGCGCGCGGCGAGCTGGAAGGCGCGCAGGCGGCCGTCATGCTGAGCCAGGCGGAATTGCGCAGTGCCGAGCTGGAACTGTCCTTCACCACCATGCGCGCGCCCATCGCCGGCACCGTGTCGGACCGCCGCGTCGATGTCGGCAACTACGTGGCCGGCGGCGCCGCGCAAAGCGGCGTGCTGACCACCATCGTCGCGCACAGCCCCGTGCGCGCCACGGTCGACCTGTCGGAAGCGGATTTCCAGCGCCTGCGCCAGCACAGCAGGCTGCCGTCCAAGGTGCAGCTGGCGCTCGACGGCGGCGGTCCCGCCCAGGATGCCAGCGTCGATTTTGTCGACAACGAGATCAGCGCCCGCTCGGGCACGGTGCGCCTGCGCGCCAGCCTGGCCAACGCCGACCGCGCCGTCATGCCGGGCAGCTTTGCGCGCGTGCGCATTCCCGTCGGCGCGGCGCAAGAGCGCCTGCTGGTGCCCGACGCCGCCATCCTCAGCGACCAGAACAAAAAGATGGTGTTCGTCGTGGACGCGGCGGGCAAGGTGGCGCCGCGCAAGCTGGAACTGGGCGGCCTGCAGGGCGACAAGCAGATCGTGCTGTCCGGCCTCGGACCGCAGGAGCGGGTCATCGTCTCCGGCGTGGCCAAGGTGCGCCCGGGCGACCAGGTCCTGGTGGCCGCTCTCCGCGCCAGCGGCGCATAAGGAGCTGCCATGCGTTTTTCCCAATTTTTCATCCGCCGTCCCGTGTTTGCCATCGTGCTGTCGATCCTCATCACCCTGGTGGGCGCGGTGTCGGCCATGCGCCTGCCGATCTCGGAGTTTCCCGAGATCGTGCCGCCCACGGTGACGGTGAAGGTCAGCTATCCTGGCGCCTCGGCGCAGGAAATCGCCGATACGGTCGCCGCGCCGATCGAACAGGAAATCAACGGCGTCGACGGCATGCTCTACATGTCCTCGCAATCGGTGGGCGACGGCAAGCTGACCATCAGCGTGGTGTTCAAGCCGGGCAGCAACATCGAACAGGCGCAGTCGCTGGTGCAGAACCGCGTGGCGGTGGCCGAAGCGCGCCTGCCCGACGCCGTGCGCCGGCTGGGTCTGGCCGTCAAGAAGGCCTCGCCCGACCAGCTGATGGTAGTGCTGTTCGATTCGCCGAAAGGCACGCGCGACCAGCAGTACATCTCCAACTTCATCGGCACCGCCGTCAAGGACCAGCTGGCCCGCATCGAAGGCGTCGGCGACATCTACACGCGCGGCGCACGCGACTTCTCGATGCGCATCTGGCTCGATCCGGCGCGCGTGGCCTCGCTGGGCCTGAGCGCGCCGGAAGTGATCGCGGCGGTACGGCAAGCCAACTCGCAGGTCGCCGCCGGGGTATTGAACCAGCCGCCCGGCGGCAGCGATGGCGCCTACCAGATGCAGGTGCAGGCGCAAAGCCGCTTGCGCGACGTGGCCGAATTCGAGGCCATCATCGTCGCCGCCCATGCCGACGGCGGCGTGGTGCGCCTGCGCGACGTGGCGCGCGTCGAGATGGGCGCGCAGGATTACGCGGAAAGCGGCTTCGTCGACAACCGCACGGCCATCGCGCTGAGCATCAGCCTGCTGCCCGGCTCGAACGCGCTGGCCACCGGCGACCGCGTGCTGGCGCTGCTGGCCAAAATGGAAGCCGATTTCCCGCAGGACGTCGCCTACCATGCCTACTACAATCCGACCGAATTCATCCGTTCCTCGATCGACAAGGTGCGCGACACCATCTTCGAGGCGGCACTGCTGGTGTGCCTGGCCATGCTGCTGTTCCTCGGCTCGTGGCGCGCCGCCATCATTCCCATCCTGGCCATTCCCGTGTCCCTGGTCGGCACCTTCACGGTGCTGGCCGCGATGGGCTATTCCCTCAATACGCTGTCGCTGTTCGGCCTGGTGCTGGCGATCGGCATCGTCGTCGATGACGCCATCGTGGTGGTGGAAAACGTCGAGCGCCACATGGAGGACGGCATGAGCCCCGTCGCCGCGGCGCAGCGCAGCGCAGCATGAACGAGGTGGGCTTCGCGCTGGTCGCCATCGCGCTGGTGCTGGTGGCCGTGTTCGTGCCAACGGCCTTCATCGATGGCATCTCCGGCATGTTCTACCGCCAGTTCGCCGTCACCATCGCCGCCTCCACCGTGATCTCGGCACTGGTCTCGCTGACGCTGTCGCCGGCCCTGGCCGCGCTGCTGCTCAAGCCGCAGCACGATGCCAACAGCCTGGGCGCGCGCTGGATGGCCATCTTCAACCGCGGCTTTTCCCGCCTGACGGGCGGCTACGTGCAACTGACCGGGCGTATCCTCTCGCGGCGCTGGCTGATGCTGCCCGTGTACCTCGTGCTGGCGGGCCTGACCCTGTGGCGCCTGGACGCGACGCCGCGCGGCTTCGTGCCGCAGCTGGACCGCGGCTATGCCATCGTCTCGATCCAGCTGCCGGCCGGCTCGACCCTGGCGCGCACCAGCGCAGTGGTGCAGGACGCCACGGCACGCCTGATGAGCCACCCCGGCGTGGCCCACACGGCCGCCTTCGTCGGCACCGACGGCGCCACGTTTACGTCGGCGCCCAACACGGCCGTCATCTTCACCATGTTCAAGGACTTCGGCGCGCGCGCCAGCAGTGGCCTGGACGGGCCGGCCATGCTGGGCGCCCTGCGCGGCAAGCTGGCGCCCATCAGCGCGGCGCGCGTGATGGTGATACCGCCGCCTTCCGTGCGCGGCATCGGCACCGGCGGCGGCTTCAAGCTGATGCTGCGCGACACGGGCGGCCTGGGACCGCAAGCCTTGCAGGCGGCCGCGCGCGGCATCGTCGAGGAAGCGGGGAAACTGCCCTCGGTGACGGGCGCCTTCACGCCGTTCAACGCCATGAGCCCGCAGATCAAGGTTGAACTGGACAGCACCAGGGCCGAATACCTGGGCGTGCCGCCGCTGCGCATCAACGAGACCCTGCAAAGCTACCTGGCACCCGTGTTTGTCAACGACATGAACCTGATGGGCCGGGTCTGGCGCGTCACCGCGCAGGCGGACGCGCCCTACCGGCGCAGCGTGGCCGACCTGGCCGCACTCAAGACGCGCACCGCCAGCGGCGACATGGTCCCGCTGGGCAGCGTGGCCACCTTCAGCGAAGGCACGGCACCGTTCCGCGTGCCGCGCTACAACCTGTATCCCGCCGCCGAAATCCAGGGCAGCACCAGGCCCGGCTACTCGACGGGGCAGACCATCGCCGCGATGGAAGAACTGCTCAAGGCGCGCCTGCCGGCCGGCTTCGACTACGAGTGGACGGAACTGGCGCTGCAGGAAAAACACGCGGGCGCCAGCACCGGCATGGTGCTGGGCCTGGCCGTGCTGCTCGTGTATCTGCTGCTGGCGGCCCTGTTTGAAAGCTGGCTGCTGCCCCTGTCCGTCGTGCTGATCGTGCCCAGCTGCGTGCTGGCCACGCTGATCGGCGTGTCGTGGCGCGGCCTGGACAACAACGTGCTGACGCAGATCAGCATCGTGGTGCTGATCGGCCTGGCCGCCAAGAACGCCATCCTGATCGTCGAATTCGCGCGCCAGGCGATGGCGGCCGGCGCCGATGCGCGCGCAGCGGCCATCGCCGCCGCCCGCACGCGCTTGCGTCCCATCCTGATGACGTCGCTGGCTTTCCTGCTGGGTGCGATACCGCTGATGCTGTCTTCCGGTGCGGGCGCGGAAATGCGCCAGTCGATGGGCACGGCCGTCTTCGCCGGCATGCTGGGCGTGACCTTGTCGGGCCTGTTGTTCACACCCTTGTTTTTCACCTTGCTGAGCCGCCGCCGCGCGGCGCCGGCCACGCACACGGTCGCGCTGGGAGAAGCCGCATGAGCCGCATGACACACCTGAACACGCGCCACTCCGCGCCGCTGCTGGCGGCGGCCATGCTGGCCCTGGCCGGCTGCAGCGCCGGCACGCCCACGGCGACGCGGGCGCTCGAGCCGGCACAGCTGCCGGTCCTGCCCTCGGCAGGCGGCCCGGAACTGCAGGCCGGCGCGCCGCCGGCGCTGTGGTGGCAAGCACTGGGCGATGCCAGCCTGGAGCAGCTGGTCAAGCGCGCCTGGCAAGACAATTACGACGTGCGCATCGCCGCCGCGCGCCTGGCCAGCGCCCGCGAGTTCGCGCAGGCCGCGCGCGGCGCCCGCCTGCCGGCGGTGGATCTCGACGCCCAGGCCGGACGCGCGCGCCTGGCGGCGATCGAGAGCCGCGGCGGCCAGCCGCACATCGCCTCGCCGGTGCAGTGGAACGCCGTCTTCAGCTGGGAGCTCGACCTGTTCGGCCGCGTACGCCACAGCATCACCGCTGCCGAGGCATCGGCGGACGAGCGCGCCGCCGTGCGCGACGATGTGCGGCGCCTGATCCTGGCGCAGGTGGTCGACGCCTACCTGGTGCTGCGCGGCGCGCAGCAGATGCGCGCCAGCCTGCAGGAACAGCTGTCGAACCAGTCCGGCACCCTGCAACTGGTGCGCGAGCGCGAGAACGCGGGCCGCGCCGCGCCGGCCGAGCGCATGCGCGCCGAGGCGCAGATGCGCCTGGCCAGCGCCCGCCTGCCCAGCCTGAACGCCGAAGAACGCCTGGCGCGCAACCGGCTGGCGACGCTCACCGGGCAGCGTCTCGATGCGCCGGAGCTGGCGGCGCTCGACCAGCCGATGCCGCTGGCGCTGCCGCAAACCTTGTTGACGGACGAGCCGGCCCACCTGCTGCTGCGCCGGCCCGACGTACGCGCGGCCGAACGCGCGCTGGCGGCGGCCAGCGCGCGCGAAGGCGCCGCCATCGCCGAACGCTTCCCGCGCATCAGCCTGGGCGCGCTGTTTGGCGCCTCCGGCGTGGCCGGCGACTGGAATGGCGGCGATGCGGCGCGCTGGCAGGCGGGCGCCGCGTTTTCCCTGCCGCTGTTCGATGGCGGCACGCGCCGCGCCCGCGCCCGCGCGGCCGGGGCCGAAGTGCAGGCCGCGCAGGCCGGCTTCGACAAGGCGCTGGCGCTGGCACTGGAAGAAGCCGACAGCGCCATCGCGCAATGGGTGCAATTGCGCAACCGCCAAGCGGAACTGCGCGAGGCGCACCGGCTGGCGCAGGAAAGCGCGCGCCTGGCGCGCGTGCGCTACCAGGAAGGCGCGGAAAGCCTGCTCGGCGTGCTCGAAGCGGAACGCATTGCGCTGGCCGCGCAGGAGCAGCTGGTGACGGCGCAGCGCGACGTGGCCATCGCCACGGCGCGCGGCTACACGGCCATGGCCGGCGGCTTCGACGGGCCCGTGCAGCAGGCCGCTGCCGGCGCCATCAGCCGGCGCTGATCCGCGCCGCGCAGGCGTCGACCACGCAGCCGCGCAGCCAGCGGTGGGCGGGGTCGGCATCCATGCGCGGATGCCACATCAGCGACACGGTCAGGTCCGGCATGCCCAGCGGCAGCGCAAAGCTGAACATGCCGGCACGCAGATTGCCCGTATGCCGTTCCGGCACGGTGGCGATCAGGTCGGAGCCGGCGGCCAGCGCCAGCGCCGCCGTGAAGCCGCCGACGATGCTGGCGATCGTGCGCTGCAATCCCAGCGCGGCCAGCGCGTCGTCCATCGGTCCCGTATCCTGGTCGCGCCGCGCCACCAGCACGTGCTGGCCGGCCGCATAGCGCTCGGCGCTGATCGCTCCTTGCGCCAGCGCATGGCCGCTGCGCACCACGCCCACGAAACGGTCGCCGAACAGCCTGCGCGTGCGCACTTCCGGGCTGGTGAGACTGCCGATCACGCCCGTTTCCAGGTCGATGCTGCCCTCGCGCAGCTGCACGCTTTCGCGGTCGAGCTTTTGCACGAAGCGCAGGCGCACGCCGGGCGCCTGCGCGCCGATATGCGCGAGCAGGGCCGGGCCGAAATTTTCCACGAAGCCGTCGCTCGCACGCAGCGTGAACGTCTGCGCCAGCTGGCGCGGATCGAGCGCTTGCACCGGTCCCAGCACGGCCAGCGCCTCGCCCAGCAGGCGGCCCACCCGTTCGCGCAGCTCCAGCGCGCGCGGCGTGGGCACCAGTTCACGCCCGGCGCGCACCAGCAGCGGATCGCCGGTCGTCTCGCGCAGGCGCGCCAGGGCGCGGCTCATGGCAGAGGGACTCAGACGCAAGCGCCGCGCCGCGCGCGTGACGCTGCCTTCGGCCAGCAGGACATCGAGGGTGATCAACAGGTTCAGATCGGGTAGCGACATTGGCGCTTACTCGCCCTGCTCCGGCGCGCGACCGATCTCGCCATCGATATTGGCCAGGAACCAGGCCAGCGACGCCATCAGCGCCACGTTGCGCTTGAGGTTATCCGGGTCGACCTTGTCCAGGGTGTCGGCCGGCGTATGGTGGTAGTGGAAGTAGCTGTGGCTGTCGACGAGCGGCTCGAAGCTGGGCACGCCGCCCGTTTCCAGGCGGTGCAGGTCGCCCGTGCCCAGCGCGTCGCGGCGCGTGAACGCGTGCGCGCCCATCGGCAGCAAGGCAGCGCGCAGCGGCGCGAACAGTTTTTCCGACTTCGGCCCCACGCTGGCGAGGATGCCGAACGGGCGGCCGGCGCCGCTGTCCATCTCGATGGCCGCGTATTGTTTGCCGAGCGCCTGCTTGTGGGCCTCGAAGTAGGCCTGGCCGCCACGGCCGCCGTTTTCCTCGTTCATCCAGGCGATCACGCGGATGGTGCGGCGCGGGCGGTAGTCGAGCTTTTTCAAGGTTTCCACCACGCCCATGGCCGCCACGACGCCGGCGCCGTCGTCGTGCGCGCCCGTCGCCAGGTCCCAGGAATCGAGGTGGCCCGAGACCACCACCACTTCGCTAGCCTTGTCCGTGCCGGGCCAGTCGGCGATGACGTTGTAGCTGTCCGCTTCCGGCAGGTTTTGCGGCGTCAGGGTCAGGTGCATTTTCAAGGGCCCGCGCGCGGCCAGGCGGCCGATCAGCAAGGCGTCTTCCACGGTGACGGCGGCGGCCGGAATGCGCTTGTTGTCATCGAGGCCCGTGGCGCCCGCATGCGGGATGCGGAAGTTCGCGCCGCCGACCGAGCGCACCAGCGCGGCCGCCGCGCCCAGGTCGGCCGCCGCCTTCGGCCCGAGGAAGCGCGCGCGCGAACCCTGGCCGTAGGTAACGCCGGCCAGGCCCCGTTCGGCCATCTCCTGGTCGAACGGCGTGTCGATCAGCACGATGGCGCCCTTCACTTCCGGCGCGCGTGCCTTGAGTTCGTCCAGGCTCTTGACGATGATCACGGGCGCCGTCAGGCCGGCGGCCGCAGTGGCGCCCGAGCCGCCCAGGGCCGTGAGCACCACGCGCTGCGACACGCCCTGCGGACGGCCCGCATAGTCGACGATTTCCGCCGTTTCCACGCCGCGCACCCAGTGCGGCACTTTCACGGGCTGCAGGGTGACGGTGGCGCCCAGCTGGCGCATGGCGTCGGCCACCTGCTGCACGGCGGCGGCCGCGCCTGCGGAGCCGGACAGGCGCGGGCCGATCAAATCCGTCATGTCGGCCAGGCGGGCGTAGGCCCAGTCGCTTTGCAGCGCCGTGTCGCGCACCTGCGCCAGCGCTTGCGGCGTATTGCCCGGTGCGGCGGCAAAGGCGCCGGCGCTGACGATGCAGCCAAGGGCGATGGATAAAACGGAACGGCGCAATGGCGCGCCAGTCAGGATGATTTGCATGTGATGTCAGTTCCAGTCAACGAGGTCGAAGCGGGTACGCCGTGGCCATGGGCAAGGCGCGGCTGTCTACGATAGCGTATTTGTTCTGTCATTGCAGCAACTTTTACGGGACCGATTGCCTCTTGCCCCCAGAGTCGATTACCATGAAGATTCGTGATCGCTACCGGAAACCGACATGCTCAAGGGAACCCTCTGCACCATCCGGCATTTGCAGGCTGCCGACCTGAATACCTATATTTCCCTCGTCAACGACCTGCCCTCGCGCGGCGAGTTTTTCTCCATGCAATTCAAGTCGCCCGAGGCCATGCGGCGCGACTTCCTGCAATCGGGCTTTGTCACCGAAGACAGCGAATTGTTCCTCATCGAAGATCACTCACAGCACATCATCGGCACGATCACGCACTTCAAGAGCCGCACGCCAGCCTCTCGCGAAATCGGTTACCGCCTGTTCGACCGGCAGCGGGACGGGCGCGGCTACATCAGCGAAGCGACGCGCCTGGTGGTCGATTACCTGTTCAGCGCCTATCCGTATCACCGGCTCGAGCTGCTGATGGACCCGCTGAACATCGGCTCCGAGCGCATCGCGCAAAAGAACGGCTTTACCCAGGAAGGCTTGATACGCCAGGCTTTCTTTATCAACGGCGTGATGCGCGACGCCAAAATGTACAGCCTGCTTCGTCCAGAATGGCAGGCGCGCCGGCGCTGACTTGTTACCGCCCCGCCCCGATTGTAATAAGTTGTATTAGACGTGGAACAAGCTTGCGGCAGCAGATATAGTCCAGTTCATGCAGATCATTGTGATCTCGCCGGAATGGAAGGAAATGCCATGTTGAACAAGAAACTCCTGGGTGCGGTAATGGTAGCGGCAGTGGCTGTGTCTTCGGCCGCAGTCGCCGGTGACCGCGACTTCAATACCGTTGCAGGCGCCGTTGTCGGGGCGGCCATTGGCAACAGCACCGGCGGACGCAATGGTGCGATCGTCGGTGGCGTGCTGGGCGCCGCCGTCGGCAACAGCATCAGCACGAATGACCGCTACTACGACCGTGGCGGCTATCGCGGCGGCTACCGCGAAACCTATTACGCGCCTGCGCCGCAACCGGTGTACTACGCCCCGGCGCCGCAGCCCGTGTACTACGCGCCGCCACCGCGCTACTACGGCCCGCCGGCTGTCGTCTACGTGCAGCCGGGCCGCGGGTACTACCGCGACCATGGCCGCTACGACTACTATGACCGTGGTCACGGTCACGGTCACGGCCACGGCTGGGGCCATCGCCGTTAAGCGACACCCGCCACCATATAAAACCTGCGCCAGCCTGCTGCCGCAGGTTTTTTTGCGAAACAGGCAAGGTATCGCCCCCGCACGATTTCGGCTAAGCTGTGTCCTACGATCAACATTGCTGGCCGCCTGGACCGCACCAACCGATGCATTTAATTAAAGACGCGCTCGACTTTGGCCCCTGGCTCGATGCCGCCGCCGGCACCAGCGTGGGCGCCGGCCCGATGCCCCGGCGCGAGAACCAGGACAACTTCCTGCTGATCGATGCCAGCGGCCACGCCGTCTGCCTGTCGCGGCAGGCGCCGTTCCACTGCCAGGTGCCGGGCTGGCCGCGCGGCCATGTGCGTGCCGCCGTGCTCGACGGCATGGGCGGCCACGGCCTTGGGCGCGAAGCGGCGGAAGCGGCCGTGCAAGGCTTGCTGGCCATACCCGCCTGCCTCGACACGGCCAGCCTGGCAGCCAAACTCGACCAGTTGCACACGCGCTTGCAGGATACCTTCGCCAGGACGGCGCCAGCTCAGGCCCGCCCGCCCGGCACCACCCTGACCTTGCTGGAAGTGCCGCCCGGCGAAGCGCCGCTGCTGTATCACGTGGGCGATTCGCGCCTGTATGAAATTGCCGACGGGGTTGCCAGCATCCTCACCGTCGACCACGTGCCGGCCACCGTGTACGCCATGCGCGGCGCGCTCGACGAGACGCGCTGGCGCGCCGCCGTGCACGGCGAGCACCATCCGCAAATCTCGCAGGCCTTCATTTTAGGCAACGCCATCAGCGACAGCTTGCAGCTCGACAAGCCCTTGCGCGGCCTCGATGCGGCCACCTTGCCGCCTTTCCTGGCGCACCTGGGCGACCGCCGCGTGCTGCGCGTGCGTCCCGGCGCCCACTATCTGTTGGCCAGCGACGGTTTCTGGGCCTGCGAGGATCCGCTGGCCCTCACGGCCCGCTGGCCCGCCTTGTGTGCCGGCAAGACTGCGGCTCAGGCCGTCAGCGACCTGTTCGACGACTTCCTCTTGCATCCGCCAAAAGGCTTGTATAGCGACAACATTACCGTGGTGGCGCTGCGCTTCGATGCGGCATTCACCGTCCCAGGCGGCTAGCGGCCAGGTAGCCGGCCGTGGCCGACAAGGCAGACAAGGCGGCGCCCCAGACCATGTCGATCGCCGTCAAGGCCAGCGGCCAGCCGCGCAAGGTCGCATAGTTGCTCAAATCATAGGTGCCGTAGGCAAGCAGCCCCAGCAGCGCGCCCAGCGCCGCCGCCGTGCGTCCGCGGCGCGCGCGCAAGCCGGGCAGGATGGCAAAGACCAGCAGTCCGGCCACGTACAGCAGATAAAACAACACGGCCGGCGCCCAGCGGGGCGTGTCCGCCAGCAAAGGGCCCAGCGCCGCGGCGTACACGGGTTTCATCAGCACCGCCAGCCACAGGGCGTCGATGGCCAGAAATACGCACAAGGCGGCGCCATAGGCAATGGCAAGCTGGAACGGGCGTTGGGCAGGCATGGTCATCTTTCGGCGTCAGGCGGCGTTGAGGGCAACAGTTGCGCCAGCATAATGCAAAATGCCGCCACGCTCACGTTGGCCCGCATAAATACAGCAGGCAGTGAACCATGCCCATGGCGCGCGGTCTGACGAAAGGATCTCTCCAACGTCACAGGAGCATGCCATGAGCAACACCCTTCCTACACCGCAGGCCGGCGCCGCCGGCGCGCCCGACTACGCCGCCATCAAGCAGCGCCAGCAAGCAGGCTGGGCCAGCGGCGACTTCGCCGTCATCGGCGTGACCCTGCAGCCGGTCGGCGAGTCGCTGGCCGAGGCTGCCGACATCCGCGCCCACGAAGACGTCATCGACATCGCCGCCGGCAACGGCAACGCCACCCTGGCGGCGGCGCGCCGCTTTGCCCGCGTCGTCTCCACCGATTATGTGCCGGCGCTGCTGGACAAAGGCCGCGCGCGCGCCGAGGCGGAAGGGCTGGCCGTGACCTTCCGCGTGGCCGACGCCGAAGCCCTGCCCTTCGCCGATGCCAGTTTCGACGCGGCCCTGTCGACCTTCGGCGTCATGTTCACGCCCGACCACCGGCGCGCGGCCAGCGAAATGCTGCGCGTGCTGCGTCCCGGCGGACGCATCGGCATGGCCAACTGGACCCCGGACGGCTTTATCGGGCAACTCTTCAAGACCATCGGCAAATATGTCCCGCCGCCGGCAGGCGTGGTGTCGCCGGCCCGCTGGGGCGAGGAAGCGTATGTGCGCGACCTGTTCGGCCAGGCGGCCGAGCAGGTGCACAGCCAGCGCAAGGTCTTCAATTTCCGCTACGCCTCCGCCCACCACTGGGTGCAGGTCTTCCGCGATTTTTACGGCCCCGTCCACAAGGCCTTTGCCGCGCTGGACGCGCCTGGCGCCGAGGCGCTGGAGCAGGAGCTGTTCGCCTTGCTCGAACGCCTGAATACAGCGGGCGCTCACTCGCTGGTGGTGCCGGGCGAGTATCTGGAAGTCATCGTCAGCAAACAGCGCAGCTGAACGCAGCTGGACTGGCGATATCAAAATAACATATCCGGAAAGACATAAAGTGTGTTTTTAAGCAATAGTTTCCATAACAAGCATGACAAGCTGTGACCAAGGGGATGAATTTGGGCAAAAAGAGCGCATTCGAGCGCCGCGAAAGTTGCCAAGCAGGCGCAAAAGCGCGTAAGCTCTCATGTAGAACAGAGGGCGCAATGTCCCCGCTCGATTCGAGTCAGAATGTCATGAAAAAATGCAGCAACCCGGAGCACCCGCACTGTACGTTCTGGGTCTTGCCTGGGGAAACAGTCTGCGCGGGCAACCACCCGCAAGCGACGAATGCCCCCAGCAGCTACGACCTGTTGAGCGCACTGCGCAGCGCCCGTTCCGAACCATCGGCAACGGCGCTTCCGCACGCCCGTGCGCATGATGCCGGGCTGCGCGATGCGGTGATACGCGATGCTGCTCAAGCGGTGACCAGCCTGACCAGCTCCATGCCAGCCTCGTCCCCCGCCAGCCTGCCGGCATTTACCCCAGTGCCCGCCGCACAACCCGCCACTGCGCCCGCCTACCAGCCGATACATGCCCACCTGCACATCAGCGGCTTCGATCCCCGTGCGGCAGGCGGACGGCAAACCCTGAAAATGGAATTGCGCGGCATGAGCGCCGCCTGCGCGCCGCAGCTGACCTTGCGCCTGCGCTCGGACCTGATCCCGCGCGGCGCCGTCCAGCATGATTTCGTGCGCACCACGCGCGGCGACTGGCGCCCCGTATTTGTCGAGTTTTCCTCGCGTAACAAGGAGCACGGGCAATACCAGATCGAGGTCGAAGTGCACAGCCACGTCGACGGCGCCGTGGCGCAGAAATGGGTATGCACGTTTGTCATCCTCGTACCGCGCCGCGACGCCACCCTGACGGAAATCCACCAGATTTTCCTCAGCACGCACAAGAACGTGCGCGTGATGGCCGACGACGCCTCGATTGCCCGCGTGACGGGCGGCGACGGCTGCAACCTCGACGTCACGGCGCGCAATGCCGGCATTGCCCACGTGGATTTGTCTGCCCCGCAAGGCAAGATCGACATGGGCTTTACCACCATCGCCTGGGACGAGGAATTGATCGAAGTCGACCTGCCCGCCGCCAGCCACTGCCATCCGCACCCGAGCCAGGCTGCCTGCCTCGTCAATGCGGCGCCGGAAGCGGGCGAACAGCGCCAGATCCGCCTGTTCGCGCTGGAAGAATGCATGCTGGGACGCTTCGAGCTGGTGGACCCCGAAGCCGATGTGCTGCTCAGCCATTTCAGCCCCGACGGCCAGGACAACAACGGCTTGACGCGCCGCCTTTCGGGCCGCCACGCCATCATCCGGCGCAGCCAGCAAGGCTTTGAAATCGAAGACGTGTCGCGCTACGGCGTGCTGCTCGACGGCGTCTGGCCCGGCAAGCACAAACCCGTGCCCCTGCGCCTGGGCATGCGCATCGAATTGTCAGCCAGCATCAAGGGCATCGTCGTGCTCAGCGTCACGGCCATCCTCGCGCACGGCGTGATTCTGCACCGCATCGACCACGGCGCCCGCGCCGAGTGTTTTTACCTGCTGCTGCCCGATACCCAACCCACGCCGGCCAGCCATCTTGCCACGCCGCAGGCCAGCTGCCTTCCCCTGCTATTCCACCGCAACGGCGGTTTCTGGCACCTGGACACGGCCAGCGGCAAGGAAACCGCGCTGGCCCCGGCCACGCCGCTCGACAAGCTCAGCGGCTTCGCGCGGCACAACCGCTTCGCCAGCGAACCGTATCCGGAATGCTGGATCATCCGTACCGAAGGCGCGGCGCTGTGCGATAGCACCATGCAAACTGCATAAGAACACTGTTGTAAATCTGCAGTTATCCGCAAGGCACTAGCGTGGTATCAGTACGAGAAAAATCATCGACAAGCCCAGAATAAACACCGCTTCCAGCGTAAACACGATGGCGGGAATCTGCAATTCGCGCGGGATTTTCATGGCGACACCTCTTAAAACGTAAGACTGCTTTCAGCATAGCGCGCCCTGCGCCAAATGCATTATCAGCCACACAACACACTTGGCCGGCCGGCATCAGGCGCCGAGTCCGCCATCACGTCCATCCCGACACACAATTTAACACTTTAATAGCAGATATTGCGCAAATAGCCCACAGCGACGCCCTTTCGTACTGTATATTCATCCAGTTAATATCCATGACATTTCACAAAGCGCCTGCGCGGCGTTTTACATTTCCTATGGCTTCCAACAAAGCGCATCATGCGACCGGTTGGGCTGCCGGCGTGATCGCCGCGGCCCTCGTCGCGCACGCTGGCGCCGGCGGCCCCTATCAAGTGCTGAGCATGCTCGCCTTTGTCATGGGGGCGCTGGGCGGCACGGCGCCGGACTGGCTGGAAGTGGCCTGGTGGGCGCGCACGCACAAGCTGTGGATCACGCACCGCACGTGGACGCACTGGGGCCTGGCCTGGATCGCCCTGCTCGTCTACACGTATCTGCAATTGCCGTACCACCTGTGGGCGCCGCCCCTGTTCGGCTTTGCCGCCGGCGGCATCATGCATCTGCTGGCCGACTGGCCCAATCCGCTGGGGGTGCCGTGGATTTTCCGCCGCCACTCGCTGCGCTGGTGGAAAAGCGGCCGCCACGACATCATCGTCATCATCGCCGCCTGGCTGGCCGCCACCATCGTGGCCGACCATGTGTTTTTCGACGGTATCCACTGGCAGCGCAGCGTGCTGGCGTTCGACGGCCTGCTGCGCTGGTCCGCTACTGCCCTGCAGCAAGCCTGGGCGGATCTGCAACAGTGGCAGGAACGCTGGCGCCTCGGTGGCGGACAGTAATTGACGCCGCCCGCATGGCAATGTGATAATGAGTATCATTCTCAAACAGCCCAGCCAGCCGGCACCCCGCGTTCCGTCAGCCCAGCCCATCCCTTGCCTGGAGAACGCAGTGAGTACCGTCAGTCCCACCCATGCCAGCCACCTGAGCACCTTGTACAGCGAACACCATGGCTGGCTGTATGGCTGGCTGCGCGGCAAGCTGGGCAACCGCGCCGAGGCGGCCGACCTGGCGCAGGACACTTTTTTACGCCTGCTGGGCAAGCACGAGGTGGCACCGCTGGCGCCGCTGCGCGAGCCGCGCGGCTACCTGGCGACCATCGCGCGCGGCTTGCTGATCGACCGCTACCGGCGCCAGGCGCTGGAACAGGCCTACCTGGAAGCGCTGGCCCAGCAAGCCGAGCCGATATCGATCTGCGCCGAAACGCACGCCATCATCATCGAAACCCTGCTCGCCATCGACCGCCTGCTCGACCGCCTGGGCGCGCGCACGCGGGCCATCTTCCTGCTGGCGCAAATCGAAGAACTGAGTTACGTGGACATCAGCCGGCGCCTCGGCGTGTCCCTGCCCACCGTGAAAAAGCACCTGGTGCGCGCCTACACGGAATGCCTGATGCTGGCGGCCGCCTGATGTTTTCCCCTTCCACCCCGCAGTCAGCGCCCATCCCCCGCAAGGTGCTGGCCGCCGCCGCCCATTGGCATGTGGAACTCCAGTGCGGCAGCGCCGACCCGGCCGCCCTGCAGGCATGGCGCGACGCCAGCGCCGAGCATGACCGGGCCTGGGCGCTGCTGCAGCGCATGGACGGCCAGCTGGCCATCATACCGCCGGCGCTGGCAATTCCTGCCCTGCAGGCGGCGCAGCAGCGACGGCGCAGCGCCGCGAAAGTGCTGGCCATGCTGGTGGCGGCCGGCGGCGGCATCATGTTGGGCCAGGCGGGCTTGCAGTCCGCTCCCTGGCAAGCGTGGACGGCGTCCTTGCGCACGGCGCCGGGCCAGCGCCGCCACGTGACGCTGGCCGATGGCGGGCGCATGGAGATGAATACGGACAGCGCCGTCGACGTCGATTACAGCGCCGCGCGCCGCCGCATCCGCCTGCATCACGGCGAAATCATGATCACGACGGCGCCCGATGCGCGCCCCTTCCTCGTCGACACGCCGCACGGCGTGATCCGCGCGCTGGGCACGCGCTTCGGCGTGCGCTGCGATGACGGTGGCAGCGTCGTCAGCGTCTTCGAACACGCCGTGGAAGTGCGCGGCGCGGCGCGCCCGGATGCCGTGCGCCGCCTGGAAGCGGGGCAGCAGCTGCGCTTTGGCGGCACCGGTCTGGAAGCCGTGCTGGCCATGCCCGCGCACCAGGACAGCTGGCTGCGCGGCATGCTGGTGGCGGCAGACTGGCCCCTGCAACGGCTGGTGCAGGAACTGTCGCGCTACCGGCGCGGACGCCTGGCCTGTGACGCAAGCGTGGCGAAACGCCCTGTCACGGGCACTTACCGGATCGACGATATCGACGCCGTGCTGGAAAGCCTGTGCGCCTCGCACGGACTGCAAGTGACCTACTTCACGCGCTACTGGGCCACGGTGGCGGCCCGTTCAAGCTAATTATTTTCAGTTTTTTTTGCGCCAGGGGTTGGTGTTTCGCTGCGCTGCTTCGGCTTGACAGGTAAGAAGCCGATTCATCCACCATAGCCCTTACCCTGAGCAGAAAGACCGAGCATGCAGCTGACCACCCCCGTCCTCCATCCCGCCGCGCGCGCCATCCGCCTGGCCGTCCTCGCCATGGCGTGCGCCGCCCCCGCCGCCTTTATCGCCGCGCCCGCGCTGGCGCAAGGCCAGGCCGCCGCTTCAAGCGCTGCGCCGCAAGCCTACGCCATTGCGGCCGGCCCGCTAGCCACCGCTTTGAACGATTTTGCCGTCGCCGCCGGCGTCAGCCTGTCGACCGATCCCGCGCAGACGCGCGGCCTGCGCTCGCCCGGCGTGCACGGCAGCCACAATGTGGCGCAGGGCTTTGCCCAGGTATTGGCCGGCAGCGGCCTGGAAGCGGTGCAGCTGCCGAACGGCGCCTGGGTGCTGCGCCAGGCGGCACCCTCCTCCGCGCCGGCGGCCGGCGTGGAAAAGACCATGGCGCCCGTGGTCGTGAACGCCAGCATGGAGCGCGACCCCGTCAGTGAACACAGCAACTCGTACGCGGCGCGCGCCGTCACCGTCGGCAAGGGCGTGCAGACCCTGCGCGAGATTCCCCAGTCCGTCAGCGTCGTCACGCGGCAGAAGATGGATGACCAGAACCTCAACACCATCGACGCCGTGCTGGCCAACACCACCGGCATCACCATGTACGACAGCCCCATGGGCGGGCGCTATGTGTATTCGCGCGGCTTCATGGTCGACACGTACCAGTTCGACGGCGTCAACCGCGCCATGTACTACCCGCAGGCGAACAGCTTCACCAGCAATACGGCCATGCTCGATCGCGTGGAGATCGTGCGCGGCGCCACGGGCCTGCTGCAGGGCACCGGCTCGCCGGGCGCCGCCATCAACATGGTGCGCAAGCGTCCGCTGGCGGAAAAGCAGGTGCAGCTGGCACTCAGCGCGGGCCGCTGGAACGACGTGCGCGGCGAAGTCGATGTCACCGGCCCCTTGAACGAATCGGGCAGCATCCGCGGCCGCGCCGTGGCCGCGCATGACCAGCGCGATTATTTTTATGACGTGGCCGACAGCCGCACGGACGTGCTGTACGGCGTGCTGGAATTCGACCTGGCGCCGGGCAGCAAGCTGACGACGGGCGCCAGCTACGAAAAACTGCACGCGACGCCCTTCTTTTCCGGCATGCCGCGCTACCGCGACGGCAGCGATCCGAAACTGCCCCGCGAGACTTTCCTCGGTGCCGACTGGAACCGCTGGGCTAGCCGCCAGACGGCCGTCTTCGCCGAATTCGAGCACCACTTCGACGCCGACTGGTCGCTCAAGGCCAGCGCCAACTACACGCGCGAGCGGCATGACGTGAAATACATGTTCAGCCAGGGCGCGATCGACCCCGCCACCCTGGCCGGCATGATGATGTATGGCGGCGTGTTCGACTACGGCAGCACCAACAAGGGCCTCGACCTGTCGCTCGACGGCAAATTCAACGCCTTTGGCCGCCGCCACGGCTTCAGCGCCGGCATCAGCACGAACCGCCTGGAAAGCGACAGCGATTTCAGTCTGGCCCTGCTGCAGCAAGCGAACAATCCGCTGCAGCCGAATCACGGCGTGGCCGAACCGAGCGACGCCTGGTTCCGCGAACACAGCTACCGGGGCGACCCCAGCGTAACAAAAATGACGCAGACGGGCGCCTACGGCGTGGCCCGTTTCAGCGTCAGCGATCCGCTCACCGTGGTGGCGGGCGCCCGCGTGTCGAACTACAAATGGAGCAGCGTGTACCGCGACACGGGCGAGGTGTACATCGACCCGTACCGCGAAAACGGCGTCGTCACGCCGTATGGCGGCGTGATCTACGCATTCGACAAGCGCTGGTCCGGCTACGCCAGCGTCTCCGACATCTTCCAGCCGCAAAACCAGCGCACGGCCGATGGCGCCCTGCTCGACCCGCTCAAGGGCCGCAACCTGGAAGTGGGCGTCAAGGGTGAACTGTTCGACGGCAAGGTGAACACCTCGCTGGCGCTGTTCCGCATCGAGCAGCGCAACCGCGCGGAACTCGACCTGGCCAATACCTGCTCCAGCGGCACGGAGTGCTATTTCTCGACGGGCAAGGTGCGCAGCGAAGGCCTCGATGCGGAAATCAGCGGCGAAGTGGCGCCGGGCTGGCAGCTGTTCGCCGGCTACACGCTGAACAATTTCAAGTACCTGGAGCAGACGTCGAACGCGGGCGTGATGTTCGCCAGCACCTACTCGCCGCGCCACATGCTGCGCGCGTGGAGCGACTACCGCCTGCCCGGCGCCTTGCAGCAGTGGAGCGTGGGCGGCGGCGTGAACTTCCAGACGGAGAGCTCGCGCGTCACGCGCGACGTGACCGTGGCGCAAGGCGCGTATGCCTTGTGGAGCGCGCGCGCCGCGTACCAGATCGACCGCAACTGGACGGCATCGCTGTCCGTGACGAACTTGCTCGACAAGCGCTACTACCAGACGGTGGGCGCGCCGGCCTGGGGCAATTTCTATGGCGAGCCGCGCAAGGCGCAACTGACCTTGCGCGCGCGCTTCTAAGCCAGCTTATGCCGGAGGACGCAATGGCGCCTTCGGCAACGGGATGAATTCCGTCTCGCCCGGCACTTGTCCCATGCGCTGGGCGCTCCAGTCGTCGGCCGCCTGCGACAGGCGCTCCTTGCTCGACGAGACGAAATTCCAGAACAGGTAGCGGTGGCCGTCCAGCGGTTCGCCGCCGATCACGACGAACTGCACCGGGCCGCCGCCTGCCGTCACCACGGGCACGGCGCCCGCTTGCAGCAAGGCCATGGTGTGTGGCAGCAGCGCCACGCCGTCGACCAGCACCTCCCCGCTGATCGGATAGATCGCCGCTTCCGCCGGCAAGTCCTCCAGCCGCAACTCGCGCCCCGCCTGCAGCGCCACGTCCAGGTACAGCGTGGGCATGTAGGTGCGCACGGGCGAAGTCTGGCCAAACGCCGTGCCAATGAGGACTTTCACGACGGCGCCATCGAGCGTCACGACGGGAATGTCGGCCTGCGGCGTGTGCGTGAAACTCGGCGCATCTTCCTCGTGCGCCTTTGGCAGCGCGGCCCACAGCTGCAAGCCGTGCGTGCGGTGCGGCTGCCCGGCCAGGTCGTGCGGCGTGCGCTCCGAATGCACGATGCCGCGCCCGGCCGTCATCCAGTTGATGGCGCCCGGTTCGATGCGCTGGCAGGAGCCGATGCTGTCGCGGTGGTCGATCGCGCCCTCGAACAGATAAGTGACGGTGGCCAGGCCGATATGCGGATGCGGGCGCACGTCGTGGTTGGCGTCGGGCGCCACATCGATGGGGCCGAAATGGTCGAAGAAGATGAAGGGGCCGACGGCCTGTTTTACTGCGGAAGGCAGCAGGCGCCGCACGATGAAGCCGCCGCCCAAGTCCTTCTCGTGGCTTTTCAGGATGGCCGCGCTCATGCCAGCACCGTCGTGATTTCCGTGGTGACGGCCGTCATCAGCTTGTGGATCGGGCATTTGCCGGCCACGGCCAGCAATTCCTGGCGCTGCGCATCCGTCAGTTCGCCCGTCAGGTGCAGGGTGGCGGCCAGGCGGTACACGCCCTTGCGCTCGTCGCTGGCATCGCGCTCGGTCGACACTTCCACGTGTTCCAGCGCGATGCCCTTGTGTCTGGCGTACCAGACGACGGTGAGCGCCTTGCAGGCCGACAGGGCCGCATCGTACAAGTCGTGCGGCGAAGGGCCGGCGTCGCCGCCGCCCTCCTCCACCGAGGCGTCGGCGGAAATGATGTGATCGCGCACGTGCACGATGTGGCGCATGGGTTGCGACTGGTCGCGGATGGCTTTGATGGTCATGGCGTTCCTTGGTGCGTTTGGAAAGCCACAATTTACACCGTTTGCCCGCTTGGCGCAGCCCGCTCTCCTGCTACCTGGTCATATGATACGGAAGACGGCGTCGGCCATCAGCGCCATTTCTTCCGGGTCCGGCGTGACGACGCCAGGCGCCGTACTTGCCTAATCGAGCGTGCGCGCCACGCGGAAGCCCACGATGTCGTTCGACAGCACGGTGGAAAAACCGTTGCGCAGGGCCGAGCGCAGGTAGCGCGGGTGGTACAGCCACGAGCCGCCGCGCAGGATGCGCCGGCTGCTGTCGCTGCCCTCTTCCCATGCGCTGCCATCGACGGGCGCGCCTTCGTAATTGTCGTGCACCACGTCCTGCACCCATTCCCACACATTGCCATGCATGTCGAACAGGCCCCAGGAATTCGGCGCGAAGGTGCCCAGCGGGCTGGTGCCGCCCCGGTACACGCCGCGCGGGCCGCCGTTGTACACATACAGACCGTCGTAGTTGGCTTGCTCGGTGCTGATCGTATCGCCCACGTTGAAGGCCGTGCGCGTGCCGGCGCGGCATGCGTATTCCCATTCCGCTTCGCTGGGCAGGCGGTACTTGCGCCCGGTACGCTCGCTGAGCCACCCCAGATACAGCTGCGCGTCATTCCAGCTCACGCCCACCACCGGGTGCTGGTCGTTCTGCACGAAGCCGGGATTGTCCCAGTCCGTCTCGGAACCGCCGGCCCAGCCGGTCGCCTTGACGAAGGCGCGCCATTCGCCCACGCTGACGGGATGCCGGGCCAGCGCGAACGGGCGCGAGATGCCGACCCAGTGCTGCGGCATCTCGCGCTCGAGCCAGGCCTGTTGCGAGCCGGCCTGGATGGCGGCCTTGTGTTCCGTCTCGTGCGCGCCCATCTGGAAACGGCCGCTGGGAATGAGCACCAGTTCCGGCCCCTGTCCCGAGCCATCGAGAAAATCGTCGCGCAAGACGCCTTCCGCATTGGGCACCGGTTCCACGTGGTCCGCTTCCGGCACAGGCGCGGAAGCCGGCGCCGGGACAGCGGCCGCGGCGGCGCGGCTGGCCTCTTCGCGGCGCGCGCGTTCCTGCTCGGCGCGGTAGGCTGCCTCCGCCTTGGCGACGATGGCCTTGCGCTGCAATTCCTGGTGTTCCTGCAAGGCGGTGGCGGCATCGGCTTCGCGGCGCGCGCGCAGCTGGCCGCGCAGCGCTTCCTTGCGCAGCTTGCGCGCCTCTTCCGCTTCGAAATGGCGCTGCGCCTCCTGCTCGCGGCGCAGTTTGTCCAGTCGCTGCTTTTCCAGCGCCGCCGCCTGGATTTCCGCCTTGCGGCGCTGGTCCAGTTCTTCCTGGCGCGCACGTGCCTCTTTGAGCGCCGCCTCGCGGGCCTGTTCGGCGGCCAGCGCCGCCTCCTTTTGCTGCTGCGCCGCGCGCGCCTGCTGCTGGCGCGCCTGCTCCGCCAGTTCTTCGGGCGACGGCCCGGCCGCGCGCTCCAGGTTTTCCAGCAAGGCTTGCACCGATTGCGGACGCAATTCCGGCGTCAGCGAAAACCCGTTCTGCAGCACCTGCCACTGCTGCGCGTTGAGCGCTTGCGGCGCCGACGGCAGATGGCTGGCGCTGCGCGCGTCGTCGAACGGCATGCGCCCTTCGAGCATCTGATAGATCATCACGGCCACCGCATACACGTCCAGGCGCGGGCTGGGCTGGCGCTGGTTGGCGCCGGCCTCGGGCGCCCGGTAGCCGTGCGTGCCCGCATTCGGCATGTCCAGTGCCAGGCTGCTGTCCGCATTGCGCACGCGCGAAGCGATGCCGTAGTCAAGCAGCTTGACGTCGCCTTTCGCCGTCAGGAAGACGTTGCCCGGCTTGATGTCGCGGTGCACCAGCTTGTGCTTTTCCCACGCATACGACAGGGCGTCGGCCACCGGCTGCAGCAGTTGCTGCACCGTGGACAGAGGCAGCGCGCCCTCGCGCGCCAGATAATGCTCGAGGTCTTCGCCATCGAGGCATTCCATGATGATGAAATAGCTGGCCGTGGCCGGGTCCTGCGCCCACTCGTAGACGCGCACGATGTTTTCATGCGCGAGCTTCCTCGCCTGGGTCGCTTCCTCGATCAGCAGCTTGGCATGCGTGGCGCTTTGCGTCAGCTGCGGCGGCAAGATCTTCAGCGCCACCATTTCGCTGCTGCCCAGCTCCGCGTGCGTGGCCAGGTCGGTCGCTTGCCATACCTGCCCCATGCCGCCCGTGCCGATCAGCCGTTCGAGCCGGTAGCGGCGGTTCTGCGGGCCGATTTCCTGGCCCGTCATGAAGCCCAGCTCCGTGCCCTGGCGCACGGGCAACGGCGCGGCCACGGGAGCGGCGCCGGGCGGCGCGTACTCGGCGTCGAGGATGGCGTTCTTGCGGCGTTCAAATTCCTGCTCGCTGAGCAGCCCGTCGTCGTGGAGGGCGCGCAGTTCCCGCAGTTTGTCTCGTGCTTTTTGCATCATCTGGGGTGAAACGCTTCCATCAAGGCTGCAGGGCGACACCGCAGGCGGCGCAGAATTTATCTTCCGGGTGACCCGCGCGCTGCGCATGGCCGTTCTTGCAGCGGGCCGGCGCCGATGCCGGTGCGGCGGAAGCCGCACCCGGCTGCAGCGCCTGCGCCACGGCCACGCCCAGCTGCGCCTGCGCCGACAGGCCGTGCGCGTGCGCCGCGTTCTGCAGGTTGATCAGGTCGAGCTGCTGGCGCCGTTCGCGCTCCGCCTGGCCTTCCAGGTAGCTGCGCTCCTGCGCCACGCTGTCCTGCGCCATGCGCAGCACGTCCAGCGGCGCGACGCTGTTCTCGGCCGCCGCCAGCGCCGCCAGCGCGTGGATCTGCTCGGCGCTCATGCCCGCCTGCAGCTGCACCTTGAGCACTTGCGCCAGCGCGGCCGCGTTCTGCCCGGCGGCCATGGCCACCTTGCCCGTGTCGCTCAGCGAACCGATTTTCTCGATGCGGTCGATATCGATGCGCGCCAGTTCGGCCGCATGCGCCTGCTGCGCCAGCAACGCCTCATATTCTCCCTTCCAGCGCGCGTAATCGCTTTCGCGCTGCTGCGCCATGGCCAGCAAGTCGCGCTGCCATTGCGCTTCCTGTTCCAGCTGGCGCAGCTGCTGGCGCTGTTCCTCGATGGCCAGCGCGTCGAGCTGCGCCAGCTGCGATTGCTGCTGCAGCTGGCGCGCGTGCACGCCGTCGGCCTCGATGGTGCGCAGCAGCTTTTCCTGCTGCGCGACGGCCTCCTCGCGCGCGCCGCCGCGCCGCAGCGCCGCCACCTTTTCCGCGATCTCCGCCGCCTGCACCTGGGCCGCTTCATCCTTGTGCGCCTCGGCGCGCAGCAGTTCGCGCTGGCGCGCCAGCTGCATCTGGTCTTCCCACTCCTGCACCCGCTCGGCCTCGCGCTTGCGCGCCGCGTTGGCCAGCATCAGGCCCTGCCAGGCCGCCTGGTGCTGCTCCGCCTCCAGCTGCGCCTCGCGCTGGGCCGCATCCGCTTCCGCCTGGCGCAGGCGCGCCAGCTGGGTGCGGCGGCCCGTCTCGTCGTCGATCAGCAGCGCGCTTTCCACCTGCTGCGCGATCGACTGCAAGTGGACCTGGTGGGTAAAGCGCTGCTGCGCCATCTGGATCTGTTCGCGTCCGTGCAGCTGCGACAATTCCAGCTCGCTGCGCATCTTGATGGCGGCCAGCGCGCGCACGTGTTCCCAGTTGGCCGCTGCATCGGCGCGCTGCGCGCCCTTTTGCGCCAGTTCCTGTTCCAGCTCGCCCAGCGCCAGCGCGGCGCCATGGTCGAGCGCCTGGCGCCGCGACTTCGCTTCCAGGATGCGGCCATACAGGTCGATCTGGCGTCCGCGCAGCGCTTGCAGGCGTTCTGCCTCCTGGTGGCCCAGTTCCGCCTTTTCCAGCGTCGCGTCCTGCCGCAGTTCGGCGCGCCGGTGCGCGTGGCGCGCCGCCAGTTCCTCGCGGCGGATGCGCTGCCATTCTTCCTCGTCATACAGCTGGTCGAGCTGCTTCATGCGCTCCAGGCTGTGCTGTTCCAGTTCCTGCGCCGGCAAGCCGCCCAGCCACAGGGTGCCGATGCTGGTGCCAGCATCGCCCTCGCCCGCGCGCTTGTCGTGTCGCAAACTGAGCGTTTCCACGCGCGCCACGGCCAGGCCGGACGGCGCCAGGCGCTGCGTCAGGGCCGATTGCAGGCGCTCGTTCAATTCGGGCCGCAGGTCGCCATTCGCGTCCATCTCGCGCAGTGCGCGGCTGCCGATGAATTCCAGCGCGATCTGGCGCACGGACGGCAGCAGCAAGGCGTGCAGGTGGGCGCGCGTGACGGCGCCCGGCGCGCGCATGAACTGGCGCGCGAACGCATCGGGCTGGCCCAGCGCGATGTCCACGCGCAGCGCGGCGGCGACGTCCAGCAGCTCCGTGCTGGCCAGGGCGGGCAGATCGAATTCCAGGCTGACGGCGTCGGCGCGCGCGATCAGCACTTCGGCCGGGCGCGCCGGCAGCAGCGCCGGCAGGCGCGCGAAGAAGGCGGCGCTGTCGTAGTCGCCAGCCGGTATCAAGGTGAAAGCGTCCGATTGCACGATCCAGGCGCGCGACTCGGCGGGCACCTGCAGGCGGCGCGCGGCGCTGCCGAACAGCGAGGACAACTCGCGCACGCCGAAGAACAGGGCCAGTTGCCCATCAGCAAGATGCCATTGATTGGCATGCAGCACCGCGTCGCTGTCGGGGGCGCCCAGCGACAAGCCGCATTGCGCGCAGTAGCCGGCGGCAGCGCCGTTCTTGTGCTCGCAGCGCGGGCAGCGGGCGCCGCCAAAACCAAACAATTGGAACATGTGTGACTCCTGATGAGAATGATTGCGTGCGCGCTGGCTACCGTAGCGATTCTAGCAGGAGCGCCGGCGGCGCACGCTACACCGCGCAGTATCAAATAATGCCACGCGGCAAGTACATTCATATGCACGGATACAGGGCTAATTAGGCCTCAATTCAAGCGGTCGCCCGCGCAGGCATTTCAGCGCCGTTTTTTTGCAGGCCATCCCGCCAAAACCACGGCTGGTCGCATGCGCATGGCGGGCCGGCGGGCGCTTGGCTACAGTGCATGCATACCCACCCGCCACACGAAAGGAACGATCATGAACACGCAAAAAAACGCCCTGAAAAACATGGAAGCCATCTTCACCGTCGCCGTCGCCATCGCCTGCGGTGCCAGCTATGCCAGCTTCACCAGGCCACAGGCGGCAGAAACCGGCAATACGGCGCAGGCGAACGCCATCCCCGTCGTCGTCGTCAGCGCCAAGCGCCTGACGGAACAGGAAAAGAAAATCTCGCTGATCGAGGAACGCCAGGCCTTGCTGGGCAACACCACCGCCAGCGCCCTGTGAGTCACCGATGCTGACCCCACGCCGCCTGGCGCCAGTTTGAATGCGACCGCGCCAGGCCGCCATTTGTATCGGCCACGGATACACGGACACACAGCATTGTGTCAATTGTAATAAGTTGAATCAAAGGCGAAAAACCGCCGGCAAGCGCCTATAGTCCATTTCACGCAATCACCGAAATGGAGCACATCATGAAACCCATCACACTCTACGCAGCAGCCATGCTTGCCATCAGCGCCGCAGCCTTCCTGCCCGCGCAGGCCATGGCACAGAATCAGCTCGGCGTCAGCATTGTCGTCGGCAACGCCCCGCCTCCGCCACGGTTTGAAAGCGTGCCGGCACCGCGCGCCGGCTATGTCTGGGCGCCAGGCTACTGGAACTGGGATGGCCAGCGCCATGTGTGGAACGACGGAGAATGGCTGCGCGAACGCGGCGGCAACCAGTACCGCCGCGCCGCCTGGATACAAGAGAACAACCGCTGGCGCCTGGACCGTGGCGGCTGGGTCGCCGCACAGGTGCAGCCGGTGCGCTATGACGACATCCGCATCGCTCCGCCGCCGCCGCGCCGCGAAGCCATCCCGCGCGCCCGCCACGGCTACGCCTGGGTGCCCGGCCACTGGGAATGGCGCAGCCAGCGCTACGCCTGGACACCTGGCGTATGGATCGCCGAACGCCCCGGCTACGTGTATGCGCCGCCCGCATGGAACCAGCGCGACGGCCGCTGGCAGATGGAGCAAGGCCGCTGGTCGCCACGCGGCCCGAACGGCGACCGCGACCACGACGGCATCCCCAACCGTTATGACCGCGACAATGGCAACCGCCACGACCGTGACGGCGACGGCATCCCCAACCGCTATGACCGCGACAACGGCAACCGCCACGACCGCGACGGCGACGGCGTTCCGAACCGCGACGACCGCCGTCCCGATAATCCCCATCGCAATTAATATGCAGCCGTAGTCCGGACAAGGCCACCCATCGCGGTGGCCTTGTCATTTTCCGGACACATCCGTGTATTAACATCGCGCGACGATCAATCACACTGCGCGAGAAAGATTCACGATGGCGATGGAAACTGCCGGTTTTACCTACGGCTCGGACACCTCGGGCCTGGTCTGGGGCTTCCTGTTTGGCCGCGAGGCGCAGCCGCTGGCGCTCGACTCGACGGCCGCGCTGGCCTGGCTGGCCGATGGCGCGGCGCGGCCGGCGCAGGAATTCGTCTGGCTGCATTTTAATTTGTCGCATGCGGCCAGCGAAAAATGGCTGATGACGCACACGCAGCTGGCCGACGAATTCTATGAAACCCTGCACCAGGGTTCGCGTTCCACGCGCATCGAGCAGGCGGAAAATACCCTGATCGCCGTGGTCAACGATGTGGTGCACAATTTCTCGTTCGAAGCGTCGGACATTTCCACCATGTGGGCCAGCGTGGCGCAAAACCTCGTCATCACGGCGCGCCGCGCGCCGCTGCAGTCGATCGAACGGCTGCGCCAGGCCGTCATCAAGAACCACGAACCGATCCGCTCGTCGGTGGAACTGCTGATCCACCTGCTGCGCGACCAGGCCGACGTGCTGGTCAACATCGTGCGCGATGCCGTGGCACGGGTCGACGATATCGAGGATCACTTGCTGGCCGGGCGCCTGGTGCCGAAACGCGAAGACCTGGGCGCCATGCGGCGCGTGCTGGTGCGGCTGCAGCGCCTGCTGGCGCCGGAACCGGCCGCCCTGTTCCGCCTGCTGCAGCGTCCGCCCGCATGGGTGTCGGAACTGGACAGCCTGGAACTGCGCCAATCGACGGAGGAATTTTCGGTGGTGCTCAGCGATATGTCCTCGCTACAGGAACGCATCAAGCTGCTGCAGGAAGAGATCGCCGCCAGCGTCAACGAGGAAAACAGCCGCAGCCTGTTCGTGCTGACCATCGTCACCGTGCTGGCCCTGCCGATCAATATCATCGCCGGCATGCTGGGCATGAATGTGGGGGGTATTCCGCTGGCCCAGCATCCGCAGGGCTTCTGGATCATCGTCGCCATCATCGTCACATTTACGGTCGTGGCGGGATGGCTGGTGGTGCGCGTGCAGCGAAACAGTTAATTTCCGTCCTGGCACGGCCTGGCAGGCGAACGGCAGGCGCCGTCCGCCGTCATTGCTTATCGGTGGTACTCGCCGGCCCGTTCAGGCTGATAGACGATTTCCTCGATCTTGACCTTCACCACGCCGCCCGGCATGGGCCAGGCGATGCTGTCGCCCACGGACAGGCCCAGCAGCGCGCTGCCGACGGGCGCCAGCACGGAAATGCGGTCGGCCTGGCCTTCCACATCCTTCGGATAGACGAGCGTGAGGCAGAATTCCTCCTTGTTTTCCACCGTGAAGCGCACGGTGGAATTCATCGTCACGACGGTCGGGGGAATCTCTTGCGGTTCGAGCACCTCGGCGCGGCCCAGCTCATCGAGCAAGGCGGCCTTGTCCGGCGATAAGTTATTACCCAAGGCATACAACAACGCTTCCAGTCGTTCCAGGTCTTGTGACGACAAAATAATTTTTGGTTTTTTTTCCAAGATATCCTCACTATTGATCATTAGGGCGGCGTCCGGTTTTGCTGGCGGCGACTTGCTTGGCCGCGGCAGACAAAACAAACAGCATCAGAACGTCCATCATCAGCGGATTATGGACGAACTCGCGAAGCAAGGCCATAGCGTTCGCGCATTCTTCATTAAAATTTATTAAAATCAATGACTTGCAATGGCCGATACAGTCAAAAAGTTAATCCGTGCCGGAATGGCCGGGCACATTGAAGTTATTCTTGGCGGTATTTTGTTTACCTTCAGCATGTTTTTAGAGAAAAAAACCGGCAGGCAAAAAAAGGATTAAACTTCAGTATGTATTATTATTAGAAAGACACGCCCGCCTTTTCCGCCTGTCTTGTCGCCTTGTCTACCGCCAGCGGTGCCCGGCATGGATACTAAATTGCCGCACGCCCTGTACTTTCACGCTGCAAAATGACAATATGTCGGCCTTAGCAACACTTAGCAACACGTTGAGAGTTCCGGCTCACTTCGGTTTTCTTCAGACTGGAACGTAAAGTATGGCAGGGCGAGGCGCGATCACACGGGGCGGCGGCAAGCGGGGCCGGCAGGAGGAAGCGTCATGATGACGCCATTGATACTGCCGTCCGTGCAATTACGCGGCGACCGGATAGCCCGGCTGAACTTGCTGGCCGCGGCGGCCATGCTGGCCATGGCCAGCCTGCTGCTGATCCTCTTCCAGTTGTTTTCCCTCCAGGCATCCCTCCAGCGCAGCCTGCAGATCCAGGCCGACATGCTGGCGCCCGCCACCACCGAGGCCATGCGCCAGGACAATCGCCTGGCGGCGCAACAACTGCTCGCTCCCCTCGCCGCCGCCCCGCATATCCGGCAAGCCCTGCTCTACAGTCCCTATGGCGCGCCGTTTGCCCGCTATGCGCGCAGCAGCGTCGATAGCGTGCCTGCGGCGCCGCGCAACGGCGTGCACCTCGATTACCTGGACGGCAGCGCCGCCATCCTCAAGACCTTGCCCGGCGGCGGCGCCCTGTACCTGCGCGCCAGCCTGGCGCCGCTGTACGCCAGCCTGGCACAATTTGCCGCCTTCACCCTGCTCGTCTGCCTGTGCGCATTCGGCCTGACGTTCCTGATGGTGCGCCGCACGCGCACCGCCGCCCAGCATGCGGAAAGCCATTTGCACTACCTGGCCCACGTCGACTCCGTTACGCAGCTGCCGAACCGCCATGAATTCAACGACGCGCTGGCCTACGCGCTGGCGCGCGCCGACCGCCAGGACAGCAGCGTGGGCCTGCTGCTGCTGGACCTGGACAACTTCAAGATCGTCAACGATACGCTGGGCCACCACTGCGGCGACCAGTTGCTCAAGCTCGTCGCCGAGCGCCTCGTGGCCATCCTGCGCGGCACCGACATCATCTGCCGCATCGGCGGCGACGAATTCGTCGTCATCGTCGAACCGGCCGACGACGCCTCGGAAATGGCCAGCGTGGCGAGCAAGATCCTCGCCGTGCTGGCCGAACCGTTCGACCTCGAAGGCCACCAGTTGTATGTCAGCGCCAGCATCGGCGTGAGCCTGTACCCGTTCGACGCGCAGGACGTGGCCACCCTGACGCGCAATGCCGATACGGCCATGTACCACGCCAAGCACCAGGGCAAGAACCGCTACGCCGTGTTCAAGGCCGAAATGGAATTTCGCGCCCAGCGACGCCTGCGCATGGAAGCGAACCTGCGCCGCGCGCTGCAAAACGAGGAACTGTATCTGCACTACCAGCCGCAGATCGACTTGCGCAGCGGGCGCATCGTCGGCGTGGAAGCGCTGGTACGCTGGAACTGCCGCGAGATGGGTCAGCTGAGCCCTGCCGAATTCATCCCCGTGGCAGAGGAAAGCGGCATCATCGTCGATCTGGGACGCTGGGTGCTGCAAAGCGCCTGCCGCCAGGCCGCCGTCTGGTGCAAGGCGGGGCTGCTCGACTCGCTCGAGCACGTGGCCGTCAACCTGTCGGCATGTCAGGCGCGCGACCCGGGCCTGATGGACGACATCCGCGCCATCCTGCACGAAACGCAGCTGCCGCATGGCTTGCTGGAGCTGGAAATCACGGAAGGGGTCTTGATGGACAACGTCCACGCCAACGTGGAACTGATGCGGCGCCTGCAGGAGACGGGCATCCACCTGTCGATCGACGATTTCGGCACCGGCTATTCGTCGATGTCCTACCTGAAGCGCCTGCCGATCGACCAGCTGAAGATCGACCGCAGCTTCGTGCACGACCTGCCCGGCGAGGGCGAAGCCATCGTCACGGCCATCATCGCCATGGCGCACAGCCTGCACCTGAAAGTGGTGGCCGAAGGGGTGGAGACCTTGCAGCAGGTGGAATTTTTAAGAACAGCGGGCTGCGACAACGTGCAGGGCTACTTCTTTGCGCGACCGATGACGGCGGCGCAGCTGACGGCATTGCTGCTGGAGCGGCGCGACTGGAGCACGCGGACGATTTTGCCGGCTTGAGTTGCTGCCAACGATGGTGTCGGATTACGGCCGTTGGCCTAATCCGACCTACGCCATGCACAGGCAGGTCGGCGTAGATACTGTTATCCCCGTCAAGCGGCGTGCAAGGCCGGATCAAATATTTTTCCCGACCTGAGCACGCCGAATGCCACGTGCACCAGCTTGCGCATCATGGCGCCAATGATCAGCTTGGGCGCTTTGCCGGCGTCACGCAGGCGCTGACCGAAGCGCTTGCCCCAAGGCGTCTTATGCACTGCCACCATGGCCGGCATGTACAGTGCCTTGCGCAGGAAACTGTGGCCGACCTTCGACATGCGTGGCTTGCCACGCACGCTGGAACCCGACTCGTGCTGGCGCGGATCGAGGCCCGCAAACGCCACCGCCTGCTTGGCGCTGTCGAAGCGCTCAGGATTGGCGTAGTAGGACAGCAGCACGGGAATCGTGCGCTCGCCCAGGCCAGGGATGCTATCGAGCAATTCGCGCTTGCCGCGTAAATCCGGGTCGTCATCGATATGACGGCGGATCGCCAGGATCAGCGCCTTGATCTCGGCATCGAGCCAGGCAATATGATCCTCGATACCCTGGCGTACCGCCGCGCGCGCCACTTCAAGCCGGTTGCTTTCCTGCTGGCGCATCGCTTGCAAGGCATCCAGGCGCAGCACCAGCGCGCGCAGCGATTGCTCGGCCGGCGATGGCGCCTGCCAGGGCTCTGGCTGGCGTTCATGGGCGAAGTCGGCGATCAGCTGTGCGTCGACCTTGTCGGTCTTGGTGCGCACCAGGCGCGAAGCGCTGAAGGCCTTGATCTGGGCCGGATTGATGACACTGACCACCATGCCAAGTCCAGCGAGATATTCGGCAACCCCTTCCCAATACGTGCCCGTCGCTTCCATGCACACCCTGGGGCTGCCGGCAGCATGCTTCAGCAGCCATGCGTGGAGCGCGGTGAATCCTTGGTGGTTGTTCTCGACAACCTTGTTACGATGCTTGCCGTTGGGCAGGCGCAGCGCGCAGTCGAGCTTGGCCTTGGCAACGTCGATTCCTAAATTAAACATGCTGTGGTCCTCTTGCGATCTACCTTGCAAATGCGGGCTAACCGGCATGCCGGTGCCAAAGATACTGTCCGATCTTGACATGGAGGATGGGTAACTGGTGCGAGATCTACGGAGCTGGCTCGGGGCCTAAGGGCGGATACGGCATCCAGTTACCCGGTCTTGATATGCCTACCAAGATTTTGACAGCGGTCGATACCGTTCGCAATACCACGAACGGCATGAGGGGAATAATACAAGGTCGGATTAGCGCAAAGCGCGTAATCCGACATCACCAGCTACATCAAGCCAATTTCGCCGAATGCTCGCGCGTCGCGTGGAATGTCAATTTCGGCCAGCGCTCTTCCGTCAGGCGCAGGTTGACGCCCGACGTGGCCAGGTAGGCCATGTTGCCGGCCGCATCGTAGGCCACGTTGTGGCCCAGCGCGTTTTCGAAATCCTGCAGAACGCGCTTGTCGTCGCAGCTGACCCAGCGCGCGCTGCTGATGCTGGTGCCTTCGAAGACGGCATCGACGCCATATTCGTTGAGCAGGCGGCTGGCCACCACTTCGAACTGCAGCACGCCGACGGCGCCCAGTACCAGTTCGCCGCCCTGCACCGGCTTGAAGACCTGTACCGCGCCCTCTTCGCCCAGCTGCTGCAGGCCCTTGTGCAACTGCTTGATCTTCAGCGGATTACGGATGCGCACGGAACGGAAGAAGTCCGGCGCGAAGTACGGGATGCCGGTAAAGGTCAGCATCTCGCCTTCGGAAAAACTGTCGCCGATCTGCATGTTGCCGTGGTTCGGCAAGCCGATGATGTCGCCCGCGTACGCCTCTTCCACCTGTTCGCGCGAGGAGGCCATGAAGGTCACCACGTTCGACACCTTGATCTCGCGCCCCAGGCGCAAGTGCTTGACCTTCATGCCGCGCTCGAAACGTCCCGAACACACGCGCAGGAAGGCGATGCGGTCGCGGTGCGCCGGGTCCATGTTCGCCTGGATCTTGAAGACGAAACCGGTGAATGGCTGCTCGGTCGGATCGACGGAACGCACGGTCGCGTCGCGCGGGCGCGGCGCCGGCGCCCAGTCGACCAGCGCGGAAAGAATCTCGCGCACGCCGAAGTTGTTGATGGCCGAACCGAAGAACACGGGCGTCTGCACGCCGGAGAGGAATTCCTCCAGGTTGAACGGGTTCGAGGCGCCGTGCACCAATTCGACTTCCATGCGCAACTGGTCCATCTCCAGCGGGAACATCTCCTGCAGGCGCGGGTTGTCGATGCCCTTGATGATTTCGAAGGCGCCGTCGGCCTTCTCTTCACCGGCCTTGAACAGCATGATCTCGTCGTTCAGCAGGTGGTACACGCCGCGGAAGTTCTTGCCCATGCCGATAGGCCAGGTGACGGGCGCGCACTGGATCTTCAGCACCGATTCGAGTTCGTCGAGCAGGTCCAGCGGATCGCGCGTCTCGCGGTCCATCTTGTTCATGAAAGTGACGATGGGCGTATTGCGCATGCGGCAGACGGCCAGCAGCTTGATCGTCTGCGCTTCCACGCCCTTGGCCGCATCGATCACCATCAGCGCCGAGTCAACTGCCGTCAGCACGCGGTAGGTATCTTCCGAGAAGTCCTGGTGGCCCGGAGTGTCGAGCAGGTTGACGACGTGGTCGCGGAATTCGAACTGCATCACCGAGGAGGCGACGGAAATGCCGCGCTGCTTCTCGATCTCCATCCAGTCCGACGTCGCGTGGCGGCCCGACTTGCGGGCCTTGACGGTGCCGGCCATCTGGATCGCGCCCGAGAACAGCAGCAGTTTTTCCGTCAAGGTGGTTTTACCCGCATCCGGGTGGGAAATGATGCCGAAGGTGCGGCGGCGCTGCACTTCGCGCGCGATCACGGCCGGCGCCTTGCTGCTCGCCGGCGCTGCGGCGTTGTCCGCATTGTCGCTGGAATCGGGGGTAGTGATGTCGTTCTCGTTGGCCATATTGGTGACCATAATATGGCCCTCGCAAAAAACCCTCGATTTTACAGAAGGATCGGCCTTCCGTGTGAACTGCTTCACTGTGGAGAAAAGCAAAATCAGCCACTTCATCAAGGGGTCACAATCCGCAGGCAACATTGCACTGCAGAAATGTTGTCACCCTACCCTGGAAACCCGATGAAAATCCTTCTCACCCCCGCCATCCGACTCATGCAGCGCCTGCGCCTGCTGCCCAAATTCATGCTTGTCTGCCTGGTCTTCCTGCTGCCGCTGGCGCTGGCAACCACCCTGCTGATCTCGGAACTGGGCAAGTCGCTGGCCCAGGCGCAGGACGCGCAGCGGGGCGTGGCCTATGTGCGCCAGTTGCAGGAAGGCACGCGCCTGCTGCAGCAGCGGCGCGGCCTCGAGCACTTGCGGCTGAGCGGCAAGGCAGGCATGGACAACACGGCCCTTAACGCGCGCATCACGGCTTCTCTGGCGGCCCTGGCGCGCCTGCCGGCCGGCGCTGGCCTGCCCCAGGCGGCCGAACTGACGAAACAGTGGCAAGCCCTGCTGGGCCGCCAGGCGGGCCTGGCGGCGCGCGACAGCTATGCGGCGCACACGGCGCTGCTGCGCCAGGCGGCCAAACTGGGCCAGCTGGTGGCCGACCGTTCGCACCTGAGCCTGGACCCGGACGCGGGCGCCAACCATCTGAGCGCCGTCTTCACCGCCACCCTGCCCGACCTGGCCGAAAGCCTGTCGGACATCGGCGGGCGCGGCGCCGCCTACATCGACACGGGCCTGTTCGAAGCGAACGAAGACCAGCTCGTCAACGCCAACGCCCTGATCGCGCGCCACGAACTGGAACGCCTGCCCTCCCGTTTCGACGAGATCCTTGCCGCCAGGCCGGAACTGCGCGCCAGCCTGCAGCCGGCCCTGAAAGCCGTGCCGGCCGCGCTGGCCTTCCTCGAACGCACGAAAAATGAAGTGACGAATTCCTACGACCAGACGTCGGGCGCGCAATTCCACGCGGCCGGCATGCAGGCGATCGACGCCCTGCACGCGCTCTCCGGCGCCTCCGCCACCGCGCTGGACGACTTGCTGGCGCAGCGCATCGCCCGCGACGAGGCGCGCCGCGCCCTGATCCTGGCGGCCATGCTGCTGGTGCTGCTGGCCGCCGCCTACCTGTGCGCAGGCTTTTATACCGCGTTCGCGCGCGACGTGACGCAATTGCGCGTGGCCGTCGGCGCGGCGGCGGCGGGCGACCTGTCGCAGCGCATCACTTCGCAGGCGCACGACGAGATCGGCGACCTGGTGCGCGACTTCGGCGCCATGACGCACGGCCTGGCCGCCCTGGTGCAGGAAATCCGCGGCGGCGCGGCCGTCATCGCGGCGGCCGGCGCCGATATCGCCCAGGGCAACGCCGCCCTGTCCGGCCATACGGCCACGCAAGCGGACGCGCTGGGCGCCACCGTGGACTCGATGCGCGAGCTGACGGCCACCGTGGGCCGCAACGAAGCCCACGTAGGACAGGGACGCACACTGGTGGCGACGGCGGCCGACGTGGCCCTGAAAGGCGGACAGACCGTCGGCGCCGTGGTCGAGACCATGGCCTCGATCAAGGCCAGCTCGCACAAGATCGTCGACATCATCAGCGTCATCAACGGCATCGCCTTCCAGACGAATATCCTGGCCCTGAACGCGGCCGTGGAAGCGGCACGCGCGGGCGAACAAGGGCGCGGCTTTGCCGTCGTGGCATCCGAGGTGCGCAGCCTGGCGCAGCGCTCGAACGAGGCGGCGCTGGAAATCAAGCGCCTGATCGGCGATTCCGTCGCCACCGTGGATGCGGGCGGCGACCTGGTCAATGCAGCCGGCAGCACCATGCGCCAGGTCGTTGACGCCGTGCAGCAGGTGGCCGTGGTGATCGGACGCATCAGCAGCGCCGGCGCCGAACAGAATGGCGAGATCGCCCGCATCAACCAGGCGCTGGCGCAGATCGACGACATGACGCGCCAGAACGCGGGTCTGGTCGACGAGGCGCGCGCCGGTTCGCAGCGCCTGCACCAGGAAGGCGAGGCGCTGACGCAGGCCGTCAGCCGCTTCCGCCTCGGCGAACACGAGGTGCCAGCCACGCGCCAGGCACCGGCCGCGAGCGTGCGCGACGGCTTGCCCAGCGTACGTCCGGCCGGCCTGTGGAGCGCCAACAAGCCGCGCGTCATATCACAAAATCGCGCAGAACGGCGCAAGGCTAGCTAGTCAAAAGTGCGCACGTAGGACAAGGACTACAATTTCGCCTCAAAAGAGACTACAAAGTGGCGACTGCTAATCTTATGTTCGCCACTTACATAAGCTCTTAAAGTAGCTACATCGCGATCTGCACCGCGCGGTCGAACAAAACGCCGTTATCACATGAGCACGGCAGCTTCTTTGACCAGCAACGCGGCAGTCGCACTCCGATGTAAAAAGCCTGTGAGGAATACTATGAACCAAACTCAACTTAGCACCCCGGTCCAGAAGAACCAGCTGCTGCCGCGCGCCATGCCGGCGGCCGGACGGGAAATCAAGCTTGCGTCGCGGGTTAGCCTCAGCAGTGCCCAACAGAATGAATTGCTGGCCGCCCTGCCGCGCGCCGCGCTCGAATCGCTGTTCGAAGACCTGGAACTGGTTGAACTGCCGTTCGGCAAGGAATTGTATGCCTATGGTAACAACCTGGAATACAGCTACTTCCCCACCACCGCCATCATTTCGCTGCTGTATGTCATGGAAGACGGCGCCACGACGGAAATCGCCGTGGTCGGCCATGAAGGCGTGGCCGGTGCCTCGCTGCTGGCAGGCGAGCGCGCCATGTGCACGGCCGTCGTGCAAAGCGCCGGTTACGGCTACCGCCTGAAAACGCAGAGCCTGCGCGACGCGTTCAATCAAGGCGGCGCCCTGCCCCAGCTGCTGATGCGCTACACCAACGCCCTGTTTGCGCAGATGGCGCAGAACGCCGTCGGCGGCCGCCACAGCTCGATCGAGCAAAAGCTGTGCCGCTGGCTGCTGGACCGCCTGGACCGTTCGCCATCGAATGAATTGAAAGTGACGCAAGAGCTGATCTCGATCATGCTGGGCGTGCGCCGCGAAAGCATCACGGCCGCCGCCGGCAAGCTTCAGGAAGAAGGCTTGATCCACTATCGCCGCGGCAATATCACGGTGCTGGACCGCGCCGGCCTGGAATGCTATGCGGGCGAGTGCTACAAGGTCGCCAAGACGGAATACGACCGCTTGCTGCGCGACGTTTCACGCTGCTGATCGGGCAAGATAGTTAGCAAAATGGCCGGGCTGCATGCCCGGCCATTTTTTTATCTCAAGGAAATTACGCTTCGGCATCCACATCGATATCTTCCAGCTCCGGCGTCAGCGGCATGGGAATCACGGCCTCCACACACGTCCCCTTGCCTTCCGGCCCCTGGCGCACGGTAAGCGTGCCACCCAGCAGCAGGGCCCGCTCGCGCATGCCCAGCAAGCCGTGCGACATCGGTTTTTGCAGCGCATCTTCCGTGATGCCGATGCCGTCGTCGATCACGCGCAGCACCAGGCCGTGCTCGTTGCGTTTCAAGGTCACGCTGACCATGCCGGCCCGTGCATATTTGAGGATATTCGTCAGCGATTCCTGCACGATGCGGAACAGGGCGATCGTCAAGGTCGCTTCGCGGTTATCGATATTGATGGCCACATCCGTTTCGCAGCGCACCGAGCTCATGCGCGCAAAATCCTCGCAATAGCTTTCGATGGCGGCGCACAGGCCCAGGTTGTCCAGCAGGCTGGGGCGCAGGTCTTCCACGATGCGGCGCTTCAGTTCCACCGTTTCCAGCAAGGTCGCCTTGGCATGGCGCAGCTGCGCGGCCAGTTCCGGCTGCGTATGCGCCAACTGCTGCGTGACGGCGCCCAGGTCCATGCTGATCGAGGTCAAGTTGGCACCCAGTTCATCGTGCAGCTCGCGCGCCAGGCGCGCTTTTTCCACTTCGTTGACACTGATCAAATGACGCGACAGCACGGATAACTGCTCCGTGCGCTTGCTGACCGTCGATTCCAGGGTATCGTTGGCATTTTGCAATGCATACTCGACGGCTGCCCGGTTCTGGAAGCTGCGCCGCACCAGCTGGTAAAACATGATCAGCACGAGGATGGCCAGGGCATTGATGCCGATGCCGAGCAGCACGGCTTTCTGGTACTCATGATAAAAAGCGGCGCTGCCGGTCGACAGCGCTTCATTCTGCTCGCGCGTCATGATCACCACCTGCAGACGGATCTCGTCCATGGTGGCGCGGTCATCGGTCACGCGGGAAATGTTGACGATCTCGGCCAACCCGCCCTGCTTGTAGACGTCGATAGACTGTTGCAACATCGACATTTTTCGGCGGATCAGACTTTTCAGCTGGCCCAGGTTTTTCAGCTGGGTGGGACTGCCCGCGAGCAAGGTTTGCAGCTCGTTGAATTCGTTGTCGATTTCGGTGGCAGCGGTCTTCGACGGCCCCAGATAGGTTTCGGAGCCGGAAATGAAATAGCCGCGCAAGCTGCTTTCCGCATCGAGCACGAGCACGTTCAGATACTGCAGGCGGTCGGCCACGCGGGCGCTCTGGCTGAGCAAGGCATTCGTGCCCTTCAGCGACTCCAGGTTATGGTAAAGACTGAAACCATTCAATACAAGCAACAAAGCGCACGTCACGCACAGGATCGTCTTGTACAGGGGCAGGCGGTGATTCGGGGCCGGTTGAGCGGTGAAATACATCCTGGTGTGCATCCTTAGCAAGGTTCGGCGCGGGAGAGAGCGCCGGCGCCGGCCAATTATAGTCCTCGCCACAAACTGCTGCACTGCACAACATCAAGTCGTGCCCGGTTAGCTGGCTGAGCGATCATGTTTCCATGATCGCACCGCAGCGCTAGTCAAGCAAATTGTTTTTCATTGCGTAATAGGTCAAGTCGCTGTTCGATTGCAAGCCCATTTTTTCCATGATGCGCGTACGGTAGGTACTGACCGTCTTGATGCTCAGCGACAAGGCCACGCCGATATCGGACACGGTGGCGCCGCGCGCCAGGCGCAGGAAGACCTGGAACTCGCGGTCCGACAATTCCGTATGCAGCGCGGCATTCGTGTCGCGGTCGAACGACTGCGCCAGCAACTCGCCCACGGTGGAGCTGACATAGCGGCGCCCCTGGAATACGGTGCGCACGGCCGTCATCAGCTCGTCGGCTTCGCATTCCTTGTTCAGATAGCCATTCGCGCCCATCTTGAACAGATTCAGCGCATATTGCTGCGCGGGATAGCCGCTGAGGATCAGCACGGGCAATTCCGGCTGGCCCTGGCGGATCGTGCGCAAGGTATCGATGCCGCTCTGATCGGGCATGGCGATATCGAGCAGCAATACATCGCAAATTTCGCGGCGGGCGATATCGAGCGCTTCGCGCCCGGTACCGGCTTCCGCCACCACACTGAAGTCGCTTGACGACGAAAAAATCTGTTTGAACCCAGCTCGTACTATTTGGTGATCATCACAAATGGCAACGCGTATCATTGTTTCCCCTTAAATTTTCCTGGCCTGGGAAAGACTACCGGAACCTGAACGCTGCTCCGGCTTAGCGTCACTAACAAAAACGCAACATTAACATTATATTCAAAATATGGCGCGCCGTACGGTAGCGTCAGCACCAAGGCGGAGCGCCCATGCAGTATAGTCAACTTAGTCAACCGCTACCGGACAACCCGACCTATATTGGTACAAATCTTATTTTAGCAAGTTTAAAATCGCAATTAATTCATTGCGTATCCACACGCGGTCCAGCGGCGCTTCCTGCGGCACGGCAGGCATGGCCGGCAGCACTGGCAGCTCGTCGGCGATGGCATGCGATGCGCCACGGCTGTCGAGCTTGTTGCGCGCGCCGCTGATGGTAAAGCCCTGCTCGTACAGCAATTCGCGGATGCGGCGTATCAGCAGCACCTCATGATGCTGATAATAACGGCGGTTGCCGCGTCGTTTGACCGGCTTGAGCTGGGAAAACTCCTGCTCCCAGTAGCGCAGTACATGCGGTTTGACGCCGCACAACTCGCTCACCTCGCCGATCGTGAAATAGCGTTTCGCCGGAATGGGCGGCAAGGGGGCGATCAACTCGGTTTTACTGATGCGCTCGTTCATCGCCACTCACTCAGGCAGCACGTGCCAGCGGACTGGTCTCTTCGACCATGCTTTTCAGCTTCTGGCTCGCATGAAAGGTCACGACACGGCGCGCCGTGATGGGAATCTCTTCACCCGTCTTCGGATTGCGGCCCGGCCGCTGCGGTTTGTCGCGCAACTGGAAATTGCCGAAACCGGACAGCTTGACGGCTTCGCCACGCTCGAGCGCATTGCGGATCTCGTCGAAAAAGGTCTCGACCATATCTTTCGCTTCGCGCTTGTTCAGGCCCACTTGCTCGAACAACAGTTCGGCAAGTTCCGCCTTGGTCAAGGTGGGTAAATCTTTTTCCGCTTCCTGGCGCACTTTGGCAACCAGCATGGCCCGATGCAAATCGGCGGCCAGTGCGGATTGCAGTACGGCGGAATCAACGTCGCTGTTATTAATTTTCCTGCCCTGCCTTTTCTGTGCGCCCGAGCTCGCCACATGGCAAGCTCGTCTACGATTGACGACGGAAAGGCCGTCACGCAAAAAGCGACGGCCAGTCCGGTAATTACGAACGCAGTTTCGCGTCGTGGCCCTGCTTGGCGGCATCGATCAGGACAGCCATCAGGCCATCGACCACATCGTCTTGCAGGGTGTTTTGAGTATCTTGCAAGCTAATCCGGAAAGCAAGGCTTTTTTCATCCGCTTCCAGACCTTTTCCACGATATTCATCAAATAAAACAATGGCTTGCACGATACGCGCCGCCGGGCTTGCCTTGGCGGCGGCATGGAAGCTGTCGAGCAGATCCTGCACGGCCACCGATTGCTTGACGACCACGGCCAGGTCGCGGCTGGCGCCAGGGAATTTCGAGATTTCCTGGTACACGGGCACGACTCTTTGCGTCAGGGCAGCGGCATCGACTTCGAACAGCACGGGCGCCAGCGGCAAGTCGTACTTTTGCATCCAGCGCGGGTGCAATTCCCCGATGAAACCGATGACCTTGCCATCGAGCTCCACGTTGGCCGAACGGCCCGGATGCAGGGCCGGATGTTCCGCCTTGGTGAAACGCAAGACCAGCGGCGCGAACAGCGCTTCCAGGTCCGCCTTCACGTCGAAGAAGTCGACCGTGCGGGACGGCTGGCCCCACTGTTCGTCGGCCACCGCGCCGTAGGCCATGGCGGCAACGCGCTTGGGCTGGGCATAGCCGGCCACCGACAAGGGGCCGTTTTGCACGCTGTCGTCGCGCTGGTAAATGGCGCCCACTTCGAAGATGCGCACGCGGTTCGTCTTGCGGTTCAGGTTGTAGCGCACGTTGGCGATCAGGCTGCCGATCAACGAGGAACGCATCACGCTCATCTGGCTGGCGATCGGGTTTTGCAATTTGATCGGGTTCGTGTTGCCCGAGAAATCGCGCTCCCATGCCGCATCGACAAAGCTCATGTTAACCACTTCCTGGAAGCCCAGGTCGGCCAGCTCATGACGTACCGCAAACAAGGAGCGGGTATTTTCCGGTGCGATCTGCATCACGTTCGCGGCCACGGGCGGCAAGGTCGGGATGTTTTCAAAGCCGTATACGCGCGCCACTTCCTCGATCAAGTCTTCCTCGATCTCGATGTCGAAACGGTAGCTGGGCGAGGTCACGGAAAACACGCCGTCCGCCAGGGTGAACGGCAGGGCCAGGCGCGTGAAGATGTCGGCGATCAGCGCATCGTTGAGCGGCACACCGATGACTTTTTGCGCGCGCGCCGTGCGCATGGTCACGGGCTGGCGTTGCGGCAAGTTCACCACGTGGTCGTCGACGGGGCCGACGGTGGTGGCCGGCGTGCCGCAGATTTCCACGATCAGGGCCGTGATACGCTCGATGTGCTCGACGGTGGTGGCGAAATCGACGCCGCGTTCGAAGCGGTGCGCCGCATCGGTCGAGAAATTCAAACGGCGGGCGCGGCCCTGGATGGCGTTCGGCCACCAGAATGCCGCTTCCAGGTAGATGCTGTCCGTATCGTCCGAGACCGAGCTGGCGTCGCCGCCCATGATGCCGGCCAGCGATTCGATTTCCTGGTCGTCCGCAATGACGCCGATCCACTCGTCGACGGCAACGGTGTTGCCATTCAAGAGCTTGACGGATTCGCCCGCCTTGCCCCAACGCACGTCGAGGCTGCCGTGGATCTTTGCCAGGTCAAACACGTGGCTGGGACGGCCCAGCTCCAGCATGACATAGTTGGAAATGTCGACCAGGGCCGACAGCGGACGCTGGCCGCTGCGCTCGAGGCGCTGCTTCATCCAGTCCGGCGTGGCTGCCTTGGCGTTCAAGCCGCGGATGACGCGGCCCGTGAAACGGCCGCACAGGTCCGGCGCGCTGACTTTCACGGGCAGGATTTCATCGCTGGAAACCGGCACGGTGCGGAACTGCGGCGCATTCAGGGGCACGCCCGTCAATGCCGACACTTCGCGCGCCACACCCAGCACGGACAGGCAGTCCGCCTTGTTCGGCGTCAACTTGATGGTGAATTTCAAGTCATTGAGGGCAAAGTAATCGCGGAAATTCTGGCCGATCGGCGCGTCGTCCGGCAATTCCATCAAGCCGGCGTTTTCTTCCGACAATTTCAATTCGCGCGCGGAGCACAGCATGCCTTGCGACTCGACGCCGCGCAGCTGGCCCACCTTGATTTCAAACGGCTTGCCATCGGCGCCAGGGGGCAGCACGGCGCCGGCCATTGCGCAGACGACTTTCAAGCCCGGACGCACGTTCGGCGCGCCGCAGACGATGTTGAGCATGGTGCCCGTGCCGACATCGACCTGGCATACATTCAGGCGGTCCGCGTTCGGATGTTTTTCCATCTCCAGGACCAGGCCCACCACCACGTTCGAGAACGGGGGCGCGACAGGATCGACGTCCTCGACTTCGAGACCGGACATGGTCAGCAGATGGGCCAGTTCGTCCGAAGTCATCTTCGGATCGACCATGGTACGGAGCCAGTTTTCGGAAAATTGCATAATCAAGCCTTCAAATGGTCAAAGCTCACAGCGCGAGCGCACGGGCGCTCCAGCGCCATGAATCAAACGGAACAACGCTTAGTTGAATTGCTTCAGGAAACGCAAGTCGCCTTCATAGAACAGGCGCAGGTCGTTGATGCCATAGCGCAGCATCGTCAAGCGTTCCAGGCCGGAGCCGAAAGCAAAACCGATGAATTTCTCGGGATCGAGGCCGAAGTTCTTCACCACGGTCGGATGCACCTGACCGGCGCCCGACACTTCCAGCCAGCGGCCCTTCAGGGGGCCGGAGCCGAAGGCGATGTCGATCTCGGCCGACGGTTCCGTGAACGGGAAGTACGACGGGCGGAAGCGCACCTGCAGGTCGTCCGTTTCGAAGAAGGCCTTGACGAAGTTCAGGTACACGCCCTTCAGGTCGGCAAAGCTGATGTCTTCGGCGATCCACAGGCCTTCGACCTGGTGGAACATCGGCGAATGGGTGGCGTCGCTGTCGACGCGGTAGGTGCGGCCCGGCGCGATGACCTTGATCGGCGGCGTATGCGTGCGCGCATAGCGCACCTGCATCGGGCTCGTGTGCGTGCGCAGCAGCAAGGGCTTGCCGTCGGTGTCGTTGCCATCGATGTAGAACGTGTCTTGCATGGAACGGGCTGGGTGGTTTTCCGGGCTGTTGAGCGCCGTGAAATTGGTCCAGTCGTTCTCGATTTCGGGGCCGTCGGCCACGTCGAAGCCGATCGAGCGGAAGATTTCCTCGACACGCTCCCACGTGCGCATCACGGGATGGATGCCGCCGGGCATGCGGCCACGGCCCGGCAGGCTCACGTCGATCGCTTCGGCGTTCAGACGGCCTTGCATCTGGGCATCAGCCAGCGCATCACGGCGCGCCGTCAGCGCGTCTTCGATCTGCACTTTGACGGCGTTGATCAGGGCGCCCTGCGCCTTGCGCGCGTCCGGGTCCAGTTTGCCCAGGCCCTTCATCATTTCGGTAATCTGGCCAGTCTTGCCCAGGTAGCGGGCTTTGGCGTTTTCAAGTGCGGCAGCGTCTGCGGCGGCGATAAAGTCAGCCTGGGCCGAGACGACGAGTTCTTCTAGGGAGTTCATGCGGCTTTTCCTGTTTTGGAAATCAATCCTGGATTTAGTAATCTAGAACCCAACAATCAAAAACGGAAACGGGGCATAAGGTTCACACCCTTGCCCCGCTCTTTTATAACGTCACCCTACGGATGACGTTGTGCAATGACCGATGCTTACGCAGCGATTTTTGCTTTCACTGCGTTGACAATCGCAGCGAATGCTGGCTTGTCCATCACAGCCATATCGGCCAGGACTTTACGGTCCAGTTCGATATTTGCTTTTTTCAAGCCGTTCATGAATACGCTGTACGTTACGCCATGCTCACGGGAAGCGGCGTTGATACGGGCGATCCACAGGCGGCGGAAAACGCGCTTCTTGTTGCGGCGATCGCGGTAAGCGTATTGGCCAGCGCGCATAACTGCTTGCTTGGCAACACGGTATACACGGCTGCGGCGACCACGGTAGCCTTTAGCTTGAACAAGAATCTTTTTATGACGGGCACGAGCTGTAACCCCACGTTTTACTCTAGGCATAGTAACTCCTTAAATTGAGTGTGAGATTAAGCAGTCGGCATCATGCGCATAACGGATGTGACATCCGATGCGTTGATGTTACGGGTACCGCGCAACTGACGTTTGTTCTTGGTGGTCTTCTTGGTCAGGATGTGGCGCTTGAACGCGTGACCCGACTTGACAGTTCCACCTGGACGCACGCGAAAACGTTTTTTCGCGGAGCTTTTGGTCTTCATTTTAGGCATAGCAATCTGTCCTCTTACGGACAGCTCCATTTATAACAGGATTGCAGGTGGCAACACGACGCTGCGCTTAGATGCCTGCTTTCACATGTTGTGCAGCGGATGCGAGTCCGCTACAGTTCACGCGGCCCGCACATTGCTGAGCGGGCCGCGCAAATTCTGCCTGGGGTTTGACGCCGCGCCAATGCTGGCACGCGCTGTGTCCACCCACAGTAAAACGCTATTGTAACTTACTTCTTCTTCTTAGGCGAAAGAACCATGATCATTTGGCGGCCTTCCATCTTCGGGAACTGCTCGACCTGGCCGTACGGCTCCAGATCGGCTTTCAGACGTTCCAGCATGCGGAAGCCAATATCCTGGTGCGCCATCTCACGACCGCGGAAACGCAAGGTGATCTTGGTTTTATCGCCATCTTCAAGGAACTTGATGAGATTACGCAACTTGATATTGTAGTCACCATCATCAGTCCCCGGACGGAATTTGACTTCCTTCACGAGGATGATCTTTTGCTTCAATTTGGCTTCGTGAGCTTTCTTTTGCTCCGAATACTTAAATTTGCCGTAGTCCATCAAACGGCACACCGGTGGCTGCGCGGTAGGCGCAATTTCCACCAGGTCGACGTTTGCCTCTTCCGCCAGGCGGAAGGCTTCAGCCAAACTTACGATACCGAGTGGCTCGTTATCGACCCCGCTTAAACGCATTTCAGGGGCAGTGATTTCGCCATTGATGCGATGTGACTTGTCAGTAGCTATTGTAATTTCCTTTAAAAATCTTGTAAGACGGTCGTGCAGCGAGTTTCCTCGTCAGGCCTTGGTGTCGACTTCATGTTTGAGTCGCTCAATCAGGGCATCGACGGACATGACGCCCAGATCGACATTGCCCCGCGCCCGCACGGCCACTGTATTCGCATCCCGCTCTTTGTCGCCAATTACTAAGATGTAAGGCAATTTTTGTACGGAATGTTCACGTATTTTATAGGTAATCTTCTCGTTACGCAAATCAGCCTGTACGCGCAGCCCCGCTTTGCGCAGTTTTGTTGTTACTTCTTGTACATAATCAGCTTGGGCGTCGGAAATATTCAACACTGACACTTGCACCGGCGACAGCCACAACGGCATGGCACCCGCATAGTGTTCGATCAGGATGCCGATGAAACGTTCCAGCGAACCCACGATCGCGCGGTGCAACATGATCGGCACCTGGCGCGTGTTGTCCACGGCCACGTATTCGGCACCCAGGCGGCCCGGCATCGACGGGTCGATCTGCACGGTGCCCACTTGCCATGCGCGGCCCAGACTATCCTTCAGGTGGTATTCGATCTTCGGACCATAGAACGCACCCTCGCCCGGCAATTCCGTCCATTCCACGCCGCAGGCGCGCAAGGCCGAACGCAGGGATTCCTCGGCGAAATCCCACGACTCTTCCGTGCCGATGCGGTTATCGGGACGCAAGGCCAGTTTCACGTCGATATTCGTGAAGCCGAATGCCGTGTACACATCCATCGCCTGCTGGTGGAACGCCGTCACTTCGCCGGCGATCTGCTCTTCCAGGCAGAAGATGTGGCCGTCATCCTGCGTAAAACCGCGCACGCGCATCATGCCGTGCAAGGCGCCCGACGGTTCGTTGCGGTGGCATTGACCGAATTCGCCGTAACGCAATGGCAAGTCGCGGTAGCTGCGCATGCCATTGTTGAAAATCTGGATATGGCCAGGGCAATTCATCGGTTTCAGCGCATAGGCGCGGTTTTCCGATTCCGTGATGAACATGTTTTCACGGTAATTATCCCAGTGACCGGTCTTTTCCCACAGGCCACGGTCGAGGATTTGCGGCGCCTTGACTTCCTGGTAGCCGTTGACCTGGTAGACATTGCGCATGTATTGCTCGACTTGCTGCCAGATCGACCAGCCTTTCGGGTGCCAGAAGATCAGGCCCGGCGCCTCTTCCTGGAAATGGAAGAAATCGAGCTGTTTGCCCAGCTTGCGGTGATCTCGCTTTTCCGCCTCTTCCAGGTTGTGCAGATACAGTTCCTGGTCTTCCTTCTTGGCCCAGGCCGTGCCATAGATACGCTGCAGCATCTCGTTTTTCGAGTCGCCGCGCCAGTAGGCACCGGCCAGCTTCATCAGCTTGAACACTTTCAGCTTGCCTGTCGACGGCACGTGGGGGCCGCGGCACAAGTCCGTGAACTTGCCTTCGGAATACAGCGACACTTCCTGGTCGGCCGGGATCGAGCCGATCAGTTCAGCCTTGTACGCTTCACCGATACTGTTGAAGTAGTCGATGGCTTCGTCGCGCGCGACAACCTTGCGCGTGACTTGCTCATCCTTCTTGGCCAGTTCCGCCATTTTCTTTTCGATCGCGACCAGATCTTCCGGCGTGAACGGACGCTTGTAGGCGAAGTCATAGTAAAAGCCGTTGTCGATCACGGGACCGATGGTCACTTGCGCGTCCGGGAACAATTCCTTGACGGCATACGCCAGCAAGTGGGCCGTCGAGTGGCGGATCACTTCCAGGCCATCGGCGTCCTTGTCCGTGACAATCGCCAATTCCGCGTCTTGCTCGATCAGATAGGAGGTATCGACCAGCTTGCCGTCGACCTTGCCCGCCAGGGCAGCCTTGGCCAGGCCGGTACCAATATTGGCCGCAACCTGGGCCACGGTGACCGGACCGTCAAATTGACGGGCGGAACCATCGGGAAGTCGGATTGTAAGCATATTGATCTCCATATCGGCGCTGGCGCCAGGTAAAACTGCAATGAATGGTGTGGACTGAAAAACTGAAAGGAAAACGCAGACGCAAAAAAACGCGGACTAGCCGCGTTTTTCACTTTTTTGAGACAAAGGAAACCCGTTCGACTAGCGTCACTCCCAAAGCTTGGTAGTAGTTCGCGGTGTCATAACCGGTTTTACCTTTCTCTCTAACTGCATTCTGGTGGGCGGTGAGGAATTCGAATCCCCGACCCCTTGGATGTCGACCAAGTATTCTAACCAGCTGAACTAACCGCCCGTAAAACTTTTGTTGATCATTGTATTTCAAATGACCGCTTGCGGCTTGCGCCAGCTTAAAACTCTTTAAAACCACTTACTGCTAAATTCTGGTGGGCGGTGAGGAATTCGAATCCCCGACCCCTTGGATGTCGACCAAGTATTCTAACCAGCTGAACTAACCGCCCCGAAGACCAGCATTATAGAGAGGCTTTCCCAGAATGACAAGGGCTGTTTTACAGGAAACTTTAATCTGTTTTTCATCCGCTTCCCGGGCGTCAGCCTCCTTTATAGAGAGTCGGCCCGGCACACGCGGAATGCCGCTAGAATCGCGGCATGAACTCCACTCTATTCGCCTGGCTGAAAACCCTGAGCCGCATCTGCGGTTTTGAAACGGCCGACTGCTTCCCGCCCAATCATCCCTATGCGCGCACGCGCTGGGAAGCCGCGTATTTCGATATCGCCTCCGACGTGAAGCCCGACGAGATCGAACGGCGCATCTGCGCGGCCATCGCCAACACGCCGAGCGTCTTCGCCTACATCAGCAATCCCACGCCGCGCATGCAGCGCGCGCTGCTGAACGTGATCCACGACCGGCTGCGGCGCCAGCCCGGCGCGGGCGCCACGGACCTGGTCTTGTTATTGATCAATGCCTACGCCAGCCCCCACATCACGGAAGCCGTGCCCGGCCTGCGCACCTTGATCTACAACACGGAACACGAAGACACGAATCTGCGCGTGCATGCGATCCTGGAATTGCTGGTCGGCACGCCACGGGGGCTGGACGTGATCGACATGTAATCGTCATGCATGATTGGCGGGAACGTAGCGCGCCCGCAAGCGCATGAACGGCGTTTCCACCACTCTATACAAGAGCCAGCCCGTCAAGATGCTGACGGCGACACTGACCAGTATCGCCGGCGCGCCGTCCGGCCCATACCCCATATCCTGCAACACCGGCCGCAGCAGGATGCACAGCTGCTTGTGCAGCAGGTAAATCGCATACGACCACAGGGCCAGGCTGGCCGCGCCCGGCACGCGCAGTTTATATAATGCACTGCCGGGACTGAGCGCGGCGATCAGCAGCAAGCTGAAACTGGCGGCCAGGGCCGGATAGCCGAACACGGTCACCGCATAGCCATAATGATCGGTGAGAAACATGTAAAACATCAGCGCCGTGCCGACCATTCCCGCCAGCAAGGTGCGGTTGCCGTGCGATGTCAGGCGCGTCCAGGCGGTCGGGTGGTAATTCTTCAGCAGCGCCAGCGCCACGCCCGCCACCAGTTCGTCAAAACGGCACCACGAGGCATAGTAAATGTACTTGTAATAGCCGAGGCCGCCGCGCGGCAGGTGCACGTATTCATCCCACAGGTAGGCGCGCGCCAGCATGCCGACGATCAAACTGGCGGCCACGGCCAGCCACGCCCACAGCAGCGACTTGCGGCAGGCGGCGATCAACAACGCCACGGCCGGCAGCAGCACGTAGAACTGCTCTTCCACGCACAGCGACCACGCATGGGAAAACGCCGTGCCCGGCGTCAGATTGATGTTTTGCGTAAAGGTCAGGAATTTCCACAGGGGCAGCAGCGCGCTGTCGCCGCGAAACGCGGGCCACACATAATACAAAGCCAGCACGACATAAAAATTGGGCAAGGTGCGCAGGAAACGCCGCGCATAGAAACGGGGCAAGGAAAATCCGTGCTCGCTGCGCAGGGCCGCGAAGATCTGGTTGCCGATCAGATAGCCGCTGAGGGCAAAGAACAGGTCCACACCCGTCCAGCCGATTTCTCCCCAGAAACCAAACGCCCCGCCCTCGCTGACGAACAGCAAATAGTGGTTCATGAAGACGAGCACGATGGCCAGCGCGCGCAAGGTATCGAGGCCATACAGGCGGGAAGGATGGGACGTACTGGACATGGAATCGGCAAGGGAAAACAACGGTGGCGCCGATCATGCCACGCCAGAGTGCGGCATGGCCACATTTTTGCAGGCGTGCACGGCGAATCCCGCTAAAATATGCCGACCCCGCTTTCCCTTCCCGCAACAGCATAGGATATGTCCAGCATGAGCAGCGCACTCCACTTCAAGTCCATCAACTACACGGGCCAGGGCAGCGGCCCGCGCCTGATCGTCACCGGCGCCGTGCACGGCAATGAAACCTGCGGCACCAAGGGCATCCACCGCGTGATGGCTGAACTCGACAGCGGCGCCCTCTCGATTCTGGCCGGCAGCGTCACCTTCGTGCCCATCACCAACCCGCTGGCCTACGCCAAGGGCGTGCGCAGCGGCGACCGCAACCTGAACCGCAATCTGTTTCCGAACGACAATCCACAAGATTTCGAAGACCGCATCGCCAATTGGCTGTGCCCTTTGCTGGGCCAGCACGACGTGCTGCTCGACTTGCACTCGTTCAATGCCGACAGCCAGCCCTTCGTCATGGTGGGGCCGCGCAACAACGATGGCCCGCTGCAACCGTTTCAACACGAAGACAAGGAACGCGCGCTGGCGCGCCGCCTGGGCGTGCGCCGCTTCGTCGACGGCTGGCTGCATGCGTATGGCCAGGGCGTACAGCGCCGCCTGGGCAATAGCGATCAGGTGGGCCTGGTCTTGCGCTATGGCGTGGGCACGACGGAATACATGCGCTCGACGGGCGGCTATGCGCTGACCCTGGAATGCGGCCAGCACGCGGACCCGGCCGCGCCGGACGTGGCTTACCGCGCCATCATGAACACCCTGGCCTTCCTCGGCTTCATCGATGCGCCGCAGCCTGAACCGATCGCCGACACGGACATGGAAGCGTTGAACATGGTCGTCGTGCACGACAAGCTGCATGCAAGCGACCGCTTCATCAAGACCTGGTCCAGCTTTGACAAGGTCAAACAGGGCGAGCAGATCGGCGTGCGCGCGGACGGCACGCCCGTGACGGCCGAATTCGACGCCTACATCCTCTTCCCGGACGTCAACGCGCAAGCCAATGCCGAGTGGTATTACCTGGCGCGGGTGGCCAGCAGCTTCTGATCAATGCCCCACTGATTTGGAGAAAAGATTAATCACCAGCACGCCGGCAATGATCAGCCCCAGGCCGATCAGGGCCGGCGTATCGAGGCTTTGCTTGAACCAGAACCAGCCCACGGCGGAAATGAGCACGATGCCCACGCCCGACCAGATCGCATACACGATGCCGGTAGGAATAACCTTCAAGGTCAGGGACAAACACCAGAAGGCGATGCTGTAGCCGACAACGGTGATGACACTGGGCCACAAACGGCTGAAGCCCTCGGATGCCTTCAAGGCGCTGGTGGCGATGACTTCGGCGATGATGGCGATGGCCAGGTAGAAATACGTCATGGTGAGACTCATGCTGGCATCCTTTATTGCGGGCTGAGCAATTTCAAGCCCAGGATGCCGGAGACGATCAGGGCGATGCAGGCGATGCGCGCGGCGCTGGCCGGTTCGCCCAGCACCATGATGCCGAAGATGGCCGTGCCCACGGTGCCGATGCCCGTCCAGATGGCGTAGGCAGTGCCCAGAGGCAAGGTGCGCAAGGCCAGGCCCAGCATCACCACGCTGCCCAGCATGGACACCGCCGTCAAGACGGAGGGCACGAGACGGGTAAAACCGGCGCTATATTTGAGGCCGATGGCCCAGCCGATTTCCAGCAAGCCCGCCAATACCAGAATGATCCACGCCATCTATTTCTCCCGAGGCGGCAGGGTCGTCCCCGCCATGCAGCCCCCACATCGAGCGGGGTCGTCCCCACAGGAGCAAAAGGAAAAGTATACCATCGGGTGAAAACTCTTGCCGCAAGCACATTTTTTCTAGTGCGGCCGCTCCAATCAAATATTGCCAAAAAACATGCTTGTGGCAGCATAATTGCTACATCCACTCACTCTCGGGAACAATGATGCTGCTACTGGCCCAAATCCTTACCGCCCTCATCCTGCTGCTGCACGTCTATATCGTGCTGCTGGAAACCGTGCTGTTCGATGCGCGCGGGCGCAAGGTGTTTGGCTTGTCCAAGGAAAAAGCGGAGATCGTGCGCCCCGCCATGTCGAACCAGGGCTGCTACAACGGTTTTCTTGTCGCCGCGCTGGCGCTGGGCTTTTTTCACCCGGACGCGGCCGTCGCCCATGCATTCACCGTCTTCGGCCTGGCCTGCATCGCCGTGGCCGGCGTGTGGGGCGCGGCGACCGTCATGACGCGCATCCTCTATCTGCAAACGGTGCCTGCCGTCATCGCCCTGCTGCTGTTCCACTTCGCCTGATACCTGCCTGAAAAATCCGCCCGCCAGCACGTTTTTTATTTATATCGTAAAATTCCGATATTGGAATTCACAAAAGACGATACATATATCGCTTGAAGACGAACATCGACCAGGAGAAACAGCATGGACATCGACGCCATCCACAAGGCGCTGGCCAATCCGGTACGGCGGCAGATTTTGCAGTGGCTGAAGGAGCCGGAGCAGTATTTTTGCGAACAGGACCATCCGCTCGACTTTGGAGTCTGCGCCGGCCTGATCGACCGGCGGCTGGGGTTGTCGCAATCGACGGTCTCGGCGCACTTGGCCACCCTGCAAAAGGCCGGTTTAATTTCCGCCAGAAAAGTTGGCCAATGGAGCTTTTTCAAGCGCAATGAAGCCACCATCCAGGCCTTTCTGGACCACATGCAGCAAGGTTTGTAACAGCACCCCCCATCCATATCGCCGTTCGCGGCATTCTCGACAGGAAAGATAGCAACCATGGCAACTTTATTCGACCCCATCACCATAGGCAGCCTGCAACTGAAAAATCGCATCATCATGGCGCCGCTGACGCGTTCGCGCGCCGGTAATCCTGGCCGCGTGCCCAACGCCCTGATGGCCGAGTACTACACGCAGCGCGCCTCGGCCGGCATGATCATCTCGGAAGCGACGGCCGTCACGCCGCAGGGCGTGGGCTATGCCGACACGCCCGGCATCTGGTCCGACGAGCAGGTGGAAGGCTGGAAACACATCACCAAGGCCGTGCATGACGCGGGCGGCCTGATCGTGCTGCAACTGTGGCACGTGGGCCGCATTTCCGCACCCGTCTTCCTCGATGGCGACCTGCCCGTGGCCCCCAGCGCCGTCAAGCCGGCCGGCCATGTCAGCCTGGTGCGCCCGAAACAGGAATACGTCACGCCGCGCGCGCTCGATGCGGAAGAAATTCCCGGCATCGTGGCAGCCTACCGCCTGGGCGCCGAAAATGCGAAAAAAGCGGGCTTCGACGGCGTGGAAATCCATGGCGCCAATGGTTATCTGCTCGACCAGTTCCTGCAAGACAGCACCAACTTGCGCACCGATAACTACGGCGGCTCGATTGAAAACCGTGCCCGTTTGATGCTGGAAGTGACGGACGCGTGCATCGAAGTATGGGGCGCCGACAGGGTCGGCATGCATCTGGCGCCGCGCCGCGACGCGCACGACATGGGCGATTCGAACCCGCGCGCCACCTTCGGCTATGTGGCGCGCGAGCTGGGCAAACGGGGCATCGCCTTCATCTGCGCGCGCGAAGCGCTCGGTGAAGACCGCCTGGGCCCGTACCTGAAGCAGGAATTTGGCGGCGTGTACATTGCCAATGAGAAAATGGACAAGGCGGCGGCCGAAGCCTTGCTGGCCAAGGGCGAAGCCGATGCCGTGGCCTTTGGCCTGTGGTTCATCGCCAACCCCGACCTGCCCATCCGCCTGCGCAGCGACGCGCCGCTCAACCCGCTGAACCCGGACACCCTGTACGCGCCGGACGCGACCGGCTACACGGACTACCCGGCACTGGCGGCACAAGCCTGAACAGCGCCCTGAGCACGAGCGGCTCTGCGCCGCTCATTCCCCCACGCGGCGGGCGCAACGACACAAACGCAGTTCGCTGCGCAATGATCGTGGCGGCCGCCGTTTTTGCCTGTCTTTCAGCGCCATCGGCGCCGTGCCGGCCGGGCCGGGCGGCGCGCCTGCACGCTGCTGAAGACGCGGCGTATCACTTCGGCCGGTACCGCATGCTCGCGCAAATAGGCCGTCGCCACCGTCCGGCCCAGGGCGTGATGAAACGCCACGCCACGCTCGACGAGCTCGGCCATCACTTTGTCCGTTCGGACATTATTTCCGTGTACATCATCGACACTGTTTTTCATGCCATGGCTCCCTATCGGGTGAATCAACCCTGCATCAAGTTTTGACCACATACCGTGCATTTAGTGCCCGGCACAGGAAGCAAGCATGGTTAAAATGGCAGTACAAACGGCGCCGACACCGCATGGATAGCGGCCTCGGCTGCTTGTCGCCACCGCCAGCCCCGTATAAAATGCCTGCGCAGAATTTTTGCTTCAAGGAAAATGGCCACCAGCGCCATCCCATTAAAACAGTGTCACTGAAGGGTATCAATGGACGATTTATTTGTACAAGCGGGCGACTTGCCGACCTGGCACCAGCGCTGTGCGCTGCGCGTGCTGCACCTGTTCGGCTGGCGCCTGCGCTTCCGCCCCTTGCCGGGGCCGCGCGGCATCGCCGTCGTCTACCCGCACACGTCCAACTGGGATTTCATGGTGGGCCTGTTCGGCAAATGGGCGCTGTCCTTGCCGTTCCGCTGGCTGGCCAAGGATTCGCTGTTCCGCGGCCCCATGGGCAAGGTGCTGCTCTATCTCGGCGGCGAACCCGTCGACCGCAGTACCACCAGCGGCACGATCCAGCGCCAGGCCGAACGCATGCTGGCCGCAGACTGGTACTGGCTGGCCATCACGCCGGAAGCGACGCGCAGCTACCGCCCGAACTGGAAAAGCGGCTTTTATCACCTGGCCGTCGCCGCCAAGGTGCCGCTGCTGCTGGTCTACATCGACTACCCGAACAAGGTGCTGGGCGTCGTCGACCATTTATACTTGACGGGCGACAAGGAGGCCGACATGGCGGCGATTGCCGCCGTGTATGCGGGCCACCAGGGCTTGCATCCTGAAATGGCGGCGCCCATCGTGCTGTCCGACAAGCGCCCCGGCGCGTAAGCCGCTCAAGCAACCCCCATCAGCACCACGCCGGCGGCCGTCAAGGCCACGCCGGCCACACGCAGCACGCGCTCGGCCAGCACCTGGCCGACGACACGTCCCGCACACAGCAGCATGGCCGAGGCCAGCATGAAGCCGCACGCGGCCGAGGCGGCCGGCAATTCCTGGCCATGCGCATTGCCATGCGCGAGCGCAAATACGCCCACCAATCCCAAGCCTAGCCAGTTCGGCAAGGCCAGCGCCAGCGCGATGGCCAGTCCCACCAGCGCCACCGTGGCGGCGATGCCCGTTTCCAGCCCGGGCACCGTCAAGCCCGCCATGCCGGCAAGCGCGCCGAGCAGCATCATGCCGAGAAACGTGACGGGCTGGCCCCAGCCGCGGCGCTGCTGGCCGCCCCAGAGACCCACGCCCAGCATGGCCAGCAAATGGTCGATGCCCGTGAACGGATGGGCGAAGCCGGCCAGAAAGCCCACGCTGTCGCCGTGACCGGGATGGGCCATCGCGGGCAAGGCCAGCAGGCACAGGGCCGCCACGGCGGCTGTTTTCTTCGTCAGTGTTGCGCTCATTGCAGCTCCTTGCCTGGTTGATCGAGCAAACCTTGCTCGCGGATAAAATCGATGACGATCTGCACGCCGTCGCCGCTGCGCAGGTTGGTAAACACGAAGGGGCGCTCGCCGCGCATGCGCCTGGCATCCTGCGCCATCACGTCGAGGTTGGCGCCCACATACGGCGCCAGGTCCGTCTTGTTGATGATCAACAAATCGGAGCGCGTGATGCCGGGGCCGCCCTTGCGCGGGATTTTTTCGCCGCCGGCCACGTCGATCACGTAGATCGTCAGGTCCGACAGTTCCGGGCTGAAGGTGGCGGCCAGATTGTCGCCGCCCGATTCGACCAGGATCAAATCAAGATGCGGAAAATCTGCCTGCATGCGCGCGATCGCTTCCAGGTTGATCGACGCGTCCTCGCGGATCGCCGTGTGCGGGCAGCCGCCCGTCTCCACGCCCATCAGGCGTTCGGCCGGCAAGGCATCGGCGCGCAGCAGGATTTCCATGTCTTCCTTGGTGTAGATGTCGTTCGTGATGACGGCCATGTCGTAGCGCTCACGCATACCCTTGCACAGCATTTCGCACAGGGCCGTCTTGCCCGAGCCGACGGGCCCGCCGATGCCCACGCGCAAGGGATTGGAGGTAATCGAAGTCATGTTTGCTCTCTCATTGAATAGTTCAGGAACGGTACAAGCGGCTGTACTGCACTTCGTGCCGCATCGACAGCAGCGACAGGCCTGGCGCCCAGTTGCCCATCTCGTCGTCTGGTAACATTTGCGCCGTGAGGGCCGCCGCTTCCAGGTCCGGCCGCAGCGACAGCAGCAAACGCTGGCCCGCCACCTGCCCCAGCGGCACGGATTTCACGCAGACGAGCACCTGGTTTTCCGCCCAGGCGAACAGCATGGCCAGCAGCGCTTCCTCGCGCGGAATGGCCAGCGCCGCCACGGCGCAGGCATACGCGGTGGGTAAAGCCACTTCCGGTTCGCCCTGCAGCATGTCGATCAAGACGCCATCGGCCACGCCCAGCTCGGCCAGCAGCTTGGTCAAGGAATAGCCCATCTGGATGGTTTCGGCGCGAAATTCCGCCGTATCGCGCGAAGCGATGAAACGCTCGCTCCAGCGCTGCACGGCGCCCAGGTCCTGCGCTGCAAACGCCTGCATCAAGCGCCAGCACAGGGGCGCTTCCCAACGCGCCACCACCTGCGCCAGATGCTGCACAATCCACTCGCGCGCCGTGGCCGCATCCGTCACCAGGCCCGATTCGAGCGCCGCTTCCAGCCCCTGCGAATAGCTGTAGGCGCCGATCGGCAAGGCCGGGCTGGCGAACTGCAGCAGATGCAGCAGGGCCGACGCCTGCATCACGCAGTGTCACCGGGGCGGTGGATTTTCTGCCGCAGCGGCACTGGCGCCAGCAAGTGCTGGCCGTGGCCGTCATGGTGGCCATGGCCGCCGCCATACGCGCCCGCTTCCGGTTCGAACGGCGCGCTTTCTTCCGTCACGGTCGCCCGCAAGCCTTCGAGCATTTCCTTGAGCACCACATCCTTGCGGATGCGCAAAAAGCCGTCGCCCACCTGCGCCTGCGTGTGGCGGTTCCCCAGGTGGAAAGCGCAGCGCAGCAAGGTGTGCGCATCCGCGCAGCGCACCAGATAGGTCGGTTCGCGCGCGGCGACGATCTGCACCACCTGCCCGCCCGGCCCCGTCATGCGCTCGCCGTCGCGCAGCACCGTGCCGCGCACGGTGAACACGGCCACGTCCTCGCCATTCGACAGCACGGCGCGCAGCCGGCATTTTTCGCGCTGGTCGTAGGGCAGCACGAGTTGGGCAGCGGCGGCGCGAGGATCGTCAGCCGCCAGTTTGGTATGCAAAGTCAGCATGATGTCTCCCGCTTAAAATAGAAAATAGCGCTGCGCCATGGGCAGCACGGCGGCCGCCTCGCACACGAGCAGCTGGCCGTCGGCGCGCACGGCGTAGGTTTCCGGGTCCACTTCCATGTGCGGCGTGGCGCCGTTGTGGATCATGTCGTGCTTGCGCAAGCCGCGCATGTTCTTCACGGCGATGACGGATTTATTGAGTTTGAGCTGGTGCCCGATATCGAGGTCGTAGGCCGCCTGCGAGACAAAGGTGAACGATTTTTTCAGGCCGCCGCCGAAGGCGCCGAACATCATGCGGTAATGCACGGGCTGCGGCGTGGGGATCGAGGCGTTCGGGTCGCCCATCTGCGCGGCGGCGATCATGCCGCCTTTTAAAATCATCGATGGCTTGACGCCGAAAAACGCGGGCTTCCACAGGACGATGTCGGCGATCTTGCCCGCCTCTATGGAACCGACCACGTGCGAAATCCCGTGCGTGATGGCCGGGTTGATCGTGTACTTGGCGACGTAGCGCTTGGCGCGGAAATTGTCGCTGCGTGCCGTGTCGGGCGCCAGGGCGCCCCGCTGCACCTTCATCTTGTGCGCCGTCTGCCAGGTGCGCATGATCACTTCGCCGACTCGCCCCATCGCCTGCGAATCGGACGACATCATCGAGATGGCGCCGATATCGTGCAGAATGTCTTCGGCGGCGATGGTTTCGCGGCGGATGCGCGACTCGGCAAAGGCCACGTCTTCGGCAATGGCCGGGTCCAGGTGGTGGCACACCATCAGCATGTCCAGGTGCTCGTCGAGCGTGTTGACGGTGAAGGGGCGCGTGGGGTTGGTCGACGAGGGCAGCACGTTGGACTGGCCCACGGCGGCGATGATGTCGGGCGCATGGCCGCCGCCCGCCCCTTCCGTGTGAAACGTGTGGATGGTGCGGTCCTTGAAGGCGGCCAGGGTGTGCTCGAGAAATCCGCCCTCGTTGAGGGTGTCGCTGTGCAGCGCCACCTGGATATTCATGCGGTCCGCGACGGACAGGCAATTGTCGATGGCGGCCGGCGTGCTGCCCCAGTCCTCGTGCAGTTTCAGGCCGATGGCGCCCGCGCGCACCTGTTCTTCCAGCGGCAGCGGCAAGCTGACGTTACCTTTGCCCATGAAGCCCAGGTTCATCGGAAAGGCGTCGGCGGCCGTCAGCATGGCGTGCAAGTGCCACGGTCCCGGCGTGCAGGTGGTGGCGGCCGTGCCCACGGCCGGCCCCGTGCCGCCGCCCAGCATGGTGGTCACGCCGCTCATCAGGGCTTCCTCGATCTGCTGCGGGCAGATGAAATGGATGTGCGTGTCGACGCCGCCGGCAGTGACGATCATGCCTTCGCCGGCGATGATTTCCGTGGCGCCGCCGATGGGGAGCGTGACGCCGGGCTGGATATCGGGGTTGCCCGCCTTGCCGATGCCGAAGATCAGCCCGTTTTTCAGGCCGATGTCGGCCTTCACGATGCCCCAGTGGTCGAGGATGACGGCATTCGTGATGACGGTGTCCATCACCTCGGCCGCGCAGCGCTGCGACTGGCCCATGCCGTCGCGGATCACCTTGCCGCCGCCGAATTTCACTTCTTCGCCGTAGATCGCGTAGTCATGCTCGATCTCGATGAACAGTTCCGTGTCGGCCAGGCGGATGCGGTCGCCCTTGGTGGGGCCGAACATCTCGGCATACGCGCTGCGGGGAATGCTGGCCATCTCAATCCTTTCCCGGTGGTGTGTCTTGCAGTTCGCCCATCACTTCGCCGTTGAAGCCGTAGACCTTGCGTTCGCCCGCCAGCGCCACCAGTTCCACCGTGCGCTGCTGGCCCGGTTCGAAGCGCACGGCCGTGCCGGCCGTGATATTGAGGCGCATACCGTAGGCACGCCAGCGCTCGAAGGCCAGCGCCGGATTGACTTCAAAAAAGTGAAAGTGCGAGCCGACCTGGATGGGCCGGTCGCCACGGTTGGCCACCACCACGGTGGCCGTGGCGCGCCCCGCATTCAAGCTGATTTCGCCTTCTTCCAATTGGTATTCGCCTGGGGTCATGAGGGGCTCCTGTCAATGTCGCTTGTAGGTTACGGTATCGGGTGGTGCACGGTCACCAGCTTGCTGCCATCGGGGAACGTCGCTTCCACCTGGATGTCGGGGATCATCTCGGCGATGCCGTCCATGACGTCGGCGCGCGAGAGTATCTTGGTGCCGTCCGACATCAGCTGCGCCACCGACTTGCCGTCGCGCGCGCCCTCCATGATGGCGGCGCTGATCAGGGCCACCGCTTCCGGGTAATTCAATTTCAAGCCGCGCGCCAGGCGCCGTTCGGCCAGCAGCGCGGCCGTAAAAATGAGCAGCTTGTCTTTTTCGCGGGGAGTCAGATCCATGGTTTTCCTTGCGCTTCTTTCCTGATTAAGTGTTCCAGATGCTAAGTGTTCCAGATGCGGGGCACGACGGCGTCGCGTCCCAGCATGGCGGGGCGCAGCAACTGCCAGGCGGCCAGCATGATGCGGCGCGCCGCCTCGCTGTCGCCGCACAGCAGGCGCACCACCACCAGCGATTTCATGTGCGTGGCGCCAAACGCGGCTCCTTCCGGCACGGCGATGTCGCGCACGGCCGCCAGCACGGCGGAAGAAACGGGCCGGCCGACGGCGATCAGGGTGGCGCATACCGTGTGCCCGCCCAATCCCAGCGGGCTGGCCATCAGGGCGCCGCCGGCAGCCAGCACACCCTGCTCCCACCACAGCAGCTTGCCGCCGCGGCGGATCTGCACCTGCTGGCTGATGCTGCCCGTGTTAAAAATTTCGCCTGCGGCGCTGCGGCCCAGGCAAACGATGTCGCAGCCGATGTAGCCGGCGTCCGCCGCCAGGTCCACCTCATGGCGCAGGCGCACGCAGGCCTGGTCGAAGAAAATGCTTTCCTGCGGCAGCCACTCGATGGCGGCGCCGCTGCCCGCGCGCAGCACGATGTGCTGGCCCGAGACATGGCCGTTGGCGCGGTACCATTTGGCGGCGCCCGGCGACGTGAGCAAGGCGTGTGCGCCCTCGCCCGCCGTGGCGTCGACGGCCAGCTGGTCGCCGCCCACCACGCCGCCGGGCGGATGGATGATGATGGCGTGGCAGACGGCATCGCCTTCCGGATACAGGGGCTTTTGCACGCGCAGGGGGCCGCTGTGCGTGCGTTCGACGAGGCGGCTGACGCCATCGTGCAGCGCGAAGCCCAGGCGCAGGTGCGCCTGCCAGGCGCCGTGTGCGCTGGCTGGTGGAGGCATGACTGGGTGGCTGCTGTCTGGCATGCGGGCAATCGCGTAAATAAGCGATTACCTAAGCAGGATATGTGCCAGCATCAGGTGAAGGAAACGTGAGAATTGTGCACCGCGTTGCAGCGAATGCACCGCCATAGTGCAGCGACCGCACCGCGGCGCTTATGCCTCGGCCATGGCCAGGGTGCGCCGTTCGCGCAGCAAGGCCGTAAACAGTGCGGCGCCCAGGGGGCGGCTGAAATAATAGCCCTGCATTTCGTCGCAGCCGTGTTCCGTCAGGAAGGCGACCTGCTCGCGCGTTTCCACGCCTTCGGCGATGACGCGCATGTCGAGGTTGTGCGCCAGCGAGATGACGGAACGGGCGATGGCCGCGTCGCTGCTGCTGGTGGTGACGTCGTCGACAAAGGATTTGTCGATCTTCAGCACGTCGATGGGAAAGCGCTTCAGGTAACCGAGGCTGGAATAGCCGGTGCCGAAGTCGTCGAGCGAAATGCCTACGCCGATGTCCTTCAGGCGCGTGAGGGCCGCCACGGCCTTGTCCGGGTCGCCCATCACCGTGCTTTCCGTGATCTCGATGCCCAGGCAGGCGGGCGCGATGCCGTACTTGCGCAGGGCCGCCTCGACGAAGGGCACCGTGCGGTCCTGCGCGAACTGCTTGCCGGACAGGTTGACGGCCACCTTGATGCTGCCCAGGCCCGCATCGTGCCACACGCGGATCTGCGCACACACGCTTTCAAGCACCCATTCTCCGATAGCCGTGATCAAGCCATATTCCTCGGCCAGCGCGATGAACAGGCCGGGCGGCACCTTGCCCAGCACAGGATTATTCCAGCGCAATAACGCTTCCGCGCCCAGCATGGCGCCCGTGCGCAAGCACATCTGCGGCTGGTAATGCACTTCGAATTCATCGCGGCCGATGGCGCCGCGCAGCTGCTGCTGCATGGCCAGGCGGGCGCGGATATCGCTGCCCATGCGCTCCGTGAAGAAGGCGTAGTGGTCGCGCCCCATTTCCTTGGCGCGCACGAGGGCCGTGTCGGCGTGGCGCAGCACGTCGTCGAGGCTGTCGCCGTCTGCCGGGCACATGGCGATGCCGATGCTGGTGGTCAGCGCCAGGCGCTCGCCGTCAACACTCAATTCTTCGCGCAAGCCGGCCAGGATGGTTTGCGCCAGCCCCAGGGTACGTCCCAGCAGGGCATCGTCCTGCAGCAGGATCTGGAATTCGTCGCCGCCCTGGCGCACCACGGTGTCACCCTCGCGTACGCAGCCGGACAGGAAGCGCGCCACCACCTGCAGCGCCTTGTCGCCGACGGCCTGGCCGTGCGAATCGTTGATGTTCTTGAAGCGGTCCAGGTCCAGGCACATCAGCACCACCTGCTGGCTGTCGCGCACGGCGTTCGCGCGCGCCTGTTCGAAGCGCTCGCGCAGCAGCACGCGGTTCGGCAAACCCGTCAGCGCGTCGTGGTAGGAAAGGAAATCGATCAGATGCTGCTCGGCCTTGCGCTCGCTGATGTCGAGGAACACGCCCACATAGTTGACGACGGCGCCATCGGGCCCGTGCACGGTGGAGACGCTGAGCAGGCAGGGATAGGTGTCGCCGCTCTTGCGCCGCGTCTGCACCTCGCCCGACCAGCAGCCGCTGCTGCGCAAGCCCTGGCGCAGGGCCAGCAGCACCGCTTCGCCCGTGTATTCGGCATGCAGGCGCATGATGTCCGTGCCCACCACTTCCTGCGCCGCGTAGCCGGTGATGCGGGTAAAGGCGGGATTGGCCGTGACGATGATGCCGGCCGGATCGGTGATCAGGATGGCGTCCTGGGTCGCTTCGAAGACCTGGCCCGACAGGCGCAGCAATTCTTCATTGGCGCGGCGGATCTGCACTTCGCGCGCCAGCGTGCTGGCCACCTGTTCCAGTTCGGCCGTGCGTTCGGCCACCCGGCGTTCCAGGTTGGCGCGCTCCTGCGCCAGCTGCAGCTGCGCCCGCGCCAGACGCACGTGGGCATCGGTGCGGGCGAGGATTTCCTCGGCCTGGAAGGGCTTGGCGATGAAATCGACGGCGCCCAGCGCAAAGCCGCGCACCTTGTCGTCCGTATCGTACTGGGCCGACAGGAAGATCACCGGCACCTGCTGCAGGGACGGTATCTCCTTCAGGCGGCGGCACACTTCAAAGCCGTCGAGGCCGGGCATGCGCACGTCGAGCAGGATCAGCTCCGGCGGGCGCGCCTGGGCCGTCCACAGAGCCAGTTCGCCGTTCGGCGCCTGGCGCACCGCGTAGCCGGCGCCGCCCAGCAAATCGCTCAACAGCTTCAGCGAAGCCGGCGTATCTTCAACGATCAGTACTTCGCCCTTCGAATTCACTTCCGAAAAATCGCGGTGCATGTAGCAGTTCTCTCAGCTTTGGATGAGGCGCGGCGGTCCGTTGCCACGCTGGACAAGACATTTTCTTTGCGATGAACTACGTACTATCATCATAATCTTTATTGCAATTTAGCACCATCCATCGGCCCTACTTAGTCCGTCTTTTCAGCGAAACCGATGTTGTCAGCCCACACTTTTACGTGTGCGCCAGCGCCCCCTCATTTTCCAGCAAGCCGCACAGCTGGCGGTACTGATGCTGGTCGAGCATGGCCTGCAGCGGCGCCAGCAACGGCGCCGCCACCGCTGGCAAGGCCGCCAGCAGCAGGGCCACCCTGGCCAGGTTCAATTCGCGCAGCGCCACCAGCAAGGCGGCGCGTTCTTCCCCCGTCAGCAGCAGCAAGTCTTGTGCCTGCAGTGCCGGCAACGCCTCGGGCGCCGGCGCCACGGGCAGCGGCACAGGCGCCGGCACGGGCGCTTCGGCCGCCTGCGCGGGGATGCTGAAGCGGAAGGTGGCGCCCTGCCCCGGCGTCGACTCCACCGTCAGTTCGCCGTTCATCAGCTGCACGAATTCGCGCGAGATGGCCAGGCCCAGCCCCGTGCCATCCTTCGGTCCCGCGCTGTCGGCCTGCACGAAGGGCTCGAAGATGCGCTGCTGGTCCTCCGGGGCGATGCCGATGCCCGTGTCGCTGACGGCGAACGACAGCCCCCATTGGTCGCCAGCGCGCCGCTCGCCGCGCACGCGCAGGGTGACTTCGCCGCCGCCGGCGAACTTGACGGCGTTCGACATCAGGTTCAGCAGCACCTGGCGCAAGCGTGTCGCATCGAGCAGCACGGCCGCCGGCAGGTCCGCGCAATCGAGGCGCAGGGCCAGCCCCTGCTGCTCGGCGCGCATGCCCAGCATGTCCATCACTTCCTGCAGCAGCGGCGCCAGCGCCACCACGGCCGTCTGCGCCTGCAGGCGCCCCGCCTCGCCCTTCGACAGTTCGAGAATTTCATTGATCAGGGTGAGCAAATGGTTGCCCGAGCGGTGGATGATGGCCAGGTTCCGCTTCTCATCGTCCTGCATGTTCGGCGAGGCGGCCATCAGGCGCGAAAAGCCGATCACGGAATTCAAGGGCGTGCGCAGTTCATGGCTCATGTTGGCCAGGAAGGTGCTCTTGGCGCGGTTCGCCGCCTGCGCCTGGCTGACGGCCACCGACAGGGCGCTCGTGCGCTCGGCCACCAGCTCTTCCAGATGATGGCGGTGGCGCAGCAGTTCCAGTTCCGCCTCGCGGTGCGCCGTGATGTCGTAGTTCGAGCCCACCAGGCGCATGGGGCGGCCCTGGCCGTCGCGGAAGATCACGGCATCGGCCTTGATGTAGCGGATGGCGCCATCGGGCCACAGGATGCGGTACTCGTGCGTGAACGCCTGGCCGGCACCCAGCGCGGCGCGCAGGGCCTCCTTGGCGGCGGGCACGTCGTCCGGCACCAGCGCCCTGCGCCAGATCGCCGCCGGCGCCATGCCGCTTTCCGCGTCGGCCTTGAACTGCGCATACATCTGTTCATCCCACTGCAAGGCATCGCTGCTGACGTTCCAGTCCCAGATGCCGATGCTGGCCGCGCCGGTGGCCATCTGCACGCGCTCCTCGCTGCGCTGCAGGGCGCGGTAGCGGCTGTCGAGCAGCGCCACCATGTCGCGGATGGAACGGTACAAGGTGCGCAGCTCGCCCAGGAACCACGCTTTCGGCGGCGTGCCGGGCGCTTCGCCCTGCCCCGCCTGGATGCCGGCCGCATACTGGCCGATCGCCTTCAGGGGCTTGAGCATCAGACACCACATCAGCAGCCAGATGCTGGCCACGAGGATCACGTCGAGCGCCACGATCATGGCGCCGATGCCCAGCGCGCGCTGGCGCAGCTGCGCGTGCAGCAGGGCCGGCGTCGCATACACGGCCACGCTGCCGATGACCTGTCCGCCCATCGTCACGGGGCGCCGCTGCACCAGCCAGCCCGGTTCCGCGGACAGCGAAGAAAAGCTGCCGATGGCGCCGGACGCAGTGCGGCGCAGGACCAGCGCTTCCTTGCCGATGCCCGGCGTGAGGGAACTGGCCACCAGGTCGCGCTTGCCCAGCATGCTGCGCATGATGGCCTGCATCTGCTTTTCATCGAGATTCCACAATGGCAGTTCGATGGCCACGGCCAGCTGGTCCGCGCTTACGGACAGGCTGCCCTGCAGCTGCTGCCAGCGCTGCTCGCGTTCGGACTGGTAAAACAGCACGGCAAACACCAGCAGCAGCGCGGTGACGACAAAGGTCAGCGCCACGCTGACGGCCAGCACGATGGAGACGCCGCCCAGGCGCGCATCTTTGGGGGCGTATGGCGTCATGCACCTTCGCCCTGCGGCTCGCTGCTTGGCTGCGCCAGCAGGGCGCACAGCGGCTGGTACTGGTACTGCTCCAGCATGGCGGCGATGTGCGCGGTCAGCTGCGGCAGGCTGGTCGCCACGCCGGCCAGCACGATGGCGCTGCGCCGCAAATCGAGGGCTTGCACGGATTCGAGCAGCGCCTGCCGCTGGGCGGCGCTCAGCTGGCCCAGCGCCTTTTGCAGGTCGAAGGCGGCGGCCGGCACGCGCGGCGCTTGGGCGGCAGTGCGCTGGAAGCGCAGGCCCAGTTGCTGCTCCAGCATGGCGAACAGGTGTTCCTGTTCGATCGGTTTGCGCAGGAAGCCGTCGGCGCCGGCCGCCAGCGCCTCCTGCTTTTCTTCCTCGAAGGCTGAGGCGGTCATGATCACCAGGCGCGGCTGCACCAGCGCCGGCTGCGCGCGCAGCCAGCGCGTCAGCGCCAAACCGTCCATGTCCGGCATGCGCCAGTCGCTGAGCACGATGTCGTAGCGCTGCGCCGCCAGCATCGCTTGCGCCTGCACGCCGCCCGCCGCTTCCTGGAGCTGAAAGCCCAGCGGCGCCAGCAAGCCGGCCAGCAGCTTGCGGCAGTTGTCGTCATCGTCGACCAGCAGCACCATGCGCCCGCGCTGGGATGGCGGCAGGCGCGCCACGCGGCCCGGCGCCTGCGCCGCGAGGGCCGGCTGCCGCAGCGCGGGCGCGTGCAGCTCGAAACTGAAGCGGGAACCGGCGCCCAAGGTCGATTCGACGCGCAACTCGCCGCCCATCAGGCGCACGAATTCGCGCGAAATGGTCAGCCCCAGTCCCGTGCCCGCCTGCGCCACGGCGCTGTCGGCCTGCACGAACGGTTCAAAGATGCGTTCCAGGTCCTCTTCCGCGATGCCGCTGCCCGTATCGCGCACGGCAAACGCCAGCGCCATCTGCCCGTCGCCGTCCGCCTGGCAGCTCAGCGACAGGGTCACGCTGCCCTGCTCGATGAACTTGAGCGCGTTCGACAGCAAATTGAGCAGCACCTGGCGCAGCTTGGCGCCGTCGAGGCGCACCAGCGGGGGCACGCCGTCGCGCTCGAGCCGCAGCGCGATGCCCTGGTCGCCCGAGCGCATGCGCACCATCTCGAGCACCTCGTCGAGCAAGCCGTTCAAGTCCACGGGCCCCGCCTGCAGCTGCATGCGGCCCGCCTCGATTTTCGACAATTCCAGGATATCGTTGATCAAGGTCAGCAAATGGTGGCCGGCGCGGTTGATGATGGCCAGGTTGTGTTTTTCTTCCTCGAACATGCTGCTCGAATCGGCCATCATCTGCGAAAAGCCGATCACGGAATTCAAGGGCGTGCGCAATTCGTGGCTCATGTTGGCGAGAAAAACGCTTTTCGCGCGGTTCGCCGATTCGGCCTCGGTGACGGCCACCGACAGGGCGGCCGTGCGCTGCTGCACCAGTTCTTCCAGGTGGTCGCGGTAGCCGAGCAGCTCCTGCTCGCTTTGCTTGCGCTCGGAAATGTCGACGATGCCGCTGCGCACCAGGCGCCGCCCTTCCATCGGCAAGCGCACCAGCCGCACTTCGCAGGGAAAGACGCTGCCGTCGGCGCGCCGCACATGGCGCTCGACCAGGATGGGTTCACCCAGCATGGCGCGGCGCAGATGCTCTTCCATCATCAGGCCCAAAGGCATGCCGTCGGGCTGCTCCGTGCTGTACAGGTCGAACGGCCCGCGCGCCAGCAGCGCTTCGCGCGACATGCCCAGCATGCGCTGCGCACTGCTGTTGGCGTCGATGAAGCGGTCCTGGTCCAGGTCATACACGACGATCGCTTCAGGCGCATGCTCGACGAGGATGCGGAAGCGCTGTTCGCTTTCGCGCGCCTCGCTCTCTGCGCGGCGCAAACGCCGCCGCTGCAGCAGCAGGGCGCTCAGCAAGCCGGCCATCACGATGAAGACGCCGGCCGCCAGCAGCACGGCGGCGCGGTGTTCGTGCCACAGCTGCGGCGGGCGGTTGAAGAACAGCGTGTCCGGCGGCAGCTGGCTGATGTCGGCATCCCAGCGCTGCAGCTGCTCCCAGTCGTACATGGGCACGGGGCGGACCGGCGGCAGCAAGGCGCCCGGCGCGGCTGGCGCCTTGCCGGCCAACACGGCCAGCGACATCTGCGCCACCTGCTGCGCGGCCCCTTCGATGTGCAGGAGGGAGCCGCCCAGGATGCCCTTGCCCACGTTCGTGTTGTACATGCCGAAGGCGGGCACGTTCGCCAGCCGCGCCAGTTCGCCGGCAAACTGCACGGGTGTGGCGATGGCGCCGGCCACGTCGCGGTTGACATTGCCGGCCACCAGCAACGTATCGGCGGGCAGGTGCGCCACCTTCACGCGCATCTGCGCCAGGGTCAGGCCGTCGAGATACTCGACATAAACCCTGCCCTGCCACGCCTGCGCCGCCTGCTGCAGGCTGCGCTTCAATGCCTGGTCGGCCTCGCTGACGCCAACGGCCATGACGATGGTTTTGGTCTCCGGGAACAGCGCCATCGCTTGCGCCAGGGTGCCGGGAAAATCGACGTTCGCCTTTTGCTGCCAGATGGCCAGCGGACTGCCGGCCGGCAAGGCCTTGCCCGAGGTGTTAATCGCCAGCACGGGCACGCCGCGCGCCAGCGGCGCCAGGTCGGACAACAAAAAATCGAGCGCCGGCTGCTGCATGGCGATGATCAGGTCGGCCTTGCGCCCCATCATCTGGGTGTATCTTAAAAGCAACAAATCACGCATCTCGTTGCGCAACGCCGGGTCGCCCTGGGTATTGAGGTTCAGGTGCTCGACCATGATGTCTTCGCTGGCCAGACCCGCGGCGGCCATGGCGGCCACGTAGGTGCGCGTGTACGATTCCACGCCGGCGCGGCCGTAATCGTAGGCGTTGAGGACCAGCACGCGCTGGCCCTGGTGCGGCGGCGCAGCGGCTGGCGCCGCTGCCGGCACGGCGGCCGGGGCCGCGGCGACACAGAATGCCAGCAGCAATGCGCGGCCGCAGCGGTACACCGCTGCCCTGCCCGTCCCGCCGCCAGGCACATCACGCATCATTCGCCATGCCCATGCTCACCCTCGCCTGTCACCATGTTTCAACTATGCGCCGGCCATTCAGCCACCGACACTTACAAAAACATGATAACGTCAACTGCTGGGACAAGTCTATTCCTTAGGGCAATCTTTTGACAATACCCCGGCGCGTCAGGCCAAGCATCGTTACGCGGCGGTGCTACTGATACCGAACAATTCCAGCTTCAGCCCTTTTATGCCAGACGGCACATAAATCGCAATCGCCTGGGCCTTGATCATGCTGTCATAGATACTGCCCTTGTTATCGATCGAAAAGTAATACGTATTGGGCCGTACTGGCACCTCGGCGGGAACCTGGGCCATATGGCGCAACTCGGCACCCGGCAGCGCCCTGCCCAGTAGCAGTTCGATATTGTCCGGAGATGAAATCTTGAACTGCAACGGCACCGTGGCGACCAGTTCCAGCGCCGGCATATCGGCGTTTACCGCAAGACAGAGTTCGGTCTGACGGTCAATCCGCTTGGCATCGAGCAAGCCGTAATAGTGGGTGTTCTGTTGCGCGTCGTTCGATAGCGCGATCGGGAAATAGCGCGACAGGAGCACAGTATCGATCAGATCACGAATGATGCCATCGAGCTTGCCGAAGCCGGCAGCCGCGTCATCGTGACAATAAGCGGGCAAGTCGCTCAGTGTGTATTTCTTCGAAAACGTCATCAAGCCACCGGCCAACGCCATCAATTTTTCAAACAAATACACGGGATGGTGGCGCCGGTAACTGGCGCAATGACTGAGCGTGGCGCTGGCCATGCTCAAGGTATGGAGCATCCAGAACGAGGCAACATCCCCGCCATGAAATTCCACCGTATTGTTACCAGGCTGACGGTGGCGGCTGTACAGCGCCTCAATTTTCGCCCCCATGCGATCGATCAGCGAATCGAGCATTTTCTGCAGCGAGGACTCGGCACTGATGGTCAGGCCAGGTGGGATGAAGGAGGCATCGATGTCAAAGCCGCCATTGCCAGCGCGGTACAAACGGATCACCGGGATGGCAAGGTAATCATTCAGAGGGTCCAGTTGGGACAGCAGATACACGCGTTTCTTCAGGTAAGCCACGTCTATGCTGACCGCCTCGCTGTACAGATCCGGTGTTTCGATATCCGCCTGGACATAGCGCGCACCGGCAGAGCTCACATTGCCGCCATGTGCCTGCAGCGCGGGCAGCGCGGCATAAAAAGTAAAGCTATGTTCGCTGGAAGGGAGTTTGGACAGGTCAACCGCACTGGGCAATACATCGCCCAGCGGCGCTTCAAACAGCTCTCCATCCTGAAAGACGAGCGACATGGCATCTGCCCGCAGGCTATTGTTGGCCAGCGCATCCGCATTCCAGCTGACGCCGTGCACGCCCCATAAATGTGGATTAATGAGCGAGGCCAGACGTTGCAGGCGCGCTTCATGGTAGCGGTCCAGCTGCTGGAATTGCTGGGGACCGATGGCCAGGCCTTCGGACCAAAGTAATTTGGATGGCAATGTCATTGCGTTCTCCGTGTTGACCGTTGGAATCTTTCTGCTTGCCAGTCTGATGTTGCCAGCGTGGAAGTCCTTGATGTTGCGCAGTAACCCTGTTCAATTATTTGCGCAAACGCAATTTTCCTTGGAGCAAACGCTCGGATACTGGCCATTCCGCCGCGAAGACACAGGAAAAGAAAGATGGAAGACTTGCTGCCGTATTTCGAACGCGAACTGGTGATGCTGCGGCGACATTGCCGTGAATTCTCCGAGCGCTATCCGAGAATCGCCGGCAAATTGCATATGTCCGGCGAATCTTGCGAAGATCCGCACGTGGAACATTTGATCGAATCGGTGGCCATGCTGGCGGCACGCATCTCAAAACGGCTCGATGACGACTATCCGCAATTTACCGAAGCCTTGTTCGAAGCCCTCTTCCCGCACTACCTGCGTCCCTTTCCATCCTGCAGCATCGTGCGCCAGTGCGCCCCGGCGGCCGGAGCGGGTGCTTTGCAGCTGCCTGCCGGCAGTGAAATGGATACAGCGCCCGTGCGCGGCGTGCGCTGCCGCTTCAAGACGGCCTACGATATGACGACCGGCGCATCGGTACTGGACAGCGCCGTTTTCGATGCGATGATCAAGGCGCCACCGGGCGTACGCCTGCCAGCATCGGCCAGCGCCTCGCTGAACATCGGCATCCGGCATCTCGATGCGGCGCCCGCGTCGCTGCGCGTTTTCATCGATGGCGAGGCTTCTTTTTCCGCCGCATTGCGCGATGCCTTGTTCATGCATACCGTCTGTGCTTTTGTGTCGACCGACGCGGCGCAATGGACGGCCTTGCCCGCCGTCCCTTTGGCCCCCGTCGGCTTCGCCGACGCGGATGCCTTGATACCTTTTGGCGCCCGTTCGCAGCCGGCCTACCGCATCCTGAGCGAGTATTTTGCGTATCCGGAAAAATTCAATTTCTTTGACATCGATATCGCGGCGCTGAGTGCCGCCTTGCCGCTTGCTTGCCAGCGCTTCACCCTCCATCTGTGCATGGCCGGTTTGCGGCCCGATTCCGCGACGGCGCGCATGTTGTCCAGCATTTCCAGCGAAAACTTGAAGCTGGGCTGCAGTCCGGCGGTCAATCTCTTCCGCCAGGAGGGCGTGCCGATCTCCGTCACCCGGCAGAAAACCGACTATCCCGTGCTGGCCCATGCCACCCATGCGCATGGCTACGAAGTCGTTTCCATCGACTCCGTGCGTTTGCTGCGCCAACGCGGCGGCGAAAGCACGCTGAGCGAATTCCGCCCGCTGTACAGCCTGCGGCATGGCGAGGGGACGGCGCAACAAGGCCATTACTGGATCATGCGCCACGACACGGCGTTGGCCATCAAAAGCCCTGGTCATGAAAAGAAAATCACGCTGATCGACAGCGACTTCAATCCCCTGATCCATGAAAAGGCCAGCTTGTCGCTGTCGCTGACATGCAGCAACCGCGATCTTCCCCTTGCACTCAAATACGGCCAGCCGCAAGGAGACTTGCAACCGTGCGCTGGCGGACCCACGCTGCACATGCTGCGACGCCCCAGCCAGCCGCGACGCTTTTCGCCAGGCGCAGGTCTGCACTGGCGCCTGATTTCGCATCTGGCGCTGAATCATCACGCACTGGTCCAGGAGGGACTGCCGGCGCTGCGCGAAATGCTGACGCTGTACGACCTGTCCCAATCGGCAAGTTCGCAACGCCAGATAGGCGGCATCGTCGCGCTGGCGCACTCGCCAACCACGACATGGCTGCGGCACCGGCGCGGCACCTCGCTGGCGCATGGCGTGGAAGTGCGCATCACGCTGGACGAGGAAGCCTTTATCGGCAGCGGCATGCACCTGTTTGTACAGGTGATCGACCACTTTCTCGGGCTGTATGTGCAAATCAACAGTTTCATCGAACTGGTGGTGCTGTCACTGCAAAGCGGAGAGGAGCTGATCCGATGCAAACCAAGAAGCGGATTGCAGAATCTGGTGTAATGCAGCACTTGCTCGCCGAGCCTTACCGCTACCAGTTCGTGCAGGCGGTGCGTATTCTGCTGTGCTGGCTACGTCAGCAGAACGTGTCCCATGCACAAGCCTTCAGCCAGGTGCTGCGCTTCAAGAACAGCCTGTCCTTGAACTTTCCAGCCAGCGAAATCGAGCAGCTCTCGCTCGACGAGCATGAACAACTGATCCTGACACCGACTTTCATGCGTTTTCTGGGCGCCAGCGGCACCTTACCCTTGCATCACTCGGAACGCATCGCCGCCTGCCGTTTGTCGGGCAAGGACGCCGGCGTCTCGGCCTTCCTCGATATCTTTTCGCACCGCATGGTCTCGCTGTATTGCCAGGCATGGGAAAAATATCGCCTGGAGTCCGCACGCGAGACCCATGCAAAAGATGCGCAACTGCCCTTGCTGACGGCACTGGCCGGCGTACCGCGCGATGCGCTGCCATCGAACGGCGAAGCTGGCGCCGTGACGCAGGACGTCGCAGCCTGGTACGCTGGCCTGCTGCGCTGCCGCCCCGTTTCAGCTCAGGCGATAGGTCCCGTGCTGGCCGAATACTGCGGCGTACCCGTCACCCTGCAACAATTTGTCGGGGGCTGGGACTATCTGGAAAAAAACCGGCGCAGCCTGCTGGGCAGTGTCAACTTCGTTCTGGCGCGCGGCGCAACGCTTGGCCTGCGGCTGTGGCGCCAGGACATGCGCGTCTGCCTGCATATCGGCCCGCTGGATACTGCCGGCCTGCAACGCTTCCTGCCGCACAGCGCAGGTGCGGCGGCACTGGCAAAGATGCTGGCGCTGTTCGGCGTACCGGATGTGCAATACGAAGTGCGGCTGATACTGAGTCCGCCGTGCATCCGGCCCCTGCTCCTGAGTTCCAACCCTTCGGAAAGACGGCGCCTTGGCTGGACGACGTTCTTGCAGACGGCACAGGGCAAGGTACGCGGCGCGCAGGTGCGTTATTTGCTGCAGCTGGATTGAACAATTCATCCCTGGAAAAGCGAGGCAAGCATGAAACATGCGGGACGCGGCGTCATCCGGCTAGGAGACGCAACCGATCACGGCGGCAAGGTCACCAGTGCATCGTCGGGCAGCACCGTGATGGGGAAGACGGCGGCGCTGGCCGACGACATGACTTTCTGCCCCAAGTGCAAGGGCAGCTTTCCCATCACGCCAGACGGCGCCGGCGCAAAGCACATGGGCAAGCCGTACGCCTATGACGGCGATGCCACCGCCTGCGGCGCCCGCCTGATCACATCGCTATAAGGGAGGCAGGCCATGCATGCAAGCATACAGGCGGCGTTATCGGCCTTTGACCTCGCCGCGCAAGAGCGGCGCCTGCTGAAGATCGACTTCCCCCATGACGATGGGCCGGCCGGCGCCATCCTGCTGGTCAATTCGCTGACCGCCAGGGAAGAAGTATCGCGCGATTTCCGTTTCGAAACCGAGCTGCTGTCGGACGACGCACACATCGCGCTCAAGGCCATGATGGGCCGCATGGTCACCATTTCCATGGTGCGCGACGATGGCACGCTGCGCCACTTTAACGGCTATGTGGGCGAATTCTGCCTGCTGCGCGCAGACGGCGGCTTCGCCTGGTACCGGATGGTGCTGCAACCGTGGCTGGCCTTTGCCCGGCTGCGCCAGGACAACGTCTCCTTTCATGGCCAAAGCGTCATGCAGCTGACCGAAACAACGTTTGCGCACTACGGGCAGCGCGACTGGAAAACCAGCATCCATGGCGACGATCCACAGATCACTTGCGCCAACCAGCATAATGAAACCGATTACAACCACCTGCACCGGCGCTGGGAAGCCCTCGGCTGGCATTACTGGTACGAGCACCGCGCCGATGGCCACACCTTGTGGCTCGCAGACAACAGCACGCTGGCGGACATGATCGCCACGGCATCCGGCGACGGCGCCATGCGCTTTCACGCCGAGTCGGGTTCCCTGGAAGACGATGGCCTGCAACAATGGCAAGCCGTGCGCAGGATCGGCTCCGGGCAGCTGACCTTGGCCAGTTTCGACTATAAAAATCCGCAGCCACGCCTTGCCAGCGGCTACTCGCTGAATCGCCAGGGCGACGTATTTGCCCACGAGTTGTATGAAGATACGGGCGCCTATGGCTACAGCAATGTCGATGATGGAGAGTCCCTGGCACAGCGCCGCATGGAAGAAAGCGACCATCTGCGCCAGTATTTCGAGGCGGCAGGCAATCACCGTGGCGCGCAGCCCGGCCTTTGTTTCCGTCTCGATGGACATTTCAGCGCCGAGGAAAAGCGCTATCAGCCTGGCCAGGAACGCCCGGACAGTATTGCCGATCGCGAGTACCTGATCCTGTCAGCCGAGCATATCGCCAGCAACAATTATCAGGTTGGCCCCAGCGCGCCATCGGATTATGCGAACACGCTGGTGTGCGTGCGGCGGGACATCCGCTGGCGCCCGGGCCGCGGCTACAACAGCACGCCGTGCGTGGTTGCCGGCGTGCAGACGGCACTGGTGGTCGGGCCGGCCGGGGAAGAAATCCATACCGATGCCCTGGGACGCATCCGCCTGCAATTTCACTGGGACCGCCTGGGCAAATTCGATGAGCGCAGCTCGCCATGGATACGGGTCATGATGCCGATGGCGGGAGCGCAAATGGGACAGATCGCCTTGCCCCGCGTGGGCCAGGAAGTGGTCGTGCAATTCCAAGACGGCAATATCGACCACCCCATCGTCATCGGCGTCGTCTACAACAGCGCCAATCCGCCGCCATGGCAATTGCCCCAGCAGCGTGCCCTGTCCGGCGTGCGCAGCCGCGAACTGGGCACCCGCAGCGCCAACCACCTCGTGCTCGACGACACCAAGGGCGCCATCCAGGCACAGCTGCGCAGCGAGCACCAGGACAGCCGGCTGTCATTGGGCAACATCACCCGCATCGACGACAACGCGGGCCGCAAGGAAGCGCGCGGCGCGGGCTTTGAATTGGCCAGCAACGCCTGGGGTGCCCTGCGCGCCGCCAAAGGCATGCTGATCACCACAGAAACATCAGCAGGAACTGGATCGGTCAAACAGCTCGACGAAACGCAGTCCCGCCTGGCGCAGGCACGCCAACTGCACGAGGGACTGGCCGGCATGGCCGTGGACGCGGGCGCGCAGGACAGTACCGCACAACAGGGCGCCGTGGCCGACGCCATCCAGCGGCAAAACGCCGCCATCAAGGGAGGCGGCGGCGATTTCCCGGAACTGTCCGAACCACATCTGGTGCTGGCCAGCCCGGCCGGCATCGAACTGAGCACGGCCCAGTCCATCCACGTGGCCGCCAGCGAGCATGTGGCACTCACCAGCGGCAAGCATATTTCACTCGCCAGCGGCGACAGCATGTTTGCCAGCATCGCCAAAACCTTCAGCCTGTTCGTGCACAAGGCCGGCATGAAGCTGATCGCCGCCAGCGGCAAGGTGTCCATCGAGGCCCAGAGCGACGAGGTGGAAATCCTCGCCCGGAAAGTGCTGTCGCTGATCAGCGAAGCGGACTGGGTCAACATCAAGGGCAAGAAAGGCGTGCGCCTGCACGGCGCCAACCACATGCTGGAAATCAGCGACAAGGTGCAGTTCTTCACCTCCTCCCCCGTGCTCTTCAACGGCAACCTGGAAACCCTGGCGCCGAAGAGCGTGTCGCAGGAATTTAATGAACGGCCACACAGCAGTTTTGACCAGGAAGTGTTGCTGGTGAATGTCGACGATACACCGGCCGTTGGCCTTGCTTTTGAAATCCTGCGCGATGACGGCAACATGGCTGGCAAAAGCGCGGAAGACGGTTCCACGCAACTACAAAAATCTACGGGCATGGACAGCTACATCATTCGCTATAAGGGAGAACTGCCATGAGCAAATGTGACGACTTGAATAACCGTGGCAATCATCCTGCAAAATTTAGTCAGGGCGTGGGAGGCTGGGCGGAACTCGCCGTTTCGATGACGGAAACAAAAGATACTGCCCGACACGACGTCACTGTGCCGCCAGGCAAAGTCATTCCTGTCATCTTCCTGCCAGGCGTGATGGGGAGCAATCTAAGGATGAGCAAGGTTCGCCAGGAGGAATTGCGCCGTCCAGACAATCGGGCTTGGCGGCCAGACGATATGATGGGTGCGGGAGGCAAGGCAGCTGTCCTCACAAGCAATGGCCTGGGTGGCTGGTTCAAAGATGCGTCGCCACGGCAGCGTCAATTGGTGTTTGATCCCACTGAAACCGAAGTCGAGTATTACCACTATACCGAGAGCAATAGCCGCTTCGATCCAGATGGTGCGGAAACCAAAGCCGCGGATGCGCGGCATCAAAATGTGCCTGACAGTCTTTTCCCCATCCCACCCTTGATTGGATCCTTTGGGATATCTCCAGGAACGGGACCATTGCAAGCTCAAGCACGCGCCCGTCAAAGTCCCGCCCAAATAGCACGCTGGCGCGGGTGGAGTGAGGTGCTTTTCGACGGCGCATACGGAACCATGTTACGCACCACAGAGCAGCATCTAAACAATATGATTTCCAACGGAGAAGTACATCCGTTCTGGCACAGGAGAAGTGGCCTTGGTGCCATGCTAATGCAAGACCCAACAGCTTTTGGTGCGTCATCTGGCAAGGCCATTAATGTCAACGACTTGAAGAAAATTTCGCCCTGTTGGTATCCCGTGCACGCGATGGGCTACAACTTCATAAAGAGCAATGGTGAATCTGCTATCACCATTGCAGAGAGAATACGCGGCCTAGTCAAAGGCTACAAAAAACGCGGATTCAAATGTAGTGAAGTCATTCTCGTCACGCACAGCATGGGTGGCTTGCTGGCCAGGGCGTTGATAAACCCGTGCTATGGAAATATGCTTGACGATAAGGATGTAAAAATCCTCGGCATTTATCACAACGTGATGCCAACCATTGGCGCCGCAGGAGCGTATAAACGCATGCGTTTTGGCTTTCAGGAAAGAGAAGGTTCAATAGCAGAAATAGAAGCCAGAATTCTGGGTATCGACGGTATACATGCCACCGCCATTCTAGCAAATTCACCAGCGCCACTGGAAATGTTGCCAGGTGCGGCATATGGCCAGAATTGGCTGAAAATTGTAGATGCACAGGATAAAGTTTTATGGAGCTGGCCTCGCGATAAGGCGACTGCACTGGAAAGCATTTACCTTCAGGAACCCACTGCGTGGTGGCGACTAATCAATCCAAACTGGGTAAATCCGGCACGCATATCATCTGATAATGGAGGTGGCTTAGAAATGGTAATGAACCGATTAAAATTAGCCGCAGAATTTCTATCATCCATAGAAAAAACGTTTCACCCTAACACTTATGCAAGCTATTGCGCATCGAGAAATTTCTTAAGTTATGGTGATGTCGTATTTAAATTAATTGACGGTCTTCACGGTGGCTCCAACGATCCATGGAATAAATTTGAGCCGCTACCTGAAAAATGGAAATTACTTGAAGATGATGCAAAGGGACAACTCCTGGTCCAAGCCGGAGGGAAACGCTTAAAATTGCAGCTACAGCCAGCTAGTGCACGCGGTGACGGAACCGTACCATCAGATCGTTCTGCTCAACACATCACGGGTACATTGTTCGTACACGGCATGGCGGCAGCGACTGGTTATGAACACCAGAATAGTTACGCCGATTTAAATGTACTCGCATCTATGCTTTATTCTATCGTACAAATTTCCAAAAAAGCAAAATGGGATTAACTCATGGGAAATAAAACAAAAATGAAGGAAATTTCAATCATCACATTTGTGATGATCACATTTATTTATGGATGCAAACAAAAAAATTTAGATAAGGAACTCCAGATGCCTGACAATTTAAAGATTAGCAAACGTCTTGAAGTACTTTTTCTAAAAACAAAAATTGTCTGTTTCGGACGTTACGCTATAGAAATCCCAAAGGAGGCTGAATTGATATACGGAAACATATCATTCCCGTCAAGAATTGAAGTTATAAGAGGCGGAATTTTTGCAAAAGATGAAAAAATAGCAGAAGATATAAGAAAAATAAAAATGAATAGCCAGTCTTCTGAAATCATATCCAACGGAAATGGCCCCATAGAAAATAGCTGGCAATTTCGCTATTTTGACAATAAATTTTCCAAAGAAGATGGCAATGTTTTATTCAGTACGTATGTCAACAAAGGAGATATCACATTCGTTCTTACCGGCTCCATCCCCAGAGGTGGAACGGTTAAAAGTGCGGCTACCACACAGTTAATGCGCGCGAATAGTCTGCGCCTGCGTCACCAAGATGAAATTCCTACCGAACCCGGTCATTGCTTAGAAGTTGGTTTCATGAGCGACAATAAGTATGACAATCAAGAAATGGCGGACGCAGGTCTGTATTTTCCAAGCCTGCCAGACGTGACATTTTCCATCACTGCGAATAAAGATGCCTACGGCGATTACCCTCCTGCTGAATATGATGCAAAAGTACGCGGGAAATTATCATTACTTGCTCGCATCCAGGAAGCGAAAAAACAGCAAGGCAAGAACTACCCTCCTCGTACTCTGCTACGCGAAGGCAAACGTGACGTGCAGCATTGGCATGGCGAGGAATCGTTGATACGACGAACAGATGGCGTACACGATTTCGAATGGACACTGGTGGGCACGCCAGGAGATATCGCCTATCCAGCGGTATTGGAAGCATCCATGTACACCAAAGTCGCCCACAACATGGTCGGCGCCGCCGAAGCCGCGTCGCTGACGGACGAGGAGGCGATTGCCTTGTGGGACAAGCTGCTGTCCGGCCTGAAGTTCCGGGTGAAAGTGCCGGGTGCGCCGCCGGGTTCGTATTACATCGATCCGGACAAGCCGGCGCAGTGATGGCCGGGCCGACGTGGCAGGCGATCGTACTGGTGCGATGCCAGCCATTGCGCTAGCATGCTCCTTTTACCCGGAAAAACCCCATGACCATCACCCTGCGCCCCGCCCTGCCCTCCGACATCGACGCCCTGTGGGCCCTGCGCACGGTGGCCGTGCGCGTCAGTTGCGCCACGCACTATGCGCCGGAACAAATTGATGTTTGGACCGCCTCGCCCGTGCCGGCATCGTATGGCGCCATGCTGGCTGCCGGTGGCGGCATCGTGGCCATGCAGGACGAAGCCATCGCCGGCTACGCCATGCTCGATGCGGACAAGCAGGAAGTCGATGCCGTCTTCGTCGACCCGGCGCGCGCGGGACTCGGTATCGGCAAGCGCCTGCTGGCGGCGCTGGAGCAGCTGGCGCGCCAGCGCGGCATAGTGCGCCTGCACCTGTCCGCCTCGCTCAATGCGGAACCGTTTTACCGGGCCGCCGGTTTTGTTGCCTTGCGCGCCGAAGCGTATGCGCACCCGAGCGGCATCAGCCTGGCCAGCGTGGCGATGGAAAAAGCGCTGGCGGCCGCCTGAATTTTCAGTCAGGCACCGCGCCTGCCTCGGACTCGGCCAGGCATTGCTGCAGCTTCGCGATCAGGGCGCGCACTTCGTCGTCGCCCAGGTCCAGCGGGTCGCCATGCGCGCCGACGGCGATCAGGCAGATGGCCGAGCCGTCGTACCAGGCGTCCAGGCGATCCTGGCCCTCATTCATATTGCTCTGACTCATATTGCAAATCCCTCCGTAAATCGTCCGGCGCCGCGATGCTGGCGCGGCCCTGCGGCACGGGAAAGACGGACGCCAGCTGGCCGTTGCCCGCCATGCCTGGCAGCCATTTATGCAAAAAATCGCCCAGCGCGATGGCGCGCGGCTGGAAATGTCCCCACTCGCCGCCGGCGCACGCTTGCGCGTAGGCCGCTTCCGGCCAGAATGGAATCGCCACCTTGGCGTCGGCTTGCGCCGTGGCCCAGCCGTCGTGGTGCAAACCCCACACTTCTTGCGTATCGGCCACCTTGCGCACGAAATAGCCATGGCGTTCGGTGGACGGCAGGACCATCACCTGCTTGAACTTTTCAGGATGCACGGTTTTCCCCTACCTCGTCCCATACCCGCAGCTGCGGCGCGCACCAGCCCGTCACCAGGTCGAGGGCGTCCAGTATCACGTCTTCCCGCGCCTCATCCTGCACGCCGTCCTGCACAGACGCGCGCAATTCCTGCAGCAAGCCGGCCACTTGCGCCGCCGTCACACCGCTGGCCTTGTAGCGCAGCAGGATGGCGCGCAGCGTCAATAAACCTGCCCCGGACTCCAGCGCGGCGAGCAGGTCTCTGTCGATCTCGGCGATGATGGTGTGCGGCATGTCAATCCGCCTCCCACGCGATGGCGGCGGGCCGCGCGCCGCCCGTCCTGAAAAATGCGGCAAAGGCATGCTGGCAGTGTTCCACGTCCACGCACCACGCTTCCGGATACTCATCCACCTGGCCATTGGCCAGCAGATAGCTGCAACCGCCGTCTGCCTCCTCGTCGCCCAGCGAGTGAAAACTCAGGTCATCCTGGCCCGACAGATACATCAGCCAGGCGTTGCCGCCATTGCGCAGCATGCACAGGGCCGGGCCCTGTTCCGCATCGGTCGCCACGGTCAGCCACAGCTCGCACTGGGCCAGGGCGCGTGCTTCGAGCAGCGCCTGTTCCAGCGCAACAAGTCCATCTACCACGCGCGGCTCGCCGTGCAGATTCAGTTCCATGCTCACGCGTTTTCTCCACTTAAATCGTTCGTCGCCAGGGCCGTACTCAGATACAGCTTGCCGCTGAGGTCTTTCAATAAGCTGCTCTGGCGCAAACGGTCCATCACGGGGCCCTTCACCTCGGCCAGGTTCAGGCTGATGCCGCGCTTGGCCAGCGTGCTGTTGAGCTCGATCAAGCCCAGCAAGGCCGTGCTGTCGATCTGGTTGACGGCCGACAGCACCAGCACCAGGTGGCGCGCCGTCGGGTGGCCGCGCAACTCGTCTTCCACGCGCTCCGTGACGGCTTCCACATTGCCAAAGAACAGGCCCGCATCGATGCGCAGCAGCAAGACGTCGGGCAAGGTCTGCGCCTCGTAGCGCTCCACGTTGCGGAAGTGCTCGCTATTCGGAATACGCCCCAGCACCGCGATATGCGGGCGGCTGGCGCGCCAGATCAGGGTGCCCATCGACAACAGCACGCCGATCACCACGCCCGCTTCCACGCCCAGCACCAGCACGCCGGCCGTCGTCGCCAGCAGGGCCAGCGCATCGCTGCGGTCGTAGCGCCACGACAATTTCAAGGTATCCCAGTCCAGCAGGCTGCTGACGGCAAAGATGATGGTGGCAGCCAGCACGGGCAGCGGCAGCAGGGCCAGCCAGCCCGTGGGCGCCACCAGCGCCAGCGCCAGCAGGCCCGCCGTGATGATGCTGGCCAGGGGCGTGTTGGCGCCCGCCTGGAAATTGACGGCCGAACGCGAAATCGAGCCCGTGACGGGAAAGCCGCCCGACAGCGCGCTGGCCACGTTGGCCGCGCCCAAGCCCAGCAGTTCCCGGTTCGTCTGCAGTTTTTCACCGCGTTTTTGCGCCAGGGTCTGGGCGGCGGACATGCTCATCAGGAAGATAATGAAAGCGATCAGCAACGCCGGCGACAGCAAGGTGCGCCAATGGGCGCCCGAGGTGGCCAGATTCAGCCCCGGCAAGCCGCTGGGCACGTGACCCGTCGTCTGCACGCCCATCGCTGCCAGGCCGCCATAGGCGACGAGTGCGATGCCGGCCAGCACCAGCGCCATCGGCGCCAGGCGCGCGCCCACGTCGGCCGCCACCTTGTTCAGCCCGCAGCGCTGCAGCAGGCGCGATGCGTAGCGCTTGGCCAGCCACAGGAACAGCAGGCCGGACAGCCCCAGCACGAGGCTGGGCGCGTGCCAGTGTGGCCAGGTGGCCCCCAGCAGGGGCGTGATCTGGCCCCAGATGATCAGGATGGCGGCGCCATTGCTGAAACCACTGATCACGGGACGCGACAAAAAGCTGGCCATGAAGCCCAGCCGCAGCACGCCGCACAGCAGCAGGACCAGGCCGCTGATGAAGGCCAGCTGGGCGGCCAGCACGATATACAGCGAGGAGCCGGGGTCGGCCAGCGGCGCCAGGGCCGCGGCCGTCATCAGCGAGACGATGGCCATGGGGCCCACCGATTGCGTCATGCTGCTGCCGAACAAGGCGTACAGCACGGGCGGCAAGATGCTGGCGTAAATGCCCACGACGGGCGGCAAACCGGCCACCAAGGCGTAAGCCATGCCTTGCGGCACCATCATCATGGCGACAACGATACCGGCGGTGATGTCTCCGGCCAACAGAGGACGCCGGTATTGCCTGAGCCAGAGCAGCATGGATGATCCCAAAATCTGAAAACCGAAGCCTATCATGCGACGAGGCCGGCTGACAGGGGGAACGCGATCAGTCTGGCAGCAATTGCGCCTTCACGGCATCGAGGATTTCCGCCGACAGCGCTTCGTCATCGACGGAACGGGCCAGCACCATGGCGCCCACCATGGCGGCAAACGTGGCAATGGCCTGCTGGCGCCGCCGCTCCGGCGTACCATCGGGCGCGCCGTCGGGCAGCAAGCCTTCCAGCAGCGCGAACTGCTGCCGCGTGGCTTGCGTAAACGCGGGGCGCGCGCCGGGCGACATGCGCGCCACGTCGACGCCCATGGCCGCCGCCGGGCAGCCGCCGCCCGGCTGGTTGCGGTGCCGGGTGGTCAGATAACTGTCGATGATGGCCGGCAGCGCCCGCTGCGGGTCGCTGGCGACCTTCGCCCGCCAGCCTTCCAGCGACTTGTTCAAGGCATGCTGGCACGCCTCGATCATCAAGTCTTCCTTGGACGCGAAATGGCCGTAGAAGCCGCCATGCGTGAGGCCCGCGTTCTTCATCAGGTCGGCCACGCCGATGCCGTCATAGCCCTTTTCGCGGAACAATCTTGCCGCCACGTCGACGATGCGCTCGCGGTTCAGCGCCGCCTGCTCCCTGCTCACTTTCATGCTGCCCTCCTACATTTATGTCAATCATCATATAACTTTACGCCCGTTTGCGCCACTCTGTTAGCAAGCGCACCGTTTGATGCCGGCGCCGCGCCGATACTGGGTCTTCGTTTCCAGGGAGGCCAGCATGAACGAAAACAAAGACCAGTCCGCCGGCAACTTGCAGCGCGCCATCCAGCAGGAGCAGGATGGCCGTGATGCCGTAGCAAAAGGCAAACAGGACAGCAAGCAGCCCGTACAGACGGGCAGCCGCAGCCAGCCAGGCACACCCCTGCCCGCCCAGCACCTGGACAAACCGGGCATCGAGGGGCAAATGCAGTTGAAACCGCGCTTCCTGGCGCCCGATTACTGTGGCAGCGGCAAGCTGGCCGGCATGGTGGCCGTCATCACGGGCGGCGATTCGGGCATCGGGCGCGCCGTGGCCGTGCTGTACGCGCGCGAAGGGGCCGATGTCGCCATCATTTACCTGAACGAACACGCGGACGCCAACGAAACGAAGCGCTACGTGGAAGCGGAAGGCCAAAGCTGTCTTTTGATCCCCGGCGACGTGCGCGACCAGGGCTTTTGCCAGCAAGCCGTCAGCCAGGTGCTGGAACGCTTCACGCACATCGATGTGCTGGTGAACAACGCCGCCTTCCAGGAGCACGCCGAATCCTTGCTGGACCTGAGCGAAGAACGCTTCGACCTGACCATGAAAACGAATGTCTACGGCTACTTTCACATGGCCAAGGCCGTGCTGCCCCATTTGCGGCGGGGCGCGTCCATCATCAACACGGGTTCCGTGACGGGTTTGCAGGGTTCCAAGCACCTGCTCGACTATTCCACCACCAAGGGCGCCATCCATGCGTTCACCATGGCGCTGGCCGGCAACCTGCTCGACAAGGGCATCCGCGTGAACGCCATCGCACCCGGCCCCGTCTGGACGCCGCTCAATCCGGCCGACAAGTCGCCCGAGGAGATCGAGAAATTCGGCCAGGACACGGACATGCGCCGCCCGGCCCAGCCCGAGGAACTGTCGCCCGCCTATGTCTTCCTGGCCTCGCCCGCCTGTTCCAGCTACATCAGCGGCATTGTCCTGCCCGTCACCGGCAGCGTGGGAGACTAGCCTATGGCGCGCGCACTCTGGAAAGGCGCCATCAGCTTCGGGCTCGTGCACATTCCCGTCGAGCTGATTTCTGCCAGCCTCGATCACGAACTGGACTTGTCCATGCTGGACCGGCGCGACTTCGCGCCCATCGGCTACAAGCGCTACAACAAGCAGACGGGCAAGGAAGTCGAGTGGGACGACATCATCAAGGGCTATGAATACAAGACGGACGAGTACGTGGTGCTGTCCGACGAGGATTTAAGGCAGGCGAACGTGAAGGCCACGCAAACCATCGATATTTTGACCTTTGTCGATGCGGCGGAAGTGCCGCTGACCTTTTACGAGCACCCGTATTACCTGCTGCCCGCCAAGGGCGGCGAGAAAGTCTATGCGCTGCTGCGCGAAACCTTGCGCAAAGCTAACAAAGTGGGTATCGCCAGCGTAGTCATGCGCACCAAGCAGCATTTGTGCGCGCTCGTCTGCGTGGGCGACGCCATCGTGCTCAACACCCTGCGCTACGCTGATGAAATCCGCCCCACGGATGACCTGGACTTGCCCGCCAGCACCCTGAAGGCGGCCGGCATTTCCGATAAGGAACTCAAGATGGCCCTGTCGCTCGTGGAAGGCATGAGCGAAGCGTGGGAACCGGAGCAATACCACGACAGCTACCGCGAAGACGTTCTGGCGCTGGTCAAGAAGAAAATCAAGGCGAAACAGACCAAGACCATCACGCCGCCGGCCCCCGAACCGGAAGAGGAACACGCCAGCAATGTGATCGACCTGGTCGCCCTGCTGCAGCAAAGCCTGGGCAAGAAGGCGTCCGCGGCGTCGGCCCGCAAGCGGACGGCCGCGTCCCCCGCGCGCAAAACGGCGTCCGCCAGGCGCAAGGCGGCCTGAGGCACGCCCCACGCCACCGAGAATAGTCAATACTATAAATGCATTGACTTTGATCAAGCTTCTCGCTACGTTATGCACAGGCCTGCCAGCCGGCAAGCCCTGTCTCGCGTGCGGAAAAAAATGGATGCCGAGTTAGATCAGCTTATCCTCAGCGGCGCCCCTGGCGGCGTCGTCATCACGAACGAAGAGCACGCCGTCGTGCGCTGGACGGTGGGTGCCCAGCGCATCTTCGGCTATGCCAACGACGAAGCGCTGGGCCGCACGCTGTGGGAGCTGATCTCCTTGCCCGGACAAGCCGAGGCGGCACAGCTGATCGACGAACAGCTGACCCTGCATGGCAGCTACGACCGCGAATCGCTGCGGCGGCGCAAGGATGGCGAACTCATCCACGTCGATGTCGCATGCCAGGTCGCACAGGCCGGGGCGGATGCCCCCCGCTACCTGATTTCCACCATGAAAGACACGACCTTGCTGAAGGCGGCACGCGACGCCCAGTTCGTCGAGGTGCGCTACCGCGTGCTGTTCGAATCGACGCCGGACAGCGTCATCATGGTCAATGCCACGGGCGCCATCGTGCTGGCCAACCAGCAGGCGCAGCGCCTGTTCGGCTACGCGGAAGGCGAATTGAACGGCAGGCAAATCGATAGTCTGCTGCCGCAACGGCTGCGCCATTCGCACGTGGCGCACCGCGCGCGCTATTTCGACCAGCCCCGCACGCGCACCATGGGCGCCGACCTGGAATTGCTGGGCTTGCGCAAGGACAACATCGAGTTTCCCGTCGAAATCAGCCTGTCGCCCATCCAGACGGAAATCGGCACCTTCGTCATCAGCGCCATCCGCGACGTCAGCGACCGCCGCCGCGCCGAGCAGAAGTTCCGCGGCCTGCTCGAATCGGCGCCGGACGCCATCGTCATCGTCAACGGCGATGGCGAGATCGTGCTCGTCAACTCGCAGACGGAACGCCTGTTCGGCTACTCGCGCGCGGAGTTGCTCGGGCGCAATGTGGAAGTGCTGATCCCGGCCCGCTACGCGATGGACCATCCGCGCCACCGCCATGCGTTTTCCACGGCGCCGCGCGCCCGCTCCATGGGCGCCGGGCTGGAACTGTACGGCTTGCGCCGCGATGGTACCGAATTCCCCGTCGAAATCAGCCTGTCGCCGCTGGAAACGGACGAAGGCGTGCTCGTGTCGTCGGCCATCCGCGACATCTCCGAGCGCAAGCGCATCGAACGCACGCTCAACGAGCAGAAAGTCGAACTCGAGCGGGCCAGCCAGGCGAAGGACCGTTTTCTCACCAGCATGTCGCACGAGCTGCGCACACCGCTGAACGCCATCCTCGGCTTTGCCCAGCTGCTGGCCAACGAAGCCTTGCCCGCCACCGTGCTGCAAAAACGCACCTTCGTGCAAAACATCGTCACCTCGGGACGCCACCTGCTCACCCTGATCAATGAAATCCTCGACCTGGCGAAGATCGAATCAGGCAGCCTGAGCCTGTCGATGGAAGCGGTGACGCTGCCCGCGCTGATCGAGGAAGTGCGCGTGATGGTGGAAGAACAGGCGCAGCAGCGCCAGATCCACCTGATCTTTCCCGCCTGCGAAGCGCTGACGCTCAGGGCCGACCATACGCGCCTCAAGCAAGTGCTGCTGAACCTGCTGTCGAACGCCATCAAGTACAACCGCCCGGCCGGCAAGGTGGAGCTGGAAATTTCGCAGCCCGATGCGCTGTGCGTGCGCATCGCCATCCGCGACACGGGCAAGGGGCTGGACGACGCGCAGATGGCCGAACTGTTCCAGCCGTTTAACCGCCTGGGGCAGGAGGCCGGCAGCGAAGAAGGCACGGGCATCGGCCTGGTCGTCACCAAGCGCCTGGTCGAACTGATGGGCGGACGCATGGGCGTGCACAGCTGCCTTGGCGAGGGCAGCGTGTTCTGGATCGAACTCGACACCATGGCCGCGCCGCCCGACAGCATGCCGCTGGATACGGAGGGGCTATCCGAGCCTGCCGGCGACGCCGGGGACGACGCCAGCGGCCAGGCGCTGCTGCTGTACGTGGAAGACAATCCGGCCAGCCTGCGCCTGGTGGAAGACATCGTCAGCTTCCTGCCGCATCTGCGCATGATCTCGGCCACCGATGCGCGCCAGGGCATCGCGCTGGCGCTGGAACGCCAGCCCGATGTCATCCTGATGGATATCAACCTGCCCGGCATGAACGGCAACCAGGCGCAACGCATTCTGCGCAACGATCCGCGCACGGCGCACATTCCCGTCATCGCCCTGACGGCCAACGCCATGAAGGGCGACATCCGGCATGGCCTGGCCGCGGGCTTTTTCCGCTACCTGACCAAACCCGTCGAGATTCCCCAGCTCAACGCCGCCATCGACGAAGCCCTGCAGCTGGCGCGCGCCACCGTGACATTCAAGCCGGAGGCGTAAAGGCCAGCTTTTTCATCGCCGCATCGAGCCCTTTCGCGCTGCGCGCATAGCCAGCCCACGGCGCGTTGCCCACGTCGAGACGGCTGTGGACATTGCCCACGTTCCATTGGTCGCCCGCCTTCAGCTGGTCGAGCTCCTCCCAGGCCAGCGGCACGGAAATGCCCAGCCCCGAACGCGTGCGGGCCGACCACGCGCACACGGTGGTGGCGCCCCGGCCATTGCGCAAATAATCGATGAAGATCTTGCCGACCCGGTTGGACGGTCCGCTTTTCAGGACAAAACGCTGGGGAATGAGCTGCGCCATGTGCGCCACGATGGCTTGCGAAAACGCCTTGACCGTATCCCAGTCGTGTTTCGGGCGGATCGGCACGACCACGTGCAAGCCCTTGCCGCCGCTGGTTTTCAGCCAGGCGGGCAAGCCCAGTTCCGTCAAAAAGGCGCGCAGCAGCACGGCCGCTTCGCGGATGGCGGGCCAGGCCACGCCCTTGCCCGGGTCCAGGTCGAACACCAGGCGGTTCGGCGTGTCATAGGCGCTGGCCAGGGCGTTTTGCGTATGAAATTCCACCACGTTCCATTGCGCAGCCGACAACAGGCCCTGTACGCTGGCCACTTCCAGCATGCTGGCATGCTCGGGATCGAGGCCGGGATCGAGCTGTTTGACACCGGGCATGGCGGACGTGTCCGCATGCTTCTGGAAAAACAGCTCGCCGCCCACGCCGGACGGCGCGCGCACCAGCGACACGGGCCGGCCCCGCAAATGCACGAGCATCAGCTTGCCCACGAGCGCGTAGTAGCGCACCAGGTCGATCTTCCTGGCGCCGCTGTCCTGGTCGATCACCCTGTCCGCATGGCTGACCTTGAAACTGGCCGGCAAGACGCTGTCCGGCCTGGATTGGTTTGGCATCGTCTTCTCCCTGTCGATTCGCTGTGGCCGCTCGCGCACGATGGCGACCGGCTGTTTATCCGCACGCAAGCCGTGAAACACGGCGTGGCGCACGGCGCCGCCGCTGGTCCATTGCGCAAAGCCGACCTCGGCCACCAGCGCCGGCTTGACCCAGATGGGCTGGCGCACGCCGCCCGCCTTGCCCGCGAACGGACTCGTCTCGATGGTCAGGGCGTCGAGGCGGCGCCGCAAGTCGCGCAAGGCCGCATCGTCAAAGCCGCTGCCCACATTGCCCGCATAGCGCAGCTTGCCCTGGTCATCGTGTACGCCCAGCAGCAGCGAACCGATGCCTTCGCGCGCGCCTTGCGGCGCCGTATAGCCGCCGATGACGAATTCCTGGCGCAGCCCGCATTTGAGCTTGATCCAGTCGCCGGAACGCCGCGTGACGTAGGGCGAGCCGCGCCGCTTGCCAATCACCCCTTCCAGCCCCAGGCGGCAGGCGTGGGCCAGCAATTGCCGGGGCTTGGCGTCGAGCGCTTCGCTGAAGCGCAGCAGCGGCGAAGCGGGCAAGCGCTGCAGCAGCTGTTCCAGCAAGGCCCGGCGCGCTTCGACGGGCTGGCCGCGCAGATCGTGGCCGTCGAAAAACGGCACGTCGAACAGGTAATACACAATCTCGCTGGTGGTGTCCGCCTCGAAGGCGCGCTGCAAGGCGCCAAAATCCGGGTGGCCGCTGGCGTCGTTGACGACGATTTCACCGTCATACCAGCCAGGCGGCAAGCCCAGCTTTTCCAGCGCCTGGCGCAGCTTCGGCAGTTTCGCCGTCCAGTCGTTGCCATTGCGCGTGATCAAACTGACCCGTTCGCCATCGCAACGCGCGAGGATGCGGTAACCGTCGAATTTCACCTCGAACATCCAGTCTTGCGCGTCTGGCGGCGGCGCATCGACGAGCGTGGCCAGCTGCGGCGACAGGGCGGCTGGCAGCTTCGCGGCTGGCGCAGCCGCCTGCTCCGCGCTGTGTTTGCGCCTGGGCATGGCCTTGTGCTTGACGCTGTCGGGGAATTCGTCGACGACAGAAAATTCCAGCGCCGGCCGGGCATATTCATCTTTTTCCTTGATCAGCAGCCAGGCGGGCTGCTTTTCGCCCTTGCCCTTCATGCGCACGAGCACCCACTTGCCGTGCATCTTGTGGCCATGTACGGTGAATTTCAGCTCGCCGGCCGCCAGCGCCTTGCGCGCATCGGGCGTGGCCGGCTGGGGCTGCCACGTGCCCTTGTCCCAGATGATGACCTTGCCCGCGCCATACTGTTTTTCGGGGATCGTGCCTTCAAAGCTGGCGTAGGCAATCGGGTGGTCTTCCACTTGCACGGCCATGCGCTTGTCGCGCGGGTCGTAGCTGGGGCCTTTCGGCACGGCCCAGCTTTTCATCGTGCCGTCCAGTTCCAGGCGAAAGTCATAGTGCAGGCGGCTGGCCCAATGCTTCTGGATGACGAAGGTAAGCCCGCCGCCCGCCGCCTCGCCGCCCGCCGCAGGCTCGGGCGTGACGGCGAAGTTGCGCTTGGCTTGATAGGTTTTCAAGGCGGCTTTCATGGCGGACCCATGCGGTGACGATGGCATCGAGTCTAGGCCGCCAGGGGCCAAGGCGCGGTACGCCAGCTAACAGAGCGCCTGCCCCGGCAAATGTAAGTGTTTGTAATTGAGAGAAAACGTGTCAACGCAATTGCCGCACGGCGCGTTTTTGGCTCAGTGACAGGGGAAATGCATCTCCTGAACTACAACCCCACTTCTCGAGGAACTGCATCATGAAAAAACGCACTGTCAACATTGTCGCTACTCTGATCGCCGGCTTGTTCGCTACCGCAGCCTTTGCTCAAACCCCAGCACCAGCAGCGCCGGCCAAGGCCGAAGCCAAGCACACCAAGGAAGTGGCTAAAGCAGAAGCAAAAGAAACCAAGGCCGTGGTGAAAGCCAATGCGAAAGAAGCCGCTGTCGCTGCAGATGCCAAAGCCGACGTCGCCAGCGCCAAGGCCGATGCCGCCGTCACCAAAGCCAAAGCCCACAAAAAAGCGAAAAAAGCCAAGGCCAAGGCTGACGAAGCCAAAACTGAAGCGACCGCAGCAGCAGCCAAGTAATCCCCACAGCGCATTTTTTGCGCCACACAAAAAGACAGCTTCGGCTGTCTTTTTTCATTTTCATACCAGCATCATGCAGCAACATCCTATAAAACACCTGATTGTAAGAAAGTGTAAACAAGGTCAACGGTAAGCTTCCGGGGCGCGTTTTATGCTCAGTGACACGGGAATCATCCCACCACCAACAGATACACCAGACAAACCACCACTGAGGACTGCACCATGAAAAAAGTAATCGCTACCCTGATCGCCGGCCTGTTCGCAACCGCTGCCTTTGCCCAGACGCCCGCAGCCCCAGCAGCTCCGGCAGTGCCCGCCAAAGTCGAAGCGGCCCACACCAAGGCCGTCGTAAAAGCCGATGCCAAGGAAGCGCAAACGGTCGTGAAAGCGGACGCCAAAGAAGCGAAAGCCGTCGTCGCCGCGAAAACGGAAGTCGCCAGCGCCAAAGCGGAAGCGGCCACCACGAAAGCCAAGGCCCACCACAAAGCCAAGAAAACCAAGGCCAAGGCTGACGAAAAGCTGGCATCGGCCACCGCTGAAGCAGCACCGGCAGCAGCCAAGTAATCACCCAGACAATCGCTTACCACTCTCCAGGACAATACAATGAAAAAAGTTATCGCCACCCTCGTCGCCAGCCTGTTCGCTACCGCCGCCTTCGCCCAAACCCCTGCCGCCCCCGCAGCACCGGTTCCCGCCAAGGCGGAAGCGGCCCACACGAAAGCCGTAGCAAAAGCGGAAGCCAAGGAAACCAAGGCCGTCGTGAAAGCCGATGCGAAAGAAGCGGCCGTCGTCGCCGATGCGAAAGCCGATGTCGCCAGCGCCAAGGCCGACGCCAAGGTCAGCAAGGCCAAGGCCCATCACAAGGCCAGCAAAGCGAAAGTGAAAGCGGACGCAACGAAAGCGGCAGAAACCGTACCGGCAGCACCTGCGCCAGCGCCAGCGAAGTAATCGCGGCGGTAGCCACGGGAGCGCGTCCGCCGGGTCTGCGCTTCCGTGGCGGCTTCGCCCCGAATACCAAGGACAGCTTCGGCTGTCTTTTTTTTTCGCGCCCGGCATCGGCTGCGCATGACCGATACTTACGCTCGGGAGCAGGAGCTTTCCACGTAAAACCGTGTAAAGATGTAAAAAAACAACGCTTTTCAGTCACAAAAAATCCCCATTCCGGCGCCTCCTCAAATAGAATTGAGAATTATTCTCATTCTCATCCTTGATTCAGGAGCCGTTTCAATGCCAGGTCGCACCGTTCTTTCCGCCGCATCGTCCACCCCATCCTGCCCCGCCGCGCTGTCGTTGCGCCCGCTGGCCCTGGCCATTTCACTGGCGCTCGGCGCCGGCATGGCACATGGCGCCGACGGCGCCCCCGCCGATGACGCTGGCGAAGACACGCCCATGATGCAAACCATTACCGTCACTGGCAGCAGCGACGCGAACGCCTACACGGCGCGCAAAAGCGCCTCGGCCAGCAAGTTCGACCTGTCGCTGCGCGAGACGCCGCAGGCCGTTTCCGTGGTCACGCGCGCGCAAATGGACGATTTCAGGCTCGATAACGCCAGCAAGGTGCTGGCGCAAACGACGGGCGTGACGGTGGAAGCGGTGGAAACGGACCGCACCTATTACACGGCGCGCGGCTACGACATCACCAACTTCCAGTTCGACGGCGTCGGCATTCCTTTCGTCTTCGGCAATGTGATGGGCGACCTCGATACGGCGCTGTTCGAGCGCGTCGACATCGTGCGCGGCGCGAATGGCCTGATTTCCTCGACCGGCAATCCGTCGGCCACCGTCAACTTCGTGCGCAAGCGCCCGACCCAGGGCCTGGCCGCTGCTGCCGGCGTCACGCTGGGCTCCTGGAACACGCGCCGCGTCGATGCCGACGTCTCGACGCCGCTCGGCAGCGACGGCAAGGTGGCGGCCCGCTTCGTCGCCGCGCACGAGGAAGGCGATTCCCACCTGGACCGCTACTCGCCGCGCAAGGATGTCGCCTACGCCATCGTCGAAGCGAAACTGACGCCGGACACCCGCCTGGCCGTGGGCCACAGCTACCAGAACAACCTGGCCAGAGGCGGCATGTGGGGCGCCCTGCCCGTCGCCTACAAGGACGGCACGCCCACCGACTACCCGGTTTCCGCCTCGACGTCGGCCGACTGGTCGCGCTGGAGCATCCTCAACAACAGCACCTTCGCCGAACTGGCGCACCAGTTCAATGCCGACTGGCGCGTGACGGCCACGGCCACCTACAACCGCTCCACCTCGGATTCCAAACTGTTCTACGTCTACGGCACGCCGGACAAGGCCACGGGCGACGGCTTGTTCAGCTACCCTTCGCGCTATGCCTCGGCCAACAAGCAGCGCCTGCTCGATGTCGCCGCCACGGGAAAATTTGCGCTGGCCGGGCGCCGGCATGACCTCAGCATGGGCCTGGCCTGGTCGAAGTCCACGCTCGACGACGTGTCGTATTATGGCCGCGGCATCGGCACGGCCCTGCCGAACGGCGCGGCCTTCGACGGCTCCTACCCGGAACCGCTCTTCGATGCATCGACCAATGGCAGCGCCTACAAGGACGAACGCAAGAATGCCTACCTGGCCGCCCGCTTCAACCTGGCCGACAACGCCAAGCTGCTGGCGGGCGTGAACACCGTCAAGGCCGACAGCACGGGCAGCGCGTATGGCGTCAGCCAGGCCAAGTCGCAGAGCGATACCACGCCCTACGTGGGCCTGGTGTACGACATCGGCCGCCATGTGTCGGCCTACGGCAGCTACACGGAAATCTTCAACCCGCAAAGCAGCATCGACCGCACGGGCCAGACCCTGGCGGCGGCCACCGGCAAGAGCCTGGAAGCGGGCTTGAAAAGCGACTGGTTCGACGGCCGCCTGAACCTGTCCGGCGCCCTGTTCAAGACGCGCCAGAAGAACGTGGCCGAAGCGGCCGGCACCACGCCCGACCTCAAGACGTTCTACAAGGGCGTCGATTCGGAATCGCAGGGTTTCGAGCTCGATGCCTCGGGCGAGCTGGCGAAAGGCTGGCAGGCGAACGCCGGCTATGCGCAGCTGCGCATCGAAGGCGACGACGGCCACGATGCGCGCACCTTCATCCCGCGCAAGCGCTTTCACCTGGCCACCACCTATCACGTGCCGGCCGTGCCGGCGCTGAAGCTGGGCGCCAGCCTGACCTGGCAGGACGCCATCTACAACAAGGTCGACGACAGCACCACCCTGCACCAGGGCGCCTACGCGCAACTGGGCCTGATGGCCAGCTACGCCATCAGCCGCAACGTCAGCCTGTCGCTGAACCTGAACAATGTGACGGACAAGAAGCACCTGACCAGCCTGTACTGGACCCAGTCGCTGTACGCGGCAGGCCGCAATGGCAGCGCCACCCTGAGCTGGAAGTACTAGGGAGCCGCCATGCGACTGCGTCCTCCCATGGTTGTTCTGCACCGCTGGTTCGGCCTGGCGGCGGCGCTCTTCCTGTTCATTTCCGGCCTGACGGGCGCCGTGATCTCGTGGGATCACGAGCTCGACGCCTGGCTCAATCCGCAGCTGTTCCGCGCCGCCAGCGCCGCCGATGTCGGCCCCGCAAAATCGGGGCTGGAACTGGCGCGCCAGCTCGAGGCGCAGGACCGGCGCCTGCGCGTGAACTACGCGCTCACGGCGATCGAGCCTGGCCACACGGCGCTGATCGCGGTGGAAGGCCGGCCCGACCCGGCCACCGGCAAGCCGTTCGAGCCGGGCTTCAACCAGGTGGCCGTCGACCCGGCCACGGGCGCCATCCAGGGCACGCGCCTGTGGGGCGCGGTCTCGCTGACGCGCGAAAACCTGCTGCCCTTCCTGTATAAACTGCACTACACCATGCACATTCCCGATGGCTGGGGCATCGAACTGGGCGTGTGGTTCATGGGCATCATCGGCATCGTGTGGGTCCTTGACTGCGGCATCGCCCTATACCTGTCGTTTCCAAACTGGCGCAGCTGGCGCAAGTCGCTGGCCTTCCGCTGGCGCGAAGGGGGCCACAGGCTGAACTTTGACTTGCACCGCTCGGGCGGCGTGTGGGTCTGGTTGCTGCTGCTGGTGCTGGCCGTCACGTCCGTGTCGATGAATCTGCAAACCCAGGTGATGCGTCCCCTGGTCGCGAAGTTGTCCACGCTCAGCCCGAACGCCTTCGACAGCCGCACGCCGCAGCCCCCCGGGAACCCCATCGAGCCGCTGCTGACGCGCGAAGAGGCCGTGGCGCTGGCGAAGACGGAAGCGGCAAGACGGGGCTGGACGCTGCCGGCCGGCGGCGTGTTCTATTCTTCCGCCTACGGCCTGTATGGCGTCGGTTTCTTCGCGGCGGACAACGACCATGGCGACGGCGGCCTGGGCAATGCATGGCTGTACTTCGACGGGCGCGACGGCAAGCCGGCGGGAGGCGTGGTGCCCGGCACGGGCAGCGCGGGCGACATCTTCCTGCAGGCGCAATTCCCCCTGCATTCGGGCCGCATCCTGGGCCTGCCCGGGCGTATCCTGATTTCCGCCATGGGCCTGGTGGTGGCCATGCTGAGCGCAACGGGCCTGATCATCTGGCTGAGAAAGCGCCGTGCCCGCGCGGCGCAGACCGGCAAGGCGCCGGCGCCGCTGCATGCCAACTTCAGCAAGCAGGTGCAGTAAAACGCCACAAAACGGCGCAACTGGGCGACACTGGCGATCCGACCATCGCCACGAAAGCTGTCCATGCGCCGCCTGTCCTTGTCCTTGCTGACTACCCTCCTCCTGTCCTGCGCCGCCATGGCACAGGACAGCGACCCCGGCACCATCGCGCAAGTCCTGCAAGCCCAGGACCGCGACAGCCACGGCGACCTGCGCGCCGTCGTCGTGCTGCGCGACGGCGCCATCGTCGCCGAACGCTATTACAACGGCGAGACGGCCGATACCCTGCACGACATCCGCTCGGCCGGCAAGAGCATCACCGCCCTGCTGGCCGGTGCGGCCGTGGCGCGCGGCCAGCTGGCGACGACAAAAACCGTGGGCGACTACTGGCCCGAAGTGGCCGGCAGCCCGGCGGGCAAGGTCGTCCTCGACGACGTGCTGACCATGCGTTCGGGCCTGGCCGCCTTCGATGAAGACGAACAGTCGCCCGGCAATGAAGACAAGCTCGATGCGGCGCCCGACCCCGCCGCCTTCGTGCGCGGCGTGCCGGCCGCAACAAAGCCGGGCAGCGCCTACCGCTATAACTCGCTGGGGGCGTACATCGCCGGCAGGGTGGTGGAAAACGCCAGCGGCGCCGACCTGGAAGACTACGCCGCCAAGGTGCTGTTCGCGCCGCTGGGCATCACGCGCTGGAGCTGGGGCCGCGACGTGGCCAACCATCCGAAGGGACAGGGCAATCTGTCGCTGCGCGCGCGCGACACCGCAAAGATCGGCCAGATGATGCTCGACGATGGCGTAGTTGGCGGCAAGAGGGTCATCGACGCCGCCTGGCTGCACGCGGTGCTGGCGCCACGCGTGGCCGTCGGCGCCGTCGACCGCTACGCCGACAGCTACGGCTATTTCTGGTACGCGAAGACGCAGGAGATCGGAGGACAAAAAATCGCCGTGTATTTCGCCTCGGGCAATGGCGGCAACAAGATCTATGTGATTCCCACGCGTCGCATGGTGGTGAGCGTGGCATCCAGCGCCTACGGCAAGGCGCATGGGCAGCGCCGTTCGGAAGACATCCTGAAAGCCATCCTGAAAGCCGATGCCACGCAGATGTAAGCGTTTGTAATGACCGTCAACGCAAGCGTCCGGGGCCGCGTTTTATGCTCAGTGACACGGGAATCATCCCGGCACCAACAGATACACCAGACAACCACCACTGAGGACTGCACCATGAAAAAAGTAATTGCTACCCTGATCGCCGGCCTGTTCGCAACCGCTGCCTTTGCCCAGACGCCTGCAGCTCCTGCAGCCACCCCGGCAGCCTCGGTTCCCGCCAAAGTGGAAGCGGCCCACACCAAGGCCGTCGTAAAAGCCGATGCCAAGGAAGCGCAAACGGTCGTCAAAGCGGACGCGAAAGAAGCGAAAGCCGTCGTCGCCGCCAAGACGGACGTCGCCAGCGCCAAAGCGGAAGCGGCCACCACCAAGGCCAAAGCCCACCACAAAGCCAAGAAAACCAAGGCCAAGGCTGACGAAAAGCTGGCATCGGCCACCGCTGAAGCGGCTCCAGCGAAGTAATTTCTTCCCACTGCATTCACCCGAAAAAACACCAAGGATCTCATCATGAAAAAAGTTATCGCCACCCTGATCGCCAGCCTGTTCGCCACCGCCGCTTTCGCCCAGACGCCAGCCGTCGCGCCAGTCGCTCCAGTGGCACCGATTCCTGTCGTCGCCCCTGTCGTCAAGGCCGAAGCCCCGGCAGCAGCCGTCAAGCCAGCGACGCACAAGAAAGCCAAGCATCACAAGGCGAAGAAAGCGGCACCAGCAACGCCGGCAACGCCAGCAACTCCGGCCGCACCAGCAGCTTCCGCACCAGCAGCAGCGCCAGCCAAGTAATCACGGCCGCAGCAAGCAAAAAGACAGGGTTTTCCCTGTCTTTTTTTTCGTCCGCTTATTGTGGCATCAGCACCGTGTCGATGACATTGATCACGCCATTCGACTGGTACACGTCATAGGTGCTGATGTTGGCGCTGTTGCCGCCTTCATCCATCACCACGATGTTGTGCATGCCGTTCATGGCGAACATCAGCTTGCCCCCGCTGGCCGTGGGCAAGGTGGCTTTACCGTCATGCATCTTGATTTCCCTGGCCAGCGCCTTGAAGTCGTATTTGCCGGGCACCACGTGGTAGGTGAGGATTTTCGTCAGGGTCGCCTTGTTTCCGGCTTGACCAGGGTGTCGACCAGGCCAGCCGCCTTCACGGCGGCGACCAGGCTCGTGTGGTCGGCCGAATTGACGGCGTTGTCGACGATGTCCCTGGACGGATACATGCTCTGGCCACCGACCATGGTCGCCATGCGGCGGCAAAGGGGGCGCTGGCGGCCAGCATGGACGTGATGAACAGGGTATTGTCGGCTTACGCGCTGCGCGCTAAGCCGACCTACAGCGCTGAGCCGACCTGCGCCAACCATAAAAAAACGGCGCCGTGCAATGCACGACGCCGTTCTTGGCTGGCTTATAGCCGGGATACTAGTTGGCCGCGACTTGCGGCTCCGTCTCGCCCCAGCCGCCGCCCAGGGCGCGGATCAGCGCCACCGTGGTGACGGCGCGGTTGCCGCGCAGCTGCACGGCATTGCGCTCGATGGCCGCCAGGTTGCGCTGCGCATCGAGCAGATCGAGGTAGCTGGAACGGCCCGCGTCGTACAGCTTTTGCGCCAGGTCGGCCGAGCGGCGCGCCGAGACGACGGCTTCGTCGATCTGCTGCGTCTGGCCCGACAGGATGCGCAGGCCGGCCAGGTTGTCTTCCACTTCGGCGAAGGCCACCAGCACGCTCTGGCGATACGTCGCCACCGACTCTTCCAGCTGCGCTTCGCTGCGGCTCACGGCCGCCTTGTTGCGGCCGCCGTCGATGATCGGCATCGACATCAGGGCGCCCAGCAGCCAGGAGCGGCTGCTCCACTTGAAGATGTCCGAGAAGGTATCGGACGCGCCGCCGCCGGAAGCGTTCAGGCTCAAGGCGGGGAACATGGCCGACTTGGCCACGCCGATACGCGCATTCGACGCTTCCATGGTGCGCTGCGCCGAGGCGATGTCGGGACGGCGTTCCAGCAAGGACGACGGCATGCCGGCCGGGATCACGGGCAGGAAGCCGCTATCCTGCAGCGGGTTGACGCCCGCCGTGAAGCTGGCGGCAGGTTTGCCCAGCAGGACGGCCAGCGCATGCTCGCTGGTGGCGCGCTGGCGCTGCAGGCCGATGGCTTCGGCGCGCACGGTCGACAGCTCCGTGCGGGCACGGGACAGGTCGAATTCGCCGATGTCGCCCAGGTCGTAGCGGCGCTGGTTCACATGCACGCTTTCCTCGCGCAGGCGCACCGTCTGTTCCAGGGTCGCCAGTTCGGCGTCCGTGGCGCGCAGCTGGAAGTAGGTTTGCGCCACGTCGGCCTGCAGCGACAGCAGCACCGAGCGGTAAGTCGCTTCCACGGCCAGCGCATCGCTGCGCGAGGCGCTGACGTTCGATGCCACCCTGCCGAACAGATCGACTTCGTAGCTGGCCGTCAGGTTGGCCTGGTAGACGTTGGTCGCCGCCACCGGCGCGCCGTTCGGCAAGCCGAGCGACACGGCGGAAGCGCGGTTGCGCTGGCCGCCCACGTTCACGCCCACTTGCGGAATGCGGTCCGCTTCGGCGATGCCGGCAATCGCCCTCGCCTGCTTGACGCGGGCGGCGGCCACGGCCAGGTTGGCGTTCGCCTGCGTGGCCTCGTTGATCAGGCCAGTCAAAGCCGGATCATTGAACGCCAGCCACCACTCGCCGCGCGCCTGGCGCTCGGCCGGCACGCCCTGCTTCCAGCGCGTGCCGTCGGCTGCCGTCTGCACGGCAGGCAAGGTTTGTGCTTCCTTGAACGCCGCCGGCGTCTCGATCTGCGGCTGCTTGAACTCGGGCGCCGCGCAGGCGGCCAGCAGGACTGCGGCGGCCATGGCGCTCAAGACGGGCGCCGCGCGCCGGATGATTGCATTGGTTTTCAATATATATCTCCTTCCAGGTCCAGCGCTGGCGCGGCGACAGGCTTGGCGGCAGCGGCGGCTGGTTTTTTCTCAAAACGCTGCGCCAGGGTGCGCAGCAGTACGTAGAACACGGGCGTCAGGAACAGGCCGAAGAAGGTCACGCCCAGCATGCCGGCGAATACCGCCACGCCCATCGCATGGCGCATTTCCGAACCGGCGCCGTGCGAGAACACCAGTGGCACCACGCCCATGATGAAGGCGATCGACGTCATCAGGATCGGACGCAGACGCAGACGGCACGCTTCCAGCGCCGCTTGCACGACGGTGCGGCCATGCTCTTCCAGTTCGCGGGCAAATTCCACGATCAGGATGGCATTTTTTGATGCCAGCCCCACCAGCACGAACAGCGCGATCTGGGTGAACACGTTGTTGTCGCCGCCGGTCAATTTGACGCCCAACAGCGCGCACAGGATCGACATCGGCACGATCAGGATCACGGCCAGCGGCAGGGTCCAGCTTTCATACTGGGCAGCGAGCACCAGGAACACCAGCAGCACGCACAGCGGGAAGACATAGATCATCGTATTGCCGGACAAGATGTCCTGGTAGGTCAGTTCCGTCCACTCATACGAAATCCCTTGCGGCAGCACTTCCTTGGCGATGCGTTCCAGCGCGACTTGCGCCTGGCCGCTCGATACGCCAGGGGCTGCGCCGCCATTGAAATCGGCTGCTGCATACGCGTTGTAGCGCTGTACGCGGTCCGGACCATAGCTGTCCTTGACGCGCATCAGCGACGACAGCGGGATCATCTCGCCTTTGTCATTGCGTACCTTCAGCTGCGCGATATCCTGCGCATGCGAACGGAATGCCGCATCGGCCTGCACGCGCACCTGGTAGGTGCGGCCAAACTGGTTGAAGTCATTCACGTACAGCGAACCGAGGTTGATCTGCAAGGTCTGGTAAATCGTTTGCAGCTGCACGCCCATCTGCTTGGCTTTCACGCGGTCTACGTCGGCGAACAGTTGCGGCACGTTGATCTGGTAACCCGAGAACACGCCCGCCAGTTCCGGCGTCTGGTACGCTTTCGCGGCCAGTGCCTGGGTGGCGTTGTACAGCGCGTCGTAACCGAGATTGCCGCGGTCTTCGATCATCATCTTGAAGCCGCCGATGGTACCGAGGCCATTCACAGGCGGTGGCGGGAAGACCATGATGAAGGCATCCTGGATGCCGCCCAGGCGCTTGTTGATCTCGGCCGCGATGGCGCCGCCGGACAGCTCCTTGGTAGTACGCTCGTCGAACGGCTTCAGGGTGGCGAAGACGATGCCGGCGTTTGGCGCGTTGGTAAAGTCGTTGATCGACAGGCCGGGGAAGGCGATGGTCGATTCGACGCCGGGCACCGACTTGATGACGTCGGACATGCGGCGCACGACATCTTCCGTGCGGTCCAGCGAAGCGGCGTCGGGCAATTGCGCAAAGCCCACCAGGTATTGCTTGTCCTGCGCCGGCACGAAGCCGGCCGGCACGGACTTGAAGGTGAAGATGGCGGCAACGACCAGCAGCGCATACACGCCCAGCGAGGCGCTCTTGCGGCCCAACACGCCCTTCACGCCCGCTTCATAGCGGTGCGAGGCGCGGCCGAAGAAGCGGTTGAACCAGGCGAAGAAGCGGCCGAAGACCATGTCCATGCCGCGTGTCAGCGCGTCCTTCGGCGCATCGTGCGGTTTCAAGAGAGCGGCCGACAGGGCCGGCGCCAGGGTCAGCGAGCTGAAAGCGGAGATCACGGTCGAAATGGCGATCGTCAGCGCGAACTGGCGATAGAACTCGCCCGACAGGCCGGGCACGAAGGCGATCGGCACGAACACGGCGCACAGCACCAGGGCGATGGCGACGATGGGACCGCTGACCTCTTTCATGGCCTGGATGGTGGCGTCGCGCGGCGAGAGGCCTTCCTCGATGTTGCGCTCGACGTTTTCCACCACGACGATGGCGTCATCGACGACGATACCGATGGCCAGCACGAGGCCGAACAGCGACAGGGTGTTGATCGAGAATCCGAAGCCCAGCATCACGGCAAAGGTACCGACGATGGAGACGGGAACGGCCAGCAGCGGGATGATCGATGCGCGCCAGGTTTGCAGGAAGATGATCACCACCAGCACCACCAGGGCAATCGCTTCGAGCAGGGTGTGGATCACGGCTTCGATGGACGAACGCACGAACTGCGTCGGGTCGTACTCGATGCGGTATTCCACGCCTTGCGGGAAGTCTTTTTTCAGTTCGTCCATCTTGGCGCGCACATCGGAAGACAATTGCAGCGCGTTGGCGTTCGGCGCTTCGAAAATACCCATGCCGACGGCAGGATTGTTGTTCAGCAGCGAACGCAGCGAGTAGCTGTTGGCGCCCATTTCCACGCGCGCCACGTCCTTCAGGTGCGTCACGGCGCCGTCGGCATTGGTGCGCACGATGATGGCGCCGAATTCCTCGGGCGTCTGCAGACGGCCCTGGGTGTTGACGGTCAGCTGGAAGTCCGAGTTCTTCGCTGGCGAGGCGCCGATCACGCCGGCGGCCACCTGCACGTTCTGCTCGCGGATCGCGTCGACGACGTCATTGGCCGTCATGCCGCGCGCCGCTACCTTTTGCGGGTCGAGCCAGATGCGCATCGCATAGTCGCCGGCGCCGAAGATCTGGATGTCGCCCATGCCGGGCAAACGGGCCAATTGGTCCTTGACGTTCAGCACCGCGTAGTTACGCAGGTACATATCGTCATAGCGCTTGTTCGGCGACACCAGGTGCACGACCATGGTCAGATTCGGCGACGATTTCACCGTCGTCACGCCGATCTGGCGCACTTCCTCGGGCAGGCGCGGCAAGGCGCGCTGCACGCGGTTCTGCACCTGCGTCTCGGCCTGCTCGACGTTGGTGCCGATCTTGAAGGTCACGGTCAGCATCATCGCGCCGTCGGACGTGTTTTGTGAGGACATGTAGAGCATGTTCTCGACGCCGTTGATCTGCTCTTCGAGCGGCGCGGCCACGGTTTCGGCGATCACTTTCGGATTGGCGCCCGGGTATTGCGCGCGCACCACCACCGATGGCGGCACGACGTCGGGATATTCGGAGATGGGCAGGCCGAATATCGACAGCAGCCCGGCCACGAATATGACGATCGACAGCACCGCCGCGAAAATCGGCTTGTCGATGAAAAAGCGGGAAAAATTCATGTTTATTCCTTGGAAGTCGATGCTGCTTTCGCGGCGATCTTGGCGTCTTTTACTTCAGGTTTTGCGGGAGCGACGGGCGCGGTCGGGTCGAAATCCATCGCCACCATCTGCGGCGTCACGGGCGCGCCGGGGCGCACGCGCTGCAGGCCGTTGACGACGATTTTTTCGCCCGCCTTCAAGCCTTCGCGCACCACGCGCAAGCCGTCCGAGTTCGGGCCCAGCTTGACGGCACGGTATTCGGCCTTGTTGTCGGCGCCCACCACGTAGACATATTTACGGCTTTGATCCGTGCCGACGGCGCGGTCGGAGATCAGCAGTGCCGTGCTTTGCGCGTGCGGGCCGTTGCCGCCATCGAGCTGGATGCGCGCGAACAGGCCCGGTACCAGCTGGCGCTCGGCGTTGGCGAAGGTGGCGCGCATGCGCACGCTGCCCGTGGCCGGGTCGAGCTGGTTGTCGACGAATTCCAGCTTGCCTTCGTGCGGGAAGCCCGTTTCATTGGCCAGGCCCACCTTGACGGTGACGGGCGTGCCTTTTTGCGCCGTGCCGGCCACGCGCAGATAGGTATCTTCATCGCCGTCGAAGCTGGCGTAGATGCGGTCCGTCGACACCACCGACGTCAAAATGGCGGAAGCGTCGATCAGGTTGCCGACGGTGATTTCCGCCTTGCTGACGCGGCCGCTGATCGGCGCCTGCACCTGCGTGTACGACAGGTTCAGCCTGGCCGCTTCATACGCGGCTTGCGCCGAACGGACATTCGCGTCCAGCTCTTTCAGGCCCGAGGCCTTTTCATCGAATTCGCGCTGGGCGATGGCTTTTTCGGCCAGCAGCTTTTCAGCGCGCGACAGTTCCAGCTTGGCCAGTTCCGCCTTGGCGCGGGCGGAAGCGGCCGTGCCTTCGGCGCGCGACACTTCAGCCTGGAAAGGGCGCGGATCGATGACGAACAGCACATCGCCCTTCTTCACTTCGCTGCCCGGCTTGAAGTTGACGGCCGTGATGAAACCGCCGACGCGCGAGCGGATTTCCACGCGCTCGATCGCTTCCAGGCGGCCCGAGAATTCCTGCGTTTCCGTGATCTGTTTTTCAACGACGGCGGCGGCCGAGATGGGCGGGCCGCCGGCCGCTGGCGCGTCGGGCACCTTGCTATTGGCCGAATCGCAGCCGGCCAGGCTCACGGCCACCAGTCCCGCCAGCGCGAGCGAGGCCGCCAGGGGCTTGATGAGTGTACCTAAGGTGGAAAATTGTTGAACGTTTTTCATTTTATTTCCCTGTTTTATGAAAATTTCTAATGATATGGGCGACAGAAAGCAACCCAGCTGAAAAAGTGAATGGTGGTGCCATGGCGCCCGACGGCGCTCGATCAAAGGTAAACAGGCCGCCAGCTGCTTGAAAGCGGACGGGGACGACGAAGCTGGCTGTGCGAACGCACAACGCAGACAGGAAGGGAACTACACTGCGTAGTGTAGCAACCGAAACTCAAAAAGTAAACTGATTAGTGTAAGTTTTTTTGCAGTGCCGCAGATGGCGGCTTTATGACTCGGGCTCCTGCCCCAGTCCGGCGACGAAACTGCTAATTTCGCTCAATACCTGCACCTTGCAGGCGCATTCATTACGGGCGCCAGCGTCCTGCAGCGGCGCGGCGGCCATGCGCCGCACGGTGGTCTTGATGCCGCAGGCGATCAATTTACTGCCGTATTGTTCAGCCTCGTCGCGCAATGGGTCATCTTCGCTGGACAAGATCAAGGCTGGCGGCAGGTTCTTCAGGCGGCTCGACTGCAATGGCGACGCGTACGGGTGGGTGCGGTCAGCGGCATTCGGCAGGTAGCCGCGGTAGGCGGCGGCGCACTGGTCCGCCACTTCGGCCAGGTCCGGACAAGTCGGCAAGTGGCGCATCGAACAGGTCGACAGGCCGGGGTCGAGCATGGGCATGATCAGCACCTGGCCCGCGAGGGGCGGGCCGCCCCGGTCGCGCGACATCATGGCGCACACGGCAGCCAGGTTGGCGCCCGCCTCGATGCCCGACACCACCATCTGCTTGCCCGTCCAGCCCAGCTTGGACTTGTTCTTTTTCGCCCACAGCAGCACGGCATGCGCATCTTCGACGGCGGCGGGGAATGGCCGCACCTTCGCCAGCGTGTAGTTCGCGGCCAGCACCACGTGGTCGGGGTTGCTCAGCACGAGGCAGCGCAGGAAGTCGTCCGCGTCGTCCAGGTCGCCGGCCACAAAGCCGCCGCCATGGAAGAAGACCATCAGGTTCGGCTGCTTGGCGCCCGGCACGCCGGCCGTATAGACGCGCGCGCCGAGCGCATCCTGCGCGCCCTGCACCTGGATGTCGCGTATCTTCAGCGCCTGGCCAGGTGCCAGTTCGGCCGTGGTGTCGGCAATGCTCATTGCGCCACCACCGGCTGCACGGCCACATCGCGTACCGCGTCGTTCAGGCACAACAGGGCGATGCCGCCCACTTCATGGGTCAGGGCGCTATAAGCGCTCGCTTCGCTTTGCGCCGCCAGCGAGTAGGCATCCGTCGATACCATCGCGGCCAGAGCGAGCAGGCTCGCCGCCAAGGCGAATACTGCAAAGTTTCCATTCCGATGACCCATGATGTTTCTCCTGTTGTACTTCCTGCGGCATCACATTTATGCTGCAGTACAACAACTATAGACTTGATCTACAATCTGATAAAGAGTGCAATGCCGAATTGATTGTTCAGGATTCTGAATAATCACGAAGAAAGTGATAGGAAATCAAGTGAACAAGCTGCAAGCCATGGAAGTTTTCATCCAAGTCGTCGATGCGGGCGGTTTTACGCGCGCGGCGGAAAACATGCAGTTGCCCAAAGCCACCGTGTCGACCTTGATCCAGTCGCTGGAAGCGAGCCTGTCGGTCAAGTTGCTCAACCGTACCACGCGCCACGTCAGCATCACCTCCGACGGCGCCGCGTATTACGAACGCTGCGTGCGCATCCTGTCGGACGTGCGCGAAGCCGAGGAATCGCTGTCGCGCACGCGCTTGAGTCCCAGCGGACGGCTGCGCGTGGACGCGCCCACGGCCCTGGCCAGCGAACTGATCATCCCTGCCCTGCCCGACTTCTTCGCCCGCTACCCCGATATATCGCTGGAACTCGGCTGCAGCGACCGCCCCGTCGACCTGATCGAGGAAGGCGTCGACTGCGCCGTGCGCGGCGGCGAACTGGGCGATTTGAACCTGATCGCGCGCCGGGTCGGCGTGCTGCATTTCATCACCTGTGCCGCGCCCGGCTACCTGGCGCGCTATGGCACGCCGTTGCACCCGAACGACCTGGCGCAGCACCGGGGCGTGAACTTCTTCTCCGCCAAGACGGGCAAGACCTTCGAATGGGATTTCACGCGCGCGGGCGAACGCATCCAGATGTCCATGCCCAGCCATATCGCCCTGAACGACTCGAACGCCTACGCGGCGGCCGGTCTGGCGGGCCTGGGCATCGTGCAAATGACGCATTTCATGCTTGCGCCCCTGATGGAACAGGGCAAAATGGTGGAATTGCTGGGCGATTGGGAATCCGACCCGCTGCCCATCCACGTGATCTATCCGCCCAACCGCCACCTGTCCGCCAAGGTGCGCGTGTTTGTCGAATGGGTCGCCGACATGTTTACCAACCACCCGGCCACGCAACTGAAGGGCAAGAGCACCCTGCCCGCGCGTGCCGCCCTGACCGAGGCCCAGCCATGACCGCAGCAAGCACACCGCCGCACCTGCACCCGCACCGCATCGTCTTTCTCGACCGCGACAGCCTGATCGCCACCGTGCGCCCGCCCGCCTTTGCCCACAGCTGGGAAGAATATCCGCATACCAAGGGCAGCGAGCAGACGGTAGCCCGCCTGCAAGGCGCCACCATCGCCATCACGAACAAGGTGCCGCTGCGCGCGGCCGAACTGGCGCAGCTGCCCCACCTGAAAATGATCGCCGTGGCCGCCACGGGCACGGATATCCTCGACCTGGCCGCCTGCCGCGCGCGGGGCATTATCGTCGCGAATATCCGCGACTATGCGCGCGCCACCGTGCCCGAACACACGCTGGCCCTGATGCTGGCCCTGCGCCGCCAGCTCATCGCCTACCGCGCGGACGTGGAAGCGGGCCTGTGGCAGAAGTCCGACCGCTTCTGCCTGTTCGGCCACCCGATCCGCGACCTGGCCGGCAGCCGCCTGGGTTTGCTCGGCTACGGCGCGCTGGGCAAGTCCGTGGCCCAGCTGGGACGCGCCTTCGGCATGCAGGTGATCGTCCACAACCGTTCCCCGATCGAGGAAGACGGCGTGCAGGAAGTGAGTTTTGATGAACTGCTGGCCACCTCCGACGTGCTCAGTCTGCACCTGCCCTTGACGGACAAGACGCGCAACATCATCGGAGAGCAAGAGCTGGCGCGCATGCAGCCCACGTCGCTGCTGATCAACACGGCGCGGGGCGGCCTCGTCGATGAAGCGGCGCTGGCCGACGCATTGACCCGTGGCGTGATCGCCGGCGCCGGCTTCGACGTGCTGTCGAAGGAACCGCCGCTGCCCGACAACCCGCTGTTGAACTTGCGCCTACCCAACTTCATCCTCACCCCGCACACGGCCTGGGCCAGCGGCGAGGCCATGCAAAAGCTGGCCGACATATTGATCGGCAATATCGAAGCGTTCGAACGCGGTGCTCCCGTGAACGTGGTGGCATGAGCGTGTTGCAGGAGCTCGATGAACTGCTGTGCGGCGACGACGAGGAATACGACCGCCTCGACCTGTTTCAGGAGGCGGATGAGCTGATCGGACAGCTGCGGACGGCCGACGTGCCCGCGCTGCTGGCCCTGTGGCCGCAGCGCGAGCCATGCTGGCAGGAGCGTTTCACGCAAGCGAGCGCTTCCATCGACGGCGCCGTGCTGCGCGCCCTGCTGGCCGGTTTGCTGCAGATCCAGGAGAGGTCCCACGGCGTGTTCGAACTGATGTCGCGCTTGCCTGCGACAGCCGACGCCTCTGCGCTCAGCGACGCCCTGCTCGATTATGCCGAGCAAGCCTGGCATGCGGACCAGGGGCGGCACCGGCAAATCCAGATCAGCTGCTGGAGCTGCGGGCTGTCGGGCCGGCTGTTGAAGCGGCTGGGACTGTCTGCCTGGAAGGAAGCGGGGCTGTAGGCCTTACGGCGCGGCGGGGCGCTCAAAACTGAAACCCGGCGCATACAGGTGATAGCCGTCGAAATCGCCCTTGCCAATGGCCGCACCGCTGCTGCGCGCGATCGCATACGCCATGCTGAAGTGAAAGTAGAAATTCGGCAGGATGTACAAATTCAAATACTCGCCGGCCGGCAGCGCGATGTCGGCAAAGCCGGCGCGGTCGCGGCAGATGCGCTCAAGCGGTCCGTCGAAGCTCTCTGCGGGAATGTCCTGGAGATAACGCATGGTCTGCGCGATCTGTTCCTGCAGGCTGGCGGCGGCGCTGAAATCGGCCACCTCCAGCCCCGCCAGCGGGCAGCAGCCGCGCAGCGAAAAGCTTACGGCCGCGCGCACCTGCTGGGCGAACGGCAGCATGTCCGGGTGCAACCGCGCGGCCAGCAACTGCGGCTGGGCGTCGAGCTTGTCCAGCATGGCCGACAACTGGCCCAGCGAGCGGCAAAAGATGGCGACGGGGTGGCTGTTCATCATTTCCTCATGCAAGATTCAAGATGACAAGAGTGTGCCACAGGCACCCGCGTCCCCGCAGCGTTATCGCCGGTGCTTGCTGAAAAATTCCCACATCACCTCGTTCGCATCGATGGCGTGCGTGGTCTTGCCGATGGGCAGGCCGATATTGAAGGCGTCGGCGCCCGGCCAGGTGTGGCCGCCGTCCTTGATGGTGAGCAAGGCCACCTTGGCGCCGCCCGCACCCTGCTCCTGCCAGCTCACTTGCGTGGCGTCGCCCGCAGGCCCGGGAATCAGGCGCGGTTGCGGCGTGGCGCCTTCGATGCCGTTGTGCCTGCGCCAGTAATCGTACGTGTCTTCTGCCGACAGGTAGCTGGCGGCCTTGCCCTCGATCAGCACCACCTTGTCGGCCGTGCCCTGCATCAGCAGCATGCCGACCTTGTCCTTCTGCTTGTGGTGCTGCAGCACCGGTTCCGGCATGGGCGCGCCCACCGAGGCAACGGCGGCGAACTGCTGGGGCAGCTCGGCCGCCAGGCGCAAGGCAAAGAAACCGCCGCGCGACAGGCCCGTCGCATACACGCGCTTGTCATCGATGCGGTAATCCTGCTTGAGTTTACTCAATATCGCTTGCGTAAAGCCGACGTCATCGGTGCCAGCCAGGTAATCCATGCCGAAGCCCACGTTCCAGTCTTGCTTGATCCCTTGCGGATACACAACGATGAACCGGTGCCGCTCGGCCGCCTTGTTCATTTGCGTGTACAGCATCTGTTCCGCCATGCTCATGCCGCCGCCATGGAAATTGAAGACGACGGGAAAGTTCTGTTGGGGCTGGCTTTGATAAGCCTCCGGCGTATAGACGATGTAGCGGCGCTTTTCCTCCTTGTGGACGAGGCTGCTCACTTGCGCCAGTGCGGGGAGGCTGGTGCACGCCAGCACCAGCAGGCTGATAAGAAACTTCATGCGGTTTTCTCCATTCATCAAGAGCTTGCAGCTTACGCAGGCGCCGGTGAAATCGCGGTGAAATCTCCCTGCTTTTTATCGTATCTGGAGGGGAATGATGTCGACGCGATAGTGCGCCTCGCCCGGATGGAAACGGATTTCCCAGCGCATGGCCTGCGCCACGCGCCCCAGCAAGCTTTGTCCATGCGCAAATCCCTGGACGCGCCGCGGCTGCCCCGCCGGCACGGTATTGCCGATGCTCAGACGGCCTTGCGCATACGCGATGCGGATGCGGCAAGCGGGGCCGCCATGGAACAGGGCATTTGCCAGGCAGTTATTGATGAGCAACATCGTCAAAGGCGGATTGCCGACGACCTCGAGGCGCTCGGGCAAGTCCAGCGTCAGCAGGCTGGCGTCCCACGGATGTTCGTCGAGCAGGCGCAGCAGGCATTGCTCGATGCAGGCGCGCAGCTCCATCACGTCGCCGGGCAGTTGCTCGGCCCGCGCCAGCGCGAACAGCACCTCGATGGTGGCGCGCATGTCGTCGACACCCTGGCGCAGCTGCGCCTGCTCAGCTGCCGCCAGGGGCTGTGCGCCGGCCAGCGCCAGGCCGTTGTGCATCAAGGTCAGCGGCGTGCGCAGTTCGTGGCTGACGTCGCGCGCGAATGCCTGTTCGCGCCGCAACACCGTTTGCAGTTCGGCAAACGTGGTTTCCAGGCGGCGCGCCAGGAAACCGATCTCGTCGGGGCGATCGCGCTCGCTGAAATGGACGGCGCCGCCGGGCGCCAGCTGGCGCGCTTCCTGCGCCAATCTCTGCAAGGGCAGCACGAGGCGCCGCGCCAGCCAGTATGCCAGCAGCAAGGCCAGGGCGATCAGCGCCAGCGCCACGCCAGCGACGACACCGCCCACCTCCCGCACCAGGCGCTGCACCACCAGCACGGGCGCCACGTCGGCCAGCAGATACGCGCGCTGCGGCTGGCCGGCGGCAACGAGGTTCAGCGCCAGCACGTGATAATGCTGGCCCGTCGTCGTAAACACTTCGCCACGCGGGGCAGATGCTGGCACTTTCGCGCGCACCACTTGAGGCAAATCAAGGTAGCGGCCATAAACCGTGATGAGGTCGCTGCCAGACGGCGTAAGCTCACCGTGCTGGCGCAAGCGCTGGCTAACCACCGCCGCTTCGCGCTCGAGCAGGCGCTGCACCAGCATGTCTTCCGTCACGTAGGCGATCACCAGCGCCAGGCCCGTGTAGCACAGGCACAGCAGGACGGTGAAGCCGGCCAGGGCCGCAAACAGGCGCTGCCGGATCGACCTAACCATCGCCGGCCGCCGCATCGAAGGCCAGGCGGTAGCCCAGTTGCGGGATGGTCACGAGCACGCCCGCCGCACCAGCCCCGCCGACCAGTTCCAGCTGCTTGCGCAGCGCATAGATATGCGATTTGAGGGCGTCGCTGTCCGGCGGCTGGCTGCCCCACAGGGCTTGCAGCAAGGCCGAGCGCGACACGGCGTGCGGATGCTCGCGGCACAGCAGCAGCAAAATTTTAAAACCCGTCTGCGTCAGCGGCAGCGTTGCGTCACGGTACAGGGCGCGTCCTGCGCGCGTCTGCAAGGTGAATGGGCCCACGCGCATTTCCTGGTGCACGTGCAACTGCTGCCGTCGCGCCAGCGCTTCGCAGCGCAAGGCCACTTCGCGCAAGTCGAAGGGCTTGGTCAGATAGTCGTCGGCGCCGTCGCGAAAGCCGCGTGCCTTGTCTTCGTATGCGTCGCGCGCCGTCAGCATCAGAATCGGCACATTGCTGGGCGCACCCGCCTTGATGGCGCGGCACACCTGCAAGCCATCGATATCGGGCAGGTTCAGGTCCAGCAGCACCACGTCATAAGTGTTGCGCGTGGCCAGCGCGACACCGAGCGCGCCCGTGCCCGCATGGTCGGTCTGCCAGCCCAGACCGTCGAGGAAATCCAATACCTGGCGCGCGATGGCCAGGTGATCTTCCACCAGCAGGATGTTCAAGGGCGCTTTGCTCATGGAATACCGGCAAGGCGCGCATACAGCCAGAAGTTGCCCGATCTTTCACGGATTTGCCGGTAGCTGCGCAGATAGCCTTCCCGCTCGAAAGCGCAGCGTTCGAGCACGCGCAGCGAACGCTCGTTGCTTTCCAGCACGGTCGCCTGGATACGCAGCAAGCCCAGGCGCTGAAAGCCCCAGTCCACGACGGCATTCACGATGGACGTGGCCACGCCATGCCCCCACACGGCGGGCGCCAGGTCGTAGGCGATTTCGGCCGTGCGGTGCTGCGGAGAAATCGCATTGAAGCCGATGGTGCCCACCAGCTGGCCGCCGTCGCGCAGCACGACGGCCAGGCGCATGGGCGAAGCCGGCTGGGCCGACGCGTAATCATCGAAATTGGCCTGCAGGTCATCGATGCCGCGCAAGGCCCAGCTCGTGTGCTCGACGACGGCAGGGTCGGCCAGGTAGGCATACCAGGCGGGCGCGTCGCTGCGTTCCAGTGGGCGCAAGGTCACGAGGGGATGGGTGGAACAGGGCAAGTCAGCCGGTTTCATCGTTTGCTCATGGAATAATCAATCGACGGGGCAATCGGCGGCCAGCCAGGCGGCGAAATCATCGGCGGCCCGCTCGAAATCGTCGCGCTGCATCGAGCCATGGTCCACCAGGTACACGGCGCGGTCAACGCCATCGAGCGCCAGCATGACGGCGCGCCCGCCGCTGTCGTCGCCGATGGTCATGTAGCCGGGGCAAAATTGCTGCGTCTCATACGTTTCATTGCGTTCCCGTAAGCTGTCCACGCCGTACAGCAATACCTGTTCGCCGCGCATGCTCTCTTGCCCATCCTGCAAAAAACGCAGGTAATGCGCCGGCAAGGGGGCACCCAGCCAGCGTTCAAGCGCGTCGATCGCTTGCCCGCTCACGCGGCATCCTTGCGCCGCGCTTCCCATTCGCGCCGCAGCAAGCCGTACAGTGCCGAATCGCTGACGTGGCCGCCAACGATCCAGCGTTCGGGCAAAAAGCCTTCCCTGTTGAAACCCTGGCGCTCGAGGGCGCTGGCCGAGCCGGCGTTGAGCGGGTCGATATCGGCTTCCAGGCGGTTCAGGTCGCGCTCGACGAAGGCGTACTCGATCAGCGCCGACAGCGCTTCATGCATATAGCCACGGCCCCAGTGCGGACGCGCCAGCGCATAGCCGATCTCGGCGCGGCGGTTCTGTCGGTGCACGGAAAACAGCGTGCAGCTGCCCACATACTCGCCCGTCTGCTGCAGTTCGATGGCGAAGCGGAAGAACTCTTCGTTCTCGAAGGCGGCGCTGTCCTCGGCGATCTGGCGCGCGGCGCGGCCGGCATCGTCCCAGGGCGGCTCGCTGAAATAGCGCATCACTTCGGGATCGGCATGCATGGCGAACAGGGCCGCCTCATCGGATGGCTGCGGCTTGCGCAGGATCAGGCGGTCGGTGGTGATGGTCTTGCTGTAGGTCATGGCGCTCCAGTCTGGCGGCAAACGGACGAATGCTTATTATTCCATGCAACTATAACGAAGTGGCAATTTTGTGACGGTGCTTTTAATGTAATATGGCAATATTTCGACCATATCATTGATGCAACTTCATGATCCGCTCATGCACGCAGTAAAACACGCAGCCAACACCGAAGCCGACCATGTCCATCCCTAAAATCCACCTCACCATGCCGCTTGCCCTGGGGGCACTGGCCGTCTGGCTGGGCTTGAGCATGGGCGGCCGCTGGCTGGAATCGGCCGGCTACGCCTTGCCGGGCGCCGCCGTCACCGGCCGTATCGGCCTGTCGTGGGCGCTGGCCGCCCTGTTCGCGCTGGCGCTGCTGCTGGCATCCAGCCGGCCCCGCGAAGCGGGCCTGAGCGCGCCGCAGCCATGGAAAACGGTGTGGCTCGCCTCGCCGCCCCTGCTGTATGCGCTGCTGATGCTGTTGCTGGCCTGGGCCGGCGGCTGGCCGCAGCCGCGCGTGCTGCTGATCGTCGCGTGCAATGCGGCGCTGGTGGCCGTCTCGGAAGAACTGATGTTCCGCGCCATCTTGCTGCAAGGCATGCTGGACCGCTACGCCGTCTGGCCCGCCGTCCTGATGTCCTCGGCGCTGTTCGGCCTGGCCCATACGGCCAACGGCCTGGCCACGGGCGACGTCAGCGGCGCCCTGTGGCAAGCCGTGGCCGCCACCTTGCAGGGTGTCGGCTATGCGGCCATCCGCCTGCGCACCCGCTCCATCTGGCCCATGGTGCTCGTGCATGGACTGTGGGATTACGCGCTGGTGACGGCCACCTTGCCGCACCCGGCCGAAGATGGCGCATCGATCCTGCCATATATCGCCCTGCTGGCCGTGCTGCCCCTGTGCCTGTACGGCGTCTACCTGCTGCGCCCCAGCCAGCGGGCGGTCATATATCAACTGCAACGATAAGGAATGTGCATGGCGTTTTTTTCACGTGATTACGAGGTATTCCTGCTGCTGGCCGCGCCCAATGCCATACCGCTATGGGATGCGGCGCAATGGACGCCGTTCGCCGCCAGCCTCGACGGCCTGATGGCGCAGGCTGGCGCGAGGGGCAAGGCCGCCGTGCGCAGCCATCAATACAATCCCAAGGGCAAGCCGATTCCCTTTGGCCGCCTGGGCTGGGACGCCAAATCGCACGCGAAGTGGACGCACACGCCGGCCACGACGCAAGCGCGCTTCATGAGCCTGGAAGCGTGGGCGCCCACCTGGACCGTCTGCGAAAAGGACGACCAGGCGCCCGACGTATTCCTCGCCCTGGCCAACGAATCGCTGCTGGGACTGGCAGGCAAGCCCTTGCAGTTCAGCCAGCGCCTGGTGTGCGCCATCGCCACGGACATGGGCCCGGAAGCGGCCGCCACCTTGCGGCAAGCGCTGGCGCAACTGGCCGCCCGGCAAGACACCGTCGTCTTCGCCCACACGCGCCGCCAGTGGGGCCGCGCCTCGTCGTACGGCGGTTTCACGGGTGCCATCCAGGACATGCTGATCGGCGGCCTGTTCCGGCAGGACGACCCGCATGCGCGGCCGCTCGATGACACCGCGTTCCAGGATGTGTGGAGCAAACTCGACATCCACCATGCATGAACGCACTCCCATGCCACGTCTGACCTGCGCCATCCTGCTGTGCTGGAGCGTCCATGCGGGCGCCTTTGAGCTGAGCGGCACCATCCGCAGCAATGGAACGCCGCTGCCGCAAGCCATCAGCATCGTTGCCGAGCGCATGCACGGCGAGCCGCAGATACATGGCACGGTCGAAAATGGCCGCTACCGTATTGATGTACCTGAAGGCGGCACACTGGCACTACTTTTGCAATCGCCCGGCTGGGAAGCGGAACCCAAGCTCATCTTCAGCGTGGCCACGGCGGGCGCGCTGGACTTCCTGCTGTATCCGGCCGCGGTGCCCGAAGCGGCGCTGGCAGCCGAATTGCGGACCATGGAACAGGAAGACCAGGCCCTGCGCGCGGGATTCCCGCCAACGGGGCCGGACCTGGCCACGCGCCAGCGCATGCTGGCCACGGATGAAGCACGCGAGCAACGCTTGCGGCAAATCATCGCCAGCAAGGGCTGGCCCACGCAAACGATGGTCGGCTACAAGGCGGCGGGCAGCGCCTGGCTGATCGCCCAGCATGGTTCCAGTGCCTTCCTCAAAAGCAGCCTGCCGCTGATGCGCGCGGCAGCGGCAAGGGGAGAGATCACGCCCTCGAAGCTGGCACTGGCGATCGACCGCGACTTGAGCAATGACAAGCTGCCGCAGCTGTACGGCAGCCAGTTCCGCACGGATAGCACCGGCAAGACGGTGCCCTTCCCCATCGACGATCCGCAGCGCCTGGAGCAGCGCCGCGCCAGCATGGGCATGGAACCGTATGCGCAGTACCGGCAGTTATTCGAAAAGGACAATTGACAACGCCAACCGTCGCATGGCATCGTTGCGCCATGCCATGCCATCGCCATTCCCGCCCCTGCCATCGATTATTGCCGCCATTTCACACATGGTGGCTGGACAGGAATGACATTGACCAAGCCGCCTGCAAGGCGGCTTTGATCGGCAACAAATAATCAAGACGTCTCGCAGGCTTTGTTTTCACTTTCAGCGAGCGACCATGCACACCACTTCCAGCACCCCCGTTATCCCCACCTTGCACCTCGTGTGCGGCAAGATTGCCTCGGGCAAATCCACCTTGACCAGCCAGCTTGCGCAAGCGCCGCATACCGTGCGCATCAGCGAAGACACCCTGCTGGCGCAGCTGTATCCGGGCCAGATCGCCAGCCTGGCCGACTATGTGGCCTGCGCGGCGCGGCTGCGCGCGGCCATCGCGCCTCTGGCCCTGCAGATGCTGCAGGCGGGCGTGTCCGTCGTGCTCGATTTCCCCGCGAATACGCCCGCCAGCCGCGCCTGGATGCGCGAGCTGTTCCAGCAGGCGCGCGTGCCGCACGTGCTGCACTACCTCGACGTGACGGATGAGGAATGCAAGGCGCGCTTGCGCCGGCGCAATGACAGCGGCTTGCACCCGTTCTCCACCAGCGACGCGCAATTTGATGAAATCACGCGCCACTTCACGCCGCCCGACGCCTCGGAAGGCTTTGATATCGTGCGGATTGCCGCTTAAAACGTCCCCGGCAGCAGGATTTTTTTGTCCACCTGCTGCAGGTCGCGCAAGCCGCAAAACGCCATCGTCAGATCGAGTTCATTGCGGATGATATCCAGGCATTTGGTGACGCCCGGGCCGCCCATGGCGCCCAGGCCATATAGAAACGGGCGGCCGATGTAGACGCCTTTCGCGCCCAAGGCCACGGCCTTGATCACGTCCTGGCCCGAGCGGATGCCGCCGTCCATGTGCACTTCGATCTGGCTGCCGACGGCGTCGACGATGGCGGGCAAGGCTTCGATCGACGATTGCGCGCCATCGAGCTGGCGCCCGCCGTGGTTCGAGACGATCAGCGCGTCGGCGCCGCTGTTGACGGCCAGGCGCGCGTCTTCGGGGTCCATGATGCCCTTGATGATCAGTTTTCCGCCCCAGCGCTGCTTGATCCATTCCACGTCCGCCCACGACAGGCTCAGGTCGAACTGCTGCTGCGTCCAGGCCGACAGCGACGACATGTCGGACACGGACGTGGCGTGGCCGACGATGTTGCCGAAACCGCGGCGTTTCGTGCCCAGCATGCCCGCCACCCAGCGCGGCTTGGTGGCCATGTTGAGGATATTCGGGATGGTCAGTTTCGGCGGCGCCGACAGGCCGTTGCGCAAGTCCTTGTGGCGCTGGCCCAGCACCTGCAAGTCCAGCGTCAGCACGAGCGCGCCGCATTTGGCCGCCTTGGCGCGGTCGATCAGGCGGTTGATGAATTCGCGGTCCTTCATCACGTACAGCTGGAACCAGAACGGTTTTGTCGTGTTCGCCGCCACGTCCTCGATCGAGCAAATGCTCATCGTCGACAGGGTGAACGGCACGCCAAACTTCTCGGCCGCCTGGGCCGCGAGGATTTCGCCATTCGCATGCTGCATGCCCGTCAAGCCCGTGGGCGACAGGGCCACCGGCATCGAGACGGCCTGCCCCACCATGGTCGAGGCCAGGCTGCGGTTTTCCAGGTTGACGGCCACGCGCTGGCGGAATTTGATCTTGGCAAAATCGCTGTTGTTGGCGCGGTACGTCGATTCCGTCCAGGAGCCGGAATCGGCGTAGTCGTAAAACATGCGCGGCACCCGTTTCTGGGCCAGCACGCGCAAGTCTTCGATGCAGGTGATGATACTCATGCGTTTCCTCGGTCGATGGCTAGTCGGACCATGATCGTGCATTTACCGGTAATTGTCTATCCGGCAGGCAAGCCTGCCGGATGGCGCTTCGCTTACCAGTCGCGCGCGCCGAGGATCTTCTCGCCCAGTTCGCTCAAGCGCGCCTGCGGATAGCGCAGCTTTTCCTTGTCCTCGGGGTCGCCGGGAAACGCATAGCCCTGCGGTGCGCTGCGTTCGCGCCAGCTTTGCACCCGCCAGTCGCGCAAGGTCTGGTTGTCTTGCTGGGCTGGCGTAAAGGAAATGTATTGCGCCAGCCGCACCTGGTCCGTCGACGTGTTCGGGCGGATGCCGTGCGCCAGCAGGCTGTTGAAGATCAGCAGTTCTCCCTTCTGCATGGCGATGAATTCCATCGGGTACGGTACCGTCGCCAGGTCCGGCTGCCACGGGTTGCGATCCGCCGGCACGGTCTTGCGCCAGCTCAATAAGTTATTGAACAATTCCGGATAGCACTGGAAACCGCCGCTCTCGGGCGAGGTGTCGGACAGGGCCAGCACGCCCTGCACGTTGACGGGCAGCGGGTCGAGCGTGGTGTCCGCATCCCAGTGGATGAAACCGCCAAACTTGCGCTTGCCATGGTTCGGCGTGTTCAGGTTGGCGCGGTCGATCGTCACCCACAAATCCTGACGGTCCCAGATATCGACGAAGGCGTCGTAGACGCGCTGGGTCTGGCGGTTATCCCACAGGGTCTGGTTGTGATAGGCCTCGACCATGCCGGAGCCGTTGAGTTCCTTCATCGCGTGATCGCGCAATTGCTCCCGGTTCCAGGTGGCGGGGTCATGCTGGTCGAGTCCCTGGAATTCCCACAGGAAATCTGTCGTGCGCCGCACTTGCTCGGGCGACACCGCATCCTTGACGATGACGTAGCCATAGGTTTGCCAGTGCAGGAAATCGCTGTCGGACAGCACGCGCAGGGGCAGCTGTTTGCGGATGTCGCGCAGCTGGGTCTGTTCCGTGTAGGCCACGGACGGGTTGCCGGGACGGTCTTCGCCGTATTGATATCGATCTTCTTGCATCGCTGTCTCCTGTGTTGGTGTGAGACAGATTGTGCGATGGCATGGCCGGGTGAAATGCGCGCCAAGCGGCCAATACTGATACTATCCTGACTATTCATACGCTTCAAACGTCACAATGACGCCTTTATTCGAACAAGTCACGATACCGGCGGGCCACTCTTGGGGCTTGCTGTGGCGCGAACTCGACACCATTCCCTTCATCTGGCACTACCACCCGCAGTTCGAGCTGACCCTGACGGTCAATGCGCGGGGGCAGCGCTACATCGGCGACCACCTGGGCGATTTCGAACCGGGCGACCTGGTGCTGCTGGGGCCGAACTTGCCGCACACATGGTCGGCCAGCGAGCGCATCGACAGCAGCCAGCCGATGCTGGCCGTCGTCGTGTGGTTTTCATCGGAGTGGCTGGAGCGGCTGGCGGCCTGTTTTCCCGAGTTTCTCAGCTTGCGCCAACTGGCGGCCCGCGCCGGCCCGGCCCTGCATTTTTCGCCGCGGACGAGCGCGCGCAGCGCTGATAAACTGCTGCAACTGAACGCCCTGCCCGTGCCGCAGCGCTTGCCGCTGCTGCTCGACGTGCTGCTGGACCTGGCGGGCGATACGGGCGCGCGGCCGCTGGCCTCGACGGCGCAGGCGCCGCTGCCCGATGGGCAGCACAAGCGCATGGCCGGCGTGTTCGATTTCATGCACGCGCATTTCCGGGAAGAGATCGCACTGGAGAGCCTGGCGCAGCGGGCGGCCCTGTCGCTGGGCGCGTTTCACCGCTGCTTCAAGCGCCACGCGCATTGCACGCCGGGCGAGTACCTGGCGCGCCTGCGCATCGGCCGCGCCTGCCAACAGCTGATCGAGAGCAATCTCGCCATCGCCGTCATCGCGCAAGAGGCGGGCTACCGCAACCTCGCGCATTTCAACCGCCAGTTCCGCGCCGCCAAGCACGTCACGCCGCGCGCGTTTCGCCTGCAATACCGGCGCGGCGTCAAAGACCTATCGTAAATCCGTTCGGAAACGAAAAAGGGGATCAGATTTTACAATCTGATCCCCGATATTCTGGTGCGGCTGGCAGGAATTGAACCCACGACCCCTTGGTTCGTAGCCAAGTACTCTATCCAGCTGAGCTACAGCCGCCTAAGACAAGATTATAGCAGGGCTTTGCAGAATGGCAAAGGGCGTGGCGGCGATATTTCACAATTGACGCCCTCCCCGGTTTTTCACCGGCCGCCCCGCAACTTGCATTTTTAATCACATTGATTTTCTGATTGCGGCGCAAAACCGACACGCTGATGACTGATTGGCCATTATTAATGCATCCAAGAAAAATAAATTGCAATTCATGGAAAACTTTGAGAATGTTTACTAGCAGTAATTCCAAAAAAAATACCAAGGGGATGTCATGAAAATAAACTTGCATAAATTGCCTCCGGCCGCCGCCTGCGCGGCCACCCTCCTTCTTGCCGCCTGTGGCGGCGGCAGTAGCAGCAGCCCCGCCGACCCGGTTCCGCCCGTCGTGCCGCCGCCGGCAACGACGCTCAGCGGCACTGCCGCCGTCGGCGCGCCCATCTCGGGCAGCGTGGTGGCCATCGACAGCAAGGGCAAAGTGTCCACGGCGGTCAATACCGGCGCCGGCGGGGCATTTACGGTGGACGTGGCCGGCATGACGGCGCCGTTTTTCCTCAGCATCACCGGCTCGTCCGGCGGCAAGCAGGTGACGCTCAATTCCATCGCCACCGCGGCTGGACAAACCGTCAACATCACGCCGCTGACCGACCTGATCGTCTCCACGGCGTCGGGCCAGCCCGGCGGCACGGCCCTGGCCGCCGTCTGCGCTCCCGTCGCCAATACGGTATCGGCCGCCTGCACCGCGGCCCTGGCCAATGCCGCGACGCAGCAACGGCTCGATGCGGCCGTGGCCGCCGTCGTCGCCATGATCAAACCGATTAATACCGGCAATACCAATCCGCTGACGGGCGCCTTTGTTGCCAACGGCACGGGCATGGACGCCGTGCTGGACCAGATCCTCGTCGCGCCCGCGGAAGCGCAGGGCGCCATGGCCACCGTCACCCTGATCGCCACCAACAGCGCGCTGGGCAGCGTAACCCTGCCGGCCGCCGCCGGCGGCGCGCCGACGATACCGGCAGCGACGCCGCCATCGGACGCCGACCTGGCCAGAGCGACGGCCGCGGCCAGTGTCTTGCCGGAAATCCGCGCCTGCATGGCCTCGCTCAGCGCCCTGTATCCGAAGACGGGCTTCGTCGTGCCGTCGGCGGCGGCCGTGTCGCCGTTCATCGACAGCAGCTTCAATATGGGCGCGGCGGTGGGCAAGGCCGACATTGTGTCCGCCCTGAGCAGCGCGGACCAGGCTGCCCATGCGGGCCTGACGATCGAGGCGCTGGGCCTGGCCAGCGTCAGCATGCAGCCCTTGAGCGCCGATGAAATCGCCACGCTGACGTCCGCGAGCAGCACCTCGACGACGCGCGTCGCCGACTTCATCGGCAATCGCCTCGGTGCCGGGGCGACGGCCATCGCCTTTACTTCAGGCAAGCCCAGCAGCGCATGGGTACAGTTACGCATAGGAACAGATGCGGGCATGCTCAACTGGAAGCTGGTCAAGACGGGCGACACCAGCGGCTGCGCCGGCGGCTGGAAACTGGCCGGCAGCGGCCACCTGGACATGCACATGAATGCGCGCATCCAGCGCAACTTCGATGCTGCAGGCACGGCCAGCTTTGCGCGCGAATGGGCAGCCCACGTCGAGCTCGACACCGTGCTGCAGGAAAATCCGGCCGTCAACAAGATCGACGTGCGGGGACCGGGCCTGACGACGTTCGGTGACTTCCAGATACCGGGCTCGGCCGGCAGCAAACTGCAGCTGATCCTGCCGGCCACCGGCTACACCCACATGCGGGTGGCCGACAGCAATGGCGCCGCCAGCACTTTCTACAATAACGCGGAAGCCATCCAGAGCTGCCAGGACCTGGCCAGCCTGCCCGTCAATACGCCGGGCCTGGGCGCGGGTACGGCTTGCATCGACGAAACGAAAGTGGCGCCTGGAAAAATCTACGTGTGGACCCTGAAAACGCCGAATGGCGCCGTCAGCGCCTTCCCGTTCCAGATCAATGCCGTGCCCCTGTCGAAAGCGTTTGCCAAGGCCAACCAGGCCAGCCTGTTCGCCACGCTCACCAGCATCACGCCGGCGAAACTGTCGTCCATCCCGTCCGCCGCCCTGCTCGATGGCGCGGTGACCTTCAATTACACGCAGTCGGCCACCTACGGATCGAAAATGGATAATTGCGGCCTGTACTTGTTCAATGGCGCCACGCCGGTGCTGAACGCGGAGCAAAATGCGGTTGGACAAGAAACCTCGTGCACGTTCACGACCTCGGGGCTCAATGCGCTGGCGTCGAACGTGGCGGACCCGGCGCAATCTGGCGCCTCGCTGTTCAAGTTCACCGGTCCCGTGACAAGCGGCGGACTGTGGGTGACCACCATCGTCCTGGGCAACCAGGCGTCGTCGGGCCAGCCTTATCCGAATTGACGGGGCCCGGCCACTGCAGCGCGCCGCGATGGGGGCGGCGCGCTGCACGCTTGCCTTTCGCTGGACGAAAAAAAACCCGGAAAGCGAACTTTCCGGGTTTTTTCACTACTGCTGATACTGGTGCGGCTGGCAGGAATTGAACCCACGACCCCTTGGTTCGTAGCCAAGTACTCTATCCAGCTGAGCTACAGCCGCAAACTCTGACACACTTCGCCGAACGGCGCGAAGCTTGAAACTTTCATCAGAACGAAGCGAACTTCATTCCGGCAACGATACTAATCAATACTGGTGCGGCTGGCAGGAATTGAACCCACGACCCCTTGGTTCGTAGCCAAGTACTCTATCCAGCTGAGCTACAGCCGCAAAACTTCTACAACATTCCATCAACAACATGGAGGTGAAACTTGTCACAACAAAACCAGGCAAAGTCTGATTTTCAGTATTCTGGTGCGGCTGGCAGGAATTGAACCCACGACCCCTTGGTTCGTAGCCAAGTACTCTATCCAGCTGAGCTACAGCCGCGCAGGCAAACATTATAGCGTATTCATTTCGCTTTGAAAAGTTCGATTTTTCAATCGCTTAGCTGATTTTGCAGAATACCGCCCCGCATGATCGACTACCTTTTCACTGCCAAAAAGCTGACGCCTTTTTATCGCAGGGCACTTCTGCTTCCACAGTCGGGTCCAGCGAATCGAGGAGTTGCTGCCTCGAAAGAAGCGGGATTATAGGGACTGCTTTCCAGCCTGTCCAGTGCTATCTGCAGGCGGCGCGCAAGCGTGCGGTGGCGGTGCCCCGCTTGGGGCTACAATACCAGCCAGACAGGGGCGCTTTTGCCTTCCCTGATGCATGACGGCGGACATTGAGCATCATGACCTATTTAACTGAGCTTAGCGACGGCGGCCCGGCGGGACAAGCGCCCGTGCGGCAGATTCATTGTTGCAGGATTTCCGATGGCCAAGCATGACCGCGAGCAAGATCTGCTTCCCCCATCAGCGCCGCTGAGCCTATCGGACGAGCGCCTGTCCAACTTGCTGGAAGGTATTACCGACGGCTTTTGCCTGCTCGACCGCGACTGGACCATCCGCTACCTCAATACGCGCGGCGCCGCCATGCTCGCGCCACAACACGCGCCTGGCACCGGCCTGGCGGGCAAGAACCTGTGGCATGCCTGCCCCGCCCTGCATGGCACGGAACTGGAAACCCAGTACCGGCGCGCCATGGCGCAGCAGCTCAGCTGCAGTTTCGAACTGCCGTATCCGCCGCTGGGGCGCTGGCTGGAAGTGCGCATCTTCCCTTCCAGCGAAGGCTTGACCACGTATATCCAGGACATCAGCCAGCGCAAGGCGGCCGAGGAAAACTTGCGCCACAGCGAGGAAGACTTGCGCGCGTTGGCCAATTCCATCCCGCAACTGGCCTGGATCGCCAGCTTCGATGGCACCATTGCCTGGTACAACCAGCGCTGGCACGACTACACGGGCACCACTGCCGAACAGATGGCGGGCGACGGCTGGAGCATCGCCTATGACGCGCAGCACCTGCCTTCCATGCTGCAAGCCTGGAAGGCCGCCTTGCGCGAGGGCACGCCCTTCGAAATGGAGTTCCCCATCCGCGGTGCCGACGGCCAGTACCGCTGGTTCCTGACGCGCGCCAATCCCGTGCGCGACCGGGGCGGCCAGCTGCTGCGCTGGTTTGGCACGAGCACCGACGTCGACCAGGTCAAGCGGGCGCAGGAAGCCTTGCGCGATGAAACGCGCGTACTGGAGCTGCTCAACAATACGGGCGCGGCCCTGGCCAGCACCCTCGACTTGCCGGCCCTGCTGCAGGAAACCGTCGATGCGGCCACGCGCATCAGCGGCGCGCGCTTCGGCGCCTTTTACTATGATGATGCGGGCGATATCCACGACGATCCCGACGCCCTGCCCGCGGCACGCGCCGTCAACGGCATCAGCCTGCGCCAGGCAGATGCCATCGCCACGGAACTGCGCCAGGGAGCGGCCATGCGCCAGAACGACTTGCTGGCCGCGCCCGACGCCAGCGCCGGCGGCGCGCCGCCGCTGCGCAGCTGCCTGAGCCTGCCCGTCAGCTCGCGCTCGGGCCTGCTGCTGGGGCGCTTGCTGCTCGGCCATCCGCAAGCGGGCATGTTCAGCGCGCGCAGCGAACGCATCGTCTCGGCCATCGCGGCCCAGGCCGCCGTCGCGCTCGACAATACGCGCCTGTACGCGGCCGCCACGCGCGCCGCCGAAGAGCGCAAGGTGCTGCTCGACAGCGAACGCGAGGCACGCGCCGACGCCGAGCGCACGAACCAGCTGAAAGACGATTTTCTCGCCACGCTGTCGCACGAACTGCGCACGCCGCTGTCGGCCATCCTGGGCTGGGCGCAAGTGCTGCGGCGCGGCACGCGCGACCAGGCCGACCTGCACCGCGGCCTGCAAAGCATCGAACGCAATGCGCGCGCGCAGGCGCAACTGATCGAAGACTTGCTCGACATGAGCCGCATCACTTCCGGCAAGGTGCTGCTGGATCTGCAAACCATCGTGCCCGCCAGCATCATCGCCTCGGCCATCGAAACCTTGCGCCCGGCGGCCGACGCCAAGCACATCGCCATCCACAGCAACATCGCCAGCGATGCGGGCAGGATCACGGGCGACCCCAGCCGTATCCAGCAAGTGATCTGGAACCTGCTGTCGAATGCCCTGAAGTTCACGCCGCAAGGCGGCCGGGTCGAGATCGGCGTGCGCCGCGAGGCAAGCCGCCTGGCCATCACGGTGAGCGACAACGGCGTCGGCATCAAGAAAGACTTCCTGCCCCACGTGTTCGACCGTTTCCGCCAGGCCGACGCCTCCACCACGCGCCGGCATGGCGGCCTGGGGCTGGGACTGGCGATCGTCAAGCACCTGGTGGAGCAGCATGGCGGCACGGTCACGGTCAGCAGCGCCGGCGACATGCAGGGCGCCAGCTTTACCGTGCGCCTGCCCCTGGGGACGCGAACCGCGCCGGCGCGGCCAACGGGCGGCGACTTGCCCGCCAGCCATGACTTGCGCGGCGTCACCGTCCTGCTGGTCGATGACGAGGCCGATGCGCGCGAACTGACGGCGCGCATCCTGCGTGACAGCAACGCCGAAGTGCATGGCGCCGGCAACGTGGCGCAAGCGCTGCAACTGCTGGACCAGGTACACCCGCATGTGCTGGTCAGCGACATCGGCATGCCTGACGCCGACGGTTTCGACTTGCTGGCGCAAATCCGCGCGCACGCCTCCCCTGATGCGGCCCGGCTGCCCGCGCTGGCGCTGACGGCGTTCGCGCAACCGCAGGACCGCCAGCGGGCACTGGCCAGCGGCTTCCAGGCCTGGGTCTCGAAACCGCTCGACCCGGCCGAACTGCTGGCGGCCGTAGCGCAACTGGCCGCAACGCGCTCCCTCACGCAGCGTCCTGAAGAGGGCAGCAATACGCCGCCCTAAAAGGATGATGCAAAGAAATACATGATGCAGTACAAAATGACTATTTTCATGGGCTAGCCTTCCTACTTTCAGACGCGGCTCTGTCCTACAAGCAACTAAGCTAAAGTTTGCTACACTGAAATGCAGAAACGCACCTGCACGGCAGGCTGGAGATGGCGGCCTGGGCCGGCGAGAACGTCAGAAGCGAGCTCAAGCGCTGTTGTGCGCCCTAACTTGTTGCAAGGCGCTACTATCTTCCCCACTGCCGTCAGCCCATCATCTGCGGTGGAAGCCAGCGTTGCATAGACCGTATAACCGAGACCTTACATGCCCAGCCAAGATGAGATTTTGAAAGCCAAAATTTTGGTCGTCGACGATTCACCCGACAATGTTGACCTGATGCTGGAAATCCTGCGCGATGCCGGCTACACCAATGTGACGGCCACCATGCGTCCGGCCCAGGTTTGCCCCCTGCACCGGGAGCATTGCTACGACCTGATCTTGCTGGATCTGCAAATGCCGGAACTCAATGGTTTCCAGGTCATGAAAGGCTTGAAGGAAATCGAGCATGGCGGCTACCTGCCCGTGCTGGCCCTGACGGCACAGCCGAGTTTCAAGATCGCCGCCCTGGAAGCGGGCGCGCGCGACTTCATCAGCAAGCCCTTCGACCTGATGGAAGTGCACAAGCGCATCCACAACATGCTGGAAGTGCGCCTGCTGTACAAGGAACTGGCCCAATACAGCAAGCAGCAGCAGGAACTGGCGCTGCACGATCCGCTGACGGGCTTGCCGAACCGGCGCCTGCTGGAAGACCGCATCGAGCATACCTTGCAGCAATCGGCCCGCAGCCGCGGCAAGTCGGCCATCCTGTACCTGGACCTGGACGGCTTCAAGGCCATCAACGACAGTTACGGCCACGGCTATGGCGATGAAATCCTGAAAATGGTGGCGGCCCGCCTGGTGAGCGCATCGCGCAAGGAAGACACGGTGGCGCGCATCGGCGGCGACGAATTCGTCATCGTGCTGGGCAACCTGGCCGGCAAGGGCGACGCACGCGAACCGGCCGCCAAGCTGATCGAAGTCATTTCCGAGCCGTATTTCATCAACGACCTGACCCTGCGCCTGTCGACCAGCATCGGCATCGCCATCTACCCGGACGACGCCAGCACCGTCGAATCCCTGCTGGGCGCGGCCGACACGGCCCTGTACGAAGCCAAGCGTGCCGGCAAGAACCGCTTTTGCTGCATCCCGCACGAGGTGATCGCCTCGCAGGTGAATATGCAAAAAAACAACATTCCGTCGATCGCCTGAGTTTTTACGCCACACCGCACATGAAAAAAACCGGCAAGCCACGTTGATGGCTTGCCGGTTTTTTCATGAGCACGATGTTTTATTTCTTGCCAGCCGTCACTTCATGCTGGCCCGCATGCTGGTGGTCCGTTTGCGCATCGACGGTTTCCGGCGGTACTTCGATGCGCGTGATGCCGGCATCAACGGAGATCGGGTCGCTGGCGGGGAAGGTCATTTCCACGGCGTCGTCAAGCAACTCTTCCTTGGCCCGCTCTTCGCCGCTCATGCCTTCTTCATCGGCCAGGATGGCCAGCGCGCTGGCCCATTTCACGAAATTAAGGTTGGACAACTCGCGTACGGTGGTCACGCCAAACGCTTGCTGCAAGGCCTTCGCATCCTTCGCGCTGACGCCGCGCAAGGCGCTGATGGGGGCATTGACGATGTCGCGGAAGCTTTTGTCGAGGTATTCCTTGTCGACGATGGTTTCGATATTCATGGCATGTCCTTTCGTTTCGGTAAACGGGCCTGTACTGCACCCTGCGCCGCGGGGCGGCTATGCTGCATGGAAAAATGCACAACCCCACTATGGCAGCGTGTGGCGTCCCGGTATGTGCGCAGCCGTACGTAAAGACGGGAACAACTTCCTGCTGGCGCAAACAGAAATATTGCCTATCATATAAAAATGATGGGAGGAGATTAAAATTGCCGAAAAGACAGAAATTTTCCATCCATGCGCCCCGCGATGAAATCCTCATGTATGATCCACAACTTGAATTTGGTCCACCTTTCACCATTCACGGGGCGCTATGTCCGCACAAACAGATCCGAACAAGGAAGCGGCCCAGGCCGATGCGGAACGCGCCGCCGATCTCAGCGAGTTGCTCGGTCATGTCAACACCAGTTGGGACAATGAACGGCGCGCCCTGTCGCGCCAGCTGCACGACAGCCTCGGCTCGTCGCTGACGGCGCTGACCATGCACCTGTCGCTGCTGACGCAAAAAATGCCGCAGGAAGCGGCCTTGCTCGACCGCGCCGCGACCATGAAGCAATTGCTGCTGAATGTCATCGAGACCAACCGGCAAATGCAGATGAAGCTGTGGAACGACAAGCTGGAGTTTCTCGGTGTGAATGTGGCGCTGGGCGAGCTGGCTGCGCAATTTGCGGAACAGCACAAGATCACCGTGCGCTGCAGCCTGCCCGAAGATGAACTGATCTGCCCGCGCAACGTGGGCGTGGCCCTGCTGCGCACCCTGGAAGAGGCGCTCAGCAATATCGCCGCGCACGCGCAGGCAAGCGAAGTGGATATCATCATCGACGACAACGACGAGGCGCTGATGATGACCGTCAAGGACAACGGCAGCGGCTTGCCGGCCAGCGTGCCCGTCGAAATGAGCAAACACGGCCTGCGCGCCGTGCGCGAGCGCGTGCATTACCTCGGCGGCAGCCTGAGCCTGACGGCGAATCCGCAAGGCGGCATGGCCCTGACCGCCGTCTTGCCGCGCATTAGCCCGAAAGAATAATCCCTGCCAGACAGCATCGGGCCGGAACATCGCCGGGCACCCTGCCCCGCTCAACGATACGACGAAGAAACCGCATGCAACGACTGATCCCCACCCTGCTGGCAGCGCTGCTGGCCATGGGAGCCGCCCAGGCCGCCGACAAGACCGTGCCGCCGCCGGAAACCGTGGACAAGCTGGCCTGGCTGGCCGGCTGCTGGAACGTCGACGGCGCCGAACCCGGTTCCGGGGAACAATGGAGTACGGCCGCCGGCGGTACCATCCTCGGCACCAGCCGCACCGTCAAGGGCGGCAAGACGACGGCCTTCGAATTCGTGCAGATCCGCCTCACCGAACCGGGCCAGCTGGCCTACATCGTTCAGCCGTCGGGCGAGCCACCCGTGATCTTCAACCTGCTGCGCCAGGACAAGCCGAATGAATTCATCTTCGCCAACCTGGACAATGACTTCCCGAGCCGCATCACCTACCGCCATGACAGCGAGCGCATCTTACACGCCAGCATCACCGGCACCTTGAAGGGCAAGCTCACCACCATCGCCTTCCCCATGACGCGGGGCCGCTGCGAAGCGGCGCCCCTCGCGCGCGGCAAATAAAAAAGGGCCGCAAGGCCCCTTGTTTTGTTACGGCGCAAACTGCTTAATGCAGCTTGACCTGCGGCGAGCTGCGCTTGATCAGGAAACGGCCCATGGCCATGACGGCCGTGCGCACGGTGCCCAGCACGGCGTTGTGGTGCATCAGGTGCAGGCTCACATACATCATCCGCGCGACAAAGCCTTCGACGAACCAGCTCAGGCCCTTCAGCGACCCCATCAGGGTGCCGACCGAGGTGGTGCGGCCAAACGACACCAGCGAACCGTAGTCCAGATATTCGTACGGCCTGGTTTGCGGCGGCTTGCCCTTCGCCTGCAGCAGGAACGTTTTCAGCAGGTAATCGGCTTGCTGGTGGGCAGCCTGGGCGCGCGGCGGCACCAGCTTGCCGTCGTGACCCGTACAGGCGGCGCAATCGCCCAGCGCGAAGATATTCGCATGGCCCTGCACATTGAGCATGCCCGTCACTTCCAGCTGGCCGGCGCGGTTGGTAGGCAAGCCCAAAGTGGACAGGAATTCCGGCGCGCGGATGCCGGCGGCCCACACGCAGATGTCGGCCGCATAGCTGGTGCCGCTGGCCACCGTCACCTTGTCGGCTTCGATCGTGGTGACGCGCGTATCGGTCACCACCGTGATGCCATGCTGGTGCAGCAGTTTCGAGGCGGCGATGGAAACGCGCTCGGGCAGCGGCGCCAGGATGCGCGGCGCCCCTTCGAGCAGGGTGATGCGCACATCCTTGATGGCGTTGAGATTCTGGAAGCCGTACGCGGCATACACGCCGCTCGCTTCGCGCAATTCGGCCGCCAGTTCCACGCCCGTCGCGCCGCCGCCGATGATGACGATGTCGACACCGGGATGGCCCGCGTCGCCCTGGCGCTGTTCAGCCATGGCCAGCAGTTTCAGCAGCGTCAGACGGAAACGTTCGGCGTCTTCCGTGGCATTGAGGGAAATCGTGTTTTCCTGGGCGCCGGGTACGCCAAAGTAATTCGAGGTGCTGCCCACGGCCAGCACCAGCTGGTCGTAGCTGACCTGGCGCTGCGGCAAGAGCTGCTCATCCTTGTCCGTGGCGATGGCGCCCACGGTGAGGCTGTTCGACGCTGCGTCGAGCCCGATCAGGGGACCATAGACATAGGTAAAACCATTGTCATGCGCCAGCATCTGGTACGACAGGCCCTCTTGATGAATGTCCAGGGTGCCGGCCGCCACTTCATGCAGTGACGGCTTCCAGATATGGTACAGGCGGCTGTCGACCAGGGTGACCTGGCCGGGGCCGAGCTTTCGGCTGAGTTTGCAAGCCAGCTCCAGGCCGCCTGCACCTCCTCCTACGATAACGATTTTACTATGCAAAGATCCTCCTGCTTGTTAATCCCTGTGCCCGTTGCCGTTGCCGTTGCCACGACCATTGCCATTGCCATGGCCTTTGCCCGGCTTGTCATCATGCTTGTCGCGCTTGTCATAGTGCTTGTCATGCTTGTCGTCATGACGGTCGCGGTCGCCGTAATCGGGACGGCCATGGTCGCCATGCTGCTGGCGGTAGCGGGGCACATATTGGTTGTTATACCAACCATCTTGGACGAAATATACCTCTTGGTTACAGGCATTATACTTGCGGCAGTGCTTGGACCAGTGTTTCGCATGGCCGGGCGGTACGCGCAGGTAGATCGGGGCGGCCGAATAGTATTGCGGGCGCTGCACGATGACGGGTTGGGCGTAGATCAATTGCGGCGCGGGATAGTCGCCTATGTCGATGCGGCCGTAAAAGCCTGGCTGGCCGACGGTGACGGAAACCTGGGCAACGGCGGCGGTACCTGCCGACAGCAGGACGGCGGCGAGAATGAGGGTTTTCATGAGGACACTCCTTTTATCAGTTATGCCGCAATTGTAGACCTTGTGTGACTAACTGTTTGTTCGCAAGGACACATAAGGAATCGCGTCCCAATCTCACCACAGTTTGCCCAAAGGCACTACCAAGCCGCTGAACAGCGACCAGTCCGGCGACGCCGCCGTCAAGCCACGCGCCATGCCGATATCGATGGCCAACCGCGGCGTGGGGCTGTAGGTGGCAGCCAGCAGCAGCTGCGCCGTGGCTGGCGCGCCGCGCAGGCGCGTGCCCGACACTTCCGCCGTGGCGCCCCAGCGGTCGCTGACGGGCGTGGAAAAGGAGGCCGCCCAGCCCGTTTGCACCCTGCCCGTGCCAGGGTCGGAAGCCCCCAGGCGCGTGGCGTTCAGGTTGGCGTCCATGTGCACGGCGCCCAGGTCGCGGCTGAAAATACCGTTCAACGAGACGTCGCTCTTGCCGCTGCCGATGCTGTCCTTGGCAGTGGGCAACTTCCAGCCCAGTTCCAGGCCCAGCGCTGTGGCGCTGTCGAGCAAAAAGGCGCGTTTGAGCACGACCGTCGTGTCGCCCACGCCCGTCTCGCGCCGCCCCGTGTCATTGCGCGCGCGCACGAAGCCCTCACCTTCGAGCAGCACGCCCCATTCGGGCGTGAACGCCAGCTTGAACGTGTACGGCAAGCTGGCGCGGCGCGTGTCGTCCGTTTTCGACAGCAGGCCGCCCGCCTCGAATTCCAGCTGGCCCGGCACGGGCAGCTGGGCGGGACTGGCCACCGATGGACGATAAGGCAGGACGGGATCGCCCTCCTGCGCCTGCGCCAGGGGCGCCAGCGACAGCAGCAACAGGGAAAAACTGAAGGAGGACAGGAAAGAAGATGGCATGGGGGACCCGCAAGTGGCAAACGCGCAATAGCGACAGCCTACCACCGCCGCGCCGATTGCGCCCGAGCCAACCGCCGTCAGGCCAGGCGCCGCACGTCCTGCCGGGCAGGCGGCACTGGCCGGCGCAGCGGCGTGACGTTGCTGGCCGCCGGCACGGCGATGCCTTCGGCCTGGGCATGCAGGCGGAACACGCCCACCAGTTCCGTCAGGGTCTGCGCCTGGTCCTGCAGCGATTCGGCGGCGGCTGCCGCCTCTTCCACCAGGGCCGCATTCTGCTGCGTCACCTGGTCCATCTGCAGCACGGCCTGGTTGACTTGCTCGATGCCGGCGCTTTGCTCGGCGCTGGCGGCTGTGATTTCCTGCATGATATCGGCCACCTGGCGCACGCTGGTCACCACCTCATCCATCGTCCTGCCCGCGTCATGCACGAGTTTGGAGCCGATTTCCACCTGTTCGACGGAGTCGCCGATCAGGGTCTTGATTTCCTTGGCGGCACTGGCAGAACGCTGGGCCAGGCTGCGCACTTCGGATGCCACGACGGCAAATCCCCGCCCTTCCTCGCCCGCCCGGGCCGCTTCCACGGCCGCGTTCAAGGCCAGGATATTCGTCTGGAAGGCGATGCCATCGATGACGCTGATGATGTCGACGATCTTGCGCGACGACGCATTGATCGATTCCATGGTCTGCACCACCTGCCCCACGACGGCGCCGCCCTTGCCGGCCACATCGGACGCGGCGCCGGCCAGCGCATTGGCCTGGCGCGCATTGTCCGCGTTCTGCCGGACGGCCGAGGTCAGCTGTTCCATCGAGGACGCCGTTTCTTCCAGCGAACTGGCCTGCTCTTCCGTGCGCGACGACAAGTCGAGGTTGCCCTGGGCGATTTCGCTCGAGGCCGTGTTGATGGTATCCGTACCCGAGCGCACCTGGCTGACGATGCCCACCAGCTTGTCGCGCATGGCTTTCATGGCGAACAGCAGGCTGGCATTGTCATGGCTGGCCGTGCGGATATCGATGGTGAGGTCGCCCTCGGCGATGGCGCCGGCGATCCTGACGGCGTACGCCGGTTCGCCGCCGAGCTGGCGAGTCAGTCCGCGCGTGATCAGCGCCCCCAGCGCCAGGCCGGCCGCCATGCTGCCCAGCACCAGCGCGATCATGAAGCTGCGGCTGGCCTGGTACACGCCCGAGGCCTGCTCGGAAGCCGCCTTGGCGCGCTCTTCCTTCTGCAGCGAAAGTTTATCCAGCATACCGTCGAGTTCATCGGCATGCTGGCGCGTCTTGTTGAGCAGTTCGACCAGTTGCGCGCTGCGCTGCGCCAGCGGCTCGGCCGCCGCCAGCGCCAGGGCTTGCTGCATGGTGGCAATGTACTCCGCTTCGACAGCGGCGAAGCGGGCAAACAATTCCTTGGCGGCCGACGTGACGAACAGCGGCTGGGCCTTGGCCAGATAGCTTTTATTTAACTCGAGGAATTTGCCGATGTCGGCCTGGCGCGTTGCGCGCTCCTCGGCGGTCGTGGCCAGCAAGAAATTGCTGCGCGCGCGGCCCACCTTGATCAGGGCAATATTGGCCTCTTTGATGTACGACAGCCCCAGCAATTCATGGTTGTACATCTGCCCCGCCATGGTATCGATCTTGCCCATGTTGAAGATGCCGATGCCGGCCACGATGGCCCCCATCAGCGCGACGCAAAAGAAGGCAGCGAGCAGGCGCGTCCCCACTTTCATTTTACTCAACATGTTTCCTCCAAGACAAGACGGTAGCCAATAATTTAAGCTATGACTTGAATATAAGGAAAAAACTGTCACTAAAATGCTCGGATTGTCACTAACCAACAATTCCTTGATACAAAGCAACATGCCCCGGGGCGTGCCATGTTAGCAATCCCCGGGAGAGCGTCAATGGCCGCTGTGCCCGCCTGGCTTGCGCACCGTCATTTCCACGCCGCTTTTTGCCGCCGGCTTGCCCGCGCCCTGGCCCCGCACCGGTTCCGGCAAGGCGCCCGTCCATTCATAGGCCACGCTGCCGGCCGGGTGCTTGTACCAGCCCGGGTCGCGGTAATCGCCCGGTTTCTGATCCTTGCGCACCTTGACCGTGGTAAACATGCCGCCCATGCCGATGGCACCGAAGGGACCGTCGCCGGCCATCATCGGCAAGGTATTGTCGGGGATCGGCATCTGCATCTCGCCCATGTCGGCCATGCCCCGTTCGCCCATCACCATGTAGCCGGGCACCAATTGATTGATCTTCGCCGCCACGCCCTGGTGGTCGACGCCGATCATGGTGGGCACGTCGTGTCCCATGGCATTCATCGTGTGGTGCGACTTGTGGCAGTGGAAAGCCCAGTCGCCGAGGTCCGTTGCCGTGAACTCGACGGCGCGCATCTGGCCCACGGCGATATCTGTCGTCACTTCGGGCCAGCGCGATTCGGGGCGCGTCCAGCCGCCATCGGTGCCCGTCACCTCGAATTCATGGCCATGCATGTGGATCGGGTGGTTCGTCATGGTCAGGTTGCCCACGCGCACGCGCACCTTGTCGCCCTGGCGCACGACCATGGGGTCGATGCCGGGGAAGACGCGGCTGTTGAAGGTAAACAAGTTGAAATCTGTCATGGTCATGATCTTCGGCGTGTAGCTGCCGGGATCGATATCGTAGTTACTAAGCAGAAAGACGAAATCGCGGTCCACCTTCATGAAGTTCGGGTCTTTCGGGTGCGTGACCCAGAAACCCATCATGCCCATGGCCATCTGCGTCATTTCATCGGCATGCGGGTGGTACATAAAGGTGCCGGGCCGCCTGGCGACGAATTCATAGACGAAGGTTTTGCCGGGAGGAATACCCGGCTGGGTCAGGCCCGTGACGCCATCCATGCCGTTGGGCAAGCGCTGGCCATGCCAGTGCACGCTCGTGTGTTCCGGCAACTTGTTGGTGACGAAGATGCGCACGCGGTCGCCCTCCACGACTTCGATGGTGGGACCGGGCGACTGGCCGTTGTAGCCCCACAGATTGGCTTGCATGCCGGGCGCCAGTTCGCGCACGACGGGCTCGGCCACCAGATGGAATTCCTTGACGTTGTTGTTCATGCGCCAGGGCAAGGACCAGCCATTCAGGGTGACGACGGGGTTGTACGGACGCCCGTTCGGCGGCGGTGGCGGCGCTTTCGTGTCCGCGCCAGCCATGCTGACGGCTTCCGGCAGGGACGCCGCACCGACTCTGCTCACCGCTGCCGCACTCAGGGCGACGGCGCCCGCATTCATGAAAAAATTTCTACGTGTAATCATCATTATTCCTTGTTGGCTGGGCCGCTGCCATTGATGGCGCCTTGCAGTTCGGTTTGCGCGATCCAGAAATCGCGCTGGGTTTCGATGGCGCTGTTCACGCTGGCGACTTGCTCGCGTGCATCGGCCAGCAGTTCGAACACGCTGGCCAGCATGCCGTTGTAGCGCAGCAATACTTCATGCGAGATCGTCTTGCGCAGCGGCACGACTTCATCGCGGTAATGGCGCGCCAGGTCGTAGGCCGTGCGGTAGCTCGAATACGCTTCGCGCACTTCCGAGCGGGCCTTCACCGCCGTGCCCGCCGTGCGCTGCAGCGACTGCTCATACAGCGCTTGCGCCTTGGTGTTGCGCGCCGTGCCCCAGTCGAACAGCGGCAGTTCCAGCGATACCTCATAGCCGTTTTCGCGCGGCGCCCCGCTCGTGCTCTTGTTGGTATAAGCCACGTCGAGCACATTGATGAAACCCGTCACCTTGGACAGGCCCAGTGCACTGGCCGTGGCATGGGCGTCAAGTTTGCTCATCTGCACGTCGAGGCGCTGCTCCATCGTCTGCGCCTCGATATTGCCAGGCTCCGCCGCCTGGGCCGGCAAGTCGGGCAGGCGCGACGGCAAAGTAAAGCTGGTCTGCTTGCCCCACAGGCCCAGCAAGCGCGTCAGGTGTTCGCGCGTCACCAATGCCTGGTGGCGGGCGCGGGCCAGGTCGCCGACGGCGTCCGCATAAAACACTTGCTGGCGCGCCTGGTCGAGGCGGCTCCAGTTGCCCGCCTGCCGCAAGCGCGTGGCCAGTTCGGCGCCCGCCTCGGCCGACAGCAGCGCCCGCTGCATGAACGCTTCCGTCTGCACGGCGGCCACGGCATTGAAGTAGGCGCGGCGCGTCTCAAGCGCCAGCTGCACGGCGCTGCCGGCGGCCTGCAGCTTGGCTTGCTCGAAGCGGCCCCGCTCGATGTTCACGCGCATCGGCATGGTCAGCAAGCCCGCCAGGTCGAAGCTGACGCCCCGGTCGATTTCATTGCCGTGGCTGCCGTGCGAACGGCCGAACGACAGGCCCGGGTTGCGCAAGCGCCCCGCCTGCACCAGGTCCGATTCGGAGGCGCCCAGTTCGGCCAGCGCCACTTTCATGCCGTGGTTGTTCATCAGGGCAATGCGCACGGCGCTGTCGGCGTCCAGGGGCTGGGCCAGCAGGGAAGCCAGCTTTTCCTCGCCGCCCTTGTCCGTCAATGCCGCAGGGGCGCCCGTGCGGGCGTCTGCCAACGCGGACACGGCCTGCATGCCGCCATCGGGGCTGAAGCTGGCGCAGCCGCTGAGCAGCAAGGCGGCCGCCAGGGCCAGCGGCGTGAGGCAAGTTGATTTTGTAAAACGTGCCATCTCAGTGTCCCTCATGCTGGTGTTGCGGGGCGGGCTGGGCGGCCGGCTTGGGGCCGGGCTTCTCCATCGGCATCTTGTGGCCGTCCATCTTGTGGCCGTCCATTTTCATCATGCCCATGTGGCCGCCGGCCTTGCCGACTTTCTCGTTGACGGCGCGCCAGGTCTGATCGGGCGTGGCGTCGTCCTCGGCGGCGGGACGGTAGCCGGCAAAGGCGGAGCGGTAGGTGGCGGCCGGCACGGGCGCTTGCGCCTCTTGCGGGGCGGATGGGGGCCGCGATTGCGCGGCGGCGTCCAGCGGCAGCGAGGCAAGCGTAACGCCGGCGGCCAGCGCGAGGCTGAATAATTGCTTCATGGTATTCCTTGAATGACGGGGTATGGCGCGGCGGGCGCGCGACGGGAACGCTGGCGCGGCCAAAGCAACGTGCAGGGACGTGCGACGGCGGCACCGCCAGGTTCAACGGGCGGTCAGGCGGAGCGCGTGCTTCTCGGGGGACGTTCAGGGCCGGAGGGGATATGCCCGGCGAACAGGGAATCGGGCGCCAGCGCCGGGGGTGGCGCGCGCAGGGTCAAGGCGTGCACGGCAGGCATGCCGGGCGGCGCCGTGGCGCCCACCGTGCAGGCGCCATGGTTGCTGCAATCGTGGCCAGGGTGGCCGGCGCCGCCATCGTCCATGGCCATGTGCAGCGGCTGGCCTTGCATCTGCATGTCGGCCATGCCATGGCACTGGGGCGCCTGCATGGCCTCGACAGCGACCGTGACCGCTGCCGCCCGCTCGTCCACGCAGCAGCTGCGCATGGCCGACGCAAAGCCCTGCAAGGGCAAGGTGACGGCAAGCAGCCAGAGCAGCGAGCGGGCGAGAAAGCGGAAAAAGGCACGGTTCATGGCACGACTATAAACCTTCCCACATGAGGAAGGTCAAGTGCCTATTTGATCTCGCCGGCCATGCGTCAGCCAGATGACGTAGACGCCGTAATAGCCCTGCCCTTCCAGGATGAGCTGGCCATCGGCAAAATAGATTTTCTCCACTTTATTGACGGTAAAGTACGCGCGGCCATCGGCCGCCTCCACGTCGCCCAAGCAACGGGCGCGGGGCCGGCGGTAGCCGCTGGCGCGCCCGATGGCCCACATCAGGTCGCCGATCATGAAGTCGTCAATCATTTCGGTCAGCAGCGGCCGGTGACCCGCCAGCATGGCCGTGATGTCGGGGTAACCGGCGTCCCTGAGCTCGGGCAAGTCGCTTTCCTCGTACTGCAGATCGTCTTCGCGGCAATCCTGCACGAAACTGTTGAACTGTTCGTCGAGCAGTCCCGCCAGCGCCGCTTCCGGCACGCTCAGGCGGAACGGGTGCAGCGGCAGCACGCTGTGCTGGCCGTAATTGAGTTCGCGGCAGTCGAGCAAGGCCAGCGGGTGGGGCTGATCACGGACCTCGCAGCGGATGCCAAGTTCTTGCTCAAACGTCATCAATATTCACCGTTGCCATGCACATTGTCCCCGTTGTACACCATCAGGGCCATATGGTAAGCGCTGTCGGGCAAACGGGACAGGCTCAGATGCAACAGAAAACAACGGATCAGTTCATCCCGCGCGGCACGCCTGTCAGGCGGGTTCCGTGATGCCCACGCAATTGCGCCCGTTTTCCTTGGCCACGTACAGGGCCGCGTCGGCGGCCAGCAGCACGGCGTCCGTGCTGCGCTCGCCGTGCGACGATGCCACCACGCCCAGCGAGACCGTGATGGCGCCCGCGCCGGGAATCACGGCGGCGGCCACCTTGGCGCGCAGGCGCTCGGCCACCTGCATGGCCACGTCCAGGTCGGCATCGGGCAGCAGCATGATGAACTCGTCGCCGCCATTGCGGCACAGAACGTCGGCATCGCGCGAACAGGCGCGCATCAGCTGCGCCAGGCGCAGGATGACTTCATCGCCCACGGCATGGCCCCATTTATCGTTGACTTGCTTGAAATGGTCGATATCGATGGCGATGACGGAAAACGGCCGCGCCTGCGCCTGCCAGACGTCGAGCGCCGCCGCCATGCCGCGCCGGTTCGAGAGGCCCGTCAGCGGGTCCGTCTCCACGTCGGTCTTCAACTTGCCGATCCTGTTCTGCAACAACGCCAGGCCCTTCAACAAGGCTTTCTTGATCTGCGCCGCCTCCACATACCAGGCACGGATGGAGGCGATGTGCTCGCTCGTACCGGGCACATCCATGCGCCGCGCCCCCTCGGCCAGTTGCATCAGGGGCCGCGAAATCAGGCTGGCCAGCCACCAGATGAATGGCAAACTCAGCAAGGCGATCGGCAGGGAATGCCATACGGTATTGGCCATCAGCTGGTTCAGCGGGGCCAGGGTCATGGCCGTGGGACGCTGCGCCACGATGCCCCAGCCCGTCGACGGCATGACGGCGTAGCCGGCCAGCATGTCCACGCCCAGGCTGTTATGCATGCGCCGGTTGCCGCCGCCCCGCTGCGCGATGATGGTGTCGATGACGTCATTGCGGCCGGCCACGTGGCCCAGGCGCTCAGGATCAGGGTGGTAAAGCAGGCGCCGGTTCTGGTCGACCACGTACAGGTAGGAGCCGTCGCGGTAATAATGCTGGCCCAGCATGGTGTACAGGATGTTTTTCTGTTTCAGGTAGATGCTGCCGCCCACGTAGCCGAGGTAGCGGCCATCCTTGCCAAGGATGGGATGCGAGATGAACACCACCAGATTGCCGACCGAAGATATGTACGGCTGCGTGACCAGCGGGCGCCGTTCGCGCAGCGCCTGCGCGGCGCCGGCCGAGTCGAGCGTGCGGTTTTTCAGGGCCAGGGTTTCCGGCGACACGCCCAGCACCTTGCCCTGGGCATCGACGATGAGCACGGAATTGAAGCTGTTCGTTTGCAGGCGCAGGCGCTGTGCCTCGTCCGTCAGCCATTGCTCGTCGCCCATGCGCGACGGCAGGCTGCCGGCGCTGTAGGCCAGCTGCTGGCGCGCCGACTGCAGGAAATCCTCGGCCGTGCTGGCCAGCTTGCTCGCGTAGGCGTGGTTCGCTTCCAGGGTGGTATCGATCAGCAGCTGGCGCTGCACGCTATAGCTGGCATAGAAGGTGTTGGCCAGGGACACCAGGGCGCTGGCAAAGGCCACGAGCACGATCAAACGGCGCAAGTTCATGCGCGGAACAGGTTTAGTCCACATGGAGTCGGCAGGAAATTGGAAAGTATTGCGCTACAGAAAGGGCGCATTATACCGAGACAGCCGTGCCAATATTGAAATCCTGGCATCGTTGGTCAAAGAATGTGAACAAGCGGCAACGCTGAGCGCTGCCGCCTTGACTTGCATCAAGCGTGAATCGCATGCTTGCGGACCCAGTCCACGTAGCGCTGCATCCAGCCCTGGAAGAAACCGAGGCTGGCCGGGCCGATGCCGCCGTGCTCGTCGAACAGGCCGTCCTTGGCCTGGATAAACATTTCAGGCTGTCCCAGCAGCGGCACGTCCAGGTAGGCGAGCACATTGCGCAAATGCTGCTGCGCCAGGGCCGTACCGGTGGCGCCGACGGACACGCCGAGCACGGCACCGGGCTTGCCGCCCCACACGCTCTGGCCATACGGACGCGAGCCGTGGTCGAGGGCGTTTTTCAGCACGCCGGGGATCGAGCGGTTGTATTCGGGGGTGAGGAAGAGCAAGGCTTGCGATGCGGAAATGTCGGATTTGAGGCGCAGCACCTGCTCGGCCTGCGCGCCATCGTCATCCTGGTTGTACAGCGGCAAATCGCCGATTTCAATGTGCTTGAAGGAAAACTCGGGCGGCGCCAGCTTGATGATGGCGTCGGCCAGCTTGCGGTTGAAGGAATCCTTGCGCAGGCTGCCGACGATGATAGCAACGTTATATTGACTCATAGAAATCCCCGATGATGGTTAAAAAAAGCCCTGAGGTGCGATGCACGTCAGGGCTATCTTGCCACACAATCATCGGTTTCGCGCTGCCTAGCGTGCGAAACCAGCGCACCTGAAAAAATGCTCAGGGCTAGGCGCCTTGCCGAAGACAGTACGAATGTACGGCAAGGCAACAACGCCATGGGCGTTTTGGCAAGTGCGCTAACGTGCCAGGCCCCGGTACTCGCGGTAGTAGCGTCCGCCCAGGTTCGTCAATACCTCGTAGCCGATGGTATTGGCCATGGCCGCCACGGCATCGACCGGGTGTTCGGCGCAGATCAGGTCGACCAGGCTGCCCGGTGCGACGCGTTCCTCGGCGATGGCGCTGACGTCCAGGGTGATGGAATCCATCGAGATGGCGCCGATCTGCGGCACTTTCACGCCATCGACGATGGCCAGGCCCTGATTGCTCATGCTGCGCAGCCAGCCATCGGCGTAGCCGACGGAAACCGTGGCCACCTGGCGCGGCTCGCTGGCCGTGTAGCGGCGGCTGTAGCCCACGTGGTCGCCGGCGGCGATCGTGCGTGTCTGCAAGACCTTGCCTTGCAGCCGCACCACGGAACGCAGCGGATTCGGTTCGCCGCCCTGCGGTCCGATGCCGTACAGGGCCGCGCCGGGTCGCACCAGGTCGAAGTGGTAATCGGGCGACAAGAAGATGCCCGAGGAATTGGCCAGGCTGGCGCGGTACTGCGGCAAACGGGCGCGAATGGCGATGAAACGGGCCAGTTGCTCGCCATTCATCGGGTTGGCGCGCTCGTCGGCGCAAGCCAGGTGGCTCATGACATAGCGCACATTGATGCCGTCGAGAAAGTGCGGGTCCAGCAGCCAGCCGTCGATTTCCTGCGGCGACAAGCCCATGCGCGACATGCCCGTGTCCACCTGCACGATGGCGTCCAGGGTGGTGCCCAGCGCTGCTGCGTGCCGGCGCCAGCCCGCCACCTGCGGCTCGCTGTTGAGCACGGGCGTCAGGCCATGGGCCGTGAATTCGCCTTCCGTGTCGACGGGTGGGCCGTGCAACACGAAGATGGCCGCGTCCGGCGCCACGTGCGGGCGCAGGCTGATGCCCTCTTCCAGGTGGGCCACGAAGAAATGGCGGCACCCTTCTTCATACAGGGCCGCGCCCACTTGCGCGGCGCCCAGGCCATACGCATCGGATTTCACGACGGCCGAGCAGGCGGCCGGGTGCGCCTTGTCGCGCAGCAAGCGGTAGTTGGCGCGCACGGCATCGAGGTCCACCGTCAGGATGGCGCCGCTACGTTCCTTTGGAGGCATGCTTCCCGCCATCTCAGGCTCCCGCGTATTGCAACTTGCCGCCGCGCTGCGCGCCGCTGTAGCGGCTGACGGACAGGTCGTCGGCCAGAATGGCCGGCTTTTTCGACGACATCAGGTCGGCCAGCAATTGCGCCGAACCGCAGGACATGGTCCAGCCCAGGGTACCGTGGCCCGTGTTCAGGAACAGGTTGCGCAGCGGCGTGCGGCCGACGATGGGCGTGCCGTCCGGCGTCATCGGGCGCAAGCCCGTCCAGAACGTCGCCTCGGCCGTGTTGCCGCCGCCGGGGAACAGGTCGTTGACGACCATTTCCAGGGTTTCGCGGCGGCGCGGATTCAGGTTCAGGTTGTAGCCGGCGATTTCTGCCATGCCGCCCACGCGGATGCGGTCGTCGAAGCGCGTGACGGCGATTTTATAGGTTTCATCGAGGATGGTCGACACGGGTGCCTTGGCCGCGTTGACGATGGGCACGGTGATCGAATAGCCCTTCAATGGATACACGGGGATGTCGAGCAGCGGCTTCATGAAGCCCGTCGAGTAGGAACCGAGCGCCACGACATAGGAATCGGCCTTGACGATTTCCGCGCCGCATTGCACGCCGGCGATTTCGTCGCCCTGCGTCAGCAATGCATCGATGGAGACGCCATAGCGGAACTTCACGCCCAGCGCCTCGGCCATCTCGGACAGGCGCGTGGTAAACAGCTGGCAATCGCCCGTTTCATCGTTGGGCAGGCGCAAACCGCCAAACAGCTTGTCCTTGACGGCTTCGAGGGCCGGCTCGGCGCGCGACAACTCATTGCGCTGCAGCACTTCATACGGCACGCCCGCGTCTTTCAACACTTCGATATCCTTGGCGGCGTCGTTGTATTGCTTTTCCGTGCGGAACAATTGCATCGTGCCTTGCTGGCGGCCTTCATACGTGATGCCGGCCTCGGCGCGCAACACCTTGAAGCAGTCGCGGCTGTACTCGGCCAGGCGCACCATGCGTTCCTTGTTCACGGCATACGCTTCCGGCGTGCAATTACGCAACATCTGCCACATCCATTTCAACTGGGCGGCGCTGCCGTCGAGCGAGATGGCCAGCGGCGCGTGGCGCTGCATCATCCATTTCACGGCTTTCAGGGGAATGCCGGGCGCGGCCCATGGCGAAGCGTAGCCGGGCGAGATTTGCCCCGCATTCGCAAAGCTGGTTTCCAGTGCGGGGCCCGGCTGGCGGTCGATGACGGTCACTTCATGTCCTGCTTTGGCCAGATAGTAAGCACTGGTGACGCCGATGACGCCGCTACCCAGAATCACGATACGCATAGTTTCCTCATTATATTTTTTTAGGCTGACGCCAGATTAACCGCTATCATATTGGGAAAGAGCCAGTATTTGTTCACGTATAAATCGAGATATTCAGCAATAAATCATGAGAATCCTTAAAGAATCGGCACGTGGCCTCGACAAGCTGGACCGCCACATCCTGCGCATCCTGCAACAGGATGGCCGCATCTCGATGAAAGACCTGGGTGAACAGGTGGGGCTGTCCATCACGCCCTGCATCGAGCGGGTCAAGCGCATGGAGCGTGACGGCGTCATCACGGGCTACCACGCCAAGGTGAACCCGGCCGCGCTGGGCGCCAAGCTGCTCGTCTTTGTAGAGATTACTCTCAATCAAAAGTCGGCGTCCGCCTTCGAACAATTCCGCCGCGAAGTGCTGCAGATTCCCGAGGTACAGGAATGCCACCTGGTGTCCGGCGACTTCGATTACCTGATCAAGGCGCGCATCCATGAAATGGCCGAGTACCGCAAGCTGCTGGGCGACATGCTGCTGCAGCTGCCGGGCGCCGCGCAATCGAAAAGCTATGTGGTGATGGAAGAAATCAAGGAAACCCTGGCACTGTCGACCGACGTGCTGCAGAACCGGTAAAAGTACCGCCAGCCGGCACCAACGGCATCATTTTTTGCGCCTTTGTATAATCTTGTAGCACATTCGCGGCGACGCAAGCACACTCCCGGCATGACATCACGCCCGTCCCCTCTGAGATTGGAAGCAGTGATGCACACCGGGAGTCCCTATGAACACATTGATCAAACTGGCAGCTTCCTGCCTCGCGGGCCTGGCCGTGGCCATGTGCACCGCCAGTGAATACAAGGTCAACCGCGCGCCCGACAACGGCGCCATCTATCAAAACATCAAGGTCGGCAAGACCACCCGCCTCGACCTCGACGCGGCCCTGGGCAACGCCACCGTCGTCAGCTTCGATCCCGGCTATGAAGTCTGGGTCTACAAGAACCAGCTGCAAGCGCCCAAGGTGACGCGGCTGATCCCCCTGCTGGGCGAAAAAGGCACGCGCGAAGTGGCCGTCATGTTCGACCAGGCGGGCGTCGTGAAGAAATTCCGCATTCACGAGCCGCGCAAGTAGGCGCACAGCGAACGGGCGCCGCCTGCCACGCTGGCTGGCTATACTGGCTGCTGGCTCCCGCCGCCCACCGCTCACCTACCCAGCAAGGAGTTCCCATGCGCCTGCCCCTGATCGCTCCGCAAGACCTGACGCCCGAACAGCAGCCGCTGTACGACGATATGCGCAAAGGCATCACCAGCAATTTCAACGATTTCATCGCCGTGCGCGAAGACGGCGCCCTGATGGGGCCATGGAATCCGTGGCTGCACGAACCGGCCATCGGCAAGGCCATCTGGGACCTGACCCTGGCCATGACGGCCAACGCCACGCTGCCCGATAACGTGCGCCAGATTGCCATCCTGGTGGTCGGCGCGCGCTACAACGCTGCCTATGAAATCTACGCCCACATCGCCGTCGCGGAGCGCGAAGGCATGTCGGCCGAGCGCCTGGCCACGCTGGTGGCCGACGTCAAGCCGGTCGACCTCGACCAGCATGAGAGCATCGCCTACGATTTTGCCTACGCGCTCAGCGGCGGCGGCACGCTGCCGGAGCCGCTGTACCGCCTGGTGCTGGCCACCTTTGGCCAGCACGGCACCAACGAGCTGATCTACCTGGTGGGCCTGTACGCGCTGGTCTCGACCACCTTGAACGGCTTCAACGTGCCGGTGCCGGAACGCGACTGAAGGGCCTGGCCCCTCACTTGTCCCCCTGCGATGGGGAACGCCAGCGGACGCGCTCTTGCTCTACACTGGCGTTTTATCCTCGGCAACCTCCATGCAATTACCTGCAAACCTCGCCCACATCTCTGTCGAACAAGACTGGCAACACACGACTGCGTATCCACCGCTCGGCTTCACCCCGTTCGCTGAAGGGGCGCTGGGCAATGGCGATACGTTCGGCCTGTACTGGCCCATCGGCCGCGAAGCGTACGAACCGATCGTCGTCGAGACCTGGCACGACGAGTGGCGCTTGCAGCCGCACTTTTCCAGCCTGGCGGCGTTTCTGTCAGCCTACGCAACGGCGGAAGACGAGTACGTCGCCACGCCATCGCTGGCCGACGACCCCGCTTCGCCGCGCGCCGCGTTCCTGGAAGCCAAGGAATTGATTGCGCAGCGCAATCCCGCAGCGGCCATCGCGCTGCTGGAAGCGGCGCTCGCCATCCTTCCCGAATATACGGACGCGCTGGTGCTGCTGCATGGACAGTATGTGCGCGCGGGAAGAATCGACGAAGCCGTCAAGCTGGCCATCCAGGCCATCATCTCTCCACCATCGTTTGGCGGCCCGCCATTGAAGGCCTTGCAATGGCTGCGCTCGCAGCCGATACCGGACGGGGAACCAGACCCCATCTGGCGCGCCTGCGGGCAATTGTCGTTCAACTTCGGCGGCAGCAAGGAAAATGCCGATTACCCCGTACTGCTGGCCGCCATCGACACCTATCTGGAACAAGGCAAGCATCTTTCCGCCTCGACCCTGATGCAGACGTATGCCGAACTGATGAGCGCGGAAACCGTCTCGTTCCAGGAACGCTACGCCTTCGAACCGGCCGCCTTCATCGCGCGGCAAATCGCCGTCAGCGCGCAGCTGCCCAACGGCAGCCGGGACACATCCACGCTATGGCTGCCTGATCTGGTCTGATTGCTGCCGGAATAGCTTGCGGTACGCCGACGGCGACGTCTGCAAGCTGGCCCGGAAATGCTGGCGCAGCGACAGGGCCGTGCCGAAGCCGGCTTCTTGCGCCACGACATCGATCGAGGCCGCGCTTTTTTCCAGCAAGCTTTGCGCATGCGCCAGACGCTGGTTCAATAGCCACTGCTTGAACGAGGTGCCCGTCGCCTGGCGGAAGTGGCGCGTGAAATTGCGCCGGCTCATGGCGGCCCGTTCGGCCAGCGCATCGATGCTGTGCGCCTGGCCCAGGCTGGCCGTCACGCAGGCAAGCACTTCGGCAAAGCGCCCTTCGCTGCCGGACACGGGCAGCGGGCGTTCGATGAACTGGGCCTGCCCGCCCTGGCGGTGCGGCGCCACCAGCAGCCGGCGCGCCACGCGGTTGGCCACCTCGGCGCCCGCCAGCTGGCGCAGCAGATACAGGCAGCAATCGAGGCCGGCCGCCACGCCCGCCGACGTCAGCACGGCGCCATCGTCCACGTACAGCACTTCCCGGTCTACCCTGACCCTGGGATAGCGGGTCGCCAGCCGGTCCGCCATGCCCCAGTGCGTGGCCGCGCTCTTGCCATCCAACAAGCCCGCCTGCGCCAGGGGAAACGCGCCGAGGCACAGGCCCACCATGCGCGCGCCGCGCCCGCTGGCCGCCTGCAGTGCCGCGACCAGCGATGGCGCCGCGTCGCGGCAATCGTCGTGCCAGGCCGGCATGATGACGATATCGGCGCCCTCCAGGCCTTCCAGGCCGAACTCGGGCGTAATGGCGAAGCCGGCCGCCGTGCGCAAGGGCGCGGGGTCGGCGGCACAGACGCGCACGTGGAAAGGCGGCAGATCGGCCTCGTCCGTCTGGGCGCCAAACACGAGACAAGGCACGGACAAGTGGAAAGGCGTCATGCCGTCGAAGGCGATCACGGCCACGCTCAAAGGCGAAGAAGAAGAAATGGCAGGCATGGCCCGATTTTATCGCAGATAGGCCTTCGGGCCACTTTTTGTTTATGCCGTGCGGCTTGAAAATGGCTGTATCGGGGAAGTCCTTCCTCTTTCAAACATTCAGGAGTCAAGCATGTCCACCACTACCGCACCGCGCCGCGCCCTGCTCGTCATCGACGTGCAAAATGAATACTTCACGGGCGACATGCCCATCGAATATCCGTCCGTCGACATTTCCCTGCCCAACATCGTCACCGCCATGGCCGCCGCCCGCGCCGCCGGCGTGCCCGTCATCGTCGTCCAGCACGATGCGCCGGAGGCTTCTCCCATCTTTGCAAAAGGCAGCGACGGCTGGCAGCTGCACCCGCAAGTGGCCGCCTTTGCCGCCGACCACCGCATCAACAAGAGCATGGGCAGCGCGTTTGCCGGCACGGACTTGCGCGCCTGGCTGGAGAGCCACGGCATCGACACCCTGACGGTGATCGGCTACATGACGCACAACTGCGACGCCGCCACCATCTACCAGGCCGCGCACGACGGCTTGCAAGTCGAGTTCCTGCAGGACGCCACCGGCACACTGCCCTACGCCAATGCGGGCGGCACGGCCAGCGCCGAGGAAATCCACCGCGTCTTCAGCACGGTGTTCCACTCGAATTTCGCCGCCGTCGTCAGCACGCAGGACTGGCTCGATGCCGTGCGCGCAGGCAAGCCGCTGGACAAGGACAATATTTATCTGTCGAACCAGCGCGCACGCAAGGCGCAGGCGAACTGACGCCGGCGGGAATGGACGGGTATCATGCGTCCATTCCCAACTTGATGATGAACGATGCGAAAAATAACTGTGCTGGGCTTGACGACTGCTGGTGTTTTCCTGCTGGCCACCGCTGCCCTGGTGCTGGCGGGCCTGAACGACAAGCTGGCCCCGGCCGACGTGATCGTCGTGCCCGGCAACACGATCCTGCCCGACGGCACGCCCAGCCCCCGCCTGCAGGCGCGGCTCGACGCGGCGCTCACACAGTTCCAGGAACGCAGGGCGCCGCGCATCCTCGTCAGCGGGGCGACGGGCAAGGAAGGTTTTGACGAGGCCGCGGCTATGGCCCGCTACCTGCTCAAGCGCGGCGTGCCGGCCGGCGCCATCATTGAGGATAATCAAGGCTGGACCACGGACGCCACGGCCCGCAACGCTGCGGCCCTGATGCGCCAACACGGCTGGCACACGGCCATGGTGGCCACGCAATACTTTCACGTGCCCCGCTTCCGGCTGGCGCTGGAGCGCAGCGGCATCACCGTCAGCGGCCACGTGCACGCGCCCTATTTCGAGCTGCGCGACCTGTATTCCGTGCCGCGCGAAACGGTGGGCTATGCCGTGTATTTCATGCGCCATTGATCCTGGCTTATTCCCTGACTCACTCGCTCCAGTCGCGCGAGCGCTCCACCGCGCGCTGCCATTTATGCAAGCGCGTCAGCCGTTCGTCGGCCGCCATCTTCGGCTCGAATCGGCGTCCCACCTGCCACTGGGCGGCGATTTCTTCCTGCGACGTCCAGAAACCGACGGCCAGGCCCGCCAGGTAGGCGGCGCCCAGGGCCGTCGTTTCCGTCACCACGGGGCGCACCACAGGGACATTGAGTATGTCGGCCTGGAACTGCATCAGCATGTCGTTGCGGGCCGCGCCGCCATCCACGCGCAACTCGGATAGCGCAATGCCCGCGTCGTCCTGCATGGCGGACAACACATCGACGTTCTGGTAGGCCACGCCCTCCAATGCGGCGCGCGCGATGTGGGCCTTGCCCGTGCCGCGCGTGATGCCGATCAGGGTGCCCCGTGCATACGGGTCCCAGTACGGTGCGCCGAGCCCCGCGAAGGCGGGCACGAAGACGAGGCCGCCCGAATCGGGCACGCTGGTGGCCAGCGCTTCCACTTCGGACGAGTCGCGGATGATGCCGATGCCGTCGCGCATCCATTGCACGGCCGCGCCCGCGATAAAGGCGCTGCCTTCGAGCAAGTAATCAGTCTTGTCGCTGCCGGCGCCCAGGCTCCAGCCCACCGTCGTCAGCAGCCGGTTTTTCGATGGCAAGGGGCGCTTGCCCACGTTCATCAGCATGAAGCAGCCCGTGCCGTAGGTATTTTTCGCCATGCCCGGTTTCAAACAGGCCTGGCCGAACGTGGCCGCCTGCTGGTCGCCCGCGATGCCGGCGATGGGTACGGACACGCCCAGCAATGCCGCGTGCGTATGCGCGGCCACGCCGCTCGAGGGCACGACGTCGGGCAGCAGGGAGGCGGGAATGTCCAGCAGCGCCAGCAGGTCCGTGTCCCATTGCAAGGTGTGTATATTGAACAGCATGGTGCGCGCCGCGTTGCTCGTGTCCGTCAAGTGGGCGCCGCTCATCTTGTAGATCAGCCAGCTGTCGACGGTGCCGAAGGCCAGCTCGCCCCGTTCGGCGCGGGCGCGGGCACCCGGCACGTTGTCGAGCAGCCATTTGAGCTTGGTGGCGGAAAAATAGGCGTCCAGCACGAGGCCCGTTTTTTGCTGGATCACGTCCGCCTTGCCCTGCTCGACCAGCTGCTCGCAGAACGCGGCATTGCGGCGGTCTTGCCAGACGATGGCGTTGGCGACGGGTTCGCCCGTGGCGCGGTCCCACAGCACCGTCGTTTCGCGCTGGTTGGTCACGCCGATGGCGGCCACGTCGCTTGCCGCCACGCCGCTGTCGCGCAGCACCTGCTGCAGCACGCCTTCCTGCGAAGCCCATATGTCGCCCGCGTCATGCTCGACCCAGCCCGGCTGGGGGAAAATCTGGCGAAATTCGCGCTGCGCGCTGGCGTGCGGCCGGCCCGCATGGTCGAACAGGATGGCGCGCGAACTGGTGGTGCCCTGGTCTAAAGCAAGTATATATTTGGTCATGGTCGCTACTACGGCTATACAGTGAAAAAAGGGCACGGACATGCGCCCGTGCCCCGGGAAAGCGGCGGCAGAAGTCTACACGACTACCTTACCTTGCCTTCTTTCCAGGCCTGCAATAATTTATCGTAAGCAATAGTTTCACCCTTCGGCTTTTCATTCGCCAGCTTTTTCCATGGCGCGTGCTGGTCCGACAGATACTGGTTCGGATCGACCTTGGGATTGAGCTTGGGCGCGCACGCCTTCATGCCGGCCCGCTGCAGGCGCGCCATGACCTGGTCCATTTCCTCGGCCAGGTTATCCATGGCGGCCTGCGGCGTTTTTTCCGCCGTGATGGCCGTGGCCACGTTCTTCCACCACAGCTGGGCCAGCTTTGGATAGTCGGGCACGTTGTTGCCGGTCGGCGTCCACGCCACGCGGGCGGGGCTGCGGTAGAACTCGATCAAGCCGCCGTACTCGTTCGCGTGCTTCGTAAAATAATCGTGGCGGATGTCGGAATCGCGGATGAAGGTCAGGCCGACGATGGATTTCTTCAGCGACACGGTTTTCGACGTGACGAATTGCGCGTACAGCCAGGCGGCCGCCTTGCGGTCATCGGGCGTGGACTTGAACAGGAACCAGGAACCCACGTCCTGGTAGCCGTTCTGCATGCCCTCTTTCCAGTACGGGCCGTGCGGCGACGGCGCCATGCGCCATTTCGGCGTGCCGTCCTTGTTGACCACCGGCAAGCCCGGTTTCGTCATGCCGGCCGTAAATGCCGTGTACCAGAAGATTTGCTGGGCGATTTCGCCCTGCGCCGGCACGGGACCCGATTCCGAGAAATTCATGCCGTTCGCCTGCGGCGGCGCGTATTTCTTCATCCAGTCGATATATTTCGTCAGCGCAAAGACGGCGGCCGGCGAATTGGTGGCGCCGCCGCGTGACATCGAGGCGCCTACGGGCGTGCACTTGTCGGCCGCCACCTTGATGCCCCACTCGTCGACGGGCATGCCGTTCGGAATGCCCTTGTCGGCCGCGCCAGCCATCGACAGCCAGGCATCGGTAAAGCGCCAGCCCAGGGACGGATCTTTCTTGCCGTAATCCATGTGGCCGTAGACTTTCTTGCCGTCCAGTTCCTTCACGTCATTCGTGAAGAAATCGGCGATGTCTTCATACGCGGACCAGTTTTGCGGCACGCCCAGTTCGTAGCCATACTTGGCCTTGAACTTGGCCTGCAAATCCTTGCGCGCGAACCAGTCGGCGCGGAACCAGTACAGGTTGGCGAATTGCTGGTCGGGCAGCTGGTACACCTTGCCGTCCGGCGCCGTGGTAAAGCTGATGCCGATGAAATCTTTCAAATCGAGACCGGGATTCGTGAATTCCTTGCCCTTGGCGGCCATGTAGTCGGACAGCGGTTCCACGGCGCCATAGCGGTAATGGGTGCCGATCAGGTCGGAATCGGAAATCCAGCCGTCATAGATGCTCTTGCCGGACTGCATCGACGTTTGCAGCTTTTCCACCACGTCGCCTTCCTGGATGATGTCGTGGCGCACCTTGATGCCCGTGATTTCCTCGAAGGCCTTGGCCAGGGTCTTCGATTCGTAGACGTGGGTGTCGATGGTTTCCGAGACCACGGAAATTTCCTTGATGCCCTTGGCTTTGAGCTTGGCCGCCGCATCGATGAACCATTTCATTTCAGCAAGCTGTTGCTGCTTGCTCAGGCTGGATGGCTGGAATTCCTTGTCGATCCAGGTTTGCGCCTGCTTGGCGTCGGCCAGGGCCGCGTTCGACACGAGCATGGCCGCAGCCGCGAAGACCGTGAACTTCAATTTCATCGTGAATCTCCTTTTATTTTATTGCCGGCCGCCTGCTGACGGTCCGGCCTCCATCAACACCGGCAAGCCGGTCATCCCCAACGCATTACCACTAATAAAATGACAAAACTGATGGCGGCGCCTATCGCCTGCTGCATTTCCGTGAACCCCGCCCAGGCCAGATTCACGTAGGCCGCAGTGAGCAAGCCGATGAACAGGCGGTCGCCGCGCGTCGTCGGCATGGGCAAAAAGCCCTTGCGTTCGATGCTGGGCGAACGGATTTGCCACACCGTCATGCCGGCCAGCATCAAGCCGATGCAGATGAAGAAGATGGCCACTTCCGGCGTCCACGCCATCCAGCCGAACAGGCTGGCTGTGCTATCGGTATTTTCCATGTCACACCCTCCCCATCGCGAAACCCTTGGCAATGTAATGCCGCACGAACCAGATCACCAGCGCGCCGGGCACGATGGTCAGCACGCCGGCCGCCGCCAGCACGCCCCAGTCCATGCCGGCCGCCGACACCGTGCGAGTCATGGTGGCGGCGATCGGCTTGGCATTGACGGAAGTCAAGGTGCGCGCCAGCAGCAATTCCACCCAGCTGAACATGAAGCAGAAGAACGCCGTCACGCCCACGCCCGACTTAATCATCGGCAAGAAGATGCGGATGAAGAAGCGGGGAAAGCTGTAGCCGTCGATATACGCCGTCTCGTCGATTTCCTTCGGCACGCCGGACATGAAACCTTCCAAAATCCACACAGCCAGCGGCACGTTGAACACCATGTGCGCCAGCGCCACGGCCAGGTGCGTATCCATCAGGCCCACCGTCGAATACAGCTGGAAGAACGGCACGAGGAAGACGGCGGGCGGCGTCATGCGGTTGGTCAAGAGCCAGAAGAATAAATGCTTGTCGCCGACAAAGTTATAGCGGGAAAAAGCGTAAGCTGCCGGCAAGGCGACCGTGACGGACATGACCATGTTCAAGGCCACGTAAATCATGGAATTGATGTAGCCGCTGTACCAGGAACGGTCGGTAAAAATCGTGTGGTAGTTGGCGAACGTCCATTGCTGCGGCCACAGGCTCAGCACGCCCACGATTTCCTCGTTGGTCTTGAGCGACATATTGAGCATCCAGTAGATGGGCAACAGCGAGCCCAGCAAAAAGACGATCAGGATGGTGCTGCTCATTTTCTTGTGCATCATTTCTGGTCTCCCGTGCCGACTCTCTGCATCCACGTGTACAGCACAAAGCAGAACAGCAGGATGATGAGGAAATAGATCAGTGAGAAGGCCGAGGCCGGCCCCAGGTCGAACTGGCCCACTGCCTTTTGCGTCAGGTATTGCGACAGGAACGTGGTGGCATTGCCCGGTCCGCCGCCCGTCAGCACGAACGGTTCCGTGTAGATCATGAAACTGTCCATGAAGCGCAGCAAGACGGCGATCATCAGCACATTGCGCAATTTCGGCAGCTGGATGTAGCGGAACACGGCCAGGCGCGAGGCGCCGTCGATGCGTGCCGCCTGGTAATACGCGTCAGGAATGGCGCGCAAACCCGCATAGCACAGCAGCACGACCAATGGCGTCCAGTGCCAGATATCCATCACCATCACCGTCAGCCAGGCGTCGAGCGAATTGCCGTTGTAGTTGTAGTCGAATCCCAGCTGATTCAGGGTATAGCCCATCAGGCCGATGTCGCCGCGGCCGAAGATTTGCCAGATGGTGCCCACCACGTTCCAGGGAATGAGCAAGGGCAGCGCGATCAGCACCAGCGCCAGCGATGCCTTCCAGCCATCGGCCGGCATGCACAGGGCAATCAAGATGCCGAGCGGAATCTGGATGGCCAGCACGGAGCCGGAAAACAGCAGCTGGCGCAACAAGGCGCTGTGCAAGTCGCCGTCGAGCATGACCATGCGGAACCACTCGGTGCCCACGAAGACCTTTTGCGTGGGGCTCAGAATATCCTGCACGGAATAATTGACCACCGTCATCAATGGCAGGATGGCGGAAAAGGCCACGCACAGCAGCACGGGCAAGATCAGCAGCCAGGCGCGGCGGTTATTATCGGTTTTACCGTTATGTATCATCAGGCCACCCGCTTATCGTTGACATAGAAAAGGGTGCGTTGCGGCGGAAAATGCAGCCGCACAGCATCCCCGGCGACGGCATCGATGGCGCGCAGCTTGGCCGCCACCGTCACGCCGCCCAGCTGGAATTCCGCCAGGTAATGCGTACCCATATTGCGCACGGCAGTCACCGTGGCGTCCAGGCAATGATCGCTACCCGCACCGCTCTCGCCCGCCTTCAGGCATGCGACGAATTCCGGCCGCACGCCCAGCGTGATTTTCCCTTGCGCGCCAGCCAGGGCCGCGCGGGCGGAAGCGGACACGGCGAGTAGCTGCCCCGCCACGCGCACGCCGCCATCGTCCAGGGTGCAATCGAGCAAATTCATGCCCGGGTTGCCGATGAAATAGCCGACAAAGGTGTGTTCCGGTTCCTCGAACAGCGCCTGCGCGCTGCCCGTCTGCACCACTTCGCCCTGCGTCATGACGACCACCTGGTCGGCAAAGGTCAAGGCTTCCACCTGGTCGTGCGTGACGTAGATCAGGGACAATTTCAGTTCGTGGTGGATCTCCTTCAACTTTCTGCGCAACAGCCATTTCAAATGCGGATCGATCACCGTCAGCGGTTCGTCGAACAGCACGGCCGCCACGTCGGGGCGCACGAGCCCCCGTCCCAGCGAAATCTTTTGCTTGGCGTCCACGGACAAGCCGCTGGCGCGCAGTTTCAAGTCGCCCGTCAGCTCCAGCATCTGCGCCACCTGCTGCACGCGCTTTTTCACCTCGCTCTCTTTCCAGCCGCGATTACGCAGCGGAAATGCCAGATTGTCGTGCACGGTCATGGTGTCGTAGATGACGGGAAACTGGAACACTTGCGCGATATTGCGTGCTTCCGTGGGCAGCTGCGTGACGTCCTTGCCGTCGAACAGCACCTTGCCATGCGACGGTTTCACGAGACCGGAGATAATATTGAGCAAGGTCGTCTTGCCGCAGCCGGACGGCCCCAGCAAGGCATAGGCGCCGCCGTCATGCCATTCCATGCTCATGGGCCGCAGCGCATAGTCGGCGGGTGCCGTCGGGTTCGGTTTGTAGGCGTGAGCCAGGTCCACCAGTTCGATGCGCGCCATGTCACACCCCTCCTTGCACAGGAGCGAACAATAGCCCGCCATCGTCGGCGAAGATCAGCAAGGCGTGCGGCTGGCAATACACGGTGCAGGCGCTGCCGATCTCCAGGTTGTGCACGCCGCCGAGCTGGGCCACCAGGGCCAGGTCGCCACGGCGCGCATGCACATAGGTTTCCGAGCCGCTGATTTCCGCCAGGTCCACCGTAGCTGCGATGGCCACGTCGCCTTCGGACTGGGAAGATAAATGCAGGCTGTGTGCGCGCACGCCGAGGATCACGTCGCGCCGCTCGCCGAGGCGGGCGCGCTGCGCGCCGCTCAGGTGGATGGCCAGGCCATCCGCTGCCTGCGCCACGCCATCGGCGCTCACGCGGGCGGGAATCAGGTTGATCGGCGGGTCGCTGAAGGTGCGCGCCACATCGATGGAATTGGGGGCGTTGAAGACGTCCAGGGTCGGCCCCTGCTGCAGCAGCCGTCCCTCGTGCAGCACGGCCACGTGGCCGCCCAGTTGCAGCGCTTCCAGCGGTTCCGTGGTCGCATACACGACCGTCGTGCTGCCGCTGGAAAACAGTTCCGTCAATTCGCGGCGCAATTCCTCGCGCAGTTTGTAGTCGAGGTTGACCAGGGGCTCGTCGAGCAGCAGCAGGGACGCATCCTTGATCAACGCGCGCCCCAGCGCCGTGCGCTGCTGCTGCCCGCCCGACAATTCTCCGGGCGTGCGCTGCAGGTAGGGCGTGATGTGCAGGCGCTCGGCCAGCGCCAGCACTTTCGTCCGGATCTGCTCTTCGGGCACCTTGCGCAAACGCAAGGGCGAAGCGATATTGTCGTAGACGGTGAAGGCCGGATAGTTGATGAATTGCTGGTACACCATGGCCAGGTTACGTTTGCTGACGGGCACGCCCGTCACGTCGACGCCGTCGGCCGTCACGGTGCCCCCGCTGGGCTTGTCCAGCCCCGCCATCACGCGCATCAGGGTCGTCTTGCCGGCACGCGTGGTGCCCAGCAAGACGTTGATGGCGCCCGGCACCAATGCCAGCGACATCGGATATAAAAAATCGTCAGCCCCCTGCTTCCTGCTGATCTTGTCCAGTACCAGTTGCACGCGCTTCTCCTCCAGTGATGGTTTCTTATTCTTCGCCGCACCCTCTGCGGGGCGCGGTCGCTTACGTGTGCTGCCTACGACGACAACGGGTGCTGCAACATCCAGGCGTCGAGCGTGTCGGCCGTTTCGCGCGGCAGGTGCAGGCCCAGCTTGGAGCGCCGCCACAGCATGTCGGCCGCGCTGACGGCCCATTCGTGGCGCCGCAAATAGTCCACTTCCGCCGCGTACAGGCCGGCGGCGATTTCCTCGCCCATGGCCGCCACATCCGTCCGCCCGGCGAGCAGCACGTGGATGCGCGTGCCGTAGGCGCGTGCATAGCGCGCCACCAGCGCCGCCGGCAGCCACGCATAGTCGCGCTGCAAGCCCTGCACGAACTGGCCGAACTCGCGCACCGCTCTGTTCTGCGGCGTGCTGCCGAACACATCGCCGCCGGGCAGGCAGGCGTTGGCCGTCCAGGCCGGCCGCGCATTGCCCGGCACCGGCGCCAACAACGGTGCGAGCACATCGAGCGCTTCCTCCGCCAGCTTGCGAAACGTGGTGATCTTGCCGCCGAAAATACTGAGCAGCGGCGCCCCTTCCCGGTCCAGTTCGAAGCGGTAATCGCGCGTGACGGCCTTGGCGTCGGCCGCCGCGTCTTCCACCAGCGGGCGCACGCCGGCATACGTCCACACCACGTCGGCCGGCACAATGGGCTTGCTGAAATAGTAACTGGAAAGCTCGCACAAGTAACGAATTTCCTCGTCGTCGATTTCCACCTTGCCGCTGTCGCCGTGGTAGTCGAGATCGGTGGTGCCGATCAGGGTGAAATCGTGCTCATACGGAATGGCAAACACGATGCGCCCGTCCGGATGCTGAAAGATGTAGGCATGATCGTGCTCGAACAATCGCTTGACGACGATGTGACTGCCCTTGATCAGGCGCAAATGCCGGCCCTGTCCGCCCGGCGCCGCCTGCTGCAGAAATTCGGCCGTCCACGGCCCGGCCGCATTGACGACGCTGCGCGCACGCACGGACAGCTCACGTCCGTCGCCTTGCAGCAGGGTCGCCTGCCAGCAAGCGTCCGCACCCGCGCCGTCGCGCCGCAGGGCCGTGCAGCGCGTCTGCGTGAGGATGGTCGCCCCCTTGTCCGCCGCGTCGATGGCGTTCAGGACCACCAGCCGCGCATCGTCGACCCAGCCGTCGGAATACACGAAGCCGCGCTTGAATTCGGGTTTTAACGGTTTGCCGGCCGCGTGGCGCGTCAGGTCGATGCCCTGCGAGCCAGGCAGGATTTCCCGCTTCGCCAGCATGTCGTACAGAAACAGGCCGGCGCGTATCAGCCAGGCGGGGCGCTGGCCTTGGGCGTGCGGCATGACGAAGCGCAAGGGCCACATGATGTGCGGCGCCGAGCGCAGCAGCACTTCGCGCTCGATCAGCGCCTTGCGCACGAGGCCGAATTCATAGTATTCGAGATAGCGCAGGCCGCCATGTATCAGCTTGGTGGAAGCGGACGAGGTGTGGGCAGCGAGGTCGTCCTTTTCGCACAGCACCACGGACAAGCCCCGTCCGGCCGCGTCGCGCGCGATGCCGGCGCCATTGATGCCGCCGCCCACCACCAGCACGTCGCATGCCATCGTTGTCTCCACACCTTGCTGTGCTGCCGCCATCGGGACTCCGTGTCTGTCAGGGAAAGGCCGGCGAGGAAAGACTAGGCATCGCCGGCGACTGTCGTTAAGATCAATACAGCTGTAATTCGAATGCAATATGGATAAGATACGCCAGATTGCGAATCGATAGCAACATATTTTTATCACTATTTGTTCGTTTTTGTTCGTTTGTATTTTTTAAAGAGACAAGCCCATGATTTTGAATCCCCGCCAGCGCCGCTTGCTCGAAGTGGTGCGCCAGAAGGTCACCATGTCCGTCGAGGAGCTGGCCCAGCAGCTGGACGTGACGCCGCAGACCGTGCGCCGCGACGTCAAGCAGATGGAAGAAGCGCGCCTGCTGGCCCGCTACCACGGCGGAGTCGGCTTGCCCTCGTCCGTGGAAAACATCGATTACAGCCAGCGACAAGTGTTCAACAGCGACGCCAAGCGGCGTATCGCCGCCGCCGTCGCCGCGCAGGTGCCGCACGGCTGTTCGCTCTTGATCAATATCGGCACGACGACCGAGGAAGTGGCGCGCGCGCTGGGCCGCCATACGGGCTTGCACGTGGTGACGAACAACCTCAACGTGGCCGCCATCCTGGCCGACAACGCCGCCTGCGAAGTCATCGTGGCCGGCGGCGTGGTGCGCGGGCGCGACCGCGGCATCGTCGGCGAAGCCACCATCGACTTCATCCGCCAGTTCAAGGTCGACATCGGCATCATCGGCATTTCCAGCATCGACGAAGATGGCAGCCTGCGCGACTTCGACGCGCGCGAAGTGAAGGTGGCGCAAGCGATCATCGAGCAGTCGCGCGAAGTGTGGCTGGTGGCCGACCAGCATAAATTCGGCCGCAAGGCGCTGGTGCGCCTGGCCGACCTGGCGCAAGTCGACATCCTGTTTACGGACGCGCCGCCGCCGCCCCGCTTTGCCGAGGTGCTGCGCGACGCGAACGTGAAAGTGCACGTCGCCGCCTGACGGCGACAGTGTTGCGGCCGGCTCAGTGCGCGATGGCAAGCTTGCCGACATGGCGGCCGCCGGCAGCCAGCTGCGCATACGCTTCTGCCGTGTCGCCGAGGCCGAACACGCGGTCGATGACGGGCACGATGCCATGCGCGGCGATGGCCTGGGCCGCCTGCGCCAGGTCCGCCACGGAACCGGTGTTGTTGCCGACGATGCGCAAGGCCTTGACGATGACGGGAAGCAAATCGATGCTGGCCGCCGTGCCGCCGACAAAACCCACCGTGAAGACCGTGCCGCCCACCGCTGCCGCGTTGAGCGAGCGCACGATGGTGGCGCCGCCCACCGTCTCGACCACCAGGTCGGCGCCCCGCCCGCCCGTCAGTTTCAGCACTTCCGCATCCCAGGCCGGCGCGGCCCGGTAGTTGATCAGGTAGTCGGCGCCCAGCTGGCGCGCCCGCTCCAGCTTGTCATCGCTGGACGACGCGAGGATCACCGTGGCGCCCGACGCCTTGGCGAACTGCAAGGCAAACAGGCTGACGCCGCCCGTTCCCAACAGCAACACCACCGATCCGGGGCGCACTTGCGCCGAACGCACGGCATTCCACGCCGTCGTGGCTGCAATCGGCAGGGCCGCACCCTGGATAAAATCGAGGTGGGCCGGCAAGGCGACCAGGCTGGCGGCGGGGACGGCCACGTATTCGGCCAGCGAACCCGGCAAGGTGACGCCGCGCATCGCGCCCACGTTGTGCGGCGTGATGGCGCCGCCCTGCCAGCGCGGCATGAAGTGCGGGATGACGCGGTCGCCGACGGCCAGCCCGCTGACGCCCTCGCCCAGCGCCGCCACTTCGCCCGCGCCGTCGGCGACGGGAATCAGCGGAAAGGCCGCGCCGGCAAAGTTGCCGGTCGCAATGGCCACGTCGAGAAAGTTCAGCGTGGCGGCGCGCAGGCGCAGCAGCACCTCGCCTCGCCCGGCCTGCGGCTCGGGCAGCTCGGTCTGGTGAAACGCGGTGAGGGAAGGAGCGGTCAGTTGGATGGCTTGCATGGTCTGTTCTCGGGCAATGGGTCAGGGTGGCCGCGCGCTGGCGGGACAAACAGCAGTGTCATTTAAAATCATTAATAGATAAACTATGGTTTGATTCAATGATTTGACACCAGGGATTGCCAATGGATTTGCTCGACAGCATGAAGGTGTATGTACTGGCCGTGGAAAAAGGCAGCTTGAGCGCCGCCGCGGCCGCCTGCGGGATCTCCGCGACGATGGCCGGCAACCACCTGCGGACGCTGGAAAAGCGCCTGGGCATGCAGTTGCTCCAGCGCACCACCCGGCGCCAGCACCTGACGGCCTTCGGCGAGGATTACTATGCGCGCTGCAAGGAAATCCTCAGGCTGGTGGCCGAAACCGATGTCCAGGCGCAAAACCTGCAACTGGCGCCCGCCGGCAAGCTGCGCATCACGGCGCCCCTCACCTTCGGCGCGGAAGCGCTGATGCCCGCCATGGCCGCATACCTGGAGCGTTATCCCGACGTGAGCATCGATGTGTCGCTGAGCGACCGCGTGGTCGACCTGGTGGAGGAAGGTTTCGAGGCCGCCATCCGCATCGGCCAGTTGCCCGATTCCCTGCTGATCGCCAGACCGCTGGCGCCCTACCGGCTGATGATCTGCGCCGCTCCCGACTATCTGGCGCGCAGGGGAACGCCGCGCCACCCGGCCGAGCTGAGCCGGCACGAATGCCTGTCCTTCTCGCCCGCCGCCCTGGCGCATTGGCGCCTGACAGGCGAGGACGGCGTCTGCAGCGTGCCCGTCTCGGGCCGCCTGCAAGTCAACCACGGCCAGGCGCTGCGCGTTGCTGCACTGCATGGCATGGGCATCGTGCTGCAACCGGCCTTCCTGCTGGAAACGGACGTGCAAGCGGGCCGCCTGGTCCAGCTGTTTCCCGCGCATGCGCTGCCCAGCCGCCCCTTGAACGTAGTCTACCTGCCGGACCGCTATCGCTCGCCCAAGCTGCGCAGCTTCGTCGATTTTCTCGTGGAACGGTTCAGCTAAGAGCCTATCCCAGTAGGGAGCGTCTTTTGCAAGCAGCACATCAGGAGCGCGGACAAGGCGCGAGGAGGACGCGTGGCGAACCACGCGACGACGAACAACGCAGTCCCCGCTTCTGAGGGGCGCTTGCAAGAGATGTATTCATCTACTGGGATAGGCTCTAAGTAGCGCCGGCAACACACCTGTGCCATGCGACAGTGATCGCGCTTGAAATATTTATCAATTCGGCAAAATTCATGTTACCATTGATACAACATGAGTTATTTTTTTAATCTTCCTCTCTAGCAATACGATTATTTGCTTGATATTGCTTTTTATATATTTAGAGCAAGAGAAAAAGGAAAAACTTTTTGCCGCTGAATGATTTCCTGTGAAAACAGTGTTAGAAATACCTCAAGCACGACGATTGTTCCCAAACAAACCACTCGACAGCAAGCGTGAAGGCCTTAACCATGCCGGCAACGCCGCCCAGTGAAGGAAGAGAAATGAGCCATAATTTTGAATCGGCCGCCACGCAAGCCGCCCATCCCAACAGCGTTCCCGTCAGCGAACTGGAAGCCCATCTCGGTTACTGGCTGCGTTTCGTTTCCAACCATGTGTCCCACAGCTTCCAGAAGAAAGCCGAAGCCAATGGCGTGACGGTGTCCGAATGGGTGGTGCTGCGCGAAATGTTCCGCCTGGGCTGCACCTCGCCCACGGTGCTGGCGCAGGTGTCCGGCATGAGCAAGGGCGCCGTGTCGAAACTGATCGACCGCCTGGAAAGCAAGGGCATGGTCAGCAAATCCATCCTGCTGGCCGACCGCCGCCAGCATTCGATCGAACTGACCACGGAAGGCGAGGCGCTGGTACCGGTGCTGGCCGAAATGGCCGACCAGAACGACGAGGAATTCTTCGGCAAGCTGCCGCGCCAGCTGCGCGACGATCTGCTCGAAGCGATGAAGGAAGTGGCGCGCACGCACCACCTCAAAAGCGTCCCGCTGAACTGACAGCCAGCGCACTGCCGGCAAGGATGACACGGTGGCGCGGGCGCTTCGGCTATGATGCTGGCCTGACTGTTTACCAGGAACACGCATGGCCCTGCACATCGAAACTCCCTTGCTCAACTCGCGCGCCCTGAGCCTGCTCAGCGAACGCGCCATCTGGCTCAAGCTCGAAGCCTTGCAGCCACCCGGCTCCTTCAAGATCCGCGGCATCGGCCTCGCCTGCGAAGAATACGCGCGGCGCGGCGCCAGCCGCTTCATTTCCTCTTCCGGCGGCAATGCCGGCATCGCCGTCGCCTATGCGGGACGCCAGCTCGGTATTCCCGTCATCGTCGTCGTGCCGGAAACGACGAGCGAACGGGCCAAGGCCCTGATCGCCCAGGAAGGCGCCGAAGTCATCGTGCACGGCGCCGCCTGGCAGGAAGCGAACGCGCTGGCCCAATCGATGCTCACGCCGCAAGACGCTTTTTTGCACCCGTTCGACGACCCGCTGCTGTGGCAGGGCCATGCCGGCATGATCGATGAAGTAGCGCGCGCGGGCCTGAAACCGGACGCGGTGGTGCTGTCGGTGGGCGGCGGCGGCCTGCTGGCCGGCGTGGCCGAAGGCTTGCAGCGCAACGGCTGGGATGACGTGGCCATCGTGGCCGTCGAAACGCAAGGCGCCGCTTCGCTGGCGGCGGCCGTGTCCGCGCGCGAACACGTGGCCCTGCCGGCCGTGAGCAGCATCGCCACGTCGCTGGCCGCGCGCCAGGTCTGCGCCCAGGCATACGCCATCAGCCAGACTCGCCTGCTGCACAGCGTGGTGGTGTCGGACCGCGCCGCCGTTGACGCCTGCCAGCGCTTTGTCGCCGACCAGCGCCTGGTGGTGGAACCGGCCTGCGGAGCGGCGCTGGCGGCCGTCTACGGCAAGGCGCCGGAACTGGCTCCCTACCGCAATGTGCTCGTCATCGTGTGCGGCGGCGTGACGGCCACCACGCAGCAGCTCGATCACTGGAGCGCCATCCTTTAGTGGCTACGGCGCCGCCTCGCGCAGCGCCACGCCGTCGCGGCCCTGCCCCTTGGCGGCGTACAGGGCCTGGTCGGCCAGATCCAGCAGCTGCGCCGGCGTCAGCGCGCCCTCGCGGAAGATGGCCATGCCGACGCTGGTCGTCACCGGCAGCGGACCGCCGGCCAGCGCAAACGGCTGGCGGATGGCCTCGACGATCTTGGCGCCGACCTGGCGCACTTCGGCCGCGCCGTTCACCCCTTCGAGAATGATCACGAATTCATCGCCGGCCAGGCGCGCCACCAGGTCGCTGGCGCGCACGCTGCGCACCAGGCGCGCGGCGAACTCCTTGAGCACCTCGTCGCCCGCCTTGTGTCCCAGGCTGTCGTTGATGGCCTTGAAACGGTCGATATCGAGATAGGCCAGCGCCATCGGCGCGCGCGCGGCCCGCGTGCGCTGCATGCTCAATTCCAGCTGTTCGTCGAAACGGCGCCGGTTGGCGATGCCCGTCAGGATATCCGTGGCGGCGGCGAACTGCAGCGCCGTATGCACGGCCCTGGTCTTGGTGATTTCGTGGATCAGGCCATACACGCCTTCCACCGCGCCGCTCTCGCCCACGTCGGGCACGTAGCTGGTCTGGAAGGCGCGCTGGCCAGCGTCTCCGTCGCCGCCGATGGTGAACTCATATTCAACCTCCTCGCCCGAGAAGGCGCGCCGCAGGTATTGTTCGCGCAACTGGTAGGCTTCCTCGCCCAGCACCTCGCGGATCGACTGCATCATGCTTTCCTGCTGCGATCTGCCGAACCATTTTTCAAACGTCGCATTGATGAACTGGTAGCGGTGCTCGCGGTCGATATAGACGATCACCACGGGCACGTGGTCCGTCAGCAGTTTCAAACGCCGCTCGCTGTCGCGCGTCTGCGCCACGGCAATTTCGCGCTCGGCCATCAGCGAGTAGAAATCGCGGCTCAAGTCGCCGATCTCGTCGCGCCGCTCGATTTGCAGCGCCTCGATGCCCAGGCGCTGGCGGCGGATTTCATGCACATGGTGGCGCAGCCGCGCCAAAGGCAGCAGCAGGCGCAGCACCACGCGCCAGCCGGCCAGCCCCGCCAGCGCCGCCAGCAGCACGGCGGCCAGCAATATCTTGCTGCGGATGGCGTGCAGCGGCGCGAACGCGTCGCGCATGGGATACACGGACGCCAGTATCCAGCCCGTCGACGCGATGCGGTGGTAGGCAAACAGGGCATCGACGCCTTGCGTGGTGGTGCCCGTCAGCCAGCCCTCGAAACCCTGCAAGGCGCGCCGCGCGGACATGCTGATGGGACCATGCGCCTCGATATGCTGCATGATGCGCGACTTGTCGGGATGCTCGACGATGATGCCTTCGCCGGTCATGATGTACAGGTAGCCGCCCGTGCCCGGCTTGAGGGCGCCCAGGCGGCCCAGGAAATCGGGCTGGCGCAGGTTGACGCTGGCCGCCAGCACATAGCGCACGGCGCCCCGCGCGTCGAACACGGGTTGCGTGACCACGACGATGGGCATGCCGGAAATGCTGCCGTTGAGGGGCGCGGAAATCACCGAGCGCCGGGTCGCCAGCGTCTGTTCAAAGTAAGGGCGGCCCTTCACATTCAGCCCCGCCTGCGGCTTGAAGGGACTCACGCTGGCCAGCACGGCCCCGTCGATACCGACCACGCCGGCCGAATAAAATTCCTTGCGCAGCACCGTTTGCGCAGCCAGGTAACGCTGCAGGCTGGCGCCGTCGTGCGCGCCGCCGGCCGGCAGGCTGTCGGCAATGGCGCGCAGCACGTTGCGCTTCGCGTCGAGTTCCTCATCGATGAAGACGGCGGCGCTGGACAGCGATACGTACTGCTGGCGCCCCGTCACATCGCGCATGCCGCGCTCGGCCACGGACAGGGTGGCCAGCGCCAGCGAGGCCACGGCAGCGAGCACGAGCAGAAAGACGACCACGCTCATGCGCGCCTTCAGGCTGGCGGGCAGGCGCCGGCGCAATCGTTTGCGCCAGGTCGTCACGGCCGCTGCCGCAGGTAGCGGCAAATGCGCTCGACCGACTCGTCCAGCGCCAGGGTGCCCGTGTCCAGGGTCAGCGCGGCGGCCAGCGGCGCTTCATAGGGTGCGGAAACGCCCGTGAATTGCGCCAGCTTCCCTGCCCGCGCCTTTTCATACAGGCCCTTCGGGTCGCGCGCCTCGCACACGGCCAGCGGCGTGCTGACGTGGACTTCAATGAAATGCGCCGCGCCGATGATGGCGGCGGCCATGGCCCGGTCTGCGCGGTAGGGAGAAATGAAGGCGGCGATGACAGTCAAGCCCGCCCCGTTCATCAGGCGCGCCACTTCGGCCGTGCGGCGGATATTTTCATGCCGGTCTTGGGGCGTAAAACCCAGGTCGCGATTCAAGCCATGGCGCAGCTGGTCGCCATCGAGTACTGCCACGGCGCACCCCTGCTCCTTGAGCTGGCGCGCCAGCGCGTCGGCGATGCTGGACTTGCCGGCGCCGCTCAAGCCCGTCAGCCAGACCGTGTCGTATTGTCCTGCCGTCATCACATTGCCTCTCCCCTTGTAGAGCTGGCAATATAGCAAAGCCGCGCGGGAAAGGACAGATGATCAGGCCGCGCTGCGCGCTTCAAGCAGCAACTGTCGTATCTCCGGCACGCAGGAGCCGCAATTGCCGCCCGCCTTGACGCAGGCCGTCACCTGCGCCGTCGTCTCCAGTTTCTGCCCGGCGATGGCCGCGCAAATGGTGTTGCGCCCCACGCCAAAGCACGAGCACACGATGGGACCGGCGTCCACGCCCTTGCCGATGGGCTGGCCCAGCAGCACGCCGGCGCGATCAAGCGCATCCATTTGCGCATGCGCAAACAGGCCGGCCAGCCAGCTGCGCGACGGCAGGTCGGGACGGGGCGAGACATACACGCATTGCGCGATGCGTCCCTCGTCCAGGTGCACGGCGCGGTACACGCCGGCGCTGGCATCCGCGTAATCGAGCCAGTCGGCGTTGTCGTCCGTGACGCCGAGCAGCGCGCGCGCCCAGGCGCCGAGATCCTCGATGCGCTGGCGGCCCGCCAGTTCGTAGCGCAGGAACTGCTCGCCCTGGATGCGCGTCCAGTGCGCCACGCCGTCCAGGGCCAAGGGCGTGCGGCTCAGGACAAACGCATGCCAGTGCACGCGGAATTGTTCGATGCGCACGGGCGTGTGCTTGAATTCCGGTTCGCCCGAGACGGGATCGACGACCGGATTGACGACGGCACCCACGCGCGCGTCGGACGCATTCGCGTCGCTCCAGTGGATGGGCACGAAGACCTGGCCGCGCGCGATGCCGCCGCCATGCACGACGCGCGCCACCATCGCGCCCCAGGCGCTGGTGATGCGCGCCAGTTCGCCTTCGCGCACGCCGTACAGCAGCGCATCCTGCGGGTGGATATCGATGAACGCTTCGGCGACATGGCCCGACAGTTTGGCCGCCTTGCCCGTGCGCGTCATCGTATGCCACTGGTCGCGCACCCGGCCCGTGTTCAGGATCAGCGGATAGTCCTCGCCGGGCATGTTGTGCGGCGCGCGCGGCGCCGTCGGCACGAAGCGCGCGCGCCCGTCCGCATGGGCGAAGCGGCCGTCGCCGAACAGGCGCGCCCGGCCCTGCGGCCACTGCTGTGGCGCCAGGGCGTCGTACTGCGCCGCATCCAGCTTGTCCAGGCCCGCCAGATTGAACAGCCGCGCCGTTTCCGCCCCGTTGCGGAAGGTCGACAGCCGTGCGTGTTCGGCAAAAATGGCTTGCGGCGCCGCGAAATCGAAGCCGTCATAACCCATGCGGCGCGCCACGTCGCACAGCACGTCCCAGTCGGCACGCGCCTCGCCCGGCGCCGGCAAGAACGCGCGCTGGCGCGAGATGCGGCGCTCGGAGTTCGTCACCGTGCCGTCCTTCTCGCCCCAGCCCAGGGCCGGCAGCAGCACGTCGGCATGGGCATTCGTGTCCGACTGCGCGCTGATGTCCGACACCACCACCAGCTCGCACGTGGCCAGCGCGCGGCGCACCTGGTCGGCGTCCGGCATGCTGACCAGGGGATTGGTGGCGATGATCCACACGGCTTTGACCTTGCCCGCCTCGATCGCGTGGAACAGGTCCACCGCCTTCAAGCCCGGTTTGGCGGCGATGCGCGGAGAGTCCCAGAAGGTTTGCACGGTGTCGCGGTGCAGCGGATTGTCCAGTTCAAGGTGCGCCGCCAGCATGTTGGCCAGGCCCCCTACTTCGCGCCCGCCCATGGCGTTCGGCTGGCCCGTGAGCGAAAACGGCCCCATGCCGGGCTGGCCGATGCGACCCGTCGCCAGGTGGCAGTTGATGATGCTGTTGACCTTGTCCGTACCGGAGGACGACTGGTTCACGCCCTGCGAAAAGGCCGTGACGACCTTGCGCGTGGCGGCAAACGCCTGGTAAAACGCCAGCAGGGCTTGCGGGTCGACCTTGCAGATGCGCGCTACCTGCAAGGGGTCGCCGCAGTCCGCGTGGGCGGCCGCCAGCGCTGCGTCGAGGCCGCGGCTGTGCCGCGTGACGAAAGCGTCGGCGATCACGCCCTCCTTCGCCAGATAGCACAGCAAGCCGTTGAACAGCCACACGTCGGTGCCCGGTTTCACGGGCAAATGCAGGTCGGCCAGCTCGCAGGTGGCCGTGCGGCGCGGGTCGATCACCACCAGCTTCATCTCCGGCCGGGTTTCGCGGATGCGGGCGATGCGCTGGAACAAAATCGGGTGGCACCAGGCCGTGTTCGAGCCCACCAGCACGACCATGTCGGCCAGCTCCAGGTCTTCATAGCAGCCGGGCACGATGTCTTCGCCGAACGCGCGCTTGTGGCCGGCGACGGCCGAGGACATGCACAGGCGCGAATTGGTGTCGATGTTCGCGCTGCCCACATAGCCCTTCATGAATTTGTTGGCGATGTAATAGTCTTCCGTCAGCAGCTGGCCCGAGACATACAGGGCGACGGCGTCGGGGCCGTGCTCATCGATGATGGCGCGCAGGCCGCCGGCCACCTGGTCCAGCGCGGCATCCCAGGAAGCGCGCCGCAGCACGCCGTCGGCGCGCACCTGCGGGTAGAGCAGGCGCTGTTCGAGGTCCAGGGTGTCGCCCAGGGCCGAACCTTTCACGCACAGGCGGCCCAGGTTGGCCGGGTGCGTTGTATCGCCGGCGATGCGGATGGCGCCGTCGGGCAGGCGTGTCGCTTCCACGCCGCAGCCGACGCCGCAGTACGGGCAAGTGGTTTTCACGGGCGTGCAGCTGGTCATGGGCGTATCCTGTTGGTCGCTGTCAGGCGGCCTGGGCGCACAGCGCCTGGCCAAACAATAAATGGGCGCGCAGCTTGCTGATGTCGCGGCGCTGCTGGATCAGGTCGAAATACCACGGACCGTCCTGCACGTCGCCATACAGCACGGCGCCGGCCAGGCGGCTGCCCTGCACCACGAGCCGCTTGTAGACGCCACGCCTCGGATCGCGCAGCACCAGGTCTTCGCTGCCCTCGCCGCCGATGATGTCGCCGGCCGAATACAGGTCGATGCCCGTCACTTTCAATTTGGTGGCGCTGGCTTGCTGCACGTAGCGGCGGTGCCCGGCGCCGGCCAGATGCGCGCCGCACACGCGCGCCTGTTCCCATATGGGCGCGACCAGACCGAAGGTGGCGCGCCGGTGCTGCACGCATTCGCCCACGGCGTACACGCGCGGGTCGTAGCTTTGCAGGCAGTCGTCGACGACGATGGCCCGTTCGCAGTGCAGGCCGGCCGCTTGCGCCAGCACGATGTTGGGACGCACGCCGGCCGTCATCACCACCAGGTCGGCGGGAATGCTGCTGCCGTCCGCAAACTGCACGCCTTCCACGCGGGTGCTGCCCATGATGGCCGACGTTTGCGCCTGCATCAAAAACCGCAGGCCGCGCGCTTCCAGCGCCGATTTCAGCAGCATCGATGCGGGCGCGTCGAGCTGCTGGTTCATCAGGGCGCCGCTCATGTGCACCACCGTGACGTCCATGCCCTGGCGCTGCAGGCCGTTGGCCGCTTCCAGTCCCAGCAAGCCGCCGCCGATGACGACCGCGTGGCGGTGCTGGCGCGCCGCCCGCAGCATGGTGTCGACATCGTCGATATCGCGAAAACCGATCACGCCGGGCAGTTCGTGGCCCGGCACGGGCACGATGAACGGGGTGGAACCGGTGGCCAGCAGCAGGCGGTCATAGCGCACCTCGATGCCCGACAGCGCCTGCACCGTGCGCGCCTGGCGGTCGATGTGTACCACGGGGTCGCCCGCGTGCAGGGTGATGCCGTTGTGCGCATACCAGTCGCGCGTGTGCAGCATGATGTCGTCCACCGTCTTTTCGCCGGCCAGCACGGGAGACAGCAGGATGCGGTTGTAATTGCCGTGCGGTTCGGCGCCGAAGACGGTGATGTCGTACAGGTCCGGCGCGAGTTTCAGCAATTCCTCGACCGTGCGCATGCCGGCCATGCCGTTGCCGACCACGACTAAAGACGGCCGTGCGGCGGTGTTCACAGGGCCACCCACACCATGCCGCCGAACACGCGCGCCGGCCAGGCGGCCACCGAGTGTTCAGGTGCTTCGATGCACTCGCCGCTGGCCAGGTCGAAGTGCTGCTTGTAGATGGGCGACGCCACCACGACGCGCTCGCCGATGCTGCCCACCAGCCCGCGCGAGAGCACGGAAGCGCCCGCGTTCGGGTCGACATTGTCGATGGCGTACACGCGCGGCGCGGCATCGCCGACGCGGAACACGGCCACGTGCCGGCCACCCAGCAGCGCGCACACGCCCGTGTCGGGCACGATGTCCGTCAAGGGGCAGATGGCCACCCAGTTGTCGGCGCTGGCGCTGTTCAATTCATTCATCGCATTCATGGCTCACGCCTCCACGGCAAGGATGGGGATCACGGTGTTGCGGCGTTCAAGGGGCGTGGCGGGCCGGATCTGGCCCCGCTCTTCCACGAACACGACGTTTTCATCGTTCTTCCCGCTGTTGACGAAATGGCGGAAACGCTGGCGCACGGCGGGATTCGAGACGGCTTCCTTCCACTCGCAGGCATAGGTGTCGACCACGTGCTGCATGTCCGCTTCCAGCTCGTGGGCGATGCCCAGACGGTCGGCCACGACGACGGCTTTCAGGTAGTCGAGGCCCCCTTCCAGGTTGTCGCGCCACACGCTGGTGCGCTGCAGGCGGTCGGCCGTGCGCACGTAAAACATCAAAAAGCGGTCGACATAGCGCACCAGGGTCGCTTCATCGAGATCGGATGCCAGCAATTCCGCATGGCGCGGCTTCATGCCGCCATTGCCGCACACGTACAAATTCCAGCCCTTTTCCGTGGCGATAAGGCCGATGTCCTTGCCTTGCGCCTCGGCGCATTCGCGCGTGCAGCCGGAGACGCCGAACTTGATCTTGTGCGGCGTGCGCAAGCCCTTGTAGCGGTTCTCCAGTTGAATCGCGAAGCCCACGCTGTCGGCCACGCCATAGCGGCACCAGGTGGAGCCGACGCACGATTTCACCGTGCGCAGCGACTTGCCGTAGGCGTGGCCCGACTCGAAGCCGGCCGCGATCAGCTCTTCCCAGATGGCCGGCAACTGGTCCACGCGCGCGCCGAACAGGTCGACCCGCTGGCCGCCCGTGATCTTCGTATAGAGACCGTATTTTTTCGCCACCATGCCCACGGCGATCAAGCCATCGGCCGTCACTTCGCCGCCCGGCATGCGCGGCACGACGGAATACGTGCCATCCTTCTGGATATTACCGAGAAAATAATCGTTACTGTCCTGCAGGCTGGCGTGCACGGGCGACAGCACGAAATCGTTCCAGCAAGACGCCAGGATATTCGCCGCCACGGGCTTGCACACGTCGCAACCAAGACCCTTTCCATGCGCGGACAGCAGCGCGCCGAAGCTGCGGATTTTTCCCACGCGCACCAGATGGTGCAATTCCTGGCGCGAGTACGCAAAGTGTTCGCACACGTGGTTGTTGACGGCCAGGCCCTGCTTCTGCATTTCCGCCTTCATGATCTGCGTCACCAGCGGCACGCAGCCGCCGCAGGCCGTGCCGGCTTTCGTGCAGGATTTTAATGCGCCGATGCTGGTGGCGCCATCGGCCACGGCCGCGCACAGCGCGCCTTTCGACACGTCGTTGCACGAGCAGATTTGCGCCGACTCGGGCAAGGCATCCACACCGAGTCCCGCCTTTTGCTGGCCGTCCGCCTGCGGCAGGATGAGGAATTCCGGCGATGCCGGCAGCTCGATCTTGTTGAGCATCATCTGCAAGAGCGTGCCGTATTCGCTGGCGTCGCCCACCATCACGCCGCCCAGCAGGTACTTGCCGCAGTCGGAAACGACGATCTTCTTGTAGATCTGCTTGCGCTCGTCCATGAACTGGTAGGAGCGGCTGCCCGGCGCATTGCCGTGCGGGTCGCCCAGGCTGGCCACGTCCACGCCCATCAGTTTGAGCTTGGTGCTCATGTCGGCGCCCTTGAACGAGGCTTCGCCCGCTTCTCCTTCTTCCTCCTGCAGCAGGTGGCGGGCAGCGATGCGGGCCATTTCGTAGCCGGGCGCCACCAGGCCGAACACCAGGCCGCCCCACAGCGCGCATTCGCCGATGGCATAGATGTCCGGGTCGGAGGTGACGCAGCGGTCGTCGATGGCGATGCCGCCGCGCGGTCCCACGTCCAGGCCGCAGGCGCGCGCCAGTTCGTCACGCGGGCGGATGCCGGCCGAAAAGACGATCATGTCCGCTTCCAGGTGGCTGCCGTCGGCGAACTGCATGCGGTGCGTGGCTGATTCGCCGTCAACGATGGCCAGCGTATTCTTTTGCGTGTGCACGGTCACGCCCAGCTCCTCGATCTTGCGGCGCAAGACGCGCGCGCCGCCCTCGTCCACCTGCACGGCCATCAGGCGCGGCGCGAATTCCACCACGTGGGTGTCGAGCTTCAAATCACGCAAGGCTTTCGCGCATTCGAGGCCCAGCAAGCCGCCGCCGATGACCACGCCCGTTTTCGACTTGGCACCCCAGGCCAGCATGGCTTCCAGGTCTTCGATGGTGCGGTAGACGAAGCAGCCATCGCGCTCCTTGCCCGGCAGCGGCGGCACGAACGGCGTCGAGCCGGTGGCAAACACGAGTTTGTCGTAGGCCAGCACTTCACCCGTGCTGGCAGTGACGGTTTTCGCCGCGCGGTCGATGGACACGGCGCGCGCATTGAGCTTTAACACGACGTTGCCCTTGTCGAAAAAGCCGGGCGCCACCAGCGACAGGTCCTCGGCCGATTTGCCGCTGAAAAATTCGGACAGGTGCACCCGGTCGTAGGCGGGGCGCGGCTCTTCGCACAAGACCGTCACGGACAGGTGCGGCGCGTTGTCCAGTGCCAGGCGTTCGAGGAATTTATGCCCGACCATGCCATGGCCAAGGACGACGATGTTCAAGGGGTGGTTCATTGCGCTCTCCTCAGGCCGCGGCCATGTTCGGTTCGGCCGCCAGGCCCGTGAAACGGGCGGCGATGGCGCACAGGGCCGAAATCACCACCAGCGCGCTGAGGATGATCAAGGTCTGGCGGATGTCGCCCGTGCCTTTCATCAGGAAACCGGCCGCCACGGCGCCCACGTTGCCGCCCGCGCCGATGATGCCGGCCACGCCGCCGAGAGCCTTGCTGTCGATGAAGGGCACCAGCGCGTAGGTGGCACCGCACGCCATGTGGGTGAACAGGCCGAAGACCAGCATGGCGATGACGGCCCAGGTGACGCTGTCGACCTTGGCAAACCACAGCAAGCCCACGCCTTCGCCTATCATCAGCATGAACAGCAGCGTCACGCGGCTGTTCAGGTTGCCGCGCAGGGCCAGCTTGTCGGACAGCCAGCCGCCCAAAGCGCGGGCAAACAGCGCCAGCAGGCCGAAGCTGCCGGCGGCCAGGCCAGCCGATTTCAACGACAGGCCGAAATGGTCGACGTAGTAGACGGCGGCGATGTTGTGGATGAAGATTTCGATGCCGAAGCAGGCGCCGTAGGTGACAAACAGCAGCCAGACGCGATAATTGCTGCTGGCGGCCTTGAAACTGTCCCAGCCACCGCTTTTACCACCACCTTTACCGCCTTCGATGGCGGTGCCGGCGGCGCGCAAGTCCGAGTAATTACCTTCAGGGCAATCCTGCGTATAACGCCAGTACAGCACGGCCATCACCAGCATCAGCACGCCCGGCACCAGCAGGGCCACGCGCCAGCCCAGCGATTCGGACACGCCCAGCATCAGCACGGCGCCGAGCAGCAGCGGCATCAGCGCCTGCGCCGCGCCGCCGCCCGCATTGCCCCAGCCGGCGGCGGCCGCGTTTGCCGTGCCGACAACACGCGGAGCGAACATCACGGAGGTGTGATATTGCGTGATGACAAAGCTGGCGCCGACGGCGCCGATGCCCAGGCGGAAGAACAGAAAGCTTTCATAGCTTTGCGACGCGGCCACGCCCAGCACGGGAATGGCACCGAGCAGCAGCAAGCCCGTGTACGTCTTGCGGGGGCCGTAGCGGTCGCACAAGGGCCCGACGATCAGGCGCACGAGGATGGTGATGGCGACGGCCGCGATATTGATGTTCGCCACTTGCGCCAAGGAAAGGCCGAACTCGCCCTTGATGACCGGCATCAGGGGTGCGCAGGCGAACCAGGCGAAGAAACACACGAAAAATGCCATCCACGTCAGGTGGAATGCCCGCATGGGCGGCGTGGCGAGGGAGAAGAGCGCGATGCGCGTTGCTTTTTGGCTGGCCATGATGGTTTCCCGAAGTATCCCGAAAATAACAAAGATGCAAACAAAAACGGCGCCCGCCCCCGCCGATGAAAAAATCAGCCAGAGCGGACGCCGTTGTCCAGGTGGTCCGTCGTTGGACCGTTGTGCGTTTATTCAGGGGATCGCCGTTGATCCGTCCCTTCTGTTTAGCAAGCGCCGTGCCAGGCCCGTCCCAGGGGCAGGGTGCGTATTTGTACGGACTTTGCGCCAGGTCATGGCACCTGGCGGTGCAGGCGCGCCTCTTCTTGGTGCGTTGCGGAACTCGAAAGTGCAATGTTTGTCTAATTGATATTGAGTTCATGAAGCGGAGGCCGGCATGTTCGGGCAACTGCGGCAATGGCAGCCACGGCGCGGCTTGGCGCGCGCACTGGCATGCGTCTGCGTGGGTGCGCTCCTGATCGCCTGGAGTAACACTGCCGCAGCGCAAGATGTCTCTCCCGAACCGAGGGAGCACAGCGAGCTGGACGCCACGGTATTCGCACCGTTCCACGCGGCGCGCGGCGAGCGGGTCACGCAGGCGCGCACATTCGTCGTGCGGCTCAGCTATCCGGACGAAGGCCGCCCGCATGCCGTGCGCTGGACCTTGACCTTGTCCGGTCCCGGTCCGCAAGGCGCCGTGCTGCGGCGCTGGTCGGGCATGGAACAGGTGGGCGCCAGCGGCAAGCGCGTCAACTTGCCCTGGGATGGCCGCGCCGATGCCGATGCGCGCGAACGGCGCGTGATGGCGCCGGACGGCTTGTACGAGCTGCGCCTGCTGGCCGTGGCCAATGCCGGCACGCCGCGCGAAGCGCAGGTGGAACAGCAATGGCAAATCGCGGTGCAGCGGGGCGCCAGCACGGCGCCCCGGGTGCCCGCCTTCCAGGCCGGCCTGCAACAACTGTCTCGCCTGGATGAGGAGCCCGGCTACCGCATCGTCTACGCCAACCTGCACAGCCAGACGCGCCACAGCGACGGCGGCGCGGCGCTTGATGCCTGCCATGGCGCGCAGGAGCCGCAAACGGCGCCGTTCGGCCCCATCGACGCCTATAAATATGCGCAGGATCACGGCCTGGACGCCCTGCTGACATCCGAGCACAACCATATGTATGACGGTTCGGACGGAACCAATCCCGCAGCCACGCCTGCCGAAGCGAAGGCCTTGTACCAGACGGGGCTGGCCGAAGCGGCCGCCTATACAAACGCCCACCCCGGTTTCCTGGCCCTGTACGGCATGGAATGGGGCGTCATCAACAAGGGCGGCCACCTGAACATCTTCAATAGCGACCAATTGCTGGGCTGGGAAAGGAATGCCCGGGGCGAATTGCTGGCCGACCTGGAAACGCCGAAAAGCGACTACGCCGCCCTGTATGCGCTGATGCGCGAACGGGGCTGGATAGGCCAGTTCAACCACCCTGCCTATGCGGGCCAGTTTCTCGTCGATGGCCAGCCGCTCGGCTACACGCCGGACGGCGATGCGGCCATGGTGCTGTGCGAAGTGATGAATACATCCGCGTTTTCCACCAACGACCAGGAAACGGAAACGCGGCGCAGCAATTACGAGGCGGCCTGCAACCGTGCCCTGGCGGCCGGCTACCACGTGGCCTTCAGCAGCAACCAGGACAACCACTGCGCCAACTGGGGCGCGTCGTACGGCAACCGCACGGCCGTGCTGGTGGCCAGCCCGGCCGCCGGCATGCCCGTGTCACGCGACAGCTTCCTCGACGCGCTGCGCGCGCGCCGCGCGTTTGCCACCATGGACAAGCACGCGCAGCTGCTGTTCACGGCCAATGGCAAGCTGATGGGCGAGCGTTTCGACAACCACGGGCCCTTGCAACTGTCTACCAGTTTCAGCAACAGCGCGGGCCGGCAAGCGGCGGCCGTCGCCATTTTCCACGGCGTACCGGGCGGCAACGGCTCCGTCACGCAACTGTCGGACCAGGCCGAGCTCACCGTCACGCCCGCGCCCGGCCCCCATGTCTATTACGCGCGCCTGACGCAGGACGACGGCAACATCGTCTGGTCGGCGCCCGTGTGGGTCAATCAGCTGCCGTGAACGCCGCGCATCAGGGCACGGCAACGGCACGGACTGGTACACCAAGTGCCGCAGATTCTACGGCCCTGCTCTTTTCCAGCAAACAATATTGGAAAAGTAACTATTTTTTCAGGTAGCCGTCCATAGACACTGGTTCCTCACAGCAATCCATGGCACCATGGCTGCGCCGTTTTGCCTGCAACGCGGCCTCCACCGGACCAACCAGGAACCTTACATGTCGTCATATCGCACTCTCGCCGGCAGCATGCTGCTCGGCCTGGCCGCAGCGGGCCTCGCCCACGCGCAAGCCCCCGCCCCTGCCGCCGCCAACACCGATCCCCATTTGTGGCTGGAAGAAGTCCTCGGCGACAAGCCGCTGGCCTGGGTCAAGCAGCACAATGCCGTCACCACCAAAGAGCTGGAAGCCCAGCCCGGCTTCGCGGCCCTGCAGGCGCGCCTGAAAACCATCCTCAACTCGAAGGAACGCATTCCCTACGTCAGCAAGGAAGGCGCGTTTTACTACAATTTCTGGCGCGATGCCCAGCACGTGCGCGGCATCTGGCGCCGCACCACCCTGGCGCAGTACCAGCTGGCCGAACCGGCGTGGGAAACCGTGATCGACCTCGACCAGCTGGCCGCCGGCGAGCATGAAAACTGGGTCTGGGGCGGCGCCTCCTGCCTGTATCCGAAGGGCGAACGCTGCCTCATTTCCCTGTCGCGCGGCGGCGGCGACGCCAAGGTGGTGCGCGAATATGACGTGGCCAAGCGCGCCTTTGTCGACGGCGGCTTCACCCTGCCCGAAGCGAAGGGCAGCGCCAGCTGGATCGACCAGGACACCTTGTTCGTGTCCACCGATTTCGGCCCCGGCTCGATGACCAGCTCGGGCTACCCGCGCATCATCAAACAGTGGCAGCGCGGCACGCCGCTGGCGCAGGCGCACACCTTGTATGAAGCCAAACCCGACGACCTGAGCGCGGGCGCCTACAAGGACTTCACGCCCGGCCACGAACACCAGTTCATCGAGCGGCAAATCGATTTCTACAGCGGCGAAATGTTCCTGCGCGAAGGCGCCGATCTGAAAAAAGTGCCGAAGCCGGACGACGCGACGGCCTTCACCGTACGCGATCAATTGATCATCACCCTGCGCTCGGACTGGAAAGTGAACGGCAAGACCTACGTGCAAGGCTCGCTGCTGGCGACCGACTTCAAGGCCTTCATGCAAGGCAAGCAGGCGCTGGAAGTGCTGTACGCGCCCACGGCCACCTCGTCGCTGGACAATGTTACGGCCACCAAATCGGCCATCCTCGTCACCACCCTGGACAAGGTCAAGAACCGCCTGACGGAACTGCGCCACGTGAACGGCAAGTGGCAACGCCGCGCCGTCGACGCGCCGAAGCTGGGCACCCTGGCCGTCAGCGCGCTCGACCCGGTCGATTCGGACCAGTACTTCCTGACGGTGACCGACTTCCTCAATCCGACCACCCTGTATCTGGCCACGGCGCAAAGCGACCAGCGCACGAAAATCAAGTCGCTGCCCGCCTACTACGATGCGGCGCCGTACAAGGTGGAGCAGTTCGAATCGACGTCGAAGGACGGCACCAAGGTGCCCTACTTCGCCATCATGAGCAAGAAGACGAAATTCGACGGCAGCAACCCCACCGTGCTGTATGGCTATGGCGGCTTTGAAGTGTCGCTCAAACCGAGCTACAGCGGCACCACGGGCGTGGCGTGGCTGGAAAAGGGCGGCGTGTATGTGCTGGCGAATATCCGCGGCGGCGGCGAATTCGGCCCCCGCTGGCACCAGGCGGCGCTGAAGGAAAACCGCCAGCGCGCGTATGACGATTTCATCTCGGTGGCGCAGGACCTGATCAAGCGCAAGGTCACCAGTCCGCGCCACCTGGGCATCATGGGCGGCAGCAATGGCGGCCTGCTGACGGGCGCCGTGCTGGTGCAGCGTCCCGATTTGTTCAACGCCGTCGTCAGCCAGGTGCCGCTGCTCGACATGCGCCGCTATAACAAGATGCTGGCGGGCGCTTCGTGGATGGGTGAGTACGGCGATCCGGACGTGCCGGAACAATGGGCCTACATCAGCAAGTACTCGCCGTATCAGAACGTCTTCAAGGACAAGAAATATCCGCGCGTGCTGTTTACCACCTCGACACGCGACGACCGCGTCCACCCAGGCCATGCGCGCAAGATGGTGGCGAAGATGGAAGAGCAAGGCCACGACGTGCTGTACTGGGAAAACACGGAAGGCGGCCACGCGGGCGCCGCCAACAACGACCAGCAGGCGCTGATGTGGGCGCTGACCTACACCTTCCTGCACGAGCAGCTGAAGTAAGTGGTGATGTCGGATGACGCGTCCCGCTAATCCGACCTACCGGGCTGTCGGTAGACGCAGGCCGGCGTAGGTCGGCGTAGGTCGGCTTAGCCCAACGGGCGTAAGCCGACAACATAGTTGAAGCGGCCCGCACGCATGGCCTACTTCGCCTGCGCGCTGGGCCGCTCGGCGATGCGGTCGCGGTAAGCCTGCAGGTTCGACAACCCTTCCGCGCCCGGCCGGTACTTCATCAGCCCGCGCACAAATTCCAGCGCGCAGAAGGCCGTGATGTCGGCAATCGTAAAGCGTTCGCCGGCGATGTAGGGCTGGTGGGCCAGCACCTGGTCCAGCCATTGCGCCGTCTCGCGCAGCTTGCCCGCCTGCGCCGTGGCGAAATCGGGAAACTGCGGGTTTTCCAGCGCCACCAAGGCCGGATGACCGTGACGCACCCAGTTGGCGGCGGCGCTGAACAAATGCAGTTCCACGCGGCGGTCGGCCATTTCAATGAAGGCGCGCTCCTCGAATCCCTCGCCCATCAGGTTCGGCTGCGGCTGCAAGCCTTCCAGGTAGGTGCAGATGGCGCGCGTCTCGGTCAGCACGCGTCCGTCGTCCAGTTCCAGCACGGGCACGCGGCCCAGCGGGTTTTTCGCCAGGAAGGCGGGATCGCGGTGATGGCCGGCCATCAGGTCGAGCGCCACTTCCTCGATGCCGGTGATGCCCTTCTCGGCGATGAACATGGTGACGCGGCGCGGATTGGGCGTGCGGGGGCTGATAGTGAGTTTCATGTGCAGGTCTCGTCTCGTTATGGTGGTGGCCAATCAGGCGCGGCACCAGCCTGTGGCAATGCAGTCAGACGCCCATCATACCAGCGCACCGGCATGGTGCGGCGCCCCTGGCGCGTTGACTTTGCCCCCGTTTCGCCTTAGATTGCTGTACGGGAACGCTGGCCGCCAGTTCCAGCGATGTCCCCCACACGTCATCAACGCCCGCAGCCTATCCGGCTGGGGGGCGTTTTATCCATGAACCAAGGGCATACCATGCATCGCACACCGACTCCGCGCTTCCGGCGCAGCCAACTGGCCGCCGCCGTCCTGGCACTGGCTTCCATCACCGCAGCCCATGCAGACAATGCAGCTCCCGCCGCCAGGTACGTCTCGGCCAGCCATGCGCCCGGCACCACCACGCAGCTGCCGCGCGGCGTCACGCCTTTGCACTATATCGTGTCGATCACGCCGGACGCCGCCGCCTCTACCTTCAAGGGCGAGGTGGCCATCAAGGTGGCGGTCGACGCGCCGACCGCCAGCATCACCTTCAATGCCTTGAACCTGACGTTTGCGGCCGCCGCCATCGAAGGCGCGGGCGGCAGCAAGCAGGTGACGCGCAAGATCGCGTTCGACGCGGACAAGCAGACGGCCACCGTGCATTTCGCCGAACCCGTGGCGAAGGGCGAGTACCTGCTGCGCATCGATTACAGCGGCAAGATCGGCACGCAGGCCACGGGCCTGTTTTCGCTCGACTACGACACGCCGCAAGGCCGCCAGCGCGCGCTGTACACGCAGTTCGAAAATTCGGACGCGCGCAGCATGCTGCCATCGTGGGATGAACCGGACTACAAGGCCACCTTCGATCTCAACGTGGTCGTGCCGAGCAACCAGATGGCCGTCGGCAACATGCCGATCGCCAGCAGCGAAGACCTGGGCAACGGCATGAAGCATGTGTACTTCGCCACGACGCCGCGCATGTCGACGTATCTGCTGTTCTTCGGCCTGGGCGACTTCGAGCGGGCGACAACGATGGCCGACGGTACGGAGATCGGCGTCATCACGAAGAAAGGAGCGCTGGCGCAAAGCCGCTTCGCGCTCGACGAGTCAAGCGCCCTGCTGCGCGAATACAACGATTATTTCGGCGTGCGCTATCCGCTGCCCAAGCTCGACAACATCGCCGCGCCGGGCCGCAGCCAGTTCTTCGGCGCCATGGAAAACTGGGGCGCCGTCTTCACTTTCGAATATGGCCTGCTGCTTGACCCGGCCATCTCGACCCAGGCCGACAAGGAAAACATCTACACCACCCTGTCGCATGAAATGGCGCACCAGTGGTTCGGCGACCTGGTCACCATGCGCTGGTGGGACGACCTGTGGCTCAACGAAGGTTTTGCGTCGTGGATGGAAAGCCGCACCACGGAGCGTCTGCACCCCGAGTGGAACACGGCCCTGTCCAGCGTGGGCGGGCGCGAGTCGGCCATGAGCCAGGACGCGCTGCGCACCACGCATCCGGTGGTGCAGCGCATCGCCACCGTGGAGCAGGCCAGCCAGGCCTTCGACGGCATCACCTATCAAAAGGGCGAGGCGGTGATCCGCATGCTCGAAGCGTATGTCGGCGCCGACACGTGGCGCACGGCCGTGCGCAGCTACATGCGCAAGCATGCGTATGGCAATACGGTGTCCGACGACCTGTGGCGCGAAGTCGATGCGGCCGCCGGCAAACCGGTCCGCGCCATCGCCCATGATTTCACCTTGCAGCCCGGCGTGCCGATGATCACGGTGGGCGAGGCCATGTGCAGGAACGGCAATACGCGCGTGCGCCTGACGCAGACGGAATTTTCCAAGGACCAGCCGAATAAAAAACCGCTGTCGTGGAAAGTGCCCGTCATCGCCTCGACGGTCGGCAGCGGCAAGCTGGCCACGGTGCTGGTCAGGGATGGCAAGGCGACCCTGAACGTGCCCGGCTGCGGCGCCCTGCTGGTGAACGCGGGCCAGAGCGGCTACTACCGCACCATATATGCACCGTCCAACACGCGCGCGCTGGCGCGCAGCTTCGCGCGCCTGGCGCCGATCGACCAACTGGGCTTGCTGGCGGACAGCCAGTCGCTGGGCCTGGCGGGCGCGCAAAACCTGGCCGACTTCCTGGAACTGGTGAAAGCGACGCCGCTGTCGGCCGATCCGCAGGTGCTGGGCAAGGTGGCCGCCTCGCTGGGCAGCCTGTACGAGCAATACGCCGGCGACCCCGCGCGCCAGCAGGCCTTCGGCGGCTTTGCCGTGGCGCGCCTGGCGCCGATGATGGCGCAGACGGGCTGGGAAGCGCGCGCGGGCGAAGCGTCGAGCGTGGCGACCCTGCGCGGACAGCTGATCGCCATCCTCGGCGACATGGGCGAACCGGGCGTGATCGCCGAGGCGCGCCGCCGCCATGCGGCCAGCGAGCAAGACCCCGCCGCCATGCCCGCGCCCCTGCGCCGCACCATCCTGGGCGTGGTGGCGCAGCATGCGGACGCCGCCACTTGGGAGCAGCTGCACGCCCGCGCGCAGCAGGAAAAGACGCCGCTGGTGAAAAACCAGCTGTATGACCTGCTGGCCTCGAGCGACGATCCCGCGCTGGCGCAGCGCGCGCTGGCGCTGGCGCTGACGGATGAACCGGGCGTGACCAACAGCCCGGCCATGATCTCGCGCGTGTCGCGCACGCATCCGGAACTGGCCTTCGACTTTGCGCTGGCGCACCTGGAGCAAGTCAATGCGCGCATCGACGCCAGCTCGCGCAGCCGCTACTTCCCGCGCCTGGCCGCCGGTTCGGCGCGGCCGGACATGATCGCCAAGCTGGAAGCGTACGCGCAGGCGCACCTGCCGGCCGGCGCGCGCGGCGACGCCGACAGCTCCGTGGCCGGCATCAAGTACCGCATCAAGCTGCGCGCCGAACGGCTGCCGGCCGTCGATGCATGGCTGGCGAAACAGGCGGGCTGATTGGCTTTCCCGGCGCCGCGGCGCCGGGAACGGATGAAAACGCAGGCAAAAAAAAACCGGCTTCGCAAAGTGCGGTAGCCGGTTGAAACGCTGTTTCGAGCGCAGGGATAAAACGGGAAACACATGAAAACGTGGAAATCGTGCCGGTCATTGAGGTGTCCGGCAACCTTGCGCCCGGGGTCTCCGTGCGCCATGTATCCACTATGCCAGTCCTTCCCTCGGGCAGGCTTAGGACTTCATTAAAGCCCCGCCCGATTCCTGCATTTCCCCTGCCCCACCCTGCAAATACTGCCATAAAACAATTTTTACATGTCTGGTGCCGATGGTTGAGCTCACCGGCTAAGCTGTTGAGTCATGCCTGCATCCTATCGCTCCCGGAGCGTAGTGATCTGCGCAATGCATGCTGTGTGCCAACGAAAGCATCATAACAGCGGCATATGACCGCCTTATGACGCAGGCTAAACTTTCATACTTTCATCGGCATTTCCGGCGCCGCCGGCATCATGCGTGAAACTGGTGCCGCTGTCCCGCGCCGCGCACGGCGTCCACCAGCGCCAGCACGGCCGGCGTATTGTTGCGTGGAAAGGCATAAAAACGGGCATCGGGTAATGGCGGCAAGCCCTCTTCCGCTCCCAGGATGCGCAAGCCCTCGCGCAACTGGCTGCGCGCCACGGGCGTCACGGCAAAGCCGGCCAGCGCCGCCGCCACGCAGCCGGCCATGCTGCCGCTGTCAAACGCCAGCCGCCAGGCACGGCCCGCCTGCGCCAAAGCGGCCAGCGCCGCTTCGCGGTACACGCACGGCGAGGGAAACAGCGCCAGCGGCACGGGCAGTTGCGGATCGGGCAGGCGGCCGGCCGCATACGCCCATACCAGCGGCTCGGCCCACAGCAATTCGCCGGCCCCTTCCGTGCGGCTGCATTGCTTGCCGAAAATGACATCGATCTGCTCGTGCGCCTGGCGCCGCAGCAGGTCGGCCGTGATGCCCACCTTCAATTCGATCGACGCTTGCGGATGCCAGCGCTGGAACGTCTGCAGCACTTGCGGCAGCCAGGTGCCCGCGAAATCCTCCGACGCGCCCAGGACCAGCCGCCCCTGCACCGATGCACCGCTGAGCCTGGCCCGCGCCTCGCGTTCCAGGTCGACGATATTGCGCGCATACATGTACAGCAGTTCGCCGGCCGCCGTCAGCTCCAGGCTGCGCGTCGTGCGCGCCAGCAACTGTTTGCCGGCGCTGTGTTCCAGGCGCTTGATATGCCCGCTGACAGCCGACGGCGTCAGCGCCAGGTTTTGCGCGGCCAGCGCGAAGCCGCCCGTATCGACCACTTCCAGCAGGCTGCGCAAGAGGACGATGTCCAGGGTCATTGCCGGCAAGGCGTGCATGGTACGCTCCAATTCATCAAGATATGATCATAATATCGATGAATTGCTCACGAATCAAATGCATTGCCGGCGCTACCATGACGTTCTCCCCTCACCTTCGTCAGGAATGCCATGCAAGACTATCACTACATCGCCACCCCGCTGCTGGACGTGGCCTACCTGGAATGGAACGCCGCCGGCAGCCGCTGCGCCGTGCTGGTACACGGCTGGCCCGACAGCCCGGAAAGCTGGGCCAGCACGGCGACGGCGCTGGCCGCCGCTGGCTACCGCGTGCTGGCGCCCGCCCTGCGCGGCTTCGCGCCCACGCGCTTTCGCCATGCGGACACGCCGCGCAGCGGCCAGCTGGCCGCGCTGGGACGCGACTTGCTCGACTTTATCGATGCCATGCAACTGGATCGGCCCTTGCTGGTGGGCCATGACTGGGGCGCGCGCGCCGTCGCCAATGCCTGCGGCTTGCGCCACGATGCGGCGTCCGGCCTCGTCATGCTGTCGGTAGGCTATGGCACGAATGACCCACGGCAAGAACTGTCTTACCAGCAGGCGCGCAACTACTGGTACCACTGGTTCATGGCCACGCCGCGGGGCCAGCATGCCGTCGAGCATGACCGCCACGCGTTTGCCCGCATGATGTGGGACAGCTGGTCGCCCGCCGGCTGGTATGGCGAAGCCGATTTCGCGCAGGCCAGCCGCGCTTTCGACGGTCCCGACTGGGCCGAGGTGGTGCTGCATTCCTACCGTCACCGCTGGGCGTTTGTCGAGGGCGACCCCGCGTACGCAGCCGACGAAGCGCGGCTGCACCCGGCGCCCGTCTTGCCGGTGCCCACCCTGGTGCTGCATGGCGCGGCCGACACCTGCAACCACCCGGACAGCTCGGCTGGACGCGAACGCCATTTCAGCGGCGCCTACCAGCGCGTGCTGCTCGAAGGCATCGGCCACTTCCCGCAGCGCGAAGCGCCGCAGGTGGTCGCCAGCGCCATCCTCCTGTTTGTCGACGGACAGGCGCGGTAAACGCTATCCCTGTACTCCGTCCTTGCGCGGCCGCCTGCGAAGGGGCTAGCGCCGGGCAGGCTGGATCGCGTACTATCGCCCCATCGCCCCATCGCGCCTTGCGCCTCTGCACGCGCAGTCCATGTCCAGCCAGGAGTTTTCATCGATGCACACTGTTCACCGCCGCATGCTGCTGGCCGGCGCCTGCGCCTTGCTGCTATCCTGCACACCCTTGCCGCCCGCGCCGGCCCCCGCTTCCGCGCCGCCCGCCCCTGCCGCCGTGCCGGCGCCCGCGTGGCAGCGGCAAGGCGTGCAGCTGCTGCACATCGTGCCCGCAGAATCGCTGCTGACCATCACCGTGCGCCGTGGCGGCGCGCTGGCGCGGCTCGGGCATGATCACGTGGTGGCCAGCCGCAGCCTGCAGGGCATCGTGGCGCCCGCGCCGGGGCGCGCGCAGTTGCGCTTCCGGCTCGACGAGATGACTGTGGATGAAGAAAGCTTGCGCCAGGCGGCGGGCTTGACGACGACGCCGTCGGCCGACGCCATCGCCGGCACGCGCCACAACATGCTGGTGCGCGTGCTCGAGGCGGAACGCTATCCGTGGGTCAGCATCGAGGCGCGCCGCACGGGCGACCAGCAGGTGTTTGATGCGGACATCACCCTGCATGGCGTGACGCGCACGGTGCGGCTGCCCGTGCGGATCGAGCAAGCGGCCGACGGGCGCAGCCTGCAGGCCAGCGGCAGCCTGCTGCTGAAACAAAGCGACTTCGGCATCGTGCCGTTCGCCATCCTGGGCGGCGCCATGGCCGTGCAGGACCAGATGGAACTGGCGTTCCGCATCACCGCCCGGCAAGAGGTCAGCGCGCCAGGATCAGGCGCAAGCCCAGGCCGATGAAGATGGTGCCGGCCACGCGGTCGAGCCACAGGCCGGCGCGCGGGCGGCGGTTCAGCCACAGGCCGACGGCGCCGGAAAAATAGCCGAGCAGGCCGAACAGCACGCACGCCTGCGCCGTGAAGACCAGGCCCAGCTGCGCCGTCTGCCAGCTGGCATTGCCCTGGCCCGCGACGATGAACTGCGGCAGGAACGAGAGGAAAAACAATACGACTTTCGGATTGATACTGTTGGCAAACAGTCCCTTGCCGAACAAACGCAGCAAGGATTCGTCGGGCAAGGCGGCCGCACCATCGACTCTGGCGCCGCCACGGCTGCGCAAGGCGCCGATACCCAGCCACACCAGATAGAGCCCGCCGGCCACTTTCAGCGCCGTAAAGGCCGTGGGCGAGGCGGCCAGCAGGGCCGACACGCCGATGGTCGCCAGCACGGTATGCGTGAGGCAGCCAAGGGCGCAGCCCAGGCCGAACGCCATGCCCTGACGGCGCCCGCGCGACATGCCCACGCCCAGCACCATCAGGTTGTCGGGGCCGGGACTGGCGGTGATCAAGACGGCGGCGGCCAGGAAGGCCAGGAACTGGTCGGGACTGAGCATGAATATCTCGCGGACAAAAGCGCCATGATACCGGAGCGGGCGCCAGGCGGACAGGACATGAATTTGCCCGTGTGTCACCGAGAGTCGATTAAAATGGACACTCCACAGCAAACGGCGTTGCCGCCAATTCCCGCGCGACCATCACCCACTCCATCGATGCCAGCCCACTCGCCCCCTCCCTGCCACCGCGCTTCCAGCTCCCGCGTCAGCGCCTGGCTATGCGGCTGGCCGCTCGTGCTCAGCCTGCTGTTCGGCCTGCTGGGTCTGGCGGGCGCGGCGCAGGCGACGCCCTTGCCTCTGAGCAAACAAGGCCTCGCTCACCTGGGCAAGGGCGGCCAACTATTTCTTGCCGAAAATGAAGCCGCGCCTGCCGATGTCGCCGCCCTGCCCGCCTGGCTGGCGCGCCAGCGCCCGGCCGACCAGGTCGACCTGTTCGGCGGCGCCTACTGGCTGCATGCGCAGGTGCGCAACGACAGCAGCGAGGCGGCCTGGGTCATCGACCCGAACGACACCCTGATCGACCTGGTCGACGTCTACGTGTATGGCCCGGGGCCGCACGCGGCGCCGCGTACCTTGCTGACGGGCTACCAGCGGCCGCACGACTATTTGCTGCACTACGGCATGAACGTGCAGCTGGCGCCGGGTGCCACGTACGACATCCTGATCCGCTTTTCCAGCCCCTACTACGCGCGCGCGCCCCTGTTCGGCGTGAAGACGCAGCACGACTACCGCAAGCTGGTGGGCAAGGAAAACTTCCTGATGGTGGCCTCCATCGGCGCCCTGCTGGCGCTGGGCCTGTTCAATTTCTTCATCTTTTCCATCACCCTGGAAAAGGCGTCGGCGTATTACGCGCTGTACGTGCTGACGTACGGCCTGGCCTGGGCCATGACCTTCCACGTGTTTGCCGACCTATTCGACTGGCACCAGCTGCAGCTGCATTACGTGCCGTTTTTCCTGCTGCCCGTCTTCAGCACCCTGTTCTACATGCATTTCCTGCGCCTGCGCGACTACTCCCTGCTGCTGTACCGTCTCAGCAAGGTCAACCTGGCATTGCCCTTGCTGCTCCTGCCCAGCTGCTTTTTCGCCCTGTCGTATGCGCACACGCTGGCCACCATCGCCATCAGCATCTGGATGCTGCTGGCGCTCATCTGCGGCATCGTCGTCTGGCGCCGCGGCTACCAGCCGGCGCGCTTCTTCGTGCTGGCCTTCGTCGCGCTGATGCTGCCCGGCTTTCTGATCCTGCCGGCCAACCTGGGCCTGATGCCGGCCATGGTCGCCAACGCCCAGCTGGTGACCCTGCTGGGCGGCACCTTCGACGGCCTGCTGCTGGCCTTTGCCCTGGCCGACCAGATCCGCCTGCTGCGCAACAACCTGGAACAGCGCGTGCAGGAACGCACGCTGGCCCTCACCCTCAGCAACGACGCCCTGCTGAAGGCCAAGGAGCACGCGGAAGTGGTCAGCCGCCACCGCATCGATTTTCTGTCCGCCATGAGCCACGACATCCGCACGCCGCTGGCCGGCGTGATCGGCATGCTGAAATTCGCCCTGCGCGACCAGTCCGTCAAGGGCCGCACGCAGGAATACCTGCGCATCGGCCTGCACAATGGCGTCTCGCTCCTGACCATCCTCAACGACATCCTCGATTTCTCGAAGATCGACGCGGGCAAGCTGACCCTGGAAACGGTGGACTTCGACCTGCTGGCGCTGATCGGCGACGCGGCCGGCATCGTGCAGGGCCAGGCCGACGCCAAGAGCCTGCTGCTGCGCCGCGAACTGGCGCTGGACCTGCCCCGCTACGTGCGCGCCGATCCCACGCGCCTGCGGCAAATCCTCATCAACCTGCTGGGTAACGCGCTGAAATTCACGGCCAATGGCGAGGTGCTGCTGGAAGTGCGGCGCGCCCGCACGCCGCCGCGCGGCGATGGCCGCAGCGACATCGAATTCATCATCAGCGATACGGGCCCCGGCATCGACGCGGACACCTTGCCGCGCCTGTTCCAGAAATTCGAGCAGGCCGACCACTCCACCACGCGCCGCTACGGCGGCACGGGCCTGGGCCTGGCCATCTGCAAGGAACTGGTCGAACTGATGCAGGGCACGATCGGCGTGGAAAGCCGGGTCGGCATCGGCTCGCGCTTCCATTTCACCTTGCCGCTGACGCCCGGCAGCGCGCCGGCGGCCGATGCGCGCCGGCCGGCACGCCAGGCGCGCCATGCCTGCCGCCTGCGCATCCTGTGCGCCGAAGACGTGCGCACCAACCAGATCATCATCGGCACCCTGCTCGAAAGCATGGGCCATGACGTGACCATCGTGGAAAACGGCGAACAGGCGCTGCGCGCGCTGGGATCGGGCCCCTACGACTGCGTGCTGATGGATGGCCGCATGCCGGAAATGGATGGCGAACAAGCCGCGCGCCTGATCCGCGACGGCGGCAATGCCCAATTCCCAATTCCCGACGCGCACATCCCCATCCTCGCGCTGACGGCCAACGCCAGCGAACATGACCGGCAACGCTACCTGGCCGCCGGCATGGACGACTTCCTCAGCAAGCCCGTCGACGAAGCGCTGCTGTTCGAGAAAATCGACGCCATCATCGACCTGCTGCTGGCGCGCGGCCACGCACTGCCGCAGGCCGCGCCCATCGACGACGATACCCTGGCGCGCCAGTTCGGCCTGGCCGACGCCGAGGACGCGCAGGCGCAAACGCCGGCGCCGCCCGATCCCATGACGGCGCCCGTGCACATCCTGCCGCTGGCAGGCCTGTCGGCGCAGCACTTGCAGCGCATCGCGCAAGCGTTCTTGACGGAAGCGCCGCGGCGCCTGGACCTGGCTTGCCACGCCGTGCGCGATGGCAATGCCAGCGCCGCGGCCGCCGCCTTCCACGCCTTGAAAGGCAGCGCCGGCTACCTGAGCCGCCCCACCCTGCACGGCCTGTGCCACCAGATGGAAACCCTGGCCTCGAACGGCCAGCTCGATAACGTGGAGCAATTCCTGCCGCAGCTGCAGACGGCGCTGGACGTGGCGCGGCGCGACCTGGAAAATCAACCGGGAGCTTGAGGCATCCAGCCATGCGATTGCAGCCACGCCAGCAGCAGTTGCGGCCACGCGGCCGGCTCGCTGCCCGGCTTGCCCAGGCCCCAGCCATGGCCGCCGCGCCGGAACTGGTGCAATTCAACAGGCACACCCGCGCGGCGCAAGGCCGCCGCCATCAATGTACTGTTCTCGGGTGGAGAAATGGGATCGTCCAGCGCCTGCGCGATGAAGGCGGGCGGCGTGCGCGCATCGACCTGCCATTCCACCGACAGCGCATCGCGCGCCGCCTGCGTGGGGTGGCTTCCCAGCAGCTCTTTCTTCGCATGCGTCGTATCGAACGGCGGCTGCATGGTCAGCACGGGGTATAGCAGCACGACGAAATCGGGCCGCGCGGAGACGCCATCGATCGCATCGACGGGCGCATACAGGGCGGCGTCCGGCTGGACGGCCGTCATGCCGGCCAGGTGCGCGCCGGCGGAAAAACCGAGCATGCCGATGCGCGCCGGGTCGATGCCCCACTCGGCCGCACGCGCCCGGATCACGCGCATGGCCCGCTGGCCATCCTGGAACGGCGCGCTGGCGCCACCGCCTTCCTGCGGCAGACGGTACACGAGTTCAAACGCCGTGACACCCTGCGCTTGCAGCCAGGCGGCGGCGGGGCCGCTTTCCTTGCCCGCCTCGATATGCGCATAACCGCCGCCGCTGACCAGCAGGATCGCCGTGCCGTCCGGGCGCGCCGGGCGGTGCGCGATCAGGTAAGGCTGCTCCACCTGCGTGATGGAGCCCTTGGCGCTGTCGCGCTGCGGACCCGGCGCCGCGCCGCCGGGCGGCGCGCCCGGCCACAACACAATGGCGCCCGGCGGCGCGGCGCCCACGTGCAGGTGGATCAGGACAAGGCACAGCAGCATCAGGCCTCGCATGCCTAGAAATCCGTCTCGCCCTGGATCACGGCCGGATAGCCCGTCATGGCGCGCGAGGTCTGCATGCCGGCCATCACGGCCGCCTCCACGCAGCCCGCGTTCAGGCCCGTCCTGATCCAGTCGCCCGTGAGGAACAGGTTACTGAAGCCCGACTGGTCGGTGGCCAGCCGGTACTGCGTGCTGCCCACCACCGACATCACGTAGCGCTCGGACGGATCGACGTTGGCGCGCCAGTACTGGCTGTCGAAGCGCGCCGGTCCCGTGCCAGCCTTCGCATCGACCAGCCATTGCCACGGGAACGCGCCGGGCGCGCCCGCCTCGGGCCACAGCGCGCCGATCTCGCGTTCCAGCTGGTGCTGCGCGCCCTGTTTCGCCCTGTCCGCGCAGCGGGCGGGAAAAGCCGTGTCGGTGACGGGCGGGTAGCTGTCGACGGGGAAGGCGCTGCAAAAATACGAGACGTTTTTCGGTTCCAGCCCCGCCGGCCAATCCTCGTGCGCCAATAACTGGTCCATCGGCGCCCACGTGTCGTACGGCTCCGTGAAGGCCGACAGCACCGGTTGCTGGCCCTTCGGCTGCGTGGTCCAGCCCATCTGAGACAAATCCTTGTTGAGCCACACCTGGTAAGCCTGCGTGGCCACCGTTTTCACCTTGTCGGCCGCCAGTTGCAGAGCCGGACTTTGCGCCAGCAGTTGCGGGCACAGGGCTTGCAGCGAGCCGATGGAAATGCCGAACACCACCTTGTCGAAATCGACGCCCTTCTTCAATACCGTGGCGGGCAGCGCGCGGCCGAACGCCTGCCGGTACTGCTGCGGCCAGTCGCTCCAGTACGATTCCAGGTTGACTTCCTGCTCCTGCAGCAGCGCCGCCTGGGCCGGTTCGATCTGCGCGTAATCGGGCGCACTGGGCCAGCACGCCAGGCCTTTGACGTCCACCAGCGGCGCATAGCCGGCGGCCGGGTCCTTCAATTGCACCTGCTGCGTGATGCGGATGCTGTCGATGTCGCCCGCGCCCGGCACCAGTTCCTCCACGCGCTGGAAGAACTTGAATTCCACGCCGCGCTTGCGCAGCACTTCGTACAGCGGTGTGAAGATGGTGTCGCCCATGCCGGCCTGCATCTTGAACATGATGCCGCCCTTGTAGGCCAGGCCGATGCGCGCCATCGAGCGCAGCAAGGTACCCGCCTCGATGTTCGGCTTGGCGAAATCGCCGCCCTCGTAGGCGAAGACCAGGTCGTAAAAGCCGCGCACCGGGGCTGAATTGACGCTGAACTGCTCGTCGCCGCCATGCTTGCGCAGCCAGGCGCGGAAATCGATGTCGTTGATGACGTCAAAACCGTTCTTGAACACGCCATCCTCGAACATGCCCTTCATGACCGTGATGCCCAGGTCCAGGCAGGTGAACAGGCGGCGCAACTCGTCGTCGCCGTCGATCAGGGCACGGTAGCGCAGGCGCAGCCAGGCGCGGATGCCGTTCAGGGTGCTGGCCAGCAGCTGGTGGCGGGCCTGGTCGTGGCGCGTGGAGTCCGGCGCCAGGTCGGTCACCAGGGCCACCAGCGCGCCCACGGACAGGCCCACGTCGAGCCCCAGTTCATCGGCCTGGCCCACCACTTCGTCGGCCAGGCGGCGCAGCCAGCCCGGCCATACGCCCTCGCCTTGCGATGCGCTGGCACGCACGATGCGCGCGTCGGCGTCCGCCACCTGGCGGATCTGGCGTATCCACTGCTCGATCCAGCCCACCATGGCGATGGCCATCTGCCACAGCGTGACGTCTTCGCCGCCCTCGCCCGGTTCGCCCGGCAAGGTGGGAAAGACGATGGACCAGTTGCGCCATTGTCCCTTGACGTCTTCCGACAGGGCCACGTAATCGTGTTGTTTAAAAGCGTCGCGCCAGGTGGCCAGCGGTGCGCCGGGCGGGCGTTCCAGGCTGGCGTAGGCTTCCTTGATCATCCTGAAGGCGTTCGCGTAGAAGCCGAACCAGATGTGCAGGCCGTGCTCCTCGATGCGCTGGCCCGCCTGCGCATTGCGCCCGCTGGCGCCCTTGCCGCCCAGGCGCCAGCCCAGCTGGTAGACGGTGATGGCATGCCGGTTTTGCCAGCCCGGCTGGTTCGTCAGATAATACGCGGCGGTCATGGCCGCCACGCCGCCGCCGAGGATGGCGATCTTTTCCGGCGCGATGCGGGAATTGTCGACCAGTTCCTCGCCCGGCATGGCCGTGAAATCGAAGTTCACATTGAAGGGCAAAATCGCCGCCTGCGGTCCCAGCTGCAAACCCAGGGTCTGGTCCAGCGGGAAGCTGTCGAAGGCGTGCACCGTGCATTCGTATTCATAGCCGAGCAGGCGCGCGCTGTGCAGGCGGTTGATTTCGGCCGGCGCAGCCACCAGGGCCTGGTACACGGCTTTCACGCCCGCGCTGTCGGGGAATTGCTTGAGGAAAATCTGATCGATGCGCGGGTTGCGCAGCAAGGACAAAATATCGGCCCAGCCAGCCTGGTCCATGTCGAAGAAATCGGGAATGGAGAGAAAAATCTCGAATGCCTGCTCGATGAGTTCCAGGAAACTGTTGACGGGTTTGTGCGGCCCCGTCTGCACGGTGGCATTGACTTCCAGCAGCGGGTGCAGGGCCAGCTTCGTTTCCGGCGAAAAATGCTGGAAGCCCTTGGCGGCGACGGAGCAGCGCAGCGGCTCGCTGCCGGCGGCGGGAATCTCGTAGTCGCACAGGTATTTCGGATAGCCGAACAGTTCGCGCCCGTTGATCAGGGCCATGGCGTCATCCACAAAAATGTGGCACGGATACCAGTAGATATGCGCGAGCTTGCCGCGTTCATCCATCTGGCCGACCATGATCCAGGTGACGATGTCGACTTCCGTGATCCAGCCCTTGGCCTGGTCGACGGGGTTGGCCGAGTCCGCATGGTTGACGCGCGTAAACGTCAACATCACATACGGCGACAGGGCTTTCAATGTCATCTTGCTGCCCGCCACCTGGTTCAGGGTGGTATTCACGGTGGCCTGCAGCTTGGCCAGGTCGCCCCTGACGAAATAGCCGTACATTTCCGACTGTTTCAATTGCAGCGGCGAGTGCATCATCACCGAACCGCCCTGATAGATATACGAAGGTCTTGCCGAAGGTATCGCCGTCATTGCCCTGCCCCTAAATGAAGTTTCAGACAAACAAGATTGCTATAGTGTATTTGAGAAAGAACAATGAATGATATGAAATAAATTAAAGGCTTTGCCAAGATGCATAGGCTCAGCAGCCCGACGCCTGTGCACCGCAGCCGGGGCAAGCCCATGCCATCGGGTGTACGATGAAGTATCTTGAGCGTTCCGAGCACCATGCCATGGCAATGATTACCACCGACTACGTTTCCACTTATTCAGGCAACCGTTTTTATCCCTTGCGCCCGCATATCGACAAGGTAGCCATCGAGGACATTGCCCACGGCCTCGCGTACCAGTGCCGCTTCAATGGACAGACGCAAGTGTTTTACTCGGTCGCCCAGCACAGCTTGATCGTCGCCGAACTGGTGCCGCCCCATTTGCGCCTGGCCGCCCTGCTGCACGACGCGGCCGAAGCCTATCTGGGCGACATGGTGAAGCCCTTGAAAGTGTTGCTGCCCGAGTTTGCCGTGCTGGAAGACAAGGTCAGCGCCATCATCGCCGCCACGTATGGGCTGGATTTTTCCGATTACGCACCCATCAAGCAGGCCGACCTGATCGCGCTGGCTACGGAAAAGCGCGACCTGATGCCGCACTCGGCCGAACGCTGGGCTTACCTTGACGGCATCGCCCCTCTGCCCGGTATAATCGAAGCCATGGGCCCGGCCGAAGCCAAGCAGCGCTTCCTGCATGCCTTTGCCCAGCTGAGCGGGCTTGGACTGGCCGCATGAAATGCTGCCACCTTGCCGCATGAATGGGCGCTAAGCCCCGGTTTTTGCACGGCTTTTTTAGATATCCACAGCAACTGTGGATAAAGTTGTTGATAAGCCCCTCTTGACAAGCCGCAACACCAGTATTGATGCGGGTTTCAACAATTTGCTGATTTCACAGGCAATTTTTTACTCCAATAAAATCAATGACTTGCAATCACGAATTTGCGCTCGAACAAAGTTACTTTGCCACAATGAAAATATATTTTGCTGTGCATAAGCAACCCTGGGCCAGGCCGTCTTGCTTGAACAGCATTGTTTTGACAAACCCCGTAGACTGGCATAGTGTGGAGTAGCAAGCACGATCAACGGTGGATAAACGCATGAACATGGATAGCGACAACGCCGCCAAGGGAGCGGACGAACCGGACTGGCTGGTCGACGAACCGCTGGAACGGGCAGACGCGGCGGCAGAGCCTGCCACCGCGGCGCCATGGCGCGTGCTGATCGTCGATGACGATGTCGACGTGCACGTGGTGACCAAGTTCGCCCTCAGCCAGGCCAGCTTCCAGGGCCGCAGGCTGAGCTTTTTGCACGCGTACTCGGGCGCCGAGGCGCTCACCTTGCTGCGCGGCACTTCCGATATCGCCGTGGTGCTGCTCGATGTGATCATGGAAACCCAGGATGCCGGACTGCAAGTGGCACGCCAGATCCGCGAAGAGCTGCACAACAGCGCCGTGCGCATCATCCTGCGCACGGGCCAGCCCGGCCAGGCGCTGGAACACCGCATCATCATCGATTACGACATCAACGATTTCTGGTGCAAGACGGACCTGACCACGCGCAAGTTGTTTACCACTGTGATCGCCTCGCTGCGCACCTATGCCACCTTGCGCGAAGCGGAGCAGCAAGTCGCCGAACTGGCTGCCGCCCTGGCCCAGTGCGGCGACACCCCAGCGGCGCCGGCCGGCGGCACGCCCTAAACGGGGCCGCTACTTTCAGTCATAAAAACAAGAGCACTGGATAGGCATACAGGCTTGTGGCATGCCCCATTTTGGCCCATCTCGCGCGCCGAAAGCAGGCGCTGGCCCGCCCCTTTTTCCTAAGTGGCGGATTGTTAAGCGCTTTTTCAGATATCCACACGGACTGTGGATATCTTTGTGGATAAGGGCCTATTGACAGCCTTCAAAGCCACAGCCCGTGCGGCTTTCAATAAACTGCTCAATCAAACAGCAAAAATAAAATCCATTGAAATCAAACACTTAGAAAGTCACACATAATCACAAGAAAATTATTTCGCCAATTTCGTTAGCCCATCATTTGTGCATAACTGAGCCGTAATGATCAATCCGACAACACCGGGCCAACGCTGCCGGCAATACAGTTGCCGCGAGGATACTCAGTGCACGGTCTGGCGGCGCTGCTCCGGATGCAGCAGCACGCGCTCGATCAGGTCGGGGGCGACATTGTATGACTTCAGGTATTCCAGCGCGCACAAGGTGCTGAAGGCTGCCTGCACGGCGATGCCCAGATTGACGATATCGGACATCTTCTGGTCGACGCGGGCATGCAGCACCACGGTTTTGGCGGGCATATGCAGCGTTTCTGTGGAATGAGGCATGATCGATGACTCCTGAAGAAAGCGACGGTGGCGGGATGCAGCAGCGGGGACCGGCACCAGCATGGCCAGCGCGGAAGGCGACAGCGAAAGTATTGCTGAAAAACGCGCGATGTCAATGCCAGCCAGCTATTGCAATGCAGTTTTTTTCGGGGATGCAAGGCCGCGCACCTTAAGGCAGGTCAAACGCCTCACGCGGCGCCGGCCTACCATGGGATTTGGCCGCCATCGCGCAGCTCCCGCCCTGCATGCAAAGGAGACACGACATGAATACAACACCGGATTCTGAGCAACATCCTGGCGACATCGCCCCGCCCGGCACGCCCGGCACGGGAGAAAACGTCTGCACGCATTGCATGGGCAGGGGCAACACGGACAATGGCCAGCCTTGCGTCATGTGCGGCGGCACGGGCGTGGTCATCGCCGGCGTGGGCGGCGGCTAGACGGCATGGAGATAGGCATGGACAAGGCGGAGCAGGCACGGCCATAATCGTGCATGCCCGCCGCCTCATCCACTCCCCAACCCGACCAGCCCCGTCCGCAACCGGCCTCGCTTGCCGACCTGTTCTTCTCGTTCACCTGGCTGGCCCTGCAAGGCTTTGGCGGCGTGCTGGCCGTGATTCAGCGCGAGATGGTCGAGCGCAAGCGCTGGCTGACGCAGGAGGAATTCCTCGAGGACTGGGCCGTGGCGCAGATCATGCCCGGGCCGAATGTCGTCAACCTGTCGCTGATGGTGGGCGGGCGCTATTTCGGTTTGAAAGGCGCGCTGACGGCGCTGGCCGGCATGCTGACCGCCCCCCTCGTCATCGTGCTTGTGCTGGGCGTGCTGTACACGCGCTTTGGCGACAATCCGCAGATGGCGGGCGCACTGCGCGGCATGGCCGCCGTCTCGGCCGGCATGATCGCCGCCACGGGCGTGAAGCTGGCGACGGCGCTGGCCAGGCATCCGCTGCCCCTGTGGCTGACCTTGTCCATCACCGTGCTGGGCGTGCTGATGGTGGCCGTGCTGCGCTGGCCCCTGCTGTACATCCTGCTGGGTCTGGGCGGCATCGGCTGCCTGCTCACTTATCGAAAGCTGTCCAGATGAATCCGCCCCTGCAACTGGTGTTAAGCGCGGGCGACTGGCTGAACCTGTTCGGCCACTACCTGATGCTGTCGCTGATGTCGATCGGCGGCGCCATTTCCACCACTTCCGAAATGCACCGCTTCCTCGTCGAACAGCATGGCTGGCTGACACAGGCGCAATTCAACGAGTCGATCGCCATCGCCCAGGCCGCTCCCGGCCCCAATGTGCTGTTCGTCGCCCTGATGGGCTGGAACGTGGGCATGAATGCGGGCAGCTACACGGCCGCCTATCTCGGCGTGTTCATCACGATGGTGGGCATCATGCTGCCCAGCACCACACTGACCTATGTGGCGGCCCAGTGGGGCTACCGCAACCGCGACCTGCGCCCCGTGCGCGCCTTCAAGCAAGGCATGGCGCCCATCGTCGTCGCCCTCCTGATTTCCACGGGCATGATCCTGGGCGGCGCCAACCATGACATCCGCACCGACTGGCCCCTGTGGAGCCTGTCCATCGTGGCCGGCCTGATCATCTGGCGCACGAAGATCCATTTATTGTGGCTGCTGGCGGCCGGCGCCGTGCTGGGCTGGTTCCAGCTCGTCTGACCTTACACGGCCAGGTGCCGCTTCACCTCATCGCCATCCATCTGTTCCGCCTTGCCGCTGGCCACCACGCTGCCGCGCGACAGCACGATGAATTCGTCGGCCAGTTCGCGGGCGAAATCGAAATACTGTTCGCACAGCACGATGGCCATGTCGCCCCGCTGTTTCAACAAGGAAATGACCCTGCCGATATCCTTGATGACGGAGGGCTGGATACCCTCCGTCGGCTCGTCAAAGATGATCAATTGCGGCTCGGCCAGCAGGGCGCGGGCGATGGCCAGTTGCTGCTGTTGCCCGCCGGACAAATCGCCGCCGCGCCGCTGCAGCATCTCCTTGAGCACGGGAAACAGCTCATACACGTGGGGATCAATGCGCGAGGCCAACCTGCCCCGCTTCACCGCCATGCCCATCAGCAAGTTTTCCTCGACCGTCAGGCGCGCAAAGATGTCGCGCCCCTGCGGCACATAGGCCATGCCCAGCCTGGCGCGCGCATGCGGCGCCAGCTTCGTGATATCGCGCCCCTGGAACACCACCTTGCCCTGCGCCACGGGCAGCACGCCCATCAGGCATTTGAGCAAGGTCGTCTTGCCCACGCCATTCCTGCCCAGCAAGGCCAGGCATTCGCCCTTGCGCGCCGACAGGTCGATGCCGCGCAAGGTGTGCGAGGAGCCATAGTATTGATTTAATTGTTGCACTTCGAGCATGGCCTGCGATCTCCCCTTATTATCTTCCCAGATAGACTTCGATGACTCTCTCGTCGGCTTGCACTTCGTCCATGCGGCCCTGCGCCAGCACGGAACCCTCATGCAGCACGGTAACGATGCCTTGCTGAGCGATCTCCGTGACGAAACCCATGTCGTGCTCGACGACCATGATCGAATGCTTGCCGCGCAATTCATTGAGGAGTTCCGCCGTGCGCGCCGTTTCCGCATCCGACATGCCGGCCACGGGCTCATCCAATAAAATCAGCTGCGGCTCCTGCATCAGCAGCATGCCGATTTCCAGCCATTGCTTTTGCCCATGCGACAGCAAACCGGCCGGCCGCGCTTCGTGGCCGTTCAAGCGGATCAGGCGCAAGACCGATTCGATCCTGCCTTCCTGCTCGGAAGACAAGCACGCAAACAGGGTGGGCGCCACGCGCTTGTCCATCTTCATCGCCAGTTCCAGGTTGTCGAACACCGTGTGCTGCTCGAATACGGTGGGGCGCTGGAACTTGCGGCCGATGCCCGCGTGGGCGATTTGCGCTTCCGTCATGGTGGCCAGGTTCATGGTCTGGCCAAACCAGGCCGTGCCGGACGTGGGCCGCGTCTTGCCCGTGATGACATCCATCATCGTCGTCTTGCCCGCGCCATTCGGGCCGATAATGCAGCGCAGCTCGCCCACGGAAATATCGAGGCTCAGTTTATTAATGGCCTTGAAGCCGTCAAACGACACGCTGATGTCTTCCAGATACAAAATGGCGCCATGCGTCGTATCGACGCCCTCGCCTTTTACGCGCGCATACGTGGGGCCAGCCTCGGTGCCGGCCATGCCGGACAACATGCGGATGCTCATGCGGCCTCCTCTGCCACGATGGCGACTTTTTTACGTTTGAGCTTGTTCAACACACCGAGCATGCCCTGCTGCATGAACAGCGTCACGCCGATGAACAGCAAACCCAGCGCGAACAGCCACAATTCCGGCAAGACGGCCGTGAACCAGCTTTTCAAGCCGTTCACGGTAAAAGCGCCCACAATCGGACCGAGCAAGGTACCGCGCCCGCCCACCGCCACCCACACGACCATCTCGATGGAGTTCGCGGGCGACATTTCGGACGGGTTGATGATGCCCACCTGCGGCACGTACAGGCCGCCGGCGATGCCGCACAGCACGGCCGACAAGGTCCAGACGAACAGCTTGAACCACAGCGGGTTGTAGCCGAGGAACATCAGTCGCGCTTCGCTGTCGCGCACGCCCTGCAGCACCCTGCCCAGTTTCGAGCGGACGATGGCGCGCGCGCCGATCAGGGCCGCCAGCAGGAAGGCCAGGGTCAGCAGGAACAGCACGGCCCGGGTGGCGGGTGCCGTGATGTTATGGCCCAATATCGTCTTGAAATCCGTGAAACCGTTGTTGCCGCCAAAGCCGGTGTCATTGCGGAAGAACAAGAGCATGAAGGCATACGTCATCGCTTGCGTGATGATGGAAAAATACACGCCCTTGATGCGCGAGCGAAAGGCAAAGTAACCAAACACGAAGGCCAGCACGCCCGGCACCAGCACGACGAGGGCCATGCAGTACCAGAAGTGTTCCGTGAAGGCCCAGTACCACGGATAGGTTTTCCAGTCGAGAAAGACCATGAAGTCGGGCAGGCTGCTGTGGTACTGGCCCTGATCGCCGATGGCGCGCATCAGATACATGCCGTGCGCATACGCGCCCAGCGCAAAGAACACGCCGTGGCCCAGGGACAGGATACCCGTGTAGCCCCAGACGAGATCCAGCGCCAGCGCGGCCAGCGCATAGCACATGAACTTGCCCACCAGCGCCACCGTGTAGGCGGAGACGTGCAAGGCATGGCCTTCGGCAAACGCCAGATTAAAGATCGGCAGCAGCGCCGCAAGCACGCTGCAGGCGGCAATCGCCAGCCAGACGGGCCGCGTGAACAGGCCCTGTTTGATCGGGTAGGAGGTAGTCATTCGACGCTGCGTCCCTTCATGGCAAACAGGCCCTGCGGCCGGTGCTGGATGAAAATGATGATGAACACGAGAATGGCGATCTTCGCCAGCACGGCGCCCGCCACCGGTTCGAGGAATTTGTTCACTTCGCCCAGGCCCAGCGCGGCGATCACGGTGCCGGCCAGCTGGCCCACGCCACCGAGCACCACCACCATGAAGGAATCGACGATGTAGCTTTGGCCCAGGTCCGGCCCCACGTTGCCCAGCTGCGACAGGGCCACGCCGCCGAGCCCGGCGATGCCGGAGCCGAGGCCGAAAGTCAGCATGTCGACCTTGCCCGTGGCCACGCCCACGCAATCGGCCATGCGGCGGTTTTGCGTAACGGCCCGCACGAACAGGCCCAGGCGCGTCTTGTTGAGGATCAGCCACACGGCCACGACGACGACGACGGCGAAGGCGATGATGGCCAGCCGGTTGTACGGCAACACGAGGCCGCCCAGTACCGTCACGCCGCCCGACATCCAGGCCGGGTTGGCCACTTCCACGTTTTGCGCGCCGAAGATCGTGCGGACCAGCTGCATGAGGATCAGGCTGATGCCCCAGGTGGCCAGCAGGGTTTCCAGCGGCCGCCCGTACAGCCAGCGGATCACCGTGCGTTCCAGTGCCACGCCCACCAGTCCCGCGACGAGAAAGGCGGCCGGCAAGGCGGCCAGCAGGTAGGCATCCTGCAAGCCCGGCAGGTAGGCGCGGAAGAACAGCTGGCATAAATACGTCGTGTAAGCGCCTATCATCAGCAATTCGCCATGCGCCATGTTGATGATGCCCATCAGGCCGAAGGTGATGGCCAGGCCCAGCGCGGCCAGCAGCAGCACGCTGCCCAGCGAGATGCCGTAAAACACATTGCCGGCCAATTCCATGCGCGACACTCGTCCCTTGATCTGGCGCATGGTGTCGATGGCGGCCAGCTGCACGGCTTCGTCGGGTTCGCCGCCCTGCTCCAGCATGGCTTGCAGCACCGGCAGCAGGCGCGCATCGCTGCTGCCCGCCAGCGCCTGCACGGCGGCCTTGCGCGTGGCGGCGTCGGGTGCATGCAGGTTGGCGCTGGAGATCAGCACTTGCAATAGTTGTTGAATTTCAGCGTCGATTTCCCGCGCCAGCGCGGTGCGGATCAACGGAAGCTGCGCGGGGTCGACCGCCTTTTGCAAGGCTTGCGCGGCGGCCAGGCGGGCGCTGCGCTCCGGCGCCAGCAGCTGCAAACCCGACAAGGCGCCTGCCACAGCCGCGCGCAAGCGGTTGTTGACCATCACGCCGTCGATGCCGTCGGGCATCGGCACGTTCCGGCCAATTGCCGGGTCAACCGCCTGCTCGCCGTCAACGATGTACACCTTGCCGTCGGGCGCGGCGTACAAGGCGTCGTCCTGCAGCGCTTGCAGCACCTTGGCAGCCTCGGGCGTGGCCAGGGCGGCGATCTGCGCCACGGCGGCGACCCTGGCGTCGGGATCGTCGCCGGCCAGCGGCTTGAGCAGGTCGGGAGAGATGGCGGCCTGCGCCAGCGAGGATAGCAACAGGCAGGCGAGGACCAGCAGTTTGGGGAGAAGCTGCATGTGCATGGATTCCATGTAGTAAAGCCGATGTCTTGATAGGTATCCTTCCCCCAAAGACAAGGACAGGGGTCAGACCCGCCGGGTCTGACCCCAGCTCTTTGCCTGGGGTTGCGGCGACGAATCGACGCGCAAGCTTTTTACAGCTTCTGCTTGCCCTCATTGCCCTTGATAAACGGGCTCCACGGCTGGGCGCGTATCGGTTCCTTGGTTTTCCACACGACATTGAATTGCCCATCGGCCTTGATCTCGCCGATCATCACGGGCTTGTGCAAGTGGTGGTTCGTTGCATCCATGGTCAGGGTGAAGCCCGATGGCGCCTTGACGCTCTGGCCCGCCATGGCGGCGATCACCTTGTCCGTGTCCGTCGATTTCGCCTTTTCCACGGCTTGCGCCCACATGTGGATGCCCACATAGGTCGCTTCCATCGGGTCGTTCGTCACCACCGAATCCGCGTTCGGCAGTTTTTGCGCCACGGCGTACGCCTTCCACTGCTTGATGAAAGCGGTATTCACGGGGTTCTTGACGGATTCAAAGTAATTCCACGCCGCCAGGTGACCGAGCAAGGGTTTGGTATCGATGCCGCGCAGCTCTTCCTCGCCCACGGAAAACGCGACGACGGGCACGTCCGTTGCTTTCAAGCCCGCATTGCCCAGTTCCTTGTAGAACGGCACGTTGGAATCGCCATTGATGGTGGAAATGACGGCCGTCTTGCCGCCCGTGGAAAACTTCTTGATGTTGGCGACGATGGTTTGATAGTCGGCATGGCCGAACGGCGTGTAGACCTCGCTGATATCGCTATCCTTAACTCCCTTGCTTTTCAGGAAGGCGCGCAGGATCTTGTTGGTGGTGCGCGGATACACGTAATCCGTGCCCAGCAGCACGAAACGCTTGGCCCCGCCGCCATCTGTGCTCATCAGGTATTCGACGGCGGGGATCGCCTGCTGGTTGGGCGCGGCGCCCGTATAAAACACATTCTTTTCCAGCTCCTCGCCTTCGTATTGCACCGGGTAAAACAGCAGGCTGTTGAGTTCCTTGAACACGGGCAACACCGACTTGCGCGACACGGACGTCCAGCAGCCGAACACAACGGCCACCTTGTCTTGCGCTACCAGTTGTCTCGCTTTTTCCGCGAACAAAGGCCAGTTCGACGCCGGGTCGACGACGACGGCTTCCAGCTTCTTGCCCAGCACGCCGCCTTTGGCATTGATCTCGGCGATCGTCATCAGGGCCACATCCTTGAGCGACGTTTCTGAAATGGCCATGGTGCCCGACAGGGAGTGCAAGATGCCGACCTTGATCGTATCGGCGGCCAGGGCTGCCTGCATATAAGTGGACGTGGCCAGGGCGAATGCGCCGGCGGCGGCCGCTTTCAGGATGATGCGTCGTGACATGGGGACTCCTGTGATGGGTTCGTGGGGTCGAGCTGGGCCTGCCATGTTGTTAAAGCAGAATGCGTGCCAGCGCCTACAGCTGTCCGCCATGGTGCACGCGGCGCTCGCCGCACGAAAAAAAACCTGGCTGCACAAGGACTGTGCAGCCAGGTTTCAAATTGCCGTAAAACGGTGCGCCGGAGGCTTTAATCCTTGCGCGGCAAGCCTCTCAAGCGGCGCCAGCCCTTGCGGCCCAGCGGGAACAGCAGCACGAAAGCGATCAGCCACGGCAGGATGTAAGCCATGGCCGTGATGGCGTTGGCCACGCCTTCCGACAGGTTGTCCGTGAAATTGCCCAGCGCACGCTTGACGGGGCGCCAGAACGATTGCTTGCCTTCGGCGCTGATCATTACGTTCAGCAAGTCCGTGTCGATGCGCTGCATCAACAGCGCATTGGCCGCCGTCGCCTGCTCCAGCTCCACTTGCACGGTGGCCAGTTCCTTGGTCACCTTGATCAGCGCATCGACATTCGCGCCAGAGCGCTTTTCCAGGTCTTGCAACTGCGCCTGGTACTGTTTCAGCATCTCCAGGCGCTTCTTGCTGTCGAGCACAGGACGGCCCAGGTCTTCCACCTTGGTGCCCTGGCTGGTGACGTCGCCTTCGGCCGCGACCAGCGCGACGAGCTTTTTGATGCCGGCCGGCTTGGCCCGCATGCTGATGCGCGCATGCACGTAGCGGCCGCTGTCGAGGCTGGAATCGAGCAGCAAACAGCCGTTTTCCGTATCGGCCTTGCAGGCAGCGACCACTTTTTCATACAGGGGCCGCACTTGCGCCTCGCTCGTATCGACGCTGACATTGTGTTCATAGGCAAGAAACTCGCTGCCTTTTTCCTTGCCGTCGAGACGCGCGGCGCTCGATTGCCCGCCGCTCTCGCCCTTGCCGCCGCAACCGGCCAGTAGCAACAGGCCGAACAGACCAAGATACACTTTTTTCATGATTTCTTTCTTGAGATTATTTTTTCAGCAGCAACAATTCGATATCGGGCAAGTGCGCGGCCACGTCCTGCACCGTGGCATGGCAGGTCAGCGAGGCGATCACCTGGGGCAGCGGTGCCGGCCAGATTTCCGGCAGATCGCGCTCTTCCGGCGCTAGCACGGGGAACGCCAGTTGCTCCTGCGGCGGCGTGAAGGCGGCCGCGACACCAGGCTTGTTGCCGCGCGCATCGATGCGGTACCAGCCAACATCCTGCAGATACACGGCGTTCAAGCCATGCAGGCAAAACGGCGGGCCCGCTTCCCCCACGGCCAGGCGCTGGTAGCACAGGCCAGCGGGGATGCCGTTGGCGCGCAGCAGCGCGGCCAGCAGATGGCTCTTCGCATAGCAATAGCCCGTGCCGTGTTGCAAGACGTCGGACGCGCGGCAGGTGACGGGATTGCGCTGGTAGTCCCAGCTGTGGGCGACTTCGTCGCGCACGAAGGCAAAGCAGCGGGCCGCGATGGCGGCGTCGCCCACAGCGCCTGCCGCCAGTTCGGCCGCCTTGGCACGCACGGCCGGATGATCGCTATCGATATACAGGCTGCTGGCTAGATAGATGGAAAAGTCGGGGGAAAAGTCGGTAGACATGGCATAAAGGCAATGCGAAAAGATAATGCGCGATTTTAGTCGAAGCGGCGCAACATTCAGCGTTTCTTTGCGCAGGAACAAAGAAAATCGACGCCTCAGGCTCGCTGCGCGGGGGCCGGTGACTTTGGCGCCGGCCCGGTAGCTGGTATCATGCGGGCAAACGCAGCCGGCCATATTGGCGCGGCACATGCACTACCCTGCGAAGCGGCCCCGCCACCGGGCGCGCCGCCGACGCCTCCCTACAGATCAGAGAAACGAGTTCCCTATGAGCACCTCATCGTCCCACCCATCGTTCTGGCGCCGTGTCCCGCTGGCCTTCGGCGCCTTCTTCAACACCCTGTCGGACGCCGCCTATGCGGCCCGCGTGGAAAAGCTGTCGCTGCCCGAGGCCGCCCCCGTGGCACCCGTGGCCCCTGCTCCGGCGCCCGTGCCGACGCCGGCAGCCGCCCCCGTCATTTTGAAAGAAGCGACGCCGGACGCGGCCCTGCAATTGCTGGCCCTGCTGCAACGCGAAGCGCGCTTGATCGACTTCACCCAGGAAAACCTGGGCAGCCATGCCGATGCCGACATCGGCGCGGCCGCCCGCGTCGTGCATGAAGGCTGCGCCAAGGTCATGCGCGAATACTTCACCATCGACGCCGTGCGCCAGGAAGCCGAGGGCAGCCGCATCGTGCTGCAGGAAGGCTTTGACTCGGCCAGCGTGCGCCTGACGGGCAACGTGGTCGGCTCGGCGCCATTCACGGGCACCCTGAGCCACCGCGGCTGGCGCGCCTCGAGCGTGCGCCTGCCGAAACTGAGCGAGCAGCACGACGCCGCCATCCTGGCGCCAGCCGAGGTGGAACTGTGAGCGATCAAGCCAACAACACCCCGCGCTACGCCATCGGCATCGACCTGGGCACCACCCACAGCGCCCTGTCATATGTGAACCTGGTCGAGAGCGACGGCGAGCAATCCAGCCACGGCGTGCTGAAAGTGCCGCAGCTGTCGGCACCGGGCACCGTCGAAGAATTGTCGCTGCTGCCGTCCTTCGTTTACCTGCCGCACGCCGACGAAGTGGCGGCGGGCGATCTGGCCCTGCCCTGGGTCACCGAGGAAGCCGAAGCGCCGTTCGTCGTGGGCGAAATGGCTCGCAGCCGCGGCGCCACCACGCCGATCCGTCTGGTGTCCAGCGCGAAAAGCTGGCTGTGCCACCCGGGCGTGGACCGCCGCGCAGCGATCCTGCCGAACGACGCGCCGGCGGAAGTGGCGCGCATTTCGCCGATCACGGCCGCCACGCGCTACCTGACGCACTTGCGCCAGGCGTGGGACCACGCCCACCCGCAAGCGCCGTTCGCCGCGCAGGAAATCACGGTGACGATACCCGCCTCGTTCGACCCGGCCGCGCGCGAGCTGACGATGGAAGCGGCGCAGGCGGCCGGCTACACCTCATTGACCCTGCTGGAAGAGCCGCAGGCGGCCCTGTACAGCTGGATCCAGACCAGCGAAGGACGCTGGCGCAAGGAAGTCAAGCCGGGCGACATCATCCTGGTCGTCGACGTGGGCGGCGGCACCAGCGACTTTTCGCTGATCGCCGTGCTCGAGCGCGACGGCGTGCTGGAACCGCACCGCGTGGCCGTCGGCGAACACATCCTGCTCGGCGGCGACAATATGGACCTGGCCCTGGCCCACCTGGTGGCGCGCAAGCTGGCCGCCAATGGCACCCAGCTGGACGCCTGGCAAATGCGCGCGCTGACCTACGGCTGCCGCAGCGCCAAGGAAAGCCTGCTGGCCGACAGCGGCCTCGATGTGGCACCGATCGTCGTGCCCAGCCGCGGCTCGAAGCTGATCGGCGGCTCCATCCGCACGGAACTGACGCGCGCGGAAGTGTCCACCTTCATTCTCGACGGCTTCTTCCCCCAGGTGGAAGCATCGAGCCGCCCTGCCGTGCGCACGCGCGCCGGCCTGACGCAACTGGGCTTGCCGTATGCGCAGGACGCGGCCATCACGCGCCACCTGGCCGCCTTCCTGGGCCGGCAAGTGGCAGCAACGGCCGAACTGGAAGGCTTCGCGGGCCGCCAGGCGGAAGGCGCCAGCTTCTTGCATCCGACGGCCGTGCTGTTCAACGGCGGCGTCTTCAAGTCGGACCTGCTGGTGCAGCGCATCATGGCCACCGTCAACGACTGGCTGTACATGGAAGGCGCGGAACCGGCGCGCATGCTGGCCGGGGCCGACCTGGACCTGGCCGTCGCCCGTGGCGCGGCCTACTACAGCTACGTGCGGCGCGGCCACGGCGTGCGCATCCGCGGCGGCACGGCCAGCGCCTTTTATGTGGCCATCGAATCGGCCATGCCCGCCATCCCCGGCATGGAACCGCCGATCCAGGCCCTGTGCGTGGCGCCGTTCGGCATGGAAGAAGGCAGCGAACTGGAACTGCCGGGCCAGCAATTCGGCCTCGTCGTGGGCGAACCCGTGCATTTCCGCTTCTTCGCCTCGTCCACGCGCCGCAACGACCAGATCGGCGATTTGCTCGACTTCTGGGGTCCCGATGAATTGCAGGAGCTGAACGAAATCCAGGCGACGCTGTCCGCCGAAGGCCGTCAGGCCGGCGACGTCGTGCAGGTCAAGCTGCACGCCAGAGTCACGGAAGCGGGCACCCTGGAACTGCTGGCCGTTTCCCCTGACGGCGCCGAGCGCTGGAAGGTGGAATTCGACGTGCGCGGCACGCCGCAGCAATAAGCGCCATGGGCAGCACTGCGGGCAAGCCGGCCTACCTGGTCGGCATCGACCTGGGCACCACCAACACGGTGGTGGCGTATGCGGCGGCTGGCGATGCGCAGGCAGGAATAAACCTGTTCGCCATCGAGCAGCTGGTCGCGCCCGGCGAAGTGGGCGCACGCCCCCTGCTGCCCTCCTTGCGCTACCACCCCGCCGCCGGCGAACTGGCGGCGGGCGACTTGCCGCTGCCGTGGCCGCAGCAGGACGGCGCTGGCGTGGAAGCTGCCGTGCTGGGCGCGTTTGCGCGCCAGCTCGGCGCGCAGGTGCCGGGCCGGCTCGTGTCCAGCGCAAAGAGCTGGCTGTCGCATGCGAACGTGGACCGCCAGGCGCCGATTTTGCCGTGGGGCGCCGATGCCGACGTGGCCAAGGTCTCGCCCGTGGCGGCCAGCGCCAGCTACCTGGCCTACGTGCGCGCCGCATGGAATCACCGCTTCCCGCAGGCGCCCCTGGAACAGCAGGAACTGGTGCTGACCATCCCCGCCTCGTTCGACGAGGGTGCGCGCGCACTCACATTGGCAGCGGCGCGCATGGCGGGCTTGCCCGCGCTGCGCCTGGTGGAAGAGCCGCAAGCGGCCTTTTATGACTTCCTGCAGCGCCGGCGCGCCACCCTGCGCGAAGACTTGTCCAATACGCGCCGCATTCTGGTGTGCGACGTGGGCGGCGGCACCACCGATTTCAGCCTGATCGACGTGGCCTTCGATGACGACGGCACACCGCAGCTCACGCGCAGCAGCGTGGGCAACCACCTGATCCTCGGCGGCGACAATATGGACCTGGCGCTGGCCCACCTGGTGGAAAAGCGCATGGCGGCGGGTGTCGAAGGCGGCATGAAACTGTCTGCCGCACGCTTGTCACAACTGATGGAGCGCTGCCGCGCCGCCAAGGAGCTGCTGCTCTCCACCGACGCGCCCGACAGCGTCACCGTGACCCTGCTGGGCGCCGGCTCGCGCCTGATTGGAGGCAGCCGTTCCGCCGACGTCACGCGCGAGGAAGTGGCGGCCATGGTGGTCGACGGCTTCTTTCCGAAGGTGGAACTGGGCGACACGGCAAAAAAAGGCCGTGCCGGCATCGTTGCATTCGGCCTGCCGTATGCGCAGGACGCGGCCATCACGCGCCACCTGGCCAGCTTTTTGCAGCAGCACCAAGGGCCACTGCCCGATACCCTGCTGCTCAATGGCGGCGTGTTCCGCGCCGACGCGCTGGCGCGCCGCCTGGCCGAGACCCTGGCGCACTGGCGCGGTCAGCCCCTCACCATCCTGCATAACGATAATCCCGACGTGGCCGTGGCCCGTGGCGCCGTCGCCTACGCGCTGGCCCGGCGCGGCCAGGCGCCGCGCATCGGCGGCGGCTCGCCGCGCAGCTATTTCCTCGTGCTGGGCGAGGCGGGCAAGGACCATCGCGCCGTGTGCATCCTGCCGCGCGGCAGCGCCAGCGGCGAGGAAATCCGCCTGACGGAGCGCCTGTTCGCGCTGCGCCTGGGCCGGCCCGTGCGCTTCCACCTGGCCACTTCCCTCTTTGAGTCGGGCACGCCGCCCAAGCTGGGCGAGATCGTCGACCTGAACGCCGGAGAATACTTGCGCCTGCCGCCGCTGGCCAGCGTGCTGCACGCCAGCGACGGCAATGACAAGCGCGAGATCACCGTGCAGCTGGCCACCGTGATGACAGAAGTGGGCACCTTGGAAGTGCACTGCGTGGCCGAAGCCGATGCGGGCCAGCGCTGGCTGCTGGAATTCCAGTTGCGCGGCGAGGAGGAAACGCAGGCCGAAACGTCCAGCGTGCCGCCACGCGTGAAGGAAGCCATCGAGAAGATCGAGCGCATCTTCGGCGGCAAGGCGCAAAAGGTCGAGACCAAGGAAGTGCGCCAGCTGCGCCAGCACCTGGAACGGGGACTGGGCGGGCGCGAAAGCTGGGATACGCCCTTGCTGCGCCAGCTGTTCGACGCCCTGATGCTGCGCGCCCGTGGCCGGCGCCGCTCCGCCGAGCATGAGCGGGTGTGGCTGAATCTGGCCGGCTACTGTCTGCGGCCCGGTTATGGCGATGCGCTCGACCCGTGGCGTATCGAGCAGCTGTGGGCCCTGTTCGATGCGGGCGTCCAGCATCACAAGGACAACCAGGTGTGCGCCGAATGGTGGACCCTGTGGCGCAGGGTCGCCGGCGGCTTGAGCACGGAGCAGCAATTGCGCCTGCTCGACGACTTCGCCTTCAACCTGCAAGCCGATGCGGCCCAGCGCGGCAGCCGACCCGTCACCCTCGTCAACGGCAGCGACGACGACATGCTGCGCCTGGGCGCATCGCTCGAGCGCATCCCCGGCGCCTACAAGGCCGAAGTGGGCGCCTGGCTGATCAAGCGCCTGCAAAAGGCTGATAAAAGGGGCGAAGCGGCGGACACAAATACCCTGTGGGCGCTGGCCAGGGTCGGCGCGCGCCAGCCCTTCCACGGCAGCGCGCACGAAGTGGTCGACAGCGCCACCGTGGCCGACTGGCTGGCCGTGCTGCTGGCGCTGGACTGGAAAAAGGTGGAACCGGCGGCGTTTGCCGCCGCCCACCTGGCGCGCATGACGGGCGACCGCTCGCGCGACATCGGCGACGACCTGCGGGCCACCATCCTCGCCCGCCTGAAAGCCGTGGGCGCCCCGCCCCTGTGGCAGGCGATGGTCAGCGAAGTGACACAGCTGGACGAAGCGGCTACCAAGCGCATGCTGGGCGAAGCGCTGCCGCCGGGCTTGAAGCTGATCGGCTGAAACCATGGCTCACGTAGGTCGGATTAGCGTAGCGTAATCCGACAATGCCACTATCATCCAAAAATAGGGCAATGGCGCGGCAGTGCGCTTGCCGACAGAATGCCGCGTCCTTGAGCGGCAACGGCACGTCGGATTACGCCCGCTGGGCTAATCCGACCTGCTCGCCTTCCCTCCAGGCTCCTCCTCCTCGCTGCGCGAGCCCCGATAGCGCGGCAAGCCATCGTCGAGCTTCAGCCACTCCAGCTGCGTGCCCGTATAGATATGGCTGTGCGGCGGCAGCTGTTCGGGATTGTCCAGGCTGCAGGTAGTCACGTCGACTTCATCGGGATAGGCACTGTCTTCAAAGGTCAGCTGCGTGCCGCAGCGGGGACAAAAGCTGCGCGTGCCATGGACGCTGGACGCATACGACATCGCTTGCCCCTGCCGCCAGCGAAAGTTCGCCCGTGGCACGCTGAACCAGGCGACAAACGGCGCGCCCGACGCGCGGCGGCACACGGAACAGTGGCAGGCGCTTTGATGAAAGCTGTCCGCGCCAGCGTCATAGCGGACCTCGCCGCACAAACATCCTCCCGTCAGCATGGCATCCTCCTGCAATATGAAAAAGGCGCCCAGTTTAGCGCCGCCGCGGCGCCACGGTTTGCGCTAGATCACGGCGACGATCAACAGCAGCAGCGCCAGCGGCGCCTGCACCAGCACGATGCCCGGATGCGTGCGGCGCAGCTGGGCCCATACGGACAGGCCCGGCACTTCCTCGTGCGGGTGGTGGGCTTCGTCGCGCAGCGACATCGCGTGCAGGAACATGCCGGCGATCAGGGGCCCGGGATTGACCCACCAGCCCTGCTCGAGCAAGCCGCGCGACAGGTAGATGGCCAGCGCGCCGATGGCGAACGGCGAAGCCCACACCAGCGCCAGCATCAGGCGGATGCCATAGAATTCCGCCAGGGTGCCCACGCGGTGCAGGCGGCTGAAATCGTGGTCTTCCATGCGCTTGTCGATGGCCAGCTCGGCGCGGCCGTACAAGGTCCACAGGCCGCCGAACAGGCAGCCCAGCAGCACGCCGATGACGATGTCGGCCGCGAACACCACGTATTTATTCACGTCGGCCGTGCCGATGCCCAGCGACGTGTGGGCGGCCGCGTGCAGGTGCAGGCCGGCCTGCTCCCCTTCGGCCGTCGTATAGCGGTCGCGCACGTCATAGGTGCTGCCGATATACACGACGTTCTTGCGTAGTGCATTCGCCGCCACGCCGGCCTGCCCATCGATCAGTTGTACGCGCGTGCGCGTGGGGTTCAGGAAGGCCGGCGCCACGGCGGCCGGGTGAAACGGCGCGGTGACGGCGTTCTGTTCCGCCGCCGCCCTGGCGTCGCCGTGGATGACAGGTTCGAACGCCCAGCGCGCCAATTCCTTTTCGCTGCCCGTGCGCCGCGCCAGCTGACACACGCGGCCGGCCAGTGCCAGCCCTTCCTTTTGCTCGGACAGGACGGCCGGCATGGGCTGCTTCTGCTCCTGCTCGTCGGCGCCATGCGCCAGCTCGAAGGCCACTGCCGCCAGCACGGGACTTTTCAGTTCGATACGCGTGACGGCGCCCATGCGCTCGCGGATCCGCGGGCTGGCGAAGTGGATGCCGGCCGCGCAGCGCGCGCGTATCCACGCCAGGTTCGCATTCTGGTCCGATTGTTCGGGCAGGATCAGCACCAGTTGCCGGCCCTCGGCGGCCAGCCGGTCGAGCAGGCGGTCGAGCGGCCGCTCGCCATCCTTGTGTTGTTCATACACGGCCGGCGCCAGGTCCAGGTCGATGGCCAGCACCTTGCTGCCGCGCGCGGCGGCGCTGGCGAGCACTTGTTCCAGGCGCGTGCGTTCCAGCGGTTCGCGCTCGTCGAACACCCGTTCGAACGCGGGCTGGTCTATTTCGATGATGCCGGGCCGGTAGGCGGCGCCCGGGTCCTTGCCCCGGTTCAGCAGTTGCCCCTGTTCCGCGCTGGCGCGCAGCATGGCCGCATCGAGCCATTCGAGCACGTGAAAACCTTCCAGCAGCAGCATCAGCGCGGCGATCAGGCTGGCGCCGATCACGTGATGCAGCAGATGCGTGCCCGTCAGCTTGAAGGCCGAGCCCAGCTGGGCGACCGGCCACAGCAGGCGCCGCCACAGCGGGGGGCGCGGTTGGTCCGGCTGGCTGGTTTCCACGGTGCGTTCCCCTTGCGTGCGCTGCATGAATTATCATTCAAGCAACAAATGATGACGAAAGGATAGTATATTGCAGTTGTGCCCGTTCAGCCGCACGGCTGGCAACCTACTTCGGCTTGGCCAGCAGCAGCTTGCCCAGCGCTTCGAAGGCCGGCGTGGTGGTCGGGTCGTTCGCCGCATTGGCCGCCGTCGGCGTCGAGGCGAAACGCACGATCACCATTTCCGCCTTCGGATCGACATAGATGCGCTGGCCGTACACGCCGCGCGCCATGTAGGCGCCATGGTCGTTATGCGTGACCCACCACATGTCGCGGTAGCTCCAGCCCTTGAGCAGATCGTAGCCGCCCTTGGCGAACAGCTGCTTGTCGCCGCCGCGGCGGATATCGTCGACGGCTGCCTTGGGCAAAATCTGCTGGCCGTTGTAGCGGCCATCGTTGCGCAGCATTTCGCCGAAGCGCGCCAGGTCGCGCAAGCCCGCATTCAGGCCGCCGCCGGCAAACGGCGTGCCCGTCGAATCGACCGTCATGTAGGCATCCTGCTCGGCGCCCAGCTTTTGCCAGACATGCTCGGACAGGTAGTCGTTGACGTTCTGCCCCGTGACACGGGCGATGATCCAGCCCAGCACGTCGGAATTGACCGTGCGGTAGCCGAACGCCTCGCCATGCCGGCCCTCGTGCCGCACCGTTTGCAGGTACTCGAAATAGCTGCGCGGCCCCGTGTAATCCTTGGGCTTGGGCAGCGGGCTGCCGGCCGCCGCGTGCTGCCACACTTCCGCTTTCGGGTCCGCGTAATCTTCGCTGAATTGCAGGCCCGTGGTCATGTCCAGCACCTGGCGCACGGTGGCATCGCCAAACGCCGACTTGGCCAGTTCCGGCACATACTCGGCCACTTTTTTGTCCGGATCGAGCTTGCCTTCGGCCACCAGCGCCGCGCCGATGGTGCCCATGACGGACTTCGTCACGGACATGGCGCCATGCTGGCCGCTTTCCTTCAACACGCCAAGATAACGTTCATACACGATGCGGCCCCGGTGCAGCACCACGATGCCGTCCGTGTAGTTGGCGCCCAGCGACTGCTCCCAGGTCATCGTTTCCTTCGCGCCCAGAGGCGTGAAGCGCAGGCTGTCGATATCCGTGCGCAGCGCGCGTTTCAGGGGCACGGGTGCCTTCAAGCCGCGCGAGACATCCACCGTCGGCATCAGCTGGCGGAAGTGCGACACGCTCCAGCGCAGCTGCGGGAAATTGAAATAGCTGCCATCGTCGAAACGGATGATCTTGTCGGCCGGCGGCGGCGCGCCCACCATCCATTGCAATGCGGCCGGATCGCTGGCGGCGGCCGACAGCGGCGCCGTCGCCTCTCCCGCGTGGGCGCCGGCGGACAGCGCCAGGCAGGCGGCGGCCAGGGCCAGGCGTTTCATGCTGGGAAAATCGTTCATGCGATGCTCTCCTTGATAGACAGAATATTTAATAAACCCATACCACGTTCGCCAGCCATCCCGTCCAGGTCCTGGCCTGCCCGTTCACCAGCTGGTTCACGCCCGACTGCGCGAACGAGGCGCTGAAGCCCAGGGTCAGGTAGGTATTCGGGTTCACCACGCGCACGTATTTGACGAAGACGTCGTTGGCCAGCATCGGGCGCAGCACGCCGGCGATCACCACGGGCGCGCCGCCCGGCACGTCGAGGCGCGTGGCCTGGCCGAACTGCAGCGGGCTGCCCATCTGGTTGGCCCGCACCTGGGCCAGGTAGGCGGTCACGGTGTCCTTCGGCGTCGGGTGCAGCTCGATGGTGGCCTGCAGCGCATTCACGTTGGCATTGACGAAGACCCAGGTCGCCTTGCTGCCCGAAGCCCAGGCGCCCGGCGTGCCTTCGAAGAACAGCGGATCGAAGCGCTCATTGCGCGCCGTGCGCGGATCGTCACCGGAAAAGCTCTGGTAGCCAAGCGTGAACTTCGGCGTCCACGCCACGTCGGGCAGCGAAAAGCCCCCTTCCGTGCGCCAGCCCCAGGCCCGCATCGGCTCGCGCGTATTCCACTCGCGCGCGGCATCGACGCCGAACCAGCCTTTCGACAGCACGGTGGGCAGCACGGGAACGCGCGCGTAGCCATACACGAACTGCAAGTCCTTGCGGCCGTCAGGCTCGGCCAGCGGTGCGCCGATGCCGCCTGGCGCCGCCTGCGGATACGCCGCATGCGAACGGGGCACCTTGCCATACGCGACGCCGGCCTTGCGGTCGTTCGCGGGCGCGTAGCTGACGTCAACGCCGACGACGCGCGTGCCGCTATCGTTGTCGGGATTTTCATTCGGGTCGAGATAAAACGCCTGGGCGCTGAACGCGTCCTGGCTTATTCTGGCCACCACGGAATTCTGGAAAGCCTTGCGCGGCCCCAGTTTCAGCGCGCCGCGGTCAAAGCCGTTCGAGCCGCCATTGGCGATCAGCATGCCGGTACCCAGCGTGAAATTCTGCGCGCCGGCCGACACATCGACCATGGCGCGCGTGCCGCCGAGCGGCATGCGGATGCCGGCGACGAATTCCTCGATCGAGATGCGGCCCGTGTCGCCCGCGCCAAACGGATCGTGGCGCAAGGTGCCCGAGCCGACGGCGGACACGCGCGCATACAGCTGCTTGCCGTCGCTCAGGTTGCGCTTGAAACCGAGCGCCGGCTTGACATAGAACTCGTACCAGTAGGGATTGAAATCGAAGCCGGGATTGCGCGCCGGCGTATTCGACAGCTTCCAGAACAGATTGCTCTCGCCGGCCACCTGCACGCCCGCTTCCACGGAACGCGTCATTTGCCAGCCGGCGGCCATGGCCGGTTCGACGGCGGCGCGCCGGGCTACCTCTTTTTCCAGGCTGCTCTGGCCATCGGGATCGAGCTGGCCGGCGGCGCCGCAGGCGGCGCTCCAGCCCAGCAGGGCCAGGATGAGTGAGCTGCGCACGGGGAATATCGCTTGCGTTGTCATAGGTATCCCTTGCGATAGCTGACCTCAGATTTGAACGGATGTTATCAGAGATGCTCTTTTTTATTGTTGTAAAGCATCCTACTGTGCGGCGCCAGGCGTTGAGACGAACGTCTCACGGCAGCCCATGCTGCAGCGCAGGATGCGCCATCCGGGGCTTCGTGCTACAAACAAAATACCATAAAGCAGATACCGAGACACCGGAGAGCGCCATGCCCTACGTCCGCCAGACCAGCCATATCGAGCGCGTGCGCGACCTGATCGCCGGCCGCGTCGTCAATCCTGGCGCCGATACGGCCAGACTGGCGTCGTCGTACCGGCGCTCGCTGGACGACTACCGGCTCGATCCCGCGTCCACCACGGGGCCGCGCATCCTGACGGGCGCCGAACTGCGCGCCATCCAGCAGTCCGAGGAAAATTTTCTGCGCTCCACCGGCCAGTGCCTGCCGCGCCTGCACGCCATGGTGCGCGAAGCGGGCTACTGCGTCATCCTCGCCAACGCGCGCGGCGTGACGATCGACTACGCGGTCGACACGGACCAGCGCAAGGAATTCAAGAAGGCGGGCCTGTACCCGGGCTCGTGCTGGTCGGAGGAGGAAGAAGGCACGTGCGGCATCGCCTCCGTGCTGCTCGACCAGGAAGCGATCACCGTGCACAAAACCGACCACTTTCGCGCCGCCTTCACGGGCCTGACCTGCAGCGCCGCACCGATCTTTTCGCCGCACGGCGACTTGATCGGCGTGCTCGATGCCTCGGCCTTGAATTCGCCCGATGCGCGCGACAGCCAGCGCCTGGTGAAACAGCTGGTGCGCCAGAGCGCGACCCTGATCGAGGACGGCTTTTTTCTCACCTCCTATGGCCATTGCTGCATCCTGCTGGCGCACCGCAACCGCCATTTCGTGGAAGTGCAGCCGGAGATGCTTCTCGCCATCGACGAGCATGGCGACATCGTCGCCGCCAACCGCTGCGCGCGCGACGTCATCGGCGGCCTGGACGCCCTTCCCCGCCCCGTCGCCGACGTGCTGGAAGTACGCGCCGAACGGCTGTTCGATGCGCGTACGGGACACAGCCTGCTGTCGCTGCGCCTGGCCGGCGGCAGCACCTGGCTGCACGCGCGCGTGCGCGCGCCGCTGCGCCAGTCCAGCGCGCGGGCACGCGTCAAGAACGCGGCCCCCGTGACGCAGGACGCTCTGGCCTGCACGCCGCCGGAGCTGGCCGAGCGCACGCGCATCGTCAACGCCATGAACGCCGCCAAATGGCGCCCGCTGCAGGCGGCCGCCATGCTGGGCGTCTCGCGCGCCACCCTGTACCGGCGCATCAAGCAGCTGCACATCGTGCCGCCGCACCGCCAGTAAGGCATCCGGCACGCTGAGATTTCCGTCTCACATTCCGCCATGCTGCGCTGCGGAATGCGGGGCTGGAACGCCAGTGTTACAACATCGTCAGCGGCAACACAGCCGCATCCCATCATAAAGTCAGCAGACTTGGAGGAGACACGATGCAAACCGAAATCAACCCGCACGACCTGGCCGTGGCCGGCATCCTGGAGCAGCTCGAAGGCTGTCTTCGCGCCAGCGACGGCACGGGCGCCGCACAGCTGTTCGAACAGGATGGCTACTGGCGCGACCTGGTGCTGTTTACCTGGAACCTGAAAACCCTGGAAGGCCGCGGGCAGATCGCCGCCATGCTGGCCGCCCAGCTAGGCGCCGTGCAGCCGGTTGCCATCCGCATCGCCGACGGCGAACATGCGGCGGAAGCGGGCGGAGTGGTGCAAAGCTGGATCACGGTGGAAACGGACGCGGCGCGCGGCGTGGGCTTCATCCGCATCCGCGACGGCAAGATCTGGACCCTGCTCACCACCATGAGCGAATTGAAGGGTTTCGAGGAAGCCAAGGGCGGCCGGCGGCCCATGGGCGCCGAACACGGGGCGCGAACCAACCGCAGCAGCTGGCTGGAGCACCGCGAACAGGAAGCGGCCGAACTGGGCTACGCGCGCCAGCCCTATTGCGTCATCATCGGCGGCGGCCAGGGCGGCATCGCGCTGGGCGCGCGGCTGCGCCAGCTCAATGTCCCCACCATCATCATCGAGAAAAACGCCCGTCCCGGCGACAGCTGGCGCAAGCGCTACAAATCGCTGTGCCTGCACGACCCGGTCTGGTATGACCACATGCCGTATATCCCTTTCCCGGATAACTGGCCCGTCTTCACGCCGAAGGACAAGGTCGGCGACTGGCTGGAGATGTACACCAAGGTGATGGAACTGAACTACTGGGGCTCGACGTCATGCGAATCGGCCAGCTTCGACGAGGCCAGCGGCGAGTGGACGGTGCAGGTGCTGCGCGACGGCCAGCCCGTCACCCTCAAGCCGCAGCAGCTGGTGCTGGCGACGGGCATGTCGGGCAAGGCGAACATGCCGAAGTTCAAGGGCATGGACGTGTTCCAGGGCGAGCAGCAGCACTCGTCGCAGCATCCGGGACCGGACGCGTATGCCGGCAAGAAGGTGGTGGTCATCGGCGCGAACAATTCCGCGCACGATATCTGCGCCGCCCTGTGGGAAGCGGGCGTGGACGTGACCATGGTGCAGCGCTCGTCGACGCACATCGTCAAGTCCGATTCCTTGATGGACCTGGCGCTGGGCGACCTGTATTCGGAACGGGCGCTGGCGGCCGGCATGACCACAAACAAGGCCGACCTGACGTTCGCCTCGATCCCATACAAGATTTTGGCCGACTTCCAGAAGCCCGTCTTCAAGGCCATCCGCGAGCGCGATGCGGACTTTTATGCGCGCCTGGAAGAACGCGGCTTCATGCTCGATTTCGGCGACGACGATTCGGGCCTGTTCATGAAATACCTGCGCCGCGGCTCCGGCTACTACATCGACGTGGGCGCCTCCGAGCTGGTCGCCGAGGGCAAGATCAAGCTGAAAAGCGGGGTCGGCGTGCAGGAACTGAAAGCCCATTCCATCGTGCTGTCCGACGGCACGGAGCTGCCCGCCGACCTCGTGGTGTACGCCACCGGCTACGGCTCCATGAACGGCTGGGCGGCCGACCTGATCTCGCCCGAGGTGGCGAATAAAGTGGGCAAGGTGTGGGGCCTCGGTTCGGCCACGACGAAGGACCCGGGCCCGTGGGAGGGCGAGCAGCGCAATATGTGGAAACCCACGCAGCAGCAAGCGCTGTGGTTCCACGGCGGTAACCTGCACCAGTCGCGCCATTATTCCCAGTACCTGTCGCTGCAGCTGAAGGCGCGCATGGAAGGGTTGAACACGCCCGTATATGGGCAGCAGGAAGTGCATCACCTGGCGTGATCGTAGCCAGCAACCCGTGTAGGTCGGATTAGCGCGGGAAGCGCGTAATCCGACACCTTGTTGGCGGCTCATGTCGGATTACGCGCGGCGTTGCCGTGCTAATCCGACCTACCACCATCCAAAATATGAGCAGGAGGCGCATCACCTGGCGTAAAAGCCCGCGTAGGTCGGATGAGCGGCACGCCGCGTAATCCGACACATTGCAGGCGGTTCATGTCGGATTACGCGCGGCCTTGCCGCACTAATCCGACCTACCACCACTCAAAAAAAATGGCGGCGGACCGAAGTCCGCCGCCATTTTTACGTCATGCAGCCAACGATTACTGCTTGATGGCTTCGATCGCAAACGTCAAAGTGACGTCATCGCTGACGGCCGGCGCATATTTGCCGGCGTTGAATTCCGAGCGCTTGATCTTGGCCGTGGCATTGGCGCCGCACGCGTCTTTTTTCAGCATCGGGTGCGGTGCGCAGGTGAACGAGGTGACGGTCAGGGTCACTGGCTTGGTCACGCCTTTCAGGGTCAGGTTGCCTTCCACGGAGGCCAGCTTGTCGCCGTCGAAATTGAACTTGGTCGATTTGTACGTGGCGACGGGATACTTGGCCGTGTCGAGGAAGTCTTCGCCCTGGATGTGCGAGTTGAACAGGGTCGAACCCGTATCGACGGACTTGGTGTCGATCAGCACTTCGACGGCGCCCGTCCTGGCGGCGCGGTCCAGGGTGACCTTGCCGGTGGTGTTATTGAAACGGCTTTGCTGCGTCGAGAAACCCATGTGGGTGTATTCGAAACGGGGGAAAGTATGGCTGCCATCGATGACATAGACTTCCGGAGCGGCAAAGGCGGACAGCGAGAAGCCGGCGGCGGCGATAAAAGCGAGCAGTTTTTTCATTGTAAATTCCTGTTTGAAGTGGAGGATGTCAAAATCGCAACCGGCGGCAGGCGGGAAGCGCTGCGGCTGATTGTCTGGCTTCAGTTGCAACAGATTATGCATGGCATGAAGATCGATGTAAAACGGAAAATATACCTAGTTAGCATCGAAAAAATCGATAATAACGGTAAGGATGTCCACGACAACGTCTTCTGTTGCCGATTATTGTCTGCATTGCCAAAAATATCCAGCGTTATCCGGCGCCTCAGACCAGGCCGCAAATGAGAATGATTCTTGTTATTACCCTGCAGGATTGTTATCATTGCGGCCCCGGCAAGCCTGCAGCTTCGCCTTGATTCCTCCATAATAGCGCAGCACATACGGCAGAAAAACATGACGGCCACCCGCCACGATACGCACACCTTGAACGCACAGCCCATCGTTTCCCCGCCCCGCAGCCAGGGCCTGACAGCCGGCGCCCTCGCCTGATGGGCGAGCCGCACGCCCAGGCTTCCCTGCGCGAAGCGCACGGCGCGCGCCTGCGCCGCTGGGCCTGGACCGCTGCCGGCGCCCTGATGGTGCTGCTGGGGATCATCGGCGCCATGCTGCCCGTCATGCCGACGACGATTTTCCTGATCCTCGCCCTGGCCTGCTTCAGCCGCGCCTCGCCGCGCCTCGAGCACTGGCTGCTGCACCATCCGCGCTTCGGCCCATCGCTGCGCCAGTGGCGCGAACACCGCGCCGTGTCGCGGCGCGGCAAGGCCATGGCTTGCCTGGGCATGGCCATCGGCTTCGTCGCCATGTGCCTCGGCCATCCGCCGTGGTGGGTCATCGCCATGGTGGGCGCCATGGAGCTCGCCGTGCTCATCTACCTGTTGCGCCGTCCCGAAGGTCCTGCGGCCAGCGGAGCAGAATCTGCCCGTGAAGAGGACAATCGCAGGCAGTAAACGGCCGTGCCTGCGGCGAAAAAACGGCAACTGAGCCGAACCGCACATAAAATCACCGCGATGCCTGCACAGGGCGCGTCGAACTTTTCACCAAGATGCGGTTCCGCCACGCCCATCGGCGCGATTAAATTCGGCAAGAACGCCGCTTTTCCGCTTTTTTCACTTGAAAACAGTCGCATAGACATTATTTGCATATTCAAAGCAAGATTCTGTCGTAGGAGTAATAACACGATCGGAGGTATACTACGCAACCGACGTAACAGGCTGGGCGATTTGGCCCCTGCAAGCACGCCTGTGACGGTCCAATAAAAAAGGAAACACTGCATGACCACACCACACCGTACGCCGGTGATTCGCATCGATGGCGCGAACAAGACCTTCGCGCTGCCCAAGGGCGAACAATTCCACGCGGTCAAATCGGTCACGCTGGAAGTCTATCCCGGTGATATTTTCGGCCTGATCGGCAAGAGCGGCGCCGGCAAATCGACCCTGCTGCGCCTGATTAACCTGCTCGAGCGCCCCGACAGCGGCACCATTACCGTGGCCGGGCGCGAACTGACCCGCCTGGGCAAGAGCGAGCTGCGCGACGCGCGCCAGAATATCGGCATGATTTTCCAGCAATTCAATCTGCTGCAAAACGCCAGCGTCTTCGACAACGTCGCCTTCCCCCTGAAAATCCATGGCACGACCAAGGGCGAGCAGATCGCCGCCAGAGTCGAGGAATGCCTGGCGCTGGTCGGCCTGTCCGACAAGCTGCACAGCTATCCGGCGCAATTGTCCGGCGGGCAGAAGCAGCGCGTGGCGATCGCCCGCGCCCTGGCCAGCCACCCCGACGTGCTGCTGTGCGACGAGCCGACGTCCGCGCTGGACGCGGAAACGACGCGCGCCCTGCTCGACACCCTGCGCGACATCAATGCGCGCCTCGGCGTGACCATCGTCATCGTCAGCCATGAGCTGTCGGTGCTGGGCGCCATCTGCAACCGCGTGGCCGTCGTGGAAAACGGCGCCATCGCCGAACAATTCGACTTGAGCGACACGGCCACTCCGCGCAAGACGGCGCTGGGACGCGAGCTGGCGTATTACGGCACCGAAGCGTTTGAAGCCACCGCATGGAAGGATGCAACACATGTTTGAAGAATCGATCAATAACGTCGTCAAGCTGCTGCCGGAAATCTGGGTGGCGCTGGGCCAGACCATGACCATGCTGGGCATCGGCTTGACCGCCGCCATCCTGATCGGCGGCCCGCTGGGCATTTTGCTGTTCCTCGTCTCGGAAGGCCAGTCGCTGGAAAACCGTCCCCTGTCGACGATCCTGGGCTGGCTGGTGAATACCGTGCGCAGCTTCCCCTTCATCATTTTGCTCGTCGCCCTGACGCCGTTTACGCGCATCATCGCGGGCACCTCGATCGGCCCGCTGGCGGCTGCCGTGCCGCTGTCGTTCGCCGCCATTCCCTACCTGGCGCGCCTGGTGGAACAGAACCTGCGCGAAGTGCCGCGCGGCGTGATCGAAGCGGCGCACGCCATGGGCGCGTCGGAAATGCAGATCATCTTCCGCGTGCTGCTGGTCGAAGCGCGCTCCGGCCTGGTGCTGGCGCTGACCGTGCTGTCGATCAGCTTCCTGTCGTATTCGGCCGTGGCCGGCGTGGTGGGCGGCGGCGGTATCGGCGACCTGGCCATCCGTTACGGCTACTACCGCTTCGAGACGGACATCATGGTCGCCACCGTGGCCATCCTGATCGTGCTGGTGCAAACCATCCAGTTCGCCGGCACGCGCATCGCCAAGCGCCTCGACAAACGTTAATTCAAATTCAGAAACAAGGACCTGCATGAACCACCTTCGCCGTAATTTGCTCCTGGCCGCCGCCAGCCTGGCCTTCGCCACCGCCGCCCACGCCAAGGACCCGAAAGAACTCGTCATCGGCACCAGCTCCGGCCCGTATTCCGACCAGCTGAAGCTGGGCATCAAGCCTATCCTGGAAAAACAGGGCTACAAGGTCAAGATCGTGGAATTCAACGACTACGTGCAGCCGAACTACGCGCTGGCCGAAGGGTCGCTGGACGCCAACGTGTTCCAGCACATCGTCTACCTGACCAAATTCGCCACCGATAACAAGCTGCCATTGAGCTCCTTGATCACCGTGCCGACCATGCCGATCGGCCTGTACGGCGGCAAGCAGAAAACCCTGGCCGACGTGAAGAACGGCGCCACCATCACCATGCCGAACGACCCGACCAACCAGGCGCGCGCGCTGGTGATGCTGGCCAAGATGGGCTGGATCAAGCTCAAACCGAACGTCGACCCGCTGCGCGCGTCCGAACGCGACGTGCTGGAGAACCCGAAGAAGCTGAAACTGGTGCCGCTGGAAGCGGCGCAGCTGCCACGTTCGCTGGCAGACGCCGACTACGCCTTTGTGAACGGTAACTTCGCCCTGGCCGCCGGCATGAAGCTGACCTCGGCCCTCTCCGTGGAAAAGATCTCGGACAGCTACATCAACCTGGTCGCCATCCGCACGGCCGACAAGGCCAAGCCATGGGTGAAGGACCTGGAAGCGGCCTACCGCTCGCGCGCCTTCCTCGACGCGACGAACAAATACCTGGCCGGTTACGAAAAGACGGACTACCAGCTGGCGCTGGAAAAGACGCTGAAAAAATAAACAGCGTGCACCAAACGTAAAAAGGACGGCCAAGGCCGTCCTTTTTTATTGTCCGCGCCTTGCGGGCGCCATCACTATTTAGAAGCGGTAGCCCACGCCTACGCCGATCAGGATAGGATCGACTTTGACTTCGCTGATCTTGGCGCCGCCGGCCAGTACGTCGCTGCGGATCTGTACTTTCTTGATGTCAAAGTTCAGCGACCAGTTTTTGTCCAGTTTGTAATCGACACCGGCTTGCAGCGAGTAGCCCCAGCTGTCATGCTCCAGGCGGCCTGCGCCGTTCAGCAATTTCACGTCCGAGATATTCGTGTAGTTCACGCCGGCACCTACGTATGGGCTGAACTGTTTTTCAGGCATGAAGTGGTATTGCAGCGACAGGGTCGGCGGCAAATGCTTGAAAGTACCGATCTTCGTGCCGGACAAGGTAACGTCATGCTTTTGCGGATACGTCAGGATCAGCTCGGCAGCGATGTTAGGCGTGAAGAAATACGAAATATCGATTTCAGGAATCGTCTTGCTGCTGACGTGAATAAGGTCGGATGCGCCGACGCCACCAACAGGAGCAGATTTGTTGGCCGGATCGATGTGCACGGCGCGGGCACGGACCAGCCATGGGCTTTCCTGTGCCATTGCGTTGCCGGCGAAGGCGCCGATGGCGGCCAGGACGATTGCTGCTGCAGTTGCGGACTTTTTCATTCTAGTTCCCTCTTTTTGTCGTTAAGTAACGCTGCGAAGTCTAAGAGTGCAGTGCAACAAAAACTTTGATCCACATCAAATAGTGCTAGATGGCATCACTAGACGGATTTTTTCCTTTGCCCAAGTCAAGAAAATGCGGCAATGCAGCGTGACCGGATGCAAGGTCCCCTATTTCAGCGGCCAGCCAGCCGCGCAATGCTGAGACAAGTTGCGCGCCGCGCAATGGTTACTTGCGCCGATGTCACTGGATTGCCGCCGGCCCCTGCAGCATACTATTTCCAGTGCACACATGAGAATGGTAATGATTATCATTTGCGATATAATGGCTTACCTCGCTCAGCGACTACAAAAAGGAATGGGAGACATGGATATATTGAGGGAACTGCGTGAATCGGGCTTGAAAGTGACCATCCCCCGCTTGCGGATTCTGCAGCTGTTCCAGGAAGGCACGATCAAGCACCTGAGTGCGGACGATGTCTACAAACTCTTGCTGGCCGAAAAGATCGACGTGGGCCTGGCCACCATCTACCGCGTGCTGATGCAGTTTGCCGAGGCCGGCATTCTGTTTCGCCGGCACTTCGAATCGGGCCACGCCGTGTTCGAACTGAATGAAGGCCAGCACCACGACCACCTGGTCTGCACGGGTTGCGGCAAGGTCGATGAATTCGTCGACGAAGGCATCGAACTGCGCCAGAACGAGATCGCCGCCGAACGGGGCTTCGTGCTGCACGAGCACGCGCTGTCGCTGTACGGCACCTGCGCCGAGTGCACGGCGAAGAAAGTCCCGCCGCGCAAAGCCTCCTGAGGCAGCGCGGAAGGTAGCGCCTGGCAAGCCACCTGCGCTACACTGCGTGCGCCGCAGCTCAACAAGGGACAAGCATGTACATCGGAGAAATCGCCCGCCTGGCGGGCACCTCGCCCAAGGCCTTGCGCCACTATGAAGCGCTGGGCTTGCTGGGCGACGTGCGCCGTTCCGGCGCCTATCGCGTCTACACGCAGCAGGACCTGGCGCAGGTCAAACTGATACGCCAGGCGCAGGTCCTGGGCTTCCGCCTGGCCGAACTGCTGCCCGTCCTGGCCGGCGACGATACGGACTGGGCCGCCCTGTCACGGCACATCGACGCCAAGCGCGCGCAGGTGCGGCAGGATATCGCCCGCCTGCGCCAGCTCGACGCGCAGCTGGCCGACATCGACACGGAAATCCGCGACTGCCTGGCGCGCCAGCAACTGCAGGCAGCCTGACACTGCGCGCTTGACTCTGCCCCCAGGGGCAGGCTTTAGCATGCAAGCTCTTCTTTAACGGACAGCCTGCATCATGACCAAGACGACACCGAAGCGCATTTTAATTCTCCTCGGCCACCCCTCCAGCGACAGTTTCTGCGCCGCCCTGGCCGAGGCCTACGCCGCCACGGCCCGCAGCGCAGGCCATACCGTGCGCGAACTGCGCCTGGGCCAGCTGGACTTCGACCAGAACCTGCATGAAGGCTACCGCCAGGTGCAGCCGCTGGAGCCAGACTTGCTGGCCGCGCAGGAAGCCATCAGCTGGGCCGAACACCTGGTGTTCGCCTACCCGATCTGGTGGGGCGGCGCGCCGGCCCTGCTGAAAGGTTTTGTCGACCGTATCTTCCTGCCCGGCTTTGCCTTCAAATACCGCCCGGGCAAGGCCTTTCCCGCCCAGCTGCTGAAGGGCCGCACGGCGCAGCTGCTGGTGGCGATGGACACGCCGCCCTGGTATTTCCGCTGGGTCTACCACATGCCCGGCATTCACCAGCTGCGCAAGACGACCCTGGAATTTTGCGGCGTCAAGCCCGTCAAGGTGGCCTGCTTCGGCCCCATGATCGATTCCACCGGCACGCAGCGCGCGCGCTGGCTGGAGCAGGCACAGGCGCTGGCCAGGCGTCTGTAAGCCCGGCAGCGGATTGCCATGCAGCCATCTTGCATACGGTTTTGACAAGCCGGTAATCAAGCCGTCATATTCAGCGGCTACCATGATGATATTGCCTGTTTGTCAGTCGCCTTGCTCTCGCGACAACAAAGGTCCGATCGTCATGTAAAGGTAGCCGCTGTGGAGTTCAACGCTTCTCGATTGCATCTTCCCCGTTATCGCACGTCCGTGGCGCTTGATCTGTGCGTTCCCACGGAATCCGTGCAGGCCGACGCCAGCAACTTCGCCGTGCTGGAATTGTTCACGGAACGGCGTGACATGATGAGCCTGCCCGTCACGGAGCAGCAGAAGCCGATCGGCTTAATCAGCCGCAATATCTTCATGTCGCAGATGTCCAAGCCCTTTTATCACGAGGTGTACGGCAAGAAGAGCTGCATCGCCTTCATGGACAAGGAACCGCTGATCGTCGATGGCGCCATGAGCATCGAAGACCTCACTTTCCGCGCCGTGGAAGCGGGAGAGAAGGCGCTGGCCGACGGCTTCATCATCACCGAGGATGGCGCGCTGGCCGGCGTGGGCTTCGGCCTGCAGCTGATGAACGTGGTGGCCACCATGCAGGCGGAAAAGAACCGGCAGATCATGCACAGCATCGATTACGCCAGCGTGATCCAGCGCGCGCTGCTGCGCACCTCCGATGCGGAATTGCGCGCCACCCTGCCCGACGCGCACCTGGAATGGCAGCCGCGCGACGTCGTCGGCGGCGACTTCTACTTTTTCGAACGCCACGAAGGGGGCTGGTTCGCCGCCATCGCCGACTGCACGGGCCACGGCGTGCCGGGCGCCTTCATGACCCTGATCGCCTCGTCGGCCCTGAGCCAGGCCTTGCGCGAACGGGGGCCGCGCGATCCGGCCGCCCTGATCGGCGCCGTCAGCCGCGCCATCAAGACCCTGCTGGGCCAGGACGGCGCCGACAGCGGCGCGGCCACCGGCCACGCCGGCTCGAACGACGGCATGGATTGCGCCTTTTTATGCTACGACACGGCCAGCGCCAGCCTGCGTTTCGCAGGGGCGAAACTGGCGCTCTACGTGGTGGCGCCGGGCGAAGAAGCCGTGCGCGCCATCGATGGCGCGCGCATGGGCGTGGGCTACGTTGACACGCCGGCCGGCTACTGCTGGCACAACGAGACACCCGACATTCCCGCCGGCAGCCTGCTGTTCCTCACCACCGACGGCTTGCTCGACCAGATCGGCGGCGCGCGCGACATCGCCTACGGCAAACGGCGCATGCGCGAGCAGCTGCTGGCGCGACGCGACGCGCCGGCCGGCGACGTGGCGGCGGCCCTGCTGCAGGACAGCGCCGCCTGGCAGGGAAAACAGCCACGCCGCGACGACCTGACCTTTTTCTGTTTCCGCCTGTAGTCTGGGCGCCATCGAGCCACCTTATCAACAAGACACCGGGTCACCGGCTAGCCAGGAGCACGCACGTGCTGTACGAAGAATTCAACGAGTTTTGGGATGTGGCCCGCAAGCGCAACATCATCTTTTTTTACGTGGGCTATTTCTCGCAGCACGTGGTGAGCGCCATTTCCGAAACCATCAAGGCGCGCCTCGATACGGCCGGCGCGGCCGGGCCCACGCGGCGGCGCATCTTTTCCTCATTCATCGAGATGTCGCAAAACATCATGCATTATTCGGCCGACAGCCTGACGCCCGATGCGCAGCTGGACCAGCAGATGCGGCGCGGCTCGTTTTGCATCGGCACGCGCGGCGACAGCTTTTTTCTGCTGTGCGCCAACCCCGTCTCGACCGACAACGTGGCGCAGATCCGCGCCCGCCTGGAACCGCTGCACACGATGACGATGGAAGAAATCCGCCTCGCCTACAAGAAGGCCCTGCGCGAGGAAGCGCCATCGGACAGCAAGGGCGCGGGCCTGGGTTTTCTCACCATGGCGCGCGATGCCAGCGAGCCGCTGGAATTCGAATTCGTCCAGGACCCACAGGAACCTGGCCACACCATCTTCTGCATCAAAGCCATCATTTGAAAGAGCCGACTCAGGAAAGCATATGCAATTACCGTCACCACTGTTCATCGCCGCGACCCCGAGTTCGCCCGAAATCGACTTCCGTTTCGAGCAGCACACCCTGTCGATCAAGGGCGAGTCGTATCCGGAAAACGCGGCCGCCTTCTATGGTCCGCTGATCGCCGCCGTGCGCGCCTATCTGGAAGGCTGTCGCGAAGCTGCCATCACCGTCAACGTCTCGCTGGCCTACTTCAACAGCTCCAGCACGAAGATGCTGTTTACCCTGTTCGACACCCTGAACCAGGCGGCCGTGGACGGCAACCAGGTGCGCCTGAACTGGTATCACGACGAGGACGACGACACCATCCTGGAATTCGGCCAGGAGCTGCAGCAGGACTTTACGGCCCTCGACTTCCACGACCATCCCGTGCAGGGCAGCTAGGGCATGCGCGCCGCCATCTCCGAGTCCGGCCTGGAGCCCGACCTGTTCACCGTGGAAGCGGCAGCGCTGGCCGCCGCGCGCCGCATGCACGCCGACGCCAACGCCTCGGGCGCGGAACAACGGCGCGTGCTCGGTGAACTGATCGTTCACTACGAGCGGCTGATGCGCGAGACGCGCCGCCTGATCGGCCGCAGCGACCGCGCCGAGCGCGACATGCATCTGCTGAACCGGCAATTGCAAACCCTGGCCGGCCAGCTCGAATACCGCGCCACGCACGACCCGCTGACGGGGGCCCTGAACCGCGGCGCCGTGATCGACCATGCCTCGCGCTGCCTGGCGCAGGGTGACATGGCGCTGATCGTGCTCGATATCGACCTATTCAAGCAGGTCAACGACGACTTCGGCCACCCGGCCGGCGACGGCGTGATCCAGGCCGTGGTCGACTGTTTAAAAGGGTTGCTGGGACAGGAAACGGCCATCGGCCGGGTCGGCGGCGAAGAGTTTTCCGTGGTCTGGCCCACTTCCTCGCGCGACGAGGCGGCGCAAGTGGCGCAGCGCATCTGCGAGACGGTCGGCCGCCAGCGCCATGCGGCGCCCATCACGCGCGCCATCACCATCAGCGTGGGCCTGAGCTGGAACCGCGCCGGCACGCCGTTCGAAACGGCCTACAGCCATGCGGACCAGGCCCTGTACCAGGCCAAGCGCGAAGGACGCAACTGCGTGCGCCAGTGGCTGGAGAGTTAAGTCGATGCGCTGAATCAGCGCAGCTGTTCGCGCGCCATGCTGCCGTCGCGGCGCATGGCCGCTGCCGCGCGCTGCATCGCCGCCACCTGCGCCTCGGGCACCTTGAGGTTGCAGGCCAGGTAAGTCTGCACGCGGTTGAAAGTCAGCAGGGGCACCACCTTGCCTTCCCATTCCTTGCCGACGAAAGGCTTGCTGCCCACCGCCAGGCCGACGGCCCACAGGTCGATGCGCCCGAGCAGCAGCTTTTGCGGATTGATCCACTCCTGCGTGACAGGCGCCACGTTCATGCCGTGCTGGCGCAGGTAGTCGTCGCGCGCGTCGCCGAGCACCGTGCCGATCACCAGGCCGCGCGCATCGGCCAGGGTGCGCAGCGCCAGATGCCGCTTGGCCAGGCCATACAGTATCCATTCCGCTTCGTTGAGGGGGCCGATCCAGCGAAATTGCGCTTCGCGCTCTTGCGTGCGGGTGGTGGAAAAGATGCAGGTGTCAGGCTCGCGCAGCGCCTGCGCATACGCGCGTTTCCACGGCAGCAATTCCATCGTATAGCCGATGCCGGCGCGCGCCATGATGTCGCGCACCTTCAGCGTTTCGCGTCCCACGACGACATTGCCTTCCATCATGCTCGACGGCGGCAAATGCTCGCCGACGATGCGCAGGCCCGCCGCCCCGGCCGCCGCCGGCAGCAACAGCGCCGCCAGCAGCCATGCCATGCTTGCTTGTTTCATGCTTGCCTTCTTCTACCACAGGGGATACGCAGCCCTGCACCTGCAGGATGGTACCATCGGCCCCCGCCGGCCATGGCCAAAGGTTGTCAGCTAAACCATTATTTTTCCGTAACGTGGCTCAGGGCCAACGCCGGGATCATCATGCGAGGGGAGGATGGCGAGAAAAACAAGTGGCGGAAAACAGTAGGAGTCGAACCTACGGGAGAACGTCTGACGCCCTCCACCGGGTTTGAAGCCCGGCCACATCACCGGATGAGTGTGCTTTCCGCGGTGCCTGAGCTAGCTGTTGGGGCTGCGGTGTAGGACCACAACGCCTGCGGGCGCAATAGATGCCCATTGCCAACACGGCGAGTATAACCGACGCGGTCGAAGAATTCCAAGACCTGGATCGCCCGCTTGCGGCCCAAGCCGCTGGCGTCGCGGAAAGTGGCCGCGCCCACGGCGCCATTGCCTGCCGGTAAGCCGGCATCCTCTTCCGCCTTGCGCGCCAGTTCCCGCACCAGTTGCGCCAGCCCGGCCAGCGCCGCCTGGTGATAGAACAGGTCGTGCACCACCTGGCTGATCTGCCCTGCCTTGGCAAGCTTGCGCAACAGCCGGCGCGTTTCGTCCTCGGCCAGGCCGAAACCACGCGCCAGGTCGCGCGTCCACGGCGGATCGGCACGCCCCTGCTCCAGCGCGGCCAGCAAGGGCTCGGCCATGGCCTGCTCCTGCGGCGTCAGCTCCACGCTGTGCGTCGGCAAGTGCAGGCTGGCGCCGCGCGCCAGGATGCCGCCCTGCGCCAGCAAGCCTTCGACCAGATGGCTCCACAAGGCGTCTTCCATCTCCGCGTCGACGATGCGCTTCAGCCGCCACAGTTCCGGCCCTGCCTCGTCGGGCGCGCGCGCGTGGAAGGCCGCCAGTGCGGTGAGCACCCGCTCTTGCAGCGCCAGCAACGCGGGCGGCGCCACCAGCAGTGCATCGCCGCCGCGCAGGGCGATGCGCCGCGTGTCGGGCGGCAGCGCCAGGGCATGCGCCGGCAGCAGGGACAGGCGCACCAGCAGCGACTCGCGCAGCCCCAGCGGGCTTTGCGCCAGCAGCGCCGCATAGTCGCCGTGCGCGACAAACGCCGCCAGCGCATCGAGCCACGCCAGCCTGGCCGGGCTGCGGCGCTTGCGCGCCGGGCCGAACGGATCGAGCACCATGCCGCCGCCCACCGTCTGCGTCGCTTGCGCATTGCGCACGACGAAGCGGTCACCCGGCACGCCGTGCATGGGAGCCTCGAACACCAGTTGCACCCTGCCCGTCTGTCCCGGCGACAGGGTTTCGCCATCGAGCATGACGGCGCGCGCCAGCTGGTGCGCCGCACCCAGGTGCACGTGCAGCGGCGACCAGGCTTTCAGCTGCACGCCGGCGTCGGGCAGCAGGGTCAGTTCCACGTCCAGGCGCTCGGAACACTGCGCCAGCTCGGGCGCGACGATCCAGTTGCCCCGTTCGATGCGTTCGCGGTCGATGCCGGCCAGGTTCAGCGCCAGACGCTGCCCCGCCATGCCCGTCTCGGCCGCGCGGTTCTGCGCATGGATGCTGCGCACGCGCGCAGGCGCGCCGCCGGGTGCCAGCTGCAGCATGTCGCCCACCTGTGCGCGTCCCGCCAGCGCCGTGCCGGTGACGATGGTGCCCTGCCCCGACAAGGTGAACACGCGGTCCACGCCCAGGCGGAACAGCCGGCGCTCGTCACGTTGAGGCAGGCCGCGCGCCACCTGCGTCAGGTGCGCCAGCAAGGCGGCCACGCCCGCATCGTTGTCGCGATGGGCGGCGGTGGGGAAGACCGGGCTGCCCGCCAGCGGCGTGCCGGCCAGCAGCGCCTCGATGTCCGCTTCCACCTGCGCCACGCGGGCGCTGTCGGCGCGGTCGATCTTGGTCAATGCCACGGCGCCGCGCGTCACGCCCAGCAATTGCAGGATGGCCAGGTGCTCGTGCGTCTGCGGCATGACGCCGTCGTCGGCCGCCACCACGAGCAGGGCGAAGTCGATGCCCGTCACGCCGGACGCCATGGTGCGGATGAATTTTTCGTGGCCTGGCACGTCGATCACGCCCAGCACCGTGCCGTCGGCCAGCGGCAGATAGGCGTAACCGAGTTCAATCGAGATGCCGCGCGCCTGCTCTTCCTTGAGGCGGTCCGTGTGCACACCGGTCAATGCGCGCGTGAGGGTCGTCTTGCCATGGTCGATATGGCCTGCGGTGCCGACGATCATGCGGACAACTCGGCGAGCTGCGCGATGAAAGCCGTCTCGTGCACCGCTTCCAGGCAGCGCAAATCGAGCCACAACGTGTCCTGGCCGATGCGGCCAATGACGGGACGCGGCAAGGCGCGCAAACGCTGTTCCAGCGCGCCCAGCGGATTGCTCAGGCGCGAACCGGGGGCGCTGCGGACGGCCAGGCCAAAGCTGGGCAGCTGGTCGACGGGCAAGGCGCCGCTGCCGATCTGGCTGGTCACGGTTTCGGCGCTGACCACATAGGCGGCACCGAGTACGCTTTGCAGCAGCGGCAGCAGGGTTTGCGCCTGCGCGCGCATGGCGCAAGCGGGACGCGTCAGCAGGCGCAAGGAGGTCAGGCGTTCGGCCAGCAAGTCCGGTGCGCGGTACAGCTGCAGCACGGGGGCCAGGGCCGCCAGGGTGAGTTTGCCCACGCGCAGCGCGCGTTTCAGAGGATTGCGCTTGATCTTCGCGATCAAATCGGCACGCCCGACGATGACGCCGCATTGCGGGCCACCCAGCAATTTATCGCCGCTGAAGGTCACCAGGTCGGCGCCCGCCGCTATCGTCTCGCGCACCGTCGTTTCATGCGGCAGCCCGTATTGCGCCAGGTCGACCAGAGTACCGCTGCCCAGGTCCACGGCCGTGGGAATCGCGTGTTGCGCCGCCAGCGGCACCAGTTCGTCGAGCTCCACGCTTTTCGTGAAACCGGTGATCGCGTAATTGCTGCAATGGACCTTCATCAGCAGGCTTGTCTGCGCGTTGATCGCGTCCGCATAATCGGCCAGGTGCGTGCGGTTGGTGCTGCCCACTTCGCGCAGCACGGCGCCTGCGCGCGTCATCACGTCGGGAATGCGGAAGGCGCCGCCGATTTCCACCAGCTCGCCGCGCGAGACGACGACCTCTTTATTCTGCGCCAGGGTGTTGAGCATCAGCAGCACGGCGGCCGCATTGTTGTTGACGATGGTGGCCGCTTCGGCCCCCGTCAGTTCGCGCAGCAGTTCCTCGACCAGGTCGTCGCGGTCGCCGCGCTTGCCCGTTTCCAGGTCAAATTCCAGGTTCATCGGCCACTGCAGCGCCTCGACCACGGCTTGCACGGCGGCGTCGGGCAGCAAGGCGCGGCCCAGGTTCGTGTGCAGCACGGTGCCCGTCAGGTTGAACAAGGGGCGCAGCCGCGGGTGCGCTTGCGATTGCAGCCGTTCGTCCACCTGCGCGACAATGGCGGCGATCGACGCGCCCTCTTCGCCGAAGTTACCAAAACCCGCACCGGCCAGCATGGCGGTGCGCAGTTCGGCCAGCACGGCGCGCGCGCAGGCCAGGGTCTGCACGCGGCCGTAGTGCGCAATCAGGGCCAGGCAAGCCGCGTCGCCCAAGATGCGGTCTACCGATGGCAGGCGCACGGTCTGCCCCGTCGTCATGCTGGCTGACCCTCGCCGCTTTCGCTCTTCCCCAGCCACAGCAGCGGATTGCCGCTGGCGCGCTGGTAGCCCGCTTCGCCCACCAGCAGGTCGAGCATCAGGCTGGCCAAGTCGTCGGCCAGGGGTTCGACGTTGTAATCGTGTTCCTGGTTGAAGACCTTTCGGTAGGTGTGGCAATCGTCGCAGGTTTCCGCGCGCGCCACCTTTTTCGGGTCATTCGCCTTGTTCGGCAATTTGTCGTCCTTCGCCGTCACGGGGTCGAACGGCGCGGCGTCGGCCGCATCGAGGCCCTGGTAGGCGATCTTGCCGTTCTGTTCGCAGGTCGAGCATTTCACGCGCACCATATGCCATTCGCTTTCGCAGATGCCGCAATGCAGGTAGCGGTAGCCCTGCGACTGGCCGCCGATGCGGATCACGCTGGCGACCGGGTGCGAACCGCAGACGGGGCACAGGGTACCCGTTTCCAGGTCCGGCACGCGCGCGGCGCGCAATTCGCTGGCCGATACCGACCACAGGATTTGCAGGGCGGCCGCGACGAACGGCGCGTGCATGGGATTGAGGTTGTCGCCGTTTTCATCGAGCACGGCATCGGCGCAGGCGTCCAGCGCTGTCGCGTCGAGCGCGCGCAGCTGGGCCAGCACCTGCGTCAGGCCGCCGGACAGGGCCGGCTGGCGTGCCGCCGTGGCGGCCAGTTCGTCGAGCAGGCTGGCAAAGATGTCGCGCCAGACGGGCGGACGGGCGCCGCTGACGGGCAGCACCGGCATACGGTGGGCGATGGCGCGGCGCAGCGCGTCGGAGTCGGCGGCAGGCACGGCGCCGGGCGCCAGTTTTCCCACCACGGCGGCCTGCGCATCGGCCAGCGCGGCCATCAGCAGCAGATAGCCCTGCATACCCGCGTCGACGGGGATGCCCTTGATATTGCCCTGCGCCAGTTCGCGCAAGCGCTGTGCGCGCGCCGTAAACAGGCTGACTGGCTGCGGCAGCAGCAGGCGCGGAATCGCGTTATGGTCCAGGCCTTCGATTTCGCCTGGCTGGAGTATGCGTTGTACCAATGGAGTTTTCCCATCAAAAAAAGCACAACACGGCCAGCGGAGTTGGCTGTGCTGTAAAAGTATTTTAATCGATAAAAAGAAAGGGGCCAGTCCTGGGGGACTGGCCCTGGCTGTCGCTGGCAGAGAAAAACGCCGGCGGCGGAGCGGGTCGGCTTACGCGAAGCTAAGCCGACCTACCCTTCTGCCTACTTTTCCGTATGACGGATCACGGCCTCAAACCACTTCGGATGGTGCTTGCGCGCCCAGCCGTAGGTGACGGTGCCGCGCACCATGGCGCCGATCGAGCCCTTGACCCACAAGGCCGCATAGATGTGCACGATGATGGCGCAGATGATGCCGAACGCGCAACCGGCATGCAGCAAGGCGGCAAAGCGCACGACGTCGATCGGGAAATAGAACGCGAAGTACGCGCGCCAGATCACGATGCCCGACAGCAGCAAGCCCACCATGCAGAACAGCAGCACGAAGAACAGGATCTTCTGGCCGGCATTGTATTTGCCGATCTTCGGAAGCTTCTCCTCGCGGTTGTTGAGCACGTCGTCCATCTGTTTCAGCCACTGCTTGTCGCCGTCCTCGAACTTGTTGTGATGCCAGAAGCGCACCACGAGGATGGCGAACGAGACGAACATCACCAGGCCGGCAAACGGATGCAAAATGCGCGTCCATTGCCCGCCGCCGAACAGGTTCGCCAGCCACGCCATCGAGGGATGGAACATGGCCAGGCCGGACAGGGCCAGCATGACGAAGGTGATGGCCGTCACCCAGTGATTCGTGCGCTCGTTCGGGTTGTAGCGTTCGATCAAGGGATTGCCATCCTTGTCGCGCAGCTTGCCATCGTGAAGGTCACTATGCTTCATGCTGTTCCTCCCGGATGCGCTTGGCCTCTTCCAGCGCCTCGTGCTCTTCGTCCTTGCTCACTTCGTTCGGGCCGACACGCGTGTAATGGAAGAAGCCTGCCAGTGCCGTGGCAGCCATGCCGGCCACCGCCAGCGGCTTGGACCAGCCCTTCCAGAAGCCCACCATCGGGCTGATGCGCGGGCGTTCCGGCAAGTTCGAATACAGCTTCGGCTTGTCGGCATGGTGCAGCACGTACATCACGTGCGTGCCGCCCACGCCCAGCGGATCGTACAGGCCCGCATTCTCGAAACCGCGCGACTTCAGGTCGACGATGCGCTCTTCCGCATGCACCTTCATGTCTTCCTTGGTGCCGAAAACGATGGCGCCCGTCGGGCACGTCTTCACGCAGGCCGGTTCCTGGCCCACGGCGACGCGGTCCGAGCACAAGGTGCACTTGTAGGCGCGGTCGTCCTTTTTCGAAATACGGGGCACGTCGAAAGGACAGCCGGCCACGCAGTAGCCGCAGCCGATGCAGTTTTCCTGGTGGAAATCCACGATGCCGTTCGTGTATTGCACGATGGCGCCCGGCGCCGGACAGGCTTTCAAACAGCCCGGGTCCTCGCAGTGCATGCAGCCATCCTTGCGGATCAGCCACTCGAGGTTGCCGTCGTTGTTTTCGTGTTCGGCAAAACGCATCACCGTCCACGATTGCGGCGTCAGGTCCGTCGGATTGTCATAGGTGCCATGGTTTTCGCCGACTTCGTCACGCAAGTCGTTCCATTCCATGCACGCCGTCTGGCAAGCCTTGCAGCCGATGCATTTCGACACATCGATCAGCTTGGCCACGGTGCCCGTCACCGGGCTGCGCGCCTCCGGCGGCGTTACCGTGGTCGCCGACAGGCGCCGGATATCTAAGGATTGCAGTGCCATTATTGAGCTCCCATCATGCTTTTTCCACCTTCACGAGGAAGGACTTGAATTCCGGCGTTTGCGAATTCGCATCCCCCACGCCCGGCGTCAGGGTGTTGATCAGATACCCCGGCTTGGCCACGCCCGTAAAGCCCCAGTGCAGCGGCAGGCCCACGGTATGCACCGGCTTGCCTTCGATCATCAAGGCCTTGATGCGCTTGGTGACGACGGCCTTGGCGATGATGTGGCCGCGCTTGGAACTGACGCGCACTTCGCCGCCAGCCACCACGCCGATGCTCTTGGCCAGCTCTTCGCCGATTTCAACGAATTGCTGCGGCTGGATGATGGCGTTCAGGCGCGCATGCTTGGTCCAGTAATGGAAATGCTCGGTCAAACGGTAGCTGGTCGCCACATGCGGATATTCCTCATGCGTGCCGAACATTTTCCGGTCGTCGGCGAACACGCGCGCGGCCGGATTGCTGGTCGCCTGCGGGTTTTTCGGATGCATGGGGTTGTAGCCGAGCGGATTTTCAAACGGCTCGTAATGCTCGGGGAACGGACCTTCGGCCATGGCGCCACGCGCAAAGAAACGCGCCACGCCCTCTCCCAGCATGATGAACGGCCCCATGCCGTTTTCCGGCGGTTCATCGGCCTTGAAGTCGGGAATATCGGCCCCGCTCCAGTTCGTGCCATTCCATTCGATCAACTTGCGGGTCGGATCGAAGGCCTTGCCCTTCAAGTCGCACGAGGCGCGGTTGTACAGCACGCGGCGGTTCGCCGGCCACGCCCAGGCCCAGCCCAGGGTCTGGCCGATGCCGGTCGGGTCGCTGTTGTCGCGCCGTCCCATCTGGTTGCCCGCCTGCGTCCAGCTGCCGGCGAAGATCCAGCAACCGCTGGTGGTCGTGCCATCGTCGCGCAATTGCGCAAACGAGGCCAGCTGCTCGCCCTTTTTCACCAGCAGCTTGGTCGGGTCTTTCGGATCGTACAAGTCGGCCAGCGCCTTGCCGTTGAATTCGCGGGCGATTTCTTCCGGCTGCGGGTTATGCGGCTGCGCATAATTCCACGTCAGGTTGACGATAGGATCGGGGAACTTGCCGCCCTCTTTCTTGTACATGCTGCGCATGCGCAAGAACAGGCCCGACATGATCTCCAGGTCGCTGCGCGCCTGGCCCGGCGGTTCGGCTGCCTGCCAGTGCCACTGCAGCACACGCGAGGAACTGACCAGCGAACCGCGTTCTTCGGCGAAGCAACTGGTCGGCAAGCGGAACACTTCCGTCATGATCTTGGTGGGATCGACTTCGTGGTATTGCCCGTGGGCCTTCCAGAATTCACCCGTTTCCACGGCCAGCGGGTCCATGATGACGAGGAACTTCAGCTTGGCCAGCGCTTCCGTGACCTTCTGCTTGTTCGGCGCGGATGCCAGCACATTGAAGCCCTGGCAGATATAGCCCGTCATCTTGCCTTGGTGCATGTTCTCGATGGCTTGCATCAAGTCATACGGTTTGTCGAGTTTCGGCAGGTAGTCGAAGGCGTAGTTATTGTCCGCGGTGGCGAAATCGCCCCACCACGTCTTCATGAAGCTGACGTGGAATTTGCGGTAATTGCTCCAATAGCTGAGCTGGTTCGGCCGCAGCGGCTTGGTGGCGCGCGCGGCGATGTAGGCGTCGAAATCCTGCTCGCCCTCGTTCGGCAAGGTCATGTAGCCTGGCAACAGGTTCGACATCAGGCCCAGGTCGGTCAAGCCCTGGATGTTCGAGTGGCCGCGCAAAGCGTTCATGCCGCCGCCCGCGATACCCATGTTACCCAGCAGCAACTGCACCATGGCGCCCGTGCGGATGGTCTGCGCGCCCGTCGAGTGGTGCGTCCAGCCCAGCGCGTACAGGATGGTACCGGCGCGTCCCGGCACGGCGGTCGAAGCCAAAGCTTCCGCCACCTTGTGGAACTTGTCGGCCGACACGCCGCACGTCCGCTCGACCATCTCGGTCGTGTAACGCGAGTAGTGCTTCTTCATCATCTGGTAGACGCAGCGCGGGTGTTCCAGGGTCGGGTCGACCTTGGCGTAGCCGTCGTCGCCGATCTCGTAATCCCAGGTGGCCTTGTCGGTGTACTTGCCTTTTTCCTTGTCGAAACCCGAGAACAGGCCGTCCTCGAACGCATAGTCTTCGCGCACGATGAAAGGCATGTCCGTGTAGTTGCGCACGTACTCATGCTGGATCTTGTCGTTCGTCAGCAGATAATTGATGATCGCGCCGAGGAAGACGATGTCCGTGCCGGTACGCGTGGCGCAGTAGTAATCTGCCACGGATGCGGTACGGGTAAAACGCGGATCGACAACGATCAGCTTGGCCTTGTTATGCGCCTTCGCTTCCGTGACCCATTTGAATCCGCAAGGATGTGCTTCTGCTGCATTGCCGCCCATAACCAGGATCACGTCGGCATTCTTGATATCGACCCAATGATTCGTCATCGCGCCACGGCCAAACGTCGGGGCAAGACCTGCCACCGTCGGTCCGTGTCATACACGCGCCTGATTATCAAAGGTCAGCATCCCCATGCTGCGCACTGTCTTGTGGGTCAGATACCCGACCTCGTTGCTGCCGGCGGACGCGGCAAGCATGCCGGTGGAGAGCCAGCGGTTGACGGTCTTGCCGTCGGCATTCTTTTCGATCAGGTTGGCGTCGCGGTCATCCTTCATCAGGCGCGCGATCTTGTCGAGCGCCACATCCCAGGAGATCGGTTGCCACTCCGTGCCGCCCGGTGCGCGGTATTCGGGCACTTTCAGGCGGTTCGGGCTGTGGATGAAGTCGACCAGGCTGGCGCCTTTCGGGCACAGCGTGCCGCGGTTCACCGGGTGATCGGCATCGCCTTCCACGTGGATGATGCTGGAGACGGCATTTTTCGCGCCATCGCCCAGGCCATACAGCAGGACGCCGCAGCCAACGGAACAGTAAGGACAGGTATTGCGGGTCTCGGTCGTGCGAGCCAGCTTGTATTGCCGTACCTCTGCCAACGCCTGCCCCGGCGCGAAACCGAGCAAGGCGAGGCTGGAGCCAGCAATCGTGGCGCCAGTGACCCGAAGGAACTGGCGCCTGGATATCTGAACCATATCAGACCTCTATGATGTGAGTAAATAAAAAGTCATACGGCGTCATGACAGTGTCATATCCATAAGATATAAGCACCATGCCTGTGCCGTATGAGGCGTATTTTACCCCTCAAAGGCAATCAAGGCTCAGTCCGCCGGAAAAAATTGCACATAGTCAACATTATTTTATCGGTACCGAATAGTTTCTCTAAACAATACCAGCCTGCCCATGCAGCGCCCGCCATGAAAAAAAAACCGCTCAGTGAGCGGGTTTTTTATGGATGAGACCGAACTTGCAAGCGAATTTACAGGCTGTAGCGCAAGGTCAACGCCACGTTGCGCGGCGCGCCAGGCAAGCTCAGGTTCGGGCTGGAACCGTGGCCTGACACGATGTAGCGCGTGTCGCCGATATTGTTGATGTTCAGCTGCACTTCATAGCGGCCCGTGCGGTAGGCAGCCATGGCGTCGGCCGTCACGTAGCCCGGCAGCACGACCGTGTTGCCCGGATTGGCGAAGCGGCTGCCGACGGCATTCGCGCCGCCGCCCACCGTGAAGCCGTGGCCCAGGTCTTTCGTCAGCCACAGATTGGCCATGTTGCGCGCCGTCAGGGTGGCGCGCTTGCCCTTGATGGCCACCGAACTGGCCGTCGTCGTGCCCGGCGCATTCACGCTGCGGTCGACGGCGATGGAATCGGTGATGGTGGCGTCCAGGTAAGCATAACCGGCCATCATTTTCCAGCCGTCATGCAAGTCCGCGTTGAAGGTCAGTTCCAAACCATCCGTGCGCTGCGTGCCGACGGGCACGATGCGGTTCGTGATCGGGTCGCTGGTCTTGATGTTGTCGCGTTCCAGACGGAACAGCGACACGGTGGCGTTGGCGCGGCCGCCCCACAGGTCGTACTTGGCGCCCACTTCCGTGTTGCGCGTGGTTTCCGGCGCCAGGTCGGCATTGTTGGCGGCCAGGGCGAAGTTCTCGCCGCTGGGCTGGAACGAGCGGCTCCACGACGCGTAGTACGATTGCATGGCGCCCGGTTGCCAGACGAGGCCGGCGCGGGGGCTGTAGGCCGAATCCGTGCGCGACAGGTTGGCCGTCGTTACGCCAAGCGCATTGGCCAGGCGCGACTGCTGCTTGTAGCGGTCATAGCGCAGGCCGGCCAGCGCCTTCCACTCGTCGCTGAAGCTGATGGCGTCCTGCACGTAGGCGGCGGCCGTGTCGTAGGTGCCGAAGGTATCGCCGCGCGCGCCCAGCTTGCTGCGGTTGACCACAGGCAGGACGGGATGGGAGATCGAGACATTCGTCGCCACCACGGTCGAGGCCCAGCTCGACGCATCCTTGTTTTGCTTGCCGAACTCGGCGCCGTACAGCACTTCGTGGCGCAGGCCGCCCGTGACCAGCTTTTGCGTCAGTTCCGTCTGGTTGAACCAGCCGCTCTCGTCGCGGTTGAGCTTGGCATGACCGAGGCTCATCGTGCCTTTGACTTCGTTGACGTTGCCGGAAATATTCGTGTTGTTGCGGTCCAGGTGGTAATCGTAATAGCGGAAGGCATTGCGCAGCGACAAGGTATCGCTGAACTTGTGCGTCAGGGTGGCGGCCGTGGAGACCACGCGCGACTGGCTGAAATCCGCATCGCGGGCATTCGCGGCGCCATAATAAGTGCCCGCATCGACGGCGACGGGGCGGCCCTGGTAGGACGGGATGCCGAAGTCCGTCAGGCGGCGGTCTTCCAGGTAGTCGCCCTGCAGCAGCAGTTTCGTCGCGTTTGAGAGGCGGATGGCCACGGATGGCGCCAGCGCCGTGCGGTTGATGAATTGCTGCTCGCGGTAGCTGTCCGACAATTCGCGCGCGCCCGTGAAGCGCCAGTCCACCGTCTCGCCGACACGGCCCACGTCGACTTCGCCGCGGCGCCCTGCCGTATTGGTCAGGCTCAGGGCCACGTCCGTGATATCGATGCCGGGCTTTTTGGTGATGCGGTTCACCAGGCCGCCCGAGGAACCGCGGCCGTACAGCACGGCGGCCGGTCCCTTGATCACTTCCAGGCGCTCGACGTTCGACAGGTCGCGGAAATACAGCGCGTCATCGCGGAAGCCGTCGACGAACTGGTCGCCGATGGCCGTGAAGCCGCGGATGAATACCTGGTCGCGCTGGCCGTCGCCCGTGGACAGGCCCACGCCAGGGATGTTCTTCATGATGTCCTGGATCGACATGGCGTTCTGGTCGCGGATGACGGCGGCCGGCACCACGTTGATCGTTTGCGGCACGTCGCGCAGGGCCATTTCCGTCTTGGTGCCGCTGGCGGAGGTGGCGGCGACATAGCCGTCCTTGTCCTTCGATGCCGTCACGGTGACGGCGGGCAAGCTTTCCTGTGCCCAGGCCGCCAATGGCGTGGCGCCCAAGGTCAAGGCGCCCAGTACGGCGATGGTGATCGGTTTACATCCTGGCTTGCGACGTTGCTGCATACAATTCCCTGGTCGATGTTTTAATACGAATGATTATCATTAGTATTTTATCAGGCGAACATGCATAAAGTAAGCGTTTCTGTAAGTGATAGTACTTATGGACTAGGTACTTGATGTAAAAACACAACAGGAAATCAATATCAAAAAATAATTAAAATTGCCGTAAAAAACTATTTCTCTGTGTCAATGCTATACTTGCGGCTTGCTGGGCAACGGTCAGCCTGACCGGCATGCCCCCTGTTTCACCTCCAACGCCACGCTCAGCGCGGCGCGCCGCACAGCCATCACGCGGCACCCGAAGACCCCGATCCCCTGCGCCTCGCGGCGCCTGTCCGCCCCTGCTGGCGGCGGCGATCATGACTATTAAACTGTTAGGAATTACATGAAAAACCTGAACATCGGCAGCCGCCTTGGCGTCGGCTTTGCTGTCGTATTGCTGTTGCTTGCCGCCTTGACCATCACCGCCCTCGTGCGCATGCAAACGGCCAGCGACCTGACTTACCGCCTGATCAATACCAGCATCAAGAACCAGCGCATGGTGGCCGAATGGTCGAAGATCATTGAACTCAACAGCGTGCGCGGCGTCGCCTCGTTCGAAATCACCGATCCTGTCGTGCGCGCCAAGATCGAGGACGACTTGAAAGTCGATGCGGAGCGTTCCAGCAAGCTGCAGGACGACATCGTCGCGTCCCTGCTCAACCCTGCCGTGATCGAGCAATTCAAGGTCGTGCGCAAGGTACGCACCGATTACGTGACGACGCGCGCGCGCGCCTTCAAGATGAAGGCCGACGGCGACATGGCAGGCGCCAAGATCGTGTTCGACAAGGAAGTCGCGCCCATCACCGTGGCCTATCTGGCCGAAGTGAAGCGCTTCGCCAACATGCAGATCAAGGCGGCCGACGGCGTCGGCGCCAGCATCATCGAAGCCTACAGCAGCACGCGCATCTTCCTGATCACCATGGGCGTGCTGGCCGTGCTGATGGGCATCGGTTTTGCGTGGTGGATCACGCGCTCGATCACCGGCCCCATCCGCGACGCCGTGAAAGTGGCGGAAACCGTGGCAGCAGGCGACCTGAGCAGCACCATCACGGCACAGGGCCGCGATGAAACGGCCCAGCTGATGCATGCGCTGAAAACCATGAACGACAGCCTCGTCGGCATCGTGGGCCAGGTGCGCAGCGGCACCGACACCATCGCCACGGCATCGGCGGAAATCGCCGCCGGCAACCAGGACCTGTCGTCGCGCACGGAACAGCAAGCCAGTTCGCTGGAAGAAACCGCCTCGTCAATGGAAGAACTGACGTCGACCGTGAAACAGAATGCCGACAACGCGCGCCAGGCGAATAAGCTGGCCGGCGACGCGGCCGGCATCGCCAGCCGCGGCGGCGCCGTGGTGGCCGAAGTGGTCGCCACCATGGGCGAGATCAATACCTCGTCGAAGAAAATCGTCGACATCATCTCCGTCATCGACGGCATCGCCTTCCAGACCAACATCCTGGCCTTGAACGCGGCCGTGGAAGCGGCGCGCGCCGGCGAACAGGGACGCGGCTTCGCCGTCGTGGCAACCGAGGTGCGCAACCTGGCGCAGCGCTCGGCAGCGGCAGCGAAAGAGATCAAGGGCCTGATCGACGATTCCGTGCAAAAGGTCGACGTGGGCACGGACCTGGTCGACAAGGCCGGCAAGACGATGGAAGAAATCGTGCAAAGCATCGGCTTCGTCACGTCCATCATGAGCGAGATCAGCAACGCCAGCGAAGAGCAAAGCGCCGGCATCGAGCAAGTCAACCAGGCCATTTCGGAAATGGACCAGGTAACCCAGCAAAATGCGGCGCTGGTGGAAGAAGCGTCGGCAGCGGCCGAAGCGATGCAGGAACAGGCGAGCGAGCTGGCGCAGGTGGTCAGCGTCTTCCGCCTCGATGCAAACGCTGCGGCCACCGACCGTTTCAGCGCCAAGGCGGCGCAGCGCAGCGCGCCGGCAACCCCGGCAGCGCCGGTCCGCAAGGCCTCCATCCCGGCCCTGCGCCTGCCCGCGACGCGCGCCAGCAGCAAGGCGAGCGCACCTGCCGAAGGCGAGTGGGAAGAGTTTTAAATCTGCTGCAGCAAGCCGCGCGCCATCAAGCCGCGCGCGCTTGCGCTGTGGCGATCAGTGCCGCCAGTTCGCGCGGCGCGGATTGCCCCAGAAATTCCAGGGCCAGCGCCTCCGGATCGATGGCGGCATCCATCGGCAAGCCATGCTCGAAACCGCCCACCATGGTGCGGCAGAAATGCGGCGATTCGGCCCGCGTTTCCACATACCAGCAACCCGCATGACCCTGCACGAAGTATTCGCCGATAAAGTAGCCGAGCATGGTTTTCACCCATTGCCAGCTCTCGTCGCGGATGACGATGGTGCGCATGGCCGCATCGATGTACGGCAGGTACTCGGCCGCATTGGTCAGCACTTCGTGCGCGGGCTGGATGCCCAGGCGCTCGACAAAATTCACCAGCGACGCGCCCAGCGCGTCATAGTAGGCATCAAAAGCCGTTTGGCTTTGCTGCAATAATTGTTCTTGTTCGTACGACAGCATTCACACTCCACAGACATTCAACAATTCCGCCCATGCCGAGAAATGGCGCGGAGCAGACTTTCCCCTATTTTACGCCACGCTCACATCGACGCCTGCGCGCTGCAGCAAGGCCTGGTTGCGGGCGGACAGATGCGTCACCTGCAGGTGCTTGCCCGCCTTGTCGTAGCGCTCGTACAAGGCTTCGATGGCGGCAATGGCCGAGTGATCGGCCATGTGCAGATGCCGGCAATCGAGGATGACGCGGGCCGGATCACCGGCCGTCTGGAACAGTTCCAGGAAATGCGTGGTCGAGGCGAAAAACAGGGTGCCGTGCGGCAGGTACACGCGCACGCCGGAGCTGCCATCATCGATGTCGGCGCGCATGTCGCGTGCATGTTGCCAGGCAAAATTCAAGGCGGCAATCACGATGCCGCACAGCACGGCCATCGCCAGGTCCGTAAACACCGTGATCACCGTCACGGCGACGATCACCAGCGCATCCTGCAACGGCACCTTGCCCAGCACGCGCAAGGAACCCCAGGCAAACGTCTGCTGCGCCACGACGAACATCACGCCGACCAGCGCAGCCAGCGGGATGCGCTCGATCAGCGGCGACAGGAACAGGATGAACAATAAAATCATCACGCCGGCCGTCACGCCCGACAGGCGCGAGCGGCCGCCCGAGCTCAGGTTGATCATCGTCTGCCCGATCATGGCGCAGCCGCCCATGCCGCCAAACAGCCCCGACACGACATTCGAAGCGCCGAGCGCGATGCATTCGCGGTTCGGCTGGCCCCGCGTTTCAGTCATCTCATCGGTGAGATTAAAGGTGAGCAAGGTTTCCAGCAAGCCCACCATGGCCATCAGCGCCGCATACGGGAAGATGATGTGCAAGGTCGCCATATCCAGCGGCACGGCGGGCCAATGCAGGGCCGGCAAGCCACCGGCGATGTGCGCGAGGTCGCCCAGGGTGCGCGTGGGCAGATGCAGGAAATGGCTGAGCACGCCCACGCCCAGGATAGCCACCAGCGCGGGCGGCACGGCGCGCGTGATACGCGGCAGCACGTAGACGATGGCCATGGTGAACAGCACCAGCGCGCCCATCACATACAAGGGCGTACCTTGCAGCCAGGTTTCGCCCTGCGGCGTGGCCTGGCGAAAGTGTTCCAGCTGGGACATGGCGATGACGATGGCCAGGCCATTCACAAAGCCCAGCATCACCGGGTGCGGCACCATGCGGATCAGCTTACCCAGGCGCAAGAGGCCAAACAGCGCCATGATGATGCCGCTCAGCACCACAGTCGCCAGCAGATATTGCACGCCATGCTGGGCCACCAGTGCCACGATGACGACGGCCATGGAACCGGCCGCGCCCGAAATCATGCCGGGACGCCCGCCAAAGATGGCCGTCAATGCGCAGATGATGAAGGCGCCATACAGGCCCATCAGGGGATTCAACTGTGCCACCAGGGCAAAGGCGATGCATTCGGGCACCAGGGCGAACGAGGTGGTCAGGCCCGCCAGGACATTTTTTTGTATGTTCGAGAACCACTCTTCCCGAAAACTTGCGTTGATCATTGATTCACATCCAGGGTCGGAACAGGGAAATGCGCGTCCAATGGACAGCGCAGCCATGCAGGCAGGCTTCGCGGGGAAGCCGCGACTAGCTTTAACGGAGAGGGAAATCGTCAGCGACTACATGGGGATGGCGAAAAGGGAAAGATTCATCAGCGCACCATGGGGTGCGGCTGAGCCTGCAGACATTATACAAGATGCGGCCGGGCCGGATGGTCGGGACCGCGGCACGCAGACGCGGGCAGGAAAATAATGTTTCCAGCAGCTGTATTTACAAAATAAAAATAATTTAAATGGAATATTTTTAAATAATACTGCTGTTTCAATTGGATAGTATCTATGCAATTTTCTCCATTATTCTACACAGCAGCGGTGGAGACTGCTTACCACATTAAAAAACGGGGCGTATCCGAAAAGCCAGACGAGTAGGAAAACCGAGGAGGAATCATGACCGACGCGCAATTATATGCCAGCAATATTACAATCAACATTCTCGTTGTAATAGACACCGATCTGATTATGGCTCAGCATCCGCGTCAGACCGCCCCTGATCAGAGCAAGCCCGTGGGCCTGGCGCATACCAGCCAGTACATGATTGCCACCGACCCGCGCGGCATCAATAGCGGACAAGGCTCTGCTGACCTGAGTTTCAGGGCCAACGTGGGCGACTATGTCTCGTTCACCGGCGCGTCCATCTATGACAACGCCGATTCGGCCGTCATTGTGTATGGCATCAATTACTGGAATGGCGACAAGGTCTTCAATACCTTTGTCTCCAATACCATTACCCGCAGAAATGCGGTCATGCCGAATTCGGATTCCTCGAATGGTTTGCCGGCAATACAGCAACCGCGCAATTTTTCTAATTTCACGGCGCAGGTATCCAAATCCGGCACGGAAAATTTCTATGTCTATATTGCCGTATATAGCCTGAATGACGATGGCCAGACGCAAAGCCTGTATGGTTATTTTTATTGGGATCCACAGATTACTGTCGGTTAGTCATTTCCCGGAAATCAAATAAACTGAAGCCCTGTATTTAATTGCAGCCGACGCCGTTCAGCCGCATAGGCAAAAAAAAGCCCACCGAAGTGGGCTTTTTTATCTGCGCGTCAATCACTGCGCTGCATCTGGAGGCGAGGACGGGAATCGAACCCGTCTAAACGGCTTTGCAGGCCGCTGCATAACCTCTTTGCTACCTCGCCAGAGGAACTGCTTGGATGCGCCTTGCGGCCCACCTTGAAAACTGGAGCGGGAGAAGAGTCTCGAACTCTCGACCTCAACCTTGGCAAGGTTGCGCTCTACCAACTGAGCTACTCCCGCATTGGAGCTTGTTTACCGCTTAATCACGCCGCATGACTGCGTTGCGGCGGATAAAAAAGGGAAGCCAGCTTAGCTTCCCTTTAGAATTCTGGAGCGGGAGAAGAGTCTCGAACTCTCGACCTCAACCTTGGCAAGGTTGCGCTCTACCAACTGAGCTACTCCCGCATTGGAGCTTCTATTTTCTGCTACTGCCATTCTTGCTATGCTGCTTCAGCTTTCGCTGGAGCGGGAGAAGAGTCTCGAACTCTCGACCTCAACCTTGGCAAGGTTGCGCTCTACCAACTGAGCTACTCCCGCATACGAACCGCTATTTTACTGCTTTTTGCTACCGTTTACCAGTGCTGCTTTACTGCTGATCCAGTGTTCACTGGAGCGGGAGAAGAGTCTCGAACTCTCGACCTCAACCTTGGCAAGGTTGCGCTCTACCAACTGAGCTACTCCCGCAGTGGACAACATTGTATCAGAAGCTCTACTACATCGCCAGTACTACTTTTTACTGCATTTGCTGTTTTTACCTATGACACGATCCAGAAAACTGGAGCGGGAGAAGAGTCTCGAACTCTCGACCTCAACCTTGGCAAGGTTGCGCTCTACCAACTGAGCTACTCCCGCGTCATCAACAACAGGCCAGCATTATAGAGGGATTACAGGGGCTGTCAACGGGCAATATCTGGTCTTTTGCAAAATATTTGGGGTCAGACCCTTTGGGTCTGACCCCAGCTCTTGCGTTTGGGTTAAAAAGACGCCAGCCCAATGCTATCGGCGTCCATCACCTCAATGCAGATTGCCCGCTTTTTCCTTGATGAGCGGCCATGCCAGGCGCAGGTAATAGAACATCGACCACACCGTCAACACGCAGGCGATCCACAGCAGCTTCTCGCCCCACACATGGGTGTCGATCGCGCCGAAGATCACTTCGTGGTACAGCAGCAAGGGAATGGCCGTCATCTGCGCGGCCGTCTTGATCTTGCCGATCGAGCTGACGGCCACCGATTTCGACGCGCCGATCTGCGCCATCCATTCGCGCAAGGCGGAAATCGTGATTTCACGGCCGATGATGATGAAGGCCAGCACGGCATTGACACGGTCCAGCTGCACCAGCACCAGCAAGGCGCCCGCCACCATCAGCTTGTCGGCGACCGGGTCGAGGAAGGCGCCGAAGGCGGACGTCTGGTTCCAGCGCCGCGCAAGGAAACCATCGAACCAGTCGGTCACGGCCGCAACGATGAAGACCAGGGTGGCAACGAGGTTCTGGTCGCCATGCAGCAGCATCGACGGCGGCAGGTAAAACACGCCGACGACGAGCGGGATCAGGGCCACGCGCAGCCAGGTCAAAAGGATGGGAATATTAAAAGGCATAAGAGAGCAATCGGCCGACGGGTAAATTGAACATGAAGAAAGCGTGAAGAAAGCGCCACTAGTCTACATGGCCCGGCAACATTAGCCTAGTCCGGTTGCCGCAGCGCCGGACCAGGCCCCCATCCATTAATGCAGCTGCTTGTAGATCTCTTCCGCCAGTTGCGTGGAAATCCCCTCCACCGACATCAGATCCTCGACGCTGGCGTCGACCACGCCGCGCAAGCCGCCAAAGCGCGACAGCAGTTTCTGGCGGCGCTTGGCGCCGATTCCTTCGATTTCTTCCAGGCGCGACGTCTGGCGCGTCTTGGCCCGCTTGGCGCGCATGCCGGTAATGGCGAAGCGGTGCGCCTCGTCGCGGATTTGCGCGATCAGCATCAGGGCCGCCGATTCCTTGCCCAGTTCCTGCGCCGCGCGGCCATCGACGAACAGCAGGGTTTCCAGGCCCACCTTGCGCCCTTCCCCCTTGGCCACGCCGACAATCAAGCTGATATCGAGTCCCAGCTCGGCGAACACCTGGCGCGCCATTTCGATCTGGCCCTTGCCGCCGTCGATCAGCACCACGTCGGGCATCACGCCGTCGCCATTGGCCACCTTCTCGTAGCGGCGCATCAAGACCTGGCGCATGGCTGCGTAATCGTCGCCGGGCGTGATGTCGTTGATGTTGTAGCGCCGGTATTCGCCGTTCTGCATGGCGTGGTGGTGGAATACGACGCACGAGGCCTGCGTCGCCTCGCCCTGCGTGTGGCTGATGTCGAAACATTCGACGCGCAGGCTGTCGAGATCCTCCGTTTCCAGGCGCAGCGCCTCGGCCAGCGCGCGCGTGCGCGACTGCTGCGAGCCCTGCTCGGACAACAGGCGCGCCAGCGAAATCCCGGCGCCCTTCTGCGCCATTTCCAGCCACTGGCGGCGCTGACCCTGCGGCTGGAAGATCAGGTTGATGCGGTGGCCGCACTGCTCCATCAACGCCACCATCAGGGCCGGCTGGTCGAACTCGATATTCAGGATCAAGGTGCCGGGAATGAATTTTTCCGTGTAGTGCTGGGCCAGGAAGGCGGCCAGCACTTCCACCTCGATCGGCTCTTCGGCAATCGCCGCCGCATCGCTGAGCTGGCTGGGGAAATAGGCGCGGTCGCCCAGGTGGCGCCCGCCCCGTACCATGGCCAGGTTGACGCAGGCGCGCCCGCCCTGCACCAGCACGGCGATGATGTCGACGTCGGCGTCGCCCGTCGTTTCCATGCTCTGCTGGTGCAGCACGCGCGACAGCGAGGCGATCTGGTTGCGCACCACCACGGCTTGCTCGAATTTCAGTTCGGCGGCAAACGCGTGCATCTTCTTTTCCAGGTCGGCCATCACTTCGCTCTGGCGCCCGCGCAGGAAGCGCGCCGCGTTTTCCACGTCGTTTTTATAATCTTCCTTGCTGATCAGGTCCACGCACGGCGCGCTGCAGCGGCCGATCTGGTGCAGCAGGCAGGGCCGCGTGCGGTTCGCATACACGCTGTCCTCGCAGGTGCGGATGAGAAAAACCTTTTGCAGGATCTGCATCGATTCCTTGACGGCCCAGGAACTGGGGAACGGCCCGAAATACTGGTTTTTCTTGTCCACCGCGCCCCGGTAATACACCATGCGCGGCGCATCGCCATTCGTGATTTTCAGATACGGATACGATTTATCATCGCGGAACAGGATGTTGTAGCGCGGCTGCAGCGCCTTGATCAGGTTGTTTTCCAGGATCAGGGCTTCCGCCTCGCTGTGCGTGACGGTCGTTTCCAGGCGCGCGATGCGCTCGACCATCATGGCGATGCGGGGGCTGGCCAGGTTTTTCTGGAAATAGCTGGAGACGCGCTTTTTCAGGTCGCGCGCCTTGCCGACGTACAGCACCTTGTCGGCGGCGTCGAAATAGCGGTACACGCCGGGCAGGTTCGGCAGCTTGGCGACGGTGGCCAGCACCTGCGCGCGCGGGTCGGGCGGCGTTTCCGTGGAATGGAGGTCGGGTATTGCTTCGGTCATTGCTGGCTCTTAAATGGGGTCAGACCCGCCGGGGGAATAAGTCCCAGTGGGACGCATTCCGATCGAAAAGACTGACCCCAGCAGTCGTCTGCATTACGGCGCTTGCTCCACAATCACAAACGCCACGGCATACTCTTCTTCATCGCTGATCGTCACTTGCGCGCTCAGGCGATTCTTTTCCATGAAGTCGGCCAGCACGCCGCTGCAGACGATCATCGGCTTGCCGCTGGGGTGGTTCAGCATTTGCGCGGCGGGCCACGTCATCGGCATGCGCAGGCCCAGGCCGATGGCCTTGGAAAACGCTTCCTTGGCCGCAAAACGGGTGGCGAGAAAACGCACGCCGCGCACGGCGTTCTTGGCGCTGCGGGCGCGGAACTTGTCCAGCTCCTGCGGTCCCAGTATCTTTTTGGCGAAACGCTCGCCGTGGCGCGCCAGAGCCGCCTCGATGCGGGGAATCTTGCAGATGTCGGTGCCGATGCCGTAGATCATGGCGCTCTCCCTTGTGCGCGTTTATGCTTTGCCAGCGAGGCGCGTCGCCACCATGATGGCCTTCATTTCGCGCACGGCGTTTTCCCAGCCGACAAACACGGCATGAGCGACGATGGCGTGGCCGATGTTCAGTTCGGCAATATCGGGAATCGCGGCGATCGCCTGCACATTGGTGTAATGCAAGCCGTGGCCCGCATTGACCTTCAAGCCGCGGCCCACGCCGAACAGCACGCCCGCCTTGATGCGTTCCAGCTCCGCCAACTGTTCCGCGCCCTCGGTATCGGCGTAGCGCCCCGTGTGCAGTTCGATCACGGGCGCACCGAGTTCGGCGGCGGCGGCGATCTGCTGTTCGTCCGCGTCGATGAACAGGCTCACGCGGATGCCCTCGCCTTGCAATTGCTTGACGGCAGCCTGCACTTCCTTGAAGTAGCGCACCACGTCCAGGCCACCCTCGGTCGTCACTTCCGTGCGTTTTTCCGGTACCAGGCACACGTCGGCCGGGCGGATGCCGCAGGCGAAGTCGATCATTTCCTGCGTCACTGCCGCTTCCAGGTTCATGCGCGTGAGCAACTGCGGCGCGATGGCGATCACGTCCGCATCCTTGATGTGACGGCGGTCTTCGCGCAGGTGCAGGGTGATGGCGTCGGCGCCCGCCTGTTCGGCCAGCAGGGCCGCGCGGATCGGGTCCGGATACGCGGTGCCGCGCGCATTGCGCAAGGTGGCCACGTGGTCGATGTTGACGCCCAGGTCGATGACGGGGCCGGCAGGCTGCAAAAAGCTCATAGTGATGGTATCCGTAAAGTGCTGTAGCGCAACCGCTACAACTGCATTAAATCGATCAGTATCTGGCGCGTGTTCAAGGTGGCGCCCCCCAGTTGATGGGCCAGCAAAAAGCGCATCAGCAGCTTGCTTTGCGCCTGCGTGGCCACGTCAAGGTAATCTTCGCGCTCCATGTCGAGCAGGGTCTTGCCCGTGATCTTGGGCCAGGCGTCGGCGGCGCGCGCCGGGCGCGGTCCCCGTTCCGGGTCGACCACGTATACCTGCCCCGCTTCGACGGCCTGGCGCGTGCCCGTGCAGCGCGTCAGGTCGGCCGCCACGCCCGTTTCCTTGAGCAGCGCGCGCTCGAACTTGCGCAGCACGATGGGCGGCGGCTCATTGTGCGCCAGTTGATTCAAGGTGGCAACGTAGTGGTCGAACAGCACGGGATGCGGATCGTCGCGCGCCAGCAATTTGACGAGCAATTCGTTCAGATAGAAGCCGCACAGCAGGGCCGTCTTTTCCAGCGGCAGCATGCCGCCCACCCATTCCGCGCCCGTCAGGATGCGCAGCTCGGACTTGCCCGTCCAGCCCGCCTGCAGCGGCTGGAACGTCTGCAGCACGCCGCGCAACTGCGAATGGGGCCGCTTGGCGCCCTTGGCGACGAGCGCGATGCGGCCGTATTCGCGCGTAAACACGTCGACGATGAGGCTGGTTTCTTTATGCGGATAGCTGTGCAGCACGAAGGCTGGCTGGCCCGTGATGCGGCCGTCGCGCGCGGGCGGACGGCTGCGCCGGGGTGCTGCGGAAGGTGCGGCCGGCGGCGCGATGGCCGCCGGCGCGGGGACAACGGGTGAGGCTGGCGCGGGATCGTGCAGCGCTGGCGTGGTGGTGCTCATGCGTGTGGTGTCGCCCCCGGGTTGTGGATTACTCGTAGCCGTAGGCGCGCAAGCCCGCCTCGTTGTCGGCCCAGCCCGACTTGACCTTGACCCAGATTTCCAGGTACACGGGGCCGCCGAACAGTTTTTCCATATCCAGGCGGGCCTGGGTGGAGACTTCCTTCAGGCGCGCGCCCTTGTTGCCGATGATCATGGATTTATGCGTATCGCGCTCGACCAGGATGGCGGCGAACACGCGGCGCAAATCGCCTTCCTGCTCGAATTTCTCGATCAGCACGGTGCTCGTGTACGGCAGTTCGTCGCCGACGAAGCGGAACAGTTTTTCGCGCACGATTTCCGAGGCGAGGAATTTCTCGCTGCGGTCCGTGATGTCGTCCGGGCCAAAGATAGGCTGGTTTTCCGGCAAGAAGCGCTTGATCTCGTTCTGCAGGCCTTCCAGCTGGAAATGCAGCTTGGCGGACACAGGAACGATGGCGGCGAAGTCGCGCATGGCGGCGATCTTTTGCGCGAACGGCAGCAGCACGGCCTTGTCCTTGACCCTGTCCGATTTATTGATGACGAGGATGCACGGCACTTCCTTCGGCAGCAGGTCCATCACTTGCTGGTCGGCCGGGCCGAACGTGCCCGCCTCGATCACGTACAGGATCACGTCCGAGGAAATCAGCGTGTTCGTGACGGTCTTGTTCAGCGTCTTGTTCAGCGCGTTCGAGTGGCGCGTCTGGAAGCCGGGCGTGTCGACGTAGATGAATTGCGCGTCCGGCACCGTCTGGATGCCCGTGATGCGGTGGCGCGTGGTTTGCGCCTTGCGCGAAGTGATGCTGACCTTCGCGCCGATCAGCACGTTCATCAGGGTCGATTTGCCCACGTTGGGGCGGCCCACGATGGCGATATAGCCGCAGCGGAAGTTGTCGGGCATTTTGGTGGCTGTCATGCTAGTGTCGATTCTGTTTAGTGTGAGCGGCGATCGCCGGGGCAGCCGGGGCTGGCGCGTCGTCGCTCTGGATGGTGGCAATGCCGGCCAGCTTGAGCTGGGCGGCGCGCGGTTTGGGCTTGCGGCTGGCGGCAGGCGACTTCAACAGCGCCTGCTCGGCCACGTCCAGCGCCAGTTTGGCGGCGGCTTGCTCACCGGCGCGGCGGCTTCCGCCACGGCCGTAAACCTGGATGTTCAATTTCGGCACCAGGCATTCGATCTCGAATTCCTGGCTGTGGGCGGCGCCATGGGTAGCCACCACGTTGTACTGTGGCAGCGAAATTTTCTTGCTCTGCAAAAACTCCTGCAGCAGGGTCTTGGCATCCTTGCCCAGCGTTTGCGGATCGACCGAGTCGAGGATGGGAATGTAGAAGGCGCGGATCACCGTGCTGGCGGCGTCGAAGCCCGTGTCGAGGAAGATGGCGCCCAGCAAGGCTTCCAGCGTGTCGGCGAGGATCGATGGACGGCGGAAGCCGCCCGATTTGAGCTCGCCTTCGCCCAGGCGCAAAAATTGCGACAATTCCAGCTTTTGCGCGATTTCATACAGCGACTGCTGCTTGACCAGGTTGGCACGCAGGCGCGACAGGTCGCCTTCGTCGATGGTCTTGAAACGTTCGTACAGGATGGAAGCGACCACGCAGTTGAGGATGGAGTCGCCGAGGAATTCCAGCCGCTCGTTATGCAAACTGCTGTGGCTACGGTGCGTCAAGGCTTGCTGCAACAGGCCAGCATCCTGGAACGTATAGCCTAAACGGGTTTGCAATAGCTGAAGATTCATTGTTGTTTCTGTGTCATCTGAGTAATTCGGCTGGCCGCCGCGCGGGGAGTCGGCGCGGCAGCCATGGTTGGTCCATTACAGACCAGGCCGGCTTAGTGTATGCCGCCCACGCGTTTCGGATTGCTGAAGTTCATCCACACCAGGAAAGCCTTGCCGACGATGTTTTCGTTCGGCACGAAACCCCAGTAGCGGCTGTCCGCGCTATTGTCGCGGTTATCGCCCATCATGAAGTAATTGCCTTGTGGCACCACACACGTGAAGCCGTCTTCGTTGTAGCTGCACGCCTCCTTGTGCGGGAAATCCTTCACTTCGCGCAAGTTCAACGTGGGAGCGGGCTCGTCGTTGAGGATGCGGTGGCTCACGCCCGTCAGGTTTTCTTCCAGCTGCTTGTGGTAGACCGTGCTTTCGTCATCGAGGTAGTCGTCCAGCGGGGTGTACGCCACTTCCTTGCCGTTGACCGTCAAGCGCTTGTTTTCATAGGTGATTTTATCACCGGGCACCCCGATCACGCGCTTGATATAGTCTTGCGACATATCTTTCGGATACTTGAACACCATCACGTCGCCGCGCTGCGGATCATTGACTTCAATGATGCGCTTGTTGACGATCGGCAAACGAATGCCATAGGTGAACTTGTTTACCAGGATCAAATCGCCGACCAGCAAGGTCGGCACCATCGAGCTCGACGGGATCTTGAACGGCTCGTACAGGAACGAACGCAGGCAGAACACGAGGGCGATGACGGGAAAGAAGCTGCCCGAATACTCGACCCAGGTCGGCTGGCGCAACAGATCTGCCTCGATGGCGGCGCGGCGGCTGCTGCTACCATCGGACTTGATGCCTTCAGCCAACGACTTCGCTTGACGCTCATCGAACTCGGCCAGGGCACGGTCGGCCGCCTGCCGGCGCTGCTTGGACAGATAAAATACATCCAGGCACCAGACCAGGCCCGTCAACACCATCAGCACGAACAGGATTAAAGCGAAATTTCCTAAAATCACTTGCAGGTTCATTGATTAACCATCCACTTGTAAAATTGCCAGGAATGCCTCTTGCGGGATCTCCACGGAACCCACTTGCTTCATGCGTTTCTTACCCGCTTTTTGTTTTTCCAGCAATTTCTTCTTGCGGCTGATATCGCCGCCATAGCACTTGGCCAGGACGTTCTTGCGCAAGGCTTTCACGTTCTCGCGCGAAATGATGTTCGCGCCGATGGTCGCCTGGATGGCCACGTCGAACATCTGGCGCGGAATCAGTTCGCGCATCTTGGCAGCCACCTGGCGGCCACGGTACTGGCTGTTCGAACGGTGAACGATGATGGCCAGCGCATCGACTTTTTCGCTGTTGATCAGCATGTCGACCTTGACCACGTCAGCCGCGCGGTATTCCTTGAACTCGTAATCCATCGAGGCATAGCCGCGCGACGTCGATTTCAGGCGGTCGAAGAAGTCCAGCACGATCTCGGCCATCGGCATTTCATACACAAGCTTGACCTGGCGGCCGTGGTAGCTCATGTCCATCTGGATGCCGCGCTTGCCGATACACAGGGTGATCACGGAGCCCACGTATTCCTGCGGCATGTACAGATTGACGGTGACGATAGGCTCGCGCACTTCCTCGATGCGCGACGGATCGGGCATCTTCGACGGGTTGTCGACGTTGATCATGGTGCCGTCGCGCTGGATCACTTCGTACACGACGGTTGGCGCCGTGGTGATCAGGTCCATGTCGAATTCGCGTTCGAGGCGCTCCTGCACGATTTCCATGTGCAGCAAGCCCAGGAAGCCGCAGCGGAAGCCGAAGCCCAGCGCCTGTGACACTTCCGGCTCGTACATCAGGGCCGCATCGTTCAGTTTCAGCTTTTCCAGCGAGTCGCGCAGCGCGTCGTACTGGTTCGCTTCCACGGGGAACAGGCCGGCGAACACTTGCGGCTGCACTTCCTTGAAGCCAGGCAATGGCGCGGCGGCAGGACGGTTGGCCAGGGTGACGGTATCGCCCACTTTCGCCGCTTTCAATTCCTTGATGCCGGCAATGATGAAGCCCACCTGGCCTGCTGACAACTGCGGCAAGGATTGCGAACGGGGCGAGAACACGCCGATGTCTTCCACCAGCTGCACCGAATCGGTGGCCATCAGGCGGATCTTGTCTTTCGGCTTCAGGGTACCGTTGATCACGCGCACCAGCATGACCACGCCCACATAGGCGTCATACCAGGAGTCGACGATCAGCGCCTGCAGCGGTGCATCGGGGTCGCCCTTCGGTGGCGGCACCTTGACGATCAGCTGCTCGAGTACGTCCAGCACGCCGAAGCCCGTCTTGGCCGAGCAATGCACGGCGTCGGCCGCGTCGATGCCGATCACGTCTTCGATCTCGGCAATCGCGCTCGGCGGATCCGCGTTCGGCAAATCGATCTTGTTCAGGACGGGCACCACTTCCACGCCCAGGTCCAGCGCCGTGTAGCAGTTGGCGACCGTTTGCGCTTCCACGCCTTGCGATGCATCCACCACCAGCAGCGCGCCTTCGCACGCCGACAGCGAGCGCGACACTTCATAGCTGAAGTCGACGTGGCCGGGCGTATCGATCAGGTTCAGGTTGTAGATCTGGCCATCGCGCGCCTTGTAGTGCAGGGCCGCCGTTTGCGCCTTGATGGTAATGCCGCGCTCGCGCTCCAGATCCATCGAATCGAGCACCTGCGCCTCCATCTCGCGGTCGGACAAGCCGCCGCACAATTGAATGATGCGGTCAGCCAGGGTCGATTTACCGTGGTCAATATGGGCGATGATGGAGAAGTTGCGTATGTTGTTCATTAACTAATATAAGTGCGAAGTTGACGACACTGCTTTAACAGGAATCAGGGGGATCATGTCCGGGCCAAACAGGGCCAAAACCAGGCGCCCCACTCATGATGAAAAAAGCGCTCCGAGCAGGACATCTGCATGCCCAGGCGAGCGCTTTTGAAGCGACAGAAGCTGCTGCCTCGGACAGTAGCTTTTTCGACCTCCCCATTTTACCGGATTTCAGAGTAGAAAGCCCGTCTTATGAGGCCGGCACCGGGGCAAGCCGACATTTTCGGCTGTTTTCAGCACCAGAATGGTGCAATGCAGTGTCAATATTGACAGTTAAACTACATCAGGCAGCGCCGCACGGCCGCCTCGTCGAGAAAATAATGGCAGAGCTCGGGCTGCGCCAGGTCGCCGAACAGCACCGGCACCAGCTCGTCGAAACGGGCCAGCAGCGAGGCGTCGGGCGAGGCGTCGATGTCGATCACGTCCACCGTGAACGGTTTGCCGGGCGGCTGCAGCAGGAGCAAGGCATCGAGCATGTCCTGGCAAAGGTGGCAATAACTGCGGGAATAGAGCGTGAAGTGCATGGAAAAGAGAAAAAGGCATCCCGGCCACAGCCGGGATGCAGGTGAATCAGAACCTTACTTCGCCGACGGGCGCAGCGAAACGAATTGCGCTACGTCGCCACGGCGCACCAGCACGGCCGACGTCTTTTTCGGATCGAGCTTGGCCACGAGGGCGTTGAACTGCTTGGCGTCTTTCACGGCAACGTTATTCAGCTGCAAGATCACGTCGCCAGGCTGCAGGCCGGCCAGAGCGGCCACGCCATCGGCCTCGTCAACCTGCACGCCGGCGTCGATCTTCAATTCCTGTTTCTTCGCGGCCGGCACGTCGCTGACCTTCAGCCCCAGTGCATTGACGGCTTGCGCTTCCGGCTCCCTGGCGCCCTTCTTCGCCGTTTTCTCGCTTTCCAGCTCGACGACGGTGACGGGAATGTCCTGCTGCGCACCCTTGCGCCAGACGGTGAGCGTGGACTTGCCGTTGACGGGAGCGCCGCCCACCAGACGCGGCAGGTCGGACGAACGCTCGATCGGCGCGCCGTTGAATTTCAGGATGATGTCACCGGGCTTGATGCCCGCCTTGTCGGCCGGACCGCCCGGCTCCACCATCGACACTTGCGCGCCCTTGGCATTCGGCAAGCCCAGCGATCCCGCCACGTCCTTGCTCACTTCGCCGATCTGCACACCGATGCGGCCGCGCACGACCTTGCCCGTCTTTTTCAGCTGCTCGCCCACGCGCATGGCTTCATCGATGGGCACGGCAAATGAAATGCCGTTGTAGGCGCCGGACAGGGTGGCGATCTGCGAATTGATGCCGATCACTTCGCCGCGCATATTGATCAGGGGACCGCCCGAGTTGCCGGGATTGACGGCAACGTCGCTCTGGATCAGCGGCAGGTAGTCGCCCGTGTCGCGCGACTTCGCGGAAATAATGCCGGCCGTCACCGTGTTTTCCAGGTTGAACGGCGAGCCGATGGCGATCACCCATTCGCCCACGCGGATCTTGTTCGAATCGCCGATAGTCAGGCGCGGCAGGTTGCCGCCCTCGATTTTCAGCAGGGCCACGTCGGTGCGCGCATCGGCGCCGATCACCTTGGCCTTGAATTCGCGCTTGTCCGTCAGCGTCACGTAAACCTCGTCGGCGCCATCGACCACGTGGGCATTGCTCAGCACGTAGCCATCGGCCGAGATGATGAAGCCGGAACCGACACCGCGCTGCACTTCCTGTTCCTGCGGTATGGCGCGGCGGCCGCCACGCGGCGCCTGCTGGCGCGGCGTCGGCATGGCGCCACCGAAGAAGCGGCGCAGGAATTCCTGCATTTCCTGCTCATCCTGACTGCCGGCGCCGGCGCCGCCCATTCTCAGGCGTTCGGTGGTGCGGATATTCACCACGGCCGGGCCCACGGCGTCGACCAGGTCCGAGAAATCAGGCAGTTTCACTGCCGGCACGGCGGCCTGCGCCTGTGGCGCCAGGCCCAGCATGGTGGGAGCCAGAAACACGCCAGCGGTACCGAACAATAAGGCGGAAAGCGTCTTTACTGAAAACGACTTGCTGGCGGCACACATGTTTTTTTTCATGGAAAGGATCTCTTCGAATATATAAACGGATCAAAACGCGAATCAGGCGATTGCCTGCGTGCACGATTGGCCGTCATGACGGCGTCCCCGGGGCAAACCCATCCGGTAGCGCGCATGGCAGCAACAATATATCGCAAAAGCAAGATATTGCCTGCACACAGTGTCAATCGTACCGAAGGCCAGTGTCAAGAGGGCGACAGGAACGTTAAGCCTGGCATAAGATGGCGAAACGCCCTAGCGCTGCGCCAGCGGCCCCGCCTCCAGCGGCTCGGCTGCGCCCGGCGGCACGATGGCGGCGGACAGGGGCAGCAGCGGTTCCGCATGGGCAGGCGCCGACTCGGCGGCCAGGCGGCTGGCCAGGCGTGCATCGAACTGGGCGCTCAGTGCATGGCCGCACTGCTCCGAGCGCAGCACGTCACCGATATGGCGATAGGCATTCCAGGCTTGCCTCCCCTCATCCGTGTCGAGGGCGGCAAAAGCCAGTTCGAGTTCGCTCGCCGCCAGCTCGCCATCGGCCAGGGCGGAAATAGTCTCGTGCAAACGTGTGTGCGTATCCATGATGGGTCCTGCCATTTCAAGAGGATCGGTGCGAAAACCGGGCGCAGCCATGCCAACCTCATACTCTTCAGATTACCAGCGCTTGTCAATTGGCATGTCCAGCAACGGTTTCAATTTTTCCGCAATCACTTCGCGCGCGCGAAAAATCCGGCTGCGCACGGTGCCAATGGGGCACGCCATGATCTCCGATATTTCTTCATAGCTCAGGCCCTCGATCTCGCGCAGCACGATGGCCGTGCGCAATTCGATGGGCAGCACATCCATGGCCGCATTGACGGTGGCCGCAATCTGCTTGCTCGCCAGCACCGATTCCGGTGTATTGTTGTCACGCAGTTTATTGCCATCATCGAAGGACTCGGCCTGCTCGGCGTCGGCATCGCTGGACGTGGCGGCGCGCCTTCCCTGCGTGACGAGATAATTCTTGGCCGTATTGATGCCGATGCGGTACAGCCAGGTATAAAAGGCGGCATCGCCGCGAAAATGGCGCAGCGCCCGGTATGCCTTGATAAAGGTTTCCTGCACCACATCTTCGGCCTCCGCCGGGTCGTGCACCAGGCGCGACACGAGGCGCATCAAGCGGCGCTGGTATTTCGATACCAGCACATCGAATGCCCTTTTGTCGCCAGCCTGCACCCGCTCGACCAGTAACTGATCATACTCGCGCTCTGTCCTCACGCCCAATGTCCCTGTAGTCATGCAGCGTGGGCGCCTGTATGGATATAGAGTTGGCCCGCTGCAAGAAGTTCAGTGTTCGCCCCACTTTTATTCGTCCCCACTCCGCGCCGCAATGGCCCGGCACGCCACGGCCAGCGGGCGGAAGGCGGGGCAGCCGCCGCCGCGCTGCACCAGCACCTGCGTGCGCCGCCCCGCGGCATCGGCCAGGCACAGCACCAGCAGCGACGGCCACAGGGTCGAGCCCGGCAACAGGCGCAGTCCTGACGGCGGCGACGGCCCCGGGCCGGGCGGCGCCGCCACCCCGTCGGCATCCGCCCCTGGCGCTCCGCCATGCTCCAGATATACCGCCAGCCGCAATTGGCCAACCGGCGAAATATCAAGCGTCTGCGGCTTTCTGCGCCTGCGCAGCAAAGCGAGCAACAACACGCCGCCAGCCGTGCTCAGCAACGCGCCGGGCCAGCCCAGCGCATAGCCGCCCACCAGTTGGCCAGGCACCGCCGCAGCGCGCCACGCACCGCTCAGGGGCCAGGCGGCCAGCAAGGCACACAGTCCCAGCGCCGCTTGCAACAGACGCAAACAGACAGGCGTGCGAATGACAGCCGCTACTGCGATTGACATACTTCATGGGAAAAAAAAGGCGCGCCGGCAACATGCCGGGCAAATTCAGGCGCCAACGAACGTTGGCGCCGAATCAGCGCTCACTACGATTTGACCGTAGCGAGCGCTTGAAAGTTCCTGCTTATTTCGCTTTACCGAAAATCAGTGTGCCATTCGTGCCGCCGAAGCCGAACGAATTCTTCACTGCATAATCGATCTTCATATCCCGCGCCGTGTTGGCACAGAAATCGAGATCGCAAGCTGGATCCTGGTTGAAGATGTTGATGGTCGGTGGCGACACCTGATGGTGCAATGCCAGGACCGTAAACACCGCTTCCAGACCGCCCGCGCCGCCCAGCAAATGGCCCGTCATCGACTTGGTCGAGTTGACAACCAGATTCTTGGCGTGCTCGCCGAAGGTGCGTTTGATGCCCATCACTTCCGCCACGTCGCCTTGCGGGGTCGACGTGCCGTGCGCGTTCAGGTACTGAATCTGATCCGCGTTCAAGCCGGCGTTGTTGAGGGCCGCGATCACCGATTTGCTGCCGCCGCTGCCATCTTCCAGCGGCGAGGTCATGTGATAAGCATCTGCGCTCATCCCGAAACCATGCACTTCGGCATAGATCTTGGCACCACGGGCCACCGCGTGCTCGTAGTCTTCCAGCACCATGACGCCAGCGCCCTCGCCCAGCACGAAGCCGTCGCGGTCGGTATCCCACGGACGCGATGCCGTTGCCGGATCGTCGTTGCGGGTCGACAAGGCGCGCGCCGAGGCGAAACCGCCCAGGCCCAGCGGCGACACGGTCGATTCAGCGCCACCGGCGATCATGACGTCGGCATCGCCGTACTCGATCATGCGCGCTGCGGCACCGATGCTGTGCAAACCGGTGGTACACGCCGTCACGATCGCCAGATTCGGGCCCTTCAGACCATATTTGATCGAAAGGTTGCCAGAGATCATGTTAATGATCGAGGCAGGCACGAAAAAGGGCGAGATACGGCGCGGACCGCGCTTTTCGTACTCGGACTTGGTTTCCTCGATCAGCGGCAAGCCGCCGATACCGGAACCGATGATCACGCCGATGCGCTCGGCGTTTTCTTCGGTCACTTCCAGGCCGGAGTCCTGCATCGCCTGGATGCCGGCAGCCATGCCGTAATGGATAAAGGTATCCATGTGGCGTGCTTCCTTACCGGAGATATACTCTTCGATATTGAAGCCTTTGACTTCACCGGCAAAATGCGTGGTGAATGGCTGTGCATCAAACTTGGTAATCGTGGCAATGCCGGATTTACCTTCAATGATTGCGCCCCACGCCTCGGCAATAGTATTGCCGACAGGTGAAACGCAGCCCAGGCCGGTGACAACAACACGACGGTTTTTAGAACGGCTCAAGCGATTCTCCTGAAGTCGGTCAGACAGGCTTAGGCCTTGACGTGTGCGGTGGCGTAGTCGATCGCCTGTTGCACGGTGGTGATTTTTTCAGCTTGTTCGTCAGGGATTTCCATTTCGAATTCGTCTTCCAGGGCCATGACCAGTTCCACGGTGTCCAGGGAATCGGCGCCGAGATCGTCGACGAAGGAGGATTCGATTTTGATGTCTGCTTCTGCAACGCCCAGTTGCTCAGCGACGATTTTCTTAACGCGTTGTTCGATATCCGACATGTTATGGCTCCAAAGTGTGTGTTACGGAAAGTGCGCGCATTTTATCAGGTTTGCGCGTCCGAATACTAATTTCGGTGTCTGCTGCTAATTCGACCGAAGCTGCTGCTAAAAGATGCGATTATAGACAAAAACGGCCATTGAATGATGCCACAAACGCCCGCCCCGTCTAGCTTTCACATCAATTCATGTACATACCGCCGTTCACGTGCAGGGTGGTGCCCGTGATGTAGGCCGCTTGCGGCGAGGCCAAAAAGGCCACCGCCGCCGCCACGTCTTCCGGTTTGCCCAGGCGGGACAGGGGAATTTGCGTCAACAGGGCCGCGTGCTGCTCTTCGCTCAGGGCCTTGGTCATGTCGGTATCGATGAAGCCAGGGGCGATGCAGTTCACGGTAATGTTGCGGCTGCCGATTTCGCGCGCCAGGGCGCGGCTCATGCCTTCCACGCCGGCCTTGGCCGCCGCGTAATTCATTTGCCCCGGATTGCCCGACGACGCCACCACCGACGTGATATTAATGATACGCCCAGTTTTGGCTTTCATCATCCCGCGCAGTACGGCGCGCGACAGGCGGCCGACGGCCGACAGGTTCGTGGAAATCACGCTGTCCCACTCTTCATCCTTCATGCGCATGGCCAGCTGGTCTTGCGTAATGCCCGCATTGTTGACGAGGATGGACAGGCTGCCGTAGGCTTTCTGCACTTCATCGACGACGGCTGCGCAGCGCGCCGCATCGGTCACGTTCAGGACCAGGCCCTTGCCCGTGACGCCTTCGGCGGCCAGGTAATCGGTGATCGCTTGCGCACCGCTTTCCGAGGTGGCGGTGCCAACCACGGTAGCACCCTGTTTGCCCAGTTCGGTGGCGATGGCGCGGCCGATGCCGCGCGAGGCGCCCGTGACCAGCACGACTTGATTTGCTAAATTCATGAGTATCCTTAAAAGCAAGCGCGGCAGGCAGGCTGCCGCGATCTGATGTTTATTTGAGCTGCGTCAAAATGCGTTCCAGCGAAGCCTGGTCGACGATGGCGTCGCCCACCAGCACGGGATCGATGCGCTTGGCCAGGCCCATCAGGACCTTGCCCGGGCCGCATTCGATCACTTGCGTGATGCCGTCTGCCGCCACTTTTTGCATGGTTTCCACCCAGCGCACGGGACTGGCTGCCTGGCGCACGAGCGCATCCTTGATGCCGGCGACGTCGTTGACGATGGCCACGTCGACGTTGTTGATCAGGGCGATCTGCGGCGCGGCGAACGTCAGGCCGGCCATGTACTCGCGCAAGCGGTCCGATGCCGGTTTCAGCAGCGACGAGTGGAATGGCGCGGAAACGGGCAGCTTCATGGCGCGTTTGGCGCCCTTGGCCTTGGCCAGTTCGCAGGCGCGCTCAACGGCCGCCGTGTGGCCGGCGATGACGACTTGCGCCGGCGCATTGAAATTGACAGGCTCGACCACCAGGGCCGGGTTTTCCGCCGCCGCTTCCGCACAGGCGGCGCGCACGTCATCATCCGACAGGCCCAGCACGACAGCCATCGTGCCCTGCCCTACCGGTACGGCTTCCTGCATGGCTTGCGCGCGGAAACGCACGAGCGGCACGGCATCCTTGAACGAGATCACGCCGGCGGCGACCAGCGCCGAATATTCACCGAGGCTGTGACCGGCCACGACCGTCGGCACGGGGCCGCCCGCTGCCAGCCAGGCGCGATAGAAGGCCACGGCCGCCGTCAGCATCACCGGTTGCGTATTGGTGGTCAGGTCCAGCTCTTCCTTCGGACCTTCGGCGATCAGCTTGCCCAGGTCGCATTGCAGGGCATCCGACGCTTCGGCGACGGTTTGCGCAACCACGGGGTTGCCGGCGAAACCATCGAGCATCGCAATCGCTTGCGAGCCTTGGCCTGGGAAAACAAATGCAAATTGTGTCATGTCGACTCCGTTTTTTTACTATTTAGAGAATCAGAGACCTAAAGGCAACTGCTGGGGTACGTCCCTGCGGGATCGGAATGCATTCCATTGGAATGTATTCCCCCGACGGGTCGGACCCCAAAGTCAGCCTTCGGCTATCACATCCTTGCCAGCACGGCGCCCCAGGTAAAGCCGCCGCCCACGCCTTCCATCATGACGTTGTCGCCCTTCTTGACCCGGCCGTCGCGCACGGCGATGTCGAGCGCCAGCGGGATCGAAGCGGCCGAAGTGTTGCCGTGCTGGTCGACGGTGACGACCATCTTGTCCAGCGGCAAACCGAGTTTCTTGGCCGTGCTGTTCATGATGCGGATATTTGCCTGGTGCGGGATCAGCCAGTCGATCTGGTCCGACGTCATGTTGGCGTGTTCGAGGGCTTCGTGCGCGACCTTTTCCAGCACGGACACGGCCAGCTTGAAGACGGCCGGGCCATCCATGTACAGGAAGGCGCTGCCGTCCAGCGCGCCGCCAGCCAGGCTGCCCGGCACGCTGAGGATGTTCGAGTGGCGGCCGTCCGCGTGCAGCTTGGTGGCCAGAATGCCCGGTTCTTTCGACGCCGTCATGACGATGGCGCCGGCGCCGTCGCCGAACAGCACGCAAGTGCCGCGATCGTCGAAATTGAGGATGCGCGAAAACACTTCGGCGCCGATCACCAGCACGTTTTTATGCATGCCCGATTGAATAAAACTGTCGGCCGTGGCCACCGCATACACGAAACCGCTGCAGACGGCTTGCACGTCGACGGCGGCGCAATTGTTCGTGATGCCCAGCTTGTTTTGCACGATACAGGCGGTGCTGGGGAAGCTGCCGAAGAAGTCGGGGGTCGAGCTGGCGACGATGATGAGGTCGAGGTCGTTGCCGTTCAGGCCGGCCATGTCCAGGGCCTTTTTGGCCGCTTCCACGCCCAGGTCCGAGGAGTTTTGCGTTGGCGCCGCGTAATGGCGCGCCGAGATGCCGCTGCGCGACACGATCCATTCATCCGACGTCTCGATGCCCTTGGCGGCCAGCTGTTCGGTCAAGTCCTGGTTGGTGACGCGCTTCTCCGGCAGATAGCTGCCGGTACCGATAATTTTGCTGTAAGTTTTGCTAAAAACAGTCATGCAAGTACCCGTCCACTAAATGGTAGAGCTTGTTGATGTAGGTTCATCCGGAACTGGCGTGCGCGGCATCAACTCGGCGATCAGGCTGGCCAAGTGCGCTTGCACGTCATTTTTTGCCGCATCAAAGGCGCGGCGCAAGGCCCATTCGAAGGAATAGGCATCGGCGCTGCCATGGCTCTTGAAGACGAGGCCACGCAAGCCCAGCAGGCTGGCGCCGTTGTAACGCGAAGGATTCAAGCGGTTGCCGATGGCTTTCAGGGCCCCGCGGGCGATCAGCGCGCCCAGCATGGTAATCGGATTGCGCTTGAATTCGGAAGTGAGCACGTCTTTCATGAAGCGCGCCAGGCCTTCGATGGCCTTCAGGGTCACGTTGCCGACGAAACCGTCGCAGACGACGATATCGGTCGTGCCCTTGAAGATATCGTTGCCTTCCACGTTGCCGTAGAAGTTCAGCGCGCCACGCTCGTGGTCGGCCTGCAGCAGCTTCGAGGTGAGTTTCACCACTTCATTGCCCTTGATATCTTCCGTGCCCACGTTCAGCAAGCCGATCGTGGGACGTTCGATACCCTCCATGGCGGACACGAGCACGGAGCCCATGATGGCGAACTGGTGCAAGTGATGCGGTTCGCAATCGACGTTGGCGCCCAGGTCCAGCATGTAGGTCGGGCCGTTCTTTTGATTCGGCAAGATGCTGCAGATGGCCGGGCGGTCGACGCCGGACATGGTTTTCAATACGTAGCGCGACACGGCCATCAGGGCTGCCGTATTACCGGCGGAAACGGAGGCTTGCGCCACACCGCTCTTGACCTGTTCGATGGCCACGCGCATGGAGGAATCCTTCTTGCGGCGCAGGGCCACTTCCAGGGGATCGTCCATGGTAACTTGTTCGGAGGCATGCAATACCGACAGGCGCGGATGCGTGTCGGCTTTATGTTTCTTCAGTTCGGCACGAATCACGTCTTCCAATCCAACAAGGATCAGTTCGGCTTCAGGCTCATGTTTTACGAAGGAAATTGCTGCGGGGATAGTGACTGAGGGACCGTGATCTCCGCCCATGCAGTCGATAGAAATTTTGATTGTCATTTGTGTTGATTCAATACCGCTGCGGGCGTGCGGCAAGATGTGAATCGGACTGGAGCATATGCAGGGCGCAGCATGTCATGCACAGGCCTGGACAGCGTGATTCAAAATGACGGGTGTGCAAGATGAATTGCAGCCGATAAAAAAGAAGAAGCGGCGCCACGCCGAATAACCACGCAACACCGCTTTCATCTTACCCAACAAAAACGTCGATTACTCGTCGTTTTTGGTCTTCAACACTTTACGGCCACGATAGAAGCCGTTAGGGCTGATATGGTGACGCATGTGTGTTTCGCCGGTAACTGGCTCGACGCTCAATTGCGGCGCGACCAGGAAGTCGTGCGAACGGTGCATGCCGCGCTTGGAAGGGGTTTTCTTGTTCTGTTGAACTGCCATGATGACTCCTAATACATAAGTTCTAAAATTTTAGCACAATCGATTGGCAAATACATGCGAATCGAGTATCCCAGCGGCAAAGACTACCCGAAAATAGCCCGGACCGACATCGTTTATTACAATTACATTTCACTACACTTGCCATACTCGATTACTACACGCGTTTGACACGTTCTTTACAGGAAGCATCAAAAACCTACTGCGCTTCCCGCTATCGCCTCGGCGGCGCTCAGTACTTCCGTACGCTTGCGCTACTCAAGACGATATCGGGCCGCTCGCTACGGTTTTTTAAGGCTTCCTTTCTTACACTACTTATTCTGGCTTCAAGTCTTTCAGTGCCGCGAACGGCGACTTCTTTTCAGTCTTGAGAGCATCGAGCTGCGCCGTATCGGGGCAGACGTCGTGTTTGGGTACCTGCGGCAGGGCCAGCAAGGCTTCATCTTCGATCAGGGCCGCGGCATCAATGCTGCGGCTGCCGACGATCACGTCGATCGATTCATCGTTGATGATTTCTTCGATCTCGTCCGCGTGCTCGTCATCCTTGCCCAGCATCAGAGTGGTCGTCGAATCAATTGCGTAAGCATACGGAGTCAGGCAGCGCTGGCAAACCAGCTGAACGGTGCCGTTGACCGACAAGGTCAGTTGTGGGTAGCCCAGCTTGCTGGTGCCGCCGACGATCTTCCAGGCGATCTCGCCGGAATTATCTGCACAATCCTTGGTCAACCGGGTCATTTCAGCGACAGGAGTTACACCCTCGCGGCTCCCGCTGATACGACAAAAATCAAAGGCGTCGATCACAAAAGCATTCATTGGTAGAAAATTTCCCCGGAAAACCTGCGATAATAACAGGGTTTTTAGCACGGAGTCAAAGGCTAAGCATCTTTTTTGACGCAATCATTGCCATCAACATGACAACTTCATCAACACCGTCATGCCGCATGGAGCCTCAGTTATGGGCTCTGCGCCCTGGAATTTGCGTGAAATCCCACTGACATCGACCTGCGCGGCCATGCCGGCCGCCATCCACTACCGAATGATACCAACTTCCGCCCCATTGCGCTTGATTCTTGCATCGAGCTCGACCTACCGCAAGGAATTGCTGCAACGCCTGCGCCTGCCTTTCGAGGTGGCCGTGCCCGATCTCGACGAAAGCCCCCTGCCAGGCGAAAGCCCCAGCGCCACGGCCTTGCGCCTGGCCCAGGCCAAGGCACAGGCCGTGCTCGACCGCTATCCCGGCAGTCTCGTCATCGGCTCCGATCAGGTCGCCACCCTGGACGGCGCGCAGATCGGCAAGCCCGGCAACCATGACTATGCCCTGCGCCAGCTGCAAACCATGCGCGGGCGCCAGACCGTGTTCCACACGGCCCTGTGCCTGCTCGACGGGCGCCACACTCCGGCCGTGGCCCAGGTGGAAGATATCCAGACCCTCGTCACCGTGCGCGACTTGCCCGACGCGGAACTGGACGCCTACCTGCGCATCGAGCAGCCGTACGACTGCGCCGGCAGCGCCAAGAACGAAGGCCTGGGCATCGCCCTGCTCGAACGCATCGACAGCACCGACCCGACCGCCCTCACCGGCTTGCCGCTGATCGCCCTCACCGGCATGCTGCGCAAGGCGGGCGTGGCGTTTTTTAAAATTTAAAATACCCCTAACGGCAACATCTGGGGTCAGACCCGACGGGGGAGTGCGCTCCAATGGAGCACACTCCGATCCCGAAGGGACTGACCCCGGCAGTTTGACGTTGGGGTACTAACATGACTGACTAAAATCCATGACCGGCACCCTGTACCTGATCCCCAACCACCTCGGCCTGTCCGATGGCGCCATCGACCCGCTGGCCCGTATCATTCCCGAGCAGGTGCGGCAGATCACCTCGCAACTCGATTATTTCGTCGCGGAAAACGCCAAGACGGCGCGCGCCTTCCTGAAATTGATCGGCAACCAGCATCCGCTGGCCAAGCCGCTGCAGGAAATCACGATTTCCGAACTCAACGTCAATACCCCGGCGCAAGCGCTGGCCGGCTTGCTGGCACCGCTGCTGGCGGGACGCGATGCGGGCCTCGTGTCGGAAGCGGGCGTGCCCGCCGTGGCCGACCCCGGCGCCGACCTGGTACGCCTGGCGCATCAGCACGGCATTAAAGTGCGTCCGCTGGTGGGCCCGTCGTCGATCCTGCTGGCCGTGATGGCCAGCGGCTTGAACGGCCAGAGCTTCGCCTTCAACGGCTACCTGCCCACGGACGCGGCCCTGCGCGCCAAGCGCATCAAGGAACTGGAAAGCCGTTCGCGCAATGAAAAGCAAACTCAGCTGTTCATCGAAACGCCCTACCGCAACGCCGCCATGCTCGAAGCCCTCGTGGCGCAATGCGCGCCGTCAACCCTGATCTGCGTCGCCACGGACCTGAGCCTGGACTCGGAAAACGTGCAGACGTGGAATGGCGGACAGTGGAAGAAACAATTGGCCGCCGGCAAGGCGCCGGACTTCCACAAGAAACCCACCGTGTTCTTGCTGCTGGGACAGTAATTCCTCGCCAGCCAATAAAAAACGCCACGGTCGACTGCACCGTGGCGTTTGTATTACCTCACTACGACAGTCACTATACGCGGCGCGTGCCCGTATTTTTCTGTCCGCCCTTGCCCGTTTCCAGCACGAACTTGGCGCCATCGTCGCGGCCCAATACCTTCACCAGGTACGGCATGACTTCGCGCAACATCGGCTCCAAGGTGTACGGCGGGTTCAAGATGAACATGCCGCTGCTGTGCAGGCCGAAGCCGTCCGGCGACGGCGTGTTGACGGTCAGGGTCACGTGCAGCCAGTCCGAGCTGGGCAATTGCTTGAGCTTGTCGGCGAACTGGCGCGATTCCATGCGCTGCAGCACCGGGTACCAGACGGCGTAGATGCCGGACGGGAAGCGCACGAGGGCGTCGGCCAGGGTGTCCTTGACCCTGCGGTAATCCATCTTGTCTTCGTATGGCGGGTCGATCAGCACCAGCGCGCGGCGCGATGGCGGCGGCAGCAGGGCTTTCAGGCTCTGGAAACCGTCCGCCTTGGTGATGAGCACGCGCTTGCCGCGCACGGTCGGACGCTCGCCCTGGGCCAGCGCATGCGCCTCGACCTTGCGGAAGTTGTCAGCCAGAATCTTGGCATCGGCAGGATGCAGTTCGAACAGGCGCAGACGGTCTTGCTCGCGGCTGACCTTGTCGGCGCAGTACGGCGAACCCGGGTAGTAGCGCATCTTGCCGCTCGGATTCATTTCCTTGATCAGCTTCATGTACTCGGCCAGCGAGGCCGGCCAGTCCGTACGGTCCCACAGGGGCGCGATGCCCGTTTCGTACTCGGCATTTTTCGAGGCATAACCGCCGTCGAGCGCATACACGCCCGCGCCGGAATGGGTATCGATATAACTATAGGCGGTATCTTTTTGATTCAGGTATTGCAACAACTGAATCTGCACATAATGTTTCAACACATCGGCGTGATTACCCGCGTGAAAGGCGTGGCGGTAACTCAACATAAGCTGGCTAATTCCATAATAAAAATAAACAAAGGCGGGAGCGCTGACACCGGGCAGGGCATGAAAACAGACTGGAGGGGGTCAGGCTGCGGGGCCAGGAAACAGCATGGACCAGCGTAATCAGCGCGCAATTATCAGCATTATCCACCAGAAAGGTGTATTGCATCAAAAAACACCCATAAACAAGCTCATGCATTCTCGGGACTGAGGGGGCCGGGCGCGGTAGAATACGCGCATCGGGCGCCCGCGCCCATCAGCCTACTAATATATACAGCCATGTACAGCCTGACCCTCACGACCGATAACCGCGCCGACGTCGCGGCAGCCCTGGCCGGCCCGCGCTGGACGGTGGCCTGCCTGTGCGCGCTGTGGTGCGGCACTTGCGGCAGCTACCGCGCCACGTTCGAGGAACTGGCCGCGCGCCATCCGGACACCGTCTTCGTCTGGATCGACATCGAAGACCAGGCCGACGTGGTGGGCGACCTCGACATCGACAACTTCCCCACCTTGCTGATCCAGCGCGAGGATAACGTGGCCTTCTTCGGCACCGTGCTGCCCGACGGCGGCCTGGCGCACCGCATGGTGCAGGCGCAGCAGGCGCTCAGCGCCGAGGAACTGGCGGCGCTGGCCACCAGCACGCAGGAACGGCGCGACTGGCAGCGCGACTGCAATCTGCGCCATTTACTGGCTACCACGCTGGCCTGATCCGCATCAAGCCAGGCGCAGCGGCAAGCTGCGCAGGCGTTTGCCCGTCAGACTGAACACGGCGTTGGCCACGGCCGGCGCGATCGGCGGCGTGCCCGGTTCGCCCACGCCTTCCGGATGCTCGGCGCTGGCGATGATGATGGTTTCAACCTCGGGCGTTTGCCCCATGCGCAGCACCGGATAGTCGTGGAAGTTGCCTTGCTCGACCTTCCCTTCCTGGAACGTGATCTCGCCGCCCAGCGCCGCCGACAGGCCGAACAGCACGGCTGACTCCATCTGCTGGGCGATGATGTTCGGATTGACGGCGATGCCGCAATCGATGGCGCACACGACGCGCTGCACGCGGATCTCGCCGTTTTCCACGGACACTTGCGCCACTTGCGCGACGATGCTGCCGAACGACTGGTGCAGGGCCACGCCATGCGCATGGCCGGGCGGAGCACTGCCCGCCCTGGCGACGGCTGCATCGAGCACGGCCAGGTGGCGCGGATGCTGCGTCAGCATGGCGCGGCGGAAGGCGATGCCGTCCTGCCCCGCAGCATGCGCGAGTTCGTCGATAAAGCTTTCCTTGAAGAATGCATTATGCGAATGCCCGACGGAGCGCCAGTAGCCGACCGGCACGGCACTGTCGGCGATCACGTGGGCGATGCGCTGGTTGGCGATTTCATACGGCATGTCGAATTCGCCTTCCGCCGTGGTCTTGTCCGGCCCGGCGCCGGGCAGGCCGAAATTGCGCTGCAGGTACTGGTGCGTAATGGAGCCGCTGACGGATTTATTGTCCCAGGAAGCGATGCGGCCATGCTCGTCGAGCCGGGCCGCGAAGCGGGCCAGCGCGGCGGGACGGTACATATCGTGCTTGGTGTCCTGTTCGCGCGTCCACACCAGCTGCACGGGCGCGCCATCGCACTGCAGCGCGATGGCCACGGCCTGCGCCACCATGTCCACTTCCAGGCGGCGGCCGAAACCGCCGCCGAGCAGCAGCACTTCAATGCTGACATCCTGCGCATCGACGCCGGCCACTTTCGCCGCCACGTCGACGGCGATGCCGGGCGCCTGCGTCGACACCCACAGCATCACCTTGCCATTTTTCACCTGCGCGGTGCAGTTGACGGGTTCCATGGCGGCGTGCGCAAGGAACGGCGCGCGGTATTCGGCCTTGACGCTGCGCAAGCCTTGCACGGCTTTACTTTCCACCTCGCCGCTGGCGTGGTAGGCGTAACCGGCCTCGGTGTCCAGCAGGCGGGCAAATTCCGCATACACGCCCGCGCTGGACAAGTTCGCCTGCGGGCCGGCCTTCCACTGCGTCGGCAAGGCGGCGGCCGCCTGTCTGGCGCGCCACCAAGTGTCGGCCACCACGGCGGCACACGAGACGCTGCGCTGGGCCAGCTGCGGCGTCAGGTCCAGCACTTTCTTTACGCCGGGCATGGCCAGGATGGGCGCCGCATCGAACGCGGACAAGGTATCGCCCAGGCGCGGCGGCAGATGCAGGGCCGCGTACAGCATGCCGGGCGGACGCGCATCGATGCCGAAACGCGCGCTGCCGTTGACTTTGGACGGCGTGTCGCGGCGCGGCGCCGGCTGGCCGATCAGTTTGAAATCCTTGGGCAGTTTCAGCACGGGCGTGCCCGGATCGATGGCGGCGGCGCGCTGCGCCAGGCTGGCGTAGCTGGCGCGCCGGCCATCGGGGTGGAGCACGTCGCCATTTTCCGTGCGGCATTGCGCGGCAGGCACCTGCCACAACGCGGCGGCGGCTTGCAGCAGCATGGCGCGCGCGGACGCCCCCGCCTCGCGCATCGGACCCCAGCCATCCTTCACGCTCGACGAGCCGCCAGTGACGATCACGCCCAGTTCGCGCGCCGCCTTGGCCACCGTCCACTGGGCCAGCGCTTTGACGCGGCCCTGGTCATCGGGATGGAACGGCAGGCTATCCTTGAGCATGGCGACATTGCCGAAGATTTTATCGTTCGGCGCCTGGATCAGCTTGACGCTGGCCAGCGGCACGTCGAGTTCCTCGGCCACCAGCATGGGCAAGGCCGTGTGCACGCCCTGCCCCATCTCGCTGCGCGGCATGGCCAGGGTCACCGTGCCATCCGTGCCTATGGCCAGCCAGCCGTTCAAGGCCACGGCGCCATCCTGGAGCGGCAGCGGCGCACTGCCATGCAGGCGCTGGCGCGGCGGCAGCACGCCCCATCCCAGTACCAGGGCGCCCACGCCGGCCACGCCGAGGCCAAGGCCGCCGAGCAGGAAACGGCGGCGCGACGGGGAGGATTGTGCGGCCATGGGCTGTCCTTTATAGTAGTGAGTGATCGATCCAGCGCTCCAGCATATCCTGTGCCAGCACCGGACGGCTATAAAAATAACCTTGCGCCAGCTTGCAGCCATGGCGCAGCAGGAAGGCGGCCTGCTCTTCCGTCTCCACGCCTTCGGCGATCACGGACAATTGCATGCTCTTGCCCAGCTGGATGATGGCAATCGCAATCGCTTCGTCATTGACGTCCGTCGAGATATCCTTGATGAAGGAGCGGTCAATCTTCAAGGTCTGCACGGGCAGCTGTTTCAGATACGCGAGCGAGGAATAGCCGGTGCCGAAATCGTCGATGGCCAGGCCCACGCCAATGGCGTGCAAGTCGTTGATGAAACCGAGGGCGTCGCCCGTGTTCATGATGACGGACTCCGTCACTTCCAGCTGCAGCCGCTGCGGCTCGAGACCCGTTTCCTGCAAGATGGCGGCCACCATGCCGGCGATGCTGCCCCGTTCGAACTGCTTGACGGACAGGTTGACGGCCATCTTCGGCACATGCAAGCCTTGCGCCTGCCAGCGCATCATCTGGCGGCACGCTTCGTCGAGCACCCATTTTCCCAACTGGTTGATGAAACCGCTGTCTTCGGCCAGCGGAATGAAACGCGCGGGCGGCACCAGGCCCAGTTCCGGGTGGTTCCAGCGCACCAGCGCCTCGACGCCGACCAGGCGGCCCGTGTCGATTTCCACCTGCGGCTGGTAATTGAGGAACATCTCGTGCTTTTCCAGCGAACGGCGCAGGAACGTTTCCAGGCGCAGCCGCTCGACGCCCTCGCCCGTCATCGACGGCGCATAGAAGCGGTAGCCGTTGCGCCCGCGCGCCTTGGCCTGGTACATGGCCACGTCGGCATTGCGTATCAGCATGTTCAAGTCCAGCGCATCGTCCGGATACAGGCTGATGCCCACGCTGCAGGTGACGAACAGTTCGTGGTCGGCCACCGTGAACGGCTGGTCGAACATGGTCATCAGCTTTTCCGCCACCTGCGTCGCGCCGTACTCGCCGTCGATACCCTCGAGCAGCACGATGAACTCGTCGCCGCCCAGGCGCGCCAGGGTGTCGCCTTCGCGCAGGCGGGCCGCCAGCTGGCCGGCCACCTTCTGCAGCAATTCGTCGCCCACGTGGTGGCCCAGGGTGTCGTTGACGTTCTTGAAGCGGTCCAGGTCGATGAACAGCACGGCCAGCTGCTCCTGGTCGCGCGCGGCGCGCAGCAGCGCGTGCTGCAGGCGGTCGTGGAACAGCAGGCGGTTCGGCAGCGCCGTCAGCGGATCGTGGTGGGCCATGTGGTCGAGCTTTTCCTGCGACTCCTTGACCAGCGTGATATCGCTGAACACGCCCACGTAATGCGTGGTGCCGGCGCGCGCGTCGCGCACGGCGCTGATCGTCAGCCACTCCAGATACAGCTCGCCGTTCTTGCGCTGGTGCCAGATCTCGCCGCGCCAGAAACCGCTGGCCTTCAATTCGTCCCACATGGCCTGGTAGAACGCAGAGTCGTGGCGCGCCGAGCGTGTCAGCGAGGAATGCTGGCCCACCGCTTCGGCTTCGGTATAGCCGGTGATCTGCGTGAAGGCGGGATTGACGGTGACGATGATGCCGCCCGCATCGACCACCATCACGCCGTCGGCGATATGTTCGAGCACGGTGGCCGACAAACGCAGCTTTTCCTCGGCTTCCTTACGCGCCGTGATATCGGCATACACCCAGATGCTGCCCTCGTTGGGGCGCAGGGGATCGAGTGCGCAACCGCTGACCAGCGCCCAGAACAGGCTGCCGTCGCGGCGCTTGTACTGGCGCTCCTCGCTGAAATCGCCGCCTGCGGCCATTGCCGGATACTGGCGCTCACCCGCCTCCTCGAAGTCATATGAGGTCATGAACACGATGGCGGTGGAACTGCCCGTCATCTCGGCATGGCCGTAGCCGAACAGTTCCTCGCAGCGGCGGTTGACGGAAATGATGCGGCGGTGGCGCACGAACATCACGCCGAACATCACGTTGTCGAGGATCGCGCTCTGCTCCGTGAGCAGCGCCTCGATGCGCATCTCGTGGTGCTTGCGCTGGCTGATGTCGGCAATGATGCCGTCGATCCAGATGACGCCCTGCTCGCCCGCCTGCGGCTGGCCATTCTCGGCCACCCAGCGCTCGATGCCGAAAGCGTCGATGATGCGGTATTCGAGCGCATACGGCCGTTCGTCGGCCACCGCCTGGCGCACGGCGCGGCGGTGCTCGCGCCGGTCTTCCGGACAGATCAGGTCGGCCCAGGCATGCGTGGTACCGCGCATGAACTGGTGCGCCGAATAGCCGGCGATCTCTTCGATGGCGTCGCTGACGAAATCGATGGGCCCATCGGGCCGGTAGCGGAAAACGGCACCCGGCACCTGCGTGACGATGGTGCGGAAACGCTCTTCGCGCTGACCCACATCCTCGAACAGCTGGCCGATGGCCGCGCGCATTTGCTCGAGCTGGGCCGTCAGGCGACCCAGTTCATCATTGCTGTGCGACGTCAGCGGCGTGTCGAAATCGCCGTGCGACAGGCGGTCGGAAAAGCGCGTCAGGCGGCGCAGGGGTTTGAGCAGGCGGCGGTTCAGGAACAGCACGATCAGCGCCATCGACACGGCCAGCTGGGCGCCCAGCACGAAAATATAGGACATCTGCTTTTCGCGCAGCTCCTGCTGGCTGCGCGCGTCGTCCATCTCGACGACGATATGGCCGATGCGTTCGCCGCGCACGAGGATGTCGCGTTCGGCGCGGTACAGATTGCCCACGGGCCGCTGCGGCGCCTGCAGACGGATGAATTCCGTGTCGCCCTGCCCCAGCACCTTCACCAGCAGCACGGCGCGGTCGCGCATCACCGATTCGACCAGCGAATGGGCCGATTCCGCATTCATGTTCCACAGCGACTCCTGCATGCCCAGCGCCAGGATGTCGGCATTGCGCTGCAAGGCTTCGTTCAGGCTGGTGCGCGCCGACTGGCGCTCATGCACGCCGACCAGCACATAGCTGCCGAAAATGGCGGGCACGACCAGGCCGCCGAACACCACCAGCAGCAGGGCGCCATAGATCGATGAGCCGTACAGCACGCGCAGGCTGGCGCGCAGGCGCTGGTAAGGTGAATTAAACATGCGGCAACAGGGCAACAGGGATCAGGCGGGCGATCATCGAACTTTACAGGGGAATTCAGGTGACAAGGCGGGAAGAAACTTTTTCAAAAGCAATTATGCATGGAAAAAGCGGGAAAAGTCACCAATAAACACGTGTCAGCATCCAGGTCATGCTATATAGACAGGCTTGAAAAACCACACGTGGGCCGGCGCGCCAGGGCGGCGCCAGCAAAAAAGCGCGCGGCTTGCTATCATCGCGCCACTTTACCTAGAGGAACCACCATGACCTTCTCCATCTACTCCGCTTCGATCCCCGTCTTCAAACAGATCCTGGGCAGCCTGGCCGCCATCCTGGACAAGGCGGAAACGCACGCGCAAGACAAGAAAATCGACCCGAACGCCCTGCTGCAATTCCGCCTGTTCCCGGACATGCTGCCGTTCGTGCGCCAGATCCAGATCGCCACCGACTTCGCCAAGGGCTGCGGCGCGCGTCTGGCCGGCGTGGCCGTGCCGCCGTATGAAGACAGCGAACAGAGCTTTGCAGAGCTGAAAGCGCGCATCGTGAAAACCATCGCCTTCCTGGAAAGCCTGCCGCAAGCGGACATCGACGGCAGCGAAACGCGCGCCATCACCACCGGCAGCGGCGAAAAGACCAAGCACTTCACGGGCCAGACCTATCTGTTCCACTACGCGCTGCCGCACTTCTTCTTCCACGCGACGACGGCGTACGACATCCTGCGCCACAATGGCATCGAAGTCGGCAAGAAAGATTTTATCGGTAGTTATTAATAGTTGACGCCAAAAGTACCGGGGTCAGACCCTCAATGCCGCTCACACAAAAGTCATCGCCGGCATGTGAGGGGGTCTGACCCCAGCAGTTGCCCTTGGGTTTGGCAATACAAACGTCAGGTATTCCGGCGCGGATACCCCTGCGCCAGGATACGCACCCACACCACTTCCTTCTCTTCGTCCGTCATCGACACCCAGTGGGCCACTTCCACCACGGTGCGGCCGCAGCCGCGGCAAATTTCATCGAACGTCGTCGAGCACACGGCCACGCAAGGCGTGTCTGGACGCGGCGGCAATTCCTTGTCACCCATCAGGATACCTTCGGCAAGCCGAGCTTTTCCCAGCCTTCGACGCCCAGCGTTTCCAGGGTGGCGATATTCTTGTCGAAGATTTCCGATGCTTCCGGGAAGGCCTCGACGGCGCGCTCGATGCTGTCTTCCCGCAGCAGGTGCAGGGTCGGGTACGGCGAGCGGTTGGTGTAGTTGCTGATGTCGTCCTCGAACGTCTCGGCAAACTGGTAGTGCGGGTGGAAACTGGCCACTTGCAGTTCGCCGGCCAGGTGCATGTCTTCTACAGCCGCGTCGGCCACATCGAGGAACTCGTTGTAGTCGAGGAAATCGTTCAGGGTGTAAGGGTGGATCAGCAAGGTCGTGTCGATCTGTTCCGGGTCCGTGTCGGCCAGGGTTTGCAGCTCGTCCATCAGCATCGCCAGCAGATCTTCCGGGTTCTCCGACTCGCATACCACATAGCGGATCTGCTTCTTGACGTGCACGGCCTTGGCGAACGGGCACAGGTTCAGGCCGATCACGGCCTTTTCCAGCCAGGCAACGGTATTGGCGATGATGACGGCGTTGTCGTCGTCGTGGCGCGGCGGGGTGTTCATATACTTGACTCTCTATCAATAAGGCAGCCGGCAGCCAAATGGCCGGCCAAAGCCAAATTGTACGCACTCTTTGCGCAGTCTCATACCGGACGGGCGCCAAGCTTGCGCCAGCCTCGTCGCCATGTATGCTATAACAGCGGCCGAATCGCACATCTGGCAAATTAAATTTGTAATAATTGCATTATTAGCGACTGGAAACATCGCTATTGACGCCTATGTGCTGTCATCATGCTGACATAATTCTTGACTCCGGCATGTGGATATACGTACACTCGCAACTTGATCATGGGTCTGTCCGATGTTTCTCCGACGACAACAATGGAACACTATGCACGAAAACTCCTTTAAATCTACCGTCCTGGCGGCGTTGGCCCTGGCGCTTGCGCCCGCCCTCAGCCAGGCGTACGAAGCCGGTGTTGAGAGCGATAACGCGCCAGTCGCCGCCGCCGCACCTGCCCTGATCCCGATGACCGCCCAGGTCACGGCGAAACTCCCCACCCTCGACAACCGCCTGCAAAAGACCGACCGTCTGCTGAAAAACCTCAGCGACAATTCCGATCCGCTGCGCGAAGCCGACGTCTGGGGCCGCATTCGCAGCGGCTATGCGATTCCCGACATCAACAACCAGCTGGTGGCGAATCACGTCAACTGGTACGCCACCCGCCCCGACTACATCGCCCGCACCACGGCGCGTGCCTCGCGCTACATCTTCCACGTGGTGCAGGAACTGGAAAAGCGCGGCATGCCGACGGAACTGGCCTTGCTGCCGTTCATCGAGTCCGCCTTCAACCCGCAGGCATTCTCCAGCGCCAATGCGGCCGGCATGTGGCAATTCGTGCCCGCCACCGGGCGCGATTTCAACCTCAAGCAAAACATGTTCAAGGACGAGCGCCGCGGCGTGCTGGCCTCGACCGATGCGGCCCTGACATACCTGCAGCGCCTGTATGACATGTTTGGCGACTGGCAACTGGCCCTGGCTGCCTACAACTGGGGCGAAGGTTCGGTGCAGCGCGCCATCAAGAAAAATCAGGCACTGGGCAAGCCGACCGATTTCGAAAGCCTGGCCGACCTGATGCCGGCCGAAACGCGCAACTACGTGCCGAAACTGCAAGCTGTCAAAAACATCATCGCCAATCCGGCCCAGTTCGGCCTGACCCTGCCCGTGGTCGACAACCAGCCGTATTTCACGGCCATCGACAAGACCAGCGACATCGACATCACCGTCGCCGCCCAGCTGGCCGAACTGTCGATGGATGAATTCAAGGCCTTGAATCCGCAATTTAACCGCCCCGTCATCATCGGCGGCGAAAAGACGAAGATTCTGTTGCCGCAGGAAAACGCCGCCAAGTTCACCACCAACCTGGCGCAATGGGGCCATGCCTTGTCGAGCTGGACCACGCACAAGATCACCAATGCGCGCGAACGCATCGAAACCCTGGCGTCGAAATTCGGCACCACGGCCGACGTGCTGCGCCAGGCCAACAATATTCCCCAGCGCACCAGCCTGCGCGCCGGTTCCACCATCCTCGTGCCGAAAACCTCGGCCACGATGAACAGCGACATCACCCAGGAAATCGCCGACAGCGCCACCATGCTGCTGGAAGCGGACCGTCCTGAACGGGCCGCCAAAACGCTGCGCCGCGTCGCCAAGGGCGGCAAGGCGCAAACGGCACCGATCTCGCTGGTGAAGCCGCGCATCCAGCGTGGCGGCGGTAACAGTCGGGCAAAAGCGCGTCACTGATCGCCTGAGTTGTATTGACGCACTTCACCGGCCGCCACAGCTTTGCTGTCGCGGCCGGTTGTACATCCGCCCGACCCACCACCCCAGACAGGAGTCGTCATGGCTTTCTTGCAAGGCAAAAAAATCCTCATCACGGGCTTGCTGTCGAACCGCTCCATCGCCTATGGCATCGCCAAGGCTTGCCACCGCGAAGGCGCCACCCTCGCCTTCACCTATGTGGGCGAACGCTTCAAGGAGCGCATCACGGAATTTGCGGCCGAATTCGGCAGCGAACTGGTGTTCGACTGCGACGTGTCCAGCGATGAACAGATCGCCGCCGTCTTCCGCGACCTGGCACGCCACTGGGATCAATTGGACGGCCTCGTGCACGCCATCGGCTTCGCGCCGCGCGAGGCGATCGCGGGCGACTTCCTCGACGGCCTGTCGCGCGACAGCTTCCGCATCGCCCACGACATTTCCGCCTACAGCTTTCCCGCCATGGCCAAGGCGGCCCTGCCCCTGCTGCATCCGGGCGCGTCGGTCCTGACCCTGACCTACCTGGGCGCCGTGCGCGCCGTGCCCTACTACAACACCATGGGCCTGGCCAAGGCGTCGCTGGAAGCGTCTGTGCGCTACCTGGCCGAATCGCTAGGCCCGCGCGGCATCCGCGCCAACGGCATCTCCGCCGGCCCCATCAAGACCCTGGCCGCTTCCGGCATCAAGGATTTCAGCAAGCTGCTGGGCTTCGTGGCCGAGCACGCCCCGCTGCGCCGCAACGTCACCATCGAAGAGGTCGGCAACACGGCCGCCTTCCTGCTGTCCGACCTCGCGTCGGGCATCACGGGCGAGATCACCTACGTCGATGGCGGTTTTTCACAAGTGATGGCGGTCAATCCCGAAGTGGAGTAATGCGGTGACGTGTGCCGACCTGGCGGCATGCCAAGGGAATGTATCAGCTGGAGCCCGGCCTGCACGGCAGGCGCCGCCGCTGCCCGCCGACATCGTGGCCATGCTCAATTAAACGGGCGAAATCTACGTATTCCTACTGATTTCAGATAGGAAACATCTTCAAAACGTGGTAGGACTTGCGTTTCTTCCCATTTAGCCCGTGCAAAACGGCGGCAAATACGGTATAGTGTCGTTGTGCGCTGCAATATGTTCCCTTGAAGCGATGGCAACACCGCAGTCATGCACTACAAACTTAGCAGCTTCGCAAGCCTTAGCGCATCCACAGGATGCCGCTTATAAAGCCCTCCCGCCTTGTGTGTCGCACCTGACACCGTCCCGGCGCAAAGCTTTTGTGCCGAAATTTCTTTTTAGTTGAGTCATTTCGTTTTGGTTGGCGTTGCTATTTTGCGTTCTGCTTTTTGCAAGAACGCTGATTTTTACGAAAGAAAAGAATGACATTTGAATCCTTAGGCCTGCATCCGTCCATCATCGCCGCTCTGACCGAATCGGGCTACACCGCGCCAACCGCGGTACAGTCGCAAGCGATTCCAGCCGCGATCGAAGGCCGTGACCTGCTGGTCTCGTCGCAGACCGGTTCGGGCAAGACCGCAGCTTTCATGCTGCCGTCGCTGCACAAACTGGCCAGCGCCGAACAAAGTGCCGCCGGCAAGACGCCGAACCAGGAAATGCAAGCATCGCGCGCCCGCGGCGAGCGTCCACGCTTCAAGGCTGCCCAGCCAAAAATGCTGGTACTGACGCCAACGCGCGAACTGGCCCTGCAAGTAACCACCAACACCGACAAGTACAGCACCGGCATCCGCCGCATCAAGGCTGTGTCGATTCTGGGCGGCATGCCTTACCCTAAACAGATGCAATTGCTGGCCAAGAATCCTGAGATCCTGGTCGCCACCCCTGGCCGTCTGATCGACCACATGGATTCGGGCAAGATCGACTTCTCGCAACTGGAAATCCTGGTGCTGGACGAAGCCGACCGCATGCTGGACATGGGCTTCATCGACGACATCGAAAAAATCGTGGAAGCGACGCCGGAAGGCCGTCAAACCATGCTGTTCTCGGCAACCTTGGACGGCGTCGTCGGCAACATGGCCCGCCGCATCACGAAAAACCCGCTGGTCATCCAGGTGGCAAGCTCGAGCAACAAGCATGAAAACATCACCCAGCGCGTGCACTTCGTCGACGATCTGTCGCACAAGAATCGCCTGCTGGACCACCTGCTGCGCGACGAATCGCTGGACCAGGCTGTTGTGTTCACCGCCACCAAGCGTGACGCCGACACCATCGCCGACCGCCTGAACATCGCCGGTTTCTCGGCTGCCGCCTTGCACGGCGACATGCATCAGGGCGCGCGTAACCGCACCCTGGACGGCATGCGCCGCGGCCAGGTCAAAGTGCTGGTTGCCACCGACGTTGCCGCCCGCGGCATCGACGTGCCGACGATCACCCACGTGTTCAACTACGATCTGCCGAAGTTCCCGGAAGACTACGTCCACCGCATCGGCCGTACCGGCCGCGCTGGCCGCAATGGCCTGGCCATCTCGCTGGTGAACCACGCTGAAGGCATGAACGTCAAACGCATCGAACGCTTCACCAAGCAATTGATCCCGGTCAATGTCATCGAAGGTTTCGAGCCGAAGAAAACGGCATCGGCACCACGTTCGAGCGCCCGTCCAGGCGGCTGGAAACCAGGCGACAACCGTGGCGGCGCGAAGCCAGGCCAACGCACGTTCAGCAAGCCGGGCGCACCGCGCAAGGACGGCGCGCCGAGCACCGGCGGCGGCTACAAGGGTTCCAACCCGCGCAGCACCGACGGCGCACGCCGCAGCTACGGCGACCGTTAATCACGGCGCCATGCCGCCAGCAGGCGGCAGGCAATAAAAAAAACGGCCACCAGATCACTCTGGCGGCCGTTTTTTTATGCCGATTGCCTTTACTTCTTCGACACCTTCTGGCGCGACAGCTTGCGCAGCTTGGCTTGCTCGAAGCGCGCATGCTGCTCCGGCGTCTCGAGCACCAGTGGCGGCACGGCCACCGGCTTGCGGTTGGCGTCCACGGCCACCATCGTGAAATAGCAGCTGTTGGCGTGGCGCACCAGGCGCTGCTGGATGTTTTCCGTCACCACGCGGATACCCACTTCCATCGACGTCGTGCCCGTGTAATTGATCGAGGCGAGGAACGTCACCAGCTCACCCACGTGGATAGGCTGCAGGAACATCACCTGGTCCACGGACAGGGTCACCACATAGCTGCCCGAATAGCGGCTGGCGCAGGCGTAGGCGACGCTGTCGAGGTATTTCAGGATGGTGCCGCCATGCACGTTACCGGAAAAGTTGGCCATATCGGGCGTCATCAGGACCGTCATCGTCAGTTCGTGGGCCGACCAGTTCATCGCGCTGTCCAAAGTGTTCTCCAAAGGGGAAATAAAAGTGAGGGGGATGTGAAAACCGGCCCCAGGGGCCGGTTGCCGGGACAGGCTGTTACAGTCCCAGGGTGTCGATGTCGGCCAGCGATTCGCGGCCCTTGTCGGAAATGTCGTGGCCCTCGCCTTCGGCGCGCGCCACGATGTGGGCTTTCTTGCCCAGAAAGTATGCCACTTCCGTGTCCAGCTTGGTCAGCGGATCGGCGGCGACGGCGCGCAGCCCCATGATGCAGCGGCGCAGGAACAGCAGTTGCTGCGCCTTATCGGTGATGGACAGACGGCCATCGCGCGCATAGCTGAGCAGCTTCAGGCCCGACAGGCGCTTGGCATTGCGGGCAACGCAGGCGCTCGGGCGCTCGGTCTTGATGCCGCGTGCAACTTGCTCCAGCGCGTCATATTCATCGGTTGTTAATTTCTCGTTCTTCATTACTTTTCCATAAAAGGCCAGGTGTTCGGCCCCCATGGTACGCGCCCCGCTGCGCATCGGCAACAGGCAACGTGCATCTACCGCCGCCGGCCAGGCGGCCAGGCGGCGGAAACACGCGTGTGATGAGCGTTATTTGTAGCTGCGCAGCAGCAGCCATGCGAGGCCGCAACCAGCAACGGCACCCGCCAGGGCCAGCGCCACGAGGTGTTTGCTGGTGATCACAGGCCGCCGGCCCAGGTAGATTTTGTTATGCAAGGAATTGCCCACGATGGTCTCCTGTACAAGAATTTTTATGATGTCTCATTATAAGAACAGAATCGTGACGGCCGCATGACACTCGACAGTTGGGGCTTGATTTGTATCCACTCGGCAACATTTGTGGGCATTTTTGTTGTTTAAATGGCGTACCTCCGGCGAGGCCCGCGCCTTCCATTTCTGACTGGAAATAAACACGGCGCGCGCCTGCCCACCGCAGGCCTTGGCGCGGCGCCATGGCACGAAAACCGCTCAATGCATTTTCACGGGCGGTGGCGGCGGCGTTGGCTCCTCGACCGGCACGGGGTCGATGTGCGGCGGCTGTTCCGGCGGCGGCGTGAGGGGATCGCCTTCCGGCGGTGGCGGCATATCGGGTTCGGGCGTGCTGTGTGCACGCAGCGGGGAAAAATGGAATTGTGGCTGCATGGTGGCCTCCTTTGCCCCACTCTAGCCGATGCGGCCAAATCCTGGCGCCCGCCAGTGGCACGCTGCAGGGGAACTAAACGGCGTGGCGCCACTCCAACTTGACAGGCATCCCCTACAGCACGAGTGCAAGCGACCCTATGGCGCGCAAGAAAATCCTCTTTATGGCCGAGGCAGTGACCCTGGCCCATGTTGGCCGCCCACTGAGCCTGGCCCAGGGCCTGGACGAGGAAGTGTACGAGGTGCACTTTGCCTGCGCCGATGGGTATGACTTTTGTTTCAGGCAAGCCCACTTCCGCCGCTGGCGCATCGACAGCATTTCATCACTGCAATTTCTGCAGGCGCTGGCCCACGGCAAGCCCGTCTATACGGAAAGCACCTTGCACGCGTACGTGGAAGATGACTTGCGCCTGCTCAATGCCGCCCAGCCCGATCTCGTGATCGGCGACTTTCGCCTGTCGCTGTCCGTCAGCGCGCGCCTGCAGCACATTCCCTACATTACCGTCAGCAACGCCTACTGGAGTCCCTGGGTGCGCCAGCATTACACGGTGCCCAGCCTGCCCCTGACGGGCGTGCTGCCCATCTGGCTGGCCGATCCCCTGTTCCGCCTGATCCGCCCGCTGGCCTTCGCCTCGCATGCCGTCCCCCTGAACCGCGTGCGCCGACGCCATGGCCTGCCATCGCTGGGCAGCGACCTGCGGCGCATCTATACGGATGCCGACCGCACCTTGTACGCCGATATTCCCCAGCTGTTCCCGCCGCATGGCATGCCACCCACGCACGACTACCTGGGCCCCATCATCTGGGCGCCGCCGCTCGACTTGCCGGACTGGTGGCAGCGACCGGAACTGAGCAGCGGACGGCCGATCGTCTATGTCACGCTGGGCAGCTCGGGCCAGGGGCAATTGCTGCCGCGCGTGCTGCGCGCGCTGGCGCCCCTGCCCGTCACCGTGCTGGCGGCCACGGCCGGCACCATCCGCGTCGATGCCGTGCCGCCGAATGCCTATGTCGCGCCCTTTCTGCCGGGCGACGCGGCCGCCCGCCGCGCCAGCCTGGTGATCTGCAACGGCGGCAGCCCCACCAGCCAGCAGGCGCTGACGGCAGGCGTACCCATCATCGGCATCGCCGGCAACCTCGACCAATTCCTCAACATGCACGGCATCGCGGGCGCCGGCGCCGGCCTGCTGCTGCGCGCCGACCGTTTCCAGGAAACCGCCTTGCGCCATGCCGCCACGCGCATGCTCGACGATGGCCGCGCCAGGTTGGCCGCGCGTCAACTGGCCACGGCCATGCGCGACTATGTGCCAGGGCAACGCTTGCTGCCCCATCTGCACGCCCTGCTGGGCTCGTCGCCCCGTGATAGCCAGCCTTGACGGGCGCCGTCGGTTTTTCTTACAACGCGTCCGGCAACACCTGCACTGTGTCAACAAAAGCACGCCAAGTCATTGATTTCAAAAGAACCTCATGCGTTGGCATGGAAGTCGCTTAAGTCTGGCCATGAGCACCTGCCGACAGGACTCAGGCAAGACTTCCAGACTCACTCAACCACGAGGTGAATGACATGAAACTTTCTAAACTGAAACTGCTCCCGGCGGCAGCGACACTGGCCATGCTGTGCGCGGCCGGTAGCGCACAAGCGGGCGCCTACGGCTATTCCTACAACAACATCTTCGGCCTGGTCATCGCCGTGCCGACGGGCCAGATCACGGTGGCCAACAGCACAACGATTTCGCGCAGCACGGCCACCCTGAACGGCGTGAGCGTCATCAACGGCGGCGCCGGTTCGCTCGACGCGCCGCGCGCCAACGTCGGTGCCGTCACCAAGGGCGAAAACGACTTCACCCAGCAAGGCCCCACTGGCACCTATTCGCGCGGCGATGCGCAGATCGTCAGCACGCAGTTCCCTTCGTTCCCGCCCGGCTCCACCTCCACCCAGGTGGTGAACGTGGCCGAAGCCCATCTGGGCGGCCCTGCCGGTACGGCCGATGCCTCCGGGCGCAATGGCTCGACCACGGGTTTTTCCGTCGATTTCGTCGTCGGTTCGCCCACGGCGACGCTGAGCTTTGACTTCCTGGCGTCGCCCTTCATGCAGGTCTTCCTGCAAAGCACGGTCGGCCAGTTGTCCACGGCCACGGCCAACCTGGTCGTCACCTTCACCATCACGGATGCGGCGGGCCTGACGGTGTTCAACTGGACGCCCGATGGCGTGATCGGCTCGGGCATCTTCGGTGGCACGGAAAACGCCGACGGCGCCAACCTGAACACCAGTCTGGCGACCAATTTCCTGACGCGCGGCAACCTGTTCACCTACGACCCTTCCGGCTGCGGCACGCCCACGGGCACGGGCGTGGGTACGGGCTGCGGCAGCAACTTCAGCTCCGTCAGCAATGCTTTAACGGCCGGCAACTACACCTTGACCTTGAATGCGGTGGAAAGCGTGGACCTGGTGAAACAGGCGGTGCCGGAACCTGGCACTCTGGCACTGCTGGGTCTGGGCCTGGCTGGCCTGGGCTATGCCCGCCGCCGCAAGCTTGCCGCCTGAACCAGGCAACAGGGGGATTTACAGGCGAGGGAGTCTCCTCGCCTTTTTTTATGTGGCAAGCCTGTCGGTTTTCCTTACAACGCGGCCGACCGGCAGATGAGGATTTTCATGACTACATTTTCTTGTACCCGCTTGCCAACGGCCCTGCTGGCCTTGCTGTTGCTGGCCAGCAGCGGCACTGCCGGCGCCGCCGCCTATGGCTATTCGTACACCAGCGTCTTTGGCCTCGTCATCAGCAACCCCACCGGCTCCACCACCTTGGCCAGCAATATCGACCTGTCGCGCACCACCGCCACGCTCAATGGCAGCAGCGTCATCCACGGCGGCAGCAATGAGATCGATGCGCAGCAAGCGACACGCGGCGCCGTCACCAAGGGGGAAAATGATTTTACGCAACAAGGCATGGGCACGGCCTCGTTTGCGCGCGGCGAGGCGCAGATCGTCACCTCGCAAATCCCCCCCTTTCCGCCAGGCTCGACCAGTACGCACACGGTGAATGCGGCGGAAACCTTCCTCACGGGCGGCGGCAGCGCCGACGCCTCGGGACGCAACGGTTCCAGTACCGCGATGACCGTCAATTTCGTCGTCGGCCAACCGGGCGCGACCCTGGCCTTCGACTTCCAGGCCCTGCCTTTCATGCAGTTGTACCTCGATGCCCTGGCCGGCACGGGCTCGGCGGCCACGACGAATATGGCGATGACGTTTACCATCATCGATGAACATGGCCAGATCGTCTTCAACTGGGCCCCCGACGGCAACCTGGGCTCCGGCATCCTGGGCGGCACCGAACTGGCCGACGCCGCCAGCCTCAATACAGGGTACGCGCAAACGCCGCTGACCAGCGGCAGCGTGTTCACCTACGATCCCGGCGGCTGCGGCGCGCCCACGGGCACGGGCATCGGCACGACGTGCGGCGGGCAGTATGGCGCCGTCACGGACAATCTGGTGGCAGGCAGCTATACCCTGGTATTGAACATGCTGAACAGTTCCGAACTGGCCTATGTGCCGACGGACACGCCGATACCGCTACCTGGCACCTTGCCGCTGCTGGTGGCGGGTCTGGCGGCGCTGGCTGCCCTGGCGCCACGGCGGCGGCGCTGACCGCGCAGGGAGTCACGCCTCACGGCCCAGCCGTGGGCGCCACCAGCAAGTCTTGCAGCGGACGGCGCAGCGAGCGCGCACTCGCCGCCGGCCCGGCGCCGATGCGCCCGAGGAACACGCCCCGCTCGACCGCCGCCTCCCCCAGCACGCCCTGGCATTGCACGGCCAGCTCCTGCGCCATGTCCTGCATGCCATCGGTGCGCGAAAAGGCGCGCCGTTCGCGCACGTAGCGGGCAAAGATCAGCGGCGTCAGTTCCGGCTGCAATTGCAGTCCCAGTTGCGTGGCCGTCAGCCAGAAGCGCTGCATGGCGCGGCCGGCCGCCACGTAATCGTCGATATGGCGCGGCGGCGCATCGGCCAGCAGCACGAAATGCGCGGCACAATACAGGCCCGGCAGCAAGTCCATCTGCAGCCGCGGGGCAATCGTGCCGCCCAGCCAGGTATTGAAAAAATCCACGCGGCGCCAGCTGTGCATGACCCAGCGCATCAGCCGCGCCGTCATGGCATCGACGCCGAGCGCCTGCTCCGGGATGCGGTCGGCACTGAAGCGCGCCCCCCATTCGATCACGTCGCGGTGCACCTTGTGCGCTTCGGGCATGGTCAGGCGCAGCTTCGCATTGTCGAACATCAGCCGCGCGCAGGCCAGGCGCGCGCGCCCGCCTTCGAACCACTGCACGCCGTAGCCGGGCGGCAAGCTGGCCGCCAATGCCGCCTTTTCGCTGGCGCGCAGGCTGCGCGTGCTGAGCCGGCGCCGCTGCACGCTGCGGCGGGGCAGGAAGGCCGCCAGCGGATCGGGCAGCATGCCCGGGCTGTCGACCAGCCGTACATCGAAGGTGGGCAAGGTGTCGGGCATGGACAAACGCCGGCGCGCTTCCATGCGCAAGCCGTGACAGCTGGCCGCCAGTGCCATGCTTTCAAGCAAGGCACCCAGCGACAGCTGGCTGGGATGGCCGTCGAGGTCATACACGCAATGGCTGCGCGTATCGAAACCATGCACGACCACGTGCCGCTGGTCGACGACTTCAAAGCGCCACGGCTGCGTATTGTCGCCGCTGGGCGCCCAGCGCGCCTGCTCGAGGATGTTTTCCAGCACGGGATCGTTCAGCAATGCTTGCGCCATTTATGCCCCCTGTGCGGCGCGGCGCCGCTTGATGATGGCCATCGTCAGGCGCTGCAGCGGATGACGGTTGCCGCCTGGACGCCAAGTATGCACGAGCTTGTTGCGGTAGGCGTCGAAATGCACGCCGTGCGGCGCCGCCATCACCTTGCCCCGTTTTAACAGGATTTTCAAGGCTTCCGTGGCGGCCGCGCCCGCGCACAGCTGGCAGCCCATGATGGTCGACGGCCCGCGCCGCTCCTTCAGGTTGATGGCGGACGGGTCGACCAGATACGGGCCGTGCAAGCCGGACGGCGCCAGCCCGACGAGGAAGCGCAGGGCCTTTTCTTCTTCGGGCAAGTCGCCCCAGCCAAAATACTCTTCGAACGTCATGCCGCCCGGCATGAAGCTGAGCACGGCCGTGCCCATGCCCAGCGGCGCGGCCGTGATGGCGGGAATGCCCAGGCGCGCGCACGTGGCGAAGGTGGCCTGGCGCGCGGGGAAGGCAAAGAAATCGAGGCCATCCACGTACAGGTCGACACCGGCAAAGAACTCGGCCAGGTTGCTGTCGTGTATGCCGTCGGGAAATTGTTTAATCTCCAGCTCGGGATTGATGTCCTTCGCCATCTGCGCCAATACGGCCACCTTGGGCTGGCCCAGGGTCGACATCATGGCGCCGGCTTGGCGGTTGAAGTTGGCGATATCGAAGGTGTCGAAATCGGCGATGTGGAAGGCACCGATCCCCAGCCGCGCCAGGGTCAGCAAGTGTACGCCGCCCACGCCGCCCATGCCCGCGATGGCCACGCGCTTGCCGCGCAAGCTGTTTTGCTCCGCCTGCGTGACCCAGCCCAGGTTGCGGGCAAATGCCGCGTGATAGGAAAAACCTTCTGTCATGCTCACCTCTTCTGTGCATCCATTGCGGACGAAAAAGTTTGGACAGGTGAGCCGGGGATAAGTTCCCCCGTGACAGATAAAAAGCGGCTAGCGCGTCAGGCGCCGCTGCGCCGCGGCCGGCGCCACGGCGCCCACCTTGAATACGCTGACGATCTGCGCCAGCCCGGCCGCCTGCTCGTTCATGGCCTGCGCTGCCGCCGATGCCTGCTCGACCAGGGCCGAGTTTTGCTGCGTCATGTTATCCATCTCGACGATGGCCTGGTTGATCTGCTCGATGCCGGCGCTCTGCTCGGCGCTGGCCGAGGAAATCTCGGCCACGATATCGGTCACGTGCTGCACGCTGGAGACGACTTTTTCCATCGTCTCGCCCGCCAGCGCCACCAGTTTTTCACCGGCGCCCACTTGCTCGGCGGAGCTGTCGATCAGTTGCTTGATCTCCTTGGCGGCACTGGCCGAGCGCTGAGCCAGGTTGCGCACCTCGCTGGCCACGACGGCGAAACCACGGCCCTGCTCGCCCGCGCGCGCCGCTTCCACGGCCGCGTTCAGGGCCAGGATATTCGTCTGGAAGGCGATGCCGTCAATGACGGCGATGATGTCGCCGATTTTCTTCGACGAGGCATTGATGGCGCCCATGGTGTCGACCACCTGGCTCACCACGCCGCCGGCCTGCGTCGCCACTTGCGAGGCAGAAATGGCCAGCTGGTTGGCCTGGCGCGCATTGTCCGCATTCTGGCGCACGGTCGAGGTCATTTCTTCCATGGTCGAGGCCGTTTCTTCCAACGATCCCGCCTGCTGCTCCGTGCGCGCCGACAGGTCGTGGTTGCCCGAGGCAATCTCGCCCGATGCCGTGGAAATCGATTCCGCATCGCTGCGCACCTGGCTCACCAGATGCGCCAGGTTGTCGCGCATGGCCTTGATGGCCATCAACAGACTGGACGTATCGCCGGGACGCGTGTCGATCTGCGTGGTCAGGTCGCCCTGCGCGATTTGCGCCACGATGGCGGCGGCATAGTCGGGTTCGCCGCCGAGCTGGGCCAGGATGCGGCGCAGCATCAGGGCCGCCAGCGCGCCCACCACCAGCATCAGCGCGCCGCCGATGGCCAGCAGCACGCCCGCCTGGGCCCAGAATTTGTGGTTGATGTCATCGATATACGTGCCCGTGCCGATCAGCCAGTCCCACGGTGCAAATTTCACCACGGCATACATCTTCGCCACGGGATCGGGCACGCCCGGCCGCGTGCCGTCCGCCTGCACGAGGCCGATGCGGCTGTTGGCCAGCGCGGCGCGGTAGCGGTCGCCCGACTGCTTCATGTTCTTTTGCGGCGTGCCGATGCGCGACGCATTCGGATGCACGTACAGCAAATCCGTGCTGAAATCGCGCACAAAGTAATACATTTCGTCCTTGACGAAGCTGCCGATAGCCAGCTTGGCCTGCTGCTGGGCCTGCTCCCGCGTGAGCTTGCCCGACTGTTCCAGCGCGTACGCCTTTTCCACGGATGCGTTGGCCAATTCGACCAGCACCGTCAATTGCTCGACGCGCTCGGCCATCATGGTCTGGCGCAGGGAATACAGGGAGAAGGAAGCGATGAGGACGATGCCCAGCAAGGTGCTGAAACACAGGAGGAGAATGCGTGAACGGAGTGTCATGGGTGCCTGGAGTGAATAGGAAATTTAATTGCCCGATGGAAATCTTTTCAGAAAAGCAAAACGGGCGGCGCTACCGGGCTGTGCCCGGCAGGCACCGCCCGCTGTAAGTCGTGTTTAAAAGGTCAGGCCAAGGCTTCCTTGGCCGCCTCTTCCGGCGTCAAGCCGTCGTAGAACTGGTCGGTAAACCACTCGACCTGCTCTTCGATGTGGTCCTGCGCCTGCGCCACGGTGGCGCCGCCGGCCACGAGGAAGCCTTCGACCTCGATACACCAGTTGATCAACTCCAGGGTTTCCGGATCGAGCTCTTCTTTCTTAGCCATCGTATTTCCTTGCTTGTTAAATTGCGATATCACATCAATAAGCGGCAGTTTAACAGCTTCGCCACGCTGCCGCCCATGCAGATCAAACACGAGGATTACTTGGCTGCAACATTTTTACGTTCCGGATACAGCACCACCTGCACATAATTGTGCATGTCCAGGTAGCGCTGCGCCGCCAGTTTGACGGCTTGCGGCGTGATGGCGCGCACGCGTTGCTCATAGCGCAGAATGTGCGCGGGGTCGCGCCCCTGCGTCACCGAACCCATCAACTGATTCATCCAGTAGTTGTTTTCGCGCAGGGATTTCTGCTGGCGCGTGATCCAGTTCAGCTTGACCTTTTCCAGGTCGGCCACGGATGGCCCGTCCGCCTTCATCTTGTTGATTTCGGCAAAGGCGGCGGCGATCACCTTGTCCACGTTTTCCGGTCCCGTCGGCAAGTTCAAGGCCACCGAATAATGACCGTACGGATGCTGGCCCATCGAGGTTTCAAAGCCGCCGCCATAGATCATGCTCATCTTTTCGCGCAGCACTTCGATGACTTTCAGGTTCAGCACCTCGCCCAGCGCCTGCAGGGTCAGCTTTTGCTCGTCCGAATACGCGACGTCGCCATTGAAGGTGATGGAAATCGTACTCTTGGGCTCGCTGCCCATATAGATATCCTTCTTGACGACGCCGGTCACCGGGCGCATGCCCACGTCGCGGTAGGCGTGCGCCACCTCGCCCACGGGCAAGGTGCCCAGGTAGCTGGCGATCAGCGGCTTGATCTTGTCGAGCTCGAAGCTGCCCGCAAAGATGAAGGTCATGCCGCGCGCGCTGGAAAAACGCTGGCGGAAGATGTCCAATGAGCGGTCCAGGCCCACCTTGTCGAAGTCGGCCGCGCGCGGCACGCCATCGACGCGGGGGTTGTCGCCATACATGGCGTGCTGGATGGCGTCGTAAAACACGGCTTCCGGCTGCGCCATGCTGTTTTTCGCCAGGTCCTGCTGCTTGCCGATGAAGGACTGGTACAGGCCCGCATCCTTGCGCACGTCGTTGAAATACAAATACACGAGCTGCAACATGGCTTCCACGTCGGCGCTGCTGGCCGAGCCGCCAAAGCCTTCGCTCAGTTCGCCCAGCGAAGCGCCCACATTGACCGTTTTGCCGGCCAATACTTTTTGCAAGTCCAGCGGCGCCAAATCCTTCAACCCCATGCTGCCGACCACGGCGCTGGCGTAGCGGGCGTTGTAGATGTCGGCGTCGCCAAACAGCGACTGGCCGCCGAAGCGCGTCGAGCCCATCAGCACCTGGTCATTCTTGAAGTCCGTCGGTTTGAGCAGCACGCGCACGCCATTGCCCAAGGTCAGTTCCGTCACGCCGATGGCACTGTTTAACTTTTCCGAAACGATGCTGCCGCCGGCCGGCGGACCGTCCATCAGCTTGCTGGCGAGCACTTTTTCCGTGCGCGGCTCGACCTTCTGCTGCTCGGCCTTCGCCACGGCGTCGAGCAATTGCTGCTGCGTCGGCACGCTGGACGTCGCATCGCCCGCTTTCGGTTCGGCGCCCATGAAGACCACCAGCTTCTTTTGCTGGTCGGGAATCACCTTGGCCACCGTTTCGTTGATTTCCTGCAAGGTTACCTGCGGCAAGAGTTCCTTCGCGTACAGCAATTCATTGGCGATGCCGGGAATGGCTTCCTGCTCCAGGAAGTTGCGCGAATACTCGGCCACGAAGCCGGCCGAATCGGATTTGTCGCGTTCGCTGTACGCGCGCTCGTAATTGCGCAACATATCCTTGCGCGCGCGGTCCAGTTCATCCTGACTGAAACCGAAGCGGCGCGCCCGCTCGTCTTCCTGCACCAGCGCATCGACGGCCGGCTGCACGCCGCCCTTGCCCAGCAAGGCATAGGCGCTGAACGATTCATAGCCGCGCACCAGCTTGCCCATGCTGCTGCCGCCCTGGATGAACGGCGGGTTGGCCTGCTGCGTCAATTCCTGCATGCGCGCGCTGAGCATTTGCCCATACAGGTTTTCGATCATCTGGCGGCGGTAGTCGGCAATGGTGACGGGCTCCTGCGCGGCGCGGATCGGGTAGCGGATGAAGACGCTGTCGTCCGGTGCTTCCTTGTCCGTGATCACCACCGCTTCCGTTTGCGAGCGCTGCGGCACTTCCGCATACAGGCGCGGACGCGGTTTCGCGGGGTTTTTCAGCTTGCCGAAATGCTGGCGTATCATCGCTTCAGCCTGTTTCGGCTCCACGTCGCCGACCACCATCACGGCCATCAGGTCGGGACGGTACCAATCCTTGTAGAAACGCTTGATGGCTTCCGGCTTGAAGGTTTTCAACACGGATTCCTTGCCGATCGGCATGCGTTCCGCATAGCGCGAACCGTTCAGCAGCTTCGGATACAGCACCTTGTTCATGCGGTCGCTGGCGCCCTTGCCCAGGCGCGCCTCTTCCAGCACGATGCCGCGCTCGCTGTTGATGTCGGCCGGATTGAATTTCAAGCCGTGCGCCCAGTCTTCCAGCACGAGAAAACCTTTTTCCAGGTTTTCCTTCTTGTTCGTGGGAATCGGCAGCACGTAGACGGTTTCATCGAAGCTCGTGTAAGCATTCAGGTCGGCGCCGAACTTCACGCCGATCGATTGCAAGTAGGAAATCAGCTCATTGCGCTTGAAATGCGTGGAGCCATTGAAGGCCATGTGCTCCGTGAAATGGGCCAGGCCTTGCTGATCGTCATCTTCCAGAATGGAGCCGGCTTTCACCACCAGGCGCAATTCCACTTTCTGCGCGGGACGGGCATTTTTCTTGATGTAGTAGGTCAAGCCGTTCGGCAGTTTTCCGACGGTAACTTCTGGCGCCAGCGGCAGGGGATCGGTCAAACGGATTTCCGCCTGGGCCATGCAGGCGCACGCCAGCAAGACGGCGCCTGAGATCAGGCGTAATTTACTCAGCTTCATGTATTCTCAACGGTAAAATTCAGTAGCCATACCTTACACTGAAATCGTCTTTCCGCCATTAAAAACAGCTTAGGGTAAACCATTTTCCCCAGGGAACTTTGCCGAATAACAAACTCAACAGTGTCCTGCCACATTTTTTCATCTGTGCTAAAGTATTGCCGCCGGTCATGTGGACCGGCACAACGACGTCTTCGGGGCGGGGTGCGATTCCCCACCGGCGGTAAGACCGGCAACGGTCAAGCCCGCGAGCGCTTTCCAGGCACCGCTTGGCGAGGTCAGCAGATCTGGTGTGAATCCAGAGCCGACGGTATAGTCCGGATGAAAGAAGATGTGCAGTAGTGTGATGTCCCATCGCCACGGCGATGCGGCCAGTTGCGTCTATTCGCTTGCCCTGCAGCGTTTTTCGCCTATGCGAGGAGCGTTTCACCATGTTAGTCAACAGCTATACCCTGCTTTCCAACGACCTGGAAGGTCGCATCCAGTCCGCCCTGGCCGCCATGCGCGCCGGCATCCCCGTTATCCTGCTCGACGATTTCGACCGTGAAAACGAAGCCGACCTGATCCTGTCTGCCGAAAAATTGACGAACGAAACCATGGCTTTGCTGATCCGCGAATGCAGCGGCATCGTCTGCCTGTGCCTGCCGACAGATGTCGTCAGCGCGCTGGAATTGCCGCCCATGTCGTCCGACAACGGCAGCCGCTACGGCACGCCGTTTACCGTCTCCATCGAGGCGCGCGACGGCGTCACGACGGGCGTGTCGGCCGCCGACCGGGTCACCACCATCCGCGCCGCCATCGCGCCGGACGCCAAACCGGCCGACCTGGTGCGCCCCGGCCACGTCTTCCCCCTGCGCGCCGCGCCCGGCGGCGTGCTCGAGCGCCGTGGCCACACGGAAGGCTCCGTCGACCTGTCGCGCATGGCGGGCCTGAACCCGGCCGCCGTGCTGTGCGAGCTGATGAACCCGGACGGCACCATGATGCGCGGCGACGATATCGAACGCTTCGCCGAACTGCACGGCATGCCGATCCTCACCATCGAAGAACTGGTGGAATGGCGCAGCACGCGCGAACAGTAAGCCTGCTTCAGGCGGCCACGGCCTTCGGCACATGCACATGCCGGTAGACGAGGCCCGCCGCCAGGCCATACGCGGCGGCAATCGTCGCGTAGGCCAGCGGCAGGCGCAGCGACCATTCGGGCAACATGTGCAGGATGCTGCCGATCAGGGCCACGCCCACCAGGGCGCCGATCTGGCGGTTGGCATTCAGGGCCGCCGCCGCGCTGTTCGCATGCGGCTTGCCGGCCACCCGCATCACGGTGGCCGTCATGGCGGGAATGGCGATGCCGATGGCCACATTCATGACGGCCGTGCCCAGCGCCAGCCAGCCATACGGCGTGCCCGGACGCAAGCCCATCAGCAGCAAGGCCATCACGGCGCCCACCAGCAAGCCGGCCAGCATGGGCCTACGCGTGCCATGGCGCGCCGCAATACTTCCCGCCATGAAATTGCCCACCGTATAGGCCGCCATCATGGGCAGCAGGCGTAAGCCCGACTGCAGGGCGTCGGCGCCGCCCGACTGCTGCAGGAACAGGCTCAATAAAAACAGCTGGCCGAATACGCAGAAATTGATCAAAAAACCCACGCCATTGGCCGCGCCAAAACTGCTGCTGTGAAACAGCGCGCGCGGCAACAGCGGATGGCTGCCGCTGCGCTCGCGCCGCAGCAATTGCCAGGCCGACAGCAAGGTCAATGCCCCCGCCGCCACGACGCCGGGAGACAGCCAGCCCAGCACGGGTCCTTCGATCAGCACGAAACTGAGGCCCGCCAGCGCCGCCACGCCCAGTGCATGGCTGAACAGCGACAAATCGCGCGGCTGACGCGCCGGCGCGACCAGCAGCAGCTGCGCCATGACGATGGCCAGCACGCCCAGCGGCACGTTCACCCAGAACACGCTGCGCCAGCCGAACTCGTGCACGAGGATACCGCCGATCAAGGGGCCGGACGCACCGGCCACGCCCACCAGCGCCGACCAGGCACCCAGCATGCGCGTGCGTTCGCGCTCGTCGTCAAAACTGTGCGTGAGCAAACTCAGCGAACTGGGCATGAACAGGGCCGCGCCCGCCCCCTGCAGCAGGCGCGCGGCCGTCAGGAAATGCCCGTCGGGCGCGGCGCCGCACAGCACCGAGCCGAGCAGGAAGACGCCCAGGCCGCCCTGGTACACGGCTTTCGCCCCGTAGCGGTCGGCCAGCGCGCCGCCGGCCAGCAGCAGCGCGGCAAACGTCAAGGTGTAGCCGTCGACCACCCAGACCAGGCCCGTCAGCGGGATATGCAAGTCCAGCGCGATATCGGACAGCGCCACGTTGACGGCCGTGACGTCGAGCATCGCCATGACGAAGCCGAAGGCCAGGGTCAGCAAGATCAAGCCGTTGGCGCGGCGCGGTGTGGGAACAGACATGGGACTCCTTGCAGTAACAGGGGGGACGGCCATTATGCGAGCGTTGCGCGATGCAGTAAACAGGCATAAACTCGGCATCTTGATGCAAAAATGCATCACAAAAAAAGGAAAATACAATGGACTGGGATAACGCGCGCATCTTTCTCGCCATCGGGCGGGCCGGCACCCTGCGCGGCGCGGCCGCCCTGCTGGGCATCGACCAGGCCACGTGCGGGCGCCGCCTGGCCGCGCTGGAAAGCTCGCTGGGCGCCACCCTGTTCCTGCGCACGCCATCGGGCTACGTGCCCACGCCGGCCGGCGAGCTGGCGCTGACGGCCGCCGAAGCGATGGAGCGGGCGGCCGACAAGCTGCAGCGCGAGATGCAGGGCGTCGACAACCGTTTAAGCGGCCTGGTGCGCGTGGCGACCACGGACACCATGGCCAGCCATTTCGTCATCCGCGCCATGCAGCGGCTGCACGCGGCCCACCCCGACATCCGCATCGTGCTCAACGTGGCGCCCGCGCTGGCCAGCCTGACCCGGCGCGAAGCGGACCTGGCCGTGCGCGGCGTGCGCCCCACCGACCCGGACCTGATCTCGCGCCACCTGGTCAAACGCAGCCTTGGCCTGTACGCCTCGAAAACCTATCTGGCCGAACGGGGCGAACCCGTGCGCGGCACGGCGCTGGCCGGCCACGACATCGTCATTTACCACCAGTCCGTGACGCCGCGCCACGCGGAGAAAATCGCCGGCGAATCCGTCGCCAACGCCCGGGTCGCCATGGAAGTGAACTCGGCGGCCATGCTGCAGGAAGCCACGCGCGCGGGCCTGGGCGTGGCCGAGCTGGCGACTCATCTAGGCGACATCGACCCGCAGCTCGTGCGCATCTGGCCCGAGCGGGCGGAAAGCTACGACGTGTGGCTGGTCATGCACGCGGACCTGAACCGCTCGGCCCGCGTGCGGGCGGCGGCCGACGCCATCATTGCCAGCGTGGGCACCGCCAGCGCCGCCTGACAGGGGCGCACAATAGTGCCGAAAAGAAACTTTCTTTTTGATAAGTCTGATAAAATCCGCACCCCCGCCGCGCACAGCCGCCGCCAATCGCTGCGGGATCCCTCAATCCCCCTGGAGAATTTTTATGCTTATCTGGCAAGGCTTCGGCATACTTGGCCCCCTTATCTGTTTGATCGTCGTACTGGCCGCGCAAGCGCTGTTTGGCGCCACCCTGGGCGAGGCCTATACGAAGAGCCACACATGGACCCTGGCCCTGGCCTTCCTGCTGGCAGCTGCCGCCAGCTGGTATGCGGGCGTACGCCTGAACAGCGCGCCAGGCCGCGAACTGATCGACCCGGCCACGCAGGAGCGCGTGATCCTGCGCCAGCGCCACACCCTGTTCTGGATTCCGATGCAATACATCGCCGTGCTGATGGTCGTCATGGCCGGCTTCGCCCTGTTTGAGTAAGTAGGTCGTGGGAAATTATTGTGAAGTTATGACGAACAGAACCGGATGCGCTGCAAGGCGCCCGTTGCGACGCAGTGCAGGCACTGCTAGCAGCGGGTAACGCCGCAGAGCGCCGGTTATGGAAGTCAGAAATCACAATAATTTATTACGACCTACTTCAGCGCGCACGCCTGACGTGCCCGGCGGGCGGGCAGATGTTAAGATGCCATGATGACCCTATCCGTCTCCCTCATCATCAGCCTGCGCCGCCTGCACCGGGCCACCATGGCCTGGCTGGTCAGCTGGTGGCGCATGCTGCATTTCGCCATCCTCGTGTTTTCGCTGGCCCTGTCGCCATCGAGCTATAACCGCGACAACCGCCCCATCCTCGCGCACCGCCTGGTGACGAACACGGCGCCCAATCTCGTGTGGTTCAGCGTGGCCTGCGCGCTCGTCAGCCTGGTGCTGATCCGCATCGTCGTCGTCAGCGCCCAAAGCTACGGCCTGTCGCGCTATGCGCTGGAAATGGTGGTGCGCGTGCTGGTGCTGGAATTGATACCGCTGACGGCCGCCCTGTTCGTGGCCCTGCGCCTGACCCTGCCCGACGGCATTGCTTTCGCGCAAATGCGCTCGTCCGGCATGCTCGATACCATGCAGCGCCAGGGCGTCGACCTGCTGCGCCGCGAATATTTTCCACGTGTCATGTCGGGCATCTTCGCCGTGTGGATGCTGGCCATCGTCAGCTGCGTCACCTCGCTGATCCTCGCCTACCTGACGATCTATGGCTTTACGCCGTGGGCGCTGCAAGGCTACACGCGCGTGGTGGGGCAAATTTTCAATCCGGCCGTGGCCCTGATCCTGATGCTCAAGGTGATCTTCTTCAGCTTTGCCGTGGCCCTGATCCCGCTGGCCTCCTCGTACTATCCGGAAGACCCGCACGGCCGGCGCAACCGCCTGTGGGCCGCGCACGGCCTGTCCGAAATGCTGCGCCTGTTTTCCGTCATCCTGCTGATCGAAGTGGCTTCGCTGATGGGCAATTACTACTGATGCCCCGCCCGCCACCGCCAGCGATCCCGAACCACCCATACGAGAGCCAGAAGCCATGAGCCAACCGCAAAATCCCGACCAGGTCGACGTCACGGCGCCCGCCGGTCTCGCGCAAGATAGTGTCCTGCCCGCCCCGCCGCCCGTGCGCCACGCCGAACTGAAGGCGGCCATCCTGCTCATCTTCATGTTCGTGCTGGTGGTCGGCTCCGTCGTCTACCTGATGTATGCGCGCGGCGCCTTCGAAGCCACGCAAACCCTGGTGCTGACGGCCGATGACTCGGACGGCGTGGGCGTGGGCGCCGACCTGACCTTTTCCGGCTTTCCCATCGGCCGCGTGCAGCGCATCGAACTGGCGCCGGACGGCCGCGCGCGCGTCATCGTCGACGTGCCGCGCAAGGACGCGCACTGGCTGCGCAGCAGCTCCATCTTCACCTTGGAGCGGGGCATCGTGGGCGGCGCCAAGCTGCGCGCCTACAGCGGCATCCTGACGGACCCGCCGCTGCCCGACGACGCCACGCGCGATTTGCTGGTGGGCGACATGGCGGCGGAAATCCCCCGCCTGCTGGCCGCCGCCAAGGATTTGCTGAACAACGTGGCGACCCTGACGGGCAGCGATTCCGCGCTCGACGGCACCTTGCGCAATGTGCAGGCCGTGACGGGCAAGCTGAGCGGCCCGGGCGGCGCCATGGGCTTGCTGACGGGCGACGACAAGCAGTCGCGCCTGCTGGTCGAGCGGGCCAACGCCCTGCTCGTCACGGCCGACCAGCTGGCGCGCCGCACGGATGGCCTGGTGGCCAATGCCGATACGCGCGTGTTTGGCGACAAGGGCGTGATGACGGATGCGCAAGCGACCATCGTGCAGCTGAACGCGCTGCTGGCCGACACGCGCAACAGCCTGAAAAAAGTCGACGCCGTGCTGGTCGAGGCGCAAGCCGTGGGCGCCAACGCCAGGGCGGCCACGGCCGACCTGGGCCCGCTGCGCGCCGATGTGGAAAGCAATCTGCGCAAGGTCGAACAGCTGGTCAATGAAATCAACCGCAAATGGCCGTTCAAGCGCAATCCGGAGATCAAACTGCCATGAAAATGTCCCGCCCCGCTCTCGCCGCCCTGCTGTCCACCTTGCTCGCCGCCTGCTCCAGCGGCCCGCCCGTGCCCGACTGGAAAATGAATGCGCAAAGTTCCGTCGAACGGTTTCAAGCGGCCTACCTGGGCGGCAACGCCCTCGTCGAACAGACGGAATTCCGGCGCGCCCGCAGCCAGGTGGCGGGCACGGGCAAGCTCGAACTGGTGGCGCGCATCGAACTGCTGCGCTGCGCCGCGCGCGTGGCCAGCCTGGCCTTCGAGGACTGCGGCGGCTTCGATGCGCTGCAAGCGGACGCGAACGACGCCGACCGCGCCTATGCGGCTTACCTGGCCGGCAAGGCGCAAGGGGCCGATGTCGCCCTGCTGCCGGAAGCGCAGCGGGCGGCAGCAGGCGCCGCATCCGACACGGCCGCCGCCAGCGCCGTGGCGGCCATCGATGACCCGCTGTCGCGGCTGGTGGCGGCCGGCGTGCTGCTGCGCTCGGGCCGTGCCACGCCGGCGCTGCTCGACACGGCCGTCGCCACCGCCTCGGACCAGGGCTGGCGCCGTCCGCTGCTGGCCTGGCTGGGCGTGCAGCGCCTGCGCGCCGAACAGGCGGGCGACACGCAAGCGGCGCAGCGCATCGCGCGGCGCATGGCGGTCGTCGAGCAGCCGCCGGCCCCCTGAGCGCGCCGATGGCGGCCCAAGGCAGGCGGAATCAGGCATAATTCAGCCAGGATGACAGCTATGCCGTGCAGGCAGCGAGGTGTGACGATGCAGTTCGAGGATTTCGACCTTTCCACTCCCGATACCGGCCGGCATGCCGGGGCGGCGCCTGGCGATGAAGCACCGGCGGCTACGGCCGTGCGCCTGCAATACCTGCTCGACAATACGCCCTCCATCATCTATTGCACCGTGCCCAGCGGCGACTTCAAGATGACTTTTGTCAGCAACAATGCCTTGAACGTGCTGGGCTACCAGCCCGAGGACATGGTCGCCGATCCCAATTTCTGGTTCGACCACATCCACCCCGACGATGCGCCCGGCATCTTTTCCAGCCTGGCGCAGATCTTTGTCGAAGGCGCCCGCGCCTATGAATACCGTTTCCGCGTGCGCGACGGCAGCTATCTGTGGATGCACGACAGCCTGCGCCTCGTGCGCGACGAGCACGGCGTGCCGTTCGAGGTGATCGGCTCGCTGACGGATATCACGGAACGCAAGGGCATGGAAGCGATGCTGCAGGCGCGCGGCGAAGAGCAGCAACTACTGATCAGCAAGTTACAGGAAGCGCACGACCAGCTGCTGCAATCGGAAAAGATGGCGTCCATCGGCCAGCTGGCGGCCGGCATCGCGCACGAAATCAATAACCCGATCGGCTTCGTCAATTCCAACATGAGTTCGCTGCAAGGCTATGTCGGCACCCTGTTCGGCGTGATCGGGCAATACGAAGCGGCGATGCGCGAAACGCCCGACGGCCCGGCCCTGGCCGCCCGCGTGGCCGAGGTGCGCGCGCAGGCCGACCTGGCCTTCCTGCAGGACGACATGGTCGATCTGGTGCGCGAATCGATGGATGGCTTGAAACGCGTGCGCGACATCGTGCAGGCGCTGAAGGATTTTTCCCACGTGGGCGAGACGGACTGGCAGGTGGCCAGCCTGCATGCGGGCCTGGACAGCACCCTCAATATCGTCGCCAACGAGTTGAAATACAAGGCGCGCATCGAGAAGCACTATGGCGAGCTGCCGCCGATCCTGTGCCTGGCCTCGCAGCTGAACCAGGTGTTCATGAACCTGCTCGTCAACGCAGGCCAGGCCATCAGCAGCGACGGCGTGATCAGCATCCGCACGGGCCACGCGGGCGACTGGGTGTGGGTGGAAATCGGCGACACGGGCGCCGGCATCGCGCCCGAGCACCTGAACCGCATCTTTGAGCCGTTCTTCACCACCAAGGCCGTGGGCAGCGGCACGGGTTTGGGCCTGTCCCTCTCGTACGGCATCGTCAACAAGCACGGCGGACGCATCGAGGTGGCCTCGGAAGTGGGCCAGGGCACGCGCTTTACCGTGCACCTGCCGCTGCAGCCGCCCACCGCCGCGGCCGCGAACGCCTAGGCGTCCTTCACGGGCGCGTACACGCGGATGCTGAGGCGCCCGCCATTCTTGCCTTCGAAATCGAGCAGCTGGGCGATCACGCGGGCCGTCAGCACGTGTTCGGCCGCCAGCAGCATCAGGCCGTCGCGGCTGATCAGGTCGCGCGACAGCACCATGCCCGGTTCCAGCTGGCCCGACAGCACGGTCAGGTCGCGCGCCGGCGGCTCCGTCTCCTCCATGATGCCGCGGAAAGCGGCCACCACGGCCGGGTCGTAGCGCTTGCCGATGCTGTCGTAGATCAGGGTGCGCGCTTCGTCGGCGCGCAGGCTGCGCTGCACCATGGCGCCGATCTGCAAGCCGTCGTAGTCGGACGCCAGCGCCAGGATGCGCGCGCCCATGGGAATGGCCAGGCCCACCAGGCCATCGGGAAAGCCGCCGCCGTCGAAGCGCTCCAGCTGCGAGCGCAGGATCACGGAAACGGCGCGCAGCTCGTCGAGCGCCATCAGCAGCTGTTCGGCGCGCAGCGGATGCTTGCGGAACGCGGCCAGCTGCTCGCCCGTCCAGGCGCTGGCCGGCAGTTCCAGCACGTCGTCGCTGAGGCTGAGCTTGCCGATATCCTTGAGCAAGGCCGCGATGAACACGTCGCGCGCCTCCTGCCCTTCCAGGCCCAGCGCCTGCGCCAGCTTGCGCGACAGCTCGGCCACCCGCCGCGCATGGCCGGCCAGCTTGCCGCCGCGCATTTCGATCAGGTTGGAAAACACCTTGATCGTCGTCACGAACGTGGCTTTCAGGCGCTCGTTGGCCGCCTGCACCTCGTCGTGCGACTGTTTCAGCTGCTGCGTGCGCGTGGCCACCTTCGCTTCCAGGCTGGCGTTGAGCGCCTGCAGCTCCACGTTCTGGCTGGCCGTCAACGCTTCCAGGCGCCGTTTTTCCTGTTCCAGCGCGCGCCGTTCCAGCGCGTGGCGCACCACCAGCACGATATCGTTCTCGTCCCACGGCTTGGTCACGTAGCGGTAGATTTCGCCCTGGTTGATGGCGTCGAGGATGGACTGGATATCGGCATAACCGGTCAGCAGCAGGCGGATGGTGCCGGGCCAGCGCTGGCGCACCTGGGCCAGGAACTGCGCGCCATCCATGTGCGGCATGCGCATGTCGGAGATGACCAGGTCCACCGTTTCGCTCTCGAGCAGGGCCAGGCCGGCCGCGCCGCCGTCGGCCGTCAGCACGCGGTAGCCGTGCGGGCGGAACAGCCGCCGCAGCGACGACAGGATATTCGGTTCGTCGTCGACGCACAGGATGGTGGGCGGCGCGGCCGCGGTGCTGGCGCTGGTACTAGTGCTAGTGCTAGTGCTCGTGCTCATGCTGTCCTGTTCGTTCATGGTGTGACGGGCTGCGCCTGGCGCACGGGCAAGGTGATGCGGAAGGTGGTGCCGCGGCCGATGATGCTGCGCACGTCGATGCGGCCATGGTGTTTCTGCACCGTCGTGTAGGCCAGCGACAGGCCCAGTCCCGTGCCCTTGCCGACCGCCTTGGTGGTAAAGAACGGGTCGAAGATGCGCGACAGGTGTTCGGGCGCGATGCCGCCGCCCGTGTCCTCGACTTCGATCCACACTTCCGTGGCGTTGTCGCTGCCCGTGCGCAGGGTGATGCGTCCGCGCGCCTCGCCCATGGCGTGGGCCGCGTTGACGACGAGGTTCATGATCACCTGGTTCAGTTCGGAAGGCTGGCATTCGATATCGGGAATGTCGCCATATTCGCGCACCACGTCGGCCTTGTACTTGACCTCGTTGTTCACGATGTTGAGCGTGGTATCGATGCCCTGGCGCAGGTCGGCCCAGACCCACTCCTGGTGCGCATCCGTGCGCGAAAAATCCTTCAGGTCCTGCACGATGCGGCGCACGCGCGAAATGCCTTCCTTCGACTCGCCCATCAGCATGGGAATGTCGGTGCGCAGGAAATCGAGGTCGATCTGTTCGCGCAGCGCGCGCAGGCGCGCCGCCACCACGGGGTCGGCGACGGCCGGCTCGGCGTCCTCGTAGGCGTCGAGCATGCTGAACAGGTCATCCAGATAACCTTCCAGGGTGCCGACATTGGAAAACACATAGCCGATGGGATTGTTGATCTCGTGCGCCACGCCGGCGGCCAGCTGGCCGATCGACGCCAGTTTTTCCGACTGCAGCAGCTTTTGCTGGGCCAGCGACAGCTTGCTGTTCAATTCCGTCAGGGCCAAGTTGCGCTCGCGCAGTTCCAGATCGGCGATCTGGCGCTGGCGGATATCGTCGGCCAGGCGTTCGTTCATTTCCGCCAGCTGGGCCGTGCGCTTGGCCACCAGGTGTTCCAGATTGTCGTGCGCCTTGCGCAGCGCCAGTTCCGCCAGGCGCCGCTCGCTCACGTCGCGCAGGGTTTCGATGGCGCCCACCAGGCGTCCCTGGCGGTCTCGCAGGGGCGCCGCCGTGAAATGCAGCCAGTGGCCGTCGGGCCCGATATCGGCAAAGAAATCCTCGGCCTCGAAGGCGCCGGGGATCACGGGAGAACGCTTCAGCTTGCCAAGGTAAAGGTCATTTTCGCCGAGCGCGATATCGTCGGCCACCAGCAGGTCGGCCAGGCAGGCGCGCGGCTGCGGATAAAACGCCTTCCAGTGGTCGCGCGTGCCGACCATTTCGGCGGCCGTAAAGCCCAGCAACTGTTCGCAGGCGCTGTTCCAGTGCGTCACCACGTGGTTCGTATCGATGGCGAAAGTGGCCACGGGATGGCCGTCGAAAAATGCCGACAGCGCGATGGTGTCGCCCTGGCGGCGTTCCGGCATGGCGGGCAGCGCCTGTCCTGCATCTGTTTCCATGGCCTCTATCCTGTTCATGCCAGCATGATCCGCGACATTTCATCGAAGGTGTGTTCCGTTTGCGCCAGCAGCGCCAGCCAGGCCTGCTCATCCAGCGCGACGCTGCGCCAGCCCGCCGGCGACAGCGGCGGCACCAGCGCATCGTCGACCCCGGCCAGATCGAGCGCCAGGGCGACGGCATTGGCCATGTGCACGGCCAGCGGCAAGCCGCCCGCTTCCAGCCGGTCGATGGCATGGTGGTCGGCCACCGCCTGCTGTATTGCCTCGGGAAACTTCCAGTAGGCGGCCAGGGCGCGGCCCACCTGCGCGTGGTCGATGCCGATGACGGCCAGTTCCGCCTCGGCCATCTGGCAGTCGTGCGCCTGGCGGTAGCTGCGCACGAGCGCGTGCTCGGCCGGGAAGCGCGTCACCAGCACCAGGGTGCCCAGGTCGTGCAGCAGGCCGGCCGTGAACGCCGTTTCGGGATTGACGCGCAAGTGCGGCGCCAGCAGGCGCGCGGCGATGGCCGTGGCCAGCGAATGGCGCCAGAATGCCTGGAAATCGAAGCCGCCGCTCACCGGCGCGAAGCTGCCCGTCAGGGCGCAGGCCGTGACGACGGTGCGGATGCTGTGAAAGCCCAGCACGGATACGGCTTGCGGAATGCTGGTGACCTTCGATTGCATGCCGTAGAACGAGGAATTGGCGATACGCAGGGTCTTCGCCGCCAGGCCCTGGTCCAGCTCGATCTTTTGCGCCAGCACGTGCACGTCCGTGTCGTCCTGATCCATGCTCGACAGCAGTTCCAGCACGACCACCGGCAGCGAAGGCAGTTCCTGTATCTGGCGGATGATATGTTCAAAGCTGAGCCGTGTCATGCCGCGCCCCCTTGCCGGTAGCGCTGCACCAGCGCCAGCAGCTGGGCCCCGGCGGAATCGGGCGGCGTGGCGCGGAACAGCACGGCCAGCCGTTCCAGGCGGCGCAAGCGTTCCTGCTCGGCGTGCGCCTGCGCGGCGGGGTCGGGCGCCTCATCCATGACGACGTGGCAGCGTTCCACATTGCGCCGGCGCAAAGCCGCCAGGTTCGCCGCCGTCAGGGTGGCGCCCTGGGCCAGCAGCACGGCGCCGCTGGCGTCGTTCAAGGCCTGCGCCAGCACCATGCCTTCCTGCGCCTGCTCCATGGAAATTTCGCGTCCGCTTTCACTCATGTATCCGCTCCATGACGACTCAGGGTGACCAGGCTGCCGCGCGAGCGCGAATGCAGGCCCATCGGATGGACCGCCACGGTATACGGCTGGCCATCGATGGCTGCCAGGCAAGGCGCGCCCTGCCCGTCAAACAATTGCGGCAAGACGATCGCCGCCTCGTTGCCCAGCAGGGCCGCGCCCCGTTCGAACAGGTTGGCCGCCGCCGCGTTGATGAAGGCGATCATGCCGTCCTCATCGAGGCCGATCACGGGCAGCGGCAGAAATTGCAGCAATTCGCGCGCGATGCCGAGGCTGACCTCGTCGCGGCTGATCTGATGCTGCTGCTGGCGCACCAGCGCCTGCATGGCGGCATTGGCCGCCGCCAGCGCCTGGTTGGCGTCGCGCAGCTGCGCATTGAGGCGCACATTGTCGTCGTCGATGCCCTTCAGGCGAAAGGCTTCGGCGATATGCTCGCGCAGTTGATGGTCTTCCCAGGGCTTGGTGAGAAACTTGAAGATGGCGCCCTCGTTGACGGCGTCCGTGACGGCCTGCAACTCGGTATAACCGGACAGCATGATGCGGATGGTTTGCGGACACAGCAGCTTGGCCTTGCGCAGGAAGTCGGCGCCCAGCATGCCCGGCATGCGCTGGTCCGACACGATCACGTCGACGGCATGGCTGGCCAGCACGTCCAGCCCTTCCTGGCCGCTGTTGGCCGTAATGATATGGTAGCCATCGCGCCGCAGCAGGCGCTTGAGGGAAGCGAGGATATTCGGCTCGTCATCGACCAGCAGCAAGGTGCGCGGCGGCGCCGCAGGCTGCTGCCCGGCGTCCGCCGCCAGCGCCGCCATACCCGGCATGCCATGCTCGTCGTGCACATCCATCGGACCATCCTCTCATCGCCATGGCGATATCGGAGCTTGCCTGGAGGGGAATCTGCCGCGCGAGACAGTCTTGCGAGTCTTGCGCGGCAGCCAGCTTGCGTTGAAATTATACGACTAAATATTCCTTCATTGCACTTATCCTGCACTTATCCGCGCCGCGCCGGACAAGGCGTGTTGCGGTAGAACACAAAGCCGCCCAGGCCGATGGCTTGCGTGTCGGCCTTCACGGCGTACACCAGCGTGTTCCTGGCCGCATCGACCCTCAGCAGATTCTTGTGCAGCACCGTTTGCGCGTGCGACAGTTCCAGAGACGGCGTCGGCGCCAATGCCAGACTTAGTTCGGACGTGGCCGCGTCATACGTCCAGCGGCCCGGGTTGAAAAAGGCGAAGCCGCCGTCGAAACGCAGGCTGCCATCCTTGAACTGGGTCAGGCAAATGCCGGGAAATTCGCTGGGCGGGTTGTACCAGGTGGCGGCCACGGCGGCATCGGCCGGCGTCTTGCCCGGCATCTGCATTCCGGTGCTGTCAGTTTTGCCGCCCAGGCCGGCGCAACCGGCCAGCGCCAGCGCGCCCGCCAGCACGCCCGCGCGTATGGTGTATATCATGTGCATTGCCGTCCCCTTGCTTTATAGAAACACAATCTTAAAGCGGGATGGCTGGCCGTTCAAGCGGCCAGCGCACATAAGGCCAATTTAATTGTCCCCGGCCGCCTTCGCCGCCATGGCAGCCGCTTCGCGCAATTTGTCCTTCTTGCTCTTGCGCGCGCCCTTCACGCCGCCGTTCACCGCATCGGTGACGGGATGCACGGGCGCAGGCAGTTCCGTCGGCTCGAAACCGGCCACCACTTCGCGCACGATGCGCAAGTCGTTGCGGTTTTCGATCAGGCGGAAATGCGCTTCCGTGTCGGCCGTCACGAAACTGATGGCCGTGCCGCTTTCGCCGGCGCGGCCCGTGCGGCCGATGCGGTGCGTGTAGTCGACGGCCGAACGGGGCAAGTCGTAGTTGACGACGGCTGGCAGGCCGGCGATGTCGATGCCGCGCGCGGCCACGTCGGTGGCTACCAGCACCTGCAGCCGGCACGCCTTGAAGTCGGCCAGCAGCTGGCTGCGCGTGCCCTGGCTGAATTCGCCGTGGAAGGCGCCCACGTGCAGGCCCGCGCGCTGCAGCTTGTCGGCCACGTGTTCGGCTGCGTACTTGGTGGCGACGAACACCAGCACGCGCTCCCACTGCTGCTGCAGGATCAGGTAGCGCAGCAGCTGCGTGCGGCGCGGCATGTCGACCGTGATGGCCCGCTGCACGATGTCGGGCTTGTCCTGCGGTTCGGACGCCACCTCGATGCGCACGGGCTCCTTGAGCAGGCTGTCGGCCAGCGCCTGCACGCTGTCGGGGAAGGTGGCGGAAAAGAACAGGTTTTGCCGCTGTTTGGGCAGCAGCGCCAGGATGGCGTTGATCTCGTCGCTGAAACCCATGTCCAGCAGGCGGTCGGCTTCGTCGAGCACGCACAGCGACACGCCGCCCAGCTTCACGGCGTTCTGGCGCACCAGGTCCAGCAGGCGGCCCGGCGTGGCGACGACGATATCGGCGCCGCCGCGCAAGTCCATCATCTGCGGATTGATCGACACGCCGCCGAACAGCACGGAAATCTTCAGTTTCACGGGTAGCGGCTTGGCCAGCGCGTGCACCGTCTGCCCCACTTGCGCGGCCAGCTCGCGCGTGGGCACGAGGATCAGCGCGCGCACCTGGCGCGGGCCGGAAGCGGGCGCCATCAGCGCCTGCAGCAGCGGCAGCGCGTAGGCGGCCGTCTTGCCGGAACCCGTCTGCGCCGCGCCCAGCACGTCGCTGCCGCGCAGGATAGCGGGAATGGCGGCCGCCTGGATGGCCGTCGGCGCGGCATAGCCGGCCTTGTCGACGGCACGGACCAGGGCGGGAATCAGACCCAGGGAGGAAAATGGCATAGCGGGCCTTCTTTATTCGTAAAGTGAGACCGGCCGCAATGTGCGGCCGGTCGGAATAGCGACAGTATAAGGCAATGACCGTTAACGCCCAACCAAACCTACTGCGCGTCGGCATAGGCGGCCTGCGATGCTCACTGTACTATTCGTACAGTTCCGCTTCTCGGCCACCTCTTCCTTCCGCTCGCTACGGTTTGATTGAGCGTCGTTGCGACAGTAGATCATTGCTTGGGCATTTGCAGCGTCGGATGGCCCGCGTCATCGTAGCCCGGCATGCCGCGCCGGATCGTATGCGAAAAGTCCGCATCGTCGTTGGCGGCCCGCGCGCGCGCCGTGATGTGACCGCCATCGCGCAACTGCTGGAAGGTCTGGCCAGGTACCAGGCCCTTGACGTCGAACAGATAGCGGTCGAGGTAGCCCGAGGCCATCAGCCGGTAATCGAGCGGCAGGCCCGGCACGATGCGGCGCACCATCTCGAAGACGATGGTGGTGCAGTTGGCCGTCAGGGTGTTGTAGAAGCGAGGCTGGTTCTTCAGCGCCTGCGCCTCGTCCAGGTAGGCGAGGAACAGCGAGCGCATGGCCGCTTTCGGCATCATCACGCGGTACAGATGCATGTCCTCGCCGCGCGCATTCGTGCGCACGCGCAGGATGTCGCGCTCGTCGGCGGCGATCAGGCTCATTTCAAAATGCTTGAAAAAGCCGCCGATGGCGGAAAAGCTCTCGCCCTTCTCCTTGCGGATTTCGATGGAAAACGTCAGAAAGCGGCCGTCGGCAAAGCCGAACGAGATCAGCGTATGCGCGATGTAGGGCCCCGTCCAGTACGACAGCGCCGTGTCCACCGTGCGCAGTTCGTCGAGGTCGTAACTGCGCTGCTCCCACTTGACCGTGTAGTCATCATCGCTGCGCCAGTCGAAATTGCGCACATTGTCCAGGGTGACGAGATTGCCCTTGACCGTACCCGTGACATTGCGCGCCACGTCGTCAGCCCACACGCGCTGCTGTTTCGGCGCGATCAGGCTCCACCACACGAGCAGCAGGATAAAGCCGGCCGCATACGGCAGCAGCACGCGCGCGTCGCCGCGCGTCCACCACAGCGCGATGCTGGCCACGCCCAGCGCGGCCCACAGCAAGGCGCCGATGGCTTGCGCCGCCGTGCCGCCGGACAGCTGGTACCACAGCGCCAGCGCACCCCACAGTGCAGTCAACAGGATAATCAGGGAAACGGCCATTTTGCCAATGCTGGCCAGCACGGAGCGGGCATGGTGTGATAAGAAAGTCATGCCCTGATTATAAGGGCAAGCGCAGGAAGAGGTGCGTCCGAGCAAGTACAGCCGAACAACAGGCACTGGCCGCACATCATTGCTTGCCTGCTAATTTATTTCATGAGAGCATATTGCAAAAATAAAATGTATAGACAAGGCATCCTGTCACCGCAGTGCGGCCTTGCCGATTTCCGGAGACACCTTTGCAAGCCCCTTCCCTCTACGCCCTCGCCGGCAGCCTCAATTCCCTGTTCATCATCGTCAGCCTGTTCGGCCTGTGGTCGCAGCTGCAAAAAATCTGGCGGCGCAAGCGCGATGCCTGTATCGGCGCGGGCAAGACGACGGACATCCTGTCGCTCAACCAGTTCACCGTCAGCTTCCTCGCGTATTGCGCGTTCTTCGTCTACGGCTATTCGATCACGCCGTTCAACCACTACATCGTCTGGCCCCGTTTGCTCGCTTCCCTGATCGCGCTGGCCATCCTGCATGAAATCGAGCGTGACCGCCGCAGCCTGACATCGCGCCATGCGCTGCTGGCCTGCGCGCTGCTGCTGTGCGCGGGCGTGGCGGGGCTGGCCTTCGGCCCCACGTTCAGCGATGAAAAGCGCGTGATCTCGCAAAGCCTGATCGTCGCCGTCACCGTGATGCTGGCGCAGGGCTATGCGCACCAGATCCGCCTCATTTACCGGTCGGGCAGGACGGGCGCCGTGTCGTTAAAGATGAGCCAGTTCATCCTGGCGATGGATGTCAGCACCATCTTCTTTGCCTGCGTCATGGGCCTGTCGACGGGCTGGCCATTGCTGCTGCTCGCCAGCGTCAGCGCCACGACCAAGCTGATCATCATGTGGCTGTTCCGCTGGGAGAAGAGCAGCCGCGCCGCGCAGGTCAAACGGCAGGCACCGGCCTGAGGTTATTGCCCGCTCAGCGCGCGCATTTCCGCATACAGGTTCGCCTTGCCCTCGAAGCCGATGCCGACCAGGTCCGGCATGGTGATGTGGCCGTTTTCCACGCGCACGCCATCGGGAAAGCCGCCGAACGGCTGGAATAAATCCGGATACGATTCGTTACCGCCCAGGCCCAGGCCCGCCGCGATATTCAAGGACATCTGGTGGCCGCCGTGCGGGATGCAGCGGCTGCGCGACCAGCCGTGCTGGTGCAGCATGTCCAGGGTGCGCAAATATTCCACCAGGCCGTAGCTGAGGGCGCAGTCGAACTGCAGCCAGTCGCGGTCGGCGCGCATGCCGCCGTAGCGGATCAGGTTGCGCGCATCCTGCATGGAAAACAGGTTCTCACCCGTCGCCATGGGCTTGTCGTAATAGCTGCGCAAGGTCGCTTGCAGCTCGAAGTCGAGCGGATCGCCCGCCTCTTCATACCAGAACAGATCGTACTGGCGCAGCGCCTTGGCGTAGGCGATCGAGGTATCGAGATCGAAGCGCCCGTTGGCGTCCACGCACAGCTTCTGCCCATCCTGCAGCACCTCCATGATGGCGTCGATGCGGCGCAAGTCTTCATCGAGCGAGGCGCCGCCGATCTTTTTCTTGACCACCGTGTAGCCGCGGTCGACATAGCTGCGCATCTCGTCCTGCAGGGCGGAAAGGCTCTGGCCCGGGTAGTAATAGCCGCCCGCCGCGTACACGAACACCTGTTTGTCGGGCACGCCCGTGCCGTGGCGTTCGGCCAGCAGCTGGAACAGCGGTTTGTTCTCGATCTTCGCCACGGCATCCCAGATGGCCATGTCGATGGTGCCGATGGCCACCGAGCGTTCGCCGTGGCCGCCCGGCTTTTCATTGGTGTACATGCAATCCCAGACCTTGTGCGGATCGAGGTTGGCGCCGTCCTCCGTGACGAGCGAAGCGGGATCTGCCTCGAGGATGCGGGGAATGAAACGCTCGCGCATCAGCATGCCCTGGCCATAGCGGCCGTTCGAATTGAAGCCGTAGCCGACGACGGGCTTGCCGTCTCGCATCACATCGGTGACGACGGCCACCAGGCTTAAGGTCATCTTCGTGAAATCGATGTAGGCGTTGCGGATGGGGGAAGAGATGGGGATGGTCTTTTCGCGGATCTCGACGATTTTCATGCGGCTCTCCTGTGGATGAAAACAATGACGCCAGCTTACCGCGATACAAAGCCATATAATCGATATCAATTTAAAGCATTATTCACTTGAAGTGAAAGATGAACCATGAAAACGGATGCCACCACGGAAATGGCCTTCTTTGTGCTGCTGGCCAAGCTGGGCAGCCTGTCGGCCACGGCGCGCGAGCTGGGCATCACGCCGCCCGCCGTCAGCAAGCGATTGGTGCTGATGGAGCAGCGCCTGGGCGTGCGTTTGCTCAACCGCAGCACGCGGCGCATCAGCCTGACGGGCGACGGCGAAAGCTATCTGCGGCAGGCGCGGCAGATCCTCGACGATATCCGCGCCATGGAGGAGTCGCTGGCCAGCGGCGGCGCCGAGCCGCGCGGACTGCTGCGCGTGAATGCCACCCTGGGCTTCGGGCGCACGGTGATCGCGCCCCTGCTGTCGCAATTCGCGCTGCGCCACCCGCAGCTGGAAGTGCAGCTGCAGCTGACGGACAGCCCCATCAACCTGGTCGAGCAGGCGTACGACCTGGGTATCCGCTTCGGCGACTTGCCCGACACCCGCCTGTCGGCGCGGCGCATCATGTCGAACCGGCGTTTCCTGTGCGCCTCGCCCGCCTACCTGCAGGCGCACGGCACGCCGCGGACACCCGACGACCTGGCGCAGCACCGCTGCATCGTGCACCGGCAGAACGACGACGCCTATGGCATCTGGCGCATGAGTAAGGGCCGCGCCAGCCACACGGTGAAGGTGCGCGGCACGGTGGCCAGCAACGATGGCGACGTGGTGCTGGGCTGGGCGCTGGACGGGCACGGCATCCTGCTGCGTTCGGAATGGGACCTGGCGCGCTACCTCGACAGCGGCCGCCTGCGCGTGGTGCTGGCCGACTATACGCTGGCGCCGGCCGACCTGTACGCCTACTACCCGAGCCGCCACCAGCTGCCCGCCAAAGTGCGCGCTTTTATCAATTTTCTCATCCAGCAATTGCAGCCGGAAGCGGCCACAGCGGCAGAATCAGGTTAAACTATAATATTGCGATATGGCAATATTATGAAGGAGTAGGTTTTGCTAGTCATACTCGGATTTCTCGTCGTGCTGTTTTCCGTCTTCGGCGGCTTCGCCATGCAGGGGGGACACTTGGGCGCCCTGTTCCAGCCGCTGGAACTGCTGATGATCGGCGGCGCCGCGCTGGGTACCTTCTTTGTCGGCAATGACGCCAAGGCCATCCGCGCCACGTTCGCCGCCCTGCCCACCCTGTTCCACGGCTCGCAATACACGAAGGCGCGCTACATGGAACTGATGGGGCTGATGTATGAAATCCTCAGCAAGATCCGCAAGGAAGGCTTGATGTCGGTCGAGGACGATATCGACGACCCCTACCGCAGCGCCATCTTCGTGAAGTACCCGTACACGCTCGGTGACGAGCACATCCTGGAATTCATCACCGATTATCTGCGCCTGATGGTGTCGGGCAATATGGACGCCTACCAGATCGAAAACCTGATGGATAACGAGATCGAGACGCACCATGAAGACGCGGAAATGCCGATCCAGACGATTTCGCAGCTGGCCGACGCCATGCCGGCCTTCGGCATCGTGGCCGCCGTGATGGGCGTCGTGCACACGATGGCCTCCGTCGGCTTGCCGCCGGCCGAGCTGGGTGTGCTGATCGCACAGGCGCTGGTGGGCACCTTCATCGGTATTTTGCTGGCCTACGGCTTCATCGCGCCGCTGGCGAGCTTGCTGCGCCGCAAGCACCATGAAACGGCGAAGATGTACCAGTGCGTGAAAGTGACGTTATTGGCCAGCCTGAATGGCTACGCGCCGGCGCTGGCCGTGGAATTCGGCCGCAAGGTCATTTCCGCCACGGAACGCCCCTCGTTCAGCGAACTGGAAAACCACGTGCGCCAGGTGCGCACGAAGAACTGATCCCGCCTGCCTGCTTACCCCGCGCGTCAGGCTTGCGGCGCCGTCCAGACCAGGTTCCACAGGTGGCCGTCGATATCCTCGAAGCCCTGGTCATACATGAAGCCATGGTCTTCGGGCGGATGCGGTATGCGGCCGCCCGCGGCGGCGGCCTTGGCGATCAGGCTGTCCACCTCTTCCCGGCTTTCGCAACTGAGGCAAATGACGACTTCATTGGCTTGCCGGGCATCCGCGAGCGGCTTGTCGATCAGGGACTGGAAGAACGGTTCGGTCGTCAGCATGGCCTCGATGCTGCCTTCGACGATGTTCATGAACGCCGCGTTCTCGCCGCTGAAACGGGAATTGAAGGTGAAGCCGAGCGCGGAAAAGAAGGCCCTGGATTTATCCAGTTCCTTCACGGGCAGGTTGAGGATGATCTGTTTGTTCATGGCGATTCCTTGCTTCCTTGGTGAAGGTGGGATGGGCAAGCGGTACGCCTTCCCTGCGACGGGTGACGGCATACCAAATTGACACGCTTACGAAAAAATCGTTCCTCCAGAATATCAATAAATACTGAAGAAAGGCGCGGACTATGCTCAGGACTTGCCCTCGATGCTGGCGGCGGCGCGGGCGCGGGCCAGGCTTGAGCGCGCGCCAGCCACCGCGCGCAGGCGTTCTTCCAGGTAGGCGCTCACGCGCGGATGCTGGCTGAAGGCGACGTTGAAGCGGATGTGCTGATCGGGCGTGTCGTTGGCCGAAAACGCGGCGCCGCGCATCAGCAGGATCTTGTTGCGGTAGGCATCCTGCACCAGCAAGTCCACGTCCAGCCCTTCAGGCATGCTGCCCCACAGGAAAATGCCTGCGTCGCCGGGCTGCTCGAACAGCACGCCGGCCGTGCTCAGCTGACGCGTGCTGGCGTTGCGCGCCACCATGATCTTGCGTTGCAGCCGCTCCAGGTGCTTGCGCAGATTGCCAGCCTTGAGCACTTCCAGCAGCACGTATTCGTTCAGCGCAGGCAAGGTCATGATGGAATGGATCTTGGTGCGCATCAAGGGCTTGAGCAGGGAAGGCGCCGCGGCCAGGTAGCCCATGCGCAGGGCCGGGCTCAGCGCCTTGCACAGGCTCGAGTAGTAGATCACGCCGTCCAGTCCGGACAGCGACGCCAGCCGCGTGCTGTGGCCCGGCTGGAAATGGCCGTGCACGTCGTCTTCGGCGATCAGGAAGCCGTACTGCTGCGCCATGATCAGCACCTTGTGCAGGTTGGCGGCGCTGCTGCTCCACCCGGTGGGATTGTGCAAGGCCGTCTGCATGAACAGCAGGCGCGGACGGTGCGTGCGGCAGGCCGCTTCCAGCTCGTCCAGATCGAGGCCATCGGGGCGGCGCCGGATGGGCACCAGGCGCACGCCGTCCTGGCGCAGCCTGCCGAACATCAGGAAGTATCCGGGGTCTTCCACCAGCACCGTATCGCCGGGCTGCAGGAACGTGCGGCAGATCAGATCGATGGCATGGGTGCCGCCGAACGTGGTGAGGATGTGGCTGGCATCCGCCGCGATGCCGATGCCGCGCAACAGCAGCGCGATCTGCTCGCGCAGTTCGGCCAGCCCTTGCGGCGGGCAGCGCGAAGCCATGCCGGCCGCGCTGCGCGCCAGACCGCGTTGCACGGCGGCCGCCGGCAGCGCGTCCTGCAGCCAGGTAGGCGGCAAGGCGCCGCTGCTGGCCAGCAGCACGCCCGGCCGCTGGTCGTTCACTTGCTGGCTCAGCCAGACCGGCTCCTGCTCCTGTCCCGCTTCCAGCGCCACCTCGTCGGGAATGGCGCGGCCGGCGTCGGCCGGTGCGCAGACGAAGAAGCCTGTCGTACCTTGCGTATCGATGACGCCTGCAGCCACCAGCCGGTCATACGCGACCACCACGGTGTTGGTGCTCACCGCAAGCTGCGTGGCGAGCTGGCGGATCGACGGCAGCCTGGTCCCGCCAGGCAGCACGCGTTGCACGATCTGCTGGCGCAATGCGGCCTCGATCTGCTTGAACAGGGGAATGGGTGAGGAGCGGTCAATGGCGAACATGGCGCAAGTCTAGCGTAAAAACGTCAGGGCGAGGACCAGCAGGATGGCGCCCATCGCCAGATTGAAGATGCGCTGGTTGCGCGGTGCTTTCAGCACGCTGCGGATCGACACGCCGAACAGCGCCCACATGGCGTTGCACGGCATGCCCACCACGGTGCCGGTCACGGACACCAGCAGCGCGCCGGCTAGCATGTTGCCGTGCGCAGGCATGAAGACCGACGCCATGGTGATCGCCTTGATCCAGCTCTTGGGATTCAGCGCCTGAAACAGCGCCGCCTGCGCAAACGACACGGCCTTCGGCGCACTGCTTCCCGCCACCGAGGCGCCGGCCAGCTTCCACGCCAAAAACATCAGGTACAGCGCGCCCGCGATCCGCAGCAGCTGCTGCGCCATCGGGTACGCGACGAACACGCTGCCCAGCCCCACGCACATGAGCATGGTCTGCACAAAGATGCCGGCCTGGATGCCGAGGATCACGGGCAGCGCACCGCGATAGCCGAAATTGGCGCCGGTGGTAGCCAGCATGACGTTATTCGGCCCGGGCGTGGCGGACATTACAAAGCAATAGCTCATCAGGGGCAGGAGTTCGGTCATGGCAGGCAGTCGCAGCGTGGAGAAGGCCCCAGTCTAGAAGCGCATCGCGGCGGCGACAAGGCACAAGGCGGCGCGTACAAGCACATGCTGTATCAGTTGAACCACTGCTACAGCGGCGATACTGCCGCAAGCTGTTCGTACATGCCATCCCTCTCCACCCGTTACGGCAAGGGAAGACCCGCTCTTGCTTGAACGCGGCAAGAGTCTCGGTAGGCAGGAGATAGACAGGCCAGACCCGATCTCATCGTTGGACCAAGCAGCTACGAGATCGCATATCAGGAGTCTGGCAGGCCTCCCAGGCCGCTGCCACGCCCCATCGCGTTCTCATCTGCCAGAACTATGGATCAGCACTTAGCTGCCGGTGGCGCTTTACGCCAATGGCACCGTCCGCTTCTGCCCCAAAGCGGAAGTTCGCCCTATTCAACGGTTAACGAGTTGAAGAACCGCTTTTGGCGACGCCGCTGTCCATCAACTGACTGCGGTCGTATGCCGCGTCCCCAAACAGATGCTTTACCCACGGCCAGCGCTTGATCAAACCATCAAGCACCATATCAAACACCATCTGCGCGCCAGTAGAGTCGGCGATATCGGCTGGCGTCAGGTTCATCGCCAGCAGGCGACCATGTGTGTCGACCGCGATATGACGTTTGCGCCCGCTGAGTTTCTTGTTGGCATCATAGCCTCGAGTTCGCGCGCCTGGCGCTTTCACGCTTTGGCTATCGACAATACCGGCACTCGGTAGCACCTCCCGCTCACTGTACAAGCGATCAAGCATTAGCGCCAAGTCATGAATAGTACGAAACAGCATGCGCCGCATCAGCCGCCGAAACCCGTAATAGAGCATCTAACAGGGCGGAAATTATTAGGCAGCATGCACCAGTCGCATCCGGACCGTACCATGTAACGCCGCGCATTGATCACCGTGCGCAAATCCGTCTTGCGAGGTTTTCCCGTCTTCGCTTGCTTTTACAGCAGCGGCGCGATCAGGCTCCACTCTTCATCTTTGACATCCGAGGGATAGCCACGTTTGACTGCCGTCCTCACCTGCTGATGCCGGCTTCGATTCTCTTGCGTCCAAATCGTCAATCGCTCCAAAACATCAAAGATGCTTTGACCCGGAAGTTGCCATGAAGTTTTTAAAGCGTCACTTAGCTGTCAAATTTCACACGCAACGGTATAAAGCACGGTTTTCTAGAACGCTTCAATTAACACAATTTTTTAGCCAACATTCTCTCCATTTATAACATTACAAAAATGTAATGATTTCAAATTAATTTAAGTTCTTGTACTATTGCTTCCGGGAATTTTTACGACGCGGCAATGACATTATTGGAAATTTCGGTATCTTCGAAAACTAGCAAGTATGTCGAGTCAATCGAGTCTCTTTTAAAAGAACACCAAGCCAAAGATAAAATTCAACATGATTTTCTAGATAATGATTGGCCAGTTATAAAAAATCGATTGATTAGTTTTAAATAATATAGTTATTATTAATATTTAGACATATCTGCCGCACGCGTTGTCGCGCAATATCGATTACCAACAGCGCATTGTACTGGTACGCACCAAGCTGATTAGTGCAGCCATCTACCCGACGATAGTATTATGCGTGGGTGGTGGCGTTAGTCCTTTCCTGATCTGTTATGTGGTACGACGTTTTGCAGAGGTGTAGAAAGGCGCTGGATGCAACCTGCCCTGGATGTCGAGGTAATGCTCGATTGGAACCAGTTCGCCACCGAGCACAGCATATTAATGGCGGGCTGTGTAGCAGTGGCGGGGCTGCTTCTCATGACAGCCGTGAGGCGAATGCAACGCGGAGACGGGTTGCTGCGCCTGCTGGCTGCCTTGTCAGGTATCGGCGAACGCATGCGCATTTATGAATTGTCGCGACTGTACCTAACGCCGGGCATGCTGTCCGAAGGCGGCATTACCATCGTGCAAGCCATGGTATCGATATGGCCTTCCCCCGTCGTCACGGACACTTTCGCTGGGCGCATTTTAGATTTTCAAACTGCACTGGGCTGCCGTCATCATGGGGCAGCCGGTTGCCTTGTGATACGCAATGAGATCCGAATTTTTGAGCGCTTCGTCGTTTGTCATAGGTTTATAGATACCGGTCGTCCAATCGTCCGCTTCTGGCTGATTGTACACCTACGATTTTATCGACGTTCCGTTTAGCTGGTTCATCAACGCATCGAGCTTGCCCTCTAGCTTCAAATTAGACGCCCCAATGAAATACCAGATGCAAGCGAAATTCACGATTGGAATCAACGCCAGGACCGTCCAGAGCACTGCGTTCCTTCCTTTGTCCTTCGCTAGAAGATAAGCAGAAACTGCCATCATTAGCGACATGAACACTAGTGGTAGAAATGAAACAAATATGTGTGGGGCGTTGTTTTCCATTAGTTTTATCTAGGTTTGATGGTTTAAATACGTTGGAAAGTCGAGCTAGGATACGTCCGAGCAACCTGCTTTTAACCTCCTGAACGGTTGCTTCTGGCCTATAGAGGCACTAGAGCATAGCGGCTTGCCAAGCGGGAAAACTCACACATTGTCATGTTGCCGCGATTGTTTGCTTTTGGCCGATAACGGAAGCACTATGCAGCTCTCCAAATTGATTCGAACTCTTGATGGGAAATCACACTGTACCCTGACTCTGATAAATCGAGAGGCTTTTCTGATATCCCGCCAAATTCGTCGCTCTCATTGTCGGCACTATAGCAAAGCTGCGGACCAGAATTGTACTGTTCAATTTGTCGGGTAACCCAGCCTGCACCATCGACTTCAAAGTACCACCAGGACGTACCCCATGCATCGTACCTGTCACCTCTAGTCTCTTCCCAGTGTCTTTTTACGTAACTTGGCATACTTGAAATGAGTAGTGAACGGAAACTAACGTCAGCCGTCCGCTTCTGGCCGATTGTTACCATCAAATAATGGATCTTTCCCACAAACTTACGCGCGTCCAAACGTTTCTAGGGAGCCAGCGAGTTTGTAGTCGGTAAGTCCATAAAGCTTCTTTAGTAATGCATCGATCGCTTGAAATAGCATGTTAGGGGCAGCTGACTTGTACTGAACACATGCCAGCCGGCCGGGCGACCAATCGATGATCTGTGCAGGCTGAAGTCCTGCAAAAATGTCGGTGATGAGTGAGACCGGTGACGAATTTTCCGTATAAGAGAAATCCATGTAGTCGCCGTAGATCAGTATCCATACGTCAGGACGCCCAACAACGCTTAGTCTCGCGTAAAACTCCCTTGATGGAAGCTCACTATGGAGATTTAGGCTGCCAAAGGCTGCCAGCAAGATCCGGCGAACTTCTTCTTTTGATTCCTCTTGCATTGCTAATCCTACTCAGTTGATGAATGACTTTAATGCGCTGCATCTCGCATGTTTGCACGACCGTCCGCTGCTGGCCAAAGCCGGCACGGCATCGGCCACGTCCATGACCTCAGCGGGCGGCACCACAGAGTGCGTCAACGTCCCCTCCCCGGATCAGGTCGAGGTGCCTGCTTATCCATTCTGCCGGGCGATCCCACCAGGCGATGTCCAATAGCCGTTGCACGGAAGCGGCATCGAAGCGCTCCCGGACGACACGTGCCGGATTGCCGCCGACGATGGCGTAGGGCGGGATGTCGGCAGTGACAACCGAGCGCGCGGCGATGATGGCGCCATCGCCGATGCGCACCCCGGGCATGATGAGTGTGTCGTAGCCTATCCACACGTCGCTGCCGATAACCGTATCGCCCTTGTAGGGCAATTCGCCCTCGACAGGTCGTGCAGTTTCCCATCCATTGCCGAAAATGAAGAATGGGTAGCTGGAAATCCCGTTCATTTGATGGTTGGCGCCGTTCATGATGAACTTCACCCCGCGCGCGATGGCACAGAATTTGCCGATTCTGAGACGATCGCCGATGAACGGGAAATGGTACAGGACATTGTCTTCGAAATGCTTGACGCCGTCGGGATCGTCGTAATAGGTGTAGTCGCCGATTTCAATGTTGGGCCGGGTGATAATATTCTTCAGAAAGCAGATTTGCGGGAATCCCGGCATTGGATATGCAGTGTTTGGATCAGGACCTTCCATGCTCTCTCCGTTTTGAATATTCCGGGTGAAGTACGCCATAGCGGACGGCCCGAGTCGCGCAGCCCACGAAGCCATTACCTTAATGGCAAGCAAGTGCTTTTATCCGGCGCTTCAGCCCGCCCTCTTCCGGCCATTTACGGCGTTGGCGGCGCCGCCGCCGTCTCCTCCGGGCAGCTGACCTCGTCCTCCTGCGTGTACAAGGTCATCGGTACGCGCTGGCCGTCGACTTCCAGCTCGCGCACTTTCGGCGGCACCAGCTGGAACTCGCCCGCCTGCAGTTTTTCGCGCAGGGGCTTGCAGCGCAGGGCGTCGGTGGGGATTTGCCCGCGCGCGGTCCAGCTGCCGTCGTCCTTCTCGGCCAGCAAGACGGATGAGGCCCGCGGGTCATTGCTGATCAGCAGCACGTCCTGCTTGCCGTCGCCATCGAAATCGAGCAGGTAGGCGTCGCACTGGGGCCCTGCCCGCTTCAGGCAGGCGGGCAGGCGCCAGGCCGGGCTCACTTGCGTCCAGTCCTGGCGCAGGAAACTCTGCGGCAGCTTGGCCGTGGCCGGGCGCAGGGTCAGGTTGATCGATACGTCGCTCAGCGCGCCCGTCTCGTCGAGACGGTTCTGGCGCTTGAGCATGGCCTCGGCGCGCGCCCGCACGATGGCGGCGTCCGGGCCCGTCGTACGCGTCTTGAGTTCCTGCAAGGCCGCCTGGCCGTAGCGGGCGCCCTGGAAGCGCAGGTATTCGAAATCGAACTTGTCCACGCCAACCTTGCCGCTTTCCAGGCGCGCCATCTGGCTGGCCACGGAAATGCGCGCCGGGTCGGCCAGCGGCGAGAACAGGGCGAACAGCACCAGCAGGGTAACAAAGGCGGTGGCCACGTTGACGTTGGCGATCAGGTGCAGCCAGTCGCCGTACTTGCTGGCCGCCCAGGCATAGCCGGCGGCGTAGCAGGTGGCGACCAGCAGGCAAGCGGCGGCGATCAGGCGGTCGGAGGTCCAGCCATGCGACATCACGCGCAGGGTCAGCGCATAGATGGCAATGCCCACCACCCACGGCAGCAGCAAACATGCCAGGCGCGTACCGAGGCGGATGCCGCGCGCCACGCCATGGCCCACTTCGCCATTCTGGAAGGCGGCATTGATCAGCACCACCAGCACGCCGGCCATGCCCAGCAGCACAGACGCCGCATGGCGCGTGGCCCACAGGCGCTCGAAGCCGATGAATGGCAGGGTCAGCAGGAAACCGGAAACGAGCACGGCGGCAATCGGCACCAGCCATGACAGCAGCACCAGCAGCAAGGTGCGGATGCCGCGCACGATGGATGGGCGCACGTCCGTGATGTGGACGGCGAACGAGAACGCGAAGCAGATGACGGGAATCACGAACCAGGCTTGGCCCAGCAGCTTTTTCAGGAAACTGAGCTTGATCAGCAGAAACAGTTGCCCGCCCAGCCACAGCACCAGCCACAGACCCAGCACGAACAGCAGGGAAAACAGCAGCTGGATGCCCAGCTTCCAGGCGATTTCAAAGTAGGTGGGATAGCGCGCGATGCGCTGGCCATCCTGGGCGCTGGCCAGCACCAGCGCATGGGCGATATACAAGCCGACGACACAAAAACCGAACAGCTGGGCGGAAATGACGCGCAGGGGCGCGCCCGGCTTGTAATTACCCCAGATCACGTGTTCGGCGCCGCGCGCCACGTCGTGCCAGGCCAGCACGGCCAGCACGACGGCCGCGCCCGCCATCCACAGCGCGATGCGCTTCACCGACATATGGCCCAGGCTGGACACCAGCAGAATGGGCAGCAGCAAGCTGATCAGCATCAGCGGCCCCAGCAGGTAGGCTTCCGTGGCGGGCCACACCTTGTCCTGCGCCGTGCTGTACAGCCAGTACAGCAGCAAGCCTTGCAGCAGGCCCGTCACCAGGCGCGTCACCGCGATGCGCGGCGCCACCACCGGATCGAGCAACGCCATGTTTTTTCCTGCGGCATCCTGCTGCATAGTCATTCCTTTAATAGTCGTTTATTGCTGTAAAGCACGGCCATTATTGCATTTCGTTATATTCATCTCAACAGCGATTCGTGCGCGCGCCCTTCCCGCCCATCCCCGGCGCGGTGCAATGGCAGGCTTTGCGCGAGGCCCCAGGCCAGTTCCGGCACGAGGAACAGCCACAACAGGGGCTGGCCCGTCTCCAGCAGCGCCCACGCCATCCAGGTGGAAAACAGGTAGCGGGCCGCCGCGTCGTAGCGGCCGAAGCGCGGCTGCGGGTCGAGCATGCGCAGCACGGACCAGACCATCACCACGCTGCCAAACAAGCTGCTGATCAGCAGATGCAAGGGCTCGAAGAGAGGCAGCGGCGCGCCGCCCAGGCCCACATTGAGGGCGTTCAAGTGTTCGCGCAGCAGCAAAAATGTCCACGGCGTGATAAACGGGGCCGTCATGAGCACATCATAAATGGCGCTGGCGCGCACCACGCGGCGGAAGGCGGAAACGGACAACATGGGAACTCCTGTCTATGAAAAGCGCCCATGATCAAGCTTGGAGTACACTCCATGGTCAAGCATTTTATGAAAGAAAAAACCATGCAGATCGGCGAGATGGCACAGGCGACGGGCTTGAGCCGCGATACCCTGCGCTTCTATGAAAAACGGGGCTTGCTGCGCGCGCGGCGCGGCGCGAACGGCTACCGCGACTACCCGCCCGAAGCGGCCGACTGGCTGCGCTACCTGCGCACGGCGCAGCAGCTGGGCTTTACCCTGGCGGAAATCGAGGCCGACATGCCGCTGCTGGCGGCCGCCGGCGATCCCGCCACGGCGGATCTGCTGCGCGCGGCGCTGGCGCGCAAGCTCGGTGAAATCGATGCGCGCATCGATGGACTGACGCAGTTGCGCGGCGAACTGGTGCGGCGTATGGGGGCGGCAGCGGCGGCGTGCCCGTTGCGCGGCGATGCCGGTGCGAATCCCTGAACTGCTGCCGTGGCTGTTCCTGCTGGGCGCAGGCAGCGCACAAGACCCCTGACGTAAAAAAACCGCCTGTGCATGGCAGCAGGCGGTTTGATGTCGGGCAACCCCGGCTTACTTGGCAGCCTTGCGGCGGCGCAGGAAACCCATCAGGCCCAGGCCGGCCAGCAGCATGGCGTAGGTTTCCGGTTCCGGCACGGCGGCCATCACGGACACGTTGTCGATGACGGCGCCCGAGTAATTGTCGAATGGCGTGCCGGCCTTGGCGGCACTGGCAAACGACAGGGTCGCCAGGCCGGTGGAAGCGGCAGTGAAGCTCAGGGTGTTGCTGTACAAGGTGTTCGACGCGGCAGCGGTCGAGTAGAAATTACCGGCCGCGCCACCGAAATTGACGCTCACGCCCTGGCCTGCGGGGCCGCCGGAATTGCGCGCCATGTCAAAGCTCAGATTGTAAGTTTGGCCGGCAACGACATTGAAATTTTGCGACAGGAAACCAGGACCAGGCGTTCCCAGCATATCGATGCTGTAGCCATCGATGGCGTTATACGCATTGCGGATCAGGTCGACGGAGCTGGCGCCCACGGTCCAGCCCGTAATGGCCGAGGAACCGCTGTTGACGACTTTAAAACCGCTGTCGAAGGTATAACCGGAAGCGACCGTGTCAAAATTGCCGTTCGTAATCAGGTTGACGGGGCTGGCGCTGGCGGTGCCTGCGGCAAACAGGGCGACAACTGCTGCGATGGTGGCGATTTTCATGATCTGATTTCCTTGCTTTGTTGATATTAAAGTTTCCTTAAGTGAAATCATATCTCAGCGGTGATGAAAATCAAAGAACTTTGCAGAAATATATTGAATGTAGATAATTTGCAACGCTTTCAGGCGCGCTGCGCCGTCAATCGAGTTCCTGCCTCGCCACCAGGATGCCGTCCGCATCGGCATAGATCCAGTCGCCCGGATGCACGGCCACGCCGCTGAGCTGCACGCGCACGTCGCGCTGGCCGGCGCCCGTCTTGTTGCTCTTGCGCGGATGCGTGGCCAGGGCGCGCACGCCGATCTGGCAGACATTGATTTCCTCGCTGTCGCGGATGCAGCCATCGACAACGATGCCGGCCCAGCCATTGCTTTCGGCCAGCACGCCCAGTTGGCCGCCCACCAGCGCGCGGCGCAGGCTGCCGCCGCCATCGATGACCAGCACGTGGCCCTGGCCCGGCGTTTCCAGCGTGCTGCGCACGAGGGCGTTATCCTCGAACACTTGCAAGGTGGTGGCGGGCCCGCTGAAACGCACGCGCTGGCCGAAAGCGCGGTACACGGGCGGCAGCACGGCCAAGGTGCCGTCGTCGAGCATGGCCGCATAGTCGTCGCACAGGTCGGTGGTGGCAAAGGTCATGGAGATTCCTTTCGTAGCAGATGGCACCGATTCTATGCCTTTTGCAGCGCGGCGGCACGTGTTTTGCCGCCCACTCCCACGGCCGTGGCAATCGCAAGCGCCTGGAACAGGCCGATAAACACGAACAACAGGGCCGGATGGTCGCCATCCATCAGCGCGCCAAAGAACAGCGGACCGACGGCCAGGCCGCTGTCGAGGCCCGAATACACGACGCCATACACGCGCCCGGTGGCATTCTTCGGCGCCGCCGCGCGTATCATCAAGTCGCGCGACGGCCCCGCCACGCCCGAGGTCAAGCCGATGGCGCCCATCAGCACCACCGCGCCCCAGGCCGGCACGACGGCCATGGACAGCAGCACGGCCAGCAGCGCGGCGGCGGAAAAGGCGATCGCCACGTTGCGGTCCGGCTGCTTGCTGCGCGCGCCCACCACGCCGCCGGCCAGCATGCCCACGGCCGAGGCCAGCATATAGGCCGTGTAGGCGCTGGTGGCCAACGCCAGGCTCATGCCGTACAGCTTGACGAGGGCCACGCTGGCAAAGCTCTGGATGCCGCCCAGGGCGATGGCGGTAATGAAGAAGAAGGCAAAGCACATCCACACGGCGGGCAGGCGCAGGAAATCCAGGGTGCCTTCGCCGCCAGCCGGCTGACCCGCTGCGGCTTTCTTGACAGGCTCGGGGCGGATGGCGTGACGGTTCAGGAACAGGATCAGCAGCACGCCGAACGGCAGCACGGCCGCGCATTGCAGCGCGATTCGCCAGTCATAATGGGTGGCGACATACGTCATGAACAGCGGTGCCAGGGCCCAGCCGATGTTGCCGCTGATGCCATGCACGGAAAAACCGTAGGCCACGCGGGCCGCCGAAACGCGCTGGTTGAGGATGGTATAGTCGGCAGGATGGAACACGCTGTTGCCCATGCCGGCCAGCATGGCGCCCAGCATCAGCGCGGCATAGCTGTGCGCGGTGGACAGGGCCAGCGCCGACACGCCCAGCAGAAAGACGCCGGAAAACAGCACGGCGCGGGCGCCGAAGCGATCGACGACAAAGCCGGCCAGCGCCTGCCCCACGCCCGAGATGATGAAAAACACCGTCATCAGCAGGCCCAGCTCCGCATACGACAGGTCGAATGCGGGTTTCAGCCAGACGAACAGGGCCGCGAGGATCAGATGGTAGAAGTGCGACACGCCATGCGCCAGCCCCACCAGGGCGATGACGCGCGCATCGCCGCGCAAGGTTGGAAGTTCGGATGCTGAGTTAGTTGTTATCATGTCATACCCTGTCTTATACTGGTGAAGCTCAAGTGTATGCAAAATATCATCGTCTGTTTTCCGACAGGATGACATAATTTATCGAATTAAGGCCAAGCTGATGGGTGTACCTATCCTCCACCATACCCGCATGTGTCCGCCGCGGGAAGCGCCCAGCGCGACCATCCCCGTGACGATGATCGCGCGCGACCTGCAACCCGATGAATTCTTGTTACCGCATACCCACCCCTGGGGCCAGGTCACGATGGCGCTCGAAGGCGTGCTGCGCATCACTGCCAACAACAGCAGCTGGGTGCTGCCGCCCATGCGCGCCATCTGGATCGCGCCCAACGTGGAGCATGCCGTCACGATACTGGAAAAAACCCGCTTGCGCCCCCTGTGCATCCACGCCGCACGCGCGCCGTTCGCGGGCCAGGATTGCAAGGTGCTGGAAGTGTCGAACCTGCTGCGCCAGCTGATCATGGCGCTGGAACAGCTGGATCCGGGCCAGGAACCGGCGCGCGAGGCCTTGCTGGCCGAACTGATCCTCGATGAATTGAAACGCTCGTCCACGCGCCCCATCCGCGTCCCCTTGCCCAGCGACAAGCGCCTGAAGACCCTGTGCGACAGCCTGATCGAAAAACCGGGTCTGAATCAGACCCTGGAACACTGGGCGCAGCTGGTCGGCGCCTCGGAACGCACCCTGGCGCGGCTGTTCGAACGCGAATTGGGCATGAGTTTTGGCCAGTGGCGCCAGCAGGTGCGCCTGGCGCACGCGGCGCCCCTGATCGCGCGCGGCGTGCCGCTGTCGCAGGTGGCCGAAGAACTGGGCTACGCCAGCCAGTCGGCCTTTTCCGCCATGTTCAAGAAGACTTTCGGCAGTTCGCCATCGGCCTTCTTTGCCCAGGGCGAACGAATATAGCAAGCGCGCCGATATCGTGCTCAGGGCAAGGGGCAGCGCCGCAGACAGTACGCTGGTACGGCAAGGCGGCGCAACACCGCCATGGGCGCTTTAGCGGTGCGCCCTCAGGCCATGAAGTCGAAGAGGGAATTCTTGCCGGTATAGCCCGGCAAGGCCGAGTTCGTTCCCATCTGTTCCTGGGCCGAATAGGCTTTGATCAGCGCCTGCGCCTGGGCCGTCAGCGCCTTGGCCAGCACGGCTTTCTTGTTGGTCAGCGTGGTGATATCCTTGCCGACCGTCTGCACTTCCTTGCGGATGATGCTCGTTTCGCCTGTCAGCTCGCCGATCTTGCTGGAAAACTGGTCGGCCACGCCCTTGCCGTTATTCGTAAACAACTTGCTGACGGCATCCGGGTCGGCAGCGATGGCGGCCTTGAGTTTTTTATCGTCGAGCACCAGTTCTCCGCTCTTGCCCAAGGTCACGCCAGCGCTGCTGAGGATGGAGGCGGGCACGCCCGTGCTGGCCGTGCGCAGCACTTGCTCCATCTGCGAACGCACCTGGCCCAGGGCCGTGTCGGATTTCAAGTCGCCCTGCTGCAGGCTTTGCAGCTTGCTGTTGAGTTCATTGTAGGCCGTGACGAAGCTGGCCACATTGGTCGCGATCTGGCTGCTGTCCTTGGCGATGACGAGATCGGTCGTGCCCTTTTTCCTCAATTCGATGGTGGCGCCCTCGACCGCCGTCGTCAAGGTATTCGTGGCGCTCTTGATCTCCTTGCCGTCGACGGTGAGCAGCGCATCCTGCGCGGCAGCCGTCTGCTGCAGGCCCTTGCCGGCGCCGGGTGCATAGCTGAGCAGGTTGCTGACGGCAGCGTCGCCGGACACGCTGATGCGCATGCTGCTGTCGGCGCCGCTCTTGCCATTGATGGCCAGCGAATAGCCATCGGCGCCCTTCACCACGCTGGCGTCGACGCCCTGCTGCTTGAGCGCGGCGGCGATACCGTCAAGGCTATTGTTGCTGCTGTCTATCGTCAGCGAAATGACCTTGCCGCTGCCGGGCGTAAATTGCTTGCCGTCGGCCGTGCCCACTTCGATTTTGACCAGCGCCGGCGCCCCCGTGCCGATGGCCGCGCTCGACGATTTCTGCGCGCCGCTGAGCAGTGTCTGTCCCTGCGCGAGTTGCTTGACGTTCAGCTCATGGCTGCCGCTGACGGCCTTGTCGGTGGTGGTGGCGCTCAGCACATCCTTGGTGCTCGACGTGGCCGACGTGGCCAGGCCGCTGCCGGCCATGTTCTTGGCCACGGTCTGGAATTTTGCCAGCGCCGATTGCAGCTGGCCCAGGCCCGAGAATTTGGCCTGGTCGCGCGCCAGGCTGGCGTTGAGCTTGACGACGCCCGTGTTCTGCGACTGCATCTGGCGCTCCACCTTCGCATACACATCGGCCGAGATATTGCCCTGCGTCGTCTGCTGCGTGTTGTTGGTGTAAGCCCTGCTGTTGATGGTCGAATTAAACATGGTAGGCATTCCCGTCGGGTGTATGGTCATGGCACACGGTTCAGGTCTTGACCGTGCTGCGCTGGAAACGGACGGCAGGCGCGCGTGGCGCGGCAAGGTCCCTCTTCTGGTTGATAATTATGCAGTATTACCGGAATATCAAAACAGCGAACAGAACAGGTTTTTCCTGACTGCAAACCCATATGCACCATTTTAGCGCATTTCATTTGCAGCCGATCTTATCTTGTTTCAGCGCATGAATCTCGAAATGGCGCTGCTGACAGCCATGTCCAGCTGCGGGAAAGTGAGTCCCACCTTGAAACCTGCACTGCTGAAAATGCAGTGCGAGACGGACACGCGCGCCTCAATGATGTGCGCCGCGCCATCGTAAAACAGCTCGAACAGCACCTTGCCCTGCTTGCCTGTCGGCAGCGGTTCCGCGATGACGGCCGTCATGCCGCCCGGCCCCACGTCAAGGGTGCGCGCCGCCACAGGGTCCGCGCCGTCCATCACCAACATTGCCTTGGCACGCAATATCTTGCGTGCGCCCTGCCTTTGCTCAACTAACACTATATTCCGCTTCTCTATTAATTCATTGTCGACGCGAACTCGCTACGCGAATTCATCGGACAAATATTATAGTTCCAAACGGAAACTTTGTTTGACTTACCTCAAGCTTGGCATTTAAACCATACCAACTCTTACTCCAGGTCGCGCAATTTATTGAACGCTTCGTCAATGCGCTCGACGCCGATGACCTTGAGGCCTTCGATGACTTGCTTCGGCAGGTTGGACTTGGGCACCACGGCCAGGGTAAAGCCCAGCTTGGCCGCTTCGCGCAAGCGTTCCTGGCCCCGCGGCGCGGGGCGGATTTCGCCGGCCAGCCCCACTTCGCCAAACACCACGAGCCCCCGCGGCAGGGGCTTGTTGCGCATCGACGAGTTAATCGCCAACAATACGGCCAGGTCGGCCGCCGGTTCCGTGATCTTGACGCCGCCGACGGCGTTGATGAACACATCCTGGTCGAAGGCGGCGATGCCCGCATGGCGGTGCGCCACGGCCAGCAGCATGGCCAGGCGGTTCTGTTCCAGGCCGACGGACAGCCGGCGCGCATTCGGCAAGTGACTCGTGTCGACGAGGGCCTGGATTTCCACCAGCAAGGGGCGCGTGCCTTCCTGCGTCACCATCACGCACGAGCCAGGCACCTGGTTGTCGTGCTGCGACAGGAACAGCGCGGACGGGTTCGACACCCCTTTCAAGCCCTTTTCCGTCATGGCGAACACCCCCAGCTCATTGACGGCGCCGAAACGGTTCTTGATGGCGCGCACGAGGCGGAAACTGGAGTGGGCGTCGCCCTCGAAATACAGCACCGTGTCGACGATATGCTCGAGCACGCGGGGGCCGGCCAGCGCGCCCTCTTTCGTCACGTGGCCGACCAGAATGATCGTCACGCCCGTCTGCTTGGCCGCCCGCGTCAGCTGCGCCGCGCATTCGCGCACTTGCGCCACGGAACCGGGCGCCGAGCTGAGGGCGTCCGAATACACGGTCTGGATCGAGTCGATGACCACCACTTCCGGCTTCAGGTCGTTCAAGGTGGAGAGGATCTTTTCCAGCTGGATCTCCGCCTGCAATTTGAGTTCCTTGGCGTCGATGACGAGGCGCTTGGCGCGCAGGGCGATCTGCGCGCCCGATTCTTCGCCGCTGACGTACAGCACGCGCTTGTGGTGCGACATGTTCGCCAGCGCCTGCAGCAGCAGGGTCGACTTGCCGATGCCGGGGTCGCCGCCGATCAGCACCACGCCGCCCGCCACCATGCCGCCGCCCAGCACGCGGTCGAATTCCTCGATGCCCGTGCCGAAGCGGGGCACGTCGATGGCGTCGATATCGTCGAGCGACAGCACGGGCGCCGTCTGCGCCAGCGACATGTGCTGCGGATTCGAATAGCGGTTGTTGCCGCCCGTCTCGGGCAGGGTTTCCACCATGGTATTCCACTGGTTGCACGAGGTGCATTGCCCCATCCATTTGTTGCTGATGGCGCCGCAATCGCTGCAGGTGTAGATGGTCTTGACTTTTGCCATGGTGTACTTTGCCCGGGTAAATGAAATGACTGGTTATATATACAGTATATACAAACCGCGCTTCCGCGTCACCCTACGCTTCGATCACCGGTACGCGCGGCGCCAGTGCGCACATGAGCTCGTAGCCGATGGTGCCGGCGGCCAGCGCCACCTCGTCGATCGGCATGCCCTGCCCCCACAAGGTGACGCTGCTGCCGACCTTGGCGCCCGGCACGTGGGTCAGGTCGACCATCAGCATGTCCATCGACACCCGGCCGATCAGCCCCGTGCGCACGCCGTCGACCAGCACGGGCGTGCCTTCGGGGGCGTGGCGCGGGTAGCCGTCCGCGTAGCCGCAGGCCACCACGCCCACCTTGACGTTGCCGGCCGCTTGGTAGCGGCTGCCGTAGCCGACCACGTCGCCGGCGGCGATGTCCTGGATGCCGATAATGCTGCTGCGCAAGGTCATCGTGGGCAGCAAGCCGAACGCCTGCGCGGACGTGCCGCCCGGGGCGCCGCTGGGCGTGCCGCCATACAGCATGATGCCGGGGCGCACCCAGTCGCTGTCCAGATGGTGCATCAGCACGCCGGCCGAATTGCACAGGCTGCGCGGCAGCGGCGTACCGATGCTGGAGGCGCCCGCCTCAAAACGCAGCATCTGCTGTTCCAACGGCAAGCGCGTGGGACCCGCCTCGTCCGCATTGGCGAAATGCGTCATCAGGGTGATCGTGCCGATATGCGGCATGGCGCGCAAGCGCGCATACGCGGCGGCGATGGCGTGCGGTGTGAAGCCCAGGCGGTTCATGCCCGTATTCATTTTCAGGTGCACGTCGATGGCGTGCGGCAGGCGGGCCGCTGCCAGCATGGCGATCTGTTCTTCGCAATGCACGCTGCCATTCAATCCATATTGCGCCATGACAGGCAAATCGCTGGCGTCGAAAAACCCTTCCAGCAGCAGGATGGGTTTGGTCCAGCCCAGTTCGCGCAAACGCACGGCGTAATCGACCTCGACCAGCGCCAGGCCATCGGCGTCGGCAAAGCCCCGCATGGCCCGTTCCAGGCCGTGGCCATAGGCATTCGCCTTGACGACGGCCCACACTTTGGCGCCGCGGGCGCCGGCACGCGCGCGCGCCAGATTGTGTTGCATGGCATCGAGATGGATGGTGGTGAAGAGGGGCCTGGGCATATGCGTCGTTCACGGCAGGTGGGAAAGCCGTATTTTACCGGATGGGCCGCAAGCGGGAGCCGCAAGCAGGTCCGCAGCGCGCCCGAGACCGGCGCCCAGGACACCATGTATAAAATGCTCACATATATGTGTATTTTTCTACGGCAGAAAAATTAAGCTTCGCTTAGGCAAGACTATGCAAAGCAGCCCCTGCCAAACTTGGGGTTTGCTGTTTTTTCGTGGTATAAAGCAAGCCAGATATGATTTCAGGCAATCCAGAATGAATCGTGGTTTTTATACCATCATGGCGGCGCAGTTCTTTTCCTCGCTGGCAGATAACGCCCTCTTTTTTGTCGCCGTCGATTTATTGGTGTCCATGAAATCCCCGGCGTGGATCACGCCGCTGCTCAAATTGTCGTTCGTGCTGTTTTACGTGCTGTTGGCCGCTTTTGTCGGCGCCTTCGCGGATGCTTTACCAAAAGGCAAGGTCATGTTCATCGCCAACATGGTCAAGATCTTCGGCTGCGCCCTCGTCTTCTTCCACGTGCATCCGCTGCTGGCCTACGCCGTCGTCGGTTTCGGCGCGGCCGTGTACTCGCCCGCCAAGTACGGCATCCTGACGGAACTGCTGCCGCCGGAAAAGCTCGTGGCGGCGAATGGCTGGATCGAAGGCTTGACCGTCACTTCCATCATCCTCGGCACCGTCATGGGCGGCGCGCTCGTCAGCGGCCACGTGTCCGACATGCTGCTGTCGATCGACATTCCGCTGATCGACACGGGCATCACCAGCAAGACGGAAGCGGCCTTGTGCGTCGTGGTGGGCATCTATGTGCTGGCGACCCTGGCCAACCTGAAGATTCCCGACACGGGCTGCGTGTATCCTCACCAGGAACGCAATCCTATCAAACTGATTACCGATTTTGCCAATTGCTATTCCATCTTGTGGAAAGACAAGCTGGGCCAGATCACCCTGGCCGTGACGACCCTGTTCTGGGGCGCCGGCGCCACCTTGCAGCTGATCGTGCTGGAATGGGCCAAGCAGTCGCTGAACATGCCGTTCGACAAGGCGACCAGCCTGGTCGGCGTGGTCGCCATCGGCGTGGCCGCCGGCGCCGTGCTGTCGGCACGCTTCATTCCGCTGCGCAAATCGCTGACCGTCATTCCGCTCGGTATCGCCATGGGCGTGATCGTCATGATGATGACGCAAGTACACTCCGTGTGGATCGCCTACCCGCTGCTGATCCTGATCGGCGCCCTGTCCGGCTTCTTCGTCGTGCCCATGAATGCCCTGCTGCAACACCGCGGCCACGTGCTGATGAGTGCAGGCCATTCCATCGCCGTGCAGAACTTCAACGAGAACCTGTCGATTCTCACCATGCTGGCCGTGTATTCGATCATGATCCGCTTGCACCTGCCGCTCAACATCATCATCACCCTGTTCGGCCTGTTCGTTGCCGGCACCATGTACGCCATCATGCGCAAGCACAAGCTGAACCAGGCTGAGCATGACAACTTGTCATTGATTGGCGAGCAGAAGCATTAACTTCCGGGGTCAGACCCGCCGGGTCTGACCCCAACATTACGCAGGTAGCGCACCCGCTATCCGCCGTGCGGCAGCCTGCTGCGTCCAGTCATGCGGCACGACAAAACCGCGCGTGCGCTCCACTTCCCAGCCTTCGATAGTATCCACGGTGGCAACCATCACCGGTTGCGCCAGATCAAACAACTGCGTGCGCAGGGCCTCCACGTCGAGCACTTCCACGTCGCGGCCCTTGAACGGCGCCAGCCATTGCAGGCGCGGCAGCACGACATAACGCTGCTCGGGCAGTTGGGCCGGCGTACACCAGAAACCGTGCCCATGTTCCGGGGAAATGCCGTCCATGGCGGGCGTCACGCCTGCCGGATAAAACAGCCAGCCCTTGACCAGCGCCTGCGCCGCGCGCACGGGCTGCGCCAGCAGGCTTTGCGCGGCCGGATGGCGGGACAGGGCCAGTTGCTTGTCGAGAATCTTGCGCATCTTCAAGCCCAGGGTGTCGGCCAGGTTGGGGCCGATCAAATGGTTGAAGTCGCCGGGATCGGGCGCGCCTTCGAGCAGGTAGAACTTGGTGGCAAATTCCCAGTGCAGCAGGTCATTTCCGTCACGCAACAGGAAATCGAACTCGCCCACCGTGTCGTTGCGGTTGACTTGCACTTGCAAGCCATGCGCGGCCAGCAAGCCGTGTTGCTCAAAATAAAAGGCCAGCAGCTTTTCAGCATACAGGCCCAGGCGGGAATAGAATTTCAGTCCTAACGCCGCATCGAGCGGCGACGGATCGTCCTGCAGCGCGCCCAGCCACGCCGCCACGGCAGGCGTGACGGGGGGCAAGCTGGCGATGCGCCCGCCCCAGTGGGGGCTGGCAGGATCGAGCAAGTCGGGCGAATCGAGCAGCCAGGCCAGCGCCCGCACGCGGGGGTGCGTCAGATGTCCCCAGCGCTGCTCGAAGCGGACCTGGAATGTATCAACCACCGTGCGTGCTTTTCGCCAGGCACAGGTCGGCCCAGGCACGCGCCTTGGCCTTGCCCGTCCCGTCCTGCAACAGTTGCTCTGGGTGGAAGGTGGCCACGACGGACGCACTGCCCAGCTGGCGCACCTTGCCCCGTACGGGTTTTTCGCCGGGATTGATGCCGGCGGCGGCCATCGAACCGAGGGTGACGATGGTGCGCGGCTGCAGCAGGGCCAGTTCGCGGTCAAAATACGGACGGCAGGCGGCCGACTCGGCCTCGGTGGGCAAGCGTTCCTGGCCCGTCTCGTCAAGCGGACGGCATTTCAGCAAGTGCGTGATGTACACATCGCTGCCCGCATCGACGTCGATGGCTTTCAACATATTGTCGAGCAACTTGCCCTGCTCGCCCGGCAAGGCGCGCCCTTCCCGTTCTTCCAGGCGCGAGGGGCTGCTGGCCAGCATCAGCCAATCGCCCTGGCGGTCGCCACGGCCCATGACGACGCCCTTGCGCGTCTTGCACAAGTCGCAGCGCGCGCACTTGGCGACGGCCGACGTCAAGCCTTCCCAGTCGAGGGCGGCGATGTCAGTATCGCTCAGCTGTCTGGCGGGCGGCGGCGGAGGCGCATCGTCGAACCAGGCCGTGTCGTCGGGCGCGGCGGCAGGCACTGGCGTAGCGGCAACGGCGACGGGCGCAGCAACCTCCACAGTGTCCACGACTGCCACCTCGGCCAGCATTTCGATCACAGGTGCCGGAACAGCGACGGTTGCGGCAACTTCGGCCACGGGTTCCGCCACGGCCACTTCTGCCTCCACGGCGGCCTCAGCGACGACGTCGACAGCCTCGGGTGCGGCGCCCTGGCGCAAGCGCCACAAGGGGCCGACGCCCATTTCATCGAGAAAAACGGCGCTGCGGCTCATAAGGTATAACGCATCACGATGGCGTCCTCACGTTGCGAGTTGCTGGCCGGATAGTATCCCTTGCGCCGGCCGATCTGTTCAAATCCATAACGCTGGTAAATATCAAGCGCGCGGACATTCGACGGACGCACTTCCAGCAGCATCGATTCCATGCCCAGCTGGCGCGCGCAGGCGCAGGACTGGTTCAGCAGGAAGCGGCCCAGCCCCTGGCCCTGGATGGCGCCCTCGACGGCAACGTTGAGCAAGTGCGCCTCATCGACGACCAGCATCAGCAAGAAATAGCCAAGCAAGGTGCCGTCCACGTCGCGCAGCACCCAGGCTGGATAGCCGCTCTTGAGGGAATCGACAAAGTTGCCGTGCGTCCAGGGATGCGGGTAGACGCGCTGTTCCAGCGCCAGCACCTCAATCAAGTCCGCTTCCTGCATCGGCTGATAGTCGAGGCGCAGCAAGTCCCAGCCTGCCGCGCTGTCCTTGCCCGTCTCCATCATTGTGCCGACTCCGCAGCGGCCTTGGCCTGTTGCATGTCGAGGCGTTCGGCACTGGTATAAGCGATCTTGTTGCGCAAATACAAAGGCTGCGCCTCGGCCGCCGTCACGCACTGGCCGGCCGCAAAGGCGATGCGCGCCAGCTGCGCCACTTGCACGGCGTGCGGCATGATGGCGGCATCGGCCGTGGCGGCGCATGGCAGCGCGGCCAGCGCTTCGGCATAGGCACCAAAGCCGTTGCCGCAACCAACCACGTCGCCTTGCGGCGCCACGCCGGCCGGCGCGCTCAAGGCCGGCGGCAGGACGGTCTGTAAACCATCTTGATAGTCATATTGCGCCCAGTACACTTCGCCCATACGGGCGTCGAGCACGGTCACGATGCGCTGCGCGCCATGCTGCTGGTGGCAAGCGAGGGCCATGGCGTCGAGCGTGACGACGGGCACGACAGGCAAATTGGCGCCATAGGCCAGACCCTGCGCGATGCCGCAGGCCGTGCGCACGCCCGTAAACGAGCCGGGGCCGGAGCCGTAGGCGATGGCGTCGACGTCGGCCAGGGTCACGCCCGCTTCAGCCAGCAATTCCTGCACCATCGGCAAGATCGACTGGGAATGGGTGCGCACGCCCGACGAGGCGCGGGACAGGACGACATCGCCGCGCAACAAGGCGCAGGAGGCGAGTTCGGACGAAGTTTCAATGGCAAGCAGGGTGGGAAGTAAGGTAGACATAGCGTATTTTACCTTGCCAAGCCCGGGAGCGACATGCCGAGCAGGTCAACAACAGCCCACTTGCACAGCCTGCGCCCGAGGACGGCTATAATAAAAGGCTAAGCTGATTGCTTGACCGGCGTCATTGCGCCATGCCAGGCAATCCATACGCCACACTATCACCCCACTCTTGCCCTGGTCCGCTCCGTGAATCCACTTCTTGCTAAACTGCAACCATATCCATTCGAAAAGCTGCGCCAGCTGTTTGCCGGCGTGACCGTCAATCCCGAGTATGCGCCCATCAGCCTGGGCATGGGCGAACCCAAGCACCCGACGCCAGCCTTCATCGAGCAGGCGCTGGTCGACAATATCCACGGCCTGGCCAGCTATCCGACCACCATCGGTTCGGAAGCCTTGCGCAGCGCGATTGCCGGCTGGCTGGAACGCCGCTACGGCATCCCCAAGCTCAATCCTGCCACGCAAATCCTGCCCGTGAACGGTTCGCGCGAAGCGCTGTTTGCGCTGGCGCAAACGGTGATCGATCCATCGGCCGGTTCGCTCGTGATCAGCCCGAATCCGTTCTACCAGATCTATGAAGGCGCCGCCTACCTGGCCGGCGCCGAACCGTATTTCGTCAATTCCGACCCGGCGCGCAATTTCGGCTGCGACTACGACAGCGTACCGGCCAGCGTGTGGGAAAAGGTCAAGCTGCTGTTCCTGTGCTCGCCCGGCAACCCGACGGGCGCCGTGCTCACCTTGACGGACTGGGAACACCTGTTCGCCCTGTCCGAGCGCTACGACTTCGTCATCGCCGCAGACGAATGCTATTCCGAGATCTACCACGGCGACACGCCTCCGCTGGGCGCGCTGCAGGCGGCGCACATGCTGGGCCTGTCCACCATCGAGCGCCCGTATGCGCGCCTGGTGGTGTTTTCCAGCCTGTCGAAGCGCTCGAACGTGCCGGGCATGCGCTCGGGCTTCGTTGCCGGCGACGCGGAAGTGCTGAAAAAATTCCTGCTCTACCGAACCTACCACGGCGGCGCCATGAGCCCTGCCGTGCAGGCGGCCTCCGTCGCGGCCTGGAACGACGAAACCCATGTCGAGGAAAATCGCGCCAAGTACCGCGCCAAGTTCGACGCCATCACGCCGCTGCTGCAATCGGTGATGGACGTGCAATTGCCGGACGCCGGCTTCTACCTGTGGGCCGACGTCAGCCGCACGGGCCTGTCCGACACCGAATTCGCGCAACGCCTGTACGCCGAATATAATGTCACGGTATTGCCTGGCAGCTACCTGGCGCGCGACGCGCACGGCATCAATCCGGGCCGCAACCGCATCCGCATGGCCCTGGTGGCCGAAACGGCCGAAGGGCTGGAAGCGGCGTTGCGCATAGTAAAATTCTGCCAGCAGCTTTCCGCATCCGCATCAACCAACTAAATAAACAAGACATCATCATGAGCCAACAACTGCAAACCATCATCGACCAGGCCTGGGAAAACCGCGCCGAGATCAATCCGCGCAACGGCACGGCCGAACTGCGCGACGCCGTCTCCCACGTCATCAATGGCCTGGACAACGGCAGCATCCGCGTGGCGGAAAAAACCTCGGGCGACTGGGTCGTCAACCAGTGGGTCAAGAAAGCCGTGCTGCTGTCGTTCCGCCTGGAAGACAACGTCGTCCTGCCATCGGATGGCACGATGCAGTTCTACGACAAGGTGCCGACCAAGTTCGCCAACTACACGGCCGAAGACTTCGCCAAGGGCGGTTTCCGCGTGGTGCCGCCTGCCGTCGCCCGCCGCGGCAGCTTCATCGCCAAGAACGTCGTGCTGATGCCGTCCTACGTCAACATCGGCGCCTACGTCGATGAAGGCGCCATGGTCGACACCTGGGCCACCGTCGGTTCCTGCGCGCAGATCGGCAAGAACGTCCACCTGTCCGGCGGCGTCGGCATCGGCGGCGTGCTGGAACCGATGCAAGCGAACCCGACCATCATCGAAGACAACTGCTTCATCGGCGCCCGTTCGGAAATCGTCGAAGGCGTGATCGTCGAAGAAAATTCCGTCATCTCGATGGGCGTGTACATCGGCCAGTCGACCAAGATCTACGACCGCGCCACGGGCGAAGTGACCTACGGCCGCGTGCCGGCCGGTTCCGTCGTGGTCTCGGGCAACCTGCCTTCAGAAGACGGCAAGTACTCGCTGTACTGCGCCGTGATCGTCAAGCGCGTGGATGCAAAAACCCGCGCCAAGACCGGCATCAACGAACTCCTGCGCGGCATCTGATGACACCTCTGTAAACCTGCTGCGCGTCGCGGGGCGCGACCGGCGATGCTCACCGTACGCATGTACGGTTGCGCTTCTCGGCCACGCCGCGCATCCGCTCGCTACGGTTTGCAGAGGCGTCGAGACGCACGTAAAAAATCATGTCCTGCCATCCGGCGGGACATTTTCATTTCCAACTAGCAACTTCAATCGTCCCGCTGTCCTCTCCCATCCTGTCCTATACTGGATGGCATGAATACTCCTCCCGTATTGATCGTCGGCGCCGGTCCTACCGGCCTCATGCTTGCCTTGCGCCTCGCGCGCCATGGCGTCGATTGCCGCATCATCGATAAAAACAGCGGCCCCGGGCAGGCGTCGCGGGCCATGGCCGTGCATGCGCGCACCCTGGAGTTTTACCAGCAGCTGGGCTTTGCCGACGAACTGGTGCACCTGGGCATCAAGATCAATGCCATGCACATCCACGAAGGCGGCGAAGAGTTGGTAAAACTGGCGCTGGGCGAGATCGGCGAAGGGCTGAGTCCCTACCCTTTCGTGCTGAGCCTGCCCCAGGACGAGCATGAACGCTTTCTGATCAGCAAGCTGGCGGCGGCCGGCGTGCACGTGGAATGGAATGTCACGCTGGACTTGTGGACGCAGGACGATAGCGAAGTGCAAGCCATCCTGCTCAACAATGGCGAACGACAATATTGTACGTTTGACTATATCTGCGGCTGCGACGGCGCCCGCAGCAAGGTCCGCGAGATCGCCGGCTTTGACTTTTCCGGCGGCACCTACGACCACCTGTACTACGTGGCTGATGCGCAAGTGGCCGGCAACAACACGGATTTGCATGCCCACCTTGGCGCGAACTCTTTTGCGCTGATGTTGCCCGTGCGCACCAGCGGCATGCAGCGCCTGATCGGCATCCTGCCCGACCGTCCCGACGGCGCGCCGGCACCCGTCTTCGACGATGTGCGCGGCGACGTGGAAAACCTGCTGGGCATCCGGGTCGAACACGTGAACTGGTTTTCCACCTATAAAGTCCATCACCGCGTGGCGGGCCAGTTCCGTGCGCGCCGCTGCTTCATTTTGGGCGACGCGGCCCACCTGCACAGTCCCGTGGGCGGCCAGGGCATGAACACGGGCCTGGGCGATGCCGTCAACCTGGCCTGGAAGCTGGCGCAAAAGCTGCATGGCCAAAGCAACGACGCCCTGCTCGACACCTATGAAAGCGAGCGCATCGTGTTTGCCCGCAAGCTCGTCGCCACCACCGACCGCGCCTTCCAGGCCATCGTCGCGCAGGGCATCGCCGGACAGTTCCTGCGGCGCTGGCTGGTGCCGCACACGCTGCCCTTCCTGTCCGGCTTTGCGCGGGCGCGCCGCTTGCTGTTCAAGACCGTGTCGCAAATCGAGATCAGCTATGAAGACAGCGCCCTCTCCGCCGGCCATGCGGAATACCTGCGCGGCGGCGACCGCCTGCCGTGGTTCTCGGACGGCACGCAAGACAATTTTATCGCCCTGCGCAGCATGGATTGGCAATTACACATCTATGGCGAGCCGGCGCCCGAACTGCTCGACGAGGCACGCGTGCTGAAACTGCCCGTGCATTGCTATACCTATAACGTGGCCGCCAAGCTGGCCGGCCTGGGCCGCGACGCGGCCTACCTCGTGCGCCCCGACGGCCACATCGCGCTGGCCCTGCACTTGCAGGAAAGCGGCGCCCTGCGCGCCCTGGCCTTGCGGCTGGGCCTGCATTTCGGTTCTTCGGAATGTGGGAAGACGACGCCCCGGCCTGTGTAAGAGACAACGCCGCAGGTTTGTGCTGCATCAAGGCAGATAGAGTTAATCTCCTTGCTTTGTTTGCTTTGTTTGACTTGCTATCCTATGCTGAGACTTGCCTTTCAAGGATACGGCCATGTCGAACACACATCGCAACCACTCAACAAATGACCAGCCAGCCTGCGAAGCCGAAGATGCTGAATCGGCATCCCCGCTGGCTGAGCAGCTGGGCGCCACACTGGCTGCCAGCGCCACAGGCTTGCGCTTCAACATTGCGCAAGACACTTTCCAGGAAGCCTATGCATCGCTGCTGGACGCCGTGCCGCGCGACGACCGCCCCGCGCTGCTGGCGCAAATGCGGCACGATCTCGATATCGTGGCCGAGCGGGAGCTGAGCATGGCTTCCGGCAACGATACGCAGACAGGCCACGTCAGCACCCGGCAATTCATGCGCGGCCTGGAAGAACAGGAACGGCATCAGCGTGAAAAAGACGTGGCCTCGCACAGCTTGCTGTCCGGCCCCGAATTGCGCGCCCGGCTGGCAGTCACGCCGCAGGCACTCAGTGCGGCACTGAAAGCCAGACGCCTGTTCGCCTTGCGCGGCGCCTCCGGCGAATATGTTTATCCGGCATTTTTCGCCGATCCCCGCCATGACCGCCACACCCTGGAAAAAATCAGCAAAATTCTCGGTGACTTGCCCGGCGCCGCCAAATGGGACTTTTTTACCGTCCCGCGCCTGTCGCTGGGCGGCAAGTCGCCGCTGCAAGCCTTGGCAAAAGGAAAACTCGACGCTGTGATGGCGGCCGCCCGCGCCTACGCCGACGAATAGCGGCGCAACCGTGGCAACATTGCGCCACGCCCAGGCTGGCGATGGCGTCCGCCACGCCGCTATCCGCGCACCGCGACTTCGGCCAGGTGGCCACGCAACTGGGCATTCGCAGCGCCTGGCCCTGAACCTGCCCGTGACATGCAACCGTGTTGCACTGCCGCATCGACTGCGCATCGACTGTATAATGGCGGCTACCATCGCATTTTGACCTGGCGCAAGCGCCGCGATCAAGCGAACCGCATTCATTCCCCTTAGCCCTACCCATGACGACCATTACACTCTACGGTATCCCCAACTGCGATACCGTCAAAAAGGCCCGCACCTGGCTGGCCGCGCAGCAACTCGATTTCACCTTCCACGACTTCAAGAAGCAGGGCCTGGAACGCGCCACAGTGGAAGCGTGGCTCGGGCAATTGCCGTGGGATGTGCTGGTCAACAAGAAAGGCACGACCTGGCGCGCCCTGTCCGACGAGCGCAAAGCCGCCACCGTCGACGCCGCCAGTGCCCTGGAACTGATGCTGGAAAACCCATCCATCATCAAGCGCCCCGTGCTGGACAAGGATGGCCAGTTCAGCGTGGCGTTTTCCGATGCGCAGTACAAGAGCATTTTTTCAGTTTAAACCCGACACCTGCAAAGCTGGGGTCGTACGGGGACGCCGAGTCCCAAGGGTACGCCCCCGCTCCACACCATGACCACCTCCAAAACCCTCGCCCTGACCGAAAAACTGATCGCCCTGTCCTCGGTCACGCCCGACGACAAGGGCTGCCAGCAGCACCTGATCGACCTCCTCACCCCGCTGGGCTTCGTCTGCGAAACGATCCAGTCGAACGACGTCACCAATCTGTGGGCACGCCGTGGCACGACGTCCCCCGTGTTCGTCTTTGCCGGCCATACGGACGTGGTGCCGACCGGCCCCGTCGAGCAATGGCGCTCGCTGCCCTTCATTCCCACGCACCGCGACGGCAAGCTGTACGGCCGTGGCGCGGCCGACATGAAGACGTCGATCGCCGCCATGGTGGTGGCTTGCGAGGAATTCATTGCCGCCACGCCCGAACACACGGGCTCGATCGCCTTCCTGATCACCAGCGACGAGGAAGGCCCGGCCACGGACGGCACCGTCATCGTCTGCGAGCAACTGAAGGCGCGCGGCGAGCAGATCGACTATTGCCTCGTGGGCGAGCCGACCTCGAGCGCGCAGCTGGGCGACATGATCAAGAACGGCCGCCGTGGTTCGCTGTCGGGCCGCTTGACCATCAAGGGCGTGCAAGGCCATATCGCCTACCCGCACCTGGCGAAAAACCCGATCCACGAAGCGGCGCAGGCGCTGGCCGACCTGGTCGAGGAAAAATGGGACGCGGGCAACGAGTATTACCTGCCGACCTCGTGGCAAATGTCCAACATCAACGCGGGCACGGGCGCCAACAACGTGATCCCGGGCGACATGGTGATTGACTTTAACTTCCGCTTTTCCACGGCCAGCACGGCCGAAGGCTTGCAGGAACGGGTCCACGCCATCCTCGACAAGCATGACTTGCAGTACGATTTGCAGTGGACCCTGAGCGGCCTGCCCTTCCTCACGCCGCGCGGCACCTTGAGCGATGCGCTGTCGTCGGCCATCCTCGAAGAAACGGGCCTCACGACGGAGCTGTCGACCACGGGCGGCACCTCGGATGGCCGGTTTATCGCGCAAATCTGCCCCCAAGTGATAGAATTCGGGCCGCCCAATGCCAGTATTCACAAGATCGACGAGCACATCGAACTGCGCCACATCGATCCCCTGAAGAATATTTACCGGCGCACGCTGGAGCATTTGCTGCCCGTCTGAACCAGAATACCGAGGCCCGTCACGGCGGGCCAGAACACCGTCTTTTCGAGAATGCCATGACCCCGAACCCGTTTTCCACGCCACGCGACCTGCTGCGCTACGCCGTTACCCGTTTTAATACCGCCAAGCTGTTTTTCGGCCACGGCAGCGCCGAAGCGTTCGACGAAGCGGCTTATCTGATCCTGCACACCTTGAAGTTGCCGCTCGACAAGCTCGAACCGTTTCTCGACGCCAAGCTGCTGCCGTCGGAAGTGGCCAGCGTGATGACGGTCATCGACCGCCGCAGCATCGACCGCGTGCCAGCCGCCTACATCACCAAGGAAGGCTGGCTGGGCACGTATAACTTCTACGTCGACGAGCGCGTGATCGTGCCCCGCTCCTTCATCGCCGAGCTGATCCCTGAATACTTCTCGCCGTGGGTGGCGGAACCGGAAGCCGTGGAAAACATCCTGGAACTGTGCACCGGTTCGGGCTGCCTGTCCATCATGATGGCCGACGCCTTTCCGAACGCCCAGGTCGACGCCGTGGACATTTCCGCCGACGCGCTGGCCGTGGCCAAGCGCAACGTCGACACGTACAAATTGCAAGACCGCGTGAACCTGATCGAATCAGACCTGTACACGAACGTGCCGGCCAAGAAATACGATTTGATCATCAGCAACCCGCCGTACGTGAATTCCGCGTCGATGGGCGCCCTGCCCCAGGAATACCTGGCCGAACCGCAAATCGCCCTCGACGGCGGCAGCGACGGCATGGACCTGGTGCGCAAGATCATCGCCGGCGCAGCCGAGCGCCTGACGGACGACGGCATCCTGATGATTGAAATCGGCAACGAACGCGCCTACGCGGAAGCGGCCTTCGGCGAGCTGGGCCTGACTTGGCTGACGACGAGCGCCGGCGACGACATGGTATTCCTGCTGACGGCCGAGCAGCTCAAGCTGGTTTGATCGACTTGGTAGGTCGGATTAGCGTAGCGTAATCCGACATGCCTGTGCGGCACCCGTCGGATTACGCCCTTCGGGCTAATCCGACCTACACGATGTTTTTACGGCGAGGGGTAAAGCCCAGCCTTTACAAAGAAAAAAATGATACGTTTCCTACAAGTAAGCCTGATGCGCGGCATCAAACCGTTGCTCGAACAAGTCGATGTCACCCTCAATCCGGGCGACAAGATCGGCCTGATCGGCGCCAATGGCGCGGGCAAATCGAGCCTGTTCGCCATGATGCGCGGCGAATTGCACCCTGACCAGGGCGAGATCGATTTCCCGGCCAAATGGCGCGTGGCTTACGTGGCGCAGGAAACGCCGCCGCTGGACCGTGCCGCGCTCGATTACGCCATCGACGGCGACGTGACCTTGCGCAAGCTGGAAGCGGAACTGGCGCGCCTGGAATCGGAACCGGCCACGTCGGAAAACGGCATCGCCATCGGCGAGATCTACAGCGCCATGGCCGATGCCGATGCATATACCGTGCAGTCGCGCGGCGAGCAATTGCTGCTGGGCCTGGGCTTTACCCTGGACCAGATGCAGCAGCCTGTCGCCAGTTTCTCCGGCGGCTGGCGCATGCGTCTGAACCTAGCGCAAGCGCTGATGTGCCCGTCCGACCTGCTGCTGCTCGATGAGCCGACCAACCACTTGGACCTGGACGCCATCATCTGGCTGGAAGACTGGCTCAAGCGCTACGCCGGCACCTTGCTGATCATTTCCCATGACCGCGACTTCCTCGATGAAGTGGTCAACGTCGTCGTGCATATCGACGAGCGCAAGCTGAAACGCTATTCGGGCAACTATTCGAGCTTCGAGCGCCAACGCGCAGCGCAGATGATCCTGGCCGCCGGCGCGCTGGAAAAGCAGCAGCGCAAGCGTGCCCATCTGGAATCGTTCGTGAACCGCTTCAAGGCGCAAGCCTCGAAAGCCCGCCAGGCGCAAAGCCGCATGAAGGCGCTGGCGAAGATGGAAGAACTGGCGCCGCTGCGCGCCGCCGCCGAATTCTCGTTCGAATTCCGCGAGCCTTTGAGCGCCCCGAACCCGCTGCTGGTGATGGAAGACGTCGATGCGGGCTACAAGATCGAAAACGAAGCGACGGGCGAGATCACGCACAAGACCATCGTCAACGGCATCAAGTTTTCGCTGCAGATCGGCCAGCGTATCGGCCTCCTGGGCCAGAACGGCGCCGGCAAATCGACGCTGATCAAGACCATCGCCGGCGAACTGATGCCATTGACGGGAGACGCCACCATGGGCAAGGGCCTCAACATCGGCTACTTCGCCCAGCACCAGGTGGAAATGCTGCGCCACGACGAATCGCCGCTGTGGCATCTGGCGAAGATCGCCCCGACCGTGCGCGAGCAGGAACTGCGCAACTTCCTGGGCGGCTTCAACTTCCCCGGCAACATGGTCACCGCGTCGATCGCGCCGTTCTCGGGCGGCGAAAAAGCCCGCCTGGCGCTGGCCCTGATCGTCTGGCAGCGGCCGAACCTGCTGCTGCTCGATGAACCGACCAACCACCTGGATCTGGAAACGCGCGAAGCGCTGACGGAAGCGTTGGCCCAGTTCGAAGGCACCTTGGTCGTCGTGTCCCATGATCGCCATTTGCTGCGCGCCACCACGGACGAATTCATCATCGTGGCCGACGGCAAGCTGCAGCCGTTCGACGGCGACCTGGACGACTACAAGGATTGGCTGTTCAAGACCAAGCTGGGCAAGGGTACCGATGTGCTGCCGGCCGCCGGCAAGGCCAACAAGACCGACTTCCCGGTAACGTCGTCCGTCCCTGCGCCGGCCGCCGCCCCTGCCGCGCCCGTGCGCGACAAGCGCCAGGAAGCGGAAGACCGCCAGAAGGCGGCCGCCCTGCGCAAGCCGATCGAAAACAAGATCAAGCGCCAGGAAGAGCAGATTGCCAAGCGCAACGCGCAAAAGGCGGAAACGGAAGAAAAGCTGGGCGAGCCGACCATCTACGACGCGGCCAACAAGGCCAAGCTGAAACAGTTGCTGGCCGACCAGACCTTCTTCACCAAGGACCTGGCGCAGCTGGAAGCGGAATGGCTGGACTTGCAGGATCAGCTGGAAAAACTCGGTTAATCAAGCAGCGACAAAAGACGACCTTCAGGTCGTCTTTTTTTTTAGGCCACCTGCATGGGACCGGGGCTGCGGATTGCCATCAGGCGGTCGATGTCGACGAGGATCAAGCGGCGTCCCGCCACCGTGGCCAGGCCCAGCAGGTAATCGGCCTCCGCCTCGCCCAGGCCGGGCACGGCGGCGATGTCGGCGGGCGCCAGGCTGACGATATCGGTGACGCCGTCGACCACCATGCCCATCACGCCATTACTCAGCTGCAGAATGATCACGTCGGTGGCCGGGTCTGGCGCGCCGTGGGCGCTGCCGAACGCGGCACGCATATCGACGATGGGGATGATCACGCCGCGCGAGACGGCCACGCTGTGCAGCACTTCCCCTTCCGAAGAAAAACGGTCGAGCTCCTTGAGGGCACGCAATTCCCGCACGCAGCGGTAATCGAGGCCGTATTCCAGGCCGCCCAGCCGAAAGCTCAAGTACTGCGTCAGGGATTGCGCGGTGCCGCGTTCCGCCGTCGCTGCGGCGCCAGGCTTGGTCGTGGGCTGCATGGTGTTCCTTTCATCCGGTAAGCGCTGCCAGGATGCGCAGTGGCGCAACGTTGGCCCATGCTAACCAGCATCCCCGCCTCCAGCGTTGAGAAACATCAACTTTCCCGGAAGACATCATCGACTGGCCGCCCGCCCTTGCGCCGGCGCAGCCATCTTCCCTTACAATACCCACATCACTCCCTACAGGCAGGCCATGCAACACCTCGTCAACCCCGCTGAAGTTGAATTTTCCGCCATCCGCGCCCAGGGCCCGGGCGGGCAGAACGTCAACAAGGTGTCCAGCGCCATCCATCTGCGCTTCCCCATCGCCGCCTCGTCGCTGCCGGAAGCATACAAGGAGCGTCTGCTGGCCCTGCGCGACAGCCGCATCAGCAAGGATGGCGTACTGGTGCTCAAGGCGCAGCAGTCGCGCAGCCAGGAGCAGAACAAGGAAGAAGCCTTGCGCCGGCTGCAGGAAATCATCGACAGCGTCACGTTCCTGCCCGCCGTGCGGCGCGCCACCAAGCCCACGCGCAGCTCGCAGCGGCGCCGCCTCGACAGCAAGAGCACGCACAGCGTGCTCAAGCAGTCGCGCGGCAAGGTCACGGATTAAACGCTAGGGCGGCGGCGCATACGTCCAGTCCAGGCTGCCCGTGCTGTCCGCGAACACGGCTTGCGTGGCCGGCGTGGCGCTGCGCAGCAAGGCCTTGATTTCTTTCGGCGGCCGGTCGTAGACCTTGGCCGGCCCGGGCGGCACGACCAGGGCGCGCACCGTCGTTTCTCCATCGACCAGGCCCAGGCTGCAGCGCGACTGGCCAGCCGTCGCCTGCCGCTCCTGGCGCAGCTGCGCCACCAGGGCCAGCATCTGCGCCTGCAGGATTTCCGACTGCTTGACTTCCACGCGCAGCCGCGCCACCTCCTTCAGGACGGGAGCGATGCGCGCGGCCAGCTTGTCGTATTGCAGCTGTTGCGCCGGCTGCAGCTGCAATTCGCCGCGCCGCAGCTGGCCCGCCAGGGTCAGGTAGTTGCGTACTTCCGGCAACTGCGCGATGGCATCGATTTCCTGCTGGCGCTTGTGCTGCACCTGCTGGTACTGCGCGGCCTTGGCCAGACTCTCGGCGATCTGTTGCTCCAGGGCGCTCAAATCGGGCACGAGGGGAAATAGCAGCATTTCCACCTGCTTGCGCGGGCCGGCGCTGCCGATGCGGATGGTGCGCGCCGCCACGGCGCAGCCTTCGGCCAGTTCGATGACGACCTCGTCGGCGATGATCTCGCAATTGCTGGCGCTGTCGATCACCACGCGCGTGCCGGCGATGACACAGCTTTCGGCGCGCTTCACATGCACTTCGCCGCTGAGTGCCTGCAGCACGGAACCGGAAGCGACGCCCTCGACGCGCACGTCGCCGTGTTCATTGAACGCCGTGCCGCCCACCAGGTTGCGCTGCAACAAGATCAGTCCGCCATGCGAGTGCAAATGGCCATACACGTCGCCATGGATGGTGATATCGCTGCCGTCGAGCTGACGCTGCTCCTGCACGTCGCCATACTCCTCGTAGGCGGCGCGCAGCTTCAGATTGCCCGTGGTGCGGCTGCTGACGCCTTCGCGGCTGACGATCTTGTTCTCGATGGAGATCTTGCCGCCCTCATCGACATTCACGTAACCAGCCTGGGTGGCCACGACGAAATCGCCATCGCTGAAATGTCCGACCGCCGTGCCCGGCCCCGCCACTGTGGCCAGGTCCAGCGCCAGCGGCGCGGGCGGCGGCAGGGCCTTGCCGGCCAGGTCATAGCCGGGCAAGCCGGGCGCACCTGGCAGCAGACGCAGCAGGCGCGCGTGTTTTTTGACTTGCGGAAAGCGGTTCTTGAAGCTGAGCAAATCGAGGCGGCCATCGGAGCGTTCGCGCGGCGCATCGTCGCGGTGGATGCCTTGCGACACCTCCACCAGTTGGGCGTCGCGCCCCGGCTGCGGCGGCAGCACCCGCGCCACCGTGATGCGCTCGGCCTTGCCGCTGGCGAGAATGGCGCGCACGGCCACACTATCGATGCCGTAGTGCACACCCTTGCACCACAGGTCAGCCACCAGCTCGTCAAACTCGCGGCGCACAGGCACCTGGCCATCGGCGTCAGGAAGCAATGCTTCAAAGTAAAACTCGGCGCTGTCGCCGTGGATCTTGACCTGTTTATACAGGGCGCGGCGCTGGGGTGAAAATGGCGCCACGCGCACGGCGATGCGCAGCAAGGCGTCACCCTTGGGCGCGGCGCGGGGCGTGGGGGCATGAAACAGGGTCAGCAGGAACAAACCGTAATCGAGGCCAGCCAGCAACTGCCCCGACTGGAACAGCTGGTCGACGGCGGCGCGCAGCTGCGCCGGCGCCAGCGACAGGTCCAGGAACACGCCCCCGTCGCGCTGGACCAGGCCGTACGGCAGGCCGCCTGCGGGGGCCGCATCAGGAACGGGTGTGTCGTCGTCGCTCACCACTTGCCTCCCCCTGCAACACATTCGGAGAATTGTCTCAGTGCACTAGAACAATATCACGGGGCGTGGCGGTATGCCGGATTAGCATAATCCTGGCGCAACAAACAGGGGAATGAAAAATGGAGATGGATGTTTCAGGTAAAGTCACGACATCTGGCAAGACCGTAGCGAGCGGAAGTGAATTGTGGCCGAGAAGCGGAACTGTACTTTAGTACAGTGAGCATCGCAGGCCACAAGTCGCGACGCGCAGTAGGTATTGCCGGATGTCATCAACGACGCGGCGGATTCGAGTAAATATCCTGGCCCACTTCGTTGATCTGGCGGCGCAGGTCGCGGCGCTCGTCGGGCGTCATGCGGCCCGTCCGGCGTGAGGCGTCCGCGCCCTCGTTGGCGCGGCGCTGCTCTTCGGCGCGGGTGTCGAAACTGCGTGCGTCACGCTGTTCGCGCAGTCGCGTATCATTGCTATTGCTGCGCTGTACCTGTTCATACCGCTGGGCCTGCATTTGCTGCTGGTCGTCACGGCGTGGCGGCGGCTGGTTTTGCGCCAGCGCCAGGCTGGCGGCAAACACGGAACAAACGGCAAATGCGGACAGCACAGTCGTACGTGCGGCAATAGCTGCGCTGGGAGCGGCGTGAATTTTTTTAGTAAAGATATTCATTGAGTTCCTCTTCCGCGATGCCGTATAAACTAAAGCTGATTTCCACTGTGGCCCCAGTGTATGATGCTTTACACGGTGCAGTAAGAGTAATTGGGTAAAGTTTGTAACACTTTGTAATGGGTCGCCACAGCCCCTTGCCGACGCCGCGCGAGGCGTTACTATAGCAACTAATATAAGATAACACGACACCCTAAATGACCACAACCTCCACTACCGGCAGCAATACAACAACGCAATCGATCCATGGCCACCAGGCAAAAATCATGGTGGTCGATGACGATGTGCGCCTGCGCGACCTGCTGCGGCGCTACCTGACCGAACAGGGCTTCAATGTCTTCACGGCAGAGAGTGCGACGGCCATGAACAAGCTGTGGCTGCGCGAACGCTACGACCTGCTGGTGCTCGACCTGATGCTGCCGGGCGAAGACGGCCTGTCGATCTGCCGCCGCCTGCGCGGCGCGGGCGACCAGACGCCGATCATCATGCTGACGGCCAAGGGCGAGGACGTAGACCGCATCGTGGGCCTGGAAATGGGCGCCGACGACTACCTGCCGAAACCATTCAACCCGCGCGAACTGGTGGCCCGCATCGGCGCCGTGCTGCGCCGCAAGGGTCCCGATGAAATCCCGGGCGCGCCGTCGGAAACGCCGCAAACCTTCGAATTCGGCGACTTCGTGCTGGACCTGGGCACGCGCACCTTGAAAAAGAATGGCGAAACGGTGCCGCTGACCACGGGCGAATTTTCCGTATTGAAAGTGTTTGCCCGCCATGCGCGCCAGCCGCTGTCACGCGAAAAACTGATGGAACTGGCGCGCGGACGCGAATACGAAGTGTTCGACCGCAGCCTGGACGTGCAGATTTCTCGCCTGCGTAAACTGATCGAACCCGATCCGTCGAGCCCGCTCTTCATCCAGACCGTGTGGGGCCTCGGCTACGTCTTCATCCCGGACGGACAGCCGCGCTGATCGCTGGCGAGGCATGATGAAGCTTGTTCCCGATATCAGCCTGGCGCGGCTGAAAAGCGGCCTGTTCTGGCGCACCTTTTTGCTGCTCGGCACCTTGACCACGGTCAGCATGATCACCTGGATCGGCATGATTTCCGTCATCCAGCGCGAGCCGCAGGCGCAGCAGATTTCCGCCCAGATCATTTCCGTCGTCACCATCACGCATGCGGCACTGACGCACTCGGCGCCCGAGCTGCGCCGCGAGCTGCTGTTCGACCTCGTCAGCAACGAAGGCATCCGCATCTTCTCGCTGGAAGAGGACGACCGCATCGAGCCGCCGCCCGACAATTACCTGATGCCCGAGATCGAGGCGCTGGTGAAGGCCAAACTGGGCAAGGACACGCGCTTTTCCGCGCGCGTCAACGGCGTGGCCGGCTTCTGGGTCAGCTTCAAGATCGACGACGACGAATACTGGCTGATGCTGGACCGCGAGCGCCTGCGCGGCCTCACGGGCTTCCAGTGGCTGGGCTGGGCCAGCCTGGTGTCCCTGCTGTCGCTGCTGGGCGCGGCCATCATTTCCAGCCTGATCAATCTGCCGCTGTCGCGTCTGACGGCGGCCGCGCGCGACATCGCCAAGGGCAAGCAGCCGGCGCCGTTGCCGGAAAAAGGGCCGATCGAAATCATCGAGGCAAACCGCAGCTTCAACCAGATGGTCGATGATCTGAAACAGGTGGAATCGGACCGCGCCGTGATTCTGGCCGGCATTTCGCACGACTTGCGCACGCCGCTGGCGCGCATGCAGCTGGAAGTGGAAATGGCCAACCTGTCGGACGAGGCGCGCGAAGGCATCCAGTCCGATATCGGGCAGATGGACGCCATCATCGGCCAGTTCCTCGACTACGCCAAGCCAACGGAAGCGTCGAGCTTTACCGATGTCGACCTCAGCGGTTTGCTCCACGATATGACGCGCGAAGCGATGCGCCTGCCGGATGTGAAGCTCAACGCCACCATCGCCGATGGCGCGCATGCGATGGGCAACCCCACCGACTTGCGCCGCGTGCTGAACAACCTGATCGAGAATGCGCGCCGCTATGGCAAGACGCCGGGCAGCGACGTGACGGAAATCGACATCGCCTGCCAGGTGCGCACCAGCCACGGCGCGAAAAAGGTGATCATCGAGGTACAGGACCACGGCACGGGCGTGCCGGCGGAAAAGATCGAGCAGCTGATGAAACCGTTCACCCGCCTCGACACGGCGCGCGGACAAGCCAACGGCGCTGGCCTGGGCCTGGCCATCGTCGACCGCGTGCTGCTGCGCCACGGCGCCGAACTGCAGGTGCGCAACCGCGAAGGCGGCGGCCTGGCGTTTCAGATCAGCTTGCCGGCGGCATAAGCGGCGTAGGTCGGATTAGCGAGGCCTTGCCTCGCGTAATCCGACAACATTGTTGACCTGGGCCGCTGGTGGTGTCGGCTTACGCGCTTTGCGCTAAGCCGACCTACGCCGTCCGATGCAGGTTCCGGCACCAAGGCCGCCCGGCAGCCATCACGCCGACGCCTGCTCCTGCGCCAACAATTTACTCATCAACAATTCCGTCGCCCCGTAGCCGTACAGGGAATCGCTTTCCATGCCCGGCGTGTCGAAGGGAATCGATTCCTCGCGGTTCAGCTTGGCAGGATCGGCGTCCGCATAGCTGGCGCGCCAGGCGCGCTGCAAGGATTCATTGCGGCGGATAAAGGCCGGCATGGGCCAGGCATCGCGCTCCCAGTGGAGGCTGTCGCCCAGCAGGGGCCAGCGCTCGTTGAGCAGGGCCATGTCCCCCGTGCGCAGGCGGCGCACGGCCTGTTCCGGCCGCAAGCCTTCCAGCTCTTCCAGCGCGGGCAAACTGTCGCGCTTCGGCCCGAACATATACGCCAGCATGATGCGCCCGGCAGGCGCCCTGCGCGCCACCACGCCGACGGCATAACCGCCGCCCGGCAGGGGCACGGCAAACCAGCTGCCTTCTCGGTATGGTAATGATTTCATTTCTGCAGACTCCCCCAAAATCGTGTTCGGGGCACAGTCTACGCGAAGCAAAGGCTATGTGGCGCATGGTACGCCACAACAACAAACCAATAGTTACAATATTTTCTCGTCATAGTGATACTGGGCAACAATTGGCCCCGCCTTGAACAGCGCTTCTTTCATGGCCGCATCAAGGCGCGCGTCGCGGCGGCGCATCCATTCGAGCAGCATGGCCGCTTCCTTGCGGCTCGTGTCGCCCGCATGCGCCAGCACGCGGCGCAGTTCGGGGTCCGTGCACGCCTCGAAACGCTGGCTGTTCAAGTCCAGCGCCTGCAGCGCGGCGATGGTGGCGCCAATGGCGCGGTGCATGTCGAGCGCGGTGGCCGGCAAGCCGGATTCTTCCAGTGGGACGGTGGTCATGCGCATTCCTTTTCGCGTGGTGGTGACATCGGCTGCATTCTCCACCGCGCGGGCGAAAAGCTCAAGCGTCCACGACACGATTTCACCCGTTCGGCCATAATCATGGCTCAGCAACAGCCTATACCTCGGCAGCAGGAGCCCCATGTTCAATTTCGACTTTTACAATCCGACGCAAATCCTCTTCGGCCAGGGCCAGATCGCCGCCATCGCCGGCCTGATCCCGCCCCAGGCGCGGGTCCTGATGACCTACGGCGGCGGCAGCATCAAGCAGAACGGCGTCTACGATGAAGTCAGGGCGGCGCTGGCCGGCCACACGGTGCTGGAATTTGCCGGCATCGAACCCAATCCCAGCTATGAAACCCTGATGCAGGCCGTGGCCATGGTGAAAAGCGAGCGCATCGATTTCCTGCTGGCCGTCGGCGGCGGCTCCGTGGTCGATGGCACCAAGTTCATCGCCGCCGCCGCCTTGCATGAAGGCGAAGCGTGGGACATCCTGGCCAAAGGCGGCAAGATCGTCGAAGCCGCCCTGCCCTTCGGCACCGTGTTGACGTTGCCGGCCACGGGTTCCGAAATGAATGGCTCGGCCGTGATCACGCGCAAGGCCACGCAGGAAAAGCGCTCGTTCATGAGCCGCAAGGTGTATCCGAAATTCTCCGTGCTGGACCCGTCGAAGACGTTCACCTTGCCGCTGCGCCAGGTGGGCAATGGCGTCGTCGATGCGTTTGCGCATGTGATGGAACAGTATTTGACCTATCCCGTGAACGCGTCCGTGCAGGACCGCTTCGCCGAAGGCATTTTATTGACGCTGATCGAGGAAGGCCCGAAAGCCCTGTCGCACCCGGACGACTACGACGTGCGCGCCAACGTGATGTGGAGCGCCACCCTGGCCTTGAACGGCCTGATCGGCGTAGGCGTGCCGCAGGACTGGTCCACGCACGCCATCGGCCACGAATTGACGGCCCTGTACGAGCTCGATCATGCGCAGACGCTGGCCATCATCCTGCCCAGCATGCTGCGCGTGCGCAAGCAGGCCAAGCGCGCCAAGCTGCTGCAATACGCGGCCCGCGTGTGGGGCCTCGATGGCGGCGACGAGGACGGCCGCATCGAGGCGGCCATCGCGCGCACGGAATTCTTCTTCCGCCACATGGGCGTCAAGACGCGCCTGGCCGACTATGGCCTGAACCATGCCAGCGTGGACGCCGTCGTGGCCGCTCTGGAAGCGCACGGCATGACGGCGCTGGGAGAGCAGCGCGAAGTGACGCCCGCCGTCAGCCGCAAGGTGCTGGAACTGAGTCTGTAGCGCAGTTTGCAAATTCGCGCCACAGTGTTGTAAAACGGTCGGCCAGTGGGACAGCTGGCCGTGCTTCATGCTAAGCTGTCATTTCGCTAGGGGTCCTGGAGCAGTCATCCGGGTGAGAGATACCCTTCGTACCTGATCTGGATAATGCCAGCGAAGGAAAGCGCAAAGTACCTCCCTCCTTTGATAGCTCCTGCGTTGGCGCCAGCCGAACAAGCAGCCTGCCGTGCTCTTTCCCGAGACGGCTTGAACCACGAGCAATCTATGTCCACACCGAATTTATCTGCGCATTTTTCCCGTCCTGTCCTGACACTGGCCATCCTGCACGCGTTTGCCGCGCCTGCCTTCGCCGCGAATGACAGCACCGAAGCGGCCGACCCGCAGGCGCAAAGCATGGCCGAAGTCGTCGTCACGGCCAGCAAGGCGCCGGCCGCCAAGCGCGCCTCCGTCGGGGGCTTTAGCGACGCGCCGCTGCTGCAGACGCCCGCGTCCGTCACCGTCATTTCGCAAAAGGACATGCAGGACTTGCAGATCCGCAATCTCAGCGATGCCGTCAAGCTCGACGCCAGCATCAATGACGCCTACAACGCCGTCGGCTATGCGGAACAGTTTTCCATCCGCGGCTTCAAGCTCGACAACAATTCCAGCTACCGCAAGGATGGCGTGGCCATTCCTGGCGACACGCAAATTCCGCTGGAAAACAAGGAACGCATCGAAGTGCTGAAAGGCCTGGCCGGCTTGCAGGCGGGCGTGGCCGCGCCGGGCGGCGTGATCGACTTCATCGTCAAGCGCCCCACCGCGGCGCCGCTGCGCACGGTGACCGTGGAAACGCGCGAACGAGGCACCCTGTACGGCGCCGTCGACCTGGGCGGACGCCTGGAAGACACGCGCTTCGGCTACCGGGTCAACGTGGCGGCCGAGCGCCTGCGCTCCTACATCAAGGGCGCGGACGGCAACCGCAAGTTCATTTCCGGCGCCTTCGACTGGCAAATCTCGCCGCAAGCGCTGCTGCAACTGGACGCCGACTACCAGGACAAGGCGCAGGCCACGGCGCCCGGCTTCCAGCTGCTGAACAATAAGACCTTGCCGACCGGCATCAGCGCCGACGCCATGCTCAACCTGCAGCCGTGGACGCGCCCCGTGGAAACCGTCACCAGCAATATCGGCCTGCGCTTCCAGTACGCGTTCAATGACGACTGGCACGCCACCGTGTCGGCCAACCAGCACTCGTTCAAGCGCGACGATTACACGGCCTTCCCGTATGGCTGCAGCGGACAGGACCTGTACCCCGGCTTCTGCGGCAATGGCGATTACGACGTGTATGACTACCGCAGCCTGGGCGAGACGAAAAAACCGCTGAGCGCGCAAGCCATGATCCAGGGCAAGTTCGCCACCGGCTCCCTGCGCCATGACTTCACGGCCGGCATCTCGACCTTCCGCCGCAAGGACCGCGCCGGCCTGTACGTGTACGACTGGGTGGGCGTGAGCAACATCTACCAGCCGCAGATCGTCGGCACGTCGCCCGGCGTCACTGGCCCCGTGCGGCTGGTGCGCAAGGATACGGAAAACTCCGTCTTCGTGCAGGATATCGTCAGCCTGGCGCCGAACTGGAAACTGCATGGCGGCTTGCGCCATATCAATGTCGATGGCTACCAGTACGTGCTCAAGGCCGACACGGAAATCCGCGCCAAGCACGATTTCCTGCTGCCGAATGTATCGCTCGTCTATACCCCGCTCGACAATGTGTCCGTGTATGCGGCCTATTCGCAGGGCATGGAACATGGCGGCACGGCCGACCGCAAGGCAATGAATGCCAATGAAGAACTGTCACCGAGCCGCTCGAAGCAGATCGAACTCGGCGCCAAGATGGATGTGACGCCGGACTTCATGCTGGCGGCCAGCCTGTTCCAGATCCGCAAGGGCCTGGAATTCCAGAACACGGCCGGCTACTTCGTGCGCGAAGGCCAGGCCCAGCACCGCGGCCTGGAATTGTCGGCCCAGGGCAAGGCAAGCGCCAACCTGAGCCTGGGCGCTTCCGTGACGGCCCTGAACAGCCAGCAGTCGGGCACGGGCAATGCGGACCTCGACGGCAAGCGCGTACCCAACGTGCCCGCCTTCAAGGCGGCCGTGCATGCGGACTACGCCGTACAACAGGTGGCGGGCCTGAGCGTGAACGGCAGCTGGGAATATGCGGGCAAGAAAGCGTTTGAGTACAACAACACGACCTTCGTGCCGTCGTACCACGTGTTCAACCTGGGCGCCGCTTACGCCACGCGCATCGCCGGCACGCGCGCCGTGCTGCGCGCCGCCGTCAACAACGTGGCCGACAAGTTCTACTGGCGCGACGTGACGCCGGAATCGGACGGCTATCTGTATCCGGGCGCCAGCCGCACGTTCAAGGTGTCGGCGCAGTTCGATTTTTAATTTCTGTAAAGATTGATCCAGGGCGCAAGAGACCTGGCACGGGGACGACGGCGAGGATGGCGAGGAAGCTGGAAATATTTCCTAATAGGAATTGATTTTATTGCTACAATAAATATCATTATTTGCAACTACCCACCCTTGCCGATGCCTACATTGCCACGCGCCTTGCCCTTACTCGTCGCCGTCCTGTTCCCGACTTTGGCGGCCAGCGCTGCCTGGTCGGCAGAGCGACTCATCCCCATCGAACACTTCACCAAGCGCGATGCCGTCAGTAAGCTGCGGCTTTCGCCAGATGGCAAGCATTTGGCCGTGACGGTGCAAGTTCCCCAGGGTGAACGCATGGTTCCCACCATCGGGATCTACAGCCTGCCCGAGATGCAACTGGTCGGCACGCTGCGCCTGCGTATCTTTGAAGTGCCGATGAGCTACTTCTGGCTGAACAACCGGCGCCTCGTCATGCGCAAGGGCGAGGAACAAGGCTCCCTCGAAAAGCCCATGTCGACGGGAGAAATCCTCGCCTTTGACCTCGACGGCAACAAGCAGGAATATTTGTATGGCTATGAAATGTTTCGCTCATCAAGCCGCGGACAGTATCAGGATGATTATGGCTACGCCTATATCAATACCATTCCCCGGCCGCGCACGGGCCATGTCTTTCTGTCCGCCCAGGACTGGGATCGCGACCGCTCGATGCTGTATGACGTGGACAGCAAACAGGGCGTGCGCAAGCTGATCGCCAATATTGCTGCGCCGCGGCTGAGTTACATCTTGCAGAATAATCAGGTGCCACGTTTTGCCTATGGCTGGAACGACGAGCTCACCCCCATCTTGTATCGCTATGACGATGCCAGCAGCGAATGGCGTCTGCATACGATGCAGAAAGGCAGAAATTTCATTCCATTCCAGTTCACGCCGGACGACAGCGCGTTTTTCGCCTTTCAGAACAACGATAACGGCCCGTATTCGCTGATACGTCAAGAACTTGCCAGCGGCAAACAAACTGTCCTGGCGCAGGATGCCGTCGGCGACGTCAGAACTGCCATGCTGGCGCCCGACGACACGCCATTTTCCGTCGTCATCGACATCGGCAGGCCACGCACCGTGTACGTCGATCCTGCCAGCGATAGCGCCAGACTGCACCAGCAATTGAGCGCCTCGTTTCCGGACGATCATGTCCAGTTCATCAATTTCACGGACGATGGCGCCACCTTGCTGTTTGCCGTTTCCAACGACCGCGATCCGGGCAGCTATTACCTGTATCACAAAGCCAGCAACAAGGCCGACCTGCTGTATGCGACCATGGCCGACATCGATCCGGAACAGATGGCCCCGCGCCGGCCGATTGCCTTCAAGGCACGTGACGGACTGGACCTGCATGGCTACCTGACCATGCCGAAGCATGCTCCCGGCGTCAAGCTGCCTCTGGTGGTGATGCCCCATGGCGGCCCGCACGGCATCGCCGACACCTGGTATTTCGATAGCGACGCCCAATTCCTTGCCAGCCGCGGCTATGCGGTGCTGCAGGTAAACTACCGTGGCTCCGATGGTCGCGGCGAGCGGTTCCGGCGCGCCGGCTATCGCCAATGGGGTACGCTGATCCAGGATGACATCCTCGACGGCCTCGCGGCCGTACTGGCGCAGGGTGAAGTCGATGCCAGCCGCGTCTGTTCGTATGGCGCCAGCTTCGGCGCGTATGCGGCCATGATGCTGCCTGTCCGTGCGCCTGGCGCCTTCAAATGCGCGATTGGCTATGCCGGCGCGTATGAACTGAAGCTGCTGCAGGACGCCCCCATGACGCGCCGCCTCAAGTATGTGCGGCGCGAGTTCCAGGACTATCTGGGCGAGGATACACGCGAACTCGATGCCATTTCACCGAGCCAGCAAGCGCAGCGGATCAAGGTGCCGGTGTTGCTCATCCATGGCGACAAGGATGAGACCACGCCGCCCGTGCAGGCCGAGCTGATGCGCAAGGCGCTGATTGCCGCCAATAACGCGCCCGAATGGATGATGGTGGAAGACGAGGGGCATGGCTTTTACAAGACGCGCAACGCCACCGCGATGTATCGGAAACTGGAAGCATTCCTGCACCAGCATATTGGCAGGCCTTAACGCTGCAGGACTGCCGCAGCCCTCGCCATCCAGCCGTCAACCTGCTTCAAGCGCTGCGCGAGTGGACCGTTGACCAGCAGGTAGGCGATGCCGCGCGCGTCCAGCTCGTCGAGCAGATAGCGGTAGATCAGCTGGCGCACGGCTTCCGATTCGCGCTGCAAACCGTCTGGCGTCCAGGGGCTGTCGGGGGCAGTCACGATGGTCGCGTGGTATTGATGGCCGGCGGCCAGCGCCGCCAGTTGCGCATCGGCGCCATTGAAATAATGGCGGCTGTAGACCGCCGTCATCAAGGGCGTCGTGTCGCAGAACAGGAAGTTGCGCGCCTGTGCGGCCGCGGCCGCTTCGCGTTCAACTTGCGTACGCGCAATCCCATATTGGTCTTCCGCCACAGGCACCCTGCCCTGCGTGGCGACGAATTCACGTAAATACTCAGGCACCCAGACGGTGCCGTAGCGCTCGGCCAGGGCCGCCGCCAGGGTCGACTTGCCCGACGATTCCGCGCCCAGGATGGCCACGCGCACGCAGCGGCCCATCACTTGAGGACCATTGCATCGGGCGCGGCCGGCGCCGCTTTTTTCCACGCCAGCAAGCCGATCGTGGCCATGACGACAAACACCGCATACAGGATGGCCGTCAGGGTCAGGTCCTTGTGCAGGTACAGCCACACGTACAGCACATCAACGACGATCCAGACGATCCAGTTTTCCAGCTTCTTGCGCGACAGCAGGAATTGCCCCACCAGGCTGCCAGCCGTGAGGAAACCGTCCGCGTGAGGCACGTCCGTGTCGGTCGAGGTCAGCAGCCAGGCCAGCAGCACAAAGCCCGCCAGCCACGCCAGGGCGCTGCCCAGCCAGCCGCGCATGCCCAGCCGCGTGACGGGCAGGGTCTTGCCGCCGCTGGCCGGATGCAGCCACTGGTACCAGCCCCAGAACGAGACGCTGATGAACAGCAGTTGCAAGGCCATGTCGCCATACAGGCGCGATTCGAAAAACACGAAACCGTAGGCGGCCGAGGAAATGATGGCGAACAGCCACGCCCAGTGATTCTGGCGGATGTTCAGCGCAACGGTTGTCAGTGCCAGGACAAAGGAAATCAGTTCAAGCGGCGTGGTGGCAAAACCCAGCAGGAGAAGCGTATCGTTCATGGGAATCGTGATGAGGCTGGTGGTGCAGTATGCAATACCGGCCATGAATAAGCAAGATTGCCCTTGCCGTCCGCCCCTCCCCGCCTCAGGCGAAGCCTGCCCTGGCGGCGCGCGCCAGCGAATGCCGTACGATCAGCTTGTGAAACGGCCGGATCAGCAGGATATAGGCACGCCCCACCCGGTTATGGCAATGCACGACGCTGGAGACGGTCACGTTGCCATGGCGGCCCGCGTCGCGGTTGCGCAGCACCGACAGGCGAAAGTCCAGGTGGCTGTCATCCTCGCCCAGGATGATCTCGTCGTCGCTGACGGCATAGATGCGGAAGATGCCGATGCGCTTGCCGGGCCGCGCTTCCATCTGTTTTGCCGTCCGGATGCCGAAACGCGCCACGATGGCGTCGCGCAGCACCATCAGCTTGCGCGCCCAGCCCGGCTGCTTGCCCAGCAGCTGGCGCGCCAGGCTCTGCATGTCCATCTGGCGCGCCTGCGCGGTGGGCAAATCGACGGCGTAGGCGTCGGCCAGGTTGCTGCCGGGATACAGCGGGGCGATGCTGGCGCCTGGCGGCAAGTCCACGGTGCGGACGGCAATGTTCATCTCATGCATGTGCTCTCCATGTTTTCAGTGATAACATGCCATCATACACGACAATGTGAACAGCGATAACATCGAATGACAACAACGAGCACCTATCATCACGGCAACTTGCGCGACACCCTGGTCGCCACCGTCATCGCGCAACTGGCGCAGCAGCAAGACGCCGCCCTGTCGCTGCGCGAACTGGCGCGCACGGTGGGCGTCTCGGTCGCCGCCGTGTACCGCCACTTTCCCAGCAAGGAAGCCCTGCTGGCCGAGGTGGCGGCGGCCGGTTTCGCCAGCCTGATACAGAAATGGGAAACGCAGCTGCCGCCGCCGGGCAGCTTGCCGGCCGAACAGCGCTTTCAATTGCTGGGCCAGCAATACATCGAATTCGCCCTGGCCGCGCCGGCCCACTACCGGCTGATGTTCGAGCACCAGGACGTGCGCCAGTTCCCCGCCCTGCAGGAAGCGGCGCAGGCGTGCTTCCAGTACGTGCTGCAGACGGCGGGCGCCGCCGTGCGCGAAGCGGGCCTCGACCCGCGCTGGGACAAGGCCGCCGCCAGCGCCGGCTGGTCCTTGGGCCATGGCTACGTGATGCTGCTGCTCAGTGGCCGCCTGGCCATGGCGGACGGCGGCGACGCGCTGTCGCCGGCCATGGTGCCGCGCTTTTTTCAATTGCCGGTGGAGGCGCTGCGGCAGGCGCCGCCGTCAGGAGCTTTTGACTCATGCACAACATCTCGATAGACACGCTCTCCGTAATCGCCAGGCAATGCCTTGCCGTCACGTGCCTGCAACGCTTTTGCCGGCACTTTGATGTGGATCATCCTGCCCTGTCCGCGTTCGCCGCTCACGTGTGGAAAGTGGCGCAGGTCGGGCCAGAGGATTTTGCCGCCTGGGAACGGGGCTTCGCTTCCCTGGCTGTGACGGGCATGGGCGATCCCTGGCCGGAAGACGTGCGTGCGCCACTGCCCGGGCACCTGCTGGGCACGCTGGAAGCGCTGGTGCAGCATGTGCTGGAAACGAGCGCCTGTACCTGGCATGGCGATGACCTTGCGGCCAGCAGGCGCCAGCTGGAAGCCGTCTTTGATATCTGTGCCAGGCATGACGTCGCCGTGCCGCAGCTTGGGCGCTATGCGCAGCCGGATGCGGCGCTGCGCGGCGGCTGGGGGCCGGTGCTCACGGACGAAGAAGTCAGGGCGTGGCAAGCCCTGATATAGCGCTCACGCCAGAAAGTCTTGGCGCACCTGTTCGAGCAGGCGCTCCTCTTCATCCGTATCGGCATCGATTTGCGTGACCACGGTCCAGAACGGCGCACACGTCTTGATCTGCTCGAAAGCACGGCTCGTTTCCAGCCGCACCATGGTTTTCCTGAGGCTGTGCAGATAGCCTTCCTCGATGGCGCAGAGCAGCTCGTCATCGGCAGCGTCGATCAGCTCGCTTAAAGCATCTTCGATCCTTGCGTAGCCCTCCTCCCACAATTGCCCGATTTCCGGCACGTCGGCTTCCATGCACTCGTTCGACCAGTCCGGAGGATAGTAATCGCGCGCCCTGTTACCGGGATCGGTGTCAAAGCTCAGCGAAATGGACGGGAACGATACGGCATTGAAGGCAAAGGCTGAAAATGCCTGATCCTTGAAAGCGGACGCGCCCAGCAGCGCCAGCGAGGCATTGGCCAGCCTGAACCAGGTTGCTTCAACGTCATAGGCTGTTTCAAACGCGTGCCAATCCGGCGGTAAATCGGGAGTCTGGGGCATGGGAACCTGTCGAAAAAGAATAGCGGTGGATAGTGCGCGGAATTATACGTGGGGCAGCCCATGCGGCAGGTCGTGGCGCGTGCACAGTGCGGGCGATGCCGGGGAGGCAAACCGGCGGGACGCTGCGCCTAGCCGGCGGCCAGGAAGTACGGTTTTTGTAACTGCGAGGCGTCGCTTGGCTGCGGGGTAGCTGGTGGTGGGCTGATGCCCTTGGCGGCATGCAGCAAGGTATCCCTGTCGCCATTCCAGGGCGGCAGATCGGCGGGCGGGAGCGGCAAGACCTTGTCCAGATTAGGAAAGCGCGCATTGGGATTGAATCCAAGTTCACGGCTAAGTACGCCGTAACGTTCCGCTCGCGCTTTATCAATGTACGGAACCAGCATATTTGCAAGATCAAACGGATCGCCGAATTCAATCGTGAGTTTGTTTGCGCATTTCTCGCAGCCCAGCCTTACTCCGGTATGTAATACTTGCAAGGCACGCTCTTTGGTTTCAGTTGTTCTTTCCCCATCAGACGTGCCGTCAGGCGTTCTTAATACAACATATAAATAAGATAAATCATATGCGGATGGGCCATATCCCTGCCCCAGTGCACACTCCATCATCTTGATTGCCACAGGAATATTCCCCCCACATTTCAGCACCCGGATAATCCTTCCCCGCAGTGAGTTTTTCTCCTAAAAAACCCAGCGCTTGGGGGTTACCCATCTGCGCCGCCTTTTGCCAAAAGGCTTAGGCACGCGTGATGTCGCCGTTAACGCCCGTGCCATTCGCGTAATACGTCCCCATCCGGTCATAGGCGGCAGGTATGCCCAGGCGCATCGCCTTTTCCACCAGTTGCACCGCTTCTTCCTCACCATATACAGGATCACGCCCTTCCACATACAGGCTGGCCAGATTGAGCATCGCCTTCCAGTGCAATCGCTCTGCCGCCTGACGCGTCAAATCGACGATTTTTTTGTAATCGCGGTCTTCCACAAAAATTTCAGGATCTTCCATGGCGCGCGCTTCGAGAAACCAGTCCTCGGCTTGCACATCGATGGGCGGCACCTTGCTTGCCTCGATTTCACAGATGAAGTCCGCGACATGCGGATTGAAGAGCGGCAGGCTCTGGTTACGTGGCAAGACTTTGTCGTTAGGCATTTTGCAGGCAAGCAGGCAGCACAAGACAATAAGCGACGCAAGGCGTCCTCTCGCGGCAGCCATGCTGGATTGATTGCTATCCATTGCCTTATCCAAGATCAGGAAGGGACGCATCCATCAAATGCCACGTCACGTCGTCGTCAGGCAAATCGAGCAGCCAGTCGCGGCGTGGTCGCGGGAACGGCGCGCCCTGGTTCAGCCACGCCTGGCGCCAGTACTGGTTGACGATGGCCCGCAGCGGATGGTCGGCCGCCAACCACGGTTGCCAGACGCCGCTGACCGGACAGACCTGGTCGCAAACGCAGCTCAACAAAGGCTCGGGCCGCGCCACCTCGCGCAGCAAACCCTGCACCGTGCGCGGTTCCACGGCGCCATGGTTGTGCCGTATCGTCAGGCACTGCTCCCACGTCACGGGGCCATAACGGCTGTTTCCGTCAGCATCGAGCACGCTGAAATGGCGGAACGCTTCGCCTTCACTGAACAGCCGGGCCGGTTCCGTCAAATCCTGCCCAGCGGCCGGTTGCCAGTATGCGGAAAACGGCGCAGTCGGTGCGTCGCTGTGCAAGCCGGTGGGACGCAGCGCATAGTCGGCGGCCAGGAAATATGGTTTTTGCAACAAAGAGGAGGCGCTTGGCTGCGGCATGGCGGGCGGCGGGCGGACACCCTTGGCGGCATGCAGCAAGGTATCCCTGTCGCCATTCCAGGACGGCAGATCGGCGGGCGGGAGCGGCAAGACCTTGTCCAGATTAGGAAAACGCGCATTGGGATTGAATCCAAGTTCACGGCTAAGTACGCCGTAACGTTCCGCTCGCGCTTTATCAATGTACGGAACCAGCATATTTGCAAGATCAAACGGATCGCCAAATTCAATCGTGAGTTTGTTTGCGCATTTCTCGCAGCCCAGCCTTACTCCGGTATGTAATACTTGCAAGGCACGCTCTTTGGTTTCAGTTGTTCTTTCCCCATCAGACGTGCCGTCAGGCGTTCTTAATACAACATATAAATAAGATAAATCATATGCGGATGGGCCATATCCCTGCCCCAGTGCACACTCCATCATCTTGATTGCCACAGGAATATTCCCCCACATTTCAGCACCCGGATAATCCTTCCCCGCAGTGAGTTTTTCTCCTAAAAAACCCAGCGCTTGGGGGTTACCCATCTGCGCCGCCTTTTGCCAAAAGGCATAGGCACGCGTGATGTCGCCGTTAACGCCCGTGCCATTCGCGTAATACGTCCCCATCCGGTCATAGGCGGCAGGTATGCCCAGGCGCATCGCCTTTTCCACCAGTTGCACCGCTTCTTCCTCACCATATACAGGATCACGCCCTTCCACATACAGGCTGGCCAGATTGAGCATCGCCTTCCAGTGCAATCGCTCTGCCGCCTGACGCGTCAAATCGACGATTTTTTTGTAATCGCGGTCTTCCACGAAAATTTCAGGATCTTCCAAGGCGCGTGCTGCGAGAAACCAATCCTCGGCTTGCGCATCGATGGGCGGCACCTTATTCGCCTCGGTTTCACAGATAAAATCCGCTACATGGGGATTAAAAAGCGGCAAACTTTGGTTCCGTGGCAGGACTTTGTCGTTAGGCATTTTGCAGGCAATCAAAGGAGCAAAGAGAAGAACTGCCAACGCAACAAATGGCAGGCGAAAGAAGACAGTATTTTTTTTACTCATGATCAGCCCAGGCGTATGGTGGAGCTGCGTTTGTCTTCCAATGGCAGCAGGAAACCGGTCATTTTCTTTAAAAGTGCATTTTCAGATTTATCCCATTTTTTCTTGCGATTTGCGCCCATCAGCTCCACCCACTTCCGATAAGCATCCACAATCTCCGCCTTCGTCCCCTCCCCGCCATCAACCAATCCCCCGCTATGCATGCGCCACACCCGCTTGCGCAAATCGCGGGCCACGCGGTGGTCGACGGTGGCGATATTGATTTCGCTATCGACGGCCATGCTGCGCTGGTTCAGGTTGGCGCTGCCCAGCGTCATGAACACGTCGTCGACCAGCATCAATTTGGAATGGATGTAGATTTCACGGTAGCGCCAGCGGTCCTTGTCAAACGCACTGACATTGAGCATGGCCACCGATACCTTCAGCCCGAATTCGCTTTCGAGTGTCATCACGCCGGGTTTGTTGATGCCGTTGGCATGCTGCACCACGTCGGGCAACTTGACTTCCACCTCGTTGGTGATGCCGAATCCGCCTCTGACATGCCGGGTTTTCGGCTGCTTGTTGTAGTCATCGATCATGGTGTTTTGACCCGTCATGCCAGCGTGCTGCCCCAGCGCCGCCAGCGTATCGTGGGTGCGCGGCACCATCTGCGCGCGCTCCGGCACGGGGATGACGATGAATACATGCATGACCGGCATATCACGCATGGTCTTGCCAGCTTTCAGGCTTCCGGCCTTCCAGGCGGCGACCACCGTCTTGCGCTCGGCCAGCAAGTGCCGGGCCCATTCTTCATACTGGAAATACTGGTTTTCCACGTACAGGTAGCCGGCCGCCAGGCTGGCCTGGGTCACGGCGCGAAAATAGGTTTCCTTGATCGTCTTGTCCTGCTCCTCGGGCTGCGTCAGGACGATCTGCACGGTGGAGTCGCTTGGCTCGGCCTTATCCAACAGCCGCGCCGGTGGGCTGCCACATGGCAACTCCCAGCTGACACAGGATTTGGAAGCCGAACGCGTGCGGTCGTCGATCGCGCGATCCCACGCCTTCACGAAATTATTGTAGAGCGCGATCAGCGCACGGCCGCCGTCGATGCGGCAGGCGTAATCCTGATAGGGCTTCAAGGTGGCGAAGCCGCCATCCGCGGCCATTCCCTGCACACACTCGCGCCGCTCGTTGACGCCGCCCTGTTCGCGGCGCGTATCGTCGAGCAGATGGGCCGTCGTGTCCCAATAATCGGTCACCGAGTTCAGGCCCATCACGTAACCGACGGCCTTGGCGCCCTCTTCATGGTCGAAATCGATCAGGACCGGCTTCTGGTGGTGCGTGCCCAGGTATTGCATGCCGGGCTTTTCGATTTCCCCCATCGTCAAGCCGTGCGGCTGGTTGATTTCGGTCGCGATACTCTTGCTGATCGCGGCGCTGTCGCCGTGCCGCAAACGAATCTCCAGGCGCCCCAACAAGCCATGGAACGCGGCCGCATACCAGCTGTGGCAATATTCTTCACGCGCCAGCATCGGGATATCCTCGGGCCGGACGATATCGCCCCTGAAAGCACTGCTTAAAACAAGTTTTTTCCTGACTGCCTCCTGCAACATCGCCAGGCTGGCTTTTGCGCTGATGTCATCAAAGCGCTGTCCACCGGTTTTCCATGGCGAGGTACCGTGCGAATGGCCCGGCATAGTGCGCGCTATCGGCGAACCGATCCGGTCATACCAGACCAGCAAGCGCACCCTGACGTGACGCCGCGTGGTGGCGTCGATCAGCAAGTCGCCAAACGTTTCGCCCCGCGGCCAGGTGGCGCTGTTGCCGCGCACCAGTTCCATGCCCGGGTCGAAACCCCAGCAGCACAGGTCGATCGAATGTTTAGCCTTGGCGATCTCGCCGGCGATGTCGGCGAACCCTTCCTGTCCGCAAATGAACAGTGTCAGCTTGTTGTTGTGCGTAATCGGATGAGTGGCCTTGCCCTTCAGGTTGCGGTTTTCCAGCAGCCACTGGAGCGAACTCGTCGCAGTCCGTCCGACTTCGTCGATATGGGTGGTTTCGATGCGGCCGCTCGATTCCGGCATGGCGCTCTCCAGTCAGTGTCGTGAATCATTGAACCCAGCGGCTGTCGCTGGTGTCGTCGAACGCGCGCAAGCCGCGGTTCGACAGCGTGTGTTCGCCGCCCGGCGCCGCGTCCGGGTCGAAGCGTGTGCTCGCCTGCAATGAAAACTCTTCGCCATTGCCAAGGACGACACGGTAGCGGGGCGTGCCGTCCTGATGCGCGATCAGGATGCGGCCGAATTCGTCGGTCAAGCCGCGTTCGACTTCGGCTTCCCCGTTGTACAGCGTGTACGGCACATTGGCGTACTGGCCGCCATCCGCATGGGCCTGTATCGTATGCTGCAATTGCCCCGCTACCGGCGCGACGGGCGGTTCCAGCTCCGGCTGCGGCCGGTTCTTTGGCGCCAAGGTTTCCAGGTTTCCATGGAACAGCGTCGGCGACGCAGTAAAAAACTGTACCTTGTCGCTAATTTCAAGCATGCAATTGGCGCCATGCAGACGCACGCCTTTGCGGCCGCGAATATGCACCCAGTCGGTCTGACTGATCAATTCCAGCACCTTGTGAGCAACGATATCGACCGCATCGGTTTGCGCCGCGATCTGCACCGGGCCGGCTGCGGCGATCAGTTTCATGCCCGCCTTGTGGACGAACAGGCGGAACGCCGCGCCGATGCTGGCGAACAGGCCGCCGCCGGCCGCCAGCGACAGGTCGCGCCCGGTCGTCAGCGCCGTGTGCTCGGCGCTGGCGATATGCGTCGATTGCGCGCTCGTCGTTTCGATACCGGCCGGACTGGCCAGCACCAGATGCGGCTTGGATAGTTCGGGAAATGCGCTTTCGCCACTGCCGGCACCGCCCTTGATCCCGGCATGCTGGTCATTGAGCACATCGGCGGCGGCGCCCTGCTGGGCGGCGCTTTCTTGCGCCCCGTAATGCTGCGCCAGGGCGGCAAGCGCCTTGTGCCGTTCAGCAGCCTCGGCCAGCCGACGCAAGGTTTCATCCATGCTCTTGATATGCGAGGCGGCGCCATGGCGCGCTTCGGTGGTCAGCAACATGCCGCGGCCGGCGCGCGCCACGCCCCAGGCGTCTGACGCCAGTTCCCAGCCCTCGCCACGCGCATCCTTGCGCCCGCTGGCGTCTTCGATGCGGCTGATGCAGCCGAGCGACAATTGGCTGTGCTGATGATCGCTTTTCAGTTGCGCCTGGATGCGCTGGTGCGTATCGTCGAGCACCAACTGATTACCGCGCACGCCGCAGCCGCCGCCAGGCATCAGCTCGGCGCTGCGCCAGCCGCCCAGCATGCGTTGCCCCGGCAAATTCCACGGCGGCGCATGGTTGCCGTTGTACACTGCGCCGACGATGACGGGACGGTCGATATTGCCGTCGAGAAATTGGATCAGCACTTCCTGGCCGATGCGCGGCAACGCGATCTGGCCGAACGCCTGGCCCGCCCATGGCGTCATGACCCGGATCCATGGCGAACTGCCCGCGTCGAACTTGCTCAGCCGGTCCCAGTGGAATTGCACCTTCACCCGGCCCAGCCCGTCGGTATGGATGGTTTCGCCTGCCGGCCCGGTGACGATCGCCGTCTGCACCCCGGGCAACGCGCAAGGCGTGCTGTTGAAGTGCCGCCCCGGATACCAGCGGATGCTCTTGCGGATGCAGTTAAACCGGTTTTCATAATGCGACTTCGCGCCCGTGCCTGCCTGGTAATTGTTGCTGGCGATATGATCGACCGACAGGATCAGGTATTCGCGCGCGCCGATGTCCGGGCGCGCCGCCTCACCTCTGGCCGGCATGGCTTGCTGGGCGCTGAAGTGTCCGCCCAGCGTGAAACTGCGCCCGGCCTGGGCGCAGCGGTGATTGCCGCCAGCTTCGAAGTATTGCGCCTGGCAGTTCTGTTCCTCCAGGCGGCGTTGCACCAGCGCTTCGCCGTCGCCCATGCCGGCATAGCCATAGCCGGTGTTTTGATACAGTTCATGGGCAAACACGTCGCCCTGCTGGTGCAGCGCATAGCCGCTGGCGCGGCTGGCATACGGATGCTTGTAGTTGAAGCTGGCCAGCGTGAGCGAGCCTGAAGCGATCTTGCGTATTGCCTGCCAATCGCGTATGCCGTCGCGCTCCAGCGAGCCCGCGCCGCTGCGATACACCATCTCGTCGGCTTCGCTGGCATGGCCGTCGCCAGGATCGATGCTGTCGCTCAGCCAGGTATTGTCGCCCAGACACAGCGTATGACCGTCGGCGCGATGTTCATACCAGTAATGGATACCCTGGTCTTCCCAGCGCCGGTGCAGATGGTTGTAATCGGTTTCATTATGCTGGTTGGCGCAGCTTAAAATTGCTTTTTCCTCATGCAGCCGGTTTTGCCAGTCGCGCTGCACATAATGATCGAAGGTCGTTTCGCTGATGTCGATGACCGTGCGTTCGTGGAACGAGACGTTGTCCATGCGCAGCCTGGACAACGCCAGCCAGGGTTGCAGCACCATCTGGTAGAACGCGAAACCGCCATCGCTGCGCAACAGGCGAAATTCGCCGACATAACCATTAAAATAGCGCAAGCTGCCATCATCGCGCACCAGCGAAATCGTGACCATGCGTCCCATCATCGCCGTCAGGGGGACGTGGAGATTATCGGACAGCAGTTCGACGTCGAAGCGGAAGTCGCGCGACATTTCCTCGTGTGCCCGCAAGCTGTTGACCAGCAGCGCGGTATCGGGCGGACCGTCCTCGCGCGGAAAATCCATGCGCAGCAAGCGGCTGTCCTGGACTCGCCTGTCCGCCCCGAAAAGCCGCGCCAGATCGGCTGCCAGCTCGCCATCATCCATGTTGCCTCCATCCCATAGTTTCCCTGGTCCATGCTAACCATGGTGGACGCTGGCATATTGATGGAACTCAAACCAGTTGCCCATACGCAAAAAAGCCGCATCGGCCCTGGGGCGGATGCGGCTTTGTTCCAGCGCTTGCTAAAACTGATTACTTCGCGGCTTTGGCAGCTTTCGGATACTTGATGGTCATTTCCTGCAGCAAGTTATCCGCGTGGTCCACTTCCTTCATCACCCACAGCATGTAGCGTATGTCGAGGTGGATGGCGCGCGTGATGGCCGTGTCGAAGTACCAGTCCTTGGTGATCGATTCATACGTCGAATCGAAGTTCAGGCCGATCAGTTCGCCGCGCTTGTTCATCACGGCCGAGCCGGAATTGCCGCCCGTGGTGTCCGCGCTGGTGAGGAAGTTGACCGGCACGGTACCCAGCACCGGGTCGCGGAACTGGCCGTAGCGTTTTTGCTTGACGGCGTCGATCAAGCCTTGCGGCGCTTCGAACGGGGCCTTGCCCGTGACTTTCTCGACGATGCCTTCCACGGTCGTGAACGGCCCCTTGGTGATGCCGTCGCGCGGCGAGTACGGCGAGACCGTGCCGTAGGTCACGCGCAGGGTCGAGTTGGCGTCAGGATAGACCGGCTTGCCTTGCGATTTCTTCCACGCAATCACGGCTTGCATGTATTGCGGAATCACGCGTTCCAGGTTGCCGTCGATTTCCTTGCGGCGCTCTTCCAGCGCCAGTTCCACCGGATACAGCTTGACGGCCAGCTGCATGAAAGCGTCGTCGGACTGGGCAACGGCAGCCTGGTCCTTGTCCAGCCAGGCCAGGCGCTTGGCCGTGTCAGCCAGTTGCGTCTGCTGGTACAGGGCCGCCACGGCCGCTGGGGCCGGCAGCAGCGCGTCCAGGCCTTGCGGATGGCTCTTCGCCGCCAGCTGGGCGTAACGTTTCAGGCCCGCTTCAAAGCGCGCCTGGTCGACCTTGTTGACGTACGACTGTTCCAAACGGGCCAGACGGGCCTTGATGAAGGCCAGGTCGCGCTGCTGGAAGCCCGATTCGCGCTCGGCGTCCGGCTTCTGGCGCTCTTGCGACAGACGGTAGACGGTGCGCGCGCTTTTCAGCAGGTCGCTGTTGGTGGCCACCGTCCAGGCGAACTCCTCTTCGCTCAGGGCCATGTCGCTGGCGATCGCCGCGTCCAGTTCGGCCAGCAGGGTGGCCGACACGTTCGGCTGTTTCGCGTACCAGGCGCGGAACTCGGCATCCTGCCCATCCTTGATGGCGGCGATGTCCTTGCGGGCGAAACCGTCGAGCAAGCCCTGGGTTTTCTTCAGCACGTTGTTGATGCTTTTCACCACGCTCGCGTAGCGCACGGCGGCGGCCGCATCGCCCTGCGTGGCGGCGGCCATCACGGCCAGGTCGGCTTGCAGTTCGGATACTTTCAGGGGGAAGGCCGTATCGCGCGCGAAGCGGATTTCCGCCGGCAGCTTGTAGCGGCTGGTGCGGCCAGGGTAGCCCGCCAGCAAGATGCCGTCGCCGGCCTTCAAGCCTTCGGCCGAGACCACCAGGAAGTCCTTCGACTTGTAGGGAACGTTGTCGGGCGACGGGTCGGCCGGACGGCCATCCTTGCCCACGTAGGCACGCAGGAACGAGTAGTCGCCCGTGTGGCGCGGCCATTCGTAGTTGTCGGTGTCGCCGCCGAAGTTGCCGATCTTGTCCGATGGCGCATACACGAGGCGCACGTCGCGTATCATCATCTGGCGGATGCGGTAGTACTCGAGGCCGCGGTGGAAGGCGGGCACGGAGCAGCGGTACATCTTGTCCGTCTCGCATTCGGCGATCAGGTCCTTGATGCGCTTTTCCACGGCTTCGTGGCGCGCGCGGCCGCTCATGTTGGCCGTCAAGCCTTTCAGCACGCGCTCGCTGACGTTTTCCACCTTGTCCGTCACATACACGAGGCTGTTCGGACCGCCCGGCAGCTCGCTAGCGCGCGTCTTGGCCAGAAAGCCGTCGGTGATGTAATTGTGTTCCGGCGTGGAATTGCGCTGCACGGCGCCGTAGGCGCAATGGTGGTTCGTCACCACCAGGCCCGCGTCGGAGACGAAAGCGGCCGAGCAGCCGCCCAGCGACACGATGGCGCTCATCGGATGCTTGCTCAGGTCGGCGAGTTTTTCTGCAGGAATGTCGATGCCGACCCGTTTGAGCTCGGCTTTCAGCTGTGGCAGCTGGTGTGGTTGCCACTGCCCTTCGTCGGCGTGTGCGCCGGCGAACGCGCCCAACAAGGCGACTGGTAAAACGATTGTTTTGAACAAGATATGCCCCTCCGTAAATAGCAGGCGAAAGTATAGCCTGTCCAAGGGACCTGAGTCGGCAAAAATTAACCCATTGCAATTTCTGTATCAGGCGGCTGGCTGCCTCACTCCCTGCAGGGGAATCTGCAGGGCCAGGCGGCAGCCGGCGCCCGACGCCGGCAAGCCCACCTCGAAGTGCCCGCCCAGCGCCGTCACCCGCTCGGCAATGCCGATCAGGCCAAAACACTGTTTCTTGCGCTGCTGCTGCGGCGTGATGCCGATGCCGTTGTCGCTGATGGTCACGTACACGGCGCAGGCATCCGAACTGAGCTCGATCTCGACCTGGCTGGCCTGGGCATGGCGCATGACATTGCTGAGCGCTTCCTGCACGATGCGGAACAGCACGATCTCAGCCTGGCTGCCGATGGCGGCAAACAGCGCCTCGTCGCGTATCAGCAGGCGGCAGGCGACGCCGCTGCGCTTGCGGAAGTCGCCCACCTGCCATTCGATGGCGGCCTGCAAGCCCAGGTCCAGCGCCATCGGGCGCAGTTCGTTGATGATGCCGCGCACGCTCTTGATGGTCGTGTCGACGTTGCTGAGCACGGCGCCGACGCGGCCGTGCAAGCGCGGATGGGAACCCTCGGTGCGGGCGCTGAGCATGGAGATATCGATGCGCAGCGCCAGCAGGTTTTGCCCCAGTTCATCGTGGATATCGCGCGAAATGCGCTTGCGCTCGTCTTCCTTGGCCGTTTCCAGGTGCAGGGCAAGCTGGCGCAGCTGCGCGTGCGACTGGCGCAAGGCGCCATCCATCAGCTTGCGTTCCGTAATGTCCGTGTGCGCCACCACCACGCGCAACGGCCCTTCGCCGAGGAAACGGCTGATCCTGGCCTGCGACCAGCGGGGCCCCGAGCGCGTGGCAAACTCGTATTCGAGCGCAAACGTGTCGGCAGTGCCGGCAATGACGGAGCGGATGCCGGCGGCCAGCTCGCGTCCGGCGCTGCGCTGCCAGCGCGGGTCGGTCTCGCAAAATTCCAGGTACTGCAGCGGCGGCTGCTTTTGCCCGACGAAGGCCAGGCAAGCCTGGTTCGCATGCACGACGCTGCCCGCCTGGTCCAGCACCAGCACGCGGTCCGTCAGCGAATCGATGGTGGCGTGAAAGAAGCGCTCGGCATCGCGCAAGGCTTCCTGCGCCCGCTCGCGCTGGTGCACTTCCAGCTGCAGGTGCTGGTTGGCCCGCAGCAGTTCGGCCGTGCGGTCGATGACCCGCTGGTCCAGCTCGCGGTGCAGTTCGCGCAGGTCCGCCTCGGCCAGCTTGCGTTCGGTGATATCGGAAAACACGCCGACAAAATGGCTGATGGCGCCATCGGCCGTGCGCATGGGCGTGATCGACAGCGATTCGACGAAGCGCTCGCCATTCTTGCGCCGGTTCACCAGTTCGCCATACCAGCTGCCTTCCTCGTGCAGGCTGCGCCACATGGTTTCATAGAAATGCGGCAAATGCGTGCCGCCGCCGAGGAAGGACGGATCGCGTCCGATGGCTTCCTCGGCCTGGTAGCCGGTGATGGTGGTGAAGGCGGGGTTGACGGAAATGATGCGGTTGGCGCTGTCCGTCACCAGCACGCCTTCGCGGATACTGTCGAGGATGACGAAGGCGCGCCGCAAGGCCGATTCGCGCGCATGCTCATCGCCCAGGTCCGTCACCAGCATGCGCGCCGTGGCGCTGTCCGCGTCGAAATTAGCTTCGATGCGCACCATGCCGCCCATGCCGCCCGCCTCGCCTTCGAACAGTTGCGCCTCGAGCACCTGGCGCGCGCCGCAGGTAAAGACGGTGTCGAGGAAGCGGCGGAAGCCGCCCTGCGCCTGGGGCGCGACGAATTGCTCGAAGCGCCGCCCCAGCAGCTGGTTCTTGTCGCGCTGCAGCAAGCCGCAGGCGGCCACGTTGACACGCGTGATCACGCCCTCGCGCGCCAGCGAGAAGTAGCTGACGGGCGCCTGTTCATACAGCTGCGCATAACGGTCGCGGCTGCTTTCATATTCATTCTTCAGCTGCTCGAGCTCGGCCAGGGCCGCGTTCTGCATTTCCAGCTCGATCTGGCTGACCTGCAACTCATGCAGCTGGCGTATCACCTCTTCATTCGACTGCGGCACGGGCTGACGCTGCTGCGCCGCCAGTTGTTCGGCCTGCTCCCGCAATCGGGCCGGCACGCTCTCCTCGTCGAATGGTTCGTTCATGAGGCGCTCTCCCCTGCTTTCCCGTCTGCCGCGACGCCGGACTGGATCTGGCGCAGCTGGGCTTCCAGCAGCTTCGATTCCGTGATGTTGATGAAGGTCACGACCACGCCATCGATCACGTTTTCGATCGTGCGGTACGGCATGATGCGCACGTTGTACCAGCGCCCGTTCTTGGTCGGTACTTGCCGTTCGCAAAACACCAGGCTGCGGATCACTTCGAGCGCATCGTCTTCCAGGCCCGGATAATCGAGGTCGTTGACGATGTCGCTGAGCGGGCGGCGCAAGTCCGTCTGGATCAATTTGTAGATTTGCGTGGCCGGCGCCGTGAAGCGGCGGATGCGCAAATCGCTGTCGAGGAAGATGGTGGCGATATCGGTGCTGTTGAGCAAGTTTTTCATGTCGCTATTGACGAGCGACAAATCATCGACTTTCGATTGCAGCTCGGCATTGACCGTGTACAACTCCTCGTTGAGCGACTGCATCTCTTCCTTCGAGGTGGTCAATTCCTCGTTCGTCGACTGCAGCTCTTCATTGGTCGACTGCAATTCTTCGTTGGCCGATTTCAATTCCTCGCGCGAGGTCTGCATCTCGTCGCGCACGGCCTGGATTTCATTGCGCGCCTGCGCCAGCTGCTGTTCCAGCTCCAGCACCTTGGGGTTAGGCGAACGGCCGCGCCGCGCCTCGGCCACCAGAGGCGCACTGGAAAACGTGACAAACACCATGCCGCGCAGGGATTCGGGCTGGCTCAGGGCTTCGGCGCTCAGATCCACGCCCAGCGATTGCCCCAGGTGGTCCTTGACGACCAGGCCCTTCAGGCGTACCACGCTTTCGCTTTGCAGCGCCTGCTTGATCAGGCTGGCCAGCTCGTAACGCAAGCCTTCGCGCGCCATGGCATGGATATTCCAGTTGGCCTTGCCGGCCGCCGGTTCGAGAAAGGCGCCCGTGCGGCCGTTGATGTACAGGATGTCGCCATCCTGGTTCAGCAGCGCGGCGGCCGGCGAATATTTCTGGAGCAATAATTGCTCGACATGGGCTTGAATCTTTCCAGTCATGCTGACTTCTCTCGTGTCGCTAGGTGTGGGGGGGGATGCCAACGATACCTTGGTGGGAAAATACGTGGGCAGGCGCTGGCGCGCCAGATTGTCGAGGCGGCGGTACAGCCGGGTCGACGTGGTCAGCGGCGAAAACAGCTCGGAAAAATGACCGGGCGTATCGGCGCTGCCCAGCAGTAAAATCCCATCGCGGTTCAAGGCGTAATGAAACAGGGGAATGAGGCGCTGCTGCAGCTTGGCATTCAGATAGATCAACAGGTTGCGGCAGCACAGGATGTCGAGCTTGGTGAACGGCGGGTCCGAAATGATGTTTTGCTGGGCGAAGATGATCGTGTTGCGGATCTCTTTCTTCACATGGTAGCCGTGCTTGTCATTGACAAAGAAACGCTCCAGCCGCTCGGCAGATACGTCGCTGATGATGCTGTGCGGAAAGCGCCCCTGGCGCGCGCGGTCGATGGCATCGGCCGACAGATCGGTGGCGAAGATCTGCAGGCTGTATTTCGACGGCGGGTTGATGCCGGCCACCACTTCATGGAACACCATGGCCAGCGAATACGCTTCCTCGCCCGTGGAACAGGCGGGCACCCAGGCCTTGAAGGCGCGCCCGTCCGGGTGGGCCGCCAGCATTTGCGGCACGACCACCATCTTCAGGTATTCCCACACTTTCGGATCGCGGAAAAAGCTCGTCACGCCGATCAACAATTCCTTGAACAGCAAGTCGATTTCCGCGGGATTCTCGCGCAGGTAGGGAACGTACTCTTCCATCGACGTCATTTGGTACAAACTCATGCGCCGTTCGATGCGCCGCAATACCGTATTGATCTTGTAGTCGGTAAAACTGTTGCCCGTGTGCTCGGACAGCAGGGCGACGATTTCCTGCAGCGAATTGCGGCCGTTCGGCTCATGCCCCGGCAAGCTGAGGAAACTGCTGCGGAACAGATAGGTGATGATCTTGTCAGGCATCTTGTCGGGGAAATCGACGAGGTCCACCACTTCGGCGGCAATCGCGCTTTGCGGCATCATGTCGAACTTGGCCGTATCGGGATGCTGGGCCAGGGTCAGGCCGCCCGCCTGCTTGATCGCCTGCAGGCCGCGCGTGCCGTCGCTGCCCATGCCGGAAAAAATCACGCCGACGGCCAGTTCGCCCAGCTCGCTGGCCAGGCTTTCGAAAAAGGTATTGATGGGCAGGCGGTGTCCGCGCAGCTGCACCGGCTCGCTGAGCACGAAACGGCCCTTGGCCAGGCCCAGGTCGGCATTCGACGGGATCACATAGATATGATTGGGCCGCAACTCCGCCTGGTGCGTGATTTCCGTGACGGGAATGCTGGTGGCGCGCTGCAACAATTCCGGCAGCATGGCCTTTTGCGTGGGATCGAGGTGCTGGATCACCACATAGGCAATGCCGCTTTCCTGCGGCACGTTCGCCAGAAAAGCGACGATGGGATCGAGCCCGCCGGCGGAAGCGCCGATGGCCACCACGGGAAAAACGATGGTGGCCACGTCGGGAACGGACATATTACTGTGTTTGCTGCGTGTCATCGTCTGCAAGAAAGCAGCCACGGCGGGGCCGTCAGGCTGGGAATTGATAATCTTGCATTCTAGCACTCAAGATGCGCAGGAAAACGCGAATTTGGCGCAGGGGTTTTCGCCTGCGCCAGCCTGCCCCTGATCGCCCCCTTACTGCGTCTGCGGCGCATGCCAGCCGCCTCCCAGCGACTGGATCAGGGCCACGGCCGTCGTCTGGCGGTCCGCCTGGGCCTGCACCAGCGAACGGCGCGCCGACAGGGCCGTTACCTGCGCCGTCACCACGTCCGTGTAGCCGACCTGGCCCGCGTTGTAGCGGTTCAGCATCTGCTGTTCGACCTGGTCGGCGGCCGACGACGCCTGCTGGCGCAAGGCCAATTGCTCGGCCAGCGCGCGCGTGGCCGACAACTGGTCTTCCACGGCGCCAAAGGCACTCAATACCGTCTGGCGGTAGCGCGCCACAGCCGCCTCATGGCCCGCCTTGGCAGCATCGACGCTGGCCGTGGTGGCGCCCGCGTTGAACAGCGTTTGCGCGGCCGACACGCCCAACGACCACAAGCTGCTTGAAGCGTTGAACAGGTCGCCCACCTTGCTGGCGCCGGAACCGTAGGAACCCGTCAGGTTCAGGCTCGGATAGTAGGCCGAGCGGGCGATGCCGATCTGCTCGTTGGCCACGGCCACCCTGCGCTCGGCGGCGGCGATGTCGGGACGGCGCTGCAGCAGGGTCGATGGCACGCCCAGCGGCACCTCGGGCACGGTCAGGGTCCACGGCGCCGCGGCCAGACTGAAGTCGGACGGTGCGCGGCCCAGCAGGATGGCGATCGCGTGTTCGAGCTGGGCGCGGGCGCGCGTCTGACTCGACAGGTCGATCTGCGCATTGGCCAGCTGCGTCTGCGCCTGCAGCAGGTCGGACTTGGCGGCGATGCCCGAGTTAAAACGGTTGCCGGTGATCTCGAGCACGCGCTTGTAGCCATCGATGGTGGCGTTCAGCAGCGCGATCTGCGCATCGCTCTGGCGCAGCGAAAAGTAATTGGTGGCCAGCTCGCCCTGCGCCGACAGACGCGCGGCGGCCAGGTCGGCCGCACTGGCGGCCGCGCTGGCATCGGCGCCCGTCACGCCGGCGCGCAGCTTGCCCCACACGTCCGGCTCCCACGAGGCGCCGATGGCGGCCTTGAAGTTGTTGTTCGTCTGCTGCTCGCCCCCGCCACCGGAACGGGCGCCGCTGCCCGTCAGGTTCACGGTGGGGAACAGCGAGGCGCGCTGTTCGCGCACCAGCGCGCGCGCCTGCTCGTACGAAGCGATGGCGGCCGCCACGTTCTGGTTCGAGATGTCGATGCCTTCGGCCAGCTGGTTCAATTGCGCGTCGCCGAACAGGGTCCACCAGGGACCGCGCTCCAGGGTGTCGGCCGGCGCGGCCGGTTGCCAGCCGGCCGCCTCCTTGAACGTTTGCGGCGCGGCGGCCGTCGGCGTTTCATACGCGGGGCTGACGGCACAGCCGGCAAGGAGAACTGCCGCGGCCAAAGCCAGCAGGCGGCGTGCGGGGACGGCGGAGGAAATAGGTTTTACTTGCTTCATGATTGTGTGCTCGGGTTATCTGGCCCAGGAATGCGGCTCAATTGCTGCTCGTCGGCGCTGCGCGTGCGCAGCTTGTCGAGCAGGATGTAGACCACCGGGGTGGTCAGCAATGTGAGTAACTGGCTGGCGATCAGGCCGCCGATGATGGCGACCCCCAAGGGCTGGCGTAGCTCCGACCCCTCGCCGAAACCGATCGCCAGCGGCAAGGCGCCAAGCGCCGCCGCCAGGGTGGTCATCAGAATGGGGCGAAAACGCAGCAAACATGCCTCGCGCACCGCCTCCACTGCACTCAAGCCGCGCGAACGCTCGGCCTCCAGCGCGAAGTCGATGATCAATATAGCATTTTTCTTGACGATACCGATCAACAGGAACACGCCGATCAGGGCGATGATGGAAAACTCCATGCGGAACAGCAGCAAGGCCAGCACGGCGCCCACCCCCGCCGACGGCAAGGTCGACAGCACGGTGACGGGATGGATCAGGCTTTCGTACAGGATGCCCAGCACGATGTAGATGACCACGATGGCCGCCAGGATCAAGAGCGGCTGCTCCTTGTTGCTGTCCTGCGCGCTCTTGGCCGAGCCCTGGAAGCTGCCGCGCACGTTGACGGGCATGCCGATTTCCGACTCCGCCTGGGCCACGGCGGCCTGCCCGTCGCTGAGCGGATAGCCGTCGGCCAGGTTGAACGACACGGTGGTGGCCAGCTCGCCGCCCTGGTGGTTGATCGACGTCGCGGTCGCGCTTTCCGCAAAGCTGCTGAACGAGGACAGCGGCACCATGTGCGCCAGGGTCGTGGACAGGGCCGAGCCGCTGGACGGGTCGCGCGCCGCCGTCGTGTTCGACGTCGCCGCGCCCGTCGCCGCAGCGGTGGTGCTGGCCGTCGCCGTCGTGCTGGTGGCCGCGACGGCCGCCGCATTCGACGCCGGCACATACACGGAGCGCAGCGCTTCCGGGCTTTGCGCATAACGGGGCGCCACTTCCATGATCACGTGGTACTGGTTCAGCTCATCGTAGATGGTCGCCACCTGGCGCTGGCCGAAGCTGTTGTACAGCGCATTGTCGATATCCTTCACTTGCACGCCCAGCTGCGTGGCGCGGTCCTTGTCGATGGAAACAAAGGTTTCCACGCCGTTTTCCGCCTGGTCCGTGTCCACGTCGATCAGGGCCGGCTGCAGCTTCATCTGGTCGGCCAGCTTCGCCGCCCACTTCTTCAGGTCCGCCTGGTTGTCGCTGATCAGGGTGTACTGGTACGTGGAATTGCTCGAGCGCCCGCCCATGCGCAAATCCTGCACGGGGTTGAGGAACAGCGAAATGCCCGTCACCTTGGCCAGTTGCGGACGCAGGCGCGCGATCACGGCTTGCCCCTTGTCCGTGCGCTGCGAGGCCGGCTTCAAGTCGATGAACATGAAGCCGCCCCCTGCCCGTCCGCCGCCCGTAAACCCCACGACGGTGGCGACGGCCGGGTCGTCCTTGATGATGTTGACCAGCTGGCGCAACTTGCTCTGCATGGCCTGGAACGAGATGCTCTGGTCGGCGCGCATGCCGCCATTGATCTGGCCCGTATCCTGCTGCGGGAAAAAGCCCTTGGGCGCGGCCGCGAACAGGTACACATTCAGGCCGACGACGAAGACGAGGATGGTCATCACCAGCGCGGCGCTCGACAGCGCCCAGTCCAGGCAATGCTCGTAGACTTTCAGCATGCGCTCGAAACCCCGCTCGAACCAGCGCGCGACCCGGCCCGGCGGCTGGTGCTGCTGGCCGCTTTTCAGCAGCCAGGCGCACATCATCGGCGTGGTCGTGAGGGAGATGACGAGCGAAATCATCACGGCGGCCGACAGGGTGACGGCGAATTCGCGGAACAAGCGCCCCACCTGCCCGCCCATGAACAGCAGCGGGATGAAGACGGCCACCAGCGACAGACTGATCGACAGCACCGTAAAACCCACTTCGCGCGCGCCCAGCAGGGCCGCCTTGAAGCGGTCCATCCCCGCCTCGATGTGGCGCTGCGTGTTTTCCAGCACCACGATGGCGTCGTCGACGACGAAGCCCGTGGCCACCGTCAGCGCCATCAGGGACAGATTGTTCAGGCTAAAGCCCAGCATGTACATCACGCCGAAGGTGCCCAGCAGGGAAACGATGGTGGCCACGGCCGGGATGATGGTGGCGCGCACGCTGCGCAAAAAGGCGCTGACCACCAGCACGACGAGCACGATGGACAGGATCAAGGTGAATTCGATTTCGTGCAGCGACGAGCGGATGGAATTGGTGCTGTCGGACGCCACCTGCAGCTTGATGTCGCCCGGCAGCTGCGCCTGCAGTTGCGGCAGCAGCGCGCGCACGCCGTCCACCGTGGCGATGACGTTGGCGCCGGGCTGGCGCGTGATCAGCACGATGACGGCCGGGTCGCCATTGAACAGGCCCAGGGTATTGTTGTTCTCCACGCCGTCGACCACGTCGGCCACGTCGTCGAGGCGGATGGCGGCGCCGTCGCGCCAGGCCACGACCAGGCTGCGGTAGTCGTTTGCTGAGCGCCCGCCCGACGCCGTCGCCGCGCCCGAATAGATCTGCAGGCTGCGCTCGTCGCCGGAAATGGCTCCCTTGGGGCGGTTGGCGTTGCTGGCCTGGATGGCCGCCCGCACGTCCTCCATCGACAAGCTGTAGTGATTGAGCTGGTACGGCAGCAGTTCCACGCGCACGGCGGGCAGCGAACCGCCGCCCAGTTCCACGTCGCCCACGCCTTTGACTTGCGCCACCTTTTGCTGCACCAGGTTCGACACGGCATCGTAGATCTGGCCCGGCGTGCGCGTCTTCGACGTCAGCGCCAGGATGATCACGGGCGCGTCGGACGGATTGGCCTTGCGATAGGTGGGATTGCTGCGCAAGGTGGCCGGCAAGTCCACGCGCGCGGCGGCAATGGCCGCCTGCACTTCGCGCGCGGCCGAATCGATCTTGCGGTTCAAGTCGAACTGCAAATTGATGCGCGCCGAGCCCGTGCCCGACGACGACGTCATCTCGTTCACGCCCGAGATCACGCCCAGGCGCCGTTCCAGCGGCGTGGCCACCGACGTGGCCATGGTCGCGGGGCTGGCGCCGGGCAGGCTGGCGCTGACGGAAATGGTCGGATAATCGACCTGCGGCAGCGGCGAGACGGGCAGCACGAAGAAGGCGCCGATGCCCGCCAGCGCGATGCCGATGGTCAGCAGCACGGTGGCGATGGGGCGCTTGACGAACGGTTCGGACAGGTTCACGCGGCGCTCCCCGCACCCGGCTTATCGAGACTGACAGCGTTCTTCCCTTTGCCCGCGAAGCGCTGGCCCAGGCGGTCGAAGCCCAGGTAGATGACGGGTGTGGTGAACAAGGTCAGCACCTGGCTGACGATCAGGCCGCCGAAGATGGCCAGGCCCAGCGGACGGCGCAATTCGGCGCCCTCGCCCCAGCCCAGCATCAGCGGCACGGCCGCGAACAGGGCCGCCAGGGTCGTCATCAGGATGGGACGGAAACGCAGCAGCGCCGCCTGGTGGATGGCTTCCTGCGGACTTTTCCCCTCGTCGCGCTCGGCCTCGATGGCGAAGTCGATCATCATGATGGCGTTCTTCTTGACGATGCCGATCAGCAGGATGATGCCGATGATGCCGATCACGCCCAGGTCCTGCCCCGAGATCATCAGCGCCAGCAGGGCGCCCACGCCGGCCGACGGCAGGGTCGACAGGATCGTCAGCGGGTGGATGTAGCTTTCGTACAGCACGCCCAGCACGATGTACACGCAGACGACGGCGGCCAGAATGAGCCACAGCTGGTTCGACAGCGAGTTTTCATACGCGCCGGCCGCGCCGAGGAAGGTCAATGTCACCGATGGCGGCAAGGCGATGTCTTTCGCCGCCTGGCGGATGGCGTCGACGGCGCTGCCCAGCGCCACGCCTTGCGTCGTATCAAAGCCGAGCGTCGTGGCCGGATACTGCGCCACGTGCGTGATCTGCAGCGGCGCCTGTTTTTCGCTGACGCTGGCAAAGGCGGACAGCGGCGTCGACTTGCCGGAACCTGTGCGCACCTGCAGGTCCGACAGGTCGGCCGGCGTCGTGACGATGCCCGGCTGCGCTTCGAGAATCACGCGGTACTGGTTGGTTTCCGTGAAAATCGTCGAAATGATGCGCTGGCCGAAGGCGTTATATAAGGCGTCGTCGACGGTGGCCGTGGTCACCGACATGCGCGCGGCGCTGTCGCGGTCGATGGCGACCGTCACGGCGGCGCCCGTGGCGCCCGCATCCGTGACGACGTTGCGCAGCTGCGATTGCTCGCGCATGCGGGCGGCCAGCTTGCCGGCCCATTCGGTGACGGTGGCCGTATCGGCCCCTTCGAGCGAGACGCGGTACTGCGTCGGCCCCGATTCCGCATCGATGGTCAGATCCTGCGTCGGCTGCAGATACAGGGTCACGCCGGCCACCTTGGCCACGCGGTTGCGCAGGCGTTCCATGATCTCGTCCTGGCTGCCGCTGCGCGGACGCTTCAGGTTGATCAGCATGCTACCCGTGTGCAGCATGGTGTTGTTGGCCGCATCGACGCCGACGAGGGAACTCAAGGTATCGACAGCGGGGTCTTCCAGCAGCGCGCTGGCAGCCGCCTGCTGCAAGGTGGCCATGCGCTCGTACGAGACGGCTTGCGAGGTTTCGATGCGCGCCTGCAGCTGGCCCGTGTCCTGCGTGGGGAACAGGCCTTTCGGAATCGTGATGTACAGGATGACGGTCAGCAGCAAGGTGGCCAGGGCGACGAGCAGGGTCAGGCCCTGGCGCTTCAGCACCCACACGAGCGCATGGTCGTACTGCACGATCACGCGGTCGAGGAACGCCTGGATGCGCTGGCCCGTGGCGCTGATTTTTTCATCGGCGTGGCTTTTCAGCCAGCGCGCCGACATCATCGGCACCAGGGTGAGCGACACCACGGCGGAAATCAAGATGGTGATGGCCAGGGTCATGGCAAATTCGCGGAACAGCCGGCCCACCACGTCGCCCATGAACAGCAGGGGAATCAGCACGGCGATCAGGGACACCGTCAGCGAGATGATGGTAAAGCCGATCTGCGACGCGCCCTTCAATGCGGCGGCCATCGGCGTTTCGCCCTCCTCGATGTAGCGGGCGATGTTTTCGATCATGACGATGGCGTCATCGACGACAAAACCCGTGGCGATCGTCAGCGCCATCAGCGACAGGTTGTTCAGGCTATAGCCGAGCAAATACATGACGCCGCAGGCGCCGATCAGCGAAATCGGCACGGACAGGCTGGCGATCACCGTGGCGCGCAGGCTGTGCAGGAAGGCGAAGATCACCAGCACCACCAGCAGCACGGATAACAGCAGTTCCATTTCCACGTGCTCGACGGAAGCGCGGATGCCCGTCGTGCGGTCGCTCAGCACGTCGAGCTTCATGGCCGCCGGCAGGCTGGCCTGCAGGTCGGGCAGCAGGGCCTTGATGGCGTCGACCGTCTTGATGACGTTGGCGCCGGGCTGGCGCTGCACGTTCAGGATGATGGCCGGCTGCTTGCCCGACCAGGCACCGAGGCGCGTGTTTTCCGCGCTGTCGACGACGTTCGCCACGTCAGCCAGGCGCACGGGTGCGCCGTTTTTATAGGTGATGATCAGGCGCTTGTAGTCTTCCGCCGTCACCAGCTGGTCGTTGGCGTTGATGGTAAACGAACGCGTGGGGCCGTCGAAACTGCCCTTGGCGCTGTTGACGTTGGCCGCCGCGATGGCCGTGCGCAGGCTGTCGAGGCCCAGGCCGTACGAGGCCAGCAATTTGGTGTCGCCCTGGATGCGCACGGCGGGACGCTGGCCGCCCGACAGCGAGACGAGGCCCACGCCGTTGACCTGGCTGATCTTCAGCGCCAAACGCGTGTTGACGATGTTCTGCACCTGCGTCAGCGGCATCGTGTCCGACGTAATCGCCAGGGTCAGCACGGGCGCGTCGGCCGGGTTGATCTTCGCGTACACGGGCGGCGCCGGCAAGTCGGTCGGCAGCAGCGAGCCGCCCGCGTTGATGGCCGCCTGCACTTCCTGCTCGGCCACGTCCAGGGTCTGGCCCAGGGTAAATTGCAGGGTGATGAGGGAAACGCCGGCCGCGCTGGTGGAACTCATGCGCTGTAGACCCGACATCTGCCCGAACTGGCGCTCCAGCGGCGCCGTCACCGTCTGTCCCATGACTTCGGGACTGGCGCCCGGGTACAGGGTCTGCACCTGGATGGTGGGGAAGTCCACCTGCGGCAAGGCGGCCAGCGGCAGGAACTTGAAGCCGACCAGCCCCGCCAGCACGATGGCCAGCATCAGCAGCGCCGTGGCGACGGGGCGCTGGATGAACGGCGTCGATGGACTCATTGCGCTGCGCCCTTCGCCGGAGCGGTCGCCGGCGCACTGGCGGGAGCGGAGGCGGTGGCCGAAGCGCTGGCCGCGCCCTCAGCATGCTGGCGGCGGTGGCGGCGTTCGCCGTTCGCGCCGGCAGCACCTGCGCCGCCCATGGCCGGCTTGTCGCCCGCCAGCATGACCTTCGCGCCTTCCTTCAGGCGGTCGGCGCCTTCCGTAATGACTTGCTCTCCCGCTTCCAGGCCGGCGCGGATTTCCACCATGTCGGTGGTGGCCTGGCCCCGCGTGACCATGCGCACGGTGACGGTCTTGTCGGCCTTGAGCACATACACGAAGTCGCCGTTGTTACTGTGACGCAAAGCCGTGACGGGCACCAGCACGGCGCCCGTGATGTTGCCCAGTTCCAGACGCACGTTGACGAACTGGCTGGGGAACAAGGCCATCTTGTCGTTCGTGTAGCGGGCCTTGGCGCGCACGGTGCCCGTCTGCACGTCGACCTGGTTGTCGAGCGCCGTCAAGCTGCCCTTGTCCAGCGTATGCGTGCGCGTGCGGTCCAGCGCCAGCGCCGCCAGGGCCGAGCCGCCATTCAGGCGCTCCTGGATGGTCTGCACCTTATCCTGCGGCACGGAGAATTCCACGTCGATGGGCGAGAGCTGCGTCACCACCACCACGCCGCCCGTGTCGCTGGTGCTCACCAGGTTGCCGATATCGACCACCTTCAGGCCCGCACGGCCGCTGATCGGCGATACCACCTTGGTGTAGCCGAGGTTCAGCCTGGCCGTGCCTTCGGACGCGCGGTCCGTCATGACAGTGCCTTCCAGCTGCTTGACCAATGCGGCCTGCGTGTCGACGTCCTGGCGCGCGATGGAATCCTGGCCCAGCAGGGTTTGATAGCGTTTCAGGGTCAGGCGCGCGTTTTCCAGCTGCGCTTCATCGCGCTGGCGCTGGCCCGTGGCCTGCATCAGCGCCATCTCGAACTGGGCCGGATCGATCTGCGCCACCACCTGGCCCGCCTTGACCATGCCGCCTTCCTTGAATTTCAATTCCTTCAAAATGCCCGACACTTGCGGGCGCACCGTCACGGTGGATGCGGCCGTCACCGTGCCCAGCGCATCGAGCACCACGGGCAGGTCGGACTTGACGGCCGTGGCCACGCCGACGGTGGTCGAGGGAGCGCCGCGGCGTCCGCCAGGCCCGCCGGGTCCGCCCGGGCCACCGGGACCGCCGGCACCGCCCTGGGCGCTGGCGCCGGAATGGGTCAGATACCAGGCACCGCCCCCCAGCGCCGCCATCACGGCCAGCGCGATGACCGTGCCGACGATTTTCGAACGGCGGCTGCGCCGCGGGGTATGGGGTGTTGTCTGCGAATCCATCGCTTATCCTTGTAGTGGCCGCTGGCACGGCGATTCTGTGGCGCCGGCCGAGGTGGAACACACTCAGGCCGGACGACCGTTTTTCGGGGTTGTTTCGGTACACAGCCGGGGAGTCAAGAGCTGAAAATCAGCTGAAAAAACATCGCTCTCCAGCGTGAAACGACTCTAGCATAGTCATGTAACTGTTTCATTTCTACTTGAAACAATTACACACAGCCTGGCAGGCATGGGAGGACCAGGCGGGCCGGCAGGCGGGCCGACCCTGTGGGGTAACGGTGGAAAAATCAGGCTTGCGGGGCGTCATCGCCCGGCGTGCGCCAGACGCGGGCGACTCGCATGCAGATACAAACTCGCTACAAATCTCCCGCCAGCCGCCTTGACCCGGCGCCGCGCGGGGATCAAGTGGTCACAGACGGCGGCGATTCTTTACCTGAATTTACAAGGTCATGCCGAGGATGACATCCTGGTAGTCGGTGCGGCCGACGCGGAAGGTGCGCCGTCCCACCTGCGCAAAGCCGCAGCGCACATAGAACGCCAGCGCGTCGTGGTTTTCCGCGTACACGCCCAGCAGCACGCGCCCTGCCCCGCCGGCGCGCGCTTGGCTCAGCGCCGCCTGCATCAGGCGCTGGCCCACGCGCCGGCCCTGGAAGCGGTGCAGCAGGTAGATGCGCTTGATTTCCAGGTCGTCCGGACGCGGGTCCGCCACCGGCAGGCTGGCGGGACTGAGCACCAGATAACCGACGGGTGCGCCGCCGGGCATGGCCTCGGCCAGCCACAGGCGCATGGCCGGCAGCGCCAGCCAGTCGCGGTACAGCTGCGCGTCATGCTGGCGCTGGCAATGGGCGATGACGTCGGCGCCATCGAGGATGCCGGCGAACGCTTCCAGGAAGGTGGCCTGTCCCACCAGCGCCAGCGCCTGTTCATCGCCCTTGATGCAAGGGCGGATGGTGATACCCGTGGGTCCACTCATGTCGCTTGCCATAGTCTGCTCCTCAAGGAAAACAAGCCGGGCGAAGCCGGCTTGGAGATGTCATCTATATTGCCGTGTAAGGCCTGACCTTACTTGCCGCCCAGGGGCACCTCGCACAGGCAGTGCGTAAGCGCCATGAACGGTTTGCGCTCGCGCGTGATGCCCGACAGCCAGGAGAGGTCCTGCGCCATGCCCAGCGCCGCGTCGGCCGGCAAGCCCGTGCCGGCCAGGCCCAGTTTCACGTGTTCGCCCAGCCCCAGCGAGGCCATGGCCTTGGAACCGAACATGCCGATCAGGCGATCGACGTTCGACGTTTCCTGTTCCAGGTAGGTCACGCGGTAGTCGGCGCCCAGATTGGCCCGCTTGGCGGCCGAGGCCAGCGCATCGCCATAGCTGCCGATGCGGTCGACCAGGTTGCGCTCTTTCGCCTGCAAGCCCGTCCAGACGCGGCCCTGCGCCACTGCATCGATCTTTTCCGGTGTCGTCTTGCGCGCCTTGGCCGCCAGGTTCAGGAAGTCGCCATACACGTGGTTGATCGAACCCTGGATCACTTCGGCGAAGCGGGGATCGAGCGGGCGCAAGGGGTTGCCCGCGTCGGCCAGCCACGTGGTCGGCGAGCCGGCCGTGTGGATGCCCAGCTTTTCCACCACCTTGTCGGCCGTCGGCAGAATCGCGAACACGCCGATGGAGCCGGTGATGGTAGCCGCGTCGGCGATCACTTCATCGGACGAGGTGCTGATCCAGTAGCCGCCCGAAGCGGCCACGTTGCCCATCGAGACGACCACCGGCTTGCCGGCGGCGCGCGTCAGTTCCAGTTCGCGGCGGATCAGTTCCGAGCCGAAGGCGCTGCCGCCCGGCGAATCGACGCGCAGCACGACGGCCTTGATCGACTTGTCTTCGCGCGCCTGGCGGATCAGGCGCGAGGTGGACAGGCCGCCGATGGCGCCCGGCGGCGCGATGCCGTCGCCGATTTCGCCCGAGGCGATGACCACGCCGACGGCATCGCCGATGTGCACGGGGCGCAGACGCGCCAGGTAATCGGTGTAGTTCACCTGGCGGAAGTTCGTGCCTTCCGTGTTCTTGGCGCCGCGCGCCATCATGAACTGGCGCAGCTCATCGCGCGTTTTCAGGCCGTCGACCAGTTTTCCATTGAGCGACAGCTTGGCAATGTCGCCACCGGCAGCCGTCATCAAGGCTGGCAGGTTGTCGATCGTTTGCATGATCGCGCCGGCCGGCAGCTTGCGCGCCTTTTCCACGTCCGTCGTGTAGGTGGTCCACAGGCCGTTGTTCAGGTAGCGGTCCGCTTCAGCCGCCGCTTCGGACGGGCCGTTGGCGATGAAAGGCTCGGCCGCGCTTTTATACGTACCGACCTTCAGCAGGTTGACCGTCACGCCCACCTTGTCGAGCGCGTCGCGGTAGTAATTGCGGTAGCGGCCAAAGCCTTCCAGCATGACGCCGCCCATCGGGTGCAGGAACACCTCGTCGGCCTTGGCCGCCACCAGGTACTGGCGCTGGTTGTAGCTCGAACCCCAGGCCGTCACTTTCTTGCCCGTGGCGCGGAAACGCTCCACGCCGGCCGCCACTTCGCGCAGCGACGCCAGGCCGCCCCCCTGCAATTCGTCGAGCAGGATCACCATGGAACCGATGTTCTTGTCCTTGCCGGCCGTGTCGAGCACCGCCAGCACGTCGCGCAGCTGCACGCTTTTCTTGACTTCGCCGCTGACATTGGCCAGCACGGCTTCGCGCACGCCGCCCGGGGTTTCCTCGACCAGCGGGCCTTGCAAGTCGAGTACCAGGGTGGTCTTGTCCGCCAGGGGCTTGGCGCCGCCGCCAAAGATGGCGATCAGGATGGCGATGACGATCAGCAGGAAAATCAGGTTGATGACCGCGCGGCGGGTGGCGTCCAGCGCGCGCCAGAATGCGCCAAAGCCGCGGCGTAGCGGCGGGAAGGGGTTGAGTGACATCGATGCTCCGTGAGGTTATGTACCTAAAGGAAATCAATATAGCTGAAAATGGCCGCGATCGCCTTGGGATTCGTCTTATTTTGACAAGTATTGCGTGTCCTGGCCGCCCTGCCGTGGCGGCGTGGAAATGAGGAACAGGCCTGCGAGTACCAAGGCGCCGTTCAGGATCAGCAGTTCCAGGCCGATGCGGTAATGCTCGAACAGCCGCGCCTGCTCCCCTTCGATCAGCGCGCACAGCAGCGGCCCGGCCACGGCCACCAGCGGCACCCAGCGGTCGCGCACGCCACGCCGGCTCAGCAGGCCGAAGGCGAACAGGCCCAGCAGCGGACCATAGGTGTAGCTGGCCAGCTTCAGGATCACGCCTATCATGCTGGGGTCATCCAGCCATTTGAAGGCCATGATCAATATCAGGAACAGGGCGGCGAACCCCAGGTGCACACGGCGGCGCCAGCGCATCTGCGCGGCCGCGCTCAAGTCCGGCCTGCGCTGCACGCCCAAAATATCGATGCAAAAGGTGGACGTCAGCGCCGTCAATGCCCCATCCACGCTGGGAAACAGGGCGGAAATGAGGGCGATGAAAAAAATCAGCTGCACCACGGCGGGAAAGTGCCCCAGCACGACGGCGGGAAACAGTTTATCGCCTGTCGCGCTGACGCCGGCCAGCGGCGCATACAGGTGCAGCAAGCCGCCGAGGAAGAGGAACAGCAGCAGCACGCCCGTCAGCACCACGGTCAGGCTCAGCATGTTCTTTTGCGAGTCGCGCAAGGTGCGCACGGAAATGTTCTTTTGCATCATTTCCTGGTCCATGCCCGTCATGGCGATCGTGATGAACATGCCGGCAAGAATATGCTTCCACACATAAGCGGGGCTGTCCGGGTCGACGGTGAAGATGCGCGTGAACCCTTGCGCGCGCATGCGCTCCAGGCTGTCGACGAGGGACAGGTCCATCGCGCGCAGCAAAAACACGCTGCAGATGACGAGGCCGGCAAGCATGCACGCCGTTTGCAGGGTGTCGGTCCAGACGATGGTCTTCACGCCGCCCTCGTACGTGTACAGCAGGATCAGCAGCAGCACGACGCACGACGTCAGCCAGAACGGCACGCCCAGGCTGTCGAGTATGGTGGCTTGCAGGATATTGACCACCAGATACAGCCGCGCCGTGGCGCCCAGCAGGCGCGAGACGATGAAAAACGCCGCCCCGCTCTGGTAGGAGCGCCGGCCCAGGCGCAGTTCCAGGTAGCGGTAAATGGAAGTGAGCTGCAGCCGGTAATACAGCGGCAGCAAGATGAAGGTGATGGCCAGGTAGCCGAGCACATAGCCGATCATCAGCTGGATATAGCCGAAGCCGTTGCTGCCCACGGCGCCCGGCACGCTGATGAAGGTCACGCCCGTGAGCGTGGTGCCGACCATGCCGAAGGCCACCAGCATCCAGTTGCTGTCCTTGTTGCCGATGAAGAAACTCTCATTGGTGGCGTGGCGCGAGGTGCGCCATGCCACGCCCAGCAGGATCAAAAAATACGCGAGGACGACGGCAAACAGGATGAGGGGGGACATGGGCGATACGCTGGCGGCAAGGTGAACAGGGGCCGAAATATACAGCAAAGACCCTGTTTATGCCGGCCTCAGCAGCCGGTCGGTTTGACTTTCTCCACTTCCAGGCCGAACCACGGGCGCAAGCGCGTGCCGATGACGTTGCCCAGGAAGGCGCAGAGCAGCCACAGCCAGCCGTGCAGGCTGCCCGAGATGATACCGCTGAAATACGCGCCGATATTGCAGCCGTAGGCCAGGCGCGCGCCGTAGCCGAGCAGCAAGCCGCCGACGACGGCGGCCATGATCGAGCGCAGCGGGATGCGCCACACGGGCGCGTAGCGGCCGGCCAGGGCCGCCGCCAGCATGGCGCCCAGCACGATGCCGATGTCCATCACGGAAGTCTTGTCCTGCGTCAAAGGCGCGGCCAGGGCGGCCGCGTTGGCCTTGGTGGACCAGTAGGCCCAGCTGGCCGTGTCGATGCCGATCGCGGACGCGGCTTTCGCACCCCACAGGGCGAACGCGGACGTCACGCCCCACGGACGGCCCGACAGCGCCAGGGTGATGAAATTGAGTACGACGAGCGCGATGGCGCCCGCCACCAGCGGCCAGGGGCCGTGCAGCCAGGGCGACGCCTGCGCCGGGCGCAGCGGCGTGGCGACGAGCTTGCCGTGGCGGCGCTTTTCCACGAAGACCGTGATGCCGGCGATCAGCGCGAAGACGATCCAGTTCAGCGCCAGCGCGGGCACCAGGCCCAGGCTTGTGACGAGGGAAATGGGCTGCAATTGCGGCAGCGCCGTCCAGAACGGCATGTGCGCCGTGCCGATCACGGAGCCGACGATGAAGGCAGCCAGGGTGATGAGCATGCGCGTGCTGCCCCCGCCGACTGTATATAAGGTGCCGGAGGCGCAGCCGCCGCCCAGCTGCATGCCGATGCCGAAGATGAAGGCGCCGAAGATGACGGACGTGCCGGCGGGAGACACCAGGCCGGCGACGGGCGTGCCGAACAGGGTGCCGGCCGACAGCGCGGGAAAGAACAGCGCCACGCCCACGGCCAGCATCAGCATTTGCGCGCGCAAGCCGTCGCCGCGGCCATCGGCAATGAAGACGCGCCAGGCCGATGTAAAACCGAAGGCCGCGTGATACAGGGTGATGCCGAGCAAGGCGCCCACCACGTACAGCGCGGACTGGGTGGCGCCCACCGTCAGCGCCAGGTACCAGGCGCCTAGCACGATGAGCAACAGGGCCACGCCCAGCGGTTTCGGGTTGATGGCGGCGCGCAGGCGCAGCGGTGACATTGCGGTATCGGACATGGGGAGTATGGGCGAGAGAAAGGGAAACACCATTGTAAACCCTGCTCTCGCCCGTGCCAGCGACTTGCTTGCAGATCAAGCAGGCTTAGTGCCCCACCGCATGCAGCGATTTCTCGCCGCCGCTGCGCACGGGAATCGGGTTCAAACGGTCCATCCGGCCGCTCAGGGCCGTCAAGCCGAAGGCGCCCAGCACGACCAGCGCGCCGATCCAGCCCGTGTGCACGAGGCCCAGGTGTTCTACGATCAAGCCGCCGCCCCAGGCGCCGCCGGCGATGCCCAGATTAAAAGCGGCGATATTCAGGCCGGAAGCGACGTCCACGGCGCGGGGCGTGAAGTGTTCCGCTTGCTGCACGACATACACTTGCAAACCGGCCACGTTACCGAAGGCCACGGCCCCCCACAGCAGCACGGTGATGACGACGAGCACGGGATGCGGCGCCGTGAAGGTCAGCAGCAGCAAAACGGCTGCCAGCAGCAAAAAGATCAGTTTCAGGGCACTCACTGGACCCTTGCTGTCGGCCAGCTTGCCGCCCCAGATATTGCCGAACGCCACGGACACGCCATACACGAGCATCACCGCGCCCACGGCGCCGGCGCTGAAACCCGACACTTGCTGCAAAATCGGCGCCAGATAGGTAAAGGCGATGAAGGAGCCGCCATAGCCGACGGCCGTCATGGCATACACCAGCAGCAGCCGGGGCTGGCCCAGCACCCGCACTTGCTGCAGCAGCGAGGCGGGCTTGCTGTGCTTGATGGTCGACGGCACGTACAACAGGCTGCCGATGAACGCCACCAGACCCAGGGCCGAGACGGCGAGGAAGGTTTCGCGCCAGCCGAAATGCTGGCCGATGAAGGTGCCCAGCGGCACGCCCGTCACCAGGGCCACGGTCAAGCCCGTAAACATGATGGCAATCGCGCTGGCCGCCTTGTCCTTCGGCACCAATGACGTGGCGATGGTCGAGCCGATGGAAAAGAACACGCCATGCGCCAGCCCCGTCAGGATGCGGGCGACGACGAGAGTTTCATAGCCCGGTGATTTCCAGGCGAGCAAATTGCCCAGGGTGAACAAGACCATCAGCGACAGCAGCAGGGTTTTGCGCGGTATCTTGCCCGTCAGGGCAGTCAGCACGGGTGCGCCGACGGCGACGCCCAACGCGTACAGGCTGACCAGCAGGCCGGCCGAGGGCAGATTGACGCCCAGGTCAGCGGCGATGGTGGGCAACAGTCCCACGATGACAAACTCGGTGGTTCCGATGGCAAAGGCGCTGAGGGTCAGCGCGAGCAAGGCAATGGGCATGGCAAACTCCGATCAATGATGTTGGCATGCAGTATCGGGGGTTTCTTTGTTCCGAAAAATACCTGATCAGGCAGAAGATAATTGCGCTCAACTCAACAATGCAATGGTCTGCTACACTGGCCGCATCAACACGGGGTCACCACCATGAATTCAGAAAAACTGGCGCTGCTGGTCACGCGCGAAATGCCATACGGGAAATATCAGGGACGCTTGCTGGCCGACTTGCCGGGACATTACCTAGGCTGGTTCGCGCGCGAGGGCTTTCCCTCGGGCGAACTGGGCAGTTTAATCGCGTTGATGTACGAACTCGACCACAACGATTTACGCAGCTTGCTCGACCCCTTGCGCACGCGCAAGTCGCCGTGGCGGCCGGGCGAGTAAGGAACAGGTCAGAACTGGCGCAGCTTCTTCGCCAGCATGGCGCTGAACTCGCCATTTTCCACGAGCTTTTGCAGCTCGCTGGCGCCGCCGATGAGCACGCCATTGACGAAAATCATGGGAAACGTGGGCCAGCCCGTCCACATTTTCAAGGCATTGCGGCGGTGCCACTGGTTCAGATAGCTGCCGTATTGCAGGTACTGGTAGGGCGTGCCCAGCACGTCGAGGATCTTGCGCGCCTTGCGCGGAAACGGATTGAGCGCCATGCCGACCACCACTACCTGGTGCGCGGCGATGGCCGCCTGCACCTCGCGCACGATGTCCTGGTGCTTGCTGCCGATCAAAGGGCGGGCGGCGGGATGGATCTGGGCTTCGTCGAGGATGGCGCGGGTCATGAAAGTCCTGGGGTCAGTGGCACGTGGCGTGCGGATCACGCATTGTGCCACGCACACAGGCTGGCGTGGGCTACACTGCGCTTCTTCTCCCCTACACGTCAATATATGCAAGCAATCCCTCCCATGGCTGAGTGGCGCCGCACCCGCCGCCTGATCGGCTCGCTTCTGCTCGCCGCCTGCGCCTCCAGCGCCCTGGCCGCTGCCGATCCCGGGCTCGAAAGCGGTCTGATCCAGGCGCTACACCTGAAAAAGGGCACGACGCAAAGAGTGGGCACCTCCGGCAAGGCGATCCGGGCCTACATGCGCGAAGGCTACATCGGCAAGCACCCCGACCAGCGCTTCGACTACACCGATTATTACCTGCTGCAAAAGCCCGCCAGCTTCATGGGGCATGCACTGGTGCTGATCGAGGAAGAATACATCACGCAATACATCGGCTGCTGCGTCAGCCCCGGCGTGGGCGTGACGGTGAAGGTGCGCGGCAGCACGCAGAAGCTGCAAGCGTTCGCCCGCGCCCAGCGCTGCACCTTGAGCGACCCCGTCGATATCGGGCATGCACTGAGCGAGGTTGCCATCAAGACTAGGATGCCCAAGGGCCATTATGCGTCCTTGAGCTGCCGCGAACGCGATGCCGAGCGCGAAGAGCCTTGATGGCTGGCAGCCTTCAAAACAGTTCGTCGAGCAGCAAATGGAATGCCAGCTTGCCTTGATCGATATCAAGGAGCCCATATTGCTCAACAAACCTTTGCTGTAGCGCGGCGTCCAACTCACCGAGAGCACGCCAGGCGATGGCCAGGTCCTGGTAGCGGTTGGCAACGCCGGCCCGTCCCACGTCGAGGCAGCCGACGACGGCGCCTTCGTGCAGGAGGATATTTTCCAGCGAGAAGTCGCCATGCGTGACGACGAGGTCGGGCGTGAGCGGCTGGCAATCCTGCAGCGCCGCCCACACCTGTTCCGCCGTCCAGCCTTGGCGCGCGATATCGAAATCATCGGTGTCGACGAGGCCCGCATCGATGCGCTGGCGCGCCTGGGCCAGCCGGACGGCAGGGCTGGCGTCGAACGGGCAGGCATCGACGGGCAGCGCATGCAGGCGGCGCAGGAAGGCTGCCAGCGCGTCGGCCACGGCGGGGCCAATCTCGGGATTGGCTTCCAGTAATTCGTGCGCCGTCTTGCCCGGCAGCGCCGCCGTCAGCAGCCATGCCTGCTGCCGGTCTGCCGCCTGGGCGAACTGGAGCACGACCGGCACGGGCAGGTATTGCGCCAGCCAGCGCAGCCGCGCCAGTTCATCGGCCAGCTCGGCGGCGGCAACACCCTTGCCATGCTTCAAAAACAGGTCCGGCGCGCCGTCCCTGCCCTGCAGCCTATAGACGGCAGCGTCCGATTCGCCGATGCTGTCGCGCGTCCATCGATAGCCGGCCACGGCGGCGCGCAGGCTGGCGGGCATGGCTGCCGTCACGGCCGCTTGCTTCTTGTTGGAGATCGTCATCCGTCCGATCCTATGCCAGCGGCACGTGCAAGCCCATCTTGAGGCAGGTCAGCGCCACCGAGGTACGGTAGCGCCGGATATTGTCGTCGCCGCCGAACAGGCGTTCCGTCAGTGCCTCGTATTCGGCCATGCTGCTGGCGGTAATGATCAGCAGGTAATCGGCCTCGCCCGTGATGCCGTAGCACTGCTGGATGGCAGGCTCGGCCATGATGCGCGCGCGCATGCCGGCCGTGCGCTGCGGGTGCTCGTCGTGCAAATGCACTTCCACCGTCAAGATCAAGGGACGGCCCAACCGGCTCGCGTCGAGCACGGCCACCTCGTTGCGGATCACCCCGCTTTCGCGCAGGCGGCGGATGCGCCGCTGCACGGCCGGCGCCGACAAATGCACGGCCTGGGCGATTTCACGCTGCGAAGTCGTGTTATCGCGCTGCAAGATGTCGAGGATGGCCAGGTCGAAACCATCGAGCGCGGGGGAAGACGTGAGCGAAAGTTGCGTCATGGAGGTCAAAATGCAGTGCAAATATCGGAGCAGACACAATAAACTTTCACCATTCCGATATCAAGCCTTTTATCACCATGCCATTACGCCGCTATTCCTCGTTCATTCCCCTGCTCGCCATCCTCGGTTCCGTCACCGCGCTGGGGCTGGGCACCTCATGGGCCAAGCACAGCCTGTTCCCGCTGGTCGGTGCGCAAGGCACGACGGCCGTGCGTGTGGGCTTTTCCGCGCTGCTGCTGTTGCTGTTCTGGCGCCCGTGGCGCTGGCAGCTGAGCCGCGCCGACCTGCGCACGGTGGCCCTGTACGGCGCGGCGCTGGGCTTGACCAACCTGTGCTTCTACATGGCCTTGCGCACGATCCCGTTCGGCATCGCCGTGGCCATCGAGTTTTCCGGCCCGCTGGCAGTGGCGCTGCTGGCCTCGCGCCGCCCGCTCGACTTCGTCTGGGTGGCGCTGGCCGTGGCGGGACTGGCGCTGCTGCTGCCGCTCGGCCACGACGTCAGCAATCTCGATCCCACGGGCGTGCTGTTCGCCCTGGGCGCGGCCGTCTGCTGGGCCTCGTACATCGTCTTCGGCAAGCGCGCCAGCCATCTGCATGCGGGCCATTCGGTCTCGCTGGGCCTGGCCATGGCCGCGCTGGTGGTGGTGCCTGTGGGCGTGATGCATAGCGGCGCCGCCCTGCTCTCGCCCGCCGTGCTGGGCATCGGCCTGGGGGTAGCGCTCATTTCCAGCGCGATACCGATCTCGCTGGAAATGGTGGCCCTGAAGCGGCTGACGCCGCAAGCGTTCGGCATCATGAGCAGCATGGAACCGGCCGTGGCCGCCATGCTGGCCTACATCCTGCTCGACGAGCGGCTCGGTGCCGGGCAGTGGCTGGCGATTGCCATGATCATGGCCGCGTCCATGGGCAGTTCCTACATGGCGCAGCGGCAGAGACGCGGCGCGGCAGCGCTCAGGCCCGAATACAAATCGTGAAGCGCGCGCCGCCCAGCGGCGAATCGTCGACGGCGATGGCGCCGCCGTGCAGCGCGACAGCCCTGGCGGCGATGGCCAGCCCCAAGCCGTGGCCTGCGGCCGCATGGTCCTGCTCGCGCTCCAGGCGGTAGAACGGGGCGAACACCCGTTCGCGCTGGTCGGCGGGAATGCCGGGACCATCGTCCTCGATAACGATGCGCAGCGCCTCGCCATCGCGCACGGCCGACAGCGCCACGCGCGCCACGGCATATTTGGCCGCATTGCCCAGCAGGTTGCCGACGGCGCGCGCCAGCAGACGGGCGTCGCCGCGCAGCTCGCCCAGGTCGGTGGCGATGCCGGCGTCCACCTGGCGCGGCAAGGCCGCCGCCAGGCAGGCGTGCAGCAGGGGCGCCAGCGCGAAGGACTGGCGCGGCAGCGCCTGCGCATGATCGAGCTGCATCAGGCCCAGCAGCTCATTGACGAGGGTTTTCAGTTCCTCGACGTCGGCGCCCATGGCGTCGACGCGCCGCTGCAGGTCGGGCTGGCCTTTCGCATGCCGCGCGGCCAGCAGTTCCAGGCCGAATTCCAGCCGTGCGATCGGCGTGCGCAGCTCGTGCGACACCGACAGCAGCAAATGCTTGCGCGCCTCCAGCAGCGAACCGATGCGCCCGGCCATGTCGTTGATGCGGCCCGCCAGCGGCGCGATGCTCGATGCGGGGCTGACCCGCGCCCGCGCGGCCAGGTCGCCCCGTCCGAAATCGTCGGCCATGCGCGACAGCGCCGCCAGGCTGCGGCCGTGCGCGCGCGTCCACCAGCCCAGCGGCAGCAGCAGGAATAGCGCGATGACGGCAAAGCGGATCGCTTCCATGCGCAGCGCCTGGCCCACGTCGATGGGCAGCTTCTGCGCGTGGAGCACGTCGTCATCGCTGCCGGCATAGCGCGCGCCCGTGACATCGACGCGCCGGTAAAAGCCCTTGCCGCCCACGTCCATCACGACAGCGCCTTGCAGCAGCGGCGCGCGCCGGGCGGCCGGCAGCGCCGCCAATACTGTGGCCAGCGGCTGCAGTTCCAGCGTGACGTCCGACACTTCGCGCACCTTGTTCAGGCGCGGCAGCCATTCGTCGGCGGGCGCCTGGTCGATGTACTGCTCCAGCAGGAAGATCTGGCCGGCCGCCTGGTCGCGCGCGATGTGCTCGAGCGGATCGCCGAACAGGCGGCTGAAGGTGAAGTAAATGACGCCGCTGCCCAGCGCGATAGCCAGCAGCACCAGCAGCGCGAAACGCCAGAACAGGCGGCTCATTCCCAGGCCGAGGGCGTGAGCAGGTAGCCTTCGCCCCACACCGTCTTGATGCGCTCGGCGGCGGTGTCGTCGAACTTGCGGCGCAGGCGCGAGATGCAGTTGTCGATGCTGCGGTCGAGGCCATCGAATTCGATGCCGCGCATCTTGACGAGGATGTCGTTGCGCGACATGACCTTGCCCGCGGCATCGGCCAGGATGGCGAACAGCTTGAATTCGGCGCTGTTCATGGCGATTTCCTGACCGCGCCAGTGCACGGCGCGGTTCTCGCGCGACACGCGCAGCTGGCCGATGACGATATCGCTGCCGGCCGCCGCGCTGCCGCGCCGCTGCAGCGCGCGCAAACGGGCCAGCAGCACGCGCGGCTGGATCGGCTTGTTCACGTAGTCGTCGGCGCCCTGCTCCAGGCCCGAGACTTCGTCGAAGGTGTCTTCGCGCGCCGTCAGTATCAGGATGGGCACGGCGCTGAGCTGGCGCAGCTGGCGGCACACCACCAGGCCGTCGACGCCGGGCAGGGTCAGGTCGAGTATTACCAGCTCGGGCTGGGTATCGCGAAAACGCGCCAGGGCCTGGTCGCCGCGCGTGACCACATCGACCGCATAGTCGTATTGCTCCAGGTATTCCTTGACCAGCGCGGCCAGCCGCGCATCGTCCTCCACCAGCATGACACCTTGCATCGCTCCTCCGCGCCGCCATTTTTGTGGCGTATTGTAGTGGAGCGCGGCGCGCCTGTGGCAAATTCGACAATCCCGTACACATTGCTACACTTTCTATACAAATGCGGCCTACAAATTGAGGACAATTCGAAGACAAACACGGGCGGATTCCGGGACGCTGTTTGCCTAACATTCATGGCTCTTACCTCAACCGGAATCAGAACATGAAAAAATTTGCATGCAGCACCCTGCTCGCCGTCGCCGCCACCTCGCTCGTCCACGCCGAAGGCCTGTACGTGGGCGCCAACATCAGCCCAGCCAGCGACGGCAAGATCCAGTATGCGGCTGGCGGCGCGACAAGCCAGCGCGACGCCAGCGGCAAGGCGCTGCCATTCGGCGTCTTCGCCGGCTATGAACTGACGCCGGCCTGGGCGCTGGAGGGCGGCTACCGCGCCAGCGGCGGCGCGACCAGCTTCGACCTCGACCCCGGCTACCGGCTCAGGGTGCGCGCCAGCGCCGCCTACCTGGCGGCGCGCGGCACCTGGCGTCTGGACGAGGACTGGTCGCTGTTCGCCAAGGCGGGCATGGCGCGCAGCCGCGTCAAATTCTCCATCGACGGCAGGAATGCGCCGCCCGGTGAATCGGCCGGCAAGACGGGCCTGTACGCGAGCGTGGGAGCGGCTTACCAGATCAACAAGGACGTGGCGCTGCAGCTCGAATGGGAGCACGCCCCGACAGTCAGATACGAAGGACTCGACAGCACGATGAACCGCATCGCGCTCGGTGTCCGTTTCGGTTTTTAAAGGATGGCATGCACAAGTTCGCTCCCCGTTTTTCTTCCCGTTTTCCCCCACGGCTGTTGCTGCCGGCGCTGCTGCTGGCCGGCGGCGCCGGCGCGCAGATGATGCCCGACGGGAGCCGGGACATGTACGTGGGCGCGGCCGTCACGGGCAGCTCCGCGACGGACGATGGCGCGCCGCGCGCCGCCGTCCTGCGGCCGCTGCTGCAGGTCCAGTGGAGCAATGGCGTGTTCGTCTCGGCCAGCGGCGTGGCGGGCATGCACCTGTCGGCTACGCCGGGCATTGAATACGGCCCGCTGCTGGCCGCCAGCAACGCGCGCGATCCGGAAGATGGCTGGCGCCTGCGCGGCACGCGGCGCATCAAGGGCTCGCCCGACGTGGGCGGCTTTTATGGCTATTACCTGGGCGAGCAGATGCGCGTCACGTCGAACCTGGTGTACGACACGAGCGCGCACGGCTGGCGCGCGCAGCTCGCCGTGCAAAAGACCCTGCCCTCGCTGGCGGCCCATCATACGGTGACCCTGTCGGCCGGCGTGTCGCTGGCCAGCGGCGCCGTGATGGAGGAGCGCTACGCCGTCAGCGTCGCTGCCGGCGGCGCGCGCGACTACCGCCCGGCCGGCGGCGTCACCGCCATCGAGGCAGGCGTCAACTGGAACTGGGCGCTGAGCAGCAAGTGGCTGCTCAACAGCGCCGTCACGGGCACGCGGCTGGGCAGCGGGCCGGCCGGCAGTCCCGTCATCGAACGGCGCAACGTCATCAGCTGGTCCACCGGCCTCGGTTACCGGTTTTAAGCGGCATGCGCACATCCCTGCTTCTCGGCCTGGCATTGCTGCCCGCGTTCGCAGGCGCCCAGGAAGGCGGCGACTGGATCGCGTATCGCGACGCCTACCGCCACATGATCTGGTTCGAGAAGTACGGCAAGCCCAAGCAATTGCTGCAGCAGCATCTGCGCTTGCGTCCGCGCGACGCCAGCGTGTCCACGGATGGCTTGCGCCTGACCTTGCACGGCAAGGACGCGCAGCTGGCGCTGCCGCTCGATGCTTTGGGGCGCGCCGTTTTCCCGTTTTCCAAGGCTGCCTATGACGACAACGCGGAGCTGACCTGGAACCGCAAGCCGGGGCAGATCTCGTCAAGCGCCTGGGTCTCCATCGTCACGCGGCCCGATGGCGTGTATGCGGCGGCCGACCTGCGCGCCGCCTGCGAACAATTCCTCGCCTATACGCGCTACGCCGGCAGCGCTGGCGGCAAGCGCTGCGCCGGCGTGCAGTTTGCATATGCGAGGACGGATGCGGCGCAAGTGCGCTATCAGGGCGGCGATGGCGCGGCGTTCCCGCTGGCGGCGCAGGACGGCCCCGCCTTTCCCGGCGACGCTGCCAGCGGCTTTCGCGTCTACGCCTTCCGTTTCCATGCGCATCCGGACGGGGGCCAGGTACTCACCGGCGGCACGCCGCTGGCGATCACCGCCCTGCTGGAATAAGGCGGACCGCGCTCAGTGCGCGGCCGCCCCCGCCACGTGGGCGGCAAGGTTCCTGCGCGCCAGCCACGCCAGCGGCAACAGGGCCAGCAAGGCAGCCGCCACCCCGGCCCATGGCGACGACGCCATCAGCTGGCGCGACACCATCAGCGCGCCGAGCATGGAACCGAAGGAAATGCCGAGGTTGAACGCGGAAATGTTCAGGCCGGAAGCGAAATCGACGGCCTGCGGCGTGTAGCGCTCGGCCGTCGCCAGCATGCCGGCCTGCAAGGCGGGCGACAGGCCGAAGGCGAACACGCCCCAGACGAACAGCATCACCGTCATCAGCCACTGGGACGTGATGGCCAGCGCCACGCCCACTTGCGTCACGGCCAGCAACAGCAGCATCGATCGCAGCGCTTTTTGCCAGCCCAGGTGGCTCGTCAGGTAGCCGCCCGCCAGGTTGCCGGCAAAGGTGGCGATGCCGAACACGATCAGCAGGGCGCTGGCCATGGTGGCGGAAAAGCCCGTCACATCCGTCAGGATGGGCGTAATGAACGTGAACGCGGCAAAGCTGCTGCCGAAACCGAAGGTGGTCACCGCCATCATCGTCAGGATGGGGCCGCTGCCGAGCGCCGCCAGCTGCGTCATGGCCTTGCCGCCCTTGCCCTGCTGCAAACCGGCCGGCAGCCAGCGCGCCATGGCGGCCAAACCCAGCGCGGCCAAGACCACCACGGCAAAGAAGGGCAAGCGCCAGCCCATCAGATTACCGAGGAAGCTGCCGAACGGCACGCCGATCACCATGGCCAGCGTCAGTCCCGCAAACATCACGGAAATCGCCCTGCCCGCCTGCGCCTTGTTCACCAGGCTGGCGGCCACGGTGGCGCCGATGGCAAAGAAGGTGCCGTGCGCCACGGCCGTGATGACCCGTCCCGCCAGCAGCAATTCAAACGTGTGGGAAAAGGCGGCCAGCAGGTTACCGGCCAGGAACACGCTCATCAGCCCCAGCAAGGCCGCCTTGCGCGGCAGGCGCGACATCAATAACACGAGCAGCGGCGTGCCGATGGCCAGCGCCAGCGCATACAGGCTCACCAGCGAGCCGGCCGATTCGATGGAAATGTGCAAATCCTTCGCAATGGCGGGCAAGATGCCGACGACGATGAATTCGGTCACGCCGATGGCAAAGGCGCCGACGGCCAGCGCCAGCACGCCGGGCGGCATCGTGCTGGCGGGAGGGGAAACAGGGGCTGCGGTGGTCATGATGGCTCCAACAAATGGTTCAAGCGGGCCAGTGTATCGAGATAAATACTTTTGATATAGACTCCAATAATGGAAACACCTGTGAAATGGATTCAATAATGGCCAGGCAAGACATCAACCGCGCGTTCGAGATGGCCGTGTTCGTGGCCGTGGTGGAAACGGGCGCCTTTTCCGCCGCCGCGCGCCGCCTGGCCCTGACGCCGTCGGCCGTCAGCAAGCTCGTCAATCGCCTGGAAGCGCGGCTCGGCGCACGTTTGCTCCAGCGCAGCACACGCCAGCTGCACACGACGCCCGAGGGCGACGCCTTCTTCGTGCAGTGCAAGCGCATCCTCGACGATATCGATGGCGCCGAGCGCGAAGCATCGCAGGGCGCCGCGCCGCGCGGACGCCTGCGCATCAACTGTTTCGTGCCGTTCGGCGTGCGCCACCTGCTGCCCATCCTGCCCGAGTTCGCGCAGCGCTATCCCGACATCGTGCTCGACGTCGTCGTCAGCGACGCCATCGTCGACCTGCTGGAAGACCGCACCGACATCGCCATCCGCACGGGCACGCTGAAGGCATCGAACCTGGTGGCGCGCAAACTGGGCGAAGACACGATGGTCGTCGTCGCCTCGCCAGCCTACGCGGCGCGGCACGGCCTGCCGCGCACGCCGCAGGAATTATCCGAACACAATTTATTGGCCTTCAACTTCCGCTGCCAGAACGAAACGTGGCCCTTCCTCGACGGGAGCGGCGGCACCTTGCAGGTGGCGCCGCAGGGCAATACCTGCGTCAGCGATGGCGAAAGCATGCGCCAGCTGGTGCTGGCGGGCATGGGTCTCGGGCGCTTTTCGCGCCAGCACGTGCAGCGCGACATCGAGCAAGGCCGACTCATGCCAGTGCTGCAGGACTACAATCCGGGCGACAAGGAACTCGTGCACGCCGTCTTCGTGGGACCGGGCCTGCAAGTGCCGGCCAGGGTGCGCGTGATGCTCGATTATCTGCTGGAAAAAGTGCAGCTGGGATGAGCGCCGCCCGCCGGCATCGCGTCTTATAATCGGCCATATCGCTGAACTTCCAGAGAGCCGCGCCATGCATGACGACTTGATCCGCACCTTGCAAACCCGCTTCAGCCGGCACATGCACCGCCATCCGGGATGGACCTGGGACAAGGTGCTGGCGCGCTTGAACGCCGCTCCCGCCAGCCTGGTGGCATTGCAGAAAATGGAAGACACGGGCGGCGAACCGGACGTCATCGGGCACGCCGGCGAGACGGACGCCGTCACGTTTTGCGATTGCTCAACAGAAAGCCCGATCGGCCGGCGCAGCCTGTGTTTCGACGCGGCGGCCCTGGCTGCGCGCAAGGCCAACAAGCCGGCCGGCAGCGCGCTCGCCATGGCGCAGGCGATGGGCATCGCCTTGCTGACGCAGGCGCAGTACCGGCAGCTGCAAGAGCTGGAACCGTTCGACCGCAAGACCTCGAGCTGGATCGCCACGCCGGACAGCATCCGGGCGTTGGGCGGCGCCCTGTTTGGCGACCGCCGCTATGACCAGGTCTTCGTCTATCACAACGGCGCCGAATCGTATTATGCGAGCCGGGGCTTTCGCGGACTGCTGCGCGTCTGAGCGACGCCGGTTCAGACCGCCTCTTCCAGGCGCAACTGCCGGCCTTCATCGAGCATCAGCTCGAATTCGGCCGCCGGCACGGCCGGGCTGAACAGATAGCCCTGCAGCTGGTCGCAGCCGAGTTCGCGCAGGAAGCGCATCTGCTCGGCCGTTTCCACCCCTTCGGCGACGATTTCCTGGCGCAGCTGCTGCGCCATGGTGACGATGGCGCGGGCGATGGCGCAATCGTTTTCCTCGAAGGGCAAGCCGATGACGAACGAGCGGTCGATTTTCAATGTGCTGATGGGGAATTTCTTCAGGTAGGCGAGGCTGGAATAGCCGGTGCCGAAGTCATCGAGCGCCAGCGCCAGTCCCATGGCCACCAGCTGGTTCATGATGCCGATGACCTTGTCGGCGCCGCGCATCAGCAGGCTTTCCGTGATTTCCAGCATGATCTGGTCGGGCCGCACCTGGTAGCGCTCGAGTACGGCCGCTATGCGCGCCGGCAACTGTTCATCGAACTGGCGCGCCGACAGGTTGACGGCAATGGCCGGCATGTGCAGGCCACGGTCTTCCCAGCAGCGGATCTGGCGGCACGCCTCGTCCAGCACCCAGGTGCCCAGCTCCAGAATCAGACTGGTTTCCTCGGCGACGGGGATGAAGACGCCGGGCGAAACCATGCCGCGCATCGGATGCTTCCAGCGCAGCAAGGCTTCCGCGCCTACGATGCGTCCGCTGGCCAGGCTCACTTTCGGCTGGTAATGCAATTCCAGCTCCTTGTCGCCGAGCGCCAGCCGCATTTCGCTTTCCAGGCGCAGATGCTCCTTGGCCCTGCGGTTCATGTCTTCGCGGTAGAACAGGAAGGTCGATTCGATGGTCTGCCCCGCCTTGGCCACGGCCACGTCGGCAAAGCGGAACAGGGCCGGCGCTTCCAGGCCGTCTTCCGGATACACGGTGATGCCGATGCTGGCGCCCACGTGCAGCGCGTGCGCGTCGATATTGATCGGCGCCTCGAGCAGGTTGAGCAGCTTTTGCGCCACGTTGGCCGCGTGTTCGCGCTTTTCGATGTGCAGCAGGGCCACGACGAATTTGCTGTTGTCGACCCGCGCCAGGATGTCGGCGTCGCGCAGGGCGCCGCGGAACAGCTGGCCGATGGCGATCACCAGCTGGTCGCCCACTTCATGGCCCAGGGTGTCGCTGATGGAACCGATGCGGCTGATGTCGATGACCATCAGCGCGCCATGCGTGCCTTGCCGTTTCGCTTCCGCCAGCCCCTGGTCGACCAGCTGGTTCAGCAGGCAGCGGTTGGGCAAGCCCGTCAGGCTGTCGTAGTTGGCCATGCGCTGCATGCGCGCTTCGGCATCCTTGTGCACCGAGATATCGGAAAACAGGGAAAATACATGGCTGATTTCGCCGAATTCGTCGCGCACGACGCTGATGGTGACGTCTTGCGGGAACAGTTCGCCATTCTTGCGCTTGCCGATGATTTCGCCGCGCCAGGAGCCGTGGCCGCGCATGGCGGCGCGCACCTTGGCGCGGAAATCCGGGTCGTGCACGCCCGAGCGCAGCAAGTCCGGCGTGCGGCCGATGGCTTCGGCCGGCGAATAGCCGGTGATGCGGGAAAACGAGCTGTTGATCGAGACGATGCGCTCTTCCGCATCCGTGATCAGCACGGCTTGCTCGCTGTCTTCGATGATGCGGGCGTGCAACCGGACCTTGTCCACGTCGGACAGCGGCTCGCTCATGGCCGACAGGCGCACGGCCATGCCGCAGCCCTTGCCCGCCTGGTCGTGGATCACATGGCGGTGCATGCGCAGCCATGTCACCATGCCCGACTTCTTGCGCCGGCGCACATCGGTGGCCACGTCGCCCTGCGTGAAATGCAGTTCCAGCACGCTCGCTTCCGCGTCGTCTTCCGGATACAAAAACAGGATGTGCTGGCCCAGTGCTTCCAGTTCGGAATAGCCGAACATCTGTTCGGCGCCATGGTTCCAGCCGATCAAAAAGCCGTCGGGATCGATTTCCAGCAAGGCGTCAGGAGGCGCCACGCGCACCACGGGCCGGCTGGCGCCGCGCAGCCGCTCCAGCTCTTCCTCCAGCCGCGCCAGGGTGGCGGCCTGCTGCGGCCCCGCCTGTTCACGGGCATCCTGGGCCAGGCGCAGGCACAGCGCGACCTTCGCCTCAAGCATGGCAACCCCACTCTTGGACCAGGTCAGGGGAAGGTATCAGGGGCGCTGCGGTGTGTGTAATCATCAAAATCCCACTGTGGGGCGTGGAGGTCGGGCGGGAAATACTGTGAATATGGTAACTTAAAAGTGTTGGCGTATGTCAACATTTTAAGGCCTACGCCGAATGGCCGGGCAGATGTTGCGCCAGGCGGGCAAACACATCTGGTTCGCGCATGCGCGCCATCCACCAGCGCAGCGCGGCGCCATCCTCGCCCACTCTCCAGGCCAGGTAAAACGTTTCCGACGGTTTCGGCTCTTCCACGGCCTTTTCCACCAGCAAGCCACGCGCGATGGCGGCGCGCGCACACGGCCCCGGCAGGAAGCCAAAGCCCAGCCCCAGCACCTGGTAATCGAACTTGACCTGCATGTTCGGCACGCTCAAGGCATCTTGCCCCAGCAGCAGCCCCACCGTGCGCGGCGCCATCTGGCGCGCCGAATCGGCCACCACCACGGCCCGGTGCTGCTGCAAATGGCCGCGCGACAAGGGTTCGGCCACCTGCGCCAGCGGATGCGTGGGCGCCACGGTAAAGACGAAGTCGAGCATGCCGATCGGCTGCGCGATATAGCCGCCGCCCGCCGGCCCGTCGCCTGGCGCGCCCACCAGCAAATCGGCGCGCCGGTCCAGCAGCGCTTCCCAGGTGCCCGACAGGGTGTCTTGCGACAGGCGCAAGCGCGTCTGCTGCGCCACGTCGTAAAAGGCGCGCACGTCGTCGGCCAGGGCCACGGCGGAAAACATGGAATCGATGCCGATGGATAATTCCGTTTCCCAGCCGGACGCCACCCTGCGCACGCGGTGTTCGAGGTCCTGCGCCGCCTTCAGCAAATACCTGCCCTCTTTCAGCAATTCCTGGCCAGCCGCCGTCAGCATGACTTTCGGGCCATTGCGCTGGAACACCTGCACGCCCAGGTCGTCCTCGAGCTTGGCCACCGTATAGGAAATGGTGGACGGGACTTTATGCAACTCCTTGCCGGCCGACGAGAACGATCCACGGCGGTCGATGGCGTCGACGATTTGCAGCGCTTCCAGGCTCAGTCTTAACATTCGATTTTTTCGATCATAGGTCGCAAGATTTTCCGTTTTTCTTTCTCTTCTGAGGCGCCTATACTTTGTTCATCGTACAGCGAAGGGCAGAGAGAAGCCAAGGCATAGCGCCAGGCAACGGTCCTTCGAAATTATCGCACATTAACCTTTAGAAACGGAGTTCACCATGTTACAGATTCGTCATAGCGAAGAACGCGGCGCCGCCAACCACGGCTGGCTCAATTCCCACCACAGCTTTTCCTTCGGCAGCTACCACGATCCGCTGCACATGGGTTTTGGCCCCCTGCTGGTGATCAATGAAGACCGGGTCACGCCAGGCCAGGGTTTCGGCACGCACGGCCACCGCGACATGGAAATCATTTCGTATGTCCTCGACGGCGCGCTCGAACACAAGGACAGCATGGGCACCGGTTCCGTGCTGCACTACGGCGATGTCCAGCGCATGAGCGCCGGCAGCGGCGTGCGCCACAGCGAGTTCAATCATTCAAACACGGATGGCTTGCACTTCCTGCAGATCTGGATCCAGCCGAACGTGACGGGCATTCCCCCCAGCTATGAAGAGAAACACTTCACGCCGGAAAGCAAACGGGGCAAGCTGCGCTTGATCGCCTCGTCCGACGGCCGCCAGGGTTCCGTGCTGATCCACCAGAATGCGGCCATCTACGCCAGCATCCTGCAGGAAGGCGAGCAGGCCGAACATGCGCTGGAAGAAGGCCGCCTCGCCTATGTGCACCTGATCCGCGGCAGCCTGGTCGTCAACGGCACGCCCTTGAAAGCGGGCGATGCGCTGAAACTGACGCAGGAAGCGGCCGTGATCCTCACGCAAGCAGAGGACGCAGAGTTTCTGGTCTTCGATTTACCGAAATAATTGATAAATACAAAGAAAGAGAAAATCATGGAAAACAGAACCAACGTATTGCTGCCCCTCGGCCGTGCCGCCCTTGGCGTGCTGTTCTTTGTCTCGGGCTTGCTGAAAATCGGCGGCTTTGCGGGGGTGGCCGGCTACATGGCCAGCCAGGGGTTGCCGATCGCCAATATCTTGCTGGTGGGCGTGATTGTGCTGGAAGTGGGCGGCGGCCTGCTGCTGATCACGGGGTGGCAGGCGCGCTGGGCGGCGCTGGCCTTGGCGCTGTTCCTGATTCCGACCACCGTGATCTTCCACGCCTTCTGGAGCGCCGATGCGGCCCACTTTCAGGACCAGCTGACGAACTTCCTGAAGAACCTGTCCATCTTCGGCGGCATGCTCTTGCTGGTGGAGCGCGGCTTTCGCCAGGCCAAGTGAGGCCAAGGCTGCCTGACCGGAGGGCCCCGTCATCGACGCGTCCGGTCCGGCCGGCAGCCTGTCACCGTTTTGTCATCAAGCTGACATGGCGCTGTCACATACGCTGACTATCATGCGGTTGCCTTTAAATCACGCAACCACAGGACATCGCAGCCCATGAACAAGCCCAACGATCTGGCCATCCGCGCCACCGATCTGAACGACATCGACAGCAACGCGTCCCACGACAACCATTTCAACAGCATCCTGAACGCCCGCCTGAGCCGCCGCAACTGGCTGCGCGGCAGCGCCGTCACGGCCGCTACCGCCGTCATGGGTTCGATGGGTCTGTCCGCCTGTGGCGGCGGCAGCGATGCGGCGGCCGTCACACCGACGCCAACGCCGACACCCGAAAAACTGCTGGCCTTCACGGCCGTGCCGAAAAGCCTGGCCGACGTCGTGTCGGTGCCGGCCGGCTACACGGCCACCGCGCTGTATGCGTTGGGCGACTCGCTGCGCGCGGCCACGCCAGCCTACAAGAATGACGGCAGCGATACCGATTTCGACAACCGCGCCGGCGACCACCACGACGGCATGGAATACTACGGCCTGTCCGCCGCCGGCGCGCCGCTGGCCTCCGGCGCCGAACGGGGCTTGCTGGCGATGAACCACGAAGCGACCACGGACGAAAAACTGTCCTCGCACTTCCTGCACGTGAATGGCGGCACCACCACGCTGCCGCGCCCCGCCGCCGAAGTCGACAAGGAAGTGGCCGTCCACGGCTTGAGCGTGGTGGAAGTCAAGAAGACGGGCAGCACCTGGGCCACCGTCAACGATTCCGCCTTCAACCGCCGCGTCACGCCGTTGACGGACATCGAGCTTGCCGGCCCCGTGCGCGGCAACGCCCTCGTGGTGACCAAGTATTCGCCGACCGGCACCAAGACGCGCGGCACCATCAACAACTGCGGCACGGGCAAGTCGCCATGGGGCAGCTACCTGTCCGGCGAAGAAAACTGGGCCGGCTACTTCACGCGCTCGGCCACCGACAACGCGGCGCGCGGCGACAAGTCCGTGGTGTCGCTGAACCGCTATGGCCGCAGCCAGGGCGGCGCCTCGCGCCACGGCTGGGAAACGGGCGGCAGCGACGACAAATACGCGCGCTGGAACCTGAGCAAGACCGGCGCATCAGCCGACGGCAGCGACGATTACCGCAATGAGCTCAACGGCATGGGCTACATCGTCGAAATGGACCCGTACGACAAGACCAAGGCGATCCGCAAGCGCACGGCGCTGGGCCGCTACGCGCACGAAAGCGCCGCCTTCAGCGTGCCGACCGTGGGCCAGCAGCTGGCCGTCTACATGGGCGACGATTCGCGCAACGAATACATCTACAAATTCGTCACGACGGCCGTCTGGGCCGCCGCGGATGCGACGCCTGCGGACCGTATCGCCACCGGCGACAAATACCTCGATTCGGGCAAGCTGTACGTGGCCAAGCTGGCCGCCGACGGCACGGGCCAGTGGATCGAGCTGTCCCTGTCGAACGCGCAGATCCAGGCGTACGGCGCCTACAAGTTCGCCGACCTGGCCGACGTGCTGGTCAATGCCCGCCTGGCGGCCGACGCCGTGGGCGCGACGAAGATGGACCGTCCGGAATGGTGCTCGGTCAACCCGGCCAATGGCGAAATCTATTACACGCTGACCAACAACTCGAACCGCACCGTCAATCCGAGCGGCTCGTCGCAGCTGGCGCCCGACAGCGCCAACCCGCGCGCCTACACGGACATGAAGGGCAGCAGCGCGCAGAACGGCAATCCGAACGGCCACATCATCCGCTTCAAGGAAGGCACGGGCGCGGCCGCGGCCACCAGCTTTACGTGGGATGTCTACCTGTTTGGCGCCGAGAGCGGCGCCGACGCCAGCAAGATCAACCTGTCGAACCTGACGGCCGACCAGGATTTCTCGAGCCCGGACGGCCTGGCCTTCAGCCCCTACACGGGCATCTGCTGGATCCAGACGGACGATGGCGCGTACACGGATGTGACCAACTGCATGATGCTCGCGGCCATCCCCGGCAAGGTGGGCGACGGCGCCAAGTCCACCCTGAACTACGCCACGGCGGCCGGCGGCAACCTGGCCGTCGATACCTTCATCGGCAAGAAACCCACGGCCGACACGCTCAAGCGCTTCCTGGTGGGGCCGGTCGGCTCGGAAATCACGGGCATCAGCGAAACGCCGGACGGCAAGACCATGTTCATCAATATCCAGCATCCGGGCGAAAACACCGCGCTGGCGAATATCGGCGATCCGTCCAAATACACGAGCCAGTGGCCGGCCAACGCCGGTTACGGCGCCGGCAAGCGTCCCCGCTCGGCCACCATCGTGATCACCAAGAACGACGGCGGCCGCATCGGCAGTTGATGTGACGTGCCTGGCGGCGGCATCCGCCAGGCATAGCCAGACATCGACCTTGTAAAAGGAGGAAGTGCCCCTAAGTAAGGTTCATCACCAGACATTGCAACGACCGAATGGCAACCGGGGAAAACGTTTCCCTGCTTTTTGGTATGATGGCAAGGCGCGCCGGCACCGGAGTGGTGTCGCGCGCCTTTTATTTTTGACAATTACTTATATGAGCACAACCATGCAAAGCGGCGCAGACCTCCTGGCGACAGGCGAATTGGATTACACGACTTCCTGCGCACTGCCGACGCCGTGGGCCCAGTTCACCCTGCACGCCTTTGTCGAACACGCCACGGGCAAGGAACACCTGGCCATGGTGCTGGGCGATATCGGCAACGGCGAACCGGTGCTGGCGCGCGTGCATTCCGAGTGCCTGACCGGCGACGTGCTGTTTTCGCAGCGCTGCGACTGCGGCGCCCAGCTCGAAGGCGCCTTGAAACGCATCGCCGAGGAAGGCCGCGGCATCTTGCTGTACCTGCGCCAGGAAGGGCGCGGCATTGGCCTGATCAATAAAATCCGCGCCTACCGCCTGCAAGAAGCAGGCGCCGACACGGTGCAGGCGAATGAACAGCTGGGCTTCAAGGCCGACGCGCGCAACTACACCTTGTGCAAACCCATGTTTGCGCAATTCGGCATCCACAGCCTGCGTTTGATGACGAACAACCCGCGCAAGATCGCGGCAATGGAAGCGCTGGGCATCACGGTGGCCGAACGGGTGCCGCTGCTGGTCAACCGCAATGCGTTCAACCAGCACTACCTGAATACCAAGCAAAGCAAACTGGGCCACATGATGACGCCGGAAACGGCGCCGGCGCTGGAAGACGGCGCCCTGTAATTGCCAACCGGCTAGCCGCGCCGGCGCGGCAGCGCGCCCCCCGTTTCGCTCCTGCTCACGCACAAAGGATGCATGAAATTCTCTGACTACGCCTGCTTGCTTGCCAGCCTGTGCGCTGGCGCAGGCGCCCACGCGGCCCCGGCCCCGGCGCCTGCGCCAGCCGCGGCCACCGCCGCTTCGACTCCCCCCGCCAAGCCGCCGCCAGCCACCGCCGCGCCTGCCGCCACCGAACATGCGGCCCTGCCGCCGCCCTCGTCGGCCGCGCAAAAACTGTACACGGCCGCGCGCGCCGACATTTTGCAAGTGCGCGTGCTGCTGAAAAACGGCCGCACGCAATCGTCCGTCGGCTCGGGCTTTTTGATCGGCACGGGCGACCTGGTGGTGAGCAACTATCACGTCGTGTCGCAATTCGCCCTCGACCCGGACACCTATGTGGGCGAATGGGTCGACACCAGCGGCCAGCGGGGCAATGTGGAATTGCTGGCCGTCGACGTGCTGCACGACCTGGCGGTGCTGCGCGTGAACCGCCACGGCACGGGCTTTTTCAAGATGCCGGGGACGCTGGCACCGCTGACGCAGGGCCAGTACCTGTACTCGATGGGCAACCCGCTGGACCTGGGTTTCGCCATTTCGGAAGGTTCGTACAACGGCGTCGTCACGCGCAGCTTCTACGACCAGCTGATGTTTACGGGACCGATCAATTCCGGCATGAGCGGCGGCCCCAGCGTCACTGCGAATGGCGACGTCGCGGGCGTGAACGTGTCGAAACGCCTCGACGGCGAACTCGTCAGTTTTCTCGTGCCGGCCCGCTATGCGCAGCAATTGCTGGCCAAGGTGGCGCAGCAAGGCAAGCCGCCGAAAGACTTCAAGCCGCTGGTGACGGCGCAACTGCTGGCGCACCAGGACGTCATGCTGGCGCGCCTGCTCGACACGCCGTTGAGCTTGAAAGCCATGGGCCCGTACCGCGTGCCCGTGCGCGAGTCCGACCAGATGCGCTGCTGGGGGCGCTCCAACGTCAAGTCCGACAAGCCTTATTTGCTCGACAACACCAGTTGCGCCATGGAGTCGGCCATCTTCATTTCCGGCGCCCTGCAGACGGGGCAGGTGTCGATGCGCCACGAATTCCTGCGCAGCAGCGAACTGGGCCCGCTGCGCTTTTCCGAGCTGGCCAGCGCCTCGTTCAAGAATGAAAGTTTCGGCAGTTACAAGAGCGCGCACCTGACAGGCCCCCATTGCACCGAACAGTTCGTCAAGAACAAGACCCTGCCCCTGCGCGCCGTGCTGTGCGTGCGCGCCTACCGCAAGTTTACGGGCCTGTACGACTTTGCCCTGCTGGCCGCCAGCACCGATGAGCCACTGATGAGCCTGCAAAGCCGCATCGACGCGCGCGGCGTGTCCTACGCCAACGGCATGCGCGTCACGCGCACCTTCCTCGAAGCGCTGTCGCGGGAAAGCAGCCGCAAGCCATGAAGCCGCCCTATTACCTTGAAATCCTCGCCGAGAATGGCGAAGTGCAGCGGCGCCAGCGGATGGAGTCCCTGCCGATCCGCATCGGCCGCGGCTATGACAACGACTTCATCCTCGACGATCCGCATACGGCGGCCGAGCACGCCATTGTCGAGGACGATGGCGCAGGCGGCCTGCTGCTGCGCGACCTGGGCAGCCATAACGGCGTGATCCACCGGGGACAGCGGCAAGCGCAAGTGGCCCTGAACGGCAACAGCATCGTGCGCCTGGGCCACACGCGCCTGCGCGTGCGCGCCAGCGACCATCCGGTGGCGCCCGAACTGGGCGACACGACCAGGCATGACTGGGAAGGCTTGCGCCCGGCCGTCGCCGGCCTGGCCATGATCGGCGCTTCGGCCGCCTTCAGCAACTGGCTCAGCGATGCGGACGCCTTCGATCCGATTTCCTACCTGATGATCATCGCCACCGCGCTGGCCGGCGGCCTTGTGTGGTCGTCGATCTGGGCCGTGGCGAACCGTCTGTTCGGCCATGTGGCGCGCTTCGGCCGCCACCTGTTCATCATCGGTTGCGGCTTGCTGGCCATGGAAGTGTGGGAACTGGGCAGCAAGGTGGCGGCGTATGCGTTCTCGCTGGAAGCGCTGACGCGCTACGGACGGCATGTGTTCATCGTCATCGTCTGCGCCATGATCTACTACCATCTGTGCACGATCAAGCCCCAGCATCCGCGCCGCTTCGGCCTTGTCGCCGTCGTGCTGGCCATCCTTGGCTCGACCCTGATTTTGCTGAGCAACCTGCAGATCAGCGGCCGCCTGGCCGACGAGGCGTACATGTCGGCGCTCTACCCGCCGGCCTTGCGCCTGAGCCCGGATCACACGACGGATGCCTTCTTCCGCGATGCGGCCAGCCTGCAGCGCGCCGTCGACGCCGAACGGGGCAAGGCGGCCAAGGGCGCCGACGAAGACGAAGACAGCGGCGATTGACGATGCAAGCGCCGCCAGGCAAAAAGCCCGCCGAGTCCTGACAGACCGGCGGGCTTTTTTTAAATGCGCCGCGAGGCGCGCAGCGTATCGCTGTTTAGAACTTGGCTTCCTGCTTGCGGCGCGCCGTAAAGCCCAGCAAGCCCAGTCCGACCAGCAGCATGGCGTAGGTGGTTGGCTCAGGGACGGCCGAGATCAAGCCATCGTTGGCGCCGAAGCTGACGAAATTGTTGTTGCCCGCCTTGAACTGCGCTTGCTGGCCGCCATCGCAGCAACCTTCCAGGCCATAAATGCTCAGGGTATGGTTACCGGCCGACAAGGCGCTCGAACCGCTGAGGAACTGGCTGCCATTGTTGTAGTTGCCTGCCCACCACATGTCATTGCTCTTGAAGTCCAGCGCCACGCCGTCGAGGAACAGGGCGCCGCCCTTGCCGAAGTCGACGCCGCTGCGGAAGCTCCAGGCGCCAGCATCGGCCGCGCTGACGCCAAAGTTGATGACGGATTTGAAGGCAATGTTCGAGCCGCTGCCGAACAGGCCGCTGTTGTTGACGTTATCGTAGCTGGCAATCGTCGTCGAGCCATAGCCGGCGCCTGGCGTGGCCACGGCGGCGTTCACGGCGGATTCATAGGCGGCGGCGGAGCTTTGCGCGCCAGCGTTCGAATAGCCGGTGGACACGGTGATGGTGCTGGCGTTCGCGTGGGCAAACGCACCGACAACGATCAGGGACAGGGCGATTTTAGGCAAGTTTTTCATGATGGTATCCAGTAAGTAAGTATTCAGTGGGCGCAGCAAGGTGCACTGGAGCTGAATACACGCTGCATTGAGGCGTGTCGGCATAGCGCCAGGAATTGCAAGGATGAGCGGTCGGGGGCGTGAACTTCCGCGTGACAATGCGGACTTGCGGCGTGCCATGGCGGCACTGCAAGCGTCCTGGAAAGGGTTCGGGTTCCCGGGACAAGGCCAGACAATTGACGGGTCAGGTAAGACGATGGAGCTATTCTAGCGTAAATTCCCCAGAAGAAAAGTATTTTTCTTTTGACCATGAAAGATATTTTTCTGGCAATCACCTGCCCGGCGGCAGAAAAGCGCCAGCTTCCACTCTGGCGCGACGGCCATCTGCGGCGCGCGGCATGTCGCGGCGGCACCACAGATCAGGCCGTCAGTGTCGCATCGCGCGCATTTCTTTTCGCATGCCGCTGCACCACGGGGCGAAACAGCATGGCAAAATGTAGTCACGCTGCTATCTGTCCGATGAGGGGGAAAGAGGAATGGTCGACCTGGAAGAACTACGCTATCTGGCACTGTCGTTTCCCGACACGAGCGAGGAAGAACACCACGACCGTCCAGCCTTCCGCGTGGGCGGGAAGATCTTTGCCACCCTGCCCGATGACGAGCACATCAACGTGCTGCTCGATGCGGAAGCGGCGCATATCGCCACCGTCATCACGCCGTCCGGCTGCGAGAAACTCTGGTGGGGCGAACGCCTGGCCGGCATCACGGTATGCCTGGCGGACGCGGAACTGGACATGCTGGCCGCCGCCCTGACGGCCGCCTGGCGGCGCAAGGCACCGAGCGACCTGGCCAAGACCATCGCCCCGACGGGATAGCTACATCGGCCAATTGCGCAGCAGCAAGCCCACCATTTGCTGCAATTGCTCGCGCGAGACACCGGCGGCCGCCTGGATGGCCATGCCCTGCGACAGGGTCACGACAAAGCGCGCCTGCTGCTCCGGGCAGGAATCGGGCGGCAGATCCCCCTCCTCCTTCGCGCGCCGCAAGCGGTCGCGCAATTTGATTTCACCGCGCAGCCGGCGCGCGAACAATTCATCGCGGATCGGCAAGGCGTCGTCGCTGCAGGCGAGCGCCGCATTGACGCCCATGCAGCCGTGCGGGCCGTCCGGCATGGTTTGCGCGTCGACATACTGCGTCAGCAGGGCTTCCACCACCTGGCGCGCCGTCGGCTGTTCCAGGGCCGCATCGAAAAACCGCATGCGCGTGTCGCTGTAGCGCTCGAGCGCCTTGTGGAACAATTGCTCCTTGTTGCCGAAGACGGCATACAGGCTGGGCCGGTTCATGCCCATGGCCTTCGTCAATTCCGGCAAGGAACTGCCCTCATAGCCCTTTTCCCAGAACACTTTCATGGCGCAATCGAGCGCCTCGTCCGCGTCGAACGTGCGTGGCCGCCCCGTTTTCGCCTTGACGACTTCCTCTTTTTTATCTTGTTTCATACCGTTCGGTAAAAAATTATTGACAACACTGTCTGCCTGCCCTGATTATATACCGACCGGTTAAAAACCTCCCGGCTTTTCAGGAACCCTATGCACACACCTTCCAACACCTCTGCCGACGATACCACCGTGGCGCCGTGGCTGGCCGTCTTATCGGTCGGCATCGGCGCCTTCGCCCTCGTCACCTCCGAATTCCTGCCCGTCGGCCTGCTGCCCGCGATGGCCGCCGAACTGGCCATCAGCAAGGGCCAGGCGGGGCTGATGATCACCACGCCCGGCATCGTTGCCGCGTTCGCCGCCATCTTCGTCACCGTCGGCTCGGGCCGGCTGGACCGCCGCATCGTGCTGCTGGCGCTCACCGCCCTGCTCGTCGCCTCGAACCTGCTGGTGGCGCTGGCGCCCTCGTATGCGTGGATACTGCTGGGCCGCGCCATGCTGGGCGTGGGCGTGGGCGGCTTCTGGGCCATCGGCAGCGCCATCGGCCCGCGCCTGGTGGCGCCGCAGCATGCCTCGCGCGCCATGTCCATCATCTTCGCCGGCGTCTCGCTGGGCACGGTGGCGGGCGTGCCGGCCGGCGCGCTGGTGGGCGATCTGGTGGGCTGGCGCGTGGCTTTCGGCGCGGCCAGCGCCATTGCCGTGCTGGTCTTCATCGGCCAGCTCTTGCTGCTGCCCAAGCTGCCGCCGACACAGGCCATCCGCCTGCGCCAGCTGCCGATGATTTTCGGCATCCGCAAGGCCAGACTGGGCCTGATCGCCACGGCCATGCTGTTTACGGGCCAGTTCGCCGCTTACACGTATATCGCGCCCTTCCTCACGCAGATCTCGCACTTGGCGGCTGGCACAGTCAGTGCCATGCTGCTCGTGTACGGCGCTTCCGGCTTCATCGGCAACCTCGTGGGCGGCTGGGCGGCCGGGCGCTACGAACGGGCCGCGCTGATGGTCACAGGCGCCGTGCTGGGCCTGTCCACCCTCGCCCTGGCCGCGTTCGGCAGCCACTCGGTGACGGCCATGCTGCTGGTGGCCGTCTGGGGCTTCGGTTTCGGCGCCATGCCGATCGCCGTCCAGACGTGGATGTTCAAGGCGGCGCCCCATTTGATGGAAGGCAGCAGCGCGCTGTTTGTCGCCATTGTGCAAGTATCGCTGGCGTCGGGCGCCTTGCTCGGCGGCATGGCCGTCGACCGGCTGGGCGTGTCGAGCGCGATGGTGGTGGGCGGCCTGTTCGCCCTCGGCTGCGCCTTGACGATCGCGCTGTTCGGCAAGCCGCAGGCCGCCGCCAAGGCCGGCGCGGCCTGCCCAGCGTCGTAGGACCGTGCCTTCAGATGCGGCCGCGGCGGAATTCGCCGAGGAATTTCGTCACTTCGGCCGGCGTCATGGGCACATCCGCATCGCCGTGATAGGCATACAGGAAAGGCGTGCCGCCCAGGCGGTCCGTCAGCTTGGCAAACAGTAAAAAGCGGCTGCCCAGCGGATAGCGCTGCAGGTCGACCAGGCGGCGCGAGCACTGCACGGCCAGTTCCGGCGAAAACGCCTGGCCCGGCACGGGGCGGATTTCCACGCGGCCATGAATCGCGCGCGATTCGACGGCAACATGCCGGTATGCATAAGTATCACGGGCCATGCCGCCACCTTAAATGAAATAAAGGCGCCATCTTAAGCGAAGACGGCGCCTGGCGTATTACCGCGGCACGATGCGCAGCAGGCGGCCATTGTCTTCGTCCGTCAGCGCATACAGGTAGCCATCCGGTCCCTGGCGCACGTCGCGCACGCGCGCGCCGATGTCCAGGCGGTCCTGCCCCGTCACCTTGCCGTTCGCATCGACGGCGATGCGGCGGATATCCTTGGCCGCCAGGCCGCCGCTGAAGATGCTGCCGCGCCAGGCGGCGATCTTGTCGCCCGTATAGACGGCCAGCCCCGACGGGGCCGGCGACGGCACCCAGGCCACGCTCGGATTGAGCATGCCGGGCACCTCATGCTTGCCGACGGGTTCATGCGTCTTGTAGTCGGCGCCGTAGCTTTGCAGGGGCCAGCCGTAGTTGCCGCCCGCCACCACCAGGTTCAGCTCGTCGCCGCCATACGGACCGTGTTCCGTGGCCCACACGCGGCCGGAAACAGGGTCGAGTGCCAGGCCCTGCACGTTGCGGTGGCCGTACGACCAGATTTCCGGCAAGGCCCCCTTGGCGGCCAGCGGATTGCCGGGCGCCGGTTTACCGTCTTGCGTCAGACGCAGGATGGAGCCCTGGTGCGTGGCGAGGTTTTGCGCCTGCTCGCGCGCCAGGCGGTCACCGATGCGCAGCGGCGGATTGCCGCCGTCGGCCACGCTCATCAGCAAAGTGCCGTCCGGCAGCCACAGCAGGCGCGAACCGAAATGCTGGCCGCCCCTCTTGTCGGTCGCCACCTTGAACAGGGTCTCGATGCCCGTCACCTTCTTGCCGTCGAACACGCCGCGCACCAGGGTCGTGCGATTCGCGTCATTCGTGCCCGTCGACACCGTCATGTAGACGCGCAGGTTCGGCTTGCCCGCATCCTGCGGATGCAGCACGATATCGAGCAGGCCGCCCTGCCCGCCCGTAAACACCTTGGGCATGCCTTCCAGCGCCACGTCCTCGAATGTCTTGCCAGTGAGCAGATGCAAGGTCCCCTGCTTGCTGGTGACGAGGGCGCGGCCCTCGCCCAGCCAGGCGATGCCCCACGGCTGGCGCACGCCCTGCGCGACGGTCTCGGCCTTCCAGCCCTGTCTGGCGGCGGGCGGCTCGCCCGTGGCTTGCAGTTCGGCCCAGGCCGCTGGTGCGGCAGTCAATGCCAGGGCAAGCAAGATGCTGCTACGGCGTAACTGGAACATGGCTACTCCTGTCGTTAATCGATCAATGGTTGGCGTCTCAGGCGCGCAGCAGCAGGGCCACCGCTTCTGCCGCGATGCCCTCTTCCCGCCCCAGGTAGCCCAGTTTTTCATTCGTCTTGGCCTTGATATTGACCTGGCCCACGGTCACACCGAGGTCTTCGGCCACGTTCGCGCACATGGCGGCGATGTGCGGCGCCATTTTCGGACGCTGGGCGATGATGGTGGCGTCGATATTGCCGATGATATAACCGGTCGCTTGCACGCGGCGCACGGCTTCGCGCAGCAGGGTGCGCGAATCGGCGCCTTTGAATTGCGCGTCCGTGTCGGGGAAGTGGCGGCCGATGTCGCCCAGGGCGGCGGCGCCGAAGATGGCGTCCGTAATCGCGTGCAGCAGCACGTCCGCGTCGGAGTGGCCGAGCAAGCCGAGGTGATGGGGAATTTTCACGCCGCCGATGATCAGGTCACGGTGCTCCACCAGCGCGTGGCAGTCATAGCCCTGGCCGATGCGAAATGGGAGGTCGGGAGTCGTTGTGTGCATGCAGGTCTTTCTGGAGTCAAGGATGGGCCAAATACAGCTCGGCCGTGTGGATGTCGCGCGGCAGGGTCACCTTCAGGTTGCGCGGATGGCCCTCGACCAGTTTCGGAGCCAGGCCCAGCGCTTCGACGGCGCTGGCGTCGTCCGTGATCGCCAGCGGATCGGGCGCTTCGGATAGTGCCCGGTGCAGCAGCGCATAGCTGAACATTTGCGGCGTCTGCGCCAGCCATAGATGATCGCGTGGCACCGTCTGCGCCGACAGGCTGCCCGGCCCGGCCCGCTTGACGGTATCGACCACGGGCAAGGCCAGCAAGCCACCGGCCGGGTGGTCGCCCACTTCCATGATCAGCTTTTCGATCAGCGCCGGCGTCAGACCGGGCCGGGCCGCGTCGTGCACCAGCACCTGGTCATGGGCATCGATGCTGCCGTGCACGGCGTGCAAGCCATTCAGGATGCTGTCCATGCGCGTGGCGCCGCCGCAGCGCAGCACGGTGACGCCATGCCCCGCGCCCTGCTCCGGCACGACGGCGTCGATCTGGCCATCCTCGGCGCTGACGACGACATACGTATGCGCGATCAGGGGGCTGGCGAGAAAGGCGTCGAGCGCGTGGCGCAGCATGGGTTTGCCGGCGATGGCCAAATATTGCTTGGGACTGCCCGCTTCCATGCGCGCACCCACGCCGGCGGCGGGGATCAGGGCAAAATAACGGACGGTGTTCGATGCTGCGGTCATGCCATTCCTTGTCTAGTTGGCGGGCGCTGTCTTGCCCGCCAGGATGTTCTGGATTTCGCCCTTGCACGCCTTGCCCAGGCGCGCATATTCTTGCGGCGAATCGATGGCGGCCTGCAAGGTTTCCACCTTGCGCATTTCCGCCTTGATATACGGCAACCAGCCCGTATCGATTTCGCGCGCCAGCGCCGCCTTGGCCGTGCCGCTGGGCGCGTACAGGGGCCGCGCCTCGAAGCGTCTGGCCAGCGCGGCGCGCACGGTCTTTTCCACGCGCGGCAGGTGTTCCATATAGGTTTTCATGTGCCGCAGCTCATGCGCGAGTATCTCATCATACGCGCACGTACCGGGGGCAAACTCGCGGCCGATATAGATCACCACGGGCGCATATGTCAGGCTCACGGTAATCTGCGGCGCCACGCATTCGTAGCCGCTGGCCGGGTCTTGCAGCATGGGACCGGCCAGCGCGATGGCCACGCGCGAATCCGTCTTCGTCAGGCCCAGCACCCAGGTGTTCGCGCGCGCCGTGCCCTTCATCACCGTCAGCGCCTTGTACGGCAGATGCGTGTCGATGCTGTAGCCGTTCTGCTGCACCGTCAGCACGGACACCGTCTTGCTGATCGTGTCTTCGCAGCGCACCTGGAACGGCGTGCGCGCCTGCGCCTGCGCACCCCAGGTGACACAGGCCAGCAGCAGAAAAAGCGCCGCGCGCATGTGCGGAATCAGGCCGCTTGCCAGGCGCCGCTGGTAATCTTGTCGAGCCAGAAGATACCGATGACGGTCTTCACGTCCGTGATCGTGCCATCCCTGACCCAGCCGAGCAGCTGCGGCACCGTGGCAGTAAACGTTTCCAGGAATTCACCCTCGTCGAGCTGGCGTTCGCCGGCCACGAGCCCGCGCGCCAGAAACAGTTCCAGGTGCTCGTCGGAATACGCGATGGCGTTGTGGATGGTGGAGACGAATTGCCAGTCGCTGGCCGTGTAGCCCGTTTCTTCCAGCAATTCGCGCTGGGCGCAGGCCAGGTGCGACTCGCCCGCATCGATTTTACCAGCAGGAAATTCGATGAAGACCCGGTCCAGCGGATAACGGTACTGGCGTTCCATCAGCACCGCGCCGTCGTCGAGCAGCGGCAGGATCACGACGGCGCCCGGATGCAAAACGAATTCGCGCGCCGTGATCTTGCCGTCCGGCAGTGCAACACGGTCGCGCTGCACGCGCAGGAAGCCGCCCTGGTAGACGAGTTCGCCGTCGACCTTGGTTTCAATCAGATTCGTATCCATGGAATTCCTTTATTCAATAAAAAACGGCGCCAGAGGCGCCGCTTTCGGTCGTTGTTGCTAACGGCGTTTGCGCAGGTAGCGTCCGACAAAGCCTGGGAAAGCCAGCACCAGGAACAGGCATCCCGTGATGGCATAGAACTCCCACGTCTGCGGGAAACCGTTGCCGATGCGCGCCTCGAGCGCGAACGCCACGGCGCCGACGATGAAGTACAGAATCACCATCTCCAGCAGGCGCAGCGCCAGCGGCTTGCGCCAGCCCTGCTCCGCTTGCGCCGCCTTTTTCAGCGGCACGGCGGCAAACAGTTTCTCGTTCAGGAAAGGCAGGTTGGCGCCCAGGATGCCCAGGGCGATCACCAGCCAGCTCGAGGCGGTGACATCCATCGATCAGGACGCCAGGGTCTTGGTGATGGCGGTCGCGCAGGCAGCCAGGATGCTGTTAGGCATCACACCAAGGGCCAGAACGAACACGCCGTTCAGGGCCAGCACGACGCGCATGTCGCCATGCACGACCAGCGCATTGCTGTCGGTCGGCTCGTCGAACCACATCATTTTCACGACGCGCAGGTAGTAGAACGCGCCGATCAGCGAGAACAGCACGGCGGCGATGGTCAGCCACAGCTGGCCCGTCGCCAATACCGAAGCGAGCACCGAGTACTTGGCCATGAAGCCCATCAGCGGCGGCACGCCGGCCAGCGAGAACATGAACAGGGTCATCACCAGCGCGAAGATCGGGCTGCGTTTGCCCAGGCCCTTGAAGTCGGCCAGTTCTTCTGCTTCGAAACCATTACGTGCCAACAACATGATCACGCCGAAGGTACCCAGGGTGGTAAACACGTAGGTGATGACGTAATACATCGAAGCGCCGTAGGCGGTGGCTGCGCCAGCCGCGTTCAGCGTGTTGTTCGGCGCGTCGACGGTACCGGACAGCAAGCCCAGCAGGACGAAGCCCATTTGCGCGATGGTCGAGTACGCCAACATGCGCTTCAAATTCGTTTGCGCGATGGCGGTGAAGTTACCGATGGCCAGCGACATCACGGCCAGCACCAGCAACATCTGCTGCCAGTCATGCGCCATCGGCAGCAAGCCTTCGGCCAGCAAGCGCAGGGTGATGGCGAAAGCGGCCAGTTTCGGGGCCGCGCCCAGCAGCAGGGTCACGGCCGTCGGCGAACCTTGATACACGTCAGGCACCCACATGTGGAATGGCACGACGCCCAGTTTGAAGGCCAGGCCGGCTACCAGGAACACCAGGCCGAAGACCATGATGGTGCCGTTGGTCTTGCCGTTTTCCAGCGCCACGCGCAATTCGCCCAGGTCCAGCGTGCCGGACGCGCCGTACAGCATCGAGATACCGTACAACATGAAACCGGAAGCCAGCGCGCCCAGGATGAAGTATTTCATGGCCGCTTCCGTGGCCTTGGCATTGTCACGGCGCAGAGCGATCAGCGCGTACAGCGACAGCGACATCAGTTCCAGACCCAGGTAGATGATCAGGAAGTTGTTGGCCGAGATCATGATCATCTGGCCCAGCAGTGCAAACAGGGCCAGCACGTAGAACTCGCCGCCCAGGTTACCCGACAGCATGCTGCGGTCGGTGGCATAGGCACGCGAGTAGATCAGGGTCAGCGCCACGGCGCCGTACGAGAACAGTTTCAGCAGCTGCGACATCGGGTCCGACACGAACATATTGTGGAACGTGTAGACAGTGGTGCCCGCGTTGAAGTCGCCCACGGTCAGCAAGGCGCAGCCGGCCAGGGTCAGCAAGGACAGCGCATAGGTGATCGAACGCTTCGCCGCAGGCAAGAACATATCGATCAGCAAGAGCGCCGACGTGGCGATCAGCAGAAAGATTTCCGCGTACAGCGGTACCAGATTAGGTGCATTAGTCATGTTATCGGTCTTCTATTTAAGGCAACTTGCTGATGGCGACATGCTGCAGCAGGTCGGCAACCGAAGTTTGCATCGTGTCGGTGAACGGGGCTGGGTACAGACCCATCACGAGCACGGCGATGGCCAGCACAGCAAGCATGAAGAATTCACGTTTGTTGATGTCGGTCAATTCGGCCACGTGCTTGTTCTTGATCTTGCCGAACACCACGCGCTTGGCCATCCACAGCGAGTACGCCGCGCCCCAGATCAGTGCCGTTGCAGCCAGCAGACCGATCCAGAAGTTGTATTTCACCGCGCCCAGGATCACCATGAACTCGCCGACGAAGCCGGACGTCGCTGGCAGACCGCAGTTGGCCATCGAAAACAGCACGAAGAAGGCGGCAAATTTCGGCATGCGGTTCACGACGCCGCCGTAGTCTGCGATGTTGCGGGTATGCATGCGGTCATACAGTACGCCGATGCACAGGAACATCGCGCCGGAGATGAAGCCGTGCGAGACCATCTGCACGATACCGCCCTGCACCGAAATGTCGTTGAACATGAAGAAGCCCAGGGTGACGAAACCCATGTGCGCGATCGACGAATAGGCGACCAGTTTTTTCATGTCGGTTTGCACCAGGGCAACCAGACCGATGTAGATGACGGCGATCAGCGACAAGGCGATCATGAAGCCCGACAGGTAGTGGCTGGCGTCCGGCGTGATCGGCAGCGAAAAACGCAGGAAACCATACGCGCCCAGTTTCAGCATGATGGCGGCCAGCACGGCGGAACCGCCCGTCGGCGCTTCCACGTGGACGTCCGGCAACCACGTGTGGACGGGGAACATCGGCACCTTGACGGCAAACGCCATCAGGAAGGCCAGGAAGATGAAGATCTGCTCGTTCATCGTCAGCTTGAACACATGCCAGGCCAGGATGTCGAAGGTACCCGTCACATTGCGCAGGTAGATGATGGCAACCAGGGTCAGCAGCGAACCGAAGAAGGTGTACAGGAAGAACTTGAACGACGCGTACACGCGGTTCGAGCCGCCCCAGATACCGATGATGATGAACATCGGGATCAGGGTTGCTTCAAAGAAGAAGTAGAACAGCAAGCCGTCCAGCGCGCAGAACACGCCGATCATCAGGCCCGACAGGATCAAAAACGAGCCCATGTACTGGGCGATGCGCTTCTCGATCACTTGCCAAGCCGAAATGACGACGATGACCGTGATGAATGCCGTCAGTGGCACGAACCACAGCGACAGGCCGTCGATACCCAGCGAGTACCAGATATTGAAGGTTGCTATCCACGGCGCTTTTTCGACGAATTGCATGCCGTGCGCGGCGTTGTCGAAATGCTGGATCAGCGGCAAGGTGCACAGCATGCTGAGCACGGCGCCAGCCAGCGACAGCCAGCGGGTAAAGCCCGCTTTGCTGTCACGGCCGAGAGCCAGGACCAGGACGCCGCAAATGATCGGCACCCAGATCGACAGACTCAGGTAAGGAGGTAGTGTAGAAATCGTAGACTGCATCATGGTTCTCAGTATTCTTTTATCAGGTCAGCTTACTTAGCGGGCCAGAATGGCAGGAAATAGATCAGGAAGCCCAGCACGCCCAGGATCATCACGAATGCATAGTGATAGATGTAGCCGGTCTGCAACACTCGCGACAGCGAGGACAGCCAGGCGACAACCTTGGCGCTGCCATTGACGACGAAACCGTCGATCAGCTTCTTGTCACCGAAGTTCCACAGGCCATTACCCAGCAAGCGGGCACCGCCGGCGAACACGACTTCATTGAACTTGTCCATGTAGTACTTGTTGTCCAGCAGGGTGTGGATCGCGTGGAACTTGGCAAAGAACCAGGCTGGTACGCGCGGGTTGACCATGTAGCAGTAGTAGGCTGCCACCACGCCGGACAATGCCAGCCAGAACGGTGCCGTCGACAGGCCGTGGATCGCCATCGCCATCGCGCCGTGGAATTCATGCGACAACTCTTCCATTGCCGGATGGTTTTCGCCGACAAAGATCACGCCCTTGAAGAAATCGCCATGCAGCATCGGGCCGATCGTCAGGTAACCGATGATCAAGGAAGGGATCGCCAGCATCACCAGCGGGAACCAGACGACGAACGGCGATTCATGCGGCTTCTGGCCAGGTTCCAGGCCGTGGTGCGCGTGGTCGTCTTCGTCTTCTTCATCGTGCGCGTCCGAATCATGCTTGGCAGCAGGCGCGTGATGGTCGTCATGACCGTGCGCATGTGCCTGGCCGAAACGTTCCTTGCCGTGGAAGACGAGGAAATACATGCGGAACGAGTAGAAGGCGGTGACGAACACGCCAGCCAGCACGGCGAACTGGGCAAAGCCAGCGCCCCAGATGTGCGTCGCTTCGACGGCTTCGATGATGCTGTCTTTCGAGTAGAAACCGGAGAACAGCGGCGTGCCGATCAGGGCCAGCGAACCGACCAGTGAGGTGATCCAGGTGATCGGCATGTACTTGCGCAGGCCGCCCATGTTGCGGATGTCCTGGTCATGGTGCATGCCGATGATGACGGAACCGGCGCCCAGGAACAGCAGTGCCTTGAAGAATGCGTGCGTCATCAGATGGAACACGGCCACGGAGTACGCGGACGAACCGAGCGCCACGGTCATGTAACCGAGCTGCGACAGGGTCGAGTAAGCGACGACGCGCTTGATGTCGTTCTGGATGATGCCCAAAAAGCCCATGAACAGCGCCGTGATGGAACCGATCACCAGGATGAAGGACAGTGCCGTGTCGGACAGTTCGAACAGCGGCGACATGCGCGAGACCATGAAGATACCGGCCGTCACCATCGTCGCGGCGTGAATCAGTGCCGAGATCGGGGTAGGACCTTCCATCGAGTCAGGCAGCCACACGTGCAGCGGGAACTGCGCCGACTTGCCCATCGCGCCGATGAACAGGCAGATGCAGGCCACGGTCAGCAGGGCCCAGTCGGTGCCCGGCATCGTCAGCAGTGCCAGTTCGTCTTTCTTGGCGAACACTTCCTGGTAGTTCATGGTGCCGGCGAATGCCAGCAGCAGGCCGATACCGAGGATGAAGCCGAAGTCGCCCACGCGGTTGACGAGGAAAGCCTTCATGTTGGCCACGATGGCCGTCGGACGCTGGTACCAGAAACCGATCAGCAGATAAGAGACCAGGCCCACGGCTTCCCAACCGAAGAACAGCTGCAGGAAGTTGTTGGCCATGACCAGCATCAACATCGAGAACGTGAACAGCGAGATGTAGGCGAAGAAGCGGTTGTAGCCTTCGTCGTCCTTCATGTAGCCGATCGTGTAGATATGCACCATCAGGGAGACGAAGGTGACCACGCACATCATCATCGCCGACAGCGAATCGATCTGGAAGCCCACTTCCATCTTCAGGGTGCCGATCGTCATCCAGTTATAGATCGTGCCATTGAATGTCGCGCCATCCATCACTGCCAGCAGTGTCTGCACGGACAGGATGAACGCAATCAGTACGCCCAGGATCGTCGCGGTATGCGACGTCTTGCGTCCGACCAAATTACCCAGGAACTGGGTGCCAAGCAAGCCTGCAATCGCGGCACCGGCCAGCGGCGCCAGCGGTACGGCAAGAAGGAGGTTAGGGTTGAGGAGTTGCCCCGCCATGATGAACCTTAATCGTTATTATTCGAGAGATCGAGTCTGAAAAACATCAGCCTTTGAGGCTGTCCAGGTCTTCGACGTTGATGGTATCCAGATTACGGAACATCACCACCAGAATAGCCAGACCGATAGCCGACTCAGCGGCGGCAACCGTCAGGATGAAGAAAACGAAGATCTGACCGGCCGCGTCGCCCATGAAATGGGAGAACGCGATGAAATTCATATTCACCGCCAGCAGCATCAATTCGATTGCCATCAGCAATACGATGATGTTCTTGCGGTTCAGGAAAATACCGACGATCGAGATTGCGAACAGGATCGCGCCCAGGACCAGAAAATGTGTGAGCGATAATGTCATGGTGCCTCCTTAACTTCCGGCTCAGCCGCAGGACGCTCGACGACCGCGTCCATCTTGATGATCTTCAGGCGGTCGTTGCGCTTGACGCGCACGGCATCGCCTGGAGCAAAATGCTTGGTGTCCTTGCGTTTGCGCAGGGTCAGTGCGACCGCGGCAACGATGGCCACCAGCAGCACGACGGCGGCGATCTCGAAGGCGAACACGTATTTCGTGTAGATCAGCAGGCCCAGTTCCTTGGTGCCGCCCAGGTTGACGTTCACCGGTGCGACGCTAGGCGCAAAGTTGCGGAAACCGTGCCACAGGACGGCGGCCATTTCCAGCACGATGATCACGCCCACCGTCACCGACAATGGCAGATAGCCCCAGAAGCCTTCGCGCATGCGGTCGATATTGATATCGAGCATCATGACCACGAACAGGAACAGCACCATCACGGCGCCGACATACACCAACACCAGCACGATGGCCAGGAATTCAGCTTGCAGCAGCATCCAGATGCCCGCTGCCGAGAAGAAGGACAGTACCAGGAACAGTACTGCGTGGACCGGATTACGGGCCGTGATGACGCGCGTCGCTGCCAGAATCAAGATCAGCGCGAAGGCGTAAAACAAAATTGTTTTAAAGTCCATAAAAAACCCAATAGACGTACAGATGAACGAGGGGCGCGCCGTAGCCTGGGGCTACGGCGCATCCATCAGCGATAAGGTGCGTCGGCGGCGCGCGCAGCGGCGATGTCATTTTCATAACGATCACCTACGGCCAGCAACATCTCTTTCGTGTAATACAAATCCCCGCGTTTCTCGCCGTGGTATTCCAGGATTTGCGTCTCGACGATCGAATCGACCGGGCAGGACTCTTCGCAGAAACCGCAGAAGATGCACTTGGTCAAGTCGATATCGTAACGCGTGGTACGGCGCGAACCGTCGTCACGCTGTTCCGATTCGATCGTGATGGCCATCGCCGGGCAAACCGCTTCGCACAGTTTGCAGGCGATGCAACGTTCCTCGCCGTTCGGGTAGCGGCGCAGCGCGTGCAAGCCACGGAAACGCGGCGAGATCGGTGTCTTCTCTTCCGGGAATTGCACCGTGATCTTGCGCGAAAACATGTACTTGCCTGTCAGCGCCATGCCCTTGATCAGCTCGCCTAACAAGAGGCTGCTGAAGAAATCTTTTACCTTATCCATTCGTATGCACTCTCTTACTTCCAAATATTCCAGGATGTCTGCATCCAGGCAGCGACGAAGACCAGGTAGACCAGCGTCAACGGGATAAACACTTTCCAGCCGAGGCGCATGATCTGGTCATAACGGTAGCGTGGGAAAGTACCGCGTACCCAGATGAACACCGACACGATGAAGAAGGTCTTGGCGAACAGCCAGAAGAAGCCGCCGAAACCACCCCAGAACTCAAGGAAAGCAAATGGTGCGGACCAGCCACCGAGGAACATGATCGAAGCCAAAGCGCCGATCAGGATCATGTTGGCGTATTCGGCCAGCATGAACATGGCGTAGGCCATGCCCGAGTACTCGACCATGTGGCCGGCGACGATTTCCGACTCGCCTTCGACGACGTCGAACGGGTGACGGTTGGCTTCAGCCAGACCCGACACCAGGTAGATGACGAACATCGGCAGCAGCGGCAGCCAGTTCCACGACATGAAATTGACGCCCTTGTCGGCGAAGAAGCCGATCTGCTGGCCGCCGACGATGTCGATGAAGTTCAGGCTGCCCGAGACCATCAGCACGATGACCATCACGAAGCCCATCGGGATTTCATACGAAATCATCTGTGCCGAAGCGCGCATGGCGCCCATGAACGAGTACTTCGAGTTCGAAGCCCAGCCGGCGATGATGATGCCGTAGACTTCCATCGAGGTAATCGCCAGCAGCATCAGCAGGCCGGCGTTGACGTTGGCCAGCACGGCTTGCGGACCGAACGGCACGACCGACCAGGCGGCCAGGGCAGGCATGATGGTCATGATCGGGCCGATCACGAACAGGCCTTTGGCGGCCTTGGACGGGATGATGATCTCTTTGAACAAGAGTTTCAGCGCATCGGCGATCGGCTGTAGCAAGCCCAGCGGACCCACGCGGTTCGGGCCCACGCGGATCTGGATCCAGCCGATCAGCTTGCGTTCCCACAAGGTCAGGTAGGCAACCAGGCCCATCAGCGGCAACAGCACGCACAGGATCTTGATCAGGGTCCAGAAGAACGGCCACGAGCCGCCCAGCAGATCCTGGCCGCTGCTGTTGATGACGTTTACAAATTCAGGCAGAGCCATCAGATTTTCCCCTCTGCTGTTTCAACTGTGATGTCACCGAACATGCCGCCCAGGCTGGCCGTCGAGGCATGCGCCGCCGACACTTTGACCACATTGGCTGGCAGGCCGGCATGAAGTGCCGCCACCAGGATGGCGCTGCCGGAGCCTTGCGCCACTTTGACCTTGTCGCCCGCCTTGATGCCCAGCTTCTCGGCCAATGCTGGCGACAGATGGGCTTGCGGCACGGCGCCGTCGACCGTGCGCAGCAGCGGTTCGGAGCGGCGGACCAGCGCGTCGGCGAAGTAGATCGGCACGTCGGCGATGCGTTGCAGCGCAGGCGATGCCGGTGCGTAGCTTGCCGCTTCCGGTACGTTCTTGGCGATATTGTTCAGCTGTGCCGACAGATCGGTCACGCCAGCGCCGAACGCTTCGTCGCGGATCGCTTCGGAGGTGTCGTAGTCGAAACCGGCCAGGCCCAGGATGTTGCCCAGGACGCGCAGCACTTTCCAGGCTGGACGGGTTTCCGCCAGCGGTTTCACGGTGCCGTTGAAGCTTTGCGCGCGGCCTTCGCAGTTGACGAAGGTGCCCGAGGTTTCAGCGAACGGAGCGATCGGCAGCAAGACATCGGCGTAATCCATGCCGTGCTTGAAGGCCGACATCGCCACGACCATGTCGGCGCCATCCAGGGCGGCGCGGGCCGCCTGCGGATTGGCGGCATCGAGTTCCGGCTCGGCGTGCAGCAGCACGTAGGCTTTTTTCGGCACGGCAAAGGCAGCTTGCACATTGGCGCGGGGCTTGGCGACCAGGTACGCGCCTACCGTGTTGGCCGCTTCCGTCAGGTAACCGAGCTTGGCGCCCGTCTGTTCGGCGATCCATTGCGCGGCAGCATGCAATTGCGACGCTTGCGGGTGTTGCGTTGCCGCGTTACCCAGCAGCACGGCGCCATGGTCGCCGGCCATCAGGCTGGCAGCGATGGCGACGGCCACGTCCGAAGCAACAACCGCTTCAAAACCGGCTGGCGCGGCGATTTCTTTCGCTTTAGCAACAGCGACGACCACTTCCGACAAGGCCGCCAGCCAATCGCTTGGCGCGACGATCATCTTGTTGGCGATGGTGATCAGCTGATCATCGTCGGAGGCGTGCAGGATCGACAGCTTGGCGCCGCCCTTGACGGACGCGCGCAAACGCGTGGCCAGCAATGGGTGATCCTTGCGCAGGAACGAGCCGATGACGAAGGCGCGCTTGATCTGGCCAAATTCGTTGATCGGCATGCCCAGCCATGGCTTCACGCTGGCGTCGAGCGCGAAGTCGGTCTGGCGCAGGCGGAAGTCGACGTTCTCGGAACCGAGGCCGTGGGCGACTTTTTGCAGCAGGACCAGCTCTTCGACGGTCGAATGCGGGGTGGCCAGCGCGGCGATGGCGTCAGCGCCATGCTCGTGTTTGATATTTTTCAAACCGTGCGCCACGTATTCCAGCGCGGTCTGCCAATCGACTTCTTTCCACTCGTTGCCTTGTTTCAGCATCGGGGACGTCAGGCGCTCGGCGCTGTCCAGCGCTTCGTACGAGAAACGGTCCTTGTCCGAGATCCAGCACTCGTTGACGGCTTCGTTTTCCAGCGGCAGTACGCGCTTGACCTTGCCAGCTTTCACTTGCACGATCAGGTTCGAGCCGAGGCCGTCATGCGGGCTGACCGATTTGCGGCGCGACAGTTCCCACGTACGGGCGCTGTAGCGGAACGGCTTCGAGGTCAGTGCGCCGACCGGGCACAGGTCGATCATATTGCCCGACAGTTCGGAGTCGACCGTCTGGCCGACAAACGACACGATTTCCGAGTGTTCGCCGCGGCCGATCATGCCCAGCTCCATCACGCCGGCCACTTCCTGGCCAAAGCGTACGCAGCGGGTGCACTGGATGCAGCGCGACATCTCTTGCATGGAGACCAGCGGACCGGCTTCCTTCGGCGTGACGACGCGCTTGTCTTCCTTGTAGCGCGATTCGCTCTTGCCGTAACCGACGGCCAAGTCTTGCAACTGGCATTCGCCGCCCTGATCGCAGATAGGGCAATCGAGCGGGTGGTTAATCAGCAAGAATTCCATGACCGACTTTTGCGCCTGCACAGCTTTATCGCTGGCGGAGCGCACGATCATGCCGGCACTGACCGGGGTCGCACAAGCGGGCAAAGGCTTGGGCGCCTTTTCCACTTCGACCAGGCACATGCGGCAGTTCGCTGCGATCGACAATTTCTTGTGATAGCAGAAGTGCGGAATGTAGGTTCCCAATTTGTTGGCGGCGTCCATCACCATGCTACCAGCAGGGACTTCGACTTTTTTGCCGTCTATTTCGATTTCAACCATGGTGATCGTTACCTGACGCAGCTTAGATATATGCGGGCACTAAGCAATGCTTGTGCTCGATATGATATTCAAATTCTTCACGGAAATTCTTAATGAAGGCCCGTACCGGCATGGCAGCCGCATCGCCCAGCGCGCAAATGGTGCGGCCCTGGATGTTGTCGGCGATCGAGTTGAGCATGTCCAGGTCGTCTGGACGACCCTGCCCCTGCTCGATGCGGTGCACCATGCGGTACATCCAGCCTGTGCCTTCACGGCAAGGCGTACACTGGCCGCACGATTCTTCAAAGTAGAAGTAGGACAGGCGTTCCAGCGCCTTTACCATGCAGCGTGTTTCGTCCATCACGATGACGGCGCCCGAACCCAACATCGAACCGGCTTTCGCGATCGAGTCATAGTCCAGGTCGGTCTGCATCATGATGTCGCCGCGGATCACCGGCGCGGACGAGCCGCCAGGAATCACGGCCTTGATCTTTTTGCCACCGCGCATGCCGCCTGCCAGTTCCAGCAGGGTCGCAAACGGGGTGCCGAGCGGCACTTCGTAGTTGCCCGGTTTTTCCACGTCGCCCGAGATCGAGAAGATCTTCGAACCGCCGTTGTTCGGCTTGCCCATCGCCAGGTATTTCTCTGGACCGATGTTCAGCACGAAAGGCACGGCCGCGAAGGTTTCCGTGTTGTTGATCGTTGTCGGCTTGCCGTACAGGCCGAACGAGGCGGGGAAAGGCGGCTTGAAGCGCGGCTGGCCTTTCTTGCCTTCCAGCGATTCGAGCAGGGCCGTTTCTTCGCCGCAGATGTAGGCGCCATAACCATGGTGCGCATGCAACTGGAACGAGAACTCGCTGCCCATGATCTTGTCGCCCAGGAAACCGGCGGCGCGCGCCTCTTCCAGCGCTTCTTCGAAACGCAGGTATTCCTGGAAGATTTCACCGTGGATATAGTTATAACCGACGGTGATGCCCATCGCATAAGCGCCAATGGCCATGCCTTCGATCAGGGCATGGGGATTGTAACGAATGATGTCGCGGTCCTTGAAAGTGCCCGGTTCGCCTTCATCTGTATTGCAGACGAGGTATTTCTGACCCGGGAACTGGCGCGGCATGAAGCTCCACTTCAAGCCGGTAGGAAAACCCGCGCCGCCACGGCCGCGCAAGGACGAGGCCTTGAGGTCGGCGATGATCTGTTCCGGCGTGATTTTCTCTTCCAAGATACGCCGCAGGGCCGAATAGCCGCCGCGGTTCACATAATCTTGCAAATGCCAGTTCTTGCCATCCAGATCCTTCAGGATCAATGGATCGATATGGCGGTTGTGAAGTGACGTCATTTCTTGAGTTCCTCCAGCATGGCGTCGATTTTCTCGTTCGACATCCAGCTGCACATGGTTTTATTACTGACCAGCAAGACCGGCGCATCGCCGCAAGCACCCATGCACTCGCCCTCAACCAGGGTGAACTGGCCATCTGCGGTGGTTTCGCGGAAATCGATACCGAGTTTCTGCTTCAGGTACTCTGCAGCGCGCACGCCGCCCGACAGGGCGCATGGCAGGTTGGTGCACACGGTGATCTTGTGCTTGCCCACGGGTTTCACGTTGTACATATTGTAGAACGTGGCCACTTCCTGCACGGCAATCGCCGGCATGCCGATGTAATCGGCCAGTTCCTTCATGGTTTCCGGTGCCAGCCAGCCCAGTTCATCCTGGGCATGGGCCAGCGCGGCCATGACGGCCGACTGACGCTGGTCGGCCGGGTACTTGGCCAGCTCGCGGTCAATTTTCTTATAGCATTGCTCTGATAACAACATACTTTTTGCCTCTTAGCGGTCAATACTGCCGAACACGATATCTTGCGTCCCGATGATGGTCACGGCGTCGGCAAGCATGTGCCCACGCGCCATCTCGTCGAGCGACTGCAAGTGGGCGTAGTCTGGCGCGCGCAGTTTCATGCGGTACGGCTTGTTGGCGCCATCGGACACCAGGTACACGCCGAACTCGCCCTTCGGATGCTCCACGGCGCTGTAGGCCTCGCCCGGCGGCACGTGGAAACCTTCCGTGAACAGCTTGAAGTGGTGAATCAGCGATTCCATGTTGGTCTTCATGTCGACGCGGCCCGGAGGCGCCACCTTGCGGTTGCTGGTCATGACAGGACCTTCATTGTTGCGCAGCCACTCCACGCATTGCTTGATGATGCGGTTCGACTGGCGCAGCTCTTCCACGCGGACCAGGTAGCGGTCGTAGCAATCGCCGTTGGTGCCGATAGGAATGTCGAAATCCATCAGGTCGTACACTTCGTACGGCTGTTTCTTGCGCAAGTCCCACTGCACGCCCGAGCCGCGCAGCATGGCGCCCGTAAAGCCCATGGCCAGCGCATCTTCCGGCGAGACCACGCCGATGCCGACGGTACGCTGTTTCCAGATACGGTTGTCGGTCAGCAGGGTTTCGTACTCGTCCACCGAGTTCGGGAAGCGGCGCGCGAAGTCTTCGATGAAGTCCAGCAGCGAACCCTGGCGGTTTTCGTTGAGCTTGCCGATGGCCTTGGCGTTGCGGATGATCGACGCCTTGTGCTGCGGCATCGCGTCCGGCAGGTCGCGGTACACGCCGCCCGGGCGGTAGTAGGCCGCGTGCATGCGCGCGCCCGAGACTGCCTCGTAGGCGTCGAACAAGTCTTCGCGGTCGCGGAAGCAATACAGGAACGGGCCCATGGCGCCGACGTCCAGCGCGTGGGTGCCGAGCCACATCAGGTGATTCAGGATGCGCGTCATCTCGTCGAACATGACGCGGATGTATTGCGCGCGCAGCGGCACTTCCAGACCCAGCATCTTTTCGATGGCCATCACGTACGCATGTTCATTGCACATCATCGACACATAGTCGAGACGGTCCATGTACGGCACGGATTGCAGATAGGTCTTCTGTTCGGCCAGCTTTTCGGTGGCGCGGTGCAGCAGGCCGATATGCGGGTCGGCGCGCTGGATGACTTCGCCATCCATCTCCAGCACCAGGCGCAGCACACCGTGCGCGGCCGGATGCTGTGGCCCAAAGTTCAGGGTGTAGTTCTTAATCTCAGCCATTATTTCATCCCGTAATGTTCTTCGCGGATCACGCGCGGCACGTTTTCCCGCGGCTCGATCGTCACGGGCTGGTAAATCACGCGCTTTTGTTCCGGATCGTAACGCATCTCGACATAGCCGGAGACGGGGAAATCCTTGCGGAACGGATGGCCGATGAAACCGTAGTCGGTCAGCAGGCGGCGCAAGTCGTTGTGGCCTTCGAAGAGGATGCCCAGCAGGTCGAATGCTTCGCGCTCGTACCAGTTGACGGCGCGCCAGATACCGACCACGGAAGGCAGCAGCGGCATGTCGTCGTCGGGCGCGAACACGCGCACGCGCACGCGCCAGTTGTGCTTGACCGACAGCAAGTGCGAAACGGCCGCGAAACGCAGGCCGTCCCAGCTGCCGTCGCCATAGGTCGAGTAGTCGACGCCGCACAGGTCGAGCAATTGCTCGAAATGCAGGCTCGGATCATCGCGCAAGGTCTGCATCACGGCCAGGTAGTCCTCGGCCTTGACCTGCAAGGTGACTTCGCCCAGCGCAACCGTCGTGCTAACGCGATCGCCCAGGGCAGTGCCGAGGGCGTTTTGCAATACTTCTAAATGTGTTGTCATAATCTGAAGCGGCCCGGTTAGCGTGCGATCGTGCTGGTACGCTTGATCTTGTTCTGCAACTGCATGATGCCGTACAACAAGGCTTCAGCGGTCGGCGGACAGCCAGGCACATACACGTCGACGGGCACGATGCGGTCGCAACCGCGCACCACGGAATAGGAGTAATGGTAGTACCCGCCGCCATTGGCGCAGGAACCCATCGAGATGACCCAGCGTGGCTCTGCCATCTGGTCGTAGACCTTGCGCAGGGCCGGCGCCATCTTGTTGCACAGGGTGCCGGCAACGATCATGACGTCGGACTGACGCGGCGACGGACGAAACACGACGCCGAAACGGTCCATATCGTAGCGGGCTGCGCCCACATGCATCATTTCGACCGCACAGCAGGCCAGACCGAACGTCATCGGGAACATAGACCCGGTGCGCGCCCAGTTGATCAGCTTGTCGGCCGAGGTGGTGATGAAACCTTCGCTTAATACGCCTTCAATAGCCATGGCTTATTCCCAGTCAAGGGCACCTTTCTTCCAAATGTACCAAAATCCGACCACGAATTCAGCGATGAACACCATCATCGTGACGAAACCGGCCCAGCCCAGGTCGCGCATTGCAACGCCCCATGGGAAAAAGAATGCCGTTTCCAGATCGAACAAAATAAACAGGATTGCGACCAGATAGTAGCGCACATCGAATTTCATGCGCGCGTCTTCGAATGCTTCAAAACCACATTCGTACGGGGAGAGTTTTGCTGCGTCAGGCTTGTTAGGACCTAACAGGCGCCCCAGGAGCTGGGGAGCGATACCGACACCGAGGCCGATAATAATGAACAGCAGGACGGGGAAGTAATTTTCGAGGTTCACGATTGATAAGCTTATATTGAACGATCGGTTAAATGAGGACGCTGCGATCATTTGCAGCGTATCTAACGCACGACCCCAATCAAAGCTAAGACCAGGATCGAACGACACATCCTCGTAAAAAAAGCCAGCAACTTTGTACGAGCCATGGCTCGTGCGCCGTTGCTGGCTTCTGATTTCTGGTGCCGACGACGAGACTCGAACTCGTACAGCTTGCGCCACTACCCCCTCAAGATAGCGTGTCTACCAATTTCACCACGTCGGCGGTAAGGCCCGTATTCTACTCTGCTTTGCCGCTAAAGTTAATGCACAAATGCATCAAAACACAGATAAAAACGATAAATTTTTACATCTTCCAGCGCGTCACGATTTTTTCCTGCCGCACTGCTGAAACATTGAGCAATAATCTGCCCGTAATGAGAATTACTCTCGATGAGGTATCGAGTTGCTACAGAATTACTTCGGAATCGCGCCTGCCGGGGTGCTGGCAACCGGTGCGGCCGCTGCCGGAGCACTGGCCGCCGGAGCTGCCGCAGGCACCGTCGTCGGGATCGCGCCCGCGCCGGTGACCGGCACTGGCTTGACGACTTTGTCCATCACGCCGCCGCCCACCGTGGTGGCGCGCTGATTGGCCATCAGCGACAGGGCCAGCGTGGCGCCGAAGAAGATCGCGGCGGCAACGCCCGTCGATTTCGACATGAAGTTCGACGAACCCGTCGCACCGAACAGGCTGCCCGAGGCGCCCGAACCGAAGGCGGCACCCATGTCGGCGCCCTTGCCGTGCTGCAGCAACACCAGCGCGATAATCGACAATGCCGAAATAACCTGTACTACCACTACCAGATTGAACATCATGTTCATTGCAATTCCATTCTCAGTTTAAATTAATTCAATCGGCGGCGTGAATAATCGCCAGGAAATCCGCCGCCTTCAATGCTGCTCCACCGATCAGACCGCCATCGATATCCGGCATCGCCATCAATTCTTTTGCGTTCTCCGGCTTCATGCTGCCGCCGTACAGGATCTGCACGCCGGCGGCCGCTACCGCATTCTTTTCTGCCAGCTGGGCGCGCAATACCTGATGCACGTCCTGCGCCATCTGCGGCGTGGCCGTCTTGCCCGTGCCGATGGCCCAGACCGGCTCGTAGGCCAGCACCAGCTTCGCCACGTCGTCGGCGGAAATGGCCGCCAGCACGGCACCCAGCTGCTGCGTCACGACCGCGTCGGTCTGGCCCGCTTCGCGCTGCGCCAGGGTCTCGCCGATGCAGACGATAGGCGTGATGCCTGCCGCCAGCGCGGCAACCGTCTTGGCCGCCACCTGCGCATCGCTCTCACCATGGTAGGCGCGGCGCTCGGAATGCCCGATCACCACATAGCCGCAGCCGAAATCCTGCAGCATGGCGGCCGAGATTTCGCCCGTGTAGGCGCCGCTGGCGTGCGCGGACACATCCTGCGCGCCCCAGCCCAGCGCCGTGCCTGCCAATTGCGCCTGGCACTGCGCCAGATACGGCGCAGGCACACAGACGGCGCTGGCGGCGCCAGAAGCAGCCAGGCCAGCCACTATTTCAGACAATAACACCGCGTTCGAGGTGCGACTGCCGTTCATTTTCCAATTTCCGACGACGAGTTTGCGACGCATAGTAGCCTAAATTCTTAATAACCCGTCATTCTAACTCCGGCACCGATGCCGGTCAAACAGGCAGTGCCCCGTTTCAGGCAACTTGCAACATGATCTTGCCCACGTGCGTGCTCGCTTCCATCAAGGCATGCGCCTCGTTGGCCTTTTCCAACGGGAAAGTTTGATAGATCACGGGCTTGATCTTGCCCGCCTCGATCAGCGGCCAGACGGTCGTGCGCAGGTGGTGCGCGATGGCCGCCTTGAAGGCGACGGAACGGGGGCGCAAGGTGGAACCTGTCACTGTCAGGCGGCGGCGCAGCAAGGCGCCCAGGTCCAGTTCCGCCTTGGTGCCGCCCTGCACGGCGATCAGGCCGATGCGGCCATCGTCGGCCAGGCAATCGATTTCACGCGGCAGGTAGTCGCCGCCCACCATGTCGAGGATGACGTCGACACCTTTGCCATCGGTCAATTCCTTGACGACGGCAACGAAATCCTCCGTGCGGTAATTGATACCGCGTTCGGCGCCCAGCGCCTCGCAGGCGCGCGCTTTCTCGTCGCTGCCCGCCGTGGCGAACACGCGGTGGCCGAGCGCGGCCGCCAATTGAATGGCCGTCACGCCGATGCCGGACGTGCCGCCCTGCACCAATAACGTTTCGCCATCGGCCAGCGCGCAGCGGTCGAACACATTGCTCCAGACGGTAAAGAAGTTTTCCGGCAGGGACGCGCCTTCCAGCGCCGTCAAGCCTTTCGGCAAGGGCAGGCACTGGCCGGCGGGTGCGGCGCAGTATTCGGCATAGCCGCCGCCCTGCACCAGCGCACAGACGAGGTCGCCCTTCTTGAATGCCGTGTTGCTGAAATCGCCATCGACGACTTCGCCCGCCACTTCCAGGCCAGGCAAGTCCGAGGCGCCCGCAGGCGGCGCATACTTGCCCAGGCGCTGCAGCACGTCGGGGCGGTTGATGCCGGCCGCATGCACCTTGATCAACAGTTCGCCCGCCTTATATTGCGGCGTGGGACGTTCGGCGATCTGCAAAACGTCGGCGGGACCTGGCTGGCTGATGGCAACTGCACGCATGGCGGGACTCTTTCAAGGGAAAACGGCGATTGTACGCCAAGCCATCCACCCTTGCAGGCCGCTACATAGCCTCTCAGCCACCGCCCGTTTTCGACTGGCGCGGCAAGGGCGTGCCCGGCTTCCATTGGGCCGACAGGGCCTGCCCTTCCTCGACCTGCTCATGCGTCATCTTGCGCACCACGGCGGCGCGCTGGTCGGCCGCATTCGCGTTGCCATTCGCGGCCGCCAGGTTCCACAGCATGTAGGCGATGACATTGTCCTGCTGCACGCCGCCCATGTGATAGCGGTACATCAGGCCCAGCACCTGCTGCGCCTCGGCATGGTTCTGCTCGGCCGCCTTGCGGAACCAGCTGACGGCCTGCTTGTGGTCCTGCAGCACGGCGTTGCCCGTGTAATACATGGCGCCCACCACGTACTGGGCGTCGGCCTTGCCCTGCTCGGCCGCCTTGCGGTGCCAGAACATGGCTTGCTTGTAATCCTGCGGCAAGCCCCGCCCCATGTAATACATCAAACCCAGCAAATGCTGGGCATCGGCATTGCCGGTCTTAGCAAGGGGCAATATTTCTTTGTAAGCCAGCGCGTAATTCTTGTTGTTGTAGGCGCTGGCGCCTTCGGCGAAGCCGGCCCGCGCGGGTAGCTGTATCGTCAACAGCATGAGTAATGTAATGATCAGTTTTTTCATCGGAATGGGATGTGGTCTGACAACTTATTCTTGTCCTGCAGAAGGCCTGCGGCAGGATGCTTTTACTTCCAGCTAACTTTGCCCAGGCCCTCGACGCTGACATCGCGATTGGCCGGCTTGCCGTACACCACCACCGAACCGAGTCCGCTCAGGTTCAGCTTGGCATTCGTATGGGCATTCACCGTAGCATTACCCAGGCCGCTCAATTCCAGGTTGACGGCATCGACTTCGAACTGCTGCGCGTTCAGGCTGCCCAGGCCGCCCAGGCTCGCTTTCAGCAGGCGTCCGCGTCCGCCCAGCACCACGGAACCGGCGCCCTGCAAGTCCAGCTCCGCGCGCTCATTGTTGCCGATCCACAGCTGCATGCTGCCCACGCCGCCCAGGCTGGCATTGAGCTTGCGGTAGTCGCCCACCAGCTTGATGCTGCCCGCCCCTTCCAGCGACAGGGTCAGTTCCTCGCCCTTGAAACCCGTGATGTCGGTGCTGCCGAAGCCTTCCGAGCTCAGTTCGCGCAGGTTCGGCAAGACCAGGTCGGCGCGGATCGACGAAGGGCCGAGCTTGAAGCCGCGCACTTCCGTTTCGATGTGCAGGGTGTCGCCGCTTTGCGCCGTGCTGACATCGGCGATGTAGCGCTTGTCGGCCGTGATGCTCAGCGAAGGCACGTTGCCCTGGCGGATGCGCACTTCCATTACGCCATCGAGCTTGACCCGCACCACGCGGGCGTCGACGTTGCGCATTTCCAGCAAGCGGGTCTCGGCGGCCACGCCGCGCACCAGGCCCAGTGTCGCCAGGAACAGCAGCGCCAGTTGCAGTATCTTTTTCATGTAGTGCATCCTCGGTATCTTGTTTTTATGTCTTGCGGCGCCCGCGTCGGGCGGCCGGCATTGCATCGCGCCTTGCACTCTAGCAGCGCGGAAAATGACTGGCAATCAATTATGCGAAACGGGCTTTTTCGGCCGCGTTCAGGCGCCTGGCCTTGACGACCACCACTTGCATGGCAGCCTTGTTTGCTGGCGCAGCCACGGTGGCCGTGGAACTGGCCACTTGCAGGGCCGGGGCGGCCGGAGCGATGGCGTAGCAGCCGGCGCCGAGCACGATGGCGGCGGCAATGGCGATGATTTCCATGTTTTTAGCGACGTTCATGTTGTTCTCCTCGGGTGTCTGGCAGTGGGCTTGCGGTATGGTGTCACTATAGCCATACCGCCCCCGCCAGACACGCCGATTGCGACGAACTGCGCTTTTGGCAGGCTGGCCTGACAAAAACGCGGATGAACGCGCAGATCGCTGCGCTTGCAGCTTAAAACTCTTCCCACTCGTCGGCGCCGGACTTGGCCGCCTTGACGGGCTTGGCCGGCGACAGCGCACGGGCCGGCGCGCGCGGCGCTGGCGCGGCCGGTTTCGCCTTGAGGCGCGCCACCGGTGCGGATGCCGCAGCAGGGCCAGCATCGCCCAAGCGGAACATGCCGACGGCTTGCGCCAGGTCCACGGCCTGTTCCTGCAGGCTTTCCGCGGCGGCCGCCGCTTGCTCGACGAGGGCCGCGTTCTGCTGCGTCATGGTGTCCATGTGCGTGACGGCCGTATTGATCTCGCCGATGCCGGCGCTCTGTTCGCGGCTGGCCACCGTGATCTCGCTCATGATGGTCGTCAGTTGCTGCACCGAGGCCACCACCTGGTCCATGGTCTGGCCCGCTTCATTGACGAGGCGGCCGCCCGCATCGACCTTCTCCACCGAATCGCCGATCAATTCCTTGATTTCCTTCGCCGCGCCAGCGGAGCGTTGTGCCAGGTTGCGCACTTCGGACGCGACCACGGCAAAGCCCCTGCCCTGCTCGCCCGCGCGCGCCGCCTCGACGGCCGCGTTCAGGGCCAGGATATTCGTCTGGAAGGCGATGCCGTCGATCACGCCGATGATGTCGACGATCTTGCGCGAGCTTTCCTGGATGCCGGCCATGGTGCCCACCACCTGCTGCACCACGCGGCCGCCCTTGGCCGCCACTTCCGAGGCGGACACGGCCAGTTCGTTGGCCGCATGCGCGTTTTCCGCATTCTGTTTCACCGTCGAGGTCAGCTCATCCATCGAGCTGGCTGTTTCCTCCAGCGCGCCCGCCTGTGCTTCCGTGCGCGAGGACAGGTCGGCATTGCCGGCGGCGATATCGGCCGATTCGCTGCGCACCAGGGTGCTGATGCTGCGGATCTGTACCAGCACGGTGGCGATCTTTTCGACGAACAAATTAAAGGCCTTGGCGATCTGCGCCAGCTCGTCCGAACCTTCCGCGTCAAGGCGGCTGGTCAGGTCGCCGTCGCCCGTGGCGATCGCTTCCATCGCATCACGGACCAGACCGAGGCGGCGCAAGGCGCGCGCGACCAGCACGCTCAAGACGGTGGCGGCCAGGGCCAGCACCAGCAAGGCCGTCAGGACCGAGGCGCGCAGCATGGAAGTCAATGCCTGCGTCGCTTCCGCCCGGTCGAGCACGGTAGCCAGCAGCCAGTCGCTGCCTGGCACTTTACTCACATGCAAGATGCCGTTACGGTCGCCCAGGCGGATGGCGGCGCCGTCGCCGCTCTTTTCGATATCGGCCAGCGCCTGCGCGCTCAGGCCCGGGTCGAGCTCGGCCAGCGGCTTCAGGGTCAGCTTGCCGTCCGGGTGGGCGATGATCTTGCCGCCGCCGTCGACAAGGAAGGCGTAGCTGGATGCCGTCGGCTTGATCGAAGCGACGTTTTGCACGACAGCATCCATCATCACATCGGCCGCCATCACGCCCGTCACGCTGCCCTTGCCGCCCAGCGGCTCGGCAAACGTCACCACCAGCTTGCCCGTGCTGGCGCCGATATACGGCGCCGTGATGATGGGGCCGCCCACTTCGGACGCCAGCTTGTACCAGGGCCGTGCCGTGGGATCGTAGTCGGCGGCGCGCTTGCGCTCCTGCGAAAAGACGGCGTGCTTGTCGGCAAAGCCGATATACGCCATGTCGAACGTGCCTGCCTGCTCGGCCGCCTTCAGCGCCGGCAAGGGATCGGCCGCCGTGGCGCCCTGCTTGAGCGAGCCCACGACGGCTTGCTTGGAACGCAGCCATTCGGCGATGGCTTGCGCATGGCTGTGCGACAACTGCAGCATCTGCGTGTCGAGCGCGGCCAGGGTACTTGCGCGCGTCGTGAAGAAATTGGCGATGGCGACGGCCAGCATGGCCAGCACGACGATGGAAACGGCGATGGCGATCAGCCGCGCCTTAAGGGAGGACAACATGGTGCATCCAATAAAAAAGAGAAAATCGGGAGGGATGCGCCATGGTCAGGGAATAAGATTTTGTCGTCAAGCAATACCGACTCTCGATTACCCATAAACAACAATTGATACCTTATATTAAGCACACGATAATAAAATACCAACTATATCTCGCCGCGCAGCTTGCGCAGAGCCGGCGAATCGCCGCCCGTCGCTTCGATGCGGAAGCGGGCAAACGCCTGCTCCAGCTCGGGGTACCGGCGCAAGCCGCCCTCCGTAAAATAGCGCCCGCCGGGGATATCGCCCCATGGCAGTGGTGCGCTCAAGGCGCCGCTGCCCGCCAGGGCCAGCAGCGGCTCGAGCGCGCTGCGCAGGTCGGCCACCTCGCCGTCGGCGCTCGCCAGGCGCGCCAGCAACTGCTCCAGTTCGGCGGCATGGGCTTGCAAACGCTGCTGATCCATCTTCTCTCCTCAATTCTTGATCGTGCCGATCAGCACGGGGGCCGACCACAAGCTGCGGTTGGGGAGCAAATACTGCTGCGCCCCGCCCTTGCGCCGCACCAGCCCGCCCAACTCTTCCGTCGGCGCGACCTGGCTGACGAACACGTTGACGGTGCCCTTGGGCATGATCTGATACACATCATACAGCGGCGCCTCGCTCTTCAAGGGCAAGCCGAAGCAGTCGGCCAGGGTGGCGCAGCGGCCCGATGCCAGCTGCAACTGCGCGCTGGTGGTGAAATATGGCGAATACGGCGACACATTCTGGCCATGCGGCACGATTTTTAACAGCGCGGCAGCCATGGGCTGCAGGTCCGGCAAGGTGCTGCCGGACGCGAGCTGCTCGACGGCCCGCGCATAGAGGGTGTCGGCCGAGGCGGCAGGATCGGCGGTGCGCAGTTCGCGCAAAAAATGCTGCCCTGGCCCGCTATCGAGATAGGAGTCGATAGCCTCACGCGGCAAGCCCGCCGTCCTGAAGGTGCTGAGGTCGTTGATTTCGCGCGCATGCACGGCGCGCAAGGCGTCGAGGTCTTGCGCCGGCATGGCCCCAGACGCGGCGGCGATGGGGATGGGCAGCGGCACCGGCGTGGGTGCGTTGTCCAGCTGTGCCCAGGCGCCGGGCGAAACGGCAAGCAGAAAGGCGGCGGCCAGCCCGCAGAATGTGCGCATGCTGCATCTCCTTGGAAGACTCGTTCGAGGGAAAATCCCACTTCGAATCTACAAGGCGCGGCAGCGGCCGATACGCGCTGGATCAAGGCCCGTGCACGCGTCGGCATACATCTTCGATACAGCGCAAACGCCGCGCATAAAAAAACCGCCAGGGCTTGCGCGCTGGCGGTTGTTGAGCATGCGGCCGAGGCCGCATTCAGGCGAACCCGAAGGAAATTAAGCGGCTGGCGCTTCGTTGCCTTCAGCAGCTTTCATCGACAGCTTCAAGCGGCCGCGGTCGTCCGTTTCCAGCACTTTGACGCGGACCAGCTGGCCTTCTTTCAGGTAGTCGGCCACGGCGTTGACGCGCTCGTTGGCGATCTGCGAGATGTGCAGCAAGCCGTCCTTGCCTGGCATGACTTGCACAATGGCGCCGAAGTCCAGCAGTTTCAGCACGGTGCCTTCGTAGGTCTTGCCCACTTCGACGGAGGCCGTCAGTTCTTCGATGCGGCGCTTGGCTTCCTGGCCGGCGGCAGCGTCAACGGAAGCGATGGTGACCACGCCTTCGTCGCTGATGTCGATCTGGGTGCCCGTCTCTTCGGTCAGCGCGCGGATCACGGCGCCGCCCTTGCCGATCACGTCACGGATTTTTTCCGGGTTGATCTTGATGGTGATCAGACGCGGTGCGAAATCGGACAGTTCGGTTTTGACGTGCGGCATGGCTTTTTGCATTTCACCCAGGATGTGCTCGCGGCCTTCCTTGGCTTGCGCCAGCGCCACTTGCATGATTTCCTTGGTGATGCCCATGATCTTGATGTCCATCTGCAGTGCCGTGATACCGTTGCGGGTACCGGCTACCTTGAAGTCCATGTCGCCCAGGTGATCTTCGTCGCCCAGGATGTCGGACAGCACGGCAAACTTGCCGCCTTCCTTGATCAGGCCCATGGCGATACCGGCCACGTGTTCTTTCATCGGCACGCCGGCGTCCATCAGTGCCAGGCAGCCGCCGCACACCGATGCCATCGACGAGGAACCGTTCGATTCCGTGATTTCCGATACCAGGCGCACCGAGTAGCTGAACTCTTCGGCTGCCGGCAGGGCGGCGATCAGCGCGCGCTTGGCCAGGCGGCCGTGGCCGATTTCGCGGCGTTTTGGCGTACCGACACGGCCCGTTTCGCCGGTGGCGAACGGAGGCATGTTGTAATGCAGCATGAACGAATCGGTGAACTCGCCCATCAGCGCATCGATCTTCTGGCTGTCGCGGGCGGTGCCCAACGTTGCCACGACCAGCGCCTGCGTTTCGCCGCGCGTAAACAGGGCCGAACCGTGGGTGCGTGGCAGCACGCTGGTGCGGATCGAGATCGGACGCACGGTGCGCGTGTCGCGGCCGTCGATGCGTGGCTCGCCGTCCAGGATCTGCGTACGCACGATCTTGGCTTCGATGTCGAACAGGATGTTGTTCACTTCAGCGCTGTCGATCGACGCGCCGCCGTTGGCAGCCGCTTCGGCCGACAGGTCGGCGATCACTTCCGACGTCGCTGCTTTCAGCTTGGCCGTACGCTCTTGCTTGTCCTTGGTTTGATACGCATCATTGATCTTGGCGTTGGCGAAATGCGCGACGCGGGCGATCAGTGCTTCGTTTTTCGGCGCAGGCGCCCATTCCACTTCCGGCTTGCCGCCGTCACGCACCAGGTCGTGAATCGCGTCGATGACGACTTTCATCTGGTCGTGGCCGAAGACCACGGCGCCCAGCATGATTTCTTCGGACAGCTGTTTCGCTTCCGATTCGACCATCAGCACGGCCGTTTCGGTACCGGCGACCACCAGGTCCATTTCCGACGTTTTCAGTTGCTGGACGGTCGGGTTCAGGATGTACTGGCCGTTGGCGTAACCGACGCGCGCGGCGCCGATAGGACCGTTGAAAGGCACGCCCGACACGCACAGGGCGGCGGAGGCGCCGATCATGGCGGCGATGTCCGGATCGATTTCAGGGTTGACCGACAACACGTGAATGATGACTTGCACTTCATTCAGGTAGCCTTCCGGGAACAGCGGACGGATAGGACGGTCGATCAGACGCGATGTCAGTGTTTCTTTTTCGGAAGGACGGCCTTCGCGCTTGAAAAAACCGCCCGGAATTTTACCGGCAGCATAGGTTTTTTCGACATAATCAACCGTCAAAGGGAAGAAATCCTGGCCTGGCTTGGCATCTTTGCGTGCCACCACCGTTGCCAGAACGACGGTATCTTCGATCGACACCAGCACTGCGCCGGATGCCTGACGCGCGATTTCGCCAGTTTCCAGGGTCACTTGATGTTGACCGTACTGGAAGGTTTTCGTAACTTTGTTAAACATGGGGTATCCCTTTTCTAATTGCCGACAGATTTTCAGGGGCTGTCGTTCACCTCACCACAGGCGGCGTAAAAATGCTGCCTTTACTTGTTACCACCTTTGCTACTTTACTTTTAAAACATGATATCGGTAGAGAATACTGTACTTCTCGACATAAATCCGGAATTCAAATGACAAAATGCCCGCGTCAGCGAACTGGCGCAGGCATTTCTGTATAAACCTTGTACGGCAAAAATTACTTGCGCAGACCAAGTTTAGCGATCAGGTCGCGATAACGGGTAGCGTCTTTAGCCTTCAGGTAGGACAACAGGCTCTTACGACGGTTGACCATCATGATCAGGCCGCGGCGGGAGTGGTGATCTTTCGAGTGGGCTTTGAAGTGGCCGTTCAGTTCGTTGATGCGAGCTGTCAGCAGTGCAACTTGCACTTCAGGGGAGCCGGTGTCGTTTTGACCACGTGCGTTGTCCGCGATAATAGCGGCTTTGTTGATGTTTTCTACTGTCATGATAAACCTTTCACATGCGGTGCACAGAGTCTGAACCCTATCCACCGTGAACTACGATTATTAAAATACTGGCCTAGGCTTCCAACCAGACGCGCAAGTATATCGGAAAAATGCCCGCCTGTATCCTGCCGTGCGGGCTTTTCTCGGTGCATGATAGGATTTTCCTGCATTTCAGGAGGTCCAACATGAAAAAAATGCTCAAATTAGCAACACCACTGCTGTTTGCCGTGCTGGCCGGCTGCGCCAGCTGGAACGTCCCGCCACCGCAGCCGGGCGAGCCGCGCAGCGCCGTGGAAGCACGCCTCGGCCGTCCGACGAATATCTACCAGTTGCCCACGGGGCCCGAACTCGAATACGCGACGGGGCCGTACGGCCAGTACACGTATATGGCCCGCTTCGGCCCCGACGACAAGCTCATTTCCTACGAACAGGTGCTCGACACGCCGGGCTTTGCCCGCATCAAGGTAGGCGTGTCGACGCAGCAAGACGTGCTGCACACCCTGGGCCGCCCGACGGAAACATCGTATCTGCCGCTGCCCAAGCTCCACGTCTGGTCCTACCGCTACAAGGAATCGGGCGTGTGGGATTCCATGATGCACGTGCACTTCGACCACGACGGCATCGTGCGCATGATGATGAACGGGCCCGATCCGGCCAAGGAAGAGCGGCGGTTTTTCTGGTGACGAGCGTCTTGCACCAAGACTAGCGCCTATCCCAAATGCAAATTCTGGGGTCAGACCCGGCGGGTCTGACCCCGGCTTACGGCTGCGGGTCGATGCGCTCGTCTTTCGCGTGTAATTTATTCAGCGCCGACAAATACGCCTTGGCCGACGCGACGATGATGTCGGGGTCGGCACCCACGCCGTTGACGATGCGCCCGTCGCGCGACAGGCGCATCGTCACTTCGCCCTGCGACTGCGTGCCCGTGCTGATGGCATTGACGGAGAACAAGACCAGTTCGGCACCGCTGGCGGCCGCGCTTTCGATGGCGTTGACGGTCGCGTCGACAGGGCCGTCGCCCTTGCCCTCGCAGCTGCGCTGTTCGCCGCCGACAAGAAATTCCACGCGCGCATGGGGCACGGCGCCCGTGGTCGACTGCTGGGCCAGGGAGATGAAACGGTAGTGCTCACTCTCCTGCGCCTGCTGCTCCTCGCTGACGAGGGCCATGATGTCTTCGTCGAAAATCTCGGATTTGCGGTCGGCCAGCTCCTTGAAGCGCAGGAAGGCGGCGTTGACTTCCGCCTCGGATTCGAGCGCGATGCCCAGCTCGTGCAGGCGCTGCTTGAAGGCATTGCGGCCCGACAGTTTGCCGAGGACGATCTTGTTGGCCGTCCAGCCCACGTCTTCGGCGCGCATGATTTCATACGTCTCGCGCGCCTTCAAAATGCCGTCCTGGTGGATGCCGGACGCGTGCGCAAAGGCGTTCGCGCCGACGACGGCCTTGTTCGGCTGCACGGCAAAGCCCGTAATTTGCGACACCATTTTCGAGGCGGCTACGATTTGCGTCGTATCGATACCCACCGTCAGGTTGTAATAGGCGGCGCGCGTGCGCAGCGCCATCACCACTTCTTCCAGCGCCGTGTTGCCGGCCCGCTCACCGAGGCCATTGACCGTGCATTCGATCTGCCGCGCGCCGCCGATCATGACGCCGGCCAGCGAATTGGCCACAGCCAGGCCCAGGTCGTTATGGCAATGGACGGACCAGATGGCTTTATCGGAATTCGGTATGCGTTCGCGCAAGCGCTTGATGGTATTGCCGAAGATTTCAGGCACGGCGTAGCCCACCGTGTCGGGGAAATTGATGGTGGTGGCGCCCTCGGCGATCACGCCCTCCAGCACGCGGCACAGGAAATCCTCGTCCGAGCGGCTGCCGTCTTCGGGGCTGAATTCGATGTCGTCCGTGAACTGGCGCGCGTAGCGCACGGCGTTCTGCGCCTGCAGCAGGACTTCCTCGGGCGTCATGCGCAGCTTCATCTGCATGTGCAGGGGCGAGGTGGCGATAAACGTGTGGATGCGCTTGCGCTCGGCGGGCGCCAGCGCTTCGGCGGCGCGGGCGATGTCGCGGTCGTTGGCGCGCGACAGCGAACAGATGGTCGATTCGCGCACGGCGCCGGCAATCGCCCGTATCGACTCGAAGTCGCCCTGCGAGGCGGCGGCGAAGCCCGCTTCGATCACGTCGACCTTCATGCGCTCGAGCTGCTTGGCGATGCGCAGCTTTTCCTCGCGCGTCATCGAGGCGCCCGGCGATTGCTCGCCGTCGCGCAAGGTGGTGTCAAAAATGATGAGTCGGTTGCTGGTGTTCATGGCTGCTCCTGGCTGGCTGAAGACTGGCGACGCTACCGACTCGCCGTATTAATGCTCGGGGTCGGTCTGGATGATGCTGACGGGCTTGCCCTTCGCCATGCGCCAGAAAAACACGGCGTAGCCGGACAAGCCATAGACGACAAAAATCGGGAACAGCACTTTCGGCGGATCGATGGAAATGAGCGCGAAGAACAATGCCAGCAGGAATACCACGATGAAAGGCACGGACTTGCGGAAATTCACATCCTTGAAACTGTAGAACGGCACGTTGGTGACCATGGTCAGGCCCGAGAACAGGGCGATCGTCCACGACACCCAGGCCAGCTGGTTGCCTGCAAATTCCAGGTCATTCATCAGCAGGATGAAACCGGCCACCATGGCCGCCGCCGCCGGGCTGGGCAAGCCCTGGAAGAAGCGCTTGTCGACCACGGCGATGTTCGTGTTGAAGCGGGCCAGGCGCAGGGCGGCGCCGGCGCAATACACGAAGGCGGCCAGCCAGCCCAGTTTACCCATGCCGCGCAGCGACCATTCGTAGATCACCAGCGCCGGCGCGGCGCCGAACGACACCATGTCGGACAGGCTGTCGTACTGGGCGCCGAATTCGCTCTGCGTATTCGTCAGGCGCGCGATGCGGCCATCGAGGCCGTCGAGGATCATGGCGATGAAGATGGCCCAGGCCGCGTGTTCGAATTTCTGGTTCATGGCCATGACGATGGCGTAGAAGCCGCAAAACAGGGCTGCCGTCGTGAAGGCGTTCGGCAACAGATAGATGCCGCGGCGGCGCAGGGTTTTCTTGCCAGTGCCATCGGTCACCGGCTGGCGCACGAATTTGCTGAAGCGGGACGCTTTGGATGCTGCGGGGGTGCCGTTCTTGCCTCTACGACGGGGGAAGTTTGCCATGTTGTTCCATATTTATGTACTGCGGGGGAATCGGTGCCAGATGGCAGGCGCATGACTGTCAGGGCATGCGCCTGCCGATGTTGTCATTATAGAGGAGCCGCCGCCAAAGAAAAGCGCGGCGGCGTCAAGCCGGCAATATTGACACCAATACTAGCCTTATTTGAACTTGACCTTGGCCACCAGGCCCATGTTGAGGGTCGTTTCGCCCGGTTCAAAGCTCGGTTCGGCCACCTGGCTGCCGCCGTAGCCCATGGAATCGGCGCTCATGGCGCGCGCGCCTGCCACGTTGGCGCGCTGCGCATAGTTGCCCGAACCTTCGAAATCGATGGTGTCGATCACGGCCTCATTGACGTTGCGGCCCATGGCGCCGGCGATGGCGGCCACGCGCTCGTTGAGGTTCTTGTAGGCGGCGGCGATGCGCTGGTCGTCGAGCTTGCGCACGGTGGCGGGCGCCAGGCCGAAGTTCAGGCGGTTCAGGGTCAGCACGCCTTGCGCGGCCGACACGGTTTTCGGCAAGGCGGCCAGGTTGGTCGTCGTCACCTGCAGGTACTGGCCTACGCGCCAGCCCGTCGGCACCCTTGGCTTGGCGGCGACGCCAGGCGGCAAGGGCGCCGTTTCCGGGTACACGGCATACGTGTAATAGCCCTGGGTCTTCAGCACGGCTTGCGGATCGGCTTTCTTGACGATGGCCGCGCCCTGGTTCATCTTCTGGTTGACGCGCGAGGCGGCGGCGGCCTTGTCCTTGTCCTGCTCTTCGATGGCCAGGGTGACGGTCACCTGGTCGTTCGCGTGCACCACTTCGCCATTGGCGGGCACCACCACGAGGGTGCCGGAGGTGGGCAAGGCCTGGGCTTGGGCGCCCAGGGCAACGGTAGCGACGGCTGCTGCCAGCAACGATTTCATGACGGTCATGGTGTTCTCCTGGAAAATAATGGGGCAAAAACGACCATGGGGCCAACAGCCCCATGATTTTTAAAACATGCTGACGCGGAAATTTTCCCGCCTCATTGATCAGCTTACTTCAGCTTACTTCAGCTTACTTGAACTTGACCTTGCCGACGACACGCATGTCGAGCGTGGTTTCGCCCGGCTCGAAGCTCGGTTCGGCGACGGTGCTGTCTTCGGCCATCTTGGCGCTGCGCATCATCATCGGCGCGGCGGCAGGACGGCTTTCCGTGGCGTAGTTGCCCGAACCTTCGAAGTCGACCGTATCGAGCACGGCGTCCGAGACGTTGCGGCCCATGGCCTTGGCGATGGCAGCCACGCGCTCGTTCAGGTTTTTATAGGTGGCGGCGATGCGCTGGTCGTCCAGCAAGCGGATGGTTTCCGGCTTCAGGCCGAAATTCAAGCCATTCAGGGTCAGCACGCCTTGCGCCGCCGACACGGTTTTTGGCAGGGACGCCAGGTTGGCCGTCGTCACTTCCAGGTACTGGCCGACGCGCCAGGCCGTCGGCAAACGCGGCTTGGCCACGGCGCCAGCCGGCAATGGACGCTCTTCCGGGTACACGGGATAGGTGTAGTAGCCGTACGATTTCAGTGCCGCCGACGGGTCGGCCTGCTTGACGATGGCGATACCCTTGTTCATCTTCTGGTTGACTCTCGACGCAGCGGCAGCCTTGTCCTTGTCCTGTTCTTCGACGGCCAGGGTAGCGACCACCTGGTCATTGACATGCTTGACTTCGCCAAATGCGGGTATGACCACCAGGGTGCCGGAAGTCGGCAAAGATTGGGCTTGCGCGCTCAGGGCAACGGTGGCTGCGGCGGCAACAAGGACGGATTTCATCACGGTCATGGGGGTACTCCTAGGTAGTTAATGTGGCTGACAGCCCGCGAAAGGGACGCTTTTGCCATCCCTTTCGCCTGAGAAACTTGTCAAACTGTGTAGATTCTAACGCCTCATTCATTCCCGTGGCGCAAATTAACAAATCGTCACAAAATGTGCTTGCCAGTCACATCTGCTCACATTTCAACACACTGTTATTCAAAATAACAATGTGTTAGTGACCCAGCACCGCGCCGCCGCTGCGCCGGCCCGGCTTGAAACTGTGGCGGTGCGCGCACCAGGCGATGGTCAAGGCCACCAGCAGCAAGGCCAGCATGGCCCACGGGAACGATGCCGCGCCATAGCCGTCGAGCAGCATGCCGCCCGCCAGGCCGCCGCCCGCGATGGCCACGTTCCAGATGGTCGCCACCATCGCTTGCGCCACATCCATGCCGTCGCCGGCCGCGTCCGCCGACGCCGTCTGCAGCAAGGTGCCGGCGCCGCCAAAGGTGATGCCCCAGATCGTCATGCTGACATAGATCACGGCGGGCGAGTCCATCGCCAGCCCCAGCGCCACCATCACGAGGGCAAAGGCGGCGATGCAGCCCAGCACGAGCGGGCGCAGCCAGCGGTCGATCAGCTGGCTGACCAGCCAGATGCCGGCCAAGGAGCCCACGCCATACACGAGCAGCACCAGGTCGACGCGGGGGCGCAAGCCGGACGGCGCCAGGAACGGCGCGATATAGGTATAGAGAATGTTATGCGCCAGCATCCAGGCGACGATCACCGCCAGAATCGGCCGCACGCCCGGCGTCATGAACACCTGGCGGATCGACAGACGTTCGCCGTTCTTTTGCCCCGGATAATCGGGCACGACCAGCAACACCCACGCGACCAGCACCACGGCCAGGCCGGACATGATGCCGAAGATGCTGCGCCAGCCCAGCACGCCACCCATCAGGGTGCCCAGCGGCACGCCCAGCGACAGGGCCAGCGGCGTGCCGATCATGGCGATGGCCATCGCCCTGCCCTGCTGCTCGACGGACACCATGCGGCGCGCGTAGCCGGCCATCAAGCCCCAGGCCAGGCCGGCCGCCATGCCCGTGACGAAGCGCGCGACCAGGGCGACGATGTAGCTGGGCGCCAGGGCCGTCGCCGTATTGAAGATCAGGAAGCCGATGATGGCCAGCAACAGGACATTGCGCCGGCGCCAGGTGCTGGTCAGCGCCGTCAGGGGGATCGCCGTCAGGATGGAACCGATGGCGTACACGGTCACAAGCTGGCCCGTCATGACTTCGGAAATATTCAGGTCGCGGGCAATCTGCGGCAGCAAGCCGGCCGGCAAGGTTTCCGACAGGAGGGCGAGAAACGCCGTCATGGCCAGGGCCAGCAAGGCCAGGATGGGAATGGAAGAGTCAACAGCAGCCTGCGAGGGCCCCGTGGCGGTGATACGGTCAGTCATGGAGGTCTTTCTGGTTGCGCAAGCGGCTAAAAAACTAGCGCCTGGCGTGCTACAAAAGCGGTGATGCGCGTTGCGGTCGGCAGATACCGAAACAGATGCAGTCCATGGGAAACTGCAAAGGAAGGGCGGGATTGTAAAGCAAACGCGCCAACAGCGTGTGCACGAAATCAACCGTGCTCAGGCTGGCGTCATGCAGGCATCATTGGCCGCCTTGCGTGGCGAAAACCAGGCATTCGATTTCGGACTGTACAGGAAGGCGCAGATAACGGCGAACATGAGCGCGCCAGGCAAGACGTTCATCTTCAGCGGCAAGGTCGCCAGACAGAACGCAATGTCGATCACGCCCCATACCAGATACACAGTGCGCGCGCCACGCTGCCTTTGCAGCATGGCCAGCGCTGTCACCAGGGTAAGGCCCAAGCTGAAGAGCATCGTCGCGTATTGCACCTCGGCAGGAATCACGCCGTGCCCCATGCCGGCCAGCATGGAGGGATCGTTGCGGCCAAGGTAAGCCGAGGCCAGCGATAACAACGAGCTGAGGACCAGAAACCAGCAGCTGATGGCAACCGAGACGGGGCGCTTGACCACATGAAGATTCCCGACAAAAACTTTAGAAAAAACGAGCATGATGCTGACGCTATGGTTGAATGGGCCTGATTGTAACGGATGTTGGCGGCCAAACGCCCGCGCAAAAAAAAGCCGGCTTGCGCCGGCTTCATGTGAAGAACGATTGCTGCTTAGTTCTTCGACTGGTCAACCATCTTGTTCTTGGCGATCCAAGGCATCATGGCGCGCAGTTTCGCGCCCACTTCTTCGATCTGGTGCTCGGACGTCAGGCGGCGGCGCGAGATCAGGGTCGGTGCGCCTGCCTTGTTTTCCAGGATGAAGCTCTTCGCGTATTCGCCCGTTTGAATATCTTTCAGGCATTGGCGCATCGCATCCTTGGTGGCCGAGGTGACGACTTTAGGCCCGGTCACGTATTCGCCGTATTCGGCGTTGTTCGAGATCGAGTAGTTCATGTTGGCGATGCCGCCTTCATAGATCAGGTCGACGATCAGCTTCAGTTCGTGCAAGCACTCGAAGTAAGCCATTTCAGGCGCGTAACCGGCTTCCGTCAGGGTCTCGAAACCGGCCTTGATCAGTTCCACGGCGCCGCCGCACAGCACGGCTTGTTCGCCGAACAGATCCGTTTCGGTTTCTTCACGGAAGTTCGTTTCGATGATGCCGGCACGGCCGCCGCCGTTGGCCGAGGCATACGACAGGGCGATATCGCGGGCGATGCCCGATTTGTCCTGGTACACGGCGATCAGGTGGGGCACGCCGCCACCCTGGGTGTACGTGGCGCGCACGGTGTGGCCCGGGGCTTTCGGCGCGACCATGATCACGTCCAGGTCGGCGCGCGGCACGACTTGGCCGTAATGCACGTTGAAGCCGTGGGCGAAGGCCAGCACGGCGCCTTGCTTGGCGAACGGCGCGATGTTTTCGTTGTAGACCTGGGCGATGTTTTCATCCGGCAGCAAGATCATGATGACGTCGGCCGCTTTCACGGCGTCGTTGACTTCCGCTACTTTCAAGCCGGCTTGCTCGACCTTGGTCCACGAAGCGCCGCCCTTGCGCAGGCCGACGGTGACGTTGACGCCCGAATCGTTCAGATTTTGCGCGTGCGCGTGGCCTTGCGAACCGTAGCCGATGATGGCGACGTTTTTGCCTTTGATCAAGGAGAGGTCAGCGTCTTTGTCGTAAAAAACTTTCATGGTATTTCCTATCATTTGATGATGCGTTGTTGTTTTAAATGCGGCCCCAGGGCCGCGTAGTGCTGCTTATATTTTTATACTTTGAGGATGCGTTCGCCGCGGCCGATGCCGGAACCGCCCGTGCGGACGGTTTCCAGAATGGCGGCGCGGTCGATCGAATCGATGAACGCGTCGAGCTTGACCTTGTTGCCGGTCAGTTCGATCGTGTACGTCTTTTCGGTGACATCGATGATGCGGCCACGGAAGATATCGGCGGTGCGCTTCATTTCCTCGCGCTCCTTGCCCACGGCACGAACCTTGATCAGCATCAGCTCGCGTTCGATATGCTGGCCTTCGGTCAGGTCCACCACCTTCACCACTTCAATCAGACGGTTCAGGTGCTTGGTGATCTGCTCGATGATGTCGTCCGAACCGCTGGTGACGATGGTCATGCGCGACAGGGTCGAGTCTTCCGTCGGCGCCACGGTCAGTGTTTCGATGTTGTAGCCGCGTGCCGAGAACAGGCCCACCACACGCGACAGGGCGCCCGCTTCGTTTTCCAGCAAGACAGAAATAATATGGCGCATATTAGAGATCCTCCGAACCGAGCATCATTTCGGACAGGCCTTTGCCGGCTTTCACCATGGGCCACACGTTTTCGGACTGGTCGGTAATGAAGTTCATGAATACCAGCCTGTCTTTCATGCCAAACGCCTCTTTCAGCGCGCCATCGACGTCGCCCGGTTTTTCAATTTTCATGCCCACGTGGCCGTATGCTTCGGCCAGCCTTTCGAAGTCGGGCAGCGAATCCATGTACGACTCGGAATAGCGCGAACCGTAATCGATTTCCTGCCACTGGCGCACCATGCCGAGGAAACGGTTGTTGAGCATGATGATCTTCGGCGTCAGGTGATACTGCTTGCACGTGGCAAGTTCCTGGATGCACATCTGGATCGAACCTTCGCCGGTAATACAAGCAACGGTGGCGTCCGGATTGGCCATCTGCACGCCCATGGCGTACGGCAAGCCGACACCCATGGTGCCCAGGCCGCCGGAATTGATCCAGCGGCGCGGCTTGTCGAAGCCATAGTATTGCGCGGCCCACATCTGGTGCTGGCCCACGTCGGACGTGATGAAGGCGTCGCCCTTGGTGATCTGGAACACTTTTTCCACCACCGATTGCGGCTTGATGACCAGGTCGGAAGTCGGGTATTTCAGGCATTCGCGGCCACGCCATTCGGCGATCTGCTTCCACCAGTTGCTCAAGGCATTGACGTTCGGCTTGGCTTCGGCCGCGTCGAGTTGCGCGAGGAACTCGATCAGCACGTCCTTGACGTTGCCGACGATGGGGATATCGACCTTGACGCGCTTGGAAATCGACGATGGATCGATGTCCACGTGGATGATCTTGCGCGGATGCGAGGCGAAATGTTTCGGGTTGCCGATCACGCGGTCATCGAAACGGGCGCCGATGGCGATCAGCACGTCGCAGTTCTGCATCGCCATGTTCGCTTCATAGGTGCCGTGCATGCCGGGCATGCCGACATACTGCTCGCTCGAGGCGCGGTAGCCGCCCAGGCCCATCAAGGTGTTGGTGCACGGGAAACCCAGGCGGTCGACCAGCTTGTTCAGCTCGGCCGAGGCATTTGCCAGGATGACGCCGCCGCCCGTGTAGATCATCGGGCGTTCGGCTTGCAGCAACAGCTGCACGGCCTTGCGGATCTGACCCGAATGGCCCTTGTCGACGGGACGGTAGGAACGCATCTCGACTTCCTTCGGATAATCGAAATGGCATTTGTGCATGCTGATATCCTTGGGGATATCGACCAGCACGGGTCCCGGACGGCCGGTACGGGCGATAAAGAACGCTTTCTTGATCGTCGCTGCCAGGTCCTTGACGTCCTTGACGAGGAAGTTGTGCTTGACGACGGGGCGCGTGATGCCGACCGTGTCGCATTCCTGGAACGCATCCTGGCCGATGGCGTGGCTCGGCACCTGGCCGGAGATCACGACCATGGGAATCGAGTCCATGTACGCGGTCGACAGGCCCGTGACGGCATTCGTGACGCCCGGACCGGACGTGACGATGGCGACACCGACTTTGTTCGAGCTGCGCGAATAGGCATCGGCGGCGTGGATCGCGGCCTGCTCGTGGCGTACCAGGATATGCTGGAATTTGTTTTGCTGGAAGATGGCGTCGTAGATGTAGAGTACGGCTCCGCCCGGATATCCAAAGACGTGCTCGACGCCCTCTTCAGCCAGACAGCGCACGACAATTTCTGCGCCCGTAATTGGTCCTGCTGCTGCTTCGGTATTCATGAAACATTCCTTTCAAGGTCCATTGGAGATTGATCGGATGTTCTTTCCTGACGAGGTACGCCTAACGCAACAGTGCTCCTGCTTCCCTTTTCATGCGGTCACGCAATTTCTTTGGGCACCCATAGATACCTTACAAAACAACGCTTAACGCAACTCGTTTGGCCGGAGTTTCTGTGGCGCCTGTACGAACCGCTCGCGCTTGTGGCGCGGGTTAGAACAAACTGCCTACAAATGAAAGCGCGTCTTGCCGCTGCTGGCCTTGTGTGCCGGTCGCGACCTGACCATAGGGCTTTGGGGTGTTCAAAGCGTTCCATACGTTATCGCGTTGCACCATGATGGTCAAGGAAAATGTCGGCCTCGCTGCATTTTTGCTCGCACAACGTGCAAAAACCCTGCGGAAACGCACATTTTTTGCTAGCATGCACGGGGTTGCAAAAAGCATACCCGCCCCCATTTCGCCCACCGCACCCCGCAGCCGCTAAGATCCCCATACCGCATGGCAACAGACAAAGAATTATCCGACTTTCTAGAAAATGTCGAGCGGCGCGCTTTCAAGCAGGCCGCCTACGCGGTCCGCAAGGAAGAATCGGCCCTCGACATCGTGCAGGACGCCATGATCAAGCTGGCCGAGAAATACGGCGACAAGCCGGCCGCCGAGCTGCCGATGCTGTTCCAGCGCATCTTGCAGAACACCATACTCGATTATTTCCGCCGTGAAAAAGTTCGCAACACCTGGGTCAGCCTGTTTTCCGGCATGAAGCCCTCGGGCGACGAACATGAAGATTTTGATATACTTGACACGTATGAATCGGAACAGGGCTCCAGCGCCGCCGAATCGTCGGCCGACCAGGTCGAACGCGCGCAAATCCTTGATTTGATTGATGCAGAGGTACAAAAACTGCCCTCACGTCAACGCGAAGCCTTCCTCATGCGTTATTGGCAGGACATGGATGTGGCTGAAACAGCGGAAGCGATGGGTTGCTCCGAAGGTAGCGTGAAAACACATTGCTCTAGAGCTACCCACACGCTCGCCGAATCGCTGAAAGCCAAGGGAATTAAATTATGAACACCGACGATCTCAATTTCGCTTACAAAGTGCGCCATGCACTGAACGAAAAACTCGACGACCTGCCCGCATCGACCACCGATCGCCTGGCAGCGGCACGCAAGCAGGCTCTGTCGCGCAAGAAAGCGGACGCACCCGCCGCCGTCACCGTGCGCCAGAATGTGTTCGCCGGCGTGGCCAGCAGCCTGTTCGTCGAGCCGCTGTCGTGGCTGGGCCGCATGAGCGTCATCATCCCCCTGCTGCTGCTGGTCGGCGGCCTGGTGGGCATCTATCAGTTTGAGCAGGAACAACATATTGCCGAACTGGCAGAAATCGACGCCGCCGTGCTGTCCGACGAATTGCCGCTCTCCGCGTACATGGACCATGGCTTCAACGCCTACCTGACGAAACGCGAGCAATAATGGCACGCACGAGCGTACGCAAAGGCTGGCTGGCCGGCGGCATCGGTCTGGGCGCCTGCGCCCTGGCCGGCGCCGCCTGGGTAGGCGCGCAACAACATCCCGCTCCCGCCGCGCCTCCCGTGGCGGCGGCGCCCGTGGTGGCGCCGGCCCCGGCCTCAGCCGCCAAGCCCGGCTCGCCCCGCACGGCCGGCAAGGGCGGCACGCCCAAGGCCAGCGAGAATCCGTCCTGGAACAAGCTGTCGCGCGCGCAGCAGGAAGCCCTGCAGCCGCTGGCGGGAGAATGGAACAAGCTGGAAGCCTTGCGCAAGCAGAAATGGCTCGATATCGCCAGCCGCTTCGCCTCCATGTCGCCCGACGAGCAAATCCGCGTGCACGAACGCATGCGCGAATGGATCAAGCTGACGCCGGAACAGCGCCGCCTCGTGCGCGAAAACTACACGCGCACGAAGAAGATTGATCCGGGTCAAAAAACCGCGCAATGGGAGCAATACCAGCAATTGCCGGAAGATCAAAAGAAAAAGCTGGCGACGGAACTCGTGCCGAAAAAACCGCTGGGCAAGGTGCCAGCGATCAATTCGACCACGAGCAAGCCGCCCGTGATCGTGCCGCCCGCCACGCCGGCAGCGCCTGCCGCCGCGCCCGTCCTGCCGCCAGCCGCTGCGCCAGCGGCGGTCGTGCCGCTGACGGATCCTGCCGCGCCCCCCGCCGCCGTGCCTCTCACGCCACCTGTTACGCCTGCCCCACTGCCGACCAATGTCAAATAGCACGCCCGCCGCCAGCATCACTTCCCATCCCACGATCAAGCGCCGCCTGATTTCCATGGTGTACGAGTCGCTGCTGGCCCTGGCCGTGCTGTTTCTGCCCTTCCTGCTGTTTGAACTGGCCGTGCAGGGCGCGCATACGCCGTTGACGGAACACATGCGCCAATGCCTGGCCTTCCTCGTCATGGGCGCGTATTTCATCCACCAATGGAGCCGCGAAGGGCAAACCCTGGCCATGAAGACGTGGCGCCTGAAAGTCGTGCTGCCGGGCCACGCCCACGTGCCGCTGCGCGTGGCTGCCTACCGCTACATCCTGTCATGGATGTGGCTGCTGCCAGCGCTCGTGGCGGCATATGCCTTCGACCTGCAGCACTGGACAGCGCTGGGCGCCATCGGCGTGGGCATCCTGGCCTGGTCGGCCACGGCCCTGTTCACCGGCAATGGCCAATTCCTGCACGACAAGCTGGCGGGCACGCAGATCGTGCAATTGCCGGCCCCGGCGAAAAAGTCGAAGAAAGTCGCCGCCTGAGTTTTTAGGCGGCTTGACCTGGGTCATTGAAGCGCCACGGGGGCTCTGCGATCATGGCATGCCATGAAGAATACCGCCCCCCTCCCCCACACGCGCTTCGCCCCCTACCGCGAGGAAGTCTGCAGCGAAGACGACGTCAAGCATCTCGTCCACACCTTTTATGCGGCCGCGCGCGACGACGCCATGCTGGGCCCCATCTTTGCCGCCGAGGTCAAGGATTGGGATGCCCACTTGGCAACATTGGTCGATTTCTGGTCGGGCTTGCTGCGCGGCACCATGCGCTACCACGGCAAGCCGCTGGCCCAGCACGCGAATATGGAAAACCTAACGCCGTGCATGTTCCGCCGCTGGCTGACCCTGTTCTTCGCCACGACCGAAAGCATGGGCAACCCGGCCCTGCAGGAGAAAGCCGATACCATCGCCTTGAATATTGCCGAACGGCTATGGAAAAGCTTTGCGGAAAACCACGCGAGCAAATGCAGCCCGCAGCAAACAGCCAGCCTCACGACGCCTGAGAAAACCGTAGCGAGCGGAAGCTAGTTGTGGCTAAGAAGCGCAACTGTACTCTAGTACAGTGAGCATCGCAGGCCGCAAATAGCGACGCGCAGTAGGTTTGCTCAGGCGTTCCTAGAATCGTTCGTAACCCTGGAGGTAACGCCATTGCCCCACGGGCATGGCGCCCATCGGGATGCGGCCGATGCGCAAGCGCTTCATGGCGACGACGTCCAGTCCCACCATCTTGCACATGTGGGCGATCTGGCCCGGCTGCACGTTTTTCAGGGCGAAGCGCAGGCGCGTCTCGTTCTGCCAGCTGACCTTGATCGGCGGCAAAGGCTTGCCATTGAAGGGCAAGCCGTGATTGAGCAGCGCCAGGCCGTTTTCAGCGATAGTGCCCGACACTTCCACGATGAATTCCTGCTCCACCGTTTTCGCTTCATCGACCAGCTTGCGGGCGACGCGGAAATCCTGCGTGAACACCAGCAGGCCGGACGCCATGGTGTCGAGCGGATTGGTGATGGTCAGGCCGATCAAATGGCGCTTGAGGAAGCGCGTGATGGAGCTGGGCGCCACGTTCTCCGGCGTAAAAATCTCTTCGGGACGCAAACAGCTCAGGGCCGGCTTGCCTTCCGCGCCGACGCCGCCATTGATGCCGGCCGGCTTGTGCAGCAGGATCGTCACGGGTGGCATTTCTTCCAGCGTGGCGTTCGGCAGCAGCACCACGGTCTGGTTGTCCGCCACGCGCGCGCCCGACTCTTCCACCAGCACGCCATCGACCGTCACCCAGCCGCCCTCGATATACAGCTCGGCCTCGCGGCGCGAACAGGGCACGTCTTCGGACAGGCGCTTGGCCAGGCGGACGGTGGGCATTTCAATAGGTGTGGTCATGGGGAGGCGCAAAAAGCAAGAGGAGGAGAAAGCCGGTATTGTAACCGACCCGCTCCTCCCCCTTTTTGCTGATTGCGCCGGAGATTGTCGGATTACGCTGCTGACTGTCGGATTACGCTGCTGATTGTCGGATTACGCTGCGCTAATCCGACCTACCCGACCTACCCGGGCTGCGCGGCCGTGACTGATTTGGTAGGTTGGCTTAGCGGCTAGCCGCGTAAGCCAACAATCAGGCCTGCGCCTTGGCCAATTCCTCGGCAAAGAAGCGGTGGCCCATCTCTTGCAGGCCCAAGGTCTGCAGCACTTCCTGCAGGCGCTCGGTGGGGCGCTGGCGCGGCAGGTTTTTGTAGCTGGCGATGATCAGTTCATTCTTCATCGAATGCTCCCAGCCCACCAGCTCCGTCACGCTGACCTGGTAGCCATGGGCTTCCAGCTGCAGACAGCGCAGCACGTTGGTGATCTGGCTGCCGAACTCGCGCGTGTGCAGCGGGTGGCGCCACAATTCCGTCAAGACGTTCTTGCCCAGGCTCTTGCCCTTGTTCTTCTTCAGGACGGAAGCGACTTCGGCCTGGCAGCACGGCACCAGCACCATGAACTTCGCCTTTTTCTTCAGGGCGAAGTGGATGGCGTCATCGGTGGCCGTGTTGCACGCATGCAAGGCCGTGACGATGTCGATCTGCTGCGGCAGCAAGTTCGATTCCGTCGATTCGGCCACGGACAGGGGCAAAAACGACATGCCGGGAAACTTGAATTTCTTCGCCAGCTCTTGCGAGCGCTGCACCAGCTCTTCGCGCGTCTCGATGCCGTAGATGTGCGAACCGTCGTTGCCGTTCTTGAAGAACAGATCGTACAGGATGAAACCCAGATACGACTTGCCGGCGCCGTGGTCGACCAAGGACACGCCGGGGTGGTCCAACTGCACTTCGCGCAGCAGCGGCTCGATGAACTGCGTCAGGTGGTACACCTGCTTGAGTTTGCGGCGGCTGTCCTGGTTCATCTTGCCGTCGCGCGTCAGGATGTGCAATTCCTGCAGCAAGGCGACCGACTGGCCATCCTTGATCTCGGGCATGTTGCTGGCGGCCGTGATGACGTCTTTCGGCGCAGCGGCTGCGGTGGCGGCGGGTGCCGCGCCCTTAGCGCGCTTCATCGATCCACGCCATCTGTATCGCTTCGAGCACTTTTTCGCCGCCGCGCGTGTGGTCATCGTCGAAGCCGTCCAATTCCACCACCCAGTTGTGCAGGTCGGTGAAACGCACGGTCAGCGGATCGATGTCCGGATGCTCGTCGAACAAAGCCTCGGCGATCGCGTGTATGTCGGACCATTTCATGTTAGTGACTGCCTTCGCTGACCTGGTTGATCGTGTATTTCGGGATTTCGACGACGAGGTCGGCGTCGGCCACGATGGACTGGCACGACAGGCGCGACACGGCTTCCAGGCCCCAGGCCTTGTCCAGCATGTCTTCTTCCAGTTCCGTCGCTTCGTTCAAGGATTCGATGCCTTCGCGCACCAGCACGTGGCAAGTGGTGCAGGCGCACGATTTTTCGCAGGCGTGCTCGATGTCGATGTCGTTTTCCAGCAGGATGTCGCAGATGGACTTGCCGCTTGGTGCTTCGATGACGGCGCCGTCCGGGCAAAGCTTGGCGTGCGGCAGGATAACGATTTGTGGCATGGTTTCTTCTTTCAGTCTGTCATTCGGAGCGCCGCCGCGGCGAGTGCCTGCGGCGTGCTGTTCAATTAGTGTTATACGACCTGATCCAGCGACTTGCCGGTGAGAGCAGTACGCACGCTGCGGTCCATGCGGCGCGAGGCGAACTCCTCGGTGCCGTCGGCCAGCGCCTCGATCGCCAGTTTTAATGCCTGGTGGTCGATGGCGCCGCTTTGCGACTGCGCAATGGCATCGCGCACCTTGGTCATCAAGCCATCGACAGCCACGCGCTCGGCGTCGTCCAGCAAGCCGCCGTCCTCGTCCAGCGCCGACTGCGTGGCCAGCAGGATGCGTTCCGCTTCCACCTGCTCTTCGCGCAGCGCGCGCGCCACCATGTCGGTGTCGGCGGAGGTGTAGGAATCCTGCAGCATGCGGGCGATGTCGTCGTCGCCCAGGCCGTAGGCCGGCTTGACGCTGATCGACGCTTCCACGCCCGAGCGCAGTTCGCGCGCCGAGACGGACAGCAAGCCATCCGCATCGACCTGGTACGTGATGCGGATGCGCGCGGCGCCCGCCACCATCGGCGGAATGCCGCGCAATTCAAAGCGCGCCAGCGAGCGGCAATCGCTGACCAGTTCGCGCTCGCCTTGCAGCACGTGCACGGCCAGGGCCGTCTGGCCATCTTTAAATGTCGTGAATTCCTGGGCGCGCGCGCACGGTATCGTCGAATTGCGCGGAATGATCTTTTCCACCAGACCGCCCATGGTTTCGATACCGAGCGACAGCGGAATCACGTCCAGCAACAGCCAGTCGTCGCCGGCGGCACGGTTGCCGGCCAGCAAGTTCGCCTGGATGGCCGCGCCCAGCGCCACCACTTTATCGGGGTCGATATTCGCGTGCGGCGTCGTGTGGAAGAATTCGCTGACGGCGCGCTGCACGTGCGGCATGCGCGTGGCACCGCCCACCATCACCACGCCGTCGACGTCGTCCGCATCCACGTTCGCGTCGCGCAAGGCTTTCTTGATGGCGTTCATGGTCTTGGCCACCAAGTGCTGCGTCATGGCGGCAAAGTCCGCGGCCGTGATGCGCAGGTGGATTTCTTCGCCCGAGTTCAGCTTGGCGTCTATCGTCGTTTCCGGCTTGGTCGACAGCGTTTCCTTGATCTCGCGCGCTTTCACCATCAGGATGGCCGTGTCTTCGTCCGACAGCGGCGCCAGCTTGGCCTGCTCGCTGATCCAGCAGAACAGGCGGCGGTCGAAATCGTCGCCGCCCAGGGCCGAGTCGCCGCCCGTGGACAGCACCTCAAACACACCCTTGCTCAGCTTCAGGATCGAGATATCGAAAGTGCCGCCGCCCAGGTCGTACACGGCGTACACGCCTTCGGAGGCGTTGTCGAGGCCATACGCGATGGCGGCAGCCGTCGGCTCGCTCAGCAGGCGAAGCACATTGATGCCGGCCAATTGCGCCGCATCTTTCGTCGCCTGGCGCTGCGCATCGTCAAAGTAGGCGGGCACGGTGATCACGGCGCCCACCAGGTCGTCGCCGAGCGAGTCTTCCGCGCGCTGGCGCAAGGTGGCGAGGATTTGCGCCGACACTTCGACGGGGCTTTTCACGCCGGCCACGGTTTTCAGCTGCACCATGCCAGGCGTATCCTGGAAGTCGTACGGCAGGTTTTCCGCGTAGGCGATGTCGGCCAGGCCGCGGCCCATGAAGCGCTTGACGGACACGATGGTGTTCTTCGGGTCGGTGGTTTGCGCGGACAGGGCCTTGTAGCCGATGTTGGCGTGGCCGTTCGGCAGGTAGCGCACGACGGACGGCAGCAAAGAGTGCCCTTCTTCGTCGTTGAGCACCTCGGGAATGCTGTTGCGCACGGTCGCGACCAGGGAATTGGTGGTGCCAAGATCGATGCCGACGGCCAGGCGGTGCTGGTGCGGCGCGGTCGACATGCCTGGTTCGGAAATTTGCAGAAGTGCCATTGTATTCGTGCCTCGATTAATTTTTTGCGTGATGCAGCTGATGCCTGGTGCGCATTATAAGACGGGGGCCGGACTGGCGCTTGGCACGCCGGTCAAGCGATCGCCGGGTCAAGCCTCGATGGCCTCATAGGCAAAACGCACTTCCTCGCCGAATTTGTCGAGGAACATCAGGGCGCGCACGCTTTGCGCCGCATTCACGTAGTCGGCGGCGTCCAGCTGGGCGGCCACCTGGGCCAGCAGTGCCTTGCGTTCGCCGCGCAGCTGGCGGTCCAGGGAGTCGAGCGCGTCGGCATCCTTGCCCGCGCGCGCATCGCCCAGTTCCTCGCGCCATTCCATCTGCTGCATCAGGAAGCTGACGGGCATGGCCGTGTTCGATTCCGTCTGCAGATCGACGCCATTGAGTTCGCACAGGTATTGCGCGCGCTTTTGCGGGCTTTTCAGGGTTTGGTAGGCTTCATTGGCGCGCGTGGCCCATTGCATCGCCACGCGCTTTTCAGCGCTGCTGGCGTTGATGAAACGGTCCGGGTGGACCTTGCCCTGCACGTCGCGGTAGGCCGCGTCCAGCGCGCTCATGTCGAGCCCGAACTGCGCCGGCAACTGGAATAATTCGAAGTGGTTTTGCATAATTGTCAGTGGTCGCTGTACCGCAATCGATGGGTACAGCGCACCGACCGGGGTCTTGCCAGCTGTTTAAATCCTGAAGGACTCGCCGCAGCCGCAGGCGTCTTTTTCGTTCGGATTGTGGAACTTGAAGCCTTCGTTCAAGCCTTCGCGCGCGAAATCGAGTTCCGTGCCGTCGATGTAAGGCAAGCTTTTCGGGTCGACGAAGACTTTCACGCCGTGCGATTCGAAGACGCTGTCTTCGGCCGCCGCCTCATCGACATATTCGAGCTTGTAGGCCAGGCCCGAGCAGCCCGTGGTGCGCACGCCGAAGCGCAGGCCCATGCCCTTGCCGCGCCGTTCGATATAACGGTTGATGTGTTTCGCCGCTTTTTCGGTCAGTGTGATCATGTATTTCTCCGTAACTGCCCCGGCCTTGCGGCTGGGGCGGGCTACCAACGATTAAGCTGCTGCCGGGTGACGCGTTTGATAATCCAATACCGCCGCCTTGATGGCGTCTTCCGCCAGGATGGAGCAGTGGATCTTCACTGGCGGCAGGGCCAGTTCTTCGGCGATCTGCGTGTTCTTGATGGCCAGCGCCTGGTCCAGGGTCTTGCCCTTGACCCATTCCGTTACCAGCGAGCTCGACGCGATGGCCGAACCGCAGCCATAGGTCTTGAATTTCGCGTCTTCGATCAGGCCATCGGCGCCGACCTTGATCTGCAGTTTCATCACATCGCCGCAGGCGGGCGCGCCCACCATGCCGGTGCCGATGGTTTCATCACCCTTGTCGAAAGCGCCCACGTTGCGCGGGTTTTCGTAGTGATCGAGTACTTTGTCCGAGTAAGCCATTTTGATGCTCCTTTAATATTCTTGCCGGCCCCATTCACGAGGCCAATTTATCTTCAAGTGCCTGGAAAACCGTAGCGAGCGGCAGTGAGTTGTGGCCGAGAAGCGGAACTGTGCTGTAGCACAGTGAGCATCGCAGGCCGCAAATCGCGACGCGCAGTAGGTTTAACAGGTGCTTTTAGTGGGCTGCCCATTGGATGGAGTTAATATCGATTCCCTCTTTGAACATGTCCCACAGCGGCGACAGTTCGCGCAATTTGTGTACTTTCGATTTCAGCAGGTTCACGGCGAAGTCGATGTCTTCCTCGGTCGAGAAACGGCCGATGGTGAAGCGGATCGAGCTGTGCGCCAGTTCGTCGCTGCGGCCCAGGGCGCGCAGCACGTACGATGGCTCCAGGCTGGCCGAGGTGCAGGCCGAACCGGACGACACGGCGATATCCTTGATCGCCATGATCAGCGACTCGCCTTCGACGTAGTTGAAGCTGACGTTCAGGTTGTGCGGCACGCGGTGGTCCATGTCGCCGTTGATGTAGACTTCTTCGATCTCTTGCAGGCCCTTGGCCAGACGGTCGCGCAAGGCCTTGATGCGGCCGATTTCGCTGTCCATCTCTTCCTTGGCGATGCGGAAGCTCTCGCCCATGCCCACGATCTGGTGCGTCGGCAGGGTGCCCGAGCGCAGGCCGCGCTCATGGCCGCCGCCGTGCATCTGCGCTTCCAGGCGCACGCGCGGCTTGCGGCAGACGTACAGGGCGCCCACGCCTTTCGGGCCGTAGGTTTTATGTGCCGTGAAGGTCATCAGGTCGACCTTGGTCTTTTGCAGGTCGATGACAACCTTGCCCGTCGCTTGCGCGGCGTCGCAATGGAAGATGATGCCTTTCGAACGGCAGAACGCGCCGATCTCGTCGATCGGCTGGATCACGCCGATTTCATTGTTCACCAGCATCACCGACACGAGGATGGTGTCCGGGCGCACGGCCGCGGCCAGCTGCTCGACGGTGATCAGGCCGTTGTCTTGCGGTTCCAGGTAGGTCGCTTCGAAGCCGATGCGTTCCAGTTCGCGCACCGTATCGAGCACCGATTTATGCTCGGTCTTGACGGTGATGATGTGCTTGCCTTTGGTCTTGTAGAACTGTGCCGCGCCCTTGATGGCCAGGTTGTTGCTTTCCGTCGCGCCGGAAGTCCAGATGATTTCGCGCGGATCAGCGTTCACCAGGGCCGCCACGTGGCCGCGTGCCTCTTCCACGGCTTTTTCCGCCGTCCAGCCGTACATGTGGCTGCGCGATGCCGGATTGCCGAACTGCTCGCGCAGGTAGGGAATCATCTTGTCGGCGACGCGTGGATCGATCGGCGTGGTGGCCGAGTAATCCATGTAGATCGGGAAATGCGGTGCGGTTTCAAAGTGCACTTGGCCTACGTTTTTTTCTGGGGCGTTCATCAATAACTCCTGCAATCAGCAACTTGGTATTTTGTTATGTTCAACCGAGGGCGGCGTGGTTACGGTGCATCACCATCACGCTTTGTTCGGCAATTTTTTGTCTCTGCTGGTCGACCAGGTCCTGCAAGGACACAGAATCCAGATAATCGACCATTTTTTCGTTGAGCGTGGACCACAATTCATGCGTCATGCAGCGCGCCCCCGTGGCCGCGTCGGCGCCGTGGCAATGTTCCTTGCCGCCGCACTGCGTGGCATCGAGCGGCTCGTCGACGGCGATGATGATGTCGGCCACCGTCACCTTGTCGGCACGGCGCGCCAGGCTGTAACCGCCGCCCGGGCCGCGGATCGATTCGACGATCTCATGGCGGCGCAGCTTGCCGAACAGCTGCTCCAGGTAGGACAGGGAAATCGACTGGCGCTGGCTGATGCCGGACAAGGTGACCGGTCCCTTGCCCTGGCGCAGGGCAAGATCAATCATCGCTGTCACGGCAAAACGGCCTTTTGTAGTCAGACGCATACATCCTCTGGTCAACTGGTTTAAAATATTGCGGTTTTTCAACTCCTCAAACCCTGAGTAGTTGAATGATTTAGTCAAGTATAACAAATTCGGCGGGGTTTGTCAGAGCGCCCCTCGATGACCACAGGGCTGGCAGGGGCATGGCCGGCCGCGCCAGGCGCGGCGGCATCAGGAAAACAACAATACTGCTCAGGCACGCAGAGCGCTGCGTACTTTCATTAACTCAAACCCCAGCAGGTTCAAGCCGTCCCAGCGGGCCGGATCGCCGATGCGCGGATTGTCCGACGCCAGGCCCACGCCCCAGATGCGGTCGACGGGACTGGCTTCGACGATGACGCGCTCGCCCGTGCCCAGCAAGAACTTGCGCAGCGCGGCTTTTTGCGAGAACTTGGCGAAGTTGCCATCGAAGACGATGCCCGCGCGCGCCGCCTCCCACGCCCTGGCGTCAAAATTGGCCACTTCGCGCCCCAGCTTCTTCACTTCCGACGGCCGGGCGGCCGCCACGATGCGCGCCTGCACGGCCGTGTCGCCGAACAGGGCCGCCTTTTGCGCCATCATGTAGTGCTCGGCCGTGGCATACGTCACGCCAGCGAGGCTGAACGGCGACGGAAACCACTGGCTGAAGCAGCTTTTGTCGGGCACCTGCGGCTGCGCCGGCGTGTGGCCCCAGAAATACAGATAGTCGGGCTCGCCGCCCGCCGCGATCCACGCCTTCAATTCTTCCACGTTACTGATTTGCATATTCCCCGCACTTCCGCCAGACAGGCGATGATTCAAGCTCAAGCACGCAACAGTTGCATCGGCCCAAACAGGGCCTGCATGTCGCTGTTGCCGATAAAGGACAGATTATACGGATGTTCCGCCGTCACCTGCGGCAAGGCTGCCGCCACCGGCAAGCGTTTGATGAGCTCGGCAATCTTGCCCCACAGCACCAGTTGCGGCAAGGCCGCCCCACCCTGCAGCGCCAGCGCTTCCAGCACCACCTGCAGGAAAGGCAGCCAGCCGCGCGCATCCTGCACGGGCGGCACGTGGGTACGGAATACCAGCGCCGCGTTGAGCAGCAAGAAGCCCTGCTCCGTCATCTTGCGCTGCAAGTCGGGCAGGGTCTGGATCACGCCGCTACCCGGCAGCTGCGCGGCGGCCGCCACGGGCGCCATGGCCACGCCGGACGTGTCGCCAGCCTGCAGCTGGCCATCGGCCACCAGCAGCATCTTCATGAAGTTGCGCAAGGAGGTGGCGCGGTTGACGGGTTTCGACAGGCCCGTCGCCGACCATAAGCTGCCGACGGCGCCATCCATGAAGCACACGCCCGTGGCGCTGTCGGCGCGCGGATACGGCCCCTCGCCCACCAGCACGTAGCGCACCCGCGCCAGCGGCAGGGCAAAGGCGGCGAACAGCCGGCCCTGCGTGGGCAGATAATCGTCGGCAGCCAGCGCCGGCAGGTAGGCGGGATCGGCCGCCATCACGGCGTGCAAGCCGCGCAGCAGGGCGGGACGCCAGGAAGCATGCGCCAGGGACAGGGCATCGGTGATGCTGGCAGGAACGGTTGTTGCGGTCATGGCGCGTCAGTAAAATATTTGGGCAAACGCAAATTGTAGCCTACCGGCAAGCAGGCATTGACTGCAAAAAATCAATTCCGCATAAAAAAGCCCCGGCCTGCATGCTGGCCGGGGCGGCTTACGTTTGATGCGGCTCAAACTTACTCGGCGTCAGGCTGCTGCGACGGATGTGCGGCGGCAAACGCCGGCAAGCCGGCGCAATGCGCGTGGATGCGCACCACGCGCGGGTAAGGCGCCAGGTCGATGGCGAAGCGCTGCGCATTGAATACCTGCGGTACCAGGCAGCAGTCGGCCATCGTCGGGCTGTCGCCATGACAGAACAGGCCAACTCCGGCCGGATCGCCCTGCGCCAGCAGCGCTTCCACGGCCGCCAGTCCCTCGGCCATCCAGTGGCGGTACCATTCCTGCTTGGCCTCGTCCGACAGCCCCAGGGTGTTTTTCAGGTATTTCAGCACGCGCAGATTCGTCAACGGATGGGCGTCGCAGGCGATCGCCAGCGCCAGCGCGCGCACGCGGGCGCGTCCCAGCGCATCCGCCGGCAGCAGCGGCACGGCTGGCCGCGTCTCGTCGAGGTATTCGAGCATGGCCAGCGACTGCGTCAGGATGGCGTCCTCGTCGTCGAGCGCCGGCACCAGGGCCGACGGGTTGACGGCGCGGTAGGCCGGCAGCAGCTGCTGGCCGCCGTCCTGCAGCAGGTGCACGGGGATGCTGTCGTAGGCGATACCCTTCAAATTCAAGGCAATGCGCACGCGGTAGGCGGCCGAACTGCGGAAATAGGTGTACAGCTTCATGGGGCGCCCTCCCCTCAGGCGCGGCCGGCGTACAGGGCCACGGTTTGCTCGATGCTGCCGAAGATGCTGGCGCCCGCCGCGTCGCGCATCTCGATGCGCACCGTGTCGCCGAACTTCAGGTACGCCGTCTTGGGCGCGCCGTGTTCGATGGTTTCATACATGCGCACTTCGGCCAGGCAGCAGTAACCCACGCCGCCGTTTTCGATGCTGGAGCCGAACAGGTTGCCCTGCTTGTTCGACACGGTGCCCGAGCCGACGATGCTGCCGGCGCCCAGTTCGCGTGTCTTCGCCGCATGGGCGACGAGCTGCGCAAAATTGAAGGTCATGTCTTCGCCCGCATTTGGTTTACCGAACGGTTTGTCGTTCAAGTCCACCAGCAGCGGCAGGTGCAATTTGCTGTCCGCCCAGTCGGCACCCAGTTCGTCGGGCGTGACGGCGACGGGCGAAAACGCGCTGGCCGCCTTCGACTGGAAGAAACCGAAACCCTTGGCCAGTTCGCCCGGGATCAGGTTGCGCAAGGAGACATCGTTGACGAGCATGACCAGGCGGATCGCTTTCGCCGCGTCGTCCACGCCGGCGCCCATGGCCACGTCGCCCGTGATCACCGCCACTTCCGCCTCCAGGTCGATGCCCCACTCTTCCGACAGGGCGAAGATGGGGTCGCGCGGCCCGATAAAACTATCGGAGCCGCCCTGGTACATCAGCGGGTCCGTGTAGAACGAGGCCGGCACTTCCGCGTTGCGCGCCTTGCGCACCAGTTCCACGTGGTTGATGTAGGCCGAACCGTCGGCCCACTGGTAGGCGCGCGGCAGCGGCGAGTGGCACAGATTGGCATCAAACGGCTGCGCGTCCGGCGCCTGGCCCGCGTTCAGGGCCGCGTAGGCGGTTTCGAGCTTGGGCGCCACAGCGTCCCAGTTGTCGAGCGCCGCCTGCAGGGTGGGGGCGATGGCGGCCACGCGCTGGTACTGGTGCAGGTCGCGGCTGACGACGATCAGGGCGCCGTCGCGGCTGCCGTTTTTCAGGGTTGCGAGTTTCATGGAGTGTGTTCCTTGTTAGGCGTAGTGTTCAGATGGATGCCGTGGGCGGCGCTCAGGCTTCGGCCGGCGCGTGCATCCAGGCGGCGTGCTTCGGCGCGCGGCGCGTCTGCGACCATTCTTCCAGCATTTCCCATTTGACGGCGTCCAGTTTGGCCATCATCTCGGGCGTGCCCACGTTGGCCGCCAGTTCCAGGCGGTGGCCGTTGGGGTCGAAGAAATAGATCGACTGGAAGATGGCGTGGTTCACCGGGCCAAGCACCTCGATGCCGGCGGCCACCAGGCGCTCCTTGGCGGCCAGCAGTTCCTCCATGCTGCCCACTTCCAGCGCCAGGTGCTGCACCCAGGCCGGGGTATTGCGGTCGCGGTCCATCGGCGGCTGCGTCGGCAGCTCAAAGAAGGCCAGCACATTGCCCTGGCCCGCGTCGAGGAAGACGTGCATGTACGGGTCCGGCGCCTTGGTCGACGGCACCAGGTCTTCGGCGATGGCGAGGACGAAATTCATGTTCAAATGCTTGACGTACCACTCGACGGTTTTCTTCGCGTCGATGCAGCGGTAGGCGACGTGGTGGATTTGCTTGATCTTCATGGTGTTTGTCTCCGATGGATGGCGGGTTTTTCAGCTTTTCACCATTAGAATCGAGTTACAGCTATCATACAAACAATTTTTAACCATCGATTTATCGGATTATCTTATGAGTCCCAGCCTGCGACAGATGCGCGCCTTCGTGGCGCTGGCCAAGACCGGCAGTTTTACCCTGGCCGCCGAATACCTGCACGTGACGCAGTCCGCCTTGAGCGGCTTGATCAAGGAACTGGAAAGCGTGCTGGGCGTGCGCGTGGTCGAGCGCAGCACGCGCAAGACGCAGCTGTCGGAAATCGGCCGCGAACTGTATCCGCTGTTTGAAAAGATGATCGAGGACCTCGACGGCGCCATGGCCGGCATCGCCCAGCGCAAGGCCCTGAAGACGGGCCTGGTGCGCATCGCCGCGCCGCAGATGATGGCGTGCACCCTGCTGCCGGAAGTGATCGCCGCCTACCGCCAGGCGCACCCGGAGGTGCAGCTGCGCCTGGTCGACTGCCCCGTGGAAAACGTGTCGGCGCGCGTCTTCAGCGGCGAAGTCGATTTCGGCATCGGCCCCGAGCGCGATCCGACGGCGGAAATCGCCGCGCAAGTGCTGTTCGAGATGCCCTTCGTACTGGTCTTCCCCGAGCAGCATCCGCTGCAGCAGAAAGAGCGCGTCACCTGGGCCGACGTGGGCGACTATCCGTTCATCTCGCTGCAGGGGCAATTTACGGAACGCCTGCTGCGCGACATGCACGGCGCGTTCCGCGAACTGTCGCTCAATCCCTATAACGAAGTGACCTTCATGACGACGGCGCTGGCCATGGTCAGCGCCAACCTCGGCATCACGGTCTGCCTGCCGTACGCGGAGCCGATGGTCAAACTCTACAAATTGCACATGCGCACCCTGCACGAGCCGGAACTGACGCGGCGCTTTTTCGTCTACACGAAGACGGGGCGTTCGCTGTCGCCGGCCGCCGAAAGCTTCATGGCCTTCCTGTTCCGCTTTGTCGAGACGCACGAGTGGAACGTGGGAGCGGGCGGCGGCACGGCCCGCGAGGCGCTGTCGGCCGGCGGCCCGGCCGGCGCCCCTTTATAATGGCGCATCGCCCCTTATCCACTTGCACCATGACCCAGCCTGACCAGCACGCCCTGTCTGCCACCGACGCCGCTACCATCGCCATCAACCAGCGCATGAACAAATTCGACGGCCATGAGCAGGTCTGGCTGTTCGGCTACGGCTCGCTGATCTACAAGGCGGACTTCCCCTATATCGAACGGCGCCCCGCCAGCATCGAAGGCTGGACGCGGCGCTTCTGGCAAGGTTCGCACGATCACCGGGGCACGCCGATGGCGCCGGGCCGGGTCGCCACCATCGTGCCGCAGGCGGGCGCCGTGTGCGACGGCATGGCGTATCTGATCACGCCCGAAGTCTTCGCCCACCTCGACCACCGCGAAAAAAACGGCTACCTGCGCCTGGCCACCGACATCACTTTCGACGATGGCAGCAAGGTCGAAGGCCTGGTGTACATCGCCAACGAGGAAAACGCCGCCTTCCTCGGTGCCGCCACGGAACTCGATATCGCGCGCCAGATCGCCCGATCAAACGGCCCCAGCGGTCCGAACAGTGAGTACCTGCTGCACCTGGCCAGTGCCCTGCGCGAACTGGGCAAGAGCGATCCGCACGTTTTTGCCATCGAGCAACATCTGGCGCAGATGCAAGCACAGGATAATGCCCACGATAGCACCGCAACGCCCTCCGGCGCCTGAGGTAGCCTGAGGTAGCCTGAGTCTAGCCTCTGCCTCCGCGTTTCCGGACGGCGGCGCCACTTCCGGCAAGCGACGGCACTCCTCCCAGCCGCAGACCAGCCTCGCCCGCATTGCTGCCCATGAGCGCAGCCCTGCGGCATCAGCGGTGACGCCGGTTTAACTTAAAACAAATCCAGCTGCCCCGCATTGCCTTTTTTTACTTTTGCACCCAGCGGCGGCACCACCAGCGGCCGGCGGAATTGCGTGCAATCGAGCTGCTTGAAGCGGCCGCCCTTGCCGTGCAGCCCCAGCCGGTGCACGGCCTTTTCAAAGCGCTGGCGGATGAGGTCAGCCCACACCCCCTCGCCGCGCATGCGCGCGCCGAACGCGCTGTCGTAATCCTTGCCGCCACGCATTTCGCGCACCCGGTTCATCACGCGCTGGGCACGCTCCGGAAAGTGCGCTTCCAGCCATTGCTGGAACAAGGGGCTCACTTCCCACGGCAGGCGCAGCACCACGTAATGGGCGTGGATGGCGCCCGCGTCGCGCACGGCTTCGAGCAACTGCTCGATTTCCGGCTCCGTCACGAACGGGATGATGGGCGCGATGCTCACACCCACGGGAATACCCGCCTCCGTCAGGGTGCGGATGGTGCGCAGGCGCCGCGCCGGGGCGGCCGCGCGCGGCTCCAGGGTGCGCGCGATGGCCGGGTCCAGCGTCGTGACAGTGACGGCCACGGCCGCCAGGCGCCTGGCCGCCATGGGCGCCAGTATGTCGATATCGCGCTCGATCAGCGATGACTTCGTGATCAGCGCCACGGGGTGGTCGCATTCGTGCAGCACTTCCAGCACGCGCCGCGTCAGCTGCCGTTCGCGTTCGCACGGCTGATACGCATCGGTATTGACGCCCAGGGCGATCGGTTCGGGCACATACGACGGCTTGGCCAGTTCGCGCCGCAACAGTTCGGGGGCGTTCACCTTGGCGTAGATGCGGCTTTCGAAATCCAGGCCCGGCGACAGGCCCATATAGCTGTGCGTGGGGCGGGCAAAGCAATAAATACAGCCATGTTCACACCCCCGGTACGGGTTCAGCGACACGTTGAAGGGCAAATCGGGCGAAGCGTTGCGCGTGAGAATGGTGCGCGCCTGTTCGTCGCTGACCTGCGTCTTCCATCCCGGCGCCGCCTCTTCCCCAGGCGCCTCGTCCAGGCCGCCCACGCTCCAGCCGTCATCGAAACCGGCGCGCGCATGCGTCTCGTGGCGCCCCTGCAAGTTCGAGATGGCCCCGCGCCCCTTTTGCGCTTTCAGCGATTGCGGCGGCAACATGGCTTGCCCGGCGAAGCTGTCATCGTGCTCTGGAATGATTGCTTTCATGAACGGCCCCATCAACTGTATATACGTACAGTATACTATGCCGCTGTGCGGCCAAGATCAAGGGCTACCGTGCTGTCGTTTCAAGCTTTTTCGCCATGCGGCATGACATAACTCAACTGCTGCGCCACAAAGCCGTCAAATGCCGTGATCAAGGGAACGAAGCGGGAAGCGTCCTGCTCCAACTGCATCAGGGCATAGCACGTCGCTTCCAGGGTCGATAACTGGTCTGGCGCATGCGCCTTGCGGATCAGATAATGGGAAGCGGGTGTATCGCGCAGCGGCAGGCGCGGCAGCTGTTGCAACAGGGGATTCAGATACAGCATCTTGCGGCTCTTGCGCCAGGTGGCGTCCAGCACCACCAGCCGCAATTGGCTCGAAAATCGGGCCGGATCGAGCAAGATGGACGGGTCGAGCGCTGGCGGCGGCGCGATGCCCAGCGAACGGTCGCCTGGCGTATCCGGGTACAGCAGCACATTGTGCTTGTCGGCCAGCAGTTCAGCGAGAGCCTCAGGGGCAAACTGTTCGCCCGTCAGCAGGCGGCTGTTGGGCAGGCTCAGATGCAGCAAGCGGGCGCTGCCCTTGGCGTTGTGGACTTCCAGCGGATGCTGGAGGATCAGCACGTCCACGGCGTGGGCGACGGGGGCAGTCCAGCGACAAATGCAGCTGGACGCAGCGCGCAGGCAAACCGGGCAGCGTGCGCGTTTGGCGGGTTCAGCCTGGAAGGAGGATGCGGCGCCAGGGCTGGCGATCGCGCTGGAAATAGAGCGGGAGGTACGGCGGGTGGTCATGGCGGAGCGCGTTCGCGGCTGTCTTCAAGCCGCGATTGTAGCGCCCACGCCATGCCAAGGGAAAGCTGCGCTTAAAACTCTTCCCAGTCGTCGGCACCGGATGCCACCGTCGTCTTCGGCGCGCGTGCGCGCACAGCGTCCGCTTGCGCCGCCTTGCCCGGCGCAGGCGCGGCCGCGGCGGGTGCCGGCGCACGGTGCTTGGCTGGCTGCACGGCCGGTCGCGTGGCAGTTTTCCCTCCTTGTGCCGACGCCGTCACGGACGGGCCAGCACTGGCCGAAACATAGCGCTGTGTGGCATCGAGCTTGAACACGCCCACCACGTCGGCCAGCTTGGCTGCCTGTTCCTGCATGGATTCGGCCGCCGCCGCCGCTTCTTCCACGAGGGCCGCGTTTTGCTGCGTTACCTGATCCATCTGGCCGATGGCCCGGTTGACTTGTTCGATGCCGGTGCGCTGCTCATCGCTGGCGTCGGTGATCTGGTTCATGATCTGCGTCACGTGGCTGATGCTTTGCACGATCTCGTCCATGGTGCGGCCCGCCTTGTCCACCAGTTGCGAACCGGCCTCGACCTTTTGCACGGAATCGTCGATCAAGCCCTTGATTTCCTTGGCCGCCGCGCTGGAGCGCTGCGCCAGGTTGCGCACCTCGGAGGCCACGACGGCAAAACCACGGCCCTGCTCGCCGGCGCGGGCCGCTTCGACGGCCGCGTTCAGGGCCAGGATATTCGTCTGGAAGGCGATGGCGTCGATGACGCTGATGATGTCGACGATCTTGCGCGAGGAATCGTTGATCGAGCCCATGGTGCTGACCACTTCCGAGACCACCACGCCGCCCTTGCTGGCGATCTGCGAGGCGTCGATGGCCAGCTGGTTGGCGCTGCGCGCATTGTCGGCGTTGAGTTTCACGGTGGAGGTCAGCTCTTCCATGGACGATGCCGTCTCTTCCAGCGAACTGGCCTGCTCTTCCGTGCGCGACGACAGGTCCAGGTTGCCGGCCGCGATTTCGCTCGACGCCGTGCTGATCGATTCGGTGCCGGCGCGCACCTGGCCCACGATACTGACCAGTTTATCGTTCATGTTTTTCAGCGCGTGCATCAATTGCCCCGTCTCATCGCGGCTTTCCACGACGATATGGCTGGTCAGGTCGCCGGCGGAAACGGCTTGCGCCACCTCGACTGCACGCGTGATGGGACGCGTGATCGAGCGCGTGATCCAGTAGGCGCAGGCAATGCCCAGCAAGATGGCCACCACGCCCAGCGAGATCAGCAGCAGACGGCCGTTTTCGTAGCGCGAACGGATTTGCGCAGCCGTTTCATCGAGCAATTTGGCTTCCAGCAGTTCCAGCTTCTTCAACGACGCCAGGTAGATGTCGCGCTTGGCGACCATGTCGCCTTCGTACAGGCGCTTGCCCAATTCCAGATCGCCCGCATTCTTGGCCTTGAACACATTCTTGCGTACTTCCGTGTAAGCCTTGCGCGTGCTCAGCACCTCCTGGTACAGCGATTGCTCTTCGGCATTCAGCTCGCTTTTGCCGATAGCGTTCTGAATTTCCGTGGCGCGTGCCGACGAGACGGCCATTTCCTGTTCAAACTGCTTCTGGTGTTCGGGATCGCCGACTTTCCAGGCCGCCGCCGTGCGCGCCGCGTTCACCTCGATGACCTTGGTCCATTCACCAATCAGGCGCTCGTTGCGCACCTTGACGTTGACCAGCGCATCGGTTTCCTTGCTGGCGCTTTGCATCTGCACGATGCCCACCACGGTCAGGGTCGTCAACAGGAGCAGGACGGCGGCAAAACCGCCACCGAGACGTACGCCGATTTTGAGGTTTTTCATTGCGTGATTCCTATCTGAAAAAAACAATGCACAGACGCCACGAAACCGACCTGCTGCTACGTATCAATATAGCAGGCATCTGCCGTGCGGCAATCACGAGCGGCGACGCAATGGCAGGCGCGTCACCAGAATGGCAGCACGCCGCAGCGCACCACTTTGGAGCAGATTGTGAGTGAATCAGAGTGGTATTGCAAGAAATAACATGCAGAAAAGCAACAGCCAGAAGACGGTTTGCCGCCACGAACGGGCGGCAGGCAAGCAAGGTCAGTTTTGCTTCACATAGATCAATTTTGATGTATCGAAACCCAAGCCGCCGGCTTTCTCGATCAAACGCCGCTGCAAGGCAGGATCCATGGTGGGCGTGCGCGACAGCAACCAGAAGTAGGACTTGTCGGGGCCGCTGATCATGGAATAGCTGTAATCTTGCTGGTCCAAATCAAACACGATGTAGGAACCATAGAAGGGCCCGAAAAACGACACTTTCAGGTAGCCGACGTCTTTCTTGTCGACGAAATACGCCTTGCCTTCCGCTTCCTTCCACTTCGCGTCCGCATCCTGGTAGCCGCGGTTGAGCACTTTCAGGCCGCCATCCTGGCGCAGGCTGTAGTCGGCCGTCACGTGGCTCAGGCCCCGCTCGAACGAGTGGTCGAGGCGCGCGATCTCATACCATTTGCCCAGATAACGGGTCGTGTCGAAATTGCTGACAGGTACAATATTCTCGGGCCGGCCTACGCAGCCGGCCAGCACGAGCACACATAGCAATAATATTCTTTTCATGTTTTTCTCCATCGGGTTGAATCAGTCAGGGCAGCAGCGCGCGGTCCAGGATGCGGCGGATTGCGCCATTGGCTTGCATGCGCACGATGGCGGCATTGAATTGTTCTATAAAGTCATCGCGATAAGGGTAGGCGGCAGGCCGGCGCTCCGTAAAACCCAGGTGGCCCTGCTGGCTGGCCAGCTGCGCGGTTTCCTGTATCGCTTGCATCGGCGTGCCCGGCGCACCCTCGCGCCGGATGCGCTGCAATTCCCACTGCGCCGACAGGCGGTCGCTGACATAGCAATCGATACGCCCGCGCATCAGCTTGAGCAGATTCGTGCGCGTGCCCTTGGCCGTATCGAACACGATGCTGGCCGCTTGCAGGGCTGCCGTCTGTTGCGCATCGCCCAGCAAAAAACCCGCGTTCACGCCGATGTGCAGGCCGCCGTAATCGGCGGGCCACTGCCGCAGCGTGCGCTTCGCCAGCACGTCCTGGTTGCACAGCACCACCAGCTGCTCCATCAGCAACGGCACGGAATAGCGCACGTACGGCCGCTCGCTGCGCCACGAATACGGCGGATACAGGGCAAACGCCTCGCCTGTCTGCAGCATCAGCACGCCCCGTTTCCACGGCACGGGACGCAGTTGCACCGCATATTGCGGCATCGATTGCACGGCTTCGCGCACGATCTCCGTGTAGATGCCTTTCAGCTGGCCGTTGTCGACGTAGGAGTACGGCGGATAATCGTCGTCGCCATAGATCACCAGCGGCGTCGCCCCCTCCGCCCGCGCACTGGCAGCGAGGAACAGGCATAGCGCGGCAGGCAGGATGAACATTCTGGACATGCCGGAAGATTAGCATGGAAGCGCGCAAACCGATCATCCGTTCGCGCTGTTCGTGCCCAGCATTTCGTCGAGTTGCGCCAGGGTGCTTGAATCCTTCACGACGGCGCGCAGCCACAGGTGCAGCGGCAGCTCGCCCCAGCTGGCAGCCTTGTCGGCCAGGTAGGCGACGGGGCTGTGCGGCTCCGTGCGGCGGAAAAAATCGGCCACCTGGCGCAGCTGGGCCAGCGCCTGCTGGCGCTGCACGATGGCGCTCCCGCCTGCGCCTGCGTCAGCGCCCTGGCCAGCGGCCCTCGGCGCGCCGGCAAAATCCGCATCCGGTGACAGCGGCGCGATGAAATGAATGGCATTTTCCAGCGCTTCGCGCGCGGCGCGAAAACTCGGACCGTCGACGCCGAAACGCGCGTCGACGCTGCGTTCGAACGCCAGCAGCGACTGCATGCAGTATTGGGCATCGGCCAGCAGGCCGTCGGAAAAGGCGCGCGAGTTCCTTTGCCGCGCCGCCTCCATCTGCGCCAGGGTCACGCCTTCGTCGTGGCGCGCATCGCCCCAGCCCTGCTCCGCTGCGCCCGGCACCAGGCTCGCGGCCGCACGCTGGCGCGCCGCATCGAAATCCTGCAGCGAAAACAGGCCGTCGGCGCCTTCGGTCAGCGGAATCTCGCGCAGCAGCTGCGGCGTGCGCGAGAGCAGCCAGAAGACATTGCCGATGCGCTGTTCCTGGTCGCCCTCTTCCGCCGGCGGATACAGGCCATCCCAATAGCGCTCGCACAGGCCGGCCAGCAGCGCGTAGCCGTCGCCCAAGCCGCGGAAATGGCGCGTTTTCGCGTGCGCTTCGGCCAGCCAGACGGCCACGCGCAAATCCTTGCTGTGCGTGGCGATCAGCTGTTCGCAGCGCGTCGCCACGAAAGGCCAGTCGGCTTCCTTCAGCGCCGTCACCCACTCGCCCTGGTCCAGGCTCGGGTCGTCGTGCTGGCGCGCGCGCGCGATGGCATCGAGCTCCTGGCTGAAGGTGATGTCTTCGCCGCAGGGACTGACGGCGCTGACGGGGTGCAGCAACTGCTCCAGATTGAACATGGTGCCCTCCGCGGGGTGACGTTACTTGCTGACGTTATTTGATGGTGTATTTGAACTGCCCCTGCTTATTTGCAGTGACGCGTATCGACGCGAGCGGCTCGCCTGCGGCCATGCGCGCCAGCACCGCTTCGGCGATCGCCGGCAGCAGGCTGCCGTTCAGAATTTGATCGACATTACGCGCGCCCGAATCGACCTCGGTGCAGCGCGCCAGCACGGCGTCGACCAGGCCAGCATCGTGACTGAACTGCGCCTGGTGGTTGCGCGCGATGCGTGCGCCTATCCTCGCCAGCTTCAGGGCGATGATTTCGGCCAGCACCGCGTCGTTCAGGGGATAAAACGGCAGCACTTTCAGGCGCCCCAGCAGGGCCGGCTTGAAGTGCGCCACCAGTTGCGGGCGCACCAGTTCTTCCAGCGCGGCCGGCGTGGGCAAGTCTTGCGCGACCCGGTTCAGGCAGGCGGCCATCATGGCGCCGGAACCCAGGTTCGACGTGGCGATGATGATGGTGTTGCGAAAATCGACTTCGCGCCCTTCCGCATCATCGAGCACGCCCTTGTCGAACACCTGGAAGAACAATTCGAGCACGTCGGGGTGGGCTTTTTCCGCCTCGTCGAGCAGCACCACGCTGTAGGGCTGGCGCCGCACGGCTTCCGTCAGCACGCCGCCTTCGCCATAGCCGACATAGCCGGGCGGCGAGCCTTTCAGGCCCGCCACGCTGTGCGCTTCCTGGTACTCGCTCATATTGATGGTAATGAGCTTGCGCTCGCCGCCGTACAGCAGATCGGCCAGCGCCAGCGCCGTTTCCGTCTTGCCCGTGCCCGACGGCCCCGTGAACAGGAACACGGCTTGCGGCTTGTTCGGGTCGTCCAGGCTGGCGCGCGCCGTGCGCACGCGCTGCGCCACCGCGTCGATGACGTGGTCCTGTCCCAGCACCCGTTCGCGCAGCGCGCCCTCCAGGGTCAGCACCGTGCGGATCTCGTCCTTGAGCATTTTTCCCAGCGGGATGCCGGTCCAGCCGGCGACGATGCCGGCCACCACCTGCGCATCGACTTCCAGCGGCGACAGCGGCGCCTCTCCCTGCAGGGCCGCCAGCTCTTCCTTCAGCGCCAGCAGGCGCGCCGCGCCGATCTCGCCCGGCCGCTCGCCGCGCAGCTGCGCGCGCAAGTCGCCAATCTGCGCCACCAGCGTTTTTTCGCGCTCCCAGCGCTGCGCCAGCGCCGCGATCTGCGCCTGTCCTTCGTCATGCTCGCGCCGCAGCTGCGCCAGGCGCGCGGCGCCGGCCTTGTCGGGCGCTTCGCCATCGGCCGCCTCGCGGCTCAGGGCGGCGATTTCCGCACCGATGCGTTCCTGCCGCCGGTGCGCGTTTTCCAGCTGCGCCGGCGTGGCGCGCTGGCCCAGCGCCACCTTGGCGCACGCCGTATCGAGCACGCTGATGGCCTTGTCGGGAAGCTGGCGCCCGCTGATGTAGCGGTGCGACAGGCGTACCGCCTCGACGATGGCGGCGTCGCGCACGCGGATGCCGAAATGGCGCTCCATCAGCGGCGCCATGGCGCGCAGCATGGCGCAGGCGATGTCTTCGCTCGGCTCTTCCACCTTCACCACCTGGAAGCGCCGCGCCAGCGCCGCATCCTTTTCAAAGTACTTTTTGTACTCGCTCCAGGTGGTGGCGGCGATGGTGCGCAGGGCGCCGCGCGCCAGCGCCGGTTTCAGCAGATTGGCCGCGTCGTTCTGTCCCGCCTGGCCGCCGGCGCCGATCATGGTGTGCGCCTCGTCGATGAAGAGGATGATCGGATGCGGGCTTTTCGTCACCTCGTCGATGACATTTTTCAGCCGGCTTTCGAACTCGCCCTTCACGCTGGCGCCGGCCTGCAGCAAGCCCATGTCGAGCGCGTGGATGTGCGCGCCCTGCAGCACCTCGGGCACGTCGCCGGCGGCGATGCGCAAGGCCAGGCCTTCCACCACGGCCGTCTTGCCCACGCCCGCCTCGCCCGTGAGTATCGGATTGTTCTGGCGCCGGCGCAGCAGGATGTCGACGGCCTGGCGTATCTCGGCCTCGCGGCCGATCACGGGATCGAGCTTGCCGTCGCGCGCCAGCTGCGTCAGGTCGGTGGTGAACTGGTCCAGCGCCGGAGTTTTTCTGGCCAGGGCGGCAACAGGATCTGCGGACAGGTCGGCAAGCTGCGGCACTGCCGCGCTTTCCTCTTCATCAGAACCTGCCGTCAGCTTGTCCGGATGGTGTTTCAACTGCTCCACGCTGAAGCGGGCGAACAGCTTCGAGCCGCGGTACGCGAGCTGCGACAGTTCCGGCTCCGTCAGCAGCGCCAGCAACAGATGGCGGCTGCGGATGGGCCCTGGCCGCGTCGTGTCCAGCGAAGCGATCAGCCAGGCGTGTTCGAACAGCAGCGGCAAGTGCCGCGAAAACACGGGCGTGCGCGCGCTGCCCGTCCTGAAGCCGCCGATCTCGCGGCGCAGGTCCGCCTCCAGCGCCGTCAGGCTGATTTCGCTGCGCCGCGCGATGGTGACGAAATCGCTGCGCTCCTGCTCCAGCAGCGCCAGGAACAGGTGCTCGACATCGACTTCGTACTGGCCCAGTCCCACGCAGATGGCGGCGGCGCGGGTGGCGGCCGTGCGCGCCGTGTCATTGAGTTTGGCGATCAAGGTTTTCAAATGATTGCTCATGCGGCGGCTCCCTTGCGGTTGATCGAATAGCGCAGCGACGACGGCTGCAGCACGGCGTCGAAATTCACCGCCTCGCCGCCGGCCATCACGGCCAGGGTGCCGCTGATGACGAAGCCGACGCGGTTGATGCTGCCCGCTTCGCGCTCCAGGCGGGCGCGCACATTGCGCAGGCGCGGTTCATGGCGTTCGATGGCCGCCTTCAGCGCGGCGCAGATGCGGGCGCGGTCATCGCTGCTGGACAGGCACATGCCGGCGAAATCGATGAGGCCATAGTTGACGATGGAGGCCGCGCATTCCGGATAGGCGTCGAGCGCGCCGGGCGGCAGGGCCACGCGCGTGTTGAGCAGTTCCTCCAGGTCGCGCGCCACCGCATCCTTCAATTGTTCCAGCGACAGGCGCACCGCCACGCCGCCCGCCGCACCGCCGCCGTCATCCATCAGGCGGTCAAACAGGCCAGGTACATAACTGTCCATGCGCTCTCCTGAAAAATCGGCGCGGCGCGCGGCGAAGGTGGCCGCCGCGCGCCGCGCACCATGGATCAAGCCACGCGGTTCGCGGCCAGGTCCCAGCCGCCCGAGGTATTGCCGCCGGCGCCGCCCGTCACTTTTTGCTGCGTGTATTTCCACTTCACTTTCGAGAATTTGAAGCCGACGTGTTCACCGAGGATGTCGCCTTCTTCCACATTCGGCGTCACGGCGCCGATCAATACGTTCTCGATTTCGATTTCAAAATACTTGACGCGCTCCCCCTGGCCGTCGGCGCGCATGAATTCGAAGCGCGCCTTGGGGATGGTCTTGCCGGCCGAGCAGGTCTGCAGCAGCACCGGCGAGGCCAGATCGGCCAGCTTGGAGATGACGATGTCCTTGTGTTCGCAGCGTTCGGCCGTGTGGCCGCCGCCCGTCGAAGCGGTGGCGGACTTCGGCTGCTCGACGCTCCAGCTGACCGATTTGCATTCGATCCAGTCCTTGTGCTTGTCATCGGTGGACTCGCCCTTGATGCCGTCTATCTGCAGATATACATCGATTGCCATGGTGTGCTCCTCTGGTTGAAAGATGGGTGATTCAGGAATTGGTCGACTTCGGCAACTCCGCGACCAGTCGGAGCGAAACGGATAATTCATCGAGCTGGAAGTGCGGCCGCAGGAACGACACGGCGCGGTACACGCCGGGCCGGCCCGGTACTTCATGCACCTGCACGGACGCTTCGCGCAGCGGGAACTGCGCCTTCTGTTCCTGGCTGGCGTTATCGTCGAGCAGCACGTACTGCATCAGCCAGCGGTTCAGAAAATCTTCCACGCTGGAGGCGGCGGCAAAGCTGCCGATCTTGTCGCGCATCATGGCCTTCATGTAGTGCGCGATGCGCGAGACGGCGAAGATGTACTGCAGCTGCGACGACAGCACCGCGTTGGCGTTGGCCGCGTCGCTGTTGTACTTGCGGCTTTTCTGCGCCGACTGCGCGCCGAAAAACGCCGCATACGCCGTGTTCTTGCAATGCACCAGCGAGATGAAGCCCAGGTCCGACAACTCCTTTTCGCGCCGGTCGGTGATCGCCACTTCGGCCGGGCATTTCAGGGCCACGTCTCCCTCGTCCGTCTTGAAGGTGTGGGTCGGCAGGTCGTCCACCAGGCCGCCGCCCTCCACGCCGCGGATGGCGGCGCACCAGCCGTAGTCGGCAAAGGCGCGCGTCAGCTTGCTGCCAAACGCATACGCGGCGTTACACCACAGGTATTTGTGATGGTCGCTGCCGTCGACTTCCTCGACAAAGTTAAAACCGTCGACCGTGGTGCCGTCGACAGGATTGAACGGCAGCCGGCCCAGGAAGCGGGGCAAGGTCAGGCCGACGTAGCGCGCGTCCTCGGATTCGCGGAAGGCTTTCCATTTCGCGTACTCGACGGTATCGAACACCTTGGCCAGGTCGCGCGGCTTGCCCAGGTCACCGTAGCTTTCCAGGCCAAACAGTTCCGGCGCAGCCGAGGCGATGAAGGGCGCGTGCGCGGCGGCGGCGACGTGCGACATCTGCTCGACGAAATACATGTCTTCCGGCTGGCGCGAGATGGCGAAGTCGCCCAGCAACGCGGCAAATGGCGCACCGCCGAAGGTGCCGAATTCCTCTTCATACACCTTCTTGAACATGCTGCTCTGGTCGAACTCCAGCGCGGCCTGGAAATCCTTCACCAGTTCGCGCTTGGTGGCGTTGAACATGCGGATCTGCAGGCGCGTGCCCGTGTCGGAATTGCCGACCAGGTAGCGCAACCCCGTCCAGCTTTGTTCGAGCTGCTGGAACGGCGCCGCGTGCATGATTTCGCTGAGCTGGGCCGAGATCAGGCGGTCGATCTCCGCCACGCGCGCGTCCAAGGTGGCCGACAGGCTGCTGGACATCAGCACCGTGCCGTCGAGCACCTGGGCCACCAGTTCCGAGATCAGGTCACGCGCGCGCGCATGTTCGGCACCGGACTTGGCGACGCGGCTTTGCTCGACGATCTGGTCGAGCAAGTCGGTCGCGGCCGGCGCGCCGGGCGTGGATACTGCTAGTGCCTCTGCCTGGGTACTCATCTCAATCCTCCTGCGCTGGGAACTGCGGTTTCAGGGTAGCCAGGCTGTCCGTGTTGTTCAGCACTTCCGTCAGCAAGTCTTCCAGCTTGTCGTTGCCGGCCAGCTTGTTGCGCAGGTCGGCCAGCTTGGTGCGCGCCTCGAGCAGCTTGTGCAAGGGATCGACCTGGCGCACCACCGATTCCGGGCGGAAGTCGTCCATCGAGCGGAAGTGCAGATCGACGGCGAACGTGCCGCCCGCCTCGCTGATACGGTTCGGCACGGCGAAACGGGCCACCGGCTCCACGCCGGACAGCACTTCGTCGAAATTGGCGCTATCGATGGAAACGAACTTGCGGTCCTTCAGGCGTTTTTTCTCGCTGTCAGGGTTGCCGCCAAAATCACCGAGCACGCCGACCACGAAGGGCAGCTCCTTGTTTTCAATCGCGTCGCCGATCTCGACGTCATAGGTCATTTGCACGCGCGGCGCGCGTACCTGCTTCAGGCGTTTTTGCACGCTGTCGGACTTGGACATGTCGCTTCCTTTGCAAGGAGATGGTGGGGATGCTCGCTTATTTCAGGCCGCTGAACGGGTCGGCCGCGCTGCCTTGCTGCGCCGCGCCCTTCGCCGCCGGCGTACCGGAACCGGCCGCGCGCTTGCCGGCCGCCGGCGGGCGCCTGGCCGGCGGCACCAGGACGTCTTCGCCTATGCTTGCGCGCAGCAGCTTGGCCAGGTCCTGCGCTTCCGAACGCAACGAACCATTCAGATTGTTTTGCCGCGACAGATCGGCCAGCGCCTTGCCGGAAAGGCGCAAGCCGCTGACGGCGACGATGCTGTTGGCCACCTTGTCGTCCGGGTCGCGCTCCAGCGCTTCAAGCGCATGGCCGATGGCGTCGCCGTACTGGCCGCGGTCGAACTTCATCTGCGCCATTTGCAGCCACGGCGCCTTGTCGGCGGGATAGCTCGCGCCGCCGCGCTGAAGCAGGGTCATGGCACGCTCGTACTGGCCGGCGCGCGCCGCCGCATCGGCGTCGCTCATCACTTGCGCCAGGCTCGGTGCGGCAGGTTTTAGGGACGCCGACTGATCCGGCGTGGCGCAGGCGGCCAGCAGCAAGGCGCTGGCAAGGCAGACAATACGGAGCGATATCGTGGCTGGCTTCATCGGGGTACTCCTTCACGTGGAGGACGCTACCGCTGGGAAAGATGGGCGGCGTGAAGACTATTATTAATCGGCAATTTTTTACCAAATTGAGATTAATCAGCAAAGAAGAAGTTCCACGCTACAGCCGCGCAGGACGACATGAATCCTGATCTGGCGCAGTAATTGTCTTGATCGCAGACCGATCTTGCGCCAACGCAAGCAGGTCGCCCGTGCATGCGTTTAAATGACTGCAACACTTTTGTTTCCACACTACATCTTGCAAAGGTCGCCCATGCCACCTGACGCCCTGGTCCGCCCGGCCCGCGCCACCGCGCTACCGCTGCTGGCATTGCTGCAAGCGTTGCTGCTGACCGGCTGCGCGGGCGGCGCCATCGGCACCCTGGCCAACGCGGCGCTGCAAATGGCCGGCGTGGCCAAGCCGCCGCCGGAACTGCCCGACGCGCAGCAGCCGCCGCGCAATGTCAGCATCCGCCTGCACGCGGCGCAGCGCCTGAACACCGATGCCGACGGCCGGCCGCTGGCGCTGGTGGCGCGCATCTACAAGCTGCGCCAGAGCGCCGCCTTCGAGCAGGCGCCTTACGACAGCTTCCTCGACGCGCAACGCGAAAAAGCGGCGCTGGGCGCCGACCTGATGGAAGTCAAAGAGGTGCTGCTGGTGCCGGGCCAGCGCTACGAAGTACAGGAAAAAGTCAGCAAAGAAGCGTATTTCATCGGCGTCGTGGCCCTGTTCCGCGCGCCTGCGACACAGCGCTGGCGCGCCACCTTTGCCGCCCCCGACGCGGAACGCAGCGGCATCACCGTCGGCCTGCATGCCTGCGCGCTCAGCATCAGCGGCACGTCCACGCTGTCGGCCCCGCGCTGCCAATAGCACCAACAGACACGCCACACATTCAAGGAGAAACGAGATGGGCATGGCAGCGAAAGTCTTGTGGGGAGAAGGCCTGTTCCTGCGGCCGCAGCATTTCCAGCGTCAGGATCAGTATCACGAAGCGCGCCTGCATCACACGGCCAGCGCGCTGCATCCCTACCTGTGGGGCGTGGCGCACATGGAGTGGGACCTGGCGGCGCTGAAGACGGGCACCCTGCGCCTGCAGGCCCTGTCGGCCATCTTCCGCGACGGCGAAGTGTTCGAGGCGCTGGGCGACGGCGCGCCCGGCAGCGATATCCTGCCCACGCCGGTGGACCTGGAAGCGCTGCCGCCTGCGGTGCAGGAAGTGACGTATTACGCGGCCCTGCCCATCCTCAACCGCGAAGGCATGAATTACACGGCGCAGGCGCCAAATGCCGGTACGCCGGCGGCCACGCGCTTCGCGCACGCCATGCGCGCCACGCCCGACCTGTTTACGGAGTCCGCCGTGGCCGACGTGGCCTATCTGAAAAAGACCGTGCGCCTGATTCCCGACAGCGAGGCGCGCGGCTCCTACGACTGCCTGCCGCTGATCGCCCTGCGGCGCACGGTATCGGGCGGCTTCGAACCCCTGCCCTCGTTCATGGCGCCCAGCCTGGCGATCGCCGGCGCGCCGCGCCTGCAAGGCGTGCTGGAACACCTGCTCGACGCCTTGCAGGCGAAAGTGAGCGCGCTGCACGGCCACCACCGCGAACCGAGCCGCAACGTGATCGAGTTCCGCTCGGGCGACGTGTCCTCGTTCTGGCTGCTGCACACGGTCAGCACGGCCGCCGCCGCGCTGATGCACTATGTGCGCCACCCGGCCCTGCATCCGGAGCGCCTGTACGAGGCGCTGCTGGGCCTGGCGGGCGGCCTGCTCAGCTACTCCAAGCACTACACCCTCGCCAGCCTGCCCGCCTACGACCACGCGCAGCCGGGCGCCTGCTTCGATGCCATTGACGCGATCATCCGCGAACTGCTCGACACCGTCATCTCGTCGAAGTATTTTTCCATCGCCCTGCTGGAAGACAAGCCCTCGTACTACCTGGGCAAGCTCGATTCGGGCAAGATCGACCAGCACACCACCCTGTACCTGGCGATATGCGCCGCCATGCCCGCCATCGAGCTGGTGGACGTGGTGCCGCTGCGGGTGAAAGTAGGCGCGCCCGACGACGTGGAAAAATGCGTGCTCACGGCCATGCCCGGCCTGAAACTGTCGCATGCGCCGCAAGTGCCGGCGGCCATTCCCGTGCGGCCCGACACCTATTATTTTGCGATTGAAAACCGCGGCGCGCTGTACGAGCAGATGCTCAAGGCGCAGTCGATTTCCGTCTACGTGCCGGCCGGCATACGCGACCTGCAGCTGGAACTGATCGCGGTGACGGCATGAGCCAGCTCATCGAACGGCGCGCGGCGCCCTCCCTGCTGGGACCACGCGGCGCCGCCCCGGCAGGCAGCAGCCGGCATGCGGGCAGCGCCCTGCTGGATCTGATGCACGAAGGCTTTTACATGCTGTTCATGCTGAAGCACGGTTCGGCGCCCGGCGACGAGCAAAGCTTCATGGACCGCATCACGGCCTTCCTCGACGACTTCGAACGCGAAGCGAAAAAGATCCGCGCCGATGGCGACGATATCGAGGCGGCCAAATATGCGTTCTGCGCGGCCGTCGATGAAATCATCCTCGCCTCGCCGTTCGCCCTGCGCAAACAGTGGGAGCGGCGCCCGCTGCAGCTCCTGATCTTCGGCGACCAGCTGGCCGGCGAACACTTCTTCGACCGCCTCGACGCCTTGCGCGGCAAGGGTGCCATGCGCGTGCAGGCGCTGCAGGTGTTCCACATGTGTTTATTGCTGGGATTCCAGGGCAAGTATGCGATCGACGGCGGCGAAAAACTCAGCTATCTGACGGCGCGCCTGGGCGACGAGATCGCCCACATCAAGGGCAAGAGCCGCGGCTTCGCGCCGCGCGCGGAACGCCCCGACCAGGTGGTCAACAAACGCGGCAGCGACGTGCCGCTGTGGGCGCTGTCGAGCTTTTTCGCCCTGCTGGCCATCTGCGCCTACCTCGGTCTGAAAACGCATCTGACGCGCGGCACGCAAACGACCCTGGCAGCGTATGCGGACCTGGTCAAGCTGGCGCCGCGGCCCGCGCACCTGACCATTACCTTACCCTGATCATCGCGCATGTCCCATTACGCGTGCTTCATTGAGCAATGCGGAACTCGATGCGCCGGTTCCTCGCCCGGCCATCGGCCGTGGCGTTGCTGGCCACGGGACGGTCCGGCCCCTGGCCCGACACCAGCACGGTATCGGCCGCGACGCCCTTGCTGGCCAGGTAGGCGCGCACGGCTTCGGCCCGTGCCTGGCTCAGGGCCACGTTGCTGGCGCGCAGGCCCGTGTCGTCCGTATGGCCGATCACCTCCACCTTGCGGCCCCGCAGCCTGAGCATGGCGGCCGCCATCTCGTCGAGGATGGCCTGGCCGGCCGGCGTGATGGTGGCCTTGCCGCTGTCGAATTCAATGATGCGTTTATCGAGCGCCGCATCGAGCAAGCCCTGCTCGGCCTCGGCCGCCTTGACACGCAAGCCATTGTTGACGGTGTAGGTGGGATTGAGGCTGGTGGCGATATCGCTGGCGATCTGCTGGCGCTGCGCCTCGTTCGCCACTTCGCCGCGCACGCTGACGTTGTTGCCGGCTATGCTGATCTGCCCCCGCGAAATTAGCTTCAGGTTCGGCGCGATCAGCTTTTGCACGTAGCCGTTCCAGTTGGCCGGCACCGCCACATTGCCGATGCTGATCTGGTCGACCACGCGCTCGGCGCCATACAGTTCGCGCAGGCGGGCCAGCACGGCCGCCTTGCCCGCCTCGTCGGCCAGGGTGCCCGTGACGAGGATCTGCCCCGGCATCGGCGTCTGCGGCGCCTGCGCCTGCGTCTGGGCGATGCAGGGAACGGCGGCGGCAAGCAGCAGGAAGAAAACGGTTGGTTTCATCGCAATCCTTCAGGCAAAGGTATCCGTGAACATGGCGCAGGCCGAGCGCAGCGACAGCTGCTCCTGCTGCAGGCAGGCGGACAACCGGCGCAGCGCCGCATCGCGTCCCAGCTGCTCCTCGACCCAGTCGAGCTGGTCGAAGATGATCAGCCGTTCGCTGCCGGCCTGCGGATCGATCAGCGCGCGCAAGCCGTGCGGGTCTGCGCCGCAAAAGCCGATCACCAGCACGGGCGCCTCGTCGAGGTGGGAAAAGAACAGCGCCAGTTCGAAATCGGCCTGGCGCAGAAAAGGCGCGATCAGGTGCAGCCAGAAGCTGGCCACCAGCTCGCGCAGCTGCGCGTCTTGCGGCAGCGGCAGCACCAGGCTTTTTTCCATGCGCGGCAAGCCGCTCCGGCGCACCGGCTGCAGCAGCAGGCCCAGGCCCAGCAGCAATTCGCGCACCGTCACGGGGAACGCGGGCGAAGCGAGCATCGTTTGCAAGCCATGCACGGTCTGCGCCTGCAAAAAGGCGGCCAGCCGTGCCGCGTGCTCAGGCGCGGCCGGTTCGACCTCCACCACGTTGCCGGCCAGCGCCAGCAAGGCCGGACCCGGCTCCGGGCTGGCCACGATGCCTTGCGACAGCTGCTCCAGGCGCTGCCACAGGGGCGCCAGCGCCAGCGGGCTGCAGCCGACAAAGGCCTCGGCGTCGTCGATTTCCAGCGCGCCCATGGCCATGAAGGGAAAGCGCCGCTGCGACTGGTCGTTGCTCGCTTCGAGGCGCCCGGCGATGGCGCGCCGGCTGCGCGTACCGACGAAGGCAAAGCGCAGCGGCGGCAAGGCGTCGTAATTGAGCTTCCAGCGCGGCTCCACCGTCAGCGCAGTCATGACCTGCGCCAGCCAGTCGTCGAGCAGCTGCACCAGCGCGTGATTGTCGCAAGCCTTGATGAAATCGCCGCGCGCGGGGATCTTGCCGAAGTAGCCGAGGCGCACCTGCTGTTGCGCGCGCATCATGGCGACACTCCCGCAGCCGCAGCGATGACCGGCACAGAAGCCGGAGCACCCACGATGGTTTCGGGCAGCTGCATGCCGCGAAAGCCCTGCTCCTGCACCGCCGCAGTTCCGCCCGCACCCGTCGCCGTCGTTTCCGCGCTGCTGGTGATTTTCAGGTCGACCGCCACGGCCACCTCGCCGCGCGCCCAGCGCAATTCGAACACGCCGCCGTCCTTGCGCTTTTTACTCGCCGCATCGATCATGCGCTTGAGGCCAAATTGTCCCGGCTCGTTGAACAGTTCCACCGTGCGCCCGTCGAAGGTGACGGCCGTGATGCGCGCCCCCTGCATGCCCGCCGCGCCCTGCGGCCCCGGATGGACCATGTTCGTCCACTGCGCCGGCGTGTTGCGGTAGCGCAGCTGCTGGCCGTCGATCTCCACCGTGTATTCCAGGGTGCCCGGTGCGGGCGACGGCTGGATCTGGAACACGGTTTGCGCCGCCGTCGACGTGGCCGCCACGCCGCCCGCGCCCAGCGGCGCGATCCAGCCGGGGAAGCGCGCCACCACCTGCGGCGACAGGCTGATGCCCATGTCGGCCCAGGTGCGCGGCGCCAGCACGTCGCCGCGCCGCACCACCAGGGGCCCCATGGACGTCGTGACGAATTTCGCCACCAGGCCTTCCGGGCCGAAGAACTGCCCGATCTCCAGGTTGCTCGCCTCAATGCGCGCGCTTGGGGCAAACGGATATTTGTTGGCCAGCGATTTCTGGAACGGTTCGTACACCTGCGCCGCCCAGGTCTTGTTGATATCGAGTTCGGCCGGCGCGACGATGACGGCAAAGGTCTGCATCAGCGGGCGCACGAGGATGGGGCGTATCGCCTGCTTTTGCGCGTCGCTCATCCCCGTGAGCAGCTGCTCGTCGACCAGTTTCAGGGCGTCGGCCAGCTCGGAGCCGCTGCCCTCCAAGGTCTGCTGCATGAACTGGCGCGCGCCCGGCCCTGCGTCGCCCTGGTTCTTCAGCAGGTTCAAGCGGCTGCGCAGTTTCGACAGCGCTTCCAGGTAGGCGCGCATCAGCGAGGCATTGTTGTCCCTGGCCGCCACCAGCTTGCCCACGCCGGCAAATTCGCGTCCCACGGGGCCCATCGGTTTGTCCAGGCGGGCCGGATCGAGCTGCGCATTGACGCCGGGACTGGCCGTCAGCTGCAACGGCGCGCGGCGCAGCACGGTTTCCTTGAACCACGCGATGATGCCCCGCTCGGCCTTGCGCAATTGGGCATTTTGCAGCGCCGGGTTGTCCCACGAAGTTTCTTCGTAAATCGTCGTCAGCAGTTTGGCGATCGGCGACGACTGCGGGTCGCCCAGGCGGTTCATCGCCTGCACGGCGCCGTCAAAACCTTTCAGGTCGGCGACGGCGACGCCCTGCACGAATTTTTGCCACTCGCGCGCGTAGTCGGCCTTGTACATGGCCACGAGGTTTTTCTCGATCTGCTCCGGACTGCCTTCCAGGGTCAGGTCGTCGGTGGAGGCGCTTTTCAGCACCCAGTCGGCGCTTTGCAGTTCGTGATTGGCGGCGTCGCGAAACGCGCCCTCGACGAACTTTTCCCAGGCCTGGCGCGTAAAGGCGCCGGAGACGGCATAGCTGCCCGCCAGCAGGGCCTGATCCTGTTCGCCGACGATACGCGCCACCGTCATGCCGGGAAAGCGCGTCGAGGCGCGCGCCTTAATGTCGGCATACACGCGCTCGCGCGCCGGCATGCCGCGCACCACGCGGCGCAGGTTTTCGCGCGCCTGGTCGACCAGCGCCAGCTTTTGCTCGATGCGCGGCCAGGACGGGTCGCCGATCTGCGCCAGGTAAAACGTCAGCAGCCGTTCGGCGCTGCGTATCATCTGCTCGCGCGGCATGGCGCCCCGGTTGCCCTCCAGCCAGCCGCGCCAGAAACGCGTCATCTGGTCGTTCAGGTGGCTGCTTTCCGCATGCGTCTTGTCGGCCAGCATCAGATAGGTTTTCAGCGCGTTGTAGGCGTCTTCCACATTCGTCGCGCTGGCCGCCTGGTATTGCACGTTGCGCGGCGCGGCGGGAGCCGCAGCGGGCGATGCGGCGCCCGGCGTCTGCGGCGTGCGCGCCGTGGGCTGCAGCTGGTCGGCGCTGGCGTTCATCTCGAACAGCAAGGCTTCCAGCGCGCCCGCCACGGGGGTCAGCATGATCTGGCGCGCGCCGGCGAAATATTCCTCGCGCAGCTTGCGCTCCAGTAAGTCGCCCTGGTACAGGCCCAGCCGCAAGGACCATGGCCTTTGCTCCCGGTACGCTTCCAGCTGCTCGATGCGGTCCTGCAGTATTTCGAGCGCTTCCAGGCGCGATTGCAAGTCCAGGCGTTTCTCCTGCAGCTTCACGACTTTATTCAGATCGGCTTCGACGTTGGCCACCAGTTGGCGGTTGCCCAGGTAGGACCAGCTCCAGCCGCCCAGGCAGGCGCCCAGCGACACGGTGGCGGCAAAGAACACGGCATATTTGAAGCGCAGCCTGGCGCGGTTGGCATAGGTGGCCACCAGGTGCTTGTCGGCAAAAATCACCTTGCGGAACAACTCCAGCAGGAAATAGCCATGCTGGCGCGCGCCCGATGGCGCCGTGGCCGGGGCCGGCGCGAAGGCCAGGTCGAAGCGGCGCGCCACCTGCTGCGAGGAGGCACTGACGGGCTCGCCCTCCTGCAGCGCGCTGGTCAAGTAAAAACCGCGGAACACGGGCTGGAACTGGAACGGGTTTTCCTCGAACAGGGTGGCGATGAAGGCGCGCAGGGCCGGCTTGATGGCGGCAAATTCCAGCGGGAAGGTGAACACGCCGGGCGCCATCGTCTTGCGTTGCCGGTGCGCCATGTTGGCCAGGCTCAGCTCCGTCAAGCCATCGTGCAATTCATCGAAGCTCTGGTCGAAAAAACTCAGCAAGTCCGCCGTGGGCAGCTTGCGCTGGTAGGGCATGGTGGCGCCCCATACGCGCTCGCGCTCGCTGCGTTCGGCGTCCGCGAAAAACTCCGTGAAGCCGGCGATCAGGTCCGCCTTGGTAAACACGATGTACAGGGGCGCGAACACTTCCAGGCGCTCGATGACGTCCTGCACGCGCTTGCGCAGGCTGCGCGCCAGCTGCATGCCGACATCGGGGTCGCCCTTCAATTCGGCGATGCTGACGGCGATGAGGATGCCGTTGATGGGCGCCTTGCGCCGGTATTTTTTCAGCAGGTCGAGAAAGCCGAACCACTCGCCCCGGTGCTCGTCGACGACGGAGTAGCGCCCTGCCGTGTCGAGCACGATGCCGTCCGTGGTGAAAAACCAGTCGCAGTTGCGCGTGCCGCCCACGCCCTGCACGATCTTGCCGTCGGCGAAAGGAAACTGCAGGCCCGAATGCAGGATGGCGCTGCTCTTGCCGGCGGCCGGATTGCCGATGATCATGTACCACGGCAATTCGTACAGGGCGGCGGCGCCCGACTTGAGGCCCAGCTTGGAGGTCTTGATGGTCTCGATGGCGGCCAGCATGCCCGTGCGCACGGCATCGAGTTCGCCCTGCTGCGTGTTGCTGGCCGTCGAGGACGAGGCCGCCTGCGCGGCGGCGATCTCGGCCTCGTTGAGGATGGCCTGGCCCAGCGCCTGCGCATTGCGCCGCGCGCGGCGACGGCGCCACAGCCACAGGCCCAGCCACGTGACAAAAGCCAGCAGCAGCAAGGCCAGCGCCCAGATCAGCGCCACTTCCAGCACCTCGGCGCCCAGGTACAGGGACAGTGCCAGCGCCACGAAGCCGAAGATGGTCAGATTGCGGCTGTCGGTGAGGAAATGCCAGAGTCGTCGCAGCATGATGAGCCCAGGGTGAGGTCGCAAAACAGGAGGAACGCCGCCGCGCAGCGAGGCGGATTCGGCCCATGCTGACAGCAATGCGGCGCGCCTTTGTTGACATACGACAAGTTCCAGGCGCCAGCGCGCGGCCCGCGCCGGTGTGCCATTGACGCTGCGCAAGTAAGCTTGCAGCGGTGAAATTCAGGCCGGTACGCGGCGCTAGAATGGCTGGCGCGGCTTACTTGCCCGGCCCGCGCGGTTGCGGCAATTCCGTGTGGCCGAAATCCATCATGGTCCAGCGCCCGCCCCAGCGCAGGCCTACCGATTCGGCCGTCACGCCATACAAACGGTAGCCGCGCATGGCCCAGGCATTTTTTTCAGAAATGATGAGTTTTCCTTCATGCATGAATGCGCAATCGGCGGCCAGGCCGTACTGGTGATAGCTTTGAAACGCCCTGGCGTTCGTCACGTTCGGCCCGGCCGCCGCCAGCTGGTCCTGGCGCGCGGGACTGCGGTAGCCTTCCAGCAAGACCATGTCGTAGCCATGCACCTCCTTCATGATCTTGAAGACCAGCAGCAGGCGCTGCGCGAAATCGTGGTCGAGCAATTGCCAGTTGCGGCTGGCGCCGCCCAGCAGCGGGCGCAGCTGCGTGACTTCGGCAGTGGAAAACAGCAGCGGCGGCAAGGTCGGTGGCGGTACCAGCTGTTCGCCCTTCAGCAAGTCGCTGACCTGGTCATTAATGACGTGTTGCTGGTCGGCATAGCCGCGCAGGGCGATGCGGTCGCTGGACAGCCAGGCCAGCAGCGGGGGCACGATGACCAGCACGCTGCCTGCCAGGCTCAGCCAGCGATGCCGCCACAGCAATTGCCAGGCGCGTGCCATGCCCGAGCCCGTGTGCTGCTGCACGCGCTGCCACTGCGCGCCGCCGCCCCGCTGCAGCACTTGCGCGCGCCGCTGCATGCGCCAGCCCAGGTTGACGAGCGTATGCAGCACGATGGCGCGGCCGCCGGGAAACAGCAGCAGCCAGCAAGCGAGACAGGCGAGCAGGAAATACATCAGGACCAGGGCGACAAACATGGGGCGCTCCGTGACGGGAATCGGCGGGGCCGGGCAATCCATTGCTCGGCGGTATCGTTAGATCGTAGGCGTCCGCGGCCCGCATGAGCGCGGTTTACATCAAGGTCAGTCGAATTTGATCCATTGCGGAGGTGATATTTTGTCTTTACTGAAAACCGGAGATGGCCAGGCGCGCGGTCCTGACCTGCTGAGCAAGGCCGGCGCGGCGGGCGCGCGCATCGAAGGCAAGGGCATCCTGTCGCAACTCGAGCACGGCGCCGCCGCGCCCGCAGCCATGCCGGCCCCGCGCTGGCGCCCCGGCTGGCGGTACGGCGCCGCCGGCGCACTGTGCCTGGCGGTGCTGATCATGGCCGTGCTTGCCTACGACACGGAGGTGCCGCCCCTGCCGCCGGCGCCCGTCACAGCCATGACCGAGATTCCGCCCGCGCCAGCAGCAACGGCGCTGCCGCACGCGGCACAGGCGGCCACCATCGTCAATACGGCGGCGCCGCCCTTGCCTGCTGCGGTCGCCGCGAACGCAAGCGCGCCGCCGAAGACGCCGCCGCCCGCGCGCCAGGCGGTCGCCCGCCCACAGGGAGCGAAACCGGCCGCCGCATCCGGCGACAGCGACGTCGCCTTGCTCACGGCGATGGTCGCGCATGCGCACCGGCAGGAAGGCATGGCGCCGCCCGTGCGCGACGTGGTGCTGCGCAGGCAGGAGCAGGGACAGGAACAGGACACGGCGGAACTGTTGCGGCGCTGTCAGCAGCTGGGCCTGATCGAAGGCATGCTGTGCCGTTCGCGCATCTGCTCAGGCCGCTGGGACAGCGATCCCGCCTGCCATTGAACGCCTGGGCGCCGCATGAAACCTCAGGCGCGCTCGGACACTTCGATCAGGTTACGGTCCGGGTCGCGCAGATACACGGAGCGGATGGGCCAATTGGCGCCCGTGCGGGACACTGGTCCTTCCTCGATGGCAATGCCCAGCGCCGCCAGATGGGCGATGAACACGTCCAGCGGCACGGCCGCGATGAAGCACAGGTCCAGCGCGCCGGGCGTGGGCAGGTCCGCCTTGGGCAGGAATTCCTTGCCGGCTTCATGCAGATTGATCTTTTGCGCGCCAAACTTGAAAGCATGGCGGCCGGTGCCGAACGTTTCCAGCTGCATGCCCAGCACGCGCGTATAGAAATCGATGCAGGCCGGTTTGTCGCGGGTGGTCAATACCAGATGATCGAGGTGGTCTATCATATAGTTTTCGGGTGAGCGGCCGCGTCCATGCGGCCTTGCAAGAAACCTTCCATCAGCGCCAGCAATGCCTGCGGCTGCTCCTGGTGCGGCGTATGCCCGCACTGCTCGACCATGGCGGGCATGGCGTTGAGGGCCTGCGCCACGATCGTGTCGACCTGGGCCGCGCTGCCGTACTGGTCCTCGCTGCCCTGCACCACCAGCGCCGGGCATTCGACGGAAGGCAGCAGGTATTCGATGTTCCAGAACTGGAAACCGTAGCTGAGCCAGGTGTCCGACCAGGCCTTGAAGATCGATTCCGTCTTGTCGCCATGGTATTTCGCCAGCGCCCGCAGCTTGCCCGCGCCAAACGCCGCGTCCGCCACGCGGATGCCATCGAGCGTGATGCCTTCGACAAACACGTGCGCCGCCTCGGTAATGATGCCACGCAAGCGCGGCGGCTGCTGCGCCGCATAGATCAGGGCGATGCTGCCGCCATCGGAGTGGCCGACGAGAAAATGGTCCTGCCCCGGCAGCAGTGCCGCCAGCACTTGCGGCAGTTCGCACAGCGCATAGTCGTGCAAATAATGGAGTTGGCGCCGCGCCGCCAGCGGCGACGACCGCCCATAGCCATGACGGTCATACAGCAAGCCGCGGCACCCCGTCGCCTGGCATAGCTGCGCGGGAAAATCTTTCCACATCGCACAGCAACCGAGTCCTTCGTGCAGGAATACCAGGCAGGGCTTGACGGGGTCGCCTTCGATCAGTTCGTAATAGATATCGGTTTCGGCACTCAGGTTCAGTATCGGCATGGGCTAGGCTCGCAACGGGTTCCGTATCGGCAGGTCGGCTGGGCCTATTGTGCCATTGTCCTGCGCCGCATGCGTGGCGGCCCCGTAAAAATAGCCTGGGGGAAAATATCTTGCCGCCTGCTTGCAAGGTGTTTGCGCCAGCACAATCGCACGCCGCTTTTCCGGCGGCCCAGCGCGCTTTCCGCCCCCGCGTATGCCTAGAATGAATTACTCCAACAGCATGGAGCAGGCGGCTACCTTATCAGCCAGGACGTGACACTGGCCGTCACGGCAGCACAGATAGGGCGTCTTGCCGCACGACGACAGGCGCGGCGTCCAAACTATCGATCAGGAGTACATCATGGAAATGAAAGTAGAACATCGCACCGGCAGCAACCTGGCACTGGATGAAACCGATACGCCGATGGAGCAGGAAGGCCAAAGCGCCCAAGGCGCGGCCGCACAGGACTTGAACCTGAGTCCCGCTGCCTTCACCACCTACTATACGTGGACGGCCAATGGCGTGCATCCTTCGGTCAACTTCGCCAATGCCAATGTGCACGCCAATTCGCGCGTATTTCTCAATATCAGCGAATATGGCGCGAATCCCCAGGACCGTTTCATCGGCGCCGCCCGCATGGCCGTGTATAACATCGCGCCATACAACGGCGGCTTCCGCGCCTGGGTAGAAATCTCCTGGGGCAGCCCGCTCAAGGTGCGCTTCGACGTGTTTGTCGATCCCTGATCCGGGCATCATTGCGCGTACCCCTGCCACCAGCGGGATGGCATCGTGCAGGCCGTTGATACACTGACGGCATGGCAAGCATGGATGAAAACCATGCGCACATGACAAAAGGGCCACGTGTTGCCACGTGGCCCTTTGCTGCTGCTTGTTCTGGCTCCCCGACCTGGACTCGAACCAGGGACCTGCGGATTAACAGTCCGTCGCTCTACCAACTGAGCTATCAGGGAAAGGAGGCCGAATTATATACGTCAAAATTTCCCATGTCCAGTCGTTACTACATGGTTGCCGCATGGCCAGCAAAACAGGCAGCCAGGGAGCATGCCTCGCCAGGCGGCGGGCCCCGTCTGCGCGCCGCCAGGCAAGATAGTAGAATAGCCATGCCTTGCCGATACGCAAGGCGCACAACGGCATGCCGGCAGCGGGGCGTCAACCACGCCGCCGCGCGGACATGCGCTTGCAAGGTTCGCCTTGCCCCTGGCTGACTGCTCTTACCCGACATGACAGAATCAAGCGCAACCCTGGTAGACAAGGCCGGCAGCGGCGACAGCTCGGCAGAAATTGCCGAACATATGGCGGCCGCCATCGTGGCGCGCCAATTGCCGCCCGGCACGCGGCTGCGCGAAGAGGCGCTGTGCCGGCTGTATGGCGTCAGCCGCACCAAGATCCGCGCCGCCCTGCTGATTCTCTCGAAAGACAAACTCATCCGCATGGTGCCCGACAAGGGCGCCTTCGTCAGCCAGCCCACCGAAGCGGAAGCGCGCGACATCTTTGCCGCGCGGCGCATCATCGAAGCGGCCCTGGCGCGCGAATTCGTCGCGCAGGCCAAACCTGCCGACTACAGGATGCTCGATCGGCACCTGAAAGCGGAACGCCTGGCGCTGGCGCAAGCGACGCCGCTGCGCTCGCAACTGCTGGGCGACTTCCACGTCTTGCTGGCCGATATCGCCGGCAACGCCGTTCTGCGCGACATCGTGCGCGAACTGGTGGGCCGCAGCTCGCTCATCACCATGCTGTACCAGTCGGGTCACGCGGCCGCCTGCTCGTGCGACGAACACGGCCGCTTTCTCGATGCGGCACGCAGCGGCGACGCCGATCTGGCGGCCCACCTGATGGTCGAGCACCTGGCGCACGTGGAAGCGGCCTTGCGCTTCGACGGCAGCGCCGGCGACGCCAAAAAAGACCTGGTCGCCGCACTGCTGATGTAAGCGGCGCCAAAAGCAAAAGGCCGCCCTGCTGATGCACGGGCGGCCTTGTCACTACTTGCAGGCAAACTTGCTATTCGCCCAGGTAGATGAACTTGAACAGGAAGATGGCAGCGATGATGTAGGCCACCACCGATACCTGCTTGCCCTTGCCCGTCAACAGTTTCAATACCGCATAGGTGATGAAACCAAAGGCCACGCCGCTGGCCACCGAATACGTAAACGGCATCATCAGCGCCGTGATGGCGGCCGGGATGCTTTCCGTGCTGTCATCCCAGTCGATGAAGGTCAGTTCGCGCAGCATCAGGCAGGCCACGTACAGCAGCGCGGGCGCCGTCGCGTACGGCGGCACCGTGTGCGCCAGCGGGGCGAAGAACAGGCTGCCCAGGAACAGCAGCGCGACGGCGACGGCCGTCAAACCCGTACGTCCGCCCGCTTGCACACCGGCAGCGCTTTCGACGAAGGCGGTGGTGCTCGACGTGCCCAAGCAGGCGCCGGCGGCAATCGCCGTGCTGTCGGCCAGCAAGGCCTTGTTCATGCGTTCCATCTTGCCGTCTTTCAACAAGCCGGCACGGTTGGCCACGCCCATCAGGGTGCCCGTCGCATCGAACAATTCAACCAGGAAAAATACCAGCACCACGTTGACGATGCCGATCGACAGCGCGCCCATGATGTCGAGCTTGAACAGGGTCGGTTCGATGGCGGGCGGCGCCGAGACGATGCCGTTGAACTGGTTGCCGCCGAAGAAGAAGCTGGCAATGGTGATGGTGAGGATGCCGATCAGGATGGCGCCCGGCACTTTCAGGCGGTCCAGCGCGACGATGATGAAGAAACCGAGGATGGCCAGGATGGGCGCCGCCTGGTGCAAGTCGCCCAGTGCGATGATGGTGGCGGGGTTCGACACCACCACGCCCGCGCTTTTCAGCGAAATGATGGCCAGGAACAGGCCGATACCCACCGTGATCGCCGTGCGCAGCGCGGGCGGGATGCTGTTGATGATCATCTCGCGTATCTTGAACAGGCTGACCAGAATGAACAGGCAGCCGGAAATGAAGACGGCGCCCAGCGCCACTTCCCAGCTCATGCCCATGCCCTTGACCACCGTGTACGAGAAATACGCATTCAAGCCCATGCCCGGCGCCAGCGCGATCGGGTAGTTCGCGTACAGGCCCATGATCAGGGTGCCGATGGCGGCCGCCAGGCAGGTGGCGACAAAAACGGAGTCTTTCGGCATGCCCGCGTCACCGAGGATGGACGGGTTGACGAAGATGATGTAGGCCATCGTCAGGAACGTGGTCAGGCCGGCCAGCAGCTCCGTGCGCACATTGGTCCCGTTGTCCTTCAGTTTGAAATAGCGTTCCAGGAACTGCATGATTAACCCCTTGTTTTGGTAAAACCGCGCGCCTGGTCTTGGACTATGCGCATCTTTTTTTCTTGCAACAACTACTTACTTGCTTACTTGCTTACTTGATTACTTGCCTGGCGCGCCGGCCGGCTTGAAGGCCCACCAGCGGCTGCCCGCGAAATTCCAGACCAGCCCGATGCCCGTCGCCAGCACCTGCGCCAGCCAGTAATACCAGCCCAGCTGGTGTACCAGCAGCCACATCAGCCCCGTATTGATGCACCAGCCGATGCCCAGCAAGGTGAAATACTTGCTGGCCGCCTCGCCATGGCCCTTGTCGCTTTTAAACGTGAAAAAGTAATTCAGGAGGTAGTTGACGACGGAACCGAGGATGTAGCCGATGCCGGACGCGGCGGCGGCGCTGATGCCCGCCCATTCCACACCGCCCCACAGCACGCTGTATTGCACGGCCGTGCCGGAAGCGCCGACGGCGGCGAAACGCAAGAATTGGTGATGCAGGGAATGGGACATTGTCAGTTTTCAAATGAACGATAGCAGGGTCGGGCCAGAATAAAAAATGGCTACGATTGCTCGTAACCATTTTTCAGCCTGCATTTTACTGCAAGTTGCGCCCAACGTTCATATTCGCCGCCGATACTCCACGGCTCCGATGCCTATTTCTTGACTTGACGGCGCCGGCGCAGCCACACGCACAGCGCGATCAGCAACAAGATGGCCGCGATGCCGCCCGGCAGCATGAACGGTTGCGCCCGCGCCAGCACGGGTTTTTCGCCGCCGCTGCGCGCCTGCGCCACGTAGGCAGGCGTCACCGACACCTCCGGGTTGCCGTACTGTTTCAGCACGTAATTGGCGATCGAGGCGATCTGCTCGTCCGTCAAGGGCTGCACGTACGAGCGCTGGTCGAAACGGGGCATGAACGCTTCGTGCTCTTCCCCTTCGATCTTGCGCTCGACGCCAAACAGGATGGCCGAGACCAGGTTGGCCGGCGTGTTGCCGCCCGTCGCCGTGTTGTTGAACAGGGCCGGATAACTTTGCCCCGTGCTGCCGGCGCCGCTGGCCGAATGGCAGCTGGCGCAATAGCCGGAAAACAGCACGGCGCCGCTATTCAAGGAATGGCGCTCGGTGGCAGCGGCCATGCCGCGCAATGCCGCTTCCTCGCTGGCGGCGCTGCCGTGGCTGAAGGCAGCCTTGGTCTGCCCCTGCGCGCGCACGGGCGGCACCGTGCGCAGCCAGGCGACGATGGCGGCCACGTCGTCGTCGCGCAAAAATTGCAGGCTGTTCTGGATGGCTTCGGCCATGCCGCCCGCCGCCTGCCCCTTGCCTTCCACGTGCCCCGTCTTCAGGTAGGCCGTCAGTTCCGCATCCGTCCACGCGCCGATGCCGCTGACCTTGTCGGACGTGATGTTCGGCGCATGCCAGGAGCCGAGCGCGGCACCCGCCAGGGTCTGGCTGCCGATTTCCGCCATCAGCGCGTTGCGCGGCGTGTGGCAGGCGCTGCAGTGCGCCAGCCCTTCGGCCAGGTAGGCGCCGCGGTTGATCTGTGCGCTCTTCGCCGGATCGGGCACGAAGCGTTTATTGTCGAGGAACAAGGTGTTCCAGCCCAGCATCGACAGGCGCACATTGAACGGGAATGGCAGGGCCGTCTGGCGCGCCGGCTCGTCGACGGGCTGGACGGCCTGCATGAAGTAGTAATACAGGTCGCCCACATCCGCATCCGTCAGCTGCGCATAGCTGGTGTAGGGCATGGCCGGATACAGATGACTGCCATCGGCGCGCACGCCTGCGCGCAGGGCGCGCGCAAAGTCGGCCTCCGTGTAATGGCCGATGCCGCCTTTTTTGGAGGGCGTGATATTCGTCGCATAGATCGTGCCCAGCGGCGAATCGATGGCGTAGCCGCCCGCATACGGCTTGCCGCCCGCCGCCGTATGGCAGGCCATGCAGTCGGCCGCGATAGCCAGGTAGCGGCCCCGCTCCAGCCGTGCATCGGGCTTGGCGGCTGTGCTTGCGGCCGGCGCGGCCGGACGGTCCGGCGTCAGGGTAACGGGCGGCGCCGGCGGCACAGGTGGTAAAGCACGCGCGGCCAGCGGCAAGCCGGCCGCCAGGGTCAGGCCCAGCAAGAAACGGCGCATCATGCTGCCTCCCTTGCCAGGGTGCGGGCGATGTCGTCGGCCGCGCGCAAGCCGAGCGCAGCCATGCTGAGGGTCGTGTTGACGACGCTGGCCGACGGCATGGCGCCGCCGCCCGGCAGCCACAGGTTGGCGTGGTCGTGGGCGCGGCAATTGCCGTCGACCACGGAGTCAAGACGGTTACTGCCCATGATGACGCCGCCCATGATGTGGTTATTCGCATTCAGGCTGTCGGTGATATGGAATTCCACGGCGCCGAACAGCTTGCCGATGTGCTCGAGCTGCGCATGCGCGGCCTTCGCGCCATCGCGCACGTAATCGCCCACGTCATAGTAGATGTCGGGACAGGCCAGGCCCAGCGGATCCTTGCGCGTCTTGCTCAAGGTCAGGCGGTTGTGCGCTTCAGGCAGCGGTTCCAGGCTGATCGACAGGTCGACGCCGAACGCGGCGCGGCGGCGGATCTCGTCGTCGAGATCCTTGCCCACCAGGCCCAGCTTCAACGACTGCTGCGTAGCAGGTCCGACCCGGGTGATATTGTTCAGGATCATCTTGTTGGCCGAATACTGTGCGCGGAAGGCGCCGTCGCGCGGGCCCACCAGGCAGCTGCTTTGCGCGGGGCCACGGCCCGTCCAGATCGGTTCATTGGCCAGGAAGGTACAGTGGAAACCCGAGTGGTCCATCATGTTGCGGCCGACCTGGTCCGAACTGTTGGCAATGCCGTTCGGATTGTTCTGGTTCGCCGCCAGCAGCAGCAAACGGGGCGTTTCGATGCCGTTACAGGCGATGACGAAGGCCTTGCCCGTCGCCATGTGCGACTGTTTCTTGGCGTCATACCAGTGCACGGCGGTGACGCGATTGTTCTGGTCCGTGTCGATGCGGTAGACGACGGCCTCGGCCAGCACGCCCGCGCCTTTCAGCTCGGCCCGCTCGACGTGGTGGATGCCGTTGTACATGGCGCCGATGGGGCAGATCGGCTGGCAATTGTTATTGCCGCAGCACGTGGGACGGCCCTGCCACGGACGCGTCGAGCGCCCTTGCGGAATCGGCACGGAACGGTAGCCGTGCGGGTTGACCACTTCGGCGAAGCGCTTGTCACCATAGCCCCAGGGCACCATGTCCATCGGGTACGGCGCGCTGCGCTCGCTGGGCGACTGCAAGGCGGGATCGTTGGGGCCGGCCACGCCCATTTCCTGCTCGGCGCGGCAATAGTAGGGTTCCAGTTCCTCATAGGAAATGGCCCAGTCGCGCCCGACGCCGTAATCGCTCTTCATGCGCATGTCCGACGGCAAATGGCGCCAGCACGACGCGGCCCAATGCCAGGTCGTGCCGCCCACCGTGCGCAGATAGCCCTGCTGGAAACTGCTGCCGCTGGGACCGGACAATTCCACATAGTTATTCTTCGGGAAATACAGGGGCGCGGGCGCATTGTCCGCCTGCGGATACAGGCCCTGGAAGTCGGAACCGACGCGGTTCTCGAACGGCATGTTGCGCCAGTTTTCCACGGCTTGTCCCCGCTCGATGCGCAGGCCCGCTTCCAGCATGATCACGGAATGGCCTTGCGCGGCCAGCTGGTCGGCCATCATGGCGCCGACGACACCCGTGCCGACGATGACAACATCGGCGACGACGTCGCCATTACTCTTGAATTGGGGGGATTTCATTTTGCTTGCTTGCCTTTCGGTTCGGGAGTGCCGGTGGTGGCCGGGGCCGGTACGGGTTTGGGCGCCACGGGCGCGGAGACGCGCACGGCCGGCGGCGCCTTCAGCCACCACAGAGGGCCGTAATTGCAATAGGTCGGCACGACCTGGCCATCGGCCACCGTGCGGTACATCAAGGCTTCCGCATACGCGACGACGATGGACTTCGTGCCCTGCTCAGGATGGCCGGCGACGGTGCCCGTGTACCAGGCGGCAACGATGGCCAGCGCCAGCTCACGCAAAGCCGCATCGGCGGCGCTGGCGGCGGCCAGCAGCGCCTTGGCTTCCTGGCCCGTGACGAGCAGCGCGCTCAGTTGCGGCAAGCGCTCGGCGAAGCCGGGCAGGTTCGTGCGCATGGCTTGCTCGATGCGCGCCGCCGTCGCGGCGGACAGATCGCGGTGGCCCGTGATGGTTTGCGACAAGGTGTAGAACAGCATCGTCGCGGGCGCCAGGCCGGGCGCCGGAGCGCTGGCTGGCGCCGGCATGGCGGCCGAGAGCGGATTGCTCCAGAAACCGGCCTGCGCCAGCAAGGCGGCCAGGCCGATCAGGGCGTGGCGGCGGCTGATGCGGGGAAGGGATGAAACGGATGTTGCAGATGGTTCGCTGCCTGGATAGTTCATGAGACTCCCGCAAGACTTGTTGTTTTATTGACTTCGATGATTGCGCCACATTGCATTTGCGCATAAATGGAACCGGTTCCACATTATCCTACAGAAGTAAATTGTCTGCCAATGTAGTATTACTATTGAGAATTTGCCCTGCGCGATGCCGGCATGGATGCCGGCTGGCTGCCCAGCAAGAACATGTGCTGGCCAGGGGCGAGATAGCGGCATCGCACGAGGGTGACGCCCGGCGATATCGATGGCCATACGGGCCTCGTGCCGGTCAGGCTGTACCACGATTTATGGGGCCGCTTGGGCATCGCCCCTATGCCGGCACAGCTGCAGGCGCTGCGCACGGGGCAATGCTCACGACGCCGCGGCATTTTCCTCGCGCCACTTGCGCACCATCTCGCTGCTGATTTCGCGTTCGTAGCAAATGGGGGCATAACCGCCCTTCCTGCTCCATGCGCTGCGTCCTCCGCAAGCGCTGCCATTCTTGGCGGCATGGTAGGGACAGGGGCAGCGCCCCGGATAGGCGGCAATCGATTCGGCGATGATCTGCTGCTTGACCTTCGCTTCGGACAAGGGCTGGCGTCCCTGGCCGCCGGCAAGGGGCGCATAGACGATGCCGGCGGCCAGCATCAGCACCAGGGCGCAGATATTCTTCATGGGAAGGCTTGTGTTCCTCGAGAGGCGGCAAATATGCCCTGCAAGTATGACAGATGCTTTTCGACACATCTGCGTGCAATGTCACAATGCAAAAAGCCCAACCGTAATGGCTGGGCTTTTCGATACTGCTGATGTTCTGGCTCCCCGACCTGGACTCGAACCAGGGACCTGCGGATTAACAGTCCGTCGCTCTACCAACTGAGCTATCAGGGAAAAGAGGCCGCATTCTATAGCGCAAATTTTCAGTTGTCCAGATTTACGCGAAAAAAATTATGCGCGGCATACCTCAGCCCGGATTTTCCTGCGGATGATAGTCGAACACGAGTACGCGGCCCAGCCATGGTTTAAGCAGCTCGACAAAAGCCTGGTGCGCGGCATGGGTCAGATACGCATCGCGCGCGCCCGTATCGGCAAAACTCAAGCTGAAGCAATCAGTAAAGCCGTCATCGAGGCCTTCCGGGCTGACGTTCGGCCCCCACTCGAATTGCAGCACGCCGGGGATGCGATGTTTAAGCTGGGAAAATTCATAGACCAGCTCGGCATGCTTGGCCGGTGTGATGTCCTCAAGAAAATCACAGAGAACGATATGGCGCAACGGGATAGAACAGGTCATGGTGGCAACTCTCCTATGGGGTTGCATTCAGGATAGCGCAAAACGGGAAAAGACACAGGCCGCAGCCCGCCATGGCGCCACTGCGGACGCGCTGCAGATATTTTTCATATGCAACATATTATTCGGATAACATCCTACATGGACACCCCATACCTGCCAGCAACCATCCATACCAGCCCATGACAAAAAACAGCATAATGGCCATGTTATTCATCGCCTTGATTCCATTTTATGCATGTAAAGCACAACCCGTTCCGCTTGCCATCGACGTGCTGCTGACTCCCGACATTGGCGGGATAAAGCAGTTTGTGGAAATCAAAACAGATGACTCCAACAAGCCTGCTCTTCTCTTTCTATCGGGCGGGCCGGGAAGTTCGATGATGAAGAATGCGGATGCGTTTACCGCCATCCTGAAAAAGAGATTTACGCTTGTGCAATGGGACCAGCGCGATGCAGGAAAAACCCTGAAACTGAATCCTTCGCCAAGCCAACCTTCCGTCGCGCAGATGGAGCAGGACACGTACCAGGTCATCACGTTTCTACAAAAAGAGCTCAAGCAGGAAAAAATATACTTGCTGGGCAGTTCCTGGGGCAACGTCCTGGGCTTTTATATCGTCAAGCATCATCCGGAACTGCTGCATGCCTATTTCGCGTCCAATCCTGTCGTGAGCCAGCTGGAAAGCGAGAAAGAATTGCTGAAAACCTTGAAAGTGCATTTCAAGGACAATGCCGTCGCCAGCCAGGAACTGGACAGCGTCAGTTTCCCGTTTGCAAGTGACGAAAGCATGTTTTATTTAAGGAAATGGCTTTTTTACAAGGATGGCAAGGAATTTGCCACAAGCGAGGGCTTCAAGACGGGCTTTCTTCAATGGTCGAAAACCTGGTCGCCAGTCTGGAACGAGGTCATGAACATCGATCTGCCCAGGACCTTGAAGAGCGTTGACTGCCCCGTGTATTTCTTCGTCGGCAAAAACGATATCCAGACCTCGACCAGGATCACGCAAGCGTATTTTGAAACATTGAAGACGCCAAAGAAGGGGCTGTTTTTCTTTGACCATTCCGGGCATCAAATTCACCAGGATGAACCGGTGCAGTTCCAGGAAGCCATCATCAAGACATTGGATGCGGCGCCGAAGTCCTGATACGACGCCCCGTCACGGGACACCAATCCCGGAAGCGGACAGGCTGGCCTGGTCGCCGGCAATGCCGGCGGCGGCCTTGCGGATCAGCGTCGCCACCGCATGGGCTTGCGAAATGTAAATGGCATGGCTGCCGGCGACTTCGACCACCTTCGAGCCCGCGCGTTCGGACATCTTGCGTTGCATCGCCGGCGCAATCATCTTGTCCTCAGTCGCCACCAGGTACCAGCTGGGCTTGCTCCTCCACGCTGGCGCGCTGACCACGCCGGTCAGCGCGGCCACTCCCCAGGGCACTTGCGATACCGCCATGAAGCGGGCCTTGTCCCTGGGCACATCGGCCGCGAAGGCGGCCGCAAACTTTTTCTGGTCGAGCAACAGGAAGCCATAGTGCGGCGGCAAGATCGGCGGCACCGGTGCGCCAGGCGGGGCATTCTTCAGCAAGGAATCGACGGACTCGCCTTGATCCGGCACAAACGCCGCGATGTAGACCAATGCCTTGACCTTGGGATCGTTCCCCGCTTGCGTGACCACGGCACCGCCATACGAATGACCAACGAGGACCACGGGACCCGGCGACGCGGCGATGACCCGTCCGGTCGCGGCCACATCGTCCGCCAGCGATAGCGTTGGGTTTTGCACAATGGCAACGTGACAACCCTCGTCACGCAGCGCCCGGTAAACGGCTTCCCAACCCGACCCGTCGACAAAACCGCCATGCACGAGCACGATCGTTGCCGACCCAACACTTGTGACCTCATCCATTTCAGCCCCTCCAGGAAGTTGAAGGCGATGACAGGCCTGCCGGCGCCTTGTCGCCTCCAGCATAGCGCCGGGTGCCTGGCGGCCTATGCGCGGGATCAAGAGTGATGACACGGATGCCTCATGCAGGCTCTGAAACGCGAAAAGCCCAACCGGTGAAGGCTGGGCTTTTCGATACTGCTGATGTTCTGGCTCCCCGACCTGGACTCGAACCAGGGACCTGCGGATTAACAGTCCGTCGCTCTACCAACTGAGCTATCAGGGAAAAGAGGCCGTATTATATAGGGCAAGCAAGCACATGTCCAGATTCCCCCAGGGAAATTTCTATTCCGGACAGCAGCTGCCCGCCGACAGCGCAAAAACAAAAAAGGCCACGTTTTTCAACGCGGCCTTTCGAATTCTGGCTCCCCGACCTGGACTCGAACCAGGGACCTGCGGATTAACAGTCCGTCGCTCTACCAACTGAGCTATCAGGGAAAAGAGGCAATATTATATGTCGCTTGTTCCATATTTGCAAGATGGATACTGCATCTTCACAAACACGGCCAGCGCCGACTTTCTATTGCCATCCGCGCCACACTTGCATGCAGCGCCGAAGAAGCAAGATCTTAAAGCACTTTGGCGATCGCGTCAATAACGATGTCGATGTTGCGCGAATTCAATGCTGCCACGCAGATACGGCCCGTGTCGACGGCGTAGATCGATTGCTCGCGCAGGGAAGCCACTTGTTCCTTGCTAAGGCCCGAGTACGAGAACATGCCGATTTGCTGGCGCACGAATTCGAAGTCGTGGCCTGGCGCCTTGGCTTTCAGCTTTTCCACGAAGGCATTGCGCATTTCGCGGATGCGCACGCGCATGCCGGCCAGTTCCTCTTCCCACAGCTGGCGCAGTTCCGGCGTGGCCAGGACGGTGGCGACCACCTTGCCGCCGTGGACTGGCGGGTTCGAGTAGTTGGTGCGCACGACGCGTTTCAATTGCGACAGCAGGCGGGCCGCTTCATCGGCGCTGGCGGCGACGACGCTCAGCGCGCCCACGCGCTCGCCGTACAGCGAGAACGATTTCGAGAACGAGTTCGACACCAGCAGCGGGCCGCCCGCGTCGGCAAAGCGGCGCACCACGGCGCCGTCTTCGGCGATGCCGTTGGCGAAGCCTTGATAGGCCATGTCCAGGAACGGCACCAGGCCGCGCGACGTGACGACGGCGATGATCTGGTCCCACTGGGCCACGCTCAGGTCGGCGCCGGTCGGGTTGTGGCAGCAGGCGTGCAGCACGACGATGGAACCGGCCGGCATGGCGTTCAGGCTGGCCAGCATGCCGTCGAAGTTCACGCCATGGGTGACGGCATCGTAGTAGGTGTAGTTATTCACAACGAAACCGGCGTTCTCGAACAGCGCGCGGTGGTTTTCCCAGCTCGGGTCGCTGATGTAGACCTGGGCACCCGGCGCGAAGCGCTGCAGGAAGTCGGCACCGATCTTCAGTGCGCCCGTGCCGCCGATCGCTTGCACGGTGATGGCGCGGCGCTCTTGAATTACGGCGCTATCGGCGCCAAATACGAGTTCTTGCACCGCCTTGTCGTAGGCAGCGAGGCCTTCGATCGGCAGATAGGTGCGTGGGGCGGCCTGTTCGATCAGGATGGCTTCCGCCTTGCGTACGCAAGCTAACAGAGGCACTTTACCGTTGTCGTCATAATAGACGCCAACGCCCAGATTGATTTTGGCGGGATTCTGGTCCGCGTTAAATGCTTCGGTGATGCCCAGGATCGGGTCGCGTGGGGCCATCTCGATGGCGCTAAACAGACTGGCAGAAACAGTTGGGTTCGTCATGATAAGATTGGATTCGATTGGAAGCAGGTTCACAGCGGAGTTGTAGACAGCGCCCCGAAATACAACGCCAGGGCCGCCAGCAGAGCACTATTCTAACAAAGGTCTGATTCACATGCCCGAATTATCTACCGCCAGCGAGGCGGAAAGCGCAATTATCTCTTTCCCGGACTCCCCCTTCAAGCTGCACCAGCCCTTCCCTCCGGCCGGCGATCAGCCCACGGCAATCGACCAGCTGTCAGAGGGGATTGCCGACGGACTGGCCTTCCAGACCCTGCTGGGCGTGACCGGTTCGGGCAAGACCTACACCATGGCCAACGTCATCGCGCGCATGGGCCGGCCCGCCATCGTCTTCGCGCCGAACAAGACCTTGGCGGCGCAGCTGTACAGCGAGTTCCGCGACTTTTTCCCGCAGAACGCCGTCGAATACTTCGTCAGCTACTACGATTACTACCAGCCCGAAGCCTACGTGCCGCAGCGCGACCTGTTCATCGAAAAGGACTCGTCGATCAACGAGCATATCGAGCAGATGCGTTTGTCGTGCACCAAATCGCTGATGGAGCGGCGCGACGTCATCATCGTCGCCACCGTCTCGGCCATCTACGGTATCGGCAATCCGAACGAATACCACCAGATGATATTGACCCTGCGCGTCAAGGACAGGGTCGCCCAGCGCGACGTCATCGCGCGCCTGATCCAGATGCAGTACACGCGCAACGAGGTCGATTTCGGCCGCGGCACCTTCCGCGTGCGCGGCGACACGATCGACATCTTCCCCGCCGAGCATGCGGAGCTGGCCGTGCGCCTGGAAATGTTCGACGACGAGATCGAATCGATCCAGCTGTTCGACCCGCTGACGGGCCGCGTACGGCAAAAGATCCCCCGCTTCACCGTGTACCCGGGTTCGCACTACGTCACGCCCCGCTCCACCGTGCTGCGCGCCGTCGAGACCATCAAGGACGAGCTGCGCGAGCGCCTCGAGTTCTTCCGCAAGGAAAATAAACTGATCGAGGAGCAGCGGCTGGAACAGCGCACGCGCTTCGACCTGGAAATGATGGCGGAGATCGGTTTCACCAAGGGCATCGAGAACTACTCGCGCCATCTGAGCGGCGCGCTGCCCGGCGAACCGCCGCCGACCCTGGTCGATTATTTACCGCCCGACGCATTGATGTTCCTCGACGAGTCGCACGTGCTGACGGGCCAGCTGAGCGCCATGTACAACGGCGACCGCTCGCGCAAGACGAACCTGGTCGACTACGGTTTCCGCCTGCCGTCGGCGCTCGACAACCGGCCCTTGAAATTCGAGGAATTCGAACAGAAGATGCGCCAGACCGTGTTCGTCTCGGCCACGCCGGCCGAATACGAAAAGACCCATTCTGACCAGGTGGTCGAACAGGTCGTGCGCCCGACCGGCCTGGTCGACCCGCAGATCATCGTGCGTCCGGCCAGCAGCCAGGTGGACGACCTGATGTCGGAAATTGTCGAGCGCATCAAGAAGGACGAGCGCGTGCTGGTGACCACCCTCACCAAGCGCATGTCCGAGCAATTGACGGAATACCTGGGCGACCATGGCATCAAGGTGCGCTACCTGCACAGCGATATCGAAACGGTGGAGCGCGTGGAAATCCTGCGCGACCTGCGTCTGGGCACCTTCGACGTGCTGGTGGGGATCAACCTGCTGCGCGAGGGCCTGGACTTGCCGGAAGTATCGCTGGTCGCCATCCTCGACGCGGACAAGGAAGGCTTTTTGCGCTCCGAACGCAGCCTGATCCAGACCATCGGCCGCGCCGCGCGTAACCTGAACGGCACGGCGATTTTGTACGGCGACCGCATCACGGACTCCATGCGCCGCGCCATCGACGAGACGGAACGCCGCCGCGCCAAGCAGATCGCCTTCAATACGGCCAACAACATCATCCCGATCGGTGTGAAGAAATCGATCCGCGAAATGATCGACGGCGTCTACAGCCCGCAGGAAGCGCGCGAGACCCTGCAGGTGGCGCAGGAAGCGGCGAAATTCGAAGCGATGAGCGAGAAACAGGTCAGCAAGGAAATCAAGCGCCTGGAAAAACTGATGGTCGACCACGCCAAGAACCTGGAGTTCGAAAAGGCGGCGCAAGTGCGCGACCAGCTGCACATCCTCAAGCAGCAGCTGTTCGGCGCGCCCGGCACCGACAATGTGGCGTCGATACTGGGCAAATAAGCCCCACGCGCTGGCATGGCGCAGGTCGGATTAGCTGGCTGACAGGCCAGCGCAATCCGACATCAGCACTTAAACCAACGCCAGCAATATTGTCGGATTACGCGGCGTGCCGCCGCTAATCCGACCTACGCGGCTTCATGCTTTCACATCCTCGATATACGCACGGATGATGCTGGCGAAATCCGCATCGGCCGTCAAGCCCAGCGACTCGGCCCGTGCCGTGTCCCAGGCGCCGGGCCAGCTCTTGACGATGCGCTCGACGGCCGGATCGGGCGCATAGCTGATGCGGGCAACGACGTCCGCGCCGGCGACTTGTTCCAGCGCGGCGATCATCTCGCCCACGCTCACGCTCAAACCCGGCAAGTTCACCGTGCGGCTGGCGCCAAAGGCCTCGCCCGCCAGTTCGTGGCCGGCGATCAGCGAGGCGATGGCGCCGCGCGGCGACAGCAGCCACAATCGCAAATCGGTGGACACAGGGCAGACGGCCGCCTCGCCATTCAACGGTTCGCGGATGATGCCGCTGGCGAAAGACGACGCCGCCTTGTTCGGCTTACCGGGACGCACGCTGATGGTGGGCAGGCGCAGCACGCGGCCATCGACAAAGCCGCGGCGGCTGTAGTCATTGAGCAGCAATTCGCCGATGGCTTTTTGCGCGCCGTACGACGATTGCGGGTTCAGCGCGGTGGTGTCCTGCACCACGTCCGGCAGCTTGCCGCCGTAGACGGCCACGGAGCTGGTGAAGACCACTTTCGGCTTGTGCCCCAGTTCGCGGCAGATATCGAGCAGCAAACGCGAGGCATCGAGATTGATGCGCATGCCCAGCTCGAAATCGGCTTCCGCCTGGCCGCTGACGATGGCGGCCAGGTGGAAGATCGACGTGGTCTGCGCATCGATGGTGGCGCGCATCAGGGCGCCATCGGCGATGTCGCCCGTGACGACCTTGACTCTCGCATCGTGGAAGTCATGCGCGGCCACCACATCGACCAGTACCAGCTCGCTGATCGCTTGCAACTGGCCGTGGCTGTCCGTCAGCTGGCCTTGCGCCAGCAACTGGCGCGCCAGGCGCTGTCCCAGGAAACCGGCACCGCCGGTAATCAGTACTTTCATCTTCATGCTCCTTGTTTGTTGTTGTATGCGGCAAGCCAGCCCAGGCCATCCTCGGTGCGCCCGCGCGGACGGTATTCGCAGCCGATCCAGCCCTCGTAGCCCAGCTCGTCGAGCAGGGTGTACAGGTATGGGTAATTGACTTCGCCATCGTCCGGTTCATTGCGGGCCGGGACGCTGGCGATCTGCACGTGGCCGATGCCGTCGAAGTTGTTTTGGAACGTCATGGCGATATCGCCCTCGACGATCTGCGTGTGATAAAAATCCATCTGCACCTTGACGTTGGGCGCGCCCGACTCCAGGCGCAGCGCATGGCCCTGCGCCTGCGTGACGAGGAAATAGCCGGGCATGTCGCGCCCGTTGATCGGTTCGATCAGGAGCTCGATGCCATGCTCGCCCACGGCTTTCGCCGCGTACCGCAGGTTGGCCAGGTAGGTGGCGCGGTGCAGATTGACGTCGGCGCCCACGGGCAGCAGGCCCGCCATCATGTGCACGCGCGGCGTGCCCAGCGCCAGCGCATACGCGATGCCCTGTGCCACGCCAGCGCGAAATTCCGCTTCGCGGCCCGGCAGCGAGGCGATGCCCCGCTCACCTGCCGCCCAGTCGCCCGGCGGCAGGTTGAACAGCACGTTCTGCAGCTTGTTTTCGCGCAGCCAGCCGGCCACTTCCTGCGGCGCGTGATCGTAGGGGAACAGAAATTCGACGCCCTGGAAACCCGCTTGCGCGGCGGCGGCAAAGCGCTGCGGGAAAGGCACTTCATTGAACATCATGGTCAGGTTGGCGGCAAAACGGGGCATGCGTGTCTCCTTGAATTCTATAGTTCGAGTTTGAATGTCTGCTTCAGGTCCGCGATCTGCGCCGCGTCGAGCGGGCGCGTGGGCACGTCGCGCAGCAGCAGGAACAGCTTGGCCGTCTCTTCCAGTTCCTCGGCCGCATACACGGCCGCTTCCAGGCTGGTGCCCGACACGACGGGACCGTGGTTGGCCAGCAGCACGGCCGAGTGCTTGCGCGCCATGGCGCCGATCGCGCCCGCCAGCGCCGGGTCGCCCGGACGGTGATACGGCACCAGGGGCAAGCGCCCCACCTTCATCACAAAGTATGGCGTGAGCGGCGGGATGCAGTCGTCATGGTTCAAGCCGCACATGCACGACACGGCGGCCGAATGCGTCGAGTGCAGGTGCACGATGGCGCCCGCGCTGCTCCGCTCTGCGTACATGGCGCGGTGCAGGAACGCCTCCTTGGACGGCGGCGCTCCGCTGATCAGCTTGCCATCCCAATCGAGCTTGGACAGCTGCGCCGGATCGAGCCGGCCCAGGCTGGCGTTCGTCGGCGTGAGCAGCCAGCCGTCGGACAGGCGCACGCTCAGGTTGCCGCTGCTGCCCGCCGTCAAGCCCCTTTCGAACAGGGACTTGCCGAAGTCGACGATCAGCTCGCGCTGGCGCGATTCCGTGGCGCTCATGCCAGCACCTGCCAGGCCTTGCTGAAGAAATCCACGGTGCCGAAATTGCCGGACTTGAGCGCCAGCGCCAACGGTGCCCTGCCTTCGTCGCCCGGCGCTGGCAAGGCTAGCGTCCAGGGCACGCCGGGGTCGATTTCGGGGCCGATGCGCAAGCCGGCAATGCCCAGCGCTTTCACCACGGCGCCCGAGGTTTCGCCGCCGGCGACGATCAACTGGCCCACGCCGAGGCGCACGAGCCCCTGCGCGATGGCGGCCAGGGCTTCCTCGACGAGGGCGCCGGCACGCTCCACGCCCAGCTGCGCCTGCACGGCGCGCACGGCGTCCGGCGTGGCCGTGGCATAGATCAAAATGGGGCCTTGCGCCAGGTGCTGATTCGCCCAGGCCAGCGCCTGCGCCACCACGGCGTCCACCACCTCGCCGCCCGCGGCCAGCGACAAAGGGTCGACGTGGAAGGACGGCGCCAGTTCGCGCAGGTGCGCCACCTGCTGCTGCGTGGCCACGGAACAGCTGCCCGAGATCACGGCGCGCAATCCGGAGGCCGGCGGCAAGCGCCCCGCCTGGCCCGCAGGCGATGGCGACAACTGGCCCCGCTGTCGAAAATTCTGCGGTAATCCCAACGCGATGCCGGAACCGCCCGTGATCAGTTTCAAGTCGGCGCAAGCGGCACCGATGGCTTCCAGGTCGCGGTTCGACACGGCATCGACGACGGCGAAATGGCAGCCCTGGCCGCGCAAGTCCGTGAAGCGCTGGGCGATGGCGGCAGCGCCCTTCTCCACCACACTGTAATCGGCCAGGCCCACCTTGGCCTGCACCTGCTGCTGCAGCACGCGCACCAGATTCGAATCCGTCATCGGCGTCAGGGGATGGTCGCGCATGCCCGACTCGGCCAGCGGCACGTCGCCGACGAACAGGTTGCCCTTGTAGATGGTGCGGCCATTCGCGGGAAACGCGGGGCAGGCGATCGTGAAGTCCGTGTCGAGCGCCCGCATCAGCGCTTCGGCCACGGGACCGATATTGCCGCGCGGCGTGGAGTCGAACGTGGAGCAGTACTTGAAGTAGAACTGGCGGCATCCGGCTTGCTGCAGCCAGGCCAACGCGGCCAGCGATTCGGCCACCGCCTCGTCCGGCGCATTCGTGCGCGACTTGAGGGCGATGACGACGGCATCGACGTCGGCTGGCGGCGGACCTTGCGGCACGCCGATCAGCTGCACCGTGCGCATGCCGGCCTTGACCAGCATGCCGGCCAGGTCGGTGCCACCCGTGAAATCGTCGGCGATACATCCCAGTAATACAGTCATGATGGTTCCTTTTGATTCAGTTACGCTTTCGCCGGCAGATCGATACCGGGGAAAGTTTTAATCACGGCCGAGTCGTCCTCGCCGCCAAAGCCAGCGGCCGACGCCTGCATGAACATCTGGTGCGCCGTGGCCGACAGGGGCAGTGGAAAGACGCTCTTTTTCGCGTAATCGAGCACGATGCCGAGGTCTTTCACGAAAATGTTCACGCTTGATAACGGCGTATAGTCGCCCTTCAAAATGTGCGGCACCCGGTTCTGGAACATCCAGGAACTGCCGGCGCTGTTTGAAATGACTTCGTACAAGGCATCGGCGTCGCAGCCGGCGCGCAAGCCCAGCGCCATCGCTTCGGCAGCGGCGGCGATATGCACGCCGGCCAGCAGCTGGTTGATCATCTTGACTTTCGAGCCCTGCCCCGGCTGCTCACCCAGGCGGTACAGCTTTGCACAGATGGCGTCAAAAATGCCCGTGCAAGCGTCGAACGCATCGGGCGCGCCGGCCGCCATCACGGACATCTCGCCGGCTTGCGCCTTGGCCGCGCCGCCGGAAATGGGCGCGTCGATGAAGCGCAGTCCCATGGCCGCCAGGCGAGCACCGAGCGCTTCGGCAAATTCGGGCGCCACGGTGGCGCAGGCGATGACGACGCTGCCCGGCGCCAGGGCGCTGGCCGCGCCGTCTTCGCCAAACAGCACGGTTTCCGTCTGCTGCGCATTGACGACGACGATCAGCAAGGCCTGCACCTGCGCCGCCAGCGCGGCCGGCGATTGCGCCGCATGGGCGCCCTTGTCGACCAGCGTTTGCACGGTTTCCGGGCGCACGTCGCAGGCATGCACTTCAAAGCCCGCGCGCAGCAACGATTGCGCGATGCCCATGCCCATGGCGCCCAGGCCGATCACGCCCACTTTTTTCATTTCCACGTTCATCTGCTACTCCAGTCTTATTTGTTCACCAGCTTGGCCGGCACGCGCATGATGATGAATGCGCCGATCACCAGGATGCCGGCCAGCAGGTAGATGGCGATGTCGGTCGATTGCGTCAGATCCTTGATGGAACCGATCATGTACGGCGCCGCGAAGCCGGCCAGGTTGCCCACCGAATTGATGGCGGCGATGCCCGCGGCGGCCGAGACGCCACCGAGGAAAGCCGTCGGCAGGCTCCAGAACATGGGCGAAGCGGCCAGGATGCCACCGGCGGCGATCGTCAGGAAGAAGATGGCCCAGCCCGTGTTGTGGGCGCCGGCCAGCGCGCTGCAGACGATGGCGGCGGCGCCGACCACCAGCGGGATGGCCATGTGCCAGCGGCGTTCGCGGTATTTGTCCGAGCTGCGGCCCAGCAGGATCATCGACGCCACGGCCACGGAGTACGGAATCGCCGTGAACAGGCCGATATTGAGCACGCCCGTCACGCCGGCCGCCTTGATCAGGCTGGGCAGCCAGAAGGTCAGCGAATACTGGCCCATCACGCAGCAGAAATAAATCAGGGCCATGACCCAGATGCGCGGGTCGGCGAACATGGCGCGGATCGACGGGTGCGATACCTTGCCCTGTGCTTCCGTGGCGATGCGCTGCTCGAGGATGACTTTTTCGTCTTCCGTCAGCCACTTCGCGGCGCGGATGCTGTTGTCGAGGTACAGCAGCACGGCCACGCCCATCATCGCGGCGGGTATCGCTTCGAGCACGAACATCCACTGCCAGCCCGCGTAGCCGTGCCAGCCGGCGAAGGTTTCCATGATCCAGCCCGACAGGGGGCCGCCGATCAGGCCCGCCACGGGAATGGCGGCCATGAAGGTGCACACCATGCGCGCGCGGCGCTCGGACGGATACCAGTAGGTCAAATAGAGAATGATGCCGGGGAAGAAACCCGCCTCGGCGATGCCGAGCAGGAAGCGCATGACGTAGAACTGGGTCGGCGTGGTGACGAACATGAAGGCGCCCGAGATGATGGCCCAGGTGATCATGATGCGGGCGATCCACACGCGCGCGCCGATCTTGTGCAGCATCACGTTGCTGGGCACTTCGAACAGGAAGTAGCCGAGGAAGAACACGCCGGCGCCCAGGCCGTACACGGTTTCGGAAAACTGCAGGTCGGCCAGCATTTGCAGCTTGGCGAAGCCCACGTTCACACGGTCGAGGTAAGCGACGATGTAGCACAGCATGAGGAAAGGGATGATGCGCCAGGTCACCTTGCGATAGACGGCGTCGTCGATGGTTTTCTGGCTGGCGGCCACGCCGGCCGCCTGTCCGGGCAATGCTTGTGATACGTCCATGCTTGTCTCCTGATCGCTGGGGGATCGACCGTGCCGGGTTTTTATGGTCCACCGGAGGTGGCTGGCAACTTGTCTTAAATTTGTATGGATGTATATTATGTGTGTGTTTTGTGTGTGTCAAGCTGTATATTCCATATAATGGCAAGCAGGCAAGCCCGCATAAAAACCGCTAGTACAAGGATGCATCCGATGGACCGCACGTTCCGCTTTACCCTTCCCCCGCCGGAGCCCGCCGCGGGCAGTTTCACCACCGGCACCCTGGGTGCGCGGGTGGCGGCACGGCTGCGCCAGCAGATTCACAACGACGGCCTGGCCGGCGGCACGCGTCTGCCGTCGGAGCAAGCCATGGCCAGCCACTTCGGCGTGAGCCGCACGGTGCTGCGCGAAGCCATCGCCCTGCTGCAGGCGGACGGCATCGTCGCCACGCGCAAGGGCAGCGGCACGTTCGTGTGCGCGCAGGATGGCGCGAAGACGGGAGAACGGGGCGACGAGCTTACGGAGCAGTCCGTGCAGTCGCTGCTGAATCTGATCGAGGTGCGCCAGGGACTGGAAGCGGAAATCGCCGCGCTGGCGGCCGTGCGGCGCACGCCGGGCCAGCTGGCCGACATCGAACACGCGCTGCGCCGCATCGAGGAAGCCGTGGCGGCCGGCGTCGACGGCGTGGAAGAAGACGTGCGCCTGCACCTGTGCATCGCCGAGGCGACGGGCAACCCCTACTGGCCGAAATTCGTCGCCATGTTCGCCGACCCGATCCGCTCGGCCGTCAAGGTGACGCGCGCGAATGAAGCGCGGCGCACGGACTTTTCCATCGAAGTGCGGCGCGAACATGAAAAGATCGTGCAGGCGATCGCGGATGGCGACCCGCAGCGGGCACGCCAGGCGGCCATGGAACACATGCAGCACGCGGCCGAGCGCGTGCGCCTGGCCGACCGCGAATTCTGGCGCGGCGACGGCGGCGCGCTGGCGCGCACGCTGGGGCGCGATCCCATCATGCAAAAATAAGATCTACGTCACCGCCTCACCTGCGCTGCGCTCATGCCCGCCGCCCCTGCTTTCCTATGCTCGCGCTCATCATGTCGAACAGGGTGCGTGACGCGGGCGGCATCGCGTGCTGATGCCGGCTGATCAAGCCCAGCGTGCGCTTGACGGCGGGATTGACGAGCGGCACGCCGACCACCGCGCCTTGCCGCTCCGGCAGAATCGACAGGCCCGGCACCGCCGCCACGCCCAGGCCCGACTCCACCAGCGCCAGGATGCCTGACACGTGGTTGATCTCGCACGAGATCCACGGGTGTTTTTCCACGCCGGCCAGCGCCGCATCGAGCACGCTGCGGTTGCCGCTCGACTTGGCCACCGAGATATAGCGTTCGTCGACCGTATCCTTCCAGCTCAGCTTCTTGCGCTTGGCCAGCCGGTGATCGGCCCGCATCGCCAGCACGTAGGTCTCGACGTAGATGGGCTGGAAATGGATCTCCGGATTTTCCGCGCCCGTAAAGCTGATGCCGAAGTCCGCCTCGCCAGACAGCACGAGGTTGAGCACGTCCTGCGCGCTTTCGTCATGCACGCGCACGCGGATTTTCGGAAACTGCGCGCTGAAGCGCTTGAGCACGTCCGGCAGGAAATGCCACACGGCCGAGGGCACGCAGGCAAACGTCACCGTCCCCGTGCGGTGCGCGGCCAGGTCGGCCACGCCCAGCACGGCATCTTCCAGGCCGTTGAGCGCATCGCGCACGTTCACCAGGAACACCTGCCCGACGTTGGTCAGCTGCACGCGCCGGGTGGTGCGCTCAAACAGCTTGACCCCCAGCGCATCCTCGAGTTTTTCGATGCGGCGGCTGAGCGCGGGCTGCGACAGGAACAGGTCCGCCGCGGCCTGGCGAAAGCTGTTGCGCTCCGCCACGGCCACGAAAGCCTGCAAATCATGAAGCTCGTAATTGATGCGCTGCATGCATTAATTCCCGGAAAAATTGCAATTATCAAATTATGCCATTTCAACGATGATGGGGTCTGAATGCTGAGCCTCGCCAAGAAGGCCTGAACTGAAAAAGGAGACATGATGCGACACCATTCCACGTTCGCGCTTTTACCGGCGGCCGGCGGCGCAACGCTGCCGGCGTCACGGAAACACACCTCAACAACCGCCACGGCACGGGCTTGACACCCGGCCTCATGAAAAAATTTTAACATCAGGAGAACCATCATGCCTCAGCATACTCTGCTGCAAACCTCGCGCCCGCTGCTCGCGGCGCTGGTGCTGCTGGCCGCCGGCGCGGCCCATGCCGCCGACATCCGCGTGGTCAGCTCGGGCGGCTTCGCCCAGGCCTACAAAAACCTGGCGCCCGCCTACGAACGCGCCAGCGGCGACCAGTTGCTGTCCGAATGGGGACCGTCGATGGGCACCACCAGGAATGCGATCCCGGCGCGGCTGGCGCGCGGCGAGCCGATCGACGTCGTCATCATGGTCGGCGACGCGCTCGACAAACTGATGCAGGAAGGCCGCCTGGTCCCCGGCAGCAAGGTGGTCCTGGCCAATTCGCCGATCGCCTGCGCCGTGCGCCACGGCGCGGCAAAGCCCGACATCAGCACGACCGAGGGCTTGCGCAGCGCTTTCCTGCAGGCGCACAAGGTGGCCTATTCGGACAGCGCCAGCGGCGAATACATCGAGAAGCAGCTGATGAAGACACTGCACATCGCGGAGCAGATGCAGGGCAAGGCCGCCAAAATTCCCGCCACCCCCGTCGGCGAAATCATCGCGCATGGCGAGGCCGATTTCGGCTGCCAGCAGCGCAGCGAGCTGCTGCCGGTCCAAGGCATCGACATCGTCGGCCTGCTGCCGCCGGAAGTGCAGTTGATGACGCAATTTTCGGCGGCGCTGGTCCCGGGCGGCAAGGAACCGGAAGCCGGCCGCGCCTTGCTGCGCTTCCTCGCCGCCCCGGCCAACGCCGGCGCGATCGAAGCGTCCGGACTGGAACCGGCATCGGCGCCAGCAACAGCAACGCACTAGGCGACGTCACTCATCTTTCATCGAGGTAAACCATGGCCATTCCATCGACCGCCGCGCCCCTCGCCGAGCCGACAGCGCCGCGCACACAGGCACGCCCTCCCTCGCGCATCGCCACCGTCATCCGGGTGACGAGCGGGAACTTCATCGAAATGTACGATTTTTTCCTGTTCGGCTTTTACGCGACGTATATTGCCAAGGCCTTCTTCCCCGCCACCAGCGAATACGCGGCCCTGATGATGACCTTCGCCACCTTCGGCGCGGGGTTTTTCATGCGGCCGCTGGGCGCCATCATCCTCGGCAGCTATATCGACCGCATCGGCCGGCGCAAGGGACTGGTGCTGACCCTGGCCATCATGGCTTCCGGCACGGCGCTGATCGCCTTCGTGCCCGGCTATGCGACCATCGGCTTGCTGGCGCCGTTCCTCGTGCTGATCGGGCGCTTGCTGCAAGGTTTCTCCGCCGGCGTGGAGCTGGGCGGCGTGTCGGTCTACCTGTCCGAGATGGCGACACCCGGCAACAAGGGCTATTACGTCAGCTGGCAATCGGCCAGCCAGCAAGTCGCCATCATCTTTTCCGCGGCGCTCGGCTACTATCTCAACGCAACCTTGAGCAAGGAATTCATCGCGGACTGGGGCTGGCGCATCCCGTTCTTCATCGGATGCTCCATCATCCCCGTGGTGTTCTACATCCGCCGTTCGCTGCAGGAGACCGAGGCCTATCTGACGCGCAAGTCGCATCCGACGTTCCGGCAAATGCTCAAGACCATCAGCCTCAACTGGCCGCTGGTCGTCAGCGGCGCGATGCTGATCGTGCTGACGACGGTGGCGTTCTATCTGATCACCGTCTACACGCCGACCTTCGGCAAGAGCGTGCTCAAACTGAGCACCGAAGACAGCCTGCTCGTCACCTTGTGCATCGGCCTGTCGAACTTACTCTGGCTGCCCGTCATGGGCGCGCTGTCCGACCGCATCGGGCGCTGGCCCATCATGGCCGCGTGCGCGGCGCTGACGATGCTGACCGCGTACCCGTCCCTGTCCTGGCTGGTCGCCCATCCCAGTTTCGAGCACATGCTGATGGTCGAGCTGTGGCTGTCCTTCCTGTACGGCAGCTACAACGGCGCCACCATCGTCGCGCTGACGGAAATCATCCCGGCCAGCGTGCGGACCACGGGCTTTTCGCTGGCCTACAGCCTGGCCACCGCGCTGTTCGGCGGCCTGACGCCGCTGGTGTCGACCCTGCTGATCGAGAGCACCGGCGACAAGGCGGCGCCAGGCTACTGGATGGCGGGCGCCGGCGCCATCAGCCTGCTGGCAACGTGGCTGATCTATCGCGGCATCGTCAAGGAGCGCCATCCAGTTCCGGCCTGAACCAGTACGGCCTGGCCAGACGGCGCATTACGGCCAGGCTGGCCGGCGCATGTGGAACAGGCTGGCCGGTCCGATCTCGAAATAATCGGCCGGGCCGCCGCCGCGCAATATCGGCGCGGCGGCGGCCGTGTCGTACACGCCGTCGGCCAGCAGATGGCGCGCGATGTGCACGCCCACCACTTCCCCCAGCACCAGCCAGCTGCCGACACCGTCGCCATTGACGCCTTGCAGCTCGATGATCTGCGTGCGCCGGCATTCGAAGGACACGGGGCTTTCGGCCACGCGCGGCACGTCCACGATGCGCGAGGCGGCCGGCGTCAGGCCGGCCAGCGCGAATTCGTCGACTTCGGGCGGCGCCGGCGCGCAACTGGCGTTCATGGCCTCGGCCAGCGGACGGGTCGCCAGGTTCCACACGAATTCGCCCGTCTGTTCGATATTGCGCAAGGTATCCTTGCGGCCGATGCTGGAAAAGCCGATCAGCGGCGGATGGTAATTGAAGGCGTTGAAAAAGCTGTACGGCGCCAGATTGAGCACGCCCGCACTGCTGCGCGAGGCGATCCAGCCGATGGGACGCGGCCCCACGATGGCGTTAAAGGGATCGTGCGGCAAGCCGTGGCCCTGCGCAGGTTCATAAAAATGGATGGGGTCAAGCACGCGGATTCCTGAAGTCAAAGGAAGTCAAAGGCTCCCGGGATGGAACGCCTGGAACGACAGCTTACTGGAATTGCCGCCACCGCGTTGCCAGCCCGCCGGCGCGCCGGGTGCGCTCGCGCACGCAGCGCGACAATTGTATGGCGCACGGCCCTTGGCCTCGCTTATGATGGGGCAACTCAACCCTTATCATTGCGCTATCGCCCATGCCTACCCTCACGCTGCACCAGAAAGTGTTCCTGCTCCTCTTGAGCATCGTCACCATCGGCTTCGGCTGGATATTGGCGCCGTATGCGGGCGCCATCTTCTGGGGCGTCATCCTGGCGATCCTGTTCGCGCCCGTGTACCGCTGGCTGCTGGCCAAAACCCGGGGCCGCGCCGGCCTGGCGTCGCTGCTGACCTTGCTGTTGATCATCGTCATCGTGATCCTGCCGCTGTCGCTCATTTCCGTGTCGCTCGTGAACCAGGCGGCCAGCGTGGTGGAGATGGTGCGTTCGGGCGAAATCACGGTCGCCATGTTCTTCAATAAAATCATGGCCGTGCTGCCGCAATGGCTGATCAACCTGCTCGAGCGCTTCAACCTGACCAGCCTGGCCAGCCTGCAGGACAAGCTGGCCGAGGGCGCCACGCAGGTAAGCCAGGTGGTGGCCGTCAAAGCCATCAATGTGGGCCTGTACACCTTCGAATTCCTCACCAGCCTGTGCATCATGCTGTACCTGCTGTTTTTCCTCATGCGCGATGGCTCTAGCCTGTCGGCCCGCATCAAGAACGCCGTGCCGCTGAGCCGCAAGTACAAGCAGCGCCTGTTCACCAATTTCACCACGGTGATCCGCGCCACGGTGAAGGGCAACATCCTCGTGGCGATCGCCCAGGGCGCCCTCGGCGGCCTGGCGTTCTGGTTCCTCGACGTGCCGGCGCCCCTGCTGTGGGCAGTACTGATGGCCTTCCTGTCGCTGCTGCCGGCCGTCGGCGCCGCCCTCGTCTGGGCACCCGTGGCAGCCTATTTCCTGGCCACGGGCGCCATCTGGCAAGGCGCAGGCCTGGCCGCCTTCGGCGTCTTCGTCATCGGCCTGGTCGACAACGTGCTGCGCCCTATCCTGGTGGGCAAGGACACGAAGATGCCCGACTACGTGGTGCTGCTGTCGACCGTGGGCGGCATGGCCCTGTTTGGTCTGAACGGCTTTGTCATCGGCCCCGTGGTGGCGGCCCTGTTCATCGCCTCGTGGGACCTGTTCGTCTCGGCCAGCGAATTCCAGGCTGAGGATTAAGGCCAGGCACCAGGCGGCCGGCATCGCATCGCCATCCCATTCTGCAGAAATAATCGTCCAGAATCCGGCGCTGCCGGCGGCGCCACTTGCGCTTCCCGCAACAGGCCGGAACAGCCTGGCGGCAGAGTGTCCGCCAGTGCCGGCCAGCCCCGGCGACTATCCACATGAGACTACATTTCATATCGACTATCATGTTGCAATGGTGCTAATTTAGCAACAAGTTCAAAAATATAGTTTTTGACGCAGTGGGCGCCGCAGCGTAGTGTCGGCCCTCCCGACAACCACGTAATGAGGAGCTTCCCATGGCAAATCCACTGTGCTTGATGATGCCGGTACTGCCCGACACCAATCCGATTTCCATCGCCGCAGCGTTGCAGGAATACCAGGCGAAGATCAATGCCGCCCTCACCGATATTGGTACCGTGCACTTTGCCCGCTTCACCCTGCTTGACCGCTCCCAGGCCAACCTGCTGCCCAACATTAACTCGGCGGGCGCTTCCAACACCCTCGTCATCGGCGTCATCACCGAGTACGACGGCAGTTTCAACGGCTACATCGAGGATTTCGTGGCCCAGTTGGGCGAGGTATTCGACGCGCTACTGCAGTTTGTCGTGGGCGGCAAGGCGCTGATGCCCGTTGCCAACCACGTGGCTGCTTTTGAAGCCTTCATCACCGCCAACGACGCTGCGCAGCACGTGCCCAATAACGGCCTGTATAGCGCCTATCCACAGACCGTCCAGCAAATCCTCGCTTCAGTCTGAACTCGACACCACGCCGGGGCTGCGCAAGCGGCCCCACCACCCTGCCAGTCACAACCCCAGCCCCCGGAGAGACAGCATGGCCGATCCCACCATCGATTACGACGACGTGCAAGGCACGATCCTGCGCGGCTACCGCGTCAACCTGGCGCGCCATTTCATCCTTAGCATCACGGATGCGGCGCAGGCGCGGCGTACCATCGCGGCCCTGCTCGACGGCAGCGACGGACTGCCGTCGATAACTACAGCGCGCCATATCCATCCCAAGCCGCCCTGCTTCCTGAACCTCAGCTTTACCGCTCCCGGCCTGTCCGCGCTGGGCGTTGCTGCGGCCAACCTGGCCACCTTCGACCAGGCGTTCCAGCGGGGCGCGGCCGACCCGGCCAGCGTCGCTGCCGTGGGCGACGTGGGCGACAGCGCCCCCGAACACTGGCTCGGCAACCTGGGGCCGGCCACCCAGCATGGCCAGGTGCATGCGCTGCTGAGCCTATGGGTCAGCGAATCGGAGGAAGTGCTGCAGGAGACCTCGGCCACACTGCGCCGCGCATTTGCCGCTGGCTGGCGTGAACTGTATGCACACGACGGCATGGCCCTGCCAGGCAACCGCGTGCATTTCGGCTACCGCGACAGCATCGCCCAGCCGGACGTCGATGGCGCCCCGCAGCGCAAGCACGAACACGACCCCGACCCGCTCAACAGCGTCAAGACGGGGGAATTCCTGCTGGGCTACCTGAATGAAAATGGCGGCACCTACCAGGTGCAGCCGCCGCAACTGTCCACCAATGGCAGCTATGCCGCCTTCCGCATCTTGGAGCAGGACGTGCCCCTGTTCGACAGCATCCTGAGCCAGGGCGCGGCCAGTTCCGGGCTCAGCACCGAGATGCTGGCCGCCAAGATGTGCGGGCGCTGGCGCAACGGCAATCCACTGGTGCTCAGGCCGGACCAGGCCGGCCCCGTGCTGCCGGACGACAGCCTGAACCGCTTTCACTATGTCGATGGCGCACAGCCGGAACTGGATGACACGCTGGGCCTGAAATGCCCGGTCGGCGCGCATATCCGGCGCAACAATCCGCGCGACGAAGGCGTCGTGGGCACCTCCGCCCGCCACCACCGCATCGTGCGGCGCGCCATGCCCTACGGCAGCGAATATGATCCGGCCGCACCCATCGCGCAGCAGCGCGGCCTGGTCGGCTATTTCATCAATGCCAGCCTGCGCAATCAATTCGAATTTCTGATGGAGCAATGGAACGACGACGATGCCTTCGTCAAATCGGCCGTCGGTCCGGCCGGTCCCGAGGCGGGCAATGCCACGTTCAATATCAGCGGCCAGGACGTGTTTTTGGGAATCAACGACCCTGCCGTCAGCTCCTTCACCCTGCCAGGCGTGGGCCCCAAGGGCAGCGGCAATACAAAACTGCAGCATTTCTCGCGCAGTGTCATCACGCGGGGCGGCGTGTATTGCTTTTTCCCCAGCATCACGGGATTGCGCTACCTGGCGAGCCTCGGTTAGACGGCGGGCGAGCCAGGAATGCAAGCGGAAACGGCCGGTGCACGATCGGCCCGGACCGCTTGCATTGATCCGGTGATTGCACTATCGTTGCTGCACGCGCGTGTTGCCAACCTTGCACAGGAGATCCCACCGTGTCGCTGATCCTCTACGGCCATCCCTTTTCCTCGTACACGCAAAAGGTGCTCATCGCCCTGTACGAAAACGCCATACCGTTCGATTTCCGCCGCCTGGCGCCGGACATGCCGCAGCACCTGCAGCAGTGGCTGGAACGCTGGCCGCTGCGCAAGTTTCCGCTGCTGGTGGATGGGGAGCGCAACGTCGCCGAGACCAGCATCATCATCGAATACCTGCAACTGGCCCATCCCGGCCCGCTGCGCCTGCTGCCGGACGACGCCATGCAGGCGCTGGACGTGCGCTTTCTCGACCGCTATTTCGACCTGCACGTCATGACGCCCGTGCAGCATGCCGTCGGCGCCGCCCTGACGGGCGCCTCGGCGAACACCGAGGAAGGCCGCGTGTTTGCCGGCAACAAGCTGGATCTCGCCTACGCCTGGCTGGAAACCCGCCTGGCCGGCAAGACATGGGCGACGGGCGAAGACTTTACCCTGGCCGACTGCGCCGCCGCTCCGTCGCTGTTCTATGCGGACTGGACGCAGCCGATTCCCGCCACGCTGCCCCTGCTGCACGCCTATCGCGCCCGCTTGCTGGCCCGTCCATCGTTCGCCCGCGCGGTGGACGAAGCGCGCCCGTACCGCCACCTCTTCCCCTTGGGCGCGCCGCAGCGCGACTGACCTTGTTCAGTAAACCTGTTCAGGCAAACACGGGGCGGAAAAAACTGCGCTCGTAGCTGACGATGCAGCGCGTCTCCTCGGCATAGCGAAAGGCGGCCTGGCATTCGGCGTCCTGCATCGAATCGCTGCGGTACTGCTCGTACAAGGCCAGGCTGGGGAACGAGAACATGGCCAGGGCCACATTGCTGGCGCCTTCCGATGGCAAAAAGTAGCCGTGGTGCTGGCCGCCGAAGCGTTCGACCAGCGGTATCCACAGCTTGCCGTAGGCTTCGAATTCCCGCAATTTGTACGGGTCGATGATGTAGCGCAGGTAACAGGTAATCATGCAGTCTCCTTGTGAGGGTTCAACTCCATCAGCATGCCGGATTCCCAGGAGCCGATGGCGGCCAATGGCGAGCCGGGCAAAAAATCCAGCGAGCAGGGATACATCAAAGCGTGTTGTGTCAGCACGTCGAGGCCCGGCCAGCCATACAACAGCAGCTTGCCCTTGCCGATGCGTCCCAGCGCGCTGCCGTCGGGCAGCCAGCGCAGGGCGTCGCCCGTGCCGCCGCCCACCTCCACCGGCACCGTGGCCAGCCGGCGGCCATCGGCCAGCGCATATACCGACAGGAACTCCTCGCCGCCCGCGTGATGCAGCACGGCCAGGGATGCTCCGTCGGGCGATGGCACGCACGACTTCAGTCCTGGCAGCGACAGCACCTTGCGCCCGCCGCCCGCCCGCAGGGGCCAGTCCCATACGCTGCAGTAGTCGGGCGGCTGCACCTGCCCCTCGTCCACCGATTTGACGCCGTGCAGGAGCAGCAAGCGCCGCCCGCCGTCGATAACGTGGACACCGCGCAGCATCTCGCCCGGGTGCTCCTGCATGAAGCGCACCTCGCCCGTCTGCGCGTCGCGTAGCCGCAGGCGGCCATCCCAGCCGCCGTCGGCAAGATACTGCCCGCACGGCGACCACGCGGTGCCGCAGCCTTCGCCATCCTTCTTGTTCTGGAAATTGAGCAGCAGTTGTCCCGCCTGGGCATCCACCACGGCCAGCTGGCCCGTCGTGCTCTTGATGGCCAGCCGGCCACCGTCGGGCGAAAAGGCAAGGTCCGACATGTGCGCGATGAATTTGCCGCGCCACAGTTTCTGGCGTGCCGCCACGTCCCACAGGACCAGGTCGCGCCCCAGCACCGCCAGGCGCGTGCAATCGGGCGAAAACCGCACGCCGTAGCTGCAGCCCAGCTTCAGGGGCTTGCGCGCTGCCGTCATGGGCGCGCCAGGCGGTAGACGACGCTGTCGATATCGTAATGGCGTTCCATGCCCACATATTGCATGCCCAGGCGCGTCATGACCTTGATCGAGGCGGCGTTGTCGGGATGGGCCACGGCCACCACTTCCGGTGCGCCGACGACGTCGAACGCATGCGCGACGATGGCGGCCGCCGCCTCGCTGGCATAGCCCTGCCCCCAGCCCGTACGCGCCAGGCGCCAGCCGATTTCAAGGGGATTGGCCCTGTCGCCGGAGAGGTGCTGCAGGCAGGCCATGCCCACCAGTTCACCGTCATCGAGGCGTATCAGCGCCCACCACGAATAACCCCATTCGACCCAGCGGCCCATGGTGCGCGCGATGGCCGCGCGCGTCACCTCTTCGGTCTCGGGCTGGCCCGCGTTCAGGTAGGTCATCACCTCGGGATCGGTGTTGAGCGTGCGCATGCGCTCGTAGTGGCTCTCGTTGATCGGTTCCAGGCGCAGCCGCGCCGTCGTCAGTATGGTCATCGCATTTCCTTGGACGAAAAAAAAGACGATACACGATCGTCTTTTTTTTGCAAGCGCGCACGCAATTACTTGCCTGCCTCGCCCTTCTTGATCCACGCCGCCAGCTGGTGCGGACGCAGGCCGTCGTAGTCTTCGAACGGCTGATGGATCCACGGATTGTGCGGCAGTTCGTCGAGGAAGTAATCGGGACGCACGACGGAGCAGCCCTTGAGCCAGATCACGGCCGATTTGACTTCGGTCACGTCAGGGAAGTTTTCCTTCAGGTGACGCGTGACCTTGTCCAGCGTGACGCCGGAATCGGCCAGGTCGTCGACCAGCAGGATGCGGCCGGCCAGCGGGCCCTTGGTCATGGTCATGTACTTGGCGATATCGAGGTCGCCGCGCACCGTGCCCGCGTCTTCGCGGTAGGAGCTGGTCGACAGGATGGCCAGCGGCAAATCAAAGATGCGCGAGAACACGTCGCCAGGACGCACGCCGCCGCGCGCCAGGCACAATACCTGGTCGAATTTCCAGCCCGATTCGTAGACCTTGAGCGCCAGGCGCTCGATCAGGCGGTGGTACTCTTCCCAGTTGACCCAGAGATGTTGATCGTTCGATTGTGGGGTAGTCATGATAGTGAAATCTTATTATTAGCGTGATTAAAAAAATCCGCCTTGCGGCGGATTGTGTCCAGCAGCTTACTCGAATGGGTGGCGCAGCACGATCGTTTCTTCACGATCCGGACCGGTCGAAACCATGTCCACCGGTACGCCGACCAGTTCTTCGATGCGCTTGATGTAGGCGCGCGCCGTGGCAGGCAGGGCCGCCAGCGATTTCGCGCCGACCGTGCTTTCCGTCCAGCCCGGCATCTCTTCGTACACGGGCACGCAACGGGCGGCTTCTTCAGCGCCCGATGGGAAGATGTCCGTGGCCACGCCGTCGATGGTGTAGCCGGTGCACAGTTTCAGCGTTTCGATACCGTCGAGCACGTCCAGCTTGGTCAGGCACATGCCCGTCACGCCGTTGATTTGCACGGAGCGGCGCAGCAAGGCGGCGTCGAACCAGCCGCAGCGGCGGGCACGGCCCGTGACGGTGCCGAATTCATGGCCGACTTGCGCCAGATGGTGGCCAACGCCTGCATCCGTTGGCAGTTCCGACGGGAACGGGCCGGAACCGACGCGCGTCGTGTAAGCCTTGGTGATGCCCATGATGTAGTGCAGCATGCCAGGACCGACGCCCGAACCGGCGGCGGCATTGCCGGCCACGCAGTTCGACGAGGTGACGAACGGATAGGTGCCGTGGTCGACGTCGAGCAGGGAACCCTGCGCGCCTTCGAACAGCAGATTCGCGCCGGCCTTGTGCGCCTTGTACAGTGCGCTCGACACGTCGGTGACCATCGGACGCAGACGCGGCACATAGGCCAGCGCGTCGTCGAGGGTCTTCTGATAGTCGACTTTCGGCGCCTTCAGGTAGTTTTCCAGCACGAAGTTGTGGTAATCGAGGTTTTCGGCCAGCTTTTCGGCAAAGCGCTTCTCGTTGAGCAGGTCGGCGATACGGATCGCGCGGCGCGCCACTTTGTCTTCGTAGGCCGGGCCGATGCCCTTGCCGGTGGTGCCGATCTTCGCATCGCCACGCTTGGCTTCACGCGCCAGGTCGATCGCGGTGTGGTAAGGCAGGATCACGGGTGCCGCGTCCGACACTTTCAGGCGCGAGGCGACTTCGACGCCGACCGCTTCGAGCTTGTCGATTTCGCGCAGCACGTCCGGCACGGAAACGACCACGCCGTTACCGATGTAGCAGGCGACGCCTGGACGCATGATGCCCGACGGGATCAGCTGCAGTGCGGTTTTGACGCCGCCGATGACCAGCGTGTGGCCTGCATTGTGGCCGCCCTGGAAGCGCACCACGCCTTGGGCGTGATCGGTCAACCAATCGACGATCTTGCCTTTACCTTCATCGCCCCATTGGGTGCCGATGACAACAACGTTCTTTGCCATAATTTTCTTTGACATCACTCAACCTAAGTTTTTAAGAATCCAGCTACTACCATTATCGGCAAGTACCAGCACGCGATCGCACTCGAACTCGTCTTGTTCATTACTGTGACCCGGCATACTCTGGATCACGACCTCGCCCGCCTTGCGCAACTCGGCGATTTTTTCCTTCAATTCTGGCGCGCTGCCCCACGGCGCGCGGATCGAATGCTTCCGTTCTGCGGTCGGCAACAGGCGCGCCAGTTCGCGCAAATCGAGCGAGAAGCCGGTCGCGGGACGTGCCCGGCCGAACGCTTCGCCGACGTGGTCATAACGGCCGCCGCGCGCAACCGCGTTCGGCAAGCCTGGTACATACAGCGCAAACATCGCGCCGCTTTCATATTGGTAGCCGCGCAGGTCGGCCAGGTCGATCGCCACTTCGGCGCGGCCCAGGGCCGATCCTGCCAGCGCGGCCAGTTCGGCCAGCGCCTTGAGCACGCCCGGCAGCGGCGGCAGCACTTCGCGCGCACGCGCCAGCACATCGATGTCGCCGTACAGGTTCGGCAAGGCCAGCAGCGCATCGCGCGTGACGGCGTCGTAACCGGCAGTCAGGGCACGCAGGCCCGGCGCATCTTTCGCGCGCAGCAAGGCGTACAGCGCAGCTTCGTCGCGCCCGGCGGCGGCGTCTTGCGCAATGATAGCGCGCAACAGGCCGACGTGCGACAGATCCAGGCGCACGCTGTCGAAACCGGCCAGTGCCAGCGAAGCGAGCGCCAGTTCCTGGATCTCGGCATCCGCTTCCAGGCCGGCGTGGCCATAGATTTCGGCGCCGATCTGCAGCGGTTCGCGGGTGGCGTGCAGGCCCGACGGACGGGTATGCAGCACGCTGCCGGCGTAGCACAGGCGGGTGACGGTGGCACGGTTGAGCAGGTGGGCGTCGATACGCGCCACTTGCGTCGTCATGTCGGCGCGCAGGCCGAGCATGCGGCCCGACAGCTGGTCGACCAGTTTGAACGTGCGCAGGTCGGTATCCTTGCCAGCGCCGGTCATCAGCGATTCCAGATACTCGAGCAGCGGCGGCATCACCAGTTCATATCCGTACAGACGGAAATTATCCAGCATGAGGCGGCGCAGCTCTTCGATCTTGCGCGCTTCCGACGGCAGAACATCGGCAATATTTTCGGGCAAAAGCCAATTCGGCATGAGGGAGCGAGATACGGAAGAAAGTTGAAAAAATGCATCATGCGAGGCAGCGGCGCGCGCGCCAGGCAAGAGGCCGAACCTGATATTTTACGCGAAAACACGGGCCTTTAGGGATAAGTTGTCCGAAACGCTGCCGCACGGCCCTAAAAACACCGCATTTTACGCCTTCCCGCAACAACTAGACGGGCACAAAAAAACGGGGCCGGCATCGATGCCGGCCCCGCTGCTGCCGCCCCCGTCCTTGCGGCCGGGTGCAGTGCGATGCTGTCTTACTTCTTGGACGGAGCGGCCGTGCCGTTACCCTTGAAGTACTTGAAGAATTCCGAGCTCGGATCGACCACCATCACGTCGCCCTTGTCCTTGAACGTGGCGCGGTAGGCTTCCAGGCTGCGGTAAAACTTGTAGAACTCCGGATTCTTGCCAAACGCTTCCGCATACACCTGCGATGCCTTGGCATCGCCCTCGCCGCGGATCTTCTCGGCTTCGCGATACGCTTCGGCCAGGATCACCGTGCGCTGCTTGTCGGCGTCGGCGCGGATCTTCTCGGAGTCGGCCGAACCGGTGGAACGCAGTTCATTGGCCACGCGCACGCGCTCGGACTTCATGCGCTCGTACACGGAGTTGTTGATCTGCTCGACGTAATCGACGCGCTTCAGGCGCACGTCGACGATGCCTACGCCGATGGCCTCGGCCTCGGCCGCCACCTTGGCCTTGATCGCCTGCATCACCTTGCCACGCTCGCCCGAGATCACTTCGCGCACCGTGCGCTTGGTGATTTCATCGTTCAGCGCCGCCTTGACGATTTGCGACATGCGGTTGCGCGCACGGCTTTCATCGCCGCCGAAGCTGCGGAAATAGGTCTTCGGATTGACGATGCGCCACTTCACATACGCGTCGACGAGGATATTCTTCTTCTCGGCCGTGATGAAGCGTTCCGGTTCCGGCGTGTCGAGCGTCAGGATACGCTTGTCCAGGTAGATGACGTTCTGGAACGGCGGCGGCAGCTTGAAGTACAAGCCTGGCTTGCTGATCTCGTCCTTGACTTCACCGAGGGCGAAGACGATGGCGTATTTACGCTGATCGACCACGAACACGGTCGAGGAAAGGAGCATGATCGCGATGAAGCCCGCGATCAGGGCGGCAACGATACGGTTCATTAGCGGCTCTCCCGTTCACGCGAAGAGCGGCTGTCACGGCGCTGATTGACTTCTACTGTCGGCATGGCTTCCTGTGGCAAAACGGTGTTGGCTGCGGGTGTCGCGGCAGCACGGGCGGCGGCAGCGGCAGCATCGGTGGCAGCCGTCTGGGCGATCAACTTGTCGAGCGGCAGATACAGCAGATTGCTGCCCGTCTTGGCGTCAACCATGACCTTGCTGGCACTGCTGAACACTTGCTGCATCGTTTCCAGGTACATGCGGTCGCGCGTGACGGCCGGCGCCTTCTGGTACTCGACCAGCACCTGCTTGAAGCGCGACGCGTTACCTTCGGAGTTCTCGGTCACCATGGCACGGTAGGCCTCTGCTTCCTGCACCAGGCGGAATGCTGCGCCGCGGGCTTTCGGAATGACGTCATTGGCGTAGGCCTGGCCTTCATTCTTCTGGCGTTCACGGTCCTGGCCTGCCTTGACGGCATCGTCGAAGGCGGCTTGCACCTGCTCCGGCGGCTGCACGGCCTGCATCGTCACGTTGTTGATCAACACGCCAGCCTTGTAATCTTCAAGAATCTGCTGCATCAATTTCTGCGTATCAAAAGCCACTTTTTCGCGGCCTTCATACAGCACGAAGTCCATCTTGCTGCGGCCGACCACTTCGCGGATCGCCGTTTCGGCGACCTGGCGCAAGGTGTCTTCCTGGTCGCGCAGGCTGAACAGCCATTCCACGGGATCTTTCAGGGTGTACTGCACCGCGAACTGGATGTCGATGATGTTTTCATCATCCGTCAGCATCAGCGACTCGCTGGCCTGCTTGTTGCGCAGCGAGGTGCGATAACCCACTTCCACCGTGCGCACCTGCGACACGTTGACGGTTTCATCGGTCTGGAACGGATACGGCCAGCGCCAGTTGAGACCGGCCGGCGCCGTGCGCGTGTATTGGCCAAACGTCAGCACCACGCCGCTCTGGCCCTCTTGCACGATGAAGGCGCCGCTGGCGAGCCAGATGAAGACGGCGATCACGCCAACGACGCCGGCGGTGATGCCGGCGCCCTTCATGTCGGGGCGCGGGCCACCGCCGCCACCGTTGTTATTGCCGCCGTTGTCGGGACGGTTCTTCTGTCCGAAAAAGGCGTTCAGGCGCTGATTGAAATCGCGCCACAACTGATCGAGGTCCGGCGGACCTTCGCCGGGCTTTTTGCCTTCTTGGGCTTTCTTGCCGTCGTCCTTGCGATTGCCCCAGCGGGGATCGTTCAGGGACAACTTCAAGCCTGTTTTTTTGAGTAGGGAGACAAGCATAACTATCGTGTTCCGACTTGGGAGTGGGTGGAAATCCTATCGTCCTCGCCAGGCTCTTCGTCCTGGTCCGGGGCGGCGCCATCGTGCTGGTCGTACTGACCGTCAAACTGATCTTCCTGCGGTGCTTCGTCGTTCTGATACAGGTGGGCAGAACGGGGCGCCTTCCTGGCCATCTCGACGATCGCATCGCGCAGCAGGTCGAGCCCGCTGCCCTTCTGCGCACTAACGAACACGCGACTGATCGTAGCATATTCGTCGCGCTCCACCGAAGGCTCCAGCCCGGCCGCATCGATCTTGTTCCACACGAGGATTTGCGGAATATGATCGGCGCCGATCTCTTTCAAGACCAGGTTGACCTGCTCGATCTGCTCCATGCGCACCGGCGACGCGGCGTCGACGACGTGCAGCAGCAGATCGGCATGGATGGTTTCTTCGAGCGTGGCGCGAAAGGCAGCCACCAGCTGGTGCGGCAATTCGCGTACGAAGCCGACCGTGTCGGAGATCACCACGTTGCCCACTTCCTGGCCCAGGTAAACCCGGCGCGAGGTGGTGTCGAGGGTGGCGAACAACTGGTCGGCGACATACACGCCGGCCTTGGTCACGGCATTGAACAGGGTCGACTTGCCGGCATTGGTATAACCGACGAGGGACACCGAGAATGTGTGATTGCGGCCGCGCGCGCGGCGCTGCGTTTCGCGCTGCTTGTGCAGTTTTTCCAGGCGCGCGCGCAGGGCCTTGACACGGTCGCCGATCAGCCGGCGGTCGGTCTCGAGCTGCGTCTCGCCGGGACCGCGCAAGCCGATACCGCCCTTTTGCCGTTCCAGGTGGGTCCAGCCGCGGATCAGGCGCGTGGCCAGATGCTGCAGCTGGGCCAGCTCGACTTGCAGCTTGCCCTCGTGGCTCTTGGCGCGCTGCGCGAAGATGTCGAGGATCAGGCTGGTACGGTCGAGCACGCGCACATTCAGGCGCTTTTCCAGATTGCGCTGCTGGGCGGGCGAGAGGGCGTGATTGAAGATGACGATTTCCAGGCCATCGTTGACGACGACGTCGCCAATTTCATCGGCCTTGCCGCTGCCGACGAAATACGCGGAATCGGGACTGGAACGCTTGGCCGTGATGGTGGAAATCGGGTCCGCGCCAGCCGAACGCGACAACAGCATGAGTTCCTCCATGCTGGCGGCGAAGTCGCTGTGACCGAAGTCAACCCCGACTAGTGCCGCGCGCATGATGGCATCTGATGAGTTGCGGCGAACGCCGACGCCGATGCAAACGCATCAGCGCCGCTGGCGCGGACGGGGGCGATGGAGGGTGAAAGGCGCTGGGCCGTCAAGCTCAACGCTTTACTCCGCTTCAGATTCAATATTGAGATTGACGGCACGGGCCGGCACCACTGTCGAGATGGCATGCTTGTACACCATCTGTGTCACCGTATTGCGCAGCAATACGACATATTGATCGAACGATTCGATATGGCCCTGCAATTTAATGCCATTGACCAGGTAGATCGAGACAGGAACATGCTCTTTGCGTAATGCATTGAGGAATGGGTCTTGTAACAGTTGCCCTTTGTTGCTCATAACAGCTCCGTTGTTTATGTTGTTGTGTAAGAATTGGAGGCGACTCGCTTGATTTCAAGTGCTCTCACACCTTTCAAAGAAAGAAAGATGCGTCATAGCTACTGTAACCTGTTTTCGCGATCGCTGTCGCGCATGGCGCATTAACACTTTATTATTTCCGTGCAAATAACCATTGAATTGGCTGTCGGCGCCGCATTATCTCCGCGGCGCCTTAATATGCACTTAATCCAGCTGTTAACTCATTACTTGCTTGGCGTGCGTGCAAACGGGTTTTTACCCGTACGCAATTCGATGCGCAGCGGCGTGCCGACCAGGGCAAACGTATCGCGGAAATGTTTTTCCAGATAACGCTTGTAGGGATCGCCAACGGCGTCGAGCGCATTGCCGTGAATAACGATCACAGGCGGGTTCATGCCGCCCTGGTGGGCATAGCGCAGCTTCGGACGGATCGAACCCTTGCGGCGCGGTTCCTGCTTCTCCACGGCTTCGATCAAGGCGCGCGTCAGCTTCGGCGTCGACAGGTCGCACATGGCGGCCGCATACGCGGCGTTGAGCGACTTCATCAATGGACCGATGTTGGTGCCCTTCAGCGCCGAAATGAAATGCATCTGCGCGAACGACAGGAAATCGAGCTTGCGGTCGATATCGATCTTGATTTCATCGCGCTGGTGCGATTGCAAGCCATCCCATTTATTCACGGCCACGACCAGCGCGCGGCCCGATTCCAGGATAAAGCCGGCGATATGCGCGTCCTGCTCCGAAATATCCTGCTGCGCGTCGAGCATCAGCACGACCACGTTGGCTTCGGAAATCGACTGCAGGGTTTTCACCACCGAGAATTTCTCGATCGCTTCAAACACCTTGCCGCGGCGGCGGATACCGGCCGTGTCGATCAGGGTGTATTGCTGGCCATCGCGTTCGAACGGGATTTCGATCGAATCGCGCGTCGTGCCCGGCATGTCGAAGGCGATCACGCGCTCTTCGCCCAGCAGGGTGTTGATCAAGGTCGACTTGCCCACGTTCGGACGGCCGACGAGGGCGATCTTGATGCCGCGGTCGGTCTTTTCCAGCTCTTCAGGCTCATCCGGACGCTGCGCGAACGCCAGGTCCAGCATCACTTCGACGAGGTCGTTGACGCCGTCACCGTGCGCCGACGAGATCGCATACGGATCGCCCATGCCCAATTCATAGAATTCGGACACGACGGCCGTGTAGCGCATGCCTTCGCTTTTGTTAACCACCAGCAAGACCGGGCGACCGCTCTTGCGCAGGAAGTCGACGATGGTCTTGTCATGCGGGGTCAGGCCCTGACGGCCGTCCACGATGAACACCACCACGTCGGCCTCGGCCACGGCCTGCTTGGTCTGCAGTGCCATCTGGTGCATGATGCCTTCCTTGGCGACGGGTTCGAAACCACCCGTATCGATGACGAGGAAGGGACGTTCGCCGACACGGCCTTCGCCATAGTGACGATCGCGCGTCAACCCAGGCAAATCCGCCACCAGCGCATCGCGCGAGCGGGTCAGACGATTGAATAAAGTCGATTTCCCAACATTGGGTCGACCTACTAGTGCAATTACCGGCTTCATTGTATTACTCGACCGCGAGAGCGGTCACTGTCCCTGATTGGGTTTGAAAAATCAAATTCGAACCGGCAACGACGGGAGCCGAAACAATCGGGCTACCGTCGGTGCTGACACGACCTATTAATGCGCCATCTTCCCGTGACAGGAAGTGGATATAACCTTGATAGTCGCCGACGGCGACGCTGCGGCCGTAGGAGGCCGGCGTCGACAGGCGGCGGCGCGCCAGCGCCTCATTCTTCCAGGCGCTCTGGCCGGCTTCGCGGCTGAACGCCACCACGGCACCCTGGTCATCGGCAACAAACACGAAACGCTGGTCGACGGCCACGCCCACATCGGACGAAATCGGCTTGGTCCAGCGCGGCACGCCGGTGGCGGCGTCGAAGCAGCCCGCCTTGCCCTGATACGTAACGGCGCACACTTCGCCTTCGAACACCACCGGCGTGCCGGCGATGTCGGAGACGCGCTCCAGTTCGGTGGCACCGCGCGGTTCGCTGACGACGATCTCCCAGCGTACCACACCGGTCGCTGCCGTCAGTGCCAGCAGCTTGCCGCCCGGCTGGGCCACGTAGATGTTCGCGCCGCCCAGCACCATGCCCGGCGCATTGCGCAAGGTCAATGCCGGCGTGGCGCGCTGCACCGTCCATTTGCGTTCGCCCGTCTTGGCGTCGAAGCCGACGATGCGGTTGTCCACGCTGCGCACCACGACCACGCCCTGCCCCACGACGGGCGCCGTCAATACTTCGCTGGACGCCTGCGCCTTCCACAGCTGCTTGCCATCGGCGTCAAACGCCAGCACGGCGCCCTTGGCTGCGCCCACGGCGACGACGGCGCCATCGCTGCCGGCGCCCGAGGTGATGTCGCTGCCGGCCTTGATGCGCCACGTTTCACGGCCGCTGGCCGCATCCAGGCGCGCCAGCGCGCCATCGGCGCTGACCACGTACAGGCTGCTGCCGGCCAGCGCAGGCGTCAACGCGTACACGCCGGCCTTGCCGATCGAATACTTCCAGGCGTCGCGCACGGCAATGCTCGATTTTAACTCGACCAGCTTGGCCGGCTCGACTTTCGGATCTTTCGAGGCGAACGGGTTCCAGGACGAGCAACCGGCCATCAGGGCCAACAGACTTGCAGCTACCAGCTTTTCAGTGACACGCATAAGTGTTATCCAACCTTTTTCTTGTACTTGTAAGGGCAAGGCAGGCGGCGCACAACGCCGCGCGGCCGCACCACCATCAGTGTTCCTGTCAGGCGGCGGCCTTGTCAGCCTTGGCCTTGTCTTCCGGTACCGTGCCGCCGATCGCTTCCAGTTTGACCTGGATCAGTTGACGGCCTGGATTGTTCTTGTCCGTCGCGGCTATCGCGGCCAGGTAGGCCGTGCGGGCATCGGCCAGCTTGTTTTGCGCCACCAGGATGTCGCCCTTGCGGTCGGCCACGGCACCGGCAAATTGCGCCACGGTGGCCGTCGCCAGCACCTTCAGCGCTTCATCGTAGGCTTTTTCGTCCAGCAGGACGCCGGCCAGACGCAACTTGGCGATGGCCTTGTACTCTTCCGTACCATGCTCGGCCACCCATTGCAGCTGGGTCTTGGCCGTTTTCAGGTCGTTCGCGTCGAACGCCACCTTGGCCGCGGCCAGGGCGCTCATCTGTGCATATGCCGTACCGCTGAAACGCGACTGCATGTCGCTGGTCGCGCGCATCACCTTGGCCGTGTCCTTGGCGGCGATGGCGTTCTGCAGTTCGTCGTACAGCTGGCCCGCTTGCGCGGCCTGCGTGCGCTGGTAGTACTGCCAGCCAGCCCAGCCGCTGTAGCCGGCCAGCGCCACGATCAGGACCCAGGAGGTCAGATTGCCATTGCGCTGCCACCAGGCCTTGAGGGTTGCCAGTTGTTCTTGTTCTTCGTGATCGTATGCCATGGGTCGTCAGTTTGAATGAGTAGTTGATCGAGGGTAGTACGGTCTTGCTGCAAATTAATGGTGGTGATGCACGTGGCCGCCAGGACCGTGGTCGTGGCCGCAATCGTGGTCGCCGATGATCTGGTCCACCACGTAATCGACGACATCGTCGAACGGCACCGTGCTCTGCTGCGCGCCCGCATCGGCTTCGCGCATGGCTTTCACCGTCGCGACGTTGTTGGCGATTTCATCGTCGCCCAGGATCACGGCAAACGCCGCGCCGCTGGCATCGGCCTTTTTCATTTGCGTCTTGAAGCTGCCGCCGCCGTTGCTCGCTGCGCAATGTAGCACAACGTCCAGGCCCGCATCGCGAATCCGCTCGGCCAGCACGAACGCTTGCAAGCCTGCCTGCTCGCCCTGGTGCACCAGGTAGACGTCGCACTGGGCCGGCGCTTCCGGCTCGGCCGCATCCTTCATCAGCAGCACCAGGCGTTCGACGCCCATGCCGAAACCGACGGCGGGCGTCGATTTGCCGCCGAACATTTCCACCATGCCATCATAGCGGCCGCCGGCGCAGACCGTGCCTTGCGCGCCCAGCTTGTCGCTGACCCACTCGAACACCGTGCGGTTGTAGTAATCGAGGCCGCGCACCAGGCGTGGGTTGATGGTGAACGGGATATTGTTGTGGTTCAAGATCTTCTGCACGCCGTGGAAATGGGCCAGCGATTCCTCGCCCAGGTAATCGAGCAGCTTCG